>NZ_MAYU01000027.1 GCF_001685025.1 Bacillus sp. FJAT-27225 | reverse complement strand
ATCATATTATTGTTTGTTGACGCTTGTTTGTTTAGTTTTCAAGGAACAATCACTAACGCATCTTTTTTTGAAGACGACTTTTTAATATTACCAGATTGCTAATGTGATGTCAACAAGTTTTTTCTTGTTTGTTTTTCTCTCAGAAGCAACTTTAATAATATAGCACCTTTGAGCAAACCATGCAATAGCTTTTTTAAACTTTTTATCCAAAATCATAAAGAACCAAAATTCTAATTATTCCTCGTCTTCATCGTGTGTATAAAACTTCCCAAACAAGAAAGCGCCAGCCTCCAAAAAGGAAACTGGCACTTACTTCATACTTCTATATTGAAGGTTAACAAAATTACCGATGCCTCATTAGAGGGAACAATAGGACATCCCTTATAGATGGAGAATTAGTCAACAACATAACTAGACGGTCGATGCCAATTCCCAGTCCCCCAGTTGGCGGCATACCATATTCGAGTGATTCAATAAAATCCTCGTCCATTTCATGCGCTTCATCGTTCCCTTGCTCACGCTCTTTTAGCTGAGCTTCAAAACGCTCTCTTTGGTCAATCGGGTCATTAAGCTCAGTAAAAGCATTCGCATGTTCCCGAGCCACAATAAATAATTCAAATCGATCCGTAAAGCGAGGATCATTTTCATTCTTTTTAGCAAGCGGAGATATCTCAACGGGATGGCCGTAAATGAATGTAGGCTGAATCAGTTTTTCCTCAACCTTTTGCTCAAAGAACTCATTAACAATATGGCCATAAAGCATATGCTCCGTAATTTCGACGCCATGTTCTTTAGCAAGCGCACGCGCCTCTTCGACACTCATTTCTTTCCAGAAGTCAACGCCAGTATACTCTTTAATGGCATCAACCATATGAAGCCTCTTCCATTCAGGCTCGAGATTAACCTCATACTCACCGTATTGAATCGTTGTCGTTCCGAGTACCTCGCGGGCAATATGGGCAATCAGATTTTCAGTCAACTTCATAATATCCTCGAAATCAGCATAAGCTTCGTATAATTCAATCATCGTAAACTCAGGATTATGTCTAGTAGAGACTCCTTCATTTCTGAAAACACGGCCAATTTCGTAGACCTTTTCAAGCCCTCCAACAATCAGGCGCTTTAAATGGAGTTCGATTGCAATCCTCATATACAACTCCATATCAAGGGCATTATGATGCGTAACGAACGGGCGGGCAGAGGCACCGCCTGCTATGGAATGCATCATTGGGGTTTCCACTTCAAGATAGCCTTGGTCATCAAGATAACGGCGCATTGCCTGAAGGATTTTACTTCTGGTAATAAAGGTCTCCTTGCTTTCATCACTCATAATAAGATCAAGGTAGCGCTGGCGATACCGTTGTTCTACATCCTTAAGGCCATGGAATTTATCCGGCAATGGGCGTAGCGCCTTTGTCAAGAACGTATACTCGCTAACTTTTATGGACAGTTCTCCTACCTGAGTCTTAAAGAGCGTGCCGGATACACCGACAATATCCCCCAAGTCAGTTTGATCAAACAGCTCATACTGTTCATCTCCAACAGCATCTTTTCTAACATATATCTGAATCTGGCCAGTAAGGTCCTTAATATGGGCAAAGCCAGCCTTCCCTTTCCCGCGCTTGGTCATCACCCGGCCAGCAAGGGCTACGGAGACTTCCTTAGCTTCTAGCTCTTCCTTTTCAAGTTCTCCATATTGCTCAATCAATTCCTTACTCGTAGCATCACGTAAAAACTTTTTACCAAACGGATCCAAGCCCTTTTGGCGCATTTCATTCATTTTTTCTCTTCTGACAAGAAATTGGTCATTCAATTCCTCTTGGCTCATACTATCAGCTCCCGTATATATAGTGCGGTATGTAAACTCGCGTATGTTGAAATGTTATTCACCCAATCAGTTTGGACAAATTATTATAAAACAAGACATTAGCTCCATTTTACACAAAATAAGCGCATAGTCCTACTAATAATAACAAAAACAGAAGAAAGGCTGCCAGTGTTATACCGGCAGCCGCATTTTTAGCATCTCGAAAAAGGTTAGCCGACAATTGCCTGCTGTTCCTTTTCCTCAACATAAGCCACAAGGCTATTAAGGAGCATAACAAGCTCATCTCTCGTATTGCATTCATTAATAGCATTGCGAACCTTAGCATTACCTTTGACGCCTTTCAAATACCAGGCTGCATGCTTGCGAAACTCTCTGACGGCAATAAATTCATCCTTAAGGGCAATCAATCGGTCAAGATGGAGAATCGCTACATCCATTTTTTCACGTACGGATGGTTCACCCATCAACTTGCCTGTTTCTAGATAGTTTACAGTACGGTAAATCATCCATGGGTTTCCTAACGCCGCGCGGCCAATCATAACTCCGTCAACCCCGGTTTCATCAAGCATGCGTTTGGCATCCTGGGGGGTTTGAACGTCACCGTTCCCAATAACCGGAATATTCACAGATTGTTTAACTTCCTTAATAATATCCCAGTTTGCTTTACCTTCATACATTTGAACACGTGTACGTCCGTGTACGGCCACGGCCTTACCGCCGGCACGTTCTACCGCGCGGGCATTTTCTACTGCGAAAATATGCTTTTCATCCCAGCCGACTCGCATTTTAACTGTTACAGGCTTTTCAACCGCATCAACAACAGCAGAGACCATATCATAAATTTTGTTAGGATCTAAGAGCCACCTTGCTCCGGCATCACATTTAGTGATTTTAGGAACTGGGCAACCCATATTAATGTCAATAATATCAGCATTTGTATTTTTATCTACAAATCGTGCTGCTTCAATGAGGGTTTTCTTTTCGCCTCCAAATATTTGCAGGCTTAGCGGTTTTTCCCGCTCATCTATATAAAGCATGTTCATCGTCTTTTCATTTTTAAACACGATGCCTTTATCACTAACCATTTCGGCACAAACCAGCCCGGCACCAAATTCCTTTACGGTTAACCGGAAAGCCGAATTACAGACACCAGCCATTGGCGCCAAAACAACAGGGTTCTTCATGACTATATCGCCAATCTTTAACATACTACGGCCTTCCTTTCTCTTAAATGGTTTTGGGCCCGTTTGTGCCCGCTTCATCTATTACTCCTTGGGCGGAGCAATCTCATCAATACTAATGCGCAAAACCTGTGAAACCTTATTAAGTAAATCTGCCGGCGGCATTCGGTTTCCCCTTTCAATTTCCCCAAGGATTGAGACAGATACACCCAATTCCTTTGAAAAACTATCTTGGGTAAATCCTTTTAGTTTTCTAAAAGCCCGAATCCGTCTTCCCCATTTATCCGCTTCCATATCCGTACTCCTTCTTTATCAGGTAACCGCCCTAAAAGCTCAGTTAAAGGCTCTTTGAAGCCGGGAAGAGAAATGTTTCCGGCGATTTCATGCAACGGAACCAGCACAAAAGCTCGCTCTCCCAATCTGGGATGAGGAATGCACAGGCTCTCTGTTTCAATATTTTCTTGGTTAAAGGCAAGAATGTCAAGGTCTATTGTTCGGGGGCCCCATCTAACTTCCCTTTTTCTCCCAAAAACTTGTTCTATCCCAAGACATGTTTCCAATAAAGCAGAGGAATTTAAATCCGTTGTTATTTCTACAACCATGTTTAAAAAAAGAGCTTGCTCTTCAAAACCAACTGGATCAGTTTCATAGATAGAGGAATAATTTACTACCTGTATGGAGGGATGGCGATTTAATTCACGAATTGCAGAAAATAGATAATAGAGACGGTCCCCCATATTGGTTCCTAGTGACAAGAACGCATGATTGTTCAATTTGACCTTCTCCTTGTTATCTCAATTGCTACCGATTGATAATGCCCGGGAATCGGAGGATCTGGTTTAATAACCTTGACAGTTACCTCTTCAACCAGAGGAAATTCACCTAATACTGTGGAGGCAAGTTTTTCAGCAACTGCTTCAACCAATTTAAAAGGTTTCCCCTCAACAACCTCTTTGCATACTAAATAAAGCTCCCCATAGTTAACTGAATCCCCAAGGCTATCGGAGAGACCTGCTTTGCTCAGGTCAAGGCCAATAGCCAGGTCCACCCCGAACCGCTGGCCAAGCTTTGTTTCTTCCGGGAAGACACCATGATAACCGTAAAACTGCATTTTACTAATATATATCCTATCCATGCACTCGCCCCCGCCCCATTAATGCATCCATCATTTTCGCCATTCTGGAAATTTCCTTTACGTCATGGACACGAACCATCTGGCAGCCCTTCTGGATTCCATAGCATACAGTTGCCCCCGTTCCTTCCATCCTTTCGTCTGGCGGCACGTCAAGGACGTGTCCAATGAACCGCTTACGTGAGGTCGCAAGAAGAACTGGATAGCCAATCCCAACAAGTTGCTCAAGGTTTTGCATCATTTCCATATTTTGTTCATATGTTTTTGCAAAACCTATCCCGGGATCAAGAATGATCTGTTCATCCTTTACTCCTGCAGCTTTAGCAATAGCGATGCTCTCATATAAATCCAACAAAGCCTCACGCATGAAAGTACTATAAGGCACGTCTTCACGGTTATGCATGAGGATGATGGGAGCTCCCGTTTCGGCGGCGACATTCGCAATTTCCGGGTCTTTTTTAGCTCCCCAAATGTCATTAATAATATGAGCACCAGCTTTTAAAGCTTGTCTTGCAACTTCTGCTTTATATGTATCCACTGATAGCGGAACAGACAATTCCCTTGCCAAGGCTTTCACAATCGGGATAATCCTCGAAATTTCTTCATCCTGTGAAACAGGTTCATGCCCTGGGCGAGTAGACTCACCACCAATATCAATCATATCCGCTCCATGCTCGACCATTTCCTTCGCTCGTTCAATAGCACGGTCGATTGAATTAAATCTGCCTCCATCCGAAAAAGAGTCCGGGGTAACATTCAAAATCCCCATAATCAATGTTTTCGAAGAATAATCCAATTCTAAAGGCCCACATTTAATAATTGTATTTGTAGTCATGCTAATGTTCCTCCGTCTTCGAGTTTCCTCTCCTATCATACAAGAATTTCTCATTAAAACCTACTAACGGGCCAACGGTAGTCTTTGCACTATAGCAGACATGAATCGTCCGCTTAGAAAGGCGGGTTAGAAAAACTTTGCACTGCAGCTTATTATTAAAACAAAACATGGGCCAGCAGCTGCCAGCCCATGTAACAAAATCATTTTATTTTATTCATCAAATTGATAAAGTGGAGTGCTTAGATAACGTTCTCCATTACTAGGAATAACAGCAAGGACTTTTTTGCCTTTACCAAGTTCTTTAGCAACTTTAAGAGCTGCATAAATGGCTGCACCCGAGGAAATGCCGCCTAGAATACCCTCTTGCTTAGCGGCACGACGGGCATACTCAAAGGCCTGTTCATTTTCAACAGTAATAATTTCATCATAAATTTCAGTGTTCAGGATATCAGGTACAAAACCTGCACCAATGCCTTGAATTTTATGTGGTCCTGGCTTCCCACCGGAAAGTACAGGGGAGTCAGCAGGCTCAACAGCGACAATCCTTATACCTGGATACGTTTCACGAAGGACTTCACCTGCTCCAGTAACCGTACCACCCGTTCCAATCCCTGAGATGAAAGCATCCAACTGCTCTCCAATTTGTTCAACGATTTCCTTACCAGTCGTTTTCCTGTGAATTTCAACATTTGCTTCATTTTTGAATTGCTGAGGCATAAAGTAGCCATTTTCTTTTGCTACTTCCTCAGCTTTTCGAATTGCCCCGCCCATCCCTTCAGGTCCTGGAGTGAGCACAAGGTCAGCGCCATAAGCACGTAGGAGATTTCGCCGTTCAAGGCTCATTGTTTCCGGCATAACGAGAATCGCTTTATATCCCTTTGCTGCTGCCACCATCGCAAGGCCAATACCTGTATTCCCGCTAGTAGGCTCGATAAGGGTATCACCTTCCTTCAGGCGCCCTTCCTTTTCCGCTGCTTCAATCATAGCAAGAGCAATCCTGTCCTTAACGCTGCTGCCGGGATTCATATATTCTAACTTCAGATAAACCTCAGCACTATTTTCATCGGCCAAACGGTTCAGTTTTACAATAGGGGTATTTCCGATAAGATCCGTTACTGAATTTGCAATACGTACCATTCGCTCCACTCCTCATATCCGAGTATTTTTATTGGATTTAATTAAAATTTATCACTTTACCAGTTAATAGTCAATATAATAACATTCCCTTTCATTCATTCCTAAAACATACTTTTACAAGCAAAAAAACCGCCTTCATAACGAGGCGGCGGAACTTCCAAAAGATTATTTATTATAAAACCATTCAACGCCTGCTTCCTCCCAAAGGGCAGCTGCTGAAACGGGGGCTTCCATTTGAGCAAGGGCAATTTGTCTTTTTATTTCACCCTTGACCTCTTTATATGAGTAAACCGTTCCTTTAATGCTTTCATTTAGCTTGATAATTGCAAAGCCTGATGAGGTTTCAAGAGGACCGCTCCACTCCCCCTTTTTAAGTGATGAGGCTGCTTCAATGTAAATTTGCGGATAACGGTCATCACCCTCCTGCACAAATCCAAGATCTCCACCTTTGGATGATGTAAATTCATCCTCGGAAACCTCCCTTGCCAGGGCAGAAAAACTTGATCCTCCTTCGAGTTCCTTGGCAATTTGATCTGCCACTTCCTTACTGCTTGCAACTATATGGGATAAATGATAAGCTCCCGACACATTATACAACTCTTTGTTTTCATCATAATAAGCCTTCAGTTCCTGTTCTGGCACGACAACGTCTTTTGTTAAAATTTCCTCTAACAATAGGGATGTTTTGATTTGTTTCTTCCATTGGTCAAGATCCTCCGTTTCTCCTGGAGATGAGCCGCCATATGCAGTTTGAAACCTAATCAACTCCCTTTCAACATCTGCTTCAGGTATGCTTATTTGATATTTTTTTGCCAACTGGGCTATGACTTCTTGGTCTATGAGTTCCCTTAACGTATCTTCCCCATAACGCGCTTCAAGTTCAGCAAGCCAATCCTGCCTTGTTATGGTTCCTTTCCCAATCGTCGCAACTGTTTCTCCATTATCCTGGATTGCATCTATTCTGGAAGCAAAGTAGAAAAACGTCAATATGTTTAGGCAAGCCAGAGCAGCTATAACCAGCCACAATTCCCTCGTTTTCATTTTCCCTCTCCCGGCTGTATATTATTTAGCCTGAGCCAATAACTCTTCCAGTTCAACTTTTGTATATTGGTATTTTTCATTACAAAAGTGGCAATGGGCCTCGGCTTTGCCGTCTTCTTCAATCATCTCTGTTATTTCCTGCTGACCAAGTGATACAATAGCATCTGCGAAGCGTTCCTTTGAACACGTACACTCAAAAGAGACTGGCATTTTTTCAAGAATATTTAGTTCCTCTTTTCCGAAAAGCTGCTCAAGGATTTCCTCGGGCGTTAAACCTCGCTGAATCATTTTTGAAACTGGCTCGATCGTTTTTAATCGTTCTTCCAGAATGCTAATTGTTTCTTCCGAAGTGCCAGGCATCAGCTGAAAAATGAATCCTCCTGCTGCCAGGATTGAGTTATCGGGATTTACTAAAACACCAAGTCCTACCGACGAAGGTACTTGTTCAGATGAAGCAAAGTAGTATGTGAAATCCTCACCGATTTCCCCTGACACCAATTGAATTGCTCCACTAAAGAAGTCCCTCATACCAAGATCCTTTACAACAGTTAGTGTGCCATCTGTCCCTACCGCCCTTCTGACATCGAGCTTTCCATTTTCATTCAATTCAAAATGGGTCTGTGGGTTCGATACATATCCCCTTACAGTTCCCTTGGCATTGCTATCAACAAGGATATTTCCGATTGGGCCTCCGCCTTCAATCTTAATGGTCAGTTTTTCGTCGCCTTTCAACATTGCTCCCATCATCAAGCCTGCTGTCATTGCCCGTCCAAGTGCAGCAGAAGCTGTCGGCCATGTATAATGTCTGCGCTGTGCTTCAGAAACGGTTTCAGTGCTTCTAACGGCATATGCCCGAATTTGCCCATTGTATGCAAGGGCCTTTATTAAATAATCACTCATATGTTTGAATCCTCCTAGCTGAATGTCTTTAATGTATCCAAATTCCGCTTATAAATAAGCTGCAAACCCTTTAAGGTAAGGAATGGATCAACAATATCAATAAGATTTGATTCCGAAGCTATTAAAGCAGAAAGCCCTCCAGTAGCAATAACTGTTGGAGTTTTGGTACTGTTATCTACCATTCGTTTTACAATTCCTTCAACTTGGCCTACATATCCATATAATATGCCTGCCTGCATGGCTCCTACTGTATTTTTCCCTATTACTCCGCCTTCAGGTCTTGCAATTTCAATTCTAGGCAGTTTGGCTGCCCTTGAATACAGAGCTTCAGTAGATATCCCAATACCTGGCGCAATAGCCCCCCCCATATATTGTTTGTATTCATTAATAAAACAATAAGTTGTGGCAGTCCCAAAATCGACAATAATAAGCGGGCTTCCATATTCATGGATGGCAGCTACCGCGTTGACAATTCGGTCGGCACCCACCTCTCGGGGGTTTTCGTATTTTATGTCCAGGCCCGTTTTAATACCCGGCCCCACCACAAGCGGCTTAACACCAAAATACTTCTGACACATTCTCTCAAGGGAAAACATAATCGGCGGAACAACAGATGAAATAATAATCCCTTCTATATCTTGAAACGAAAGCCCAGAATGTTCAAAAAGGGATTTAATCGCCATCCCATATTCATCCTCAGTCCTGTTTCGGTTTGTTTCAATGCGCCAATGATGAAGAAGCTCATCACCTTTATATACCCCTAACACAATATTTGTATTTCCAACGTCAAAAACAAATATCAATTTCCTCACCACTTTACTGTTTTGTATAAGAAGATCCTTAATAGTTCCATATAGCTGAAAACATAATACCATAAATAGAAACGTGAAAGGAAAACAGTTTCCGTATACGCATTTCGTAAAGGCAGTTATAACGTAAATAGAAGTGGAAGATCCTCCTGGGCAGCATTTAACAGATAAGGGCATCGCGTTTGCGATGCCCTTATCTGTTAGATTTTATTTATTTATCTGTTTTGTGGTCCTCAGGCTTGTCAAGTCCCTTGTTTTGTTCGTCATCCTTTTTGCCGGAAATATTAATGATTACATCATCAAGTGTTTCCTTAACCTCAGAGGATGTCTTGTTGGCAGGAACCTTGCCATCCGGAAGCCTTCCGTGCTCCATCAAGTGCTTGATGCCATCCGCATCGAGAGTTTCTACTTCAAGGAGCGTATTGGCTATTAGGTCAAGCTTATCGCGGTTTTCTGTAAGGATCTTACGGCAGCGTTCATAAGACTCATTAATAAAGCGCTGCATTTCCATATCAATTTCATATGCGATTTTATCGGAATAATTTTGTTCATTATGGAGGTCCCGGCCAAGGAATACCTGGCCGCCCTGTGCCTGGCCAAATTGCATTGGCCCAAGCTTATCACTCATACCAAATTCGGTAACCATTCTTCTGGCAATTCCTGTTGCCCTTTGGAAATCATTATGTGCACCAGTACTTACTTCACCGAAGACAATTTCTTCCGCGACACGTCCGCCAAGAAGGCCAACAATTTTATCGAGCAATTCAGGCTTTGTCATAAAGTAACGATCTTCTTTAGGCAGCATAACGGCGTACCCGCCAGCCTGGCCGCGTGGGACAATGGTTACCTTATGGACCATTTCTGCTTCATCAAGCATAAGCCCGATGACAGTATGACCAGCTTCGTGGAAAGCAACAATTCTTCTTTCCTTTTCTGAAATCACTCGGCTTTTTTTAGCAGGTCCGGCAATGACACGGTCTGTCGCTTCATCTATATCCGACATTTCAATTTTCTTTTTATCCTGGCGCGCGGCCACCAAAGCAGCTTCGTTCAAAAGGTTTTCAAGATCCGCACCGGAGAATCCTGGCGTACGCATTGCGATTGCCTTTAGGTTTACTGTATCCGCAAGTGGTTTATTACGGGCATGAACCTTCAATACAGCTTCACGGCCATTTACATCTGGGCGATCAACCGTGATCTGACGGTCAAAACGTCCCGGACGAAGCAGTGCAGGGTCAAGGATATCAGGACGGTTAGTTGCAGCAATAATGATGATTCCTTCATTCGCTCCGAATCCGTCCATTTCAACTAGCAATTGGTTCAATGTCTGTTCGCGCTCATCATGGCCGCCACCCAAACCTGCGCCACGCTGACGCCCTACAGCATCAATTTCATCAATAAAAATGATACATGGAGCATTTTTCTTTGCTGTTTCAAATAAATCGCGAACACGGGATGCACCCACGCCGACAAACATCTCAACAAAGTCGGAACCGCTGATTGAGAAGAATGGAACTCCCGCTTCCCCTGCTACAGCACGCGCAAGGAGAGTTTTACCTGTACCTGGAGGCCCCACAAGAAGTACCCCTTTAGGAATACGGGCCCCGAGTTCAGAAAATTTACGGGGATCCTTAAGGAACTCGACTACTTCGACCAGCTCCTGCTTCTCTTCGTCAGCACCGGCTACATCCTTAAAGCGTACTTTTTTCTTCTCCTCATTGTATAGCCTTGCCTTGCTCTTCCCAAAGTTCATGACACGGCTTCCACCGCCCTGAGCCTGATTAAGCAGGAAGAAGAACAAGATGAAGATAATGACAAACGGAATAATTGAAGTAAAGAACGTCACCCAGCCGCTTGTTTCCTTAGCAGCAAGAACCTCAACCTTGGCTGGCATTGCATCATCAATCCGATTGAGCATCCGTTCACTGTTAGGCACGTATGTCAGAAAATATTGCCCTTCCTTAGCGTCTTCCAGCTGTCCACGAACTTCATAGACACCCCGCTCAGGCTGCAATGTGACCGATTTAATCTCCCCATTTTCGAGATGAGAAATAAATTCGTTGTACGTTATATTCTTTGTAGGCTCGTTGCTTCCATTAAAGAAGCTCACAACGCCAATAATCACTAAAAATATTAGCAAATAAAAGATGGTATTACGGAAAATCCGGTTCATCCCTTACCTCCTCCCACGGTAAAAAACAGTATATAAAATAGTAGCATAAACAATGATATCGCTTCAACAATTGTGCTTTATAGGGCTATAGCCGTTGCCCTATTCAGCCTTCGTGTACACTTCAGGCTTTAGGACTCCAATATAAGGAAGATTTCGGTATTTTTCCGCATAATCCAGTCCATATCCAACAACAAAAGCATCCGGGACTACGAACCCAATATAGTCTGCCTTAATATCCACCTTCCTGCCAGTTGGTTTATCAAGCAGGGTTACAATCCTAATTGATTTGGCTTTTCTATAGCGGAATAACTCAACAAGGTAGCTCAGCGTAAGGCC
Source organism: Bacillus sp. FJAT-27225 (assembly GCF_001685025.1). Taxonomy (GTDB): domain Bacteria; phylum Bacillota; class Bacilli; order Bacillales; family Cytobacillaceae; genus Bacillus_D. Next base: position 40,991 of record NZ_MAYU01000027.1, on the reverse strand, counting down.
ACTGTCTATAATGTCTTCAATAATTAATAGGTCCCGGCCTTCCACTGATGTATCGAGGTCCTTAAGAATCTTTACTTCACCCGAAGATACTGTCGAATTGCCATAGCTTGAAACATCCATAAAATCCATTTCAAGATAACAATCCATCTTTTTCAAAAGATCGCCCATAAATGGCATTGCCCCTTTAAGGACGCCGATTGCCAAAGGAAACTTGTCATGGTAATCCTCAGTTAGCTGTGCAGCCAGTTTCCTTGTCTTTTCCTGAATATCCTCCTCGGAAATCAGAATCTCTTTAATGTCGTTTTTCATCTCATATGTGCCCCCCAGAGGTTGATTCCTTTTTATACATAAGTTTCAGATAGCATTCTCCTGGTTCACCAGCGGTATCCAAAGGTGTTTTTTTAAGCCCAGGCAGCCAAATGATTCGGCCGCTGCTGTCTGTTATGACAGGCCAGCTGCCCCGGTTGGCAACTGGTACCTTGCAATCAATAAAAATGTCTTTAAGCTTCTTTGTGCCTTCCATCCCTTTTATCGGCATTCTATCCCCTTTTTCCCTAGTCCGTATAATAAGCGGAAACTGAACCTGAGAAAACGGAAGGAAAAGTATGTCATTTCCCAAACCTGATTCGAAATTGGCACAAACTTCAGCTGAAAGGATGAATTCATTTGGCAATTTCACAGCTCCCGGTCCGTCCAATTCAAATCTGAACGGGGCGATATCCAATTTTTCAAAATGGAAAATACACCGGTTATAGGATCGGGTTATTTTAAGCCCTCCAGGCAAATCAAGTTTGCCTGATGGATGAGGATGTTTGATCAGGGAGATGGCTTGATCAATATGTAGAGCAGCAAAATAAGCAGGCTTTCCTTCGTAAAGATAGTTTAATATTAGTTGAATCCCTCTTCTTTGTAAAGGCATTGGCATCCCAAGAAAAGCCAATATATCAATCACAACTCTGTCATTTTCCCTGCTTGTCATTACTGTATCCATTCTTTGTACAGCCAATTCCTCCAAAAAGGCCTCATCTCGCTCGATGTCTTCGCTGAATCGCAGGAAATGTTCATGAACGTGGGGATTTTCCCTCTTCAAAAAAGGAAGGATGGTTTTTCTAAACCGATTTCGGCTATACACATCCTTTTCATTACTTGGGTCAAACCGGGGCTTAATTCCTTTCCTTTCACAAAAATCGATGATATCGCCCCGGGTAGCCCCGAGAAGCGGCCTTATGATAGCTGCTCCATGGAAAGGCCTCCTAAAGGGTATGCCAGCCCTTCCCCTGCCGGATGATCCCCTTGTCAGCCTCATGAGGATCGTCTCTACTTGGTCATCCCCATGGTGTCCGAGAGCAAGATAAGAATACCTGTACTCTTCAATCAATTCCTGAAAAAAGCCATAGCGTGCATCCCTGGCTGCTTCCTGTCCATTTTTACCGGTAGACGAAATGATGCCTGGCACATTGATTCTTGCCATATGAAAAGGAATTCCCTTCTCATTACAATACCGTTCGACATACATGGCATCTTCAAGCGATTGCTCGCCTCTGAACATATGATCGACATGGGCAGCAGCAATATTTATACCTATTTTTCCTGCTTGCTCCCAGAGATAGTGGAAAAGTGCCATTGAATCAGGCCCGCCTGATACCCCAACAAGAACGCTTTTCCCCACTAAAGAAACATTATTTCTCTTTAAGAGGGATTCAATTTTTTCTTCAAGCATCTGCAATCTTCCTTATGGTATGTTAACCTGTTTACCCGATTCGTTCCTGGAGTAACCAGTCTTTTGCAAAACTGCTTTTCCTTGTGTTTACGATAAAGAAGGAAAAAAGTTTCACAAACAAAAAAAGAATTATATTGGGTTTACTAAATTAATTGAACGACAACATAAACAATATAAAGAATTGCCATTGCAGATACAATTAAAATGGTTTCCTTCCCTCCTCCATGTTTGTGATGTACATTAGGAGAAACCATTCTTGTTTTTGCCCGAATTTGCTGGCGGCTTTGCAGGGGCTGCGAAGGATTGGTTCCGGTATGTGGTTTTATTTGATTAAATTTTTCACCCTTACCCTCTTGCGCCCCCCGGCCAATTTTCAGGAAATCCTCTCTCATTTCTTTAGCAGTTAAGTAATCTCCCTTTAAAGCTTTAACAAGTACAGGTTCGTATTTAACAAGCTGCCTTTTTAATCGGATGGCTCCCTGTAGCTGTTTCATTCCGCCTTCGCTCTTGTTGAATCTATTTGGATATGCTGTCGATATAAACACCATCGAAGCGGCGAATAAATCATATGAAGGTTCTGCCTTTCTTGAACCCATACCCCAATACCCGCGGTCGAAAAATTCTGTATACTCTTTGATCGCCCTTCCTGCCATTGTCGTCCCGCCAACATCTACACAGCGGATCCTCGAAGGCGGGCCGGCTATGATTAAATTCTCCGGTTTTAAATCTCCGAATACCCATCCATTTTGATGAAGCAAATCAAGATCAGTTAGGAGCTGAAGAAAAAGTACTTCGACCCATTCCGCCCCTTTGCCAGCAATAAATTCATCGAATCCGGGGCCTTCTATAAATTCCATTACATAAAAACTTACTAATCCTTCCGGGCTCTTCCAATCATCAACATCAAGCAAAGAAGGCCCAAGGGCAGTACCCCGGGCCTTGGCAAAAGACTTCAGTACATTAACTTCAGAAGTTATAGTGAAGCCATCGTTGCTAATTTTGAGAGCAGCCTTTTGGTTTCCGTATCTTGTTAAATAAACAACGCCATTTGCCCCCTCGCCTAACTCCTTAAGCAATATGTACTTTTGGCCATGCCATTTGCCCTCAATCACAGTAGCTGGAGGAAGTTTACATGGATTCTTCGATGTAGGCCTCATCATTTTGCTCTATTAGGCTCCTTAAAGGTCTATTCTCATCGAACCATCGCAAAGCTGTCCGAATTGCAGGTCCAGTAGGGGTAATTCCCCCAGGCGTAATCATTGAAAAAATACTAGTAATCGATTCAAGCCTTGGGGTCCAATCGAGGATTTTCTCAACTTCTTCCTTTTTCCCGGGAAATACAAAAACAGAGAACTGGTTCCTGCCGGCTCTTGCATTCAGGCTGATCGACAAATCAAGAAGTGACTCTTTAACTGTTTGGAGTTTATGCTTCATACTTGCACTTGCATCTACTAAAATAAGGACCTCAAGATTTACCGTTTCCCCTAATTCATCGACAACCTCCATCACTTCTCCCCGCTCTTCAGGAGGAAGATCTTCCATAGTCTTGAATCGGCCCAATATTTGTTGAAGCTCACGGTTTACTACACCTTGTATTGTCTGATTCATTGCTTTTCGGGTAACCATTTGAACGGTCTGGGAAAGCTGTGCGGAATAAACTACCTGGCTGACCCCGCCGCCTGATGCGGCAATTCCTTCAATTTCTCTCATCCCTTGCTCATCTATGATATCCCGTTCCATTACACCAATGACATTGACGGTAATTCCTTGTTCCTTTGCAAGTGCTGCCATAGCAATGGGGTCCTCACCTTGATTAGAACATCCATCGGTTATGACTAAAATCTGCTGGATTTTCCCTGTGCGCATTCCGTTCCCTCCATTCTCTAAATGTTACCATTTTCGACGTGATGGGAGGGATTTATACATTTAGGAATAAGGGTGGACTTCTAAAAACCTATGCGCGTCTTTTTTTAATGATTTGAACAGGAATGGACGCCCATTTCGGAGTGTTATGTTTGATTTTGGCAACGGCGACTGTCATATCATCCTCAATTTGATTTGACCTTGAACGAATTACCTCTTCCATAATCAAATCGGCGATAGCTTGAGGATCGTCTGTCTCAAGCTCATGAATTTTCCTTTTCATCCACATCTCATAGTTGCCCACATGTTTAGGGCCTTCAAACACACCATCACTCATCATGATTAAGATGTCGCCCGCCTTTAGCTGCTCGCTCACCATATCAACATCAAATTCCTGTACAATCCCCATTGGCAGATTGCTGGCCTGGATTTTCATTACTTTTTTCCCCCTCTTAATAAAACTAGGGGTCGACCCAATTTTCAGGAATTTCGTCGAGGCATTCTGGAGGTCTATTACTGCAAGATCCAAGGTAGAGAATATCTCATCGGTTGTCCGTAGTGACAACACCGAGTTAACAGACTTAATGGCTACCTTTTCCTCAATTCCGGATTTCAGAATTTGTTGAAGGAGCTTCAGTGTCTCCTGGCTCTCATCATGCGCACGCTTGCCATTGCCCATTCCATCACTAATTGCAATGGCATATTTTCCACTTCCCAGTTCAACAGTAGAAAAACTGTCACCTGAAACAAATCCGCCATCCTTAGCAGCGTAGGCTACACCTGTTTCAACTGTAAAGGCCTTTGCCGAACGGAATGTAGCCTGACAAAGACTGCCCGGAAATGTACCACACTCCTCCGTGTTGACAACAATCGTTTCTCCTAAAATATCAGATAGCATCGGGGCAATTAATTTCTCACACTCCCCGTGGCCATTGCAAAATGGAAGGGTCATATCTATATCAACATTGCCTTGTTCAAGGCTATAAATTTCCACATTGTCTATTTGCAGGCCAAATCCCTGAATTGCCTCAAGAATTTGCTCTTCCTGCTTATGAAGGTTTTCTCGTTCTCTCTGAATTTCCCTGGCAAAATCACCCATCACTTCCGAAACACCAAGCAGCTGGTCCGCTACAAGCTTTCTGCTTTCCTGAACTTGTTTCTTTAGTTTTTGGTTTGCCTGGTAAACTGCAAGCTCCTGATGGATTGCCTCCAATACCTTTTTCGGCCGTGAACAATGCTTTTCCCATTCCCTTGCAAGTTTCGGAGGAATACTCGCTTTAGATTGGTCCATTTGAAGCATTATTTCTTCCATATAGTCATATGTTGTTGTAAAGTTCCTTGTCCAGCAATGCTCCTTTTTAAAGCATGATTGGCATGTTTTTTCCGTGACATTTCCGAGAAAGTTATCTAGCTCTTTATCCTCTTCACCCGGTTCTGGATTATGCTGTGCAAAGCTTCTTGAGAGTGCCTCAAAGACATCTGAAAATTGCTCCACCCTCTTTGCGGTAACATCTCTCATTTTACGCATGTATTTTTGCTGCTCAGCTGTATGTTCCGGAGTCCCGGGAATATATTTCGCAATACTTACAGTCAATGCTGACGGAGTTATAAGAAACAAAACAATTGCAGCGACTGTTTCAAGCACTGTTACAGAAAGAGAGCTTCCAGTTTCTCCATACATCCCGACAAGTAAAGTTGAAACTAGCAACCCAAATGAAACGCCAATTTTTTTTCCTTCCTTCAGCAATCCGCCAAGAACTCCGGAGAAAGCCAAAAGGCTCATGTGTGAAAAGCTTGATACATTTGCAAGGCTGAATATCAGGCCGGTTACAACACCAACCGTGGACCCCACTGCCGCACCTGCAACTAAAGAAAAAAGCAAAACAAGGTACCTGGACATTACATGCTCTAAGGAAATGCCATAGAAGGCCCATCCAATTGTCCCAGTCATAATAGATGCAAGCAGAATAATTAGAGAAACAATTTCTTCCGTTTTTAATGGCTGCTTTCGTTTATTCGCCGTTACAAGCGGTACACTTTGTAGAAAAATCAAGGTCAAAATGAATGCAAGAATTCCCTCTACCCCAGCCATTAGCCCATCATAAGGTGTTAAATCCCCTGCAACCAGGAATCGTTCTGCAAGTCTTCCAGCCAGAAGAACCATTCCCGTATAATAGGGAACTACTTTAGCCGGATTTGAAATCCAGTGTCGTGTGGCCCTATATAATGCGAGAAATAGAAAAGCAATTGTAAACGAGGATAGGGCATGTCCAAGGGAGAGTGTTGCCGATCCCACAATAAGCCCGAGAAGTGCAAGTGGTGCCCGATCCTTTTTGACTAAAAATACAGCTGCAAAAAAAGGCAGGCCAAAAGGTGTCAGCTTTGATAAAATCAGGGCTCTTCCAAGCAAAAAGCCAACAAATACAAGGAGATATCCCTTCCTGAAAAAAAATGCTTCAATTTTGGTTTGAATTTTGGCAGCTAAGGCAGCAACTTCCCATTTGGTGCTTATTCCTGTATTAGGAACGTTCTCCATTATTGGTTGATCTGTTCTTTCCAAGAAAAAACACTCCCCTGTCTTGTAATCATTGCGCTAATTATAATTGGACAAGTTATAAAAGATTGTCAAAATTAAGGGTCAGGAAATTAGTTTTGTTCGACGCATTTCACAATGAACGCACATGTCTACAAAACTTGCCAGTTAATCCCGCTATCAAAAAGAGAAAAATATATTGACAGGTTTTTTTAATCTATGTATTATAAGACTTGTGCTTTTAAAAAGCAGTATACCCAGTAAGAAAATGGCGGTGTAGCTCAGCTGGCTAGAGCGTACGGTTCATACCCGTAAGGTCGGGGGTTCGATCCCCTCCGCCGCTATAGATGAAAATGCCTGGCTTGCCAGGCATTTTCAATGTTAGTTACGGCCCCTTGGTCAAGCGGTTAAGACACCGCCCTTTCACGGCGGTAACACGGGTTCGAATCCCGTAGGGGTCATTACAAGAGCAATAAGAAGGAGCCGCCCAAATGGACGGCTCCTTCTTATTGCTCTTGTCTTTTTAGTCTGCATTATACTCTTTAATTTGCTGAAAAAAAAGCGCGATTACCATTTCCAAATACAAAATAGGCAGAACCCAAATAGGCCTGCCTGGTATTAGAAAATAGTATATATTTCAATGTAGCAGCAACAAGTTAACCTCGTCTTGCACCTCTGCCGCCTCGTTTTGATTCGGTATGGCGCTTAAGGGAAGATAGGCGATCTTCACTGTCCTTTAAGAATTTAGCCATCTTAGTTTCAAAATTCTCAGGGCGTGGATTGCGGTCATTTGTCCTGCCCTGGCGTGGACGTGGTGAATAAGGCCTTTGCTGCGATTCAGGGCGATCCTTCGCCTTTTTAATTGAGAGGCCGATTTTGCCATCTTTTTCAACATTAATGACCTTCACTTCAACCATGTCGCCCACTTTAAGATGATCATTAATATCCTTGACATAGTTGTCAGCTACTTCACTGATGTGAACAAGGCCTGTTGACCCTTCCGGCAGCTCGACGAACGCTCCGAAATTTGTAATCCCTGTTACCTTTCCTTGTAACTTGCTGCCTACTTCGATTGACATAAAAAGAATGTTCCTCCTTAAAAATATAAAAAAATCATACTTACTCTATATTATACCGAAATTGAAAAATAAGTGTCAATGAAGCAATACTGTGGTTCATTTTTCCTTTTTATTTTCATCGTCCGGCAGGGTAAAAATAATTTCACCTTCATCAGAATAAAAGTACTCTTTTCTTGCGTATTTCGCCAAATACTCATCATCATTAAGTTTTTTTATTTCCTCTTTGAGAACTTCCCGTTCATGCTTGAGTTCGGAAAGCTGATGATGAAGACGTTCTTTTTCTGCCTTTTTATCCTCGAGCATTGTTGCACGTGTATACATTGACGAAATAGTAAAGTAAGTTAAGAGGGCGGCCAACAACGCAAACGCGGACAGGCGGCGGATAAGACCTTTCCGCTTCCGCAATGCAGCTTCTGATGAAAGATGCTTTGCTTCGGAATACTCATTCTTGATTCTGGCTACATTCGTCTTTTTCGTTGCTCCCATGGTTTTCCCCCTTACTTTTTATTTTTATTCCACGTGATTGCTCTTTTATAAACATTCTTGGCTTTCTTAAAAAATCCTGCAACTTTATTATATATCTTCTCGACGGTTTTTTTAATCCCTTTCGGCAAAAGTTTCCATACTAAAAGAAAAACTTTACTAACTGGCAGAAAGAAGATTATCTTTATGAATTTTAGAAGGGCTTTTAACAAAAACCGTGCTGACGATATAACGGCTTTCCCAAGAAAGAACACGAGACCAAGAGCTAGCTGGAAAAGCCCAATAATAGGTTTAAAGACCAGCATGCTTACCAACTTCACTATAAAACGCCATATTTGTTGGATCACATGAAGCATTGCATTTAAGAACCAAAGATAAAACCCCTTTACTAATGCCTGATAGGCCGCAAAGCCGCACAAAAGGGCCAGAAAAATATAAAAGCGAATTTCCCCGCGGTTCACTAAAAACAACACATAAAAGATTACAAGGGCTTGGACAGTCCAAAACAAGATGTCATTAATAAAGGCAATCCAGCTCTTTCGTTTCGGGCGGTTTAAAAAGCGCTGGTATGTATCCAGCATCATACCGAAGCCAATCCCTGAGAGAATCATCGCCGCCATGGTCATGAACTGGACATTAAGTGTCATCGGAACAATTTGCTAAAGAAACCTTTAGCTTTTTCTCCCTGGTGTTCATCAAGATAGACGAGCTCATATACCTTGCCTTTTATTGAAACCACACCTTTGTCGACATCCAAGTTCTTCATTTGCAGATTTTGTCCTTTAATTGACAGAAAGCCCATTGTTGTCTCAAGTAGAAATTCTTCATTATCAAAGCTTTCTACCTGTTTCACTCCGGTAATATCAAGAAGCTTTCGCCCTCTCATTATTACATCATGGTCAGGTACTGTTCCCTTGGTCTGATTCGCATCATAATACTGGCTCATCTCTTTAAACCCCCGATCACATAGTTTTGTACATCCTATGCCTCGTTGAGTTTAATTAGAACAAGCCCTCTGTTCACATTGAATCAGATGAAGGGGAACCATTTTTCATAAAAGCTCCTGGTTCACTTTCTCTTCTTTCAGGATCGTATACATTTCTGCAGCTTCATCCTTCCGGGTCGTTTCTTGGATTTGATCAATCCTCGCAGTGACAACACGCTGTCCGAAACGGATGGTTAATTCATCTCCGACTTTCACTGTTGTACTGGCCTTTGCCTCTTTTCCATTAACATGGATTCTGCCTTGTTCGGATACTTCTTTAGCCAAGGTTCTCCTTTTGATGATTCTCGATACCTTTAAAAATTTATCAAGTCTCATGGTCGTTCCCCCTTTATATTTGGTGTTACATTAGTTTTTAGTTTGATTTCCACTTCACTAAAGAAAAATTTATAACCCTTTTTGTTTCGCCTCATCCCAGTATGCATCAAGTTCTTCAAGAGAATGGCTCTCAAAGGGCTTTCCGCTCTCATTTGCCTTACCCTCAACATATCGAAAACGCCGGATGAACTTTTCATTCGTATCTGCGAGTGACTCTTCGGGATGAATACCGAGAAATCGACTCACATTCACAAAGGCAAAAAGTAAATCGCCAAATTCCTTTTTCGCAAGATGGAAATGCTGGTCATCGGCCAGCTCTGATTCAAATTCCTGCAGTTCTTCCTTAACCTTCTCGAATGCAGGCCCGATTTCCTTCCAATCGAAACCAACTTTAGCTGCTTTTTTCTGCAATTCATATGCTTTTAATAAAGCGGGATAGGAAGCAGGTATAGTATCTAGGATTGAGCCTCTACCTTCTTTCCCTTTTTCACTGGCTTTGATTTCCTGCCAATTTGCCACTACTTCGTCAGGCGTGCTCGCATGTCTGTTACCAAAAACATGCGGATGCCTTCGGATCATTTTTGAAGAGATGGATTCTATGACATCGTGGATAGTAAAATACCCGTCATCCTCCCCTATCTGTGCATGAAGCATGACCTGAAGCAAGACATCACCGAGTTCCTCTATAAGGTTATCGATATCTCCCCGATTGATTGCATCGATCATTTCATATGTTTCTTCAATTGCATATTTCTTTAACGACTCATGTGTTTGTTCCTGATCCCACGGGCAGCCATCAGGCCCTCTTAAAGTTGCAATAATCTCCCGAAGCTTCGAGAAATCCCGCCACTGCAGTTCCTCTTGCTGGATTGGCGGAACATAAACCGTTACAAGATTATGTACCTCCGTTTTATGATCAAGTTCGTAAAGTTTCACTTTTTCAATTTTTTCTTCACTGCTTCCAGCGGCAGTAACAATCAATACCTCATATTCATCAGGAAGCCGCTCCATGAGGGTAAGCTTCACCTCAGAAGCAACAAACCGATCATATACTTGGCTAATGAACATATGCTGGCTCAGTTGAAGTTCATCCGCTTTCAATGAAGAACCATCCAGTAGTTGGAAACCCTCGACAGGATCAATTCGAAGCGCCTGAAAAAGTGCATCTAAAAAGCTTTGCCCTCCACCAAACCGGATTTGGATAGTCTTGTCATGTGAGGAAGCTTCCAATAGAAGTTGGACTGTTTTTTCGGCTACAAGCGGATGTCCCGGAACAGCATAAATGACTGGCCCCGCACTCGCTTCTTCTTGTATTCTCTGGCAGATATCCCGGTAGACATCATCAAAGTTATCATGTTTCTCATAAATATCATCAAACGCTGTATAGACGAAACCTTCTTTCTCCAACTCACGGACTACTGGATGTTCTTTTGTGCGAAGGAAAACTCTATCACCTTTCATTAACCTCTTATACACACCAAGTGGCATTTGGTCCAATTCAGCGGAACCAAGCCCGATAATTTCTATTTCCTTCATCATTTCCTTCTCCTATCCTTTGGCAATAGTAAAATCAACTTGCTTCCGAAAGGAAACAATGCCAGTTCATCAGCCCGAAAAGCCCCGCCTCTAATGATAATCAAAACATATAAGTAACCACCCAACAAACAGGCTGTCACTGCCTGCAGAGCGGCCGCCATCCTCCCGCTTTCCAATCCATATAAAAAGTCTGTCCCAAACAAATAGAGTTTAAGAAAAACAACCATAATCACCAAAGCAGCGGCAACATTTTTCATAAATGAGACGGTAATGATTCCATCATGAAAGGTATCTTTCAAAGCCAACCCAACCGCAATTGCAATCATACATAATGTTATTGTTGTAGCCCATGCCGCACCCATGGTTCCGAAATGGGGAACAAGCACCAGGTTCAGGACATATTTGAGCGGAAATCCAGCAAAAATTGCGGCAGCCGGGAAAAACATAACCCCGCGGCTTTGCAAAATAGCTGATGATGTTGAAATAAACGAGCTAAACAAGATTGCTATGCTTAGTACAGCCAGCACTGCAGTCCCGCTGCTGTTTTGAAACAGCATGATATTCGTTGGCTTCACAATTGCCCAAAGTCCTGCGGCGGCGCCAGCGCCTATGACGATTGTAACCTGTATGGCAAGTTTGATTTTTCCGTTAAGAAATTCTTTGTTTTTCTTTAAATGGTTTGATGCTATTAGAGGGACAATTGAGAACGAGATGGTAGAGGCCGCCGTAAGGCCTAACTGAATTAATGGCTGCCCTCTGTCAAATATCCCTTTCAGTTCTTTTGCGCTCTCTGGATCAATCCCACTTCTAACTAATAGGGAATATAAATTCAAAGCGTCCCCTAGCTGAATGAACACCAACAGGAGACTGCTAATACAAATAGCCAAGCCCTGGAGCCCCAACAAGGCACCAATACGTTTAAATTCAGACAGACGAAGCTTGAATAGCTCCCTCCTGCTAGTTCGCCGCGAGGTCCTTCTGTTTAAAAAAAGCAAAAGAATAATGAGAGAAAAAATTCCGCCAGTAACTGAACCGAACATTGCGCCAGCCCCAACATAGTAAAGAGAATAACCTTGTTGCACAAACAAGATTGCAATCACTAGTATCGTTGCTACACGGATAGCCTGTTCTCCAATTTGGGATGCAGCCGTTGGAACCATATCCCCTCTTCCTTGAAAATACCCCCTAAGAACAGAGATCGCTGGAAAAAGTAAAAAAACTGACGCTACAGCTTTTAAAAGGATGGAAAGACTTTCATCGCCCATCCAACCGGCAATATACTCAGCCCCTAAATAAAGAATTGCAAACAATACAAAGCCAAAACCTTGCAAAAGGAGAAATGAAGCAGCAAATAACTGCCTTTCCCTTTCACGATGTTCTGCAAAAAGTTTAGAAAGTACCACGGGAAATCCGGTTGTCGCTAAGGCCATTGCAATCCCATAAAAGGGATAAACCTGTTGATATATGTAAAAGCCCACATCCCCAGCAATATTCTGGAACGGAATCCGGTAGCCAGCACTCAGAAGTTTTGTGAATAAGGCGGCTGCCGTTAGAATGAAGGCCCCTTTAAATAAATTTTTTGCCTGGTTAGACGGCTCCATTACAATCTCCTTCATAAATGAATTCGTCCACTATTATAGCACAGTGAAAATTGTATAAGGTGAATGCCCTTCATGAACAGTTGGAGTCCGCTTTTTGCAATAGGAAGAGGGCGGCCCTTGGAACAGGCCGCCCTTTGAATCGATGTGATTCTATTGTTCCATTTGCCTTGCAAGAAAGCCGGCTGCCGTTTCAACTGCTTTTTGCTCGACTTCCCCCAAGGTTCCTTCTTTCGAAAAAATAATGACTGCTCCTATAGGGTCACCGTTAGCAATGATTGGCCCAATAGTATAGGATGATATCGATTCTTCATTTCCATCTGTAAGTGAAATGGTCCCTTGCTGGGTGATAAGAACAGAAGAACGGTCTTCCATTGTTTTTTCAACGAGGTCACTTATATTTTTGTTGAGATAATCCTTTTTCGATCCGCCCGCAACAGCAATGTAAGCATCCCTGTCACAGATGAGAACCGGGTTGCCAAGGCTGTCATACAGAGCTTCGGCATATTCTTTGGCAAAATCGCTCAACTCGCTGATGGGCGAGTATTTTTTCAGGATGACTTCCCCGTCACGGTCAACGAAAATTTCCAACGGGTCACCTTCCCGGATACGAAGGGTTCTGCGAATTTCCTTCGGAATAACAACACGACCTAAATCATCGATACGACGAACTATACCAGTTGCTTTCATCCAATGTTGCCTCACTTTCATCTGATGATTGAAATTGACTAACTTTCTGTTTTTTTGAAAGCCTAGCCAAGTTTGAACTTAGTATCCTTCATATGGAAAGTTCTATACATTGCGGAATTATTTTATCTTTGGTAATAAAGATTCCAGAAAAGGATAAACATTCCAGCCCTAATGGCTATTTACATTGATTGAATACCCATGTTTTTCCTAGCTGAAACTTCTTTTCTAATATATAAGAAGAACTTATTAGTTTAAGTTATTTTGTTTCTATTGCCTCTGTCCTTGCCTCATCCAGGCCTCTTGCCATTTGGTAGATGGCATGCAGCCAGACTGCTGTTTCCATACCCTTACTGGCAAGATTGATTTTAAACTTCTTCCCTTCCATTTCAAAACCGGCTGCGCGGCCATATGGTTCTGTAACACCGATAATCTTATCGCCAGGTATTTCAGCAACTGCCCTTTCATTTAAAAGGAGTGTAATCATACCTTTAGCTTGTTTAATGGATTCAATTCCTGCCCTTTTCCCATGTATCTTAATTTCTGCAATCTGGAACAAGAATGCTACCTCGTCTGGGTAATCTCCAAAACGGTCTTTCATTTCAGTTTCAAGCTCCTCTATTTCAGCTAGCTCCGTTATACCCCGGAACCGTTTGTACATCTCAATCTTTTGGTGTCCATCACGTATATAGGAGTCAGGGATATAGGCATCAATTTCAACATCAATCTCAATTGATTGAGATTCTAGCTCTCTTCCGGTCCCTCTTCTTTCTTCGATTGCTTCCTTCAGCATTTGTGAATATAAATCAAATCCTACCGAATCAATAAAGCCATGCTGCTGAGCCCCAAGCAAGTTACCGGCTCCTCTAATTGATAGATCTCTCATGGCAATCTTAAAGCCTGATCCAAGTTCGGTGAACTCCTTTATTGCATGGAGCCTCTTTTCGGCAATTTCATTCAGTACTTTATCCTTCCTGTAAGTAAAATAGGCATAGGCAATACGGTTAGAACGCCCTACGCGCCCACGGAGTTGATAAAGCTGCGACAAGCCCATCCTGTCTGCATCATGGACTATTAATGTATTTACATTCGGTATGTCCACGCCAGTCTCAATGATTGTAGTGCTAACCAGCACATCAAACTCCCCGGCAAGGAAACTAATCATTACAGATTCCAGCTCATTTTCGGTCATCTGCCCGTGCGCATACGTGACCCGGGCATCCGGGACAAGCATCGAAATCTCCTCAGCCTTACGCTCAATATCCTCTACGCGATTATAGAGGAAATAGACTTGGCCATCGCGGGCAAGTTCTCTCTCTATTGCTTCTTTCACAAGTGCACCATTGTATTCCATGACATATGTCTGAATCGGAAAGCGGTTTTCGGGAGGAGTCTCAATGACAGACAGATCCCTGACCCCGAGCATGGACATATGAAGAGTCCTCGGAATTGGCGTTGCAGTTAAGGTCAAAACATCTATATTTGTTTTAAGTTGTTTGATTTTTTCCTTATGGGTCACTCCAAACCGTTGTTCCTCGTCAATAATTAATAAGCCGATATCCCGATAAACAACATCTTTTGAAAGCAGGCGGTGTGTTCCGATGACAATGTCGACTGTACCCGCCTTAAGACCCTTTAAAGTTTCTGTTTGTTGTTTCTTCGACCTGAACCTGCTTAATAGTCCAATATTTATTGGGTACTCCTGAAACCGTTCACGAATTGTCTCATAATGCTGCTGAGCCAATATTGTTGTTGGTACCAGAAATGCGACTTGTTTTCCATCTGCAATGGCCTTAAAGGCTGCACGGATGGCAACTTCCGTTTTTCCATACCCAACATCACCACAAAGCAGCCTATCCATTGGACGCGGTTTTTCCATGTCACGTTTAATTTCATGAATTGACCGAAGTTGATCATCTGTTTCCCGGTAGGGGAAGGACGCCTCAAACTCCCTCTGCATTTCTCCATCCGGGCTAAATGCATTGCCTACGGCTGCTTCACGCTCTGCGTAAAGCTTAATCAAATCATCTGCAATATCCTGGACAGAAGCCTCAACCTTCTTTTTAACCCTTTTCCAATCACTTCCGCCAAGTTTATAAATTTTTGGATCTTTGCCTTCAGAGGCTACATATTTTTGAACCAAGTCAATTTGCTCGACTGGAACATAGAGCTGATCTGTACCTTGATAACGGATATGCAAATAATCCTTGTGTACCCCGTTAATGACTAAAGTCTCAATCCCAAGATATTTGCCAATCCCATGATTCACATGTACCACATAGTCGCCAATTTTTAGCTCCGAATAACTTTTCAGTCGTTCTGCATTGGACAGTTTTTGGCGCTGTCGAGATCGTTTAGGGCGCTTATTGAATAACTCTTCTTCAGTAATAACCGCTAGGCGCTGCATTGGAAGTTCAAATCCGCTTTGCAGACTTCCAGGAACAATTTGAACTGTTCCCGGCAACAGGATACTTGATCTTTCAGCTAGGCCCGCTTCAATTCCATAGTCATCTAAAACTCGTTGCAGCTTGTCTACCCTTTCTTTGTCAGGTCCAAGGAAGACTACCGAATAGTTCCCCTTTTTCCAACGCTCCAGCTCCGTTTTTAACAAATGCATTTGACCATGAAAATTCTGCATTTGCCTGCTCGAAATATTGATAATATTTTGTGGGCTTGTATTTGCTACATGACGAAGAAAAAGAGACAGGTATAAAACAGGGATTTTGGATTTCTGAAACAGCTCCGAAACATTATGGGAGAGGGTCAAGTCATGAACAATTTTCCCTTCGCCTAAAAGCGATGTATACCATTCCGCTTCTTCTTTATCGAGGCCCTCGTTCATTTCATGGACCCTGCTGATTTCATCTACCATTACCAGGCCGTTTGCCGGGAAGTAATCTAGTAAACTAGCTTGGTCCTCATATGCAAGCGATACATACTTGAAAATATCGTCTGTTCGCTGTCCATTTTTAAATTGTTCAAGTTCAAAGGATATATTTTGGGAAAGCTGTAATTTTGCTTTCTCATTCTTAATCTTTTTGAGGCTTGATCCCAATTGGGCTTGAAGCTTTTCATAGAGCCTTAGATAATTTGTTTGCTCAAGCGGGATTTCATTGGCAGGGCCTATAACTGCATTTGTTAATTTATTTTTTGACCTTTGGTCCTCCAATGAAAACGTCCGGATCGAGTCTACCTCAGTATCAAAAAACTCTATTCTAAGAGGGTCAACCTCTGTCAGCGGAAAAATATCCACTATACCGCCTCGAACACTGAATTCACCAGGTGTAGCCACCATTTCAGTCCGGACATACCCCATCCGGACAAAATCCAGCAACAGCTCATCTATATCAAGGTCATCACCTAAGTGAACCTGTCTCTTATATTTTTGCCACACGTTAGCAGGGGGAAGCATTTTCCGCAATCCGGCAACTGTAACAATTAGGATTCCGTTCCTCCCCTGGCTCCAATCATTTAACACTTCTATTCTTTGAGCACGAAGTTCAGGGCTGGCAATACTCATTTCTGCAGCTATTAACTCGTTTGCTGGAAAAAGATAAACATCCCGCTCATCTATTAAATTAATTAAATCATCATATAATTTTTGTGCCTGAAGCAAGTTATAGGTAACAAGGAGAACTGGCCTTTTTGTCTGGTTATGGATAGCCGCTGCCATAACTGTTCGGGATGAACCCGACAATCCTGCTACCAGCTGTTCCCTCAAGCCGCCTTCAAACCCGCTAACAATCGATTGTATGTCCTCCTGCTTGAGGAATAATGTTGTAAGGCCTTCCATGTCGCCTCCTCCTTTCTGTCCGCCTGCGAACGGTCATGCAAATCGTCTGGTTCTTGTTATCTCATGAAAATGCTATTTTAGAAATAGACGGTAATAAAAACGATACGAAAATCAAAACAGAAAAATGCTTTGGATCTTTCTCCAAAGCCTTTTCAGTGAATTAAATAATCATATTGGTGAAGTTCAGGATTTCTTTCGAAGGATTCCTGGCAATCCTCACAAATTGACTTTATTTCAACATCACCATCTTCATTATATGAAACCATTTGGGTTCGTTCCTGGCGATTCAGAGCAAAGAGTCCAAGCTTTATTGTATCAGCCGTCACCATATCGAGAGACCCCAGCTCTGTGCCGCAATGCCTGCATTTATAATGGATAGCCATCATTATCCTCCCCTGCCCAACTAATTATTTGTAGTATGGACTTTCATAGGGCTAATTATTCAGGCCTTTCCATTTTATGAGTATAACACTGCGAACATGCTCATGCTTGATTGAAGTCATTCATTACCTGCAAAAAGGGATTTTCAAGCCACGCCTCACAAGCAGCGGCACTTTTGTTTATAGCTTCCTCTATAAGCGGACCTTCTTCCTTACTAAAACGGCCTAATACATAATCCGGAACAGCCATCCCGACAGGAGGCCGGCTAATTCCTATTCTGATTCGATTGAACTCCTGTGTCCCAAGGTGCGCAATCGTGGACTTTATGCCATTATGGCCACCTGGGCTCCCCTTTTGCCGAAGCCTGATTTTACCGGTAGGCAGATCAAGGTCATCATATATAACCAATAGGTCTTCTGTATCCAGCTTATAAAAGTCCATGGCAGCCCGGATTGCCTCTCCTGACAGATTCATGTATGTAAGTGGCATTAGAAGAAGGACCTTTTCTCCTTTATGTACTCCAGATCCAAACACCCCTTTATGTTTGGCTTGATCCATAGCAATACCAAGACGGTCAGCCAGCAAAGCAATAACTTCGAATCCCACATTGTGGCGAGTTCCGGCATACTGTCTGCCTGGATTACCCAGTCCAACGATTAATTTCATCAGAATCCCCCTTTTTCCAATACTCATTATGTGAAAACAAGCAAGGTATGATTTTAGTTTAAACCATAAAAGACGTAACCTTGTAATTAAGGCTACGTCCTCACTTTTATTCTTCTTTTTCAGAGGCATCCGAAGGTTCGGTTTCTCTTCCCTCTTCGTTATCAGGTGCCCCGCCATCCTGTTGTTCACCGGTATCGATTTCTTCCTCAACTTTCGGAGGAAGGATGGAGACGACAACTTCATCCTCTTCATGATTAATTTCGTATTTACCTTCTGTATTTAAGTCCGCTACAGTCAGTGTCTCATTTACCTGCAGGTTTGTTACATCAACCTCAAGGGCAGAAGGGATATTTTCAGGGGTGCTCGTAATCGAAACGGTAAAGAGCGGCTGCTGCAAGACTCCGCCATCCTTCACGCCTGCTGCTTCTCCCACGAGTACAACGTTGACATCGACATTGACTTTTGAAGACTTATCAATCGCAAGAAAGTCGGCATGGAGGATTTCATTGTTAATTGTATCCCTTTGATAATCAGTCATAATGACATCCTGTTTCGCTCCATCAATATCCAGAGATATAATGCCGTTTCTGCCTACCTCTTTTATAGTTTTCGCAAAGTCGGCTGAACTAATGTATACAGGTGTGCTATCTACTTTTGAACCGTAAACGACTGCGGGTATATTCCCTTGCCTGCGCAGCTGCTTCGGACGCAGCCCTTGTTCTCCACTGCGGTTTTTAGCTGATAGAACTGTGCTCATCATGTATCCCCTTCCTATTCTTTCATCGTTTTGTCCTTCTATTAAAAATTGCCCCAAAAATGGAAGGTCTAAACTCACAACATTCTTCAGCTTAAAGAGAACACACCCGAAATCACAAAAATAGATACAAGGAAAAGGGCCAATCTAAACGGACCGGCCCTGGTATTTTAATCAAACAACGTGCTGACCGACTGTTCTTCGTGAACACGGATAATCGCTTCGCCAATTAAAGGTGCGACCGAAAGGGTTTGAATTTTTGCAATCTTCTTTTCCTCACCCAATTCAATTGAGTTTGTCACGACAAGTTCTTTGATCTTAGAATTCTGGATTCTCTCAATTGCCGGGCCAGACAAAACTGGGTGAGTACAGCAAGCATACACCTCAGCGGCGCCATTCTCGACTAGCGCATTAGCAGCTAGTGTAATTGTACCGGCAGTGTCAATAATGTCATCAATCAGGATGGCTATCTTCCCTTCGATATTACCGACAATATTCATAACCTCTGCCACATTCGGGCGCGGACGGCGCTTATCGATTATGGCTATTGGAGCTTTCAATCGTTCAGCCATTTTACGGGCACGGGTTACACCGCCATGGTCCGGGGAAACGATGACAATATCCCCTTTTATATCACTGCTTTTAAAATGTTCGGAAAGAATCGGTACACCCATTAAGTGATCAATCGGAATATCGAAGAATCCCTGAATTTGCGGAGCATGCAAATCAAGTGTAATGACGCGAGTAGCCCCTGCTGTCTCAAGAAGGTTCGCCACAAGTTTTGCAGTGATAGGTTCACGTGCACGCGCCTTCCTATCTTGGCGGGCATATCCGTAATATGGCATGACAATATTAATGGTTTTTGCTGAGGCACGCTTAAGGGCATCAATCATAATCAGCAATTCCATAATATTTTCATTGACTGGCGCACTGGTGGATTGAATGACATACACATCGCAGCCACGTATGCTTTCTTCAATGTTGATTTGGATTTCTCCGTCACTGAAACGCGTAACGGAACATTTTCCAAGCTCAACCCCGATTACTTTTGCAATTTCATCGGCAAGCTGATAATTTGAGTTTAAACTAAATACCTTTAAATTCGGATCTAAATACTGGTTTGACATGATGGCCTCCAATTGGAATCAATTATTTCTTTCTATCGAGTTTTTGCACATAGTTCTCTTTATTAACCTGGCGTGCTCTGGCAACCGACAAGGCTTCAGGCGGAACATTTTCGGTGATGGTGGAGCCAGCGGCAACATAAGCGCCCTTTCCAATTGTCACTGGGGCAACCAGGTTAGAGTTGCAGCCAATAAAAACCCCATCTTCTATTCTGGTCAAAAACTTATTTTTGCCATCATAATTAACTGTAATGGAACCACAGCCAATATTTACCTCGCTGCCAACTTCTGCATCACCAATATAGCTTAAGTGAGATGCTTTGCTGGAATCCCCCATAACAGCCTTTTTAATTTCAACAAAATTGCCTATTTTAACTTCGTTTCCAAGCTTGGAATCAGGGCGTATATGAGCGAATGGTCCAATGTTCACCTTAGAGCCAATCGAACTATTAAAAGCTGCAGATTGCCTGATAACTGTTTCATTTCCTATTTCGCATGATTCAATTTCGGTATTGGGGCCAATTTTACAATCCGAGCCAATGGTGGTTTTTCCACTAAGAATGGTTCCCGGCAGGATAATTGTGTCCTGGCCTATTTGTACATCCGGCCCAATATACGTTGCAGCCGGGTCGATAATTGTCACACCATTTCGCATATGTTTTTCATTCAGGCGGCTTCTCATGATCCGCTCCGCCTCAGATAACGCGATCCGATCATTTACGCCAAGTGATTCCGCAGGGTCATCTGTCATATATGCGGTGACAATTTCCCCTTGTTTTTTCAAGATTTCAATGACATCAGGAAGGTAGTATTCGCCTTGGGAATTTTCATTTGATACATTTTTGAGGGCAGAAAACAATGCTTGATTATCAAAACAATACGTTCCAGTATTAATTTCAGTAATTGACCTTTCTTCATCACTGGCATCTTTATGTTCAACTATTTTCTCTACATGGCCTGATTGATCCCGGACAACCCGTCCGTAACCTGCAGGGTCCATCATCTGAGCAGTAAGCACAGTCGCCTTTGCACCTGTGGCGCTATGGTGATTGAACAATGCTTCCATCGTCCCGGAAGTGATTAATGGGGTATCCCCGCAAACAACGAGTGTAACGCCTTCTCTATCAGCAAGCTGCCCGGCTGCCTGCATAACGGCATGAGCCGTACCAAGCTGTTTTTCCTGAAGAGCATAGCTGCTCTTTTCCCCGAGCTGGGCTTTTACCTTTTCTGCTCCATGACCAATGACGGTCACTATTTCATTTATCGAAAGCTTAGATATTTCATCAACAACATGCTCTACCATTGGTTTTCCACAGACAGGGTGAAGAACCTTGTAAAGCTTGGATTTCATGCGTGTCCCTTGGCCGGCGGCTAGGATAACAGCAAAACGGTTCGACATGAACATGCCTCCAATATCAATTAAATACAGCAAAAATGGCATTTGATAAGTACAATTCCGGAAGCGTGCCATTTTCTGTTTATCCAATTTAAAATATTAACGTAAATAGGCTGTTATTTCAAGGTTACCGAAGGAATGTATATTTTTTACACGGGGAAGTATAGCGGAACCATGCCGGGGAAGTTGCCGGGAATAAATAAAAAAAGAGCCTGACTATAAGAGTAGGCTCTAGTTGCATTATGCTTACGAAGCTCCTGCTTCTTCAAATTCAACTTCTAATTCCCCGAGGCGGTGATACTCAGCGAGGACCGCTTCCTGAATTTTTCCGCGGGTACCGGAATTGATCGGATGGGCAATATCGCGAAACTCCCCATCCGGAGTCCGCTTGCTCGGCATTGCCACAAACAAGCCATTGTTGCCATCGATCACGCGGATATCGTGGACGACAAATTCATTATCGAGCGTAATAGATGCAATCGCTCTCATCCGTCCTTCTGTATTTACGCGGCGCAATCTAACGTCTGTCACTTCCATACCTTCACACCCTTTTCTCGTGAATAAAAACCTAATACTATATTCGTCACAAATTTCCGTTTTCCTTCTTTTAATTTAGATTTTTTAGAAAAAATTCACCAAATTAGTGAACATTAGCAAAAATGGTATAAAATGGTGTGAGGCAGGGAAGATTAATTTTTTACGAGTGCGATAACTTCTATCTCAACTAACACATCTTTAGGGAGCCTCGCAACTTCCACAGTCGATCTAGCCGGCTTATGGACAGGGAAGTATTCAGCGTATACTTCGTTTAAAACCGCAAAGTCATCCATATTTTTTATAAAAACAGTTGTTTTTATGACGGTATCTAAACTTGCACCGGCTTCCGCAAGAACAGCCTCCAGGTTTTTAAATACTTGCCTTGTCTGGGCCGCAATATCGCCTTCCACCAAAACCCCCTGATCTGTAAGGGGAATTTGGCCGGAACTGTAAAATATATTATTTACAACCATTCCCTGAGAATAAGGACCAATGGCTGCGGGCGCCTTTTCAGTCTGAACTATTTTCATAGATTTTCCTCCTTTTAGATTTTGTTGAAATAATTCCCTTTCCTTACACTTATACGTTTTTCACGAACATCCACATCAGCAAGCTGGACAAGCGAGATATATTCGTCGACAAGTCTTTCCTCAATTTTTTCCGATTCTACGAGGACGGCTATACCGGCTACTGTCGCTTTGAATTCTTCCAAGAGGCTAATCATGCCGGCTACCGTTCCTCCAGCCTTCATAAAGTCATCAACAATCAGTACCTTTGATCCCTCTGCAAGGCTTCTTTTGGAAAGGACCATGGTCTGAATCCGTTTAGTTGAACCTGATACGTAATTGATACTGACTGTGGGCCCTTCTGTAACCTTATTGTCACGCCTAACTATAACCAGCGGTACATTTAATTCTGTTGCTACTGCATAAGCGAGTGGGATTCCTTTTGTTGCTACTGTCATGACTACATCTATTTTTGTTTTTGCATAGCCAGAAGCCATTATTTTGGCTGCAGTTTGTACTGTTTGGGGATTGCCAAGAATGTCTCCCAAATATAAGTAGCCCCCGGGCAAAAGCCGGTCAGGCGTAGCAATCAGTTCACAGAGTCCGTTTACAAAGCTTTCCGCTTCCTCTTGGCCGATTTTCACTAAAAACCTAACACCACCAGCCGCACCAGGAACCGTTTGGAGTGTTCCTATGCCACGCTTTTCAAATGTTTCCTTTATGATTGCCAGGTCCTCGCTAATCGAAGACTTAGCCGAGGAATACCGTTCAGCAAAAAATGTTAACGGGACAAGTACCCGAGGGCGTTCTAACAAGTAATTTGTCATATCAATAAGGCGTTCGCTGCGACGAAATTTCATGAGGACCTCCAAATACCGAATATTTTACTTTAAATTTAACATAAACATCCGGATTTATTCAATATTACGTTCTCCGAGCATCCTTACGGCGAACACTTGGTCACAAAAACCCCTGAGGCCGTTATAAATTCTGTGCATTCTTGAATCATGTTTAACAAGGCCAAAAACGGTGGGGCCGCTTCCACTCATAAGGACTGCATCTGCCCCAAAGCGTTTCATTTGGTCCTTAATTTGAGCTACTTCGGGGTAATGCTTTAACGTTACTTCTTCAAGGACATTTCCCACATTCTTGCATACACCTTGATAATCACTGCTGGTTATTGCGTTTATCATCGCTTTTGTATTGGGATGTATAATTCCTGAAATATCAAGCCTTCTGTAAACATCAGCAGTTGAAACTCCGGTAAAGGGTTTGGCAAGAATGACCCAGCACGTTGGAGGAGCGGGTAAACTCTCAATTATTTCTCCACGTCCGGTTGCACGGGCAGTTCCTCCATAGACACAAAACGACACATCCGAACCTATTTCTGCTCCTAGTACCGCAAGTTCATCCAGGGAAAGCCCCAGTCCCCATAATTTGTTTAAGCCTCTCAAAGCTGCTGCTGCATCACTGCTTCCCCCTGCTAGCCCCGCCGCAACAGGAATTGTTTTATCAATCGATATGGTTACACCTTGTTTGACCAGGAATCGATCCTTCAGCAACTGAGCCGCCTGATACGCAAGGTTTCGTTGGTCATCTGGAACAAAACGGCTCTGGGAGACTATTTTTATTTGCCCATTTTCGTTGGCAGATAACTCAAGGCGGTCAGCCAAATCAATTGTTGTCATAATCATTTCTACTTCATGATAGCCATCCGGCCGCTTATATAGTACGTCCAGGGATAAGTTTATTTTTGCCGGGGCTTTAACTAAAAGCTTCACTGAAGTCCACCTACTTTTGTCTAAATACAACAAGATCACTAATTTTGTCCTATTTTACCACAAAACCTGTCCGATAAGACCTTGTTTAGCGAAGTACTGCCAAAAATATAATGGTTTCTCACTCATCAGTGACTGTTTTGTTCATGTTCCCCTTATTTCAATCCTTAACTTTAGACGAGGAATTATGCCGGGTAAGAGGAGGAGCATCCCACTAAAAAGCCCAGGATCTTCATCCTGGGCATGCCGCAATGATTTATTGTTATTTTAATGCTCGAAGACGGTTGTTAGCCGTGTTCAGGTCTTCCGTTTATGAAGCCGATCAATGCCAGGATGTTCTCGATCGAATTCAGTAACAGCATAACTGCCACTTTCCGTTGAGGCCATTCTGGCAAATCTTTTGAAGCTTAGTCTTCCTGCTATTATCAGGTTTCCAAGCTTTTGAAAAGCAGGCTTCATTGCCGCTCCTGTATGAGCTGCTGCTGGGCGAGTTCAATTGCACGCTTAACCATATTTCCAGCATCACGTGCTCTGATGCCGCCCCAGCCTTCCCTTTCAACGACATCATAGAAACCAAGGTCCTTTGCTAGTTCCTCTTTAAAACGGTCTGACATTATTCCTCTTCTTCTGGCCATTTAAAACAACCCTCCAATCAACCGCGGCATTATTTAGTATGCAAACCATTCTATTTTTCATCCTTATGTAAACGGCAATACGGAAGCTGTAAACTGTTTCTTTAAACAGCGTGTAGAAAAAATTACTTTGCTCCAAAGAGGAGAACAGTCATTCTTAATTTGTCGAATTATATTCTGCCTAATAAATAGGCTCTTATAAAAAAACAAAACAGCGGGCTATGTTCCCACTGTTTTGCATGTTTATATCCTAGCTTAAAGCTGCCTGTCCTGCTGCTTCTTCATAGAAGGTAATTTCGACTGTTTCGGTGAGTACATCTGCATAGCTGTAAGAAACACGTTCAAATGCATTTTCTTCCTGGTCCAGTTCAATAACAAAAACTGAAGGGTAGGTCTCCGC
Organism: Bacillus sp. FJAT-27225; assembly: GCF_001685025.1. Lineage (GTDB taxonomy): Bacteria > Bacillota > Bacilli > Bacillales > Cytobacillaceae > Bacillus_D. The sequence goes on along the minus strand of NZ_MAYU01000027.1, from coordinate 16,204 downwards.
TAAAATGCCGGAGCGTTCAATGGTCTTCCTGCGGCCTCCATTCGCTTTTAACAGAAGCCTTTTTCCCAAATTTGAATCCAGAGCCTTTTTGATATCGGCAAGTGTCTTTGGCATTCGATCCACCTCACTGTGTAAAGTATAACACGCTGACATAATTTTGTCAAATAAAAAAAACATAAATTATATAGTTCTTGAAAATGATTGTCAATATTTTTTGTTCTACTTTTTCTTGTAAAATTCAACAAATGTTATAATGCCCGTACCTTATCCGATATATGTACATATTGTAAAGAAAGGAAACTCCCTTAATTTGTAAGTAAGCTTTCCCTGTTATCTCTTTTAAATTCTGTTTTGTCTCTATCAGCAAAAAAAATAAGCCCCGAATTCCAAGGCTTATTCCCCTTCTTCCGCATATTCCGGCCGATACGGCATACCAGTTCTCAATACTCCCTTTGTTTCAATTCCGCCAAGGCCCTTTTCACCTGTTAATGTATTCCTCAGTACATCCCATACATTGATCCGCTCCATAAAAGGAGTAAAACTAATTTTTGCAACAATATAAACCGGATCGAGGGCATGGATATTGATTCTTGAAGGCGAACTGGCAAAATTAGCTCCAGCTGTTATTAGAGATTCGAAATGTGACTGGCAGGCTCCCGCAAAAATCACTAACTGGTCAAGGTGAGGAATTTTCCGCCTTGCCTCCCTAACAGTCTGGACAAAATGCTTTGAATGACGGTATGCATTAATATCACTCATTTTACCTTTTGACTTGGAATAAGCATCATGCCCTGTTACCACTAATATGTCGGGACGGTAATAATCGAGGAAGTCCCCTACCCTTTCAGGCATTTCCTTTTCGTTGCAGTGAATTCCATACACCGGAATCCCAATTTTCTCATATAGAGCAAGGCATTTCTTCAGATATGCCTGATCTCCATCAAGGTGGAGGACTTTACCCGGTATCTGAAAATAGTTTGCCGGTTTTGCATAGCCTGAAGTAGCCTGGTATTCCTGTCTCTGTTTCAGAAGCGTAACGTCCTGCCGAAACAGCTCCAGCGACTGTTCTTCCTTTGATCGGTATTCGTTGGACAACTTCTGCCTTTCCGACTGGCCCATTATGATTAGGTCTTCACATGGCGCATCGGCTGCAAGGCGGACATACTCTCCATACAAATAAGCCACTTGCTGCCCATCTTTTTCAATGATATCAATTACTCTGAATAAAATATCACAGTTATACGAACGCCTGCCGACAATATCCATCCGTTTAATAGCCACAGAAATTCACCCCAATAGGTTTCTTTCATAAGCTATGCGTTTTTTAAAAAACAGGTGACAAATGAGAATAGGTCAGCTAGGTCTTCTGGCAAAAGAAACGATATACTTTCAGAAAACACAACATAGATCACTATGATTCCAATGGTTTGAAAACAGGCAAAAGGACATCGCTTAACCGGGCAAACTCCTCCAGTGAAAGAGTCTCGCCACGCCGGGTTGGTTCAATACCAGCCTCATGCAACGCCTTAATGATTGATTCCTTCCTCTCTTTACCGCTTTCAAGTTTGCTTGTAAGGTTATTCAGAATTGTCTTTCGGCGTTGGGCAAAGCTTGCTTTTGTTACTTCGAAGAAAAAGTCTTCATTTTTAACCTTAACCGCCGGTTCCTTTCTAACTTTGAGCCTGATAACAGCAGAATCAACATTTGGCTGCGGTACAAAAACTGTCTTGGGAACAATCATAACTACCTCAGCCTCTGTATAGTATTGAATAGCAATCGAAAGCGAACCATAATCCTTTGTGCCTGGACTTGCCGATATCCTGTCTGCAACTTCTTTCTGAAGCATAACTACAATCGCCCTGACAGGCAATTGTTCCTCAAGGACTTTCATTATAATCGGTGTGGTCACATAATAGGGTAAATTAGCAGCAATCACTAAATCTGTATCAGGCGTGAATTCTTTGTCAATTACACTTTTTACATTCGCTTTTAAAAAGTCACTATGAATGATTTTTACGTTGTCATATGGCGATAAAGTATCTTCGAGAATTGGAAGCAAACGCTGATCTATCTCAAAAGCGACTGTCTTTTTGCTTGTTTTAGCGAGCTGTTCTGTCAACGCCCCTATACCTGGCCCTATTTCAATTGCAGATGTCTCTGGGGTAATTCCTGCTGCCTCTACAATTTTCCTTAAGATGTTTGTATCGATTAAAAAATTCTGTCCAAGGCTTTTTTTAAATGAAAATCCATATTTTTCAAGAATCGCCCGTGTCCTTAATGGGGTTGCAATATCCTTATTCATTTGTCTCCTCCTCACGGATTGCTTGAAGGGCTTCCGCAAATTGCTGTCTGCTAATTTGGAACATCTTCAGTCTTTTATATAACTGTTTGCCATTTGTATACCCTATCTTGAGCAACTTCCCAATCTGTTCTCTCCTATAACTTGATCCTTGCCCACCAATTAGCCCTGAGGCAATTAAATCTTCCTGTGTAATCTCCTCAATTGCCTCCTCATTCATCCATTGTGCATCTCTTAAAGCCTTCCGAATAGCCTCGCCGCTAGCATGCTCAACACCAAGGCTATAACCAGCCTTTCCTCTAGCATCGTCCTTTTCGAGGAAAGCATGCTTGCATCCAGGAACTCTATTGGAAATCTCATTCCGAATTTTCTCTCCAGGAAAGTCGGGATCTGTAAATACAATGACCCCCCTCACTTTCTTTGCCAGCCTGATTCTTTCTATTGTTTCATCGTTAAGGGCGGAGCCATTTGTCTCAATGGTATCTGCTTCCACTGCCCTTTTAATTGCAGTGGTATCGTCTTTCCCTTCCACTACGATGATCTCTTTTATTTTCATTGTTTTCCTCCAGTAAAAACCCACTAAATAAATGGTACTATGTATTTCCGATCCACAAAGGGAAGCATTTCAGAATAGTTAGCCCATGGACACAAAAGAATTCACTGGAATAAACATCGCAGTGACAGAAGTCCTTGGGCTGTCACGAGGAGTTCTCGGGACGTTGAATAACCTTCCTTGAGAAAGACCCACAGGAGAAGATGCGAACCCATATTGGAGCGAGCTTTCGCGCCTTCCGTTTCAACTTTTATTAATAAAATGATACTATTCACGTACACTTAAAGTAATTATTATATTTTTGATACAAAAATGAAACCATTTTGTAACCAAAACCGTCTATATAGATAAGACATTCCCTTCCCTAGTATAAGAAAAAACGCTGCAAAAACAAAATGCAGGGAATCATCCCTGCATTCGAAGAAGACTATTTAGTTTAGAACCTTAATCTTTACCTTCTTTTTCCCCCATCGGTAGGCATCCGACAGGTTAGGGAAAAACACATCTATTTTATGTCCCTTTATTGCGGAGCCTTTATCAGCGGCTATTGCATATCCATATCCTTCGACATATACCTTAGAGCCAAGCGGAATAATTCTAGGGTCGACAGCTATTACTTTTAAATTTGGGTTGGAACGAAGATTAAGCCCAGTCGCGGTAATACCCGAGCAGCCATTGCATCCTGCCGTATAAGCAGTCGAAGATACATAAAACTCCTTGCCGCCCGAAGGCATGGAGCCACGAGAGACCTGTGCCACAAGGACTCTTGTACCGATTGCAACAATTTTATCTTGTTTTTCCCGAACCGTACTCTCACTTACCAGCTTCCGGGAAATTTCTTTTCCATTTTCGAGGACTACTTCAAATTTTCTGTTTTTCAATCCAGGCTTTCCTTCTTGAACAACCTTCTCTTTTCCTTTGGCAAGTTTTGCATCCTTCTTTGTGACTACAGCGAACTTAATAGGTTCTTCCACTACATCGGTGACTTTTTCTACCCGAATGACTTTAATCACGGCATTTTGTTCAACCTTTTCGTTTAGAGAGGGTTCAACTCGATCCAGTTCTTTTAGTGTAATGCCTTGCTGTGTTAAAAAGTCAGCGACAGTAGCCGAAGTAGACCATACTTTTTGTTCTTTTTTATTACCATCAATTAAAGTTAAATAAAGTGCTTTGGTGATTTTAATACTCATTTTGTCGCTGATTGGTTCTTCAGGTTTTGCAGAAATATCATCTTGCTCAATCAAGGAAATCTTCTGCTCTTTCAGGAGCTCAGCAACCGTATCGGCTGTTGTCCAAACCGTTTTTTTCTCGTTATCTTTGACAATTTCAACCTGTTTAGCTTGTTTCCAGACAATTTCAAGGTTATCTTTCACCTTGGTTTTAACCGAAGGAAACAAATAATCGTTTGAGTTTATGGCAACCTTCAGTTCCCTTAAAACCTCTTCCACCGTGCCCGCATGGGTCTCAACCACCTTTTCCTTGCCATTCAGTGTTAAGGCGACTGTTTTTTTAGTCCCCTCATAAAAAGAGAATCCAACGGTGATCGTAAAGACTAGGAAACTAGCAATATAGATTACCAGTTTTTTTCTACTCAAAGAGATCGGAAACAGGCTTTTCATGTTTTTGAATCCGATGAAAAACGCCTCCTTTTCTTGGAGTGATTATATAGAACCATATTACCAGATGTCAAATCTGACCTTGCCGAAGGTAGTTCTAATTATGCACATCCTTTCGCAATTTGCAAAGAATAACTTATCGACATGATTATCCTATGTAGATAAGGAGACGTGTAGAACTATAAGTTTTTCGTTATGATTTGGACAAGCAGCTGCCTATTTCGACACCAATCGCCGTCAACTTATGCCGAATATCCTTTTTGCATTAGAAGTTGTCACATTTGCCACATACTCAAATGGAACCTCCTTAATCCGGGCAATCTCTTCAGCCACAAGGCGGACATGGGCCGGTTCATTTCGTTTGCCACGGTATGGGTGGGGAGCAAGATAAGGGCAATCTGTCTCAATCAGCAGCCTTTCCAACGGTATTTCCGCGGCAACCTCTTTCGGTTTCTTGGCATTTTTAAAGGTCACAGGTCCTCCAAGCGAAATATAGAAATTCATATCAACGCATTCCTTCGCAGTTTCAACACTTCCGCTAAAGCAATGCATGATCCCACCTACTTCAGCTGCCCCTTCCTCCTTTAATATTTCAACAATATCGGCTGTTGCTTCTCGATTATGAATGACAATCGGAAGTTTCACTTTTTTTGCGAGTCTTATCTGCTTCCGAAAAACCTCTTTCTGTATATCCTTTGGGGACTTGTCCCAATAATAATCGAGTCCCATTTCCCCTATTCCTACTACTTTGGGATGACTGGAAAGCTTCTCAATCCACTCTAAGTCTTCGTCTGTCATATCGATTGCATCAACTGGATGCCAGCCAACAACAGCATAGATATACTCATGGGCATCCGCCAGTTCAATCGCCTTTTTTATTGTAGGCTGGTCAAAGCCCACTACAATCATTGTTTCTACTCCATTTTCTTTTGCCCGGGCAATTACATCATTTACATCGTTTTCATACTGATCCGCATTTAAGTGTGTATGAGTATCAATAAGCATCAATAACGCACCCTCTCTGATGAAAAAGGGAATGCTTTCATACAGGCATTCCCTTCTTATTTAAAAATTATTTTTTATTTAATTTTGGTCCCATTCGGCAGATTTTGATCTACTGAAGCGAGCGACAGAGTTCCTTCTGTTTTACCAGCCAGGATCATTCCTTGTGACAGCTCTCCGCGAAGTTTGACTGGCTTCAGGTTTGTAACACAGATCACCTTCCTGCCAATTAGTTCTTCCGGCTTGTAGTATTCAGCTATACCAGAGACTACCTGGCGTTTTTCATAGCCAAGATCCAATTGAAGCTTTAACAATTTGTCTGCCTTCTTAACTTGCTCAGCGTGGAGAACCTCCGCAACCCGCAAATCGACTTTCATGAACTCGTCAATCGATATTTCTTCAGTTCCGGGTGCCTCGCCTTTATTTTCCTCTGGCTTTTTCTCTTGTACCACTGGTGCTGAACCTTGCATTTCCGCTTTGATGAACTCTACCTCTTCAGCGATTTCGAGGCGCGGGAATAAAGGATTCCCTTTTGCTACTTTTGTTCCAGCAGGAATCTTGCCAAATTGAACAAGACTATCCCAGGCCATCAATGATTCATCAGAAATACCCAATTGTTCAAAGATTTGCTGTGGTGAACGGGTCAAGAAAGGCTGGAGCATAACGGCCACTCTGCGCAAGGACTCAGCCAGGTGAGACATAACCGACTCCAATTCGGATTTTCGTTCTTCATCTTTGGCCATAACCCAAGGCTGGGTTTCATCAATATATTTATTTGAGCGGCTGACCAACTGCCAAACAGCAGTTAACGCTACTGAAAACTCCATTCTTTCCATTGCTTCTTCATACTTTTCGACAGTTTCCTTATTTACTGCCAGAAGGCTATCATCAAATTCGGATACTGAGCCAACATAAACAGGAATCTCTCCGTCAAAGTATCGATCAATCATTGCCACAGTTCTGTTAAGGAGATTGCCAAGGTCATTTGCCAAGTCAAAGTTTATCCTTTCGACAAACCCTTCCGGAGTAAACACACCATCCGCTCCAAAAGGAACTTCCCGAAGGAGATAATAACGAAGTGCATCCAGTCCGTACCGGTCTATAAGAGTAACCGGGTTGACAACATTGCCCTTGGATTTGGACATTTTTCCATCCTTCATCAAAAGCCATCCATGAGCAAACACTTTTTTAGGGAGAGGCAGATCAAGAGCCATCAGCATAATTGGCCAATAAATTGTATGGAAACGGACGATTTCTTTTCCTACGAGATGGACATCAGCCGGCCAATATTTTTGATATTTTGTATCATCTTCACTGCCATAACCAAGGGCAGTAATATAATTCGACAAAGCATCGATCCACACATAGATGACATGTTTTGGATTTCCCGGAACCTTAATCCCCCAGTCAAACGTGGTACGGGAAACAGCAAGGTCTTCGAGGCCAGGCTTTATGAAATTATTGATCATTTCATTTTTTCTTGATTCGGGCTGAATGAAGTCAGGGTTTTTCTCATAGTAATCGAGAAGCCTATCAGCATATTTACTCATTCTAAAGAAATAGGATTCTTCTTTTACTTTTTCTACCGGCCTTCCACAGTCTGGGCAATTCCCTTCAACCAGCTGCCTGTCTGTATAGAATGATTCACAAGGCGTACAATACCACCCCTCATATTGGTCAAGGTAAATATCGCCTTGTTCGACAAGCTGGGCAAAAAGCTTGTCGACCGATTTTTTGTGCCTGTCCTGAGTTGTTCTGATAAAATCATCATAAGAAATATCTAGTTTTTTCCAGAGATCCTGAATACCTTCAACAATCCCATCGACATACTGCTGAGGTGTCAATCCTTCTTCTTTGGCTTTCCGCTGGATTTTCTGCCCATGCTCATCCGTTCCTGTCAAATACATTACATCATAGCCGCGCATACGCTTGTAGCGTGCCATTGCATCACCAGCCACCGTTGTATATGCATGCCCTATATGCAAATTTCCGCTAGGATAGTATATAGGCGTTGTCAGATAAAATGTTTTTTTATTTTCTGCCATGAAGACCCCTCCTATTTATAAAAAACAAATACAGTGCTATTTAAGTCATTATTGCCTAATCACTTCAGCTTCTATCAACAAAATATACCGAAAAATCAACTTTTCTGCAATAACAGGGACTTTTTCCTGTTTACTAAAATGGCTGCCGGAATTTTTTATTTTCTATCCCTATAAAAACCAAATGATTCCCGAATAGTATATTGGTCGATAGCAAGTTTTGTTGATTTTTGTCGAATAATGAAAAACTTCCCGATTTTTTATTATTGCAATAAAGTTTTTTAAATATTCTCTCTCTTCTATCTTTTTTTGAAAATCTGTTTTAAAAACCCCTAATTTATCAAGGTTTTTAGCACTATATCCAAAAGTTGCTATTGTATTTTTAAAAGAAAGTAATTGACGAATATGGGAATGACTGGTATCATAATGTTATTAAACAAATGTCGAATAATGACGAACTTTGTAATAGTATTATTAGAGAAATAAGGAAAATGAGAGGAGTTATTTTATATGAAATCTACTGGTATTGTCCGTAAAGTTGATGAGCTTGGCCGGGTTGTTATCCCAATTGAATTAAGACGTACTTTAGGCATTGCAGAGAAAGATGCTCTTGAAATTTATGTTGACGATGAGCGCATCATTCTAAAAAAGTATAAGCCGAATATGACTTGCCAGGTAACTGGTGAGGTTTCTGATGATAATGTTGCACTTGCCGATGGCAAGTTGATCTTGAGCCGTGAAGGCGCAGAACTGCTTCTAAAGGAAATTCAGGATGCTTTCTCGAAGTAATCCTTAATAGGAAAGAGGCTTCCCCAGCAGGGTGAAGCCTTTTTTGTTGTAGTTGATAAGATATAAAAACTGTCAAAGGCGTTTCCGCTTTTGTTCTTTATTCAACATGATATTCATGATAAATATCCCGTTTGCTCATGCCCCGGTCTTTCGCAACAAGCTTAATTGCTTCCTTGGAAGACAGCTGATTTTGATCCATATAAGAATTGACATGTTCTTTAATTGATAAGTCTTTCCACCATGTTCCCGCTTCGGCAGTGTCATCCCCTGTACCGCCTTCAAGAACTATACAAAATTCTCCTCGGACTTCACCTTCTCCACACCATTCAATTACCTCCGAGACAGAACCTCTGATGAATTCCTCATATTTCTTAGTCAATTCCCGGCAAAGGGCAATTTTCCTGTTTCCGAGTATTTCCAGTATAAGGGTTAACGTTTCTTTGAGCCGGTGTGGTGATTCGTATAGGATTATTGTGCCGTTCTGGTGTCTTAGCTGCTCCAGTTGCTTCTTTTTCTCCTTCCTTTGCCTTTGGAGAAATCCAAAGAAATAGAAGGGCTGAGAAGGTAAACCGGATGCAATTAACGAGGTTAAGGCTGCGTTTGCACCTGGAAGAGGAACAACAGTAAGCTGTTCCATTATTGCTAACTCGACTAAATCAAAACCCGGATCTGAAATCGCCGGCATCCCTGCATCACTGACCAGCGCAACCTTCAATCCATTTTGTAATTTTCCTATTAGCTTGGGTCCGCTCGTTTCCTTATTATGTTCATGATAGCTCACAATAGGAGTTGCTATGTCAAAGTAATTACATAGCTTCCTTGTATTCCTGGTGTCCTCCGCAGCAATGACATCTGCCTCTTTTAGAATCTTGATAGCCCTAAAGCTTATATCCTCGAGATTTCCAATTGGCGTTGGTACAAGATAAAGGATTCCTTTTGATTCCTCATTTTCAAAGCTTTTTTGCTGCCACATAGACCCCACCCTCTTCCATTGCCAAAAAATCTTCCTTCTTCTTTCTTGTAAGCTGTTTAAAACGATATTCTTCCTGCATGGCTTCTGTCTTTGTCGGAAAGGACTTAGCAAATATAAGTGTAACAGGGCCCCGGGCTCTCGTATATTTAGCTCCCTTTCCTTCATTATGAAGTTTAATCCTCCTGGAAAGGTTAGTTGTGTAACCGCCATAGAAACTTCCATCCCGACATGATAATACATAAAAATAATGGTTAGTTTCTACCATATAAAATCTCTCTTATTTCAGGAGTGTATTCGTTTTGGCTATTGTACACGGTTATAGCTGGAAGTACCTTAAGGCCTGGCTGTCCATCTTTTGCGGCTTCAATCAGCAAGGTATTAGCTTCCTTTCCTTCCTTTGGAAAAACAAACTGGACTTTTTTTGGCTCAAGTTTGTACTTTCTCATCAATTCAATGATTTCAATCAGCCTTTCTGGCCTATGTACAAACGCAACCTTGCCGCCAGCCCGGGCTAAAGCAGCTGATACTCTAATCGTATCCTCCAATGTACAGAGGAGTTCATGCCTGGCAATTGCAAGGTGCTCATTTTCATTAATTTCACCTTTAGGAGGTGTTTTGAAATAAGGCGGATTACACGTTACAACATCAAACTTTCCGTAGCCAATTTTTTGTGGCATATCTTTTATATCACCAAGAATCATCGTTAGCCTATTGTCCAACTCGTTATAGCGGATACTTCGTACAGCCATATCATACAGCCTCTCCTGTATTTCTACCCCCGTAATCGTTCCCTTTGTGCGGGTACTTAAAAACAACGGGATAACCCCATTGCCGCTGCATAAATCAATAAGATTTCCTTTTTGGATCGGCACGTATACAAATCTGGATAGAAGGACAGCATCGAGAGAAAACGCAAAAACAGATGGGCTCTGAATGATTCTAAGGTTTTCTGCAAGTAAATAGTCAAGCCGCTCATCATCTTTTAACTCAACCATCCTATACCCTCCAGTGCATTCATTTGTTTTTTAACTATATAAGTTATATTTTCTAAAATGGCCTGTTGATTTTCGTTCCACAATGGGATGCCTCTTAGAGTTTTCATCACAGGGACACAAAGAAAAGCTCCATGGAATAAACATCGCAGTGACAGACGCCCTTTGTCTGTCACGAGGCGCTTCGCGGACCTTAGGGGCGTACGGTGAGCCTGTCTAGCTACGCCTCCATATGTCTTTCTTCTCGTCGCCCTTGGTGTCTACGGGGTCCCACCTGTCCCGCTACTCCCGCATCACGTCGAATAATCTTCCCTGAAATAGCACCGCAGAAAAAAATGTATTTTTTCCATTTTCGAAAGAGCTTCGCACCCTCTATTCCAATCAACAGGGCTGCCAAAAACAAATTTTAAAATTCAACATATATAATTTATAGTCTTCCAGTAAACAATTTCTCAAACTCATTCTTTTTTGGATTAGACAGGAAAGTTGGTTTCTAACCTATTGTTGTCCAAAAAAAAGGCCTTCCTATTAATAAGGAAGGCACTATTTTTTATTCAAAAATGACAGGCAGAATAAACAGTCGCCTTCTTTTCGCAAGCTTCCAAAATGCAAATTGCAAATATGGAAACCTTCCTGATAAAGTCGGGCAAGATTATCATAACCCTCTCCAATATCAACAGGCTTGCTCCCGGTTCGGCCTTTCTTTCCCTTCTTCCCGGCCGAGTCCGTCTGTTCTTCGGATTTTTCCAGCCGGCGCCTTAAAAGGTCGTTCTCAAGCTTAAGAGAGTGGTTCTCCTCAAGTATCTCAGCCAAATGCTCCTTTAATTCGCCTAATTGCTGGTAGAGGTTTCCGATTTGCGTTTCCATTGAGCCGACCGACTCAAATATTTCCTTTTTATCCACGTATTCCACCTCATTAGTCTGTGGATGGTATAGAAAAAGCACCTTCTTTAAGGATTTCCTCCAAAGTGTATTCAAGAACCTTTTCTTGTTCCTTAATCTCCACTTGGAGTACCCGTTCAAGAATATTCAGGCCTACAACCTTGCCTCTTCCTAAAGGGGTAGAAATAATTTCACCCAAATCGGGAAGAAGGTCCTTTGCCGTTTCATATTCATCGTTTTCATATTTTAGACAGCACATGAGCCTTCCACAAAGGCCGGATATTTTGGTTGGATTTAAAGAGAGGTTCTGGTCTTTTGCCATTTTAATTGAAACTGGATCAAAATCACCAAGGAACGTGGAACAGCAAAGCATCCTTCCGCACGGACCAATACCGCCCAGCATCTTCGCTTCGTCCCTTACACCAATTTGGCGAAGTTCAATTCTTGTCCTAAAAATGGAAGCAAGGTCTTTAACCAATTCTCTAAAATCAACTCTGCCATCTGCAGTGAAATAAAAGATAACTTTATTTCTGTCAAAAGTGTATTCAACGTCAACTAGTTTCATATCCAGTTGATGGCCGCTAACCTTTTCGCAGCAAACATCATATGCTTCTTTTGCTGCATGCTTATTTTCCTCTACAATGAGTTTGTCCTTTTGATCTGCAATCCGTACGACCTTTTTTAAAGGCAGGACAACGTCATGCTCGTCCACTTGCTTCCGGGCAATGACTACCTTTCCAAATTCAACGCCCCGTACGGTTTCAACTATAACATAGTCATCCTTGTTGATTGGCAGATCTCCGGGATCAAAATAATATATTTTACCCGCTTTTTTAAAGCGTACCCCAACTACGTCATACAAATGCCGATCCCTCCTGCAATTTTAGCACGAGCTGCTCCATCAATAGCTGCGGGTTCATATTGGCTTGTAGTTTCCGCTTCGCCTCAAGCACCGCAGCCATTTGATCTGGCAGGCTGCTCATCCGGGTATGCAGGGCAAATTGCTGGAGCCGCCCTGCTTCCCTCCTGAAAACAATTTGCTCCTGTTTTCCCAACTGTATATATAATAGGTCCTTAAAGACAAGTAATAAAAGATCCAGGCCAAGGTCAATCTGTTCTTTCTCTTTAAAGTGCACAAACCATTCCCTCTGAAGTGCGACCATAGCTTCAAGAGGATTTTTTTTGAGCACTTCATATAATTTTACCACTATCTTTTGGGCTTGTGCAAACCAATCCTGAACGTTTAGTTCCATTGCCTCATGAATATTATTTGTCAATTGGGCTAGCAGCGGAGCAGTATCGGGATCCACCCCATGGGCTATTAATTTTTTTATAAATATATCAGGAACTAGGGGCTGAAATGCAATCGTTTGGCATCTTGATAATATAGTAGGCAGCATTCGCTGAGGGTTTTCTGTCAATAAAAGGGCAACTGTATCAGCCCCTGGCTCTTCCAAGAATTTCAGTAGGGAATTTGCCGCGCCAACTGACATCTTTTCAGCATCAATCACCATATATACTTTTCTGGATGATTCCATTCCCTTTTTGGAAAATTCCTCCTGAAGGTCCTTGATTTGCTGTTTTTTGATGGATAGGCCATCCGGTTCAATCAGATGAATGTCAGGATGGTTTCCGCTAGTAATCCGTTTGCAGTTTAAACACGTCTCGCATGGTTTATAGCCATCAATAGAATTTTCACAGTAAAGAGCTTTGGCTAAAACAATTGCGGTATCCCGTTTACCTGTGCCGCGCATTCCTTCAAGTAAATAAGCATGGGCAATTCTGCCCTTTAAAAAGCTGTTTTTGATAAGTGTTGTTACTGCCGGTTGCATTTCAGCTAATTCATCCCAGGTCATTGCCACATTATTCACCTGCTACTCCCTCTGGAAACTCCATAGCCAGATATAGTCAAATTAGAATTGTAGGAATTGTTCAATTGGAAGGACAAATACCGTTGCACCGCCAACCTCAACCTCAACCGGATAAGGAACATATGAATCAGCATTTCCGCCCATTGGTGATACAGGAGCCACGAGCTGATCCCTTGATTTACAGTTATCTCTTATAATATCAAGAGCCTTTTGTACACGTGCATCTTCTACCCCAATCATGAATGTTGTGTTACCGGATTTAAGGAAGCCTCCTGTCGTCGCAAGTTTTGTCGCCCGAAAATTATGGTCAACAAGTGCATTTGACAGCCGGTTGCTGTCCTGGTCCTGTACGACTGCTATAATTAATTTCATTGATTTCAGCCTCCTAAAAGGTTCTTCCTTTCATTATATCAGGAATTTTGTGTCCCGACACTCTTTCAATCAATGAATAGTGGTATGATAATTTTCCCATCATCGCAATCCTCGACAAGGAGTTTTTCTTTATCCTATTTATAAAAAAGTCCTCCCTATTTAAGAGGGAGGATTGAGTCAATAATGCCCTTTGCCGAATGGAATACATCTTCTAACTCCAAGGACGCATCAACTTTTTTAATACGCTCAGGGAACTGTTTCAACAAAATTAGATAGCCTTCTCTAACTTTACTATGGAAGCTAAGTTCTTCGAGATCAAGCCGATTGACTTCTCTGTCTTTGTGCTTCGCTATCCTTTTAAGACCCTTTTGGGGTTCAATATCAAAGTAAATAGTTAAGTTTGGCATCATCGATTCAATGGCAAACTCATTTATATTGTAGACCTCATGTATTCCAAGCCCCCGGGCGTGACCTTGATACGCAAGTGAACTGTCAATAAATCGGTCACAAATGACGATGCTCCCTCTTTTAAGTGCAGGCATTACCTTTTCAATAAGATGCTGTCTCCGGGCAGCTGCATAAAGCAGAGCCTCTGTCCTTGGGTCCATGGCTGTATTTTCCGGCTTTAGAATGACTTTACGGATTTGTTCCGCGATGTCAATTCCGCCTGGTTCACGTGTTAGTACAGCATCATATCCTGATTTGATTAAATGCTCGGCAATCATTGCTGCCACTGTCGACTTCCCTGCACCTTCGGGGCCTTCTATTGTGATAAATAATCCTTTAGTCATAGTAATCTCCATCTGCTCCTCTTTAAACAAAGACAAGGATTTTCCCTTCATCCAGGTGAATACCACCTTGAAAGCGGGCTCCTTTTTGCCTCAATTCCATCAGTCTTTTTATTGTGTCCCATTGGAGCCTTTCCCCTTTTATAACAAGAGGTATCCCCGGAGGATAAGGAATAATCGTTTCCGCTGATACCCTCCCGGTTGCTTCCAAAATGGGAGCTGGAAAAAAGGGACGCTCTTGCATTTCTTTATAGGTCAAGGCCAATTCGGAATATCCATTCGCCGAAACCACAGTGGCGTCTGGTTCATTTAACATGCACTCAAACTCGCTTAAAATAGCCTCTAGTTTTTTAACTGTATCATCAAATGGGTAAACCATATCCTTTTTCAAGAGAGGCAAAACAAATAATACATTATGTGAATCTGCTAGTTCCGTATATATGCCCGCCTTCACCAATTTCTCCTGAAGCTCGAAACCAGTAAGCTGGCACGCAGATTGGATGGTAACCTTCAATGGATCTCCTTTACCAGGATAATCAAGAACTTTTATTTGTTTAATTCGGCCAAGTTTTTCCCGAAAGGATGTTACTTGTCCAGTCAAATACTCAATGTCGGATTGATTATATGATGCAAGGTAACTCCTTGCTATATCCAGTGATGCCATAATCGGATAAGATGGGCTGCTGGACTGGAGGATTTGAAGTTGTTCTTTGATTTTTTCTACAGACACCAGGCTGCTGTTAACATGTAAATAAGACCCCATGGTCAAAGCAGGGAGGGTTTTATGGGCTGACTGGACAACAACGTCCGCCCCCTGAGAGCATGCTGAATCAGGAAATGAGCTTCCAGCTGTAAAATGAGCACCATGAGCTTCATCAACAAGTACCGGAATCCCCTTCTCATGTGCTGCCTCAACAATGTCCTCTATTGAATCAGCCATGCCATAGTAATTTGGATAAGTCAAAACGATGCCCTTTGCATCCGGAAACTGATCTATTGCCTGTTTAACAGCCCTATAATTAACGCCTCCCGCTACTTTCCAGCTGCTAATGTAATCAGGTTCAATAAACAAAGGCCTTGCCTTTGCAAGCTGTATAGCATTCATAACAGACTTATGGCAATTCCGCTGTACAAGTATCCTGTCATTTTCCTTACAGACAGCTAGAATCATGGCCAGATTACCTACAGTTGAACCATTTACTAGAAAGAAGCTTTTTCTAACATTATGCACCTCAGCAAGAAGCTGTTCTGCTAGCAGGATCACACCCTCCGGAGAATGAAGATCGTCAAGTTCAGGCAGTTCCGTTGCATCTATTTTCATTATTCCAGAAAAATAATTCTCAGTCGCCAAGGTAGGAACAAACCCATACTTGTGCCCTGGTACATGGTAAGAAACAGGTTTTTTTATGCTATGTAAATGTAATGCAGTGTATAAAGGTGTTTTAGATTGATCCATTTTTACTCCTATTTACAAAAGTCTTTTCCATTGTAACACGTCTTTTGAAACAAAAAAATAAAAGCCCTTTTGGACTTTTTTAAGAATAGATGCTTGGTGCTGTAACTTTCCGAAGTTGTTTTAGGTAATATGGATATTTGGGATCATTTGTTTCGGTCTTTATCATATCCATTTCACACTCCATGCATATAAAAGAAGTGTATAAATGGATTCCTTTTGTTTTGATTTCCCCGCAAACTACACACGTTTCACTAACTGCCTGAGAACTCACTTCTCCCACCTCCATATGGTAAGTATGTCCATTCCCTGAAATTTGTATACAATTTTATGAATTGTCGCGTAGACAGCTGCCATTCTTAGTGTATGTGAATCCGCCCATTTCGTGTATGTCTACCGTCAAAATCTTTTAACATAATTTCATGTAATGTTTATGGTATGTAAGATTTTTTGTGAAGCTATAAGTGATAAAGATTATGTTCCTTATCAGACAAAAAAAGGACAAACCCAGATTGGGTTGTCCTTAATTGTTGCCCGGCAGCGTCCTACTCTCACAGGGGTTTGCACCCCAA
>NZ_MAYU01000026.1 GCF_001685025.1 Bacillus sp. FJAT-27225 | reverse complement strand
TTGGGGTGCAAACCCCTGTGAGAGTAGGACGCTGCCGGGCAACAATTAAGGGCAACCCAATCTGGGTTGCCCTTTTTATGGTTTCATTGGAAAATAAAGTTTCGAATTAAACTTATTCTCCACTTAAAACACCCCTACGACATTCTCCCTCTACCCTTAAAATTCGTTTAATTTGATTAAAAAAGGGTAGAAGAAAAAACCCCCTTCAAATAATATCCTTCCAGGGTTTCACTAACAGAAGAATTGGAGAAAATATCACTAAATCAAAAAATTGCACCTACATACTTAATTCATGTATAATCAATGTCAAAGATAGTCAAAGTCAGAAGGGGGTGGCAATTTGAGAAATATCTCAGACATCATTGAAAATTACTTGAAGCAGGTCCTTGAACTGAGCGAAGAGGATTTAGTGGAAATTAAGAGGAGTGAGATAGCAGATAAATTTCAATGCGTCCCTTCCCAAATAAATTATGTCATCAATACCAGGTTTACGATTGAAAGAGGCTATATTGTAGAAAGCAAACGCGGTGGTGGCGGATATATCCGGATTATGAAAGTCCAATCAAACGATCATGCGCATCTGCTTGACCATGTTTTATCACTGATACAAACTCAAGTAAGCCAGAATGCCGCGGAAAACATCATTTACCGCCTTATTGAAGAGGACGTCATTACTCAACGTGAAGCCAAAATCATGCTAAGTGTAATCGATAGGTCAATATTGTATATCGATCTTCCTTATAGGGATGAATTAAGAGCCAGAATGCTCAAGGCCATGCTGACTACATTGAAATATAAGTAAATAAGCAGATAGTAAACGCTCGACGAAGTTGCTGTATAAAGTATAGAGAAGAGATAGCAAGAGGTGAGTGAACATGATATGCGAAGAATGCAATCAACGGCCTGCTACTATGCATTTTACAAGAGTAGTGAATGGGGAAAAAACTGAGGTACATCTATGCCAGCACTGCGCTCAGGAAAAGGGCGATATGTTTATGATGCATGGAAGTTCAGGATTTTCTTTAAATAATTTGCTAGCTGGTTTATTGAATTTTAACACCGCTTATCAACATCCTGGACAGGGAACCATTAAAAAGGAAGAAGCTCTGCACTGCCCATCCTGCGGCATGAACTTTCAGCAATTTGTAAAAGTAGGCAGATTTGGATGTGAACACTGCTATGAAGCTTTTTCTGAACAGTTAAAGCCAATCTTAAGACGAGTTCATGGAGGCAATTGGTCCCACCATGGTAAAATTCCTAAACGGATAGGCGGCACTCTGCATATCCGCAGACAGTTAGACGAAGCTAGACAGAAGTTAAAAGACCTCATCTCAAAGGAAGAGTTTGAAAAAGCCGCTAAAGTTCGGGATGAAATTCGATCGCTTGAGAACATGATGAATGGCGCTGATGGGGGAGGAAAGTAACGTGTCACTGGAGAACTTTTTAAATCATGCAATTAGTTCATGGATGAATCAGGAAGGACCGGATTCCGATATAGTCCTAAGTTCACGAATTAGATTGGCCAGGAATCTTTCAGACTTTAAATTTCCAACTCTGCTCTCCGATGAAGAAGGAAAGAAAATTATTGCGGGATTTGAATCGATGGTTCACTCCAGCCCATCCCGTTTTGGCAAGATGGAATTGTTGCTCATGCAGGATATTGCTCCGCTCCAAAAAAGGGTCTTGGTTGAAAAGCATTTGATTAGCCCGAATCTAGCTGAAGATTCACCCCACGGAGCATGTATTCTTTCACAAAATGAAGAAGTTAGCATTATGCTTAATGAAGAGGACCATATACGAATACAATGTCTATTCCCGGGTTTACAGTTGGCAAAAGCTCTGGAGGCGGCAAATGAAATAGATGATTGGATTGAACAGAATATCCAATATGCATATAGTGAAGAACATGGTTACCTCACAAGCTGTCCCACAAATGTCGGTACGGGATTAAGGGCGTCTGTTATGATGCACCTTCCAGGGCTCGTTTTAACAAAACAAATAAATAATATCATTCCGGCAATTAATCAGCTTGGCCTCGTGGTAAGAGGAATATATGGAGAAGGCAGCCAGGCGCTCGGAAACATCTTTCAGATTTCGAATCAGATTACTCTTGGCAAATCCGAGGGGGATATTGTTGAGGATCTAATAAGCGTGGTCAGCCAGCTTATTGCACAGGAAAGGGGCGCACGTGACGCATTAGAGAAGACTTCCAACATACAATTAGAAGACAGGGTATACCGCTCATTCGGTATACTGTCGAACAGCAGAATTATTGAAACAAAAGAAGCTGCAAAGTGTTTATCGGATCTCAGGCTGGGAATTGATATGGGGTATATAAAAAATGTACCAAGGACTATACTGAATGAACTCATGATTTTAACACAGCCCGGATTCCTCCAATTATATTCAGGCGGTCCTTTAACGCCTGATGAAAGGGACATCCGAAGGGCTTGTCTTATTAGAGAACGATTAAAACTTGAAATGGATAATAATTAAGGAGGAATCGACTATGATGTTTGGCCGTTTTACTGAAAGAGCCCAAAAGGTGCTTGCATTGGCTCAGGAAGAAGCTATCCGTCTTGGCCATAATAATATTGGTACCGAACATATTTTACTCGGTCTCGTTCGAGAGGGAGAAGGAATCGCCGCAAAAGCTCTCTATGGTTTGGGATTGGGTTCGGAAAAGATTCAAAAGGAAGTAGAGACTCTCATTGGACGCGGGCAGGATATTCCTCAAACGATTCATTATACACCGAGGGCTAAAAAAGTAATTGAACTATCAATGGATGAAGCACGCAAGCTTGGCCACTCTTATGTCGGTACAGAGCATATATTGCTAGGCCTGATTCGCGAAGGAGAAGGAGTTGCAGCTCGAGTTCTCAATAACCTTGGAGTAAGCCTGAATAAAGCTCGGCAACAGGTCCTTCAGTTGCTGGGGAGCAATGAATCTGGCGGACATCCTGGAGGCACATCTGTCAGTGCCAATACTCCTACTCTCGACAGTCTTGCCAGGGACCTTACTGTCATTGCAAGGGAAGGCAGCCTCGATCCGGTAATCGGCCGGAGCAAGGAAATCCAGCGCGTTATAGAAGTGCTCAGCCGCAGGACGAAAAACAATCCGGTACTGATTGGGGAGCCAGGGGTAGGTAAAACAGCCATTGCCGAGGGCCTTGCCCAGCAAATCGTCAATAATGAAGTTCCTGAAATCCTGAGGGATAAACGAGTTATGACACTTGATATGGGGACCGTTGTTGCTGGGACAAAGTATCGTGGAGAATTCGAAGACCGGCTAAAAAAAGTAATGGATGAGATCAGACAGGCAGGAAATATTATTCTTTTCATAGATGAATTGCATACGTTAATTGGTGCAGGAGGAGCAGAAGGCGCAATCGATGCTTCCAACATATTAAAGCCTTCCCTAGCCCGTGGTGAGCTGCAGTGTATCGGTGCAACAACACTTGATGAATATCGCAAATACATCGAAAAGGATGCAGCTCTTGAGCGCCGCTTTCAGCCAATCAGAGTGGATGAACCAACAGCTGAGGAATCGGTTCAAATTTTGCAGGGCCTTCGGGACCGGTATGAAGCCCATCATAGGGTAACCATTACGGATGAAGCCATTGAGGCTGCTGTTAAACTCTCAGACCGATATATTTCAGACCGTTTCCTTCCCGATAAGGCCATTGACCTCATTGATGAGGCTGGTTCAAAGGTAAGGCTGCGTTCCTATACAACCCCTCCAAATCTTAAAGAATTGGAAATGAAACTGGAGGAAGTCCGTAAAGAAAAGGATGCCGCAGTCCAAAGCCAGGAATTTGAGAAGGCAGCATCGCTGAGAGATTCAGAGCAGCGCCTTCGCGAGCAGCTGGAGGAAACAAAGAAGAGCTGGAAGGAACAGCAGGGCAAAGAAAACAGTGAAGTTACTGTAGATGATATAGCCCATGTCGTTGCAAGCTGGACTGGAATACCAGTTTCAAAGCTTGCTGAAACTGAAACGCAAAAGCTGCTGAACCTGGAGGAAATTCTTCATTCGAGAGTAATTGGACAGGAGGAGGCTGTCAAGGCTGTTTCTAAAGCAGTCCGCCGTGCACGTGCGGGTCTAAAGGATCCAAAACGACCAATTGGTTCATTTGTTTTCCTTGGTCCAACAGGTGTTGGTAAAACTGAACTTGCAAGGGCGCTTGCCGAGGCGATGTTTGGCGATGAGGATGCCATGATTCGGATTGATATGTCGGAGTACATGGAAAAGCATTCTACTTCACGGCTTGTAGGTTCTCCTCCGGGTTATGTAGGATATGAAGAAGGCGGGCAACTTACTGAAAAAGTCCGCAGGAAGCCATATTCAGTCGTTCTGCTCGATGAGATAGAAAAGGCGCATCCGGATGTTTTCAATATTCTTCTCCAAGTATTGGAAGATGGCCGCCTGACCGATTCAAAAGGGCGTACAGTTGATTTCCGCAACACGGTTCTGATCATGACTTCAAACGTGGGTGCGGAGGCATTGAAACGCAACAAGTATGTCGGCTTCAATATCCAGGATGGTGAACAGGATTACAAGGATATGAAGGGCAAGGTAATGGAGGAGCTTAAAAAAGCATTCCGTCCGGAATTCCTGAACAGGATCGATGAAATAATTGTTTTCCATGCCCTTGAAAGAAAGCATCTCGAGCAAATCGTTACACTGCTGTCAGACCAGCTTGTGAAACGGCTAAAAGAACAGGATATCGTTCTTGAACTTACAGATGCCGCAAAGGAGAAAATCTCCCAAGAAGGCTACGATCCCGAATATGGAGCGCGGCCATTGCGCAGGGCAATCCAGAAGCATATTGAAGATCGCTTGTCCGAGGAACTGCTTAAAGGTACTCTATTGACTGGCCAGCATGTTATAATCGATGTAGATAATGGCGAGTTCACAGTCAAAACAGCAGCCAAGGAATCTGTCCAATAATTCCGCTGCATCTGGTTTGTTTTGCAAATCCAGGGAGGTACACGCATAGTTATCTGGCGGTACCTCCTTGTTTTTTTGAGGGAATAATCGGATTATGAAAGGAACGGGACATGGCAAAACGAAAAACGAAGTTCATGTGCAATAACTGTGGTTATGAGTCACCTAAGTGGATGGGAAAATGTCCTGGATGCGGTGAGTGGAATTCGATGGTCGAGGAAATTGAGCCAGCCGCCACAGGTAGAAGAGGCGCTTTTACTCATTCAGAAGGAACAGCATCCAAGGCTTTGCCAATCACTTCGGTTGAAACTGTCAGTGAGCCGAGAATATATACAGATATGGTGGAATTGAACCGCGTTCTTGGGGGCGGTGTCGTGAAAGGTTCACTTGTCCTAATTGGGGGCGACCCTGGCATTGGTAAATCAACATTACTATTACAGGTGTCCTCTCAGCTTGCCCAAAAAGGGCATGGAGTCCTCTATATTTCAGGGGAAGAGTCACTGCGGCAAACAAAACTCCGTGCTGAACGGATAGGAGTTGCTTCTGATAAGCTTTTAGTTTACTCGGAAACGAACCTTGAAGAAATCAGCAGAACGATTGAACAAACAAAACCTGAATTTGTGATTGTCGATTCAATTCAAACGGTTTTTCATCCGGAAGTTACCTCTGCTCCAGGGAGCGTTTCCCAGGTTCGGGAATGTACTTCGGAATTAATGAGGATAGGGAAGACAAAGGGTATTGCTATTTTTATAGTCGGGCATGTAACGAAGGAAGGAAATATCGCCGGGCCAAGGCTATTGGAGCATATGGTTGATACGGTCCTTTACTTCGAGGGTGAACGTCACCATACCTATCGAATCCTTCGGGCTGTAAAAAACCGTTTCGGTTCCACAAATGAAATGGGCATTTTTGAAATGAAGGAAGCGGGTCTTGCCGAGGTTGAAAATCCTTCCGAAATATTTCTTGAGGAACGCTCGAGAGGAGCAGCAGGGTCTACCGTAGTTGCTTCCATGGAGGGAACAAGGCCAGTACTGGTAGAAATCCAGGCGTTAATTTCACCGACAAGCTTCGGGAATCCGAGGCGGATGGCAACAGGAATCGATCATAACCGTGTGCCACTATTAATGGCTGTGCTTGAAAAACGAGTGGGAATGCTTTTGCAAAACCAGGATGCTTACTTAAAGGTGGCGGGAGGGGTTAAGCTGGATGAACCTGCAATTGACCTTGCTGTTGCGGTTTCCATCGCCTCAAGCTTCAGGGATAAGCCGACCAGGTCAACGGACTGCATCATTGGTGAGGTTGGCCTGACAGGCGAAGTAAGGCGCGTATCGAGGATTGAACAACGGGTCCATGAAGCAGCGAAGCTGGGATTTGAAAGGGTAATACTTCCTGCTAACAACCTGGGAGGATGGTCAGCGCCGGAGGGCCTTGAACTTGTTGGGGTAAGTACGGTCAGTCAGGCTTTAAAAGCAGCACTCGGGGATTGATACTGAAAGTCAATTCCTGAAAAAACTCAGCATATTTAAGGTTTCATTTCAATGTTTTTGTTTATAATGAGTAAAAGGAGGTGAGGAAATGTTAAAACGTATCGTTCAAGCAAGCTTCCTGATTATCGGGGGAACGCTTGGGATCTTTACTATTCCGCTTTTATTGAATGTTTTGGGTGCTGACAAAATTTCATGGTTGAATAATTCTTATATGGCGGCCATAATCGGTGCACTTATTTTTTATCTTCTTACTTTTTGGGCTGTTGAATTTGTAGTGGACTTTGTTAAATGGCTGGAAGACAGTCTGGTGAAAGTACCGATAACCGATGTATTATTTGGAAGCCTGGGACTGACTTTTGGACTGATTGTCGCATTTTTGATCGGCTTTGCGCTTAACGCTATTGAAGTGCCGGTTATTAATACTGTAGCTCCTATCCTGTTAACTCTCTTATTTGGCTATCTTGGCTATCAGGTGGGCTTCAAAAAACGCGATGAATTAATGAATCTTTTTGGAAGCAAAAAGAAAAAGCCAACAGAAGAAGAACTGGACAAAGAATTCATACATTCTCTTAAAATACTGGATACAAGTGTCATTATTGAT
The DNA here is from genome assembly GCF_001685025.1 of Bacillus sp. FJAT-27225. Lineage (GTDB taxonomy): Bacteria > Bacillota > Bacilli > Bacillales > Cytobacillaceae > Bacillus_D. The sequence continues at coordinate 58,269 of NZ_MAYU01000026.1, read as the reverse complement.
GGCAGGGTCGCGGATATTTGCCAAACCGGCTTCCTGGAAGGAACAATTGTCATTCCAAGGTTTGTCCTTCAGGAGCTTCAGCATATCGCAGATTCCTCGGATGTCCTGAAACGTAACAGGGGACGGCGGGGGCTCGATATCTTGAATCGAATTCAAAAAGAAATAGCTGTGAATGTTGAAATTAGTGAAAAAGATTATGAGGATATTCAGGAAGTTGACAGTAAACTTGTTAAACTTGCGAAGGATACCGGAGGCATCCTCGTAACCAATGATTTTAATTTAAACAAGGTATGTGAATTCCAGAATGTCTCTGTATTGAATATCAATGACCTTGCTAATGCGGTGAAGCCAGTCGTCCTGCCGGGTGAAGAGTTGAATGTCCAAGTCATTAAGGATGGGAAGGAACACCACCAAGGGGTTGCATATCTCGATGATGGAACGATGATTGTTGTGGAGGAAGGCCGGGATTATATCGGGAAACGGATTGACGTATTGGTAACGAGTGTCCTCCAGACATCAGCTGGCAGAATGATTTTCGCAAAGCCAAAGTTGCTGGAAAAGGCACTATGATTAAAACATATTAGACATTATGAATTAGAGGGTTTGACATGGGTTATAATGTAATTCTTCCGGCTGCTGGCCGAGGAAAAAGGATGGGCGCCGAAGTGAATAAGCTTCTTCTGGAAGTGGAAGGTATGCCTATCCTCATCCACACTTTGCTAGTTTTTGAAAAAGACAGCCAATGCGACGGACTAATCCTTGTTATTAATCCAGATGAGCAGAAGGAAATTGAGGGGCTCCTCAAAACCTATAAGGTCACGAAGCCTGTTATATTTGTTGCAGGTGGTGCGGAACGTCAGCTGAGTGTCATGAATGGATTGGCAGCTGTTGATTCCGGCCTTGTGCTCGTTCATGATGCGGCTCGCCCTTTTATAACGTTGGAACAAATCACTACTCTTGTTAAGACGGCAGAGCAGGAAGGGGCAGCGGTTCTTGCGGTACCTGTTAAGGATACAGTTAAAAGAGTCGCGGATGGCCAAGTTGTGGAAACAATTGAACGTTCGAGCTTGTGGGCAATCCAAACCCCACAAGCTTTTCGCATTTCATTACTGCGGAAGGCACATGAGAAAGCGGAAAAGGAAGGTTTTCTCGGAACAGATGATGCCAGCCTTGTGGAAAGGCTGGGACATCGTGTCTCCGTTGTGTTTGGTGATTACAACAATATTAAACTAACGACAAAGGAAGACCTTATTTTTGCCGAAGCAATCATTAAGCAGAAAAAAGCTTCAGCTGAGTAAGTAACAGCTCTGAATTGGCACTATACAGAAAAAGGAGATACGATTATGATCCGGATTGGACAGGGATTTGATGTACATCAATTGAAAGAGGGGCGACCTCTTATTATAGGAGGAATCACCATTCCATACGAGAAAGGCCTGGTAGGTCACTCGGATGCGGATGTCCTGCTGCACACGGTTGCAGATGCCTGTCTTGGAGCAATTGGAGCGGGAGATATCGGAAAACACTTCCCGGACACCGATGAGGCATTTAAGGATGCGGATTCGGCTAAACTGCTCGAACATGTCTGGGAAATGGTGAAAGATCAAGGATATGTGCTTGCCAACGCAGATTGCACCATTATGGCTCAGAAGCCTAAAATGGCGCCATATATTGAGGCGATGAAGTCTAGAATCGCAGAATTGCTTGAGGCCACGCCAGACCACATTAATGTGAAGGCGACAACGACTGAATGGCTTGGTTTTGTAGGCCGAGGCGAGGGAATTGCTGCACAGGCTGTTGTACTTTTAACAAAATCATAAAATGGCTGCTCAATGGGACACGATACGGGTACCCTTTCCGCTATGGGTACAACAGTGATAGAATAGAAAGCATCTGTTAATCTAGAGCACTTTAGGAGGTTCATTATGTCAAACAAAGTTCGAGTTCGGTATGCGCCAAGCCCGACAGGACATTTACATATCGGAAACGCACGTACAGCATTGTTCAACTATTTATTTGCGCGAAGCCAGAGCGGCGCGTTCATAATCAGGATTGAAGATACCGATAAGAAAAGAAATATAGAAGGCGGCGAACAAAGTCAGCTAAAATATTTAAATTGGCTTGGTATTGACTGGGATGAAAGTGTAGATAAGGATGGCGGTTTTGGGCCCTATCGGCAATCGGAGCGCAATCCTATTTATGAGGAGTATTATACAAGGCTTTTGAACGAGGGCCATGCATATAAATGTTATTGCACAGAGGAAGAGCTAGAAGCGGAGCGCGAGGAACAGACAGCACGCGGTGAAACTCCCCATTATTCAGGAAAGTGCCGCCACCTCACCGATGAGGAAAGGAACCTTCTTGAAGGTGAAGGCAAGAAGCCAAGTATCCGGTTAATCGTACCAGAAGGAAAAACATATTCATTCAACGATATGGTTAAAGGTGAGGTTTCATTTGAATCGGAGGGCATGGGCGATTGGGTCATGATCAAAAAGGACGGAACACCGACCTACAACTTTGCCGTTGCGATTGATGACCATCTAATGGAAATATCACATGTTCTGCGTGGGGATGATCATATTTCCAACACTCCTAAACAGTTGATGGTGTATGAAGCATTTGGATGGGAGCCGCCTGTATTCGGCCACATGACATTGATTGTCAATGAAAGCAGGAAGAAATTGAGCAAGCGGGACGAATCGATTATTCAATTTATTGAACAGTATGAGGAGCTGGGGTATTTGCCGGAAGCGCTCTTCAACTTTATCGGCTTGCTTGGCTGGTCTCCGGCGGGGGAAGAGGAGATTTTCTCAAAAGCAGAATTCATTGAGAAGTTCGATCCTTCCAGACTGTCAAAGTCACCGGCCCTTTTTGACAAACAGAAGCTGGCATGGATGAATAATCAGTATATTAAAAAAGCCGAACTTGAAAGAGTTGTTAATGTCACCCTCCCGCATCTTATAAAAGCAGGGCGTGTTAGTGAGAACCCAGAAGGCGCTGAAAGAGAATGGGCCATAAATCTAATAGCCCTTATGCAGGAAAAGATGAGCTATGGAGCAGAGATTGTCGAATTATCCGATATATTCTTCCGTGACGGGATCGAACCTGATGAGGAGGCAAAAGCAATTCTTTCCGAAGAACAGGTGCCGGAAGTACTCAAGGCTTTCCTTGATGAACTGGATCAATTGGGAGAGTTCAAAGCTGAGGGTATACAGGCTGCGATGAAGGCGGTACAAAAATCAACTGGGCATAAAGGTAAAAAGCTGTTCATGCCAATTAGAATTGCAGCAACCGGCCAAATGCACGGACCGGATCTTCCAAAGACACTTGAACTGCTCGGCAAGGAAAAAATTCAAAAAAGATTGCTTTCAATTATTAATTCTTATAGTTAACAATTTGAGGGAAATGGTATATAGTAAGAGTAATTAACAAAAGCGCAAGTGCCTGGTGACAGGCAAGTACGCCTGTCTCTGCGACGATCAAGCTGCCGTAGCTTTCTTTGCGGAGCTAGACGTAGACAGACTGGTGGAAAAGCTATTATAGTCTCGAAGTTTAAACTTTCTTATAATCAAATAGCATGAAATCTAAGACGGGGAAAAGTAGAAAATCGATGCTTTTTAGAGAGAACCATCACCGGCTGAAAGTGGTTTAAGCCTCTCGGTTTTTGAAATGCACCCCTGAGTCCTGTTTCGAACCGGCTAAGCTTAGTAGAAACAGGCGGCACCCTTGCCGTTATAAGGTTTAAGTTGGGGCAGCTCCAGTTGTTTTTGGAATGCCCAAACAGAGTGGAACCGCGCACAAAGCGTCTCTGTCTATATGGCAGGGGCGTTTTTTTATTTTTATTTTAGGTAAGACTTCTGGGGATTTATGATAAAAAGGTACACCGTTTGCCGCTATCCATTCCCATTAAATAAACGGGATGTTCAGAATCGTTGGGAGGGAGAACAGTTGTTTGAGACGCTAAAGGAAGATATTAAAGTTGTATTTGACCAGGATCCTGCTGCCAGAACCACATTTGAAGTGGTGTTGACATACTCCGGTTTGCATGCGATATGGGCCCATCGATTTGCACATGCTTTGTTTAAAAGGAAATTTTTCTTTTTGGCTAGAGTCATTTCGCAGGCAAGCCGATTTTTTACAGGGATAGAAATCCATCCAGGAGCGAAAATTGGCCGGCGTTTTTTTATTGATCACGGAATGGGTGTTGTGATTGGTGAAACCTGCGAAATCGGGAATAATGTTACAGTATACCAGGGCGTTACTCTTGGAGGAACTGGAAAGGAAAAAGGCAAGCGTCACCCAACAATTAAGGATGGGGCATTAATTGCCGCTGGGGCAAAAGTGCTTGGATCGATTACAATTGGCGAGCATGCCAAAATTGGGGCTGGATCAGTCGTCCTGAAGGATGTACCTGCCCATTCCACGGTTGTGGGAATACCGGGCAAGATTGTTATCCAAAACGGTGTGAAAGTCGGCAGAGAGCTAGATCACACTGATTTACCTGATCCGACCGCTGATCGATTTAGAGACCTAGAGAATGAAATTGCAAAGTTGAAGCAAGAATTGGAAGAAACGAAAGTGAAGGGAGCCCAATAATATGGCCATTCAGTTATACAATACACTTACCCGGAAGAAGGAAACCTTCATTCCGCTTGAAGAAGGAAAAGTAAAAATGTATGTTTGCGGTCCAACCGTATACAACTATATTCATATTGGCAACTCTCGGCCGGCCATTGTGTTTGATACAGTAAGAAGATATTTTGAATTTCGCGGTTATGACGTGAATTTTATTTCAAATTTTACCGATGTCGATGACAAGCTAATTCGGGCAGCTAAAGAGCTGGGCGAAGATGTGCCAACCGTAGCCGAACGATTCATCGATGCTTATTTTGAAGATGTAACAGCACTCGGCTGCAAAAAGGCAGATCATCACCCACGCGTGATGGAAAATATGGATATTATCATCGACTTTATTTCGGAATTGATAGCTAAGGGTTACGCTTATGAATCTGGAGGAGATGTATACTTCAGGACCAGAAAGTTTGATGGCTATGGCAAGCTATCACACCAGTCGATTGATGAATTGAAAGTCGGAGCTCGCATTGAGCGCGGGGAGAAAAAACAGGATGCATTGGACTTTGCTCTCTGGAAGGCAGCAAAGGAAGGTGAGATTTACTGGACGAGTCCATGGGGCAACGGCCGCCCGGGCTGGCATATTGAATGCTCGGCAATGGCAAAAAAATATCTTGGAGATACGATTGATATCCATGCCGGTGGACAGGACCTGGCTTTCCCCCATCATGAAAATGAAATTGCCCAATCGGAAGCACTCAATGAAAAAACATTTGCCCGCTATTGGATGCACAATGGCTATATTAATATCGATAATGAAAAAATGTCGAAATCACTAGGTAACTTTGTGCTGGTCCACGATATAATTAAGAGACATGATCCACAGGTGCTTCGGTTCTTTATGCTATCTGTTCATTACCGGAACCCAATTAACTATAGCGAAGAATTACTAGAAAATACAAAGGCTGCATTCGAAAGGTTGAAGACGTCGTATCAAAATTTGAAGCATAGGCGCGATATGAGCACGGATTCCACCACAAATAATACTGAATGGATTGCTGAGATTGATTCACTAAGGGACCAGTTTATCAGGGAAATGGATGATGACTTCAATACGGCCAATGCAGTATCAGTTCTGTTTGAACTGGCCAAGCAGGCAAATCAATATCTTCTTGAGAAGAACACATCTGTAGAAGTAATTGATCGATTTACTACTGAATTCGAACAGCTTTTTGATGTACTGGGCCTAATAATTGCATCTGAAGAACTGCTTGATGAAGAAATAGAGGCATTAATCGAGAAGCGAAACCAGGCAAGGAAGGACCGTAATTTCAAGCTTTCGGATGAAATACGGGATCAGCTAAAAGAAATGAATATCATTTTGGAAGATACGCCTCAGGGTACAAGATGGAAAAGAGGCTGACCCATGCTTGACTATGAAAACAAGATTGATGAAAAACAGCTTAATAGTCTGGCCCTTGCTTACATGGGGGATGCGGTGTTTGAAGTGTATGTCAGGCAACACCTCCTTCAGGCTGGGACCGCCAAGCCGCATCGCCTCCATGTGGAAGCGACCAAATATGTATCAGCTAAAGCGCAATCCCAAGTTTTGTTCTATTTTATTGAAAGAGGTTTTCTAACAGAGGAAGAACTGGCCGTTGTAAAAAGAGGCCGCAATGCGAAGTCGGGATCTATCCCCAAAAATACGGATGTTGTCACATACCGTCATAGCACTGCATTTGAGGCATTACTAGGCTATCTGTTTCTGGGGAGAAATATAAATCGTCTCGAGGAATTAATAAAAGCAGCATTTGGCTATGTAGAGGACATGAAAGGGAGGAAGTAGGATGAGTGAGGATACAATCATTGGCAAAAACCCCGTCCTTGAAGCATTGAGGTCACATCGCGATATCAACAAAATCCTCATAGCAGAAGGCTCCCAGCGCGGGCAGATGAACCAGATTACGCAGCTTGCTAAAGAAGCGAATGTTATTGTCCAATACGTTCCGAAGAAAAAGATTGACCAGCTGACAGAGGGAAACCACCAGGGAGTTCTTGCTTATGTGGCGGCATATCAATACGCTGAGGTGGATGACCTTTTTGAAGTTGCCAGAAAAAAGGGCGAAGAACCATTCTTTCTTATTCTTGATGAGATTGAGGATCCTCATAACTTAGGATCCATCATGCGTACGGCAGACGCAGTTGGGGCACATGGCATCATCATCCCGAAGCGCCGTGCGGTCGGCCTTACTTCTACAGTTGCCAAAGCTTCAACTGGGGCAATTGAGTATATTCCAGTAGCGAGGGTAACCAATTTAGCCAGAACGATCGAGGAGTTAAAGGAACGAGGCGTCTGGATAACGGGAACCGATGCGAAGGGAAGCAAGGATTATAGGGAGCAGGATTTTACTCTTCCTTTGGGTCTCGTTATCGGCAGTGAAGGGAAAGGGATGGGCAGGCTTATCAGGGAAAAATGTGATTTTCTTGTTCATTTGCCAATGGCGGGCAAGGTTACCTCCCTTAATGCTTCTGTAGCTGCTGCTTTGCTGATGTATGAGGTTTACCGTAATCGTCATCCACTTGGAGATTAAAAATGGATATCCTTCTTGTGGATGGCTATAACATTATCGGGGCATGGCCTGAATTAAGAAACTTGAAAAATAATGACCTTCCTGCGGCTAGGGACAAACTTGTTGAATTGATGGCAGAATATCAAGGCTACACTGGTTATCGGGTTATTGTCGTTTTTGATGCCCATTATGTCCAGGGGAACGAAAAAAAATATAAAAATCATAAGGTGGAAGTTATTTTCACCCGAGAAAATGAGACAGCTGATGAAAGAATTGAAAAAATGGCAATCGAGCTTAGTAATCGCAGAACGCAAGTACATGTTGCTACGTCTGATTTTACAGAGCAATGGGCCATTTTCGGACAAGGAGCCCTAAGAAAGTCAGCCCGTGAGCTTTTAATTGAGATGAGCGTTCTTTCCCAAAAGATTGAGAGGAAGGTTCAGAGGATTCAAGAAAAGAAGCCTCCTATCCGCATTCCAATCAATGATGAAATGGCAGAAATATTCGAAAAGTGGCGCAGAGGCCAAAAATGAACATTGACGCTTGAAAAAACAGTACTGTATAATATTTCTATCTATGCATGTGCATGCGGAGGGATTTCAGTGGATGTGGATGTAAGGGCGAGGGCAGGCAACAGTTTTCTGGCAATGGAAGACGAAGAGATTGTGTATTTAGTGCATAGTGGAGACAGTGATGCCCTGGATTACTTAATCCACAAGTACCGCAACTTTGTCAGGGCAAAGGCACGTTCGTATTTCTTGATTGGAGCAGACAAGGAGGATATCGTCCAGGAAGGGATGATTGGCCTCTATAAGGCAATCCGCGACTTCCGTGACGATAAGCTGACATCCTTCAAGGCATTTGCTGAATTGTGCATAACAAGGCAAATCATCACAGCAATCAAAACAGCGACAAGGCAAAAGCATATCCCACTGAATTCATATGTTTCTTTGGACAAGCCTATTTTTGATGATGAAAGTGACCGGACACTTATGGATGTCCTAAGCGGAGCCAAGGCGATGGATCCCGAACAACTCATTATTAACCAGGAAGAATTCGACCATATTGAAGTGAAAATGGGTGAGCTTCTAAGCGATCTTGAGCGCCAGGTACTGGCTTTGTATTTGGATGGCCAATCGTATCAGGAAATTTCAGAAGAGCTAAACCGCCATGTGAAGTCGATTGACAATGCCCTTCAGCGTGTTAAAAGAAAGCTGGAGCGCTATCTTGAAATCCGTGAATACTCACATTTAGAACGATAAATGAATTGTCGATTTAATATGAAACCAAATTGAAGCCATATTGACAGGCATGGGCCATCGTGTTACAGTTTTAATGACAAAAAAATGGCAGCAGGTGTCGATATGGCGAAAAAAGCAGTTCTTGCCTGTTCCGTTTGCGGATCCCGGAATTATTCTGTTTCCGCAAGCAGCAAGGTTAAAACTGAACGTCTTGAATTAAAAAAGTTTTGCAAAACCTGCAACGCTTCGACGGTTCACAAGGAAACCAGATAGCGGCGCTCAGGATTGCTATACAGGATAAATGGGGGTTACAAACTATGAATTTTTTCCGTGGAATTCCTAAGTTTTTCCGTGAAGTCGCCCGTGAAATGAGAAAGGTCAGCTGGCCGAAGCGCAGGGAGCTTACACGTTACACAATTACGGTCATCACGACTGTCACCGTTTTTGCTATTTTCTTTGCAGTTGTCGATTTAGGAATTTCAAAGGTTATTCGGTTAATTCTTGAATAAGCACAGTCTGTTCATGGTATAATGGAAAATAATGCAGGAAATTTCTACAAAGCCCGGTAAAAACGGGTTTTTTCATTTGTCCTGAAATTGGTTTTAATGGCTGGGGGGCGTCCGCATCCCTGCCTTAAAGATAATGATGGCAAAAATTAGTATAAGAAAACAAGCAGGGAGGGACGGACGTTAAGTCCTTAGCGATGGAAAAGAACTGGTATGTGGTCCATACTTACTCCGGCTATGAAAACAAGGTGAAGGCAAACCTGGAGAAACGAGTAGAATCAATGGGAATGCAGGATAAGATTTTTCGCGTTGTTGTGCCGGAAGAAGAAGAGACAGATATAAAAAACGGCAAGAAGAAGATCGTTAAAAGAAAAGTATTTCCAGGATATGTTCTTGTTGAGTTGGTCATGACAGACGACTCATGGTATGTTGTGCGAAACACTCCGGGAGTAACTGGATTTGTCGGTTCGGCTGGATCAGGTTCCAAACCAACGCCGCTCTTACCGGAAGAGGTAGTTGTCATCCTGAAACGTATGGGTGTTGAAGAAAAGCGGGTTGACCTTGACTTTGAAATTGGTGAAACAGTTAGAGTCAAGGAAGGTCCTTTTACAGACAAAACCGGTACTATTGAAGAAATGGACAAGACCAAGTCCAAGCTTCGCGTACTTGTCGATATGTTTGGCCGTGATACTCCAGTTGAACTGGATGTATCCCAGGTTGATAAATTATAGAATAACCACTTTTTGGCGTTTATTTTAACGCGTGTTAGGTTTCTATAAAAGAGGAACTAAAGAAACCTTAATTTGATTGATGCGGAAGGCGTGAAGACCCGTTCGAAAATGCAAGGAACGCATTTTCTCCTGTGATGATTATTCTAGGAAGCTTCCCCTTGTGGAGAGAAAATTAAAAGATTAAACTTAAAAATTCCTCTTATATAATAAAAAGTTCAATCCTTTTGCGATAAAAACAAATTGGATTTGTAAAAAAACTTGAAATCAGCAGTGAAAAGTGGTAACATTTCAAAGGTCAGTATGTCTTGGACAATAAACCGGACATTTGCCATGCCTTCCAGCTATGTATGGAGGCTTTTATATGAGTGGGAGGGGATTACCCCTATTACCACATCACGGACTTTTTAAGGAGGTGTGTCTCGTGGCTAAAAAAGTAATTAAAGTTGTTAAATTGCAAATTCCTGCTGGTAAAGCTAACCCAGCGCCACCAGTTGGTCCTGCATTGGGTCAAGCGGGTGTAAACATCATGGGATTCTGTAAGGAATTTAACGCTCGTACTGCAGACCAGGCAGGTCTGATCATTCCTGTTGAAATTACGGTTTTTGAAGACCGTTCCTTTACATTTATTACGAAAACCCCTCCAGCTGCAGTTCTTTTGAAAGTAGCAGCCGGAATTCAGTCTGGTTCAGGCCAGCCTAACCGTAATAAAGTAGCAACAGTTAAGCGCGACAAAGTGCGCGAGATTGCTGAACAGAAAATGCCTGACCTAAATGCGGCAAGCGTTGAATCAGCAATGCGCATGGTTGAAGGTACTGCGCGCAGCATGGGTATTACCATCGAAGATTAATCCCTGCTGGTTTCTGTTTTTGGATGTTGGGGGTTGCGTAGCTGATTGGCACACGCAACCTTTGTTCTGTCCGGAAGACGGTGTACCTGAAAAAGGAAATCCTTAGATTTCTCGTCGAACAAAGCTGTGTTCTAAAAAGGTGTATTGCACCTTTTGAAAGTGGGAGGTCCAATTCCGTTAAAACCACAAATCAAGGAGGAAATATAAAATGGCTAAAAAGAGCAGGAAGTATCAAGAAGCTGTTAAGCTTGTTGACCGTACTAAAGCTTATCCGGTTGCTGAAGCAATCGAGCTTGCTAAGAAAACTAATTTTGCAAAATTCGATGCAACGATTGAAGTTGCTTTCCGTCTTGGCGTAGATCCTAAGAAAGCTGACCAGCAAATCCGTGGAGCGGTTGTGCTTCCAAATGGAACTGGTAAAACACAGCGTGTCCTTGTTTTCGCTAAAGGCGAAAAAGTGAAGGAAGCTGAAGCTGCTGGTGCAGATTATGTAGGAGATTCTGAATATATCGCGAAAATCCAGCAAGGCTGGTTTGACTTCGATGTTATCGTAGCGACACCTGACATGATGGGTGAAGTTGGTAAGCTTGGCCGTGTCCTTGGACCTAAAGGCCTAATGCCAAACCCTAAAACAGGCACTGTTACTTTTGATGTAGCTCGTGCGATTAACGAAATCAAAGCTGGTAAAGTTGAATACCGCGTTGATAAAGCTGGAAATATCCATGTTCCAATTGGAAAAGCTTCTTTCGAAGACGAAAAGCTTGTTGAAAACTTCCAGACTGTTTTCGAAACAATGGTGAAAGTAAAGCCGGCTGCTGCAAAGGGGACATATATGAAGAACGTAACAGTTGCTTCTACAATGGGCCCTGGCGTAAAAGTTGATCCTGCTTCTGTTTAAAAATAAATTATTGACAATTAGTTTACAGTCTGATAAGATTGTTTCTGTTGTTTGAATTTCATACATTTGTACCGAAGACAGCAGGTGCCAGAAGGCTTAATATCCTGCCGAGGGAATACGATAGAATGAGCCGTTAATTGGCTATTGTATTATGCCTCCATGTCTTCCGGGATATGGGGGCTTTTAAATTGCCCGGTATAAATGCACAAAGTCTATAGGAGGTGTAATTATGAGCAGCGCAATTGAACAAAAGAAAGTAATCGTTGACGAGATCGCAGGTAAATTCAAAAACAGTGTAACCTCTGTTGTTGTTGACTACCGCGGCCTAAACGTTGCGGAAGTTACTGAACTTCGTAAGCAGCTTCGTGAAGCTGGCGTGGAATTCAAAGTTTACAAAAACTCGATGACTCGCCGTGCAGCTGAAGCTTCTGAGCTTGCAGGACTGAACGAAGCACTAACTGGCCCTAACGCCATTGCATTCAGTGCTGAGGATGTAGTCGCTCCTGCAAAAATCTTGAATGATTTTGCGAAGAAACACGAGGCTCTTGAAATTAAAGCAGGTGTTATCGAAGGAAACGTTGCAACTGCAGATGAAGTAAAGGCTCTTGCAGAACTTCCATCCCGCGAAGGTTTGCTTTCCATGCTACTCAGCGTGCTTCAAGCACCTATCCGCAACTTGGCTCTTGCTACAAAGGCTGTTGCAGAACAAAAGGAAGAACAAGGCGCGTAAGCTGATCGTTTTCGCTTTACCATAATCCAAACAAATTCGAGGAGGAAATACCACAATGACTAAAGAACAAATCATTGAAGCAGTTAAGTCCATGACTGTATTGGAACTTAACGACCTTGTAAAAGCTATCGAAGAAGAATTCGGCGTAACTGCAGCTGCTCCTGTAGCAGTAGCTGGTGGCGCTGCTGGCCCAGTTGCTGAAGAGCAAACTGAATTTGATGTTATTCTTGCAGGCGCTGGCGACCAAAAAATCAAAGTTATCAAAGTTGTTCGTGAAATCACAGGCCTTGGTCTTAAAGAAGCAAAAGACCTTGTTGACAACACTCCAAAAGCTCTTAAAGAAGGCGTTTCTAAAGAAGATGCTGAAGCAATCAAAGCTAAGCTTGATGAAGTTGGAGCTAACGTCGAAATTAAGTAATTTTCCTGAAAGAAAGCTCGCTGCATAAGCGGGCTTTTTTGTATAGAAAAGTGAAGGGCACCTTACCAAGGGGCGACAAGTACTGGAGGGCCTGAGAAGGAAGTCGCACTATGACTTCACCTGAAGGACCGAAGCGACCTCGAGCCCATATCTGCTCCTCGAAAAGGCTAACGCTTATTCTTCGTGCGGTGTTAAGCTTAGAAGCGCGGTTCTTGTGCAGCTAGACTAATAGAAAAGCGAAGGCGCCCGTGACAGACAACGGCGTCTGTCCTGTGTGTTAATTCCCAGGAGCTTTCCTAACCGGAAGGTTCCAACCGGCTATTTTGCTTTTTGTGTCTCGTGGGGCTATAATACGTTCCTGGAGAAGTGCAGTGCTATTCCTGGAGGTGGAAATTATGGCGGATCATTATTATTCCAAAAAGCCAAGTGTAGAAAGCGCTCCAAAGTATTGGGATTTTACCTTGAGAGGACAACGGTTCCGATTTAAGACGGACAGCGGGGTTTTTTCGAAGGGTGAAGTGGACTTCGGTTCAAGGCTTTTAATAGAAACTTTTGCTGTTCCCGATGTGAAAGGTCCTTTACTTGACGTTGGCTGCGGATACGGCCCTATTGGATTGGCGTTAGCCAAAACGTATACAGACCGGCTTGTACATATGATTGATGTAAATGAACGGGCACTTGGACTTGCTGAGGAAAATGCGAAAAACAATGCTGTTGAAAATATCAGGATCTATGAAAGTGACCGGTTGGAAGGTGTTAAAGAAACGGGATTTTCGGCAATCTTGACAAACCCGCCTATTCGGGCTGGCAAAAAGACTGTCCATGAAATTTTTTCTCAGAGTCGGGAGAGATTGGCTGACGGGGGAGAATTATGGGTGGTTATTCAAAAGAAGCAAGGAGCGCCATCCGCAATTGAGAAATTGAACCAACTTTTTGGCGAAGTTGAAGTCGTTGATAAAGAAAAAGGCTACTTCATTATTCGGGCAAAAAATATTTGACTCACAAATCCTACTATGTTAATATTATAAAATGCCATCATCATCTTTATTATACCGTTTTTAAAAGTCAAGCTTTTTTTGTAAAATAGGTTAGATTCCTGTTCAGCTAGACTTATTTTGTATAAAAATGGTATGAAAAGGAAAGGATGACAAAATAATAGGTAAAAATGTGAAAAATGTGGTTTTTTATAGTGAAAACCCTTTTTCTTTTTTGTCCACTGTCCGGGCTTTTCTTGGCAGCGGGCAAAGATAGATTTACAATAACGCTTGATTTGAGGGGTGAATCAGTTGACAGGTCAACTAGTTCAGTATGGACGACACCGCCAACGAAGAAGTTACGCGCGAATCAGTGAAGTTTTAGAATTACCAAATCTAATTGAAATCCAAACCTCTTCTTATCAATGGTTTCTTGATGAGGGACTGCGTGAGATGTTCCAGGACATTTCACCGATTGAAGACTTTACTGGTAACCTATCTCTAGAATTTATTGATTATAGCCTTGGCGATCCGAAATATTCCGTTGAGGAATCAAAAGAGCGGGATGTTACATTTGCAGCTCCGCTGCGTGTAAAAGTCCGTCTCGTCAACAAAGAAACAGGGGAAGTTAAAGACCAGGATGTTTTCATGGGCGATTTCCCGCTGATGACAGAAACTGGCACGTTCGTCATCAATGGTGCGGAGCGTGTTATCGTTTCCCAGCTTGTGCGTTCCCCGAGTGTTTACTACAGTGGGAAAGTTGATAAAAATGGGAAGAAAGGTTTCACTGCCACCGTTATTCCGAACCGCGGCGCCTGGCTTGAGTATGAAACAGATGCAAAGGACGTCGTATACGTCAGAATAGATCGTACACGGAAACTGCCAGTTACGGTTCTTTTGCGTGCACTTGGGTTCGGCTCTGATCAAGAAATCATCGACCTCATTGGCGACAATGAGTATCTCCGCAATACACTGGAAAAAGACAACACAGACAGCATTGAAAAGGCGCTGCTTGAAATCTACGAAAGACTTCGCCCTGGCGAACCGCCTACCGTAGACAATGCAAAAAGCCTTCTTGTTTCGCGCTTCTTTGACCCTAAACGCTATGATTTGGCCAGCGTAGGCCGATATAAAATCAACAAGAAGCTTCATATTAAAAATCGCCTGTTCGGCCAACGCCTTGCTGAAGCATTGGTTGATCCTGAAACTGGAGAAATTATTGCTGAAGCAGGGACTCTGCTTGACAGAAGGAATCTCGACCGGATTTTACCGGCTCTTGAAAAGAATATTAATATGTATAGCTACCAGCCTGGAGGAACTGTTATTGAAGGAGATGTTGTTCTTCAAAGCATAAAGATCTTTGCTCCGACAGATGACAATGAAAAAGTTATCAATATTCTAAGCAATGCTTATGTACCAGAGCAGATCAAGAATATTACTCCGGCAGACATTATTTCGTCAATCAGCTATTTCTTTAACTTACTCCACGGAGTAGGTGATACGGATGATATTGACCATCTAGGAAATCGCCGTCTGCGTTCTGTAGGGGAGTTGCTGCAAAACCAATTCCGTATTGGTTTATCAAGGATGGAAAGGGTTGTCCGCGAACGGATGTCCATTCAGGATACAGCAACAATTACGCCGCAGCAGTTGATTAATATCCGTCCGGTAATTGCTTCGATAAAAGAGTTTTTCGGAAGCTCGCAGCTTTCACAGTTCATGGACCAAACAAACCCGCTGGCTGAATTGACGCACAAACGGCGCCTTTCTGCACTTGGACCAGGCGGTTTGACTCGTGAACGGGCTGGCTTTGAAGTCCGCGACGTACACTATTCCCACTATGGGCGTATGTGTCCAATTGAAACGCCTGAAGGTCCAAACATCGGCTTGATTAACTCACTTTCTTCTTTTGCAAAAGTGAATCGGTTTGGTTTTATAGAAACACCATACCGCAGGGTTGATCCTGAAACAGGTAAAGTGACAGACAGGATCGATTATCTGACTGCAGATGAAGAAGACTTATATGTTGTAGCGCAGGCAAATGCACGCCTGGATGATGATGGCTCGTTCCTTGATGAGGACGTTATCGCGCGTTTCCGTGGTGAAAACACAGTTGTCGCCCGTGAACGCATCGATTATATGGATGTATCGCCTAAACAGGTCGTTTCCGCGGCAACTGCTTGTATCCCGTTCCTTGAAAATGATGACTCGAACCGTGCCCTGATGGGAGCGAATATGCAGCGCCAGGCTGTTCCGTTGATGCAGCCCGAAGCGCCGCGAGTTGGAACAGGTATGGAGCACGTGTCGGCCAAGGATTCAGGTGCTGCAGTAATCTGTAAGCATGAAGGAATCGTTGAACATGTCGAGGCTAGGGAAGTCTGGGTTCGCCGTGTGAAGGAAATCGACGGTAAAGAAGTCAAGGGTGACCTTGATAAATACCGGATGCTGAAGTTTGTCCGCTCCAACCAAGGTACTTGCTATAACCAGCGCCCGATTGTTACTGTGGGTGACCGTGTAACAAAAGGCGAAATTCTTGCTGATGGCCCTTCCATGGAAAAAGGCGAGCTGGCTCTTGGCCGGAACGTGCTTGTAGCCTTTGTTAACTGGGATGGCTACAACTATGAGGATGCTATCATCATGAGTGAGCGCCTTGTTAAAGATGATGTGTATACATCGATTCACATTGAAGAATATGAATCTGAGTCCCGTGATACAAAACTGGGACCTGAAGAAATTACTCGTGATATCCCGAACGTAGGGGAAGATGCGCTTCGCAATCTAGATGAGCGTGGAATTATCCGAATCGGTGCTGAGGTTAAGGATGGAGATTTGCTTGTTGGTAAAGTAACTCCTAAAGGGGTTACCGAACTAACAGCCGAAGAACGTCTTCTTCATGCAATCTTTGGCGAGAAGGCTAGAGAAGTACGGGATACATCTCTCCGTGTACCACACGGCGGTGGTGGTATCGTCCATGATGTGAAAGTCTTCAATCGTGAAGATGGCGATGAGCTTCCTCCAGGTGTAAACCAGTTGGTGCGTGTGTATATCGTTCAAAAACGTAAAATTCACGAAGGCGATAAGATGGCCGGCCGCCACGGTAATAAGGGGGTAATCTCCCGTCTCTTGCCTGAGGAGGATATGCCTTATTTGCCAGATGGCACGCCAGTCGATGTCATGCTGAACCCACTGGGCGTTCCATCTCGTATGAATATCGGACAGGTGCTTGAACTCCATCTTGGAATGGCCGCGAGAGCCCTCGGTATCCATGTAGCATCACCAGTATTTGACGGTGCTACCGAAGAAGATGTGTGGGCTACAATCGAGGAGGCCGGAATGGCGCGCGATGCCAAAACCGTCCTCTATGATGGCCGTACAGGTGAGCCTTTCGATAACCGTGTTTCTGTAGGTGTCATGTATATGATCAAATTGGCACACATGGTTGACGATAAGCTGCATGCTCGCTCCACTGGACCATACTCTCTCGTTACGCAGCAGCCTCTTGGCGGTAAAGCCCAATTTGGAGGCCAGCGTTTTGGCGAGATGGAAGTTTGGGCACTTGAAGCATATGGTGCTGCTTATACATTGCAGGAAATCCTCACAGTCAAGTCCGACGATGTCGTTGGCCGTGTGAAGACGTATGAGGCAATTGTAAAAGGTGAAAATGTACCTGAACCAGGTGTTCCAGAATCATTTAAAGTGTTGATTAAGGAACTTCAAAGCCTTGGTATGGATGTTAAAATTCTATCTGGCGATGAAGAGGAAATAGAAATGCGCGATCTTGAAGATGACGATGAAATGCAACAGGTAGAAACATTGACGATTGCGCCTGAGTCTCAAAATTTTGAGTCTGAAAAAGTTGGATCAAAAGAGTAATATAGAAAAGCGGAGGCGCTAGGCGTCGGTGCTAGACAATTCTCAACGAGAATATGCTTTTCTGGTATTAACCATAGCTGCCCGGGCTTATTGTTTTAACCGCCCGGGAAAGCAGCTATGTCTAGCTACAGGGTAAAACCTGGAGATTAAAAGGGAGGTAGGCCCCTTGCTGGATGTTAATAATTTTGAGTATATGAAAATCGGCCTTGCATCACCTGATAAAATCCGTTCGTGGTCATTTGGTGAAGTAAAAAAGCCGGAAACGATTAACTATCGTACATTAAAACCAGAAAAAGACGGTCTTTTCTGCGAAAGGATTTTCGGGCCAACAAAGGACTGGGAATGCCATTGCGGAAAATACAAACGCGTCCGTTATAAGGGTGTCGTCTGTGACCGATGTGGCGTTGAAGTTACACGGGCAAAAGTACGACGTGAACGAATGGGCCATATCGAACTTGCAGCACCTGTATCTCATATTTGGTATTTTAAAGGAATTCCTAGCCGTATGGGCCTTGTCCTTGACATGTCACCGCGGGCTTTGGAAGAAGTCATTTATTTTGCGTCCTATGTTGTGACTGAATCTGGTGAAACCAGCCTTGAAAAGAAACAACTTCTTTCTGAAAAGGAATACCGCGCATATCGCGAGAAGTACGGAAATAAATTTCAGGCATCCATGGGTGCTGAAGCAATTAAAAAACTTCTTCAGGATATCGACCTCAACAAAGAAGCTGATACGCTAAAGGAAGAATTGAAAACTGCCCAGGGGCAGAGGCGCACACGTGCAATTAAGCGTCTTGAAGTAATTGAAGCTTTCCGTGGATCAGGTAATGACCCTTCATGGATGATTCTTGATGTACTTCCTGTTATCCCGCCGGAACTTCGGCCGATGGTCCAACTGGATGGCGGACGCTTTGCGACATCCGACCTGAACGATCTGTACCGCCGCGTAATAAACCGGAACAACCGCCTGAAGCGCCTTCTCGACCTTGGTGCTCCAAGCATTATTGTTCAAAACGAAAAGCGGATGCTCCAGGAAGCTGTTGATGCTTTGATTGACAACGGCCGCCGCGGCCGACCTGTAACTGGACCAGGCAATCGTCCATTGAAATCTCTTTCTCATATGCTGAAAGGGAAACAAGGTCGTTTCCGCCAAAACTTGCTAGGTAAGCGTGTTGACTATTCAGGCCGTTCGGTTATCGTTGTTGGCCCGAACCTTAAGATGTATCAATGTGGACTTCCTAAGGAAATGGCGCTTGAATTGTTCAAACCTTTTGTCATGAAGGAATTAGTTGAGAAGGGCCTTGCCCATAACATCAAGTCGGCAAAACGCAAAATCGAACGCGTTCAACCCGAGGTTTGGGATGTACTTGAAGAAGTAATCCGTGAGCACCCCGTTCTCTTGAACCGTGCCCCGACTTTACACAGGCTTGGTATCCAGGCTTTTGAACCGACATTGGTTGAGGGCCGTGCCATCCGTCTCCATCCGTTAGTATGCACAGCGTATAACGCTGACTTTGATGGTGACCAAATGGCTGTACACGTTCCGCTATCTGCAGAAGCACAGGCAGAAGCACGCCTGCTAATGCTCGCAGCGCAGAACATTTTGAACCCCAAGGATGGAAAGCCGGTTGTTACACCTTCCCAAGACATGGTTCTAGGTAACTACTACCTGACTTTGGAACGTGAAGGAGCAATCGGGGAAGGCATGATTTTCAAGGATACGAATGAAGCCTTGATTGCCTACCAAAATGGGTACGTTCACCTGCATACACGAGTCGCTGTACATGCAGGCTCACTGAACAATGAAACATTTACCGAGGAACAAAACAGCCAATTGCTGTTAACAACTGTAGGGAAATTGATTTTCAATGAAATATTGCCAAAATCATTCCCTTACATTAATGAACCAACAAAAGATAACCTCGAAGTGAAAACTCCTGAAAAGTATTTCGTTGAAAAAGGGACTGACATTCCGGCGCGAATTAAGGAAATGCCATTGGTAGACCCATTCAAGAAAAAAATACTTGGAAACATCATTGCCGAGGTATTCAAGCGATTTAAGATTACTGAAACCTCAAAAATGCTTGACCGCATGAAGGATCTTGGCTTTAAATATTCGACAAAAGCCGGCATTACCGTCGGTGTTGCAGATATTGTCGTTTTGGGCGAGAAAGAAGAGATTCTGAATGATGCCCAGAAGAAAGTGGATAACGTACAGAAGCAGTTCAGACGCGGCCTGATTACCGAAGATGAGCGCTATGACCGTGTCATTTCTATCTGGAGCCAGGCAAAAGATACTATTCAGGGCAAGCTGATGGGCTCCCTAAGTAAAACAAATCCAATTTTCATGATGAGTGACTCCGGAGCGAGGGGTAATGCATCCAACTTTACTCAGCTTGCTGGTATGCGTGGACTGATGGCGAACCCGGCTGGTCGTATTATTGAATTGCCAATCAAGTCATCCTTCCGCGAAGGTTTGACAGTATTGGAATACTTTATCTCTACCCACGGTGCCCGTAAAGGTCTTGCCGACACGGCCCTTAAAACTGCTGACTCCGGATATCTAACACGCCGTCTTGTTGACGTTGCCCAGGATGTAATCGTCCGAGAAGATGATTGCGGAACCGACCGCGGCTTGCACATCAGTGCACTCAAGGATGGGACCGAGGTCATTGAAGGTCTTGACGAACGACTAATCGGCCGTTATGCAAGAAGGAATATTAAACACCCTGAGACAGGTGATATAATTGTTCCTGAAAACGGATTGATTACAGAGGATCTTGCAGTTGAAATCGTTAATTTGGGAATTGAAGAAGTTCAAATCCGTTCTGCATTTACATGTAACACTCGCCATGGTGTATGTAAGAAGTGTTATGGCCGCAACCTGGCAACAGGCCAGGAAGTAGAGGTAGGCGAAGCGGTCGGGATTATTGCCGCCCAATCTATCGGTGAGCCAGGAACTCAGCTTACAATGCGTACATTCCATACAGGCGGTGTTGCTGGAGACGATATCACACAAGGTTTGCCGCGTATCCAGGAATTGTTCGAAGCCCGTAACCCTAAAGGGCAGGCAGTTATCTCCGAGCTCGAAGGTGTCGTTGTTGGCATTAACGAGGGAAGGGATCGCCAGCATGAAATTGTGATTCAAGGTGAGGTTGAATCAAAAACATACTCCGCTCCATACACTGCAAGGCTAAAAGTGGCAGTGAATGACAGAGTTGCACGAGGCCAGGAACTGACTGAAGGTTCAATTGATCCTAAGGAATTGTTGAAAGTAACCGATGTTGGCTCTGTTCAGGAATACTTGCTGCGTGAGGTTCAGAAGGTTTACAGAATGCAGGGGGTTGAGATCGGTGACAAGCATATCGAAGTAATGGTCCGCCAAATGCTTCGTAAGGTTCGCGTCATTGATGCCGGTGAGACAGATGTTCTTCCTGGTATGCTCCTTGATATCCATCAGTTTACCGATGCAAACGAAAAGGCGCTGTTGAACGGGAAAATGCCGGCAACTGGCCGCCCGGTACTCCTGGGGATTACCAAGGCATCTCTGGAAACAGATTCATTCCTTTCTGCGGCTTCCTTCCAGGAAACAACGAGGGTACTTACCGATGCCGCAATCAAAGGTAAACGTGATGAATTGCTCGGCCTGAAAGAGAATGTCATTATTGGTAAGTTAATCCCAGCTGGAACAGGCATGCAGCGTTATCGTAAAGCAGAGCCAGTCCTTCAAGCTGGACAAACTGAAGAAGTGACAGTGGAATAGGGAAACAAAAGGAACGTTTTAAAAACCAGGCATCAGCTTGAAGAAAGCTGATGCCAGTTTTTGGAATGCATTTTCCTGTTAAAAAACTATAAGTTTTGTTGACAAATGAATTACTAGGGTGGTAATATAGCAAAGGTGCTCCTATTAACCAGTACTTTGGAGGATATGTTAAATGTCTTATGAAAAAGTATTGCAAGCGAGGAAACTCATAATAGGAACTAAGCAAGCAGCCAAAGCTCTCGAAAATGGAAGTGCAAAAGAGCTGGTGATCGCCACTGATGCTGAACCAAAACTTACAGCACCAGCGGTGGAAATCGCTGAGAAGCTTGGGATTCCCGTGTTGCAAGTCGATTCCATGAAGAAACTCGGAAAGGCAAGCGGCATAAAAGTTGGAACCTCGGCTGTCGCTATAATCCGTTAAAAACTGTTTTTGCAGATGCTGCTGCAAGAACTTTGTTTTTGCTAAAAAAAGAACCACCTGGATGTGTGGGACTACAAAAGATGTGAAGGGAGGAAAAATACAATGCCTACAATTAATCAATTAGTGCGCAAGCCTCGTCAATCTGTAGAGGAAACGTCAAAATCCCCTGCATTGAACAAAGGCTATAACAGTTTCAAAAAAGCTCAAACCAACGTATCTTCTCCACAAAAACGCGGTGTTTGCACCCGTGTTGGGACGATGACTCCAAAGAAACCAAACTCAGCGCTTCGTAAATATGCTCGTGTGCGCTTGACTAACGGTATCGAGGTAACAGCTTATATCCCAGGTATCGGCCATAACCTGCAAGAACACAGTGTTGTTCTTATCCGTGGCGGCCGTGTAAAAGACTTACCGGGTGTACGTTACCACATCGTGCGTGGCGCTCTTGATACAGCTGGTGTTAACAACCGTATGCAAAGCCGTTCCAAGTATGGAACGAAGCGTCCTAAACCTGCTAAAAAATAAACGTGAACACTAAATAGAAGATTTTCTGAAAGGAGGAAAAAACATGCCTCGTAAAGGTCCTGTTGCAAAAAGAGACGTATTGCCAGATCCGCTTTACAATTCAAAGCTAGTAACTCGTCTGATCAACAAAATGATGATCGACGGTAAAAGAGGTACATCCCAAGCAATTCTTTACAATGCATTCGATATCATTCGCGAACGCACTGGTAAAGAACCTATGGAAGTGTTCGATGCTGCACTAAAGAACATAATGCCTGTTCTTGAAGTAAGAGCACGCCGTGTTGGTGGTGCAAACTACCAAGTACCAGTAGAGGTGCGCCCTGATCGCCGCACAACTCTTGGTCTTCGCTGGCTAGTAAACTATTCCCGCCTTCGTGGTGAGAAAACGATGGAACAGCGTCTTGCTGCTGAAATCATGGATGCAGCCAACAATACTGGCTCATCTGTCAAGAAGCGCGAAGACACTCACAAAATGGCAGAAGCCAACAAAGCATTCGCCCACTACCGCTGGTAGGATGAAAGGCGAAAGCGCCTTGAACAGCCACGAAGAGCGTTGGATGGCCTTGAAGGGGAAGTCGAAGTTTGACTTCCGCAGAGGGGCCGAAACGACTCGAGGGGCTAGGCGCTGCAGCTGGACAATGAAAGGCGAAAGCAACCGTTTAGCGGCGTAAGGCCTTAAAAACGGTGTTCTTCTCAAGTAAGACAAGCTATTATAATGCCTGAGCCGGGTTCTCCCGGCTTTACGGGCAACCGTGGTACATAGCTGCCGACGGATCTTTTATATACTCTCAAACAAGGAAGGAGAAAGACCCAATGGCAAGAGAGTTCTCCTTAGAAAATACTCGTAATATCGGGATTATGGCCCATATCGATGCGGGTAAAACAACCACCACTGAACGCGTACTGTATTATACCGGGCGTATTCACAAACTTGGTGAAACTCACGAAGGTGCATCTCAGATGGACTGGATGGAGCAGGAGCAGGAGCGAGGTATTACAATTACTTCCGCTGCTACAACTGCACAATGGAAAGGCCATCGCGTAAACATTATTGACACACCGGGACACGTAGACTTTACAGTTGAAGTTGAGCGTTCCCTCCGTGTACTCGATGGTGCAGTTGCTGTGCTGGATGCTCAGTCAGGCGTTGAACCGCAAACTGAAACAGTATGGCGCCAGGCAACTACTTATGGAGTACCACGTATCGTATTCGTAAACAAAATGGATAAGATCGGTGCAGACTTCCTTTATTCAGTTGGCACATTACATGACCGCTTGCAGGCGAATGCCCATGCAATTCAGCTTCCGATTGGTTCTGAAGATCAATTCAGCGGCATTATCGATCTTGTTGAAATGAAGGCAAGATTCTATGGTAATGACCTTGGGACAGAAATCACTGATGGTGATATTCCTGAAGAATACATGGAACTAGCTGAGGAATACCGTGAAAAGTTAATTGAAGCGGTAGCTGAACTTGATGAAGAACTGATGGAAAAATACCTTGGCGGTGAGGAGCTGACGATTGAAGAAATCAAAGCTGCAATCCGTAAAGGTACCCTTAATGTAGAATTCTACCCAGTTGTCTGTGGATCTGCATTTAAAAATAAAGGTGTTCAATTAATGCTTGATGCTGTAATTGACTATCTTCCATCTCCGCTGGATGTTCCGGCAATCAAAGGTACTCTTCCTGATACTGATGAAGAAGTCGAACGCCATTCAGATGATGAAGAGCCGTTCTCAGCACTAGCGTTTAAGGTTATGACCGACCCTTACGTGGGTAAACTTACATTCTTCCGTGTTTACTCAGGAACACTCGAATCTGGATCCTATGTCCAGAATTCGACGAAAGGGAAGCGCGAACGTATCGGCCGTATCCTTCAAATGCACGCGAATCACCGCCAGGAAATTTCAAAGGTTTACTCCGGTGATATAGCAGCTGCTGTTGGGTTGAAAGATACAACTACAGGGGACACTCTGTGCGACGATAAGAGCCCTGTTATTCTTGAATCTATGCAGTTCCCTGAGCCAGTAATCCAGTTATCTGTTGAGCCTAAATCAAAAGCTGACCAAGATAAAATGGGCCAAGCGCTTCAAAAGCTTCAGGAAGAGGATCCAACCTTCCGTGCTTATACTGACCAGGAAACTGGCCAAACAATTATCGCCGGTATGGGTGAACTTCACCTGGATATCCTCGTTGACCGTATGCGCCGTGAATTTAAGGTAGAAGCAAATGTGGGTGCACCACAGGTTGCCTACCGCGAAACTTTCCGTCAATCTGCACAGGTTGAAGGTAAATTCGCCCGCCAATCTGGTGGTCGTGGTCAATACGGACATGTTTGGATTGAATTCTCTCCAAACGAGGAAGGAAAAGGCTTCGAATTTGAAAATGGCATCGTCGGTGGTGTTGTTCCTCGTGAATACATCCCTGCTGTTCAAGCTGGTCTTGTAGATGCTCTTGATCGTGGTGTTCTTGCAGGCTACCCGCTTGTAGACATTAAAGCACGTCTATTCGATGGTTCTTACCACGATGTTGACTCCTCGGAAATGGCGTTTAAAATCGCTGCTTCCATGGCTCTTAAGAACGCTGCGTCAAAGTGTGCGCCAGTCATTCTTGAGCCAGTCATGAGGGTTGAAGTTGTTATTCCTGAAGAATACATGGGTGATATCATGGGTATGCTTACAGCTCGTCGCGGACGGGTTGAAGGTATGGAAGCCCGCGGAAACGCTCAAGTAGTTAAAGCGATGGTTCCACTTTCGGAAATGTTTGGTTATGCAACTTCCCTTCGTTCTGCAACGCAAGGACGTGGAGTATTCTCGATGCACTTTGATCATTACGAAGAAGTTCCTAAATCTGTTTCCGAAGAAATCATCAAAAAAAATAAAGGTGAATAATTGATTTTCATCTTTCAATCAAGTATAACTACTATGTAAGCATAGGCTGGGAATCCTGTATTCCCAGCCGCTCAAAATACTTAAATCTTTTAAAATTAAAGGAGGAAATTCCTAATGGGTAAAGCTAAATTCGACCGTTCCAAGCCACACGTTAATATCGGTACAATAGGTCACGTTGACCATGGTAAAACTACTTTGACTGCTGCAATCACTACTGTGCTTTCTAAAGCTGGCGGTGGAGAAGCGCGCGGTTATGACCAAATTGACGCTGCTCCAGAAGAAAAAGAGCGTGGTATCACAATCTCAACTTCCCACGTTGAGTATGAAACTGCTAACCGACACTATGCACACGTTGACTGCCCAGGTCACGCTGACTACGTTAAAAACATGATCACTGGTGCAGCTCAAATGGACGGCGGTATCCTTGTAGTATCTGCTGCTGACGGTCCAATGCCACAAACTCGTGAGCACATCCTTCTTTCCCGTCAGGTAGGCGTTCCTTACCTTGTTGTATTCATGAACAAGTGTGACATGGTTGACGACGAAGAACTTCTTGAGCTAGTTGAAATGGAAATCCGTGACCTTCTTAGCGAATACGATTTCCCTGGCGATGACACTCCAGTTATCAAAGGTTCTGCTCTTAAAGCTCTTGAAGGCGATGCAGCTTGGGAAGAAAAAATCATTGAACTTATGGATGCGGTTGACGCTTATATCCCAACTCCAACTCGTGACACTGAAAAGCCATTCATGATGCCTGTTGAGGACGTATTCTCCATCACTGGCCGTGGTACTGTTGCAACTGGCCGTGTAGAACGCGGACAAGTTAAAGTCGGTGACGTTGTTGAAATCGTTGGTTTCACTGAAGAACCAAAATCTACTACTGTAACAGGTGTAGAAATGTTCCGTAAGCTACTTGACTATGCAGAAGCTGGTGACAACATCGGGGCACTTCTTCGTGGTGTAGCACGTGAAGAAATCGAGCGTGGACAAGTTTTGGCGAAGCCAAAATCCATCACTCCACATACAAAGTTCAAAGCGGAAGTTTACGTTTTGTCTAAAGAAGAAGGTGGACGCCATACTCCATTCTTCTCAAACTACCGTCCACAATTCTATTTCCGTACTTCTGACATTACAGGTATCTGTAACCTTCCAGAAGGCGTAGAAATGGTTATGCCTGGCGACAACATTGAAATGACAGTTGAGCTTATCGCTCCAGTTGCGATCGAAGAAGGAACTAAGTTCTCTATTCGTGAAGGTGGACGTACAGTAGGCGCTGGCGTTGTTGCTTCTATCCAAGAATAATTAAATTTGTTTTAAAAACAGGCGGGTGACGATCCGCCTGTTTTTTATTTGTCTAATAAACCAACTCGAAAGTCGAGTTTCTTCTATATAGTAGGCATTATTTTTATGGAATTCGAGATGGAAGAAAGAGGATATATGGATCTGGATCTCATTATGAATAAAACATTGCATTCTATCTGTTGTGCCGCTATAATAGTAAAAGTGTGCGAAACATAAAAAACCTTAAAATCATATTGATTTTGGGCGCTAATTTATGTATAATAGACAATGTTGGTCTTTGACTGCGATGATGTGAGAGGTTGCTGACACACCCGGCCGCTTTGCCATGGCGAGTGTGCTTAGGAGATTTTCACGGAGAATGTCTATTTTGAAAATAGGCGAAAAGGAGGGAAAAATAATGGCAAAACAAAAAATTCGTATCCGTTTAAAGGCGTATGATCACAGGATTCTGGATCAGTCAGCTGAAAAAATTGTTGAGACAGCCAAGCGTTCCGGAGCAGCAGTATCTGGTCCAATTCCGCTTCCAACTGAGAAGGCTGTCTACACGATCCTTCGTGCGGTGCATAAGTACAAGGATTCTCGTGAGCAATTCGAGATGCGTACACACAAGCGTCTTATCGACATTGTGAACCCAACTCCACAAACAGTTGATTCGCTGATGCGTTTAGACCTGCCATCCGGCGTTGACATTGAAATCAAACTTTAATACAAAAATACATTATTTATTTATCAGGAGGTGTGACGAATGACCAAAGGAATCTTAGGAAGAAAGATTGGTATGACTCAAGTATTTGCTGAAAACGGCAACCTAATCCCTGTAACTGTAATCCAGGCTGCTGGAAACGTTGTGCTTCAAAAGAAGACTGCAGAAAGCGATGGCTATGAAGCGGTCCAAATCGGTTTTGAAGACAAACGCGATAAAGTTTCCAATAAGCCTGAAAAGGGACATGCCGCAAAGGCTAATACTGCTCCTAAGCGCTTCGTTCGCGAGTTCCGCGGAGTAGACTTGGCAGCATTTGAAGTTGGTCAGGAAGTCAAAGTTGATATATTTGCAGAAGGCGACATCGTGGATGTAACCGGAGTATCTAAAGGTAAAGGATTCCAAGGCTCAATTAAACGCCATGGACAATCCCGCGGACCTATGACTCATGGTTCCCGTTACCACCGCCGCCCAGGCTCCATGGGACCTGTTGCCCCTAACCGCGTATTTAAAGGCAAGGCATTGCCAGGCCGTATGGGTGGGGAAGTTGTAACTGTCCAAAACCTTGAAATTGTAAAGGTTGATACAGACCGCAATCTGCTTCTTGTTAAAGGCAACGTGCCTGGACCAAGAAAATCACTAGTTAAAATCAAAACCGCGATTAAAGCATAGAGACTTCGTTAGAAAGGAGGAACAAACGAATGCCTAAAGTAGCATTATTTAACCAAAACGGTTCACAAGTTGGTGAAATCGAACTTAATGATACAGTGTTCGGCATTGAGCCTAACCAGCATGTTCTTTTTGAAGCAGTGCTGATGCAAAGGTCTTCACTTCGCCAAGGAACACACAAAACTAAAATCCGTTCTGAAGTGGCTGGCGGCGGACGCAAGCCGTGGAGACAAAAAGGAACAGGCCGTGCGCGCCAAGGATCAATCCGCTCACCACAATGGAGAGGCGGCGGCACAGTATTCGGTCCAGTACCTCGGAGCTACAGCTATAAGCTGCCTAGAAAAGTACGCCGTCTAGCAATTAAATCTGCGTTATCCTCAAAAGTTCTTGAAGAAAATGTATTGGTTCTTGAAAGCCTGGCTTTCGATGCTCCGAAAACAAAAGAATTCAAGAGTGTCCTTAAAGGACTTTCTGTTGAAAAGAAGGCACTTGTTGTAACAGCTGACCTCGATGAAAATGTAGCATTGTCTGCAAGGAATCTTCCTGGCGTTACAGTAGTAACTGCCAACGGCATAAATGTCTTAGATGTCCTTAATCACGACAAGCTGATTATCACCAAAGCTGCTGTTGAAAAAGTAGAGGAGGTGCTTGCATAATGGATGCACGCGATGTCATTAAGCGCCCCGTTATCACCGAACGTTCTACAGATTTAATGGCTGAAAAGAAGTATACGTTCGAAGTGGACGTTAGAGCCAACAAGACTCAAGTTAAAGATGCTATCGAGTCAATCTTTGGTGTTGATGTTGAAAAAGTAAACATCATGAACTATAAAGGCAAATTCAAGCGTATGGGCAAGTTCGGCGGTTACACAAACAAACGCCGTAAGGCCATCGTTAAATTGACTGCTGATAGTAAAGAAATCGAAATTTTTGAATCCTAGAATATAACTAGAAGAGGAGGGAAATCAAATGGCGATTAAAAAGTACAAACCTACCTCTAATGGTCGTCGCGGCATGACTGTTTCTGATTTTGCTGAAATCACAACGAGCACTCCGGAGAAGTCTTTGTTAGCTCCGGTTACAAGAAAAGGCGGCCGTAACAACCAGGGTAAGTTGACTGTTCGTCATCAAGGTGGCGGCCATAAGCGTCAATACCGTCTAATCGACTTTAAACGCGATAAAGATGGCATTCCAGGACGCGTTGCTACTATCGAATACGATCCAAACCGTTCAGCAAACATTGCTTTGATTAACTATGTGGATGGAGAAAAGCGTTACATTCTTGCTCCTAAAAATCTTAAGGTCGGCATGGAAATCATGTCTGGCACTGAAGCAGACATTAAAATAGGAAACGCACTTCCACTTGCCAACATCCCTGTTGGTACAGTTGTTCACAACATTGAACTAAAGCCTGGAAAAGGCGGGCAATTAGTCCGTTCGGCTGGAACTTCAGCACAAGTTCTTGGTAAAGAAGGCAAATACGTTCTTGTTCGTTTGAACTCTGGTGAAGTACGCATGATCCTTGCTACTTGCCGCGCGAGTGTTGGCCAGGTAGGCAATGAACAACATGAGCTTATTAACATTGGTAAAGCAGGACGTTCACGCTGGTTAGGCAAACGCCCAACTGTCCGTGGTTCTGTTATGAACCCGAATGATCACCCGCACGGTGGTGGTGAAGGACGTACTCCAATCGGACGTAAATCACCTATGTCACCATGGGGCAAGCCTACACTTGGCCGTAAAACTCGCAAGAAAAAGAATAAGTCTGACAAATTCATTGTACGACGCCGCAAAAAATAACGTGATTGAACTACGGTTCGAATACAGAACCGTAGAACGGTCTCGAAGGGAGGTACCCACATGGGTCGCAGTTTGAAAAAAGGGCCTTTTGTTGATGAGCATCTAATGAAAAAGGTGGAAAGCCTTGGTGCAGACAGCAAACAGGTAGTGAAGACATGGTCACGCCGTTCTACTATTTTCCCACAATTCATCGGCCATACAATCGCTGTATATGATGGACGCAAACATGTACCAGTTTACGTGACCGAGGATATGGTAGGCCACAAGCTTGGAGAATTCGCTCCAACTCGTGCTTATAAAGGTCATGCCGCTGACGATAAGAAAACCAGACGTTAATGAGAGGAGGGCATCCTAATGCAAGCAAAAGCTGTTGCTAGAACAGTTCGTATTGCTCCTCGTAAAGCTCGTTTAGTCGTAGATTTAATTCGAGGTAAGCAAGTTGGTGAAGCTGTAGCGATTCTGAATTTGACTCCGAAAGCTGCTTCCCCAATCGTAGAAAAAGTTTTGAAATCTGCTATGGCAAATGCAGAACACAATTATGAAATGGACGTTAATAACCTTGTTGTTGAACAGGCTTTCGTTGACGAAGGTCCAACTCTGAAGCGTTTCCGTCCACGTGCACAAGGCCGTGCAAGTGCGATTAATAAACGCACTAGCCACATCACAATCGTTCTATCAGAAAAGAAGGAGGGATAATTAGTGGGTCAAAAGGTAAATCCAGTCGGCATGCGTATTGGTATTATCCGTGATTGGGAATCAAAATGGTACGCAGGCAAAGACTTTGCTGATCTTCTTCATGAAGATATTAAAGTTCGTGAATATATCCAGAAGCGCCTAAAAGACGCATCTGTATCTAAAGTGGAAATCGAACGCGCTGCTAACCGTGTTAACGTTACTGTTCACACTGCTAAGCCAGGTATGGTAATCGGTAAAGGCGGTACAGAAGTTGAAGCGCTCCGAAAAGCGTTAAACCAACTTACAGGCAAAAGGGTCCACATCAATATCCTTGAAATTAAGAAAGCAGACATCGATGCTAAGCTTGTTGCTGAAAACATCGCTCGTCAACTTGAAAATCGGGTATCTTTCCGCCGTGCTCAGAAGCAAGTTATCCAACGCGCTATGCGTGCAGGTGCAAAAGGTATCAAAACCATGGTATCCGGCCGTCTTGGCGGTGCAGATATCGCTCGTTCTGAACATTACAGCGAAGGAACTGTTCCCCTTCATACACTTCGTGCAGATATTGACTATGCTACTGCCGAAGCAGATACAACTTACGGCAAACTTGGCGTAAAAGTTTGGATCTACAAGGGTGAAGTCCTTCCAACGAAGAAGAAATCCGAGGAAGGAGGCAAATAAACATGTTATTGCCTAAACGTGTAAAATACCGCCGTCAACACCGTGGAAAAATGCGCGGTCAAGCAAAAGGTGGAACTGAAGTAACTTTTGGTGAATACGGCCTCCAGGCTGTTGAAGCCTCTTGGATCACAAACCGTCAAATTGAATCTGCCCGTATTGCGATGACTCGTTATATGAAACGTGGCGGTAAAGTATGGATTAAGATTTTCCCACACAAGCCATACACTGCAAAGCCACTTGAAGTACGTATGGGTTCCGGTAAAGGTTCTCCTGAGGGCTGGGTCGCTGTTGTAAAGCCTGGCAAGATTATGTTTGAAGTTGCCGGTGTACCTGAAGAGATTGCTCGTGAGGCTCTCCGCCTTGCCGCCCACAAACTGCCAGTTAAATGCAAGTTTGTAAAACGAGAAGAAATTGGTGGTGAATCAAATGAAAGCTAATGAACTTCGTGACCTTACCACTGCCGAACTTGAGCAAAAAGTCAAATCATTAAAAGAAGAACTTTTCAACCTTCGCTTTCAATTGGCGACTGGACAGCTTGAAAACACTGCCCGTATCAGGGAAGTGCGCAAGTCCATCGCGCGCATGAAAACTGTTGTCCGCGAAAGGGAAATCGGCGTTAACAATCGATAATTGAGAGGAGGTCCGCCTAATGAGCGAACGCAACCAACGCAAAGTTTACACCGGACGCGTTGTGTCTGACAAAATGGATAAAACCGTTACTGTTCTTGTCGAAACACACAAAAAGCATCCTCTTTACGGTAAACGCGTTAAATACTCTAAGAAATTCAAGGCTCATGATGAGCAAAACCAAGCAAAAATCGGTGACGTAGTACGCATTATGGAAACTCGCCCGCTTTCAGCTACAAAACGCTTCCGCCTTGTAGAAGTCGTTGAAAAAGCAGTTATTATCTAATTGTTCGGATAAGCTTTCATCCGAAGGGAGGTTACACGAATGATCCAACAAGAATCACGTTTAAAAGTTGCTGACAACTCTGGTGCTCGTGAAGTACTGACAATTAAAGTCCTTGGAGGTTCCGGCCGCAAGACTGCAGGTATCGGCGATGTGATCGTCTGCACAGTCAAACAAGCAACACCAGGTGGCGTTGTTAAAAAAGGCGATATCGTTAAAGCGGTAATCGTACGGACTAAGAGTGGCGCACGCCGTCCAGACGGTACTTACATTAAGTTTGATGAAAACGCATGTGTAATTATCCGCGATGACAAGAGTCCACGAGGAACTCGTATATTTGGACCTGTTGCACGCGAACTGCGCGACAGCAACTTTATGAAAATCATTTCACTTGCTCCAGAAGTACTTTAATTAGTACTTGACATAACACAAACTCAAATGCCTTTAAGGAGGTGCGCACAGATGCACGTAAAAAAAGGTGACAAAGTAATGGTCATCTCTGGCAAGGATAAGGGCAAGACAGGAACAATCCTTGAAGCTTATCCGAAGCAAAACCGCGTTTTGGTTGAAGGTGTGAACATTGTTAAAAAACACTCAAAACCTTCCCAGGCCAATCCGCAAGGTGGCATCAATAGCCAGGAAGCACCTGTCCATGTATCGAACGTAATGCCTGTTGACAAATCCGGCAAACCAAGCCGTGTTGGACATAAAGTTGTTGACGGCAAAAAGGTACGCGTTACAAAATCCGGTGAAGTATTAGATAAGTAGTCCATTGAGAAAGGAGGTACTATAGATGAACCGCCTAAAGGAAAAGTATGTAAAAGAAATTACTCCTGCTCTCGTGAGCAAGTTTAACTATAAATCTGTTATGCAGGTTCCAAAAGTAGAAAAAATCGTTGTAAATATGGGTGTTGGCGATGCAGTAGCGAATGCAAAAGCCCTAGACAATGCTGTTGAAGAACTTACTACGATCACTGGCCAAAAGCCTGTTGTGACACGTGCGAAGAAGTCTATCGCCGGTTTCCGCCTTCGTGAAGGCATGCCTATCGGCGCAAAGGTAACTCTTCGCGGTGAACGTATGTATGAATTCCTAGACAAATTAATTTCAGTCTCTCTTCCGAGGGTTCGTGACTTCCGCGGGATTTCCAAGAAAGCATTCGACGGCCGCGGCAACTACACCCTTGGTGTGAAAGAACAATTGATCTTCCCTGAAATTGATTACGATAAAGTTAGCAAAGTCCGTGGTATGGATATCGTTATCGTAACGACAGCCAACACTGATGAAGAAGCACGTGAGCTATTAACTCAGTTTGGAATGCCATTCCAAAAGTAATCTAAAAATAAGGGAGGCGAAAACGTGGCTAAAAAGTCAATGATTGCGAAGCAAAAGCGCACGCCTAAATACAAGGTGCAAGAGTATACCCGCTGCGAACGCTGCGGCCGTCCACACTCTGTTTACCGCAAATTTAAGCTTTGCCGTATTTGTTTCCGTGAATTAGCATACAAAGGCCAGATTCCTGGTGTTAAAAAAGCAAGCTGGTAAACCCCAAGTCTGGGAAGGAGGTAAAATTAATGGTAATGACAGATCCAATTGCAGATATGCTTACCCGCATCCGTAACGCGAACATGGTTCGCCATGAGAAGCTGGAAGTACCTGCTTCCAATATCAAAAAAGAAATTGCTGAAATCCTTAAGCGTGAAGGTTTCGTCCGTGATGTTGAACTAATTGACGATAATAAGCAAGGCATCATCCGAATCTTCCTTAAATACGGTGCTAACAACGAACGTGTAATAACCGGCCTTAAGAGGATCTCTAAGCCTGGTCTTCGTGTTTATGCTAAGTCCAACGAAGTGCCGCGCGTATTGAACGGCCTTGGCATCGCACTTGTTTCTACATCTCAAGGTGTCATCACTGATAAAGAAGCTCGTGCTAAGCAAGTTGGCGGAGAAGTTCTAGCATACGTCTGGTAATAATGTTTTGAATGAATGGAGGTGCACTAAATGTCACGTATAGGTAAAAAACCAATCGAAATTCCTGCTGGAGTTACGGTTACTCTTGATAAGAACACAGTTACAGTAAAAGGGCCTAAGGGCGAATTGACCCGTACTTTCAATCCTGAGATCGGAATCGAGGTTGAGGGCAATACTGTAACAGTTACACGCCCTTCCGATGTGAAAGAGATTCGTGCTTTGCACGGTACAACTCGTGCGCTTATCTCTAACATGGTAGAAGGTGTATCAACTGGCTTCCAAAGGAATCTGGAACTAATTGGTGTTGGTTACCGTGCTTCCAAGCAAGGCAACAAGCTTGTGTTAAACGTCGGTTATTCCCACCCAGTTGAAATCGAACCTGAAGCTGGACTTGAAATCGAAGTTCCTGCAAATACAAAAATTAGTATTAAAGGCTATGATAAGGAACGTGTAGGCGCACTTGCAGCAAACATCCGTGGCGTCCGTCCTCCAGAGCCTTACAAAGGCAAAGGGATTCGCTATGAAGGCGAAGTTGTCCGCCGCAAAGAAGGCAAAAAAGGTAAGTAATGCCGCATAGTAATACGAAAGGAGTGACGTAAATGATTACGAAGCTTGATAAAAACGCGAGCCGTAAGAAGAGGCATGCACGTGTCCGTTCCAAGCTTACCGGAACTGCAGCCCGTCCACGTTTGAATGTGTTTCGTTCCAATAAGCACATGTATGCTCAGTTAATCGACGATGTGAACGGAGTTACTCTTGCAAGTGCTTCGACTATCGAAAAAGATTTCGGTCTTGAATCTACCAATAATATTGAAGCTGCGCAAAAGGTCGGCGAATTACTAGCTAAACGCGCAGTTGAAAAAGGTATCAGTTCCGTTGTTTTTGACCGCGGAGGATATCTATATCATGGCCGAATCCAGGCTCTCGCTGATGCGGCTCGTGAAAACGGCCTGCAATTTTAATAGACAAAGGAGGGACACATAAAAATGCGTCGCATTGACCCAAACAAACTAGAACTTGAAGAACGCGTAGTTACCATCAACCGTGTAGCAAAGGTTGTTAAAGGTGGACGCCGCTTCCGTTTTACTGCACTTGTTGTAGTTGGTGACAAGAATGGCCATGTAGGCTTTGGAACAGGAAAAGCACAGGAAGTTCCTGATGCCATTCGCAAGGCTGTAGAAGATGCCAAGAAAAACTTGATTTCAGTGCCAATGGTTGGAACGACTTTGCCTCATGAGGTAATCGGCCGTTTTGGAGCTGGTGAAGTACTTTTGAAACCAGCTTATGAAGGTACAGGTGTTATCGCTGGCGGACCTGTCCGTGCAGTACTTGAACTTGCAGGTGTCGGAGACATTCTATCCAAATCCCTTGGAACAAACACTCCAATCAACATGGTTCGCGCAACACTCGATGGCCTAAAGCAGCTTAAGAGTGCTGAACATGTAGCTAAATTGCGCGGAAAATCAGTAGAAGAACTGTTAGGTTAAGGGAGGGAAATAAAATGGCTAACAAATTGCAAATTACCCTCACTAAAAGCGTAATTGGTCGTCCGCAGGACCAGCGCGAAACAGTTAAGGCTCTCGGATTGCGAAAAGTGAACCAAACAGTTGAGCAGCAAGACAATGCCGCTATCCGTGGTATGATTAACAAGGTTGCTCACCTTGTAACGGTTAAAGAACAATAAATGATTTCTTTTCTTTCATAAGGAGGTGCCCAAATGAAACTTCATGAATTACAGCCTGCAGAAGGTTCCCGTAAAGAACGTAAGCGACTAGGCCGTGGTATCGGTTCTGGCCAAGGTAAAACTGCCGGTAAAGGTCATAAAGGCCAAAAAGCTCGTTCCGGTGGTGGGGTGCGTGTTGGTTTCGAAGGTGGTCAAACACCTTTATTCCGCCGTTTGCCTAAGCGCGGTTTTACTAACATTAATCGCAAGGAATACGCTATCGTGAACCTTGATGCCCTGAACAGCTTTGAAGATGGTACAGAAGTTACTCCAGAACTTCTTATTGAAGCTGGCCTTGTTAAAAGCGAAAAAGCAGGAATTAAAATTCTTGCAAAAGGGAACGTTGAGAAAAAATTGACTGTGAAAGCTCATAAATTTTCCTCTGCTGCCAAGGAAGCAATCGAAGCTGCTGGTGGAAACACTGAGGTGATCTAATGTTCCGGACAATCTCCAATTTTATGCGCGTGGCTGAAATAAGGAATAAAATCCTATTCACCCTATTAATGCTATTGATATTTCGTATCGGAACGTTCATTCCGGTACCGAATGTCAATGCCGATATCCTAGCAGCCCAGGATCAGTTTAGCGTATTTGGAGTTCTGAATACGTTTGGCGGGGGCGCGCTGCAAAACTTCTCCATTCTTGCTATGGGGATTATGCCTTACATTACTGCATCAATCATCATTCAACTATTACAGATGGATGTTGTCCCGAAGTTTACTGAATGGGCAAAACAGGGGGATGTTGGCAGGCGCAAGCTAGCACAGTTCACCCGTTATTTCACTATCGTGCTTGGATTTATCCAGGCATTAGGTATGTCGTACGGTTTTAACAATATGACTCAAAGCCAGTTGATTGTTGATCCGGATATCCCAACCTACTTGTTGATTGCAACTGTATTGACAGCAGGAACAGCTTTCTTGATGTGGCTTGGCGAACAGATTACTGCAAAAGGAGTCGGAAATGGTATTTCAATTATCATCTTTGCTGGTATTGCAGCGGGAATTCCGACAACTGTTAACCAGATTTACATTCAGCAGTTCCAAAATGCAGGCGATAAATTGTTCATTAACATCCTGATTGTCATCCTGTTGCTTTTGGCTGTAGTCGCTATTGTCGTTGGAGTTATCTTTGTCCAGCAAGCAACAAGGAAAATTCCGATCCAATATGCAAAGCGAATGACAGCTGGCCGTACTCCTGTAGGCGGACAGTCAACACATATGCCGCTAAAAGTAAATGCTGCAGGGGTTATTCCGGTCATCTTTGCAGTTTCCTTTATTATCACACCAAGGACCATTGCATCGTTTTTTCCTACAAATGATGTAACGCTGTGGATCCAGCGGGTATTTGATTATACACATCCTGTTGGAATGATTATGTATGCAGCATTGATTATCGCGTTTACGTATTTCTATGCGTTTATTCAGGTAAATCCAGAACAGGCAGCTGAAAACCTGCAGAAGCAGAGCGGCTATATACCTGGGATACGCCCTGGTAAACCAACACAGGAATACTTCACTCGCGTTTTGTATCGACTCACATTTGTTGGTGCAATATTCCTTGCTGTCATAGCGATACTTCCAATCATCTTTATTCAAGTTGCCAACTTGCCTCAGTCTGCGCAAATTGGTGGAACCAGTTTGTTAATCGTAGTTGGTGTTGCACTTGAAACAATGAAGCAATTGGAAGCTCAATTAGTAAAACGCCATTATAAAGGCTTTATCAAGTAAACTTGGTTTTGGGGACGTCTGTTCCCTGAAACCACTTAATCCCTAAGGGGGTAATTACGTGAACTTAGTATTAATGGGCCTTCCTGGTGCGGGCAAAGGCACTCAGGCGGAAAAAATAGTAGAGCGCTACAACATTCCTCATATCTCAACTGGAGATATGTTCCGTGCAGCGATGAAAGAAGGCACGGAGCTTGGTTTGAAAGCGAAGGCTTATATGGATGAAGGGGCGTTAGTCCCAGACGAAGTAACGATTGGCATTGTACGTGAACGCTTAAGCAAAGATGATTGCAACAACGGTTTCCTGCTTGATGGTTTTCCAAGGACTGTACCTCAGGCAGAAGCACTTGAGGGCATTCTTTCAGAATTAAGCAAAAAAATTGATTATGTCCTTAACATAGTAGTGGACAAATCGATTTTGATGGAAAGGCTGACTGGACGCCGTATTTGCAAATCCTGCGGGGCAACGTATCATCTTGTTTTCAATCCCCCTAAAAAAGAGGGAGTCTGTGACCGCTGTGGAGGCGAGCTTTATCAAAGGGCTGATGATAATGCTGAAACAGTTCAAAACAGGCTTAACGTAAATTTAGCTCAATCGAAGCCGCTGCTTGATTTTTATTCCGAAAAAGGTTACCTGCGCAATATCGATGGCCAGCGTGAAATCTCAGAAGTTTTTGCTGACATTGAATCATTGCTTGGGGGCAATCGCTAATGATCATCTGCAAGACACCGCGTGAAATTGATATAATGCGGAGGGCGGGCAGAATTGTGGCACTAGCCCATGAGGAGCTTAAGAAACATATTGCACCTGGGATAACCACAAAAGAACTGGACCGCATTGCAGAAGAAGTGATCTGTAAGCATGACGCAACTCCTTCCTTTAAAGGCTACAATGGTTTCACCGGAAGTATTTGTGCTTCAGTGAATGAAGAGCTTGTACATGGTATACCGGGCGGCCGTGTTTTAAAAGAAGGGGATATTATCAGCATTGACATTGGAGCCAAGTACAATGGCTATCATGGTGACTCAGCCTGGACGTATCCTGTCGGTGAAATAGACGAGGAAACCAGTCGTCTATTGCATGTTACAGAACAGTCGCTATATAAAGGACTGGAAGAGGCAAAGCCAGGCGAGCGTCTTTCAACTATCTCGCATGCGATTCAGGTGTATGTGGAGGAAAACGGTTTTTCCATTGTACGCGAGTATGTTGGGCATGGAGTAGGGCAAGACTTACATGAGGACCCTCAAGTCCCACATTATGGTCCTCCCAACAAAGGTCCACGGCTCAGGCCTGGAATGGTGCTGGCAATTGAACCGATGGTGAATGCGGGCAGCCGGTATGTGAAAACACTGGCTGATGAATGGACGGTTGTAACAGTAGATGGCAAAAACTGCGCCCATTTTGAACACACAGTTGCAATTACAGAGGAAGGCTTTGAAATCCTCACAATCCTGTGATGATTTTAAATAACTCCTGGTTAATTGTACTATTAAGAAGGACGCGGCGGGAGCCATTATGGTATAATCAAAAAGTTGGTTGATGAGCAATTAGTTCTGGTGGCTGATGGTAAGACGCGATAGAATGATTGCCCGAATAATCTTTTCTCAGGCATCTCCAACTACTGGACCGCATAGCTCCAGACGTTTATACAGTATCAGGGAAGAGGCAGCGGCACAATTGGAGAGCTGCGCTTCGCCATAATGAAGTTTTCAAACGAACGCCTGTCCGATCTAGAGAAGGGAGACGAATTCGATGGCTAAAGATGATGTAATTGAAATTGAAGGCAAAGTAACTGAAACTTTGCCGAACGCCATGTTTAAGGTAGAATTAGAAAATGGCCATACTGTGCTTGCTCATGTTTCAGGCAAAATCCGTATGCATTTCATCCGAATTCTGCCTGGCGATAAAGTGACAGTGGAGCTGTCTCCATACGACTTAACACGCGGCAGGATTACCTACCGCTTTAAATAAGCCGATTGCACTCCGAACTGCTAAGGAGGTTAGGATAATGAAAGTAAGACCATCTGTAAAACCGATCTGCGAAAAGTGCAAAGTTATCCGCAGACGCGGAAGAGTAATGGTTATTTGTGAAAACCCTAAACACAAACAAAAACAAGGTTAATAAAGAAGGAGGTGCTCTAAATTTATGGCACGTATTGCTGGTGTAGATATTCCTCGTGAAAAACGTGTAGTTATCTCATTAACTTACATTTATGGTATTGGTAAAAATACAGCTCAAAAAGTTCTTGCTGAAGCAGGTGTTTCTGAGAACACTCGTGTTCGTGATCTGACTGAAGATGAACTGAACAAAATCCGTGACATCATTGACAGGCTAAAAGTAGAAGGTGATCTTCGCCGTGAAGTATCGCTTAACATCAAGCGCCTGATGGAAATCGGAAGCTACCGTGGTATTCGCCACCGTCGTGGCCTGCCTGTTCGCGGCCAAAACACCAAGAACAATGCACGTACACGCAAAGGTCCACGTAAGACTGTAGCGAACAAGAAGAAATAATCAGTAAAGGAGGTACTTACAAATGGCACGTAAAACTAATACTCGCAAACGCCGTGTGAGAAAGAATATTGAAGCAGGTATTGCACATATTCGTTCAACTTTTAACAATACAATCGTAACCATCACTGACGTTCATGGTAATGCAATTTCTTGGTCTAGTGCAGGTGCGCTTGGATTCAAGGGCTCCCGTAAATCCACTCCATATGCTGCACAGATGGCTGCTGAAACTGCTGCTAAAACATCAATGGAACATGGATTGAAAACTCTTGAAGTAACTGTAAAAGGCCCTGGTGCAGGACGTGAAGCTGCGATTCGTGCTCTTCAGGCTGCTGGTCTTGAAGTTACTGCAATTAAAGACGTTACTCCGGTTCCTCACAATGGTTGCCGTCCGCCAAAACGCCGCCGTGTTTAATTTTTCTGTATAGAAATTGTATCCATGTCTATAATGGGATATGATACTATCTTTTCGTTCTAGCAGAATCAATATTCCAGTTGTTGTGCACAAACAGGGAACGAATACATGGGGGAATTTCGGCCGAAAGAATAGGCCGGGTTTTCGACGTTTTGAAGGAGGGTATATTTGATGATCGAAATAGAAAAACCAAAAATCGAAACGGTTGAGATCAGCGATGATGCCAAATACGGGAAGTTCGTCGTAGAACCACTTGAGCGTGGATATGGTACAACTCTGGGTAACTCCTTACGTCGTATCCTACTATCTTCACTCCCAGGTGCAGCAGTCACATCGATCCAGGTCGATGGGGTACTACATGAGTTTTCAACAATTGAAGGCGTCGTTGAGGATGTTACATCCATTATCTTAAACATTAAGAAAATCGCATTAAAAATATACTCCGATGAAGAAAAGACGCTTGAAATCGATGTACAGGGCGAAGGTACGGTCAAAGCCGGCGACATTACTCATGACAGTGATGTTGAAATCCTGAATCCTGATTTGCATATTGCTACATTGGGTTCAAACGGAAATCTTCGTATGCGCCTGACTGCTAAGCGCGGACGTGGCTATACGCCTGCGGACCAAAACAAGAGAGAAGACCAGCCGATTGGTGTTATTCCAATTGACTCGATTTTTACTCCTGTTTCCCGTGTATCCTATCAAGTTGAGAATACTCGTGTTGGGCAAATGACCAATTATGATAAACTTACTTTGGATGTTTGGACTGACGGCAGCACCGGGCCTCAAGAAGCTATCGCCTTCGGAGCCAAAATCTTGACAGAGCATTTGAATATCTTTGTCGGCCTTACCGATGAAGCACAAAATGCTGAAATCATGATTGAAAAAGAAGAAGATCAAAAAGAAAAAGTCCTTGAGATGACAATTGAAGAACTTGACCTTTCCGTCCGTTCTTACAACTGCCTGAAGCGCGCGGGAATCAATACTGTCCAGGAACTTGCCAACAAGACCGAGGAAGATATGATGAAAGTGCGAAATCTTGGCCGTAAGTCACTTGAGGAAGTGAAAGCAAAATTAGAAGAGCTTGGACTGGGACTTCGCAAGGACGACTAATCGTTCCGTGCCCCAAATAAGCCTTCATGACTTCAACAAAGGAGGGAACCCTTCATGGCATACAGAAAATTAGGCCGCACAAGCGCACAGCGTAAAGCAATGCTTCGTGACCTTACAACTGACCTAATCATTAATGAACGTATCCAAACTACTGAAACACGTGCGAAGGAATTGCGTTCTGTTGTAGAGAAAATGATTACTCTTGGAAAGCGCGGAGACTTGCATGCACGCCGCCAGGCAGCAGCTTACGTCCGTAATGAAGTAGCAGATGCGGAAAACAACACTGACGCAGTTCAGAAGTTGTTCGGTGATATCGCACCACGCTATGCAGAGCGTCAAGGTGGTTATACACGCATTATGAAAATTGGTCCGCGCCGCGGTGATGGTGCACCAATGGTCATTATCGAACTCGTTTAATAGATTCAAATATGAGGGCAGGAAAATTTTCTTGCCCTCTTTCATAAGAGAGTCCTTTTTGGACTGCTCTTTCCTATAGTGGAAGCGCCTTCGGTGGCTTTTACAATCGAATAAGATTTACCGCACAAGCCAAAAAGAGCGTTACGATGGGCAGGAATATCGCCTAAGATAACCGGTCAGTTTGGATAATTGCCATAAAATCCGGAAGAAGTGCAGAATTACCTTGCCTTCTTATCCTGTCCCGTCTAGCTCATGCATCCCTCCCATTTTCTTTTAAGAAAACCCTGTTTCACAGCGCTTAAGACAAGTCTGTAGGGGGGCGGGATGCAGGCTTTTTTTGTATTATTAGAGAGTTAGCAGAGAGAAGATGAGATGAGAGGAGATTGACCAGCATGGCTGAACCCATCATAAGTCTTGAGCATGTTACGTTTCAATATCCCACAGCGAACGATTATGCAGTTAAAGATATTTGCATTGATGTACTTAAAGGCGAATGGCTGGCAATTGTAGGCCACAATGGGTCAGGTAAATCAACGCTAGCCAGGCTGTTAAACGGCCTTCACTATCCGCAGGCAGGGACTGTAAAAGTGGATGGCTTCGTCTTGAATGACGAAACCGTATGGGACATCCGAAAAAAAATTGGAATGGTCTTTCAAAATCCTGATAATCAGTTTGTTGGCACAACAGTTAAGGATGATGTGGCTTTTGGTCTGGAAAACAACGGAATTCCTCAAGAAGAGATGGCAGTCAGGGTGCCGGAAGCATTAGAAAAAGTGAAAATGGGAGAATTTCTCGATCAAGAGCCGCACCATCTATCAGGAGGCCAAAAACAGCGGGTTGCTATAGCTGGTGTACTAGCTTTAAGGCCATCGATCATTATCCTTGACGAAGCGACCTCCATGCTAGACCCAAAAGGCAGGGAAGAAGTACTCGAGACAGTGAGACTGTTGAAAGAGGAGAAGACAATGACTGTTGTTTCAATTACCCATGACCTGGATGAAGCCGCTAAGGCAGATAGGATCATTGTGATGAATAAAGGCAAGGTTTACCGGGAGGGAAATCCTGAGGAGATTTTCGCCTTGGATGAAGAATTACTATCATTGGGACTTGATATTCCATTTTCAGTAAAAATGGGCAAAGCATTGAAAGAACGAGGAATTGAACTGAGCAAGAACTATTTGGCTGAAGAAGAGTTGGTGAGGGAACTATGGATATATCACTCAAAAAGATAGAGTTTAGATACCAGGCTGGTACGCCTTTTGAACGATTGGCGATCCATGACGTCTCACTCGACATTCCTCAAGGCACATACTTGGCTATCATTGGCCACACCGGTTCTGGGAAATCAACAGTTCTTCAGCATCTCAATGCGCTTCTTCAGCCAACATCAGGTACAGTTAAAATTGGTGAACGTGAAATTGTAGCTGGAAAAAAGGAGAAGAACCTCAAGGATGTCCGTCAGAAAGTCGGAATCGTGTTTCAATTTCCCGAACATCAACTGTTTGAAGAAACAGTGGAAAAAGATATTTGCTTTGGTCCGATGAACTTTGGAGTTTCTGAGGCTGAAGCAAGAAGGATGGCAAGAGCGGCCCTCAGTCAGGTGGGTCTCCATGAGGAAGTGTTGCAAAAGTCGCCTTTTGAGCTTTCTGGCGGGCAAATGCGCCGTGTAGCGATTGCAGGCGTACTTGCGATGGAGCCTAATGTACTAGTCCTTGACGAGCCGACTGCTGGACTTGACCCTCGAGGCCGGAAAGAAATTATGGATATGTTTTATAAGCTCCATAAGACACGAGGCCTTTCTACTGTACTCGTAACTCACAGTATGGAAGACGCTGCCCGCTATGCCGACCAAATCGCCATCATGCACCAGGGAAGGGCAGTGAAGTCCGGGACACCCAAGGAAATCTTTTCGAATCCCGACGAACTAGTTGAATTAGGGCTGGATGTTCCAGAATCAGTACGTTTTCAGTTGAAGTGGGAACGCCAGATGGGGATTAAACTTGGAGAAACTTATTTAACGATTGAAAAACTGGCTGAAGCGATCGCCCGTTCTGAAGGGGGCAATCGCATATGATGGATAAAATCATTTTCGGACGGTATGTTCCTGCAGATTCAATTATTCACAAAATGGATCCGCGGTCCAAGCTAATACTCGTTTTTTCTTTTGTTGTCATTGTCTTTCTCGCAAATAACGCCATAACCTATGGGCTATTGGGTGTTTATACTTTTTACCTGCTTGGGATGTCAAAGATACCTCCTAAATTTCTTTATGAGGGATTAAAGCCAATCCTCTGGCTTGTTGTATTTACTCTCCTGCTTCATTTGTTCCTGAACCGGGAAGGCGACTTAGTCGTAGAT
Organism: Bacillus sp. FJAT-27225; assembly: GCF_001685025.1. GTDB lineage: Bacteria > Bacillota > Bacilli > Bacillales > Cytobacillaceae > Bacillus_D. The sequence goes on along the minus strand of NZ_MAYU01000026.1, from coordinate 14,335 downwards.
GCTGGCTGGATAAAAATCTATGAAGAAGGGATTCGGCAGGGGATTTTTATTTCCTTAAGGTTCTTTTTCCTGATACTTGTAACATCCTTGCTTACGTTAACAACCACACCTATCGAAATAACAGATGGGCTTGAAATCTTGCTGAATCCATTAAAGAAAATCAAATTCCCTGTCCATGAGCTTGCTTTGATGATGTCTATTTCCCTTAGGTTTATACCGACTCTTATGGAAGAGACGGATAAAATTATGAAGGCCCAGATTGCACGTGGAGTAGAATTTGGCAGCGGTCCAATCAAAGATCGTATTAAAGCAATTATTCCTTTATTAATTCCTTTATTTGTTAGCTCATTCAAACGGGCTGAGGATTTGGCCACTGCAATGGAAGCGAGAGGGTATCGAGGCGGAGAGGGAAGGACAAGGTTCAGAAAGCTTGAATGGAAGCAAGCGGATACTATCCAAATTCTTTTATTGATTGTCTTGGCTGTTGTCCTGGCACTATTGCGTTCTTAATGGAGGGGAAAGTATGCAGCGCTATAAATGCATTATTTCTTATGATGGGACAGGCTTTGCCGGGTACCAGGTTCAACCGGGAAAACGTACCGTTCAGGGAGAGCTGGAGGCTGCCCTCTCTAAGCTTCATAAAGGTGAACATGTGAAGGTAACCGCATCGGGTAGGACGGACGCGGGGGTCCATGCAAAAGGGCAGGTTATTCACTTTGACTCACCACTCTCTATTCCTGAGGACCGCTGGGCAGTTGCGCTTAACTCGTTACTTGGAGGGGAAATCGCTGTGCTCTCAGTAAAAAAGGCCGCCCACGGGTTTCATGCAAGGTTTGACACGATAGGGAAGGAATATCGTTACGTTCTCCACCTTGGCAGACAAAGAGATCCTTTTAGCCGAAATTATGCTTATCATTTTTCCTATCCCCTGGATATTGAGGTGATGAAGGCAGGAGCGCGGCAATTATGCGGAACACACGATTTTTCAAGTTTTTGTGCTTCGAATACAGATGTTAAAGATAAAGTAAGGACAGTAACGGATATTGGTTTTTCGGAAGAAGAGGAAAAGCTTGTGATTTCTTTCAAGGGGAACGGTTTTCTATACAACATGGTAAGAATCATGACGGGGACACTTCTGGAGGTAGGGACTGGTGCGAGGAAACCAGAAGAAATGAAGAGCCTGATTATGGACAGGGATCGAACCCAAGCTGGTAAAACCGCACCTGCCCATGGCTTGTATTTGTGGGAAGTCTACTACTGATATTTTTCTCTGACAACTAAACCTGGTGTATAATATTTTCTTGACATCTGCCCTATAAGCGTTTATCATATCATATGTGTGTATTTTAATCCCACGATAAAGCCCCGGAAAGCCTCATCGTGATTAAGAATATATGAACTTGACACTTGATGCGCAAAACCACTCCGGCGCCGCTCCCGGAACAGAGCAGGAAGCCTGGCAGCTGACATAAAGCGCGATACTATCTTTTTGATTTAATTAGGAGGGAAACTCATGCGTACAACATTTATGGCGAATGCCAACAATATCGAGCGTAAATGGTACGTGATTGATGCAGAAGGCAAGACTCTTGGACGCCTTGCTTCCGAAGTTGCAGCAATCCTACGTGGCAAAAACAAACCAACTTTCACACCGCATGTCGACACTGGCGATCATGTTATCATTCTTAATGCTTCTAAAGTAACTCTTACAGGCAACAAATTGAATGACAAGATTTACTATCGCCACACCCAGCACCCAGGCGGTCTGAAGCAAAGAACTGCGCTTGAAATGCGCACAAACTACGCTGAGAAAATGATCGAGCTTGCTGTTAAAGGCATGCTTCCAAAGAATTCTCTTGGCCGTCAAATGTATAAGAAGCTGCATGTATATGCTGGCAGCGAGCATCCGCACCAAGCACAAAAACCAGAAGTTTACGAACTTCGCGGATAATAAAGGGAGGGTATTAACTTGGCACAAGTTCAATATATCGGCACAGGCCGTCGTAAAAGCTCTGTTGCCCGCGTACGCCTAGTACCAGGCAATGGCCAAATCACAATTAACGATCGTGAAATTACTAGCTATATTCCATTCGAAGCACTGCGTGAAGTAGTTAAGCAGCCGCTTGTAGCGACTGAAACTCTTGGCAGCTACGATATCCTTGTAAACGTAAAAGGCGGCGGCTACACTGGCCAAGCTGGCGCAATCCGCCATGGCATTGCACGTGCATTGCTGCAAGCTGATCCAGAATTCCGCCCAACTCTGAAGCGTGCAGGTCTTCTGACTCGTGACGCGCGTATGAAAGAGCGTAAGAAATACGGTCTTAAAGGCGCTCGTCGTGCACCTCAGTTCTCAAAGCGTTAATTTTTGCTTATCAAAGACTCTCAACCATTTGTGTTGGGGGTCTTTTTGCGTTTTCCAGACTCTTCGGGAGGTGCCTATTATTCACCGTTTTTTTTGATTACATTTATATTTTAGTGATTGTTGGCTAATGTGAAAAGTCCCAAACACCTAAACTTAGTTGGTTTACTACCAATGTAGATTTTTGTAATCATTTTTGTTTCTTTGTCGCCTTCCATGCTGGGAGTAGAGTAAGTAAACGGGGAATAGTATAATGGGTAAAAGTATTCTAACAATTCGGAAAGTTGGTGCCGAATGATTATCCAAAATTGCAGAGCTATAGCAACGGGCGGCGCTTCGGGGCTTGGAGAAGCGACTGTCCGTGCAATTATTGAGAAAGGAGGAAAGGCTGCGATACTTGATTTAGATGAACAACGAGGTAGTGCTTTGAGCGAAGAGCTAGGGCCGAACGCAATATTCATCAAAACGGATGTGACGGAAGAAGAGAGCTTTTTACAAGCAGCAGCTTTGGCAGCTGAGGAATTTGGTTCTATTAATACAGCAGTAAATTGTGCCGGTATCGCGCCCGCAGCAAAAGTAATTGGAAAAAAAGGGCTGCATGATCTTGAGCTCTTTAAGAGAGTTATTACTATTAACCTGATTGGCACCTTTAATTCCATCCGGATTACAGCGGAGTTTATGGCAAAAAATGATCCAAACGAAAAAGGCGAACGGGGAGTCATCATCAATACGGCTTCGATAGCTGCATTTGAAGGACAAATTGGGCAGGCAGCCTACAGTGCATCAAAAGGTGGTGTAGTAGGAATGACCTTGCCAGTCGCTCGCGAATTGGCATCTTTAGGAATACGAGTGATGACCATCGCCCCCGGTCTATTTCATACACCTATGTTTGAAGCATTGCCACAAGAAGCGAGGGAGACGCTGGGCAGTAGTGTACCTTTCCCCTCCAGGCTTGGACTTCCGGAGGAATATGCGCTGCTGGCAGTCAGCATCCTCGAAAATCCGATGCTAAACGGGGAGACAATCCGGCTGGATGGGGCAGTCCGAATGCAGCCGCGCTAACTAAATTGACAGCGTTTACAATCGGAGGGAAGAGATGAAACATCCATATCTGCAGGAAGACCACTATATTTTCAAAAGGTCGCTCCGCAAGTTCCTTGAAAAAGAGGCCTATCCCAATTATGGGAAGTGGGAAAAAGACAGGATAATACCGAGGGCATTTTGGACAAAAATGGGGGAGCAGGGGTATCTTTGTCCGGACCTTGATGAAAAGTATGGGGGAAGCGGAGTGGACTGGGGCTTTTCTGTTATCATCAATGAAGAGCTTGAACGTGTAGGCTCCAGCATGGTCGGGATTGGCCTTCATAATGATATTGTTGTTCCTTACATATCTGCGTATGGTTCAGAGGAACAAAAGCAGCGCTGGCTGCCACGCTGTACAACGGGAGACATCATCACGGCCATTGCAATGACTGAGCCGGCAGCGGGTTCCGACCTCGCCAATATCCAGACTACTGCTGTATTTGACGGTGATCAGTATATCCTAAATGGCCAAAAGACGTTCATTACGAATGGCATTCAATCCGATCTTATCCTTGTGGCATGCAAAACAGATACGAAAGCCTTTCCTACGTATAAAGGAATTAGCCTATTGCTGGTTGAAAGTGAAACACCAGGGTTTTCCCGAGGAAGGAAGCTGAATAAGGTAGGCCTTCACAGTCAGGACACAGCAGAGCTGATTTTTGAAGATTGCCGGGTCCCTAAAGAGAACTTGCTAGGTGAAGAAGGACAGGGCTTCCTGTATATGATGGAAAAACTTCAGCAAGAGCGTCTGATTGTCGCCATTGCAGCGCAGACAGCATCGGAAGTGATGCTAAGCTTGACGATGGACTATGTGAAGGGCAGGGAGGCATTCGGGAAGTCAGTTGGGAAGTTTCAGAACACTCAGTTCAAGCTGGCAGAGATGGCGACAGATATTGAAATGGGGCGAGCCTTCCTTGATGCATTAATTGCGGCGCATATGGAAGGGAAAAACATTGTCACAAAGGTATCAATGGCGAAATGGAAACTTACAGATATAGCTAAAAAGATTGCTGCGGAAAGTATGCAGCTCCATGGCGGCTATGGCTATATGGAGGAATATGAGATTGCGAGGAGATTTCGGGATATCCAGGTTTCAAGCATCTATGCCGGTACAAATGAAATCATGAAGACAATCATAGCAAAAAATTTGGGACTCTAACGACTTGCGGGAATCCTGCCTTGAAGGGAGATAAGTATGTGAGAGAGGTCGTAATTGTTGAAGGAGTGAGAACACCGGTTGGCCGGAGAAACGGGGTACTGAAGGATATTCGGCCCGATGATCTGGCTGCGGGGGTACTAAAGGAACTTGTCAGGCGTACGGGTATTGAGGCAACGCTAATAGATGATGTCATTCTTGGCTGTGTAACTCAAACAGGTGAACAGGCAGGTGATATTGCCCGGGTATCTGCACTCACAGCCGGGTTCCCTATTGAAGTACCCGGGACAACAATTGATCGTCAGTGCGGGTCAAGCCAACAGGCCATCCATTTTGCAGCACAGGCTATCTTGTCGGGCGATATGGATATCGTTATTGCAGGTGGCGTGGAAAGCATGACGCGTGTCCCTATGGGTTCTAATTATGGAAATGCCCATCCGTTTAGTCTGAAGCTAAAAGAGAAATATGAGCTAATTCATCAGGGGCTCTCAGCGGAACGCATTGCGGATGTCTATGGTTTTAAGCGGAGGGATTTGGATGAGTATTCAGCTGAAAGTCATCGTAGAGCCTTGAAGGCACAGGCTGAGGGTTTTTTCACAAAAGAAATCATGCCGATTGAGGTAATCTTGGAAAATGGGGAAACCCAGCTTATTATGAATGATTCTGGACCAAGGGAAGGGTCAACAAGTGATGTGCTCGGCAGCTTGAAGCCTGCTTTCAAGAAAGATGGGCTCATCACTGCAGGAAATTCAAGCCAAATCAGTGACGGAGCGGGCGCCCTTCTGCTGATGTCCGGGGAAAAGGCTGCAGAACTTAAGCTAAATCCTCGCTTTCGTGTTAACACAAGGGTGGTTGTTGGTTCGGATCCAACCTTGATGCTGACAGGGCCAATTCCAGCAACCGAAAAGGCCCTAAAAAAAGCGGGGCTTTCCATTCATGACATTGATGTCTTTGAGGTTAATGAAGCGTTTGCTCCCGTCCCGCTTGCCTGGCTAAAGGAAACCGGTGCCGACCCTAAAAAACTCAACCCGAATGGCGGGGCAATTGCCATTGGGCATCCGCTTGGTGCAAGTGGAGTACGAATAATGCTGTCGATGATGAGTGAACTTGAACGGGGCGGAGGCCGTTATGGATTACAGACAATGTGCGAGGGCCATGGCATGGCCAATGCAACCATTATTGAACGTCTATCCTGATTTTTGCAAGAGCAAACACTTTGAAATGAAGCCAGCGGTTTAGGCAATGGGTGGAACCGGGCAAAACAGAACCCTTTATCCCAATACATCCTGGTAAACTGTTCCTGCTCATGAATAATACTGCTCCGCCCTATTTACCAATGAGGGGGAAAGAAAATGAGCATTACACTTGGCAAAATCTTTGATCTTACGGTAAAGAAATTACCCAACAAAGAAGCGCTTTATGATGTACGGAAAAATCTCCGTTTCACGTACAGTGAGTGGAGCAGGGAGGTAAACAGGCTGGCCAATGCTCTCCTTCAAGAAGGAGTCAAAAAAGGCGATAGGGTCTCCACCTTCTTGTTCAATACCGAGGAGCTGGCAACGGCATTTTTCGCGTGTGCAAAAATCGGGGCAGTGTTCAACCCAATCAATTTCAGGCTCTCTGGAGAGGAAGTTGCTTATATACTTGGTGATGCGCAGCCAAAGGTTGTTCTATTTGAAAAGGCTCTGGAGCCGATCATATCGGGAATTGAAGCTCGATTCCCACATATAGGATTCTGGTTCATTGATGATGAAGTTCCAGCGTATGCAGCAAGGTACCACGAAAAGGTAGGGGCTGCCACGGACCAAGATATCAAAAATGAAGTTAACTGTGATGACCTATACGCGATTATGTATACGAGCGGAACGACAGGCCGTCCGAAGGGGGTCATGCACTTGCATAGGGACATGGCAGAACAGAGCCTGATTGTGATTAGCGCAACAAGGCTTGTACACGAAGATGCCGGTCTTGTTACCGCCCCGATGTTTCATTGTGCCGAACTTCACTGTGCCTTTTTGCCGCGCGTGCATATAGGCGCAAAAAATGTAATCCTGCACCAGTTTGAACCCAAAAAAGTTCTCAACCTAATTGAATCGGAAAAGGTCACCAAGTTCTTTGCTGCCCCAACCATGTGGAATATACTTCTTCAAGAGGATCTGTCAAACTACAATCTGAACAGCCTGAAACTGGGACTTTACGGGGCGGCACCAATGGCGCCGACTTTGGTTCATGCCTGCCATGACAGGCTTGGTATTTCCCTTGTCCAAGCCTACGGGATGACGGAAATGGGGCCCGCGATTACGTTCCTGTCCGAAGCGGACCAGCTAACAAAAGCGGGATCGGCCGGGCAGGCATGCCTTAACCATGAAATCAGGGTTGTTCGTCCGCGGGAAGATGGACCGTCTGACCCCGACGATATTGTTCCGCCAGGAGAAAATGGTGAAATCATTGTTAAGGGGCCATGCATGATGACCGGTTACTTCAACCGGGAGGAAGCAACAAAAAAGGCGATGCACAAAGGCTGGTATCATTCCGGCGATATTGGCTACCTTGATGAGGAAGGCTATTTATGGGTGAAGGACAGGGTGGATGATATGATCATTTCTGGAGGGGAAAACATCTATCCTCGTGAGGTCGAAGATGTTCTTTATGAGCATAAGGGAGTTGTTGATGTTGCAGTCCTTGGACAGCCTGACGACCGTTGGGGAGAAAGTGTGACCGCATTTGTTGTTTTAAAAGATCCTTCAGTGACGGAAGAGCAGTTGGATGAGCTTTGTAAAAAAAGCAATAGCCTTGCTAATTACAAGCGCCCTCGGAACTATATTTTCGTCGATGCCCTCCCAAGAAATGCGAGCGGAAAAATCCAAAAGTTCCTGCTGCGTAAAAATCTGGAGGAACTGTTAGCACAGAGAGCTGCCAACCCCCATGCCTAATGGTAAATCAAAATTCATACTTTTTCTTTGTAAGGGTCTCCAGACGATTTGCTGGAGACCTATTTTACTAACACAAAAATACCAAACCCAAATTGGGTTAATTATATTACACACTGACCTGTGCCTTTTCTTTTGGCAATAGAGCACTTAACACTCCTGCTCCAATCAGAAGGAAAACAGCGAATAAGAACGAAAGACTGTAGTTGCCAGCATAGTCAAACAATAGACCGGGAATAAACGAACCGAGTGCGGAGCCAAACTGGTGGCTCATGAAAAGCCAGCCTGTCAAAAGACCGAGTGATTGTCCTTTAAAGTACTCTGACATCAGTTTAACAGTCGGCGGAACTGTCGCGAAATCGACAAGCCCGAATGAAACGGAAAAGGCCAGAAGCAATACCGGATTTTCTATAAAGATAGCCACCAAGCTTGCCTGGCTTGAGAAGACAAGCAGAAACAAGATGGTCAATGCTCTTCCGAAATAAAGGAAGGCAAGTATCTTTCTATTATCAATTTTATCAGCAAGGACGCCGGCTGCTAATGTCCCAAGAATATTGAATCCAGCGAGCAAACTAACCGCGGTGCTCGTAACAGCAGGCGAAAATCCACAGTATTGGGCAAACGGAATTAAATGGGTATCCATCAGTCCGGTCGTTGTGACGCCACACACAAAAAAGGGGATAAGCAAATACCAAAATTTTCTTCCTGGACGAGATTTGCCACCCTCAATGCTCGATGGCTCAGCAACTTCTTCTAATGGTGCTGCACCGCCTAACGGCTCATAACCTGCATCCCCTGGCTCAGATTTTAGCAGCAAGCCGAGAATTGGGCAGACAACAAGCAGCAAGAACAGCCCGAGGATGATGACGGTGCTTTGCCAGCCGTAAAGTTCAATTAGGAAGATGGAACTTGTCACAATCACCATCTGGCCTGCGCCAAAACCGGCCTCCACCAGGCCAAGGGCCAGTCCGCGTTTTGCTGTGAACCACTTCGTTACAGCTACGGTTGCTGTGACTCCGGAAGCGCCCCCAAAACCGGCTGAGGAAATAACACCGTACAGGAGGAAAAGCTGCCAGATTGATGTTGCAAAGTAGGTCAGAAGGGTGCCGATGCCCACAATCGCAGTACTAACGACAAACACGATTCTTACCCCGTATTGATCAATCATTTTTCCGGCTAGCGGCTGGGCAACAGCAAATACAATAAAGCTTAAAAACGACACGGCCGAAATGGTACCCCGTGTTGCCAGGAAAAATTCTTCCCATGATTCCATAAAGGCCCCGAAGGAAAACCGGACGCCCTGGCTCGCAAGTACGCCAAAAAATGAAACCCCTAATATCACCCAAGCGTAGTGAACACTTCTTTTCATAACCACACTTCTTTTCTGTCTAATTTTCAGGAAACTCAGGAGTAATCCACTAATATTCTTTATATTCAGTTAGTATATCAAATGAAATTGCTAATTGGTTGTAAAAATGGAAACCGATTCACTACTGCGAGCTGTATTCTCTTTTTGGCACGGATAAAGACTAGCTGTAAGAGGTGAAAGCATTGAATGTGATTACAACTTTATCTCAAAAACGGCGCGAGAAGCAGATTAAGTATGAACGTTCTGTCTTAAGAGAAATAAATATAGAGGATTTGAAAAAAAGAACTAAAGATTTCTTTGGATCAACAAGGCTTACAGGCGGTCTTTTTAAGAATCAGGGCATTCTTGAAGCCTGTTATGATGTTGCACTTGAGTCTTATCTTCTTGGGGCCAGTTTCTCAAAATTTGCCCATACCGGTGAACAAGTTGAGTTGACACTGGAACGGTGTGAATCTGAAGAAACTCATTTAATTGATACCCTTTATAATTTTCTGCTCTATTGGGGGGCAGGAGAGGAAGGGTTTTACTCCGAAGCACTTTACTTTCAATGTGAACAATATGTAAGGGCCTGGTGGATTGAAGGATATGAGAAGGGCTGCAGGCGATATAAGCTTCGTTTGCACTAACGGCGTGATTCCTGTTCTAAATACTTTTCCCCTGCCATATAGTGATATGGAAAAGGACAGGCAGGGGGATGGACGGAGTGTGGAAACGAAGGCTAAAACGGACTGCCTTTGCAGTAGGTCTGGTTGTACTGTTTTTTATTATTCAATACGACTTAAATGAAAATGAGACATGGACAACCTGGAGCTTGCCGCTGTCGGGAAAAGTCATTCTACTTGATCCGGGGCATGGCGGCGTTGATGGCGGTGCAGGAGACCGCCCGATGCAGGAAAAGGATATTGCCCTTAGCATTTCACTTAAATTGCGTGATTTTCTGCAGCAGCAGGGTGCCATAGTTATCATGACTCGTGAGACGGATAAAGATCTGGCACCGGTCGATATGAAAGGCTATAGCCGCCGAAAGGCAGCCGACTTAAAGGAACGGATCAAAATTATCAATGAATCCAATGCAGACCTCTTTATCAGCATACATCTTAATGCCATTCCTTCCCCCCAATGGAGTGGGGCACAAACCTTTTATAACTCAAAGAGGAAGGAAAACGCAAAGGCTGCAAAGCTTATTCAGCAGGAGCTTAGGATAAATCTTGAGAATACAACAAGAAAAGCAAAGCCGTTAAATAATTTATATATCCTAAAACATGCTGACAGTCAAGGTGTGCTGGTAGAAGCGGGGTTTCTTTCCAACCCAACTGAAAAGGCGAATTTGGAGCGGGACTCCTATCAGGAGATGGTTGCTGCGTCAATCTATAAGGGGATTATCCGATACTATACAAAAAAATGACTAAATAAACGAGAGAGACACCGAGTCTCCCTCGTTTATTTGATTAAAAAGGATTGGGGGTGTGTCCTAGTTAACAGCAAGGTCTATTAATTATGCTATAATTATGAAAAGTGAAAGCATTTTATTTAAACTTTAAAAAGGCAGGTGCTTTTTCAATGATAACAGAGGCAAACGTTAGAGAATTACTAAGCGTAATGGAAGAGCCATTTTTACATAAATCGCTCGGTGAACTAAATGCTATTGAAGAAATAAAGGTAAAAGAAGAAAAGAGCCACGTCAGTGTCAAGGTTTCAATAGCCAAGACTGGGACCGCGGAACAGCTACAGCTTCAGACGCAAATTGTTAACGCTTTAAAAGGTGCGGGGGCAGCTTCTGTCGGAATCAGATTTAGCCAACTTCCTGATGAGGTGCTTACCGCTCATCGTCCGGAGTCTGCAGACGGAGTCCAAAATTTGCTGGCCCCGGGCAGCAAGACAACATTTATTGCAATTGCCAGTGGAAAGGGTGGGGTAGGGAAATCGACTGTTTCGGTTAATCTTGCTGTATCCCTTGCTCGCGTGGGAAAGAAGGTTGGATTGATCGACGCTGATATTTATGGATTCAGCGTTCCAGATATGATGGGAATTTCCGAGCGTCCAGCAGTTAAAAACGAAAAAATTCTGCCTGTTGAACGGTTTGGGGTTAAAGTCATTTCAATGGGTTTTTTCGTGGAGGACAATTCGCCAATCATTTGGCGCGGCCCGATGCTGGGAAAAATGCTGAACAGTTTCTTTGAGGAGGTAAATTGGGGGGAACTGGATTATCTGTTGCTTGACTTGCCGCCTGGTACAGGGGATGTTGCGCTTGATGTCCATTCCATGCTGCCTTCCTGCAAGGAAATAATCGTAACGACACCGCACCCTACAGCGGCGTTCGTTGCTGCGCGTGCCGGTGCAATGGCTTTAAAGACAGAGCATGAAATTCTTGGTGTTATTGAAAATATGGCGTATTTTGAGAGTAAATTAACTGGAGATAAGGAATATATCTTTGGCCGTGGCGGTGGAGAAAGGCTTGCTGAAGCTCTCAACACTCAGGTCATTGGACAACTTCCGCTTGGACAGCCTGACTGGAATGAAGAGGACTTTGCGCCTTCCGTCTATCAAGAAGACCATCCAATTGGTGAAGCTTATTTGAAAATTGCTGACAAGGTAATCAATCTCCTTGAAAAGGAATAAAACGAAGCCTCTTCCGATAGTGGAAGAGGCTTTCAATTATGAATCCCCCTGGCCCTTTTCCGGCTTTGTTGCTTCTTCTGCCGCTTGTAAAAGCAGCTTTTGCATTTCTGCTTTAAAGATCGGGCTTTGCATGGATTCAGCGATTACACTCTGAAGATGAAGCCTGAAGTCCTTGCTTTTAAGCGCATCGGTCATTTCCTTTTGTATTTCGGGATCTTTGAGGATTTCAATCATCATTGCCCTGTATTCAGGATCTTTCATTAAATCCTTTAAGAGCTGTTCATTTCCCGTTTTCATACCTTTGGCCAAGCTGGCGGCTATCTTGGGGTTTTCAAGTGACTTTTTGTAAAAATCGGTGCCTTCCTTGGAGGTTAACGTCTTTTGGATCGTTTCGCTAACAACAGCTTGATCCATAATCATTTCTTGTTTTATCTTATCGTCTGTAACGATTTCCTGAATGGCCTTCTTCCCTTCTTCTGTTTGAAGAATATCCACTAACATTTTCTTGGTTTCCTCGTAATCCAACTTGCTTTGTGCCTGATTGCCTCCCCCTGTACAGGCAGATAGAATCAGGATTGTAATTGAGACAAGCAGTACCAGATATTTCTTCATACCTAAAACTCCCCTTCACAAATCCAGTTATGTTTAGAATGAAGAAAAAACCTATTAATTATTCGTTTATGGAAAGCATGGATTTTTAGTTCGCCTATGGTACAATTGAACTGCATTATACATACTGGGGGAAAGACTGTGACTAGCCGTAATTGGGTGAAATTATTTTTAAACACATTGATGCTTGGGGCTGGTGTAACCATAATTGTTGGGTTTATTGTCCAATGGGGCAAATTCCAGCCTTTGTTTGCTAACTTTGAAATACTGGAGATTCTGTCTGTCACAATTTGGTTAGTGGGGGTAGGGATGATTTTCAGTCTGTTAAGTCAAGCTGGTTTTTTTGCCTATTTGACGATTCATCGATTCGGACTGGGAATTTTTAAGTCAGCTAAACTTTGGAATTCTGTACAAATGGTTCTGATTGCCTTTGTGGCTTTTGATTTGGTTTACCTTCGATATGAAGCATTTGCAAAACCGGATGAAGGTATTTTTCCTTATCTGATTCCTGCAATTGTAATCCTTGTGATAGGGGTACTGGTTGCATGGCTCAAAATGAAGCAGACTAACAAAGAAGCCTTTATTCCAGCATTATTCTTTATAGTCGTTGCTACAATCCTGGAATGGGTTCCTGTTCTCCGTGCCAATGATGAAGGTTGGTTTTATTTGATGCTGTTTCCCTTACTTGTCTGTAACTCTTATCAGCTATTAGTCCTTCATAAGCTTAATCAAAAATCTCAGGAGGAACGGAAGAAATTGCTGGAGAGAAAAGCTGTTAAAGTGGGTCCTGCTCAAAACAAAAAGAAAAAAGCTAAATAAAAGATGAAACTGATAGAGGCCGATCCAGTATTTTCTGGACGGCCTTTTATTTTTTCAATCACCGGACCTCTTCTGACTTTGCATCCCCATTTGCGATCATCTCTGATACAGAAACAAATGTAAGTTCTTTATCCTTTAAGCCCTGAATAATAGCAGGAAGGGCCTTTGCAGTTTGCTTTGCTGAGTCTGATGCATGTAACAGAATGATATCACCCGGTCCCGCTTTATTAACATTGGCAATTATTTTTTTTGCTCCGGGGTTGGTCCAATCTTTTGAATCGACACTCCAATGAACAACTGTGTAGCCAAATCGTTCTGCTACTTTCAAGGTCCGTTGATCAAAATGCCCGGTTGGAGCGCGGATAAGTTCAATTCCTTTAATGTTTAGCTTTCCGAAGGCGGTTTGAGCCTTTGCGAGGTCTTTTTTGATTTGTGCATCCTCAAGCGTCCTGTAATCCTCATAAGAGTAGCCCAGTATTCCGATTTCATACCCTTTTTTTGCAATCCGGTTTACTAAATCAGGATGCCGCTCAGCCCAAGAACCGGAAAGAAAAAAAGTGGCGGCTCTTATATTTTCCTTTTCTAGCACATCCAGAATAGGGGCGGCTTTTTCATCTCCCCAACCAATATTAAACGTAAGGGCAATATCTTTTTCCCCCTTATATACTGCCTTAGGCCCATCCTTTGTCGAAAAGACCGGTACTTGCACTAAATTCTCCATAAAAAGGATCCAAGCAGCAAATAGTGCTGAAACAATAATAAGAATAATTTGCTTTGCCCGCTTGCCATTCAGTACGACAAATACATTCATACGCTTACCTCCTCATCCAAGCACTCCCTGTCCCTATATTTATGCTTTGCCAGGGACATGTATGAATTCTATTAACAAATACATACAATAGAATAATCTGGTAATCATAATTTCAACATTAAATGCAGAGGGGTTTAGTGAATGCTTGGAATACTGATTAATTCGAAAGAAGTGAAGGAAATTGAGTACTTGATAAAGAGAGAAATGGAGGAGATTTTGTTTGATCTAGAAGATGAACGCATTGATTCTATTGCTAAGCGAGCAATGGAAGAGCGATATAAAATTCTCTTTTCTCTATTCAGAAGAATCGCTCCACCAATTGACTGCTTGAAGTATATGAGAAAAAGAAAATTAAAGCGGGGTTAGCAGTAAGTAAATTCCAGTCAAAAAAATAAAAAACAATATTGATTTTGTATAAAGACCTTGTTATACTGAAAAACGTTGCAGCGAGTTAAGCAACTTTCACCAAAAAAACTTTTGACAAACTAGTTGATGGTGTGTTATATTAATAAGGTCGCTGTTGAGCGGTAAATTGTTCTTTGAAAACTAAACAAACAAGCGTCAACAAACAATAATATGA
>NZ_MAYU01000025.1 GCF_001685025.1 Bacillus sp. FJAT-27225 | reverse complement strand
AGAAGCCAATAGGCTTCTGTACTTAGGAATCCCCCACTTCAAGCAACTCGTATGAGTGCTAAGTGGTGGGTAGTTCAATTAATCCTTGTTGCTAATATGGCAGAGGAAGTTGGTGTTAAGTAAATTTCTGTTGCCAGCAATCCACTATGATTTAACCAATATTCCCTGACTGTATCGGGTTTCCCTTTCCATTCTTCTGGAAAGTGCTCTTCGGGGGTAAAATCGTCCATAAACAACATCCCTCCGACATTTAATGTTTGGAATAAAAGCTCCCCTTCAATCGTTTTTGCTGCAGCTGCATCCGCAAAAATGAATTGAAAAGGACCTTTTGGAATAACTTCTTTCCAATCTCCACTGATAAATTCGGCTTGGTTATGTTTTATATGATTGGAAGTTGCATCAATTTTTTCTTTTACATGATCTACGGTTAAAAATTTTACTGTTGGAGCAATAGATGAAAGAATCCAAGAACTCCCTACCCCAAAGCCAGTTCCAATCTCCAGGATTTTCCCTTGTGTTATTTGTCCAACCAGTACAGATAATAGTCTTCCGGCTTCATCTGAACAGGAATGTTCGAAATTATTTCTTCTGGCTAATACCTTGCTGGCCAGAACTAATTCTGGAATATATGAATTTGAACGATATGTTGTTGTCATTTGTATCCCCCGATTATGAAGAATTAACCGATTTAATGTGGTTTTTCGCTTCTCCCCATAGGATTAATCACCAGGCTATTTAAAAAATGGTCATACTAATAGAAATTCACCAGGAGAATACCTTAAAGATTTTTTTCTCCACCAACCTTTAATCTTTGGACAAACTGAATTTCTATAGCAGGCTCGCTTTTAAAGATAAAACCTGTTCGTAAGACGACAGAGTTTTAGTGTAGATTCCGAATATCTTCCCAACCATAGACGAGTTCGGATAGTTTCTTCCCTGCGATTTCTACTTCAAGGGCATCTATTTTCTTTCCACCCAGTGCTTCATAGAATAGGCGAGAACAATTGTCCTCTAAAACCAGAACAAGCATTGAATTTAATCCTAGCTTGTTAATGTAATTTTTGATTGGTTCGACAAGTGCCTTTCCAATCCCTTGTCCCTGAAATTCTTTTAAAAGATAAATTGCATATAGTTCCCCATCAAATCCCTTGTATTTTCCAGTTCTCTCTTTCCCGCCTGATGAAAAACCAACAATTTGCCCCTCACTACTTTCTGCTACATATACACCGCCCTCTGGAATGTTCCTATTCCATAACTGTTCCCGGCTTTCATATGTTAACTTGTTCAAGTATTCGTCTGGAACGATATTCATATAAGTTGTTTTCCAGGAGTCGACGTGTACTTTAGCTATTCCTTTTGCATCAGACAATACTGCTTTTCTAATATTAACGCTCATTATTCACTTTCCCCCATATCAGTCTTCCCTGTGTGTTTTATAAGGAATTCAACAAAGATAGTCGTTATCCTTCTAGATAAACACGAATCAAAAAAGGAGGTATATAAAACCCGGGGTAAATGTTGATTGTTTTCGAGCCATAATTTATAGTAAAACAAATAATACTTATTTGAATTCTCAATCAAAAAGGAGACCAACAAATGAAACTAGGTGCATTTTCAGTAAGTTTAAACGTGAAAGACATTCAGGCTTCAAAAGCTTTCTACGAAAAACTAGGATTTGAATCTTTTGGTGGTGACATCACTCAGAATTGGTTAATTATGAAGAATGAAAATTGTATAATCGGGCTGTTTCAAGGGATGTTTGAAAAGAACATCTTAACCTTCAACCCCGGCTGGGATCAAAATGCCAGAAATCTTGAATCGTTCACAGATATCCGGGAAATCCAAAAACAACTTAAGGCTGAAGGAATAAACATTCGTTCTGAAGCAGATGAAACAACAACTGGACCCGCTCATTTTTTCATTGAAGATCCAGATGGCAATCAAATTCTAGTAGATCAACATCGGTAAAAGAATCATTTCAGGACTTATTAGCCCCCTTATAAAGAATGTTTCCACCACTCTTTTAGGACTTCCTTATAAACAGGGCGGTCTTTTTTCTTTGTATGTATTTTTTATAAATCAATCTTCTCAATATTTAAAATAGTGCCGGTCCGTTCCATAAATGTAAACCGATATGTTTTACCTTCTTCTAGCCGAAATAGGTCAAGTAGCAGCGTTAGGTCATGTTTTTCCGTCTCTATTAATGCTATATCATTATTTGAGTAGCGCCCGCCTCCGGTATATACATCCACAACTGTAAGATTTTCTACCTTCACGACCCCATTTTTATAATCTTGTATATCTCGTATACTATTCATTGTTAAAGAACTCAATTCTTGAAAAATAAATACAGTCAAGGCCAGACAAATTATTCCCGTTCCTCCCCAGGCGGCAACTTGAGTTTTCTTTATACTTTGTGGATTTTTCAATGTGATCACGAGGCTGGCATATATAAAAAAGAGTAAGAGCGTTATCCCAGCCAAATATAAAAAGGCAGTTCCAATGGAATCGTAGAGAAATGCATGATAAAGATCTGCAATAAACCATTTTCTATAGCCAATAATAGCTCCACCTGACAAAGTAAAAATACCCATAATAATTAAAAAAACATATATAATTCTTAATCTCTTATTATTTGCAAGATCTCGTTTCACTTGTTCCGGGCTTTGCAAATTCCGCTGCTTTTTTCTAGACATGCCGACTTAAATCTCCCCTCTTTAAATCTTCTCTAGCTTATAAATTTTACCATAAAAAATACTAAACTTTGTTTCAAGTAGTCTGCCTGTACCATATTTTTTCTATTCTTAAAAAACAATAGCAGTTTGTCATTCTTCAGGGGTTAACTAGTTACCCCTTCGAATCAAGTAGTAGGGCTCGAAGGTGGACTAGTCTCCTAGATAACACTTTATTCCCATTCTCCAAGTAACTGGCAACTTTTCACTAGTACCACTACAGAATTTAACTAGTTACTCCACCAATCCAAGTAGTAGGGCTTGAAGGTGGACTAGTTTCCTAGATAATACTTTATCCTACTCTCCAAGTAAATTAGCAACTTTTTACTAGTACCACTACAGAATTTCACTAGTTACTCCGCTAATCCAAGTAGTAGGGCTTGAAGGTGGACTAGTCTCTTAGATAACACTTTATTCCTATTCTCCAAGTAAAATGGCAACTTTTCACTAATACCACTACAGAATTTAACTAGTTACTCCGTCAATACAAGTAGTAGGGCTTGAAGGTGGACTAGTCCACTTCACCACACTTTATTACCATCTTTCGAAAAAAACTAGCAGCTTTTCACTAGTCTTCCCGGGCTAAACTAGTTACTTTATTGTAGTGCCACTTTGAAGGTTTAGTACTAAAAGTAAATCTGCGCCAATAAAAAAGCGACGCATCTAAGTTTGCGTCGCTTTTAAGAATATGCCTAACTTATTAAAAAAGTGAGTTTATGCTGGGTCAAGAAATTCACTCCATGCTCCCCTGATAGTAATTAGATTCTAGCACCATTTAAAATAGATGCCCGTTCAAATTGGTGTTCAGCTTCCACTAGAGCCAGTCTTCTCTAAAATTTTTCTATTTTAATGAAGATAAGAATACATTTTGTGCAGCTTTCACTCCTGCGCCATGCTCAAACTGATAGGAGAAATCCTTCAAACCAGCTTCTATTAGTGAAACTGCTTGCAGGATATCACTAGGGAAACAATAGCCCATATGTCCAAATCTGAAAATTTTCCCCTGAAGGTGACCAAGACCACCGGCAAAATCGAGGTGATACTTATTTTTCAGATGTCCTAAAAAGGCTGCCAGGTCGACTCCCTCCGGGCTGTGGATCGCTGTAATGGTTGGTGAGGCAAATTCATCACTTGCCAACAATTCAATCGACAGAGCCTTCATAGCCTCCCGAACCATGTTTTTCATGACTTCATGCCGCTCAATTGTTTTCGAAAATCCCCCTTCCTCCTCAATTAAATCACACACTGCAGAAAGGCCTCTTATGAGTGAAATTGCTGGAGTATTAGGTGTCATTCCTTTTTCGGCCCATTCACGATAGCTTAATAAATTCAAATAATATGCAGAAGTACGATTGTTCTTAATCACTTTCCAGGCCCTCTCACTTACAGCTAAAAGGGCTAGGCCAGGAGGCAGCATCATTGCTTTTTGTGAACCTGTTACCAAAATATCGATACCCCATTCGTCCATTTCGGCAGGGGCTCCCCCTATACAGCTTACTCCATCGACGATAATTAAGGCATCGGAATGGTTACGTACGACTTCTGCCAATTCTTTAATAGGGTTTATGATTCCTGTAGACGTTTCATTATAAGTTGCAAAAACAGCCTTAACGTTAGGTAGCTGTTTCAAAAAATCAATCAGGTCTTCTGTTGTGCAAGCTTCGCCCCAATTTTTTGCTAGTTTATGTACCTTCAAACCATTTTTCTCGCATATTGAAACGAAATAATCCCCAAAGGCTCCAACTGTAATGACAACAACTTCTTCTCCAGGAGAAACCGTATTCACTACAGCTGCCTCTAATGCAGCCGTTCCACCTGATGGAAGAAGCAAAATATCTTGCTTAGTTCCGAAGATAGGTTTCACACGGTGGGTTGTTTCTTGATATAGCTTGACAAATTCCTCGGTTCGATGGCTAATCATATCCTGGGCCATTGCCAACTCTACTTTTTTAGGAATTGGAGTAGGTCCAGGATGTCTAAGGACTTTTGGATACATAATCATTTCCCCCTTTCGTTTTACTAAAATTAGTTTAGCATAATAATTCATAAAGGGAATTCTTGTGTCTGAATACAAAGATATTTTACTACTTGTGTATTGGTTATCCTAATTTTGCACCACTTTCAATAAAAGATTCTCCATACGACTCATATGTACCTGCGACACTTATTCATGTAAGCTCCTTTACTTGAGCGTGTATTCTAAAGAGGTAAATAAATTCCCAGCCTGTTACATTAGGCTGGGAAAGAATCGTCTTGACTATCGGAGTATTTGCATCCGTTTATTAAATAATGTCGGATAGGACAGAAAACCGAGCAGGATACTGGTTACGGCTGCCGTGCAAAGCAGAAGGAACAGAATTAACAACTGGAATTGTACTGCTTGGACGGGGTCAGCTCCGGCAATAATTTGGCCGCTCATCATTCCTGGGAGCTGAACGAGCCCGATTGTTTTCTGGCTCTCAATCGTAGGAATCAAACTTGCCTTAATGGAAGTAATTAAAGAGATATGAATGGCTTGCTTTGGTGTACCGCCGAGGGTTAAAATCAACTCTGTTTCATCATGTCTTGCCTCTATTTCTGCCGTAAAACGGTTTAAGAACAGAATCGCGAGAACCATTGAGTTCCCAACGACCATCCCGCTTATCGGAATAATATATTGCGGCTCTGCGGGAGTAATGTTAAAGCCTAGCAGGATACCTTGCGTGAGCAGCTCGATAAAAACAAAAGTGAGGATGAGCTTCCAGGTGATTCCTTGAATGCCAGCCCCATTTTTTCTTGCATTTTGAGTTGCGGCACCAATCATTAATGCCACCATGAGGATAGTATAGATAATATGTTCTGACTCGAATACGAAGGTCAGGATATATCCTACGATAAACAGTTGAACAATTGAACGGATGGTAGCGATCAGTATATCTTTTTCAAGTTCAAGCTTTAACGTCTTTGATAATAAAAGTGGGATGAGAACGAAGACAAGGCTAAAGGATAATGCCAGGTAGCTCATTGGATATCCCCCTTGACAAACTGTTTTACAAGCTCATTTTGTGGCTGAAGAAGAAGACTGCTCTCTCCGGACTCCAACAGCTCCCCGTTCATAATCACCCATGTTTCATCCCCGATCTGTATAGCCTGCTCCAGATTATGAGTTATCCACATCATCGTTACGTGAAACTCTTTGTTAATTCGAACGATTAGCTCCTCGATATCTTGCTTCGATACCCGATCGAGGGAGGATGTAATTTCATCGAGCAATAAAATCTTTGGCCGGTTGACGAGGGTTCTCGCTATGGAAACCTTTTGTCTTTGGCCGCCGGAAAGGTCTTTTACGTCTCTCTTCAATAGATCCTTTTCCAAACCCACCGATGTGAGAAGTTCAGCTGCTTCTTCCTCTGGCAATGTTCCCTTTTTTAGTGTTCGTGGCAGTGCCAGGTTTTTATATATACTGCCGCTAAGCATTGTTGCGCTTTGTAGGGCAAGGCCTACATTTCTCCTAAGTTCGGTCGGCTCGTACTCTTCAATATTTTTCCCTGATATCCGGATGTCTCCTTTAGTTGGTGATACCAGTCCATTAATCAGCCGGAATAATGATGTTTTACCCGCGCCAGAAGGGCCAACAAGTGTCGTGATACTTCCTTTTGAAATGGATCCTGTTATATCTTTTATAATATTTACCGATCCAACTGAATAATGGACATGCTCAAGTTCGATAGCCTTTTCTATTGATGCATTCATTTGCGATTCCTCTTTCGTTTCTTCTATGTTATAGGCACCTATGAAAAACTGTACCCTTAACAACTATCATAAAACAGAAGGTTTAGAAACTAAAAAGCAGTGGATTTCATTTTAGCCATGAAATCCACTGCTTGTTCTGTATTTAATAAATTCTGTCACCGTTGAAAATCGAGTTTTTCACAACCACATAGTCAACATTTCGAATAGCCGAAAGCTTGTTTCCTCCTGCATACGAAATCGACGATTGAAGATCCTGTTCCATTTCAATAAGAGTGTCCTTTATAGGGCCTCTATACTCAACATGCATCTTTTTGCCTTCGACGTTTCTTTTTTCGCCTTTTTGAAACTCGGAAGCTGATCCAAAATATTCTTTATACAGCTTGCCGCCAATTTCAATGGTTTCACCTGGGGATTCCTCGTGGCCGGCAAACATGGAACCAATCATCACCATTGATGCCCCAAAACGGACGGATTTTGCAATATCACCATGCGTACGGATTCCGCCATCAGCAATAATAGGTTTGCTTGCTGCTTTGGCACACCATCTTAGTGCTGCCAGCTGCCAGCCGCCAGTTCCGAAACCGGTTTTGATTTTTGTTATACAAACTTTACCCGGTCCAATCCCTACTTTAGTAGCATCGGCACCAGCATTTTCAAGCTCCCTTACCGCCTCGGGAGTTCCGACGTTCCCTGCAATGACAAAGCTTTCTGGAAGATGCTTTTTGATATGATGAATCATCTCGATGACCGCATTGGAATGGCCGTGCGCAATATCGATTGTAATGTACTCAGGAGTTAGTCCCTCCTCAGCTAATTGAGTAACAAAACGATATTCCTCATCTTTAACCCCAACACTAATGGAAGCATATAGTCCGCGAGCATTCATGTCTTTTATAAAATCAACACGTTTCTCCGGCTGAAATCGATGCATAATATAGAAATAATTATTCTCTGCAAATTTAACAGCAAGGCTCTCATCAATAATGGTTTGCATATTTGCTGGAACGACTGGCAACCTGAACCTCCGGCCTCCAAACTCGACAGATGTATCGCATTCAGAGCGGCTTTTTACGATCGACTTTGCTGGAATAAGCTGAATATCTTCATAATCAAATACTGTATCCACGTCTAAACTCCCCTTTAAATCTTCATTGTTGTACTTCATCAGAGTAATTTAAATAAGTTTTCCATCCTCAATCACAATTAACAGTCTAATATGCGAACATTATATTGTCAACTTAATTAATCGTTCGTTTTTTCGTTTAAATACAAACTAAGTGTGGAAATCTTAAACATAATCCTTTGTAGTCAACATTCCTTCAGAATTTTTAAAAACGACAAATTATAATAATAAGGTTTGATTTTGCGGTGCTTTACCAAAAATTTAACCGATATGACTGTTCTTTTGACATGGTAAATAGCATACAAAAAAGCAAAACTCACCTTAAAAAAATTGGTGAGTTTTTTTGTTATATATTCCGGTTTTTCTTCGAGTTACCCAGTACCCGATAGTTTAATAAGCATCCTTTTGTTGAATCAATTAGTAGCTCAGTAACTTACCCTTCCTGACAAAAATGGATTTCATTAAACCATTATTCAAATTTTTTGGCAAAATGGCCTTTCTCCAAAATTTCATCAGCGTTCATAAATGTCCATTCGCTTATAGGATAAGCAGGATTTTGTTTCAAAAAATCTTGCATCATTCCGTACCCAATTCTGTAATCAGACCATTTTGGGATGATCCGGTTTCCTCTATTCATCTCAGCCAAGTCGTTAGTGTTAAAAGAATATCGTCTCTCTTTTGCCCAATTCCAAATAGCCTGCTTTTCTTCAGGAGATAATTCATCTGTCCAAGGAGCGTTAATTTCAGGAAAGACCAAATTTGCAAAAGAATCCGCTTTGCCCTCTGTTATAACATAATCAAACAAATCTCTTTCCTGCTGTTTCTTTTTGGTTAAGTAAACAGTATGATGGTATTCATGTGCCAACGTATATTTGAGGATGTCTTCTTCAAAATTTTGCGGTGCTATATGTAAGACAATTACTTGATTAGTCGTTGCAAATGCTAAAACTCCGCTCATTTGGCTAATGATGGCATATTGGTCCGGATTAGCCGGAAACAAATAAATGGTTGTCTTCTCTCCCTTTAGAAGCAAAGATGATTTCTCTAACCCTTCCGTTATTAACCGAATAAAGTTTTCGTACTCCTCATCCAATAACCGTATAGATTCATTCAGTCGGTTTACATTGAGAGGAGCTGCGAAATTATACTTATCCTTCAGTCCAAGTCCTCCATTTTCACCAAACGCCTCTTTACGGAAGGGTTCTACAACTGTTGATATGTACAAATCTTTATGATTAGCATTTGAATCCTCTTTTACCTTTCCAATGTAGTCAAGTAAAGGATTAAAAACCGGTACAATTTCAAACTCTTGTTCTCCAATATTAAACTGTGTTGGAAAAGCATTTTTAATTGTATACCCTTCGGTGTTATCAACATTCCTTGAAGTGGATATTTCCTTTTTTGGTGGTGTTATTGTTGTCGAAGCCCTATCTTTAACACAACCAGTTAAGAAAGATGAGATTATTAAGAGAATTAGAAATAGATGTCTATATATATTTAACACCCCATTTTTTTATGAAAAACAATAAATAAGAAAATGACGTGTGCAAATCCACACGTCTTTTCAACTGTCATGTATCAATAAGCAGCCAAAAACCGAAACCTTTATCTTTAAAAAATCCGTTCGTTTTTACGCTCACTATTCATTTCTTCCTTTATGTAAAGAATTATAGCAGCAATCGGTTATTGCCGAAATTGATTTGTGTACCTTTTAATCCAATCCATATCAATCGGTCCATTTACAACTGTATAATAATTCCCGTCGTTAAGAAAAAGAAGCCGATTCTCATAAATGTGAGCGATTATAGGTTTACCGTTTTCGTAGATTGTAAGGTTGAATCCTCTTTCGTTTGACACATCGGGATTCCACTCATCGTCCTTCATTCTTTTAACTCGGTATTGACTAAAAAAGTCATTTAACTTTTTTGCATGGTCTGCTTGATCGGTCCTCGCTTGGTACTGCTCTACACCTTCATTAAAAACTAAATAGTCGAATTCCGATAAATCAGAGCCAATTAGATCGTTTAAGCCTTTTTCTTTATAATCATTGTACATTTTAATAGAGAAAAAAATGATGATTCCTGCAAGTCCGATAAGCAAATACCTTCTATTTTTCATTTAACTCCTCCAGAAATACGCCCATTTTAGTCAAAAATACTCCAATATAGTTGGGTCTTATCCGTGCAATAAAAGCCTTCCAGATTGCATAAACTCACTATTCTATGTACTGTTTCCTTGTCTGAGCACAAAAGAGAAAAATGGCTGTCCCAATGTGTCGTCAGCAAAATACTCGCATCATGAGTAAAAAGATTGACTCTCTGATTTCCAAAAGGATTATTGTCTTCGATTACATCCTCAATATAGTGCAGTTTCCGTTCCGTCCCAAATTCATCTCCGCACCATATCCACTCGTGCCCTTCCTGTTTAATGGCCTCCAACATTTTATTAAACAGAAGTTCTGAAAAATATCCTTCAGATGGTACGATCAATTTGTTTTTTTCACAAACCTCCTGGATCACGTGAGCTGCTTCCTTACCGGCAAATTGCTGGTTTAATCCGCCTATATATGACCTGAGTCCGATATCCAACTTTTTGTGGCTTTCAATTGAAGACAAGGCCAGGAAGTCTGTCCAGGAAATTGGTTCACAATGTGTGGAGATAACATTTTTCCCGAAATACTCTTCATCGTTCCATTCCATTGTTTTAGGCTTTATAAACGGGTGATATAAAATAAAGACCTCCTCAAAGACGCCTTGATAGAACTCCTTAATTGGTATATCTTCCTTGGCACATACAGCATATCTATGAGGATCTGGCATTATTCTTGAATCTGACATTTGCTCCCCCTCTTGTTTTTTGCTCTTATTGATTTCCAATTATTTTCCTTAAATAAAGGATTCGCCAAAAGGTGCTTGAATCCTCCCTGAACCCACGCATAGTCTATAAAAATGTGTCGATATATATTCCAAGCGCGTTAGTTTTCTAAAAAAATGGCGCTTTCCTTATTTCAGGAAAGCGCCTTATTGTTGAAGATTCTTGTTTAACGATTACTCAGAATAAGTCGCTTTTAAACAATAGACTTTTTGATACTTAGCTGTAAGATTAATCCCTTATACCCCCCAGGTTGAGAGACACCCATACATCCTGTCAATGGCTAAACGGTGGCTTTACGGACCATGAAAAACGAAAGCAGAACATAGATAACCGCGCCAACAAACAACCAAGAAGCTAATTGAGCGGCAGAATATCCGCTTAGCCAATTGAAGATGTCCATCCACCAGCCGTAATACGTGCACAAGAAGCCAAGCACCGACCCGGCAACAAAAACAACTGGAAACAAAATGAACAGACCGATTCTCCCAAATCGCCTGTATACGGCGACAATGGCGAATCCAAGGTAGGTCATATGAAACGTTATCGCGAATATGGTCCACCACCGTTCCACCAGGGGACCTTCACTCAAATAAGGAAGGTTGAAAAAATGCAGTCCGACTCCCCAGGCCCAATCACCCTCCACGAACGAAAGCCCCATAAGCACAGCAGAACTACCCAAGCAAATAACGGTTACCATCATGAGAGTCCCAAGAAAAAAGTCCGTTCTACTGATGCTCAGTCCTAGTGCAAACGGAAAGCTTTTCGCCAGCATAAGAATCCCTACAACCAACATACAAATAAAGATGGAAGCCAAACCTCCTGTATAAAATCCTTTTTCCGGATGGACTATCCATCCGACCATAAGGTTTACTAAAAAAGAAGGAAGCAATACAAAAAACCATGGAACGATCAACCAAGTAAATTTATCCTTGGCATGAATTTTCATTACAGTCGTAATTTGATTCATCGGATATCCACCGCCCTGTGATCAGAATTTTGTTTGGTCAAATGAACGATCAATTGTTGAAGTGATACCGGGGTAAGCTCCAGCCCTAGTAATTCGGCCTGTTTCCGCTTTTCAGTATCCAGACTGCCAATTACGGTTGCCGACAAAAGGCCGCCGAGTGGTTTTCGATCAATCATCTCCTGCCCGGAAAGGAAAGATTCTACTTTATCCGCCAGACCTATGGCGCTATAAGCTTTCCCGCGTATGGCATCCGCATCCTCATTTAGGATAAGCTCACCGCTATCGATGACAATTATATGCTCTAAAATCCGGCTCACCTCGTCGATTAAATGCGTTGACAAAACGATTGTTCTAGGGTGCTCCGCGTAATCCTCAATCAGCCGATCATAGAACAACTCCCGTGATACAGCGTCCAGCCCTAGGTAAGGCTCGTCGAACATGGTCAGAGGGGCGCGGCTCGCCAAACCGATGATGACGCCGACGGACGAAAGCATACCTCGTGACAACTTCTTTATCGCCCGTTTCAGAGGGATACGGAACTCATTAACCAATTGATCAGCAAATTGCTTATCCCAATTGGGGAAAATAATCGAACACAACTCCAGTACGTCGATGACTCGAAAATGGTCTGGATACTTCTGACTTTCTTTAATAAAACAAACTTGGCTCAATACACGATTGTTCTCATATGGAGCCTCTCCGAACACGCGTACCTTCCCGCTTGTCGGAAATAACTGGGCCGTCAGCATGTGCATGATCGTTGTTTTGCCCGCGCCGTTTCGGCCTAGCAATCCGTAAATTTTTCCAGCTTCCATTGTAAAGCTGACATCGTCGACTGCATTGATGCCGCCATATCTTTTGGTCAGTCCTTGGACTTCAACAATATTCTTCATTTTGTCGCTTCCCCTCTCCGAATCATATCTGACAATTGGTCTTTGGAAATACCAAGTTTTTCTGCCTCGCGAATCATCGCAACAACATATTGTTCGTAAAAACTCTCCTTCCGCTTCTCCATCAGCCTTGCTTTTGCACCTGTCGCCACAAACATGCCTATCCCCCGCTTTTTGTACAAAATATTATCATCCACTAGCAAATTAACGCCTTTGGCTGCCGTTGCCGGATTGATTTGAAAAAACGATGCAAATTGAGTCGTTGACGGCACTTGCGATTCCTCCGGTAACCTGCCTTCAATAATATCGTCTTCGATCAGCTCGGCTATTTGCACAAAAATCGGACGGCTGTCGTCCATTGTAAACACCATAATACACACCACCACATTGGTTAATTACTTATGTAATTAACCATATAACATATGAAGCGTTAAGTCAACGGATATTCGCCCAAAACATTATTCTGTTAGAATCAAAAGTAGTCCTCAAAAAATAGACAA
Organism: Bacillus sp. FJAT-27225; assembly: GCF_001685025.1. Classification (GTDB taxonomy): domain Bacteria; phylum Bacillota; class Bacilli; order Bacillales; family Cytobacillaceae; genus Bacillus_D. Next base: position 304,662 of record NZ_MAYU01000025.1, on the reverse strand, counting down.
ATAGGAACTTCACCTTTCCAATAACAATGAACTCAATAAAAAGATGCCTTAATCCACTTGGATTAAGGCATCTCTGATTGTTTGGATGGCTATTTTCATGCTTGTACTTATTACACATTATTTTTATGAATGTAACGTTTGCTCTTGTTTTTATAAAAGGATACGAGGCAATTCAATCAGGAGGCTTTCTTACCACTGAATTATAGTATTCGAACAAAATTTAAACTTACAATACAAACAGATACAGCTATTGCCGAATTTCCTGTCGATATCTTAATCCAGGTTCTAAATTTTCGTCAAATATTTTATAAAAATTAGGAAAGAATAAATTTCATGATTCAACAAAAAGCCCTGAAAGGCGGTTCATTTACAATATGGGTAAACTAAAAGCTAAATTATGGACAAACCAATATGTCATTATTATTTTATTGTCATCGGTCATGTTCGCTTCTTTTTATATGATCACAGCGGGTTTCCCAATTTTCGTATCATCTATTAGTAATAATCCTGCAATTGCAGGAATCATGACCACGACCTTGATGTTAGCATCATTGGTTACACGCTTCTTTGCCAGTGTAATTATCCAAAAAGTGAATATGAAATTGCTCCTCATTATCTCACTTGTATATTTTTCGGGAACAATCGGTCTTACTTTAGTAAATCAATCGATTGGTTTTTTAATTTTCATTCGAGCGCTGCAAGGTATTGGATTTAGTATGCTAACGATTTTAGTTTTTACGATATCAAGTAACATTGTTCCCAAATCCCGGCTGGGTGAGGGCATTGTTTTTTTCGCAATGTCGACTAGCGTTGGAACGACAATGGGGCCATTAATTGCGATTTCATATCTGGCAAATTACTCATTCCGTTCCATGATGATATTAACTCTGGGGCTTATGGCTTTTTCATTAGTCTGCAGTTTCTTTACAAAAAATAATACGATTAAACAAGAAGAAGAACCGCAAAAGGAGACAAATAAAGAACCTTTTTATAAGTACATGTTCGATAAGCGAGTTCTTCTTCCAAGTATTTTGGTGGCGCTCAATTATATGGCAATCGCAGGAACGGTCAATTTTATAGGAGCGTTTGGAAAAGAAATCAATGTCGGGGGAAAGATTTCACAGTTTTTTATTGCACAAGCAATTGCAATGGTTTTAGTTCGATTTTTCTCTGGAAAAATTTTTGATAGATGGGGCCATCGGATCCTCATTATTCCGGCCGCTATCTCAGGTGCTGCTGGGTTGGTCTTATTGGGCTTTTCTACTGGTATGATGATGGTTTGGGTTTCAGGAATATTATTCGGAATCGCTTACGGAGTCATCCATCCAACTATCCAGGCTTGGGCATTAACACTTGTTCCGCCGGACAAAAAAGCAACCGCCAATTCGATGCTTCTTATATTTATTGATTTTGGCTTAGCGGTTGGATCTGTAGGTCTCGGGTTTTTAGCAAAAAATGTTGGATACGGCATGACGTTCAGTTCCTCTGCAGCGTTTATGGTCGTTATTCTGTTATTGTATCTCATTGGCAGCAGAAAAAAGGCACCAACCGAAGCGAATAAGAAAAAACAACCTGAACGAATCAAATTAGCATTCGAAGGGGATTAACTATAACAAACTGGGGTTGTACCAGTGTCACCATTGACATTTGGTACAGCCCCATTTCAGGTTTGCTCATTAAAGTACTTTCCAATAAATGCTCATATCGATGCAAAAAAGGCTCATATGAGGCTCATAAGTGAGGTGATTAGGCTCATATAATTGGTTTTTGGCCTGCCTGATTTTACTCATCCAATCAAATGACATGATCCACCTCATTCCTTTCCTCCGAATAAAATTTCCAGAAAACCAAAACTATAAGAAACAGACTGTTGGAAGAATTAAAAAGACATTCAACACGTACCTATAAATGCATGTTGATTGATTCAACTCTCCTTATATATTGGGTTATTTTTCTCATTACTTAGCTTTACTAAAATTCAATCAGAAAAAAATGGAGAACACATTCCATAGAGAATGTGCCAGGATTGGCACCAATAAGTTGCTAAACCGAAGGGCAAGAATACCAAGGGCAAGGCCTAACAGCAGCGAACTAAAAACAGCGGAATGGATAAAAGCAAAGAGAAAGGAAGAAATGAATAACATTGCATAACGTAATGTTCTAAAAGGGATTAAAAGAAGTAACCCTCTATAAAAGAATTCTTCATCAATGGGGACAATGATGCAGGTAATGATAACATATTGGATATATTCCTCAAACCGGAAAGGCAGCAAATAAAAAGAAAAGGGCTGGTGCAGCAGTAAAACAACTAATGCCATCGCCCCGAATATCCAAAAGTAGGTTTCTTTCTTTTTTAGGGGTGATACACTAAAAAGATGCTGGTACTTCCTGCCTGATAAAAAAAACGCAATGACTAAAAACAGTATTAATATTATTCTATTTTGCAGTTGGGAATTAAAAGTACCCTCTGGCAACGTATCGGTTATGATTATAAATTGCTCGGGTAATTTAATACCCCGGAGGAAATATCCAATAAAAACAATTAATACAAAAAGTATGATTTTTCCCGTGATATTAAAAATGGAGGTACTTGGATTTGGTTTATTTAGTTGTAACTTCAACAGAAATCTCCTTTCATCTAAACTACTAAATTATATATTCGTTAAGGTAATCCTTTTTCACATTCAGCTGACTTGCTTTTTTAAATAAAAACTGCGATATAGGCATTCACAATGAACTGTATCATAAATCGATATCGCTGATTTCTTGAGCCTTTTGCTTTGAATAATAGTATGCCTTAACAAATCCAAGAGCAAGGAGGGAAAGAGTTCCATTAAATAAAGCAGAGAAGAAAGCTAAACCAGGGACCTCATAAATTACGGAATAGATATAGCCTATCAACATACTTAGTATAATGACCACAAAAAAAGATATGACCCTGGGAAAAAGGAAACCTAATAGTCCACTTAAGAACATAACGAATGAACCCATAATGAAGAAATGGAAGCTAAAAACCACTAAGTATTCCAAGAACCTCCTCCTTTAATCGTTTACTTTATAAATTCTCCCAAAAAACGGAAATTCCTTTTTCGAATGTTGTCAAATGCCAGGTGAACTTCATTATTAATTCAAGTACTATTCGTGAGTATTTTAATAGCCGCCTTGAATTGCAGATTTTTGTTTGGCATAAAAGGAAACACCCATATTACTAGTCCTCTTTTTTTAAAAAAGGTATACTGTACTTGTGTGACAAGATGAATTCCCACTAGGAGATGAAATAATGGCTAATATCGGTGTACCGGGAATGATTTTGATCCTTATTGTGGCGCTGATTGTATTCGGTCCTAATAAATTGCCAGAGATAGGCCGGGCTGTAGGTAGGTCGATACGTGAATTTAAACGTGCCTCGGAAGGACTTACAGAAGAGATAAAAAAAGAAATTACAAAAGATGACAATCGCCCAACTAAATAGATACGGAAAAGGCGCCATACCTTCGAGGTTATGGCGCCTTTTTGGTTTGGTTTTCTTAATGTCTGTTTCTATTTGATAATCCTCCTTTGATTTTGGTTCTTTTTCCCTTTCCCTTATTGTCTCACCATGGTGGATCTTCTTCTATCTCTATATCACAATAACTGGCCTCTTCTTCGCTATTAAATGAATCATCCTGAACAGTCTCATCAGCATTACCGTCGTCAATTGTTTTCAAATCGTCTTCCTCGTTTTTTGCCATTTCCTCTTTTTCTGCTTTCATATTTTGTATGTCTTCTTTCAATTTTTCTGTTACTTCATTAGGAATCGCATCTTTTCCGTATGTTGCTCCTATATTCAATGCACCGCTCAACTGATTGATACCAAGCTGGCCAAAGGTATTATTTTGCTCGTATTTGTCCAAGTATACTTTATCTATATATAATGTCTTATAGAGTAGCCTCTGTTCGGTTGTTTCAGGACTTTCGGGAGTTTCTGAAGTATTGTTAATTAAATATTGGTACTGGGCCGAAAGCTCGTCCATCTTTCTTAAAAGCCCGGCCTGTACTTCATTGACCAGCAGTAAATTGTTTTCAATGGCAGTGATTTTTCCGTTAAGCGTCAAAAACGCTTCATTTATTCTACCTTCCGATTCACTACTCTCTTCTCGTATTTGTTCGAACCGGATTCTATGCCGGATACTACTTTCCATTTCCGTGCGATTCTCCCGTTGTAAAAGAGCGGAAAGCAGTTTTTCCATAGACTGGACTTTTTCCTGCAGTCTTTGTTCCTTTTCGCGATATGAGGCTGTTTTTTCTGAAAGTATCCCCTCTATAATGTCTGTAATCCGCTTCTCAAAGCCGATTTCCCCCTCATCCTTCACCTTCCTTTTTTCGGTGTCAGAATGTGGTTTTCTGTTTATTTCCGGCTTTTCTTTTTTAAGCATCGATGACCTTACCTGCTTTTCAAATGTAAGCAGGCTCTTCATATTGACTTCAAATGTGTTCATTCTTAAGGTTAGCTTTTCTATTTCTTCAGCACTGGTTTTATGTTCATCCTTTTTGCTTTTTGGATTGAATATCTCTTTTATTGACATAGCAGAACCCCACTTTGTCTTTTTTGATATTAAAATTTAGGCAAATAGTTTCTTCTGCGAAGTGGGTGTTATTCTATTGGCACTTGCTCATCTGATTTGAATTGCCGATGATATCTGATAATAAGCAGTCCATTCGTAAACTTTGCCCGAATTTGGTCTGGGAAAGTCGGCTCAGGCAGCTGGATGATTCGGTTAAACTCCCCTTGATATCTCTCCTGTTGGACTGGTTCTCCTGCAGCTATCTCGTTCCTGTTCCCTTTTATCAATAATTTTGTACCCGAAACAGACAGTCTGATTTCCTCTTTCATATAACCAGCCAAATCAGAGATTACAAAAATTTCATCATCCGTCTTGTATATATCTGTGGGAGGGAATCCTTTCGCTTGTGTTGTGTCAGCTCGAGATTGGCCCGCCCATCCCATATCGAGATTGCTTTTCATAAATTCTTCAAAGGAGGACTGTTCAAATATATCGCTCCAAAAATTAGAAGATTGATATTTTTTCGCCATATCCATCCATTGCATTATCTTATTCATATCCATGATGGATCCTCCTTGCTTTACATAAGCCTGCCCCTTATAGATAAGTATGTTGGTTTGTCTTAATTCATGCGTTGCTATCAGGCTTTCATGCTGGCTTTCCAGACACTGTCACAGGCATCATAATTCTCCCTTCAGGCGCATAGTCTATAAAAAACTAAATAAAAGAAGGAGGGTGGCACGTTGTTTCTCCCGACCAATATCACTATTAAAGGCATTAAATTAAACAATACCGACCACCTAAGTACTGTTTCTTTTAATTCAACAATAAAGCACAATCGGAATGTGAGCGCAAAGAAAAACCAGGGATTTGGCCAGCAGCATGCTGATGGTTGCCTGAGGATTTTTGTATCCACATCAATCAATGATAACGAACCGTTCGATAGTTTTTCAGGAAAAGCAACTAAATAAGGGGGATTATGATGGCCGGTCCGGTACCTTTCATCAATATAAATATTAATATTATTAAAGTGAATTCATTTGAAAATGCTTCAGCCATCAATGTCGGTCAAAACCTGCTGGCGGAGTGGCACAACTCCGACAAAAAAAATATGGGACTCGGCCAGAACATGGGAGACGGAAGCAACTTTTTTGGTACGAGAAGCTTTGTGGATGACCGCGACCAGCTTGATTCCAATACCACCTTTGAATCTGCCAATCTTCCTGCCCTCTAAGGAGTGATAATCATGTTTGCCCCAGTTACCCTTAACCTGTTAGTCTTCAAGATTAATGCCATTGATAACGGCGCAGTTGTGAACCTCGGCCCAAGCCAGCATCTGGACGTGTTTGTTTCTTATAAGCGGAACCAGGGAATTGGTGAGCAAAACGGCGATCTATCGCCAATGTTCCTGACAAATTCGATTGTATTAGATATGGATTTGGTCGATAGCCCCTCGGTAAAAAATAGCGTTATTTAAAACGCCTGGACTAATGGAATACTATCATTTCAGGTTAGGAGTGTTTTCATGGTATTTATCTCACCGATGGTCATAAACGTTCTTGGTTTTAAAATCAATACAGTAGACAATGGAGCCGTGACGAATATGGGTTCGCTTCAATTAATCGATCAGCTGGTAACATATAAACGGAACCAGGCTTTTGGCGAGCAAAACGGTGATTTCTCCCCTTCTGCTGTTCCGACCGCAACCGTTTTTGATCAGGATGCAGTTGACAGCAACGCCAATAAAAACAGTGTTGTTTAAGTTCAATATACAAAAACGCTCAGAGCCTCTCTGAGCGTTCATTGATTCTTCAGGTATTATTTATAGCAAAAACGACTCCAATTCCTATTATTACTCCAGCAATTATATGATAATTAATTTTCAACCCGCTCTTTCAACCAATGTAAAATTTTTATTTATCGGACACGTTTATCACTTATACAGTGCCAGAATGGATAGAAAAATACATATTCCCGCTGAAATACATAAGATAACTGAAGTTCGAAGATTTCTCCTGAATTTAAAGGCATATGCACAAAAAAAGATTGCGGCAGCTAATTTGGAGCTGCTTTGAAAATATGCTTTATCTGAAAAAAATGAGCTGCTTAAAATAATTGAACTTAATAATGTTGAAGAAATGAGTATTTTAAACCACAAAGGCTCATTTAAGAATTGTTTAAACATAACTTTTATCCACTGCATTAAGGAATAACTCCCTTCCATACACTTCCTGTCGTATTAACATATGATGTATTCCGTTTGAGTAATACTTTCCTTTTGCAATGATATGAAGAAACTCCTGTCAGAAAGGCTAAGGAGTAATGAAAGTTAATCATCCCTCTTTTAAAAAAACCCTCCTAAAAGAACCTAATGAAAGATACAAGTATATGGATACTATTTATTATGATTGTCACTTATGTTAGGAAAAGCACAGCCAAATAAATATAACTAAAGAAACGTCCAAAAGGGTTGAATCTTTCCCATTCGGATGTTACTAAAACTAGACCAACCATCCCGATCGTAAGAATAAAAAACAATACATAGATTTTTTCTGTTATAGAAAAAAATGTTTTCATATTGTATCCTCACATTCCTGCCTATTGCTTCAATTTACTGTTTTTCCATACATCATAAATATTTTTGCAAAGTTGAATGAAGAATAAATTAAAATTTTGCAGATTCCGATTCAACCTTATTTTACCAGATTTTATTTTACTAAGTTGTTATAGTTTTCTAAACCTGACCATGTCGATGAAAAGTCACTTCTCCTTGTGAGGTTGCTTTCTCTACTTTTTTCACTCTCATAAAAGAGGCAAACTATTCGAATCTTATAGGGGAAAGCGCTATCATTATAGTGAAAACCCATACTATCCAATTGGAGGTTCGATATGAAAAAGTTTCGTAGGCTCAAAATCGCTACCCTGCTAACCCCGTTGGTTTTTGCCATGCAGCCAGCTGACTCGACTGCATCCACTTCAACTCCAGCCAAGGAAACCACTAGTCCAGTTAAACAGCCACTTGAACTCTTTCAAAATCCGATTGTTGGTGACGGTGCCGACCCTTGGGTTGTCAAACATACCGATGGCTACTACTATTACACTCAAACTACTGGAGGCAACATCACCATTTGGAAATCCTCAACTCTATCCGACATAGCCAATGGCGAACGAAAAGTGGTTTGGGAACCAGAGGCTGGAGCCCCTAACCGCTATCATATGTGGGCACCCGAGTTTCATTTTATTAATGGGAAATGGTACATATACTATGCCGCTTCTCCGTCTGAGTCTACAACCGAAAAGCAAAGAATGTATGTACTGGAATCGGAGGGTTCGGATCCATTTGGCCCTTATCATCACCCTGAAGGAACGCATTTTGGAAAAATCACTGATCCTTCTGATAAATGGGCAATTGACGGTACGGTTCTTGAGTTGAAGAACAAGCTTTATTTCGTTTGGTCTGGCTGGGAAGGCGATACCAATGTCAGCCAGCATCTTTATATCGCGCCAATGAGCAACCCTTGGACTATCAGTGGTGAACGGGTCGAAATCTCCAGACCGGAACTGCCGTGGGAGAAAATCGGCTTCCCTCTAATTAATGAAGGGCCACAGGTGCTAAAAAACAAACAAGATGATACATTCATCGTTTATTCGGCAAGTGGCAGCTGGACTGATGATTACAATCTGGGTATGTTAACCTTTACTGGAGATGATCCTTTATCTAAAGCTTCATGGACAAAGAATCCAGAGCCTGTTTTCAAGAAAAAACCTGCTCTTGGTGTATTTGGCCCTGGCCATAATAGCTTTGTCAAATCCCCGGACGGCAAGGAAGATTGGATTGTCTACCATGCCGCCAAGTTCAGTGGAGCGGGCTGGAACCGGAATGTGCGCATGCAAAAGTTCGACTGGAATAAGGACGGAACGCCAAACTTCGGAGAGCCGGTAGCAATCGATACACTGCAGCCAGTCCCTTCAGGCGAATCCAAAGGGAAGCTGGTTCCTCCCCTTCCTGGTGAAGTCTATCAATTTGAAGCTGAAGCTGCGACGGTTCACAATGCACGGATTGTCCATAACACTAGTGCTTCAGGCGGAGCAAAAGTCGGCCACATCGACTTTGAGGATAGCTATGTAGAGTTTGATGTCGAGGTTCCTAGAGGTGAGTATCTCTTAAAAGTCAGATATTCCAATGGGATGGGAGATACAGCAAGCCACCTTGTGTCTGTTAATGGCGGGGCTCCGCGTGAACTCCATTACGTAAGCCATGGCTGGGATACATGGAAAAATGCCGAGATGGATGTAACACTTAACAAGGACAAGAATACAATCAAAATTTCGAAGGGCCATCTATTTTCTGAAATCGATTCAATTGAGCTGATTCCTAAGGATTCGAAGGTTGCACGATATGAAGCAGAGCTTGCAGACATCAAAAAGGCCGTCGTTGCAAACGACTCCCTGGCGACCAATTATCAAAAAGTAGAAGGTGATGATAAGAGTAAAGTTACCTTCCCGATTGAGATTGAGGAACCAGGCACCTATGAGCTGAAAATACGATATAGCTCGAACGAGACGGGTTCCCATAAGGTTTTTGCCGGAACTGGATTAGCAGGTACAGTTGATTATCACCCTACAGAGCAAGGTTTGTGGGAATATGCTTCCATCCAAGTTAAGCTAAAGGACGGTGTCAACCAAATTACTTTAGGTAACGGCAGAGGATCTGTTCAGATCGATCATATTACACTCTCGCCTGTTAAATAATGAAAACGTGCACCTGTTTTATCGGCAGGTGCACGTTTTTTCATGTTTGCTATTTATTCTAAGGTTAGCCAGTCAATCATTAAATAACCTTCCGTTTTATTTTGGTTCTTCAACTCAACAACGCCCTGATATAATTCTTTCCCGCTCTTGATTTCAAAAATTTTAAGTGAAGGAACACTGGAGGGGTTTTGTCCGATTCTATCGGGTGTTGTCAGGATATAAGCCTTACCGTTTTTAACGGCAAATTGAAATCCGGCTTCTGAATGTGCCAGCCCAGTCTCAATCGAATTTACGATTCTTCCATCTTTATGGCTGTAGGTAACGAGTTGCAAACCATTCTCGCCTGGCTGAGCAAAGTATATCATTTCGCCATCATAATACGGCAGCATATTTGCGTTGTATTGATATTCCTTGGGAGATTCAACTTTGATACCTTTTCCTTTGTCTAAATCAATCATCACCAGTTCGGTGTTAATACGTTCAGAATACGTGCCTTCCTCCTTTTCAATATCTTTAGAGATATCTTTAAAATAGAAAGTAAACTTGCTTGGCTGTCTCGTATTAGTTTGATTTAGCTGCTGCAAATAGGTAGAAAGATTTTTCCCTTCACTCCTTGTTGATAATACAATTTTGTCTTGGTCAATCTCCTTGGCAGCAACGTTAATTGTGTAAAGATGGACTTCTGTATTATCAGAATCATAATCCTCGTTCCTGGTCAATATTTTTAGTTTGTTGTCAATCAGCTGTATATCTTCAATACTAATAAATGAATACTTTTCTTTATTGGGAATTTCCACCTTAAAGCTTTTTTCTGTTTCTGAATCTTTTTCCAGCATCGATAGAGTAAATGTAAAATCGTTGGCCATTTGACCAAAATGGTAATCTACATCCCCATATATAAGGTAATCCCCATCCTCGTAAAATGAATTTGAACCCGTTTTCCCTCTCATGAATGAACGGTATTTCTTATCAAGATCTTTATGGCCGTCGTTGTCAGAAAACAGTTTTTCAGTTTTATCAATAAGGCCCATTTCTTTATAATAAACGGAGCCGTTTTCAGTGATCGTAACGACGTCAATGAAGTAGTCATTGTGATAAGAGCCATGAATGTTAACCTGCTCTGCCTCTTTCTGGTTGCCAGTTTGTTTTTTCAAAGAGAATTGGGGGCTTCCGGAAGCTGCTGACTGGATATAAAAAGCTCCAATACTAAGAACGATAATGGATAAAAGTAAAATTGATACGATATACCGTTTCATATTGTATCTATCCCCCTACACAGTGATTTTTTTATTAAGTAATAATCTGCTCGTCAATATGGATGCTGCTGCTATGAATAAAATCAGCCCAATCTCGATTAGCAGGATTTCTTTTGGATAAAAGAACTGGTAATTCAACAATTCCATGACTAGGAAAGGTGAAACAAACAGGGTACCTGCAATGACGCAATACAGGATTCCTATAAAAATTCCCATTAATTGATAGCATCTTTCAAAAAGGATTGCTGTAAAGATAACCAGTAAAGCGGTAAAACCCACCCCATAAAATAGGATAAATTCAGAGAATGACGAAGGCAGGATAATCGAAGCATAGTTGCTTGATTGTAAGATTTCATTCAAGCCCATCATGCTTCTGAATTCACCAGGTATGAGCGTTTCAAAAAAGACTATTTGTAGGAAAAATAGTAGTATTTGTACAGCAACAAACCCAAGTACCATAAGGAATATCGCTGTTGCCTTTGCAAAAAATAGTGTTAATCTCGGGATAGGAAGCATCAGCAATCGATAAGCAAACGTATTTTTCCCGTTCCACTCCCTATACCAGATCAGAAATACATAAAAGATTAGAGCAGCTGCCGATAATCCGATTGGGCCGATGAACCATAAACTATCGATAATCGATACAAATGAAGTTTGGCCGTATTGATGTACATATTCAGATTGGGATAATGAGTTCGTAACCATTAATTTATTGGCTTGATTCATATACCATTTGGAGATGAAATAAACACCAGCAAATTCTGTTACGACTAAAATTAGCAGCAGCGAAACATATACTTTAAAAAACCGGCCGATTTCGAAATTGACTAATTTTAAATAACGATTCATGCTCGATACACCTCTCTCATCACATCGATTACAGACTTTCCTTCCCTCAGGCGAATCTCTTCTGTACCAAACTCCTTATGTACCTTGCCATCATCCAGTAAGACTGCTTTATCTATCAAATGTTCAATGTCATTAATTTCGTGGGTTGTGATGATGACCCCGCGGCCTTCAATTAAATGGGTGGTAAACACTTCTGCAATCTGTTCCCTGCTAAAAATATCAATCCCCGAAAACGGTTCGTCCATCAATACATAATCGACATCTAGAGCAAGTCCAAGAAGCAGATTTACCTTTGCTGTGTTCCCCTTCGACAAATCTCCAATCCGCATCTCCGGTTTCAGCCTGAAGAAACGGAGTAGGTCGGCAGCACGCTCATTGTTCCAGCTTCTGTAGAAGTCTTCCATGAAAACCATTGCATCCCGAATGGTCATTTGCGGTGGAATTGTGATAGCATCAGGGATAAAAGTAATATTCTCATAACTATCTTTGCTGAGTTTTTTATCATCCAGCAGGATTTGGCCGCTGTTGATTGGTGTCAGGCCCATGATCGCTTTCAAAATGGTTGTCTTGCCAACCCCATTTACCCCAATCAGGCAAGTGATTTCCCCTTTATCCGCCGTAAAAGACACTCCATCCAATACAGTTTTTCGCTTGTATTTTTTTACAACATCTTGTACAGAAATCATGTTTCCAGTCCCCCTTTTCCAGTTAACTTGAGTGGTATTTATTTTTAATCAGGTTCAATAGCTCATCCAAAGGTACGTTAATGTGCTTCACAGAAGTTAAGAAAGAATCAACCGCTTCCGTCAAAAGCTCCTCCCTTACCGAATTTAAAATGTTTGTATCAGTCGTAATCCTGCTTGGAAAATTCCGTTCAGTATGGATCAAATTCTGGTCCTCCATTTCCTTATAAGCTTTTTGAGCTGTATTTGGGTTGATTTTTAACATGGCAGCCAATTCCCTTCTCGACGGAATATCCTGGCCGGCTTCGAGTGCCCCATTGGCTATTTGTTCCTTAAAATACCGGACAACCTGCAAATACACTGGGTCACGATTATTAAAGCTTATATTCATACAGACATCTCCTCATCTTCCTTCCGTTGCGAGGGGTGTATGTACTAAGTGGTTCATACACCTTATATGTGTACTATACACGTAGTACACTATAGCCGTCAACAGGAATTGAAAAATTTTATTTCAAGTTCGCTTTTGATTAAATCGCTGAATTAATCACAAAGGCGCTGAATTATGGTTAAAAATCGCTGAATTATTTTTCCAAAACAAAATAAAACGGGTAATTTCAATCTTTTTAAGGTGGGAATAGCAAAGGAATTATGGTTATATAAACGACTTAAAATGTTTAGAGAGACTAAAAAGGTCGTCGATACATAGTTATCAACGACCAAAATGCTTGAGAGAGACCAAAAAGGTCGTTGATACATAGTTATCAACGACCGAAAAGCCTGAGATAGACCAAAAAGGTCGTCGATACATTGTTATCAACGCCCAAAATACTCGAGGTAGACCAAAAAGGTCGTTGATACATAGTTATCAACGACCAAAATGCTCGAGATAGACCAAAAAGGTCGTCGATACATAGTTATCAACGACCAAAATGCTTGAGAGAGACCAAAAAGGTCGTCGATACATAATTATCAACGACCAAAATGCTTGAGATAGACCAAAAAGGTCGTCGATACATAGTTATCAACGACCAAAATGCTTGAGAGAGACTAAAAAGGTCTCTGATACATAGGGGATGATACGTTTATCAAACAATTTGAAGTTAGAAGTTTCGATAATAGTTTGCGTGTTATTACGAAGTGAAACGACGGAAAGGACTTGTCTATGTAGATGTCGTTTGAGTTTTCATTTTAGGATCTCTCATCTCTAAGGTTTATGGGAGATTCAGTTTGGGATAAACAACACAAGGTTTAGACCTGGGTTTTGGTTTTGGACTTGTCAATGGCTTCCCTGGTTTTGACCATGTTATACCAGGTTACTCCGCCATGCTTAGAGTCAGAGATGCCATGGTTTTTAAATCCGGCTTTTTCATAAAAAGGAATTAATTCCTCTTTACAGGTTAAAGTCATTCCTTCCCGGTCATTTTCTTCTACAAGCTCTTCCATTTTTTTAATTAAAGTCTTTGCGATTCCTTGGTTTCTAAACTGTTTGGATACAGCTAATCCTAAAATACTCTGGTATCCTCCTCTTTTTGGATTTTCCTCGCTTTCCTTAAACAAATCGTCAGTTATATAAGGCTGATTGATAATCGGCCCATTGATAAAACCAAGTAGTTCCCCATCGTTTACAGCGACAATAAACGTATCAGGTATCAACTGAATCCGCTCCACAAACGCTTCCTTTGTAGCAGCTTCTTCGCTTGAGAATCCTTCATTTTCTATAATTAAAAGCTGTGGCAAATCTGTTTTTTGAACATTTCTTAAAACAATCATTTTATCTATTGCTCCATTCCAAGACTAGTGTCGTTGACTTTCAATCGTCACATAAATTACATACCTTGCGTCAGGTAGTGTTTGTTTTTATTATAAATAGTCGGACGGAAATAAACGAATTTGCTGTTTTCCCCAAAATCGTTGGTACAGTTAAAATAAGCTTCATTTTACAACTTTTCACTTATATCCTTAAGATGCCTTTTTATATCTTCAAGGTCGTTTTTTAATAACTTGGCTGTATTTGAATTATCTATTCCTGTTGCAATAACGTAGGCAAGTACCACGAATGCTATAATAATGAGCACCAAAAGAAAAAGTGGTTCCATTTTATACCTCCTGATTTTTGGTTAGACCTGCAAAAAAGAATCATGCCTTCTAGGAAATCGAAAAACATTTTGTCGAATGATGTTTCCAAATAGTATCAAAACTAATAAAATAATTCACTAATACACTCAGGTCACCAACAAAAGCGTCTTGGATGGAATCAGCAGTCTTATTTTTAGGCTCTTGATTATTTTTCACAGGCAAGCCCGCCCGGAAAATTAGCTATCTTCATGCGGTTTTTTTAAAAAAACCATATTTAATTAAACAGCAGATTATAAAACTTCTCTCTTCCCAAGCCATCAAGAAAGTCAATCTTCTTTTTTTCATAAAAGTCATCGGCATTCCCTCTGTCGAAAAACCAGACACTATCAATAAAAATGCTTAACTTATAAACATCGAATAAATGATTTTTCTCCTGAATGGTTAGTTGTCTATGCTTCATGTATTCATGAATTATATTTTTAGCTTCAGGGAAATGAATCACTTCAAATTTATCATGCGTCCAGGCCCACGCTTCAATTAAACCGACCACATCGAATAAAAGGTATGTATAATTTGCGTCATCAAAATCGAGCAACGCAACGAGTTTGTCATTTTTAAACAGAATATTGGAAGGATCGAAATCAGCGTGGCAAATGCCAAGTGGTAACGATTTAGGCAGGATAAGAGTTTGAAGCCCTCTTTCTATCCACTTTAGTTTCCTCCTGGATTCAACTGAGTCTATTCTTTGCGCCGCTTGTTGGGCTTGCTCCAGACAAAAATCAACATCGTAATTCCATCGGGATTCCTTATTCATCGGAGAAAAATGGGAAGTGAGTTGATGCAACAAGGCTGCGGTTGCGATTAATTCCCTTTTCTGTTTTTCATTTGGATCGACAGGATGATTTCCTTCCATAAAGTCAAATATGGCAAATGGTTTTGCGTTATAAATTCCAACGAAGTTGCCATATACGTCGGCGTGGGGGCCAGCACACGGAAAATGGTGTTCCTTTAAATACTGCAGCAAATCAGTTTCAAATAGAACTGAATCCTCGGTCCGGTTTTCATAATATCTAAAAATGAACTTTCCCATTGTTGTTTCGACTGTATAATTTGTTTGAACAGTCCCCTTTTCAATAGGTTCGGTATTTGTTATATTACCTAGATGATAATCTGCAAAAATGGTTTCAAGCTCCTGATTCGTGAAAGTAGTTTTTACTGCCATGATTTACTCCTTTTCTTCATATCTTCAAAGACGGACCCCTTAATACAGAAAGTTACCTCTCCATCATCTTATGAATAATCCAACCAATCTCTGCAGCTAGGATTACCACTTACTTACTCAATTGACACCTACGTTCGTATTCCACATATATTCGACAAATTCCTTTCAATTCCTTTTCTATAAAGACGCCTTCTAAAACAAAAAAGACAGAATTGCCTCTGTCTTTTCTAGCTGTGAGATCTATTTCTTCTTCTCTTCCCGAACTGATAATATCGTTGCGTCTCCTCCGTATTGGATTCGAATCGTTTTCCTTGCCTCTGCAGGAGTTCTGGTGATAACAGGCTTAATCTGTTTTTCTCCGTTTTGTTCGACCTCTACAAGAAAACATTTTGACCCGCATCTCATGTTAAGTTCCTCCATTCCTTACTCACACTTCCCAATTATAAAAATGCATAATTGAACAATCCATAATACAATGGGCCGAGCATGATGATGAAAGTGGCAAGCATCCAGATCTTCCTTTTGACAGGAGAAAGTTCTTCAAGAATTTCCTCCCCATCAAACCCCTTCAGGAACATTGCGAACAAAAAATCCCAAATGAAAGCTGCCACGGTTATAATTTTCCAAGCCGTTTGGTTAAAAATATCTGTTTCAGTTACAAAACCGAATAAGCCAATCCACGTAATGATCGAAATAACGAAGTCTAATTTGCTAAGCTTAGTTTTGTATTGACCTTTTATTAAAAATGCAATGGATGCTGTACCCAGCACTCCTAAATAAATAGTCCAAAAGAAATCTGCCATAACTCCCCTTTATCCCCTGTCTCTATTCTTAACTTCTAAGCTATTATAGCGGGTAAGGCTGAATCATTTCTATAAAACCTTATTTAATTATTCTTTTGTTTAGGTCCACGATGACCTCAATTGCTTCATCGACTGTTGATACAGTATATATCTTTATAGTAGAGTTTAATTCCTTTTGTACCTTTGCTGCTTCCTTTGCATTTTCAGAAGGGATAATCATGAAAGGGAAGCCAGTCTTTTCAGCAATCTGGATTTTTTCCTTTATACCACTAATGCTTTTAACTTTCCCAGTTTTTGTTATTGCCTCTGTCACAGCAAAACCTAAATCATTTTTATAATCCCCTTTCTCTAGACGGCCTGTTAATGCAAGACTTAAACCGGCACTACTTCCTTGAATATCATTTTTATTGACAAAACGCGTGAGCCACTCCTCTTCCTTCCCTAAATAGTCGATAACATTTGTTTTCATTTCTTCAAGCGGATCTTTGCGAAAAAGGATCCACTTTAATAGCTGGCGGTTTTTAACTCCATATACAGTGTAATGATTCACATCAACTACGGAAAATACCTGTTCATTTTTTCTGGTCAATAAATTAATAACCTCTTGTTTACTCCGGGTATTTCCCACCTGTATCTCAGAGACTCCCACAATGAATATTCCTGAACCCTCCACTGCTTCTTCCGGTTTAATATAGGCATATGCCACATGGGTAGGCGCATCGTAACCCACAAGAATAAACTCATAGCAAAACGCGAGGAACAAAATGAAGGCCGCAATACTTATTTTTTTCTTGACTGCTGGCTTTTTTCGAAAAAAGATTAAGCTAATCAACAAAATTAAAGTACTACATACTAAGATAAATACATAGGCAAATTCATCGATTTCACCTTGGAGATATAAAAATAGAAATACTAAGTAGTAAAGCAAAGTCAAAAAAATGGGAAGGGCATTTTCCTTTTTCATGAAGTCACCTGCCACAATTTTTCAGGTAAGATTCTTTGTCCACTAGCTTTGAAACTCCCGGACTCGCATTTTCGACTCGTATTTGGGCTCCTAGTATTTTCCCTTTATCATCACTGTAGAGAATAGCGGATAATTTTTCACGACAAATTTCCTTTAGAAGGATTTCCTGTGTAAATAGTGTTTTTGACGTTTTTAATTCTGCAACATTTAGACCTCGTTCTTCCATAAACATTTGCTGTTCTTCATTATCCGGAAGTGATAAAGCCTCTTTTTCCAATGCCCGCTTTATAGTCCATCCATACTCCTCGACATAGGTTGAGTGGCTTTCCTTAAGTTCTGCTGAACAGCTTGCCAGGAATAGAACTGCAACGCAGCAGATTGCTGTCCACCATTTCATTGAGACTTCCCCTTTTTGGAACTATTTTTAAAATATGGTACTACTAAAAATTTCCACATAAGGACACTGATTCCTGCAAAAAACTAAAAAAATGCCTTTGAAAAGTAAAGTGCCCTTGAAAAACTTCAAGGACAGTTCTCAAACTAACAAAGCGGTTCCTACATTAAGACAACTGAACATCATCTTCTATTCTTACTAACAGTTACTTCGTTCCTTAAATAAGCCCAGTTTTGGGGTGCTGGTAACCCGATTTGCCATAATGTGCTGCCCGCCAGTTGGTAGCTATCAATCAGATTATATTTTGAAATATAGCTTCTAATATCCTCAAACCAGACAAGATGTTCCTCGCTGCCTGCCCAATAGTTGTACTTTGGAGATTGGGCGGTGGGATCAAATTGAACCATTGCACCTGAAGTAATGGCTTTGTTTTGTGCAGCAAGTACAGAAAGTCCCGTTGTCTTGTTGGTTGCAGCCACCTTATCATATCCATACAAGGGTATAGCGATAAACAATTTTTGCGGTGGAACTAAACCAGTCGCATACATTACAACCTGCTCCACCCAGTTAATCGGTGAAACAGGAGCAGGCGGCCCTCCAGGATACCCATAATCAAGTGTCATGACCGATATGCTATCTGAAATTCGGCCGATTGTCGCATAATCGTAAGCTCCGACTATCCGATTCGTTGGCATATCTTCTGTTTTCGCATGAACATTTACATTCAGAATTAGGTTCCCCATTTGTTGTTTTAATGCTTGTAAAAATGAGTTAAACTCATTACGCCTTTCTGGAGGAATAAACTCTATATCAAGGCTGATCCCTCCATACCCTCTGGTTCTCGCAAGATTCACCAAGCTTGCAACCAAATTCTGACGATATGTTGCATTTCCAAGAACACCACCGGCCAGCTCAGGACTAAACCCACTGTTAGTAAAATTACGGACCATCATTAATGGCGTAACATTTAGTTGTTTGGCCCGGTTTATAATTGCACGATCATCTTTAACAACATATGCCCATCCCCCGGGAGTGAATGTGTAATTCACAACCGCTATATAGGTTAATTGGTTTGCTAAGGAAGTGATTACAGGAAGGTCAGCTGCCGTCCCCGAAGGAACGAGGAAGCCTAGAATTTGAGTAGACATTTTTATCGGGGAGGGAATTTGAATAGTTTGGCCGATTTGAAGTTTGTTTTTATCTATATCAGGATTAGCTTCATTAATTACTGCAACGGTTGTATTGAATCGTTTGGCGATTCTCGAAAGAACATCACCTTTCTTTATCCGATAAGACCGATTGGCCAGTCCTTTGCCAGGTATATATAGAGCCAGCCCAGGAACTAGGTTAGCTGATTCCAATCCATTAACATTTATAATATTTGATACAGTAGTATTATATCGATTGGCAATTGCCCACAGATAGTCCCCCGAAGTAACAACTTGAACAGTCATTCTCTCACCCCTTCCTTACATCATATTAGCAAGGAGAATTTATATACTGTTCATGTTAATGAAGGATGCGTTTTTTCCTCAGCACATCCATTCTTGAGGACTTTTTTGTTTGGACCGGCGCGGTGAACCATGGACCAGGTACGTGTTGGAATAGATATCCGATGATTTTCATATTTTTTCCGAGGATTTTAACTACTTATCCGAGAAAATTTTCATATATCCGAGATTTCCCGCCATATATTCGAGAATTACACAATTTGGACACAAAAGAACAGTTCAACGAAGCTGAGCGGTTAATGATTTGTCAAACTTGTAAAGTGACTTTAACACAATGTTACACTTCTGTTCTTTTTCTGAAATCAATCATTGGTATGATAGGTTTGTCTGCCTTAAACCTGTTATTAGATTATAAAAAAGAGAGTGAATACTTTGCTGAATATAAAAGAAGCCGTTACCCAGTTGTCCAACGCCGGGATAGAAGTGGGTGACAAGGACGTCATCACCTGGATTAAGCAAGGCAAACTAAAAGCCGAAATGATCAGGAGAAGGAACATAACATACAGAATCAATGCTGAAGATCTAAATGAATTGATAAAAGAAGAGCGGGCAGCATACCTCGAAGCTAAATTGGAAGAATCTCAAAGGAAAAATGAGATCCTTACTGACCAAATAGAGCTTTTAAAAGCCCGTGTACATATTGAACAGGCAAAGGTACGGACCTTAAAAAGATTACTTAATGATCAAATTGAAGCTGATGGACCGAGTGGTTTTCATTCTGAATTGTTGGGATTGGAACATGATTCAGACAATCATGTTCTTAAAAAGGAGTTTAAGAAACTGCTAAAAGCCCTCCATCCCGACCGCGGTGGAGATGAACGGCTATTTAAAGTGTTTAAGGGGCATTATGATAGCATAAAATAATCCTAATTTTTCGAATTTTATGTACGTCATTATTGGACATATAGTATAGTTGTTGTAGGAATCTAGCTTAAATCCCACCAAAAGGAGATTTGTGTATTGAATACAACAACCACTTCCATTCAAAAACTCGGCCAAATCGGAGTACCTGTTAAAGACTTGGATCGTGCCATACATTTCTATAAAAGTCTGGGTCTCCCCCATCTTTTTACCGCCGGCACACTGGCTTTTTTCGATTGCCATGGAACACGCCTGCTCCTAAGCCTGCCTGAAAAGGAAGAGTTCACGTCTAATAGTTCTGTCTTATATTTTCAAGTAGAGAGCATAAACGAAACGTACGAAAAGTTTAAAAATCAAGGTGTTGAATTCATCGATGAGCCTCACCTTATCGCAAAAATCGGCTCAACCGAAACGTGGATGGTTTTTTTCAAAGATACCGAAGGCAATACACACGCGTTTATGAGTGAAGTAGAAGCTGAATAGAGTAAACAAGGATACGTCAATATGAGTATCCTTTTTTCGCCCCTGATTCTTTAACCATTCAAGAGCTAATATCCGTTAATTTCCTCTTTATTCCATTATGACTAAATCAATCTTCTTGTCATTACGATAAAACTTTATAGTATCCAATGGAATATTGCTCCTTAAATTGCCGAAGTAATCGTTCGTTACCTCGGAATCTTGGAAAACATCCTTTTCATTTATATTAATCTTATACGAACCATTGTTGTCTTTTATTACCTCCGCCACAACGGTCGTATATCTTATTGTTTTATCTTTCAAATTAACATATAGTAACCCTTCATTATCATTTTCCTTTTTAAAGTATAATCCTTTTTCTAGTGATTCCATCCACTCTCTATCACTTGCAGATATTTCGTTGATTTGTACCAAAGAAACATCGTTTCTGTTAGAACACCCAGCAAGAAAAGCAATGCTCAATGAAATAAGTAAGACAAAGCCAAGTATCAGTTGTTTTTTCATAAACAGCACCTCTTTTTAAATTTTGACGAACATTACATTGTGAAAGCTCATGTTCCAATTACGTGACTTTAATGTTGATGAACATAAAAATGAATAATTCTGGTAAAAATGAAGATTATCTTTTTCGATATCATAATTATAATGTTAAATACAATGGCAGATGGCAGATTTTTCATTGATCCTTTTTATTGCAGAGCCGTGTTCCTCCGAAAAGTTGTACCATACAAAATACTCGCTTAAAAATAAAAAGAGCTACATTATGTAGCCCTAAGTTTTACTGCTGGTTATTTAACTATTAGCTTTCCAACCATTCCCTGCTGATAATGGTAACGGCAGATTACATCATATGTACCAGCCGCAGACGGTTGTATGGCAATGGTTCTTTCTTTCCCTGGCTGAACTTCTGCATCAATTCCAAGCTTTTCGACTGTAAAGGTGTGCTCTTTCCTGCCCCTGTTTTTCAATAAAATTGTTGTCGTTTTCCCAAACGGGATGGTGATGGCGTTCGGATTAAAGTAATCATCGTTTAACTCAACCTCAAGTGCTTTTTCACGCTCAGTAGGTTGTGTTCCAACAGTGGATTCAGCAGCTACATTGAGCGAACCTAAAGCAGTTGCGGCAACCATCACCATAAGCAAAGCAAAAAATCCAGTTAGCACTTTTTTAACAAACATTCGCAATCCCTCCTTTCATAACACTATTTTTTTCTATTGTGTAAGATTTTATCCAACAAGAAAAGTTAACTCATAATTCAATAGAGAATGATCTAATCAAATTATCTCTATATCCTTATAAGTAGCGGCCTGACTAAACACGAAAAGTACCCATTTATACTTGGTCCTTTTCTCTTCGACTTATAAAGTTAGTGAAACCATGAATCCAAAATACATTGAAAAAATAAAACTGATAGCAAAGAATACGCCAACCGCGGGCTTAACTTTTTTGAAGCTCACAAAAATCAGTATCAAAAATAGCAGAGTTGATAGGAATAATAACGTCGATGTTGCATTTACAGTCAACGCTACGTTAGCCGCAGACAGGATCTCCTTCCCCAGCAACCATTCCACCCACCAAGATGCACCTTCAGATTTAACTGTAAATTCAACTTCATGGGGAGGTGAAAGTGTCCCTAAGACACTTGTAAAGTAAAACACCAGGAAGATGACAATGCTTTCCGCTTTTATCCATGGACGGGGTTTAAATGAAGGATAGCTTTTCGTTTTCTTGGCCATTACCCCATTAATAAAAGCAAATGCCAAAATTGGAATAATACCAATGTGCTTTAACAGGAGCATTTGTCCGTAAGGCAATACCCAGGAACTAACATACTCCGTAGGTTCAACTACATAAAACATAAGAACCAGGCCGCTTATGAAAATAATGATAATGGACCCAATCGCAACCGGAGTAAACCATCGCAAAAATTTATCCCATTTTGAATCGTCCTTTGAGAACCAGGTAACATGAAATAATATACCGCTCCAGAGGATTACCATTAGGAAATGGGCAGAATGAGCAAACAGCCCTGGCCAAAATGATAAGGAAGCGACATGGCTAGAGTAACCAATAGCAAGTACCATTATAAACAAAAGGAGAGCTTGGACATGTTTAGAACCATTTAACAGAATAGTAATCCAAAGGAGGATCGACATAAATGCGATAACAAGCCATGCCCTGCCTACCTGAAAATCAGTAATAACTGAAATAGCAGCCATTGTAAGTCCAACTGCATCTTTGAAATAATAAATGGTGAGAGCGGCTGGACCGAATGAAAAAATATAAATCCCAAGGGTAGATAAAAGTATCGCTTTTTTAGAAATCGTTATTTGCGGCTTGTAACTTTCTCCGACATACTGCAATGCTACATGGCCTGCAAGAATTGCAAAACACAAATATGCCCCAAATTCACTAATACTAATTAGAAACTCCATTCTATTTCTTCCTTCCGAAAAGCATAAACATGCCGATACCCAACAGCAATATGACTATGGCAGGGATTACAATACTTATAAAGCTGGGTCCGGATTTTTGATTGTTTGATAGGTTCTGGTCTGCTGTATCTTCCCGTTTGACTTCGTCTTCTCCTTCTGGATTCGTGTCTTCGGTTTTGGTTGGTTCCTCTGTTGAAGGTTCTTCTGTCTCTAGTTCCTCAACAGCCTGTTCCATTTGAACGGAGAATGGAATGTCGCCAGTAATAACATGCCCGTCTTCCCCAACAATTTTCCATTGAATGGTATAGGTACCATTGTCCAGCGGAGATTCGATTGTGCCAATCAATTGCGTTCCGTTTGGTTCAACACTTTTTAACGGAACCTCCTTGCCATCTTTCACAAGTGTCAATGTACTAAGTGATTCTATTTCACCGCCAAAATTGAGCACCAATTCGCTCAGTTCTTCCTTAACAACTTGTCCCGATTCGGGCGTGGAGGATTCCAGTTGTGTATGTGCACTTGCTAGAGTTGGCATCACTATTAGCAAAAAAGCTAGAATAAATGCTGTTTTTTTCATACTATCTTCCTTTCTTAAACTAATTTTTTCTGACTAATAGTTTACAATAACATATTTTTTTATCATTTAAAAACTGAGCGTTTTCCGTTCAATCATAGGGGTGTAACCATCAGATGACTTTGAACACTTTTTGCTAAAGTCAAGTGAACACTTTACTGGAAATTAGAACATGCACATAGTCACTTTAAACGGAGCCTCTGCGGGTAGGATCTTGAACCACAAAGCCAGCTATATTCATGAATCTGGCTCAGCAGAACCAGTCTATCATGCCCCCTCTACATATAAAGTGCACGTCTCTACTGGAAAACAGTGTTAAGGCTTATTCATCATTTTGTAGTAAGAACGTGTTCATTTCTACTCACGGTTACAAGGGGAGTTATCATGCAGTTATTATACTGTACAACTAATAATATTTTTTTAGATTATACGAAAAAGCTGTTCCCAAATGACCGCAATTACCGGCGTTTGGGAACAGCTTCTGAATTACTATATTAGTAGAGATTTAACGTAGGTATGAACTCGATTTTTTCCTAAAACAACCTTATTTGATTGATGCTTCATAAATAATTTGTATGGATTTAGACAACATTGTGTTGAATTCTTCGTCAGTTTGGTCAACGGTAATTCCCTCTGTTAGAGCACGTGAGAAACTCGCAATCATTCCGTGATTCCGTGATAGCTTTTCATTGGCTTCCGCTTGAGTGTAACCTCCCGAGAGCGCCACCATCCGTACAACATACGGGTCTTCAGTTAAATTTTGATAAAAATTATCTTTTGCAGGCAAGGTAAGTTTAAACATAACTTTAATGCCTTTGCCAAGAGTAGATAAATGATCCATTAATGCCTCTTTTAATAGTCTCTCCGACTCTTCCTTATCCGTACTATGGATATCCACTTCCGGCTCGATAATTGGTACCAGCCCTGCCTCTGCAATCTGGTTCGCTATTTCAAACTGTTGCTTAACAACTTTCTCTATTCCAGAAGGATTGGCTTCCTTAATAACTGAACGCATTTTTGTCCCGAAGATGTTCCGTTCATTTGCTCTTTTCAGAAGATCGTCCAAACCGGCAATTGTCTTCATGAGCTGTACTCCTTCCTCAAGGTCCGCTAGCCCTTTATCGACTTTCAGGAAAGGCACAATGCCTTTCTTCTCCCATAGAAAATCAGCAGTGTATTGCCCGTCAATCATACGGTCCATCGTGTTTTCAAATAAAATTGCACCCAAAATATGCTGAGAGTCAAACGCTGGACTCTTAATAATGCGCGTTCTCATCTCGTGCACCAGGTTATACATCTCTTCTTCTGTAGTATAGCTGCTTTCAGCAATTCCATATATCGACAATGCCTTTGGGGTACTGCCGCCGCTTTGGTCTAAAGCGGCTATAAAACCTTTTCCTGTTTGAATACGTTCATATTGTTTGTTATTCATGTTTGTTCTCCTTCCTTTGAAATGTAATTCTTCACATTCTTGATTTACCCTTTTTGGAAAAAGGATGAACCCTGTTATTTGGTTAAACATTTAATCCTCTCCAAGTGTAATACCACCAGACTTTCATAGATGATTCTACCTTGAGTGTTTAGAATGAAAATTAACATCATAATAAACGCCAGAATCGATCTGAAAAGAAAAAAGAAACTGCCCTTCATGCCTCGGAGACCTAAAAAAATCCTATTCACGAATACTCATGAATAGGATTGGTGTTTTAAAACTTTAGACATACAGGATTTGGAACAGAAATATCCTTTTGCAAGGGTGTTAGCTTCCCTGTTTCAGCATCTCTCTTATACAAAACAAGATTGCTTGAATTTTGGTTTGAGGCAAGTAAAAATTGATTTGTCGGGTCAAGGACAAAGTCCCTTGGCCAGTCGCCCTCGGTTGATACGATTTCAACTAGCTTTATTTGGCCATTTTCCTGATTCACAGCAAAAACGGCGATGCTATTGTGCCCGCGATTGGCAGCATACACGAATTTGCCGTCTGATGAGACGTGGATCGCACTTCCCTGGTTATTTTCAACAAAATCTGATGGGATCGTTGAAATGGATTGTATCTGATCAAAGGTTCCATTTTCATAAGTTAATACAATCACTTCGGAACTGAATTCAGTCATCAGGTAAGCAATAGATGGATTTAAGGGATGAAACTCAAGATGTCTTGGACCGCTTCCCGGACGTAGTTTCAATCGATTCACTTCCGTTAAAGTCCCATCTTCATTCACACGGTATGTTAATAACAGGTCACAGCCTAATTCGACAACGGCTAAATATTCCCCATCCGGTGTCATTCCGGCATAATGTGTATGGGCTTTTTCTTGTCTTGGATCCGGGCCTGATCCTTCATGCTGGATGACTGAAACAGGAGATGATATAGCGCCATCCTGAATTAAGTATGAATCAACAGTCCCCTTATGATAATTTGTACTGAAAACGAAACGCTGCTTAGAATCGATGCTTACGTGACAAGGCGGAGATCCAGGCGAAACTTCCGAATTAATCAATTGAAGTTCTCCTGATTTTATCGAGAACGCTGCCACACCACCGTTCTCCGCTTCTTTTATGACGGAATAAAGATATTGGCGATCCTCGCTAATGTTTAAATATGTTGGATTTCCTAATTCAGCTGCAACTTTCACATCTGTTATTTCTTCAGCTTCTGTATCAAGCACAAAAGAATAGATCCCTTTACTATCCCCATTTGTATACGTCCCTATAAAACCTCTAAATTTACTCAGTCTAACCATCTCCTTACTCTTTGTTTATCGCGCAAAAGCCGTTAATCCTCGAATTTTGCCAACATTCTTAGGTTTGGATATTGTTTCTTTATATTAAAGTACTCAGAAACTCCGGCAGTGCCTATAGAAAATAAAACAGGCTTAAGCCATGTCCGCTTTCCCTATTATAGGATTTAAAGTAACCACTTGCACTCTTTCTGATTATGCCCTTGATAGAATGACTAAATTCGAGTGTATGGAAACTCCATGTCACTCGAGTATGGAAATACATAATACTAGATAATAGTGACACTGATACAGCAACTATAAAAGTTTCCCAAACTCAAAGGAATCTTGAACGAAACAGTTAATGAACGCCAAAAGCAACGTGTTAAGAAAGGGATGCTCCATATACAACACGTTAATAACTTTCACCAATAGCTAAAAAGGATGGTTGGAACCTGTTTTCAAATTGTGGGAACTCATTATTTGGACAACTATCTCTATTGGTTCGGTTTGCTCGAATTAGGAAAGGATTTAGCATTTGATATACGTCTCGAACAAATGTTTATTTCAGCGTGTTAAAAATCTAATTACACAACTGTGGAGATGTTCCGTAGTGTATAAAAAAGACCCCAAATAGAGGTCGATTTTAGCGTTTTATTTTGAAATTCTTTTTCTTCTATTCATAATATCTATAAAAACTGCTGCTAATAAGGAAAATCCCAATACAAATGACAGAATAATGATAACTACAATATCAGTAATTGGTTCATATCCTTGTGAAAGAAATAACATTTTTACATAAACCAAAGCAATACTTAATGCAGTAACAATAGAAGGTATATATTTCATAAGTTTATTGGATTTATTTTTGCTAAATCTATAAAGCAACACGGATACAAAAGTAAAAATAACTATTAAAACTGAAAATGCAATATAAACACTCATATTTTACAATGCCTCCCTTTCAAATTCTATCAGAAAATTGTTATATTTGATTATTATAAAAAACAACAATCTTTGAGAGAAGAGCCTTTCAAAATCACTAAGGGTTGCTTTTCGGATCTCAACCTTCTTTTTTTGCCTCCTGATTCCTTTGCTTTTTGAGCAGCTGCCCTACATTTCCATTAATATAATCCCTAATTAACAAGAGTTCACTGCTTTCAAAGCTATAATAGTCTTTCTCGTTGGAATAGTTATAGAGCAGTTTCTTAACTGTTTGATGCATCTCTTTTGGTAAGGATGAAAGCGCCCAGTTCCCAGCCTCCTGCTTGGATGAAATCATTCCGTCTTTTAGATACCAATACACTCTCATTAAATTTAACGTGCAATATACAGGGTTCTCGAGCACTTTATCTATACACTCTTTAAAGTCACCCATGATGGAAGAAATGTAATAGTCGCGAGGGATTGAAGGAAATATCTCTTTAATCGGTGTTCCTTCTATGCAAATACCTCGGTGAATCGTAATCGTTAAATGTGCTGCTAAATCAGGATCCTTAAGGATTTCATCGTTAATGAATTCACAAGACCCCAAAGCTAAATCCTTTTCATACCGTTCTCTCCAAAACTCGCTGTAATGAAAGTCAAACGGGCAAGGGTGTTCAAATGGCTGCAACTGTCCTTGGTTTAAAAAGCTTACTTCGACAGGAAAGGGATTTGTTGAAATGGCCAAAAATAGGCGCGCTAATAGCCCTTTATCTTCGATTCCAATACTACTATCTGTCAGAACCAAAATATCAATATCACTGTTTTTAGGATTGAAGCACCCCATTGCCAGCGATCCATGTATATAAAAGCCAATGAAATTACTTTTAATAATTTTTTTGACTTCTCCTAGAAGATGAAAAACAAATTCTTTTATCTCTGGTGAATAGGAAGTCCACTGGTCATTCAATTCCTTCCCCCCTTACATCTATTTATTAATATGATCTTACCGGTGAAATTAGATGGAGGTAATCAGGATTTCCCACAGGTTCGATTACTACCGGTCTCATCGTTCCGCTAAAACTTACCTTAATTTCATCTTCTTTTATTACTTTCAGGGCATCCATAAGAAAACTGCCGTCGAGCGAGATGCTTAAATTTGGTTCACCTTGAAGAACGTTAATTCGTTGTGTTTCTTCTATTTTTCCTATTTCACTTGAGTTAGACGATATTCTTAATTTCCTATCATCGGTAATTTCTAAGTTAACATTGTTATTTTTCCATTCACTTGCAAAAAGACAGGCTCGATCAATTCCCTTCAAAAAATCGGATGTTCCCAGTATTATTTCTGTTTTACACTCTTTTGGCAACAATGCAGAAACCTCAGGATACTTCCCTTCAATCAGCCTTGAATAAAGGGAAACAGTTTTTGTTTTAAACACGATGTAATTGTCTGTTAAAAAGATAGTGATTTGATTTCTCTCATTATTAAATAACTTGATCAACTCTGTTAGGCTTGAACTGGGAACATTAAAAGAACCTCGTACATCCGACTTTAGTGAAAGACTTCGAATCGCCAGCCGATGTGAATTTGTGGCTGCACAGGACAGGCGATTTTCTGCAAAAGACATATTTACTGCAGTAAGGATTGGCCTGGTCTCCGTTTTGGAGGCAGCAAATGCTGTTTGTTTAATCATTTCGATAAGGTCATAACAGGGAACTTCCATATTCATTGCCTCAACGATGTGCGGAAGATTTGGATATTCCTCGGAATGGAATCCATTAAGACGAGTAACAATGTCTCCGGACTTAATGGTCACTACTTGTTTTTCGTTAACCCTTACGTGTACATCACCCGGCATTTTTTTAATAATTTCATTTAAATATTTGGCAGATACAACAACACTGCCTGGTTCAACTATCTTTACTGCATTTTCACCATCAATATGTACTGGGACAATTTTTTCAATAATCATATCAGAATTACTTCCTATCAGTATGAGTCCATCTGACGTAGCAACTAGCTTTATACCCGTTAAAATTGGAAAAGGTGTTCTTGAAGATACCGCTCTTGTCACATCCGCAATCGCTCGATTAAAACTTTCATTTTGAATAACAAATTCCATACCCTGCTCACCCCATTTTCTGATAAGGGAACGTATTCGACAAAAAGGCAAGGCATACCTGCTTCCCATTGTCGATTTGTCATCTAGCGCGTTTTTTCAAAAAACTAAAAAAAGCGTTAATCCAGTTTGGATCAACGCACAATTGCTTAAATAAGCATAGGCAAGTACAGTTGCATGAACAATTTGAAGTGCAGTTGCAAATTTCTATTTTCGTGAAACATTGATTTCTTTATTTGTCAGCACCTGTAACGCGTACCTGGTATCTTCTGCAAAACAAATCGGATCGTCTATTTTTTCCCAATGGATGTACATTAAGCGAGGATCTTCAAATAGCCAGTGATTATGAAATGCAGTAACAATAATATTGCGCTCTCGCAGCCTGCTTATAAACCGGTTGAGTTCCTCCTGAAGAATGACAGTTTCACCGCTGCAGAGCGCCGTTCCATCTGGTGTTAAGGATTCAAATGTGAACATCTGCGGGATTAGCAGGAACGACCTTCCTCTCCTGCCTAATACAGTTGGATGAATATTGGTTCGTGATTTCATAACTGTACAAGCACCGTTTGTAAACGTAGTCATTCCGCCTAGTATCCTGCCAAATTCATCACAAAGCTCTTCTGGGCAATGATGTTCCCGCATTCTTCCAAAAAGTTGGCGAACCCCAACGTTTCTTTCAGTTAAAACTTCCATTGCAAACCTGACTTTCCGAGCAAATGTCAACGGTTCCTCAATCGATTCAAAATGCATAAACATGAGTCGCGGTTCTTCAAATAAAAAGTGATTATGCAACGCGGTTACAATAATTCCATTTTCCCGTAAACGGGTCATAAATGGATTAACTTCTTCCTGGAGAATGACAGTTTCCCCAAGACATAAAGCCCTCCCTTGATTGTCCATATTCTCAAATGAAAAGGCCTGGGGTACAAACATAAATGACTCGGCTCTCCGTCCGAGAACGACCGGATGGATGTTTGTCCTAGATCTAGTCGCAGTGCAAACTCCATTAATGATTGATGGAGTTGAATTTAAAATTCTAGCAAACTCTTCGCATAATTGGTTATGGACGTTATCCCTTTTTTGCACGTAATTATTCCCTCCTAATAAGTGATTTAATTCTATAATATGGAGAAGGGAGTTATTGGACAGGGCTTATTTCTCATTCTATAAACATTTATGAAGAGCCTCTTTAATAGGTTCCAATAAAAAAGGCGTTAATCCATGATCAACGCATCACATTCTTCTCACTTATTCCATTAACCCCATTAGCCGGTACTCTCGCTTAGATACTCCGCCTGTTACTGGCAGCCCATTGATTTTTTGAAATTTTTTAACCGCCCGCTCTGTGCCGTGGTCAAATATACCATCAATCGGTCCATGATAAAGCTCCATGGCCTTCAGCCTGTTCTGAACCAGCTGCACTAAATTTCCTTTAGAACCAAATGCAATGCTGCTATACTCTCTTTCACCTGAACCGGTAAGTGAACCTTCTATTACAACCTTCGTTCCAACAGCTATGAAGTTATACAAGTCTTCAACATGGTTATTGTGCATACGAATGCAGCCGCTGCTCACATTTTTTCCTATTAGTGTAGGTTTATTTGTCCCGTGAATTCCATAATCACCCCATGGAACATTTAAGCCTAGCCACCTTGTACCAAAACCTCCACCCCAGTCCTTTGATTTTTCAACAACTTTAAATGTCCCGATTGGTGTTGGGGTTTTGTCGTTTCCAGAAGCAATGGGGTATTGCTTGATTTCTTTATTCCCCTCCATAACGATAAGCTTATTCGACCAAAGGCTAATTTTTATGTATATGTCGTTTTGGCTTTTTCCATATATGGATGTATTTTGAAAGAAAAAAAAGACCGTAAGCAACATAATGCTCTTGAATAGAACCTTCAACCTTTTCCCCTCCACAACTACAGTCATACAGTATTTTTTGCGAAAGGAGGAGAAATTATGCCGTTAATAAATTTGTATTTTTATCATACTCTTGATAGATAATAGTACACATAGTCAAATGCTGAAGGAGATAACCATTTATGACTTATCAAAACAAAATTGAAAGTATACTCGGTGTTGACATACGGGTTCGATCACGGTGCTTCGTTGAGGATGTTTCGGAACATGATCCTTTTAAAAGGCCGATTATCCATAAAAAAATTAACGGACAGGTCATTTCCCCGCTTGATTTAGAAAGATTATGGAGTTGATTTTTCTTGCTAAAAGCAATCTATTTACCTTTTTGTTCTGGACCAAATTCTTTTTATTTTCTTCAGTTCATTATTATCAAAAGTTAGTTTATAAATATCTGGCATATCAAGTTCCATCCAAAAATTATATCCATAGGATTGATTGAAGTAATTCATAATAAGAACGAGTAAATTACCGTGTGTGCCTATGACAATGTTCTTGCCTTGATACGTTTCTAATACTTTTAACGTTGCCTGGATCCCACGCTTTTGGGCGGTTGCGTTCGATTCCCCGCCTTCCCATGAAAATGTGGGATCCTCCCAGACTTTTTGGATTGCTATCTCAAAATCATAGACTGGGGTAATCGACAAAAGCCGCTCTTTAAAGCCATTCTCTATGATAACTTCTTTTCCTAATGTTTCAGCAATACCCCAGACTGTTTGATGTGCCCTTTGATAGGGGCTTGATAGAACCAAATCGATTTTTTCTTCTTTAAGGAATTGGGTCACTTTTTCCGCATCTTCGAGACCTTGTTTGGATAAAGGCCTTCCCATTTCATCTGGTGTATAGAGTGAATGTGCGTGACGGACAAAATATAGATTTGATAGCAAAAACCTATCTCTCCTCCAATAATTAATTTTAACTATAAAAATTAAACTTAAGTTTTTCTTTGATTTCCGCTACTGGCGCTTCGCTTTCCACGGGCGGCCTGGAAGCCTCCTCGGCGCAAGCGCCTGCGGGGTCTCCCACTGACCTTTTCTCCCGTAGGACGTTGAATAATCTTCCCAGAGTTAGCATCGCAGGAGAAAATGCGTTTTTTGCATTTTCGAACGAGTTTCGCGCCATCCGCTTCAATCAATAAATTTTTTACATTGCGCAATTCTTTTGTTTAACTTATATAGCCCTTAATAATAATTAATTCCATAAAAAAAGCGTTTACCCTCTAAGGATAAAGATATTCAAATCGGTTATCCATACCACGAACAAAGAGCTAAAATACTCTTCTCACTGCTTAACCAATTCTTTTTTCCAAAGTTTCCACAAATGTAAAAATGCGCTAATCCTTTTGAATTAACGCACTCTTTCAGATTCTAATAAGCCATTTCAATTATTTTTTGTACTTCTTCACTTTGGTCTGGTATGTTCACTTTTTTACTGAGGAATTTATTTAACCTTAGAAATTCAGGCATCATACTTACCATAGTCTTCATTATCTCATTGGTAGTCCGGCCGCAATTCCAACTTATCAGTAAAGATAACTGCCAATCGTTTAATTGGCTTCTGTTTCCCTCAATTTTCGACCAGACACCGTAAGGGCTATCAAGATGGATGTTCATTTCCATATACCAGCCTGAAACAATAAGCCACCGAATTCGATCCAAATTTGAAAGAGCATAATAATGTTCTTCCCTCATCGCCGCTCTGTAGGTTTCATGAACAAAGGCAAGAACTTTTCCCCTCCAAAACTCAACTTCCTGCGAAGAAGGTTCGTACAGTTCATGTGAGGACAGATTGATTACTTCACTTATTAAATTATTTGGATCATGCAGTATTTCATATCCTTTTAACCATATTGAGGGTACAACTTCTTTAGGTATATGGTACCAGCTATCGATTTTTACAAAGCACTCATAATGGGTTACGACTACAGGAGAGCTTGGATGAAAGTCTTCAAAAAATAAGACGGTACCCCAGTTTCTTGCGCGATCCCTTTTCTGTCTGATGAACTCCTCTTTTTTGGAGGGCTTCACAATGATATGCAAGTCAATATCCGAATAATTGTCGTAGTTCCCTTTTGCCAACGATCCTCCCTGATAGATTGCCAAAACATTTGGGTCATTGACTAAATCGTCGAGCGCATTTTTCAAAAGAATTTCCCGATGCTTTGGCAATAATACATCTCTTTCTTCATGTCTACTTACAAATCCCACACATCTATAAACCAGCTCCTTCATTTCGGCTTACCAAAAGATTCGATATTGATCAAGAAAATCCTTCTTGCTAGCTATTTACATAAACCTATTTATTAAACTCATCACAAATTAGTTCTGAGTCCAAATAGGTCAAATCCCTTAAGTCCCATCCTCTGTTTAATAAAGTAAGGATGATATGCATCCCGAAAAAGTAACCGGCTTTTCCGTATTTGCTATCCTCGTTCATCATAAAATATTTCGCCATTCGTTCAGGAGTTAACACATTATAAAAATCATGTTTAATTTCTTGCTCAATCAAATCAAAATTATCTTTCAAGTGACTATACTGGTATGGATCCAGGAAGAGCATTTTTTGAAGAGCGGTTTCAGAAACATCCATCTGATTCATAACCAACGGAGTAAGAGTAGCTAGGCCTTCTGCAATCACAAGTTGCCCTACCGTCATTGAACGGCCATCATTCAATTCGTTTAACGTGCTAAACCGAACGAGATGATTAAATTCGTGTTGAATCAACTGCTCCACATCGATATTTACTAACCTTTCTAAACCCAAATACATAAAGGGCGCGTTGGAAGAGGAAATGGCAGTCCCGTCTATATGGCCAAATCCAACCAATGCATACACATTAAACTCTGTATTGAAATGAAAATATCTCTTACATGCTTCTACTATTTTCGTTATTTTGGCTTCATCGTGAGCTTTAACACTTTCTTCAGCAGTATTAGCCAAGCCATAAAAATTTACGTTTGGAATAATCGTCTTTCTTATGGTTTCTGCATCCGTCATATACAGATTTTCAAAAATGGCATCGAATACATGCTTGTAATTTTTATAATACTCCAGCCATGATGCATCTTTTTCCTCTTTTTGCTTCATGTTATGAATAACATGTTTAAAATCCTCAAAACCATAAATGATTTTCATTTAGTTCTCCCCATTCCAATCAGTCAATTAGTACTATTCAATTTCTAAGTTCGAAAAACCTCCCTTTTATTCACGTTTTTCCATCCAGCCTCTATACAAAGAAAAAGCGTTAACCCGATATAGGTCAACGCTTTAAATGCCTATTTTAATTTCCTGAAACATTGCGTACTACATTTGCAGAATCCGTTTTAGGCTTCTTCCAAAACCACGTTACAACAATCCCTAATGCCAGTACGATAGCGGCAAAATAGTAAGGGAAATGAATATCAATATCAAATAATATTCCGCCTAGAATTGGCCCGCTGATATTTGCTAGACTAGTGAACATCGAGTTCATTCCACCGACAAATCCTTGCTCATCCCCGGCATGATTTGAGAGATACGAGGTTATCGCAGGCCGGAACAAATCGAATCCAACAAAAACAATGAATGTCACAACTAAAATTGAAAAATACGATTGAACAACCGTCATTAAATAAACAAGAATCGCTGAAAGGATTAAGCAGTATCGAATTAGCTTGATTTCACCCCAAAGGCGAGTCAGCTTATCAAACAGAATCACTTGTGACACAGCGCCGAAAATGGCGCCACCGGTAATCGCAATTGCAATATCAAATGGGGTAAATTGAAATTTATGATCGACAAACAGGCTGAAAAACGAGTCAAATGCTGCCAGTCCAAATGAAGTAATAAAAATTAAGATAAATGCAAAAAAATATTTTTGTGAAAAAATAAGCTTGAAGCCGGAATTTGGCTTAGCAGTATGGCCAAAACGTTCTTTTTTACGGTCGGGTTCGGATAAAAATAGAATAGAAAAAAAGGCAGCAAGAGTACCAAGGCCGCCTGCAAAGAAGAACGGAACACGTGTCCCGATTTCCGCTAAAAATCCTCCTATCCCCGGACCAATAATAAAGCCGGTGCTTATCGCGGCTGACATATATCCCAATGCTTTCGGGCGAGTATCCAGTGTTGTAATATCAGCTATGAAGGCTGTAGCCGCCGGCATAATAAAAGCTGCGCTTATTCCTCCCAATATG
Source organism: Bacillus sp. FJAT-27225 (assembly GCF_001685025.1). Classification (GTDB taxonomy): domain Bacteria; phylum Bacillota; class Bacilli; order Bacillales; family Cytobacillaceae; genus Bacillus_D. The sequence continues at coordinate 269,396 of NZ_MAYU01000025.1, read as the reverse complement.
CGGGAAACAAACAGCACTTCAATTTCTTTACCGAGCCCGAATAGAAATTCTGAGATACCGAAAATGAATAGGCCAATTACGATCATGATTTTCCTGCCGACTTTATCCACAGCTTTCCCTGCATACGGAGAAACAATTAACTGGGCAATCGCAAAGGCTGCAGTTAAATAACCTATCGTTGTCCCCGAAATGCCCAGCTCGTTCATTATAGTGGGTAAAACAGGAATAATAAGCCCATTCCCCAAAAATGCTATGAATAAATTCAATAGTAACAATCCCAGGGCAATTTTATTGTTTTTCATGTTTGCATTCTCCTTAACAGTCTCCCAATCATACTCTTTTTTATTTATAACTTCCTTGTCCATATAAAAACTGTATAGCCCAAATCGATGCCTTAAAAACAACTCAGTATTTAAGTCAATTTGTTAACTATACTTGAATTGACAAAGGTTTGCAATTTAAACAAATAGTATCTATTTCTATGGATATTGAACGGGAATAAGTAAATAAAATGAAGGGACATTCCGCAGAAAGTGTCCCTCCAAATATTCGACGTCAAGTTTCAATCTGCTTGCTTATAGAATGATTGTTCACATATGGTGACCTATCGATGATTTGTACGATTGGAAGGATGCTGTACTCAGGTTCACCATTTACAATTACGTTAAAGGGGGCAGGAGGAAATTTGGGTGGGACAATTTTAAACTGAGAAACAATTAGCAGGATTAGGACCCCTTTTATGTTCAACTTATAATCAGCCTTTAGTTTGGTTTTCTTTTATTTGTCCCCTAATTTTTTGAAGGTCCTCCAGGGATAGTTTACTAAGGGATTCTCTTATTTCTGCCTCAATCTTTTTACGGTTGTTTTCCTGATAGTCATTCCACCAAGCTTCAAGGCCCTCGGTGTTATCAAATAAATAGTTGATATCAATGACTTCAACCGTCTCATCTGACAGGTATTCCAATACTGCAGCCAACATCCGGGAGAGCTCTTCCCCTTGATCGTTCTTGTTTCCCTTTTCGGGCAACTGAACGATTTTATCCTTATCCACCGATTCTGTTTTTTGGTCGCTCTTTTTCGGCATCTGTTTGCTCCTTAAAGGTGATAGTATCACGTAGTATTCCCACTTTTCCCAGTAATACCATATATAAAAACTTGTTGGCCGGTGCCGATCCTTGGCAACTGTACTCGTGGAATCAGGCAACTGCTTGCGGCTAATTCCATAGTTTAGTGATACGTTGTTGGCTGAGCGAAAAATTAATTCCACACCAATTTAGGCTTTTTTTCATACTGTATGTTGGGGGTGAAAAAATGGCAAGAGTAGCTTATAAGGATGCGGATGTTAATTTGGTGGCTAGGATGATGAGAGCGGAAGCTGAAGGCGAAGGAAAACAGGGAATGTTATATGTGGGGAACGTCATCGTGAACCGTGTTAAAGCAGATTGTCTAGATTTCAAGGATGTAAGAACCGTTCGCCAGGTTATTTTTCATATTCAAGGTGGGAATTATTCCTTTGAAGCTGTCCAGAAGGGGAATATGTTTTATCAAAGAGCCCGGCCTGTTGAAAGAAGATTAGCAAAACAAGTCTTGGATTACTGGAGAGAACACCCTGCGAAATACTCCCTTTGGTATTTCAATCCATTCGGCCCCTGCCCTCCAACCTGGTACGATCAGCCTTTTGCTGGCCAATATAAGAACCATTGTTATTATGAACCAATCGCAGGTACCTGTGAAAGTGTTTATACAGGAGGCTAAGCATATCTAAATACTTTGGATTATTGGAAAAAGACTGCAAAAGCAAAACCTCCCTTAGGAGCAGGATTTGCTTTTTTGCAGTCTTTGTTTTAATGGGAAGTCACTTCGAACTACATCCCTTTATTATGAACGTGGTCCAAACTATCGAAAGCAAAATGACAATGGTGTTACAGATATACCATTCACTATAGTTTTTATAAAAAAATCCCCAGCTTAAAAGGGGATTTCTCCATGGTCATTCAGAACCATATTTAAAAAATCAATTTCCTCTACGATTTGTTCTTTATAAAAAGGGTCTAGACACCTATTATAGTCATTTAAAAGCCTGTGAAGTTCCCTTTTTATTAAAAAGTGTTCGTGTCTTTTCATTAAGTTTCGCCTCGCTGTAGAACCCATGTTAGTCATTTTTAAAAATACCCGCTTACATCCTACCCCAAACCCATATTCTTACACCGGCGCCATTTTTTTAAAAGGCTACCTCTCTTTAACTCTTATAAGGGAATTTCCCAAGTCGGGCTAACCTAATTTTTCGATAATTTTCATCTTTATAGACTTTTGTCCAAGCTTTTTTGCAACAGAGCCATATGTTGGTATTAAGCGGTGAAAATTACTCCATTTATAGGAGGTGAAAAAATATGAGTTATGGCGGCGGTTACGGCAGTGGTAGCTTTGCACTGTTAGTTGTTTTGTTCATTCTTTTGATCATTATCGGAGCTTCCTTTATGTCTTACTAAAAAACGAGAAGCCTATCTCCTACTTGCAGATAGGCTTTTTTGATTAAAACCAACCGATTATCATGGGGATATTATCACTGAACTTGGCTGTTATTCGCTTACCCCGCATCCATCCCTTGTCGCCCTTACATATGAATAGCTTGGATTAACGGGAGTATTTTATCTGTGCGAACTTCTTTAGTAAAGGCTATTTGGAACCTTTCGGCTAGAATTGCCCACGTTGGTGATTATAATTTAGCGAGCTCAATGAATACGGCTTCGTAGTCTTCTTTTTTGCCGGCCTTAAATTCTGTGTTCTTGTAGGTGATTACACCTTGTTTGGTGATTACGAACACAGAACGCTTAGCTACCTCTCCTTTTTCATTGAAAACATTGTACTCCTTTGTGGTTTTTTTAAACCAGTCTGACAATAGCGGAAACGGCAGGGTTCCCAAGCTAGCCGCAAAAACCCGGTGTGAATGGATATGGTCAACACTGATTGCCAGTACCTCGGCATCTAGGTCTTCAAAGCGTTTGTATTCCTCTTTCCAAGAGGTTAACTCTTTCAGTCAGCCAGGAGTAAAATCCATTCCATAAAACGCGACAACGAGGTTCTTTTTCCCTCGATAATCCCCTAGTGATATCGTTTCTTTCATTGTTGATGATAGTGAAAAATCAGGGGCTAGGTCTCCAATATGTAAAGCATTTCCCATACTGCATCCTCCTTTTAGGGGGTTTTTCCTACTAGTGTCTCCATTTTTAATTGTTTGTTTACATAAATATTTTTTAACGTTTCTTTTTCCTGCTAAAAAGAAACGTTTCATTAGCTAATAAGGAAGAATATTTCTATTCATACATAGTTGAAAAACTACACTATTTGCCGATAAGGCTGTAAAATGCCAGTTTTTATAAAAATTTGTTATAATTTGTCCTCTTAGGTTATTGTCGGAAAACCGTTAAAATTATAAACTATTTGTAAATACATAATTGGATGGTGTGGGCCCGTGGTATTCGTTAAAAACCTCTTTTTCAACCTTACACTTATCATGCTAATCATGTTCGTGTTTAACATTTGGGCTGAACGGCTTCGTACCCGGGTAAACTCTCAAATTCTAGGATTTTTGGGGTTATTCATTTCCCTGCTCGTCTGCCTCTCATTTTCAACCCGCCAGTATGATTTTTTAATTGATTTACGTCAAATCCCAATCATTATTGGCGGCTTTTATTATGGATATGGCCTGCTCCTATCCCTCCTTTCCCTCCTATTCAGGGCCTTATTTTATGGAGTTAACCAAGGCTTATGGACGATTATCCCCTTGTATAGCATAGCGGGTATTTTTTTACATTATAGTTACTCTTGGTTTAAAAGGCAGCCATATAAGAAGCGGCTTATGACCGTGTTAGGCACATCCTTAGCAATGAACCTCTTGTTTTTACTCGCGGCTTTGTTGTCAGTGGACAACTTTAGCTATTCCGAAATGAAGGTTTTAATAGAATTTTCTTTGACCCAATTAGCCGGGATAGGGATGCTTGCTTTTCTTATCGAAGAGTTGAGAAAAAATGATTTTTACCGTGAAGAAATGGCAAAGGCTCAAAAGATCGAGCTTGCAAGCCACATGAGCGCGGCCATTTCACATGAAGTGCGTAATCCTCTGACCGCAGTACGAGGATTTTTGCAGCTTGCAGCCGAGGATTCGGACATGAAAAATGCTACCAGAGGCTACATAAAAATAGCGCTAAGCGAGCTGGAAACCGCTGAAAGGGTTATTAAGAACTATTTAACCTTCGCTCAGCCTTCTTTGGATAAAAACGATAAATTCCGGGTGAGCACCGAACTCAGCCATTCAATCACTTCTCTTCAGCCGCTTGCTAATATGAATTCGGTTGAAGTCAATACCGTTTTCCATGAAGAGTCTTTTATTTATGGAGACCGCAGCAAATTCCGGCAGAGCTTCCTCAATATAATGAAGAATTCCATTGAAGCTATGCCACTCGGAGGGATTTTAAGCATACATACAGATTGCGGTCATGGCCAAGTTGCCATTAAAATTTCGGACACAGGAATTGGCATGTCTCCTGAACAAGTAAATCGTCTTGGTGAACCCTACTACTCTACGAAAGGACAGAAAGGGACTGGCCTCGGCCTGATGGTCTCTTTTAGCATTATCCGTGAAATGAATGGTGATATTGATATTTCTAGTAAGCTTGGCAAAGGGACTACGTTCACCGTTACCTTCCCTTCTGAAAAATAATGTAGGATTTTCATAGACTACTACTATATCGCATGCTTGTCTCATATGTTTGATTGTATGGGGGTGAGCGGCTTGAATTCATTCTTAAGGGGAACCATAATCCTGATTTGTGCTGCCTTTTTAGGTGAGTGCGTAGAGTTTTTTGTTAATATGCAGCTGGCTCGGGAGCTGAAGGAAGAAGGCATGGGAATTTTCATGTCCTTAATGCCGATTATCTTTTTCCTAATGATTTTGGCGACGCTCGAAATGCCGGTTTCAATTTCAAAATATATTGCGGAAAATAAACAAGATACTCATTTAAGCCTGCTGAGGCATGCCCTGAGGCTTGGGGTGCTGACAACCATTGTCCTAATTGTCCTGACAGCGGTGGCAACTGCGTTTCCTGCTGCCTTCAGTAGATTTCCCGACCATATTCAATGGCTTTTGTTCGCGCTGATCCCAATTGCAGCTTTTTCTTCAATCGCACGAGGCTACTTTATGGGCATTCAGGAAATGGGCAAAATTGCCGTTTCCAATTTTTTAAGAAAAACAGCTCAGTTACTATTGTTATTAATCGTTTTCCAGCTCTTTGACTATGACCAGGAAACCTCCTTGCTCCTGGCAATTGGAACTATGATTGGCAGCGAATTTATCGTGCTTCTTTATTTGTTCAGTTTATTTCTGATTCATATTCGGGGGCTGAGAACTGTTTCCCTATCCAAACTTTCGGGAACACAGGCCCGGCAAAAATTGTTATCAGTGTCGGTGCCGACAATGGGGCTTAGGATTTTCCATGCTTTGACCAATGCTGTCCAGCCATTCTTGATTCAGTTGGCACTCATTCGTTCAGGTTTTACGGAAGTTTCGGCAACTGAGCATTTCGGTGTACTGATGGGTGTCTCGATGAGCATAGGCTTTTTCCCTGCTTTCATTGCCCACTCATTGATGGTGACGTTAATCCCCAACGTCTCCGATGCCCATTCGCGCATGGACCAGCCAAGGCTGCATACTCTCCTGTACCAATCGATGTGGCTGACCATGCTCTACGGCGCAGTATCGGTTTTTTTCATGCATATGTTTGCTGACGAGTTGACCAGGCTGTTTTTTGCGAACTCGGCCGCACCCTTTTACCTGAAACTGCTTTGGCCTTACTTCCTGTTCCACTTTTTCATCACTCCGCTACAGGCTTTCCTGATCGGAGTAGGACTCGTAAAGGATGCGTTTTTCCATACAATTTGGGCACATGTATTTGCATTTGCCGGATTGTTCGTGCTTGGTTCAATGCCTTCCTTAAGTATGGATGGTGTGATCATCGGGCTCAACTTCGGGGCAGTATTGCAGGCGCTCCTGCATTACTTTACAGTGTGCAAACGGATAGGGGCACGGACGTTATTTTTACCGAGGAAGGTGGAGTTGTAGGGAATCTGCGAACTTACTTGGAGATTAACCGGCGAGCAAAGGGGATTAATCTACGAAACCTTTATAATAGACAAAAAAACACCTTGCCAACAAACATAACGGGTTTGGTTTTGAAGTTCAAAATTCGAATTAGCAGACACTTTAGGAGTAAAATTAGCACGCGAAATAGCTCAGAGCCAATTTGTTCTGAGCTGTTAAGCACCCTTTAAGTACATTTTTTCACAAATTTATGATTACAAGAATGCTACCCCGTTAACTTTGTTATTTTCTTAACTATATAGTTTGCATCTAACCCAACTCCACGTATGGTTGCAGAAGAAAATGACCGTTGTCCTGGAAGACCTATATAATATAGACCATAGATTGTGGTACTTACACCTTTACTGTGTAATGGTTTTCCAAATGGATCAATTGCATTTATTAGAGATGATAGATAGTTCACATTAGGACGAAAACCAGTTGCATAAATGATTGAATCCACTTTTTCTTCCCTTCCATCACCCCATATCACCCCATCTTCTGTAAACTTTTTAAACATAATTTTCCCCTCTGGATTGCCCTTTGAAATGGCTTGTTTATAAATCCCCGTATCCATAATTGAAGTATTCGTAGAGAATTTTCGACCATAAGGAAGAATATCTACCCCTGTTACTTTCAACCAAAAGTGAATGTCCTTCCCAAGAATTCTTTGGGGTTTAAATGAAATAGGATTTCGAGTGGCGATAGATACGTTTGAGACTTTTGATAATTCATAGGCAATTTGAATAGCTGAGTTACCGCCACCAACTACAATTATATTTTGATTTTTATACCCCTCTACGTTTTTGTATTGGCTAGAGTGAATTATTTGCCCTTTGTATATTTCACTTCCATCAATTTTTGGTATATTTGGACAAGAGAAAGCACCAGTAGCTGAGATGACAGTTTTTGAATAATATACATTTTCATTTTCTGATGATATTACAAAAGAGGAGCCCTCTTTTCCCACTTCTATAACTTTTTCCCCAGTTCGAATATTTAAGTTGTAATGATTAGCATATTGATTAAGATAAGAAATAACTTCATCTCTAGTGGGGTATCGATTTGGATTCCCAGGAAATTTGAGTCCTGGAAGTGATGAGTATCGTGCAGGTGAAAATAATCTTAGACTATTGTAATATTTAGTCCAAGAACCAGCAGTTTGATTACTATCTTCAAGAACAAGATACTTTAAACCCTTTTTGTGTAAGTAATACGCCGCTGCTAAACCCGCCTGACCTGCTCCTACTACAATTGAATCATATGATTTCATCAATTATTTTGCCCCTTTATATATCGCAATTCAACGATACGTTTTATCAAAAGATGAACATATAGATATTCCTATATGTTCTATTTACAGCAGTTAGTCAGTAATTGATTAAAGTCTCGCAATAACTGCATAATTTTGTTTTTATCGGTTGAATAATATACAACCTTTCCTTGCTTACGCGAAAAAAGTAAACCTGCTTTTTTTAATATCGCTAATTGTTCGGAGGCAGTGGATTGACCTATACCAACTAAATCTGCAACTTCATTTACTGTTACTTCATTTCTATCCAGAAACAGAAACATAATTTCCTGTCGCTTTTCACTTGCAAGTGCTCTAAGAAATTGATGGATTTCTCCATTTATCAATACTTAATCCTCCTTTCAATCGATTCGTTATATCGAGATTTAACGATATTTAATATATAAATAATATTTTATTTATCATCTTCTGTCAAACCCATTTTTCTTCTTCCGACTTTCATGTTGATTGCTCCTTTAAATTTTTGCCCAAAATGGGTCTAATTCGCCTAACAAAGGAAGTACCGACAGTAAGCGGTCCTAAGATCATTGAAATGACAGCCAACGCGATATAAGAACTATTTATCTTTTGAATACAAATATTTCTCCCCCCTTGACAAGTCCTTCATCACGTTTAATTCGTTTTTTCCCAAAATCCTTATTAAACTATCCTGCCATCGTTTGTTCAACCAGAAAATTAACAAAAAGGCGGTTAATCCTGCTGGGATAACGCACCCGTTTATTTAAGTGTAATTCTTCACAATCTTATTTTTATATACGCGACCCCATTTAAATTAAATAAGAACAGGAATGTATAATAGCCCTGTTCTTATTACCAATATACAATAATTACAATCAAATTTTAGGAGCTTCCATACCCATCTCAGCCCATTCCTCTTTTGATGGACCATAAAGACCTGGAACTGATAAACCAGCTTGACGCATAAGAATAGTCATTTGTCCTCTATGATGAATTTGATGTTGTATTAAAAAAAATAATAGTTCCCCCTTGGTGAATTTCTGCCCATAAATGTCCAATTCTTCTCCAAGGTTATTGTCAGACTGCTAATTTGTATGCGAATTACGTTTTTGTACGAAAACCGAACCCGTTCCAAAAACAGGGAAGGTGTTTTTTTGTTCGAATCCAATTATAAAACCGATTCAACGGAAAGATCCATTTTAGCAGATTGACGACTGCACAAATACTTATGAACCTTCCTGCCAGTCGTAATACCCGATTCGATTGCACCATCAATAAAGCCTGCCCACCCGGTTGCGTATGTTGATCCTGCCAAAAACACTGCATTTTCAGGGGTATTCCATTCCTGATGGTACGCAGTTAATTGATTTAGCTTTAGCATTGGCCATGTTTCCTTCGAAAATTGATCATTCACCCAGTCATGTCCTGTGCTTTCAACAACCTCTATGTCGGGCAGCCAAAGCTGCAAGGCTTTTTCAACTGACGCCCTGTCTTCAGGTTTCAGGATTGACGCATCTGGACCGAATCCAACTACAATGCTGTCATCGTCCACATACCGGTCCAAATGAACAGAATTTAACGGGTACCATCCCGGTGCCAGTGCATCAAATGGCTCAAGTACTCCCTTGATCCGTGCCCAAACCTTCACGCCTTTAGAAGTCTGGCCTTCCCTTGAGGAGGCCAGTTTTTCAGGAGAAAGGGCCGGCATAAATTCGATATCCTTCAATGTCGATAATGGGACAGTTGCAATGAGAGCATTTCCGTGATAGCTGGAACCCTCCGCGGTATAAACCGTTACTTGGCCAGCATCCTGTTCAACCTTTTCTACGGCCGCTGAGAGTTGGATATCTGCATTTGCATCCCCGGCGATTGCTTCAATCAGCTCTTTTGTTCCACGCTTTAGCCTGTAACTTGAAACCATCGCACTATGTGTATCCCACTTCCCTTGAGAGAAAGCCCACCAGCGGAAAATTTGTGTGATTGCCCCTTCTTCAGGAGCGCCACAATAATCCGAGGCAATCCAGCCATGCAAAATCTCGTATTCCTCCTTGCTTAGGCCGAAATCCTTCATAAACTGGGCTGCAGTAACTTTATCCAACTCTTTAAAACTATCCAATGCTAATGGCTGAAATGGCAGAGGCATATGCTTATTACTCTCGCTCATTAACCGTTCAACCGTGTTTCTAAGTTTTGCTTTAAATTCGCCATGTAAGGCTGAGTTTACTTTACCATTGGTAATATAGTACATTTTTTCAGGTGTTGGGCCTGTTACGAGTTCCAAACCGTAACGGGTGATTTCCGACCAAACAAATGGCTGATGCCAATGCACATAGGTTCCACCCATCTCCAGTTCCGTACCGAGGCGATAATCAACCCATGTCCTCCCTCCAAGACGGTCCCGGGCTTCGAGGATCAGGACCGAGTATCCCAGTGATTTCAGTTCTCTGGCAGCGGTAACTCCTGAAAAGCCGCCGCCGATTATAATGACATCGTAATGACCGGAATGATTCATCGATAGCCTCCTGTATATGAGTTAAATTTCTTCCGTCTCTACTTTTGCAGTATCCATCGGAAGTGTAACCTGTTTTCGTTTAAATTTAAGATAATAATAGCCATAACATGCAGCAATAAAGCCAAATCCCCAATAAAGCGAAGTTCGCTGTGTTGCATCAAACGCCATAAAGCCGAAAATGAACAGGCAAATAACAATACAAAGGATCGGAACAAATGGGTAGAGCCGAACCCTAAATTTCAAATCTTCCAGTTTGCCGCCATTTTTAATGAACTGCCTGCGAAAACCAATTTGAGCCACAGCAATTACCAGCCAAGTCAGTGTCCCGCCTATCCCGCTAACAGCCAGTAGAATTACAAACAGTGTATCCGCCGCAACCACGCTTGTGAGCAAAGAAAGCAGGGCAAAGCCAAGGGTAACTGCCAAGGAATATAAAGGAACTCCTCGTTTATCCAATTTGCCAAAAAGCTTTGGTGCCATTCCAGTTTCAGACAAGGAATACAAAATCCTTGTGCAAGCAAATAATCCGGTATTCCCAACTGAAAGAATCGCTGTCAAAATTACAAAATTCATGATATCAGCGGCATAAGGAATCCCCACCATATCAAATACAGTTACAAATGGGCTTTCGAGAACCCCTGCTTCTTTATACGGAACCAGGGCGGACAGGACAAATATCGCCAGAATATAGAATAAAAGAATCCTGATTACAATTGTCCGGATGGCTCGGGGGATATTTTTTTCGGGCTCTTCCGTTTCTCCTGCAGCAACACCCATAATTTCGGCACCCTGAAACGCATAAATGACTGACATCATCGAGATAAATACCCCTATCATACCGGCAGGGAGCAATCCATCACCAACAAAGTTACTCAAGTATGGAGTAGGTTCGCTGTCGAGACTAATCAATCCGAATACTGCAGACAAACCAATAATAATGAATAAAATGACTGCAAAAACTTTGATGCCGGCAAACCAGTATTCCGTCTCGGCAAACGCTTTTGTAGCCAGAGCATTAATTCCGAACAATAAAACAACAAAAATTGCGCTCCAAATCCATGTTGAAACGTCTGGAAACCATCGTTTCATCAAAACTGCTGCGGCAACAAACTCAAGCCCGACATACATCGCCCAGCTAAGCCAATACACCCAGCCGATCACAAAGCCTGTTGCCGGGCCAATAAATTTTGTTGCGTGAGCCTGGAACGATCCTGAAACCGGCATGAATACAGAAAGTTCTCCAAGACAGACCATCGCCAAATACATCAGCAGCCCGCCAACCAAATAAGCAAGGATCGCACCAAGCGGCCCTGCCTCGCCAATCGCATAGCCTGAGCCGAGAAACAGTCCTGTACCGATAATTCCACCCAGTGACATCATAAAGAGGTGTCTGCTTTTCATTGCCCGCTTTAATGATGGCTGGCTTGGTTGATTCGTTGACATCCTATCACCTAGCTTCCTCTTTAAATAAATGGTTTTGTTTTGGAATCGCTTACATATTGTTTAAAAAAGTGATATTCTCTTTTGGATTAAATCGCAGCTGATGGGTCTTTTGCCAGCGGAAGGATGGTTTCAAGGTCTTTTTGCAAGATTAAATGGAAGTGATGAACGAGATTTTCAGTTAAAGAGAATCTTCCCTGCGTATAGGCGCCCGTTTCCAAGCCCTTTTGAACCACCTCGCAAATATCCAGGTCCTCTTTTCTCACAAGGTCATCCATTTTAAGCAGCTCTTCTTCTTCCTCTGTCATTTCATCCTGCATGAAAAAAGTTGTATAGACATACTTGGTTGTTTTATGGTCAATTGGAATCGATTGATGAATGGATAAATTGGCCGGGCCAGGATCAAACGAAAACCATGTATTCGGATAAAGCCAATAATACCTGCCCCCTTCTCCCATTCCAAAGTCTGACCCCTTCCCTTTTAGCGGTGTGCCTTGATAGGAATAATAGTCGTACATCTCCATTTCGTATTGTTTCATATCAAGTTTGGAAACGAGTGTCTTATGGACAAGTGAGCAATGGTCGCATTCCAGATAGTTATCAATGCCTACTTTCCAGTTGGACCGACATATTGTTTCCTTCACACGGGTGCGCTTTAAGTTGCCAAGGCCGAATTTCTCAGTATGCTTGAATAGGTTTGGGAATTGGCTTTTCATAGATGGGGCGTTTGGATCTAGATTTATAAAGACGAATGAGTGGACGATTTCTGTTTTAATTGTTTTTAAACAAAAATCTTCATGGTGGAAGTTCTCGCAGCCACCCATATTTGGTGCCCTAAGAAGAGAACCGTCATTGCGGTAGGACCAGGCATGATATGGACATGTAAATACAGCTTTATTACCTTCCCCTTCCACGAGTTTTGCGGCCCGATGTGAGCAAACATTATAAAATGCCCGGATAACCCCATCCGAACCCCGATTTACAATAATTGGTTTTCCTGCTATTTCCGCTGTTATAAAATCCCCGGGTTTATCCAACTGGCTTAAGTGTGCTACATACTGCCATGTCCTGCCAAAAATTGCTTCCTTTTCCACTTTCAGAACTTCCGGATTTGTATACAGCCACGAAGGCAGTGTATGGGCTTCACTCAGTTTTTCACTTACTCTGAAATCCTTTCCATCCATGATTTTCCCTCCTTTTTTCAACTTGTTGATAATGAGATTATTATATGGTATAAATATTCTGAATAGTATGTATAATTCAACCAAAAAACAAAAATGGCAGCTTATCATTTTTGTTTCTTTTTACTAAAATGATAGACTTGCCTCCTCTATTCATCTATTTTCCATTTGTAAGCCATTTTATAAAAGAAAGGAGAGACCGCATGAAAATACTGGAGTATATTGCCCAAGATATCGTTGAGAGAACGAGTGCGATTTTGGAGTTTCCGATTAGTATTACGGATAATCAGGGCATCATCATTGGTTCCACCGATAAAAGCCGGATCGGCATCTTTCATCAGCCCTCTCTCGAAGTTATCAAAAAGAATGAAATGATAGAGTGTAAAAATGAAATAGAAAAGCAAATCCTCCCTGGCGTTTCAGCTCCGTTAAAGTTTAACCATAAAATTATTGGAGTTCTTGGAATCGTGGGCGAACCGCGCGAAGTTGAAAAATACGTCCAGCTTGTAAAAAACCAGGTAGAAATGATGTGCCAGGAAGCGTTTCGAAAAGAGATGATCGAACTTAAAGGGAAAATGATTGAGATGTTCGTCCATCAGCTCATCCATTATAGAGAGGAAGAAAGTGAGGTTTCTGAACAACTGCTCCAGTCCGCTAAATTGCTAGAGTTCAATATGGAAAAAAGCCGGATTTGCCTGCTTATTGATATTAAGAACTTATCGGAAGAAATTTCGCTTAGGAAGACGTCGGACGAGTATTATGGCAGCTTCCCCCTCCAATTTTTCCAACAAGAGGTTTTGAGCTTCTTGCGAATCATTTTCCATGAACAAAAGGATGATATGATTTCATTTTTGAGCCTGGAACGTATTATCGTCATTAAATCCCTGCCCTTTCCTGGTTCATATTCTGCCCTGTTGGAGAGCCTTGATGAAAAACTTGTAAAAATCAGCCGGTTCCTTGAATCGAAATATAAGGCTGCGGCCTGTATCTCTATAGGAGATGTCCATACCGGCCTGGGTGGGGTCGCCCAATCCTACCAAAATGCAATTCATGCGATGAGCATCGGGACTCAGTTGAATCGTGAATCAGCTGTCCATTTATTCAATGAGCGGGAAACCTTGATCCGAATGCTTCCTAAAGAGTTGAGCCAAGACTACCAAACGAAACTTTTGAATTTTATTAGCCCACTGATCAGGCAAGACAATTATGAAATTTTAGCCTCCACCTTCCTCGGTTTTTGCAAATACAATATGAATCTTAGTGAAGCTTCCAGAAATATGTACATACACCGAAATACGATTATCTACAGATTGGAAAGAATAAGTGAAATTACGTCCCTGCAAACAAACAATTTTGAACAGTGCATGCTGCTTTATTCCGCCATTCACTGTTATGAGGAGCAGAGAAACAAATTTACCTTACCTATTGAAAAACAAAGCCTATTGTAAAACGGGGGTGCTGACAGGTTCTGTTTCCTATTTCAAAAGGAGAATTTATGCAGGAAAATGCAAACTATAATTGCAGTATCACATGTAGAACTGTTTGCGCTTTCTCAGTATTGAGATTTGTGGAGATAAGAGAATTCATAAGCGGAGATATTCCGGATAACTACTCTAAATAAAGCAAAATCCAAAGATTTGGATAAAATAAACGGAGTAACTCCTCTTATTTTTAAAGAAATATCGGTATTTCCCAATTTTAGCGGAATTCTTCCGCTAATTTTTTTCGCTGTGAAACGGAAACGTAACAGCCACTTTCGTATTCTTTATCCTTATCTCAATGGGCGGATTGACATTAAAAATTTCTCCAAGCATTTATTTCTATCCCCATCACCTGTCCATTCATGAATCGCAAAACCGACGGAATGATAGTTGAGGAATGTTGAGATGTGTGTTAGGGACATCTTTTATAAAAACTCTAAATTCTTTCATTCTCCCTCTCCTCTTTATCCCGACAATATACATATTTATAGGTGTTTCTTGGAGAACTTTTACTTTATAACATCCATATTTAGAAAGGATAATCGAGGTTATTACTTTCAGAAATTCTTCTTTTGTTCCCACAAATGATAATACCTCGAATCCACCTAAAATTTGACGAGGTTTCTTAGCAATATAAAAAACGGTATATAATCTTTTCAAAACATCGCCACTCCTAAATTAAAACACCCGCTTGTTTGAAAGCAGCAGGTTACTAGTATTTAACGAATGTAGTCACACTTCGTTTTGATGCAATAGTCCGTCTGGAAAGCTCTTCTTTCCATTTCTTTGAGTCTAATTGATATTCACCATATTGATCCTTGTATGTTTTTTTAAAGAGATTAATTGTTCTAGCCTCTTCTGGATAATTATGCGATAAGGGATAACCTTGTCGCCCTTCCTCAAATATATATAATTCTAGTACGTCCCCTAAATCCATAAATGCATCCACAAATGTAATAAATTCAATGTCTTCTCCTCCTAGTTCATAAACATAAGGAAGGGTAAACGGCAAACTTTCCTTATATGCTTCACCATTTAGAAATGGAGCATTATTTTCACTTGAGTGATATTGAGGAATAGGTTTTAATGTAGCGATAAAATAATGAACTGTCATTGAAAACATCCCTCTCAACAATCACATATACTTTTAACCATTATAAGCATAACCTTGAATAATAGTTATGTAAATTCCCCTTAATTTCCAGTGCAATAACCTCACTATACATAATTAGGCATCCAAGCAAAATGACAGTTAATCCTATTCTGAAACAATCAACGCACCGTTTCCACTATTAAAAGTAATGATAAGTTAACAATGATACACAGAGCTTCCATCATTCCAAGCAACCACAGCAGTATATCACCAGAAGAGCATTTGGAAGATGCAAGTTTGTCTATTTAATTATTAATACTGAATCGTAAAGTAGTCAAAAGCGTTACTCCATGTGGAATAACGCTTTGACTCATTGTAAGTTACATTTTTAATGTTTTCGATTGGAAACGAAATCCATTACATGCTGCCTCTTTTTAATAAAAATACTCACCCTAAACGGGCTGTAAGTTTTTCGCATATATAATCTCCAACCTGTTCTGTGGTAGCTTTCCCTCCCAGGTCAGGAGTAAGCATGTGCTTTTCCTGAAGGACATCCTCCATTGCGTTAATGATTGCACTTGCTGCTTCGGTTTGGCCAAAATGGTCGAGCATCATACTCGTGCACCAAATAGAAGCAATCGGATTGGCGATTCCTTTCCCCGCGATATCGGGTGCGGAACCGTGGACAGGCTCAAACATCGAAGGGTATTTCTTTTCTGGGTTAATATTCGCCGACGGTGCAATTCCGAGCCCGCCAACGATGGCTGCCCCTAAATCGGTCAGAATATCGCCGAAGAGGTTGGAAGCGACGACAACATCAAATGTTTCCGGCTTGCTGACAAAAAACGCAGCAAGGGCATCGATATGCACAGTACTCCTTCCAATGTCAGGAAACTCCCGGCCAATTTTCTCGACATACTCATCCCAGAACGGCATCGTGTGATTGATTCCGTTCGATTTCGTGGCAGCCGTAATATGTTTTTTTCCATTTCGCTTTTGTGAAACGTCAAAGGCGTATCGTAAAACCCTTTCTACCCCTTTTTTGGTAAAAACACTGTTCTGGATGGCCATATCCATGTCTGTTCCCTGATACATCCGCCCGCCAATGCTGGAATATTCCCCTTCATTGTTTTCGCGGATTACAATAAAATCGAGATCCTCACTGGTTTTCCCGGCCAGTGGAGACTGGATTCCTTTTAGCAGTTTAATCGGGCGTATATTTATATATTGTTCAAACTGGCGCCTGATTGGCAATAGCAGCCCCCATAGGGAGACATGGTCCGGTACACCTGGGTAACCAACAGCACCAAGGAAAATCGTGTCGAATGCTTTTAAGATGTCCAACCCATCGTGTGGCATCATTTTTCCATGCCTGGCATAATACTCACAGCTCCAGTCAAACTCCTGATAGTTGAATGATAGGCCGCCGTGGAGCGCCGAGACAGTATCCAATACTTTCTTTCCTTCCCTGACAACATCCACCCCGATTCCATCACCTGGAAGCAGGGCTATAGAGTAATGTTCCATATCATTTCTCCTAGTCGAATAGTTTTGTAGCTAGTACTTCGGGATTGCCAATATGCGCCGGCTTTTTTCCATGAAGGACATTGATGACATTCTCGGCTACGGTTGTCGCCATGATTTGATTTGCTTCCACAGTCGTTCCCCCGACATGCGGAGTGACAACTACATTGGCAAGCGATAATAATGGCAGATTTTTTGGCGGTGGCTCTGGATCGAACACATCCAATCCGGCTCCAGCCAACTTTCCGTCCTTCAACGCATCATACAAATCGGTTTGATTTACAACCGCACCGCGGGCTGTATTAATTAAATAGGCTGTCGGCTTCATTATCGAGAACAGCTTGCTGTCAATTGAATGCTTTGTATACTGATTTAATGGAATATGCAGTGAAACAAAATCGGACTCCCGAAAAACATCTTCCATATCTGTAGAAATTTTAATGCCTATTTCATCTGCATATCTGTGTTTTTCCGGTTTATATTCCCGCACCCAGGCGGTTACGTCCATATCAAAGCCCAGTTTCAGGCGTTTGGCCACTTGCTGCGCAATGTTGCCAAACCCGATTAGTCCTGCCTTTTTCCCTTTCAGTTCAAACGAAGGAATTTCCATCCTCGATCCATAGTTGCCGATTTTCATTTGTTCATGGAACGGAATCACGGATTTTGCGAGCGCCATAATCAGCATGACTGCATGTTCCGCAGTTGAAACCTTATTCACGGATGGCGCATGAAGTACAGGTATTCCTTTCTCAGTTGCGTATGCGACGTCGATATTGTCAAGGCCGACACCTGCCCCGGAGATAACTTTCAAGCCGGGGCCAGCAGCATCAATAACATCCGGTGTTATTTTAGCCGGCGCCCTAAGGACAATGGCGTCAACATTTTTTACTGCATTGCAAAGATGGGGAATGTCGTACTGGTCAGTGCGGATGACCTCAGCACCCGCTTTCAGCACTCTCTCCCCGTCAGGGTGATACATGGACAAAATTTGTAATACTCTAGGCTTACTCATCCTATTTCCTCCCGATCCTTAAACACGAAGATTTTCTACAATCGTGGCGATTCCCTGGCCGCCCCCTATACAAGCAGTGATTAACCCGTACCTCGCACCACGCCGTTCCAGCTCATTCATGATTTTGACCGTCAGGATTGCGCCTGTACCGCCAATCGGGTGGCCGAGCGCAATCGCCCCGCCATTGACATTCAATTTCTTTTGATCAATTCCAAGCTCTTTTACACATGCAAGTGCCTGTGCTGCAAACGCCTCGTTAAGCTCTATTAAATCAATATCTTTTAGCGATAAGCCTGCAAGTTTAAGAGCTTTAAGTGTTGCAGGTGCCGGCCCAATTCCCATTATTTCCGGAGCAACACCCACCGCCGCTTGTGAGACAATCCGGAGACGGGCTTTTAGTCCGCGTTTCTCAGCCTCTTCCTCAGCCATGACAATAAGGGCTGCCGCACCATCATTGCGACCGCTAGCATTTCCGGCAGTAACGGTGCCACCCTGTTTAAATACAGGCTTTAAGGAAGCTAATTTTTCCAGGCTTGTCATCCTTGGGTGTTCGTCCGTGTCAAAAACAATCGTTTCTTTTCTTTGTTTGAGTTCATACGGGACAATCTCGTCTTTAAACTTGCCTTTAGTGATGGCCTCAGCTGCCTTTTGCTGGCTTGAAAATGCAAATTCATCCTGCTCCTCGCGGCTGATTCCATATTTCTCGGCAAGATTCTCGGCAGTCAGCCCCATCGTCAAATTACCATATACCTCAATCGGCTGTGCCCGTGGCTGGCTTTCTGTATTAGGGTCGACTAGTTCTGCATTGCCCGCCCCATATCCGTAACGGGCTTTCCTTAAATAATAGGGTGCGGTACTCATGCTTTCTGCACCGCCTGCTAAAATTATATCTGATAAACTGCACATTATCTGCTGTGCGGCATTATTGATTGCCTGAAGGCCTGACCCGCACTGGCGGTGGACAGTATAGCCGGGAACATCAATTGGAAGTCCTGCCCGGAGCAGTGCCAGGCGGGCAAGGTTTGGAACGTCCGAGCTTTGTTTTGCATGGCCCCAAACCACTTCATCGATAGCCCCTCCATCAATAGTGCTTCTCCTTATTGCTTCACGCATGACTTTTTCTGATAAAAAATCAACGTCGACATCTTTTAACGTTCCACCCATTCTGCCAATTGCCGTGCGTACACCAGCAATGATAACGACATTTCTCATCATAGGCTCCCTTCTTATCTCAAGAACTCGCGTTTTAGTTCGTTGGCGATAATGTTCCTTTGAATTTGGCTTGTTCCTTCATAAATTTTTGTAATCCGGGCATCCCGGTAAAATCTCTCAATCGGATAATCTCTCATATAGCCAATGCCTCCATGAATCTGGACTGCAAGGTCAGCGACGCGGTTATAGACTTCAGATCCATACAGCTTTGCCATTGCCGCCTCTTTTACTACCCGCATTCCTTTATCCGCCATCCAGGCGACCCGGTACGTTATGGAACGGAGCAGCTCAATTTCCATTGCCATGTCAGCGAGCATGTGCTGGACTGCTTGCTGTTCAAAAATCGGTTTGTCAAATTGAATCCGCTGCATCGCATAGTCGGTACTGAGCTCCAGCAATTTTTCGCAGGAGCCGAGATTTCTCGCCGCAAGGCCGGCCCGCCCGTTCGCAAGGATTTTCAAAGCGTTCACATATCCTTTTCCTTCTTCTCCGAGGACGTTTTCTGCGGGTACCTCGCAATCTTCAAAAAAGAGCTCGGCGGAATGAGAGCCGCGCAGCCCCATCTTTTTTTCAACATTTCCAACTATGAAACCAGGAAAATCTTTTTCTACTATAAAAGAAGTAATCCCCTTTGCGCCCTTGGATGGGTCTGTCACTGCCATTACCGTGAACACATGGCCGCATACGGCATTGGTAATATAGTGTTTTGAGCCATTCAGGATATATTTATCGCCTCTCCTGACAGCTCTTGTTTTTAAATTGGCTGCATTCGAACCGGCACTAGGCTCCGTCAGGGCAAAGGCGCCAATCCAATCACCGGTCGCCATTTTCGGCAGGTACTTTTCTTTTTGCTCCTTCGTGCCAAGCTCGACAATCCCTACTGAACCAATTCCAGTGTGGGCTCCAATCAATGTGGTATAGCCGTTATGGGTCATTCCCAATTCTTCATATATCGCACATTTGCCCACCATATCGAGCCCGAGGCCGCCGTACTCTTCGGGGATGCTTAGCCCAAATAAACCCATCTCCTTCGATGCCTCAACAATATACTCAGGAATTTCATCGTTTTCCTCAATCTCCATTGCAACCTTCTCTACTTCCCCCTGGACAAAATCGTGGACAGCCTTTTTTAAAAGCTGAATATCCTCCGAAAAAGTAAAATCCATGTTTGCTCCCCCTATCTTTGCCTTCGTATAGCGGACAGTCTTTCCTGACAAAGGATCGCCTTACTTGCCCTTAAAGTTTGGCTGCCTTTTCTCAAGGAACGCCTCGGTCCCTTCCCGTTTATCGTCCGATCCCATTAAAATTGTCTGTGACAGCTTTTCAATGTAAAGCGCCGTTTCCATTTCGATATCCGCACCGCGGTTCACGGCAGCTTTAGCCAGCCGTAAAGCGAGCGGCGCTTTTTTGGTTAGTTTGTTTGCATATAGCGTTGCCGTTTCAAGCAACTCTTCCTTTGGTACAGCCTTGCTGACAATCCCGAGTTTCTCTGCTTCTTCTGCTGTGATAATGTCACCGGTTAAAATCAGCTCCATTGCTTTTCCTTTTCCGATGATTCGTGTAAGTCTCTGTGTACCTCCCGCACCAGGGATGATTCCCAAACCAACTTCAGGCAGACCCAGCTTCGCATTTAATGAAGCCACCCGTATATCACAGGCAAGCGCGAGCTCCAGCCCTCCGCCGAGGGCAAATCCGTTTATCGCTGCTATCGTCGGCTTTTCATAGTCTTCGATTTTTCGATAAGTAGCTGTCATATTCGGTTGCAGAGCCTCGATCATCGTCCGCTTGTTTAATTGGGAAATATCCGCCCCTGCGGCAAATGACTTCTCTCCTGCTCCGGTTATGATCACAACCCGAATGTCGTCGTTAGTGCGCCACAAATTCAAGGCTCTTTCTATTTCAAGGAGAGTATCAAGATTTAAGGCATTTCTTTGTTCGGGCCGATTAATGATGATCCAGCCGATGTGTTCTTCGGTCCTGGTGAGGATGTTCGTAAATTCCATACCGTTTTGCACCTCCAAGTGTCACTCACTCATAGTTTGCAGGTGTTCTGAAACCGCAAACTCGGCTTCGGTTAAAGCTCTTATTTCTTCGAGGCTTGAATCTGAAGCAATTTCGGTTAAAATCAGTTTGCCTGACTCGATGCGGAACACGGCTTTTTCTGTTACGATCATCTCGGCGCTTTGGATGCCACTGGTAGGATACGTAAGCTTTTTTACTATTTTCGGAGTATTGTCTTTGGTAACATGGGTAATCGCAATAATAATCCGTTTCGTACTCGCCACAAGATCCATCGCTCCACCGACTCCTAATATATCCTCTCCCGGCACAGCCCAATTGGCTATCTCACCGGTTTCACTGACCTGAAGTGCTCCCATAACAGCTGTATCAACATGGCCGCCGCGGATCATCACAAATGAATCCGAGCTCGAAAAAATTGAAGCCCCGAGCCCCATTGTAATCGGGTGCTTGCTTGCACTAATCAGATCCATGTCAGTGTCTTCTTTTGGCGGGGTTGGCCCCATCCCCAATAATCCGTTTTCTGACTGAAGGTAAATACCACTATCTGGATTTAAATAATTTTGGATAAGCGTTGGGATGCCAACGCCAAGATTCACTACTGTCCCTTCATTGAGTTCCCGGGCGATCCGTTTTGCAATTCTAATTCGGTGGTTTTGAGCCTGCTTTTTATCGGTTGCGTTCAACATACACCCCTCCCACTTTTTTGTATCGTTCATTCAGGACAATGAAGTCAATATAGGCATGAGGAGTGACAATTTGTTCGGGTTCAAGTGTACCCGCCTCTACAATTTCATCGACTTCTGCAATGACCAGGTTTGCGGCAGTAGCCATCATCGGATTGAAGTTCCGGGCTGTTTTTGAATAAATCAGGTTGCCAAGCGTATCAGCTTTAAATGCTTTAATTAAAGCTACATCTGCTTTTATCCCTCTGACAAAAATAAACCGCTCCCCATCAAAAACTCTTTCTTCCTTCCCTTCAGCAAGCTTTGTACCAACGGCGGTCTTTGTATAGAAACCGGCAATCCCAGCACCGCCTGCCCTGATCGCCTCGGCCAGCGTTCCCTGGGGAATCAACTCTATCTCCAAATCTCCGCTTTTCCAGGCTTTCACGGCATCCCGGTTTGAAGTAAAATACGACCCGACTGCTTTTTTGATATGCTTTGAGATTAATAGTTTTCCAAGCCCTTTGCCGGCCTCACCAAGGTTATTGCTAATGATGGTCAGTTCCCTAGCATGGTCAGATTCTGCAATTGTATCGATCAGCGTAAAGGGTGTGCCGCATAAACCAAAGCCGCCGACCAGTACCCGGTCACCATGTTTAATCCATTGAATCGCATCTTCCGTAGTTCGTAATTTTTCACAAAAAAGCGTATTGCTCATCATTTGCCCTCCAATTTGAAAAACTTATGAGCCAATTTACTGCAGATATGAGCCTATTCCGCACCGATATGAGCATTTAGATAATTACTGGAAATTATTTTTCATACGTATAGAAACCCTGGCCTGATTTGCGTCCAAGTCTGCCGGCTTTGACATATTTAATGAGAAGCGGACATGGCCGGTACTTTTCACCGAGCGTTTTATAAAGGTATTCCATGTTGCGGAGCCTTGTATCCAATCCAACCAGGTCTGCAAGCTCAAGCGGCCCCATTGGATGATTCAGTCCGAGTTTCATGGCTTTATCAATATCTTCAGCCGAGGCTACTCCTTCCATCAGCATGTTCATGGCCTCGTTTCCAATCAGGCAATTCATGCGGCTGGTAACAAATCCGGGAAATTCATTCACTTCCACTGTTTCTTTGCCTAATTTCCGGCTTACTTCTCTTGCTTTATTCATCGTTTCATCAGATGTTTGCAGCCCTCTGACGATTTCAATCAACTTCATTTTGTGGACGGGATTAAAGAAATGCATGGCGATACATTTTTCTGGTCTGGAGGTCTGTGCGGCGATTTCTGTAGGACTCATCGTAGAAGTATTTGTGGCAAGGATGGTGTGGTCCGGGCATATGGTGTCCAGTTTTTTAAAAATTTCGGCTTTCACTTCGATTAATTCAAAAACGGCTTCGATGACAATATCGGCATTCCCGGCAGCTTCTTCGAGGCTTGTTGTATAGTTTATGTTTTTAATAGCTCTATCAACATCCCCATTCCTTAAAAAACCCCTGTCGGCACTTTTCGACATTTCCGCTTCAATATACGATTTAGCTTTATCGAGATTGGCCTGGCTGACGTCATTGACAAAAACCTGGAACCCGCCGAGGGCAGCAACATAAGCGATGCCCCTTCCCATCACTCCGGAACCGACAACTGTTAACGTATCCAAAAGTATTCCCCTCTCTTTCATGCTCATTTGCGATTATAATATACCAAATCATATATGATTTCAATTATATTCTGAATTGTATGCCATATTTGTTTGTTTCCCATACTAAAACTCCTATGTTCTTGTAATCGGATTTACAGTAAGAAGTTAGTACCAAACTTTTATCGACCGCTTTCACATCTTTTTCGCCCTGAATGAACTTTTTTTATCCCTTAATCACTAATTTATCCCCCTGAACGAACAATATATCGCCCTTATTCACAATTCAGACACAACCCGCAACATGTCACCACTGTCAAGTGAGAAAAGCCAGGTTATTAAAAAACCAATTTTAGTGAGCAGTAATCCTCAAACACTTCGTCTCTACATTGAACCTCTTTATATATTGAAGTTCATCGCTTAAATCATATATAATTTTATATATGAAAAAGGATAATAAGCAGGAACAAGCGTATCAATTTATTCGTACAAGGATTTTGAATGGGGTATACGTCCCAGGCCAGCGGTTAGTTATCGATACTTTAGGAAAGGAGCTCTCGTTAAGTCCAATACCGATCCGTGAGGCAATCCGGCGTTTGGAGGCTGAAGGATTGGTTACAATGAAAGCTTACAGCGGAGCAATCGTCTCGCATATTGATGAAAATGAGTACTACGAGGTTTTGTCGACTTTAGCAGTCCTTGAAGGCTATGCTGTATCTTTAAGTGCTTCTTCAATAACAACGGATCAGTTGGAGAAACTCCAAGAACTAAATAACCAAATTAAAGATTCGCTTCAGCGTTTTGACTTTAATGGGTATATTCAACGGAATAAAGAATTCCATTTGCAAACCATTCGCGGCTGCCCTAATCAATCGCTCGTGGCTCTAATCCAACAAATGTGGGAAAAACTTGATACAATCCGAAGGCTAAAGCCTATGTATTTCCCAACCCGGGCCGTGGATGCAATCCAAGAGCATGAGGAAATCATCTCTCTGCTATCAGCCGGTAAAAACCAGATCGAGATTGAACAATTTGTCAGGTACCATCATATTGCAGCCATCCAAGATGCAGATAAACCATAGCCGTATGAAGTAAAAGAATCAGCAGAGACCGACTGCTGATTCTTTTACTTCTACTAAAATCAATTATTATCAATCTGGGCTCGCTGCAGTTTGCCGCTGTAGTCAACATAGATTGATTTCCACTCTGTATACACATCAAGCGCCGCTACACCAGAATCCCTGTGGCCATTCCCCGTTCCTTTCGTTCCGCCAAATGGCAGGTGAATCTCTGCACCGGTTGTGCCTGCATTTACGTAAACAATTCCGGTATCAAGGTCTCTCATTGCCTGAAATGCTCTGTTAATATTCGCCGTATATATTGAACTCGATAGCCCGAATTCGACGCTGTTGTTGACTTCAATCGCTTCTTCCAGACTCTTGACAGGAATAATTGACACGACCGGTCCAAAAATTTCCTCCTGTGCGATTCTCATATCTTTTGTTACATCGGTAAAAATGGTAGGCAAGTAGAAGTTTCCTTTATCCAGACCCTCTTCATCGGCAATTTTGCCGCCAGCTAAAAGCTTGGCTCCTTCCTGCTGCCCGATTTTAACGTATTCATCAATCCTCTCCAATGAGGAACGGTTAATAACTGGCCCAACCTTTACTTTCTCGTCCAGTCCATCACCCATCTTTAATTCACCAATCCGGGCCAGCAATTTTTTCTCAATTTCGGCTTTTACTGATTCATGGACGAGCACACGGCTTGTAGCAGTGCATCTTTGTCCGCTCGTACCAAATGCTCCCCATAAGATTCCTTCAATTGCCAGGTCAAGATCGGCATCTTCCAAAACGGTAATTGCATTTTTCCCGCCCATTTCGAGTGACGTCCTTTTCAGCAATTCCCCGGCGCGGCCATTAATCGCTTTTCCCACTTCATTTGAGCCTGTGAAGGAAATTAAATCAATTCCAGGATGCTCAACCATTGCATTCCCGACTTCGCTTCCGGACCCGTTAACAAGATTAATAAGCCCTTTTGGCAACCCGGCTTCTTCATAAATGCGAACAAACTCTTCGGCGACCATTGGCGTTTCTGTTGCTGGTTTCCACACTACGGCATTACCTGACACAAGGGCTGGAAGTGACTTCCAAGAAGCGATCGCAATCGGAAAATTCCAAGGTGTAATCAAGCCCGCTACCCCAACGGGAACACGAACACTCATCGCAAATTTATTCTGCAGTTCGGAAGGCACCGTATCACCAAACAGCCTGCGACCCTCGCCGGCCATGTAATAAGCCATGTCAATTGCTTCCTGTACCTCTCCCCTTGCCTCTTCAATTACTTTTCCCATTTCGCGGGTAAGTGTTTGGGAGAGCTGTTCTTTTCTATCTTTTAAAAGAAATGCAACTTTATATAAATAGTTAGCCCGTTCAGGTGCGGGAACGAGGCGCCATAAACGCTGAGCCGCTTTCGCCGCCCGGACTGCATGGTCAACATCTTCCTTTGAAGACTGGGCAACTTCGGACAGTACCTCACCATTTGCCGGATTGGTAACCGGTACAAATTTGCTTGTTGATGGTTCACACCATTCTCCGTTAATATAATTAATAATTTTTCTCATGTCCTATCCCTCCACTTTTGCCGATTTTAATTTTTGCTGTATTCTATTAACTGCTTCTAGTAATTGATCCGTTGGCACTGAAAGTGAAACCCGGAAATATCCTTCTCCAGTTGGGCCGAACGCGGTGCCTGGTGTGAGGATGACGCCGGTTTGCTCCAGTACATTAGTGACAAATTCTGCGGAGGTATACCCTTTTGGCACTGGTGCCCAAATAAATAAACTTCCTTTTGAGGGTTCAGCCTTGACTCCAATCGATCTTAGCCCTTCCAGCATGGCTGTCATTCGCTTCTCATAAACTTGATTGTATGCGCCAACACTGCTTTGATCTCCATTCAGCGCTAACGTCGCTGCCTTTTGGATTGGTGTGAATTGCCCTGTGTCCGTATTGCCTTTATAAATAGATAAAGCGTTGATTATTTTCTTGTTTCCGACAACATAGCCAATCCGGAAACCAGTCATGCAGTACGTTTTTGACAATGAACCAAACTCAACGGCAATGTCCTTTGCTCCTTCAACCTGGAGGATGCTTGGTGCTTTGTACCCGTCAAAGGTAACCATGTTATAAGCAGAATCGTGAGCAATTGCAATTTCGTTCTTTTTCCCAAATTCAACGGCGTTTTTAAAAAAATCGATATCGACGGTTGCTGCTGTTGGATTGCCGGGATAATTGAGAAACATTAACCTGGAACGGCCAAGAATTTCTTTAGGAATATCGTCGAACACAGGTTCAAAATTGTTTTCCTTCAAAAGCGGCATATTGTGGCATTTCGCGTTTGCCAACAAGGTTGCCATTCGATAAACCGGATAACTTGGATCCGGAATAAGGACATACTCCCCTGGATCAACAAGAGTTGGCACGATATGGGCAATCCCTTCTTTTGAGCCAATCAATGCCAGCACTTCTGTTTTTGGATCGAGGGTTACCCCAAAGTGGCGGCTATAAAAATCCGCAACCGCCTGTTTGAATTCGTCGATCCCTATGAAACTTGGATATTTCAAATTTTTTGGGTCTTTCGATTCCGTTACTAATTTTTCAATAATATGAGGAGGTGTAGGTAAATCTGGGTCGCCAATTCCTAAATCGATAATATCAATGCCCGTCTCAGCCATGGCTGCTTTCTTCTTATTGATTTCGGCAAAAAGGTAAGGTGGAATTTGTGACATCCGAATCGATTGGAAATTCATGTATTCACCCGCTTTCCTTATGTCAATTCAGAAAGTTCAATCTACGATTTAAATTTATCGGTTTTTCTTTTCTATAACTATGGTCGATTTACACAAAAATGAGTGTATATCCCCAATAAATTCCGTATGGTTTTAACAAAAGGGAGTACAGGTGCTGGCCGTTTCTTACACTTATGGCTTCCTTGATGACATTAGCGTTCGATTTTTCTGGAAAAGTCGCTTATAACCTGTTAATGACTTTAGCGTTAAAAATTTTGTGATAGAGTCACTTATTGCGTTTCTTAAAGACTTTACGGTTAAAAATATTGTGACAAAGTCACTTATAACGTTTCTTAATGACCTTGGCATTAATAATTTTGTGACAAAGTCACTTATAACGTTCTGCAATAACCTGAACTTTAAAATTTATCCCCTTTTTTTAATTGAACCGCTAGTAGTGACATTAAAAGTTACAATTTTCTTAAATAGTAAGTTGTGCAATAACAAGGCATGCCTCAAAAAAAAACAGGCCCTCCCCTCAGGAAGGACCTGTCCGCATTTATGCTCTATTGATAGATTTCGTGTCTAGTGCGATTACTGGCTGCTCGTCAGCAATTCGAGTTTTTCTATGATATCCTTTGCCATAATAGAAGGCTACCAGAATTACAAGGAACAATGGTCCTACAATAACGGCTATCCTTGTATCTGGCGAGTATGCCATCATTCCAACTACCATCGCCAGGAAAGCGAGCGAAAAGTAAGATGTTAACGGGAATAGCGGCATTTTATAAGTAAGTGAAGAAGCATGCTTCTTTGACAAACTTTTACGGTATTTTATTTGAGATAATAGAATCATAGACCATGTCCAGATTGCGCCAAAAGTAGAAACTGCAGTTAACCAAATAAAGACTTTTTCCGGCACAATATAATTTAGAACGACACCTAATAATAACACGGTTCCTGTAAGGACGACTGCTTTGCTTGGAACCCCATTTTTATTTACAATCCCAAGTTTCTTTGGTGCATCGCCGTTTTCAGCGAGGTTATAAAGCATCCGTGCGGTACTGAAAATCCCTCCGTTACAGGAAGATAGTGCCGCAGTCAAGACGACAAAGTTGATAATGCCCGCAGCCGCCGGTATGCCGAGCTGGTCAAACACCAATACGAACGGGCTGCCTTTTACACCAATTTCCTGCCATGGGTAAATCGACATCATGACAAACATGGTACCAACATAAAACAGGAGAATTCGCCAAAAGACAGTGTCGATCGCCCTTCTTAGTGTTTTCTTCGGATTTTTTACTTCCCCTGCGGTAATCCCAATCATTTCAACCCCGAGAAACGCAAACATAACCATTTGCAGGGAAAGAAGAACCCCTGTTAAGCCGTTTGGAAATAATCCGCCATTTTCCCACAGGTTACTGATACCGGTTGCAATGCCGCCGTTTCCAATTCCGAAAATGATGATGCCAAGTCCGCTGACAATCATAAAAATTATTGTCAGGATCTTAATGAGTGCAAACCAAAATTCGAGTTCACCAAACGCTTTGACTGCCAAAAAGTTTACAGCCACCATGATTCCCAATGCGAGAAGCGCCCATATCCACCGCGGTATGTCTGGGAACCAGTACTCCATATAAATTCCTGCAGCGGTTATCTCAGCCATACACGTGACAACCCATAATAACCAATAATTCCAGCCTGTCAGAAATCCTGGCAGGGGACCTAAATAATCCCGCGCATACTGGCCGAAAGATCCGGCCACCGGTTTTTGAATCGCCATCTCCCCTAGCGCCCGCATGATGAAGAAAATAATCATGCCGGCAAACGCATAAGCTACAATGATACCCGGCCCTGCAAGCTTAATGGCCGAAGCCGAACCAAGGAACAGGCCGACCCCTATTGCTGCCCCCAATGACATAAGTGTAATGTGCCGTTCTTCAAGTCCCCTCTGAAGCTGATTTGGCTGTTTGGCTTGCTCCATACATTCTACCCCCAAGTTTTAATTTCCCGTGGCCCCAATTTCTTCTAGATACCCTACATTAACCCAAACCATTATTCTAGTAAACCTCCCAATTGAAGTTTATTATACATGGTATTGATAGCGCTTACATTACCACTTTATTCTAAAAAGTGTCAAATCATTGACAATTCTCATTTTTTCGAAGAAAATATCACTTGTGGTATTCACACAAATCTATTATTAATGTATTGTGTAATTATAACAAATGTTATACAAAAATCATATTATTTAAAAAGGGTGTAAGGCATGGCTGCGAGTAAACTAGATCCTTTTAGTGAAAATTTTGATAGTCTTGATGAAATAGCGGATAGGATTAGTGAGGTTTTACATTGCCCGATTACAATCGAAGACGTTAACCACAGGCTGCTTGCCTATAGTACACATGATGACAGAACAGACCCAGCACGGGTTGCCACCATAATGGGCCGCCGCGTTCCCGAAAAGGTCATTAATTCTTTATGGAAAAATGGTGTGATTCCACAGCTTTTGAATAGCCGGGATCCTGTAAGGATTAAAACGGTTGGTGAAATTGGCCTTGGTGACCGCGTTGCCATTTCAGTTTGGAAAAATGATGAGCTGCTCGGGTTTATTTGGGCTCTTGAAATTGGGGAGACGCTTGGTGAGGAAGGAATGAACTTGCTTAAGCGGGCTGCAGAAGCGACAAAAAATAAATTGGTTCAAGTTCAAGCCCGCAAACACAAACGGGACGAACAATCTCACGAATTTTTTTGGAAGCTGTTGACAGGACATTACCATTCAAACGAAGAAGTACGCAAACATTTTCAGTCGCTGAAAATGACACCTCCATCGTCTTATGCGGTAATGGTGTTCATGTTTTCAAATGACATCACCAGGGAAAACGAAAGACAGGTTGCCTATCAATTACGTACAATTCAAAAACCAGCCGTTCTCGTTCATACCTTTGATCAGCAGCAGTTAGTGATGTTCATTTCTCTTGAAGGAGATAAGAACCCTATTGATACATTGAATGTTTTCAGTGAGCAGTTTATCTACAAAATGATGGACAGGTATGATATTCCCCACCTTGTTCAAGGATTTAGCGGAATATACAGTGATTATTTACAAATCGAAAAGGCGTTTCGTGAGGCAAGCAAGGTATTGGCCATCAAGCACAAATTCCCTGCTGAAACGGAAGAAATACATTGCTACCAAAACTTGGGGATTTATAAATACCTAGACTTTCTTTTGGAAAAAACAACAAAGAGCGAGCTTGGAAATCCTGCTCTTAAAAAGCTTCATGAATATGACAGAAAGAATCATACCGACCTGGCTCAAACTTTGGAGATGTATTTGAATAAAGATTGCAATATACAGGATACAGCCAAAGCCCTCAATGTCCATATCAACACGTTGAATTACCGCTTAAAGCGACTTTCCGAAATAGGAGACATTAATCTGAAAGACCCGAATCAGAAGGTGAGTTTATTTGTTGACATTAAACTGGAAAAATTCCAATAGCGACGGTTTCATTATTGTGAACACATGAACGATTTGTGAGAGATACACAAAAGAAAGCGCTTACTTTCTCTTCTTTGAACAATTTAAATTCCCTTTTCCATGGATTATGCTTAAAACAAAGAAAGACAAACCCATTTTTTACTAGGAGGCTTTTCGTATGATAATTGGTGTACCGAAAGAGATTAAAAACAACGAAAACCGTGTAGCGCTCACTCCAGCAGGGGTCCTCACTCTTGTCCAGGCTGGCCACAAGGTACGAATTGAAAAAGAAGCTGGTGTAGGCAGCGGCTTTTCGAATGAAGATTATATCCAAGCCGGTGCAGAAATCATCGAAACTGCTGAAACAGTATGGCAGGCCGAAATGGTCATGAAGGTTAAGGAACCTCTTGAAAGTGAATACAAGTACTTCCGTAAGGGTTTGATCCTGTTTACTTACCTTCACCTTGCGGCTGAGCCATTCCTAGCCAAGGCATTAAAAGAGTATGGCGTGACCGCAATAGCATACGAAACAGTTTCCGTAAACCGCACACTTCCCCTCCTTCAGCCAATGAGTGAGGTAGCTGGACGGATGTCCGCGCAAATTGGTGCTCAATATTTGCAAAAAGTGAATGGCGGGCAAGGTATCCTTCTTTCAGGAGTTCCGGGTGTAAGCAGAGGTAAAGTGACAATTGTCGGCGGCGGAATCGTCGGTACAAATGCAGCAAAAATGGCGATTGGACTAGGCGCGGATGTGACGATTATCGATCTGAACGCTGAACGTCTCCGCTACTTGGATGACATTTTTGGTACAAACGTCAAGACGTTAATGTCCAACCCATACAATATTGCCGATGCTGTCAAGGATGCCGACCTTGTTATCGGTGCAGTCCTGATACCAGGTGCAAAAGCTCCTAAATTGGTCACAGAAGAAATGGTTAAGTCCATGAAGCCAGGCTCTGTCATTGTCGATGTCGCGATTGACCAGGGTGGAAGCGTAGAGACGATTGACCATGTTACAACCCATGATAACCCTACTTACATCAAGCATGGAGTTGTCCACTACTCTGTTGCGAATATGCCAGGTGCTGTTCCTAGAACATCCACAATGGCTCTTACAAATGTAACCGTCCCTTATGCGCTCCAAATTGCCAACAAAGGTGTTGAAAAAGCAATCTCTGAAAACTCTGGGCTCAAATTGGGAGTCAATGTGGCAAACGGTGAAATCACGTACGAGGCTGTTGCCCGCGATCTGCAATATGACTACGTACCGGTTGATGAAGCATTCGGTAAAGTGACACTATCAAAATAATAGTGAATACATCCCTCAAGGTTTTTCTCTTGAGGGATTTTCCATCTAAAAGATGTTGGGGTGATCGATGTGATTCAGCATAGCTATCGGGATACTTGGGCCGAAATTTCAATGATTGCCATTCGGCAGAATACAGAACAATTTAAAACTCACATTGGAGAAAACGTAAAATTAATGGCAGTTGTAAAAGCAGATGGTTACGGTCACGGTGCAGTCCGGACCGCTACGGCAGCCCTCCAGGCGGGTGCGGACTATTTGGCAGTCGCCCTTCTTGATGAGGCGCTAGCACTTAGACAGGCTGGCATAAACAAGCCCATCCTTGTACTTGGGTATACACCACCCCGCTCTATAGAAAAAGCCATCTCGGCCAACATTGAACTAACGGTTTTTTCAGAGGAAACTCTCCTGGAACTAATAAATAAAACGAGCGATATGAAAAGAACGGCTTCGATTCATTTAAAAATTGATACAGGGATGACCAGAATTGGAGTCCAAACAAAAGAGGATGCCCTCTCGTTGGCAAAAATGGCCTCATCCGCAGAAAATGTCTTCCTAAAAGGCATCTTCACCCATTTCGCGAGCGCGGATAGCGAAAACCCTGCCTATACCTTTAAACAGTTTTCACTGTTTCAGACGGTTATTTCACATTTAGAAGAGAACAAGATTCACGTCCCTTTAAAGCATTGCTGCAATACTGCAGCAACGATGAATTTTCCCAACATGCACCTTAATATGGTCCGTGTCGGCATCGGATTGTATGGGTTGTATCCAGATTCTTTATTGAAAAACCATTCTCTTACTCTAAAACAAGCGATGACCCTTAAAACGAAAATCGCTTCTCTCAAAATTGTCCCCGCCGGCCGGCCAATAAGCTATGGGGGTACCTATTTGCCCTCAAAGGAAAGCGTCGTTGCCACCTTGCCTATCGGGTATGCTGACGGTCTTTCTCGGATGCTTTCAAACCGCGGCCAGTTCTTTGTCAACGGACTAAAGGCACCGATTGTCGGCCGTGTGTGCATGGATCAGACAATGATTGATGTATCAACTATCCCCTCTTGCCAATTAGGGGACGAAGCGATCCTGTTTGGCCAAAGCGGCGATTCTTTTCAGGAGATTGACAGTATCGCGCATCTGATAGGAACGATCAATTATGAAGTTGTTTGTATGATTGGCAAGCGGGTACCCCGTATCCACATTGATTCACCCACCAACACTGAGACTGAGATTCCCTCGGTGCAATCCTCGCTATTTGAATATGTATAGACATCTCTGCTGGCCTGGCAAGAATATTAGATATAGGACAATATTTTCTGTCCATAAGTAATGAAAGAACTCCTTTCATTTTCCACCGTTTTGCTTGTTATGGTAAGATATTCTTGTCTGAAAATTCAAACTTGGAGGGGGTAAAGCAATGAATGTACCATTAGTATTGAACGAGTTCCTGGACCGTGCGGCGAACTTATACGGGGACAAACAAGGAGTCGTTTGTGAAGGACGGAGTTTTACATACGAGGATCTGCAGGGTCGTGTCAATCAGCTGTCACATGGATTGAGGGATCTTGGTGTTTCGAAAGGAGACCGTGTTGCGTTTCTTGCTCCCAATACGGTAGAAATGCTGGAAGGTTTTTATGGAGTGTTTCAGCTAGGTGCGATTATGGTGCCGCTGAACACTCGGTTAAAGCCGGAAGATTATTTATTCATCTTAAACCATAGCGAATCGAAGGTGCTGCTTGTCGATGAAGACTTGTATCACCTTATCCAGCCGATTAAGCAGCGATTGGCAACGGTCGAGCATATAATTGTCCACTACAAATCCCCGGAAACAGATGAGATTGATTACGATAACTGGCTCGAAAGCTTCCCTGCTACCGCTTTTCATCGTGAGGAGCTGGATGAAAATGATGTGTGCAGTTTGCTCTATACAAGCGGCACGACCGGCAATCCGAAAGGCGTCATGCTTACCCACCGTAACAATTACCTCCATGCTTTAAGCACGATGCACCATTTGCGCGTCCGGGACGAGGATGTTTATCTTCATGTTCTTCCGATGTTCCATGTGAATGGCTGGGGTTCTCCATTTTACTACACTGCCAATGGTGCTACCCATGTTTGTTTAAAAAAAGCAACTCCTGAGTCAATTTTTAAAGCAATCCAGGACCATAATGTTACGGTCCTGCACATGGCCCCTACCGTACTTAATTCCTTGCTTCAATATCATGAGAGCCATAAGCCAAAAATTGAACAGGCTGTCCGGGTTGTAATCGCTGGCTCTGCCCCTCCCCCGGCGTTTGTATCCCGCGTCGAAAACGAACTTGGCTGGGAGTTTATCCAGGTGTATGGCATGACGGAATCAACTCCGCTAAGCTTAATTTCAACAATCCGTCCCCAGCATGGCCGCCTTTCACTCGAGGATAAAACCAGAATTAAGGCCAAGGCCGGCTATCCAATGATTGGCTGTGATGTTCGAGTTGTAAATGAACATGGCGATGAGGTTGCCCATAACGGGAAGGAAATCGGTGAAGTTGTTACTAGAAGCCATGGCGTGATGCTTGGTTATTGGAAAAATGAGGAGGCCACTATGGAGACGATCCGCAATGGCTGGCTTCACACCGGGGATATGGGTACTGTCGATGCAAATGGCTATATTGATATTGTCGATCGAAAAAAGGACATTATTATTAGTGGCGGGGAGAATATTTCATCAATCGAAGTAGAAGGCGCCCTTTATGAGCATCCAGCTGTTCTTGAAGCCGCAGTGGTTGCCGTTCCCCATGAAAAATGGGGTGAAACGCCACATGCTTTTGTAGTTGTCCGGGAAGGGCAACTCGTCACAGATGCAGAAATCATCTCGTTTTCACGCGAAAAACTCGCCCATTTTAAAGCCATAACGGGGGTTACATTTGTCGAGGAACTTCCGAAAACAGCTTCAGGAAAAATCCAAAAGGTCCATCTGCGAAATCAATACTGGGAACAATCCGGAAAAACAGGACGATTTGTTAATTAATTTATGCTCACTGGTCCCACTGAATTAGTGGGGCTTTTATTGGTATGATTGGCTGCTATGCCCAGTCATTTTTTCATATAAATATTGGACTCCGTATAAAAGGTATGCTTTATAATTTAAGTATACAAAAAACTGAAGGTGTGTTAATCCATTCAGGCCAATGATTTTCAGCTTTTTCAGGACATTGATTAAGACAAAGGCGAACAGTCCGTCTGCTACCGCATTTAAGAGTACAAACCTTCTAAAATTGCCATATGAAAATTTCAATATCCACATCGATAATGGCATATACGGACCAATGCTGAAAGGAAATTCATCTTTGAAAAAGGATTTATAGCCATCATAAAACTTCCACCAATTTCGTCGATGCCCGTATAAGTGATTGATTATTTCAAACACAACAATAAACAAGCCGCTGAACCAGAACCTTTTGAAGCTTCGCTTGCCTAGTAACAGCACAGATAACCATGGGAAAATGATAATAGCTAAATTGAATAGGAAATGCCGCTTTTTCATTTTACGCACTGTAATCACCTCGGGCTATTTTTCTCCTTCTGATGTGCCCAATAGAAGTCAAATAAATCCCTGCGATTTCGTATTTGTAACTGCTTGATTTTTAATTCTAATTGGGTTGATACTATCAATATTTTGGGACGGTTGGATACGAAATTTCTGCGAAACAGTACTTTATGGAATAATTGGGAAGAAGACAGATGAGGAATGTCCACGAAACGGTATTTAGTAGATTAATAGCGTGTTGAACGGATGAGAAATATCCACGAAACTGGGGCTGGTCACTCTATGATTCGCGCAAAAGGCTTACTTTCTTTTGGATGGAATTGACCGTCTGTACATGCAATCCGTCCTTTATAACCTGGTTATGAGACGGAACTGGTCGGCAGCAACTGTAATCCGTCCAATAAATCATAATTATAGGACGGAACTTACCGTCTGTACATGGGATCCGTCCATTAAAACTTGCTTATGGGACGGAACTCATCGACAACACCTTTGTTTCTTCCCTCAACCTAAGTCATCATAAGAAATACCCCAATATTAAGGAGGAACTTAATTGAAGCTGGTAACACTTTGCCCGAGCAACACCGAACTCGTGAACTATTTGGGATTAACTCAATCTTTGGTTGGGGTTGATGATTTTTCTGACTGGCCCGAAGAGATCCTTCGCTTGCCGCGCCTCGGCCCCGACTTGCATATCGATATGGAGAAAGTGGAAGCCTTGAAACCAGACCTTGTTTTGGCTTCTTTGTCGGTTCCTGGCTGGAACGCAATATTCAGGAACTGGAACGCCGTGGGCTGCCTAATGTGATTGTGCCCAATCCGAAAACTCTCCGGGACGTCGCAGACTGCCTTTTGTTTGTCGGGAAAGTCACGGATACCGAAACCAGAGCGAGAAAATTGGCTGAAAAGTACATTCGTATCCTGGAGGAATACGCCTCATTAAGCAAAACTGTTACCACTCCGAAATCGATCTATTGGGAATGGTGGGCAAAACCGGTATTTACACCAGGCGCCGCCAACTGGCTGACGGAAATGAGCAGGCTTGCTGGAGGCTGGAACGTCTTTGGGGATAGGCCGGAGCCGAGCGTCCAGACCGATTGGGACGACGTGAAACTGAGGAATCCAGATGTGATTTGTATAGTATGGGTGGGAGTACATAAAAGGAAGGTAAACCCTACTGTTATTCTGAAACGGCCTGGCTGGGAACAATTGGATGCGATTAAAAATGGCCAGCTCCACATCCTTGATGAGCCGTTATTTTGCCGGCCATCTCCCCTGCTCCTAAACGGGTTGGCTCAAATTGCCCACATCCTTCATCCAGAGATTTTCCCCTGCCATAAGGAAGGCGAGGACTTGCTGCTTGTTTCATCCAGGGAAGTAGAGGAGGAAAAAAGATGAACTATATGGTTGATAAAGAATGGCTTCTTAAACTTTTGAACAGACACGATGTGAGGATTGCCGACTGCCGCTTTGCACTCGGAAATCCGGAAAAAGGACAACACGAATACAATACGAGCCACATCCCGGGTGCTGTTTATTTTGATTTGGAAAAGGATCTTTCCGGTTGTGTTCGCGAACATGGCGGGAGGCATCCGCTGCCGGATATGGAGGAGTTTATTGACAAACTCGGTAAAGCCGGAATTAATGAGAAAGTTACGATCGTAGCCTATGACAATGGTGAAGGTGCGTTTGCGGCCAGATTTTGGTGGATGCTTTCCTATCTAGGCCATGAAAAAGTATATGTACTGAATGGCGGATACAAAGAATGGACTTCTTCCAACTACCCGACAACGACTGAAGTACCCGCCTTTGAAAAGACTCCTTTTAACAAAACAATCCAGCACCATCTTCTCGCCGATGTAAATGAAGTGAGGGAAATTGCTTCAGGAGCCAACACTAACGCACTATTAATCGATTCTCGGGAGCAAAAACGATACTTGGGAATTGAGGAGCCCGTTGATAAAAAGAAAGGCCATATTCCAAAGGCTGTCAACAAGCCTTGGATGGAAGGTCTCGCAGATGGGCGCTACAAGACTGCCGACGAACAAAGTCAGCGTTTTTCAGATATCGACCGTTACAAACAGCTCGTTGTCTATTGTGGTTCAGGTGTCACCGCTGCTCCAAACTTCCTAGCCTTAAAGGAAGCTGGCTTCGATGATGTAAAGCTTTATCTCGGAAGCTTCAGCGACTGGATTTCATATGAGGACCATGAAATAGAATAATAAAGCAATCCTATACCAGACGAATCGTTTTAAAAAAAGGAAACTATAATTGAGACTGCACCAATAATGCTAAGTATCGTCCCTCCGATTCTGATGGACAGCAAATATAAATCCGAAGGTTCCGCCGCATACTCCGATTTCCAGCTTTCGGTAACAAGCCAAATCCAAGATGGCTTCGAAATAAAGAGCACACCAAGAATAAGAAGCACGATGCCCGGGGCCATACTATCCCTCCCCTCTTTATAAATAGTCACTAGTATTTTTATATGGCTGTATGGCATAATTTAAGTACCTATTGGAAAAATATAACTGGCGGTGATGATATGGTTTGGAAAATGCGGATTCCGTTATTCATCTTCGTGTTAGGGACTCTTTCCGGAATCGTCCAGATGTTCCCGAACATCCTTTTAGCCAATACCACATACTTTATTAGAAGTGTGGTTTTTATCGGGATACTCACAATCCTCTTTATGCTGTTTGAGAAAACCAAAATCAATGAAATGAACGTTCATATTTCAGAAGGACTCGCACTTATTGGTTTAGGTTTTTTAATTGATTTTATCATGGTCTGACAACTGCGGTTTATCTCAACGGAAACCTTCCGTTCGAAATTGAAGCCCTGGCTCTTATCAAGCGCCCCGTGGTTAAATTGAGTTTCCTTTCTGTTGATATATGGTATAATAATTCCAATAGAACATATACT
Organism: Bacillus sp. FJAT-27225; assembly: GCF_001685025.1. Classification (GTDB taxonomy): domain Bacteria; phylum Bacillota; class Bacilli; order Bacillales; family Cytobacillaceae; genus Bacillus_D. The sequence continues at coordinate 231,186 of NZ_MAYU01000025.1, read as the reverse complement.
AAAAAAGCCGGACCATGCTGGGAACATGGGCCGGCCTCCAATAGACGGTTCCCCCTTAGGGGCCGGCGTTGAGAAGATAATCCACCTGGAGCCGCTAACTCAAGGGTGGATTATTTTTTTTGTGAAGAAGACAGAATCGCGATTATAAGCCCCGCAAACGTAATCATCAGCGTTAACGATTCGTATACTGTCACCGGCATCCCCCCTTTCGATCGGAGTAAACCGGCCACCCTTGAGAAAAACCTATTCTATTGTACTTTTATTATATCAAATCTCTACCAAAAACACGAACATATATTCGCGTTATTTTAAAATTAGAGATTGGGAAATTGCTTTTTAAATTTGCGTCTAATCAAAGCTTGAATCTATGAAAGTTCTCATAAAATTTTTAAACTGCGCGTAAAACCTGAATGTGCGCATATATCCGTGAAACTGCGCAGTAAACTTGGATAGCCCACATAATCCGGATTAAACTGCGCCTATGCAATCAAGCCGCCGAATTAAACCTCTTCTACCAACCAGTAATGCGGACTACGAAAATTGGCATTTGGATTAATTAGTGGGTTATTCATGTTTTATTTTTTAAAATTAGGATAAGTACATATAGAAGCCTGAACAATTTGTAGAAGTTTGAAATTCTCTTAGATATGGTATAATAGTACCTGTCTACACATAAATAAAAAAGACCGAACATGCTGGTACCATGTTCGGTCTCCAATAGGCGGTTCCGGCAAGGGGCCGGCTTTGGGGCAGTTAATCCACCTGAGCTGCAAACTCAAGGTGGATTATTTTTTTTGTGAAAAAGCCAATATTGTGACAACGAATCCCGCGAATGTAATCATTAGCGTTAACGATTCGTATACTGTCACCGGCATCACCCCTTTCAACACGGAGTAACCGGGCCACCCTTGGACGGACCAATGCCTATTGTTCTTCTATTATACCACCTCGTGCATATAAATACGGACATATATTCCCATTAATAATTTTCCCAACTTGGTTTCCTTGAAAAATAAAGCTACTTGAACCCATCATTGTTGCAGAAACAACACATTCCCCCTCCCAGCTCCTTTTCCAATGCTGACCCGAAATGCTTTACTTATTTCAAAAATAGTTTTACTATTATAATAATTGCATATTTGAAGACTACTAGGGGTGCCCTGTTTCGGGCTGAGAGAAAAACGCTAAGTTTTTTAACCCTTCGGACCTGATCTGGACAATACCAGCGTAGGAAAGTAGAGGATAAACATTTTCCGCTAACTTTAGCTATTTGGCCAGGTTCGTTTTTGAACCTGGCCTTTTTGTATTCCCTTTACTCCGGCCCGAAAGCTTCGTATTTGCAATCACACACTACTAAGGGGGAATCTCGATGCAAATCAAAAATCAAATTGTCCTAGTAACAGGCGCCAGCCGAGGTCTTGGAAAGGAGATTGCCAGATCTTTCGCACGCGAAGGAGCCAAGGTTATCATCAATTATTTCAGAAGCGGGGAACAGGCTGTTGCCCTTGAAACAGAGCTTGGAGACGGAGCAATTGCCATCCAGGCTGATGTCAGGAATGCCCAGCAAGTTTCTGCCTTATTTAAGAAAGCAAAGGAGCATTTCCACGCACCGATTACAACGGTTATCAACAATGCCCTTGTCTCTTTCAAGTTTGACCCAGTCAATAACAAGGACGCTTCAACGGTTCGGTGGGAAGATTACAATCAGCAATTGGAAGGGTCAATCTCCGGCGCTCTCAATACAGTACAGGCAGGGCTCGAGGATATGAAAAATATGAAGTTTGGCAGGATTATCAATATCGGTACCAACCTTGTCCAAAATCCGGTTGTTCCCTACCATGACTACAACACGAGCAAAGCTGCCCTGCTCGGTTTTACCCGTTCAATGGCCGCAGACCTTGGCCAGTACGGGATCACCGTTAACATGGTTTCCGGAGGATTATTGCAGACAACCGATGCAAGCTCAGCAACCTCGGAGGAAGTTTTTGGTTTGATAAAAGCGTCCACTCCCTTGAAAAAGGTGACAACGCCTGCTGAATTGGCCGACAGTGTACTATTTTTCGCATCGCCATGGTCCAGGGCTGTGACCGGCCAAAATATCATGGCCGATGGCGGACTCGTAATGTCTTAAGGAGGTGCCATTATTGAATACAACTGAATTAGGTTCAATGCTACATAAAGTTCGCCAAACAAATCCGCTTGTCCATAACATTACCAATGTGGTTGTAGCCAATTTTACCGCCAATGGCCTGCTGGCACTGGGCGCTTCCCCTGTCATGGCTTATGCCGCTGAAGAAGTTGCCGACATGGCAAAGGCAGCCGGCAGCCTCGTTTTGAATATTGGCACTCTGACTGCGCCCGTAGTCGAAGCAATGGTGGCAGCCGGGAAATCCGCCAATGAGCACGGAGTTCCAGTTATCCTGGACCCTGTTGGTGCCGGAGCAACCCCATATCGAACAGAAACAGCCAGGCAACTGGCAAACCAACTGCACCTCTCGATCATTCGGGGAAATGCAGCGGAAATCGCCAACCTAATTGGGGAACGTTGGGAAATTAAAGGAGTCGATTCTGCCATTTCGGATCGAAGCACCCGCGAGCTTGCTGTACTTGCTGCCCGTAAGTTAGAGACCGTCATCGCCATAACCGGCAAAGATGATGTTATTACCGACGGAGAGTCAACCTATGTTGCCAGTAACGGCCACCCCCTTCTTACAAAGGTGACCGGAGCTGGATGCCTGTTAACCTCTGTTATTGGGGCGTTTTCAGCCGTTGAAAAAAATGGCCTTATAGCTGCCGCTGCTGCTGCAGTTTGCTATGGAGCTGCAGCGGAAATGGCGGCAGAGAAAACCGAGCTCGAAGGTCCAGGCAGTTTTCAACGTGAATTCTTAAACCAGCTTTATAAGATTAGCGGTGATGACCTTGAACAAAGAGCCTCGTATCAACTTTTAAAGGAGGAATTCCACCAATGAGAAAAGTGTTAACGATAGCCGGTTCAGATAGCGGCGGCGGTGCAGGAATTCAGGCTGATATCAAAACATTTCAGGAACTCGGTGTGTATGGCATGTCTGTCCTGACAGCGGTAACCGCACAAAACACGCTCGGTGTCCAGGAGGTTTATCCAATGACTGTTGAGGCGGTTGCGGAGCAGATATGTTCAATTGGAGAAGATATCGGAACAGACGCACTTAAGACCGGGATGCTTTTTAATGCTGAAATTATTGAGGAAGTTTCAAGAAAAATATCCATGTACGAGTGGAAGAATGTTGTCGTCGATCCGGTAATGATTGCAAAAGGCGGCGCCTCCCTCCTTCAGCAGGAAGCTGTCTCAGCCTTGAAAAACTATCTGCTGCCACTTGCAGCTGTGGTAACACCCAATATTCCTGAAGCCGAGGTGCTGACTGAATTAACGATAAAAACGGAAGAAGATAAAATGGAAGCGGCTAAGCGGCTCCATGCCCTTGGTGCCCAATATGTGATTATTAAGGGCGGACATGATGAACATTCCACACAGGCGGTAGATCTTCTTTTTGACGGAAAAGAATTTTCTTATTTTGCCAGCGAGCGGATTGAGACAAAGAATACACACGGCACCGGCTGCACGTTTTCTGCGGCCATTACGGCTGGGCTTGCAAAAGGAAATTCAGTTAATGAGGCCGTTTCAGACGCTAAACGGTTTATCCAGGCGGCGATTGAGCATCCAATCCACATTGGCAATGGCCACGGGCCGACCAATCATTGGGCATACAATCAGCTCATTTTGACGGAAAGGAACTAAGCAGATGCAGAGAGTTGAGCCAGTAAATATGAAAGAATTACTTAAGGTTTATTTTATCGCAGGGAGAAACAATTGCCTGCAACAGCCTGAGAAGGTTCTTATAGAAGCGATTAAAGGCGGCATTACACTGTTTCAGTTCCGTGAAAAAGGTAAAGGTGCCCTTGAAGGAAAAGATAAAACGGATTTTGCTAGAAGGCTGTTATCTATTTGCAGAGCGCATGGGATTCCGTTTATCGTGAACGATGATGTTAATCTTGCACTTTCGATTGATGCCGACGGCGTCCATATTGGCCAGGATGACGGCAGCGCCGAGGAAGTGCGGAGTAGGATTGGCGACAAGATATTGGGAGTATCCGCTCACAGCGAAGAGGAAGTCCGGCATGCGATTGAATCAGGTGCTGATTACGTTGGCATTGGACCGATTTTTTCGACTAAAACAAAAGAAGACGCAAACCCTGCCCGCGGTACCCCCTTGATTAAGGAACTCCGCCTAAAGGGATATGCCATTCCGATTGTAGGAATAGGCGGAATAACAAGCGTAAATGCAAGGTCTGTCATCGAAGCAGGAGCGGATGGCGTTTCAGTTATCACAGCTATCAGCCGGGCGGAAAACCCTGAAGAAGCTGCCCGCGAACTAAAAAATACAGTTTTGTTACGAGGGGGAACTACTATATGAAACAAACACAGAAGCTTACATTAACTGCGATGTTTATTGCCTTAGGCACACTAACGAGCCACCTTTTCTATATCCCGCTAGGCATTGTGAAGGCATTCCCTATCCAGCATGTTATGAATGTGCTGTCTGCTGTTTTGCTTGGCCCCTATTATGCGGTCGCGCAGGCCCTTGGTGTGTCGCTTCTGAGGAACATGATGGGAACCGGCTCTGTGTTTGCTTTCCCGGGAAGCATGCTTGGCGCCTTGCTGGCAGCTTATTTTTATAAAAAAACAAGAAGTGTCGGGATGGCATTTTCAGGTGAGGTTATTGGTACTGGGATACTCGGTGCTTTCGCATCCTACCCAATTGCGCTTCTATTCATCGGCAAGGAAGCCACCTTGTTCGGCTTCATGCCTGCGTTCATAACCAGTTCATTTGTTGGAGCAGCAATTGGCTTTGCGGTATTGAAGGTGATCGAGCGCACCCGGGTAACGAAAGGGCTTGAGCTTTGAAGTTAGTAAAAACCAGGGTGCGGCTAATTTCCCGCACCCTGGTTTTTATCCTTTTACAGGCGTTGAAAGCAGTTTTACTGCCTCTTGTACAGCCCAGCTTTGATGTTCATGAAAAAGGCAGTTGATCGCTTCTGTTGGCCCCATCCAGACGAGGGTATGGTCATCCTCGAGTGGGTCATAACTTCGCGCACCTGGCTCACAAAAGTAAAAATAACCGTCGCTTAAATAATAAATATGATCCAAGGTTGAAACAAAATAGCGCTGTGCACGGCCGATAAAGGCACCGATCTCACTTTCAAGGCCAATCTCCTCAATGTTCTCCCTCTTCAGGCACTCCTCATGCGTTTCTTGCCCCTCCAATCCGCCGCCCGGAAGGAAATACTTTCCCCCGCATTCGATAATTCCGATTTCCTTTTTCTCGTTAAACATAACTCCGTACACAGCAGGCCTGTGAACGTATTGCTTCCCCTCAACTTTTTCCCCGAAAATCCGCACTCTCCGCTCCCCCTTTTGTTAAAAAAACTGGTATTCGCCAGTCTTATCGGCGAATAGCATAGTTTTTTTATGCGTTGGGAAAGTTTAGATCCATACTTTCCCATTCACAAAAAACAGCGGATGTACCGCTGCCTTTGCTCAATCTATTATATTTTACCATTTTCCGCTTTATCAATCAGTTGGAACAGGAAGCGATACACAAGGCTAAATGCCTCGCCTATCGACATGGTTTCAAAAAAATCATTCAGTTTGTTTACACAGAAATTAAAATTCCAGATTCCTTCGTTGCTATCGAACATCAGTCCATAATCAAGCTTGTCAAAACCAAACTCTTCTTCCAGGAGTTTCCTGAGCTGCTCGCCATATTTCTTTTGCAGCTTAAGCCCACAAAGGGCAGAGTAATAGCCGAACAAGTCGTCCAACTCGAGGGAAACCGCATCAACTCCAATCAGGTCGAACCAATCAGATTCCATGTACAAAAACTCGTTCTTATTTTCCTTGAGATAAGTCAGCGGATGATCCAGCAATCCCGGTCCGGCCTCGTCAATCAACTGCTCGGATTCTTTGTCGCTCCGTTCAATGTAGGCATCCTTGAAGCGCTCCCTTGCATCCCGTTCCACAATCATTCCAGCTTGAACCATCGCATGTTTTTCTGCAAATTCTTTTTCTTCTTTAAAAAGTGCCTGGGCGTCATTTGCTTTAAGAAACTCTTCAAAATTGTATTTCAGCATATTTTTTTCCTCCGAATCATAGTTTTGATTCTCTCTACTTGGTTATACCATTAATGAAGTGGTTTACAAACTTTCCGGGTGGTTTTCTTCAAACAATTAGTGGCGTGTAAATTTGTCGAAAATGTGAAAATCTCGGATATCCAGCGTTTTTCTCGGATATATTCAAATTTTCTCGGATATATTTTATTTTTCTCGGATATATTCAGATTTTCTCGGATATATGTAAAAAAGCATGTACAACCTTGTATTTTTCCAATAAACTCATATTGTTTACGGGCTGTTTTGGTAAAACTATTCATGCCCGGCATGGATTGGATTCTTGCCCAAGCTATGGTAAAGTAAGTGAAGTAAAGAAAGCGAGTGATTGTAATGATTAATATTGAACTTCCCTCTCCGGATGTGGTTCTAACAAGAAAGAACCAACTTGGACAGCCTGTCGAAGCCGTGATTAGCAGTACGTACGGATTTACCGACTATCATCGGATTCCGCGCGACAAAGGCGGCATAATCCTTTTTTACGATGCGAATGATGACTTGATGTTCGTCGGAAAAGCCAGGAAGCTGCGCCCCCGGGTAAAACGCCATTTTGAAGATAACGTATCTCCTATCAAAGACCATCGTGATGAAGTCAAAAAGATAGCGGTTCTGGTCGTGGATGACCCGATGGATCGGGAAATATACGAAACTTATGCCATCAATACATTGAAGGCAAAATACAATATCGACAAAGTGTTTTACAAATAAATAACTACGAAAAAAACGCTCAGATTAACATTTGAGCGTTTTTTCGTGTCTTTATAAAAGCTTCTTTTTCCTGCTGCTCCTATACACGCTGTACGTTATACCCAGTGACATCCCTAACGCGACCGAAAAAGCGGTGCCTACATGTAAGCTGGATTTAAAAAGAGCATTAACAATAAGGTTTAACGTGAAGAATAACAGTAGATAAAGGAAGAACTTATGGATATAAGGTTTCATCGTACCTCCCCCCCCCATCTAGTAAAAAGATTTCGATATTGGCCGATTTTTATGAAGGTTCTCTACTAGGCAGAATGTCTACCTTTACTTAACACATTTCATTATAACAGCAAAAAAATAAAACGGCCCAACTCTTTCTTAACTTGGACCGATTCGTGACTTTGCAAAAAAATTGCAGCACAACGTTATTGAAAGAAACTTTTATCAGGCACGATGACCTGCCTGCTGGACAGGACACTCTATTTGTTATTGCAAAGGAAAACAATCCCCGTCACCGGTTTGGCGATGGAGAACGTCCCCTATTGCATTTCAAGGTATTTTTTCAGTGTTTCCTGGAGTGTGCCTTTTGTTTCGGCTTTGTCGGCAAAGGTAATGCCGGCATGGATCATTTTTCTGACAAGGTCTGGCCTCAGTCCGGTGATGACGCCTTTGCAGCCCATCATGGAAACCCCGCTGAGCACTTTCTGGAAGTGGTCCATGACATCCATTTCCATTGTTGCGATCCCCGACAAGTCAATAATCAATGTCTGTACCTTTTGGTTGGCGATTTCAATGAGTGTTTTTTCCTCAATTGTCTGCATTCGGTATGAATCAATCAGGCCAATAAGCGGGAGGACGGATACGCTCGGACTGACCGGAATGATTGGAACTGATAGATGCTCGACTAGTTTGCGCTGGGTATTAAGAAGTTCATCTTTGAAAGTCGAATAACTAAGGAAGAAAGTATTCAGAAATTGATCAATTTTATCATTGGTTCGTCTTTCAAGAGTAAAAAAATCTTCCTTTTTCACTAGACTATCATTTTTTTGGTCAAAAAGATAAATATAATTCCAAACCGTGCGGCGGATTGCTTGAACCCATTCCAGTTTGAACGAAAGAGTAAGTGCGTGTTCTGCCCAAATTTGCCCTTCTTGCTCGGCAAATTGAATTAGCTCTTCTTCCTTCTCCTCCAATACATAGCCGACGAGCAGCTCTGCATTCTTCAGGAGATCAATGTTTCCTTTTTGAAGTATCTCTTGGATCTTTGGTGCAACATCCACTGCTTCGGAAAGGAGCTTTTCTTTAAATTCTTGCCGATTATCTGTTATGAAATCTGAGATTTGAATCCCAAGATTAATAGTAGATTCCATTCTATAAATTCCCCTTTTTTATCATTTCTTTATTTTACTCTATCTGTGAAGTGTTAAAAGTATATCACTCAGAAGCTTCAAATTAAAAATAATAAACTTATTTTCAGTTCCCAACGTATCTATAGCCCTATTCCAACACTTCTAAACCTATTTAGTAAGACTTTATGACTAGGACGGAAAAATAATTTTTACTTCCTATTTTTCCAACTATTTCTTATTATTAAAATAGTACATATTTTTGGAGGGAATGTGCCATGAATCGACTTACTGACCATTTATTTGTCTTTTCTTTCGATTGTCTGTCGGCTCTGGATGTTCCTTACCTGAGAGACTTGCCAAACTTCAGTGCTTTTATCGAAAAAAGCTCCTATTGTACGTCTGTCGAAACGATTTATCCATCCGTGACCTATCCATGCCATACGACAATCGTGACCGGTAACTTCCCGAACAGGCATAGGATTGTCAACAACAAGCGGGTTCAGCCCGGACGACCTTCCCCCGATTGGTATTGGCACCGCCGCCATATCCAGGGAACTACTTTGTACGACGAAGCAAAAAAAGCAGGGATGACGACTGCTGCCCTGTTATGGCCTGTGACAGCAAAAGCTGCGATTGATTACAATCTTCCGGAAATTTTTCCTAACAGGCCTTGGCATCATCAAATTCCAGTGTCCCTCATGAATGGAACACCTCTTTTTCAAATTGAATTGAACAGCAAGTTCGGCCATCTACGCCGCGGAATCAGCCAGCCGTATCTTGATGATTTCGTTCTTGAATCAACGGTACATACGATTTTAACAAAAAAACCTGGATTGCTGCTTGCCCATTTTGTCGATTTGGATTCGATGCGGCATGATCACGGATTTTCGTCAAGCGAGGCATATGACGCTCTCAGGCGCCATGACAAGAGGCTGGGCAGACTGCTGTCTGCAATTCGTGAGGCCGGCCTTGAAGATAATTCGACGGTTGTCCTATTGGGTGATCATAGTCAGCTTGACGAGTCTAAAGTAATTAAGCCTAACGTATTATTTAGGGAACATGGCCTGATCAAGCTTAATGTGAGCGGTAAAGTGGCCGACTGGAAAGCGTTTTGCAACAGCTGTGATGGCTCGGCGTACATTTATGTCAAAGACGAAAATGATGAAGAAACGAAACAGACTGTCCTTACCCTTTTACAGGAAAAAGGCAAAGGAATTGAAGAAATCATTACCGGACCCGAAGCTGCGTTAAGAGGCGCGGATGGCAATGCCCTCTATATGATTGAAGCTGAGCGGGGCTATTACTTCGAGGAGGCAATTGAAGGTGACTACCTGGAGGCCGTGACAAAGGAAACAGCCCGCGAGAAAAACTACACATTCGCATGCCATGGATACTCCCCTACTAAGAACGATTACGAGACGGTATTTTTCGCAGCCGGAAGAGGGATTCGGCCAGGAGTTAAAATTCCATCGATGAGGCTTGTTGATGAAGGGCCGACACTTGCGAGGCTGATCGGTGTTGATCTCGGGGATACCGATGGCCATGTTATTGAAGAATTACTAATCCAGGAACTTAGTAATACGAAAATCAGTAATTGAAGTCACGAAAAACCTTTATCAAAATTTCTCCACAAGCCTAAAAGGTTGTCACAAACAAATTAGGGGGTACGTTCATGAAAGGTTTTACAAAGGAAGAAAGCAGCTGGATCCGCTACGACTGGGCAAGTTCGGCCTACTCAATCATTATCTCGACCGCCGTATTTCCGTTGTTTTACAAGGCATCTGCAACGGATGCCGGGCTAAGTGGCGCAGACTCGACTGCTTATCTTGGCTATACTATTGCGATTGCGACATTTATATTAGCTATGATCGCGCCGATTCTCGGGACAGTTGCGGACTATAGGGGTTTGAAAAAGAAGTTCTTTACGATGTTTTTTATTCTTGGGATTACAGCAACCGCTGCGCTCGCGTTCATCCCCAGCGGCAATTGGATGGCGCTGCTAATCTGCTACACACTTGCTGTCCTCGGTTCAACGGGGACGAATGTATTTTACGATGCATTCATTGTTGACGTAACCACGGATGAACGGCTTGACGAGGTCTCAGCCCGCGGTTATGGGATGGGCTATATCGGCTCGACGATTCCATTCATTCTGTCAATTGCCATCATCATTACCGCCCAACAAGGCATTCTCCCTATTTCAGTAACTATTGCGAGTAAAATCGCTTTTCTGATTACAGCACTTTGGTGGGGGCTATGGGCAATCCCAATGTTCAAAAATGTCCATCAAAAACATTATCTTGAGCGCGAACCACAGATTATATTAAACAGCTTCAGGCGCCTTGGGAAGACTTTTAAAGAAATTAAGAAATACCGGGCATTATTTCTCTTTCTTTTAGCTTATTTCTTTTATATTGACGGCGTCGGAACCATCATTACAATGTCAACCGCCTATGGGACAGACCTTGGGCTAACCTCAACTACGTTACTGATTGTCCTGTTCGTTACCCAAGTGGTTGCCTGGCCGTTTGCAATTCTGTTTGGAAAACTGTCTGCCAAATATACGGGCAAGAAAATGCTCTATGTCGGTATCTCTGTCTATATTATCGTTTGTATCTATGCTTATTTTCTTGAGACAGCTACAGACTTTTGGATTCTGGCAATGCTTGTTGCTACCTCACAAGGAGGTATCCAGGCACTAAGCCGATCTTATTTTGCAAAGCTTGTGCCGAAAGCGAATGTGAATGAATTTTTCGGATTCTATAATATTTTCGGCAAATTCGCTTCTATCATGGGTCCGCTATTGGTCGGGGCAACTGCGCAGATTACTGGCAATTCAAGTATGGGTGTCTTCAGCCTTGTTGTACTCTTCATTGTCGGAATGATTATTCTGGCTTTTGTGCCTGAGCCAAAAGTTGAAGGGCATGCCTCACGGATTGCTTAAAAACAAAGTGTAAGTTCCTTGTTGATAGCTGTATCAAACTAGAAAGAAGAATTATCGACAGTTGTGAATCTTAAATCTCGTTAGGAAACAAAAATCCACTCTGGAAATCCCAGAGTGGATTTTTAATGAGCTTTTTTCAATGCCTGTTTTACATTGGCATAAATCTCGAAAGTCGAAATTGAAAGTCCGCTTTGGACAACCATTTTCGCCAATTCCGGACGGAGGCCAGTCACGATTGTCCTAATGCCGAGAAGCTTAAAAACACTGCCAATCTCATGCAGTGAGTGGGCAATGTGGTCATCGATATTTTTTATGCCGGAAAAATCAATGATTACACGTTTGATTTCCATAGCGGAGACACGCGGAATCACTCTTTCCAGGATATACTTCACCCTGTACTGATTCATTTCCCCTATTAAAGGAATCACTGCCATATCATCCAAAAGCGGGACAATCGGTGCAGATAACTCTGCCATTTCCATTTCGGCTCCTGCTTTATATTCCTCGGTTAACCGCTCGAAGGCCGAAACTGTTTCATTCATACTTACATCCATAAGTTTATTAATCCATTTAATTAGGTGGGTTGTTTCCTCACGTGAAAGGTCGAACTTCCCGCCAATCGCGGTCAATAGATCCGCGAATACTTCCCTCGTTGGCGAGTACCGGACGATAATTTCCGATATGCTCCCCCCTGCTTCTGCCTGCGCTTCCGCATTTCGTTTGCTCCAGGATACAAGAGCTTCAGGCACCTCTTCTTCGTCACCAGTCAACAGTGCTCCACTCAAATAACCCAATAATTCCTCATACATTTTAATTGCCTGTTTTATTTCCCATTCGGGTAAAGTTGTATCAAACCTCTGTACAACACTTTCCACTATCTGCTTGGCTAACTGCTTTGCATGTTGTCCCAGATAGGAGGATATTTCTGACATGGAACTCATCGCTTGCCTCTCACTTTCAAAAGTATTTCGGTTTTATATTTTCATATTATTTAAGTTTAGTCTGTTGTGGGCATGTTTGCAATATTTTCGTCCCTGCTGATTGGTTTTGCTTATTCTGACTACATCTTGTCGTAATGGAAACCCAAACAGCTTTTGAAGGCAAGGAAATCAAGATTTTGCAGCCATCCCAGGGAGCTCTCTTTGTGCGGTACAAAATGCGGACGTGTGGCAAAGTTACGTTACCATGACAAAATAAAAATAAGCAGAGTTCTTCCCAAGTGGAAGGCTCTGCATTTTGTGGTTGAGTCAATCTAACGCCATGATTATGTCCAGTCCTGTTGCTTTGTCCCTTATAACGTCGCTATACTCCCTGAAAACAAGAGTAATACCAGAAACGTCGTCAGGAAGCGGGGGCGCAACAATAAAGGTGTATGTATAATGCCCGGCTGAGCCTGATGCCCGTTCTTGCCTGCAATCATACTGTTCACTAATAGACAACTCATACGTTTTATGTTGGTTTTTCATTCGCAGCTGCGATTTTTCTTCGGGCTCATACCAATCAATGTGAAGTTTTACTATGCTGGCATTCTCATATTGGCTGATAGCCGTAATTGAATAGATCTTATCATGGATTGCAGCAGATTTTAGTACAGACAGATGCTTTCGAAATCCTGCTGGTTCTATTCTCGGTTTGAAAAACTCCTCGTATCTCATTGCCTCAAACAAATTCCGCAAAAAGTCTTCATATAATCCGTACTTTACGGCCCAGTTTGAGATGATCTCATCCGGAGGAAAGCCAGGATTGTCGCTTGACTGCTCTTTACGCTGTTTTAAAAGTTGGCAAATTTGCTCGTCAATCTCGAAAATTTGATTGTCATAATGGGAAGACGAACGACGGTTTTCTCTCACTTGCTCACCTTCTTTCTTCTATTCCAATTTATTTAAATGCCGCTGTCGTATTTATACCGTTCGCCCAAAGAATCCGCTCATCGATTTTCATATGCAATCGATAAACATAGGGAGTGAACCCTCTCTTCGGAAGGAAGTTTGAAATCGGAAGATTAGCGATTCACCAATCTGTTTCACATCCTCAACCTCCTTCACAAAACCGACAGTGACTTATCGGCAAGACGAATTGGCCCTTTTAAATAGTCAGGTGCACTTGGATCATTTAAAATTTCCTCGGTTGTGAGCCAAAGAATCTCGCTAACCTCATCCGGGCTTTTGATATGAGCTTTTCCTTCCAGGACTTCACACCGGAAGATTATATTTATCACCTGTGTTCCTGAACCGGTACTAAACCTGGAGCTATTTATAAATTGAGGATTGGCTATTTCAATCCCGACCTCTTCAAAAATTTCGCGTTTTAGCGTTATTTCAAGGATGTCATTAGATGGTTCTCCCACATCCACCTTCCCTCCAACGAGAGAAAGCATTCCCCCGGCATGCTCTTCTTTTTCGCTCCTTCTGATAACAAGCCACTTGCCATCTTTCTGGATAGCACCTTCGACATTTACAATGAACATTGGACCTCTCCTTTATGTACCTCTATCGCAGGCGTATTTTTGGTTATACGATTTAGCCTTCTGTTCGTTTCTGCATCAATTTTATAATCTGGTCTTTCGGGCTCCAGCAGTTAAACTTATAAGTTGGTTTTGTTTCATATCCCAGCCGGCTGCAAAAATAGTTCATTCCGCCAGTAGTCTTTTCGGCTTTGAAATGCTGGCATGTTGCACAGCAGTGAAAATCTTTTCCACTCGAAATCAATTTTTCTATCACCCTTATAAAAAAGTCTCTATGAATGTTCATGCGTAAGTTCAATAGCTCTTTATGCGTATTCTCCGACTTTTTACCAAGCCAAATGTTTTAGGTCAATAATAAAACCACATCTTGAGTGCTGTCGATTATTTATTCTCCGAAACTTCTCAATATCCTCTTTTGTTGTTTGTTATCCAATTATACAGAAAGGTACCTTAGACACTAAGATAAGTAACTTTGTCCTTGAAAGTTTACATGCTGTATTTACTATTTAAGTCTATAAGTGACTTTGTGCGGAAAATCCGAACGCTAAAGTCACTGAGGAACCGCTATAAGTGACTTTGTGTGGAAATTTCGAATGCTAAAGTCATTAAGAAAGGCTATAAGTGACTTTGCACTCAAAGATTGAATGCTAAAGTCACTTAGCCTCACAGGAATCCGTAAGTCCTCTTATGCTCAATCATATCTAAGAACCCATTACCTGCCCTCCATTAACATGAAGCGTTTGTCCTGTTACAAACCTGGAATCATCTGAGGCCAGGTAAACAAAGGTCGGCGCAATTTCGAACGGTTGGCCCTGGCGCTGCATCGGGTTGCCTGCGAGCGGAACCTGGTCAGCGGAAAAGCTGGCAGGAATCAACGGTGTCCAAAATCTGCCCGGGGCGACCGCATTGACTCGTATTCCCTGCTTGACCAGATTGTTTGCGAGTGCACGGGTGAAGCCGACGTTGGCAGCCTTGGTGGCTGTGTAGTCGATCAGCTGCTCATTTCCGTAAAAGGCAACAACGGATGCTGTATTAATGATTGAGCTTCCGGGTTTTAAATGGGGAAGCGCCGCCCTGGTTACATAGAAATGGGAGTAGATATTCACTTTGAATGTATCATCGAATTGCTCATCAGTTATGTCAAGCAGGCTGAGCTGTTGGAATTGAATGCCGACATGATTGCAAAGCACATCGAGCGTGCCGAATTCCTCGACAGTCCGCTCGACAATATGGATGCATTGCTGTTTGTCCCGCAGATCGCCTGGCAAAAGCAGGCATCGCTGACCTAGTTCCTCAATGCGCCTCCTTGTTCTGTTGGCGTCCTCATGTTCATCAAGATAGGCGATTGCAACATCTGCACCTTCCTTTGCAAACGCGATGGCCACTGCTGCGCCCATACCGCTATCTCCCCCGGTAATTAAAGCAGCCTTCCCTTTCAGCTTGCCTGTTCCTTTGTAATTGGGGTTTTCAATGATTGGTCTTGGATCCATCAGCCTTTCAACACCTGGCTGCCGTTCCTGGCGCTGTTCAGGGACGGTAATTGGAACATCCTCATATTTCGTGATTTTCCCGTAGTGGGGATACATCGGATACCGAGGTTCGTTTTGATTATGCTGTCTCTTATCTGTCATGCCGTACCTCCTTCAAAGCCTATTGCCGGTTTAGCCCATTCGGAATAGTGTATGTGGGCGTCGGTATGTTGTGCCGAAACGGAGAGCGTAGGCCGGGCACTTTTTTTCCAAAAAACGTATATGCTGGAGAGATGAAATATGTTGGAGGGATATGTGATGGCGAATTATAAGAATGCGGAGGTCAGATTTCTCATAATGGATGAGGCGGACGGGAAACAGCCGATATACTATGGAAATAATAGTGTGCGGTTTGAGCAGCCGGTTATTGGGCCGCGGCCCCCCTTTTATACGAATGTCCGCTATGAGCAGGAATATCCGGTTATTTAGGAGAGCATGCAGCAGGGCCCTCCTGATTACAGGACGGCCCTGTCAATTTACATAAGGCTGCGGAGATAAGGAATCTTCCTCCAGACAAAAATACTAAATAAAAAGCTGAGGAGGATTCCAAAAATCGCGGTTAACAGGAATTTGACAACCGTGACAACCGCGAGCCCGGTGACCATGTATTGGAGAAAAACGACGATTGGGACATGAACGAAATAAACGACAAAAGCATTATCGGCAAGCAGCTTCGTAAGCTTGTTGGTTCCGCTGAAGTGATTGCGGAACAAGATTACTAGCCCAATAATCAGCGATGTGCATAGCATGGTTTCAACGAATGATTTTGCAAGATTGCCCAGGTTCGCCCCGCCTTTTGTAAAAAAGGAAATAACCCCTTCATTGCTAAAATAAAAAAACGCAACTATCGCCATTCCGATTGAGAGCCATACATATCCTGTTGCTGAGCTAAAGTTTTCAAGCCATTTCTTGCGTGAAGCGAGTATTCCAAGCGTAAAAAAGCTGGCGTATTGCGGAAGGTGTGCATATTCGGTCTGGATGATGCCCAGTGCACCTTCCCATCGGTCAATTGGATACTCGATGCGGATTAAGAACGTTGCGGTAGTCAGCACGCCAATGAACAGAATGATTTGATAGGTTTTAAGAATTGCCGGCTCATTGTTTTCATTCCATGGAAAAAAGTGCGTCCAGGCAGCGAGGATGACTGCATAAACGAGCAGATGCTCAAGGAACCAGAGATGACCGAATTGCATATCGGGCCAGGATGGACCGGTCCAACCAGCTGGCTGCTCGCCCAATCCAAAGAAAATTTGCCGATAGTATTCAAAGAAAGACGGGGTTCCGTAGACTCGGAAGTTTATATAATACAAATACATGAGTATCGGTATCATAAGCAAAAAGCCAGGAATGAGCGGGATGCCAATCCGCTTAAATCGCTCTTTGAGAAATGTCATTTGTCCCCTGCGTTCAAGCGACTTTGGCAGAAAATAGGCTGACAGGAAAAAGAACATGCTCATAAAGAAGGATGCATTGACAGCGAAAAAACGCCCGAGCCATTGGACGGATTCCCCCTCCTGGAAGTACCACCAGCCCCCCGGCCCATACGCTTGCCCAGCATGGTGAGCCACAACCAGCATACAGATGGCAATTTTTAAATTATCGATATAATAAAGACGTTTGTGCTGCTGTATCAACCGCGTTACCCCCTAATGTGAAAATTCTCCCAGAAATTATCGTACCACAGACCTGGTAAACTAGGAAAATTTTACTAAAGGGGAATTAAAAGAAACCATTTTGACTCAAATTCAGTGACTCTTTTGATAAATGCCCATAGTATTTAGCCTTGAGGCTCCTGTTCCGGATTTTCCATATAAAAAACTTCCCAAAGGTGGCCGTCCACATCCTGGAAACTAGAGCTGTACATGAAGCCATGGTCCTGCGGGTCATTTGAAAATTGCCCTCCAGCATCCAGTGCCTTTTTTACAATTTCATCAACCTCTTCTCTGCTTCCGGCTGTTAGTGCGAGAATAACTTCAGTTGTCCTTTTTGGATCAGCGATTTCCTTTTTGGTGAAGCTTTGAAAGAATTTTTCTACGAGCAGCATCGCATATATATTCTCGCCGATTATCATACATGTCGCATTTTCGTCCGTGAATCGCGAATCAAACTCGAAGCCGATTTTTTTGAAAAACTCAATTGACCTGTCCAAATCCTTCACCGGTAAATTAACAAACAGACCGCCTGCTTTAAACGCCATACCAATCATCCTCCGTTTCATAGTTGGGTTTCCTTTATATAGTTTCTGCAGTTAGAACTATATTCCTTTTAAATAGCATTTAAATAATATAATAGTAATAAATATCTTTTCTGGACTTTGCCAGGACTTGTTGTACTATAGAGAAGAATGAGATCTGGATTTATCTTTTTTGTTTTTTAGGAGGAAAATGTTATGAAAAAGCTGCTGGTCATACTGGTTGGCCTATTTTTGCTTGCTCTTGCAGGCTGTGGCAAGTCTAATGAAAACAATGCGTCGAACGGCAATAAAAACTCCCCGCCACAAATGGTTGAAGTCATGTTCAACATTCCTGAAAAAGTTGAACAAAACAAGGAAGCTGAATTAAAGGTACATGTTACGCAAGGTGACGAAAATGTCGAGGATGCCAATGAGGTGAAGTTCGAAATAAGGAAGCAAGGCGCATCCGAGAACGAAATGATTGAAGCTGAGCATAAAGGTGAAGGCATCTATTCGATAAGAAAAATCTTTTCCGAACCTGGGAAATATGACATCATCAGCCATGTGACTGCCCGGGAGATGCATACGATGCCGAAAGTGACGATTGACGTCGCTGCGGATCCTGAAGCGAAAGATTCAGGCAATGCTGAATCTAAAGAAAGTGCGGATGTCCACCATGCGCACGGAGTCCAAATGGAGTTCTCTGCTAGTCCCCTTCAGGCAGGCAAAGAAAATTTGCTGAAGGTTACTCTTGTGAACGAAGGCAAACCCCTCACCGATGCGGCCGTTCGATTTGAGGTTTGGAAGGACGGCGCTGAAAAGCACGAATTCCTAGATGCTAGTGGTTTAACCGATGGGGCATACGAAACCCGCTATACCTTTAGCGAGCCAGGGACGTACCATGTACAAATCCATGTTGAAAAAGGCGACATTCATGATCACAAGGAAGAAGAAATCACTGTAGAGTAAATTGAGAGACTGTCCCAGAAGGGCGTTAAATATCGCCTCTATTGGGGCAGCTTTTATTTTTGTACTTTTTTATATGGAACGAATTTCATCGCTTTCTGTTGTACAGTTCCTTCTTGTTTATCATTATCAGGCCCTCCGCAATTTAATCTCCTATATGAATGACATCTTGGCACCTCCGCAACCACGAGTTTTCATTCATCGGCTTTATGATTGACATCTTGGTCCCTCTGCACCCCCGAGTTGTGATTCATCGGCTTTATGAATAGCAGTTTGGCACCTTCGCACCCCTGAGTTGTCATTCAACTAGCACTTGTACGATTACCCAAACTAACAGGAAATTGTTATCATAGCTGAATATATAAAGAAGGCATTCCATTTTGAATCAGCCTCTTATTAAATTCCTTTTTCCAAGCTTTGAAAAAGGAGTATTTGCGATTAAGGGCGAATACTAATAATGAGGTGATTATTATGATAGTTGTAACAACGGAAAAAATAGAAGGATACCGGGTGAAAGAAGTAAAAGGTCCTTGTTTCGGGCTGATTGTCCGGAGCAGAGGCTTGGGCGGAGATATCATGGCAGGACTTAAAGGCCTTGTTGGCGGTGAAATCAAGCAATATACATCCATGCTCGAAGATTCGAGGAAGGAAGCAATGGACAGGATGATCCGGAATGCAACTGAAATGGGCGCGAACGCAATCATTATGATGAGGTTCGATTCAGGTGAAATCGGCCAGAACATGAGCGAAATTGTTGCCTATGGAACCGCTGCGGTTGTGGAGAAGGTCTAAATGGAGTTTGTTGCTGGATTTTATCTTTTACAAATCCTGGCTGTAATTGTTCTGATTTTACTCGGTTATTTTATTTATGATAAGCGATATAAAAGCAACAATTCTTCCCAGGTGCCGCCGGGTTTCAATCCTACGGATGAAGTTAACATTGATCCGGTTACTGGTGAAAAAACGAGGGTTTATTTTAACCCGGAGACCGGCGAACGGTATTACAGGAAGATGCCCAAATAGCGCTAGAAAAAGGACTGTTCTCAGTCCTTTTTTATTTTGGAATTATACATTTTCCACAAGGAATGTGGAAGACTAAGCCAAAAAGGAGGCTTACTATGTCCTCCTGACCTTATTTCGCTTCAAAAAACACCCATTTTGATTCACTCAGTTCTTCTGCGGCCAGTGGTGCGTTCGTGACGGGCGGATAAAGTGACCCAAATATGACTGCCAGTCAGATTTTGATGTCTCGTTACATAAATTGGTCGAGGTAACAGGATGAACAGAAATATTATATGGAAAAGAGGCAAAATTAATGAGTAAAAAAGAGAAAAGACAAGAACATTTGAATGCCGAGCTCGGCGGAATGGGTCTATACGGGACAACCTCGAATATACCTGTTGCTGGCTACGAGGCTACCGGTGATATCGAAAATGCCGGAGATGTTTCAAAACTTAAGAAGGAAGAAGGACATATGGGAGCAACCTCCTCCCTCTCCGGCCACCACCAGCAGGATTAAAAATTGGCTGCCTTTAATGGGCAGCCAATTTTTTGTGACAAGAGTCTGTTCTAAAAACTCTGACTCTATTTTTATTTGTAAATTAATGGTATTATTGTATATAGGTAAATACCAATCTGCTGCAGGCATTTTAATATTTTGTAGAATTGTCAAACCTTGAAGATGATTTTTGGTGAAAATTAAAACGGATTATTATGCTGGTCCTTATGATGATTCAGCATCGACTCAACATATGCCCTCTCTGACGGGTTCACATGTTTTTGATTTTCATGAGGGTCTGTTACAATTCCTTTTTTCTTATACATATAATCAACGAAAACCCCAAACCCAATCAACGCAAGTGCACCAACACCCAACAATGCCATTATATTCATTCATTTCACCCCTTACGGAATTTCGGCCGGTTTTCACCTTGGACAGTTTTATCCAATTTTCTACTGTTTTTAGTAAAATTCCATTCATTTGAACAGGTAAACGAAATCCGTCCCTATTAGTTATATTTTATCATATTTTTCCAAATTTGTATAGGAGAAGGGAAGTCGTTAGATGAGGTCAAATTTTATTGTTTTGGGTTGTGTCCTTGCCGGGCTGTACGTGTGGTACTATTATGGCCAGTTTAATACGCCGGATGACCGGATAGATATTCAGGCAAATTTGAGTGAGTGGCTAAGCAGAGGTTCGTCCAGTGTGGAGCTGAAAGTGGCTGATTTTATTCGACTTGATGACTCGGATGCATATATCGCATTGTTTCAGCTGGAAAATGGCGGGATAGGATATGCTCAACTTTCGAAGGGATGGAATGGCAGATATAAGATTGAGCGGAGTGGGCATGGGAGCAACCTCGTATCCTATGAAAAGATTGAAACAAATAAGGGTGTATATGGGTTAATCGTAGGAAAGAATCCAGCAGGCAGATTGGCTTCGATTAAAGCCCAATTATATTACAGCGACTTTGCCTTTACTTCGGATGTTTCCGAGGAATATATGTTTGTGAAATACAAAAAGGTTCCAAAGGATACAGTGGCCTTTCCTGCCGATTTGTTTTTTTATGACCAGAACGGAAAATCAATCGACTATGGAGAACTTGAAAGCTAAACAAACAGAGTACTTCCCAAAAAAACCGGAAGTACTCCTTTTCATATTTCCGTTACCATTATATCAGTCTATTCCGTGTGCTTTCCTTTCACATACTTCAGCACTTTCTTTAAGAATTCCTCTTCGCTGATACTACCCTGAAGCCGTGACCTGACAAGCTTCCTATGTTCATCCGTAATAATGAAACCATCAATCGCCAAAGAGGCTTCTGCCCTTTTCATGGCCCGGTCAATCCGTTCCTCTTCAGTCAACAATTCACACCTACTCTTGGTTATTTTTTATTTTTGCCAACCTAATAAAATTTTCATCGCGCTCGCGTATTTTATCCCCGACGGATACGTTGTCATACTTGTAAATTCCTTCTCCCGTCTTCGTGCCAAGTTTTCCTTGCGCATACAGTTCTTCAATGACTGCAGGTGCACCCTTGCTGTCGTCGAGGACAGGGGCCAGGTTTTCAACAACTCGCTTCCACGTATCAAGACCACCAAAATCCGCTGTTTCGATCGGGCCAATAAATGCCCAGCGGAAACCAGGGCCGGCTGTAATGACTGTGTCGATGTCACGCGCGTCAGCCACTCCTTCTTTTAAAAGATAGAACGCTTCCCTGACAATCGCTGCCTGCAGCCGGTTTGCAATAAATCCGGGAACATCCTTATTAAGGACGACTGGCGTTTTCCCAATATTCGTCATCAGATCCTTCGTAAGTTGGACCGTTTCCTCAGATACATTGTCGTGTTTCACGATTTCAACAAGCGGAACTAGCTGGGCTGGATTGAAGAAGTGGGTAATCAGCATCCGTTCAGGCGTTGAAGCTTTCTCAATCAGCCTTGAAATTGGAAAAGTTGACGTGTTCGAAGCAATAATTGCTTCCGGTTTGGCGAACTTCTCCAGGTTGCTGAACAGTTCCCACTTCAGCTCGATGATTTCAGGGATTGCTTCAGTGATAAAATCGGCATCCCTTACAGCCTCCTCTAAATCCGTTGTCGGGTTAATCCGTTCAAGGGCGGCTGACTTTTCCTGATCTGTAATCACATTTTCCTGAATCAACAGGGACAAGTTAGCCTTAACGAGTTCCATTGCCTTTTGCAAAAACTCCTCTTTGATGTCATACATTTTGACTGGGTATCCTGCGAGTGCATAAACTTGGGCAATTCCGTGCCCCATTACTCCTGATCCTATAACAGTTACATTTTTAATCACACAGAAACCTCCTCGATGAATAGACAAATTGGTACAAGAAAATGTTCCCCTCATTTAAATTCGACCTAACTGGAAAAAACCCTTCGGAAAACAAAACCAATTGTAACTTTTTCAAAAACATCTCGTTTATTAAAGTAAAGGACATTTACGAGGAGTGGTCTGCATGGAGAAGAAAGGCTGCATTAAATGTGGGAGAAGAGAAACAGGCACTAAAGATGTAGCAATGACTGGGACAGGACTATCAAAAATGTTCGACATTCAGCACAATACATTTACTGTTGTTTTTTGTAAAAACTGCGGGTACTCAGAGTTTTATAACAAACGCAGCAGCAATGCTTCAAATATTATTGACTTATTCTTTGGAGGATAGTGCCTCCTTTTAATTCTTGACGACCCTGTGGGCATAAAAATAGAGTGCGCGGTCGTTAATAGAGGTTCTTGACGACTCTATGGCTATTAAAATGGGTGCACGGTCGTTAATAGAGGTTCTTGACGACCCTGTGGCAATAAAATGGGGTGCACGGGCGTCAATAAAGGTTCTTGACGACTCTTTGTTATTAAATTGGAGTCTACAGTCGTTAATGGACTCTCAATGACCCTATGGGTAAAAGGATAAAGTGTACGGTCGTCAATGGAGGGTCTAGAAAACCTGCGGCGTATATAGGACTGCCTAGTATGAAGAAACTATTATATCAAATCTCCTTCTAAAGCTTTCCAAGGTTCTAGACAAAAGAATTCTGGCACAATTTTGAAAAAGACGTAAGATTCATTGAACCGAACATTTCCATATAAAAACGGCCACTTTTAAAGAGTGAGCCGTTTTTAATTAAACCTTATCGCTTAAATAATAATTATGAGTGGCGTGCAGGGATTCAATCAATGATTTATTCAGTCTTTCACCATCATATGCACAAACTGCCAAAAGCTTCAGTTTTGAAACATCCTCTTCTGCCTTTTGTTCGAACTGCTTTATTTTTGTATTCATGTCGATGTCATTCCCCCACTCCACATGTGTCCATGTCCTAACTTCGAATTTTCTTTCTTTATATGGAGAAAGGATTTTGGAGAAATAATCGACAATCGTTTCTGTGTGAAAATCACCAGTGTAGTAATAAAAATCAAAATTATTAATATGAATGACGCGTTCAAGCTGCTTTGATGTAAAATTCTTCGAAAATCTACTTTTGGCCCTTAACCAAAGCCGGTCATTTTCTATTATCAGGCAGTGTTGCCCCTGATTAAGGCCAGAGCGAATAAATAAAAGCAGATTGTCTATGTACCTGTCAGGACTGTATGTGTTATAAAAAACATGTCCTTCTGATAGATTAAAAAATTCAACTCCCTTGGCATAACCCCTCTTGTCCAACCATGTACCCCTTCCATATTATTATCTCTAGGACTTTACATCTAATTTTACACGTGTTAACAGTAAAAAAACAATTGGTTTCCGATATTTCCCAACATATATCCGAGGTTTTCCATACTTATCCGAAAAAATTTTACTATCTCAGAGAATTCCTTCCACCAACTCCTTATATGACCATTCACTCCGAGTAGCGGTAAACTCACAGTTACAGTGTCGGAGCTTAATTGGTTCTCTGCTTGTTGTAAAAAGTCCACTAAACATTGTTTAGTGGATTAATTGGTGATCTAGAAGGTACTATTCGTCCACGAATATGAATTTAGTGGATAAATAGCTTCTCATGTTGAGGCAAAAAGTCCACCAAACCACACTTAGTGGATTAATTGATGTTCCAGATAGTCCTATTTATCCACCAACCCCCATTTAGTAGATTAGTTGGTTGCCCTGATAGTAGAGGGAAGTCCACCAAACCTCTTTTAGTAGCTTAATTGATGGTCCAATAGGAAAGGAGAATCCACAAAACCTCATAACAAAATGTGCCCTACTTTTTCCACAAAATAGCCCGTACACCAAAGTACGGGCTACAAGCATCCTTTTATTTTTCCGGCTCGGAAGGGTTTGAAATTTCCTCGAGTGCCTGCCCGGCATCATCAGAGGATTGATCCTCCACTGCCAGGTCACCAAGTGAAACTATCCCGATCAGTCTGCCTTGTTCAACAATTGGGAGGCGGCGAATTTGTACATCAGCCATTAAATCGGCAGCTTCCTCTGCACTCATCTCAACTGTTCCTCTTACTGGATCTTTCGTCATCACCTCTGATATCGGGGTATCTGTTGACAGATTATTGGCTAGACCATGAATAACGAGGTCGCGGTCAGTCGCAAGTCCGACAAGCTGTTCACCATCACAAATCGGGATTACTCCAACATCAAGCTCCCTCATTTTCTTGGCTACCTCAAATAGAGATGCATCAGGCGCACATGTTTCCACTTCTGTTGTCATAACATCTTTAATATTCATTGCCAGTCCCTCCTTCATCTACTTTCTCAATTTCCCGGGACCAACAAGGCTAAAACTGGTTGATTTTACATATCGACAATCAGGGGCGTTTACAAAAAACTGCCCATGTAAAAAGCCCGATAGGTTTAACTATCAGGCTGAGTCACTTTTTTTAAGATTGAACAAATATCAATGTCTGTCATTTTCTCTGCGTCGCTATGTGTTCTCACATTATGTTTCAGCCAGTAGTCATAGACTTTTAATAGATCATTCCGGTCATAAACCATATTGGCGAAATGTTTAAAGAAATAGACAAGCATCACATTGACCACTTCTATAGGCAGCTTGTTCCTTGCCATGACAATCCTCAAGGCCAGCAAATCCAGTCCGCGAACTTTGCCTTTGGTCACTGTCCTCAGTACCTCTGTTGGGGTCGCATATTTACAATATTCGATAAGGCTTTGTTCATTTAAATTCGTTCCCATAGCCCCTTCCCCCCATTTCACGAGTATACTTTGATTATAAACGTCCGAAAAAGGAGATGAAATAGAACCATTGCAGTCTTTTCACTACTACTATAGTAGTATTTCAAATGGGTTTTCATAAAATATGTATTATTCTTCTGATAGGAACTCCGCAAACCATTCCACACAACGATATGTTTCCTTCCAGTCTCCACCATCCTCTATCGACCAACAGGCGTAAAGAGTTCCAAGTGCATATGAAGCTTTGAGCAGGTGAACTTTATCCATGCATAGTCCTTCGCAAATCCAGTCAATCCTCTGTTTAAGCAGCTGCCGGGGATTTTCCTTTTCATGCAGATAATTGGTCAAAAAGGAAACAACGTCAAAATAGCGGCTGCCGGCTACCCCTTTAGGGTCAATCGCCAGCCAGCCCCGTTCAGCAAGAAGAATATTTTCATGATGGAGATCGCCATGAAGCAGCTCGTTTTCATGTATGCTATTGATTTCATTTAAGTACAAGTTGGCTCGGTCGATGGCCTCTATCGGTATCGGCTCTCCCCCGTCCGGAAACATGTCTCGATACCTGGTGAAGCCATTAGCCCAATCCATAATCGATGGAGTGCTCACGTCCTTGCTTAGAGGCCTGCGAATTTTATTCCAAACATGAATGAATGTCTTTGTTACAAGTTCTTCATCTTTAAGTTCAGCCAAATTGGTACCCGGGATTAGCCGTTCAAGTAGCATTGCCCCGTTTTCGGAGTCTTCGGCTAGCAGTCTGGCAAACCCGTCCCCTTTATAAAGGCGGACGGTCTGGACTTCATTTGAGAAGTCAAAGTTTGGCACACCGAGTTTCAGGATAACAGGGGTGCCGTTTTGGTCAATTGCTTTCACAACATAATTATACGATAGATTCTCTACCGGCCCGCTTATCGTCAACCTCCATTTCCTTTCATATTCGGTAATCACATATTCAAGCCTCTCGAGCCACTTTTCACCGGCATTTCCAAAGGCGCCGGTTACTTTTTCATAAAATTCCTTTGGGACATCCATTGTTTCCCTCTTTTCCCTTCACGTTAAAGTTTCAGCACCATCAAATCTTCGCTGTAAAAAACACCATCCATCTTCAATGCTTGCTCGTCGACACCATAGACTTTAAATCCGGCTGACAAGTATAACTGTTTTGCCGGGATGTTGCTTGACGTGACAGCAAGATAAACGTGGGTTGCTCCAAGGCTCCTTGCTCTGCCCACCGCAGTATGAACTAGTGCTTTGCCGACCCCTGTTTTCCTATATTCGGGATTCACAAACATAGCTACCAGGTTTGCGCGGTGTTTTAGCTTCTGCTTCGTTTCGGGGAAAATTGTCACACTCCCAATTAATGCCTCCCCTTCATATGCACCGATTGTTTGAGCTTCTCCCCCGCCGAGCCTGGATGCAAAAAACTCTTCTGTATACAAAACTTCCTCTTCATAACTGGATGCAAAAGCCTCGGGATGCTTTTTAAGAGCCTCCAGCCTTAGCTTTTTATAGTCTGCTGCATCCTCTTCTCCTAGCAGCCTGATAAGCATAATTCTTCCCCCTCTTTGTAAAAGGTAGTGGTACGATTTTACTACTTGCTATACAATTTAAAATATAGTGACAATTTTAAGCCAGAAAGGCAGGAAACACAATGAGCAGTGCAGAGGTTTTTTTGAAAAAATTAAATGCTGAAATGGAGGCGCTTTTGGAGGTTGTGACTGAAACAAGCTGGATGGCCCAAACGACAGGTTCCCCTGAATGGGCGGAAAAGCTGAGCGAAGCCAGTACAAAATTCAGCTTATTTTTCTCAGACAAGGATACATATGAACAGGCACAAAAATTTGCGTTGCAGGAAGATTTAACGCCTGAGCAGCGCCGGGAATTTGAGGTATTCCTCACCAGTATGGAGGAAAACCAGCTTCCCGAGGAGATGCTGGCGGATTTATCAAAACGTTCGTCCGAGCTCAACTTGCGTTTCAATACATATTCACCAAAAGTTGATGGAAAAACATATTCAGCCAACGATATCCGTGACGTGCTGATTAACTCCGAAGACCAGGAACTACGAAAAAAGGTATGGTTTGCGAGCAAAGAAGTAGGAATGGCTGTCGGGAAGGACTTGCTCGAACTTGTCAAAAAACGGAATGAGGCAGCACGCCTGCTTGGATTTTCAAACTACCATGAAATGTCCTTCAAGAATCAAGAACTGGACCGGGACGAGATATTTACGATATTTCATGATTTAATTGAGAAATCCGACGACACCTACCGAAGACTTAAGACGGATCTGGATGCGCGCCTTGCGGCCAGGTTTGGTATTGAACCATCCGACATCCGGCCATGGCATTATGTTGATCCATTTTTCCAGGAGGCTCCTCCATCTGACGCAGCGAACCTGGACCGTTTTTATCAGGACAAGGACCTTGTCCAGATGACGACGGATACGTTCAATTCAATTGGAATTGACATTGTGGACCTGTATGAAAAAAGTGATCTGTATCCGCGGCCCGGCAAAAATCCGACTGCCTTTTGCACCGATATCGACAGAAAAGGGGATGTCCGGGTCCTCTGCAATCTGACGCCAAGCTCTTATTGGATGGAAACGAATCTTCATGAATTCGGGCATGCTGCCTATTTTAAATACACTGATAGAAATCTGCCCTTAAGCCTTCGCTCTCCGGCTCATACGTTAACGACTGAAGCAATTGCGATGCTGTTTGGAAAAATGGGCAAAGATCCCCGCTGGCTGAGCAGATTTTTAGAAATTGACCAGGATGTCATGGCGGGTCTTTCTTCGGAACTAGAACACTATCAGCAGCTTCAAATGCTGATTTCGGGACGCTGGATCATCACGTTTGTCTTTTTTGAAAGAGAGTTGTATGAAAATCCGGAACAGGATTTGAATGCACTGTGGTGGAAAACGGTAGAGGAAATTCAGCTGGTCACTCCACCCGAAGACAGGAGCAATCCGGACTGGGCTGCGAAAATTCACTTTACGCTCGCACCGGTTTACTATCAGAATTACCTGCTTGGCGAACTGACAGCCGCACAGCTCCAGCGCCATATCGAGCGGACCATTTCTGAGGAGTTTTTCGTTGAACAGACTGGAACGATGCTTATCGACGAGTTTTTCAAGCCGGGAGCATTGTATAACTGGAATGAAAAAATTCGCCGTGTCACCGGCGAAAAGCTGAATCCTCAGTATTTTGTCGAGCTTTATTGTTAATAAAAGAGCCCCGGATATTGCCCGGGGCTCTTCATTGCCTTTATCTATACATCAAAATTTAGCCCTGATACCTTCCACTCGTTGTTCTCCAGTTTGAAAGTTAGATTGAGGAATGTCGGTGGACTGACAAGATTACCGTTTTTATCTTTGTACAATTCCCGAATACGTACGATATAGACATCGTTTTCAGGCTGATAGTCAAAACCCTGGAGGACCCAGTTTTCTAGCGCAGTATCTCCGCCTGAATAAAGCAACCATTCTTCCGAGCCGCTTTTAATATATAGCTTGTTGTCCACTTCTTCGAGGGAGAGTTCGGTGGATAATAGAAATTTGAGTGATTCCTGGTCACCTGAAGTATGAGCTCGAACAAAATCCTTGGCTATGTTAATGATTGCAGTAAAGGCTTCTTTTTCCTTTTGAGCGGCTTCAATTTGTTTTTCTAGTTCGGTTATCTTTCGGCTTAGTTCAATTTCTTTCTTACTGATTTCTTGTTTGGTTTCTTGAGGTTTACTTGCGGCTCCGCTTTCATTTGTACAACCTGCCATCATAAAAATGCTTACCATCATTAATAACACAAGCGTACGATTCATACTCCTCTTCCCCCTGATTTAGTTGCTATTTAATTTTTTTGTTCCAATATCCCTTTGCAGCCCTCGTTTACTCCTTGTTGAACCAAAGCTCTTCACGGTCGTCTACATCGCCATTATAGTTGATTAAAATTTCTTCCCCTGCTTTTATATCTGTGTAAGCATAAAACTCAAAGGTGTGGTTGTCAAAATTAATATCATAAATTGCGTTGGGTTCATAGGAATGATTAAATAACATTCCATATCCGAGAAGGATTGCTGTATGATTAATTCCATACTCAAATGCATAGTCAGCAAGGAGTGTTTTCTCAATATGCTCATGTTGTTCGTTTGGATAGGAAATGACCGGTGCCTCGTGAATGAGCGTCCCTTTTTTGATATCCTGTGTAGCAAATACCCCTCTATTGAATTCCCCATTACTGAGTGGAGATGATTTTACCTCAATCATGTTGTTCGCCTGCCCACTTTTTGTATTTTTTAAAACTATATGATTCATTTGCTTATTGAACATCTTCTTATTTTGAACGAGATTTTCCAAATTGTCTATATAATACTATTTATCATTCTGAAATTCACATTTTTCCCCATCAAAAATGCCGCCAATAGAGCGACGGCGTTCTTACACATTTTAGTTCGTAAAAATAGCCAAATGGAATCAGCGGGGGACATTGGTACCGTCTTAGTTCATTTTTAGACACGAAATGTCATCAATAAGCTGTATTGGTATCGTTTTGATGAATTTTTAAAGGCAAATGTGACCAACAAGCTTTATTGGTATCGTTCTAGAACAATCTTAGGGGCGAAATGTCACCAATAATATACTTTATCCATAGCTCTATTTGAAAAAAATTATTTTCAAGTGCGTTTATAGTTGATTAATTCGAGCAATCGGCTTGTATCACCTTTAAATGTAAAGATATGTACGTTGTTTTTGTTATCAAACAGCATAAGAAACGGTGCTTCAAAGCTGGGAAAAACGACAATTACTTCATCTGTATCGCCTTTGAACCATTGATTTTCAACCTTGTTCGGAGGACTTAGGGGTATTTTTATCATAAATCCTTCCTTCGGTATAGGGTTGATTTTCTGATAAACACCTGTGATTTCTTGAAGGAACTTTGATGCTTCTTGTTGTATTTCCGCTGTTGACTGGACGGATTTAACTACCTGTCCTTTGTTAATATCAAATAGTTCGACTGGCAGGTTAGTTTCGGCTTCAACATGGATAGCCAGGCATCCAAGAAAAAATAAACAGACAAGGAACTTTTTAAACATCGTAACCACCTCTAACGTAGTATCCCCAAACTTAAAGAAAAAAGAAAACCTTCAATCCAGAACGGATTAGAAGGTTTCGGTGCTGATTTGTCCACTTGGAAATTTCTTTTTCTGGATATAGATTAACCGCATTGATAAGGCGACCCCTGCTGCAAACAGCCCAATTGTCAGCCCAATCCAATAGCCGGTCGCTCCCAACGCAGTAAAGTGGGAAAGAGCGTAGCCAAGCGGCAGGCAGATAAGCCAGTACGCGATGAGCGTCATAATAAAGGCGAGGTTCACATCTTTATATCCCCGTAGTGCCGACAGCGCAGTGGCCTGAATGGCATCGGCGATTTGGAAAAACAATGCGTAAATAAGAAATGCGGCTGTAAGCGCAACAACAGCGCTATCGTTCGAATAAAGGCTGGCAACCTGATCCCTGAATAGGACGACAAGACTTCCGGTAACAAGGGCAATCAGCAAGGAAAGCCCGATGCCAAGCCAGCTGTACACATGTGCATCCCGATTTCGCTTTGAACCAACTTCAAAGCTGACGAGGACTGTCAATGCCATTGATATGGACAGCGGAATCATGTACATAAACGAAGCAACATTTAATGCGGACTGGTATGCGGCAATCGTTGTAATGCTGAATTTTGATATCAATATTGTAACGATGGCGAACATACTTGTTTCGAAAAATGCGGACAGGCCCATTGGGACTCCGATTTTTAGAATTTCGGAAAATTCTTTGCCCACTACTTTTTTAAAATTGGCCCTTGAGAAGTAAGTGGAGAATGGCTCCCTGGTTTTTATAATATAAAACGTAATCCCGCAGAGGATCCAGTACGTAAGGGATGTTGCATAGCCAGCACCGGCCCCGCCCATTTCAGGTAAACCGAGGTACCCATAAATGAGGACGTAGTTCAAAAACAAGCTGAACGGCAAGGACGATAGAAGGATGAACATAACGATCCTTGTATTGCCGAGTGCATAAATAAACGAGCGCAAGACGTTAAAAATAAATAACGGAATGATTCCAAGGCTTAAACCGATCAAATACGCATGGGCGGTTTCCCTGACACGAGGCTTCAAATCCATAAAGTCAAGAATTGGATTCAACGCAAAAGCTCCGGCAATCAGAACAATTACCGCTATTATGAATCCTAAATAGATTCCATGTGATAGCGTTGAGGCTACCTCTTTATCTTTCTTCTCTCCAATGCGCTGTGCTGCTATCGGTGATACCGCAAGCAAAATTCCGCTCAGGCCGATAAAAACCGGATTCCAGATTGACGATCCGATTGCGACTCCGGCAAGGTCAGCAGCATTGTAGCGCCCTGTCATAATAGTATTAAAAAACACCATTGAGAACATCCCGAGCTGAGTGATTAGGATTGGAATAAGCATAATAACGATTTGTTTTATTTTTTCTCTCATCGTAAAGGTCTGGTACATAGTAAACTCCTGGTAAAAGATTCTTATGGTCAATTTACAATATAAACAAAAATTCTTATAATAAAAGCAGAAAATTCAAACTCTTTCAAAGGATTGATGTGATGGATTGGTTTCTAGTTTTAAAAAGAAAAGCGTTGACAGGTATTGTTACGGCAATTCTATCTACATTGGTTGTTTTCGTTTACTTTAAAGAACAAGTCGATACCAGCATACTATGGTTGATCTTTCTTGTTTTTGCAGTTGCTATTTTTTCGTATGGCATTGCTGTTTCGCTGCTCGCTGACTTTTTATCGAAAAAAACAAACCCTAAGCCCGTTGCACTGTTCATCAGGTTCCTTGTCTATCTATTCTTTGGAAGCATCTTATTTTTAGGTGAATTTCTTGTTTTCTATAGTCTGACTGCTTCCCTGCTGTTCTTTATTTTCGATGAAGCAATTAGGTATGGACAATTACATTCATTGGATGCCACGCAATAGCCAGTATTGCTGGCTATTTTTTTGCCGATTCGATAATTTCTTTAAGGTCATTCGTAAAGCCCTTTACTGCATTTTCCCGATACACCGTAACCGGGACGCCCAGGAAGCCGTATTTCTCAACTTCTCGCTTATATTCCGGGTTCACTGAAATATCCCTTACCTCGAATGGCACCCCTTCTTCACTTAGTACCTTTTTTACCATCGTGCATTCAATGCAATCATTCGTCGTGTAGACGATCACTTTCTCTTCCACTTACTGTTCCTCCAGTTTTTTGTAAAGATAATAATGAGTGATTCCTTCTTCTGGAAAATTCTCCAGCGTGCCATAAATCTTATATCCTTGTTTTTGATAAAAATCAGGCGCCTGGAAGCTGAAGGTATCCAGTTTTACGAATGTACAGCCTTTTTCAAGAGCATATTTTTCAGCAAGCCCAAGAACTTCACTACCCTTTCCTTCTCCCCTGAGTGTTTCATCAAGCCAAAAGATGTCGATGTAGAGGCATTTCAGTTTAATTCCACCGAGCAGTCCACCGACAATCGTCCCCTGTTCATCTTTTAAAAAAATATGTACGTCCTCAAGTGGTATTCTATAGGCTTCCGACAGATGAGGCTTATTAAATTCAACGAGCCTTTCCCGTACATAACGCGCATGATCCGGATTCGTTTCAACAATTAGCTTAAAGTTCTCCCCCATATTTCTCTCCTTTAATTATACAAAAATGTGAATACCGACAAAGAACAGGAAGATAAAGGCCATCCAATAGTGGGACTTCCTGCGCCTGCCGGTCGCTTTTTTATGCCGCCGATATCCACTGTACAACAGGATCGGGAGAATTGCTACTGCAGCGATTCCAGTTAGAATTTTCTGCTGGAGGAGGCTGCTCCAATATGTATACACCATGATCCCAATGTGGACGAGAATCAAAACAGAAGCTGAAACCGCAAATGGAATGTGGTATCTCATCAGCTTTTTTGAGATCTTCGCCAGTTTCACCTTCACTTCCCGAATCCTGCTTTTTCGTATCAGTAGAAAGACTATATACATGTTTGAATTGACAAGAAAAAGAATGAACGCTGCCTGTGCAACTAGTTTTCCGTAAAGGATCGCACTAGAGTCATAACCCCGGTAAAGACTGATAAACAGAATTATAGCAACAAGGATTACATTGGTTAAAACCCAACGGAGTATCATGCACAGAATCAATCCTTTCTGTCAAGAAAATTATTTGAATATTTGTAAAATTAAATCTTTTTGTAAGCGTTACCACTATAGTATACTTACAAAAATAAATTTTCCTGCCGTCCATTCAGATTGATTAAAAGTTGAATATATATTTAACAATACTAACAGAGAAAACGTGCAAATGGGGGAAATGAAAATGATTTGTTTTTGCGAGGAATTAGACAAAAAGAAATATGGTCTGAACGACAAGGTAGTAATACTTGAGGGTAAAGAGACCATCCTGAAAATCTATGGACTTAAGAGCGGCCAGCATTTGGAACTGATTGGAATCGATACTCGGCTGTTGACGATGTTTTACAGATCATTAATCCCTGGAGTTGACTGGTTTATTGTTGTATATGATTATAAACAGTTCTGTTCTGACCCCGATATTAAAGAAGCAATTATCTGGCACGAGCTTGGCCACATCGATCATCCGGTTGAGAAAGACCAGCACAATGTAGAATCGGAAATCCGCTGTGACGAGCTTGCCATCAAGCGCGGCTACAAGGAAGGCATGAAGAAAGTTTTGGATCTAACCCAATCCATGGCTCGCACACTCAACAATCAGCTCCTAGCTGACATGACAAACGAGCGGCTGATGAGGATGTCAGGATAAAAAAGCGAATTGTTTCCAATAACTTCATTATGTAAACAATCTTTAGGGTAATCATTAACTGTTATCTTCCTTTTTCCGGCAGAGTAGAACCTTCCCCATTAGCCGAAAAAATGAGCTATTTCTTGTTTCAGCCGCTCCTTGTTCTCAGAGAATTGGCGGTGCCGGTGTCCGTTGCTGCCCGATGGGTGCGGGAAGCCAGCCAGCGTATGGCGGGTGTCCAAAAACCCCTCTTTTCCGAGTTCAGCCAGTACCTTTTGAACATTCACACCAAGAGGAATGATTAGCGGTGAGCGAAGTAAGCTATGATCCTTTGCGAAGTATGTACAGATATGCCTTTGCAGTAAATCCGTTTTCCATATGTCTGGGCTGGAGCCACTATAATTTTTCCCGTTGTAAAAAACGGCATGAGGAAGAACGGATGCCGTATGGACGAGATGGTTTGCAGGACCAAACAGCTCCATGGATGTGCTCAAGCCAAGGTAATCGGCCAGCCCCAATTCATCAAGCATAACGACTAGATTGCGGCGCATCGGGCCTTCAAAGCTCGAGCGCTTTTTTACTTCTTGAAGAATCGCCTCATCCTCAATGCCTCGATTCCCCAATTCCCATACTGTTTGAAATGCAACCTTCATCTGGTGAATGCCTGGTGTAATACCGGCAATCAGAACCTTAGCCTCCCTATTAATATAATCAAATGGCGTGTAGTAGATTTCCAGCTTACGGTCTTCGTCCCGGTCGAGCAGGAACTCTGGTGACTTTAAATCCTCCTCGTGAAAAGGGGCTTGCAGTGAGAGAATTTTAGTTTTATAAGTAGAAAACATCGAAGTGCTGACAATACCCATAGCCATCCCCTTTCACTAAATCGGTTGGTATTCACAGCCATAAAAGACTTTGTCACATAATTTTTTACTAAAAAGTCACTTAAAACTTCTATAAATGACTTTGTCACATTATTTTTCTCTGTAAAGTCACTTAGAGCTTCTATAAACGACTTTGTCACATAATTTTCAACTGCAAAGTCACTTAAACTCCTATAAATGACTTTGTCACATTATTCACTTAGATTATTGCAACTGACTTCTTCCTGCAGCTGTATGTTTTAATACTTCCTTTAAAGTCCAGAAGCAGTCCAGCTTTCCTGCTGCTTGCGAATCGTGACGATTTGGCCGATATGATAGGCATTATGCAGCAAGTACCCGCTTAGGAGCTTACCCCAGTCGCCTTCCTTCAGCTTATCGGGTTTCTCATTCAGTGCATCACGCCAGCCTTCAATTGCCCGCTTGAGACGTTCCACTTCCCTTTTCCAATTTTCTTCGTTTTTTTCTTCCTCTGGCACATCGAAGGTGCGGGCATTTTCAAGCTGAAGAATCTCTTCTACAGAGCCGGGATTATATTTTTCCAAAAAGAACTCGCTCCAATACACAAGATGGCGGACGTTGCCCCAAATCGAGTTGGAATTTTCATTGGCTCTCCATATCGCCTGCTCAAAAGTAACACCGTTAAGTGCATCTTTCAGTGCTGTGAACCAGCCTGATTCATTATACGTTGCATTCAGCTGTTCAAGAAAAACATCCTTCAGTTCATTCATTTATATTTTCCCCCTTTGTTTGAGTAGGATAATTTTACCATTCCATTATTGACCGCGGCAAACAAGGATACGCATAGCAGACATATTAAAATCCACATACTACATACGAATCTATTCAAAGGAGTTGTCTAGTTTGAGAAAGCTTTTATCAGTGCTTCTTGTCCTAATGTTTACATTAACAACAATGGGTGTTTCGGTTGAAGGTGCCAAGGAGAATACTCGGAAGCCCGTCGTGACAGTAAGAGTTAAAAGTTCTGCCGAGCAGTTGAGGCTGAACTATCGAGTACTCTGGAATGACCATGCTTTTTGGACAAGGGATCTTGTCAAAAGCTCAGTGGCTCGTCTGGAAGATACTGGGCCGGTCCTCGCTCGCCTATTAAAAAACCAGGAGGACCTTGGCAATGCCATTAAACCGTTTTACGGTGAGGCAGCAGGAAACACGCTTACCAATCTGCTTAAAGAGCATATTAACATAGCTGTAAAAGTAGTCGAGGCTGCCAAAGCCGGCAATAAGGATGCACTCAATAAGGCGAACTCTGAGTGGTACCGGAATGCTGACCAAATTGCTGATCTGCTGACAAAATTGAACCCTAACATTAATAAAGCCCAGTTCAAAGAAATGTACCATATTCATCTAAAACTAATTACCGACATGGCTGTTGCACGTATCCATAAAGATTGGACAGCAGATATCATGGCAGCCGATCATAATAGCCGCCATCTCTTGATGCTAGCAGACACTATTACAGGCGCTATTATAAAGCAATTCCCCGCAAAGTTTAAGTAAGCTGAATACAGGAACGAAAAAAGAGGCTGAAAACTTATCGTTTCAGCCTCTTATTACTATTATTCTTCATCCATAAATGGATATGCTACGTCTGTTGTTGGAGCAAAGTTTTCTTTAATAACACGAGGGCTGGTCCAACGAATCATGTTGAATACAGAACCTGCTTTATCGTTTGTACCCGATCCACGGGAACCGCCAAATGGCTGCTGGTTAATCATTGCACCAGTTGGCTTGTCATTGATATAGAAGTTACCTGCAGCTCCGGACAAGCGGCGTTCCAGGTGCATGATTGCCTGGCGGTCTTGTGCAAAAATGGCACCAGTCAACGCATACATCGACGCTGTGTCTACTGCATCCAATGTTTCTTCCAATTTATCATTTTCATAAACATAGATTGTTAATACTGGGCCGAAAATTTCTTCACACATCGTTTTGAAGTTTGGATTCTTACTCAAAATAATGGTCGGCTGGATGAAATATCCCACAGAATCGTCATATGTTCCGCCAGCAATAATCTCTGCATCCTCAGAAGATTTAGCAGCTTCGATATAGCTAGTAATGGAATCAAACGCAGGTTTGTCGATTACCGCCCCCATGAAGTTCCTGAAGTCACGGACATCGCCGACTTTAATTTTCGCAACTTCTTTCAACAAGCCAGCTTTTACTTCTTCCCACATGCTTGCAGGGATATATGCACGGGAAGCAGCGGAACATTTTTGTCCCTGGTATTCAAATGCACCGCGGACAAGGTTTGCTACAACTTTATCAGCTTGGGCACTTTCGTGTGCAAAGACAAAGTCCTTACCGCCTGTTTCGCCAATTAGGCGAGGATAAGAGTGGTATCTATGAATGTTTTCACCAACTGTTTTCCAGATTGTCTGGAACGTACTAGTTGAACCAGTAAAATGGAATCCAGACATGCGAGGGTCTGTCAGTACCACTTCTGATACTTGAGAACCACGGGACGGCACAAAGTTAATAACACCTTTTGGCAGGCCTGCTTCTTCCAAAATGCGCATGAAGTAATAGTTTGCCAGTATTGACGTTGATGCTGGTTTCCAAACAACTACGTTACCCATCATTGCAGGAGCCGCTGGAAGGTTACCGCCAATTGCAGTGAAGTTAAATGGAGAAATCGCCAACACAAAGCCATCCAATGGACGGTAGTCTGATCGGTTCCAAATATTCTTCATACTTGCAGGCTGAATTTGATAAACTTGGTTCGCATAATCAACACCGAAACGCAGGAAGTCTATCAATTCTTGTGCTGAATCGATTTCAGCTTGGATAGCAGTCTTGGATTGCCCAAGCATTGTTGCAGCGTTCATTAAATCGCGGTATGGACCGGAGATTAAATCAGCAGCTTTCAGGAAAATGGATGCACGGTGTTCCCACGGCATATTTGCCCAAGCTTCTTTCGCAGCCATAGCCGCTTCAATCGCGTCACGCAGCTCTTTTTCACCAGCCTGTGAATAGTTTGCTAGAACGTGTTGATGATCATGAGGCATTACGACTTGCTTGATTGTATCTGTTTTCACATCCTGGCCATTGATAATGACAGGAATGTCAACTACGGTTTCAGATTGACGTTTTAATTCGGCTTTTAATGTTTCCCGTTCTTTTGTTCCCGGGGCATATGTGTTGCCAGGTTCATTTGTAGGTGTCGGGATTTTGAAGATTCCGTTACTCATTTGGTCACGATCCTTTCTGTAAAAACTATATGGATATAATGGCTCATACCTGAAAAAGTATATCATACTTTGCCGGCTATTGCTTTGTTCATCCAGTGATAAGCTTACCTTATTAAGGGACAATCAGCAATTTTTATGTTATTCCTGCTAGCTGAATTAAGATAATGAATTCTATACATTACCTTCAGGATTTAAGTTCGTCCTTTTAAAGCACCCACTCACGAATCGCTCTTGCGACACCGTCTTCGTTGTTCGATGATGTGACCCAGTCCGCTGCTTCCTTTACGACATCCTGTGCATTGCCCATGGCAATTCCGAGGCCAGCTTCTTTTATCATCAAAATATCATTCAGGCTGTCGCCGACCGCCATCACGTTTTCCATGTTCATTTCAAGAAGCGCGCATACCTGATGCAGAGCGGCAGCTTTGTTGATACCGATTGCGTTGACTTCGATATTAGTCGGGCTGGAATTGCTTATTTCGAGTTCTCCTCTTTCTTTAAGCAAGTTAGCTATTGTTTCCCTGACTTTGTCATCAGGTATATCGAAACCGAATTTCAGCCATTCCCGGGTTTCAAAGTCTTCGGGCATGTTGCCCCTAACCACACCGGTGGAGCTGGTCGCCCAGAATCCGGTCTTATGCTCAGTTGAGAGATCGTACATCCATCTTATTAATGCGAGGTCAACTGGGTTGCGGACAACCAACTCCCCATCCGGCCCCCAAATTTCCGCCCCATTCACAGTTACCAGGTACGAGGACAATTGAAGGGAAACAGCATAATCCTTGCAAGTAGCCAGGCTCCGTCCAGTACTAAGGACGACTGTTATTCCCTTTTTTTCCGCTTCCCTAATTGCATCCCGGACTGCCTTTGAAACTTCGTGCTTGTCGTTTAGTAGAGTACCGTCAATGTCCAATGCAATCAGTTTAATATCAAGTTCTTCCTTCACCATAAAATCCACTCCCAAGCTTCGTATTCTCTTAAACCATATTAGCATGTTAAAAGTAGTATTTTAAATTAAGAGGCTTATATGCTTGTTTTTCAAATCCATAAAAAAGCAGCGGGTTCATTGATAGAATCCGCTGCTTCAAGGCTTATCAACCTCTTAGACATAGAATTGTTTTGTTTTACGGTGTCTCTGTGTTATTGTCAACCTGCTGGGATTCCTTCATCCTTTTTTCCTTTAGCTCAAAATACGTATCAAGTACTGCTTTCCCAATCGTACTATTGTAGCCAGGCCCGCGGCTTCCAGAATAAGCCCATGGGACAACAACCGACATTGCCACTTCTGGCTTTTGGCCCGGTCCAGCCGGGGCGTAGCTAACCAGGCTGAGATTCATAACTTCAGGAGGAATCTTTCCGAATTTCTTCCGCTCAAATCCATCATAAAAAGCTTCAGCGGTTCCAGTCTTTCCAGCCGGGTTATAGGCTGTCTTGGAAAACGTCTTGGTTGCTGTACCCTCCGCTCCATGCATGACCCGCCAGAAACCTTTATGGATTTGATCAAGCCATACCTGGCTGCCATCAAGTTTATTGAGGACCTTTGGCTGAAATTCTTCAAGTATAGGGCCTAGTTCTTTATTGTCCAGTTCTGGCTCCCGTATCTCTTTTAAAATATGCAGCTGGACTCTCTTGCCGCCATTAGCAATCGTGGAAACATACTGGGCTAACTGCATCGGTGTATACGTATCATACTGTCCAATCGCCAAGTCGAGCAGTTTACCCCCTTCCAAAGGACCAGGGAACCCTGCTGCTTCACCAGGAAGGTCAATACCTGTCCTCGTTCCAAGCCCAAATTGGCCGAACGCAGACCTCATTTTGTTAAATCCGTTTAGATTTATGGTTAACGGTTGATTGCGTTCATAATATCCTCCACCAATTTTTATCGCAATATAAAACATATACACGTTGGAGGAAAGTTCCAGCGCCCTGACATTATCTGTCCAGCCAATGCCTGCCCTGTGGGAAGATTTTTCATCCGTTCCTCTGATTACCATCGCTGTATCAAAAAAACGGCTGCCTGGCTTTATAACGCCCTCTTTGAATCCAGAGTAAATGGTTGCTCCCTTAACGGCAGACCCGACACTATAGGATGTTGTAAAAGTACCCAGAGCATAGTCGCCTATTTCATATTCCCCTGTATCCTTATTGCGTTCAATCTTTTTTCCGGCCATTGTAAGAATTTCACCAGTATGCGGATCGGTTAGCACAACAAACGCCCGGTCGAGAAGAGGAGAGCTTCCGCTTCGTTTTCCAGCCCAAAGTTGATCTTCAATTATTTTTTCTACTGCTTTCTGAAGTTCCATATCAATTGTCAGAACTATGTCCTTACCACGTTTGCCTTCCGAGACGGTCTCCGACTTAATGATTGAACCAGCTTTGTCTGTCTCATTTTTGACTTTCGCTTTCTGGCCTCTTAGAATGTTCTCGTACTGCTGCTCGATATAGCTTGTTCCAACCCTGTCGTTTCTGCTGTATCCCCTCGATAAGTAGTAATCCAGTTTTTCTTTCGGAATCCCCTTCTCATCGTTTGAGACATTTCCAAGAATCGATCTTAATGTGTTACTGAATACATACTTTCGTTTCCAATCCGTTGTTGTATCTACCCCCGGCAAATCTTCCAGGTTCTCACTTACCGCAGCGAACTCCTCGTCGGTTACAATTTCAATATCTTTGTCATCCTCAGGGTCCCTCTGTTTTTTTCCGCTTTTAACGATTTGGGGAGACTGTGCATACCCTGATTTAAACTTTCTGTAAATAGCCAGAACTTCCATTTCAGCCGGGTTATTCGTAATCGTTTCAAGCTCTTCCTTGGTCACCCGTTCCACCTGGAGCCGGTAAATATCTTTTTCCTTCAGGTCCTTTTTATAATACAACTTCCATTCTTGTTTGGTTATTTTGTTTTTGGCCTTCTTAGGATTAGTCAAAAGCCAATAATCTATCAATTCCCATTCAGGAATTTTTCCAGGCTTTTTCTCAATCAGTTTTGCCAGTTTCCTCGCAGTCTCGAGCATTTCTTCCGGTTTCGTGTTCTGATATTTGGTATAGATAATTGCATTCAGAGGCGTATTGTCTACAATGACTTTTTGGTTCCTGTCATACATCTTGCCTCTTGGCACAGGGTATTTGACAGTAACATCCTCAGTCCGTTCCACTTCCCTCTTAAAATCATCACCATAAACGA
Source organism: Bacillus sp. FJAT-27225 (assembly GCF_001685025.1). Classification (GTDB taxonomy): domain Bacteria; phylum Bacillota; class Bacilli; order Bacillales; family Cytobacillaceae; genus Bacillus_D. The sequence continues at coordinate 190,104 of NZ_MAYU01000025.1, read as the reverse complement.
TTTGAACAATGCCCAGCCGGACAATTAACATCGAAAACAAAAAGAATATAGCTAAAAACAGCAGGTTTAGCCTAAGCGGTACAAATCGCTTTTTCTTTTTCTTGGATACCAAATTTCTCACATCCCATATGTATATATTTCCATATTATCGTTGTCAGGATGTTTTTACCATATGAACCTGTAAAATTAGTAGATTTTTCTGAATCCGGCGTTGGGCTTTTTACTAGAAGCATTGATTTGAAAATAAAAAAGCTCCAAGCAAAAGCTAAGAGCCCATCGATCTAAATTCGTTTTTCAGATTATAATCTATTAACTAAGTGACCCAATAAGAAGTATTTCCGGATTCTTCACGATTCCTCCTATATCCTTTGCCATCGGAGCAGTATATAAAAACGCCAACACGGTACCCAAACCGGCCGGCGATTGAATCTATATTCAAGACTGGCTCTTTTTAAACACCGCCGTTAATAAGCCATCCACTCCAAAAACATTCGATTTGGGGTGTAATTCCCTCATTGACCGGATTTCAATTTCCTTGAAATCTTTAAAAATCGATCTTAATTTTTCCTTACTAAAACCGAGACCTCCTTTAAGGCTTCGGATCCTATAAACCTCCCAATCGGAAATGTTTGCTCCCCCGAGCTTACCATTCTCCACAAAACATGTAATCGCAAACAACCCATCCGCTTTAAGAGCCTTATTAATCAAATTTATATAAGACATTCTTCTGTGCGGAGGAATGTGATGGAAGCAGCCAGAGTCATAAATAATGTCGTAACTGCCTTCTTCTGCATGTAAATCAAAGATGTTTTCCATTATAAAATTTATTTCTAGATTTTTTTCTTCAGCCCGTTCCTTAGCCCATTCCAACGCTTCCTTGGATAAATCAACAGCATCAACCGTGCAGCCTTTTTCAGCAAAATAAATGGCATTTCTTCCTGGGCCACAGCCTAATTCAAGAACTCTTCCTGGCTTAAATAGTTGATCATCGAAATAATTTACTAGATTTTCATCAGGATTGTTAGCAAAAAAAGGCACCTTTTTTTCACGATTAGTATAAAAGGAATTCCAATCAAAACGGGATTGTTCCTTCAACAGCTCATCGAGCATAAGCAGTAGATCATCAAAATCATGAATCATTTCTCTCATTTATAGCCCCTGCTTTCCACAAAAATTTCGTCTTTCATATTGTACCAAGTTTTACCTATTTGTTTGTTAAAGGAATATTAAAATCAGATTATTTCATCGGTTGTTTTATCGATAAAGGACATTAATAACACTGCTTAGAGCTTGGTTAAAACCGCCTTGCTTCTCGTAAATGTTTAACTTTGAGGGAATGTACCTTACCTGATTAAAATGTGTCTAAGGGGTTATTTAGGATGAATAATCATGTTAGGTGGAAATACTACCCAAGTTTATTGTTACAAACGTTACAGGAATGTTACAAAGCATTCCGAGAATATGGGAAGGAATACTAAAAGGCAGCTCAAGTCGCTTGCCTATTCAATCTTTCTAACTCATAATCAATCTTTGCTAAATCAATTCTCTTGAAAAAGGAAGAAATGGGGATATACTTTTGCCCCATGATTATATAGAAAATAAAAAAACCCTGCCCTTAACTAAGTTAAAGGACAAGGTTTATAATTCACATGAGACCACGTTATTTCGCAAATGATTCATACCATTTTCATATGACTGTTTTTGCTTTTAGCGGGACTTTTCCGCTGACAATATAATTATTGAATGAGTACATTCCCAATATATTGAGCAGTTCCGGCCGAATTAGTAAAATCAACTTCCAGTATGTACTTCCCCTTGTTCTGTGGAAATTGAAATTCCAATGAATCTTCCACAGGGAGTTCAAGACGTTGACCGTTTTTTACGAGGGCTACCTTTATATTCGTATCAGTCCAAATATCTCCACCATTGTCTTCATTCTCTTTAAATTCCAAGGATGCTTTCTGATTTGAAAAGACTTTTATTTCTTCCAGGGATGTTGCATATCCTTCAATATCCTCGATTTTTTGTTGTACATTTTCACTGGCAGTGCTCCAACTAATATCCGCCTCTTTTAATTGCACAGAATATAAGGCTAAATGCAAATGAGCTGTTGGCACCCCTACATCGTAATCTTCTCCAATACATCCCGCTAATGTGAAAATGACACACAGCACGATCATCAATTTAGTGAACCGCTTCATATCAGCCCCGCCTTCTGCTACTACTGCTATTAGCCGCTTTGTCTTTAAGTTAAATGAACCCCAACTTTGCTATTGTAATGGAATTATATATGAATAACCGTTACATTCGGCCAAGTGGATTTCCATTTCTTTTTATGGATTCTATCCTTATATAATGCTGTACGTTGAGGCGTTTCAGCAAAAAAGCGAGTCGGTTTTACGACCATTTTGATCACATCCTCAATTCCGCATGGAGCTGCAAGAATAACCTGATGATCACAATCGAGTTTTACACCAAGAGCGGTAGCCGTTTCAGGAAATTTTGAAATTGCATCTGTCGATGATAAATATGGCGGAATTTTATTAACACTATGCATTCTCGCCTGATTCTTTACAGACCATGGGATATCCGGAAGTAACACGGCCAATTCTTCTTCTAATAATTTCTCTGTTTCTTCGTTTCTATCCTTTTCGTCGAAGTAGATTACATCGACATCGGGTATACGTGTCCTTTGTTTATATCCGTGCAAAGTGTCCCAGATTTTCGAACGAACAAATCCTGCACAAATCCACCAATCTGGTAAATCTAATGTGTTCGCCGCTCTTAAACAATCCATCATTAAAGAATCGTTACTGATAAGGGCAACAATATCCTCTTCATCTTTTATCACAATAATTATCTTCTCCTAGGACTATTCTGTTCAACTCTTAAACCGGAACACGATTCAAAGCTTCTTTTAAAAAAAACGCTATCTAAAGCTCCGTTCTGATAGCCCATAACTCAGGGAAGAAGCGCTGGTCGAGGACTTTTTTCAAATATCCTACACCAGATGAGCCTCCAGTCCCCTTCTTGAAGCCTATAATCCTCTCAACGGTTTTCATATGGCGGAACCGCCATTGCTGAAGCCAGTCTTCAATATCGACCAGCTTTTCGGCCAGCTCATACAGCTCCCAATAGACTTTCGGGTTTTTATAAACCGTCATCCAGGCAGCCTTTACTGACTCGTTTTCCTTGTAGGCCTTTGTGAAATCGCGATTCAACACATCTTCATTTACAGGAATCCCGGCTCTGTGAAGTGCCTCAATTGCAACGTCATAAAGCCCTGGAGCCTCGTACGCATTCTGAAGCTCCGCCAACAATGCCGGGTCCTTTTGATAGATTTTCAGGATATGAGGGGTTTTGTAACCAAGCGCGAATTCTAGCATCCGGTACTGAAATGATTGGAAACCAGATGCTTGGCCAAGTGAATCACGGAACTCCATATATTCGGAAGGAGTTAGTGTAGAAAGCACATCCCAAGCCTGAATGATTTGTGATTGTGTCTTGGAAACACGAGCCAGCTTCTTTTGAGCGGAAGCGAGGTCACTTTTTTTAATAGAAACAATTGCCGCTTCAACTTCATGAAGGATCAGCTTCATCCACAGCTCGGTTACCTGATGGATAATGATAAACAACATTTCATCATGATGGCCGGTCAGGCGGTTTTGGGCAGAAAGGATTTTATCAAGCTGCAGGTACTCGCCATAGGTCATAGTATCTTTAAAATCAGTATGGATTGTTGTTTCAGTTATTTCTTCGCTGCTCATTCACGTCACCCCTTCCAATTTTCTAATACATGCACGAACAGGGCTTCCGTCCGCATCTTTTAATGGAAGCGGCAGCGCAATCAACTCATAGTCCCCTTCTTCGACGCTATCAAGCATAATGTTTTCCAAAATATGAATGCCATTCCGGTGCAGGGCATGGTGCGTTTCCATGCTCTTGCTGTCGAGCGGATCGACTGACGGGATATCGACCCCCAGGAGGAGTACGCCCATTTCACCAAGGTAAGCAGCAATGCTTGCGTCAAGTTCCGGGATTGTTTCCGGAAAAAGTTGTGGGTTATTGGGGATGGATGTTTTCATTAGGAGCCGTTCTACTCCATCCAGATCGAATGTCTCTAAAACTTTTTGGTCAATTTTTGAAAAAGAACACACATCTATCACTCGAGCAGGCCCAATAAAGACCTCGATGTCAAGGTCAATGATCTTTGCTCCCTCATTATCAAAATGAAAAGGCGCGTCAACGTGGGTGCCGGTGTGCAAACTCGTCGTGATGCGGCCAATGTTTACTGAACCTGTTTGTTGTTTCGTAAAAGCAGTCTCATACTTAAACGGAGTATCACCAGGCCAATGGCCAATTGTTCCATCCAATGGCTGTGAAATATCAATCCACTTTCTCATGTAACGACTCCTCACTTGTTTTCGAATTTCTCCTGCCATAATTGCTTTAGGAATTTCGACTGTTTACCATACCTCATTTATCTTCATTCCCTAGCCGATTCCATTTGGGGAATTGAAGACAGGATAACGACTTCCAACTTCATCGACTTGCAGATTCTAACAGCATGTAAAATTAATCCTCATCTGGCCTAGCGCTCTTGCCGGTCCAGGTAAACAGCACAGTCTTATGTAGAACTCTTCGGAATAAACCTTTCAGAAAATTATGTCATTCATTAGAATTATAGGTGTTTGCTTATCATGACGTCAAAAAATTCAAGTTGAAGGATTTCCACCAGAAAGGGAGAATACTACTATTAAAGGAGTGGATATCATGAAGCAGCAAATTACGCCCTATCTCAGCTTTAACGGAAATGCCCGCTCAGCCCTGGAAAAATACAAGGATATTTTTGGCGGAGAACTTGAAGGCCTGCAAACATATGGGGAAGCAGACTACCCGACCCCGCCAGGCGCCGATGACCTCTTGATCCACGGCCGCCTCCGGAAAGGCGATCTGGTTATCATGGTTTCAGACACAGCCGGTGGCCGAGAAGTCACTGTCGGCAGCAACGTATCACTTGTACTTGAGTTTGAAAGTGAGGATGCAATCAGGGCTGCCTATGAAAAACTATCCGAAAATGGCATAGTCTACATGGAATTGCAAAACACCTTCTGGGGTGCAACATACGGAAAAGTCCGCGATGAATTCGGGATTACATGGGAATTGAATTTTCAGCAATAGAGGCTGGATGTATGATTGAGGTCCGGCAGCTGCCGGGCTTCTTTTTTTGGGGTATGTTGGGGTTATCATTAGATGGACGGAGAGAAGCTAGCGATACCTTTGCTAAGCTCCTCTTCTTTATGTGCCTGGATTCCGTAAAAAGCTATAATGGTTTCGTACGTTTTCCTTTGTTCTAAAACTCCTATTCAATGACAATTTCACATTCCCTTCACGAGGTATTGTCCTCGAAACCTTCGCCAAAATTTATCTTAATACTCTATCGTGTTCCCAACGCTATTGGGGACATTTTGACTGTTTGCACGGCCTGAAACGGTGCCAATACAAGCTATTGGGGACATTTTAACTGTTTCCAAGGCCTGAAACGGTGCCAATACAAGCTATTGGGGACATTTTGACCGTTTGAAAGGCCTAAAACGATGCCAATAGCACCAGGCAAAAATCAAAATATAGTGCCAACTACTTGATTAACTTAATCAGTTACACAAAATTAATCACACTACCCGTTTTCACATGTCTATCACTCGATTTGTCCTTGTCCCCCCTGCTCTAGGACATTTTCTCATTTCTGTCACATCGTTCTATCCTTGAATCCCCTGCTCAAGGACTTTTTCACCACGTTGATTTATCCCTGAAACCGTTGCTCAAGGACGTTTCACATTTCCGTCTTGGCTTACTAACTTTAATCCAAGGTTTTGCTCAAGATACCGAGGTTTCACATAATCCGTGTATGCCCCTAATTGGCCATATACATTTGGAACCCCCTACATAAAGCATAACCTCACCAAAAAAGGAGCCCCCTAAATAAGGGGACTCCTATCTTCGATCAACCAGTATTCCTCAACCCAGCTGCAATTCCACTGATTGTAAGTAATACTTCTGTCATCAATTGATCATTTTGTCCGTCATCTTCCCTGAGCTGCCTAATCAATTCTACTTGCAGGAAGTTGAGTGGGTCGATGTACGGATTGCGCCTCTTGACTGAGGCCTTTATGTTCGGCGAGTGGTCGAGCAGCTCTTCATCACCGGAGATCTCAAGCAAGATCTTTCTGGTACGCTTGTATTCGTCCTTGATATTGCCGAAAATTCGGTCCCCGGCTTCCTTGTCCTCGACCAGAGATGCGTATTCGCTTGCTGTTGTGATGTCTGCCTTTGTCAGCGCCATCTGCAGGTTGTCGATGGTCGAGCGGAAGAACGGCCACTTTTCGTACATTTCCTGAAGCAGCGCCAGATTTTCCGAACCCTTATTTGCATAGCTTTCTAACCCTGTACCGGCTGCGTACCAGCCTGGCAGAAGCTGACGGCTTTGAGTCCAGGCAAACACCCACGGTATTGCACGCAGATTTTCAAATTTTTGTGAGTTCTTCCTCTTCATTGGACGTGAACCAATGTTCAATTCGCCGATTTCGTTTAGTGGAGTCGCCTGATTGAAATACGTCAGGAAATCCTTGTCTTCAAACACAAGCGACTGATATTTTGCCAAAGAAGCTGAAGAAATTTCCTCAATTGCCTCAACATAGCGAGGATCACGGAAATCCTGTTCGGACTCGTTGGATACATGAGCACCTACCTGCAGCATGGTCGAAGTCGCCTGCTCAAGGCTTCTGTACGCAATATCTTCAAGCAGATAGCGGGATGAAAGAACCTCACCCTGTTCAGTAATCTTTATGCCATCTCCGAATGTTTCAGCCGGCTGCGACAGCAAGCTCCGGTTCAATGGACCGCCGCCGCGGCCGAGAGAACCGCCACGGCCATGGAAAAATTTCAATCTGATCGAGTGACGCTTTGCCATTTCATGAATTTCAAGCTGCGCCCTATATAATTTCCAGTTTGCTGTCATCGTTCCGCCGTCTTTGCTGCCGTCTGAATAGCCAAGCATGATTTCCTGGCGGTCACCAAGCATGCGCAGATGCTCCCGGTACAGAGGCGTCTTGAACAATGTTTCCATAATTTCTGGGCCGGCAGTTAAATCATCGATGGTTTCCAGGAGCGGAGCAACGTTTAGGTCGGACTCAACGGTCCCGTCTGCATGCAGCCGATAAATGCCCGCTTCCTTTGCAAGTAGCAGCACTTCAAGAAGATCACTAACTGATTCGGCCATACTTATCAAATAAACATTAATCGACTGCTTACCGAATTCCTGGTGGGCTTCACGGATTAATTCAAAGACGCGGATTATTTCTTGTGTCTCTGGTGAATAATCCTCATGCAAGAGCAACACCGGGCGCGGATCTTGAAGCAGCCTCAATAGAATTTCCTGCTTTTCCTCCTCAGGAAGGCTGCGGTAATCGTCTGCAATCCTAACCTTCCGCAAAATCTCGGTTATCGCCGCCTCATGCTCGCCGCTATGGTTGCGGATATCGAGTGTTGCCAGATGGAAGCCAAACAGCTTAACCTGGCGAATCAATTTTTCAAGCATTTTCAACTCGCGGTTTGCCGGATGATGTTTATACACACTGCGACTAATAATCTCCAGATCGTCAAGGAGCTCCTCAGGCTGTTTGTAGCCAATTTCACTTTGGCCGACCTGCTTCACTCTCTCAATCATAACCGCAAATTTCCGGCGATATTGCTCCTCGGACACAGTCCAGCGCTTTTCTTCAGGCAAAAACAGTTCCTCGTCCCGGCTGACCGATTCAATTAGCTCATCACTTACTTCAACCCGCGATGTTGCATGTGAAAACCGCCTCATCAATTCAACCAAAACATTCCGATACTTTTTTAACACGAGTTTGCGCTGGCGGGTAAGTGTTTCCCATGTTACCTCCGCAGTAACATGCGGATTCCCATCCCTGTCCCCGCCAATCCATGATCCGAACCTTAGGAAGGTCGGTACCTTCCATGCCTCTTCCGGATAATATTTCCCAAGGCACTCCTCAACCTCTTGATGGATATCAGGAAGCACATCAAAGAGTGTCTTGTCAAAATAATAAAGGCCATTGCGCACTTCATCAATCACGGTCGGTTTTCTGTCACGAAGTTCATCTGTTTGCCAAAGGGCCGCAACTTCGTTAAAAAGACTTTCCTCAATTTTCTTCCGCTCTTTTTTTGATAAAAGCGGATTGTCAAGACTCTTCAACAGGTCGGCAATCCGCTTCTGCAATTCAAGAACAGAACGTTTTGTCGCCTCAGTAGGATGTGCAGTGATAACGAGTTCAAGGGACATATCGGCCAGCACCTTGCGGATGACATCGGAACTTATGTTATTTTCCTTAAGCGAGTAAATTGCTCGTTCAATTGAACCAGGCTGCTTTTTGGCATCTTCCTCGAGCTGATACTCACGGCGCCTCCGGATTCTGTGGTTCTGTTCAGCCGCATTAATTAAATGGAAATATGTAGCGAACGCCCGGATTACCTGGATTCTGAGCTTCGGGTCAAGACTCGCAATTTCCTGTTTCAACTCCTCATATATCTTCTCGTCGAACGTTTCACGAAGGTCCTTGCACATTAGCCTAAGCTTTTCAACAGTTTGAAATAGCGTAGATCCTCCGTTGAATTCAAGAATTTCACCAAGTATATTACCTAGCATCTTCACATCCCGCCTAAGCGGGAACATGCTGTCATTCGTTGCCATAGACTCACCTTCCCAACACTATGTATCAATAAATTTCTTTTTACTATATCACGAAAGCCTCCCGCCTGCCTATTTTGAAATATTATACTCCTTCATTTTCCTTCACTAATCCTTACGAAACACTGACTTTTTTAGGAGTGGGATAAAGCAGGATCCCCTTCGCCTGCGCCCTGCTCCGGCCGGGATTTTATTAAAAATAGACCATCCTCCATCTTCTGCACAAGCCAATGAGTGTAATATTCCCGTCTCTTGCAAAAGCTAAAATACGGCATCCCTGATGATGCCTGCGTTTCACAAAATCCTGCACACGAGGTGATCGAATGAGCTACAGGAACATGCTGGATCCACGTTCAGGGCTTTTTCACCACACGTTTAGCCGTCGGAAGCATACGAAATCGCAGCTGAATGGCCAAACGCGCATGTCTCAAACAGAGATTATCCTTCGGAGCAATGCAAAAGCTCACCGCTGGTAATCGCTGGGCAGGAGAAACGGTGCGGTACCCACATGCTGGGTACCGCTTCTTTTTGAGGAATTGTTGTTAAATATGAATTTCTGATATAATTTGAACCCGTTAATATAAATGTGAACACGGGCGCAAACGCAGAAACTCGGAAATATATGGAACCAACAAAGCAGAAGAAATATACAAAATCGAAAAAATGGGAAACCCTCGGAAGAAGTTTTCGTATGATATATACCCTGTTGAAAAGAAATTATGTTTTTAATATAGTAGACACTGCTATATTTTGGAACTATTGGTGACCGAAGTTTTTTGTGTTTCGTTTCTCCTTTTGATATTCTTCTGCTATAAGACTTTTGGATTGAAGGTAGATTTTTATGATAAAAGAAAAGTTGATTGCCCTTTGGGAAGCGATAAAGCGTTTTTGGAAAAGAAAGCATTTAACACAGATTCTGCTACTCATTGCCCTCATTACATTTCTGTTGACAATTTTGTTCTTCGCTTTTCTGGCGAGTCGTGCGAATGTTGAATCACTCAAGGAGGGCTTAAGCCAGTCGACTGTTATTTATGACATAAACGGCAAGAAAGCTGCCGAAATCACTGCCAACCGGGTTGGCGGTACAAAAATTGAGGAAATACCTCAGCATGTAAAAGATGCTGTTCTTTCAATTGAAGATGAACGGTTTTACCAGCATAACGGTTTTGATATTAAAGGGATTGCCCGTGCATTTTTTGGTAATTTGTTTGCGGGCAGGATAACTGGCGGCGGCAGTACGATTACTCAGCAGCTTGCCAAAAATGCCCTTCTTTCCCCGGAGCAAACGTACAGGCGAAAGGCCGAGGAACTGTTTCTTGCGGCCGAACTTGAAGATGCCTATAAAAAAGATGAAATACTTGAGATGTACCTCAACCAGGTTTATTTTGGCAGCGGGGCTTATGGAATTGGATCAGCAGCAAAGAAATATTTCAACAAGGATATTGGTGATGTGACAATCAGTGAAGCGGCAGTGCTTGCGGGCCTGCTTAAAGCTCCTTCAGCATATGATCCGTTCAGGAATTACGATCGGGCACTGGAAAGGCGGAATGTCGTCCTCGGAAAAATGAAGGAACTTAATAAAATTTCCAATGATGAATACAAAAAAGCCGTATCTCAAAAAATTAAACTCAGCGATGGCGGCGGGACACCGATAAAACGTAAGTTTCCTTACTATGTCGATGCAGTCCTCGATGAAGCAGTTAAAAAGTACGGCTTGACACAGGATGAAATTTTGACCAGGGGGTACCGAATTTATACGCAATTGAATCCGGATCTTCAAACGGCGCTCGAAGACGTATACAAACGCGATTGGCTGTTCCCGCGGGGCCGCGGCGGTGAAATCGTTCAGAGCGGCGCTGTGTTTGTATCACCTAAAACAGGCGGTGTCCTTGCAGTAGTCGGCGGCCGCGGTGAGCATGTTTTCCGCGGCTTCAATCGGGCCACACAATTGAAAGCACAGCCTGGGTCAACGATAAAGCCATTGGCTGTCTACACGCCGGCTCTCGAGGAAGGCTACTCGGCGGAGTCGGAGCTTACCGACGAGCCGATGACATTTGGGGATTACAAGCCTGAAAACGCCACAAGAACATTCCTGGGCAAGGTCCCGCTCTATGAAGTAGTGGAAAAATCACTCAATGTTCCGACCGTATGGCTTCTGAACGATATCGGAGTTAGCCGGGGGGCTGAAACCGCTGAAAAGTTTGGCATTCCGGTTAAGAAGGAAGACCGGAACCTCGCACTTGCACTAGGTGGTATGCATAACGGCATCTCCCCTCTTCAGGTCGCATCTGCCTATGCTGGGCTGGCAAATGACGGACGGAGATATGAGAGCCATTTTATTACCAAAATTGTCGGTCCTACGGGAAATGAAATTGCAAGCCATAAGAAGAAATCTGTAAAGGTGACTTCCAAGGGAACTGCCCGTGAGATGACCTCAATGCTGCTCCGGGTTGTTGAAAAAGGAACCGGGCGGAGTGCCAGAGTAGAAGGTTTGGACATCGCCGGGAAAACCGGTTCCACCCAGCTCCCATACGAGGATATTAGGGGAATAAAGGATCAGTGGTTTGCTGGCTATACACCTGAAGTTGCAGGTGCAATCTGGCTTGGCTATGACCGGACTGACAGACAGCATTATTTAACAACAGGTGCTTCTCAGGGCGCAGCTCCGCTATTTGGGGCTATTATGAAAGAAGCAAAGCCGTTTCTTAAGGAGGATTCCTTTGGGTTAACAACTGCCGGTGAAAAAGGCGAGCCAATGTTATCGACAGATGAACTCCTTGAACAAACGGAAAAATTTAGACAAGAAGTTGCCAAAACTGCCGAAGCAGCCGGTGAAACCATTAAGGAAAACGCCCCAGAATGGAAGGAAGCTATCCAACGAGGGGTAAACGCTGTTACGGACGGTTTTGGGAGACTTGCCGATAAGCTGAAAGAGCTCCAGGAACCGTAATTTACAGAAAGTTAAAAAGCTCCTCCCTTTAGAGGGAAGAGCTTTTTTTATATCGTTTGATTGCAATTGCAGTATGTTTTACACCTGCGAGCGGATGTTTAAATGAGAATTTTCCGGCTCTTGGGTTCTTCGCTTTAATGCGCCGAGCTTCAGCCCTTTTCTCCAAAAACCTGTATACCTTATCCATCCTTAGGACTATTACCGAGATAAGCATCAGCTGAAAGAACGTCCGAATGACACCCTGCTTCAATCTATAGACTGGACTCGGCTTTTGAAGCGGCTCTGGTTGACTATCCATTTCTACTTCCAGCGGAGTGTCTTCCTGGCTGACATATTTGGCGTAGAACCGATTCCTCCATATATATTGGCCTGTTTCTTCAATCAAAATCAGTAACAGTAACACTCCCAGCCCAATTGCCATCCATTCCATAGACACATCCCCTTTTTGGAAGTATATGTTTCTACCTTTCTATTTACCTCTAATAGGGAATAATAAACGGTTAGCATATAAATATTTTTATAAAATTGCCAGTACCCTATTTCTACTGCTCATTGGGTTCTCAGATACTGCTGTCCATGCCCTACCCCATATATTGAAAACCTGGCAGACCCTTTGTTGCGGTTGTAACCTTGAATACACCCCCTGCATTGGGGTATTTTTCAAGCTCTTCATCGGACATTCCGTCTCGTGCTGTTGTTACATATAAGTCTAGCAGGTGCTCCCCTCCAAATGTGCAGGATGTCACGTTCACAGCCGGTATTTCAATTTCTGTCACCTTAATCCCAGTCGCGGGATTCCATCTTGAAACCTTTCCGCCACCCCAGTGTGCGATCCAAAGATGGCCTTCACTGTCAATTGTCATTCCATCCGGAAAGCCCTCTCCATCGGGAATAGTTACACAAATATCCGGATTGCGAATATCGCCTGTTTCAAGATTATACTCGAACCTAACTACATTCCTTGTAGGTGTATCAATAAAATACATAAATTTGTGATCAGGGGACCAGGCCAGCCCATTTGAAATACTTAGCCCATCAAGTTTTTTTGTCAGCGAACCGTCCGTTTCAAGACAATAGAGGGAAGCCTGCCCCTCCTTGCCGCTCATATTCAACGTCCCGGCCCAAAACCTTCCCTTCGGATCACATTTTCCATCATTAAAGCGATTTTCTGGAAGGCCGCCCTCGGGGTTAACAATAAACTCAAACTGTCCCAGCTCTATATCTACAAAGTATAGACCGTTCTCAAGCGCGGCGACAGCCCCTCCAGATTGTCTAGGCACAATCGCGCCAATCCGCTGTCCTACATCCAGAATCCGGTCTTCCCCTGTCTCTGGATAATAAATATAAATCTTTTCTCCTTCAATATCTACCCAAAACAAGGCACCGGTTTTCTGATCCCAAACTGGCCCCTCTCCAAGAGTTGCCTTTGTATCTAGTACAAGCTCAACATCGCCAATCATTAACATCCTCCTCTTTACAAATATGTAGACTCCTATCTGATTTTAACCGTTAAGGCCCAGAGCCAAACCTTGCTCTGAAATGAAAACTGCCGGGCAGCAAGTGCCCGACAGTTCTATCTTTCAATATGTCCCCGAAAAATCCAACAGGGTGATGTGTGTTGCCTGATAGTAGATTAGGGATGCAGCAATAATCAAGAGTGCCACAATCAGATACTTCCACTTTTTCATTAACATTTTTGGTCTCCTCCCAGGACCCTGTTTTCTCTTTCTCTGAGCGTCTGTCGTTTGTACCTTCATTATAAGCTGAAAGAGAACATTGAAATAAATCCATTTATGGCGGGAATGCAAACGATTTGAGAACACTTTGTTAAATTAATCCGGAAGCTTTTTCAAAAAGATTAAAAAGTTTGAATTCAGGGTATAGAGGATTGCTATAAGTTAAAACAGTTTTTGTTGGGAAGGATTATGTAAAATGGAAAAAAATAAAACCATGCTGCAATTTTTCGAATGGCATTTGGAAGCCGATGGTGAACATTGGAAACGGCTGAAGGAAATGGCTCCGACCTTGAAAGACATGGGAATTGATGCTGTTTGGATTCCTCCTGTTACAAAGGCTACCTCTCACGAAGACAATGGCTACGCACCTTATGACCTGTATGATCTCGGTGAATTTGACCAAAAAGGCACGATCCGCACAAAATATGGGACAAAGGAAGAACTTTTGGAAGCCATTGAAGCATGCCACCATCATGGTGTTGAGGTCTACATCGATGTTGTCATGAATCACAAAGCAGGGGCAGATGCCATGGAAAAATTCGAGGTTGTTGAAGTCGATGAATTGAACAGGCATGAAGTGATTTCAGAGCCTTTTGAAATTCACGGCTGGACGCGTTTCGATTTCCAGGGGCGCGCTGATGCATATTCCTCCTTTAAATGGAATTATACACATTTTAACGGTACAGATTATGATGAAAAAACTGGCCGTACCGGAATTTTCCGCATCCTTGGTGAAAATAAATCGTGGAGCGACCATGTGGACGATGAGTTTGGAAATTATGATTATCTCATGTTCGCAAACTATGATTATGACCATTCCGATGTCCACGATGAAATGATCAACTGGGGAAAGTGGCTCGCAGACATGACAAACTGTGACGGTTACCGTTTGGATGCAATTAAACACATCAACCATAAATTTATTAACGATTTCGTCCATTCTTTAATGGATCATCGCGGGGAAAACTTCTACTTTGTCGGAGAATTTTGGAAGCCTGACCTTGAAGCTTGCCGGCAGTATCTTGATATTGTTGACTTTAATATCGATTTGTTCGACGTCGCTCTGCACTATAAACTTCATGCAGCCTCAAAGGCAGGAAGTGATTTTGACTTGACTACCATTTTCCATGACACTCTTGTCAATACCCATGGAAACCACGCCGTAACATTTGTCGACAATCATGATTCCCAGCCGCACGAAGCGCTTGAATCCTGGGTTGAAGATTGGTTCAAGCCAAGTGCATATGCCCTCATTTTACTAAGGCGTGATGGTTATCCATGTGTTTTCTACGGCGATTACTACGGAATCGGCGGCCCCGAACCAAAGCCTGGCATTAAGGAACAACTCGACATCCTCCTTAAAGCAAGAAAAACAAAAGCATACGGTGAGCAAGATGATTACTTCGACCATCCATGTACAATTGGCTGGGTCAGGAAAGGCACTGAAGAAATCGAAAACTCCGGGTGTGCTGTCATCATTTCAAACGGGGATGATGGTGAAAAACGGATGTATGTAGGTGAGCATCGTGCAGGCGAAGTATGGCTTGATTTAACCGGAGAAAGACAGGAAGAAGTTACAATTGAAGTAGACGGCTGGGCTACCTTTAAGGTCAATGGCGGAAGTGTTTCAGTATGGGCTCTTTTATAAAGAATCCATCGATTTCTTTAACCGCCGCCTCAAAACAATTTGGGCGGCCCCGAATCATTGCACAGGCGTCAAAATCTTCGCCCACTATCCGAATATGCTCTGCTTAAAAGACGATACTCGCAACTGAAAAAGGCGGTTTTCTCCCGATTTGGAGAAACCGCCTTTTTATTAAAAATTAAAATTATCAGGATCAGAACCAACGCGCTCATTTTTATTCAATCCATCTATTTTTTCCATATCCTCGCTGGATAGCTTAAAATCAAAGATGGAGGCATTCTCAATGATGCGATGTTCATTAATTGACTTAGGGATTGTTATTACACCATGCTGAAGGTCCCAGCGAAGGATAACTTGTGCCACCGACTTATTGTATTTCTCAGCGATGTCCTTCAAAGTTTCATTTTCAAGAAGCTTTCCCTGGGCAAGCGGAGACCATGCTTCAAACTGAATACCCTGTTCTTTGCAAAATGCACGAAGTTCGACCTGGGTAAGATGCGGATGAAATTCAACCTGGTTCACCATCGGCTTAATCTCGGCATCTTCAAGAATATCTTTTAAATGGTGGACATGGAAATTGCTGACGCCAATGGCACGAACCTTGCCTTCCTTATACAAAGACTCTAGCGCACGCCAGGTTTCCTTGTACTTCCCTTTGACCGGCCAGTGAATCAAGTATAAATCCAGATAATCCAGGCCTAATCTTTGCAGGCTGGCATGATAAGCTTCAAGTGTGGATTCAAAGCTCTGGTCAGAGTTCCAGACCTTTGAAGTTACAAATATATCTTCCCTCTTGAGACCGTTCTCCTCAAGTGCTTCTTTTAATGCCTGCCCAACGCCTTCTTCGTTCCTATAAACAGCTGCAGTGTCTATGCTTTTATAGCCGTTGCGGATAGCGGCCTTGACAGAGTCAATAACTTCCTGCCCTTCTCTAACTTTAAAAACGCCAAGGCCGAACCACGGCATTTTCACGCCATTGTGAAGCGTAACCGTATCCTGCAAATGTGCTGCTGACATTACTATTCCTCCCCAATTACGGTCTCTGTATCTGCCAGTGATCATTTCGATTCACTAAACACTATTATCATGCCACCGGGTTTATTAGATTGCAAATTCAGACCAATCAAACTTGCAATTTTTCAACTCCATAAAAAAGGCTGACCATTTTGGCCAGCCTCCTTCTCTATACTTATTAAAAATTAGTGTTCCTTAAGCGTCTATGAAGGATGGGTAGCAGCTGTTTTTTGAACTGTTCCCCCCTTCACCTTTATGAGGAGGGATAGCAGCTGTTTTTGGCTGCCCTCTCCTTCATCCGTCAGACAAGTGATACGCATTATTTCCTTATGCCAAAAATTTAAACGCTGAATGTAGGAATATCTTTACTCCTTTTTCAAGGGAGTCTTCATCAATTGTAAAACGCGAATGGTGGTGAGGATAAGTGATTCCCTTTTCCTCATTCCCTGCTCCAACATAGAAAAATGCACCAGGGGCTTTTTGCTGGAATGCAGAGAAGTCCTCGCCTCCCATATTTGGCCGCATCAAATCGAGAGCTTCTTCGCCGTAAACTTCCAATACGGTTTCCTCGATAACTCTGGTAACTTCCTCATCATTGATGACTGGTCGGTAGCCGAATTGATATTTAAATTCATATGTTGCCCCATGCGCTTCGGTGATACCTTTAATGACTCTTTCCATTGTAGCAGGAACCGATTCACGAAGCTGTGGATCGAAGCTGCGCACTGTACCGCACATTTCAACAGAGCCCGGAATAACATTGTGAGTTGTACCGGCAATAAACTGTGTGACCGATAAAACTAAATTATCGAGAGGATCAGTATTTCTAGAGACGATGTGCTGCAGGTTGGTTACCACCTGGGCGGCAACCGCGATTGAATCGATCGTCTGGTGTGGCAATGCAGCATGGCCCCCTTTACCCTTTACGGTTATCCAAAACGTATCCGGTGCAGCCATCATCGGACCGTAGACAACACCGATTTTTCCAATTGGCAAGGTAGACCACAGATGAGTTCCAATAACAAGGTCAACCCCGTCCATTACACCGGCAGCAACCATTTCCTCCGCTCCACCCGGGGCAAGTTCTTCAGCGTGCTGAAACAGAAAGCGAACTTCACCTTTAATTTGATCTTTAAGCCCAGAAAGCACTTTTGCTGTCCCAAGCAGCATCGCGGTATGCCCGTCATGGCCGCAAGCATGCATGACCCCTGGGTTCTTTGAAGAAAATTCAAAATCATTTTCTTCCGTAATCGGAAGTGCATCCATATCTGCCCGGATAGCAAGAACCTTTCCAGGCTGGCTTCCAATAAGCCTCGCCATCACACTTGTTTTTGTAGGCCGGGATAGCTCCAGGCCACCAAAGGATGACAGTGTATCATATACAAACTGGGCAGTTTTTTCTTCTTGGAATGACAATTCCGGATTGCTATGTAGATATCTTCTCCATTCAATTACTTGCGCAGTTACACTTTCTGCAAATTCACTCAAGTTAACAGTTGCGTTGGTTGCCATTTATCTATCTCCTCCAGATTCTTAATTCTTTCGATTTCCTAAGTACTTATACAATACCGTATTATCCGCTGTTTTAAAAGAAAAATTCATTTAAAAAAGCCATCCATAACATATATGGACGGCCATGCTGGTTATGCGGCAAGTTCTTTTCTTCGGAACACATATATAGAGGTTACAAGTAAAATAGCAATTACAATTAATGAAAGAATAATAGCCATACCCGAGTGTTCCGGGAACTTTCCTGCTAAAACAAACTCCCCGGCATAATCCGGCAGTTTGGCCGGACTCCATTCGAGCACATGGGATAGTGTACCGGTAACGAGTGTAAGGATAATAACAGAGCCAAGTGCGGCAAACCCTGCGGCTCCTGATACAAAGAACAAAGAGCTAAACAAAACAGCTACTGTGACCACAAAAGTTAACCAAAGCCCTTCGAGGAAAAATGCGCCAAGGAAATTTTTTAAATCAACCCAGTCAAATAAGAGACCGGTATAATACCAGGATGCAATAAAACCGATCAATAATGACACCCAAACCAACAACAGGGTCCCTGCCCATTTCGCAGTAATGAAGGAGGCATGGGATACAGGTTTAACAAGAATCATCGCAGCCGTCCCGCTTTTTCGCTCTCCCGATATGAGTGACATGGATACAAGGACAATTATCAAGATGCCGAGTGTATTGTATTGGGACATACTCGCAATCAGAACTTCAGGCGCACTTGGTACCGGGATTGAAATCTCTGCGCCTTCCGGGAGGCCGCCCACTGTATTGAGGATATCCTCCATATAGTAGCTAATCAATGGTTCCTGGACTCCTAAAAGAATGAACGTAATGGGCATCCAAATCCATCTGAAGTTCCGCCACATCTCAAGAACTTCCTTTTCAAAAAGTGTAAGCCACTGTTTCATTTTGCCACCACCTTCATGAAAATGTCCTCGAGAGTCATCCGGCTCGCTTCAAACTTGACCAGCGGCATATCCTGTTCCGCAGCCTCTTTTAAAAATGCCTGACGTGCCCGTTCAATATCTGACACATAGACATTAAGCTGGGGACCCAAAACAGTTGAATTTTGAACAAATGGAAACGATACAAACTTATTTACATATGTTTCTGCAGGGCCTTTAAAAAGGAGCTCTATTTTGGATTCAGAGTGGCGTTCTCTCAACTCATCCATTGTTCCTGATTCCACAATCTGCCCATTATGTAAAAAAAGCAGTTCGTCACACACCTCTTCCGCATCGCTCAGGATATGCGTCGAAAAAAGGATTGTAGTTTCGGTTTTCAATTTTTCCAATAGCTCAAGAACTTCACGTCTTCCGAAAGGGTCAAGTGCCGAGACTGGTTCATCCAGCATAATCAGTTTTGGGCGATGAATAAGCGCCTGTGCAATTCCAAGCCTTTGTTTCATCCCACCCGAATACTTACCGACAGCCCGCTTGCTTGCATCGGCAATCCCTACAAGCTCAAGCAGCTCCGTGGTTCTTGCTTTTGCTTCACTCTTTGATAGCCCGGCAAGCCTTCCAGCGTACGCCAAAAATTCGGAACCAGTCATCCAGTCATAAAAGACCGGATATTGAGGGAGATAGCCTATAAACTTTCGGATATCCTCTCCTTTTTTTGCATCCGTAAACACGATCGAACCAGAGGATGGTTCCATTAGGCCAGACAACATCCGCAGTGTCGTCGTCTTGCCCGCCCCGTTTGGCCCAAGCAAGGCGGTACATTTCCCTTTTTTCAAAATAAAATCAAGGCCCTTGATAACTTCATTTCCTTTGAAGTTTTTCCTCAGCCCGTCGATTTGGACAAGAGGCATCAGTAATTTCTCCTTCCAAACACAAAGTAAAGGATTGGTCCCAACGTGCTGACCATGACGATGACCAATGCCCAGACCCATTTAGGCCCGTTTGTTCGCTCAGACCGAACTAAATCCACCAGTGCCACAACTAGAAGTATCAATGATATCAACAACACAGGCAGCAAAAGTCCTAAACTAATTCCCGCTATAGATCCCATGAAAATCTCCCCCTTTTCTGTTACTTTTTACCTATTACAAGAATAGTATATCAAGAACCCATGAAAAATACATCCATTGTTTTCGTTTTTGATAATAAAAATTTTAAACTAAAAATCTCTTCCTGCCTTATTCTATGGAGGACGACAAAATCACTTTCTCAGAGCCGTTCTGTTGACTTACCGCCATAAAATTTAAAAACGGGGATAGATATCTTTTATTCCCAGACCAAATAGCTGTTACTCCACACATTGAAGGTATTGCAAAATTGAATGCATGTAAGTACATAAATTCCCCCTCAATTCTATGGGACATAATCAATAAGATTATCATTTTACAATATAAAAGGTTCCACTTAAAATTGGACAAAAGGGGGAATTCAGATGACAACATGCAAAGTTGCCGTCGTACAAGCTGGTTCGATTGTGATGAATAAAGAGCAATGTGTTAACAAGGCAATAAAGTTTATCCTTGAAGCTGGGGAACAAGGTGCCAATATTATTGTTTTTCCAGAAGCTTTTATACCGGCATATCCACGCGGGATGAGCTTTGGGGCAGTAGTGGGAAGCCGTTCTGCAAATGGACGCAATGATTTCCTACGTTACGCAAAAAATGCCATAGCTGTACCCGGTCCAGAAACAGAACAATTAGGAGAAGCAGTGAAAAAAGCGGGAGCTTATACTGTTATTGGCGTGATTGAACGTGACCAAGAAACTAGTGGTGGCACGCTTTATTGCACGGTGATTTACTTTGGTCCGGATGGAAAACTGTTGGGTAAACACCGAAAACTAAAACCAACAGGAAGTGAACGTCTCATTTGGGGCGAAGGGGATGGGAGTACACTACCGGTTTTCGATACACCTTATGGCAAATTGGGTTCGCTAATTTGCTGGGAAAACTATATGCCTCTAGCACGCGCAGCTATGTATGAAAAGGGAATCCAGATTTATATCGCACCTACTGCTGATTCGCGAGACACTTGGTTCGCTACTATGCGGCATATTGCTATTGAGGGACGTTGCTTTGTTTTATCATGCAATCAATATAGTACGAAGGATATGTATGAAGAGGATTTACTTGAAACAGACGAAATGAAAAAAATGCCTGATGAAATCACTCGAGGAGGAAGTTGCATCGTAAATCCTCTTGGAGAATTTATTGTTGAGCCTGTATTTGGAAAAGAAAAAATACTGTACGCGACTTTAGATTTGGATGACATCACACGGGGCCATTTTGACTTCGATGCAGTCGGACATTATAATCGGAAAGATGTGTTTCAATTAATTGTGAATGAAGGCAAACAATAGATTTCCTTTTAGTATATTTATTCTTAAGAGTGCCTGCACGAGCGATATTGCTAAAATACCGGGTAAGGCGCTCTTTGTTTTCGTTTTTTATTAAGCTAAACTCCAGAGTTGAATTGGCTAATGAGCCCCCGCATATTTTACATGGTCTTGTTAATAGTTATTAGTGATTTTCGATAAAAATCTAGGAAACCATTTTTTATTTATTCCCCAACTCTCTTTAAACCAGCCATTTTGCTTTAATATAAAGATAGCTTTTAAATAGGCATCCTCATTGTGATGGTTCTTTTTTTGAATCCTAATTTTTCATACAGTTTAATGGCTTGATTTCCTGTATATACACTTAAACGACCCTCATGTACGATCCCAGCCTCTATCAGTCTTTTTAAAATTCCATTTCCGCTAAATTCTTCTATTACACATAATTCATAAATATCTCCAACTATCTTTTCTGTAAATTAGTCTTTGCTTGTTCCTATAAAAATCCAACCCATTAGAATATCGCCTTCAGTTGCTGCTATTAAATACTAGCTTCCTTTCTGTAATAGTGGTTCAATAAGTTGTTTGACTTTTTCAATTTGATGGTACAGTCTGGCTTAATGTTCCATCAAATAAAGCTTGTGGTGAAAGGGACAAAGCCTTTTTTATATTCCGAATCGTTTGGTTTCCTAATACCATAAATAGAATTTTATCTCCCACTACTTTTAAGCCGATTGCCGGTTATTGACTGTTTTTTTAGCAGGAGTAATTCAGGCCATATTTAAACCAGAATTGAACTTAAAGAGAATAGTTTGTAAGTTAGCCTATTCTCTCCCCTCCATTTTCAAAGGGACGTATCCAATTTCCCCAACTATCTGCTGCCCCTGGGGACCCTGCATCCATTCAAGAAATGGAGTAATGTGTTTATTCGGATTGTCCTTTATTGTGATTGCATAAAGGTTGACGACGAATGGATACTTACCTGAGCGGATATTTTCTTCGTTTGGTTCAACTCCATCGATAGAAAGCAACTTTATTTCCCTGCTTGGGTTCATTCCTGTCGTAAAAAAGCGGAATGAATAGCCTAGAGCGTTTTTATAGTTTCGGTAATTGGCAACCTCCTCAATTAAATCGCCCATTCCGCTTACTTCTTCCTTTAGAGGATCCATTAAAGGGGTATCGCTCATAACGACTTGCATAATGGTTTGCGAACCTGACCCTTGAGGCCGCTGGAAAGCGCGAATTTTCTCATCACTTCCGCCAACTGCATTGCAATTCGTCAGTTTGCCTGAGTAAATGTCTCTTATTTGATTTGTTGCCAGATTGTCGACAGAGTTCTTGCTGTTTACGAAGAAAACAAATGCTTCTTTCCCAATCGGAGTTAAAACGAGTTCTTTATCAAATCTCTCTGCCAGTTGCTTCTGCTCTTGGGAAGGCTGGGCCCCAAAGAAAATATCTACTTCTCCCTTAACAAGCCGTTCAAACGCATAAATCGTATTCGTAAAACTGACAACTTCAATTTGCCTTTTATTATTGAAATATATATCACTTATTCCAGTGTAAACTGCATTTGCAAAGGCAGAATAGACCGGAAAGGCTGCCTCGGCACCATCAAGAACTGGCATTTCTTCTTGATTATTAATACTAAAAGTAGCCGGTTCATTTAGCTTTGGGAGCTTATTATTCTCATTGTGTACATAATAAGGCTCAAGGTCTACACTGGAATAGCCATTTTCATACTTAAACCCGTATGATGGAAGTACTTCCTGAATCCTATGCCAGTGGGTGATGCCAATTGTAGTTATACATAGTACAAATACTGCTGTTCCTGATACTGCTATACTTAATTTAAGAGCTCTTCTATGGTAGATCAAATAAGCGAGGAGAAACATGAAATAATAGAGGAATGGAGCAAGTAAGCCGGCAATTCTCAGCCCGGTAAGAAAGGTAATAAAATTGTATGGTAAAAACGGGAAAAATCCGAATACGTAAACCCCCCAGAGATTTTCGCCAACAAAGCCTTTTGTAGCTAACATCAGAACCGCTCCAAGGCTGACGGCTACTAAAGCAGGAAGTGAAACAGGAAGAAATCGAGCAACACTTGTTTTAGGTTCAGTATCTTTTTTAGCAAAATGTACTCCGGCCCAGATTCCGGATGCAATATACAAAAACAGCGCATAATACGAAGTTGCTTCGCCTAGTGCCAGCGCCAATCCTAATGCCCCCACCGATATCACGAATGGCACAAATAGAAAATAAAGCAAAACAAGGATTGTATTCCGTTTCAACTTCTTCATCCCCTAAAATATACTTTAGTGTAATTTTACACTATCCAATACATCTACACAATTATTTTTCTGAATTTTTTAATTATAAAATCATCTGCTCTTTTCTTTTAGAAATTAATTTTGTTTGGATGGTTCACTGCTTAGCACATTTATGGGGAGCCTAAACCAAGCAGCAGCCGGGTTCCGGGTTTAATTCCAGCTTTAACGTTACGTTGTTCATTATTTTGGGTAAATAGATACAAACTAGAAGCAGGGAGGTATGGAAATGTGGATTGTGTACATTAGTATCGCAATTTTTGTAGGGGCGATAGGGTTTCTTGGCTATTCGGCGTTCAAAACACTGAAAGCTTCTAAGCCTGCCATCGATCAATTGAATGAAACTGTGGCCCGGCTCCAGCGCAAGGTTGATACAATTAAAGTAGAAACAACACAGCTAACTGAAAACCAACAGGAAATTATGGAAGATATCGATTATAAAAAAGAAGCAATCCAGTATACAACTGAAGCAGGTAAACAGACAGTAGCTAATGTTAAAAAACTGATTAAATTCAGGCCTCTTTCAAAAGTATCAAGGAAAAAGAAATCAAGACGTCCTGCATATTAAAAGCCCGAGGCCATGTGCCACGGGCTTTTTAACGTGCTATTAGTTGCTATTAATATGCTAGCATATTGATAGTTCACCTCTACACTCGAGTTCTATGTCTGTCTGCCGATTGTTTAATTAATTCAGGCAGCCACTGATGGACATCGGAAAACAAAAAGCCCTCTTTCTTTGCTCTTTCATTGCTCATAATCCATGAAAATGGTATGCCATACGGAGAATGATTTTCTTTTGTCGCCTTCTTTGCCAGTACTGCTTTTTTGCCAGTCGCTTTCTCAATTAAAGATATTATTTCATTCATCGAAACGGTTCCATCGGAACTTCCGTTGATTGGCCCTATAACTCCATTAACTCCTGCCCAGGCAATAAATCTCCCAGCTTCTTTTGATAAAATATAATCCATCTCGGCTTCAACATCCGGAAAAAAAATCTCTTCTCCGTCCATAACCTTTTTAATATGGAAGTCCAGCCGCCCAGTATAATCATCGGGTCCCATTACAATTGGCACTCTTGCCGCTGAAACTTCAAACGGAGCTTTCTGGAAGAATACTGCTTCGGCCTGCCGTTTTCCTTCTCCATATGGAAGGTTCTCACTATTGCCAACGGCAAAATTATATGTGTACGGATCGAAATCCGCTTCTATGCAGGCGTTTTTTTGGTCAAGATGATCGTATACGGATTTTGTTGAGGTAAATACATACTTTTTGGTTTTTCCGGAAAACGTATCAATTGCCAAAAGGGCATCATCTGGTTTATAACAAATTTGGTCAAAGACAATGTCCCATTCTGTATTCGAGAAAGCCTTTTTAAAGTTATTCCCTTTTGTTCTGTCACATCTGATCGTGCCAACATTTTCCGAAAATTGCGGAATGGTGTTTCCCCTCGTCGCAACAGTCACATCGATTCCCTGTTCCAGTAACGCTTCAACCAGGTGTACCCCAAAAAACCTCGTTCCCCCCAGGACTAATGCTTTTTTCAATGAAATCTCCCCCTCATCCCATCTAATTTGATTCTTTATAAAGGTACTGCTTTCAGAGACTAGCAAACCGTTTTCCTTTTTTAAAAATAAACCAGCCAATTGCCAGCATTAAAATCGCTAGTCCGTCAAAGGATAAATCATACGTAAAGGAATAAGGGCTGAATGGGCGAACATGGTGGATTTGCAATATATGATGATTGATGATTCCTTCAGCAAGGTTAAAAGAACCAGCACCTAGCAGAAAGCTGCCCCAAAACGTATAGCCGCTGCCCTTTCTTCCTCCTGAAAGATCCTGCCACATTAAAAGTCCGGCAATAAAAATAACAATGGTTACGAACAGATGGAAAACACCATCGCTGAAAATCTGCCCTTCCCGGTTCGTATGCATATAAATACTGTGCCATTGCAAAAGCTGGTGAAGAATAATTCCATCAAGCATTCCGATCATGCCAATCCCGAATAGAAACGGACCCCAAAATGATTTCATACTTTTCTCCCTTCCTTTTTATGCCCATTATTGCCTCTGGAAAGGAGCTATAAACCAATTGAACTTCAGAAAGCAAGCCTCGTTCATTCCATAATCTTCACTTATAGAGTTACATTTTCCAGCCTTTGTGGAGCAAAACAAAGGGCTCCCCTTCAAAATGGGTGAAGCCCTTTTTAGAAAAATTTCAACTCTTTCAAAGCCTGTTCCAAATTACTGTATATTGCTATGTCTTCAAGCATTATACCTAGATTAACAAAGGTTTTGCTGATTTCCCCGCTCATCCCTGTAATAACAGGTTTTACTCCTAACAGATTCAGCGATTTAAGCAATTTGAAAAGCACTTCAATTCCAATCAAGTCTACTTCGACGACTCCTGATAAATCAATCACCAAAGTTTCAATTCTTTTCCTGACACAGGTATACAGCGTGTCGGCGATAAGGGTTTCCGATCTCATTTCGTTGATGTCGCCAATCAATGGCAAAACTGCCAATTTACTTGAAATCGGCACAATGGGTACAGAAATTTTCAGGTATAATTCCCGGGATTCCTTTAAGAGCTGCTCCGCATTTTTCGTAAAGGCGGTACTGAAACCATGAACCATCATATTAAAAATATGGTCTATCTCGTTAATTACATGTAGGATATCGTCGGCTTGAGCGTTTATTTTTTTGCCTTCTTCA
The DNA here is from genome assembly GCF_001685025.1 of Bacillus sp. FJAT-27225. Classification (GTDB taxonomy): domain Bacteria; phylum Bacillota; class Bacilli; order Bacillales; family Cytobacillaceae; genus Bacillus_D. The sequence goes on along the minus strand of NZ_MAYU01000025.1, from coordinate 164,165 downwards.
AAAATAAATGACCAAATGACATTTTTATAAACTGTTACACCTCTAATTGTATTGCCCAAATCCCCATTGTTTTCAACTGAATAATGTCCGATTTTTTCTCCCCATTTGAATGCATGTTCCTTTACATCCTCTTCCTTCAGCCCTTCCAATACCATTCTGACTAATTCTTGAAAATATGAATTAGTACGCTCCCGTATTTCCTCACTTGCGAAATCGTAGGCATAAAATCGAGACATTTCCCTCATTAAAGTTTCGGTGAGCAGATTTATACTCTCTTCGATTTTTCCGCTTAAGTGTAATTTGAGCTGAGTAAGTTCCATGGATTAATTTCTCCTATCTAAATTCTACTTTGACAATACCATGAAAGCGTTATGAAGGAAAATTTAAAGGTGTATATTTTTATAATTTTCCGTCAATTATGGTATTACTAATTATAAGATCAGGTGGAACTATGGAAGCGATATTGTTTGTTAACGAAAGATGTTTGATACCAACAGAAGAACAGAGCATGGCCGTATGCGCATTACGTGAGGAACTTGGCCTTATACCTGCAATACTGAACCCTTGGCAGTTATATACGTATTATACAAATTTCCATGCTCTTCTTTTCGACCTTAAAAAACATTCAAAACAAGTCCCTTTTCTCATTGTATATTCAGAGGAATGTGCTAAGGATTTTATCAAAACCTATCCTGCTCGCTGGCTGCTCCTAAAAAGTTTTTTCAATCAGGTAATCTTTCTTGATAGTGCTGCCACTAACCTGCCTATACAACCCTTCTAGCCATGTTTGATGCTGTTTTTTTCTGGATAAAGGTAAAGGGACACTCACACAGGGAGGGTTCTATATGGAAAAGGAACATGCAATGCATAAAGATGGAGATTTTGACGCATCGAGAGTAGACGAAGTGGTTGACCGCATCGACCAGGATCAAATGAATGAGAAGCTTCATGATTTTGAAGAGTTCAAACGCTACCTTGGCAAACGGGTAGAGCTCGGTAAACGGCTTGGCTTGAATGAAGAGGAGCTCGCTGTTGGTGCACAAAAAGTTGCCAATTACCTGTCCGACCATGCACAGCCTCAAAACCGTGAAGAAGCTCTGCTTATGAATCTTTGGCAAGTCGGCAATGATGAAGAACGGCATATGCTCGCCCATATGCTTGTCAAATGGGCGGATAGTTAAGAAGAGCACAGAACACCACGTGACAGACAAAGGGCGTCTGTCCATGTGATTTTATGGGCAATAGTCACTGGAGTTTAACGAAAAAAATAAAGTTGTGAAAAATTCATATTTTTCACAGTAAAAAACACCGGTGAAATTTACCGGTGTTTTTTAGGCTTACTAGGTTTTCCGCCACCAAAGATTGGGTACGGTTATAGCAATAAGCTATGTTCTATTCTATTAAAAAGCTGTTCTGGCACCCAAGTAGCGAGGCTTCCAGTATGAGTTAGACATATCTGTAATCATAACACCTGATGACGACGCATGGATAAATTTATTATCTCCAATATAAATACCTGCATGTGAAGGTCCAGCTTTGTAGGTAGTGTAAAATACGATATCACCCGGTTTTACCGAAGAAACTGGTTTAGTCGCATCCCAGATTGTAGCTACTGTACGTGGGATTGTTACGCCAACTTTTCCAAAAACATATTTAAGGTATCCGCTGCAGTCAAAACCTGCTGGTGTATTCCCTGCCCATAAATAAGGAGCTCCGAGATGTTTTTTCGCTTCAGTTATAAGCGCATCGACCGTTGATGTGGTTGATGCTGTTGTTGATGTTGTTGTAGCTGTGGTTGTTGCTGATTTGACTTGTGTTGCTGTTGCAGTTCCCGATACTTTCAATACTTGTCCAACATAAATGATGTCGCTTGTAAGGCCGTTAAGTGACTTAAGTGACGAAACAGTTGTCTTGAAGTCTAAAGCAATATGGGACAAAGTATCACCGGATTTAACTGTGTAGGTGGAAACATTTGAACTCGAAACAGCTGGTGTAGACGCAACAACGGTTGATGTGCTTCCAACATTAAGGACTTGTCCGATATGGATTATGTCAGATGTTAATCCATTCCATGATTTTAATTGGCTGACAGTTGTATCATAATTTCTTGCAAGCCCCCAAAGGGTATCACCGGATTTAACTGTATGTGTTGCATTTGTTGTTTTTACAGTTGTTGTTGCAGCCGCTTCAGGTGCGGACACTTTTAAAGCCTGATTAACATAGATTGTGTCGCCTGAAAGGTTATTCCATTGTTTCAGCTGCGAGATTGTCAGATTGTAATTTTGCGATATTCTCCAAAGGCTATCGCCAGATTTAACATTATATATTTCAGAAGCACTAGCTTGTCCACTAAATGATCCAAACATAATTCCGGCTGCCATGGCTGAAGTTGCGATTTGTTTTTTCATGGTGTCATCTCCTAAATTTGTTTGCATTTCCATCTTAATGTATTTTTAAACAGGAAAAACACCTCTAAATTATGGTCATACAGGAATAAACCTCCACCTACGGAAAATAAATCCTCTAATTTTACATGGTAATATTTGCCCAAATCCCCATCAATACTACCTTTTTACCTTCTTTTTCTTTTTCTCATGAAATCTTAATGTAATAGAATTGTAATATAGTAAGATAGTTTTCTTTTTTGGCACAGGAATGTAGAAATATCGTAACAATCGGACCCATTTTTCCACCTTGCTCAAACCTATAATTAACCTATAGAACATCATGTTTATGTTGCTTTCCTAGAAACACAGACGCATGACAAAAATATATGAGAAGCATGGTGATGAAAATGCAAGGAATGGGACATCCACACAGAAACGGACACCCAGGCGGGCATCCAGGCGGCCATCCGCACGGCAATATGGGACTTGGACCCAAAATGGACTATAATGAAAATCCGTTTATTGTAATCTGGGAAGTAACAAGGGCTTGCCAGCTGAAATGCGTACATTGCCGCGCCGATGCCCAGCTAACCAAGGATCCCCGTGAACTAAATCCCGAGGAGGGCATTGACTTAATCGACCAAATCTATGATATGGGCAACCCGATGCTTGTTTTTAGCGGCGGAGATTGTATGATGCGCGAGGATTTGATGGAGCTTGCGGATTACGCAGTCAAAAAGGGCATGCGTGTATCAATGGTGCCAAGTGCTACCGAAAATGTGACAAAGGAAAAAATGAAGCAGGCAAAGGATGTCGGTTTATCCCGCTGGGGCTTCAGCCTCGATGCTCCAAATGCTGAAATACATGATGCATTCCGAGGTGTTCCAGGTTCATTCGACATGACAATTGAAAAAATCAAATACTTAAACGAGCTTGAAATGCCGCTTCAGATCAACACCGTTATTTCACGCTATAATTATGACCATCTTGAAGAAATGTCTAAGCTTGTTGCTGAACTCGGTGCAGTAATGTGGTACATCTTCCTGCTTGTGCCAACAGGACGCGGCCAGGAAGACAAGTGCATCACTCCTGCCGAACATGAAAAGGTATTCCGTTGGCTATATAAACTAAGCAAAACAGCTCCTTACGACATTAAGACAACGGCTGCCCAGCATTATCGCAGGGTTGTCCTCCAGGAGAAAGCCCGTGACCATTTAATTGACCGTGGGGAGATTCGGTATGAGGATACAATGACGATGGACCAGGAAGGCATCATTGATGGGTTGAAGCGTGCCCCACAAGGCGTAAATGATGGCAATGGCTTCATTTTCGTCGACCATATCGGAGATGTTTTGCCAAGCGGCCTTCTTCCAATCGTAGTCGGAAACGTCCGCGAACAGCCTTTGGCAACCATCTATCGGGAATCAGAAGTTTTAAAAAACCTCCGCCAGCCTGATAAATATAAAGGTAAATGCGGTGTATGTGAATTTAATAAGGTTTGCGGCGGCTCCCGTTCGAGAACCTATGCAGTCACCGGAGACTATATGGAGAGCGAACCATATTGCGTCTATATTCCAAAGGCAATGCGCGGAAAAGATGCAGTTACGGTTTAATTCAAACGCAAAAAGACAGCCTGAAATTTGGCTGTCTTTTTTTCTGGCATCGGTTTTGCCGGACGAACTGGCGAGTTTGGTTTTGGGTTAAAATAATGAGACCGAACACTTTACTATTAGTCCGCTTGGGATACTAATTATTTTTCACTAGCACTACTCAGAGATTCACTAGGCAATCCACTTCGAAATCTAGTAATACTCCGAGTAGTACCATAAATAACTTAACCGTCTGACACTTTATTACTAGTGAAAATCAACTTGCACATGCTCCCCCCTCTCCATCACCTTAATTAAGCATCTTCAATCACTTTTCCAACAGTGGCCAGACTTTCTTTTCAAAATCCCTATAATCGTCAAGATAGTAATCCGCATCTGAATTTCTGTTTTGAAAAGAAAGTGTTCGTATGCCGAGAATCCTGGCAGGCTCCAAATCGAGTGCCCTGTCCCCAATCGCGAGGTCTATCCGGTACTTGTCGTGAAGATACCGGTAGGCTTGAGGGTCGGGTTTTCGCGGGAATCCGTCTTCCTGCCCGACAATTTCAGTAAAATAATGATAGAGTCCATGATGTTCAAGAACTTTTTGCACATCTTCCTTCTCTTTATGAGTCATAATGACGTTTGTATCAGCCATCTTCAAAACTTCTTCTATTCCCGGAAAAAGCTTGAATGCATCCACTCCAATCAGCCTGACTTCTCTTCTCATCCGCGCGCTCTCTTCTTCGGTCAACTTAAAATAGGAAAAAGCATGTCCAAAGGAAACTTTGAGCTGTGATCGCACTTCTTCTTCCGGTATTCGATTCCCAGTGACTTCCCTGAATAATTTTGTATAAGAAGGATATGTATCAAAAATGGTTCCATCAAAATCCCATAAAAAATTCATTGTGATCCCCTTTCTGTGAACAGGCTTTCTTTTACACCGTTAAATATCCTAATTTTTGGGTATATAAATAGTAGACCAGCAAGAATGGAGGTTACCCATGCTTAAGTTTACGAAAGCAGGCATTGCCGCGTTCTTACTTGCCTTTGGCATTGCAGGCTGTGGTGGTGCCGAAGATCCGGCTCCTCCTGTCGTTGATGAAGATGGCAAAAAACAAAGCGACCGTCCGAGTAACGATACAGGAAAAGACAGCCCTAACACTGATCCCGAAGACCTTGATCGCGAAGAATATGAACAATAAGCAAATCAAGGGGTGATAGAATGACTAAAAACGAGCATCAATTACTTGACGAGGAACGACTTGACGATGAGCAGATTGCTGAAAATATGACGGACTTGGTCAGCATTATTAATGCTAAAGGCGATACAAAAAAAATCGAAAAAATTATCGCCGAAAACCCAAGCTGCTGTGATGACAACTCAGATGATCGGCAATAGGAAACGACATGATTTAGTATTCTTTCAAAATCCCGAGCCTCTCTTTATCGAGGTACGGGATTTTTTTAAGCTTTAATATGCTTTTGCCCAAATGATCATGTGTTCTGCTTTTTCCCCGCAGCAAACACATTTGTCGGAAACCTTTTCCTGCTCAAAAGGCATGCAACGCGATGTGGCGCCGGTTTCTTCCTTGATTTTATCCTCACACTCCTGTTTGCCGCACCACATTGCCTTAATCATACCTGGACTTGCTTCAAGGCTAGCCTTGAATTCATCCAGTGTTGTTGCGGTGGAAGTTTTCTTTTCCAGCAACTCCTTTGCACGGGTGAATAAGTTATTCTGAATCTCTTCGAGCAGAGAGGATAGTTTTCCTTCAAGTCCATCAAGCGGAGTGACAAGCTTTTCGCCAGTGTCTCTTCTAACTAGAATAACCTGGTTCTTCTCTATATCTCTAGGCCCAGCCTCGAGCCGCACAGGCACACCCTTCATTTCATACTCATTAAATTTCCAGCCAGGTTGTTTATCACTGGCATCGATGCCGACCCTGAAATCATCTGACAGTTTTTCTTTTAAATCATAGGCGAAATCTAAAACGCCTTCTTTGTGCTGTGCTATTGGGACAATCATTACCTGGGTTGGAGCAGCCTTTGGCGGAATAACCAGTCCCCGGTCATCTCCGTGAACCATAATCAGCGCTCCAATTACCCTGGTGGTGAACCCCCATGATGTCTGGTGGACATGCTGGAGCTTCCCTTCCCTATCCAAAAATTGAATTCCAAACGCTTTGGCAAAACCATTGCCAAGGTGATGGGATGTTGCCGATTGAAGAGCTTTTCCATCATGCATCAAACTTTCAACGGTATACGTGAATTTGGCTCCCGCAAACTTTTCCTTTTCCGTTTTTTGCCCTTTAATCACAGGGATGGCAAGTATATTCTCAAGAACATCCGCGTACACATCGAGCATCCGCTTTGTCTCTTCATGGGCATCCTCATCCGTTTCATGGGCAGTATGGCCTTCCTGCCAAAGAAACTCAAGCGTACGCAGGAATGGGCGCGTTGTTTTTTCCCACCTGACTACGTTTGCCCATTGATTATAAAGCTTAGGCAGGTCACGATAGGAGTGAATGATGTTCTTGTAATGCTCACAGAAAAGCACTTCAGAGGTCGGCCGGACTACAAGCCGCTCCGCAAGTTCCTCTGATCCTCCGTGTGTGACCCAGGCTACTTCTGGTGCAAAACCTTCGACATGATCCTTTTCTTTTTGAAGCAAGCTCTCAGGTATGAACAATGGCATATAGACATTTTCATGCCCTGTCGCCTTAATGCGAGCATCAAGCGCATTCTTGATATTCTCCCACAACGCGTATCCATAAGGCCGGATGATCATCGACCCCCTGACCGATGAGTAATCAATCAGGTCGGCTTTTGTGACAACATCGGTATACCATTGTGCAAAGTCGACATCCATCGCGGTAATACTTTTTACAAATTCCTTTTGCATGATTCTCTCTCCTTTTCCTTTTGAATTTAGCGTTCCGTCCCCAAACCAATACAAAAAGGCCATAATCCCTATAAAAAGGGACCATGGCCTGGCGGTACCACCCTAATTCGCAAGGAACTTCCTTGCGCACTTATCGTATAACGGAACGCTCCGCCGTATCTTCGCAAATTGCCCGATACAGAACTCCGGGGCAGGTTCAAATGTGCAGCCTGGAAGCCTCTCAGCATGCGGCTTCCTCTCTGGAAAGGTTGCGGTCCATTTTACTAGTCCCCATCACAGTTTCGATTGTTTTTTCAAAATTATATTAAATTACGGTATGCCAAGTCAAATTTTTACTGGCTTTTTGGTTCTCTGAAAAAAAACCAGACAAATCTATAGGTTCGGCAGGCAAGTTACAAGCTTCGGCAGAATGTAGAATGTAGCCAATTGTTGGCATTGGACACGTTTCAAGCTTTGGTGACGTTCAAAATGTAACCAATGAATCCTATTGGACACGTTTCGAGTCCTGGAGACCTTCAAAATGTAACTAATAAATCCTATTGGACGCGTTTCGAGTTCTGGAGACCTTCAAAATGTAACCAATAAATCGTATTGAACTCATTTCAAGCGCTGGCGACATAAAAAGTATAGCCAATAATCTGTACTTTTAAACGAATTTCAATCTCACAGAGTACTCTCGTCCGTGTCCTGGTGCTCACAAGCACCTGCACCTCCCCTAATACTGTTAGTTTTCCTCAGGAAGGCATGTTTGATATGATGAACAAAATACGTTTGAGGAGACAGCTATGATTCGTACAATATCGTTCAACCAGGCCGGGGAAGTTGTTGAAAATTTGCCGGTGGAAAGTCTTGCCGGCAATGATTCCGATAGCTGGTACTGGATTGATTTTAATAGTCCTACTGATGATGAAGTATCCGTTCTTGCCAGTCCTCTCCATTTTCATCCTCTTGCCATTGAGGACTGCCTCCACAGGCTGCAGAGGCCAAAGCTGGATTATTACGAAGGATATTCCTTCTTTGTGGCACATTCGATTAACCAGGAAACGCTCGAGAAAGAGGAAGTTGACATTTTTCTTGCCGAAAATTACATCGTTACTTTTCATAAGCACCCTTCTTCTGAAATAAGCGAAGTTTGGCGCAGGGTACTTTCATCGAAAAATCGCGATAGCTATAGCCCGTCGCTTATCCTTTACCACATATTAGATCAACTCGTTGATAATTATTTTCCGCCTTTGTACAGGATTGAGGATGAGCTGAATGAAATGGACGAAGCCTATACGGGCGGCTCAACAGAAGGTTTGTTAAAAGAGGTTTTTGATATTAGGAAAAGCTTGTTGATGCTGCGCCATACTGTTGCACCAATGAGAGATTTGATCTATAGGATGCTCAACTCTCAAAAACTTACGGAGCTGCAGCTTCGGAGTGCTTATTTCTCCGATATTCATGATCACTTGCTGAAGCTGACCGATTTAGTTGACTCCAACAGGGAACTCACGAAGGATATCCGCGACAGTATACTCTCCATGAATAGTCACGAAACCAATCGGGTAATGAAGGTTTTGACTGTCATAACGACTATATTTATGCCATTAACGTTTATTGCCGGGATTTATGGGATGAATTTTGAATATATGCCGGAGACTGTTTGGAGATACGGGTATTTTGCAGCTTTGGGTACAATGGGATTGATTGGTTTGGCAATGTTCCTGTTTTTCTGGAGAAAAGGGTGGTTTAAATAATTTTAGGCTATTCCTTTTACAAGGATTGATTTGCTAAGAATAGTTTCGTGGATTAATCCTCCGCCCAGACCACCGATTAATCTTCAAAACGCGGTTTCGTGGATAAATCGCAGCGCCGAAATCACAGATTAATCTTCTAAACGCGGTTTGGCAGATAAATCTCAGCGCCGAAACCACAGTTTAATCTACTAAACGCGGTTTCGTGTATTAATCCTAGTGTGCGAATCGTCATTTAATGCTACTAAATGAAGTTCGGACTCCCACTTAGCATACGAATTAATGATATAAATTCCACCCAACCGCCTAATATGAACCTAATTCGCCCACAGAAAAGAGCTGCACCATCCTTCGGTGCAGCCCTCTTCCTTACCATTCCTTATATTCTACTTTTCCGCCAGTCAAATCGAGTGTGTTGCGTTCGCCTTTATACAGGAGCTTATCGCCTTCTTTTACGATAAGGTTTTCATAGGTGAATACTTCTTTTCCATTTGGTAAATGAACAATGACTTTACGCCCATGGTCAATCTCAGGCGCTTCTATTTTAATTGTACTTTGTGCGTATTTGCTGAATCCCACCATGAGCCCGATGCAGACTAGCAAGAAAGCAAACGCAGCAATCCACTTGTACAAACTGGATTTTTTAGGTTTCATATGGTGTAATTCGAACCTTGTCACTTTGTCTCCCCCGCTATCTTTATTATTTTGAACTAGGCTATAGCCTGTTCTTCTATACACAGTTATACCCATCAAAAATTGGATTTAATCAACTTTCAGAAAATTCCGTCCACCTATTTACCGTATGCCTGTTTGGGGAAAAAATGCATAAGGTTCGTATTTTGTTTCCCACAACCAAACTATGGAGGTATAATTGAGAAAGAATTCAGACAGGAAAGAGGCGATTTTTTACTTGGAAAAAGGACATACGAATGATATTGTAACTATGCTTGCCGACTTGGTTTCAATCCCAAGCCCAACAGGCAATACCGAAAAAGCGATTGCTTACGTAGAGGCGTTTCTCGGCGATCTCGGCGTTGAAATGAAACGAAATCGAAAAGGCGGGTTAATCGCAACGCTTCCTGGAAAAAACAACAACAGACATAGGATGCTGACTGCCCATCTTGATACATTAGGGGCGATGGTCAAGGAAATCAAGCCAAGCGGACGACTGAAAATCGACTTGATTGGCGGATTTGCCTTTAATTCCATCGAAGGAGAATATTGCACGATTGAAACAAGTTCAGGCAAGACATATTCTGGAACTATCCTAATGCACCAGCAATCGGTACATGTCTATAAAGATGCTGGAAAAGCCGAACGGAACCAGGCAAATATTGAAATTAGAATTGATGAGAAGGTACATAGCGCTGAAGAAGTGCGCGCACTTGGAATAGAGGTAGGCGATTTTGTTTCTTTCGACCCAAGGGTCCAGGTAACGGAGTCAGGTTATGTAAAGTCTCGCCATTTGGATGATAAGGCTAGCGTAGCCATCCTCCTCGAGTTAATCAAAAAGGTCAAAACAGAAGGAATCGAACTCCCCTATACAACTCATTTTCTCTTCTCAAACAACGAAGAAATTGGATACGGCGGCAACTCGAATATTACACCTGAGACAGTCGAATACCTGGCTGTAGATATGGGGGCAATGGGGGATGGCCAGCAAACCGACGAATATACCGTATCCATCTGTGTGAAGGATGCGAGCGGCCCTTACCATTATGGATTAAGGAAAAAATTAACCCAGCTTGCCGAAGAAAAAGGGATTCCTTACAAGCTTGATATTTATCCTTATTACGGATCGGATGCTTCAGCAGCAATCAGGTCCGGGCACGATATTGTCCATGGTCTTGTTGGCCCTGGCATTGATTCCTCGCATGCCTTTGAAAGGACGCATCGCTCTTCCCTAGAACACACTTTCTCTCTTCTGGTTGAATACGTCCAGACTGAAATGGTGATCTAACCCAATGAGGGGATGGCACAAATTTGTGGCATCCCCTTCTTTTTTTTATGAGCCAACACACTAAATAATGCAGTTTAAAAGGAAGTAGGTATAAACATGGCTTCACTATTTAAAAACTACGCCTGGTCTATCATTCTTTTGACAGCTCTCTTAATCGGAGGAATAGCGGGAATCGTTTTTGGGCCGGATGCCACAGTTGTAAAGCCGCTAGGGGATTTATTCCTGAATCTATTATTAACCATTATTGTTCCTCTAGTATTCTTTAGTATTTCAGCAGCGATTGCCAATATGGAAGGTATGAAACGGCTTGGAAAGATTATGGGCAGTATTTTCCTCGTGTTCTTCCTTACCGCCGCCCTTTCTGCAATCATCGGCTTTATTGGAACTACACTTGTTAATCCACTTGAAAATACTGATATTTCTGCAGTTGAAAAATTAATGGAAAATGCCGAAACTGAAGAGGTAAAAGACATATCGCTTGCCGACCAATTGGTTGCCACGGTTACGGTCCCGGATTTTATTAATCTTTTTTCCAGAAGCAATATGCTTCAATTGATTGTTTTTTCGGTGCTGTTTGGCCTGGCCACAGCAATGGCTGGTGAAAAAGGCAGGCCTGTAGCGGGTTTTCTTTCGTCGGCAACTGAGGTCATGATGAAGGTGGTCAAGCTAGTCATGTACTATGCTCCAATTGGGCTTGGAGCTTATTTTGCAGCCGTGATTGGTGAGCTTGGCCCGCAAATTTTGGAGGGCTATCTTCGGACGTTCCTTTTATACCTTGGCCTTACTGTCATTTATTACTTTGGCTTTTTTACTTTGTACGCCTTTTTGGCAGGAGGCAAGGCCGGAGTACGGACGTTCTGGAAGCACGTCATTACTCCTTCCGTAACAGCGATTGCAACCTGTTCAAGCGCTGCCAGCATTCCTGTCAATCTTGAAGCAACAAAAAGGATGGGTGTTCCGAAGGACATAGCAGAAACGGTTGTTCCCCTCGGTGCGAATACCCATAAGGACGGTTCCGTTTTTGGCGGTGTTCTAAAGATTGTTTTCTTGTTCGGACTATTCGGGAAGGACATGACGAGCCTCTCCAGCATTTTGAGTATCCTTGCTGTCTCGTTCCTGGTCGGGGCCGTGATGGGGGCCATTCCTGGCGGTGGTATGATTGGCGAAATGCTAATTATTAGTGTGTTCGGTTTTCCTCCGGAGGTCCTGCCAATAATAGCCGTTATTTCAACGATCATTGACGCGCCTGCAACACTTTTGAATTCTACAGGAAATACGGTTTGCGCAATGCTTGTGGCCCGCCTTGTCGAAGGGAAAAATTGGCTTAAGAACTCTCTCGCAGCCAGGACTGCCCAATAAATAAATTAGCCTCCCTGTTTCGCTCCTTCCTTAACCGGGTAAAGAAGAATAGAGCTACTTTCAAAGGAGGCTGCAAACATGAACAAACATGAATCAAAAGGTGCATTCGACCAGCTTACCGGCGAGGCAAAAAGGGCAGCCGGCAAACTTTCAGGAAATGAATCGTTAGAAGCCAAGGGCAATGTAGAAAAAGGCAAGGGCAAAGCCGAAGAAAAACTGGGCCATGCCAAAGAAAAACTCGCCAGCGAATTCAACGATCACATCGACAAAATGAGATAAAGTGATAACTAACCATGTGGGAGGGTTCTTGTTTGCCAACGAGAACCCTCTCCTTTTCCGGCAAACAGTGACAGTTCTTCCTCGTCGCGGCAGTGGCTTCCTACGCATGTTTCAAAATCGCGGGATAATATAATCCAATCTCCTCCAAACCTTCGTCTGTGAGAATTTTCCCAACCCTTTTATATCTGCCTCCATACATACTGCTAAATCTCTTAAATCCGCTATATTACTGCGTTTTCTGCCAGACAACTAACCGAAAACACGTTCGATTTGTCGAAAAAAACATGCCGAAAGTCCTATTGTTTCACTAGTTACCCATGCTACTATGAGGGAAAGGGCAAATTTTACGAAAGTAAAAGACGCAAAGCCACGGGCCTAAAACAAGTAATTGTCATGGCAGCCGGGTTGCAGGTACGCTATAACTTAAAATCACTACCTGATTTGCCTTTTAAAACGGCGAAGGGGTCGTAGACATGAAATCCATATTAGTTGCTGATCGTTCCATCCTTATCCGAGGCGTACTTAAACAGAAGCTTCATAAAACAAAGTACAGAATTACAGGGGAAGCTGAAAATGGTAAACAGGCCGTAGAAAAATTTTTGAATACAGGCCCTGATATCGTTATGCTCGAATTTCTTATGCCTGAAATGAACGGGTATGAAGCATTGAGAGAAATTATCCGGATTAATCCGGAAGCATCGGTTTTTATGATGTCCACTTTCAAGGACAAGTGCCTTATCACTCAATCACTCGAACTTGGGGCAAAAGGTTTTTTTCAAAAACCAGATTTTGAAGGGTTAGTAGCTTCATTTGAACAGCTAGAGATGGCCCGGCACATACATAGCTAGCACAGGTGTTAATTTAGTTCCGTCCCAGCTTTCCTGCTAAGCCTTCTTCCGAATTTGCCCAAAAACGCCCAAATTTCTAAATTTGGGCGTTTTTTGTATATTTTTTACAAGAAAATTATTCCATCCCTCTTTGTCAGTGATATGATTAATATGCTGTTAATTTATTTTAGGAGGGGGACAGTTTGCGGAAGCTGGCTATGATTTTACTCATCTTATCAATCCTATTACCAGGATGCCGTGTTAACCAGGAATCCCAGAAAGATTTACCCGTTTCAGCAAAAAAACAACTTTCACCAAGAGACTATTTAAGAGATAACTATACTCCTATCAACATTAACAGCACGACCGATTTTTCAGATTTTGCATTATTAGAAAAAGATGTTCTGAACAACACTGTATTTTTGACCGGGGAATATCATTCTGTCCAGTTGAATTTTCCCATTCAGACAAAGCTTCTCTTCTACTTGAATCAAAAAGCCGGTGTTACCCGTTATCTCGCAGAGGTTCCATATTCAGTTGGTGAATACTATAATCTGTATCTTAAGACAGGAGACGAGAAATTATTTACCTATCTTGCCCTAGAGGCCCGCGGCACTCATGGTGAAATTGATGATACATTTACGATGCTTAAGAATATATATCACTATAATAAAGAATTACCCGAAGAAAAACGGATTTTCTTTTTAGGAATTGATGGAGAAACTGTCCCAAATGTTGCATTATCTTATATAAATATGCTCATTAAAGAAAAGCCGTTGTCTATAGATGGATTGGAACTATTCAGCCGTATTCTAGCATTTATTAAGGAAGATGGAAATGGGTTTGAGCAAGGAACGGATGAAAAGTATAAGGAATATGTCAAAAATTTAATTGAACATGTCGAGGATAAGAAGGAAATGTATAAGAACTTGCTTGGAGACGACTTCGATTCTTTTATGTTTACGATTAAAAATTTGCAAAATGGAATCAATGAAATGGAAGCATTAAAAATAAGCGCAGGCGAATTTAATGTGGTCCGAGAAGGAATTTTCAAAAAAAACTTCGCTTACTGGATTCAAAAACTAAACCAAAACACGAAATTTTTTGGCGAATGGGGCAGGGATCATATTTTTCTTTCGGAGTTAGCAACCCGTGACCCCGTAAACTATTATTCAAAACAAATCCCGCACCTCGGGCAAATCCTTAATGAGGAAATTCCTAGGACGAAGGGCAAGGTTATTTCAATTGCATATATGTATAAGGATTCTCACAGCTATCAACCGCATTCTAACATTCGTTCTGCCCCATTCGAGGATGATTTTTTTGATATTGAAAAATTAGACATGTTTGCGGAAACAGATACCACACTTTTTAAGCTAAACGGAAAAAACTCGCCTTTTTGGAAAGAAACTCTATTTCTTGACAGGCCAATTAAAGACGGAACAGCCAATTATTTTCAGTACGCTGTCTTAATCAAAAATTCAAAAGCTTCACAAGCATACTTTAAAAAATAACCGATGAAAACGGCGGTGCCCCAATGGCCCGCCGTTTCTAATTCCTTTAATTATTTTTCTGCCACGATGCTCCCTGGAGGCCTTTTCCCCCACTGAAGTTCTCTGATTGATAGCCCGAACGACATTTGCAGATGCGGGTAATCCTTAAAATTTTGCCAGTCCCCGCCCCATTCAAAACCAAGCTCCTTGGCTATTAGAGCAACTTCTTCCCAATCGCTTTGGCTATTACCGTTCATATCGTATTCCATATCCCAAATCAGGTTTCCATTCTTGGCAACGAGGGCAAAATCAACTGCAAGGCCGAAATTATGATATGATTCGCCCGCCCTGGCGTGAGTGACGATATTGCCCTCGGCGGTCCTTCCTTTTGCGTATAAAGCCTCTTGCTCCTCGTGACTGCGAAAACCTTCGGTGATTTGTATGGTGATGCCTTTTTCGGCTGCCCTGCTGACGAGTATATCTGCTTTTTGTTTTACCTCTGGATGTAGTTCCGTTGGCATAGGTGCATCTTTTCCAGGATAAAAAAGTCCGGGATAGCCCGATGCCCTCCAGACAAGGAAAAGCACGCCAGCAAGCAGAACCACAAAAGCAAGGTTTTTCATTCTTCCTGCTTTCCGCTTTCTTCTTGAATGTTTCATTGCACTCTCTCCAACAAAAAATCTATGGTAAACATGATACCATTTTACCCTTTAATCGGAGAGTTGCCATTACTTATGCTTGTCGAATTGGTACTCTTCCAGAATTCTCTTTCCCAGCAGCTTGTAGCCATTTTCATTTAAATGCAGCACATCGCTGAAATAGTCCTCTTTGTCCTTCCCTTTAAAAAGGTCATTCGTTGGAACATAGGCAACCTGGTCTTTAGTATTAACAAGTTGAATGGTTGCCTTGTTCCACTCATCGAGTATTCGTTCAACTCTATCGCCGCCTTCTGGATAAGGGTTGTAAAGGCCGAGTACAAGCATTGGGGCTTCTTCATTCGCAGTCTTTAGAATGTCAATGATTAGTTCAAGGTTTTGGATATACTGGTCCTGGCCAATTTTGATTTTTTCAAGATGCAGCTGCTTTAAATGCCCGCCATTGCTATTTATAAAGTCGTTTGTTCCTATAAACAGAATGAAGTAATCAGCATTCTTTAAGCGTGCGGCAGTTTGAGGATCAGCCAATTCTTTTAAAACCCCTCCTGATTCTCTTCCTTTAACACCATAGTTTTCTATTTTATATGATTCACCAGGATATCGCGCATTTAGTTCGTGTTCAAGCTTCTTTACGTATCCTTGCTCGTCCCTGTCACCCTGGCCGTAGGTTAACGAATCACCAAATGCCATTATGACTGTTTTGCCTTTGTCTGCCTGCCCATTATTTGCAAATATAATATAGGCTGCCAGACCCACCGCTGCCAGCAATAAAGTAAACATGATGATTTTTGCGCTTTTCATAGATGTCCTCCCAAATATATCTCTCTTTATTCTTTATTCTATACCCAACTACAAACCTCTAAATCTAACAACTACTGTTAAAAAAGCAGCTTCTTTCCTGCCGTTTGCAAATAAGCTATTTATGTAGTATTCTTTAAAATAAGATGATAAAATATTCTGATAAATACATATTATGTACTATAGGACTATGGAATTGAAGGACCTCATACATTCTAGACACAGCTGCCTGCTCCTTTGCCTTGGCAGTTTTTTTGTACACTGTGTTGGACTTTTTTACGGAAGGAAGGTGTACTCCTTGTATTTCCATCTTTCGGCTGCACTTCTTTTTTGGTCAATCGGTTTACTCATCCCCGCTCCGAACGATCATGCTTCACTCACTTTTGTACTGATGGGTTTCATAACCTTCCTGTTGTTTTTGAACGAGTGCCTGGAGACAACAAAACAGAAACTGTTAAAAGACGCATTAAACGCTGAGAAAAAGAACATCCGTGAACTTTCTTCGTTTACTGGCAGGCTTGTCGGAATTCAGAATAATAAGTCCCCTTTTTCTGATTGTTTCACCTATATTATTTTTTTTAATGGAGAATACGAAGTTCCGTTATTTTGCAAAAGAGAGGAGGTTATTAAAAAAATACAGCAACTCGATGAAGGAACGTGTCTCACTGTCTATTACAGCAACTATATCCTTATAGAGGTCGAAAGCGTGCACCGGATGGATCTAGAATCTGTCGCTCAAGATGAACAGCTTTCGGTTTAAAATGAATCAATTCTACACTCTGCCCATGACAGGACGATTAAGATTTGTTTACGTTTAGGTTATTTTTCACATTAACAAAATTAGACTGTTACACTAGTAAAGAACCCTCTATTTCATCCATCTACTGGAAAGCCAAAGGATATCCATTAAAAGGGGCTGAGAAGATGGACTACGCAGAGTTGCAAAATTTAGTCGAGGAATTAAGTGAAGTTCCTTATATCGAGTCCGAGGTGACGCATATTTTCACATCGGGAAATAGGAAGCTGCTTTCTTTGCAGTATTCGAAAGCGGAGAAACAGTTTCTTGTCAGCCACATGGAATTAGGGCAGACAATCCTTTACAACAAAGCAGAACAGGCAGCTGCTGCCATCTTGGAGGCATTGGAGTCTTTAGAAGGTACGCCATCAAATTTGTAAACAAATTGAATATTCTTCTTAAAAAGCCGGAATTTTTTCACTATTCCGGTTTTTTATTTCGATAAACGGGAATAGAAATAGATGAGAAGGAAGGAATAGCCATGTGAGAAATATTGGCCTGCCGAATGGCTAAAGGCCTGAACGGGGAGGTATTACTATAAAAAGGCACCATTCTATCAGAAGCAGTAACAGCCACAGCGTCCAACGGTATTCCACAGGCATCGGCTACTCCATTTTCGACTATTCGCGTTTTTCGAACAAGGTCGTTTGTGAACCTGCAAGCGGCGGATATGAACGGGACAGCTATTCCTACAAACAGGGAGCCGGCATTATTTATAAACAGCCACTCGAACAACTATGAACAACCAGGGCGCCAAATAAGCGCCCTCTTTTCTTTCTCCCGATTTTTTAAAGCGCCCGAATATACTAGCGGCAATAGAACGCAGCGGGCGAACCCGCTAATGACGTTCCACATCATTTCATTCTTTCTGCCATTCTTTCGTTATGGCTTTTAAAAAACAGAAGCATGTCATCTAACAGTTGAGCTGCTTGTTTCTTGTCCCCTTTTTCGACAGCTGCTTTCAGTCGAGGGTAAATGAAATGGCCTTTTAGTTTAGAAGCTCCCTTGCCGTGCATCTTTTCATGTACCCTTTTTAGGAACTCCTCCCTTGTCATCTTGCCCTCTTCCAGCTGCCTTCTAAGCGATTTGATTTCCTCGATTCTAGCCTGCTTTTCCTGTTTCCATGATTCCCGTCTTGGAGCCATTTCAGCACTCATCCATTTTTCGTGGAGCTGGTTTCTTTCTGCAAGGACTGTTCTCCACTCCGCTGCTTTGTCAGGGGTGTAGGTTTCTGCCCAGGATTGCAATTCAGCTTGCTTTACTTCAAACGGAATCCTTTCCTTGCTGTGTCTTCCCATTGGACAATCATGGATTTCGGTTTCATTATGGTTTTTTTCTGGGTTTTGAACCATTGTATTCGCGGCTGCAACGGATGGGAGCACGAGCAAAAGGCTTACGATGGCCGATACTAAACGCATTAAATTCATCTCCTTTTCAATCGCTTCACACACGGTTACTATTTCCAATTTATATAGAAATATTGAAAAAAAGGAAAATTTTTTTCAAAAAAGGTATTGTATAAATTCATAAAGTATATTAATCTATATATATCATAGATTATGTGAATAAATTCACAAGCATATAACAGCTTCTAAGATAAAACATATTTTTTTCGGTTATAATGTGAATGTTTTCACAAACTTGCACTTACACTTTGATAGGAGCGGACGTTGGATGAAAAAACCACATATTGTTATCCTTGGCGGCGGCTATGGCGGCCTTGTAACGGACAAAAAAATTGAAAAGCTGATTCGTACGGGCGAAGCGGACGTAACGTTAATCAATAAGCACGAGTATCATTATATTACCACTCAGCTTCATAAAGCAGGAGTTGGCACGGCCCGCGACCGGAAACTCGCTCTTTCCATCCCTGAACTGATCAATCCGGAAAAAACCCGCTTTATGATAGGAACGGTCTCATCCGTTGATCCCTCTGGACAAAAGGTATTCCTTGAATCTGGCGAAACGATTGCCTATGATTACCTTGTTGTGGCCCTTGGTTTTGAAGTGGCGACGTTCGGAATCCCGGGAATCAAGGAACATGCCTTTGAAATCAGGAGTTTCCGCAGTTCAAAAGCGATCTACTATCAAGTGATTAAGCAGCTTCAGTTATATAAAGAAGACAACGATTCTTCCCGTCTTACGTTTATTGTGGCAGGAGGCGGTTTTACAGGCATTGAAATGATGGGTGAGCTTGGCGAAGGGCTTCCAAAGCTTTGCAAGGAATACGATGTTCCTTTTGACAAGGTTAAAATTTACGGCATTGAAGCCGCTGATTCACTGATTCCTTTCTTTGGAAAGGAACTGATTGACTTCACAAATATGGTAATGGAAAAACATGATATTCAAATCCTTACCTCAACAAAAATTTCCGGACTTACGGAAGATAAAGTCATACTTGAAAGCGGTGTGGAGATTCCAACCAGGACATTGATATGGTCTTGCGGAGTAAAAGCAAATTCAATCCTTGAGAAATTCAACCTTCCTCTTGTACGGGGAAAGTTACCTGTTGGAAAAGACCTTCGCGTGAAAGGATACTCAAATATTTTCTGTGTAGGTGACTGTGCCCTGTTCATGAAGGATGAAAAGAATGCGCTGCCTCCAACTGCACAGGTTGCCATGCAGCAGGCAGACATTTGCGGAGCGAATATAGTAGCTGCCATCCGAGGCACAGAAATGAAGAACTTTGAATATCACCATAAAGGTTCCGTCGCTTCAATCGGTGACCGTGCCGCTGTCGGCATTGTCGGCCCGCTTAAAATTTCCGGCTGGTTTGCAGCGGTTATGAAACGAGTGGTTGAAAACCGGTATTTGTTTGTCCTTGGCGGACCCGCGCTTGTTATAAAACAAACACTCTTTCTTAACCGTGAACCGATTAAGGCAACTGCAAAACAACATTAAGTACTAATCTTACATTATTTATTACGGGAGAGGGAATCCCCCCAATTCCCTTCCCTGTTATATATCTCTGTCTCAACGGAGCATGGCATTCCCCCGAAACCTTCCCTTGATGCCATGCTGCACCTACCCCCACTGCCCTTCCATTATGGAAGGGCTTTTACTATGAGGAATATCTCTACGTAAGCCTTTGCAATTTACTGATTGTTCTTTCCCTTTGAGTATATTTGCATACGTTCTCCATTGAGAAGCCATGCGGATATAACTGTTTTTAGCCGCTAATCTTCCTTTAATTAAAAAGTCGTAATATAATCCAATTCGTGTGATTTTTAATTGAATGGAGACGACTTGCTTGAGCTTAAATAAAAATGAAAAACTTAGTATATATCACGGCCTTGCTTCAACTGTTTCAACTACTGCGGTCAATGGCTATATTCCACTATTCGCGCTAAGTGTCCTTGGTGCCAGTAATGAGCAGATGGGATTAATTACATCGCTGCCTTCAATTGTAGCCATGCTTGCTCTTATACCGGGAGCATTATGGCTGAACAAAGCCAGAAGCAAAAAGAACTTTGCAGTTATGTCAACCTTTGCGACCCGACTTATGTTTATGCTGATTTTGTTTATTCCGTTTGTGGATCAACCGTATGCCGCATGGCTGTTAGTCTTCTTAATCGCCGCTTTGAATTTTCCCGGCGCTTTGTCCGGGTTATCGTGGCAAACCTTGATTGGTGATTTGGTACCAGAAAAACGCCGAGGTGATTTCTTCAGCACCCGCAACCGCTTGACCACCATCGCTGCAATGGCGGTAACCTTTTTAACCGGCTTTTTTATTGAGAGATATGCAACAGACGATGCGTTCCCTTTTCAGGTTTTATTTGTATTTGGATTTTTGTTTGCTCTTGTAGAAGTCTACTATTTATATAAACATAATGACTCACCGGCAGTCCCGGCGAAGCCTGAAAAAAATCTGGCCAAACGGAATTTTTCTTTGGACGTGTTCCGCCATAAACCGTTTCTTTCTTTTTTGATTTGTGCGATCATCTTCAATATTGGGGCGCAAATGGCCTGGTCCCTTTTCAGCATATACCATATCCGCGAGGCCAATGCAACAGCACTTTGGTTCAGCTTTTTCTCTGTCACGAATCAATTTGCGCAAATCATCAGTGTCAAATGGTGGGCAAAGGCCGCCGACAAACACGGGAATACAATGGTGCTCTTTATCGGTGCAGCAGGTATGGCGACTGCGCCGATTTTAACGATGCTGTCAACCAACCTGTATTATCTTACAGCTCTTAATTTCTGGATTGGATTGTTTGTTTCTGGTACGAACCTGCTGCTGTTCAACCAATTGCTTAAAGCGACTCCTGAGTTGAACCGGGCAACCTATCTGGCAAACTATCAATTCATCCTGGCCATTATCGGATTCATTGCGCCACAATTGGGGGTTTACCTGCTCGGCCAATTTGGAATGTTCTCAGCTATGGCCATCAGTTCAGTTGTACGGTTAATCGCTGGCTGTTCCTTCCTGTTAGTCGCGATTAAATTTGAAAAAAGAAAGCAGCCTGCAGAGGCTGTATAAACACAAAAAGCCAGTGAGGCAACCATAAGCTTCACTGGCTTTTTTATTGTACAGGGCTATTATTTTTTGAAAAAGGCTGTGAAACATTATCTGTGAAACAAGAAAAACCGGGGCGTGCCTGGCACTGTTCGCATTTTAACCCTACTTCCACTCCAAGAACTCGAGCCGGTTTCCAAAAGGGTCGCTTGCGTAAAAGCGCTTGGCACCTGGCAAATCGTCATCTTCAATTACTTCAATCTCTTGCCCTCTTAGATGGTCTTTCAGTTCTTCCAAGTTTTGAATTTCAAACGCAGGATGTGCTTTTTTAGCAGGGATAAACGATTCTTCCACTCCGATATGAAGTTGGACACTTCCTGTCTGGAACCAGGCCCCGCCTCTTTTTTTCAATACCGGAGGTTTTTCAATTTCCGAAAACCCGAGAATATCTCCGTAAAAACGGCGAGCCTCCTCTTCACTGCCTGTTGGTGCAGCTAGCTGCACATGGTCAATTGCCTTAAATTCAAATTTCACTTCCCATTCCCCCTTTATCAAGACTAGTATAGGCCGAACAGCTTAATATGGAAATGACTAAATTATTTATTATTTCTATAAGGCAGGCTTATTGTTAAAAAAAGAATCCACTACTTCTTTAAAAATATGGAACAGATCTGGCACTTCATCCGGCTCCAGTCCACTGAACGCTTTCTTGGCAATGCTTGTATAATACCATTGCTGCTTGTCCCGGCCTCTTTTAAAAAAGGTCCACACTTCATCACCGAAAGTCTCATAATCCTTTATGAGTGCTTTAAGATTGTCCAGCTTGTCGGCAACAATAATTGCCCTCACGCTGACAGGAGCTTCTGCAACGAATTCAATCGTATGCTGCTTCCGTTCTTCCCAGCTGAGCTGTTTATTTTCGGTATTCGCCATGACCAGCTCGGATACGTCCAAGCCAAATTCAGCAAGAAGGTCTTCTCTAGTAACCGCGGTGTCCTCAACTGTGTCGTGCAGATAGCCGGCCATCACCACTTCATCAGAAAAACCTGATTCATCCAAAATATGGCCGACCGCTACAGGATGCATGATATAAGGGTAACCTGTGCCCTTCCTTGTTTGTCCTTCATGGGCCTTGCTTGCAAAAAGGAGTGCTTTTGCCTTCGACATCTTCCATTCTCCCTTTCTACATGTAATAGGCATTTACAACCATTCCATTTTTTGCGTCGATAAAGATTTCTTCCCCGCCGTCCTCAAATATATGCGCGAGGACGTATCCGCCAGCAAGTGGCGAATAAATCACTTTCGTTGCCTTATATTTTATCGATTTGCCAGTTTCCTTGGCAGCGATCTCGATTGCTTCGTCTTTTTTAATGTTTTCTTCAGGCGTAAATGAGAAAAATTCAGGACCGAGTGGGATCGAGTCTGCCCTTAACTCGGAAAACTCACCAGTTTTAAGATCGACTATTACAGTGTTCTTCAATTCATATTGAAAAAAGAATTCGTACCCATCCACGACAGGAATAAAATCAAAATAACCTTGATCCTGAATGCCATTGAACCCTTCCCGGTAATCTAGTTTAAAATTAGTTCTTTCACCGTATTGACGTTCCAAAATACCCCTCGCATTTTCTTCCAACTCTGTATAATCGATACTATTTAAAGATTTCTGTTCAGTTTCACTATGGGAAGAAGCATCAAGGATATACCCAGTAAAACTGTTAATTTTCCCATTGACAGTTAGCCCCTTATTCTCCAGTTTGAAACCGTACAGGACAGGCTGGCCAACCTCTTGTTTAAGTTCAAGCTTTCCATTATTAAATCCAAGTATATCTCTAATCCTATCTTCAAGTTCAGCCTGGCTTAGCAAGTCTGCTTCTGAGGAAACCATGTGATGGCGGTTATAAAAATAAAGAGTTTTATTAATCTTTGCAATTTGCTTTGAGAATTTCTCTACATCCACTAATTCAAAATATGAACTATTACCATGGTGAAAAAGGCGGTACTGGGTTTCAATCTCCTTATGAAGACTTTTGATGTTTATTTTAAGTTCTGCCATCGCCTGCCTATCTGTTTCATCCTGCAAGCCAAGCTCCTGCCTTTTTACGAGAGTATTGACCATTCTCTGAAGTCCGCTCGTTTCAACAAAGAGCCAACTATCATCAAGCTTTTTCTTCTCGAGCCAATTTAAGTTGTCTGTAAACTCATTTAATTTCTCTTGTAAGTAGCTTAGCTGATAGGAGGTAAAAGCATTCATCTCTTGTGGGTGTTCAGTAATGAAGGTTAGGTCCTCACTGTATCGGTAAACGTCATGAAAGCGATCTGCAATTTCCTGCCTATTATCAATATAGCGATTGATGACTGATACCATGATAATCAACGCAAGGGCAGCAGCCAAGATCCGCATCCAAATGAGCTTGATTTTTAAGCGGATTTTGTCATCGAGTGAATCGGGTACCTTTTCTTCCAAATACTGACCCTCTGCAATGTCTTCGGAAAAACCTGTTCCTTCTGTATAAATCCTGCTGCAGCTTGGACAACTCCCGAGATGCTCCTTGATAGCAAGCCGTGTTTCCGGCCTAAGTTCATCCTCCATATATAAAGGATACAAATCCTCAACAACCGGACATTCCAATTTCAATTTACGTCACCTCCCCATCAAAATAAAGCTTTCTGAATTTCTTTTTGGCCCGATGAAGGCCGACTTTGATGTTCCCTTCTGTCAGGCCAAGTACCACAGCCATCTCGGCTATCGAAAATCCGTGAGAACGGAGTGTCAGAAGTGTTCTTTCCTGCTCAGACAGCTGGAGGAGCGTTTCCGTAACCGCCATTTGGACATCGGCATTTTCATAGCTGCCTGCGGCTTCACGTTCAGGATCTGCAAATGACAGCTCGTATCTTGTGGAAGCTTTTTTCA
Organism: Bacillus sp. FJAT-27225; assembly: GCF_001685025.1. Classification (GTDB taxonomy): domain Bacteria; phylum Bacillota; class Bacilli; order Bacillales; family Cytobacillaceae; genus Bacillus_D. The sequence continues at coordinate 140,013 of NZ_MAYU01000025.1, read as the reverse complement.
CATTGTTTAAATATGTATTCCGGGCAATCCTGAACAGCCATGTTTTAAGTGAGGCCTCCCCTCGATAACTCTTTAAACCCTTGAACGCCTTAATGAAGGTATCGTGGGTCAACTCTTCGGCGACTGAACGGTTACGGCACATCGCGCAAAGGAAATTGTATACCGGCTTTTTGTATTGTTCATAGAGCTCTTCCAGCGGATCAGCCATTCCGTTCTCCCCTCTCACCCCTACTGACAATATAGATTCGAAAAGGTTACATTCAAAATTACTATTTTTTCAGAACTCTAGTTGTGAAATATTTCTTGTGTATCAAGAAAAACCGGGGCGTGCCTGGCACCGTTCGCATTTTCAGAAAAAAATGTGCAGCCCACTTCGGCTGGACTGCACAACATATCCTATTAAGTTATGAAAGCGGAACTTGCTTTTGTACTTCTTCGGCTGCAAGAGCAAGTGCAGCCTTGGAAATTAATCCGAAAATCGAGTAATCGGGCCTTAAGCCAAGCTTCCCAAGAAGTGGTGCTATTTTTTCAAGCGGGGCACCGCCAAGCATCTCTTCAAAATCGGCTTTGTTAAAGTCTGCAAACCCGTGTCCGCTAACGCCCTGATGGCGAAGGTCAAGGAATTTGCTAAAGGACGGTTCTTTAAAGAATAAATACAACATTGCAAAATACTCATCTCTGCCCGAAAGCTTATCAAGGCCGACTGAACCACCCGGGCGAATAATCACGCCAGGACGGCCGTTTAACCGGTAAATTTCCTGTTCGAGCACCTTCAAATAGCGGTGATAATGCTTGGTTAGCCTCTCATTGGCGGGAATTCTAAGAAAGTATTCAGCATCCCTCCGGATTTGAAATTGCTTTTGGTCATCATAAATTGCCCAATTAATATCCCAGCCGAGCGCATAAAGGAGGGTTTCCTCTGCGAGCCGGTAATACAGGACAACAAAATCGACTAAGTTATTATCCTTATAAAGCAGCTCCGCATAGTTGAACAAGTAGGTAATAAACGCACGCTGATCCTTTCTTTGAACTTTCCTGAATTCCACAATGAAAGCTATTTCGCTGGCCGCTTCTTCGGGGTCAATATGTTCGAGAGTTTCAGTAAGATTTGTCCAATAGCTTTCCGTCTTCAACCCATTCAAGGTAAAATCGAATTGCCGCAACCCCTGGGCCAGTTCGAGCATCTGGGTGATTTTTCGGTTTTTAAATCTTCCCGTTGCCAGCTTCCCTGCGGCTCTGTAGTTCCCTGATTGAAGAAGCTGATGCAAATGGTGAAATACATTTAGATCTTTCGATGGCATTCCGTCATTTTTATTAAAAATTATAGGATTTAATTTGGTTTTCGATGGGAATCTCTGCATCACTTTTAAGGCGAGCATATGGGCAAAGGCCTGGTCGGAAAAATCAATCGTAAAGATTGCAATCGATTCATATCGATTTTTAATCGATGCCGCAAATTGTTCAGCCCAGTTTCGTTCTTCTTCAATTGATTCAAATGGAATGGGGATGCTTGTTTTCCCTGTCCCATCAGCTTCACCGGAATAGAGAATCCATGTTTCTGTGTCTTTCATAGTGGAAAAATGGCGTTGCTTCAAGTTGTCTTTTAAGACGATATGCATGTTTGTCATCGGGCCACCGCATCCTTCCAGGCCAACCTTTGGCTCATTGCTAACAGCGCCTTATTGATTTCTTCAATATTCTCATCCATTTCCAATCCTAATTCCCTTAACATTAAACTGGAATCGATTATAAATCTCTTTTTGGCGCGTGAAATAGTCGTCCTGGATGTCCCAAAATATGACTGCCAGGCAACATCATTGTCAATGCCACTCCTGCCATGCCCGATAAAGCTCTGATTCCGTCCCTGCAGAAGCTTCGCAACATTCAGGCTTTTTAAGTAAAAATACGTTCCATAATGGCTATCGATTTCCCGCTTTGTGTACATTTCCTCCATTTTCTCAATTACTTGATATATGGAAGAATACGCACCCTTTTTATGAGGGAATCCTGCCTTCTGCTTATATTCAATTAAATAATGAAGGATAGCCTCACGCGCCCGGTAAAAACGAATAAGGAATGAAACCATATCATCAAGTTCCAGATAGACATCAAGGTGGCGATACAGTTCCAGTATCCTCTCCAAATCACGCTCTTCCGGGTCGTCTGAAAGCAGCCGTCCAAGAATTTCTTTTGTCTTAATCAATACTTCACCCTCGCCGGCAAGTGGACCAGCATCCATCAAAGCAAGGCGCGCATCTTCAAAATTAAAATTCATCCGATGAATCATCAGCTTTAACATGCTGGAAACCGAAAGTTTGACAGCTGATTCCTCCAGCTCATCAAGAAGCTCGTATGCAGCCATATAATCATAATCGAGAATAAATGATTGAAATTCACTTAGCCAGTCTGAACCTTGCGGAACAATGACAGCCTGCTCTACGAAAGCTTGTCCGTTTTTAAAATAGACAGCAGCATAGCGGTTTTCAAACAGCCTGATTCCTTCCTGGAATACAAGATCGAATAGTCTTCCATGTCCCATACCTGTCAGTTGTGCAAAAATTCCAAACGGGTATCGCTTGGAAATCAAATGTACTATCCTGCTTACCTCAGATTGGTCTCCTCCATTTTTGTTTGCCTTCGGTGTGACTGCTTCAACTTCCCATCCTTCTGGAAGCAGGCTCTGAATCTCCTGTTCAAGCTCCTGGTGGATCTGGTATATTTCATTTGGTGTAAATCCGTTATGTATTTCCTGCCAAACAACCAGAGTGCCCGTTTCCTGCCCAAGCAGGGAAAGGCACTCTCCTGCCTTCACAGCCAAATTGGTTATTTTTTCTCTATTAAACATCCAAACCACGCCACTATTGCGGCCGTCTTGCCTCATAATCGTCCCGTCGAGCACCAATTGCGGAACGAGTTGTAATTCTGTAGCCAATCCTTCCACTCCCGCTGTAATTCTTTTTTAAAAATTATACCACACGAGCCCGGGCGTTTTGGTTAATTTCTCCACTAGCAGGATGTCGCCAGTAATCACGGATCAGCATGCCGATGACCTAATCAATAAAAGGCCATCCCCTCCTAACTGCTCCCTGCAGCCGAATTGGGATAGCCTTATCTGAAATCTCTATGGTTGGTATTTTGCATGAAGCGATAGTTAAAATTCCTTGGCAAGGCTCTTAGCGCGATTGATGGCATCCTGTTTGATTTCTTCTGCTCTGTCAGGATACTGGTTATGGCCTTCGACGAATAATCCGTCAAAATCTTTTATTCCAAAAAACTGCATAACAACGCTGAGGTAGCGGTGGCCCATTTCCAATGCTGCGGCAGGTCCCTCGGTATAGATTCCGCCTCTTGCCTGAATATGTAAAGCTTTTTTTTCGCCAAGCAGTCCAACCGGTCCTTGCTCGGTGTATTTGAAGGTTTTTCCTGCTACACATATAGAATCAATATATGCCTTCATGACTGGCGGGAAAGAAAAGTTCCAAAGAGGAGTGACAAAGACATATTTGTCAGATGCTACAAACTGGTCAACTAATTCACCGAGCCTTGTAACTTTCCGCTTTTCCTCGTCCGACAATTGGTCAAATGAAGAACCTGAACGGAGCTTTCCCCAGCCACTGAACACGTCAACATCAATTTGCGGGATATCCTCTTTATACAAGTCCAGATAAATTACCTCATCGTTTGGGTTTGCCTCCCTGTATGCTTCAACGAATGCTTTTCCGACCGCCATACTATAAGATACAGTATCGTCATGCGGATGTGCGGTGATGTATAAAACTTGTGCCATGTACTAATCCTACCCTTCCAATATGTTCGACTTGTTTAACCCGACTCAATGGTCAGTACGCCTCCTTTGTCGGCTGCTTTCCCTAGAGTCCCGATTGGTTCATCTAACCATCAGAAGAAAACCGCCACTGATGGAAGATTCACTTTATCTTTCCTCATTTTTGGAAGGATAAACCTGAACTAAGTAAAATTAGTACACATCTTTATTCATGAATACATAGAACGATACAAACATAGCTGCTGCCCACCAGGCAAGCAATACGGCAAGCGAGAATGACAAAGTCATGCCTTCAATAGGAGGAGCTGTCCCATTCATATAATCTGTCAGGCGCAGATTGACCATAAAGAAATATTTGGCCGATTCCCACGAAGATACCATATTGCTTAAAATGGCACCCGAAATTAGTGCCGCCAGCATGATTCCCATTCCGGCTGCGGTACTCCTGATTAGTACGGACAGCATGAAAGATAGCGTTCCAACAACGATCGCCACGAACCAGACAAGGCCAAATTCCATCAACAAATACTGCCACTGGTCAACAAGCCTGACCCCGGAAGTATCCAATGTCGAGCCTGAAGCTGTGAAACCGGTCAGGACCGGAGCAGTCCAGCCTTTAAAACCGAATACTAAACCGGATATCCCATACGAGAGAATCCCCATAAAACCAACAATGACTGAAACAGATAAACATAAAGTAATGTATTTACTCAACAATACCCGCCATCGCCGGACGGGCCGAGTCAACAATAGTTTGATTGAGCCCTGGCTATGTTCCGAGGATACAAGGTCGCTTGCGATGACCATCACCATCAACGGCAGGAACAAGTCAATTGAGTTTTCAATGAACATCCGCATAAAGGTCGGTGCCCCAGGCTCAGAGGGATTGATGTTGTGGTCGAGGTAATATTGCTGCTGCTGGAGCCTGATTTGCAGCTCGTTTTTCCACTCATCACTGATCCGGTTTGATGACAGGCGGTTTTGCGTATCAATAATTTGCTGCTGGAGAATTGTTTTCCAGTCGGTTGTCCCCATCCGTTTCCGCTGGGTCTCAACCTCCTTCATCTGTGCATAAGTGAACATTGCTACAAGGATTGCAATGATAGCCGCAATAATAAGCAGCCTTCTCTTTGCCAGAAGCTTGAGCATCTCGTTATAGACAAGTTTAGTCAATCGTGTCACCCCCTGTCAGCTCCAGGAACAGGTCTTCGAGCACCGGCATTTTCCTGTTCATTTCCGAAACCTCGACGCCAGACTGGACAAGTTTTCGGTTCCAGTCCGCCGCTTTTTCCGGGCTGTATTCGGTTAAAATTGTCCCGTCACCGCGGACCTCAATAGTAGTCAAGCCGCCGAGAATGTGTTTGCCTTCCTCAAGAGGTGAAAGCTTCCAAACAATTCTTTCACGGTTTCCGAGCAGCTTCTCTACCGAATCTGTTTTAATAACAGTTCCCTTCGAAATGATGGCGACACGGTCGCAGAGGAGCTGAATCTCACTCAATAGATGGCTAGAGACTAACACACTTAACCCTTCCTTCTCTGCCAGAAAGCGGATAAATTCCCTCATCTCGCGTATACCGGCCGGGTCAAGTCCATTGGTTGGTTCATCCAAAATCAGGACGCTTGGGCTGCCGAGGAGTGCCTGGGCAATGCCAAGCCGCTGGCGCATTCCAAGCGAATATGTTTTCACCTTGTCATTTATCCGCTCTTTCAAACCGACTAGCTCTGTTACCTCAGCAATCCGTTCCGAGCCAATTCCGTCAATCATCCTCGCAAAATGGGCAAGATTATCGTAGCCCGACAGATATGGATAAAGCTCCGGGTTCTCTACTATACAGCCCATATTCCGCATCGCCTTAGAAAAATCTTTTTGAATGTCGTAGCCGCAAACCGAGATTGATCCCGATGTCGGCTTAATCAGCCCGACAAGCATACGGATTGTTGTCGTTTTGCCAGCCCCATTCGGGCCGAGGAAACCGAACACCTCACCCTGGCGGAGTTCAAACGAGATTCCCTTAATAATTTCCTTTTTGCCGATTCTTTTTTTCAAATCCTTGACTGAAAGGGTTACACTGCCCATTATTCCTCCCCCTCCCACTTCACCAATGCCGAAACCCGGTCGGCTATCAATTTATAGCCCTCTGTGTTCGGGTGGAATTTATCGGTATACAAATAATCGTTTACATTCAATTCAAACAGGTCAAAGGTCGGCACAAAAACAACCTTGTCAAATCCGGTAGCTAGCTCTGCTGTTGCAAAATTCCAGCCTCTGATGATCGCTGACATTTCCTTGCCTTCCTCAAATTCAATGAAGGGATTATAAAGACCGATTAAAAAAATCGTCGCATCATTGTTAACAGACCTTATTTGTGTAAGAATTGTACTGGCATTGGCAAGATAGTCTTTTTGGATGTTCCCACTATTGTTGGACTCAAAATCAACTAGCCCCTGTCCACTGCGGAACAAATCGTTTCCGCCAATTGTAATCAGCACGATATCCGCCTGCGACAGCTGCCGCTGAACTTCCGCCTGCTTCACCTGCTCCGCTAGCTGTGCGGAACGCTGGCCGTTTATACCGAGATTAACGAGCGTGGCATCCTCATCCAATCGCTCTTTCAGGCTGTCCATCAGATAGCCGACATACCCCCTGCCAGCTGCATCACCAGAGCCCCTTGTGAGAGAGTCTCCCATTGCAACGAGCTTGAGCTCATCCTTGTCCTGTTTTGCAGCCGGGGCTTCTGCTTCCGGTTTAGCCATTTCCCTGCCGCCATTTCCCCCTCCATAGTAATCAGCAACCGCCCATGCCAAGCCGCCAAACCATAGCGCGAAAAAAAGGGCCGAAGCAATAGTCCAAATCCAAACCGTCCTTTTTCCCAAAAAAACCATTCCTTTCAAAATACTTCCTATTTCTATATTTAACCATACAACTAGGCTGTTTTAAAATGCGGAAGCTTAGGGGCGTTAGGAATGTTCTGCACTCTGAAATCGAAGGAGATTTTTTAAAAAATTGACCGAAGCTAAAAAGTTGATAGGCGGAAGCATTCAAAAAAAGAAAAGCTCCCGATTCGCCGGAAGCTCCTTTTAAAAATAAAAAGGCTCCGAATCAACGGAAGCCTTATCTTAATAGGTCAATAAACTTGCGCCCGAGGTAGACTGCTGCCAGCAGGAACAACAAGACGATGCAGCTGTATATCAGGATTTTCTTAATTTCAATGCTATAAAGTTCCCATCCCGGCCCTGCAAGGTTGCCGACCAGAATGAAGGCCGATGACCATATGAACGCTCCGGTAACGGTACAAACTACATAGATTCTAGGCGGAAATTTGGTGATGCCCGCAAAAAATCCAATGGCATGCCTCGCCCCAGGAACAAAGAAAACGAGAATTAATAATTTGTTTCCGTATTTTACAAACCAGTTTGCGATTTTCTCCAATGAAGATACATTTAAATATATATAATGTCCATATTTTGTTACAAACTTAAGGCCAAGTTTTTTACCTATCCAATAATTCGTGATCATTCCGGCAAATGTGCCAGCTGTTGCAAACGTAATCGTTATGAGCCAGTGAAGCTCGCCAGTAAACGTCAAATAGCCCGAGTAGCCTAGAAGGGCTTCCAATGGTATTGGCAATATAATCATTCCAAAAGCCATTGAAAAGAAAAGGAACAGATACCCGTATTCATTCATGAATGTTACCGCGTGTTGCATGAGTCCCTTCCCCCTTGATGTTTATCTATAGGACAACATTTTAACTATATTCTTATTTGTAAATTCTGACAAGGGAAAATTATTCCTTTGTTGAGACTGGCATTCCTAACTTGTACATTGTATGCTTGATGGGTCCGGGATAGGCATAAAGTTTGCCTATACGGACATTGGTTTAATTCCTCAGTTGCAGAGGAAAGATAGATGTATAGAACAACAGAGTTAGGAGTGGCATTATGAGAAAAGGATTTATGGGGATTGGCCTGGTCGTTATCGGCATCATCGTGGTTCTCGGATTTATGCTGATGTCCAGTTATAACAACTTTGTCAACGCAGAGGAAAATGTTGACCAGGCATACGCACAAATTGAAAACCAGCTGCAGCGTAGGCTGGATTTAATACCAAACTTAGTGAACACAGTTAAAGGTTACGCTGAACATGAACGAGAAACAATCGAGGCGATTTCGGATGCACGTGCAAGGCTTGCCGGTGCCCGTACTCCAGAGGAAGAGGCAACTGCAAACGCTGAGCTGTCCGGTGCCTTGAGCCGATTGCTTGTTGTTGTAGAAAATTATCCAAACCTGAAGGCAGATGCCCAGTTCCGCCAGCTGATGGACGAGCTGGCCGGTACAGAGAACCGGATAGCCGTTGCCCGAAAGGATTATAATGATCAAGTTTCCGCTTATAACAGAAAGGTAAAACGGTTCCCAGGTGCAATTGTCGCAGGAATAACCGGCTTTGATGAGAAGGAATATTTCCGTGCCGATCCGCGTTCCCAGGAAGCTCCTGAGGTGGACTTTGGAGGCAACGGATAATGATACGCAGGAAGGCCGCTGGCATACTTGCGCTGCTGGTCCTTCTCCTGGTTGGAAGCGCAACTATACTGGCTGCCGAGGAAATTCCAGCGCCGCGTGGAGATATCTACGTTCAGGACGTTGCGGATGTATTGAGCCCAGCCGAAGAACAGCAGATCCGCGGCTGGGGCAGACAAATTCAGAGCGGCGCGGCCGGTGCCCAAATCGCGGTCCTGACAGTTGATACAATTGGCGGGCGTGATATTGAAGGCTATGCAAACGAAGCGTTCAGGAAATACCGGCTTGGCCAGGCGGGCGAAGATAATGGCATTTTGCTCGTTTTGGCCATGCAGGAAAAGCGAATCCGGATAGAGGTCGGCTACGGCCTTGAAGGCATTATCCCGGATGGAAAAGCAGGCAGGATCCTCGATAGTTACGCGATCCCTTCCCTGCAGGCCGGCCGCCCAAATGAAGCGGTTATGAACACCTATCAGGCTCTGGCATACGAAGTCATGGACAGCTTTGATGCTAGCAGCAATCCGATTCCGCAGCCAATTTCAGTTGGCCAGGGCGAGGATACTGGTATGCCGAATTGGTTGTTCATTTTACTGATAGCTGGCCTTATTATTTTGGATATGGTGTTTTTCAGAGGAACTTTCACTTTCCTGATTCTGTCCATGATCGGCCGTGGCGGCGGTGGCGGCGGCGGATCGATTGGCGGTGGAGGCGGATCATCTGGTGGAGGCGGTGCAAGCCGGGGATGGTAAGATTTGTGGTTTGGCTGTCCAAAGCGGGCAGCCTTATTTTATAGCAAAAGCAGGGCTGCCGGATATAGGCAGCCCTTGTTTATCGTATAGACGGACCGTTAACGGAAATTTCCATTGTCATAATCCTGTTCTCTTAAGATGCCCATTTCTTTAATGTGCCTCCTCGTATCGGCATCGCCAAGCCGATATAAAATTGCGTAAATAGTTTCCATCGTTGTATCGTATTCCGCATTTTCATTTTCAGAGAAAGTGTGATACTCCTGTGCAGGCAAATGCGTTCTGGCATACCCTTTTAAATCTGCCTTGTAATTTTCCTCAAACAGGTCTCTCAAGTCCTGAATCTCATCCTCGTCCGCTATGATCGTAAACGTATTTTCCGGAGTTGGTTCCTTCGTAATCTCACCAGATTTAATATCAACAAAATACAATTGCTTGTCTTCCATACGATCAGCTCCTGTTCCACATTCTATGCTGTACATTTACCACTTTGATGGAATTTCTAACCTTTTTGGAAGTGTATGGTGTCTTTTTTGTCAGGGAGTGAATACCGAATAAGGGAGGGTTGATGGTAGATACGGCCTTTCTTGGTGCCTGTGGTTGGGAGGTTCATGGAGGTGAGGAGGTTATAAATTTTTTTGAAACTTTCAATTTGGAGAAAATCTTGGGCTTGTCTGTTAGTAATTTACGGTGAAATCAGCAAGAAGTAGTCTTCTATTGCCTGATTGCAGACATCTTTAGAAACTTTATTGCAGTTTTTGCAGAACCATTTCCGTCTGAACTGTACAACCGGTATATAATCGCAAAACAAGCATTGTGGACCGAGTTTTATATCCTTATATGAGAGTGAAAACATTTTGAGGACATCTTGCCTATGTGGTGTGTGTTCCGATAGCATTTTGTCTTTTAACATGTTTAAGCAAGATTCGTCTAAATATAACCGTTTATACTTCCTTTCTAGCTCTTCCACTTTTTCTACTAAGCGAATGGAGTGAATTACCTTCTGATGGGCTTCAAAGTAGTTTGGATCAGACTTAAGCTTTGCGGCTGAATTGCTCATAACAACTAAAAATTCAAGGGGTATGTCAGGGAAATGATTTTGTCGTAGCCAATTCTTTAATTGCAAAAGCTGAAGCTTGGCCTGAGAAATTGGATTCGGGTAGATGTTGATTTTCCCATCCTTGTCTTGTGTGACCTGGCTAAAGTTCTTCTCGAAGCTTATCTCTCCTGCCCAGGTTTTAACTTCGAGAATCAGTGCAAAGAAAGGGGTAACAAGAAGAGTATCAATTTGAAAATGGATACCATTAACTTTTAACCGAATCCCTTTAAAAATCATGAATTTTTCTTGCTTTAAATACTTAAGGTAAAAGTCAACGGCTTTCTCACCATTATACCCGGCACTATATGTTCTATATGATTCTTCAACCTCCATTCTCTTATAATGTGTCTTTGGAAGTCTCCTTAATAACGCCTCCAACATTAATAGGATTAAAGGTACAGCTCTTTCTAATACTACCAATATGCATTCCTCCTCTTTTTTACGATAATTTCTGCCTGCCCACCCTCTATCCCTGCATTCATTTATGTTTAAATGTTACAAAATTAAGTACCTTTTAGGGTGATAACGGTTATCGCCCGTTTTGACCACTTTATCGCCCTGAATGAACTTTTTTTATCCCTCAATCCCAGTTATTTCACCCTTAAGGAAATATATATCGCTCCTATTCACAATTCCGACATATCCTGGCCGCGCGCGAATACTGCCAAGCCAATGAAAACACATTTATAAATATCTTTCTTCTATCCAGAGATCTAGAGGACCCCCCATTCACACTCGAAGAAATTTTATCGCCCGTTTTGACCACTTTATCGCCCTGAATGAACTTTTTTTATCCCTCAATCACAGTTATTTTACCCTTAACGAAATATATATCGCCCTTATTCACAATTCCGACATATCCCGGCCGCGCGCGAATACTGCCAAGCCAATGAAAACACATTTATAAAAATCTATCTTCTACCCAGAGACCAGAAGGACCACCCTTTCACCCCCGCATAAATTTTATCGCCCCTTTTGACAACTTTATCGCCCTGAATGAACTTTTTTTATCCCTCAATCACAAATATTTCACCCTCAACGAAGAATATATCGCCCCTATTCACAATTCCGACATATCCCGGCCGCGCGCGAATACTGCCAAGCCAATGAAAACACACCTATAAAAATTTATCTTCTACCCAGCGACCAGGAGGACCACCCTTTCACCCCCGCATAAATTTTATCGCCCGTTTTGACAACTTTATCGCCCTGAATGAACTTTTTTTATCCCTCAATCCCAGTTATTTCACCCTCAACGAAAAATATATCGCCCCTTTTCACAATTTCCGACACATCCACGCCACACACAAATAACCGCTACACCCTAAAAGGTGCAGCGGCCCATGAAACAATCTATCCCCCGGCACAGGCTGCCTCTCTTTTTCAAGGGAGGCAGCCTTTATTTTTCCAGCTAGTTTACCTAGCCAGGGGAATAGGGAAAACAATGGGTAGTCTAGGAATTTCGGAGGAGTCATATGTGGATCAATAAACCATTTTTCAGGTATGCAACAGCATTTATCCTGCTATTACTAATTATATTTCTTTTAGGAAAAATTGACTATTTCATCTGGCCATTCAAAAAGGTAATTGCAAGTGTGTTTTTCCCTTTGCTATTATCAGGGTTTCTTTATTATATTTTACGGCCGCCAGTCAGGCTCTTAGCGAAACACATTCCTATAACCCCGAGCATCCTTATTGTGTTTATCATCTTGTTCGGAATGGGTTACGCGTTTGTCCATTTTGCAGGTCCGTCAATAGCCGGGCAAGTGAAGCAAATTAGCAGCAACTTCCCTTCTAAAGTAGAAGAGCTGACAGACGAATCAAAGAAAATGGTGAAGGAAAACAAATCAGCCAGTGAGTCAGTTGATAAAATTAAGAAGAAAGCCGACACATTAACCGGCATGTTTTTCAAGGCGGCTGAAAAGAACCTTGGCACTGTTTTATCTGCCATAACCGGAATTGTGACCGTCCTGGCCGTTGTCCCGTTTATCCTCTTTTATTTACTAAGGGATGGCGGGAAGTTCCAGCCGGCATTACTGAGAATGATCCCTGAAGACAGGCAGGAGGAGGGTAAAACCATCCTCAGCGACATCGATAAGACGCTATCATCGTATATTGTCGGCCAGTTTATCATTGCTGTCGCTGATGGCGTCCTCCTGTATGCCGGATACTTGATGATCGGCCTCGATAACGCTCTTCTGCTCGCTTTGTTTGCGATGAGCGTCGCTGTCGTTCCATTTTTAGGGCCTATCATTGGCATTATACCAGCTGTCTTTATCGCATTAATGGACAGCCCGGCAATGGTTGTCAAGGTGCTGCTGGTTATGTTCGTCGTCCAGCAGCTTGAGGGCAACTTGATCACACCAAGAGTACTGGGGAAAAAACTTCATCTGCACCCGCTTACCGTTATATTCGTACTGCTCATTGCCGGTTCAGTCTACGGCTTTATTGGCATCCTAATCGCCGTGCCACTGTTTGCGGTTGTGAAAGTAACCTTTAACAATATAAGGGAGTTTTTCAACCTAAAGAAAATAAAAAGAGCGATTTAGGGAATATGCCATCTAGTTTCGGGTGCACCCGGAGGGCCTGGAAAAGACCGTATTTGACATTAGCTCGAGCCATGTATAAAAAGCCCGTCCAGCAATTTGGACGGGCTTTCTATTAATTCTTCCAGACGCGCTTGTTTTCAACCCGTTTGGTCAATCCGAGCGCATCAAGCCTTTCAAGGAATGGAATCATGTATTTTCTTGAAAGGCCCAGTGCCTCTTTGGCATCTCCAACTTCAAATTCAGCACCCGTTTTGGAACGGAGAGTTTCGACCGCTTCTTTAAAGATCTCGCCATCATAAGAGTACTGGTCATCAAGCGGGACAACTTGACCTGTTTCCTCAAGGAATCGCTTCAAATCCGCAGTAAGTGAGTCTGGAATCCCGGCACTTGTAAAATAATCGGCCAAATACCGGGTTTGCAGCGCGTCCTTTTTCAGGCTGTCAATTATCGAATCTGCGCGCTTTTGCCAGCTTTTCGGCACATGAGGTTCAAAATCAGCTAAGGATACAAATTGTCCTTTTCTGGCAAATGTTCCTTCACCGATGGCATGCTCAACCGTGAAATCAAGTAAATTCCGCGGGAAAGTTCTTGCCATGGATTGTAGCAGTTCTGCTTTGTTCAATCCTTGTTTCATCGAATGATTCGCATGGAAATCCCGGAGGCGGTCATACACGTCCTCCTCGATTGAATGGATGATGGACACCATCGTGTATTCCTTGCCGTTATAAAGACGGAACGCTTCATCCTTTAGCTCCTCGGACAGAATATCACTGTCCAGGGCGGTCCGTTTCATCAACTCATTAAAATCAAGGCTTTTGGCCTCATAGAGCGCCGCTGTAATCCGCCCCTTTGGTTTTCCAACCTTCTTTTTCTCAAGTTCCTCAATTGTTTCATTTCCGAAGCGATACTTATTTCCTCGTGGATCGATGACCCAGCCGCCGCCAATCGTTTCCTGAGGGCTTGGACGCCTCAATATGAAACGGTCGCCGCGTTTGGTCAGCACTTCCTCCTCAAGGCGCAGCTGGCAGAGGATTTCATCGGATTCCTCCTTCAGCTCATTTCTGTCAAAAAAGACAATCCGGCCCATTACTTCTGTCGTACCAATATGCAGCTTAATCGGCATCCGCTGTTTGACAAGGTAATCAAGGTCTTCGACGACCCTGAGAGCTACATCAAGAGTTTTGGAAACGATGAAATGTTCTGATGAAACCAGTACATCTCCCCGCTCCAAATCCTCTTTTGAAACGTTGGAGAGGTTGATGGCAACCCTTTGGCCGGCATATGCTTTCTCCGCCTGCTTGTGGTGGACCTGGAGCTGCCTCGCCCTTACCTCAACACCCTTTGGCATGATTTTCAGAGCCTGTCCTTCCTCAACGGTCCCTTCATAAACGGTTCCGCGGACGACGGTTCCCTGCCCTTTGACGGTAAACACCTGGTCAATTGGCAGCCTGAATGCACCGCGCGCATCCCGCATACCCTGCTCTTTTAAGGTTGAAATGATGAGTTGTTTCAATTCTTCTATGCCCTTTTTCGATAGGCTGTCAACGAGCATAAAGGGTGCATCCTCAAAGACTGTTCCTTCAAGCTCGCCGAGGATGTCGTCCTTTACCAGCTCAATAAACTCTTCTTCGACACGGTCGATTTTCGTAATCGCCACAATTCCGTTCCGGATGCCAAGAAAGCCAAGGATATCAAGATGCTCCCTTGTTTGCGGCATAACCCCTTCATCGGCGGCAACAACGAGGACAACAAGGTCGATCCCTGCTACACCAGCAATCATCTGGCGGATAAAACGCTCATGGCCCGGAACATCAATGACCGATATTTGGATTTCTTTATCTTCATATAACGGTGCAAAACCAAGTTCGATTGAGATTTGCCGTTCTTTTTCTTCCTTTAGCCTGTCCGTATCGACATTTGTCAGTGCTTTTGTGAGCGATGTTTTGCCATGGTCGATATGGCCGGCCATTCCAATTGTGAAAAACCTTTTTTCCAAGACTATGCCACCTTCTTCAAACTTCGTTACGTTTATTGTGAATGAAACCCGGCTTTTCTTCAAGGCATGAGTATAAACACTTTTTTTAAAAGGTTTACGTCTGGGACAGCAATGCCCCCAATGCACCGCAATATTCACCATTCTCGAGGAACTCAGCTTTGAGGTCCGCCATCTAACAATACACTTCCAGGTTTTCTTTTAGCAGGCTATTGGCAGAGAATACTCCTCCAGCAAACGTAATTTTGTTCATTGAGTGCGCTGCAGCAAATTGTGAGGCTAGCAAGAAAATGGTTTCGGCCACCATGTTGAATAGTGCAGCAACCAGATCTTCCTTGCTGGCATTTTCATTTTTCGCAAAGTTGGAGGCAGTGATTTCGCCAAGCAAAGGTTCGCTGCCATCACCGTAAATGTCTTTTACAAGCAAATCAGCATTCCGCCTGTCACCAATCGAGGCAAGCCTTGACAGCTCCGCAAAATCTCCAGTGCCAGCCAGGATCCGGCCAAGACCCACCAGAGTCCCGCCTCCCATCCCGGTTCCACCGAGCCGGTCACAGTCCCCTTCACCAACCAGCAATATTGACGTACCGGTTCCTACGTTTACCAAAAGAAAGGATGGATTCGTATCCTTTGAACGAAGAAAATGTGCTCCCTCACCGACAGCAGGGAACTCCATTGTTAACTCCGCTTCAGGGAAGAAGTTCCTTTTCACCCATTCTGCCCTTCCACCGGTAACAGCAATCCGTGCTCCGGGAGCAACAAGTTTCAGCCAGTTAAACAGTGCATCCGCCTCTTCATAGGCTGCTTTTCGATAATGCAGTTTGCCTCCTTCTTCATAAACGATTTTAATAAGAGTGCCTCCTGCATCTATTCCTATTACTCTATTTTTCATGTCACCCCTCCGCTCATTGTTTTTCCTATTATTATAAAGGTATTCTCTGCCAGTCTGTTAGTTTAAGGTGAATATGTCACGATTCTTACATAAACGGAGCCGGGCAGGGGGTTGGTTTTATGCTATTGTGAACATAGAGCACGATCCATACTTTAACAAAAGGAAGAGCACCTATGAAAAAAATAATAATGATTCTCAGCCTTTCCCTGGCATTGCTTTCTGGCTGCAAAGATGCCAATCTTGAAAAAAACCTTCCAATTGCCAAATTTTCTGTTGGCAGCCTACAGATTAATGCTGTCACTGGTTCCTATACATGGGCTGAGGATGGCGAGACTGACCAAAAAGACAAAGGCAAGCCTGTAGAGCTAGCCAAGAATAGCAAGCCGGTTGAAGTGGCTGAAGCTGATTCTATTAAACTCGCATTTAGCAAAGAGCCAACATCCCTCCAAGCCGGATTCCTAGATGAAGCATCCGGAGAAGCGGAGCTTAAAGACGTAACCGAAGGAGTGTTTATGGTCCCGTCCCTTCCTGAAGGGAAACATACAGTTGTCGTAAAAGCGAACTTCCCTAACGGAAATGCTGACTTTATTTTCACTGTCAATGCCATTGAACTTGAAGAGGTTGTAACCAATTTTGCCTATCCTCAGCTTCTGCCTGAAGAACGCCACACATACTCGATGCTGGCAGTGGGCGTGCATGATGAGAAAACGCCACTTGAAACAAACGAAAAAGTCATTCAATATGTAAATGAAATTCTAAGCCTGCCTACTGTAAAACAAGTTAAGCTCATCTATCCAGAGCTTGATATGACTGCTGAGCCTAGCTTTGTCCTGTTTGACCAGAAAGGTCCAGTATTTCAATCGGCAAATATAGAAGAATTGATTTCTTTTATTGATTCGAATAAACCATAAAGCCGCCTTAGAGCAGAAACTATTTTGTATAATTTTTTCCATCAGGGAGATTCTAATCTTGATATAAAATCCACTCCAAAGGAAGTGTGAATTCAAGATGGGGATTTTAAGCGGAAATCCGAAAAATGAACCCCTTCATTATGGGGAAGTATATGGTATGTGGTCTTTCGTTGCAGGAAGCAAAGCAATGACAGCAGGTTATCAAACATTTCTGAACCATATTGGGGATGACGATTTGAAAAAGCTTGTTGAAGAAAACATTGCGACATGCAAGGAACACGAAAAACGAATAGAGGAAATTCTTAAGGAAAATGGGGTGGCCCTTCCGCCAACTCCTCCTGAAAGGCCTTTGGCTGATTTGGAGCAGATTCCTCCAGGCGCGCGGCTTATGGACAACGAAATTGCCATGGCCTCCTCCGCCGACATCGCTGCCGGTCTGGTAATGGTCAGCGGCATGATTGGAAACTGCATTCGCGAAGATATTGCGATGCTCTTTGGTGAAATCCATGCCTCCAAACTTCAGCTTGGGGCACGTTTCTTGAGACTGAATAAAGAGAAAGGCTGGCTGATACCGCCTCCTCTTCATATGATGAAGCCGGCAGAGGAATAAATAGACATATGAAAAGGATGGCAGCCGCCATCCTTTTTTCATCCTGTCATGTTTTGCCTGAAGGCAGGTTCGCATTCCCGACAAACTTCCATATCTTCAATAATCACAATATCATCTGCACTATACTCGATTCCGCATTGGCTGCATTCTATCATTTCATCTGTAAGTGGTATAAACTGTTCTGTTGATGCATCATTTATCTCAATTTTCTCTACCCAGATCCCAGTGGAATGCGGCAATTTATGCTCGAGGTACTCGCTGGCTGCTTCTTCTGTTTCCCATACCCCCAGATCATGTAAAAGTTCATTGCCGCTTCCTGTGTTTGTCATTAATCCATATACTATTTTCATATGGAAGTCTCCTCTCTTTATATGAAGCGAATGTGACACGAAACTTACCGCTGTGCCGATTAGTTGAACCAATTAGATTCGTAGTACCGCTTACCGGCGCGGTCTTTCGGCCAATTATCCCCCATTAGAATGGGACTAACAATCAGTTAATTGATTGAAGTTTACTTTATACTTAGCCAAATTTATGGATTATCAAACCAAGAGGATTTATCCTCCCAATGGCGAATTGGTTTTAATAAGGGGGAATAAAGATGCTAAAACTAGTGAGAGTAGATAAACATGAGGAAGAGACTTTGCATCATTTAATGCAATTTTACATTTATGAATTTGCATTCTATAAAAATGACATCTCGCTTGAAGCGGATGGAACGTATAAACGTTTTGACTTGCGGCACTACTGGCAGGACACCCGTTATCATCCTTTTTTTATCAAGAGAAAGGATGAGCTCATTGGGTTTGCGCTAATTGCTGAAGGGAATGAACAAGAGCCTAACCAAATCGAAGAGTTCCATATTATCAGAAAATACACAGGACGCGGACTTGGCAAACAGGCTGCCTGCCTCTTGTTTGAGATGTTTCGCGGGCACTGGCGAATTACTCAAATCGAGGCAAACACCCTAGCCCAAGTTTTTTGGAGGAGCGCTATTGGCTCATATACGGGTGGAAATTTTACAGAGACTACTGATGAAAAGAATAGGACCGTTCAAGAATTCTGTCTTCCTTAAAAACTTTAAGTAGAAACTTGAAATAGCAGGCAATTTGGTAAGCTTGCATTAAAAATTGCCTGGAGCTTGCCTCCAGGCAATTTTTTGATAAGAAATCGAATGACTCAAATGATACTATCCCTTTTAAAGTCAATTAAATTTAGGGCTAATTCTTCAAGTTTATCTTCGAATTCTTCGGTTTTGTGCTCGAAAACCGACCTAGTTGGAGTAGTTAAATTGCTATTTTTTCTTTTTCAACGATTTGATGAGTCGGAAAAATGATTGAAAAAGTCGTTCCAACCCCAAGTTTGCTCCGTATTTCCATTCTGCCATTATGCTGTTCAATGATTCGCCGAGACATCATCAATCCGAGGCCATGGCCTCCCGTTTTTGAAGTGAAAAAAGGCTGGCCGATTTTTTCAAGCATATCTTCGGGTATCCCAACACCTTCATCGACAAAATCGAGCTTGACTTCCTCCGAATTGGGCTGGGTGACCCGGATATACAGATTGCCGCCACCCGGCATCGCATCAATCGCATTTTTAATAATATTGATAAAAATTTGTTTAAGCTGGTTCTTTTCACAGACGATCATTTCAGGCTGGGTCTTGATTTCAATATTCATGGAGACACTTTTTAACAGAGCCTGCGGCTGCATGAATTTATACACCTGGTCTACGATTTCCAGAATGTTTTCCCTTTTGTAAGGTCTTGAGTGCGGACGGGCGACGGTCATGAATTCGTCGGTTATCATCTCAATCCGGTCAACCTCGGAAAGCATCAGAGTAACGAATGTCTTTTTATGCTCGTCGAGATCTGAATTTATAAGCTGAAGGAATCCTTTCAATGTAGTCAGTGGATTCCGCACTTCATGGGCAATTCCGGCAGCAAGCTCGCCGAGGACGCCCAGCTTTTCATTATTGCGGATGACCTCCTCCATTTCTTTGACTCTGGTAATATCCAATGCAGACCCGACAAGCTCATACACTTCCCCTTCAAAAATGAGCGGTTTCAACGAAACAAATAGCTTTGTTCCGTTCAATTCAACTTCATAATCGACATGGCAAAGCTTGTCCCAGGCCAGTGCATAATATCCTTCCACCCTGTCAGCCATTGTCTCATCTATCTCTCTTATTGATTTTCCAACTATCTCGGAAGAGCATAAATTTAGGAGACGCATTACTTCACCATTACAGAACGTATAGACGAACCTGCCATTTTCAATCTTTCTTACTTTAAAAATAATTCCCTGAACTTCGGATAGAATTATATCCAGTTCCTGTCTGGCACGCTTGATTTCTTTTTCCCTTTCCTGGTCATCGTCAATCAGCTTGAAAAAGACAGCCTGAAGAACGAAATAGTAGCCAATAACTTTGTAAACATGGCCAGTGAAATGCAAAACATCATGGACACTGTGAATCAGAGTGAATACCAGTTCGGACATAAAGATACAAAGACATGCGAGCGAAAGGTACAGGTAAATCGACCTTCCAGTTAACCGGTAAATTCTTAATGTCAGTATGAATCCAATCAAATAAAGTGTGGAAATCCCGTATTCAAGCAGATTTTTTAATAAGGTCGGTCCTTCGCCTTCCCGGATTAGTACTGGCAAGGCATGTTCATAACGGAACACCATCAACGCTATGAGGATTATGTATCCAGCTGCAGCCATAATTAGTGGAACACGCCTGTCTACTTTTTGAACTTTCAACGGTGAAAAGAGTACGATTAGCATCAGAATTGCACCGCTGCCGCGAGCAAAAATCCAGAACCAAACCGTTTTTTGAACAGATCCTTCACCAAAAAAATAGGGCATTTCTGCACCGGTTAGTATATGAAAAAAGTCCAGTATCCCTATGATGAAAAAGACAAGGGAAAGGTAAAGGAGCTGATTGGACTTCGTATGTTTATATTTCCTCCAGGAATATGTATAAATAGTAAACGATATAGCAATTGAAATTAATTCGGATATTGTATGAAAAGCGCGAGAGTTTCTAGGATTCGCCATGTTTGCCAGTTCACTTGAATTCAGGACAACAAAAATGAATGTTGCACTCAAGAGAAGTGAGTAGAAAAAGAATTTCTTTTCCAACTTTGATAGTAGAGTCACCTTAACACCACTTTCAGACTTAAGAAAATTCAGTTAATTAGATTATACAGGAAAATAGTAATGAGTAAATTACTATTTTACATATTTAGTAATAAGGAAAGAGCCCCAGCTCCTTGAAGCGACCCTCTAAAGTGGGCATGTTCATACAATGGGGGTTAAATCTCCTTAAAATACCAAGGTTAAAAATATGTTAAAATAAGGAAAGAGCAAAATTGAGGTAGGTGCGCGATGTCGAAAAATTGGCATGTCTTCTGTTGGATTTTAGCAGGTTTACTATCGTTGGTTTCTTATGGCGAGGCAGGTAATTTCGGGTTTCCAATGGCAACCCTTGTTGTCCATGTAGCCGATGAAATATTTCTTAGCTTCAATCCATTGGGGCTATTTATAAATTATGTATTTGTTTATTGGACAATCAGATTGATTAAGAAGATAAAACAATGGTTTTTATCTACAAAGGCAGGTTATAGCATATTATTGTGAAAAACTGCACCCCAATTGTTAAGTCTGCCTAACAATTAGGGTACAGTTCACTTCTTATACTCCTACAACAAACTCTGTTTTACTTCCAGCCTGGGTTGAGGTAACTTCAAGCCTTGCATCAATTCGCTCTTTCAGTTCAGGTACGTGGGAAATGATTCCGACCAGCCGCCCGCTCGACTGGATATCGATTAATGTATCGATCGCCTGATCAAGTGATTCAGGGTCGAGTGTACCAAATCCCTCATCAATGAACATCGTTTCAAGCGAAACCCCACCGGCATGGGCCTGGACTACATCAGCAAGGCCGAGGGCCAATGAAAGGGACGCCTTAAAGCTTTCGCCTCCTGACAACGTTTTAACATGTCGTTCCTGTGCTGTATATTGGTCGAAAACAAGCAGTTCCAAGCCACTTTGCACATTTCCTTTTGAACGGTCGGTTTTCCTGCGGAGTTCAAAGCGGCCGGATGTCATTTTTGAAAGCCTTCCATTTGCTTCGCGTAAAATGTCATCCAGGAAAGCGGCAAGCACATATCGCTCAAACGTCAGCTTTTGGCTGTTCTGGCCACGTGCGATATCCGAGAGATGCCCGATGACTGTGTACCTGCCCTCAAGCTCCTTCACTTCCTTATTCAACGCTTCAACCCGCTCAAGAATATTCTGGTTTTGGCTCTTTTTTAAAAACAAGTCGTTGGCCTGCTTAGTGAGCACGGAAATTTCGTCAGCAACTTTCCCGAGCGCGGCAGAAATGCTTTCCAAATCAGGGCGGGCTTTTCCTGCAAGCTGGGCAGTAAGCTCAGTCAATTTAACCGTACAGAGATTAACTTCTTCGTTGTACTTGCGGACTTCCTGCTCCAGGACGCCGATTTGCCCGTCGGTAAGTCTGGCCTCCGCATATGCTCCATAGGTTGAGAAGCCCTGGGATTGCATTTGCGACTTAAAGGTCTCCCTCTCCTGTGCCAGTTCAGTATTCTTCCGCTCAAGCAAGCGGTCGGCCTCTTCAAGCCGCGCTGCTTCAGCACCATGCCTCTGTACTGCCTCCTGGTAAAGGTTTGTTGCATGTTCAAACTTAGCGAACAACTGCTCACGATTTGCTTTAGCCTGTTGGAGAGCATTCTCGTAGTTCCGGGCAGAGCGCAACCCTTCAGGGACTACGGCCAGCATCCGTTCCAGCTGGGTTTTCAACTCGGCTTCGCGGATGGCAAGCCCGCTGACCGCGGTCCGGCATTCCTCGATTTCCTTTTGCAGTGCCTGTTTGGAATTGATTGCATCAGCTAATCCTTTTTCGACTTTGCCCTTGTTTCCAAGGACCCGAATGGAATTGCTCATGGCAGCACTAAGTTCAGTTTGTTCTTTCAGTAAGTATGTCCGAAATTCCGGCTCTTGACCTTGGGTGTACCCAGGGTTGCTTGCAGCAAGGTCAGCCGTTGCGGCCTTTTCGTCCTCTGACAATCTCCCGGCCAAAAACCGGCTTCCTGAATAGGCAGCTTCTGCTTCACTCTTTTCTTTTTCAAGGGAAGCGGCAATTTGTTTTGTTTCCTTAATCTGTTGTTCGTTTGGAATATCTGCTGCATTTTTTGCTGCAGGAGATGGATGATGGGCAGAGCCGCAAACCGGGCACGGGCTGCCATCATGAAGTGTTCCCGCCAGTATGGATGCCTGGCCCTTCAGCCAGTTTTCCTCAAGTTTCTCAACTTTTTCCCTTGCAGCCAGGAACCGGGCTTCAGACTGCTGGAAAAGCTTTGATTTAGTTTCGGTGTCGGATGTTGCCTTTTGCAGACTCTCCTGGAGCTTCTCCAGTTTGGCAAGGTTGGCGAGAGCCGCTTGAACCTTTTCAAGCTTGTGCTCGGCTTCCATCTTGGAAATATACGCCTTATCTATTTCAGCCTTTTGTAACAGAAGTTGCTGTTCAGCCTTATCCGTTTCTGCAAGCTTTTTTTCAGCCATTCCTTCCTGTTCCTTTTTCTTGGCATGAAGGATTTTTATCTTTTCAACTTCCTTCTGCACCGAGTCAAGGGAATAAACATCTTCTTTCATTGCCGCTAATTTATTTTCAGCTTCCGTTGCTTGCTGGCGCTCCTGCTCACGGAGTTTTTCTATTTCATATTCCTTTTGGCGGACGTCTTTTAGTTCGGCGAGCCTTTTTACACTGTCCTTGAGCGCGTCGGCCGACCGGGTCGCGTCATCGACCTCCTTTTTCAAGCGGTGGCAAAGCTGTTCCTGTGATGCAAGGAGGGCTGCCTTTCTGGCGAGAGAAATGTGCCGCTCTTTTTCCAAATATATGTCTTTTTGTCCTTCAAGGGCTTGCTTCTTTACTTCGAGTTCTTCATGGTCTTTCATTTGCTTCAGGATTGTTTCGGCAGCAAAATAGTCCTGTTTCAATTTATCCTGCTCAACCCTTTTTTGCTCTGCTTGCTGTGAAAGTTTTTCGATTTCAGCATCCATTTCCGAGATTTCTTCGCGCAAGAGCGGGAGTAACAGCGTATCGTTGGTACTTCCGGCTTCGAGCAGCTCCTTTAGCTCCTCGTGAAAGACTGAATGGATTTGTTTAAGTGTTTCGGAGCGCCTTCCAACTTTTTCTTCGACCTTTTTCTTTAGTTCCTGGGCTTCCGTTTTCAGTTTTTCTTCCACTAGCTTGTAGAGCTGGGTATGGAAAAGCCGCTGAAGGATTGCCTCTTTTTCACGGCTGTCGGAGGTTAGCAGCTTTCTGAATTCACCTTGGGGAATCATCAGGATTTGCCTGAACTGGTTCGCGTCGATCAGCATGATTTCCTTTATCTTGTCTTCTACCTCGGTGATTTTTGTGGCCAGCAGCTTTGGATTGCCGCTATCGTCCATTTCGTAAAGAGAAGCGGTTGCTGGAACCGTTGTTGTCCCTTCGCCCCGTTCTTTTTTACGTTCCTGCTGGGGGGTCCGGGTAATGGTGTACATTTTCCCGCGGAGCGAGAAATCAAGTGAAACTTCCGTCGGCAGCTTTTCATCGGCAAACTGGCTGCGCAAATCGGCTCCTGTCCGGTCTTCACCGCTCGCTTTTCCATAGATTGCGTAGCTGATTGCATCAAAGATGGTTGTCTTGCCTGAACCTGTTTTTCCGGAAATGACGAACATGGTCCTGTTTCCGAGTTCGGAAAAGTCAATTTCTTCTTTGCCCGCGTATGGGCCAAATGCCTGCATTGTTAATTTTATCGGCCTCATACAGGAACCTCCTCCTTAACCGCTGTTTCGATGACACTGGCCATGATCGACCGTTTTTCGTCTGTGAAATCGGACGACGTCATTTCCTTGTAAAACTGCTCGAACAATTCAAGTTCGGTTTTCTTTTGCCGCGACTCCCCGACAGAGAAGGATTGTTTTCTTCTTTGGTCAAGTGCATCGATTCTTTTTTCCAAATGAAGAACGTTCGGATAAACCTGGCGAAGTTTGCCCATCGGGTCGAGGAGGCTTCCTTCATCGAGGAGAGTTACTTTCAGGAAATCATCACGTTTTTGTTTTTCAAAGAAAGAAGGGTCTAGCAGCTCGTCGATGTACCCTTCAAGCTCGCGCATATCCTGATTTGGCGCGAGCGGCCTGAATCGATGTGTAAAGCTTCCGTCGTTTTCCATCTCGATGATGGAAACACCTTTTTTATGCCTTGCTTCTGAAAAAGAATATTTTAATAGAGAGCCTGAATATTTAATTGTATTGTGCCTGATTGCGTCCGGGCTGTGAAGATGGCCAAGCGCGGTGTAGGAAAAAGGTGCGAATAGTTCGGCACCGACACTCCCGGATGCACCCACTGATAAAAGCCTTTCTGAATCACAGCTTTGCCCCCCGGTCACAAATGCATGCCCGACAAACACATTCGGCTCATCAGGATTAATCGTTTCTTCCAGTTTGCCGATCAAGGCCTTCATTGCATCATGATGGGTATGGATAGAAGGGTCATCAAGCAGTTCTTTGACTACCCCTGGCTCCGCATAGGGGACGAGGTAAAAGTTTACTCCGTTAATATGTACTGGTTTTAACGAGTCTGTAATTTTTCCAGATAAATAGAATTGGCTATGCTTGTACCATGAGCTTCCAAAGGATAGCCGGTCGGCACTGTCGTGGTTGCCGGCAATCGAGATAATCGGTGTTTTCATTTCAACATTCAGCCGGAACAGCACTTTATCCAATAGATTTACGGCATCTATTGGCGGCACCGATCTGTCGTACAAATCCCCGGCTATGATGACTGCGTCGGGCTTTTCCTCCTCCACGACCTTTATGAATTGATTAAGAACTTCCCGCTGGTGGTCTGTCATGTATATACCGTGAACAAGCTTTCCAAGATGCCAGTCGGCTGTATGGATAAATTTCAAATTTCCCACCTCTTCCAAATTTGTCTGTTTGGTTTCATTATAAAGCATAAAGCGACATGCCGACGTACCCCAATTATAGGAAATTGGAAAATAATGAGTTTTTCTGGGGAAAATAAACCGTCATTCTGATGGTCTTTACTTCAGAAGTGCACTCAATTAAAAAACAGCCTGGCATTTGAGCCTGGCTGTTTTGTATGGATTCGTTCGATTATAGTTTTGTTACGTTGGCAGCTTGAGGTCCGCGAGCACCTTCCACTACTTCGAAGGAAACTTCCTCGCCTTCTTCAAGTGTTTTGAAGCCTTCTGACTGGATTGCAGAGAAATGAACGAATACATCGTTACCATCTTCTGCTTCGATAAATCCAAAGCCCTTTTCAGCGTTAAACCATTTAACTTTACCGTTTTTCATGTAAAAAAATCCTCCTATTGGCTTTTAAGCCTTGCGTAAAATTTTCACCGTTAACAGCGAAGATAGCAAGCCAGAAACTCTCATCCAACAGTTTTGAAACCTTTGAATAAGCTCGTTGTTTGCATGCTAACTCGTGCAACGGCTTCTTAAAATGTACCATTTCGCCCAAGTATTTGTCAAGATTTGGGGTGTTGACAACTGCCTTGGACTAAAGTTTTCCAGTCAATTTGACGGGCAGATCCTGGATTGATTGGACAACCATATCGAGCCGGGTTTCAATTCTGTACAACAGATAAAGTGTAACAGCAATTGGGAAACCCACTTCACTGATTATCGGGATAATCTGATCCATCTCCACCACCTCCCTTTTAATGTACTACCGAGAAAAGCCGGTTTCAAAATGAAACCGGCTCCCACTATTAAACGATTTCGTAATCCGTCACATTGCGTTCAATCACCTTTGCTCCGTCAATTGCTGTATAATTTCCGTTTGGGGAATGAAATGCATTGGATGCAATAATTTGCTCCATCGACTGTTTTACAACAGCCTGGTCAATCGGTTCCTTCGGGTTTTCAATTGTCAGCTTGGATACTTTTCCGGTTTCCGTCATAAAGCTTAACTCGAGTGTTTTCGCCATTCTATTTCACCTCCTATCCTAAATTGGTAAGGCCATTAGCCTAGGATTTCTGAACGGTCCGTCCTTTCAACTGAGCTGAGTCTATCCTTGCAAAGTGCGGATAGTGCGATAGCAGCCTGGTGCATTTGATCCGGTGTTGCTTCCTTCTTTAAGTTGCTGAAGTTTTTTGCCCTGTAAACCAGCTCTCCCTTTCCATTGAAACCTGCATCAAAAATCAGGCGAAGCCTTGATTCGGCCAGCATTGCTTGTGCCATGTCCATCACCTCCTTTCACCCTTTATATATAGATGAACAGGACAAAAGGACATGGTCTGAAAAACTTTTTATCTTTTAGTTTGTTTTAAATGTCTGAAACGCCACTAATACAGTGGTTAGCTTTCTTAAATATGGTATTTTCCTTGCGGCCCGGCCATCACTTTATGTTGGTAATGGAGTGTCTGCAAGCTTTATTAACGACCGGATACCAACTTATTTGACTCACAAGGTCGCCAAGAAGCTCTATTAACGACCGGACACTACTTTATTTGGCTCACAGGGTCGCTAAGAAGCTCTATTGACAACCGGACACTACTTTATTTGGCTCACAGGGTCGCCAAGAAGCTTTATTAACGACCGGATACCACCATATTCGACTCACCGAGTGGTCAATAGATAGTAAACTGCGCTATTGAACCGGCGTCATAAAGGCTGTTTCCATGAATCATCATTGTACAAAGTTATGCCTTAACATAATTGAAGATAATCGGTTTTCTAATGAGTCTTCGGGTTTTCCCTTACAATCAACTCTATAAAACAACAATTTTCCATCACAAAGCTTTTGCTTAAAATGTTTGAATTGGTGGGGTTTTGTACGAACCATTATTACCTTGTCCCATAGAGTGTTAGGGGAGGTGATCAACAATGGATTTATTCAAATTTCTAAATGAAAACTACTTTTTTCTCGTACCGGTCTTATGGATTATTGGATATGCGCTAAAACAAACTCCTTGGGTGCCTGATTGGGCTATCATCTGGATATTGTTTGCTTTTTCTCTTGTTCTCGCATGCATGGGATTCGGCTTTAACGTAGAAGCGATAACAAACAGCATACTCGCAACTGGAGTAGCAGTATTCGGTCATCAAGCCGTAAAACAATTTAATGAAGGAATGCGTTACAAAAAGTAGTAAAAGAAAAGACGAAGCAGGTTACCCCGCATCGTCCTCTTTTCACTTTTTATTCTCCATATTTCGGATTATGCGATTTCGTTCGGCACCATCAGATAGCTCCTCTGAAAATTCATGCTCCTTGTTTTTTCTGATTAGGTCCGAACTTTTTATTGTTTTCGGAGGCAGATTATTGTTCGGTGCTCCCTGTTCATCCCACTTTACCATCACACCACCACTTTCACGTGTTTTCCATAGTATGAAGTAAATTACCCGGGACCATTCACAGCTCTCCATGCAGAGTCAGGACTACCCTTTGTTGCGATGAATCAATCCCAGGATTCCACGCCTGGTTCCATGAAATTCTTCTGGTCAAATCGAAACTGGTTTTGCCTCGGAACTGGCTGGCTTTGTTTCTTTTTGTTTACAGCACCTTACCATCGAGATTGCGTGGCTGTCATAACGTTCTCCGTTATTATCCCCACAAGCCTTCCCTCTGTTATTTTAAAGTGTTAGGTAAAAAAATCATTTACTTTACTTACGCAGAATTATATGGCATTCTAGAGTCGGTTTTAAGGATTAAACGTGTTTGCCCAATCACCCTCATTCGACGGTTGGACTTCCAACCTTCCAAAGTACCAAACATTCCAAAAAGTTTCCTTTTGTATAATCCCATGTATTTTTTAAGGAATATTCTTTGCGAATTTTTATTTGTGAAATGTTTCACTTATTTTTTCGATTCAGAAATCTTTGTTATATCTATTTTTGGAAATTTGCAATGGAATTTTGGTGAACTTTGGTTTTACATTAAATGTTTTCATAAATTGTTCACAATTGAACATACTGTGACAATTTAAATTTTGCTAGAATGAGAGTGAGAACATGTGTGATAAAAATCACAATATGCAACACCAACCCTTATTGAAAATACTATTTTGAAATTGTGATTGCTATCATGCATCCATATTTCGAGAGGAGCTGACGAAGTGAAGAAAAAGAGTTTGCTTGGTTCATTGATTGCAATTTTATCAATGGTTGTCCTGAGCGGCTGTGAAAAGCTGGTTGTATTTGATCCTCAGGGCCCTGTTGCCAGGGAACTTGCCGGGTTGATTAACTATTCCATCCTACTCATGTCACTAGTTGTCATAACTGTGTTCGTGCTGCTCGTTGTCATTGTTTGGAAATACCGTGAGAGAAAAGACAACATGGATTACGAGCCTCCTGAAGAGCACGGAAGCAAGTGGCTGGAAATTACTTGGACTTTGATCCCTATTTTGCTTGTCACTGCACTTGCAATTCCTACTGTAAAAACAATTTATGCAGTTGAGGAAGTTCCAAAGGGCTATGAAAACCAAGAACCATTGGTCATCCATGTCACATCTGCTGACTGGAAATGGATTTTCAGCTATCCAGAAGAAGGAATTGAAACTATTAACTATGTGAATATCCCGGTAGACCGGCCAATTGACTTCCGTTTGACTTCTGCCGGCACGATGCAAAGCTTTTGGATTCCATCTTTAGCTGGACAGAAATACACGATGGCAAAAGCCGAAACCAATCTGCATCTTGTTGCAGACAACCCAGGTTCGTTTGTTGGTAAAAACTCCAACTTTAACGGACAAGGTTATGCAGGGATGGAATTTGAAGTACTTGCACAAACACAAGAGGAATTTGATGAATGGGTAAAAGAGGTTAAGGAAACTGCTCCAAAGCTGACTGAAGAGGAGTATGAAAAGAAGCTTGAGCCTTCCCACCTTGGCCGTGAAACGTATTCCAATACTCACCTTGAGTGGGTGGATCACTCTGACCCTAACTCACCAAACTACTTGAATCCAGAAATGTATGACCGAGGTCATGGCTGGAAGGGACAAGTATTTGAAGACGAAAACAACTATAAAAATGAGCCTAAGGCCGGCAATGAAGGCCATGAAGGCATAAATGAAGAAGAAACTTCTGATGGAGGTGACCATAGTGGGCATTAAATGGGATGAATTTTTTGTCACAGGTGACCCATTAATTTTTGCGTCACAAATTGCAATTTTCCTGACAGCGTTCGGTCTCGTCGCCGCCCTGACTTATTTTAAGAAATGGAGATGGCTATGGGAGAACTGGCTGACAACGGTTGACCATAAAAAACTGGGGATTATGTACATCCTGATGGGTGTGCTAATGTTTTTCCGAGGCGGAGTCGACGGGCTGATGATGAGGGCTCAAACTGCCGTACCTGAGAACGAATTTCTGAATGCACAGCACTATAATGAAGTATTTACAACACACGGCGTTATTATGATTCTGTTTGTTGCAATGCCGCTGTTAATTGGTTTCATGAACTTTCTTATTCCGCTGCAGATCGGCGCACGCGATGTTGCCTTCCCGCAGCTGAACGCTTTGAGCTTCTGGTTAACGTTCGCTGGTGCGATGCTATTCAACATTTCATTCGTTATTGGCGGATCACCTGATGCAGGTTGGACATCCTACTTCCCGCTCGCCGGTAAGGAATTCAGTCCAGGCATCGGTAACAACTTCTATGCAGTCGGACTGCAGATTGCCGGTGCCGGTACATTGATGACGGGAATTAACTTTGTCGTTACTGTCCTGAAAATGCGGACAAAAGGCATGACATTGCTGAAGATGCCTATGTTTACATGGACATCCTTCGTCTCTTCACTAATTATCGTCGCAGCCTTCCCTATCTTTACGGTTGCACTTGCGCTTATGACTTTCGACCGTATTTGGGGAACTCACTTCTTTACGGTTTCTGGCGGCGGTATGGATATGCTTTGGGCAAACTTGTTCTGGCTTTGGGGACACCCGGAAGTTTATATAGTTGTCCTCCCTGCCTTCGGTATTCTATCTGATGTTATTTCGACTTTTGCACGAAAGACTCTTTACGGTTATACATCGATGGTAATTTCGATTCTGGCTATTTCTGTTTTAAGTATGGTCGTTTGGGTTCACCACTTCTATACAATGGGTAACAGTTCAGCAGTCAACTCATTCTTCTCGATTACAACGATGGCCATTGCGATACCGACTGGTATTAAGGTTTTCAACTGGCTGTTCACGATGAGAAAAGGACGAATAAAATTGTCTACCGCGATGATGTGGGCTCTTGCCTTTATCCCATGCTTTGTTATCGGCGGGGTAACAGGTGTTATGCTTGCAAGTGCTGCTGCAGACTATCAATATCACAACACATTGTTCCTGGTAGCCCATTTCCATTACACTCTCATTCCGGGCGTTGTCTTCCCGATCTTTGCCGGCTTTTACTACTGGTGGCCTAAAATGTTCGGTTACATGCTCAACGAGAAAATCGGAAAATGGCATTTCTGGCTGTTCGTTATCGGCTTTAATTTGACATTCTTCCCAATGTTCTTCCTTGGGCTCGATGGTGCGGTTCGCCGTGCGTACACATATTCTGCTGAAACTGGCTTTGGTCCGTTGCAGATGCTCTCATTTGTTGGTGCATTGGTTCTGGCAGCAGGCTTTGGAGCACTATGCTACAACATCTACTACAGCTGGAAGAATGCAGACCGCAATGTCGGGAACGACCCTTGGGATGCACGTACGCTTGAATGGGCGACTGCTACACCGGTCCAGGCTTATAACTTTGCATTTTTGCCAGAGGTTAAAAAATTGGATGCATTCTGGGATATGAAAAAGAACAACGAAATTAAGAAGCTTCCTCTTGAAGAGAAGGACGTTGAGGAAATCCACTTACCAAGCAATACTTGGATCCCATTCTATATGGCCATGGCTTCCCTCGTAACAGGATTCGTGCTCGTATTTGAATGGAAATGGGCTGCCTTGTTTGGTTTAATAGCATTCTTTGTAGGCATGGGCTTCCGTTCGTTTGATTATGATGAAGGCTTCTATGTCAAAAAGGATGAAATAATTAAGACTGAAAACGGCTGGAGAACACCAGGTAAAGGAGTGAAAAACCATGTCGGCTAAAACAAATGCTGCACTTCCATTGGAATATCAATCACAGCAAAACCAAATGAACATCCTTGGCTTCTGGGTTTTCCTCCATGCCGAGATCGTTCTGTTTGCTACTCTATTTGCCGTCTATGGCATACTTGGTGAACGGTATGCAGGCGGCCCTACCCAGCAGGATCTTTTCATTGTAAAAGATGTCCTGATTATGACATTCCTGCTGTTGACAAGCAGTTTTACAATTGGCGTTTCCATATGGGAAATGCGCCGCAACAACATGAAAGGCATGCTGATTTGGCTTGCACTTACCCTTCTGCTCGGCGGCGGATTCCTGTTCATGGAAATTAAAGAGTTCTTGCACTATATCGATCTGGGCGCAACTTGGCAAACGAGCGCCTTCCTATCAAGCTTTTTTGTACTGCTTGGTACCCACGGTGTTCACGTAACGATTGGTATTGGCTGGGCTATTCTATTGGCCATCCAGTTCCTGAAGCGCGGCATCACGACTGTTACAGCACGAAAGATTTTCATCTTCGGTCTGTACTGGCATTTCCTTGATGTTGTCTGGATTTTCATTTTCACGTTCGTATATTTAGCAGGGTTGGTGTCTTAGTATGAAAAATAACACGAAAAGTTTCCCGTTAAGCCATGTCCTTGGATTCCTGCTTTCATTAGTCCTGACATTCGGGGCTGCATGGATAGCATTAGGAACGTCCTTGCCGGTGCAAACGATCATGTGGTTCATCGGCACACTTGCAGTCATCCAGGCAGCCATTCAGCTCTACATGTTCATGCACTTGACTGAAGGCGGAAATAAAGTTGTCAACAACATCAATATGATGTTCTCAGCTTTCATGATTGTCGTCGTTGTAGCCGGTACAATCTGGGTATTGACGACAGGTCACTCACACTGATATGAATTGATAAAAAACCAGGCTCCCCCGCAGTGGCAGCCTGGTTTTTTGTTTTGCTTCAACACTCATTGGCTTTTGTCCCTTAGGTCATCACCACTAAACGAGTGCTGCCCCCTTATTGCTGTGCCTATCTTTTACCACCCCTGATCAATCTTAATTGTGGCTGTGTCACACTTCCTTCATTCTTAAAGATTTTAAATAGAGAAAAATTAAATAAGGCTAGGAAGAATGCCAGCACCATCTGCTGATATGCATGAGTGTAAAAAAGGACAAAAATGCTGGCACAACAATAAACCCCTAGAGCCAAATAGAAGTATTTTAAAATTTGACCCATAAACCATCCCCCCAGATGTTTTGTATTTCCTATATTAACAGAATTTATAGTAAATTGTCACAAAATGTTCAAAATTTCAAGAAACTTTTTTTCGACTTTTTTCTATTATGATTTGTCACTAATTTGCCACTTATAGCAAGAAATTCCTCTAAAAATGAAGGGATTTGCTGCAGATAACTAGAATTAATTCAAGGTAAGACAAAAAGGAGGAAGATGAATGAAAAAGAAATTACTTGCTATGTTGTTTAGCGGAGCGATTGCATTTGGAGTATTTGTAGTGCCGGGGAATGAAGTTCAGGCAAAGAAGATTGAGGTAGAACCATGTGATTGCCATACACCTATTTTTGGAGTAGAACGTAATAAAATAGTCGCAGAATTATTAAGCAATGAGGAGTTTAAAGCTAAGAAAGTTGAATTAACTGATTTGGGGTACAAATGGCAGGGTTCTGCTCTAATTGAAGTTGTAAAATTTAATGAAACAACACCTGTTCCAGGGACTATAGCAATAGCAATTCCATTTAAAAACAAAAATGGAGTAATTGAATATGCTACATACCTTACAGGTATCGGCTTTTTCCCGGAATTAAGATCACGTTAATAAATAAAGGGAGTCGGCTAGGCCACACTCCCTTTTCTCTTTCCTTTCTAATTTCGAAAAATTTGATCGATCAGATTAATCTCTTCTTTGGTCAGTTTTACATCAAGTGTTCTCAAATTATGAAGAACCTGCTCCGCCCTTTTCGCTCCAGGAATGATCGTATCAATTGCCTCTCTGGTTAGGTACCAGGCCAGTACGATGTGTGAAACCTCCCCCCCTTTTTCTTCAGCAATTTTTCGCAGCTTGTCTACCTTGGCTATTGTCTTTTCGTAAATACCCTCTTTAAAATACTTTCCTCGTTTGCCGCTTACATCGGTTTTCAAATCATACTTTCCTGTCAGCAGCCCGGATGCCAGCGGGAAGTATGGGACAAATGAAATACGATTCTCCAATGCATATGGGAATAACTCTTTTTCTGCCGAGCGGTTGATCAGATTGTACTCACCTTGGTAAACGTCGACATGGCCATCCTTGTTCGCTTCTCTCAACTGGTCAATAGAAAAGTTCGAAACCCCGATGGCACGGATTTTACCTTCATCCTTCAAATCCTTTAATACCCCTACTGCTTCATCTTTCGGAGTATCCTTATCCGGAAAATGGATATAAAACAAATCTATGTAATCTGTCTTGAGCCGCTGAAGACTCTCTTCCACCGATTGTTTTAAGAAGGAAGGGGAATTGTCATGTACAACATCATTGCCGACAAATTTATAGGATGCTTTTGTCGCAATGACAACTTCTTGCCGTGCATGCAGTTCCTTAACCACTTCCCCAATAAGCTCCTCAGAACGCTTCGGCCCATACATATAGGCAGTGTCAATAAAGTTCAATCCGTTCTTTATGCCAGTCCTGAGCAACTCACGCCCCGCATCTTCATCAGCCTTGGGATATATATTGTGGCCTCCTACATAGTTAGTACCCAATCCAACCGGGTTTACATAAAGATCGGTTCTGCCTAACCTTACTTTGTTATCCATTCTTTCTCTCCTCTCATGACAACTGTTCCCATCATAACAATGCCGTTTCCACATTTAAAAACGATTTGAATCAAAAAAATATCTAGTTCATATTAAAAATTGCTTCAGACAAGTGTTGTATTGATAACGTTTCGGGTTCATCAGTCACCCAAAACGTAGCCAATAGACATTATTGATACCGTTTCAGGTTCTTCAGCCCTTCAAAATGTAACCAATAGACCTTATTGATAACGTTTCAGGTTCATCAGACTTCTGAAATGTAACCAATGAAGATATATGAACTCTTAATTCCCTTGAATGAACAGAATAGCCCCAGTTCGCCTGCAGCTCACCTGACAAAAATTAAAAAGGGCATCCCAAGTTACAAATGGGGCACCCTCTCTCAATTACACACTATTTTATTTATGCGGAGTTATAACAAGGTTCGGTTTTGTGATACTTGGATCTGGCAGCCCTTCGACTACCGCAATATTCCCATATTTCTTCCTTAGTTCATCAATTGGGCCAATCTCTATATTGCCATATGGGCAAGCGGCAACACAGGCTGGTTCTTCACCTTTTTCCCTCAAGTCTGCACACATGTCGCATTTTGATATCCGGAATGTCTTTTTGTTTAATTGAGGTGCACCGTACGGACATTCCTTTATACAAAATTGGACACCGCGGCATATTTTTACGTCTGCCCAGACAACGCCGTCCTCTTTATTTTTTTTCATCGCACCTGTTGGGCATGAAGTAACACATTTTGGGTCATCACAATGATTGCATGACAACGACAGCCAGGCGGCCTTGACGGTATGCGTAAGTCCGTTTCCGGATTCTTGGAATGCACCGCTTCTTGATTCCCAGACACGACGGAATGCGCGTTCATCGTCAAGATCATTTTTATCCTTGCAGGCCATAAAGCAGGCATTGCAGCCGGCACAACGGCTTTGGTTAACATAAAATCCTAATTGTACTGCCACGTTGGTCTCCTCCTTTTAGGCCCTGGCCACTTCGACAAGCATCGTTTGATGGGCATTTCCGTGCGCAAGGGGCGTCTTCCGCTGCGAGGTGAGCACGTTGGCGCATCCACCCCGGTCGATGCCGTTCTCATCTGGCTGATACCATGCGCCCGCTTGCATGGCGACAACTCCGGGAATGATTCTTGGAGTGACTTCAGCTGGAATCATGGTCGTTCCCCTGTCGTTATATATCTTGACAAGGTCTCCCTGCTTCAGGCCCCGCTTGCTTGCATCAATAGGATTGATCCAGAGTACTTGTTTCGCAACCTGCTGTTGCCATGGATGATTGTAAAATCCTGAATTCATCCTGTTCTTCCCTTTCCAGGTGATGCACTGGAGCGAGTATTTTTCCTTTAAAGGGTCCTCGGCACCTTCCCACTCTGGAATATATTTAGGAATCGCCGGTATTTCCTCATTTTTCATACCAAACAGTGTTTTCGAAAAAAGTTCGATTTTCCCCGAAGGAGTATCAAATTTATTGTTTGCAGGATCCTCAATTTGCGCTTTGAAAGCAACACGCGGGCCGTCATAGCGCCAATAATGGACACGGTTCTTTTTCAAATCCTCAAAGGTTGGAGTGTCTGGATACTGTTTTCTTGTCTCATCAAGAATATATTTGATCCAGCCAAGTTCATCACGGTTTTCAGTAAACTCCTTGCCGATTCCGAGCCCTTCTGCGACCTCGGACATCCATTCATAATCAGAGCGCGCTTCATAATAGTTGTTGACGATTTTTTCGGAAAGCATGAAGTAGTCTCCAGAAGCCCAGGACCCGCCGAGATTCCACCTCTCGAAGAAAGTTGTCTCAGGCAAGAGGATGTCGGCATATTTAGCGCTTGGTGTGAGGAAATGGTCACTGACGACAATAAATTCGACGAGACTTTCATCCTCCAAAATTTTAATGGTTTTATTTACATCTGGCTGCTGGTTGACGAGGTAGTTGCCGGCTAGATTATAAATTAGCTTTATGTTTTGTGTTAGCTTATCCATTCCCTGGAGGCCATCAGCCGGAGTGATTTTTCTCGCATCGGTAATTGCATCTGTCCAGGACATGATGGAGATGGATCCTTTAAACGGATTTTCCGGTACAGGAACATCAATGGCAAACTTACGAGGGATACCGCCATAGCCAGATGCCCAGGCGCCTAGTTTCCCTACATTGCCAGTGATTGTCGCAAGCATCGTTCCGCCACGGGCTATTCTCTCCCCGCTTGCATGGCGCTGCGGGCCCCACCCTTGAATCAGGGCAGCTGGTCTTGCCGTCGCATATGCGCGTGCTAATTCACGGATTTTGCTTGCCGGAACTTTTGTGATTTTTTCAGCCCATTCTGGAGTCTTCTCAATGCCGTCTTTTTTTCCAAACAGGTAAGAAACAATTGATTCATTTCCAGGTACGCCCTCCGGCATATGCTCCTCATCAAATCCAACAACGAATTTATCCAGGAATGCCTTATCATGGAGATTTTCTTTCACAATGACATAAGCCATTGCATCCATTAGTGCATTATCGGTTCCAGGCAAAATTGGGATCCACTCATCCGCATACGCGGCAATTGAATCAGAATAACGTGGATCGACAGCAATAAACTTGATGCCTTTTTGTTTCAGTTTGTAATAGTAATGATTTGTATTGCCGAAGATGGTTTCGGTTGGGTTATGTCCCCACAAGATGACAAGGTTTGTATGCTCAAGTGAATCGAGTGAGCTTCCAGATTGGGCTGTACCGTATGTGTAAGGCGTAGCCGCTGCGGTATTTCCCATTGATACGGAATGATAATAATTCAGGAATCCGCCGTCCAACCCAAACAGTCTTTTAGCCAAATATGCGCCGCCAAACGAACCGCCTGTTACCGCTGTCCCCTGGTGGATGTAGCGGGACTCAGGGCCATATGTCTCTGTAATCCGTTTTGTTTCTTTTGTAATGATCTCGACAGCTTCTTTCCAGGAAATTCGCTCGAACTTTCCTTCACCGCGCTTGCCGACCCGCTTCATAGGATACTTCAGCCGATCGGGATGGTATTGATACTTCCGATAGCTGCGGCCGCGTACACACGCCTTCATATACGGATTTTTCTCATCCAGTTCATTATTGGTGCGAGCGCTTACCTTTACAATAACACCATTCTTAACATGAGCTTTAATTAAGCATTTGCCTCCGCAATCAAAGGTGCTGCAGGTAGGAATGATTTCTTCGGGAAAATTTGGCGCTTTTGCAACAGGTACGTTTGTACTTTTTTTCAAATAATTCGTTGTAGCCAGGCCCCCGGCAACTGCTGGAATGGTAAGGGCACCGGTCCATTTCAAAAATGTACGCCGGGATAATTTATTCCACGTCTTTTTGTCACTCATGATTTAATACCTCCTTGATAACAGCTGCGGTATCTTGTTCCATTTCGATATACTCCTTTAATAGGACTGATGCCGCTTTGAACCAAAGCGTGTTAGCGTTTTGTTCGAGAAGAGTGGCATAGGCTGGAGTCCAGCGCAGAAAATGAGCCTCAAGGAATGCCGTGTAATCGGCCATTATTTTCTGACATTCCAACTCTTCCCTACTAGTAAGAAACTCGTTCATTAAATGAGCAAGAAACTCCAATTCTATGACAATATGATCGTCAGGTTCATTGTTTTCCCTTATAAAGGACAAGCCGTAAGCGTTATAAGATTGTCTAACTTTAAGAGTTTCCTCCTCAAACAGCAGGTGTTCCTTTCCAAGGTAAACAGATTCCCATGGAGGTGCCGGCATTACATTGGGGCCGACGAACAAATAATTGAATTCATCCCGGGCTCCGGATAGTTGCTGCTGCTTGTTTTCATTAAGGGAAATCATGAACTCTTTCAGTATCTCTGATCCTTCACTGTTTTGGGCAAATGTATGAAAAAAGGGGTCGTGCTCCAGAGCCTCGGCCCTTTCATTGTCTGGAGGTGCATCAAGGAGAAAGCGAAGCAATTGGTTAATATATAATTTGGTAACCACAAAATCCCGATGTTCTCCCGTACTTACTGTTTCAACCATATTTTCACCGCCAATAACTTTTTATAGCATTTTAAAGCTGTTAATAATATCTAATTTCTCTCTTTTATCATACACGAGTTTTATCGCTGCTTATTTTTTCACACAAACATTCTTAAACTGTTCAAAATCTTTTTACTGAATTATGAAAGATGAGAATGAAAGTCAACTGAAGAGCCGTTAAACTATACATTGTTTCTATTATGTATGGAGAAGATTAGGGAAGACTTAAGTGGAAATAAAGTTTTTCTTAAGAAATCGAAATACGATGAGGCATCTTGCTTCTAAAACACTTCCTCTGCTACAAAAAATTTTCGAGCTTTATTTAATTGTGGCACCAACAATGCATTAAGGGACCGTATGTAAAAAAAAGAGGAGCATGACTAGCCATGCTCCCACTTCAAATCTATTAATATCTTGCTGTAAGCATCTTCTTTCGTGTATAAAACTCCACGCCATCCCTTCCGTTGGCATGCAGGTCTCCATAGAAGGATTTTTTGTATCCTGAAAAAGGAAAGAAAGCCATCGGTGCGGGTACGCCCATATTGACACCAAGCATTCCAGCATCAATGTCCTCCCGGAACTGCCTAATTGCCTTTGCGCTATCAGTGAACAGGCAGGCCCCGTTTGCGAATTCCGACTGGTTCGCAATTTCAATCGCTTCTGCAAGTGTTTCTGCACGGATGACAGATAGGACTGGGGCAAAAATCTCGTCCTGCCATATTTTCATGCCGGGTTTTACGTGATCAAAAATGGTTGGCCCCACAAAATAGCCTTTCCCCTGTACAGCCTCATCTTCCCTGCCGTCCCGGACCAGGATTGCCCCTTCCGTTTCGCCGATTTCAATATAACTGATTGTTTTTTCCTTTGCTGATTCTCGAATGACTGGTCCAAGGAATACACCTTCATCGAGTCCATTCCCAATTTTCATTGATTCGCAAGCCTCGGTTAGCCTGGTGACGAGTTCATCCGCAATGCTGCCAACAGCCACCACAACAGAACACGCCATGCAGCGTTCCCCAGCGGAACCAAATGCGGCTCCTATAATGTTTGTAACCGCCAAATCAAGATCTGCATCAGGAAGAACGATCGAATGGTTTTTCGCGCCTGCCAATGCCTGTACTCTTTTTCCATGTGCAGCAGCCGTTTTGTACACATACTCGGCAACCGGCTGGGAGCCGACGAATGAAACCGCTTTAACATCCGGGTGCTCTAATATCCCATTTACTACATCATGTGCCCCATGAACAATATTTAATACTCCATCAGGGAGGCCTGCTTCCTGAAACAGTTCCGCGAGCCTGTTAGCCAATAAAGGAGTCCGTTCCGAAGGCTTGAGGACAAATGTATTCCCGCAGGCAATGGCAAGCGGAAACATCCAGCATGGAACCATCATTGGAAAATTGAATGGAGTGATTCCCCCGACAACACCGATTGGGTATCGATACATCCCGGATTCAATACCGGTTGCAATATCTGGCAGCTGCGTCCCCATCATCAAAGTAGGCGCACCCGCAGCAAACTCGACACACTCTATCCCTCGCTGCACCTCTCCGTATGCCTCTTCGTAATTTTTGCCATTTTCCTTCGTAATTAGGCGGGCAAGCTCTTCCCAGTTTTCGACAAGAAGTTGCTGATAGCGGAATAAAATTCTCGCTCTTTTAGGGACAGAAGTGTTTCTCCAGCTCTTGAAAGCTTCTTTGGCCGTCATAACAGCAAAATCGAGGTCTTCACGATTTGAAAGTGGTACATCGGCCAGTCGTTCTCCCGTCGCTGGATTCGGCAGCTGTTCGGTTTTCTGTGAAGTAGAGGATACCCATTTTCCCCCGATAAAGTTTCTTAATAAAGTTAGTTCATCTGCCTGTTTCATTTAAAATCTCCCCTCTTGTAGATACAGAAACAAATTTTTGAAATATTCCCATTACCCCAATAATGATATAATCGTTGAAATTGTTCAAGGAAAGACTCCGCTTCATTTGTCTTTTAACACCATCCAGACCGAGCTGCCATTTTGGTATGTTATTTATTTTTACGCAGCAGATTAGACCACCCATAACCAAGTATAGCCGACGCTGATTTTTTCCGGCATATCGCAGAAAAACCAAGCTTTTTCTTAAGCAAAACCTATAATGTAACTTAATCTTATGTTATGATTAAATTAAGTAACATCATCATAGGTAGCGTTTTTACGAGGTCAGAAAAGGCAGCCAAATTGACGATTCCTGTACCTCAATAACCCTTTTCTATGTTAAAAACATTGAACCAAAGGACGCATATAATGGTATAAACTGACTAAAACTAAGCTAAATTGTAGAACATAATTGACTCTTTTCCAGTCAAATACACCTCTTTTTATTACGTATAGGAGGGATTTAATGAATATTAGTGTCGGGATTATTTTGTTACTTTATTTGATGATCGTGGCTGTTGGCTTCATTGCTTATATTTATTATTCGAAACAAAGCCGAACTGGGTATTTGGTTATCCAGAAGTCCTATATAAATGCAATTGCCGTTCTCTTTATAACTATAATCCTAGTTATCATGATGATTATCCTCCCTTTTATACCTGTCGATAAGAGTTACGCAGGAACGTTAATCCTCGGCAGTAAATTCATTTCCATTTTTACTCTTTTCATCAGCTTGTATGTGTTAAGCAAAAAATACTTCAA
This sequence comes from Bacillus sp. FJAT-27225, assembly GCF_001685025.1. GTDB lineage: Bacteria > Bacillota > Bacilli > Bacillales > Cytobacillaceae > Bacillus_D. The sequence goes on along the minus strand of NZ_MAYU01000025.1, from coordinate 99,300 downwards.
ACAGCCTCCCGCTTAAAAAAAATATAGGACAATGCATGAATGCATACCTTTTATGAGTCCGGGATTATCGTCCAAGGGGAGTCAGCTACTGGCGGCATCCCGTTACCGTAAAGCCTCCAGTTCGCAGGAGAATATAAGAGAAAAGTTAAAAACCCTCCACTTCCTTTTTTCTGATGAAGTGGAGGGTTCTTTTATTTTCGTTCAAGGTCATTTCACATTTCGGTATTGTCGTTTTACATTCGGACAGCCATCTAAAGACAATTCAACTTTTTTGCCTAGTCACTCGAAAACTCCTAATAAGCTGTTCAAAATATGCACTCTTCCCGAAAACAGGAATAAAGCTGAATAATTTCTTTCAATATATTCCGCGATAGGAATTAATCCCTTCTTAAATAGGCCAACCAAGTATAACGAATACTTTTCATCCCAGGAAAATTGATTGATGCGCTTAAGCTCACTTGCAATCATTTGAAACTTGTACTCCTCAATAAAGAGTTTCAGCTGGTATAGCTTATCTTTTTCCGAAACTAAAGAGCCCTCTTGATGCTTCGATATGAAGGTTATAAATGCTTCGATGTTTTCAGAAAGCAAAAGAGCTTTTCTCATGTTGTATTCCATCCCCATCCCCTCCCACATTCACAACTGTCTGTGTAAATTGTATGAAGAGAAAAATACAAATACACCGAGTCGGATTGGTTTGCTTACAAAAATAATCCTGCGAAACTCGCAGGATTATTGTACATTTAATTCACCTTGTTTCTCTAAGGCAACGACTGTGAGCACAAACATGGCATGTGACCAGGTGAGAGGCATGACCCAGGCTGGATCCCCGGTTCTTTTATCAATCTGTTCCGGAAGCAACCCGAGATGATTGGCATGTATTACAGACCACTCGAGGTAATCCCTGGCTTTCTCAAATCGGCCTATTTTCGCATAATAAAGTGCAAGCCAGAGCGTTGAAATAATCCATGGATTCCCGCCGATATATATATCACCGATAAATCGTTCAATTCCACCTACATTCGGCGAGGTGAGAAACCTCTCAATTGTTTCAGCCGTCTTGACCATTCGTTCATCATTCTCATCAATCATATTAAAAGGAACATTTAGCCCCAGGAGACTGATATCAATAACCGGATCCTTCATAACCCTAAATGTTTGATATCCTTTAGAATTGGTTTCGATGAAGGTCTCTTTCCCAGCTTCGTTCAACTCTATATACATTCCTTCATCAACAGCAAGCTTCAAAGCCCGCAGGAAGGATCCCGTTTCTTCGTTCCAGCAGGTTTCTAGAACCGTTTGCTTCATTCGTTCGGCTGTCCTTTCCCACTTGTCGGCCAAGTCATGCCGGTTGAACTTTCTGGCAATCTTCGCCGAACCGGCCAGGCCCCCATAAACAGCGGCAGCAGAATACAGATGCTCACCGCTGCGTTTCTCCCACAGGTCCATACTCGGAAGCGGCAGATTCGTTTCAGGGTCTATGAACGAATTCAGGAAATTCGCTCCCTTTTCAACTGAAGGCCAAATCGTTTGGATAAACTCCTCATCCCCAGAAAGTACATAATGTTCATGGATGCCCCAAAGAATGGAACCAGTTTCATCTATCTGAAGTCCCCAGGTTGGCGCCAGGACACCATCTATGTAATGGCGTTGATCCCATGCTCCGTCTTTCCCTTGAGTGTCGATAGTTGAATAGTAAAATTTCGAAACCAGTTCATGATAACCAGCCTGGTCTACTGCTGTCGCAATATATGCAGCATCCCTTCCCCAGCAATAAGCATAGCCGCCCGAATAATCATAATCTTCATCAACCTCAGGCCCCGCAATGAAATTGCCCCTCACATCATCGTTCAATAGCTTGAACGTTAACAAGGACCGAATGTAGACATTCTTAACTTCATTATCCTTTATGTCCAGTGGTGCAGCCTGGGCCAGGTATTCCTCCCAATAACTGACCGTCAGTTTGTACAGTTTATCTGTACCGGCTCTTTTAGCTTCAGCTAATGTTTCAGCTGATTTGTCCTTTGAAAAACCAGCAGCAATAAATAATGCCAATTGCTTTTTCTCGCCGGCTTCTACTGTGCCGAGGCTCCAGGAAAGCGCACCATCCGTCTTGTTCATTACTTCGCGGCCACTCAATTTATTATCTTTAGCGGATGCCAAAGCCTGCCCGCATTGATAATGCGTAGTTCCAATGCTGCTTCCGACCGCAAACGAATAGTTTCTATGGTAGTGGACAAGACAATCCTCTTCACGATTGTATAAAACAGTGTTGAACCGCTCCCTGTCATCTATAGTGAAATCGGAATATACGATAAAGGTTAAGTCCCTTGCTGTGTCCGCAAGATTCGTAATCGTGTAATCACGGACAAGGACGTCCATCCCCGGAACGACAAAATCTACCTGCTTTATTTCAATTTCCATTGTCGTATTAGTCCCGACTGTAACGAGAATATTTGTGTTCCCATCATACTTTTGTTCATATGTCCAGCCATCCTCGTGCATGAAACAGGCAGGTTTTTCAGAGTCATATCCATAAATGCCTGTATAAAAATTATTAAGGTGCTGCGGGAAATCGATTCTGGGCCAATTCAATCTTTGAAGTTGGCCATCTTTTGTCAAAGAAGCCAGCATTTTTGAGTTTCCTATCAATCCATCAATTAAATAAGGTTTCTTTCTCATCCGTGTCACTCCTGGTAAGGGTGAATTTAAGGTTTGTCTGTAAAAAACATACCCTATCATAAAATTGAGTAAAACATGAGTCCATTATAGCTCTCTATCATTATCTCTTTCACACTTACCCCATATTTGATGAACAAAACGAACATATCGTCCTAGCATGATTCGATACTCTTCCGAAGAAAAGAGAAGTTTCGTCATTTCAGCTTTCAAATAACTCCCAACTAGTCCTGGTTATTATTTACACCAAAATATGTACTGTTCTCCAACATATTTATCCTTTAAAAAACATCCAAAAGTGGCAAAACTACATTTGTGGACATCTTAGGAAAGCGAAGGGCCATAGGTTAAAATACTAAAATTAAATTTAAAAAAAGATAATATTTATACCCTTATCTTTTGTCAATGTTACATAACTCATGTTAAAATCATTTTATGTTACATTAGGAGGACTTCCTGTGGAATATGTTGACCCTATAAGAGAAATTGATCGGATTAATGCCATTAAAGAAGAATTAAGGGAGAATTCCCAACGAGACGTATTGTTGTTTGTGTTCGGAATTAATACAGGGATAAGAGTAAGTGATTTACTATCCCTAAAGGTTGAGGATGTTTGGGACGGTCAATCCATTAAGGAATTTTTATATATCCAAGATGACGAAAGCGAGGCTCCCAAGGCATTTTATTTAAACAACAGTATTCGGAATGAACTGGAATTGTATTTTAAGCAATACCCGTTCAGGGAAAGCGATTATTTGTTTAAATCTAAAAAAAATGAGCTTCCCATCACCCGGCAGCAGGCGTATAGGATTATCAACCATGCCGCAAAAAAGGTTGGGGTTACAGGGAAAATTGGAACTCATACATTAAGAAAGACGTTCGGATATCATGCTTATCGGAAGGGTATAGCGATTTCGATTTTAATGGCGGTTTTTAACCACCACAGCCCAAAGGAAACACTGAAGTACATCGGAATTGATAGTGATGATGATCATTTAATAAGGGTGGATGTAAACTTATAATTGTTGGAAAAAATGGTTTTTAGAAGCCTTCCTCTCAATTTTGCCCGTTTGCTCCTTGGCCGGACTCAACTACATTTCATCTTACTCTTATGGATGATGTAAAAAACCTCCGCCAATGGTGGCAGAGGTCCAATCATTCGTTATTCTTCTTCTTCGCGGAGTTCCATATCCATATCAACCTCTTCAAGTTCAGAAACCATATCGTCTGTTACATGGACGTGAAGAGTTTGATTATCTTTCATAAATTTGAATACTCCTGTGTTGAAATCCGTTCCCTGTTCCTTGAAGAAAATTCCTTCATACAAAACATCCTTTGTATGCTTGAAGATCATCCTATAATTTTGATGATCTTTAACTAAATACGCCCGGACACCTTTTTCAAAGTGGCCTTCGGTTTCTTTTAAATATCGGGAAACTGAAATGATATGCAAATCCACAAACGGAACTTCTCTAAGTAAAGAGTTGATAATCGACCCTTTAGCAATTTGTTCCCACCTGCTTTGAGCGGTTTGGCCCAAAATAATTTGTGTTACTTGCTTTTCTCTGGCTACTTGTGCAATGACCTTTGTAACAGGCCTTTTCTCATCATCCATCAATATGAATGAGTCAGCACCATGGGCTTCCGCTATTTGTTTCCATCTGGAAATGTAATGGGATTTTTCTGCATCCATTTCGCTGAAAGGCTTTGGGTCTACGGTCAAAATATATAGCGGGCAGTCCAGCATATTGGCAATCTTGCAGCCGCGCTGGATGAGCCGTTCACCATTTGGACCATAATATACACAGACGAGGATGCTTTCGTCCATGCGCCCTTTGATTTTTTTCACTTTAATGTCACCTCGGAATAGATATGAAGTTCTTAACCAATATTGAATATAAGGCTCTGTATGACTATATCTTAAGGCCGAACGGTAGTCAATCCCAATGATTCACGAAGCTCTCAACCAACTGCAGGAAATCTTACTATCTTTTTCAAAATTTTTTAAAGGAGGCGGTTCCATTGCATACTCTACACTTGATGATTTTACTTCCTTTTATATTCGCACTATTTGTACCTTTATTATACAAATTTTTTGTTCCGCGGATACATACTGGATGGTTTGTTTTATTCATACCAACAGTCATCTTTCTATATTTGCTCCGTTTTATCTCTCCTATCTCTAAAGGCGAGAACCTCATAAGTTCGGTTCCCTGGATGCCGTCCTTTGGGATAAACTTTACCCTATTTATCGATGGGCTTAGCTTGATTTTTGGTTTGTTGATTACTGGGATAGGCGCGCTCGTTATCCTTTATTCTATTTACTATATGGCCAAGGATAGGGAAGCCCTTGATAATTTCTATGTGTATTTAATGCTGTTTATGGGTGCAATGCTTGGGGTGGTCTTCTCGGACAATATCCTTGTACTTTATGTTTTTTGGGAATTGACGAGCATTTCTTCCTTTTTATTAATTGCTTATTGGTACCAGCGTGAACGCTCTCGCTATGGAGCTCAAAAATCGATGATGATTACGATTTCCGGGGGTTTTGCTGCTCTTGCCGGTTTTATTATGCTATCAATGATTACCGGAACCTACAGCATTCGGGAAATGATTGGCCAGGTTGATGATATTACTGCCCATGGCTTGTTTTTGCCTGCAATGGTACTCATTCTGCTTGGCGCTTTTACAAAATCAGCCCAGTTTCCGTTCAGCATTTGGCTTCCTGGCGCGATGGAAGCCCCTACGCCGATCAGTGCCTATCTCCATTCAGCTACTATGGTAAAGGCAGGCATCTATTTAGTAGCGCGTTTCACGCCTATTTTTGGAGGAGAGGCTGAATGGTTCTGGCTCGTTTCTGGAACAGGGCTTGTCACGTTGCTGTATGGCTCATTAAACGCGGTGAAACAGACCGATTTGAAAGCACTTCTTGCCTACTCGACAATCAGCCAATTGGGGCTCATCATGAGTTTGTTTGGCATGGGGTCCGCGGCACTATATTTTACTGGGGGCGAGGATTCTTCAGTGTATGCAGTTGCTGTCCTGGCTGCAATCTTTCATCTAATTAACCATTCAACCTTTAAAGGTGCCCTTTTTATGGTTGTCGGAATTATTGACCATGAAACCGGTACTCGTGATGTCAGGAAGCTGGGCGGTTTGATGCAAATCATGCCCGTATCTTTTACTTTAGCTGTAATTGGAGCTTTTTCGATGGCTGGACTTCCTCCATTTAACGGCTTTTTAAGTAAGGAGATGTTCTTTACCGGAGCGCTGAATGCTGGCGGAATGTCTATTTTTAATATGGATACCTTTGGGATTCTTTTCCCTTTCATTGCATGGGTGGCCAGTGTATTCACGTTCGTTTACTGTATGATTTTAGTATTTAAACCTTTTAGAGGAAAATACAAACCCGAGAAATTGGATAAAAAGCCTCACGAAGCTCCAATTGGGATGCTAATCCCGCCAATTGTGCTGGCCATTTTTGTAGTAGGCATTTTCTTCTTTCCAAATGCTCTTTCAACTGCTTTGCTGCAGCCAGCGTCTCACGCTGTTTTGCCGGGAATGCCGGAAAGCGCCTTTAATAAGGAAATCAGCGCCTGGCATGGCCCTAATGCGGAATTGTTCATGACAATAGGTGTTGTGGCTTTTGGAATCCTGCTCTATTTATACTTGAAAAAATGGGTATCGATTCTGTGGAACTATCCGCAGTCGCTGACATTGAATCATTTCTACGATGTGGCCCTTGAGCGTGGGGAGGAAATTTCTCGTTTCGTGACCAATCGATATATGACCGGCAATATAAAAGATTATCTTACCTATATCTTTGCATTTTTCATATTGCTTGCGGGAGGGGCTTTGCTGGTCTCAAACAGGCTTACAGTTCATGCAACAATGAATGCATCGGTTTCTTTATTCGAAGGTGCACTTGCAGTGTCCGCACTGGCTTTGGCAATTGCGGTTCTGTTTGCAAAGTCAAGAATGATCGCCATTCTTGCCCTTGGCGGGTTGGGCTACCTCGTTTCAATGCTATTTGTCGTTTTCAGGGCTCCTGATTTGGCATTGACACAATTGGTGGTAGAAACGGTAACAACCGCACTATTCCTGCTATGTTATTACCACCTGCCGAAACATTTCAAAGGCAGCGGCCGGATTCCGTTTAAACCATTGAACCTGATTATATCGCTGGGTGTCGGACTGACTGTAACCCTGTTTGCTCTATCAGCCAATGGCAACAGGCTATTTGAACCGATTTCCAGCTATTATGGGGATTCCTATGAGCTTGCCGGCGCCAAGAATATTGTAAATGCGATTCTGGTTGATTTCCGCGGAATTGATACGATGATGGAAATAGCTGTTCTCACAATAGCAGCGCTTGGAGTCTTTACGCTAATTAAACTTGAACTGAACAGGAGTGAGAACAATGAAAAATCTAAATGATGTCATCCTCAGGACTGTCACTCGAGTTGCGGTTGTCATTATTCTCACCTTTGCTGTCAACCTATTCTTATCAGGGCACCATTATCCTGGGGGAGGATTTATTGGCGGACTGGCGCTTGCCACTGCCATTACCCTTCTGTTTTTGACTTATGATATTGAATCTGTGAAGGAAAATCTTCCAGTTGATTATAAAGCTTTGGCTGCAGTAGGAGTATTGATCGCTGTATTGACTGGATTGGCAAGTATATTTTTTAATAAACCTTTCCTGACACAGGCTTTTGATTATTTCCACCTTCCGATCTTCGGAAAAACCGAACTGGCAACAGCGACGATTTTCGACCTTGGAGTGGCCCTGGCTGTAATCGGAACGGCCATGACAATTATTACGACGATAAGCGAGGATCGATAATATGGAAACAATGATGTCGGTTCTTGTCGGAATTCTTTTTACTATAGGAACATATTTGCTTTTAACAAAAAATCTCCTGAGAATTATTTTGGGTACTTCTGTCCTCAGCCACGCGGTCAATTTGCTTATCATAACGATGGGTGGCTTAAAAACAGGAGGTGTACCGCTTTTAGACTTTGGAGCGGATACATTTACAGATCCTCTACCGCAAGCCCTAATCCTTACCGCAATTGTCATCAATTTTGCAACGACCGCCCTTTTCCTTGTCCTTAGCTATCGTTCGTACAAGGTTCTAGGCACAGATGACACGGAACAAATGCGAGGTAATGAAAATGAATAATTTGCTTATTTTCCCCATTATTATCCCGTTAATTACCGGGATGGTCATGGTCATCATGAGAAAAAAAATAATGCTTCAAAGGTTCTTGGGTATCCTGGCAATCCTGGGTACTGGGACCGTTTCGGCTATATTAATTCATCAAATATATAACGAAGGCATTCAAGTGCTTCATCTTGGCGGATGGGAAGCACCATTCGGAGTAAGCTTTGCAGCCGATATGTTCTCGGCCCTTCTATTGCTCACTACCAGTGTAGTAGGTCTGTTATGCCTTCTATACGCCTTCAGTTCCATCGGAAAAGACCGGGAATTGCACTATTTTTACCCGCTATTTTTATTCTTGCTAACCGGGGTAAATGGTTCATTTATTACTGGAGATATATTCAATCTCTTCGTCTGCTTTGAAGTCATGCTGATTTCTTCTTATGTGTTGATTTCGCTTGGGGGTACGAGAACGCAGCTGCGTGAATCGGTTAAATATGTTCTAGTAAATCTAATTTCTTCCCTTCTTTTTCTGGTAGCAGTTTCTTACTTATATGCAACGTTGGGTACATTGAATTTTGCCCACCTGTCTGTCAGGGTTGCAGAGGCTGGGCAGAACGGTCTTTTGACAGCTATCTCGCTTCTATTCTTGATTGTGTTTAGCCTGAAGGCAGGGTTGTTTTTATTCTTTTGGCTTCCGGGGTCATACAGTGCCCCGCCAACAGCAATTGCAGCAATATTTGCCGCACTTCTTACCAAGGTTGGGATTTATTCTATTTTCAGGATTTTCACACTCATCTTTTATCATGAGCCTGAAACGACGCATCTTATTATTGGAATCATGAGTGCCTTGACAATGCTATTAGGCGCAATTGGTGCAATTGCCTATTGGGATATTAAAAAAATCCTGACCTATAATGTGATTCTTGGTGTTGGATTCATAATCGCCGGGCTGGCATCCAGTACGCCTGAGGGATTAACAGGCGCAGTATTCTACCTTATTCATGACATGGTTATTAAAGCCCTCCTCTTCCTAATTGGCGGTACTGTCATTGCGATAACAGGATCATCAAAACTAAGGGACTTCAGCGGCTTAATACAAAACTATCCTTATTTGGGATGGATGTTTTTTGTAGCCGCTTTGTCATTATCCGGAATTCCGCCACTTAGCGGTTTTATCGGAAAGGTTTATATTACGGAAGGCACATTTGCATCAGGGTATTACTGGCTTGGAGCCATCGGCCTTATTACTAGTCTTATGGCACTTTATTCCGTCATGAAAATTTTCATGAATGGCTTTTGGGGTGACTTCCATATTAACGGGGATAATGAGAAAGGTATTAAAAGCCGCTTGCTGCTTCCGATTGCTTGCCTGACTATACTAACGGTTGCAATAGGGCTTGGCGCGGAAGGAATTCATTCGTTTGCTGCGCTGGCTGTTGAAAGCTTGGCTGATCCTTCATATTATATTGATGCAGTACTCGGAACGGAATAAGGGATTCCCTTTAATAGAGAGACCCAAGTATGGAAAGGTGACAGGGAATTTCCCCATATTTCAACTGTTCGCACTTAATCCCTATGTCCAATCTAAGGTAATCGCAGGAAGGGGTGGTTTTTATGGCCATACAGGTATTAATTAATTTATTTATTGCATCGCTATGGACGGGTTTCCAGGATGATTGGAGCGGCCTGACATTTATAAGCGGCTATTTTGCCGGAATGGTTGTTTTGTTTCTTATGCGCCGTTTTCTTCCGCAAACTTTTTATATAATAACTTTTATAAATATCCTAAAGTTATTTTTTGTTTTCATACAGGAGCTTTTCACTTCGAGCTATACAGTAATACATCATATAATAAAGCCGAAACTGAATATTACTCCAGGAGTTTTTACACTTGATACAGACCTTGAAACTGATGCTGAGGTGACTCTTCTTGCCCTGCTTTTAACATTAACCCCAGGTTCTGTTGTTATTAATATTTCTGAGGACGGCAAGACGTTTCTTATTCATGCATTGGATATTTCGGAATCGCCAGATGCAATCAAAAATTCAAAAGTACGGTTTGAAAACTCAATAAAGAAGGTGACCCGGTAATGTTCGACTTAATATTGAAAATTTCCTTAGTTTTTCTTACTTTTTCAATACTGGCTTCTGTCTATCGACTAATAATGGGACCGTCTATTCCTGACCGTATCCAGGCGTTGGATGCCATTGGCATCAATTTAATTTCAGGTGTTGCAATAACCTCGGTCATCCTTAGAACCCATGCGTTTTTTGAAGTAATATTACTGATAGGAATTTTATCGTTCATTGGAACATTTGCATTTGCAAGATTCCTTGAAAGGGGTGTAGCCATTGAATCCAAACACTCTCAGTGAGATGTTTGCAGCTTTTCTGATTTTAGCCGGTACCATCATTACTTTCCTGAGTGCCATCGGATTACTCCGCCTGCCCGATGTTTATACCCGCTCTCATGCTGCTTCCAAAAGCACAACCCTTGGCGTATTGTTTACACTGGTTGGTACGTTTATATTTTTTCTTTTTAATGAAGGCTATTTCAGCATAAGGTTATTTCTTGGAATATTTTTCGTCTTCCTGACCGCCCCTGTTTCGGCTCACTTAATTTCAAGGGCTGCTTACAAGACAAATGTTGAACTGGCTGAATCTACAATTAAGCAAAAACGCAACGAAGTACGAGAAAGTTAATGATACAAATAGAAAATGCGGCCCTTTTGGGACCGCATTTTCTTATTATATTTTTAATTACAAGAACAATCCTACAATCGTACCAGTTAATACTGATCCCAATGTAGCAACAAACAATACCTTTAAGCCTACCTTAGCGAGCTCGCTAGCCTTTTCAGCATTGATCGCCTGTACAGTCCCAAGGATAATACCAATCGAAGAAAAGTTCGCAAATGAGATAAGGAATGCTGAAACAATACCGACAGTCTTAGGATTCATATCAGGGATAATTTTCATAAAATCAAGCATGGCAACAAATTCGTTTGCAGCAACCTTTGTTCCCATAATTGAACCCGCTGTTACAATCTCAGAAGTCGGAACTCCCATTATGAAGGCAACTGGGGCAAATATATAACCGAGCAGTTCCTGGAAGGTCATCCCTACTACTCCATCAAGAACATAGTTCAGCATTGCAAGCAAGCCAATGTAAGTTATCAACATTGCGCCAACAATTAAGGCTGTCTTACCGCCAATTAAAGCACCGTTTCCAATTGCTTCAAACAAAGATTTTTCAGGAATCATTTCTTTTATTTCAATATCTTCATCTTCTTCCTTTGTAACAGGACAAACCATCGAAGAAAGAATCAATCCAGAGAAAACGTTTATTGGCAAGGCAACGAGTACAAACTCGGCTGGAATCATTTGCATATAAGCGCCCAAGATCGAACAAGATACCGCAACGAGAGATGAGGTTACTACAATAAACAGACGGTTGGGAGAAAGCTTGTGCAACTGGGATTTTACAGAAAGAATCGCAGTTGTATCACCAAACACCATCGAGTTGACTGCGACAAATGATTCAACCTTAGGCAATCCAGTGATTTTCGCAACTGCTCCGCCTATATATTTAATCGCAAGCGGCAAAATTTTTGTATACGTTAATATTGACAGTAATGCGGAAACGAAAACAATCATCATAAGTACATCTACGAAGAAATAGCCTTTTGTTGATAAATCACCAAAAACGAACGCAATTCCTTCATGGCCGAAGGAGAGAACCTTATTAAAAACATCTACGATTTTTTGGAGAACTTTTCGCCCCACTGACGTATTTAGCATAAACCATGCTATGAAGAGCTGGACAGCCAGCATTATGCCTACAGCACGATAGTTAATGTTTTTCTTATCGTTAGACATTGCCCATCCAACAAACAGTAAAACAATGATTCCTATGATACCAATAAAGATTGACATTTTTTTACCCCCTAAAAAACTTACTGTTATATCGATGGCCAAAAGTGTTTGGTATTCGATTACACTTAGAACAGTCTGTTAGTAGTTTTCCAAAAAACCTATGAAAAATCACCCTTTATTCCGTTTTGACGGTGTCAGCGCTTTCATATAATTGTTATTGCAAAATAACTATATCACAATAATGAACTTTTGTTACATTAAATTTGAACAAAAATAAAGTTTTTATATTTACAAAACATGAATTTTTACCATTATTCAGAAAACAAATGAAAAAAGTAAATAATTATGACTTTCAAGAAATTATGTAAACATCTTAAGGAACGAATGTACATATAGGCAGCTATTCCGAGATTCGTCGCAAGGAAAAAGGACGCACTAGCTAATGAGGAATTCGTCTGAGCTGAGTAGTCGCCTCGGCATTTCTTTTCTTCTCCCCCCCCTTGGTGTCTTTGGATCTCATCGTGAGAACGTTGGGTAATCTTCTCTGGCAAGAGAAATTGCGATGAATTTACAAATGAGTATTCTACTCCGGGTACAATCAACAGAGCGCAAAACGAAGTTTAGTTGGAACCTAAGTTTTAAACTTAATCGGCGGTTCTTAAGATTTATCCGAGGCTTCTTTCCGACTATTTCTCTGAGAAATTTTTAATATATCCGAGACTTCCGGCTACTTATCCGAGGAAATTTTAATATATCCGAGAATTTCAGCATATATCCGAGAATTTCACACTTTAGACATAATCAACTCCTCTTTAAAGCATCACCCAACACGAAAATTTTAACGAAATAAAAAAACAGCCACTTATTGTGACTGCAGCCGCTAAGCAAATATACTATTATTCCGCAGATAGGCCAGGTGTGCCAGCAATCGACCTTATGGGACAACCTGTTACAAGTGGAACTTGTTTAGGATACCGTGGCACTTCCCTTTCCTTTTACTCCTGCATTGACAGATACGCTGGTGGGCGTTTTTTGCATGGAAAATGTATCGATTGATTTAGCTTTTCACTGATTGAAGCATTTACTCTTTATTAGCTTGATTGATACAATGAATCCAGAATCATTAATTTTGAAGGATGAGCGAAATGCCCGTTATTTATTTGGATAACAGCGCCACGACCAGGCCTTATCCGGAAGTGACCAATAAAATTGTCGACATGCTTACCAATCAATACGGTAATCCCTCGTCTCTTCATCGGCTTGGCAGGGAAAGCAAGTTTGAAGTCGAAAAAGCCAGGAGACGTATTGCGAGGACAATTGGTGCGGATCCGGATGATTTATTTTTTACTTCCGGCGGAACAGAAGCTGACAACCTCGCGATTAAAGGGGCTTGCCTGGCAAATTCCTCTATCGGCAACCATATAATTACCACCGAGGTCGAGCATCCCGCTGTGACGAAAACTATTCGCGACTTGAAAAAACAAGGCTGGAAGGTTTCATATATACCTGCAGCAAACGGGGAATTAAATTTAGACGAATTGGAACGTGTTATTAACAAGGAGACCGTTCTTGTTAGTGCGATGCTCGTTCAGAATGAAACCGGGGATATTTTTCCGATACAAATAATCAAACAGATTATTGACACAAAGAATTCATCCGCCCTTCTTCATTGCGATGCGGTTCAAGGGTACGGCAAACTTCCGTTCACTGTCGATACCCTGGGAGCAGATTTAATTAGTATAAGCGCGCATAAAATACACGGTCCAAAGGGTGTCGGTGCCTTGTATGCCAAAAAGGGAACAAAGATTTTTTCGATCATGTTTGGCGGCGGCCAGGAACGCGGCTTACGCTCTGGAACTGAAAACACTGCCTTCATAGCAGGATTCGGTGAAGCCGCCCGGATCACTTTTGACAATATGGAAAGAAATGCTGTTCATATGGCGGAGTTAAGGAATTATTGCCAAAAATTTTTAAAAGAACACCTGCCCGGCGCAGTACTGAATTCCTCAACTGACGGAGCTCCCCATATCGTCAACCTCTCTCTTCCTGGCCACACCAGTAAGAATGTAATTGAATTTCTTGACGAAAAAGGGATATGTATCTCCAGTGCAGCCTCCTGTAAATCAAACCATTCTCGCGGTCCTTCAGTACTTGAATCGCTTGGCCTTAGCCGGGAAATGGCTGATAGTGCCCTTCGCATTAGCTTTTCTTATGAAAATACAAAAGCCGAGATTGATATCTTGATAAAAGAATTGTCTACTTACGTTAATTTAAAAGAACACACAGCATGTTGCTAAAGCCAACCAAAATAGCCCAAAACCGGAAACAGTCTGATGTTAATACCATTCCCACTGTTAAGATGGAGAAAGTTCTTGATGATTGTGTGTTAAGCTAGTCAAAGTGTTTGTCCGGTGGTAGGATAAAAAAGGCATATGTTTAGTCACAACAAGACAAATGGAGGTCCCAATCTTGAAGAGCCAGCATGATACACTACACTCATTTACTACTCGATTTTCATTTATCGGGAAAAACAACGTATTATCCTATTTACCAGGTATTTTACTAACTGCAATTATTGCTATTTTTGCCCACATGCTCGGACAAGCCTTTCCGGTCATCGGCGGTGCGGTGGTTGCAGTTATATTGGGTGTAGCTATCAAACAATTTACCGGGGTTCCTTTATTGTTTAATAAAGGCATCAATTTTACATTAAAAAAGCTTCTCAAAGCGGCCATTATCCTTCTTGGATTCGGATATAGTTTCTCTGAAATTTATAGCCTCGGCTTCAACGCACTTATCATTGTCATCGTTGCAGTTTTGATTGGCATCTTTCTGACCTATTTCATTGCCAGGCTATTAAAGCTCGAAGGAAATATTCCGCTGCTCATTAGCCTTGGGACAGGTATATGCGGGGCGACTGCCATAGCGACTTCAGGGCCAATCATCAAAGCAAAGGACGAGGAAATTGTGTATGCAGTCAATACAATCTTTGCTTTTAATGTTCTCGCGGTTCTTGTCTATCCGCTAATTGGGCGTCTTCTATCCATGCCCGACCAGCAATTCGGTGTTTGGGCTGGGACAGCTATCCACGACACTTCATCCGTTGTCGCCGCTGGATATAACTACAGCGCGGCTGCCGGAGACACATCGGTTGTTGTTAAATTGATTCGAACACTGATGCTCGTACCAACAGCGATTGTTTTGTCAATTTTGATCTCAGTCAAGTCCCAAGGCATACAAAATGAGCATAACCGGTTTAACTTAGCAAGGGTTTTCCCTTATTTTGTGCTTGTCTTTGCTGGAGCAACGGCTCTCAACACTCTCTTTCCCCTTCCCGCTGTATTAACCGATACAACATCGACAGCAGCCAAATTCATTATACTCATGGTGATGGCGAGCGTTGGGCTTGGAACGGATATTCGTAAAATAAAATCGGTCGGGCTTCGCCCGCTATTTGTTGGGCTAATTTCTTCGATAGTAATGGGAACCATCTGCTTTGTATTGGCTGGGTGGTTGTTCTAAAAGGCAATGCTAGGGATAGAGTCTTTGTGAACTCACAATTTAAACTAAAATTCAATAAAAAGAGAGCCAGTAACCGGATAAACTGGCTCTCTTCTCCTATTAAGTTTTAGCGGCGTTTTCGCCCCTTCCAAACCTTTAATTAATCCACGAAATAAGGATTGGTAGAATTTTTGGTCCTGCCAAACCTACAATTAATCCACGAAATCGGTGTTGGTGGACTTTTCACCCCTGCCAAACCCTCAATTAATCCACGAAACACGGTTTAGTGGAGATTTCTCTCCCTCCAAAACCTCAATGAATCCACGAAAATTTAACTTGCTTTGTCTTTCCCTTCTGGCTTGCCGATAACAAGAACCTGCATCGAAGTTGTTGAAACAGCTTTTCCTGCGAAGTTCTCTGATTCAGCGGCCAAGACGTGTTTGCCATTTTTCATATCCAGCTCTATCGAGAATAACCCGTCCTTGTCAGCTTTTACCTCTCCCAGCAGAACTTGCTTGTTCCCTGCTTTTTCAAAAATACGAACAGTGGAAAGAGGTTCTGCCTTTCCTTTTATAACCGCAGGTTTCTCTTTTACAACGATATTCTCACTTTCCCATGCCGGTGCGGTAGGAAGCTGCTGCTCCGCTTCAATTGACCATTTAACCGCATTGGCGAAAAGCTGCTTTCCGTTTGCAGTCCATCCGTATTCTGGCCCAATGATATTGGTTACTGCAAACGAAGATAGAAGAAGATGCATATGCTCCTTGCTGCGGAATTCGTATCCAATGGCATCCCCCTTTTCGGCAGCATCCATTTGCATTCCTGCCAGCGTTAACCCGCTGTAGTTTTTAAATGTTGCATACGGGCTCTTTTCGGCATGTATCCTGATTAGGCCGTCTTGATCTGCCTCAAGACCATCAAACAACGGATGCTCCGAGAGCAGTTTGAGGTAAACGGCTCCTTCATTGTAGCCTTGTTGATCAGGATCCGGATTTCCCAGAGACTGTTGCAGCAGCTGAATAGAACCTTCTTTCACTCCCCATGTGCCGGTAAATATCAGGCTGACTTTGTTTTCATCACTTTCCTTAATCAATTGGTCGACCTGTTCTTTTGTTCCGGTCTTTGTGTTGACAATGACCGCTTTATACTTGTTCAGCTGGCCTAGGATGCCCCAATCGTTTTCCTCTGTAAAAATGTCGTGCTTATTGAGGAATTGGCTGATTGATCCATTCATATCACCGAGTACAGCGACCTCGAAGGCATTCAATTCAAGGTTACGTGTAACATCTGTCGACTCGACGACCACATTGAATGTCGCTGGCAGGTATCCTTCCATAACCACTTCAAGGGTGTATTCGCCTGGCAGGAGATTCTCAAATGCGTACGAACCATTATCCCCACTCGTTGCCGTTCCTTTGAAATCTGGTTCATCCTTAGGAATGAGTGATATGGCTGCTCCTGTAACCGGCTTGCTTGTTTTCTTGTCGATGACAGTTCCTTTGAGATCGGCGCCTTCAAGTGCTTCGAGGGTAAAATTAACTTCGGCCGTGCTGCCAGTTTCCTCGATAACGGCCTGCTTTGTTTGTTCCGTATAGCCGCGCGCCTGTACCTTAACTTGATAATTTCCTACGCCGATGCCAATTCGATATAGGCCGGCTGCATTGGTCGCTGTTTTTACGTCTGTTCCCGGGATGGTCACTAACGCACCTGCGATCGGCTTGCCGTTATCATCGGTGACGGAACCTTTGATTTCTCCCTGGCTTGCTGTTAGGGCATAATCGATTGCATTCAGATAAATCTTGCTTGAATTCTCCGTCCAGCGATCGGCAGGGTTGCCATAACTCCCAACCTGCAGACCGGACAGCAAGATATGGACGCTGTTGGAAGAACTGAATTTAAACCCGATTGCATTACCCAAGTTTCCTTTAACAGGGTTCGTCATCGTACCAATCGTTGTGCCGCTATAATTTTCATAATGCGCATATTGGACTGACCCTTTTGGATTCAATAGGAACGGATATTCCTTGCCCTGTTCAAAGCCCCGGAAGATTGGATGGTTCTGGTCAACGCGAATATTAATTTCCTTATCGACATAAGCACTAGTCACCTTTTGCGGATCAGCATACGCTTTTGACAAATCATAAATCGAACCCAATCCAAATTGGCTGCCAAAAATGATGCTTGTTTCGCTTTCATTTGCTTTCTCGACCATCACTTTGAAGCGGTCCTTCATCGTACTCGCTATGTCGTTGGCGATAATCAGTTTGTAATCCTCAATCTTTCCAATCAGCGTTTCAAAGTCATTGAACGAATAAAAATCAGCTTCGTATCCGTTCGATTGAAGGAAAGGTATGATCCGCGTTTGATTAACTGTATTGGCCAGTACAGCGATTTTTTCGGATGCGAACAAGGACGCATTTAGCGAGGTTCCATTTCCTTCGGTTATATCGATTGTTTCAAAAACAGGCTTATAGCCCGGCGCACTGATTCTAACTTCATACGTACCAGCTGGCAGTGTCAGTTCAAATTCACCTGATTCGTTTGTTTTGGCTTCAGCTGGTGTACCAAGCGCTTCAATTGTTGCGCCCTCAATGACATCCTTAGTTTGGGCATCTGCAACTTTACCACTAAGGGTTCCGGCGTTTTCGGATTGAATGATAAAGTTCTCGTTAAGGACCTGTCCATTATTAATTGTAATGGTGAAGTCTTGCTCCTTGTGTCCGAACGCCTTCACGGTCAGCGTGTAAGACCCCTGTTCAAGAGCTGTGAAGAATTTCCCTTCTCCATCTGTTTTTAGTACCTTGCCCGTTTCCTTGATGGACACATCTGCTTTTACCGACATGCCTTTTTCATTTTGGATTTGGGCATGGAGTTCACCAGCAAGTGATGCTTTTTCTGCTAAAGCCCAATCGATTGCATTCATTAACAACTTTTCCCTGCCCGCATCAAACAATGTCGCATCGCCTGGATGGAAAACATGGCTAATCGTTAAATTCGCGAGAAGAATTTCAACAGATTGACTTGTCCGTCCTTTGTAGGCAATCATTGAGCCTTTTTGTCCGGTTGTGGTTTGTTCGAAATCTACGACCGTTTTTCCGGAATAGCCAGTAAACCCATAATAGTATCCAGTCTTGCCCGGGATTTCAATTACGTCTCCAGCTTTGAAGCCAGCTGTTAACGGATGCTCTTCTTTCACTATTCCTTTTGAGTCTGTCTTATTTGTTCCTTCAATGATTGCCGCCGGATTGGCTTCATACTCCCAAAGATAGCGGATTGAGCCTCGCCCGCCTGCCTGACCTGTCCATATGATCGATTTTTTCTTTTTATCGAGTGCTTCCTGGAAAGCTTTGAAATCAGCTTTTGTTGGAACAGCGTCTGGTTTATAATCCGAGTTGGCAAAAACAAGGTCGACAGTATCCAACTTATCCAGGTCCTTGAAGCTTACGTATTCGACTTTATAGCCTCGCTCCTCCAAGTAGGACTTGAATGTTTTCCCGGACGCTGTCAAGTCTACGATTATGCCAATGGTTGGCGATGGCAGCATTTTTACCTTCAGTGCCAGCTCTTCGCCTTCAGCAATTTCTACTTCAACTTCTTCTCTTACATACCCTTGTTTTTCAACACGGACGGTATAGGTGCCCGGTTCAATTTTTCCAAGGCTGAACTGACCTTGCATGGTTGATTCAGCTGACCTTGGTTTGCCTACGAGTGTTATCTTTGCACCTGCTACCGCATTGCCATCCTTTTCATTCTCAATCGTCCCAGTGATGGAACCGACGTTTTCAGCAACCTTCATGGAAATGGCTTGCGCTTCCCCATCGAGCAAAGCAGAAGCTTTTAATGTCCTTGTTTCATAGCCATATGCACTAATGGTGAGTTCATACTCTCCCTCCTTGATGGCAATCGAGTATGCTCCGGTTGCCGGGTCGGTTTCGGCTGAAAATGGCGCATCCTTCACCTTTATGCTGGCAAGGAGCGGCTGCCCATTCTCATCCACGACAGTACCGCTTATAGTCGTGAACTTTGCATTTGCCGCCCAAAGGATGGCATTGAATAAAATTTGTTTGCCTTCAGCAGTATAATCCTTTGAACCGTGATAGGAGGAAAAGCCATGCCCTGCCATCAATAGTTCGGCACTTCCCTCTGTCCTTGGTTTATAAGCAAGTCCAAGGCCATGCGATGTGCTTGCACCCTCATGCTTGATTTCCGCTAGCGGATAGCCGCTGTAATTTTTAAAATAACCAATCGCGCTTGCAGCCGGGTTCAGGATTTTTACGGTGTCTCCTGTTTTTGCCCCACCGAGGATAGGGTGTTCCTCAATTACTTTGTACATTGCTGATTGGGTTGTGCTGCGGGCCGTTCCCCGTGATTCCGGATCTTTCCTATAGTTGACTAGGTGATTAATTCCCGCAGAACTCCAGTACGCTTCCCCGAATATGACGCTCGTTTCTGCGCTATCAGCAGCTTTCATTGCGCCTTCAAAAATGGGCTTTGTTAGTCCGAGGCTGCTTGGATCATTAATGAATACGACATCGAAGTCTTTCATCTTCGCAGCTAAGTCTGCTGGCTGAATATCAACAGCCGTAACTCCATGTTCCTTCATGAACGCTTTGAAGTTCTTATCTGATGAAGAATAATCACCAACCACACCAACTGCAGGCATTTTATTTAACTTCACATCAATTTCTCCGGTATGGCGGGCTATGTCAACCTCTTGGGAAAACACAATATAGCCATCCTTCGAGAATGTAAGCTTGTAGATTTCTTCCTGCAAACCAGTAATTTCATAACGTCCATTTGCACCCGATACTGCTTCGGCAACTGTTTCACCAGCAGCGTTCTCCGCTTTAACGTTGACTCCCGAGATTTCATTGTTTGTTAGAGCATCGGTGATAATACCTGATAACGTACCGCGCTCCGAGCTTCCGAGTGTGACTGACACCTCTGCTGGGTTCCCTTTTGCTGCCGTGAATGTGACGGTCTCGGTCCCATGTCCTTTGCCCCTCACTTCAAGTGTGAACGTTCCTTCATCATGGAAAAACTCGAATTCACCGTCCTCATTCGCTTTCGCTTTCACTCCGGTTTCAACCACTTCAACGCTAGCCTCAATCGGCTCCCCGTTTGAATCAACAATCTTCCCTGATACTTTACCGAATTCGGTTCCGTATAGAAAATCAAGGCTATTTAGGAGGATTTGGCGCTGCCCTTGCAGCCAGCTGTCAGTCTGTTCCCATGGAGCCGAAGCAAAACTTGATAGCAACAGATGTACACTGCTTTCCGAAACGGCCTGATAAGCTACACCAGAACCTACATAGCCGATTTCGGTTGTTCCAATTTTTCCGATTGTCCTTCCTGTATAATGGTTGAACCAGGCAAAATCGGCATCATGTGGAAGCATGGAAATTTCCGCCCCAGCTTTATAGCCTTTCAGGATTGGATGTTCTGACTCAACCTTCAGCCTGACTTCACCTACATCATAGTCATGTCCGAGGTCGGACGGATTGTTATAATAATCCTTTAAATGGTGGATTGAGCCATAATTCATGCCCCACTGATCCGTAAAAATGATGCTCACATTGTTTTGATTAGCAAGGTCTATAAGATTCTTAACCTCTGCCTCAGTTGGCTTTACACCATCTGAACCATATGCACCATTCAAATAGAGCACCTTGTAGCGGCCGATGTCCTCGACAACGTCCCAGCTGCGTTCCTCTGCCGTATAGCCGCTCTTTTCGAGAAGAGTTGTGATTTGTCCCTTGTAATCATTCAGGACAGCGACATCAATAGGCTGCAGCTCGAAACTAATGGAAGTTACTTCCCCCTGCTTAACTGCAATGGCTCTTTGTCCATCTTTAAAGCCATTCAATGAGAAGGCAACATTCCACGTTCCTTCGTACATCTCTTCTTTTGTAAAAATGCCACTAGCATTGGTTTTTCCACTTATGCCAGTCCCCTCTACCTTGACGTCGACTCCTTCTAAAGAGTTTCCTGTCCGTTTATCCTTAACCGTGATCGAAATCGACCCTTTTTCCGCATCCTGCAGCTGGTAATCCTTTACTACTTTATAACCTGAAACCAACTGGATTTTTTCGGTAAGCTGTTTTTTCCCATACATGGAAATACGGACTGTATAGTCGCCAGGAACATGCTTCAGAATGAAGCCGCCGTCCTCGCCGGCTGTAACCTCATCACCGGTTTCTTCGACTGTAACCGTGCCTTTTACAGGCTTCCCGTCTTTATCTGTAAGTTTCCCCACAAGGACACCTGGTGATTGATAGCTCTGGATTCCATTTAGATAAGGTAAAATCACCTGTCCAGGCAGGACGGGAATACCTGATGTGCTGTAAACTGGCAGGATAATATCCTTCAAACGTTCACCGGTATACACATCCAACACGGAAACTGAACCGTTCGTACTTGCAAAAAATAGCAGGCCATTCGCGGTAACTGTACCGTTATTCAATGTCGTTCCAACCGCTTTATTGCTCCAGAGTTCTTCGCCTGTCTGCTTGTCAAATGCGCGCAAGTTGGGCTGTGATGCTGATCCGGAGATAACCATGGTTTCATAGACAATTGGTGAGCCAGCCTGTGTATCGCCAACCCCTTCAACCTTCCACTTTTCAGCTCCTGTTGCTGCATCTACCGCATAAAGAGTACCGGTTGAAGTGTCAAAATTGATTCCATTGAAATATAGGACTCCGTTATCAAATACGGGCTTTGAGGCAATTCCTTCTTTGGAAATTGTCTTTTTCCACACTTCTGTCCCATCTTCAATCTTTAAGGCTCGGATTGTTTGATTATCGTAGCTTCCGACGTATATCAGCCCATTGCCAATGCTTGGACCGAAATAGGTGGGAGCTCCAAGTTTTACGCTCCACAGTTTTTCACCTGTTCTTGCGTTCAGAGCAGAAAGATGGGCATTGTTTGTCAGATCAGACGACACAAACAAGGTACCGTCATGGTATACAGGGGATTCATAGATGGCCATTGCCCCAACATTCGACGTCCATTGTATTGCACCTGTTTTTAAATCGAGCGCATAAATCTTGCCGTCCTGTCCGCCAGAAAGGTAGACTATATTGCCTTCAACGGTTGGAGAGGAACGGTTGTTGCTGCCTAGCCGAATCTCCCATTGCTCTTTGCCAGACTTGCTATCAAGCGCGATGACCCAGCCTCTGTCCGTTATCAGGACGACTTTGCCATTTGCAGCGGCTGGTGTCGAGAAGAGGATGTCTCCTTTTCCGGCCAGACTGTATTCCCACGCCTTTTCCAGCCCTTCAATATCAATCGCATTAGCCGAGACCGCATTACGGTTCACGTTCCCATTTGCCATTTTCCAATCTTTGCTTAAACTTGTTCCAACCCTCTTTACCTTTAACTCTAAGGACAGGTTGTTATTAACCTTTATTTCTTGCGACTGTCCTTTGATTCCTTCGCCTGTCACAAGGACACCATATGTGCCAGCTGGTACTTGCTTAATTTCGAAATTACCGCCCCCGTCCGTCCGGATAGCCGACAGAGGTGTGCCGTTTAGGCGGATAAACGCGAACGAAATCGGATTTCCTTCCTCATCAACCACTTTTCCTTTAATTGTAAAGGCTTCAGCATCATCAAGAACAACATTCAACGTCGCAGCTTTTCCTTTTTCTAGTTCTACAGTTCCTTCATACGTTTTGTAGCCAAATGAAGAAACAGTTATCTTGTGCGAGCCCTCCCTAAGTTTGAATGCAAAAACTCCTTTTTCGGAAACATCATAAGATAACCCTTCAGCCTTTATTTCAAGCCGGGCTGCAATTGGCTCGCCTCTCTTATTTTTAACTGAACCGCTAAGGTCACCAGCAAAAGCTGCTTCCGTAACAGCCTGATAAATATTAATGATTCCACTTCCGTATGAATCATTCGGGAGGGTTCCCATATGAGCTTCAATACGTACAGTGTCCTTCAAGACTTTTTTTACTTCTTCAATTGTAAGGTTCGGATTAGCCTGATACAGGAGGGCTATGGCTCCTGTTACATGCGGGGTAGCCATCGAAGTCCCACTGATGGTGTTGTATTTCCCTTGATTCCGCTTGCTGGGCCATGCTGAATAAATTCTATGTCCGGGTGCGGAAATATCCGGCTTTATTAACCGATTTGTCCCGCCGCTTCCATCGGGCCAATAAACAGGGCCTCGGCTGGAAAATGATGCTGTTTGGTCATACATATCGGTGGCCCCGACTGCAAACGTTTCAGGAAAGCTTCCGGGTGATCCGATTGTCTGAGCACCCGGTCCATCATTCCCCGCTGCAAATGACGGAAAAATCCCAGCCGATACCCACGCTTTTACATCTTCATAGAATTCGAGGTTATATGTATTCGAATTTCCCCATGAATTGTTGACCACATGCGGTGCTTTTGATGGGTCCCCTCCAGGTGCCAGGAACCATTGAAACGCCTGGTGGATAGCTGATAGAGTCGTAGAACCTCCATCATTGAAGATTTTGGCGGCTATCCATTCTGCTCCTGGGGCAACCCCGACTGGCTCACCTGCGCCGCCTCCAACAGAAGTGCCGGCAACATGCGTCCCATGGCCATTTCCATCGTTCGGTGTTTCGTATCCTTGGCCTGATAGGTCAATCCATGAATATTGATGATTCCCATCCCCGCCGCGGTAATTATTTTTTAACGCTTCATGGTTACCGTCAACTCCGGAATCCATGATTCCGACTACAATACCTTCCCCTTTAAGACCGTATTGCCCCCATACCTTTGGAGCAAAGATCTTCTCTAGACCCCACTCTGGCAGCCTTGGAGGAGATTCCTCCACTGTAATTTCCGGCAGGCTTAAGGTTTCATCAAGGGTGATCGATGCAACATCATCGCGCTGCTTCAGTTCCTCGATAGCCTCTTTTGTTACCTTTGCCGAAAGTCCGTTTATAATCCACAATGAATCCTTTTTCTTTGCCTTTCCTTTTGACTCCATCGCAGCAAGTGCCTGTTCGATTCCTTTTTGGGAGGAGTTTGCCTTTTGTTTCAGATGGCTCTGAATAGTCTTGATTTTGTCCGCACGCGACTTTTGCTGCTTCATCTGTGGATAGATTGATTCGAGATTAGGTTTTTCTTTCATTCTGATGATGACATTGACTTCGTTGCTTTTCTTAAATGCTTCTTGTAAAGTTGTTTCAGCCCTTTTCTGTTCCTCTACGGCAGCTTTAGCGGCTTTATCTTTTCCTTCTTCCTTCAGCGGCAGCGGTTCAATTCCCAATCCCTTCAGAAGGTTCGGAAGCTCTTGATTATCTCCCTTAATTTGTTCCTCGGCTGATTCATGCTGATTTGCAGAATTGGCTTCTTTTTCACGCTTCTCTTCAAGCTGAAGCTCTTCCTTGGAAAATCTCTTCGGTTTCGAATCTGCAGCCATTGCTAGATTGGGCGCAAAAGTCGAAACTAGCAGTAAAACTGCGAGCATTGCCCCCAACCATTTTCGGACTGTTCTTTTCCTGAAAATATGCAAAACTAGCACCTCCTAAAGTTTTGATACTCGAAGTATACTAGGTTTACGTACGTTTATCCTTATTAATTTTTAATATTCATAAAATTTAGATAATATGAACTAGTAAATTTTTCCTCCACTGGTATAAAAGTATTAAACCTTCTAAAGCAAGTGAAAATGACTCTCACCTTCTCCTTCTAGCTTTTATTTGCCTTTTTCCCTTTCCTGCTAAATTTGAGCATTTTTAACTTCTTCAGGCCTAACGCTTTAAGGGGTTTTTGTCGTTTGTTCTACAGAAGACATAAGTCCAAAGACCTGAATTAGTAGAAAGACTTTGAGGTTGGTACAATCCACTTAGCAACTCTTCCAATTACCAACTCTGTAAAGCTAACGATCAAGTAAAGAAAAAGATGCCGTGCAATCTTCAGAAACTGAAAATGCACGGCATCTTTTTACTGTTTAACAGATAGAGGTTTGTTTATTTTTTGCCGATTAAAAACTCGGCCTGTTTTTCTTGAGCTTTAAAACCATGAACCGTTTCGCCATTTACGATGACTTTGTAAACACCTCTTGCATCATTTTTTTCCGGCGTGTATGTGGCTTTGTAGCTGACGCCAGTTGATGCTGGAAGAGTGACAACAGTCCCATTAGGCTTTACGACCTTTGCCGACCATGTTAGCGGCTGATTCGCCGTAGCGCTAATTACAGCTGGATTTTTAAAGCTAACATCTGTCTTTGGTGTCACGCTTACTGACTGAATAACTGGCATTTCTGCCTTGCTCAGCCTGTAAATGTTGACTGTTTTAGTTGTGGTGTGGCCAGCAAGATCGACAACCCTTACTGTAAAGGTATTTTGTCCCTCTTTCAGACTGACTTCAGAGTTGAACGTTTGATTGTAAGGAACCGGTTCGGCCCATGAACTTGGTCCGGAACTGAATTTCACTTCACTATCATTCACGTATACTCTGATTTGGTCAAAGTTATCCTTAACAGTGATTCCGAGATTTGCTTTGGTTACTCCACTCTCAACATAGTCTGGAGCTGTTACATCCAGATTTGCCGGAGTTGTATCGATAAATACTGGACGGCGCTGGATTTGAATTTCATTTCCAGCAATATCGACTGCCTTCACGGAAATTTCGTGAACTCCATCGTGAGGAACTGTAACCGTTGTGGCAAAGCGATACCGCTCTTCCTCTACATTCGAAGCATTCTTCTCCATGACCCGGTTGAATGGAACGGAATTGCCATTGACGTAAATCGCCTCAATCAAGGACTCGTCACGGACATAACCTTTAACAGAAATCTCTTTAGAATTAAGGATTGATGCATTTCCAGGCGTTTCAAGCGTGATGACTGGAACAGCCGTATCCCCTGTTGCCACATTCCTTGCTGTTTGGGTCGTAATGTTATTGGCAAAGTCATATGCTACAACCTCAACCTTTGCTCCTTTTGGTACATTTACAGCTGATAAATCATAGGAAGTAGCCGTTGGAAGAAGCAATTGATTGGCAGGTAAAACAGTTACGCCATCAACCTTCACTAGGAAGTGCTGAAGCCCGATTCCACTGCCATCATTTGCTTCCCAGGTCAGCTGTTTTGTGGTTGTGTTATATGTTGCATTCACAACCGGCTTTGTTGTATCAACAACAAAAGGTATACGCTTTGTTTGCCATTCGGCATCACGGTGTTTCATATCAACTTTTGCCTTTATTTCATAGAAGTACTTGCCGTCTGGAACGATTTCACCGTTCACCTTTCCGTCCCAGCCGCGGACAGTCGAGTAGGAATACCTAGTTGCCAAGCTGCCATAGTGTTTCCTGACAAACGTTTCAGTACGGATTGTCCTCAGTTTATTGCCATCTGCATCGAGGACATTGAATTGCATGTCGGTCGCGTTTCTGAGGAAAGAAAGAACTGGAACAATAGTATCAAATTGGCCGTCACCATTTGGAGAAAGCGAGAACTTGCTTACTGCATTTGCATACCCGTTAACTGGATCAAAGCCGATATATGTTCCACGGTTGTCAACCATTCCAGCGACTGGAGTTCCGCCGGCGCCGTCAGTGAAGAAGAACTTGTTGTCAATATTCCGGAGGCCGTCAAGGATTGCCGGGCGATCCCATTTGCCATAGAAACCGACATACGGGACAACCAGATTTACTTCCTCTCCGGTTACATCCTCAAGGCGGACAAATCCTTCAACAAAAATATCCTCTTTTAAATCAAACTCTGTTTTAGCACCAGTGCTTGTGTAACCTGGAATTTTCGCGTTGGTCAAATCGATGCTGACTGGAATTTCAACACTGCCGCCTGCTGGTACAGTAACCGTTTCGGGTGCAGTAACGGCTGCATTTTTTAAAGGCTCCGAGCCTCTAAGATGCGGATCTCCAGTTGTTGCTACCCCAGCTGACCAGTTCATATCACCAGAAGCGAGGCGCTGAATCGCATCAGTAAGAACATCAACGTTTACTTTATAGGTGACAGCTTTGCTAGCAGAATCATTAATTGCTTTTACTTTGAACGAAACCACTTTATTCATAAAATCCTCAAGCTCAACTTTTGCTTCGTTTGTTTCCGGATTAACGGCGCGAACCGAAGTAAGAGTCGCATTATGAATTTGCATCATTCCGGCTCCCTGTAGGCGCGGGGAATATGCAAATCCGTTTGTTCCAGTCGTGACTGCTGCAGTATTCATCATTAGAACTTTTGCAAGTCGTGTCTGCTGAGACAATGGAAGGTTCTTGTAAAGCGGATTTTCTTTTATATACTCCATTACAAGTGCTGAACCACCAGCAACATGTGGAGCAGCCATCGATGTTCCGCTCATGAACCCATATTTGTTGTCATTTAAAGTCGAATAAATATTTCCGCCCGGTGCCATGATTTCAGGTTTGATTTCAAGGCTTGGCGTTGTTCCCCAGGAAGAGAACTCAGTTGGCCGGCCGTTTTGCGGTCCCGGCTGGGAATTTGAGATAGCAAAGTTAATAGTTGTATTGCCTGAAGTATAGAGCTGATGCATTTGATCAGCGGTTGGCTTTGTTACAAGCATAAATGGAATGGCAAATCCACCTTGGTCCTTAAAAATTGTCCCGCCTGTACCTGCATCGTATACGATAATCCCAGCGGCCCCTTGTTTGGCAGCTTCCGTCGCTTTATCTGTTAAAGCAGAAGGTGTTCCGCCGCGCATAACAGCAACAATCTTGCCCTTCACATCAAGTCCAGCATAATCTGCCGCAGCGCCATTTTTTGTTCCAAGGGAAACAAAGCCATATTGCCTGTCGCCAAGCTTTTGAATCCAATTATCGCTTGTATACCCAACACCACTTACTGGGTTCCCGGTTAAAGATAGGCCGAATTCATACCAGGTTTGTGTATTTCCGGATGCAGCAACCTGAACGGAATCGGTTGATAGCCCAGGGGCACCTACCAGGCCAATATCAGGGTTATCGGCAAAAGGTGTCTTATAGCCGCGGCCGATATGGCGGGAGTTACCAGCGGAAACGGAAGAAACAATCCCGTTATCAGCAGCCCGTGTAATGGCCAAATTGGCTGGATCTTCAGCTGTATAGAACGAAGCTACCGAGCCAAGGCTCATATTCAGTACATCTGCGCCAAGTTTAATTGCTTCATCAATAGCTACTACATAAATGTCAGAGTATGTTGACGCATAACTTGGGTCATTACTGAAAACCTTCATGGCAAGCAGCTGTGCTTCCGGAGCTACGCCCTTAATGCCGCCCTGTTCAGGGTCCCCATTAGCGCCAACAGTTCCGCCAACGTGCATCCCATGATTTGATCCGCCCGGGACCAGGTCGCGAACTTCGGTATTACGGTCAAAATAATTGTACCCGTAAGGAATCTTCTCTGTGAAATATTTTCCTTGAAGGTTATGCTGAGCTGCCAGTGCACTTACTTCTTCGGAGGAAAGGTCGGATTCAACTCCTTCACTAATGACCATATCGCGGTGTGATGGATCCATACCGGAATCGATAATGGCTACGACCATGCCTTCACCTTTGTAGTTGCCCTCAGTCCATGCTCGATATGATTGGATATACTCATGGCTAGTCGCCATATCCGGTTCAACGATCGGCCTTTCATACTCATTAGTCAAATAAACTTTTTTAACCTCAGGCAGACTTTCAATCACCTGAATGTCGCCATATGCTACTTCGCCGCTAAACCCGTTCATGACAGCTGTAAAGTTATTTTTATAGTTTACTTTGATTTTTTTATCGGCCAGCTTTTGCTTGGCCTTCTTCTGGGCGTTAACAGCTTTCTCATTTAAACTTTTCTTTTCTTGTTTTGATAGCTTAGAATATTTCACACCTTTTTTTGTTGCATACTCAATGGCTGATTCTTCATTGAGCTCAACAATCACCCTTACCTTTTCCGCCGAATCAAATGTGGCGGATGCTTCATCTGCACCAGGTACCGATTCTTCACTGTTTATTGAGGATACAAGCTCCTTGCTTGTCCCTGTTCCTGCCGGGAGCTGGGGTACAGCATAGGCAAAGCTGGAAAACGAAAGAAGGAAAATTAATAACAAGGCAATACTTTTCTTACTATTCTTCATACCTCTCCCCATTTCAATAAAATTTTATTCTCTTTTTTATGTACCGAAGACTCCCCCTTGCAACATTATTCTTCTAACATTTTTAATAGTCAGAACAATCTGAATGTACCATGGTTTTTGTGTATGTCGTAAGGGTCTTATGGCCTATAAAATTATTTTTTTGAAAAGGAAAATTATACAATAAATGTAATATATTAAAACTTACTTACCTCACCTAATACTAGCTATTTAGAAAACATAAAAAAAATGCAATAATCCATTATGGACTATTGCACTTGAGATAATAATAATTTTTATACTTGTTTTATTTCACAACTGAAGATTATAAACTAATACTTCTATTCCTCGCTAGGACGATTGGTTTGTGTAGGTAACGTATCCCAGAAGCTTGTATCTACTGTTTCAATGGAATTGTCAGCTATTGCCCTTACTGTAGCATCCAGTGTTTCAATTGTTTGCTTGATTAGATAACCGTTACTTTTTTGGCCGAGAGCATAGGATTCAATATAGTGGTCAGACATGCCCCTCATCTCAAACAGCAGCGTTGCGATATCATAACGAAGCGCTGCACCATTGCGGCCGATATTGGCTCCAGAACCCCCGTCATATTTCCCTATATGTCCCCAGCCTTTCTTTTGAAGCTCATGATAGACTACCGCTCCAAGCTTTTTCGAACTTTGTAAAACTTCAGGTTTAACTGCCGAATTGGTCGGATAGAGAATAGAACCAGAAACGAGTTTCCCATCTACTTCACTTCTTGTTCCTTGATGATGCAAATCAATCATATAATCAATGTTATATTTTTGAAGAACATTTTCGTGAAGGAAACGAGCTTCAGGCTGCATTTTTGCTGTCGCTTTATCATGCTCGCGGTTTAAGTCAAAATTGTTGGCGTTAGCACGAGTGAGATGGCGGTCCCCATCTGCAAGGTAGTTATCGAGCGAAAAATTAACATCCCCCATTGCGCCATCAGCATTGAGCATAGGAATGATAAGGATGTTTACCTTATCAAGGACACCCTTGGTCTTGTTTGTGCCCAAGTGCTTAATAAATTCAAGCGCACCTTCTGTTGTAAGCTGTTCATTCCCGTGCTGCTGAGTTAAGAATAGAATTGTAGGATTTTCGGGATTGGAAATGTACTTGACGAGGTAGATATCCCTTCCTTTCACAGTCTGCCCAATCACCTCAAGCGTCATTGCATCCTGTTTGTTCTCCTGAGTTTTTAAATAGCTGACAAGATCATCATAGGTATGTAGAATTGAAGTCTGGATGGAACCATTACCTGCGCTTGGGCCGTTTCCAACTGCTCCAGCCGGAACCCCTAGCATACCTACTGCGCTGAATGCCAATAAACCCGAAAATGAGACACATAAAAACTTCTTCTTAATACTCATGTAACCCCTCCACCTTTTTAATATAAAGCGCTTACATATATAGTTTAGTAATAATCTGCTTAGGCGGAAATAGAAACGAATACTCATTTTTCTGACAATTACTGCGCGGTAAGTAGGATAGAAGGAGCAGACTCAAATCAATCTCTACAGGAAAAATTGACCTTTAGTCCCAAATCTATCCCTAAAAAAATACCACAGCCAAAAAGGCTGTGGTTGCTGGTACTCTGAATGCAAAGCCCAATATTTTTGTCAATATAGTAACTATTATTCTTTATAAACGAATTGCTCCTTCCCATAGTAGTCCTTATATAAGACAGTTTCAATTTCTCCATTCTTGCAATAATAGAAGATAAGATGTTCGTCTATCATTTCAGTTACAAAATGAGCCGTTGACGAATCTGCCTGTATTGGTACAAGTTTAAATTTATATAAGACTCCGTACATTTTAGGAACTAGTAAGTACAATCCCCCATTTTCGTGGGAAAGCTCAAAAAGCTTGTTTTGCTTCGTTTCAGAATAATATGAACCCGCCAGCAACCTTTTATTTGTGAATTCCACAGGTATAGCGGCAGGTGGGGATTGAACACTTTCTCCAAAAACAAGTTTCGCCAATTCTTGTGTAAGGTAAGGTACAGGAGAAACATTCATATTGCTCAAGTAAATAATCGTTATGCCAACATCTACAAACCTGAGGAAATCACTATAAAAACCACTTATATCTCCCCAATGATGGATGCATTTCCTCCCCAAAATCTCATCGGCCACCCAGCCGCATGCGTATGATTCATGATAGGGAGTAAACATTATGTCCGATAATTCCTTGCTCAGAAGACGATTTGTTCTCAATGCCCTATCCCAAATGGAAAGGTCCTCAGTCGTGGAATAAAGGCCATACGCTCCTAATGGAAACGATAAGTCTGCGTAGGCTGGATGAATTGGCTTCTCCCAGAATGAATAGCCGGACGACAGATTGGGAACCACCTTGACTCCATCATCACAGCCAGTGTTATGCATCCCTAACGGCAGACAAATTTTTTCCTGTATGTACTCTGCGTATGACATACCAGAAACCTTTTCAATTATAGCCGTTAGCAGTATGAATCCTGAACTTGAATATTCATTCCTGCTCCCTGGTTTAAATTCCAATTCAAGATTTTTGAATGAATCTATCAGCTGATCCAATGTGGAGGGAAGTCTCATTGTTGCTGGCCAAAAATCGGGAAAACTTGTAAAATTGGGAGTCCCTGAAGTATTGGTTAAGCAGTGATAAATTGAAATTTTATCGCCAGTTGGATAATTGGGAAGGTACTTGCCAATGAAATCCTTTATATTTAATTTCTTTTCCTCATGTAATTGAAAAATAGCAAGCGAAGTAAATGCTTTCGTTAAGGAGCCAATTCGAAATTTGGTGGTTTGTTTATTCGGTACCTTATGTTCCCAATTCGCCATGCCAAATCCTTTGTTCACTAGAATATCATCGCCAATCGAAATGAAAATCGATCCACTCAAGTATCCATTTTGCTCATACGCTTCTATCCAATTGTTTAAGCGAGTTTCTAAATTCAATATAATTATTCCTTTCTAAGCATGAGTTTGTGAACACTATCAACAACCCATTCTCTCTTTAAGTTGGCTATCAACTTTACATAATAAGATTATTTTCTAACAAACTCGCTCTTGAGTAAACCCATGATAATCGTGTCATGGTATTCATGATTATAATATATGCTCTCTCGTTTAATTCCTTCTTGTTTAAAACCAAGTTTCTGGTAAGCTTTTAAAGCCCTATGGTTATACGAATACACTTCCAGCTCTATTCTATGTAGATTATAGACCCCAAATCCATAATCCAATAATAGCTTCATCGCTTCAGGACCATACCCATTTGATAGATATTGGTCTTTTATTATCTGGATTCGAATAAAACAATTTCTATTTAAAAAGTCAATGTAGTTTAACTCTATATCCCCTATTACTTCATCTGTATTTTGGTCGGCAATAATTAGAAAAATTCTGCTCTCATCGTTGCTTATCTTGTTTAAATAGTCACTCATAAACTCTTTATTATAGACTCTCTTTAATCCCGTTAATGTCCTGGATTCCTTGACATAAAGCCCTTTGTAACACTCTTCCAAGTCAGTCTGCTGATACGGCCTTAAATATATTCTTTCCGATTCTAAAAACTTTTCTGTTTGCTTCACCATCTCATCCCCCTTTTCATTACTATCATAACAAAATGGCAGAAAATGGACATGTTTTATTCAATTATTCATTTTCCCTGTATGACACATGAAATGTTTCTTAATTGCCACAAAAAGGAATTGGGGAAGAATCCCAATTCCTTTTTATCTTGTATCTTACTATCATTATTAATAGTATTGATTTATTCAGTTTTATATTCCTTCTCTATCCCATCTTCAAATTCAATTTCTAATTCAATCTTTTCGGCATTTTCTGGAATGCTAAAAGCTTTTGAAACTTCATCCAGAACCTGCTTGTCAGGAGTTTGTTGGTCAAATGTAAAGGACTCGAATTTTTCATACAATTCCTTCATTGCTTCTTTCCCATTTAATTGGGCATTCTTCTCTTTGTCAACATAGGTTGCCTCTGCACCATTTTTTTCCTTCTAATTTTCATAACTGATTTCTATAGCACCCTTTGAATTCTGGTTATCTACTTCCAAGTCAAAAGAGACGAAATTAATGTCCATTTGGTTAACAGCTTGTTCCTTTGGTTGAGTTGTCACTTGATTTTCTGCAGGAGCGTTTTCTGGTGGAGGTTTCACTTCTTCCGCATCATTACAACCTGTAAGGACAGAAGCAGACATTAGCCCCCAGTGCAATCGGCTTGGCGAGATTCATTTTATCAGCTCCTTTTTTTACTTTATTCTTTCTCTTGTTGTTATGCCTTTATCCGGAATGGAAAAATCCAAACCATTTATAGCTATGTCTAGCGAGTAATGCCTTTTTTATCACCGTACAAACTGACGTGGCTTTCACTAGGATAAAGGATTTTCGTTTATGACTTATGGTAGAAAGGAGGCCCTAGCTTTTCTGGCAATAGGTGCTGGTACACGAAGGTAACATTCTAATGAAAGGCATTGTTATTTCTTTCCATCCATTTAAGAAAAGCGCGTTTTCTTGTATACATCCTTATTAAATAGAATGACATTTAATAGTTTCTACACACGGTTTCGGGGTACTTTTTGTTCTGATATATGGAGTAAAAAGTTTTCAGTTTTCACACAACTCTCAAGGGTAAGGAACTAATAGAAACCTAGGGATTCGGAGGTTTGGTATGTCACCAGAAGTTGTTGGAAAGAGCATTTTAGTACTCGGATTATTTTTCGTTCTTGGAATGGTAATCCGGTTTCCCGTCCCGTTTTTTCAAAAGTTGTTCCTTCCAAGCTCGATCATCGGTAGTTTTCTGGCGCTCCTGATTGGGCCACAGGTGATGGGAAGGCTGGTTAATTCGGCAGTGAGTGAGGATTCCATTTTTAAAGGCGGCCTTATTTCTGGTTTTTTTGGAGACAGCGTCTTTAGCTCTGTTATCTTTATAAAGTACCGAATTCCTCCAGTCTAAAGGCAGTATATGGTACTATACATTTAGCAAATTCGTAAAATATCGGGTGGTTATGGATTATATCCCTATTAGCAATCGGCCCTTTAATTATTATCTATATGAAATTCAAAACCTATAATCAAAATTAATCATTATGATAAAAAAAGAAACATTAAAATGCCTAATGTCGCAACCAGTGAAACATAAAATCCATTGGATAGAAGGCCCACTTCAACTCCTGACCTGCCTACCATTTTACTGACAAGGAGGTTAATGCCTGAAAAGGGGCTGAGTAAAACAGATAATGACCAGGCTAGCAACAAAAGTATAGCTAATGCGATACTACTAATCCCGAGTTCATTCGGCTCCAATTGCATTGCAAGTGCTGCTACAACAGCAATAGGGTGAATACCCACGTACGTTACTGTGATTACAATACCCATTACACATACAGCAAACAATAGGAAAGAATGGTGGGCTACCGTATTCAAAAACCCTGTTATCATAAGTGCAAAGCTTGTATCCTGCACTGCGTGACCAAATAATCCTGCACTTGTGAATAATATAATTTCATTGTTCATCATAGGAACTGTCTGATTACGGAATACATTCCAATGGGGGGAAAGCTGTATCCATTCCCTTGTAAATGTTCCCCATAATAATGGAAGAACAATTGAAATAAGGCTTACAATCACAATCATTGACCATTCTGTAAAATACTCAATTAACAATGGTGTTAATAAAAGGCTGGAAACATATAAACTTAACATGACCAACCGATTTCTCTCCCATCTTTCCAACGGGGATATATCGGTCGAAATAATATTTAAAGGGTGCTTTTCCTCCCAGGCTACAAGCAGTATGTTTCCTAAAAGCAATGAAAGGAGAGATAATGAAATACCAAAAAATATGTATTTTCCAACAGGCAATTCAAGGTAATAAAGGACCATGGTTACTGAAGTAAAATATGGAGACCAAAACATTGCAGTTGAAAAACCGACCAAATAGAGTTTAGAAGAAATCGCTGAAGGTAGTTTTAGGTTTGAAAGAAACTCATCTACTAACCGTACAGAACCAAGATTTAGAACTGGGCTTAGGATGAAAAGAGTGGCGGTTATTCCAGCAAAAAATATTTTTGGGTTATGCAACATGTTCCCGAGGAAGGAATCAAGTGCTTTAAAATATCCGCCTATTTTAAGCGGAACTGAAAGGAGGGGCGCGAGCGTTAAGATGCAGAGTAACGGCAGTACGAATAAAATTCCGTCAACTATTGCCTCTATTCCCCCTCCCTGGCCTATTTCCAAAGCGATTCCACTTCCCATCATTCCAATCGCAAGAATACGGGGAAACCCATGAGCCCTTATAATGCAAACTGAAAAAGAGATGAATGCCATAATGACAACAAGGTATCGTAACCAGTTAAAATTTAAAAAATAATACGTTAAAAACAACAAACACATAGAAAGTATAAAATAACTTTTCATGTCCCTCCCCTCCTTTTAGAAAATAGGCTATATTAAAAACTAGTATCGTTCTCAGAAATGAGAGATAAAAAGCAGGTCAAAAAACCTGCTTTCACGATTTTACAAATACTGTTTTGATTGACGTGAAAAATTCCTTTGCGGCTTCTCCTTGTTCCCTCGAGTGGGAGCTTGATTGCTTCATGCCTCCGAAGGGAGCCTGGAGTTCAACTCCTGCACTTTCTGCATTAATGCGAATGAGTCCAGCATCCATATCTTCAATAAAGGAAAGGATGTTTTTAATATTACTTGTAAAAATTGAGGCGCTCAAACCGAAATCCACGTCATTTGCAATTTGAATGGCCTCATTTATGTTATTTACTTTAATGAGTGCAATCACTGGTCCAAATATTTCTTCCTGGGCGATGGACATTTCTGAAGTGACATTTTCAAATATTGTAGGTTCGAGGTAAAACCCTTTATCAAAAGGTTTCCCATCAAGTTTATTTCCTCCAGCGATCAATCTCGCACCCTCTGAATGTCCTTTTTCGATATAAGAGAGTACAGTTTTATATTGGCTTTCACTCGCACATGGCCCCATCCATGTATTCTCTTCAAGTCCATTTCCAATCGTTATCTCTTTTACTTTCTCCAATAACTTTTCTTTAAAAGATTCATAGACTGAACTTTCAACTATGACGCGGCTTGTTGCGGTGCACTTTTGACCGGTGGATCGGAATGCTCCACTTATCGTGCCATCTACTGCAAGGTCAAGATCGGCATCAGCTGCAACAATAACAGGGTTTTTCCCGCCCATTTCCAGTTGGTACTTGGCACCTCGTTCCAATGCTGAACGAGCAATCCGTTTCCCTACACCATTCGATCCAGTAAATGTAATGCCGTTTACTTTCGGGTGATCCGCGATACCTTGGCCAATCACACTTCCAGGGCCGGTCACCATGTTTACCACACCTGGAGGGAAACCAGCCTCTTGTAAACATTCTATGATTTTCGCACATGTGACCCCTGTTTCTGTTGCCGGTTTGATCACGACTGTATTCCCGTAAACAAGGGCTGGAGCCATCTTCCATATCGGAATGGCGATTGGAAAATTCCATGGCGTAATAACACCAACAACTCCAAGGGGAACACGGGTCGTAAACATCAGGGCGGAGCTATCGGTTGAAGGAATGACATCACCAACTTTACGCATCCCTTCCCCTGCGTAGTACCTTAAAATGGCAATCCCCCTTGCTGTCTCTCCTTTTGTTTCAGCGAAAGTTTTTCCCATTTCACGGCTTGCTGTTTCGGCAATCTCATTGATTCTCTTTTCAATAATTTGGGCAGCTTTATATAGATAGTCTCCTCTCTCCGACCCTGAGAGCTTTCGCCATCCATCCTTTGCTTTACTGGCTGATTCAATTGCCCTATTTAAATCCTCTGCTGTGGATTTTTGCACATAACCGACAATATCATCCGTGTTGGCTGGATTAACGCTTTTTTCTACTTCATTTGAAATGGAAGCAACCCATTCCCCATTGTAAAAATTGTGATATGTTTTTACTTCAACCGAGGTCGTCATAGTATCCCCCTCCTTAAAAAATTGGTCTTGCAGCTTCCTTTTTAGGAAAACGTTCCATCGCATTTTTCAAAATTGTTTCCATCTCTGTATAATGTTGTTTTTCTACTGGAAGAATTGGCAGCCTTACTGATTTTCCCACCTTCAATCCCATAATTTCCATTCCTGCCTTAATAAGTGACACAGCATACCCTTTCCGCTTACGGCGAATGTTATTAATCGGAAGTATTACTTGCTGGTATATGTCTGTTACTGTTTCCATATCTCCGTCATACAGACTATTGTAAAATTTCCTTGAAATATGGGGAATATAATTCGATATTGCCGAAGAGTAAGAATCAAACCCAAGCGGAAGATATGCGGGCATGGTTACTTCAGCAAGAGGCATTCCGTTCAGCCATCCAAAACGGTTTCCAAATGTTTGGGTAAGCATAACATTTAACTCCATATCACCCAATCCATCTTTCACGCCAACCACTTGAGGCACTTCAGCCAGTACTTCCAATCCCTTGACTGATAGACTGACATTGTCACGCTGATATACGATGGCATTAAGATTTGTGCTTTCTGCTATGGATTTAAAATAGGCGGCTATCCCATCTTTTTCTCCAGTAACAAGATACGGAGGCAAGATAAGATATCCGTCAGCCCCTTTATCTGCCGAAATTTGAGAATATTTAAGTGCTGTTTTGATATTTCCGCCAACCCCTGTATAAACCGGAAGCCTTCCTTTGACTGTCGATACGGCAACCTCAACAGATGCAACATACTCAGATTCGCTTAATGAAGGGTATTCTGCTGCAGCACAAGCAACGAATATGGCTTCCACGCCTTCATTCATCAGATTTTCGATATTCTGAGAAAGAGCCTGTTCATCCAGCCTATCATTCTCTGTAAAATGAGACACAGGAAACCCTAATATTCCCTTAGGCGCAACTCTCGCTTTAGACATGATAATTCCTCCAATGCTAAAAGTTCTATTAACGAACAAGACAAGGTTTTTTATTGTTAAAAGTCCAATTTGGGATTAAATATTTCATGGCAATTGAATCATCTCTAGCGCCAAGGCCATATTCTTTGTACAAACGATGGGCCTGTTCCACTCTTTCCATATCTATTTCGATACCAAGTCCAGGCTTATCCGGTACTTTCACTTCTCCATTGACAATTTTCAGCGGATCCTTGGTTAAACGCTGGCCATCCTGCCAGATCCAATGAGTATCTATTGCGGTAATTTCACCAGGTGCTGCAGCAGCAACATGAGTAAACATTGCTAGTGATATATCAAAATGGTTATTGGAGTGTGATCCCCAAGTTAAGCCCCATTCATGGCACATTTGTGCAACTCTGACTGAACCAGCCATTGTCCAGAAATGAGGGTCAGCAAGCGGGATATCAACAGAATGCAATTGAATTACATGTCCCATTTCCCGCCAGTCCGTCGCAATCATATTAGTTGCAGTTGGCAGGCCAGTTGCCCTTCGGAATTCAGCCATAACCTCCCTTGAGGAATAGCCATTTTCCGCTCCGCATGGATCTTCCGCGTAAGCAAGGACATCTTTCATGTTGCGGCATAAACGAATTGCTTCTTCAAGGGACCAAGCACCATTAGGATCCAGCGTGATACGCGCTTCGGGGAACCTTTTTGCCAGTGCGGTAACGGCCTCGATTTCTTCTTCTCCTCTTAACACCCCCCCTTTTAGCTTGAAGTCCTGGAAACCATACTTTTCCCTTGCCGCCTCCGCAAGCCTTACGATAGAATCCGCTGTCAAAGCAGGTTCATTACGCAGACGGAACCAATCATCCTTTGCGTCAGCTTCGCTTTTGTATTGAAGATTCGTTTGTTTCCTATCACCAATATAAAAAAGATAGCCAAGCATCTTGACGGAATCCCTCTGCTGGCCTTCCCCTAAAAGTACAGCTGCTGGGACATTAA
The DNA here is from genome assembly GCF_001685025.1 of Bacillus sp. FJAT-27225. Classification (GTDB taxonomy): domain Bacteria; phylum Bacillota; class Bacilli; order Bacillales; family Cytobacillaceae; genus Bacillus_D. Next base: position 60,098 of record NZ_MAYU01000025.1, on the reverse strand, counting down.
GGTATTTCCCAAGAAGGTCAAGCATGGCCGATTCAACGGCTGTTACGGCATGGATAGTGACGCGAAGGTCAAATGTCTGAAGACCCCGGCCGCCAGCATCAAGGCTGGCGAAGCGGTCTTTTATTTCACTTAGAATATTTCGGTATAATCCTATTGGGCGCCCTATAATGAGGTCTTTTGCCTGTTCTATTGTCTCCCGGATCCCTTCTCCGCCTGGAACTTCACCAACACCTGTGTTTCCTGAATTGTCTTTAATGATCAAAATATTTCGCGTAAAAAACGGCCCGTGTGCTCCGCTAAGGTTTAGGAGCATGCTATCTGAACCCGCAACCGGTATGACCGTAACATCTCTTACGATTGGTGTTTTGAAATCACCGATCTCTCCCATATGTACCCTCCTTGGTTTAAAGTTGGGGGGCCAGCATCCCCCATTTTGCAAGTAGGCCCTCAAGTTCTTTTTTGTCTTCATTACATAGACTGTTAACAGGTTCCCTTGTAGGTCCTGCCTTAAAGCCAATCAGCTCTAAAGCTTCCTTTATAACCACAACATTGTTTCCATTATTGTTTTTTGCTCTTAAGTCCTCGAATAAGAGCACTTCTTCCCAAACTTTCCAGGTTGTCTCATTGTCTTCTTCACGAAGCGCTTGTAACAGTTCAAAGGACTTTTCAGGAAAAATATTTACAAGCCCCGATGTAAAGCCTTTGGCGCCGGCGTGATAGAAATAAGGGGCCCATTTCTCAGCTGTCCCGCATATCCAGGCAATGTCATGGATTGCCGATACCTCACGATATGTCTTTGTGAATCTAGGAAGGTCATTAATCGCGTACTTGACTCCAATGAATTTCTCAAGTGAAGCAAGCTCGTATAAAACACGGTCGCTGACATGGGGGTCTTTAAAATAGATAACTGAAGGGATATCAAGTGCATTAATGATTTCCTTGAAATAGGAAACCGTTCCATCCGTAGTCACATATGGGTGAACAGGCTGATGGATCATTACGCAATCAGCCCCGGCATCCTGTGCGGCAAGACCAAGTTCAACCGCCTGGGGAACAGAGTAACCAATTCCAGCCATTACAATTGCACGCTTATCAACAATCTCAACAACCCTTTTTGTCACTTGTTTTGCTTCCTCGATTGAAAGGGCATAAAATTCTCCAGTGTTGCCGGAAGGAACAATTACTTTGAGTCCCTTTTCTATTAAAAACTCAATATTTTTTTCCAGACTGACCCAATCAATTTCCTTTGAATCCTTTTGAAAGGGAGTGATGTTAATAGCCGTAATTGTTTCAAGGTTTTTACGCAAATAGCTGAAATCCATAAAAATTATCCTCCAATGTTTAAATATTTCATGACATGTGCTGCCGTTCTCATAATATGGTCTTTCATTCTCTTTTCAGCTAATTCACTATCCTTGTCTCTGATTGCTTCAAAGATTTTTCGATGTTCGGCGAAACCTTCTTCCACTTCCATTTCAAGCGAAAGAGCCTTTTTCCGAAACATATTGTCATAGTTTACAATGACAGATAACATTTGCTTGATGACAGGATTTTCCGCACCTTGTTGGATCATCTGATGAAATTTTGTATTTTCGAGAGATAACCGTTCGGTATCTTTTGATTTAACGAGATGTTCCATCCTGTTTATTTGCTCTTCCAAATCTCTTAATCCCTTTTCATCAAGTTTATCTGTGCATAATCTGGCTGCTAAACTTTCGAGGGAGGCCCTAACCATTAACATTTCTGCAATTGATGTTTCGACCATATGGGAAACATACGCCCCTTTACGAGGGTATGTTTCCACCAATCCTTCATGGCTTAGGATTCGGAGCGCTTCCTTGATCGGTGTCGTGCTGATTCCCATCGCCTCTGCGAGCTGCCTCTCTTTCAAATGTTCACCCGGCTTTATTTTGCCGGTTATAATGGATTCACGAAGAGATTCTAAAACGATGTCCCTGAGCGACTTGATTTCTGTTGAATAGATTGATAATGATGAGAATTGTTCATTTTTTTCTTCCATAGGATTTAATTTTGACTATGTCCCCAAATAGTCAGCCTTAAATTTCAACTCCTTCCTTTCGCGCTAATGACGTGTATTGATTAAAAGAATCAATAATAAGGGAGCTCACCGTTATACCTATATAGTCCGCTCCCCATCTGGAACGATTTTGTGCTCCCAGGCCATTTTTGGTATGAACCCCAATTTTCACGTTATATCTGGCTGCCGTTTTCTTTATTTCATCAACTGCTTTCAATACTTCAGGATGATCGATACTGCCCCCATATCCCAAAGAAACCGAGAGATCAGTTGGGCCAACATAGACAAGGTCGATCCCAGGAGTTTGGAGGATTTCATTCAAATTTTGCATTGCTTTCTCACTCTCGATATGGACACATACCAATGTTTCCTCGTTTGCCTTTTCAAGGTACTCCTCGATCGGCAAAGTTCCATATTTTGCTGCCCTCATGGAGAATGCGGCTCCTCTTTTCCCAATCGGGGGATATTTTACAGCTTCAATTATTCGTTCCGCCTGTTCCTTTGTTTCCACCTGAGGAACATGAACACCATGAGCTCCTCTGTCTAGTACCTTTAATATTTCGCCGGGTTCACTCGAAACTGTCCTAACAAGGGGGGTTATTCCTGCATTTTCCGCAGCGATTACCATATGTTCTATATTTTCATAGGATAAGTTCCCGTGTTCGCAGTCAATGACAACGACATCGAAGTGATTATAGGCGGCCATTTCAACTACATGAATAGAAGGAAAACCAACAAACAAACTTAGATGACTTTTTTTATCTCCATTTGCCAAATTAGCCTTCAGCCTATTTTTGAACATCTTCATTCCCCATTTCCCTGTTAGTTCTGAACCTTTTCCTTATTCATGAAATCGGATATCTCCACCCCATATTTCTTTCCGGTGTGAATTAATTCATCAAAAATTTCCTGTGGGAGAAGGATTCCATCCTCCAATTGTTGTTTTTTCTTCAAATATTCAATTTCTCCAGGCATAAAAACCCGATCAAACCCTTTCATCGGCTTTGTTCCGGTTGTTTCAGCCACTTTTTCTTTCATTCTTTCATCAAAGGCTGAACGATTTATAAAACCTTCTACATTAATAGCGCCAAAGAAATGGCCAATAAGCTGTGGCTCCGGGTCGTCGTACATACGGGGAACACCCTTTCCGAAATTGGCACCTGTCATTACACCGCAAAGAATGTCGATTATAATGGCGAGACCCGATCCCTTCGGCCCCATTGGCAGCATGTACCCCTTAAGGGCCTTTTCGGGATCTGTCGTATGCTCCCCATCTTTTGTGATTGCCCAGCCTTCGGGTATTTTCTGGTTTTTCTTTTTTGCCTGTATGATTTTTCCTCTAGCAACATTGCTTGTTGCCATATCAAGTACAATAGGAAAGCCTGCTGGTCCAGGTATAGCGATTGATATTGGGTTTGTTCCAAGAGAAGGTTCCATTCCTCCAAAAGGAACCATGGTAGCGGAAGTATTCGTCATAGCAATTCCTACAAAACCTTTTTCAGCAGCCATTTTCGTAAAGTATGCCGCTGTACCGTTATGGTTGGACCCGCAGACACCAACAAACCCGGTTCCATACTGTTCTGCCATTTCGATTGCTTTATTCATCGCTTTGACCGACACAACCTGTCCCCAGCCATTATTTGCGTTAAATAGAGCAGTTGTTGGAGTATTGCTTTTAATCTCAATCTCGGTGCTTCTTTCTATCAATCCGGATTCCATTCGGTTTATGTAATCCGTTATTCTGGAAACTCCATGTGAAGGAACGCCACTTAAGTCAGCATCGATTAACGTTTCCATCACAATCTCAGCTTCGTCTTTTGGTATGCATTTTGATAATAAGGAAACTCCATATCGATTCAGTACATTGACCGAAATCTTCTTTCCGCTCATTGTTTAACACCTTCTATTGCATCCATGTTGACACAGGATGCTGGTTTTTCCCCGCTTAAAACCTGAATAATGGATCTTGCGGCTCCAGTAGCCATGTTAATTAATGATTCCTTTGTGTGTGCAGCCATATGAGGCGTAACGATGATGTTTTCCAATTCGAAAAGCGGATGATTCCCTGGGGGTTCCTCTTCAAAAACATCCAGCGCTGCTCCTGCAATGATGTTATTTTTTAGAGCCTTATGTAAAGCAGCTTCATCTACTAGCCCTCCCCGTGCGCAATTTACCAGATAGGCTGTAGACTTAAATTTTGAAAGTTTTTCTTCATTAATCATATGATGCAAGTCCGGGGAGTAGGGCAAATGAAGGGAAACAAAGTCAGACTCAGCCAACAATTCATCCAAGGAATCGGCTACTTCTACATAGTTAAATTCTTCTGTTTTCTTAATATAAGGGTCAAAAACTTTTACATGCATGCCCAATCCATGGTGGCACTTATGCGCAACGAGTCTGCCAATATTGCCGAACCCTATTAAACCCAGAACTTTATTGGATAATTCCGTTCCTGTATACGTATGCCTAACTTCAAACCGTCCATTCCTGAGAGCTTTATCGGCTCTATTGATTTGGTGTGCCAATGAAAGCATGAGACCAACCACATGCTCGGCAACGGCATTTGAATTTGAAGTAGGTACATTGCAGACCGGGATATTCCTGGCAGTTGCTGCCTCAATATTGATATTATCAGTCCCTACCCCGTGCCTAGCGATTACTTTTAACGAAGAAGCAGCATCTAACGTCTTTTTCGTGATATTTGTTGTCCTTACAAGGATTGCATCGCAATCACCTACAACGTTCGATAAAGCTTCCTCTGAAGGACCATCGGGAACAACTATTTCATACCCGGCATCTTTAAGAACCTCAATTCCTTCCTCGGCTATTTCCTGAACGATCAATACTTTTGGTTTATTCATTCGAATTTCCCCTCTACATTTCTACATCAGAAACAAGGATATCTCTCTTACTTTTCACCATACTTATTATGCTAAAGGTTAAAATTAACAGCGCAAGGATGATTAAAAAACCTGAAATTGGCCTTGAAATAAAAATCATTAGAGAGCCATCTGACATAGCCAAAGACTGTAATAAGGATGATTCAATCTGGTTGCCTAGGACAAATGTTAAAACAACAGCGGCAATAGGAATATCCAGCTTTTTCATTAAATATCCCAGTATACCGAAAACAATCATTACACCCACGTCCCATAGACTGTTGTTTACACTGTAACAGCCTAATACCGATATGATCAGAATAATTGGAAACAAGAGCTTGTAAGGTACAGTCGCTATTTTCGCCCATATATTTGCCAACGGAAGATTCATGATGAGCAATAAAATGTTTCCAATAAACATACTAGCTATTACTCCCCAAACAAAGGAAGGATTACTTTGAAACAACACAGGACCTGGTGTTAATCCATGGAGGATAAAAGCTCCCAATATGACTGCAACTGTTGGAGAACTCGGAAGCCCGAGTGTAAACAATGGGATCAACGCCGCTCCGCTATAGGCATTGTTGGCTGTTTCCGGTCCGGCCACTCCTTCAATGGCTCCCTTGCCAAACCTTGAGGGATCCTTTGCCAACTTTTTCTCCATCGAGTAGGACATGATGGAGGCGATAACAGCGTTTGTACCAGGAATTAGTCCCAATAAAAATCCAAGTCCTGTCCCTCTTCCAATTGCCTTCATAGTTGGACGGACCTCTTTTTGGGAAGGAAACATCCCTTTTACTGCATGAGGCTTTTCTTCCTTTAATTTATTCTCGACATTCATCAGGATTTCTGATATCCCAAATAGGCCCATTGCAATCGCGACAAAATCCAGGCCGTTCAATAAATCCAATTGCCCAAATGTAAATCGAGTCGTTCCCGAGACAGGATCCATACCGATTAATGATAAAATCAAACCGAAGACAGCGGCGATGATCCCTCTGATTAAGGATTTTCCCATCAACCCAACTACCATCAATAATCCCAGCATCATTAAGGCAAAGAATTCAGGCGGCCCAAACCTTAGGGCGAGTTTCGCGAGTGGAGGACCTATAAAAGCCAGCCCCAGTACAGCTATTGTTCCTCCTACGAATGACCCTATGGCAGACACTCCAAGCGCTACACCCGCCCTTCCCTGTTTGGCCATCTGATAACCATCAAGAGCTGTGATGACAGAAGCGGCTTCTCCGGGAGTGTTGATCAAGACAGCAGTTATGGTACCTCCGTACATAGCTCCGTAATATATTCCTGCAAGCATGATAATGGCTGACATGGGATCCATCCCGAATGTAAGCGGAATCAACATTGCAGTCCCGGCTGTCGGCCCAAGTCCTGGCATTACACCCACGAGCATGCCAATCGTGACTCCCAGAAGACAGAAAAAGATATTCCAGCCTGACAAGGCCAATGAAAATCCTTCAAACAGCATTGACAATGACTCCAATTTTCTCCCCCCTTTACCATCCAAACAAATTAACCGGAAGTGGAATGCTTAACAAGGTACCAAACACCCAAGAAAGCAGGAGAGAGATTCCAAGTGCGATTCCCAGGCCTACATACCACTTATACGCTTTCGCGAGAAGGATGTAGAGAAATAGTGTGCTTGCGATAGTAAAACCGATAAAATTAATAGTTAGAAGCAAAAGAACCAATGATCCCAATATAATCAATACGTTCATTAATCCTTGTCCCGTCGGAAGTATTTCCTTGAATGAAACTTTATGACGCAGTGACTCTACTATATAAAGGACGCCCATTATCATAATAAGAATACTCAGCCACAAAGGAAGGAGGCCCGGACCTGGACCATTTTCACTATAGTAGTCAAACTCAAGAGCTTGAATGAGGAAGATTGCTCCGAATACTATTACCGCGACACCTGCCCATAAGGCAGCATTTTGCTTTGCCATGACACACCCCCTTTTTAAAGCGCTTACAAATTACAGAATTATTTTTTCAAACCGATTTGTTCTGCAACATCATTAGTAATTTTGTTACTTTCCTTTATATTTTTTGCAAATTCTGCAGATCCCGCAAATGCTGGCTCTAGCCCGATTTTTTTGAACTTTTCTTTTAACTCCGGGTCCTCTAATCCCTTTTTAAAGGCTTCCTGAAGGATTTCAATAACTTCCTTAGGTGTACCCTTTGGTGCTACAACACCTGACCATGTATCCAAGCCAACATACCCTTGGTCTTTAAGGAAAGCGGCATCTTTATATTCAGAGAGTTCTGTTGTGCCCATATTTGCAAGGACTCTCAAGGCTCCTGAATCAGTATGTTGTTTTGCTTCCTGGGTTAAAATGACTGCTCCGTCGACGTGGCCTCCCAATAAAGCAGTGATTCCTGGTGCCGCTCCATCAAATGGGACATGTTTTGTTTGGATTTTTTCCTTAATATTTAAAGCTTCCATTGCCAAGTGCTGCGTATTGCCTGCACCAGCTGTAGAATAAGAAAATTTACCGGGATTTTTCTTTACGTATTCCAACCACTCTTCATACGTTTCCCATGGGGCATCAGCTTTGACAACCAACAGGTTTTGTGCTGAATTAAATTGTGCAATCGGTATAAAACCGTCACTCTGATATGGTGTTTTTCCATAGTTTGGCTGAATTGCAAGGTTGCCTGTTGTTACTGAACCCAATTTATAACCATCTGGTTTTGCCTTCATAATTTCAGCTAATGCAATAGTACCGCTGCCTCCTGGTTTATTTACCGCAACAATGCTTTGTCCATTAGGCATATGCTTATTTGCGGCTTCGATTACATGCCTGGCGACCACATCAGTACCACCGCCGGCTGAATATCCAATTATTAACTCAATTGATTTCTTCGGAAAGTCAGTACCATTTTTTTTAGCTGAGCTTTCTCCACTTGAACAGGCAGCTATTACTAGACTCATAGAAACAAGACAACACAATCCCAATAGTTTTTTAAGCGCTTTCATAAAAGCCTCCTTTAATATTTTTGTGCTTTAATACTAAATTAAAACAGTGAAGAGTTTTTCCTTTCTAAGTAAAAATCCCCCCATTCAATTTCTAAAATATGATATCTGATATATCAGATATCATATTTTAGATTATATTTTAAACTATCATTTTGGTCAATTATTTTTTAGAAAATTTAAAATCATCTAACTTCCGGTAAAATTCACAAACTATTTCTCCCACTTTTGTATACTAATTTAGTTTGCAAAAATTTTAAACTATAATTATGTATTGATAAACTCTGTCACGAAAATAAAAACGTGAATACTAAACAAAACCACGCTATAAATTCACATGTCACTCTCTTCTAATTTCTTCACAAGACGGTACCCAATGTTCCACAATTGCCGATAAGGAAAGGGCACTTGAATAGGAGCTGGGGTAAAGCCCCCCTACTCCTTTTCTCATTTGCCATTGGATTCCCTGTTAACTGTTTGATTGGAATCTATATTCCTTCTCTATTCCATCCGCAAATACAATCTCTACTTCAATCTCTTTTACATTTTCCGGTATATCAAACACCTTCGATACCTGCTCGAGAACCTCCTCATCAGAAGTATGTTGATCAAAAAATAAAGTTTAAATTTATCATGTAATTCTTTCATTGCATCATTGCCAGCAAGTTCAACATTCTTCTCTTTGTCGACATAGGAAGCTTCTGTACTATCTTTTTCTTTTTCATAACTTATCAATCGCATCAAACGTTTTTTGGGTGTCCACTTCCAACTCGAATGAGGCGAAGGATAATCTATTTTTTAACAATTTGTTTCTCATTTGGGTCTGTCGCCTGTTTTCCGCAAGGGTATTTTCTGGTGGAGGATTCACCTCTCCAGCATTATTACATCATGCCAGGACTGAAGCAGACATAGCAAATAAACAGTGCTATTGCCTTTGTGACGTTCATTTAATCGGCTCCTTTTCCCACTATAATTTCTTCTCTTTTATAAGCATTTATCAGTTAAGGAGAATCCCAAACCTATAATTACAATCATCATGGCATGGCCTTTCAAAATAATGTGCACCTTTGCTGACCTACAAATTCATCTTTTGGATGGTACTTCGAACTCTTCTTTTATACCTTGGGTTCATATCTTACTTGATATGTTTTCCCTGGTCTATTATTTATACATACGGGGAATGTTATAGATAAATCTACTTATCATTGAGCATTAAATTTGAAAGTACATATACAAGTGCATATAATATCAGTAGATTCAGAAAATTCGTTCAGGAGTGAGATGAAAATGGAAATTCGTATTGAATACTGTACTGCTTGAGGCAACTTACCAAAAGCCGTCGGTCTGGCGGATGAATTGTTAAATGAATTTAAAAATAATGCTAATAAGTTGGAATTGATCCCAAGTACTGGAGGCGTGTTCGAGGTTTCGGTGGACGGCCAGAACATTTTCTCTAAAAAGGAAACAGGCCGTTTCCCTGAAAAGGGCGAAGTGCTGAACATAGTAAAAGAAAAGGACCAATAATACACTTAGACATATAAGGACAGCAGCGTCAATAAGCTGCTGTCCTTTCTGCTTTAGTTTATAGCCTTTTTTAACCAAAGAAGAACCTGATCAATCTCATCCTTGGTCGTATGCCTCCCCAAACTGAAGCGGATTGCCCCCATTCCGACCTGTTCCGGAACAGCCATCTCTTTTAAAACCGGAGATAATTCGATGCTGCCGGCATGGCAGGCAGAGCCGGTCGAGGCGGCTAGCTGAGGAATTTTATCAAGCAAGTCCTGCCCAATTCTTTTCACAAAACTTACATTCAATGTATTTGGCAGCCGCTCTTCCGGATGCCCGTTTAATTGAACCAGGTCCCCAAACTGTTTCTTTAACCTGTCCCAAAAGTACTCCGTCAGTTCCTTAAGTTCTCTGCTACCAACATAGCTTCCAGCAATTTTACACGCTGTCCCTAGTCCGACTGCCAACAAGGTGTTTTCAGTCCCAGCCCGCAGCCCCGATTCATGGCCAGCCCCGTGTATCAATGGCTCCAGCTCGATTCCTTTTCTTATATACAACGCGCCGATTCCTTTCGGTGCATAAAGTTTATGGCCTGCAATTGTCAGCATATCGATTTTTAAGTCGTTCACATTGACCGGTACTTTACCGACTGACTGAGAGGCATCCGTATGAAAGGCAATCCCATTTCTTTCTGCTAAATTCCCAATTTCTTGAATCGGCTGTAAGGTGCCGGTTTCATTGTTGGAATGCATGACCGAGATTAAAATCGTATCTTTTGTAATGGCTTTTTCAATTTCCTCCGGTGACACTCTCCCGTATTGATCTACACCTACATAAGTAACCTTCGCCCCTATTCTCTCAAGGAATTTACATGGATTGATCACAGCGGGATGTTCAATTTTGGACGTAATAATATGGCTACCTTTGCCCTTATTTTTAAAAAAGAAGCCCTTTAGCGCCAGGTTATTAGCCTCACTTCCCCCGCTCGTAAAAGTAATTTCCTCAGAGGAACAGCCAAGTAAGCTAGCAACCTGTTCTCTAGCTTTCTGTAATAACCCCTTTACCGGTGCCCCAGCCCAATGAAGTGCGGATGGATTTCCATAAAAATCTTGCAGCAGTGGAATCATTGTGTTAATTACCTCTGGTGCCAAAGGTGTACTGGCATTGTAGTCTAAATAAATGTGATCCATATTTCGCTTCTCCCTTTCCAATATAACACTATAATAAGAAATTGAATTCCCTAGAACAAAAGCATCCGTTTTTTCATATACCTTCTCTTCTAAAAATGTTAATAGAATTTTAAACAATTGTAATCTGATATACCAATAGTTGAAATGTAATTATGCGATAATGGCTACTTCAAGTTTAAAAAATGGTAACTTCTTCAGTTTCCGATTCCCCCTATCCGTAACTGAAGAGAGGGCCATTTTTTAACTTGATTCATTGGGAGAATTATTTTTCAACTCGGGTGGTGCACATATGGCAGGAAAAAAGACAAGAAAAAGAAGAAAGATAAAATGGATGAGAGTAGCTGCCGCCCTCCTTCTATTAAGTGTCTTTTTGGTTGGCCTTTTGACGATCATTCAGTATATAGAAGGAACGATAAAAAAGGTTAATCAACCATTTAAAAAAGCTGAAGCAACTCATTCTTTTCAAGGGGAGAAAAGTAAAACAGATGCAGTAAATGTCCTTATACTGGGAAGTGACTCCAGGGGAGAAAAACAATCAAGAACCGATACTATAATGGTAGGACACTATAATCCCAAAACTCAAGACATAAAACTTATTTCCCTCATGCGGGATATGTACGTATCCATACCTGGACATGGAAAGCATAAGTTAAATGCTGCTTATACATACGGAGGACCTGAATTATTAAGGGAGACCATTCAATTAAATTTTGGCCTGGATATTCATCATTATGCGATTGCCAACTTTGAAGGCTTCGAAAAAGCTGTCGACCTTCTCGCGCCCGATGGAATTGGAGTAGATATTCCATATGAGATGCCCATTGGTAACGGAATGGTGTTAGAGAAAGGGAATCAACAACTTCATGGCAAAGAACTGTTAGGATATGTTCGTTTCCGTCAAGATCGCCTAAGTGACTTCGGCCGGGTACAAAGACAGCAAGAAGTCATCACAAAATTAAAGGATGAAGCCGTTAGTATACATAGTGTCGCAAAGCTTCCCGATCTCTTAGGACTTTTAGGTACATACATCGATACCGATATTGATACCGCCACACTTTTGACGATAGGAAAAGACGTTCTGACAAATGAAAGTGGAGAAATGAAAACACTGCGAATTCCCGAAGATGGCAGCTTTACAAATGTACGCCATGAAGAAATTGGGGAAGTGCTGGAAGTGGATTTAGAACAAAATAAAAAGGCTCTTAATAAGTTTTTAGGAAGTGAAAATAAGTAAGCCTTGATTATACACCCGAGACCCGTAGCCATAATCTTTCTTATTGATTATGTTAAATTAGACTGTTTATTCTCAATCTAGGCACTTACTCTTCTGCGGCAGCATCACTGGATACATCAAAAAGGTAGCAAATTTGCTCACCTGAAATATTATCTTGCTTTTTAAAAAAATCCATGATTAATACTAATCCTTCTTCTTGGTACAAGGAGTTCGCATGCCTTCTAAGTATTTTTAAGCAATGATACGCATAGTAAAACAACACAAGTTTTTAAGTTTTTGTAAGTGTTTTATATCAAATAAAATTAAGCAAATTATTTTAAAGCACTCATTTTAAATATTGAAAGGTAAAAGAATAGGATTTTACTTGAAAAGGGCTTAAAATTGTTACGGATTTGTATCCCCGCTACCCTATTTACGGGAAGAAAACAAAAAGTATAGTGGTTCGTCTCTATAGCTTCTGGTGTACGTATACTGAATAATTTACACAAAAACCAGTGGACTCTTTAGAATCTGAAAATAAAAAAGCCTCAAACCCTTGGTCTTGATTAGGTTTGAGGCTTTAGATTTTTTTGTATAAAATACTGTGGCTGGAATGTGTGTGAATCGACCCCACCTGACCTGGAACCCAGATTACAAACGGTTGTGAACTTTGTTAACTCCTGTTTTTTAGTACCTTGATGTACCCGGAAGAATGATAAATCAAGGAAGCAACAGAACCATTTAAATACTGTGCCTCTATAAAAAAATTTGTGATATACCTATCAACACTTCTTTTCGAAGAGACAATATATCTTTTTTTATTAACTACAACAGCCCCATATATTACTGGCCGAAAGTTGCTTCCATTCGAGCAATTGGATCGTCCTTAATCGAATCATCCCATCTCAATATTTGTCCAACTTTCTCCAATTCTTCTGATAGAATTTTGTAATCAATATTTTGAACAGAAATATCGTTTTGAATTGCAATCATAGCCGCCACGGCAGTAGACTGTCCTATTATCATAAAAACTGGCTCCATTCGGATACTTCCGAACGCTATATGGGAACTAGAAACAGCTACTGGCACTAATAAATTTGAGCACTCTTCTGCCTTAGGACGGATGGAACGGTAAGAAATCGGAAACGGTGAAACGGCAATTTCAACATCCCCCTCGTTAACAACACGACCATCTATGACAAATCTGCGACAATTATGCGAGTCCATATGATATGAAGCAAGCCCAATTGAATCCTCTGCAACTCTTTGCTTCAAACAATTTCTGTCAATCATGACATAATCCGAAATCATCCGTCTAGCTTCTCGTATATACAATTGTGGCGGCCAATGTCCCGTCTCAACAAACTCATCCTTTGCTAAACCAAATTGTGAAACTTCCTCCCTTATTTTAGCTGGAACTCTTTTATCATTGGATAAAAAATAGAGCAATCCCATATTATATTCCAAGTGGTCTTGATATATTTTTTCTCTTGTTTCATAATCCCCATCGGGCCATTCATAATTCTTACCAATGTAATCAGTTGAAAAAGCACCAAAATTATTCAAATCCCATTTGTTGTTTGGTAAAGGGGTATTTAATTTCATAGCATCCCAATGTCCAGTTAGGATATATCGAAGTAGCAATTGATATTTCTCTGGATCATAGTTATTAGGCTTCGGGAATTCAACCTTTTTTTCCTTATCTTTTGTCAAGCATATTCGGAAATTGTAAGCTTGTATTGTATTGTCTTCTTTGCCATTGTATCCAAGATCAGCTAGATTAATATCATCAATCCCATATAACAATCCACTTTCCGGAATTCCTTCCACCTTATAAGGATCAATCCATGTTTCAAATTTGTGGTGCTGTTCTTTAAATTGGATACCATTATAAATTTCATGATATTTCGAATTGGATTCTCTTCCCACAGCATAGGAAACTCCTGTTTTTGCCATTAAATCTCCTTCATAAGAAGAATCAATAAATACTTTTCCTATAAAAGAATTGCCATTCTCCATTATAATTTCTGAGATGGCTCCATTTTCCGTTATTACGCTCTCTAAATGTTGTTCTTTATATATTTCAAGACCATATTCCGAAATCCAATTTTGAATGATACTTCTTGCAACTTTTGGCTCGAATTTAAATTCTTTAGGTTTACCATAGAATGAACTGACCTCTTTATAAAATTCCATAGCCAAGCCACCTACTGCGTATTCTGAACCGAGGTCGGTCGCTGATAATCCAGAAGTAGTCATACCTCCTATATGATTACCAAATTCAGTTATAGCCACTGATAGACCGTATCTTCTTAATTGAACAGCAGCAGTAATCCCACCTACAGTTGCTCCATAAATGATTACATCCCGTTCTATTTTTTTTGGATTATCGAGTTTTTCTGATTTCCGATAGTAATATAATTGTTCAAGTGACACTCTCTACACCCTTTTCTAGAAATCCCATGATTTTTACATTTAATCAATGGCTTCTTTAAAATCCTTTGGCACTTTTCAATCGTTCTAACATTCTCTCTTTAAAACTATTACTCCCATCATGATATTCCGCTTTCTAAAATCATTCAGTATTATAAACTGTATAGGTAGACAGAACCCATTCTACCGCCGGAACCAATTGCTAAAATCGTATCAGATTCGTTTAAAGCTATACTTGTCAGATTCGGGCTATTGAAGCAACCATATTGATAGTTGTCAGTTGCAACTGTTCCTAACCATCTTAATCCTTTTTCATTGCTATATTCAAAAACGATTGAGAAACCATCGATGTCGCCAGCAACTCCATAAACTTTTTTACCATCTTTGGTAACCGTCAAATCGTGAACTGGGCCATTAGAACAAGCAGGTCCGAGAGCGTACACGTTTCTTCCATCCCGTATAGCTAACATGCCGTCTTTAGTAGCGATAAAATGCCTCTCTCCATTGATGGGAATCATTTTATCTACAACCGCCTGATACTGACGACCAGGATAATATGGTAATTCCAATTTCAGATTGGCTGGTGGTTCCACTTCTATTTGGCCAATTTGGTTTTTCTGTACTATTTTTCCACTTTCATCAAGAATGTGTTGATAGAATGATTTTTCACCGGTGTAGATTTCCAAATTCCCGCTATTCCAAACCAACTTTTTGACTCCTGAATCGAAAACCTCCTCATCAGAAAAATCTTTCCACAAAGCAACTGGAATAACTGATTTTGCAGTGAATGTAAATGGATTGGTGTCCCATACTATCCTTGTATTTCGAATGCTTTCACCGTGTTCTTCATAGAGTTTATTATCTTGATAGACAAAAGGATCTTGTGTGACAGGACCAAGTTCATAAGCTTTTTCTTTATATACAGGTAAGTCTACAGCAATGACATCTGGTGCATCATTTCCATGATTTGTTGAAACTATATAAAGGATCTGTTTCCCTTTATCAATAAATAAGCTACAAGAAGATGTTGTTACACGACTCTCAGTACCAGCAAGCCCTAAGAATTCGGGAGCTTTTCCTTTCAGAATATCCCAACACATTAAAGAACTCCCCAGCTTGAAATCTTCTCCCTGATCTTGTCTCAACCCACAAACAATATAGTATAGTACTCCATTTGCATCGAAATCCATCGCCCCAATATAATCATTGTTTTCAATACCCTTTATATAAAATTCTGGTTGCTTGTAACGGCCAATCACCTCAAAATGATCGGTTTTAGGATCATAAGCAGAGAGTTCATCATGGAACATGCCCGACATATATAATCTGCCATCTGGTCCGTTTACCCCATAAGTCATGTACGAGCGATTCCGACGATATTTATCACTACTATTAGGTAAAGTATGTCTAAGATTTTCAACCTGTTGTGTTTCGACATTAACTCGCATTAACACTCCGTTTCGTGAAGTAAAGTAGATATTTCCATCGCTGCCCACAATTAGGCGATAACTTGCTTTTTCTACTACCTGCCCATAGTCAGTTACCTGTCTGTCATCCAGATCGATTCGATAAAGATGCCCTTTCAGATACCCTAATGCGTAGTAAGCATTCTTCACTGCATCATAAGTACCACCATAGAGTGTTTCTCGGTGAACTGGAATTCCATAATTTTCTGCTTTTTCGGTCACAGGATCGTAGAGAATCAGTGAACTTCCTGGATAGCCTTCCCAAGGATGATTATAATAGGCATTTGGCATCCAGGCAGGATGGTTAGGTGACTTGTCTGTGGTATGAGTCAACATAATTAATCGTCCATCGCCTAGTTGGGCAAGACTAGTATGAATCTTGCTGTCACGGATAACACGCTCGTTAGAAAAAATAAGTTCTTTCGTATAAAATAGTTCTTCTACTTTATTTTTTTGATAGTCATATTTGGCCAGTTTCGCATATTCACTTGTAGTTAGTTCCGAACAAAGGCTTAGATAGAGTTCACCTTCTGAAGTCAATAAGGCATCCCAACTCGCGTTATGGACGGAAGGGCTTGGCAATACACACTGCTTAACTCCTCTCTGATTCATCACTCGATAGCTTTCATGATCACTCATGTCCAACAAATACTCTTTGGTAACAGCTTTATCTTGATTCACCATGTAATATCCTCCTTGTCTTATAGACACTCTGCGTTTGCCAAATCCGACGGGGGGAATTGAATTTCCTCGTCCCTATCAACTCTTGAAACATCCCTAGTAACAATCTTTACCTGTTCTCCCCTTTATGTTGACATCACTTTATACTTCCTGCTGTCATTCCTTCAATGAATTTTTTCTGCGCAAAGAAGAAGATGAGTAACAACGGGATAGTAGCTAGCGTTGTTGCACTCATTAAATGATGCCACGCAGTACCTGTTTCGTCTGTAAATAGAGAAAGTCCGACAGGTAGGGTCATTAGCTCTCTTGAACTTGTAAAGATAAGAGGATATAAAAATTCATCCCAGTTGGATAAGAAAGTAAAAATCGTCAGCGTTGATACAGCCGGAATCGAAAGCGGTAACATGATTCTCCAAAAAATTCGAATCCTTGAGCAACCGTCCATGATGGCTGCTTCCTCTAGTTCCTTTGGAATGACTAAGAAAAATTGTCGCATTAAAAATACTCCAAAAGCTCCTGGAGCACCAAAAACAGGAAGTAAAACCAATGGCCAATGGGTATTAATTAATTCGAGGTCTCTCATAAATAAAAACAATGGAATAATAGTAACTTCCGGCGGAATCATCATGACACTTAAAAACAAAATAAAAATGACATTTCTACCTGGAAATTTTATTCTTGCAAAAGCATATCCGGCCATTGAAGCAAACAAAATGACAAGCAAGGTAACAATTACACCAATATAAATACTATTCCAATATTGTTTCAAAAAAACAGTATTTGATAATACATCCGAATAATTCTCCCATCTGATTGGATCAGGTAAAAATTGAGTAAAGATTCTTGTTGGTTCCTTTAAAGACGTAGAAATCATCCACAACAAAGGACCAATCATGACTAATGATATGAGGGATAGAATGATATATTTACTGATTAGATTCGTTTTACTCCTCAAAGAAAACCCACCTCTTCCTAACGACCCAAGATAAAATTGTGAATGCTAAGAGAATGAAAAAAAGAACAAATGCAATTGCGGATGAATACCCCATGTCATATTGTTTAAAGGCAGTTTCCCAGATATAGTAAACAATAACTTTTGTACTATCGACAGGGCCGCCACGGGTCATCACATAAATTTGTCCGAAAACCTTCATCGCACCTATTGTCGTAATGATCATTGTTAAAAAGATGGTTGGTGTGATCAATGGCAAGGTGATACGAGTAAACTTTTTAAAAGGAGATGCACCATCAAGCTCAGCTGCTTCAAATAACTCACTAGGTACCTGCTGCATCGCGACTAGGAATAATACCATGTTTAAGCCTACATTTTTAATGACACTAATGAAGATAACAGAAGGTAAAGCAGTACTCGTATCTAAAAGCCAAGATGGCCCTTGTATTCCAAATAGATCCAAAAACTGGTTAATAAAACCTAATTCAGGAGCAAGCAAATACTTCCAGACAATGGCCCATACGACCATTGATGTGACGACTGGTACAAAAATGGCAGTTCTAAAAAGACCGATACCTACAAACTTATTTTTTAATAATGAGGCTAATAGCATGGCTAGGATGATATTTAGTGGAACTAATCCAAAACTAAATAAAAACGTACTTTTAAAGGATTTAATAAAAGTTGGGTCTTTAACTATATTTTTGTAGTTTTCTAACCCAATAAAAGCATGCTCCCCTAACAATGGCCAATCATTTAAGCTCATAAAAAAGGCATATACTAAAGGACCAAACATAAATACAAAAAAACCAATAAACATCGGCGATATAAAGAACCACCCTGCCAAATTATCACGCCATTTTGCATTCAATCCATTTTGTCTTGTTATCAATTGAGGATGAACGTCTTTCTTTTTTGCTTCTACTTTAATCATTTTATCTCACCTTTACATCCCCGCTTTTACTTTCGATTTTTCGTAAAGAGGGAAATGGATTCGTAAATCGATGTTGGTGTATATCCAGTTGTGGCAACGCCCATCATGACAGCGTTGATCCCAATTTCTTTAAGCACTTTCAAATCCTCTAGAATAAGCCTTTTTTGTGATGGGACAATTAAAGGAAGTGTTGTACAATCCCTTATCGCTTTATATATAACTAAATCTTTGAGATTCAAAGCTCGGCCGTAGTCATCTTTTTTTACAATTGACAGCTCAATTGCATCAATAGGAAAGGAATTAAGTGCTTTTACCATTTCTAGTGTAAATTCCTCATTAATAGCAACGGTGTGCTGCAAATCTGTTTGGAGTAATGTTTTCGATCCAATATGCGTTGGATATAACGAATAGTAGCTAAATCCTATTTCTTTTAATTTTTGCGCATCTGAATGGACTACTTTTTCGATAGTACCGCCTAAAACAATACCCATTGGACCTGAAAATTCCTCTCTGATCTCCTTAAAAACATCTACATAGTGTTCAATCCCTTTAAAATGATTTCCACTAGCACGATGTGTAACATTAATATGGAATTTAAGAGCATCCGCTCCTGCACGCACAGCTGCACGTGCAAGATCAACTCGGTTTTCAGGAAGACTCACAATAATTGACATATTTTCACTAGATAGTAACTCTTTAAAGGATGTATGCATTTAATAGCTCCTTTTAAGAATAAAAGGAACGGAATAAACAACCGCTCCTTTTATTCTAAAACTCTATTATTGATCTAGTATTGGTTGAATATTGCTTTCCATTTGTTTTAGTATTTCTTCAGGTTTGGCCATTTGCGAAAATAGCATATCAAAGCCCTTCGTAATTTCACTTTCAATCTTCGTCCAATCCTTGTGTAATGGGTAAAAGTAGCCATTATTCATTGTGTCAATCATTGCAATTTGAATAGACTCTTTTGGTGGATTATTAGGAACATTAATAAATGCATCCGATTCTAGTACGCTCTTTCTAGGAGGTACGAAGAAAGTTGACTGAGCTTGAATACCTTCTTGACTTTCAATAAATTTCAATAATTCTTTTGCTTCTTTTGGATGTTTACTACCTTGGAAAGCAACGATACCAGCTTGACCAAGTAATGGTTTACTGCCATTTGGTCCTGATGGCATTGGTGCAATATCCCATTTAAAATCTGTTATAGGCCGTACATTTGCCATATAACTATACATCCCCGTAAACATTGCAACCTTTCCACTTTCAAAGTTAGTATTCTCTCCTGGTGGTACATGTGATTTATCTTCAAAAAGCATGCGATTTAACAATTCAAATGTTTCGATTCCTTGTTCGGAATTCCAAGTAAATTCCTTCATATCGTCAGAAAACATTGAGCCGCCATAGGAGAAGGTATGAGAAGGAATTGCTGAAAAGTTCGCCCAGTCCACATAAAACCTTGCACCATAATTACGATCTGCGCCTTTTCCTTTAGAGATCTCTTTGGCAGTTTCCTCAAATTTTTCCCATGTCCATTGATTTTTCTTTGCCAATTCTAAAGGAGTCTCTAGTCCCGCTTCTTCAAACATTGTTTTGTTGAAGTACATAATCATAGGTGGAGTAGAAAAAGGTAAACCATATAATTTCCCGTCCTTTTTCCATAACTCTAATGTGGAAGGGGTAAAATCCTCCATATTGAAATCTGCATCTTTTTCAAAGTCTGAAATATCAGATAGGATCTTATTTTCCATAAATTGAGGAACCATTTGTTCTGAAACCCAACCAACATCCGGCAATTCATTTCCTGCTGCCAAGACTGACATTTTTTGTTGATAATCCGGGAAAGGAATGCTTTCGATTTTCACTTTAATATGCGGGTTTTTCTCATAAAATCCTTTTAATAAATTGTTGTACATTTCAGCATGTTGTTCATTTCCCCAAATAGTAAACGTTAAGTCAACCTGCTCCTTTTTCCCTATGTCACCGTCATCATCAGGACTATTACTACTTTGTTTCTCATTACTACATGCTGCTAACAGCAAGATGCCAAGGGCAACAATTATTAATAAGTATTTCTTCATCTTACTCCCCCTTTCTTACAATTAAAAATACCATTTATGAAAGCGCTTTAAAATTACTGAATATTAAGAATTGGTTTGTAATCTTAAGATTTTATATTTTTCGGAAACGTTGTGGAGTTGTACCTACCACTTTTTTAAAGACAGTCGCAAAATTCTTTGAATGTGCATATCCGACTAATTGGGAAATATCAATAATTTTCAAGTTTGTTTTTATCAGTAATTCTTTTGACTTCTCAATTCGTCGTTGAGTTATGTATTCAGATAGACGAATTTTAGTTTCTTGACTGAATAATTGACTTATATAATTGGGATGAAGATTAAGGGTTTGAGAGATGAATTGTAGAGTTAGATCAGCATTTAGATTTTTTTCAATTAAATCTTTAATCTGCCGTATATATGCGGATTCACCGACTTGAATAGACATTTGATTCTCTTTATTCGAATGATCAATGCTAAGAAGAATATTAGCAAGGTCACTTCTAGAGATTGGTTTTAATAAATAATCCTTCACTCCTAGTTTTAGCGCATCTCTCACATAGATAAAATCATCATAGCCGCTTAACACAATAATTGGGGTTAAAGGGAACTTCTCTTTTGAACAGCGGATAAAGTCAATGCCATTCATATTCGGCATCCTGATATCTGTTATGATGATGTCAGGAACTTCTATATTTAATATTTCAAGGGCTTCGGAACCATTTGATGCTTCCCATAAAACGTTGTAACCAGTGATTACTTCTTCTAATAATTTCTTTATCCCTTTTCTGATTGTCTTTTCGTCATCAACTACTAGAACATTAGTAATAATCGTCACCCCATTTATCTGTTAATTTCAATATAGACGTTCGTACCCTTTCCTGGTAATGATGTAATTTCTAATCTGCTATTTCTCCCGTAAATGAGCTGCAATCGGTTGTTAATATTTACAAGAGCAATACTACTACTACTTTTTTTCTGCCACGTTTCATTATCCATGATAGAGACTCCTTCTGTTAAAGCCTTCTTGATTGATGCTAATCTCTCATCCCTGATTCCCACTCCATTATCACGTACTGAAATGTTTAGGGAATTCTGATTGCCTTTAATGTTAATATAGATTTTTAGAGCATTGGTATGATCTATATAGCCATGATGTATTGCATTTTCAATGAGAGGTTGGATGATATATTTCGGAACGGGATAATCTAAAACCCTTTCGTCAACCTCCCAATATACTTCAAGGTTGTCCTCTAATCGATTTTTCATGATATTAATATAGGTTTTCGTAAAGATGATTTCTTCCTGCAAGGGGATTTCTTGCTCTTCATTTCTTAATCGGAAACGAAGTAGTTTCCCTAATTCCACAATCATGTCTGAGATTTCAAACTGATCATGTTGGATTGCTTTCATATTAATTGATTCCAATGTATTGAAAAGAAAATGTGGATCCATCTGGGATTGTAGAGCTTTGAACTCCGCTTCCGCATTACGTTGGTTAATCTCATATACCTTTTCAACTAGATACTCGATCTCAGACAACATTCCATCATATGCAACACCCAGTTCAGAGATTTCATCCAGAGAATCATTAGCCGATTGACTTTTAGACTGAAATAATAGTATTTTATTTTTCAAAATGTCAAATGGCTTCAATAAATAATTCGCCATATAATAGGAAATAGGCAAGGAAATCAGGATACAAATACCTAATAAGAGTAATAAGAAACGATCAAATTCTTCAACTTCCTTATATAAGGAGTCCTCAGAAATAAAATTAACAATTTTCATTCCTGTTTTTTTAGATGTATTTGTTACACATATATAGCGGTCACCACTACTTTCCTCTTGAACCCAGCTATAATTTGTTTGACAGTCGGAAAAATCAGCTGAATTTTGATTTCCTATTAAGGGTTCATTATCAGAGGTTAGAATTTGCCAATATTCATTATTAAATTGTGCAGTGATTTCCTCTAAATAAGATGGAGAAAAGTCTATTCGAATCACTCCAAGCTCCCCTTGATCACTCGGGTCCCTGAGTAAACGTATATAACTTAAAAATTCTCCATTACTTTTTATATAGTAGTTGGGGCTTTTATCGAAGTAAGTAATCCATCCTCCTTTTTGTTTTTTCACTTTTTGAAACCATTCCTGCTCTTCTAGTTGAAAATTATCCGTTAATAATGAATCACCTAGGTTACTAAAAACCTGTCCATTTTCCGTGAAAATGTGAATTCCATACACTTGGTCCTTATTAAAGGTAACGCTGGATAAAAATAAAGAAAGCGTTTTAATATGTATTGCCTTTTTGTAAATGGTAGTTGAATCACTATCATATTCTCTTAATATATTTATAAGGTCTCGATTATACAAAATAGAAAGTGTAGACCTTGAAGCATCCTCCATCATTAAATCTAAATTATACCCTAGTTGTATAATCGAATTCTCTGTCCTCTTTACAACTTCTTTGTTACTGGACGACTTAAACGTTTTGTGAACAGCTATTCCCACAGTAATAAGGAGAATCAGCACGAGACTTGTAAACGTGATAAATATTTTATTCCTTAATTTCATGTTTTGAACTCCTTGTCATTATCCATGTAAAGCAAGGAACCAAGGAAATCCTTGGTTCACATTATGATTAACATAATTTTTACAGGAGTCTTATTCTCAACAGATTGATAGGCTGTAGTACCACTGCTACTTTTTTCATTCCTGATTGTCCCGTTTCAAGGGGTGACTTTCCGGCTCTACAATCGTAACAAAATCTTCGATAAGTCCTACTTCCATACTATTCCTTCAGCCAATTCATTTAGTACTCTCGCATCTAGTGTCCTTATGCACAACTTGTTGTTTCTTCCTCTTAGAATCTCCTTGTTCTGTTTTCTTTCCTTTTCGATTAGAGCAGTCTCGATGAATTGGTCAAAAAGACATTACATGCGAATGCTAATTCTATTGAGGAAGGTTTTAAGAATTATTTAAAAGTGAAGAAAGGTTTTCTGTGGTGAGCAGAAAACCTTTTTCGTATCATTGGAGCACTATATTTTTTTAAGCATCATTTTCCAGGATTTTGAGGCCTACCTGGATTTTCTGGTTTGCCTGGCTTATTTGGCATACAAGGTTTGCCTGGATTTTCAGGTTTACCAGGTTTGGTAGGTTTCCCTGGCTTGCATAGTTGATCCGCCCAGGTGATTGTATAGGTTAACGTGGAGATACCATCAGTTCCGGTTACAATAATTTTTGTATTCTCGGAACCGTGCACGAGTTCAATATTTGCACCGAGTTGACTCAGCTCCACTACTATATTTTCAGTTGGGGCAGCATTCATGGTGTAGTTTAATTTACCTGGGTGGAAGTCTTCAATTTCTTTACCATTAATGTTAATCGATCGTAAGGTTGCGTCTGTTTCCGGTACAGGAATTTTGTAAAGCTCACTTCCAAGTGCGTAATAGATGCTTCCATCAACCCCGACGGTCATGCTGTTCATGAAATCCTCAACAAGAACTTTGTAATCTAATGTTTTTGGATCAATCACAATCAGACTGCGTGATAAAGTTGTATAGAGCATGCCATC
Organism: Bacillus sp. FJAT-27225; assembly: GCF_001685025.1. Lineage (GTDB taxonomy): Bacteria > Bacillota > Bacilli > Bacillales > Cytobacillaceae > Bacillus_D. Next base: position 36,177 of record NZ_MAYU01000025.1, on the reverse strand, counting down.
CGGTCCCCACTTAAGGCGATAAGGAAACCATTTACTGCTATTATATAAACTTGGCCGTATGACTTTACTATCAACAACTTCATAGGTTTCAGGATTCATTTTGAAGATTGTCCCCTCAACAGCACCCCATAAAAATCCATCTGGTCCGATTGATAAATCACCAATCATTCGTGGTGCTGTATCAATACCCGGAATTTCAGGTGTGAATTCCGTGATTTTTTCGCCCTTTTCAACATCCCAAACAAAGATTTTTGCCTCTTCGGCCTTTGGATTAATTCCTAATCCACCCCAGACAGATGTTCCACCAAATAGCTTTCCATCGTGGTAGGCCAGGCTAATAATACTTTGATCTTGAACAACATTACGTTGCTGTGACCATTCATCTGTTTCAGAATCATAGATAGCTAGGGCTCCACCTAAAACTCCATAATCAGGGATAGTTCCAACAAATAGCTTATTTTCACCTGATGTGATGGCAAAAGGACGGTCTTGTTCATCTTTAATATCATATTCAAGCTTTGGATTGCTATTTAAATCTACTGGCTGTGTTGGATCATAGCTGTACATAATAGCTCCTACATATGTTCCAAAATAAACGGTATCGTTCATGAATCCAATTCCTTCTGGTTGGGCAAACGAAGAAATATTCACTTCGATTTCATCGGAGAATGGATTATACACACTCATGCCACGCTGATAGCCGCCCATATATAACTTTCCGTCTGGACCAGTTTCAAGTGATTGAATAGCTACAGCTGTTGCAGCCAGGTCTAGCATGACAAACGACAGCTCATTCGTTTCTGGATGATAGAGCATATATTCGCCATATTGCGTCACCATGGCCAATACTGTTTCGCCAGTAGATAACGTAAGCCAGGCCATATCCTTTACCCGTGGTGTATCCGGAAGAACTGGAAGCCCCGTGATTAACGTTTCTACGTTTGTATTGAGATCGTATTTATAAAATTGTGTTCCATTTTTGTAATAAATCATATTTGGCTGGTTTGGATCAGGTTCAGAAATCATATTGCTAAACCCGAACGAACCTTCAACTTCCATTGTCTCTGGATTAATGACGAGCATATTGATAGTTGAAACTGCAACGAGAAGCTTCCCATTCACAACCCAAACATCCTGGATAAAACCATTTTCACCTGAGTGCCCTTCGATGATAAGTTCCTCTTTATCACCTGTATGGCGATTAATTTTATACAGATGCTTCGTTGTCCCGGTCCCTGCGTAAATATAATCCCCATCAACAGCTAATCCGCGTACGTACTCCTGGTCCGTGACACTGCCAAAGTCTCTGAATTCTCCTGTGTTGATATCATATTCGAAAACACCTCCGGCTGGGTATGTGGCACCATAAATCTTGCCATCTTTTGTCGCTTCAAGATCCCAAACCCAAGCAGCGGAAGGATTGGCTCCGAGGTCTTCGACAACTTTCCGTTCCGGAACATAACGATATAATTTCCCATCAGAAGTACCCGCAAAGTACACATTCTTATCAGGTCCGATGGTTATGGCCCATACAGCTTCTGTGTTATCAATTACTTTAGAAAATTTAAGTTTCCCCGTTTCGGCGTCCAATACCGAGAAAGTTCCGGGATGTCCGTTTGAATGATAGTATACTTCATTCTCACCCAGACTATTTTTTTGAATAGCTCCTGCTTGGCCTAATTGGACATGGACCATTTCTCCAAGGTTAATAGGTTCGGCATATTCGCGGTCTAATTGGGAATCATCTGTTACCTTTTTGAACGTAACATCGTCAAAATATACTTCTGTGAAACTAATCCCGCCAGAATAGAATGCCAGTTTTGCATATGCTGCATTTTCTGGAACGACACTAAATACCTTTAAATCAATCCACTCATTTTTCGGCAGGTTGCCGTTAAGTTCACGATGGTCAGTAATTTTCTTATTGTCTTTATCAAAATATCGAATTTCGGTTACAACATTATGCGTCTGGCTGATGACATTGGAATAAACGGTCAATAAATAGGAGGCACCAGGCTCAACGGCGATTTTATCACTTAAAACACTGACACCCGCTTTATCTGTTGTATCATGCAAGTGTAAGCTTTGCACTCCTGTACGAGCCCGTTCTGTACTAACTTGAATACCTGGTCCTTCAAATTCTGATTTCCAACCTGTAATATTGCCATCTGTTACTTTCTCTTCAAAGCCTGGATTCACCACGTCTTTGTTAATATCTTCTGTTGGAGGTTCTTCAACAGATGTGCCTTCAATTGTTACATCATCAAAATACGCTTCAGTAATGGAAGGATGGCCAGAGTTAAATCGCAATTCGACCTTGGCTGTACCATCAGGAACCTCAAAAGGAACCTGAATTTCAGTCCATTTGTTTGTTCCCAAAACAGCTGAGCCAAAGTTAATAAAGGTAGCTTGGCCTACTCTTTGGTTTTCAGCGTTGTAATAATGAACCTCAAAACCAATACTATGTGATTGCCTGACAACATTTACAAATGCTTTCGCGATATAAGACTCTCCAGCTGTAACAGAAACCTTTTCACTGGTTACCTGTAAATTGCCTCCCGGGTTATTGCTATTTTCATCTAGAAAATATAAGCTTTTATTTCCGGTTCTGGCTTTTTCTCCGCTGAATGCGATACTTGTGGATGAATTCTTGGTTACGAGACTCCAACCTGGATACACCACTTCCGCTTCAAAAGATGCATTTTCCGGTAGTGTTTCTGTAGAATCCGAAGCCTTCACAATTTTCACATCATCAAAGTAAGCTTCAGTTAGAGAAGGATTTCCTGAATTAAATCGAAGCTCAACCTTTGTTGCCCCATCCGGAACTGTGAACGGCACACTGAGTTCAGTCCATTGGTTTGTTCCCAAGGCTGCTGCCTGAAAGTTAATAAATGTTGCTGTTCCAACCTTATTATTTTCATTATTGAAATAATGAACCTCGTACCCAATACTATGAGTTTGATTAACAACGTTTACAAATGCTTTCGCGATATAAGATTGCCCTGGATTAACAGGTATTTTTTCACTTGCCATTTGTAAATTGCCACCGCTAGTGCTGTTATTTGCATCTTTGAAATGTAAGCTTTGGGTTCCTGAATGAGCCCTATCTTTACTGACAGCTATACTTGTAAGTGAATTATTCGTAACAAGGCCCCAACCAGGAATTACGGTCTCCTCAAAACTGCCGTTCAAAACTGCTCCAGGCATAGCACTGTTTTCTATTATTTGTGAGTTTGATACTGTATAAGGACCAAATAAACTGAAAACAAGTGTAAAACAGAAATAAAGGATAAACTGTCTTTTCAATTTTTGTTTCTTCATTATTGACCTCCCCATTTTTTATGACTCGATGGTATGACCTGCAAAACTCTCCCCTCATTAGAACGGCTTACTGAACAGAACATAGTACTAAGTCCTCAACCAAATATAGCGGCTGCTCACCAGTTCGTGGTCTCGCCCTTCTAGTTTTCTCCTCAATGCTCTAAATTCCTGCTAATTCATACTGACGGGAATATGACCATAAATAAATTAGGTAAGAAGTAGCAGGAATGATGTAATGAATTCTCGAAAATTACTAACTGCCTTAAGGTGTCATGTGAATAAAATTGAACTTGCCTTCCATTACGGAGACAACCTGATATGAATTTTTTGAGTAGGCAAAGCAGAAAAATTAAGCAGGGCAGACAACATAGACGATGGGGATTCTGCCAGTGAGGCAGGAGGAGATAAATTCTCCCTAGAAAATAGGGGAGTATTCTTTCAAGAAGGAGGGCATATATCTTCAAGATTATCCTTGAATGAGTTTGATAGACATAAAATAAATTTATTTCTGATGGAGCCGTTTGGTTTGCAGAGCCTTAGGCAAAATTCTCTTGGAAGAATAACTCGTTGACGGTATCTATCATCCTCTTCTATTAGGCATCTGTCTTTTTTACGATCGTTTAGTACATAGAGGGAACGATAAAAAAGGTTAATCAACCATTTAAAAAAGCTGAAGCAACTCATTCATTTTCAGGGGAAAAAAGAAAAACAGATGCAGTAAATGTCCTTTTACTGGGAAGTGACTCCAGGGGAGAAAAACAATCAAGAACCGATACTATAATGGTAGGACACTATAATCCAAAAACTCAAGAGATAAAACTAATTTCGCTCATGCGGGATATGTACGTATCCATACCTGGACATGGAAAGCATAAATTAAATGCTGCTTATACATACGGAGGACCTGAATTATTAAGGGAGACCATTCAATTAAATTTTGGCCTGGATATTCATCATTATGCGATTGCAAACTTTGAAGGCTTCGAAAAAGCTGTCGACCTTCTCGCGCCTGGTGGAATTGGAGTAGATATTCCATATGAGATGCCCATTGGTAACGGAATGGTGTTAGAGAAAGGGTATCAACAACTTCATGGCAAAGAACTGTTAGGATATGTTCGTTTCCGTCAAGATCGCCTAAGTGACTTCGGCCGGGTACAAAGACAGCAAGAAGTCATCACAAAATTAAAGGATGAAGCCGTTAGTATACATAGTGTCGCAAAGCTTCCCGATCTCTTAGGACTTTTAGGTACATACATCGATACCGATATTGATACCCCCACACTTTTGACGATGGGAAAAGACGTTCTGACAAATGAAAGTGGAGAAATGAAAACACTGCGAATTCCCGAAGATGGCAGCTGTACAAATGTACGCCATGAAGAAATTGGGGAAGTCTTAGAAGTAGACTTTGAACAAAATAAAGCAATTCTTACTACTTTTTTAAGAGAAGAAAATAGTAAGCCTTAATTACCCTCTCTCTCGATCCTAAAAATGTTGGTTACATTTAAAACCTAATATAAAATTTTAAAAAGAAAAAACCGCACGCGAGAAAATTTCCGTGCGGTTAAATTATGTATATTTGGCGGTATTGATTGGGTTCTTTCTTTTCCTAAAAAAACACTAAGGCAAATACTGTCCTAAGTCCTTATACTTTCAAGGAAAAGCACAATTGAAAACGTTATCATATTATATATGTTTAACCATTGATGTATAATATTTTAGTGTTATACTATTCTTAAAATTTAATATATCCGAATATTACGATAGTTTGAGGAGAAATAAGAATGAAGAAAGAAAAACTACCTTTTATTTTCCATCCTTTAGGAGACCAGGCAGTCGTCATAGAGCTTGGAGATGATATTAACGAAGAAACCCAGCAAAAGGTCCAACTCGTTACCTCGTTACTGGACAGAAACATGGAATCCTGGATGATTGAATACATACCCGCCTTCACAACTGTCACAGTGTTTTACGACCCGTTTGAAGTTATCTATAAGTTTAGAGGGCTATCCAAATTGCCATATGATATCGTCTGTATACAACTAAAAAAATTAGTAGAAAAAATTTCCCCAACCAAAGAAACAATGCAGCGGACTGTTGAAATTCCGGTTTGCTATGGTGGGGAAATGGGCCCGGATCTCCCTTTTGTCGCAGAGCATAACAGTCTTTCCCAAGAAGAAGTGATTCACATCCATTCAACTGGTGACTACACGGTTTTTATGATTGGCTTTGCTCCAGGTTTTCCTTTTATCGGGGGCATGTCAGAAAAAATAGCCACGCCACGAAGAAATAGCCCAAGATTAAAAATCCCTCCGAGAACTGTCGGAATCGCTGGCAAACAAACAGGGGTATATCCGATTGAAACGCCGGGTGGCTGGCAATTGATAGGCCGCACACCGATAGAGCTGTTCCGGCCTGAGGACGATCCGCCCACCCTCTTGAGAGCCGGCGATAAAATTAAATTTATTCCGATTAGCATTGAAGAATACAAAAGTCTTGGAGGAGATCCATCATGATTACCGTGGTGAAACCGGGACTCCTTACAAGTGTTCAGGATATGGGCCGATTTGGATACCAAAAATATGGAGTGATAGCCAGCGGAGTAATGGACCAATTAGCTCACCGGGTTGCTAATATACTGGTAGGCAACAAGGATAACGAACCTACTCTCGAAATAACTCTGCTCGGACCAGTTTTACGAATTGGTATGGATTGCTTGATCTCTATTTGTGGAGGAGACCTTTCCCCTACTATTAATCGCCAACCGGTGAGAACATGGCGTACTATCTTTGTGAAAAAAGGCAGTGAACTTCGATTTGGACCTGCGGTAACCGGAACTCGGGTATATCTGGCAGTGGCTGGAGGTATAACGGTCCAGGAAGTTATGAACAGTAAATCCACCTACTTAAGGGCCGGAATTGGAGGGTATGAAGGTCGTGCTTTACAACCGGGAGATGTTATAAAATTTGCCACTCCTGGAGGCCTTTCGACAGCTATGATCGAATATTTAGCTGGTCAAACCGGGAATAAGCCTTTTGCCGAAATGGATTGGTCGATAACATCAAATTTAATTCCGATTCACCGAAGAGACATGCCGATCCGCGTCATCAAAGGCAAGCAGTATCACCTGTTCGATGAGGAAAGCAAACGAAAGATTTTCAGTGAGAGGTTTGAAGTTTCCCCACAATCAGATCGAATGGGATACCGAATTAAAGGTCCAGTTTTACGTCTTGAGGTTCCACAGGAACTAATCTCGGAGGCCGTCAGTTTTGGCTCCATCCAGGTTCCTGCTGAAGGAAACCCGATAGTATTGCTGGCTGACCGGCAAACGACAGGTGGCTATCCGAAAATTGGACAAATTGCTTCTGTCGATTTACTCTTGATTGCCCAAGCAAAGCCTGGGGATTACATCACCTTTAAACATGTGACTCACGAAGAAGCTCAGCGTCTTTTCCTTGAAAGAGAGGAAAACCTAAAGCAGCTCAAAAGTGGTATTAATTTAAAATTCAAATAGGAGGAACAAGCAAATGGCAATTGTTGATATTAACTGTGACATGGGAGAAAGCTTCGGTACATACACACTTGGAAGGGATAGGAAAATTCTCGATTATGTGACGTCCGCAAACATTGCCTGCGGATTTCATGCCGGCGATCCTGCAACGATGAGGAAAACTGTAAAACTAGCCATTGAGAAAAACGTCGGAATCGGCGTTCATCCTGGTCTTCCGGACCTTGTTGGATTCGGGAGAAGAGAAATGAACATCTCCCCTCAGGAAGCATACGACTTGGTGGTCTACCAAATCGGAGCCCTTAGTGCGTTTGTAAAAGCGGAAGGAGGAAAAATTCAGCATGTTAAACCTCATGGTGCACTCTTTAACATGGCTGCAAAAAATGCTGGACTTGCAGAGGCCATTGCTGAGGCTGTGTACAAGGTCAATCCCGAGCTGGTCTTTTTCGGCCTGGCAGGTAGTGAACTAGTAAAAGCCGGGCATAGACTAGGCCTTCGGACGGCCAGTGAAGTCTTTTCCGATCGCACCTATCAGGAAGATGGTTCCTTAACATCAAGGCGTGAACCGGATGCTCTTATCAAGGACCATGAAACTGCAGTCAGCCAGGTGGTCCGTATGGTAAAGGAGGGGTTGGTGACTTCCCAGCAAGGTTCCGATATTTCGATAAAGGCTGATACGGTCTGCATTCACGGCGATGGTGAAAGCGCTCTCGATTTTGCCAAGTATATCACCTCAGCATTAAAGGAAAATGGTATTACAATTGCCTCAATAGGAAGTTTTTTAAATAAGATAAATTAGGCCTGCTATCAGGCCAATACATTTAGGGGGTACATATGGAGAACAAAAAATCAACTGCCAGTATTTTAATGGGTGCCGCGTTCCTAATGGCAACTTCAGCAATTGGCCCAGGGTTCCTTACTCAGACAACAGTTTTTACACAATCCCTTCTAGCAAGCTTCGGATTTGTCATTTTAATTTCCATTATTATTGATATTGGGGCCCAGATGAATATATGGAGAATCATAGCTATTTCAGGAAAGCGCGCCCAGGATATTGCCAATGATGTTCTTCCCGGCCTCGGTTATTTCCTGGCGGCTCTCATTGTTGCCGGAGGACTTGCTTTTAACATTGGAAATATTGCCGGTGCAGGACTTGGTGTAAATGTTCTATTTGGCTGGTCAACAGAAATGGGAGCTCTTCTCAGCGGGATCATTGCGATTGGTATTTTCCTAGTTCGTGAAGCCGGGAAAGCCATGGACCGTTTCGCCCAGATAATGGGGTTTGTCATGATTGCCCTTACTGTTTATGTGATGTTTACAGCCCAGCCCCCTGTTGGAGAAGCGGTTGTAAAGACTTTTGCTCCTGATAAAATTGATCTCCTTGCGATTGTCACCCTTGTCGGCGGAACTGTAGGAGGCTATATTACGTTTGCCGGAGGTCACCGCTTGCTTGATGCAGGAATAAAAGGAAAAGAATCATTGCCAGAAGTAACCAAAAGTGCAGTGAGTGCGATTGGTATCGCCTCAATTATGAGGATTTTTCTATTCCTTGCAGCCTTAGGAATAGTAGCCCAGGGTCTTGCGATTGATCCTGCCAATCCCCCAGCCTCTGTGTTTAAACTGGCCGCAGGAAATGTCGGCTACAAAATATTCGGTGTGGTTATGTGGGCTGCTGCCGTTACCTCTGTTGTCGGTGCTGCTTATACGTCCGTATCGTTCATCCAGACGTTAAGCAAGACAGTCAATAAATATAATAAATGGACAATCGTCGCCTTTATTGCGATTTCTACCCTTGTTTTCGTAATTATTGGAAGACCTGTTAAAATTCTTGTACTCGTTGGATCCATTAATGGACTTATTTTACCTATTGCATTAGGTGTCATGCTGGTCGCTGCCTACAGGCCAAAAATCGTTGGCGACTATAAACAACCTCTCTGGATGACGATTTTTGGAGTTGTCATCGTCATTGCAATGGCGATTATGGGGGGATATTCACTCGTAAACGGAATCCCTCAGCTATTTAAATAAGTAGGAAACGAGGTTCTTTTATGCAAAGCACAATAGGAATGATGGCCCCACAAGCAATACGCGAAAAAATCCGTGCAAACGAGTGGGTAAAACCTACTTCCGGTTTAGCTCACGGTTATATCCAGGCAAATCTGGCTGTGCTTCCAAAGGATTTAGCGTTTGAATTTCTCTTGTTTTGCCAAAGGAACCCGAAGCCTTGCCCCATCATCGATGTCACGATGCCAGGATCCGGGGTCCCAGCCCTTTCAGCTCCTGATGCTGACTTGAGGACCGATATACCGAAATACCGCGTCTATCGAAATGGAGTCTTTACTGAAGAATTAACAGACGTATCAGCCCTATGGGATGATTATATGGTCGGTTTTCTAATCGGTTGCAGCTTTACGTTTGAAGAAGCCCTTTTGAAAAATGGAATCCCAATACGCCATATGGAAGAAAGACGGAATGTTCCCATGTACAAGACAAACATTCCAACCGTAAAAGCGGGCAGATTTGAAGGCCCCACGGTTGTCAGCATGCGACCGATGACCGAAAAGGATGCCATTCGAGCAATTCAGGTCACAAGCAGGTTCCCTTCTGTCCATGGAGCCCCTATTCATATCGGCAATCCGGCTGCCATCGGCATTGAGGATATCCATTCTCCAGATTTCGGTGACAGCGTCACGATAAAGGATGGAGAGATTCCGGTCTTTTGGGCATGTGGCGTAACTCCGCAAGCTGTTGCCATGCATATGAAACCAGAGATTATGATTACACATGCCCCTGGCCATATGTTTGTAACTGACCTGAAAAATGAACAGTTTAGTGTACTTTAGATTTTGTACTTGAAAACCGGCTACTTTCAGTCGAATGAAGAAAAAGACCCGCCGGGTGTTTTCTTTATCACTGGAATTTCTACAATAAGGGCCTTGTTATCCTCCAGTTTATAGGAGTTAACAAGGCCCTTATCTATTTTATTTGATTGTAATAGTCACAGAATTGAAGTTCTTTGAGTTTGTTAATGGATTATAGTTTTTCTCGATATTACCTGCTGCGTCCACCGCAAACCAGTTGATTATTGTTGTCTTATCAACCTTCAAGACTTCGGCAGGTTCGCGAGTTCCGGCTAGGCGGATATGAGCTGATTCAAATGTTGGCTTGCTTCCATCAAGAGTATAATAGATGGTCGCAGCTTCATTTGTTTCAAATGCGACATTTACAGGGCCGGAGTACTTGCCGTTTCCTGGTACGGCCTTTGTTGAAGGCGGCTGCTTATCTTTAGATTGGTTATACGCAACCTTAATCAATCCGATTAATCCGTTGGCAAATTCCATTGCTTCCTCGTGTCCCTCTTCATATGGCGGCTGGAAGCCAACTGAAACCCATCTATTCGTGTCCTTATTCCAAAGTTGTGCACCTACTTCAAAATTCCAAGCGTAAATTCCTTTTTCATACCAGAGGTAGTCAGCAGAATTGCCAGCGGCTGAATATAATACATCAGGAATTGGGCCTGTACGGCTTGGCTTAATAACTGTTCCCCGGTGCTCTTTAATATCAGTCAATATTTCATTTGATGCTGCCCAGTAGAATGCTTCCTGGCCAGCAGTAGGACGAGGCAATGTTACACGGTTAGGGTCATAAGCACCAGGTGACCACATAAAGTATCCGCCATGGCTGTGTATATTCATTGCAAACTTGATATTTGGATTTTGATCCGCTAACCAAACCAGGTTTTTCGCTTCTGGCTCTGAATTCTCAGCAGGTCCTGCATAAGTGTCACTTCTACAGTTGGTTGTTGAAGCTCCAACAAATCCATCATAGGCTGAACCAACTGAATGGTTGCGGTTTAAGTCAACTCCCCACGCATTTCTATATGCAGGGTCAGATTCATTCGGACCGCAATGATTTGTCATATTTCTCCGCTGCATATTGAAATCATAAAAGCTGTAATGACCCCCATCCGGATTCACTGAAGGTACCAGGAAAATATCCAGATTGTTGACAAGCTGCTTCGTTTCGCCGTCATGGGCATAGTTTCTTAGCAAACGTTCCGCTGTTTCAATTGTAACTAGCGGCGTTACCCACTCGCGCGCATGTTCTTGTGCATATCCAAGTACACCTGGTTTAGATCCATCACGGTGTTTTCCGATTCGGATTGCTTTGACCGTTTGCGGTTCTCGGGAAATATTATCTGGTGCTTTAAGGTTATCTGATAGCTTTGCCGAAACAGGTGTGACTGCGCCAGTACCAGCATTACCACGGTATGTAGTAGCGGTCACTAAACTACTTGCCTGTTTATTCAATGCATCAACAACCTGCCTTGCAGTACTCACTGCTGCCCCGCTCGCATTGGTTGCTAACTCGACAGTGATTTTCTTTCCGTCAACCTTTACGGTAAGAGGTGCACTTGCCACTCCTGGATTTACAAATTCAACTGAAATATTGTTTCCGCCCTCATGTCCCCATGCTTTCGAAGAAACGACAACAGCGTTTGTTGTTAGAGCACCCATTGTTGCTTGAGCTAAACGGCGATATCCGTTTGTTTTATTAGGCATTTCGATAATCTCAACTAAATCAGGAAATTCTTTGGCAAGCTGCTCAGCTCTTTCATACAACTCTGTTGGATCCATATAGTGGTCAACAAAATTCGTTACATAATGTTTCTTCGGATTTCCTGCTTTTCTATCTCCCAGCCACTCTGTGACAGCAGTGCTTGCTGTTCCACCTTGGTTACTGGTGATAGTAACTGATTTGGGTACAGCTGTGACAGGAACCTCAAACCAGTGGTACATATACTCACCATAGTCAACAAACCTGGACATAGTTACTGTCTTTTCCTGTCCACCTTCATCCCACTTTGCAGTAAGTGCCGTACTAGCAGATGTACCTCCGCTAGATTTAGCCTCAACATAAAGGAAAGTACCCGATTGGTTTGTGTAATGGTTCCCCCTAAGGACTTTTATCGTGTCCTCTGCTGCAGCAACACTTGCTTGAATCTGCAAAGCTTCATTTCTTTCTGCAACATTCTGATTAAACTGCCCTTCACTTAAGAGCGTGTCCTTTACCTGAATCCCATTCTTCTTTAACAGTGCAATCTGTGATGGTGTTGCTACCACTTCAACCTCATATCCATCCCCATGCTGATGAATTCCGTGATCAAGAGTAACCCCTAGTTCTTCCAGTTTGTCTAGCGCCTTTCTATCTGGCACTTCAAGCTCGACGATAGAGATTGACTCCTCTTTAGGAATTGCTTCCCCCTTGTCCCGCTCAGCCCCTGCAAAACCTGGGGCAATCGCGGAAAAGCCCAACCCGGTCAGCGCAGTTGCCATTACGAAGCCCTGAATCAGTTTTTTCGGTTTTTTCAAAACTCCAACACCTCCTAAAGTAGTCCACTACGGTGGACAAAACTATTATATTTATAATCTTCTAAATATTTTGTTATAATTTCTGAGAGAAAAATTTAAAAAAAGTAAGGATTGTACAAACCTAATTAATCATACATTATTTCCATCTAATGTTTATTCTTATTTATACTGTATTAATAGGGAAAATTAAACGATAGTTTAACAAAAATTTTCATGCCCATCACCAATAAATCTATATAAATATAGTAATATATGAAATATCTCATTATAAATTATTTCGATTTTTGTCCTTTTATTGTAAATTTTGTTGAAAGATTTTCGGGTGTCTAATATTTTGTGAGGCGAGGTAAGTATCAGGAATGTTTCTACGTCATTTTCTATCTTTCCATCACTTGTATAAGTAGATCGAAGGCTACGCTTAAAAGGGTTAATGACGGGGTATTTTAAAATTTATCGAACATAAATAAAAACGAGCTATCCTCACCGGGGGATGTGTAGTAAATGAGAAAAGACCGCAAAGAACTATGCGGTCAGCAGTTTCACTAGATAGCACAAGATAATTGTTCCAGTCCAGCCTCTAGGCTTTCGAGGGTAAAGCAACACTATAAATTAAGGTAAGACACTGCGTTTTATCCTAGTAGGGCTAAGCTTCAAAGTAGTGAGGAAGGAAATTTCCGCACAACTGCCCAACTGGAGGGTTGAAGTCAAATAGCTAAATTTTGATAAGGTTATCCTGTTTCTCTGTTTCCGTGATAATAATATTTCTCTTTGCCATTTCGTCGATATATTCTTTCCCAGGAACGATTAGCTCTGGTGGATGGACCCCTTTTTTGACTATCGTTCCATTGCCTATCATTTGAGCTACGATGGAAATGGTGTTTGCAGTTGCGCGTGCCATCGCTGTCACATTATTTGTACGATCTTTAAATGTCGTCATTTCATATTCGTACGTCGTTTTCACACCATTTTTTTCTCCTGAGACGATTACCCGAAGCAATACCACATCATCTTTGTCTTTTAAGTCCACAATCGGGGCAAGAACCTTTAACAAGACGTCTCTTGGCTTCACTTGCTGCCCTTTAATCTCCACTTCGTAATCATTACGGGTAAGGTTAAGATCAACAAGCAATTTGAATTTTTCAGCATGGCCTGGAAAGCGGATCGTTTTATACTCCAATTCATCCAAATTTGGGTATGAATAAGGTAATGTGGAGGTTCCACCTGAAGTATGAAAGGCTTCCAGCGGACCAAATTTCTCAAAGTAGATTTTTTCTACCTCTGAAAGTGATGGTACTTCTAACTTCACTCCATTGCGAATGATTAATGAAGGATCGGTATAATGATCAAATAATCCTTCCATTGAAAAAACATGATTATATTCAAGCGGAGGTTCAGGTCTTGCAGGAATCCCTCCAACATACATTTTAATGGACTTGACCTTATCGAGCTTGCTTGCTCCATAGCCCGCCAAAATATTTATCGCACCTGGGGCAACACCCAAATCTGGGATAACGGTCGAATGAGCTGCCACCGCCTCTTCTTTCAGCTCCAACACGCGATCCGTAATTTGGCCGATATGTCCCCCAAGGTCAACAGAACTTACTCCTGTTGCAATAGCTGCTTTCGCAACCTTTTCATTAAAGGTATAAAATAGTGCATTTACAACAACATCATAGTGGCTAATAAAATTAGTTAATTCCTCATAGTTGCCCGCATCAACAGAATACGCTTTTAATTTCGGTGACTGAAGTTGGTTGCATACTTGTTGGGCACGATCTAAATCAATATCTGCCAATCCAACTGCATCTACTCCAACACTTTGCACTAAATCACGCGCTGCTTCCTTCCCCATTAATCCAGAACCTAATACAGCAACTTTCATATTCACACCTTCCTTTCAAAAATCGTACAGTGTCCCTGTTCAGTGCCCATACATATAATTTTGTAGTTTACTTTATTATAAAATTCGAAAATTCGTAATAATATGTACACTTTAACCAAAAATAGATGCATTTTACATCCGTTTTATATACTTTTTTTACCAAATGAAAAAAATAAAGATTGGTACACAGCTATGGATTTATTGGAGGTAGTAAAACTTTGAGGCAAATATTTGGATAAAGCGAATCACTTCGGTCAAATTCTCAATGCTGTGGCCCCACATATGATGAATACTATAGAATGGTAATCAACAGATATTATTATCCCATATAAAAAGAACAAACTGTTTTCATTTGGAAAATCAGCTTGTTCTTAATCATTAAAAAAAGGTATCGAATGAATCCACTTCTATATAGAAGGTGGGAATTTAGGGTCACCTACTCAAGGAATTGAAGATTTGGTCAAGCTCAATTTACCTACTACCTTTCTAAACTTATAAAAAAGATAGGCCCCTCTTACATATAAATCGATAGCGATGGAAATCCATATACCTGCTATACCCATGCCCAATTGAATTCCGAGAATGTACACCCCAATAACGCGGATGCCCCACATTCCGATAGCCGTGCTGTACATCGGACTCTTGGTGTCACCGCTGCCCTGTAAGGCACCAGCCAACACTAGCCCAACTGCCAATGCCGGTTGGGCAAAAGCATCGATTCGCAGCGCAGTTACGACCATATCGATTGCATTCTGGTCTTTTGTGAACCAAGTAGCGAACCACGGTGATAGGAAGTAAAGCACCACGCCAATCAGGGACATGAACCCTACAGCAACCCCTGTTGTCAGAATACCGTACTGATAGGCATCTCTAAACCGTTTTGCTCCGATATGTTGACCTACCAAGGTTGTGGCTGCGACCGCCAGGCCATAGCCTGGCATATAAGAGAACGTCTCAATATTTCCTGCAATCGTATGGGCTGCATATGTATCTGAACCGATTTTTACAATAAGGCCAAAGTAAAGCACCTGGCCAAGGCGCATGACTAATCGTTCCATTGCTGCAGGTGTTGATAAGGAGAGAATTGACCTTGTGTCTTCTTTCGATCCTCCTCCGAACATTGAAAAGGAGACCGAAGATTTTTTAATATAATAATACAAAGCGAAAGTTCCTAGGATCCTGACAATGACGGTGGCCCAAGCTGCACCCGCTACGCCGAAACCCGGCAGCCCAATCAATCCAAAAATAAGGATGTAATCTAGTGCGATATGGACTACATTAATCCACAAGCTTACCTTCATTGGCGTTTTCGTATCACCAGCTGCTCTAAGGATGCTGCCAAAAGTAAGCATAAGTGCAATAAAGACAGAAGAAAGTCCTACAATCTGCAAGTAAAGCCTTCCGTCTGTTAGTACTTCCTCAGTTGCCCCCATCATTCTAAGAAGCGGATCACTAAATAACAAAGTAATGATTGCAAATAAAATTCCAGCTATTATAGAAATAATTGTTGATTGCCGGGCGATTGATTTTGCTCTTCCCATTTCACCTGCTCCGATATTTCTCGAAATAAGGGAAGATGTTCCAACTCCTATCGCCATAAAGATTGCAAGATAAACAGCAAGTATGGCATTTGCTACCCCTACAGCAGTTACTTCATTTAAGCCTATTTTTGCGACGAACAAGGTATCGACAAATCCAACCACTGTCTGCAAAATATTCTCAATCATAGCGGGAAGTGCTAAAGCAAGGATAACCCCAAGCTTCTGTTTATTCGTTTTCCTTGCATCCAATTCCTCCAAAGCAATCCCTCCGCTAGCCAGCTCTTGCTATTTCTTCATTAATTTTTGAATAGTAACCATTACTTCATCAATGACTTCTGAATCCCCTTGATGGATGCGCTCCACCACACAGTGTTTTAAGTGGCCTTCCAAAAGAATACTTGCGACACTATTCATTGCTGATTGGATGGCGGAAATTTGGGCAATAACATCATCACAGTACGTGTCATTTGCAATCATTTTTTTTACGCCTCGGATCTGCCCTTCAATCCGATTCAGCCTCGACTCAAGGTTTTTCTTTACCTTTTGCGAATGGTGGCTTCTCCGTTTGCTATCAGAACAGCAATCGTCTTGTTCCAAAAATAATTCCGAAGCTAATTCCAATGTTGAAGACGTAGTATCGGTTTTCAAAACCGGGATAACCTCAGCAGTTGCCAAACCGGAAGAATTCTCTCCTCGCTCCGAAACAGGCAAAGAAGCCCCCAAACCCAAATCGTCAGCACCAGCAGATTTGCCAATATCTTTTTCCAATGCCAGATTCTCCACCCCTTTTCCTCCTGTTTTAGGAAATCCTTTCCTGTGTTAATCTGTATAGCTCATCTTTTCCTCCAATCCGCTTAAGGAACTTATGAAAAGGCTCCCTCTTTTTCCCCATAGCATTGTAGACGCGGAGAATGTCATCCACTGCTGTATAAAGCTCATCCGGAGTTAATTTTTCTTTAAATAAGCTGCCAGCTTCTGCATCAGCGCCTTTTGTTTTTCCGCCTACATAGAGATTATAATGATGATTCACCTTCATCACGCCAATATCATTCACCAAAGGTTCCCCGCAACCGATAGGACAACCGGTATACGCTGGCCTTAACGTGAAGGGCACCGGCGTTCCGGCAATCCGCTTGTTGAGCTCAATTGCAACAGGCATGCCTTCTTCTACAGCTCCCTTGCAAAAATTACATGTTCTAAGGCTTTTCACATAGGGTCCGACCGGAAAACAGCTTAGTCCCGCATCTTCAAATTCCTGTACAATTCGGTCTTTTTCACCCTCAGGAATATCAATATATAGCTGTTGAAAAACTGTCAGTTCCAGTTCCTCGTCCTCCTGCAAGTATTTAGCAAGGACAAGGAGCTGTTTTGCTGTCAGCTTTGCGCCAAAACCGATCCCGCCATTCACTGCAATTTTAATTTTCTTTTCAGACTCCATAAAATTCTCCCTTTCAGGATGTTTTTTCTAATCTATTCGAATGGCAATGGCATGCCACTGCATGGCTATCACCAAGGTTTTCAATTTTAGGGCTTTTCGTATGACATATGCTCTCTTGCATCGGGCACCTTTTTACAAACGGGCAGCCTACGCCATCTTGGGTGGCATCGACTTCACCATCGTAAATCAGCTGATCACGATTCTGGATAAAGTAATTGAGATCTTTAACCACTGAAACGAGCGCTTTTGTATAAGGGTGAGTGGGCGATTGAATAATCTTTTTTGTAGGCCCGACCTCTACAATTCTGCCCTGGTACATGACCGCAATCCGATCACACATATAACTCGCTGTCGAGAGATCATGCGTGATCAGCATCATCGTAAGGCCCATTTTTTCTTTTAGGTCGAGGAGAAGGTTCAATATGCCCGCCCGAACAGAGACATCGAGCATTGAAGTCGGCTCATCAGCTGCTATGAACAATGGCCTCAAAATAACCGCTCTTGCAATTGCAATCCGCTGCCTTTGTCCCCCGCTTAATTGATGGGGATAACGGTACATATAATCTTCAGCTGGCTTAAGCTCGATAGACTCAATTGCCTCTTTTACCCTTTCGAATTTTTCCTTTTGTGAAAGCTGTTTTTCATGGGCGTTAAGGGGTTCCATTAAAATATCCAGTATTGTCATTCCGGGATTCAGCGTATCATATGGGTCTTGGAAAATTAATTGCATTTTTTTACGGACCTTTTTCATTTCGGCATCAGTGAGTTTACAAAGGTCGACTCCGTCAAACCAGACCTCCCCATTTGTTTCCTTCATGAGTCTCATAACCATCCGGGCGGTTGTGGTTTTTCCGCATCCACTTTCACCGATGATGCCAATGGTTTCCCCCTTATTTATTTCGAAATTGACATCATTGACAGCATATACATTTGTTATCTTTCTATTAAAAATGTTCCCCGATTTTTTCACAAATGTTTTCTTTAGGTTTGTTACTTTCAGCAAAGTTGAGTTACCCATTTTTCTCCTCCTCAAGAAAGCATGCTGTGTAATGGCCAGGTTTCACTTCTTTGAATTCAGGAGTTTCCTGTCTGCAGCGTTCAAAAGCGTATGGACAACGGGTATGGAAACGGCAACAGCTTGTCATGTTTACGAGATTGGGCACACTTCCCGGGATTGATGTTACTTTACGGTCTGGATTCGACAAATCAGGGGTTGCCTCAAGCAATGCTTTGGAATATGGATGCCTTGTATCCTTCACTATGTCTTCAGTTGTAGCCCATTCAACGATATGTCCTGCATACATAATCGCAATTTTTTCGCAGATGGCTGTTACCATAGGAAGATCATGTGAAATCAAAATTACAGAAAGGTTCATTTTTTCCTGCAAGTTTTTGATTAGGGCAATAACCTGTGCTTGGGTTAGTACATCCAGACCGGTTGTCGACTCATCGGAAATAACAATCTTCGGATTACATGCTAGCGCCATCGCAATGGCAACACGCTGTTTCATCCCGCCACTGAATTCATGGGGGTAACTCGTCAAGCGGCTGCCATCAATTCCTACAATTTCGAGCAGCCGTTTCGTTCTGTCTATTGCCTCCCGTCTATCCACTTTCTCATGAAGCTTAATCGCCTCCATGATTTGATAGCCGATTGTATAAACCGGGTTTAGCGCGTTCATGGCGCTTTGTGGAATTACAGAAATATCGCGCCACCGCATGGAGGTTAGTTCCGATTCTGATGCCTTCAATAAGTCTGTTTCTTTTAATAAAACACTGCCCGATACAACCTTCCCAGGAAACTCTATCAATCTTAAAATTGATTGAGCAACCGTGGTTTTTCCGCAGCCAGACTCACCAATCAGACCTAGCATTTCTCCTTCCTCAACCGAAAAAGAAACATTCTCCACGGCTCTGGAAATCCCTTTTTCGGTCTTAAAAAAGGTGGATAAATTTTTCACAGTCAAAACAGCAGCCATTATTAACGCCCCTTTCTCAGTCGAGGATTCAACGTCTCTTCAAGTGAATAGCCTGTAAAGGCAAAGCCAATAACCAATGTTGTAATCAAGAGGCCTGGAGGAAGGATCCACCAAATCCACGAATCATTAAGGAAGGCACCCCTTGCCTGGGCATAGTATAAAACTGTTCCCCAGCTTTTTGTAAACGGGTCACCTAACCCGAGGAAGCTCAATGATGCTTCAATCAAAATAGCGTTGCTTGCTGCCATCACAAATTGGGAAAGGGCGATTGGGATGACGCCTGGCAGGATATGCCGTGTAAGAATTACCTTAATATCCGTTCCAATCGACCTCGCCGCTTCTACATATCCCTTTGTTTTTAAAGTCAACACTTGAGACCGGATGACCCTTGCAGGGGATGCCCAGGAAGTCAGGCTAATAACGAGAATAATATTCCAAAAACTCGGCCCTATGAAGGCTGCTAATAGGATCATTAATGGAAGGAACGGGATGACAAGGACCAAATCGACAAGCCTCATCAATAAAGAATCCGTCTTTCCGCCAAAATATCCGGCGATGACCCCGATAATACAGCCGAGAACGATTGAAAAAAAGGCTGCAATAACCCCAATTAATAATGAAACTCTTGTTCCGTAAATCAACTCACTTAATATGTCCTGCCCAACATCATTTGTCCCCAATAAATGATCGCTGCTTGGTTTTTCGAATGGCGCTCCCGCCCGTTCAACCGGATCATATGGGGCAATGACAGGAGCGAATGTAGCGATGACAAAAAACATGACTAAAAGAACTAATCCAACCAACCCCAACGAGTTGGAAGTAAGAACACGCCAATATTGATTCAATCTGAGACTACCCATTATTCCGCCCCACTTTCGGGTCCAGCAGTGGATAAATCAAATCGGCCAATAAATTGGCAATGACCACGCTGAAGGTAATTATTAGAAATGTTGCCTGGATAAGGGGATAATCCCTGCTTAATACCGATTCGAACATAAGCCGGCCAACTCCAGGATAAGCGAACACTGTTTCAATGACCGTTGCCCCACCAAGTGTAAAACCTAGACTTAACATAAAAACTGTTGCAACCGGAAGCAGCGCGTTGCGCATCGCATGCTTATATTTTACGACTTTTTCTTTAACTCCCTTCGCTTTTGCCATCATGATATAATCCTCTCCAAGCACATTCAGCATAGAATACCTCATCGTCATGTATGTGCTAGTGACGGAAATCAAAACGAGGGTCGTCAAAGGTAGTACAAGATGTTTTACGATATCAACAAACCGATCAATCCCAGTAAAATTTGACCAGGCGCTTTCCGCACCGAATACCGGGAACCAGCCAAGCTGTGCCGCAAATATTGAAACGAGGATCATTCCGGTCCAGAAGGATGGCATAGCGCTTAAAAACATAAACATTGTTAAGAGATTGGCATCTGTTTTTGTTCCCCTGCGCCATGCAGATATCGTCCCAAATAAAACACCAATGATAGTCGAAAGCACTAAGCCCAATCCTGTCAAGAGCAAAGTCCATGGCAGCCGTTCCATCAGAAGCTCGGAGATGGGACGTTTTTGCTGGTAGGAAAAACCAAAATCACCGGTGAATATATTTTTAATGTAGGTAATGTACTGCTCACCTATCGAGTCATTTAATCCATGTTTTTCAAGGATAGCTTCCTTCTCAGCACTTGACATAAAGCCAACATCTTCCCCGGCAAGATATACAAGCGGATTTCCCGGCATCAGCCTTGGCAAAAGAAAATTCAATGTAAGCATTAATAAAATGACTATTGTATATTGAAGGACTTTCCCTGATATAAACTTCCCCACTGTTCTCCCTCCTCCAAAGCATGGTACCGCCACCATGACAAGTAATTTTTCCTACCCACTGCAGCGGTTCTGAACACCAGTTTCACCTGAACTTATAAAAAGTTTCCCGTAAAAGAAGGGCCTTTTACGGGAATTGCCAAGTTTAGAAATCAAAATCATCTTTTGGAGTGGATTTTCTTTTCTTCCTTAAAAGTATGAAGCCGATTACTAAGAGCACACCCACTCCCAGAAAAACATATAAACCGGTATTATTCTTTTCTGTATCAGTTCCATCCGCAACTGATTTAACATCAGCTCCACTTCCACTGGTACCTGGTGCAGCTGCTGGTTTTTGGCCGCCGACAAAGGACAATTTATTGATGATTCCTTTACCTACCTGGAACACAAAACCGTCATAAACTTTAGGGTTATAAGCATTGACGATTTCCTGGTAGTACAGCGTGACTAACGGAGCTTCTTCAGCTACGAATGATTGTATTTCCTTGATGATTTCATTCCGTTCTGCCTCGTTATACGTATTTTTTAATTTATCAGCCATCTCGTCGAAATCAGAGTTTTTGTAGCCGCCGATATTAACCGAGCCGACGGCTGGATCAGAATGAAACAATTCAACCATCCGGTCAGGGAATAGTTGCATTGTGTTGGACCAACTCCACAGACCTAAGTCGAAATCACGCCCTTTGCTGACATCGAAATCAGGCCACATGAGTGAATCTACAGTCGTTGCGTCCATGGCTTTAACCGTATTTTTAATTCCTACTTTATTAAGTGCCTCAGATACCAGTTCTGCAGTTCGGATCCGTATCGGGCTATTTGAATAGACAAGGGTTGTTAAATCGATCTTCTTCCCTTGCTGGTCTTCCCTAAATCCATCACCATCCTTATCTTTAAAACCTGCTTCATCGAGAATCTGTTTCGCTTTCTCTGCGTCAAAAACCGGCTTCAAATTACCATTATGAGTTGCTGACGAAGGATGTATGAATCCAGGGCTGCCAACTTCCGCAAATCCGAGGAGAACCGTATCGACCAGACTTTGTTTATCAATCGCAAAATCTATCGCCTGTCTGAACGCCTTTTCCGTCATTGGATACTTTTCAGCATTGATTTGGAACAGAGTCGTGCTGTATCCAGGACCCCTTGCAACTTTAAGGTCGGCGTTAGATTCAAACTGATTGACCAATTCAGGAGAAATGCTTGAAGAGATTGCATCAATTTCGCCAGACTGCAGAGCATTCAGCATGGCGGTTGTATCTTCAATGATTGGGAAAATAATTTCCTCAATTGGCGGAGTACCCTTAAAATAGTCCTTATTGGCTTTCATTTTGTAATATTGTCCTGATTTATGTTCTTCTAGGATGTATGGTCCGCTTCCGAGAGCGTTTGTTTCATCATCCGGCTTATCGATTTTGGACCAAACATGTTCCGGCAAAATTGGAAGATCTGCTAAAGGCTGAATCATGAAGTTAGGCTCCGCTTTTGAAAGAACTAAGGAGAAAGTAGTGTCATCTTTTACATTGACTGAGGCGATTGACTTTAGTGGATTCGTAAATCTCGATTTTGGATATTTTCCAAAATATTCAATTGTAAATTTCACATCGTTGGCAGTTAGTGGCTTCCCATCATGCCACTTTACATCTTTATGAAGTGTAAATTCATAGGTCAAACCATCGTCACTAACTGAGTGCTTTTCAACCAGCCACGGAATAGGCTTATTTTCCGCATCAAGGTGGAACAGACTGTCATAAAGGAGGGTCACCAGATCTAATCCGGGATAGCCAGTTACATATGTGTAAGGATTAAGCCCGTTTTCATCTTTTGTTATGCCGACTTTCAGTGATTTCACGGATTCAGCTGCTTTTACAGGAAAGAGGCTTGCCGAAAATATAAGAACGATGGTCAGGAAATTAACAACAATCTTTTTCATGCTATCCCTCTATTCATTTTTAAAGTTAGATAATAAGTTCAGCTAAATGAAAGTTTCCTTCTCTTCTATAGGCTTCTGCAAGTGGGAAATGTCCATGAGTAGCAAGTCCGTGATAGACATGGACTGCTTTGTCCAATGCTTTATGGATGGCACGACCCTTTTCCTTATGTGTAGCTAGTTTGGAAAATCCAGGAGAAATAATTTCTACAGTTTTTGGATCAAGCATTTCTTCAAAATGCTGGCCGCTAAACTCCATTTGGCTCTCCAGCATGTCCATAGCCCGCTCTTTCTGTTCCCACACCTCCGTAATATCAACTACTGTGTTGGGGTGATGAGGAGTCATGTAATAAATGGTCGGAATTGGATGCGGTCCGAGACCTGGCATTTCATCAAGTGCAAAGTCCCTGCTGGAAAGGGCTATAGATTCCAATAGGAGGGTCATAGCAGGCCTTCGGTCCGGATCAAGATCATGGAATGAATGCTCTGGGTCCTGGGTAATGATAATGTCGGGCTTCACTTCCCTGATAACTTTAACGAGTTTCTTTTTGGATTCAACACCAAAGTCGACAGCTCCAGATTCGAAGTTAAGAAACGCGACATCTTTTATGCCCAATACTTCTGCAGCCTTCCTTACCTGAGGCTGGCTGGTCTCCCTGCAAAGCATGATGGAAGCAAAGGATTCCCCGCCGCTGAGGATGTTTTTCGCAAGTGCTCCCCCGCACTCCACAACTTCCATTCCGTAAACTCCCAAAAATAATACTTTTTGTCCTAGGGCCATTAATATTTACCTCCTTTAATGTACATTACCCCTCTACCGTATATCGAGGTAATTAGTCTAATATTAATATTCTTGCTTTATTTTGTAAATACTAAATTTTTAGAATTTTTAAATTAAACATTTTGGTCATGGCCTGTCTCTTCTGGACATAAGATGTGTTGAATAGGAGGGATTATTATGGCTGTCTTTAATTATTTTGTATTAGGAACTCTTATAGCCACCACTTTAGCATCAATCACATTATCCTTTTTGTATCGGAAAAGGATTACCCATATGGCCGCGATGGCCCTTTCTATGGCGATTGGCATGAATACTGGTATTGCAGCAGGAATATTTTTTGGTTTCTTTTTAAAAGGGAATTTATTTGCCTCTACGATTATATCGGTTGTGGCTGGAATTACAGCGGGTGCTTCGGCAGGTATTGCACTTGGCCTGCTTCCAATAATTGAAGGTGTAATGGCAGGGCTGATGGGTGGCATGATGGGGGCGATGCTTGGTGAGATGATATCCAATACTCATGCCATTGTACTAATGAAAATTTTCCTAACTCTATCTGTTAGTTCCTTGCTGCTTTTTTTTATTCTATCTAAAACAGTTGATTCAACAATTGATTTTAAAAGGTGGATACTAAAGCCTCTTCTCACCTTTCTAATTTTGGGAACATATTTTTACTTTGGTGAAAAATTGAATACGGATCTAGCTTTTTCAAAATCGAATAACTCATCCCCTTCTAGCCCGGTTGTTCACAAAAAAGAGCCCGCCAGCAAAGCAAATAGGATTACAATTACGGTTAAACCGTCTAAGTTTACCTACTCGCCAAAACAAATAAAGCTTACCAAGAACAAAGCAAACATCATTACGTTCATCAATCATGACAACGTGGACCATGATATTGTCATTGAAGAGATGCCCGTAGAAGAGGGACATCAGGAGCATTTATCACATGGTGGCGGACTCCATCTTCATGCGACCCCGCATTCTCAAGCCGAACTAACTATTACCCCAACAAAAACAGGAATCTACTATTTTTACTGCTCCATTCCAGGGCATAACGAACAAGGGATGAAAGGTACAATTCTTGTTGAGTAATAAAAATTAATATGGATACCTTTCATTTTCTATTAAAATTATTAGGAGAATTATAATGTGTCAAATCTAGAGAAAGTTTAAATGGTAATACAGTGAGAGAAGTTGTTTGTTGACGTGCAGAAGGACCAGCTAACCTCGCCGACAGATGTGGAGCAAATGAGAAAAGACCGCAAAAAACTTTGCGGTCAATTTCATAAGATATGGGAGCATACATTTCTACACTTTGATAACTGTCTCCAGCGCCCATCACCCGAGGTCAAAAGCCGCTCAAGAATTGAAGGCAAAGAACTCCCGCTATTGGAGTGGCTTATGCTGGTCAGGACCGAGCATTAAGGAAAGATACCAAGAATAAGCTTCACAGGAACAAAGGGTTAAAAATTGTGCGTTATCTAAGGTGTAAGGGGAGTATAGTCTACTCCTTTTGTATAGCGGTTGGCTGCATTCCATAGTAGGAATTCGTTGATTCCATTTTCATTCAAAGCACGGATTTGGGCTTCCACTTCAGCTTTTCCGTATTTTTTATAGTTCCCTGCTCCTAGATAGCTGGCGGTAAAGTCCTGGATCCAAGGCCTTGAGACCGGGCGGTTTTCCAATGCATCCAATACCTTATTTTCATGCTTTGCGTACTCATTAATGATTTCGTACGGCTGCAGGTCAGGCTTTGCAATGCCGAAATAGCTTGTCCAGTGGCTTGGGTAAATCATACTGGAGATGGCATCCACATTGGCCGAGATTTTGGAAAAGTTCTGGCCGATTCCCGGAGCTTCCGGAAGAGTGGCTGCATAGCCGAAAATATCAACCGAGACATCTACATTGTAAGGCTCGAGTTCTTTCTTTGCATATGCAACAAAATCGGTGACGGCATCGACCCTTTTTTGGACATTATCTTTTTCCACTTGGCTGTAATCTCCCTCGGAATACTTAAGCGTGCTATCCCTTTTTTCAAATCCTTCCGGGAAACGAACATAATCGAACTGGATGTCTTTGAAGCCCATTTTGGCTGCTTCTTTGGCAATTTCCACGTTATATTCCCATACTTCCTTCATAAACGGATTGACAAAGCTTTCGCCTCGTCCATTTTTCCACACCTTGCCGTTTTCGGTAAAACTAAGGTCCGGCCTCTTTGCTGCAAGGTGGTTGTCCTTAAAGACCACCACGCGGGCAATTGGATAAATCTTCTTTTCTTCTAAGGTTTTTAATAGTTTTGCAGGATCTTTTATGTATGGGCCGCCAATCTCCTCGAAAGGTGAGCCTTCTTCAGGCTGATATTGCAGTAAACCAAAATCATCTTTTATATCGATGACCATGCTGTTCAATTCAGTCGTTTCAACAAGATTCACAAGCTCATCGAACCTTGAAACGCTCACTGTCGGTCCGGTCACATAGATTCCTTTTACACCATCTTCCGGGTAATCAAAAGAAAATGGGGATTTAAAACCTTCCGGCTCTTTCTTTTTAGGCACGGGCTCTTCAGCCAATTCACTTTCTGGTTTTTCGGGCGTGGTTGCGGCTGTCGGCGGTGGCTGGCCAGCACTTTGCCCCTGATTGCTGCTGCATCCTATTAGCAGGAAAGAAACCAATAAGATGATAAGAGTTTTGTAGTTCATTTCGATTTCTCCTCTGGTAAGTCTTTTTATCTATTATAAATACGAAACTCGAAGAATAGTTCGAATTTCGTCGGAAATGTTGCAAAAATATGAGTTTCTCCCTACTCCATTGGGTATGAAGATAGTAGAATAAGCATAATGGAGGAATCAGTTTGAAATCAATTATTCCCATTTTGTTTGCCGCTATCTTGCTTGCTGCATGCAGCGGAACCAAGCAAAGCAATGAATCCCGAGACACAGAACCTATACCCTCCGCGGAAGCCGTGAAAACGGGAAATGCAGAAAAAACGGAGGAAAAAGAAGTGTCTACTAAAGAAAATACGGAGGAAGCTGTCGAAAAAAACGAGCCAATCTATAAGCTAAATAACGCCAATTGGGTCATCGAACGGCTGGATGGCACCGAGGAAAAAAATGTCCTCATCACAATCGACGATGCACCTGATAAGCATTCGCTTGAAATGGCAGAGATTCTCAACAAGCTTGGCGTAAAAGCGATTTTTTTCGTAAATGGGCATTTTCTTGACACTCCTGAAGAAGAGGAAAGATTGAAAAAGATCCATGATATGGGCTTTGCCATTGGCAACCATACATATTCGCATCCCACTCTGACTAAAATTTCAGAAGAGGAACAGAAGCAGGAAATCGTCAGCCTGAATGAGCGGGTAAAAGAAATCACAGGTGTTTCCCCTGCCTTTTTTAGAGCGCCTTTCGGTTTGAATACAGATTATTCCAAAGAGATTGCCGCGCAGGAAGGCATGCTGCTTATGAACTGGACGTATGGCTATGACTGGGAGAAGCAATACCAGAACCCCGATGCTTTGGCTAAAATCATGGTCGACAGCCCGTACCTTACCAATGGTGCAAACCTTTTGATGCATGACCGCGAGTGGACGAAAGACGCACTTGAGGATATCGTCAAAGGCCTGCAGTCCAAAGGATATTCCTTTGCCGACCCCAATTTGATAGAGGTCCCTGAAAGAGGAAATGGGTAAAAAAACTCAACAGGCCTGGATGGGTCTGTTGAGTTTTTTTATTCCTAATTTTCATATTTTTGGCCAAACGCTTTATAACCAATTCCTGTTCTAGGAAGATTTTACTCCATTTATTGACCAAAAAAATCCTTCAATTTATCGAAGAAGCCATTCCGCTCATTTCTTTCCGTATTATAGGAGAGACCGAAATTATAAGTATACTCATCCCCGTTCTTCGTACGGTAAACATAGGACGGATCTTCCCTGAATCCTGGGATATCCCCCACTTCATTGTCGACTGCCTGTTGGTTGGCCGGCATCGTAAAAGGAAGTTTCCCAACAGGATTAAATCTGCCGCGGATAACATCGATTAACGCTTCTGGCTTCGTTCCAAAAGTACCAATAAAGGATGCAGCATTTGGCTCAACATTATTGAGCAGCCATGGGCTTCTCAAGTTTATAGCCGTAATTGTGGGAACCCTCTTTTGTATTTGATTGATTCTATCAATTTGGCTGACTTCAGTTTCAGGGCCGATTAACAACTGTGGGAAGCGTTTTAATATGTCTTGCTTCGGCATAATCCAGATAAGAGCATGCGTTGCGTTCTCGAGATTGTCTGTTAACGTAATACTCTTATCGTAGTTCCGAATTGTTTCTCTAAGCCTTTGTGTCGCTGCTCCATTTGATCCCCCGGGGAACATCTCCACATAAAGCCTAGCTCCCTGGATTTTTTCATCCGTTAAGGGCAATAACTTATTGTCATTCCTCATTAATACCACGGACTTGCGATGCGCCAAATCAGCACGTTCTTGTGAAGCAGGGTCATTCGCAACTTTAAGAGCATTATTTGGGTCTACATAAGGATTTTCAAAAAGGCCCAGCTTCATCATCTCAGTCAGCAAATAGGTTGCAGACCGGTTTACTCTATCTACACTTACCAATCCTTGGTTAACGGCCGAAATAATTGGAGTTGGGTTCGCAACTCCAGAGAATATATTCGTTCCTGCATTCAAGGCTTTTGCAAACCTTTGTTCAACTGGCAAATCTAGTGCCCCCCACGCTTTGTCGATAACGGCACTCGTATCTGAGTTTACATAGCCTAGGAAGCCAAGCTGGCCCCGAAGGTAGTCGGTAATAAAGCTTCTGTTCATAGCAAAGCCAACTTCTTCAAACTGCTGTTCTGCACTAAACCTTGGCAGTCCCTGTTCCACACTTTCATTACTTGGATACGCGTAATATGGCATGATTGACGTTGCATCAGCTTCAATCGCTGCCCGAAAAGGCGGAATATGGTACCTCACTAGACTGCCTTCTGTCGGATAAATATTGTATCGGCCTTCTTCAAAATGAGGATCCTTCCCTTCTTCACGCGCCCCGCCGCCTGGGAAATGCCTAACAGTAGTGGATACACTGTTTTCATTAAGGATATCACCCTGATACCCTTTAACAATTCTAAAAATGATATCTGAAATAATCCTTGGATCTTCACCAAAGGTTTCATCAATCCTTGGCCATTCTGGATCGGTCGACACATCTGCTGAATACCCATATAGTTTACGTATACCTGAAGCCCTGAACTCTCTTCCAGAAACTCGTGCAAATTCCGAAATAAGATTCAAATCGCGTGTAGCGGCAAGACCCAAGGGATCTGGCCAGTATGAAAACTGTCCGGGAGACTGTATATCTGGAGCAGTCGAAGCATGATTTCTTGGATTGGATATAATTACAGCCGGAATCCCTAGCCTTGTCCTCTCTGCTGCTTCCTGAAGCTGGTTATTATAATTTGCAATCATATCTGCACTAGGAAATTCACGAAAAATAAAATAACGGGTACTCTGATCGAGCATCTTATTCGGAAGGACGAGCTTCCCTTCCTGAAACTTAGGAAACTCAGGTATGAGCAGCAGTCCTGACTTCTCCTCCAAAGTCATTTTAGAAACCAAGTCCCGTACCCGTTCCTTATCGGAAAGCTGCCAGTTTTCATAAGGATCTAGCTGTCCATTCCCATTTAAGTCCTTAAAGGTCATTCCATCAACCGTTAATTTTTGTTTTACTCTAGCATCGATTACAGGCGGCGCCGTTTGTTGTCTTTTTTCCGCACTCACTTGGAAAACAAACGAAGAAAGCGTTAAAAAAACAACTAAAGAGGAAGAAATTATTTTCTTCAGAATTAAACCCACTAAAAACACTTCCTTTATTGATAAATAGTATCCAACTATTTTTACTGTCTCTTATTAGCAGATAATTCATCCAAAAAAATCAAAAAATGCCAGTTTACTGTACTACCTTACACCCCTGGATATAACGCATTAAAAAGAAGCAAGAAAAATATCCTTGCTTCAACCAAGATTATTTTAATTAGCTGCAAAAAGGCCAAATCGTTAACGATTTGGCCTTTTTGTTCGTTAGTTTACTGCCTTCTCCTTCGATTGCGAAAGAACGATGGAATATCAAGTGAGTCGTCTTGCTGCTGGGTATCCCGTTCGTAGTTCGCGGGCTCTTCGTAGGCAGGCGGCTGGCTGTGATAACTGGATTGGTTGTAGTTTTCCTGTTGGCCGTAGCTGCCAAATCGACTGTACCTGTCGGACTGGGCATTGCCGTAATTATTCCTTGATTCTTGATAGGCAACTGGCTCTCGCTGTCTCGACTGAGCCTGGTATTGCTCACGTGAATTGGCATTTATATCTCCATTACGGCGCGATGTGTTTGACGGCGGAGTTTCCTTCTCATCATGATCGAATCCGGTCGCAATCACGGTCACCATGATTTCTTTATTAAGGTTTTCATTGATGACGGATCCAAAAATCATGTTAAGCTGGTCATCTGTTGCAGCCGCCACAATATCGGCCGCTTCTTGGACTTCAAACAAACTAAGATCGGTACCGCCGGTGATGTTCATCAGCACTCCTTTGGCACCATTGATGCTTGTTTCAAGGAGCGGCGAGGAGATAGCCTTTTTGGCAGCTTGAGCAGCACGATCTTCGCCTGAAGCCATTCCAATTCCCATAATCGCAGTTCCTTTGTTGGACATGATTGTTTTTACATCAGCAAAGTCCAGGTTAATCACTCCAGGCACGGCAATCAAGTCGGAAATACCTTGGACACCCTGCCTGAGAACACTGTCCGCCTCACGGAAAGCTTCAATCATGGGTGTTTTTTTGTCTATGATCTGCAGCAACCGCTCGTTAGGAATAATGATTAAGGTATCAACGGCTTCCTTCATCGCTTCAATTCCGGCTGCCGCATTTTGTGCCCGCTTTCGGCCTTCAAAAGTGAACGGACGAGTCACTACTCCGATTGTAAGTGCGCCAAGTTCGCGCGCGATACGGGCAATCTCCGGCGCAGCTCCGGTCCCGGTTCCGCCGCCCATTCCGGCCGTTACGAACACCATATCGGCACCTTGCAGGGCATCCGCGATCTGCTGTCTGCTTTCCTCGACAGCTTTTCTGCCGATTTCAGGATTGGCACCCGCCCCCAGGCCCCTTGTCAACGAACTGCCGATTTGCATCGTGACCTCCGCTTTTGACATGTTGAGAGCCTGCGCATCTGTATTCACGGCAATAAACTCCACTCCCTGCAAGCCGTCCTCAATCATCCGGTTCACGGCATTATTTCCACCACCGCCAACCCCAATTACTTTTATAGTAGCAAGTTGATCGATATTGGTTTCAAAATCTAGCATATATATAGTCCCCCTACCTTTGCTTCAGTTATTGCACCTATTTTTCACTATACATATATAATTCGACACAGTCATGGAAACTTTGTCTATTTCTGCAATTTGTTAAAGAACTGTAATTTTACAGTAATAAAGTGTCATACTTCATGAGACCATATATCCTATAATTGGACCTTTCTTTTATTTTAAAATCATTAATTTGTTAAATTCCTACCAAGGGAACAAAAGGAAGGAAATACTTTCTAAATTATAAAAATAAAGACCACCCGATTACTTTATAGTAGACGGGTGGTCTCATGTTAATTCCCCTTCATTATTTCTTCTTTGCGGCTTTCGTATTCCTTATCGGAGATCTTACCTTGCTCCTTCAAACAATTGAGATGCTGCAGTTCCAACTCCGTAAACCCATTTTTGCCGGTTAGCACTTCTTCTTCTGTGACCAAAAAGTATTGAGTGGGATTCAGGGAATATTTAAACTTGCCATTTTGGTCGTATGCTTCTACCTTTATTTTAATACTGCCTTGGCCAAACTCTTCAGCTTTTACAGTAATAGGGATAGATACGGTTTCCCCTTCTTGGACCTCCGTCCATTCAGTAAGGACCGTTTTTCCCGCTTTGCTATTCTGGATGACACCGGATGCCTCAAAGACGGCTTTGGCCTGTGCTTCGGGATTCCCGAATTTCACATGTAAATTCATTTTCATTTGATCTCGGCTGAGCGGTTCCTCGATTACATCGAGATTAGCGGTGATCGGCGGCAATAACTTACCTGATTGCATCCCGCTAGCCTTGCCACCCTCACTCTGACTTTCCATATTCCGACTGCAGCCTGCAATTGCCAACAAACAAATGAAGAGGACCAAACATCTTTTCATTTTTTCACTACCTCCACTAACAACCCCCACATTACTGAGTGGTAAAGAAAAAATTTTGTGCACCGTCTATGATGCTGTGATTTTCACCACTATCATCAACTGATTCTGCTTCTTTCTCATCTCTTGCATAGAGGTACTCACCCAGTCTACATTCACCAATGTCTCAATTATACTTTACAAAAGCCTGCGTGTGATTATCTCACATCCTTCCCAATATAATAATTATAAAAAAATGACCCCAATTCATGAGTGAACTGAGGTCAAATGGTTAGTATATTCTTAAAAAATTCTTTCCTGACAATCTAGTTAATAATTGTTTGGCTCCAAACGATGTTTTTCATAATAATTGTCTTTTTCCTTTACCGGTATTTGAACGGCCATCGTACTTATTTCCCACTATTAATTTTCACGGTCGCGGCCTCTTTCAAAGAAGGATTTTTCTATGATATTGTTCTGAGCCTTGATTTCTTTACCCTTTACCTTTCCTTTTCCTTTTCCATTCTTCATAACCTCGGTGCCGACGGAAGCATAGATGCTATTTGCAATTAATCGATAGCTATATTGTGTATGCGCTCTAAAGGCAAGGTCATTAGCGAACAAGGTAATCGTGGCGTCTTCAAAATTTTTCGTAATAGCGAGAGTTTGGCCCTGCGCTCTTTCGTGTCCTGGCCACCAGCCGGAAACATAGAAATCATCAGCGTCACTGAAGGTTGCCAATACTTCTGCATCTTCCGGAACGGAGGTTATCCAGGCCCCCTGTGTTGTATAGAGCAATTCATTTTTCTCGTAGCCGGAAGTCAGGATGTGGTCATTAACGACGGCTTTAACCAGCCCTTCATGGCCGCCTGCTGTTCTACTTATCGCTAGTCCCGGGAGTGCTCCGCTGCTTCTAACAGCGTTGACAGCAGAATATCCTATGCCTACAAACGATTTACCGGATATGCCGTTTGGATTAAAACTGCCCCCCATGCTAATAATGACGTCAGCTTCCTCTTGTGGCACCAGGTTGAATCCAAGCTCCCTTAACGAAAAATTAAGTTGGTTGGATCCTGTGGCTGCAACCTTTGGCTGGCGCAATTGTTCTGTTTTTACCTGGTTAGTAGTGCCTGCAGGTGTGGCTTCAAAGTAATAGTTTTTCCCATAAGCCTGAAGATCTTTCGTATTGACGATAAAGTCTCCTTTATTGATGCCTGCTTTTGTTTCAGTTGCTTTTTCCACCATAACCCCATGCTTTAACAATTCATTAACTAGTTTAATAGTGTCATTATTCGTATTGGCCAATACTTGTTTCGGTGTGTTACCAATTATTTGACCAGTAGGCAATGTCACTTTTTCAACCTTTGAAGTATCTTTTGCAAAGGCATTAGGGATACGAATGGCATGAACATCAAAGCCGCGCAGATCCGGGAAATTGGTTACAATCGGATCATACATGGCCGCCCAGTCTGAGGAATTTTCTCCTTTGCTGAGCATCGCATTCGCCACCCCGCGTTTCGCTTGTTTCATTGGAACAATAAATGTTCCTTTCGGATACATTTTCCCATTTACCATCATATTTTTTGTTGTTTGCTCAACCTTTACACCATTGCGGAGTAAATATTGGACCATCTTATACGCTTCATGGGTATTTTTTTGTTCTTTTTCATCTACCGGAAGCACATAATAATCCGGGAAGTAGCTGGCATGTTCTCCCCTTACCCGGCCGATTGATTCGCCATTCGCATTAACGAAATATGGATCCACTGCACGATTATCCTCACCCTTGACACCGCGGGCAAAGATCTCCAGTTGATTTTTAAATAATTGATCTTTGTTTTCGGTAACAAAATGTGCAGCTCCCAATCCTGCCCCTTCCATTGCGCGATAGCCGTTCTGGCTAAGCTCAGGAACCTCAATTGTATGCCCCAATGAACCATGAAGCATCGCATACATAGGGGTATAAGCAGGAGTCGCATCATCCCAGCCATCAGCCCATGCTTCCGCAGGAATAAAATAAGATGTTAGTTTTGAATTGCCAATCCCTGCTTGTCCCATCGCATTGGCTTGATCAATCATCGTGTTGTAAAGCAGGTCATACTCATAGTTAGGGTTATGAGGAGGTGTTGTTGGCTCAATTAAAAACCCGGAAACATACCCATGCTGATCAATGAAGGACAATGGCGTCCACTTGGCGATAACCTGAGTAACCTGCTGTGTTTCCACCTGAGTTTGATAATGATTATCCCGGTTCAAGTCAAAGCCGTTGGCGTTTGCCCTTGTATTGGCCACTCTTCCATCAGGATTGTTCGTAAACATATAAAGGAAGATAACATCATCCAAAACCTCGTCAACATCCATTTTAACGGTTGATTCATTTGCTCCCTTGCCAGCTTTAAAAGTGACCTCATCCTCAAGAGCGAACTTTTTGAGTAATTCTACGGAAACATCGACACCTTCTGCTTCATCCGGATGGATATTGTTCATCCAAACTGGCACCTGATAGTCGCCCATCGTCCCGTTTTCTAATTTCTTGATTAAACTTTCCGGATTTTCTAATGCGGTTGGCAGTGTTTCGTTTAAATACTTATCGACAGCACTTTTATCTTTAGACAATATAACAAAATGAAGATCGCGCCCCTGCACTGTCTTACCAAGGCTTTGATATTCGAGATAGCGATTATTGTCCGGGTCTGCCTTAGCTTTGGCAAAAATTTGATCGATTTCAGGCTTTAGCTGATCGTAAAAAAGGAACTGATCGTAAACATTAAGTGTGACAGTTTTTGCAGCCTTTGCCTTATTTTCAGGACTAACCAATGCCAATTCATAGTCGCCGATAAACGCTGGATATCGAGTCCTAACTGATGATACATTCTCCCTGTTAAACAGCAGTCCAAACTCCAAGGTTGCCTTAACAGTCGTGGTTCCATCTACAAAATGTGGTGCTTCTTTAACTGAAATAAACGGTTCCCCATTATAATTATTACCGCTTGTCCATTTTTTCCATTCAGAAATGCTCTTGCCGCCAAATGTCCATTGTAATTTAGTTAAATCAACATTCCTGCCAAAATCAGCCTGTACCTCGACAGTTCGAACCTCAGTCATGGAAAATAAATCTCTGCTTGTCTCCAAGTCTACTACATTGAAGTCTTCTGCTGCTTCAATTGCCGAAACAGGGAATGCTGTTTGGGCAAATATTGACAGCATCATAAGCAATGCTAGCAATCCTGAAAAATGCTTTTTCATTGAATCATCCCTTTCTATGTAATGTTTTATAGACAACCAGAAATAATATAACAGAAGATTCGGAAAATTATTGCCGAATTTTATGGAAAACATAGAGTCTTTCTCGACATATTTAGAAGATCCTAAAGCTAGAAGGAACAACCCTTTATTGGTAAATCCGACACAAT
The DNA here is from genome assembly GCF_001685025.1 of Bacillus sp. FJAT-27225. Classification (GTDB taxonomy): domain Bacteria; phylum Bacillota; class Bacilli; order Bacillales; family Cytobacillaceae; genus Bacillus_D. Next base: position 994 of record NZ_MAYU01000025.1, on the reverse strand, counting down.
TCCTATTGTTTTTTTTTCTGTTTTCTAAAGAAAAATTAGTTGACTTTTAAAATTAATTTATGATATCATTAAAAGTTTGATAAAATATAAAATTTATGGTATCATTAAAATGATATATGAAGGGGTGGATTATTTGTTTCAAATTGGCGATAACATCGTTTATCCAATGCACGGAGCAGGTATAATTAAAGCCATTGAAGAAAAGGAAATATCAGGGGAAAAACAACATTATTATGTCATAAAACTGATACTCAGTAATATGCAAGTCATGATTCCTACGGGTAAAATATTGAGTTCAAGTATACGCCCAGTTACTGACATAGCTGCATTAAAACACATAATAAACATTTTTCAGCATGGAGAATCAGATAGATTATTGCCGTGGAAACAAAGGTATAAAGTGAACACGGATAAAATTAAAACGGGTAAAATTCAAGAAGGTGCCGAAGTTGTACGTGATTTAATGCGTATGAAGAAAGAAAAAGCACTTAATACAAGCGAAAGCAAAATGTTAGATAACGCACATAAATTTTTGATTAGTGAACTGGAATTAATTAAAGGGATCACTGAACATCAGATAAAAAGTTTCTCTTAAGGTTAATTATAGATAATGTAATACATCTCCAGAAGATATTCTGAGTTTTACGGGAATACGATTATTATTAAACATTCAACTTGTTCAACTTACTTTTAGAGCATAATGTCCGCTGCCTTTTCAAAAATGGCAGTTTTTTTGTTGTTTTAGGAAAATTTTATGTTGGTGCAATTCTTACAATGTAGAAATGCAAATCATTCCCTGGCGTAATTAGGAGAATTCGTGATTATGTGGTACACTTGGTTTACCGTTTGATTTACATGTTTATATGCGCCCCACTCAATCTTGAGTGGGGCTCCTTGTTTTTATAAGAAGAAATAAAAAAAACAGACTCTATAAAGAGTCTGCCAGATTGTCGACAAAAGGGGTTCGGAATGGTCTCATTCCGAACCCCTTTTG
>NZ_MAYU01000024.1 GCF_001685025.1 Bacillus sp. FJAT-27225 | reverse complement strand
AAAAGGGGTTCGGAATGAGACCATTCCGAACCCCTTTTGTCGACAATCTGAGAAAGCCTTAGCAACAAGGCTTTCTAAAAATCCCTTTACCTATTCAAAAAATAATTAAACAATCCATCATGTATCCCCTGGGCTGCTTTCTGTTGGAATGCAGAAGTGGCAACCGTTTTTTCCTCGTAAGGGTTGGAAATATAGCCAAGCTCCAGGAGTGCTGCCGGGCGTTTGTTCTCACGCAGGACGTGATAGTTCCCATACTTTGTGCCAAGGTTTTTCATCTTTGTCTGGGCGATAACCGAATTCTGGATTGATGAAGCCAAAGCTTTATCCTTTGAACTATTATAATAGTACGTTTCAATTCCAGCACTTGTTTTTGAAAAAGCATTATAGTGAATGCTCAAAAACGCATGGGCAAGATTGAGGTTTGAAATACTGACTCTCTTGGCAAGTGTTAAATACGTATCTGTTGAGCGTGTATAAATGACCTTTGCCCCTGACTTTTGAAGGAGTGGCCCAACCTGAAGGGCTGATTTTAACGTAAGCATCTTCTCATAATAAATGGCTCCGACTGCCCCGCTGTCATACCCGCCATGGCCGGCATCAACAACGATGACCTTTCCCTTCAGGACTGTCGCCGGATCCCGAAGCACCGTCGATAATATCCAGCCTGTCGTTCCATTTGATTTCTTCACTTGCGTCCAGCCATCCTTCACCGCAAGTTTGTCAAAATAGGTTCCCGCTGTTTCTGAAGACACAATCGCGTAGGTTGTGCCAGGGCCTTTCCTCATGCTTGTTGCGGATTTCAAAACAAGTTTTGGATTTACAGGGGTTACGGCGGTTTTGGAAATAAAGGAGGATGATACCCACCCATTCAATGATTTGGAAGGAACAGAAACCTTTAGCCAGCTTCCATCTGTTCCATGTACCGTCACCGCAGTACCACTCGGAATTGAGCCAAGAACTGTTCCTGTCGTGCTTGCCGCATTGCGGACATTCAGGCTATTCGCAGTAACATAGCCGCTCCAGGTAACAGGGGACAAGTATTGGGATGAAACCCAGCCTTTCACTGTTCCAGAAGTAATATTTGACCAGCCGCTTTTTTCCGATAGGACAGTCACCAGTGTGCCGGTCGGAAGCTTTCCTACGATCGAGTAAGAGGTTCCCACACCCGAACGTACATTAAGAGAAATAGCCGTTACCTTTGCCTGAAATGAATAGGCAGCGTCGGCTTTTGTATTGTCCAGTGACAGAACGAATGAAAATAAGACTAAGAAGCAGACGACAACTTTCCCCAACGATGATGCAGCTTTCACTCATTTCCCACCTTTTGTCTTTTCTTGTATGTTTTTGTAAGTGCATATCCACTATAAACCAAAAATGGAATGGAAAAGAGGTAAAAAAGTCCCGTTTCACGCTACAGGTAAAACTTGGTAACCAAAAAACACAATACGGCATTACTGAAATGCAGCATTTTTCAACAAGGGGGACAAACCTTCCATTGTTTCCTACTTAATAAGCTTAACTTTAAGTAAAAATGTGTTTCGAAACCTCCTTATGCGCCAACGCCCTTTTTGACAAGCAGTCGGCAGGCTATCTTTGTTGAAGGTTATCCTCAATCGTTTCTTTTCGACTAAATATTCCAACAAAATTTGGGATTTTGCACCCTTTAATCTACTTTTGTGGTAATATATTCTTACTACTAAACTACCAAAGAGGTGATTTCAGTCCAATGAAAGGTAAAGTTGTCGCTGCATGTGCAACAGTTGCCATTTTGTCTGCCGCGTATTCTGCACAGGCCTCTGCATCTGGAACGGAGTATATTGTCAAAAAGGGTGATACTCTATCAAAAATTTCCCTTACATACAAAACCACTGTTAAGGATTTAAAAACTGCAAATGGCTTACAATCTGACCTCATTTTTATTAATCAAAAGCTGTCCATTCCCACTGCGTCTATCAATCTGGTTACAGTCCCTATAGAAACACCAGCTGCAACTTTAACTGCTTCCGCATCCCATACGGTCGTAAAAGGGGATACATTAAGCGGGATTGCACTTAAGAATAAAACAACTGTGGCAAACCTAAAAAAATGGAACAGCCTTAAATCCGATTTGATTTATATAGCACAAAAGCTGATGGTTTCGGCCCCTGTTTCCGAATCGGCCCCAGTAACGGTAACGCCAACGCCAAGTCCAGTACAAGTAGTGCCAGTATCTGCCCCTGCCCCTGCCCCTGCTCCCGCTTCACAAAAGCCGCAGCCGGCAAATCCAGCTTCACCGCCAACCGAAGCTGCCGATAAAGACTATGCATCCTACACAATTAAAAGCGGTGACACTCTGGGCAGGATCAGCATGAACTTCAATACAACAGTTTCCGAACTTAAGGCACTAAATAATCTTACTTCTGATTTTATCCGGGTTGGCCAGGTAGTAAAGGTTCCAGCTTCTAAGGAGACACAAACAGCAGAGCCCGCTAACGCCGTAAAGAATGATAACTTAATTTCTCTGGCGAAAGGATTAATGGGCACTCCTTATGCATGGGGCGGTTCAACCCCAAAAGGCTTTGATTGCAGCGGATTTATTTATTTTGTATTTAAAGAATCAGGGAACAACCTTAACAGGCACTCATCCCAGGGCTTTTACGATCGCTCTTATTATGTAGACAAACCTGAAGCAGGTGACCTGGTATTCTTTGAGAATACATATAAAAAGGGCATTTCCCATATGGGTATCTACATAGGAGACAACCAGTTCATCCATGCCTCCGATAAAGGAGTCACGATTACAAGCCTGAACGATTCCTATTACAAAAAACATTTCTCGAGCTTTAAACGATTCTATTAAAAATAGTAAACAGGCATACCGGCTTCGGATGCCTGTTTTTATCATTTATTTGACTTTATAGAAGCCTGAAGGAGAACGAAATTTAAGGAAACCTCACCATTTTTCAATATTGCCAGTTTGTTTATGTCACTTTTTAGCGATTGAAAAAAGAATATTTCCCTCTTTTCTAAATTTATTTATATAATCCTACTAATTTCCCCTTTTATATTGGAAATTTTATACTATTATTTATTATACTAGTAATAATAGATTAAATAATACGGTTAAAAGATAGGTCAAGGGAGGTGTACTATGAATGGCCAACTGTACGAACTGGGTTTCAAAATAAAGAAACTTAGCGGTGAACTTGCCGATTATTTGGATACCCCGGGAACCGGCAATAAATATAGCTTGCTGTACCACCATATAGACGACCCCCACTACATGCAAAAATACCTTTTCTACCTGCTGGGAGACTATCTTTCAACACATAACCCTACCATCAAGAACGATTTAATCTCTTTTGCGAACCTAATGGGCCAGCGTTCAGTCGGGATTGCGGGTTCGCTCGATTCATGCATTAGCCTCGTTTACAAATCCCGTTCTGCTATCATCGCGTTGATGGAGCGTGAACTAAAGGAGGAGAAACTTGATGCTTACCAGCTTATCGAGGCCATTAAAGTTCTGGATCCCCTGCTGAATGCAGTCCTATATTCAGTGATAAGCCATTACAATGACATTCTTTTCACTACAAAATATGCCCTTGACGAATCTACAGAGGATTTGCGAATGACCTTGAAGGAATTGGCAGAACTTAAGAGGGCTCTTAATGAAGCTACAATATTTGCGGTAATGGATGAACATGATCGCTATCTCTATGTCAATCAGCGGTTCTGTGAGGTTTCTAAATACTCAAAAGAGGAACTGATTGGCCGGACTCCCTTTATCCTTAATTCCGGCTATCATCCGAAAAGCTATTTTGAGGATGTATGGAAGGACTTAAGCGAAGGCAAGGTTTGGAATGGGGAAATACTGAACAGCGCCAAGGACGGTACAACCTATTGGACGGACACAACCATCATCCCTTTCATGGATAAAAACGGAAAGAAATACAAGCACATTTCCATTCAATACGATATAACCGAAAAGAAACGAACCGAGGAAACACTGCAAAAAGCTGAAAAACTATCGATGGTAGGCGAGCTTGCTGCGGGTTTTGCCCATGAGATCCGCAATCCGCTTACAACAATAAAAGGATTTGTCCAATTGCTGACAGAAACAACCGAAGAAACGGTCTTCACAAGTACCATTCTTGAAGAAATCGACAGGATTAATTCAATTGTCAGTGACTTCATGATTTTTGCCAGGCCACATGTTGCCGATTATACACAGTGCGATTTGGCCGAAATCCTGCAGAACGCCGCAAAGTTCCTTGAACCAGAAGCCCTGCTTAGAAATGTCCTGATTATTACGGATTTTCCCGAGGAACAAGCCATCCTATCAGGGGAAAAAAACCAGCTGAAGCAGGTATTCCTCAATATCCTTAAAAATGCAATTGAAGCAATTCCAAACGGCGGTTTCGTCTACGTTACCCTGAGCAACCTCGCCACAGAAGTATCTGTAACTATTAAGGATACCGGAATTGGTATGACGGAGGAGCAGTTGAAAAAGCTTGGCGAGCCGTTTTTCACAACAAAATCAACGGGAAACGGCCTTGGGCTGATGGTGACATATAAAATCATTCAGGACCATAAAGGAAAAATAGATGTTTTCAGTGATGGCCCATATACAGGCTCCACCTTCAAACTTACCTTCCCGCGCATAATATAAACCTGATCAAAGAGGGACGGTTCTTGTTTTCCGTCAGCATAATAGGGAATTATAACTTTAGACGAAGTTTTTCTAGCGTAGTACCTTATAGAATCACTTTATAGGCCTTCCTATGTACATGGTTTGAAATCATGTACATAGGAAGGCCTTTTTAAAAACGTTTCGGCAAATTCTCTATCACTCTTTCCAGATTCGCCATTTTATTGTCCACCTTACACCTTATCCTTGTCCATACTCGGCTTCCCCTGTCCTTTTCCGTCTATTTTTGAGGAACGGTTCTTTGTTTATTTTCATAAAAAAGACGGTAAACAACTAGTAAAAGGAAGAAATGTCATGAAACCGCCAGTTCCATTAAAACAACAGACATTCACACAGAGGGGTGACAAGGAATGAAAATAAAAGCAGGCAGCTGGAAGCGATTAGCCACATGGGAAAAACAGTTCATTCTACAGGCAGTCAGCAATAAAACAAGAAATCGCTAGTAAGATTAAACAAATAGTGAGCATCTATATAAAAAATCACCCTGCACCTTCAGTAGGCAGCAGGGTGATTCTTTGTTTCTATCTTTCTATGAAGATATGTTACTTTCCTTTGCCAGGCGTTTCTCCGGATTGCCCAGGGTTATTCCCGCCTTTGCCAGGTGTATTGCCAATCTGGCCTGGAGGGGCATACTTTTGTTTTTTGGTAACCACTCCATTTTTGTCGAGCTTGTACCACCAGCCATCATAGCTCTCCCACTTGTCTCTCTGCTGAATCCCCTCATCATTGAAGAGGTACGTCTTTCCATCAATCGTGACAAGGCCGGTCTGCATTACCCCATCCTGATTGAAATAATAGACAGCTCCGTCAATGGCCTTCCAGCCGGTTACGCGGGCACCATTATTGACAGGGTCGAGATAATATACATTGCCGTCAAGCTCAAGCCAGCCGGTTACCTTCTCACCCTTCTCGTTGAAGTAGTACCAGAGGCCGCCTTCTTCCACCCAGCCTGTTACAATGACAGGCTCGGATCCAGTAACGATCCTGCCCTCAACAGCAGGTGAAATTGGGCTGAGCTTTGTTACATATTCAGCTGTGATTTCATAGTCAGTAATCAACAGCTCGTTAATGCGCCCTTCGTTCTTTGCAGCTTTGAACATAGTGAAGCCGTCTCCGCCATCGGCCGTAAACGCATTGGTTGCAACGGTATAGGTATTGTCAAGATTAATAGGCTCATAGCCATTGGCTGTTTTCACTTCCACTGACCAAACACGGTCATAGGCAGGCTTTGACGGGTCATATTTAAATTGCAGCCCGGATACCTGAAGGAACTGGCCAGCACCTGATTCTACCTTCGCAACGGAATGCTCGAGGGCGTCCCAAATCTCTTTACCTGTCAAATCAAGTGTAACAAGCAGGTTAGCGAATGGCTGAACAGTCAGCAATTCACCAAGGGTAATGTCTCCCTGATCAATCGAAGCACGAATGCCGCCGCCATTTTGCAGTGCAATTGATGTTTTAGGATCAATCGACTTTGCTTTTTCAAGCATTGCATCTGTGATCATGTTGCCAAGGTTTGTTTCTTTAGTCCTTACATTGCCGCGTTCGCCGTCAAGAGGAACATTGGTGTAGCCAACAACGGTTTGCTTCAGTTCTTCAAGTGGAGCTTTGAACTCATTAACCTTTGCCTGAGCAGCTGCATCAGGAGTGAATACTGCCACATCGCGAAGTTCGCCAGTGGATTGTGTTACAACGCCCTCTTCATCAAATGAAACATTCAGGACTCCTAGGAAGTTCAAATATTCATTTGCCTGAACAATTACAGTTGGCTCTTCTTTTTCAACCAGGACAGGCTGTGTTAATTTCGTATGGGTATGGCCGCCGACGATGACGTCAATTCCGTCAACTGCTTTAGCAAGGTCCTGATCTGGACCGTAACCAAGATGTGAAAGAACGATAATTTTGTTGATGCCTTCCTCCTCAAGGGCAGCAACGGTTTCCTGTGCTGATCCAACGGCATCTTCAAAGATAATGTCGTCAGATGGGCTGGCAAGGAATGTCGTATCAGGAGTAGTCAGCCCGAAAATCCCTACCTTTTCCCCATCAATTTCCTTCACAATTGCAGGATAGATGTTTCCGCCTTCCGGTGAGGAGGAAATTTCATCCTTGAATAGCTGGTTCAGCACGTCATCGCCTGTTACGTTGACATTAGAGCTGACCATTGGGAACTGCATGTCCTTGATAAAATCGGCCAGTACATTTGAATCCTTATCAAACTCATGGTTTCCGAATGTCATAGCATCGTAACCCAGCTGATTCATAAACCATAAATCTGCTTTGCCAAGATATTTATTGAAGTAAAGCGTTCCAGAGAACACATCGCCTGCATCAACCAGCAAGGCATCAGGGTCTTCCGCGCGGACTTGGTTTACAGCGGTGAAAAGTTTTGGATATTTTTCAACGTTTGCATGGCTGTCGTTTACATGCATAAGTGTCAAATCAATCGGCTTCGGATCTGGAGTCAAATCGATTAGGGCAACCAGCGGATCGTGATCGCTGACCCTACCATGCGCTTCTGTGAAATCGGAATTCAGGTGAACGATATCCAATTCTGCTGAGCCTACCAAGCGGTTTGACACCAGCAGGTGATCAAGCACCTGTGCATTCCCCTGGTAGTTGTACGTATACCGCTCCGGCTTTGGTACACTTTCAATCAGGTTTGTCAGGTCATCGCCTTTTAATGTTTCAAGAGGTGCAGAGAATTCAAAGTCATTCAGGTCGCCTAGGACTACAACATTCGCATCAGGGTTCTTTGTTTGAACATCGGAAACAAAGTTGTTTACGATTTTCGCAATTTCAAGACGCTGTGCCTCACTGCCAAGTACCGGCGGCTGATTTTTACCGAAAATCGGCTCGTCTCCGCCTTTTGAGTTGAAGTGATTCGCAATAACAATCACTTCTTCGCCGTTAAAGACAAATTCAGCTGCCAGCGGCTTACGGCTTGAATTGAACGCTGTATTTGTCGGGTCAATCCGGCCGGGGTTCAATGTAAGCGAGCCATTTTCATAGGAAACCGCTTGTGTCGCAGTACCTTTTGGAGCACCTTCTGCCAGCTGGACGCGCTCAGGGTTATAAAGGTAACCGACTCGGATGTTTCCTCCAGGTGCACCCCCGTCCCTAAGGTTTTCAGGTGCAATATCCGTCCATTTATAAGTTGGGCCGCCAAGGGCTGCTATTGCATTAATCAGCGCTTCATAGTTTTTCGAAGCATCAACTGTTCCATCATTCTTTTCGCCATTGTTGTCCTGTACTTCGACAAGGCCAATGATGTCAGGTGTTTTTAGGTTGTTTACAAAAGTTTCAGCAAGCTTTTGAGTCTTAGCTGTTTCACCAGCATGGTAGTTTTCCATGTTGTAGGTTGCGACAGTCAGCTTGTCCTCTTCTTTTGTAATAGTAGTTGATTCACGCGCGGCAGTTCCCTCAACCAATGGAGGTAAATCCGATTTGTTTGTCAGGATTTTGTAGTTGGTGAAGCCATAGCTGACAACGCCTGTTACCGTTCCGTTCAAACGGTCGCCAGTCTTGTTAACAAAATTCCGGTCACCCATCAGGATATGCATCCGTTCAGGGTTGGAGTTTTCTTCAGTGATAATCGTGCCACCGGCTATCGTATAAGGCTTGCCTTCAACCTTACCGGCAATAACAGGAATTTCACCGTATTTTTGCGGAGCTGTTGCAGTAGGATTTTCGATTGAAACCCTCATGCTTTCGAGGCTTTCGTAAAAATCAATTCCATCTTCTTGTGGGTCAAATGTTCCAAACCTGTCGTTATCAACAACTTCTGTCGGAGGGATTACATCCTTGCCGATGACGACTGGCTGTGGCAGAGGCTGGTTGTTTCCAATTACCCAAATTGCACCGTTCTGTGCGTTGATTTCGGTCATTGCCAGATCGGTCTGTAGCTTTTCAGCATAACCGTCCAGTACCCATTCCTTCACAAGGCCGTTTACCGCTACAAGGTCACCGACTTTTACGTTATGAGTTGGCTTATAAACAAGAATCCCTTCAGACGTATTGCTGTCACTGTCAGGTGTAACCGATTGCATGTAGAAGTTGCTTGCATCTTGAACATGAGTAACAATACCCCTGACTCCTGTTACATTTTGGTCTTTAAAAGGAGATGTATGAGAGTTTCCCTGAATTTCATGGATTTTCGGGCCTTCGGCTGGGGGTTGCCCAGGGTCTGATGGATTTTCCCCTACGAAGCTCATTGCAGTAGGGCTCCTTAATCCTGGAACTGAGAAATAAGCAGCTAAGGTGCCAGTGACCAGGATTTCTTTCCCGATATTTCCTTCATTTGTCTTCACATTAAATTTCGTCCGAAAGTCACCGGATGGTAGCTGAACTGGCAGTATTTTTGCAGGATCTCTTTCAGTTGGAGAATCTGCAATTGCTATATTTGTATCTCCATCAAATGGTGCATCAAAATCGTAACTTCGGGTTCCTTTTGTAAATGCTACAATATACCCCTTTACTGTCGCTGTGCCGCTATTGTTCGCAATTGCTTGTGAAACGGTTATATAATTTTCCTCTGCACTTGCTTTGCCCGCATATGGCAGGATTGTTCCTGCTAGCAATGCGAGAATTGTAGTTAGGACGAATAATTGCCTTCTAATAGCCTTCAAATCCTATTGCCTCCTTAGATATTTAGCAATTTATTTACTTAAAGCGTTCAGTGGCTTTCGGTTTGCAGTCGTTTTTTGCAAGTGTGAATGACAAGGCCAAGCGATGGCACGCACTCCTTTCGAGGAAATTTTACACTGCACTCCTCATTTTATCTGAATGTTAAAAACACGCACATAGGCCGTTATTCACGTTTTAGAGGAAATATTCCGACTTTTATTCGACTATCTTTGGCAAATCTCCTCCTTTTTCATTGCATATCTAGGTAAACAGAACTAAATTATTTCCATAATTATGAATTAACACACTGAATTAGGTGGTTGCCGTCAGTATTTGTTGAACGGTTAGCTATTCAATTTCGCCTCTGGCAGCGCTATAGTTATACATAGAAAGACAATAGATAGCAATGGTTCAAAAACAGCGCATTATCAGCCTGTTTCCGTCAATAAATAAAAACGGGGAGTGAACTTTCATGAAAATTCAAGTTAAAAACTGGAGAATGCTTACTGGGGAAGAGAAACAATTTTTATTGAAGGTACTCAGCAACCGTTTTAAAAAATAACGGATCGAGTTGCCTATAAAATTGAATGTTTAATACACATATAAGAATCCCGCCGTTGTCAGGCCTTTTTGGTCATGACAAAGGCGTATTTGTACGCATTTCGAAAAGGCAAGCCATATCTGCCCTTCCGCCAAGCTAAAGGCAGCCCAACCCGCTGCCTTATTTAAATTTATGAAACCCTTTTATTTTGCGAGAGCCATGGCCAATACTATATGATAATAAGAGAATAGATAAAAGGAGAACGGCCATGAAGGATGAATTGCAGTATATAGGTGAGAAAATCATTGCTAACGACCATATTATTGCAAAAAATGTTACAGATATCATTGAGAAAAATAACACGTTCAGGCTTCCTGTTATTGAAATTCCCCGCGAGAAACAAGTTAATTTTTGCTCTGAGCTCGTTCGGCTGCTTGGCGAGGCTCTTTTGGATTCAACCCCTGTATATGGCAAGATTGAGGAATGGAGCAAAAAAGCAGCCACTATCGCAATTCGTCATTCAATCTCCCTGACTGACTCTCTGAGAAGCGCAACCTTTTTCCGGACCGTCATTTGGGATGTATTTACCGATGAGCTGGAGAAAAGGAAATTTGCAGCCATTACAATGCTAGATGTTTCAAAAATTATCGACCCCCTCCTCGACCGGGTCAGCAGTGTGATAGGGGAGGAGTTTGAATTACACACAAACCGCCTGATGAACGTTGCCTACACTGCCCTTGAAGAGCTATCTGTCCCCGTCGTCCCGATTGTCGAAGGAGTGGCGGTTGTACCTCTGGTCGGTTCTATTGATACACGCCGAGCAAAGCTGATTATGGACGTATCATTGGCGGAAAGCTCAAAACTGAATGTCCGCCAAATGATATTCGATGTTTCCGGAGTGCCGATCATTGATACAATGGTGGCCGATCAACTGTTCCAAATTTTTAATGCCTTGAGACTAACAGGCGTTCAAGCTGTCATAACCGGGATTCGCCCCGAGATTTCACAGACGATTGTCAACCTCGGTTTAAATTTTACTGGAATCAAAACAAGGGCCACCATGCAGCAAGCCCTTCGTGACTTGGGTGTTCATAAGCTTTCCAAAGAGCAAAAATAAAGGTCAATAGCTGCCGGTAAAGACGGCTGCTATTGACCTTTTCTTTTTGATGGCCAAGCTGTACTATTCCCCTATGTTCATTTCCGTCCCGGAATCAGCCCCTATCTTGCGGACCGCGGTTTCCATGATCCACACTGTAAGGAGAAGCCCGGAAAAGAGTAAAGATGCATACTCAAAATAATACCATTCGAAGGTTATCACTATATCATAAACACCATGGACAGCGATTAACAGCCATAGATTGCGTGACCATAAGAGAAGAATGCCCAGGAACAGGCCCAAATTTGTAAACGTAACAACCGTACCAATCGTTACTTCCCATGGCTGTGGAGTGTCCAAAGCATGCCCAACCCCGAATAATAGGCTGCTGATGAACAAGGCGGCCATCAAAAAAACATCTTTTGGCCATTTAGACCATCTGTTTGGAAGGATTTTTTTAAAAAGCATTAAAATCAGGATGATATAGCCAAGCCGGTAAACCTCCTCGAACCCTGCAAGGGCGGAAGTATAGAAATCGTATCCTTCAAATTCAAACCAGTCGATTAGAGAATTTGTGGCACCCGGCTCAATCAGCCCTTCCTCTTCACCTACTTGATTCCACTCACCATTTACTGCCTCAACCGATTCTTCCACATACTCCTCATACTGATCGTTAAACCCGGGAAAGAGAATAGTAGAATAAAAGTTAACTACCGCTGATCCCATGTAGAATAAAAGGAAAGCAGCCGCAAATTGGGAAGCATATCCTCTATTCCAAAATTTATGTTTGCTATCTGGCATGTCAGTAGTGAACCCAAGCGCATCCTTTAACGTTCCGGCTGCTTTCCTTCCAGTTGGGCCTGCCAGCCTCGGATGAAGTTTCCATGCCACAAAAATGGATACAATCATGATCGCATCATATATTTCAGTAAAGAAAGAACTATACCGAGAAAGAAAAAGGGCCAATTCAGAGCCCACTGTCACAATTAGAAGCAAAAAGAATAGCCGTTTTGATACCGGCCTAACTAGATCGTCTACCAAGTCCTATTCCCCACTAACATCCTTTTATTTTCCAACAAATTGAATGACAAGATACCCAATTCCGTTTACGGCCAGCAAAAAAAGCCCGCAGCCCAATAGCCATCTGCTATTCCATTCCATACTAATTGCTCCTGACTATTTTTTCCTTAGCTTATCATATTCCGCTTGACTAAACATCAACTTTTTGAAGCCTCTTTCAGGGGGCAATTTCGACATCTTGCCCAGCAATCCGACAAATCCATTTTTAATCAAACGTTTGATTGAAAACAGCAGAAAACGCAACGTAGCATAGGATGTAAGACTTTAAAAAATTAAAAAAATGTCGAAGGGATAATCGGATTTTAGACTAAAAAGAGTTGGAAACAGCTTTGTCCTGATTCATTTAAACATTGTCCTAATCGTTCGTTGAACACCTCGTTCACCGGTAAAACAGACAAAAAGAAAGCTGCGGGCATACTTATGCCGACAGCTTTCCATCAATCCTTTATTCAATCCGTTTCCGGTTTGTGTCACCTTTAACTTCAAGCAGCTTTTGCTTCAAATTGCTCTCCATGAGCGAAAGCTCGTGCTCGGCTTGGCGACGCTTATTGCGCCCTTCTTCCTGGATCCGCAATGTTTCCTCAAGAGTCGAGACGAGGCTTTCTTGCGTCCGCTTCAGTGTTTCAATTTCAACGAGGCCGCGTTCGTTTTCGCGGGCTGTCTCAATGGTGTTTGCTTTCAGCATTTCCGCATTCTTCAACAGCAAATCGTTTGTTGTCTTCGAAACCTGCTTCTGGGCTTCAACCGCATTGCGCTGGCGGATAAGGGTCAGGGCTATTGCGACCTGGTTTTTCCAAAGCGGGATCGCCGTCATGATTGACGACTGAATTTTCTCGGCAAGCGCCTGGTTCGTATTTTGGATGAGCCTGATTTGCGGTGCGCTCTGGACAGTTAATTCCCTGCTTAGCTTCAAATCATGGATCCTCTTATCCAAGCGGTCGGCAAACTGCATCATGTCGTTAACTTCCTGGACCTTCATCTGGTCTCCAGATGCCTCCGCCTCCCTGCGCATTGCCGGGATTGTCTTCTGAATTAATTCATCATACTTCAATTCGCCAGCCGCGATGTAGACATTCAATGCATTGAAGTATTCGCGGTTGTGTTCATACAAGCGCTCAAGAAGGGCCATGTCGGCAAGGAGAGTATTTTTACTGCGGTCAAGCTTCACGGATATCCTGTCAATCTGCGCGCCTGTCTTCTGGTACTTCGACAGAACCTCCTGGACTGAGCCAGTCACCTTTCCAAACATCCGCGAAATTAATCCTTTTTTCTCTTGATTCAACTCGTCTGGATTCACATGGGACAAGTGTTTCATCAGATCATTAATAATTTCGCCAATTTCCCCGACATCCTTCTTTTGGACATGCTCAAGCATGGTGTTCGAAAAAGAGAGCAGTTTTGACTGCGCCTGCGTCCCATAGGCGATCATGGCCTGATGGTTTTTTGGATCAATTTGATCGGCAAGCTGCAAGGCTTTTGCTTTGTTTTCCTCAGGAAGCACATCGATCAGCCTGACCTGCTTTCCCTCCTCCGCTACTGGAGCAGATGCCACTGCAGGGTTTTCATTCGCGCCGAACGGGTCAGACAAAATATCATCAAGAATATTATTCGAGTTTAGGGAAGGTATATTATTTTCGCTCATTTTAGCCTCCTGTTATCCTCTGGGATTTTGATACCTCTTTGTTTTTCAATCACCTTTTTGGCTACATCGATTTCAAAATCAAGATGGTCAATATCATCCCGGATTATATAATATAAATCCTGCTCAACTATATCCGCCATATCATCGAGCGTCCGCTGTGTTTCATGGAGCTTCAATTCAATCTCGGGGTTCCGCTTTGGCTGGGCTGAAAGGAATGCATATTTTTCGGCAAGTTCAATTAAGGAATCGAGATGGGAAAAATAGAATCGTTCCGCCTTATAAAATCGCTTTGGTTCATCTTTCGTCAGCTTGTATATTTTTTTAGTTATACGAAGCAATTCAATCCGCTGCTTCAGTGAGGGAAGATTCTTTATTGAAAAGAGAGCCTTGTGGAGGCGGTTGATTTTCCGCTTTCCTTCCTCAAGGTTTTGTTTAATATACCGGTATTCCTTCCGTGTCAGGCTGTGCTTCTTCAAGAATTGGGAATTGGTGTACATGCCTACCGACTTGTAGGCCGTAAAACCGCCGGCCGCCGAAATCCCTGTTGCCAGCAGCAGTCCAGTATCAAAACCAAAAAAACTTATCGCTCCCGCTGTCACAGCGGTAGGGACAGCGATCGAGCTTTTCAATAAAAACGATAGAAATGGATTCATACCGCATCGACTCCTGACTTTAATAGCTATATCTGTTAATACGTTGCTGGAAGTGAAATTGTTTCAATTTATACAAAAATATATTTTGTAAATACTGGTTTCCATACCTTAACAATACACGAATTGGCATTATCTTTCCACCGGCTGAAATTGTAGAATCAACTAGGTCTCAAGACTGAGTTTTATCCTAAGTTGCCTCCACTAAATTAAAAAAGCCTCCATCCATTATCGACAGAGGCCTGTATCCTTATGCATTATTGAAATCTTCCGGCCTTTCAGATTGCTTAAAGTGATACAAAATCGCCTTTACAATTCGGGCTGAGGCCAAACCGTCCCCATAAGGATTTGATGCCTTGGCCATGCAGCTGTACGCTTCTGGATTGGTCAACAAATCGTCCGCAAGCGCAAAAATCGTTTCTTCATCCGTTCCAGCGAGCCTCAAGGTACCGGCAGCCACTCCTTCAGGACGTTCTGTAGTGTCGCGGAGTACTAGTACCGGAACGCCAAGCGAAGGAGCTTCCTCCTGTACACCACCAGAATCGGTCAAGATTAAATGTGCCCTCGCGGCAAAATTGTGAAAATCAATCACATCCAGCGGCTCAATTAGGGAAATACGCGGATTGTCACCAAGAATACGCCCCGCTATTTCCCTTACGACTGGATTCATATGGACAGGATAAACAACTTGAATATCCTGATGCTTTTCCACCAAGCTGCGGATTGCCCTAAACATATTTTCCATAGGAGTTCCGAGATTTTCCCGTCTATGAGCAGTCATCAATACGAGGCGGTCACCGCCAATTTTTTCAAGAACAGGATGAGAATAATTTTCTTTAACAGTCGTCTTCAACGCATCAATCGCTGTGTTGCCGGTTACGAAAATATCCTCGGCCTTTTTATTTTCTGAAAGCAGATTTTGCCTGGACTGGTTAGTCGGTGCAAAATGCAAGTCAGCAAATACACTCGTCAACTGGCGGTTCAGTTCCTCGGGAAATGGAGAGTACTTGTTCCATGTTCTCAAGCCAGCTTCGACATGTCCGACAGGGATGGAATTATAAAAAGCGGCGAGGCTTGCGACAAATGTTGTGGATGTGTCACCATGAACGAGAACGATATCAGGCCTCGCTTCCTGAAACACAGCGTTCAGCCCCTCGAGACTTCTCACAGTTACATCAATAAGCGTTTGCCGGTCTTTCATGATATTTAAATCATAATCTGGAACAATATTAAAAATATTTAATACTTGGTCGAGCATCTGCCGGTGTTGTGCAGTGACTGTTACAACCGACTCTATTTTATCCGGATGCTTCTCGAGTTCCTTTACAAGCGGAGCCATTTTAATTGCCTCCGGCCTTGTACCGAAAACAGTCATTACTTTTACTGTCATCTATTCTTTATCTCCAATCATTAAGATCCTAATCTTCCCTTCATTATACGAAGAGCAATTCAAAATGATTATAAAAGATGAATAGAAACATTAATGTTAACTCAAGCCTATCCTTATCCTAATCCTGTCTAGGAAATTCTCTCTGATGATGGTTCCTCGCCCACTTCCCACGCTTCCTAGTTAAACTCGCCTAAACCCTTAAATGAAATTTAATTTTCAGTAAATATGCCAAAAAGTCATTTTAGAGCCGCTAACCGAAGTAAAACGACAGATTGCCTATACGTGTTACGTCAATTTTCAAGCCTTTTTATACGTAAAAAGAAAAATTGCCTCTTTCGACCGTTGCTGCCAAAGGCGGTATGGTTGTCTTACCCGGGAATACATGGCAAGCGCGCTTCTAAAAGGACGTACAAAATGGAACGTTATCTTGAAAATTTCGAGCATATCGCTGCTCAATATGAGCCTATGCTCAACAGCATTATCCGTTCTCTCCATATTCAGAAAAATGAAGATGAATTTTACCAAATCGGGCTCATTGCTCTTTGGGAGGCGGTACGCGGCTTCGACCCATCGAAAGGGAAATTCGAATCCTACGCCTACGGGTTCATTAAGGGAAGGATGATGATTGAGATCACCCGGTCCAGCAGGCGATTTGAACGGACTATTTATTTAAAATCGGAACTTTGGGATACAATTGAGGACCGTAAGGCAAGCGAAACGGAACTAACCGAATTGCTTGATGCCTGTACCGACATCCTTACCGCTAATCAGAAAAAATGGCTCGTTTATACATGCAGGGATGACTTGACCGTTCGCGAAATCGCCGCGCTTGAAAATGTCAGTATTTCCACTGTAAAAAGCTGGCGGAGCAGGGCTCAGCAAAAATTAAAGGGTAGTATATTCAAATAGCATTCTAAGCAAAAAAATAAAAGGGGCTCAATGCCCCTTTTGTTTTATAAACGATCCGATTCTGCAATCGGCATATTTTTCAAATCAAGTTTCAATTCCTCAATCATTTTCCTGGTTGTCATTTCGGTTTCAGTGACACCTTTTTCATAGGCCTTCTTTAATATCTCAAAAAACAGCAACTGGCCTTCTTCCACGCTTTTTCCTTTCACTTCGAGTTCGTTCCCCCTTTTTCTATCTTTTCTATCATTCTAGTAAAAATGTTGTCAAATGTAAATGAATTTCCAAAGATTTTGTTTTTGTACATTTTGTGCACGCCTCTATTCTTCGTTTTTATAAAACTAGTAGTTTGCCACTTCCCGCTTTTTTCGTTCTATAAACCAATACGCTCCAAACAATAGGATAAAAATATTCCTATAGAATAATTTTATGTTCGTAAATGAGCAAATGTGATCAAATAAAAAGCGGAAAAAAACCGAGCAAGGTACAAAGTGGGGGAAAAGCCATATAGCCTAGCCCCTTGTTGAACAGTCCAAAGCGACTACAAAGTCTTTAAAGAGGACACGTTGGATTTTCACTGAAAACATGTACAGGTCTCCTGTACTGCCCTGATTTGGGGTATAATAGTAGAATGCCGATTTTTCAATTATCATGCCTCTAACGGAATGTTCATGGCGGCGGGAATGGATTACTCTCCTCATTTCCACGTCGGAATGAAAACTGTTGCGGTGTGTAGTATAGGTCTGTCAAAGACCAGTAGTTTGAGCTAAACAACACAAGGTGAATTTTTATAAATGAAAGAGGAAGAGGTGTGTGCGGATGCGGAATGAAGGGCTGGAGATAACGTCAGAAAAACTTCGGGATATGCTGTCGCCGCATTCAGAAGAAGATGCGCGCCTGATGCAAAAGGGAATGATGCTGTATCGCCAGGGAATGGTTTCACAGCTGCGGATGGATGAAGAAACGGTTACGGCAACTGTTCAGGATGTAGTCCCGGTCCGGGTTACATTGGAGCTGCTTTTTCCCGAAATGAATGAGTGTTCGTGTCCAGGCCACGGCCTTTGCCGGCATCAGCTGGCTGTTTTTTTCACGGCATACAGCCGGACTGATTCTGTCGCTGAATGGATTGAGGATTGGCGCTATCCTGTCAGAGAAAAGCGGGCTGCTACAGCCTGGGGCATGCAGCGAGCCCGCGACCTGATTAAGGCAAATGGCGCACTGAAACAGGATTATCCTGCCTGGATTGAGTCGTTTACAGAAAACTTTGGGTCGATTATGCGTGCAAAGAAAAATGTGAATCCATATGTGGTCAGTGAGCTGTTTGGAGTATATTGGCGGCGGATCAAGGCTGACTCGCCACGCGGCGAGGAATGGAGCCTCCTATACCAGCTCTCGGCAAATGTGTTTTCATTCGCGGAACTTGCCCGCTTTAGCCGGGAGGTAGGCCATACAGATGAAATGGTCAACCGTTATTATCGGCATCTATTTACAGACCTTGGCAATGAGGCATCGAGCATTGCAGCGAGGCTTGGACATCGGGCCAAGCCATTGGGGTTCGATCCATTTCTTCAGAAGCTCAGGGAAGATACACGTGTTCTTTTGACCGACGTTCCATTGCTCAGGTACGAGCGTACATTTATCTATATGGGGATTTGGACCGGCCTTTTTAAAAAGAAGGAATGGCTTGAAGAAGAGTTGGGAAAGCTTGAGGAATTAATTGAAAGCGGAGAAAATGGGCTTCCAGTCGTGATTGCAGCTGCCCACTTGAATTTCCTCCTTAAGGAGGATGCACTCGTTCTTGGCCACCTTTCTATACTCAAAGAAAAGGAAGCTTCTCCTTTCCTTCTGCACTGGATTGATGAAATGAATGCTTATGAGGAATGGAACCGGGTGGGTCCGTATCTTGATATGATCATTCAGAAGCTGAAAGGTGTCCTTTCCAGTATACAAGGTTATCAGGGCCGCTCACAAATTGCCAGAAGTGTCGTTGAATCCGCTCTCCCATATGTCGAAGAAACCGGACGCTCGGATGTACTAGAGCGGCTTCTCCATCAGGCGCTCCCTTACACCTACTATGAGTACGGGAGCTTGCTGTTTGAGCGGGGAGACTATGCAAAGTGGGCTGAATTGCAATCGTATATGGGCTACCAGTACGCCGACCTGCCGAGCGCAAGGCTAAAGGTGCTGGAAAAGGAAATGCCCGAGGCGGTCATGTCGATACTGCATCAGTCGGCAGCGAAGCAAATTGCTGCCAAGAACAGGCCAGGCTATAAGCAGGCTGTCCGGATGCTGAAGAAACTTCGGACGTTGTATAAAAAGCAGAAACGGCTGGATGAATGGAATGCTTTTTTCGAGGAGCTGCTGGAGCGGACAAAGCGGCTGCGGGCATTTCATGAAGAATGCCAAAGGAGTAAGCTAATCGATGTACAATGAACGGTTCATTAAATTACTTTTGATAAAACAAGACTCAGGCTACCTGCTATCCGCACAAGATGAAAGCGGCGGATGGCTTCCGGTTGATATTTGGAAATTCACGCTGTTCAGCCGGCATCCGGAAAGCTATTACGGTGCCTTCCTCGACCCTGTCAAACAGGACGGAATTGAACTGCTTGAACTGAATGCCTGGCAGCTGGTCACGCTGTTTGCCCGTGAGTCTTTCAACCGGTTCTTTGACTGGGACTGGAACGAGGCAGCTGAAATATGTCTTGCGGCGGCGCATGTCCTTTATGAAGGCATCCATGAAAAAGAATGGCTTCCTGACTTCAAGTCCTGGGAGACCGGGACATTTCGCTGGCGTCTTCCTTCGAGAGTCCGTGATGAGTTTGAAAGCTCTTTTTGGGAACAGGCTGTTACTGTTCCTGGACTGTCTGCGGAACCTGAGGAAACCCCGGTCCAGGTGACAGCTTATGACTTCATTGAGGACCTTTATAATCAAGCGCTCGACGCGTATCTGACCCGTAACACCGAAATGCGTGCGCTGTTTGGGCCCAAACTTGAACTGCTTGAAAGCAAGAATATTCCAGCCGCCGCGCTTGCCCGTTATTTTGACGAGGACTCCTGGCTTGAGTGGGTTGGAATTAGGGAAAGCGAGACCCCATTCACTGTCGGGCTCCGGCTTGACGAGCCGGAGGATGGCGAAGGCTTCTGGCTCCTTGAGGTATTTTTACGGAGCAAACGAAAGCCTGACGACATATACAGGATTGATGACCCAAATGTCCCTGCTTCCTGGAAGCCATACCTGGAAAAAGCCGGCCAGGAGGAAAAGCGCTGGATAAGCCTGATTCCTTCCCTGGGTGTTTACGGCAGGCTGAAAACGTCCCTCTCCGAAGAGGAGGCGTGGATTTTCCTGACAGAGTCGAGTGAAATCCTGCTTGCCCTGGGCGTAGAAATACTCCTGCCAGGCTGGTGGGAAGCGATGAAGAACGCCAACCTGCGCGTTAAAGCCTCACTTAAAGGCACATCGAGCCACCGGCCATCATTTGTCGGCCTGCAGGCAATGCTTGATTTCAATTGGCGCTTCTCGATGAATGGCGTCGAACTTTCCGAAGATGAATTCAGGTCAATGGTTGAGGAGAAAAGGCGCCTAGTCTATGTTCGAGGCCGCTGGGTAAAACTCGACCCCGCATTTATCCGCCAGATTCAGGAAATCATGAAGAAAGCCGAAAAGGAAGGTCTGCACGTCCGCGATTTGCTTGAGCAGGAACTCACCCCTGAACAGGAGGGCGATGAGCTCGAAAACCCGCGTACGTTTGCGAAAATCCAAATTGAACTGAATCGACAATGGAAACAAATGCTCAAGCAGTTGAACGAACTCAAGGAAATTCCGCTTGCGGATGTGCCTGAAAGCCTGAACGGTACATTGCGGCCGTACCAGCAGCAAGGGATGAGCTGGCTCTTGTTCCTGCGCCAATTCGGCTTTGGGGCGATCCTGGCAGACGACATGGGGCTCGGCAAAACCATTCAGCTTATTTCCTACCTTCTTTCGGTAAAAGAAAAAGCCGCCGAAGAAGGCAGCCATCCAGGGGGCGGTACCCGAAAGGCTGATAGCGGGGAAGGAACGACGGCGGACCCAACCAAGGCTCTTGCTGGAGCGGCTGCCGCTACGGAGCCGCCAACCCTGATTATCTGTCCAACATCGGTCCTCGGCAACTGGCAGAAGGAACTGGAACGGTTTGCGCCAGGACTTCGCATTCACCTTCATTATGGCCCAAACCGCCTGAAAGGTGAGAAATTTGCTGAATTCGTCAGCGATCAGGATGTTGTGCTGACTTCCTATGGACTTACCCATTTGGATGAAGAAGAATTCTCCAGCATTCACTGGAGCACCATTGCTATTGATGAAGCTCAGAACATAAAAAATGCGAATACAAAACAATCGCGAGCGGTCCGGAAGCTAAAGGGAAGACACCATATAGCACTGACCGGGACACCGATGGAAAACAGGCTGTCCGAGCTCTGGTCGATTTTCGATTTTACAAACCATGGCTATCTAGGCAGCCTGGGTCAGTTTCAAAAACGCTTCATTATTCCGATTGAAAAAGACGAGAATAAAGAAAAAGTCCGTGAGCTGCAGGGGCTGATTCGGCCATTCCTGCTTCGCCGGACAAAGAAAGACGAAGAGGTCGCCCTGAACCTCCCAGACAAGCTCGAGCAAAAGGAATACTGCCCGTTGACGGCTGAGCAAGCTTCCCTGTACGAACAGCTTGTCCAGGATACATTCGCTCAGCTTGAGAAGCTGACAGGAATGGAACGGAAAGGGATGATTCTTCAGTTATTAGGCAGGCTGAAGCAGCTATGCAATCATCCGGCCTTGTATTTAAAGGAAACGAATGAAGCACGTGACAGTGGCGCTTCTGGGCGTGACTTGATTTCAAGGTCAACAAAGATGGAAAAACTCGTCGAGTTCATTGATTCTGTTCTCGAGCAGGATGAAAGCTGCCTGATTTTTACCCAATATCTTGAAATGGGCCAAATGATTAAAGCAGTCCTGAAGAGAAAGTTCGGAATCGATGTTCCCTTCCTGAATGGCAGTGTCCCGAAACATAAACGTGACGAAATGATTACCCAGTTCCAGGAGCATCAATTCCCTGTCTTCCTGCTCAGCCTAAAGGCTGGCGGTACAGGCCTTAACTTAACAGCGGCCAATCACGTCATCCATTATGACCGCTGGTGGAATCCTGCAGTTGAAAACCAGGCGACCGACCGTGCCTACCGGATTGGCCAGCAGCGCTTTGTCCATGTCCATAAGATGATTTGCACGGGTACACTCGAGGAAAAAATCGATGCGATGCTTGAAAAGAAACAGCACCTCAACGACCAAATCATTCAGAGTGAAAACTGGATAACTGAGCTTTCAACAGAAGAACTGCGCGAGCTGATTCTTTTAAAATAATTCGAAAAATTGTTTGTTAATTTGCGCTCCAGGATGCTCGCTTTCCGCGGGGCGGGCGGTGAGCCTCCTCGTCGTTAATGCGACTGCGGGGTCTCACCTGTCCCGCTGCTCCCGCTGGAGTCTCGCACCTTCCGCTCCAATCAACAGTTCCTTTATTGCAAGCTGCGGACTTATAATGAGGTAAATATAATCAATCCTTGTGGTGGAGGTCGGTTGTCTGTATTTATGGACAAGTTGATAAGCTAGCTTTTCAGTCTGTATTCAACTGACTTTCCATTCAGTAGCTTAGGCAGCGAAGAGACGTCTTACCAATATAGGAACATATAAAAAAGGAAAGCCGCTGAATTGGCAGTTCAGCGGCTTTCCTTATCTATTACAGGGGGGTTTTTAACAAGTCTGTCCCAAATCCGGGGTTTTATGCAAGGCAATGTTCACTTTCGGCAGGTTTTTTTGTTGGAATCGTTTCGGCTTATTGTGGCAAGTGAAATGTCACCAATAGGATGTATTGGAACTGTTTTGGCTTTTGAAAACGAGCAAAATGTCGCCAATAAGATGTATTGGAATCGTTTCAGCTTTTGAAAACGAGCAAAATGTCGTCAATAATGAGCTGGATTCCAAAAATAAAAAACCGGCGGGTATTTACCGCCGGCAGCAGGGGGCAGGAGAACGGGGAAACGGATTGAATCTCTTTCTGTAGGGGATAATGGCTTGTGGCTGGCTGTATGGATCGAATTGGCAATGGGAAGGTGGCCATGGGATCCGAATCGGTCGGTTTTTATGATAATAGAAATTTATAAGTGCATAAGGAAACCAGAGTCATGATGAGATTGGTTATGGGGATCGGAGCGGGTACATCCAATTGTTCGTTCATGTTCTGCCAACCGTTTTTCAAGGAGCTGGATCCGATTATTGAGAGTGCAGACCGTTTCATTGGTTCTGCCTGTCATCTTAATAAGCCTTTCAAGAAGAAGCTCCAGGCTTTCGGCTACATTGCTCTTATACCTATCCAAACGGAAACTCCTCCTTTGGCTGTACAACAGCATCTACTTTTGGGTATGAAGACTGCGCATTGGGCTGGTGATGGGGATAGGACGGTTGAACCGGATGGGCCTGATGCAAAATGGTCCCTGGCCCCGGAGGCTGCTCCTGGCGCGGGGGTCCCTGAGGAAAACCAGGTTCTTGCTGGGAATAACCACCCTGGCCCTGATACACATCATTTCCGGGGTATCCTCTGTGAGGGTCGGCCCCTGCCAGATGCGAATTTGTACTCGGGGTGTGTTGATTCTCAAACTGGACCTGATTGGCTGAACCGTGATGCGGACCAGCTTCAGGGAAAGGAAGCGGAACTGATTCACGTTCTTTCCGAGTCTCTTCTTCCCGGCGTCCCCCTTCTTTCGGCTTGCTGCTCAGGAAGCGGACCGACTCAGCAAGGACCTCTGTCACATATACCTTTTTCCCTTCGTTGTTTTCATAATTACGGGTTTGAATTCTGCCAGTTATTCCGATTACTGAACCTTTCCGGCAATATTGGGCAGTGTTTTCGGCAGCTTTCCTCCATAGTGTGCACTGGACGAAATCTGTGTCAATGTCACCGTGGTTATTTCGGAACTGGCGATTGACTGCCAGTATGATATTCGACACATAGGTTCCTTCTGTTGTTACTTTCAGTTCAGGATCCTTGGTCAACCGTCCCACCAGGGTTACTTGATTAATCATCTTCACAACTCCTTTCCTTCGATGGTTTTATCTTATCCTTGTCCCCTTTCTAAGTAAAATTGGCAAAAACCTGTTTTACGGCCCATTTTGCCTCTAAAAGTCACTTTTGCTTAAGGGAAAAGTGAACTATCGACTCGATTCCATGCAAAATAAGACGATTTTGCCAGTACAGAAAAAAAGTTTCGAAGCAGTAGTTGATTTTCGCTCCAGGATGCTCGCTTTCCGCGGGGCGTGCGGTGAGCCTCCTCGTCGCCAAAGCGACTGTGGGGTCTCACCTGTCCCGCTTGTCCCGCAGGAGTCTCGCACCTTCCGCTCCAATCAACTGGATACCAATCCTTTGCCATTTCTAATAGCAACAAAGTTTGCGAAAACTTATGGTATAATACAGGCAACAAAAACCCTAAGGGGAGGTATGATGTGTGAAAACGTTTAAATTAATCGCCCTTGAAATCATTGAGGATGAAAAAGCGATTGAAATTCCATTGGAAAGCGGCTTAATTATCAATAAAGAAGATGAGCAATCAAACTGGCTGATGGAAGCATACACCGACCTTTCCTTCTACCAGTTCTTTAAAAAATATCAGGAATCTGGAAAAGAATGCATTGTCCAGGTTGTTATCACGAATAGACAAAACGATCCTGCCTTTTTTCAGGCCAGGGTTTGCACGTTGAAGAAGTTTGAGAAACATATTAGCGTCCTGCTTGAAGGAAAACTCCGCAGGACAAAGGTAGGCTATGCAGAAATGCTGCTTGGCCAGCTTCTCGACCAGGGTTATGAGGGGGGCGGGCTGCTGTCTGAATTCAAAGACAAAATGCAAAGCAAGCCAAGGCTTAAGCAAAATCGATGAAATAATTAATTCAGCGGTTTTAGTTATAATTCAGCGATTTAAAATTCTAAATTAGAAGGCGGCTCCGTATTCAGGAAGCCGCCTTTCGTGTTTTTTCGACGATGCGATTGTTAATCAAACGTTTGATTAAATTTTTCCAATCCCTTGGCTGGTGTAGCTTAGGGCTTAAACTGCCTTGCAAACTTTGTAAAAACACAAGCCGCGTTCTTGGAAAAATGGCCTGGTTTCTATCCAGGCCTTTTTTCGTTTCCTATCTATTATTATCGTCGTCATCGAGGTCCAAATTGTTTCCGTTGTTGTCCCTCAGCATATTGCCATCATTGTTGTCGTTTCCATTATCTGTATCATTCAGTAAGCCATCTTCATCCACCCTGCCATCATTGTTGATGTTGGCATCATTGTCGTCCCTGTTATCAAAATTATCATTTTGATTCTGGTTATTGTCCTGAGGTGGTGGGTTTTGTTCATCATCATTTGTACCGCAGCCGCCAAGCATTAAAGCAGCAAACATTGAGGAGGCTAGCAGTGCGAAAAGTTTCTTCTTCATCTTGTAAATCTCCTTTCGTGTTGGTGGTTTGACCGGACATTGGTCCCCGAGATTAGCTTCCCCAAAACAGAAAGGAACTTACGGATTTTTTTCAAAACAAAAAACATGCAGTGCCAGTTGCAGTCTCTAGGTGTAGGTATGTGGCACTGCATGCTTTAGATGTAGTTTTAATTAACAAATTTCCCCTAATCAAAACCCCATTTTGGATAATTGGTTCAAACGGATTAGTTATTGGAATATGTTTCCTCTATTTCTGGTCAATCAGGGCAAACATAATTTCCGTTTCACAGGCGATTTCTCCATTAACCGTAGCAACACCTTTTCCCTTGCCCATCGGCCCCCTGAAGCGCACCATTTCTACCTCAAGACGGAGCTGGTCGCCAGGATAAACCTGTTTTTTAAAACGGCAGTTATCAATCCCTGTAAAAAACGCAAGCTTGCCGCGGTTTTCCTCACGCTTAAGCATCGCAACGGCACCTACCTGTGCTAGTGCCTCAACAATCAGAACACCCGGCATGACAGGAAAGTCTGGAAAATGCCCATTAAAAAATTCCTCATTGGCACTGACATTTTTTATTCCGACTGCCCTTTTTCCCTCCTCGACCTCGAGGATTTTGTCAACAAGCAAGAATGGATAGCGGTGGGGAATAATTTCTTTTATTTGCTTAATATCAAGCATTTAGTACCTCCTATTAATACGTAGTATTAATCTTATTGTACGGTTTCCAAATAAAAAAAGGAAGGGGTATCTCCCTTCCTCCATTATTTTTTAGTCACAAGATCCCGGATATGCGTCCAGGTCGATTCATTAAAAATATCAGTTGGCTTTCCGTCTCCAAGAACGCCATAGCCAAACATAACACCTAAACCGGCACAGGCAGTTACCAGAAGGATGAACAGGACTAATTTAAGCCAAATTGGAATAAGGCGTGTCCTGACCCGCTTTCTGTTTGACCCGGCTGGTACAGCCTTTTCATGCTCAGTGCGGCGTGCTTTTTTCACTTCTTCACGCGTCTTCGGTTGTTCTTGCTTATATGTTGTTGACGACATAATTGACTCCTTTTGGCGGGAAACAGGCAAAAACGTTAGCCAGCTGCCCTTTTTTGCAAAAAAACTGGTACCTTTTATCTCTATTATAAGAAAAAAATCAAAATGTAACAGCTTTTTTTGTTAAATAACAGAGAAACTCGCCGTCTTTGTCAATTTTCATCCGCACTATAAGGAGTTTAGCAGGGGTTAATGCACCCAAATTAAACCCGGAAACAAGTTTAATGGAACCATAACTCGAACGAACAACCCTTAAGCAGCTAATCCTTGATACGGACAAACAAGATGTTCCTGCAGCTCTATCTAACTATCCGAAGACAATGTAGCTCCCTGATTTTATACTATATTTCCCCCTGAATAAAAAGAGCCCAGATATCGTTCCATCCAGGCTCAAAGTTCTATTATCCAAGTTTCCTTCTGGCAATTTTATCGATATTATCAAGCATGATGCCTGTCCCAATCGCCACACAATCCATTGGGTTTTCAGCAATCAGCACCGGTACTTTCAATTCTTCGGCTAGCAGCTGGTCAATACCATGGAGCAGTGCCCCGCCTCCGGTCAGGATCACGCCGCGGTCGATGATGTCGGCAGAAAGTTCAGGCGGCGTACGCTCTAAAACGCTCTTGGCAGCCTGGACAATGACTGCGACCGACTCATGAAGGGCCTGCTCGATTTCAGTTGAATGGACTGTAATTGTGCGAGGAAGGCCACTGACCATATCACGGCCGCGGATATCCATGGATTCGTTGCGTGAGCCAGGGAAGACGGTCGCGATATTGACTTTAATATCCTCAGAAGTCCGTTCACCAATCAAAAGCTTGTATTCACGTTTGATATAGTTCAGAATCTCCATATCAAATTTATCACCGGCCATTTTTATGGAGGAAGACGTCACGATATCGCCCATTGAAAGGACGGCTACATCTGTCGTTCCTCCTCCAATATCTACGACCATATTGCCGCTTGGCTGGAAGATATCCATTCCCGCCCCAATTGCCGCAACCTTTGGCTCCTCTTCAAGATAAATCTTCTTTCCGCCGCTTTTTTCGGCAGCTTCCTTAATCGCCTTTTGCTCGACGCTTGTAATATTCGTCGGGCAGCAAATCAGGATGCGCGGCTTGGATAAAAACCCTTTTACATCCAGCTTGTTAATAAAATGCTTCAGCATTGCTTCAGTCACATCAAAGTCGGCAATCACTCCATCCTTCAACGGACGGATTGCAACAATATTCCCAGGTGTACGTCCAACCATGCGGCGCGCTTCTTCACCGACGGCAAGGACACGATTTGTATTTTTATCAATTGCAACTACAGAAGGCTCATTCAATACGATTCCGCGACCTTTTACGTGGATGAGCACGTTGGCCGTTCCCAAATCAATCCCTATATCCCTTGCAAACATTGCTTCTAATATCCTCCTCGAAAAAACGGTTTCCACATACTTTCCTAATTGTTTATTGTATCATATCGAATCCGTTTTCCATACCTTTTCAGGAGAATTCTGTAAAAGTTTGTCGAGAATAAAAGCCTTGAGATGGACAAAAAAGAAGCTGGGATTTATTTGAAAAGTTTGGTGGTTGCTATTTATTTGACCGGTTCGCCTTCTTCTTCCTTCTGGTACTTCATTTTCGTTGCTTCGCCGCCCCTTAAATGACGGATCGACTTATGGTAATCAAGGATTTCCTTTACTTCGTTTGCAAGCTCTGGACTGATTTCTGGAAGCCTTTCGGTTAAATCCTTATGGACTGTACTTTTGGATACGCCGAATTCTTTCGCAATCACGCGAACTGTTTTCCTCGTCTCCACGATATACTTTCCAATCTTGATAGTTCTCTCTTTGATGTAATCGTGCACACCACTCGCCCTCCCTTAGTTGGATGTGAGAAGTGTGAAATGAGACCCGCTTATCACTTCGACGAAATACTGCCTTCCGCACCCCGGCAGGTTTCACCGGATTAAGATGCGGCAGAAAGCATCCGCCCTTTATAAAAAAGCGCTTCGCTTTCTGACCCTATATGGTCTAATCAAATCTATGGCTAAATACATATTGTCTTCAAACGACTCCTCACCTCAAACACTCTCTTGTACAGGTTTGTAACAGTTTATTAGCTTGGATAGGCGAATATGCACAAGGGACAAGGGGTCAAGGAAGTTTTTCGAAAAATTGGACTGTTTTGCCCCTTTTCGCACATCTTTACACAACTAAAAATCCGCCATGGGCATGGCGGATTTATGCGGGAGGAGGTGCTCCCGCTTTGTTTAGAAGTCAATATCGACATCTGAATCTTGATCGGCATCCTGGTCCTGGTCAGCATCTGCCCTGGCGCGGACTTTTGCTTTGGAGTCAGAATCTACCCTGATATCAAGGTCGATTTTAGCGTTTCCGCTATCCTCAATTTTTGCGATATTGGTGTTATGGTCCCTATTCTTTACTCGATTTTCGTTTTCAACGTCTGTTCTGTTATCCACACGATTATCCAAATCTACATCTGCGCGGGATCTGCTTCTTGACTCGTTATCGCCATTATTACCTTTACCCATTTTTCTTTCCTCCTTATCCATTGGTAATGACAGTCTATTCAACGGTTTAAAAGTTGGGATGGACATATATCCTAGTGCAAACGTGGAAATCAAAAAATAATTAACTTTAAAAATATGAAAAAAAAACCTAAATCCATTACAGCTGTCCATACTCTTTTTGGGTTTAGGAATATATTGCTTATAAACCGGCGAGAAAGGAGGAGAAAATATATGAGCGATGTGTGGTATCCCGATTTTGGCGGGAATAAAAATAAGGGAGGAAATAGAATGAAAGGCTGGTTTCCAGGACTAGATAGAAGGCATAACATAAGAGAAGAGGAATTCAAGGGCCATGACCATGGTCATGACCGTAACCATGATCATGACCATAACCATAATTTTGGTGGTCATTTTGATGAATCAAGCAGCAGCAACTTTAATTCATTTGGCCGCGGAGATTCTGAATCCAGGAGCCGTTCCGACGTTGATATTGATATTGATAGCGATTTTGAAAATGAAGTCGATGTGGATAATGACAATGAAACGAAAAACATTGATTTTAATAAAAACATTGCCAGAATCCGCAAGAGTGGTAACGCAAAGATTTGCCTGGACATCTGCGTAGATGCTGATTCAGTTGCAAAGGTCCGTACAAGAGCAGAAGCAGACCAAAGCCAAGAGTTAGACCAGGATCAAGATGTATCCATTGATGATTGACAATGGATAGGCAAGGAATGTGGGGGAAGAGTATGGCCAGCCCAAGATTCAGACAAGAGATAAATAATCATGATGAGGATTCACAAAGGCTTGAATCAGTTTCAAAGGACACAAATGAAAACAATGCTGCCATTGGTCATAGTGGCAACTCAAAGGTTGATGTGAAAGTGAACGTCCAGATTGACACAAAGGCAATAGCCTATGCACTGCTTTGTTCATCTTTAGCAAAGAATGAAATGACAAACGACGAGTTTTCTTTTGCAGTCAGGAAACTGGAAGAGCTGCTGAATAAGAGTGAGTCTGATGATACCGATAATCCAAAACCAGTAGTAAGGCCAAGGCGTCAGATGTTCAGAGATTTTTAAACGAGCTCCCCTGCCGGAACAGGGGAGTTTTCTTATGCCCACTGCGCCAATATGCTCTCCAATTCCCTTTCAATTTATAATTTGATACAATATCGGTAGGTTTTTTTCGTCAAAATTAGTCTTTCTAAAATACAGGAGGTTATTATGTCTAAATTGAGATTTGCCATACTCGGGTGTGGAAGAATATCCTACAAACATATTGAAGCACTTATCAATAACATTCAGGAAGCTGAACTTGTTGCAGTAAGTGATGTTGTTGAACAGAAGGCGCTTGACAAGAAAGGCCAGTATGAGGAGAAAATAGAAAATGCCAATGTCAAGGTATACACCGACTACATAGAGATGCTCAAAAACGAGCAAATTGACGTTGTCACCATCGCAACCGAAAGCGGTTACCACGCAAGGCATGCGATTGACTGCATTGAGCACGGGGCGCATGTATTGATTGAAAAGCCTATGGCCCTGTCTGTCGAGGATGCAGATGCTATTATTGCAGCTGCAAAAGAGCATGGAAAGAAAATTTCTGTTTCTCACCAAAACAGGTTCAACCCGCCGATTCAAAAGCTCCGCAGGGCGATTGAAGAAGGCAGATTCGGCCGGATTATGAGTGGAACTGCAAGGATTCTTTGGACAAGGGATATGAATTATTATAAGCAGGCTCCTTGGAGGGGAACGGCGGAACTCGATGGCGGTACGCTAATGAATCAGTGTATCCACAATATCGACCTGCTTCAATGGATGCTGGGTGGCTCTGAAATTGAGCGAATTCATGCAGAACGAGAAACATTCCTCCGTGATATTGAGATGGAAGATTTCGGGGCAATTTTGATTCGCTTCAAAAATGGCTCTATCGGCATTGTTGAAGGCAGCGCGGTAGTCTATCCAAAGAACCTTGAGGAAACATTAAGTATCTTTGGTGAAAAAGGTACAGTTGTTATCGGCGGACTTGCTGTAAATGAGATTAAAACATGGCAGTTTGCGGATGAGCGCGATTACGATAAAGAAGAGCTCAACACCGATATTGACAGCGTTTATGGTGAAGGCCATACGCCTCTATACAAAGATTTCATTGATGCAATCAACAACAATACCGAGCCGCTTATCAATGGCGAGGAAGGCAAGAAAGCAATGGAAATTATTCTTCGGGCTTATGAAGTATCTCCTAAGTAATTTAACAGAAAGGCAAAGTCCCAGCGCTTTGCCTTTCTTTTATTTCTGTTTAAGAAAATATAACTTTTCATTAATAACTGTCTTACCCAAGGCCTACGCGTGCACAAACTTCATGTTTTTTCTCTCAACGATAAGTCATTATCGAATTGCTTAATGCTCCTGTGCTTTTCCTTATTCCCACGCTTCCTCAAGCGTCTCCCTGAACAGCTGATCCAGTTGCTCAGTTGGGTCCTGAACGGTGGTATCTACTGTTCTTGCAAATTCCGCAAGATAATGGATTTCCTTATCGAGAAACTGATTGATAATGTTGACCCTTGGCTCCAAGTCCAATTCCTCTCCTGCAATTTTCCTTTTAAGCAAACTATTTATTTCTTCATACAACTCACCGGGCGGCAGGCTATCTTCCACAAGAGTCTGGAATTCCATCGGTGGGACTGTGTTATATTTTTCGATCCATTTTGCCGCAAGGATTGGCCTTAGGACATAAAAATACTTTTTGATTTTAACCCTTTCTCCCTGAAGGAACTCCCGATAGTTGCCTTTTGCCATATTCAGATAATGATGGATACCGGACACTGGTGAAAAGATAGCCTCGTTCATTTGCCTCAGTTTTTCAGCAGCGGCTCCGGCTTCATAGTAGACGATACCGGAACGGAGCCACTCAAGAAGCGGCGGATTGGATTTCCTGAATAGCCTTAGCGCCTTTCTCAACTCCCACCCGCTTACATCAAGAAGTTCGTCAATAGGAATTGATAAAGAGTCATGCTGCGGTATTTCAATTACTTCCCGTTTTTGGTCGATAGACAAGTACCAGTCATTATCGTGGATATAGATGAACCGCACGTCATAGTCGCTGTCCTTTGAAGGAAACCCCCAGGCACGGCTTCCCGACTCACAAGCATAAAGAATCTTTACCTTGTACTCCGCTTCAATCCGCTTAAGGACTTCCTGTATATGTTCATTCACTTTTATCCCTCTTTTTTGGCTATGTCAAAGTTGATTGTTAATTTCCGCTCCAATCAACGCCTATAAAATCAATACTACCCCTTAACACAGCCTTTTTTTAAAAAACCAGGAGAGCTGATTCCCCTGGTTTCTTTTACTTTATTCTAAACAGTTAATCGCTATTTTTACAGCTTCAAGAAGATCCGATTCGCTCCAGGAAGGCATCGCTTTTTTTCCGGAAATGGCTAGCTCGTGGGAGGCTGGAATGTGAATGAATCCTGCGGGAATTGTCCTGCCTGATACTGTGAGCTCATGCAGGACCGAATACATCACGTTATTGCAAAGGTACGTTCCTGCCGAGTTTGAAATTTCGGCGGGATAGCCGTTTTCCTTTAGCACATTGACCATCGTCCGAATTGGCAGGCTTGAAAAATAACCATCAGGCCCGCCTTCAGCGATTGGTGCGTCTTCCAGGGCCACTCCTTTATTATCAGGTGCTCCATCCCGGCAGTTAATGGCAATCCGTTCAGGTGTTAAAGCATTCCTTCCTGCAGCAAGCCCAAGCGAAATAACAGCATCAGGTCCAAGCCCGCGTACTTCTTCCACAATTCGGTTTGGCGCGGAACTGAAGTCGACCGGAAGAAGCAAACCAACAATCTTGTAGTCCCCAATTGTCTGTCCATTAAGGGCTGAAACAATTCTTTCCGTAGGATTAATTGGGAATCCCAGGAAAGGTTCAAAACCTGTTAAAAGCAATTTCTTCATTCTGTTCTCCTCCTACCAGCAGGCAATACTTCCATCTGTCCTGTGTTCTGTTCCACCAGTCAAAACGCCCGTCTCGGGATTTCGGACAATGACCTGTCCGCGCCCGAAGCGGCCGGAATCATAAGCAACACTTATTTGATGGCCTTTTTCCGCAAGCTGATGGACAAGGTGGTTCGGAAATTCGTGCTCAACTTCAATCCTTTTCCCTTCAATCCACTGCCATCTTGGCGCGTCCAGGGCGGCCTGCGGATTCATTCCAAAATCAATCATATTCATAGCCACCTGTACATGTCCTTGTGGCATCATGTAGCCCCCCATGACACCAAATGGGCCGACTGCCCCGCCATCTTTGGTGATAAATCCCGGGATGATGGTATGGTAAGTTTTTTTACCAGGGGCGAGTGCGTTCTCGTGCTCAGGGTCCAGGGAAAAATCATATCCGCGGTTTTGGAGGGCGATGCCTGTTCCAGGCACAACCACTCCGGAACCGAAGCCCATATAGTTGCTTTGGATGAACGATACCATGTTGCCGTCAGCATCCGCTGTTGCAAGATAAACTGTGCCGCCTTTAGGGAGCGTTCCTGGTTCGGGAATTTGGGCTGTCGGTTTGATTTTTTCCCGTGCCGCTTTTGAAAAATCCTCCGATAAAAGATCAGCAACATTGGCCTTCATCGTTTTCTGATCGGTTATGTATGTCTTTCCATCCGAAAAAGCCTGCTTCATCGCTTCAAGCTGAGTATGGATAGCATCGGCATCTTCACGGTGAGTAAACGTATATTCTTTTAAGATATTAAGCGCCATCAAAGCAACAAGGCCCTGTCCATTCGGCGGGATTTCCCAAATATCATAGCCTTTGTAGTTCACTGAAATAGGCTTGACCCACTCCGGCCGGTAAGACGCAAGGTCTTCTTTCCTTAAAAAGCCGCCCTGCTCAATCGACGCGGCAGCAATTTTTTCAGCAAGCTTGCCCCTATAAAAGCTTTCCGCATTGGTTTCTGCGATTTCCTGCAACGTTTTTGCATGATCTTCGGACTTCCACATTTCACCGATTTCAGGTGCCTTTCCATCCGGGGCAAAAACACGGAACCATTCTTCAAACTCGGGTCCAGTTGCTCTAGCTTTATATGCCTGAAATGCTTTTGCCCAATACTTTCCGAGAATTGGGGAAATCGGATAACCATTCCTTGCATATTCAATTGCAGGCTTTAAAACCTCTGTCAGAGGCAACCGGCCAAATCCTTCCGATAATACGGCCCAGGCAGATGGAATGCCAGGCACATTTACAGGAATCCAGCCCATAACTGGCATTTTTTCATAGCCAAGTTCCTTAAGTATTTCAATTGAAAGGGATTGTGGTGCCGGACCGCTTGCATTAAGTCCGTGCAGTTCCCCTTTTGTCCAGACTAGCGCAAATGCATCGCCCCCGATTCCATTGGAAGTCGGTTCAACAACGGTCAAACAAGCTGCTGTTGCGATAGCGGCATCAATTGCATTTCCGCCCTGCTGCAGAATCTGTAGACCTGCCTGTGCTGCAAGCGGCTGTGACGTAGCAACCATTCCGTTTCGCGCCACGGTTGCCATCCTTCTTGATGAGAATGGATATGTAAGAAGTGACATCTAATTCCCTCCCCGACTGTTTCGCCTTACGAAATAGTATACCAGACGGTCATCTTTCAGAAAAGGAGGAAAAGTCCGACACTGAATTTGCTAGGTTTAAAGAGATAAGTGGAGAATATATTGTTCGCCCATCCTGCCGATAATCCTCTTCCCCCGGTCCTCGAAACCTGCCTGAGTATACACATGCTGTGCAACAGGATTGGCATGATTGACGGCAAGGACAATTTCTTCCTTATTTGGGAAGTGCTTTTTCACGAAGGATGGAAGCAGAACCAGCGAACGGCCTGCTATACCTTTTCCTTGAAAGCGGCTGTCTATTGAATAAGCTCTTAGTAAAATGGCGTTCCCCGATCCGTCAATATGTCTGATGTCCTCGCCCTCATGGAGAACGAAAAAGCCAGCCAAATCTCCATCAGATAAGATAACGACTGGATGCCTGTCCGGTTCCTTTTCACAGGTTTTTAGTGCCTCTTTAGGCATCGCTGTGAACCTTTGCTGATCCTGGGGCAGGTTATATGTTTCGATTTCCTGTTTAAAAGTTTCCTTATACCACTCTAGCTTTATTGTCATGACGGTATCCCCTATCTTTTTGGGCTGCAATTCTATTTATAGACGTACTAGTGATAAGATTTTAAAAGTGATAGCATTTCCAATACTGAAGACATGTGAAATAAAACGAATAGAATTTATTGGTGACGTTTCAGGCTTTGAAGAGATGCAAAATGTAACCAATAGGCCTTATTGACGCCGTTTCAGGCGCTTGAGAAAGCGGAAATGTAACCAATAAGCTTTATTGGCAACGTTTTAGACTCTCGAGAAGGTCGAAATGTAACCAATAGACCCTGCACGGGATTGAGTCATTCATTTCTTTTTCGATCGGAACATTCGAAAATGGAAGAACAGCTTACAGGAAGGCCCGCCAATTTCAATTGGCCTCTTTAACTCTATTCTTGAAGTTGTTTTTGAAAAAGAAAAGAGGCCCCCACTCTTGGGAACCCCCCTTTGGATTACCTCATTTTATCTCTTCGAAAATCGTTTTCACGATATTGATTGGTATGCTGGAGCTGCCTCGTTTCTGGACATCCTCGATCACCATTGCAATAAGCATATCACCTGCTTCAGCATTGTATGCAACAAACCAGCCATTTTCCTTGCCAGTTTCCCCTTGTTTTTCCTTAATCTCAGCGGTTCCCGTCTTTCCGGAAAGCGGATAATCCTTTATTTCAGCTTTATGTGCTGTCCCGCCTGGATCGGAAACTACTTTCCTAAGGATTCCTCCAACAGTTGATGCAGCTTCAGGACTGATTGCACCTTGCTTTAACACTTGGCTCTTTTCCTCGTCCAGTAATAGAACCGGCTTAATCATATTGCCGCCATTCAAGAAAGGTGTATAGCTTGAACCAAGGTGAACGATATTCATCTCGAGCTGGGCTTGGCCATAACCGGCATCAGCCAGGAAAAGCTCGGAATCCAGCGAGCCTGTCTGAGATGTTTCAAGCGGGAATGGATAGCCTAGCTCTTCTCCAAAAGCAAAGTTCTTCATTGTCTCTGAAAATTTATCCTTCCCCATTTTCAAAGACGTTTGCGCAAAGTAAATATTGTCAGAGTAGACTAGCGCTTTTTCGAGATTTACGTCCGATGCCTCGCGTACCCGAGTCACATAATATCCGCCCCACGATGCATCCTTTTGCCATTTAAGGCCTTTCACATTCATGGCTGCTGCCGGGTCGAGCTCACCGGCAGTCAATGCTGCACCCGCAACAATTGGTTTTATCACCGACCCTGGGGCATATCTGTCATTAAAACGGGCATTTAGCGGCTTCTTCGGGTCTTCGTTCAGTTTCTTCCACTCAGGAGCCGACATCCCAAATACAATCTGATTCGGGTCAAAAGATGGGGAGCTGACCAGCGCCAATGTTTCTCCAGTTTTAGGATGAAGTGCAATGGCGGCTCCAGCCTCTTTTTTCATTTCTGCAGCTATCTTGGTTTGAAGGTCGGCATCAATTGTCAGCTTGACATGCTCACCATGAACAACCGGTTTTTCAGCCAGCACTTCCTTATTTCCCGCTTCGTCGACTATTAAGATCTGCACTCCCGGCTGACCCCGAAGCTGCTCTTCGAATTGCTCTTCCAACCCACTCTTCCCGATTATATCCCCGCTTGAATATCCCTTGTCTTTCATTTTTTCTAGATTGTCGGCTGTTACCTGGCCTACATAGCCCACCAGATGGGCTGTTGCTTCCCCGTACGGGTAGACACGAGATTCCACCTTTTTGGTCTGTACAGGGTCAAGCTTAATAAGTTCATCAATCAATGCTGTATCCAGCGGAGAAACCTTTTTAAGCGGAACAAAGTATTCAGGTTTCACCCACTTCGCGCTGACTGCCTTCTCTATCGTTTCCTCCGGCATATTCAAAAGCTCTGCTACCTTGGCAATATTCTCTTTTTCCTTGCCGGCCATTGCTTGAGGGACAAGGCCAATCTCAAGGACAAGCCCAATGGTTGCAAGCTTGTTGCCGTTTCGGTCATAAATATCACCGCGTGCTGGGGTTTGCGAGGAGAGCGAAATTTTATCCGTCTTCTCCATCTGCGGGAAAATATAGCTCGTATTCCAGTCTATATACCAATTTTCGTCATCATTCCGAGTTTCCTTGACTAGATAGGCATCGTGGCCGAATTCAATTGGACCGGCGATGCTGTCCATTTTTGCCGTATAGCCGTATGATGCCTGCTCTTCTTCTGCCTGCTTGTCTTCTTTCAGCTTCTTAAAGCTTATCTTTAGGTTATTAATTTGGAGGTCTCCATAAATTTTCTGATAGCGCTCCGTAAACTCTTTTTTCGTAATCCCATCTCTAGCACCAGAGGACAAATAGTCATACATTTTGTCAAAGTCCTGCTTGTTCCATAACTCTATGTATTGTGAAAAACGGTCCGCAGGCTGCGGTTTTTCCGTACATCCGGCAAGCACTACCATTAGGACGGCTGCTATCAGCAAGCCTATTCGCTTTTTCATCACCTATCCCCCTAAAATCCTGTTTTCCCCATTTTACCAATAACTGTTTTGAAAGGCTAACGATTCAGCCCTTGCCAACTGGCTTTTCAGTGGGATCATTTATGACCGATTCGCGAAAAAATAACCCAATAAGCAGTTTCGTCTCTTTAATCTTTTTATGGAACGAATCTCTTTGGAAGCTTATCGGAAAGATGCAAGTCTGAACAAGAAATGCGAACTTATTTATAGAGCTTTTTTTCATTAAAAAAAAAAGAGAGGGTTGCCCCTCCCTTTCCTAGCATTGATTATGAATTTGAGTTGTCGCCGCTTTCCTCAGATGAAGAATCGTCAGCTGGCTGCTCGGAGGATTCTTTGGAATCTTCCTTTGCATCTTCCTTATCAACCGGTTTTGGGCTATTGTTGTCTTCCTCAACAGCTGCCTTTTTATTCGCTGCTTTCTGCTCGCCAACTTGTTCTTGTTGGAGTGCGCTCAACGGCTTGTCGAAGTAGTTTTGCGGATTGACTGCGACGCCGTCCTTGCGGATTTCAAAGTGGACATGAGTGCCGGCTTTTTCATTCAGCAGGCTTTGGCCAGCAGCCGCAAGCACGTCTCCTTTGTCAACTGTGTCGCCAGCTTTGACCTTAATATCTTTTACGGATTGATAGTGTGTTACAATACCAGTGTCATGCTGGACTTCGATCAAGTTACCAAGCAGGGAGTCTTCCTCTACTCTAGTGACTGTACCGCTAAGTGCTGCAAGGACATCAAACGAGGAGCCGTCCTTCATTGCGATATCAAGGCCTGTGTTCGGAACGTAGGTATTGTTATAGAATACCAGTGCCGCTTCTTGATCCTTTTCACTTGCAGCGTTGTCGTAGAATTTCTTCTGAATGACTGTCTGCTCCTCGTTGCCAACTGGCATCGAGAGGGTTTCCATAGACTTGTTTACTTCGACGGAAGGTTCATTGAACTGCTTTTTGGCGATATCAGTCGATTTGTAATCATTTTTGTCTGCTGAGTCGCCGCTGTTCTGATACCAAAGAACACCAGTCAGAATGATAGCTGCACTAAGAATGTAAACTGTGGGTAATACCCAGCGCTTTTTTAAAAAGCGTTTGAAACCTCGAGAAGATTGCTTTTTTTCTTCCTCTCTCATTATCATCACCTCAGCAATCATTCTGAACACAATGGTAGAATTATATACATGGCTTGAAAATTTTTTAGATTATTTTTTGTTTGTTTAGAATGTTTTATGCATGAAAGGGAGATTTTTTTATGAAAATTGTCAAATGGGCGGCCCGGCTGCTGCCTTTCATCTATATGGCATTGATATGGATTATGTCGAGCCTGCCAAGTAACCATTTTGTCGAGCTCCCGGATTCAACGCTCGACCGGACCATTAAGGAGTCCCTTCATTTTGTGGAATTTGCGATTTTATACGGACTGTTTGTCATTGCCTTCCTGACTTTGAAAAAGAAATTTACTGTTCAGGTCAATCTTATTCTCGCGGCCGCCGCCTCCCTGTATGGACTGACAGATGAGATTCATCAGTCGTTTTACCCGTACCGCTCTGCTTCGCTGTTTGACCTTTTTAAAGACGTTACCGGTGTTTTGGCCGTGTATTATTTTGTAGATGGTGCAATGTTTAAAGGGAAGTTTTCAAGGCTTAAGGAACTGCTGGGAAAATGGAGAGACTGGATGCGAGAGGGGACAGCCTGAAACAGTGGACTGTATTTTTTGGTAATGAGAATGATTTCGCGGACAGTTTGGCTGTCCTGGAAGGGTGAAATGTCCACCAAATGAGGTTTCGTAGACAATTAGACTCTCCTGAGAGGGTGAAATGTCCACCAAATGGGGTTTCGTAGACAATTAGACTCTCCTGAGAGGGTGAAATGTCCACCAAATGGGGTTTCGTGGACATTTTGACTCTCCTGGGAGGATGAAATGTCCACGAGATGGATTATTGAGCACAAATCCCGGTAGTATAAAAAATTCTTCATTAACTAAATCACTATTCGCAGCTGCTCATCTGTGAATAGATTTTAAATTGGGCTTTAAACTCATTCCAGTTTGGTTGATTTCACTATTTCTCATTCTTACTCTGCCCAGCGGACTCGTTTGTCCTGAATATTCAGAAATCTGTCCTGTATCATTTGGAAATGTCGCGCATTTTTTGGGAAACGTCCCGTATATATGAAAAGTTGTCTTGAAAATGTTGTCCTGAATCCATTTAAAAAGCCAGCCCCATGAATGAATGGGGCCGGCCTGATTTACTTTCCTGCGGTTATAGTCGCAAGCATTGCGTCTGCTTTGCTGATATCAATGCCTTTATAGTAGTGTTTGACGATTTCTTCATATGATTTTCCCTCGGCCGCCATGCCATTGGCTCCGTACTGGCTCATCCCGACTCCGTGTCCAAAGCCGCGCGTTGTGATCAGGATTTTATCGCCGCGCCTCTCCCAGGAAAAATCGGAGGATCTGAGCCCAAGCTGCTCTCTGATCTGTTTTCCGGTCAGGCTCTTTCC
The DNA here is from genome assembly GCF_001685025.1 of Bacillus sp. FJAT-27225. GTDB lineage: Bacteria > Bacillota > Bacilli > Bacillales > Cytobacillaceae > Bacillus_D. The sequence continues at coordinate 292,249 of NZ_MAYU01000024.1, read as the reverse complement.
ATTGAAGTCGACTGTTCCTACCCGGTTGCCTGCTGTCCGGCCTTTAATGACTCCAATTGTCTTGGAATTGCCAATCTTTACGCCTAGCTTGCTTTCAAAATCTGTGACTGCAATCGTCATTTGGCTCTTATACTTAGGTGATTTTTTATCCCAGGGACTTTCAACACTGCGTAAATAGGGGAATGCATTTGGCCAGTATTCCTCTGAATTCTCCGTATATCCATTGCTTGTTGAAAAAAAGGTCGCCGTAATTGCCTTGCCATTATAGGTAAGGATTTGTCCGTCGGTTGCACGGACGGCCTCCCTGATTTTTTTCTTTTTCCAGTTATAGTCGGAACCCCATCCTTTAGGTTTAGGCTGCTTTAGCTCTTCGTCACTTTTAAATACCTGGTGAATTTCAGTATCGGTAACCTGTGCCCCCTCCGGCAAGCCTAGCTTCTCCTCTGTCAACAGCTGTTGGACAATATAGGTCCTTGCTGTCAACGCTTGTGCCTTCAAGGCCTCCTCTTCAAACTCGGCTGGCATTTCTGCAGCGACGACTCCTTCGAGATATTTGTTAAGTTGCAACTTTTCTATTTTCTGTTGGGCGGTGCGGTAGACAGCTACTTCCACTGTGGAATCTGCTGCATGTTCATTCACCTTATCAGTTGGAGCCTGCTGCAGGTCTTCACCCAGTCTGCCTCCCGCCTGTTCACCCTTATAGGGGAGGACGAGTAAAGCAGGTATAATGAGCGTTACAGCAAGAAGGAAGGATGCTAGTGCGATGAATGGTTTTACTTTTTTCATATATCGGAGCCTCCAGTTGAAAAGTAAACGGCCGGCAATGAACCGGCTGCGCTTCATTAAAACATATGGAGTTGGACAAGCAGATATGACTAAAGGATGAGGTTTTCGGGATTACGCCTGCTGAGGGTACTCTATCTTTTTATCGTTTTGAACTAAAAAAACCGCTCGTACAATTCTGGCGAGCGGTTCTGATTATTTTTGCGAATGGATGGTATAGCCGTAGTCATTCATTTCAGCAAGGCCTTCCCTAAAGAGGATTTCTTCAATTTGCAGTCTCTCGCCAAAATATTTCTCGCCATTCTCCCTGAACACCTGGCCACACTTGTTTGAGGTCACATAAAGTGTTTCATAGGTGTATTCATAGCCTTCGCCACCGATTGCTTTCCTGTCGCCAACCGATACGCAGAGTTTCTCTATTTCTTCCCTATCTCCATTTTCATCAACGAAAAAATATTTGTCTTCAATTAAGGAGCTATCGAGTGGCTCTGCAGAAAGTCCATATCCGGATTCATTAATGGTAATCACATCATATCCGTCAGCAGTTTTTTCTTGAGGGGCATTTTTCATATCATGGAGAATCTTTATCTCACCCTCAAAGCCTTTCGGTATCATATACGCATTATGGGTCCGTTCCTGAAAGCGATTCACAAGGCTCGGAACTGAAACGATCGCTGCAGCAGCAACTGACACGACACTTATAAATGAGATAGCGGGCTTCCAGGTAAACGCAATTTTCTTTCCTGCCTGCTGCCACTCCGTGAAGAGGAAGAATAGGAAAGCTGCTGCGATTGAATAGAACGCTACTTCATCAATAATCAATACTGGTAGCAGCCCAATTGCAATATGGATCAACCCCGCAACAGGAAATCGGAAAGCGCCGAGCCGCCTTGTCAGGAAATCGGAAAAATAAGATACTGGGATTGCTACTACCATATTGCCTATCATTGCGACAAGCAGCATGATTCCAAAAACAAAGATCGTTGACCCGACAGATCCAGAAAGGAAGTTTGGAATAAAAAGAGTTATGACTCCAAGGGCCAGGGTGGTAAATAGTGCTGATTTCAGCTTAATAAAAAATTTTGTCATGGGCACACACCTCTCTCACCCATTTTACCAATTCGCCCCTATGGATATTGTTACAATATAAAGAAACTTAGAACTGCAGCGATCAATCTATTGATACATTTCGGCTTTACTCTAAACTTGGAAGGATGCCATTACGACTCATTAGCTGCGTTTCAGCTTGTCACAAACCTTGAAATGATGCCAATACGACTCATTGGCTTCGTTTCAGCTTGTCTCAGAACTTGAAATGGTGCTAATACAGCTTATTGACTTCGTGTTTGCCTTCCTCAAAGCCCAAAACGGTTCCAATACCTGAGCGACTAGTAATGCTTTTAATTTCAAACTCTCTTTTACAGTACATTTATGAAATTTATCAAGACATTTCTGTGTTTATCAAGACATTCCCTACTTTATCAAGACTCTTTCATTTGTATCAATACAAAAAAGCCGAGGAACACTGTCAGACATCAGACAGCCTTTTCCTCGGCTTCACTTCGGCATACTCTGCCATTACATGAATAAAATAAAGTAATTATTACGCGTTCATATCAGAAATAAGTGGTTGCGTTTCTTCAACAAATACTTCTTCAACATCTTTAACGCGCTCAATATCGGCACCCAAGGCTGCAAGCTTTTGGTGGAAATTTACATAACCCCGATCCAAATGCTTCAGTTCTGTAACCCTGGTTACACCGTCCGCTACAAGGCCTGTTAAAATGAGGGCTGCCGCTGCACGAAGGTCTGTTGCAGCTACTTCTGCTCCCTGGAGATTCGATTTACCAGGAATAATAACAGAACGCCCTTCTATTTTAATATCGGCATTCATGCGCCGGAACTCTTCCACATGCATAAACCGATTTTCAAACACTGTTTCGGTAATCATGCTTGTTCCATCAGCACGAAGCAGCAAAGCCATCATCTGTGATTGCATATCGGTCGGGAATCCTGGATGAGGCATCGTTTTTATATCAACAGCCTTCAGTTTTTCAGGGCCAATAACCCGTACGCCGTCCGCTTCCTCAATAATGGTAATTCCCATTTCCTCCATTTTTGCAATCAATGAAGATAAATGCTCTGGAACCGCTCCTTTGACTAGTACATTTCCGCCAGTAATCGCAGCGGCTACCATGAATGTGCCAGCTTCGATGCGATCAGGAATAATGGAATGGTCAGCACCGAACAATACCTTGACGCCTTCAATCCGAATGGTTCCTGTACCCGCACCGACAACCTTTGCACCCATTTTGTTCAAAAGGTTTGCAAGGTCTACAATTTCAGGTTCTTTGGCTACGTTCTCAAGGATTGTCGTTCCTTCCGCAAGTGTGGCAGCCATCATGATATTTTCAGTTGCTCCAACGCTAGGGAAATCCAGGTAAACACGGGCACCTTTCAAGCGGCCATCAACCTCCGCTTCAATAAAACCGTTCCCCACCTTAACTTTTGCACCCATTGCTTCAAAGCCTTTCAAGTGCTGGTCGATTGGGCGTGAGCCAATCGCACAGCCACCAGGCAGTGCCACACGTGCGCGGCCATTGCGCGCGAGCAAAGAGCCCATAACTAATACTGAAGCACGCATTTTGCGGACATACTCAAATGGTGCCTCCTCATTCAACTCTCTAGATGCATCTACAACAACTTGATTATCTTTAAAAACGACATCTGCGTTTAGGTTTCGTAATACTTCGTTGATCGTATATACATCGGAGAGAGTAGGCACATCACGAATAATACTTTTCCCATCACTAGCCAATAGTGTTGCAGCGAGTACAGGCAGTACAGAATTTTTGGCACCTTCAACCTTAACTGTTCCATTCAGCCTATTTCCGCCGCGGACGATGATTTTTTCCAAGTGTATTCCCCTCCGCGTCCAAGTTCTCTTCTATATTAATATTCAACCGTTATGATGGGGGTGCCGACAATGACACTTGCTTCTTTTCCCCCAGCCTGACGAACAGCAATTTGTACGTTCATACCATTTCCAAACACATCGGTAAATTCAGGTGAATATCCCGACACGGAAATAAAATCGTCTTCTCTCATTGCCTCGGTTTCAGCGGCATTCAATTGTCCCAAAATACTAGTTACTTTTTCAGATAAAACCTTTTCCATTCTACCATTGAAAGTACCCTTTATACAAGAAAAAATTGACGGTTCGCCACGAAATATGTCGTTTAGCCGATCCATAAATTTCTTTGATTGTAAAAAGGCCACACTTTCCTCATTCCATTTTCCGCCGGTCACCTTATATATTATATACGCATCTGCCTTACGGGGTGTGCGGGTAGAAATTAATTGAAGGTATTCCTGGCCATAGGAGGTAGAAGGAGATACAGCAGTTGCCTCCCAAAGATGGCCTTTAGAGGTGATGGACCATTCCCAGTCCGGGAACATGTCCTGAAGCTCATTGGCATACTCCTCCAATTCCCCGGGTGAATTGGAGACTTCAATATACTCCCGTGAATAAACCGACCACTCCTTAAAGCTAATATCTTCTGCTTCCAATACAGCGGCAAGCCTTAAAATTTCCGATGCACTGTCAGCTACAGTCGTCTTATTCCCAAGTTCCAACATGATAAAACCAATTATGGCAAATAATGATAAAGCCTTTTTAATATTCATGCGCCCGCTCCCTTTCCCTTATTACCATTTTTGCCAGGGAGGGTGGGTACATACATGGGAAATCTCGTCACTTTTAGACAAAGTGTTTGCACATATTGTATTTTAAATCACAATCTTGATTGTACTGAAAAAACACCCATTTGAACACATGAATGAAGTCCTATTTTATTTTCCAGTTATTATGCAATTCAATCGGGGCCGATTTCCCTCCGATATAGACGTTTAACCTCAAGGAAAGTTTCAATTTCTTGCAATCCATTTCACATCCCCAAGAGGTTTTCATCATGAGAAAAGGAATGCACATTGCTTGTTCAAAACTTAAAACATATGCTGGAGCTGCCTTGATAGCAGGAGGTAATCCAAAAAGAAGTTACTTACGGTCGATCCAATTCCGATTGATAGCAGTATGTATAAAATCCTTGCCTGCAGCACTTTCCCAGCACGTAGAAATTTGTCGAAATTTAACGACTGCAATGCCCACCATGTTAATGCTATAAAAATTAGATGGGTAGTAATACCCACCAATGCCTCTGGCCCAAGTCCGCCTACCATTGTTCGTTCCTCCGTTTTTTCTTTCCAGGATTAAAATTTTCCAGAGCTACTAAGTATTGTCTGAATGTTTTTTATATGAAATAATAATAAATATTACACTTTTTATTGTAGGGAATGGCTTCCCCGAAAGCAATTTTTTAAACTTTTAATGGATTTTTAAATACATTTTGGAGAAGGAGATCAATGTGAAAAAAGTAAGAAAAGCAATTATTCCTGCTGCTGGACTTGGCACTAGATTTTTGCCTGCAACAAAAGCAATGCCAAAAGAGATGCTTCCGATTGTCGATAAACCAACCATTCAATATATTGTTGAGGAAGCGATTGAGTCCGGAATTGAAGATATTATTATTGTTACAGGTAAAGGAAAACGATCTATCGAGGATCATTTTGACCATGCTTTTGAATTGGAACAAAACCTTCTGGAAAAAGAGAAATACGACTTACTGGAGAAAGTACAGGCTTCGACGAATATGGTCGACATCCACTACATTCGCCAGAAAGAGCCAAAAGGGCTTGGCCATGCGGTTTGGTGTGCCCGCAATTTTATTGGGGATGAACCGTTTGCCGTTCTTTTAGGTGACGATATCGTCCAGGCTGAAGTTCCATGCCTGAAGCAGCTTATCAATCAGTATGACGAGACTCTCTCTTCTGTTATTGGGGTCCAGCGCGTTCCTGATTCGGAAACGCACCGATATGGAATTATTGATCCGATTGAGGAATACAACAGGCGCTATCAAGTCAGGCAGTTTGTCGAAAAACCGAAGCCTGGCACTGCTCCATCGAATCTTGCCATTATTGGACGGTATATCCTTACTCCCGAAATCTTTATGTTCCTCGATAAGCAGCAAGTCGGAGCTGGCGGGGAAATTCAGCTTACTGATGCTATCCAAAGCTTAAATGAAATTCAGCGGGTCTTTGCTTATGAATTTGAAGGAAACCGCTATGACGTTGGTGAAAAACTCGGTTTTATTGAAACAACGATTGAATTTGCTTTGCAAATGCCAGAATTACGTGAAGACCTGCTTGCTTTCTTGAAGAAAAAACTAGACTAATAGTATAACAAATGGCCGGCTCATAGTTTTGAGCCGGCCATTTGTATCATCTATGTTACCCCTATTTCTGAACCATGGGCTCCAGCTTCCCCTTCGCCAGATCCCGGTATTTCTTAACACAAGCCCTGGCTTCCCCTAAAAACCAAAGGCCCTTCGTTATACCTTCCCTGCACACGCAGATTTCCTTTCTCCTATCTAAGGATATCGGTAAACCCATTAAAATATTCGTGCAAGAAATCAAGTGCCACATTTGGAAGTATACCGAACAAAATGCTGCCCGCAACGGCTATCGAAATGGCAATCGTCAATACCACTGGTGTCTTGATAGCTGAACTATCTTGGGCCGGACGGAAAAACACTTGTGTCAGTATCCCAAAGTAATAAATATACGAGACAACTGTCATGGCAATCATGACAGATGCCAATACATAATGTGGATTCCCCGGGTCAACAAAGGTACCCATAAAGATATTCACTTTGCCGATAAAGCCTGCCGTGCCTGGGAATCCGGCCAACGAAAGGAGCAAGATTCCAAAAGCAGCTGCCAGTAACGGTGCCCGTTTATAAAGTCCGGCAAAATCCTTTATTTCCGATGAACCTGCCTTTTCAGTTATTAATTGGATAACCGCGAAAGCCCCAAGATTCATGAAAAGATACGCGACTAAATAGAACCAGATGGCATCAAACATGAAATAGCTTAATGTTGAGAAGGCTACAAGCATATAACCGGCATGGGCAATGCTTGAATAGGCAAATAGCCGTTTAATATTTCGCTGCCTTAGGGCAACAACGTTTCCAATAATCATTGTTGCGGCTGCAAGGAATGCAATGTAATCCTGCAGCTTCAATAGGAGCGGCATTGTATTTGGTCCCTCAGATGCCAAGGTTCCAAAAACCGAGAGCATGATTCGAAGAATGATGATGAACCCGGCTGTTTTAGATACGATACTCAGAAACGCCGTAACAGGAGTTGGTGCTCCCTGATAGACGTCTGGCGCCCACATATGGTAAGGGGCGGCAGCGATTTTGAAGGATAATCCGATTAAGATCATAAAGAAGGCGATCCCAAGCAAATAAACATGCTGGGTATCGGCAGTCATTTGAAGAACACTGGCAATTTCCTTCAGATTTGTCGAACCAGCCAAGCCATATACATAACTCATTCCAAACAATGTAACTGCAGTGGAGATACTGCCATTAAGAACATATTTCATTGCAGATTCGTTCGAATCAAGCCTATTTTTCCGCATCCCAGCCAGGATATAGGATGAAATAGACAGTGTCTCTAGACCAACGAACAACGTTATTAAATCGCCGCTTGATGCCATAATCATGGCACCCAGGAGAGCTGTCAGGAATAAATAGAAAAATTCTCCCCGATATTCCTCGAAACCGTCTTTCGGATCATACTGTATTGCCAATAGCAAAACGAGCGCAGAACCGGCCAACAGGATGAACTTGAATGCCTTGGCAAACGAGTCCAGCCTGAACGTATCGGCAAGGATGGACGTAACTGGTACATCAATCATCCCGGCAAGTGAGATACCCGCCGAAATAATGGCGACAATCGCAATCCAGCCCAGAATCCTTCGGTCATTTTCCTTTGGCATAAATAAATCAATCAGTGTCAGAAGCGCTGCAGTGCCGAGGATAATGAACTCAGGCATCATCGCTCCCCATTCATATGAAAGCAATTCGTTTAAATCCATTGCGCATCAACCCCCCAGCCCAAGCATGATAGTTTTTAGAGCCGATTGAAGCGGTGAGCCGAGCACACTTGGGAATACACCTATCAGTACTATAAGGAATAAAAGAGTCACTGCAGGCACATATTCAACGCCCTTCAAGTCAGATACAGCTGTAAATTCCCGATGAGACTGCCCATATGTGATGCCAAGAATCGCACGCAGCAGGTATACCGCAGTCATAATAATACCGATACAGCCTATTGCCGCCAGAACTGGCATTACCTCAAACAACCCCAGGAATGCCATAAATTCGCTTACGAATCCTGACATGCCAGGCAGCCCGAGAGATGCCATGCCGGCAGCCAGCAAAATACCAGAAGCGATTGGCATGCCTTTCGCAAGGCCGCCCAGATTCGCAAGAAGGGATGTATCAAGCCGGTTATATAAGACTCCAACAAGGAAGAACAATAAGGCTGAAATCAATCCATGTGAAATTACCTGGAATATAGCACCCTGAATACCTGCCTCATTTAATGCGGCCAGTCCAATCAGGACGATTCCCATATGAGAAATGGATGAGTAAGCAAGCACCATTTTGAAGTCCTTTTGGATAAAAGCCAGAAAGGCACCGTACAGGAGATTCACAATGCCGAGTATGGCGATAATGACTGAAAGCTCCTTGAACTGTTCAGGGAAGATTCCGAGGCCAAATCGAATCAATCCGTATGCTCCAATTTTCAGGAGAATGCCCGAGTGGATCATGACAATTGCAGGTGGAGCCTGAACGTGTACCTTTAGCATCCAGCTATGGAGAGGCACAATTGGCAGCTTGATGCCAAAGGCAACGAGCAGTGCAATCAATAAGCCCATCTTGACGCTTGCCGTAATCGGTTCATCCAATCCAGCAGCCGGATCTTTTACCAATGTCTGAAGAATGTCGATATTGGTGGTGCCCAGTCTCGAAAATAGAACCATGATTACAATCAGCAAGATGGCTGAACCAAGCCCATTGTAAATCAAAAAGCTATAAGCTGCTTTTTCCCTTTCAAAATAACCCCACTTTCCAATCAGGAAGAACATTGGAATAAGCGTCATTTCAAAGAAGAGGAAGAATAAAATCAGGTTTTGAGCCGTAAAGACACCAAGCATGCCAACCTCAAGGAGAAGGAACAGCATGAAGTACCCTTTCAATTCCCTGTTTACCTTCCAAGAGGCCAGCGCCGCAAGAGTTGCGACAACTGCTGTCAATACAACCAGCAGCATGGAAAAGCCATCGATCGCCAGTTCATAGTAGACAGAAAAGAAGTTCTCCTCGGTAAAACCGCCAAATTGGATCCACTCGGCCCTAACCGAAAAGTCTTCAAGGTCTTTGCCCCATAGGTAATGGAGATACGTTCCAACTGCGATAAGCAGTGGAGGAATGGTAGCCAGGAATCCTACTAGCTTTACAGACTTCTCATTCGATTTACCAACAAAGGCCAAAACTGCGATTCCCAACAGAGGGGAGAATACGAGCAGTGTAAGAACAAACGAAAGATCCATTACAAGTACCCCCCTGTCAGCGCAAAGATGACTGTCAGTACAGCAAGTCCGATGAAGGCAATGGCAGCATAAGTTTGCACTTGTCCGGACTGAAGTTTCGATCCTGTTTTGCCCAGAGCCTGGATTGTACCTGATACTAGGCTTGCCAATCCTTCAACCAGGAAAATATCAAGATAGCGGAAAAAATGGCTGATGCCCTTCGTTGCATTAACGACAGACAGCTGGTAAAACTCATCAACATAATATTTGTTATAGAGAATGGTGTGGAGCATTGGTGTACTGCCGCTTAACCAATCCCTTGAAATTGAACGTTTTCCATACATGAGCCAAGCAAGGAAAATTCCCGCCAGCGACACGAGTGTTGCAACAAGCATAATCCAGGCCGGCCCTTTGATATGGCCGTGTCCAAGTGCTTCGGTTCCTTCAGTAAGCCAATCGCCGAGGAATGAGCCAAACCATGGTGTATTAACGTAGCCAGCTACAACCGCAAGGACGCCAAGAATAATCATCGGCCCTGTCATAGAGGCAGGAGATTCGTGCACATTTTTTGTATCAGAACGGGATTCGCCCCAGAAAACCATAAAGAACAATCGGAACATGTAGAAGGCTGTAAAGAATGCCGCAATCACTGCAAGAGTGAACAGGATTGGATGCCCTGCCTCCCAAGCGGCGATCAGGATTTCTTCTTTACTGAAGAAACCGGAAAATAACGGGACACCACTGATAGCAAGGGTTCCGATTAGGAACAGTGGTCCGGTGAGCCTCAGTTTTTTCCAAAGACCGCCCATCTCTTCAATATTCTGTGTGTGGACGGCATGGATGACACTCCCTGCAGCCAGGAACAGGAGCGCTTTGAAAAATGCGTGGGTCATCAAGTGAAACACGCCTGCTACATAACCTGCAGAACCAAGTGCAAGCATCATGTAACCGAGCTGGCTGACTGTCGAATAGGCAAGTACCCTTTTGATATCCTTTTGAACAAGGCCGATGCTTGCCGCAAAAATGGCAGTGAATGCGCCAATGGTAGCAACCGTCAGCATAGCGGTTTCACTGGCATTAAACAGTGGGAACAAGGCGGCAACAAGATAGACACCGGCCGCAACCATTGTGGCTGCGTGAATCAAGGCAGAAACAGGTGTCGGGCCTTCCATCGCGTCCGGAAGCCATGTATGCAGCGGGAACTGGCCAGACTTACCCATAGCCCCTACGAAAATGAGAATTGCAATCAACGTTAGCATTCCGCCTGCAATAGCTCCGCCTTCTACTGCTTTAAAGATTTCATCATATTCAAAGCTGCCAGTTTCCCAGAATAAGAGAATCATGCCTATCAAAAGGCCAACATCACCAATCCTGGTCATAATAAACGCCTTCTTGGCGGCAGCCTTAGCTTCCTCTTTGTAGAAATAAAAGCCAATCAGCAAGAATGACCCAAGCCCTACCAATTCCCAGAATATATAGGTTTGCAAAAGGTTCGGTGAAATGACCAATCCCAGCATGGCAAATGTAAACAAGCCAAGATAGGCATAGAAAACCGGAATGCGCTCATCGCCTTGCATGTATCCTTTCGAATAGATATGTACGAGACAGCTAACGAGCGACACAATAAGTAGCATCAATGCATTTAGTTGGTTCACTTCAAATCCCGCTGTTAATTGAATCTCCCTTATTGTGAGCCAAGTAGCCTCGGATTTATATGTAGGCTCTGAAAATCGCTCAAAAAGGACAAACAGAGACATGGCAAGGGTTGCCAGCGTCAGCGCTATTCCTACATAAGCGCTTGCCTCTTTAAGGCGTTTTCCGAATAAAAGAAGAATCAAAAACGATAAGAGCGGGAGAAGCGGTATGATCCATGCATTTTCCATCAATACACTATCCCCTTTTTAAACGCGCATCCATTTGTCAGTGGTCTCTGTCAGCGCGCCTGATTGAGCCTTTTAGACAGGCTCCGCAGGTCGGCCCTGCGTTTTACTAACCATCAGCAAAGAACGCTGATGGAAGTTTCACTATCTCCACGTGTGCCCTACAAGACAAAGCTTCGGAAGCGTTCACCTCGAATGAAAAAAAGCTTTAGCTCTTTCGAGGAGGCTTCGCTCGCATTAAGGGCTGTACGCGGCACTTCCGCTTTTAATCTATCCAGCTTCAGCGCCCAGCGTCTAGTGTCCTTCGGTCCCCTCTGTTACGATAAGTCAACATCGATTCGCTTTCGCTCCTCGTGTTTCCTTTATCTCACTTCGAGGCCCTCCAGGCCATACGCTGCTTACCGGGCACTTCCGCTTTTAATGTTTCAAAATATCCATTTCGTCGACGTTGACGGTTTTTTTGTTTCTGTATAAAGAAATGAGAATCGCTAGCCCTACAGCCACTTCGGCTGCTGCGATTGCCATACAGAACAGCGCGAAGATCTGCCCGTCAATAGATGGAGCCACGCCATATTTGCTGAAGGTAACAAGGTTAATATTGACTGCATTCAACATCAATTCAATTGAAATGAGTACGATGACTGTATTACGTTTTGTAAGGGCACCGTACAAACCAATGCAAAACAGTATCAGTGCCAGGGCAAGGAAAGCAGAAGCCGGTACACCGGAACCCATATTACTCGCCCTCCTTCTGATCTTTTTTTGCCAGGATAATTGCCCCCACCAGGGCAACAAGCAGGACAACAGAAACTAGTTCAAACGGAATGATATATCTAGAAAACAGAGCAATGCCAATTTGTTCGGTGTTGTTTACATGAAGGGTATTAGAGCCAGGATTTAAATCTAGATTATAGATACCGGCATACACCACACCGGCAAATGCTGCAACCCCCAAAAAGACAGGAATATTTCGCAAGTTCCCTTTCTGCTGCTCGCCTTCATCGTCATGTTTTGTAAGCATGATCCCAAAGAGCATGATGATGGTGATCGCACCGGAATACACAAGTATTTGTACGGCAGCGATGAACTCAGCTGAAAGCAAAATGTAAATTCCAGCAATGCTGACGAATGTGAATACGAGGGCGACGACCATATGGACGACTTTCGTTAAGTTCAAAAGAAGCACGCCCCCGATAACTCCGACTAACGCAAGCCCCATAAAGGCCAGAAATTCTCCTGAGATCATGGCTTATTCACCTTCCGAACATTCTCATCATTTTCATCCAGCCACTCAAGATTTTTAAACAGGAAATCCCGGCTGTATTCAGCAAGTTCAAAATTATTCGTCATAATAATTGCTTCGGTAGGGCATACCTCTGTACACAGGTCGCACAGTATACAAATTTCGAAATTGATATCGTACGTATCAATGACCTTTCCCTTTTTAGTCGGATCCGGATGCTTTTTCCCTGTTAGCTGTATGCAGTCAGTTGGACAAATATTTGCACATTGATTGCAAACGATGCATTTTTCAGGATAAAACTTCTGAATTCCCCGGAATCGGTCAGGCAACGGCAGCGGTTCATTCGGATAATCGTACGTTACCTTTTCCCTGGTCAGATTTTTCAGGGTATATTTTAAGCCTTTTGCCAATCCAAGCATGTTCTCACCCCTTATTTCAATCATTTAAGACAAATTCCTATTCGCTAAAAGAGTTCCAAGAGTTCTTTAATAAGCGCAGTTAGGAAAACGTTAGCCAACGCAACCGGAAGAAGGACCTTCCAGCCAAATTCCATTAGTTTATCTGCGCGGAAACGCGGGAATGTGGACCTGAACCATATCAGGATAAAAATAATTAAACTAAATTTAAGCGAGAACCAGACTGCTCCCGGAATAAAATTGAGAATCTCCAAAGGTGGCAGCCATCCGCCCAGGAATAACACTGTAGTTAGAGCTGCCATTCCAAACATGTACACATATTCCGCAAGCATAAAAAATGCCCATCTAAAGCCTGAGTATTCGATATGGTATCCTGAAATAATTTCAGATTCCCCTTCTGGGAGGTCGAATGGGACACGGTTTAACTCTGCAACGGACGCCACCAGGAAGACAAGAAATCCAATAGGCTGCAGAATGATATACCACCCATTTTTCTGAGCGTCGACAATGTCGTTCAAGTTCAGGCTTCCCGTCAGCAGGATGATACCAAGTACTGACATAACAAGCGGTATTTCATAGGATATCATCTGGGCTGCTGCTCTCATGCCGCCGAGCAATGCATACTTGTTATTTGAACCCCAAGAGCCGATGAGGATACCAAAGGTAGTCAAACCTGATACCGCTATATAGTAGAGAAGCCCGACACCAATATCAGCAAATTGAAATGCATCTGTAAATGGAATTGCCGCGAGTACCATAAAGGAAGGTGCAAAAGCGATCACTGGAGCCAGTATGAAAAGCGGCCGGTCAGCTGCCTTCGGAATAATGTCTTCCTTTAGCAGAAGCTTTAATACGTCCGCCACTGTCTGAAGCAATCCCCAGCGTCCGCCAACCTGGTTCGGGCCATGCCGCATTTGCATGAAGCCCATGACCTTTCGTTCCGCGAGAATGCCATACGTTACGAAGCCTAGAACAACGAGCAGGAACACCGTGGTTAGCAAGAAAAAGATAGCAAAGTTGGCCAGCCCCGGGGTTGAGGAAAGCAAATTTTGTATCATTACCCATCCACCTCCCCGAGGACAATATCAATAGCCCCCAGAATCGCAATCATATTCGCCATATTTTCACCGACCAGCAGCTTCGGCAGGATTTGCAGGTTATAGAAGGAAGGTCTTCTGAATTTAAGGCGATATGGCTCTTTTTTTCCATCACTTGCAATATAGCAGCCGATTTCCCCGCGCGGTGATTCAATTCTGACATATGCTTCACCTTTTGGAGCCTTGATAATCTTCGGTACCTTGGCGAGGATTTCCCCTTCCTCCGGGAATTGCTCGCACGCCTGTTCAAGTATTTTCAAAGATTCCTCGATTTCACGGGTGCGGACATGGTAACGGGCCCAGGCATCGCCGCCCTCCTCGGTAATCACGTCAAAATTAAACCGGTCATAAATCGAGTAAGGTTCATCCTTGCGTAAATCATATTTGACACCTGTACACCTTAGATTCGGGCCGGTCAATGAATATTGGATTGCCGTTTCCTTTGAATAGCGGCCCACGCCCTTTACCCTATTCCTAAAGATTTCATTGCCAGTTACAAGCTGATGATAGCCTTTAAGCTGTTCCCTCATGTATGGGATAAATTCTTTTACTTTATCAATCCAGCCTTCAGGCGCATCCCATTTTACGCCTCCAACACGCATATAGTTGAAGGTCAAACGGCCGCCGGAAAGCTCATTGAGCATATTGATAATCATTTCACGTTCTCTGAAAGCATAAATGAATGGGCTAGTTGCACCCAAGTCAAGCAGATATGTTCCCCACCAGACAAGATGGCTAGCAACCCTATTCAATTCCATTGCAATGACTCTAAGGTATTCCGCCCTTTCCGGTACCTGGATATTCATCATCGTTTCAACTGCATGGCAGATTACATAATTATTTGTCATTGATGAAATGTAATCCATCCGGTCTGTATATGGAATGATTTGTGTATATTGAAGATTTTCAGCAATCTTTTCAGTTCCGCGGTGCAAATATCCAATCACCGGCTGTGCATCCGTAATGATTTCTCCATCAATTTTGACGACAAGCCGGAACACTCCGTGGGTACTTGGGTGCTGAGGCCCTACATTCAGCAGCATTTCTTCAGTTCGTATCACAGGTTACACCTCCACGTCGTACTGCTCGTAGTCTTTTCTTAGTGGATGGCCTACCCAATCTTCTCCCAGGAGGATCCTATGCAAATTCGGATGTCCTGTAAATGTAATCCCCAGCAAATCATAGGCTTCACATTCAGGCCAGTTTGCACCTGCCCATAACGGATGGAGGGATTCGATTGTTGGCTCGTCACGATCAACTTTCACTTTCAAAGCCACAGATTGGCGATTTTTGTATGAGTACAAGTGAACATACAATTCCATATGTGTCTCAAAGTCCGACCCGTGCAGCTCCGATAGATAGTCAAAGCTGAGCTGTTCATTGAATTTAAGGAACTGGGCGACCTTGTAGTAGGTTTCCTTCTTGGCTACAAGTGTAGGGACATCCTTTGAAAGTTTATTAATATAGGAATCTTCCAAAACATCCTTGCCAAGATGCTCTTCAATCACTTTTACATACTTATTAAGATAAACTTGGTTAGGAGAAGGAGCTGCCGGTGCTGTTTCTTCCTTCTCAGCGCCGCCTTTTGCTGATGCTGCAGCACGTGCCTTTGCAGCTGCTGCAGCTTTCGCCTTCGCGGCAGCGATGGCTTTTGCTTTTTCGTCATCGCCGGCTGCCTCAGCACCTGCTTCGCCCGACTGTTTTGCGAGTGCGGCTGCCTTTGCCTTTGCTGCAGCTGCCGCTTTTGCCTTCGCCGCAGCGATTGCTTTTGCTTTTTCATCATCGCCCGCTGCCTCAGCACCTGCTTCGCCTGACTGTTTTGCGAGTGCTGCCGCCTTTGCCTTTGCTGCAGCTGCTGCTTTTGCCTTCGCAGCCGCAGCTGCCTTTTTCTTTGCTAAATCGGAATCGTCACCAGTTTCAGGTACAGTTCCTTCTACCGGCTGGGAGTTTTGAGGCTGTTCGGCGTTTCCAGCTTCACGCCGTTGTTTCGCTAGTGCAGCTGCCTTCGCCTTCGCAGCGGCTGCCGCCTTTTTCTTCGCTAAATCTTCATCCTCAATTAATTGTTGAGGTGTTTCCGCTGGCTGGGCCTTTTCCTGGCTCATTTCCCCTGTCCCGGATTCACGCCTCTGCTTCGCGAGTGCAGCTGCCTTTGCTTTCGCTGCCGCTGCTGCTTTCTTTTGGGCTAGTTCCTCATTATCTGCAGATTGTTGTACAGGTTTTTCAGGTTCAGCCTGCGGAACGTTATGTACAGGCTCATTGGCCTTGGACGCTTCCTGTGCTGCTTTCGCCGCACGTTTTGCGGCCGCGGCTGCCTTTGCTTTCTCTACTGCTTCCTTTTTTAGTTGCTCAAGATCTTTCTCCCCGCTCATCGGTTAGATCACCTTCTTCCCCGTCTTCGCCTCGTACCGAATCTTTTCTTTAAGTTTATTGATACCATAGATCAGGGCTGCCGGATTTGGCGGGCAGCCGGGAATATATACATCGACCGGAATAATTTGATCCACGCCTTTTACAACTGAATAGGAATGGATATATGGACCTCCGGCAGTTGCACAGGAACCCATAGCGATTACCCATTTTGGTTCCGGCATTTGGTCATAAAGGCGCCGGACAATCGGTGCCATTTTTTTCGTGACCGTCCCGGAAACAATCATGACATCAGATTGCCGGGGAGAATTTCTAAAGAAGGATCCAAAACGGTCAAGGTCATAATTGGCTGCTCCGACCCCCATCATTTCAATTGCGCAGCAAGCGAGCCCAAAAGTCATTGGATAGAGGGAATTGCTTCTTGCCCAGGCTTTTACCTGTTCAAGGGTAGTCAAAAAGACATTCCGCTTCATTTCTTCCATTTCATGAGGAGATATGTTGTCCAATTTTAGTTCCATTTCAACACCTTCTTTTTCCAAGCATAAACAAGCCCGAGCACAAGCATCAATGCGAAAATCAGCATTTCGATCAATGCAAAAATCCCGAGCTTATCATAGGCTACTGCCCATGGATACAAAAACACTGTTTCCACATCAAAAATAACGAACATTAGGGCAAAAATATAATACCGGACATTGAATTGCACTCGTGAATCGTGAAACGGTTCAATCCCGCTTTCATAAGTGGTATACTTCGCATCACTTGGTTTATGTGGACGCAGAAGCTTTCCTAAAAACAGTGCCACAATCGGCAGCAAAATCCCGAGACACAGAAACACAAAAACTATCAGATAATTATTCTGATATACATTCAGCAAATCCATGCCCATCCCCTCCAATGTTGTAGAATTTTCACACTTGTTAAACATGTAACCGAATACAATTATAGCATTGTTGGATTTGTGTGTCGATAAACCCTGATATAAAAAGAAGAGTGAGTTTGTTTCTCATTTTTATCGACAAAATATTCTAAATTGTCACCGTCCTTTATGAAGCATCCTTACCGTAATTCCTTACTATATGTATTCAGTACAGGCCTTTTTCATCCATGTAAAGGACAGTTTCCCAAAGTAATTGCCTTCTTAAAACCTGCCGGCCAGTCCAATGGGTTTCAAAATCCTATTTCACCCGAGTGCATGCTCTGATTGAGATATTTAGACCATATAAATCGCCTTGATTATATACACAATCAAAAACCACCTGACTGTTTAGATATAGGCCTGGAGGCGGCTTGCTACTATTCATTTTGTTGGGTTAATGAGCCATTGGCTGGAAGATTTGTAATAGTACGTTCTGCCACTCTATGAAATGCCTACTTTTACTTTTTTACCCGATGTGCTTTGCTTCCGGCCGATATACTTCCTTTGGGGAGGGAATCTGTATGTATGTGGCAATGGGCGGAGTTTGGACAAGTACCATTTAGGCATTCACAACAACTGGTTCAATTGGCGGAAATATCAGAAAAACTAGCAGAATACTAAAAATTTGCGCAAAAAAACTCCCTTTCGGTAACCAGGCTGCCTGTCCAAAATTTTTTTGGGGGAGGCCCTTTGGCTTTGCGTCCCTGCCTTTCAACAGGTTTGCCATTTCGGATAAGAGTCAGTTTATTTTCTCTTCATCTAAAAGTATAGTTGCTGGCAAGCTAAAGTTCTACAACCTTTTGGAGTAATTTCCCAACGTAAAGACCTTGTCAGTTTAGGGAACCAGCTTGGCATGGATGATTAATCGGTGTGTTGCAGTATCGACTGGATCACAGGTGATCAGGGTCAACATTCTATCATCTCCATTTCCCCTTAAAACCGATGTATCAACCGGAGTAACAATGGAAATTTTAAAGACCTTGTATTTATAAGTTTGTTGTTTGTTTTTAATAACGATACTATCCCCTGACTCGAGTTCTCCAAGCCTGTTAAACATCCTCCCAAACGACCTGCTTCTATGCGCGGCAATGGCGGCATTCCCGGCTTCCCCCGGATAGGCAGTGCCTGTCAGATGCCCCGCTCCATATTTCATATTCTCCGTGGTCGCTCCCTCCAGTAGCGGAAGCTGTACTCCTATCTTCTTAATTTCTATCACTCCAAGAACATGAGATTTTTCTTTAGGTTCTTTGTCTTTGTTAGCGTGTTTCTTTTTCTTGGCCCCAGTGGTTTGCTTTGCTGCTGAACCCGCTGCCTCAATCGGAGCTGCATCAAGGGACCCTTCGAATATTTCCGTTAGCTGGCTGAGGCTGTTTCTAGCACGATTGTCAATTTCCAAAAACTCTTCTCCACTGGCTTCCCATTCCCGAATTATTTTTTTCTGCATGTAATCACTGTAAAGGTTTTTGCCGGAGGGGTAAGCGATTAGCACCAGCCCGATTAAAATCAATAATACGGCTGTAATCCTTCTCATTTTCATCACCCTTTGTTCCAGTCTCGAACTTCTTTAACTATTAAATATCAGCTAAAAAACAGAGGGAGAACTTAGTCTCCCTCTCCCTCATTTCTTCAGGCAGTCCTCCTTCTTAACGCCCTTAGCATTCCCGTTCCGGCAATACAGAAAAGCAATCCAGCTAAATAGAATGCAAACTGGCTATTCTCCCCGGTACGCGGAAGCTCCTCACTGACTCCCCCTATTCCGCCAGGAACACTCGGCGGTACGGGCCCTCCCGGCACTTTTGGCTCATCTATAATCACGCCGGTACCGTCTTCTGGCCCTTTACATGCCATGTTGATTGTAATTGAATTCCCGTCTATCACCAGTTCTGATTGGCCAAGATCGGAAAGAAGCATTGTATGGTCTTTTCCGCCCATGGTTACAATCAATCCTTTTACCGACTGAACATCTATATCTTTAAGATTAAGGGATAAGGTTTCTTGCTCCCCGTTAACAGTAAAGTTTACTGTTGAACCATCCTTGAGAAGCAGTACTGCTTTTTCAATTATGCCGAGGCAGTTTCCAAGAATGACTTTCACTGACAATTCCACAGGCGTTTCTTTTGGAGGTTCCTCATTTGGACAGTTTATTTTTATTTCAATTTCGCCATTTTCCTTTACTTCTTCAGTGACGTTTATATCTGAGAGAAGATACGTTTTTGTTTCTTCGCCAATTTTTAATTTTACGCCTGTAATATTTTCTAGTTTTATATTTTCAAGCTGCAGGACTAGATCGAGAAGATTGGTGTATTCAATCTCTCTGCCATCCCCGAGTACAAGCCACGCCTTCTCCACATGGCCGATACAGTCTTCAATGACAAGCTTTACCTTTGTTGGTTCAGGCTTTCCCTCAGGCGGTGGTTTTGGACAGTCAATCGTAATCACAATCGTGCCATTATCCTTCACTTTAACCTTAATATCCTGGCCAGTAATTAAGTATGATTTAAACTCGTCCCCAATCTTCACCTTTACTCCCTTTATATCCTTGAGGCCAATATCTTCAAGCTTCAGGCTGCCAGTTAGAGAATCAAACTCTATTTCCCTGTTTTCTCCTAATACAAGCCAGGCCTTTTCAACAGTTCCAAGACAATCCTTTAGAATGAGTTTTATTTTACTCATGCCAGGTTTCTCAGCTGGAGGCTGTTCTGATTTACATTTAATCTTAAAGACGATTGTCCCGTTCTCATTTTTAGGCGACTCTACTAATACTTCCTCTTTTTTGAAAATAAGTTCTTTTCCATCCTTAAGGACGACCCCTACCTTGTCAATATCCTCAAGGGTCACATCCTTGAATTCAACGATGTTCCTTTCAAGGTCTAGCCTCTTTCCATTCGTGAGGATGAAAAATGCATGGTCTACTAAAGGCATGCAGCCCTTGATATAGTTTACTTTAAATTTAATAGGCTTTTCCTTATCACTTGGCGGGTTATTGTCTTCTGGAGGTGTGTTATCTTCTGGTGGTGTAGTGTCTCCCGGTGGTGTGGTGTCTCCTGGTGGTGTGGTGTCTCCTGGCGGTGTGGTATCTCCCGGTGGTGTGGTGTCTCCTGGTGGATTATTATTGCCATCCCCTGGAGGTGGGTCTTCTTTACACTCAATTTTAAAGATAACTGTACCGTTTTCGTTTTTAGGCGATTCGACGAGAACCTCTTCCCTTTCAAAAAGAAGCTCTTTTCCGCTTTGCAAAACAACGCCTATTTTGTCAATATCCTTTGTCTCAACGTCTTTTAGGGTAATACGATAATCATCAAGAATGATTTTGGAGCTACCATTCAGAATAAAGAATACATGGTCTGATAGGGGCATACAGCCATTAATAAGATTTACTTTAAACTTGTTGGTCTTGCTGTTTCCATTTTCATCTCCCTTACCTGGCGGATTTTCCCCACCATTTCGTGGGCTTTCTCCTTGTTTAGGCGGTTTTTGTTCTTGGCCCGGTGACTTCTTTCCTTCTCCAGGAGTTTCATTCTTTTTATAGTAAAAAGCAATATGGCTGATTTCTTTGTTATCTGGTGCAGCTAACCCTTTTCCAGATAGCGCTCCGTCAGGATAAGGAGTTTCATCGCCACCTCTTCCTCCCTTTACATTTACGAAATAGACAGGAATATTCGACGTCCAGGATACAGATTTTGCTTCCTTTTTATTGCCGGCCTTTTCAAATTTAAGGTTGACCTCAAGTGTCCCTCCCTGATGTTTATAGGTTCCATCCTTCCAAGCCTCTGAATCTACCTTGAACATTTCAAACCCTTCCTTGGGCTGGGCGACTCCTCCGTTATTGCTATTGTTGGCAAAAACAGCCCCGTTCGGAAGAAGATTGAAGAACATAAGCAGTGCAATAAGCAGTAGTCCGATTTTTTTATTTTTCAAAAACTATCCCCTCTTTCACTATATTTCGTACCTCAACAGGAATAAAAGCAGCTTGTCCTCTAAAAAGGCATCACCCCGTTTATATAATTATTTATGAAATAGCCGATAGCCTACCCGATACGAAATATCGAGTAAACGCAAAAAAGCTGCCAGAAATATTCTGGCAGCTGGACGGCCATCATCAAAAAATGATTACAGGCTCCTAGGCTTTGCGTCCCCTCCTTTCGGAAGGTTTGCCTTTATCGTTTTTATGTAGATAAATCGATTGATGAAAATCCCATAATTAACCGTTCATTACAGTATATGGATTACCCCGCATTCAACCAGTCCTAAACCCCTTCTAGTAAAAATGTGCCAAATTGACTATTTTTCATACAATGTTCAGGTTTTGGATTAAAACAAAAAAAGCTGGTTGAGGAGATGTCATGTGACAGTCTCCCAACCAGCTTTTTAATTATTAGTTTTATAGTCTTCTTTCCGCAACAGCCAGACGGTTGATGGCACGCTGCAGGGCAAGCTCAGCCCGTTTGAAGTCAACGTTTTCCTGCTGGCGCTCACGGAGTCGCTGTTCGGCACGCTCTTTCGCACGCAGGGCACGCTCCACATCAATGGCATTCGACTGTTCAGCAGCCTGGGCCAGGATCGTGACTTGATCAGGACGTACTTCAAGGAATCCGCCGGTAACTGCAACATAATCCGTGTTTCCATCCTTTTTCAGCCTTACTGCACCAATATCCAATGGGGCTACCATTGGGATATGGCCGGGAAGAATCCCGAGTTCACCGCTCTGAGCTTTTGTGCTAACCATCTCAACATCTGATTCATATACCGGGCCATCGGGAGTTACAACACTGACTTTCATCGTCCTCATTTTTCACCCTCCTGGCTGGTTTAAACCTCTACACCCATGCGTTTTGCAGCTTCAACAACATCCTCGATACGGCCGACCAGACGGAACGCATCTTCCGGAAGATGGTCATATTTACCGTCAAGGATTTCACGGAAGCCTTTAACCGTTTCTTTAACCGGTACATAGGATCCAGGCTGACCGGTAAACTGCTCGGCAACGTGGAAGTTTTGAGAAAGGAAGTTCTGGATACGGCGCGCACGGTGTACAACAAGCTTATCCTCATCCCCTAGCTCATCCATACCAAGAATCGCAATGATATCCTGGAGTTCCCGATAGCGCTGGAGTGTTTGCTGTACCTGGCGGGCCACACTGTAATGCTCCTCGCCAACAATTTCCGGCGACAATGCGCGGGATGTTGAGGCAAGTGGATCCACCGCAGGGTAGATACCCATTTCGGATAGTTTACGCTCAAGGTTTGTAGTTGCATCCAAGTGGGCAAATGTTGTAGCAGGAGCCGGGTCAGTATAGTCATCGGCTGGAACATAAATGGCCTGAATGGATGTAACGGATCCTTTGTTTGTAGATGTAATACGTTCCTGCAGCTTACCCATTTCTGTAGCAAGGGTTGGCTGGTAACCTACAGCTGATGGCATACGGCCAAGCAACGCGGAAACCTCGGAACCTGCCTGAGTGAATCGGAAGATATTATCCATGAAGAATAGAACGTCCTGTCCTTGTTCATCACGGAAATATTCTGCCATAGTCAAACCAGTCAGGGCAACACGCATACGCGCGCCAGGCGGCTCGTTCATCTGGCCGAATACCATCGCAGTCTTTTTAATAACGCCGGAATCGGTCATTTCATGGTAAAGGTCATTTCCTTCACGAGTTCGCTCCCCAACACCCGCGAAAACCGATATACCTCCGTGTTCCTGCGCGATGTTATTGATCAATTCCTGGATAAGAACAGTTTTACCAACACCTGCACCTCCAAAGAGGCCGATTTTACCACCCTTGATGTATGGTGCCAGCAGGTCAACAACCTTAATGCCTGTTTCAAGAATTTCGACCTCTGTAGAGAGCTGTTCGAAGGTTGGCGCTTCTCGGTGGATTGAATCCCTGCGCTCGCTTTGAGGAACATCTTCTTTCAAATCGATAGCCTCGCCAAGTACGTTGAATACGCGGCCCAGTGTTACATCACCAACTGGTACTGAAATTGGCGCACCAGTATCTACAACTTCTACACCGCGAGTCAAGCCGTCTGTCGAAGCCATAGCGATTGTCCGGACAGTATCATCACCCAGGTGAAGGGCAACCTCCAAAGTCAGGTTAATATCGACTTCCGATGCATTTTGAGCTTTGGTATTAATAGTTAATGCGTTATAGATTTCCGGCAGTCTGCCGCTTTCAAACTTTACGTCAACTACCGGACCCATAACCTGCAGGACTTGTCCTGTGTTCATCGTTTTCCCTCCTATCGTTAGAAAAACCCGCCAGTTACTGGCCTTCGTTTTCCTTTTCCGTTAAAAAAGGATAAAGTACTTTCCTTTTTATAAAAACCCGAAAGCTGGAATGTACATTTCACTCCATACAATAAAAAAGGTGGGGAGTACGGCGGTTGGTCCCGCCTTGTGCTTCCCGGTCCTGACCCTTCTTCCTGCCTGAAGGAGGGTTTTTATCTATTCCAGCGCGGCTGCTCCGCCGACAATTTCAGTGATTTCCTGAGTAATCGCGGCTTGGCGCGCACGGTTATAAGTCAAACTGTAAGAACTGATTAATTCATTGGCGTTGTCTGTTGCATTCCTCATTGCCGTCATTCTCGCAGCATGCTCGCTTGCCTTGGAATCGAGAAGAGCTCCATAAATCAAGCTTTCAGCATATTGGGGAAGGAGAACATCCAGGATCGCTTCAGCATTCGGTTCATATTCATATGATGTAAGCTTTGATGAAGCTGCAATATCTGTTAGCGGGAGCAGCTTCTTATGAGTAACATCCTGTGAAATTGCACTTACGTAGTGGCTATAGTAAATATGTAGTTCATCAAATATGCCATCTGAGAACATGCCAACCGTATTGCTGGCAATTTCTTTAATATCATCGAATGACGGCTGGTCCGAGATTCCAACAATATCAAGCACAACGTTCATGCCCCTTTTACGGAAGAAATCACGCCCCACCCTGCCAATCGCAATAATGCCAAATTCGTCGTTGGACTTATGCTTTCCCTGGATAGCCTGAAGAGCTTGGCGTAAAACGTTGCTGTTGAATGCGCCGGCCAACCCCCTGTCAGACGTAATGACAAGATAACCGGTTTTCTTAACTGGCCTGTGCTGCAGCATTGGATGGTTTACATCCTTACTGCCCACAGCAATGGAAGCTGTTACTTCCTGGATTTTTTCCATGTATGGAACAAATGCTTTCGCATTGGTCACGCCCCGGTTCCATTTAGCGGCAGATACCATCTCCATCGCTTTAGTAATCTGGCTCGTCTTTTTTGTGGAGGTAATCCGGGATTTTATATCGCGTAATGATGCCACTGGTTCTCACCACCCTTTTTCAAAGTTTGGCATGGGGGCAGGTAAATGCCCCTGCCATCTTGTGTTGTAGAATAATAATTATTCAGTTACTGCAAACGTCTTTTTGAAGTCGTTGATTGCAGATGCCATATCTTCATCGGAAGGAAGCTCCTTCGTTGTACGGATATGATCCAACACTTCTTTGCGGTTGTGGTCGAGCCAGGCATGGAACTCGGATTCAAACCGGCGGATATCGGTTACAGGAATATCGTCAAGGAATCCGCGAGTCAATGCATATAGAATCGCAACCTGCTTTTCAACAGGCAGCGGCTTGTGAAGGTCCTGTTTCAACACTTCTACAGTACGGGCACCGCGGCCAAGCTTCGCCTGTGTAGCTTTATCAAGGTCCGAACCAAACTGGGAGAATGCTTCCAATTCACGGTAAGAAGCCAGGTCGAGACGCAGTGTCCCGGAAACCTTCTTCATCGCTTTAATCTGCGCGGAACCACCAACCCTTGATACGGAAAGACCTGCGTTGATCGCCGGACGTACACCGGAGAAGAACAAGTCAGACTGAAGGAAAATTTGTCCGTCAGTAATGGAAATAACGTTTGTTGGGATATAGGCAGATACGTCCCCTGCCTGTGTTTCAATAAACGGCAGAGCAGTGATGGAGCCAGCACCTTTAGCATCACTCAATTTAGCTGCACGCTCGAGTAGGCGGCTGTGCAAGTAGAAAACATCCCCTGGATATGCTTCACGGCCTGGAGGGCGGCGGAGCAGCAAGGAAAGTTCACGATAAGCAGCTGCCTGCTTGGAAAGGTCATCATAAACGACCAATACGTGCTTGCCTTCATACATGAATTCTTCAGCCATTGAAACACCTGCATATGGAGCCAAATACAATAGCGGAGCAGGCTGGGATGCAGCCGCAGTCACAACAATCGTATAATCAAGAGCGCCGTATTTACGCAGCGTTTCTACCGCATTACGTACAGTTGATTCTTTCTGGCCAATCGCAACATAGATACAGATCATGTTCTGGCCTTTTTGGTTAATGATTGTATCAATTGCCACTGCTGTCTTACCGGTCTGGCGGTCACCGATGATCAACTCACGCTGTCCGCGGCCGATTGGCACAAGAGCGTCAATCGCCTTAATGCCTGTCTGAAGCGGCTCATGTACGGATTTACGATCCATTACACCAGGAGCTACTGCTTCAATAGGGCGGGTTTTTGTTGTGTTGATTGGACCCATTCCATCGACCGGCTGGCCAAGAGGATTTACGACGCGCCCGATTAGCGCTTCACCTACAGGCACCTCCATGATACGTCCGGTACGGCGGACTTCATCACCTTCACGGATTTCTGTGTATGGACCAAGGATAATAATACCAACGTTATTCTCTTCAAGGTTTTGCGCCATTCCCATAACGCCATTCGAAAACTCAACAAGTTCTCCAGCCATGACATTGTCGAGGCCATGAGCACGAGCGATACCGTCACCAACCTGAATAACAGTACCAACATCACTCACTTGGATTTCCGACTGATAGTTTTCAATTTGCTGTTTTATCAGCGCACTAATTTCTTCAGCTTTAATGCTCATGAGTTTCACCCCTATCTACGAATCTTAGATCAATAGTTTACGTTCAAGACGGTCCAGCTTGCCGCGCAGGCTGCCGTCGAATATTCGGTTTCCAATACGGACTTTGATGCCGCCCAAAAGATCGTTATCAATGATATTCTCGATGCGAAGTGCGCGCTTGCCAACCCTGGCTGCAAATGAAGCTGACAAAGCAATTTTCTCTTCATCTGAAAGCGGACGGACGCTGTAAACCTTTGCTTCAGCAATCCCTCTCGCATCATTTGCAAATTCGATATATCCATCAGCGACGCCAGGAATTTCATTTTCCCGATGACGGTCAATCAGGATCATCAATGTGTTCTGTACATATGGATTCACAGCATTGAACGCGCTTTTTACAATTGCCTTTTTCTGTTCCAGAGATAGCCTCGGAGATTTCAGCACTGCATTCAACTCGTTATCGGACTTGAATACCTCCCTGACAACCCGCAAATCTTCTTCAATCACATCCAGCAGGCCATGTTCTTTTGCCAGCTTGAACAAAGCCATTGCATAGCGTTTTGCAATCATAGAAGTGCTCATCGGCCTTTTCCTGCCTCTTGAATAAATTCGTCAATCAGCTTTTGCTGGTCCTGTTCACCCAGTTCGCGCTCAATTACTTTCGAAGCAATCAAGACAGAAAGCGAAGCAACCTGCTCGCGAATGGCGGCAACAGCCTGTTCTTTCTGCTGTTCAATTTCAAGCTTTGCTGATTCTTTAATGCGGTCAGCCTCGGCGCGGGCAATCGCAATGATTTCCTCACGCTGGACATCTCCCTGCCTGCGTGCATTTTCAATAAGGGCCTGTGCTTCAGTGCGCGACTCTTTCAATAGCTCACGCTGTTCTTCCAAATGTTTCTTCGCTTCGAGATTGGACTTTTCGGCCTGATTTATTTCGTTTTCAATATGTTGTTCACGTTCTTTCATGACGCCCATCAGCGGGCCCCATGCGAATTTTCTCAGTAATGCCAGCAATATAAGGAACATTGCTAATTGGAATAAAATATCACCGTTGTTGAATTTAGTGGCTGCTCCTAATACCAAACTGCTTGTCAACACCCTCGAGTCACTCCCTTCAAGAGTCAATCACCCGGATTCCGGATGCATATTAGTGGATACGAATTATAATTAATGTCGTGATAAACTCTATTTTTTGAATAAA
Organism: Bacillus sp. FJAT-27225; assembly: GCF_001685025.1. Classification (GTDB taxonomy): domain Bacteria; phylum Bacillota; class Bacilli; order Bacillales; family Cytobacillaceae; genus Bacillus_D. The sequence goes on along the minus strand of NZ_MAYU01000024.1, from coordinate 264,973 downwards.
GGAAAGGCGAAGTTCCTTTTTATGCGGTCTTCGCCATTGTAAAAAATCTATTATCGGCCAACTACCATAAACGCGATAACAACAGCCATGATAGGAATCGCCTCTACGAACGCAACCCCGATAAACATTGTTGTTTGAAGCATACCGCGCGCTTCTGGCTGGCGGGCCATTCCTTCTACTGTCTTAGATACAATCATACCGTTACCCAAACCTGCACCCAATGCTGCCAAACCAATTGCAATTGCTGCTGCTATAAGACCCATAATAATAAATTCCTCCTCGATATTGTTTGTAATTTTTGTTTTTGTCCATAATAATGAACAGGTTATATGTTATCAATGATCAGTGCTCACTTTGTGGGAAATGTAGACCATTGTCAACAATGTAAAGATAAAAGCTTGGATTGATCCGATAAAGACAGAGAATCCTTGCCATACAATTGTTGGTAAAGCTGCGGCCAGTACTCCGCCAAATGAGTTGGCAAGTCCTGTAGCCAGCAATCCCAGCAAAATTTCCCCTGCATAAATGTTTCCGTAAAGACGAAGACCAAGTGTCAATGTATTCGAGAACTCTTCAAGAAGCTTTAACGGAAACAGGAATCCTACAGGCCTAAAATAGCCTCTAGCATATTCCTTCGCCCCATGGAGCTTGACGCCGTAATAATGAGCGAGCCCCATAACCATAACTGCCAGTGTCAGTGTGATGACAGGGTCGGCTGTTGGGGATTTCCACCAAAGGGTATCGCCGTATGCTACAGCCAATGGAAGTCCCAGCATATTCGATACAAATATGTACATAAGTAAAGTTATGCCTAAGATATGGAACCTTCCGCCAGTTTTCCAATCCATGGAGCCTTTAATGATGTTCTTGACAAAGTCCATCACCCACTCCATGAAATTCTGCATGCCAGTTGGCTTCATGGCGAGCCTGCGAGTCGAGAGTACGGCGATGAGAAAAACAATCAGGCTTGCCGCCGTAATGGTCAAGATGTTTGATAAGTTGAAATACAGACCAAAAAACGGACCTACTATTGGATTTTCATGATGCAACAATATTCACCTCGCTTCTTATATCTATTTAGGTATAAGCATCTGTTTAAATAAATATATCATAATGACAATATAGGATGTCATTAGCCCTATCACTACACTGATAAGATGAAAATGTTCGGGATATTCCATAGCAATGATGACAGCAAAGACAGCTGCAGCCATCCTGGAAAACGTACCAAGCGAGTATACCTTCCTGCCTTTAACAGCAGCGTCCCCAAGTTGGTCCGTCTTTCTCACCAACATCCAAAGGTTAAACAAGCTGAGGGCTGTCCCCATAAAGAGCCCGGCAAAAATCTGCCGGTGGTCTGTAAATCCCCAGGCAAGTACATATAATGATAATAAGAAAAAGAGATATTTGCGAGTTCGGGCGTAAATTGCCCTTAAATCTGGCATATTTTGAATCAGTCTCCTGAAAAGTAATGCTGGACAAGGCGAAGGACGGCATATATTCCAACTGCCAATCCAATGAACAGCCCTATTATTAAAAATAGAGGTTCTGTTCCCGACTTGCCGTCAAGCCATCTCCCGGCAAAAATGCCAAGAAGGGTCGAGCCGACTAACTGGGATAGAATGGCAGACATAAGTGCCATTGCCTTGAAAGGGTTGCGGTTTTCATTACGCATTCTATCGCATCCTCACTTTTGAGAATGAGAAATGGGCAAAAAAGAGGTTATATGTATAGATAGAAGGATCCTGAAAATAATCGGAGCATCCCTGTTGGTTTAAATGAAAACCCTATCATTTATGCCCTTTGTTAGCATACAATAGCACTTTGTCGATGTCAATTTATTTGTGGTGAAAAAATTCACAAACTTTTCACTAATCGGACAATAATCAGGCTGCTAGTAAGATAAATTGATTTTTTTAATTTTCCCTATCTGTGAAGGACTTCTCCTTATATAACAACTCCTCCTGGTATTTCAAATAAAAAACCTCTTATTAAAACAATACCACAAAATCTTTTTGGTTGCTTCAAATATACCACCGGAACACTTTGTAAATTTTTTGTAAAGATTTTAAACAAGCTCCCCGCCATTAAGGGACAATATACCGAATAATGGTAACTGTCACTGATAAGCCCCATTAGTACTATACATTCCTTTACGGTGCAGGATTAATTTTGATTGTTGTTTCAACCATATCCTCTCGGCCTGCCTTTCTTGCAAACACCTTCGCACTATACGTTCCGGGTTCTGGAAGTTTATCCTCATCAATAGACTTCCTAATCATTCCCCTGTCAATTCCCCTCCCGTAATCCAGGTAACCGGCGAAACGATAATCTGCCTTCCGGAATAAAGCGATTCCAAACTCATCAGCTCCTCCTGGCAAATAGACTTCATACATATATTTTCCAGGCCCATCACCATCAGCAAAACTAAAGCCCATCACACGTGGGTAATCCGGTTCTGCAAATGCAAAGTTATACGGGAGTTTAATCTTACTGCTGCCGGCATGGATTAATAATGTACCATCTGCCATTTTTCCTTTCAGCTCATCACCATCGATACGCAATGTTATTGCAACCGTCCGCTGTTCACCAGCCTTAAGGTAAAAGGGCAGCGGCATCTTCCAGGAAAGACCGGGTTGCATTGCGGGAATGGCAAACCCTATCCTGACACTTTGATCGCCAGTATTTTTTATCGTAAGATTGCGTTTATCAGATGTTTTCCAAAATGTTTTTGGCATTTTTCCAAATGACAACGATCCCGGCATAACGAGTACATCAAGCTGAACGGCCTTCTCTGGCAAAACCCGGCCTGCCCCTTGTTCAAACGTTTTGTAACCACCTCCATTTGTTCCCCCAACAGGCAAGGCCGAATTCATAAGTGCCGCTTTTATTTCGATAGGACCCCAGTCTGGGCGAGCCTGTTTAATGAGGGCACAGGTACCTGCTACATATGGAGCAGCCATACTTGTCCCGCTCAGCTGCAAATAGCCTCCCGGTATTGTGCTAGAAATATTAACCCCTGGTGCGACAAGGTCAGGCTTGATTGCCAAAGAGCCAGTAACAGGCCCTCTTGAGCTGAACGGTGCCATACGTCTGCTTTCTTCAAAAAACAAAACACGGGCCGAATTTTTCCCAGCTTTTATCCCTCTTAAAACAGCTTCTCCAGCAGCCATAGGTGCGGACGCAACTGGTATCGAAAGTTGAGAACCTAGATTCCCCATAAAACTCCCACTTTTATTATTGTAAATAATCGCGCCTCTGGCACCTGCTTTCACGGCATTTTGGGCCTTCTGTGCAAAGGTAAGTTTTCCTCGTTTTATAAGGGCAATTTTGTTTTTAGACTGTAAAAGCTCCTGTTCTGTTCCGTAGCCTCCATCAGCTAATTCAAATGATGGGGTGGTTCTCCACTCTGCCGAACCGCCCATAGCATCAACCCTAAATTTTTCTCGGGTTCCTTCTATTATTATGTAAGGAACCTTCGTAACTGGTGTTGACGCACCTACCGAAATCGCCTTTGCGGCCGTCCCCGGTGCACCTACTGTCCATTGGCGCGGACCTGAATTACCAGAAGCTACAACTGCTGTTATCCCTTTATCGACCACACTATTCAAAGCAATTGCTAAAGGCAAATCAGGTCCGTTTATACCATTTCCAAGAGATAAATTCAAAATATCAACCTTGTCTTTTATTGCTTGTTCGATTGCTGCCAATACTTGTTCGGTCGTTCCTTTTCCCCCGGGTCCCAAGGCCCGATATGCTTTTATTTTTGCCTCCGGAGCAATACCGCGCATTTTACCATTGGCGGCAATAATGCCTGCTACATGAGTTCCGTGCAGTGTAGAAAATCCTGCGTCCCCTTTCGACTCCATCGGATCTTCATCAAGATCAATGAAATCTCTGCCCCCAAGGTAATTTTTTCTCAGGTCTGGATGGGTATAATCAATACCCGTATCAATAACTCCAACCGTAACACCTCTTCCAGTCAACAATCTCCGCTTGCTATCCACTACACGGTTATGGTTGCCTGAAAAATTCCCCTGATCTTCAAAGGAGACCTTTTTTCCCGGAGATAGAACTTCCGTTTCATATTGTTGAACTGGAGAAAAAGTTTCCACCCACTCTTCTTTCTTAAGCCTTGCTAACTGCTCATGCTCTCCTTCTATAGAAAACCCTTGAATCGCTTCAGAAAATACATGGCGAAGCTTTACACGAGGATATTTTTTCAAAAGGCTTTGAATTTGTTCTTCCTTCGCCTTCGTCTTCATCGTAATAATGACCATTTCAATCGCATGCGGGTCCTCAGTTGGTAGTGGAGGAACCGCTTTGTCTTCTTGACTGGCTTGTACATTGCCCATCAAAAAGATTAGTAGCATGGCTATAGTAAGAACTCTCATAGGATCACCCCTTCATTCATAGGGTTTGAAGGGGCATCTAAAAGTATTCACACTCCTTTTGTTTAGCAGGGCTATGCTTCTTTGATATAACAAAAAGCCGGACAGACCAACTGGGTCCATTCCGGCTTTTTAATTTTTTTCAGTTTATTTTGTCCCAAACAGCCTGTCGCCAGCATCGCCGAGCCCCGGTACAATATAGCCATGGTCATTTAGCTTTTCATCGAGACCCGCAATATAAATATCTACATCCGGATGTGCTTCGTGTAATGCTTCAACGCCTTCAGGTGCTGCAATGAGGCACATGAATTTAATGTTTTTCCCGCCACGCTTCTTCAGCGAGTGGATTGCTTCAATTGCCGATCCCCCTGTTGCAAGCATTGGATCCACAACAATAAAGTCGCGTTCTTCAACATCGCTAGGAAGTTTTACATAATATTCTACAGGCATCAAGGTTTTAGGGTCACGGTATAAGCCAATATGGCCAACCTTGGCTGCAGGAATCAGCTTAAGTATGCCATCAACCATTCCTATCCCGGCCCGAAGGATTGGAACAAGGCCAATTTTCTTCCCGGAAAGAACTTTTGCTTTGGCTATGCTTACCGGGGTTTCGATTTCAATGTCTTCAAGAGGCATGTCCCTTGTAATTTCAAAAGCCATCAGTGTAGCCACTTCGTCAACCAGTTCGCGAAACTCCTTTGTTCCAGTGTTTTTATCGCGTATGTAGGTAAGTTTGTGCTGAATTAACGGATGGTCAAATACATAAACTCTCGCCATACTAATCGCCCCTCTACTTTTAATTCTTCAGTTATAGGTTACACACTTCGTCTCATTTTACAGAAAAAACTTCACCAGGGCAACAATGTTTCCTAGCAGCAGACATAATAAAGCCGGCCCCCTCAAATGAAGGTTGCCGGCTAGTTACTTTAATATTCAGGATAAAGGGTAAATTTGCTTGTTAACGCGTCAACGCGTTCTTTTGCTTCGGATAGCTTTGCTTCATCCTCATGGTTCTTCAACGTAACCGCAATAAGTGAGGCAATTTCCTTCATTTCCGCCTCTCCAAACCCGCGGGAAGTGACCGCCGCTGTTCCGATACGAATTCCGCTTGTTACAAATGGGCTTTCAGAGTCGAATGGAATTGTATTTTTATTTACTGTTATCCCAATTTCATCTAAAACCTTTTCAGCAACCTTTCCAGTCAAGCCCAGTGAGCGAAGGTCAATTAGAAGCAGATGGTTATCTGTCCCTCCTGAAACAAGTGAAAGACCTTCTTCCTGCAATGCAGCCGCCAATGCTTTTGCGTTTGCAACAACGTTCCCTGCATATTCCTTAAAGCCATCCTCCAGCACTTCACCAAATGCAACCGCCTTTGCTGCGATTACATGCATAAGAGGGCCCCCCTGGATGCCCGGAAAGATAGACTTGTCTATTTTCTTCGCAAATTCTTCACGGCAAAGAATCAAGCCACCCCGAGGTCCGCGGAGTGTCTTATGTGTAGTAGATGTAACGAACTCGGCATAAGGAACAGGGTTTTGATGAAGGCCAGCTGCAACCAGACCGGCAATATGAGCCATATCAACCATCAAATATGCGCCCACTTCATCGGCGATTTCCCTGAAGCGTTTGAAATCTATTTCGCGCGGATAAGCGCTTGCACCAGCAACGATCAACTTCGGCTTATGTTCAAGAGCCTTCTCCCGAACATCATCATAATTGATTAGATGGGTTTTCTGGTCAACTCCATATTCAACAAACTTGTATTGTACTCCGCTGAAATTCACAGGGCTTCCATGTGTCAAGTGTCCGCCATGGGACAAATTCATACCAAGGACTGTATCCCCCGGCTCAAGCACAGTGAAATAAACTGCCATATTCGCCTGCGCACCTGAATGGGGCTGTACATTCGCATGCTCGGCACCAAAGATTTTCTTTACCCGGTCGCGGGCGAGGTCCTCTACAATATCGACATATTCACACCCGCCATAATAACGGCGGTGAGGATAGCCTTCAGCATACTTATTGGTCAGCACCGACCCTTGCGCTTCCATGACTGCTTCACTAACAAAATTCTCAGATGCAATCAGCTCTATTTTTGAACGCTGCCTCCCCAATTCCTTCTGGATTGCTTCAAAAACTTGTGAATCCCGCTCTGCCAAATGCTTCATGATAATCCCCCTCGAACGTCCCTTATTAAAGATGCTTGAAAATTCTCTATTATTTTATCAGTTTCCTATTAGAAAAGATACTTACGTGCAAGATAGATTCTCTGTAGTCCGTTCGTAAACAGCCCGTGGGCCGCCAATGAGCTTCGGCCTTGTTTTCGCAAGTGTGACATTGGCTTCGCCAAGCCTTCTGCGAGCAACCCTGATAGGAACTGCCACCTTTTTCAGATGCATCCCTATCAAGGTATCACCAATATCAATGCCAGCTTCGGCCTGGATAGATTCAACTACGACAGCATCCTCCATCGCATTAAACGCATAGGTGGCCATTGCCCCGCCCGCATGCCGAACAGGAATAACCGAAACTTCTTCTAAATTGTGTTCAAGCACAGTAGACCTTTCGACTACCAACGCCCTGTTCAAATGCTCACAGCATTGAAACGCCAATTTTACTCCTGTCTTTTCGCAGAGCTTATCAAGCTGCCGATAAATCACTTCAGCAATCTCCATTGTCCCCGCTGTTCCGATCTTCCTTCCTGCCACTTCACTCGTACTGCATCCTATGACCATCAGGCTTCCAGGGCGGAGATTTACTTGTTCAACAAATCCTTCGAGAATTTCTAAAAGTTCCTTTTCAAGTCTATCAATTGCGTCTTCCATAACGATATCCTCCCAACCATGGGCAGGCTTCGACAAAAGCACAGACAAACGAATTGTCTGCGCTTCCTTAGCGAAAGTGCCACTTATAGATTTTTGCCTTCGTATTCAGTGATCTTTCCAACCCGATTTGCATGTCTTCCGCCAGTAAAATCTGTTGTCAGCCAAATTTGCGCAATATCCCTTGCCAGGCCAGGCCCTATCACCCGCTCACCCATTGCCAGCATATTGGAATCATTGTGTTCCCTCGTTGCTTTTGCACTAAATGTATCGTGAACCAACGCACAGCGTATCCCTTTTACCTTATTGGCTGCAATGCTCATCCCAATTCCCGTTCCACAAATCAGGATGCCTCGGTCAAACTCTCCAGCAGCCACTTTTTCTGCTACAGGAAGAGCGTAATCCGGATAATCGACAGAAGTACTGCATTCACACCCGAAATCCTCATATTCTATTCCCAACTCTTCAAGAAGGGATGCTATTTCCTTGCGGATTGTAATTCCGCCATGATCTGAAGCCAGCGCTACTTTCATTCTCAGTATTCCTCCTGTATTTTTCACCTTGATTCAGAGTTCAAACCCCCGTGGTGAGGTATTCTTTCTTCTTATTATTTTGTTTTTTACTTTTTCAACAATCGTTTCATGGCTTTTGAAATAAGGTGTTCCAGCTCTGCATAGGTTGCCCTGTAAATATCCACATTTCCCCCAAATGGGTCGCTTACATCAGGATAACCATCTTCCCCGGCGAATGCTTTCAGGGTATACGTTTTATGGGCAGCCTCAGGAAATCGGGCCGTTAGCGCCTGTTTATGCGAAAGGGTCATGGTCAGGATAACTGTTGCCCATTCCACATCATCCTTTGAAAGCAGCCTTGATTGATGGCTGTGGGCAAGGCTGTTCTCATCTAGAACTTTTATAGAGTTTAGGGAAGCCGCTCCCCCATCGATGGCATAAACACCCGCGGACCTCGCCTCGACACCTTCCAGGTTTTTATTTTTTAAAATAGCCTCTGCCATAGGGCTTCGGCATGTATTCCCGGTACAAACAAACAATACGCGATGCATGTGGCCATCCTCCTTCCCTATCATTATAAGACGGCTACCCGCAATTTTCCAACTAGCCATCCACCGCTACAAAGAATTGGCATTTGCAGCGCACCCAGATCATATGGCCACTTTCTTTTTTTCCAAAAAAAATAGGCTTCCATCATGGAAGCTGTTTAAGACTTAAATGTTTTAAAGTGGCAGTAAAAGCTTAATACCAAAGGCCAGCAGGATGATGCCTCCCAATGATTCACTGTATGAACCAAGCCACCCCTGCACCTTTCTCCCTGTTAAAAGGCCTGCCCATGTCAATACTGTTGCTGCTAAACCAAAACAGGCAATTGCTGCAACGGTCCGTGCTCCATAAATACCCAACGTAAGCCCGACTGAAAAACTATCAAGACTCACGCTTAAGGCAAAAAACAGTAGGCCGAAGCCAATTGGCGTAATAATGCTCTCCTGTCCCTTCCTAAATCCTGCCCATATCATCTGGATGCCTAGCAGGATTAGCAACAAACCGCCAATCAGGGACGCAAATGAGCCAAACTGATGTGACAGGAACCTGCCTGCAATCATACCGACAAGAGGCATCCAAACATGAAATATTCCGATCGTAATCCCAATTTTAAAAATTTGGCGGAGCCTGAGCCTGTACATGCCCATCCCCAGCCCAACCGAAAAAGCATCCATTCCAAGCGCAAACGCCATTAAAAGCAGCGTCGCAATTTCCCCTACTAATGACGACATTAGACCAGCCTCCCGGACATGCTAGTTCATCATATGCACGTCCAACAGGGAATAGAAGGAAAAATCGGCATAAAGTGAAACTTCAATCAGTGGGGGTTTTCTTCATCCCCCACTGATTGTTAGTCCCGTTCTACTGCCGCTAACTCGCGAAATTACGGCGAACAAGCGGCACTATGAACCCGATTGGTTCAACTATGCCGCTGAAATGCACAGCGGCAAGTTTCACTGTATCTCACCAATCGGGCACATGCGGCTGTTATCCCCACCTACGCTTCATTGATTCCCCAGCCTTGTGGTGGGGATCTTACAGCCCGTTATTGCGGGATAAATAAAACAGCTGGAATGGCTAGTCCAGCTGTTGGGCTTTACTCTACTATCACTTTATTTCCGGCAGCCTTCATTAATCTGTTCATGATGGCATGTCCGACTCCTGTTTCAGGAAAAGTTTCACTTATAATCACATCAAGTTTATGCTCGTTAAATGCTCTCAGCGTCTCATAAAGAGCAGCTGCAACTGTTTCGAGATTGTCTCTGCTGCCACAGGCAATTACACTATCAGCCTCATACCCGCCCGCTGTCTCTTCTGCTGCCAATATGCCGACCCGCTTTCCTTCCCGTCTAAAATTGGAGGCGACTTCCTGGAGGAATTCCTTCTTTCCCTTCACAAGATAAAGCGGAGCCTCAGGAGCATAATGGCGGTATTTCATTCCCGGTGCTTTTGGTTTTGAATCACTGTTTCGGAGCGCAGGATCAACTTCCACCATCCCAATGACAGCCTCCAGCTGTTCCAATGTAATTCCGCCAGGTCTTAAAATAGAGGGTACAGAGCTTGTACAATCAAGGACTGTCGACTCTACCCCTACCCCTGTGGAACCCCCGTCGACGATTCCGGCGATCTTTCCCGTTAGGTCATGTGCTACATGCCGGGCTGTTGTCGGACTGGGCTTTCCTGAGCTATTTGCGCTAGGCGCAGCAATTGGATGCTTACATTCCTTTAGGAGAGCGAGAGCAACTGGATGGTCTGGCATCCTTACACCCACAGTATCAAGGCCGGCTGTTGCTTTTTCAGATAAGGCCCCTTTTTTCATCTGCAAAATGAGCGTTAATGGTCCAGGCCAAAATGCCTCAATCAGCTTATCTGCTACTTCCGGGATATCTTCTACAAATCCTTCCATCTGGCTGGTATCTGCAATATGAATGATGAGCGGGTTATCGGATGGCCGCCCTTTCGCATGAAATATCTTCTCGACCGCCTCATCGCTTTCGGCATTCCCTCCCAGACCGTAGACTGTCTCCGTAGGGAAAGCGACGACCTCATTGCTTGCCAAAAGCTCTGCCGCACATTTAATTTTATCTAAATCATCCAGGCCATTTCTTACAGCCCATATTTTTGTATCCATTTTCCTTCACCTAAATCTCTCTATCAACTGATTAATGGTTCCGTTTCTTCTTTTGAAAGTATAAAAGAAGAAGATACCAAAAACAAGTGTTATCAACATATTGTGGATAACAGTAGTGGAAAAGTGGATAACTTTGTGGATATATCTATTTTACAAGTGAAAATCTTAAAAAAACAGAATTGGTGACACTCAATACATTCAAAACATGAATAGAATTAAAAAATTCTGGGGGCAATTCAGATTTTACAATTCTCTTAAAGCCGATCATTTCAAAGAAAGGGATTGCGGTCCGTTTATTTGTAGCCAAATACAAAGCATTAACATTTTGGTTAGCCGCGAGCTCCACCATCTGCTTAAACATCGCCAGCAAATCTTCTTCTCCCATCCCAGGAGAAATGGCAAGTGAACGGAGCAGGCCTGCTTCTCCATATTGCTCCATACCAAGACAACCTCTCAACCTCTCTCTATCTTCAGCCAAAATGAACTGCCCAGCCCCTCTCCCTGTCAATCCATCTGTACTTAATCCAGCTTTGTTAAGAAACTCAATGATCCCCGTAAAGTCAGTCTCTTCCCCGATTCTGATTGTCATTTGCATGTCCCCACTCCCATTCTAGTAATCTACTTTATCCCGTATTAACGGGCTGCAAGACCCCGACCTTAACCCCTAGAAGAATCAAAGAAGCTTAAGCGGGGGATAACAGCCCGTAAAAACCCGATTGGTTCAACTAGGCCGCTAAAGTGCACAGCAGCAAGTTTTACTATATTGCTATGAGAGAGGGAGAAAGAATAGAACAATATTAAAAGAGGCTGTCCCAAAAATAGGGGACAGCCTCTCTGCAGAATACCTATTTACTTATTTTCGTTTTCCCAACGGGCTTTTCCGCCCTTTTCGCCTATTTCTTCATAGAAGCTCTTGTCATGATTGCGGGATGTGGCCTCTCCGCCTTTTTGACCGATTTCAGAGTAGAAATCACTGTTATGATTTTGAGCGGTTGCCTCTCCACCCTTTTGGCCAATATCCTGATAAAAATCCTTGTCGTGGTTCCTGCTAGTCGCTTCTCCACCCATTCTACCTGCTTCTTCACGAGACATCTTGCCATTGTTGTTAGCCATTGTAAGATTCCTCCTTCATGAAATTTGGTAGTACACCCTGCTTTTATCCTGCCTTCTCAATTAAAAACGCTTTACCGCGCTTTGTAATGAAGTTGTCACCACCTCGCAATCAATTAGGAAAAGCTTTCCCCATCTTCCATGTTTTTTTATGCTTAAAACTCAATAAAAAAAGACCCATCCGGGCCCTTAGTTGATAATTTTTTCCCACATTTCAACAACGAAGAATTTTACCTTTATCGGCTGCTCATCTTCAGGTGTGAATACCGGTTTTTTCTTCTCTTCTTTGCCTGTTGATATTGGTTGCAAGCCTTCCTCTCGTTCTTCAGAATGAACGTTTTCCTCTTGCAGCATCTCACCCTTATCAGTCTCTGGTCCTAGCTTCTCATCTTTAGGCACTTCACTGTCAGCCGATACAGCTTCCCTGCTCTCTTCAAAACCTGGTGATGCCACTGCGGTGCCATTTGAAAAGTCCAGAAAGCATAGAGGCGGATATAGGACACACCACCAATTTGCTCCTTTTCCTTCGCCAAGAGTAATCAGGATTGCTTCGTACTCGCCAGCTGGATACAAAAACTGTCCATACAGCTTCGTCGGGAATTTTACTTTGCCGAACTCGGCTTTTGCAGCCTGATCGGAACCATTTTCACTTAGAACTTCTCGAGCAATTTGTTCAATTTCGGGCAGGCCTGCCTTTATGGTTTCCCTTGCTTGGTCAAGTGACGTCAGGTCGCCAACCCATTCTGCTATTTTTTCATTCACTTCATCCCGGACCTTGCGTTTAAGGTCCTGGTCGACTTTCCGATCACTATTTGCCAGGATTCTAAGTCTGATGGCCTCACCCGGAATGATAATTTCCTCTTGGCTTGTGGCCTTTACTTTAGGCATATATAAATTGGCAATTGTTCCAATTGATAGTACAACTAAATACAGCCATACGAGAATTTTATTGTTCATTTCCCCCACCGTCCCTTCACTATCAACAGTGTCGCCAAGATGGGAGAATCGCAAACTAGTAAATTTCTTTTTCTTCAAATTTTTGGTATCAATAATAAATTATACAAGAGGAACTGATAAGTTTACTTTTAATTTTCGCTGAACAAAGGAATGCTCCCATGAATAATCAACCGCAGAGACAGGCGGTTTTTGCCTGTCGCGAGGCGCTTCGCTTTCCGTGGGGCGGGCGGTGAGCCTGTCTAGCCGCTCCCACCAGGACGTTGAATTAGCTTCCTTGAAAAAGCACCGCAGAAGAAAATGCGTCTTTTGCATTTTCGAACGAGTCTTCGCGCCTTCCGCTTCAATTAAATTAAGATTCTTTAGTTCCTCTTACACACTTTGTTTTTCTTTTCAAAAACAACAAAGCCCGGCGTTAGGCCGGGCAACTTCACTATTTATAGGGTTGGTTCTGGTGTGCTGACTTCTTTTAGAAGTACGAACTTTCCTTTTTCAAAAATCATTTCCTTTAGGGTATACAAAAAGCCGGATTCCCCATCCTCACTCTGAACATATTCAAGGACCATATCCCAAACCATGAATGGCTCATTAACCTGAATAGTAGGAATATCAACTAGCCCTAAGTCAGGTTCAGTCGTCAACAATGTCATATCCCCAGCGTGGAGGCCATGAGCCCTCAACTCGATAATGGCATCCTCAAGCTTATGAAAACAGTCAAAAATGCCGGCAATGGCATGATTCATGTTCGTTCTCCCCCTATGTTTAAAAGCCGACTCATTGTTTTTACCCGCTGACCGGCCCCCTTAAACACATATTCGAAGGAATACTATTATTTATGGCTGTCGCACACTGCAAACGTAAACCATCCGTTCCCTTCCATTCATATCAAGAACTACTTCCACCGAGGCTTCGGGGAACGTTTTCCTACAAAGCTCAGCAACCGCTTCCCCCTGTCCTGCTCCTATTTCAAAGCCAACAAGTGATTGGCTTTTAAGTACCTTTGGAAGCTGCATCATAAATCTCCTGTAAAAATCCAATCCATCCTGCCCAGCGAACAAGGCCCTGTGCGGCTCATGTTCTGTTACAACATCCGACATCCACGCTTTATCTTCTTCGGGGATATAGGGAGGGTTGGAAAGAACAACATCTAGTTTCATACCTGAATCTATAAAAGGCTCCAAGAGATCCCCCTGGATAAAGGTTAGTTCAGCCCCAAGAGCCCTCGCATTTTCTCTAGCAATCTTTAATGAAGCTTCTGCAATATCAGTAGCTGCCACATCCAGGACAGGAAGTTCCAGCTTCATCGTAACGGCAATTGCCCCACTTCCTGTTCCAATATCGGCAAGCCGCAAACCCTCCCCAGCCCCAAACAATGTCTTCATTCTCCTTAGGGCACCGTCAACCAGTTCCTCTGTTTCAGGACGCGGAATTAATACTTCTTCGTTGACTATAAATTTCCGTCCATAAAATTCCTCATGGCCAATAATATACTGGACCGGCCTTCCGGCTGCATGCTCCTTTACAGCCGACTCAAATGCGTTCCAGTGTTCCACTGCCAACTCATCCCGGATTGTAGCAAACAGCTGGGCCCTTGACATGCCAGCTATATGGCGCAGCAGCAATTCACCGGCAAATTCCTCCCGTCCCGCCTTTTTTAAAAAAGGAGAAGCCCAATTTAGGGCTTCAAACACTTTCTTACACATCGGAGGCACTTTCCAGCTTCTTGGACTGATCTTCAAGGGTCAATGCATCAATAATTTCATCGAGCTTACCCTCAAGGATAATGTCCAGCTTTTGAAGTGTCAGGCCAATCCGATGGTCTGTCACACGGTTTTGCGGAAAATTATAGGTACGAATCCGCTCGGAACGGTCTCCGGTGCCGACAGCCGATTTCCGTACCTGGTCATACTCAGCCTGTGCTTCCCGCTGGAATTTATCATACACACGGGCACGGAGGATTTTCATTGCTTTGTCCCGGTTCTTGTGCTGGGACTTTTCATCCTGCATCGAAACAACAATTCCTGTTGGAATATGAGTTAACCGCACTGCGGACATTGTTGTATTAACGGACTGGCCGCCTGCACCACTTGATGCAAATGTATCGAAGCGGATGTCCTTGTCATGAAGCTCTACTTCCACTTCTTCGGCTTCCGGCAAACATGCTACAGTAGCAGTCGATGTGTGAATCCTTCCGCCGGATTCTGTTTCTGGAACACGCTGGACACGATGAGCGCCGTTTTCATATTTCAACCTGGAATAGGCCCCTTGGCCATTAATCATAAAGATGATTTCCTTAAAGCCGCCAAGGCCGGTTGGGCTTGCATCCATTATTTCGGTTTTCCATCCCTGGGCTTCTGCATAACGGCTATACATGCGGTAAAGGTCACCTGCAAATAGTGCCGCTTCATCTCCCCCAGCCGCACCACGGATTTCAAAAATAACGTTTTTATCATCGTTCGGGTCCTTCGGAATAAGGAGAATCTTAAGCTTTTCTTCAAACTCCTCGATTTGCGAGGAAAGCTCGCTGACTTCCTCCTTTACCATTTCGCGCATGTCAGCATCCAGCTTTTCATCCAACATGGCTTTTGCATCCTGAAGCTGTTCCTTGACTGACTTATATTCCCGATAAACTTGTACAGTTTCCTGTATATCTGATTGCTCTTTTGAATATTCACGAAGCTTTTTTGAATCACTAATAACGTCCGGGTCGCTTAAAAGCTCATTCAGCTTCTCGTAACGATCCTCAACAGCCTGAAGACGATCAAACACACTCATTCACCTCAAGTTTGTAATCTAACTTTTTGTATCCACATTGTTAAAGGGCAGCAATTCTGACTGCCCAAAACGTCCAATTTGTTTGAGCATTAACACCAAGGGAAGCCTTCCATTAAATAGGTACTCTTTATTATATTACAGGTGAGTTCCTCCGTCAAAAGAGCCTATAGTGATTGTTCTTTCCATCTTTTTAAATGAGGGACACCTAGTCTAAGATGTCATTTAAACCAGAGAAATAACCAATAAAAAAAGGTTTGTCCTTTAACTTCGGACAAACCTCTTTATTCTCTCATGTACTAATTGGCATCTTAAAGCGCTTTTGTTTTATTGACCAAGTCAACCTCTTCAACAGCAATAGCTGTTTTTGGAACCTCGTGATGGTGCCTGCAGCGCGGTTCGTATGCTTCTGAAGCACCAACAAGAATGACAGGGTCATCATAAGAAGCCGGACGCCCATCAATCAGGCGCTGCGTCCTGCTCGAAGGTGATCCACAGACAGCGCAAACTGCCTGAAGCTTTGTAACCAGCTCGGCAATGGCCATGAGTTCAGGCATCTTGCCAAACGGCTCTCCGCGAAAGTCCTGGTCAAGCCCCGCGGCAATCACCCGGTATCCACTATTCGCAAGGTGCTGGATTACATTGACAATTTCATCATCAAAAAACTGAACTTCATCTATAGCTATAAGGTCTGTTTCAACATCAATATGGTCAAAAATGGCAGTGGAGTGGGAAATAGGCATTGCAATAAACGAAGATCCATTATGGGAGACAACGGACTCCTCACTGTAGCGGTTATCAATCTTTGGTTTAAAAACAGCAACTTTTTGTTTCGCGAACTGGGCACGGCGTACCCTTCGGATCAACTCCTCCGATTTCCCCGAAAACATGCTGCCGCATATAACCTCTACCCAACCGCTTTGCTTCATTACATACATACTGTTGCCTCTCCTTCCTTCCATACCCTGTCAATTTATTATGTATAAGTGAACTCGATTTCACACATATCTCTATATACGTTATAAAACCCAATAATCTGGCAAAACAAACACAAAAATCGCCAGAAAACGGGTAATTCCGCAGTAGAAAAAGTAAAAAAACAGGCAAGCGATGTTGATTCTTGCCTGTTTTTGAACAGTTGCATTTTTATTGCTGCTTAATGCCGTATTTCTTGTTGAAGCGGTCAACACGTCCGCCAGCTTCAGCGAATTTTTGACGGCCTGTATAGAAAGGATGGCACTCGGAGCAAGTTTCAACACGGATCTCGTTTTTAACAGATCCTGTTTCAAACGTGTTACCGCAAGCGCAAGTCACCTTTACTGTCTTGTAATTTGGATGAATTCCTGCTTTCATTCTTTTCATCTCCTTCCGCCCTGAGTCATTCCGAAACAGAGTTATAAAATCGGGCAATTGTCCCGATGTGGAAAAACACACTGGTATCATTATAGCAGGGACATACCCATTTGGCAAGATGGGATTTTCTAGAAAAAGGGTTTTTCTTTGGTTCTTCACCAAAAGAAGTGGTATAAACTAGTTTGTTAATTTCCACTCCACAAAGGGAAGCTTCTTAGAATAATCATCGCAGAGACAGGCGCTTTTTGCATTTTCAACGAGTGCGCGCCTTCCGCTCCAATCAACCTGCTCTTTTATTAAAAAATCGCACTGGTAAAGTCCAATCCTACTTTTCTCTACGATTGCTGCCTTCTTGATGTATTAGCCTTCATTTCTTCGCCAACCTGGGCAAAGAATTCCTCATTCGATTTGGTCTGCTTCAGTTTCTTTAAGAAACGCTCAGCAAAGTCCGGACTGTCAGACATCGACTTTCTGATTGCCCACAGTTTGTCTAGATGATCCTTCGGCAACAGGAGCTCTTCCTTCCGAGTTCCTGAACGGCGAATGTCGAGGGCAGGGAAAATGCGCTTTTCAGCAAGAGAGCGGTCAAGGTGAAGCTCCATATTGCCTGTACCTTTAAACTCTTCGTAAATCACATCGTCCATTCTTGAACCTGTATCAACCAGGGCTGTTGCCAAGATTGTCAGGCTGCCGCCCTCTTCAATATTTCTTGCCGCACCAAAGAAGCGCTTTGGACGGTGGAATGCGGCAGGATCGATACCGCCGGATAAAGTACGGCCGCTTGGGGGAATGACAAGGTTATATGCCCGAGCAAGCCTGGTAATGCTATCCATGAGAATAATGACATCCTTCTTATGTTCTACAAGCCTCATAGCACGCTCGAGTACAAGCTCGGCTACTTTTATATGATTTTCCGGTACTTCGTCAAATGTTGAACTGACAACATCCCCTGCAACAGACCGTTCAATATCTGTTACTTCCTCTGGACGCTCATCTATTAAAAGAACAATGAGTTCTGCCTCCGGATGATTTGTGGTAATGCTGTTGGCAATTTCCTTTAACAGCATTGTTTTACCTGCTTTAGGAGGGGCAACAATCAGGCCGCGCTGACCAAAGCCTACAGGTGCAACAAGGTCCATAATTCGGGTGGAAAGATGCTTTGGAGTTGTTTCAAGTTTGATTTGTCTGTCAGGATAAAGGGCTGTCAATGCTGGAAAATGGACGCGTTCCTTGGCAGATTCCGGGTTTTCTCCGTTAACCGCTTCTACATGAAGGAGGCCATAATAGCGCTCGCTTTCCTTCGGGGGCCTTACCTTCCCGGATACTTTGTCACCATTCCTTAGGTCAAACCTGCGAATTTGTGAAGCTGAAATATAAATATCCTCCGAGCTGGGCGAATAATTAATCGGGCGCAGGAAGCCAAACCCTTCCGACTGAATGATTTCAAGGACACCTTCCATAAAGAAATAGCCCTGTTCTTCAGCTCGTGCTTTAAGAATTGAGAAAATCAATTCCTTTTTTGTCAATTTGCTGTAATAAGAAACCTTGTATTGACGGGCAAGCTCATACAGTTCCTTCAGCTTCATATTTTCGAGACTAGTAATTGTTAATTCCATTAGTACACCACACTTTACTATTTTGGTTCATGTCTTGCTGCATCCACAAGGATGCCTTGGCCATTGAGTAAAACAAGATTTTGTTTTTAGGCTATCTTTTGGATATACCCAAGGACCTGGCGCCTGTATTCCTTTTTAACAGTTGAAATGCCTTGTTTCGTTGCAGAGAGGGATTCTATTAACATGAAGGATTCTTGAAGTTTGATTGGAAGATAGGTTAAGCCTGCAAAACAATTTATATTTTACCCCTATTCACAGGAAATAACCATGTTTTTTAAAAATATCTTTTAAAAGCCGTTCCCGGAGCACTAAAATAAGCCCGGGGACGGCAGCCTGTGAGTCTTTACTTTATAACAAGGTTAGGCTTTTTCGTTAAGCTGTGGCGGCCCTCAATAAACCGGACTGTTCCGGATTTCGCCCGCATGACGATTGAATGTGTCGATCCATAGCTTCCCTTAAACTGAACACCCTTTAGAAGCTCTCCGTCAGTAACGCCTGTTGCCGCAAAAATGGCGTCATCCCCACGAACCAGATCTTCCATCCGAAGCACTTTGTTCACATCGATCCCCATTGTTTTGCAGCGTTCAATTTCAGCATCATTTTGAGGTTCGAGTTTGCCAATCAATTCCCCGCCAAGGCACTTCAGAGCAACAGCGGCTATGACCCCCTCAGGAGCTCCTCCCGATCCGAACAAGATGTCAACACCGGTAAAGTCGAAAGCCGTATTGATTGCTCCTGCTACGTCACCGTCATTAATCAGCTTGATTCTGGCCCCCGCTTCACGAAGTTCCGCAACAATATGGGCATGCCGGTCACGGTTCAGGACCGTTGCCACAACATCCTCAATATCTTTATTTTTGGCACGGGCAACAGCCTTTAAGTTATCAAGAACGGAAGCGTTAATATCAATTTGGCCGACCGCTTCCGGCCCAACTGCGATTTTGTTCATATACATATCGGGTGCATGCAGGAGATTTCCGTGGTCCGCTATTGCCAATACGGCCAATGCATTCCACCCTCCGGCAGCAACGATGTTCGTCCCTTCAAGCGGGTCTACTGCAACATCGACTCTCGGCCCATAGCCTGTGCCAAGTTTTTCGCCTATGTAGAGCATTGGTGCCTCGTCCATTTCTCCTTCGCCGATGACAACAGTTCCCTTCATTGGAACAGTATCGAACACATCCCGCATCGCCGAAGTGGCAGCGCCGTCAGCTTCTTCCTTCTTACCGCGTCCCATCCAGCGGGCAGAGGCAAGTGCTGCTGCTTCAGTTACCCGGACAAGTTCCATTGTTAAGCTTCTTTCCATGGTCTTTCCCCTTTCAACATTCACACGTTTACGAAAAATTAAGACACCTTTAAAAGGCGCTGCCTAAAAGGGCGGGCGCCTTTAAAGACATTTTCCCTCCATTAAGAGGAGGATATAAGTTTACTTTCTACAAATCAGGTATTCTTTAGCTGTTCCGCCTCTTCTTCTGTCATGGCTTCGCGCCATACAGTTGCTCCAAGACCATGGAGTTTTTCAACGAGATTGCTATAACCCCTGTCAATATGCTCAAGCCCAGTAACCTCAGTTATTCCCTCAGCCATAAGCCCTGCGATGAACAATGCGGCACCAGCTCGCAGGTCGCTCGCCTTTACCTTTGCCCCTTGAAGCTGGACTGGCCCTGAAATAATCGCGGATCGCCCTTCAACTTTAATGCTGGCATTCATCCTGCGCAACTCATCAATATGCTTAAACCGTGCCCCATAAATCGTATCTGTGACCATGCTGGAGCCTGCAGCTTTTGTTAAAAGTGCTGTGAAAGGCTGCTGCAAGTCGGTAGGGAATCCCGGATAGACAAGGGTTTTTATATCGACTGCCTTCAGTTTTGAAGTACTCCTTACAAAAACCTGGTCGTCACCCGCTTCGACATACACACCCATCTCGCTTAGCTTTGCCAGCAAGGATTCAAGATGATGCGGGATGACATTATCGACAAGGACGCCTTCACCCATGGCTGCGCCAAGGATAATGTAGGTTCCTGCCTCTATTCTGTCGGGAATAATTGTATGCCTGCACCCATGAAGGTTTTCAACACCTTCGATACGAATGACATCGGTCCCCGCACCTTTGATTTTCGCGCCCATATTGGACAAAAGCGTTGCAACATCAATGATTTCCGGCTCTTTGGCCGCATTCTCAATAATCGTACGGCCTTTGGCGCGTACCGCGGCAAGCATGATATTAATCGTTGCTCCTACGCTGACAACATCGAGGTAAATCCTTGCCCCTTTTAATTCATCCGCACGAAGATATATGGCTCCCTGTTCATTTGTAACACTAGCACCAAGGGCCTCAAATCCTTTGATATGCTGATCGATTGGCCTTGGGCCGAGGTGGCATCCACCCGGAAGTCCAATTACTGCCTTTTTGAACCTTCCAAGCATTGCACCCATCAAATAATAGGAAGCACGGAGTTTTTTCACTTTTCCATTTGGAAGCGGCATCGAAATCATTGCCGAGGGGTCAACAGTCATTTCATTGTCTGAAAGCTGTACCTTCCCTCCTATTTCTTCAAGCAGCCCTTTAAGAATTTCAACATCGGAAATATCAGGAAGCCCTTCTATTACTACCGGGGAATCTGCAAGAATTGTAGCAGGGATGAGTGCAACTGCACTGTTTTTGGCGCCGCTTACCCGGACAGTTCCTTTTAATGGGTAACCGCCGGCTATTTTAAGCTTTTCCATTTTAGTCTCCCTTTCCAGCCATCGTACATTAGCTTTGCGGCTGATTCATAAAACCAGCCGCATTAAAGGTATTATTTTCCATAAGCAAAAGGCACATTCCGACAGTTTGTCTTAACCATTAGTTTACACGAAAATCCCCTTTTCATGTACTGATAACCAAAAAAGTTTATGGAAAAAGTAAGGAATCTTACTCCATCTTAAAAAGGAACGAAACACCCCGCACCCTTACAATTGTTTTCAGAGAGCCAGCTGCCCTTCTTAGAGAACGGTTTAGCGGGAATTCCAGTCCTTTAAAAATGCCTCAATACCCTTATCTGTCAGTGGATGATGGAAAAGCTGCATCAACACTTTGTAAGGAATTGTTGCAATATGTGCGCCCCTTAGCGCAGCCTCAGTGACGTGCTGTGGATGCCTGATGGAGGCAGCGATAATTTCAGTATTCAATCCGTGAACTGCAAATATTTCATATATAGTTGAGATTAGCTCGAGGCCATTATGTCCGATATCATCAAGCCTCCCGAGGAATGGTGACACGTATGTCGCACCGGCACGGGCAGCCAGAAGCGCCTGGTTGGCACTGAAAATCAGGGTTACGTTCGTTTTAATACCCTCCTGCGAAAACGCGTGGACTGCCTTTAGCCCATCGGGAGTCATCGGTACTTTAATTGTAATGTTCGGAGCAATCTTGGCAAGCTCCTTCCCTTCCTTGATCATACCTTCTGCATCCAGTGCAATAACCTCAGCACTTACAGATCCTGGAACAAGATCGGTAATTTCCTTTAAACGGTCTTCGAATGAAACGCCTTTTTCCTTTGCCACAAGGGAAGGATTTGTTGTAACCCCGGAGAGAAGACCAAGGGCATAAGCATCACGTATTTCATTCATATTGGCTGTATCTATAAAAAATTTCATTTGTAATCCTCCAATTTATATAGTATCAGCTAGCAAAAAAATACACTGAAACCGCCTCTATTCAGAAGCGGTTCCAACTATTTTATAGATTAACCTAATTTATTTGCTTTAAGCCCTGCCAGAGGAACCAAATTCACGCATTTTCCCTTGGACTGTTTCCTTAATTGCATCCCGAGCTGGCCCAAGATATTTGCGGGGATCATATTCGTTTGGCTTTGCAGCCAGCACCTCGCGGACAACCCTGGCAGAAGCAATTTGGTTTTCAGTATTTACGTTGATTTTGGCTGTACCAAGCGAGATGGATTTTTGAATATCCTTAGTAGGAATGCCAGTTCCGCCATGTAAAACGAGCGGGACGCCAGTAGCTTGACCGATTTCTTCCATTTCCTTGAAGCCAAGGTTTGGTTCTCCCTTATATGGGCCATGTACGGAACCAAGGGCAGGAGCGAGGCAGTCAATCCCAGTACGGGTAACGAGTTCCTTACATTCCTCAACATCCGCATAGATTACGCCATCAGCAATGACATCATCTTCCTGTCCGCCAACTGTTCCAAGCTCAGCTTCAACAGAAACACCTTTCGAGTGGGCATACTCCACAACTTTGGACGTAATTTCAATATTTTCTTCGAACGGGTGATGGGAAGCATCGATCATGACGGAAGTGAAGCCGGCATCGATGGCAGCCTTACACTTTTCATAGCTAGACCCGTGGTCAAGATGGATTGCGACTGGGACTGTGACACCATAGTCTTCGATAAGTCCTTCTACCATTTTGACAACTGTTTTAAAGCCGCCCATATATCTTCCCGCACCTTCGGAAACACCAAGAATGACAGGGGAGTTTTCTTCTTGCGCGGCAAGCAGGATTGCCTGGGTGAACTCAAGGTTATTCAGGTTAAATTGCCCGACTGCATAGCCTTCCGCTTTTGCTTTGTTGAGCATTTCGGTCATAGAAACTAAAGGCATTATTCTTCCTCCTTAAAGTTGGCTGTTCCGTTAATACGGCCTCCGTAAGTAAGGTTAACCCCCACTAGGCGGATTATGTATAATGGCATACTAACAAACAGCCTTCGATTCCATTTGTTATCATATCAAACCAGGTAAGGAAATGCCATTAATAGGCTGCCTGTGCGCAAAATGTCACAATGAAAGCGAACACATAACTTTTACCCTTTGGAATAAAAATAAAACGCATAGTCTCTCCCCGAAAGATTGGCAATGCATATTTGCTCTATAGGTAACCAGGCTATGACCTCACCGCATATGTCCTTACAGCATTACGGATATCGTCAATGTCAAACGGCTTTGCAAAATGTGTAATCGCGCCAAGATCCTTCGCTTCCTGTATCATGTCAAGCTCTCCATAAGCTGTCATGATGATTACTTTAATATCCGGCTCAATCACTTTCATCCGCTTCAGAATTTCTATTCCATCCATTCCAGGTATTTTCATGTCAAGGAGGACAAGGTCTGGCTTATGTTTCTTTACAATATCCAATGCCTGAATGCCGTTAGCGGCCTGGAACGTAGCATAGCCTTCCTTCTGAAAAACTTCATTCAGCAGGATGCGGATTCCAAATTGATCATCAACTATCAAAATTTTCTCTTTCATGCAACATCGCCTCAATTCCCACTTTTTCTACTCATATGTACATAATCCTTCCTCAGACTAATTCTATTTTTCTCGCCCATATCCTTCAATTTCCCTCCTTCAATTTCCGACATTTTTTGCATAGCTGCAAAATTTGTCTATAATGAAGAAAAAATAGTAGGGGGATACATGTATGCTGAAAATGTTTTCGACGCAGCTTACAGGACTGCTGGGGCGAATATACTCAAAACAGGAAGAAAATTTCGAAGATGCAGCTCGGCTGCTTGCACAGGCAGCTGCCGGCCAGGGGAAAATTTACATCTATGGTGCAGAGGAAATGGCCTCGGTTGGATTGGAAGCCATTAAAGGAGCCGAGCCGTTGAAAAGGGCGGCAATTTGGGAACCTTCCTCCCCTCCAGCTCTTACACCAGCAGACAGGGCCATTATCGTATCGCGCTTTTCCTCTGATCCTGATTTAGTAAAAGTTGCGGGGATCTTACATCAAGAAGGTGTTCCCTATGTATCCATCTGTACAAAAGAGGAAGAAAAGGATAGTACACTTACTGATTTAGCGGATGTCCATATTGACCTTTTCCTGAAAAAAGGACTGCTCCCTGACGAGACAGGCGGAAGGTATGGATATCCGGCACCTATAGCCGCCTTGTACGTGTATTACGCCTTAAAATTTACAATCGATGAGATGCTGGCTGAGTATGAGGAACTTCTTTAATGAATCACATCTCACTTCATTGATAAACCAATATAAAAAGCCAGCCCTCCTTTAGCGGAGAGGCTGGCTTTTGGCATTTTATTTCTCTTTAAGTGAAGCTCCAATAAACTCACGGAATAGTGGCTGAGGGCGGTTAGGCCTTGACAGGAATTCCGGGTGGAACTGGGAAGCGACAAACCAAGGATGGTCGGTAATTTCAATCGTTTCAATCAAGCGGCCATCCGGGCTTGTCCCTGAGAATACAAAACCAGCCCGCTCCATATCCTGGCGATAATGGTTGTTGAATTCATAACGGTGGCGGTGGCGCTCATATACGACCTTTTCTCCGTATGCTTCATGGACCTTTGTTCCTTCAACAAGCTTGCATGGATACAATCCAAGGCGGAGTGTACCACCCAGGTCTTCAACATCCTTTTGTTCAGGAAGCAAGTCAATGATTGGATCCTTCGTAGACGGATCAAGCTCCGCTGAATGCGCCCCTTTGAGACCGAGGACATTTCGAGCATATTCGACAGTTGCAAGCTGCATGCCAAGGCAGATACCGAGGAAAGGAACTTTTTTCTCACGCGCATATTTGATTGCCGTAATTTTCCCCTCAACTCCTCTGTCACCAAATCCGCCTGGTACCAGGATGCCGTCAGAATCACCAAGCAATTCTTCTACATTTTCTTCGGTTACATGTTCAGCATTCACCCAATTAATGTCGATATCGGCATCATATGCATATCCTGCATGCTTAAGTGCTTCAACAACTGACAGATATGCATCCTGTAGTTCGACATATTTGCCAACAAGGGCAATCTTGGTCTTCGCAGACAGGTTTGTAACCTTTTCAACAAGAGCCTTCCACTCTGTCATATCTGCCTCCCCACACTGAAGCTTTAAGTGGTCACAGACAATTTGATCAAGGTTTTGGTCTTGGAGGTCCAGTGGGATGGTATAAAGAGTTTCCGCATCACGGCACTCGATAACAGCTTTTTTATCAATATCGCAGAACAGGGCAATCTTGTCCTTCATATCCTGAGAGACAGGCAGCTCTGTACGGACAACGATGACGTTCGGCTGAATCCCAAGGCTGCGGAGTTCTTTTACGCTGTGCTGTGTCGGCTTTGTTTTCATTTCGCCGGCAGCCTTGATATATGGAATTAGCGTACAATGAATATACATAACGTTATCGTGGCCAATGTCGCTTTTAATCTGGCGAATCGCTTCGAGGAATGGAAGAGATTCGATGTCCCCTACCGTACCTCCGATTTCTGTGATGACGACATCAGCATTTGTTTCATTGCCGGCACGGAAAACACGTTCCTTAATTTCATTTGTAATGTGCGGAATAACCTGAACAGTACCTCCCAGGTAATCTCCACGGCGTTCCTTTTTGAGGACGGTAGAGTAAATCTTCCCAGTCGTTACATTGCTGTGTTTGGTCAGATTGATGTCAATAAAGCGTTCGTAATGTCCTAAATCCAAATCTGTTTCAGCGCCATCGCCGGTGACATACACTTCCCCGTGTTGATAAGGGCTCATCGTTCCAGGATCAACGTTGATGTATGGGTCGAATTTCTGGATAAAAACGCTTAGTCCCCTGTTTTTCAACAGGCGCCCCAGGGATGCGGCTGTGATTCCTTTGCCGAGCGAGGATACAACCCCACCGGTTACGAAAATATATTTTGTCATGTTAAGTCCCCCTCTAATACAGTTTGTTCAATTCCTGTTTGAATACAGCAGGTCTGTCAAAAAAAACGGTGCCATGAGCTAAAATGTTTTTTAAAGGGGAATTGAAACAGTCTTGCGGCGCGGCTTTGGAGCCCTGATTCTCCAATTCCTGCAAAATAAAAAAGCGCCCTCCTGCAATAGTTTGCAAGGGAGCGCTTGATAGCAAATGTTGTTCGTTCCTTTTTTAAGGAGCCCAAAAATGATTCTACAGGCAGAGGTTAGGAATGTCAAGCCTACAGGTCTTCCTCTTCATCCTCGTCATCGGCAAGCTCCTCTTCCTCTAAAGCTTCGAGGCTTTCTTCAAGGTCATCATCAAGGTCTTCCTCAATATCCTCATCGAGATCCTCATCGATTTCCTCTTCATCATCGATGTCGAATTCTTCCTCATCTTCTTCGAATTCATCAGCCTCTTCAATATCATCAAAGCTGTCTTCGTCTTCATCAAGGATGTCGTCTTCAGCAAAGTCATCAAATTCAGCTTCATCTTCAAGTTCTTCGTAATCATCAAGGTCATCATCCAGAACCTTTTTAGCCTTTTTCTTCTTCGGCTTGGCTGCATGGACTTGTTCTTCCTCAACTGTATCGACTGGATACCAGACCCGAAGGCCCCACTTATTTTCACCTAATGAAATAAAACGGCCATCTATATTCAAATCAGTATAAAACTGTGCAATCCTTGATCTTACCTGATCTTTGGAAAGATCTGATGCTTTTGCAATTTCATCAATGATTTCATTGAAAGCTAAGGTTTGTTTCTTATTCTTTAGCAGTTCGTAGGCCATTTCAATCATGGACATTTCCTTTAACTGCTCTTTCGAGTAATTTTCTAGACTCAACATTGGCACTTCCTTTCAAATTTACACCCAAAGGGCTCAGGAAGGGATTCTCCCGAAATACATATTCTTCATTATAAACAAATTCTTCCCGTTTATGCCAGTTCCAAGTGGGAGCAGGCGGAATATTTATTCCGCCATTAAAGAGAAGTAAGAATCAGCAGGGGAAAAAGAAGCCTCACTGATTGAAGTTTCACTTCAAGCTCTACGGTGGTTCTGGCCTCTCTCTTCCCTCTCCCGCCTTTCTTTCTCAATTG
Source organism: Bacillus sp. FJAT-27225 (assembly GCF_001685025.1). GTDB lineage: Bacteria > Bacillota > Bacilli > Bacillales > Cytobacillaceae > Bacillus_D. The sequence goes on along the minus strand of NZ_MAYU01000024.1, from coordinate 238,000 downwards.
ATAATTCCTTTAGTGATAACAATAGAAAAAGGATGGCGAGCAACAGGAAGGAGATTGCCCCAAGCTGGTGTTGGTATAAATAATAGAGAGGCCAGGCTGACAGGATGATAAGAGCAACAATATACTTTGTTTTGATCTTCTTCACCAGCCAACCTCCTCCCTTTATATGTATGCCAATATTATATAGTATCCGGGGGAATTTTTAATCCATTTTTGCCTTTTTAAAAAAATAATTGTTTCCGTGTATCGCGTAAGCCAACAAAATGGCCCAGGGAAGAATTAGGCCACTCCCCCGGGCTCTTTTTTATAACTTGATCCACAAAGAAAATTTCGGCAGGCATAGTCCTCGCCCTTGCGGTTTTGTTACATATTCCGGCGATATTGGCCGCCAACTTCGTAAAGAGCATGGGTAATTTGGCCAAGGCTTGCCACCTTTACTGTCTCCATAAGCTCGGCAAATATGTTTCCGCCAGAGACAGCTGTTTCCTTAAGCCGCTTTAATGCATCCGCCACTTTATCTGCATGTTCCTTCTGGAATTTGCGAAGGTTCGCAATCTGCAGTTCTTTTTCTTCCTTGGACGCTCTCGCCAATTCCATATTGTCCATTTCTTCTTCTGAAGGAGGATTTGGGTTCAGGTACGTATTCACCCCAATAATCGGCAGCTCCCCTGAGTGTTTTTTCATTTCGTAATACATGGATTCATCCTGGATCTTTCCTCGCTGATACTGAGTTTCCATCGCCCCAAGAACACCGCCGCGGTCATTGAGTCGTTCAAACTCCTCGAGGACGGCCTCTTCGACAAGGTCAGTCAGTTCGTCAATAATGAATGCACCCTGTAACGGATTTTCATTTTTTGACAGGCCGAGCTCCTTTGTAATAATCATCTGAATCGCCATCGCCCGTCGGACAGATTCCTCAGTTGGGGTTGTAATCGCTTCGTCATACGCATTTGTATGGAGGGAATTACAGTTATCCTGCAAAGCCATCAGCGCCTGGAGCGTCGTCCGGATATCATTGAAATCGATCTCCTGGGCATGAAGCGAACGGCCTGATGTTTGGATATGATATTTCAGCTTTTGGCTTCGTTCATTCGCACCATATTTATCTCGCATCACAGTTGCCCAGATCCGGCGGGCCACTCGCCCGATTACTGTATATTCAGGATCAAGGCCATTTGAGAAAAAGAAGCTTAAATTTGGAGCGAAATCATTAATATCCATCCCTCGGCTCAAATAGTATTCCACGTACGTAAATCCGTTCGCCAGGGTGAAGGCGAGCTGAGAAATTGGATTTGCGCCAGCTTCAGCAATATGGTAGCCGGAAATGGATACAGAATAATAGTTGCGCACCTGGTGGTCGATAAAATATTGCTGAATATCCCCCATCATCCTGAGTGCGAACTCGGTTGAAAAGATACACGTATTTTGCCCCTGATCCTCTTTCAGGATATCTGCCTGGACGGTTCCGCGTACATTTTTAAGGGTGTATGCCCGGACATTTACAAATTCTTCGGGAGTCAGTATCCTGCCAAGTTCCTCTTCTTTCTTTTCGACTTGCTGATGAATGGCTGTGTTCATGAACATAGCCAGAATAATGGGTGCCGGCCCATTAATTGTCATCGAAACAGATGTGGATGGATGGCAAAGGTCAAAGCCATTATACAATTTTTTCATATCTTCCAGCGTGCAAATCGATACGCCACTTTCCCCGATTTTCCCATAAATATCAGGGCGGTAATCCGGGTCTTCCCCGTAAAGTGTAACAGAGTCAAACGCCGTGCTAAGTCGTTTAGCCGGGTCTTCTTTTGAAAGATAATGGAAGCGGCGGTTGGTCCGCTCAGGGGTTCCTTCACCCGCAAACTGCCTTTTTGGATCTTCGCCTTCCCGCTTGAACGGGAAAACCCCAGCTGTATAAGGGAAGGAGCCAGGAACATTCTCACGATACACCCAGCGAAGTATTTCTCCATAATCCTTATACTTCGGCAAGGCTACCTTCGGAATATCAAGCCCTGATAAGCTTTTCGATTTTAATGCTGTACGGATTTCCTTATCACGAATCCGGACTACATATTCATCTGCGGCATAGTCGGCCTTTTTCTTTTCCCATCGGTCAAGAATTGCCTTGGATTCAGGAGAAAGGGCAGCTAGAGTTTCTTGTTTTAATTTATTGAGTTCGGAAAGCACATCATCAGAGGTATGGACTCCAAAGGATTCCAAAACTCCTTCAATTTGAAAAAGCCTTCTGGCCAATTCCGTCTGCTGCTCGGCTTTTTTATGGTAATTGCGTACTGTTTCACCAATTTCCCTTAAATAATACCTGCGCTCCGTCGGAATGATCACATTCTGCTTTTCAACGACAGCTTTTTTGTTAAAAGAGGTTTTCCACTCAGTTCCTGCCTTTTCATTAATTGTTTCCAAAAGAGCAGCAAATACGGCATTAGTACCTGGGTCGTTGAATTGGCTGGCGATGGTTCCGTACACCGGCATTTCATCCGGGTCTTTTTCAAAGAGCATATGGCTGCGCTGGTATTGCTTCTGGACCTGGCGCTTAGCATCCTCAGAACCCTTGCGTTCAAACTTGTTAATGACAATCAAGTCGGCAAAGTCAATCATGTCAATTTTCTCAAGCTGAGAAGGAGCACCAAATTCACTCGTCATTACATACATGGAGATGTCACAAATCTCGGTGATGGCCGCATCCCCCTGGCCAATTCCGCTCGTCTCAACAATAATGAGGTCAAAGCCCGCTGCCTTGGTAACAGCTACCGCATCTTTAATCGCGAGTGACAGTTCGCTCCGGGATGCCCTTGTAGCCAGGCTCCGCATATAAACGCGCGGGTTGAAAATTGAGTTCATCCGGATTCTGTCACCAAGAAGGGCCCCGCCTGTTTTTTGCTTTGTCGGGTCGACCGACAGAATTGCTACCTTTTTGTCTGGTATTTCATTAAGGAAGCGGCGTATCAATTCATCGGTCAGTGAACTTTTTCCCGCACCGCCTGTTCCAGTAATCCCGACTACCGGAACTGTTTTCGCGACAGATTTAACTTTCTCCATAACCTCTGCTGCAGCGGCCTCCTTACCCTCCGACACATGGTATTCGGCGAGCGTAATAAGCTTGGCAAGCGATGTGACCTTCCCTTCTTTTAACCCCTCGATTTCTGCCGGAGGGTCGTTTGGAAGGGTTGAGAAATCACACTCCTCGACCATCTTGTTAATCATTCCCTGAAGGCCAATCTGGCGGCCGTCCTCCGGAGAAAAAATTCCTGAAATTCCGTAATCATGAAGCTCCTTAATCTCGCGGGGGATGATGACTCCGCCACCGCCTCCAAACAGCCGGATATGGCCGGCACCCTTTTCCTTAAGAAGGTCGTACATATATTTAAAGTATTCGACATGCCCACCTTGATAGGAGGAAATCGCGATTCCCTGAACATCTTCCTGAATCGCTGCATTGACGACCTCTTCAACCGAGCGATTATGGCCTAGATGGATGACTTCAACGCCTGTTGACTGAAGGATTCTCCTCATAATATTGATTGAGGCGTCATGCCCATCGAACAGGCTGGAGGCAGTTACAAAACGGACGTGATGGACTGGTTTATAAATTTCTTGCGTGCTCATCTTGTTCCTCCTTTCAATGCTGCGGACTCCCGAAAAAGTTCGCTGCGGCTTCCTTTGCTGATTCCTGACAGCAGCAAATCAGTCTGGTAATCGATATATTCCTCGAGCGTGTACTGTTTTCTTAATGCCCAGCGCCTGAACCCCCACATTTGTCCGAGGACAATGATGTTATGGGCAACCAATTCTGCCTCTTTTTCCGATAGCTGCAGCTCCCCGTTGGCAATACAGCGGTTAATCAATTGGACGAACATCGCGGCCATTTCGTTTTCCTTTTTCAAAACATACGGCAGGGCATCTTTTGATAGTGATTTGGCTTCCTGGTACATAACCAAAACTTCGTCCTGCATATCATTCATGATCCTGAAATAATCAGCTATACCATGTTTCAAGCTTTCCAATGTATTTCCTTTATCGTCAAGGTCCTTCATCAGCTGGGTCGCGACTTGGTCATAAATGCTGTCACATACGAGATACAGCACATCCTCCTTTGTACGAATATATTCATAGAGGGTGCCAATGCTGAATCCCGAGGCCCTCGCGATTTCCCTGGTTGTTGTACGGTGGAACCCCTTTTGCTTAAAAAGCGCTACCGCCCCCCTGATCATTTGGCTGCGTCTCCTTTTAATCAGGAGCTCATCTTTCACGGAAGCTTGGACTTCTCTTTTTTTCAAACATCCCCACCGCCTTTGTCCTTTCATCGCAATCTATTCACTTACTAATGACATAATGAGCTCTAGTTTACATGTTTGCTGAAAGATTGTTGTTTTTGCTAGTAGTTATTTTCGTCCCGCTAAATGAGGCTGCTTTAAAGCACTGCAGGGACAAAAAAGGAATGCTTCCTGGGAATAGGCATCGTTAGGACAGACGGCCTTTGTCTGCCACGAGAGGCCTTTTATTTTTCACGAGGCGTTCTTTGTCTTCCAAAAGGATGCCCCCGGACATTAGGCATGGAATGCACGAGTCTAGCTTAAGAATCTTAGCCCCTTAAGGTCATGTTTTTCTCGGCACACCATGGCATTCCGTCTATTAAATAACTTTTTTGGGACGTTTCTCTCGGTACAGCATGCCGTTCCAGCCATTAAATAACTTTTATAGGACGTTTCTCTCGACTCAACATGCCGTTCCAGCCACTATATCCTTCAGTCCTTCAGGTGAACATGGCAAATCACTTCGTCAGCATCCTTGAGATGACAAGGCGTTGAATTTCCTGGGTTCCTTCGTAAATCTGGGTAATTTTCGCGTCACGCATAAACCGTTCAACCGGGTAGTCCTTTGTATAGCCATAGCCGCCAAATACTTGGACCGCTTCGGTTGTCACTTGCATTGCGGTATCCCCGGCATACAATTTCGCCATTGCCGAAGCCTTGGCATATGGAAGCCCTTCTGTTTCGAGCCAGGCCGCCTGATAGGTTAAAAGGCGGGAAGCTTCAATGGCAGTCGCCATATCGGCAAGTTTGAAGGAAATCCCCTGGTTGGCAGCAATCGGTTTCCCAAACTGGTGCCGTTCCTTTGCATAGTCAACGGCTGCATCAAGCGCTCCCTGGGCAATCCCGACAGCTTGGGCTGCAATCCCGTTTCGGCCGCCGTCGAGTGTCATCATCGCGACTTTAAAGCCTTCTCCTTCTTCCCCGAGGCGATTTTCAACCGGCACGCGGCAATCCTCGAAGATGATTTCGGTCGTCGGCGACGAACGAATACCCAGTTTCTTTTCCTTTTTGCCAACCGAAAAGCCTTCGAAGTCTTTTTCAATAATAAAAGCAGTTGTTCCCTTTTGGCGGCTGGATGGGTCGGTCAGGGCAAAAACTACATAAATATCGGCAACGCCGCCGTTTGTGATAAAAATCTTGGAGCCATTCAAAACATAATGGTCACCGTCTAGCCGGGCTGTTGTCCGCATGCTTCCGGCATCCGAACCGCTGCCAGGCTCCGTCAGGCCATAGGCGCCAATTTTCGAGCCTTCAGCCATCGGGCGAAGGTACTTCTGTTTTTGTTCTTCACTTCCGAATTTAAAAATTGGCCATCCAGCAAGTGAAGTATGCGCAGACAGTGTCACTCCCGTTGATGCACAGACGCGGGAAAGTTCCTCTACGGCAATGCAGTAAGCGAGATAGTCGCTGCCAATTCCGCCGTACTCCTCTGGCCAAGGTATACCAGTCAGCCCAAGCTCGGCCATTTTGTCAAAAATTTCACGGTCAAATCGCTCTTCTTCATCACGCTCAGCTGCTGTTGGTGCAACCTCATTCCTCGCAAAGTCACGGACCATCTTCCTGATCATTTCATGCTCTTCTGTCAATTTGAAATTCATCTTCCATCCCCCTTAATCCTATTGAAATATCCTACAGTTGCTTTGCAATCACATGCCGCTGGATTTCACTTGTTCCCTCATAAATTTCCGTGACCTTGGCATCGCGGAATAGCCTCTCGACCGGGTACTCTTCGGTATAGCCATAGCCTCCGAACACCTGAATTGCTTCCGTTGTTGTCTCGACGGCCGTTTTTGATGCAAAAAACTTAGCCATTGATGCTTCAATTCCGCACTTCTTCCCTTCTGACCTAAGCGACGCCGCACGGTATACAAGCAGCCTTGATGCCTCCACTGAGGTCGCCATATCCGCGAGCTTAAATCCGATTCCTTGATTGGCTGCAATGGGTTTTCCGAATTGGTGTCTTTCTTTTGCATACCGTATTGCTTCTGAAAGTGCCGCCTCGGCAATTCCCAGGGCCTGGGCGCCAATCCCAATCCGCCCGCCATCCAGATTGGCCATCGCAATCTTGAAGCCTTGGCCTTCTTGCCCAAGAAGGTTCTCACGTGGAACTTTCATATCCTCGAAAGTCAGCTGGACTGTCCTCGAACCATGAAGGCCCATTTTCTTCTCATCCTTGCCAATAATCAAACCAGGGGTTCCTTTTTCAACAATGAATGCAGAAATGGCGTCATCTGCAGTCCGGGCAAACACAATGTAAATATCGGCTTCGCCGCCATTTGTAATAAATACCTTCGATCCATTCAGTACATAATAGTCCCCGTTTAATACAGCTTTTGCCTTCAGGCTGCCGGCATCGGAGCCCGCACTTGGTTCAGTTAGACAAAACGCACCAAGCCATTCTCCCGCAGCCATCCTTGGGACATATTTTTTCTTTTGCTCTTCATTCCCGAAGTAGAGAATGGGATAGGTTCCGACCGAGGTATGGACACTCAGTATCACTCCGACAGCCGCACTCACTCTTGATATTTCATTGATTGCAATAATGTAGGACATAAAATCCATTCCCGCTCCGCCATATTCCTCCGGGACTGGAATTCCCATCAGTCCAAGCTCCCCCATCTTTGGAAGCAGTTGTTTCGGAAATTCACCCCGCTCCATTTTTTCAACCCATGGGGCGATTTCCTTTTCGGCAAACTCGCGGACCATCTTTCTCATCATTTCCTGCTCTTCTGTAAAGCGAATATCCATCTTCATCCCCCCTTGCCCTTCAGTGATAGATTTACAGAAATCAATATTCGTAAAAGCCGCGCCCAGTCTTTTTCCCGAGCCAGCCTGCTTTTACATACTTCCTGAGCAGCGGACAAGGACGGTATTTGCTGTCCCCAAACCCTTCATAGAGCGTTTCCATAATATACAGGCACGTATCGAGTCCAATGAAGTCTGCTAACGTCAAAGGCCCCATTGGGTGATTCATCCCAAGCTTCATGACCTCATCAATTGCTTCCTTTGTTGCCACACCTTCATACAGGGTGTAAATGGCCTCATTGATCATCGGCATCAGGATCCGGTTCGATACAAACCCAGGGAAATCGTTTACCTCAACAGGCACCTTGCCGAGGACACGCGTCATCTCTTCAATCTGGTTGTACACCTCATCAGCCGTAGCCAGTCCACGGATAATCTCCACAAGCTTCATGACTGGCACTGGATTCATAAAATGCATGCCAATTACCTTTTCAGGCCGTTTCGTGGCGGCTGCTATTTCCGTGATTGGTAGGGAAGATGTATTGCTGGCAAGAATGGCATGCGCCGGCGAATACTCATCCAGCTTCCGGAAAATATCAGCTTTTACTTCCATATTTTCAACTGCTGCTTCGATTACAAGGTCAACGGAGGCGGCATCCTCAAGTGAAGTAGATGCCGTTATGAGACTGATTGCCGCTTCCATTGCCGAAGCTTCAAGCTTTCCCTTATCAACGCCCCTGGCAAGATTTTTCTTAATTCCTGACAAGCCTCGTTCCACAAATTCCTGCTTCAAATCATTCAGTAAAACCGAATAACCCGCCTGTGCGCATACCTGGGCAATTCCTGATCCCATCTGGCCCGCGCCAATCACCATAACGTTTTTGATTCCCATCCTGTCCCCTCCATTCATGAAACTAGCAATCTATCGTTTTGGAACCTCAATCATAATCGCATCTCCCTGGCCGCCGCCGCTGCAAATTGCGGCAATTCCAATCCCTCCGCCACGCCGATTCAGCTCGTGCATCAATGTGACGATAACCCGGGCGCCACTCGCTCCAATTGGATGTCCCAGCGCAACCGCGCCGCCATTGACATTCACCTTTTCGGGATCAAGCCCTGCTATCTTATTGGAGGCAAGAGCAACCGCTGAGAATGCCTCATTGATTTCAAATAAGTCAATATCCTCAAGCGGCCTGCCTGTTTTTTGCAAAAGCTCGTTGATAACCAGGCCCGGTGTTTGCGGAAAGTCCTTGGCTTCGAGAGCAATGGCCGTATGGCCCACGATTACAGCTCCAATCTCACGGCCTTCGCGAAGTGCGCGTTCTTCACTCATTAAGACAAGTGCACTTGCCCCATCATTAACTCCAGGTGCATTACCGGCTGTTATGGTACCATCATTATCAAACGCCGATTTTAGAGTGGACAGCTTTTCAAGTGTTGTATCTTTCCTAACTGATTCATCAACTTTGATAATGATTGGGTCGCCTTTTCGCTGAGGAACTGATACAGGGACAATTTCCTCTGCGAACACGCCATTTTCCATTGCCTTTACGGCAAGCTGATGGCTTCGAAGCGCCCATAAATCCTGTTCCTCACGGGTAATCCCCATTTCCTCCGCTGTTGAATTTCCATACGTCCCCATGTGAACACCGGTAAAGCTGCAGCTTAAGCCATCCACAATCATTAAGTCCTTCAACTGGGCATCACCCATCCGGAATCCAAACCGTGCTTTCGGCATAATATATGGTGCGTTGCTCATCGACTCCATTCCGCCGGCAACGATTACTTCCCCATCCCCAACTCTGATAATTTGGTCGCCAAGTGTTACACTCCTCATCCCAGAGGCACATACCTTATTGACTGTCTCTGTCTTGACCTCCCACGGAATACCGGCAAACTTTGCTGCCTGCCTCGATGGAAGCTGTCCCTGGCCGCCCTGTAGAACCGTACCAAGAATGACCTCATCCACTTCTGTAGGTTCCACCCCTGCCCGGTTGAGCGCTTCCTTTACAGCAATGCCTCCCAATTCTGCTGCGGTGAAACTGCTCAGCGCACCGCCAAATTTTCCGAATGGCGTACGCACCCCGCTTAAAATGACTGTCCTTGCCATCTGAACATCCCCTTTGTTTGATATAATCATTGAACAAGTGAAGCACTTGACGAAATTCCTTGCGTTTTAAGAATCAACCACTCTAATCTTAAGATTTTGTTGTTTTGCGCGTTGAGACCACTCTATCAACGACCTTAATCCGGTTTTTTACTGTTTTCGGGCGTTGATACTGCTCTATCAACGACCTTAATCCGGTTTTTTACTGTTTTCGGGCGTTGATAATTCAATGACCTAGAACCTCTGGTTGGGTTTTCACTGGTTCAATACAATCGTCCTATCGACTGAACGCTCGCTCAACTGACACTCACAATGAAAGCGCTTTAACTACCAGGTATAATTTTACATGAATAAAAGCAGGAACTGAAATTTAAAACACAACATTGTTAATTTTGTGTCTCCTTCAGTCCCTGCTTTCAATCTACTAGCTAGGATACGAGTGCTGACGGCGTTCCGACCACCGCTTTCTCAAGCAGCTCGGCTACATCGTAAGTACCGACGCTTTCCTCGACTTCCTTTGCCTTCGTCCCATCCGACAACATGGTCAAGCAATATGGACAGCCTGAGGAAATCACAGATGGATTGACAGCCAGTGCCTGCTCGGTCCGCGCGACATTTATTCGATGCCCGGTTTCCTCCTCCATCCACATTAAGCCGCCTCCCGCTCCACAGCACATGCCATTTTCACGGTTTCGATCCATTTCCACAAGCTTGACCCCCGGAATTGATTTCAGGATTTCCCTAGGTGCATCATATACATCATTATATCTGCCGAGATAGCATGAATCATGGAAGGTAATGGTTTCATTCACCTCGTAGCGAGGCACGAGCCTTCCATCCCTGACAAGCTCGAATAACAGTTCTGTATGATGATAGACCTCTGCTTCAAGCCCAAAATCCGGGTATTCGTTTTTAAAAATATTATAGGCATGGGGGTCAATCGTAACGATTTTCTTTACTTCGTTTTTCTCGAACTCTTCAATATTTTTTGTCGCCAGCTCCTGGAACAGGAATTCGTTCCCAAGGCGTCGCGGCGTATCTCCCGAGTTCTTTTCCTTGTTGCCAAGAATGGCAAACTTGACGCCCGCCTCATTTAGCAGCCTTGCAAAAGAAAGAGCAATTTTCTGGCTTCTGTTGTCATACGAACCCATTGACCCGACCCAGAACAGATACTCGAACTCTTCGCCAGCCTTCTTTGCTTCTTTCACAGTTGGTACATGGACGTCATCACGGGCGTCGCGCCAGTCTTCCCTTTCTTTTCGATTCAAGCCCCATGGGTTGCCCTGGCGTTCAATATTGGTCATTGCACGCTGCGCATCAGGCTTTACCTTTCCTTCTGTTAAAACAAGATACCGGCGCAGATCAATAATTTTATCAACATGCTCATTCATAACCGGGCACTGATCCTCACAATTACGGCATGTCGTACAAGCCCAGAGTTCTTCCTCCGTAATCACATCTCCCACAAGACTAGGGCTGTAGGAAACGCTGGCTGCCGCTTCACTAGCGCCGCTTCCCGCCGCAGCCAATGCCAGTTGGTTACCGGTTGTATTGGCAAATGCATAGGTCGGCACCCATGGCTGCTTTTGGGTAACCGCCGCACCATAGTTTGTAAGATGGTCACGCAGCTTGACGATAATATCCATCGGCGACAGCATTTTTCCCGTACCTGTCGCTGGGCACATATTCGTACAGCGGCCGCACTCAACACACGCATAAAAATCTATCATTTGCAGCTGATTGAAGTCTTCAATTTTCCCGACCCCAAAGCTTTCCTGTGATTCATCTTCAAAATCAATTTTCTTAAGTTTTCCCACTGGACCTGTCCGGCTAAAGTAAGTATTGACCGGGCCGGCAATAAGATGGGCGTGCTTTGACTGCGGCACATAGACAAGGAAAGACAAGAGCAGCAGCAAGTGAAGCCACCAGGAAATATAAAACAGGGTGATCGCAGCATTCGTTCCCAGCCATCCAAAGGCAGCGGCAATTGCCGAGGCAACCGGCTCAGACCATGATTGGTCCCCTCCATGCCAAATAATCGCCATTGCATTGCCAAAAAGAACTGAGAGCATCAGACCGCCAATGAAAATCAATACGAGCCCGGACTTGAAGTTCCGCTTAAGTCGGACCAGTTTCTCAACATAGCGGCGGTAAAACGCCCAAATCACTGCAATCAGGATCACCAGCGTAACAATTTCCTGAAAGAACGTAAAACCGGAGTAAACCGGCCCAAATGGAAGGTGGGAACCTGGCTTTATTCCTTTCCAGATAAAATCAATTGCCCCGAATTGGACAAGTATGAAGCCATAAAAAAACATAACATGAATGATTCCGCTCTTTTTATCCTTTAACAGCTTCTTCTGGCCAAATACATTTGTCCAGATTTTCTGCCAGCGCTCCTTGGCGGAAGCATCAAATTCCGCCTTCTTGCCCAGCTTAATATAGGCAATGCGCGTTTTTACCACATACGCAAACAAACTGGCTGCGTAAGCGGTTACAATTAAAAATGCAATCAAGTTAACCCATAACAAGCTTTCCATGAAAGTCCCCCCTTCGGATTCTCCATTGCCTTGATAAGCCCTTTAGAATATTCAGAACTATCTAATTGTATTATAAAAATGAATGAGCATTCAGTCAACATTTAAGCGCTCATACAACCTGCCGTTTATGTAAAAGCTATCTGTAAAAAACACCTGACTAAAGGAGGCGGGCCCCATTCTTGTTCTTGGACTTTTCTTACTGATTGCTGCCTGGCTCGCCGCAGACTACCATCTTGGCCGGAAAAAGAGAATTACGTCTTCCCCACCCTCTTATCCGCGCCGATACGGGGCAGTCCGCATCTTCACCAAGGGAGGAGAGCTCTTCGCAGATTATTTTGAGGAGTTAAAACGAGCCAGGGACTATATTCATGTCATATTCTACATCCTTAAGGAAGATGCCCTAAGCAAGGAATTTCTTGAAATTTTAATTGATAAGGCAAGGGCTGGGGTCGAGGTTCGCCTGCTAGTCGATTGGGCTGGAGGGCATGCCTTGAAAAAACAAACGATATCCACCCTCATGAGTGAAGGGATTTATTTTGCTTTTACACATAAGCCCGGACTGCCTTATTTGTTTTTTTCCCTGCAGTCCCGAAACCATCGGAAAATTACCATCATTGACGGCAAGCTTGGCTATCTGGGCGGTTATAACGTAGGAAATGAATATATTGGCGGGAATCCAAAACTTGCTCCATGGCGTGATTACCATCTCAAACTGTATGGAGAGCCTATTTCAGATTTACAGCAAGTCTTCCTTACGGACTGGAAGGATGCAACAGGAGAGGATTTAAGCAATTTCCAATGGTATAAACGGAAAAACGGCAAAGGGCCGGCACTTTACCAGCTAGTCCCGACTTCATTAGGAACCGCCCTTGAGGACATGTATATTGAAACGATAGGAAAAGCTAAAGAGCGGGTTATTATTGGGTCTCCTTACTTTATTCCGTCAAGAAAACTGCTTCAAGCCTTGCTCCACTGCCTTGACCGTGATGTTTCCGTTTCAATCCTCGTTCCAGGGAATTCCGATCACCCGCTTGTTAAGGAAGCCGCCTACCGCTATTTTCGCGTGCTTATTAGAAAGGGAGCAAGGGTATACCAATTCATGAATGGCTTTTACCATGCCAAAACACTATTGATAGACCGAACAGTCTGTGACATTGGGACAGCTAATTTTGATAAGAGAAGCTTATTTTTAAATAGCGAAATTAACTGCTATATGTATAGCGAGGAACAAATTTTGGAGGCCGAGGCTATCATAGAGGCGGATATTGCCTGTTCCAAGGAATTGGAGCTTGCCTGGCTTGAGAAGCCGAACCTGATCCGCTCGGCAAAGGAGCTTGCCGCCGGGGCTATTTCGATGTTCCTTTAATTTTCGCGAGGGGGAGTAAAGTTGAAAATTCGATTTGGATATGTGTCTACCGCTCTTTCCCTCTGGGAAGCTTCGCCTTCGAGGACAATGACATTTACCCGCTACAAGCTTCTTGGAAAAGAGGAACGCAAGGAAAAACTGCTTGCCCTGACAGCAGAAAACCTGAAAAATACGTTGCGGATGCTTTATTATAATATAGCTCATGGAATTGAGCTGTACCGGCTATCCAGTTCAATTGTCCCACTTGCGACACACCCCGAAGCAAGCTGGGACTTTGCAACCCCTTTTAAAGACGAATGGCTTGAAATCGGCTCCGTTGTCAAAAAGCACGGGCTTAGAGTCAGTTTCCACCCAAACCAGTACACTCTTTTTACTTCACCAAAGACGGAAATAACCGTAAATGCGGTCAGGGACATGGAATACCATTATAGGATGTTCACCTGCATGGGCCTCGAGCGGCTCGGAACCCACAATATCCATGTTGGCGGTGCCTATGGGGACAAGGACGCCGCCATTGGCCGGTTTCATGAAAATATTAAGCTCCTGCCTGTCCATATTAAAGAAATGATGACACTTGAAAATGATGATAAAACATATACAACCGAAGAAACACTTTCCGCCTGCATAAGAGAGAGGATTCCGCTTGCCTTTGATTATCATCATCATATGGCAAATCCGTCAGAACTTCCCCTTGAGGATTTGCTTCCGTTGGTTTTTTCGACATGGACAGAAAGGCCTCACGTTCCGAAAATCCATATCTCTTCTCCAAAATCGGACAGACTCTTTCGTGCTCATGCCGATTTTGTTGATTTGGAGTTTCTAATGCCCTTACTAAAGCTGCTCAAGGATATAAACCAGGATGTGGACTTAATGATTGAGGCAAAAGCCAAAGATCAGGCACTCCTTAAGCTTGTACCGGAAATCGCTGCAATCCGGGGTATCAAACGGATTGGCGGGGCCGCAGTGGAGTGGAAATGAATGCGAACAGTGCCTGTCACTTCCCGGTTTTTCTTGTTTCACAAAATGTTCCACAGCGGAAACGTGTTACCCATCGTGTCAAAGTACAAAGCGGCCCCCTGTTTTTAGAGGGCCGCTTCAATTTCAGTCGACATCTTCTATTAAATTTAGGACTGGAACATCTCGTTCTTGTTCAGGATTTTCCTTCCAGTAAATACGCGCCATTTTGGCCGTCTCGTCCACATTTTGGATAAGGACACGTTTTCCTTCGTAGGTTACATTTATAGTTTCCGCAGACTCCATAATTTCCTTTGCCCGGCCTACATTCATGAGCTCCCACTCCTCAGATAGATTTGTCATCATTTACTATATGGAAATAGGCAAGATTTTATCCGCATTACGTACCAAGGATATCCGATACATATTGCTAGTGTTTAATAACTAAATAAAGCGGGAAAAGGCAAAATGTAAGGCTAAATACTAAAGGAGATGACATCAAATGAAGTATAGAAACCTTCTATTGTCGATCCCGTTGAGTACAGGAATGCTTTTGGCAGGTTGTGCCGGGGAACAGAATCCCCCTCCAGCTGATGATAACTTTGAAATGGAAGAAGACAATCAAGAGCCAGATGTAACTGAAGAGCCTTCAGAAGAAACCAATGATGAAGAAGAGCCAGATATGGATGAAGAACCTTCCGAGGAAGATGGAAATTAGTTTTGATATAAAGAACCTATAAAAAAGTGCCGGAGCAAAATCCGGCACTTTTTCTGTTAATTACATTCTTTCAGGTGCTGAAACACCGATAAGTGACAATGCATTTTTCATTGCTATTTGAACTGACCTCACAAGAGCCAGGCGTGCCTTTGTACGCTCACCCTGCTCAGCGTCAACGACTTTTTCAGCATTGTAGAAGCTGTGGAATGTTGAAGCAAGATCAAATACATAATTGGCAATTCGATGAGGTGTGCGCTTCTGTGCCGCTTCACCGACAGCCTGCGGGAATTCGCCGAGTTTTTTCAGCAAATCGTATTCCTTTTCAGAAGTGATTTGTGACAAATCGACATCCTTTTCAACCGTGAAACCTTGCTCCGAAGCCTGTCGTAAAATGCTTGAAATACGCGCATGGGCATATTGAGCATAATAGACAGGATTTTCATTTGATTGGGAAACTGCCAAGTCGAGGTCAAAGTCCATATGAGTATCGGCTGAGCGCATTGCAAAGAAGTAACGGGTTGCATCAAGGCCAACTTCTTCAACAAGCTCACGCATTGTAACAGCCTTGCCGGTGCGCTTGCTCATTTTCATTTTCTCGCCGTTTTTGTAAAGATGGACGAGCTGGATAATCTCAACCTCAAGCACATCTTTATCATAGCCGAGAGCCTGAATGGCCGCTTTCATACGCGGGATGTAGCCATGGTGGTCCGCTCCCCACACATTAATCAGCTTTTCAAATCCGCGGTCAAGCTTATCTTTGTGATAGGCAATATCCGGAGTCAGGTAGGTATACGCACCGTCCTGCTTAATCAGCACACGGTCTTTATCATCTCCAAATGGAGTTGAGCGCAGCCATGTCGCTCCTTCTTCTTCAAAAATATGGCCATTGTCCCGAAGCGTCTTCAATGCCGCATCGATTTTTCCATTGTGGTATAAAGAGGTTTCAGAATACCATACATCAAACGATACCCGGAAATCCTCAAGGTCTCTCTTAAGCTTCGCCATTTCAATTTTCAGTCCATGTTCACGGAAAAAGGTAAAGCGCTCCTCTTCTGGCATGGAAACGAACCTGTCGCCATGCTCGGCAGCAAGCTGCTTCCCAATCTCTTTAATATCTTCCCCGTGATACCCGTCTTCCGGCATGTCCTTATCGAGACCAAGCGCCTGGAAATAACGAGCTTCAACTGATAAAGCCAAATTATTGATTTGGTTCCCGGCATCATTGATGTAATATTCACGTGAAACATCGTAGCCAGCCTTCGCAAGAATATTTGACAGAGAGTCACCAACTGCGGCACCGCGCGCATGGCCAAGATGAAGGTCGCCGGTAGGGTTTGCCGATACAAACTCAACCTGAACCTTTTGGCCCTTGCCGACATTGGTTTCCCCATATCCGTCTCCAGCTTCAAGGACGTTCGGGATTAACCCGGTCAAATAGCTATTATCCATGTAAAAATTAATAAAACCCGGCCCAGCAAGCTCAATCTTTTCAATCGACGCTTTCGAGCGGTCGAAATTCTCAACAATTGCATCAGCAATTATACGGGGTGCCTTTTTAGCGACACGGGCAAGCTGCATCGCCATATTCGTTGAATAGTCACCATGGGCCTTTTCCTTTGGTGTTTCCAAAACCACATCGGGAAGTTGCTCTTCTGTAGCAAGCCCCGCCTTCAGCACGGCCGCTTTTATTTCATTTTTCAAGTTTTGTTGCATCTGTTCAACTAAGTTCATACCTCTTCCTCCTCAAACATGATCGCCAAGCTATATGTACCTGCGGGTGCGCCCGCTATCATCAAGTCATATTTTAGCCTGAATACGCCGCCTCTCCCGTTTTCACGGATGGCTTGCGCAAGCCGGTCGGTAACGGCTGAAACAGGCAGTGTTCCGTATTGCGTTTCATAGCTGCCCCGTGTTTCCTCACCAAGGCGAAATGGCATCCGCATCTTCACAGCCCCGCTTCTCAAAAGCAGCGCTTTGCCGCTTTCCATTTTGAGAATGGAGCGAATGCTTCCTTCGGGAGACAGTTCCTCATATTGAAGATAGGCTTCATTTCCTTTTTTATAAAAAAAGCCATTCCCTCCGGTGACAAGTTCATCCTTGTTGCCGTCCTGGGAGATTGCCGTACTCACTGTAACTATGACGGGTTTCGGATCCATCCGGCCACTTCCTTTACTATCTGTCAAAATAAAATATTTTAGTGTCTCTTTTTGCGACCAGCTCAAGCGCTTGTCATGTCTGATCTAGGTGCTTGCGCTATTGTTCTAAATATGGAATTATATCATGATTTCTAAACATGCTCTACCTATTATTTGGTCAAGACTCATTCCCTTATTATATCCTTCCTGCCCTTACAATTCAAAAAGTGCCTGCTTCGGATTGAAACAGGCACTTTTTGCGACTGACACAAAAACTTATTTGACGAATCCAAGTAACATTTCACGGATCATTTTGCTTGCGGTGTTGGCAGTTTGTTCAGATGGGTCATAGATTGGCGCGACTTCAACAAGATCGGCTCCGACAACCTTCACCTCTGAACGTGCAATTTCATGGATAGAAGCAAGCAGTTCACGGGATGTAATGCCGCCTGCATCTACCGTCCCTGTTCCTGGAGCATGTGCCGGGTCAAGTACATCAATGTCGATTGTTACGTATACCGGACGCCCGGCAAGCTTCGGCAAAATTTCCTTCAATGGCTGATGGACATCGAATTTTGAAATGTGCATTCCGACACTTTTTGCCCATTCGAACTCTTCCTTCATCCCGGAACGGATTCCAAATGAATAAACATTCTGAGGGCCGATGTGCTCAGCGATTTTCCGGATCGGCGTAGAATGAGAAAGAGGTTCTCCTTCATACTGCTCACGCAGGTCGGTATGGGCATCAAAATGGATGATGGCCATGTCAGGATATTTCTTATAGACCGCCTTCATGACTGGCCAGGAAACAAGATGCTCCCCGCCCATGCCAAGCGGGAACTTGCCTGCAGCCAAGATTTGGTCAACAAACTCTTCAATCATATCGAGGCTGCGCTGAGCGTTCCCGAACGGAAGCGGAATATCTCCAGCATCATAATAGTTTAAATCGACGAGATCACGGTCTAGATAAGGGCTGTATTCTTCAAGGCCAACGGATACTTCACGAATACGGGTCGGTCCAAAACGGGATCCGGGGCGGAAGCTGACAGTCCAATCCATAGGCATGCCGTAAAGAACCACTTTGCTTTCTTCAAAATTAGGATGGCTTTTAATAAATACATTTCCTGAATAGCTTTCATCAAAGCGCATGGTATGTTTTCCTTTCTACGTACAGCGAGAGGGAGACGATGCCTCCCTCCGCTGTGTTCTTAAGTTTAGTGTAATCTTAAAATACGACAAAGCTGCTATTCTGTATATAGAAATTTATTTGACAAGATCGCCTACAAATTTCGGCAGGACAAAGGCAGCCTTATGGAGCTCCTTTGTATAGTATCTTGTTTCAATATCATGGAAACGCTCGTCAGCTACTTCAAGCGGATCATATTTCTTTGAACCAATTGTAAACGCCCACATACCGCTTGGATAAGTCGGGATGTTTGCAATATACAAACGGGTAATCGGAAAAATTTCCTTCACATCACGCTGCACGTCGCGAATTAAATCTGCCTTGAACCAGGGATTATCAGATTGGGCAACAAAAATCCCATCTTCTTTTAAGGCCTTGGAGATTCCCGCGTAAAAACCCTTGGTAAAAAGGTTTACGGCCGGGCCGACCGGCTCAGTGGAATCAACCATAATTACATCATAGTCGTTTTCGCTTTCAGCAATATGCATGAAACCGTCGCCTACCTTGACCTCAACACGAGGATCATCAAGCTTTCCGGCAATCTCCGGCAAAAATTTCTTCGAGTATTCAATTACCTTCCCATCAATATCAACAAGGGTGGCTTTTTTTACTTCGGGGTGTTTAAGCACTTCACGGATAACCCCGCCATCGCCGCCGCCAACTACTAGTACATTTTCAGGATTTGGATGGGTGAACAACGGTACATGCGCAACCATTTCATGATAAACGAATTCGTCCTTGATTGATGTCATCACCATTCCATCAAGAAGAAGCATATTGCCCCATTCCTCTGTCTCCACCATATCAAGCTTTTGGAATTCAGTCTGTTCTGTATGTAAAGTCTGTTTAATCTTCATTGTGATTCCGAAATTATCGGTCTGTTTCTCAGTAAACCAAAGTCCTCCCATTTCCATCTTCCTTTCCATTTATTATTGCCAAGAAACGTTCAATATCCATATAACAATAATTGTTGTATAACTCTATTGCTATAGTTCCCCAAATGAATGAATGCAAACACACCCCAAAAAGGTGAATGGAAACCCCTAAAAAGTATAAAATATATGCCAAAAAAAGCAAGAAAAATATTCATTCTTCTCTCTATAAAACGTTTAAAACACTTCCATTCTTTTCATACTGATGATATGGCCCCGGATGGGCCAAATTTTTCCGATAAAGGAAACGGGGTGATGAGATGGAAGCAATCACAGGCAAAGGGTTAAAACAGGCAGTAAAGTACGTACGGGCCGGTGTTTTCCTTGGTCTGATTTTAATGGGAATTGCGACGGTGTTTGTAACCGGGATTCTCATCTATGCAAGGGTGTTAGGCTCACCCCCGCTTGCTGTACCACAATCCACCCTTTATTTCTCGGATGATGGAAAAGTCATTGGGGAAACAAATACCGGGCAAAAAAGGTATTGGGTAAAGCTCGATGATATTTCTCCCTATCTCGTTGAAGCGACCATTTCCATTGAAGATAAGAAGTTTTTTGAGCATAAAGGTTTTGACCTTAAACGGATTGCCGGTGCCGCACTTGCAGACATTAAAGCGTTTGAGAAGGTCCAGGGTGCCAGTACGGTAACCCAGCAATATGCCAGGAACCTGTTTCTTGAGCATGACAAAACCTGGAGCAGGAAATTGCGGGAGGCGATGTACGCGATCCGTCTTGAAATGAACTATTCCAAGGAGCAAATCCTTGAAGGCTATTTAAATACAATTTATTACGGAAACAGGGCGTACGGTATCCAGGCGGCCAGCCAATATTATTTTGGAAAGAATGCATCGGAGTTATCCCTTGCAGAGGCTTCGATGCTTGCAGGTATTCCAAAAGGCCCCGCTGCCTTTTCCCCGTTCGCCTCAATGGAAAGAGCAAAACAACGGCAGGGGCTCATTCTTGATGCGATGACAAAGAACGGGTATATAAAAGAAACAGAAGCAAAGGCTGCTGTAAAAGAAGGGCTTGCCCTGACAGGGACAGATCCTCATAGGGAACTCAAAGCTGCTCCTTATTTCCAGGATGCTGTTGCAAATGCGCTCCGCTATCAGTTGGGAATTGATGAGCGCACCATTGAGCTTGGCGGCTTGCGCGTTTATACAACGCTTGACCAAAAACAGCAGGAAGCAGCAGAAAAGCAAATAAAAGCGATTATTGCAGCTGACTCCGACATACAGGCCGCACTTGTTGC
This sequence comes from Bacillus sp. FJAT-27225, assembly GCF_001685025.1. Lineage (GTDB taxonomy): Bacteria > Bacillota > Bacilli > Bacillales > Cytobacillaceae > Bacillus_D. The sequence continues at coordinate 217,737 of NZ_MAYU01000024.1, read as the reverse complement.
TGTTGACCCCAGGAGCGGCCAAATAAAAGCGATGGTCGGCGGGCGTGATTACGAAAAGAGCCCCTTTAACAGGGCCGTACAGGCAGTCCGTGAGCCGGGTTCAACGATTAAGCCACTCCTTTATTATGCAGCACTGAGCCATGGCTTCACGCCTGCCACTACGATGCGAAGCGAGCTGACAACGTTCCGGTTTGAAACTGGCGACCCTGATTATACGCCTCATAACTACAATAATAAATACGCCAATAGCGATATTACGCTTGCACAAGCTTTAGCTGTTTCCGACAATGTCTATGCTGTTAAAACACATTTGTTCCTTGGGCAGGAGACACTGGCCGAAACAGCCAAAAAACTTGGGATTTCAACAAAAATGGCCACTGTTCCTTCTCTTGCACTTGGAACCTCTGGTGTACGGGTTATTGAAATGGCCAATGCGTACGGGATGTTTGCCAACGGCGGGAAATATATTGAACCGACACTCATTACCAAGGTCGAAACCTCAGATGGAAAGATCATTTACAAAAAGGATAACAGCGAGGAAAACATCCTTGACCCAGCTAAAGCCTATGTTATGACGCATATGATGACCGGAGTGTTTGATACAAAGCTGAATGGCTATGCAAACGTCACAGGCAGCACGATTGTAAAAGGATTAACACGGCCATATGCCGGTAAATCAGGGTCCACCCCAACGGATAGCTGGATGATTGGGTATTCGCCACAGTTAGTCTCGGCTGTCTGGACCGGATATGACGATGCCCGGACAATCGATATTGTTGCCGAAAAGTCCTACGCCAAACAAATCTGGGCTAAATTTATGGAAGAGGCATTGCAAGGCAAAACCGTTAAATCATTTAAGCCACCAAAGGAAGGCGTCACCGGGGTTCATATTGACCCAGCCAATGGGAAATTGGCAACAAAGGAATGCCCAGTGAGACGGTTTACGTATTTTGTCTCCGGAACGGAACCTGATGAATATTGCACCGACCATCTCGAAAATGGCAAAACGAAGCCTGGGAAAGGACCGTGGCGTTCCGAAAAGAAATCATGGTACAAGAAGCTTTGGGACTGGGGCGGCTAAAAACAAGAATAGAGCCGGGGCATTGTGCCCGGCTCTTCCTATCTTCACTACTATTCCTCGTTAAGTCCGGTTTTTAGTTCACCTGTTGAATTCTCCCAAAATGCTTCATTGTGGGCCTTCAAGAAATCAGCGAGAATTTTTTTAGATTTGTCGTCCATATGGTCAACGATGATATGCCGTTTGAGCGATTTATCCATTCGGTTGACATGCTCTGCAAGTACTTTGTAGCCGCGCCGTATTTCACGGTTTACCGTCATTTCACAAGCGGTAACCCCGGCATAATACGGTCCATTTTCATTTCGGTCAATGGTTACCCAAACGAGCCAATACGGCTTGGCATTCGGGACTTCATCCTTATTGGGAAGGAACTTGATACCCTTTTCAACAACGCTTCTCGCATGCATCGCGCCGATATCAATAACAGCTTCTCCTTCCTCGACATCAATGATGACAGGCGCTATATTATCGAGTGTGAGTGAGCCCTTTCCGAAGCCTTTATGATTATCGAGCGGGTCATTTTTAATTATATTAAAGCCAACCTTTTTCTTTTTTTCTTCCATTCCAACAACCTCCTGAAAACACTTTTTACCTATGTGAAAAAAGGAATTAAGAACTCTTGAATATTTTTATTAAGCGCAGGCAGGACAACCTGGAAAAGCGGTGTAATCGTATAGTCTCCGAGCGGGGTGAGAACAAGTATCAGGAAAATCAACGAGCCATATTGCTCATATTGGGTCATCTTGGCCCGTAACCCGGCTGGTGCAAGGTCTTCAAGGATACGATACCCGTCAAGCGGCGGGAACGGCAGCAGGTTGAAAACGAACAGGACAAGATTAAGCCCTATAAAAACTTCAAGGAATTCTCCAAGAGTAACTGTAAATGAAGAATGACCGCCATATACAATTAAGGAAAATAAGGTGATAAATCCAATCAGTGCCAGAAAGAAGTTCTGATCGGACCTGCAGCAGAAACGACGATTCCCCCAAGCCTCGGATATTTAAAAAAGAAACGGTTTACCGGAACAGGCCTGGCCCATCCAAACCCAATCACCAAAATAAGAATCGTACCAATCGGATCAAGGTGGCGAATTGGGTTTAACGTCAGCCTGCCCTGATTCTTCGCAGTGTCGTCTCCAAATTTCCAGGCCATAAACGCATGTGCAAATTCATGGACTGCAAATGCAATTGCCAAGGATAGTACGGCAAAAATGATTCCCTCAACTGTTCTGTACGGAAATAGCAATAGTTTTCCCCCTATGATTTATCTCTCTTTATCTGATAATAGCCCGTAATCTGGCAGCCAGTTATTAAAAGTATACACGAACATATAAAGAAAGTGAAAACAGCCTGCACCTTGCTTGCGCTTTTTTTCCATTTGTGAAAAACTGAAGCTACAACCAAGCAAGGAGGAATAAAAAGATGCCAATCGTAACAGTAAAAATGCTTGAAGGCCGCAGCGATGAACAAAAAAAGGCGCTTGTTAAAAAGGTAACTGAAGCTGTAGTGGAAACATCCGGAGCACCTGCTGAGAATGTAACGGTCATCATTGAAGAGATGGCAAAGACCAATTACGGGAAAGCGGGCGTAAGGGCCAGCGACCAATAAGTTTAATAAAGATGAATATACGAAAAGCTAAGCATCCGTTAATGGAGCTTAGCTTTTTCCTTTAATGCAGAAATATAAGTATAAGCCTGGTCGACTTCCTCTTCCGTATACCGCTGGCTGCTTTTTAACGTAAAGACCTTTTCTGCAACCTCCGAACGCTCCAGGCCGTCAAAATAAAGGACAGTTGAAACAAGCTCGAGGAAGCGTGCATTTTGGCCATTCATATCTTTTAAACATTCCTCCAGATTGGGAATATCCACCCCGCTCATTACCAGGAACTCTTTACCGGCCTCTGTCAGGCAGTAGCGATACTGGCTGTATCCGCCCTTGTTTTCTTTGCACTCCTCCAGGAAGCCCATATTGCAGAGCTCCTCGACTCGAAGTGTCAATTCCTCAGAATAGGGGCCGTAAAAATGGAACTGGAAACGTTCCTGAAACGGAAAGGCCATTTTTTTCGCAATATAAATCATCTTCTGCAGTTTTTTCCTTCCAATAATCTCTCCGGAAACCAGCACTGCATGCATCAGTTTGGCATGATCATTTAACAAGCTTCTTCATCTCCTGCTCCCTCAAAGGGAAGAAAATCGTTCTCTGGTTGGGCTCGTGCCTAAAAACAGGCACTCCCACTCTGTCTCGTGTCTAAAGCAGCAAATTCAAGAACAGCTATCTGCCGCTTCCGCTTTTCTCTGTCCAGCTGCAGCGGCTAGCCAGTTTTCCTCCTGAATAGGCTACTTGAGTATCTTGTAACAAACATTGCGACAGCAATGATTGTTACAGCTCGGGGTCTCAAGCCGTGCCTCTCCGGAGGTCAGGACCTCCTGCGCGGCCTTATCTTTTGCTGGTCGGGGCTGGTCAAGCCGCTTTTCGCTTTTCTACTGTCTAGCTCCAGCGGCTAGGGGCTCGGGGTCATAAGTCAAATCTCTCCGGAAGGCAGGCCTTCCTGCGCGATTCGTCTTATGCCCGTTGCCCCTGAACAGCCGCTTCCGCTTTTCTTTCTATATCTCAAGGATGCTGCGAATTTGTTTTTTTACATTTTTTTTTGAAGACTCATCATAAAGGAAGTCGTGTGGAAAATAGAGTTTATGATCCGTCCGCCGTTTACCGGAAATCGCATCGACAATCGCCGATTCCCGGGAAAGCTCCCTAATATCACCATTTTTCATTAACAAATGGATAGGCAGGCGCTCCTCTTCCTCGCCAGGCCGGTAAAAATCATAGGGCAGGTCCGAGGATGAATCGACCACAAGGTAGTAATCCGGATCAATTCCGGCTTTCCTGAACAGCCCTGTCAATTCAGCCAGCTTCCGGTATTCCTTGGCCGGGTCAAACTCAGAAAATTTGAAGAGGTTACGGTTCACAAACCGTCTGCACAAATCACTCAAAATCGGATCGTCTTCTTCCTGCCAGGTTTGGAAATAGTAAAGGATAATCGATTCATCAAGCTTCAGATAATCGTCGAGCGTCATCGTCCCTTCAAAAATTGAATAAAAGTGAAGCGGCTCATTCCGGAAGGCATACCCATCTTCATGAAGATGCTTTGCGCGATGCAGGATTTTTGTCAGTATGACCTCTGCACCGCGCGAAACAGGATGAAAATACACTTGCCAGTACATTTGGTAACGGCTCATTATGTAATCTTCAATCGCATGCATGCCACTATGTTTAAACACGACTTGATCTTCCCGGGGCCTCATGACCCTCAATATGCGTTCCATATCAAAAAAACCATAGCTGACCCCTGTAAAATAGGCATCGCGCTGGAGATAATCCATCCTGTCAGCATCAATTTGGCTGGAAATAAGCGAGATAACCTGTTTTTTATCCGAGGTCTTCGCAATAATTTCAGCAACCTGCTTCGGAAAATCTCTCCCGACTCTGGATAAAACCCTGTTGACTTCTGTGTTGCCAAGGATAATCGAACGGGTGAATTCTTCATGGTCCAAATCAAAGACCTTTTCAAATGCATGCGAGAACGGGCCATGGCCTAAATCATGGAGCAGTGCTGCACAAAGGCTCAACAATCGGTCCTCGTCATTCCATTCAGGCCGGCCTTTAAACACATCATCTACAATTCTTCGAATAATCTCATAGACACCGAGGGAATGATTAAACCGGCTATGCTCCGCCCCGTGAAAGGTCAGGAATGTCGTACCGAGCTGTTTAATTCGCCTCAGCCGCTGAAACTCCCTTGTTCCTATCAAGTCCCAAATAACTTTGTCGCGGACATGGACGTAGCGATGGACGGGATCCTTAAAAACTTTTTCTTCATTTAGTTTTTCCGAGATTGCCATCTTTTTCCCCTGCCCCTCATAACTTGTCTCTATTATATCCCCATTTTGATTGTGAATCATCCCTCTTTCAGCATTTTCCAACAGCATTTTTCGACATAAATAATTTAAATCTTTTATAAACGTTCTACTTTCTAAGTAACTTTGCATAATAAAATTTTGTGACATAGTCGTTAATAGATGGTCTAAGTGACTTTGTATAGTAAATTTTTATGACAAAGTCACTAATAGAGGCTCTAAGTTACCTCGAATAGAGTTTTTATTTCGCTATTAATCATTTAAACCGATTTGTAGAAAAGAAAAATCACCCCAGCCTAAGCCAAGATGATTGTGATTAATTTTTTAGCTTTTTGCTAACCTTCTCCATTAACTCATCCTCTGTCAGTGCCGCAAGAGGCCTGTTGTTAACGAACGCAAATGTCTTTTTCCTGCCTGGTCCACAATAGGATTGGCATCCGATTTCTATTTTCGCTTCAGGATCGAGTTTTTTTAAGCGCGGGATGAGCGTTTTTAGATTGACTGCCTGACAGTCATCACATACGCGGAATTCGTTAGGCATTCCGGTTCAATCCTTTCGGTACTAATATTAAACCTCTATTTTACAAGATATTAATTCCATCTTGTGTGGCTGAAAGCAATATCGCCAATTACTAAAACCGCAAAGCCCTGAACGGCTTAATATGCGTATTTATCCTTTGGTATTTTACAGCTTATTGACTGCCTTTGCAAGTTGCCCTAGTTTCAGATTCTACTATCCTTTTAAACATTTCTGTATAAAACTTGAAAAACATGTCCATTATATTGCTAGGAACACAAAACTTAATTTTTGCTGGCACTTATCCGCCAGCACGGAGGCTGGTTTTTCAATGAATTCGGAAATGAAAACAGAAAAGGAGTGTTTTGAAATGAAAGTGCGCCAGGATGCCTGGACAGAAGAGGATGATTTATTGTTGGCAGAAACAGTGCTTCGCCATGTTCGGGAAGGAAGCACACAGCTTAATGCTTTCGAGGAGGTTGGTGATAAACTTGATCGAACATCGGCTGCATGCGGATTCAGATGGAATGCAGTCGTACGCCATACGTATGAAAAAGCGCTTCAGCTGGCAAAGAAACAACGAAAACAGCGTCAACGATTGCTTGGGAAGGACCAGGGCGGCAAAAAGAAACTTCTTTACACCCCACCTTTAGAAGTACCCGAAGAGTTAGTCGCGTCCGAAATGTCTATGGACACGTCTATGGAAACATCTATGGAACTGGATGTACAACCAGCTGCCATAGTGGATAGCTTTGATTTGGAAAAAATGGTTGAGGAACTGAATGGGAAGCCTGCTGAAAAAGCCCCCGCTAACAGATTTGCAGTTTCACAACCTGCAGCACCTTCCTTCCAAACAGGCTCAATGCTTCAGGCAGTACCGCAAGGGTTAACCATGCAAACGGTTATTTCCTTTTTGCAAAACTATGATAGTACAAACGTCCATGTTGAGGCATTAAAAAGCGAGAATGACAGATTGAAGCGGGAAATTGCCAATCTTCGCAAACAGAATGAAGAGATGGAAGCAAAAATTAATGATCTTGAGCAAAATACGGGTGTGATTCAGGAAGACTATGAAACACTTCTAAAAATAATGAACAAAGCACGAAAGCTAGTTCTCTTTAACGAAGAAGAAGAGCGGCCAGCTACAAAGTTTAAAATGGACCGGAATGGAAATCTTGAAAAGGTAGCGGAATGACTGCCTGATCATGATGTGAGTGTTGAAGCAGAAAAAGAAAAGCCGTAAATCGACTTCAGTCGTTTTACGGCTTTTCCAATAGGGCATTACGTTCCGCTATTCTCTCATAGTAGCCTGGCAAAAGGTCGAGCTCATGCGGTGTCAATTGTCCGGAATAGAGGTAACCGCTTCTTGCTTTCAGCTCAACAAGAAGCATAAGCATGACATCCTGGACTGTAAGCGGCTTTCCAAGCAACTCGGAAAGGCTTGCCATAACTTCAGGCCTTACAGTGGGGTATGTGAATTTTGTTATCTCTCCTTTTAAGGCAAGAGAATAAAATTCTTTTATTAACTCGGCTCTCCGTCCGCCACTGTCTTCGACACTTAGATAAATTTGAACTGCTACTCCTCTTCTAAGTCTTCTTTGGGAGATTCCTGCAAATTTTTTCCCGCCGATACTTAAGTCATAGCTGCCGGGGCAGTATGAACCGATGATTTCCCTGGCTTCAATGTTTTTTCCGCTCTCAGCGAACATCGAGCGAATAAGCTCCAACATCGCGTCATATCCCCTATTTATGTCTATCCCTTTTTCTTTTTCGGGTAAAATAAGTGAAATATTCAAGACTCCCTTATCGAGGACAACGGCAAGGCCTCCTGAATTCCTTACAATGGGCTTGAACCCTTCTGAACGAAGATAGTCAAGGCCCTCCGCAAGATAAGGCAGCTTGGTGTCCTGAATGCCCAGGACAACGGTATTGTCATGTACCCATGTTCGTGCTGTAGCTGGCGCGAGATGTGCGCCAACAGATGCACACAAGGTATCATCCATTGCAAAGGATTGAATAGCAGGCATAATCAGCCCTGTCGTGGATTGGTCAATTAGCCGCCACTGGTCCTGGCTCAGCAGCGACGGTGCACTTTCGATCATAATGGTGCCTCCAGTTCATATCTGTGCAGATATTATAGCATATTTAAAAAGAAGTCCATTGCGGTGGTTATCACCAATCAATTTCCTGCATTTGATTGTGGACTAGTAGTTTCCCATGAGATAAAATGTTTACCAAAGGAAACTTTTTAAGCCAAGCGCATATATTAATTTTACAATTGAGGCACACCTCAAAAAAAGTATCCTCTAACGAGGTTTGCCAATACTGTATAGAAGTGGTTTTATACTATGAAAGGGGAATAAATATGAGCGAAGAAATCCTTTTCGCCTTTGGGCTGACTTTGTTTGCAGGTCTCGCAACTGGCATAGGAAGCTTAATGGCGTTTTTTACCTCCACAACGAATACAAAGTTTCTCTCGGTGACGCTCGGATTTTCCGCAGGTGTCATGATATATGTATCGATGATTGAAATTTTTCAAAAAGCAAAAACGGCACTTGTTACAGCGCTGGGCGTGCAAGGAGGAAACTGGGCGACCGTTGGCGGTTTTTTCGGAGGAATCCTTTTGATTGCTCTAATTGACAAGTTTATTCCGAAACAAGGCAATCCACATGAATTGAAAAAGGTAGAGGATATGCAGCCCGGCTCGGCAGCCCAAGATGCCGCCCTGCTGAAAATGGGTACGTTTACCGCACTGGCGATTGGCATTCATAATTTTCCTGAAGGAATTGCAACCTTTACCTCTGCAATCGAGAACCCGGCTCTTGGCGTAGCCATCGCGATTGCAATTGCCATACACAATATTCCGGAGGGAATTGCTGTGTCTGTACCGGTTTATTTTGCTACAGGCGACAAGAAAAAAGCGTTTAAGTTATCCTTCCTGTCGGGATTATCCGAACCCGTCGGAGCGTTGGTGGCCTATCTATTCCTGATGCCTTTTCTTAATGACGTCATGTTTGGAGTCATTTTTGCTGCAGTGGCGGGAATTATGGTGTTTATTTCTCTTGATGAGCTGTTGCCAGCAGCAAAAAGATATGATGAAACACACCTGCCCATCTATGGATTGATTGCCGGAATGGCTGTCATGGCGGTTAGCCTGCTTCTCTTTATATAACGAATGAAAAGCCCGGACCTGTAAAGGCCCGGGCGAATTTTTTTATAGCGGGTCTGCTTCCATCGACCAGGAAGCGTATCCCTTTTTATTGCCTTAGCGCCTGTGCAGCGGTGAGCAGCGCAAGGTTATACACATCATCTGTGTTGCAGCCGCGCGACAGGTCATTGACCGGACGGTTCAAGCCCTGGAGCAGTGGTCCAACAGCTTCAAAGCCGCCTAGCCTTTGGGCAATCTTGTATCCGATATTTCCAGCTTCCAGGCTTGGGAAGACGAAGACATTTGCATCACCTTGGAGGACAGAATCAGGTGCCTTGGCTGCTGCTACAGATGGGACAAACGCAGCATCAAACTGGAACTCTCCATCGACAATCAAGAGAGGATCGCGGCGCTTCGCTTCTTCTGCAGCTGCCATAACCTTCTCTGTTTCAGGAGATTTCGCGGAACCTTTTGTCGAGAAGCTCAGCATCGCGACGCGTGGCTCCATATCAAACATTCTCGCAGTACGGGCGCTCTCGATTGCAATTTCAGCAAGGTCGTTGCTGTCAGGTGCAATATTGATTGCGCAATCAGCAAATACATATTGTTCATCTCCGCGAACCATGAGGAACACACCTGAGGTTTTCGAAACGCCTTCTTTTGTCTTAATGATTTGCAGCGCTGGCCGTACCGTATCGGCAGTGGAGTGGGCTGCACCGCTAACAAGGCCGTCCGCTTTGTTTGCATAAACAAGCATAGTCCCAAAATAGTTTTCGTCCAGCAAAATCCTGCGGGCATCTTCCTCGGTGGCTTTGCCTTTCCTTCGCTCAACAAATGATGCAACAAGCTCGTCCATCATCAGGTAATTGGCAGGGTCATAGATTTCAGCTGCCTCAAGGGAAATATCAAACTGCCTTGCCTTTTCCTGAACTTGCTCAATATTGCCGATGAGAACAGGGGTCAGGATGCCTTCTGAAGCCAAACGTCCCGCGGCTCTTAAAATTCTCTCATCCAGACCCTCTGGGAAAACAATCTTCAGATTATGTCCGGAAAGCTTCTCTTTAATTCCTTCAAATAAATCGCTCACGCTGTTTCTTCCTCCTTTTTTACACATATTCAGGATACCCCAATGGTGTCAAAATTCAAGAAAAAGACCGCTTGTATATAAATGTCGGTTTTTTCAAAAAGTTTAGAAGTGCTGACCATGGTTTTCACCTAAGAACATGACTTTATTTTCATCTTTCTTTAGACAAAATATCCTTTTTGGCCAGGAATTAAACGGACAGCCGGCAATAGGGCATCGAATGGGGATTTTAGTAGAAACTATGATATAGTAAACGAGTATAAAGAGCAGAACGAATTGGGAGTGATTTGGATGAACGAAGCAGCAAAAACGTTGGATGGATGGTATTGTTTGCATGATTTTAGAGCGGTTGATTGGACGACCTGGAAAATGACACCTGCGGATGAACGCCAGGCCGCCATAGATGAATTTAGGGGCCTTATAGAAAAGTGGAATGCTACCCAGGAAAGCAAAGAAGGCAGCCACGCGCTTTATACGATTGTCGGCCAAAAAGCTGATTTCATGATGATGATCCTCCGCCCTACAATGGAAGAATTAAATGAAATTGAAACGGAGTTCAATAAATCGAAACTGGCTGAATATACAATTCCCTCACATTCCTATGTTTCGGTAGTGGAATTGAGCAATTATTTGAATGATGGCGAAAATCCATACGAAAACCCTCATGTGCGAGCAAGGCTGTATCCTACTTTGCCAAAGGCTAAATATGTTTGCTTCTACCCAATGGATAAGCGCCGCCAGGGCAATGACAACTGGTATATGCTTCCGATGGAGGAGCGCAAGAAACTGATGTACAGCCATGGCATGATTGGACGCCAATACGCTGGCAAGGTTAAACAAATCATTACAGGCTCCGTTGGCTTTGATGATTATGAATGGGGAGTAACATTGTTCTCTGACGATGTGCTTCAGTTTAAAAAGCTTGTATACGAAATGCGTTTTGATGAAGTCAGCGCCCGCTATGGCGAATTTGGCTCATTCTTTGTTGGCAATATCTTTGGAGAAGAGAAGGTTGAAAGCTTCTTTGCAATCTAATCCCCTTACCCCTGCCTTACTGCGGCAGGGGTTTTTGTTGTTTTCGGTTCGCCTCAATATCTATGAGCCAAATCACCTTCTATATAAGACTGATATGACCCAATTTAGTATCAAATGGGTAGTATAATAATTTTATGTAATTGATTCATTGGATCAAGTAGCTGGCACTATATTTTGATTTTTGCCTGGCAGTTTTGGCTTCGTTATAGGCCTTGCACACACAAAAAACGCCTCCATAGCGTCGGGAATGTGATTGAGAATTTAGACATTTTTTAGAAATTAGACAGACCACATCCCTACCCACTTTTGAGGAAACATCAGCAGCCTAGCTCGGTTTTCCAAATAAGTCATAAAACCCTGTCTCGCCTCATATGATTGAAACAGCGAGTCTTCAATTCCAACTGGGATATTCACGAACCAGGAATTGAATAATCGGCAATTATGGCAGCGGAGGCTGACCTAGTCGGCCGACCTCCAATGCGCAACTTATGAGGAGGGAATGAAAAATGTATCCGTACGGTAATTATAGTTCAGGCCAACAAGGTTTCCAGCCCTATTCAGGAACAGGAGGGGTGCCCGCCGGCCCCGACTACGCAAGGCAACAACCATCTTTCGGAGGCGGCCAACAAATGGGCGGCTTCGGCATGAGCCCTGGCGGCGGATTTCAGATGCCTTTTCAGCCAAGCGCACCAGTAGCGGGCCAACAACCCGGAATGCTCCCCTTGGAAGAATCCTATATTGAGAATATCCTCCGCCTGAACCGCGGGAAGCTGGCAACTGTTTACATGACATTTGAAGGGACTCGGGATGGCCAGCGAAGGCAGCAAGTTTTCAAAGGGATTATTGAAGCGGCTGGACGCGATCACATTATCCTCAGTGACCCTCAAACAGGGATGCGCTATCTTCTTTTGATGGTTTATCTTGATTATGTGACTTTCGATGAGGAAATCGAGTATGAATATCCGTTTGGAGCAGGTGGCGGTGGTTTCAGCGGCAGCGGCGGCCCCGGACATGGCCAAAGCACTCAACCGCCACGGTAAGGTAGGGATAAAAAAAATGAAAGGAGGATAGGCCGAAATGGCTATCCTCCTTCTCTTTTATAGATACTTCGTTGCGCCGATGACCATCAATACCCACGCTGCCAGGAAAGAAACTCCTCCGAGCGGAGTAATTGCACCAAGGATACTAATTTTAGTTAGTGTCAATACATAAAGGCTTCCGCTGAACAATATGATCCCGATTAGCATCAGCCAGCCAGCTGTGGTGAACAAAGAACCAGCAGGTACCTTCCCGAGCAGGATTCCAATTACTAAAAGCCCAGCAGCGTGGAACATTTGGTAGGTTACCCCTGTTTTCCAGGTTTCCAAATATTTCGGTTCCACCCGCCCCTCGAGCCCATGGGCCCCAAACGCCCCAAGAGCCACTGCCAGGAATGCATTAATGGCTCCGATGATGATGAATGTTTTCACGTTAAATCCCCCTAAAAGTCAAAAATTGAATCCCCGTTCGCTCCATCATCCACATCCAGCTTTTTCGGAGGAACTGTAACAGGTCCACCATTCTCCACTCGTATGGATGGGGTTGCCGGAATTGGGTTTACTGTCGTGAAATTCGTTCCCCCTTCAGCAAGGATGACTTCGCATAATGCTTTGATTGTATAAATTTTTTCACGAACTTCCGCCTCGGTAGAGCCTGATTTTGCCCGATTCAGTTCCTCGTCCATTTTCCTTAAAAGAGTGTGTATATGTATATTCAAAAAATCAGCTCCCTGTACCATTTTGCAATATCCCTATTGTACAGTATTCATGATGAATTCGCACATATGCCGGCAAACCACTGCCTTCATTCCGGCAGTGGTTTTTTTGGCTTTTCACTTTTATAGCGGCGGCAGTGCCCAGTCGATTTCATCATATCCAAGCTGCTTTAATAGCTCATTTGTTTTCGAAAAAGGCCTGCTTCCGAAAAATCCCCTTCTTGCCGATAATGGACTCGGATGTGCCGAGGTAATAATTTTGTGCTTATTCGTATCGATCAATGAAAGCTTGCTTTGAGCCGGTTTTCCCCAAAGGATGAACACCATCGGCTCTTCCCGTCCACTGAGCTTGGTGATCACCTGGTCAGTGAACCGTTCCCAACCCTTGCCGCGGTGGGAGTTGGCCTCTCCCTGCCTTACGGTCAGAACCGTGTTCAGCAGAAGTACCCCTTGTTCTGCCCAGCTAACAAGGTAGCCATGTTCAGGGGTTTCAATATCAAGATCGCTGCATAGCTCTTTAAAGATGTTTTTAAGAGATGGCGGCGGGTTGATTCCCGGCTTCACAGAAAAACTCAAACCATGTGCCTGTCCTGGCCCATGATAGGGATCCTGGCCGAGGATAACAACTTTTACATCATCATAATCAGTAAACATCAATGCATTGAAGATATCACGGTATTCCGGATATATGGTCTTTGTCTTGTACTCTTCTATTAAAAATTCCCGCAATGCTTGAAAGTAGTCTTTTTGAAATTCTTCTCCCAAAACTTCAGACCAGCTGCCAGGCAAGTTATTCTCGAGCATATTACCCCTCCTTCTCCTCTCTATTCCCCATTTTACTGCCATTCTATCATTCTTTTACAGATTGGGCTCTTTCAGCTTTTTACATGTTTACTGTTTTGCGGAGAGGTTAAATAAATGGTGTGAGGATAATTAAGTTTGATTAGAAGGAGGAACCAATTATGTATAAAGTAGAAGTAGTGGAAAATGGAGTCCAAGCCAAGGATAAGCTGTCCCTTTTGGCAACGGAAGGCTATAAGAAGGATGACATCTATTTATTTGCACATGATAAGGAGCGCGAGTCCGATCTCGCTAAGGCGACTGGAGTAGAAGAGGTCGGATTAATGGACCAGGGCTTAATCAATTCGGTAACAGGTGTATTTAAAAAGCGGGGCGATGAACTGCGCACCCAATTTCAGTCGCTTGGACTTTCCGAATCAGAGGCGGACCGTTATGAAAAAGTGCTGGACGAAGGCAGACTTGTCCTTGTAGCATGCAAGAAATAGGCAGGAACGAACCCCGGAGAAAGACTCTCCGGGGTTTTAAATGGAATAATGCGCATTCTTTTATTCCTATTACAGTTTATCCCTCACCCAACGGCTGACAGCGATAGGTATGTCTCGAGCCTGCGTTTTAGTAAAGCGCTGTATCATGGTGGGTTGTCACGGAATACTGAGTTTTAGGAAGCCGCAAAGTCATACCAGTCCTCCTAATTCCAGATACATCCCCATCTGTATAATACCCACTAGAAATTTTGCTTATCTTTTCTCCTTTGGACCCGTATTTTTCAATCACTTCATCAGGTTGCCCCTCAGGTAAAAAATACACCTCGATCGTATAATCCTTTTCCCGGTCAGGTCTATCCATTTTCAATGTAAAACTTCCATTCTTGTCAACCTCAGCATCAGCAGTTGCCGCAAGGTTATTCGTCTCCATATCCAAGAGTTTTCCGGTGACAATCGCTCCCTTTGGAAGATTTGATTTTCCCCAAACGGTGACGAATCGGGCTGTACCTCTGCTTTTGCCTTCAAACTTTACATTCTCATTAGTGACCGTTGCTGTAGTTTCTTTTATCGAATCCTTGATACCTTTTGCCATCTCCCTAACCGGCTCCAGCGTTAGTCCAATTAACAAGAGAACGACTACTCCCCCAACAATCCAGATATACTTTTTCATCCACTTTTCCCCCTTAACTAGCAGCCATCCAGCCAAATCAAATGAAACAGCCCCTATTATTTCTCTTTACCTCTTTAGTTTATAAACTTCCTTGTTATCAAAATGACATCCATAATTCCCTATTTCACCCCAGTGTTTAATGCCACATTTTCAATATTTATCCATAACTATGTGTTCCTATTTTACTTACTATTGATTACAAAATCGAAAATTTAGGAGGAAGAGAAAATCGCGTTCCTTCGATGTTTCTGAGTGAATTAGCGGATTTAATTGAAAAATGTCGAAAGACGAAAACACCATTTTTCAAATACAAAGGCCAACCCGGCATTTCCGGACTGGCCTTTGTGTTTACCCCGCATTAACGGGCTGTAAGACCCCCACCTCAAGGCCTTAGATGATTCGCAGAAGCGTAGGTGAGGGCAACAGCCCGTAAAAGCCCGATTGGTTCAACTTTCAATCAGTGGAAAATCGCCACTGATTGGAGTTTCACTTTACCCCATAATCTTTTGATAAATCGATTTTGCATGCGTCAAATCTTTCGTTCCGTGAATGAGAGCGCGGCCATCATTAAAGATGACCATCCGTTCTTTGCCAAGCTCAACCGAAATAAGATATGGATTTCCTTTGACCGTATAGCCCAGAGAGTCCAATTGGCCTGAGAGCTGTTGGAGTGACACTTCCCCTCGTACCGATGGACGAATTTGCACCGTGTCCCGGCCGCAAAGAACAGTGGTTTTTGTCATATTTTCCGTATCCAAATATGGATAAGTACAATGCTCCCCACAGGAAAGACAGCCTGGAAATTTTGCTTTTCCCATTTTCATCGATGTAAACTCATTGCGCCACATATCAAAGCTAACAAACGCTGTCCTGACCGCATCCCAATCCTCCACCAGTATTTTGAGGGTTTCGGCTGTCTGATGGGAAATGACCATCTGCACAGCCGGACCGATAATTCCGCCTGTATCACAAGTAAGGCCCTGAAGCGGGATGGCTCTGAGCAAACAATTCAGGCAAGGAGTCACACCAGGGATAATCGTAAAACTCATTCCATAGCTTCCGACACACGCTCCATAAATCCACGGAATTTTGTATTTCTGTGAAACATCATTGATCACCATACGCGTTTCAAAATTATCGGTTGCATCGATAAGGAGATCCGCACCCTCCACAAGCTCTTCAAGTAGCTCTGGGGTGGCATCTCCAACAATAGCCTCTATAACGACATCCGAGTTAATTGCCCTAAGCCTTCTTTCTGCGGCTGCGGCTTTTGGAAGTTTTTCTGCAACATCTTGCTCAATATAAAGTTGCTGCCGTTGCAGGTTGCTTGCTTCCACATAGTCACGGTCGATGATGGTCAATTTGCCAACCCCGGCCCTGGTCAAAACTTCAGCGTTACCTGAGCCAAGCGCTCCGGCTCCAACCATCAGCACATGCTTTGAACGGATTTTCTCCTGCCCTGCCTTGCCTATCCCAGGAAAAAGGATTTGCCTTGAATAGCGTTCTATCATCCTTATGTCCTCTTTTCTATGATTCGTTCCTTCTAATTCGGCAAACAAGGCTTCCCAGTAAGGAAGCCTTTGTAAAAATTCGTCTATAAACTCAGCCGCCGCTGACTGGAGGAATGAAGGCAATTACATCGCCTTCCTTGATGGTTTCCTCATTAGTCGAGAACTCTTCATTTATGGCTGCCATAACCGTATCCATTTTTGGCAGGCTGTACTTGTTTGCCAATTCCGATTTTAGCTCCCCGACTGTTTTTCCAACTGCATTGATTTCAATGGAATCAACCCCTGCGGTATCCCGCAAATGGGCAAAAAACATCACTTTATTCATTTAAATCATCCTCCTCTGGTCTGCCTGTTGGATAAGCGACTGTTTCCAGCTGATTGCCGACCCATTCCTCGCCATCCTCCCAATGCTCTTTCTTCCAGATTGGAACGATTTCCTTAATTCGTTCAATGGCATATCGATTTGCTTCATATGCATCTGGACGATGCGGAGTCGATACCGCAATCACCACGGCCACGTCTGTTATGTCCAGCCGCCCAACCCGGTGGGTGATCGCCACTTTCGATCCCTGCCAGCGCTCCTCGATTTCACGGCCGATTTGTTCCAGCTTTTTGACCGCCATTGCTTCATATGCTTCATATATTAAAAATAACGTTTTCTTGCCATGAGTGAGTTCACGGACCGTTCCGATAAACGTTGTAATCGCGCCCGCTTCGCGCTGGACCACCTTATCAATGACAGATTGGATATTGATAGGTTCCTTTGAGATTTCAAACATGTCTTACCCTCCATGCTTACACGAGGCGTTTTGCCTTTACGTGTTTGTTATGCTGCTTCCCCTTTACAAGCCAACCTTTGGGCCAACACCGGCCACAACTTCGTATCCGCCAATCTTGTTGACTTCTCTTCTGAAGTCTTCCGATTGAATGATGGAAAGCAGCATCCTGCCTTTTTCACTCTCGTAAAAATCCTTGGTCATAATCAAATCATACTCTTCATCTGCAAGCGGAATAAACGAAAGACCCATCGACTTCGCCGCAGGATAGATACCAAGTCCGACCGATTCCTGATCGCCCTTTACCTCTGCGGCCACACTGAGGTGGGAGAACATTTCCCTGCTGTAACCGGTTATGTGTTCCGGGGTAAGCCCCGCATCCTTCAGCAGCAGGTCGAATAGAATCCTGGTTCCGGCGCCTCTCTGCCTATTTACAAAATGGGCTTCGGTTCTGGCAATATCCTCTACCGTTTCAATCCCAAGCGGATTCCCTTCCGGAACAAACCAGCCTTGTTTCCTTTTTAAAAAAGGATAAAGTACAATGTCAATTCCCGCCAAAAGCTTTTTAACATAGGGCAGATTGTATTCCTTCGTTTCAGGGTCAAGCAAATGGATTCCAGCTACATGAGCTTCTCCCTTGCGGATGGCCATAAGGCCGGCCATGCTGCCGACATGGGAAGATATGACCTTCATATCGTTCCTCTTCCGTTTTAGTTGCGAGGATAAAAGATCGATTGTTAAATCGTGGCTGCCGGTAAACACAATGCTATTCTTTATCTCTTCGAGCGGCCTGAAAAGTTCAATTTCAGCCTCATCACCCTGTTCATAGCCCAGCACATCAGAAGGAACGACCAATAAACCATCTGCCCGTACATAGGACATCGTGACTCCTGCAGCGCGTGTAAGTGGATTGGCAACATACTGGCCGTTTACATAGCCAATATTCATCCTGATAAAATCTTCCTGGCCCATTGTCGAAACAATACGGCGGCCCAGCTTAACCGTGACTGTTTGCCGTTGCGGCACTGGGATTTGCAAGTATTTGCAAATAAGCGGCTGTACAAACCATTCTAGCGCCAAATAGGCGGATACCGGATAACCAGGCACCCCAACGACCGGTTTCCCATTGATTTGCCCAAGAATGACCGGCTTGCCGGGACGCGCCGCCACCCCATGTGTAAAGACTGTACCGATTTCCTCTATAATATGGACAGTAAAGTCTTTGGAACCGGCAGACGATCCCGCATTAATAACAACAATGTCCGCTATCTCGGCTGCTTTCAAAAGTGCTTCTCTTATTTTTTCGGGCTCGTCTTTTACAATGGGGAATAAATGAGGCATTCCGCCCCATTCCTTCACAAAATTAGAAAAAACGGTTCCGTTGAATTCAATGATTTTGCCTGGTTCAGGCTTGTCTTTCACATCAATCAGCTCATTGCCAGTCGGAATGATGGCAACAGAAGGCTTTTTTATGGCCTCAAATTCAGTGATTCTGGCTGCAAGGAGCGAGCCGAGGTCAGCAGGGCGCATTTTATGCCCTTGCGGAAAAATCATTTCTTCCTGAACGATATCCTCCCCAATTGGGCGGATATGCTGCCAGGGTGTCGCTGGTTCGATGATTTCAATTGTTTGCTCATCAATCACATTCACATTTTCAATCATAATAACGGCGTTGTACTGGGATGGTATGGCATTCCCTGTATCAACATACTCAAACTGCTCCCCATGAGTCAGTCTAAGCGGATTCTTTTCATGCGCACTGTAAGTTTCCGCGGCAAGAACGGCAATACCATCCATGGCCGATGCATGATAATGGGGCATGGATGTACTCGCATAGATTGGGTTGGCTGTGATTCTGCCAAGGCCCTCATCCACGCTTATTTTTTCCGTTTGAGACGGCAGGTCGAAAGCTGCCAGCAATTCTTCCCGTGCCACAGCCCTGGACTTGTCCTCCAGATAGATTTTCCGTTTATACCGCTTCTGGTCCATTTCCCGCTCCCCCCCTACCTTGATACAATGACCGGGACATATTCGCCCTGGGCGATGCCCTCTTTTTCGGAACTAACTTCTACAATTCCATCGCTTTTTACCAATGTAGTGATTAGCCCGGATTTTCCAATAATCGGGTCTGCCCACCATTCATTTTCCTGTTCAAACAGCCTTACACGAATATAGTCCGAGCGGCCGGGGCTCGATGGGATGTTCTTTGTGATTCGCGCATAAATTCTGTCTGCCCGTTTTTCAAGGGTTTCGCCTTGCAGCCTTTTTAATACCCTCTCCCCGAACAATCGAAAAATAATCATAGCAGATGCAGGATGGCCCGGCAGCCCAATGATGGGTTTCCCATCAGCCATTGCAAGAATTGTCGGCTTGCCTGGCTTTATGGATATGCCGTGGACATATACACCCGGACTTCCCAAAGACTGGATGACATCAGTTGTATAATCCTTTGCTCCTACAGAGCTTCCTCCTGAAAGAATAAGACAATCAACCTGTTCATACAGAATGCTTGCTCTTTTTTGGAATTCTTCATAGGTGTCCGGGACGATCCCTCCATATACTATTTCAATCCCCCATTCGCGGGCGAGGCCCGCAATCGTCAGAAAATTGATGTCGCGTATTTGTCCTAACTTCAGCTCGGCTGTTTCAAACGGGACAATTTCATCCCCGGAGGACAAGTATCCTGCCTTGATCCGCCTGTATACCGGAACCTCGATTATTCCTAGTGAAGCAAGGGCACCAATTTCCTGGGGCCGCAATCGGGTGCCTGCGTCAAGAAGAAGCTCACCCGCCGCTATATCCTCGCCTTTTCGAATAATATTTTCTCCCGGAGCTACTTGTTTATAGGTATTCAGCAGGCCGCCGATTTCCTCACAATGTTCAATCATGATTACACTGTCGCTGCCATTCGGAATCATTCCGCCGGTCGGAACGTATACAGCTTCTCCAAATCCGACTGGAATAGAAGCATATTTGCCCATTTCCACTTCCCCGGCCACAGTCAAAAACCCCGGCATTGATTCTGAAGAACCAAAAGTATCCGCCGCCCTAACTGCATAGCCATCTACAGTAGACCGGTCAAACCCCGGAACGTCTTCCCGAGCCTGTACCGGCTTGGCCAATACATATCCAAGCGCATCTTCCAGTCTCCGGTTTTCAATTTCCGCGATTCCACTGACTTTTTCATCAATCAACCTGAAGGTTTCCTCGACTGTTTTGACCTTGAAAAATTGCATAAGCCCGCTCCCATTCCCTTCCCGGCAGGTTTCACTTACAACCTGTTTTTATCTTTAACTGCTTTCCTGGCATATTCATATTCTTCCGGATGGTTCATATTGAAAAAAACCTTCTCCAGTGATATAGCGGAATATGTTTGAAGTTCTTTTTTATCTATATAAACAGCATCTATGTTCCTTAAAAGATCCTTAATCCGCAGCCTTCCTTCTTCAATGCAAGACTGTATTTCTTTTATTATACTCTTTTTGTATACAGCGAAAAGGGGATGGTGCGTCCCCCCGATCATCGGAACAATTGCATCGTGATTCCCAAGCCTTCTGATAAGGCTTTCTGCTAAATCCCCGGATACAAATGGCATATCGCATGCAACGACAAAACCCGTATCATAGCTTGAGGCCTTCAGCCCGGCATGGATACCGGCAAGGGGGCCCTTTCCTGGAAAATCATCAGCCACTGTCCGGACATTTAGAAATTCATATTGCCCCGGGTCGTTTGTTACGAGAATGATCTCATCGAAAATGCCGGCCAGCTCATCTCTGATTCTTTCAATATTCGGTTTCCCGCCAATATCCAGCAAGGCCTTATTGGTTCCCATCCTGCTGGACTTGCCCCCGGATAGAAGTATTGCTGTCGCTTTCATGTTTACCATCCTCTTCTCACAAAGCCCTTTCACTGCTAGGCTTGTTCGTTATGGCCCTTATTCCCGCCAGTATAATAGCCGTGTTCCTGGGCAATAAAGTCAAGATGGATAGAATTTAAATCCAGCATCGCTGGTGAAGGCTTTTCAATATATTGGCGAGTGTCAATAATCTTAATATAGCCATGGCATTTATCACATGCCTGGATTTGGGATACTGAATCTCCCTCAACCGTAATAAATTTCATGGAATCATGATCATCATTGCCGCAATGGGAGCAGGTAATCCTTTTATCGTGCCAGTGTGCCAGGCAGCGCGGACAGTGAAGTTCCTTCTTCCCTTCCCCTTCAAGCTGCGCCAGCCTTACTGGTTCGCCGCACACTGGGCAGCCCGCTCCATGAACGCCTGAATGAAGGCCAGGCTGCGCCTTTTCAGCTGCAAGCTGCAAATACGGGCGTACAGCAGTTTCGGCAAGAAAATGAGGAATCCACTTTTCCACACCATGTTGCTCCGCAAAATCAAAGAAATACATATCGTTAAACGCAAGCGCCTCATCAACCCAGCGCCGCGCAGTATTTTCATCAATCAAATTGCTTGAAAAAGTGAGTTTATCTTCCATGCTCTGATTATTCTTCACCAACAATGCCTTCAATTCCTCTATCCACTGTAGAAATAGTGGAATATCAAAATCAAAAATCGCTACGGCTGCCAATGGCACCCCTTCAGATAAAGAAGTTTTATCCACCTTTACATTTACTGCTCGTTCGCTAAGGCTAGCTTTCCATTTTTCTTGCAGACTGATAATCTCTTTTTGTAAATTCAAATACTCTTTGGATACGACGGATGTTTTCACCCTGTGCACCTCTTTTCATGTATTGTACTGCTGAAGGACAATGCCTTCTTTAAGGTTATATCTATAATTATAAAATTAAAGAGAAAATACAATTCGAGAATTGTCCAGCTTCACAAGTAATGCTTCGGCAGCATAAGCACCGCACGAAGCAAAAGTGCTCTTCTTTTGCGAGGAGCGCCTAGCCAGTTTTCACCTAGAATTAGCATCCCTGTGTATCTTGTAACAATCATGGCTTGGGAAAAGCGATGATTGTTACAGCTCGAGGTCTTAAGCTGGTCGGGGCTGACCGGGGCGCTTACGCTTTTCTTAGAAGGAATGGCTGCCTTTACAGACAGCCATTCCCCTTTTTGCTTTTATTGAAGCGCATACAAGTATTTACTCTTATTATGCACCTTTGTGTTTTTTCTTGTCCAGCTTATCAAGGTCAGGGAAGTTACCTTTCTTCACTTCTTCATCATACCAGTCGGCATAGTGACCCTTTGCCCACCGGGCTGGGACCTTTCCAGTCACAACTCCAGTCCAGCCTGGGCGGGAATGCTTATGGATAACACTAAGATAGATGTGCCCCACAATTACTGCAATTCCTAGTGCGAAGCCGACGTTGTGAAGGAAGTAACCCCATTGCACAAGTGCCTTTGGGAAATAGGCAGGGAACCACATTGTAAACCCTGATCCAATAACCAGAATGGCACAGAACATCTGGAGAATTGAGTTGATTTTTTCACCAGCGTTAAAAAATGTTTGTCTGACATGGTCAAACTTGAAACCGAATAGTTCCTTTACAAAGTTCCCGAAAAATGCCATGTCTCGTTTTTTCCATGTAATTAATTCCTTCATCCAAAGCATAAACCACTTTGGACTAAAAATTAACAGGATAAAGGTTGGCAGTATGAAAGCAACGGCGAAAATTCTGTGCAGCAAACGTGCTCCCTCCGGTCCGCCAAGGACTGGATAAAGCCAGTCGAAGAATTCGGTGTACATAGGCAAAGCGGTAATATAGAGCGCAAAGAACGCAATACCATTTATCGCATGAGCCCAGACAAACGCCTTAGGAAAACGGCGGATTTGTACATCACTCATTTTCTGCTTACTCATTGCTGTCACCACCATTCTCATGTTCGGCAACTTCTGTCTTCTTGCTTACAATTTTATTGGTTACAAACGCTCCTACTAGCGCCATGGTCGTCGCACCCAGCATCATCTTGCCAAGTGGCTGGGCGTAGTCCTTCCAAAGGACAGCTGAAGTAGGGACTTTAGGATTTTCAGGCAAACCGTATACAGATGGCTTTTCAGCAA
The DNA here is from genome assembly GCF_001685025.1 of Bacillus sp. FJAT-27225. Classification (GTDB taxonomy): domain Bacteria; phylum Bacillota; class Bacilli; order Bacillales; family Cytobacillaceae; genus Bacillus_D. Next base: position 194,942 of record NZ_MAYU01000024.1, on the reverse strand, counting down.
GGACGTAAACAGTATGGGTACCGCCTACTCCCTGCGGGTTGTAAATCATAGCATTCGGGTAGCGTTCCTTGATTTCACTCAAGCGCTTTTCTGCCTTTTTGATCATTTCGTCTTTGCTGCCAAACTCCATTGCCCCAGTGTGGCAAGTTGTTACACACGCTGGCTGAAGGCCTTCTTCAATCCTGTCTGTGCACATTGTACATTTATGGGACTTCTTATATTCCTTGCCGTTTTTGTCGATATACGTTTTTAACGATATAACATCGAACGGGCAGTTTTGGACACAGTATCCGCAACCTACACACTTTTCCTGGTCAATGACAACTGTCCCAAATTCAGTGTAGGAAATTGCATCCTCAGGGCAAACCTTTTCACAAGCCGCATCTGTACAATGGAAGCAGGCAGAGTGGCGGAACAGGTAATCAAGATTGCCTTTTGAGTCTTCATGCTCAATGTATTGCAAAACATTCCATGTATCAGCGGTAACCTTTGGATGTGACTGGACGCTGCCCAGGAAATCCGTTTCCTCTGCAGGAAGGTCATTCCAGTTCTTGCAGGCTACCATACAGGCACGGCATCCATCACATTTGGTGACATCAACATATTTTACAAATCCTGGCATTAGCCCTTCCTCCTTACGTCACAAAGGAATGCTTTATACTCTGGGATGGTTGTGTTGGCATCGCCGATATGCGGTGTCAAATGGTTTGCCGAATCCCCTGTTGCGTATCCTTTGTAACCAAAATGCCAAGGCATGCCAATATGATGGACCTTTTTGCCTTTGATTGTATATGGCTTGAAACGTTTTGTAACCATGGCGTAGGCTTCAACTTTTCCACGGGCTGATGTAACAATTACTTTGTCCTTATTCTTTATGCCTTTTTCTTTTGCCAGTTCCTCACTGATTTCTACAAACATATGCCCTACAAGCTCGGACAGCCATTGCTGGTTCCGTGTCATGGATCCGGACTGCCAATGCTCGCTCACCCGATAGGTTGTTGCAACAATTGGGAAATCTTTGTTATCGCCTTTAAGGTTAAAGTCGCCTTCAAAGATTTGGACTGCAGGGTTTAAGTTTTGCTTCGAGAATAGATTGGAAATAGGACTTTCGAATGGCTCATAGTGCTCAGGGAAAGGACCTTCATTCAGGCCAGCAAAAACCCCTGCGACTCCATCCTTCAGCATGATAAACGGATTTTGTCCGCCCGGATCGGATGGCGCCCTGTCGGCTACAAAGTCAGGAACATCGTTTCCGACCCATTTTTTCTGGGCAGCATCCCAGCTGATAACTGCTTTTTCCTGGCTCCATGGCTTGCCATTCAGGTCGGCAGACGCACGGTTGTAAATGATACGGCGATTCATCGGCCACGCATAGGACCAGTTCAGGAAGTTCGGGCCGCCTGTTTTCGCATCACGGTTTTTCGCCCTGTTCTTGCCTTCTTCAGGGTAGAAGCCTGAATAAATCCAGTTACCGCTTGAAGTTGTTCCATCGTCCATCAGTTTGCCAAAACCAGCTACCAGCTTGCCGGTTGTGAGATCATAGCCGTTAATTTCCTTACAGACAAGGTCTATATCAGGATGGTTTCCTTCGCCAAAGTTCCAATAAAGCGCATTGATTGGCTGGGCAACTGGCGTATTTTCATTTTTGTACAGAGCCTTAATCCTTGTTGCAAACTCATGGATGATTTCAAGGTCTGCCTTTGCTTCTCCCCTGGAATCGATTGCTTTCCAGCGATATTGCATCCAGCGCGAGCTATTCGACACAGACCCTTCTTTTTCAAATGAAGCCGATGCTGGGAGCAGGAATACTTCTGTTGCAATCTTATTTGGATCGGCGCCAGCTTCCTTTTTCCAAAATGCAGACGATTCTGTTTCCCACAAGTCAACTGCCACTAGCCATTTCAGGTTGGCAAGCGATTCTTTCTCTTTGCCAGCATTAGGGCCCCCTACAACAGGGTTAGTCCCAAATAGGAACAATCCATCGATTCCCTTGTTATACATGGCATGGAACAGGTTGATATGGGAGTAGTTTTTATTGCCTTTTGGCAGGTATTGATAACAAAATTCATTTTCCTTCGTAGCATTCGGGCCGTACCAGGCCTTCAGCATACTGACCAAGAATTTAGGCTTGTTGCTCCAGTAGCCTGTTTTAGGCGTTTCTTTTTCGTTGTAGCCAGCAAGAGTTGCATGTTCTGGAACAGTCGCTTTTGGCACTCCAACGTAACCAGGCAGGTCCCCGTAAAGAAGGGCGAAGTCTGTTGATCCCTGTACGTTTGATTCACCGCGCATTGCTGCAAGACCGCCTCCAGGAATCCCGACATTGCCGAGAAGAAGCTGAAGTATCGCCATTGCACGGACGTTTTGCGAGCCGACCGTATGCTGGGTGATACCCATTGCATACATAATGACACCTGATTTGCCTACCTTGCCAGTTGAACAGAAAGCTTCACAAACTTTCAGGAAGTCTTCCTTAGGAGTACCAGTTGTTTCAACAATTTTTTCGATTGTGTAACGGGAATAGTGATTTCTCATCATTTGGAAAACGGAACGCGGATGTTCAAGGGTTAAATCCTTGACCGGTGTGCCATCTTCATTCGTTTCAAAAGCCCATTGTGTTTTATCATAACTGCGCTTTGCTTCATCATAGCCAGAAAAGAGGCCATCATTGAAGTCGTAGCTGTCTTTGAGAATAAATGAAGCGTTTGTATATTTAGCAACATACTCTTTGTGGATCAAGTTGTTGTCGATTGCATAATTGATCATTCCTGCTAGAAAAGCGATATCCGTACCTGAACGAAGGGGTGCGTAAACATCTGACATTGCGGAGGACCTTGTGTAGCGTGGGTCGACCGAAACAATTTTCGCTCCTTTTTCCCTTGCCTTCGTTAGCCATCTGAATGAAATCGGATGGTTTTCAGCAGGGTTTGCCCCCATAATCAGGGCACAATCGGTATATTGCAGATCATTCCAATGGTTAGTCATTGCTCCACGACCAAAACTAGGTGCCAGACCGGCAACCGTAGAACTATGTCATATTCGTGCCTGGTGTTCGAGATAAACGACGCCAAGCCCTCTCATCAGTTTCGCGAGCAAATAGCACTCTTCATTGTCGAGCGCTGCTCCGCCCATACTTGCAATTCTTTCTGTCTTATTTACAGTTATGCCATCTTCACTTACAACAAAGGATTGATCACGGGTTTCTTTCGTACGCTTGGCAATGGTTTCATACATCCATTCCCAGTCTTTCTCTTCCCAAACATCGCTTCCCGGTGCACGGTAAAGCGGTTTGGTCAAGCGTTTTTCCGAAGTATAAAGCTGCCTTAAGGTTGTTCCCTTAGAGCAAAGTTTTCCTTCATTGATTGGGTTGTCCGGATCTCCTTCTGTGTATACGACAGTATCATTTTTGGTATGCACAAGGATACCGCACCCCACGCCGCAAAAGCAGCAAATGGTTGGCGTTACTTTTGCATTGGCTGTTTTCAGCTCTTTCGATTTCGCATGGGCTTTCTTTTCATCGAAGCCCAGCTCCACGATGGCCAATGTAGCTGCTGTGGCGCCAGACAATTTTAAGAACTGCCGGCGATTCAGGTTGATTTCAACCATCTCTCTGTCTCCTTCCCTTAATTAACTAAAGCATCCCTTAATTCCCCGAAGTGAATAGCATCAATGATGTTTTTTCCCTGAGTAATTCCCCCTTTCAATTTACTTCTGCAGCAACGGATTCTCTGAGATCACTGCGGACCCTTCCAGCAGAGGTATAAATAACAGCCATTTTCCCCCTTAAATAGCCCACTACTTCTATATTTAAATATTTGGCTAGTTGGATAGCCTGCTTTGTGGCGGCTGTCCTTGAGCCGATAACGGCGAAGCCAAACTTTGCTGCCTTGGATAGCATTTCATAGGAAACACGTCCAGTTGTAAGAAGGATTAAATCCTCGGGGTTAAGCTGGCTGCGGATTGCATAGCCAATGATTTTATCCACGGCGTTATGCCTGCCGATGTCTTCCCGGATCACTAAATTGCCTGCCTGGTCAACAATGCATGCCCCATGCATGCCTCCTGTCTCCAAATAGAGCTCGGAAGCCTGTGCAAATTCAGCACGTTTCTTCAACAAATAGCTTAAGGAATATAGTTTATTTGAGCGGTTCTTTTCGAACTGCTTTACATCTGTCATTGAGAAAAAAGTAACTCCCCGGCCGCACCCGGCAGTATAATGCTTCTTTTTCGAGAACATCTTTTCGCCATCGAAAGAATTATTCAATGTGACCTCGAGTGTTGCAGTACCTTCATGAAACTCTACATGCTTTATATCATTTGCCGTATCAATCATTCCCTCTGAAAAGAGATAACCATACACCCAGTCTTCCAAATCAGATTTCGTTAACTGGAAAACGGCAATTTCATATCCGTTGACTGCAAGATTGATGGGATATTCTTCAGGACAGCTTTTCCTGTTCATTGTCCTTCCTCCTTTTCCGTCCGGTGCCATTTCACCTATCTTCATTGTAGAAACCCCCGGCGAATGCAGCAGTGATAATTCTCACTCCTCTGAAAAATGGGCCCTTTCTTTGAAAACCCTTGCAATTCAAGGCTGGCGCAAGTGTGACTACTAAAATTTATATTAAAAACGGCCAATAAAGTGGTTTATATTTGACAGATTGATTGCACTTTTGTGTCTAAGATTTGTATATTTTGTGACTCCCAAAGATAATAACCGTGAAGATAGAAATAATAAGGCAGCGTTTTCAAACATTGCATTGCTGCCACTCTTACGGTGTATAAATAGATTAAGCTTGATGGTTTTTTTACGCAGTAATATTTATCACGTTACCGGTAATTAGACACAAAATCGTAACAATCCACCCCAACAGTGGGGATATGAGCCAATCCCAACTCTTAGTGATAAAATGCCAATGTTCTATCCTGTGTATTGATATGCTGCTCCCTTTTCTTTACAAAGGGGGCTTTAACTGAGTAAAATGAGGTGTATAAAAATTTAGTAGATCCAGGGAAAGAAAAGATACACCCTGGTTGACCTGTAAAAGGAGGCAGCATTTATGTCGATTAAAAAGGTTATGACACTTGCCGGTTCAGATACAAGCGGAGGCGCCGGGATTCAAGCCGACCTAAAAACATTTCAGGAGCTTGGTGTTTACGGCATGACCGCTTTGACAACCATCGTCACCATGAAGCCTGAAGGATGGCACCACGAGGTTCACCCGCTGCCAGTCGAAACGCTAAAAAAGCAACTGGATACAATTCTTTCGGTTGGTATTGATGCAATGAAGACAGGTATGCTTGGAACTGTCGAAATTATCGAGCTAGCTGCAAAGGTTATAAAAGAGCACAAATTGGACAAGGTTGTCATTGACCCTGTTATGGTCTGCAAAGGAGAGGATGAAGTCCTTAATCCTGAAACAACCGATGCAATGCGCGAGTTGCTTGTCCCAGTTTCTACTGTTGTCACCCCTAATCTTTTTGAAGCTGGGCAGCTTGCCAAAACCGGCCCAATCCGGACGATGGACCAGCTGAAAGAAGCTGCTGCCACCATTCACGACCAAGGGGCAAAGTATGTTGTCATTAAAGGCGGAAGCAAATTCGACTATGAAGGCGAAGCAATCGATCTCCTTTATGATGGCAAAAACTATCACCTTTACCGGACACCAAAAATTGGTACAACCTATACACATGGGGCAGGCTGCACCTATTCTTCAGCCATTGCAGCCGGCCTTGCGAAAGGCTTGGAAGTCCAGGCTGCAATTGATACAGCTAAGCTGTTCATCACTGAGGCCATCCGTGAAGGCTTCCAGCTTAATGAATATGTGGGACCGACCTGGCAAGGTGCTTATCGGAAAACCCAAAACAGTTAATCGACAAGGGCCTGGAAAAATTCCAGGCCCTTTCATTTGATTCAATTAGTGCATGGCCTTCGCATTTCAGAGCCAACTTTAGTATGATAAACAATATTAAACTGCATAAATAATCTTGGCAGACATCTGCAGAAAGGGGAGTTAGATGGAACCAGTTAACGCAAATAAAATCCAGGCCGCAATAAACAAATATTGCGGGCAGGAAGTATATATACATCTGGAAACGACCAATGGCGCCTATGCTTCACACAATGACCAATCATTCTTTTCCTCAGGCGCGTATATCCGCAATGCCAAGGTCCAATATGACTATGGAAAAATTACAGGTAACGGTCCATACAGAGTAGGGTTGAAAATTCCATTCGGCTGGGTTTACGCAGAAGGAATAACACATTATGAGGTTGATGAAAAGGGCAGGCTGCTGATGGCAGGACACGATTTTAGCGGCAAGCTTGCAGTTGCTCTTGAAATCAGCCCGGCACCGTTTGAATAAAAAGGAACAACCTAGGCTGGAGAAGAAGAGCCGGCCGACAAAAGGAGAGATAGTATGGAGAAAGAACGCCATGTACTTGTCGTCTTTCCGCACCCGGATGATGAGGCTTTTGGGGTATCAGGGACGATTGCTTCCCATGTAAAAATGGGAACCCCAGTAACATATGCATGCCTCACTCTTGGAGAAATGGGGCGGAATATGGGGAATCCTCCCTTTGCAACGAGAGAATCCCTTCCCTCTATTCGCCGTAAGGAACTTCAGGAGGCAGCGCGGGTACTTGGAATTGAGGATCTGCGTATGCTCGGATATAGGGATAAGACTGTTGAATTCGAAGATGAGGCAAAGCTGGCAGCAAACATCGCCTCCATTATTGAGGAAACAAATCCATCCCTCATCATCACTTTTTATCCTGGTTACTCCGTTCACCCTGACCATGATGCAACAGGAAGGGCAGTTGTCAGGGCAGTAAGCGGGTTGCCAAAGGAAAAAAGGCCGAAGCTTCACTGTGTCGCATTTTCCAACAATTGCGTTGAAGAGCTTGGGGAAGCAGATATTGTCCATGATATTACACCGGTAGTGGATAAAAAGCTCGCAGCAATCAAGGCCCATATATCGCAAACATCCTGGACTATTAAGGATATGGAAGAAAAGTTGAAGAACCAAGATCCTCAAATGATGGTCTGGGTCAACAATGAACGATTTTGGACATATGAATTGGACTAACAGAAAACCGGATCAGCTCAGCTGTCCGGTTTTTTAGTGCATCTTTTTCAAAGTTAAAGCGATGGCCCTGTTCCTTCCATTGAATCTTTCAAGTATATCATTTGATTCCCATCTTCTTTTTTAAGCATATTAACAATTAATCGTTTCGTCAGCATCATCTTCAGGCCAGTCGTTTTAATCGTTGCCTCAAAGTGAGCGTTTGTTCCATTTTCTGCTTGGTTAAACGTGTAGCTGTAAGTGGTCTGGAGACCATTTACTTCACTTCGGTAAGAAAAGCGTTTATTTTCTTCATTTTCGAGAATTTCAAGTTCAGTGGTTGTCTCACGGCCGCGAATGAGCCGCGTTTCTACCACCTTATCGCCTGGTTTCAACGGCTCTTTTCCTGGCTTGTCTATTTTGACTATGTTTGGCATAAACTCGGGCATGTTTTCCATGCTGCTTACATAGTGGTAAACTTCTTCAACTGGTTTATTAATGACGACACTTGATTCAAAATCGGCCAAATTCATTGCACCTCTCTCAATAACGTTAGACATTATTATAGCCTTTTTAATTGATGATTTCCTTGATTGGGGCTGACTCTGTTTCTTTTTTTCCAGTGAGGGGTAAATTTTAATAGCCAAATACAAGCCTAGGAGGTAAACTTTTTATCATTCAAAAGGGGGAGTTCCTTTGCTAAAAAAAATCTGTTTTCCCTTGCTTTTCATTGTATTGCTTGCTTCGGGATGCAACTCAGGCCCGGAATACACGGTTACCCTTATGCAGCCGCTCTATGCTTCAAATGAGGAAGTTCCGTTCACCATTCGAGTCACAGAAAATGATAAGCCGGCAAAAGGCCTGGATATTGTAGCAGAAACGGATATGGTCCAAATGGCTCACGGTGCCTCTCAAACCAGGTTTAAAGAAGAAAAGGATGGCGTCTACTCGGGCACTGTTAAAATTCCTATGACAGGAAAATACAAAATTGAGATGACGATTAAAAACGGTAATAAGGAAACGAAAAAAGAGATGGAATATACAGTAAAGCCAGCACAATAATGATCAGCAATGTCAGCCCCAATCATCCCCAGCCAAAAGCCGGGGCTTTTTTGTCGAAAAATATATTTTTTAAAAATAGTAGGTTCACTTCATTTAACGGAGCGACTATCATATAATGAACTTGAACAATGAGTGATTACTCACTCTGTTCTCCTTACTAAAGAGAGGTGGGCGTCAATGGGCTCTGAACCAATCGTTTCTATTAAAGATGTCTCTAAATCATTTGGCCGCCAGCAAGTCTTAAAGAATATTAATCTCGAAATCAGACGCGGAGAAATCTTTGGGTTGCTTGGTCCTTCGGGGGCAGGGAAAACGACAATTGTCCGGCAGTTGATTGGCCTTGAAATTCCTACGGAAGGGGAGAACTGGCTTTTCGGCGAAAAAATGCCTTCACTTAAACTGGTTGAAAAAGCCGGTTATATGTCGCAGTCAGATGCGCTTTATGCTGAATTATCGGCAAAGGACAATCTCGAATTTTTTGCGGCATTGTATGGCCTAAAGGGAAGGAAACGGCAGGAGCGAATTAGGGAAGTCATGGATCTGGTCCAGCTCGGAGATGACTTGAACAAACCCGTTTCGGCCTTTTCAGGAGGAATGAAAAGAAGGCTTTCACTTGCGGCAGCCATGCTGCATGAACCGACTCTATTAATCCTTGATGAACCAACCGTGGGTATCGATCCCGTTCTACGTAAAGGTATTTGGGATCAGTTTTATGAGCTGAAGGAAGCCGGAACAGCGATTATTGTTACGACCCATGTTATGGACGAAGCAGAAAAATGTGACCGGCTTGGAATGATCCGGAATGGTGAATTGATTGCGATTGGTACTCCAGGCGAACTGAAAGCGAATACGGGAACAGAAACAATTGAACAAGCATTTCTTGTTTATGGGGGTGCCTTCTAATGAGGATACGCGCACTTATTATCCGGATTCTTAAGCAATTTTTCCGCGATAAACGAACAATGGCGTTAATGATCCTGGCTCCGATTTTAATTCTAACTATGCTGAACCTTGTTTTTAACGGCAAGGATTATATTCCTAAGGTAGGACTCGTCGACATCCCAGAACAGCTCAAGGAACAATTGGATCTTTCGGATGCTGAAATAAAGAATTTTGACTCTGAACCAGCCGCCAAACAGGCCCTAAAGGACCGAGAATTGGACGGATATTTGATATTTGAAGGCATCAAACCATCAATTTTACTCGAAGGAAGTGACCCGACGGCGAATAGGGCTTTCATGCTTTGGCTACAGTCTGCTCTTGCTCCGGTTATGCCAAAAACTGAAACACAGGCATTTTCGGTAAAATATATGCATGGTTCCGAATCTATGAGCCAGTTTGATTATTTTGGCCCTGTCCTGCTGGCATACTTTGTATTTTTCTTTGTATTTTTGATAGCTGGTGTATCTTTCCTGAGGGAACGAACAAGCGGCACTCTAGAAAGACTGCTGGCTAGCCCGCTTCGAAGGTGGGAAATTGTACTCGGATATGTGCTTGGATTTGGAATCTTTACCACCATCCAGGCAGCCATCATCGCCTGGTACGGTATTTATATTCTTGATATGCTTATGGAAGGGTCATTCCTCCTCGTTCTTGTGACGACCCTGCTGCTTTCCCTTACCGCCCTGACACTCGGGATCCTGCTTTCAGCTTTTGCGAATAACGAAATGCAAATCATCCAATTCATTCCACTCGTCATCGTACCACAGGTGTTTTTTTCAGGGTTATTCAACATTGAAACAATGTCCGATTGGCTTAGCTGGATTGGACCATTGACTCCTCTCTATTATGCAGCTGATGCAATGCGTGATGTCATGGTGAGGGGATACGGACTAGGAGAAATTTATCCTGATTTGCTGCTTCTATTTGGATTGTCAATTCTGTTCATGGTTTTGAATAGTATAGCGATTCGAAAGCACCGAAAAATATAATGAAGGAAGGGAGGGGATACGATGGCTGATATTGACACATCCATCGAAGATCTTTTTGAAGAAGGGGAAATGACAGAAAAACAAAGGAAAATTCTGATTGCTGCCATTGAGTCTTTTTCCCAAAAAGGCTACGCTGCAACATCCACAAATGAAATTGCAAAAAAAGCCGGTGTTGCCGAAGGAACAATCTTCCGACATTACAAAACCAAAAAAGATTTGTTGATTAATATTGTATCACCTGTCATGGCAAAACTCGTGGCACCTTTTGTTATAAGGGACCTTGAAAAGGTCCTCAACAAAAGGTTCGAAACCTACGAAGAGTTCCTTCGCGCCATGTTCATCAACCGCCGTGAGTTTATAGAGAAAAACAGCAACATTATCCGAATTCTTGTCCAGGAGATTCCATTCCAGCCTGAGCTGCGGGAGCAATTCAAGGAACACGTCGCATCCAGGCTATATGAACGGTATACAAAACTTGCAGACTACTACAGGAAAAAGGGGGAAATCATCGATATCCCCACACCGAGCGCACTAAGGTTGACCGCATCCTCCATTATTGGCTTCTTTATAGCCAAATACTTATTCTTTGAAGAAGGACACTGGGATGACGATACAGAAATGGAGCGCACGATCCAATTTATTTTGCATGGGCTTGGCACTTCAAAGAAGTAATCATTAGAGCCTGCCGAAATGATTCGGCAGGCTGCACTTTTTTAGATCATTTTAACACTGGTTGAGCACGGCTTATTGCAGTTCCGTTAATAAAATCCGGTAAAGCTTATCATCTTTCTCCATAGGATCACCGCGTCCGTCCGTATTATTGCTGACAAAATATAAATATTCACCATCAACAAGTACATCACGAATCCTGCCCAACTTGTTAATTAATACTCTGGTTGTATCAGCTTTTACATCGAATTCCCGAACAGCATTTCCTCTTAATGTCGCTACATATAACTTCTCTCCATCCGTACTCATGCCGGAAGGAGCCCAAGTCTCATTCCCTGAATGAAAGAGTGGGGTTTCCATTCCTCCCTGCTTTTCATCACCGGTGATAGTTGGCCACCCATAGTTTTTACCGGCTTCTATTCGGTTTATTTCGTCATGGGCGGACTGGCCATGTTCACTTGCATACATCGTTCCATCCGATAACCAGGCAATCCCCTGAGGGTTCCGGTGGCCATAACTATATACATAGGAATTGGAAAATGGATTGTCAGCCGGTATGCTGCCATCCAGATTCATGCGAAGGATTTTGCCGCCAAGTGTCGTGGGATCCTGGGCAGTTTCCGGCTTGGCCGCGTCCCCTGCAGTAACATACAGTTTTCCATCCGGCCCGATTTCAAGCCTGCCGCCATGATGAACCGGGCCGCTTGGCAAACCATCAAGAAGTGTTTCTTCCTCCCTCCAACCGGTGCCATCATAGCTTAGGACAATCACCCGATTCTTTTGGCCGACGGCATCATGATACGTGTAATAAGCAAAGGCAGAAGTCTGCTTTGGAAAGTCTGGGTGTAGGACAAAGCCAAGCAATCCGGCTTCGGAAGCATCCGAAAGTGTTTTCTTTAGTTCAACCTTTTGCCTTTCCAATTGACTATTTTCTATTTTTGCAATTGTGCCAGGCCTTTCGGTAATAAAAAACGTTTCACCTGACTTGGCTATCGACCACGGGACCTCCAGATTTTCGGCAAGAACTTCATACCCCTGGACACTGACTGCTTCATCGCCATTTTGAACCTTACCATTTGGCGTGACCCCATCGCTGTTTGATGTACATCCTGTTAAGACTGCCGCTGTGACTGCCAAAATGGAAATCCATTTTCTCATTGATACAGCTCCTCCCGCCTTCAATGTATAAGCCCTATCCCATCAAATTAATAGCCGTACGGTCGACCTTACTATTGGCCTAGCATCTTTACAATTGCATTTGCAACACCATTCTCCTCGTTTGTGGACGTAACTTCTGAACATAAAGCCTTTATTTCATTTGGTGCATTCCCCATCCCAACTGGCAGTCCAACCTTTTTAAACATCGAAACATCATTATAATTATCGCCGATAGCCATTGTCTCGTTTAGGGATATGCCCCGCTTCTTGGTAAACGCCTCAAGAGCAATCCCCTTTTGAGCAGTTAATGAAGTGATTTCAATATTTTCTGCTCCCGATGAACTAATTGCAATATCCGGGATACCGGCAAGAGCTGTTCTTGCGTTGGCGAGAGTGTCTGGATCAAGCGAAAACGCCAGAAATTTCAGGATTTCTGTATTTTCTTCCAAAAGAGGCGCATAACTTTCAACTTTTTTTACCAGCCCTTTATGAAACCTTTCTTTAGCAGCAGCAAGGACCTTTTCTACATCTGCTTCCGGATTGGCAGTCAAAAGGATATCGGACATGATGGTAACTGCCTTATCATAACTGTCGGTGAAAGTCCCTTTGCTTGTATACAGTTCAAAATACACTCCGCTCTCCTCAAGGCACTTTGCAATTTGTCTTACTTCAGCGTTGCCAAGTGGCTGGGAAGCAAGGACCATCCCCTCCTCGGACCGTATTTCTGCCCCGTTTACGCATATCATTGGGCAAACGATACCGGCCTCTTCAAGAACAAATTTGGCTTCCAGGTAGGAACGGCCGGTCGCAACAACAAACTCGACCCCCATACTCTGGGCTGCTTTAATTGCCTCGCAGTTTTCCTGAGTAATCTCCTGTCCCGATGTAAGAAGCGTCCCGTCCATATCAGATGCAATACACTTTATCATGATGTTATCTCTCCATTCGCAAGCGTCAATCCGCCTTTCTTTCCCTGCCATTCTACCGTATTTCTTTTTATCAATCCCGTTCCAGGACTCCCTGTTGGTGAAATCCCCGGCTGTCCCGCTTACCCGAGGTATTTTGATCCTTCCCTCCTGCTTAGTGAGGCAAGCTCAGTACTCAAGATAAACTTCTTCACTGATTCTGGATTTGATTTCGAATATTCCCGGAGCGCCCAGCCAATTGCCTTTTGGATAAAAAACTCCTTGCTGTACGCATTTTGACTGATGTATGTATACAATCGTTGTTCATCTGTCTCGTTTTTATATTTAAGTTGATGCAGGATAGCTGTACGCCGCAGCCACATATTTTCAGATTTTGCCCAATCGTCCATAACACTTTGGATTTCAGGATATTGTTTCGCTAGCATTCCAACTGGCTTCGTCGCAAGCGCATCAACTGTATCCCACCAGGATTTTTCGGTAAGCATCCATGTTAAAAGAGGAAGCGACTCAGTACCAAGCCTCTTGCAGAATTTCTCTATATAACCAAGCGCCACATATTGGTATTCACGCTCCGGCAGCTTCCATAATTCTTCGACAAATGACCTGTTAAAGGGTCTTTTTAACAGCCCCGTTTTTGTATAAAATTCCCGTTCTAGCATCTTACGTTCAGGCATTTTCAAACCCAGGAACGGAAATAAATCCTTCATGTACTTTTTCATGTTCTCCGCATTAACAGGGTTTCGGTGCTTCTCAAATAACGCGCGGATTTCTTTAAGCTCATCCATCCCACATACTCCCCCCCAGTTTTCCCTCTGGATTTATCCTTTCCAAACCTTTGTTATTCAGCCCTTTTTTACTGGACGAGAAACTCCTGGCAAAGGATTTTCTCATTTTCCTCATTATCTTTATACTCCTCATAAGGAATTCCGAGATTGGTATAAACACGATGCCAAAACCTGACTGCAGGCTGATTTCGTTCAAGCTGGGCAACAAAGTAACTGCCTGGTTTTTGTTCAAATAGAAGCTGTGCCGTTCTCAATCCAACCCCTCTTTTTCTGAATCGCTTATAAATAAAAAAATCATTAATGAGATAATCAATTTTCTTGGTAAATGGAGGCTCGAGCAGGAGGATAAATCCGGCTTTTTCACCGTTTGCTAGAATAAAATACGGGTTGACTCCTTCCTTCTCCCAAAGCAGTGAGAATGAATCAAATTCATAGGTTCCCTTACTATTTTCCCTAAGGGAATCCGAAAAGGCCGATAAATCATGCAAATAAAGAGCATACATATTTTTTATAATTTCGGCATGGTCACATTCCGCCTTTATCAAAGTAATGTCCATTATTCCACTCCTAAATAGTTTCTATTTCTATTTTATCATTTATGGAACTTTGCATGATTCCCGAATTGGTTGCCAAACTACTAAGGAAGCTTGAGGGGGTGAGGAAGGTGACTAAAAAATTCAACAAGGGGAGCAATAATCAAAACTCTCCGGAGGCTGGACATAATCAAATGGACATCGCTCTTGAAAACAGTGGGGATAATAGCAAGGGGAATGTGCGGGGCAAAACCCAGAACACTAAATCAAAATAACAGAGGGTCATAAAAAATGCCCGGCTGCAGATGTCTGCTGCGGCTCGGGCTTATCTTGTTATACTCATTGATGATAATCCTCCCAAACTTGTTGATATATTTCGTGGGCCGTATCCGAAAATGCAAAGTCAATCAACGCGAGAAATATCCAAAACACTTTTTTGATCCAAATAACCTCTATCTGTGCAGTAAACAGCGCAAGGACGATGGAAACGAGAACAACAAACGTGAACACCCTTTTGCGGGTATTGCCCTTGCTTTCCGCCATGTTAACACCTCCTTTTTGCTTCGGAACTTCCTAATTTCTCCACTAACCCCTCCTTGTGAAATATTGAACAATATTTTTCCATTTAAGACCAGCACATGTAAACGTGCTGGCCTTATGTCTATACCTTATTTACGTATTGTTTCCTGTTTGGTTTCAACTTGATGCAATTAAGTTAATCCTTTGGCTGCTGATAAATATTCGTCCTCATGGTTGGGCCTTCGTCTTTTTCCCCGTAAAACTCTTCCTGTAAAGAAAGATTGGCCTGCTCCGTTTTATTTTTTGGGGTGGCATCACCCTGATTGGCACTGTTGCCGCCTGTCAATTTTTTATCCAATTCAAGATTCGTTTCAATCGCTTCATTTTTATTTTCTTTGGCCATATAGATCCCTCCTTCGTCTTATCCTAAGTTTTCTCGTTTCCTTGTTGATTCAAACCCTGACATTTCTCCATTAATGAGGAAAAAAGGGTGAGGAAAATCGAAACACCACTTTCTAAAGCTCCCTGAGGACCTGGAAGCTTTTAATGCCTCGATATCTCGTCTGGAACCAGTTTCCCGAAAGGAATGTTTTGAAAGAATTGCGGGAATTTAGGCCCCTCGCTGATGCTTCATTAACGCAATAGGGACACTGCTCAGCACTGGTTGCTGTACTTCGCAACAGCCTCGGCCGGGAAGACGATCTGGAGTTTGCAGCTTACTTTGAGAATGAATAACAAAGAGTGCGTGCAGGAAGTTGATAACCCGCACGCACTCTTTGAGTAACTAGAAGCACCTGAAGGAACGGATTCTCCTTAGGTCTGTTCCATAAAATGACCAGCGCCCTCTTCTCCAACGCCAACCAGCAACGGATGTCCTTCCTACAAATATTGGGAAGAACCAGAAGCTGTTGCCATTATTCAGCCAAATGAATGTGTAGCGGTGAAGGCAAAACCTAATCCCTCCCGGGTCAACCGCGAACGTAGCCTGGGATTCCAGCGGTGTCGCAAAGGGAGGCGGTCCGGATGGTGGTCCATCCTGGCCTCCTCCTGGAAAGCCTCCTCCACCTGGGAATCCTCCTCCGCCCGGGAATCCCCCTCCGCCCGGGAATCCTCCTCCGCCTGGGAACCCTCCTCCACCTGGGAATTGCTGAGACTGTCTTACATCATCTTGTTCCTGACCGGGAACATACCCGTATGGATAGAAATTATTAGTGTAATCCAATGTAATTCCTCCTTGAGTTTTATCCTTAGTGGACTTTTACCTCTGCCATAGTACGAATTTGGCCAGCAACCTTATCACGGATTGAATCTACCTTTTTAAAATCCATGGCAGGTATATAAATTGCTTCCAATTCATCATGCAGCTCTTTGGCTCTTGCCAAATGGGAAGTTGCTTCCTTCATTTTTGCCTTATACCTTCCTGCAATCGACTCAAGCCTACCCGCAAAAATCTCATCCGTTGCAGGCGCTATCAAGAGCTCATACATATCAATGATTTCATCTCCATCACGGCTCGGAAAGTATTCATGTGGGGAGGTACTGTCAAAAATGGCAATTCCAATCTCACGGAAAATAACCATGTCGAGACTGTGTGGATCAAAGCCACAATGGTAAACCTCAACGTCAATACCCCGGTCTTCTGCACCTTTAGCAAGTTTCTTTAGCATTGTGGACTTGCCGCTGCCAGGACGGCCCTTGATAAAATATCTCTTTTGTATATCCTCGGTAAGGCTTGGAACAAAGTCTACGGCACCTGCAGGCGTAGCCGCACCGAGGAATCTGTGGCGGACGTCGCTTGATTTATTTAGCTTGATTTTTCCAAAAAACTGATCAATCAGCTTTCCAGTCAGTTCGTCTGCCTTTTGGAAATCCATACTTTGTATATAAATCAATTCCCATTCATCGTGGATTTCGAGCGCATCCTTAAAAGTTGAATACGCCGTCTTAAAGGCTTCTGCAATTTTCTTGTTTAACCCGAGAATTTTGTCTTTTTGCAGCTTTAGAGCCGATGAGTCCCATGCTTCACCAAGATTTATATATTCTTCAATTGCCCCGGGTGCTGATGGCTCAATTACATGTGGATATGTTCCGTCTACAATACCAACCTTTAACGCTGGAATAATGACACCATCAATCGATTGATTATCTGATGAGCAATGAAGAAGCTCAATGTCTAAGCCCCGCTCGGTCCACTCCCTGCCAATTGCCTTCATTAAGGAAGATTTACCCGTCCCAGGCC
The DNA here is from genome assembly GCF_001685025.1 of Bacillus sp. FJAT-27225. Classification (GTDB taxonomy): domain Bacteria; phylum Bacillota; class Bacilli; order Bacillales; family Cytobacillaceae; genus Bacillus_D. The sequence continues at coordinate 178,058 of NZ_MAYU01000024.1, read as the reverse complement.
CGCCCTTTAGGATGAACAGCTTTTCAAGTCCCTGCAGATTGGAGTCATACAAACTGTGAAAGCCCCTTGCCGTATTTCCACCGGCAAAGTAATTCCTAATCTTTCCCGCCACTTGCACACACCCCTTATTTAAACAAATAGATTGTTTCACCCACTATCGTATGCACGAATCCGCCCATGGGTGAATGCCCACATGGTGAAAGATTTTCACCAAAAACCAACATTCACCGCAACGAGTTTAAAACGAAATATCCCGGGAATAGTAGCTGTAACAACGCATTCTCCGCCCCGGGGCGGTTCACATATATATTAAGGAAAGGACTCCGATTCTGGAGTCTTTTTCTGCATAAAGTGAAAATCCATCAGTGATTTTTGCTAATGGTTAGTTAAACCAATCGGGCATTAAGGAACTTTTAGCCTCTGAAATAGGCTTACTGATCCTTAATGCGGGATAAAAAAGTTGCATTTCATCCGTGGATACGGACATGATAAACTCATTTGAAAAACAATTAATGGAGGAGTATGATGAGGGACGTAACACTTGAACAGATTTTCAGGCACCACATTGCTCAAAAATACTTGAACCGTTCAGGAATGGCCCATGCTATTGCGGTTGCCTATCATGCTTTCAGTTTGGCAAAAGACCACGGCCAAGACGTAGACATTGCAGCAAAAGCTGGGTTTCTTCATGACATGGGCCACTACACCTGGTATCGGAATGGCAAGTGGGATTATGATTTATACAAGAAGAATGATATTCATGCCATTAAGGGCGCCGAACGGGCACACAAGTTATTAATTAGACTTGGTGAAAATCCTGTTAAGGCGAAGACTATAGCATTGGCAATTTTGTTTCACACCGATTCTTTCCTGCCAACAAACGATATTGTCAGAACCCCCCTTCAGCAAATCGTTAAATGGGCGGATGAAAAGGATGAGGAGGAAGGTGGGGCACATCATTACAGGAAAATCGAGTACGACAGAGCATTGAATAGCTTAATACGTCTGGATTCTCGAATTGATGAAGAACTGCAAAAAGAAAACCCTGACCAGGCCTCTTAGGAGGAGATCAGGGTTTCTTATTATAAAAAACTCACTGCCATTCTTACATTCCTCTGAGTTTTAAAGGAATCGGTCAGCCAAATTTCGAGAAATCGGGGTATTTCCTAGGGAATAACTGCTGCTTTTGTCGAACAAAGTAGTATAAAGAAATTCCAAAAAAAACTGATATTAAAGTATGTACGTTAAATCTTATTTAGTTAAGTTTACTACCTCTGCACAAACGCTATCTACGAGCGTATCAGGGGAAAGTTCAATTTGCACGCCTATCTTGCCGGCGCTGACAATGATAGTTTCCTGTTCTTGAGCCTTGCTGTCCATAAAAGTCCTGTACAGCTTCTTCATACCAATTGGCGAGCAGCCGCCCCTGATATAGCCTGTAAGCTTTTGTATATCTTTAACGGGTACCATTTCAACCTTTTTCTCCCCTGCTGCCTTGGCCGCCTTTTTCAAATCAAGCTCTTCTGCTACAGGAATGATAAACACAACTATCTCCTTTGATGTCCCTTGGGCAACCAATGTTTTGAACACTTGCCCAACTGTTCGGCCAATTTTTTCAGCTACTGATATGCCATCGATTTTTCCATCACCCGTTTCATAGGAGAGCATGGAATAATCGGCCTTTTTTGAATCCAGAATTCTCATTGCATTTGTTTTCCCGACTGACATAACGGTTCAACTCCTTATAATCAAAAGCATAAGCGCCTTCGAGGCTTGTGGTAAGAGCACCTGCCTCTGCAATCATTATGCTGTCGAAGCCACTTCCTTATGTAACAGGCACAAATTGGGGTTGGTAGACCAAAATTCCTTCCCCGAGGGCGAATAATAATTCACTAAATTGGGTTTTGTGGATGAATCTCCCTCCGACCGTTCACGATTAATCCACAAACCTGGGTTTCGTAGATTAATCTCCCTTCAACCCAACACGATTAATCCACTAAACTGGATTTCGTAGATTAATCTCCCTTCAACCGAACATGATTAATCCACTAAACTGGGTTTCGTAGATTAATCTCCCTTTACCAAACCACGTTTAATGCACAAATTTCACGAAAGAGTTATCCATAGTCGTAAAATTCTATAGTCTGGTTTATTAAGAAAAAAAGGATTCGGCATCATCCCGAATCCTTTGCGTTCTATTATATAGAATACCTTCTTCATTCAAAATTTGAAGCGGAAATTATAAATTAGTGACAATATAATTATTGAAACCAGGCCTGGAACCATCGGGTTGACGCTACAGCATAGTCAGCACGCGTTACCTTTTTAGCTGGCTCAAACACCGCTTCAATCGTCGGCTTCAGATCAAAGGCTCCCTGTTTTACACTGTATTTGACGTTTAGAATATTAAGGGCAATGGCAGCCTGGACATATCCCTTCAGGTCGGCGGGAATACTGCCACTATCCTTCAGTACAATTCTTTCCCCATTATAAAGGAACGTTACATCTCCTGAATGCCCCTTGGCAAGTTCCTGCTGGCCCAATGCCTGAACGAGCGAGTATGCCAGTTCTGCCCGTGTAAACGTGCCATTTGGATTGAAGTTGCCATTGGAGTCAAGGCGCATGACTCCATTTTGTGAAATTAAACCATCCTTAATAGCTGCACCCTTTGCTATGGCTGCAAGTGCGTATGGAAGGTCAGCAGCAGCTACATCCTTTGCAGACCCTGACAGATTCTGGCGAATGCCTGCTCCCATAACAAGGTAACGGGAAAGCTCTTTTCGGAGAAGATACTGGTCTGGCTTGAAAGTTCCGTCGGTATAGCCATCCATTAACCTTTCACTGACCGCCATCTGAATTGCGGAGGCTGCAGCATGGCCGGAGATATCATTGAGCCCTGAATATCCGTTTACCTTTGTAAATGCAAGGGAACCTGTCATGGTTTCAGGCAATGCAAGCCCGATCGGATTCAGTTCATTTCCTCTTAAGCCCCTAACCTCTGCTTTCCATGTCCCTGCCTTTGGTGACGTAACTGAAACCGTACGGTCCGGATAAAGGGCAAATAGGAGATTAACTCCTGAGCTATACTCCGTTCCATCTGGCGCAATTAAAACCAGATTAACTGGGTTGCCTGTCTGTCCCAACAGTCCATAGGCATCAATTCTTGCTGTAAGCTGGGAAACCCCTTCCGAAACAGTAAATTTATGTTGGGTTGGAACTATAGGGTTATATATCACTTCGAATGGGACCCGATCTATTTTTGTATTGACGTTACTATTAAACGTTTGGTTTTCATTTACTGTTTTCCCGTACGTTTTGCCAAACAAGACCGCTTCCAGGGCAGCATACGCATTAACATAGCCCGAACCTGCTTCCCACGTTTCGTATCCTGGCATGTTGGTCGCAGTGTCCTGAAGGATTTTCTTAATTTCATCCGGTGAAAGCGCAGGGTCAGCTTCCAGCATTAATGCTACGATACCTGCTACATGAGGGGTTGCCATAGATGTACCGCTCATCGATGTATAGAAAGGCAAATAGGCTGGTTCAATCATGTTAGCGTCATCTGTAATTGCAAGTGAAGAAACTGGTGCAAGTACCCTCGTTGAGATAATGTTTACACCAGGAGCCGTAATGGTTGGCTTGTCTTCCCAGGTGTAGGTTTCGCCACCTATTTCAAATGTGCCGCCAACACCTTTAGTGCCTCTTGATGAGAAATCTGCCAATGAACCATCTTTTTCACCTGCGGCAACCGAGATCACCCATGGAGCTTTCGCATAAGGGTTATGGGTATTTTCTGCTGGCCCTTCGTTACCTGCAGCAAAAAGAACCGTAATGCCGCGATCGTGGGCCGCCTTTGATGCAATATTGATTGGATCATTCGGGTCAAAGGCTCCCGATCCGCCCCATGAGTTCGTAATAACACGGATATTGTATCTTGATTGGTTGGTAATCGCATAATCAAATCCGCCGATTCCATCAAGAACGAGCAAGGCGGCACCCGAGCCATATCCAATCAAATCTGCACCGGGAGCAACGCCTTCATACTTACCGCTTGAACTTGCCCCAGTACCTCCTACTGTACCGGCTACGTGCGTGCCATGGCCTGAATTTGTGTCTGTATTTACTACATTTTCAAGGTACGATACTGGCAGAATCCCGGGTGCAAGCGAAGCTAGATTGATGCTTCCAAGGACGTTTTGAACAAGGTTTTTGCCAAATTCATGGTCGCGGTGGGTTCCATCCACCCCGCTGTCATTGATAACAACTCCAACACCCTTTCCCGAAAGAGGGAAGCCTCCATTTGCCTTTTGCATGGCTGCATCCGTCTTGGCCTTATCCACGCCAGTTAATGCTGTTGAGTCATAGTTATAGTATTCAAGCTTGCGATTCAAGTAGAGGGACTTTACGCCTTCGGATGATGCCAGCTGCTTAATCTGGTCTTTTGTGGCAAGTACTCCTGCGATCGGCAGTGACTTCATCGTTACACCGGTCGAAATTCCAAGCTTCTTAAGCAGGTCCAACTGTGGAGTTGACGGTCCACCTTCTCCTTCAAAGGTTACAATAACCTGGAGACTGCCGGTTGCTGTTTCAAGTGCTTTTTCCAGGTGGCTGTCGACTACGGCAGGAAGAAGTGCCGCTTTTGTTTTCGTAAAACCAGGTGCAAATAATGAAAGTAATAATAACAAACTGACAATGACGGATACCCATTTTTTCATTATGCTTTCCCTCCTAAATTTATTTCGTTTCCCACTATGATTATCGTAAAAATCCGAACGGTCTACTATTCAGCAAACGGCGTAATTTGTTTTTGAAAAAGTACTATTTTGATGTCATACGAAAGTTATAGATAAAAAACCGTCTATATCCCTGGTAGTAGAAAATCCCCGCTTTGGCAGCGGGGATCTCTGATTTAGTTAGTTTTACTGAGCGGCAGGGTGATAGCTGGAGAAATAACGAGTAATCGCCACTGCGTAATCAGCTCTAGTTACTGTTTTGCCCGGGTCAAACTTTGCAGTAATAGTTGGTTTAAGATCAAAAGGTCCCTGGACAACTGAAAAGTAAGCGTTCAATATATTCATATCAAGGGCGAGTTGGACATGTCCCCTCAGCTCTGCCGGGATAGAAGAGGCATCCTGGATTGGCACCCTCGTACCATTGTACTGGACTGTCAGTACTTGCCCTTTTAATTCCCCAGCCTCTTTCTCTAGTCCCAACGCCTGAACGAGTGAGTATGCCAGCTGAGCACGCGTGACCTTTTCATCCGGTGCGAATTTTCCTGCGGCTGCCAGAAGCATAACGCCTTTATCATCCTGATTAACGTCCTTCAATGCTGCTCCTTTGCCAAGGACCGCTTCAACAAATGGCAGATCTGCTGATTTGATGTCTGATACACTGTTTACACCTGTTATAGGGAGCTGTTGCCTTACCCCGGCCCCCATTACGAGGTAACGGGCTAGCTCAGACCGCTTCAATGGTGCATCTGGCTCAAAGTTCTTTGTATTTTTTCCGTCAATTAATCTCTTGGATACAGCAAGCATGATAGCGGATTCGGCAGGATGTCCCGCAATATCATTCAGTCCTGTATAACTGCCCGCCTGTTTTGAAACAACCTCGATAGCAAGCGTTTCAGGTAGTGCCAGTGCTCCTTCAAGGCCCTCTACACTTACTTTCCAGGTACCGGGCTGTGGGTTTACAACTTGGACTGTGCGGTCAACATATAACGGGAAGAGCAGGTAAATCCCTGATGTATATCTCGTTCCATCTGGCGCAGTCAAGACGAGGTTTACCGTATTGCCGGTCTGGCCAAGCAGCCCATAGGCATTCGTACGGGCAACCAGCTCAGTTAAACCTGCAGGAACATTAAATGAAGACTCATTCGTTAGCGCCAGAGGGCTATAATCCAATGAAATCTGCTGGCTCTTGGTACTCATTTGTGCTGTAGAATTAAAAACGAGATTACTGTTCAATGTTTTTCCATAGGAACGGTTGTTTAATGCCGCATCAACTGCCGCGTATGCATTGACATAACCTGCACCCACTTCCCAGCTTTCATGGCCTGGCATATTGGTTGCAGTTTGTTCAAGTATTTGTTTTACCTGAAGTGGATTCAAGGCAGGATTGGCATCAAGCAATAGTGCAACAATTCCTGCAACATGCGGTGCAGCCATCGATGTACCACTCATTGTTGTATAATATGGCAGATAAGCCGGAGGGATAAGGTTGATGTCATCAGTTGCACCGAGAGCTGCAACTGGTGCAAGAACACGGGTAGAGATGATCGTTTGCCCTGGTGCTGTGACAGTTGGGCGATCCTCCCACTTCCATGTCTCAGAGCCAACCAGAACCGTACCTCCCTTGCCCTTTACACCCCGGGATGAAAAATCGGCAAGCTGGCCTTGCTTTGTCCCGGCTGCCACCGTGATAACCCATGGAGCTTTCTTATAGTTCCCTGATATGGTAGAGTCCCCAGGTCCTGAATTCCCTGCTGAAAATACTGTAACAATCCCTCTATCATAAAGCTTCTTGGTAGCAATATTGATTGGGTGATATGGATCAAAATCTGTACCCGCGTCACCGGTATCACCCCATGAATTCGTTATTACACGGATATTGTATTCTGCCTGGTGAGTTAGGGCATAATCAAAACCGCCAAGTGTATCAAGCATGGCAACAGCTGCCCCGGAGCCATATCCAATTAACTTGGCACCAGGTGCAACCCCTTCATATTCTCCTTTTGACATTGCACCAGTACCTCCGACAATACCAGCAACATGTGTCCCATGGCCAGAGGTTGAATCTGTATTTGGCACATTTTCAACCCAAGTAACTGGTAATAGTTCACTCAGTGCGTTTAGGTTTGTTGCCCCCAGGACATTTTGGACAAGATGGCCCCCAAACTGGTGGTCTTTATGTGTCCCATCAACACCGCTGTCATTAATGACAACCCCCACACCCTGCCCGTTAACAGGAATGCCACCGTTCTGCTTTGTAAAGGATGCCTCAGTCCTTAACCTGTCTACCCCTGTTAATTCCGTTGCTTCCTTATTTTCGTACTTTAGTTTTTTATTTGGATAGATCGATAAGACCTGTTCATGCTGGGCAAGCTTTTCGATCTGGGTCTTTGTCGCAAGTACCCCCGCAATTGGAAGTTCTTTTAATACAACCCCTTTCTCAAGCCCAAGAGAGTTCAAAAGCGTAAGAACTTTTGATTGTGTAACAGTATCATCATCTTTAAATGTAACAATCACTTGCTGGGGCTCGAGGCTCCCTGCAAGTTTGGATAAAAGTCCTTTTTCAATCACAGCTCCGCCGGTTGCAGCGGCCTTGCCCGGAACAGCTTGGAAACTACTGAAAAAAATACTGGCTATAAGCATAAAAGACAAAATCAATGATTTCCTTTTCACTATTATGACCTCCCGTCCAACTTATTAACTCTATTATTACATTAACTAAATTGGAGTCCTATTCTACACAGGGAATATTTGCGGCTGCAAAGGTACTAACTTTTAATAAGCCTAAAGTAGTAGACATCAAAAAACGCCCCGTTTAAGCAGGGCGTTACCCAAATAGTTTCGTTAAGGGAGAGGAACAAGCTGGTGCTGAACCGCATAGATAACAACCTGTGAACGGCTCTTCACGTCAAGTTTCTTGAAGATTTTGCTGACATGAATTTTAACTGTTTTATCACTGATGAATAGAGCCTGGGCAATTTCCTTATTATTCATCCCTTGGACGAGGCACAGCAGGACTTCCTTTTCCCTTTCGGTCAATGAACTATCCTTGGATTCCTTCGGAGGTTCAGGCTGGGGCTGGTTAAAGCTTAGAAATTTCTTTGTCATTGAAGGAGCAATTACTGATTGGCCCCTTGCAACCGATCGAATTGCCTCGACAACGTGCTGGGAAGGAGCATCCTTTAGAAGATAGCCATCTGCCCCTTCACGGATGGCCGACATAAAATATTCATCGTGGTCGAACATCGTAAGGACGAGTATCTTTATTTGAGGGAACTCTCTTTTCAATATCCCGGTTACTTCAATGCCGTTCTTATCTGGTATATTAATATCCATTAAAATGACATCCGGCATGATTTCAGGAACCTTTGACAGTGCGTCCTCCCCTGAAATTGCCTCACCTACAACTTCTATATCTCCTTCAAGTGCAAGGATATTTTTCAGACCATCGCGTAGTACCGCATGATCATCGACCAGCATGAGCCTTATCATCTACAATTCCCCCTTCTATGCCTAAACGCGGGACAGTCAATGAGATTTCTGTCCCCGCGCCTTCTTTACTGTCAACCTGGAGGGAGGCCTTGATTTTTTCAGCAGCCTCATTCATATGGAGAATTCCAAAATGAGGCTCATTCCTTGCCTTGATCATGGCCTGGAACAATGAAAAACCAACCCCATCATCTTTAATTTTCAAAAAGACATTCTCCCTCTGGTAGCTGAGCATCACCTCAATCTTTGATGCCTTTGAGTGTTTTATTGCGTTTTGGACGCTTTCCTGAAAAATATCAAAAATAACCTTTTCTGTCATTGAGCTTAATGGAAACTCCACTCCCCTTTTTTGAAGTTCAATATGAATGGAATGTTCTTTTTCAACTGCTTTTATCCGTGACTCAATTGCCGTCAGAAGGCCAACCCTCTCGGTTGGATAGGGCCGGAGCGCATAAATGGACTCCCTGACCTCCCTTAGGCTGATGCGGAGTTTTTCTGTACTCTCCTGGATCAGCCTTAATGAATCGTCAGGTGCTTTAGAAAATTTCCTTTCTGCTGTATCCAGGTTCAATACCGCGCCTGCAAGTGTCTGAGCCACCCCATCATGGATGTCCCGGGCAATCCGGTTCCTTTCCTCCAAAATCAGTCTCTTTTCTTCCTCTGAAAATAGCCATTTTGTTTTTATAAGTACGGCCAGCTGGTTCGCAAGTGTTACTGCTGATTGAACATCCTCTTCGGTGAAGCTTTTCGTCCTGCTTCGGCCAAAGACAAATAACCCGACAAGCTCTTCATCGAGCAAAAGCGGCGCGTACATTTTCGACCGGATTTCTTTATGAAAAAAAGGAGAAGCGGGACCGGCCTCACGTTTCGAATTAAGGTAAATTACGAACCTTTTGACAGAATCAAGTCCTTTTGAGTCGTCCTCATTTAACTCAACTGCTTCATTAATAAGACCGGTTGAGAATATGCGTTTCCAGCGGCCATTTTCTTTTGTCCATAAAATGCAGGCATCGACATCGATAAATTCGGGGAGATTCTCAACAAGGAAATCAAGCCAATTATTCGAGGCAATTTGTTTGTTCAATTCTGAGGAAATACTAAATAATGCTTTTAGCTTTGATTTTTCCTTTCTCAACCTGACTATAATTGAACTGAGCAATGCCAGCCCAACCAGGGGAGCAAAGAAGAAAAAAAATGTGATCACATCGATTTCGCCGCGATTTTGGTTGCCCAGAACCACAAACAAAACGAGATATACATACGATATCGCCAGGCTGTTCAATTCCTGGAGGGTCTTTTGCCGCCACATTTTTTTTGTGTAAGGCTGGGGCCGAACAAACAAAATGAAATCCACAAGCAGATTATTTAAAATATAAAATGGCACAATCGCCGTTGAAATATAAAGAAGTCCTGCTACCACAGCCGGTTTTGCGTCAAAGTTACCAATCCTGGCGGCCAGTTCCGAAAACTGTATGGCTCCGTAAAAGCTGATGACCAATTGGGCAGGATTAAAGCAAACAATCCTGAGGGGCCTTCTTTTTACTATATTTATGGCCAATACAATGATTCCGAAAGTCCAGATAGCATATTCCAAACTGTGCATAACATGTATCGCATAAACAATCGGGAATGAAATCGTCGTAAATCCCCGCCAGACAGGCATTGGATAAACTTCAACCACCCAAAGGAATGCTGCTAGAAGGACAAATATCATCCACTCACCTGGAATCCCTGTTCCTGGGAAGGTGAGGAGAAGGATTAACCCTCCGGCCACTGATATTCCTGCCATCGACAGTCGTGCTATTCCTTCCTTCCGCTGGACCAGCCCACTTCCAGACATCCTCGTCACCCCACAATAACCACATTTCTCAATTTTCTGTTAATTACACTGTAAGTCAATTTCGCGTTTTTGTACATTAAAAAAGCTCTTTTCTATGCTGAAAAGAACCCTTTGCTGCCTTCATTATGTGGTCTATCAATAGTTTTAGTGGTGAAATGAAAAACCCAGACCGGCCAAATGGAATTCCACTGTCCGATGCTGGGACACAAACCTTATAGGTTTGTTTGGCTTAATTATGGCAAATCCATTCTTTTCTTACTATTCAGCAAAAGCCATATTTTAAGTACTACTTTAGTAGTATAATTTATTTTACTAAAGCTGAACCCCTAAGACACTCTCACTTCATGCCGTGACATCGTACTCTCCCCTGAAAGATCTGCTACCCGTTCTGAAACCTAAAGAATGAACCAACTTTAAACAAATGAAAGGGATTATCATTTGCCACAAAATAGATAGAAATCCACTTGCCCTTTGTCACCTGATTGTCAATGAATGGCAAGAGTCACAGATTGTTTTTGTAATAAACTTAAAGTGTATTTAAAAGAACATTACTATGTATGAATACTTTATTTATGCCAATTTTCATTTGTGAAATTTATCACAATTACTATTTTTTAAGAGGGTGACCATATGATGTACGATTTAGTCCTTTTACACGCACCAAGTGTTTATGATTTTAGGGAAAACTCCCTGCTGGCAGGCCCAATCAGCGATGTTGTCCCATCTTCCCCAGTTTTCGAAATGTACCCTATCGGAATTACGTCGATAGCCGATTATCTGGAGCGTTATGGTTTAAAGGTAAGAATCATCAATATTGCCAACCGGATGCTGATGGATCCTAAATTCAACGTTGAGAAAAAGCTGAAAGGCATTAAGTCCCGTGCTTTTGGAATTGATCTTCACTGGCTTCCACATGCACATGGGAGTATTGAACTCGCTAAGATCGTAAAAAGGCTCCACCCGGATACCCCTATCATGTTTGGTGGCCTATCCTCTACGTATTACCATAAAGATTTGATTGAATATCCATGCATTGATTTTGTCATGCGTGGTGACTCAACCGAGAAGCTTGTCCTCATGCTTATGAACAAACTGGAACTTGGCAACACTCATTATGAGGATATACCAAACCTTACTTGGAAACGCGGCACTGAAATTGGGTTTAATCCTCTTTCCTATGTACCTAAAGACCTGGATGAATTCGATGTACCCGGCTATCGATACGCAATTAAGTCTGTTTTTAAATATAAAAACTTCATGGATCCCCTCCCGTATAATGGCTGGCTGCAATACCCGAACACTGCCATTCTGACGGCCCGTGGATGTACGCAAAATTGTTTGATTTGCGGAGGCTCCAAGGACGGTTATGACCAGAACTGCAACCGAAAATCCCTTGCGCTCAGGTCCCCGGAAAAATTGGTCGATGATATTCAGTTTATTCAGCGCTTCAGCCGCGCGCCTATTTTTATTCTCCATGATATTCGGCAAGGAGGCAAAAAATATGTGGAAGAGTTTTTCAGCAGACTGAAACAAATAAAACTAAAGAATGAACTAGTGTTTGAGCTATTTCAATATGCAAATGAAGATTTCTTCAAACAAATCAATGATGCAGTGCCCAATTACAGTATTGAGCTTACCCTGGAAACACACGACGAAAAAATTCGCCGCTATAACGGGAAATTTCATTGTACAAACAAAAAGGTAATTGAAACATTGCGGTCTGCATTGAAGCATGGCTGTAAGAAAGTCGATTTGTTCTTCATGATCGGCATCCCGCATCAAACATACCAAAGTGCTTTGGAAAATGTTGATTTTGCCGAGAGGATTCATCTCGAATGCGGACAGGATTCACGCCTGTTCTATTTCGTGGCACCGCTTGCCCCATTCCTGGATCCGGCAAGCGCCGCGTTTGAAAATCCCGAGCTATACGGCTACAAAAAACTGTGCCATACTCTTGAAGACCACCGCAAGGCCATTACCCAGCCTTCCTGGAAGCATATGCTAAGTTATGAAACCGTAGACATGACAAGAGACGATATTGTAAATGCAACATATGATTCAGCCAAGCTCCTGAACGAATTTAAACTGAAGTACAACTTAATTAGTCAGGCCGGATATGAAGATATCAAAAACAAAATAGAAAAATCCCAGGAATATATCATACGCATTGACCATTTGCTCACGCTCCCCGAGGACAAATATCAAATTGAATTAGCCACAATTAAGAAGGAAATTGAAGAACTCAATAAACACAGTATCTGTGGAAGCAATGAGCTAAAGTGGGAAGTTCAAAAGAATTACGCAAATTTCTTCTCGCTTGCCATGGTTGGCCTTGAACAGCTTTATCAGGATTATTCAAATAATGTCCGTTCACGCCTGCAGCCAAAAATTCGTCATGAGGTGAATCTTGACGCGTAAAGCTCCGGAGCCCATTTATGGGCTCTTTTTTCGTCGTTTCTCATTTTTGACACGGCGTTTTATCTGTTGAATTCCTTAATCAAAAAGGTGCAGGCTTATACCGGCACCCCATAATAAACAAGTTTATACAAGCTCCTGATTCTTCGTTTCCTTTCCAAGGAATAATACCGCTGCAGCACCCATTAAAATCGATATACAGAAAACTGTAAAAATAACCTGGATGGATGCACCCTGGGCGGACAAATACGGAACTAGCAGCGGCCCGAGCACCCCGCCAATCCGGCCAACCGACGCCGCCATTCCGGTACCGGTACCCCTAACAACGGTTGGGTACTGCTCTGGGGAATAGGCGTATAACGCTCCCCAAGCCCCCAAGTTAAAGAAGGACAGAAAGGCTCCAGCCACGAGCAGCATTGTAAGTGAGTCGCTTGTCCCAAAGAAAAAGGCACTGACAGCCGTTCCGGCAAGATAAACAATTAGAACGAATTTCCTGCCTATTTTTTCGATAAAATACGAAGCTGTGTAATAACCAGGTAGCTGGGCAAGGGTCATAATTAAGACATATTGAAAACTCTGAACCATACTGTAGCCTTTTCCAATTACAACGCTTGGAAGCCAAAGAAACATTCCATAATAGGAAAACACAACACAAAACCACACAATCCACAACATTGCAGTCTGGCGCCCATACTCTTTGGACCAAAGAGTTTTTATTCCTTCTAGAACAGTTGGTTTTTTTGTTATCTCGCCAGACTGGAAGCGAGGTGAGTCGGGTAGGTGGACTCTTAAATAAATCGCATATAAAGCTGGTATTGCACTAATAATAAGGGCTATTTGCCAGCCGAATTCCGGAATGATGAAGTAGGAAATGACAGCTGCAATCAGCCAGCCCCATGCCCAAAAGCTTTCAAGGAGGACGACAATTTTCCCTCTCCTATCTGCAGGAACACTTTCGGAAACAAGTGTTGAGGCGACAGGAAGTTCTCCTCCAAGCCCCATGCCGATAAGAAAGCGAAGAATAAGGAAAATACCCAGTGAAGTTGTGAAAGCAGAAAGTCCGCTGCCAATTGAAAAGAAAAGAAGTGTAATGATTAAAACATTTTTTCGCCCGATTCGGTCCGCAAACAATCCAAAAACAAGTGCGCCCACAGCCATACCAATGGAATTGACGCTTCCTATCCAGCCCATCTGTTCAGGAGTCAAATTCCAATCGGCTTTCAAAGCTGCAATAATAAAAGAAAGCATGCCCACATCCATTGCATCGAACATCCAGGCAAGGCCGGCAATTCCAAGCAGTTTCCTTTCTGAAATATTCTTTTGTTTAGCCATACTGATCCCCACATTTCTGTATCATTCTTTTAGTAGTATCTTTCCCAGAAAGGTATATTTACCTTAAACCTCTTTATTATAACAGGTGTCAAGACAGGTGGCTATTTAAAATTTATAGTTTTCATATTGTCTATTCTACACAAATAAACCCATCTCACTTGGAGATGGGCTTATGTTAATGGCCGCCAAGATAGGCCATCTTAATTTGTTCACTCTCGTTCAACTCCGCTGCTAAGCCGGATAGAACAACTTTTCCTGTTTCAATGACATAAGCGCGATGTGCGATGGACAAGGCCATATGCGCATTTTGTTCCACAAGAAGGATGGTTGTACCTGTTTCATTGATTTCGCTTATAATTCGGAAAATCGTTTTTACAAGGAGAGGCGCGAGCCCCATTGAAGGTTCATCCAGCAGAAGCAATCGAGGTCTTGCCATTAATGCCCTCCCCATTGCAAGCATTTGCTGTTCGCCGCCCGAAAGTGTCCCGGATTGTTGTTTACGACGCTCCTCAAGGCGTGGGAAAAGTTCAAAAACCTTTTGAAAATCTTCTTTAATACCTGCTTTATCCTTCCTAAGAAAAGCACCAAGTTCAAGATTTTCTTCAACTGTCATATTTGAAAAAACCCGCCGGCCTTCAGGGACATGTGAGATTCCCATCTTTACGATGGTTTGAGCTGCTTTTCCGGAAATGGACTGGTTTTGGAACTCTATTTTACCCTGTTTCGGCTTCAGCAGCCCGGAAATTGTTTTAAGGAGCGTGCTCTTGCCGGCACCATTCGCACCAATGAGTGTAACAATTTCCCCTTCATTTATTTCGATCGAGACGCCTTTTATTGCCTGGATATTTCCATAGTAGACATTGATTCCATCGACTTTTAACATTAGGATACGACCTCCTCGCCCAAATACGCCTCAATGACTTTTGGATTATTCCTGATTTCCTCAGGTGTTCCTTGGGCAATCAACTGGCCATGGTCAAGGACGTATATCCGTTCACAAACCCCCATAACAAGTCCCATATCATGTTCAATAAGCAACACTGTCAGGTGGAATCGGTTCCTAATAAAAGCAATCAGATTCATCAGGTCTCTTGTTTCCTGCGGATTCATTCCCGCGGCTGGTTCATCCAAAAGAAGAATTTTCGGGTTCGCGGCTAGAGCCCGAGCGATTTCCAGCCTCCGCTGCTGTCCATAAGGAAGGTTCTTAGCCTTTTCGTTCCTGTACTTTTCAAGCCCAAAGATTTTCAGGAACTCTACTGCCTTTTCATCCATTTCCTTTTCACCATCAAAATGTTTGGGCAGGCGGAAAATCGAACTTGGAATGCCGTGTTTCGCAAGCGAGTGATACGCAACTTTTACATTATCTATCACCGAGAGTTCCCGGAAGAGGCGGATGTTCTGGAATGTACGGCTTACACCCTTTCTCGTAATTTTAAAAGGTGGAAGCTTGTTCAGCTTTTCACCGTCAAGTACGATTTCGCCTTCTGTCGGAACATATACTCCTGTAAGAAGATTAAAGAAGGTTGTTTTTCCCGCCCCATTGGGGCCAATTAAGCCAACCAGTTCTCCCTGGAACAATTCAACATTTACATCCCATACCGCTTTTAGGCCCCCAAAACGGATCCCGGCATTGGCGACTTTAAGCAACGGTTTGTCCTTTGTCATCACTATGCCCTCCTTCCTGGTTTTTCGCCTTTTTAAAGAATGAAGTTATTTCTCTTGTTCCCATGAGTCCTTGTGGACGATAGATCATTGTCAGGATAAGAACAAGGCTATAGATAATCATCCTTGTGTCGGCATAGGACTGAAGGGTTGTAGAAATGATTGTTAAAAGAATTGCGGCAATAACTGCGCCTGATAGGCTGCCAAGCCCGCCCAGAACCACAAATATCAAGATATCAAAGGATTTTAGAAAGCCGAAGTTTGACGGCTGGATGATATAGAAATTATGGGCAAACAGCGCCCCAGCCACGCCGGCAAAAAAAGCTCCAATTGCAAAGGCAACGACCTTGTAATAAGTCGTGTTTATCCCCATTGCATCAGCCGCTGTTTCATCTTCTCGAATTGATATACAAGCACGCCCATGGGTCGAATTTGTGAAGTTTACAATGACTATGATTGTGATAAGCACACAGGCAAACGTCCAACCCCAGGTGCTCATCTGAGAAACCTGCATACCACTTGCGCCGCCAACATAATCTATGTTCAATAGTGTAATCCTGACTATCTCACCAAAGCCCAATGTAGCGATTGCAAGGTAATCCCCCTTAAGCCTCAGGCTGGGAACCCCAATAATCAGACCAAAAATCGCTGCGACAAGCCCTCCTGCCAAAAGTGCTGCAATGAACGGAAGCTCAAACTTCATTGTTGTGATTGCCGACGCATAGGCACCGACCGCCAAAAATCCCGCATGGCCGATTGAAAACTGGCCTGTAATCCCAATAATGAGATGGAGGCTTGCTGCCAGCATAATATTAATGCCAATTGTAATGAGAGTATTAATATGAAAAATATTCAGCGTACCGCCTGTAATAAGAAACTGGATGACTGTAAAGATAGCGAAGGACACGGCAAGCGAAATCCAAAAAACCTTTGATCGTTTTAAAGTAGCCATGCTGATCTCCCTCCTATACTTTCTCTCTCACGTTTTTACCGAACAGCCCAGCTGGGAGGAAAATCAGGATTAGGATCAGGACAATGAAAGCAACACCATCACGCCAGAGGGAATAGCCAAGTGCACTGACAAGGGCTTCAATGACTCCAAGCAGGAGGCCGCCAACCATCGCGCCCGGAATAATTCCAATTCCCCCCAGGACCGCCGCGACAAATGCCTTGAGTCCGGGAATGATCCCCATGAGCGGTTCGATTTTTGTATAGTACGTCCCAAATATCACTCCTGCTGCACCTGCAAGAGCAGATCCAATCGCAAATGTAGCCGAAATCGTGTTATTCACGTTGATTCCCATCAGCCTTGCAGCATCCGCATCGTGGGAAACAGCACGCATCGCCTTGCCAATTTTCGTTTTATGAACAATAAATTGAAGAATAATCATAAGTGCAACCGAAACCCCAAGAATGAACAAAGACTGGCTGCCAATTGACAAACCAAAAATATTGATCGTTTCTTTCGGAAGGACATCCGACGGATAGGCCTCAGGCTGGGCCCCCCTAAAATAAATAACGCCATATTCAATTAGGAGTGATACACCAATTGCTGTAATTAATGCCGCAATTCTCGTTGCATTCCTCAAAGGCTTATAGGCAATCCTTTCGATTAATACACCAAAAACTGAACAGACGGCCATTGATAGGATCAGCGCAGGGAAAAATGAGAGTTCAAGGATTGTTATCGAATAAAATCCGACAAACGCACCTACCATGAATATATCTCCATGTGCAAAATTAATTAATTTAACAATTCCGTATACCATCGTATAGCCAAGCGCAATCAGGGCATAAATGCTCCCAAGTGATATTCCGTTTATCAGCTGCTGTACGAATTCCATTATTAACTCCCCTTGAGGTACTTTAGTCGTATAGAAGCACACCCTCCTTAAGGAGGAATGAACCTTTTCCCGCTATTGTTTCTGCTTTACGCCGAAATAGGGGGACATTGCCCCCTATTCCTCTTCCTTATCCTTACTAGTGTGCTGTTTGTATTGGCATACAGGCGCGCCCTTTTCTTTGTCCAGCGTCAGCGCCTAGCCCCTCGAGGTCGCTTCGGTCCCTCAGTTGAAGTCAAAGAACGACTTCAATTTCTGGCCCCCCACAAGAGTATGCTTCGGAAGCATAATCA
Organism: Bacillus sp. FJAT-27225; assembly: GCF_001685025.1. Lineage (GTDB taxonomy): Bacteria > Bacillota > Bacilli > Bacillales > Cytobacillaceae > Bacillus_D. Next base: position 160,456 of record NZ_MAYU01000024.1, on the reverse strand, counting down.
TCGCACGAAGGAAAAGCGTTAGCTTTTTCGAGGAGCGCTTGTCGGGGCTGTTCAAGGCGCTTACGCTTTTCTTGTTACGGGTTAACCTTTGTTTCAAACTTTTGTTCACCGTTTTCATACTTCAAGATCGCAGCAGATTTGATTGGGTCATGTTTATCATCAAGTGTCAGGACGCCAGAGACAAGTTGCAGATCTTTGGTTTCCTCAAGTGCCTTTTGAATCTTCTGAGGATCCGCACTGCCTGCACGTTTAATAGCATCTGCCAGGTAATAGGCTGTGTCATAGCCAAGGGCAGCAAAGGCATCTGGAGATTTGCCATTGTACTTTGCCTTGAAGGCCTCAACGAATTCCTGGATTTTTTTATCCGGATCAGCAGCGGAATAGTGATTCGTAATGAATGTATTGTTCAATGCATCCCCGCCAGCGATTTCAACCAGCTTAGGTGAATCCCAGCCATCGCCTCCCATGATTGGTACTGTTATGCCAAGTTCACGGGCCTGCTTTATGATAAGGCCGACCTCTTCATAATATCCAGGCAGGAAGATGAAATCTGGATTTTTAGACTTCATACGTGTCAAAGTCGCACGGAAATCAGTATCCTTCGCTACATAAGCTTCCTCGGCAACTATGTCTCCCGAGTAAGAATCCTTAAACGCAGCTGCAAGGCCTTTTGCATAGTCACTTGCGGTATCAACGTATACTGCAGCCTTTTTCGACCCAAGTGTATCAGCAGCAAAATTCGCAGCTACTGTACCCTGGAATGGATCAATAAAGCACGTACGGAAGGCATAGGAATTTACTTTTCCGCCTTTGTTTGTAATATCTGGATTCGTGCCGGTTGGGGTGATGATCGGTACTTTATTTTTTTGTGCTACCTGGATCTGAGCAAGGGTATTGGTACTGGTGGCAGCACCAATAATAGCCGCTACTTTATCCTGACTGACAAGCTTTACAGCGCCGGAAGTTGCTTCCGAAGCCTCTGATTTGTTGTCAAACTTGATAAGCTTAATTTTCTTGCCATCAATACCCTCTTTATTAATATCTTCGAGCGCAAGTTCCAGGCCTTCAGCTATTGACTGGCCATAAGAAGCTACCCCTCCGGACAACTCAATGTTTGCCCCAATTTTAATCGTCTTGCTGTCTCCTCCCGAACCGCTTGTCCCTTGACCGCCACAGCCTGCCATGACTCCGGCTAGCAAGGAAAATGATAGAAAAATGCCTGCCAACTTTCTTTTCTTCATCCTAGTATCCCCCTCGTTTTCTTTTTTCGGATGATGATGATTCGTGCTGCGAAATAAAATCTTTTAATTCACAATAAAACCAATATTCTGAAAACATTGTACATGATAGGTTGTATTCCGTCTAGTAGAATAAAAGTTTTTTGCCATAGCTTTTTATCTTCAGGCTTCATCAATATTCGACATTCATTAAAAAGTTTCCTATTGATAATCCGTCTTTTCAGCTAATTTATATTATAATGGCACTAATAAGAAATGCTTTTCATTTCATACATAGGAGATGTGATTATGATGGAAAAGGAATTAATAGGACGGTTTATTTCATATGTAAAAATCGATACTCAATCAAATGAAGAAAGCTCCTCCTGTCCATCGACCGAGGGCCAGCTTCAATTGGCCAAGATGTTGGTTGGCGAACTTAAAGATATTGGTTTAGAAAATGTGACCATGGATGAAAATGGGTATGTCATGGCAACCTTGCCCGCCAATACCGAAAAGAACGCTCCGGTGATTGGATTTTTGGCCCACCTTGATACGGCAACGGATTTTACCGGCAAAGGGGTTAGTCCAAAAATTATCGAAAACTATAATGGCGGCGACATTGTCCTGAATGAAAAAATAGGAGTCGTTATGAAAACATCCGAGTTCCCTCAGCTTGCCAATTATGAAGGACATAAACTTATAACAACGGATGGAACCACGCTGCTTGGCGCCGATAATAAGGCAGGAATCGCTGAAATTATGACCGCACTGGCTTACCTCGTTCAAAACCCCGATATCAAACACGGAGAAATCAGGGTTGCCTTTACTCCGGATGAAGAAATTGGCCGAGGCCCGCATCGATTTGATGTATCGGCATTTGGCGCAAAATACGCTTATACCGTCGATGGCGGCCCGCTTGGTGAATTGGAGTACGAAAGCTTCAATGCAGCAGCCGCAAAGCTAACGTTTAAGGGAACAAATATCCACCCTGGCACTGCAAAGGGCAAAATGGTCAATTCAATGAAGATTGCAATGGACTTCCATCATCGGCTCCCTGCGGAAGAAGCGCCGGAACTGACTGAGGATTATGAAGGCTTCTATCATCTCCTTTCTTTCACTGGGGATGTTGAAGAAAGCAGGCTTTACTATATTATCCGGGATTTTGACAGGGAAAATTTCAATGCACGTAAGGCAAGAATGACAGAGAGTGCCGAGGAACTGAAACACGTATATGGGGAAGGTGCGATTAAACTGGACTTGACCGACCAGTATTACAACATGAAGGAAAAGATTGAACCTGTAAAGGAAATTGTCGATATTGCCCATGAGGTAATGGAAAGCTTAGGTATCTCCCCAATCGTTAAACCAATCAGAGGCGGAACAGATGGTTCTCAGCTATCCTACATGGGACTTCCAACCCCAAATATTTTTACAGGCGGAGAGAACTTCCATGGAAAATATGAGTTCATTTCAGTGGACAACATGCTGAAAGCGGTACAGGTTATTATTGGGATTGCAGAATCATTTGAGCAGCGCGCATAAGAACAAAAGCGCAAGCGCCTTGGGCATCGCCGTACAAACTGGAGGGGCTTCGACTGAGATAAAGGAATCACGAAGAGCGAAGCTACTACCTGCTTCACATCATGAAGAAGCATCTTCGAAAAAGCTACGTGGGCTTTGCGACGAGCTGAGATATGCTTCCCGAATATGCTATGGCGCAGGAGCACTGAGCGATTCGATGATGACTTATCGTAGGGAGGAGGCCTGAAGTTTGCTAGGCGATAGGCGCTCCTCGAAAAAGCTGTCGCTTTTTCTTCGTGCGATGATTATGCTTTCGAAGCCTTCCTTATGGAGCTAGACGTTGACACGCTCAATAAAAAGGGTATCCTCAGTCGCGAAATTAATAATTTCCTCTTAAAGATAAAAAAGCGGTCGTCCCTTGAGGACGGCCGCTTCAATCTTTTTTATCCCACTTTTCTTTATGCTTCAGTGCTCTTGGCCATTTTTACTACATCAACAAGATTGGTTTTACCGCTGTACCTCATGACACCTTTCGTATAAATCCGGTTTGCAACATAACTCAGAATGCCAATTGATAAAATCAGGACAACAATCGACAAAATGACTTCCAGCGCTCCAGCTTCACCAAGGACGATTCTTGAGAAAGTGACCATCGGTGAGAAAAATGGAATATAGGAACTCGCCAAAACAATTCCTGCATTCGGGTCCATCATCGTTTTAAACCCTAAGAAGAACCCGCCCATCAGCAAGATTGAAATAGGGAATATGATTGAACCGATATCCTCCATACGGGTAATTGTCGAGGTGATCGCAGCAAACAGCAGGGCGTAAACCATATACCCGAGCATGAAGTAAATGGAAAGGAACAGGAAAATCTTTGGACTTAATACCGATATATCAATAGGAAGCCCCATAAGTGTCATATCACTGGATACCCAGCCCAGCTGCCTTGCTAGAGCATATGCCAATGCAACCATTCCAATTTGCACAATACCTGATATCATGGCCGCGATTATTTTCGCATACATCATAGTGATTGGCTTTACCTTCGTAATCATGATCTCCATAACCCTTGTAGTCTTCTCACCAGCAATCCCCAGTGAGACTGTATTCCCAAACATCATGATGAACATATACATTAGGAATAGGAAAAAGTACACCAGCCCAAGAGACTCCGTTTCTTTCAACGGTACTTCATTAATTTTAACTGGAGTCAAAAGAGCTTGAGCGACTGCTGCATCAACATTATGATCATTCATTACTTTGCTTAAATACTGGGGCTGGACCACCGTATTTACCAATCCCAGCACCTGAAGGTCAGCTGTGCGCCTGAAGGAGTAATCGACATCAGGAGCACCGTCCCCAGTCTCTTTCAGTACAATCAGGGCATCACTTTTACCCTCCTCGACTTCCTTTTTTATCCCTTCAACTTTATCCTCACTAATTTCCTTAAGGTCTGCAAACTCGGCTGCTTCTTTCACAGCACTTGTGTCAAAATCATAGATTGATGATTGGTCGCTTATATACACAGTCATTTTTTCTTCTTTGTCATTAAAATGGGTGAAACCGAAATACCCAAGCACAACAGTAAACAAAACGGCTGCGATGATGATGTAACTCTTTGTTGTTAAGCCCTCTTTTAAATGAAATTTCAATACCGTTAAAAATTTGCTCATTTAACCCACCCTCTCAACAAAAATTTGATGAAGGGAAGGCTCCAGCAATGAAAAATTTTGAAGCGGCAGACCAGCAGATGCAGCGGCATTTAAAATATCCATACCTTCCTTTTCATTATGTACCTTTGCTGTATAAACGTTGCCGTTTTTTTCAAATGGCAATTGAAAATTCCCGAAAACTGGTTCAAGCTGGCGGTTCGACGTAATCCTGAGGTTTTTATAGCCGTAGTCGTCCTTTACCTGCTGCAATTTTCCTGAAACCTCTATATTCCCCTTCTTCATTAAGCAAACATTTTCGCAAAACATTTCAATCGATTCCATTCGATGGCTTGAAAGAATAATTGTTTTCTTAAGCGAAACAAGTTCTTCTATGACATTGCCCAGCATTGTGGCATTTACCGGGTCTAGCCCGCTGAATGGTTCATCCAGGATAATAATATCGGGGTCATGGAGGAGCGTGGCAATAATTTGGATTTTTTGCTGATTCCCCTTTGAAAGCTCACTTGCCAGCTTGTTTTTATATTCAGTAATCTCAAACTTCTCAAGCCAGTAATCTATCTTTTCATTCGCTTGCTTCCTGGTTAACCCCTCAAGCTCACCAAAGTACCTTAATTGTTCTGAAACTTTGGTTTTTGGATATAGGCCCCTTTCCTCGGGAAGATAGCCAATCGATAATTCCTCCCGGCGGAAGGGGCGGCCATTCCAAAGAATTTCTCCGCTATCCCGGTTCACAAGACCGAGCATCATTTTAATTGTGGTCGTCTTGCCTGCACCATTCCTTCCAAGCAGGCCAAGAACTTGACCTTCCTGCAATTCAAGGCTGATATTATTTACAGCAACGTTCTCTCCATATCTCTTTGTCAGATTGCGAATTTCCAATCCCACGTAAATCCCCCTTTTCAACTCTATTATTCTTAAAATTAATCCCACACCCCTGGCTGAAGGAAGGGATGCAGCAGAATCAATAGTAAACACTTCTTGTCCTAATGTATACGCACATAACAGCAAAGAGTTCCCAAAATATGATAAAAGAAGTACCTGAACTATCATTCAAGAAACAATCGCTGGAGGTGCTATATTGCCCAATACACCGCTATATTTCCGGTAAGGTCTTCCCTTTCTTGCCTTTTCTCTAACTTCTTTAATCCTGGTTGATCAATACAAGTAACAATCGGTATCCTTTTATCTTTAATAAATTTTACTTATGACATTTTAACTATAAATAGCGTAAAGTCTACCTACAAGGAAATTTTAGAAAATTTACATATATTTTACAATAATGTTTAATAAAACTTATAGTAGACCATTTCGAATAAAAAAGAAACCCTATCAATCAGGATTTCTTAAGATGGCAGCAGTGACTATTCTTCTAAAAACTCTTCACTACCATATGGAAAAGGGGAATAAATAGACGCGTGAAGATTGACTCGCTCGCCGGTAAATTGAACTCCTTCTTCTTCAAGGAGTTTCCGTTGCATTGTTTTGGTTTCGTTATCCCTAATCGCTATTTCCCCTTTTCCATTAACAACTCTATGCCAAGGGAGCTGGTACTTTTCACTCATGGAGTGAAGGATTCTGACAACCTGCCTGGCCGCACGTGGACTGCCCGCAAGCCCGGCCACTTGGCCATAGGTCATAACGCTGCCTTTTGGTATTTCTTTTATAATAGTCAATACCCTCTGAGTAAATGGCTTCATTCATTCACCATTCCTCTATACAGGTCAATGAGAGAATCAATCAATTCCACTTGCAGTTCATATTGCCTATAAATATTTTTAAAAGTCATTTCTGTTATTTCATCCAAATGTCCTAAAGCTGCACGTTTCGCTTCATTGCCGTTTTTTTGTTCAGTAAGTCCCGCTTTAAGAAGAACCTTTTGATGTTCAAGTGCCTCAACTGCTTCATTTGGAGCCAGATGCTGAATAAAGCTGAGACCGGTATAGAGCGTACTTGGCAAAAGGACCGAAGAAGCCTGCAGGGATTCCTTCAGAAGCTTCTGAAACTCAATTAGTCCGTTATCCGTAATTCTATATATAGCTTTAATCCGATGACCCGTCTTTTCAACTGTTTCCACCTCAACAAGCTCTTCCTTCTCCATCTTCTTTAATGCATGGTAAATCGAGCCCGGCAATATACCTGCCCAACGATCTGTTTGACTTACCTGAAGAATTTGCTGCATTTCATATCCCGACATTGATTTCATTTTTAAAAGTCCAAGGACCATCAAGCGTGTCATTTACCCGCACCTCAAAGTTAATTATTCAACGTTGAGTATTAGTCTAGCATAGTTTCTTGAAAAAATAAACTTAGGAATTCATGCTTTTTATCTTACGAGTTCTCTCCTGTTTTTCATCCCACCTGAATGTGGGTACAGCCAAAAAAATGGCTCCCGCGGTATAAACACATAGGATAAGTATTGCTTCCCCGATTGTTTCGGGATTACCATTAAGCAGATTCCTCAATCCTTTCACAAATGGGTCAAAAGGAAGTGCTTTGCCAAGAAGCCCTATCCATTCAGGTGCATTAGCGAGAGAGTAGAAGGCTTCGCTCATAAAAATCATCGGCAGCTGCAGCAGGTTGGAATACATATTTATCTGCCCTTCATTGTTTGCAAGATTGGCAATAAGGAAACCAATGCTTGTGAAACAAGTTGTGCCAAATATTATAAGTAAAAACGTCGACCCTAGTGAGAGCAGGGAGATATCGATTCCAAATAATAGGACGCCCGTGATCCATACAAACAAATTAAGGATAATCCCAATAACGGCTCTGGCAAGAACCATTATGGCTACGAACACCAGCACGGGCATTGGAGTCAGTTTGAGGAACTTGTAGACCCCTTTATTCCTATGTGAAAACACCTGAAAGGCAATTCCCTGCATACCCCAAAATATAGTACTGACTGCTGTTACACCTGATAGGATGCTTAACCGCATCTCAGGGGTTTCAAAATAATAGCCAAGCCCACTCATTAAAAGGAGCGGAAAAACTAATGCATAGAACAAGGAAATTTTATCCTTTAAAGATGTTAAAACCATTGATTTAAAAATGTACAAACTCATTATTGTCCCTCCTTTGACGTTAAAAGCAAATACAAGTTTTCCAGGTCACTGGCATGATAGCTTTTACAGATTTCTCGCGGTTTCCCTTCCACAATGACTTCTCCTTTATTAATCATAATCACCCTTGTAGCAAGCTTCATGACCTCGCCCATGTCATGCGACGTAAAAACAACGGTTTTCCCGTTTTGATGCAGACTACCAATCAATTGGTGGATCTCCATTCTAGAACGTGGGTCGAGAGCGGCTGTCGGTTCATCAAGGAAAACCAGTTCTGGGTCATGGACGAGCGATGCCGCAATCGCGAGTCTCTTTTGCTGCCCGCCAGATAATTTTGATGCTTCAACTTGGGCTGCATCCCTCAGCCCACAGCTATCCAACAGACTGTAAGCCTCTCCATCCCCCAAGTTTATTTTATAAAAAGCAGCAAAGAGCTTTATATTTTCCTTTGCTGTAAGGCCTGGAAAAAAAGGGATTGCTTGAAGCTGAACACCGATTGATGATTTGTAACGATTTACCCAATACGTTACTTTGCCGCTATCAGCTTTCCTCAATCCAATCAGCATCTCTAAAGTTGTTGTTTTTCCTGCGCCATTCGGTCCAATTACAGCAACAATTTCATTCTTTTTGATTTCTAAATCGACGCTATTTACCACCTTTCTTTGCCCATAGCTCTTTTGGATTCCTTCTGCTTGAATATACATAATCTAACCACCCTTTGTTCAATATTGATTAGTCAACGTTGACTATACAACATAATATACTCGCTCACTCATTAAATGTAAACTACATTCGTTTATTTTCGTTCGACATTTTTCGAGACCAACACTGATAAACCCTGCTTTTTTCAATAAAGAAAATATTATTTCAGATTACTCTAAAAATAGGTATATAAACCTTTTACTCTTTAAAGTATTATTAAGGTATAGGATGGGGAAGGGGCACCAACTGGAATGAGTAAAGCAAGAATCTATGATTTTGTTTTGTTTTTTTCTGCAATCGCCATTGCCTTTTATTCACGTGAGTTAACAATAGATGTAAGCCTATACATAAAAGCACTGCTCTTATTTCTGACATTTTCAATGCTATACCAGCATCTTCGGATTGTTGACAAAACCGGCAGTTCATCATTTGACTATGGGATAAATTATAGCCTTGCATTTGGAATTTTTGCCGGCCCTTTTGGTCTTTTTATTTTCGAGGCCATTTATCGGTTTATGATTTTTTTCAGGCGCAAACAGACCAAAACGGATGATCCTGAAGAATTATCGGATACATTTTACAACATTGGCGCTTTTACAATTATCTACTCCACTGGGTATTATTTATTTGATTTTTTAAGCCCAATTTTTAATGAAATCAACCCTTTAGGTTATTGGCTGTTAATTATTCTGCTTGTTTGTGTAACGTCCTTATTGATTGACCTCTTTTTAGTAGTTGCTTTTTTCTTGCTAAAGGATATAAAAACAATGGAGGAAGCCATTGATTTTTTTAAAAGCCGAAATATCCCGGATATGGCAAAAACAGCCCTGACCAACGGCTTGCTTCTTTTATTCCTTCTGGAAGTTGACTGGGATATGCTCATTGTCTTATTCTGCCTCAATTACATTGTCAGCCTTTCTTTTTATTCGAAATCACAGAGCATCAAGGATAAGTTAGATCGTGATAAATTCGAACAGATGGCTTATACAGACTTCCTGACTGGTGTAAACAATCGCGCATTTATGGATAAGAGAATGGCGGAGCTTGGCCATACACAGGAATATATTGGAATTGTCGTTGCCGATATTGATAACTTTAAGTCCATTAATGACAGCTATAATCACTCTGTGGGTGACCAGGTTATCAAGCATTATGCTAGTATGTTAAAAAGCTTTCTTAACAGTGGTGATAATTTGTTCAGAAGCGGGGGCGAGGAATTTACGATTTTTCTCCGCAACAGGAATTACAATCAATGCAGGGAACTTGTCGAAAGAATCCTTCGCGAAGTACATGAAAGAGTTGTAGAAGTCGATTTCGGGTCTGAACACATATATGTTTCCTATACTTCTTCCTTTGGGCTCTATTATTTTAAGGTTAAGAGCCAGAATTCCTTGGAAAAAGGCTATATCCAGGCGGATCAGCTTCTTCTGGAATCAAAGCGGGATGGCCGTAACCGCATTACCTCTGTGAGTGAATGTACCGGAGCCTTTCATTCCGCGCTTATTCGGTAAAATTGCCATTCCCTATAGAGGAATGGTTTTTTGCTTTAAGTACTACTTAAACTATTTGACAGTTTAAGGTATAATAAGCGAGTGTTAGTAGCATATAAATGGGCAATTCACGATTGCTTACTTTTGTGGAAAGAGAGTGTGACCATTATGGGCCGCAAATGGAATAACATTAAAGAAAAGAAGGCTTCAAAAGACGCCAATACAAGCCGGATATATGCCAAGTTTGGCCGTGAAATATATGTAGCAGCAAGGCAGGGTGAGCCTGACCCGGAATCAAATACTGCATTAAAGGTAGTTCTTGAACGGGCAAAAACATACAGTGTTCCTAAACATATTATTGAAAAAGCAATCGAAAAAGCGAAGGGCGGTTCTGAAGAAGCCTATACGGAACTTCGGTATGAAGGCTTTGGCCCAAGCGGTTCGATGGTCATCGTTGATGCGCTGACCAACAACGTGAACCGCACGGCCTCGGACGTCCGCGCCGCATTTGGAAAAAATGGCGGAAACATGGGGGTCAGTGGCTCTGTTTCGTATATGTTTGATGCAACAGCTGTTTTTGGGGTCGAAGGAAAAACTTCGGAGGAGGTTCTTGAACTTCTCATGGAAGCAGACGTGGATGTACGTGACATTATCGAGGAAGAAGATTCTGTCATCGTCTATGCCGAACCTGACCAATTCCACTCTGTACAGGAAGCATTTAAAGATGCTGGGATTACCGAGTTTACGGTTGCCGAACTGACGATGCTTGCACAAAGTGATGTGAAACTGGATGGAGATGCCTTGGTTAAATTCGAGAAAATGATTGATGCCCTCGAAGACCTCGAGGATGTCCGCCAAGTTTATCATAACGTAGATCTTAATGAATAAGGACGGACTGGCTTTCCTTTCTAGGAAGGCCTTTTTCTTTTGACCAATGAATCTTTTTACCTGTTTTTCCGTATACCTTTATACCAAGGCACAAATTGAAAGGAGCCAACATGGGCAATATACTTGTTTTTTCACTGATCTTCGGATTGCTGACATCAATCCTTCTTTTTCCTTTCTCTTCGAGTCCGATGGAGAAGAAGCCCAAAACCGCTAAAGGAAAGGCTAATAAACCTGGACTGGGTTTTCTAATTGGATTAATTATCCTATTTAGCATTGCTATTTTTATTTATTATTATATAACAAACCTGGACAGGAACCTTTCCTCCTTTTGGCTATTTTTCATCCTTATATCCGCTTTTGGAGCTTTACTTTCCCAGGGGAAGGAACAACTTGTAAAGGGATTGGTTTTCGCTGGAAGCCTTTTGCTTGGACTTTATTTCATGACTGCATTTTTATTTAATGCCGATGAGAAATACGAAACAGCAAAGATGGAACAGCAAACCGAAATTAAGTCTTTTGATGAAACAAAGACGCCGGCGAGCGTGCCTCCGCAATTTGCACGAAATAAGATGCGAAAGGCTTTTGGCCAAGTGCCAAATACGAGCTATTATGAGCTTGGCACCCTGCAGATTCAAAAAGTCAAAGATGACTATGTTTATATTGCACCTGTTGAGTTTTCTGGATTCTTCAAGTGGGTGAATGGAGATACAACGCCGGGCTATTTCACTTTGAGTGCCACTGATTCAACAGCAAATCCAAAGTTTATAAAAACAGATATGGCATATACCCCTTCTTCTTACTTTGGCAAAAATATCGAACGGCATATGCGCAATCAATACCCTGATTATATTTTCAAGGGTGATGCCCAGCTTGAAATCGATGAGGAAGGAAAACCATACTACATCCGCTCCTACGGAGATTTTATCTCCGCAAGAAATGGATTCTCTGTAGAAGGAATTGTCGTAGTTGATCCACTGAGCGGCAAAACGGAAGACTATCCTTTAGAGGATGCACCTAAATTTATAGATGGAGCTGTTTCACCAGAAGTTGTTAGCCTGCAAAATAGTTATTTTGGGAATTATGTGCATGGTTTCTGGAACAGTCTGTTCGGCAAAAAGGATGTGAAGCTTCCTTCAGATGAAGGAACCGAGGCAAATGTGACTCCAATCTTTGATGAAAACGGGATTATGTATTATTTTACCGACTTTACGAGCCCGAAAGAAGGCGTCGACTCGATGCTCGGCTATTCACTTACCCATTCACGTTCTGGCGAGGCTACTTATTACACTGGCAATCTTGAAGAATCGTATATGGATTCCGAAGGTGCACTGCAAATCATTGAAAAGAAATTCATTGAAAAGAAGTGGAAGGGCCGGATGCCAGTTCTCTACAATTTCTATGGAGAAGCAAGCTGGCTGACGCCGGTCCTTGACTCGAACGGATTTTTGCAAAATTATTTTATTGTTTCGGCTGCAAATCCGGAAATCTCAGTATACGGAACAACACCGAATGATGCGCTGCGCCAGTACAAACTCGCCTTGCAACGCGGCGGCGGCGGTGTCGACGGCAGTTCCAAAGCAGAGGAAAAGCAAATAAGCGGAACCGTTCTACGTGTCTACAAGGAAAAATCAGGTGACTTTACGGCAGTTTCCTTCCTGCTGGATAACCGCCAGAATTTTGTCGCATCATCCGAGAAGCTCCCGCTTGCCATTTATTTAACAGAGGGAGACAAAGTTAATCTCACCTATTCCGATACAGGTGAGGCATTCCTGCCTGTTAAGGAAATGCGGATTGAAGGGCTTGAGTAATACAAAGAACACGATGAGACTGCCTCATCGTGTTTTTTACTGTCTATTTAATCCACTTCCTAAGGAGGGGGCCGCTATCCCCATAGACCGGGTCGGTTTCCGGGACAGGAACATTCCTGATTTCCTGAAGCGCCTGGGCGCGTTCTCCAGGGTCTTGCTGCTTTATATTCGGTGTCATTCCATTTGGATAAGCACCAATGACTTCAAACTCTTCATTTGAATCCACAAGCTGGTGTCCGGTACCCGCGGGAATCAATACTACATCCCCTGCTTTCACGACCAGCCTTTCCCCGGTATCGCCACCAAGCAAAATGGTTGCCTGCCCAGACCTTACTCCCAATACTTCATGGGTATTGGAGTGGTAATGGTGATAGTCATAAATTCCTCCCGACCAACTGCCCGTCCAACCATGGCGGTTGAAGGTCGCTTCAATATCGTTTGGATTATCACTAAAGATCCCCTCATAAACTATGACAGGCAATTCCTGATTGTTTGGAATCCCGCCATCATCCTTTAAGAAAAATGAATGTTCATTTAATGCATAACAAAACACTCCTCTCTAATATTGATAGAATTAGTTTGTTATAGATTCCTGGCGTTGAAGGTGTCTCCTTCTTCGAGGTTTCCGGCTTCGTAGCCTTTGTAAAACCATCTTTTCCTTTGTTCCGAGGTTCCGTGTGTAAAGCTGTCAGGAACTACATAACCCTGGGAACGCTTCTGGATGGTATCATCACCTACTGCCATTGCAGCAGTTAATGCTTCCTCAAGGTCACCTTCCTCAAGATAACCTGCACCCTGTGCATAGTGGGCAAAGACACCTGCATAATAGTCAGCCTGAAGTTCAAAGCGGACCTGATATTTGTTGAATTCCTTTTCGCTCAGCGAGTTGCGCTTTTGGGCCAATTTATCACTTTGCCCAAGCAAAGTCTGGACATGGTGCCCCACCTCATGGGCAACAACATACGCCATCGCAAAATCACCCGGCGCCTGGAACTTTGTTTGCAAATCCTGATAGAAACTTAAATCGATGTAAAGCTTTTGATCTCCTGGACAGTAAAACGGGCCAACCGCCGAGCTGGCAGAACCACAAGCAGATTGTACACTTCCTGTATATAACACCAATGTCGGTTCCTTATATTGAAGCCCTTGTTCCCTGAATATCTCCGACCAAACCTGCTCTGTATCTGCCAGAACGACTGAAACAAAATCAGCCAGTTCCTGCTCTTCTGCAGTTTCCTGGTACGGTGCCGGGGATTGCAGGCCAGTACCGCCCCCCATATTATTTAAGAGGCTTCCAAGGTCCCCTCCCCCAAGAAAGGTCAAAATCAGGACTAGGACAATCCCGCCGATTCCCCCACCGAGAAGTTTCCCTCCTCCGCCCATGCCGCGCCTATCTTCAACATTGGAACTTCCTTGCCTTCCTCTCCATTGCATCTGTTGTTCCTCCCCGGAGTATATAAAGTCATGTCACTTTTACTCCTTATACCCCGGTTGACGAGCTTTTAAAATTAAAATGGCATTGACCGTTATTTTCCAATAAAAGCAAGAAGGGAGACGGCACTTACTCCTTCTCCCTCCTGTTTTTCTATTCAATTGCCCCACTGACATCGTAAGGCGCCAAATCCAGATCAGGCTCTATGCCAAGTGCAAGCTTCGCAAGCTGCGCTCCGAGAAACGGGCCTACAGTAAGGCCTGAAGCGCCGAGCCCATTTGTGAATAAAAGATTGCTATAACCAGGTATTTCACCTATAACCGGCAGGAAACCCGGTGTATATGGCCGGTATCCAACCCTGGCCTCTGTAAACGCGGCATCCGCCAATCCTGGAGCGATTTCCAATGCTTTGCTAAATACCTCATTCAGGCCGCCGGCTGTTATCCGCAAATCGAAATCCATGTCATTCTCATGGGTTGTCCCTACTACAATTTTTCCATCCTCAAATGCAAGGATGTATTGATCATTCGGAGGCATAATGACTGGCCACTCAGATGTATCTTGATTTTCAAATTGGAGATGAACAATTTGCCCCTTCTGTGAAGTAAGCTTTAGATTAATGCCAAGCGGCACAAGCAACTCTCTCGCCCAAGCCCCTGCAGTTACGATAACTTTATCGGCATAATAAACTTTATCGCCGACTGTAGCTCCAATTACAGTTCCGGTTTCAACGGTAATCTCTGCCGATCCGGTAATAAGAGCTGCACCGTGCCTGCAGGCTGAATTTAAAAGTGCATTTCTTAATGCACGGCCATCGACCCTGGCCGCACCGCCGACCTTAACAGAAGAGAACTCTCTCGAAATAGGTGGAAACAGTTTAGCTGTTTCCTCCTCGCTAAGCTGTGTAACTTCGCCAATTTCCGGTGCATCTTCGCGCCTTGCAAGAGCCCTCTGTTCCATTTTGTCCAGCTTTACGGAATCTTTGTGAAGGCTTAATGCCCCAACCCTGGCATACCCTGTCTCTGTTTCCCCTTCTTCCTCAAGCTGCTGGATAAGCGATGAATAATAGGCTGCGCCGTTTTTAGCAAGTGCATACCACGCTTTATTGCGGCGCTGCGACAGCCATGGGCATATAATCCCGGCTGCTGCGTCCGTTGCCTGGCCCTGGTCTTCCCGGTCAATAACAGTAACCTCCGCGCCTGTCTTTGCCAAATGATAGGCAGTTGATGCACCGAGGATTCCCGCACCGATTATAATGAATTTTTTCATAGTAAACACCTTTTTCTAAAATCGTTCATTTCTCTATTTTACAAAAAACAATAGCCAACTCAAAATAGGGCATTCCGGCATTGACAAATTTATGCAAAGGGAAATATACTGAATCCAGCAGCACCACAATACTGAAAGGATAGGTACAGGAGCAATGAAGCTATAATCTTATTTTTTGGAGTGAACTCATGATGAATAAAAATGAGGAAACCTGGAGAATAGGATTCGTATGCCCTTTTTTGCTTATCAAGTACCATGCCTTCCGCATGCCTTTTTTGGTATGCCTGTTTTTGGCGATGCTTGTTTAAAGGGTTTTTGCATACATATTTCCAACCTCTCCAGTAGACCTGGGGAGGTTTTTCTATTGATTATCGAAACTCAGTTTCCCTATAAATGTGCTTAACAAATTAACTGAGGTGATTATGTATGGAATTGATCCAAGTACGAAATGTAAAAAAGAGCCTTGGAGAACGCGACATTCTTAAGGATGTTTCTTTTGATATATGGAATGGTGAAAAAATAGGCCTTGTCGGCTGGAACGGCTCAGGCAAGACAACACTTATCAAGCTTATTATTGGAGAACTCGCCCTTGATGGCGGTACAGTCGTAAAAAGACCCGAAAGCCTGAGGGTTGGTTATCTGCCCCAATCAACTGAATATGATTTGACTACCTCTTTTATGGAAAATGGAAATGAGCTTTTGGAAACAGCCAGCAAGCTAGGCCTTGAAAGAATTCGGGACTGGGAAGAACAAAGGCTTGGGAGCTTGAGCGGCGGAGAGCGCCTCAAGCTGGCACTGGCTGGAATCTGGTCTCAAAATCCGGAGCTGCTTATCCTTGATGAACCGACAAACCACCTTGACCAAAGTGGATTGGAATGGCTTATCGCATCACTCAACAAGGCAAAACAGGCAGCCCTGATCATCTCCCATGACCGATACTTTCTTGATGAAACAGTGAACAAAATTCTTGAAATCGAGGATGGGATTCTTACAGCCTATGAAGGAAATTTCACTGCGTATCGGCAAGAAAAGCAGCGCCGCCGTGAGCAACAGGAACGTGATTACCAGAAGCAGCAAAAAAAAATAGAAATGATTAACCAGCAAATCGAAACCTTCAAGAAGTGGTCTGAAAAGGGACACCGTGAGGCAGGAAAAGGCAAAACCCCTGCAGAAAACCGGCAGGCAGGCTTTAAGGAATACGGACGGGTACAGGCAAAGAAAAAAGATATCCAAATCAGGTCAAAGCTAAAGCGCCTAAACCTGGAACTGGAAAAACACAAGGTTGAAAGGCCAAAGGAAGACTTGAATGTGGAATTCAATTTCGAAACAAACCGGAGCCGGGGCAAAAGGTTACTTGAGGCAAAGGGACTTGCAAAGGCGTTTGAAGAACGAAAGCTGTTTGAAAAAAGCCATTTTTATATACGGCATGGTGAAAAAATAGCATTGCTTGGACCAAATGGGGCTGGAAAAACAACGTTTATCAAAATGCTGCTTGGCGAAGAGCCTGTCACAAGGGGATCCCTCTGGAAAAGCGAATCACTGAAGATTGCCTATCTTAGCCAAGATGTAAACGACCTTCCAGAAAAAAAGACTCCCCTTCAATTTCTTGACCTTGAAAAATGGGAAGAGATAGCGAGGGCGAGAACCCTGTTTGCCAACATGGGAATGAAGGAGGAAAAGCTGGTAAATCCTATTTCTGCCCTTAGCCTGGGCGAAAGGACCAGGGTAAAACTTGTCCATATGATTATGCAGGAATACGATGTGCTCATCCTGGATAAACCGACAAATCACCTCGATTTACCCAGCAGGGAACAGATGGAGCAAACCCTTGAAAGCTTTTCTGGTACTCTGATTATCGTTTCACACGACCGCTATTTTGTTGAAAGGCTGTGCGATAAAATCCTTTTAATAGAGAACAATCGAATTCAGCGATATGAAATGAGCCTAAAAGAATTTTTGGATAAAAAATACAACCATGTGAATCTCGACGAAAGGAACCGCCAGGAGGCACTGGCTGTTCTCGATACAAAGATTGCAGAGCTGCTTGGGAAAATCAGCCTGATTCCCAAGGACAGTGTGGAGTATATGCAGGTCGATTTACAGCTTAATGAGCTGATTCAGAAAAAACGGTCATACTAGGATAGATTACCCGCTCCCTTTCCTGATGAGAAAACAGGTCAAATACAATAGGCGGAGATATTCCGTTTAACTTCTTTAAATTAGATAAAATTCAATGGTTTGGGTCATGTAACCGGAAAAACTCCCCTTATTATCGGGGAAATATCGGTATTTCTCAACTTAAGCGGAATTTTTCCGTTAAATTTCAAACAAAGGGAAATCAACATTAACAGCCAAAAATTACTGCGATTTCGTACTCTATTCCCTATTACGATTTACTGTTTGACACCTTTAAAGAGAAAGAAAGATGGAGCTATTCGAATCGAATAGCTCCATTGTTATTTTCCTAATAATTTTCCCAACATGAAAAAGGTTTCATATCGTTTAAATTCTGGGCAAAACAATATGACTACTTTTCCCAGGAGGCCTTCATGAAAAAAGTAAAAATCCTTGTCTTATTTATGATGATGTTTGCACTTGCAACCGCATCCTTCTCCCCTGCCCCAAAAGCAGCAGGAATTACTGCCGAGTTGAGCCCAGCAATCCAAAAGCTTTTAGGCACAACATTATCCGGTAGCGAGACGGAAGCCATTATTACGTATAAGACACAGCCTGTTTTAAAGGATGTACAGTTGCTCCAAAACCTTGGTTTTAAAACAAACACGTTTGATCATTTGC
Source organism: Bacillus sp. FJAT-27225 (assembly GCF_001685025.1). Classification (GTDB taxonomy): domain Bacteria; phylum Bacillota; class Bacilli; order Bacillales; family Cytobacillaceae; genus Bacillus_D. The sequence continues at coordinate 142,595 of NZ_MAYU01000024.1, read as the reverse complement.
CAATGATTGCAGTTAAAGGAAAGCTCGGTTCGCTTGTCACCCTTCTAGCTTCATCCACTAATATTCTTTCGGTCTATGAAAATAAGGAACTTACATATTTTCTCCGCGATAGCCGCAACTTGATCGGAGCTGAGGCTGTCTGGAATGACCTTGGCTATACAGGTAAGGGCGTTACCATTGCGGTGATTGACAGTGGCATTGATGCAACCCACCAGGACTTAAAATTCGGCGATAAGGTCGTCCAAAACGTAAAATTTGTTGCTGGGAATCTGTTCGGCAATGAACCTGTTTATCTCGAGAATGTGATCAATACCGACACTACCTCCGGGCACGGCACCCATGTAGCCGGAACAATCGCCGGCAGCGGCACGTCGAGCGGAGGCCTCTATAAGGGAGTAGCTCCAGATGCTAAACTTGTCGGCCTTGGTGTTGGCGAAGGAATCAATATTTTATGGTCATTGGAAGCTTTAGATTATGCAATTGAAAATAAAGACAAGTACGGAATTGATATCATTAGCAACAGCTGGGGCACGACCGGTGAATATTCGCCTAACGACCCAATCAATGTTGCTTCAAAAGCAGCACATGATGCCGGGATGACTGTCGTTTTTGCAGCTGGCAATGAAGGCCCTGGAGATAACACACTTAATCCGTATTCTGCCGCTCCTTGGGTGATTAGCGTTGCAGCCGGGACGAAGGATAAACAACTTGCTGACTTCTCTTCCAGGGGAGTAGCCGGAGACGCACTTCTTCATCCAGACATTACCGCTCCCGGAGTTGATATTGTCGCAACCCGTTCATCAACCGGCCTTGTTATGAATCTACTCGGTACGGCAACCGATCTAACGTACCTTGATCCTGAACATCTGCTGTTTTATACGACTTCGAGTGGAACAAGTATGGCCGCTCCGCATATATCCGGAGTTGTTGCACTCATGAAAGAAGCAAAGCCGGATTTGACGCCTGGCCAGGCCCTTGACTATATGGTTCAGACGGCTGATCCGATGCCGGGTTATCAATACCATCAAGTTGGAGCAGGTTATGTAAATGCCTTAAATGCTGTTCAGGCAGCAGCTTCCGTCCAATAAAAAAACTCGCGATTAAGCGAGTTTGCCATAAGTCTATGAAAGTATATTCATATGTGCAAATTTATTGGCATCATTTCAAACTCTAATTTTACTTGAAATGATGCCAATAGCTCTTATTGGAATCGTTTTAGAGAAAATTTGGTACAAAATAGTTCCAATAGGCTTTATTGGAACCGTTTTAGAGGAATTTTCCATATGAAACGATGCCAATAGAAGCCCACATGAAAAGCGCAAGCGCCTTCGTGACAGGTAAAGTACGCTTCTCAATAGCGCCTGACTCTTCGGTGAATTATTTTGTAAGCCTTTCCTTCGTGCCCAGGGTCGTACAATGGTTTGGAAGAGTTTTTTATTATTATTCAGTTAATACGGCTTTGCCCTGCGCCGTATCCATAGCCTCCCGCTTCCGGATTAAGCTTACTAGGAAGTACACTAGCGGTGTAATCGCAATCGAGGCGAAAAACTTAAAGATATACTGAGTAACAATCATCGTTCCAAGCACAGCCACCGGAACTGTCCCATAGAAAGCTATCGCAATGAATATGGTTGTGTCAACAAGCTGGCTTAACATCACTGCCGCATTGTTTCGCAGCCAAAGCTTTTTCTGCCCATGGCGCTTTTTCAGCTTATTAAACACAAGTACATCCAGGTTCTGGCTGATCGCATACGATACGAGGCTTGCGATGATGACCCTAAAGCTCCCGTTCAGGATGGTTTCAAATGATTGCTGCTCTGTGAATACTGGGGCGGCAGGAAGCGCAACTGTAATGGAAATGAACACAAGAGCCACAACTTGAGTAATCAGCCCGGCCTGGACCGTCCTTTGCCCAGCTTTCTTCCCATACACTTCAACGATGACATCAATAATTGGATACGTAAAAACATAAACGATGACCGCAGCAGGAAGGATTGCCCAGCTGCCAATACTAAAAAGCTTAACCGCCACGATGTTTGCAAAAATCAACAAACCAACAAAAGCACCATTCAAATAAAATAACATAGATGTCCCTCCTACCTGTTGTCCACTTTTTCAGGATAAAGGTCGTGGTTCATCAAACGGAAATTCGCCATTTCTTCATACTTCGTTCCAGGCTTTCCATAGTTGCACCATGGGTCGATTGAAATACCGCCCCTCGGTGTAAACTTCCCCCACACCTCGATATAGCGTGGCTCCAGCAGCTTAATCAGGTCATTCATGATGATGTTGACACAATCCTCATGAAAGTCACCATGGTTTCTAAAGCTGAACAAATACAGTTTGAGAGACTTGCTTTCTACAATTTTCTTATCCGGGATATACGAGATGTACATCGTTGCAAAATCCGGCTGATTGGTCAGCGGGCATAGACTAGTAAATTCAGGACAATTGAATTTCACAAAATAATCCCGGTCCGTATGGAGGTTGTCAACCGCCTCCAAAACTTCAGGTGCATATTGAAATGCATAGTGTGTCTTTTGATTCCCCAACAGTGTTAAATCCTTTAAACCTTCTTCATGAGTGCGTCCAGACATAAAAAAACCCCCTCGTAAAAGTTACCGGCCCTTTACAAGAGAGTTTTAGCGAATATCTAATAAAAACAAGGATAAAAAGAAAAAGCCATGTCCGGTTATGGACATGGCAAATTGTCATGTATCCATAGTTTTTTATAGAGGGTATCAGCTATGAACCTCTCCCGTTCCAGGAACGGATTTTCATTTTCCTTTTCATATACTACAGAATAGGGCTAAAAACGTCAACCCAAACTTACACCATAATCTTGCAAATATCATTTGTGAACTCGACAGGATCCTGGATAGGCAAGCCTTCAATCAAAAGCGCCTGATTGTAAAGCAGGTTCGTATAGAGAGCCAGCTTTTCCCGGTCATTGGCCAGTGCATCTTTCAGTGAATTAAACACTTCATGGTTTGGGTTAATTTCTAGTACCTTTTCAGCCTTGACATCCTGGCTGTTTGGCATCGAGCGAAGGATTTTTTCCATCTCTATGGTCAATTCACCTTCAGCGGTCAGGCAAACCGGGTGTGACTTGAGGCGTTTCGATACCTTGACATCCTTTACCTTACCGCCAAGGACATCCTTCATGGCATCAAACAATTCCTTGTTTTCCTGCGCTTCCGTTTCGGCTTCCTTCTTTTCTTCTTCCGATTCAATACCAAGGTCGCCGCTTGCAATCGACTTGAATTCCTTCTCTTTGTAGTTCATCAGCATCCGGATTGCAAATTCATCGATATCCTCTGTGAAGTAGAGAATTTCATAGCCTTTTTCAGAGACAAGTTCTGCCTGTGGCAGCTTTTCAATCCGTTCGATTGATTCACCAGCTGCATAATAGATATACTTTTGGTCCTCAGGCATCCGCGATACATATTCATCCAACGTAACAAGCATCTTTTCTTTAGATGAATAGAACATCAGCAAATCCTGCAGAGTCTCTTTATGGGTGCCAAAATCATTGTAGACACCAAATTTCAGCTGGCGGCCAAATGATTTGTAAAACGTTTCGTATTTTTCACGGTCATCTTTCAATAAAGAAAGCAGCTCACTCTTAATCTTTTTGCTAATATTCTTCGCAATTAGCTTCAGCTGGCGATCATGCTGCAGCATTTCCCTTGAAATATTAAGTGACAAATCCTCTGAGTCAACCATCCCTTTAACAAAGCCGAAATGGTCTGGCAGCAAATCTGCGCACTTGTTCATAATTAGCACGCCATTCGAGTATAGCTCAAGGCCTTTTTCAAATTCCTTTGAGTAATAATCGAACGGAATTGTTTCCGGGATAAACAGAATGGCGTTATACCTGATTGCACCATCCACACTGATATGAATGTGCTTTAGCGGCTTGTCAAAGCCGTAATGCTTTTCATTATAGAAGTTCTCATAATCCTCGTCAGTCAGCTCACTCTTGTTTTTGCGCCAGATCGGCACCATGCTGTTGACGGTCTGCTCCTCAACAACCTCTTCCCACTCATCCTCGCTGCCCTCTTTTTTCTTGCTTGTGCTGACATCCATCTTAATCGGATAGCGAATGAAATCAGAATACTTTTTAACAATCGATTTTAAGCTGTACTGCTCAAGGAACTCGTCATAATTCTCATCTTCGGTGTTTTCTTTTACTTTTAAAATAATTTGAGTACCGACGCTCTCTTTGTCGGCAGGCTCAATTGTATAACCTTCGGCACCAGTTGATTCCCATTTGTATGCCACATCGCTACCAAGGGCGCGGCTGATGACAGTCACTACATCTGCGACCATAAAGGCTGCGTAGAATCCAACCCCGAACTGGCCGATGATGTCATGGCCATCCTTCAGTTCGTTTTCCTTTTTAAAAGCTAGCGAACCACTCTTCGCAATTGTTCCAAGGTTTGTTTCTAACTCGTCCTTCGTCATCCCGATTCCTGTATCGATAACTTTAAGCGTACGGTTCTCTTTATCTGCAACAATTTTTATGTAGTAATTGTCTTTATCAAAAATGAGCGAATCATCCGTAAGCGCCTTGTAATAGATTTTGTCAATTGCATCGGATGCGTTAGAAATCAACTCGCGAAGGAACACTTCTTTCTTTGTATAAATCGAATTAATCATCATTTCAAGAAGACGCTTCGATTCAGCCTGGAATTGCTTTTTTTCCATCAGTATTTCTCCTTTCTTTATTGTAAATATCGTTATTTAGCACTCTAAACTCGAGAGTGCTAATCCCACTATTTAAATATCATATCACAATTATGTATGTCAATAGCTGACATTTTAATAGAGAACAAAAAGGAACCCCATTCCTGGTGGAATGAGATTCCCAGTCACTTATTTTTTCTTTTTAGGGCCTTTTTCTTTCAACTTAACCTCATAAGTAAAGTCTACAGAATTTTTGTCATCAGAAGGAGCTGCATACGATGTAATCATATAGTTTTTCCCATTTTGGAAAAGCTGCCTTAATGTTAGCGCATCTTTTTCTGTCACATTGAACGGATCAACTGTGATAACTTTATAATTTGTCTTTGCACCCTTCTTGTTGCCAACTTCTGATTCATTGATGAACGTCACAGTATAGTTGACATATTGGCCAAGCAGTTCCTGCATGGACATGAAACTATCAGTTGAGCTGCCATCCGCTGTAAAGCCGATTTCTGGTATCGACACATTATCAATGTACCAGCCGCCGTCAGTATGGGCCCAGTCCGTTAGATAACGGAATGCAACATGGACCTTTTGACCTGCGTATTCACTCAGGTCAAAGGATTCCTCTTGCCATGCTTTAAGGTTACCAGTAAAGCCCGGCAGGTTTTCTTTAATCTTTGGATAGCCTTGCTCTACTACATCACTGCGAGTATTCTCATTTGAAAGGCTCTTCCATGTCTTGCCGCCATCAGCTGAAACCTGGACTACACCAAAGTCCCATTGCTCTTCAATATCAAGGTAGTTATCAAAGTTTAAAGTAGCGTTTTCTACACCAGTAAGGTCTGCTTCAAATACTAGAGCATTATCAGCTTCGTCACCGGAACCGCCCCAAAGTACCTTATTGGCTGCATCAGTTGGTGAATTAGTAGTTTTCCAAGGAGTACCTAAGAAGTCAACACCATCAAACTCAATCGATCTGATTTTATCCTGGAAATCAAGTTCTTTAAAGTCACCGCCCCACGCAGGAACGCCTTCTTTTTCAAATTTAACAGCTTTCTCAAAGTCTACTGTTTTACCGCGCTTTGTGCCTTCCTTATCAACAACAAGGTCACGAAGGTTGATGCTGTCGAAATTGTAAACTCCGCCACCAACCCGGTCAGAATCCAGTGTTAGTGCTGTAATGAAGTCCTGGTAAAGCTGAGTGAAGTCTTTTTCAATCCCATGCTTCTTCAAAGTTTCATTTACACTGTTAATACCCTGTGTTTCACTTAGTGCCAGGTCACGAATGAATTCACGGCCGAACTTGTCATTCATATAAAGTGTGAACAGGTACACTTGCCCGTAATCGGCAATCGTTTCAGGGCCTGTTTTAGCTGAACGATGGTCATCCCAGTTAACAAGGGAATTTTCAGGGTGATCCAGATAGAAATTAATTGAGCTATCATCATGGCCATAACCGCCTAGATACTCCGAGAATGTGGACATACCTTCGTTGATCCATGTTTCTTCAGCACCATCATTGTCAGCATGGATCAAGTGCTGGAGTTCATGAATAGTCGTTCCAAAGAACGTAGACTCCAGGCGGGTCTCCCAGCTATTTGTATCGATTGTAATAATGTTTCTATCAATATAGTTTTCAAGTGTCTGCCAGTAGAAGCCAGCTACAAAGAATGGATAAGTAGGATCGTTATAATTGTCATCTTGAATGTTATCTACCAGCATAATTACTTTATCACTGCCAGTGTAATAGCCCTCTGGAAGGCCTACCATTTCCGGTAAAGGAGAAAGAGAACCGTCATGAACATCCGGGGTTCCAAAAAACGCAGTAGCTTTTGGATAAATGTTTTTATCGAACTCATCACGAAGCTTGTCCACCTGAGCCTGAGTTACAACATGTGCAGGTCGTGGGTCGCCCGGCTTAAAGGCGAGGTTATCTGCAACCCAAATTTCCACATTCTCTCCCACGCTGCGGAGAGTAAATGTTTTAAAGGATAAATTTCTATTTAAAAAGTATTTTGTTCCCCCATTGTATGTAAATGAACTTTGGGCAGAAGCATTTGATGTTGCCGGTGTTTCATTAAAGTTAATCTTTGCGGCTTGCTCCTCAATGCTTTTCTCTGCCTGTCTCAAATACGACTCATTCTGCGACAGCTGGTTCAGCTGGCCATCGATGTCGACACGGTCCCCATACCGTTCAACATCCCATTTTGGAGTTGTTTTTGCCTGAACTTTGGAGGAGCTTGTCCCAAATGGCAGCGCGAGTGACAAAGCCAAGGCTCCTGATGTAAGTATTGATAGCAATTTTTTCGTATTCAATTGCTTTTCCCCCTTCATGTATAGTGCAAGAGTAATCTTAACATATTAAATTTTCAGAATAAATAAAGGAAAATTGGTAATAATCTACAGTTTTCAACATCCTCAACATTTAATCGGGACAAATTACACAGCTTTTATTGAAAAATTAAAAGAAAATCTGTCGTTAACTGACAAATCCCTTTTAATTTTTCCTTCTATCTCCCTATTAAATGTTTATATTTGGTAAAAAACAGAGTCATAATGATTATTTTAATGGATTATAGTGAATTTAGCGTTACTTGGATAATAAGAGCAATTGTAGTCAACCTAAGAATCGGCTTCACTAGCCTCGGGTTCAGCTTCTCCGCTATCCGAACACCCAACTGCGCTCCGGTGACTGATCCAATCATTAGTGCCAATGTCATTGGCCAAATGATTTTACCAGTGGCAATATAGGTTGCAGCCGCGCCAATGCAGCTTGAAAAGGTAGCAAGCCGAACCAATCCGACAGCCTTTATATAGGCTATATTTAAATGGCTGAACAAATAGAACATCAACGTTCCCTGCCCCGGCCCAAACATCCCGTCATACATGCCAATCCCATAAAGACCCGGGACACTCAATTTATTCATTCTCAGTGGCTCGGTACCTGTAAAGCCGCCTTTCCCAAGAAAGGAAGCTAGAAACGCAAAAGCCAGGAGAATAATCGCTACAATAAACATATTTTCGGAAGAAATCTTTGAAGCGATATAGCCTCCGCTCACCCCACCGACCAGGCTGACTGGTATAATCCAAACCGATTCCCTGATTGATATTTCCTTCTTGCGATAGAGATGATAAAAGCTTGAAAACGAACTAAATGTATTCGAAACCTTGTTGGCGCCTATAGCAGAATGAGGAGGCATTCCGAGAAGCAGCATCGCAGGCAGGCTAATCACCCCTCCGCCTCCTGCAAGTGTACCAAGGGTCGTTGCGCAGACTCCTATAAGAAACATCATAATAAATTCCATCATGCTCCACCTCCACTTCTAGTATAAGCACGCAACTGCAATAAGGAAATTCGTATATTTTTATAAAAAATAATAAGGAAACCTTATTAAGAAAACTGGAGATGAACAAACCAAGATTTTATATAGATAATATTAAAAAAAGCCTGATCCCCGGATACTAACAGAACCCGGGGAACAGGCTTTAAGAGAAGAAAGACATCTGGATCAGAAAAATAATCGCAAATACATAAATAAGCGGATGGATATCTCTAGCTTTACCGCTTACCAGCTTTATGACTGGATAGGTAATGAAACCAAGTGATATTCCGGTTGCGATGCTTGAAGTCAAAGGCATGGAAAGAATAATGATAAAGGCTGGAAATGCCTCATCGAACGCTTTCCAATTTATTTTTGAAAGACCCTCCATCATATAACAGCCAACAATGATTAAGGCTGGAGCGGTAATCGCTGGCAGCGCAGCGATTGCACCAACGAGAGGCGAGAAGAAAAGGGCGGCGATGAACAATCCGCTGACTGTCAGAGCTGTAAGCCCCGATCTGCCGCCGGCCGCAACGCCCGTTGACGACTCGATATAAGCAGTCGAAGGGCTTGTACCTAGGGCAGCGCCGACCGTAGTGGCAACCGCATCCGCACTTAGTGCTGCTCTTGCCCTTGTCAATTTGCCATCTTTCATCAGCCCTGCTTGCTCCGTGACACCTATTAACGTGCCTGTCGTATCAAAGAGAGTTACCAGCAGGAAGGCAAATATAACGGTAAATAACCCATTCGAAATAACGCCAGCAATATCCATATCAAAAAAGATAATGGATGGCGGCGCTGAAACAATGCCGTCAATCTTTAACCTGCCGAGGAAATAGCCAACGATTGCCGTCACCAGCATCCCGATGAATAACGCCCCTTTTACATTACGGGCAAGCAGGATAAGAGTAATGAGCAGACCGCCAATTGCCAAAAGGGTTCCCGGCTTGTGAAGGTCACCGAGTGAAACAAGCGTTTCAGGATTGTCAGCCACAATTCCGGACATTTTCAGGCCCAAAAAGGCAATAAATAAACCAATGCCGGATGTTATCGCATATTTCAATGAATCGGGAATGGCTTCAATGAGCATTTCCCGAAACTTTGTAAGCGATAGAAGCAAGAAAAGTATACCGGCCAAGAAGACTGCCCCGAATACGATTTGGTAGCTGACTCCATGAGTGGCGACCACACTGGCAAAATACGCATTCAAACCCATACCCGGTGCAATCGCTATCGGATAATTAGCAAATAACGCCATAATCAGTGTGCCGACAGCGGCAGCAATAATGGTGGCTGTGAAAACCTGGTTAAAAGGTACCCCAGCCGCCGACAGAATTGCCGGATTGACAACAATGATATACGCCATCGCCATAAATGTTGTAAAACCAGCCATCACTTCAGTCCGTATAGTTGTCTTCAAATCTTGAAGATTAAAGAAATTTTTCATAATAAATATTCCCCCAGTAAAGGCTTATGTTTTAATAGCTTTTATATTTACTACTCGCCTTTAAAAAACAACAAACCTAATAGTATGCCATATTGATTCCCAAGTCAACAACCAATGTTCGCCTTTTATGTTACTTCTAACGCTTTGCCTCGTTGTCAATCCAAATATCCACACTAATATACGAACATATAAGGTTAACCTAAATAATTCATTCGATATCTATCCTTTATATACGATTTGACATGATGTTTTATATAGTAAAGAATTGGCCCTTTTATTGTAAAATATTGATAGAGTAATACTCAGGGTGGTGGGAAAATTGTTCAAATTGCTGCTTATAGAAGATGATGAAACCTTATTTGCAGAAATGAAAGACAGGCTTACACAATGGTCCTATGATGTATACGGGATACAGGATTTTGGCCAAGTCATGGCTGAATTTACGGCAATCATGCCTGATTTGGTCATTATTGATATACAGTTGCCAAGGTTTGATGGATTTCACTGGTGCCGATTAATTAGGTCCCATTCGAAGGTACCGATTATTTTTCTATCTTCCCGTGACCATCCCGCCGATCAGGTCATGTCCATGCAGCTTGGTGCTGATGACTTCGTCCAAAAGCCTTTTCATTTTGATGTTTTAATCGCAAAAATACAGGCCATTTTACGAAGGGTCCACAACTACAATGCAGAGAAGCCCCAAAAATTAAAATTGTGGTGTGGTGCCACCATCAATTACGAAAATAATACAGTAAGTAATGAAATCGGGAACGTTGAATTGACAAGAAATGAACTATACATATTAAGGCTTTTGATTGAACAAAAGAACAAGATTGTCTCCCGTGAGGATCTAATTAGAAGCCTTTGGGATGATGAAAGGTTCGTGAGCGACAACACATTGACAGTCAATATAAATCGCCTCCGAAAAAAGCTGGATGAAATCGGACTTGGAAGATTCATTGAAACGAAAGTTGGCCAAGGATATATTGCCCTGGAAGAGACAAGCGGATATGTTTAAGGAATTTCTTATTGAAAGAAAGAGCTGGATTGCCATGTTTGTGGCACTTGAACTTCTATCCCTTTTCATCGCATATATTGATCCAACCATCCCAATCGAATCACTTCTTTATATTGTCTTTTTGTCATCCTGTCTTTTCCTAGTGTTTTTATTCTATCGCTACCATAAAGAGACCCGCTTTTACAAATCCCTCAAGGAGTCCGATATAAATTTAAATACAATAAGCAGCATTGAGGCGGGAAGCTCTTTTGAAAAATTGGTCAAAGAACGAATCATCCTGCAATCAACTGAATTAAAGAAGGATCTATCGCTTAAGCAGCATTCCTTAGAACAGAAAAAGGACGAATTATTGTCATGGATTCATGAAGTGAAGACACCTTTGACAGCTATGCAGCTGATCATAGACAGGATTGATAATAAGGATTCAAAGGCAAGCCTTCAGTATGAATGGCTTAGAATTCACCTTTTGCTCGACCAACAACTCCACCAGAAGCGAATTCCTTTCATGGAGAACGATTTGTATATTGAAAAAACAGATTTACGCCAGATCGTATCTTCCGAAATTAAGACGCTTCAATCATGGTGCATGCAAAAAGGCATTGGTTTCGAAATAGAATTCGAAAGCTCCGAAGTGCTGACTGATGCAAAATGGGCAGCCTTTATTATAAGGCAGCTGCTAACCAATGCCGTTAAATACAGCGAAACAACAGATATAACTATTCGTGGCTTCGAACATGATGGAAACATGATTCTTGAGATAGAGGATTTCGGAAGGGGGATTCCAGCAAGGGACCTGCCCCGAATATTCGATAAAGGCTATACCTCCACCTCGAAACACCACGATAATAAAGCAAGCGGGATGGGATTATATCTCGCCAAAAAAGCTGCCACCCCCCTTTTGATTTCCATTGATGTCATTTCAACTCCAGGAGAAGGATCAGTATTTACACTCACCTTTCCAAAGAGAAATGCTTTCAATGAACTAACAGGTGTGTGACAAAAATGTCACATGCCTTTCTGCTTTTGTTAGATGATTCGAAGGAAAGCAGGGTTGGAAAGCCGATATGATAGACGTATCGAAGGATTTAAAGGAGCGTGCAAGTCATGAAGATATTGGAAGCAGCGCGGATAGATAAAGCATACGGCAATCGGTTCAACAGGCAGGAAGTGCTGAAAGGGCTGGATATTTCAATTGAAAAGGGAGAATTTGTGAGCATTATGGGTGCTTCCGGGTCAGGAAAGACGACCCTGCTGAATGTACTCTCTTCTATTGATTCCGTTACTAATGGGACAATAAAAATTGAAGGTAAAGAAATTACAGGGATGAAGGAAAAACAACTTGCTGAATTTCGGAAAAACCACCTTGGTTTCATTTTTCAGGAATACAATCTGCTCGATACATTGACAGTGAAGGAAAACATCCTTTTGCCACTATCCATTTCCAATGTCTCAAAGAAGGAAGCAGATGAAAAGTTTAAACAAGTTGCCGAGGAACTTGGTATCTATGAGCTCAAGGACAAATACCCTAATGAAATCTCCGGCGGACAAAAACAGCGGACATCAGCAGCGCGAGCATTCATCCATGAGCCTAGCATTATTTTTGCTGACGAACCGACAGGAGCCCTGGATTCAAAATCAGCTTCTGACCTATTAAACAAGCTTAGCCAATTAAATGTGAAACGGTACTCAACCATTGTAATGGTTACCCATGACCCCGCGGCAGCTAGCTATTGTAGCCGGGTAATTTTCATTAAAGATGGCCAGATTTATACACAGCTGACCAAGGGCGATGAAACGCGGCAGGCTTTCTTCAAGGATATCATCAAAACCCAGGGTGTTTTGGGCGGTGTACAATATGAGCATTAATTCAATCATTTTCCGGAACCTGAAAAAGAACCTAAAGAATTATTATCTTTATGTCTTTGCATTAGTCTTTACTGTAGCGCTTTACTTCGCTTTTGTTACTCTGCAATATGATCCTGCAATGGATGAGACAAAAGGGACCATCAAGGGCGCTGCTTCTATTAGGGCCGCATCGGTCCTGCTAGTCGGAGTCGTTACAGTTTTTCTGCTGTTTGCAAATAACATCTTTATTAAGCGCCGAAGCAAGGAGATTGGCTTATTCCAGTTGATTGGTATGACCAAATCTCGGATATTCCGCATTCTCACTGCCGAAAATTGTATCCTTTACTTTTGTTCCATGGCAATTGGGATATTTGTCGGTTTTTCTTTTTCGAAACTGATTATGATGATTCTCTTCAAAATCTTGCAAATCGAGCTGGAAGCAACACTTACTTTCTCTTCACTGGCCTTCTATCAAACAGTTGGCGTCTTTAGTTTGATTTATCTGCTAATCATGGGCATGAATTATGCATTTATTAAAAGGCAAACCATCTTGTCCCTTTTCCGTGTTACTAGCTCAACTGAGACACGGGTTAAAAAACTTTTTGTTTGGGAAATTCTTATGGGAATCATGGGCATTGGATTGATTGCGACTGGTTATTACGTTTCTTCAAGGCTGTTTAGTGGTGACATTACAGAAATGAACAATCTATTCATGGCAATGATTTTTATCCTGGGATCGGTCATCATAGGAACATACTTTTTTTACAAAGGCTCAGTCAGCTTTATCTTTCAATTAATCCTTATAAAAAAAGACGGATATTTAACAGTCAATGAAGTGCTGTCCCTTTCGAGCATAATGTTCCGAATGAAATCAAATGCGCTGTTGCTGACAATCATTACAACCGTATCTGCCCTTGCAATTGGATTGCTTTCATTAAGCTACATCTCCTACTATTCTGCCGAAGAATCTGCCCGCAAAAATATTGCAGCTGATTTCGCATTTGTAACAAAGGAAGATGCCAGGCAGTTTACTAGCCTACTGGAGGAGAATACTATCCCTTTTACAAAGAAAGAAATCCCTGTAATTCAAGTTCTGGCTAATCTTGAGGAAATTATGCTAACAGAATTTGAAGGAAGAATTTCGGACTCTGACTCTATGCAAATTTCAGTTATAAGTGAGGAAAGTGTAAAAGGAGCAGCTGTTGCTCCCGATGAAACGTATTTTACCGGCTACCACGATGCACTCCAAAAGTTCATGCCTCTAAAGGATGCTGGAAACATTGAACTAAAAGGGAAGAATGTCGTGATTTCACAGTCCTATCTAGGAATGAGAAACGAGCATCATATTTCATGGTATTTTACTAGCGGTGGCACTCCTGTTGCAATCGTTGACCATAGTGTATTTGAAAAGCTTGAGAAGGACCTGTTACCAGAAATACAAAAGAAATCTTCACTCTATACCGGAATTACATTAAAACATGAAGAAAAACTAGAGGAAGCAAACGAGCTTTTCGTTGCCAACTCTTTTAGTGAACGTAACTTCAATGATTCCCGCCTTCAAATGTCAATAGATCAGAAAATGACGTTCGGATTAATTATGTTTATTGTCGGATTTTTGGGTTTGACCTTTCTAATTACCTCTGGCTGTATTCTCTATTTTAAACAGATGGATGAAAGTGAAGACGAAAAACCGAACTATACGATTTTGCGGAAACTCGGTTTTACCCGTGATGATCTGTTAAAAGGAATCCAGGTAAAGCAGTTGTTCAATTTTGGAATCCCACTTACCATAGGGCTCCTGCACAGTTATTTTGCTGTCCAATCGGGCTGGTTTTTCTTTGGCACTGAATTATGGACACCGATGATGATGGTCATGGCCCTTTACACAGCTTTGTACTCAATATTTGGATTGCTTTCAATCATGTATTACAAGAAGGTCATTAAGGAAGCTCTTTAATAGTAACCTCCAGCTGCGGAACTGCTGGAGGTTTACTTTTTATAAATGAACCGATTATGAATCTTTTGATTTGCCATCTACGATTCTACCAATGAAGAAACCATCAATTTCACTGAGCTTTCCTCTCCAGAGAATATCACCCTTTGAGGGTGTCGGTTTGCTATCGCCAACATAAACATTGGCATTTTTCAAATGAATATAATTGGCTTCGGGCTGGCTTTCCGAACCGACACTTTCTCCCGCATTTGATAACATCTCACTAAGTTTTTCTGACACATCGCTTCCATCCTCGACTGTTCCACTTAAAGCTTCAAAGTAGTCCTTAGCCGAAATGATGGTGCCTGTAATCACTGCTCCCTTGACATTTAACGTTATGTCCAGGTTAAAGCTATGGTTATTGGCAGCTTGAACAAATAACTCAAGTACAGTGTCTTTTGTTTCCGGTTGATTACTCATCTTCCTTCTTCCTTTCCAATCCTTCCAAGAGAAGGTAGGTGTCGTCCTCTTCCGAGAGAACCGTGTAACTTCCCTTTTGTTTTTCTTTATTTGTCTTGCCTGCCTTTTTGCTGGGTTCCTTGGGCTTGTCTGTATTTTCCTGGCCTTTGTGTTCATTCAACCCAGCTTGCTCATTTTCTTTACTGTTATCCTTGCCTTCCTGGTCACCTTCGGAATTGTCGTCTTCCTGTCCTTCCTGAGATGCATCTAGTTCTTCTTCCTCTTCCTCGTCTTCCTGAGAAACATCCGCCTCTTTTTCTTCTTCCTGGTTTTCCCTAGAAGCATCAGCTTCTTTTTCTCCCTGGACCTCTAGGGAAGCGTCTTCCCCTTCGCTTTCCTTATCCTGAGATTTTTCTGTTTCATCTTCCCCGTCCTGGGAAGCATCTGTTTTTTCTGCTTTAACGTCCTGACTTTCTAAAGATGCGCCTTTTTCGTTTTCGTTTCCCAGTTCTTTCGATGAAGCATCCGTTTCTTCCTGATATTTCTCGTCTTCTCCAGATGCCTCTACTTTTTCATTACCTTCCCGGTTTTCATTTGGAGAGCTGCCTTCATTGGAATCTCGTCCAGCAGATTTTTCATCTTGATTATCTGACTTTGTATCGGAATTCCCTGTATCATTGTCACTGTCATTCTCGGTTTGGCTATTTTTTGCTTCTATCAATTTTGACAACATGCCTTCTAGTGAACCTAGACGCTCTTGTAGTTCCTTATTTTGCTTTTTTAGCGTCTCATAGCCTTCATCTTTAGACGATCCCTCCTTGCCTTCACTATCATCTTGTTGTTCAGTCTGCTTTTTTGACTCTTCATTATCCCCTGAATGATCAGCTTGGGATGCGGTTCCTTCAGCCGATTGACCGGATACGAAATCTTCTTTTTCTTCTCCCTCTATTGGAGACTTCTTTTCGTCCTTATTCTTTTCTCTATCGTTTTCAGATTGCTGCGATTTACCTTCATTTGAAAGTACAAGTTGCGACTCATCCTCGGTATCTCCATTATTCTCAGAATCCGACTCCTCTTCGGAACCCTCGGAACCCAGCGCAGGTTCATCTTCATTCTCTTTGCTATCAGGATTATCTTCTGCCAGGCCCTCTTCCGCCTTCGTGGCTTTTGCACTGCTCTGACCTTTCTCCTGGCCTTCCTTTTCCTGAATGAGCTTCGTTAACATCTCTTCCAGTCGGTTCATGCGATCATCCAAACTATTATTCTCTGAATCTTCTTTTTCGCCTGAAGCAGTAGAAAGGCTCGTATCATTATCACTCTCTCCTGCCGCTTCCCCGTCCTTTGCATTTTTTCCTTCTTTATTGAATAGCTTTGAGGTAGAATCTTTTAAAGAGTGGATGGCCTTTTTTGAGTTATTCTTTGCTGCGTTGCCAAGCCCTGAAACACCATCATTAAAGCCTTCTATCACTTTTTTCCCATTCTCGGGAGTAGCCAAATATCCAAGTGCAGCACCGATCACTCCTCCGGCCAGCGTTCGTTTTAGTACTGCAGAATCAACACTCGCTTTGTTACTTTGCAAAGTTGTTTGAGTTTCCTTATTTTCTTCCATGTTCATTCCTCCATTTGCTTTTTATCGTGGTTATTAAATGTTACGCATTGAATTCAGGGGAATTTAACCGATTCCCTGAAAGCTGATTTTCCAAAGCTTCCAGCCGCTCCTGAAGTCTTTTGTTCTCTTCCTCCAGCGCCTTCGTTCCTTCATTGGCTTTTGAACTTAAGTAAGGATCGCTTTCCCACCAATCCATACCAATTTCTTTCGCCTTATCAATAGATGCGACAATAAGCCGAATTTTAATCGTTAACAGTTCTACATCTGCGATTCCAACAGTAATATCCCCAGCAATCACTACACCTTTATCTAATATTTTTTCAAGTACATCTACAATTGTGCTCGATTGCACATTATGTTCCACTGCCACTTGAAGACCTCCCTGCTATTGGTTTTTAAAGTAAGCTTCCTAAAGGGCCGAGGTCAATATTCAGATCTTCAGCATCCAAACCGAATATTTCCTTTAGTTCTTCCATTTTTTCTTCCAGATTCATCAATGCCTCTCCCAAAGCTTCAATTTGTTCATCAGTCAGCGTTCCGCCCTCAACACGCCTTATAGCATGCCTTTCAACGATTTGCCTTAGGAGCTCGATGATTGTCAAAACTAGCTGAGCTAATCCATGTTCTGCGTTATCAGGATCCAAGTTAATTCGTCCATTTGTTTGGCTGGCCGGTTGCATGGATTAATT
Organism: Bacillus sp. FJAT-27225; assembly: GCF_001685025.1. GTDB lineage: Bacteria > Bacillota > Bacilli > Bacillales > Cytobacillaceae > Bacillus_D. Next base: position 125,580 of record NZ_MAYU01000024.1, on the reverse strand, counting down.
CCTCCCTCTGTTGATCAAATTGTTCCGACGAAATTGTTTTGCCGCCTTGCTGCGCCTGGACAAGGGATTCAACAGAAGCAATTAATAACCTAAGGTCTAAATAAACGAGGTCGACTCCTGCAATCGAAATCACTAAATCTGCTTTGATTGCAACTCCCTTATCAAGGATGACATCCAATATATCAATTAACGCTATTTCTTTGTTTTCAATCGTTTCCCTTACTGTCATATCCTCATCCTCACTTATGAAAAGCTGGAAAAATGATAGGCAGGCCATGGTCCAGTAGCTTCAAACTGCCACCCCTTTTCCTTCATGTCCTTTTCATATTGCTGAATCTGCTTCAAGAAAGGTTCCACTTTTGTCTTAGGAACAAGGTACACACTATTCCACGTCATTTGATCTTTTCTGCCTGTGACATCTTTTCCCCACGTTTTCTTTACATGTCCCTCAATAGCAAATCCCTTAAGGTGCAGGTGGATATCTTCACAGACCGCAATTTTTTCCTTCTCAACCTCTTTTTCAATGAGCTGATCCAGCTTTTTCTTTTCAAAAAACTGTTTTCCTTTAGATAGACTGCTAATTTCTTCTCTTTTTTCTTCAATTGCTGGATTATTAGCGCTAACTTCTTTTTTTAATAACTCGTCATTGCAGTAGATCTTTAAATTCCATTCTTCGTTGTTGGAAATTAAGTTAAAGGTGCTTTCCATCCGTGAAGAATTGGACTGGATAGTTTCCTTTAAGCTGTCCTCATTCTTGTACAACGTACAAAATCTGAGAGGTATAATCGTATAAAGTTTTGATAGATTTAAAACCGTTTCATGATGGTGAAAAGCTTTTTCCTGCAGCCACGCCATATCATTGTCTATTCGTTCCTTAATCGTTTCTTCCGTATAACTCCCGGAATCAAGTTGGCAAACGACTGCTGTGATTCCGCTGATTTCAATTGGATAGATTTCTCCTTTGCCATCAAAATCCTTAAAGGGTGGCAATGGTTTTTCAATCAGTTCGTTTGTTGGAACCAATCCATATAAATAAATCAAGTCTTCCATTCTTTCTGCTGCCCTCATTTCTTTTTCGCCATCTCTTCCCATTGTTCCAATTCGAGCTGCTTTGCGACTTCATAACGGAGAATTAATTCCTCTTCCTTAGCCTTATATGCATCCTCCGGTATTTCCCCAAGCTCATACATCATTTGTAGCTGAATTAGTTTTTGCTGAATGGTAGGAAGGTCATAAAGTTCCTTATCCGCCTCTTCCTTAACCTTCTCTGCAATTTTTATAACAAGGTTAATAGGGGCAGAAACAAGCTTATGAATCATCCCGCATTCTCGACAGTTAACCGGATATTCACAAAGTTATATGCAGGCCATGGTCCACTGTAGTTAAAATCGACCTTATCCTTCCATTTCTCATAAGCCTCATTTACTTTTTGGTCAAACTCGGCTTCTTTCTCCCTATCTATCAAAAATGCCGCATTCAATAGCATTTTTTCACCTATCGGATCATTTACCTTTGAAGCCTCAGACAGTGTTTTTAAAGGTTCAAATATATCCTGCTCAACCTCTCTTTGAAGGGATTGAACGATTTTCTGTGCGATACCGCCTAATTGAATCCTTTCATAATAACTGGCTGCCTCGGATTTTCCTTGAACCGATTTGGTTAAATTCTCGATCTTTTCGTTTCCGCTTACCTGAGATTCTAACCATTCCTTTTTTCCGATCACTTTCAACCCAAGTTCAATCTTACCCTTGATTGCTGGGAAGAGTTTTTCAAACTGAGGATATAAATTTTCGAGAAGGACAGCAACATCTTCCCTGGATTTAAAGACATTTCCAAAGCTGACTGGGATGACTGTCTGGTTTTGTTTCATTACTTGTGAAACAGCTCCCTGATGCATCATTAAATTTTCTTTATTCGGGTGGTAAATTTTCATTGGAACTTCTGCTGCAACCATTCCCGCGTCCTTATAAGGGATCACAAACAGATCGACTTTTTCACCTTCAACTTCGACCTGGCCAAAACTTTCACCCGTATCGGCCTGTATTCCACAAAATATATAGATTCCCGCTTCTCCTTGGCTCATTCGTATGTCTCTCCTTTTACTCCTTTTTAAGTTCCAGGTTGCTGCATGCCTTTTTAATCATGCCCTTCGCTGTTTTTATTGGGTTGTCTGCATCGATAGAGCGGCTTATTTGCTGGCCAAGAATGTCGATGCAAAGCTTCTGGAATTCCAGGTCTTTTCCATCAATTTGAATACCCTCATTCTTCGCTATAGTTGCAATCATTAACGAGGCTCTAAGGCTTGGCCCGGATTCTTCTTTGCACTGTTTTCTTAACTCAGCTACCAGGTTTGTAATAGCTGCTGCTTCACTTTTACTGATATCCACTTTTCCTGATAGAATATGTGCTTCCCGTTCACTGTCTTTATGATCAATATGAATGGTAACCAGGCGGTCCAATAGCGCATCCTGCGTTACATAAACCCCTGCATACTCGGCTGGGTTACTCGTAAAAATGACTGTAAAATCAGGGTGGACGCGAATAAACGGTTCTGTTAACTTTGTGCCGTAAAGAGGAAGGATTCCTTCTTCTAGTATCGATAAAAAAATATTATTTGTTGTAGGTTTAGAGCGGGTGAATTCATCATAGATAAGCGTGTAGCCGTTCTTTACTGCTTCCAGCAGGCGGCCGTCCCTCCATGTTTCAGTGATGCTTTCATCTCTTTTATAGACAGACCGAATATAGTTATCTACTACCTTTTTGCTCGTATATCCGGTAAAGTCTCCTATCAAATCTTTCGTATTTAATTCATGATGCCCATGGATAAGCATGACTGGCCTTTTCCTCGTTTTTGCGAGCTCAAGCGCCAGAGAGGTTTTCCCTGTCCCGGAAGGCCCTGTAAAGTGGACAGGATATCCAGCCTTCAAATATCGGGATGATCGAGCCAGCAAATCCTCTGTAACGTGATCCCAAACAATTGATTGCTTTTGCTTTTTGGTTTTATTCTTTAATACTGTCACTCTTTCACCACACCCTACATTTCCAGGTTAATGGAGCTTCTAAACCGCAAATCTCTTCTTTTATAAGAGGTAATTTCCTTATCCTGATTGAGGCTTACTTCATATACACCAACCATTTCATCCTTGGCGTATTTTTTCATATACTCTTTTTCTTCAATCACTTCTACCATTAGTTTCCAGCCGTTTTCCGCTTCTTCTATAGACGTAATTTTATGAACTGGTGCCACAAATTCGTTAAAAAATTCGGTGACATTGGCGATTATCTTCTTAATTTCCATCTTGGCCTCCCAATTTAATAATGGAGGCCAGGGCATTTAAGCCCCGGCTTCTTCCATGCTTCCTATCAAATACTAAATCTTGCTCCACTTTCTTCCTGCCGTGAAGGGAGTCCATTCTCTTGAACCTCGTCCCGGAGAAGCCCCACAGCTTCTGCATAGCGCAACCAAGTATCAACACTAGCGATAACCACCCTGGCCTCTACTGTTAATATTTCAATCCCAACTACCGAAACTCTTACAAATGCATCTATGACAATCCCTTTATCCAGTATTCTGTCAATAACTTCTGCCAAGCTTGAACTGTCCGTACTTTTTTGAACTGCTGCCATCATTCATTCTCCTTTCTATATTCCTGTTAAGAGCCTATTGTCTTAATATCGTTTGAGGATTTAATAGCCGTGGCTCCTTTAATATTGCTGACACTTTTTATATCACCGACGCCTTTCACTTTACGGTCATCGGTTTTTTGAGAGGAGGAAAGCTTGTCCTGCAGCTTTTCACCCTTTTCTTTCGCCTGGCCTACCTTTTCCCTGGCTGCAAGTAGAGCTTCCTGGGTTTTGTCCTTGGCTTTTTCTGCCCCACTATTCAACTTTTCTGCAAAATTGTCCTTCTTTTCCTCCAGATGATCCGAAAATTCATGGGCTTTGTCCTGGACTTGCTCCACTACATTCTCTTTGGCCTTTTCAGCTACCACATCTTTTACTTTTTCCTTTATTGGTTCAGGGGTATGTTTTATTACTTCTTTGGCCATTTTTCCAGCTGTTTTTTTAATAGGCTTCTCCATTGCCAGCCCCTCTAATTGTTAGTTAATTTGCTTTAGCTCCAGCTTCCGTTAACTGGCCGAGCATACTTTCGATTCGGTCCAGACGGTTATTTAGCTGCTTGTTTTCTTCCTTGATTTCTTCGTATTTTGACGGGTCAGCCATTTGGCTATCTCCTAAATAACTTGAGGCAATTTGCTTAATTCCCTTTTGGGCTTGGTCGGTAAGGATTTCATTTGCAGCCTTCTTCAATTCCTGACTGGTCGTTTTAAAAAATTCTGACTCACTTAAGGACTTAATGGCCTTTTTTCCTGATCCCTGGCTGGAGAGCAGGCCAATTCCAACTCCTACCGCCCCGCCAATTAACGCCAGCGTGAGTGAATAATTTTTATTTTCTACTTTTTCATCTTGCTGATTGCTTTCTTCTTGCTTCTCATCCTGTTGATTTACTTCTTGCACATGTTCATTTTTTTCATTCTCAGCCATCTTCTATCAACCTCATTTTTGTTTATTTTTACTACTTATTGCTATCTCCCGCTTACTTCCAGCTGTAATCGTCACTTACCACTTCTGGGGACATTAACTAAATTGCGGGTTGCTTATTAAACCTCTTTTAGGCTTTTCTTCATTCTCATTCTGATATTCATCTCTTAGCAGCCCTACAGCCTCCGCATACCGCAGCCAAGTGTCAACACTTGCAATCACAACCCTGGCTTCAACTGTGAGAATTTCAATTCCGAGGAGTGAGACTCTAGCGAAAGCATCAATAACGATTCCTTTATCGAGAATTCTGTCTATAACTTCCGCAAGACTCGAACTATCTGTACTTTTTTGCACACTCATCCCTCGCTCATCTCCTTTCGTTAGGCTTGCGACAGCGGATAAGCTCTTTACTTATCCGTATAGGCATATTTACCTTTGTCAGAAAAACATAAACAAAAATAGACGAATAACATTTATGTACCTTTAAATACATATTTAGGAATTAGACTTTTTGCAATACTGGCTTACTTACTTGCTTTTTTTACTTTTCATTTATGATAAATGCCTTTTTTGGAAAAATTTCATTAGGATGGTTTGGTAGACTAAAGGTCAAAAGCGACAATTTAAACAATGTCATTCTATATGAGGATGTTCAAACGAGGTGTCATTATATAGAGGTATAAATAGAAATAACCTTAGAACGACCAAGGCCTTCTAAAAGTACTAAAAATAAAAAGGCTGATAGGAGTAGTAAAACTCCTAATCAGCCATAAGGTTTTCAGTAGTATATTTATGTTTATTCATTGAGCTGTATCTTCTCCTCAGATGTCTACAATCAGGTATTTAGTCATTTTGCTTTCGCTATACTGCACTATTGGCGGCCAAAAGCAAAAATCCTTGGCAAAATCCGCCATTAATTTCACTTGTTCATTTTTGCCAGGAAGTCTCCTAATAAATCTCCCAAATCCTCATCTGATTCTTTCTCTGGTTCTTCAAATACATCTTCCTCATTTTGCTTAGCCGTATCCCAGTCAAAAGAACTTAGATCATCATCCATTTCATCTAAGTCACGGGAAGTGGCAGCGTTGTCAGTATTAATATCCGATGGTATTTCATGATCCCTCTGATTGCTCTGGGAGAGGATTTCATTGTTTTCCTGTAAATATAAAGCTTCATCGATATCAAGCGATTTGCTGTTCATTGAAGCAAGCAATGCTGTAGCACGTACCGGATCGGTTAAAAGTTGATAAATAATATTTCCGAGCAAAGCTTCGGAATGTTCATGCTTTAGCCAATCCCTCTGTGACTTACTTAATTGATGAGGGAGAGGTATTGTAATCGTCTCACGTTCCCTTGCTGAAGACTTCCCTACTCCCTCCATCACAAAATCTGCTATCTTACTCGAAAAATTCCTGCGTTCAGTTTGCTTCAATTTCTGCAAATGCTTTAACAGATGGTCTGGCGTATCTGAAGGAATGCGAAAAGATATGGTTTGGCCTCTTTTAATTTCGCCTGAGTTTGATCTAGTCATCTTATACCTTAGCTTTTAACAGGTTCTTCTTTAGTAACTTGTTTTTGCTTTTCTACTTTCCTGGAATAATCGGTAATTAGTTTATAATAGGCATTTGCCATCATCCAGATACTTTCTTTTTCATCTTCAAAAAAGTCAATATTATATCCATCAAGATTATTGTTTAAAGTTTTAATATATTCCTTCAGAACAGTAGACCCGCCGCCAACGAAGTAACAGATTTCAGTTTGGGAATTTTTCTTCCAGACATTCCTTAACAGCCGGTATTGTTTTTTGGCTAAGTCAAGAAGAATTCGATCAGTGATATCATGTACGCTTGTCCTGTTTCCTTTAACCATGATGTGGTTTCGGTCGTTTTTCTTGGTAATGATCTCCACTACATCTCTCCGGCTATCCAATTCGACGCCGTGCTTGCTCCTAATTTCTTCCCTGATCTGTTCAAGGGACTCGGAAACGCCCAAATTAAACCCTTGTGCCTTATCATCATCGACGTTCCTGTTCCGAATTACCGCAATATCTGTAGACAAACCGCCTATATCTTGAATGATAATTCTCTTATCGATTAAATCCTTGTTAATGATCTTCAGATCATTGTCCATTACCAAATTTATGTATGCTGCAAAACCCTCTGGATACACTTTAATTTCATCAAATTTTATATTTACTTTTATTCCCTGATACTTTGGTGTCACAAGGAATTCAACCTGATGGACTGATCCAGCCAATTTTGAACGGTATCCTGCATCCTTGCCCTCTTTTACTTCACGAAGAGGGAGCCCTGTCCCGAGAGTATAGTTTGCATCAACTATATTTTTTACCTTTGGGAAATTGCTCTCCTCCCTGACTGCATCTAGGGCCAATGTTGTAAAAAGCATGATAAGCGTTTGGTCTTCTTCCGATTTACTGCTTCCTGGGTCAAGTTCAGTAGCATTATCACTTTTAGTTGCCAATGCACCAACCCGGTAAATAGCGTTATTTTCCTTTAAAGCGGGGGAATGAACCCTCACATGGATTCCATCAAGTGGATTTTTGCTGTCCAGCTCCTCTATCCCTATGACAGGGCGATCCTCTGTATCTCTGGCAATAATATTTGGGATATTTAATTCGTGTTCAAACTCTCCAAAAATAGCTTTTATTGAATCGTTTCCTACATCAACTGCTGCAATCCTGGCATTAGACATTTTCTTCATTCCCTTTCATTTTAAGATTCCTATAAAAACAGGGCTACTCTTATAGGATAAGATTGTTTTGGTGTAAGTTCAATAATTAAGGAAAAAAAGAAACAAGAATGTAAACCTGTAAACTTTTTGTAAACACTCAGCATCCTTACAACAAAAGTGTATACAAATCCGTACACATCGCTTAACAACAGCATGCAAACACAATTGTATACATGTAAACATTTTTGCATACATTTGTTTACACATTTGCAAACATGCATACAAATCTGTAAACAACAATATCTTTAATGAACCTCCTGCTTTTTTCTGCATTTCTAGTACTAAAAAAAGCCCCGACATTTATCGGAGCTTCTATTTACTATTTATTCTTATATGTTGGTCGATAAACTACATCGCTCCCAACACAAAGTAAAGCATAAAGAAGAATGCAATTACATACATCGCTGTAGAAATTTCATTTTTTCTGCCGGTGACTAGCTTAACAATTGGATAAACTATGAATCCAAATGCAATCCCATTTGCAATGCTGAACGTAAGGGGCATGACAACGAGCATAAGGTATGCCGGGAAGGCTTCTGTAAAATCATCAAATGGAATTTGTCTTAAACTTTGCGCCATCAGGCAGCCAACAATAATCAATACAGGAGCAATCGCTTCATTCGGGATTACTTTAAAAAATGGAATGAGGAACAAGGCCGGAATAAACAAAAGACCCGCTGTAAAGGAAGTGAGCCCCGTTTTTCCGCCAGCAGCAATTCCTGTTGCTGATTCAGCAGCTGTTGTAGTCGGGCTGCAGCCCACAAGACTTGCAGCAACAACAGAAAAGGCGTTTGCCTGAAATGACTTTTTAAACTTTCTTTTATCCGTAAGCATCCCCAGTTGTGCACCCATATTTTGAAAAATAATCACCATCGATAAAGAGAATACAGCCGTCCAGAAACTGACTGTCGTTAACTGGCTAAAGTCAAAAGCCATGAAAATCGAATCATAGCCTTCAAACGACAAGCCAAAGTTGCCTATCGTTGAAAAATCAACGATTCCCAGTAACCCGCCAATTACAGTTCCTGCTATAATCCCTATCAGAAAGTTCCCTCTGATGTTACGCAGAAAAAGCGGAAGCAAAATTGCTAAACTCAAAAGAGTCGTCAAAGCTCCTGGATCCCTCAAACTTCCCAAAGCGACAAAGGTCCCCTCGTTCGGAACAATTAATCCCCCATTTTTCAAACCAAGAAACGCAATGAACAGCCCTATTCCAGCCGTCATCGCATGAATCATCGACTGTGGAATCGAACGGGACAACCAGGCAGCCCCGTTTGTAACGGCAGCCAGTACAAATACGATTCCCGCAATTAACACTGCTGCTAGCGCTTGTTGCCAAGTCAGCCCAAACGCAAACACAAGGGTAAAAACAAAAAAGGCATTATCTCCCATGCCCGGAACCAGGAGGAGTGGAGAGTTTGCCCATAGCGCCATCAACATACAGCCGATAAAGCAGGAAATAACCGTCGCAATTGTAACAGCTTCATAAGGCATCCCCGCCTGATTAAGAATCGCCCCGTTGACCACTATTATGTACGCAACAGTCATGAACGCCGTAAGACCAGCAATGAGTTCCGTCCGGACAGAAGTATGTTCAGACTCAATGTTAAAAAGTTTATTCATTAATGCACCTCAATTAATAGATAACAGGCCCAAAGTGTCTTCCATACAGAAAGGCCTTGCCTATTATACCAAAGCCAATTTAAAAATGGTTAGATTTCTTTTAGCTTTCCTACTTTACCCATTAATAAAACATGCTGTTCGGCACAGCCTGCTAGTTCATTCAATTCCATAATCCTGCAATTTTATACAATAAAGCCCCTCTGCTGATTTATTGCTTCACGGTGTTAATTGTTCCTAAATTAGTCAATTTTAGAACGACTATTTCCCTTGATCTAAAGGTATGATGGCAATGTACTCTCCTCTCTTTCACCTTCTGATTCCCATTCAAATTGTTTCCCATTAAAAAAACTAAATAGAAAGCAGGCGAACGAATGAAGAAACTATCTTTATGTGCGTGCGGAAGCGGAAAGCCAACTGATTATTGTTGCAAAAAAGGTTGGCAAATCACGTCCTTTACCCATGAATTTACCTATCCGGGGGAACGTGAGGAAATGATAAAAAAACTTCAAATCAGCAAACAGTTTGAAATGAGAAACCGCGGATTGATGAAATTTTACGGTAATGACCTTATTGCCTGGAAACTCAGGAAACCGTCAGATCCTATCAGAAATGAGTTTCTCCGAATCCTTGCCGGCTTTATGGCCGATTATCTTGAAGACAATTGCCCAGACTCATGGCAGCAATGCGGTCAGCCATTTTGGGAAGAATTAGTTGCGGCCTATTTACCGCATTGTATACACATTAGCCAACAAGAACAGGAACATCGCCTTTTTCTTTCACAACTAAGAAGGTTTGCCTATTGGATAGATAAAAGGGAAAAGACCTCAATCCTGCCCACAATTGAAACCCTCAGTACCCAGCTTCAGCAAGAGCTCTCCATTTGCGAATCCCTATTAAATCGTTTGACAGAGACTGCCTATCCAGGCATTCTTTCAGGAAACCTGGATATCAATAAGACTTTAGAAAGGAACTTCCAAAAGCTTGACTCTTATTACTCTACCCTTCCCGGCTTGTTTGAAGTTTCTTCATCGATCAACTCAGTATTCAAACTCATCGACTTAGAGACAGGCAGTGCTTATCATGTAACAGGGCTTCCGGAATCTGTTCCTCCCGGTTTCCTATTACAGGGCGCGATTGGCAAAGGAAAAGGGACGATGTTTTGGGAATGGTGCTATCTGGCCGGTGTATTTCCTCCTAGTTCGAAAAAGTTTTTTAAAACTAAGGAACATGTAGTTGTACTATAAAAAATCATAAATCCTGACATAAAAAAGGAAACGGATTTTGCCGTTTCCCTTCAAAAAATCCAATGCCTTTAAGGAAGACGCTTTGTCCAAAATCCACCTCTTAAAGTACGAGGTTCATAAGATATAACAAAAGCAGACGGTGCGATGTCTTCTATTGTGCGCATTAACTTCTTCTCATTTGAACGTTTTGCAAGCACCTGCATGACAATCCGGTTTCCATCCCGTCCATCTGCAAGCCAGCTGGTTACCCCGTATCCCTTGTCTCTCAAAACTTGTGGGACACTCGATTCTTCTTTGTTGATAATGATTTGCAATGTTACATATCCCAAAGCAAGCCATTCTTCAATTTTACTTCCAAGATAAACACCACTACCCCAGCCTATACAATAAGCAATCAAGTTATATATTTTATCAATATTTTCAAGTACTATATTTAAACCGATCAAATAAATGAAAACCTCGACTACGCTTATGAGGGAAGCCAGGACCTTTTGTCCCTTCATTACAAACATCAAGCGGACAGTGAACAAAGAAACATACACTACATTAATAACGACAATGGTTACAATCATGCTCAATGGACTCATGCTAAAACTCCCTGTTTATGTATTTTGCACTTTAATTATTCCTTCCCTTTTCTTTCTATACTAAACTAAATGAAGAAAGAGAGCCTCTATGACTCTCTTCCTCAGAGATCCTAGTACTGGTTTAATGTCCGTTTCAGGAATTCCTTTGTCCGTTCTTGTGTTGGATTTGTAAAGATTTGTTCTGGATGGCCTTCTTCTGCAATGACTCGCTTATCCATAAAGACAACCCGGTCCGACACTTCACGGGCAAAGCCCATTTCATGGGTTACAATCAGCATGGTCAATCCTGATTCGGCAAGCTCCTTCATCACCTTTAGGACTTCTCCAACCATTTCGGGGTCAAGCGCGGAGGTCGGTTCATCAAACAGCATCACATCTGGCTCCATTGATAGCGCCCTCGCTATAGCCACACGCTGCTTCTGGCCGCCTGATAACTGGCTCGGTTTGGCATTGATGAAGCGGTCCATACCAACTACTTTTAAATACTTCAAGGCGATTTGTTCAGCTTCCTCTTTAGATCTTTTTAACACCTTCATTTGGCCAACCGTACAATTGCTTAACACATTGTGATTGTTAAACAAGTTGAATTGCTGAAAGACCATTCCGAGCTTTGTCCGATACAAAGCCAAGTCATGCTTTTCATCGAGAATATTCTCACCCTTATAAATGATTTCTCCACCGCTTGGCATCTCAAGAAGATTGACACAGCGAAGGAGGGTTGATTTTCCCGAACCAGAAGACCCGATAATGGTAACAACCTCCCCTTTACCAACCGAGAAGTTAATATCTTTCAAGACTTCATGCGCCCCAAATGATTTGCTTAAATGCCGAATATCAATGATTGTTTCCATGGCTATCCCCCCTAGCTCCTTCTCGTTTTCTTTGCAATATCATCAGGGGTTTCAACTTGCATCTGGTTCCCCATCATGATCATTTGATAGTTGTCAGGGCCATCCATTTTTCTTTCAATATAGCGCAAAATCCTCGTTACCGTGAATGTCATAATTAAATAAAGCAAGCTTGCTACAAAGAATGATTCAAAGTACCTGAAGTTGTTTCCGGCAATCGATTTTGTTTGAAAAAACAGTTCGGTAACTGAAATGACATTCAAAACGGATGTATCCTTAATGTTGATAACAAATTCATTTCCTGTTGCCGGCAGGATGTTCCGGATCGTTTGCGGAAGTACTACATTCATCATTGTTTGAAAATGGGTCATCCCAATCGCTTGAGCTGCCTCGAATTGGCCTTTATCAATTGAAAGAATGCCGCCTCGGACGATTTCCGCCATATAGGCCCCTGTATTAATCGATACAATGATCAATGCCGCGACCAGGACATTCAAATCTATGTTAAATGCCATTGCTGATCCATAATAAATGACCATTGCCTGGACAATCATCGGCGTTCCCCGGAAAAATTCAATATAAATTGAAAGAAGAATGTTTACCGTTTTTAATAGAACACGTTTTGAACCTTTATCCGGCATAGGAATCGTCCGGACAATCCCAGCCATAAGGCCAATCAACGCCCCAACAATTGTACCTATCAGGGCTATCAAAAGCGTAATGCCTGCACCACGCAAAAACATCGGCCAATAATCAGAGATTATACTAATAATCCAGTGAATACTCATGCAGCTTCTCCTTTCCATTATAAAACCGGCTGGTTTCAGCCGGTTTTATAATCGCCTTTTTACTTAGCAGCGGGCTGGTTTTTAATCGCTTCATCCATAATCGCAGTTTGTTCTTCTTCGGAAATACCGCTAAGAATTTCATTGATTTTATCAGTCAGGTCGCTTCCTTTTTCTAGCCCAACTGCAATTGCCGTATCATCAGCAGAAGTTTTGAAGCCTTCCTCAAATTCAACCATGACGAAATTACCGTTTGCCGAAGACGCACTAATTGCCTCTGGACGTTCAGACACGTAACCATCAATCATGCCTGATTCAAGAGCAACCCTCATAGCAGGGAAATTATCCATAGCTGTTTGTTTCTTCACTCCGTCAATCTGATCGATAACTGAATAGTGGAAAGTATTCAATTGCGCAGTAACCTTGGCACCACTAAAGTCTTGAATCGATGTTGCCTTCTCATATTTACTGCCCTTTTTCACTACCATAACAAGGTTTGAGTTATAATAGTTATCCGAGAAGTCGATTGTCTTTTTTCGCTCTGCAGTCGGTGACATTCCTGCGATAATTGCGTCAATTTTGCCAGATGTAAGTGCCGGAACGAGGCCGTCCCATTCGGTTTTGACGATAACAAGTTCCTTGCCAAGCCCATCTGCGATTCGCTTCGCAATTTCAACATCATAGCCTCCAGCATATTCAGATGCACCTGAAATTTTTACAGCACCATTATCGCTATTCATCTGTGTCCAGTTGAATGGGGCGTACCCTGCTTCAAGGCCTACTTTAAACGTATCTTTATCGGATGAGCCTGATCCAGAACCGCTGTTCTCACTGGAGCCGCAAGCTGCCAGTAAAAGAACCGCAGATAACATAACTACTAGAATGACTGAAAATCTCTTATTCATCGTTTCTCCTCCATTTTTTTCGTGCTTGAATACAAAAAGCGGCCTGAGATAGACTCAGGCCGCACATATATGTACGCAAGCACAGATTCCCTCTCTTTATCCCGAATGAGATAGCACAACTCAGATGAACTGGGAGTTCACTGAGACAGTCCTGCAGTTATTCACTGCAGACCCAGCAAGCAATACCGAGAATATTGCCCACTTCGGCGACATTTCCTTCTCCATAGAATCCCAGCTTTCTCGAGCTCATCTATGGACTGTTAAATATCGCGCCTCTACCTCACTGTTAAAAGTGAGGTTACTATTAAATTATATTGATAAGGCTATACTACTATTGCAATTCTGTCAAACGGAACTATTTTAAAAAAACGGTATTTCTTTCCTAAAATAATATAAGCCAGGTATCTGTAGGAATTCCTACTTTACCTGGCTTTTTTAATATATAAATTGAAATTATTTTTTAAAAATTTGTCTGTTGATTTCCGTTCCACAAAGGGAAGCTCCTATGAATAATCATTGCAGAGACAGGCGCCTTTTGCCTTTCGCGAGGCACTTCGCTTTCCGCGGGGCGTGCGGTGAGCCTGTCTAGCTGCGGCTCCTAGCTCCTCGAGGTCGCTTCGGTCCTTCAGCTGAAGTCAAAGAACGACTCCTGCATCAGGCCCTCCAGCGCTTGTCGGAGCTGGGCAGTCGCCTCCGCATTTCTTCTCCTCGCCGACTTTGGCGTCTGTGGGGTTCCACCTGTCACGCTGCTCCCGCAGGACATTGAGTAATCTTCCCTGAAAAAGCACCGCAGGAGAAAATGCGTTTTTTGCATTTTCGAACGAGCTTCGTGCCTTCCACTCCAATCAACTGATCTGCAAAAAAGTGTTTTTAAAACTTCAATATATATAGAAAGCTTTTTAATTTTCCTCTTCGTTCTTGCGGTCCTTTTTAAATAGCTTTGAAAGGACTTCATATACAATCGGAACAACGATGAGCGTAAGCAACGTGGAGCTGGTTAAACCGCCGATGACCGTAATAGCAAGCCCTTTGGAAATCAGGCCGCCGCCACCCTGGCCGATTGCAAGAGGGATAAGCGCACCGATTGTTGCTATGGCTGTCATTAGGATCGGACGGAGCCGTGTTGATCCCGCTTCAAGTATAGCTTCGCGCATGCTTAATCCATCACGCTCCATGTGAATGATCCGGTCGACCAATACGATTGCATTCGTTACAACAATCCCAATCAGCATCAATAGACCCATCATGACAGAAACTGAAATCGTCTCACCCGCAATCAAGAGACCGACGAATGAACCAATGACTGTAAATGGCAGCGAGAAAAGGATGGCAAACGGTGCCAAACCTTCCCGGAATGTAACCACCAGGATAAAGTATACGATCGCAATAGCTGCAAGCATGGCAATTCCAAGCTGGGTAAACGTCTCATTCATGTCCGCTTGAACCCCTGCAACCCCTACAGTTACACCTTTCGGAAGGTCGAGTTTATCAATTTCTTTCTGCACATCGGATGTTACCTTTGAAATATCCTTGCCGGTTGCAGTACCCGAGACAGTCGCATAGTATTCACCCTTGCTTCGGGCTAGAGTATTCAATGTCGTTCCTTCCTCGATTGTGACCAGTTCTGATAACGGCATTGTTTTTCCAAGAGCAGTCGGAACAGGAGTAGACAGCATTTCCTCAATTGATTTCGGCTGTAATGCCTGTTCCTGCTGAACGATCACATCAAGCGAATTGCCGTTCTTCTCTATTGTTGTCACAACTTCCTCTGTCTTGAGAGGGTTAAGCATCATTACGATTTGGCCAGCTGTTAGGCCGTACTGAAGCAGCTCATCCTGCTCGACTTTGAACGTATATTCAACAAAAGCATCCTCTGCAGAGGAGCTGACATCCTTCAGGCTCTCATTTTCCTTCATGATAGCCTCTACCTTCTTAACCGATTCATTCAGCTTATTGAGGTCCTCGCTATAGAAGGTATAGCTGACTTCATTTGGAGCAAGCGACATCGCTGAGAAGTTCTGGCTTTTCCACTCGCCCGATTGCCTAATATCCGTAACATATTTTTCAATCTCTTCACGAACTTCAGGGAAATGATCCATTTCCGGGTCAAAGATCAGATACATAAGCGCACCGCCAGCGCCTCCGCCCATCATCGCGGACATCGGGTCGCCTTCTTCATTTACGGAAATCTGCAGAATATCAATATCATCACGTTTAAGAAGCTCTTCCTCAACAGCTCTTACATTTTCAAGTGTTTCGTCCTTCAGTTCACCTGCTTTAGGTGTATAAGTCAAATACATAACCTTTTCTTCTTCGCTGCCCAGAAAACTAAACCCGATCAACGGAGTTAAGGCAATACTTCCAGCGAGCAGGACAATGGCGATAATAGATGTAATCACTTTATGGTTAAGAACCTTATCAAGGACGCCTTTATACCAGTTTGCAAGCTTACCTGCCTCTTTATGGCTGCTTTCTGTCTTTTCACTATAAAGCTTTTTCTTAAACAAGGTGTGTGACAGAGCAGGTACAATCGTAATCGCAACAAGCAGCGAAGCGCCAAGTGCAAAAGTCATCGTTAAAGCAAATGGAGCAAATAATTCCCCAACCATGCCACCGACAAAAATAAGTGGCGCAAATACGGCTACTGTTACCAATGTTGATGAGAAAATTGGTTTGAACATTTCAATCGTTGCTTCACGTATTAAGGCCCTGCCTGTCAATTTTTCATCCTTCAGATGTAGCCTCCGGTAAATATTCTCGACTACGACAATCGAGTCATCAATAACCCTCCCGATTGCAACGGTGACTGCACCAAGAGTCATAATATTGAGTGTGATTTCCATCCAGTTTAATAGCAGCAATGCCATGAAAATGGAAACCGGGATAGAAATGATTGAGATAATGGTAGACTTTACATCCCGCAGGAACAGGAGAATGATCAAGACGGCAATCAGTCCGCCAAAGACTGCTTTTTCAACCATTGTTGTTACCGATTCTTCGATTGGTTCTCCCTGGTCAAGGGAAACATCAATCACAAGGCCATCGATTTTATCCTCTTCTTCTTCAATCAAGTCCTTCACACTGTTTACGACATCAACAGTATTGGCCTGCTGCTCCTTTACAATCTGGATTGCGATCGCATCTTCACCATTTGTGCGTGATACAGATTGTACTCGGCCGACTGTTTCAATTTTGGCAATTTCACTAAGTTTGACAAAGGGTGATGGATTGCTCTGTGATGGAGTCACTGGAATGAGCATGTTTTTCAACTCATCCTCTGTCATGAATTTCCCATCAACCGCAACAGCCTCTTCACCTTCCTCAAACTCATATAGGCCAAGAGAAACAGCAAGATTGCTGGCTTGAATTATTTCTTTCACTTTATCTTTTGTTAAACCAAATTGCTCAAGTTTGGCATCATCATAGGTTAACTCTACTTCTTCAATATGCTGGCCGGTAATCGTTGCCGAACCTACACCGTCAAGCTTCTCAATCTTAGGGAGAAGGATCTCCTCAACTGTTGAGGTAAGTTCAACAATGTCCTCTTCCGTACTGCTCACACTTAACGCCACAACTGGCATCATATTCATGCTTAAAGCCGTTATTTGCGGCTCCTGAGCGCCTTCAGGAAGCTCAACTGCATCTAAGGCGGATTCCAATGCCCGTTTTGCTTCAGCCATATCAATTCCATACTCATATTCAACCTGAATACTGGACATATTGGAATATGAATTGGAATAGATAGCCTTGACATCCTCTAGCCCTTCAACTGCCCGTTCAATTGGCATGGAGACGTCTTCCATGACTTTCTCAGGAGTGGCACCTGGGTAAACATCCATAACCATTAAATACGGTATAGTAACATCGGGTATCGTTTCCATATTCATACGTGTTCCAGAATAAATTCCGGATACTGTTACAATAATCGTTAATAGCCACACAGCCAATTTATTCTTTAATACAAAATTAACTAATCCCTTCACTGGTGCACCTGCCCTTTATTGACTTAACTTACCCATTTACTTATACTAATGACTAACCGGTCATTTGTCAATGAGGCTAACTAGGAGAGAGATGAAAAATGATTAAAAAACAATTAATAATGGAAAAAGCGTTGGAACTTTTTGCGGAGCAGGGTTTTGAAGCTACATCAGTCCAACAAATCACAGAACGCTGTGGGATTTCCAAGGGGGCCTTTTACTTATCCTTCAAGTCCAAGGACGAGCTGATTTCGGCATTGATTGATCATTTTATGATGCAGTTTGTATCAGATATTGACTATATAGTCAAAAAAGAAGGGCCGACTGAAAGCCTTTTATACGAATTTTACTATTCTACTTTTGATACATTTCATAAACGCTCTAATTTTGCCAAAATCCTCATTAAGGAGCAAATGCAGTCCCTAAATGAGGAGCTTTTTTTGAAAATGCGGGACTATGATAATAAGATGGAGAAAAGCATTCAAACAATGATTGAGAGGCTGTATGGCGAAGAGATTGACGATATTAAATATGACTTAATCCTTACAATTAAGGCGCTGCTGAAT
Source organism: Bacillus sp. FJAT-27225 (assembly GCF_001685025.1). Classification (GTDB taxonomy): domain Bacteria; phylum Bacillota; class Bacilli; order Bacillales; family Cytobacillaceae; genus Bacillus_D. The sequence continues at coordinate 107,749 of NZ_MAYU01000024.1, read as the reverse complement.
ACCTATTCCCAGTTATTCATCTTGTTTAATATTCCTTCACCTGATATGGAGCTCCTATGCAGGTCACTCGTTGAAAAAACAAACCTGCTGGCACTAAACGTATCCGTGCCTTTTATTACAAAAGATTTATATGAAACACTTCTCCGCCCGTTGAATGAGGAGATCTCCAGGGATCAATTGATTGAACTGCTTCACGAAAAAAGCGTTGAAATTGAAGAGCCTGTCGAAAAAGAATCGCTGTCTTTGTTAGCAAAGAATCTCGAGGAGCCTTTGTACAGCACAACCATTGTCAAAGGCCTGATTGAGAACATTCGCAACCACCCGCATTGCAAATGGGTGTCCTACTTGTTAAGACAGTACTACAAGATATAAAAAAGCGCCGGCTTGATTATATGGCCGGCGCTACTATTATTCATTTCTTCCCCGCTTTGAAAAGGTCCCTGGTTTTAAAGCCTGCAGCTAGGATTTCCTTCATTTCCCCGCGGCGCTTCGCTTTTGTTGCATCCTGTTTCGCACTATAGACATAACGGGCCCAGTCCTTTTTATACCCTGGAGTAAGGTTCTTATAAAAATCCAACAAATCAGGAGTGTCCGAAAGATCCTTTTCAATCTCCGTGATGAACTCAATATAATCATCCACCGACTGGCTGGGCTTCATTGCTCTGGAATTTTTCCCCTTCGCATCCTCCTTGAGGCCGACAACAGTAAAAACATCATCCAATCCCACCATACGGGAAAACTTAATGGTACTGCTGCCAACATATCCATCTTCAGCCGCGCCAAGACCCGGAAGAATATCATCCCGGTGGACGTATGTATCGTACACCTTGTTTCCCTTTTTTGCATAAGCGATATACAAGTAACCATTCCTATTCAATCTCTGGTTATCTGCAACAGCCAGGACAAGATTCTTCAGTGACTCCATATTGGCCACAAATGCAAAAATGAGATCGTACTTCCCTTCACTCAACCTCGTATCATAACCTTCTAGTCCTGGCAGATAGTCTTTTCCCTCTGGCATATCCAGAACAGCAAGTGTTTCGTATTTGTGCAAGTTCAACTTTTCTACAATCGTTTTTGCCATATTTATAACTCCTATACGAATAAAACGTACCTTGATTCTACAGTCTTGCCCAATCCGGTTTCAATTAGCGCAGCTTATTTTATCCTAAACTTATGCATCTTCTAATTGGAGAGAATGTAAGCTGGCTGCAAGTTCCGCACGGAAATGGCGCTGCCGTTCAGCGAATTCCCTCATCTGACGTTCAAATTGATTCTGTTCACTGTCCAGTTTCCCTTTTATCTCCGCAATCAGCCTAGTCAGTTCAGCCATTCGGTTTTCTGCTTGTTCTGCACGGAATTGCTCGAATTTGACCTGCTGCTGTAATTCTTCATTCAGTTTGACCTGTTCTTGAGTCAAAGTTTCCAATCGTTGATACACATGGAACAAATCATTTTTAAACTCGTTTATCTTGGAGCCTGATGTTCTCGCTTTTTCAAGCATGAGCTCTTCTTCCACTGTTTCATACTTATTCCGCCACTCTTCGATTTCGGCTGATTTTTCTGCCAGTGCTTGCTCCAGGCTGATTTGTTTTCTCTTATATAGCTCAAGGTCCATCAAAAGCTTTTCATACTTCGTTTTTTCCAGCTGAAGATTGTTTGCAGTAAGGCTATGCTGTTCCAGCTCAGCAAGTTTTTCCTTAAGAGACCTGTTTTCCTGCTTGAGTTCATTCGAGTATTCCTGTAGCCTTTCTCTTTCCTTTCTGCCACTGGCAGCTTGGTTTTGCAGGTAGTTTAGCTCTTCTGCCATCTGGCCAATTTGATTTTCCAATTCCAATACTTTCGGATCCTGCTGTTCATTTATCAAATGAACAGCATTGTATTTTTCTTTATAAAAGGAAAGTTCCCTTTGGGCCAATTCAAGTTTTTCCTGGAGGTTCAGCTTTTCCTCAAGCGCCTCAGCCTTATGGTGCTCCAGTTCCCTCTGAAGTTTGTTTCGGGATGCCATCATCTCTTGCATGTTCCGCTTCAGGCCTTGTTCCATTTGCTGATATTTCGCCTCAATGCTGTCTAAGTATTCCTGTACATCCTTTTCATTAATTCCGCCAATAAACTTAGATCTAAAGTTTGACTTGATCGTATCCTTATTAATCTTGCGCCGTAACTCAAGCAGTTCTTCCTCTACCCCGGTTTGTTGTAAATCCTTTACCAATCTTCTCCCTCCCGCTTCGCAATCATTCTAATTAACTACTATGTTAACATACGGTAGTACTATTTACATAATTTTCTATTATCTCCACCCTTTTCCGTAGTCTATTAGTCTGGTTCATTTATAATTTTTTTATTTTTCCTCATTGCCTATTTAAAAATATATTGATACTATATAAGAGCATTAATTGGAAGGCTGAGAATTCACTATCTATCAGGGGTCTCTCCAAGCAGATAATTTTTGACCACCTCTTTCATGAAGAAGTTAAGGCCATACGGACAGCCGGGTCAAATGCCGATTGGCAACTTTAGTTGCCCTATTGATTGAGTTAAAAGCTCAAATTTTATAAGTTGGTTACTTTACAACCAGTGCATATGCACACAACTTGTGAAACGGTCAATAAGAGTGGTAAAAGTAATTATTTGCTATATAGACTCTGATCTAAACGATATGTTGAATATTAATGAGCTTTCTCCCTGAAGTTTTAAAAAAGCCCAGGGTCCGTGTATCAGTTTGGCTTTTTCGCCATGGATATGTCTGCTTATTTAATAGGATAAATATATCAAAGCAAGTGTTGTGCGCCATTATGCGTATTGCACTTGCTTTTTTTGTTGTTTCGGCAAGTTGTCAAAATTTAATTAGTTGGGAGATTAGGAAATGGGAAAAGCACTTATTATTGGCGCCGGCGGGGTAGCCTCAGTTGCAGTTCATAAATGCGTTCAAAATAGTGAAATATTCGAGGAAATCTGTATCGCAAGCCGCACGAAATCAAAATGTGATGAGTTAAAGGCAAAACTCGATGGCAAAGGCACAAAAATTACTACTGCCCAAGTTGATGCAGACAATGTTGATGAATTGATTGCCCTGATTAATGAAGTAAAGCCAGATATCGTTATGAACCTTGCTTTACCATACCAGGACCTGACGATTATGGATGCCTGCCTGGCAACGAAGACAAATTATATGGATACAGCAAACTATGAGCCGGAAGATACGGCAAAGTTTGAATATAAATGGCAATGGGACTACCATGAAAAGTTCCGTGAGGCTGGCATTACTGCCCTTCTTGGCAGCGGCTTCGACCCCGGTGTAACTGGTGTGTTTTCTGCTTATGCACTAAAACATCATTTCGACACAATCGAATATATCGACATTCTTGACTGTAACGCAGGTGACCATGGTTACCCATTCGCAACAAACTTCAATCCTGAAATCAATATTCGTGAAGTTTCTGCAAATGGCAGGTTTTGGGAAAACGGCGAATGGATTGAGACAAAGCCAATGGAAATCAAGCGTGTTTATGACTTCCCTGAAGTTGGCGAGAAAGACATGTACCTTCTATATCATGAAGAGCTCGAATCTCTTGCTAAAAACATCCCGGGCATTAAGCGCATCCGTTTCTTCATGACATTTGGCCAAAGCTATCTCACTCACCTTAAGGCCCTTGAGAATGTGGGGATGACCTCGATTGAGCCAATCGAATTTGAAGGTAAGCAAATCGTTCCGCTTCAATTCCTTAAGGCTGTATTGCCAGACCCAGCCTCACTCGGGCCTCGTACAAAGGGTAAAACCAATATCGGCTGCATTTTCCGGGGCAAAAAAGACGGAGAAGATAAAGTGTACTACGTGTACAATGTATGCGACCATGAAGAATGCTTCAGGGAAGTTGGTTCTCAGGCAGTTTCCTACACCACTGGCGTACCGGCAATGATCGGTGCGATGATGCTGATGAGCGGCAAATGGGATTACAAAGGGGTCTTTAATATCGAAGAGTTCGATCCAGACCCATTCATGGAGGCATTGAACAAATGGGGACTCCCATGGAAGGAAAGCTTTGACCCAAAGCTTGTGGACTAAGATGAAATTTGAAGAATTGCCAACTCCTTGTTATGTAGTAGATGAAGGCCTTTTGGAAAAAAACCTTAAAATCCTGAATGGCGTCATGAAGCGGACAGGATGCAAGATTGTATTAGCCCAGAAAGCATTCTCAATGACATCTTTATATCCTCTAATTGGAGAATATTTAAGCGGCACTACAGCAAGCGGCCCGTTCGAGGCCCGTCTTGGCTATGAAAAAATGGGTAAAGAAAATCATGTCTTCTCAGCTGCTTACCGGGATGATGAAATTGATGAAATCATTGAGATTTGCGATCATATCATTTTCAACTCCAACACGCAGCTTGAAAGATTTAAGGACAAGGTTCTTGCAGCTGGCAGAAAGGTTGGTTTGAGAATCAATCCAGAATGCTCAACACAAGAAGGCCATGCAATTTATGACCCATGTTCACCAGGTTCAAGATTTGGGGTTACGATTGAACACTTCCGCCCCGACCTCCTGAATGGCGTTTCCGGCCTGCACTTCCATACACTTTGCCAGCAAAATTCGGATGCATTGGAGTTAACCCTGAACGCTGTTGAAGAAAAGTTTGGGCCATGGCTCTCTCAAATGGAATGGATTAATTTCGGAGGCGGACATCATATTACCAGGGAAGACTATGATATCCCGCTCCTAGAAAAATGCATTAAGCGAATGCAGGATAAGTACAGCCTGGAAGTTTACCTTGAGCCAGGGGAAGCCATTGCCCTCAATGCCGGCTACTTGGTAACGACTGTCCTTGATACGGTTAAGAACGGAATGGATATTGCCATTCTTGATACTTCGGCATCCTGCCATATGCCGGATGTCCTTGAAATGCCTTATCGCCCCCCTCTTCTTGGTTCAGGCGAAGTTGGCGAAAAGCCCTACTTGTATCGCCTTGGCGGACAAACCTGCCTGACTGGCGATGTCATCGGTGACTATTCGTTTGACAAGCCTTTGGAAATTGGCAATCGCTTGGTATTTGGTGACATGGCCATTTATACAATGGTTAAAAATACAACCTTTAATGGTATGCCACTCCCGGCCATCGCCATCCAGGACAAAGACGGTAATTGCAGAGTCGTTCAAAAGTTCGGCTATCAAGACTTTGCAATGAGGCTTGCTTAATCAGCTAAAAAATAAAAGCCCGGATTTTTTATACTAAAAGTCCGGGCTTTTATTGTATTCTCTTTTCAACTCGGGGTATTTTGTTGAGGAGTTCCACCCTCTGTTATGAAACAGCCCCAAGAAACAGAAGAATTCAAGTTTTAAAGGATTATGATACTGTTTTACACTTTTCCAAGAGGCCTTTCTCTTTTAGAACCTTGATTAATGTTTCACCCATGACAGCTGGTGTTTCTGCTACTTCAATTCCACATTCATTCATTACGCGGATCTTTTCCTCTGCTGTTCCTTTTCCGCCAGATATAATGGCTCCTGCGTGTCCCATCCGTTTTCCGGGAGGTGCTGTCCTTCCGCCAATAAAGCCGACAACTGGTTTCGTCATATTTTCCTTCACCCACTCGGCGGCTTCTTCTTCAGCAGTTCCACCGATTTCCCCGATCATAATAACAGCATATGTTTCAGGATCCTCATTAAAGGCTTTTAACACATCAACAAAGTTTGTTCCATTCACTGGGTCTCCACCGATCCCAACTGCTGTTGTCTGGCCAATTCCAGCCTGGGTTAATTGGTGGACAGCTTCATATGTGAGTGTCCCTGAACGGGATACAACACCAACATGGCCTTTTTTGTGGATATATCCTGGCATAATGCCAATTTTACATTCATCAGCAGTAATCACACCAGGACAGTTTGGCCCAACCAAACGCGTTTTCTTACCTTCCATATAACGTTTAACCTTTACCATATCTAAAACAGGAATATGTTCCGTGATACAGATTGCCAGCTCCAACTCCGCGTCCACTGCCTCCAGAATTGCATCTGCCGCATACGGGGCTGGAACATAGATGACAGATGCATTAGCTCCTGTTTCCTCTACAGCTTCTTTAACTGTATTAAAAACAGGTACACCTTCAACTTCAGTTCCCCCTTTTCCGGGGGTGACACCTCCGACAATTTTCGTACCATATTCGAGCATTTGTTTTGTATGAAAAAGGGCTGTAGAACCTGTGATGCCCTGAACAATAACTTTTGTATCTTTATTTATAAAAACACCCACTATTTTGTCTCCTTTCTACCCCACTAATGAAACGATTTTCTGGGCACCGTCCGCCATTGAATTCGCTGCAATGATCTCAACATCCGATTCAGCAAGGATTCTTCGGCCTAAGTCAACATTTGTACCTTCGAGACGCACGACTAAAGGTACACTTAACCCAACCTGCTTGGCAGCCTCGACTACGCCCGTCGCAATGACATCACATTTCATTATCCCGCCAAAAATATTCACAAAAATTCCCTTGACGTTTTTATCAGAAAGGATGATTTTAAATGCCTCTGTTACTTTTTCTGCAGTTGCACCGCCACCAACATCAAGGAAATTAGCAGGTTCTCCGCCATAATGCTTGATGATGTCCATTGTTGACATGGCAAGACCTGCACCATTCACCATACATCCAATATTTCCATCTAATGCAACGTAGCTTAAATCATACTTAGATGCTTCAATTTCCTTCGGATCCTCCTCTTCTAAATCCCGAAGCTCCAGGATGTCCTTATGGCGATACAAAGCGTTAGAGTCAAAGTTCAATTTCGCATCCAAAGCAAGTACTTGTCCATCGCCAGTGATAACGAGCGGATTGATTTCTGCAATGGAGCAATCCTTGTCAATGTAGGCATTGTATAAGGCCAACATAAATTTAACCGCTTTGTTTACAAGCTCTTTCGGAATACTAATGTTAAATGCGATTCGGCGAGCCTGGAAGGGAGTCAAACCAATGACTGGATCGATTTCTTCCTTGAAAATCTTCTCAGGTGTTTTTGCTGCTACCTCTTCAATCTCTGTGCCGCCTTCCTCGGAAGCCATCAACACAACTCGGGAAGTTGCACGGTCAAGTACTAAACCAATATAGTATTCTTTTTTTATATCGCAGCCTTCTTCAATAAGCAGGCGTTTCACTTCTTTCCCTTCAGGACCTGTTTGATGGGTAACAAGTGTCTTCCCTAGTATCTCCGATGCATATTGGCGGACCTCTTCAAGATTCTTTGCGACCTTCACTCCGCCGGCCTTCCCTCTTCCCCCGGCATGGATTTGTGCTTTCACAACACATACGCTTGAACCGAGCTCTTTTGCAGCATCCACTGCTTCCTCTACAGTAAACGCTACCTTTCCTTTCGGGACTGAAACCCCGTATTGTTTAAGGAGTTCTTTTCCCTGATATTCATGAATATTCATAGTATGCCTCCTAGCAGGTAAATCTTTCTATGATTCTAGTAGTAATTTCTCTGGATCCTCCAGTAATTGCTTGATTTTAACCAAGAATCCAACTGCTTCCCTTCCATCGACAATACGGTGGTCATAGGAAAGGGCAATATACATCATAGGACGGATTTCTATTGTTTCATTGTCTACAGCGACAGGCCGGTTTTGAATAGAATGCATACCTAATATTCCAACCTGCGGGGCATTTAAAATAGGGGTAGAAAACAATGATCCAAATGTTCCCCCGTTTGTAATTGTGAATGTGCCGCCCTGAAGATCAGATAAAGCAAGTTTTGACTCTTTTGCCTTTAGTGCGAGACTGGCAATCTCCTTTTCTATTTCAGCAAAGTTCAACCGGTCAGCATCTCTCACCACAGGAACAACTAGGCCCTCTTCGGTAGAAACAGCAACTCCAATATCATAGAACTTCTTAATCACCAGTTCATTTCCTTGAATTTCTGCATTCAGCAACGGATACGTTTTAAGCGCACTGACCACCGCTTTTGTAAAAAATGACATAAATCCAAGCTTTACATCATGTTCCTTAAGGAAAGCATCTTTCCTTTTCTTTCTTAAATTCATTACCGCAGTCATATCTACTTCATTAAATGTGGTTAATATCGCTGCCGTATGCTGGACTTCAACAAGATTTTTGGCAATTGTAGCGCGGCGGCGCGACATTTTTCTTCTTTCCACCGGTTTACCAGATTGTTCAATGGCTCCTGTTTGTTGTACTGCTGGCTGTGCTGGAGCCGGCTCCGGACTGGCAGCCGGACGGGGCTCAGGCATATAATTCAATACATCCTGCTGGCGTACCCTTCCAAGCGGATCCTGGGGAACAACCTTTTGCAGATCAATTCCCCGTTCTCTCGCTAACTTTCTTGCTGCTGGAGAAGCAATAACATTGTTAGTTGAATCAGGTTTAACGCCAGCAGTTGGCGCTTCATTTGCTGCCGGTTTTTCCTCGGTGGCCGTCTCTTTTTTTGCTGCTGGTATTTCTTCTGCGTCAGGCGCTTCGGTTACTTGGGCTGCAGGACCATTGCCAGCTTCGTCAATCACTGCAACTGTTTCCCCAACCACTACTGTATCGCCTTCATCCTTCAAAATTTCTTTTAAAACTCCGCTAAACTCAGAGGTAATTTCAACATTCACTTTATCTGTTTCCAGTTCCAAAATATAATCTCCTGTTGAAACAACATCACCAGGGTGTTTAATCCATTGTGCAATAGTTCCTTCTGTTATTGATTCAGCTAATTGAGGGATGACGATCTTCGCCATGTCCTTACACTTCCTTCCTTAAGCATGGACAGTTTTCTTTTTTTCTGTTTTTGTTAATGTAGAGTTGATAATTCTTGTCTGCTCGTTTTTATGAACCATTGGATCTCCCTCCGAAGGGCTGGACATACTTGGTCTCCCAATATAGGAAACTTTCATAGAATCAGGCAACAACTGCTGCAGATGTGGGGCAATATAGCTCCAGGCCCCCATATTTTGCGGTTCTTCCTGGGTCCAAACAATTTCCTTTACGTTTTTGTATTGCTGGATAACCTTCTTAATTTGTTCCGCTGGGAAAGGATATAATTCTTCGATTCTAATAATATCCAGCCAATTAAAGTCTTCCGAATCTTTCACATGATCACCTAGCTCTACTGCCAGGCGTCCTGTACAGAAGACAATACGTTCTACTTGATCCCGTTCGGTTCCGAGTCCTGGCTGCTCAATATACGCTTTGAAGTGGCCATTTGTAAATTCCTCTAAATAAGAACCTGCAGAAGGATTTCGCAATAAGCTTTTTGGAGCCATTAAGACTAACGGCCTTACTGCATCTGTGTTCAAAATCGCTGCTTGTCTTCTTAAAAGATGGAAGTATTGTGCGGAAGACGATACATTCGCAACAGTCCAGTTATTTTCAGCAGCCATTTGCAGAAAACGTTCCAATCTAGCACTGGAATGCTCAGGCCCCTGTCCTTCATAACCGTGTGGCAGCAGCATCACAATTCCTGACTTTTGGCCCCACTTGGAACGTCCGGAAGAAATAAATTGGTCAAGAATAACTTGCGCACCATTTGCAAAATCACCAAATTGAGCTTCCCACAACACTAGTGTTTCTGGGGAAATCACATTGTATCCGTATTCAAATCCGAGTATCGCTGCTTCCGATAGTGTACTATTATGAACAGCAAAGGACGCATTTGCTGCACTGATTTTATGCAATGGGCTATATTTTTCTCCCGTCTTTTCATCCGATAAAACAATATTGCGGTGGGAGAACGTCCCTCTCTCCGTATCCTGTCCCGTTAACCGAATTGGTGTGCCATCCTTTAAGATGGATGCAAACGCTAATACTTCCGCATGGCCCCAATCGATTTTTCCATGATTCTCAAAAACATCCAATCTGCGTTTCAATATTTTTTGCAGTTTGCCAAACACATTGAATCCTTCCGGCCACTTAAGAAGCTCCGAATTAATTTGTGTTAAAGCTTCTTTTTCAACCGCAGTCTCAATTTTCGCTATTTCATGGATATCTTCTGCTTGTAATTCAGAAAGGGGCCGAACCTCAGCAGGTTTCTTATCGACTTTTTCATATGCCTGGGTGAACCCTGCTGCTACCTCTGTTTCAATCTGCTTGATTTCCTCGTCGGTTACAGACTTTTCTGTTATCAGTTGCCGCTTGTATAAAGAGGTTACCGTTGGGTGGCTCCGTATCACCTTATATGTTACAGGGTTAGTGGCCATTGGTTCATCCATTTCATTGTGGCCTAGCCTTCTATATCCAATTAAATCTATTACTATATCTTTATTGAATTTCTGACGATATTCAAACGCTAACCTAATAGCTGCCAGGCATGCCTCAGGCGTATCCGCATTGACATGGACAACCGGAACGTTAAACCCTTTTGCCAGATCACTGGAATATCGCGTTGATCGTGAATCCTCACTTTCCGTTGTAAAGCCAATCCGGTTGTTTGCAATAATGTGAATGGTTCCGCCAGTTTGATACGCATTCGTTCTTGAAAAATTCAGCGTTTCTGCGACAACCCCCTGGCCTGGGAATGCTGCATCCCCATGCACTACTAGAGCGAGCGCTTTCGAAGTATCCTGTTTTGGGTATCCTTTTACAGAACGATCATCTTGAGCGGCCCTTGTGTATCCTTCTACAACTGCACCGACAAACTCCAAATGGCTTGGGTTGTTTGCCAGGATCACCTTAATCCGCTTGTCCCCGAATTGCCTATTCTTCACAGCACCCATATGGTACTTGACATCTCCAGTAGAACCAATGGTTTCAGAATAATCAGGGTTATCGTTCACCCATGTTGAATGTTGAAACTGTGAAAAAATGGCTTCATATGGTTTTTCCAACACATGCGCGAGAACATTCAACCTTCCTCTATGCGCCATGGAAATCATGACATTTTTAATTCCAGCTTCTGCAGATAAATGAACGACTTCTTCAATGGCAGGAACAAGCGCTTCCAACCCTTCGACAGAAAAACGTTTTTGGCCAACATAGGTTTTTTGAATAAATTGTTCGAATCCTTCCGCTTTGTAAAGTTTCCTTAATAGTTCTGCTTTCCTCGATGCCTGAACTGCAGGTCTACTAAACTCATTTTCAATTTTTTGCTGCAGCCATTGTCTCTCTTCTGGCTCAACATGCTGAAATTCAAATCCACTATTGCCCGTATATACTTGTTTAAGAAATTGAATCGCAGTTAATCCATCTGAAAATTGGCCTTTCCTCTCCGGACAAATGAGTTCCGCAGGTACCTCTCTCACATCGGCTTCAGTTAAACCATAGTGGGACAGCGTAATCAGATCCGTTGATGGCCTGGATTCCAATGGATAAATATTCGCTTCCAAATGGCCCTTTGTTCGTATATTCTCCGCCAGCTCCAATACCTTTGTAAGCTTTTTCATTTTCTTGTAAATGAATTGAGGGGATACATTTTGCTGCTGATGTTGCTCATTCATTTGTGAAGATTTAATTTCCGGTTCTCCCCACTCCGCAAATAATCTTCTTAAGCTTTCATCCACTAATTCTGAGTTAGTCACAAACAAATCATACTGTTCCAACAAATAACCAAGATTAACTCCATGGACGTTGTTCCACGGGCTAATTGGATTACTCATATTTTTACACCCCTTGTTATCTTACTAAAACAATTTTCGCAATCTTCGATAAGATTTGCAACTTACTTGTCTTGGAAAAAGCCAATCCATTATCCCTTTACAAAAAGAGTTTGATTAACAACTCCTTTATAGTGTTTTTGCGGAATACCGTTCGGGGGCAATGTTCGCCTTCAGGACTTTACAATCAGGCTTCCTTAATCAGATGCTTCACTTCCTTTTTAAAAACCATGCCTTTGCTAATTATTCAGCCCCCATATGTTTTTGATTCCCTTAAGTGAATATTTCATTCTTCTTTTTCCATACTATAGTGCAGAAGGAGGCAAACAACATGGCAAAGCGGACAAAGAAAAATGACCCGGAGCAAAAGAACAAGCAGGGGTTTGATTCCAGCAGAAAGGATTCCGAATTCTCCAAGGAATTTGGAAGCGCCAATGCAAATCAGGCTAAAAAGCAGAAGGATAAAGAGCAAAGAGCCTATACGAACCAGGATGCTTAAAGGTTTAACTTGAAAAGGCTGTTCCAAGTGATTACTTGGAACAGCCTTTGTGTTGGTCTCTGTATAAACCTCGTGAACCATATCTTAAACCATCACATTTGAAATCTATTCAGCCTCGCAAAGAAATCACAAATAAATTCGTAAAATATTTTCTCTGTTGGGGGAAGCTTACGCTCACTTGGTATAATGATGCCTACTGTACGAGTAGGCTGGGGTTCGACCACGGGAACCCTGACAGTTGAACGCGGCAGATTTTCAATCAATGTAACTTCTGGTATAAGCGTGACTCCCAAGCCAGCCGAAACCAATCCTTTTATAGCGTCTATATCGTCACCTTCAAATGAAACAGTTGGGGAAAAGCCGATCTGTTTACAGACATTTTCTACAACGTCACGCAGGACATATCCTTTTGGAAACAAAATAAAGGAGTCCTCCCTCAATTGATTCAGTGCAATTGACGATTCCCTCGCTAAACGATGATTTAGCGGCAATAGGGCAACGATGTTTTCTGTAAATAAAGTTTTTCCCTTAATCCTTTTTTCCTGTTTTGGCATTGGGCCAAGCAGTGCCATATCCATATCCCCCTTAACCACCCCATTAATCAAGTCATAGTAGGAGCTTTGTTTTAGTTCAAACCTTACACGGGGATACTGCTCCCGAAATGCTGATATAATTGTAGGCAGCGTATGGGCAGCAAGACTGCTTGGAAATCCAATACGGATACTGCCTTGTTCAGGGTCAAGGTACTCCTGAATTTCCCGCTTCGCATACTGAATCACATTCATGGCTTCTTCCATATGCCCCAAAAAAACTCTTCCAATAGGGGTTAATCTTACATTCCTCCCTTCCCGGATAAATAAAGCAACACCGAGTTCGGATTCCAGATTAAAAATCTGCCTGCTTACAGCGGACTGTGCCACATGCAATGACAAAGCCGCCTCTGTTACATGCTCCCGTTTAGCGACTTCAATAAAATACTGTATCTGTCTTAACTCCAATACTTTTACCCCCTTTATCTTTATTCATCTCTTTTCGGCATCATTCTCATCTAATTTTCATATTGTTTAGATTAATTATCAATTATACAATAATAAAATCAAAATAATGAAGCGTACGAAGTCTATAGTAGGAAAAATTAAAGGATATACACTTTTTCCAAAGGGGTGCTATGCAAAGATGACTCTATCACTTGAACACAAATCAGCCGAAATACAAGCGGCCAAAGAATATGTCAATGTAGTATTTGAAACAGTGAAAAAGCGTAATCCCTATGAAGACGAGTTTCATCAGGCAGTTATAGAAATTTTTGATTCCCTCGTGCCTGTTTTCGCTAAATATCCAAAATACATGGAGCAAAACTTGCTTGAAAGAATTGTTGAACCGGAAAGGCTTATTACCTTCAAGGTCCCTTGGGTGGACGATCAGGGAAAAGTTCAAGTGAACCGAGGGTTTCGTGTACAATTTAACAGTGCCATTGGACCATACAAAGGCGGCTTGCGTTTCCACCCTTCTGTGAATGCCAGCATTATTAAGTTTCTCGGTTTTGAGCAGACTTTCAAAAACTCCCTTACAGGGCAGCCAATTGGTGGAGGTAAAGGTGGGGCCGACTTTGACCCAAAAGGAAAATCCGATGGAGAAATCATGAGGTTCTCTCAAAGTTTTATGACAGAGCTTTTCAGGCATATTGGGCCTGATATTGATGTGCCAGCTGGAGACGTCGGTGTAGGCGCAAGGGAAATTGGATATATGTTTGGACAATATAAAAGAATTCGCGGCGCGTATGAAGCTGGTGTCCTGACAGGAAAGGGACTTGGATACGGAGGAAGCTTAGCACGGACCGAAGCTACAGGTTATGGTACTGTTTACTTTGTCGAGGAAATGCTAAAAGACAATGGGCTTTCCTTTAAAGATAGTACTGTTATTGTATCTGGCTCCGGCAATGTATCCATCTACGCAATAGAAAAAGCGGAGCAGATGGGTGCCAAAGTCGTTGCATGCAGTGATTCAAATGGTTATGTGTACGATCCAAACGGAATCAATCTTGATACAGTGAAACGACTGAAAGAGGTCGATCGGAAAAGAATAAGTGCGTACGTAAATGAACATCCACAGGCACAGTATGTAGAAGGGTCATCAGGTATCTGGTCCATTCCTTGTGATATAGCCCTCCCATGTGCGACGCAAAATGAAATTAATGAAGAATCGGCGAAAATCCTCGTTTCCAATGGAGTGAAGGCTGTCGGTGAAGGAGCAAATATGCCATCTACACTTGGAGCAATCGAGGTGTTTTTAAAAAATGAGGTTCTCTTTGCTCCTGGCAAAGCAGCCAACGCAGGTGGCGTCGCTGTTTCCTCATTGGAAATGGCACAAAATAGTGCACGTTTATCCTGGACTTTTGAAGAAGTCGATGCAAAACTCCAGCAAATTATGGTGAATATTTATCAAAACACCGTCAATGCCGCAGGAGAGTATGGTTGTCCTGGTAACCTTGTTGTCGGCGCTAATATTGCTGGGTTTATAAGGGTTGCTGATGCTATGGTGGCACAGGGAGTCATTTAATTTATTATGAGGGGTGATTGCTTTCGATTGGAGCAATCGCCCCTTTGTATTTTAACTATGCATTACAGGAGAGAGGTTCATTCTTGCTTCCTAATTGGTATAGACAACTATATATCTAAATGATAAAATTTTAGTAGGAAGAAGGGGTGAAAACATGATGGATAATAAAATATCTGTCCCTTTATTGCTAAAGGGAATACATATTTACTCTGATGGCAAATGGATTCATGATGGGTACATTAAAATAAGAAATGAAAAAATAGTCGAACTTGATGCAATCGAAAACCTGTCTTTAGATGAGGAAGGTTGTAAGGTTGTTGACTTGCCCCCCCACTTTAAGGCAATTCCAGGTTTTATCGATGTTCATATCCACGGGGCCAATGGGGCAGATGTTATGGATGCCACCATTGAATCATTAAATGTGATGGCACAGGCACTCCCAGGTGAAGGGACGACAAGTTTTCTTGCTACCACTATGACCCAGGGAGAACAGCAAATTGAAGCGGCTTTACTTAACGTTAAAAACTATATCAACACTGATCAATCACCCGGAAAGGCTGAAATTCTGGGAGTTCACCTTGAAGGCCCATTTGTAAATAAAACAAAGGCTGGAGCCCAGCCAATCGATCATATCGTAGATCCAAATGTTGAGCTTTTTAAAAAATGGGAAACGCTTTCTGGCTCTGCTATCAAATTAGTTACTCTTGCCCCAGAGCTGCCAGGCGGGCTAGAACTCACTCATTATTTAAAATCCAAGGGTATCGTGGCTTCAATCGGCCATAGCGATGCAACATACGAAGAAGTAATAAAGGCTATTGAGGCTGGCGCGACCCAGGCAACTCATTTATACAATCAAATGAGAGGGTTGCATCACCGTGAACCAGGTGTTGTTGGGGCTGTATTTTTAAAGGAAGAATTAAAGGCAGAATTAATTGTAGATGGGATACATTCCCGCCCTGAGATGGTAAAACTGGCGTACGACCAAAAAGGTAAGGCAGGAATTATCTTAATCACTGATTCCATGCGTGCAAAATGCTTAAAAAACGGGCATTATGACCTGGGAGGCCAGGATGTATCAGTAAGCGATGGAAAAGCGACCCTTAGCGATGGAACCCTTGCCGGAAGTATTTTAAAGCTTAATCATGGGGTAAAGAATATGATAGAGTTTTCTGGCTGCCAAATTGAAGATGCAATCGAAATGGCATCAGTAAACCCAGCAAAACAATTAAATATCTTTGATCGGAAAGGCAGCCTGTCCAAGGGAAAAGATGCTGATATTGTTGTTCTTGATGACAACGGGGATGTTTATATGACCATTTGCCGTGGAGAGCTGGCCTATTTTAAAGGAGGAGAACAGGATGAAAATCATTGAAGCCAAGAATTATGAAGACATGAGCCAACTAGCTGCTTCTTATATTATTAAAAAAGTTATTGCACAGCCAAGGATCAAGCTTGGGCTTGCGACTGGCGGTACACCTGTTGGCGCTTATCAAAAACTAATTGAGGACCACAAAAAAAATGGCACTTCATATCAGTCGGTTACAACTTTCAATTTAGATGAGTATGTTGGATTGTCCGGAGAAAATCCAAATAGCTATCGTTTTTATATGAATGATACTTTATTTAACCATATCGATATCCAGAAGGAAAACACCTTCATTCCCCATGGCGATGCAGCAGATTCCCAAAGAGAAGGCGAGGAGTATGAACGGCTGCTTAATAAGCATGATGGAATTGATTTACAGATTTTAGGTATTGGTACTAACGGCCATATCGGTTTCAATGAACCCGGCACGCCATTTGATTCAAAAACACATGTAGTTCAATTAACGCCCTCAACACGGGAAGCTAATGCACGATTCTTTAATGGGATTGAGGAAGTCCCAACTAAAGCAATCACTATGGGAATCGGGACGATTATGAAAAGCAGGGAAATCCTGCTGCTAGTATCTGGAGAACAAAAGAAAGATGCGCTGCATAGGCTTTTGACAGGCTCTGTAGATGAAGAATTTCCAGCATCTGTGTTGAAACAACACTCAAATGTTACAATTATCGCCGATAAGGCTGCAATTGCGGATTTAAAGGTTAACCAGTAGCTCTCACCTTTTGTGTTCTTTTAATGAGAAGCAGCCTTTTTAGTCCAAAAAGAAGGGATGCAAGTGAGAAAGAAAATGATTAATAAAAAATCACCAATCCCTATATATTATCAGCTACAAGAGCTCATAAAGGACCTAATTGATAAGGGCGAGCTGAAGCCTGGCAACCTGCTCCCTCCGGAAAGAGAGTATGCAGAAAAGTATCAGATTAGCAGGATGACTGTGAGACAAGCATTGTCCCAGCTCGTCCATGATGGATATCTTTATAGGATTCAAGGTAAAGGCACATTCGTTTCAGAACGGAAGATTGAGCAGCCGCTCTATCGATTAAGAAGCTTTACCGAAGATATGGTCGCCAGGGGCCTAAAGCCTGCAAGCCAGTTACTTTCTTTTGAAATTATTCCTGCTCCTGCTCAAATTGCAAGTCACCTTTCTATTCAGGAACATGGGCCGGTGTATGAAATTAAACGGATCCGGTTGGCTGATGATGTTCCAATGGCCTTTGAAACAAGTTATATATCAACAAACCTGGTTAAAGGCCTAACAGAACACCTTGTTAAAAAATCGGTTTATGCTTACATCGAAGAGCAGCTGAATGTTGAAATAGACTATGCCTCTACAGTGATTGAATCATCCATTGCAAATCACGTCGAGGCCAACTTTTTAAAGGTCAAAAAAGGGTCTCCGATTATGCTTATTCAGCAGCAAACATTTCTAAAGGATGGAACTCCGGTTGAATATGCTCGTTCCTCCTATCGGGCTGACCGCTATAAATTCATGATTCATATGAAACGATAATAATAAGTGTGAGCCATGTTAAACACTTTGTTGATTTCCGCTTCACAAAGGAAAACTTCATGGAATTATCCTCACAGGGACACATAGGAAAGCTCCTCAGAATAAAAAACGCCTCGTGACAGACGCCTTTTGTCTGTCACGAGGCGTTTTTTCCTGTCACAATGGCTTCGCTTTCCTCGGTTGGACCTGGGAGCCAGATTTGCTGCAGCGCCTTCTGCTTCAATCAACTCGGTTAAACACAACATTATCCTTTTAGCCTAGTCAAATGAAAAGGTATGTACGTATCATACGTTCACACCTTTTCATTTGACTATTAAAATTGTTTTAACCGTTCTTTGATATCTTGCAGGTCCGGCAGGCCTGTCATAGCTCCTTTTTTAGTAGTAGCTAATCCCCCGGAAACACTTGCAAACTGGATAGCTTCCCGGATTTCCACATCGGTCAATTCTGCAAGATTTTTCTCAGACTCATTGATTGAATAAAGAATACCTGACACAAAGGCATCTCCCGCTCCAGTGGTATCCACCACCTTACATTTTATTGCAGGTATCATTCCAATCTGATTTTTAAAACGATAGACGCTTCCTTTTTCGCCTAAAGTTACCAGGATAAGAGGTAAATCGGGCAATTGGGCAATCCCTTCTTCCACATTTCCGGTTCCAGTTAAAAACTCAAGTTCATCCCCGGAAATTTTCAAAATATCTGCTTTAGGAATCGTGGCTAGTATCGTCTCTTTTGCATGTTCAGCGGAATCCCATAATCCCAACCGGAGATTTGGGTCATATGAGATGAGCATCCCCATATCCCTCGCTTTTTCTATCGCCTTGAGGGTGGCTGACCTGGCAGGCTCGCTGATTAACGAGATTGAACCAAAATGGAGGATCTTGTTTTTTTCAAATAATCTATAGTCCAACTCTTCTTCTCTAAGGAATCGGTCCGCACTCGGATTAATATAAAAACTGAAGTCTCGTTCACCTGAAGGCTCCAATGTCACAAACGTCAGACCCGTCCTGGCTTCCTCTGTAAGTTTTATCGATTCCGTATTGACTCCGTATCCAGTTAATGTCTCGAATAGATATTGCCCCAGAACATCATTTCCAACCTTCCCAATGAAAGAAGAAGCTCCACCAAGTTTGGCAATACCAACAGCGACATTTGCTGGGGCCCCTCCTGGAGCCTTTTGATAGGTTGAATTTTCAGGGCCCAGAGGGATAAAATCAATTAGCGCCTCTCCCAAACATACAACACCATTCAACTTTTCCCACCTCTTTCATAATAAATTCATCCTAAATCCCAATGGGTCAATCTGCATTCAGCTTCACCCTGAAACGTAATTGTCTCATCCTTTGGATTTGGAAAATACCGGGCCGTAAATACTACTTCTCCCTCATTAACAAAAATCTCAAGTGAGGAACGATCCATAAAAACATGAAGATTTGCCACAGAGTTGAGTGGGCAAGTCCTGGTTTCTATTGCCCCTGTTTTTACATTTCGCCTGCTTAAGTTGATAACCTTTTCGTCCGGGTCATAATTTAGGAAAGCTTCATTCCGGAACGAAATCTTAAATGGCTTGGCTGTGGGTATAAACTCAAACAGCAACTCACAAGAGCTCCCTCTCAATTCATCAAGTTGTGCTTCTTGCCCTCGCCTGCCAATATCTTGAACTTTTTTATTTTTCCTGAGTTTCTTTAATTCTTCAACCGGGCTTTGGTAAACCTTGCCTTCCCGAAGGGTCAACTCTCTCGGTATTGTTAATGCATGAACCCAATGATTCTCGACTGTTGGCTGATAAGCTTCCGTTTCATCGGTAATCCCCATCCATGCATAAAGAATGGTTCTGCCAGAATCATCCTTAAAGGTTTGCGGGGCATAAAAATCAAAGCCGCGGTCTAGCTCGGTAAAAGGCCCATGCCTAAAGTCACCATTTTCATAATCGAGTTTACCTACAAAATATCCCGACTGAAATATATTTTGATATTCATATCCACTAGGCTCCAGCCCCTGTGGCGAAACCAGCAGTACATCTTCCCCATCCAAGTGAATAAGGTCAGGGCATTCCCACATATATCCGAATTCTCCAAGGTCATTCATGTCGGATCCGGCAATTCTCCCCACTTCATCCCAATGGTATAAGTCGGTGGAAGAGAATAAAACAGCCGTTCCCTTTTCATTCTCCGTTTGGGCACCGATAATCATATACCAGCGCTCTTTTTCCTTCCAAACCTTTGGATCGCGAAAATGTGCTGTATAGCTTTTTGGAAGTTTAAGAATTGGACCGTGTTTGTCAAAATGGATACCATCTGTGGAAACAGCAAGGCATTGATACGTTTCTCGTGTCCCATCGTCCAGCTTTACATTCCCCGTATAAAATAAGTATAGTTTTCCATCCGCCTCAATTGCACTTCCGGAGTAGCAGCCATTTCGCTCATACCATTCACTTGGAGCCAAGGCAATCGGCTCCTCACTCCATGTGACCATATCCCTGGATGTATAATGCCCCCAAAATTTGGCGCCATGCGACGTGTTAAAGGGATTCCACTGATAAAACACATGATAGACCCCTTTATACTGAATTAATCCATTTGGATCATTCAATAGCCCAACAGGCGGCATAATGTGATAATTGAATCGATACGGATCCTGTAAAACCTTACTCTTATATTTATCTACTGTGTTATAAGCCTCTTTTATAAGGAGAATTTCTTTCTCAGACATAATAGAACCTCCTTGATGTGTCTTCTCCCAAAAACTAGTATTTGCAAAGTATGACCGTCAATAAACGGCATAGTTTCCTTGTTTCTTGATAAAGTAAGCCTAATACTTTCCTGCCTAAAAAGAAAAGGCAAGTGAATTCTTGCCTTTTCTTCCTGCTTACTGTTCAATTTCCTTTTTTATCTTATCTGAAAACCCGAACATCCAAGTCAGTACGAATGCCACCGCAATTGCAATAATATTCACCAGGATATATTGCAGAAGCTGTCCATTTAAATAGAGCAGGGCACCAGGAATAACAGTAACCGCCATCCCTGTTGCCTTAAGCCCAAGGATGGATGCCATGAATCCGCCAACTCCTCCGCCAATCAACCCCATAATAAATGGTTTTCCATAACGCAGGTTGACCCCAAAAATCGCTGGTTCTGTAATTCCTAAAAATGCCGATAACGATGATGGCAAAGCAAGAGCCTTCAGCTTGGCTGATTGGGTTTTTAAGCCGACAGCAAGGGCAGCCCCGCCCTGTGCAGCAACAGAACACGTCACGATTGCATTGTACGGATTATTTTTGAACTCTGAGAGCAATTGGATCTCAAGCATATTGAAAACATGGTGGACACCTGTAATGACAATAAGCTGGTTCAAACCGCCAAGCAATAGACCGCTAATTCCAAACGGCCATGAAAGGACTTCTATTGCGACATGTAGGATCCCTTGTTCAACCGTATGAAAAATAGGACCGATGATTAATAAAGATAAAATGATCATGACAAGAAGGGTCAAAAATGGCGTAACAATCAAATCCAACACTTCAGGAACACGTTTCCTTATTGCCCGTTCAAGCTTCGCGCCAAGAATACCGGCAATAAATGCGGGTATTACTGATCCTTGATACCCGACGACTGGAATGAAGCCAAGGAAAAGAATTGGATCTGCACTTCCTCCTGCAACGGCATATGCATTTGGCAGAGAAGGTGAAACGAGCATTAGACCAAGTATTAAGCCGATAATCGGTGTTCCGCCGAATACTCTGAAAGTTGACCAGGCAACAAGAGCAGGCAGGAATACAAACGCTGTATCAGTCAATACCTGGGTGAATAATAGGAAGTTCTCAGAAATATCCTCAGGCTTCATCCCGAATAGAGCCAATATTTGCTCCTGCATAATCAAGCCGCGAAGACCCATGAATAACCCGGTAGCTACCAGGACGGGAATGATTGGGACAAAAACATCCCCAAAGGTACGGATTGCCCTTTGAAATTTGGAGCCGCTTTTTACAGCTTCTTTTTTCTGGTCAGAAGCAGTCTTCGTATCAAGTCCAAACTTGGAAACTTCCTCATAAATTCGGTTAACCGTGCCAGTTCCAAAAATAATTTGGTATTGTCCGGAATTGAAGAAAGCTCCCTTGACCTTATTGATATCCTCTACTTGTTTCTGATCGATTTTCTCTTTGTCATTAACCATAATCCGAAGCCTGGTAGCACAATGTGCAACAGATTGAATATTGTCTTTCCCACCGACTGCTTCAATGACAGCTTCTGCTATTTTGCGATTTTCCTCCATTACGTTCACTCCTTTTTTAATGGAATCGATTACATCTTGATGAAAAAAATAAAAATGTCAGCTAAACTTTAATACCCTAAATTTCCCTTTATATTCATAAAGGTTTGTTGTGGAATCGATTCCACAATAGTTAAAAATAAAGTGTAACCGCGGCCCACCTAGTATGGAATCGATTACACTATCATTATATACTTGAACGTTCAATAAGTCTATGATTTATTATTTTCAGCACATTTTCATTTTTTTCGCCGTTGATTTGTTTCAACAATAATCTTGCTGCCTCCCGCCCTGCATCTTCTGTTGAAAAATCAATGGTTGTTAAAGGTGGGGTAATAAATCTGGAAAGCTCCGAACCTCCCATTCCGGCTACAGCAATATCTGTTGGTACTGTAAACCCGATTTCTTTTATATACTGCAGGGCACCAATAGCAAGCCTGTCGGTTACGGCAAGGACAGCAGAGGGCTTATGTTTTGTTTTTTCAACAATCGTTTTCATGGATTCATAACCTGAATGAACATCAAATTTTCCCTTTTGAATCCAGTTTTCTTCAACTGACAACCCATGTTCTTTCATCGCATCCATATAACCTGCTTTACGAAGATATCCAACTGAACGGTCTTTTTCATCTACGCCTATAAAAGCAATTCTCGTATATCCCTTTCCAACGAAATAATCGATCATATCTCTGGAAGCCTTGTAATCATCAAACAAAACATTTGCCAATCCCGAAATATGCTGTCCTACGGTGACAAAGGGAATGTTCAACTGATGGATCTCATTAATCAATACCTCATTGATATTGGTGGCAGAAAGAATGATTCCATCTACATTCCTGCTTTTCAAAAGCTTTAAATACTCGATTTCTTTCTTAGGGTCGAGATTTGTGTTTGTTAGAAGAATTTGATAGCCCTCTCTTGCCAATATCTCGTCGAGGCCTCTGACTAGGCGGCTCGATGTTTCAGTACTGATTTTTGGAAGGACGACGCCAATTACCTTCGTCCTTTTAGTCCGCAACGATTTGGCATATTCATTCGGTATATAGCCTGTCTCTTCGATTACCTTCAATACCCTTTTCTTTGCTTCCTCACTGATATATCCGGAATTGTTGAGGACTCTGGAAACAGTTGTCCGTGATACATTGGCCCTCTCAGCTATTTCCTTAATCGTGATCATGTTTACATCCTCCTGGGACAACTAACTAGTCTTATCACTATATTACATAATTTTTTTTATATCCAATAGATACTTTTATAAATAGCGGCAGCAATCCTGCTTCCCTAATTACGCAGCCATTATAAAAAATTTAAAATTTATATTGACCTAATTGGAAAAACTTTCTATTATAAGAGTCATAAATGACTCTTAATAAGGAGGTCTATTTTCTTGTCACCCATTGTTTCCAATCAACACCGAGAAGAAAGAAAAAATATGATTCTACAATCAGCCAAAGAGGTTTTTATTAATAAGGGATTTAATGCTACTACAATACAAGATATTATCAACCATTCTGGTGTGAGCCGAGGAGGTGTGTATACGTACTTTAAAAACACGGAGGATGTCTTTATTGAACTTTTAAAGAAAAGAGATATGGAAGATGTATGGGATATGGAGAGTATTTATAGCCTAGTGGATACGAATTGGGAGGCTTTGACGTATGTTTTAGACAGGATACAGGAAAATATCCTCAATCAAAATGACCGTTTAGTTCCTGCCATTTACGAATACTATTTCACGACTGGATGGGAGACAAAGAAACATCTGCCCTATTTGGAGTCCAGAATCAGGCAAGCGTGGGATAGCCTAGTGGAGATCCTTCAAAAAGGGATAACTGAAAAGGAGTTTACCCCTTCGCTCCCTATCGAGGATATAGCCAAAACAATTATTACCTTTTATGACGGAATCATTTTAAGCTGTTTTCATTTGGGTCCAGATAAATTGAAATTACCTAATCAATTTCAAGTATTCCGTACTTTTCTTTCCACCTGTTTATTTGGTTCCCAACAAAAATAATAGAGGTTTTTATGGAAAAAACAAAATTAGGCGGAGCTTCCGCTATCCTTGTAGGGATTTTTTATTTGCTTACAGTCATTTTAGTTTTACTCTCCCCACCAGGAGAAAATGCTGTTGCCGACCATGTAACCCACATGTATCCCCTAATGGCGGTTCATTATCTATTAGGATTTTTGGGGGTTTTCGGTATCATGGTCGTATTAACAATATCCCGAACGATTAAAAAACAAACCTCCGGCAGCGAATGGTATCCTTACTCGAAAGTGATGGCTGTTATTGGGTTTGCTTTACTTGCAATTAACAATTTCCGCCAGACGGGTTTGGACCATGAACTAAGCCATGACGCAATGCAAAGTGGAGGTCCTGTTTTGGAGTCGGTGGTGATTGGTTGGGTAGGACTCGTAGAATTAAGTCCACAAGGCTGGATTGATTTTGGGTTTGTGGGTATATGGATTTTAACCGTAAGTGTATTTTCCCTTAAAAGGAATAATCAGAAGGTTTTATCCTATTTAGGCTTACTTGGTGGAACCTGTTTCATTTTAACTGTGCTCGGGAATGTAACAGGTCTTTCCATCCTTGTTATGGCTGGAATGGGCTTAGGGGGGTTAGTGGTCGTTCCTGCCTGGTTTATTTATTATGGCATCCTCTTATTAAAAAAACCTGATTCACCTGCCTCCCTTTCAAGTTCAAACGAGTTGATCGAAAAGGTAAAATTCAGATGAAAGATGAAAAAAAGCCATTTTATGAAATGATCTTTTTACTGATTTTAATGGTAGTCACTTTTTATCTATTTTCAGATTTTTTTGGCCTAGCATCCCTTCTTCCCCTTGTCTATTTTGTTATCGAAAATAAGGTTAGAAAATCACCCGATAAGGATTTGATTTTTAAGCATAAAGAGATCCTCCGGGATTTTAAATCAAGTTGGTTTCCTTTTATAGCTGTTGCATTTATTTTACAATTCGTTTATTTTTTTGTATTTATTAATTTCTCGCCGGAATTGATAACCCAAGTAAAGGAACGGACATCTTTCATTACATCATTTAATGTAAAATTGGTTATAACTCTACTAATCCTCGCATTAGCAGAAGAAATTGTGTTTAGGGGTTTGATCCAAAAAAGGCTAGCCTGGAAAATGAATAAATTTGCTTCAATCTTTATTACCTCTATTTTGTTTGCACTATTGCATACCTCCGAAGGAACACCCGCTGTAATAGTGACCGATTTATTAACGGTTTTTATCGACAGTGTATTTTATGGTTATCTTTTTTATAAGACCAATAATCTATATATTTCATGGTTAGCACATGCATTAGGGAATATAACCGCAGCATTTCTTCTACTACACTTTATTTAATATGCGGTCTTACTGCTTTGCAAGCGCGGTGCCCCAGTCATCAAAAAGGTGCCCATTCCATGCAGGTAATGACTGCAGGACCGGACACCTTTGTATGTTTCCACTATTTAAATGCGGTTTACTCGCTAAATCTTTTAAAAATTAATGAAACATTATGGCCACCGAAACCTAGTGAGTTTGATAAAGCGATTTGTATATCCTGCTTCTTAGCAACGTTAGGAACATAATCTAAATCAAGTTGTTCATCAGCTGTTTCATAATTAATTGTTGGAGGAATGGTCCCATCCTTAATGGCTAATACAGAAAAGATTGCTTCTAAGGCACCTGTGGCCCCCAGCAAATGTCCTGTCATCGATTTCGTCGAACTTACTGAAAGAGAATAAGCATGTTCTTTGAAAACTTCCTTGATCGCTAATGTTTCGTACAAATCATTATAATAAGTAGATGTTCCATGAGCATTAATATAGTCCACCTGTTCCGGAGAGATTTTGGCATCTGCTAATGCTAGTTTCATGGATCGTTGCGCACCTTCTCCTTCAGGCGCAGGAGTTGTAATATGATGCGCATCTCCGGTAGCACCATATCCAATGAGCTCTCCATATATGTGAGCTTCCCGGGCAAGGGCGTGATTTAACTCTTCTAATATCAAAATTCCAGCGCCTTCCCCAATAACAAATCCATCTCGGTTCTTATCAAATGGCCTGCTTGCTGATTTTGCATCCGGGTTTTTAGAAAGAGCGGTCATATTAGAAAAACCTGCAACCGTCATTTCTGTTATCGTTGCCTCCGTTCCGCCGGCAATCATCATATCCACATCCCCGTTTTGAATCGACCGGAATGCATCACCTATTGAATTTGCACCTGATGCACAGGCCGTGACGGAACAATTGTTGATTCCTTTTGCACCAAGGTGAATGGAAACTTGCCCTGCCGCCATATCCGGAATAAACATCGGAATCGTAAAAGGATTCACTCTTCTTTGGCCCTTCTCTAAAAATTTCAGATGTTGTGCCTCGAACTCACCTAAACCGCCAATTCCGGACCCTATCCAAACTCCGACTCGTTCGGGTTGAATATCGACACCTATCTGAATGCCTGCATCCTCTACTGCCATTTTACTCGCAGCAACAGCGAACTGGCTATATCGGCCCATCCTCCTTGATTCCTTTTTATCCATAAATTCTTCTGGTGCAAAGTTTTTTACTTCGGCAGCAATTTTAATATCAACTTTTTCAACATCAAATAGCGTGGCGGGTCCAATTCCAGATACACCGTTTTTTATGTTAGTCCAAGTTGTAAAAGCATCATTCCCTAAAGGAGTGACTGCCCCAATACCAGTAACCACTACTCTTCTATTCATTTGTTTCGCTCCTATACTCAATATTATTCTAATTATAACTTTAACATGATTGGGCTCTGCTTTACACTCTGTCAGACGACTGTCTTTCCTGCCACATTTTGTCTAGTAAAATAAGGATGCCAGAAACTCAACGGACAGATGTACACGTTGGGTTTCTGACACCCTTTTGAATAGTTCCGTATTAAATTATAAATTTTTATTCATTCAAATATGCCCAGGCGTATTGCGCATAGAGCTCGGCACCGGTTGCGAGGGCGTCTTCATCCACGTTAAATTTACCGTGGTGGTGGGCCCATTGTGTGTCTTTTTCCGGGTTGCCGCTGCCTACGAGGGCAAAGCTGCCAGGCGCCTTCATCATATATTCGCTGAAGTCCTCACCGCCCATTGTTGGCTTTTCGTGATAGATAACTTCCGCGCCAAATGCCTCGGCGGCTGTTTTTTGAACGAGTTTTGCACTGTATTCATCGTTAATGACAGCCTGGGTGCCGCGCGTATAGTCTACCTGTGCAGTTGCGCCGTAAACGGAAGCTACTTGTTCTGCATAAGTCTTAAGCTGCTGCTCGATATGGTCCCTCACCGCCGGATCGAAACAGCGAACCGTTCCCTCAATGACTGCATTTTCTGCAATAACATTGAACCGGGTGCCGACAACCATTTTTCCAATCGTCAACACAGCTGACTGCAGCGGATCAATCGTCCGTGACACCACCGATTGAACATTCATCACAAACGATGAAGCAACAATCGCTGCATCTATACAGGCATGCGGCATCGCGCCGTGTCCGCCCCTCCCTTTAAAAGTTACGGTAAATAGGTCCGCTGAAGCAAAGGATGGTCCAGCTGTGCAGGAAACTGTTCCTGTCGGCAGCTGTGACCAAATATGGATACCGAATACATTATCCACTTGGTCCATTGCTCCTTGTTCCACCATAACCTTCGCTCCTGCAGCCACTTCCTCAGCCGGCTGGAAAATTAACCGGACATTGCCCGGTAATTCTTCCTTACTATCATTTAGTGCTTTAGCGGCAATCAGCAGCATCGCTGTATGGGCATCATGTCCGCATGCATGCATTTTGCCCTCTTCCTTTGATGCATACGGAAGATCTGTGTTTAATTCTTCAACCGTCAAGGCGTCCATATCCGCGCGCAAAGCAACCGTCTTCCCCGGCTTCCCGCCTTTGATGGTGGCAATTACTCCTGTCGGTTCCGTTTTGCGGTAAGAGATACCAAGATTCTCGAGGTACTCACAAACAAACGCTGTAGTCTTATATTCCTCAAAAGAAAGTTCCGGTTCACTGTGAAACTTTCTGCGTAACTCAATTAATTCATCATTGTATTCTTGAATGGCTTCTTTTATTTTTGCATGGATCAAGTCTATTCCGCCTCCGTTAATGTCTTAGCTGCTTCATATAAAATCTCTGTTGCTTTTGCGATGTCTCCTGCGTCCGACCATTCTTCGGGACAATGGCTGAGGCCGTCCTTGCTCGGAATGAATAACATGGCCACATTGGTCACATCGGACATAACCATTGCGTCATGTCCTGCACCGCTGTTAATCGCACAGTACGGAAGGTTTAGTTCACTGCATGTCTCTTTAAATAAGGATAGGATTTTCTGATTCATTGCCTTTGGCGGCATATATAGTTGCTGCTGAATCGAAGTTGTGATTCCATTTCGGTTAAAGGTTTTAATCCATCCACTTACTTTCTCAATCGCATTAAGGACACGCTCTTCTTTCCCAGACCGTATATCGACTGTAAATACTACCTTATCCGGAATAACATTCGCGCCGTTTGGCCAAACGTTTAAGCGGCCGGTGGTGATGACGGTGCCTTCCCCTTGATCGGAGGCCAATTCCGGGAAGCGCGCAATCATGTTAGCGGCGGCTACTAACGCATCCGCCCGGCGGTCCATTGGAGTAGTACCTGCATGCCCTGCCTGTCCCTCAACAGTAACCTCTAGTTGGGTCAATCCGACAATTGCCTCAACCATACCAATTGGGATCCCTTTTTCTTCAAGAATAGGCCCTTGTTCAATGTGAAGTTCCAGAAAAGCCTTTATTGTTTTTGGATCTCTTTTTTTCGGAAGGGATGGATCGAGGCCGATGCTCTTCATCGCTTCCTCCGTTGTGATACCATCTTTGTCTCTTAAATCTAGAAACTCTTCCTCACTCAACAGGCCAACGATGCCTCTTGAACCCATCAGCCCGCCGCCAAATCTGGTACCTTCTTCTTCTATCAAGGCAACCACTTCCAACGGATATTTGGGGGTGAGGCTATTTTTAGAAAAAGAATGAGCAACCTCCAGTGCTGCCACCACTCCGGCAGGACCATCAAAGGACCCTCCGTTTGGCACCGAATCAAAATGGGAACCGATCAAAACACTCGGTGCATCCTTTAATGTACCGTCGAGCCTGCCAAAAATATTGCCGAGACCGTCTTCTGTCACCTCAAGACCATATTCACGCATTTTTTCTTTAATATATCCGCGCGCCTGTAAGTCCTCTTTACTATAAGTCAGGCGGGTTGTCCCTTTGCCAGGTGTAGCGGTGAATCGGCTTAAAGCCTCGATATGTCTTTCAATTCGCTCCTGTAAACCGTTCAATGTGTTTCCCTCCATTTATTACAAGAATCCAACAAAGATGCCTGCAAGGATAACCGAGACGATTGTAACTGTGATGAACCCACCAACAAGCATTGGCGGCAGCATATGGCTTGTCAGCATTTCTCTTTCTTTTTCATCTTCGGTTAACGACTTGATTACTTCATTTGTAATAATATAGTCGGCAGGAAATCCATAAAGAGCGGTCAATGACACGGCGAACGCCATGTGCTTGCTCACTTTTAAAAGCTTTCCGGCGATAAAGGAGAAAATATACATCCCGATAACAGCAAGGACGATTGCACCAATCAGCGGGTAGAGAATATCGACCATCATTTCTGGTGTCGCTTGTTTTAAGCCGTCAAAAATAAACAGCATCAATACCATAAGCGCCATTCCAAAACCATTGGCTTTCTGTAAAACTTGTCTTTCCAAAAATCCTGCACTTGAGGCGATAACCCCAAATAGTAAACACAGAACAAACGGGCTAATGGAAACGACTGGTGCTGCCAGAGTTGAGACCAGATAGGCAAGAAAACCTACAAAAGCCAGCCTAAACAGTTTAAAGAAATCTGTATTGTATTTTTCCGGCATATTCTTAAAAAGTTTTAATTCTGGTTGAGAAGTCTCTACTGTTGCTGCCATCTCGGATTGCGGAGAATTCTGTTCGTTAATGGCTGAAATTTGTCCGTTGCGGTACAGGTCTAACAGCCTTTTCCCCTCTTTTTTTAGTACGACGGAGGTGATTGGATAACCGGCAAACCCCTGCGCAACATAGATGACGATCGCAAAAACGGATAGGGAGACGAGACCTGCTTCCCTTGCCCCTTCCGACATGATAAGTGCGGATACGACACCACCCACTAATGGAGGGATAGCGACCACGACAGTTTCAAATCCGAAAAGAAGAGTTCCAATCGTCATCAAAACAGCGATAATACCAAGAATTCCAAAAAGGGCAATAACAATGGTTTTCCATTGGTTTTTCAATTCTTTCAGGGATAACAATGTCCCCATATTAGTAATGAGCAAATACATCATCATGGTAGCGACTACTGGCGGTACACCAGCAACTGATACAATGTCTTCCGGAAAAAACGTCCAATAGCCAAGGAGGAACAGGACGGCACAGACAAACATTGATGGCACCCAGGCTTTCGTGCGAACAGCAACCAGATCCCCTACTAATAAAATTCCTACAATAATGACTAAAGCCAGCATTTGAGACATAAGCCCACTTCACTTTCCTATAGAAGTTAATATTTCGTCCTGCGAAAAATTATGTAATAGTAGAATAATAGTACATTTAGTATTATTCAGTCAATTCTAAATTTTACTATTTGAAAAGTAATCGTTTTCAACATTTTTATTCAAAGGATAAATAAACTATTGTTTTTAAGAGTTATTAAAAAATAATTTTAAATAAACCTTTAAAGGACTTTTTCGAAGAAATGAAAACAGCACCTTCCACACAAAATGGAAGGTGCTGTTTTTGTTTTTATAAAAATCTTCACCGCGATATTTTTATGGATCTTTAATATATTAATTCCATCCTTTTGGTTAGGAGGTAAATCAAATTATTCTGTTAATTTTTACCTCTAAGTCTTTTTGAAAAAGATTTTAAAAGGTAATAAAAGTGCAGCTAGAGATAGTAGTAAAAAGATACTATCAGGCATGAATGTATTAAAGCCAATTATATGAAGCATAAAGAATAAAGGATATACCCAACATACATACCAGGACCACCGAAGTCCTTTACGAAACCCATTTAAAATAATTGCAAAACCAAAAAATGACATACCTAGCACTAATGAACCACGCAGTTTTAATTCAATTCCAGTAGCTGTTTGATCATCCGATAAATATGCTTGTAAAACTGACCCTTCACCTACAGGTCCATTTTCTCCGGAAATACTGATTATAAGCATTAGAATTTGTATGAAAAGCAATAGAAACCAAGCCTTTGTTTGTAAAAACTTCATTTCAATCACCTCCTTACTCCTAATTCAATTAATTAAGGAAAGGTGTTATTTTTAGACAGTTTTATTAAACATATAGGCCATTTAAGTAACATATTATCATCTAAAAACCTTCTTAAAGAATGATATTATGGTGCCATTTGATTTATTCCATTTATATTGTGTACATAGTACTTTCAGCTCGTGAATCCTTATTATAACTAATTAAGCATCAGGGAAATATTATCCTTGATGCTTTTCTACCTTTAACCCGATTACGTATACTCATTTTTATGTTATTATTATTTAGTTAATTTTGAGCACCAAGGGAGGTCTACTAATTGAATTTAAATAAAGGAATTTTATTTATTTTACTAGGTGCTGGGTGTTTTGGCTTTACACCGATATTTGCTAAGTTAGGTTTTAGCAACGGTTATTCACTGGGGCAAATTAATATTGTTCAAATGATTGTCGCCACAATATTATTATGGTCTTTTGCTCTCATTAAACGTTCCAGTTTCAAAGGACTTAATAGAAAGAATCTTTTTCAAATAATGAGTACCGGCTGTTTTATTGGCTTAACCAGTATTTTTTATTATGGATCAATGCAATATCTGCCGGCTTCATTGGCCATTATTTTAATGTTCCAATTCGTATGGATTGGAATTATTCTCGAATGGATTTTCAGTAAAATTAAACCGGCACCTGTCACGATAGTATCCATCATGGTCATTTTAATCGGAGTCTTTTTTGCTTCGAATATTGTAAATGGAGATATTCAAGGTTTGCCTGTAAAAGGCTTTATATTTGGTATTCTATCTGCATTTACGTATGCAGGTTTTATTTTTTTCAGTGGGAAGGTCGCTGTAAATGTAGATCCATTGGTGCGAAGCTCATTGATGGTTACAGGATCAGCCATTTTGGTGCTCATTCTCTTCATGAATGACATCCCAACTGTTACATTTGAGGGAAGCTTATTAACTGCGGCCATTGGAGCTTCGCTATTTGGAACCGTCCTTCCGCCATTATTTTTTGCGGTTGGTTCACCTTTGGTTTCAGGAGGAGTTGCCAATATTTTAACATCGATTGAATTGCCTATTGCCATCCTATCTGCGAGCCTTATTTTGTCGGAAGCAGTAACTCCTCTTCAATGGTTTGGCACAGTTGTGATTCTGGCAGCTATTGCTTTAAATGAACTCGGTCCAAACTTCTTCCGAATCAGGAGGCAGCACTTAGGAGAAAACTTTAGAAGTCCCCGTTCATAAAAAGAAAAGAGCAAGCGCCTTGTCCTCACCCGTCCTTCGTAAGTTTCCTTCAGATCTCAAATAAAAGCCTGGCTTCCAATTGGACAGCCAGGTTTGTTTATATAAATTGAGTTAATCTTTTCGAGGCGGTTCTTGTTGGTCTGGTATAAGCGAAAAGTACGGTTCTCCGCCAAGCCGTTCCTGATGTTCAGCTTTTGCCTTTTGTAGGAGGTCCGGATTTTCCATTACCTCGATAGCAGTGCATGCAATGACTTTACTTGCTTGCAGCATGCCTTTGTGGGCAATTGGCATGGCACCCTGCGAAACGACTTGCCAAGTATGGAATGGAGTCCCAAGTGCCCAGCAGGCTGTCATACATTGCATGGTTGGAACAATCCAGCTGACATCCCCGACATCAGTTGAACCTGACAGCATCACTTCTTTCTCGCTAAATGAAGGAATAAGATCAGCTATGTGCTTCCCTTTTAGCTTTGCTGCTGTATGTTTATCCATTCCTGAAAAAGCAGCTTCCCGCTCTTCAGGGGACAGTGAATCTCTTATTTTTTCCGCATATGCTTGGTCAAACTCATCATAGGAAGGAACACCAATCGCGATTAAGTTATCATACATGACTTTTGCGAGTGTGTTATTCGGAATCAGGTCCGAAGCAGCCCCCTGAAAGACAACCTCCATACTTGTTCCAGTCATCAAGGCTGCGCCTTTGGCAATATCATTTACCCTGTCGTATAAGTCGATTACTTGCTTCTTTTTCGGAGCGCGGATCAAATAGGCTACTTCTGCGTGGGCTTGTACAACATTGGGCGAATTTCCGCCTGTATCGGTAATCGCATAATGGATCCTTGCCTCTGGAATCATGTGTTCCCTTAAATAGTTGACCCCTATATTCATCAACTCGACCGCATCAAGAGCACTGCGCCCTAAATGAGGGG
The DNA here is from genome assembly GCF_001685025.1 of Bacillus sp. FJAT-27225. Classification (GTDB taxonomy): domain Bacteria; phylum Bacillota; class Bacilli; order Bacillales; family Cytobacillaceae; genus Bacillus_D. The sequence continues at coordinate 74,464 of NZ_MAYU01000024.1, read as the reverse complement.
CAGCAGCAGCATGAGCGCTCTTTCCATGAAAAATGAACCGAACAGCGTAGTTCGCCAGTGAGCTGAAGTTCATAATAATAGGCTTTGTTTCCGGGTGCCATGAAAGGGCAAAATCGACATTATTAAACAAACCGGCTCGTGCCATATACACTTTTCCAGAGCCATTTTCTTCGGCCGGACAGCCATAGTAACGAACCGTTCCTTTCAAGCCTGTTTTCTCCATATACTCTTTTGTTGCAACTGTTGCTGCAAAAGCTCCGGTTCCCAGTAAATTATGCCCACATCCATGTCCGGGACCCCCGGCTATAATTGGTTCATGTTCCGTAATCCCCTTCCTCTGGCTTAAGCCTTGAAGAGCATCATATTCCCCTAAAATAGCGACTACAGGTTTTCCACTGCCAAAACTCCCTATAAAACCAGTTTTGAGCCCGGCAACATCTCTTTCGACCTGGAATCCTTCCTCTTCGAGGGCTTGGCACAAATAATCGGCAGAATTATGTTCTTGAAAGTAAATTTCTGGCGTTTCCCAGATTTTATCGCTAAGTTGAATAAATGCTTCTTTTCTGTTTTCGATATAATCCGAAATAAACGTTTGTTTTTCCATTCCAAACCCTCCCTTCCTTATAATCGTGGGCAAAACCTATATTTTATTAGTAAGCAATTCTCCCTTTTCATAATTTATTGTTAAAAGAGATACAGCACATATAAATGCGAAAGCAATAAGCATCCAAAACGCCGCATTGAAAGAGCCGTTAAATGCATCAACAATAAAACCAATTGCTAGGGGTGTAACGAAACCAGCAAGCTGCCCACCTGTGTTAACGAGACCCATACTGGAACCAGCTACGGATGATGGCAAGTTTTTCAGTACGATTGCTGGCAATAAAATGACGACAAACGAAATAATCAACATAATGATGGTTTGGAAAACAATAAAAGCAGTTACAGTTGAAGCGGTAAACATAAGGTACAGTAAAATCGAAATACAAATACAGGCTAATGCGCCGGCTGCCCTTTCCGATCCTTTTGTTAACTTGTCAATCCAATACCCACTTAAATAAATCCCTACAAGCTGGGCCACTCCTGGAATGGTCTGCAGCCATCCTAATGAAACAAGATTTAATCCCCGAACGTTCACCAAATAGGTAGGAAGCCAAGTGGCAAGCCCCCAATTAACGGCATATAAGGAGAAATAAGCAATAAATAAATTCAACATGAGAGGCGTCTTAAACAACTTTATAAATGAACCTTTTTGAACAGCTTCGAATTTCTGTTTATCTATTTTCTCATCGTCTGGAAGCTTGATGTAATACCAATAGTATCCTGCAATAACAATGCCGATGAGTCCAATCACAATGAAAGTGGTCCGCCATCCAATCGTTGTAAGCAAACCAACCGAAAGAACCGGGATAATCAGTGCAATAATTCCGGCAGATGACAACATGATCGACATCGCCCTGGCCCGCATTTCTTCCGGAAACACTTGCGATATGATTTTTGAGCTGGAAGGCTGAAATCCGCCTTCGCCAATTCCAAAGAGGAAACGAATAATTACCATCGAAGCCATTGACCATGCTGCCCCCGTCAACCCGGTAAAGATAGACCATAAAACAACAGAGGCAATTAATACTTTCCTGGCTCCAAACCGGTCTGCCAACCATCCTCCTGGCAGTTGCATAAGTGCATATCCAGCAAAAAAGCTGCTGAGCAAGATTCCTGTTGATGATGCACTAAGGTCCAAATCTTCCGTAATGGCCAAAACAGCATAATTCATAATGTACCGGTCCAAATTCCCTAAAGCCCAGCCTAAAAAAAGTAAAGTTAATATCAAGTTTCTTTTCTTTAGTGATATCAATGCTTACAACCCCTAATTTTCATCTATACCGCTGATCCCCTGCTATCCTTCATAAAACTCTCCAAGTATTTTTCCCAAAAAAAGAAAAAACGCTCATGCGTTTTTTTCCTTTTTAATCTGTATGGTTCTTTTTACTAAGTTATGGACAAAATATCCATTGCAATCACTAGTGAAAGAGGTTACTATGTCTAGCGGTACTTACTAGTGGTAACTAACTAGAAGCGTGTACATATTGTTTTATTTCATCAGGAGGGTTACATATGCATTATGGTATTTCTTTTTTAGGTATTCTTGTTGTATTGTTTTTGGCTTGGTTGGCAAGTTCCAATCGGAAAGAGGTCAAATTCAAACCAATTATCACGATGGTTGTCATTCAAATCATCTTATCAATCATACTGTTAAATACAGATTTTGGGCTTATCATCATCAATGGCATATCGGCTGTTTTTAGCATACTGCTCGAATATGCAAACGAAGGGATTTCCTTTGTGTTTGGCGGGATGGCCAACGAGGGAGAGGCTCCATTCTTTTTAACTGTATTGCTGCCAATTGTATTTATTTCTGTATTAATTGGCATACTCCAGTATCTGAAAATTTTGCCGTTCCTTATGAAGGGAATCGGATTGGTATTAAGTAAAGTGAATAGGATGGGTGTGCTTGAATCCTATAATGCAGTTGCTTCCCTGATGGTCGGACAATCGGAAGTTTTCATCACGTTAAAAAAACAACTCGGCCTCCTTTCAAAACAGCGATTGTATACTTTATGTGCTTCTGCGATGTCGACGGTTTCTATGTCCATAGTTGGCGCTTATATGACGATGCTCGAGCCAAAATATGTTGTTACAGCTGTAGTTTTAAATTTATTCGGCGGTTTTATCATAGCTTCTATTATTAACCCGTACGAAGTAAAACCAGATGAAGATATGTTAGAAATTCAGGATGAAAAAAAGCAATCGTTCTTTGAAATGATTGGAGAGTATATTCTTGATGGTTTCAAGGTTGCCGTTATCGTCGGAGCAATGCTTATTGGCTTCATTGCCTTAATGGCGGCAATCAATAACGTGTTTGAGTTACTATTTAACGTTTCCTTCCAGAGGCTAATAGGTTATCTTTTTGCTCCAATTGCCCTTATAATGGGTATTCCTTTATCAGAGGCCGTTAGTGCAGGGGGGATTATGGCGACTAAGCTGGTGACAAATGAATTTGTCGCGATGATGGATTTATCCGGAGGCGACCATCAGTTCAGTGACCGCACACTTGGGATTCTTTCTGTATTCCTGGTTTCCTTTGCCAACTTCTCATCGATTGGTATTATTACTGGAGCAGTAAAAAGTCTGAATGAAGAGCAAGGCAATATCGTCGCAAGTTTTGGGTTAAAGCTGTTATATGGCGCCACACTTGTAAGCATACTTTCAGGCATTATCGTTAGCTTCGTTCTATAAAAGTGCTCGGTTACCGCGGTAGTTGCGTTTAAAAAGGAAACACCTCGTCCATTAGGCAGAGGCAGCCCCAACATGCCGTAGTTGCGAATTCTAATTTTTTTCACCAAAGAAGGCAGTGGATACTCCCACTGCCTTCTCTCTAATAAAATGAAACCTCATTTATAAACACTGCCTGCTAATTGATACCCATTTACAAAGTCCGCGATTGTTTCCATTTCGTCTTCTGTAAGTTCCCTCTTTACATGCTTTTCATATTCCTCAATTATTTTCTGTTTGTCGCCACCACAACTATCTGTGTATTTCGCAATTGTTCTAAGCTTGTCTGCTTCCTGATTAAATTCCTCTTTTGAAATGGGCTTTTGATGTGAAGGTATATATGTATCTGCATCAAATGATTCTAAAACATCTAACAGCCGAAGTGTTTCCTTGATTGTATAGTTTTGTTTTTCGGAATACATATTCGGATATATGCAATCAGCAAGAAAGAGAATCTTTTCTTCTTTAACATACACGATTACTGAATCCGAAGCGTGGTCTCCCCCAACATACTGTACAATACAAGTTATCCCACCGAGATCAATTTCGACCCGTTTATCAAACGTTAAATCCGGCAACACAATCTTGATATCCCGGTGGTTTTTGTATTCCTCCTTAATTGCATTCGCACAAAATTCAATTTCCGTTCCTTCTTTCACTCGTTCATCCAATGCCTCGTCTGACCACGAAAACGGGATTAGCTTCTCCATTTCTTTTTTAGTTTTTTCAGAAGCAATTGAAACTGTGTTAGGTAATGCGGAAAGTCCAAAGATATGGTCCCAATGCCAATGAGTAAGGACCACAATATCAGGATTGGGAACATCTCTTTTTAAAAGTTCACTGATAAAGTAATTTGCATGGTCTTCCGAGTTGCCTGCATCAATCATTAAGGTTTTTTTATCCCCCACTACCATACCCAGGATGGGCCGGTCGGTCACCGATATGGGAGTGATATACCAAAATCTCTTGCCTATTTTATTAATTAAATGCATATCGTGCAGCCTCTTTTCTTTTATAAAGTTGTTAGTCGGTTTTCCTACTATTTTATTTTCCCTCAGTTTGTATATACAATCTATAGGCCAAATCTTCCCTTAACAATTTCTTGGAACCAATATAAAAATTAAATAGTTCTCTTCTATAGAATAGATATATTTCATTTTTTATAAACTTCTTTTGCCCCGACCTTCAGTTTAAAAATTTTAACAAATCCTAAGTACTAGACCGACTATAATTTTCTCCTTTATTTTAGCTGCTATTCCAGCGATTTCCGTCCTTATGAAAAAAACCAAAAACATGAATGTGTTAAATATTACCACGTCAGAAATGGTAATTTTCTAAAAATCGGGACTACAATATTTGGAAAAAACATGCTTTAATCGAGTTAGATTCAATAACCGGAAAGGTGATGGAGAATGACGAATGAGGAGTTTGAATTACTGGTAAGGAAACTGGAAACAAAGGCGGAGAAGAATCCAGGTACCTATCGTTCTAAAGTGCTACTATTAACGGCACTTGGCTATGGATATATTTTATTCTTTCTTGGCTTGGTTTTATTTTTACTGACTATTTCCGTCCTGTATTTAGTTGATGGGCATTTCTCGTTTGGCAGCCTAAAAGCATTGGTGATAACCGGGGCTTTATCTTTTTTCATTATTAAATCTCTTTTTGTTAAAATGCCGCCTCCCGAAGGGTATTATTTAAAAGAAAATGAAGCGCCTGAATTGGACAAAACAATCTCGGACATTAGCAATATACTTAAAACACCAAAAATTCATGCGATTGTACTAGATGATGATTTTAATGCCTCTGTTTTACAGCATCGTAAATTTGGGTTGTTCGGCCCAAAGAAAAATATTCTGCGGATTGGGATTCCGCTGATGTCCGGCCTGACCCGGGAACAGTTCACCTCCGTAGTAGCCCACGAACTTGCGCATATTTCCCATTCCGATACATCGTTCGGTGCGCTGATTTATCGTGTGAGAATGACTTGGGCTCAACTCATGACTTCCCTTGAAAAAAACGAACAGTTTGGAACATTCCTGTTCCGCAAATTTATCAAATGGTTTTATCCAAGGTACTCGGCCCATACGTTTGTCATGGCCCGCCAGCAGGAATATGCTGCAGATGCGGCAGCCGTCAGAGTAACCTCACCGGAAACAGTCCGGGATACGTTATGTTCGATCTCCATTGGTGCGCATTACTATTATGAAAATTACTTTGAAGAACTCTTCGAAGAAGGTTCAAAAACGAACGTTGTGCCGCAGCCATATTCCCAATTTTTCAATAAATATCAAAAGATTGATTCAATGGTGGCAGAAGCATTTCTAAAAAATGAACTTGAAAGGGAAAGCGGCGTATTGGATACCCACCCTTGCCTTACTGACCGGTTAAAAGCTATCGGAATGAAATCCGATATCCCCCGAAATGAGGAATCGGCATTTGATTACTTCTTTGCCAATCCGGATTCTATCTTGCAGCAATTCAATCAATCATGGTTTGAACACAACGGCGAAAGATGGAGGGAACAAATTGCTTCCTATGATGAAGCAAAAAATAGATTGAAAGACTTAGAAAATAGTGAGGATCTTGATCTCCAAGACAAATTTGAAAAGGCGATTCTGACCCGCAATCTAATTGGGTATGAACCGGCTGCAGCTTTGCTGGAGGAAATTATTGCCGAATATCCCGATGAACTTATTGCCCCGGCTTACCTTACACTCGGAACTATCTATCTGCATAAAGAAGAAACCGCCCAAAAGGGTGAGAACTTTATCAGAAAATCGGTATCAATTGATTGGGAGCTAAAGGAAGAGGCTTTGGAGGCTCTTAGCGAATATTACTATTATACTGGCCAATTGGAAGCATTTGAGGACGCCCAAGCTCAGCTTGAAGCATGGCCAGACACACTAAAGCAGTTCGAAGAAGAGTCCGGGTCCGTTAACTTGGACGACCAGTATGTCCCACACGATAAAGATCATGAGGAAGTTGCGGAAATTGCTGATGAACTCAGTCATCACAGTGAAATTGTTGAGGCCTATCTGGTCAGGAAAGTCATTGAGTTAATTCCGGAAAGAAAGGCGTATGCCCTAGCCTTGATGGTGGAAATTCCGGAAGACACTGACCAGGAAGAATACACCGACCAGCTACTGGAAAAATATGCTCAAGAGCTCCAAATCGCCGAAAACATCCATTTTTACATTCTCAACGGTTATGAGGATTTTGAGAAAAAGGTGAAGGAAGTCGAAGAATCTCACATCTTCGGGCATCGTAAACAACAAAAACCTGCTTCGCTAAGTGTATAGGAGCATTGAAAATAGTAGGGCCAGGGATCAGCCATAAATTGGGTGATCCCTGGCTTTATTTTATGGGCTTCCCCTTTTCCCCCCTTACTCTTTAACGGCATGGAAATGGAGCCGAGCAGGAGATTGTTTTTCTACCCTCTTTTATTAAGATTAGATTTATTCCCTCTTGTACAAACTATTTTTGCACTCTTAACAATTATTTTAAGTTGCGATATTATTCGACAAAAATATTGGTAATTTGACAAAATCCATTGACCTAAGGCTTATAAGTATATAGAATTTTAACATATTTTCTAAAAAATGAGGGTTTGTATGAAAAATATATTATTCAGGAGAAAAAATTTAGAGGAGTTACTAATAAAGAAGGGTTCTATCCAGCTGCAGCAAACGTTAGGAGCTTTTGATTTAATTTTGCTTGGAGTAGGTGCGATTGTCGGAACAGGTATATTTATTCTGCCAGGGACAGTAGCTGCGGTGCACGCCGGACCGGCTATAATTTTTTCCTTTATTATCGCTGCTATTGTCTGCGCATTGGCAGCCATGTGTTATTCAGAATTTTCATCATCCGTACCAGTAACGGGTAGTGCGTATACGTATTCGTACATCGTATTTGGTGAATTAGTCGCTTGGTTAGTTGGATGGGCTTTGCTGTTGGAATATGGCTTGGCAGTTGCAGCGGTGGCAACTGGTTGGTCTGCATATTTAAGTGCTTTGTTGGAGGGCTTTAATATTACAATTCCAAAGGCCATCTCTGGTTCGTTTAATCCCGCAGATGGAACATATGTAAATGTACCAGCTATAGCCATTATATTGGCCATTGCGTATATATTAACGCTTGGAATTAGAGAATCAACGAAGTTCAATATGATCATGGTATTCATTAAAGTAGGGGTTATTCTCTTATTTATTGTAGTAGGCATTTTCTATGTTGAGCCTGCTAATTGGCAACCGTTCATGCCGTTCGGAGTGAATGGCGTTATAAATGGGGCAGCTCTTGTTTTCTTTGCTTATCTGGGGTTTGATGCTGTTTCGTCAGCTGCTGAAGAGGTAAAGAACCCAAAACGTAATATGCCAATTGGAATTATTGGATCATTATTTATTTGTACAATCCTTTATGTTTCTGTTTCGCTTGTTTTGACTGGAATTCTTCCATACACACAGCTAAATGTAAGTGACCCAGTTACCTTTGTTATGCAGATGGTTAATCAGGATTGGGTGGCTGGCGTTATTTCACTTGGTGCCGTTATCGGGATGATGACAGTTATCCTTGTTATGGCATATGGCGGAACCAGACTTCTTTACGCGTTTGGCCGTGATGGATTGCTGCCGAAAAGTATGTTTGAGCTTAGTAAAAAATATAAAACACCCGTTAAAAATACGTGGGTGTTTGCAACACTTGTAGCTTTTTGTGCCGGCTTCATCCCGTTATCCAGCCTAGCGGAACTAGTAAATATCGGAACTTTAATTGCATTTACAATCGTATCAATCGGGGTTATTTACTTAAGAAAAAATAAGAATCTTCCATCCGGTGGTTATAAGGTACCATTATTTCCTTTCTTACCGATTTGTTCATTCTTACTCTGTTTATTCTTAATTACCCGGCTCTCATTTTTTACATGGGTTGCATCTGGTATCTGGTTTCTATTGGGACTAATTTTCTATTTTGCTTACGGTAAAAAGCATAGTGTAATGAATAAAGGATAAGAATTACTTAGGAGTGAGCTTACATTGTCATAAAGACAAGGTAGCTCACCTTTTTTAAATGCCATGGAGAGAGCAATAAGCCCCCTCTATCAACGGGCTTTATTAAAAGTACTAGAGATCTCATCGACTTTTATATCCTCATTTTTTGGGTATGGCTCCCCGTGATCCATCTAAATGAGTTTTTACTGCTTCAGACATTATTTATTCTTTCTACAAACTTCTTCGCTGCGCGCGACAATGGTACATTTTTTAAATAGCATATGCCTATACTCCTTTTGGGGATTTCCTCTTCTAGCCTTATCTCGTATAAATCTCCTCTTTCTAAATAATGGCTTGAAAACTCTTTTATGACACAAGAAATACCTAAATTTATTTTTGTAAATTCTAAAACTAAATCATATGACCCAAGTTCAAAAACAGGTGAAACATGAAAGCCCCTCTTTTTAAGGAAATTTTCGACAAACATTCGTGAATTCGATTTCTTTTCTAAAAAAATTAATGGCAGCCCCATTAAATACTCTAAACTAACCGGCTTATTCGTTAATTTTTTAAATTTTTCTCCACAGACAAAAATATCTTGAATCTCCTTACACGGTATGACTTGAAGGTGGTTGTCATAGATTGGCAAATTACATATCCCCACATCTGCCTTTCCGGATTTAATAAAATCACAGATTTCTGTTGTGGTTCCATTTAATATATTTAACTTGATTCCAGGGTACCTTGCATGAAATTCCTCCAAATAAGGTAATAAAAAATAGCGGGAGATGGTATCCCCAACCCCGATACGTAATTGTCCAGTCTTTAATGTTTTAAATTCAAATATCTTTTCTTCTGCGACATTGATCATTCCTAGGGCTGACTTAATATGCTCATTTAATAATTTTCCTTGATCTGTTAATACTATACCCTTAGATGTTCGATAGAAAAGTTGTATTTCTAATTCCTTTTCAAGTTTCATAATAGCCTGACTAACTGCAGATTGTGTCATATATAATTCCTGTGCTGCTCTAGAAAAACTGTTATTTCGGCTAACGACATTAAATATACGATATAAATCCAATTTCCCAACCATATAAGTTCTCCTTATACTCGATATAACAAATATTAATTTTACTTATATCACTTTAGAGAGGTATAGTAAACTTATAACGTTTAAAAATAAGTACTTAATTCTATATAAAGTGTAATCAATTAGAGGAGAGGTTAAATTGACAAGAGCTGTTGGAACAGTAGTTCGTGGGCTACGCGGTCCCATCATCAACAAAGGTGATAATATTGAGCAAATTGTTGTTGATACAGTAATAAATGCAGCAAAAGTTGAAGGATTTTCGATTGAGGATCGTGACATTGTAACAATAACTGAATCCATTGTCGCTCGTGCACAAGGAAACTATGCGACAATTGACGATATAGCTACAGATGTTAAAGCAAAATTCGGTCACGAAACGATTGGTGTCATTTTTCCAATTCTAAGTCGCAATCGTTTTGCAAGCTGCTTAAGAGGAATAGCAAAAGGGGCAAAGAGTATAGTCTTAATGTTAAGCTATCCATCTGATGAAGTCGGGAACCACCTTGTAGACATCGACGAACTAGACAATAAAGGCATTAATCCATGGACAGATGTATTATCTGAAGCTCAGTTCCGTGAACATTTCGGTTTTATCCAACATCCATTTACAGGTATTGATTACATCGAATACTATAAATCCCTGATTGAGGCAGAAGGTGTAACTTGCGAAGTTATTTTCTCAAATAACCCAAAAACGATTTTAGACTATACAAAGAACGTGTTAACTTGTGATATACACTCACGTTTCAGAACAAAACGAATCTTAACAAACAATGGTGCGGAAAAAGTATACGGACTTGATGATATTCTTTCAGAATCAATTAATGGCAGCGGCTTTAATGAAGCTTATGGTCTACTTGGATCAAATAAAGCAACTGAAGACAGCGTAAAACTATTCCCAAACAACTGTCAACCAATCGTTGACGGGATTCAAGCAAAAATCAAAGAAGCAACAGGTAAAACCGTTGAGGTAATGGTTTATGGTGATGGGGCATTTAAAGACCCAGTCGGGAAAATATGGGAGCTTGCAGATCCAGTAGTGTCACCTGCTTACACTAAAGGACTTAATGGTACTCCAAACGAAGTGAAATTAAAATACTTGGCGGATAACAACTTCTCTCATCTTCAGGGAGAAGAGTTAAAACAAGCTATTTCTGAATTCATCCATAATAAAAAAGACGACCTAGTTGGTGCAATGGAAGCACAAGGTACTACACCTCGTAAACTAACAGACCTAATTGGATCCTTATCTGATTTGACTTCAGGCAGTGGAGACAAAGGAACACCAATGGTCTATATTCAAGGTTACTTCGATAACTATACAAAATAAAATCAAAACAAAAAGGATGTCTCCTAAATTCAGACATCCTTTTTTTACTTTAATTACTCTAAGCTGTAGGACAATTTAATTTTCCTGCTTTAATAGTTGGTAAGCGATACGGTTCACCTAATACCTAATTTCCATATAATAGCCCGCTGGCGAAATTGTTGCCTCTCTCATTCCTTTAGGTTGATCTATTTCCGAATAGTTCCATTACCCAAGTCCACCATAAGCATAATAATTTTTATATACCACTATTTAATTATGCAAAAGTATAACTGATTAAATTTCGCTTTCATCCCATCAAATGAATTATTTTAAAAAAATACCAATATTATTGCATTGTATTGAATATGAATATAAATTAAAATAAACTGCATTAATATACAATAAAGGATTAACGTAAAGGAGTTTATATACATGCATCAAGAACACTCAAAAAGGACAATTAAGGACAAAAGAGCTCTTAACATAAATGCGTTTGTTTTACTATTTGGTGTTATTGTTATTTCGGCAGTCCTAACATATTTTTTACCTGCAGGCGAGTATGAGCGATTTGAAGAAAATGGGCGAACTTTAGTGGTTCCAGATTCATTTCAATATACAGAACCATCACCGGTTGGATTTTTAGATATTTTTAATAATATTCATATTGGGATGATTAATGGAGCTGGTATAATTTTCTTCGTTTTAATTGTAGGGGGAGCATTTGGAATTTTAAAATCTACGGGTGCCCTCGATGCTTTCATTATCTCTATGACAAAGAAATTAGGAAATAGAGAATTACTGCTTATTCCTGTACTTATGTTCTTTTTTGCGGTAGCCGGGGCCTTAATGGGATTGGCTGAAGAAACGATTGTCTATATTGCCATAATTGCGCCATTAGCCGTATCGTTAAAGATGGATGCTATCGTTGGATATGCAATTGTTTCATTGGGTGCTGGAGTAGGATTTATGGCTGCTGTTCTCAATCCCTTTAATATTGGAGTTGCACAAAGTATTGCAGAATTGCCTACGTTCTCCGGGATAGGCTTAAGAATCGTGCTCTTTTTTGTTTTATATTTGGCTGCAGGACTATATGTATACCGATACGCGAAAAAAATTAAGGCCAATCCGAATCTTAGATTTTTAGGTCACTTTACAAATGAAGATGAAGTTAAAATAAAGACAGATGTCATTTTAACTTTCCGGCATAAAATAATATTAACCTTATTCTTACTAAATTTTGTTGTTTTAATTTTTGGTGTTATTAAATATGGATGGTACATTACTGAAATAGCAGGATTGTTTTTATTATTTGGAATTATATTTGGGGTTGCAGGAAATTTATCCCCCAGCCAGATTGCAGATAGTTTTATTGATGGAGCAAAAGAATTAGTTGGAGGAGCTTTAATCATTGGATTTGCTCAAGCAATTCTCGTCGTTATACAAGATGGAAAATTAATCGATACGATACTGTACTCTGCTTCTAGCTTACTTAGTGAGCTATCACCTTTTTTTACCGCCATCGGAATGTTCTTTTTGCAACTTTTCCTAAATTTCCTAGTGCCGTCGGGAAGTGGGCAAGCAGCCCTTACAATGCCAATTATGGCACCATTAGCTGATCTTGTTGGTATAACAAGACAAACGGCTGTACTTGCTTATCAACTTGGAGATGGTATTTCGAATTCATTATTTCCTACTTCAGGTGTCTTGCTTGCAGGACTAGCTGTTGCTGGAATTCCTTTTACAAAATGGATTAAGTGGGTTTTACCATTTACCTTTATCCAAATCATTATTAGTATTATTTTTCTGATTATTGCACAAGCCATTCAATATGGCCCATTTTAGTGAACGAATGGAGGTACTTTATGTTTCAATTACACTACGCGGATCAGCAGCTAATTGACTGGTCGATTAAACAACGCAGACATTTTCATATGTACCCTGAATTATCGGGGAAAGAATACCAAACAGCGGCTTACGTCAGAGAAAAATTAGGCGAATTCGGAATTCCGATAATGGAGAAATTCTCCGAGCCCAACGTCATCGCTTATTTTAAAGGAACAGATGGTGAAAAAACGATCGCTTTGCGGGCAGATATGGATGCTCTTCCGATTATTGAAGAAGGAGACAAGCCCTATACTTCAACAGTCTCTGGCGTCATGCATGCATGCGGTCACGATGGTCATACTGCTACTTTACTTGCAGCTGCAAAGTGGATGAGCGAAAATGCACATTTGGTTAAAAATAATATTGTTCTCATTTTCCAAAGTTCTGAAGAAATGTCACCAAGCGGGGCACAACAACTTGTAAAAGAAGGACTATTAGATAATGTTGATGCCATTTACGGTATTCATTATATGTCAAATATTCCTTTGGGCAAAATTGGATTTCCGGTAGGTCCTTTCATGGCATCAAGTGATGACTTTGATATTGTTATTGAAGGTCAAGGTGGCCATGCTGGTAACCCTCATGAAACGGTGGATCCTATTTATATTGCAAGTCACCTTATACAAGCATTTCAGTCGATTGTTAGCCGTAATTTAAATCCTATACATGGTGGCGTCATTTCAATTACTGGAATTCAAACGGGTATGTCCTACAATGTAATTCCTGATAAAGTGATACTTTCAGGAACAATAAGAGCCTTAACGCAAGAGGGTGCCGAATTAATGCTTCAGAAAACAGCTAAGTTAACGGAGTCTATTTGCGAAAGCTTTGATGCAAAAGGACATTTAAAATTAATCGAGGGAACTCCTCCACTATACAATCACCAAGAAGCGTGCGATGTTGCTAGAGGAATTATAGAGAACACCTTTGGCAATGAAGTCTTCTCATCAATTGAACCTGTATTCGGGGCAGAAGATTTTGCCTTCTACGTGAAGGAAAAAGTCGGAGCATTTATTCATGTCGGGATGAAAAGCGAAAACAGCTCGTACCCTCACCATCACCCAAAATTCGATTTAGATGAAGCTGCGATTCCAGCGGGTATCGAACTGATGATTCAACTTGCAGTAAATGCGTAATTAACCATCTTCAAGGAACAAAGAACTTAATTCTCTTTATTCTCTGCGGAGAATTTTTGATTCTTGGGCGGCTATCAGATTTTGTTAAATCATACAAAAATAAATTAAAGTATATTGTTATCACAGATGACGGCCTAGTTGGTGCCAAAGAATTTGGAAGAGCAACAGCTAATACAATAAACTAATTTAAATCATGATAAAAGCCTTTGGTGTATACCAGAGGCTTTTTCAATGTTTACTCTTTTTTTATTCCTTTATTAGTAATTATCTTATCTAACTACTGATTATCAGGCACAATTTCCACCCTCTGCTTTACCATCACTTGTGATTTGGCTCACCATGGCATATCAAAATTAGGTTTTCCATTATTATTTCGCTCATTTGCGGTACATGCAGTAAATGTTGATAAATAGCAAAGAAACTCGCCGATTTTGCGAGTTTCTTTTATATAAACGGATTATAAAACCTTCCACCATCATGAAAAGTGATAATGAGTGACAAGATCAGTATAGCAATAACTAAAATAAGTGCTGCGTAATCTTTTTTCCTAAATGGTCGCGCACTGTACCATGTGCGTTTCTTGTTTTTTCCAAACCCCCGCAGTTCCATTGCATTACTGATCACTTCAATTCGATCCAAACTGGATAAGATAAGTGGTACGATAATTGAGGCGGTATTTTTTATTCGTTTGGACAGCTTTTCTTTTCTCGACATGTCGATTCCTCTTGCCTGCTGGGAAATCGCAATATTGCGGAAGTCCCGCTGAATGTCAGGGATATATCTTAATGCAAGTGCCACAGAATAAGAAATTCGGTAGCTGACACCAATTCGGTTAAGGGAAGCGGCGAACTCACTCGGGTGAGTTGCAACGATGAAAAGGATCGCTACCGGAATAACCGTAAAATATTTGATTGTGATATTGAATTGATAGAAAAGCTGTTCCAGTGTCACGTTATATCGTCCAACAATTTCAACTAACACATGGCTGGTGCCATATATTTTCACGCCCTCTTGCGGAGAAAAAAGGTAAATTGCAATATTGTTAATTAGTAAAAATATTAATATAAAAATGAGTACAAACGAAACTTCCTTTAATTTTATTTTTGATAACACAAAAACATAGATACTTGCAGCCAACAAAAACAGGAGCACCCGAGTATCATAGGTAAGCATTGCGGCGGTTGACCACATGATAAAGCACAGGAGTTTTGTCACTCCTGTAAGCTCATGGATGGGCGAACGCCGCTCAATATAGGCCAACATTTCTACTGCCACCTTATACGGACCTCCTTATCATAGGCAATAAACCGGCCAACGAATTCCCTCGGTTCGTCAATCCCTGCATTTATGGCCAATTCGAACAACGAAGTTTCTTTTAAATTGGCTTTATCAATCACCTCTCGATTGGTAAGAATATTTACAGATGTATCATCAGCAATCTTTTCACCGCCGACAATTACAATCGCCCTTGGTGTATACTCAAGCATTAAGTGCATATCATGGGTAATCATGATGATCGTAATCCCCTGCTCGTTTAAGCCCTCTAAGAACTCCATAATTTCTGTATAATGTTTGAAGTCTTGACCGGCTGTAGGTTCATCTAGAATAATAATTTCCGGTTCCAGCACTAGAATGGAAGCAATCGTAACTCTTTTTCTTTGTCCAAAGCTTAAAGCAGAAATCGGCCAGTGCCGAAACGGATAAAGACCGCAAACCGTTAATGTTTTTTCCACCCGTTCCTTTATTTCTGCTTCTGGCAGCCCCCTTAATACAAGACCGAGGGCCACCTCATCAAAAATCATATGCTTGGAAATCATCTGGTTTGGATTTTGCATGACGAGGCCAATTCTGAGTGAACGCTCCTTGATTGTATCATTTGTAATATCCTTTCCATTAAAAAGGATGCGGCCTGACGTCGGTTTTTCAAAGCCGCAAATGAGCTTGGAAAGTGTTGATTTTCCTGCGCCATTTTTACCGGCAATCGCCATCATTTCTCCTTTATAAACGGAAAATGATACATTTCGGATCGTTTCCTGACCAGGCAGATAGCCGAAGCAAATGTTCTCGAGTTCCAAAATAGGAACTGTCGGTTCCTTCGGTTTAGGCGGGCTCATTGCTTCAAACCAAGCCATGAGCCTATCCTTGAACAGATTGATTTGAAACGAATGGAGATGTGCGGGCTTCATTTCTTCGGTAACCTGTACGCCAGCATATTTTACAGCTTTTACATATAATGGCTCACGAAGATTCGTGTTTTCTAATATGGACGAAGACAATATTTCATCGGGGTTCATATCCGCTACAATCCGGCCTTCATCCAGGACGATGATTCGGTCAACAGGGCAATCCAAAACATCTTCAATCCGGTGCTCAATGATGACGACCGTTGTATCCGTTTCTTTCTTAATACGATCAATAAGGGCAATCGCATGCTTACCTGTTGCTGGATCAAGATTGGCTACCGGCTCGTCAAAGAGAAGAATATCAACATTGTCTACCATTACACCTGCAAGCGATACCCGCTGCTTTTGCCCACCAGATAATTGATGTGTTGAAGCATGTAAATAATCATTCATCTCAACCATTTCTGCAACTTCCGCTACGATTGATTGCATATTTTCCTGCGGACGGCAGTCATTTTCTAACGCGAATGCAATATCCTCTCCAACCGTAAGCCCGATAAATTGTCCGTCCGGATCCTGTAAAACGGTGCCGACCATTTTGGATAAGGAAAAAATGTCGAGCGTTTTGGTTTCCTGGTCCAGGATTTTTAAACTCCCGGTTACATCCCCTTTATAGGAAAAAGGGGCAAGACCGTTTATACAATGGCCGATTGTACTTTTCCCCGACCCTGAAGGCCCAACAATTAGTACTTTTTCCCCTTCATAAATGGTCAAATCAATGTTTTGGAGGGTAGGTTCAGTCTGGCTTCGGTATTTAAAGCTGAAATTTTCAAATTGAATAACGGGACGCCGGGCACCAGCCGGTTTAATTGTTGATGGAATCATCTTTTTTCAGACTCCCGCTTTGGACCCTTGTTTTTGCATAGGCGATTAAGAGCAGAGTACCAATCACAGCCACCGTAACAATGTTGGAAAGTCCTGCAACCAACCCTTGGGTATATACTTTATTTGCTGGTTCTGCATAAATCCAGATATCCAATGTCGGGGCAACAAGAAACCACCCAAATGCCTGGGCAAGCGCTTGGACAACATTAAATAAAATGATTTGTTTTGCGCCGAATACGCCTGATTCCATATTGATTTTTTTCGAGACAAGGCCAATTAGAAATCCAACAAGCATCGATACTAGAACCCAGCTCCACCAAGGTGAACCATAAAAAATCGCATCTTTTAATGCGTGGCCGATTAATCCAATCAGTCCCCCTGCAATCGGTCCAAATATAACTGCCATTAGAGCTAAAAAGGCATAAGCTGATTGAATTTCTGTGTTTGGAATTCCTGTTGGGATGGAAACGAATCTGCCTAAGATTACAAAGATTGCTGAGCCAATCCCAATCGCAACAATGGTTTTAATGGATAATGATTTGTTACTCCTCATCTCAAACTCTCCCTTTTTTAAAAATATTTATAGTACAAAAGTATGAAAGCACTTTATTGATTATAGCTTATTTTCGGAATCTTGCGAATGGATATTTTCCACTTGGCGCCTGTTTCGATATGGTATGCATTGGCAAACGAGCCTTGGTTAATGGCCACACCGATTTTATCGAGCGAATTGATAAAGAGCAGCGGTTCTCCTAGATGGCTGTCAGCGAAAGAGCGTCCATATGTCATGATATTTTTATACACTTGGCGGATATCATTTTGGATGATTACTTCAAAAGAATCGCCATGTCTAACTTCCAATTGATTGAAAAGCGTTCGGTCAATATTGGTCCATAGGTTACCGAAGCGAACATCAAGAATATCAATATTTCCGATAAGGGTGCCCTCCTCAAGAGAAGGTTCCAATTTAAAAAGCTGATTAATGGAATCTACAGAAATTTCTGGGCCTATTTGTTCAAAGGCAATCACACCTGAAGCAAGTTTTGCTGCGGTATAAGCGTACACATCACGGCCATGGAATGTATACGATTCGCCCGAGTTTGGCAAACGATTGACCGTTTCATCAATGATTCTTGCTTCTAAAAGGCCGATTTCCGCTTTAATATGGGTAAGTGTTCCATTATCAGGCGTAACAATATATTGATTGTCGGCCGTTTTGACGACAATACTGCGGCGATCCGTTCCTACCCCTGGATCGACAACGGAAACAAACACGGTTTCTTCAGGCCAATATGAAATGGTCTGGTATAAGCGATAGGACGCCTCCCAAATATTATATTGTGGAATATCATGGGTCAGATCAAAAATTCTGAGTGCTGGGTCAACTGAAATCGCAACACCATACATTGCACTTACCGCCCCATCGCTTATACCGAAATCTGTCTGCAAAACTAAATTGCTTTTTGTCATTTACAATCGCTCCCCCATGTAAAAAATAGTCATTTTGGACATAAAAAAACCACGTCCTTATCAATTACGATAAGGACGTGGTTGAATTCACGTGGTACCACCTTATTTCACCGCTTGCTCACGCAAATCGGCCTCTGCAAGTACGAGAGCTCAAAAAACTCTCTTTATACTGTGGTTTTGATAACGAGTACCAATTCTCGTCGTGTCCTACTAATTTTAAAAATAAAATGTTCAGCACGAGACTCCGAGGCCATTGTTCAGATTATTATTTTTGCTTCTTTTCAGCTCCCGAAGCTCTCTGTGTAAAATAAGTAATCCTACTTTTTCTCATCATCGTCATTAAAGATAATTAGATTTTTAATATTATCTGAATTATACAGCAATTAATAATAAATGCAAGATGTTTATTTTGAATAGAAGAAATTAAGGTAGGAGGACATATATTCTCCCTAAGCCAGCCTTCAAAACCTCATTTACTTATGATAAGGTCACCCACCCTGTAAAAGTGGCAGTTTTTTGATAGGTATGATGTCACCTTTATCTAGCGCATTTTTTGCTAATTCAACACAACGTCCCAGGTACTTCAAATCTAAATCACTATCATCATTTAATCCTACCCGGCTTCTTTTACGCCAATATTCCAGAAACGTGACCCGTTTGTGAAATACTGGTCTCATGAAAGAAAATAAACTTTATACATTTTGTAAATGCGTACTTATTAATTAGAAAGTCAGGAATAGAATGATAATGGTTTTACTTTACTAATATTAGGGGGAGAAGAATGTAATGAAAATATTACGGCTTGGCCATGCAATGTATATGTTTACAAGTAAGGGAGGAAAAAATTACCTCGTAGATCCGTTTATTGATTTAAATCCAGGATTTCCACAACAGCTAGATAATAAGGATTTTTATAATGCTATTGATTGTGTATTTTTGACACACGGACATTTTGATCATACAAGTGGGCTTTCTAAGGTAGTGGAAAACAAACCTGACATTATGGTTGTTGCCCAATATGATTTGGCCATGATCCTTCTGCAAAAAGGTATTAAAAATGTACTACCTATTAATCTAGGTGGTTTGGTATCCTTCGAAGATCTTAACGTCACAATGGTACAAGCAAAACATACATCCTCATACGGGGAGATAGAAGGAACCCCAATATATGCGGGCGAGGCATCTGGTTATATTTTTGACTTTGACAATGATTATACAGTTTACCATTCTGGGGATACCGCTCTTATGTACGATATGAAGTTAATTCAAGATGTGTATAATCCAGAGATTGCAATATTATCCTCATCAGGCCATTTTACAATGGGACCAAAAGAAGCAGCCTATGCAGTAAAGCACCTATTGGATGTTCAATACGTTATTCCAAGCCATACATTTCCATCTAAAAAAAGTGCCACATCACCGGAGACCCTTGAACAATTATTGAATGCCTTTCCCGTAGTGGCATATATGATAGATAGAGATAGAGACCTGAAAGAGTTGTTAAACGATTATCAACAAACAGAAGTGGTAACGATGGGATATGGAGAGGAAAGGGAATTTAAGAAATAGCCATATTATATAAAAAGTACCAATATCGTTGTCCTTCAATTGATTGTGCCTTCATGACCTCTAATACAATCCATTCATATGAAAATCGTTCTTGAATTCTAGCCAACGTATTAAGGTCATTCCTCGTTCTGCTGCCTTACTGTTAAAAATAGTTCAAACTTAATAGCTCAAGGTGATTTTACTATTCAGTGATTGTATACTACAAGATAAGTAATAGAACAGAGATAAGCTCTTTATCATCTCTGTTTTTTTGTTTCCTTTTGGCAATCTCTCCAATTTATCTAATGAGCTTGTCTATCATTGTTCATAATTAAAACTGCATCTATTTATAATACAGTCCCCCTTATGTATTTAAATGAGGTTTTATTAAATTTAACAACCACAATAAGTATTATCATATTATATTTGGCCCCACTAATTTCTGATAAAGGATCGGTACAGCTCGGTCCAGTAACGGTCCACAATTGATCTAACTCTAATGAAGTTTTTATTTGCACGTTAATAAGTATCCTTTCCACTTCATCAGTATGGAAAGGTGAAAAACCTAGAATTATATTGAAATTTCAACTGGAAATTATATGAAGTACCATTTGAAATATAGACGAGTTACCCAAACAGCGCAGTTAAGGACAAAGGAGCGAACGGAATGTCTGAAAAAATGTACACCCTGCTTGATGCAAACCGCCAGCCATACCAGAGTGTAATCCCAGGAACCCTAGGCGGGAACGGGAAAGCGAAAATCTATGGACGGCTGGATTGCCATGCTGCATTACGAGCGATAGCCCAAGGAGGATATGTGGAAACCCGGGTCTTCTTTGCCGATGAGGAAATCGCCATTGCAGCCGGTTATCGCCCATGCGGAGCATGCATGCGCGACAAATATGCTAGTTGGAAGGCGCAGCAAGGAAAATAATCTCGGTAACCAATTATACATACACTTCCCAACTGGCCAATACAAACTAGTAAAAAAGAAGCCTGGAACATTTCCAAGCTCTTCTTCAAAATATCCATTCTTTAATTCTTTTATCGTATTTCAGTAGAAACCGGCTCCAGTATGAAAAGCCCAGAGCTTTCATTGTATTCTTCAACTACAGCCGTAATAATAAGATTTTGTCCCGCGCCTATCGTATCTGGTATTTCAGAGCCAGTAAGGTTTAAATCAGAAATACTTACATCTTCGAATTTAAAGCTAGGTCCAATAGCATTTGTTTCACTATAATCACCCGCATATATTAAAATATCATATCGTGTTGTAGAATTCCCGTGTGGCATCATATCTGCAATATTTCCATTAAATTCAATGGTTCCGCCAGCATATTTTTCTGCAAATTCACCAACAATTGGCTCGTATGGATCCTTGACTGCCAAGACTGCTGCTAGCTCCTCATTATTTTGTACCGTCAAAATTTCCTGTTTGCTCTCCGCAGGTTTATCATTGTTGGATTGGTCCTCTGTCTCAGAACTCTCTTTATCAGTAGATTCTGAGTTACTTTTCTTAGAACTCGTTTCCTCGGTTGGTTCTGTGTCCGTTTTTACAGAATCCTGTTCATCAGAACATGCTGAAACGCTGATAATAGCAAGCATCAAAAAAAGCATTAAGAAAATTTTCTTCATAATGGCCTCCTTAAATGATGTATAACCCAAGCAAATATGTTCCATTATTTCCCCAATACCCGCAATCACGTAACCAACAAGAAAACATGAAGCCAACCAGAGCCAAGCTTTGGAGAGCAAGGGAATATATTTTTATCTAAACTATCTGAACCTTCTGCTTGTTCATCACTTGTGATACGGTTCACCGTATAGTATCTATATGTGTTCTTTATTATTTTTTTTAACTTTTTAAAAAGACGCACTAACATTACGCTCTAAAAATTGTTCCAGAGCTAAAAATATTCCCACGATTTCTTCATCAATCTCGCGTTTTGTTAGATTTTGTAAAACCTGCTGATGTGAAATAGAAATCTTCCACTCTTTTTGGAGAAATTTATTTAGTTTTGAGAAGGCGTCTTTTCCTGGGATAACTGAAAGCCTATAATTAATACTAGACCAATCTGATTCAAATTCCTTTCCCTTACTAGAAACTAAACTAGATAACGCAATCCCTTTACTCCTTTTATAATTATACTCATGGTCAATTATCTGCCCTAAGACATCCTCTTTATATTCGTCTGCAATATTATTAAGGATTTTATCTATATTAATATCTTGAAGATTCTCTAAAGAACCATTCTTTATCCTCTTAATTAATTTTTTTATAGCTCTTTCTATTGCCTTTGAAGACAAAAGGTAGTTCTCAATCTCTTTTTTCTTTAATATATGAACTAAAGAAATCTTTTTTCTTAAACTTTCTTTAAATTCAAGAATTTGATCTGTATATTTGTAATCTCTATCAAATAATGCAGCAATTTTAATCTCTTCACCAAGAACACCTGAAAAAGCCCACTCGGCATGGCTTATTTTTTCCCACTGAGAAAATCCTCCTAAGGGAATTACCGTAAGGTCTCCACTGCTGAATATAGAAGAATGTCCAGAGATTTTTCCAGGTCTTTCTAGATACTTATTATCATTTCCTTCAACAAATAGAACTTTTTTGCCTCTTGCAAGTAGTTAGATGTATATTTTGAGTTGAACCAAGTATATCAACAGCATTTTGTAACCCAGTTAAATCCGTTAATCTTTGAGCAGTTTTTTTATTTTTCTCGACAATTAATACCTCATCTGGATCTACTTCATTTATTACTTCAATTGAATGAGTAGCTAGGATTACCTTCAGCTTTAACCCTCTCAATGTAAAAATAAGTTGTCATTGTAGGTCTGGATGAAGATATATTTCTGGTTCATCAATAACTATAAAATCAGCGTTTTGTGACTTTATTATGTGGGTCAATAATTGTAACCAAATTTGGAACCCGTTTTCTGACCAAAAGACTTCCGCGTGATTCTGTTTTCAGTACAAAACATATTTAGTGTTGTAGAAAGCATTGATTCTCATTCTGGTAAATCAATACTTACACCTGGCCAAGTCTCCTCTAATATTCCTTTAAATGTGCCAAAATGCTCTTTATCATAAAACCAAAAATTTCCAAATAGTCTTGGGGCTCGGTGGCTACTAGCCCACCTTTTTACATATTCTTCATTGTGAATTTCTTCATCTTCTTCTAAAGGACCTAAGGTAGGAACAATCGCAAGGTTTAAAGGAAATTCAGTTCTGAAAGGAACAGCAGACCTTACTGGTTTTCTTTCTCCTTCAAAATAAAGAATTGGTTCTTTCTTATAATCAAATAAAATAAAAATGGATTTTTTATCCTTTAACTTGTATTGTATAGAGGTGGTTTCTTCATTGTAATCAGTATGAATGTGTCTTATTGAAATGGGTATACTTGATTCCGGGATATTATAACCATATGTCGTTTTACCATCTGCAAGTTTAATTAAAGTTGGCTTGTATCTAGAAGCGAAGCGATATGCACCGGATAAAACTCTAAGTGCATCTAAAATTGTTGATTTACCACTGTTGTTAGGACCTACCAGAACATTAAAGTCATTTAATGAGATAACCAAATTTTTGTGAGTTTTAAAATTCTTAAAAATTATAGACTTAAGCATCACTGAACCCTTCATTTACCATACAATGCTATTTTTAGCTTTTCATAAATATCTATCTATAAGAGATGTAGGAGTGAATTACATGACAAAATTAACCTATATTGGTGAAAGCAGTTTAAGCCTCATAAAAGGTAAACAATATGTGGTACTTAATAAACTTGAGGATAATTTGATTAATGTAATTGATGAATCTGGTACGGATTATGTTTTCTACCTAAATAATAATCTTTGGTTAATAGATGATATTAAAAATCAAATTATTGAAACAAAACAAATTGACCAAGTTGAATGTTTATCATTTTTTGATGTGGGCTATAATATTAAAAATAAAGGTATAAAAATTGGTCCTGTACATAAATTGATTAGTAAAACAATACTGGAAGTTGCTGCCACTTCAGACACTGCTTTTTATAAAAATGATATTTTTATCCCCAAGAGTATTCCTTTATTTGGAATGGACGGGAAGTGGGTAATTACTGGCGGTACTTATATTCGAAAAGTTAAAGTTATCGCCTCTTCTAATAATCATAGAAAAATCGACGAGTTAGCAAGACTGGTCAACTTATATAAACATCAAAATGATATTGATACTAATCCTGATGATTGGGAAAAGGTAACAGGTCAAGCAATCGTAAAAAATGTTTCTACCTCTATAAAAGGAATTGCCGATGTCCATTGGTATTCTTGTATAAATATAGGAAAAGTAGATATGAAAATCAAAAAATTGATAAGAGAGCTACCTAAAAGATAAAGGGTGGTGTAACATGTTATTTAAAGTCAGATATCTAGGAAAAACTAGTCTCTCATTAACAAATGGAAATATATATGATGTCATTTCTAAAGATGCATTTGATTGGTGGAGGATAATAGATGAATCTGGTGAAGATTATTGTTATTCTTTAGATGAATTTGAAATTATCGAGTCATAATATTTTAATTATCTTTTTTTAATTCAAATTTGTTAACCATTTATATATACAGGTAACCTTTTATTAAGGTTACCTGTATTAATTTTCAATTTAATAATAGACCTGACTGACTTATGGTATGGTTCTCGCGTGATTATCAAAATGAGGGTATTTAAATATGGAAGCTCTCTTTTAATGTTAGGGAGTTATATACTTCGTTAAAAATATTATTTTTATCAATTAAATAATTCACTAAACTCCTAGTATTAGTGCTCGAAGCATTATATTCAATATCACCTAAAGGGCTTTTAAGTATAATATTTCTAACCTCTCCACTTAACTCTGGATGGTCAATATCTATTTCGAAATAATAAAATATTACTGCTAAAACCATAGACACCCCTACATGATACTTGGCCATTCTTTTCTCTGATATTTTATAAATACTATTTGAAAAAGGATATTCTACAACTTCAGATAACTTAAGTACAAATTGATTAAAGGCGTCTAACTTTAACTTCAACTCTCCTAAGTTTTCATCTTCATCATTTTTGAACAACTTTGATTTTGATTTTAGAAAATTATTAGCTGCTTCCACACCATCTTTTGCTGTGAGATCTGGTCCCATAAGTAATATACTTAATAGAATGCACAATTCCTGATGGTTTTTCTGTTTATCCTTTCTATCTTTGGTAATATTGTAAATCCTCACCAGATCCCAGTATTCTGGTTTTTTTTCACTATTTTCAATTATTTCATTTATAAAATTGGTAATAAATTGACTGGTTTTTGAATAATAAGTGGCCATTGCAATTTCATGTTTTTCCAATGGTTTGGTATTTCTGTTGTACCTTTTAAATAATTCAATTTCAATTTCATCATCTTCAAATGGAAAGAATTCTAGTATTGATAAGTGACTTCCTAAAATTTTTATTTTATGTTCCCGATTTAACTCGGAAAACCTTTTATTGTAAACAGAAAAATCTTCACTTAATATTTCCAAATTTTTTAATGCAAATTTATCTTTTACAAATCTATAAATTGCTGTAAGGCGATGTTGCCCATCCATTACATGACGAAGTTGAATACCTGCATTACTAGTTCTTACTAAAAAAATTTCTGGGATTGGAATGCCTAGTAAAAGCGATTCAATTATAGAAGCTTCTTCTGCTAAAGTAGATCTATATTGTCTTTGATAATCTGGACTTAAAACGATACCATGTAGAACTTCTAATTGCTCATTGTCACTTAGGTTCTCCAAGTCACTTTTTATGTATTTTTCACCCTTATCAATAAAATTAATTATATCCTGAACTGATATTAAAGGACGTTGGTATTCTATTTTATGACTAATCTCCATTTATTAAAAATCCTCCTCTCATGCCTCTTCATAAATAAATTTTATTGTTTTAACCATGTTATCCTTATCTGGATATATATTTTCAAAAGTAATACCTAAGTTAAATAGTTCACTTAATATCTTATTCTTTGATTTTTTATCGATAATAGCTACTTTTGTATGTTTTGCTAACATATTTTCTAACTTATCTCCCGGCTCCACTTTAAGAAAACACCCTTTTTGAAAGTGAATTCTCTCGCTAGAGTTTCCTACTTTAATGAAATAAGATTGATCTGAATAAGTACGTTCTTTTGTTGTTTTTAAATCCTTATCAGAAAAATCAACAAGTTTTATTTCATCTCTGATAACTTCTTTATTATGAGCTGAGGCATCAACAAAATATACTATTGAATGATTTTCATTGTATTTATAATCTTCCACAGCAAAAAGTAATGAAATTAAATGTGCTTCTGTAAAATCTAGATAATTAGTAGGTAATCCAAAATGTTGGGCGTAAGCCCTAAGTTCTTCTATATCCTTTTTTTCTACTGAATTATCATAAAATGCCACTTTTTGTTTGAATAAAGATTCATACATGGATGAATGACTTTTATAACTGTCTGTATGTATCCTATAAAGTGAGGGTGTTAATGTGTATCGGCAATCTTTTTGACCTCTAGACACAAAATTAAAGTTATCAAACTTAGATATAAAATCTACATATTCAGTTACACTTTCTATGTACTGAATATTCTCTTGATTAACTTTAAATGTATTTGAAAAAGTTTCTATGACATTTTCTTTGTCCCAGGCCTCCAGGTCTTTAACTAACCCTTTCCATTCACTTTCATCAGAAAAATCATATTCAATTTTTAGAATGTTTTCTTCTACTTTAATTTTAAATTTATTAGGTAAGCCTTTCTTTAATAATAACTCTTCTACACGAGATGTATCCACTTCACTAAGGTTTTGTTCAGTTTGGTTTGCGATATCATATTTTTTTACTGAAAAATGATATTTAATGCTATAAACTATATCAAACCATTTTCCAACTAATTCCTCACTTTCTTCAAACCTTTCTGTCAAAATATCTTTTATCTCTTGATCCATGTATTCCGTTAACTTCTCATACTCTGTATTATCTCTTATAAAAGATTGCTTTAACATTTCAAAATTATAGGATTCAGGCTCTACTTGACTAAATATATCTAAAATATTATCTATTAAGTCAGTTAGATTCACTTTTTATTCCCCCTTGTTCTATAGTTAGCTGTTAATAATATACCATATTTTTACTTCGGCAATATTTGGTTATGAACAAGGATTTAGTTATTATTATAATTATTTTCAAACATAAATTAAAAAAATGCCGTAAACTTTACTTGTTTACGACATTGATAAAAAACCTCATGTACTTATGATACGGTTCTCCGTAATGTATCTAAGTGCGGTTTTTCCCATATTAAAACTAGTTTTTTATATTCCTAAGCTGCTCACGTATTAATAAATAATGGGTTTTTCTTTTTTCAAGCTAACAATAGTGAAATTACTGAAACATACAAAAATAGTGCTGCTTACGTTGCTTATGCAACAACAATATTTTCTATAACTCATTTAATTATTTTATTATTAACTTCAGGATATAAGCTGTAAATTCATATATAAAACCCAGAAATTGAACATTCCAAAAAAATAAAAATACAGCCAATAATATAATAAAGGTGATCACCTTAGTATAAGTTAATTTATTTTTTTTATCTTTCGTATATAGCCTTACTCCTGGGGACACATTTCTCATAAAAATCGCTATTTTTATTTGATATAATAATAGTATCTTTTCCAGCCGATTCTGTAGCAATATGAATGTCATAAAACAACGTTAATACAGGGTTAATATGATATAAATTGTTATACATATATAAGTTTCCAATTACAAGAAATAGAATAATAAACGCTATAAGAGTTGGAATATTTAATCCTTCTTCGCCTTGAAATATGAACATCCTGGAAGTGTGGATGCTCTGTTAAACCAGTAGAAGAGCGAGATTCATTAGAAGAAGTCATTCTACGTATTAATGAACGCTTTCCAGACGACTTTTCAGAAGGTGATAGAGTGTTATGCACAACACGTTAAAAAGAAAGACGAATGCACGGATGGTAAACATGGCTTGAAATAACAGTGAAGAGATGTTTGAGAAGAATCTATTTAAAGAACCATTCCAAGATACTCTTTTAGATATAATCTTCTGGATTCTGTGACCTTAGCCACTTATAAAAGTCTTTTGCTAAGAAAGAATATACAGTATTAAAATAATTCTGGTCTGCGTCAAACATTTTTCGTAGGTATGTAAAGATGATAGACTCACCGAACAATCGATGGGTCTATTAATACTCAAGAACTTGCAGGGAATGATTATTCTTCGCAAGTTCTTTTATAATCTAAAATTTAACCAACGCCTAATAAATATACGATTATTACCCTTAATACATATTCCATTCAAAGCGATCAGGAATATAGTCTAAGTTAATTCCTTTACTTTCTAAATCTCTGTATACATCTTTTGCAAATTCATCATAATTTGGTACATCAACATCAGTAACGGTTGGTGAAGAAACATAATAATTAACTTCATACATATTTTTATCCATATCCCAAAGGAATTCAATAGTGACATTCACTTCAAATTCAAAATGCCTCTCTTCACCACTATTAAAGTTTTCCAGGTAAGCCCCATCCTTATTATATCTATAACTAAATTCGAAATGATCCTCAAAATCGTTAGTATTATCCCCATTTTTAGAACTGCCAAACCAAATCCTTTCGTTTTTCTTTCATTATAACTTACATTACTTTCTGATTCATTTCATGTAAGGATTTTACCTTTTCATCATTAAAATAGACTGTAATGATAGGGAAAATAGCTGACCTCTCATATTGAGAAACTTAGATCTGGTAGAAGGTTTTCCTTGGTTTTTAGGTCGCTTCCCTCCTCTTTAATATATTAGAGTAGAGGTGGATTGAACATTTTTTTCCAACTTTTCTTTATACTTTCTTTTTTGGAGTCCTACTCGTTCGCTTTCAAAAAAAAACCACACTGGCTTATGGTAGGTTTCTAATTAGTTATTGTGAATAATCGTCAGTCTATTTGTGATTATCAATACCTATCGAATCACAAGTTAGTAATAAAATAAGTAATTATCATTATTACCTTCCTGTTTTCAATAATTTTCCGTTTTATTACCAGTTAAAATGTTTAATAATGAATTAGCATTATCTAATAAATCATCGTAGGTAATTATTTCAATTTTATCTCTAAAAATTAGATTCCTTCTTCTGAGCTTTTCTTTGTTTTCTGGTGTTAAAGTTTTTGATCTTCCAATGACCACATAGCCTTTTGGTGAATATAATTCTTGGATTTTTTCACGTGCATATGGGTTATTGTGTTCAATCCACTCTAACCAATCCATTATTTGTTGTTCTGCATGTACTAATTCACTAGACGGGTTACCTTGTTTAGTATAAATATTTAAAGTACTTGCTTCAATTTCAATAACATCAAAAAGACCACTATATCTTTCTAATACATAGTCAGCTTCATATTCTGACCCGAAACTATGTTTATCTAATACTCTAATATATTCAGTTCCAAATAATATTGGATAGTTTGTCAAAATTGTTTGAAGTTTATTCTCATTTCTAAATGAACTATTTAATAAGTCTGATAATTTTTTAATTCCTTCTTTCAAATTATTAATAACGTATTGAGCATTATCGAGCTGTTTTAATTTCTCCATTATTTTATTTTTATAGATATTAACTTCACTAAACGAATAAATTCTTGGAATTTCATTGCTCGTCAAATCAACTTCTTCTTCAAGATTTGGCATAATAGAATTTGTAAGTTTGTAAGTTTTTAATTCACCATTTTCATCTAATAATTCAAAACCATATTCATATAATTCGTTATAATATTCAACAAGCTTTTGTTCTGTACTATTATCATTAGGAAAAACAGGTACATTGTATATAATTGACATAGCTAGTTCATGTAGTATATCTTTATCTATTTCATCTTTTGAGCCTTCAACAGACGTTGTTAATAAAGCAGCCACTTCAACACTGTTATAAGAACTATTAAACGTATAACAGATAATGTAAAGCAATGGTCTACTTTCTTCATCAATGTCAAAAATCATTTCTTTAACAATTTCATAAAAATTAGGCTCTTCTCTATACTTTTCTACATTTATTTTTAGATCTTTTTTACCATCTGAATACTTTTTATAATCTTCATCAATATCTTCGCCACTATGTGTAACCAAGGTACGCAATAAATTTGGTTTTTTATACATGTCTAATCTTCTCAAAAAATTTCCCTCCTATGAAAATTTTATTATTATTTACAATACGAGTGAGAGCTCTAAAAATACAAAAACCGCATTTACTTATGATAAGGTTCCCCCCTGTTAATCCTAAACGCCCGATAAATCTGCTCCACCAATATCAACCTCATCAGCTGATGGGGAAACGTCATTTTGGAAAATGAGAGCTTTTCATTTGCGCGCGATAAAACTTCTCCGCTTAAGCCAAGTGAGCCGCCTATCACAAACGCAATTTTACTTTTCCCATGAAGGGCCAGGTTATCCAAGGTGGAAGCAAGCTCTTCGGAGGATTGCATTTTTCCTTCTATTGCTAATGCAATGACATACGGGTCCTGCCCTATCTTGGCAAGGATCCGTTCTCCTTCCTTTTTTTTGACCTGCTCCATTTCCGCCAGGCTCATTTCTTCAGGAGCCTTTTCATCTGGCACTTCAATCACTTCTATTTTTGAATAGGCCGATAGCCTTTTGATATATTCTTCGATTCCCTGTTTAAGGTACTTTTCTTTCAATTTGCCAACTGTCACAATCGAGATATTCACAATCCACAGCCCTTTACAATTTGGTTACAAACAGTTTACAAACAAGTTATCAACAGGAGTTATCCACATTTCCACATTTATTATCCACATCTTGTAGGAGATCATCCGTTCGCCACAATATATACTGAGGTTTTTTGACAAAATTCGCAGCTTGTTGATAACTTATCCACAACCACTTTTTCAAGGATCGGAAAGGTTTCATGTTCATCTACGACTTTATCTAAAGCCAAATCGACATGTTCTTCACAGCAATAAATCATTGGATCCACCTCCCATTCATTTGTATTTTCCACAAATGCAAACTGGTTATTCCCATCATAACAAACCCTTTGACTTATCCACATTATTTTTTTAGCCTCAAAAAAGCAGCGAAGTCACCTAGCCCCGCCGCTTTAAAAATCTATAGATTATCTTCTCCTAGTTCCAAGGTCGTTTTCATCTCTTTGCCTTGTCTGTAAAACTTGATTTCCATTTTCTCGCCGATTTTCTTTTTATTATATAGATGCTTCCGTAAATCTATCACATCTTCTATTTTTTCACCATCCATCGAGACGATTACGTCTAATTCCTTCAATCCAGCCTTATCTGCTGGCGAGCCGGGCACTACATGCCTTAAGGCAACACCATAGTTTGTTTTTTCCGGAAGATTCAATTCCCCTTGCCGGAAGGAGACAGGTAAATCTGATACAGAGCGCAGATCCACTCCCATGTACGGACGGCGGACCTCACCATATTGTTCAAGATCATTTATTACCGGCTTTGCATAGTTAATTGGAATTGAAAGCCCGATTCCTTCCACGGCGGACTCCGCAATTTTCATTGAATTAATACCGATTACCTGTCCGGCGATATTAATTAGCGCACCCCCGCTATTGCCCGGGTTAATTGCAGCATCTGTTTGCAGAACCTCTGCCTGCCAGTCCGGTATACCATCCTGGTTGATATCAACAGGAATAGCACGCTCTAGGCCAGATATGATTCCTTGAGTAACTGAACCTGAGAAAGTCAGGCCTAATGGATTTCCTATTGCAATCACCGGCTCACCAGGCTTCAGGTTGTCGGAATTGCCGAACTCTGCAACAGTTTTTACTAGCTTGGAATCAACCTCCAGCACCGCAAGATCTGTCCATATATCACTGCCCTTAAGCTTTGCTGGAATTTTAGTGCCGTCTGCAAGTGTAATCTCCAATTCGCTTGCCCCTTCGACAACATGATGATTGGTTACTATGTACGCCTTATTCCCTGACCGTTTATAAATAACTCCAGAACCTGTCCCTGCCGATTCTTCCTGTTCTTCACTGAACCAGAACCTGCCTGATGTTTGTATATTGCTTATCCCAACAACGGCATCAGCAGCTTTATCAACTGCCTTTGTTACGTCCGTATTTACATCAATAGCAACTGTGCCGGAGTTCCCAGCCACTTCCTCCTTAGGTGCCTTATTAGTAGGCTCAACAACATAAGGAAGAACGCCTGCATCTGAAAGGACGGGAATGGTCATAATTACGATCAAAGCCCCGATAACCGCCCCGATAAGGCTTGTGAGGAAATAACCTTTCCTACTGCGTTTCTTCTCTGGTTCCCGATACCGGGTTTGAAAGTCTTGATCGTAATACCCCATGTTACTCCTCCTCCATGCAAGCTGGCACTTTTTGTTCATATCATTATTATACTCGCAAACCTATGGTTTTCTAATTAAAAACAATCTTTATGCTTATCTTTTTCCAAAAATCACATGTTTTGGACAATAATTATTTTTACAAATCAAAAAGAGCAAATCCCTTCCTCATGTAGGAGGAGATTTGCTCTTTTTCTCGTTTTAAACAGCAGTAAGTGCTGTAGGAATTCTTGGGTCTGTATCGTACAGGTCAAATTGTTCTCCTATGAGAATGCCTCTTGTTTCAAGAGTTTGGGCAACAGACATTCTTGCCAAGTCCTTAATATTGTTATCAAGGCTTAAATGGGCAAGATAAATCCTTTTTGTATTTTCTCCGGCGACTTCACTCATCGCTACGGCTGCATCCTCGTTGGAAACATGGCCGACATCACTTAATATCCGGCGCTTTACATTCCATGGATATCTTCCCATCCTCAGCATTTGAACGTCATGATTGCTTTCAAATACATACGCATCAGCGTTTGAAATGACTCCCTTCATCCTGTCACTGACATAACCAGTATCAGTGATGATGACAAGCTTTTTGCCGCCTGAATAAAATACATAAAACATTGGCTCAGCCGCATCGTGTGATACCCCAAATGACTCAATATCAAGTGAACCAAAGCTTTTTACTGTTTCCATTCCAAAAACAAATTTTTGCTCTGTTGGCACTTCGCCTATCAGGGTATCCATGGCCTTCCATGTTTTTTCATTTGCATAGATAGGCAGTTTATATTTACGCGCGGCTACCCCAAGTCCCTTTATATGATCGCTATGTTCATGGGTAACAAGGATGCCTGACAAACTGCTCATTTCACGGCCAATTTTCTGGAAAAGACCTTCAAGTTGCTTGCCGCTCAGGCCTGCATCAACAAGGAATGAATGGTCGCCTGATTCCACATAGATCGCATTGCCAGTACTACCACTGGCAAGTACACTAAACTGCAATGTCATTCGACTTCACTCCGTTACTTCGTTTTCATTATTGTTATAGTTTAAATCAACTTGTCCTTCAAAGGCATTTACATACAGGTTTTCTTCATTATTTACCTCAATTCTCCAAGTTGGCGCAAACACTTGTGATGAAGCAAGCGGTACGAAAGTTGAATAACCTAGTTCAGCATCCGTAATTTTCGAGTTTGACTTTAGAAGCCCACGCTGAAGAAGAATTTCGATGGCTTTTAAAGGGGTAAGAACTTCCTCTTTTACATCGTCATACTTTTTTATATCCTCCAAGAGCGTTTGCTCATAGGAGACGACTTGATTTTTATCATTTAAATGGAATACAAGCATTCCATTTTCATTTTTATAAAAAAACTTGTTTTCAAATTGCTGAAGATAAATAATCGTCTTATCTTCTTCATTTTTACTCCAAAATTTATACTCGTTTCCATTTAGGACATTCTCAGCAATAAGCCCCGCTAAAGAAACGGGTTCAAAATTGCTATCGAGTTGATATGGCTTATCAAAAGAGGAAAACAGCGTTGTCTTTTTATTTATTTGAACAGTTTGCCCTTTAAGGCTATCCGCCTCTTTTTCTGTGAATTCTTTTAACCGCGCACTCACATATTGTTCCTTAATAGAACCTTTTGGCATATCAAAGGTTATCTCAATTTCTTCAGCTTTCAATTGATCCTCAATCTTAGTTTCAACCCTCAACTCATACTTACTTGAATTATATTTAATCATAAATTGAGAGACGAGATATACATCAAGAATAAGAAAAGTAATGATAAAGATTGTTTTTATTCTACTCCAGTCCACGCTTGACTCCCCCTAACTCATCCATGGAAATCTCTTCCCATGAATTATTGTAAAGGTAGAACCAGGCTGGCTCCAGAACGATGAGCCTTTTTAACTGAGGCTCTCTCTCCATCCTATAGCCAAGTACGAGGCTTTCAAGCAATTCAGGCTTAAAATTTTCTCTGCTGTGCAGGAATTCAATTACATCCCTGCCAGATGGCCTGACCACTTTTGTAAACTCCAATGGTAGTTCCATTGAAAAAGTCGGCCTCGTAAATTTTATTATTTCATTTTTCCCCCAAACTTCTGTAATTTCCGAAAGACCTTTGCTATTGAAAACAGGATAGCCGTCCATACTATACATTCTGAAGGTAACTTCCTGGCTGCCTTCATCCAAACTTGCAAATCTATACGGATCGGTCCAGCCACTATGATTATTAATGAAGTCAATACTTCTTTGCAAAAGGTTTGCAGCCCCCGAGATATACCCATTATCCTCCGTTGGATTAACAAAAACAAGATAATTATCATCGGTATAAATGTTCAACTTGCTTGAGTCATTCGTATATTCTTCTGAACCATCAACAAAGCTCTTTAATACGAGGTTAGGAACCTTGAATAACGCTTCCTTAAATTCCTCCGAGTTAAGATTCATCGGTAAATACTTGTATTGAATCATTTCTGTTTCCTGTTCCGGAATAAAGATGGTCCTCTTTTCGCCTGCATTATAAGAAAAATAAGCTGGGTACTGTTCAGCATTTTCGTAGAATTCCTGGTCAAATTTGGCCAAATAGGAAGAGGATATATAACTAATATAAATTTGCTGGTTTGCAGTATTGGCAAAATAGATTCGTCCGCGATCCTTTTTTAGGCTTGTCATATCAATGACTACACGGTCAAACTTAAAGGACGGGATCCTTTTTTGCTCAAAGTTTAGTACTTCCCTAAATACTTCAATGGGTACTTCGTGCGGAAATACAAGTTCAACTTTGCCTGTACCATGGATAGCCTGTTTGAAGTTGCCCGCCTGTTCAGTGTAATTCTGGACATCAAAGTATACCCATTCTGAGATTTCATTTATTACTCTATCCACTTCATTTGTCCCAAAATGTTTATCTTCCCCTACATGGTAGAGGATTCGATCAGGTTTAATAATGCTGGACTCTTCCTTCTTATCGCCCATTTTGACTTCCTCAACAAATTTGCCACTCACAAGTGGATCATAATTTGGCTGATACGTCCATATGGCCCATGTTAGTCCAAAACTAAGCAACATGAGTGCTGTAAGCACAACTGATTTTATTGTTTCATATTTCATGCCCAGTCAACCTCTTCAGAAGGCTCATAAGGAAGTGTAAAGATGACTTGTGTTCCTTTACCTTCCTCGCTTGTTGCCCAAATTGTTCCCCCGTGTGCCATTATCATTTCCTTGGCAATCGCAAGCCCGAGGCCTGTCCCCCCCAATTTTCTTGTCCTGGCCTTATCGACACGGTAGAAGCGGTCAAATATTTTCCCTACATTCTCCTTTGGAATCCCGATACCTTCATCCTTGACACTCACAGTAATCTTCCCTACTTCCTCAACTACTGTAAAAGTGACTTCCCCGCCTTCAGGAGAGTATTTCATTGCATTCGAAATAATATTATCCAATACCTGTGTCAGTTTGTCTTCATCAATATCAACAAAAAGAGGCTTCCTTGGAAGGATTCTGGTAAACCTAACATTCTCTTCCTTGGTCATCTCAAACCGGTCAATAATCCTGTTAAAGAATTCCGTAAAATCTATCCATTCTTTTGAAAGGCGATAATCCCTGCTATCCATTTTGGAAAGCTGCAGTAAATCATTAACCAGACGGATCATCCGCTCAGTTTCTGTTTGTGCCACATTCAAAAATTGAGGGCCAACCTCCGGATCCTTCATGACACCATCCGCAAGTGCTTCCAAATAGCTTCTCATTGTTGTTAATGGAGTTCTTAACTCATGGGAAACATTTGCGACAAATTCCCTGCGTTCTGCATCGATTTTTTCTTGTTCGGTAATATCATGTAATACTGTAATCAATCCATTCACAAAGCCTGTTTCTTTTTGAATAACAGAAAGATTGGCTTTAAGAATATAAGGATTATGTTTTGTGCTATAATCCAGAATAATTGAATCATTTATTTCCAGCAATTCCTCAAAGGTATATGTGTCCTGCAAATCCAATAAGGCAACTATAGGTTCAGATAACACTGTTTCACGTGAAACACCAAGCATTTTTGCTGCTGGCTCATTAACGACAATGACTCTTCCTCTCCGGTCCGTTGCAATAACGCCATCTGTCATATATGAAAGAACAGAGGAAAGCTTCCTTCTCTCACCTTCTGTAGTCGCCTGGGCCTCCTGGAGCTTTTTCGTCAGGTTATTAAAGGTCATGGCCAGGGTGCCAATTTCATCATGGCCATACACTTTAACCTTTCTGGAAAAATTACCTTTAGCCATGGCAATAGCCTGTTTTTTCATGTCTGTAATCGGCCTGGTTATCGTTTGGGCCAGTAATGTACCGAGGATAGCCGTAATGCCAAGGGCAATTGCCGTCCCTGTTGCAAGAATGCTATTGATTGTATTCATCTGCTCAAAAACAGATTCAATATTTGCCTCTAAATAAATGGCACCGATTGTTTTCCCTTCTGATTTAACAGGATAAGCCAACACCCAAATACGGTGGCCACTGCTGCGGTCTATGAGGATATCACTCTGTTCCTCTTCTAGCAAAAGTGCGCGTTTTATTCTTAGTTCTGTCGTTCGCTTCCCTACAACATTTTGGTCACCCGGTTCAGACGTACCAATAATGTTTAATGAGGCTGCGCCAATAAATCTGGCTTCAGTAATATCATCACCAACCGCAAAATCACTCAGGATTTTTCTGACATCATCTTCAAGTGTAGGGTCTTCCGATGTTCGCTCCTTCTCCATCTGCTCGACTAAATTATACCCGAGCATGTTTACCTGCCCTTTTAACGATGTTTGGAAATTGGTGGTTAACGTTTCTTCCAATTGCCTTACAAAATATACACCAATTATTTGTCCAGCGACAAGAATGAGCAGGATATACATTAACACAAGTTTTAATCTAATTGAATTTAAAAAACCGACTCTTCTCATGAAGATGTTTACTCCTGATCCGGATTTCGCAAGTAATAGCCTACTCCTCTTCTAGTCACAATCCAGGCAGGATGGCTTGGATTATCCTCAATCTTTTCCCTAAGCCTTCTGACAGTCACATCAACTGTCCGTACATCGCCATAATAGTCATATCCCCATACAGTCTGAAGGAGATGTTCCCTAGTCATGACTTGTCCAATGTGCTTGGCAAGATAATGGAGTAGTTCAAACTCACGGTGAGTTAATTCTATTGTTTCGCCACGTTTTGAAACGATATAAGCATCAGGGTGAATAGTCAATGAACCAACTTCAATTTCATTGGTTGTTCCTTCTGTGGCTTGTCCAGAAGGAAGTTGATGGCGTCTCAGGTTCGCCTTTACCCTTGCAATCAGTTCCCTTGTACTGAAAGGCTTTGTGACATAATCATCAGCGCCTAATTCAAGTCCAAGGACTTTATCTATTTCGGAATCCTTTGCAGTCAGCATAATGATTGGCATTTCATGCTTTTTTCGTACTTCCCTGCAAACTTCCATCCCATCCCGAAGCGGAAGCATAATATCCAGCAGGATCAGGTCAGGTTGCACTTCTTCAACCATTGAAATAGCTTCGTTCCCATCATAAGCACAGAAAACAGTATAGCCCTCTTTTTTTAAATTAAATTGAAGTATATCAGCAATTGGTTTTTCATCATCTACAACCAATATTTTCTTTTCCATCCCCATGCTCCTTTCTTCCTGTTTCTCTTTCTCTACTACATACGTATACTACTTTACTTTACCACTTTAGCCCCCATAAATCATCTATTAGAAAATATTGGACGGATGAGAGTTACATTGTTCTTATTGAACGTTCCTGCTCGTAATAGAGTAGCCAGAGGGTATGATTGGCCCTTTATAAGTTGCATGTTTGCCTGTGCCTCCTCTAGTATAAAAGCCCCCGACATTTTGTCGGGGGCTCACTCCTATTTGATTACCGTATGTAATTCAATGGATTCTGGAGTTTACCATTTTTATAGACTTCAAAATGAAGATGAATACCAGTTGAGTCTCCTGTCGAACCCATGTTTCCTATTTTTGACCCTCTGGAAACAGTTTGCCCCACTTGGACATCTATGGAAGAAAGGTGTGCATATACAGTCCGGAAACCATTATTATGGTCTATTACGATTTTCTTTCCGTATGCCCCATCCCATCCCGCCTCAACAACGGTTCCATTATCGGCGGCCTTGATTGTATAGTTGGATGGACGAGCAATATCTATGCCTTTATGCATTTTTCCCCATCGATAGCCTACCTGGCTTGATACATATCCACCAGATGCCGGCCATACAAATGAGCCCTCACCGCGTGATGGAACTACCTTTGTACCTCGGACAATAATATGATTAACAGGTTTTGTTGTAATCGTCTCGTTGGAAACAATTTTATTTACTGTTTTCCCGTTTTGTTCAGAAATGGTATAAACGACATGTCGTTCTCCATTTTTCCCTTCTTGCTTAATCTTCTTTTCACCCTTAAACATGGAATCGTCATTTACAATTTCAGTTTTAAAGGTTATCGATTCTTTTTTAAACACTTCTCTTTCAACAATAACGGACAGGTAAGCCTTCGGAACCGTAATATTGAGCTGTTGTCCCACTTTAATTACCGAAGTTTCCTTTACTCCTGGATTAAGAGCAAGCAACTGGGTGGTGGATAGGTTTACGTCCTTCGCTATTGACCCAAGCACATCCCCGTCTTTAACAGTATACTGTTTTTCTTCCAAAGTTCCTTTTTGCAAGAATTTAAGTGCTTGGTCAGGATTTAGTACATTTTCAGGGGTTGTTGTTAAAGCTTCAATAGCTACGTCTTCAGAAAGACGAACATCTTTTAAACGTGTTTGATTTTCTTTCAATGCGGGTAAAGTCTTGGCAGGATTGTTTTTTGTATCTTCAAACTCCTGCAGCTCCTCAGCAGTCACATATTGTAGCTTCAATTTATTTAAGACTTCTTCAGCGTCTTGCTTGCTTTTTAAATATACAATCGGTTTTCCGGCAACTACAATTGCGGTTGATTCAACCTCAACAGCTAGTTCAGCGGAAAGTTTCTGAGTTGCTTGCTGATTATTGGCAGTGGATCTGAAGACTTGTTCTGGTATATAAGTAATATTCGAACCAATGGTGAAGGTATAGTCTTTATGAGTCTGCTCCATTGTTTGAATTTCTTTTTTTATAAGATCTTCTATTATATGTTTATCTGAAACAGTTCCAATATATGTATCATCCATATACACATAATATACAGTTGTAAGTTCTGACTTTGCCTCTACTTCTCCGGCGGTACCAAACATTAGAAATGATAGTGCCAACAAAGCGATAAGGCAATTTGGCAGTGGAATTCTTCTGGATTGGACCAACCGCTTCTGAGCTTTTTTCATCATTATTTTTCCTCCTGAGCGACAAGAACATGACTATTATCCTACTTCATCTTCATTGGGAAATTTTTTATTTTTTATACTTCTATACTTTACCATAAAAAAATATTTATAAATTGAAAGTTAAAATATTGTAATATAAATGTATAATAGCTGACATTTTAAGGGAAATACCTGGGTTTTTTTAGCGAAAACAGAGAATGGGCAGAGGGAAACAGGAACGTTATCCTAGGAGAAAAAGCCTATAAATCAAGGTTTTATGAAAAATTCCCTACCATAGTTATAGAAAAGCAATATCGACATATTTTTTAATATTTGTTGGGAAAATTTCAATTTATTATTACAAAACTATTACATTTGTAAAGTAAATGAAGGGAAATAAATAAAGAGAGCAGAAGATTCTGCTCTCTTTATTATGGCGCGGGACGGAATCGAACCGCCGACACAAGGATTTTCAGTCCTTTGCTCTACCGACTGAGCTACCGTGCCTTATTAAAAATGTACCCTAAAGTGAATCCTGCATGTCCTTCGTCCCAATCTCGGAAAGCTTATTCAAGCAGCCTCTCGATTGGTACGCTGATGCTTACTCATGTTGCTTATTCACCGTGCTCTACCGACTCCTGTGCTTAAAGCATCAGCTAACGCTCATGCATAGCGCAGAACCTACTTTGATAATTACTCAGGATGTTTACGGTCCAGCTACCGATCCGTATTCACTTCCATATGTATGTTGTATAGCCTTTTTAAAAATGGCGGTCTGGACGGGACTCGAACCCGCGACCTCCTGCGTGACAGGCAGGCATTCTAACCAACTGAACTACCAGACCAATAAATAATAATGACCCCTACGGGATTCGAACCCGTGTTACCGCCGTGAAAGGGCGGTGTCTTAACCGCTTGACCAAGGGGCCATTCACCAAGAAAATGGTGAGCCATGAAGGACTCGAACCTTCGACCCTCTGATTAAAAGTCAGATGCTCTACCAACTGAGCTAATGGCTCGTAAATAATATTATTATATTAATTCGCCAACAAGCTAAAACAACTTTTTGCCAGTGGCGACGTTTTTTATAATAGCATAAGCAATTTATATAATGCAAGGGTTTAGTAAATATTTTTTTAAAACAGGTAAATCTTTCTTTTGTTTCCCTATTCCTCTCCTTCTTAAACAATATAAACAATGGTGGCACCATCGCCCAAAGGGAGGTGCCACCTGTTCATTAAATGCTCGTTCTCCACGGGCTTCTAACAACATTCGTCTGTGAACGGTCTGGGCCGACTGAAAAAATTGAAAGTGGGATACCTGTCAGCTGTGAAAGCCGCTCTAAATAATGGCGTGCATTTTCGGGTAAATCTCCAAGGTTTTTGCAGCCTGTAATATCCTCGGTCCAACCAGGTAATTCCTCATAAACAGGCTCACACTCAGCAAGCACCTTCAGGCTCGCCGGGAATTCTTCAATGATTTCTCCCTTGTATCGGTAAGCTGAGCAAATTTTTACTGTCTCCAGCCCCGACAGGACATCAATTGAGTTTAGCGAAAGGTCGGTAATCCCGCTTACACGCCGTGCATGGCGGACAACGACACTGTCAAACCAGCCAACTCTCCGCGGACGGCCTGTTGTTGTACCATATTCACGGCCAACTTCACGGATCCTGTCACCAATTTCACTGTTTAATTCCGTCGGGAATGGACCATCACCAACACGGGTTGTATACGCTTTTGACACCCCAACGACTTTTGTAATCTTTGATGGGCCAACACCAGACCCGATTGTTACCCCGCCTGCAACTGGATTGGAGGAAGTAACAAATGGATAGGTGCCCTGGTCGATATCAAGCATGACTCCCTGTGCTCCCTCAAACAGGACTCTGCGTCCATCATCCAATGCATCATTCAATACAACCGAGGTGTCACAAACATACTTTTCAATTTGCTGCCCGTACTCATAATATTCTTCAAATATTTCTTCAACCGTAAATCCGGTTGTTTCATAAATTTTTTCTAAAAGGCGGTTTTTCTCCTGAAGGTTCCTTGTTAACTTCTCCTTGAATACTTCCTGGTCTAGCAGGTCGGCAATCCGGATTCCTATCCTTGCTGCCTTATCCATATATGCCGGGCCAATTCCCTTCTTTGTCGTCCCAATTTTATTTGGGCCTTTGCTTTCTTCTTCAACCTCATCCAATTTCAAATGATATGGCAGAATGACATGAGCACGGTTGGAGATTCGCAAATTATCAGTTGAGACTCCTTCCCCATGCAAATATGCAAGTTCGTTGACTAGTGCCTTTGGATCAACGACCATGCCGTTCCCAATCACACATATTTTGTCTTTATAAAAAATTCCCGATGGAATTAAATGCAATTTGTATGTAACACCATTAAATTTAATCGTATGGCCTGCGTTATTTCCACCCTGATAACGTGCGATTACCTCAGCGTTTTCTGATAAAAAGTCTGTAATCTTTCCTTTTCCTTCGTCGCCCCATTGTGTTCCCACTACAACAACTGATGACATACCAGCACCTCCGTTGTACTTTCTATTCTTGATAATCCTCTCCAATCTTACCAACTTTCCAATGGGGAAGTCAACAAAACCCGAACATTGTTTAATGTATTTACTTATTATGTTCGTAAAATACCAATATATACTCATTTAAAAATAGTAAAATATTATATAAAAAAAAACCCACCTGAAATGGTGGGTTTTCCTTATGCTCCCGGTGGAACTGCCGAGTCTCCAAATCTCGTCTCAAGATTTACGAATTTATTATATTCTTTTACAAAAGCCAATTGGACCGTTCCTGTCGGGCCATTCCTCTGTTTTGCAATAATGATTTCAATGATATTCTTATTCTCAGATTCCTTGTCATAGTAGTCATCCCTGTACAAGAACGCAACGATATCAGCATCCTGTTCAATACTTCCAGATTCACGGATATCAGACATCATAGGCCGCTTATCCTGCCGCTGCTCCACTCCCCGTGATAACTGGGACAAGGCAATAACCGGCACCTGCAATTCACGTGCAAGCTGCTTCAAAGAACGGGAGATTTCGGAGACCTCCTGCTGGCGGTTCTCTCCGCTTCGGCCACTGCCCAAGATCAACTGAAGGTAATCAATTAGAATCATGCCCAGGCCATGCTCTTGCTTCAGCCTTCTGCATTTTGCCCTAATATCGGCAACCCGGACACCAGGAGTATCATCGATGAATATGCCTGCCCTTGAAAGGCTTCCCATCGCCATCGTTAATTTGCCCCAATCCTCGTCGGTAAGAGAGCCTGTCCTAAGCCTTTGTGCATCTATGTTCCCTTCAGCACAAAGCATCCTCATCACCAGCTGTTCCGCTCCCATCTCAAGGCTGAAAATAGCAACATTTTCATCGGTCTTGGTCGCAACATTCTGGGAGATATTCAAGGCGAAGGCTGTTTTACCAACTGACGGACGCGCCCCTACAATAATAAGGTCATTCCGCTGGAAACCAGCTGTCATTCGGTCCAGCTCCCGGAAGCCAGTTTCAATACCGGTAATATCGCCTTTCCGGTTATGCATCATTTCAATATTGTCATACGTACGGACCAGAACGTCTTTAATATTATGAAAAGCCCCTCCGCCTTTGCGCTGGGAAACTTCCATTATGCTTTTTTCCGCCTCGGATAGCAGGGTATCGACTTCATCCTCACGGGTATATCCATTTTGGGCAATCTCGGTTGCTGTACGGATCAACCTGCGGAGCAATGACTTTTCCTCAACTATTTTTGCGTAGTATTCTATATTGGCAGCTGTCGGTACAGAACTGGCAAGTTCACTTAAATAGCTGACTCCGCCTGTATCCTCGAGCAATTTCGCTGCAGCAAGTTCTTCAGTTACGGTTACTAAATCGACTGCTTTTCCTTGATCATTCAATTTAAGCATCGTGTTAAAAATCTTTTGATGCGATGCCCTGTAGAAATCTTCAGGAATCAGAATTTCTGTGGCAAGAGTTAGAGACGAAGGTTCCAGAAAAATGGCGCCCAGCACCGCTTGTTCAGCTTCTATATTTTGAGGCGGCATCCGGTCCGCAAAAACATCATTCATCTATTTAAACCCCCTATTACGAAAAAATTAACGTATTTCCCTATCTATCAGCCTTAAAAAACCGCGAAAAAATGTGACCAGCTCGGCCGATCACATTATCATCCATTTACCTTATTATCTTAACATGTTTATGATTTAAATCTACTTTAAAATTTTATTTTCCTTCTTTTACATGAACATCTAATGAAGCAGTTACTTCATGATGCAGCTTAACAGGGACCTTTGTATGCCCGAGGGTACGAATAGCGTCATCAAGCTCCATCTTTCGCTTATCAATTTTTATATTATGCTTTTTCTGAAGTTCTTCCGCTATTTGCTTCGTTGTAATGGAACCAAATAACCGTCCGCCTTCTCCGGATTTTGCAGTCAATTCCACAGTTATTTTCTCAAGAACCTCTTTCATTTTTTTTGCTTCAGCAAGCTCTGTTGCAGCCGCATTTGCCTGTTTTTTCTTCTGCGCATCAAGAACACTCATATTCGCTGGAGTAGCCTCAACAGCCAATCCTTGTTTTAATAAGAAATTATGTGCGTAGCCGTCC
This sequence comes from Bacillus sp. FJAT-27225, assembly GCF_001685025.1. Lineage (GTDB taxonomy): Bacteria > Bacillota > Bacilli > Bacillales > Cytobacillaceae > Bacillus_D. The sequence continues at coordinate 30,327 of NZ_MAYU01000024.1, read as the reverse complement.
GCAACATTTTTAATTTCGCCTTTTTGGCCTTTCCCTTTAACGTCTTTCAAGAAAATGACTTTCATTCCCTTTTTCCTCCTTCAATATAATCATCGATTGCCCTCTGCAATCTTTCTTCCGCCTCGGAAACCGTGATTCCATTTATCTGTGTGGCTGCATTGGTTAAATGGCCGCCCCCGCCAAGGCTCTCCATAATCACCTGGACATTAACCTCACCCAACGAACGTGCGCTGATGCCAATCTTACCATCATCCCGATATGACAAGGAGAATGATGCTGAGACTCCATCCATTGCTAAAAGGGTATCCGCAGCCTGGGCAAGCATGACCTGGTCATATACTTCATCTTCTTTTGCTTTTGTAATTGCAATGCCCTCTTTATAAAAATAAACCGATTCAATTAGCTTGGCTCTCTTTATATAGGTATCAACATCTTCCTTCATAAATTTTTGGACAAGGATTGTATCGGCACCAAGTGACCGGAGATAGGAAGCTGCATCAAAGGTCCTTGCTCCTGTTCTAAGTGTAAAGCTCTTGGTATCTACAATAATCCCTGCCAATAAGGCAGTGGCCTCTATCATATTGAATCGGCCTCGTTTAGGCTGATACTCCAATAGTTCTGTAATAAGCTCCGCTGTTGATGAAGCATATGGCTCCATATAGACAAGTAGAGGATTACTTATAAAATCTTCACCTCGCCTATGATGGTCAATAACGACAACATCGCTAATCGTATTAAGAAGTCTCTCATCAATGACGAGAGAAGGTTTATGAGTGTCAACAACAACGAGCAGCGTATCGTTGGTGGCAAGGTCCAATGCCTGCTCTGGTGTAATGAACCGTTCATAAAGGTCTGGGTGCTGTTTAATTTCATCCATTAACCTTTGTACGCCTGTATCTATTTCATCGAAATTAATGACGATATAGCCTTCTCGTTGATTCATTTGGGCTACCCTGCTAATCCCAATTGCTGAACCCATGGAATCCATATCCGGGAATTTATGCCCCATGACAATTACTTTATCACTTTCAGCAATCAATTCCTTCAAAGCATGGGAAATGACTCTTGCTCTAACCCTTGTACGTTTTTCTATAGGGTTGGTCCTTCCCCCGAAAAACTTTACTTTACCATTCGGTTGTTTGATTGCTACTTGGTCACCGCCACGGCCGAGAGCAAGGTCAAGGCTCGATTGTGCCAATACCCCTAGTTCAGGCAAGGATGAAACACCGGCACCCACACCAATACTGAGCGTTAACGCAACATTTTGGCGCGCAGTCGTTTCCCTCACCTCATCAAGAATCGTAAACTTTCCTTTTTCCAGCTGATGCAGGATTTGTTCATTTAAAATTCCAATAAAGCGCTCTGATGTAATGCGCTTTAGGAAAATCCCATTATCATTTGCCCATTTATTTAATAAGGAAGTGACGAGATTATTGATGCTGCTCCTCATATGGTCCTCAAGGCCCTGGGTCAATTCCTCATAATTGTCGAGATAGATAATAGCAATAACCGTTCTCTCTTCCTTATATAACTTTTCAATTTCGGTCTGTTCGGTTACATCAAAAAAGTAAAGCAATTTTTCTTCTAGTCGGTGAATAACCCGGAATTTTCGATCATGAAGGGTTATTAACTCAGTCTCTACCTCTTGCTTTATTAACGGAATTAACGATTCAGCTACATCATAAAGGGATCTTCCCGCAAGTGTCTCCTCGTCAAAACAGGAAGCAAGGTAAGGATTTGTCCATTGAATATAATAATCATCATTGATGAGCATAATCCCGATAGGCATTTCCATTAAAGCTTCTTCGCCAACTTTTTTAACGCGGTACGATAGCGTTGATATATATTGCTCCATTTCCTGACGCTGTCGTGTATCTACCTTTAATAGGCCATAAAGTAATCCGGCTGCGATAAGCAGGCCAAAAATACTGACTATCGGAAGATATAAGGCCAGGACGCCAAGAAGCACCGCTGTTAAGCAAAGTAATCCATAAAAAGGATAGCGTATCGATCGCTTTTCCAAAAAAGACGGCATTCTTTCAGCTCCCTGACAATAGTTTCTTTATAACTTACCATACACCCTATATTAATTATACCCAATATCCCGGCTAGTGAAAGACAAACGCATTCAGAATAGCGCCTGGCAAATATGTTCTTTAAAAAGAACAAATCAACAGTATTCATTGCTTTTTATGTATGTATTCTTTAGATATTTCTATATTATCTGGTATACATTATCAGTTATATCATAAAAATAGGCAAAAAGAGCAGCAAGGATTCCCCTGCTGCTCTAATTTTTAGCGATTATTCACCAGACACATATGGAAGAAGTGCCATCAAACGAGCACGTTTAATAGCTACTGTCAATTTGCGCTGATACTTGGCGTTTGTACCTGTTACACGGCGAGGCAGGATTTTGCCGCGCTCTGAGATGAATTTCTTAAGAAGATCAACATCTTTGTAATCGATATGAGTAATGCCGTTAGCAGTAAAATAGCATACTTTGCGGCGCTTTGCGCGACCGCCTTTACGTCCCATTGCCATTTTTATGTCCCTCCTAACTGTTGGATTTTTTATCTATTGCACTGAATTAATTTTAGAATGGAAGGTCATCGTCGGATATATCGATTTGTCCGCTGCCAGCGAACGGATCATCATCCATACGAGTATATCCCTGCTGCTTTTGAGCAGCCGGACGCTGATTCTGATTACCGCTTCCGTTTCCAAATGGATTGCCTTGTTCCCTTGGAGCATTCCCATAAGAGTCATAATTGTCACTTCTTGCAGAGGAATTTCTTGGCTCAAGGAATTGAACACTTTCTGCAACAACCTCTGTTACATATACTCTTTTTCCATCTTGTCCCTCATAGTTGCGTGTTTGAATTCTGCCATCAACACCGGCCATACTGCCCTTTTTAAGGTAATTTGCAACATTTTCGGCTGGCTTTCGCCAAACGACACAATTTATGAAGTCAGCCTCTCTTTCACCCTGTTGGTTCGAGAAAGCCCGGTTAACAGCAAGCGTAAATGTAGCAACAGGAACTCCACTTGGGGTATAACGCAATTCAGGGTCTTTGGTCAGGCGTCCAACCAGGACTACACGATTCATCATCAGAATCAACTCCTCTTTATGGGTTTTTGATGTTTCACGTGAAACATTTACCCAATCCATTTATCAAAAAAAGGATTATTCTTCTTCTTTAATAACGATGTGGCGAATGATATCTTCGCTGATCTTTGCAAGTCGGGAAAATTCCTCAACCGCAGCCGGTTCAGCATTCACCTTAAGGATTTGGTAGTATCCGTCGCGGAAATCATTGATTTCATATGCGAGGCGGCGTTTACCCCAGTCCTTAGCTTCAGCCACTTCCGCACCATTGTCAGCAAGAATTGTGTTAAAACGCTCAACAAGAGCCTTCTTTGCCTCATCTTCAATGTTTGGGCGGATGATGTACATAACTTCGTACTTTCTCATCACAGTCACCTCCTTTTGGTCTAAGCGGCCCGATTTGGGCAAGGAGCAATTAATTATCAATTACTCACAATGATAAATTATAACATGGAATTTTAAAATCCGCAACAAAGTTAACAAAAAAACCCGCGATTTGCGGGTTTTACACGTTAAATCTGAAATGCATGACATCTCCGTCTTTTACTTCATATTCCTTACCTTCAAGGCGGACCTTCCCTGCTTCTTTGGCAGCATTCATGGAACCATATGTGACAAGGTCATCATAATGTACAGTTTCAGCCCGAATAAAACCTCTTTCAAAGTCAGTATGAATAATACCAGCACATTGAGGTGCTTTCATTCCCTTTCTGAAAGTCCAGGCGCGAACTTCCTGAACTCCTGCCGTGAAATAAGTTGCAAGGCCAAGCAAACTATAAGCCTTGCGAATTAACTGATCAAGGCCTGACTCTTCAATCCCAAGCTCGGAGAGAAACATCTCCTTTTCTTCTCCCTCCAGCTCAGCGATTTCAGATTCAATCTTGGCACAAATAACAATTACCTCTGCGTTTTCTTCGGCAGCATAGTCGCGTACCTTTTGTACATATTGATTTGAAGAAGGATCAGCGACATCATCTTCTCCAACATTCGCTACGTAAAGGACTGGCTTAATCGTTAACAGGTGGAGCAGTTTAGCTAGTTTTAATTGCTCGTCAGTAAATTCGATAGACCTTGCCGGCTTTCCATTCTCAAAAGCATCACGGAGCATCGAAAGAACTTCAAATTCCGCTGCAGCATCTTTGTCTTTTTGCTTTGCCAACTTCTCAACTCGGGCAATCCGCTTTTCTACTGATTCCATGTCAGCAAGAATAAGTTCCAAGTTAATTGTTTCAATGTCTGAAATAGGATCAACCTTTCCAGATACATGGGTAATATTCTCATCTTCAAAACAACGTACTACCTGGCAAATCGCATCAACTTCGCGGATATGGGAAAGGAACTTATTCCCAAGTCCTTCACCTTTACTGGCACCTTTTACAATTCCAGCGATATCCGTAAACTCAAATGTGGTTGGGACAGTCTTTTTTGGTTGGACAAGCTCTGTCAGCTTATTCAATCTATGGTCCGGTACTTCCACAATTCCTACATTCGGGTCAATTGTACAGAATGGATAATTCGCCATTTCTGCCCCAGCCTGTGTAATTGCATTAAAAAGCGTTGATTTTCCGACATTCGGCAGTCCTACAATTCCAGCAGTTAAAGCCATTTCCGCCACTCCTCTTCTCAAACTTCATCTATTTTCACATAGCAATTATTTTAAAATGTTGAAAGCCTCTCACAATTATAGGCATTTCCGCCTGAAAAGACAAGGAAGGCTCAACAAAAAAGAGCGGCTATTGCCACCCCAAAATTCGGATTCATGATACTTTACAGGAATCAGTTTCCTTATAATCATTAACTTATTCGATTTTTTCTATAGCAACTAAACAATCATATAGTGTACTTCCCAATCCATTGTCCGAAGCACGACTTGAAGTGAGATTATTTACTGAACCGCCAAACTTCTTCCATATTCCCTCTTCCATAACAATTGTATCAGGATGAGCCTTGGGCATAATTAAAACTGTCCCAAAAATCTCTCCACGATTATTCCAAACACGTACATTACACCCTTGTTCAAGCTCATGTTTTTCAGCTATATTTGCTGCAATTTCAATAATGACCTTAGGCTCTTTTTCAAAAATGTGATAATGCTGTGAATGGTTTGAACGTAAAGGATGGATGGTCAATAAAGTGTATGGAAATTCTGTTGCCAATTCTTGATTGGACCATTTTGACTCAGCTGGAAGTGAGAGAGTAAGCCTCCCGTCCATCCCTTTTTGCAATGCCACGTTAGAGGTGAATTCATATTTACTTGATGGCGTCTTAAAAATCCAATCACTCCAGGGTATTTTTTTAACTGGAAGTTCAATAGTATGTTCCTCTCTTAGAACTTGAAGAGTAATCCCGGATTGATTTAAAGGCTCTAAATACATCTCCAGCCATTGTTCAGTCGAATACTCAAAGTCCTTCCCAAAGCCGAGCCTATTGGCTAATTCTGTCCAAATCCAAAGATCAGGCTTTGCCTCCCCCGGTGGTTCAACCAGCTTCGGAGCATAATTAACATAATGATGATACATGGATGCATAATAGAAATCTTCTTCCTCAAAGACGGACGCTGCAGGTAAAACATAATCAGCAAGCAAAGCAGTTTCCGTCATAAATTGCTCTATTACCACAACCGTTTCAACTTGTGAAAATGCCTTTTCAACAATATTGGAATCAGGAACTTGAAGCGCTGGATTTCCGCACGTATTAATAATCATTTTTATCGGTGGATCTTGTGCTGACAGAATAGATTCAGCCTGTCCCATTATCGGAAACTGTCGGTGCTCCATCTTCCGTTCTGCCAATGTGAGGCGATCTGCCTCGAAACTTTGGCCCACCTGTAAATTGGCATAGTTGGCCCCACCGCCTGGAATCCCAATATTTCCGCTTGCGGCCACTAATGCATCAATCCAGCGAATCGTATTCCCACCGTTTCGATAGCGTTGCATCCCTAATCCCATATAGGTCGAGACAGGTTTATCAGCATAAACAGTTGCCAGCCAGGTTATCTTCTCTACCGGCACTTCTGTCATTTCACTAATTGTTTCGAGTCTTATTTCGGCCAATGTAGATTCTACTTCATCAAAACCAATTGTATGTTTTTTGATAAATTCTTTATCCTCGTGCCCAAGCCGGAGCATTTCCTTTAAGATTCCTGCAGCCAAAAGGCCATCCATTCCAGGCTTTATTGATATATAGTCATCTGCCAGTTTGGCAGTGGCATTAAAGATGGGATCAATAACATAAATCTTGATCCCTTTCTTCTTTGCTTCAAGGAGATCCTGGTAAAAGTGAATATTTGTTCGTGAAGCATTCCTGCCCCATACAAAAATATGTTTACTGTTTAAAACATCTCCTGGCGCGTGGCTAAGTGCGTTACCAAAATCCCATTTCTGAGCCTCAATTCCAGAACCCCAGCATAATGAACCAACCAGTTCAGTGGCCCCGCCAAAAGCATTAAAAAAGCGCTGATCCAAATTTTTCAGAATCCCATTATTGGCATAATCATGGGTATGAAGAACTGCAGAAGGACCGAAATTTTCTTTGATATCTATCATTTTTATTGATATTTCAGTTAGTGCTTCCTCCCAGGAAATCCTGATGAACTCGCCATTCACTTTTCTCAAGGGATACAGAAGCCGGTCGTCAGCATTGATCCGTTTCACAAGGGTTCTACCCCTGCCACATATCTTTCCTTTTGTGATCGGATGGTCCGGATCCCCATCAATTTTTACAACTTTACCACTCTCAACTTTCACCCGGAAACCACAGCTATCCCAGCAATTCAATGGACATGCTGACTTATGGACTGTTTGCATGTTCTTCACCCCCGTAAACTTATAAAATAGATACATTTTAGATTAATACAATTTTGCAAAAAAAAGAAGCATGCATTACTCTTCATGCTTCACCAGTACTTTTTTCATTTTTCTAGAGAATTCCCTTCTCGGGATTAAAACACTATGGCCGCACCCTTCACATTTTATCCGGATATCCATACCGAGACGGATAATTTTCCAACGATTCACTCCACATGGATGCGGTTTTTTCATTTCAACTACATCATTCAACCCAAATTCCTTGATTTCCATCAACCTTTGCCCCCTTCTGCAGCTGAACTTCCTTGTTCACCGCCTGAATACATTACGAGCTTTGGATAAGGTACTTCAATTCCATGCTGATCAAGAGCCAATCTTATTTCTTTTCTTATCATTCTTGCGATAGAAAAATGTTTCATTGGTTTGGTTTCAAACACCACTCTTAATGTCACTTCAGAAGGGCTAAAATTCTGAATCCCCTGGAGCTCAGGAGCCTTTATCAGGTCTTCATACTGCTCAGGCATCTTTCCAAGAAGTTCTTTAATAACTGTTTCCGCCTTCTCAATATCTTCCTCATAGCCAATCCCGACATCTATAACAGCCGAACTATTATTTAATGAGAAATTTGTAACTTGATTGATACTTCCATTAGGGAGTATGTGCAATTCACCCGTCCAGCTTTTTATCCTTGTTGTCCTGAGCCCAATTGCTTCAACTGTTCCTTCAAACGTGTCAACTCTTATATGATCGCCAACTGAAAATTGATCTTCAAGTATGATGAAAAAACCAGTAATAACATCTTTGACCAAGTTTTGCGCCCCAAAACCTACTGCGAGGCCCACTATCCCGGCTCCAGCGAGAAGAGCTTTGACATCAATGGTCAACGCAGAAAGAATCATCATTAAAGCGATAAAATAAATCGCATAAGTGACAACATTATCCAGAAGCTTTACGAGGGTCGCCTCTCTTCGTTCTGAAACTCTGAGTGGCATTTTCATCCTTATTTCAAAAGACTTATGAATGGCACTCCTCACTATTTTAATGATGAACGCCGAGACAATTAAGATAAGTACGATTTTGATTAGCCCTTCACCGAGTGCAGCCCATGTATCCTCATTGAATAGCCGTTCTTGCAGCCTATCCAAAATCCTGTTAAATGAATCCAAATTTTTCACCACCAATTTTTTCAATCATTATCATTCTAGTTAGAATCGGGCGGTTTTTCAACTGGACTCCTTCTAGTACTTTTATCCTTAAAGCTTAGTACCCATCCATCTTTCTACCCTGTTTAGCAAAATCATTTTTTAGGTATGTATAGATAACACAACATATTCGTATAATGATACTATTCTTTAAATTCAGATTCAAGAAACATGTACAAACAAAGCTTACTGACCACAACCCTAGTAAATAAAGTTTGTGCAGGCGCCATTAAAGGAGTGGGCTTTATGAATAGTAAGTCAGCAGGTTTGTTTGAAAGGCTGCCTTCCAACCGAATTCATCATGAAGATAACCAAGCAGCGGAAAAGCTCGCTGCCGGGCTGCTATCAAATCTGCCTCTTTTGTCCAGCAGACCGATTGTTGTTGTCTGTATTGGTACAGACCGATCCACGGGAGATTCCTTAGGCCCTCTTGTAGGAACATTCCTCGAAGAACAAAGGTCCCAGTCTTTTCATGTATACGGTACATTAGATGATCCAATTCATGCTGTGAATTTGGAAGCAAAAATGAAGGAAATCCACGCAAAACATTTCCGGCCTTATATTATTGCGATTGATGCCTGTTTAGGAAGGTTCAAAAGTATCGGAGTTCTGCAAATTTGCAACGGTCCTGTAAAACCCGGTGCAGGGGTAAATAAAGATCTGCCTGAAGTAGGAGATATGCACATAACTGGGATTGTTAATGTAAGCGGATTTATGGAGTTTTTTGTATTGCAGAACACCCGTCTAAGCTTAGTTCTTAAAATGGCGAAAACAATTGCTAATGGGATAAGCATGGCTTCCCGCCAACATTCTAGCCAAATGGGATGGACTGAACTGGGATGGGAAACAAAACCGGGAACCATTCGGGAACAAACCCCCTAATTTAAAAACAGGCAAAGGATTCGCCTTTGCCTGTAAAATTTAAACTATATTATTTATATAGATATATGCATCCCACAACCAATGCTGTAACAATAATACCTGGAAGCAAATTGGCAACCTTTATTTTGGCCAACCCGGTTAAATTCAATCCAATCGCAAATATCATTACACCGCCGACAGCAGTCATTTCAGTAATAAACTGATTTAGAAGAGCCTCCGGTACAATTTGATTGATCTGAGTAGCAAATAGTGCAATTGTGCCTTGGTAAATCATGACGGGAATCGCTGAGAAGAGAACACCAATACCAAGTGTTGTTGCCAAAATAATGGAAGTGAAACCATCAATAATTGCCTTCGTATATAAAACGTCGTGATTTCCTCGTATTCCGCTGTCGAGGGCTCCTATTATTGCCATTGCCCCTATAAGGAATATTAATGTCGCAGTCACAAACCCTTCTGAAATGCTGCCCTTTTCTCCATTCCCAAGCTTTGATTCAAGCCAATTCCCAAGCTTATTCAGTTTGTCATCAAGCGCCCATAGTTCACCTAGGACCGCCCCAGCAACTAGGCTGATTATAACAATCAGAAAATTCTCGCTCTTCAAGCCCATTTGCAGCCCTAAAACCATGACGGAAAGACCAATTCCATGCATAACGGTTTTTCGCATTCCATCCGGAATTCCGCGAAGCAATTTCCCTATCATAGTTCCTATAATAATACACAAGCCATTCACCAATGTTCCCAAAAAAAACATTCTTTTTCCCCCACAGCATGTAAGAAAAGCGCAAGCACCTTGCCAAGCGCCGTATGGACTGGAGAGCCTCGAAAGAGATAAGGGAAACACGATGAATGAAGTTACTGCCTGCATTATTGCATGAGGCAACATCTCAGTGGACTTTGCGACAAGCTGAGGAGTTTGCCTCCATGAATATATGGAACAGGAGTACTAAGCGAATCGATGTTGACTTATCATAACGAGGGACCGAGGCACATTAGGCGCTAGGCGCTGGATCTAGACAGTTCTTAGAATAGGTATAATTTCTTATACTATAAAGAAAAACCCGCCTTTATGGCGAGCCTTCACAAAAAACAACTTGCCCTTATAAATAAGTAAGGCTTCTATTTTAAAAAAGGAAACCACCCAAGAATACTTATGCATTCGGATTCTCGGGGCCGAGAATGTCCAGCAGCCTTTCCAGGTCCTCTTGTGAGAAAAATTCGATTTCAATTTTACCTTTGTTTTTTGATTTTTTTATATGAACAGTAGTACCAAACTTTTCTCTCAGTTGATGTTCACGTTCATGAATAAATTGATCTTTTTTCTTGTCAGGAGTTTTTGTTTCACGTGAAACATTATTATTTAATTGATGAATTAACTTTTCCAACTGCCTTACATTAAGGTTTTCGTTGATTGTTTTTTCAACAAGAAGAGGAAGTTTAGCTTTCTGTTTAAGGCCCAGTAAAGCGCGGCCATGCCCCATTGATATAGTACCGTTTGAAATCAGCTGTTGGATTTTTTGTGGCAGGGAAAGGAGCCTTATATGGTTGGCAATATGTGGCCTGCTTTTTCCAAGCCGTTTTGCAACCTCCTCCTGAGTGAGGTCAAGCTTTTCCATTAAAGTCTGATAAGCAGCCCCTTCTTCAATCGGATTTAAGTCTTCTCTCTGCAAATTTTCAAGGACAGCCAACTCCATCATCTGCTGTTCGGATAGCTCTCTGACAACTGCAGGTACAGTTTCAAGTCCAGCCTCCTTTGCAGCCCTAAATCTGCGTTCTCCCACGACAATTTCATATCCCCGAATACTTTTGCGGACAACCAGCGGCTGAAGGATTCCATGTTCAAGAATGGAAGCTTTTAATTCTCCTATCGCTTCGGCTTCAAAGTGCTTTCTTGGCTGATAAGGATTGGGCCTTAACTCCTTCACTTTGATTTCCTGAACTGTTTCTTCCCTCCCAGCTTCCATGTTCCCGAAAAAGGCATCAAGCCCCTTTCCCAAACCTTTAGCCATTAGAAACCACTTCCTTTGCGAGGTCTAAGTAAACTTCAGCTCCCCGTGATTTCGGATCATAAATAATGATGGGCTCCCCATGGCTCGGAGCCTCGCTAAGGCGCACATTCCGTGGAATAATTGTTTTATAGACTTTGTCCTGAAAATATTTCTTTACTTCTTCAATTACCTGAATACCGAGATTTGTCCTTGCGTCAAGCATTGTAAGAAGGACTCCCTCAATTTTCAGATTTTGATTTAGATGTTTTTGGACCAATCTGACCGTATTGAGCAACTGGCTCAATCCCTCCAATGCATAATATTCACATTGGACCGGAATCAAGACTGCATCGGAAGCCGTTAGTGCATTCAAAGTCAAAAGGCCAAGGGAGGGAGGGCAGTCGATGATGATATAATCGTAATCATCCTTTACCTCTTCGAGTGCGCGCTTTAAGCGAACTTCCCTTGAAATGGTTGGAACTAATTCAATTTCAGCCCCAGCAAGCTGGATCGTAGCAGGAATGGCATGAAGATTTTCAACAGCGGTAGGTATAATTGCTTCTTTTGCCTCAACATCATCAACGAGCACATCATATATACACTGGGAAACATCGGCCTTTTCGACACCGATTCCGCTTGTTGCATTTCCCTGGGGATCAATATCAACCATTAAAACTTTCTTACCTATGTATGCTAAGCAGGCGCCCAGATTGACAGAGGTGGTCGTTTTACCGACGCCCCCTTTTTGATTCGCGATCGCAAGTACTTTGCCCACGATCTCACCTACCTTTTTGAAAAAATAATGAGTGAATCAATAGTGGCAAGAATGCCATGCTATTTATTTTAACATGAAATGATACAAATGTAGGTTTTTTCTTAAAATATTGATTTTTAAAATAAAGTTATGAAAGAGAAGATAACCTCCCTTACAATTCTATTATATTGCCAAATATGCATACATACAAGAACATATATTCGCCTTATCTACGATGAAATTAGTATATTACTGTAAAGAAAAAGCCTTGCATGATATGCAGGGCTGGGTGGTCTTCCTTTATTTTTTCTTTGGAATCTTTATGGTGAATTGATAATATTCTTCAAACTCTTCTTCTTCAGCATCTAATGGTATCCCGCTATCTGAGACCATAGAAAGAGATTGTCGGATTGTATTAACGGCAATTCTCAAATCCTTGCTAACTGCTTTTCTCTTAGGCTTAGGTTTAACAACTGCAGGCTCCATTAATTTAAGAACCTTCTCTTCAGTTTGCTTTACATTTAGGTTCCGTTCCATAATCTCTTGAAGGACTTCAATTTGTTTCACTGGGTCTTTTAAAGGAATCAGTGCCCGGGCATGCCGCTCAGAAATATGCTTATTTAATAGTGCATCCTGGACTTCCTGAGGCAGCTTAAGCAGCCTGAGCTTATTGGCTACTGTTGATTGTCCTTTTCCCAGCCTTTGGGCCAAAGCCTCCTGTGTGAGATTATGAAGGGATAGAAGCTTCCCATAAGCAATTGCCTCTTCAATTGGTGTCAATTCTTCACGTTGAAGATTCTCTATTAATGCGACTGAGGCTGTTTCTGTATCCGACATATTTTTAATAATGGCAGGAACCTCTTCCCAGCCAAGCTTCTTCATGGCGCGCCATCTTCGTTCACCAGCAATAATTTCAAAGCGGTTATCTTCAAGCTCCCTTACGACTATAGGCTGGATGATGCCATGCATATGAATAGTCCGGGATAACTCTTCGATCTTATCATCATCAAAAACAGTCCTCGGCTGATAGCGATTGGGAATAATAGATTCAATGTTTATTTTTTTTATTTCTTCATTGGATGATTCAGGATCCAAAGTGATTTCCTCGTTGAGGTCTATGTGTTCACTTTTATCCCCCCGGCTAAAAAAACGAGAAAAAGAAGATTTCATTTTCCAGCACCACCTTTTGATACTCCCTATAACTAATTCTCTCTATATGAATAAAAATCCTTTAAAAATAATTAGAGTGACTCGTTTTTCAGCATAATGTAAAAATTCTTCAGTGGGGGGTTATCCCCCACTGATGGAAGCCGCGCAGAACTCCATTGATTTTAATAAGAACTGGAGCCCTAAGAAAAACCTTATTTAACCAAATGGCGTTCCAGGTAAAGAGAAGGGATTTCCGTCCATCCAGTTTTATTCTATTGGTGCTTTATTGGGAGTCCCCGGCTTTCTTGGATATTTCTTAGGCGTCGGCTTTTCCTTATTAATTACGATGATAGTCCGTTCACTTTCCTCTATAGGCAAAGAAAAAGTATGGGTTATTACCGTCCGCCCACCAAGGACATTAATCGCCTTTTCGGCAGCATGCAGTTCATCGGGTGCATTGGCTGCCTTCATCGCAACAAAATCGCCACCTCGTTTTACAAGTGGGAGGCAGAGCTCACTTAACACAGAGAGCCTGGCCACTGCTCTGGCCGTTACAACATCGTATTGTTCACGATGATCCGGCTTAACACCAAAGGTCTCAGCACGGTCATGGATAAACGTTACGTCTTTAAGCTTCAATTGATTTGCCAAGTGGTGAAGGAATGAAATCCTTTTATTCAGCGAATCGACGATTGTCAACTTTAAATTTGGAAAAGCAATTTTAATCGGAATGCTAGGGAAGCCTGCTCCAGCTCCGACATCACATACAGCCAGGGGTTTGGAAAAATCATAGTAAAATGCAGCCGTAAGAGAATCATAAAAATGCTTAAGAAATACTTCATCTTTATCCGTAATCGCAGTCAAATTCATCTTTTCGTTCCATTCAACCAATGTTTCATAATAGGTTTCGAATTGGCTAATCTGCTCGGAGGAAAGAGTTATCCCCTTTTCTCCAAGCAATTCAATAAACTTCTCATTATTCATCGTTCCAACTCCGCTCTTATTCTGCCTTCACCTTAGCAATACGGCCATTCTCCAGGTATACGAGGAGGATGGAAATATCAGCAGGATTGACCCCCGCGATCCGGGATGCCTGGGCAATCGAAAGCGGCCTAACTTCCTTTAAATTATGGCGAGCTTCTGTTGCAATTCCCGATATGGCATCATAGTCAATATTCTCAGGAATCTTTTTGTTTTCCATCTTTTTCAGCCTGTCAACCTGTTGAAGTGATTTTTCAATATATCCCTCATATTTAACCTGGATTTCAACCTGTTCCTTAACTTCTTCATCCAGTTTTATTTCCGGGGGAATGATGTTTTCTATGTGACTATATTTTACTTCAGTTCTTCTCAGGAAATCTGCTGCACGAATTCCATCTTTCAACTCACTTCCACCCAGGTTCCGAATCAATTCCTGCACAATGGAGGTAGGTTTAATAATTTCTGAATGAAGGCGCTTCTTCTCAGCTTCAACTGCATTCTTTTTTTGCAAAAACTTTTCGTAGCGGTCTTGAGGTATAAGGCCAATTTCATGCCCAATATCAGTCAATCTCATATCTGCATTATCATGGCGAAGCAGCAGGCGATATTCCGCACGAGATGTCAGCAGCCTGTATGGCTCATTTGTTCCCTTTGTTACTAGATCGTCAATCATTACACCGATATAAGCATCCGACCGGCTAAGGATTAACTCTTCCTTTCCAAGAGACCTTAAAGCAGCATTGATTCCTGCCATTAACCCTTGCCCGGCAGCTTCCTCATATCCTGAAGTACCATTAATTTGGCCTGCGGTATAAAGATTTCTCACTTTTTTCGTTTCAAGCGTCGGCCAAAGCTGTGTCGGGACAATCGCATCATATTCAATAGCATATCCGGCTCTCATCATTTGAGCTTCTTCCAGGCCTGGAACTGTTCTTATAAGACGGTGCTGTACATCCTCAGGAAGGCTGGTTGACAACCCCTGGACATACACCTCTTCAGTGTGCCTTCCTTCAGGTTCAAGGAATATTTGATGGCGGGGCTTGTCATTAAAACGGACAACTTTGTCCTCTATAGATGGACAGTATCGTGGTCCTGTCCCTTTTATCATACCTGAAAACATCGGGGAACGATGTAAATTTTCTTCAATAATTTTATGGGTTTGCTCACTTGTGTATGTCAGCCAGCAAGGAAGCTGGTCAGTAATATATTTTGTTGTTTCATAAGAAAATGCCCGAGGTGTTTCATCACCAGGCTGAATTTCCGTTTTTGAATAATCGATCGTTCCACTATGGATCCGCGGAGGTGTTCCGGTTTTAAAACGCACCAGGTCTAACCCTAGACTTTCAAGATATTCAGAAAGCCGAATTGAAGGTTGTTGATTATTTGGACCACTCGAATATTTCAGGTCGCCAAGAATAATTTCTCCGCGCAGGAATGTCCCGGTTGTAATAATGACTGTTTTTGCACGGTAAACTGCTCCAGTTTGTGTAATCACCCCTGTACAAACACCGTCTTCCACTATCAGTTCTTCCACCATTCCTTGCAGTAGAGTCAGATTTTTTTCGTTTTCAAGCGTTTTTTTCATTTCATGCTGATAGGCAAATTTATCTGCTTGTGCCCGAAGAGCCCGGACTGCTGGGCCCTTGCCTGTATTCAACATTCTCATTTGTATATATGTCTTATCGATATTTCTGCCCATCTCACCGCCAAGGGCGTCAATTTCTCTAACCACTATTCCCTTTGCTGGTCCTCCAATGGAAGGATTGCAGGGCATAAAGGCAACCATATCAAGATTTATGGTAATCATTAGCGTTTTAGCACCCATCCGAGCAGCTGCAAGTCCGGCCTCACAGCCTGCATGTCCCGCTCCGATTACAACTACATCATAATTACCGGCTTCGTAATGCATAACGCTGCCTCCTTTTTAAATTTTATTTTAAACCTATTTTCCGAGGCAGAACTGCGAGAAAAGCTGATCAATCAAACTGTCATGGACACTTTCACCAATAACTTCACCCAGTAGCTCCCAGGCTCGCGTCAAATCTATTTGGACAATATCAATAGGAGTTCCCATTTCTACTCCAGAAATCGCTTCTTCAACAGAATGGAGTGCCTGGCCAATTAGAGCAATATGGCGGCTATTGGAGACGTAGGTTAAATCGCCCGCCTCTATCTCACCTGCAAAGAACATATTCGCAATTGCCTGTTCCAATTCGTCAATTCCTTTATCTTCAATAAGCGATGTAGTGATGACCTTCCTGCCTGATGCAAGAGCCTCTACTTCCGCCATATCGATTTTTCTTTCCAAATCGGTTTTATTGATGATTACAATCGTATCCATTCCTTCAGTTGCCTTAAAAATGTTCCGGTCCTCTTCAGTCAACTTATCGGAATAATTCAAGACAAGCAGGATTAAATCGGCCTCTTTTAATACCTGGCGGGACCGTTCAACACCAATTTTCTCGACAATGTCCTCAGTTTCCCTTATACCCGCTGTATCTAGGAGCCTAAGCGGCACACCTCTTACATTGACATATTCCTCAATGACATCCCGGGTCGTTCCGGGAATATCGGTTACAATAGCCTTGTTCTCCTGGACAAGGCTATTTAGCAAGGATGATTTTCCAACATTCGGCCTCCCGACAATAACGGTGGAAAGTCCATCCCTCAGTATTTTACCCTGCTGTGATGTTTGTAAAAGTTTTTGAAGCTCTCCCTTTACATAAGTGGACTTCTCTAACAACATCGTATGGGTCATTTCTTCTACATCATCATACTCTGGATAATCAATATTCACTTCAACATGGGCAAGGACCTCTAGGATTTCCTGGCGCAGCTTTTTAATTAGCCGTGATAATCGCCCTTCCATTTGTCCAAGCGCCACGTTCATGGCTCTGTCTGTTTTGGCTCGAATCAAATCCATAACAGCTTCAGCCTGTGAAAGGTCAATACGTCCATTTAGAAAAGCCCGTTTTGTAAATTCACCTGGTTCGGCAAGCCTTGCTCCATTATTCAATACTAGCTGAAGCACCCGGTTGACACTGACTAGTCCCCCATGGCAATTAATCTCGATTACATCTTCTCTTGTAAAAGTCCTCGGTCCTCTCATCGCAGAGACCATAACTTCCTCTACAACCGAACCTGTCTTTGGATCTATCAGATGCCCATAATGAATGGTATGGCTAGGAACCTTCACTAAACTTTTTCCACCGGGGCTTCTAAATACTTTATCGGCAATCGTAAATGCTTCATCCCCACTAAGGCGGACAATCGCAATTGCTCCTTCCCCCATCGGAGTCGATATTGCCGTTATCGTATCAAACTCCATTTTTGTCACCTCTATTCATTCACATTTTATCTATAAGTCAAACCATCATTTATAAAATACCAAAACAATAGCATACCACAGCACTGTTGACTGTAAAAGGCTAATTATCCACAATCCCAAAAGTCAATACGCTTTATTTTAACTTATCCACATGTGAATAACAATAAAGCACGTCTTTCATTCTTTAAAGAGTTTTTGAAACGTTCCTTTGAGGAAGTTGAGTAACGCCAGGCAAAGGTTATTGCTGTCCACTCCGGAAGGACAAACCAAGACACCTTCATTTTTGGAGCAACACAAAAAAACCCTGCTAGATTTTACATCTAACAGGGTTTAGGTTCATACATTCTTTTAACGGACTGGAGAAATAACGATATGGCGATGAGGCTCTGTCCCATCCGAATAAGTGTTAATTTTATTGTTTTCAGCCAGTGCAGTATGAATGACTTTTCTTTCATAAGAAGGCATTGGCTCAAGTGTAACAGTCTTACCAGTTTTTATAGCCTTTTGTGCAAGGCGATGGGCAAGTTGGATAAGCGTTTCATTACGGCGGCTTCGATAATCCTCGGCATCCAGGATGACAGTTAAATATTGTTCCGAGTATCGATTAAGGACCAGCTGGGTTAGATACTGAAGAGAATTCAGTGTTTGTCCCCTTTTGCCAATCAACAGAGCAATTTTTTCACCACTAAGGACAAATGTGACATGCTTCCCATCTTTTTTTGTTTCAATTTCAATTGGGGCACCCATCTGTTCAGAAACTTGATTTAAAAATTTCTTCGCCTCTTCGATCGGGTCAATTCTTACTGTTACCTTTACAATAGCCGGTCTTGATCCAAAACCGAAAATCCCCTTTTTCCCTTCATCAACAATCTTAACTTCTGTGCGGTCTTTCGTGGTGTTTAACTGAGCAAGTGCTGATTGTACTGCTTCTTCAACGGTTTGTCCGCTGGCAGTTATCTGTTTCACTTTTTGGCTCCCCCCGCATTGCCGGTGCTTTGTGCCTTTCTTAAGTCCGGCCCTTTAATGAAATACGTTTGGACAATCATGAAAATGTTCCCGACCACCCAATATAGTGAAAGAGCTGCTGGGAAATTAATGGCGAAAATAATGATCATTAGCGGCATCATCCAAAGCATCATCTGCATTTGCGGATTGTCCGGCATTCCGGCCATCGACATTTTTTGCTGGATGAAGGTAGTCAACCCTGCTACTAACGGAAGAATATAGTACGGATCCTTGTCTCCAAGATCAAACCAAAGGAAGTTATCATCCGCGATTGCTCTGGTCCTTGTAATAGCATGATAAAAACCAATCAGAATTGGCATTTGCACAAACAATGGCATACATCCCGCCATTGGATTTACACCATGCTTTTGGAACAAGGCCATGGTTTCCTGCTGTAGCTTTTGCTGAGTTTTTTGGTCTTTCGAGCTGTATTTTTCACGAAGTTTTTGCATTTCTGGCTGCAGGGCTTGCATAGCTTTGGTGCTCTTTGTTTGCTTAATCATCAATGGCAGGATTGCCAAACGAATCAGAATCGTTACTGCGATGATCGACAAACCAAAACTGCCCCAGAGCAATTCTGCAAATTTAATAATCAGCCAGGAAAGCGGATAAACAATGTACTCATTCCAAAAACCTTTGCTTTCTGCTGTTATCGGTTGATTTACTTCCGTACATCCAGCCAATAAAAGAACAAATGCAAATAAACCGATAAACGTAACTATTCGTTTACTCAACCGAATTTTCCTCCTTAAACGGATGGTTATATTGGTGGGAAATCCCCAGAATACTATAAGAAAAGCGCAAGCGCCTTCGTGACAGGCATAACTCGCATGTCCCTACGATAATTATTCAGGGAGCCTCCTTTAATAGAGAAGCTATCTGAATCATTCTATCATTTTTTTGAGTGAAGTGCTTTCAAAATTTGTGTAATAAACCAATTTTTCATTTATTTTCGAGTGAATAGTCTTTTTTTAGTACTTTAGCCAATTTTAAAACATGAACAAGGCTTTTTTTCACATCGAAAAAATTCATATCTGCTGCAGGCTTCCTGGCAATAATAACGTAATCATTTTCTGGTTCCAGCCATTCCTTCATCTCGAACATAGATTGCCGTATGTACCTTTTCACCTGATTCCGGACTACAGCATTGCCAATTTTCTTGCTAACTGATAAGCCGATCCTAAAATGGACCTGTCCTTCCTTTTTCAGTACATATACAATAAATTGCCTATTGGCAGTAGAATGTCCCTTTTTAAAGACCTTTTGAAAATCCTTATTCTCTTTTATCCTATATTCCTTTTTCATATGGCACACCTTCAACTCCGGGCATATTATATGAGCCCTTCCTAAGTGTAATCCTATCCTTTAATAAAACACTATATTCCACCAGCAATATTTATCCGAAGTTTCACACAGTTATTTTCCACCAGTGGCAGATTCTCTCTCCCACTGGTGGTAGAGTCCTTTCCTGCAAAGCCTTTCTTGCTAGGAAAGAGAAAAAAAGACCACTGAGACGGTCAGTGGCCTACGCTGATAATACTTTTCTTCCTTTTTGGCGGCGGCGGGCAAGTACTTTGCGGCCGTTTGCAGTGCTCATACGCTTACGGAATCCGTGAACTTTGCTGTGCTTTCTTGTATTTGGCTGGTAAGTCCTTTTCATTCTATGACACCTCCCTGAGGAATTGCTTATAAAGACAGTCTGGATCTTTCAGAATTAATTTTTGTTAAGACAGTCTTAATTATTATAGAGAGGTGCCCTATCAATTGTCAACTACTGTTCGATTTTTTCATACTTCTTCCAGAAGTAGTTGTTGATTTTAAAAGATGACTTAAGTAATTGGATCGAGGCTGATTTCCTTCTTAAGAAAAGGCTGCAACTATTGTTGCTGGTTCCCTCAACCTGGGCTGTGGATAATTTACGACATATTTTTTACTTTTCCTAAATGTTATTGACAAGATTTTCACAAGTCCCTTCGTTGTGGATAATGTAAGCGTGCATAACTGTGTCTCTTGTGGATAATCTCTTAAAGCCATTGCGCCTAGTGCATATTTCTGATATTATAGTTGTGTTTTCACTTCTCCTTATTCAATGTGGATAAAATGCTTATCCACAGTCTGTGGATAACTTGTGGACAGGTTATCCAAAGGCTCTGTAGAAAATTGTCCACAGATAGAGGAAATTGTCGAAAACCCCATTTCCTTTCCTTATTATATGCTTTTCCACAGTTTCATTCACATGGATATTTATTCACCAGGGTTATACAAGTTGTATAACATCGACAAAATATTCGCATTTAGAAACTATACTAATCTATAAAACAAATAAACAAAGGAGGGAAAATAGATTGGAGAACATCTCAGACTTGTGGAATGAAGCCCTAGCCAGCATCCAGAAGAAAATAAGTAAACCAAGTTATGATACATGGCTAAAATCAACCAAGTCACATGCACTTCAAGGGAATACACTTATTGTTACAGCTCCAAATGAATTTGCCCGGGATTGGCTTGAAGAACGTTATTCGCAGCTGATATCGGAAATATTATATGAAATTACGGGAGAAGAGCTTGAGATTAAGTTTATTATTCCTCAAGTGAAAAGCGAAGAAGACCCTGATTTGCATCTACCGAAAGCGAGAGCAAAAAAAGGTGATGAAAATCATGACATCCCTTTGACAATGCTGAACCCAAAGTATACATTTGACACTTTTGTCATCGGATCGGGAAACCGCTTTGCACACGCAGCCTCATTGGCAGTGGCGGAGGCACCGGCAAAGGCATATAATCCCCTATTTATTTATGGTGGAGTCGGACTTGGAAAAACACATTTAATGCATGCTATTGGCCATTATGTTCTTGAACATAACCCATCGGCAAAAGTTGTTTATCTTTCTTCAGAAAAATTCACAAATGAATTTATTAATTCAATTCGTGACAATAAAGCAATTGAGTTCCGTAATAAATATAGAAAAGTAGATGTCCTGTTAATTGACGATATTCAATTTCTTGCAGGGAAAGAATCGACCCAGGAAGAATTTTTCCATACATTTAACACGCTTCACGAAGAAAGTAAGCAAATTATCATTTCGAGTGACCGGCCTCCGAAGGAAATACCTACTCTCGAAGACAGGCTTCGAAGCCGTTTCGAATGGGGACTAATTACCGATATTACTCCTCCGGATCTCGAAACACGGATTGCCATTCTCCGTAAAAAAGCCAAAGCTGAAGGACTGGATATCCCGAATGAAGTCATGCTTTATATTGCGAATCAAATCGACTCCAATATTCGGGAACTTGAAGGAGCTTTAATTCGCGTAGTCGCTTATTCTTCCTTAATAAATAAGGATATAAACGCTGATCTTGCCGCTGAAGCTTTAAAAGACATTATTCCAAATTCGAAACCAAAAATGGTTACGATCCTTGATATTCAAAAGGCGGTTGGACAACAATTCAATATTAAACTTGAAGACTTTAAAGCAAAAAAGCGAACAAAATCTGTCGCCTTTCCAAGACAGGTTGCAATGTATCTTTCTAGAGAGCTCACTGATTTTTCACTTCCGAAAATTGGTGAGGAATTCGGAGGCAGGGACCACACAACAGTTATCCATGCCCATGAAAAAATTTCAAAGCTGCTCGCGACCGATGTTCAGCTTCAAAGACAGGTCAAAGAATTAAACGACCTGTTGAAAGTTTAATGATATTGTTGATAATTCCACTAAAGTTACGCACAGTCTATCCACATGTGGATAGACTGTATTTCCTGTATAATAAACACTTATCCACATAATCACAGGACCTACTAGTACTTCTACGATTTTTAAAGAACTTATAAATATATTCATCAAATCAAAAAATATGATTATAAACGGAGGAAGAGAAATGAAATTCAGTATTCAGCGTGACTATTTAGTCCAAAGCGTGAACGATGTAATGAAGGCTGTTACTTCGAGAACAACAATTCCAATTCTGACAGGGATTAAAATTGTAGCTGGAAATGATGGAGTTACGCTTACTGGAAGTGATTCAGATGTATCGATCGAATCGTTTATTCCTAAAGAGGAAAATGGTAATGAAGTTGTAGAAATTAAACAGACTGGAGCCATTGTACTTCAGGCAAAATTCTTTAGTGAAATTGTAAAGAAACTACCTACTGATACGGTAGAAATCGAGGTTCAAAATCATCTTCAGACTGTTATTCGTTCAGGAAAATCAGAATTTAATCTGAACGGCCTGGACGCGGAGGAGTATCCACATCTTCCCCAAATTGAAGAGAGCAATAAATTCAGGATTCCAGCTGATCTGCTAAAAGCAATAATCCGCCAAACGGTATTCGCAGTGTCCGCCTCAGAAACACGCCCTATCTTGACAGGTGTAAACTGGAGGATGGAAAACAACGAATTGATCTGTATTGCAACAGATTCCCATCGTCTGGCTTTACGAAAAGCCCGTATTGAAACTGACAACAATGAAACATACAATGTCGTTATTCCTGGTAAAAGCCTAACTGAATTAAGCAAAATAATTGCTGATACAAATGAACCTGTCGATATTGTTATTACGGAAAACCAAGTATTGTTCAAATCGAAGCATGTATTATTCTTTTCGAGGCTACTTGAAGGAAATTACCCTGATACTTCACGGCTGATTCCGCTTGACAGTAAAACAGATGTTGTGCTGTTTACAAAGGATTTCCTGCATGCAATTGACCGCGCGTCGTTGTTAGCAAAGGAAGGAAGAAATAATGTTGTTAAATTTTCGACTCTCTCTGATGGAGTCGTAGAAGTATCTTCAAATACACCTGAAATTGGAAAAGTAGTTGAGGAAATCCAAAGCCAATCTGTTCATGGTGAAGAATTAAAAATTTCCTTTAGCGCAAAATATATGATGGATGCTTTGAAGGCACTTGAAGGTACGGATATTAGAATTAGTTTTACTGGAGCGATGAGGCCGTTTGTCATTCGTCCAATCAATGATGAATCTACACTTCAGCTTATCCTGCCGGTTAGGACATATTAGAGTAAGGTATGGTTCAAGGCTGCCGGGTAATCCCTGGCAGCTTTCTTTGGATAAGAGAGTATGAGTGAGTGAATTTTAATTTATAGCAGGAATAATCAAAGCAGACAGGTTTACTGATAGCTAGTTGAAAAATCATGCTGAAATTTTCCCATAAAAAGGAGTGAAATCACGAAAACTTAAAGATTTCTTTGAATTCTTTGTAACTAGGCAGGTTTTTTAGTAAAATAAAGTATTGATACTTTCAATGGTCAATGCCATAAAGTAAACCTTCATCGGTGAGGATTGTTTATTCTGCACTGATGGTTTAATAAAACCAATCGAACCTTTCGGGAGTTAATCCTTCGTTATTTATTCAGACTTTCTGTATCCAGGGATTAAGTACCCGTTAAGAATGGGATAACATTTCGGAAATGAGTGGACAAAATGCCAAAGGAAATAAAGATTGACACTGACTATATTACGCTTGGACAATTCCTGAAACATGCAGAAGTCATTCAAACAGGAGGAATGGCTAAGTGGTTCCTAGGCGAACATAAGGTTTTTATCAATGGGGAACAGGACCAAAGGCGAGGCAGGAAATTAAGAAATGGAGACAAGGTCTCCATCCCCGGTTTTGGCGAGTTTTTTCTTAGTGGATCTTAAAGGATGTCGATATGTATATTGAGCAGCTGTCTTTAAAAAATTACCGGAATTATGAAGGCCTTACGGTTAGCTTTGAGAATAAAGTGAATGTTTTCCTCGGAGAAAATGCTCAAGGAAAGACAAATATCATGGAATCGATTTATGTCCTGGCAATGGCAAAATCACACCGTTCTTCAAACGATAAAGATCTTATTCGCTGGGATACAGAGTATGCTAAAATAGAGGGAAGGATTAAAAAAAGGCATGGCTCTATCCCAATGCAGCTAGTGATATCCAAAAAGGGTAAAAAGGCATGGTTTAATCATATTGAACAGCAACGGTTAAGCCAGTACGTCGGGAATATGAATGTCGTCATGTTTGCACCCGAAGACCTTAATCTCGTAAAGGGAAGTCCACAGGTTCGCAGACGCTTTATAGATATGGAAATTGGGCAGGTATCACCTGTCTATTTGCATGGTGTCAGTCAATATATGAAAATCCTGCAGCAGCGGAACCATTATTTAAAAATGATGCAAATCAAGAAGACGAATGATGAAACAATGCTGGATATCCTCACTGAACAATTTATTGAGGCAGCTGCCAAGATAACAATCAAACGAATTGAATTCCTAAAGTTGCTTGAAGAATGGGCCCAGCCTATCCATAAAGGAATCTCCAGAGGCACAGAGATGTTAGAAATACGTTATGCTCCTTCTGTGAATGTATTAGAAGCCCAGGATTTGTCGAAAATGATAGAGACATACAAAGAAAGATTCTTCAAGATTAAACAAAGGGAAATTGAGCGGGGAACAACTTTATTTGGCCCACACCGGGATGATGTTATTTTTCTTGTAAATGGCCGTGATGTACAGACATTTGGGTCTCAGGGGCAGCAGCGTACCACGGCACTTTCTGTCAAGCTGGCTGAAATAGAATTGATACATTCTGAAATTGGCGAGTATCCAATTCTGCTTCTTGATGATGTGCTGTCAGAGCTGGACGATTACCGTCAATCTCACTTGTTAAATACGATAGCTGGCAAAGTGCAAACGTTTGTAACAACGACTAGCATTGAAGGAATTGATCATCAAACCATGAAAGAGGCTTCAACTTTTATTGTCACTGCAGGTGAAATTACTAAAGGGAGTTGAGGGTGAAGGTGTACATTCATATTGGTGAGGATCACATGGTAAGAGCCAGTGAAATTATTGCAATTATTGATAAGGATAGTGTGATTGGCCATAAGTATGCCAATAGTATAAACCTTTCAAAAGGCCCCTTCAAATCAATGGTCATCACAGAAAAAAATGTGTACCTTTCGCCACTTGCTTCAAATACATTAAAAAAACGTTCAGCCCAGTCGGGAATACAAGATTTTTAAAATGAACTTTATATAGATTATGAATTTTTTATTGTTATTCACAGGTAGTGAATAAATGGATTGGTGTAAAAATTGGACAATCCTTTTCACAACTGGAACAAAAGTATGAAAGTGCAGGTGAGCGGTTTGGCAATGGAACAAGAAACGGTACGTGAACAATCCTATGATGCCAATCAAATACAGGTCCTTGAAGGCCTTGAAGCTGTAAGGAAGCGCCCAGGGATGTATATTGGCTCAACAAGCAGCAAAGGCCTTCATCATCTTGTCTGGGAAATCGTCGATAACAGTATTGATGAGGCATTGGCAGGTTACTGCGATCAAATAAAGGTCATTATTGAAGAAGATAACAGTATTACTGTAATAGATAACGGCCGTGGTATTCCTGTAGGAATTCAAGAAAAAATGGGCAGGCCGGCTGTGGAAGTTATCTTAACAGTTCTCCATGCAGGCGGTAAATTTGGCGGCGGCGGTTATAAAGTTTCTGGGGGTCTCCATGGTGTTGGGGCTTCTGTCGTTAACGCTTTATCTACATTCCTTGAGGTCTATGTACACAGGGATGGAAAGGTTTATTACCAAAAGTATGAACGGGGCGTACCAGTAGCCGACTTAAAGGTCATTGGTGAGACTGAACGGACAGGAACGACAATACACTTTAAACCAGATCCAGAAATTTTTACGGAGACACTGGAATACGAATATGATGTACTGGCCAACAGGATTCGTGAGCTCGCTTTCTTAAATCGCGGCCTTCGGCTCATCATTGAAGATAAACGTGTCGAAAATAAGAGTAACGAGTACCACTACGAAGGTGGTATAAAATCGTATGTAGAACACTTGAACAGAACAAGGGAAGTTATTCACGAGCCGATTTATATGGATGGCGGCAGGGATGGAGTCAATGTCGAAGTTGCCATGCAGTATAACGATGGCTATACCGGGAATCTTTATTCTTTCGCTAATAATATCCATACGTATGAAGGCGGTACACATGAATTTGGCTTTAAAACAGCCCTGACCAGGGTTATTAATGATTATGCCCGCAAAAGCGGGATATTCAAGGAAGCAGATTCAAATCTTTCGGGTGAAGATGTACGTGAAGGGTTGACAGCTATTGTTTCAATTAAACATCCAGATCCCCAATTTGAAGGGCAAACAAAGACAAAGCTAGGGAATTCCGAGGTCAGGAACATCACGGATACCGTATTTGCCGATAAGTTTGAGCAGTTCATGCTTGAAAACCCGGATGTTGCCAGGAAAATTGTTGAGAAAGGCCTTATGGCAGCAAGAGCAAGACTTGCGGCCAAAAAGGCTCGTGAGTTGACTCGAAGGAAAAGTGCCCTTGAAGTATCGAGCCTTCCTGGAAAGCTTGCCGATTGCACTTCAAAAGATCCAGCTGAAAGCGAAATTTACATTGTTGAGGGTGACTCTGCAGGCGGATCGGCCAAGCAGGGGCGTGACCGCCATTTCCAGGCGATTTTGCCATTGCGCGGTAAAATCCTAAATGTTGAAAAATCCCGGCTCGATAAAATCCTGTCCAATAATGAGGTCAGGGCGATTATTACAGCTGTCGGTACAGGAATTGGCGAGGATTTTGATATAAGTAAGGCTAGATATCATAAAGTCGTCATTATGACCGACGCGGATGTAGATGGGGCCCATATCCGAACTTTATTATTAACGTTCTTCTACCGTTATATGCGCCCAATCATTGAGTCAGGCTATATTTATATTGCCCAGCCTCCTTTGTATAAAATTCAGCAGGGCAAACGAATAGAATATGCGTACAACGAAAAACAGCTAGAAAAATTCATGTCGGAACTGCCTGCGACACCAAAGCCAAACATTCAGCGTTATAAAGGGCTTGGTGAAATGAACCCTGACCAGCTATGGGAAACCACTATGGACCCGTCTGTTAGGACATTGCTGCAGGTCAGCCTGAATGATGCAATTGAAGCTGATGAAACATTTGAAATCTTGATGGGTGATAAAGTAGAACCCCGCAGGAACTTCATTGAAGAAAATGCCCAATATGTAAAGAATCTTGATATATAACTTAATAACAAGAAGTTTTAGAAAAATGAGGATGGATTTTGTCTATCCTGCTTTTTCTTCAAATTCAGTGTTAAATTTGTTAAGGATGGCAGTGCTCGATAGTAGTCTATTAGCCGCTTGTTCCTTAAGTGGAGGGTTATCTGATGGCGGATTTTGAAAACTCCCGTGTAGAGGAAATTAACATAAGCCAGGAAATGAAATCATCATTTTTGGATTATGCGATGAGTGTTATCGTTTCAAGGGCTTTACCTGATGTCAGAGATGGACTAAAACCGGTTCACCGCCGTATTCTCTATGCTATGCATGATCTTGGAATGCACTCCGATAAACCATATAAAAAGTCCGCCCGTATCGTTGGGGACGTTATTGGTAAGTACCACCCCCATGGTGACCAAGCCGTTTATGAAACAATGGTCCGTATGGCCCAGGACTTCAACCAGCGGTATATGCTGGTAGACGGCCATGGAAACTTTGGATCAGTGGATGGAGATTCGGCCGCTGCGATGCGATATACAGAGTCGAGAATGTCAAAGATTTCGATGGAATTATTGAGAGACATCAATAAGGATACAATCGATTACCAGGATAACTATGATGGTGAAGAAAGGGAGCCAGTTGTGCTTCCTGCTCGTTTTCCAAACCTTTTGGTTAATGGTACGACCGGGATTGCGGTTGGTATGGCAACAAATATTCCACCTCACCAGCTCGGTGAGGTTATCGATGGCGTACTGGCTGTAAGTAAAGATCCTGAAATTACTATCCAGGAGCTCATGGAAATCATACCTGGCCCCGACTTTCCGACAGGCGGAATCATTCTCGGGCGCAGCGGAATCCGCAAGGCCTATGAAACTGGCCGGGGTTCGATTACTTTGCGTGCCAAGGTAGAAATTGAGCAGCTTAAAAATGGCAAGGAAGTTATCATCGTAAAAGAACTTCCTTACCAGGTAAACAAAGCAAAGTTGATTGAAAAGATCGCCGAGCTAGTCCGCGAAAAGAAAATAGACGGCATTACCGACCTTCGTGATGAATCAGATAGGCGTGGTATGAGAATTTATATTGAAGTTAGGAAAGACACGAACGCAAATGTCCTTCTTAACAATCTTTATAAACAGACAGCCCTGCAGACGACCTTTGGTATTAATATGCTTGCTCTTGTCAGTGGGCATCCTAAAGTTTTGAATGTAAAACAATGCTTAATTCATTATCTTGACCACCAGAAGGTTGTAATAAGAAGAAGAACTGAATTTGAATTGCGTAAAGCTGAGGCCAGGGCGCATATCCTTGAAGGTTTGCGGATTGCACTTGACCATCTTGATGCGGTTATTACATTAATTCGTAATTCGCGCACTACTGATATAGCACGAGAGGGCTTAATGTCTTCATTCAATCTTTCCGAAAAACAGGCGCAGGCTATCCTTGATATGAGGCTGCAGCGCCTGACAGGATTGGAAAGGGAAAAAATTGAGGAAGAATATCAAAACCTTATGGCACAAATTGCTGAGTATAAAGCAATCCTGGCTGATGAGGAAAAGCTTCTTCAAATTATTAGGGATGAACTTGCCGAAATCAAAGATCGCTTTAATGATAAGAGGCGCACTGAAATTGCGGCGGGTGGCCTTGAACACATTGAGGATGAAGATTTAATACCTCGTGAAACGGTCGTCCTAACGCTAACACATAATGGGTATATAAAACGGCTCCCTGCATCAACTTACAGATCACAAAGACGCGGCGGGAGAGGAATCCAGGGAATGGGGACGAATGAGGATGACTTTGTAGAACATCTGATTACGACTTCAACCCATAATACAATTTTGTTCTTTACAAACAAGGGCAAGGTGTATAAGACAAAGGGATATGAAATACCTGAGTTCAGCCGTACAGCAAAAGGTATTCCAATTATTAACCTGCTCGGCATAGAAAAGGGTGAGTGGGTAAATGCAATCATTCCGGTAGAAGAATTTGTGGATGATTGGTTCCTGTTCTTTACCACGAAAGAGGGAATTTCAAAACGTTCACCATTAAGTTCCTTTGCCCATATTCGCAATAATGGCCTAATTGCCCTAAACCTTCGTGAAGGTGACGAATTGATTTCAGTAAGGTTAACAGATGGGTCCAAGGAAATGGTCATTGCCACGAAGAAAGGTATGCAAATACGCTTCCCTGAAACAGATGTAAGGACAATGGGAAGAACTGCAACAGGAGTTAAGGGGATTACGCTTGATCGGGACGATGAAGTAATCGGCATGGAAGTGCTTGAAGAAGGTTCAGAGGTACTGGTTGTTACTAGCAAAGGATATGGCAAACGAACGGATGCATCTGAATATCGAATCCAGGGCCGGGGCGGAAAAGGAATCAAGACAGCCAATGTTATCGAAAATAAAAACGGCCATCTTGTTTCCATGAAAACCGTTAATGGAGAAGAAGACCTCATGCTTATTACAACAGGCGGGGTGCTAATAAGAATTCCAGTCGATAGCATCTCCAAGGTAGGCCGAAATACAATTGGAGTTAAGCTTATCAATATTAAAGAAAATGAAAGTGTCGCTACTGTTGCGAAAGTTGAACGTGAAGAAGAAAAGGATGAGGACGACTTAGAGCTGCCAGAAGCAGTTATTGAAGCGGACCATCCTGGTGAACCTGTTACGGTTAAGGAAGTTATTGAATTGGATGAACCTGTTGAAGTTTCAGAAACTGATTCTGATGACGATTCAGAGGAATAAACCTATTTAGATAATAGTGATAAAAAAGGGTGTGGCCGAAGTTTATTTTCGCCACACCTTCTTTTTATATAAAATAATGAGTCCGGCTTTAGATAGATGCAAATATTCCGAACTGATTGATTGTTTCTTAAGCTATTGCACAGTAATCAATATGCTGATATAATCACTAACGCAGCACCAAGTTAAACAGTTGATTATAGTATAAAAGTTAAAAAAAGTGTTGACTTAGTTTGCTGCACATGATATATTATTAAAGTCGCTGTTACGCGATACAGCAGTTTGAATTGTTCTTTGAAAACTAAACAAACAAGCGTCAACAAACAATAATATGAT
>NZ_MAYU01000023.1 GCF_001685025.1 Bacillus sp. FJAT-27225 | reverse complement strand
GCAACTAAGGACAAGGGTTGCGCTCGTTGCGGGACTTAACCCAACATCTCACGACACGAGCTGACGACAACCATGCACCACCTGTCACTCTGTCCCCCGAAGGGGAACGCTCTGTCTCCAGAGGTGTCAGAGGATGTCAAGACCTGGTAAGGTTCTTCGCGTTGCTTCGAATTAAACCACATGCTCCACCGCTTGTGCGGGCCCCCGTCAATTCCTTTGAGTTTCAGCCTTGCGGCCGTACTCCCCAGGCGGAGTGCTTAATGCGTTTGCTGCAGCACTAAGGGGCGGAAACCCCCTAACACTTAGCACTCATCGTTTACGGCGTGGACTACCAGGGTATCTAATCCTGTTTGCTCCCCACGCTTTCGCGCCTCAGCGTCAGTTACAGACCAGAGAGCCGCCTTCGCCACTGGTGTTCCTCCACATCTCTACGCATTTCACCGCTACACGTGGAATTCCGCTCTCCTCTTCTGCACTCAAGTCCCCCAGTTTCCAATGACCCTCCACGGTTGAGCCGTGGGCTTTCACATCAGACTTAAAGGACCGCCTGCGCGCGCTTTACGCCCAATAATTCCGGACAACGCTTGCCACCTACGTATTACCGCGGCTGCTGGCACGTAGTTAGCCGTGGCTTTCTGGTCAGGTACCGTCAAGGTACCGGCAGTTACTCCGGTACTTGTTCTTCCCTGACAACAGAGCTTTACGACCCGAAGGCCTTCTTCGCTCACGCGGCGTTGCTCCGTCAGACTTTCGTCCATTGCGGAAGATTCCCTACTGCTGCCTCCCGTAGGAGTCTGGGCCGTGTCTCAGTCCCAGTGTGGCCGATCACCCTCTCAGGTCGGCTACGCATCGTTGCCTTGGTGAGCCATTACCTCACCAACTAGCTAATGCGCCGCGGGCCCATCTATAAGTGACAGCCGAAACCGTCTTTCAGCTTTCCTACATGAGTAGAAAAGAATTATCCGGTATTAGCTCCGGTTTCCCGAAGTTATCCCAGTCTTACAGGCAGGTTGCCCACGTGTTACTCACCCGTCCGCCGCTAATCTTTAGGAGCAAGCTCCCAAAGATTCGCTCGACTTGCATGTATTAGGCACGCCGCCAGCGTTCGTCCTGAGCCAGGATCAAACTCTCCAAGAAAGAGAATGAGTTTAGCTCATTAAATAAAACGTTGGCTGATGACCGAAGTCATCATATTATTGTTTGTTGACGCTTGTTTGTTTAGTTTTCAAGGAACAATTATCATGTCGTCCCGTTCAGGCGACTTTATTAATATATCATGGCTTTAAGGTTATGTCAACAACCTTTTTTACCCGCCGTCTGCGAAGAATATTGAACTGTTTCGCAGCGACGGATATAAATATAACAAGTTTCCGAAGAAAGGTCAATAGCTTTTTTAAAATAATTTTCGAATCTATTTCAATCTTGAATTCGGTAATAACGATGATACAACCCGGGGCCTTTCGTATCAACTTCAACCGCCTCGATGATTTGCTTCTCCACCAGATATTCTAAAAGGACGCTAAGGTCAACAGAATAATGAACCAATTCCTCATCATTCATCGCCTCTCCAACAGACCATTTCTCTTTTTTCTTTAATACCGTGAGCAAATGCTCCGCCGCAAGCTTGGTCCTTGAATGAATTAAAAACTCACTCGCAAGAAATAAAAGCTCCAACCGCTTTTTAATTGATTCCTCACTTGTAACAAGTTCTTCATAGAGCTTAAACAGTTCGGGATCAATTTGTTTCACTTGATTCCAAACAGTCAACTCCGGGTGAAACCCACTTTCAATTACAGCAAGCCGTGCAAGATGATGCAATGAATGGACAACATGATTATATGCATCCAAGTACTGTTCATTGTCAAAGAACGCCTTGCCATCCAAATATCTCCTTATTAATTTGGCGAATTCTATCCCCATTTTTAGTTTTCTTCCGTAGAAAGGAAAATCCCTGAATTCTGTTAAAAGGTTTGCAACAAAATCATTGCGGTCAAAAACGACCTTTGCAGAATAAAGCCACTCAAATATTTTTCGGTTCGTCCCAAGCAGCATCCATTCCCTTAGCCTTCCTTCTGTCACGGTATGAAGGGCCGCTTTTTTATCATTATATGAGTAATGCTTTATTATTAATGGTTCATCAGCATGATCGACTATTACTAGAAGAATGGCGTCAAAAAAATCAGTTGCCGGGCTAAACCGTTGATTTTTTTCCACCAATAAAATTCCCAGCGTATTGGATAGGCTTGCCCGTTCTTGATAAATTGGGCGTAATATATCTTCCATCATATTTCCTCCAAAATGTTAATAGCTATAGTTTCGACAATAATCTTGTTTTTTCCTTCCTTTAGGAAAGCATTTTTCTGCCCGGCCATCAAGCCTGTCCAAGTTCCTTTCCTTATCCTGGTATGCTATAGTAAAGAATCGGAGGGGATTAAATGGGCAAGTATTCAAGTAAAATAAATAGAATCCGAACTTTTGCACTAAGCCTGATTTTTATTGGCCTTGTTGTTATGTATTTTGGAATTTTCTTTCGCACTCATCCGTTAGTCATGACCATTTTTATGCTGCTGGGATTCTTTTGTATCATTGCAAGTACAGTCGTCTATTTTTGGATCGGCATGCTGTCCACAAAAACAGTTCAGGTTGTATGCCCCAATTGCGGAAAGCACACCAAAATTCTTGGCAGAGTCGACATGTGCATGTATTGCCGCGAACCGCTGACATTGGATCCAGCCCTTGAAGGAAAAGAATTTGACCAATCCTATAATAGAAAAAGACAGTCTTAAAGTACAAAAAACAAAAGCGCCCATGGGTATGTAACCCTTTGGGCGCTTTAATTTTTTTAGTGAGCCTCTTTAGCGGCACAGTCTGGGCAGTTCCCGTAAATCTCCATCCGGTGATGCCCGATTTTAAAACCAGTCACATGGGAAGCGAGATGCTCGACTTCATCCAGGCCTGGATAATGAAAATCAACTATTTTATTGCATTTTTCACAAATAACATGATAATGCTCCGTAGTCCTGAAATCAAATCGGCTTGATGAATCGCCATAAGTGAGTTCTTTTACGAGTCCGACTTCTTTAAATACCCGAAGATTATTATATACGGTCGCAACACTCATATTAGGGAATTTACCTTCCAAAGCTTTATAAATATCATCTGCAGTAGGGTGCGACATGGAGTTGATTAAGAATTCTAATATGGCATGACGCTGAGGAGTCATTCTCACACCGGTTTCCTTCAACACATCCAACGCTTCTTTGAGTTGTTCAGACACCGCCATGCACCTCTCTTCTATAAAAAGATTATTACATTATAATTGTTATAATTAGTTTATAACCATCAGCTATGTTTGTCAATAAAACTGCTTGTTTATAGTGTTAAAAACCTCGCCAAAACTATTCCTGGTGAAGGTTCTTCTCTTCTACCCCTAGCTTAAGATTTACATAACGGGCTGTCACGAACAACAGGTCTGACAATCTGTTCAAATAGGAAAGCACAAGTGGATTGACCGAGTCCCCCAGGGCGACTGCAGATCGCTCGGCCCTCCTAACCACCGTTCTTGCGAGATGGAACGCAGCACCGGCTGGATGTCCGCCAGGAAGAATGAACGTGGTAAGCTGAGGCAAGCTTGAATCCCATTCATCAATTTGCGCCTCCATTTCCCTTATATCTTCAGCGGTTATCTTCCACTTCACCTCTTTCCCTTCTGGTGTCGCCAATTCTGCTCCCACATGGAAAAGCTGCGTCTGTATTTTATGGTAAACATGTTCAATGGATTCTTTGCCTGTAAAAAATTCATTCTTTAAATAGGAGAACGCTAGCCCTATCGCGGAGTTGGCTTCATCACATGTCCCATACGCCTCAACTTTGGCATCGTTTTTCGCTACCCTGCTCCCATATATAAGGGAAGTAGTCCCCTTGTCGCCTGATTTAGTATAAATCTTCACCTTAATACCCCCTTTTCAAATCGATATAATTAATAAAACCGCCGGTATTATTACCATATGCACTAAGATTTTGTTTGAAAATCTCGAATGATCGAGGAAGGTACTGCTCAGTAATGCTTGATAAATGTGGTGTCACCGTAACATTTTCCATGCCCCAAAAAGGATGTCCTTTAGAAAGAGGTTCTTTTTCGAATACATCAAGATACGCATGGGCAATCACTTTTTCCTCCATGATTTTCAAAAGGGTTTCCTCTCTAATTAAATCCCCTCTGCCAATGTTTATAAAAACAGCAGCTGGTTTCATCCTGCGAAAATGCTCTTCCGTTAGTAAATACTTCGTTTCTCCTGTGCTCGGCAGCACCGAAACAATAAAGTCTGCACTTGGAAGGAATTCGTTGATGTTTTCAAATGTTTCGGTACGGTCAGCTTCCTTATGGTGGTCACCACTCCGGTTGATCCCCGTAACCTCCATTCTGAAAGCCTTTGAAAGCCGTGCAATTTCTCCCCCAATGGCGCCAATCCCAAGTATAAGAACATGTTTTCCGGCCAATTCCCCTACTTTTACCTTTCGGTTCCATTCTTGAAGCTGCTCATTTCGCTGGATTTCGGGAAATTTTTTCACATGATGAAACATCGTACCCATCGTAAATTCAGCCATTGGAATCTTATGAATTCCTCTTGCATTTGTTACATGGATACCCCGCTTCTTGCACGCTTCAAACGGCATCCGTTCCATTCCAGCAGACATGATCATGATCCATTGCAGTCTTTTGGCCTTATGTATATAGTGTTCGTTTAAATCTTCTCCATATGTAACAATAACCTCTGCCTTTTCAAGTTCTTCACCCGCTCCTGCAGGCCCTTTTCCGTAATGAAAGCTAATTTGGGGAAACTCGGTTTCAAGTTGCTCGCGCAGTTTTTCTGGCGGTATGAATGTAAACACTATCTTCACAGTAAACACTCCTGTTTTTCTTAAATCATACCATCATAGGTGCACTACATGAAAATTCTAAATACTTCTATAAGATAAGCACAAGCGACTTCAAGACAGGCAAGGGGCCCTTCGCGACAAGCAATATCCGCCTGTCTCTGCAATGATTATTCTAAGGTGATTCCCTTTGAAGCTAGACATAAAAAAAAAGGGGCCGGAATGTCCGGTCCCTAAAAAAATATCTGAGGAGGTATGCCCTACTATAAGGTATTCTCCCCTTGTATAAACGTATGGACAGTAGCCTTTCTTACAAAAAATAGGCTTTATACGTTTGCCTTAAGAAACTCGAGCGCTTCTTCCACGTGGCCTTTAACCTTAACACCGCGCCATTCTTTGACGATTTTCCCTGCTTGGTCAATAACAAACGTGCTCCGCTCAATTCCCATGTATTCTTTGCCAAAATTCTTTTTCAGCTTCCAAACACCATATGCTTCTGCGGCCTTGTGGTCAGTATCGGCCAATAGCAAAAACGGCAAGCCGTATTTCTCGATAAATTTCCGGTGCCTTTCAACAGGATCGGGGCTAATGCCAATAATCACGGCATTGGCGTCTTCAAAGCTTTTATGGTGGTCCCTGAAGTCACAAGCCTCAGTTGTGCAGCCAGGTGTCATATCTTTTGGATAAAAATAAAGCACTATGTTCTTTCCTTTAAAATCGGATAACGATACTGTCTCCCCAGTGTTTGCCTGGAGGCTGAAATCAGGGGCTTGCAATCCTTCCTGTACTGCCATTTTGCTCACTCCAATGTAATGTGTTTACTTTTAGACTATCCAATTCAGTGGCGTTGCACAACTGTGATGCTCACCCCGAAGGCGTAGGTCAATTTTTACAATTAAAAAAGAACCCTTAAAGGGTCCAAAACAGAGTTAGCTATCCATTTCCATGACAGCCTTTGCCACAAAGGCTGCCGGGATGGTGTAGCCAATCAGAGCTTCAATGATAGCAATCCATCTGCCAGGGCCGAGCGGGATGACATCGCCATGGCCAACCGAAAAAAGTGTCATGGCACTAAAGTAAACGGCAGCCTCGGCCTGTTGAAGGAATCCGCTCTGCGTACTTCCCGGATCCGCCAAAACGGGCTCAACAAATAGCCCGAGGAGAAGATATACCATCCCAAACCCAATCAGTACCGTCAAATAAATCATCCCGAGATAAAGAAAGTTTTCAAACGATACAAGTTTTCCCCTCACCTGGTTTTGCGTAAATAATGTTTTAATGCTCATAAACAAACAGAAGCTTGTTCCGGCCAATAATAGATAAAACAAGTCGCCCACCACCCGATAGGTTTGTCCATTTAACTATATGCGGGATGAGTGGCAGCTAGTAAATTTAATTTCCGGCGCCTCTATATTTCTTGACCCCCTGGTTCCATAAAAAGACTGATACAGTGAAAAAGATGATTCCCATTAATGGAGTCAGGAAGGCATATCCATACCATTCCGTACGACCAAGGAAGTAGGCGGCCGGGTAAACACCAACGAAGGCGAAAGGCAGAATCCAGGTTAGGACAAACC
The DNA here is from genome assembly GCF_001685025.1 of Bacillus sp. FJAT-27225. Lineage (GTDB taxonomy): Bacteria > Bacillota > Bacilli > Bacillales > Cytobacillaceae > Bacillus_D. The sequence continues at coordinate 458,969 of NZ_MAYU01000023.1, read as the reverse complement.
GGATTGCCTTGTTGTATATATCGACCGGGTAACGCCCGTAATTGCCGATATTGTACATCATCGGCATGATCGAGGTTTTGGCGTCAGCCCAAAAACTGATGCATGCCAGCATCACGAAGACGCCGCCGTAAATGAGCGCACCGCCAGCCACGAACAGAAGGAAGATAAGCGGATCATACCAGGTAAGGTCAAGGCCGAGATTCTGCCCGGCATACCACATGACGGCCATTCCCGTGACAGCTCCAAAAAGGGCTTCAAGTTCTAGACGTTCGAGAATAATCTGGAACAGGCTATGAATGGGACGGGTCAGGATCCTGTCAAGCTCTCCTTTTACAATATAGCGCTCGTTAAAGTCCCAAATGTTAAAAAAGGCAGAGAATACTGCATACGGGACAAGAAAGAATCCGTAAATAAAGATGATTTCATCCTTCGTCCAGCCATTTAAGAGCGATGTATGGCCAAAAACGACAAGGATGAATATAAAGTTGACTGCCTGGGACAGCAGGTCGGAAAAAATTTCAACAACAAGATCTGCTCTATACTCGAGCCTTGTTTTCATATACTGCCCCGCATACTGTAAGAACATCGATGCGTAAAACATTGTCAGCCTCCTTGAATAACAAGCTGCTTTTTAGCCAGCTGCCATAGAAGATAAATCGGTACAAGCAATATCACTACCCATACTGCCTGCTGGAGGATTGCATCAAACACCAGGCTTCCGGTAAAACCGCCTGTGACAATCATGCTCGGAATATAGCTGATTCCTTGGAAAGGCAGGTATTTCATAATTTCCTGTGCCCAGCCTGGAAAGAAGCTCATTGGCAAGAGCAGCCCTGAAAACAGATCAATGACAACCCGTTTCGCCCGTATGAGTCCAGCATTATTATATAAGAAGAAAGTCGTAATGCCTGTCAGCAGATTAATTTGGGTGTTAATCAGGAAGCTGAACAGGATTGAGATTGCAAACAGCCCCCACACTGCAGGATCAAGTGGAAGTTTGATTGGAAAAATAAGCATGACAATCATCATTCCGGGAACAGAGAAAAAGAAAAGCCTGAAAATCCCTTCACCGAAACCTTGCATCATTTTCATGCCAAGGTAGCTGTATGGGCGGATCAGCTCAATCGCAACTTTCCCTTCCATGATTTCCATCGCCATTTCCCGGTCAAGGTTATTAAAGTAAAAAGCCCTTGCCATCCAGGCTATTGCTACATACGTTGTCATTTGCCCAACTGTCAAACCCTCAATACTGTCCTTCCCGCTGTAAATCGCTTCCCAAAGAAAGTAATAGGCCCCAATATTAATGCTATAGATTAGAATCCCGGTATAGTAGTTTGTTCTGTAGGCGAGCATCATTAAGAATCGGATCCTCACCATTTCAAGGTACTTATCCATTGCTGCTCCTCCTATGCTGAACCCTTCTCATAAATATTGCGGATAATTTCTTCTGTTGAAACCTCGTTTATTTTAACGTCCTTTATTTTGAACGTGGATACAACCCGGGCGATAATCTGGGAGATGACTTCATCAACATCGTCAGTCTGTGCTGTGAAAATTTGTCCCTTCTCATCCATTTCCCATTTGACCGGCATATCCGCAGTAAGATGCTGAAGACGCACCAGCTCTGTCTCCTCAAGGAATTGGAATTGCAGTTCTTTGCCTTCACCCCATTTTTCCTTCAGATCTTGAAGTGCCCCATCATAGATGATTTTGCCTTCATCAAGCATGACGACACGCTCGCAGAGGGCTTCAATATCGGTAAGGTCGTGGGTAGTCAAAAGAATTGTCGTGTTGTATTTTTCATTTATTTCTTTCAGGAACTCCCGTATTTTTAATTTAACTAAAACATCTAGCCCGATTGTCGGTTCATCTAGAAAAAGGAGCGGCGGATTATGGATCAATGCCGCAGCTAGCTCACAGCGCATCCTTTGCCCGAGTGAAAGTTTCCGGACTGGCTTGTCAAGGAGCGGTCCGATATCGAGTGTCTTAATCACGTGATTCATATGGGAGTTATAATCCTCATCGGACACTTTGTACACTTTTTTCAGAAGCCTGAATGACTCCTGCACGGCTATGTCCCACCAAAGCTGCGAACGCTGGCCGAAGACGACGCCTATTGTCTGGGTGAACTTCTCCCGCTCCTTATGGGGGTTCATCCCATTGACGATTATCTTACCTGAAGTCGGAGTCAGGATGCCTGTCAGCATTTTAATCGTCGTTGATTTTCCCGCCCCATTTTCACCAATATATCCAACCATTTCGCCCCGTTTGACCGTAAAGCTAATGTCGTTAACTGCAGGAACAATTTTATAATTCCGGGTGAATAAATCCCTGAAGGCACCACTTAGGCCAGACCGGCTGGAATAGGCTTTGAATTCCTTGCGGAGACCTTCCACTATAATTGCATTTTCCTTGTCCATTATTCGTCCTCCTGAACATACACTCTAACTAAAACAGTTTATCTATTTCCCATTCGCGAAACAACTTATCCGCATAAGGGAATAGTTTTGATGTTACGTCGATACGGGTCCGTCCGCCATCACGTTGGGCGTTGTGCAATCAGGACATGTTTTGGAACATTCCTGAGTTATGCAGGACATTCCACACGTTATTCTGGCATCTTTTTGTACATTTTTTAACAAAGAGGACAAACAGGTGAAAAAGGGTTGTGCTAATTGGCAAACCTGAAACGTCTCGATTTGTGCTAGAATAGTAACGTATTTACATTAGGAGGTTAATGTCTTATGAACTTTACCAATTCTGAACGATTACATAGCGAAGCTCTTGAACATATTGTCGGCGGGGTCAATAGCCCTTCCCGTTCCTATAAAGCTGTTGGCGGCGGTTCCCCTGTTGTGATGGAGCGCGCATCTGGCGCCTATTTCTGGGATGTTGACGGCAATCAATATATTGACTATTTGGCGGCTTATGGCCCGATCATAACTGGCCATGCCCATCCGCATATCACAAAAGCGATTACCAGGGCAGCTGAAACGGGTGTCCTGTACGGTACCCCGACACCACATGAAATCATCCTTGCCAAAATGCTTAAAGAAGCGATGCCAGGCATGGACAAAGTCAGGTTTGTGAATTCAGGTACCGAAGCAGTCATGACAACGATCCGCGTGGCCCGCGCGTATACCGGCCGGGATAAAATCATCAAGTTTGCTGGATGCTACCACGGCCATTCCGATCTCGTCCTTGTCGCTGCCGGCTCTGGCCCTTCGACACTTGGGACACCTGATTCAGCGGGGGTACCGAAAAGCATTGCCCAGGAAGTGATTACGGTTCCTTTCAATGAAGTTGAGCCTCTTAAGGAAGCACTTGAGAAATGGGGCAGCCAGATTGCGGCTGTCATGATTGAACCAATCGTTGGCAACTTCGGGATTGTCGAGCCAAAGCCAGGCTTCCTTGAGCAGGTAAAGGAACTTACCCATGAAGCAGGAGCGCTGTTAATTTTTGATGAAGTCATTACAGCATTCCGGTTTGCATATGGAGGTGCACAGGATATCCTTGGTATTACTCCTGATTTGACTGCCCTTGGGAAAATCATTGGCGGCGGACTGCCAATCGGTGCCTACGGCGGCAAAAAGGAAATCATGGAAGAGGTCGCACCGCTTGGTCCCGCCTATCAAGCAGGGACAATGGCCGGAAACCCGGCTTCGATGCTCTCTGGAATCGCATGTCTTGAAGTTCTGAAACAAGACGGAGTGTATGAGTATCTGGATAGGCTGGGAGCAATGCTTGAGGAAGGCATTTTAAATTCTGCAGCCAAATACAATGTTCCAATTACAATCAACAGGTTAAAAGGTGCCCTGACTGTCTACTTTACAACCGAAAAGGTTGAAAACTATGAGCAGGCCGAGAATACAGATGGGGAGATGTTTGCGCGGTTCTTTAAGCTGATGTTGAACCAGGGTATCAATCTGGCACCTTCAAAGTATGAAGCGTGGTTCGTCACCATTGCCCATACCGAAGAGGACATTGAAGCCACTCTCCATGCGGTGGACAACGCGTTCTATTCTTTAATGAACGAATAGAGTGGAACTTCAATCAGTGGGGAATTCTTCACCCCACACTGATTGTTAGTCCCATTCTACTGCCACCAACTCGCCAAAGGGCGCAGCGATTACCTTGCACGATTGAACCCGATTGGTTCAACTAAGCCTAGATAAGACGCAGCAAGAAGTTTCAATGTATCTCACCAATCGGGCATGTATGGGCTGTTGCTCCACCTACGCTTCTATGATTTTTCTAAGGCTTTGATGTCGGAGCTTTGAAAAATAAGATAGAATCGGGAGAAAGAGAGCTTTATTCCGGAGCCTCCCTTGCTTCCTTTCTGTAAACAAGGTATAGTAACAGAATTGTTTAGGTTACATACAAAAGGTTTAAAGTAACGTAAAAGAAGATTGAAAGGATTTAATAAAATGAAGTTAGGTGCCCGGATATTAAAAACGGGAATTGCTATTGTACTTGCTTTGTTTCTTGGTGAATTGCTAAATGTCCCTTCACCGGTAATGGCACCCATTGCTGCCATTTTCGCTGTACAGCCAACGATTTATCGCTCTTATCAATCAATACTTGAACAAGTTCAGGGGAATTTTATTGGGGCTCTCATCGCTGCAGCCTTCTATCTTCTCCTCGGAAACCATATAGTCGTCATTGGTTTAGCGGCAATTATCGTCATTACTATTAATCTAAGGCTAAAATTGGAAAATACTATGGGCCTCGCGCTCGTAACACTGGTGTCAATCATGTATATGCCAGACGATGAATTCATTCGATTCGCAGCTCTCAGGTTTGGGACAATTATGCTCGGGGTATTTTCGGCATTTATTGTGAATCTTGTGTTCCTGCCGCCGCGGTACGAAAACAGGCTTTACCATAAGATTTCAAGCACAACCGAAGAAGCAATCCGCTGGATTCGGCTCTCTACACGGAATGCATCGGACCATAACCTGCTTAAGGCCGATATAGAAAAACTAAAGGATACACTTGCAAAAATAGATTTGACTTACACGATGTACAAGGAAGAGCGGAATTACTTTAAACGGGATGATGCTGTAAAGGCTAGGAAACTTGTTATTTACAGACAAATGATTACTACAACAAGGCGCGCTTTAGATACTCTCAACCGCCTGCATCGTTTCGAAAATGAGTATCATTCCCTTCCTGAACACTTTCAGCTTTCCATACAGGAACAGCTTGATTGCCTTATTACACTTCATGAACAGATAATGCTGAAATACATTGGAAAGGTGCGGCCATCAATTGCTGCAGAAAATCCAATCCAATGCCTTGATAAAAAGGAAGTTTTCCGCATGTTTATCTCAAGACAGCGGGATTACGAAGAAGAGGATGACAACCATCTATACCATACTATGCAGATTATTTCAGCCATCCTTGATTATGATGAGCATGTTGAACACCTGGATACATTAGTCACAAGTTTCCTTTCCTATCACAAAGAGGAAAATGAAATTACAGTTGAAGAACCCGTTGAATAAACTGCCATTTTGATTGTCCGCACCTTTGGAATAGTAAACTCTTTTATGTTATCAAATTAGTTAATTAAGAAGCCTCCGTGCGTACTACTTTATTGAATAGAAAAAACCGGAATGAAGTATTGGCTTCATTCCGGTTTTTTTATCCGTTTCGTTCAGCTTCGCTTTTGTCTGCGTGGGGAGGACAAAAGTGGCGGAATGTCCACGAAGGGGGTCTGACCCCTGTTTGACCCCTGCTAGTCTTCAAGCTGCTGGACTTGGAATAGTCTGTAGTAGCCGCCTTGTTTGGCCATGAGTTGTTCATGGGTGCCGATTTCGACGATTTGGCCGTGTTCGATTAGGACGATTTTGTCGGCGTGGGTGATGGTGGATAGACGGTGGGCAACGATGAAGGTTGTCCGGTCTTTGGCTAGCTTCTCAAGGGCTTCCTGAATTTGATGCTCGCTTTCCAAATCCAGCGCCGAAGTTGCTTCGTCCAGGATGAGGATAGGTGGATTTTTGAGGAAAACTCTCGCAATTGCAACCCTTTGTTTCTGGCCGCCCGACAGCTTTACTCCTCGTTCACCCACCTTCGTTTCATAGCCTTCAGGAAGGCTCGCGATAAATTCCTGAGCGTTTGCCTGCCTTGCCGCTTCTTCCACTTCTTCATCGCTTGCCCCAGGCTTGCCCAGCAGTATATTCGTCCGTACCGAGTCACTGAATAAAATATTATCCTGGAAAACCACGCCGATTTTGTCCCTCAACGATTGGACCTTAAATTTTCGGATGTCAACGCCATCAAGGAGAATCCTCCCCTCGGTTACATCGTAAAAGCGGGGTATCAAGCTGACAAGAGAAGACTTTCCTCCGCCGCTCATGCCAACGAGAGCGATCGTTTCACCTTTTTTGGCCTCGAGATTGATATTCTTCAAAACCATTTCGGAATTGTCCCCATACGAAAAGCTGACATTTTCAAAGCGGATATTCCCGTTTACCTCGGTACACTCGATTGCACCGGGCTCATCAACGATATCGTATTTTTCATCGACAAATTCAAATACCCGGTCCATTGACGCAAATGACTGGGTCAAGGTTGTAGAGGAGTTGACCAGCCTTCTGAGCGGATTATAGAGACGTTCAATGTATGCAATGAAAGCGACCATTGTCCCAAGTGTTAATTGTCCCTCAATGACGAGATACCCAGAATAGGCAATAACGATCAATGGCGCAATATCGGTAATCGTATTAACAACTGCAAATGCTTTTGCATTCCAGCTTGTATGGTCAAGTGCCTTTTCTAAAAAGTTCTTGTTTCGTTTATCAAATTGATTTTGCTCATAATCCTCTATTGCGAAGCTCTTAATAACAGACATGCCGGCGACCCGTTCATGCAAATAGCTTTGCACCTCGGCAAGAGCTTGTGAGCGGGTTCGGGTCAGGCTCCTTAAGTTTCCGAAGAAATACTTAACCGAAAAAGCATATAACGGAAATAAAACAAGAGATACAATGGTCAGTTTGGCGTTCATTGTGAACATAACGGCAATCGCGATCAAGATTGTCGCAACATCAAGCCAGAGGTTCATGAGGCCCGTAATAACAAATGTTTTCGTCTGTTCAACATCGTTAATGACCCTTGATATCACTTCGCCCGCTTTCGTGTTTGCATAATACTTGAAGCTTAGCTTCTGCATATGATTGTATAGTTTATCACGGATGTCATACAGGATTTTACTCGATGTCCACTGCGCAAAATACTGCCTATAGTATTCGACTGGCGGCCTAAGGATGACGAAGATGACCATCATGATTCCCATGATCCAAAACAGCTTATCAATTTTTTCAGCCTTGGTCAGTGTTTCACTGCCAACAATATCATCCATGACATATTTAATAAGGATCGGAATAATAAGCGGTATTGCAAACTTAATAATTCCAATAAAAATTGTTCCAATGATTTGCCATTTATACGGCTTTACGAAATGGAGATACCTTCGGATACTCTCCAACTTGTTTCCTCCCCCTGGACATTCTGTTTTTTAAAAAAATGTCTTTATACTATACTTATCCAGCAATGAAGCAGCCAAACAAAAACACCTGTTGATATTCATCAACAGGGCATTGTAACATGCTAAAGCTTACTTTCTATAACTGAGATAACGCTCATACCACGTATCAATAAATTCCGGTGAGAACGGCCCTTTCCGCTGGTTAATCCATCTGATTAGTTTCTCAACATTCTTCTTGAGAATCTTGTCTATTACTTCAGGATAGTTCATTTCCTTGCGATGCCGCTCATACTCATCTTCATCAAGCAAGTTGTATGTCATATCCGGAAATACTTTTATATCAAGGTCATAATCTATATACTTCAACGTATTCTCGTCAAAGATGAATGGAGAACTGATATTGCAATAATAGTGCACGCCATCCTCGCGAATCATTCCGATTACATTAAACCAGCATTCTGAATGGAAATAACAAATTGCCGGCTCCCTTGTCACCCAGGTGCGGCCATCGGATTCCGTGACAACCGTCCGATCATTTCCGCCAATTACCAGGTTTTCGGAACCTTTCAAAATGGTGGTTTCGTCCCATATACGATGGATATGCCCGTTATGTTTATAACTGTGTATTTGCATTGGTTCTCCTTCGATGGGTAAACCCATGAATCTCCCCTACTTTCATTTCCCGAACGCTTTGCAACCTATCTTAAATCAAAAAAGCGACAAAAGGCAACAAAAGACAATTCCCGTTTCAATCTATTATAACGGTTGAAGGACAATTTTAAAACAAAAGAGCCATTTTTAGGATAAAATGGCCCATACTAATTAGAAGTTCTGTTCCTATGGAACTGGTCTCAACAACTTTATAGAGATGTTTTTGCGAAGCTTCCCTTATGCTGATAGGAACGGATGACTTCATCTGTCTGACGTTCAAATGTCCTTTGAATTTCCCGAAGTTCCTTTTTCATTGATATGATTTCCTGCTGGATGCTCTCAAGTTCTGTTTCGTTTTGAAGCAATTGCAGCTGGCTTTCAATTTCCTGGCATCGCTCCAATTCCCCCTGCAGATATAGAAGCTTTTCCATCGTTTTCATTTGTTCGGATATTAAACAATTGAAGGTTTTCACACATTCCACCGCCTCACTTTTTGCTCTTCTATGTATTCTTTAAATACTCTTCTTTTCCTTTGACTACTTCTGTAGGTTTAGAAGAAGTTTTGTCGATAAAGCCAACCTCAACTTGTCGAGATTTTAATTCCAGTTATGTGTAGAAAATAGAAAAAGGCCCCCTCCTCCTTGGGAGAGAGCCTGCTTGTCTTACAATTAGCTGTTTTGGTTCTTACGGCTTTCAGCTTGCTGGTTTTGTTGTCTTACTTGTTGTACATCAGTTTCGCTAGCGAATTCAGTGCCAAATTGTCCTTGTCCGCCTTGAGCAGCTTGAGAATTTTGGCGACGAACTTCTTGAGCGTTAGTTTGAGAAGCACGGCTTCCTTGGTTGTTGAAGTTTGCCATTGTAATCACCTCCACGAATGTTAATTTAACCATGAAGGTGATTGTCTATCCGAACTTTTTTTGGTAAAAAAACACTAAACCAACAAGGATAGCCCGCCATCCACAATAATCGTCTGCCCACAAATCATTTTAGACTCCTCTGAAACGAGAAACATCACGCAGTCAACAAGATCTTCCATATCAACGATTCTGCCTGCTGGCGTTTTGCTCCTGGATTCAGCCAAAAGAGTTTCCCGGTTAGGGAAATGGGTCAACGCGTCTGTGTCGACAGGTCCGCCGGAAACGGCATTCACAGTAATACCCCTTGGAGCTAGCTCTACAGCAAGATAGCGGGTCAACGCTTCAAGTGCTGCCTTCGATACTCCGACTGCAGTATAGTTTTCCAAATATCGAATCGAACCGATTGAACTGATGCTGACGATTTTTCCGCCGCCGTTTTTTTCCATCAGCTTGGCCGCTTCCTGAGCACAAAAAAGCAAGGCCTTGCTATTGATGTTCATCGTCCAGTCCCAATGTGATTCCTCAAGATCCATTGCAGGACGAAGAACTCCGGATGCGGCATTATTAACGAACACGTCCAGCCTCCCAAATTCCTCTTCAACCTTCTGAAACATACCTCTTATCTTTTCAACGTCCCCGACATTGGCACGGATCACAATCGCTTTCCGTCCAAGTGCTTCTATTTCGGCGGCAGTTTCAAGCGCGGCCGATTTACTCCGCGCATAGTTAATAGCGATATCATATCCCGCTTTGGCAAGCCTGATTGCCGCAGCCTTGCCAATTCCCCGGCTGCTTCCCGTTACAAGTGCAACTTTTTGTGTCATGTTATGTATTCCTTTCCGTGTCATTTTGTTTCTATTTTAGCCTTTCAGGGTATAGATGACAATTGAATCCTAACACTAGACTTGAGCAATCCATTACGAAAGGAGAATTGCCATGTATGTTGGACGGGATATGACTGAGTTGACCATGATGCCAAAAAGTGACTGGGAAGACAGTGAACTTGCATTCTTCCACCATTCGCTTCAGCAGGTTGTTCCTTACCTTAACGCAGAAGGACAAACCATTCACAAGGAAATCGTCGAGGAAATTGAAAGGCGCGGCGGCATAAACAGGAACGAAGCTGATTATACACATGGTTCCAAAATAAGTTACGATTGAGTTTTCCATTAAAAGAGCCTGGCTGTACGAATTGTCGTATACAGCCAGGCTCTTCTGCTTTATTAGTTGCCGTTTTGAAGGTATAGGGCAAGCATTTTCTGGTGTGGCACAGGCAGGGCATATTCTGAAAGCTCCTCCAGCGAAACAAGCTTTATTTCGTCGGTTTTTCCTAATTCGGCAGTCAATTTTCCGGAATAGACAGTCACATTCCAGATAAGATGGGAGAAAATATGCTGTATTTGGCCAAGTGATTCACCAATTTCCACATCCGTATCAAGAGTTTCCCTATAAAGACTGGACAGGCCTCTCCGGTCATCAGCGAACGGAAGGTGCAGCTCCACGGATGGAAGTTCCCACATGTTTGCGAGCAGCCCGTGATTAGGCCGTCTGCGAATCAAAATTTCACCCTCATTATTTTTGATTACCGCGGCTGCTAGACGGAGCTCCCTCGGCTTTTTCTTTTTCGCTTTAATAGGCAACTCATGCTGGACTCCTTCATGAAAGGCTTGGCAATGCTCCCTTACCGGACAGAGCAGGCATGAAGGCGAAGTAGGAGTACACACAATTGCCCCCAGTTCCATTAGCGCCTGATTGAAATCAGAAGGTGATTCATGGGAAATCAATATACGCACTGCTTTTTCAAAAATTTTTCTTGAAGAAGGTTTGGCAATGTCCTCTTTAATTAGTAAAATTCTTGATAGGACCCTCATCACATTTCCATCTACAGCTGGTTCGGGGATTCCGTAAGCAATACTTAAAATCGCTCCAGCCGTATACGGGCCGACTCCTTTAAGAGTTGCAATCTCTTCGGGGGAATCAGGAACAATACCATTGTATTTTTCTTTAACCTCTCTGACAGCAGTCTGGAGATTCCTGGCGCGCGAGTAATAACCGAGGCCCTCCCATGCTTTGAGCACCTTGTCTTCCTCCGCTTCAGCCAATGCATCCAGCGTTGGGAACTGTTCCAAAAACCGTTGAAAATAGGGGATGACGGTATCGACTCTAGTTTGCTGCAGCATAATTTCCGATACCCACACTTTATACGGGTCCTTGTCAAGCCGCCAGGGCAGGTTTCTCTGCTCAGCCCGGAACCAGGAAATGAGATGCTCACGAAATTTTTCTATGTTAATGGTTTCAATATTTTCCAATGTCTTCATAGTTGAATTTAGCCTCCCTGATGTTAAAGACGAACAAAAGTGGGAATATAATAAAGTAATCATTTTAAACGTACTACCCGTTAACACCATCTTCTACGGTAAAACATACGATGGAAACTGGCAAGCAATTTTGGCGGGGAGACTCACTAAAAGGAGGAACCGGCACCTTGGATACAGGTACACATGTTGTCATGGGACTGGGGCTCGGAGCCTTGGCCACGTTGGATCCTACTGTTGCGGGACATACTGCAACAGCCACCAGCGTAATGGTTGGTACAATTGTCGGCTCCCAGATTCCTGATATAGATACAGTCCTTAAATTGAGAAATAACGCGGTCTATATCCGCAATCATAGGGGCATAACCCACTCTGTTCCAGCAGTTCTGTTATGGCCGCTCGCCATAACTGGCGCAATTTATTTCTTTAACCCTGACGCCAATTTGCTTCATTTATGGCTTTGGACACAGCTTGCAGTATTTTTGCATGTATTTGTCGATATTTTCAATGCCTATGGGACACAGGCACTACGGCCGTTTTCATGCAAATGGGTGGCGCTTGGGGTCATCAATACATTTGATCCATTTATTTTTGGGATTCACGTTGCCGGCCTGGCTGTCTGGATTATGGGTGCACCTCCAGGGTACACCTTCCTGGTCGTGTATGGGATACTGATTTTTTATTACTTCCTGCGCTTTTCAGCTAAGCGTGATGTTGTTAACGCGGTCAAAGTAATGGTTCCAAATGCGACACAAATTGTCGTCGCTCCAACTATGAGATTCAACCATTGGCGTGTTGCCGTCATGACCGAGAGTGAATTTTTTGTCGGCAGGGCTCAGGGATCGACAGTCCGAATCCTTGATAAATTTAAGCGGGTCCCTGTTCCTGACACACCTGTCATTCATGCGGCAAAACAGGATTCAAATATTTCAGCCTTTTTATCGTTCTCCCCTGTATATAGGTGGGAAGTAAAAGACTTTAACGATTACCATGAGGTACGCTTTATTGATTTGCGGTACCGAAGCAACGGGCATTACCCGTTTGTAGCTGTCGTCCATCTTGACCCTGATTTGAATATACTCAATTCCTACACTGGCTGGATCTACAGTGAGGAAAAACTCCGGAAAAAACTTTCAATTCTTCCGGGATAGTACAAAGCACAAGCAACAGGCGCTAAACTAAATTAGGAACAAAAGGCACAAGCATCTTTGGTTCGTCTTTTAGTTTAAAGGCGTCTCAGCCTTAAAAAATGGAACAAAACAAAAAACGGCATTTCCATGTTTTATGTGGATGCCGTTGCTTTTTTATGACTTAGTGAAGCCTTTTCGTATCCTGGTTCAAATATTGGCTGTATTTTGGGTTTTTTGCTGCGAATTCATGGAGGTTGCCGCCATAATATTCAATCCACTGGCGAACTACCTTTTCAGTCATTTCACTGCCTAGATATTCCCTGCCGGCCTTGGCGTAGGTTGCCTCAAAATCTTCCCATAACAGTTCCACCCATGTCCGGGCCTGGCCGTATGATAAATAATTATTTTTATCCAGGAGGAGATTGGTCAATCGCTCTTGATAATCGTTCATCACTATCACCTCTCTTGGGAGAATTGTGAAAACATATCGCCGACAAATATGCAGATACTAATTGTACGCAGAAGAGTTGCTGTCTGCGTTACATCCAATGGCTGGAGGCAAGGCTGATGAGAAACAAGGAAACAGGTTTCCCTTATACTAACGATAATAAACTGGAAGGCGAGCCACGCGCAAAGGCAGAATATGCCTCTAAACGGGCAGATGGGTCAATTAATACCCACCCGCAGGAACGGATGAAAGCATCATCGCAGCGTAATCCCGACGAGATAAAATCGTTCTAGCAATTCCCCACTGCCTGGCATTCCCTAAAAAATGCCAGGCAGATTGCTAATGATAAAGGAATGGCTAGTTATTCACAAGCATTGAAATAGGCAGTGCTTCCTCTTTTCCATCACCATTTAGGCGGTATCCCCAGGCAAATACACCATTTAAATAATCAATCTTGAAGTGGGAACCTGGATCTCCTTCAATGGCATAAATTTCACCCGGCTTATAGTTGTCAGGATCCAGTAAATAAGCCTTCGCCATAACAGCCTTTCTCTCTAGGACAGCAAACTCGTTCACTATCCCCATTTGCTCGGCCTTCCTTGCTTTTTCCTTTAATAGGGCTATTTCCTGTTTTAATTCATATTCAGTCATTTGGCTATATCGCTTTTCCTCCTGCATCAGGCAACCACCTTTGTTGGATTCCTACTCACTAGTATAGTAAATTTAAGACAGTTTAGAAAGAATCCTGCTTTATTCGGAGGGACTCCATATGAAGACTTTCATTGTAACCGGAGCTGGATCGGGACTTGGAAGAGAGCTTGCATTGCTTTTTGCAGAAAAAGGATTTGAAATTATCCTTGCCGGAAGGTTGATTTCACGGCTTCAGGAAGTAAAAGAGGAAATTGAAGCCTCTGGCGGTTTGGCACAGACCTTGGTCATCGATATTACCGAGATAGCTTCGATTCCTGAGAAGCTAAAGAATGCTCTCAAAGAAAAACAAATTTACGGACTTATTAACAATGCCGGCGTTGGCCACTTTGGCCCACTTACAAAGATGAGCGATCCTGACATTATCAAGATGCTGCAAACCAACATCTATGGGACTATATTCATGACGAAGGCAATTCTCCCCTTTTTAGAAAAAACAGGGCAGGGCCACGTGATCAATATTATTTCTACCGCTGGACTGCGGGGCAAGGTAAATGAATCGGTTTATGCCGCCAGCAAGTTTGCGATAAGAGGCTTTACCGAAAGTCTGCAGAAGGAGTATGAAGGCCAAAACATACGGTTTACTGCGGCGTATATGGGCGGAATGGATACCCCGTTCTGGAAAAACAGCACCCATGTAGCGGATCATTCACGTTTTAGGTCGCCTCGAGAGGTTGCTGAGTATATAGTAGCTCATCTGGAAAACGATGAAATTATTATTGAAAGTAAAAAATCATGACGAGGGTCATGATTTTTTATTCTTCTTGCCTTGAGGCAAGATAACGATCTATTAAGTCTATTTGGAATCCTTTTCGGAAAAGGGTTTCTTTCATTTTTCGCTCATAGGCGTAACCTGTCAGTTTTGCATGTTTGCGGTGTGCCTTCTCTCCCTGGGATCGGATCGCCTCCAGCTCGTCCTCCTCTTCCCTTCCCAGGTCGGCTTCACTTAAAGCAAATTGAATGGCATCGGTTTGATACCCTTTTCTCCTGAGCATGGCATCGAGTTTTTGCTTTAACACCTTTTCTGAATCAGAGGCATATTTCCTTGCGTATTTTTCAGCAAGACTTTTCGCCTTTTCAAATTGCGCTTCCTGAGTATATTGCTTTAGGGCTTCCTCAATCAATGAGTCGGCGACTCCGCGTTCCTTCAATGCCATCCGAACAACATAGGCACCTTTGTCTGTTGTATTTTCCTGTGTCCTCACATAAGCATTGGCGTATTCACGGTCATTCAAGTAGCCTTGTTCAGTAAGCCTTACAAGCACCTCATTAATTGCCGCTTCCTCCAATTGTTTTTCTTTTAAATATTTGCGGACTTCCTTTTCCGACCTCATTTTATGGGCCAGGAAATGGATTGCATTGTTGTAGGCCTTCCGGATTTCATCATGATAGCCGACCTCGGCAAGCAAAAATTCATCCAGTTCCATTCCTTTTCTTAAATGGAACTTAACAATCACTGCCTCATCAGCGCTGAAGGCAAATTCTTCCCCTTTTCCAAAATCCATATAAATATTATACCGTCCCGTGTCGCGCTTCTGCGTCGTTATTTTCGTTATGATTGGCATACGCTCACCTCTTCCCGTTTCTACCTTAACTATGCCATTTAACTCATTCCAATGTAAAATAGAACAAACGGAATCGGATAGGGGGAGTTTTAATTGAAGATAGCAATTGCTGGAGGTACAGGTTTTCTTGGCGGCGCTCTTGTTAAAAGATTATTGTCGGAAGGACATCAGGTAGTAATTTTGACAAGAAAAACTCCTGAGAGTTCGAAGGCAGGACTCTCACAAGTTCAGTGGCTAGTGGAAGGCAGTGAGCCAGAGCGGTTTCTGAAAGAAATCGATGTATTCATTAATTTGGCAGGGGAATCCCTGAACAGCGGACGCTGGACATCTGAACGAAAGGAAAGGCTAGTAAAAAGCCGTCTTGCAGCAACAAATGAAGCCATCCGGATTCTTGGGAAACTTAATCGAAAACCAGCCGTTTTTATTTCAGCCAGCGCTGTTGGATTGTACGGAACTTCCGAAAAAGAAACGTTTACGGAAAAGAACAGGCCGGGCAAGGATTTCCTCGCTAATCTTGTGAAACAATGGGAAGCTGCCGGCTCCAAAGCAAAAGAGCTTGGAATTAGGACTGTTTTTTGCAGATTTGGAATTATCCTTGATCAACACCAAAGTGCTCTCCCACAGATGGCTCTCCCTTATAAACTCTTTGGCGGCGGGACAATTGGTTCGGGAAGGCAATGGGTATCGTGGATTCACCGAGAAGATGCTGTCCGCGCTATTCTTTTCGCCATCGGGAAAAGCGATCTGAAAGGACCTGTTAACTTTACCGCTCCCCACCCGGCAACAATGAAAGAGTTTGGCAAGACAATTGGACTGGTACTACGAAGACCGCATTGGCTGCCGGTACCTTCCTTTGCGCTGAGGCTCCTACTTGGAGAAATGAGTATCCTTGTTCTGGAGGGGCAAAGAGCCCTTCCTACTGTCCTTATGGAAAAAGGCTTCCACTTCCGCTTTCCACACCTAACAGAAGCACTGGAGGATATTTTTAAAAAGTAAGCACCGTTAAAAATTTAGCGGAAATCAAATTAAAACATTCAAATGTTTGGTTTTCTGAATTTAGGCTAAAGGATCATTACCGGCTGCTTTTTGCCCTGGATTAATACTTAATTTAAGAAATATCGTTTCAGTTTGAATCATTGGCTTCAATATAGGAAAGGATTGAAGTAGCACCTAACTTTTCAGGAAGGAAGGATCAAAATGGAAAAAACTAAAAAGGATAAGAATCGAAGAACATTAACGAGCACCCAGGAAGTCCTGTACCAAAGGGAATTTAAAGCGGCTGACAGAGCTGCGGGCTTTGATCCCCCAGGCAGAAGAAAGTAACCAGTCTAGTGCTTGTGGGAAATTTCCACTTATGTGAAAGTCCCGGACGGAAACGATAAGACTACGGAGGATTTCCTCCTATCTTATTTCCGAAAGGGGTTTTTGCTTTTGGCACGTTCAAGAGGACATCGAAATCGCGATAAGAATACTGCTTCCTTGCCACAAACTCCGAAAAATTTAAAAATCAGCGACGGGCTTGATGTGGAATTTGATCGTGATCTTGCCGATCATGACGACCTTGAAGCAATGGCACGTTCCAAGGCTGCCGACCAACGGGCAAAAAGCAGACGGAAATAATTGTAGGCACAGCTTCTTTGGTGAGGCTGTGCCTTTTTCTGTGAATTGTGAATAACTTTTGGGGATAGTTCTGTGGATAATGTGCATAAGTCTGTGGAAGACTTTAAAAAACTATACTTTATTTGTGGAAATCTCTATGGATAACTTCCCGTTTTATTAACAACAGAAAATAGCATAACATCAACTATTCCCTGAAAACAATTGATTAAACCTTTTATGCAATTTTCTGTATCATACCAGTTGCCCGTGCTAAAATGGATGGGATTGTTCCAACTGGGGTGAATTATTGTGGTTATTAGCTTTTTAAAAACATTAGTTTCAATAGACAGTTCAACAATACCTGGCGCAAATAAAGCTGTGGACCTTTGTGGAAAATGGCTTACATCTCAAGGAGTCGAAGTAACCTTTCTCGAAAATAACGGGCGCAGGATGCTTGTCTCCGAAATTGGTACCGGAAACTTTACGCTAATTCTAAACGGTCATGTCGATATTGTCGCAGGAAAGCCTGGCCAGTTTAACCCTTATGAAAGTGATGGCAAATTATATGGGCGTGGTTCTGCTGATATGAAGGCCGGTGTCGCCGCCATGATGGCTGCTTTCGTTGAGCTAAAACAACGTCCACTTGGCATGAAAATCCAACTGCAAATTGTATCGGATGAAGAAACAGGCGGAGAGAATTGCAGTGGATTTTTAGCAGAATCAGGTTACCGGGGAGATTTTATTATTTGCGGAGAGCCGACTGGGCTTGGAATAGCTAATCAGGCAAAGGGCGTTCTTCGTGCCGACATTACGGTTCCCGGAAAAGCCGCCCATGGCAGCAGGCCTTGGGAAGGAGTTAATGCCATTGAACAAGCGTATGAGATCTACAAACAAATTTTGAATCTCCCGTTTGCGAAGGAAAGTAGCGATTACTATAGGAATCCTTCAATTAATCTAGCAAAAATAAACGCTGGAGATGAATATAATGTCGTACCGGAAGAGTGTACAATCGGCCTCGACATTCGGTACCTACCAGGACAGGACAAGGAAGAAATCCTTAACCAAATTAAAGGAATCAGCCCGGGAATAGGCGTGGTGGCAGGATTGAATTCCGAACCCATCAACACGAATCGAGAACATCCATTTTTAAAGCATTTGGATAGAGTTATTAAAAGACATTCAGGCCGGGATGCAGTATATTTCGGACAACATGGCAGTGCCGACACTGTCTACTTTGCCAAGCATGGGATTCCGGCGATAGAGTTCGGGCCCTCAGGAGCCAACTGGCACGGCGACGATGAGTATGTTGAAATTGACTCGGTGTTAGCCTTTCGCGATATTCTTATAAAATTGGCAACTGAAGGATACCTTTAACTACAATTTATAATGCATAAAAAAATCCGCCGGCTCCTTTAAGCTGGCGGGGCATTTTTTATAATGGCAGTAAGGCTACTCTGTCTTTTTTCCGAAGTCTGTCAATCATGCCAAGCCATTCTGGGGGTTTGTTCGGCAAGACCGTATAGTAAGTGGTCAAGAAGTCAGCGACAAGGCTCGCTTCAATTTCCTCCTGGCTGTCATCAGATGGCATGAATCCTAAGTCAAGGCCCGTAACCGCCTCTCCATTATTCTCCCAGGATGGATGGACATACTCAATATCAATTCGCTTGTACCCAAGATGGGAAAGAACTTCGCGGCGTACATATGGGTCCATTACCTTAACCCCGCCAAACTCGTAATTCTCCACCCGATAAGGGTCATAAATCTCGGCAAACATTCCATAAAGCTCCTTGCCATTCTGTTCAGCAAGTGCATTCAGATCCTTCATTCGGTTAACAGCGAGGAAACGGCCTATCCCCATTCCCTGCAGGCCAATGATCGTGAAATCGGTCATCGCGATGTTCCAATCCTGGTAATACCGGTACTCGGTCGCGCCGACAACCTCGTCTCCATCAAGCGCCACAAACACCCGGATACCTGGATCCTCAAGAGGCTCTCTCCACAGTTCATATTCAAGAACTTCTTCCGGAGGGAAAATTTGCCCCATCAGTTTATGCATTTTCCTGAAGTTTGGATCATCGATACTTGTTATGCGTTTATATTCCATTTCCTGGCACTCCTTCATTCTTAAACGGGTTTTTCCATTCCATTAGCACTCCGTAATTCCGGGATTCCTCATCGTCCAAATAATTTTCAACCAATGCCACCGGCACTCGCCCACATCTGAGCAAAAAGGAGACGACCGGATCTTTCAAGTCTCCAGTCATGACCGCCTCAAGGTACTTGGCTGGCTCCATCTCGGAAGAAACTTTATGGTAGCCTGGCATTCGCGCGCCTCCGAGAAGGCGTTCAGCCCCCAATTCAATAACAACATGGTACATTGCCTGCATCATCATTTTTCCAAGTCCAAGCTTCCGGTGCCGCGGTCGGACGCTTATATCAACAATATACAGGGTGTTCCCGTCTGGCTCATGATTGCGGATATAGCCTCCATCGGTTATTTCCTCCCATGTATGTTCTGGCTGTGCCGGGTCGAAATTAACACGAAGGGCTGTCAACGATCCGGCAAGGATCCCATCCACCTCTATGCAAAGGGCGCCTTCCGGAAAAAAATGAACATGGTTGGAAAGCTGTTCTTTATTCCACCAGAGCTCCTTAGGAAACGGCGGGGGAAAACATTCGGACTGAATTTCAATTAGTCCGTCAAAATCCTCTTCAGTATAATTCCTGATGCAAACAGAAATTGGCTTATCATCCTGGTAAACAAAGAATTCGCTTTTGTACATGCGATCACCCCTTGGATTCTAATTCTTCCCAATCAACATACAGGTCGCTCCTTCGGTCTCTCCAAGTTGTCACTGAACCTCGTTCTCTAACTTCATATAAAAGCTGAAGATCCAAATCTGCTGTCACAATCATATCGTCGTTTATTTCCCCTTCAACCTGAAGGCCCTTTGGAGGGAACGGAATATCGTTTGGGGTAATAACGGCAGCCTGGCCAAAGTTCAGACGCATAAAATCTACTGTCGGGAGTGCTCCAACTGTCCCGGTAAGGACAACATACACCTGATTTTCAATTGCGCGGGCATGGCTTGTGTAACGGACACGGTGGAAGCCATGCCTGTCATCTGTGCAGGATGGGCAGAATATCACATCGGCCCCCTTCGCCTTTGCCATCCGGACAATTTCCGGAAACTCGATATCATAGCAGGTCAGGATCGCAATCTTGCCCTTTTCGGTCTCGAAAATCTGAAAGCTTTCCCCTTTTTCCATATTCCACTCATGGACCTCGGTCGGTGTTATGTGCAGCTTTGCCTGCTCTCCAACCCTGCCATCCGGATAAAACAAATGGGCTGTATTGTAGAGCTTGCCCCCCTTTTCAATAACATGGGTACCGCCAATAATATGCATACCGGTTTTCTTGGCAAATGAAGTGAATAATGCGCGATATTGTTCCGTAAAACCTGGCAGGTCGTTAATTGTAAGGGCATTGCCACTTCTGTCTCCTATTGACAACAGCTGGGTTGTAAAGAATTCAGGAAACAGCACGAATTCAGCCCCAAATTCCTCTGCAGTTTTTATATAATGCTCACACTGAGCGGCAAATTCTTCAAATGAAGAGATCGTATGCAGGTGGTATTGGACTGCGGAAACTCTCAGTTTCATCTAAAAACCTCCTTTTCATGGAAAACGTTATAGTCATTATTCACCATTCTTTCTTATATGACAAGCGAGATGGATTCAAACTTCTTTTTACGAAAACTTTAGGGTTTATTAAAGTTTTATTCATATTGTAGGGGTACGATAGGATAGAAGATGATAAGCTGCGGCAACTGTTTGGAAAAAGATTCTCCAAAGGAGGACTGTAGGTGAAGAAAACGTTCCTCGTTTTGATTGTTGCATGTATGTTAAGTGGGTTTTATGGCGGTTATCCTGAGGATGCAGATGAAAAAGTTAAGCACGGTTCGTCATCGGCACAATCAACGATTGGATTAGAAGAGAAACCGCCTATTGAAAGACTGCAAGAGCCCGGAGACTCTATTATGGGGGGTAAAGGAATGTTAACTATGTTAGCTGCTTCACCTGTTTATGATCTTTTCCTACTTGGCGGCCTCGAATTTATTGTTAAAGATGTAAAGCTAATGGAATTCAAACCTTTACGGAATGAGGATGGCTTACCGGCTAGCGAACTTATTTTTGTAAAAATCGACGCTGAGATCGTTAACCAGAATCCGTTCCCCGTGAAATTTAATCCAATTGATAAACTTATCGTCAATGGCAGGCCACTTCGCGAAAAAACTGAACTTCTCCATGAAAATATGGATGGCATCATAGGGGGCGGGGAAACAAAAATCGGCAGTATCGGATATCTGCTCCCAGCTTCGGACTCCTATTCAATTGCTGCAAGGACGAGCAACGTTACAGACCTTAACAATAATGAAATTACAAAGGCCACCTCATTCAAGGTAATCTTGAATAGGCAGCCTTAATTTTTTATGCAAGATAGCTTCTTGCAAGGTCAATTTGTTTGGCGACCTGCTCCGGGGAAGTACCCCCGTAGCTATTCCTGGCACCAGCAACGTGCTCCGGCGTTAGGATTTTATAAATATCACCGTAGAACAGCTCACTGAATTCCCTATATTCATCAATACTAAGGTCTACCAGATACTTCTTATTTTGAATGCAGTACAGAACGATTTTTCCGATTACCTCATGCGCCTGGCGGAACGGCATTCCTTTCGTCACAAGATAATCAGCAATATCCGTTGCATTTGAAAAATCTTCATCTAGGGCCTTCCTCATTACATCCTGATTTACTGTCATCGTCTCAATCATTGGGGCTAGAAGCTGGAGTGACCCTTCAAGAGTTTCCACTGTATCAAACATGCCTTCCTTGTCTTCTTGTAGATCTTTGTTATAAGCGAGCGGTAAGCCTTTCATTACAGTAAGCAGCCCAATGAGATTTCCGTAAACCCTGCCTGTTTTCCCGCGCAAAAGCTCAGGGACGTCAGGGTTCTTTTTTTGCGGCATAATGCTTGAACCGGTACAGAACGAGTCATCCAGTTCAATGAAGTTGAATTCCTGGCTTGACCAGGTAACCAATTCCTCGGCCAAGCGCGAAATATGCATCATTAGAATCGAACCAATCGACAGGAATTCCAAGATGAAGTCCCTGTCACTGACGGCATCCATGCTATTCGGGTAAATTGTACCAAAACCAAGCAGTTCTGCTGTTTTCTCCCGGTCAATCGGGAATGTCGTCCCTGCCAGTGCTCCCGCGCCAAGCGGCATCCAATTTACTCTTTTCAGGCTGTCTTGAAGCCTTTGCTTATCTCGTTCAAACATCCAGAAGTAGGCCATTAAATGGTGTGCAAACGAAACCGGCTGCGCCCGCTGGAGATGGGTGTAGCCCGGGATGAGCGTATCAATATGCTCCTCGGATTTATCAACTATGGCTTTCTGGACTGCTGCTAATAAGTCGATCAGGTTTTCCGTTTTATTCCTTAGATAAAGATGCATATCGGTTGCGACCTGGTCATTCCGGCTCCTTCCGGTATGAAGCTTGCCCCCAACGGGACCGATCAATTCTATCAACTTCTTCTCAATATTCATATGAATATCTTCATCTTCTACAAGATACTCAAGTTCATTGTTTATGGCTAATTGCTTGATCTTGTTAAGACCTACAATGATTTTTTCAGCATCCTCAATTGGGATAATCCCGCATTCGCCGAGCATTTTGGCGTGTGCAACGCTTCCTTCGATATCCTCCATGACGAGTTTTTGATCAAATGATATCGAAGCCGTGAATTCTTCTACAAGCCTGTTTGTTTCTTTTGTAAAACGGCCTCCCCATAGTTTGGACATAGCTTCCCTCCTCTAGGAAAATTCTCATTAAAAAGGTTCGGAAGCAGGTTTCGAATCACTCGCAATGCCTGCGAATGAATCCCAACTACTTCCGAACGACTAGGAACCTAGTAAACTATTACGATTTAAGAACGCTTTTTTTACTGTTTACCTCTGAATATACCTTTGTCGGGAGACCCCAAATTTTAATAAAGCCTTCAGCAGCAAGATGATCGAAAGCATCTCCCTTCGAGTAAGTCGCAAGCTCTTCATTGTAAAGGCTATGCGGGGATTTGCGGCCAACTGCCATATGCGTGCCTTTATGGAGCTTCACACGGATCGTTCCAGTTACGACTTCCTGTGTTTGGTCCACAAAAGCATCCAGTGCTGCTTTAAGAGGTGAATACCAGAGACCTTCATAGACAATTTTGGCCATCTGCTGGTCGACCTGTGTCTTGAATTGGGTTACTTCACGAGGCAATGTTAGAAACTCAAGTTCTTTATGTGCCTGAATTAAAATGAGCGCAGCTGGGTTTTCGTAAACTTCGCGAGATTTAATTCCAACCAGTCGGTTTTCAATATGGTCAATTCGGCCAATGCCATGCTTGCCGCCAAGTTCATTCAGCGTTTCAATTAGCTCAACTAACGGGAGTTTCTTCCCATTCAAGCCAGTTGGCACGCCTTTTTCAAAATCGATTTCTACATATTCAGGTGCATCCGGGGCCAGTTCAATTGGATTTGTCCAGTCAAACGCAGCTTCAGGAGCTTCTGCCCACGGGTCCTCAAGCACGCCGGCTTCACAGGCACGTCCCCAAATATTCGCATCAATCGAAAATGGGTTATCAAGGTCAACCGGAATTGGAATGCCATTTTCTTCAGCGTATTTTATTTCTTCGTCGCGGGTCATTCCCCACTCGCGTACAGGTGCAATTACTTTCAAGTTAGGATTTAGCGCCTGGATCGAAACCTCAAAACGGACCTGGTCATTGCCTTTTCCGGTGCAGCCATGGGCAACCGCAACCGCGCCTTCCTTCTCCGCCACCTCAACGAGAAGCTTTGAAATGAGCGGTCGGGAAAGTGCTGACGATAGAGGATATTTTCCTTCATAAAGGCAATTAGCCTTTAGGGCAGGAACAATGTATTCCTTTGCCAACAATTCTTTTGCATCAATCATATACGCCTTGACCGCACCTACATTGAGGGCTTTCGTGCGGATTGCTTCGAGATCCTTTCCCTCCCCAACATCGAGCCCGAGAGCAATGACGTCGTATCCATACTTTTCTTGAATCCATTTTACTGAAACTGATGTATCCAGCCCGCCTGAATAGGCGAGTACGATTTTCCCCTTAGACATGAATCCACCTCATTTATTTGAATTGGGCTGCTGCCCGAGTGATTGTGAACTTTCCGATATAGCTGTGATTAAGTCTAATAAATTTTTGATTCCGGGTGATAAATATTTGATTCAGGGCGATAAACTTTTGATTCAGGGCGATATATTTGTGATTCAGGGTGATAAAATCACCAATCACAAATTCAATACAAAAATGTAATACAAAGTTTTTAATAGACCCAAAGCAATAGGATCCTTAGTCTTCCATCAATGCCTTCAATATCGCTTTCTGGGCATGCAGCCTGTTTTCGGCCTCATCAAAAACAACCGAATGAGGACCGTCTATGATACCGGCGCTTACCTCTTCACCACGATGTGCCGGCAGGCAGTGCAGGAATAGAAAATCGTCTTTAGCGAATGAACAAAGTTCCTCATTCACCTGAAACCCGGAAAACGCTTCAAGCCTCTCCTCTGCTTCCCCTTCCATTCCCATGCTGGTCCAGACATCTGTGACAACTACATCAGCACCGCTTATTGCCTCAGACGGATCATTTGTTAACGCAATTTCACTGCAAGTCTGAATAGCATCCTCTCTAGCCTGGGAAACAATTGCTTCGTTTAGCTCATATCCTTTTGGACTGGCAATGCTGATGTTCATACCGACCTTGACGGCTCCTTCCAGGAGGGAATGAGCCATGTTGTTATTTCCATCCCCGATATAGCAAAGCTTGAGCCCTTTCAACTTTCCTTTATGCTCAAGAATGGTAAGGAGGTCGGCAAGAACTTGTGCTGGATGGTGCAGGGTTGTTAAACCATTAATAACTGGTACAGTGGAAGCATCGGCAAATTCCTCAATCCGTTCATCACCAAACGTCCTGATCATTATCCCGTCAACATACCTGGACAACACTTTTGCTGTATCCGCGATCGTTTCACCCCGGCCAAGCTGAATATCCTTTGAGCTTAGGAAAATCGCCTGGCCGCCAAGCTGGAGCATGCCTACTTCGAATGAAACCCTTGTCCGGGTGGATGATTTTTCAAATATCATTCCAAGAACTTTTCCGCTTAAATGAGGCTGCGGCTTCCCTTGTTTTTGAGCTTTTTTTAAATGAATGGCCGAATCAAGCAGCGAGTAGATTTCTTCAGTTGAAAAATCGGAAAGCTTTAAAAAATGCCTTCCTTTTAAATTGGGCACAACGGTTTCGCCCTGACTTATTGCCTTTATCATTGTAGAAATCCCTCCAAGCGAATTAGTTGGCAATCATTTTGTCCTTCAAACCGTGGAGGTCCTGGATCGTTCGGACTGTTGTATTTGAACTGCTGTAAGCTTCCTTGTTTAACTTTAGAAAAGAGGTCAACGTGTCTATATGTGTAAAGCAAGGCAGGTTGTAGCGGACTGCAAGCTGCCTTAACGCAAATCCGAATGTGCCCGGCTTCCGCCCTTGACTCGGAATATTGATTACCGCATCTACCTTTCCTTCGCGGAACAATTGTTCAAGAGCTTTTGAATCCGAGGAATACACGCTCGCCGGTACTCCATTTTCAATAAGGAACTTAAAAGTCCCTTTCGTAGCTACTATGTTCGCTCCGATTTTATGGAGGCTGCGGATTACTTCAAGAATTTCATCCTTCTCACGATCAGGTACTGAACAAAAGACTGTTTTTCCTTCTATATTCATGGAACGCTCTCCATGTTGGGCCGCCTTAAACAACGCCTCCGAAAAACTCATCCCGAGCCCCAAAGCCTCCCCAGTTGACTTCATTTCGGGCCCAAGCACCGGGTCGACTCCTTTTAGTTTGCCGTTCGAGAAAACAGGGGCTTTCACCGTGAAATACGGCGGTTCTTCAAGCAATCCATTTGCGGAATGCAGCTCTGATAACGGGACGCCAAGCTGAACAAGTGCTGCCCATTCGATTAAGGGGATTCCTGTCACTTTACTAATGATCGGTACCGTCCTTGAAGCCCTTGGATTAACTTCCAGTACAAAAACGATCCCTTCATGAATAACGAACTGAATATTCATAATTCCAATGACCGGAAGTGTTTTTGCAATTTTCGTTGCATACTCGACCATAGTCTTTTTCAGCACCGATTCAATAGCCAAAGGCGGGAAAACCGAGAGGCTATCACCTGAATGGACACCCGCTTTTTCAAGATGTTCAAAAATTCCTGGAATTAAAATCGTTTTTCCGTCTGAAATAATATCCATTTCGCATTCCAAGCCCGGCAGGAACCGATCAACTAGAAGCGGCCACATGTGTGTATCTGTTTCATCGAGAGTAGCCAAATACTTTTCGAGATCTTCTTCCAGGTAAAAGGTGAACATCGACTGGCCGCCGATTACATACGAAGGGCGGACAAGAACTGGGTAGCCAAGGACCTTGGCCGCATGCAGTGCATCTTTTGCATTACTAGCAATTTTCCCGTCAATGTGAGGAATTCCAAGCTCTTTAAGAAGCCGGTAAAATCCGTCCCGATCCTCGAGCCGGTCAATACTTTTGACATCAGTTCCCAAGATTTTGACCCCGGCAGCCTCCAAATTTTGCGCAAGATTAATGGCTGTTTGCCCGCCAAATTGGATCATTACTCTTTCAACTGCTTCTTTTTCAATAACATTCATGATATCTTCAAAGGCAAGCGGTTCGAAATAGAGTCGATCAGCTACAGAATAGTCGGTGCTGACTGTTTCTGGATTATTATTGATGACAATCGCCTTATAACCCCGTTTTTTCAGGGCAAAAGCTGCATGGACTGAGCAATAATCAAATTCAATTCCCTGGCCGATTCGGATTGGGCCGGAGCCTATGACGGCCACTTTCTTTCCTTCTCCAATCCCAGCCTCATCGCCGCCAGCCCAGGTTGAGTAATAGTAAGGAGTTACGGCGTCGAATTCAGCGGAGCACGTATCGACCATTTTATAACCAGGTGAGATGCCAAGTTCCTTCCACTTTTGCCTCACCTCAGTTTCCGCTATTTCAAACGTCTCAGCAATCAGCCTGTCGGAAAGATTGATTCGCTTAGCCTCTTTCAGGAGCTTTACCGGAGCTGTTTCCCATCTGAAGGACGCAAGCTCTTTTTCCAATTCAGTAATGGTCTCCAGTTTGTGTAAAAACCATAAATCGATTTGGGTAAGAGCCTGGATCCTTTCCACCGTTACTCCCCTATGCAAGGCTTCTGAAATAGCGAAAAGCCGCATATCGTTGGGTATTGTAATAAGCTGTTCAAGCTCTGCATCCGCCACGTTAGAAAACAATCCTGTCTTTAAGCCCCAGACTTTCATTTCCAATGAGCGAATTGCTTTATTCAACGCGCCCTCAAAATTCCGGTCTATGGCCATTACTTCTCCAGTCGCTTTCATTTGTGTTCCCAGCGTCCGGTCCGCTTCAGGAAACTTATCGAACGGAAAACGCGGCAGTTTGACAACAAGATAATCAATTGCTGGCTCAAAGGATGCATACGTATTCCCGGTAATAGGGTTAAGGATTTCATCAAGGTGGTATCCTACCGAGCACTTGGCGGCAATTCTGGCAATTGGGTACCCGGTCGCTTTCGATGCAAGAGCGGACGATCTGCTAACCCTTGGATTTACCTCGATAATGAAATAATCATTAGAGGTTGGATGGAGGGCGAATTGGATATTGCAGCCTCCAATGACACCGAGTTCCCGGATGACTTTAATTGAAGCGTCCCTTAAAAGCTGGTATTGGACATCGGTCAGTGTTTGTGAAGGTGCGACAACAATTGAATCACCTGTATGGACCCCGACCGGGTCGAAGTTTTCCATATTGCAAACAATAATGCATGTGTCATTGGCATCACGCATTACTTCATACTCGATTTCCTTCCAGCCTTTAATGCTTCGTTCAACAAGCACCTGGTTGATTGGACTTGCGGCGAGGCCCTTTTTGAGGACTCCTTCAAGTTCGTCCTCCGTCTCGGCAAATCCTCCGCCGTCACCGCCTAATGTATAAGCAGGACGGATAATGACCGGCAGTCCTATCTTTTTCGCAAACGCAATCCCTTCATCCACACTGTGGATGATTTCCGATTCCGGGACAGGCTCACCAATAGACAGCATAAGGCTCCGGAATCGCTCGCGGTCTTCGCCATTTTTAATTGATTCGACCGATGTCCCGAGCAATTCAACTTTGTATTTATCGAGGATTCCCTGTTCGTACAGTTGGACAGCAAGATTCAGTCCTGTCTGGCCGCCAAGGGTGCCGATGATTCCATCCGGTTTTTCTTTTTGAATGATTTGTTCAAGTGTCCCCACTGTTAGCGGTTCAATATAAACTTTGTCTGCGACTGTTTCATCCGTCATAATCGTTGCCGGGTTATTATTGACGAGAATGACCTCAATTCCTTCTTCCCTCAGGGCAATGCACGCCTGGGTACCGGCATAGTCAAACTCGGCTGCCTGGCCGATGACGATCGGACCCGAGCCGATGACCATGACCTTTCTTAGTTGGCTATAATATGGCATAACGGGTTTCCCCCAGACGTTTCAGGTTGGCGACAAAGTCTTCAAGAATATGAAGTGTATCGCGTGGACCGGGGTGAGCTTCCGGGTGGAATTGGACAGTCGTAATCGGATATGTGAGATGCTGCAAACCTTCAATTGATTGGTCATTCACATTCCTGTACGTTACATCGAATTCGTTTTGATTGATTGTCCCATCAACAACGACATAGCCATGGTTTTGTGATGTTATTTTTACCTTGCCCGTAGCGAGCTCTTTAACAGGATGATTGGCCCCGCGGTGCCCATATGGAAGCTTTTCTGTTTTTGCCCCGAAGGCAAGAGCGATTAGCTGGTGGCCGAGGCAAATGCCAAGTGCCGGATAAGCGCTGGCAATTTTTTTGATTTCCGGAAAAAGTTCCTTCAGTTCCATTGGATTGCCAGGGCCATTGCTGAATAAAACCGCATCCGGTGATACCTGCTTTACCGCTTCAAGCTTCGTATCATAAGGAACGATTGTGACCGAGCAATTTCGCGCAAGGAGGAAGTTCAGGATTGATTTTTTAAAGCCGTAATCCATCAATACAATATGAGGCCCGTTTTTCTTATACGTTATTGGTTCTTTAACCGAAACCTTTTCTACCCAGCATGAACTAGTTTGTTCGTATTCAAGTTCCGTCCAGGGTGCCCTCCTGTTGGTTATGACTCCTTTTACAGTTCCTGTCCCGCGGATTTTTTTGACAAGTGCCCTTGTGTCAACACCGGCAAGACCCGGTACGCCAGCTTGCTCGAGTTTTTCCGAAAACCGGCTGATGGACTGAAAGTGGCTTGGTGTTTCACAAGCGTCACTGATGATAACCCCTGATAGCGAAGGCGTAATGCTTTCGTCATCAAGGGCATTCACACCGTAATTGCCGATTGCAGGATAGCAGAAGGTAATGATTTGCCCTGCATAAGATGGATCTGAAATAATCTCCTGATAGCCGGTCATTCCGGTGTTGAAGACAACCTCCCCGCTGGAACCCTTGAACTTGCCTATTAGGGATCCTTCAAAGATGTCGCCGGTTTCCAGAATGAGAAATCCCTTATCCAAACAAACCACTCCGTTTCCTTAGAAAAGCGCAAGCGCCTTGGTCATCGCCGTACAAACTGGAGGGACTTCGACTGAGATAAAGGAATCACGAAGAGCGTAAGCGATTCGATGATGACTTATCGTAGGGAGGAGGCCTGAAGTTTGCTAGGCGATAGGCGCTGGAGCTAGACAATTATTAGAAAGCTTCTCATATGTTTGTTAACACTGTATCCAAAGCCCCAAGAAAGTTGGCGGCTTCTTCGTTTGTTGCAGTCAGCGGCGGTAGGATTCGCACCACATTAGGACCGGCCGTCAGGAGCAAGACATGCTCATCCATTGCTGCTTTAACAATATCCAATGCGTTTCCGTTAACCTCTACCCCTTTTAAAAGACCCATCCCACGCACCTCAATGATGGCTGGGTGCTTTTTTTTAAGCTTTGCGAGGCCATCATCCAGGAATTCAGATAGCTGGCGGGCTCCTTCGAGGAGATTGTCTGACAAAATCGTTTTTACAGTAGTCAGCCCTGCCACAGCAGCAAGCGGATTGCCTCCGAATGTGCTTCCATGGCTTCCTGGTTCGAACCCCTTTGCTGCCTCACTGGTAGCGAGAATAGCCCCGATCGGAAACCCTGATCCAAGCCCTTTTGCAAGGGATATGATATCCGGTGAAATCCCATACTGCTCATATGCAAATAATGTTCCGGTTCGGCCTATTCCGGTCTGCACCTCATCAACAATAAGCAGGATTCCTTTTTCTTTACAGATTTCCTCCAATTTCTTGGCCCAATCCGGATTGGCTGGTACGACCCCGCCTTCACCCTGTACGAGTTCAAGAAGTACAGCACAGGCATTGCTTGAGGCTATTTCCTCAAGTGCAGTTGGGTCATTGTATTCCAGATAGCGGAATCCCTCTAGCAGCGGGTAGAATCCATCGTGAATTTTAGCCTGGCCAGTTGCCGACAGTGCCCCCATTGTCCTTCCGTGAAAGGATTGTTTGAAAGTAATAATTTCGGTATTGCCGATTCCGTTGACCTTTCTTGCATATCGTCTTGCCAGCTTAATTGCAGCTTCGTTTGCTTCAGCTCCGCTATTGCAAAAGAACACATAATCTGCAAAGCTATTTTTCGCAAGCAGGGAAGCCAGCTCCTCCTGCACCGGTATGTGATAGAGATTGGAACAATGCCATAGATTTCCCAGCTGTTCCTCAAGAGCTATTTTTACAGATTCGGGTGCATGGCCCAGGTTGCAGACAGCTATACCAGATGTAAAATCGAGATACTGGTTTCCGTCTGCATCCCAGACAGTGCTTCCCTTTCCTTTTACAAGAGTAAGAGGAAATCTTGCGTATGTCGGCAAGATTGCCGAGCCTTCTAATGTCGCATTATTGAATGCCATGGATAGCCTCCTTTTCAAGGACGATCTTCGTACCGGCGTTTTCCCCTTTGCAATACGCAAGAAGGCTGCCTGGTTCAAGTCCATTGATAATCACTGTTTCTCCGACGCCCGCTAGTAAAGCATTAAGTGCTGAACGGACCTTCGGGATCATTCCGCCCCATATTTGGCCGGAAGCAATCATCTCATCGATGTCGCTCTTCGTTGCCGTATCCAATTTGGACTTTTCTCCGCCGTTTTTATCGATTAAAATACCGGGAATATCACTAATAAAACAAAGCTTTCCACCTAGTGCAGATGCAATGGCTGCAGCTGCGGTATCACCATTTATGTTGTAGCGCTGTCCTTGCTGATCGCATCCGATTGGCGAAACGACAGGGATATAACCACCTCCGATGAGATGTGTAAGCACTGAGGTGTTTACATCAGTTACATCCCCAACAAAGCCAAGCACATCAGAAGTTCCGGCTGGTTTGGCCGTTAGTAAGCCGCCATCTGTCCCGCTAATCCCGATTGCCTTTCCTCCTGCAAGGGCTATTTTTCTAACAATCTGTTTATTGGCAATCCCGCTTAATGCCATTTCAACGACGTCAAGCACCTCATTGCTTGTTACCCTTAGGCCCCCGACAAACCGGCTTTCGATTTTAAGCTTTTCGAGCATTGAAGTAATCAACGGGCCGCCGCCGTGGACAAGGATTGGTGACCATTGGCCTGATTTGGCAAGTGAAACTATATTTTCAAACAAGGCTGGGGGCATTTTTTCCATGATGCTGCCGCCACATTTAATTACGACGTATTCCATTCTTTTTCACCTGCCTATTTTCCCGATCTGGATATCAGTAGTAGTCATTGGCTACGTTTCAGCACTGCAAAAGTATTAAAATGTTTCCAATAAAGGGTCTTGGCTATATTCTTGTGGTTCAAAATCAGAACTGTTGTCAATAGAGATCCAAGGCCAGACTTTCGCGCTTTACGTCCGATAGGAAGCATTGATTTTGATATAGTCATAGGTTAGGTCGCAGCCCCAAGCGGAAGCTGCCGCGTCACCCTGATTCAAATTAATAAAAATCACAATCTCTTCACCCGCCAGATAAACCTTTGCTTCTGCTTCTGAAAACGGGAGTGGCAGGCCATTTGCAAAGACCGGATAAGGTCCTATCGCTACTTCAACAGCCTCGGGATTTACTGAAATACCGCTATAGCCAATTGCCGCTACAATCCTTCCCCAGTTGGCGTCCTCACCGTAGATTGCTGTTTTAACAAGATTAGAGGATATGACAGCCTTCCCGACTGCTCTGGCTGCTTCAAGGCTTTGTGCACCGGAAACCCGGACCTCAAGGAGTTTTGTTGCTCCCTCTCCGTCCCTGGCTATTTGTTTTGCCAAAGACTCGCATACGGCTTTAAACTCTGAGCTAAACGCTTCCCAGTCTGGATGGCTTTCATTAAGAAGTTCATTGCCGGCTAACCCATTGGCCATTGCAAGCACCATATCATTTGTACTGGAGTCGCCATCAACTGTAATCATGTTAAAGGTTTGGTTGGTTGATTCCTTTAATGCCGAGAGCAAGGCAGGCTGTTCAACATATGCATCTGTTGTGACAAATGCAAGCATTGTGGCCATGTTCGGATGAATCATACCCGAACCCTTTGCTGCTCCTGAAATCGTTACAAGCTTCCCATTTACCTCAACTTGGGCAAATGCACTCTTTATGCATGTGTCTGTTGTTAAAATAGCCTTTTGAAAACTTTCCGGGCCCTCATATTCCGGATTAAGGATCTTGTTAATTCCATTCCGTATGCACGCCATTGGAAGCAATTCCCCAATTACCCCTGTAGAAGTTACTGCGACCAGATGATCAGGTATACCCAGTTCGTTTGCAAATTGGCTTTGCATTTCATAGGCATCCTTTATCCCCTGATTGCCGGTACAGGCATTTGCGTTGCCGGAGTTCACAAGCAGTGCCTGGATTTTCCCCTCAACCTCGAGGCTCTTTTTGGTTACATGGAGCGGTGCCGCTTGAAAACTATTTACTGTATAAACTCCTGCAGCTGTAGCCGGGATTTCGGAGGTGATATAGCCAAGGTCTTCCTTCTTCCTTTTTAAGCCACAATGCAATCCCCCTGCTTTAAATCCTTTGGGCATTTTAAAGACGCCACTGTTCTCCTGAATGATCTTTTCTCCCGACATTGCCTGCACTTGCCTTTCCTCCCTCTATTGTTCTCCAGTCCTTTAATCTAGACGACTGCACAATGTAAATTTCTCCCCTAGGGTCGTTAAGAGTTTCTATTGACGACTCCACGCTTGTATTTTTCCCGCAGGGTCGTCAAGACGTATATTAAATTTCTTCGATCATTTTTCTGGCAGGGTCGCCACCGCTGTATTATGGATAATGAGGGATATCGTATAGGCCCGCACGTATATCCCAGCCATTCATTAAGTTGGCATTTTGAATCGCCTGGCCAGCCGCGCCCTTCATCAAATTATCGATGACAGAGACGATGGTAAGCCGTCCGGTCCTTTTATCAGAAAAAAGGCCGATGTCGCAAAAGTTACTGCCGCTGACTTCTTTTGTTGCTGGCAGGCTTCCTTCATCTCTAATACGGATAAAGGGATGCCCTGCATAAAACTCTTGGTATAATTCAATGATTTCTTTTGTAGAAATCGCTTGTGATAAATTCACATAAATGGTTGCCAGGATTCCCCGTGTCATTGGTGCCAGGTGGGCCGTAAATGTAACTGTGATTTCCCGGCCGCTCTGTTCTGTTAAAATTTGCTCGATTTCCGGTATATGCTGATGAGTGCCCAGTTTGTAAGCCTTCATATTTTCGTTGATCTCCGAAAAATGGGTTGCAAGCGATACTCCGCGTCCGGCACCAGAAACACCAGATTTTGCATCAATAATAATTGAACCTGTATCTGCAAGCCCCGATTTTATAACAGGCATCAGGCCCAGCAGGGAAGCAGTTGGATAACAGCCAGGATTGGCTATAATACTGGCATTCTTTATTTCTTCCGAATAAAGCTCGCTTAATCCATACACAGCTTCTGCAATCAATTTCGGCTCTGCCGGAGTTTGTTTATACCATTCCTCATACTGACCTGGGGATTTTAGCCTCAAGTCCCCGGATAAGTCGATACATTTTATTCCGTTTTCCACTAATTGAGGAATGAGTGATTGGCTGATTCCCGGTGGGACTGCCAAGAATGCGATCTCCGATGACTCGGTTATTTTTTTTGCATCAAAGCTTCCCATCCTTAAATCAAGTAACTCACCTGTATGGGGAAAAACGCTGCTCAATTCAGTTCCTGCGCTTGAACTTGATATGATTGGCCCCACTTCCAAAACAGGATGCTTATCAAGCAACCTAATCAATTCGATGGCACTATATCCTGTGCCTCCTATAACTGCCGCTCTCACTGCATCCCCTCCTCATATTGAATTATTATAATTATAGATTAATATTTATGCAACCCGTCTTTTATAAATATTTTCGTTTTTTATAAAAATAGGTAAAAAGCCTATAGTACCCTTTGTTTCGTTTTTCTACCTTTTGCCTACCATGCATACTGGTGTATATTTATTAAAAGAAACACAAAAAAAGCCACAGCAAGAGGGTTCGCTGCGGCAATTATTCTTTATTTATCTTCAAGATGTCTCTCATCACCAACCTTATCAATTCGGTTCGTCCAAACCCATCCTGAAAACTTTTTTGGTATTCGTTTTATATCTTCTCTTGAATCAAAACCCTCTGAAAAACCCCCATCCCCTGCGACTAAAACCACTCTTGTTCCTGTACTTTCCATCCTCGATACAAACTTTCCGGGCCACCCCCACATAAAGGGTGCAATTTTTTCAGGTACATGTAGCTGGGTATTATTGCACGCTTCCGGAATAAAACCAGTCCAGCCAATTGCCATATACGGAAGGAGGCAGCTTTTTAGAGTAGCCTTTGACATTGCCCGTACTTCTGGAAGCTCTTTTAACAATGATGCAATTGGCTCGTCTCCCCCATAAACCGAAATATACTCCAGTCCGTCTACAGTACGTAAATAGTCAGCCAGCAATTTTCCCTCATCGTGGTCATTGCTTTTAATATGAATCAATAACTGCTTATCGGGAAACTCCTCCAGCACCTCATCAAGAGACGGCATGAGCCCCTCACCTTTCCCCCGGAAAGGATACGTCTTTCCGTTGTCGGCAGTATACCCATACCCAACATCAAGGGCCTTCAGCTCTTCCATCGTATGGTCCCGGGTAACTCCGGTGCCATTCGTCCTGCAGTCGAGAGTCCAATCATGGAAAACTGCAAACTTGCCATCCTTTGTCGGATGGATATCAAGCTCGACTATA
The DNA here is from genome assembly GCF_001685025.1 of Bacillus sp. FJAT-27225. Taxonomy (GTDB): domain Bacteria; phylum Bacillota; class Bacilli; order Bacillales; family Cytobacillaceae; genus Bacillus_D. Next base: position 423,753 of record NZ_MAYU01000023.1, on the reverse strand, counting down.
TCAGCCCCTGCTGAGAATGCTGCTTTCATTGACGGTATTGTGTTTTCAAGAAACTCATGTTCAGGAGGGTAAATCCGCTCGGCTGTGCAGGTTTCATTGGTAATCCCCTCCATTGAAAAGGTTTGTCCCGCTCCCCGATGGGCCAAAAGCCTGGATTCTGCCTCATCTTTTGAAAAGTAGGAAGTATTATTCAAAAACACGAATAAAACGAGAGCAGTCAAAGCTAATAAGGTGCGTTTCCACTTTCTTTTCATTTGGGCCAGTCCCCTTTAAAAAAGCATTAACCATATGGACAATGCCACAGAATTCTGTCATAGCTCTTTAAACGATTTATTATCCAAAGTTTACATGATGATTCCACAGTAGTCCATGCAAGGAGGTACTTTCTGCATACCTTACTGTTAGGAGAAAGGATTATTCAACTGTTCGAGATACTTATGGCAATGGGAAATTTGATAGAAAACTATTGTTACTAGGGGGGTTATTATGAAAGTTGTCATTCTGGCGGGCGGATTCGGGACAAGAATAAGTGAGGAAACCCATACAATTCCAAAACCATTAATAACAATCGGCGACCATCCTATCCTTTGGCATATTATGAAAATCTACTCCACCTATGGTTTCAATGATTTTGTGATTTGCTTAGGATATAAAGGCTATAAGATTAAAGAATTCTTTTTGAATTACCTTCTTAATCACTCCGATTTTTCAATCGATTTATCTAATTCGGATAAACCGGTTATTTATAATCACTCCTCCGAGCCTTGGAAAGTAACTTTAATTGATACTGGACAAAACACCTTAACCGGCGGACGTATCAAAAGGATCCAGCAATATATTGGTGACGAGCCTTTTATGCTCACCTACGGCGATGGATTAGCAGATATAAACGTCAAGGATTTACTGGACTTTCATAAAAGCCATGGCAAATTAGCAACTGTGACTGCAATCCAGCCTGAGGGAAGATTCGGTTCATTACACATAACAGAAGGCGATTCTGTGTCTAAAATGCAGGAAAAACTCCCGGGAGATGGGATGTGGGTTAATGGAGGTTTTTTTATTTGCCAGCCGGAAGTATTCGGCTATATAGAGGGCGACCAGACGATTTTTGAACGGGAGCCGTTGGAAACACTTGCATCCTCTGGTGAATTGGTGGCGTTTAAACATCGTGGATTCTGGCAGCCAATGGATACTCTGAAGGAGAAGAGAGAACTGGACCAACTGTGGCAGTCAAATAAAGCACCATGGAAAAAATGGGCATAGGCAGTAAAATGAAACTAACAATCAGTGAGGGAAGAATAAAAATCCCCACAGATTGTTAGTTTTCAATCTATTCTTTTCTTTTTCTTTTTTCTATTTCTTTCAATGTTGCCTCAGGCCCTTTTTTATAGTTTTTATACAATTCCCAGTTTTTACTGTAATTTGACCGGCTCGCCGGCGGGTGCCAAAGATGGATAGCAGAATACTTGAGTTGAGCTTTCTTACCACATGTATATCGAACTGATTTTACGAAAGCGCCATCTTCCGCTCCCCATCCTTCGAATCTTTCATCAAATCCTCCCACTTTTTCAAAATCGCGACGGCGGAGGACATTAAGTAAGCCATTAGTGACTTTCTCTTTTTTAGCTGCTTCATACTCCCCCTTTAGCGGCCATGAAGGAGTAGTTTTTAATAAATCCTTCGTGCTAGATTCAGTTAATAACTTTCGCCTTAAGACAGGGACGACTATAGCATGATGATCCAGAAGTTTAATTGACTTTATTATAATTTTTGGATCATAAATGATGTCGGTGTCAGCAATGACAAAAACATCTCTTGTAGCCTTTCTGGCAGCATCATTCACTGCTTTCGATTTAGAAAAAGGGTGACCCTCATGCTTTCCGATACAGATCTCTGCTTCAGGCATCATAGTTTCGTAAAAATTCAACACCCATTTAAACGCCTCACCTCTCGCCCCTAAATCTCCACTTATTGGCAAAAGGATTGATACTTTGTCCAACATACTATCACCCTTCACATTTTTTACATTGTACAGTGATATAGTATGAGGGTATACACGTGTTGCTTGTGCAAGTGTTCAGTTTTTGCCAACGCCACTACCCATATCGTGCTGCCTGGCAGGCATTGTTTTTTCCTTCGACACTTAGGAAAGAGTATTTTAAAAAATTTTCATATAAAAAACTGCCCCAAAAGCATGGTTATATGCCTTTTGGGACAGCCACTTTTCTTTCCAGGCTGACAGAACTGAGCTGCGTTTTTTGTAAAAATCCGTTGTTAATTTGCCCATAAAGCTCGTAAATTTTCAACCCTGGATATACCTCTAGGAGCTTATCTATATCCTTCTCTTTTCCTTTTACAAAAAGAGCTTTGTCCTCCAGCCGCCCGATTACCTCGAGCGATTCAGGAATAAATAGGTTCGTCTGTTTTGAAAGAATAACCCAATTAAGCTGGGGGTCTTTTTTAAAGCGAATCGTTTCTTCCCGTTCAAAGTAACAGCCCTGCCCTGCATTAAGCTGGATTAAGTCTTCAACGATTGCACTAGCAGTGGGAAACTTTCCAGCGCCCGGGCCTTGAAGGATGATGTTACCGACAATATCCGCGTCTATTGAAATCGCATTTTGGACACCTTCGACGGAGTACAATGGATGTGATGGGCCAACGAGCACAGGTTTAACCGAACAGCTGATGCCCCTTGCCCCTTTCTCGAGCGAAATTACATGCTTTACGCGCAGCCCCCATTCCGAAAACAACCGAATTTGAGAGTGAGAAACCCCGGATATCCCCTTTCTGGTTACTCTCTGCCATTCGGGCTGTTCCCCAAATGCAATTTGACTTAAGACCATCGCTTTATAAAACGCATCATAGCCTTCTACATCATTTGTAGGGTCCGCCTCCGCGTATCCCTTCTCCTGAGCGGTCTGAAGTGCTTTTTGAAATGCAAGGCCGTCCTCGCGCATTTTGGATAATATATAGTTGGAGGTACCGTTTACGATCCCTTCAATTTTTTCAACTTTGTTTACGTTCAAAAGTGTCCTTAGTGTTTGGATTGCCGGGATACCCCCGGCAACAGTTGCTTCAAATCCAACAGCCACCTTATATCTCGAGGCATGATCAAGCAGTTCATTTCCGTGGTAAGCAAACATTTCCTTATTGGCCGTAATGATATGGCAGCCTCTCTCGATTGACTTTTTCAAATAGGAAAAACCCGGTTCCCTGCCTACTATCGCTTCAATTACTACATCAAGTTTAGGCAAATTAATAATATCTTCAAAGTTTGAGGTGAGAAGGACATCCTCATCCTGCAGCTGATGTTTTTCAACGTTTCTCACTAGTATGCCTGCAACCTTTACATTTTTGCCAAGGATCGCTTTTAATCTTGCTTGATGGACCTTGATTGTTTCATATACGCCTTTGCCGACTGTACCAAAGCCCAATAGTGCAACATGAATGTCCGCCACTTGATCCCCTCCTCAAATCTACAGGGCAGCCTGCAGGACTCCTCCCCACTTCGAATACTCGGCAAGGAATCCATCGTGCCCGAAATCTGTACTTACTTCAACATACGCAGCATCTTTTCCCGCCTCTTGCAGGGCTTCCGCCGTTTCTTTCACATGTTCTGGAGGATACAGCAAATCACCTGTATAGCCAATCAGCAGAGTTTTTGCGTTAATGTGCTGAATTGCCTTTTTCCAGCCATGCCTCCCTCTCCCGATATCATGGGAGTCCATCGCCTCTAATAAGCACAAATAGCTATTGGCATCAAAACGGGAAGAAAGCTTTTGACCCTGGTATTTTAAGTACGATTCAACCTGAAAAGTTTCGCTATCTCTAAGTTCTCTGTTGAATCTCTGACTGAACAACGCGCCGGTCCGGTATGTGACCATTCCGACCATTCGCGCGATTTCCAATCCTGCAATTCGATCCTCTTCTGAATAAAAGCCGCCTTTCCAGGCTGGGTCCTCTTTAATTGCATTTCTTCCAATTACGTTAAAGGCAATTCCATAATCGCTAAGGTAAGGGGTAACTGCAAGCGGAATAATGACATCAGCGAAATCAGGATAGGCAATTGCCAATTCGAGCACCTGCATACCGCCAAGCGAACCTCCGATTGCCGCCTTTACTTTATTTATTCCAAGCTGGCGAAGTGCCAAATACTGCGATTGCACAATATCCCTTATTGTTATTTTTGGAAAATTTGATTGGTAAGGCTTTCTGGTTAACGGATTTATACTAGTTGGACCGGTTGAACCTGAGCAGCCGCCCAGTACATTGAACGTTATAACCTCATATTGATTCGTATCGATATACAATCCAGGTCCAATCAGTCCTTGCCACCAGCCTGGCTGTTGTTCTGTCCCAACCGTAAACTGGCTGCCTGTCAAGGCATGGCATACGAGTATGACAGGTCCTCCCCTTTTTCCGTTCCTTTCGAAGGCGAGCTCGACATCGGGAAGGATTACTCCGCTTTCAAGTTTTAAGTCACCGACTTTTATCTTTCCATATTCCAGCGGAGGTACCGTCTCAAAGCTTATCGATCCTCCACCGCCTTTCATCGATTTAGCTGTTCCTCAGACCTGGCTGAAATACCGGTAGCTTTGAAGAAGGCCTGGTCCAAGTCTTCCTTTAAATCCTTGAGTGATTCAAGCCCGACAGAAAGCCTGATCAGTTCTTCGGTAGTACCGCTTTTTGCTAGGTCCTCTGCACTGAGCTGCTGATGTGTAGTAGAAGCAGGGTGGATGATCAGTGACTTTGCATCGCCGACATTTGCGACATGGGACCATAACTTAATATTGTCGATTACTTTTTTACCTGCATCACGGCCGCCTTTGATGCCAAAAACAATAATCGATCCGAAACCGCCGCCAAGGTATTTTTTTGCAAGTTCATGGCTTGGGTGTTCTTCAAGACCCGGATGTGAAACCCATTCGACAGCAGGATGATCCTTCAGGTATTGGGCAATTTCCTGGGCATTCTCATTATGCTTCTGAATTCTCAAGTGCAGTGTCTCAAGACCCTGCAGCAGGAGGAAGGCGCTATGAGGGGCTAAGGAAGAGCCTAAGTCTCTCAAAAGCTGGACGCGAAGTTTGATGATAAAGGCAAGCGGTCCGACATCCTGGGCAAAACGAAGCCCATTATAGCTTGGATCAGGCTGGGTAAAGCCCGGAAACTTTTCACTGTTCCAATCGAATCGGCCTGCATCGACAATAAGGCCGCCAATTGTTGTTCCGTGCCCGCCAATCCATTTTGTTGCAGAATGGACAACGATATCGGCGCCCCATTCAATAGGCCTGCATTGATATGGAGTAGCAAAGGTATTGTCTATGATAAGCGGAACGCCATTTTCATGGGCAATTTTAGCTACAGCTTCAACATCAAATACATTCAGGCTTGGGTTGCCGATAATTTCACCGAACACCGCCTTTGTTTTAGGAGTAATGGCATCGCGGAAGTTCTCAGGATTGGTCGAGTCGACAAAGCGCACCTTTATGCCAAACTTAGGAAGTGTAACAGCAAACAGATTATATGTTCCGCCGTATAGATTTTCCGCGGCTACAATTTCATCCCCAGCCTCAGCGACGTTCATGATTGATAATGCAATTGCAGCCATGCCGGAAGAAACAGCAAGCGCCGCCGCACCGCCTTCAAGAAGGGCGATTCTTTTTTCAAGAACATCAGTTGTGGGGTTCATAATCCGGGTGTAAATATTCCCTGACTCAGCCAATGAAAATAGATTCTGGGCATGGTCTGTATCGTTGAACACATAGGAAGTGGTCTGATAAATAGGCACTGCCCTAGATCCCGTTACTGGATCTGGCGTTTGCCCGCCGTGTAATAAAAGTGTTTCTAGGCCGAAGTTTTCATTTTGATTAGTCATTGTCTTTTCCCTCCATTGTTAATTCCTATGTGATTAGGCAGTTATGAACTCTTAACACAAAAAACCCCTCTCCATAAGAAGAGGGGTTTCCTCCTCTTATCTTCCAGGCAAAACTGCCTGCAGGAATTAGCACCTTTTCAAGCTTTGCGCTTGAAGGTTGCCGGACTTCATAGGGCCTGACCCTCCGTCACTCTGGATAAGAGATTTTATATGTGGTTTTAACTTACTGTTCATTTTAACTACCGGGTGTTATAGAGGATTATAAAGGATGATGTTCAAATAAGTCAACGGAAAATTCTTAATATTTTTCCTTTGCTGAATTTATACTGCTAAAGCTACTCGGATACCAATTTATAACTGGCTATATTAGGATAAGATCTTTACCAAGATTTACCTATGAATATGCCCCAAATAATAAACGCAAACTAACTCCTGAACCAAATAAAAAGGAGTGAGTAGTGTGAACAAAGGATTTAAAGTGATTCTTTCCGCTTTATTGCTCTTTGGCCTTGCTGGCTGCGGTGCTGACAATAACGACAACGGCAATGTCCAAACGAACAGGGTCAGAACAAACAATGCGGACAACAATCACAATCTGAGAGTTTCCGAAAAAGCAGCCCGGTCTGTTGAGCGTCTCGATAGTGTAGACAGAGCCCATGTCATCATCTCACACAACGATGCATATGTTGCTGTCAGGCTTGATGATAACAATAACAATAACAATGACAACGGCAATAACAATGGCAACCGCGCTAACACTTTAAATGATCGAAATAACGACAATAACAACATGCTTGAAAATGGGCGAATTAATCAACACGGAAATGACGGCATTATCAATGGCAAAGGTGATGCCGGGAATAAAGGGAACAAACATAACGGCAATAACCAAGGAATGAATAACAACAATGGAGTCGGGAATGATACAGGAAGTTTTGGTTACGACACAGGAACCGGTTTTGGAACCGGTAATGGGGTTGGTATAGGAAATGGAGCCGGAAACGGCACAATGATGCAAAACGGCATGAATAATAATAACGGTGGAAATAACAGGACATTCGGTAACAACGATGGAGATATTATCCGCGACCAGGATTATCAGAATGTATCAACTGCTTTTGACCAAAAAATCGCGGACCAGGTTAGGAAGGCAGACAAGAAAATTCATAGAGTCTACATCTCCTACAACCCGGATTTCTATAACACAATGAACGGCTATGCAAACGATATTGACAATAACCGCAACGGACGCGGGCTTTTCAACGACTTCACTGACACAATGCGGGGAGTCTTCAACGTAAACGGAAATAACAATAACCGCAGGTAAAATAAAAAGCGCAAGTGCCTCTTGACAGGCAAAAATGGCCTCTCCCTGCTTGGTGTTTGGCGCCGTATGGCCTGGAATTCCTCGATAAGTGAACATCGAATCGCCTAACGCTCTTCGTGTTTCCTTTAACTCAGTTGGACGAAGGGAAGGACAGTAGGCGCTGAAGCTAGAAGTAGAAAAAAGCCTAATCACTCAACGCCTCAAATTGTAGCGAGCTGCAGTCTGGGGCGTTGAAACTTTTCCTCAACCACCTTTTTTCTCCTCCGCTGCTGTTTTGGGCATTGATACCCTATTATCAACGACCTTTTTTGGCTTCCGCTGCTGTTTTGGGCGTTGATACCTTATTATCAACGACCTTTTTTGGCTTCCGCTGCCGTTTTCTGCATTGATACCCTATTATCAACGACCTTTTTTGGCTTCCGCATCTGTTTTAGGCGTTGATACCCTATTATCAACGACCTTTTTTGGCTTCCGCTGCTGTTTTGGGCGTTGATACCCTATTATCAACGACCTTTTTTGTCCTCCTCTGCTGTTTTGGGCGTTGATACCTTCCCTCAACGCCCGTTCCGTTTTCAAATCTAAAAAAATGCCCTCTCTCCGATTCGGGAGTGAGGGCATTACCATTAGTTGATTCCTTCTTCAATCTCTTTTGCCATCTCGGCTACTGATACGAGGCCTCCACCTGACATATACCAGTAATCGGGATTAAGATAAACAATGTTGTCGTTTTTGTAGGCATTTGTCTTTTTCACCAGTTCATTTTCAATCAGTGGTTTTGCAGAAGAACCGCCTTCCTGGACAACCGCTCCACGGTCAATGACAAACAAATAATCCGGATCCTTCTCTAAAATGTATTCGAATGAAATGGTCTGGCCGTGTGTTGAAACCTCAATATTCTTGTCGACTGGTTCAATACCGAAGTTGTCATGAATGATTCCAAAACGTGAGCCGGGGCCATACGCACTTAATGACCCTTCACTTGCCAATACAATAAGACCATTTTTACCTGTCGCTTTTCCTTTTTCATTCAGTGAATCAATTGTTTTTTGAATCCCAGCAAGCTTTTCTTCCACTTCAGCTTCTTTTTCAAAAATCTTGCCAAGTGTTTTCGTATTTTCCTTAAAGGACTCAAGGTATTTGCTTGTATCAAGCCCCAGAAAAATGGTCGGTGCAATTTCGCTAAGCTCTTCATACGCATCTTGCTGGCGGCCGGAAATGATAATTAAATCCGGGCCAAGCTCGTTTATTTTTTCAAAATCGGGCTCTTTGATGCCGCCGACATTTTGATACTCGGAACCTTTATACTTTTCAAGATAACCAGGAACCGTTTCCTGGGGAAGTCCTGTTACCTTTACGCCGAGTTGATCGAGAGTGTCAAGTACACCATAATCAAAAACAATGACTGTCTCAGGATTTTTCTTTACATTCGTTTCACCAAGCTGGTGTTTGATTGTCAATTCCTCCGAGTTCTTCGAGGAATCTCCACTTTTATTTGAATCTTCCGCTCCACAGGCTGCAACAACTATCATCATAGCAGCGAGAAGCAGTGGCAGAACAAGGTTCTTCATACTTTCCACCTCAACGTCAAGTAAGTTTTACTAGGAGAAAAAGACACAGATATTATTACCATTGATTTCTTCAATATGGAAATCCATATCGTAAACCTTGTTTAGAACCGGGCATGAGATAATATCACATGTAGGGCCCTCCTGAACAACCTTTCCATCTTTTAATGCAACAATGTAATCCGAGTAGCAGGATGCAAAGTTAATATCATGGAGTACGATTACAACCGTTTTACCCAGTTCATCACACAGTCTGCGCAAAACCTTCATAATTTGAACCGAATGTTTCATATCAAGATTATTCAATGGTTCATCAAGCAGAATGTATTCTGTGTCCTGGGCCAGTACCATCGCTATGTAAGCACGCTGCCTTTGCCCACCGCTCAATTGGTCAAGGTATTTATCCTGGATATCTTCAAGTTCCATATAGCTGATTGCTTCATCAACAAACTTCCAATCCTGTTTATTCAACCTTCCCTGCGAATACGGGAATCGCCCAAAAGAGACAAGCTCACGAATTGTCAGTCTCATATTGATATGGTTCGATTGCTTAAGGATTGAAATTTTCTTGGCAAGCTCCGTGCTCTTCTTTTTGCTTATATCAACACCATCGATCAGAATTTGGCCTTCGTCTTTTGTGATTAGGCGGCTAATCATCGATAGAAGAGTACTTTTCCCGGCACCATTCGGGCCAATGAAGGAAGTGATTTTTCCCTTTTGGATTTTTACAGAGACATTGTCAACAACATTCTTTGTACCGTATCCCTTTGAAACAGAAATAACATCCAACATTTATTTACTCTCCCTTAGCAAAAGATATATAAAATACACTCCACCGATAAAGTTGATGATGACACTCAACGTCGTTGAGAACGTAAACACCCGCTCGACGATGAACTGGCCCCCGGCAAGGGCAATGATACTGATGAAAACCGAACCGGTCAGAAGCACACTGTGTTTGAACGTTTTTAAAAACTCGTGGGCTACGTTTGCCACCAATAGGCCAAGGAATGTAATCGGTCCTACGAGTGCGGTTGAAACTGAAACAAGTATGGAAATGACAACAAGAAGCCGTTTAACAATATAATCATAGTCGACACCAAGGTTAATGGCATGCTCCTTACCCAGTGACATAACGTCAAGGTATTTAATGAACTTAACTGAGTAAGCCATGACTACAACAACTGTTATAAAAGCCAGGATGAGCAGGTCGGTATTGACGTTATTAAAGCTGGCGAACATCCGATCCTGAACAATCTGGAATTCATTCGGGTCAATCAGTACCTGGAGGAAGGTTGTAATGCTTCCGAAAAATGTTCCGAAGATGATCCCGACAAGAAGGAGCAGATAGATGTTTTGCCCTTCCCGTTTAAAAAGAAGCCTGTATAATATCCCAGTAAAGATAACCATTAATCCTACAGAAATAAGGAAGTTAAGGTTCTTGTTCGTTACCATCACGCTCATCGAGCCGAATCCGAATATCAAGACTGTCTGGATGAGCATATAAAGTGAATCGAGGCCGATAATGGACGGCGTCAAAATCCGGTTATTGGTAATCGTCTGAAAGATAACCGTTGATATGGCAATAACCGCGCCAGTCAGGGCGATGGCAAGGATTTTTTTAAATCGTCTTGGCAGTGCATAATCCCAATTCGGTCCAAGGTCGAAGAAGACAAACAGGAGGATGGCAACTAGGGAAAAGGCTCCAAGCAGCAGAATTTTAGTTTTGTTATTCATATGCCTTTCTCCTCAATACCAAGTAAAGAAATATCCCGCTGCCAATTACACCCACGGTTAAGCCGATTGGAATTTCATAAGGGTAAATAACGACCCTGCCGAGGATGTCGCAGGTAAGGACAAATACCGCCCCCATTAGAGCTGTATGGGTAAGGCTATTCTTTAAATGGTCACCCCTGTACATCGTTACAATGTTTGGAACAATCAAGCCAAGGAACGGAATCATCCCGACTGTCAGGATAACAATCGCTGTAATCATCGCTACAATGCTAAGCCCGATGTTGACAATCTGCCTATGGTTCAGGCCGAGATTTGTTGCAAATTCTTCGCCCATTCCGGCAATTGTGAATTTATTCGCATACAGGAACGCGACTGCCAGAAGAGGAATGCTTATATATAGAAGTTCGTATCTTCCCTGAATCATCATCGAGAAGTTCCCTTGCAGCCAGGAGGACATGTTTTGGATCAGATCATTTTTATAGGCAAAAAACGTCGTAATTGATCCGATAATGTTTCCGAACATTAACCCTACCAACGGGATAAAGATTGCATCCTTATATTTAACCCTGTCGAGGATCTTCATGAAAATAAACGTTCCAGCCAGGGCGAATGCAAAAGCGACTAGCATTTTTACAAATGGGCTTGCAGATGTGAAAAGCATTAATGAAACAAGAATCCCGAGTCTGGCGGAGTCCATTGTTCCGGCTGTAGTTGGGGAAACGAATTTGTTCCGCGTCAGCTGCTGCATGATTAATCCGCATATACTCATCCCAATCCCCGCAAGGATAATACTGATTAATCTGGGCACCCGGCTTGCAAGCAAGATATCTGCCTGATCGCGGTTCAGAGTAAACAAGTCGAGCGGGCTAATATCGGTGACCCCGATAAACAGGGATGTTATAGAAAGGATGATAAAGGCTGCAATTAAATATGTGAGTTTCATGTAGCTTTCCCCAGGCCTTCATAATTTTAGGTTCATTGTCTAATAGAGAATGATTATCATTTATTTACAAAAAAAATAGTCTTGCTATGTTTTTCTCATTTTCACTATGGTTAGTGAATTATCTTACAAATTTAATGTTAATGATATTCATTCTCAATGTCAACCTCTTTAGCTTTTTAAATGTGGCAATACAGTAAACTTACTTCTAGTATTCTCCAGGTCCTTTCTTATATGTATTTTCCTGTAACTTAGAGGTTTCTGGGTCTATAAGGCTTCTCCTCTTTGTGAAAAAACAGAAAAGCGGCTAAAGCATTCTTTAGCCGCCGGAGTGTTACTTTTTAAAACCAGTATAGATATGGATAGCATCCCGCAGGAATTCAGCAGTTCCAGGCTGTTCCTTATCGTAATAAGCCGTAAACCGTTCGTCATCAACGTACATTTGCGCAAGTCCTGCATGTGCCTCCTTGCTGTAGCTGGCCCAATAAAACATCAGCCACTTTTTATGGAGTTCTGCAGTCTTTTGGGCAAGTTCTCCAGCAGGGTCTCCGGTTTTAAAAGCTGCTGCTAATGTATTCTGGATTTCCAGTGCAAGCTTTGTTACCTCCTCATGCTGCTCAGGGCTCATGTTTTTTACTTTTGCATATGATTGGTCAACTGTTTCATTTCCGTATTTTTGCCGGATTTCTTCCCCATACTTCTTCTCGTTTTCATCAATCATTTTTTGCTTAAAACCTTCGAACTTCTCTTTATCGCTCATCGTTAATCTCCCTTTCGTTGCGTCAATGGATTTCTCAACATTGGCAATCAGCTGGTCAAGCTGCCGCCTTTTTTCCAGAAGTTTTTCACGATGGTCTTTCAGTGCCGCTTCCTCATCAAAGTTTGGGGCAGTTAGGATTTCCTTTATTTGATCAAGCGGGACACCCAGCTCTCTGTAAAAAAGGATTTGTTGTAGTCTGGTTACCTGCGCCTTCCCATAAATTCGGTATCCTGATGAATTAACCCTCGCCGGCTTAAGGATGCCAATTTGATCATAGTACCGAAGTGCCCTGGCACTTACGCCAGCAAGGCTGGCAAGCTTTTGGACTGTATACTCCATCTGAATCCCTCCTAAATTCCACTCTATACCTTTACGTTGCGTCAAGGTCAAGTAGATTAAGAAAAATAGGCATACATTTTAATTAGGAAAAAGCATAATCGCTTCGGTTGTAACCAGAGCCTTGTAGTAATAGGCAATTTTTTTATTCTTTGCCCAGTTGACTTAATCTTCAAATATTATAGAATAATACTTAGCATCCCGAAATATTTTAGGAGGTACATCCATGGAGAAAGTAATTGAAAAGCGGCTTGTCCGCTCTGAAGTACCTGAAGAAGCAACCTGGGATCTTAGCAGCCTTTTTGCTGATGATCAGGCATGGGAAGATGAGTTAATTAGAACAGGGGAGTCTCTTCCAGCCTTTGCAAGATTTAAAGGCCAATTAAATAGTGAGTCCGTCCTGGCCGACTGCCTTGAAGCACAGGAACAGTTGTCAATGAAATTAATTAAGCTCATGACGTACGCAAGCCTGAAACAGTCAGCTGATGGGACAGATCCTGTGAACCAGGCAAATTCCGGAAAAGCTGCTGCGCTCCGTACTCAGGCAAGCGCCGCCCTCTCATTCATAGATTCCGAAATCCTCTCCCTTCCTGAAGGGACGTTGGAAGAATACATATCCAAGGAACCGAGGCTCGAGCCGTTCCGAAAAAACCTTTATGAACTTCTCGAAACAAAGAGCCACCGTCTTTCTCCCGAAACTGAGGAGGTACTGGCAGCGCTTGGCGAGGTCCATAGTGCCCCATACACCATCTATAATTTAAGCAAGCTGGCCGACATGGAGTTTTCTTCAATCCAAGATGAACAAGGGAATGAATTGCCGGTTTCTTTTGCCCTCTTCGAAAACAGGTATGAATTCTCTGCGGATACAGAGGTTCGCCGGAAAGCGTACGATTCGTTTGTCGCAACGCTTAAACAATACAAAAATACAATTGCCGGTACCTATTCAACCGAAGTGAAGAAACAGGTGGCAACAGCAAAACTGAGAAAATATAACTCTGTAACTGAAATGCTGCTTGAGCCACAGCAAGTGACACTCGATATGTATAATAACCAGCTGGACATCATTTTCAACGAGCTGGCTCCGCATATGCGCCGTTACGCCACTTTGAAAAAGAAAGTGCTTGGCCTCGACGAACTTCGCTTTTCTGATTTGAAGGCGCCATTCGACTCAAACTTCAACCCAGAAACTTCATATGAAGAGGCGAGAGATGTCATTATTGAATCTCTCAAGATTATGGGGACTGAATATACGGAAATGATTCAAAAGGGCTTTGACGAGAGATGGGTCGACCGGGCAGACAATATCGGAAAATCGACTGGTGCCTTCTGTTCAAGCCCTTATGGAGCCCATCCTTATATCCTGATTACCTGGCAGGATAATATGCGCGGTGCTTTCACTCTCGCACATGAATTCGGGCATGCCGGGCATTTCTATTTAGCCAATAAAGAGCAGCGTATTATGAATACCCGGCCATCGATGTACTTTATTGAAGCGCCATCTACAATGAATGAATTGTTGCTTGCACAGCATCTGATGGATGGGACTGACGACAAGCAAATGCGCCGCTGGGTCATTTTGCAGCTATTAAGTACGTACTACCATAATTTTGTTACACATCTCCTCGAAGGGGAATTCCAGCGCCGGGTATACGCTTCGGCAGAAAAAGGCGGGGCACTGACAGCCAAGACTTTCAGTGAAATGAAAGGGCAAGTACTGTCTGAATTCTGGGGTGACAGCGTTGTCCTTGATGAAGGGGCGAGCCTGACATGGATGCGACAGCCTCATTATTATATGGGTCTTTATCCATACACTTATTCGGCGGGACTGACCGCATCAACCGCAGTTGCCAACCTGATTAAAGAAGAGGGACAGCCTGCTGTAGACAGATGGCTTGAAGTACTCCGCGCGGGTGGAACCAAGACTCCGCTTGAGCTTATGAAACATGCAGGTGTTGACATGTCGACTCCGGAGCCAATCAAGGCTGCGGTCGCTTATGTAGGGTCGCTGATTGACGAGCTGGAAAAATCATACGAATAAAACAAAAGCGCAAGCACCTTCGTGACAGGCAAAAGGCGCCTGTCTCTGCGATGATTATTCTGAGAAGCTTTCCTTAGTGGTCATCGCCGTACAAACTGGAAGGGCTTCGACTGAGATAAAGGAATCACGAAGAGCGGTAGCGATTCGATGATGACTTATCGTAGGGAGGAGCCCTGAAGTTTGCGCACGCGTAGGGGCTGGAGCTAGACGTCGATAAACTAGATAAAAGAGTTATCTCTAACCGCGAAATCTATAATTTCCTAAAACACAATGAAAATGCCTGTCGGAGTCCCGGCAGGCTTTTTCATTGGTAAAAATTGTTCCCTCGCAGCCGATGCAATATACTAAAACTACAATCATAGATTTTAATAATACCGGTCGAAAGGAGCTGCTCTTTATGAAATTGCCAAGGCCTCCTTGTTAACCTGATTGTCCCCGTCCTCCTCCTCGTTTGAAAGGTTTGAACCTTTTAAATGAAAGGAGAATGGGAAATGCATCAGCTGCTTAATATCCGAATTCTTTATGCGTATAGCTTCTTCCACAGCCTTATTCCGGCCTATGTCATTGAAAGGCTGTTCTGGGAAGAGCGCGGAATGACTGTTCTTATGGTCATCTACACAGAAATTTTTTATGCAGTTACGATTGTTTTATTAGAGGTTCCTTCTGGTATCCTTGCCGACAAATGGGGCAGAAAAAAACTGATCCTGATAAGCGCGGCAGTTGGGGCATTTGAATTTTTAATTTTGTTATTTTCGAGTGAGTTCTGGCATTTTGCTGCCTCTGTATTTCTTGCGGGAGTATCAATGTCAGCCTTTAGCGGTGCTGCCAACGCCTTGATGTATGATTCTTTAAAAACAGTAAACCTTGAGGACCGATTCGAAAAACATCTTGGCTACCTGGATGCTGTCGGTTTTTTTGCAGCGATTCTTGCAGCATTATCAGGAAGCCTTCTCGCGAATAAGTTCGGTTTCGAATTGAATTATTGGCTGTCATTTGCAGCAAGTGCCTTTTGTGTCTTGATTGCAATTAGCTTGTCTGAACCCGCCTCTACTAGATCTGGTGAAAAAAAGCAAAACCTGCCTATAAAAGAATATTTGACTGGCCCAATCCATTTTTTAAAATCGAGTCCTGAAGTCTGTGCAATCCTGCTTTCGGGGATGGCAACAGGGGCTGCAATCAATTACATTTACGAGTTTTGGCAGCTTTATCTGGACCGCCTTTCAATACCAGTATTGTATTTTGGAGTATTTTCTGCCGGGATTATGGTGCTATCATTGCCAGGAAGCCTCCTTGCTCATTGGTTAATCAGAAAATATACACCGGCCAAACTATTAACAGCCGTGTTAATTATTTTCACCGGTGGCTTTTTGTACCTGGCATCCGTTAAAGGGCCAACCGGCCTGGCTGCTCTCTACCTTGTCTGTCTCGCATCTGGAATTGTCAATCCAATTGTGACTGGATTTTTACATCACCGGATTGATTCAGAAATGAGGGCAACCTTTGACTCTTTCCAGTCGCTCGGGCTTAATGCAAGCCGCATGTTAACAGGCTTGGGCTTTGGCTTTTTTGCGGGGAAATATGATATTTTCGGAGGGTATGGCTTTGTCGCATTTGTTTGCGCATGCAGCTTGCTGATTTTCCACCGGTATTCTAAGCCAATATAAAAAAGACAGGCGCAATGGGCTTTCCCATGTGCCTGTCTTTTTAACTATGAAGGCATGCCAGTTCGAGGCTAATATCGGTCCCAACTCCAACCTGGCTCGAAATTTTCATCTCCCCGTTATGCTCCTGAATGATTTTATTGCTTACCGTCAATCCCAAACCTATCCCTTTGTCCTTCGTCGTATAAAAAGGAGTTCCCAGGTATCGTACTATCTCCGGGTCAATGCCTGACCCTTCATCCCTAAAGAGAATGTTTACTCGGTCAGGGGCTGTTTTTTCCACTTTAATCGTAATATTTCCGCCGTTTGGCATTGCTTCAATTGAATTTTTTAAAAAATTGACGAATACTTGTTTCAACTGGTTCGGGCTGCAGAGGAGAGCAATGTCTTCAGCGGGATAGTTTGTTTTGATTTCAACATTGTGGAGGAGTGCCTGCGGCTGAATGATATTAACAGTCCCATCAAGGATAGGATATAAATTCGCTCTTTCAAATCTGATGGCCTGGGGTTTAGCCAATGACATGAATTCATTGACAATCATATCAATCCGGTCCAATTCATTGCGGACAATCTCAAGGTATTGCTCCTGCTTCTCCTTTGAATTATCGTTTAAAAGAAGCTTGGAAAATCCCTTTAAAGAGGTAAGCGGATTCCTGATTTCATGTGCAACCCCGGCTGCAAGCTGGCCAATGATTGATAGCCTGTCAAGATTTCGTATTGCGGTTTCATTTCTTACTCTATCTGTTATATTGCGCGCAACTGTCAGGAAAGAATCAATTTCACCATGCTCATCATGAATAGCTGAGATATTGTATTCCAGATAGAGCATATCTCCTCTTGGCAGTTTTATTTCGTTTTCAAAAAGGACAGGTTCACCCTTTTTCGATAGACATTTAATAATTTTATAAAGGCCCACCGCTTCCTTTTTTGAAAGAAAGTCATAGACACTTCTCCCCACCAATTGAGCCGGATCGATTCCACAGACCTTTTTATATGAAGGGGATGCAAAGATAATCGTTTTATTTTTCGTATTTGAGAGAACAGTAATTAAATCTGTAGTATTCTCGGTAATGAGCCTGTAAAGTTCCCGGCTTTTCTTCAGTTCTCTCTCAAGATTCCTCGAGCCGGTAATATCCCGGAAAATGCCGATAACTGCTATGATTTCCCCTGAAGAATTGCGAAAAGGCGAGTATGAAACAGCAATATCAATCATCTGGCCATTTTTATGGTATCGCTGCGAAAGAATGTTTGAAAAAATCTTCCCCTTCTTCACTTCTTCAAAAATTCCCGAAACTTCATCGGGATGGACAAATTCATTAAATTGTCTGCCGAGCAGTTCATATTCTTCGTAGCCAAAAATCTTGCAGTATGTTGGGTTGACGCGAATATAGCGATTATCCATGCCCACTATAGCAAAGCCATCTGCTGTGTTGGTCAGAAACAAATCAATCAGTTCATCGGGATTATATACCATGTAATCCTTGTTGCCGCCAAAAAGCGGGTAGCTGCTGGACATAGATCTCACTCTCCATCATACAATAATGGTCATCATGTATTTTTCACTGGCTGGAAAGAATATGCTCCAGCTTTATTTTACAGAACCTTGTGACTATTTGTCGATTATTGAGCAAAAACAGCGCAATATGGATAAGTTGGAAAGAAAAAAACCGGCTGGGGCCGGTACGCAAAGAAAATAAAAGCAAGATATATTAAGGGTTTAAGACTTTCCGATAATAATCAAGGTCAAGAATTTTGGACGAATAGTAGAACTTCGCCTCAACTATGGAGGACATTGTCTTTACATACCCCTGGTCAACGTCAGTGCCCGGCTCAGATATAAACTCCCCTGTTATCGCATTATATCGCCCTTTGTCCGTGATAAAGCTTTTGTTCATAAACATGACGAGAGGGGCTTCTTGCGAAAAGATGTCCCGGCCCATTAATAGTCTTGAGTCGTACTCGAGGCCAAGCAAGTTGGACAGTGTTGGGATAATGTCAAGGCTGGAAGCTGGTTTATCAATGACTAAAGGTTTCATCCCCTTTGCATAAAGGAGAAATGGGCTCCTGTAAAGCTCGAAATTTTTTTCAACCTTTTGGCCCGCAAGTTCATCTATCGTAGCCGGGTCAAGCCCATAAGGGTAATGGTCCGCACTTAAAGCAATCAGTGTCCTCTCCGCCACCCCTGCCTGCTCCAGCTGGCTGAGGAGGTTTTCAAGTGCACGATCGAGCTCGATTTGTGTTGCAAGGTAGGCCTTTGCCTGTTCCGAAAGATTTAGAGAAGCAACATGCTGCTTATTTTTCCAAGCGATATAGTTTCCAGTAAACGAGTATTGCATATGCCCGCTGACCGTCATGTAATAAGCATGAAAGGGTTTATCCCCAATATACTCATGCCCGGTCTTTTCAACCATTTCCAGGTCTGACTCCGGCCATGTCTTCTTTACATCAAGGCCATTTCCAAGCCCTTTATACTCATAGCCCATATTCGGATGGGACAAATCCCTCCGGTAATAGGTATACGTATGGTTGTGATATGCCTTTGTTATATAGCCAAGTTCTTTCAGCTGGTTTCCCATTGCAAACGGCAGATAATTCTTTGCGGATTCCTGGAAGCTCCATACTCCGCTCTTTGGGATAAGCCCAAGTGTCGCTACATATTCCCCATCAGACGTACTGACCCCCCAGATTGGATTGTAGAAATTTTTAAAGTTATAGCCCTCATGGACAAGCTTATACAATGTCGGTGTCACGTCTTTATTAACTGCGTATGGGGAAAAGCCTTCGGCGGTGATAAATATAAGATTATAGCCTTTGAACTTTCCTGTATAATCGTTTTTCTCAGTAGACTGTACCTTGCTGAAGTAGGTGTGCATGTTTTTTAGTTCCTGGTCCTTCTCGGCAGCAGCCATCGCTTCGAAATCGAGGTTCATTCTATTATATTCAACCTTTTTCTCGGGAGAATAATCCTGTGGGTTGGGACGTGGGACTTCAGACTGGCCAGGGTCCACAACTGCTCTGAGCTTTGGAGACCATCCGGTCACGAGTCTTTGCAAATCCAACCGCATCGTTGTGATAAGGCCAAGCTTCTCTACGGAAAGCAGCGGGAAGCTGTTTCGGTAGTATAAGTCATAAGCTGAGTTGATATCTTTTCCACTTGCAAAAACAGTTCCAATACTTGCAATCTGGACAATGATAAAGCAACATGCAACCGAAATGCGGTTCAATTTACCGAATTTTTTGGGCGATATGAGCTTTCTTCCCCAAATCACGAGCAGCAACAGAGGTATAAAAAACACCCCAAGCCACAGTGCGTTCTCTGCAATTAGCAGTCGTATATCTTTCCAGAATTCTAGAACTTGGCCGCCATTTCCAGCTGAATATACGCTATAAAAGGTCCTGAAAAATTGAAAATAGATAAATTGGGAGGCATAAAGAATCGTCACCGACAAAAGAATAAGACAGGCAACTACATAACTGGCGATACCAGAAAGGAAGCTGGTCAAAAAGTGGAACAAAAATGAAAGTGCCAAAATAAAAAGGATTGATAAACTATAGTCCCGCAAATAAAAATTTTCAAAGACACCCAACCTAAAAATGAAATCAATAAAGGCTATTGATCCGAAATAAATGAAAAGCAGGGAATCCCGCTTTGCCATATCAGCCACTTCCTCCACCCTTTCCTCCCATACATCCTGCCCCCGGTTGTCCCGGAACTTTTCTATACGTTAAGTATACTCGCCTAAACTGACGAAATAACATATATTTTTGTTTCAGTTTTAAACTAATTTATCCAGAATGTATTCATTGCTTTGAAGCAAGGAAATTAAAAAGCTATCCCTTCTATAAGGAATAGCTTTTTAAAATCTTAATGGTATGACGGATTTCTTTATTTCTGTTTTAAAATATCCGAGAGAATCCAGAAATGCTTCCAGACCCCGGTATGCGTTATCCATCTTATTCGTTGGCCCAATCCATATTTCTTTTACCGGAAGCCGTACGTCTACATAATCCTGCCTTAAATCAAGTTCAATGTAAGGGACAAGCCCGCCAATTGAAGTACGGAACAAAATATGGATTCCTTCAAAAGTTGATCAAGCTCCATAGCTATCGTCTCTCTTTACAAATGAAATTGTCCAATTTGTTCCTGAGCCGATATGAAATGCATCAGCAAACGACCCCTGGTTAATGGCAATCGCAATATTGTCCAGGGAGTTGATATAAACAAGAGGTTCACCAACAATCGTATCGGCAAAGGATCGGCCGAAAGTCATCGTATTTCTGTATACTTGCCTTGTCCCATTTCCGATTGACACAATTAACCGGTCTCCGTAGTGGATTCCAGCCTCCTTGAGCAAGTCCCGGTTAATATTTGTCCAAATATTTCCAAACCGGACATCATGGATTTCGACTATCCCGCTTATATATCCGTCTTTTAGAGAAGCGGAATTCAATGGAAGGCTTACAAGTGTTTCACCATCAATTATCTTGCCTATTTGATCAAAAGCCAATTTACCCATCGTAAGTCGGGCGCCTGTATAGGCAAAAATATCCCTGCCGTGGAACGTGTAAGACTCCTTCGAATGGGGCAGCCTGTTTTTTTCCTCATCTAGCTCCCTTGCTTCAATAATGCCAATGAATTTATGTATATGTGTCAGAGTTCCATTATCAGGAGTGATAATATATTTCCCATCGCTTGTTTTGACGGCAACACTCCTCCTGGCAGAACCAACGCCAGGATCTACGACAGAAACAAACACAGTTCCTTCCGGCCAATAGGAGATTGTCTGGAGCAAACGGTAAGACCCCTCCCATATATTAAATGGAGGGATATCATGGGTTAAATCAAATATGCGGATGGCACTGTCAACAGAGAACGCGACTCCATACATTGCACTAACCGCTCCATCGCTTATTCCAAAATCCGACTGCAAAACTAACGCCCCGTTCATGCAAATCCCCCTCATTCTTCTTTCAAATAAATATAGCAGCCTCTTACTTTCACTATACTAACAATTCAACTCCTCTATTTACTTCCCCTTGTATGAAAAAAGAAAAACTTCTCTCATCATTCATTTAATTTTCAAGACTTAGGAATGGACTAAAGCCGGCTTCAAGTTCAGCGGTATAAATGGATAGCGGTAGCCGTGCTGGCAAGCTATTAACTTATCCGGCGGTTTTACAGTTATATCCGATATTTTTGATTACCTATCCTAGGGAATTTTCATATGTCCGAGGTTTCTTTGACCACTTATCCGGGATTTTTGATCACTTATCCGAGAAATTTTACATATATCCGAGAATTTCACAATTCAGTCACACTCATTACCAGTCGAACAATGCCTAACCAATTATTCAGATTTTGGAGTGGCAGGTTTCCATCTTGAAAAAATGGGGATAAGAAGTAAGTAAAGTTTGCAAGAATGGAGGTATGGCGAATGGGAATATTGGATGGAAAAGTAGCATTTGTAACAGGGGCAAGTTCCGGGATTGGCCGGGCCGCTGCCATCAAACTGGCCAGCGAAGGGGCAAAAGTCGCCTTAATTGACGTAAAAGAGGAAAATGCAGAAGAAGTAAAAGCAATTATTGAACAAAAAGGCAGCAGCGCGATTATTGCCGAATGCGATGTCGCAAACCCGGATGATGTACAACAAGCATACAAACAGACGGTTGAAGCATTTGGAAGGCTTGATATTGTGTTTGCCAATGCAGGAATTAACGGGGTCATTGCCCCCATTGAGGATCTTGAAGCGGATGACTGGGATGAAACGATTACGACTAATCTAAGGGGTACCTTCCTAACGGTAAAGTACGCGATACCTTATATGAAGGAACGAGGTGGCAGCATGATTATCACTAGCTCAATCAACGGGAATCGCTGGTTTAAAAACTTCGGTTTCTCCGCCTATAGCACATCAAAAGCTGGACAAGTCGGATTTGGGAAGATGGCAGCACTTGAGCTTTCGAACTATAAAATCAGGGTTAATACAATTTGCCCTGGAGCAATAGACACCAATATCCATGATAATACGTTCCCGGCTGAGGAAGAGCTTGAAAAAATCACTATCCCTGTCGAGTATCCCGAAGGAAATCAGCCGCTCGCAAACGAGCCAGGAAAGCCGGAGCAGGTAGCAGACCTTGTGTACTTCCTGGCATCCGATTTATCAAGCCATATTACCGGCACCGAAATTTATATTGATGGCGCCGAATCGCTTTTATAAAGTCATTACAGCTATCTTTGGGGCTAATAACTTGCTTCATTAAAAAGGCGGATGCTATATGCATACCGCCTTTTTCCCAGCAAATTTGAATTTTCCTAACGCATAAGAAAAACTATGCCATTCGCCGGTAGTCTGGCGAATGGCATTTTTTCTACTGTCTTTTCATTGATGCACGGCTGAAAACGTATGTTCATGCTCCAGCAAAAACTTCTTCATTTCAATTCCGCCCCGGAAACCGGTGAGTGTTCCATTTTTTCCAATTACTCTATGACAAGGGATTGTAATCATAACCGGGTTTGCGCCTATCGCTGAACCAACCGCTCGTACTGCCGATGGTTTTCCAATCCGGTCTGCAATGTCACTATAGGTAACGGTCCTGCCGTACGGGATTTCTTTTAATGCATCCCAAATGGTTTGCTGAAACGGCGTTCCTTTCGTATCAACCGGCATGGCGAAACTGGTCCTGGTTCCTTCCAGATATTCGCGCAACTCCGAAATATACGGGTCTAGAATCCGGTTATCCTTCATCAGCTGTGATGTTGGCCGGTGCTTTTTGACCCAGGCTTCAAGTTCGACTAACCCCTGCCCTGGTGTTCCTACAAAGCACAAACCTTTACTTGATGCTGCAACATGCAAGGGCCATTGATTATTTTCAAAAACAGACCAGTAGATTATTTCCATCTGTTTCAGGCTCCCCCTATCAATTTGGATTTCCTATCTTAATTCCTATCAAAATAGGCGGGGAAACGCAATGTTTTTTTCCATCAGTGGTCCGTTGCTTATTAATTTCGGCATTACTCAATCCACTTAATAATATCTTCGGCTGGCCTGCGTTTTTTAGGGGCAGGTTCCTGTTTTCGATATCCAAATGCAGCCATAACGGAAATACTAAACCTTCCGCCTTCAAGGAGACCTTCCTCATCCAAGAGGGCATTCATTTCTTCAATATTGAAGCCTTCGATTGGACAAGAATCAATTTTCAGCTGGGCAGCTGCTGTCATCATATTCCCAAGTGCTATGTAGGTTTGCCGGCATGCCCATTCATACAGAAGCCTGCCGTCCTTATCTAGCAGCTTGAAGTCATCCCGCTGGAATTCTTCAATCCTCCCAAGAAACTTCGAAAGGAAATCTTCAGGGATGTTTGATGACCTCAGAAAATGATCCCGAAGATACTCCGCATCATACTTTGTATCCTTTGCTGTCCTGGCAAGGAAGATAACGAAATGGCTGGCATTCTCGGCCTTACCATATGCACCCCAGGATGTTTCTTTAATCTTTTTGCGGAGTTCGCCATTTTGGACAACAATAAATCGCCATGGCTCAGCACCGAATGAACTTGGTGATAGGCGTCCTGTTTCAAGGATAAAATTAAAATCATCCTCGCTAATTTTCTTGTTCGGATCAAATTCCTTTGTTGCATGCCTAAAATTGAACGCCTCAAGAATTTCTTTTTTGATTTCCTCATTATCTGCCATGTTTTTTCCTCCTTACTAGTAACAAATCATCCAGCATTGTTGTACTTTTAAAACCCGGGCCCTCGCTCTCAAAAAAATGGGTATAGTAAACAGTGCCGGTACGTTTAAGCCATAATACAATCATGTATAATTAGGTAAATAACGTTTTTTTACCTTAAGGGGAGAAAGGGCACGATTATATGATTCATACGGATACAAGTATGAACAACCCGATACAAAATAACAAAGAAATGGCTTATCCCATTAACCTCTTCCCAAAAGCGTTTAGCCTTAATCAACTAATAAAAGACCACCGCCTTGCATAAGGAACATTTTGGTGTTAAAACTAATCTTTATGAATGACAAGAAAGGATGACTTCCGAGATGAAGCTTTTCACAGATATAGATTTGGACGGGCTAGGCTGCGGCTTGCTTGCCAGGCTGGCGTATGGAGACCAGGCTGATGTCGCTTATTGTTCGCACCGGGTCTTGAACGACAGAGTTCAGCATTACATAGCCAACCCTGAAACAGCCAGGGAAGAACTATACATAACAGATCTTGCAGTAAATTCCGAGGTGGAGAAGAAGCTTGCTGACCGTTTTAAAAAGGGTGGCCATATCCGGCTCATCGATCACCATGTAACCGCGATGCACTTCAATGAATATGAGTGGGGATTTGTCTTGCCAGAGTATGATTCCGGGAAAAAAACCTGCGCTACCTCTCTGTTCTATGACCATCTTGTTAAAAAGGGTGCTCTCGGCGCAACAAAGGCGCTTGAAGAGTTTGTCGACCTTGTCCGCCAGTATGACACATGGGAATGGGATGAAAATAATAATACGGCTGCCAAGAGGCTGAATGATTTATTTTATATTATGGACAGGAGCGAGTTCGAGGAAGAATTGCTCGAGAGGCTTAAAAACCATCCAGAAGCTTTTTCTCTTTCGGAAAGTGAAAACTTCCTGCTTGATATTGAAGATGCCAAGATTGAACGGTACATCCGTTCAAAAAGCAGGCAGCTGGTTCAGGCAAATGTGGATGAATATTGCGTAGGTATTGTCCATGCCGAACAATATCTATCCGAATTGGGCAATGCATTGAATAAACTATTCTCCCACCTCGATATGGTCGCCCTCCTGAATGTCGGTGGAAAAAAGGCTGGCTTCCGAACAATCCATGATGAGGTGAATGTTGCCGAATTTGCGTCCCGTTTTGGCGGGGGCGGGCATCCAAAGGCTAGTGGCTGTGAGCTCGGAAAAGATATCTTCCAAAAGGTAGTTGTTGATGTTTTTCCCCTTCAGCCGCTTAAGCTCGATGCGGACCGAAATGAACTTAACTTAAGGGAAACCTCCTATGGAACATATTTTGAAAACCGTAATGGTGATATGATCTTAATTCGTCCGTTGGAAAAAGGCAGGGTTGAGGCTGTCTCTAAGGGGAACGCTTCTACAGAGTTTGACTCCTTTGTTGCTGCCGAGCGGGATGTAAAACGAACCTACTCAGCCTGGCTAAGCTATGACAATGATTTACTGAGAAGGCTGAGTGAAGCCCTCGATATACCGTTCGAGGAAGCCAGGCAATCATACAAAGACATGCTCCAGCATTTACTGGACTAAAAACGGCGCCCATCCACACGGAATGGGCGCCGCTTGTTTTTCACATTTAAATTTTATAGCCAAGAGCTTCATAGGGACGAAGCGTAAGACTGCAGGGTATTAATTAAGGAAATAGACCCTCGTTTCAAAAGGCTTCATTGTAAATTCCTTCGGCAGTTTCGGTCCAGTTACCGGATAATTATTCAGAACCAATTTGCTTTTCTTATACCTGATTGCTGTCGGCAATTTCAACCTGGAAGGTGTCCCATGCACATTGCAAAGAATAATTGCTTTTCTTGCCCCAAGGGTACGAGTGTATACGAAAAGCTTTGGATGGTTCGGAAGATACAAGTGGTATTTTCCATAAACAAAAAGGCTATTTTCTTTACGGAGCCGAATTAATTTTTTATAAAAATGAAGGATCGAATCCTTGTCATCAATCTGGCTGGCAACATTTATGTCTGTGTAATTCGGGTTCATGCCAAACCATGTTGTATCTCCAGTAGTGAATCCACCCATATGACTCGAATCCCATTGCATAGGTGTACGTGCGTTGTCCCGGCCATGCTTCCAGATGAACTCCATGATTTCCTCGTGGGAACGTCCCTTCCCGGTTTCAATCCTATAATAATTCTTCATTCCCACATCATCATAGTCATCAATTGAAGGGAACTTCACATTGGTCATCCCAATTTCCTGACCCTGGTAAATAAAAGGGGTCCCCTTCATTAAAAAGTACATCGCACCAAGCATTTTGGCACTTTTCTTCCAGTACCTCTTATCATTTCCCCATGTAGATACGCGGCGGGGCTGGTCGTGATTCTCGATGAACAAGGCATTCCAGCCGACACCTTCAAGGCCTCTCTGCCATTTTGTCAGTACACGCTTCAATGCTTTAACATCTACAGAGTCTTTCTTGTTTTTGTCCCAAAGACCAAGAAACTCAAATTGGAAAATCATATTAAAGTAGCCGTCTTTTTCACCAACCCACTTGTCGGCATCAGCAAGGCGGACACCATTGGCTTCCCCAACCGTCATCACATCATACTTACGGACCGTTTTGTCAGCAAACTCTTTCAGGAAGTCATCAATACCTTCCACATTCATCATATAATCGAAAGAAGGCACATACTGCAGCCCCTTTGGATTCGGCATGTCAGGGAGCCCGGGCTTCTTTTTAATATGGGAAATTGCATCAACCCTGAATCCATCAATTCCTTTTTCCAGCCACCAGTTTACCATATTGAAAAGTGCCTGCCTGACTTCAGGATTTTCCCAGTTTAAGTCAGGCTGTCGCGCTGAAAAGAGATGCATGAAATATTGTTTTGTCTGTTCATCATACTTCCATGCCGAGCCGTTGAAAATCGACTCCCAGTTATTCGGTTCCTTGCCAGCTTTGCCATCACGCCATATATACCAATCACGCTTTGAACTTTCCTTTGAAGATCTAGATTCAATAAACCATGGATGTTCGTCACTCGTATGGTTAATGACGAGATCAAGAATCAATTTCATATCCCGTTTATGCACTTCTTCGAGCAATTCATCAAAATCTGCCATTGTTCCGAATTCATCCATGATGCCCTGGTAATCGGAAATATCATAGCCATTGTCATCATTTGGAGATTTATACATAGGTGACAGCCAAATGACATCTATTCCTAAATTTTTAAGATAATCAAGCTTGGACGTAACCCCCTTCAAATCTCCAATGCCATCGCCATTGCTGTCCATGAAGCTTCGGGGATACACTTGATAGCAAACGCTTTCTTTCCACCATTTCTTATTCATCATTGCACCTCATAGTAAGGAATAAAGTGAAACTAAACAATCATGGGAGAATTCTTTTTCCCCCGCTTATAGTTAATGCAAACGATTGCACTAAAAGCCATAGAAAAATAAATTGATAGAGCAATCCACTACATCATAGCATATCCGTTCGCATTCCAAAACACAATCTTAATAAGATAACAGAATTATAGAGGAAAAATTTTATAAATAGTAGTTGAGGCCGCCTATTTTGGTGCGGCCCCTCGCATTTGTTAGATTTTAAAGGGCAGGTGGACACCACCCGTCCTTTTGGATGGGGAGTTAATCTCCACTTACGCACGCATGATTAATCTATTTCGACCCCTCTATTAGATTATTCTCCATTCACACATCCCCAAATTTCCATATATAGGTTTTGTTGGTGAACAGTCTGGGTAAAAATTACTGTCGCTTTTTGTCACTAAACAGAGGGGGTATAGAATGATTCGTTTTGAAGGTATTGTTAAAAAGTATCATAGGCAAACCGTCATCAATGATTTTAATCTCACCATCAATGATGGTGAATTGGTTGTCTTTATCGGCCCGAGCGGCTGCGGAAAGACCACTCTTTTAAAAATGGTGAACCGGCTCATCCAGCCGACATCTGGAGAAATTTATGTGAATGGAAAAGCCATATCAGAAACGGATCCAATCCAGTTGCGCCGCAATATTGGCTATGTCATTCAAAATACAGGCCTCTTCCCGCACATGTCGATTAAAGAAAACATTGAATTGATTCCTAAACTTAAAGGTGAAGACCCACAGGCAATTGAAAAAAAGACTGATGAGCTGCTCAGCCTGGTTGGACTTGACCCAGAAGAATATAAGTACCGCTATCCAAAAGAACTAAGCGGAGGCCAGCAGCAGCGCGTCGGTGTTGCAAGGGCCTTTTCTACCGACTCCGATATCATCTTAATGGATGAACCCTTCAGCGCACTTGATCCTGTCACCCGGAGCTCCCTTCAGGATGAACTATTCAATATGCAGAAGGAATTGAACAAAACTATCATCTTTGTTACCCACGATATGGATGAAGCCTATAAGATTGCCGATAAAATCTGCCTCCTCAAAGACGGGGAAATCGTCCAATATGATACTCCCGAAAATATTCTAAAGAATCCGGCATCACACTATGTTGAAGAATTTATTGGAAAACGAAGGGTTTGGAATAACCCGGAAGTCCTGAAAGCATCGGATATTATGATTACCTCACCTGTTAAAGTTTCGCCGAAAAGGAATGTGCTGCAGGCAATTGAGATTATGAAGGAAAATAAAGTAGACAGCCTGATGGTGACAGATAGAGACTCTAATCTCGTTGGCCTGATGACTCTAAAAGCCGTTAAGCTTCAAAATCGGACCGGGCTTATTGAGGACTTAATGGAGCGCAATGTCCTTTCAGTCCAGGAAGAGGAAAATTTGATCGAGGTACTGAAAATCATGAATGAGCATAAAATCGGCTATCTCCCGGTTATTAATGAGGCTGGCAAATTAACCGGCTTGATTACCCGAAGCAGCATCCTCTCGGCCTTAAGCAGCCAGCTGATTGACATGGAGGTGGCATTCTAATGAATGAATTTTTTACATATGTCACTGACAATCATCAGCAAATCCTGTCACTATTGGGCCAGCATATTTACTTAAGCATTCTGGCTGTGGGAATTGCGGTTATCATCGGGGTTCCCTTAGGCATTCTTGTTTCACGGAACAAAACATTATCGAAACCTGTCATTGGGACTGCCAATGTAGTCCAAGCTGTTCCAAGCATGGCGCTACTAGGTTTCCTGATTCCATTTGTCGGAATTGGCAGTACTCCTGCAATTATCATGGTCGTCCTTTATTCCTTGCTTCCAATTGTCAAGAACACATACACTGGATTGACAAATATTGATCGTGATATTTTGGAAGCCGCAAAAGGAATTGGTTTAACCAATAGCCAAATCATGAGCAAGATTCAGCTGCCGCTTGCGTTTCCCATCATAATGGCAGGTGTGAGGATTTCCGCTGTTACAGCAGTCGGCTTAATGACCATTGCCGCCTTCGTTGGAGCGGGAGGCCTCGGCTTCCTTGTATTCTCGGGAGTAAATTCAGTTGATACCAACAAGATTCTCGCAGGTGCCATCCCTGCCTGTATCCTTGCGCTTCTAATTGACTTTGCTGTTGGAAAACTTGAATCGGGAATGTCTTATACAAATAAAGCCAAACTTGCTTCATCTAAAAAAAGGGGATGGAAGAACAAAAAAGTTCTTATTCCTGCTGCTGCACTGCTTCTCGTTGCTGGTGTCAGCCTTGCCTACTTCTTCTCTATAGCTGGCGCGAAGGAGGACAAGGTCACGATTGGCACGAAAAATTTTACCGAAGCAAATATACTCGCCCATCTGGTCGCTGACTTGATTGAGGAAAAAACCGATATCGAAGTAGAAAGAAAATTGAATCTGGGTGGAACGAATGTTGTAGTGAGTGCAATCAACAGCGGTGATATTGATATGTATATTGAATATACCGGCACTGGACTGGTCAGCATTTTCAAAAAAGAAGTAACCACTGACCCTGATGAAGCGTATGAAATCGTTAAGAAGGAATTCGCTGACAAGTACAACATTAAGACCTTGAAGCCGCTCGGTTTCAATAATACTTATACATTGGCGGTTACCAAGGAGACAGCCGACCAATATGGGCTTGAAACCTTCTCTGATCTTGCTGATGCCAGCCCGGAACTGATATTGGGCTCAACAATTGAATTTACAAATCGGCCGGACGGGCTTCCAGGCCTTGTTGAAACATACAACATGAAGTTTAAAGACTTGCGGGCAATCGATGGCGGCTTGCGCTATACCGCCCTTCAAAATGGCGAAAGTGAAGTGATTGATGCCTTCTCAACAGATGGGCTGATTGATGAATTTGACTTGAAGGTGCTTGAGGATGACAAGAATTTCTTCCCGCCGTATTACGCTGTTCCGGTGGTGAAGGAAGAAACGCTGGAGAAATTCCCCGAGCTTGAAGATGCCATTAATCTTCTTGCTGGAAAACTGACTGACGAAACGATGCGCGAGCTGAACAATAAAGTAGATACAGACAAGCAGTCACCAAGCAAAGTGGCGAGGGATTATTTAATTAAAGAAGGCTTTATTAGGTAATAAAGGAGCAAGGCAAAAGTTGCCTTGCTCTTTCATTATTCATTATAGAAAGGTATGACTTTTTTGTTCCCTATCCCGTATAGATGGGATTGAAGGGATTCCCCTTTAAAAACCACCAGGCTTAAGGTCGAAATATCAGCAGGAAGCGGCTGTGTTAATCTTAGTTTAACCAGTGTCTCTGTTTGTTCATAATAGGTTGGAATTGAGCTTTTCAGAAAGCTGAAAATCCGATTTTTATCATCGGCCAGCAGAAAAAAGCGGGACTCTCTTGGCTTATCCAAATTGGCCTTTACTTTTAATGTAACCGTACCGCCCTTTTCGTTTATATTCATCCCTTTAATAACATATTGATTTTCCCCGGAGCCAAACTCCTTGTCCACATGCTCAATCGTTTTCTTAAAAGGTGTAAACTGAGGAAAAGGCTGCCCTTTTCCTGTTACTTCGGGAAGATTGATTTCCTGGCCATTGACTTCAAGTTTCTCAGGCCACGCCCCGGCTGGTATCCCTTCTGAAAGGGATGTTACTGCAAACCGGCTTAAGGAGCCTTTGTAAGGTTCAAGCGCCCCCTCCATCCAGACCTTTTTTGTCAGTATGTACTCCTTACCCTTGTATGTAACAATTGGAGAAAATATCTTCGGTACATCTGAATAGAAACTTCCATTCACG
The DNA here is from genome assembly GCF_001685025.1 of Bacillus sp. FJAT-27225. Lineage (GTDB taxonomy): Bacteria > Bacillota > Bacilli > Bacillales > Cytobacillaceae > Bacillus_D. The sequence continues at coordinate 392,640 of NZ_MAYU01000023.1, read as the reverse complement.
CTGACAACATTGAGTATAACCGGAAATTTCCATCCTTCCATCCGACGCCTTCCACTACAACTCTGCTGTCATAAGGACGGCTTGGATAATTGTGTTTCGCCATAAGCGTCTGCCCGATTTCATAGAATTCATCCCGATGCTTAGTTTCTTTTTCAGTTGAATTGCCGCTGCTTAATAACTGTCCTTCCATAAATGGAACCAGAGAAACTGCCACTAGGACGGCCAAAATGATAACAATTTTCCTTATTCTAAACTTTTGCACAACACCGTCCCCCACCTCTCTTAATACATATTTGGACGGTGTAAAGCTGATAAAGTTTCTGGCTAATAAGGAGCGGATGAGGAGAAACTTTTCATTAAAAAAGGCAATGCCATGGCATCGGCATTGCCTCTTCCCAAATTTTACTTTTCCGCAAGCTTGTTTCCTGCCTGCGATTTTTCCAGCGGATCTTCCGCTTGCGTCGCACGCTTGATAAAGAACGCAAGAACAAGAGAAACAATTGAAATCAGCGTAGCAATCAAAAATGAGAAATTTATCCCATCAAGCATAGCCTGAGCCATAATTTGCTGCTTCATTTGAGCAGCGGCTTCACCAGTAGGCTGCTCGGTCAATTTGCTCATCGCCTCTTTACCAAGCTCCGCCGCCCTCGATTCTGTCCGGTTTGTCATAATGGTAACAAGAAGGGCAGTTCCAATTGCTCCTGCAACCTGATTCATCGTGTTGTTCATCGCAGTCCCGTGAGGATAGAATCTCGGAGGGAGCTGGTTTAGCCCGTTTGTCGAGACGGGCATGAAGACCATTGACATGCCCAGGCTCCTGATTGAGTACAGAACAATCAAGTGAGTATAGGAGGTTTCAAGAGTAAGCCTTGAAAAATCAAAGGTGGTAACCGTAATAATTAGCAAGCCAACAATGGCGAGGACCTTTCCTCCAAACTTATCGAACAGCCGGCCGGTAATTGGCGACATGAATGCCATAATTAAAGCACCAGGCAACATTAACAATCCTGCATCCATCGGCGTGATGCCACGAAGGTTCTGAGTATAAATGGGTAATAATATCATTCCTGAAAAAAGTGCCATATTTACTGTCATTGATATGACGGAAGCAAGGGCGAAAGCCGGAAACTGATAAACACGGAAATTCAGCATCGGATTGCCCTGCCTTAACTGGCGCAAAATGAAGATTAACAAGGAAACTGTCCCAATTAGTATCGCACCATATACATACGGACTGTCCCAGCCCTTATTCCCTGCCGAACTAAACCCGTATAAAATTCCGCCAAAACCAATACTTGATTGTAAAAGGGATACAAAATCCAATCGGTCGTTTGTTTTTTCTTTCTTATCCTTTAGAAGGAAGAATCCAATTATGAGAATGGCAGCGGCGATTGGCGTGATGAAATGGAACAGCATTCTCCAATCATAATGTTCAATAATCCAGCCAGACAATGTCGGCCCAATGGCCGGAGCGAACATTAGTATCAGGCCGAATACACCCATTGCTGTTCCTCTTTTTTCTATTGGAAAGCTGACAAGCATAACATTCATCAAAAGCGGCATCAAGATAGCTGAACCTGATGCCTGTAACATACGTCCTGAGAGCAATACAGGGAAGTCATGGGCTGTCCCTGCGATTAATGTACCAATAGTAAAAATTCCTAGAGCAGCTAGAAAAAGCTGTCTAACCGAGTATTTTTGAATCAAGAATGCCGTTGTCGGAATCAATATACCGTTTACAAGCATAAAGCCAGTTGTCAGCCATTGAACAGTTGCTGCCTCTATTTTTAAATCCGCCATTATGGACGGAAGTGCAATATTTAATAATGTATTATTTAGAAATGCAATAAACGCCCCAATCATCAAAACGGCTAGTATGCCGTATGGGGGGCGTGCATGGCTTGTTACTTTTTGTTCCATATTTCCTCCTGTATACGTTCAGTCCACTTTTTTATACCTTTATTTCACATGCACTCTATCATATACCATGAGTCCAAAAAATTCAATCCATAAAACCGCCTATTTTATAGGTTTGAATTATCAAATAAAATAGTATAGACTAATTTTTGTACCCCGAGTACAAGTAACTGACAGGGTGATGAAATGAACGACCGAAAGCAGCATGTTATTAAAACTGCCCACAAATTGTTTATAGAAAAAGGATTCCAGTCGACCTCGATCCAGGATATCCTGGATTTGAGCGGCATTTCGAAAGGAACTTTTTACAATTACTTTTCCTCAAAAAATGAATTGTTAATCGCACTTATAAAATCGATACGCAAGCAATCCGAGTCGGATCTCAATGAACTACTGATTGGACAAAAACGCTCTGATATTAATGTCCTTATCAAACAGGTTGAATTGCACCTTAAGACAAACCGAACCAATAAGCTTCTTTCTCTCTATGATGAAGCAATTGTATCAAATGACCCTGAGTTAAAAAATCTGCTTCGAGACAACTACCTTCGCAATCTTCGCTGGATTTACCACCGGTTTATCGATATCTTTGGCGAGGAAAAAAAGCAATATTTGCTGGATTGCTCTGTGCTGTTCTTGGGCATTTTGCAGCAAAACTTGAAGATTATTTCACTTGCGCAAAGCTCGTTCCCAACGATTCGCGAAATTGTCAAATATAGTGTCAATCGAATCGTTACCATTGTTGAGGAAGTATCCGCATCGGATGACCAACTGTTCGATTCATCTCTTTTTGAGAAACTGTTCCCTTTTTCAAGCGGCACCAATCAGGACTTCAGGGACAAGCTGCATATAACCATATTAGCCATGAAGAAGCAGCTTGTTCATCTGGACGACCAAAAAAGGCGATATGAGCTTCTCGACTTCATCGAAGAGGAACTTATGAACGGCAAGGTACCACGCATATATGTAATTGAGAGTGCGATTGATACGTTAAGGACTGATGGATTGATAGATGCGAACCTAATAGCTGGATTGGAGCAGTTTATAAAAGCTGCCTCGGAAACAGAATAAATTAAAGCTTCCGCTCATACGGGAGCTTTTTTAATTTGCCATTGTTTCATTACTCATACTTTATTCCAAAACATACATACTAACAACATAATTCCTTTTTCTACAAGGTGGTGAGGTTGGATGTTTAGACGGAAGAACGGCCCGACTGCGAAAAAGAAAGATGATCCTCCTACCCAATTAAAGGACATCCTAGCCAACGCCAAGGAGTCCAGCGATTTTTCAAGCATTTATCCGTTTGAAAATAAAAGCATCTCCCTTCATTACTATTCAACGTTAATTGACGATAAAAAGCTTCATAAGCTTATCCTTAAGAATCTGCACGACAAAATCAAAGAGATAAAGGAAATTTCCACTATCGGAAACTTTATTCCTATTGAGGATATAAAGGTAACCGATGATGCTAGAGAAATTGAGGAAAAACTGCATAAGGGATATGCAGCGCTTCTGTTTAAAAAAGACACACAACAATGTGCATTAATCAATATCGGAAATTGGTCAGAAGGGATTCGGCAAACGAACGAAACCAACAGTGAATACAGTGTGGTTGGCCCAAAGGTTGGCTTTGTTGAGGATTTAAAAGTAAACATGCACTTATTAAGGCGTGATATTTTAACATCCGATTTGATATTCGAAGAATTAAGGGTAGGCGGCAAATTAAAAACAGACGTTTCCATCGTCTATATAAAAGGTGTAACAAATCCCGACTATATCCAAACGGTACGACAGCGTCTGAAAGATATCGACTTTGATGGCAGATTTGATTCAGGTGTAATTGACCAATTAATTTCTGATAATACTAAAACCCCTTTTCCATTATTCATCATTACAGAAAGGGTTGATAGGACAGTCTATTCGCTATTATCTGGGCAACTGGCTATATTAACGGAAGGCTCTTGTTATGCAATTCTTTGCCCTTCCACTTTGCTGGATTTTTTTTCTGCTGCAGAAGACTATTATCTATCCTGGATTCAAGGAAGCTTTTTTCGATTGATCCGTTTTTTCGGTGTTGCGTTTTCAGTGTTTGCAACGCCAATTTACGTTGCTGTACTGACTTACCATTTTGAGATCATTCCAAGCGACCTGCTTGGCCCGATTATTTATTCAAGGGCAAATGTACCGTTTCCTCCATTTTTGGAGGTTTTGTTCCTGGAAATTACAATTGAGCTCCTTCGAGAAGCAGGAGCCAGGCTGCCAAGTAAAATTGGCCAGACACTTGGTATAGTTGGAGGTATTGTTATTGGCCAGGCCACGGTCGAAGCAGCATTAACGAGTAACATCCTGTTAATCATTGTCGCACTTGCCGCACTATCATCGTTTACTACACCCATTTACAAAATGTCCAACACCGTCCGCTTTTTGAGATTCCCACTTATTTTTTTGGCAGCAATCTGGGGCGGATATGGATTGGCAGTTGCGATTGTCTTCTTGCTTAGCCATTTAATGCAGCTTAAGTCGATTGGCATCCCTTATATGGTCCCTCTCTTTCCGTTTCGTATAAAAGATATAGGGTCCGGGGTTTCAAGGCCCCCTTATTCACTTCTGTCCATAAGACCTGGATATCTCAGGACCCTGGATAAGAAACGGTATGCAGTCTCCGTAAATAACGACCCAGAGAAGGACCTTGATACTGAATAGAGGTGAAATAAGTTGAATCGTCCTTTGTTATGTTTGATTATTATTCTGCTTGCCGTGATACCCGGTTGCGAACGAACGAAGGTTATTGACAGACTGAGTATCATCCATACCCTTGGCTATGATGCAAAAAAAGATGGGAAAATGGGTGCGACCGCACTGTATCCTGATTATACAAAAGGGAAAAACAAACAGGATATCCAAATCAGGAATGTCAAAGGAACTACATCAAGCGAACTTCTTGCCCATACGAACCAACAAGCTCAATTTCCCATTGAGCTCTCAAAAACAATGGTCATAGTGTTTGGTGAAGAGTTTGCCAAGAAAGGGGTCGGCCATATCATTCGAACTGTTTTCAACAATCCTACGATTGGCACCAATGTCCAGACAGCTGTCGTAAAACCTAATGCCCAGGAGTTTCTAAAAAAGGTAAAAGAAAACGGGACCTTGGCAATTGAAGACACGATTACCCAAAACTATACTTCAATGTCGATGCCACAGACCGACCTTCATATTTTTTTAAACAATTATTTTGGCGCAGGCAGGGATCCTTATATGCCTGTGCTTGCCCACGGTACAGAAAAAAGTGTCCTTATTGAGGGGCTGGCCATTTTTAAAGATGACCAGTACAAGCTTCAATTAACTGAAAAACAATACGTGATTTTCTCTCTTCTTGATCCCTTTAAGCATCAGGTCTTGTTCCAAATTCCTATCAAGAAAGATGAAAAAAAAGGCAAGATAGCTGTACGCGAACTAAAGAATAAACCAACGTGGAACGTTATTTCCAAGCATAAAATCAAGGTAAATCTTGATTTACATGTAAAAATCCGCGAATATCCAGGTTGGATCCAGCTGAACCGAAAAAACGATGTTGAAACGGTAAAGACTGCAATTAAAGAAAGGGTAAGCAACGATATATATGAACTCATCCAATTGTTCAAGGAAAACAATGTCGATCCACTTGGTCTTGGTGACTTGGTCCGGTCATATGACAGAACTTGGAATGAAAAGGATTTCTATAAGAATGATTACAAACAACTGAAGGTCGAGCCTGATATCAAGGTAACTATTATACAGGCTGGTATCCTAAGATAAGAATGGGGCATCAACAATGAATCCGACAGTTCAAGAGAAAAATAAACTTTCCCCGTTTTTTTTGTTTTTTCTATTTCCCGCTTCGCAAATCGGGATAGGCATTTTAAATTTTCAGACTAGGATAGCTAAAGGAGCAGGCCACGATGCCTGGGTTTCCGTGCTCGTTGTCGGCTTAACGTTGAATATATTATTTATGATGGTTTTGGTTATTTTAAAAAGTTCATCAACTGGGGATATAATCGGCTTGCATAAAGAGTTATTCGGTAAATACATCGGAGCCGCCCTAAATATCATCCTTGTTGTTTACTTTGGCTTAATCGGCTTCAGTATGACCTATGCATATATCGATATTACACAGACTTGGGCGTTTGATTTGGTTCCCCTTTGGGAATTGACTTTTGGTATTTGTATCGTCTTTTATTTTGTTGTTACGGGAGGCTTCAGGGTGGTTTCAGGAATAGCCTTTTGGGGATTTACCATCCCTATATTCCTTATTCTCCCTTTCACCCTACTCATTCCTTATCTGGAGATTCGGAATTTAATGCCTTTTTTTTCACATGGGATAAAAGATTATGTTGTTTCCGGGAGGGAAAGCATCTATCTTTTTCAAGGGTTTGAAAATATCCTTGTCTATTTCCCTTTTATAAAGAATCAGGGGAAATCAAAAAAGTGGGGACATTTCGGCCTGTTGTTTACAACCTTGCTGTACTTGAGCCTTACTATCGGTACATTTCTATACTATACACAAGGAAAGCTTGTCCATACACTTTGGCCGACACTCACTATGATCAAATTGATTCGCTTTTCTATATTGGAAAGCTACGAATTTCTTTTTATCTTCATCTTCTTCATCGTTATCACATCATCTGTTTCCATTTCCCTATGGTCGTGCACTCGGATACTTAAAGGAACTTTTCACATTAAAGCAAGCCGCGCTCTTATAGGAATTTTGATTGCCTTTTTCTTTCTGAACATTGCCCTGGAAGATGTCGACTATGGGAGAAAATTATCAAGAATTACCGTTTACTCAGGAATTGCCTTCCTTTATGGCTATATCCCTTTCCTTTTTGTAGTAAGCATTATAAAAAGGAAATTGGATAAGAAAAAAGAACAGCCGGGCTGCTCCTAAAGGATGCCCGGCTTCTTGAATCTATTTCTTTTTCTTTGTGAGCCTGCCGAGCAGGAATGCCCCGGCAGCAAGGCCAATCATGGTGTTTGTCTTCTTGTTGAACACTTGTTTTGCGACTAGGTTGAGATTCTGCGGCCTTTCTGCAAGGCGGCGCATGAAATAGCCATACCAGTCTTTCCCGAAAGGAACATACGTGCAGAAGTTGTAGCCTTCCTTGGCGAGTTCGTACTGAAGTTCTTTTCGGAAGCCATAAAGCATTTGGAAATCAAACTGGCTGTTCGGGATATTATGCTCCTTTACAAACAGTTTTACATGGTTGATGATGTTATGGTCATGTGTTGCAATCGAAGTGAATTTGCCATTCAGCAAATGCCATTCAATAATCTTCCGATAGTTTGCATCTATGTCCTTTTTATCCTGATAGGCAATGTCAGCAGGCTCTTTATAAGCTCCTTTAACAAGGCGGATCCGCATGTTTCGATAGTTTTCTACTTGTTCAAGAGCATTATGGTAATATGCCTGAATGACCGTTCCCACATTGTCATAATCCTCATAAAGTCGGTCAACCAATAGGAACGTCTTTTCCAGGTGAGTTGAATCTTCCATATCAATATTAACGAAAATATTATGTTCCGCTGCTTTCGCAACGACTTCCCTTACGTTTGATAGACAGAAGTCAAAATCAATATCCAATCCAACCTGGGTCGGCTTAATTGAAAGATGAGCGTCCAATTTATGTTCAATGATTGCTTCAAGAACCTTAAGGATTTGATCCTTTGCTTCAATTGCCTCAGATTCCTTATAGACAAACTCCCCTAAATTGTCAACAGTCGCCGAGATACCATACCTGTTCAACTCTTTTATGCTTTCAATTGTCTCTTCAACAGTTGTGCCGGCTACAACACTTTGTGCGCCCAGCTTTAAACCGTAGTTTTTAGCAGCGGTATTTAAAAGTTGATTTTTGGATAAGCCTATGAAAAAATCTCTTAACATCCCATTTGCTCCTTGTTGTTTTTTTCTTTATTATATCACGCCAACCTATAAAACTATTAATTTAACACTTGAGTTATTTTTTTACTATAGCATTAGTAAGGTGCAAAAACATGGCTTATTTTAAGAAGTTAAGGCATGAACCGAGTGAAAACCTCAGAGGCATGGTATTTTAGAGAAGGAATGTTAGGATCCTTGAAACCATAGGCAAAAAGCTTTTTTGTTTCAATAAACCGTGATTGCTTTTCATTTGTCCCCATAACCACACTAATTAACCTGCGCTCTCCCTGCTTTGCGGTACCGGCAAAGCAGTACCCAGCTTTTGTTGTATACCCTGTTTTTAATCCATCTACTCCTTTGAAGGCGAGTCCAGAAGGATGCCCATCAAGCATTTCATTCGTTGTATAAATCGTAGAACCATCATAAGCCAGAACATATTCACTAAGGCTAGAAACAACAAGAATTTCAGAAAAGTCATCAATGAGCCTGACTGCCAGCCTGGCCACATCTGATGCTGCCATCCTCGATTCCTCACCTGTTGCCTGGTCCTGGAGCCCTGTTGCATTCACGAAAACTGTTTCATTTGATAAACCGAACTCCTCCGCCTTACTATTCATAAGACTAACAAATGACTTTTCTGACCCAGAAAGCCTTTCAGCAAGTGCGACAGCAGCATTGTTTGCAGAGGCAACAGCCATTGCGATGAACAGATCCCTTACAGTCAGTTCATCACCAAGCTTAACAGGGATAAAAACTCCTTCACTTGAAACTGCATTTCCGGAAATTTGCACGCGGTCCTCCCAGCTCAAATATCCCTTTTGAATTGCTTCAAGCACCAAATACTCGGTCATCATTTTAGTCATGCTTGCCGCAGCAAAAGGTTCCTCCTCATTCTTGGCAAAAAGGACTTCGTTTGACTCAGCATCCATTACGATTGCGGCTCTCGCTTCGATTTCTGGCGGATGTATGTAAGGAGATGAAAGGTTTATTAACCCGAAAAAAACTAATCCTGCCGCACCAACTATTTTTAAAATCTTACCCATACGTCTTCCTCCCGGATATTCTGTTTGCATCCATCGTAACCGAGAGTGTTTAAGCAGTTGGAAAGAAACTCTAAAGAATGTCTAAAGAAATCATATCCCTTCTTTAACCAGTAGGAAGTCTGATTGTGAAAACTGTTTGTCCATCCGAACTTGAGGCAACAATTTGTCCGTCATGCAGATCGATTATCGCTTTTGCAATAGCCAGGCCAAGCCCGCTGCTTTCCTGGCTGTCAGAACGGGACTTATCTACTCTATAAAATCGTTCGAATATGAAAGGCAGATCGGCGGAAGGGATAGCTATTCCTATATTCGAAACCTCAACAATCGCATCTTCCTCTTGATACACACGGATTTCTACAGTACTGCCCTTTTCTCCATACTTGATAGCATTAGAAAGGATATTCTCAAACACTCTTGCTAGTTTATCCCCATCCGCAAGGACTTCCAGTCTCCCTTCACCACGGGATTCCAGGTGAATGTCTTTATCTGCTTTTTCTAATTGAGGCCTAAAGGATGCTGATACTTGACGAAGCAATTCCACTAAGCTGATTGGCACTTTTGATAGGATTAAACCGGAGTTCTGGACTTTGGTATACTCAAATAATTCCTTAATCAATTTCTCCATCACAATTGCCTTATCATATGCAGTCCGCGTATAATACCTCATCTCAACTTCATCATGATATCGATCCTGTTCAATTAGAGACAGATAACCAATGATACTGGTCAGTGGTGTCCGGAGATCATGAGAAACATTTGTGATTAAGTCACGTTTCGCCTGTTCAGCAATCTGTTCTTCCTTCTGAAACTGCTTTAGCTTTTCAACAATCGCATTTATGCTTCCTGCAAGATTATCCAAATCCTGAAATCCCATACTGGCTGCTTTATGGGTAAAATCCCCTTGAGCAATGAGTGCGGCATCGAGGGTTAGCTTTTCTAGGCAGAGATTATATATCCTCCGTTTTTCATAGTTCAAACATACCCTCATATATGCTGCAAATGTAAGCATCCAGCCAAGTATGTAAAAAGGCGGCCCATACGTTTCAACTAGATGGCTGAATTTATATTTTCCAATAAGGCTTACAATTTCCACGGCTAAGCCGGATAGTGTAACAGACGAAAAGACAACCGCACTGAACACTCTTGTAATCAAATACCATGTCAAAGGAGTAACGGCAAAGCTTACCGCTGCGAAAAGAGCAAGCTTCCATTTTGGTACTCGGCTGAAAAATATCCTCTTTGTTCTATTCAATTTTATATCCAACTCCCCAAACAGTTTGAATGATTGAACGGTTTCCTGTAGCCTCGGATAGTTTTTCCCGAAGATTACTGATATGGACCATGACCGTCTTGGCTGCACCAAACCCGTCCTCCTGCCACACATTTTCAAAGATGTCTTCGGTGCTGAAAACTCTTCCTCTATTTGAAGCGAGCAAGTAAAGTATTGCAAATTCCAGAGAGGTCAATTTGACTTGCATTTCACCGATTTTGGCTGTATGAGTAGCTTTGTTTATTTCCAATGAATCTATGAAAATACTGTCAGCTTTCATGTGCTGCCGATTCAAGATAGTGGCCCTTCTTAACAATGCTTTTACTCTGGCAGTGAGTTCTAGCGGATTAAAAGGCTTGACCATGTAATCATCTGCTCCCGTCATCAGCCCATGGATTTTATCAATATCCTCTACCTTGGCGCTCAGCATCAAAATCGGGACAGTCGATTTTTTCCTTATTTCCCTGCATACCTCAAGCCCATCCCGTCCAGGCATCATTACATCAAGAATGAGCAGATCAACCGAATCATTTTTTACAAATGAAAGTGCTTCATTGCCGTCGTACGCTTTATGTACGTTAAACCCTTCATTTGTAAGGTAAATTCCTATCAAATCAACAATTTTCTTATCGTCATCAACAATAGCGATTTCAAAAGGCAAAACTGTAACCTCCTTAAGCTTTTACTGTTCTCCAATAGAATTAACGAGAATAAAAGGCATCCAGTTACAGCTAAATTCTAATGGAAGAAAAAATTCCTCACCCTCAAAGTGGTAAAGGGTAATCTTCTATAACACAAAAAAGCCGCTGCCCATAATGGACAACGGCTGCGTTCTTCTCTATTCTTTTTCAAACTCAATTGTGCTTCTTACAGTATTAATCGAGCGCACCATTTTTTCAATCTGCTCACGCTTTGGCTCGAGGAAAGGAGGCAAGGATAGTTTTTCTCCCAATGTCTCGTATGGCTCATCCCCCATAAAGCCAGGGCCATCAGTCGCGAACTCAAAAAGGATGCCGGGAGCTACCCTTACATAGAGCGATCCAAAAAAGTATCGATCTACAAAACCGGATGTCTGGAAACCAAAGCTTTCCATACGCTTTCTCCAATAATCCAAATCGGAGCGGTCCTCGACCCGGAAGGCAGCATGATGAACGGTTCCATATCCCTGCATTCCTTGAGGAAGTACAGTATTTGGTTCGACAATCACACCAGCACCATTTCCGCCTTCCCCGACTTCAAACAAGTATAAAGATCCTTCATGGGCAATCTCTTTATACTCCATTACCTTTTCAAGAACCTGTCTGAAATAATCGAAATGGGCAGTTCGGACATGGATTGGCCCCAGTCCGACAATTGCATACTCCAAAGGGATTGGCCCCTTTTTCCATGGGATTCCAGGAGGGATACCGGCTACGTTTTCATCCGAAATCAATTGGTACTGTTGGTCGTCAAAATCCACAAACGATAAGGTCTTTCTTCCGAATTGTTCTTTAATGCCTTTATGGCTGACAGCCAGCCGGTCAAACCGTTTTACCCAGTACTCAAGAGCGTCGTCACTAGGGACACGGAAGGATGTTTTATAAATTTCATTCGTTCCATGTGAACCTTTCGGGATGCCTGGAAAATCAAAAAATGTCATATCTGTTCCCGCATTCCCCTCATCATCCGCAAAAAACAAGTGATATGTTTGGATGTCATCTTGGTTAACAGTTTTCTTTACAAGCCTCATCCCTAATACATATGTGAAAAATTCATAGTTCTTTTCAGCACTGCTCGTTATTGCGGTAACATGGTGCATACCTTTTAGGCCATTCATGCAGTTTGCCTCCTTACATCATTATGGATTATATCTCGATTGAAGTTATCTTTAATTCGAGATAAATATACCATGGATTTTATACCCTGTCAACAGATACTGTGCACCGGACCATGTACGGGTTCCGGTGCACAGCTGCTATTGATGTTTTTGTTCTTTTGTGGCCGCAATAGCATTAATTAGCATATTAGCCTGGCGGATCATATCACCTTTGCCTTGAACATGCAGGTACATAATCCTTGGCTTTTCATGCATCATGTGATTATGGATGGCGGTAATCTCCAAGCCGCCCTTCCTCAGCTGGTCAATAACGGGATTTACTTCCTCTTGAAGCAGGGCCATTTCCCCTATTACCATTGTTGCTTCGTCCACTCGTTCAAAAGCAAAATGAAAACCAAGATCCATAGATTCTGGCGAAGACTTTTCACCCATAATCTCTGGTTTTATAATCTTTCTAGCAATTTCAACCCGGCAGAGATTTTTTTCTGACTGAACCTTCGTTTTAAAAATTTGTTCCAATGTCTTGCATTCCTTGTTTTGCTTCTCAGCAAGAGAGGTCTGGTTTGGAAAAATCAAAACGAAAAGAACTGCCATCAGAACTAGTATGTTTTTCATAAGGGCACCTCCATGTATAGCTTTCCCTTGTACGCGCCCTTTATGATTCTTTCAGCAATGAGCTTTATGGATGGTTAGTCTCTAACAGGAAACCACCCAGGAGTATTGATAATCGCTTCCCATAACGGGTCCGGGACTACAAGTTTCTCCTGGTCGTTCCTGGAAAGGTTGACTGCAATGGAAGATTCCTCCCCGTCCCGAACCTTTTGAACCCATCTTGGTTCAACGACCAATTCACGGCCAAGAGCTATTAGCGGAACACCCGTATTCATTGCTTTGATAACTTCATCAGGTGTATGAAGTGACCCTACTCCGATTACCGGAACCTTGTCCCCTACAGCCTCTTGAATCATTACAATGCGGGAACGGCTATCTGCTTTGTCCCGAATCGATCCTTTATAGAAGTCCTGAACTGAAACATGGAGATAATCAAGCCCCTGCTTTGATAAGACATCCACAAAGGCAAGTGTATCGTCCATCGTAATTCCAGGATCCTCAATTTCTTCTGGAGAAATACGGTAACCTATAATAAATGAATCCCGGGCGTGCTTTGTGGCTGCCGCCTTAACAGATTCAATAACCGCTAATGGGAAAGCCATTCGTTGTTCACGTGAACCGCCCCACTTGTCTTCACGACGATTCGAGTGTGGTGAAAAAAATTGCTGAATTAAATAAGTGTTGGCTCCATGGATCTCTACACCATCAAATCCCGCCTCAATTGCCCTCCGTGTTGCTTCTCCGAAAGCTTCGATAATAGTCTCAATTTCACTTCCCGATAATTCACGCGGAGTTTTGGCACCTTCCCGTTCTGGTGCTACTGCACTCGCACTGACAGGCTGGCCGTCATCAAGCAACTCAGGCGGCGACATACGGCCGGCATGAAAAATTTGCAATATCGCCTTTGCTCCTTCTCCTTTAATTGTATCGGCCAATCGCTTAAGACTAGGTATTTGTTTGTCAGTATACGCACCAATTTGATCCTTGAATCCTTTGCCATCACTCGTCACATTGGCACAGGCCGTAATAACTGCACCAACTCCCCCGGATCGTACCCGGTAGTAAGCAAGTTCCTCATCGGTTACCATTCCTTCTTGGTCGGAAGAATAGTTCGTCATCGGTGCCATTAGAATTCTATTTTTAATCCTTGCTCCGGATTGAAAAGTAAAGTCCTTAAATATTGCCTCATAGTCATTCCTCATACAGCAACCCTCCATTTTATTCTACTAAATCATTTCAAGTCACCTAGTTCCCCATTTAGGTACTAAGCAAACAACATAGTTAGGATAAGCTGGCCCCAAAGAATTATTCAAATAAAACAATTTGGTGGTGGCATGGTATGATTACGACAAAATAAAAAAAAGCCATCCAATTATGGTGGCTTCAACTGCTAATCAGGAATAATAATCGGGTTAACCTCATTTCCTCCCTTGCCGCTGCCGTTATAATACTGCGGAACCTTTCCTTGCAAGAATAAATCACCAATTTTAACAGAGTTGGTCACCTTTATCTCTCTTTGTATAAGCGGAATGATGACACTCATTTGCACCTCTGTTTTCACATATAACTCCAGAAAGGTATTGTTAATGCCTATCTCGGAATACTTCGTTTCAATATTTGCTGTCACATCCCCAAGGATTTCGAACCGGACTGGCACTTTTGGCCCCAAGTTGGAAAAGAGTGTATTGTTAGTCGCCATTCCGAGCGGGATTTCATATATAATTCCTTTTTTCCCCGATGAGTCCGAAATATCGGTTTCCTGAAATGCTGCTTCAAGCTCGTCGATATTTCCCGACTCAAGTAGATTTAAGTAGTTTTGGACCCGGGTTGTCGCTTCAGAAATGACATGGTTGTATACTCTTGGGTTAAAACTGTAGCCAATTTCATTCGCATTATTGTGGACAATAACGAGCTGGTCAATCTCGATGTTCTCCGATACATTTTGCGAAATCGCATTGTTAACCGCCTGGGATGCAATTTCCCTCGCTTTTGTCTCGGCAATTTTAACAAGGCTTGGCTCTATATGTTTATTGATCAAGTTCAAGCTTTGATACGTTACGATAATAAACGTTATAAAGGTTAGCAGAAGAACATACCGCAAGGGCAGCGGGCCCCGTCTCCTTATTCTCCTCAAATGGGATACCTCCCCGCAAAATATGGCCTACTACTTGTATATGCGGAACAGGCTTCCTATAGACGAATAACAACTGATTTGCCGGGTTGTCCCATGAATGCTGACAGGAATAACGCCATATCGATTCCTTTAAAAACGGTGAATGGCAAGATGGCGGATACTCAATACACATCTTTGTCTATCAAATCGGCATAAAAATGCCAGGGCCTCTAAACACAGACCCTGGCATTAATTAATGGAATATTGCTTGCATTTTTCGTAAAATCTTGTCTTGCCGATATGGAGAAGCTTTGCTGCCTCAATGCGGTTCCCTCCAGTTGCAGCCAGAGCCGATATGATTGCCTGCTTCTCCGCCTCTGCAACCGCTTCCTTCAAGGGTTTGACAGGACCGGGTGCCGGCTCAGCCGAAACAGGAATCAAATTAGGTTTAACCACTTCCTGATCCCGTAAATAGAGGGGCAAATGGAATCGTTCAATCACATTCCCATCAAGAACATTGATACAGCGTTCAAGGACATTTTCCAGCTCGCGGATATTGCCAGGCCATGTATGCTGATCGAGTGTTTGAATGACTTCTTCTGAAATCTGGATCCCCTTCCGATGGAATTGCTTTTCGAGCTTTCTAACAAGGGCCTCCGCAACCAGCTTAATGTCTCCCGTCCGTTTCCGTAAAGGCGGAATTTCAATTTTGATAACATTCAAGCGGTAATAGAGATCCTTTCGGAATTTGCCTTCCTCGACCATTTTTTCCAAATCTCGGTGAGTAGCTGTAATGATTCGGACATCAACGGGAATGGTCTTTTGCCCGCCGACTGGCTGGATCTCCTGTTCTTGAAGTACACGCAACAGTTTACTCTGCATGGCAAGAGGCATATCGCCTATTTCATCGAGAAAAATAGTTCCCTTGTTGGCAAGCTGGAATAGGCCTTTCTTGCCGCCTTTTTTTGCGCCTGTAAATGCCCCGTCTGCATAACCGAATAACTCCGATTCCAGCAAATGTTCAGGAATGCTGGCACAGTTAATTGGAACAAATGAAAAAGCTGAACGCATACTATTTTCATGAATCGAATGGGCAAACAATTCCTTCCCTGTCCCTGATTCACCAAGCAAAAGGACTGCGGAATTGCTGGCAGATATCCTCCATGCAAGATTTTTCACTTCCATAAATGCAGGGCTTGTCCCAATCAGGTCATCAAAGGCATACTTACTTGTCAATTCCTTTTCTGCCCGTTTTTTATAGTATTGCAATTCATCTACAAGCTCCTGTATCTTTGTTTTGTAGGAGTGCAATTCCTCGGGATTTCGGAACATGACAGTTCCAACAGCCCCGACCAATTCCCCGTCAACAATTAATGGAAACCGATTGGCAACCATTTCGGACCCCTTGATTTTCTGTACCACCGCAATTTCGGCTTGTCCGGTAGCCGA
This sequence comes from Bacillus sp. FJAT-27225, assembly GCF_001685025.1. Taxonomy (GTDB): domain Bacteria; phylum Bacillota; class Bacilli; order Bacillales; family Cytobacillaceae; genus Bacillus_D. The sequence continues at coordinate 376,503 of NZ_MAYU01000023.1, read as the reverse complement.
AACAATGTGCATCCTCGTATTTTCAATTATCTCTGTAACAGGCCGCCCAATTGCCTTTTCAACAGTGGTACCAAGAAACTCACAATAGGCATCATTTATAAAAATAATTATCCCATCCCGATCCGTAACCACGATTCTTTCTGCTGACAGGTTAATTATTTCCTCGAGCCAATCCGCAGGAATATTATCTATCCGTATCCCCACCAAATACCCCCCTATTTCGAGCCATTTCTATGTTCCTAATTATAACAAGTTAACTGGTCTTTGTGGCTAGAATTGCTTCTTTAACAAAAAAAGAAAAACCCCGTCCGTTTCTCGGACAGGATTTTTCCCGTTGAATACATCCTTACTATTGAGCTGTGTAACCGCCGTCAAGGATAACAGCCTGGCCGGTAATGCCGCGGCCTTTGTCACTTGCAAGGAAAACGGCATAGTCAGCAATTTCAGATACATCAAGAAGCCTCTTTTGTGGTACAAGCGGATAAATAACTTCTTCAAGAACACTTTCTAAAGGTACATTCCTTGTTTTTGCAAGATCGTTAAGCTGGCCACGTACAAGCGGAGTGTCAACATAACCAGGGCATAGGGCGTTAACAGTAATACCGTTCGCAGCTCCTTCAAGTGCTGCAACCTTTGTAAGGCCGATTACACCATGCTTTGCGCTGTTGTACGCAGCCTTTCCTGCGAATCCGATGACCCCGTTAATGGATGCCATATTAATGACGCGCCCGAATCCCTGTTTCTTCATAGTCGGGAATACAGCTTTGATTCCAATGAAAGGTGCTGTCAGCATAACTTTAACTAGAAACTCAAATTTTTCTGTTGGAAACTCTTCGATAGGAGCTACATATTGAAGACCTGCATTGTTTACAAGCACGTCAATTCTTCCAAAATGATCCACTGCAGTTTCGATTGCAGTTTTATATGCTTCCTCGTTGGTTACATCCGCAGGAGCTGAAAGGGCTTCAAAGCCTTCTGCCCTTAATTGCTCGGCAACCTGGTCACTCTTTTCTTTGTTCAAGTCGGAAATGACAACTTTTGCGCCTTCATGGGCGAATGTTTTGGCTATTTCTAGACCAATTCCGCTTGCAGAACCTGTTACAAATGCTACTTTTCCTTCCAATTGTTTCATAGTAAAGCCTCCCTTGAATTATTTGGCACAGTGCCTATTTCTGAAAAAACCACAGTGGGGAGAAATCTCCCCACCGGAGTTTATGGATTAAACAAGTCCAGTCAATGTGTAAAGTGTGATAACAACGAAAACAGCTAAAGTCTTGATAACAGTGATTGCAAAAATGTCTTTATATGACTGCTTGTGAGTCAGGCCAGTAACAGCTAATAGCGTGATAACGGCGCCGTTATGCGGAAGTGTATCCATACCGCCGGATGCCATTGAAACAACCCTGTGCATGACTTCAGGACTGATGTTCGCAGCCGCGATTGCAGCATTGTAGGTATCAGCCATTGCACCTAGGGCGATACTCATACCGCCGGATGCAGAACCTGTCACACCAGCAAGAACAGTAGTAGTTACTGCACCATTTACAAGCGGGTTAGTAAAAGTAGATCCAATTGCATCACTGATTTGGTGGAAGCCAGGAAGAATCGAAATAACGCCGCCGAAACCATATTCGGCACCAGTGTTCATTACAGCAAGCAATGAACCTGCGATTGCAGCATTCAAGCCTTCCTTAAAGCCAAACTTAACCTTTTTGAAGTTATAAGCAAGGCTGGCAATGATACCGATGCTAAGTGCCATCATGATGGACCAGATGGACATAGTAGACGCGACATCAACCTTATATGCATCAAGGCCAATTGCCGAGAAATCAAAACCGTTTGGATACCATTTCGGAATATACGTAATGAAAAATTTGTTTGCTACACCAACAAGGATAAGTGGAACGAATGCCAGGATTTGCCTTGAGCGGGATTGCTCAAGATTCATCTCAGCAGCCGGCTCTTGGTCGGCTTTGGCTGCTTCTGCTGCAGCAGCATTTTCTTTTCCAAAACCGTAATAACCTTCACCCGCAGCCTGGGCTGTCTTTCTTCTCCATTCAAGATAGAATAGGCCGGCAGCAAGGACAACGAGCCCGCCAATAATACCAAGGGTTGGTGCTGCATAAATGTCAGTATGGAAGAAAGTCGTTGGAATAACGTTCTGAATTTGCGGTGTACCCGGAAATGCATCCATTGTAAATGTAAATGCACCGAGTGCGATAGTACCGGGAATTAAGCGTTTCGGAATATCAGCCTGCTTGAAAATTTGAGCAGCAAAAGGATAAATGGCAAATACAGCTACAAATAGGCTGACACCGCTGTAAGTCAAGATTGCACCAAGTATTACGATAGTTAAAATTGCGCGTTTTGCTCCGAGCCAGCTAACGATTGTCTTTGCAATTGATTCAGCGATGCCGGACATTTCAACTACTTTACCGAAAATTGCCCCCAGCAAGAAGACGGCAAAATAGTTTTTAATAAAGCCTACCATCTTTTCCATGAAGACACCGGAGAAGAATGGAAGCACATTGGCTGGTTCGATAAGCACGACAGCCAACAGGGCAGCGATTGGTGCGAACAGGATGACTGAGAAGCCCCTGTAAGCCATGAACATCAAAAGGCTTAACGAAAATAAAATAATAATTAAATCCATGTAAATCCCCCTTAAAGTTTATGCTAGCCAATCCCTTCCCTTGGTAAGCGTTTCCAAGATTAGCTAGCAATCTATTATGATGCAATTTCCGTGCCAAAAAACCAAAACCATGCGCTGATCCGATTTAATTAACAGGCTGTCCTGTTTATCTTCTAGTAAACTAGTGGAAACTCAAACTGTCATTAAGAGATAGAATTCCGGCATTCCGGAAAACCGGAAGCGCTTTCAGTCCGGAATACCGGAATTTTTTTGATTTTTCTATATTTTCCTTTTTCTTATTAACGATAGATTATTATGAGAAAAAAGACTTACCCTTCCATTTCAACGACTGTTGCTATGCCTTGGCCTCCGCCTATGCATAGGGTTGCAAGTCCATAACGGGAGCCCCTGCGCTTCATTTCATGCAGTAAGGTAACAAGGACGCGTGCACCGCTTGCGCCAATTGGATGGCCGAGCGCGATTGCTCCCCCATTCACATTCAGCTTCTCTTTTGAAAACTCAAGCTCGCAGCCAACACTAAGCGCTTGGGCGGCAAATGCTTCGTTCGCTTCAATCAGGTCAATATCCTCCATGCTCAGGCCAGCAAACTGAAGAGCTTTCTTCGTTGCAGGAACAGGACCAATACCCATGATAGCGGGATCTACCCCTGCCGTCCCATTGCCTCTGATGACCGCCATTTGCGAAATCCCGAGCTCTTCAGCCTTCTCCCTGCTCATTAGGACAAGCGCGGCAGCTCCATCGTTGATTCCGGAAGCATTGGCAGCTGTAACTGTCCCATCCTTTTTAAACGCAGGCTTAAGCTTGGCAAGCCCCTCCGCTGTTACGCCTGCACGCGGGAATTCATCTGTTTCAAAGCGGAGTGGTTCACCCTTGCGTTGCGGAATTTCGACAGCAACGATTTCATCCTTGAATCTGCCTTCTTGAATTGCGGCCTCAGCTTTTTGCTGGCTCCATGCTGCAAACTCGTCCTGCTCTTCTCTTGTCAGGCCGTATTTTTCAGCAAGATTTTCTGCAGTCATTCCCATATGGTAATTGTTCATTGCACACTGTAAGCCGTCAGCAATCATGCTGTCTACCACTTTGCCGTCACCCATCCTATAGCCGGTACGGCCTTTAGGAAGAAGGTATGGAGCCATGCTCATGTTCTCCATGCCGCCTGCCACGACGATTTCTGCAGCTCCAGTCTGGATAGCCTGGGCAGCAAGATGGACAGCCTTTAATCCCGATCCGCACAACTTATTGATGGCCATTGAAGAAACTTCAATCGGAAGGCCAGCTTTTAACGCAGCCTGGCGGGCAGGGCCTTGTCCGATACCTGCCTGGAGAACGTTGCCCATAATCACTTCATCAACCTGGTCGCCAGGAATGCCGGCACGGTTAAGAGCTTCCTTGATAACGACTGCGCCAAGCTCCGTTGCAGGAGTATTACTAAGCCCGCCCATAAAATTGCCAATCGCTGTTCTAACTGCACTTACAATCACTACATCTCTCATTCTAGAATCCCCCTAAACTTTATATCAGCTTATCTGGCAGCCCCGGCAATGCCGGGGCTTTTAGATACTATTTATTTTTTGAGGTCCGGGCTGACCATAAATGAAGCCTCGGTTTTTTCCTCAACCATCTCAAGCGTTGCTCCTTCTTGCAGCTCCTCAAGAATAAGGCCGGAATCAGTTACTCTGAAAACAGCAAGCTCTGTAACAATCAGATCGACAACGCCTTTGCCGGTAAGAGGCAGTCTGCATTCTTTCAGGATTTTAGGATTGCCATTTTTCGCGACATGCTCCATTGCAACAATGACTTTCTTCGCTCCTGTAACAAGGTCCATAGCACCGCCCATTCCAGGCACCATTTTTCCTGGGACCATCCAGTTTGCAAGATTTCCATTCTCATCTACTTCCAGGCCGCCAAGGACTGTAACATCAACGTGTCCGCCACGGATTAGTTCAAATGAAAAGAGGCTATCGAAGAATGCTCCTCCAGGGAGGATTCCGGAAGGCTGTCCTCCTGCATTAACTAGATCCGGATCGATGTCACCCTCAAGCGGGCCAAGGCCGACATAGCCATTTTCAGACTGCAGGATAACATTGACATCCTCAGGCAAATAGTTTGGGACCATTGTCGGAAGGCCGATTCCAAGGTTTACAACGTCGCCATTTTGCATTTCCTTTGCTACACGGGCGGCAATTATTTGCTTTGAACTTGTTTGTTGAGATGTTGACATTATTTTTTACCTCCTGCTACCACAATTTTATCAACAAGGATTCCAGGGGTCATAACTTCATCAGGATCAATTTCCCCCACCTCAAGAATTTTGTCCACTTGGACGATTACCGTGTCTGCAGCCAATGCCATTAGCGGATTGAAGTTACGGGCAGAACGTTTATAGACCAGGTTTCCTGCCTTGTCAGCCTTATGCGCCCTCAGGATCGCTACATCTGCGCGAAGCGGTTTCTCAAGCAAATATTCGCGGCCATCAACTGTGATTTTTTCTTTTCCTTCCTCTACGACTGTACCAACACCAGTAGGAGTAAGTACCCCTCCAAGGCCGGAACCGCCTGCGCGTACTCGCTCGGCAAGCGTTCCCTGTGGAATAAGCTCGACTTCCATTTCACCGGCAATCATTTGCCTTCCGGTTTCAGGGTTTGTACCAATATGGGAAGCAATCACCTTTTTTACACGGTGTTGGGAAATTAGCGGTCCAACTCCAGTCTCGACGAAAGCGGTATCATTTGCAATCAGCGTAAGATCTTTAACATCTTTTTCTATCATGGCTTCCACTAGTTCCTGCGGAGTCCCTACACCCATAAAACCCCCAGCCATAACAGTCATTCCATCGCGGAAAATCTGTCCGGCTTCTTCCTTAGTAATAACTTTGCTCACTAGAAAAGCACCTCCGAATTATTTTAGTGAGGTTAATGTTTGCTCACACCCTTTTATAATGCAAGAAGCGTGCCAATTCTTTGTAAATCACCCCCTTATATACAATTGATAAATAAACTTGTAGTTTCCCTTATTTGAAAACCCAAATATTTTAAAAGAAATCATCCTCTTAAATAAAAATATTTTTTATTCTTGCAAAACCTTGACAGATTAATAATGTAAACGCTACCAATCTGTTTAATAATTCAGATATTTCTGATTTAGTCGTTTTTTGTCCTTGATTCCTGTTCGAAAGGGGTGTATCATACAGAAATATCAGAAAAGTCAATATATGCCTAACTATGTTTTATGTTCGCAAGAAAATCTTTCACCTTTATTTTAAAAGATTGTAAGGAGTGTTGAATTTGTCCAGCCAGTATATCTTCTTAGATGGAAAATTAGTCGACAAGCAAGAAGCCGTCGTTTCTGTATACGACCATGGTTTCCTCTACGGTGACGGAGTTTTTGAGGGAATCCGGGTTTATGAAGGGAACATATTCAGATTGGATGCCCATCTTAAAAGGCTGTATGAATCGGCTCACTCCATTAGGCTCAAGATTCCGTACTCCAATGAGGAATTTGAGCAAATCATTGTTGAAACAGTCCGTAAAAACCAATTATCCAGTGCCTATATTAGGGTCGTCGTTTCGAGAGGGATAGGAAATCTCGGCCTCGATCCCTCGTCCTGCTCCAGGCCGAATGTTATCGTCATAGCGGAGCCACTTTCGATGTACCCGAAAGAACTGTATGAACGGGGCCTGAAAATTGGTTCTGTCGCAACGAGAAGGAATCGGCCAGATGTACTAAGCCCTCAGATTAAATCTCTTAATTATTTAAATAATATCCTTGTTAAGCTTGAGGCAAACCAGGCCGGCTTGGATGAGGCATTGATGCTAAATGATCAGGGATATGTAACAGAGGGCTCGGCTGATAATATTTTCATAGTCAAAAATGGCGTTATTTTTACTCCCCCAGTTTACCTGGGAGCTTTGGAAGGAATTACCCGGAATGCAATTATCGAGCTTGCCAGAGAAGCAGGTTACGATGTCAGGGAGCAGCCATTTACAAGGCATGATGTCTATATCGCCGATGAAGTGTTCCTGACAGGGACGGCAGTGGAAGTCATTGCGGTAATTGATGTAGATACAAGGAAAATTGGCAACGGGAAACCAGGCCCTGTTACAAATCATCTTTTAGAGGAATTTAGAAAACTGGTTACCAAGGATGGCGTAAAATGTTATCCAGATGCGAAACAAAAAGCAGTCGTTGGCTAAGGAGGTCCATATGCGAAGCGATATGATCAAAAAGGGAATTGACAGGGCTCCACACCGAAGCCTGCTATATGCAACAGGAGTAAAAACAAGCGACCTTGACAAGCCCTTTATCGGGGTATGCAATTCATATATCGATATCATCCCGGGCCACAAGCATTTGAATGTTTTTGCGGAAGTTGTAAAAGAAGCCATCCGGGAAGCCGGCGGTATACCATTCGAATTCAATACGATTGGTGTTGATGATGGGATAGCAATGGGACACATTGGAATGCGCTATTCCCTCCCCAGCCGGGAAATCATTGCCGACAGTGCCGAAACTGTCATCAATGCCCATTGGTTTGACGGAGTCTTTTATATACCGAATTGCGACAAAATTACACCTGGCATGCTCATGGCAGCTGCCAGGACCAACGTCCCTTCCGTTTTTGTATCTGGAGGGCCAATGGAAGCGGGCGTTTCTTCGTCAGGTAAGCCACTCTCCCTTGTTTCGGTATTTGAAGGCGTAGGTGCCTACCATAAAGGGACCATGTCCCAGCAGGAATTGCTGGATATTGAAACAAACGCATGTCCAACTTGCGGTTCTTGTTCGGGGATGTTTACAGCAAACTCAATGAATTGCCTGATGGAAATGCTTGGAATGACGATTCCGGATAATGGGACAATTGTTGCAACATCCAATGAGCGCCACCAGCTAATCAGACAGGCAGCAAAACACTTAATCGAAATGGTCAAAAACGATATTCGCCCTCGTGACATCATGACGAAGGAAGCTTTTGATAATGCCTTTGCACTCGATATGGCCATGGGCGGCTCCACCAATACAGTATTGCATACATTAGCCATTGCCCATGAGGCAGGGATTGATTACGACCTTCACGAAATCAACCGGATTGCGGAAAAAGTGCCATACCTTTCAAAAATAAGTCCTGCCTCGGATTATTCGATGCAAGACGTTCATGATGCTGGCGGTGTTAGTGCTATTATTCACGAACTGTGCAAGATTGACGGACTGATCCATAAAGACCAAATCACAATTACGGGAAAATCCCTATATGAAAACGTTAAAGATAAAGAGATAACAAATGACAAAGTTATCAGAAGGAAAGACGATCCTTATAGTCCGGTAGGCGGATTGTCAATTCTGTTTGGCAACCTTGCTCCTGACGGCGGTGTTATTAAAGTGGGAGCTGTGGATCCTTCAATAAAGACCTTCCTTGGCGAGGCGGTCATTTTCGAATCACAGGAAGAGGCACAGGCCGGAATCGACAGCGGCCAAGTGAAACCAGGGCAAGTTGTTGTGATCCGTTACGAGGGTCCTAAAGGCGGGCCGGGAATGCCCGAGATGCTTGCACCAACCTCGGCTATTGCAGGACGAGGACTTGAAAAGGAAGTTGCCCTTATTACAGATGGCCGGTTTTCAGGAGCAAGCCGTGGAATATCCGTTGGGCACATCTCTCCAGAAGCAGCTGAAGGCGGGCCAATTGCGTTTGTTGAAAATGGCGATTTAATTATGATTGATCTTAACGCCCGTACCATTGACCTGCTCGTCGATGAGGAAGTTTTAAAGGAACGGCGCAAAAACTGGGTTAAACCCGAACCAAAAATCAAAACGGGTTACCTGGCCAAATACGCAAAACTCGTCACTTCAGCAAGCACAGGCGGAATCATGAAATTTTAACAAAATCGACTATATGAAAAATCGCAGACGGGAAAAAAGGAATAAGATCTTAGTATTCACAGAGATCCGGGGTTGCTGGAAGCCCGGAAATACTACTTATTCCGACATCGTCCCTGAGTGTTACGCCGAAAAGATTCTCTTAGTAGGCGTAACCGGGTGTTTTCCAGCACTCGTTACTAAAACCGGAGCGGTAAGTTTTTCGCTCCATGAGGCAGCAGTTGCAAGACTGCTGTGAATCCGGGTGGTACCGAGAAAAGCGTTTGCGCCTTTTCTCCCCGAAGTACACGCTGAAAACCAGCAGTATTTTCGTGGGAGAAAAGGCTTTTTTATTGCATTCACAAAGACGGGCGATTTAGCCAAATACAAAAAAACAGGAGGTTATCACGTGAAAGTGGAAGCGATGCCGGTAATGGAACCGGCCGTAACGCCAAAGACAGGGGCCGATATCTTAATTGAATCATTGCTGAATGAAGGTGTTGATACGGTTTTCGGATATCCAGGCGGTGCTGTATTGCCAATTTATGATGCCATTTATCGGGCGAAAGGAAAATTACAGCATCTTTTGTTCCGGCATGAACAAGGTTCCATCCATGCTGCCGAAGGTTTCGCGAGAGTAACAGGCAAACCGGGGGTCGTGATTGCGACGTCGGGACCCGGAGCTACCAACCTGATTACCGGGATTACTGACGCAATGATGGACTCATTGCCCCTGGTCATTTTTACAGGCCAAGTGGCAACCGGAGTGATCGGAACGGATGCCTTCCAGGAAGCTGATATTATCGGCATCACAACGCCTATCACAAAACATAACTATCAGGTCCGGTCCATTGCAGATTTGCCAAGGGTTATTAAAGAAGCTTTCCATATCGCTTCTACCGGCCGGCCAGGCCCGGTCGTCATCGATATTCCGAAAGACATATCAGGAAATCCCGTTAATGGAGAGTTTCCTAGTGATTTTCACTTGCCTGGGTATCAGCCGACCACAAAGCCGAATCCACTGCAAATCGTTAAGCTGGCAGATGCCTTATCCAAAGCAAAAAGGCCGATTATCCTTGCAGGTGCCGGCATCCTTCATGGGAAGGCTTCCGTGGAACTAATTAAGTTGGCTGAAAAGCACCAGCTTCCTGTTACAACAACGCTGCTGGGGCTCGGCAGTTTTCCAGGGAACCACCCCCTTGCGCTCGGAATGGCTGGGATGCACGGAACTTTCACAGCGAACATGGCCCTGTATGAATGCGACCTACTACTCAATATCGGTGCCCGATTTGATGACAGGCTGACAGGCAACCTTAAACACTTTGCCCCACAAGCGACGGTTGCCCATATTGATATTGATCCAGCGGAAATAGGAAAAAATGTCCCGACCAGCATCCCGATCGTTGCAGACGCACGGCAAGCTTTGATAGAACTCTTGAAGCAGGAATTTACCATTACACAGCATACGGAATGGTTAGAAAAACTCGAAGTTAACAAGAGCCAATTCCCTCTTTGGTATCAAAAATACGATGAGTCGATCAGTCCGCAGGAGCTTATCGAAAAGGTGCATCAGTTTACCAATGGCGAGGCAATTGTTGTAACGGATGTTGGCCAGCACCAGATGTGGGCTGCCCAGTATTATACCCTTTCTAAGCCGGATCGCTGGGTTACTTCGGGAGGCCTTGGCACAATGGGATTCGGGTTTCCGGCAGCAATAGGCGCCCAGCTGGCAGACCCGGAAAGGACAGTTGTAGCATTAGTCGGTGACGGAGGTTTCCAGATGACTCTCCAGGAACTTGGTGTTCTGCAGGAAAGGAACTTGCCTGTCAAAGTTGTCATTGTCAACAATGGAGCACTTGGTATGGTTCGGCAATGGCAGCAGGAGTTTTATGGTGAACGGTATTCAGAGTCCCTCCTCCCTGTCCAGCCTGATTTCGTGAAATTGGCTGAAAGCTATTCAATAAAAGGAGTAAGGATTGATTCCGCTGACCAGCTGTCGACCCTCCTCCCTGAAGCACTTGCTTTTCCAGGCCCGGTTGTTGTGGATTGCCGCGTTGTACCAACCGAGAATGTCAATCCAATGGTCGCCCCTGGCAAAGGTCTCCACGAAATGATAGGAGTGAAACCATGAAACGGATTATTACATTGATAGTTCAGAATAAGAGCGGTGTACTAAACCGCGTGACTGGCCTGCTCCAGCGGCGTCAATTCAATATTGAAAGCATCACTGTCGGAGCAACCGAAGTCGAGGGATTATCAAAAATGACTCTCGTAGTGGAGGTTGAAGATAGCCAAAAGGTTGAGCAGTTAACGAAACAACTCCACAAACAGATAGATGTTCTTAAGGTCTCCGATATCACAGATAAGTCCGTGGTTTCAAGAGAGCTTGCCCTGATTAGGGTTTCATGCAACGGCCAGCTTCGCAGGGAAATAACCGAAATAATTGAGCCCTTTCGTGCGGCTGTGATCGACGTTGCTAAAGACAGCATCGCCATCCAAGTAACTGGTAAACCTGAAAAAATCGAAGCGCTGGTTGACCTATTACGGCCATATGGAATTAAGGAAATAGCCAGGACAGGGCTAACCGCGCTTTTGCGTGGCAGCCAGCAAAACTTCTCGGAGCTGCCCGCCTATTCGTTTCATAAATAAAGTGTCATGCTAAGGCGCCAGAGTACTTGTGTTCAATGAATTTTATATAAAACAATCAATCTTAAAAATCGGAAGGATGGATCAATAATGGCAAAGGTACTTTACAATCAGGATATTTTGGAAGAGGTTTTAAAATCGAAAAAAATCGCAGTAATTGGTTACGGCTCTCAGGGCCACGCCCATGCGCTGAACCTGAAGGAAAGCGGCTTTGATGTGGTTGTCGGAGTAAGGCCGGGCAAGTCATGGAACAAAGCTCAGGAAGATGGGCTGGACGTGCGCCCAGTTGGCGAAGCTACAGCGCAGGCAGATGTAGTCATGGTTCTGCTTCCTGATGAACAGCAGCCTAAAGTTTATGAGGAGAGCATTAAAGATAACCTTAAGCCTGGCGCGGCACTGGTTTTTGCACATGGATTCAATATCCACTTTACCCAGGTCGTCCCTCCTGCCAATGTCGATGTTTTTCTTGTCGCACCAAAAGGCCCCGGCCACCTCGTGCGCAGGACATACCAGGAAGGAGCCGGTGTCCCTGCACTTTTTGCGGTACACCAGGACTACACCGGCCAGGCACGCGAAATTGCCCTCGCTTATGCAAAAGGAATTGGCTCTGCCCGCGCAGGTGTGCTTGAAACCTCCTTCCAGGAGGAAACAGAAACAGATCTGTTCGGCGAACAAGCGGTCCTCTGCGGCGGACTGACGAGCTTAGTTAAAGCTGGATTTGAAACATTGACCGAGGCGGGTTACCAGCCTGAAGTTGCTTATTTCGAGTGTCTGCATGAACTGAAGCTGATTGTCGATTTGATGTATGAAGGCGGCCTTGAAAATATGCGCTACTCCATCTCAGATACAGCCCAATGGGGTGACTTTGTATCCGGCCCTCGTGTCGTAAACGATGAAACGAAAGCACGGATGAAAGAAGTGCTCCATGACATCCAAACTGGTGTCTTCGCAAAGAGCTGGATTCTTGAAAACCAAGTCAACCGCCCGCAATTCAATGCAATTAATGCAAAAGAAAACAACCATCCAATCGAGAAAGTAGGCCGTGAGCTTCGTGAGTTAATGCCATTCGTTAAACCGCAGCAAAAGGCAAAGGTCCTTAATTAGCCACTGGAACTATTCGAGAAGGAAATCCGGCCCTTTCCCCCAATAAGGAGAGGGCCCAAATCCAAAGAGAGGAATGGGAAAAAGGAATGTCCAACAAAATCCTCGTTTTTGATACGACTTTGCGCGATGGGGAGCAATCACCTGGCGTAAACCTTAACAAGCTTGAAAAACTGGAAATCGCCAAGCAGCTTGAACGGTTCGGAGTAAATGTAATGGAAGCTGGATTCCCGGCATCCTCACAAGGCGACTTCGAGGCAGTCCGAAATATCGCCCAGACGGTGAGAAATGTTTCGATCGCAGGCCTTGCCAGGGCTACGGTTTCTGACATTGACATAACATGGGAAGCGCTGAAAGAAGCAGAGGCTCCCCGCCTGCATGTCTTCTTGGCAACCTCTCCCATTCACATGACATACAAGCTGAAAAAATCGCCTGAACAAGTCATGGAGCTGGCAGTAAATATGGTGCGGCACGGGGCAAGCAAATTTCCTTACGTTGAATGGTCAGCCGAGGATGCATCCCGTTCCGATCTTGATTTTCTTGTAAGAATCATTGAAAAAGTGATCGATGCAGGGGCGAAAGTCATCAATCTTCCAGATACTGTTGGATATGCAACCCCCGAAGACTATGGACGAATGTTCAGGTATGTCAAAGAACATGTTCCAAACATTGATAAAGCGATTCTTTCCGCACATTGCCACAACGACCTTGGAATGGCCATAGCCAATTCAATGGCAGCCATTGAAAATGGCGCAACCCAGGTTGAGGGAACAATAAATGGAATTGGTGAACGCGCCGGCAATGCTGCACTAGAGGAGTTCGCAGTCGCACTGGCGATCCGGAATGACAAGTATCCGTTCTCAACGAGCCTTGAATTAAAAGAGATTAAGAGGACGAGTGATTTAGTCCGGAAACTCACGGGGATGGCAATTGCCCCGAATAAAGCGGTTGTTGGGCAGAATGCATTTGCACATGAATCAGGAATCCATCAAGACGGTGTTCTAAAACATGCCCAAACATATGAAATAATCACTCCCTCGATGGTTGGGATACAGTCTAATGACCTAGTGCTTGGTAAGCATTCCGGCCGCCATGCGTTTAAGGATAAAATCGAACAGCTCGGTTTTGACTTGACAGAGGAAAAAATCGAGGAAGCATTCAAGGATTTTAAATCGTTGACCGATAAAAAGAAAGAGGTAACCGAGGAGGATCTTCTTACGATTCTGACCGAAATCCAGACATCCATTGCGGATTTGAAAAAGTATGATCTGCTCGCCTATCAGGTCCAATCCGGATCAATCAATCTCCCGACTGCTACAGTAGCACTTAGGACTCCGGAAGGAATTAGGGTTGAAACAGCACGGACCGGAAAAGGGCCAGTCGAGGCACTCTTCAATACTCTCGAGGAACTGATCAAGGAGAAAATCCATCTTACCAGATACCATTTAAATTCGGTTGGCCAAGGCCGTGATGCGCTAGCCGAGGTTCATGTAAAAATGACCGTCAATGGGATTCCTGTAAGCGGACGCGGTTCTTCTCAGGATGTGCTTGAAGCCTCGGCAAGAGCCTTCCTGAACGCAGTCAACAGAGTTTTTTACAACAAAAATTATAAAGTGATGGAAACTGTGAACAGTTAAAAACTTCAATTTGTACTCAAAAGTTCGGTTGGTGGACATTTTGTCCTGTCACACGCTTCAACTTGTACTCGAAATCTATGGTCGGTGACATTTCGTCCTTATTCAAGGGCTGGCTTTTTAATAATAAGGGAGGGCATTGCCATGAAAAAACATATCGTCCTGCTTCCCGGGGATGGAATCGGAGCAGAAGTCATCAATGCTGCACAGGAAGTTTTGACCGCAATTGCAGAAGAATACAATCATTCTTTCAGCTTTGAAATCCACGAAATTGGAGGGGCAGCGATTGATCGTCATGGCACTCCCCTACCTGAAGAAACTGTAGCTGCTTGCAAAAAAGCCGATGCCGTCCTCTTGGGAGCGGTTGGAGGACCAAAATGGGATCAGAATCCATCTCATCTAAGGCCGGAAAAAGGGTTGCTCGGAATTAGGAAAGCACTTGGCCTATTTGCCAATTTAAGGCCAGTAAAAGGATTTGACCAGTTGTTGCACGCATCCCCCCTCAAAGAAGAGGTTGTTAAAGGAAGCGATCTGCTAATTGTTAGGGAACTTACTGGCGGGTTATATTTCGGGACTCCTAGCGAGCGCCAAAATGGCGGGAACGCGGTCGTCGATACCCTTTTCTATACGCGACAGGAGATTGAAAGAATTGTAGACACAGCATTCCACTGTGCCAGGCAGCGCCGAAATCTCCTTACATCCGTTGACAAAGCAAATGTCCTGGAATCAAGTAAGCTATGGAGGGAAATCGTCGAAGAGAAAAAACAGCAGTATCCTGACGTGACGGTAGAACACCAGCTTGTTGATTCAGCTGCCATGAAGCTGATTACGAACCCTTCCCACTTCGATGTCATCGTCACAGAGAATATGTTCGGTGATATCTTAAGTGACGAGGCTTCGGTTTTGACAGGTTCATTGGGAATGCTCCCTTCTGCCAGCCTAAGAGAGGATGGTTTTGGACTTTACGAGCCTGTCCATGGATCGGCACCGGACATTGCCGGAAAAGGAATTGCCAATCCGGTTGCGATGGTGCTTTCCGCAGCCATGATGCTAAGGCACTCATTTGGACTTGAAGAGGAAGCTAAAGATATTGAGGTTACAGTCGAATCCATCCTAAAAGCAGGTTTCCACACTGCAGATGTCCGAATTGAATCTGGCCAAAAAGTCAGCACAGATGAGATGACACTATTAATCACAGAAACAATTAAAACAAGAAGCGCATCCAACTGCATTATGAGCTGCTATGCATAAGAAAAGCGGAAGCGCCTTGGTCAGGGGCGACAAGCACTCCTCGAAAAAGCTAAAGCATTTTCTTCGTGCGAGGTTTATGCTTTCGAAGCTTACCCTTGTGGGGGGCCTGAAGTGGAAGTCGTTCTTTGACTTCAACTGAAGGACCGAAGCGACCTCGAGCCCCTAGGCGCTGCAGTTGGACAATTCTCTAGAAGATTATGACATTCTTTTAGCTTATAGAAGGAGGTACTCCATGACTGCCAAAACGATAATTGAAAAAATATGGGAAAGGCACGTGGTCCATCAAGAAGCAGGTAAGCCCGATCTATTGTATATTGACTTGCACCTAGTCCACGAGGTTACCTCCCCTCAGGCATTTGAAGGCCTGAGAATGAACGGTCGGAAAGTCCGCCGCCCGGACCGGACCTTTGCTACGATGGATCATAACGTACCAACTAAAGACCAATCAGTTATTAGGGACTTAATATCAAGGAAACAAATTGACACCTTAATCCAGAACTGCCAGGAATTTAACATTCCGCTTGCGGATATCCATCATCCCGATAATGGAATTGTCCATGTCATCGGCCCTGAGCTCGGCTTGACTCAGCCTGGAAAGACAATCGTCTGCGGTGACAGCCATACATCAACCCATGGAGCGTTTGGGGCTCTTGCATTCGGTATCGGAACAAGCGAAGTTGAACATGTGCTTGCCACTCAAACACTCTGGCAGCAGCGGCCAAAAACGATGAATGTAAAGGTTAATGGAAAGCTTGGATTCGGTGTGACGGCGAAGGACTTGATTTTGGCGATTATCGGCAAATTCGGCGTCCGTTTCGGCACTGGATATGTCATGGAGTATACGGGCGAGGCAATCCGTTCCCTTTCCATGGAGGAAAGGATGACTGTCTGCAATATGTCGATTGAGGCTGGCGCACGTGCCGGTTTGATTACTCCGGATGAAACAACCTTCGAATACCTGCGCGGGAAAAGACATGTTCCTCAGGGAGAGGCTTTTGAAGAGGCTGTAGAAAAGTGGCGCGCACTTGCTACCGATGAAGGAGCTGTCTACGATAAAACAGTCGAAATCGACGCCTCTGAAATCGCCCCTCAGGTAACCTGGGGAACCAATCCAGGAATGTGTATTCCAGTAGATGCAGCCATTCCTGCACCGGAATCAGCACGGACAGAAAATGAACGAAATGAAATTGAGCGTGCCCTTGAGTATATGGGACTAGAAGCAGGAAAGCCTATTTCTTCTGTCACCGTCGAGCATGTATTTATCGGCTCCTGTACCAATTCAAGGCTAAGTGACCTTCGCAGGGCAGCTACGGTTATCCGAGGGAAAACCGTTAATCCTTCAGTCCGAGCCATCGTCGTTCCCGGTTCAAAGAGTGTGAAGGCTGCTGCTGAAAAGGAAGGCTTAGATGCTATTTTTAAAAACGCTGGTTTTGAGTGGCGCGATGCTGGCTGCAGTATGTGCCTTGCAATGAACGATGACTATGTCCCACCTGGTGAGCGCTGTGCATCGACATCCAACCGGAATTTCGAAGGACGTCAGGGAACAGGTGCACGAACTCACCTGGTCAGCCCTGAAATGGCGGCAGCCGCTGCGATTGAAGGCCATTTCGTTGATATTCGGGAATACGCTGCTGTGGAGGTGCTATAAATGGAGCCAATTACAGTTCATACGGGCCTTGTATATCCTCTTAACAGAAGCAATGTCGACACGGATCAAATCATACCGAAACAATTTTTGAAACGAATCGAGCGCCAGGGGTTCGGCCAGTTCTTGTTTTACAACTGGCGGTTTGACTTTGATGGAAATCCGCGCGAGGATTTCTCGCTTAACTCGGAAAAATATAACGGCGCCTCTATCATTATCGCAGATGAAAATTTTGGATGCGGCTCCTCCCGTGAACATGCGCCTTGGGCTCTGCTTGACTATGGCTTTAAGGTCATCATCGCCCCGAGCTTTGCCGATATTTTTAAAAACAATTGCCTGAAAAATGGGATTCTGGCAATTGAAATGGCAGCCGATCAAGTCCAATCCCTTTTGAAAAAGGCTGAGGATGAGAGTTATTATTTAACAGTCAACCTCGAGGAGCAGACAGTACAGGATTCAGGTGGGTTTTCCTATCACTTTGATATCCCTGCCTACAATAAGGAAATGCTCTTAAACGGGCTTGATGATATTGGAATTACCCTAAAATACGAAGAAAAAATATTAGCTTTTGAAAATAACAGATAAACCGGATTAAACAACAAGCGTTAATAAGGAGAGTGACTCACTTGGGGATTGTTTAACGACTAATATGATTTCAGAAGCGATGGAGTATTTGGCAAACACCGTATATCGGACACCGCTTACTACCTCTACGTTTATAAACAAATTGGCTGGGACCAATATTTATTTTAAAATGGAGAATCAGCAAAAAACTGGTGCCTTTAAAATCCGTGGGGCCAGCTACAAAATGGCACGTTTGTCGGCAAAAGAAGCTGAAAAAGGTGTGGTCGCCGCATCTGCCGGCAATCATGCCCAGGGAGTGGCACTGGCAGCTTCAAAACGCGGGATTCCGGCAAAAATTTATATGCCTGCGAGTACCCCTGCCGCAAAGGTCCAGGCTACCGAATCATATGGGGCCAAAGCTGTGCTCACAGGTATGTCCTTTGAAGAGGCATTTTCCGCTGCCTGCCAGGAGCAGCAAAGGACAGGTAGTCACTTCATCCATCCGTTTGATGATTATGAGGTAATGGCTGGGCAGGGTACGATTGCGGTTGAAATGCTCTGCCAGGAACCTAGCCTTGACACTATCATCGTACCAGTCGGCGGGGGAGGCCTGATTAGCGGCGTTGCTGTAGCCGTAAAGCATCTTAACCCCAAAATCCGTATTATAGGTGTTCAAGCTGAAGGTGCAAAGGCAATGCACGATCACTTCCATGGCTATCCCCCCACGGTGGCTGCGACCGCCAAGACAATTGCTGAGGGGATTGCGGTAAAAACTCCCGGAAAGTTGACCCTGCCAATCATCCAGAATTATGTTGACGATATGGTTAAAGTAAGCGAGATCGATATCGCAGCTGCCATGATGCTATTGCTCGAAAGGAAAAAAACGTTAGTCGAAGGTGCAGGAGCTGCAGCATTTGCAGCCCTTCTTGCCCATCGTGGGACAATCCGCTCCAAAAATTGCGGGATTATTGTCAGTGGGGGTAACTTGGATATAACTAGCCTTGGGTATATCCACCAGCTTGCTAACAGTGGCCAATTATCCTTGCTTGCATAACTTTTTAAAGCCGAGACAGGAGGGCTCCTTAGGGGCCCTCCTACTGTTTTTCCACAATTACCTTAGATTTCTGCCCTCGCATTCTTGTAGGGTGTTTGCCTGTTCATGTGCCATCCTTCCCCCTCTCTAGGCGTATTTTCACCACCAAAGCATTCA
The DNA here is from genome assembly GCF_001685025.1 of Bacillus sp. FJAT-27225. Lineage (GTDB taxonomy): Bacteria > Bacillota > Bacilli > Bacillales > Cytobacillaceae > Bacillus_D. The sequence goes on along the minus strand of NZ_MAYU01000023.1, from coordinate 357,952 downwards.
TGTACTGTACGAATTTCACGTACATTAGGGTTTGAATTCCGACAAAATCCGGTTCTTTTTCCAAATAATTTAACTGTATCCCCCCTTTAATGCAGGTCTCTAAACCTAACAAATTGGTGCAATTACTATATGATAAGGGTAGAGTATATTATCTTTTGTTTTGTGCAGTTAGGAGGAGAACGATTGGTGTTTTCAAATCTTCACAGAAAAGGAATTAAAGATAAATTTACATCAGATTATTTCGATATTCTTATTATCGGCGGCGGAATTACAGGTGCCGGGATTGCTCTCGATGCCACAACAAGGGGTATGTCAGTTGGACTGGTTGAAATGCAGGACTTTGCGGCTGGCACTTCCAGTCGATCAACAAAACTGGTCCACGGCGGGCTAAGGTATTTAAAGCAATTTGAAGTAAAAATGGTTGCTGAAGTTGGCAGAGAACGGGCAATTGTATATGAAAACGGCCCTCATGTGACGACACCGGAATGGATGCTCCTTCCTTTCCATAAGGGCGGAACATTCGGCAGTTTCACAACTTCGATTGGATTAATGGCCTATGATTTCCTTGCTGGTGTTAAAAAAGGCGAGCGCAGGATGATGCTTTCAGCCGAAAAAACGCTTGATAGGGAGCCACTTATTAAAAGAGATGGTCTTCGAGGCGGCGGATTTTACGTCGAGTACCGGACTGACGATGCCCGATTAACCATTGAGGTCATGAAAAAAGCTGTTGAAAAAGGGGCTGCCACACTGAATTACGCAAAGGTGAAAAAGCTTTTGTATAATGAAGGAATTGTGAGTGGTGCGGTTGTTGAGGATGTTTTGACTGGTGAAGAATTTGAGGTCCGAGCAAAGAAGATCGTCAATGCGACAGGTCCTTGGGTCGATAACGTGAGGGTTTTGGATAACTCAAAGAAAGGTAAGTTCCTGAGGTTATCCAAAGGTGTCCATATCGTCATTGATCAATCCCGCTTCCCGCTCAGACAGGCAATTTATTTTGATACACCGGACGGGCGGATGGTTTTCGCAATTCCTCGTGAAGGTAAGGCGTACGTTGGGACAACCGATACCTTCTACGAAGGCGATCCTGCTAACCCGGAAATAACAGAGGCTGACCGAACTTATCTCCTGAAGGCAATCGATTATATGTTCCCGAATGTAAATATAACTGAAAAAGACATTGAGTCTACCTGGGCAGGTGTCAGACCCCTTATTTACGAGGAAGGAAAAGCACCATCCGAGATTTCCAGAAAGGATGAAATCTGGGAATCCGAAACCGGGCTGATTACAATCGCTGGCGGGAAACTGACCGGCTACCGGAAAATGGCGGAGACAATTACGGATTTGCTTGCAGAGAAGCTTAAAGCGGCAGATGGGAGAAAGTTACCGTCTTGCCAGACAAAACACCTTCCCATTTCCGGCGGCGATGTCGGCGGGGCGGCTATGTTTGAAACGTTTGTTGAGTCTCAAACTTTAGCAGGGGTGGAGACAGGTTTAACAGCAGGAGAAGCCCGGCATCTTTCCCGAATGTATGGATCCAATGCACCCAGAGTATTTGAGCTTGCCACTAATCATAAGGAGGAGGCTTCCCGTTTCAGGCTGCCATCCGTCCTCTTTGCAAAACTGGTCTACGCCATTGAAGAGGAAATGGCCATAACCCCTATTGATTTCTTTAACCGAAGGACAGGTGCAATTCTATTCGATATTCAAACAGTTGTAGAATGGAAGAATGCTGTAGTCGATTACTTTGCTTATCGATTTGGGTGGAATGGTAAAGAAAAACAGAGGCAGCTGGCCGACCTTGAAAAGGCAATTGCGGAGGCTGCCGGGACTTCTCAGTAATCCTTTATTAAGACGCAAATAGGTTAATCAGTTGAGTTCAACTATAAAAAAAGCATGCCAATCTTTAACCTGATTGGCATGTTCCTTTTTTATTGACTCTATCAGCAAATGCGGCTTTACCATACCTTTTAAAGAGTTTATGGAATGGCTCACGCTTCTTAGCCTGCTTCCTTATAAAATAGGATGATTTAAACCTTCAAATCTCGTTTTCTATAGTAAGTATACGTTATCCAAAGCATTAAACTTATTATAAGTATGGATAAAACAACAAATACTGACTCAAACCCGTTTCCATTCACGATTTGGGCAGCATCGAAATATTTAAATGGAGTAATATATTTCAAGTTTTCCACTCTTTCGTCCATGTCAACGATTATCGATAGGATAAAAGTTCCTAACAGTATTGAGGTCGCAATAGAGGCGGCTGATTTTGGATTCTTGCATAAAGCTGCAATCCCCGATCCAATCACTATAAACATCACCTGCAGGAAAAACAGCCCAGCCATTAACAATCCAATCTCATCAGACACCTCTTCCCCGCTCGCATAACCGCCGACGATTCCCAAGGACGAAACAAGAGTGACGAGATTCAGTATGACAATGTTGAAGAGACCGGCTAAAAGCTTCATAGAAATAATTTTATTCCTCGAAACAGGCTTAACCATCAAAAATTCCGCCGTTTTATCGCGTTCTTCTTTTGAGATCATGTTCGCTCCAAGCATCGCCGCGTGGATGGTTGCCATTATAACAAGATAGAGAAACAGCACTCCGTAAAAGCCTGTCGCTTTTGTAAGGTCAAAGTCACCAAAGCCAAGTACGGTCCTGAGCGTCTTCGGGATTTGTGAAATCAACTCGTTCACCGCTTCCCCCGACCCTTCATAATAGGAGAACTTCCCCATCCCGCTGAATACCATAAAGACCATTCCGATACTCCAAAGGATAAGGGATTTTAAGTGCGCTTTTAGTTCCCGCACAAAAATATTCATGTTGGTACCGCCTCCATTTCCACTGCCAAACTACACGGCATGGATATCCTTTTTTACAAAAATGAAAAAGCTTAAGGAGATTGCCGCAACCACGAAGACGCCTGCTGCAATGCTAAAAGGAACCTCATATGCTGCGTGCTTAATGATGTAAGCTGTCTCAAAATACTTAAATGGTGAGAAATATCTCATCGCTTCATCGTCAAGGAGTGAGCCAATTGCCGAAACAATGAAGAATCCAAATACGGTGCTTATTGAAATCGAGATGACAGAGCGTATTTTTCCAAGAGCGGCCGAAACTAGCAAACCGAGCGCAAAGAACATCAGCTGCACAAAAAGCGTCGTTAACGAGATTAGCAGAAAGATTTTCATGCTGAAGTCCTGGTCAACCGTAAGCAAAATGGCAACCATAATGAAAAGATAAATTGCATTGGTAATCGCCAATGCCACAATCGCAGCAAGCACCTTGCCGCCTAGCACATCGGAGCGGCTCACTGGCTTGGTCATCAGGAACTCCGCTGTCTTGCCGGTTATTTCTTTCGAAACAATTCCCAGGCCAAGATTCATTGCCTGGATGGCTCCGCACAGAATAATGTACACGAAAACAAATGAGTAGTAACCTTCAAGGCTCGCGATGCTGTCTACATAAATACCGAGTGCTTTTCTCATTGCCTCAGGCATGGAAGCCAGGACATTCTTATATGCATCGATTTCCCTAACCATCGATGAAAACATTGATATATATAACACTGCAAGCCCGGCCATCGACAAAGCCCATATCAAGATGGATTTCTTGTAGGCCTTCAATTCATGCAGAAACAAATTCATGCCTATCAAGCCTCCTTCTCGTAATAGTGCATGAAGATTTCCTCCAGGTTGGGTTCCTCAATCCAGGCATTGGCCAGGTCAATTTCAGAGATTTTTCGCATGATTGCATTGATGTTACCCCTATATAAAAAGCTGATTGTTTTTTCTTCAATGACGAGATTACTGACCCCATCCAGAGAAAAATAGGCAGGGCTTACTTCACCCTTCGTTTCCAACTTAAACTTTTTGTAGCTGTTCTCGGTCAGGTCACTCATTCTTTCAACCTTGATAACACGACCTTCCTTAATGATGGCGACACGTCTGCAAAGCTTTTGGACTTCGCTTAAAATGTGGGATGACAGGAAAATCGTCGCTCCCTTTCGGTTTTCTTCGTGGAGCAGGTCAAAGAATTTTTGCTGCATCAGCGGGTCCAGCCCGCTCGTTGGCTCATCAAGGATGATCAGCCTCGGTTCATGCAGCAACGCCTGAACAATGCCGACCTTCTTCCTGTTTCCAAAGGACAAATCGTCTATCCGCTTTTTCAAGTCAAGGTCCATAACTTCGGCGAGTTCCAGAATTCGCTTGTTGCAGTCCTTTTTATAAAAACTTGCAGAGTACTTCAATAAGTCAATCACTTTCATTTTGTCATAGTAAAAAACCTCGGATGGGAGATAGCCTATATCCTTTGCGATTTCCGGGGCAAATTTGATGCAGTCCTTCCCGAATATTGCAGCACTGCCACTGTCAGGATAAATGAGCGATAAAAGTGTACGAATGGTTGTCGATTTGCCGGCCCCATTCGGTCCGATAAAACCAAAAATTTCACCTTCCGCAACGTTAAAGCTTACATCAATGATGCCTCTGGCCTTACCATAGCTTTTGTTCAAATTATTGATTTCAATTACGTTCATATTTGCTTCCCCCTGTCACTTCCCCACCATTATAAACCTATTCATTAAATGAAAGGATATTTATTCCATGAATTTTTCAATACAAAAAAGTCACCAGCATTTAAGCTAATGACTCTTTGTTTTTATAGTTTATGTGTATCACCGTTAAATACAGGCTCGTCAGTGTTTGGCAGGTACCAGAGGGTTTTGAGCGGGAGACCATTTTTCTTGAATAGCCCCTGCACCTCCTCCATAAACACACCCCTTTGCTGATCGCAGGATGGGCTGCTTTGGATCCCAAGTATCCCTTCTATTGTATATCCATTCTTAACATATTCTTGAACCTGCTCGATGACTGGCCGTAAAATGTTTCGGCAGTGCTCCCGGTATTCCTTTGTGTCGTATTCCTCATATGTCATGGGCGGCCGTTCCAGGCCAAGGAACGTGAATTCCGGACACGGAAGCTGAAGAATTCCATAGCCTTTTTCAACAATCCATTGGACAGCTGATGGAATCGCCCCAAGCGCTCTCGCTTCTCCGTCAATGACTGTGTTCTGATTAATGATACAATGCGATGTTAAAATAATCCGTTTGCTACGCGGCATGTTTTTTTGCCCCTGTATATGCTTTTTTAAAAATTGGCAGTCTGGATACGAGAAACATTACAAGCAGGCATGTTGCAATTTTATCGACAATATTGCCGCTAATCCTTGAAATAAAAGTCGATGCAAAAACGCTTTCCCCTGCTGCACGCATCCAGAGAACGATTAAATCCATGCCGCTCCCGTTCAGGCCGCCGAATACTGCAACTGCTATCGGTGTCCCAATAAGAGGTGCAACAATAGAAAGAATCAGACCTACACATAGCGCAACAGGCAATTTTGTAAAATCGAATTTCCGTGCTGCAAAGCCGACAACGAGTGCAATTGCAACATTCACAAGCCCAAAGAAAATCGCCGTCGGCCCTGTTGTGACACCGAGGACGAGGTTTGTCAACACACCGACAAGGGCACCCCACCAAGGGCCAAACAATACTGCCATTAAAACCGTTCCAATCGTATCAAGAAATAATAGCGGGATTTTCATCCAGGAGACCACAGTCCCCAGTACAACATTCAATGCAATACAAAGTGCCCCAAAGGTGATTAAAGAAGTTCTTCCATTTGCCATTTATTTTCCTCCTTCTCTTTCTACTATTAAATGTACTACTTGGAAACTTTTTCAACAGACTGTTTTTCTAATGAAAGTTGGGGTTTAAGATTGATAAAACCGATTGACAAGTTCTCTTTCACAATACAGGGGAATCATTTATACTAGAAGGACAACCTAAATGGAGGGATTTCCGTGACCGAAACCAATGAGCCAAAAAAGAAAATCAGCCTGCAGGAAGCGATGAAACAGCAGCTTGCTAATAAAAAGAACAAGGCGGCAACTAATCAAAACACAGCAAGCGGTGATCAGTCGGCGAAAAAAATGAAAAGCCAGCTGACAAAAAAGCCAAGCAATACACGCAGGAAAATGGGCTCCTAAATGGATGGACGCAGTAGAAAAGATATTGCACCGGGCAGCACTGTTGATATTGTCCTGAAAGCGGACCAACGAACTGGCAAGCTAACGCGGGGCGTTGTGAAGGACATCCTGACCAACTCAGCCTCTCATCCACACGGAATCAAAGTAAGGCTGACAGATGGACAGGTCGGCCGGGTAAAAGAAATTCATGCTGATTCATAAAAAAGACCGGATGGTTCAATTGAACCGTCCGGTCTTTCTTTTTATTTCCATATTCAGAATATTACGCACTTTAATAATTAATTTCAAAAGCGCTGAATTAATCGTTGAACCCGCTGAATTCGCGGCTAAAACTGAATTCCAAAGCGGAGAAAAGGTTGTTACTTTTTAATCTTCGTTAGTTCCTTGTTATCCTTTACAACGCTTTCTCATTCAGTACTTTAGGAGCCGTTGTAGCGAGGTTTTCGACGGACATGTTTTGAACCATGCCATACATGATAGTTAGCATTCTTTTTTTGAATTCGCTTTAATTTTAGTATAATATGAGGACAAATGAAGTTATCGCACAAATTTTACTATAGTAGAATTATTTTTACGTTCCAGGAGGTTCAGATGGCAAAACAAGATGATTCTTATATAAAGATTTGTACAATTTTGCATGCTGTCACGAAAATTGATAGCAGATTAATTGATATCAACGGCCAGCCCAGTTTTCAACTAGTCAATCACCCCACACCCGCGGTTCTACAAAACCTTGAAAATGAATTCCTGATAATCAACAACGCCCTCCAGCAAAATGGGCAGGATGCCATATATTATTATGTCAACCCGTATGGACTTGAATTCTTGGCTGCAGGATTATGGGACAGCAGTTGCTCATTGGAAGCTTCGATTGTAATTGGCCCTTTTTTATCAAATACGTCCGTCATTGAGTTTATGAATGACATGATTGTCAATCACAAACTGCCAGTCAGCGGGCGGACACAGCTGCAGAGCTTTTATAAATCCCTTCCTGTCGTTACGTATCAGGAAAACGAAGCGATTGGCGAAATGATCGCCACTATGTGCCATGGCGGGCTGATACACCCAAAGATCGTTACGTCCGCTCCAAGGATCCCGCTTATTAATAAAGAGAAATTGAACGAGAGCTTGGCCGAAAGCAAATCGGTTATTGAAAACAGATACGAATATGAGAAGAAGCTAATGAATGCCATTGCCAAAGGTGATACATCAGTCGTGGGGAAAATCTCAAAATTATCGGTAGACGTTCTGGATTTTTCCAATCGGATTCCCGAAAGCCCGATCCGCTCCGCAAAAAACATTTCACTCGTTTCTAACACAATCTGCAGGATTGCTGCGGAAAAGGGTGGCGTCCATCCAGTCTATTTACATACGATTTCCGAAAAATTTGCGATTTTGATTGAAAGGGCGCCCAGCTTGAACCATTTGAAAAAGCTTGGTGCCATTATGGTCAAGGAATATTGTGAAACGGTAAAGGAATTCTCAACCAGGAATTATAGCCCGATCATTAAACAAGTGGTGGACTACATCCATTTCAATTTGCAAAATCCTTTAACGTTGAACGAGATAGCTCTTGAAATGCGTGTGAATCCTAGTTATTTATCCCGCAAATTTAAGGAAGAGACAAACAAAACACTAACTGACTATATAAATCACAAACGGATTGAGGAAGCAAAAGTTTACTTTTATAGGGGAAATAAAACTGTAACTGAAATTGCGTTTTTAGTCGGTTTTAATGATGTTAATTACTTTAGCAGGGTTTTTAAAAAACTTACGACATTGACCCCTTCCCAATACTTGAAAAACCAATATACAATCCAAAACAGCGAATGACATGAAGCCACTCGCTGTTGTTATTTAGCCGATTAAAGCCTTGTATCCCACTTATTGCACCAGACGAGTTCATTTGGAGTTCCTTTGAATTCAGACTCTCCCATAATTTTATCAATGGTTTTAGTAACGGTGATTTCGTCATCGTTATATGCATTGATATAAGCCTTCACCATTGGAACATCCGTCAAATGAGTCGTGAAGTTCAAGGATACAAATACGGTTGGAACTTCATACACGTACCATGGAACTTCGTTGCTCATTGCCGTCTTCCATTGGATCCGATAATTGTTTTGTGCGCCATATCCGACAACATTGGCAAAGACCAAAGCTGCGTCTACTTCTGCACGGTATTTTAATGTAGGGCCCTTGATCCGGGTTGTTCCATCATTAATGGCTACTTCAAACCCGCGTCTTTCCAATTCTGCTTTAATGAAATCAAGTGTTTCAGAACCCGCTTCATAAATGCCGCCTTTTTCACCTTCGAGGTAGTAGAGGCGAATGCGTTTATGTGTTTCCGGGCGGATCGGCAGCTGGTCTAGAGTGTTCTTAACAAGAGTGATACCCTTATCTGCAGCAGCTCTTGCACGTTCGATATGGTCTTCGGATCCGACTACTTTCAGATCTTCCCTTGTACGGAGCAATGTGCCTTCTTGCTGCGATTTGTGAAGACCTAGAGCCGCTTTAAGGCCAAGAATCCTTTCAAGGGCATCCTGAAGGCGCTCTTCAGTGATGATACCATTCTTATAGCCGTTCAACATGAAGTGATAGTCTTCATCGATATCATTGAAGAATAAGAACATGTCACATCCTGCTGCAATTGCCTGAGGTACATACTCCTCACGCTTCATGGCTGCCGTCATCCCCAGCATGTGGGCTGCATCTGTCAACACAAGGCCATTGAAGCCAAGCTTTGTTTTCAGCAGGCCATTGATCAGTTCTGGGGCAAGAGTCGCCGGCAGGACATCCCGGTCTTCAAGGCCAGGAATCAGTTGCTTTTGGTACTCAGGAAGTGCAATATGGCCAGACATAATGGAATGGACACCATTTTCGATATGGTTTCGGTATACCTTACCGAATGTTTCCTCCCATTCTTCCACACTTAGTTCATTGACTCCCATGACAAGATGCTGGTCGCGTTCTTCAGTACCGTCACCAGGCCAGTGCTTTATACATACGCCGATATTGCTTTCAGTCAGACCTTCAATATATGCATTTGTATGCTTAATGACCGTTTCAGCATCGGTTCCATACGCACGGGTGTTAACGATTGTATTGCGCCAGTTCTTCAGGATATCGACACAAGGATCAAAGTTCCAGTTAACCCCGATCGCATGTTCTTCACGGCCGCTGACATAGCCGGCATCGTAAGATACCTGAGTGTCTCCGGAAGCTTCGCACATTGCTGCTTTGGCAACATATGTACCATCTTTCATTGCGCCATTGCCGCCAGAGTCACAGTTCGCTGCCACAAGCAATGGCACCTTGGAGCCAGATTGCAAACTGTTAATCAAATCCTGTACTTGTTCAGCAGTGCCACCCTGGTAGCGAGCTCCGCCAATATGGTACTTTTTCAAGATTTCCTCATTGGTCAGGTTGTTGCCACTGAATTGGTCTCCGCCAAAAAAGAACAGGTTTATGAACAATTGGCCGATTTTTTCTTCATCCGTCATACCGGAAATCGTTTCTGTTACCCATTTAATGTCTTCATCTGACAAATTGTATGGTTTTGCTTTTAGGTCGACCTTCGGCATTGGGACGTTTTTCCCGGCTATTTTCCGACTCATTTCCACACTCTACACTTCTCTCTATTTTAGGTTGTCATTAAACTCATTAATCAGCTGCTTCTGATAATCATCATCGAAGCTTCCGTCAATGAACTTACCCAATGCTTCATTTTTAAAGCGATCCCAAGAGAATTTTTCCTTATTGACCAAGATTGGATAAAAGAACACGCCATTCTTGCTGGCTGCATCCAGGTCTCCGGGTGCATCGCCAACCATTAAGACTTGTTTGTTGTCATAACCGAATTCTTTTAATTGTCCAATGCAGTATGCCTTTGTGCCAGCTTCCTGGCCAAGCATTACATCCACATGCGGCGCAAGCTCATGCCTCGTCCATTCATCCAGAACGGCAGCACCGTTAGCGGATGATACGATTGCGACATCTGCGACTTCCTGTGCCGCTTCAAGTCCTTCTTTCGCACCTTCAAATGGCCTATCTTCGCCAGATAACTGTTCAATGGAACGGTTAACCGCCTTACTCCATTCCAACGCCTTCTTTAACTGCTCATCACCGGTTTTGTCAATTTCCCTTTGAAGGGCAGGTGCTGAAAGCTCAGGAGTTGTTTCAGTCCATTTTTTAAAAGAAGAAATATCCGGCATTTCAATCCCTTCTTTTTCAAGGGCTTCAAATGTTGCAACAACACCCTTAAAACGGTTAATTCCTCTTGTCATTGTGTAGAGGTTTAAGTTATTCCACACTTCAAGGAAGCGATCCTCAATATGATGAAGATTCCAGATATTCACAGCCTCTGGACCAAAGGATTTTCGGTGCTTGACTTCCATCGTATCCATTGCGCAGCCATCTGAATCAACACATACCAGGAAGTCTCTTGTTTTTTTGAATTCATTAATATTCTCTTTCATTGTCAGCCTCCACCTATAAACAAAGTTGATTTCACTAAGTTGAAAACGCTTTTTAATAAACACATAAAGGCTGCCCTGACCGATACGAATCGGGCAGGGCAACCGTAAAAGAAATATTAAACTCCAGTGTAAGAAGAGAATCCACCGTCGATTGGAAGAACAACACCTGTTACAAAGCTTGCAGCTTCTTCGCTAGCAAGGAACAGGAGACCGCCAACCAACTCTTCCGGCTCGCCGAAGCGCTCCATTGGAGTGCTGTTCAGGATTTTCCCTGTACGAGCTGTTGGAGTTCCATCTTCATTGAACAAAAGCGCCCTGTTTTGTGCAGTTGCCAGGAAGCCTGGTGCAATCGCATTAACACGGATGCCTGCTTTTGCAAAGTAAGTAGCAAGCCATTGAGTGAAGTTGCTGATCGCAGCTTTCGCTCCGCTGTATGCAGGAATTTTAGTCAATGGAGTGTATGCATTCATCGAAGAAACGTTGATGATGCAAGTACCTTTTTTCTCAGTCATGCCCTTCGCAAATACTTGGGAAGGAAGCAATGTTCCAAGGAAGTTAAGGTCAAATACGAAACCTACACCTTTAGGGTCGAGCTCAAAGAATGTCTTAAGGTCTGGATTGTTTTTCACTTCTTCCGCATTGTAGAACTCGTCATCAGTAGTACCGCGCGGGTTGTTTCCGCCGGCACCGTTTAGAAGGATGTCGCAAGTGCCTAGCTCTTTTTCAACAATTTCGCGAGCTTTTTCAAGTGCTTCACGGTCAAGGACGTTTGCTGCAACACCGATTGCAGTGCCGCCAGCTTCCTTGATTTCTGCTGCGATTTTGTCAGCTGGTTCCTGGTTAAGGTCAAGGATTGCAACTTTCGCACCGCATTCTGCAAGTGCTTTTGCAAAGTATGAACCCAATACACCGCCGCCGCCTGTTACAACAGCAACTTTATTTGTTAAATCTACTTTGAATGGAACTGCCATTTCGGAAATCCTCCTCTAAAATTAGGGTTTGGTTTAACTATGTAGCTTGAACTAGAGTTCTTGGATTTCCACTTCAGGCGCTTCGCTTTCCGTGGGCGGGCGGGGAGCCTGTCTAGCTGCGGCTCCTAGCTCCTCGAGTCGCTTCGGTCCTTCAGCTGAAGTCAAGAACGACTTCTGCTTCAGGCCCTCCAGCGCTTTTCGGAGCTGGGCAGTCGCCTCGCTTTCCTATCTCCTCGGCGCTATAAGCGCCTGTTGGGTCTCCCACTGTCCCTTTTCTCCCACTGGAGTCTTCGCGCCTTCCGCTTCAATCCATATAGTAATTCTTACAACATATCTTGTTCGTTAATCTCACAGCAAACCATTACTTATCGTAAATTACTTAAATTACTTGTTTTTCCTGCTTTTTTGTTCTGCTTCCCATAGGCCGTAAAGGTATGTTGCGCCTAGTGCGCGGTCGTACAAGCCGTAGCCTGGCTTTCCAGTTTCGCCCCAGATCATGCGGCCATGGTCAGGACGGATTGGACCTTCATAGTTGAAGTCTGCCATTGAGCGGATAACTTCATACATATCAATAGAACCGTATTCGGATGGATGTGCAGATTCTTCAAAGCTAAGTCCGCCAGTCAGCTTAATGTTACGGGCATGAACGAAATTCACGCGGCCTTTTTGGCCAAAGTAACGAAGCATTTCAGGGAAATTGTTATCAGGGTGTGATCCTAGGGAACCACTGCACATAGTCAAGCCGTTGTATGGGCTGTCGTATAGGTTGATGAAACGCTCAAGGTTTTCTTTGTTTGTAATGATACGTGGCAAGCCAAAGATATCGTACGGAGGATCATCTGGGTGGATTGCCATCTTCACGCCAGCTTCTTCTGCAACTGGAATGATTTCATTAATGAAATATCCAAGGTTTTCCCATAGCTTTTCATGGTCGACCTTGCTGTAGTGGTCAAACAATACTTGCAAATCTTCCTTTTTGTAGCTGGAATCCCAGCCTGGCAGGGAAAGTTCGCCTGTTAGCGGGTCCATTTTCTTAGCAACTTCTTCTTCAAAGATAAGAGCTGTTGAACCATCTGGAAGACGGTAATCAAGATCTGTACGAGTCCAGTCAAAGATTGGCATGAAGTTGTAGCAAACAACCGGAATGCCAGCTTTACCTAGGTTACGGATTGTTTCTTTATAGTTTTCAATGTACTTGTCACGTGTTGGAAGACCGATTTTGATGTCTTCATGGACAGGTACACTCTCGATAACAGAGATTTCAAGGCCTGCATCTTCTACAGTCTTTTTCAATTCCTCGATTTTATCCATTGGCCATGCTTCGCCAACCGGGATATCATAAATTGCAGTTACAATACCTTTCATACCAGGAATCTGGCGGATGTACTCCAATGAAATACTGTCAGTCTTGCCGTACCAGCGAAAACTCATTTGCATAATAAAGTTCCTCCTTTTATTTCACTTCAATACTGAAGTAGTTTTTTGCATTGTTATAGCAAATATTTTCAATAAGCTTTTTCAATAGATCCTTATCATTCGGTACTTCTCCATCCTCAACCCATTCTCCTACCAGGTTGCAAAGGATGCGGCGGAAGTATTCATGGCGGCTGTACGAAATAAAGCTTCGGGAGTCAGTCAGCATGCCGACAAAATGCATAAGCAGTCCTTGATCAGCCAATGCATTCATCTGACGGATCATCCCTTGTTTCGTATCGTTAAACCACCAGCCGGAACCAAATTGAATTTTGCCGGCTACACCCGGTTCAGTCTGGAAATTGGCTAGCGTACTCCCAATCAAATCGTTATGGATAGGGTTCAGGTTATAAAGAATGGTTTTTGGAAGAGAGTTGTCCTTATCCAAGGCATCGAGCAATGCATTAAGCGGTGCTGCGACTTCGCCCTCATCATTGATGGAATCAAAGCCAGCATCTGCTCCAAGTTTATTAAACAATCTAGTATTGTTATTGCGAATCGCACCAAAGTGAATTTGCATGGCCCAATCGCGTTTCTTGTAGCATTTTCCTAAAAACACAAGTACTGCTGTTTTAAACTTCTCTTCATCCTCAGCGCTCACGCTTTGGCCGCTCAATCCAGCTTCAAAAATTTTCTCGAGTTCAGCTGGCTCGGCAGTTGCGAATGGAATTGATCCGAGTCCATGGTCGGAAAGCCTGCCGCCTTTTTGATGGAAGTACTCAACCCGCTCCTCAAGGGCGTTCAGGTAATCCCCAAATGATTTGATTTCCCTGCCAACGACACTGCCCAGCAGTTCAACAAAGCCTTTGAAGGAATCCTTGTTAATTTCAACACCTTTATCCGGACGGAAGGTTGGCAATACTGTAACCGGAAAATTGCTATTTGCGATTTGCTCGTGGTATTGCAAGTCATCTGTCGGATCATCCGTGGTACAAATTACTTTCACATTGGAACGAAGGATTAGGTTTTGTACGGAGTACTCATCCTTTTCCAGTAGTTCATTGCACTTGTCCCAAATGCGTTCCCAGCTAGTCTCATCAAGCAATTCTTCAATTCCGAAGTATTTTTTAAGTTCAAGATGGGTCCAGTGATAGAGTGGGTTTCCCAGTGTGTTTGGAACGGTTTTTGCCCATGCCGCAAACTTTTCCTTCGGATCGGCATCTCCTGTAATATAACGCTCGTCAACACCATTTGCCCTCAATGCTCTCCACTTATAATGGTCACCCTCAAGCCATAGTTCAGTGATGTTGCTGAATTTCCTGTTTTCAGCAATATCCTTTGGAGAAAGGTGGCAGTGGTAATCATAAATCGGCATATCTTTGGCATAGTTGTGATACAACTCCACCGCCGCTTTATTTTTAAGCATAAAGTTATCATGAATGAATGCTGCCAAGTCACACACCTCCTAAAAATTATCTAACGATCAATCGCAAAAGATCGTGCCATGTATCTTTCTACATCAGCAATCGGGATTAAGTTAGCATCCCCTTCAATCGTATGTTTCAAAGCAAAGCAGCCTGTTGCGAATTCGACCGCATCCTGAGGCTTATATTCACTTATCAATGCATAGATAATCCCAGCTGAAAAAGCATCGCCTGTGCCAACCCGGTCAATGATGTCCACTTCCACTTCCCTGGACTGATAAATTTCCTTTCCATCATAAAGGAGGGCATAAAGACGGTTCCGGTTGACAGAAACATGCTCACGCTTTGTCATGACAACATGTTTAAAACCAAAACGCTTGCATAGCTCATCCATAATCCCTTTATAATCTTCAGTCGAAGGATTTTCCGGAAGACGCTCTTTGATATCCTCGCCGTCTTCATCAGGAAGGCTTAGAGGCTCTATGCCAATGCAAACATCTACGTCCTTGATCAGCTCAGTCATTTTTTTACGCGCTTCATCGAAAGGCCATAAAGCACTTCGATAATTCAGATCACAACTGGTTGTTAGACCCTTTTTCTTGGCGGCCGAGAGCGCTTCCTTTGTAACCAGGAACAACTCGTCACTCAATGCCGGTGTAATTCCGCTAATGTGGAACCAGTCGGCACCCTCAAAAATTGCATCGAAGTCGTATTCTTCAGCCTTGGACTCAGCAAAGGCACTGTGTTTCCGGTCATAGTAAACCTTTGATGAACGGATTGAATATCCTTTTTCAAAAAAGTAAATACCAAGCCGGTCTCCACCGTGCAAAACATGACTGGTATCTACACCAAATCTGTTAAGCTGCTGTTCGGCGCTGGTGCCAACTGCATTTTCAGGAAGCTTAGTAACAAACGAGCTTTGCAAGCCAAACTTAGCCAGTGAAACAGCCACATTAGCCTCCCCTCCACCGTAAACCGCATCAAAGGATTGTGCTTGGACAATCTTTTGGAAGTTTGGGGCGGAGAGACGAAGCATGATTTCCCCAAGTGTGACTACTTTTTTCATTTCACTAGTCCGCCTTTACTTCAGCTAGCTTGTTCATAAACGAACGGGCCACGTCCTGCACAGAGCTGTAATCTCCGTTTGAAACACCCTTTGTCAGCGCACTGCCGATTCCGACAGCGAAAGCGCCATTTTTTACCCATTTATCAATATTGTCAAGGCTTACCCCGCCAGACGGCATTAATTCAACGTGAGGGATTGGACCTTTAACATCCTTTATAAATGAAGGCCCCATCAGGCTTCCCGGGAACAATTTCACAACATCTACACCAAATGAGAGAGCTTCCATGATTTCAGTAACAGATCCACAGCCTGGAAGATACGGAACCGCATAGCGATTGCACATTGTTGCAATTGCGCCATCAAAGTGAGGGCTAACAACATATTTCGCACCCTTCATGATTGCGATTCGCGCTGTCTCAGCGTCGAGCACAGTGCCTGCCCCGATAATCATGTTGCTGTCGCCAAGCTTGGCAAGTTCTTCAATAGCATCTTCCGCTCCAGGTGTCGAGAACGTCACCTCAAGTGAACGGATACCGCCTGCAAACGCTCGCTTGGAAATTTCTACAGCCTCTTCTTTGTTCTTGCCACGAATAACGGCTACGAGATAGCCTTTGTGCATTTCATTAAGCACTTCGAATTTTTGCAGCATTATTTTTCCCCTTTCCTTTTTTGGTTTGGAAAGAATTCTTAATTACTTGGCGTTTTTTTAAAAAAAACTTGCATATACAATTGGCACATTTACCTTATCTTAGTGTGCATAGCAAATGGCATAGTATACGAAAACTTTTTCCATTTTTGAAACGCCTTTCATACATCTTGTATACTAGCATACATCAAAAGTTAATGCCAGTTATATTGATTATTTTAATCATTTTTTTAACATGTGAACTTAATACAGTCATAAAGGGCTGATTATTGCCAAATTACATGGCCGTAAGCCGTAGTGGTCTTCGAAATATGCCTCCTGCTTTAAAGAATGCATCATAAATCCAAATGTCCTTTTCATCAAATTACTTAAACTTACCGCCAAATTATACGTTTCCCTAAAGTTCATCATTGAAAACGGTTTTACACAACATCAGGGCTGGTTGCTCGCCTTGGATTTTGGGACTGTTCCCCCCCCTTCATCGCCTTTATGAGAAAAGAGAATCTCTATTTTTTGGAAGTGAAAAAGAAAAAGCCCTATTAAATATTAATGGGCTGTACGTAAAAGACTATTCAAACCTGGCTTATTGTTGCAAGGCTATTTATCAGGAGCTCGCTCAACCTATATGCGCGTGGAGAAGGACAGTTCGGATAATTGCCCTTTACTTCACACCAGTTTCCTCAAAAAAATACGATCGGTATCGACAGGCATTCCTTTTTGGGTGATATTGCACTGAATTCCCTGGACGGCTGCCTCTTGGAAGCGGCCATCCTGTAATAATTGGATCTCAGAATAAATACAAAATCTTCGCAATAACGGCTGACTGGAAATTACGAAAAAAAACCAGCATTCCCCTACTGGAATACCGGTCTGGCAGTTGGCAGTTCAAAATAATTCAAATATGGGCTATCATCCCTGAACAAATCCTCCCAGAGGCTGATAGGCTCAAGAATATGGCGCCTGACGATTTCTTCTACACTCTTACATTCTTTATTTTCTATAATCTCTACAATTCTTTCATGTTGAGCAATTGCATCATCGAAATTATGCTGCATCTCAGACAACAGCCTAATCCGATTATAATGAGTACTTATCCGAGTAATGGCAGACCAGACATTTTCTTTTCCATTACCCTCAAAAATAATCCTGTGGAATTCCTTATCCAGCCTATGAAACTCTCTTTCAGTACCTTTCTTTCCGACCAATTCCTTTTGAAGAGCGACATTCTTCTTCAAATCATACAGGTTCGGCAGTGGATAGTACTCACAAGAAAGCCTCAGTATTTCACGTTCAAGAGTAAATCTCATAAAAGAGGCTTCAACTATCAGTTGGGGTTTGATTTTTGAAATATATGTACCAACCTGTGGAAATACTTCGACCAGGTGTTCCTCCCGCAGCTTTGCAAGGACCTCCCTAATTGGTGTTCTTGAAATCTGCAAAGCTTCCGCCAACTCTACTTCACTAATAGCCTTCCCAGGTTCAAGCTCGAGAGCCATGATGGAATCCTTAATCACCCTATATGAATATTCTTTAATATTTTCACCAGGCAGCCTTGGTGATAATGTAACCATGCTTTTTCGCACTCCCCGTTTTAGATACCATTGTTATTAACAATGATAGCATTCTCCTCGCGTTCCTACAATAAAGATTCTCTTTTAAACCCCCATTCGAAAAAAAGGACCATTCACCCAACTAGTTGAGGAATGATCCTTCCATTTTAAATTTAGATCCGTGTATCGATAAATCCGCAGAATGCATCAACTGGGCTTTCACCTTTGAACTCGGATTTGCCCATCAGCTTATCTACCAGTACTTCTAGTGTTTGCTTTCTGCTGTCATACGTATTGATGTATGTTTTTACTTGCGGTACATCTGCCAAATGGTAAGGGTATTGAACAGATACAAAGATCGTCGGCAATTCATGTACATAGAATGGAATATCCGGAGTACCTTTACTTGCTGGCCATACGATCCTTTGAACGGTTCCTGGGTTAACGTTGGCAATGTTGATGACTAAATCATAGTTATCAGTCAACTCGGTAATCGGACGCTTTTGTGCATAAACGTTTGCAAGCGCTGCGCTTCTCTCTTCTTCAGGAAGCTTCATGATTCTCTCTTCTGTCGATTCCCAAACCGTTACTTCAAAGCCTTGTGCTTCAAGCAATTCTTTCATGATATCAACAGCTTTTTCTTTGCTTCCAATCAATGCACCGAATCCGCCGGCTACACCTTTTACATCAACCAATAATACCCGTTTATATTTTTCAGGAGTGACTGGCCAGATATCCTGCTTATCTTTAACCAAAGTGATCGCTCTGTCAGCAACTTCCTTGAACAAGGCTGTGTTTTCAGGAAGGCCGATTTTCGCAAGCGCTTCTTCTTTTGGCTGAAGGATTTCAGTCTTTGCCTTCTTATGCAGGCCAAGTTTCGCTTTCAAGCCAAGGATGCGTGTAAGAGCTTCTTCCAGGCGCTCGTCAGTGATGATACCATTCTTGTAACCATCCATCATGTAACCGAAGTCTTCATCTGGATCGTTAAAGAACAAGAATAGGTCACAGCCTGCAGCAATGGATGTTGGAAGAAGTTCGCTTCTCTTCATTGCACCAGTCAGCCCAAGCATGTGGCTAGCGTCTGTTACTACAACACCATTAAAGCCTAATTTGCCGCGAAGCAAGTCAGTTGTAATTTCTTTAGAAAGAGTAGCTGGCATTAGCTCTTCATCTTTAATATCAGGGTTGAAGTGTCTTTCATAGGAAGGCAGGTGAATATGCCCAGCCATGATGGACGGAAGGCCTGCATCAATAAGTCCTTTGTACACTTTACCAAAAGTCTGATCCCATTCTTCAGTTGAAAGGCTGTTTACACTGAAGGATAGATGCTGGTCGCGCTCGTCAACGCCGTCTCCAGGCCAGTGTTTAGCTGCAGGAGCAATGCCGCTTTCCTGGATACCTTTCATATAAGCAAGGCTCATTTCAAGAACCTTATCTGGATCAGATGAAAATGAACGAGTTGAGATGATAGGGTTGCGCCAGTTGTAGTTAATGTCTACGATTGGAGCAAAACTCCAGTTACAGCCGATTGCGGATGCCTCAACACCTGAAACCCGGCCCATTTCGTACGCCCATTTCGGATCATTCGTTGCAGCAATTTTCACTTCAACGCCTACTTCTGTGCCGTCAGTACAAGCACCGTTCCCGCCTGCTTCAGTGTTTGCTGCAATCAGCAAAGGAATTTTACTTTTTTCTTGAAGAATCCTGTTTTGCTCGTATACTTCCTCTGCTTTTCCAGGGTTATAACGAACAGCCCCGATATGATAGTTGTTAACCATTTCGGTCAAGTATTCTTCTGTACGGCTAGAACCCATATTTACGAATAGCTGTCCGATTTTTTCTTCCAGAGACATGGATCCAATTGTTTGTTCAACCCATTTAATGTCCTCATCTGTCAGATTAAAAGGCACTGCTTTTAAATCTACTTTTGCCAATGTTGTCCACTCCTTTACAATATAACGCTACATCATCAATTCGCCCTCAATAGGTTTTCCAGCCTGACCAGCAAGTATACTTAATGGAAACCCCTTTTGGAACGACTGACTTGTCCTATAGTTTGTATAGGTTTTCATTTGTATACTAGCATACAAGTTAAATCAAAAACAAGCAATTATATTATGGAAGAAGATAGCTGCGGCAATGGCAGCTATCTTCTCTATACAACCTTATTTCTCAGCGCGCTTCGCCGCAAGATCTTCAGCCAATTTAACAGTGCGCTTTTTATTCAATGGGTATAGGAATACCATGATTAAGAATACAAGAGCAAATGTGAGTGCAGGAACTAATGTACCAAGAGCATGAATTCCTGAAAGAGTTTCAGCTGTTTGTTCAGCAAGCTTTGGATTATATCCTGCTGCCGCAATCGCAGCACCGCCGACACCACCTGCTACAGCCTGGCCGATTTTACGTGCCATGGAATAGATCGAATAAACTGTTGCATCTTCACGAAGGCCAGTTAAATATTCATGATAGTCGATAACGTCAGTTACGAAAGCCCAAACGACAAGGTTGAATACTCCGTAACCAATCATAGCAATTGACAGGATGGCAATAAACGTAGTTGCTGTAATATTTGGAAGGAGATATAGGACCCCGTATACTACAGCTGCTACCAATAAGCCGCCAGAAGCAACTTCTTTTTTACCAAATTTCTTAACGAGAGGACCAACAAATGGCATAGCAACAAATACTGCTAAGGCTTGAAGAAGTCCAACCATACTTAATGCTTTTGCATTTTCAAAATAATCCTTAAATAGGTAAACGTTTACAGTACCAATTAACATAAACACAATCATAAACGTTAAAGCGGCAACTAGGAACACCATTAGTGGCTTGTTTTTCACAAGGCCTCTCATTGTTGTTTTCAAATTTAACTTTTGCTTGTTTGTTTCATCCATTACAATACGTTCGGTAGTCAAGGTATAGCATGCCAGATAACATGCGATTGCCAATCCCCCGAAAATTAATGCAGCCAGCAGGAAGCGATCGGCGTTGGCCTTATTATTAACAAATAGAATCATCGGCCCAACTACGTTAATAACTAAACCAGCCATTTGCATCCCAGCTGTTCTCCAACTTGATAATGCAGTACGTTCCACAGGATCGGATGTAATAACAGAAGCCATCGAACCATAAGGAATATTGACAGTGGAATATAAAGTTCCCCAAACAATATACGTTACATAAGCATAGGCTAAGTAAAATCCTTCAGACTGTCCTGGAATGTAAACGAACATTAGAATACCAGTAAACACAAGCGGGAAAGACATCCTTAGAATCCACGGCCTAAACTTTCCGTTTTTACCTGCTTTTCTTGTATCAATAAAGCGGCCCCAAGCTACGTCAGCAACTGCATCCCACAAACGCGCAATTGCGAATAACACGCCCACCGCTGCCGGATTCAAGCCAAAAATATCTGTATAAAATACCATCAAGAATGCTGCTACAAGTATAAAGAAGAAATCATTCCCGAAATCACCAAACATATAACCTAATTTATCCCTCATACCGAAGGGGCGAACTTTTTTCTCACTCAATTTTCTCACCTCAAAATATGAATGTTTTACAATGATGTTTTTTAAGTTTAATTTTGTGAAGCTCTAAATTGAAAAATGAATAATGTTTTTTAATCTTTTTACTTTCGTCAGGTCCCTCGTCTGTCTTAGCTTTGGTTAACCTGTCCTTGTTCATTCAATGATTTTTGCCTAGTAGAATTACTAGATGTGAGAAATCATCCCCCTCATTCGTTATACTAGTATACTAGCATTCCTTGTATACGTTTGCAACAAAAAAGTGAAACCGGTAACATTTTCTACATAATTTTCTTCTTTTTTATTTTCTGCTTATATTTTTGCTTGCAATTTGGTTTATCACTATCTCAGACATAAAAACCAATCATGTTTGCACAAAAAAAAAAAGAAACCACCTTATTAAAATGGTTTCTTTATCAAGCTGGCTGTACAGAGTGGTCAACAAAGCTCTTCTTTTCCCAGACGCGGCTTTTCCATCTGAAGTACATGACGATGCCGCGGAACCATTCATCAAATATGAACGCGATCCAAATGCCGGTAAGCCCGAAGCCCAGTGTGATGCCAAGAAAGTATCCGAGCGGAACACTTATAATCCACATGGACAGGACGGCCATTTTTACAGGAAAATTAACATCCCCTGCGGCCCGGAGCGCACTGATAATGACCATATTAAAGGTCCGCCCTGGCTCCAATATGAGGCAGAGAAGCAGCAGCTTGGCGCCTTCCTTTATAATCTCTTGATTAGCTGTAAAGATGCTAAGCAGAGACTCTCGAACCAAAACAATTGGTATAACCGAGAGGATTGTCAGCATCAGGCTAAGTCTGAGGCTCTTTAAGAGACGTTCGTATGCCCCTTCAAAATCACCAGCGCCAACCTTATAGCCAATCAAGATTTGCGTTCCCTGCCCGAGCGACATCCCGAACAGCATCATAAACGACATAATGTTCCATGTATACACTCTGGTCGTCAATGCCATGGCACCAATTAAAGCAATGATCGCTGTCATCGCCATCTGGCTCGTATTGTAAACAATATTTTCACTTGCTGATGGAATGCCAATTCTAAGGATCCTTTTTATATAAGAAAGGTTGAAGCTTGTATAGTCCCCCCGCTTGATTCGGACAGGCAAGCGTTTATACATAAACCAAAAAATAAGCGCGACAGCAATGATACGGCTAAGCGCGGTTGAGAGGGCTACCCCCTGAATCCCCAACTGCGGTACGCCAAACAACCCATAAATAAACAAACTGTTTCCGACAAGGTGGATCATGTTCATAAAAACGGAAGTGAACATTGCTTCCTTCGTAAAACCGTTCGCACGTAATATAGAAGAAACTGTTACAAGCAATGCCTGAGAGAATAGTGTTGCACCGACAATTAACAGATATTGTTCTGCAAGCTTGTGGATTTCAGGAGTAAGTTCAAAGAGCCCTAAAAATTGGCCTCTGAACAGGACAACCAAGAAACTGACAACGATTCCAAAAAACAGGTTTAAGGATACTGAAATACCGGAGACCTTTCTTGCTTCCTTTAATAACCCCGCCCCCAGGTTTTGTGATACTAGGACCGTTGTACCAGTTGCAACAAATTGAAAAACAAGGATAGCAAAGAAGACTAACTGGTTGGCAACTCCGACTGCAGCTACTGCCTCATCCGATACATACGAAAGCATGAACGTATCGGTGCTTCCCATTAATATATATAGAAATGATTCTATAAAAATGGGCCATGTCAGAGTGAATAATCCTGGCTCAATAAAGGTGTTTTTCCGGACTTGCTGCATCTGTGTACCTTCTCCCAAACGCAATTGCGTTATTTTTCCCGCATTAAGGGTCAGTAAGCCTCTTTCAGAGGCAACTGTCCCTAAATGCCCGATTGGTTCAACTAACGATCAGTGGAAAGGCGCCACTGATGGAAGTTTCACTTTATCCCAAACTTCATTACTTTAGTTTATTTTTTACCAATTGTCTAGATGATTTTTCGAAATACGAAAGAAATTGCCAACCTCTCCATTGGATGCTGGCACTTTCCTTTTTAAGATATTGTTTCGAATTGTACTTTATGAAGATTGGCGAAAATGCCGCCCTTTTCAATCAGTTCCGCATGGCTTCCTTCCTCGGCAATGCCGTCCTCAGTGACAACAATGATTCGGTCGGCATTGCGGATTGTCGCCAGCCTGTGTGCGATGACCAGGGTCGTCCGGTTCTGTGCCAATTCAGTCAATGCCTTCTGAATGATTCTTTCCGTTTCTGTATCAAGCGCAGAGGTTGCTTCATCAAGAATGAGGATTGGCGGATTTTTCAAAAACATCCTCGCAATTGCAATCCGCTGTTTTTGGCCGCCGGACAACTTTAACCCGCGTTCACCAATTTGGGTTTCATAGCCATCGGGCAGGCCCGCAATAAAGTCTTCGAGATGGGCTCTGCGTGCTGCTTCTTCAATATCAGCCTGAGTGGCACCTAATGAACCATAGGCAATATTTTCACGAAGTGTCCCGGTAAACAGGAAGACATCCTGCTGGACGATGCCAATTTGGGAACGCAATGATTTTTTCGTCATATTGCGGATATCTATTCCATCAATTGTGATGGAGCCTCCGTTCACATCGTAAAAACGAGGAATCAGTGAACAAATTGTTGTTTTCCCGGCCCCAGATGGACCGACAAAAGCGACAGTTTCACCATGATTGATTCTAAGATCTATTCCTTCAAGGACCGGCTTTTTGTCGTCATAGCTGAATGATACATTGTTGAAGGCGATATTCCCTTTCAGGCTTTGGGCTTCAATTGCATCCTCTATATCGATTACATCCGGGTCCTGGTCCATCAGCTCGGTAAACCGTTTAAAGCCAGCCATTCCTTTAGGATAAAGCTCAAGGATGGCGCTAATTTTGTCAATCGGTTTGAACAGGACATTTACATAAAGAACAAACCCGACCAGTTGCCCATAGGTCATTAATCCGGTAAAGCTCAACCATGCACCATAAACAAGAACAATCAATACCATCAGCCTGGTCGACATATACATGCCTGCAAGGCTGAACGACATAACTTTGTAGCCGGCCAATTTTGCGAGGCGGAACTTGCGATTATTTTTCCTGAATCTATCAATCTCAAAGTCTTCATTCGTAAACGACTGAACGACGCGAACCCCTGCGACACTATCCTCGACCCGAGCATTAACATCAGCAATGTTGCTGTACATGTTTTTCCATGCCGCATTCATCCGCTTGTTTGAAACATACATTAGCCAAATCAGGAACGGCACAATAATCATCGTGACCAGCGCAAGCTTGACGTTGATTGTAAGCATAATCCAGAAGGCGCCAATGAAGGTCATCGCCGCAATAAACAAATCCTCCGGTCCATGGTGGGCAAGTTCCCCGAGGTCAAATAGGTCATTCGTAATCCGGCTCATAATATGGCCGGTCTTCGTATTGTCAAAAAAGCGGAATGACTGCTTTTGGACATGTTGAAAAAGGTCTTGCCTCATATCTGTTTCTATATTGATGCCAAGCTTATGGCCCCAGTAATTGACAATATACTGAAGGCAAGTACTTACGACATATAAAAGCAATAGCCCAATGCTTACCCCTACAATTGCATTCCAGTTTTGGCCTGGCAGCAGTTTGTCAATGAACCATTGGACGGCGAGCGGAAAAGCAAGCTCGAGCAGTGCAACAATGACTGCACAAGTGAAATCAATAATAAATAATCTTTTATGAGGCCGATAATATGTAAAAAATCTGCGAATCATTTTATGCTTCCCCCCCTTTGTCTTACCGATTATAGTCCAGAGATAGACGTTTTTACAATATATTGAATTTGAAAAAAACACCTTGCTTATTTACCAACTTTTTACATTGACTTAACCTCATCTTAAAACGTCCTGGGTATTGTTATATAATAGAAGAATCAGATACGATGGAGGGGGAAGCACCTTGACAAAATTTTTTCAAACTTGTTACGACTTTGAGTGCCAGCTTTTCTACAGTATTAATCGCCACTTCGAAAATAAGGCCTTGAATAAATGGATTCAGTTGATTACCCATTTTGGCGGAGCCTCATTTACAATAGGAACGGTGCTGTTTCTCCTATTTTTTACTACGGGCCAGGCTACAACTGCGGCTATAGCTTCTGCATGGGCGCTTTTCTTAAGCCATCTGCCTGTTTTTTTAATCAAAAAGCTCTTTCCTCGCAGACGCCCTTACTTGGCGCTTGAAAGAGCTCTGATACCCGAAAATCCATTAAAGGACCATTCATTTCCATCTGGACACACGACTGCCATCTTTTCTGTTGTGACGCCGTTATCCATCCAGTTTCCTATCCTTTCATTCGCTCTTGTCCCATTGGCTTCCTTAGTCGGCCTATCAAGGATTTTTCTCGGCCTCCATTATCCTTCCGATGTACTGGCCGGAGCCTTGCTTGGATTATCCACGGGAGCCATTTGTTTGTATCTTTTATAAGAAGGAAAAAGGAACGGCACAGCCGCTCCTTTTTTCGTAAAATTAAAATCCAGGAAAGCTGGATAAGTCCTGCCAGCGGATAAATACTAGCACAAATGCCAGAACCCCAAGAACAAGGATGGTAATGGTTTGCTTTAAGGGATCCTTTACCCTCATGTGGGTGAGGACTCCACCTACTCCGGTAAGGCCAAGCACAAGTGCTCCGGCAGCAGCCCAGCTTGGGTGCCAATAACCAACGACAAGCGCCACTGCACTTGCGACTTCAACCAGTCCCGTTACAACCCTAAACCATTGCGGCAGCCGCCAATGAGTAAAGTTATCAACATGCATTTTAGATCCAGTAATTTTTCCGGAACCCGCAATCAAAAACATTGCAGCTAATATCCCCTGCAGTACGTATGCCGAAATTTCCATTTACCTCTCCCCCTTGTTCATATATATGTAGTGGTAATAGTAACTTTCCATGAACATACAATGAACGGTTTTGAAAAGTAAATGGGTTTAGTATCAAGGATAAAAGATGCATAATTAAGCTATTTGGAGGGCTCTATTAGATTACTCTTCTCCCTTGCACATGCGAATAATCTCTTCGGGAGGCTCCAGGATATTAAAGTACAAACTTACTAAAATAATGAACCATATTCCTATAATGAAAAAGATGGTTCCTGTTAAGTACAGAGACCATCTTCTAAAGATCGGTAAACCCACAATGAGTATTGTTTATGCTCTTCTATATCTTACTTTAAAATTTCTTCTATTCTATTTAACTCTTCCTGACTGAAATCCAGATTTCTTAAAGCACCTACATTTTCCTCTAGCTGACTCACCTTGCTTGCACCAATCAATGCGGAAGTGATTTTTCCCTCGCGAAGCACCCAGGCGAGCGCCATTTGAGCCAGCGATTGGCCGCGCTCGGATGCGACCTCGTTCAACTTCCTAACCTTTTCAAGCTTTTCTTCAGTAACATCACTTTCCTGCAGAAAACTTTTTGGTTTCATTGCCCTGGAGTCAGCTGGGATGCCGTTTAGGTATCTGCTTGTCAACAGGCCCTGTGCGAGCGGCACGAATGCAATCGAGCCAACGCCTTCTTCCTGCAGCAAGTCTGTCAGCCCATTTTCAACCCAGCGATCAAACATTGAATACGATGGCTGATGGATCAGAAGCGGGGTTCCAAGCTCCTTCAGTATGTCAATAGCCTGCCTCGCTTCCTCAACCCGGTAATTCGAAAGACCAATATACAGGGCTTTTCCCTGCCTGACAACATGGTCTAACGCCATCATTGTTTCTTCAAGAGGTGTTTCCGGATCTGGGCGATGATGATAGAAAATGTCGACATACTCGAGCCCCATCCTTTTAAGACTTTGGTCGAGGCTTGAAACGAGATATTTCCTGGAGCCCCAATCGCCATATGGCCCCGGCCACATTGTGTAGCCGGCTTTTGTGGATATAATCATTTCATCCCTATATCCTGCAAAATCCTTTTTCAAAATTTGTCCGAATTTTTCTTCCGCAGAGCCAGGCGGCGGGCCATAGTTATTAGCGAGATCGAAATGTGTAATCCCAAGATTAAAGGCCTTTTGAATCAAAGCCCGTCCATTTTCAAACACATCCATTCCACCGAAATTATGCCAGAGCCCCAAAGAAATGGCCGGCAGTTTTACCCCGGAGCGCCCGCAGCGGTTATAAATCATCGATTCATATCGTTGTTCGCTTGGCTGATAACTCATATATGATGACCTCCCTGTCGTAAATGAATACCTAAAATTACCATACCACACCAATCATCATAATAAAAACGCAAAAACCCGAAACAGAGTAACGGGTTTTTGCGCTTGTACCTATTCTTTTGTCCCTAAATGCCCGATTGGTGAGATACAGTGAAACCTGCCGCTGTGGGTTTCATCGGCTTAGTCGAACCAATCGGGTTCGTACTGCCGCTTATTTGCCGAGCTATTTGGCGAAATTAGCGGCAGTAGAACGGGACTAACCATCTGTGGAAGTTCACTTTATCCGAACCTCGGAAACAGCATCGAAGACTCTGTTATACATTTTTTCAATCCCTGCTTCAGAAGCTTCGAATTTGTATGCATGTTCAGCCTGAATGCCAAGGCTATCCGCTTCTTTGGCAACGTCGATGTTTGCTCCCATGAAGATAAACTCCCAGCTGTATTTTTCCTGCTGGTGGCGGATGAGCTCCTTCACTTTTTTATATGTGAACTCCTTGCTTGCATTTTCAAGGCCATCCGTTGTTATGACAAAAATAACTTTGCTCGGCCTTTGCTGTTCCGCTGTTCTGGACAACCTGCTGCCCACATCAAGAATTGTTTTTCCGACAGCATCCAAAAGTGCCGTTGTCCCTCTGACATAATACTCCCTGCTTGTCAGCGATGCGTCTTTAGCGTCAATCCCATTCCATAGAACTTCGTAGCTGTCATCGAACAGTACGGTCGTCAAACGCGTCTCCCCGGCCAATTCCCCTTGTCTTTTAACAAATGAATTGAAGCCTCCGATTGTATCATTTTCCAAACCTGACATCGAGCCGCTTCTATCCAGTAAAAAAATGATTTCGGTTAATTTCTTATTCAAGGCCATCATCCTCCCAGTTAGGTTCTGATATAATAGTAACTTGAGAAATCCATAATCTGGTCGCTTTCGAGGCGACATTTTTGGGGGAATGGCGAATGCTTGATCAAGAATTTTTGCAAAGGGTTAAAGAGTATATCCTTGATCATCAACAACCGATCGTAATGAAATCTTCCTATAAACTAGAGGAATCCTCGGAAAGTTCCCGACACGTCCTCAATGACATCCCGCCCCTGGAAATTGAAGAGTTTATAAAGGGAAATCGCAAGCGTTCCTTAAGAGAAGTTCTTTTTTCTTATATTGATAAAAAAGGTGCAGCAGACTCTGAAGTGTATAAAAAGGCCGGCATTGACCGCCGCCTCTTCTCGAAAATCCGTTCAAATCCTGAATATAGGCCCGGAAAGAACACAGTTATTGCCCTGGCACTCGCTCTTGAACTAAACCTTAAAGAAACGGATAAGCTATTAAACTCGGTTGGGTATTCACTTTCTGACAGTGAAACAGGAGACTTGGTCATAAAATACTTTATTGAACATCGTATATACGACATTTATCAAGTAAACGAGACTCTGGAATATTTCAGCGCCAAACCACTGGGCGGGGTGCTGTAGTTAAGAAGATTTTCTAATTGAAACTAAAAGGAGCCTGCTTCTAAGACTGGCTCCTTTTCCCCGGAATATTAAAGATTCTGGGATTCTTTATGTAAGGTCTTGTTTTTCTTGATTAAAAAACCAATAATGCCAAGCAGGACTAAAATGATAGATGAAAATCCACCAATAATGGTTCTTGTATAGTCCTTTCCAGACTTGACAACCTTTTTGTTTAGTTCTTTTGCCTGTTTGTCTAGTATTTCAAACTTCTTTTCCATGTCCCAATTAGTGAAACCACTATTTGCATGAATTTTCACCTTATAGATACCAGGTTCAAGTTCATTCCCTTCCCAATCTATGGCAAATTCCATTGTTGTATTAGGCGCAATTCTATACTCATCAACATCAACTCTTCGTAACTCTTTCTCATTAGAGTCATAAACTACCCCATTTATAGTCAGGTTATCAACAAGAACAGGGCTACTATTTTGAATATAAGCGACAATCGCTGTCTTGTAATTTACCAGGGCAGGCTCCACCTTTTTTAATATGAGCTCAGGAGCAACTTCCTTATCATTCTCCATCAATTTCAATCCAATAGCATACGAGTACTTATTTGTAATTTGAGCATCCTCATTTTCATCCAATGACTTTTCAATATAAATTCCACCAAGAATTATTCCATCAAACTCTTGCTCAGGCATTTCGAGCTTAATCGGTACAGCAACCGATTCCCCGGAAGCAACCTTGACCTTGTTCTTTTCAATAGATGCGATATCAGTTATCGGGATTTTAAGGCTATCATCCACTTGAGCATCCACTTTTGTGTAATCAATTACACCATTCCTGTTGGTAATAGGATTTGTAATATGGACATCGAACTCAGAATCCTCCTTAGAACTATTAATAATTTCTACCACAATTACTTGCTCTTGTCCTGGATTCATGAGCAAATCAAAATATGAAACACTTTTGTCCACCTGGTTTTCCGGGAGGATTGCCCTAACTGTATATCCAACAACTTCTTCAGTTGCTGCAGAACTCTTCGGGACCGCATAAAATGAAAGCACGATTACAAAGAGAAACACAAGGGCCATTTTAGCAATGTTCATGTTGTTACCTCCTTTATAAAAAAATCACGAATAATAGCAAGCTATCATTCGTGAAGTAACTTCCCTTTTACGGCCCGGTTGTCAAAGTCCACGTAAGTGTTGATTCATACTCGGCAATTTTCATTGTCCCACCTGTTACTTTCAACTGAACGCTGTTATTCAAGTTACTTCCGGTATCGGTTGGAAGCCATCTGTTAATCCAAGTTCCTTCTCCCTCACCAGGCTTAGCAGAGAAGAACTTAACTGCAGTGCTGTCAGTGGTAAGCTCGAAACTTGAATTCGCCAATGGCTTAGGCGAATTGTTTCCTATATGGGTAACAGCTGTTCCATTGGTAAAAATAAGCGTTGCTCCCTCCAATATTTCCGAATCGTTATCAATTGCTTTAAATTCCGATGCAGAAACCGTTACTTTCCAACCATTTGGATCTACGCGGTTATCAGTAACCTGGACAAATGGATTTTTAGTTTTAGCGAAATATGTCTGGTCGCTTAGGGAAAATTGCTGGTCCCCAAACTGTAGGTTGGATACGAAATCAAGGCTTAAAGGGCCAGGGTTATTTGTATCCGTACCTTCGTCTTCACCCGGTTCGTATGGTTGATCTGGATCTTCGGGATTAAGGATTTCTGGAACTGATGGTGTAAAGGTTACTGTTGCCTTGGAAGTTTCCGTCTGGGCGTATATAGTCTGTGTAGCTAATAATAAAATCAACATGGCAATGAGTGAGACCATACCTACCTTTTTAATCTTCAAGCTAATTCCTCCTCTTTCGATTAAAATATATATTTTAAAAAATCCATTTGCTTATGGTGCATCTTCAAGTGTCCAATGTATCGTTGTGGAATATTGGGTATTTGGCAAAGCACCAGCGGGATTTATTTTAATAAAAATTCCTTCTTCCTGGTTCCACTTGATGGTTGTGTCGGGATCATTAAACGTTTCACCTTCAAAGATCAGGACCTCATCACTCATCGGTAAAGTCTTACCGTCATCAATAAACACGATTGCACCCATTGGCAAAGTGTGTCCTTCTATACTCGTTAATGGATTTGGTGTACTTGCTTTTATCCTCCACTTTGAACCGCTCCCCCGAGTATCGCGGATTTTTAATGAGTAGTCACCGGTTTCCCGTTTAATGATCACTTCCCGCTTTTCCATTACAGTTTCCATAAAATTTATATCAGGAGGTGCCTCCATTCTCAGGGTTCCGATAACCTTTGTTGAAGTTCCATGACTCTCCTTTTGTGTTATTGAATCTTTCTGAGAAGCTACGATTACGGTACCAGCCGACTGTTGGGGAATGGAGAGATTGAATGTTCCATCTTCAGATACGTTTCCTATGTATACTTCTTTTGGCAGATTCAATGTTACCGTCGCTCCTGGGTACCCAATGCCCGTTATGTGTGTATCAAGATCAGTTATGGTATCAAGTATTGGCGGGAGAAGAAGATAATCAACAGCACCAATGTTTGTAAATATTTCAATACTAGCCCAGGAATCCTTTAGAGCCACCCCATAGAACTCATAAAACCAGTCAGAACTTCCAGGTAAATTCGTAATACCGAGGCTTTTTAAATTTATAGTTAAGGTTGCCTCCATATTGAGGCCCACTCCCAAGAGCGGAGACACCTTAGATCCATATAAAGTCCTGATATTCAAATCCTTCTTTATATTCTCTTCGGTAAGCGTATCCCATAGCAATCCATTTAAACGTAAATCTATTTTTGTGTAATTTAAAAGCTGTGGATGTTCTAAGATGAAATCCAATTCCTCAGGCAACTGAAATGCAAAGATTTG
Organism: Bacillus sp. FJAT-27225; assembly: GCF_001685025.1. GTDB lineage: Bacteria > Bacillota > Bacilli > Bacillales > Cytobacillaceae > Bacillus_D. The sequence continues at coordinate 326,279 of NZ_MAYU01000023.1, read as the reverse complement.
TAAACTTATTAGATTTACCTCAAGTGCTGTCCATCCCTTAAGGCCGACAACTAGCTCACCAGTATCTGCTTTGTATAAAACGTTGAGTGTAGAATCTTTTAATAGAGCAATATCAACGATGCCAAGGATATCTATTGGTGACAAACTGGACTCAGTATTTAAACCGTTGCCAAGAGTCCGTGATAGTGAACTGGTTGTTGGAGTTAGTATCAATGTAGTAGCAATCACAATTATTAAAAGGGTTTTCAATATTTTCATTGAGATATATCTCCAAGCCCCCTCGTCTCTCAGAATGCAGTTAATTTGCACTATCTTTATAGTGTATATTAATTGATAGTTTACCATAATCTTCTTCCACAATGCGACAAAATGACTCCTTTTTTCTGATTTAACTGCATTTTCTGATAAAAAAGAACCCGTCAGCCGACATAAAACTACCTTCATCTATAGGATAAAGGTACCAATTTCTTATTATTTTGATATACGTAAACACGGCTTTATAAAACCGCTTTATTGGTTGACCAGCTCCTCTTCATAACAAATCCACTAGTTAATTTACACTTCCACTCATACAAGCAGCAGCATCGTCCCTGCTACGACAAATACAAGGCCGGGCGCCAACCTCCTGGACAGCTTTTCCTTAAAGGCCCAATAAGCAAATGCAACCGTAACAAGGATGCTTAGCTTATCAATTCGGTACAACAATACTAGCTTGCCCATCCTGAAGTGCATGTTAATAAAACAGCCAGGAAAGCCCGGTTGCTAGCCCCGATAGAATCAGGAACAGCCAGCTCTTCCTGCTACTTTCCAATCCGCCTTGCTTGTTGGCGGCACACACAATCGCCCAGGCTATAATAAGACTACAATTGTGCGAATGGCCGTACCAAAATTGAGTCAACAGCTTCAATTCCAATCTTGCCCAGAATTGCCGTCAATGCAGCAAATAGAGCCGAAAGGATGGCATAGACAAGACAGTTCTGCCCGGTGCAAAAAATAATAGAAACCAAAAACATTAAAAGTTAAACTGGAAAGCCCGGCAGATAAAATACTCTGCCGGGCTTCTAGCTTAAAATATTCTTGTAGGTCCTTATCTAATCTTACTTAAACTCCTACTCCCATTTATGCTCTTTATAGCCCTTGTCTTTAATTCCTTTGTTTACTTCATCAATAATAGCCTTGCCGCCCCGCTGTTTGTATTCATCCACGAGTTTATCCCAGTCGGATACCGGCCTTTGGCCTGCAATCATTTTGGCTTGCTCGTTCATGATGAATTGCTTCAGGTCAGCACCTTTTTCCTGGTTGGTTTTTGAAACGACTCCATTGGAAGGGTTAATATACATTTTATGTGCCTCATAGATTTCCTGGAGGGAGCTGACAAGCGCCTTCATTTCAGGAGTTTTGTAATCGTCAGCATAGCTTACTTTGGCATCTGAAGGAACATGTTCCCTGTTATCAAGGAAATACGTCGATGGCGCTAGACCTTCAGAGGAGAAGGTCGGAACGCGGACAGCTGCATTGTCTTCCATTGTATAACCAGTACCTTCTTTGCCCCACATCCAATCAAAGTCTGCGTTTTGCGGATTTTTTTGGTCAAGCGGGAAGAATTTCTTGCCAAAGTCAACCATTTCTAAGGCCCTGTAAATCTTTCCTTCATCATCGGCAAGCTTTGCATTCAACGCAAGGATTCCGGAATAGCCAGAGCCCATTGTGAAGCCTTGTGAATTATCAGGTGCTTTAAATGGAGCAAGCGCAATGAACTCTGCATCAGGATGAATTTCTTTCAGTCCGGTCAAATAGGCTTCATTCATACCGGATACCCCGGCAACAAAAATACCTGCCTTGCCTGAATAAACCTCATTGTTAGTATCAGCCCAGTTCAAAACAGCAAAATCCTTTGTCATAGCGCCTTCCTTGTAAAGATTGGCTAAAAACTGGATTACTTCCTTACGGCCGTCAGAGATAATTCCTGGGATGTAATTTCCATCCTTATCCTTATGGTACCAGGCGTCAGCATCCCAATAGGCACCCAAATTGTAGTTAGGATTGATATTCTCGCCAATTGCAAGGCCGTACGTATCATTCTTCCCATTTTTATCTGGGTCGTTTTTCGTGAATGCTACTGCCACTTCCTCAAGTTCCTTATAGCTTGCAGGTACTTTCAATCCCAGACTATCAAGCCAATCCTTCCTAATAATTGGCGTAAGTGGATAAGGATTGGAGTAGCGCGGGATACCATAGACTTTTCCATTCACTTTAAAAGAGTCATACACATGGCTTGGGATTTTGCCAAGAGTCTCATAGTGTTTCAGGTAGTCATCAAGCGGCAGGAATGCGCCTTGCTCTGCCCATTGATAGAAGCGGGCATCATCAGCAGTAAAGCCAATCAGGTCTGGCATGCTTCCAGAGGCTACAACTGCCGAAGATTTTTCTGCATAATCGGCTTGCGGAATGATTTCCGGCTTATACTCTACATTAAAACGTTCGTTGATTAAATCAAGGCCAGGGCTTGTTGCTGGAGGCGGATCACCAAAACGCCAGGTCATACCTGTTATTGTGTACTTTTTGCTATGGTCGAACGGATCAACAGCAGTTTCCTTTTCTTTTTCTTTTTCTTTTTCTTTATCCTTACCGGGTTCACCCTTTGTTCCTTCCGAGCTGCAGGCAATTACCGAAAAGCTAAGAAAAACTGTTATTAAACTTAGCAATAGATTCTTTTTTTTCAAATTAACCCCTCCGGTTCATATTTTCAGTGGGTAACAAGTATCAACGGACTAGTGGCATTCCACGAGGAAAATCAGCCTTTAACAGAGCCGAGCATCACCCCTTTGGCAAAGTGTTTTTGAAGAAACGGATACACGATTAATATAGGAACGGTCGCTAAAAGAATAGCTGCCATTTGAACCGTTTCAGGCGGCGGCAAGGCCTCCATCATTTCATGTCCGCCAAGCGCAGCATTGGGTTCGTTTACAATGACAATTTGCCTGAGGATGACCTGGATTGGCCACATTGCCGGATCACTTAGGTACAATACTCCGGTAAAGTAACTATTCCAGTGGCTGACTGCATAAAAGAGACCAAACGCAGCAATTGCTGGCTTTGACAAAGGCAGGATGATTTTCGCAAATATTTGCAGGTCGTTTGCCCCATCAATGACTGCTGCTTCAGTTAATTCTTCAGGAATTCCAATAAAAAACTGCCTCATGATGATTAAGTTGTATGGACTGATGGCCACAGGTATAATCAATGCCCACCAGGTATTAAGCAATCCGGTTTCCTTTACAATCATGTAGGTTGGAATCATACCGGCTGAGAATAACATCGTAAAAAGCACCAGGAAGAGAAGTATCCGCTGCCCGGATATATTCCGTGTCAATGCGTAAGCCATAGTCGATGTAAAAAACAAATTGACAAAGGTTCCAACCACTGTAATATATATCGTTACAAGGAGGGACCGAATAAATTGATCAGAGCCAAGGATATATTCATAGGCATCCGTTACCCATTCCTTCGGCCATAGAAAGAAGTCATTCTCCAAGAAATCACTTAAACTTGAAAATGAAACCGCAAATATGTACAGAAAAGGGAAGATCATCGTTGCAGCAATAATTAGAAGTATAATATTGTTTGCACCGTCAAAGATTTTTTCACCAGTTGATGTTTTATACAAGGCATTCCCCCCATTTCATATTAATATAGGCCTTCTTCGCCGAACCGCTTCGCAAGCCGGTTGGCTGCCACTACCAGCACGAGGCCGACCACTCCTTTGAACAGGCCCACTGCAGTGGCAAAACTGTAATTCGCCTGCTGAATCCCCTTAAAATAAACAAATGTATCAAGGACGTTTCCGGATTCCATATTGAATGGGTTGAGCATCAAAAATATTTGTTCAAATCCGCTGTCCATTACGGTTCCAAGACGCAAGATTAATAGAATGATAATGGTACTTTTCAATGCAGGAAGTGTGATATGCCAGATTTGCCTCCAGCGGTTCGCACCATCCATGACAGCTGCTTCATACAAGTGAGGGCTGATGCCTGAAAGTGCAGCCAGGAAAATAATTGTGCCCCAACCTGACTCCTTCCAGATAATCTGCAAGACGATTAAAGGTTTAAACCAGGCGGGATCAGTCAGAAATGGCAGCGCTTCCATTTGGAACACATCATTCAACAAGCTATTAACCAGTCCTTCACTTCGCAAAAAGATGACGGTAATGCCAACTACAACTACCCAGGAAAGAAAATGGGGCATATAGACAATTGATTGAAGGAACCTTTTGTACACCTGGTTCCTTAATTCGTTCAGCATTAAAGCGAGCAAAATGGAAATAGGAAAAGCGAATATAATTTGAAGCAATGAAATTTGCAAGGTATTCCATACTACCCGGATAACCTCGGGATCTTCAAAAATGAGCTTGAAATACTTCATACCTACCCACGGACTGTCCGCAAAGCCTCGAAACGGGCTGTAATCTTTAAATGCAAGCAGAAGGCCAGCCATTGGAATATAGCGATAAATCAGGAAAAACAGAACTCCGGGGAGAAGCAGCAAGATCAAGTATCGATCGCGCCATAGTTTCTTTTTAAATTTGCTCATTTTGGTATCGCGCTGAAGTTCATTTTGAATGACCAGGGAAGGATTTTGTTCTGAGCTTTTCTTTACTTCCAATATCCAACTCCCCTTTCCTTATGTATTTATCAATTGTCACTTTCCCTTTCATACATGTATACGACATGTATTTATAAAGAAACAATAATACAAATTTTACAAAAATTCAATGTTTATTTTAGGAATACACAATTTTTCTTACTCTGCTGCTTTTTTCTCCAGCAGTTCAAAGAGGCGATATGAGAGATGCATTAAAGGAAAGGCAATTAAGGTTCCCCCAAAAAAAGGAAGGAGGCCTGGAATCTTCATCATGGCATAATAGGGAAAATAAAACCCCAAAGCCATAAAAACAGCATATAAAGGATTAGACAACGTAATCAATACTGTATTCCTTATGTACTGAAGAATTGTTAAGTTGAATTGGACATACACAGGAAAGGCAAATAAAAGCGCCCCAATATAAATTGCGCCTAGTATAAAAAAGACATAGGATAATAGAGCTGCCCATAAAGTTGGGATTCCCCGGAAAAATTGAAGGTCTACATATAAGATTGCTCCAATGATAAGCCAGCTGTAACCATAAAGGTTTGATTTTAAGAAATCCTTCCTGTATGCCTGCTTGAAGTGTGCAAGTAGAGGCAAGTCCAAGTTTCCTTCCTGAAGCCACTTGCGGATTACTGAAAACATGGCGGCGGTGGAAGGGAAAAATCCGGCTATGCCCGCTCCAATGGCAATACCGGCCAGCCAGAGCAGATTTAGACAAGCCAGCTTCATGGCCCAATTTCCGTAGCGGTATAAGCTTCCCTTCCATCCTGTCAATTCCATTAGTCTGCACCTCTTCCATACTGCTGCGTAAACCAGGATTAATCCTATGAGAATATAATCCTATTTTATCCGGGGTTTTCCAATATGCCGGATTACCTAATTATCACAATTTCAGAAGTGCCCTCAGGCAAATCCATGACCAATTCCCCAGATGCCGGAATGAAACGGAACTGGTTTTCCTCAAGCGTACAGCCATTGATTTTTATTGCCAAGGGTTTCGCGATATGAAAAGAAACCCTAGTCTGCTTGCTTGTTTCCACCGTTCCTGTTGCGCCTTTTTCATGGACGTGAATGGAGGCAGAAATACTTGTGCTGGCTTGCAGAATCATAGTGTTATCAATTTTTAATTGATTGCCATTTATCAAGGCATAGTTTATAGGGCTGTCTTCTCCCTGCCGGATTGAAATCCATCCCTGCTCACCCATTATCTCGACTCTCTTATCACTAGATGACTGATAGACAGTTCCCCGATCCTCATTAGTCAAAATATAGTCTGTCAAGGCCAGGCATGCATCCGCCACTTTCAATTCCCACAGTGCTCCCGTACGGCTGGCAGAGCAGGATAATTGGTTGGGGGCAGTGCCAAAGGAGTGTTCCGGCTTAATCAATGCAACCTGGTAATTAACTTCATCCGGATCATTCACCGCCACTTCAAGGCATGTACCGTACTGCTCCGCTCCTGGATGCTGGCTGACGGACTTCCCGGCATCCGCCGGGTAACATATAGTCAGTGATGCCGCTGCCTGTTCCCCTGTAAATCGTATTGTGTTTTCAGTCGTTACGTCACCCGGCAGCAGTTTCATTCCGCCTGCCTGAATGGCTGCTGGAGTATGGTACAGGAAGGAGAGCATACTATCCGGCTTTTCTTTAACCACCTTATCCAAAATCAGAAAATAGCGCTTGTCCACGTGAATTAGTTTCCGCTCCCATTGTAAAACAGAAGAGTCGTAGGCATTTCCCGCTTCCCCGAGACAAAAGGAAAAGTTGCCTGACGTAAACCACCCTGTTAAGTTGCCTTCGCCCCTTTGTATCTGGCCCCTTCCGTCAATTAGCATACTGTTATGGCCAACTGTCCCTAGCGTAAACTCCCTTCTGGGACCTTCCACATAGTCCTGGTAACCAGGATTGGTAATCAGCCATTCCCCTCCTGCATGAAGGACGAAATTGTTTTGGTCAAAGTGGTTATGGTCCTTTGCCGATTGGCTTGATGAGAACGCTAATAAATGGTCCTCCTCGCTCCAGCCGCTCCTGAATGCCGCCCACCCGACAAGAGGGAAAACCTTTGAAACACAGCCATGATAAAAATCCTCAGGCCTCATAGGTACGGGCACTTTCTTTAAATCAAGCAATATATCAAATTTAGGTTCGAAATAGTGATGGATATACCAGCTTGAAACACCATTACCCGTATTGGACGCCAGTACAGACATTAAATAAAAGATATCCAAATGATAAAAGGAGTCTGAAAAGTTTACAAAGGAGGGTTTATCCCCTGTTCCTAGCATGTAAATAAAAAGGTCAGGAAGGAAACGGAAGTATTCATGCTTAATTAGCCCTTCATTACCTGTCGAACGCTTCAAAACATCAGCAGCCATCAAAATATGGCGTGCCGCAACATTCAGATATAACAGGCCTTCAATCTCGGGATCGCTTAGCCGATTATTCAGGTAGCTATTAATATATGCATAGGAGTTTTCAAGAAACGGTTCAAGTTCATCGTTGTTCGTTGTATCGAGAATGGCGAGTGACCCAATCATCATTGCAACCCGCTTCGACGCAATGATGTTATGACTATCATTATTCATAAAATCAATTTCAAGAGGCCTAAGGCCTTTTTCAAAAATGGCACGTTTAATAATACCTTTTTCCTCATCCTTCAGGCTATAAAAGATCGCATCATATCCGATTGCCATGCCTATTGTTAAATGTGCAATGCTTAAATTGCCTTCTGCTCCCCTGTGCTTAAATTCAAACCAGTGGTCAAATCGGGAAAGGGCCAAAAGGTATTCCTTTATCTTGGAGAAAAATCTCGTTTCCCCGGTCATACCATAGGCAAATGACAGGACTTTAATCCTTTCTTCAATTGCCCTGGAATACATCGTCCAGAAAGGAAAATCAATGTATCCGGGCGGATCGCCAATAGGTTCAAGTTGAATAAGGGGGAGTGGGATATCCAGGAGGACATTACAAACTGGATAGTTTACAGAGAAATTCTGTTCCCCGGCATATTCGTCTGCCAAAAGCTTCACATCGGCCCAGATATCGGCAAACCGTATGCCATTCTCCGTTCCCTGGGTATCCAAGCGGGACGTTATTTCCGCTATTTCACCCTTGTTGAACAAAACCCTGGGACGGGGTCTTATATTCTCTAAAAACCAGTTCATATCATGCATCAAACAATTCCTTTCTGCTATAAAGCAAAGGTAAAGCAAGGGGACGATTCATATAAATTTGCACTCCAGGCGCTTCGCTATCCGTGGGCAGACCGGGAGCTTCCTAGGCAAAAGCCGGCCCGCGGGTCCACCCCTGGGCTGCTATTCCCACTGGAGTCCTCGCACCATCCGGTCCAAACGAAGCGTAATTCTTTCATTCAACTTTTATAGTATTTCAGCAAATAAAAGCCACAAGAGAATTCAGTACACCCTTGCCTGTATCAAGAGACGGCTACTTTCTGGTTCAGCAGTTCGTCAATCCGTTTGCATGAATCCTCAGCCGTTTCCATATTGGCCCAAAGCAGATGCAGTTCACTTTCAATCAGTTCCAATTCCTTGATTGTTACATCCAGTTCCCTCATTGTCACTGCATAAGGCATGATGTCCTTAAATGCATTATAGTAAGTAGGATGCACTCCCGGCTGAAGCAAATAATTATCCTCGGCGACAAACCGGAGGACCGGAATCGTACAGCCGTTCTGTTTTAGCATTGTCTGGGCTTCTGTGCTTACCATATAGCTGATCAACGCCTGCGCGGACTCCTTCATGGTGCTATTCGCATTCATTCCAAGTCCGCCTCCTAAAAGTAAAGTACCTTGTTTAGCCTTTTTCGGAGGAGGAAGGACGTCCCATTTAATTTTATGGTCCCTGAACTCATTCATAAAATAATAGGTTGTAAGGATCATCCCGGCACGTTCCCTCATAAACAGATTCTCGGCCAGGACATTACTTCCATGGGAAAAAATCGGAGACACCTGATGCTTATACATTAAATCAACACAGAATTGAAGCGCCTCGATATTTTCCTTGCTGTCCATCACGGATTTTGAACGATCCTCGGCCATAAACCGCCCAGCATTTTGCAACAGGAAAACTGGCCACCGGTTTGTTGATGCCGAAAAGCAAAATCCATATTGATCAATCAAACCATTCCCGTCAATATCCCTTGTGTTTTGGCGGGCAATCTCCAGCAGGTCATCCCATCCATTCATCGCCACAGTTTCGGGTATACCGGCCTCATTAAACATTTTTTTATTGTAGCAAATCATAACAGGGGAAAAGACAAACGGAGTGACCAGAACCTTATTTTGATAAGTGAACATTTCAAAAACCTTTTCATAGCTGTCCTTTTCGGGGTTAATATGTTCAGGCAGAAAAGGATCAACAATATCAAGGCGGTTTGTTTCGACAAGCTGGCGGAAATGGTAATCAGAAACAATAAAAACATCCGGCCCATTCCCGGAATCAATCGATTCAGTTAAATTATAGATATACTGGCCGTTCGGCATGATTTGTATTTGAACCTTAATAAATGGGTTCAGCTGCTCAAATCGATCCACAATTTGCTCGACAATTTCCATTTCATATGAATCTGAAAACCAGCCAAGTGTAATTGTTTGCTTCTGGGTATCCTGAGGAATCGTTACCCTGTTTCCCTTGCCGGGTATTTTTTCAATTAGGCCTTCCTCAACGAGCTGGGCCAGGGCTTTACGAATAGACACCCTGCTCAAGTCATATTCCTTGCTTAACGTATTTTCAGGAAGAATAAATTCCCCGGGTTTAATTTTGCCCGAAATAATCTCTTCTTTTAATTCATGGATGAATTTATTAAAACGGTCTTCGAAATCGCTTTTTCTTTTCAGCATACATACAGCTCCCATACAGCTTGTTAAGCCCTATTTTAATAGAGACATCCGGGTATTGCAAAAAACATCAAGCCTTTTGCCTATGCGATTAAGACCCGTCCGCATACAACCAGCGATCAAGGAAAGAGTATGTAAGTTCCCTGATTTCAGGTGGGAAATCATGGCCTGAATTTCCGATCAAAGAAGCCCAATTACCTCCTGCTCCCAGCCACTCATATAAAGCATTCAGCTCTGCAAGGCCTTCAGCTGCTGGCTGCCAATGCGGAAAAATCCTGTCACTCTGCCCCATCCAGAAAAACATGGGTGTTGGAGCAGCAAGCGCGGCAATTTCATGAAATTCGAATGGCACTTTGCCAGCTTGAATATAATCACTTAATTTTGGGATATGGGAAAACCACTCCCGCTTCCCCCATCTATGGGTTTCTGGATCGCCGGCAAAAGTGCTGAAACCGCAGCTGCAGGCAACCGCCTTTATCCTCGAATCAAGCCCGGCCAGGAAATAGGCATTATAACCGCCAAGGGAATGCCCAATCGCACCGATTTTCCCTGAGTCAGCCAGCTTAATTGTTTCGAGGAGGCTGACGCCTTGTCTATGATCGGAAATCATTTTTGCGACTGCGGACCAGCCAGGGTGTTGTTTATAAAACGCAGCTGTATGGAATGGCTTCCGAGTTGGGAGAATCCGTTCGCCCGCTGTAATAATATCCGGCGCCAGGACGATATACCCCCTCTTTACCAATTCGAGCCCGTACATCCGGTTTTCTCTTCCAGTCGGAAGGGAGATATCGTCCTTTCCCCCTTCACTTGTCGGATGCAAGGCAAGAACCGCCGGATAGCGGGTCCGCCCCTCTCCCCCTCCCGAATCCAGCAACCGCCTGACGTCCTCTGGCGTCTTGCATTCAACCTTCTTTCCTTGCATCGGGACCAACAAATTAGCTGGGACCCAATCTTCATAAACAGTTGAATAACGGATTTTAATCAGCAAGTGGCTTTCAAAGCCAGACCATGAAATTATCTGCAATTCCGGCTGGACAAGCGGCGGGATGCCGCCGATACAGTCGAGCCATCCCTTCAAAATAGACTCCCTTTTTCTGTTCCATTCCTCAGGACTGCTGATATTTCGGAGCAAAGGCGGGATACCGGATGAAGCCATCTCTGTTAAGGAATACAACATTCATACCTCTTTTCGTGTCACTTATTAATGCAGCCTGCCAACTACTCCATTTCAGCATCTACACTGCAAAGATGGCTGCCGCTTCCGTAAAAAATCCTGCCTTTATACAAGGCAACCCCGCTTGTTGCCTGAAAAGGCAGTAAACCATTCACCTTCAGTTCCAAGGAGGAACCGCCCATCCTCCCTGATAAAACTGCCCGTTCCAGCAGAAGATATAAGGTTCCTGAAAACCTCTCAAAGGCAAATCCATTTCGAACCACGGCACCGCAATTCGATAAATCCTGCTGAAAAAGGATCTCCCGGGTAAATGGATCGCAGACAAAGTAAAGGCTTTCGTCTGTCAGGCAATGTACCCGATCAAATGGGTCGACAAAAATCTGTACAATCTCACGCGCCCCTTTAACAGGGACAAAGCGATCAATAACTGATTGCCGCTTCCAATCAAAAAGATACAAGCAGGCTTCCTTTTCGGGTGTCCGGGCCCCTCCAGGGGTATCAATACTCGTCCCCCCTACCATTTCTCCTGTACTTAATTCTCCAAGGCTGATCGTACTTTGATTGGGAATCAGCCTCTTATGATTTATAACAATCGCCTGGTCAGTTTCCACGTTATATATGCCAAGGCCGCCGCCAACCATGCCGTATCCCGGAAATCCTCCCCATACGACAGTTTTGTGATCACTTATTGAGATCGCGCAGCGCGGTCGGTGAATATCCTCCGTACGAAAGATCAGCCTCGGATTTTCACACCTAATAACAGGCTGCTTTGTATCAAACCTGTAAAGCTTCCCCCCGGCATAGGCGGCGCCGATGATAACATTACCCTGAGAAGCATAAGCCGGTATATTTCCGCCGCCGCCCTCTTCGATGACTTCTCCGCCATAATTTACAATGTCTCCCGAAATGAAATCGTAACGGAAAAGCTGAAGCGGGTGCATCGAAGTCCCGTATAAATATCCGTCCGGACCGGTAAACAGCGTTGATAATGTTGCTCCGCCGGATTGATAGTTAATTTTGACTTGTTTCTCTCTGCCTGTTTCTTTTTCTTCCAAAATTGCATAACCCTCAGCAAGGCTGAAAGCGCGGATCTGGTACCCGGATTCATGATTCCGGTGGACCTTTTGAAAACCAGCACCGAAAAAAAAGGATCGGGGCAATCCGCTGTCAGCTATTTCCCGAAACGTTCCGCCGCTAAATTCCAGCCACCTGGAGGAGTGGTTCACTTCCCTCATATCATTGGCCTGCCAATGGCCGTAGACACCGCCGTCTATTCCGGGATAAACATGGCCAGCCCCCTTTTTCCTTTCAAGTTTCGGGACAAGGCTCTTCTTTATGCCTGTTGAAGGCTGGAAGGCGATTATATTTTTCCGCTCTGTTCCTATTCCGATATACAACCATCCTTTCCTGTCCGCAGCGAGACTGCCAGGGTATTTTTCGGAGGGATCCATCGAGCCGTAATCAACGATATTGCTGCTGTCGGGGCAGTAACTGAGCAAATGGCAGTGGGGATAAGTAGTGAAGTAGATCAATCCCTCCTCATCCTCCGCGAAGCTGAAGCCAACAATTTCCTCCCCATTCTCGACCGTCTTATGGAAAATAAAGTTTTCAATAAAAGGGTCTAGAACCAATAACATATTCCCTGCACCGGTATAGAAAAGCCCTTTGCTGCTGAACGATGAAAAAGGGTACTCCTTGTTGCCGCCCGGGAACAACACTTGCTTGGAATCCCCGTTCTCAGGATCTATAATGACAGCAAATCCTTTTGCCGCAATCACAAGCCTTGACTTGCCGTCCCTTATACAAAACGCGGCAGTCCTTTCTTCTTCAGCCTGGACTGGGATGCCATGGTCCAAACCAAGCAATTTTCTCCCCACTGAAGTTCCTCCTTTTCAACCGACTTCCGATTAGGGCCTGCCCGCCTCACAGGGAATAATGGGCGGAAACCTTCCTGACGGCCTGAATCATTTCATCAATATCCTGATTTGTAAAAAATTCATTGATGTTCAACCGGATTGCCGTCTCCAGAATGTTCTCGGCATTAGGGCAGCTTCCCGGCGAATAATCGTAAGAAGCCTGGTCAAAAGGAAAATGGCTGTTTTGATAAGCGTGCTGGTTCTGAAACAATGCCTGGGCATATAGAACCTTCGGAATATAGCCTGCCTGGTTCGGAATGCCTTCCGCATCCAGCGCTTCAGAAAACTCTTTACGGGAGCAGGACAATTCATCCAGATTCAAGGTAAACATATAAAACCAGTAGCTGCACCAGCCGGCTTCAGTTATTTTCATTGGCTGAATCCCTTTTACTCCCGTCAGCCCTTCATTCAACCTTTCGCCAAGCTGATTCCGCCTCGTGCAAATCCAGTCTAGCTTCTTAAGCTGCGCTATGCCGACCGCTCCCTGCAGCTCAGTCATCCGGTAGTTCGGCGCCAGATATTCGAGATCCTTTGTAACCGAACTGCCATGCCGCTGGTAGTTTTTATCCGCAAAGGCATGTGTCGTGTAATAATCTTTCTCATCTCCTGAATTTACGGTAACAATGCCGCCATCCCCAGTTGAAATATGCTTAAAATCGTTTGTACTGAAACAGCCATAATCGCCAATTGTCCCGACCAGCCTCCCCTTGTATGTTGTAAGGTAGCTTTGGGCACAATCTTCAATAACTTTAAGATTATACTTTTTTGCTAATTCCATAATCGGATCCATGTCGCATGGATTCCCCGCCAGATGGACCACTAGGATTGCTTTGGTTCTCTTCGTAATCTTTTTTTCAATACTTTCAGCTGTAAGATTATAACTATGTGGATCCAGGTCAGCAAAGACTGGGACCGCATTTTGGTAGAGAATCCCTATGACCGTGCCCTGATCTGTAATCGGGCTTGTAATAACTTCATCACCCACCGTCACTCCGGCAGCTCCGAGTGCAATATGGAGGGCAGCTGTCCCTGATGAGGCAGCGACGCTGTATTTAACATTATACAGATTATTAAAATCAGAAAGAAAGCGCTTAACCTTGTTTCCAAAATGGTAAAACAGTGTGTTCTGTTCCAGTGCCTCCAGCAATTCCCTGGCCTCTTCCAGCCCAAACCGTTTTCCCACACCAAATGGAGTCGTTTTCACCTTCGGCCCCCCGTTAATAGCCAGGCGGGTGTCCATGTTAATCATATCACTCTGCTCCTTTTACAAGACATATGATACTGGCTTGACCTTCCGGCACCTGAAACCAAATCTTGTCACTGTTTCGGTATCTCCCTGCAATTGATTTGTGCCTTTTTCGGCTTCAATAGGGATGAGCAGGACAAGGCCGTCCTGTTCAGGTTGCCCGTCAAACTCTATTTCACCGGAAATTCCCCTTATCGATACTTTCCTTCTTTCCCGTTCCCATTTATTAATTTCAGCACTGGTCCAAAATGAAAATCCCTGGTTCTTGGCTGTTTTCATCAACTCGATAAGTGCTTCCCTGACAGGCGGCTGATTGTAGATATGGTATTGGTGGAACAGAAAATGGGCTACGCCATTGACATTCTTCACACCATCAAGGAAAGGCTGGATCACACTAGAATCAGCCAATGTATGATGATTTAAATCCTGTGTCAGGAACCCTATTTCCACTACATCATAAAAACGGTTTTTCTCATCCGCCCAGGCAACCGGAAAATAAGGATGGCAGGTACCGAACAGGAAGCCTATATTCCCCTTCTTGCTTGGCCCTCTTGTCTGGTCGGCCTGAATGCCGTGCTTTTCGCACCACGAAAACAGTTCACCCCAACCTTTAAAAATTGTATAGTGATTTTTATTGGATACAATATCGTTCGTTCCCGTTGTCTGTTTGAGCCATTCCAATTGTGAGATGAATTCATCCTCCGACCAAATTCCATCTTCCTGCTCGAGCGCGTTATAATGAAGGGCAATTTCATGGCCATCACTTTTGATTTTTTCATAGATTGCCGGGCTGTATCCAGGAGCAATCATGCACCAGGTTGAATTGACCCCTTCCGATTTCAATACTTCAAGCGTGGTTAAGGCAGATTCATCTACGTTAAGGTCACTATCATGCGAAATCATCGCGATATGCTCGATACCATCCGGCCAAAAATCTACAAATGGAAGTGTGAGCCCTTTTTCTGCTGCACACGCTAATATATGTTCCACAATTGCTTTCTTCCAGAGATCTGCATACGGCAGGTCAAAATACGGCATTCCCGTTTCAGTTATGGACCGGTCCATAACCCAATCCAACTCGAACCCATCATCCGCTTTTAATAAATTCTCATCCAAATTAGCCGTTCCATCCGGCGCCGGTACACCATCTTTTTCAACAGGCCCGGTCCCCTGCTGAATTCCTGCAATTGTTCCAGGTACCGAGATGGACCAGCGTTCGATTTTTCCAGCACCATATTCAATCCGCTGAAATGCAGATAGAGTGGATTGTTCAGGAGCGTCTTTTGTGCTGCTTAACGTGCCTTTTGACGCCATGGACGAAACGCCCGCAGTATTCTCCCAAGTTTGGGCATGGAGGAAACGAAGCGGAGGCAATTCCCCTGACAACAGATCTGACAGACGTGCATATCCTTTGTCCATTGTTCCGCCTGCCGTCAAGCCCAAACTTTCTTTTAATCCATTCAGGCCCCCATAGGAAATAAGCGTACCTCCTGATTGAAGATAGGATAATAGTTTTTCAGTTATCACCCCTTGATCCCTGCAAAATACTTCAATTATCAAATCATAGGAATGAAAAGGCGCTTCATTACCGATTTTTTCATAAGGAATTCTTAAATGGTCAAACACCTCGAATAGATAGACCTCAAATACATTTTCCCCATCCGCCCACTTCTTTTCGGCTTCTCGCTGATCAAAAAGGAGCCCAACTTTAGCCATCCTCATCTAGTTCACCGTCTTTCTAAAATACATGTATTTAACCTGTATTTTATTTTACTTAATAGTATTATACTTTCCCAATTCTTTCAATGAATAGTTCGACAATTTAAAAATTTCGTCCGGTACATCCAGTGTGTTTTTCGTTCACCATGAAAATGCCCGGGGAAAGCATTTCTCCCCGGGCTGAAACACACACCTATTAATCTTATTAATTTTCTTTGTTTCCACCTGCATTGTTGATCCAGATTGAAACAGGCTCTGTTTCAACCGTCACCCCGCCCAGTGTAACCGTTGCCGTTATCTGTGCCCTTCCGCTTTTCACAGCGGTCAGGACGCCATCTTCGACTGAGAGCATTTTTGGCTTATCAATCTTATAGTCAACAGTTGCACCCGCAAGCTCCAATGTGCTTCTTCCCTTTTCAAGGATTCCTTTCAATTTCAATGGAACGCTGTCACCAACAGTCAGCCTCTGATTCTCAACAACCAATTCCGCATCCTGGAGCTTTACAAGAAGCGATTCATCTGAATACTTGAACAGGTTGATCCCGCTGGATAGATAGAAGGAGCCAAAGTCATCCTGGGCCATATGTTCGACATTGCCCGCTATGAATTCATATTCACCCGTAGCTGGCTTGAATTTGAAAAACTTTTTGCTGATAATGCCGTAAAAATTACCGTCCGTGCCAATTTCCAAGTAAGCATTCCGCCAGTTGCTCGATGCCTTCGGATCCAGTTCATACGTGGAAATGATCTTGTTTGTCTCAGGATCAAGTGAAAACAGAACTCCATCAGCCATTCCCCATATATTCCCGTCCGGACCCACAGTCAATGCAGTCAAAGCCCTCTTGCCGGGAACTGGTACGAATTCGGCGATTTTTTCCTTTTTTTCCACATCCCATACGAATAGCTTTGCTTCAGTAGTTGTCGGCACTGACCCCTGTCCGCCAGTAACTGTCGTCCCGCCGTATACGAAGCCATCCTTATAGGTGAGGGAAATGATACTCTGGTCAGTAATGAAATTCGAGTAAACCTCTGGTGCCTTTCCGCTGCCTGGCTCATAGATTGCAAACGCCCCGCCAAGACTTCCGTTTTTCGGGACTGTACCTATGAACAACTGATTATGTTCCTCAACGCCAAGCATCGCAAACGGCCGATCTTGAGGGATATACCCTGGAATGTCGGGATTCTTTTCAATGCTGAACAGCAAATCAGGGTTCAATTTTGAATTTGAATCTGTCCGGTTCCATTCCTTGTACGGATCAAACTCATAGAATTTGGCATTCGGATAGACTCCAAGATACATTTTGCCATTGAGATTGGTCATTCCTTCACTCTGGCCAATGCCATCAAAGCGGATATTTTCCCCTGTTGTCGGCACATACGCGCCAAGATTCCCTGGGAGGTACCCTGCACTGTAGATTTTACCGTCTGGTCCTTTATTTAAATCATGGATTAGAACCGGCTCAGAAGGTAGCGTTAAATCCGTAAGCTTCAGTTTTCCGGTCTCCAGATTGTATTTATACATCTTGCCGCTGTTTCCGGACAGGCCGACCAGGGTATAACCCGGGAAGCCTTCTTCATTCAGCTGCAGGAACTTGTAGCTGATTGCACTCCCTTTAATATCAACACCGAGAGATTTGAACGTATTTGTATCCAGGTCATACTCGTGGAGAATGCCCATGTGAGTGTAATACACTTTGTTGGCTACTGGCGATTTATCCGAAACATTGCGTGAAGATTCAGGGATATCAAACGTTTTTTGTCCTGTATCCCCATTCACTGCTTCTACCAGCTGCTCGGTTTCCGTATCAAGGACAAACATTTCAAAGCTGTTTTCCTTCTGCGCAAACAGCTTTCCGTCCACCAGGTTCATGTCATAAACGGAAATGATGTTCGAATATTGTGGCGGCAGAATATTGCGCTTTTCCCCGGTGGCAATGTCATATTCAATCAAGTGTGCCTGGTTGCCGACACCTGCATAAAACTTGTGGTTCTTTTCATCATAAACCGTGCTTCGCACCCAGCCTTGGCCCGCTGCCAGCGTTCCATAGTTCGTGAATTGGTTCGTGGCCGGGTCGTACTGATACACGGCTCCCGAGCTGTATGCGCCGCCATAAATCTTCCCATCACTGGCTGTATCCATCGGATAAAGAACGGCATCCGTCGACCTAATTGGATGCCCCAGATTTATCAATGTGTCGGTTTGCGGTATGTAGCGGAAGAGATAGCCCTTGTTATAGCCGCCCAAGTAAACGCTTCCATCCGCAGCCACCTTAACTCCCCATGCTCCTGATGTATCCTCGAGCGGATAGCTTTTAATTAGCTGCTCTGTTTCAACGTCCACGATCGCAAACTTGGCTGGAGCACCTGCAACAACGGTATACAACACATCCCGGCCGTTTGCATCCTTCCCAATATCCCCAAGCATAACAGTCGTCTTGGAGATTTGGATTCCCAGGTTTTCGCCAACCTGCTCTATCGGCAGAATCGGCTTGATTTCAGTCAGACTGGCATCATCAAAGTAATAAGTTCCAGTATTGGCCTGGCCCGAATAAAACAAAATCGCTGCTGAAGCCGCATTCGCAGGGGCTGTGGCTGTCACGGTGATATCTTTCCATTCCGGGACAGGCCCTCTCACGGCTTGATTAAAACCGGTAATATATTTTCCATTCCCATCAAAAAAGCGAATGTAAATTTCCCCGGATCCCCCGGTGCTCTTATGCTTGGCTGATGCACGGTACTCCCAGCCAGGGTTGACCGTAACATTATCACTAATCAGGCCGTAGTTGCCTCTATCCCCATCCTTAATTTCAAGACTTTGTTTACCTGAGGCATATTCATTAGTGACTACCGTTACTCCTGCTGTCCCAAAAATCTGTGTCCAGCCTGGTATTTTCCCATTCACTGCTTTTTCTTCAAACCCTGGATTCGCAATTCTCATTTCTGCTTCATTCCCCTGTGCAAATACAGGCTTTTGTATAGCCGGATAAATAAGCTGTATTAACAGGATGCAGCAAACTAAAACTACAAAACTTCTCTTCTTGTTCATGCTTTCACCTCTATCTTTTAAATTTATAAAACTTTTTTCAAAAGTCCTCCCCTTTTTTAGAATAGTAAGTTAAAATACAGGTATACGACTTGTATTTATATTAAAGGTACTCACAATTTACTGAAAAATCAATTAGTTTATGGAAATATGAAAAGAACAGGACTTTTGCATCACGAACAAAATGCCTGCAGCACACTTTGTCACCACCAAAACCCGGGGGTAGCCCCACGGGGATTTAGGCTTGCTCTCACGGTCATCAATAAGGCCGTTGAGTGCTGGGAAGAAATACTCGGTGGCTCCTACGGTCTGCAGTAATCTATTGTTTATCAAAAAGGAACAGGCAAACAGTTGTTATTTCTACGTCAGCGGTTTAGTTATGCAATTTTATTACTATCAAATGAAATAGAGGTGGCTGGGTTGAAAACGATCGAACAAGTTGAAGAAATCATGACGATTCCAAGTAATGGATTAATTGAGGACCTCAAAAAGCTGGATGGCGACATTATGATCCTCGGGGTTGCAGGCAAAATGGGGCCTACTTTAGCTAAAATGGCAGTCCGTGCACTTAGGGAAGGCAATACACAGAAAAGAGTAATCGGTGTCTCAAGGTTTTCCTCCGGACCCCTTCAAAGTGAACTTGAGCAGGCCGGCGTGGAAACGATTGCTGCCGATTTACTCGACGATCAGCAGCTCAATGGCCTACCTGATGTAAAAAACATCATTTTTATGGCGGGAACCAAATTTGGCACGAAAGGCAATGAACATAATACGTGGGCAATGAATGCTTACCTGCCTGGCAGAGTCGCAGCTAAATTCAAACATTCACGGATTGTCGTATTCTCGACCGGAAACGTGTATCCTCTCGTTCCGGTCTCAACAGGCGGATGCGATGAAAGCCACCCAGTCAACCCAATTGGGGAGTATGCCCAATCCTGTCTGGGAAGGGAAAGGATTTTCACTAATTTCTCTGTCAAAAACCAGACTCCAATAACGGTTTTTCGATTAAATTATGCTATCGACATGCGCTATGGTGTCTTATTGGAAATCGCCCGTCACGTTTATGAAGAAAGGCCTGTAGATTTGACTATGGGTCACGTCAATGTTATCTGGCAAGGAGATGCAAACGAATACGCAATCCGGTCGCTGCTTCTTGCAAATACACCACCGGAAATCCTGAATGCAACAGGCCCGGAAACAATTTCAGTCCGCTGGCTGGCTGAACAGTTTGGAAAAGCCTTTGATAAAAAGGTTTCTTTTTCAAATGAGGAACAGCCTACGGCCTTGCTTAACAACTCCGGCAAAGCCCACAAACTATTTGGCTACCCGCGGGTTTCCTTGAACCAGATGATTGAGTGGACAGCTGAATGGGTTGCCGGTGGCGGCGCTACTATAAATAAACCGACCCATTTCCAGGAACGCCAGGGAGCCTATTAATATGTTAAACAATGAAATTAAAACGTTGCTATTTGACGGAACGGTCATTCCCGCCCATCCGTTGGCGCTTGAACCTAACAGGCAATTAGATGAAGAAGCCCAGCGCAGGCTTACCAACTACTATATGGATGCCGGCGCCGGGGGAATTGCAGTCGGCGTCCATACAACGCAATTCGAGATTCGGGATCCTGAATTCAATCTGTTTGAAAAAGTACTGCGCCTTGCAATTGAAGAAATAGATAAGAAAAAGCTGGATCGCCCGTTCATCAAAGTTGCCGGAATTTGCGGACCGATTGAACAGGCTGTCGAGGAAGCACGTACTGCGAGTGGCCTCGGGTATGATTTAGGGCTGCTGAGTAACGGCGGATTGCCGTCAGTGACAGAAGCAGAACTGCTTGAAAGGACAAGGCGGGTTGCCGAAATTATCCCAGTATTCGGCTTCTATCTGCAGCCATCTGTTGGAGGCCGGGTTTTTAGCTTTGAATTCTGGAGGGAATTCGCCGAAATCCCGAATGTTTATGGAATCAAAATGGCACCCTTTAACCGTTATCAAACACTGGATGTTGCCAGGGCTGTTTGCCATTCATCACGATATGACGAAATCGCCCTCTACACCGGCAATGATGACAATATTGTGGCCGATTTACTTACAACGTATCGCTTTAATGTAAACGGACGGTTGATTGAAAAACCTATCATCGGCGGCTTGCTGGGCCACTGGGCCGTTTGGACAAAAAAAGCCGTTGAATTGTTTGAAGAAATTAAGCATGTCCGAAACGGGAATATCCTCCCTTCTTCCCTTTTGATTACAGCTCAGGAGATCACAGATGCAAATGCAGCCTTTTTCGATTCTGCCAATGAGTTTAAAGGATGTATTGCCGGCATTAATGAAGTACTGGCCAGACAGGGATTGCTAAAAGGAAACTGGTGCCTGCTTGAAAAAGAGAAATTGAGCCCTGGCCAATCCGAAGAAATTAATCGAGTCTACAGGGATTATCCTCACTTACATGATGATGAGTTTGTAAAAACCTTTTTAGGAAACTATAAAAAAGTAACATCTTAATAAACAGAGGAAAAGGAACACTTTCAATTTAATGGGAGTGTTCTTTTTTATCTGGATGAACCGGGAAAACTATTAAAAATTGGCATGGTTGACTAACACCTCCCAATACCCTGAGTGTACCCAGTTACTAAATGACTCCTCGCATCCTTTTCATATAAAGGGGGTGTTCATTCATTCTGCGTTTTCATACTTTTACAAACTTCTCCATAAACAAATCCCAAAAGAACCCCGGGCAGAAAGCATATCTACCCAGGGGGTTTCATGGTCCTATTTGTCGTTATGATAAACTGCTCTTTAGCGCCGAATAAAAAGAAACACCCCCAAGCGATGTTTGGGGGGTGGCCGCTATGCTTCAGCCTTAACTGCTTTATCCTTTTCAAATAATACAATCAATCCCGGCAGGAATATTCCAGTTTCTTCCCAATTGTCCATTTCTTTATGAAGGACGGAGAGTCTCTGTTATTGGACTGCCCTCTCTTTCATCGAGTTAACCATTGCCGAGAGCAGCCTATTTTTCTTTAACTTCACAGCACCCATCAACACAGTAATCAGCGCCAGTCCCAAGTTTTTTTAACACTGGCCTGTCTTTTTCTTCTTCCCGGACTTTTTCTAATGCCCTTATAAAGATATCCAATGGCTGGGCACCGGATATTGCATAGGTTTCATTTAATACATAAAACGGTACGCCCCTAACACCTATTTGCTGGGCCTCACTAATATCGTTGCGAACATCCCTGGCAAAGCGATTTGTATTCAATACATCGACAACCTCGTCTCTGTCCAGGCCTGCTTCAGTAGCCAGCTCAGCCAAAGTGTCATGGTCACTGAGCAGTTTGGACTCGGTGAAATAGGCGAACAGAAACCGCTCTGTCAATTCTTTGCCTTTTCCTTTTTTTTCGGCAAGCTTTGCAACCCGATGGGCATCAAATGTATTGGCATATTTCATCGTTTGGAAATTGAAATCGAGGTCAAAAGATTGTGCCTGAAAGGCAACCTGCTGGTTTATGGAAACCGTTTGACTTAGTGGGATTCCTTTTAATTCTGAAAACATTTCGTAAAAGTCCTTATCTGGAATATACTTTGCATTTGGATCCAATTGATAACTTTTATATTCTACGGTGATTTCATCGGCATATGCCAAATGCTCAATTGCTGCCTCAAGCCGGCGCTTTCCAATATAGCAAAATGGGCAAACGAAATCAGACCAAATCTCTATTTTCATCTGTTTCACTTCCTTATAGCCTTGACCAAGATGTAACTACCGTTTTATTATATATCTCCAGGCGAAATGAGTCTTTTATCCTGCCTGAATGGGTGCTTCATTATCTCTAGAGTTGCTTTTAATATGCTCGAAAAATCTAAAAAGCCGCCGGAATTCAACCCGGCGGCCGCATACTTTTTAGCTATTCGCTATGTTCGAATGTCTTGCAGGCAGTTTCCATTACGTTTGCAGCTTCTCTGTCATGGTGGGCAATAACCATAATCGAGTCAGCCACACATTGGTCACCCTCTGCCCAATATTTACAGTTTTCTACATCACATTTCACTTCAATCTTCATGTTGGCACCTCCCTGTAAGGTCTGTACCTTTCCGTACCCGCATTTGGAAGTGTGTAATCCTTCCCTGTCTTCAGCCAGACGATTGGCCTTGGCCCGGACCAAAGAATTGGAGGACTGCAACTCCAAGGACTATCAAGGCAATCCCAACTACACTCCCAGTCGTAACTCTTTCTTTCCATATTAAAATGGATATTACGACAGTCGCCACTGTCCCAAGCCCGGACCAAAGCGCGTAGGCAATATTAAGAGGAATTGTTTTTAAAGAAAGTGATAGAAAAAAGAAGGCAACAAAAAAGCTTACAAAAAGCCCGATTGTCGGCCAAAGCTTAGAAAAAACCTGCCGATGCCTTGAGAAGTGACGTGCCAATTAGTTCAGCAATGATAGCGAATGCTAAATAAAAATAGCTCAAATGATGTCCTCCCTTTGCTGAAGTGCTAACTTAACGCCTTTTGGCGATCATTTCAATTTCTACGTTTGCTCCGAGTGGAAGCCCCAGAACTGCAACCGTCGTTCGTGCCGGGAACGGTTCTGAGAAGTGGATAGCGTACACTTCATTCATTTCCGAGAAGTAGTTCATATCCGTTAAAAACACATTCACCTTTACTACATCATCCGAGGATAGGCCGGCAGCCTCCAATACTGCAAACAGATTGGTGAAGCACTGTGCCGTTTGCTCTTTTATTCCTCCGGTGACCAACTCCCCCGTCCCCGCATCTATTGGTGTCTGGCCGGAGAGATAGACCAGATCTCCAGCTTCAACTGCATGGGAATACGGCCCGACTGCCCTTGCTCCCTTTGCCTCAAATGCTTTTCTGCTCATACCATTCACCCTTTACCATGAATTCTACTATTCTCTTATACATTCTGCTTTGTTTCTCTTTTTTCCTTTAAAACGAAAAAACTTAATCCGCTCGGATCAAGTTTTTAGGTGGAATTCGCAAGTCCAATCCAATACAGATGCAAAACTGTCAGCAATGAATAAATGCCGTTCCCTGTCAGCAAAGAATACTTGAAAACAGGTTTCTTTAATTCTACTCGAAAAACGAGGTAGAGCAAGGCAAGACTCAGAAGTGCTTTTAATCCCACTATTCTCTCGGGCGGCATCCAGGCAAGCACCGGATTGCTTTCTTCAATTAAATAAAACTTTAAACCTATATATGTGCATATTCCATCAAAGAAGTTCAAGGCGGCAAGCAAATAGCCCCATTTTTTCATGAAAATCAGCCTTTCCCTAATACTTCGGACAAATCCTTCTATTATAGTTTTTCCACTCCTCCTTTACCTTATTCAAGAATCGCCTAAACTAGCATGACAAAAAGCAAAGATTATAGTTTTTAGTTGCCCCGCAACTGCCACACTGCTATACATATGAGCTGGGTATCGGTAAAGCATCCTTGTTACAATTACCGGCAAGGCACTCTTGTTTTTTAAACTCTGCAAAAATTAACCCAAATTCGGGCCATCTTCCATGATGCGATGCTTTCACCCTAAACCTCTATTGGGAAAATGGCACAATTACTTTCTTTTTTTCAAAATTAAAAATATACTTGAAGTAACTATACATATCAAACATTTTGTGAGGTTACTATGGCTGAAGAACGTGAGCTAAACATGTTATTGGAACAAAATGAGCAAATGAAAAAACGAATTGCTGAACTTGAGCATCTTGTTCGCAATGTTTCCGTACCAATCATTCCATCCATCATTCCCGGAGTCATCCTGATTCCAATTGCCGGTGAGGCTTCCCCAGCGCTGTTTGATTTGATTGCGCCGAAAATTTTAAGCCATGCAACCGATGAGGAAATTGATACGGCAGTCCTCGATTTTACCGCAATTAGTGTCAAAGAGCTCGGTGATTTGAATATCCTGGGCCATTACCTTATGAATCTGGTGGCATCCCTGAATCTTATCGGAGTTCAGGTGCTAGTTGTCGGCATCACACCACAGTTTGCCCAAGAACTGGTTTTCTCGGGGTTAAGTTTTATTAAAGAGCTCAAGACATTTTCAACCTTCAAGGCAGCACTTCAGCACGTCATGAAGGAAAAAGGGCTTGCCCTCACCGTGAAAACTCTATAAACCCAAAAAACAGCAGCCTTCCCTTTGTGATTAGGCTGCTGTTTTATAAAACTCAATTCGTAATCCACTTGTATAGTTCCATTATGGTTTTTGTACTATTCGATTGGCCCTTTATATAATAAAATGGAACCCCGGAACCCCTTAATTCCTTCATAATCTTATAATAAAAAGCATGGGACAATGCCGAAGTATTAATGAAAACAGCATCCGCCCGCCTGATTTTCCCTAACTGCCTATTCCTTGAATCGATGTCAAAGAACTCGACGGAAGGCAAGACATCCTTTACTTTTTGCTGCCAGGCTGGGCTTCCCCCGAACACAATGATTCGTTTGGAAGCAATCAACTCTGCCATTTTATCCACCGAGGGTGCCTTTTCATAAAATTGATCTTCGGCTTCTTCCCAATAAAGGTACTCCCTGAGAGCATGTACCTCTCCAGCATAATCCTCCATGCCTTCAATTTTTTGCTCCAAATGGCGGATTTTCGCTTGTGCTTCCCGGAGTTCTTTTTCAAGGCCTGCCCGTTCACTCTCATGTCTCTTCCTGGCTGTCTGCAAAGTCCGTTCATTCCGTAGCAATTCTGCTTCCTGTTGGAGAATGGCGGCCTCCTTCGTTTTCATTTCCACATAATAATCCTGTTTGGACTCATCCAAATAAAACTGCTTTGCTTCCTTATATAAGGAAACAACACAGTGCAAATACAGACTGGCAACAAAAAACAAATCTTGTTCATCGTCTGAAATGTCATTGTATTTTTTTGCATATAGAAGCTCAAGTAATGCGCAATCAAGGGCATGTTTTGTAAATGGAATTTGTTCGGTCGCATCGAGTTCGTTGATGCCTAGCGCCTTGAGCCAACCTCCCAGCGCGCCAATGTACTTGCCTGGAGAGACTTGGAACATTCTTTGCTGGGCCTCTTCAGAATCAAATTCAAAATCCTGTTCATACACACGCCGAAGGCTTACCCCCAGCATATATTCAAGAAAAGCACCCAAAGAATCAAACTCCGGATCCTTCGGGATACTATAGATCTCATAGAGGTGCAGCAGTTTCTCCCTGTTTTCCTCGATATGGCGTTCAGAAAAATTCAATTCTTGTACCTTTGCCTCTTTTAACGAGGAATGCAGCATCTCCTGAAACGATTGCCATGTAACCGACAGGCTTTGGATTGGTTTCCCTTCCCTGCTTGTTAAATACCAAAGGACAATGTTTTGATAAAACAACTCGATTTCCTTGAGTGCCCTATACTTTTGCCGCTTGGCGTATGCCCGGATGTATTGTTCAAAATCTATTTCTTCGTTCCTTTGGACAAATAGCCAGGCAAATTTATAGCCTTTCTTAATTAATCCATCAAGAGCGGTAAAATGGTTATGCGTATAGCACCATTCCACAATTCCCGCAACCTGCCTGATTTTCTCCTCGTTTCGTGTCGAGTACATGGAAATGAGCGGTTTTCCTTTCAATCCGCTTTGAAGATACGCCTCATAATATTCCCATTGGTTCTTTCGATAGGCTTCATCGATAGATGGATGTAAAAAAGGATTCCCGCCGAGGGCGATGCTTATAAATAGCTTTTGATTCTCTAGCAGGCTTTTCGTTTGATTTGGCATGGATCAGCACGTCCTGTCCAAAAAGATATCTACCTTTCTACTATACTATTATCTCGCGGGAGCTTGTTTATAAAATTTTGGCATTAGGCCTTTAACCCTTGTAAGTAATCGCCTGTTTTCCAAATTTCCCCCAGCCTTCTTTGAAATTATTTTTGTCCAGATTCCGGTTCTTTTTATCCAGAGGGTCATTTACATACACATGTTTTTCATCATATCTAGTCACAAGGACCGAATGCCATCTGTAGGTTACTTTTACTTCACCTTGCTTTGTATCCCAAACTTCCCATTCGCTTTCAGGAACTGTGGCAAATGTGCTGGTTACTACAACCCAAACAGGCCGGCCATCAGCAATATGGTCCAAAACTGCTTCAAAATCTTCCCCTGTCAGGTCAAGAATCCTCCCAGGCAGATAGTTTTCAGCAAGTTCGGCAATTGGTTTATGGAAAACGCCAATTCCTGGTTCATCAAAGGTTTCCTGTTCCCGACGAAACCTTCATTCGGATGTCCTCTCTTTCCATTCTCTTCAAATGGAACCTTGTTGACTTCGGCGGCAAGCTCCAATTTGTCTGCATCAACCCCGGCATGTTGAAGCAGCATCGCCAGCGAAGTGACTTCACAGCCTCTATCCCATTCCGGCAACTGAGAGATATGCGGTGCATCAAGTATTGCTTCTGATTTCCGTTCCTCTTGAGGAGGCGGAATGGATGCCTCTTTTCCGAGACACCCGGCAAGCACGACTCCAAGAACTAAGATTGCCCTTAACATCGTTGGTTCTCTCTCCTGTTTTCATCTAATAAACTCATTCCCGGCATAGCGTCTGACCTAACCATGCAATACGGAACAGTGGGAACTCTATGTTTATTCAAATTGATGAGGAGTCAAAACGGTGGATTGAATCAAGGGGCAGTGACAATGGAAGCAAAGGTTTGCTGTGCATCCGTCGTACAAGAAGTTCTCGCCATTCCAGGCAAACCTAAGAAAACAGACCACTATAAACAGGATGCCTTTATTTTTTCCAAAAAAGCCCTATCAGGAAGTACTGTGCTTCAAAAACAATGCCTGGAAGCAATCGCCTCCAGGCTTACATCCAGATTCTACATTCCCTTGGCGACTTTAACAGCCAGCCCCTTCTTAATTAAAGGAACGAGGATGATAATTCCAACTGCCAAAAGAATTGCCGAACCCTGGTACATATAGACAATGGACGTATGTGTTTTTAGCCAGCCTGAAGCAGACATCATGATGACCATTGCTCCCATGAACAGCGGGTTCAGAATGCCATTCACTCTTCCGATAAAGGCCTCTTCGGTATTTTTTAAAATCATCGTGTTGATGCCAATATGGATGCACGGCATAAACATTCCTGCGAAAAATTGTGCGGCAAGTGTCAGCCATAGCGTGGTCGACAGCCCAAGTACAACAAACCCAATCGCATTCGCCGCCAAGCCCAGAGCAAGGAGCAGCTGGGGTGTGACCTTCCTTGATACAGCAACAGTAATTCCGCCTCCAAGGATCATGCCGATTCCAAAAGCCGCCATCAGCCATTGGAGGTCTTCCTTTGGCAAGCCAAGCCTTTCGGTTATTAAAAAGACACCAAGCGGCTGTGTCAAGCCAATCGCAAGCCCTGATATAGCAAAGCAGCCTCCGAGAAGCGACAATGGCCTGCTCCCCAGTACATAACGAAACCCTTCCTTCATCTCCTGCATCAAGGTTGACTGCTGTTCTTCTTTTACTGGTATCCTGTCCTTAGGCAGCATGACCAGGACTGCAGCAGAAAAAAGGAAGGCAACACCCATGACACCAATCGCCGCTGAAATGCCGAAATGCTGGTATACAAACGTGCCAAGCACCGGACCAAGAATCAAAAATAGGGCACCCAGTGTCTGGTACATGGACATGCCCATTTGGACAAGCTGGTCTGGAACATGAAGCTTAAAGAGCTTCATTCCGGAAGGCTGGGAGAACTGTGACAAAATGGATGACACCAGGGTAGCAAAGAAGATTACCTTCCAACTCCCGAATAGCAGTGTCAGCAGGACAACGAAAACAGATACCGCGCTCAAAACATCACACCAAATCATTGTCCGTTTCGGGCGCCACCTGTCGGCGAAGGTTCCGCCTATGAACGAAAACAGGAAAATCGGCGCAAACTCGGCAACTGAGATGAGCGACACCGCAATTGGGTCTCCGTTTGTTTTTTCAACAACGTATAGCAAAATTGAATAATTCCGGACCCATATCCCTATTTGCAAAAACAGCATGGACAGCAAAATTGTTTTGATTACACGATTTCGAAACAATGCCCCCATCCCGAGTTTTTCATTTGGATTTATTATTTCAGACATAAAAGACCCCCTTTTCACGGTAAAGTACATATCAGTATACCTGCGGAACAAGCATTTTCATACCAGAAAAAAAGAATTCCTATATCTGATTGAAGCCTTTTCTTAACCTGTCCCTTACTGCAGCAAATTTTTCAACAACATCCTTTAGCCAATCTGGCATGTTTACTGGGTCAGTCCCCTCCAGTGACCTGAGCAATCTTGCAAACTTATACAAATTGGCGAATCTATGAAAATATTCCGCCTGCTTGAGCAATGATTCCTCAATAGGCCTGATTGAGCGATATCCGGTGAGAAAAGCTTTTACTTCAGGGGTTTGGACGGAATCATTGGAACAGTGAAGAAAGCCATCTAGTGCAGTAACGATATCAAGCACATACCACGCATAAAAAGCATCATCAAAATCGATTGCCTCATAAGTACGGCTCTTTTCATTGTAAAATAAATTGTCATGCTGAAAATCGTAATGAATCAGCCCATAATTTTCTTTGGATATTGGAAGGGAACTAAACCAGGCTTTTAAGCTCCCAAGCTCCTCAAAGGCTTCCCTTTCTTCAGGGTGCCTATCTAATATGGCCTGGATTTCAGCAACGATCGTTTCATGGCTTTTCAGGCTTAAGCTTTCTGTTTGATAGTCGCTTGATAAGGAGTGCAGGTGAGCAAGCGCCTTTCCCCATTCCCACGCCTTTTCTTCGGTCAAGCCCACTTCTAAATTCATTCCGTTTGCTTCACGGAATACAACCCCAACGTAAGTTCCTTCTTCCGTTTCGACTGTTTGGATATAGTGCCCCATTCTTGTTGGTACAGCCTGAACGACCGGAAAGCCTTGCCCGGAAAGATAGCTCATAAAATCGAGCTGGGCTTCGAACTGCGGAATACTTTTTTCACTTTCATGGTTGTATCTCAGGAAAAATCGATGTTCATTACTTGAAAAAGCAAAAACAAAATTCGAACTGGCACGCCAAAATCGAAGAGTTTCTTTTTCATGTTGCCAATTTCGCATGAGTCCTTCAACAATACTCTCATTGGCCAATCCTTTTTCCATCAATCTCAGGTTCATCATCTCATTCACTCCTAGGAGATGAGAGTCAATTACTCACTATGAGGCACGCCCTCTCATCCAAAACTTAGTTTGAAAAATTGCTTTTACCAAAAAAACGTCACCCCTTTCATTCTTCTAACAGTTTATTACTTTTCCAATATTACCATAAAATCCCTCAATCTGGTTTTCGATGTATAAATATTGTTAACCTGCAAAAGTTAACGAAGAAAGTGAGGGATTTGATTGGGAATCTTCAATGACTGGAGAGCAGCACAAAAGGAGAAATATATCTCTAAAATGAAAGGCGAAAACCGATGTCCTCTCTGTCACGGCAGGGGATTTATCATTTATCCCGCCTTTGATTACTATCACGATACGTACGATTGTGTCGGCTGTAACGGGAGCGGCTTTTATTCGGAATGGGAAAATATTGTTGAATAATGGTTAAAAAGGGACATCACCATAAATGTTTTGTGGGGTGTCTTTTTTATGTAGGGGTTCTTCGGCTAAGGATGTGTTCTAGTAAATTGGATTCTAGCGGATTTTTAAAAGAATAGGATACAAGCCCTGACAGCTTGTACAACTTTGAATAGAATGCAGTATCAATAAGGAAAGGAGGGAAAGTTAATGTCCTTCTTTAGGAATGAGTTTGCAAGATTGCTGGCAGAACGCTTCAGGGAAAATGATGTTCTTGGCGAACGCATTAGGCGCCGCAGAAGGCAACATTGCGATTGTGACTTTGATGATATCGCAGGTATCAGAGACTTTGAAGATATTGCAGGAATTTTTGACGAAAACTTCCGTGACAGATTCAATCGTCGCGATAATTTTTGCCGTGAAGTCCGCCGCTGTATCATCCGTGATCTGGTTGCCGGCATTCAGGACGAGAACGAGGATGAGGATCGTAATCGCCACCGCCGAAAGCACAAACGCAGACGATAATCCTCCGGTTTATTGATGCACAGGAAGCCAGGGCAGTTTTCATCGCCCTGGCTTTCTGTTTTTTTTTATCTTTTTCCAACAGAAGACTCCCACTTAAATTTTATGCAGGGCGTAGCCCAAAAATAAGCGGGAGATGAACGTCGGTTGGCGGATAGCCAAAACACTCGTTCGCATGGTATAATATTCCTGTAAGTTGTTCTTTGAAAACTGGATATATAGGTTAGTGCGAGAAAGGCTTCGCACTAAAAATTTCCAAGCACAATTCGACGCCACATACACCGAAGATGCGAAAACCAAGCTAAGTAGGGTACGTGGCGAGTCCAACGTACAAATTGCAACACTTGCAGGAGGCTCACGCCACTTGTACTGCTAACCGTCGGTGCGGCGGGGATAGCCTGCTAAAAAAACTGAGGAATGCCTCGTTGTTCGCAGGAATCTCCATCATCAAATTTTCGCAAGAAAATTAAGGTGGAGTAGTTCAAGTTCCACAGAAAGTCCGGTACGGCCGGTCAGACGTCGGGGCCAGTTTGCAGTATTCTTCCTGTTCCGGAATGTGGGCATAAGGATTGGATAGTGCATCTAGCAGCCTTTCCATTACACTGAAATCGTCGTTCTTGACCGCAGCTTCAAGCGCTTCCTCAACCCGGTAATTCCGAGGGATCACTGCTGGATTGCTGCTTTTCATCAACTCATGTGAATCGTCTCGGGATGGTTCCTGCCTTCCTCTCCTCGCCTCCCATCGTTCTAACCATTCCGTAAAATCCGGATACCCTTTCAGGACAGATTCATCTGTGTTTCCAAAGGTAAGCACGCGGAATGTATTCGTGTAATCAGCCCGGTACTTTTTCATCATCCCAAGAAGTTCATCAACGAGCATCTCGTCTTCATCTTCTACATTAAATAAGCCGAGCTTCTTCCGCATTCCGGCAATCCAATAGGCATGATGGAGTTTAATATAGCCCGCGATCTCTTCCTGTCCGATTTCTATAGCCTTTTCCTGATTTTCATCGAGGAGCGGCAACAGAGCCTCTGTAAAGCGAGCAAGGTTCCAGCCGCCTATATATGGCTGATTTCCGTACGCATATCGGCCTTCCCTATCAATCGAACTGAACACAGTTGCCGGATCATAGACATCCATGAAAGCACACGGCCCGTAATCAATCGCTTCACCGCTGATTGTCATGTTATCCGTATTCATGACACCGTGGATAAAACCAACGAGCTGCCACTTTGAAATGAGAGAGGCCTGCCGGTCAATCACTGCCTTCAAGAAAGACAAGTATTTATTTTCCTGATCAGCAACCTCCGGATAATGGCGTTCAATCGCATAATCAGCTAGCTGGCGAAGCTCGTTCGCTTCTCCGGCCCCAGCAGCATATTGGAAGGTTCCGACACGAAGATGACTGGCAGCTACCCGGGTAAGAATCGCTCCAGGAAGCTCGGTTTCCCTGAATACCGGTTCTCCGGTTGAAACTACCGCCAGGCTCCTTGTCGTCGGAATTCCAAGAGCATGCATCGCTTCGCTGATTATGTGCTCACGCAGCATTGGCCCGAGAGCCGCCCTTCCGTCACCGCCACGTGAATACGGTGTCCTTCCAGAGCCTTTTAGCTGGATGTCAAACCGTTCACCAGTTGGCGCAATTTGTTCCCCGAGTAGTATGGCCCTGCCGTCCCCAAGCATTGTAAGGTGGCCGAATTGATGGCCGGCGTATGCCTGTGCGAGTGGGAAAGCCCCATCCGGAAGCTCATTCCCCGCAAAAGTGTCAGCTTGTTTTAGTGCTTCGGGATTCAATCCCAGTTTCCTTGCTAGGTCCTCATTGAATGTGACAAGCCTCGGAGCTTCTACAGGGGTCGGTTCCTGCGGTGAGAAAAAGAAATCTGGCAGTCTTGCATAGCTATTGTCAAAGTTCCAGCCTTGGTTTTTATTGTTTGTCATTGTAGCTCCTTTCAGAATTCGGACACGGATAGCGAATGTCCGCGTTGCCACCCGCACTTCACGGGTCCTGCTATCATTGTGTTCCTTCCATTGAACCAATATAGGTACCTTTATGTTTATACCACTTTTCCAGGGTAATCAAGCACTTTGTCACTCGTATAGCCGTATAGTGAGAGCGTTACTCTTTGAAAGCTGACACTTCTACAATGGAAACGAGAATCTGGATCCAGGGTAACGAATCTCCACTTATATAAACCGAAACCTTACCTGGGTTAGTTTTGCAAGTCCGTTGAATCGTCATAATCATAACGGAAGCCATCCTCCAGGATTGGAGCTTCCTCCCTTATTTTCTTTTTAACCTTCTCCTGCTTGGTAGATCCTTTAGGCTTCCTCTTGATCTTCTTTGTTTCAGCCATCTGGTTGCCTCCTTATTCATTCTCCAATTATGTTCCCCCAACAAGCAGTTTAACTATGCCCGCTGTTTTTATGACTATGCTTATGGAAGATTTTTGTAGGACAAATATAAATTTATCCTAAAGCTCATATACTTGCTTAGAAAATGTTTGCAGGAGGGGAAAAGAATGGACAATATTGAATGGAAAATCAGCGACCCTTATGTTTTCCAGACGCTCGCCGGGATTGTTGGTTCCCAGATAGCGGTAGAAACAGTCAGAGGTTCAGTGCGTGGCCGGCTGGCCAATGTACAGCCTGATCATATTGTGGTGGAGTTTGGCGGGAATGCATTTTTCATAAGGACAGCCCAAATTATTTGGGTGGTGCCTAATCCGGGTCAGGTACTTGTATAAAATGGCTCTTTATAGTCCGGTTAAAAATATACTTATATGGGGGTGGCCCACATGATGAGACGAATCAATAGGCTCCAGGTTGAATTGCCGATCCCCGAACACGGTGATCCGAATGCAGCAGCTGCTGTACAGGAGCTGATGGGCGGAAAATTTGGTGAGATGTCGACACTAAACAATTATATGTTTCAATCGTTCAACTTCCGCGGCAAAAAAAGGTTCAAACCCTTTTATGACCTAATTGCAAGTATTTCCGCAGAGGAGTTTGGGCATGTTGAACTTGTTGCCAATACAATTAATCTGCTTTCACACGGGAACACCTATGCGGCAGATCCGGATCTTGCCCCGCTGCAGTTCGGCAAGGACGCAAGATATTCGCTCCATTTTTTATTAACTCCCCAAACTGCCTACCCGGGAGACAGCATGGGCCGCCCTTGGAATGGTGAATTTGTCACAAATACCGGGGTCCTTGTTCAGGACCTCCTTCACAATTACTTACTTGAAATAGGTGCGCGTATACAAAAAATGCGTGTATATGAAACGACAACCAATCCGGTTGCCCGCGAATTGACTGGCTTTTTGCTTGTACGCGGCGGCACCCACATCATTGCTTATGCAAAAGCTTTGGAAATGGCAACTGGGGTAGAAGTAGGCAAAATGCTTCCAGTTCCGGATCTAGATAATTATAAATTTGACCATGCAAAAAAATACATGGATCAGGGCCTGTATAATGTCCTTTATACTTGGGGTGAACCGGAATATAGGGACATTGCACAAATATGGAAAGGTCCGAATCCAGAAACAGGCCAACCACTCCAGGTTATTGACGGAATCCCTGAAGGGGCTCCAATTCCTGACTTTGAAGAAAAACCGGAACAATTCGCCCCAGGCATCGACCGGGATGACTATGAGCGAATCCTGAAAAGACTCATGAGCAACCTTTAAAACAAGCAAATACACATCCAGTTAAAACGGCCCGAAACTGTTCGGGTCGTTCACATTTTCACAAAGGGGTCAGACCCCTTGTGAAGTATTGCACTAACTCAACAAAGTCAGGACTGCAAAGAAGTGCATGATGCTGCCGGCTAGGACGAATATGTGCCAGATGGCGTGGTGATAGTAAAAGGCACGCCATACGTAGAAGATTGCACCCACTGTGTATAGGACCCCGCCAATGATGAGAAACTTGAGTCCTTCTTGTGTGAGGTTTTCAACGAGCGGCTCCCATGCGAATACAATAAGCCAGCCCATAATGACATACAAAACTGTTGAAGGGATGAGATATTTTTTCACAAAGTAGGATTTAAACACGGTGCCTGCAATTGCCAGGCCCCAGACAACTCCGAACAAGGTCCACCCCAATGCTCCTTTAACTGCCAGGAACAAAAACGGTGTGTATGTACCGGCTATAAAAAAGTAGATGGACGAATGATCAAGAACTTCAAAGACATCCTTCGCTTTCCCGGGTGGGAAACTATGAAGCAGCGTAGATGATGTATAAAGGATCACCATGGTGGTACCGAATATCGTAAAGCTGACCACATGCCAGGCTGTCCCCTCCATGGCCGAAAAAACAATTAAAATAGCCAGTGCTGCTATGCTTAATATAAAGCCGATACCGTGAATGATGGCATTGGCAATTTCCTCGCCTTTTGTAAAGATATGAGTGTTCATTTTTGCTGTCCCTCCCAAATGGGCACTTTTTCTAACTATATCATGATAGAGAGTTTGAAAACATGTACAAATAGATGGCAGCCTGATACCTTTCAAGGCTGCCTTTCTTAAGTGACCTGCCCATGGTTTGTCCACTTTCTCGCTGCTTTAATAGATTTCGGGCAATATATTCCTATCTGTTATCGTTTGAAACAGTCGGAAATGATAGATAAAGTCGTCAAAGAAAACCGGCTTTTCTCCGTCAAAGCTATACCAGGAAAAGAATGATTCCAGCTTGTCCCGGTCTACCTCATCCAGTTCCCCAGATACGTAAAGTGGATATTTCAGCTTCTCGTAAATTTTTCCGTGGCCATATAGAGAAAACACATCCGCCATTTCCTCTTCTGTCATCCTTACCCCTCCTTCACCAGTCATACTTCATACGATATGCAGTATGACTAAAATCGAAGCGGTACATGCCTTTTTTAAAAAAATTATTCTATAAAAAATAACTTTGATTTTCCGCTCCACAAAAGAAGAACCAGCGACCACCGGACAATTTGCACCACAAGTACGGGCTCTATCCTATTTTTGTCACATTAGCAGGACAGCTTGTTTATACTAATATGAACGACATTATAGAAAGGAAGGGTAAAAATGACAGAAAAAAATGCGCCCAAAGATATGTACGAGGCGCTTAGGAATGCCGGTTATAAACTTGAAATGGGAATCAATCAGGCCATCCTAAACGGCCTTAATAGTGAAAATCTGGTTGCCGCCGCATCAACCATCTCAAAAACCAGCAAAAAGCTTAAGCAGCTCTCACAGCAACCGCAAACTCTTCTCTCTCTCGGCTGCCCTGCTCCAGTCGACATAGTCAACAGCGCAGCTAAACCTACTAATCGACAAACCGTTCCCGCATCAGTTCTATCCTCTGCTCGAAGAAAGAAACGATCCAAACAATCAAAAGCTGCATTGCTCTCTACTTTAAACAGCATATTCGAAGATCAGTTAAACCGCCAAAGGAGACAGCTATTATGACAAACTGGCCAGAAAAAGAGTATAAAAGATGGAAGAATTTTTTCAGCGTCTGGACAACGCCCGACCCCGAAGTGGGACAAACCCCCAGGACTGCCGTCTGGAAAAAGAACAAAGCGACCCTTTGGTATTACCGGTCTTCCAATAAGCGGCATTCTGTTCCATTACTCCTTGTTTATTCTCTCGTCAACAAAGCGTTTGTCCTCGATATGGCTCCAGGCGGCAGCATGATCGAAACGTTCATGGAAAATGGGTACGATGTTTATCTCCTCGATTTTGGGGCTCCGGACCCTGGTGACAAGGATATTACTGTAGATGATTATGTAATTGACTATATCCAGACTGCCGTACGCAAAGCACTGCATCACTCGCGGGCAAGAGAAATCACCGTCATTGGCTATTGCCTCGGGGGCACACTTGCCGCAATTTACGCATCTCTTGCCTCTGAACCGATTCGGAACCTGATTATATGCGTCGCTCCGCTCAACTTCGCCGAACCACCTCTTTATGATAAATGGGTCAACGCTATCAGGAGAGGCGATCTGGATGTTGATGGGCTTCTCACTACCCCTGATTTTATTTCGCCAACACAGATGAAATACGGGATGCGTATGGCAAGTTCCCCGGTCTATTTCAGCCACTATCTTTCCCTTTTGAATAAAGCCTACGACCAGGAATATGTCGACCGCTGGCGCCGCTTTAATAAATGGGCAAACGGCCACGTCGGATTCTCTGGTGCAGCATCAAAGCAACTGATGAACGACCTTGGCAAGGACAATAAATTCATGAACCGAAAGCTTGTGATTAGAGGGCGGAAGGCTGACCCAGCCAACATTACCGCCAACCTGCTTGTCGTCGCCGGCAGCCAAGACCGGCTCGTCCCGGAAAACATGAGCAAGGACTTTATTGACCTGGTCTCAAGCAAAGACAAAACCTACACCCTCGTATCCGGCGGCCACACAACCCTCGCCGTCAAAGGGAACGGCCTGCCAAAATTCCTTGCCGACTGGCTTCCTCAAAGGTCAAAATAAGCAAAGAGGTAGGCGAAGAGGGACGGTTCTCGTTGGTCGCGGCAAAGCGGGGAGGTTTTTCTCAAGAGCAGCGAAGGGAAATGGTTCCCCTCGAAAGCCGTGAAAGAGTTCTCAATTTACCAAAAGAATAGAAGAGCTGGAAAAGACAGTTTTTTCACCAACTAATACTGCTTTTTGTAATAAAACTCTAAACAAATTGTAACAAAACGGCGAGTTTCAATAGGCTGTCAACCCGGATTTTCCTGAAATATTTGGTATCATTGCTAGATTCCGAGATTTGAACCAGCTAGGGATATTTATGCCAAAACAACTAAATCCCTTTTATATCAATTGTTTTTTCACTCTAGAAAAATTAGGTAATTAGTCCTATTTTCTATTTCAAATTTCTTCCTGAAATATGACAAAAAACCTGTGTTACGATAAGTTTGCCCGGGGGACAAGCGACTTATACCAGGCAAAATCATACAACAGGAGGAAAATCCTAATGATAAACAAGAAAAAAGCACTACTATCCTTTGCAGTTGCTTCAGCATTTTGGATGGGTGGCCAGATGCCAGCAAAAACTGAAGCGGCATCCGTTACACCGACTGTCCAGAAGCATGTATATGTTTATAAGAGCGGCAACGTTAACGATATTAATAAATTACTAGAAGACACACTTAAGCGTTATGGCTTAACGTCTTACTTTAAACAGGCAGCAACTGCGCCGAAAGCTGAAGCTCCGGCACCTAAAGCGCCTGCTAAAAAAGAACAGGCTCCGGCACCAAAAGCTCCTGCTAAACCGGAACAGGCACCAGCAACTAAAGCTCCTGCTAAAGCGGCACCTGCGCCTGCAGCTAAAGCACCTGCTAAAACCGAAACTGCAAAGCCTGCACAAAAGCCAGCTTCAGCTCCAACTGAACAGGCATCAAGCACATTAAGTGAATTTGAACAGCAGGTTGTGAACTTGACAAACCAAGAACGCGCAAAAGCTGGCCTGCCAGCATTGAAAGCAGATGCAAACCTTAGCAAAGTGGCACGTGAAAAATCCCGTGACATGCAAGCGAAGAACTACTTCAGCCACACAAGCCCAACTTACGGCTCACCATTTGATATGATGAAGCAATTCGGCATCTCATACCGTACAGCTGGTGAAAATATTGCGATGGGACAAAAAACTCCACAGGAAGTTGTTACAGCGTGGATGAATTCTGAAGGACACCGCAAAAATATCATGAGTGCAGACTTCACACACATCGGAGTCGGCCATATCGAGAACGGCAACTACTGGACACAGATGTTTATTGGAAAATAAGTAGTAAGCGAAAAGCAGTCTCAGACTTTCTGAGGCTGTTTTTTTTCGTACAATGCTTCTCCCTCCATTCGAGCGTTACGTATGCAAGTGCTATAATATAGGCATTATCCTAATTTAAATTTGTACCGAATAGGAGCCGGATATGCAAAAACAATCAATGGATTTAAAGCCATTCCTTTCATTACTTTTGTCAACGAACATACCAAAGGCCGCACTGGTTACAGGGCTGGCAGCCAGTGTCCTGACGACGCTGGCCGGCCTTGTTGTTCCATTGCTTACAAAAAATCTGGTTGATGGCTTTTCCGTTAAATCGTTAAGTGTCCCGCTCATTATTGGAATAGCTGCTGCATTCATCATCCAGGCAGTCATCAGCGGAATCTCCATTTATCTTCTCAGCTACACCGGGCAGAAGGTGGTAGCTGGACTTCGTGAGAGAATGTGGTCGAAGCTGCTTCGCCTGCCGGTCGGGTTTTATGATAAGCAAGCTACCGGGGAAACGGTCAGCCGGGTCATTAATGATACGAGCGTCGTTCGCGACTTGATTACCAATCATTTTTCCAATTTTATTACTGGCATTATTTCAATTATCGGGGC
Organism: Bacillus sp. FJAT-27225; assembly: GCF_001685025.1. GTDB lineage: Bacteria > Bacillota > Bacilli > Bacillales > Cytobacillaceae > Bacillus_D. Next base: position 287,256 of record NZ_MAYU01000023.1, on the reverse strand, counting down.
GATTGCAATCCTGCTTGTGATGGATTGGAAAATGACATTGCTCATGCTCGTTTCTGTTCCGCTCACAATGGCCATCATGTATCCGCTTGGCAGGAAAATGGCTGCTCTTTCGCGTGGACTCCAAAACGAAACAGCTAAGTTTACAGGCCATATTACGCAGACTCTCAGTGAAATTCGCCTGATGAAGGCGTCAACTGCGGAGAATATTGAAGAATCAAAAGGCAAGGACGGCATCCACTCGCTGCTGGGCTTCGGCCTGAGAGAAGCACGGATTTTTGCGCTAATTGGCCCTATCATGTATTTGGTCGTCATGGTTGTCATTGTTATGATTATTGGCTATGGAGGCTTACGGGTTGCCGACGGGACGATGTCGACTGGCTCACTGATTGCATTCCTTCTTTATTTGTTCCAAATCATCATGCCGATTACATCGTTCGCGATGTTTTTTACCCAGCTTCAGAAGGCAAAAGGGGCAACTGAACGAATCATTGCGATTCTGAAAGAGCCGTTGGAGGAAGATCAAACGGGTGTTGATATTGACATTAATCATCTCCCAGTGGAAATTGATAACGTCTCCTTTTCCTATGCAGAAGGAGAGCCGGTTCTTGAAGGGGTGTCCGTGTCTGCGGAACCTGGCCAGATGATTGCCTTTGCAGGTCCGAGCGGCGCCGGGAAAACAACAATGTTTGCCCTTCTCGACCGCTATTATGAACCAACAAACGGGGAAATCAAGATCGGCGGCACACCGATCAGGGAGCTGGCTTTATCGTCCTGGCGCAGCCAAATTGGCTATGTTTCGCAGGAAAGTGCGATGATGGCTGGAACCATACGCGAGAATTTTACGTACGGCCTTGAAAATGCCGGTGTGATTTCCGATGATCGTCTCTGGGAAGTAGCCAGGATGGCATATGCGGAAGAATTTATAAAGGAATTCCCGAAAGGGTTGGACACAGAGGTGGGCGAGCGAGGTGTGAAGCTTTCCGGCGGACAAAGGCAGCGAATTGCAATTGCACGGGCATTTTTGCGCAACCCTAAAATCTTGATGATGGATGAAGCGACAGCGAGCCTTGACAGCCAATCGGAAGGAATTGTCCAACAAGCGCTATCCCGTCTGATGGAGGGTAGGACTACTTTCGTCATTGCGCACAGGCTTTCTACCATCGTCAATGCAGACAAAATTGTTTTTTTTGAAAAAGGCAGGGTAACCGGAATTGGTACGCATTCGGAATTAACGCAATCACATCCACTTTACCGGGAATTTGCCGAGCAGCAGCTTGCGAACGGGTGAGGTTGGGTAGTGCTAGTTATCCTTTAGGCGCTGTGTTACATTAAAGTAAGAAAGTAAAAGGGAGTGGGAATGCGGATGATTAAAACAGTATTGTTTGATGTGGATGGAGTACTTTTAAGCGAAGAACATTATTTTGATGCCTCGGCGTTAACAGTCTGGGAGCTTTTGTATAGCGGGAACTACCTGGGGCTGGCACCGGACAAATTCCATACAGATGTCCAGCAGGAAGAAATTGATGCAATCCGGCGCGAGGTTTTCCAAGATGACAAGGTCCTGTCCTTCATGAAATCACGTGGCTTGAATGCCAACTGGGACATGATATACATAACATTCAGCTACCAGCTGATTCACTTGCTATCACAGGTTGAGGATTCCGACCTGGTTCAGGCCTTGCTTAGCAGGGAATTGGACCGCGAGGCGCTGATGACGATTGGCAAAGAGCTGAAGAAAACTGGAGCCAAACTTGATTTCGAACACTTCCTGGACGATTTTCAAAAAACGGCAGAAACAAAACGGGGCCTATTCCGGCATCTTGATAAACTTGTTTTTGAAAAAATGGGCATTGAAACAAAAGCGTTCGGTGAAAAAGGGGTATTGTGGTCGATTTGCGAGCACATTTCCCAGGAATGGTATGTTGGCGATGAGCATGTATTTCAATCAACTGGGCGCCCGTCGGTCCAAACTGGTAAAAAGGGGTTTCTCGCCAATGAAACCACGCTATGCCCACAGGAACAGATTGAAGGACTGTTCTCCGGTTTGCTGGATGCGGGAGTTTCTATCGGGATTGGGACAGGAAGGCCCGAGCTTGAAACGATTCAGCCATTCAACCATCTTGACTGGGTCAAGTATTTTAATGTGGAGTATATTGTCACGGCTGATGACGTGCTTAGGGCTGAACGGCAATTTCCTGACCGGAAATCACTTGCTAAGCCGCACCCATATACGTTTATGCATGCCCTTCTTGGTAAAAGGGTGAACGTGGACACGGTCCTGGGAACCTCCCTGCCATTAGAGAATGGCAATGAAGTTTTGGTTGTTGGCGATTCGCTCGCTGACCTGCTCGCGGCCAGGGATATGGGCTGCCAATTTGCCGCGGTCCTGACTGGTTTGACGGGGGAAAAGGCAAGAGGTTTATTCGAGGAACATCAAGCAGATTATATCTTTGACAATGTGATGGGTATACTCGGACTTGTCCGTAAATGATAAAAAGCTGTACGGCCGAATGAAGGTCGTACAGCTTTTCTGATTTTGAGGCTCGTATTCTACTATCCATGAAAATCTGTTTGCTGAACATTTTCAATTCAGTTTATTGGACTATTGGTTACATTTTGCACAGTTCTAGTGCTCGAAACGTACCAATACCGTCTATTGGTCATATTTCACACGGTTTCAGCACTCGAAATGCGACCAACATGTTTAAGTTAATTTAAACTAAATGTTATATCGCATATCCTGGCTCGCAGACACTCACTTCTGCTCTGCTTCCCAGCGGGCCACTTCTTCCCTCACCCGAGGTGCCACTTCCTTGCCAAGCAGCTCAATCGATTGCATGACGTCTTCGTGCGGCATCGTGCCCACTGGGCAATGCAGCATAAACCTTGTGACGCCTACATTTTTACGCAAATGAATGATTTTTTCCGCAACCGTATCAGGGTCTCCAACGTATAGTGCTCCCTCAAGGCTGCGCGCTGAATCAAATGTCGAACGAGTATACTGGCCCCAGCCTCTTTCCCTGCCTAGTTTGGTCATTGCCTGTGCCGTTGATGGGAAAAATTTATCGGCTGCCTCTTCCGTACTCTCCCCAACAAATCCATGAGAATGCGAAGCAACTTTCAGCTTGGAACGATCGTGTCCGGCATGCTCAGCTGCGCGGTAATAAAGGTCAACAAGCGGCGCAAAATACTTCGGGCTGCCGCCGATAATTGCGAGGACAAGCGGGAGGCCGAGAAGTCCAGCCCTGGCTACTGATTCCTGATTGCCTCCGCTGCCAATCCAAATTGGCAATGGATCCTGGACAGGCCGCGGGTAAATGCCCAAGTTGTTGATGGCCGCGCGGTGTTTGCCACTCCAGGTTACCTTTTCAGATTTTTGCAGCCTCAAAAGCAAGTCAAGCTTTTCCTCAAATAGCTCATTGTAGTCCTGCAGGTCGTATCCGAATAGCGGGAACGATTCAATGAACGATCCCCTGCCTGCCATGATTTCTGCGCGCCCATTCGAAACTGCGTCAAGGGTGGCGAAGTCCTGAAAGACCCGGACTGGCTCATCGGATGAAAGTACAGTGACTGCACTTGTCAGGCGGATCCGTTTTGTTTGCGGTGCAGCTGCCGCGAGTATGACCGCAGGCGCTGAAGCGGCGTAATCCTCGCGGTGATGCTCCCCTACTCCAAATACATCAAGTCCAACCTGGTCAGCCAATATAATTTCCTCAACCACTTCGCGGATCCGCTGCGCATGGCTGATGACTTCACCTGTTTGTGGATCCGGCGTGGTCTCGACAAACGTGCTTATCCCTATTTCCATTTTGATTTCCTCCCTTTAATTGGCTCGTTCATGAAGAGATACGATAAACGTATCCTACCCTTCCACAATTTTCAACAAATGCGTGCTGGAATGATTAGTACGGTTTCAATATATTCGGTGCAGTTTGTACTAACTGGTTGTGGGATGGCCAATCGGTTGGCTTGGAATGGAGTTTGTCCTAAAAAATCGGAAAGCTGTCCTGAATAGTTTGGGAAATGTCCTATATCTTTCGGGAAGTGTCTTGAATATCGAAAAAACTGTCTAATTCTATAAAATGCTGTTCTATTTATAAATCGGTTATCTTTGAAAAGAATCAATCTCAGGTGACCATGAGGGTTACGCAACTGATTGCCGGGCTGGCACCGAATCAATTTGAAGTTAACTGTTCATGCCACAATTCCTATCTATAATGCGACTCCCTCGCCACCCTTCTCCTTTTTCCAACAAAACGGTGTCGAAAAAAATAACAGAGTATTTAGAAACTTAGTCTAATTGCAAGCGTATATAAAAAAGACTTTATCAGTACGACTTTTCTTTAACTAAAAATAAGGAGTGATTTGTATCAAGGCTATTATTAGTGATCGATATGGGCCGCCAGAAACTCTGAAATTATCGGATGTTAAAAAGCCTGTTCCCAAAGACAATCAAGTACTTGTAAGAATCCATGCCTCGTCCGTTAATTTTGGCAACCTCGTCCTTTTAAAAGGAGAGCCGTACCTCGCTCGATTGGCATTCGGTCTTCGTAAACCAAAATACCCGATACCAGGCGGCGATATCGCTGGCAGGGTTGAAGCGGTTGGTAAGGATGTTACTCAATTCAAGCCTGGTGACGAGGTGTTCGGCGATCTTTCAGGGTGTGGATGGGGCGGGTATGCGGAGTATGTTGCTGTTCCTGAGAGTGCCCTCGCTTTGAAGCCGGCAAATATATCGTATGAAGAGGCAGCCGCGATCCCGATGGCAGCCGCAACTGCCCTGCAGAGTCTGCGTGACAAAGGAAAAGTTCAGGCAGGAAAAAGGGTGCTGATCAATGGAGCATCAGGCGGTGTCGGTACGTTTGCTGTCCAGATTGCCAAGGCGATGGGTGCCGAGGTGACTGCGGTGTGCAGCACGAGGAATGCGGAAATTGCAAGGTCCATCGGAGCAGACTATGTGATTGACTATAAAAAGGAAAACTTCGCCCATAAACCCGAGCGCTATGACCTGATACTTGGTGTAAATGGGGGTCAGCCGATTTCCGTCTACAAACGAGCCTTAAATGATAACGGCATTTTTGTCCATGTTGGCGGCTCGGAGTCCCAAATGTTCCAGGCGATGGCGCTCGGCCCGTGGATCTCGATGACCAGCGGCAAAAAAGTCGGCAGCTTCCTTCAAAGGCAAAATCAACAGGATTTAATTTCAATTAAAGAGCTCGTTGAAACAGGAAAAGTAAAACCGGTAATTGATCGAACGTACCAGCTGAATGATATCGCTGATGCATTTAGGTATTTTTCAGAGGGGCATGCACAGGGTAAAGTGGTTATTACAATTTAACACTACTACAAAAGGACTTCATTAGCGTGAAGTCCTTTATGCGCGTATTCGACTGCATTCGGTTGGTACGGCTTCATCCTTAATCCAGGTTTCCACGATTTGATTGAAGCATTCAGGTTTTGCCAATGGTGCTCCATGGCCAATTCCCGGAATTAGTATTCCCGTGCAATTTTGGTTGCTTCGCACAACATCTACCGCAGATTTTCTCATCACTGCTTTTTCCTCTTCGCCTACAGTAACCAGTATCCTGCCCTTAGCCTCCTGAAAATTTTCCGGTATTCCAAACGACATGTTTTCTTCCAAAACCTTTACAAGGGCGTCCTGTTTCATTTGGCGGCTTTCCCGGTAGTATTGTTCGAAGTGATCGTCACCTATATACAACGTTTTTGCCTGGAGCTTTGAAAACCACCTGTATTTTACAAATGGATAGCTCATTCGTATGATGGGTTTTATTATTTTTTTAGCATAAGGAACCGGCCTGACCAACGCACTATTGATAATTGCACGATTGGCCAGATCCGGTTTCATGCCCAAAATCTGAATAATCACTTGTGCACCCAATGAGAAGCCAACGAGGTTTACCTCTTTACCTTCAGCCTTCTCTTCAATCAGGTCGATTACCTCTGAAGCACTTTCCTTTATTGAAAAAGGCAAATGGTTATCGCTCTTTCCGTGCCAAGGAAGGTCGGGGACGAGGCAATGATAATTCATGAAATGTGGAATTTGTTTATCCCACATCCATCCGCTTACACCCCCTCCATGCAAAAAAACAATCAGAGGTGCATTTTTTTCACCATATTCTTGATAACGTAGTGCCATTTGGTCCGCCTCCTCTACTACTAATAGTATCATCTTTTTTATCCGAATAATGGAAAAGAACGCACACCGGAATGTGCGTTCTTTCCTGTTAGTGCTCAGGATACAATTCCAATAGCTGCGCTTCCTTCAATCCATCGATAGCGGTCAGGCCGCGGAGGAGATCCTGGTTGATTGGTTTATCTAGTGTCAGGACCATGATAGCCTCCCCTCCAACATCCGCCCTGCCAACCTGCATTGTTCCAATATTAATTTGATAGTCTCCTAGGAGAGCCCCAACCTTGCCAATCATGCCTGGTACATCATGATGGTTAATAAATAACAGGTGGCGCTCCGGACGGATATCGACCCGGTACTGGTTCATTTTCACAATTCGTTCCCCATAACCATTGAGGACAGTGGCACCAATGCAGGCCACTTTATCCCCGTTCAAAACCGTTATTTCCATATAATTCGCAAAACCCTTGTTCTTCGTATTTTTCTTGACTGTATGCGGGACTCCCTGCTCGTTCAACAGATGTAAGGCATTAATTAGATTGACAGAGTCGCTTAAATGATGGGTTAACAAGCCTTTTACGAGCGTTCTGGAAATTAGGTCTGTGTCCTCTTTAATTAAATCCCCATAATAATCGATCTCGACTCTTTCAGGAGCTTCATTCAATAGTTGAATGACAAGCTGGCCCATTTGTTCCCCAAGCCGCAAGTACGGCTGAAGACTTTTCATTGCTTCCGTGGAGATTTGCGGCATGTTGACTGCATGGCGGACAATCTTCGTCTGAAGAATGTCAATAATCTCCTCGCTAACCTCTTCGGCAACTTTCTCCTGTGCTTCAACCGTCGAAGCGCCAAGATGCGGAGTGGTGATAATCTGTGGATGATTGAGCAAACCGTTGTTGGTTGGCGGCTCGGTTTGGAACACATCAAGAGCTGCCCCGGCAACATGGCCCGAATTGATGGCCCGGACAAGTGCTTCTTCGTCAATGATGCCGCCGCGCGCACAGTTAATGATTCGGACGCCTTTTTTTGTTTTTGCCAAATACTCGTCATTAATCAGGTTTCGGGTTGCGTTGATCAGTGGCGTGTGAATCGTAATAAAATCAGCTTCTCTTGCTATTGTTTCAAGGTCGGCCTTCGCTATACCGAGTTTGGCAGCCCGCTCTTCTGTCAGATACGGGTCAAAACCAAGAATCTCCATCCCAAAACTTTTCGCCCGTTTGGCTACCTCTGTTCCAATTTTGCCCATGCCAATAATTCCAAGTGTCTTTCTATACAGCTCAACCCCCTGGAACGCACCACGGTTCCATTCGCCTTTCGTGGTGATTTGATGAGCCTGCGGAATATTTCTGGCTAGTGCAAGCAGCATCGCCAAAGTGTGCTCTGTCGCCGCTATCGTATTTCCGCCCGGCGCGTTAATAACAAGAATCCCTTTCCGAGTTGCTGCATTCACATCAATATTGTCGACCCCTACACCGGCTCTGGCAATTACCTGAAGACGGTCTGCCTGCTGGATGATTTCTTCGGTTACCCTCGTCTGACTGCGGACAATCAGCGCGTCATAGTTCCGGATTTCGGACATTAGCTCGCTTTGCGGAAGGCCGACCCGTTTATCGACGGTAAAAAGAGGATGGTCATATAAAGCCCGCAAGCCATTGTCACTAATGCTATCGGTAATCAGTACTTTAAACATTGTATTGCCTCCCCGCTTTTGTTCAGGATTCGCCTCACGCATACTCCTTTGACCTTTGCAGCTTACTCTTAAGCCAAATTTCCTTTGCTCTGCCGGTTGCCAACCCAAGTTTTCCAACTTCACCTAGCTCTGTAAGTGCAAGCTCAAGTCCGCTTAATACCTTCAACACATCAAATGGTGTGCAGTAGCCCATATGGCCAATCCGGATCGTCTTACCCTTCAGCTTTTTCTGCCCGCCGCCAATCGTAATGCCAAACTCATCCTGCATCACCTTTTTAACCTGCTTCGAAGCCTCGGTATCGGTGACGATGGCTGTCACGGTTGACGAGGCATCTTCATCGCTTGTCAAAAGCGGCAGCCCCAATGCCCTGACGCCCCCGCGAACCATTTCCTTCATCAAATGATGTCTGGCAACAGTGTTCTCTAACCCTTCTTCCTCCAGCATTCTGCAAACTTCGAGCGTTCCGTAAATCAATGACACTGCCGGAGTAAAGGGCGTAGACGTTTCTTTTTCAAAAGAAGAAAAGTATCGGTTTAAATCAAGGTAAAACCGTTTTGACTGGCAGCTTTTGATTGCCACTCTTGCCTTTTCACTTACAGCAATAAACGCCAGTCCTGGCGGGAGCATTAATGCTTTTTGCGACCCGGATACAAGGATATCGATATGCCAGGCTTTCATATCAACATGAACAGCCCCAATGCAGCTAACTCCGTCAATAATGAATAAAGCATCTGATTGATTCTTTACGACTTCACCCAGCTGTCGGATCGGATTGTACACGCCTGTCGACGTCTCGCAATACGTCGCAATGACTGCTTTAATGCTAACCTTTAGCTTTTTTAAAAATAAGTTCAGCTCCTGTGCCGAGCATGCTTTTCCCCATTCGGTTTCCAAACGGTGGACAGTTGCTCCAAATGCTTCGCAGATGCTCGCAAACCTGTCTCCAAAAGCACCGGTGACAATAACGACAACGTGATCGCCTTCCTCAATTGTATTTGCTGCGGCGGTTTCCAATGCAGCTGTGCCGCTTCCGGAAATGATGGTCACCGGGCTATCCGATCCGAAAATAGGCATCAACCGCGAGGAAACTTCCTCGAGCAGAGTTGAAAACTGCTTGCTGCGGTGCCCAATCATCGGCTGATTCATCGCATGCTTCACTCGTTCAGGTACAGGCGTTGGCCCCGGAGTAAATAAAGATTGCTGGTTCATTAACATTTTTCCATCATTCCCTTCGCTTTTTACTATCCAGCTCCAGCGCCTAGCGCCTAATGTACTTCGGTCCCCTCGTTACGATAAGTCAACATCGATTCGCTTAAGCTCATCGTGTTTCCTTTATCTCCTTCGAGGCCCTCCAGTCCATACGGCGCTGACCGAGGCGCTTGCGCTTTTCCTTCATCCCTTATAAACCATATGCACAAGATTGCAAAATAAAAACGCCCCCCATAACAGAGTCTTTGTCTGTTATGAGGGGCGTGGAAATACGCGGTGCCACCCTCGTTTGTTGCCGCTTTTAAGCAACCTCTCACAATATAACGGTTTTCACCGGGCCAGCCTACTAGGTGTTTCGGCAGACCAGTTCAGAAGGGCTGGGCTCGAAAGATTCGGTATCGGTTCGCAGCAGCCACCGACTCTCTGGGACCTCTTCTAACAGCCGTCTTCGTCATAACTGTTTGAATATACAGAAAATACTAACGTACTATTCTCGATTTGTAAAGATATATCGGCATAAAAAGTTGGTAAGATTATTTTGCTGCAGAACGAAAAGATCATTTTTGGATTAATTTGCTTCTACCGGTGGAAGAGTAATCTAATAAATAGGAGATATTAGATTATTTCACTTCAAAACTAGCCGGATTATCTATTAGATTATTTCGATCCAAGACGCACCCACTTAATCCAATAAGTTTTGAATAACTCCTCTAAGGCACTTTCCCGTTTTTTACTTTTGTAACCAATATGAAAGCTGCCAATCACTTTGAATCCAGGCAATCTTATTCGTATCAGCAACTGCCATTATGAAAATTGGAAAAAAGCTTGCTAATGTAAAAATTTATCTTTATTCTAATATTATATAACCTACTTGTATAAAGTAACTAAATTATTTTGCCGGAGGAACTACCTATGATAAATTCAGAATCAGGTCAGCAACAATTTGAAATTGGCCTTTATACGCTGGGGGATATTTGCCCGGATCCACATACAGGAAACGCGATAAGCGCCGGACAGCGGCTTAAGGAGATTATGGAAGCAGCCAAGCTTGCTGACGAGGCAGGGCTTGATATTTTTGGGGTTGGTGAACATCATCGCCTTGATTATGCGGTTTCCACTCCTGCAGTTGTTCTTGCTGCAATTGCCCAGCAAACAAAACAGATTAAGCTTACCAGCACCACCACGGTACTCAGCACAATTGATCCAGTCAGACTGTTCGAGGATTTCGCCACACTTGATTTAATTTCAGATGGGCGCGCCGAAATCATTGCCGGCCGGGGGGCATTCATTGAATCGTTCCCACTGTTTGGATACAACCTTGATGATTATGACGCCTTATTTTCAGAAAATATGGAGTTGCTGCTAGAGCTAAACAAGAATGAACGGCTCAGCTGGGAAGGGAAGTTCCGTTCTTCAATCAACAATGCTGAAATCGCGCCTCGCCCTCACCAAAAAGAGCTGCCGCTCTGGATTGGCGTCGGCGGTTCACCCGAGAGCGCAATCCGTGCCGGGAAACTCGGTGTCGGGATGGCCATGGCTATTCTTGGGGGCGATCCTGTCCGGTTTAAGGGACTTGCCGATATTTATCGCAAAGCAGGATTGGAAGCAGGCCATCCTGAGGAGCGCCTGAAACTCGGTGTAACTGGCCATGGGTTTATTGCAAAGACAACCGAGCAGGCTAAAGATGAATTTTATCCGTATTACTCCAATTACTGGAAATATGTTAATGGCCAGCGCGGAATGGCAACGAGCATTTCAAGGAATGACTTTGATAAGATGGCTGGTCCGGATACAGCCCTATTCGTAGGCAGCCCGCAGCAGATTATCGAAAAAGTCCTTTATCAGCATGAACTGTTTGGCCATACACGATTCCTGGCCCAAATGGACATTGGCGCGGTGCCGTTCAAAAAGGTTGCCGAGATGATTGAACTGTTGGCAACTGAAGTGGCTCCTGTTTTACGGAGGGAATTAAATAAATAAGCGCTAAAAAAGGCATCCAGCAGACACATGACCGCTGGATGCCTTTATAGAATAAAGTTTTCAAAGATTAGACAGCATTCTGAATCCGTTAGGCAGTTCATCTCGGCAACTCAAGGTTTTTTCTTTATTCAGGACCACTTCCGTATGATTCAGGACATTTCCCTTTCAACATCAAATAACTGGGCTCTCCTCCACTCGCCTTGTTACATCCATTTAATATACGGGCCCTATTTGTAATCTGTTAGAAAAGGCTCTGTAATTTTAAAATGTTATGATGGAAGGACATTTTATACATATATGGTGGAGGAGACGGGGCATGGAAACATCCTATTTAAAAAAGTCGCTGGATGAATGGAAGGAAGAAATCCTCGAGCTTCTGGCGGAAATTGATAAAGAATATGATAGTGTAAAACAAGAGCTTCAGGTATACGGCTACAAATTCAGCATCACCAAGCAGGTCACGCAATCTACGGTGAATGAGGACATTATCCGCACCATCCGCGAAATTTATCATAAGCCGTTTGAGGAGAGATTCAATCAGCTTAAAGAAGAGATCAAGGACCTCGAGGAAAAGAAGAAAGTGTTTGGAATGTTCGTCGAAAAAATTGATAAAGTTCAGGGCAAGGATGAATACCAAACAAATGCTGAATTCATCGTGAGCCAAATATCATAAGTTTAAAAGGGCCCCAGGGTCCTTTTTTCTTATTTAAAAAAAGAGATAGACATCCCTGATATTAGGGAACATAAAGGGTATCGGCTTGTAATGGAGGATTCTTAAAATGAAATTAAGTGTTTTGGATCAATCGGTGATTCGAAAGGGGGAATCACCAGCCTCAGCTTTGGAAAACACAGTAAGGCTGGCGCAGCTGACCGAGGAACTTGGCTATACCAGGTTTTGGGTTGCCGAGCACCATAACAGCAATGGAATCGCAGGCTCATCTCCCCAGGTTCTGATTTCACATATTGCTTCAAAAACAAATAAAATTAAGGTGGGTTCTGGCGGAGTTTTGCTGCCCCAATACAGCCCATATAAAATTGCAGAGGATTTTAAGCTGCTTGAAACGTTATTCCCGAACCGGATTGACCTTGGGATAGGCCGTTCACCAGGCGGAAATCCGGCAACCAGGCTGGCGCTGACTGACTCTTTAAGTAAAAGCATGAATGAGTTTCCAAGGCAGGTACGTGATTTGCAGGGCTACTTGCAAAATCAGCTACATGACGGGCACCCTTTCCAGGAGGTTAAGGCGTTTCCAGAGCCCAACTCAAATCCAGATGTGTGGATCCTCGGAATTTCACACCGCGCTGCCCGGCTTGCTGCCGAGTACGGAACAGCTTTTACATATGGACACTTTATTTCCCCTGTTAATGGCAAACGTGCGCTGGACTATTATTATGAAAATTTCCGGCCTTCCCGCTTGCTGTCCAAACCAAAAGCGAATGTGTGTATATTTGTCGTCTGTGCTCCTACTCAAGAAGAGGCAGAAGAGCTCGCCCTCACCCAGGATTTATGGTTGCTTGCAGTCGAAAAAGGGTTGGATACAAGGATTCTTTCCCCCGAAGAAGCAAAAAAGATAACTTTATCTGATGACGATAAGAAAAAAATCCAAGTAAACCGAAAGCGGATGGTGATTGGCACACCGCAGAAAGTGAAAGAAGAACTTCTTCGTTTAAGCGCGGTTTATAAAACGGATGAATTCATGATACTGAACAATGTCTACGACTATGGTGCCAAATGGAAAACGTACGAGCTGCTGACAGAAATGTTTCTAGCAACATAAAAAAACAGGTCTTTTCCATTGAGAGAAGGCCTGTTTTAACTTTCGTTATTAACTAAACTTACTATTATTTACCCCGAAAGATCCCCCTTATTTCAGCCTTGAGTTAAAATTCTTTTTTACTCCACTTGGAAAAATATTCCCCTAATCTCGCTATATCAATTAGAATATAGATAAAGCTTTTAACCAGGGGGTATTTATGTCTATCAATATTTATGGATTATATGTACAGACTTCAAAAGCGAATGATGTAAAGAAGTTTTTAAGCTTTTGGCTTAGCCAAACACATAGTGAGCAGCCTACAATCCAGAATCAAAGCAATTTGGCATTTGATTTTTTCAGGAGTGAAATTCCTTCATCTTTTGCAGTCGGTACTGTACACGACAGCTGGGTAACAGTACTCCACGATTCCTTTGAACCCCAGGTCGAGCTGGCTGACTTATTGTCTGCTGAATTTACTACCACTGTTATCCAGGCAATGGGCCAAAGCACGGTAGACTCTTATTTCCTAAGCGTCCATAAAGACGGCCGGTTGGTTCGTAAGCTGCATTCCGGTGAGGATACAGACGGACTTGAGCAAGAAGGCACTCCTTTTCCATTTGAAAAAGAAATGCTTTCCCGCATCGACAATGAAACCCACTTCTTTGATTACAATGATATACAGGATTTTTGCCAAAACCTTGGAATTGAACATATGCTGGACCCTACCGGCAATGATGACGGCTGGACGGTCATAAGGCAAGGTGAAAAAGCACCTCCAAGCAAAGAATCATTTTTAAAGTCGTTCGTACGCAAGGTTCTTGGAAAGTAGAAGTTTAGTAAGCATGGGCGGGTGGCTGTTTTGGCAAAACGGAATTATGCAAAGGCATTGATTGGGTTCACTATTCTCGATGTGTATCTAAATGCAGGCATAGCAGGGGCAGGCAGCATTTTGATTCAATTACTGTTAGTAGCAGGCTTCTTTCCTGTTTTTTACTTCCTTTTAAGATGGACCAATCTGAATGGCTTCAGAGATGCGGGAATTGACTTCCACCCTAGCTGGAGTAGAAATGTAGTAATTGGGTTTGGTACGGGGTTTGGCTTTTGGCTTACAATGTATACCCTCTCCTGGATTCTCGGTGGATATGAAATCACCGGAATAAAGCCTCTATCGGAATCACTTCTGACAATTGGATTGGTTTTGGGAACTTTCCTGATCGGGTCCTTCCTGAACGACTTGATTACTAGAGGCTATATTTTTGCTCAGTTGAAAGGCCGTATCCCGCTCCCGTGGATTTTCACGATTTCCATTGCGGTGTATTCCTTTGATGACATTTGGCATGAAGGTTTCAGTTTTTCCAATACGGTATTTTCAATCCTGCTTGGCCTGTCTTTGACATACGCCTTCTATAAATCTGGCTCAATCTGGATGACCACGGGAATCCACTGGGGACTGAATGTCTGTTACGGGCTGTTCAATGGAACGCTTGGTGAGGCAAACGGGGGTATTTTTATCAGGACGGAACCTGCCAGTTCTTCTTTCCTGCTGGAATCAATCAGATATTTCATTCCTGCCCTGATGTTCCTTTTTGTAGTGGTATTGCTCAAAAGGGCGAAGCAAAGAGAAGCACTTACAGGAAGTGGTATCGATCCCTCAATATGAGATATGGTTTATAAAGCTATTAGGACAATAAGGGGCCATATCATTGAGTTAGCGCAAAAAAGCTTGGGTCTATAACTCCAAGCTTTTAGGTCTGTTTAATTATGGCAAGAGGTACTCAATCTTCTATTTACCAATTTTCCGAAGAATGTAATGATGATAGTGTTGACCTTCAATTTCTATATCTCCGGCAAAAGTAAAGCCAGTTTTTTGAATCACTCTACTCGAACTTATATTTTGTGTAAGAACAATCGCATTTAAAAGTTCGACGTTTGTTTGCTCGAATAAAAAGGAGATTAATCCTTTTACCGCTTTTGTTGTATAACCTCTGTTTCTATAATGCTTTGAAATGGCGTAAGCAATCTCTCTATTAGGGGGAGGAAGTTCCTCTTTGATTCCTGTCGTGCAAAAACCAATAAACTCGCCGGTATCCTTTAGGATGATCCCTAACTTCAGGTAGTTTTCCTCATCAATAGCAGGCAATGCTGATAAAAAACTCTTGTTTGATGGAATTTCATAATTGGCAACCCACTCCAGCCGCTGCTCCCTCGTTGACCTCCAATCAGGCAGATATTCGTAAACTTCTGGCTGGGAGGTAATTTCATAAATAGCATCAACATCTTCAATTGTAAATTCTCGAAGTACAATGTCTCCACAGTCAATTGTAAATAAAGTGTCCATGTTCCCGCCCCTAATTCTATATTTACATTTGGAATATACCTTCTTGAATCCAGTTAAGACAGACCTTCAGTTTCTAAACTGCCTCGAGCCATCGTTTAACAATCGTCTTCAATGCCCCCTGCCTTTGTTTCACTTCATCCATGCTGCGGAAGGTCATTAGGGCCCGTTTGTCAGCGACCCATTCCAATAAACCAGATTCATCGGTAATAATAGGTTTCTTTGTTTTGTCTTCTTTGCCCTGTGCCCCCTGAATGAAAGACTAGCTGGACATAATCAGGTTTACTCAGCCTAAAGGTGATTCGGTCGTCTCCATTAAAACAAAAACTTGGTGCATTCCATTTGATATGTTCTGTTATACCTACATCCATACTTAAAATGATAGAACGTACTTGTTCTATTAGTTCCTTCATTGGATGATTACAATTTTCCAGGTATTCACTGACGGTTACCTTCTTTCCTTTACCAGCCATAAAAGTCACCTCCGATTCAATCGGTTTTATAAATAATTACAGTGGAGCCTCTCTTTTTGGGTTAATTGCCATAATAAAAAAAGGTTACTTGATTGCCTGGTTTTACTTCCGCTGTTTTCCAGCCAGCAAGCAGCCATGACCTTGCATGGGTATGGCTTCCCTTGTTTTCGTTTGCCCACCAGGCAGGGTATACATATGCAGATTGAGGCAACTTAAAACCAACAATCTCTTCCATCTCACTCAATGTTAATGTTAAACGGGAGACCTCATTCTTCTTTTTAGCTAGATATTCATGCAGGTTATAATATTTTCCGTTATACATACTAATACCCCTCCACCTATTACTCATCCTCTGCATCATTGGAATATAAGATTTTGTCGACTTGGACCCAGTCTTTTAACTGGCCTCTCTCAGGATAGATTTTTTCATATTCCTTATATTCTTCGAGTAGTGCTAGTCCTATTTTCGTTAAACGGGCTGGTTTTAAAAAAAGCTGATCATGCATTCTTAACACTCGCTCGATCGCTTTCTCATTTTCCAAAAATCGGATGAGGCCTTCGAATTCAATATCCTTCAAGCCATAATCAGCCCCCTCAGGTACAAACCTTTTTTCGTTAATTTCTTTTAGCACGCTATAAATGACTCTCATTACCTGCCCTTCCTTCTGGTATCTCTTTTTTACATATTCGCTAAAAGGAGTACGTCTTCCTTGTGGTTAATTAGTTAACGTGTTAAATAGAGTAGGAAGCCCTTTTCAAGGGTATGATTACTATTGTGAAAATAAGGATGAAGGAGTTGTACATATGATTTCTTTAAAAGGAAAAAATGCGATTATTACCGGAGCAGGCCGGGGAATCGGACGTGCGATAGCGATTGAACTCGCCAAGGAAGGCGTCAATGTAGGGTTGATTGGGTTGAACATGGCAAACCTTGAAAAGGTCAGCGCCGAACTGGATCAATACGATGTCAATGTGTCAGCAGCTTCCGCAAACGTCACAGACCTGGAGGCGGTCACACATGCTGTTGAGCATATCAAATCCGACCTGGGTCCGGTTGATATCCTTATCAACAATGCCGGAATCGGGAAGTTTGGCAAATTTCTTGAGCTTCCGCCCGATGAATGGGAAAACATCATTAAAGTAAACCTGATGGGCGTTTACAATGTCACAAGAGCGGTGTTGCCTGAAATGATTGAACGCAAGACAGGAGACATTGTAAATATCTCCTCTACCGCGGGACAAAAAGGTGCGCCAGTAACAAGTGCCTACAGCGCATCAAAGTTTGCTGTGCTGGGCTTGACTGAATCCTTGGCACTCGAAGTCCGCAAGCATAATATCCGTGTAACCGCTTTGACACCAAGTACCGTCGTTACTGACTTGGCGGTGGATACGAATTTGATAAGTGGAGACGCTGAACGAGTCATGCATCCAGAGGACCTGGCAGAATATCTCGTAGCCGGGCTGAAGCTGAATCCGAGGGTATTTGTTAAATCTGCTGGGCTGTGGTCGACGAATCCGTAAAGAGTTACAGCAGTTCATTTCGGATGGTTTTTGTGCTTATGCAGAAACCATCCTTCTTTTTATATGACTGCAATCTTTTTTGGCAAAAGCCGATTGCTTGTTCTAAAAAATTATGAGAATTACAATGAAGGGGAACCGTCCACTAGCAAACAATAGAAGAGGAGGTTTTACAATGTCAACGAACTTTTATGACAAATCACACACACGCCATTTCAACAGAATAAGTGAACTAGCACCGGAACAGGCTGAAGCATTTTCAAATTTTAATGAAGCTGTTTTTCAGGAAGGTGCCCTAAGCAAAAAACAAAAGGAAATCATTGCGGTTGCGGTCGCACATGTTACCCAGTGTCCTTACTGCATTGATTCGCACACGAAAAAGGCAAAACAAGAAGGCGCCTCCCTCGAAGAACTTGTCGAGGCAGCTTTTGTAACGGCAGGAATTGAAGCTGGCGGTGCGATCACCCACAGTACCCACATCAAAAACGCTCAGGACTCTGACGCCGAGGATTCCCTGTACACAAGAAGCAACCTAAAGAACCTTAGCTTCATTGGCAGAAATGCCCATGTCGGGTTCAGGGGCTACTCCAATTTCAGTGCTGCCTCAACGAAGGAAGGAAAGTTAAGCACTAAATTCAAGGAAACAATCGCTGTTGCGGTAGCTCATGCAACCCAATGCCCATACTGTATCGAGGTCCATACGAAAAAGGCGGTTGAGGCTGGCGCAACAAACGAGGAACTGTCTGAAGCAGTCCTTGTTTCATCCGCAATGCTGGCCGGCGGAGCATACGCCCATATCGCCAATCTGATTGAAAGCTACGGGGAGTAAGCTTTTCGGCTGTTTTACTTCTTGATGATTATGCGCACTTTACGATAGACGGTTTTCTCCAAAAGTATGAACTGTAAATACCCATGCTAGCGGAAAAAACCTCTATGGAATAGGGAAGGATGGTTCTGCCCGGAACCATCCTTTTATCATTTATACCGGATCGTACCAACAAATAATAAAGGACTTTTTTTACCTTCTGCCCTTTCTTCATAGTAAAAATTATAGAGAAGGACAGCTGTGTTAAGAAAGCCCTTGTACTTGCCCTCAAATGCAGGAACGATAACTTCATCATAGGAAAAACCGTTTAATGCTTCCTCTAGGCTCTCCGGGGGCTTTTCAAAAAATTTGGCTTCTCGAAAATCTTCATCATAGTAATCTATGAAAAAATCCTCTCCTAATCGGGATGGCAGCGCATCACCGTCCTCTGTAAATTCAATCTTCAAATACTCATCAAGGTCTCTCTTGGATTCAAACCCGCCAACCCATAGCGAAACATATCCCTCTCTCTCCATCCCAATCTCCCTTCTAAAGGGGACGGTTCTTTGTTTGCCGGCAAACCAAAGAACCGTCCCTATTTACTTCAAAAACCCTTCAATATGCCCGTTGAGCTGTTCGAGGTCATCAACGAGCGGTGAATGCCCACAGTCGGTGAGCTCTACGTATTTGGCATGCCCGCCGAAATCCGCAATGATTTCCTCAGTCATAAGTTTATTCACAACTAAATCGCGGTCCCCCCATAGGACAAGAACAGGAATGGTAATATCTTTTACCTGGTTCGTCCCTTCCGCTAGGCCGTTATGCCTGCTGCTGATATTGAAGGTATTAAGAGAATGATAGACTTCAGCAAGCGTGCGCTGGGTCAGCATATCATCGACATATTCTTCATACCGTTCAGGGTCCGGCTGGTTCTTTGTATAGATGAGCATATTCCAGGTTGTCTGAAGGAAATCCCTGTTTTTCTGGTCATATGCTGTCTGAATGGCAACTGTGGTTGGATGTACTTTCACGTCTTCATAAGTTGCAACCCGGTTGTTCAGGTCCGGCTGGCCTTCAGGGGTTACTCCGAAGAATGGGTAACCTCTTGTTGAAGCGGATTCGAGCAGAATCAGTTTATCGCAGTACCCTGGATAGTCAGCCGCAAACTGCATGGAGACAGCTCCACCCGTCGACCAGCCAATCATTGCAAAATCCTTTAAGCCAAGTTCATCAACAAATAGCTTAATATCATCTGAAAAATCCTTGATAGACATAACCTTTTTGTAGTAGGTTGATTCCCCGAATCCTCTCATGTCCACGGCAATGACTTTGAATTCCGGATCCATCCTGTCAATCAGCAAATCCCAGTGCTTGGAGGATGTCATGTTGCCATGCACAAGTAGGACCTTTCTCTCCCCGCCTTCCCGTTTCCGATAAGAGAGCGTCTCTCCATTTGATAAAGCAACCTTCTTGAATTCGACTGCCAGCGTCTCTGTCTTCTCCACTGCAAACACCCTTTCTTCATGGTATGGCGCATTTATGTATATTTGTAAGTCTATTGAATAATTCTGTTTTTATTATGAAAACCCTTCCATTTTTTTCTTTTAAGGAAGAATTTCATCTGGAAAACTATATTTTTGGGCTTAAATCCTAGTTGCCTGGAATTTTTTAAAAAGGCTGAAATATAGTAAAATAGACTTGGACAACTTTATGTCTATACATACTTAAATTCTATTAAAAGGAGAAGGTAAATGTTGAAAAAACTCAGGCTCCACCGAAGGATTTTGGCCTCTGTTGCCACTGCTGCGTTATTGGTTTCTACTTTTGTACCATTTGCTTCAGCTGCCCCAAAGGATAAAACAACTTTTACACTATCGATTATGCACACCAATGACACACATGCACACTTGGACAACATCGCCAAAAAGGCAACTGCAATTAAGGAAGTACGAGCCGAAAAGCCGAATTCCCTTTTGCTTGATGCCGGGGATGTACTTACAGGTACTCTTTATTACAATCAGTTTCTTGGACAGGCAGACTTAGAATTTATGAATCTCATGGGGTATGATGCTATGACATTTGGGAACCATGAATTTGACTCAGGTTCAACACCGGAAGGCCACCAAGTGCTTGCCGATTTCGTTAGAAACGCCTCATTCCCATTGGTTAGTGCAAATGTCGATTTCTCCGTTGATCCCAAGTTCGCAAAACTCTATCAGGATCGTATCAAAAACAACCCAAAGGGTGGCCAGATTTACGAAGGGATTATCAAGAAAGTTAATGGCGAGAGGGTAGGAATTTTCGGATTAACCACAGAAGAAACCGTCAACCTTTCCAGCCCACAGGTTAAATTTGAAAACTATATTAAGGAAGCCGAAAAAGCAGTTGCAGAATTTGAAAAAGTCGGCGTTGATAAAATAATCGCCATAACCCATCTCGGCTATGACGATAATCCTACTGTTGATAATGACCTCGTCCTTGCAGAGCGGGTTGACGGGATTGACGTCATTGTCGGCGGCCATAGCCATACAAAATTGATTGAGCCAGTCGTTGTGAATAAAGATGAAAAGGGCGTTGCTAAAAATCCTACCGTTATTGTCCAGGCTTATCAATACAATGATTTCCTCGGAACCTTGGATGTTCAGTTTGATAAAAAAGGAGTCGTAGTCGGACAAAGCGGAGCATTGATTGAAATCAGCAAAAAGACGGAAGATCCAGAAGTAGCAGCATTATTGACAAAATACTCAAGTGAAATTGCTGAACTCAAAAACACCTCAACTGGCGCAACAGCGGTCGAGGCCCTGCCAAATCCACGCCTTACGGATCCAGCACCTGTCAGTGTCCGGAGAGATGAAACAGCGCTTGGAAATCTGATTGCGGATGGAATGCTTGATAAAGCAAAAGAATTCAACCCCAACACAGTTATTGCTTTCCAGAACGGCGGTGGTATCCGTGCAGCAATTGATCAAGGTGATATTACCCTCGGCGATGTCCTGACTGTTTTGCCGTTCGGCAATACTTTGGCAGTCATGGACTTAACTGGATCGCAAATTATCAGGGCTCTTGAACACAGCGTTAGCTCCGTTCCAAGAGAGAACGGCGGATTTCTACAAGTATCAGGAATGAAATTCACCTATGACAGCAGCAAGCCCGCTGGAAGCAGAGTCCAGTCTGTTGAAGTAATGAATGCCGATGGCACCTATACTGCATTGAACCCTACCGCAACCTATACTGTGGCGACCAATGCCTTCACTGCTAAAGGCGGGGATGGATATACCGTATTCGCCGAGGTGTACAATCAGGGCCTTGTCACCGACTTGGGAACCCCTGACTGGGAAGTCTTTACTGAATACGTGCAGGAACTCGGAACTGTCAACCCGCAAATTGAAGGACGAATCGTTGATTTAGCACGATAAAGTGAAACTTCAATCAGTGAGGGGGTTCTCATCCCCCACTGATTGATAGTTGAACCAATCGGGCTTTTACGGGCTGTTTGTCCCCCCACCTTCGCTTCTTCGGCTCCCCTTAGGCATTATTGTGGGGCTTACAGCCCGTTAATGCGGGATAAAAGTTTGGCCTTTCACCTGCACTTAGCAGAAAGAAAGGCCTTTTTTCTTACAGCAACATGCCGTAACCATTTCATACTAACTAAAAACAGTGGCAATAAACCACTCCAATATAATCAGCTACATCTACCACTCCGAATATCCATCGCTCATATTGTAAATATGCTTGAACCCATTTTGGCTGAGAATCTCCGAGGCTTGCTGGCTTCTGTTCCCGCTCCTGCAGTATACTAAGTAGGTTTTGTCCTTACCGAGCTTGGCCATTTGACTTTCAATGACCTGAAGGGGAATCATGATAGCACCTTCGATATGGCCAGCCTGGTATTCTTCAGGGGTACGAACATCCAAAATTCCATCAATCTTTCCGCTGTCCACCAGTTCCTTCGCTTTTTCTGCATTGACCGTTTCATAGGAACTGCCGGAACAACCTGTTAATGCAAGAATGAGAAGGAGAAACAAGACTGAAAACTTCTTCATTTATACAATTCCTTTCTGTTTGGACTCCTATGGACATTTTACTACTGTTTTCCGTTGAAAAATCTTGTTAATATTGACAACCATTCTACGATTTTGTGCACTTTCCTTCGAAACAAGCCATTAAAAATAAAACTCCACGGTTCGGCCATACTAATCAGTATAGGAAATAACCAGGGTGACTATATGAACCGTAACTACGCAATCGACTTTATAAAATTTTTAGCTATATTGGCTGTTGTGGTGATCCACACCTTTCCGAGTGACCATGTGATTGGCTACTTTATTCTTGATAACGTTTCAAGATTTGCCGTGCCCTTTTTCTTTATGGCTTCCGGGTATTTTTTCGGCCTTAAAGTGAACATAACCCCTAATAGCGGAGACTATTTTAAAAAGTACGTTATTAAAATCCTGAAGATATATGCCAGCTGGCTGGTTTTTTACTTTGTATATGATGTTATTAGAATTCTAATAGGCAGCGGGGATGTACAGGAGAAGCTCTTCGACTATATGAAGGGATTTACTGTTCTCAAGCTGTTGTACTATGGGCAGGGGACGAGCGGTTATCAGCTGTGGTTTGTTATTGCGCTTGTTTGGAGCATTACAGTTGTCTTTTTATTTTTCAAGCTTGGTAAAATCGGACTGTTACTGGCGGCCAGCCTTTGTTTTCATATTGTCGGTCTTTTCGGCCAAGCCTACTCAATATTTCTCCAACTGCCGGAAAGCACTCGTGACGCGTTGTTTTTCGGCCTGTTTTACACAACAGCAGGGTTTTGGTTTTCTTATTACAAACCTCTGCAACATCGAAAGCACTTGAGCAAGAAGATTAACCTCCTATTATTTATGCTGTTTTCAATCTTGCAGATTTTAGAAGGGCTATGGCTTGAAAAAGAGCTGGGGTCAAGTCATGGCGAATTCTTTTTATCCACCATATTCCTTGCCATTTTCCTTTTCTCGTTTGCGTTGCATAACCCACAGCTTGGCAAAGGGCTGCTGATCACCAAAATTGGCGGCAACGCACTTGGAATTTATGCGGTTCATGTTTTTCTAATCGATATGGTCGATGTGTTATTCCGGGCAATAGGCCTTAAGGAATCTTCGCATCTGATTATTTGGAACCTGATTGATACATTCCTTGTGTTCAGTTTATCGTATCTCGCATACCAGCTTGTACAAATTGCTAAGAGACGCTTTTTACCCAAATAGCACTTCACCCAAATTCCTATCTTCTTTTGACTAAGGCATGTCCTTTTCGACCTCAAACCTATATATAAAGGATGGAAAGAGAAATTGAAATCCGAGGAGGAATTTTTTATGCCTATTTATTCATTTGATGCCCAGGAAATCGTATATCGTTTAGCAGGAAACGCCCCGATTAGGGAAGGGGAGTACCTTGCGAAAATTGCAGACGTAAGTGTAAAACAAATTGACGACGGAAGAAGGCCCATTAAATGGGACCTTGCCGTAATGAACAGCAATCGGATCCTTGAACACCTTCACTGGATTGATAAGCCAGGCGGAGTCGATCTGCTCATTTCAGATCTCGATAACCTTGGAATTGCTTACGAAGAAGCTACCCTGCCATCGACTTTGAATTCCCTTATTGGTGCAACTATCTCTATTTATGTAAAGTTCATGGAGGACGATAGAACAACTATCTTTTTTCTTGAGCGGGTGTAGGGAGAAGCGACGCTGTTTCGTTTGATGCGAGCAGCCTCCTTTTTGTTTGATGTCATTTTTAACAATGTATAGGGAATTTATTTAACATGTTTAATAGTTTTTATGTGAGGTAACGTCCTATGGAGGGGGGATTGCGGTGTTTTCATGGGACGACCTCCATACATTTGCGTGGGCTTTTTTTGTCGTATTACCAATTGTAGCCTTCATACATGCCTTTGGGCACGTTTTTTTCGTCTATCTATTTGGAGGAAAGGCAGACTTAACGGTCGGAAGAGGAAGAAAGATATTCACATTGGGGCGGATGCACTTTTTCCTCCTTTATTTCATTGATGCTGCATGTGCGTACACCGAAATTAAAAACGGGAAGAGGTGGAAACACGCATTAATTTATGCAGGCGGCGTCATATTCAACGGTTTAACCATTCTTATTGTGAACTTACTGATTATCGAGGGCATTTTGCCAACGCATCAATTCTTCTATCAATTGGGTTACTTTTCTCTTTACTATATATTTTTTGCTCTCTTGCCTGTAAACTTTGGCGAAGACAACCCAAGCGACGGGATAGCAATCTACCTAGCCTTACGATATGGATACTCCTTTAAAGAGTTTGACTAATAGGATTGCCAATCCATTAGCACGGGAGTATACTCGAATCGCCTTCCTTTCAGGTTCCACTCACTCATATTAAACTCAAAAGGACGTTCTGCCTGCTTTCAATCGAGCCGACAAAACGTCCTTTTTTAATTAAATCCATACGAGACCTATGCAACCAAAGGAATCCTGCCTCGACCACAGCAAACCAAAACCGTCCGGTTTTACTCCACTGTTACAGAGAGTGATTTTACTAAGATGGATGGTGAGCCGACTGGCGAGAGCGGGAAGGCAAGATCGGCGCCGACAGCCTTGACGTCCTTGAGCATTTGATAAAAATTGCCCGCTATCGTCATCAGGTTCATCGGATATTGCACCTTACCATCCTTAATATAGAATCCATTAGCCGCAACTGAGAAATCCCCCGATACTGTGTTGGCACCGGAATGCAATCCGGATAGGCTCGTAATCAGAACACCTTCATCCACTGAACCGAGCAGAGCGTCAAAATCCTTTGAAGAAGGCTCGATATAGAAATTGGACGGGCCGACTTTTACGGCGGATTTATATGAATCCTTATGCGCATGGCCTGTCGTAGTGGTTCCATCCTTCTTGGCAGTTTTCTGATTATGAAGCAAGGATTGCAGTACACCTGACTCAACAACAGTTAATTTAGTTGTCGCTACTCCCTCACTGTCAAACGTTCGGCAGCCAAGTCCCCCTTTCAGGAATGGATCATCGACAATTGTAATCTTGCTAGAGGCGATTTCTTTCCCGCTTTTATCCTTTAAAGGAGATACGCCTGCCTGCGTATTTTCTGCTGAAAAATTACCCGAGTACACTGCCAGCAGCTGGGCTGCGGCATCGTTTTTAATCAGCACAGAGTAATTTTTACTCTCAATTGGCCTCGAGTTCAATTGGGCAAGTGCCTTCTCCGCAGCCCTTTGGGCAATCTCCCTGGCATTTAAGCTGTTAAAATCCTGGGTTAGTTTAAATTCAAAGGCCGTCTTGGTTTCGTCGCCGTCCTTGACGACTGCCTCAATTAAAACGTACAAGTAATTGATACGGTTGCTTACATTCAAGCCTTTATTGTTGGCAAGGGTTCTCGTAACAGACTCATGCCGGATTGAGCACCAGTCAGTCGAGCTAAACCGCGAATCAATGGAAAACAATTCTCTTTCCATGTCCTTAACAAATTGAATTTTTTCAGGGATACTTACCTCGTCAAGCGAGTCCGAATAAAAATCCCCTTCTTCATAAAAGCTGCTTCCAGAGAAAATCTCTTCCCGTTCCTCATCATTCATTACCTGCGCATTTTCCAGCGCATTTTTTATTAAAAAAGGAATCGAGTCCTCATCCAGTTTTTCTGTATAGGCATAACCCATCTTTCCATCGACGATGCCCCGGAACGACAAGCCACCGTCTTCGGCTATCTCGTACTGGTCAATTTCCCCCTTGTACACCTGACAGCCAAAGACTTCCTTTTTCTCCGAATAAATTTCCGCATCCGTAAAACCGTTCTTCTCCGCTTCCTTAAACAGCAGCTCACGTATTGTCATCGCCTATTCCCCCTTTGTCCCACCAACAGTGATTTCACTGACACGGATCATCGGCTGGCCAACATTCACCGGGATGCTTCCGCTCTGGGAACCGCACATGCCAGCTGCGTGGCCAAGATTGTTTCCAACCAAATCAACGAGCTGGAGGGTTTTCGGCCCATTTCCTATTAAGGTCGCGCCTTTCAGCGGACGGCCAAGTTTCCCGTTTTTCACCTCATATGCTTCTTCAATCGCAAAATTGTAATCGCCTGTTGCCGGATTGACCTGTCCTCCGCCCATATACTTCGCATAAATGCCATGTTCTGTATTGGAGATAATCTCTTCAGGTGTCGATTTTCCCGGTGCAATATACGTATTCGTCATCCTTGAGGTTGGCGCAAACCGGAATGATTGCCTCCGCCCTGATCCAGTCGAGTCCATTCCCATTCGCCGGCTATTGAATTTATCAATCAAGTATCCTTTTAAAATTCCATTTTCAATCAGAACATTTTTCCTCGCCTTTTCGCCTTCATCATCGATTGTGATTGAACCCCATTCGTTTGGAATCGTTCCATCATCTATGTAGGAAACAATTTCCGGTGCCACCTGCTCGCCAATCCTGTTGGCAAACACGGAATTATTTTTCGCAACAGCCGTAGCTTCCAAACCATGTCCGCATGCCTCGTGGAAAATGACACCACCAAATTCATTATCAATAATGACCGGGAATTTCCCGCTTGGACATGGAGCCGCATCCAGCATTGTTACCGCAATGCGGGCCGCTTCGTTCGCATAATGGTCGAGGTTGAGATTTTCAAAGAACTCAAAACCTTGATAAGATCCAGGGCCATAAAAGCCTGTTTCCATTTTATTGTCCCGGACCGCGACAGCCTGGATTGCCAGCCTTGACCGAACCCGTTTATCTTCAACAAACTTTCCTTCCGAATTTGCTATCAGTACGTTTTGCTCTTCGTCCATATAGCGGACTGTCACCTGAGAAATTGAGGAATGATAGTTCTTAGCTTTTTCGTAGGCAGCCTTTATGATTGCTGCCTTGCGTGCTTTCTCAACATCCTGGGGCATAACTTGGATTGGGTGAATGGAATCCACCGTCTGCTGGGTGAAAGAGGCCAAACGAACGGACGCTTTCCCTTTAATCGCCTGGGCTGCACGATTGGCGGCCTTCACAAGCCCTTCCTGGCTAAAGTCGGTCGTATACGCATAGAAACTCTGAAACTCGTTAAACACGCGAATTCCTACACCGAAATCCCGGCCTGACAAGGCCGTTTCAACTCTCCCACTTTGGAAAGTAAGATTATTGGTAAACCTATCCTCAACGAAAACCTCCGCAAAATCCCCACCCGTCGATAAAGCCGCGGTAAGTACATCTTCAACTACACTTTTACTTAGCATATAGCCCTCCTGTTATCGAAAATTTGACCACCCTGTTTGTATATTCAATATATTCCGCCAATATTCCTGTTTTTTTCCTAAAAAGAATATATTGGGAACCCCTTTTCGGGTCGTAAGTCCTATTTCAACTCGGGCCTAAAGAAGGCTTTCTCACTTATTGCTTTTATAATAGAGGAAAACAGGCTGGCGTAAAGAATTACATTGTTAACAAATAAATAGGGGGAGTCATGAAAAATGAATCGTAAGAAACGGCCGGCCTTACTCATTGTCTTTGCGCTGCTCTTTTCGATAATTGTTCCAGCCCAGACCTTCGCGGAAAAAGGGAATACGCAGGACCCTCAATTAAATCAGGTTCTTGAAAGATTGGTCACGATTGAGATCAAGGGAGAATCTGATATTAAGAACCCGTACGAAGAGGCGCTCAATATGTCAGACCGTATTTGGAGCATCCCGCGTAATATTCTGAATGTAGCGCACAAACAGGGAGTCCGCTTAAAGTTTATTGATTTCCCGATTACTGATCTGCCAGAATATGCTTATCTAAAAGGAGTCGTTCCAAGGGGCTGGGAAAATACCGGCTATACGTGGGATGATGTTCCGGGGATTGGAGGCAAAACAGTGGTAGCCAGGATTGGCTATAGCTACCAGAGGATGCACAGCTCCGTTAACCTCGAATTGCATGAATTGGCCCATGCGATTGATTATTATGTTTTTAACAATATTAGTTATTCCGATGAGTTCAACCGGCTTCACGCGCTGGAACATGACAGTTTTAGCACCTTCTATTATTATGACTACAAAGAAGAGTATTTTGCCGAGGCATTTGCCTTCTATTATGCAAGTGAGGAGTCCCGAGCAACACTGAAGGATCGCGCGCCATTAACGTATAAATTCATCCATGAGCTGCAGCGCAATATCCCCGCGGAAAACCACCAAACAGTAAAGAATTAATGAGCCAGCCATCTGTTTTGGAAAACAGATGGCTTTTTTGAATAAAGGTAGAATTTCTCAAACACAATAAGCGCTCAAACTAAACAAAAAAACCTAGCCCTGTCTTCCATTTGAGGAATCCGCGGCTAGGCTTTTTAATTACTATTTACTTTTTAGGGATCTCGCAACCTTCATCATTACAGAAGTCCCCATCCTGACCAAGGACTGTAATCTTCTTTTCATCCTCGGCAATCACTTTCTGGAGCGCCTGCACGAAAACTTCTGCTGGCTGTGCACCAGAAAAGGGCGTATTTATTGTTGATCAGGAAGAATGGAACTCCTGATATTCCATACTGGCGAGCCAGTTGCTCATCGGTACGAACCTCAGCAGTCATTTCCTCACTGACAAGCATGTTTTTAACTTCTTCCCTGTCCAGCCCCACGTCGGCAGCCAAATCCGCAAGTGTATCTTGGTCGCCAATATGCTTGGACTCAGTAAAATAGGCTTGCAAAATCCGCTCGGTCATTTCCTTCATCAGGCCCTTTTCCTTGGCGAACATTGTCACCCGGTGAGCATCGAACGTATTCGTCTGGATCAAGGTATCCATCTGATAATCCAGACCGACTTCCTTCGCCATTTGCACGACACGGTCCGTATTAGCTTTTGCCTGGGCAAGGCTCATGCCATATTTCTTGGCCAAAGTCTCATTCATACTTTCTTTTATATCACGCTTAGCTGTTGGATCAAGCTCATAACAGCGATATGTCACTTCAATTGGATGATTAACCTGTTTAATAGCGTCCTCCAGACGCCTTTTGCCAATATAGCAAAACGGTCAAGCAAAATCTGTCCACATTTCAATGTGCACGGTTCATCCCTCCTACTGGTATCTTCTAACATAGTATAGGGGTAAATGATCGTTTTTACACGAAAATTGACTCCAACGAGAAATAGGAATATCAAAGGTGACTAATCAGCAACCTACGATTTGTACCGGTCTCTGTTTTACTTATTTCATACTTTGGCTAAGCTCTGACATCATTTCTTTATCCATTGGGCCAACTACTTTTTGGCGTATAATCCCGGCGCTGTCGATAAAATAACTAGTTGGGATGGTAACGGCTTGGTATGTCCGGCCAACTTCGCCATCTTCATCAAGCAGTACAGGGAAGGTTAGCCTATATTCTTTTGCAAATTCCTTGATATGGCCGGAATTTCTCTCAGTATCCGTTAGATTCACGGCAAGGATTTCAATGTCCTTGTTTTCCGTCCCTGAGTAAAAATCCTGCATGTGAGGCATTTCTGCCTTACAGGGCGGGCACCAGCTTGCCCAGAAATTCAGGATAACCTTCTTTCCGCGCAGCTCTGACAATCTGATTGATTTTCCATCCAGTGTTTGCACTTGAAAGTCAGGAGCCAAATCACCTTTGTTTACTCCTGTCTTCACATCTTCTGTACTCACTTGTGCAGCTTGATCCACCGAGTCCTCTGAAAGAGCCCCATTCACGGACATGCTAATCAAAACGAACAAAATAAGCACAGAGGTAATGATACCTTTTTTCGCAAAGAGGCTCTTTGGCTTTATAAAAGAAATGCCTAGTATGGCTAAAG
The DNA here is from genome assembly GCF_001685025.1 of Bacillus sp. FJAT-27225. Taxonomy (GTDB): domain Bacteria; phylum Bacillota; class Bacilli; order Bacillales; family Cytobacillaceae; genus Bacillus_D. Next base: position 257,532 of record NZ_MAYU01000023.1, on the reverse strand, counting down.
CATATAATCCCAAGAGGAGATGAGCCATATTACGGGGTTCAAGAATGAAAAAAGCCAGCAAATAATAGCTGCTTATGACCGCAAAGCTAAACATGAAGGCTGACTGCACCATTACCAAAGCAGGTACATTTTGTTTACGCCCCTGGATAAAGAAGAACAGGATTGAAACAGGGATCGCTAACATCAACCCTTTACTGCCTCCGGTAAAATAGAGCAAGGAAAGCAAACTCTCCTTCACAAGAGAGGGCTCGAATAGGAGTAAGCTCAACTTCCATAAAACAAAACCTACTATAAGGCTGTTTGATAGACTATCAAATACCCTTTTGGTTAACTCGGTTTCTGCCTTCCGCATCCATAGCTTTAAAAATAGAAGACCGATTAGGATGGCAATTCCAAGCAGAGCCCATTTTAATAAAATGGATAAAGAACCAATCTGTATAACTTGCATATGCCCTCCCTTTTTGCAGTCCGACTTACCAAAAGCTTATAAAAATTTGCTAATTAACATAACAGCTCCTACCAGGAGCCAAATGAAAACACCAGGTCAAACAGGCGGCACCGTCCTGTTTCGGGTGTTTTCTCCAATCGCTCAACCGCCGGATTTACACGTTTTTTCTCGAGATTTCTTCATGTTCAGGCCCTCCCTACAGGACTTCAGCATTGACCATGCCAATCCCTTCGTATGCAGACTCATTACGCTTATGTTTGTCAAACTTCCTTCCAGATGTTTTTCTAAAACAAATTAATCTTAGCTGTTATTCGACTTTGCCTTCCCATGCTAGCATGCCCCCAGAAAGATTCCTTACCTTAAAACCTTGGCTTTCCAGATAATGTGCTGCACGGGCACTTCTTCCCCCAGAATGGCAGACGATAATATATTCCTTGGATTTTTCGAGATCCTGCTTGCGGAACTCAACCAATCCGAGCGGAATGTTTACAGATCCTAGAATTCTCCCAGCAGCAACTTCATCCACTTCACGTACATCAATGATATTTAGTGCTTTTCCTTCAGTTAGCAAAGCTTGAACTTCTTTAGGTGATATTTCTTCCATAGTTAAATCCTCCTGTTTAATGGGACCATATTATATACCCCGGCAGGTATTAAAGAGAACAAAAAAACAAAAGGAGTAAATTACCCCAATGGGTATGTTTCAAAAAGGTGAAGAGACTTTCACCTTTTATGTTACCTGCTTTTGACTAGAAGATTGACAGCTTCCTTAATTAGATCCTCAGGGTTGCCTTCGCCTTCCTCATTTGCCTCTTGGACACAATGCACCAAATTCGAACTAACAACTACACCAATTGTCCTGTCCATCGCAGATCGTACAGCTGACAGCTGGGTAATCACATCTCTGCAGTCCTTATCTTCATCCATCATTTTTAAAATTCCTCTTAATTGGCCTTCCATTCGCTTAACTCTATTTTTAACTTGGTCATTATACTCCATATAATGTCCTCCTTAACAAGGTTCCGCCTTTTTGCTGTTTGTTGTAATTAAATATGTGGGGCTAATCATGGTATATCCGGAAACACGGAAGCCTTTTTTCCTAAGAAAACGGGCTCCTATATTTTTATCCAATGTACTAGAGACAACTAAAACCAAATCCATGTTTTTAGGTATTTCATGAAAATTACGATTAAGATACGCATAAGGAATGTTGATCGCTCCTGGAATGGGGTGTATGTTTAACTCATTATAATTTCTGATATCAACTACTATTTGTTTATCCATACTCAGGTCTTTTAAATCTATATATGAAGCCCCAAGCACAGGAATATAGCGTTTATATAAAGAAATCGAAATAAAAGCCATTACCATTAATATCAATAGTGTCACTTGTTCCACCCCTTATTTGGATAACAAGTTTTATATTATACCCCCATAGGTATATAATCAATGATATTGCTCAAAAAAACACTCCCTATGTGTCATAGGGAGAGAATTGATAAATAGATAATTTTTATGCCTCTTTAATTCTTATTTAGCTTCCATGGACTGAGGGATACATTAAAGAAGGGGTGGTTCCCTCTAGACAGAACCATCCCAAATTTAATTTCTATATTTCACCGTTAAGCCTTTCAGGAAATTTCGCGCAAACTTATCTCCGCACTCTTTATAATTTTTATGCCCTTTCTTCCGGAGCAAGGCACTTAATTCACCCTTCGTAACTGTAATGCCTGCCATTTCAAAAATCTCAATCATGTCCTCACTTGTCAGCGAAAAGGCAATTTTCACTTTTTTCAACAGCAAATTATTAACACTTTCTCTTACATTCACAGGTGCAGGACTTTCAGGCTGCCCAGGTTTCGAATCTTGCCTTCCTCTTTTAAAGACGATCAGCCCATCGAGGAAAGCATCGAGCTTACTATCATTGATTTTCAACTGGCCGTTGTCATCTTCCTCATTAGACTTTGTTAAAATTCTAAGCACATCTTCCTTTGTTACTTCGATTCCGCCAAGTTTAAAAATCTCAACCATATCCGTGTTTTTAATATCCAATGCATACCGCAGCCGGATTAAAATATCATTATTCTCCATCCATTACACTCCTATCGATCCACAAACTAAAGTTATAAACAACTATACACTGCAGTCTTGAGTGTCGCAAACAGGGACGATTTTTCCGAATTTTCCTTTTATAGCCGGGTGCGGCAGCGGACTGTCTATGCCTCTATTGCCGTTTCGGGCGTCGTGACATACTTATCGACTCCCTTAATTGAATTTCTGAGCTATTAAGGGCGTTGAGAAACACTTATCAACGACCTTAATTGAATTCCTGAGCTTTTATGGGCGTTGAGAAACACTTATCAACGACCTTAATTGAGTTCCTGAGCTATTAAGGGCGTTGAGACACACTCATCGACGCCGTTAATTGAGTTCCTGAGCTGTTAAGGGCGTTGAGACATACTCAGCAACGGCCTTAATTGATTCCACCGCCGTGTCGGCGTTGATCCACCCTGAATTGTTTTCCTGTAATCCTTCGGCAAACAAGAAGCGGTCCCTCTCATAATCGCTAATGGACATGCATAAAATGTACAAGTCCTTCTTTGAGTGGTGATTGTTCTGAATTTATATTTGAGTTACATTATTTTAGGGCTTACATTGGCCGCACCAATTGGCCCGGTTAACTCGGCTCGGATTGATAAGGGGCTTAAAAATGGGTTTTGGCACGCATGGGCAGTCGGTACAGGCTCGATGTTGGCTGATGCCACCTTTATGCTGACAGTTTATCTTGGATTGGTTCGTTTTCTTGACTATCCATATGTACAAGTGTTTCTCTGGCTATTCGGCGGCTTTATTCTAATCTATTCCGGAGTCGAGAGCATTCTTGGGGCGCAGAATCTTAAGCTTGAACACAGAACTGCAAGGGACTCAATTTTAAAATGCTTTTTCTCCGGGTTTCTTATTTCCATCTCCAGCCCAATGTCGATTTTATTTTGGCTCGGCATTTACGGTTCAGTTCTTGCAAAAACAGCTTCCTCCTACGGCCCTGAAAAATTGCTGATTTACAGCTCAATGATCTTTCTCGGTCTTTGCCTATGGGATATTTTTGTAGCCGTACTGGCAAGCGGCTCGCGAAGGTTCCTGAATGCGAATACCCTCGTTGCCATATCTGTTTTATCGGGACTGTCACTGGTCGGTTTCGGGGTATATTTTGGGGTGCAAGGGATACAAGCGCTTGCCGGGTTATAATTAGGCTATTGTCGAAACCTGTTCAATAGCCAAGCCCTTGTTGCAAAAGGGTTTTTGCAAATTTAATCAAACGTTTGATTAACAAAAGTCCGACAATTTTCGTTTAATTAAAAAGAAGCGGGGGACGCTCCCCTGCTTCTTATACCACTGGCTCTTCATTGTTATGCTCTGCTGCCATATTTTTTAGTGTTACCTTGCTGATTTTTCCTACATGGGTTTTGGGCATTTCTTCAACAAGAAATATTTTCTTTGGAACCTTATAGCCGCCGAGCTTCAACCGGCAAAATTGTTTGATGCCATCTTCCGTCAGTGTGCTTCCTTCCTCAAGTACAACGAAGGCTGTCACAGCTTCCCCCCACTTTTTATCCGGAGCTCCTACAACTGCGGCTTCCTGAATTTCCGGATGTTCGCATAGCCAATGCTCGACCTCTAGCGGATACACTTTCTCCCCGCCAGTAATAATCATATCTTTTTTCCGGCCAACAATATAATAGTACCCGTCCTCATCCTGACGAGCCAAGTCCCCTGTATACAGCCAGCCCTCTCTTAATGCATCCTGCGTTGCCTGCTCATTCCCCCAATAGAAAGAAAAAGCATGCCGCCCTTGGATGGCCAGCTCCCCTACCATTCCCGGTCGCGCCTCTTCTCCAACCTCATTTACTATTTTTACAGAGTTGTACATCATTGGCTTTCCAACCGATCCTCGCTTCTTTTGGGCATCTTTCGGGTCAATATAAAAATTGTTCGGGCCTGCTTCCGTCAGCCCGTACCCTTCTTTAAATTGTTTTCCTTTTTGCGAAAAAGCTTCATAGATTTCAAGAGGGCAAGGTGCCCCGCCTGACAGGAATAGTTTCATATCATTGAATTCTGTTGCCTGGAAACGCTCTGATTTTACAAGCAGATGATACATCGTCGGCACAAACAGCACAATTGTACATCGGTATCTGACCAAGTTTTCTACTGCTTTCTCGGGGGAAAATTCCCTTGCTATTGCGACCGAGCCGCCTGCCATCAAAACTGGTATCGTTAATGCATTGAGCCCGCCGGTATGGAACATCGGCAGGTATGTCAGTGTCTTGTCTTCGTTAGTCAGGTTCCAACTGACAATCGTCGAGATCCCATTCCAGAGGATCGCCCTGTGGGATAAAACCGCACCTTTCGGATAGCCCGTCGTACCGCCTGTATAAATCATTGCCAGCGGATCCTCGTCGTTAATTTCCGCAAACTTGGCGGCTGTTTGACTGAGTTTATCCGTATAATGGGTTATCACCCCTTCATAGTGACTGCCATCGATGCAAAGACTGAGATCCAGCCCATTCCAAAACGATGATACTTGTTTAGCAAAATTGGAATGGAAGCAGAGTATCTTAGGAGTACAATCTTGGATAATGAACGACAACTCGCTTTGTGCCAGCCGCCAGTTGAGCGGAACAAAAATAGCACCAATCTTCCCGCAGGCAAACAATAAATCGAAATAACTGATATCGTTCGGTGCAAGCAGCGCAACCCTGTCCCCTTGCTGGATCCCCTGCTCGAAAAGCCAGCGGGCCATCGCCTTTGCCCGGGTATTGATTTGTTCAAAGCTCCAGGATCTATCTGTTTCCGCATCGGAAATCGCGGTGGCTGACGGCGTTAGTTTCGCCCTTGATTCAAGCCAATCCAGCTCACACCTCACAGCACTCTCTCCTTTTCCCTTTCATCTTGGGTTTATTTTAGGAAAAGATAGTTGCACGGCAGTTACAGTGGGCGATTTGTAGACATTAAAGTAGTTGGCAGCTGCTTACAGGTTGTGCTGTTGGAAAAGCCCTTCTAAAAACCCACACTTTTTCAGTAGTTAAAATCTTTTCGATATAGTTACTGCCTGATAGATACTAAACGCTCGATTGCAACTTATAACCATTACAGGCCTGCTACATTAGCTAGTTTTCACTAGCCATGGAATTGTAATGAGACAAAGACTAGATTACAGCCATAAACCATGGATTCCACTAAAGAAAACCAATAGAAAAAGAGCGCACCTTATGCGCTCCACTCAGACTAAAACTATGACTCTCCTACTACTTCTTTAATAAACTCCATTGCTGAATCGACCGATTCGAAAAGCATATCCTTGTCTTCCTGAACATGGGTAACTTTGACCCGCCAGCTTTTCCGTCCGCTGTCCAGCTCAATATCTGTCAGCTGGAACCGAAGGACAAATGATGTCACTTGTTTGGCCTCCATTAGGAATCTCCCTGGCTGATCGCTTCTGTTTTCACCGGAACCGCTTGTTTCTTTTTCCGCTTAAAGCTAAGCTTTCGCAGCGAGCCGACAATGCCTTTCGGGAAGAACATGACTGCAAGGATGTAAATAATTCCGAAGAAGATGATCCAGCGCTCGAAGATGACGTGTACCTTGGCGAGTTCAACAAGCCAGTGATGGGAAAATTCAATGATTCCCGCTCCAATGATGGCTCCCACCAGCGTTCCGACACCGCCGATAATCGTCATCATCAGAGCATCAAGGGTAACATCCATCGCGAATACGCTCGTGTTTACGAATCTTAATGACACAGCGTAAAGGATTCCCGAAATTCCCGCAAGCACACCTGAGACCACGCTCGCAATGACCTTGTACTGCAGGACGCTATAGCCAAGCGATTCTGTACGCTGCTCATTTTCCCGGATAGCCTGGAGCACTTTCCCAAGCGGGGAATTGGTGAAGCGCTGCAGCAGCAGGAATACAACAACCATGGTGGCAAGACAAATTAAGTAAAACTCCGTCCTGTCCTTTAAGAAATCTGGCACCCTGAACGTAAAGCCGTCATTGCCATACGTGATAGTCCGCCATTTTTCAGCAAGAACGAGAAACAGCCCGGAGAATGCCAATGTCAGCATTGCATAGAAATGGCTCTTGAGCCTGAGGGTCAGCAGCCCGACAAAGTAGCTAACAATCCCTGTCAGTAAAATCGTGACCAGAACCGCCAGCAGGAAATAGTTCGTTTCAGGCTCAAACTGTTTCATGAAGACACCGACAGTATACGCGCCGATTCCAAAAAACATCGCATGCCCGAATGAAACAATCCCAGTGTAGCCAAGGAGGATATCGTAGCTCATCGCAAAGATTGCAAAGATAAACACCTGCGAAAGAAGAATCAGAAGACTCCTTGATTCGTAGACAAACGGCAGAATGGCCAGGAATGCAGCAACCAGCACATAAAGTAGTGTTAATTTACTTGAAAATAATCGTGTCATGCTCTTCTCACCCCTTTGCCCCGAACAAGCCCTGCGGCCTGAAGACTAGTACAACGACCATCAAGAGCATATTTGCTGCCAATGCCAAATCCGGCACATAATAGGCCATGAATGATCCTGACAGGCCAACGAGAATGGCTGCCATCGCCGAGCCGGAAATGCTGCCCATCCCGCCAATAACGACAACGATAAAGGCAAGGATTGCGAACTCCATCCCCATTTCCGCATAAATGACCCCTGAATACGGTCCGAGCAGCATCCCGCCCAGAGCCGCCATTCCAGCCCCAATCATAAATACGAACATAAACACCTTTTGAATATTAATGCCAAGCGCCTGAACCATTTCTTTGTTCATAACCCCGGCCCGGACAATCAGACCAATTTTCGTCCGCTTAAGAAGAAATTGGACAAATAGGAACACCAGGAAACCTACCGCAATAATAAAGGCTCTGTATTTAATAATCAGTACATCGCCAATTTCCCAGCTGTCAGCCAGAAAGGCGGGTGTTTTTGCTGAGATTTGGTTCGGTCCCCAAAATACCTTCAGCAACTCAGACAAGACAAGCATTAATCCCAAAGTAATCAAGATTTGCTGAATGTGGTTTCCATAGACTGGTTTGATAATCCATCGTTCGATTAGAATGCCAAGAATCATTCCGGTCAAAATGGCTACGCCGATACCAAAAAGAAAACTGCCTGTTTGATTATAAATCCATATACCGCTATAGGCTCCCCAGGCAAATAGCCCGCCATGGGCAAAATTCAGGACATCCATCAACCCAAATATCAAAGTTAGGCCGGCAGCCAGCAGGAATATAAGCATCCCTGTCGCCAGGCCATTAATGCTTAAATTAATTAGTAGTTCCAACCGTTTCTCCTCCTTCCGTTTGGAAAAGGGTGCAGCTGTACGAATGAGTTCCAATTAGCCGCTGTTCTTTTCACCCTTAGCGCCCAGGTTGTGGGGATGGTTTCCCACAACATACTCGGGCGTTGTTACTTCCTATGCGATGCCGAGGAACTTCCGCCGCATTTCTTCATCTTCTCTCAGAATATTCATCGGACCGTTTGAAACTGTCCGGCCATCATCGACAATATAAAAACTGTCACCAATTGTGCTGGCCATCATGAAGTTTTGCTCAACAAGGATGATGGTTGTTGTTTCTTTCATCTGCCGAATTGAATCCATCACCTTTTCAACAACAATGGGCGCAAGCCCCTTGCTTGGTTCATCAATGAGAAGCAGCTCATTGTCATTTACGTAGGCTCTCGCAATGGAGAGCATTTGTTTTTGCCCGCCACTAAGTTGGCCGCCTGGCTTTTTCCAAAATTTCTTCAAGTCAGGAAAAAGGTCAAGGATATAGTTCAGCCTCTTGGTTGTTGACTCGTTTTCCTTTTTCATCGCAACCTTGATATTCTCCTCGACAGTCAGCCCGGCAAAAACGCCCTGGTCTTCAGGAACGTAGCCGATACCCTTGTTGGCAATCTTATAAGGGGGAAGAGTTTTAATATCCTCGCCTTTGTAGTGAATCGATCCTTTTGTGGCAGGATTTAGGCCCATAATTGTCCTTAAGGTAGTCGTCTTTCCGGCACCGTTCCGGCCAAGCAAAACGGTGACCTCCCCCTTCGGAACTTCAAACGAAACTCCCTGAAGGATGTGGTATTGGCTTATATACGTTTCAACGTTATCAAGCTTTAGCAGCGTGCTCACTATGCAACCCTCCCAAATAAGCAGACTGGACTGTTTCATTTTTCATAATTTCCTCAGGAGTTCCATCTGCCAATAAAGCGCCGTTGAACAACACCATGATTGAATCCGACAAATCCATTATCATATCCATTTTGTGTTCAATTAGAATGATCGTACGGTCACCTCGCTGCTTGATTTTCTTAATGACCTCGAGAATCGCCGGAACTTCTTCAAGTGACATGCCCGCGGTCGGCTCATCAAGCAGCAGCACCTCGGTGTTCAGCGCGAGCAGCATGGCAATTTCAAGTTTCCGTTTCTCGCCGTGTGCGAGGTTAGCCGCAAGGGCATCCTTCTTATCTTCTAGCAGGACAAGCTTTAGCCAGTCTGTTGCTTCCTCCTCAAGCTTTTTATACGACTCGAAATGCCTTAACATCTGATAACGGATACCTGCCTGGGATTGGACAGCCAAGCGCACATTTTCCATTACGGTCAAGTTTGGGAACACATTTGTAATCTGAAAGGAACGGCCAATTCCGGCACGAGTCCTTTTTGTTGGAGAAAGCTTTGTAATTTCCCTTCCCTTATATAGAACCTGGCCCTTTGTCGGCAGCAACTGGCCGCTCAACAAATTAAAGAAGGTTGTTTTTCCGGCACCATTCGGGCCGATGATCGACTTGAAATGGTTCTCCGGGACAGATATGGTCACTGAATCAACAGCCGTATGGCCACCGAATGTGATCGTTAAATCCTTTGTTTCCAAAATCGTATTCATCTTGTTCACCACCCGGTTTCTTTTTGAAAAAATTACGCTTGTTTTGAAAAGAACAATGAACTTCGGCTGCGTGACCGAAGTTCATTATCCTATTATTTGTTACGAATCGGCGGAGCTGTCTCTTCAGGAGACAGTTCCCTGATCAGGACTGGAACTGGATAGTTGAAACCATCCTTCTTCTCAAGCTTGATGGCATAAAGGGATTGAAGTGCTTGGTGATCTTCTTTTCTGAATGTCATCTTACCCTTTGGTGACTCAAAGCTCATACCTTCCATCGTACTAATCAATGTATCGGTGTCTGTGTCACCTTCAGTCTTCTTTAAAGCCTCAACAATCGCAATTGCAGCGGACATGCCCCCTGGAGTGAACAAGTCAGGAACATCGCCGTTAAATTTCTTCTTATGCTCATCAACAAGCCATTTGTTAATGTCGTTTTGCGGCAGGTCATGGTAGTACACCGTGAAGCCTTCCATGCCGACTAGCGGCTCCATCGTTGCAAGCGCAGCAATATCAGGTGCGCCAGTGGAAATCTTAATGCCTTTTTCCTGAACTTTCATGTCAGCAATTTGGTTCCACGGGGAGTTTGCACCCGCCCAAACAACAAACAGGTATTCAGGCTTTTTGTCTACAATTTTTTGAATGTTAGATGTGAAGTCTGTAGCAGCTGGGTCAGCGTACTCTTCATGGATGATTTCCGCGCCTAGCTTTTCGGCCGCTTCTTTAAAGGCAGCGACACCGTCACGCCCGAAGGAGTAATCTGGAGCGAGTGTTGCAATCTTCGTTCCTTTCTTGGCAATGGCAGCAGCTCCTGCAACGGCATCCTGGGACGAGTTCCGTGCCGTACGGAAAATGTACTTATTGAATTCCTCGCCAGTGATACTGTCCGCGGCAGCCGGCTCTACGATCATGATTTTTTCATACTCTTCAGCAAGCGGCAGGACAGCGAGTGTGTCACCAGAGCTTGATGATCCGACCAGGAAATCAACCTCGTCTTCTTCGAGTAGCTTGGTTGCCTTCTGGACAGCGACTTCCGGTTTTGTTTCAGTATCTTCTACAATAAATTTAATCTCTCTTCCAGCAACTTTATTGGTGCCATCCGTTGCATAAGCTAGGCCTAGTTCAAATCCGCGAAGCGTCTGTTTTCCATAGGCTTCGAGTCCGCCCGTCTGGGAAGCAAGGACACCGATTTTGATTGGCTCGGTGTTCTTTTCACCGCCTCCGCCACCTCCGCCTTTACTTGTTGAACCGCCAGCCTCTTCGTCCCCACATGCACTTGCAAATAAGAGAACCATTACGAGCATAACGAGTAGTCCAATATTCCGTTTTGCCTTCACTTTTTTCTTCCCCCTTTTAAAATGGTAATCGAAAGCCTTAAGCTGTGAGTTCATCTTAAAAGCAGGAAGTTGCAAATGAGTTACATTAAAAAAATCTCCCTTCAATTAAGGGAGACCGATGTTTTAATTAAATATATAAATTAAAAGTGTACCTTTTGAGATACTTAAAATGGCTCGCAGTTGCTGAAAAATAGGTACTCTGAATTTCGGCAATAATTTGGGGGCTCGGACACCCAAATTGTCCACGAAAACCTGTTTGCTGGACATTTTCCTCGACCTCGGACACCCAAATTGTCCACGAAACTGTTTGGTGCGTATTCCCTCTGCCTCATAGGTATGAATTGCATGTATATATAAAGCTGGACGTATCAGAGAGTACTATATATCCTTACTTAGTTTTGCTGATGGCAAACCAGAACCGCCTCTTCAACTGCGGGCTTGGATGATCATTTCATGCATGTGCCTGGTTGGTTCGAGCGGGGTGACGCCAAGCTCTTCCTCGAGGATTTCGCAGCATTTTTTGTACCATTTGATTGCCTGAGGACGATTGTTTTTCCGGTAATAGCAGAACATCAATAGCCGGTAGGCCTCCTCCCATGTCCGGTCCTTTTCTAGGATACGCTGGCACCAATGGATAGCGGCATCATAGTTCTCTTTTCTGACATTCAACTGGGCCAGCTTTTCGGCGCTGCGCAAGAAATAGACCACCAGCCGCTCGCGTTCATTGATGCACCAATCCTCGTAACGTTTATCAGGAAGAAAATCACCTTGATAAAATTGAAGGGCGCGTTCCAGGTATTCTCCTGATTTTTCAGGGTTGGTCTCGACCAATCCGCTTTCGGCCAGCTCTTCAAATTGCCCAGAGTCCAGTTCGATCGCGGCAAGCGGATTAATTCCATATCCACTCCCTTCCCTTATGATAAAAAACGAAGCCGAACGGGCCTTTCGCGCTGGTTCAAGAACATTGTTAAGTGCATTCAACGCCACCTTGAAATCCCGGTCGGCACTCTTTTCCGGCTGTTCGGGCCAAAGCAACTGAAAAATATCTTCCTTCAAAAGAAATTGTTTTTTCTTTGTTAAAAAAAGCTGGAATAACTCCTTTGCCTTTCCCCTTTGCCATTCACGGTCATACACTTCCCTGCCTCCAAGCCAGACCTTAAAGTGACCAAGTACCTGGACTCTTACTGTATATCCCGGATGCGCGCTTAATCGGGGCAAGTTCATGTCCTCCAGCATTTTTTCTGAGTAGGAAGGCATGATTCCCTGTTTGATGGCATTAATGAGCATCGGTGCAAAGATTTGCATGTCACGCGGACTGAAGATTGTTCTTTTTTTTATAAAAAATTCATACTCGCCTGTTTTCATCAAGGTAAGAAATCTGGCAAAGGAATCTTTGAACTCCTGTTCGTCTTCAATCAAATAAGCATAATAGGCATGCCAAAACGCAACGAGCATTTTTCCAAACTCATCCCCGCATTCCGTAACCAGCCCGCTTGCTTTATGAAAATAATTCCTTGCTTCCTCGAGTTTGTTGTTATCGATCGCTGCCATTCCCATGCAAAGGGTAATGAGTGCAGAAAGCCAAATATCTTTGACGGTCTCAGTTTCAGCGAGGGCAAGCCTGCCAGCCTCTAGTGCTTTTTCATATTCGCGGCGGCTACCGTACAAAACACAAAGTCCCATTAGAGGCTCCGCTTTGCCTCTTTCAACATTCAGGCGCCCCATGATTTCAAGGGATGTCTGATAGCATTGTTCGGCTAGATGGAGTTCATACTGGCCAATCAGCTGAACTGCATGCCCCATCCGAATCCAGCCGCAGCCCTCTACATAAGGTGCCTGGATTTTTATGCCATGTTGAATGCCCGACTGTGCCAGCTCCTTCGCTTTACGGCCATTTCCTGTAAACGCCTCAAGCAGTGCCAACAGCAAATCGGTTTCCCGATGGGACTGCGGCAGCGCTTGTTTACTGGACGAATCGGCCAGTGGAATAGCAGGCTCCAATAGTTGCCGCATCTTTTCAAACCTTCCCGTCCGAAGGTAAAGCCTTGCCTGAAGGTTTCCATCCTCAACCGGCGTTCCCATTGCCCTTGCCCTTTCCATCCACTTTTCCGCCTTTAATGCCTGGCCGGAATTGATAAGATTCTCGGCAAGCAGCCGGTACAGTCTCCCCGTATCTTCAACAGAGCTGTCTGGAAGGTTCTTTTCGCGAAGCTCGATCGCTTGGGCAAGAATCCGTTCAGCCTTTAATGGCTGTATGGTATCCAGGTAAATCTTGGCCTTTCCTTCAAGCGCCTTGCATTTCCATTCCAAATCAACGGATGTTTCGGCTGCTTGAATGGCTTGTTCATATAATGTTTCAGCATCTTTGTAGTTAGAGCGGAACCGATTAACCTCAGCCTCGAGGAACAGCAGCCGGGAATACCGTTGTTTTTCAGACAAGGGAATTTTCGTAAGCCTCTCATGAAGGCTTTCCAGCTTACCGTTTTGGAGCAGCCTCATCCCCTGCTCGTTCATAACCGCGGCAGCCGCATCAAATTGGCCAATTTTCTCATAGCAGTACAGGGCCTCTTCCCATTGGCTATTGCGTTCATAAAAACGGGCACTGTTCAGCATAAGCTGGCGATGCAGGGCGGGCTGGTTAGCAACGAACCGCTCCTCGAGAAATTCGCGGAACAGCGCATGATACCGGTATTGGCTTTCACCAATCTGGTGAATGAACAGATTTTTTGCAGTCAACTGTTGAAGCATCGCAAGTGAGCCGTTCATTCCCAGTACATAATCACAGACATCGATGCTGATTTCCTCGAATATCGAGGTTTGTTCGAGAAATTGCTGAATCATCGGCGGCTGTTTCGAAAAGACCTCGTGAACCAGGTATTGAAACAAATCTTCCAATGACTTTGACGGCTGGACCAACAAGTCGTCCAGGCTCCGCAAATGGGGAAGCTGCTGGGCAATCATCCCGATCGCAATAACCCATCCTTCGGTAAGTGAGAAAAGTTGTTCTAGCTGCTCATCTGGGAGCTCCATCTCGTAGGAATCACTTAACAACAGTTCAATCTCATCTTTACCAAAAAGCAAATCCGCTTTTGTTAGCTCGTTCAGTTCATTTCTCGCCTTCATTCTTGAAAGGATCTTCCAGCCTGGCCTTGTCCTTGTTGAAATGACCAAATGAAGATTACCCGGCATATGCTCGAGCAGCATTTCCATCCAGACATTGATATGGTAGGAATGCTCTATCGAATGAAAATCATCAAGAATCATAACCATAGGCTCATGAATGGTCATCATTTCATTTATAAAAATAGAACACAGCCTGCTAAGTTCTTCATCCCGAATATATCGGTCCATCGATTTAATATAGGTTTCTAATTCCAGGCCAAACTCAGGAAATTTCGTCCGTACAGAGGCAATTAAATACGATATAAAAGGAAGAATATCGTCATCGGAGGGGGATATCGTGTACCAGCTGCAATCCTGTTTCTCATCCTGGACATACATAACGAGCGCAGAGCTTTTCCCATACCCTGCGCCAGCCTGGATAATCGTCAGTGGTTTTGAAGTAACCGCTTTCAATTTCCTGGAAACAGCCGACCTTCTTATCCATTGGTCTTGCTGAGCTGGGACAACCAATTTTGTTTTGATTAACGGCAATGTTCCCTGCATAGTATCTCCGTCCCATTTTTTGTAATTTTGAAACTATTTTAACATAAAACTCTTACTCTTGGAGAAGATGTTTAAAATAAAGTAACCTTCCCATTGAATCTTTAGGAATCTAATGTTCTCAAGTTGGGGAAAAGCCGTCTTCGTTAATTTCCAGTAAAAACTACTATATTTACCCCCAAAAGCACAGACTTCAAACCTAAACATCTTTTGTTGGCCATTTTAATTTTTTTAATTATACGTGAATGATTTGTCATGAAACTCTTGAGTATCTATTAATAACTTTGTCACATAATTTTTCACGGTAAAGTCACTTAGAACGTCTATTAATACTCTGTCACTTTATTTTTTCCCGCAAAGTCACTAAAGAAGATTATCAACCAGGCCACCCTATCATTCTGCAAATAGTAGAAATTCAACAAGAGTTCCAAGGTACATACTACACCTATGAGGAGGAGATTGAGTGGATCGGATTTTCAGGTGGATTGTCAGATCCTTGTTCGCACCTGTGACGGGAAGTGCCGGGGCAATTGCAAGTACACTTGGTTTTTTTCTCGCCTTCTTGCCTTTAGACCGTTTCAACATACCGCTACTTTTCGTATTGGTAGCTACATCCCTTTTGTTTCGCCTTAATATCATCGCTTTGTTTCTTGGAACATTGATTACCTTTTTCGTTCCGCACATCCGGCAGTTGCCTCTATTGGATTTGCCACTAGTGGAGGATATTCAGTTCATTTCTGATTTTAAAGCTAGATTTGAAGCTTCCCCTGCCGCTGCCTCGGGGATTGTTGGAGGCTTCGTTGGCCTCATCACCTATTTTTTCTTTCACTGGTTTTATAATTTGGGCTTGAAAACAGCAGAGGCTAATCAGGAGTCAGTATTCCTTGACCCCGCAAAAAGGCGCTGGTCCATTATTAAACGAATGGCTGTCGGCTTTATTTTATTGGTTGTTTTTGTTTCAACTATTTTTATTGAAAGCCTGGCGAAAAACCCAGTATTTCCCGAGCTCCAGCTAAATGATACGGATACCGCACAAAATAAAATTGAACCCATTAACGAAAGTTTAATTGATCGGGAATTAGAATCCCAGTTATCTAGAACAAAAGCTAAGAATGCACCTGAGAATCTAGGCAAGCTTACTGATAAACAGCTCTCTGCGAAACAAGAGATTTACGCATTTTACGTCAACTGGGATGAAAATAGTAAATTGTCTTTCCAAAAACATAAAGAAACAATTACTACCCTTGTACCGGAGTGGCTTCAGCTTACGTCCGAACTCAGGCTTAAAACTACCATTGACAAGTCGATTGTCGAAGAGGCAAAGAAAAATAATATTAAAATCCTTCCACTCGTTAATAATGTTGTAGATAACAAGTGGGATGGTGATACATTGCACCGACTTTTTACAGTTCCAGGGGCTGAGGAAGAATTTATTAAAAATATGATGCGCTATGTAAAACGAAATGAATTTGACGGGATAAACATAGACTTTGAGGAAGTCCATCCAAAAGACAGGGATGAATTCAGCCAGTTTATGGACAAATTGTACAATGTCTTTCACCCCAAAGGACTTATGGTCACTGTAGACGTCCCGCCGGACAATCCGAGTTTCGACTATTCTTCTCTTGCAAAACGTTCTGACCGGGTATTCGTCATGCTCTATGATAGGCATCATGCCGAAAGTTCGCCCGGTCCGATTGCCCCACAGAAATGGGCAAAGGAGAGCCTAAGCCAACTCAAGATTCCCTCAGAAAAACTGATTGTGAGTCTTGGTAACTATGGATACAACTGGAAGGAAGGTTCAAAACAGCCGGCAGAACCCATTGCGTTCAGCGAAATTATGGAGTTGGGAAGTCACTCCAACCTTCAAATCCATTGGAACAGCAAGGCTGGGAATCCTTATCTCCGTTATAAGCAAGGGAACAACAATCATACGGTTTGGTTCCTCGACGCTGCGACATTTTACAACCAAATGAGGCTGGCTATTGATAGCGGTTCACGTGGAATCGCCTTATGGCGCCTCGGTTCCGAGGATCCGTCGATTTGGAACTTCCTAAATAACCCTGAACAAATGCAAAACCCATCTGCAGCTTTGAAAACGTTGACAGACAACAAGCAGGATATCGCGATCGGTACTGGGGAGATTTTAAAGGTTTCAAAGGCCGAATCTGGCAATCGAAAAATCGAACAGGATACAAACGGCTTAATTCATTCCGTGGATTACGCTAAGCTGCCAAAACCTTTTAAAGTGACTCAATATGGCAAACCCGCTTCGAAGAAAATCGTTCTTTCGTTCGATGATGGACCGGACCCAGCCTACACGTCACAAATTCTTGATATTTTGAAAAAGAATAATATTAAAGGAACATTCTTTATTGTTGGGGAAAATGCCCTCAAGCATCAGGGCCTGGTGAAACGAATGCATGATGAGGGCCATGAAATTGGCAGCCATACATTTACACACCCTGATGTAACATCGATTTCGCCGTTTCAAATGAAAATGGAGTTAAATCTCAATCAGCGGTTATTTCAACAAATCACAGGCCACTCAATGACTCTTTTTCGGCCGACCTATGATGCTGATACAGTACTCAAGAAAAAGGGCGAACAGCAAGCAGCCCTGGAAGCTCAGAAACTGGGTTACACAATGGTTGGAGAATCGATCGACTCCGATGATTGGAGAACTTTGTCATCGACCGAAATAGTCAAGGAAGTCATGAAGCAGCTTCCTGAAGGAAATATTATTTTAATGCATGATGCAGGGGGTGACCGTTCCAGTACGGTCGAGGCTTTGCCTTTAGTCATTAAGGAGCTTAAAGACCGGGGTTATTCGTTTACCACTGTCGGAGAATTGCTGGGAAAAAGCAACGAAGAGATTATGCCTCCCGTTGATGAGAGCAATCCTTATCTTGTCTATAACAAGGCAGTATTCACTATTATGCAGGGCTGGAAAAAAGGCCTTACCGTTCTATTCTATTCTGTTATTCTGTTAGGAATCATAAGACTCACTTTGTTCCTTTTCCTTTCAAGGAAACAGATTAAAAGAGCTGAAAAAAAACCGCTTGACCCTGACTTCACACCGTTTGTAAGTGTTGTAATTGCTGCCTACAATGAAGAGAAGGTTATTTGCAAAACGGTAGATTCAATATTGGCTAGCAATTATCCATGCTTTGAAGTGCTAGTCATTGATGATGGCTCAAAGGACCGTACAGCTGACCTTGTCCAAAAAACATATGGAAGCAATCGCCTCGTTCGATTAATTAAAAAGGACAACGGCGGAAAATCTTCTGCAGTGAACCTTGGCTTTAAAGAAGCCCGAGGGGAAATCGTAGTGGCTCTCGACGCTGATACACTGATTGCCGAAAATGCCATCTCCCTGCTCGTAAGCCATTTTACCGATAACCTAGTTGCCGCTGTTTCCGGAAATGTGAAGGTCGGCAATAAAGGGAACCTGCTTACAAAATGGCAGCATATCGAGTATGTTACTGGTTTCAACCTGGAAAGGCGGGCCTTTGCGGCACTCAATTGCATAACGGTTGTACCGGGTGCGATTGGTGCATGGAGAAAATCCGCTGTTGCAGAAGCAGGCTATTTTAAAGAAGATACACTTGCCGAGGATACCGATCTTACTCTTACACTATTGCGAAACGGTAAAAAAATCGAGTTCGAAGAAAAGGCATATGCCTTCACAGAAGTTCCGGAAGACGTTAAAAGCCTGGCAAAGCAGCGATACCGCTGGGTTTATGGTACATTGCAATGCCTCTGGAAGCATCGGGATGCTTTATTTAATACAAAGCATCACTCATTAGGGTATATCGCTCTTCCGAACATGTGGATCTTCCAGTATTTTTATCAACTCGTAGCACCGATTGCCGACCTTTTGTTCATCATGGCACTGTTTACTCCGCACCCTGAGAGAGCAGTTATTGGCTTTATTCTGTTTTACCTGTTGGATTTCCTGGCTGCCCTTTATGCGTTCAGCTTGGAAAAGGAAAGCCCCAAGCCGCTAATCTCGCTCTTTCTGCAGCGAATTTTGTACAAGCAAATCATGACATACGTGGTCATCAAGTCCATCTTCTCCGCCATCAAAGGAGTAACCGTCGGCTGGGGCAAACTAAACCGAAACGGCAACGCAATCCAGTCAACCAACAGAGATGGTTCTAGTTTGCCAGGCTAACAAAAGTAAATTGCAATCCTTGAACTAACATAGAGGCAGGCCTAAGAATACATTTTAGGTCCGCCTCTTCTTTTTGGTATTTAACCTTTTTTTCATTGATAGAGTATTATTAAACGAAGAATTTATCTCAGTTAGTAGAAAAGTTTATCCGGGTTTAAGATTTTATCCGGAGATTTGAAGTATTTATCCGAGGAAATTTTATTATATCCGAGGATTCTTTGGCATATATCCGATATTTTCACACTTCAGACACAATCCGTTCGTGCATCGAAAACCTACCACCAAGTAAACGATCTTACAGAATCCATTTAGTTGCATCAGCCAAACATCCCCGGTGGTTTACCTCTCCAGGAAATGTCCCAAATAAAAAAGTTGACCCATAAGGAACGTGTGTAAACGACCTTATGAATCAACCTGCTAATTATCCGTTTAAATTTTTCGTTTCATTGTTTTCTTTTTGTCCCTGCTTTGCGGCAGTCTTTTCTTTCGCAGCTTGGGAGACCTCTTTCCCGCGGTTGGTAGTGGCTTTTTCGGACGCATTTGGATTCGGTCCAGTTGTCTTTGGTTCGGTAACAGGCGCTGGCTTTATAGTTTGTTTCGGCGCAGCTGATGCAGGAGGCTTAGTTGGTTCAGGCTGCGGTTTTGCTGCGGCCGTCCCCTTTTTGGTTGAAGCTTGTGTTGCTGTCGCCGCAGGTTTTGTTGGAGCTTGTGTTGCTGTCGCCGCAGGTTTTGTTGGAGCTGTTGCAGCTGGTTTATTTATAGTGACTGTGGATTGTGGCTTTGCCCCGGATTGTTTTGTTGTGACTGGCTTTACTGTCACTGGCTCCGTTAACGCTGATTGCCTTGTCCCTGCTGCTATGCCCCCAGATTCCTGGTCGCTTTTCGTTGCCGAGTTAAGCTCTTTTGTTTTAGGTCTCTCCTGAGAAGGCTTTGTTTGCTTCATTTTCACCGTTGTTTTTGGTGCTTCCGCTTTTGCAGTCTGCCCGATTATATCCGCTTTTTTTAATCCTTCCGAAATAGCGGAGGCACTCTCTTTGATTACTTTTTTAGTAGCGTCCTCAAATAATACTACATTGGTGACAGAAAATGTTACAGCCCCCGCCAGAATCATTGGGAGGGCTCCCTTAAATCGCTTCATCTCATTACCCCGTTTGTTGTTTTATCCTATTGAAAGGATACGAGCCGACCACTTCCTATTAAGGGGGTAACGTATCGTTTTGTTTTCCAATCAATTCATTCCAATTCTACTAATATGCATGAATTCATCTATTCCGTCCTGTATAATCAAGACAATCTTAATAAAACTGGCAGGTGGATTGTAATGATAGGTAAAAAAGTCCGATGGGGCATAATTGGCTGCGGCAATGTAACAGAAGTAAAAAGCGGCCCGGCATTCCAGAAATCAATGAATTCAGAGTTGGTTGCGGTCATGCGGAGAAATGGCGAACTGGCAAAGGACTACGCGAGACGGCACAATGTTCCTAAATGGTATGATAATGCAGAATTGCTTATCAATGATCCTGAAGTTGACGCTGTTTATATCGCTACACCACCAGGCTCGCATAAAGAATATACATTGAAGGCTGCACAGGCTGGCAAACCCATCTATGTTGAAAAACCGATGGCCTTAAACTTTGCCGAATGCGAAGAGATGATCACTGCATGCAAGGCAGCTGGTGTTCCTTTGTATGTGGCCTACTACCGAAGAGCACAGCCGCGGTTTTTAAAGATAAAAGAACTGCTGGATATGAACGCAATCGGTGACGTTCGGTTCGTGTCAACCACGCAGCATCAAATGGCTTCGGAAGACGTGAAAGACCCTGCCAATCTACCATGGAGGGTTCAGCCTGAACTTTCAGGCGGAGGGTTGTTTTATGACCTTGGCAGCCACACTCTTGATCTATTGGATTTTTTGCTTGGCCCAATTAAAGAAGTGAAAGGCTTCGCTTCAAACCAGGCAGGCTGCTACCAGGCGGAGGATATTGTTACAGGAACCTACCGTTTTGAATCAGGAGCCCACGGTATAGGCAGCTGGTGCTTTTCAGCCTTTGAAAATAAAGGTGTCAATGAAATCATCGGCAGCAAAGGCAAAATAACGTTTTCCACATTTGGAAATGATCCGGTCGTCCTGGAAACAGCCGCAGGCAGCGAGCAGTGGAGCTTTGAGCCGCCCCGGCACGTTCACCAGCCACTGGTTGAAACCGTTGTAGCAGAGTTGACGGGAAGCAGCGGGGTTTGTCCAAGCACGGGTGAAACAGGCTCCAGAGCGAGCTGGGTCATGGATGAGCTGACCAAATCTTTTTACAGCTAATTATTTTTTTAGCAGCTATCTTGAGCGAACGAAAAGGGCATCCATTTCAAAACTGGATGCCCTCTTTTTTATGGATTAAAATGAACTAACTCCAGTGGCATGTAACGGCTCGCCTGCAGCCAAACCAAGTGCCTCTGCAGTAGAAGTCTCTATTTCGCGAATAAGCTGCGGGTTGTTCGCCAGCGACTCGCCGAACGAAGGAATCATTTCCTTTAGTTTTGGCGCCCACTCAAACATATGCTGCGGGAAGCATCTTTCCATGACCTCAAGCATGACGTTGACAGCTGTCGAAGCACCTGGGGAAGCACCGAGCAATGCAGCTACGGAGCCATCCGCGGCACTGATAACTTCGGTACCGAATTGCAGCGTTCCTTTGCCGCCTGTTTCAGTATCCTTAATCACTTGGACACGTTGCCCCGCAACAATGATGTCCCAATCCTCACTCTTGGCATTCGGAATAAATCCTCTAAGCTCTTCGATCCGCTGTTCCTTTGATAGCATAAGCTGCTGAATCAAGTATTTTGTCAAAGGGATATTTTTCGCCCCAGCCGCTATCATCGTTCCAAAATTACTAGGCTTGATAGAAGCAGGGAAGTCAAGCAAGGATCCTGTCTTCAAAAACTTCGGAGAGAAGCCGGCAAAAGGGCCGAACAGCAATGATTTTTGTCCATCAATAAACCGTGTGTCAAGGTGCGGCACAGACATTGGAGGCGCTCCAACCGCTGCTTTCCCATAAACTTTTGCATGATGCTGGGCGACCACTTCCGGATTTTTGCAAACAAGGAACAGTCCACTAACCGGGAAGCCTCCAACATTCTTGCTTTCCGGTATGCCCGTTTTTTGCAGCAATGGCAAACTTCCGCCACCGGCACCGATGAATACAAATTTTGAAGTATGGCGTTCTACGGTACCGCTTTCAAGATTTTTAATCTTTAATTCCCATAAGCTATCGCTTGTCCGTTTTAAATCCTCGACCTTGTGTTTATAGTTAATCTCGACACCTTTTCTCTTTAAATGTTCAAACAGCATTCGTGTGAGCGCTCCAAAGTTGACATCAGTACCGGAGTCAATCTTTGTTGCGGCAATTGGCTCATCCGATCTGCGGCCTTCCATCATTAGTGGCATCCACTTCTCGAGAATATCTGGATCCTCTGAATATTCCATTCCATGAAAAAGCGGACTGTCTGATAGCGCTTTAAATCGCCTTTTTAAAAAAGAGACGTCTTTTTCCCCTTTAACAAAACTCATATGTGGAAGCTGTCTAATAAAATCCTGTGGATTATGAATTAAATTCTTTTTTACTAAATGAGACCAAAATTGCTGTGAAACCCTAAACTGCTCATTAATTTTAATGGCCTTGCCTATATCTATCGAACCGTCTGGCTTTTCGACGGTATAGTTTAGCTCGCAAAGTGCGGCATGCCCGGTACCTGCATTATTCCATTCGTTCGAGCTTTCTACCCCTGCACTTTCAAGCTTCTCAAAAATAGTAATCTTCCAATCTGGCATTAATTCTTTCAGCAAAGTTCCCAAAGTCGCACTCATGATTCCGGCACCAATTAAAATTACGTCTGATTTCGTTTGTCCGTTACTCATTTCTACCATCCTTCTCCCCTAAGTTTGCAGAAAGGATGTAGGCGCTCCTGCCTTTGTCTTACAGCAAGCCGGCGCGTCCTATTCACACACCTTTTCTGTATCAATTAAACTTTGAATATTATATCACAAATAGTAGGAAAATTTAAACATTATGCTATTATAATAGTGGGAAACTTGTAAATTAAGGCCTTTATCCTATAAAAACAGAGGTTTACGAGAGCAAAATCTGTTTATATCTGTTGAATTTGAAAAATTCTTTTTTGAAGTCCTGTTGATTGGAGAGGAAGGCGTGAAGACTCCTGCGGGAGCAGCGTGACAGGTGAGACCCCACAGACGCCAACGGCGGCGAGGAGGCTCACCGCACGCCCCGCGGAAAGCGAAGCGCCTGGAACGGAAATCAACAGGCATTTAGAAAATATTAATTTCAATCTATTAAGAAGGCACTATTTGACGTTTTAACAGTCAAATAAATATACAAAGATTATTTCTATATAGTTGTGGAGAATTAAAAGATTGGGAATACCCCTAATTGCTAAGCCAAAAAAGAAAAAAGATGCAAAAAAGAATCAAGACTCTTTTTTCGCACCTATGATATTTACGCAAGAGCCCGATAAGCTTTTTGCCACTTCATTCAACTTCTTTATAAATGCTGATTTCCGTACTTTCGCGCATGCTCCTGAGCTGTGGGACGATTCTTTTATGTTCGCTTTGATGTGCACTGGCCAGGCTTAAATACTCTTCAAGATTCACTTCAGGTTTGAGTTTTTGTTTGCAGACAACCTTAATCATTCGGTCTGCTCCTTTCTTAATACGTCCCCTTTACGTCCAGTGTCTGTGCCGTTACATTCTTTTTTTTAAACGTGGATCTATTGATTTTTCCCTGCAATTTTTCGTAATAAAAGTCCGGGTCTACTGGCAAACTGACTGGTTCATTCAGCCAGGAAGATAGGTAGATCGCATTTGTGATTTCCAATGCAAGCAGCCCTTCTTCCCCAGGCGAAAGCAAAGGCGTTCCCTTCGCAATTGCGTCGATCCAGTTCTGGATGATAAAGGCATGATTGCCGTTCTCGCTTTCTACAGGAATTGTGATTTTCTCATATTCCGGGGTACCGAATCCACCTTTGAAGGAGGCATTAAATGCACGTTCGGATTGGGCTAGTTTATAAAAAACAAGTTCTTCATTCTCGGCAACGATTTTCCCGCGGTCGCCAACAATTTCATACCGATTCGTACCTGGAGCTTCTCCTGTAGAAGCGATAATAACTCCAGTCGCCCCATTTTCATATTCCACAAAAGCGGTCACATCATCTTCAACTTCAATATCATGATACTTTCCTTCACCACAGACTGCACGAATGGCTTTTGGCATCAGTCCTGTCGTCCACTGCCATATATCCAATTGATGCAATACCTGATTCAAGAGAACCCCACCGCCTTCGCCCTTCCAGGTGGCGCGCCATGTACCTGAATCATAATAACTTTGCGGCCGGTAGGAATCAGTAATGATCCAATTCGTCCGCTTAATTTCACCAAGTTCACCCGAGTGGACCAGCTCGCGGATTTTTTGATAAAGGGGATTTGCCCGTTGGTTATACATGATGGCGAACACTTTGCCGGAAGCCTTCGCTGCATCATTCATTTCAAGGACATTTTTTGTGAAAACACCCGCCGGTTTTTCAACAAGAACATGAAGCCCTTTTGCAAATGCCTTTTTCGCCAAATCAGGATGGCTGTAATGTGGGGTCACAATTAGAACCGCATCAATCCCCGAATCCTCTATAAAGGAATCCTCATCCTTAAATATTTTCACATCTTTACTTGTATTGGCTTTGACCCATTCAATCCTTTTTTCATTCCGGCTGCAAACTGCCGCCAGCTCCGCTCCCTGAATTTGGCCTTTGTCCAGCATCTTGACATAGATGCTGCCCATATTGCCGATTCCGATGACACCCACTTTAATTGTACTCATTGAATACCACCTTTATAGGATAAGTTGTATACTAGTCTACAAACCTAACATAGCACTTCCTTTCTTTCAAAAGCAAACCTCATATGCCCGCAGTTTTTAAAACAAAACAGGAACCCTGGCAAGGTTCCTGCTTTTAATTCATTAGGCTTGTAATTTGAACCAGACTTCCATGGCTGTCTCAATTTCCTTACTCAATTCCAATTTCCTGCAATGCATCCTGTGAAGCTCTTCATAATCGAGTTGGCTGGCGGCCAGCTCCAAATCGAGTAAGCTTATTTCACGCTCCAGTCTTTCAATCCTTTTAAGGGCTTTGTCAGCCTGATTACAATCCCGCTCAGGGACCCGAATGGCCGGCTTATTGTCCTTTTTTGTTTTAGCAAGAGGTACGGCCAGCTCCTTCCGCTGATCCAGTTCACTTTTATAATAATTGTAGTTCCCTGGATAGCTAGTAAGGAGACCATTTTCAACTGCAACCACTCTGTCACCGATTTTGTTAATAAAATAGCGGTCGTGGGAAATGAAGAAAATCGTCCCCTTGAACTCCTCTAACGCTGTTTCCAGTGTTTCGATTGAGTCAATGTCAAGATGGTTGGTCGGTTCATCAAGGATTAACAGATTAATATCCTTGAACATCAGCATTGCCAGCTTTAGGCGGATTCTCTCTCCACCAGAGAGATGCCTTACTTTTTTAAAAACGCTGCCTTTATAAAACATGAACTTCGCCAGATACTCACGGGCTTTCCCTTCGAGGACAGAAATTCCTTCCCTGAACGCTTCAAGAACAGTCAATTCTTCGTCAGGGAAATTGATTTTCTGTGGCAGGTATGCAGCCTGTACATTGGCGCCAAGCTTGACAACACCACGATCCGGTGTTTCCTCGCCCAGCAGCATGTTCAGGAAGGTCGTTTTTCCGCTCCCATTCGGACCAATTAGGCCGACCCGTTCTCCGTAATGGATAAGCATATCAGCACCTTTGAAAATCACCTTATCCTCATAACGTTTTTCGAGCCCGATTGCTTTAATGGTTTCATTCCCGGAACGCTCAGCAGCCTTGAAATCCAGCCTCATGTTTCTCCGTTGGAAGATAGGTTTATCGATCCGCTCCAGCTTATCGAGTTTTTTCTGAATCGAAGCTGCACGCCTGAAAAACTTGTTGTTATCTGCCCGCAAAGCCCAATCCCTCAGGCTCGGCACCTGCTTCTCCATGTTGTTGATTTTTTTCTGCTGTTCGCGGAAATGCTCATATTGAATTCGCATATTCTCCTCTTTTTGACTGATAAAAGAGGAGTAGTTGCCCTTATAGAATGTGGACTCCATGTCTTCAATCTCAACAACCTTTGTTACGGTTTTATCGAGAAAATAGCGGTCGTGGGACACAATGAGCACAATTCCTTTGTAGTTTTTGAGAAATCCTTCAAGCCATTCAATTGCTTCCATATCCAGGTGATTGGTCGGTTCATCAAGAAGCAGGATGTCCGGGTTATGGATTAACAGCTTCCCGAGCACAACCGTTGTCTTCTCGCCGCCGCTCAGCAAATCGAAGTCCTTATCAAGGAAGGTTTCGGAAAAATTCAGCCCTGTGGAAACTTTGCTTAGCTTTTCTTCCCGCTCATATCCGCCCTTTGCCTCATAATGCTGAATCAACTTGCTGTATTTATTCAGTGCTTTTTCCAGTTGGTCCTCATCCGTTGTTTGCATTTTCTTTTCCAGCTCGCGCATTTGCTGTTCAATTGCATCGACCTCCTCAAAAGCCAGATTTAACACATCAATGACCTTCAAGCCTTCCGGATAGGATGGCGATTGATCAAGATACGCTTTCGTCGCTTCTTTTGGAAGGAAAATCACCCCTTCATCATAGCCTGGGCTGGATGTTTGCGGATAACCCGGGTAGTAGTGCATCGGCTCAATCCCGGCAATGATTTTCAAAATCGTGCTCTTGCCGCTCCCGTTTGCCCCAACAATTCCGATTTTATCTCCTTCGTACGCTTCAAAGGTGATATTATTCACCACAAGAGTGGCTTCCATATATTTTTTTAAACCTCTTACCTTTAACTCCATCATAAAAATTACCCTTCTTTCATCCATAATCTCTCTTTATGGACAGGGCAAAGAAGAATACCTTACCTAATGTCGCTGTTGTTTTTAGTACAAGTATGGAGCCCTGCTACCGGAATACCCTTGCCGACCGTGTGGACGAATCATACCGAGTACGGTCGTTAATAGGTTCTTGCCTACTTTGTGACCAATTATTTCTTCGTACGGTCGTCAATAGAGCTTCTTGCCGACCGTGTGAGCGATAATTACCGCGTACAGTCGTCTATAGCGTATTTTCGACTTTGTAACTAAAAATTAATTGTTACGGTCGTCAATAGAGCTTTTTTTCTGCCCAATTTAGGTGGTAGCTAAGTGGCACACTAAACCTCGTACGTATAAAGAGTCTGGTCCTTCTCCATGAAAACTAATTTTCATTAACACAGCCAAATAAAAAAGACCATAAGAAGACGGTTGCTTCTTACAGCCTGTTCATCGTGAATATAATCAAGAGGATTAGCACCAGCCAAATAAGAGTACACGGCTGTACCTGCTTGGTACCATCAATAAACGCGGTACGCCATTCCATTCAATCATATTCGGATATCAGTAAGTAAGTTTACCTTCCAATTGCCATGATTCCATAAAGAGTACAACAAAGAAACCTATTCAAATAGACCCTTTTGATACTCACTACAAAATCGATATTAATTTTCAAAAAATTAATTCTGGCAATTAGCTGGTTCCATCATAAACTTACTTCCCTCCTCCGAAATTTCCTTTATTATCACATAAAATGGTAATTTTGTAAAATTATTATTCGTTTTCTTTGTTATTATTTAGCATTCTCATCAGGCTGATGGATACCGAATATATTGCCTTCGGGATCTAAATAATATCCCTGCCAAGCCATTCCGGGAAGAGCGTGTTTAGGCAGAGCAACCTGGCCGCCATTGGAAAGGATTTTAGTTTCCGTTTCATCGTAATTGTCTACGCCCATCGTACAAGCAAAGCCATTCATCGCTTGTCCTGGTTCAGGCGGAGCACCATGACGCTTCATCAAGGCTCCATTGATTCCCAGCTGCCCCTCATCCCCTGTGACCGCTCCGAAGTAAGGCATCCCCGCATAGTCGCTCCAATCCTGAAACGACCAGCCAAATACTTCTCCATAAAACTTCATTGCGCGCTCCATGTCACTTACATGAATCTCAAAATGAATTAATCGGCCCATACTTCCCCTCCAGATTGAATTAATCCTTGCATAATAGTAATTCAGGATAACCCATATGAATTCCTTCTATAACTTAAGGAAAACAGTCACTAATTTTTTGCACCAAAGGCTTATTCGAAACCCTACTCATTCAACAAAGAAATCGAAAACTTCCTTAGCAAATCCTTTAGTGCCGGCCTGGTATTTCCATCCCTTCCCACTATCTCCTCAGCGGTAATCAAGGAATTCAGGACTGCTTCTTCTGTGGCTTCGCCGACTGCCCGGAAGGCGAAGTCTATGTCCTCTTCATGGATGGACGGTATGGTTAGGAGGCCAGATGGTTTATCATGGGGAATCTTCGTTGCTGTTGAGAATCCAATGACGATTTCTCCGCTACCTGTTGTGATAATTGAACCTGTCCGTGCCAGCCCGGTTACGGACCGTTTCAAAATCCTATTTAATTGCCTCTCCGAAACAGGAAGATCAGTGGCAACGACAACAATAACCGAGCCCTTATCCTCCATTTCGCAACGGTGTTCCATTGCATCTTGCAATTCCTTGCCGACAGGCTTGCCGTTTACCCGAAAATCAGCCATACTTCCGAAATTCGTTAATACCAGGACTCCCATCATATATGTACCATATTCCAATTCAACGATTCTTGAGGCCGAGCCTATTCCACCTTTCATTGAATAACAGAGCATACCCCGGCCAGCTCCAACTGCACCTTCCTCAAACTCAACAGAGGCGTTCTCAATTGCCTCAAAAATATGGTTGGGCTTAACATACTTTGCCCTAATATCATTGAGAAACATATCATTGCATTCAGCAACCACCGGATTCACTGTTCCGGTTGTCCGTCCGATTTCAGGGTTTCGTTCCAAGGCGTAGTCAATCAGAGCATCTACAGCAGTTCCGACACTTAACGTGTTCGTGAGGATAATCGGAGTCTCCAATGTACCCAGCTCAGCCATTTGAATCGTGCCGACTGTTTTGCCAAATCCATTGATTATATGGCTTGAGGCAATTAATTTTTCTTTGAATGGATTCCCTTGATGCGGCAGGATTGCCGTGACTCCCGTCTGCATTCCTTTATCACTTAGGGTTACATGGCCGACCGACACTCCTTCAACGTCCGTTATTGCATTATGAATCCCGGGCTTCATACTTCCGATTTTGATCCCATACTCTCTGATTCGTTTTTGATTTAACATGGAAATCCCTCCTTCCTTAACTATATCAAATGGGTGGTACCGAAAAAGTGCCTTGCCTATAAGGTGGATGCTTGAGGATAATCCCATGAGGAGAGCCAGGGGATACATTTTTAACAGCAGAACAGGCAGATCCGAATTAACTAACAGAAGCTGCCTGATTTTTAAGGATAGAATGTACCATATGAATCGAATCCCATTCCCCTGCTGAAAAGAACATAATGGGATATCGTTTTGAAAACAAAGTATTGTTAATTTCTTCAGGAGTTTTGCCTTCATAATACATCTTTAAGACTGTTCCCTGCAGGTTCAGCAAGTATTCAAGTTTGTTCTTCAAGGCAGTCCGCCCATTGCGCAAATAACCAGCATGGCAGCAAAACACATCATCAAAATCATAAGTTAAAACCTTTTTTAATGATTGAATAATCTCAGGGATGCTTTCTTCGCGAAGGACAACTTTTGTCTTCTCTTGGCAATAAAGGTCACCAGTAAACATTTGGCCTGTCTCCTCATTTAAAAAACAAACATGGTCAACGGCATGGCCAGGACTTTCAATGACCCTCCAGGTTGCATAGGGAGACTGAAAAGTTCCGCCTAAAGGCTCGGCGTGGAAAGGACGGCGTTTTCCCCAAAACGCCTGTCGATAAAGCGGATAATCCGCCTTTTCCGAGCAATCCCCAATCTTAATACGATTCATATAAAGCGGCAAATCGAAATCCTTCTGCAAAAACGCAGCACCGCCAGTATGGTCTTCATGGTGGTGTGTAATGACCACTTTATCAATTTCAAGCTGGCTGAAGAACGGCTTGAAATACTTCTCCAATGACTTGCTTCCTGTGTCAATCAGCACACCATCAATGAAAAAGGAATGAACATTCATTTTAAACCGTTTTATAGATACAGTGCCGTTACCCATATGCACACCATTCGCTGTCTTTTCAGAAAAATACTTCTTAATCAGCATAACTGTTCCCCCTAAATCATTCCTTCTTTCATGTTAACAGAAAGTGAATGGCTATTCATTCATCCATTTGTCTAAAACTGAAGAAAATACCAAATTTCCTATGATTTCCTAATTCTCATGAAATTTTTTCACTTTTGTGATAAAATAGTCCTAATATCTTTCTTTAATGAGGAGGCAGCAGGCCCTCCTTATTGGGTGAAAGATATCATTTTTTTAGGAGGCGAAAGGAATGAAAGTATTCATGAAATTTGGCGAGAAGTTCAATCCAAGTCTGGGGGTCATCTACTATGAGCCATAGTGTACTTCTAAGCAAAGATTACTTCGTCCACCAATTAGTATATATTGATGAACATATCAAGGAATTAACTGAACTCTATATCTCATCCACCCCGGTTGGGGAGCGGGTAAAGGATTTCTTTGCTCAATACACCCTGGAGGTTGAGGGCTTTTTAAAAGAAAATCAGCGAAATGATTTAATTACGTCTATACCAAAGGTTTTCATTGGCTCCAAGGTTACAGTCGTGTTCGAGGACGAAGATGACACTGAGGAATACATCATTTCCTATCCGGAACAAACGGACCCCGATTCAGGGATTATTTCGTTTTTGTCACCGGTAGGCAGACAACTTCTACTTAAGAGAGTCGGTGATCAAGTATCAATAAAAATCCCAAGTGGACAGCTTACGGTAACCATTCAGGAAATTTCCTTTGCCGGTCACGAACTGGATATCAAAGGAGCATTGAAGGAAGCTTAACCCAGTACCTTCTGCCTATTTTTTAGAAGCAACGACTTCACCAAACGGAAGTCGTTGCTTTTTTGATAATGAATTATGAGATTTCAACTTTGCAGACCCATTTATAATAACCCAATACACTGAGTAGCAAAAACGGGTTTACCAATAATGAATACTCGATTCGCCACCAATTATGTTGAAAATAGCCCCATGGTTCCGGTAATAAGGTGAGCAATTCATACAATGTTATAGCAATTGTCCAATACAGAATATAAAGCATTTGTTTATAGATCAATTGCTCATACGGATACCAATTTAAAAAAATCATATTTACCGGGGGAATCAAGACCGTAAAAGCAGGCAGCACCCACCAATTAATCTCCTTCGTAAAGTACCCATAACCATGGTATTTAAAGTCTATAAACGTCTCAGTAACCGCCTGGACAGCAATTGTAAAAGTCCAAACATGGACAATCTGATTGTTCGTAAGCCGTTTATTTGTAGTAAAGGCTATCAAATTAAAAAGAATAATCGAAGCAATAAACCCTACCATTCTAAAACGTTCTTTTTACACTAGCTTTTTCACCTAAATATTAAATTATTCCCCCTATTCCCCGCAGTAAATTTCAACAATTTCTTCAATGTGTTGTATAACCACAAATCCAATAAACTATTGGTTTTATATGAACGTGATTGACTAAAATGTAGTGGGTATAAATCCGGGGATTTTTATTTAACCTACTACTTGATAAAGGAGAATGACGATAGCATACGTATTGCAAGTAGATTTTAAGATGAATGGACCATTCGGAGATGAAATGGCAGAAGGCTTTGCTGATTTAGCAAAAAGCATCAATGAAGAAGAAGGCTTCAAGTGGAAAATCTGGACTGAGAGTCCTGAAACAAGTGAAGCAGGTGGAATCTATATCCACTCCAAAAGATTGGCGGGCTTTGGCATAACCGAAGTAAACGCAAAGATCCTTGCTATAAATCCTAAACTTACTGAAATTACAAATGGCCCGCTAAAATAGGTATGTCAAATGGAAAAGGAGTAACTTAGGCTGTTACTCCTTTTCATTATTTCATATATATTTTCTTTTTAAAATTTGTCCGTCATCTTTCTGCTGGTAACCATTATTCCTATGAAGGATGGCAAGACCATTTTTTTCTGGCTGTTCCCACCTTCATAGACCTGATGAAGGATGGTAAAACCATTTTTTTCTGGCTGTTCCCGTCTTCATAGACCTGATGAAGAATGGTAAGACCGGTTTTTTCTGGCTGTTCCCGTCTTCATAGAACATGATGGATGGTAAGACCATCTTTTTCAGGCTGTTCCCCTCTTCAAAGACCATGAAGGATAGCAAGACCACTTTTCATGGCTGTTCTGGGTCCCCGCTATTTCCTCCTTCTCCGTACCGATTTTTGTTCAGGTATAAGAATGATCATAGGCGGAAAAATTCCTGTTAATGTATATACGGGAGACTTACGAAGCGTTTATAAGCGGAGATATTCCGCTTAACTGCTCTAAATAAGTTAATATCCATCGGTTTGGATAAAATAAACGGAAAATCTCCGTTAATTTTTAAAGAAATATGGATATTTCCCAATTTAGCCGGAATTTTTCCGCTTAGTATTCATACGCAGTGAAATGAATATTCAGTTATAGAAGGTGATTCTTTTATATCAACATAAGTAGTCCTCCAAATTACCATGTAATCTGGAGGACTATTTGTATTACATTTTTACAGAGCCTTGTCCCTTATATCTCCGAATTTTACGGGTTAATGGTTTAATGATTAGTTACTACATAAGAGTTAGTTTCGCAACACATTCAACATGGACGGTGTGAGGGAAAAGGTCAACTGGCTGGACAACTTCCAGCACATATCCGAACTGCTCAAGCTCCTTAATATCGGTTGCGAACGTATCTACATTGCATGATACATATACGATTCGTTCCGGCTTGGCACGCCCAATTCTCCTCATGACCTTTCCGCCTGCACCTGACCTTGGCGGGTCAAGCAGCAATAGTTCTGGTTTTCCAAAGCTCTCAAGAATTTCGTCGATTCCCTTTCTCGCATCCCTCGCAAGGAAGGTAGTGTTGTGGATGCCATTATCAGCAGCGTTGCGTTTCGCTGATTCAATCGACGTTTCGACAATTTCGATGCCTGCTAATTCTCCTACCCTATTCGCGAACGGCAGTGAAAACGTACCAACACCACAGAACAAATCAATCATTTTTTCTGATTTTTTCGGCTCGCCCATCTCGATTGCAAGGTCGACCAACTTTTGAGCCTGGGTCGGATTTGTCTGGAAGAAGGTATCAAACCAAAGGCGGAACCTGTATCCATCCATTTCATCATAGATGAAGTCCCGTCCAGCCAGGATATGCGTGTTTTCCGATTGCGTACGGTCCGCCCAATCTCTGTTTTCAAGCCACAACAAGCTTTTCACTTGTGGGTACGCCGTCGTAATCCGCCGCACTAAATCATCAGCAGCCTCTTGATGGGCAGCTGGTCCTTCCGTTGCAAACAGGGCGAGCATGATTTCCCCAGTTGCAAACGATTGCCTTACCATTAAGTGACGCAGCAAGCCCTCATGCAAGTCCTTATTATAGCCGCTTAATTGATGGCTTTTTGCCCATTTTGCCACTTCCATTGAAGCAGCAACCATCTCCTTGCCAGCAATCAAACATGTTTCCAAAGAAATGATTTTTCGGAAATTCCCTTGCTCATGCAGGCCAAGCGTTCCATCGGGAGCAAATGTGAACTCCATTTTGTTACGATAATGCCAGGGATTGTCCATACCAATCGTATCGAGGGCCAAATCCGGATCGAAACCTTGTGATTCTATCGCCTGCTTTACATGATTTGTTTTTTGTTTCAGTTGTCCTTCATATTGCCAATGCTGCCATACGCAGCCGCCACATTTTTCAAAATGGGGGCAAGGCGGAGCAGTTCTTTCGGGATTGGCCTCCAAAATCTCATTAGGAAGCGCTCTCCATCGCCTTTTTTCAGGTCTGTCCACCGTCACACTCACTTTTTCACCTGGGAGAGTCTGCGGGATTGTCAGCTTCAGCTTTTTCAAGTTGCCATGT
Source organism: Bacillus sp. FJAT-27225 (assembly GCF_001685025.1). Taxonomy (GTDB): domain Bacteria; phylum Bacillota; class Bacilli; order Bacillales; family Cytobacillaceae; genus Bacillus_D. The sequence continues at coordinate 223,849 of NZ_MAYU01000023.1, read as the reverse complement.
TCGTTTTCACGCCAAATTGCAGCCTGGCCTGAACCCTTCTCATCCAACCGGTGGATATCGGCAACCATTGTTTCGGCACTTGTTGTCAATGAAGTCTCCTCCTTTGTTGCAGAAATAAAGTTATCTATTATAAAAAGGCTTTTATAGTCTGTTAAATTATGCACACATCTTACCTAGTATAAAGGACAATCAGTGATTAGAAAACACCTAGTAGATTTTAACATATATAAAAAATAAAAGCGCCCCGTCCCTGGACACCTTTCAGCCTCCTGAAAAAACAAAGATGCCCGCTTCCCAGACACTAGCTACCGGGCAGAAGGGCACCTTCTAAACTGAAAGCACTATTTAATTTTCTGTTGGATGTTCGAATAGGTAATTTCTATATTCCCAGGCAGGACAAAAAGGTAATCGATTAGATTCTCAAGGAGGTCCATTAAGTGGGCAGCTGTTTCATCATCAAGATCCTTTTCCAGCTCCAGAATTTCATAAAAAGGATTGTCGGGACGAAGAAGCAGGTCAAGATAACGGATAGGCTTCACTAAGTCCAGATTCTCGACAATTTGGTCCGATTGCTCAGCAAGTGGCTTTGCATTTCCTTTATCCCCTGCAAAATGCTTATAGATGCTTTCGATTACACGTTTTGACATCACGGCTGTGGCAGCATTATCCTTCCACTGATAAATATTTAAAGCAGAGCGGTAGGCCCTGACTAAATCGGGAGGGATGTGAGGCAATTGTTCCAGCTGGTTGATTGGCTGTTTGGAAGATTGAGGGTCATAGATATAAACATCTATTGGGTTTCCTATATCATCTGGAACACCTTTTAAAATCATTACAAATGTGGAATCCTTTTTACATGTTGAACACGTCCCTTCTGTCAGGAACCCGTTCTTGCCTGTCTGATAGTTGGCTTTAAGGGTGAAACTACTTGTTTTTCGGCAATTGGGGCATGCGGTTTGAATCATGTTTGGAACTTTCGTATGTCCATAGTGGCTGTAAGAGACAATAGAACTTTTCCTAATTCTTCTCATATGACCCTCCAGTTTTCATCCTACTATACTAAAAATAAAGAAAATTTTGTCTATTATTCTTATTATATTCCCTTATCGACAATAAATAAATGCATACAAAGTGGGATTTTGCTGTTTTCCGGCAAAAAACCACCTATTTAATTCAATAGGTGGCTTCTCCTTACATGCTATGTTGTTGTTTGACTATTCCTTTTGTAGACATACTGACTAGGACAAAAACGAAGAGCGATACAACAATAGGAATGGTGACACTGTTCATGCCAAAAAGATTGCCATGGAAGTGATAAATATAAATATACGAAACAAGTCCAACAATCATTGAAGCAAGAGCTCCGTATTTATTGGCGCCTTTCCAATAAAGCCCCAGTACGACATTCCATAAAAACGCCGATTCAAGCCCGCCAAATGCAAATAAATTTAACCAAATCAATAAATCTGGCGGATTTAATGCGAAAAGAACGACTGCAATCCCGACAACTGTCGTTACAATAAAACTAATCCGTTTTATTTCAGCATCCTTAGCCTCCGGTTTTATAAAACCTAAATACACATCTTTCACAAGCGTCGAGCTTACTAAAATCAATAAAGCATTTACGGTCGACATGATGGCTGCCATTGGCGCCGCCAGTACAACGCCGGCCAGAACAGGCGGGAGTATTTCAAGTGTTAATGTCGGCATTACTTTATCGCCAATTTCAATCCCTGGCATAACAGCCCGTCCGAATACACCGATTAAGTGCATTCCGAACATGATGGTCCCGATCCCAATGGTCCCAATAATAATGGCACGATGCATCCCTCTGGAGTCTTTATAGCTCATCGCACGGACGGCGATTTGCGGCAAGCCTATTACACCGATCCCGATTAAGATCCAGAATGTTGATACATAGAGTGGCGAAAGGCTTCCATCTGCACCGTACGGCGAAACCAGATTAGGATTTTCCGCTACAAGCTCTGCCATTATAGAGGAAACACCGCCTCCTTCAATAATAACCGCAACAAGCAGAATGACCGTTCCAATAATCATCACTGAGCCTTGTAATGCATCAGTTAAGGCAACGGCCGCAAAGCCCCCAACAATGACGTATACCAGAACTGCAACTGCAAAAATTAACAATGCTCCCCTGTAGGATAGACCTGTTAATGACTCGATTAACCGTGCTCCGCCTACCCATTGCGCTGTCATCGACGCGAATAAAAAGATAAGAATCGCAACCGCCGATAGCAGGACAATCACATTGGATTGATAACGAGCCTTTAGAAAATCAATTAATGTAATAGCTTCATATTTGCGCGCAATAATTGCAAATTTTTTCCCCAAAATCATCAGGACAAAATAGCCCGCTGGCAATTGAGCCATTGCGAGCAGCACCCAGCCGAGTCCTGTCTGATATGCCACACCAGGGCCGCCAATAAAGCTTGACGCACTTCCATATGTCGCCATCATCGTCATCGCAAGCAGGAAGCCGCCCATCTCACGTCCGCCAAGGAAATAATCTGAAAGAAACGAGTCAGAGCGCCGGACGTACGCATTTGCCCAAAAGCCAATATAAAAAATAACAACAAGAAATAGTGCAAGCGGAATAATTACTTGCCAGTGCATTCTTCATCTTCCTCATCAAGTGAAACTTCGGTAAAAAAGAATTTCATGACCAACACAATTAACACAATCATAAAAATCGTCCCAGCAATGCAGCTATAGAAAAACCATGCGGGAAAACCGAGTATGTACGCATAGGTATTTGGATCCTCGTTCCCAAGGCCATATGCAAAGCCATACCAAATGGCAAAGTTGAGCAGAACAAGTGCAACACCGATTAACGCTTCCCGGTGTGCGATTTTGAAGCGTTTATCCTCCATACATTTATACCTCTCACTTATATGAAATAAAAAAGGCTACTCCTATAGCGGTTAGTTGTCTTCAACCAAAATGAGTGTTGGCTTCTCTCTCAACATTTCGAGTATGCATGTTGCAACACATAGGTTGCTTTGAGTGGGCCATGTGGTTAACAGCTCTAATTGAACTACACTAGATTATTCAACAATAGGGATTTCGTCAACTGGTTTGTGGCAGGTAACCACTCTATTCATTGTTAGTATGGCTGAAATAATTGTTCGTCGCCAGGGGAAAGTCATTTCTCTGTTTGTCATGACAGCCGATTATACTGACTAAATTATACAGTAATCTTACTGGACATGCGATGGCAATAGTAATAAATGATAAAAGTCCTTTTTTCCATTCATTATTTCAGAATAGTAAATTAAAACCTTTTTTAGTTAATAAGTACCATGTTACAAAGTGTTAACAAAATTGAAATAATATTGTAAAATATGAAATGTATTGACTACATAGAGAAATAGATGGAGGAAATGAGAAATGAAGAAGGCACTAAAAATGATTGGATTAATCTTTATTGGATTTATTCTTGGTTTCATGGTTGCTCCAAGCGGAGAGGATTCTACTGCAACTGTAAAAGAAGTAGTAGAACAAGAGGATGTAGCATCGGCAGAAACCGAAAAGCCTATAGAGGAAGCAGCTAAAGCTGAGGAAAAAGCTCCAGTTCCAGTTCCAGTGTTTGAAGATGACCGTGTACTGATCAGCTTCCTAGCTTTGGAATCAAAAGGTGTGAAATTCCTTGTTGAAAACAAAACGGATGTCAATATTACTATTCAAGCAGACAGTGTAGCTGTGAATGGTTTCAGTGCTAACGATATTACTATGAGTGACGACATTGCTCCTAAATCCAAAGGCTTTGCAGTAGCAAAAACGTCCCAATTAGCTGACGTTGGTACTCCAGAAAAAGTATCCGGAAGTTTAACTGTTATCGATTTCGACTATAGCTTTGACTCATACAGTGCAAAATTCACAGACGTTGCAGTTCAATAATGACAGAAACCTAAAGGACAAGGGACGTTCACCCTTGTCCTTTTTGCCTTGTGCTGACTTTACGCATTCATTTATTACTAGCTAAAAAACCAGGGACAATTTAATTAACCCTTGTTTTTAATCACTATTAAATTTATTCTCTCATCTTTTTATAAAAACCATCAAATAGAATACCAAGGAAGCCAACCGTTAAAACCATCTTGCTATAAAAGGTAGCATGAGAGGAAAAAAAGTAATAACTCCCGATTCCTGTACAAAAATAACTGACCGAAATAGCTAAAAACCGCTTCATTTTTCATCTCCGACAAATTGCGGAAGGTTATTTATTGCCAAAATCCCCGGCAAACCGCTGTGCTACTGCTTTGATTTCATCTACCTTTTCAGGTTTTAATAATCCAAGCATCTTTGGAATGAACTGCTGAATATCATCTTTTGTAAAAGTGCCTTCATTCTGTTTTCTAAAGTTTTCCAAAAGAATTTCCCTTGCTTCCTCTTCCTTGCCCTCTTGAACCCTTTGCAGAATAAAATTCAAAAACATTTCCTGTCCTTGCTTGTCCATTTCGTTTGCCTCCTAAGGAAATAAGTAACTGGTTACGTATTTTACACTATCATCAAAAGGTGTTAAATCAAAATTTCAATTTCAGGTTTATCCAAGGGCTACTCCACTGAAATTTTTATACCCTCATCCAAGTATCTTGTCGAATTATAACCAAAAATAGTAAGGCTTTTGGGAATGCCATCTTCCTCCCCGGTGTTGCTGTGTACCTTTATCCTGTGAACTGTAAAGTAATAACGCGGTTGGATTTTTTCATAATTGATGGGATCAGTTGTATCATATTTTTTCCCGTTTCTATCAATAAGCACACCTTCAGAGTCCATTTCCGAACCATTTATACCCTCTCCGACCACATCCATTTGAAGCGTTTCAAATGCCCGGCCCTCGATTTCATGGTTGCTTATGACAATAGAGGTAGGCTTTCCAACTTCAAACTTGTCGATGGAAATGGTACTGCCCGCATATTCAAACGTTTGGGGATATGTTTGTGAAGGATCCAGTTCAATCGTTTTCTGGTCTTCAACCGTTAAATGAGCTGATTTGAGCTGAATGCCGACATCCTTTGCCTTTTCTCCATAAAGCGAATCAAAGTGCATTTGAAATGTTAACCAGTCCATCTCTTGATTAAACATATTTCCGCCATGCATAGAAGACTTTATTTTTTTATCATTGACCTCTAGATGGTCAAATTCAAGAAAATCAATTCGTTTTTTTGACCCATAATAAATAGCATAGTCCAGAATTGTCGCTGTCGGGGCAATGGTCAATTTTTCAAACCGAACCGGAATCCCGTCAATTTCAGTTTCTTTATCCAAGGCATATTCGGTAGATGGTTTTTTTGTGGCAGGGACTTCAAAGTTCCACTCTCCGATTTTATTCTCTATAGTGTCGTAATAATTAGAAGAGGGATTCCGAATCAATTTCATTATCTGTTTGACCTTAAGTTTAATCGTGGCATTTTCCCCGGTAAGTGGCGGCAAACCCATTTTTCCTCGGTATACGTTCTTTTTCTCCTTATTCAACTTTGATTCAAAGTCGGGGGGATAGTACCTCGGATATTTTTCCCGGTTCATGATCTTATACTCATTCTCCACAAAAACTCCTTCATGATAATTCATTAAATATTGATTATCCCCAGCCGTATCTTCAATTTCATAAAAAATGAGTGTCTGGGAATCATCCGCAATGACACTTTTAATCCTGATTTTTATCCCATTGCTTTCTGCTTCCAGGTTCAGCATTTTTCCGAGGTCCTGTTGAAGGAACGAACGCAATTGCTGATCTTCTTCTGTATAGCTATAGTAGAGGCCGGAAAAAGCGCCTGTCACACCTTCAATACTCAGCAATAATGCAAGAACACTCGCAACAACTGCTCCGATTCTTAACCGTTTTCTGTTCTTAAGCTGCCTCTTTTTTTCCCTCTCCGCCAACCTGGCTTTGACGTTCTCTATAAAGTTGGCGGGCAAAACGAAATCGTTAAGCCTATCGGTAAAGTCAGTCATCAGGAACATAACATCCTGGAAGGCAGCCAAATCTTCCTGACAGTTTTTACAATGATAAATATGTATCTCAAAATCTATTTTCTTCGGCCTGTCCAGTTTTTTCTCAAAGTAATCAATGTAATTCGTATGATACTCTTTACAGCCGTTAAAGCCCCCATACCCCAGTTCTTTTTTAAGTGACTGGATTCCTGAAAACAGATGCTCTTTTACCTTTTCCACCGAAACGTTAAGAACATAGGCTGCCTCTTCCCGGGAGAAACCCTGTATATAGGTAAGAATAATGGATTCTCTTTCATTCTCATTCAAGTGGACTATTGCTTTTACTAAATCCTGGCTCGGTCCGTTTTCCTCTGAATCTTGTAAATTCCCCTCGACAGAAAACTCCCGGCAGGTTTGCAGGAAAATAGATATCACCCATGTTTCAAATGAAATCTCATTTTTAAAACGGGGCAATTGCTTATGTACGTTTAGGATGGAACGGTAAAAAAGCTCCTCCATCTGCGTCTGACTTTTAGCGTAGGGCCATCCTAAAAGATAGAACGATTTTTCATGCTGTTCAACCCAATCGGCGATGAACTCAAGGTCTCTCTTTCTTATGGGAGTAATTGAAACTGGCTCTATTTTTGCTGGGATCATAAATATGTTCCCCCCTTTAGAAGTCTCTTTTTATCTAATCATAGTGGCAAAGGAAGTTATTTACAATACCCGGTTGAACAAAGACTTTATAACTTTAGTTGAATTCCTTCTTCCTTATTGGATTGATGTATTGATGGCTTTTTATATTCTTAATAAATTTTCAGCTTTCAATCCGAATAAAAGCAGGCTATCCTTTATCGGATGCCTGCTTCTTTTCCTAAGGGGGCAATGTATAAATTGTTTTTAAACCCTTAACGAGCCACGAAAACCTCTAGCTCCATAGTAGGAATCCGCACCGTTGTGATAGAGGAAAACGTGCCCATAGCGCCAATCGCAGAAAAGGGCACCGCCGCGTTCTCGTATATCAGACGGAGTTTTCACCCAACTCGAGGTTTTTTTATCAAAACTTTCAAGTTCCTGCAGTGCTCGATATTGTTCTTCGGTCAGGAGTTCAATGCCCATGTCTGTTGCCATATCCATAGCACTCGTTTCAGGTTTATGCTTTTTCCTTGCCTCCAGTGCTTCACGATCGTAACAAACACTTCTTCGGCCTTTAGGGCTTTCTGCTGAACAATCATAAAAAAGGTATTCATCCTTCTCTTCATCATAACCAACAACATCCGGCTCACCTCCAGTTCTTTCCATCTCGTTGAGCGACCACAGTTTCTCCGGATTTTCATCCAGCTTCGCCTGGATTTTGTCCCAGTCCAAGCCTTCATGGCGATGCATGTTTTTCTCAAACCGGTCTTTCAATATTCCCATTAATTCTTCACTTTGCTCGAGTGATAACTTTTTTTCATCGGTCTTAGCCATAATAGGTCTCCTTACTCGTTTTATCTATTATCTTATATAAAAAAGTAAATATCATACTTATTGTATTTGTTTTAGCCCTCTCTGTTAAGTAATTGAACCATTTCTACTTTTTTCTATCAGGTGATTAACCAACTATAAAAAAATACAGCCTCCTCCTTATCATCTTTCTTTCATCTTTCCTTCCCAAGACAAACCAGCAAAGAAAAAAGAAGGCCCTTTCCAATATGGTTAAGTGCCTTCTTTCGGAGTTATTTTTACAACCGAATCAACTATTTGACAAGAAGAGTTTTTATTAGAGCCTATAACAGAATCGCGAATAAATTTTACTTTAAGTTTTTAATTCCCGTTTCTAATATTTCCATTTGCAACAATGTCTGTTCATCTGTAATCGTTTTTTCTTTGCCATTTATAATAGCTTCATATAAATCATCATATACTCTTCCATAATCGCCATTTACGGATTTTACTTTCTCTTCGTGGATTGTACCTTCTTCATCAATATATGTCAGTACACCATAATGTTCTATTGTATCTACACCAAAATCCTTTTTATCAGGCATGTAAAATAACTTTAAATGTTCTTCCTGACGATCTTTGGATTCCTTCACAAAGCAGCCCTTTTTGCCATAAATGACAAAGCTGGGCCTCTCTTTAATTCTAAAATAACTGGATTTGACAGATACCTTTAAATGACCATAATACAAATCCAAATCAAAATAATCATTCATTCTTCCTTGTCCTAATAATTGCCTTACATCATAGTGGATATCATCCGGTTTACCGAAATAGCTGATAACCTGATCAAGTGTGTGACAGGCATGTTCATATAAAAATGACGTAACAGGATTAAAAGAATGAACAGACTCGGGTACTTCAGGACGATAGTAGTCGAAATGCATTTCCACTTCCAGCAAGTCCCCTAGTTTTCCTTCTTCAATGACCTTTTGAACTGTTAAAAAGTCACTATCAAAACGTCTATTTTGATACGCCTGAACAATTAACTCTCTCTCTCTTGCCAATGAGAATATCTCTTTTGCCTGTTCTAAGGTTACTGTAAAAGGCTTTTCAACCAAGCAATTCTTATTATGTTCCAATACTAATTTTGCGTATTCATAATGACTGTCAACTCTTGTAGAAACCACAATGAGCTGAATTTCTTTGTCATTTAATAGCTCATCTAAGTCGGAAGTATAATTTACTCCTGGGATCCTATCCCAACTTTCATGTTTAGGATTTCTTTGATAAATGGTCTTCACCCTAATATTCTCTCTTTGCAGCACAAAGGGCAGATGATATCGATTCGTGCTTTTTCCATTTCCAATATAACCAATCGTTAACATGGTGTCCCCCTTAAATTAATAACCTTGGTGATTTACTACTAAATTTCTTTACAATCCACATTTTTACTACCAGTAATACGATAACAGCCACCCTTGCAGGTGGCCGCGTCAATCATACAATAGTACTATATGAAATATAAAATATTGTTCAAAACCCTCTATGACAGGGTAACTGAAGGTTGTTTGGCGTACAAATTTTTAAAATATGAGTCTTTAATTATTACATTATGCCTAATAAGTGGAAACCAACACCAACCACAAACAATCCAAGAATGATCGTTATTGGAGAAACTTTCTTCTTAAGCAGCCACATGCAAAGAAGTGTTAACAGCAATGGGGCTAAACCTGGGATTAACGAATCCAAGTTGTCTTGTAGTGTGGTTACTTTGGTATCACTCAACGAAAGGCCAGCAGCTTGCTGTTCCAACGCAGTTTTAATTCCCTCTGTTCCCGAAGGCAAGTTTTTCCAATCGATAAAAGCACCATCACTCAGTTTTACTGAAGATACAATTGGCGTAAACGTGATTGAAACCCAACGGTTAACTAATGCCCCGAGGATGAACATACCAAGGATTGATGCGCCTTTGGTAATATCTTGAAGTATGCCGCCAGATAAGTCTTCAGTTATTTTAGAACCGGCTTTGTAACCAGATTCTTGAGTATACCACATGAATCCCATCCGAATAAGGTTCCATAGAACAAAGTAAATAATTGGACCAAGAATGTTACCGGTCATAGCGAGTGAAGCCGCTAATGCACCAAGGATTGGTTTAATAGTAAACCAGAAAACTGGATCTCCTATACCTGCTAAAGGTCCCATCATACCAACTTTAACACCTTGAATTGCTACGTCATCAACAGGAGCACCATTTGCACGTTCTTCTTCGAGTGCCAGGGTTACACCAAGAATAGGTGAGGCTACATATGGGTGAGTATTAAAGAACTCTAAGTGCCGTTGTAATGCTGCTGAACGATCTTCTCTGGTTTTATATAATTTTTTGATTGCAGGAATCATTGCGTATGCCCAACCGCCATTTTGCATACGTTCATAGTTCCAAGAACCTTGAAGGAACGTTGAACGCCACCAAATAGCAATACGATCTTGTTTAGATAATCTTATTTCTTGCGCCATTTTATGTAAGCCTCCTTCTTAGTAATTATCAATAATATCGCCTACAGGATCACCAAAGTTACCGTTACCGCCATTACCAGAACCACCCTGTTTAGAAAGAGCCAGGTAAATAAGGGCAAGCGACACACCGATAGCACCAAGACCGATAAGTGTGATTTCTGAAATAGTTGCTAATACAAAACCGATTGCGAAGAATGGCCATACTTCTTTTGAAGCCATCATGTTAATAACCATTGCGTAACCAACAGCTACAACCATTCCCCCGCCAATTGCCAAACCTTCTGTCAGCCAAGTTGGCATAGCTTCTAGTAAGCTTCTAACCGGACCTGCTCCTACCGCTATAATTAATGCAGCTGGAATAGCAATACGCAACCCTTGCAAACAGATAGCGATCATTTGCCAAATTTCAATTTTTCTAATGTCTCCTTCTAAAGCTGCTCTATCCATAATGTGTACAATACCTGTTGCAATTGTACGAACGATGATTGTCAACAAAAGGCCAGCAACTGCAAGCGGAACAGCAATAGCGATTGAAGATGCAACACCAGCTTCACCTTGTCCACTTAAAACTAATATCAATGCAGATGCGATCGACGCTAGTGCAGCGTCCGGTGCTACAGCAGCTCCGATATTTGCCCAGCCTAAAGCAATCAATTGCAAAGTACCGCCTAAAATAAGACATGGTACTAGTTGCCCTGTAACTAAACCGATTAACGTACAGGCAATAATTGGTTGGTGGAAGTGGAATTCATCCAAAATTCCTTCTACGCCTGCTAAAAATGCTACAACCAAGATTAATATTATTTGAATGACACTTAAATCCATGTTTAATCCTCCCTTAACTCAAATAATTAGGATTTTTTGTTTATCAGCTCTTGAGCCCGCTTTAGAATTTCATCCATGTTCTCTTTTGAATCACCTGGAACTTTTCGCACATCAAATTTCAGGCCCAGTTTTTTCAACTTAGCGAATGTATCAATATCATCTTGGCTAAAGGCCAACGTTTTATTAGGTTGAACTTTACCAGGAGAGTGTGCCATCGAACCAACATTGATTGTCTCTATAGGAACACCGCCTTCAACCGCTTTAAGCACGTCTTGCGGATTTTCGAAAAGAAGTAACGCGCGCTGGCCTCCGAAGTGTTGGTCATCGTTTGCAAGCTCAACCATTTTATTAATTGGAACAACGTGTCCCTTTACTCCTGGAGGAGCAGCTTGTTGAATTAATTTCTTACGCAGTTCATCCTTAGCTACAGTATCAGATACAACGATGATACGTGTAGGATTTGTAGATCTTGTCCAAGAAGTTGCGACTTGTCCGTGAAGTAAACGAGAGTCAATCCGTGCCAACACATATTTAAATTTACCCGGAGCACCTACATTTGACGGTTTAGCAGCAGGTGTTGCTGTTGATGCTGCTGGTGCTGTTGGTTGTAATTTTTCAGGTGTTACTTTAATGCCTTCTATCGCTGTGTTCAGAACATGTGCGGCAATTTCATGTGCTGTGTTCATCGAAAAGCGTGATGCATACGATTCAATTAACATTGGCAAGTTCAAACCAGCAACAATTGCCCATTTGTCTTTTTGAAGTTCTTCAATCAAACCACTGGCTTGGTTGAAAGGGGTTCCACCCCAAAGATCAACTAAGAATAATACTTCGTCTTGGTTATCGAAAGAGGCGATTGCTTCTTTCATTTTCACCTTTATATCATCAGGCCCTTCACTTGGCATCAGTGTGACAGCTTTCGCATTTTCTTGTTCTCCAAAGATCATGGCCCCGGATTGCAAGATTCCTTTAGCAAAATCACCGTGACTAGCAAGGATAATCCCAACCATCTTTTTACCTCCTTTATTTTAGTTAATACAGGTAAATAATATAGAAAAGTTTAAAAACCCTGTACCCAACAAGTAATTATGCAGCATTTATTCTTTATGCTCATAAGTTCACAATAGGTTATACCTCTTAATCGTGTATAAATATTAATAGTCCTCTATTTGCCTTTAGAAAAAAACATGCTGCAAATGTTTAACCGTTTTCAAATAACGCCATCTTTAACTATTCTATTAAATTGTTTTGTGAAGCAAACAACAAAAACGTCGGGCCATCACAGTTGATTTTTTTAACCTAAACAAGAACATTTCAAGTATCCAAATTGTCTAGCATATAAAACTATTACTTTTTAAAAGTACTCTTCAAGCCGCGTTTGATTACATCAAAGAAACTTAATGATTTGACTATGCGAGTTGGATCAATGTATTCACGAACTATTCGTAAAACCTTTTTTGGATCTTTAGAAGAAAATGTATACATTCCATTCTTCTTAGTTTGGATAGCATAACGTGGAATCCATTTCCCTTTGAACATGACTGAAGCAATAACATAATCAGTTTCTTCCCAAGGAATTTGAATAAACTTCCGAGTGTCGCGACTATTGTAAAATTCAAAACCTTTGTCCCCAATCATAATCTTACCGTACTCTGGAAGTCCCAGATGTGAGGTTGCGTCAATTACTAAATCGACTTTTGTATTGATTGATTGGACCATTCGACCTACTCCATTTCTTTTTTAAATCAGTAACTATATGGTGTTTTATCAGTTGAAACAAAAAATACTTTAGCGAGGGTAAGAAATTTTTTCCTCCTCCTTTTAATAATGTAACTGTTTACATCTAAAGTATAACTAAAAAAACAACACAAGTAAACATTTCTCGTCTCTAGTGTTATCTTTTGTTGTGATTATTTTGAATAAATGTTATCGTTTGTGGTGTTAGGACGTTTATACTGAATATTTACTTCATTTTAACTTTGTTTAAATTTATAGTAATTCTTCGGATTGATTGTTGAGTGATATAAGTAAATCTGGTATTTTTTAGTAAAAATATACAAGGTTAACTTGGAGGTCTTAAGATTGAAGCAGACTAAAAGACAAAAATTAATATTAGAAATGATAAAAGTAAATGGTGAAGTAAGTTCTAAAGAGCTTGCTGAAAAATTCGGGATATCAACAATGACTATTAGTAGAGATTTAAATGAGTTAGCAAAAAGGGGGGAAATCAATCTAATTTATGGAGGTGCAACATATAAGGAAGATAGTAATGTGGAAAATCCAATGTCTGTAAAAGAATTAGTAAATATTAATGAAAAAAAATCGATTGGCAAATATTGCAATACTATTATTGCACCTGGAAGTTCGATTTTTATTGAAACCGGAACAACCACCCTCGCAGTAGCAAAAGAAATATTTCAAAAAAACAATTGTACATTCTTTACAAACTCATTGTTAGTTATGAATTCACTCTCAAAATATAATGAAATAAATTTGCATTCAGTTCCCGGAAAATATCGAGAGCTTTCTAAAGGTTTTTTAGGCATCCAAACGAGTGAATATATTTCCAACTTTAATTTTGATTATTGTTTAATAGGAGCCGAAGGAATTAGTGTTACCTCTGGAGTCACTCTTTTTGATAAAGATGATGCCTTCACAAAAAGAGCTGTTATGAAGCAATCAAAATGCAAAATTCTTGTAACAGATAGCAGTAAATTTGGAAAGAGATTTCTTTATAAAATCGGAGAAGTGTGTGATTTTGATTTTATCGTTACTGATAACAAAATAGAGAAAAAGACATATCAAGATATAAAAGAAATTACCCAAATTGTTGCAGTTAATGAAGACGAATGAAAACTCACGATTATTAACGCGGGAAGAAACGCAAACAACTGCCAGTAACATATCCACAATCTACTCCAACACTTTTTTATTTTACAACCGCCATTAATTTAGAGGAGGAGTTATTAAAAGTTGAATATTATACTTAAACAAGCATTATCCCCAGAACTAGATCATTCAGGTAAACCAATTCTATTAAGTGATCATACAATTAAATTTCGTAAACAGAAAGTTTTAAATTTGATGCAAGAAGCAAACCTAAGCTCATTAGTTGTTTATGCTGATAAAGAACATGGGAGTAATTTTGAATACTTAACTGGATTTATCCCCCGCTTTGAGGAAGGTTTACAAATACTGAATCAAGATGGCAGCAGTACGCTAGTGCTCGGAAATGAGAACTACAACAAAGTGAAGTTTTCCCGTGTGGAAAGCGAGGGGGTTCATTGTCCACTCTTCTCCCTGCCGAATCAGCCGATGGGGGATTTCCGTCCATTGACAGACTACTTGCGCCAAGTGAATTTTGATACTTCCCAAAAAGTTGGCGTAGTTGGATGGAAGTTATTATCGAATGACTTTAATGATTTCCACCAGAACTTTGATCTGCCGGCTTTCATCATTGATGCCTTAGCTGAAGTGGCTGGTAAGGAAAAGTTAGTGAATGCAACACAAATCTATATGCATCCAGGAAGAGGTGCGCGTGTAACCAATAATGCCAATGAAATTGCTCATTATGAGTATGGTGCTTCACTAGCTTCTGATGCAGTCTTATCAGCTTTGAATGAGCTAGAAGAAGGGGTCAGCGAAACAGAAATAGGGAATCTGTTAACTCGTGATGGCCAATACCAAAATGTAGTGACCATCTCAGCGTTTGGAGAGCGCTTTATAAAAGCAAACCTTTATCCAACGAATCGCCAACTTAAAAAAGGCGATAAAGTTGCATTAACAGTTAGTTATAAGGGTGGTCTATCAAGTCGATCAGGTTATGCTGTATCCAACCGCGAAGAACTGGAGAGTGTTGATTCAGGATATCTTGAAGAAGTTGTCATTCCTTACTTTAAAGCTTATAACTGGTGGCTCCAAAATATTATGATCGGTATAAGAGGGAGCGATTTCTACGATAGGTTTGCAGAGTATTACCCGCAGGATAAGTACGGTTGGGAATTATGTCCTGGGCATTTGACTGCAGATGAAGAATGGCTAAGTTCACCATTTTATAAAGGATCAGATGCAATTGTTCAAAGTGGAAATATTTTTCAGGTAGACTTCATTCCGGTTCAAGAAGGACATAACGGAGTTTCAGCAGAAAGTACGATTGCTTTAGCAGATAATGTTCTTATCCAAGAAATTCAAACAGAGTATCCTGAATTATGGGAACGAATTGAATCACGTCGGAACTATCTTAAAGAGAACTTGAATATTCATTTAAAACCAGAGGTCTTACCTCTTGCAAGCACACTGGGTTATTATCGTCCATTCTTTTTGAATTCAGAAATTGTACTTGCAATTGAATAATCCAGGCTGAAAATTGACATAAACAGAGGATGAAACATAATATATTACTAGATTCAAAGACTGTACTGAACCCTACGTTATCCGTAGGGTTTTCTTTATCGTGTAATTCAAAACCTTCAACTTATCAGGTGTAATTTTACCAAACAGCGTACACCCTGCCCAAAATGGCGGGGTGGAAAATACATTAGGATCACTATGACAACTTTGAAGTGGTCTATAGCTCCTTCTTCAATTTAGTACAAAAGGGACCAATTCCATTTTGGTCCCTTAAAGAATTATTTCAAACTAACAGTTCGACCACCTTCACATCTGTGAAGTGCACGGCAACACAACGGCGTGTTATGAGATCAAAATAAATTCTGATAAACCACCTTGATTTATGTAAGATAAGCTGCCTGAGCCCCAGTGGATAAACAATTTTTCAATCTCTGCATAGCCACTGGTCCTATAAATGAAATCTTGTCATTTTGATATGCTCATAGTGTCAGCGTTGTCCCGTTGTCTCCTTTTTTCCCAATTGGTTTTTAACTCCGTATTTGCATAGGGAAGGACATACGTTTCTATGACATGATTGACAGGTTCTTCGGACACGAGGTTATATGTCGAAAGTTTAACTTTTTTATTATTTAAAGTCTTGACCATGATATATTTTACAGAAGCAGCCCCGCCCCAATAAATATCTTTAATTTCCCTAATCGGGATGGCTTTTTTCCGGCCTTTCAGTTTCCCATCTTCAACAGTATATACTGCCCTTCCACTAAGCAAGAGAGATATAACCCTTAATAAAATCCCGCCGAAAAACAGTGTACCAACAATACCGATAATGACCGCCAAGAAGGCTCTTACAATACCAGAGTTCGGCGCTATGTAAAACAGGGTGAATAGTCCGCCAATGGTCATGATCCCGGTACCAGTTACCATACACCCTGCCCAGAATGGCAGGTAGACCACTTCGACTTTATCATCGGTTATCCTAATATTATTATCCATGTGTGAGTTCCTCCTCTTTTCCCTTGAAAGCAGTTATGTTTCCTTGTATGAGGAGATCAACACTTCTTGCACTGCCCAGTTGAACTTGAAATATGTCATCCTTTTTTTCGATCATCCAATTATTATGATTACTATTTGTAAACATGACAATATTTGTTGCATAAGGCTCTTTGTTTTCATTAAACTTCAGAAACAGCAATGTATTTAATAAACCATTTGTCTTTTCCAATACGTCATTAAACTGTTTCTTCTCTCCTTTGAGCAGCGGCATTTCAAACTTACTTCTATTATCGGTTAACGCTAAGAGCAATTGTTCAAACTCATTCTGTGTTAATTGAAAGGCATCATGATTATTCTCCGAACTATTTTCTATTCGATAATACTCACTTATTGCCTCACTAACATCCTCCAATGTGACAAAAGAAAATTCATGTACCATTTCATCAAACATCAAAGCATGTTTAATAATACCCTTTTCACCAATGTGAAAGGATAGTTGTTCCTCCCCTTTCCCACCATCAGCATGACGGGAAGCTTTAATGGTTTGTTCTGAATAATTCAATGTAGAAATTACACTTACTAGGTCCTCTGATAAAGTAAACTTGTGATTTTCATAACTTACTAGTTTTTTAGCCAATAGGGATCGGCATGTGATTTGCAGCAGCAAATCCATTTTTTCATCTTCAAGGTCTCCAAAATATACTTGCTTAAGGGCATTTCCTTGTTCGAAATATCCTTCACTATAAAAACAATAAATTAATTCTTCGATTGAAAGTGAAATTGGTTCCATATTTTACTCCTTTTAGTGAATTTCAATCCCTTTTAATTGCCAAAGGAAAGTGAGCCCAAGATTTTTTTGCTATCACTCAATAAACCTTCCGCAAAGTTCTTGACATTATTAAACCCGTTCGTTACTTTCGCCATCTCTGTCCGGACGCCTTCTGTCATTGAATGAATTCCATCTTTAAAATGAACAGCCACATCCTGTGCCCAACCCGATGTTTTTCCGGCAATAATATCTCCGGCCCAACTGCCAACCATGCCCCCAACGGTTGCACCGATTACCGTTCCTACTGGCCCACCGAGGGATCCTATAGTGCCTCCAATTACAGCTCCTCCTACGGATATGCCCGATACAACCACTGTTTTCCAGGCTGCTTCACCGACGACCTTTGCATTTTCCACCTTCAACTTTTCAACATCTCCACCGTACATGGAATAGTTTTCGGTTATTTTAATGCTGGCACCGACTGCCTCAGTTCCAGCAGTAATCACACCTGCCAATATGGCATTAGATTTAACCACCTTCAGTCCTGACCCCACAATTTTACCGGCATGGTCTTTCACTACTGAAAGCCCATTTTTAAATGACGTCCCATCTCGTTTTATAGCCTCTTTTAACACCGCTACATTATTACTAAGGTTAACAATGTCACTAGGGAAGAAGTTTGCAAACCTCTTATATAAAAACTCTGATAAGGCTTTGTCTTTATACTTTAGCGCTCCAATGGGATCCACCATTAATTTTGACAAAAAATGCGCCTTCGAATTCTCGACACCTTTAATGTATTTGCCAAATGGAAGTTTATATTTTCCAAACTTAGCCTCGTCGGCAAGGTCAAACTGGCGAAAAATCCCACCTATCTCTGCATATTTGAACCCAAGCAGATGCATAATGCCAGCCCCGGCGGAATACTGCAAGCCGTGCAGCAAATCCTGTAAACGGCCAACCGTATTATTATAGAATTCATATAAATCACTAGCCGTCCGCGAATCTAAAGCCTGTTTTAGCAAATTATTCTCAGACATAAGTTCATGAGCTTGCCTTTTGATCTGTGCCTCAGCACTTGAGTATTTTTCAACTGATGAAGAAGTAAACGTTTTAAGCCGATTCACCCTATCCTCTACACCATTCAATTCCCGGCTTACCCCTGCAAGCCTGGAACCAATTCCTCCCCGATAAAGAATCCTCGGATCGATGCTGCCCCTCAAAGTGGCAATACTCGCTTGGACACTGTTCAATTTTGCCAGGCTGTGATTCAAATCTCCTATGGAACTATTCACCGCATTAGCATTAAACGCAATTTTTGACGACAAGGGTCTCACTTCCTTTTTAAGCGTTATAGTCTACTCATTTGAAAAAAATTAAGTATAGTCAATTTGTCATAGAGAGCATCTAGAAAAACTTTCCATAATCATTTCAATTATATAAGAATAGCTGTACAAAAAAAATAATCTGAAATTCCTACATAAAGGAACATATCTGTGACAAAGGTCATAGACAATCAGATTATTTATACTATATCATATTCATTTTAATATTTTGGTCCCTTAAAGGCTAGTTTCAACCTATATCGATGGGGTGTTTCTACATTTTAAATAAAACCCTACAAAAGCCCCAACCCGCTGGTAACCCCTTCAGGCTCTATCAATAAAAACCAGAGTGACAGTGGTACCAAGTACATTGACGTCATTCATACACCCATCACTCCCCTCATATCTTGTCGGATTTTTGTTAATCAAACGTTTGATTAAATTGGACTGAAGCCCCGAGGGGACTGGTTTTTGGGGCTGTCGAAAGCTACCTGGATAAGCTGCAAAAACTTTCAATAAAAAATGCATTCAGGATTTAAACATGAATGCATTTAATTGAGTCTTTATGTTCAGTTGACTATTCTGTTACCGTATCAACGATGGCTATACGGTAACCACCTTGTTTCCTTCATTCTATTCACTCGTACACTCAACCCAGAATCTCATTTACTTTCTCCTTCATTTCCTTATATCGTGCATTCAATAAGGATAACAAGGTCCCATCATCTGTATAATCCACCATGATGGCCTTGATTTCGAATTTAGAGAATCTGTTCCGCTCGTGGATTTTGTATCCCCTGCCATTTAGTTTAGTTCTGACCATAAAACTGTCAGTTTCCTT
This sequence comes from Bacillus sp. FJAT-27225, assembly GCF_001685025.1. Classification (GTDB taxonomy): domain Bacteria; phylum Bacillota; class Bacilli; order Bacillales; family Cytobacillaceae; genus Bacillus_D. The sequence goes on along the minus strand of NZ_MAYU01000023.1, from coordinate 204,849 downwards.
TTCTGATCGTCTTGGATAAACCTGGACGAAATTCAGCACAGCTTCCCGGCATGTGCAATCGGGGTTCAGGCAATAAGAATCTGCTATTAGAAACAACTTTCCGTTATAGGCAAAATGCAAATAACTATTTTCGTCGTCCGGAAAAATCTCTCCATAACAAACAGTAATATTTCTTGAAATCTTCCTCAGCACAGCATGCATAAAAACACTCCTTTTCTAAATGGGTGTGTAAAGACAACAATTCAATTATTAAATTTCAGCTTTGTGATTTTGCTTGTGAAGTTTTTTTGAAATGATAGCGGGCTAGATGATGAATATAAAGGGGGAAGTGCAGTTTTAAGAGGGAGCTGGATTTGCTGGACATTTGTTTATGGTATATTTTGCCTCCTTCCTTGAAAATTATATCATATTCATTTTTCCAATATTCAGCATGTACCTTTGATTTTTTACAATTATATGAACAATCTTATACGATTTAAGAAAAAATTGGCTGGGATGAATCGGTTCAATACCGCCTTCACACCAGCCAATTACAGCTTATATAAACCCCGTCTTTTTCGGGAAGCGTCTCACTTCGTTTTATCTTAAAGAGGCTACTTCTACCGTTCCCCCATTACATCAGGATTCTTAGCCTCAAAATCATTGAGCAATGCACGCACTTCAACTGTTGATTCCGTGCTCATTAACTGATTTCTCAACTCACTTGCCCCTCGAAATCCTTTCACATATATCTTAAAAAAGCGATGAAGAGCCTTGAATGAACGCAGCTCCAAGTTTGCATATTTATCATGAAGATCCAAATGCAGCCTTAAGAGATCCAGCAATTCCTTACTGCTATGATCTTTCGGTTCTTTTTCAAAGGCGAACGGATTATGAAAAATCCCACGGCCAATCATAACCCCATCAACACCATACTGTTGGGCAAGCTTAAGGCCGGTTTGACGGTCAGGAATATCTCCATTGATCGTTAGAAGTGTATCGGGTGCCACTTCGTCTCGGAGTTTCTTAATCTCCGGGATGAGTTCCCAATGAGCATCTACTTTGCTCATTTCCTCTCTTGTACGCAGATGAATGGAAAGATTGGCTATGTCCTGCTTCAAAATGTGTGTCAGCCAGTCACGCCATTCGTCTATATCCGTGTAGCCAAGCCTTGTCTTTACACTTACAGGCAGTCCTCCTGCTTTTGCAGGNCTATATCCGTGTAGCCAAGCCTTGTCTTTACACTTACAGGCAGTCCTCCTGCCTTTGCAGCCTGGATCAACTCTGCTGCAACTTCGGGACGGCGAATAAGACCGCTTCCCTTTCCATGATCCGCCACATTAGGCACCGGGCAGCCCATATTGATATCCAAACCCCGAAAGCCGAGTTCCGCCATACCAATACTCATTTGCCGAAAATTTTCAGGCTTGTCCCCCCAGATATGGGCTACAATCGGCTGTTCATCCTCTGTAAAAGCCAAACGCCCACGCACACTGCGCATCCCCTCTGGGTGGCAATAACTCTCACTGTTTGTAAACTCAGTGAAAAACACATCAGGTCTGGCTGCTTCACTAACGACATGGCGAAAAACAACATCCGTCACATCTTCCATTGGTGCAAGTATAAAAAATGGCCGTGGTAAATCACGCCAAAAATTGTCTGTCATGATTGAATTCAAATCCTTTCATTATGGGATACCAACCACTTATCCCAAAATTGAAAAGCAAGATGTTCCTGCTCCTTTTACACTTATACCATTTTTGAGTACTTTTTATCAAACTAAGCAGGAGAAAGGAAAATTTGGAATAACCCCGAATGGACACTTTTTCAAAACAAAAAAGACTGCCACTAGAGACAGTCTTCCACGTTTCAAACTAATTCGTAATCGTTCCAATCGGTTTTTCGTTCACGCTCTTGTAAATATGGTGTTAGTGTTCATGCATGTTCAATCAATGAATTAGAACTAAAAAGGAGTGGGCTTGAGCCTCACTCCTTCATAATAGAATCACCATTCGCGATGAACAGGAAAAATGTTCCACCCCCAGTCATTCTATATTAATTACGCAATAATGCCCCATTAGGCTTTGGTAACTCTCGTTCTGTTATCTGATTCATTTTACAAAAATGTTCAAAGAATTGCTGTGCCAGCTCTTGTTCCTTCGGTTCACTTTTCAACGAAACGATATCACGCAAAATTTGAGCCATCCATACATTATCAAAATAACGGTATTTACCTGTATTCCAAGTCATTTTGTGGGGGAATTTCTCATTTACGTAGTATTTCCAGAAGAGCATCTTATCCGATTCTTGTTCTGTAAGTTGGAGTCTGTATGTTGAATGAGCAGGAATATATCCATCTTCACAAAGCTTACCGATAAAGTCTTCATTCACCATATAAACACCTAAGATACGCCTGTCTTTCTCAGGCATGCTGGAATCTATTGCTGTTAACAAGACAGCGCTATTTTGGTGCAAGCGAATCGGTTTGTTTGGCTTCCCTTTGTTAGTACCACTTTTTATTACGCCTGAAAAAACCTTCCACTCTGAAAAAGAGCTATTCTGTTCTTCTGTGTCACACCAAAAAACCATTTGGGATTCGGGATGAAGTTTATGATTTTTCATAAGTTTTTCATGTTCCAAGCGAAGTTCCCGGTTTTTTTGTTGTAGCTTTTTTTCTTCTTCTTTCTTCCATTCTTCCTCTTTTCGTTCGATTTCCATTTTTTGTATAACTTTTTCGAGTGAATTAGCAGCAACTTTATCATGCAGTTTTAGGTGCTGTCCAAATACATCAGGGAAAACAAACTTTTTATTCTCCGATGCAAAAAGTATTTCAATAACAGAGTCATTATGTTTAACTATACTACCCGTACCAAAACGCTTGTGTGTAACTTTCTTATTGATTAGATTCAATATATTAGTCCTCCTTGTAGAATAAAAATTCGATTACTACTAGATAGTAAATTGATCATTTTATCCACCTAAATTCCTTTAAAGCTCACACAACTGTTTGATTTTATCTTCGGTTTAAAAAAGGATATTAAAAAAACGTATCCAAAATTTTTTCTGCAAAAAGGACAGCTGAATTCGGAATACGATAAAAAACAATTGTAAAACTATTGTAACATTTATTTGGAAATATTGCAAATTTATTATTGACAAGATATTTCACCGTGGGGTAAAATAAAAGTTTTATTCTAGATACTTAATTAAAATAACTATGCATAAGCCCTTCAAAAGGTCGCTACACTTCTGGAATCCGCCTTTAACTAATTATTTGATAGCGGTGCTTATTGGAGATAACTACAGAGCGAAATAAGAATGTTGGGCTTCCCGGACGCCTGCAGGAAGCGAAGCCCTGGAGCGAACCAACAAGGTATTATTCAACCATAAAAAGAGGCCCAAAAGGTTACATTGGGCCAGTCTCTTCCTTCAGCGCTAATTTTGTGATTGCCTAACACCCGGTATCACATTACTAACTCTTTAACCATTTCGCTGTCAATGTTTCTGCGTTTAGCATTTCTTCTGGTGTGCCTTCAAATATAATTTGTCCGCCTTGTTTTCCTCCTCCCGGACCCATTTCTATAATCCAATCACTCGCTGCTATAAAATCTAGATTGTGTTCGATGATGATGACAGAATTTCCTCTGTCTACAATATTTTGAAATACATTCAGGAGTTTTGCATCATCTTCTGCGTGTAATCCTAAGGAAGGTTCGTCTAACAGGTAGATTTGTCCTTCCTTTTGTAAATGGCTTGCAAGTTTTAGACGTTGGATTTCTCCTCCGCTTAAAGAACTTGTCGTCTGTCCCAAGGTTAGATACCCTAATCCTACCTCTTTTAGCGTATCCACTCTTTTTAGGATTTTTGGCGCCTTAAAATAGTTCATAGCTTCATCTATTGTTAAATCTAAAATCTCTACGATGTTTTTATCTTGATATTGATACGAAAGCGCTTCGTCTGAGTACCTGGTACCGCCACATGCTTCACAAGGAATTGTCACTGGATCTGCAAATGCTACTTCAGGCGTTAGTACTCCTTTTCCTTTGCAGACAGGACATGCTCCCAATGAGTTGAAACTGAACAATCCCGCAGGTTGTCCCGTTGCTTTTGAAAATGCTGTGCGAATATCATCCATTATTCCCATATATGTAGCCATGGTCGAACGGTTAGAGATTCCTATGCCGCCTTGTCCTACCGAAATGGAATCTGGATACTTTTGAGCCAATGCTTCCAGTATTAATGAGCTTTTTCCTGAACCAGATACTCCGCATACAGAGACCAAAACATTCTTAGGAATATCTATACTTACATTTTTCAAGTTATTGTTACTTGCTCTTCTTATTGTAAAATAACTTTTTCTATCCCTCGGACTTTTGTTTATCTTTAGATCTTGCTTTAAGGCCTTTGCAGTTGGAGAGTTTTTTATTCCTTCCACTTTCCCTTGATAAACCACTTTTCCTCCATTTACTCCTGCTCCTGGTCCCATTTCGATTATTTCATCCGCTACTTTAATGACGGATAGATTGTGTTCGATTACGATGACAGTATTATGTTGGTCTCTTAGCCTTTTTAGCATCTGGATTAACATATCTACTTCTTCCGGATGAAGTCCTGCACTTGGTTCGTCGAAAATGTAAGTAATATTGTTTAGGCTGCTCCCTAAATGGCGGGCGATTTTCACTCTTTGAGCTTCTCCGCCGGAAAGGGTGCCCATTTTTCTGGACAGACTTAAATATCTAAGTCCCATGTCGACTAATTGTTTAACATATGGGATTGCTTGTCTAGCTATCGATTCTCCCATTGGTTCCCTTATGTTCTTTAATTCTTCCAGTAATTCCGGAAGCTCTAGTTGATCGTATTCAGCGATATTTAAACCATTTATTCTACATTCCAATACCTTTGGGTTTAGGCCTGAACCTTGGCAGGTTGGACACAATGAATGTGTTGAAACTGCTAATACATCATCTTGGGATACTTGTTTTAGCTTTGAGATATCTCTATTTATATAGACGCGCGTAAATCTTGGCAGTAACCCATCCCACTCTGCATTGTGAGGCCCATTTTTTGTATGAAACGGCGCATAGGCTCTTTCACCTTCCCGGGGACCGTATAAAAACAGATGTAGTTTTTCTTCCGAGTAATCCTTTAATGGTTTATCTGGATCAAATAATCCGCACGTCATCATCCAATTACCTTGCCACCCTGAAGGAGATAATGGCTTAAATCTAACAGCATACTCTCGAAGTGATTTATCAAAATCAATAAGCTTATTTATGTCCGGCCTAATGACCTCCCCAAATCCGCCACATTCAGGACATCTTCCGAAGGAGCTTTGGCTTGAAAAATCGGTCGCAGAACCTATCGGCGGATCCCCGATTCTCGAGAACAAAAGCCTGATTAATGGATCAATATCCATATAGGTCCCTACTGTTGAACGGGAATTGCCTCCTATAGGTCTTTGTTCCACTACTACAACAGGACTTAAGTTTTGCATAAGATCAGCATGGGGCCGTTCGTACCTTGGCATTTGATATCTTAAATAGTGAGGATAGTTCAAAGTCATTTGCCGTCTGCTTTCTGTTGCTAATGTATCAAAAGCGACAGAACTCTTTCCTGAGCCTGAAAGACCAGTAAATACGACGATTTTTTCCTTTGGTATGTTCAAATCGACATTTTTTAAATTATTTTCTTTAAGCCCTCTTAAAATAATTTCATCTTTCATTTCTGACATTTTATTATCCTTTCTATAGAGTATATTTTGCTAAATCGTTCAACTATATTGCCGGAACTCTACCCCATTGCGTGATATTAAAACACCCTTATAAAACACACAAAACTGCTGAACTCACACTAATCCTTCTTTATATGCCCTTTTCCGCATCCTTTATCACGCCTTTTTACGGTACCTTTATTCTCACCAAGAAACACGGAAAGGCAACTCCCATAAAGGTTAGTTGCCTTCTAATGAAGTGAGTTACGAGGCACCTTTTATTGCTTTTACAAAATCGGTGGCTATACCAGGATCCACTATATTATACTCTTCCTGATGAGGTGGTTCGGCAAAGGCAAATGAAACATCATTGCTGATTGTGGTCTTGTCTCTCATCCAATTCTTACAAGAGCTGTGGTACTGAAGAATACCGGTTTTATTCATTAGTACGGATGCATTTTCAGCATTTACTCCTCCTCCGGTTAATATTTCAATTTTATCTCCATATTTGTCCTGCAGTTTTGTTAATAACTCTATCCCTTCCATTGCTGTATTATTTAATCCACTTGTTAATACTCTTTTTACACCTAAGTCAATCAAAATCTCCATAGATTGATAGGGATCCTTGACACAATCGAATGCTCTATGAAAAATAGCATCTTTATTCTTCTGGTGAATCATGTCTATTATTTCCTTGCTCTTATCTATGTCGATATGACAATTTTCATCTAAACAGCCAAACGCAATTCCTTCAACATTAAAGTCCATGATAGCCTCAGTATCTGCTAACATCGTTCTAAATTCATAGTCATTATAGAAAAATCCACCTGGACGCGGCCTGACCATAGCTACAATGGGGATTGTACAATTGTTTACGACCTGCTTTATTGTTCCAATTGACGGAGTTAATCCCGATAAATACATGGCATTAGTAAGTTCTATACGGTCTGCCCCTGCATTTTGTGCGTTTATAGCATCTTCCAAACTTCCACAACATATTTCTGCAATTCGTTTCATTACCTTCACCTTCCAAATTATTTAAAAATAAAGAACCTAGGTGGCATCCCCCCTAAGTTCTCAGTGTTTATATATAATTCTACCAGTTATGACAACAATTGTGCTGATCAGAACCATCCCTGATCTCCTGCCTGCCGGAAACCAACTATGTTCAGTTGGAACAGAGGAAGAGGAATGTTACATGGAGATAGTATGTTCCTTCTATACACCCCGGCAATTGTAAGCGGATAGTGCCTAATTCTCTTTCCTAAAACTACACTATAAAAGCAAAATATAGTATAAATAACAAACAAAGCACATACATAATTGGATGAATTTCTTTATACCGCTTTTGTGCTACTAAACAAATTGGATAAAGAATAAAACCAAATGCAAGACCTATTGCCACACTAGAAGTGAGGGGCATCATGATAATCGTCAAAAAGGATGGAATGACAATTTCAAGCTTGGTCCAGTCTATTTTCCTTATTTCCATTGCCATTAATGCCCCCACAATAATTAAGGCAGGTGCTGTAACTTCTAATGTAATAACAGCAAGAACTGGTGAGAAGAACAAAGCAATCGCAAAACAAGCAGCAATAACGACAGCCGTAAAGCCCGTTCTTCCTCCTACAGCAATTCCAGCGGAAGATTCAACACTCGTAGCAGGTGTGGATGTTCCCAAAATAGCTCCAACTGCACCAGCGGTAGAATCGGCAAGCAATGCCCTTCCTATATTCGGAACAGTATTACCTTTCATCATTCCCGCTTGGCTGGTTAGTGCAATTAATGCACCAGCCGTATCAAAAAAGGCAACAATTAAAAATGTGAAAATAACCGCCATTAATTCAGGGGTGAAAATCTCATCCAAATGGGAAAACACGACACCAAATGTTGGTTCCATACTCGGTATATCTCCCACAATGGTTGAAGGAACATTAATTAATCCGACAATCATTCCAATAATCGTGGTAATGACGATTCCATAAAAAATTCCTCCACTTATTCCACGTACTAACATAACAATCGTAATAAACAGGCCAAAAATAGCCAGTAAGGTCGTAGGTGAGCTTAAATTTCCAATCGAAACAAATGTATCAGGATTGGAAATAATAATTCCTCCATTTTTTAACCCAATGAACGTGATAAAGAATCCAATTCCAGAAGCTATTGCATGTTTTAAATTCAATGGAATGATATTAATGATCTTCTCTCGGATTTTCATTAAACTTAATAACATAAAGATGATTCCTGCAATAAAAACACCGGTCAAAGTGACTTGCCATGCTATTCCCATCCCAATACACACAGAAAAAGTGAAAAATGAATTCAACCCCATACTTGGCGCAATTGCGATTGGGTAGTTAGCAAGCAACCCAATGAGCAGTGAACCGATGATTGCAGTAAGAGCAGTTGCAGTAAATACGGCCCCACTATCCATCCCGGATTGGCTTAGGATAAGTGGATTTACGACTAATATATATGCTACGGATAGAAAGGTTGTCAGTCCTGCTACCGTTTCCTGCTTAAAGGAAGTATTCCGTTCTGCAAATTTAAAAAAGTTTCTCATGTTGTAATCTCCTATTCTGATAAAGTGAAACTTCAATCAGTGGGGGGTTCCATCCCCACTGATTGTTAGTTGAACCAATCGGACTTTTAGGGGCAGTTGACCCCCACTTATCATCTTCGACTTCTGAAACTTGAGGTGGGGTCTTACTGCCCCTTAATGCGGGATGAATTAAAGAATAAACGGGAATGATTCCGAGGTTAGTTTTACAGCCATCCCTTTTATAATTCCCTTTAAAATAAAAAAACTTTGACCACAGTTTAGCCAAAGTTTTTTCTACCGAAAAGGGATATAAACCTTCATTTATTTCCCATTCCTTGTAGACAAGCTATTTAAGGTAGCTGGTAGAAACTTTCAAGCCGTATTCTTGAATTTATACAAGGTATATCTATTCTTTTTTAAACAATAGGAGAATGATAACAATTTAAAGTAAAAACTTCAATAAAATATAGTATGAAGTGATATAAGTTTTATCTGTAAGATATGGTTAATACTGGATGAAGGAGTGAGAAAGTCGGAAAGATACTATTGAAAGGAATTGCTGGAAGTTTGAACAAAGAAATGTTCCCAATTGAAAATCAATATTCGAGCCGCATTTTTTAGACCACGGGACTATAGACATAGAAAGTTCAAAAGTTCTAAACGGTTTCTTGACTTTTTAATCATATAGTATATTTAGACCTTTAAAGAATTTCATATACTATCGTTAAGCATTTTAAGAGGTGAGGATACCCGGGTACCAGTAGTAAAAATGGGGGGATTTTTTATGAGAATAAGCGAAAAAATTATGAGCAGGATACAGAAATATTTACGGACCTTATTTTTACTGTTCGCATGGATTCTTCTGCTAGGAATCGTCACTCAAGTTTCTTTAGCAGGCTTAGCTTTTTTTGTTGATGGTACACTCTGGCAAACACACAGAACTGTAGTAAAGGTAATTGAATTCGTTCCATCCTTCATGTTTATTTTGGGCCTTGCCGGGAGAATCCCTAAAATGTATACCACAACGAGCTTTCTGTTATTCTTTTTAATCAACTTCCAATACTACACTACCTACGGCTGGCTTGGTGCCATTCATTCAGTATTCTCACTCTTCTTATTTTCGATTTCATTGTTTGTTGCCTGGGGTTCATATAAGGTTGTTGTGAAAGGCAAGAAAGAACTTATTGATGATGGCAGCTCCAATAAATTCAGTACTGGAGGCCACAGGGACGGTTCCATTGGCTTTTAGTCCCCCTTGAATTATTTTGCAATTACTAATCAACCATTGGGGTTACATTATTATAAGAAAAGAGGCAACGCCCAAAAGGGTTAGTTGCCTTCTTTTAATACCAAATTCGTAACCGCTTCAACATGTCAGATTGTGACAGCAAATGGGGAGTTAGTGAGTGTTATCATTAAAAACAAAAAATTCACAGTCCTGAACCCCAAAGCATTTAATTAACGTACCGAGGGCAGGAACCTCTATTACAATAAATCTCTTCTCAAATCCTCTGCGGACCTTGGAGACAGATAACCAGGTGCAACATCAAAAACAGTTTTTGCACCAGCTTGTCCTTCTTTATTTAAACGATAAGCGGCTCTTGCATATGCCACTAGTACACTAGCTGTAAATTCAGGGTTACTCCCTAAGTCAAGCGAGTATTCAATAATTTGTTTATTGTCATTTCCTGTTTTTCCGCTTCGGATGACAAAACCGCCATGTGGTAATTTTGAATGGTTTTCTTTTAATTCTTCTGCTGTAATAAAGTTTACTTCTGTCTCATAGTCAGCAAAGTAGTTCGGCATTGTTTTAATATCGTGTTCAATTTTTGCTTTGTCATATCCTTCTTGTGCTACGACATAACAAACACGTCGGTGTTTTTCGCCTGTAGATAATTCAGGATTCACTCCACTTTTGACCTTCTCTATTGCTTCATCAATCGGTACTGTATACTGAACACCACCTGCTACACCCTCAACTCTGCGAATCGCGTCTGAATGCCCTTGGCTCAGTCCTTTCCCCCAGAATGTGTAAGTTTCACCATTTGGTAAAATGGCTTCGGCCATTAAACGATTCAATGAAAATAAACCAGGATCCCAGCCAACAGAAATAATACTGATCTTTCCACTTTCTTTAGCCGCTTGATCCACTGCACTAAAATATTCAGGAATCTTTGCATGTGTATCATAACTATCGATTGTGTTAAACATCCCGGAAAAATATGGACCTTGCTCTGGAAGATCGGTTGCTGAACCTCCACATAAGATCATCACATCAATTTTGTCCTTATATTCCTCTGCACTCGCAATAGGCAAAACCTCTACATTTGGTTCATTTACTGAAAGGGTTTTAGGTGCCCTTCTTGTAAAAATAGCCACAAGCTCCATATCTGAACATTGCTTGATTGCTTCAATCGTTCCTCTGCCAAGATTACCGTAGCCTACAATTCCTACTTTAATTTGATCGCTCATACTCTATCCCCATTCCTATTTTTTCTTCATTTTTCATTATAATTCACTATTTAACAACTCACAAAAAGAATCTTATTCACCTTAATCCATTTAAATATAGTTTCAATTATATCGCCCATAAATAGGATAAGCAATTCACCTGATTCATGGAAAATAGTTGCTTGCTTTTGTATAACAAGATGAAGGATGTATAGAAGATCTGAAGGAACTTGAAGGTAAGCCTTTGCTTATCTTTAACAGGTTTGTAAATAACACTTTCAATGGTATCCAGATTAAAGGGTGTGCGACCCCGGTTAAACTTTTTTAAAAAAATCTTATTATTTGTATATTCCACTCATAGCCAGGAAACCAATTGCACTGAATACAAAAAAACAAGCCATCTTTTTTGCTGGCTTGGTTTTTTAATAGATTAGTAGAGATAACGGACTCTTATCCGTTTGTTAAAGCGCAGATCTTCCATTTCCCATCGTCCCCTTAAACAACCATCCCTGTATCACGTGTGGGAAACAATGATTTCGCAAGTGCCTTCTAATTGGAAGCTGCCAAATCCCGTTGGGAGGATGAGATGTGCTCCTTTTGTTAGTTTGTATTGTTGTTTTTTATGGGTTAAAGTGGCAGCTCCTTTTATAACGCTTAATAACAGGTATTGTTCGTTAATGGAGAACTGTGATTTACCGTCTATATCCCATTTATAAACTGTGAAGTAGTCGGATTGAATGAAGGTTGTTATCTTTACACCGGTTCGTTCTTCGACTCGTGGTGAATTGACTGGATTTTGATGAGGAACATTCGTTACGGCAATGGCCTTCTCCAAATGCAGCTCGCGAAGATTTCCCTCCGAGTCTCTCCGGTTATAATCATATAACCGGTAGGTTGTGTCAGAGCTTTGTTGGGTTTCCAAAACAATCGTTCCTTCACATAATGCATGAATGGTACCACTAGGAACATAGAAAAAATCCCCCGGTTTGATTTTTACTCTCCGAAGCAATTCGTCCCATTTTCCTTCCTTCACTTTATGAATCAATTCTTCCTTAGTGCGGGCATTGTGGCCAAAAATCAAATCCGCATCTTCTTTGCAGTCAATAATATACCAGCATTCAGTTTTACCCAACTCTCCATTTTCATTAACCGTGGCATAATAATCATCAGGATGAACTTGAACAGATAAATCCATGTTTGCATCCAAGATTTTCGTCAATAAGGGAAATACCTCTCCCGTCGAGTTTCCAAACAGTTCGGGGTGCTCCTTCCAAAGTTGGTTTAACTTCCAACCCGTATAAGTTCCATTGTTAACAACCGATGGACCATTAGGGTGTGCAGAAATGGCCCAGCACTCCCCCGTGTTTTCAAATGGAATCTCATAATGAAATTTTTCTTTTAAAGCTATACCTCCCCAAACTCGTTCCTTAAAAACAGGTGTTAAAAATAACGGTTCCAAAATATTACCCCCAAAAATATTTTTGCCTTTCAAATAGATAAATTTAGCTTTCCTTTAACGCTAGATCCGCAAGCAACAATGCACCTACAAGTCCAGCGTCATCTCCCAAAACAGGCTTGACTATATAATTTGAGAGCTCAGGTAGAGTAACATACCCCTGTATCATTTGGGGGAGATAGTTATAAATAGAAGTAAATACTTGGGTCTGGTGCATCACGCCCCCGCCGAGGATAATCTTTTTCGGTGAAAGAATTAAAATATATTGCATAAGAGCTTGAGCAATATAATATCCTTCTAAATCCCATACCTCCGGACGGTCTGCCAGGTAAATGCCTTTGGCTCCCCAACGCGCTTCAATTGCAGGTCCCGCAGCAAGCCCTTCCAGACAATCATAATGATAAGGACACTTTCCTTGAAAACTATCATCTGGGTGGCGCCTTACAAGGATATGGCCCATTTCCGGATGGGACAGCCCTTGAAGAAGCTTGCCCTCTACAATGGCACCAACTCCAATGCCGGTACCGACTGTTATATACAAACAGCTGTCCAAATTCTTTGCGGCCCCAAATGTTGCCTCTCCTAACGCTGCCGCATTCACATCCGTATGAAAACCAATAGGAACACCAAAGGCCTCTTTCATCACATCGACAAACCGATAATTCATCCAACCCGGCTTAGGGGTAGAAGTAATGGAGCCGTAGTCAGAACTTTCCCGATTCACATCAATTGGACCAAAAGAACCGATTCCTATCGCTTCTAATTCAAATTGCTTAAAAAAAGCAATTACCTGCGGAATCGTTTCCTCTGGGGTCGTCGTTTGAATCTGAATCCGCTCGTTTATATGGCCATTTTTATCCCCAACAGCACAATTAAATTTAGTTCCACCCGCCTCAATCGCGCCTAGCATAATACATTTCCTCCATATAAATTGGTTAACTACTTAAAATTTGATATAGATCTACCACATTAGCTTACCATACGCCCATGATTTTGGACGCATGTATCGAAGGAAAGCAGCTGATTTCATCCTCATAAAAAAGTTTATTCGCTTTTAATAGCGCGGTAGAAATCTGTGTCTATTTACTTGACGTAGTATCATCGTTTATTACTTCGTTAATTTTTTACAAGGCATCTAAAAGGAACTCCCTTAGGGGTTAGTTGGTTTTTCCAATACTAGTTTCGTAACAGCCTCAACATGCGTTGAGTGTATGTGACAACACATGGGGTGCTGGTGAGTTATAAAATACTTACTTATTCGAACACTATATCAATTATTACAATAATCGGAATCCGAGTATTATATATAAATTATCTTAATGCTTAGAAGTTTAATTTTTTGTCGTATTGATTTTAACAAGTTTATCATTCTCGAAAATATACTTAATATTGTCTACATGATGGCTTTTTTTAACAGGAGATTGATAAATAATTAAGGTGGGATGATATTGAAATTGTTGAAAATTGGTTCCTTATCAATTTTATTAATTTTCTTTTCTAGTTCCTTTGCAATGGCTTCTACATTGCTTGGAACTACGAAGATTACATGGGATGATTTTTCTAAAGGGTTTACTGAGGAAAAGTGGTTTTATTTTAGTGCAGGTTCTTATATAGGGAACGATGGAATTGTTACTACCTCAAACAAAGGACTTGAAGTGGTTTCTAGCGGAAAAAATCCAATTACCGGAGAACCGGCATTTACCAATACACTTGCGCAAGAACATGTAAATGGAGGCCTCTCAGGTGGAATTGATCATGTTAAATGGCTAGCCTATATGAACAATACCTCTTCAAAAGGATATCCCGGTTTTGATGCTGTCTCTGGAAAGGAGCTATCGTTTGAAACGTGGATTTCTGGGCAAACCTATGGAACTCAATTTCACCCTTTTGGTGATCATATAAAGGATCCCAATGATATTCGTCTAGCAAGTTTCGCTTTTAATACAATGGATATGGAATCCTTTATGGTATTTGACTTTTTCATTACTAATAATCAAATCTATGCATTTTACGAGCGGCTTCCATTTGGCCGTGGGGGAACTCTTGGCAATTATGCTGCATTTTCTTACAAAATCCCCGTTAGAAAACGGAACCCTGCGGATGTTCATTATTTAAGAATTTCTTATGACAAAGATAAAGGGACGGTTAAATGGTATGTAAATAACTCGGAAGTGTTCAGTGTTGATAAAATTGGATATAAAATAGACCCGCAATATATGATTTTAGATCATGGCGGGGAAGAACAATTGGTTAAGCCCGATCAGTTAGTTGGGGGAATTGGGATGTTTACATTGCTTGATGCCTTTGATAACGGAAAGGGATTGGTTAAGCTGTCGACGGAAGAAAATTTCTACTACCATCCAATAACAGGCCAGACACCTCTATCCTTTGTGGATGAACAGAGCTTAGAATCAAGTCGATTATTTGGCCAAGGAGCCAGATTAAATGTAAAGCAGGTTAATGTTGTTTATAAACAATCAAAATAAAGATAATATAATAATAATGCTGCCCTTTTGATAATTGAATTCAAAACGGCAGCATTATTTACTAACCGTAGGATTAGACAAAAAACGTGTATGAGCGGCGACTCCCAGCCCATACATGAAAAAGTTTTTCCACAGAATAAAGCAGATGTACTATCCGACCGATTACCTATGTCATTAATAATAAATGAACAAATTATGTTTCTATTCTTTAATAAATTTAAGCTTAACAATACACTCCATATGTGTGGAGTGTGTGTGGCAACACATGGGATGCAGGTGGTTTGCAACAAAAAGTTTATATAAGAATGTCCCATTACTAGCGAAATGCGACAACTATTTAGTAAAAATTGTGCACAATAAAACGTTCAAATATTATTTACATGTCCTTGAAAACATTACCTGCCCGCTTGGAATTGTCTTACTAAAGAATTCATTAATCCAAGCGGAACGTGTATTTCAAATTTTGAAGGAGGATTACGGATTTCGATGATTTTTAACAAGAGATGAACAAAGTGTAAAGGTTGAGTTTATGCTTCTGTGTTTGGCTATAAACGGAACAACTTCACAAAAGTATCCAAATACAAAGTTTAGGCGTTGGAAGCTGTCTCAATTTTTATTTGGGACAGCCCCTTTTTGTGAATAGGATATACGATTTCGTATTTACCATCGGCATTAACAGACAAATGCCTGTTATGCTTTTGGAGGTGTTCCTTCCGCGTTTGATACAATTGCATCAATTTGGACTAAAGCATCTTTAGGTAAAGCAGATACGCCAACTGTTCTTCGTGCAGGAGTACCGCCTGGGAAGAATGTTGTGTAAACTTCGTCTACAGCATCAATATCTCCAATATTTTTAACGAAGATATTTACTTTAACCACATCGTCCATAACGTGGTCGATACTCTCTATAATTGCCTTGATATTTTTTAAGCACTGTTCAGCCTGCTCTTTTACACCACCAGCTACCAATTCACCGGTTTTTGGGTCCAAAGGTAATTGAGCTGAAAGGTGATTGTAATGAGAGAAAGCTACTGTTTGTGTAGATAGAGAACTTGTTGGTGCATTTTCAGTGTTGTTTGCCCATATAACGATTCCATGTCTGTCTTCAACAGCTTGTGGGGGTGTACCATCTCCGTGTGACACCACTGCTTCCATTTGCACTAAAGCATCCATAGGTAAAGCGGAAGCTGCAACTGTTGTCCGTGCAGGGACATAGGATGCGGATCTGGCGATAGCCGAGTCTGGGAAAAATTTTTTGTAAACTTCATTTACAGCTTCAGTATCCGAGAGGTTTTTAAGGAAGATAGTAATTTTAACAATATCATCAAAAGGAACGTCGATACTTTCTAAAATTGCCTTGATATTTTTTAAGCACTGTCCAGCCTGCTCTTTTACACCGCCAGCCACCAATCTACCCGTTTTTGGATCGATAGGCAATTGAGCTGAAAGATTATTGTAATGAGAGAAAGCCACAGTTTGTGTAGATAGAGAACTTGTTGGTGCATTTGCCGTGTTATTTGTAAGCTTTATGAGGTCGCCTGCTTGTGGTGAGTTTGGAATTGTACCTTCTCCATGTGAAACAAGTGCTTCAATTTGCACCAAAGCATTCATAGGTAAAGCTGCAACTGCAACTGTTGTCCGTGAAGGAACATAGGTTGGGAAGAATGTTTTATAAACTTCGTCTACCGCGTCAACATCTTTGATATTCTTAACGAATACAGTGATTCTAACAATATCGCTCATATCATGATCGATGCTCTCTACAATTGCCTTGATATTTTTAAAGCATTGCTCAGCCTGCTCTTTTATACCGCCAGTTACCAATTTACCCGTTTTTGGATCGATAGGTAATTGTGCTGAAAGATTATTGTAATGAGAGAAAGCTACAGTTTGTGAATATAGACCGTTACCGTTTGGAGCATTTTCCGTATTTCTTGCTAATACTTCGTTATAGCCGCTCATAATATTATCCCCTTTTAAATAAATTTTTAATTTATTTAATCGCAGTTTTACACCGAAGAAACCGGTCTAAATTCCTTGATTGTAAAAACGAATTTTTTATGTGTGTTGTAATACCAGGGTTAATTTCTAACCGTTCAGAAACACTTTTTTCCATAAAACCCGCTATCCTTCCCACTATATTGTCTGATTCCTTGATGATTTCTCCTTTGAAAGCGATTCGCTTTTTATCTGCATAATTTCCATATGAATTAACGGCTCAAAAAATTAAGTATTTGTAATGAATGACCCCCTTCCAAATTTTATGTTGTCCACGGCCAAAAGAAAAAATTCACATTTTTCTTGGCCGTAAAATTTCAAAGGGATAAGGGGTGAATTTTATTTTTGAAACCTTAATACATGCCCTGCTATTTTCGGACTAAGCAAAAGAACACCTAAGGCTAGTTACCTGCTTTTTGTGTTTAAAACAATCAATTGTTATCCACTTGCATTAAAATTTGTTCCGAAAACTCGAATAGACAGAAGGATAAGGACAAACAAAAAAACAGTTCCAGCCAATAAAATCAAATTGGCAAAAACCGGTCTATATGGTTACACTTTGGAAACTACTTCTACATGTGTTGAGTAAATGTGGCACACAACTTATTGTTCTTGCAATATGAGTTGCGCCACGCACTCCACATGTGCCAAGTGTATGTGGCAACACATGAGGTGCTGGTGAAGTTTAAAGGCATTACAAGCTTAAAACATAGCATAATTATGACTAATGCTCACATATATCGTCGTACAGGTGAAGATAAACAAATTTGTTTTGACAGATGAAATATCTGGTGGCAACATGCGTGCTTATTAAGATGGAAAATATATTGAACAGTTAGAATATGCAATTACAAGAAGCTAGAAAAGTTACATGGCCTTTCTAGCTTTTAACATTTTAGTGTATGTACATCATGGTACTGGTGGGTTTATTTGGTGATTACTTTGAAAACTTGGTTAAATTAGATACTATATTGTTATGATCAAAGATATTGGAGGAATTAGAATGGAACTTACTGTTTATTTAGCAGGTCAAATTCATGATAATTGGAGAGAGGAAGTGGCACAAAAAGCTAAGGAAAAAAATCTCCCTCTCCTATTTGTAGCCCCGCAGACAAACCACGATCTTTCAGACAATATTGGCGAAGAGATTCTAGGAAAACAGCCGTCTAATCTTAATAAAGATGATGCTGCATCAGATATTAATAATTTCAGAACCCAAGTCTTAATGCAGAAAGCGGACATCGTCATTGCCTTATTTGGTGAAAAGTATAAACAATGGAATACAGCAATGGACGCAAGCATGGCCATTGCCATGAACAAGCCGACGATTATCATCCGGCCTGAATCATTGATTCATCCCCTAAAAGAGCTTTCAAACAAAGCAAATGTAACCGTCGAAACTGTCGATCAAGCAATAGAAGTCATCAGCTATATTTTTGATTAAAACAAAGTGCCTGTCACTTCCCGATTTCTGTCTAAAAATACGACAAGAAATGGTTAGTTACAGGCACTTTTTACAACTTTTTCAATATCTATATTAATACCAACTGCGACACGCACTCCACATGTGCCGTCTGCGGGAACATATCGACAGGCTGGATGTACTCTACATTGTATTTACTGCTCAATGTCTGGATATCCCTTGCCAATGTCGATGGATTACAGGAAACATAAACAATTTTCTTTGGTTTTACCTTTAGCAAAGTTTGAAGCAAGCTTCCGTCCAGGCCGGTCCTAGGCGGATCGACGATAACGACGTCTGGGCGCCAGCCCTCTTTCGTCCATTTTGGCAGCCATTCCTCCGCTTTGCCAGTCACATAGGTCGAATGTTTAATTCCATGTCGGGAAGCATTTTTCTTGGCGTCTTCGATGGATTCGGGGATGATGTCCATTCCCCTGATTTCGGCTGCCTGGTTTGCAACCCAGAGTCCGATTGTGCCAACCCCGCAATAGGCGTCAACGACTTTCTCTGTTCCTGTCAGTTCGGCGGCTGCCTTCACCTCATCGTATAGCCTGATTGTCTGGAGGGGATTGAGCTGAAAGAAGGTCCGGGCTGACAGCTCAAACTGCAAGTCCCCTAACGTTTCCTGGATAAAGTCACTTCCTGCAAGGGTGGAAGTCTCTTTTCCAAAAATCAATGAAGTCCTTTCGCCGTTGATGTTCTGGACGATCGACTTTACCTCTGGTAGCCTCTTTGTAATTTCTTCGATCAGTAAGTCTTTTCTCGGAAGGTCTCGCTGAGTTGTAATAAGGACAACCTGCAGTTCCTTCGACTGAATGCCCACGCGGGTGACAATCGTCCGGACGATTCCTTTCCGCAATTTTTCATTATAAATAGGAATCCTCAAGTCCTGGAGAATCCGCTTTACCTTCAAGGTCGCATCAGTTGTTGCACCATGCTGGACAGCACATTGCTCAATGTTGATGAGCTTGTGCGAATTCAAGCCATACAGGCCTGCGAGTACTTTGCCTTTATGGACGCCAACCTGGAAGCTGCTTTTATTTCTATAAGCCCACGGGTCTTCCATGCCGATCATTGGGCGGACGTCGATTTCATCAAGGTTCAGTTTCGTATGGCGTTCAAGTGACTGCAGTACAATGTCCCGTTTTTCAACCAGCTGCTGTTCATATCTGAGGTGCTGGAGCTGGCAGCCTCCGCACTGCTCGTATACTGGGCATGGCGGTGCAACCCGATGAGGTGACCGCTTTCGGATTTTCTTAATCCTGGCCTCGGCGAACTTCGGGTTGATTTTCGTTGCCTCGACAACCACTTCCTCGCCTGGAAGTGCTCCGGGAACAAAAACGACCTGCCTTTTGAAATAGCCGACACCCTCGCCGTTGATGCCCAGACGCTTTATTGTTAACGGAAATTCCTGCTTTTCTTTTATCTTAATTGCCTGGTCTTGTTTCATTGTTGCTCACTCTTTTCGTTCTACTATTTGGCAAAGGAGTACCATCCCCCTCTGCTATTCGATGCTGCGCCAGAGATACAGGGAGGCGTAGCTGAGATAGGGTTCCCAGCCGGTTTTGTAGCGTTCCATTTCTTCGTAGGTTGGTTTCTTTTCAAGGTTGTACAGTTTTTTCAAGGCGTTCTGGATGCCGATGTCGGCCATCGGGAACAGGTTCTGTCTACCCAATCCGAATAGCAGGAAGTTTTGAATTGTCCATGCGCCAATCCCGCGAATTTTAATTAGCCTGTCGAAGATAATTTGCTCATCCTCTTGTTTAAGGGCTTCTAGGTCCAACCCGGCTTCGGTTACGGCTTTGGCAATATCAATGACGTATTCTGCTTTGCGGCCGCTGAACTGCAGTTCGCGAAGCTCTTCCACGGTTAGTGCAGCGACTGTTTCTGGGTCTGGATAGAACCAGGCTCCATCTTTTTCAAAACCATACTTTTTTACAAACCGCCCTGTTAACTTGATCGCAAAAGCCATGTTGAGCTGCTGGTGGATGATGCACTTCAGCAGACAGCCAAACGGATCAAAGTCGAGAATGAGCGGTGTGCCGACATGCTCTTCAAAAATCAGATTCAGGTCAGTTTTTCCAAAATGATCGTGGATGTCCTTTAACGGAACCTCCCACTGAAATACTTCGCTAAGCCGCTTGATCATACGGGCTTTATCCCCGGATTCAGCTTCAATGACGAAACTTGGTTGCTCCGTGGTCCCGATAGCCGTTACCCTTGCGGTAAAAGCTTCATCATTCAATTTTATTGGCACATGGATTGTCCTTTTATCAAGGTCAAGCGCATTGAGCGGATCCATCGAAAGGCGGTCGAGGATTCTGTCAAAATTATATGGACCTTCTATTTCAATCGTTTCCTGCCACACATTGGTTTCCCCTTTAGTCTAGTTTTCCGTATTATAACATGTTTTACTTTGATAACATAAAGTTGGAAATAACCTTAAATCTGCGGGAGGATATTGCCTCTACATCTATATAGAGGTAGCTAATCAATTTGGGTTCAGATAAACTAATAGTATATTTTGGGAAAAATTCTAAAGGAGGACCCTTGGGATGCCTGTCATATTGGCGAGTATTTTTTCGATATTTATTGTCTTCATGACTGTTTTTTCGATTATAAAGGTGTTGCATATCGGCTATAACCGGAAAGAGATTACGCGCCAAAAATATATCGGTGCAGCTGCGGCCACTTTCATGATTGGGGTTGCTGTTTCTCTTCTCCTTCCTATTGGCTTTCAAAAAGTGTTCGATTTAATTATGTAAAATGGGGGAATTTGATTGACCTATCATATTCGAGTAAGAGCCGGGGCGCTGATTTTAGAAAATGAATCGATTCTTTTAGTTGAATTCAAGGACGAGAAGGGATTGCATTATAATCTGCCATCCGGCGGAGTTGAGCCGGGTGAATCGATTATCGAAGCAGTTCGGAGGGAAGCAGAGGAAGAGGCGTCGGTTGATGTTGAGGTTGGTCCATTGGCGTTTGTTTATGAATATGCCCCTCATCTTACTCCCCAAAGGTATGGAGACACACATTCTTTAGGGCTCATGTTTGACTGCAAAATAAAAGAGGGTTCTATTCCTATGATGCCAGAACAGCCGGATCTATATCAGACTGACGTTACATGGGTCAAACTTACGGAATTAAAGAATATCGTGCTCTATCCGAATATGAAAGACCAAATTATTGCATATTCGAAAGACAAGAAACCTCTTGGGTTCATTGAGGAACAAACCTTAAAAGAATACATATAGCTAAGGTCGTCAGTGGGGCTATAAGTGCCCCCTGGCTTTTCTAGCTTGTGCCAGAAATTTTTAGGTCGGCCCTCTCCGCCGGACTATGTGCTTCCACATACACATCCTCTGCCACCATCCAGTTGTTCACCCATCTATCCCTGGCAGCCTCGCCATCCCGTTCAAGCCCGCGCTTGAGGCGTATATCCCTTGGGCAATCCACCCATATTGTATAATCGTAAAAATCAGCCAGCTCCTTCCGGGTGGAGTAAACTCCTTCAATTATTACAATTCCCCCAACTGGAACCTTATGCCATTCTGCGAGCTTGTCGCTTTCCCAATCATACCGTTGATAATACCCTTCCTGGTTTTCGGAAAGCGGTTGGAGCAACTGCTTCATTACCCTCCTCCAGTCAAGATCAGCACCAATCGGCTTTTCTACTGGAGGAGCATTAATATGTTCATTTGTTGGAAAATAAAAGTCATCAATATGAACAATACTAACGTTGGGCATATCCTCCTGCAGCTTTTTCGCCAGCGTACTCTTTCCAGACCCGCCACAGCCATCTATGCCAAGCAGCAAGGTTGACTGCTTTCGCGGAATTGAACGGACTGAATCGACAATCTCACCAATTATACTCATACCCGCCACACCTTTTATTTAAAGTATCTTAGAGTCTCCTTGTTTTTTCTCCTGACTTAATGATGATTCCGACTTCAATGGATCCACCTGCATAATCCCTCATATTTGAAACGTTGATATCAGTTTCAATCTTTATTGTCGTACTTTCACCGGGACCGACTGATACGTTGTAAGGAGCCCCTTTATTCATAAATGAGACTAGTTGATTTTCATAAAATTCAACTTCAAACCAGACTTCATCCTTGCTGTAATTTTCAAACGAAAGTTCACATTCTCCATGCAAAGTCGTGGCATTGACCATTTCATATGTGCAGTTGCTTCCGGACTTCTTGTAATCAATTGCATAAATGCCTGAAGCAAATGTTTGCTGAAAAGCATTTGCCAGCAGATGGGGGCCTGCCGCAACCATAATAAGGCTGATAACCAATACCCTGCCCTTGTACTGACGAAAGGAATTCACGAAGAAAAAGAGTCCTGTAATCAACATAGCAACACCAATCACCCCGACAACGGAAAAGCCCTCTGCTGTTCTAATCGGCATATTTAAAATTGATTCTCTCGCCTCGCCCAGTGGCTGCTCATCCGGGAAAGGAAAACTTATGGCCATTGCCGCGGCTAAAAGAATAATGCCGATATACAAATACAGCTTATTGGTTATCATTGAAGACCACCGTCCGTTAGATGATTTCATTTCCTTAATTTTACTATATAACCACAATCCTAACTATCAGGAAATTGAGGAATTGTTTCGGACTTATTATTTTGTTATGTTTAGCTGGAGTTAGAATTGAAAGGATTTTCGTTATGTTGCTTCTTAAAAGTATTTTGCTTGGGTTTTCAGTTTCAGCACCGATCGGACCAATTGGCTTGTTGTGTATCCAAAGGACTTTGGATAGGGGAATTGCAGCAGGAATCAGTACAGGACTGGGTGCAGTTACAGCAAATGTAATATACGCCAGCATCGCCGCGCTTGGAATCTCTGCGGTATCCACGTTTTTGCTCGACCAGCAGACACATTTGCGCATAGTGGGGGCAGCGTTCCTAGTCTATTTGGGCATGAAGACTTTTTGGAAAAAGCCTGCCGGGCAGGCAGCGAATCTTTCCGGGGGAAGCCTTTGGAGGATGTATGCTTCTACTTTCTTGCTGATGATTACCAACCCTGTCACGATTCTGAATTTCACTGCTATGTTTGCTGGGCTGGGAATCGAGGGAAGCGGGGGCTCTCAAGGGACTGCTCTCACATTGGTTGCAGGAGTTGCGATTGGTGCGGCGGCATGGTGGATTTTTTTAAGTGTGATGGCAAATGTTTTCCGAACACAAATCACTCCGCACCTTGGGTTGGTGAACAAGCTTGCCGGACTGGTAATTGTGATTCTTGGGGTGGTCTCGCTTATTAGTTTAGTGGATATCTGAGGGCGAAAAGCCGGATTCATCTGGAATCCGGCCTCTTCTTTACTTCTTCCCTTTATCTTTCGCTAAATGGTCGAGGCTTTTAAACGAATAGCCTTTCGCTTTCAGGTCGACAATTACTTTTTCCAAAGCGTCTGCATTGTCCTTCGAAACGGAGTGGAGCAGAATGACTGCGCCAGGGTGGACTTGCTTCATGATGTTGTCATAGGCGTATTGGGCCCCGCGTTGTTGATTAACGTTCCAGTCGACGTAGGCAAGCGACCAGAACACATGGGTATAGCCAGCCTTTTTACTGGCAGCAATTGATCTGTCACTGAATGTTCCGCGCGGCGGTCGGACATATTTCATTTTCTTTTTGCCTGTCAATTCTTCGTAAGCGGCACGTACTTTTTCAAGCTCTTCATTGATTTGCGCATCAGGAATTTTTGTAAAGTCCGGGTGGCCCCACGAATGGTTGCCGACAATATGCCCTTCTTCAACCATCCTTTCAATCCATTCAGGAGCGCTTTCGATGTAGTGGCCAGTCACGAAAAAGGCGGCAGGGACTTTATGCTTCTTCAGGACATCAAGAACCTGGGTTGTATAGCCATTTTCATACCCATTGTCGAATGTCAGGTAAATGACCTTTTCGTCCGGACTTCCTTTGTAAAAAGCTCCGTTCTTTTCGAGAATGGTTTCATATTGCCAGCCGGCATCCGCCTGCATTTCGTTTTTTCCTCGTTTGAAGCCCCAGCCGAAGGATGAACCATTCGTTTCACCTAATGCCATCCCCGGTATGAAGGCAAGAAGGATACTAATTGTAATCAGAAGCATGTACAACTTTTTCATAAAACAATTCCTCCAAACCCAATTTTTCTTTAGTGTTTGGAATCTTTAGCGTTTATAGTATGGCAATATTTTCTCCTGGTGAACTGTTAGGTTAAAACCAATTGAGCTGAAGGATTTCACAAAATATTTCATAGTTCAGCATTTCCCGGGCAATTTCGACAAATAACAAAAAGATGCGGTTCTATTAGGAACCGCACCCTTTCACTGATTATTTAAAGACTGGCTCTTTAAATTGAGCCAATTTTTCCAAGGAGGATTTGTCGACATCTGCATGGAGACTGTTGCCGTGCGCGTCCATTGTGACAACCGCTGTGAAGCCCTCAACTTTTAGATGCCACATGGCTTCTGGTATGCCGAACTGCATGAGGTCAACACCTTCGACCGATTTGATGCAGTCTGCATAGTACTGGGCGGCTCCGCCAATTGCGTTCAGATATACCCCGCCGTGTTCCTTCAGAGCAGCAAGTGTTTTCGGGCCCATTCCGCCTTTGCCAATTACGGCACGGATGCCGAAGCGCTTCATGATATCGCCTTGATACGGTTCTTCGCGAATGCTGGTAGTCGGACCGGCTGCTTTCACATGCCAGTTACCCTCTTCATCTTTTAACATGACCGGGCCGCAATGGTAGATGACCTGCCCGTTCAAATCAACAGGGGAGTCATTTTCCGATAAATATTTATGAATGGCATCCCGCCCTGTATACATCATTCCATTAATTTGAACAACATCTCCGACCTTCAGGCTGCGAATCTGCTCTTCTGTAATTGGTGCCTGAAGAGTGATGACGCTAGGTGCCTCAACAGTCGCGGCTGATTCCGCAGATGCAAGCTGATGCTCTTTGCTGAAGTCGATTTTTTCGCCTTCCTGATACATCCAGTCAATGATTTCTCCAGTTTCCGGATGAACATTGACGCCAAGGCGGCGGAATGCCCAGCAGTTATAGGCTACAGAAACAAAGAAGCTGGCAGGGATCCGGTTCATGACACCAATTTTACAGCCGAGCAGCGTAGTTTCGCCGCCAAAGCCCATTGTGCCGATTCCCAATTTGTTCGCATTCTCGACTACATATTCCTCAAGCTGGCGAAGTTCCTCAATTGGATTCACATCATCATTGGAACGGAAAAGCTGCTCCTTCGCAAGGTCATAGCCTGATGAGCGGTCGCCGCCGATGCCAACTCCGATGAAGCCGGCCGAACAGCCCTGCCCTTGTGCCTGGTAAACGGAGTGCATGATGCATTTCCGGATACCGTCAAGGTCACGGCCGGCGCGTCCAAGTCCCTCCAGTTCACACGGAAGGCTGTACTGAATATTTTTATTTTCACAGCCGCCGCCTTTTAGAATCAGGCGGACATCTATGTAATCGTTTTCCCATTGGTCAAACTTAATGACCGGCGTGCCGCCACCAAGGTTATCGCCGCTATTCTTCCCAGTAAGCGAATCCACCGAGTTCGGACGCATCTTCCCGTCCCTCGTTGCCAAAGCTAATGCTTCGTGGATTGCGGCTTTCAGTTGGATTTGGTTCACGCCAACCGGGGTCTTGATTTTAAACGTTGGCAGCCCTGTATCCTGGCAAATCGGCGAAACGTGCTGATCCGCCATTTGAATATTATTTGTAATGGTCGCAAGGCTCATTGCCGAACGGGTACCTGCATTCTCTCGCTCAGCAGCACCCTGGATCGCCCTGCGCACGTCCTTTGGCAAATTCGTCGATGTTTCAACAATCAGCTTGTACATGCTTTCCTGAAACTTTTCTATGTTCACTTGTCTGCTCCCCCTTGTCCTGAACCAGTCTAGTATGAATTTTGAAACAATTCCATCCTTGTCCATTATACCGCTGATATGTGGGGGATTAAAGTAATTGATTTACATAAAAGCTGGAGAATAAGGAATTTTTACGCTCCCGGATTAGATGTTAATGACCTAATGCGGGACAGATTTTTTATTTTTCTGGACAAACCACTCCGACACAAAAACCCCGCCAATCCCGGCGAGGCAGTTCACGTTTATTTCCGACTTGCATAGTTTCGCCAGTCGATTCCTCTCGCCTCGCACCATTCGCGTACTTCTTTACCAATAACGAGCGGACACCTGGTAAGTTCAACGGGGTTCCTTGCACCGAGCATGGTACAAATGGTTTTGACTTGTTCCTGCCAATGCTCTATCTCTGCAATAGCAAAATCGGTTCCCTCATCCATTACTGCTCTTAGGACAAGGCTTGCCAAACCGATTGCTCTGGCGCCAAGTGACAAGCACTTTACCGCATCAAGGGGGTTTCGGATTCCGCCCGAGGCAAAAACAGTCAGCCGATCCATAAATTCTTGGGCCTCCACCAATGATATAGCGGTTGTCTGGCCCCAGTTTTCCAAATAGGCATATTCCTGGTGGATCCTTCTTTTATTTTCAATGCCAATAAAATTGGTTCCGCCCCGCCCGCTAACGTCTACGTAGGCAACGCCGGCATCATGCAATCTGGCTATCGTCTCCCTGCTCATCCCGAACCCGACTTCTTTGACAATGACAGGTACTCTTACACGGCTTTGTATGTATTCAATCCGCTCAAGCCAGCCGGAAAAGTCGCGCTCCCCCTCCGGCATAATGAGTTCCTGCGGAGCATTCAGATGAATCTGCAGGGCGTTGGCTTCAATCATTTCAACTGCCTTCAACGCAAACTCAGGCGAGGCATCGGCACCGACGTTGGCAAATAGGATCCCTTTCGGATTGGCCTTTCGAACGATTGTATACGTTTCTGCAAGCTGTTCGTTTCTCAGTCCTGCATGCTGTGACCCGACCGCCATCGCCAGCCCTGTTGCTCGAGCTACCTCCGCCAGCTTTTTGTTTATCGTACCAGTCCGGCTGCTGCCGCCAGTCATTGCATTAATATAAAATGGTGTTTCCAGCACAAAGTCTGGCAGATTCACCTGTAAATCAACATCCTTTAGACGAATCTCCGGAAGGGATGTGTGGACAAAGGATAGCTGGTCAAAATGAGAGTCCGCCGGGGTCTCATCCGAAAGGGCCAACCCTATATGTTCATCTTTTCTTTTTTCACGCTTATCTCGTTCTTCTGTCATTGAATTCCCTTCCTTTAACTGGCTCTTTTCGTTAGTTTATAGTATTTGTATACCCACTCAATACCTTATTTTGTACAAGCGCCAAGAAAAAACCCCGCACGAGGCGGGGGTTATACGTCGCGGTTATTAAATTCGCGTACTTTCAATTCGATTTCATCAATTATTTCAAGCAGTCTGTCAATGTCGTCAATATCGGCCTCTTCTGGTTCAATCGCATCCAGCAGGTCCATGAACATATTGAGCCTCTGCTTAAGGAAAACAACTTGCGTATCCTTATCAGTAATATCTTTGCCCAAGTGGTTCGCTCCTTTCGTCTCGTAACCATCCTACCGAAACGGAAACGTTTCGTCCAGTCGTATTATTCCACTATCGGCAAAAAATCAATCCCGGAAGCACTTCCCTCTCTGCTGGAATCTGCAGCCCCTACCATTTCACCGGTTTCACAGTTAAATTGAATAGCCTGTACATTGCCAATCACATGCGGGACTTCTCCGAATTCAAAGTTCATCGACTCAAGCTTCCCTTTTGCGATCATGTCAATCCCTTCCTCCCACGATATCAACTGGCCAGGAGAACAGAAGATACGTGGTTCCTCGATAGCATCTTTCAAATCCATTCCAAAATCGACAATATTGACAATTGTCTGGAACACGGACGCAATGATTGTCGGACCGCCTGGTGAACCAAGCGTCAATACCGGTTCACCATCCTTAAATAAAATCGTAGGACACTTGCAGCTGACGGGGCGTTTTCCTGGGGCAGGCTCATTAATTCCCCCAGGACGCGGGTCAAAATCAGTAAGCTCATTATTTAAAAAGAACCCGTAACCTGGCACAAGGATCCCCGTCCCAAACGGGTGTTCAACAGTCGAAGTGCATGCTACAATATTTCCGAAAGCGTCAGCTACGGTAAAGTGGGTTGTCTCACTTTGTTCAGCGTCCATTGGCTGCCTGATAACCTTTGGCCCAGGTCTTCCTTCAAATTTCCATGGGTTCCCAAAATCGATATCCTGATTGCGAAATTCAAAATCAATATACTTCAGCCGTTCGGCGAGATAGCGCTCATCACCAAGTCCCTTTAATGGAATATCTGTGAAGCGGGGATCTCCCATATAGGCTATTTTATCCGAGAAGGCAAGCCGCATCGTTTCTGCAAACAAATAATATTTTTCCCAGGAATGGAGGCCGTACGATTTTAAATCGTATTTTTCCAGTAGTTTGAGAATATAAAGGAGGATTGGCCCTCCTGCTGTCGGAGGGCTGGCGGCCGCAATCTCATAGCCCCGGTACGTGCCACGGACTGGCTGGTCGATAGTATGACGATAATTTTTCAAATCATCAAGCGTTATGAACCCGCCTAATTCCTGAAGGGTGTTGACGATTGCCTTAGCAATTTCACCTTCATAAAAAGCTTCGACTCCTTCTTTTCCGATAAGGCGGAAGGTCCTTGCGAGTTCTGGCTTCTTGAGGATATGTCCTTCTTTAATGCTCTCAGCAAAGTATAACTTTTTGGCTTCTTCGCCAAGACGATACTGGAACTTATCAAGCATATCGATATGAACCCAGTTCATAGGCACGCCTTCTTCACACGCTTTGGCAGCTGGTTCGACAAGCTCGGAAAGCGGCTTTGTTCCATATTCCATCAAGGCTGCATCCATTGCTTTCAAAATGCCAGGAATGCCGACCGCAGTGGCATGAGTCGAGCGTTTTTTGAAATCAATGATTTCGCCGTGTTCATCCAGGAACATCTCAGGGTGCGCCGCAGCAGGTGCCTGGGAATGGCCGTCGAAGATTTTTATTTTTCCGCTTTCCTTGTGATAAACCATAAAAAATCCTGAACCACCGATTCCGGTATTCGATGGTTCACCAACATTGAGGGCAAACTGAATGGCGACTGCTGCATCAATCGCATTGCCCCCATCTTCTAGTACATTTTTACCGATCTCGGTTGCAAGTGGATGGGCTGTCGCTACCATCCCAAATTTTCCTTTTGCCGTTTCTCTTTCTGGCAAACATCTATATGAACGTGGCAATTTAATTTCCCCTTCCATACTAAATACCTATGCATATCTGTACCCGGGAGTTCTCTAGCTGAAACTGGGCGAGGCTGGCAGAAGTTTTTTTGAAGCGGATTAGAGTTGCAGTACTTAGTTTGATGGGTGGAATGGAGTTTGTCCTAATTAATTTATTTTCTGTCTTAATAAGCTTAGAAACTGTCTTAATAATTGTGGAATCTGTCCTAATTATCGAAAAAGTTGTCCTGATTATGTGAAAAAGTGTCCTAATCCTGTCTTGTTTCAAAAATCAAAAAAACCAGCAGGAGCACTCCTGCTGGTTTTCAATTCAACTTCATTATTAATAATTTTTCTTTTCGTCTTCGTCATGGAATGGGGATTCCTGGCCGCCAGTTGTGTGTGTTCCATCCTGGTTGTCATAGCCAAGTCCGCCAGAACCGTCTGGAGTCGCATTAGCATCGCCGCCAACTACATCTTCAATTGAACCGGTTGTGTTGCCCATTCCATAGTCAGTTGTGGTGGTGCTATCTCCATAGGAAGATGTAGAGCTTGTCCCTGTTAACGATCCGGAAGCTTCCCCAAGGTGCGTTCCGGTGGAGCCTGCCATTGCACTAGGTGACGTGCTGCCTGATGTTGACCCACCTGATGTATCGGGAACTGCGCTTTTTAGCTCAGTGCCAGCCTCGGCTACCTTTGAGCCGATTGACTTCACTTCGCCCTTAACCCCCATCACTGTGTCGATGGCTTCCTTTGAAATATCCTTTACCTCGGATACCTTGCCAAACAAGTCTCCGTTCACGCGGTCATATAATGCCTGCGCATCCGATATCGCTTCCTTTAGAACATTGGATGCCTGCTGAAATTGATTCATCATCTGATCTTTCACTTCAGTTGGGTTGCTTTTTACCTCAGTAAACATATTCTTGGATGTGTCTTTCAGATTGGTTGCTGTTTCCTTCAGGCTGCTTCGGGTGGACGAATCTAGCAGTGTCAGGATTCCCCCGATTACTCCTCCAATGACAATTCCTTTTAGCAGCTTGCTGTTTTTTTCATTCTCCGTGTAGCTATAAGACTGGTTATAAGACTGATTTTGATTTTCGAATTCATTCATGTGGTTCCCTCCTCAATCCTAATTAGTAAAGTTTGACCTGTTTGTGTATTTCCCGGATTGGAGGGAAGCTAAACAACTGATTTGCATATCCCCTCCTCTTTCAGCAAGGGTAAAAAATCCTATTTTTCGACAAAGGATGAGTTGGATTAGGAATTTATCGGTAGATTTTTTACGTATAAACGAAAACCCCGCCGATTCTTGGCGGGGTTTTGCATCGGAGTAATTTACTTGCTCCGCACCTATCATTTCACAAAGTTTACCGATTCTAAACTAACCTACCTTGGCCGTTCGCTTGCGGCAAAGCTAAAGGAAACATAGTCCTGAATTGGAATCCAGGCTCCGATTCCCTGGGAGGTTACATTTTTAATAACGAGCGATTTTTTGTTTCCTTTTAAGACAAGGTATACCTCGCCATAGGTGATTTTTCCTTTTTCATTGATGGCTGGCGCATAAGCATACAGGTAGCCAAGGCGTTTGCGCGGAATATTATAGATCTGATCCTTTTTGGTGCCTAAGCCAACAACGGTCTCGAATGCGAGTGGCAGTTTTGTTTTGCTCGATGCTTTAATTAACATCATCCGCTTTACTTCATCGGCATTCGGAATCTTGGCTGTCAGCCCTCCCTTGATGACCTTTTGTGATTCCTGGACATAATGGATTTGGTATGGCTTCTGGCCGCCGCGGTTGTCGTAATAGTTGGTGTTGATTTTCTGAAATTCCCAGTTTGGCGAGGTTTCAGCTGACTCGTAATTTAGCGGCCATTGGCCTAAATAGATAATAGCCTTGTAGCCAAACGCAAACGGTGTACCATTAATGGTTGTCTCATTGAGCATCCGGATTAGGTTCGGATTTTCAATATTTACCTTGGTGGAATCAATAAGCCTTTGGGCTAGCTCACTTGGCTGGAGGAGCGGTTCATCCTGATTTGGGTTTGGGTACGTATTTTCCTTGGTGATATTCATAGCCCCTTCAGGAACAACCGTCTTTGAACCCATTTTTTCAGCCAAAGCTGGAGAAATAACAGCAAGCGCCATTGTAACAGTTAGAATAATCGCAGCTATTTTTTTCACAAAAAGAACTCCTTTCAACGAAGTGCATTTGTTTGCACTTAGTGTTATCGGAGTTCGAGAATATTATCCCATTTTACAGAATTAGAATTGTTCCTTTTTCAACTCTGTGCTTGCAAGCATCTTTTGAAAAAGCCGTTCGAATGGCGGGAAAAAAAAGTTGATGATGGGACCAATAGCAAATGTGACGATGAGAGTCCCAACCCCAATCGGCCCCCCGGCGAGCAGGGCCAATACAAGCGCAAAAAGTTCCGTGGCTGTTTTTGCGGCAGTAATGTTGAGATTGAAGCGTTTCTTGATGCCCATCATGAAGTTATCAATTGGCAGCAGCGGAAATTTCGCCTGCAAGTAGATTGCTGCCCCAAAGCCGATAATGACCAATCCCAATAAAAAGCCTATCATTTTAGCCATATACGCGTCCGGACTCCACCCGTTCAAGACGTACAGCATCCAAACATCAATCATAGGGCCGACCGTAAAGAGCAGGAGTACCGCAAGCAGCTCTGGTTTCCGCCTGTGAAGGAACGCGTTTATAACCATTAGGATCGCTGCTACAATCATTACCCAATTGCCCACAGTAAGGCCAAACGTTTTCGATAAGCCGACATTTAGTGCATCCCAGGCCCCAGCTCCCACATTCGCGACAATTGTCAGGGAAACCCCAAAGGTTAAAATCATGAGGCCGATAATAAAGAATAGTATTCTGTAGAAAATTGCCATCATTTTCCCCTTAAAAAATAATAATCTGAATGTTTACAAAAATTAAATAATATTGTATACTTGCCTTATCTTATTCAAAGGAGGGCAGAATCAATCGCTCAATCAAACCTAAGAAGGAGGCGGGAATACACTAATTTATGTTAACTGACATTAATTTTACCATATTATGTGAGAAGGTTGGTGGTCGTTCCCAAAATAAAGCGACTTGATTGATACCCTGATCATAAAAATGAAAAAAATACTTAACCAAAGATGACTCCAGGCCAATTTCAAAAGGCCTGGAGTCATTGTTGTTTTAGAAATTGAAAGTGTTCTTAAGCAAGGCACTCAAGGACATTTCATGATGACAATAATGTGAAAATGTTCTTGAACAAGTCGCTCAAGGACATTTCATGGTGACAGTATAGTGAAAATGTCCTTGAACTAGGCGCTCGAGGACATTCCAAGGTTGCAGAAATAGTTCGATCCTTTCATTAAAGAAGGAAAAATCCTATTCCCATGATGACATAGGCGGCGAGCAAGGTTAATCCTTCAAACCAGTTTGATTCACCATCATTGGAGATAATGACCATTAACAGGACTGATGACACCATCGCGACCAATTCGGGAAGTGTAAAGACGAGCGGCATTTTATTAGCAAATAACAAGGATATTAGGACAAGTACTGGTGCAACGAACATGGCAATCTGCAAGGTAGAGCCAATTGCAATTTCGACGGCAATGTCCATTTTGTTTTTATAAGCAAATATAATTGCTGATGCGTGCTCGGCAGCATTCCCAACAATTGCGACAATAATAACCCCAATAAACAGTTCCGTCCAACCGAACGAATGGGCGACTGCCTCAAAGGTATGGACAAGGTTCTCCGACACATATGCGACTGCAACAGTAGCCAGCGCAAGAATGAGAATTGCCTTCCCTTTGCTCCACTCAGGCTCTTCATGGCTATGGCTGGTGTTATTTTCGGATTGATAAACCCCACGGTGAGTAACAAGCTTGAAAAATAGTGCTGCAAGGTAAAGAGCGATTAGAATGATTGAAATGCCAATACTTAAGGAAATGGTCTTGCTTTCACTCATCCCCATTGAAAAAACTTCAGGAATGACGAAGGCAACAACAACTGCAAACATCAGGAGCCCGGAGTTATGGCGGGCGTCATGGACATTAAACGTCTGGCGTTTGAATTTGATTCCGCCTATAAAAAATGAAAGCCCGGCAACCAGCAGGAGGTTGCCCAGTACCGAACCGGTGAGTGACGCAAGTACAACGCCTGTCAGCCCGGCCTTTAGCGCAAAAATGGAGATAATCAGTTCGACAGCATTTCCGAAAGTAGCGTTAAGCAACCCGCCAATCCTTGGGCCGGTTACAATCGCAAGACTTTCGGTCGCACGTCCCATATAACTTGCCAAAGCCACGATCGTCAAACAGTAAATGACAAACAAGATCGTACTTGGCCATTCCATTAGGCTTCCGATGACTGAAAGCGGGACCCCAACGAAGGTCATAATCATAAACACTTTATTGGCCATATTTACTCCCTCTCATTCTTTTCCAAATATGTTCCCAATTTATATACCCGCGTTATTGCTTATTATTCTAGTCTCTCATTTTGAGGTCCAGCTAATACAGATGTCTCCCTGCATACTGCTATTTAAGGCTGCCGGACTGTATCCTAAAATCGAGCCATCCGTATGAGAAGTCTCAAATTCACGCCCTCCTCTGTAATTTTCCCACCTCATTCCTAAAAAGGAATTATTTCACTGTTTAGAGAGTACCGCAAATCGAGTTGATGGGAAAGTTTTTTTGATAAAAAAGAGTTCCTAAATTTTTGCTTGCAAACCCCCTCCACAACAGATACCATCAACATCATGTAATCTATTAACAATCGAGGTTTAGGCTTATGAAAAATACACCTGCGGGACACTTTTGGATTCTTGTCAGTACGGTCGGGGTTTCCGGCTTGTCACAGGGAATGCTGCTTCCACTTGTGGCCATTATTTTAGAAAGGGAAGGATTTTCTTCCTTATCAAACGGCATTAACGCAATGGCACTGTATATCGCCATCCTGCTTGTTTCACCATTCATGGAGGGGCCGCTAAGACGGTTTGGATACAAGCCAATCATGCTTGCCGGGGGGATAACCGTCGTAATTGCACTCGCCCTGTTCCCTGCATGGAAAAGCTTCTGGTTTTGGTTTCTCCTCCGGTTTGCGATTGGGATAGGCGACCATTTCCTGCATTTTAGCGCGCAGACATGGATTACTGCGGCCTCCCCTGCAAATAGGCGTGGCCGAAATATTTCCCTATACGGACTTTTCTTCGGAATTGGCTTTGCTGCCGGCCCGATCATGACACGGCTGGTCTCTATAAACGAGGCACTTCCGTTTATGATTTCTTCAGCTTTATCGCTTCTGTCATGGCTGTTCGTATGGCTGCTCAGGAATGATTTTCCCGAGTCGGATGGCAGTGTGACCAGTACTTATAGAGGATCATTCTCACGATTCGGGCAGGTCCTGAAATTCGCCTGGGTTTCACTGCTTCCTCCGCTTGGGTATGGTTTCCTTGAAGCATCATTAAATGGAAACTTCCCGGTTCTCGCATTGAGGAATGGTCTTGATGTTTCAGCCGTTTCCATCATCTTGCCTGCATTTTCAATTGGCGGTATCCTCTTTCAGTTCCCGCTCGGGGTATTGAGCGATAAATATGGCAGGCGGAATGTCCTGATGGGAATCATGCTGACAGGGTTCTTTTGCTTCATTGCAGCCGGAATTTTTTATGATTCTGCACTTGGGCTTCTCATCACATTTTTCTTAGCCGGGATGGCTGTTGGAACAACATTTTCACTTGGGATCAGCTATATGGCGGACCTGCTTCCAAGGCAGCTCCTTCCGGCAGGAAATATTATGTGCGGAGTTTTCTTTAGTCTCGGCAGTGTTAGCGGACCTTTTTTCGGAGGGCTTGCGATTCAGCTGTTTGAAGGCGGAAGTTTCTTCTACTTAATAAGCGCGATTTTATTGGTCATATTTATGTCACTGGCCCTTTTTAAACAACCTAGCCCTGCCAAAGGCTAATTATGTGTTCATGTGAATAGAATAATAGTAGATTCATAACATGTATTCCTTTTCAAATAACAATTCCCATGATAGAATAATTCTAAATAAGAAACCAAATGCTTTATGCTGCTATTCTCCCTTGGATAGCGGCTTTCGTCTTTTTATAGGGTTAATGAGGTTGAATATTATTCTCAATTAGAGGGGAGAAATTGAAAATGGAAGCGCGTATTCAAGTAAATGCCAAAGGAAAAGAAGAACCTGGCTTTTTTGAAAAGTTTGCAGTGCATGCAGAGCTGATTTGTGCGGCAATGAGCGGCATCCTGATATTGGCCGGCTGGCTCCTTGAAGGAACTCCAAGTATTGTTTCCTATCTTGCTGCCTTTGTAATCGGGGGATACTTCAAAGCGAAGGAAGGCATCGAAGCAACGATTGAGAACAAGGAATTAAATGTCGAAATGCTAATGGTGTTTGCGGCGATCGGTTCGGCAATTATTGGCTATTGGGCTGAAGGTGCGATTTTAATTTTTATTTTCGCTGTCAGCGGTGCGCTTGAATCGTACACCATGAACAAAAGCCATAAGGAAATTTCGGCGCTGATGGAACTTCAGCCTGAAGAGGCACTGCTTATCAAGAATGGCGTTGAGCGGCGGGTCCCTGTTTCCGAACTTCGGATTGGCGACAGTATTTTAGTAAAACCAGGCGAGCGTGTGCCTGCCGATGGAGTGATTCAAAAAGGTGAATCGAGTATCGACCAGGCTGCGATTACCGGGGAATCCATTCCTGTGGAAAAGAGCTTCCATGATGAGGTATTCTCAGGAACCGTGAACCTGTCCGGGGCAATTACGGTTGAAGTAACGAAATCGAGTACCGATACACTTTTTTCAAAAATTATCGAGCTTGTGCAAAGCGCGCAGAGTGAGAAATCCCCTTC
Source organism: Bacillus sp. FJAT-27225 (assembly GCF_001685025.1). Classification (GTDB taxonomy): domain Bacteria; phylum Bacillota; class Bacilli; order Bacillales; family Cytobacillaceae; genus Bacillus_D. The sequence continues at coordinate 168,681 of NZ_MAYU01000023.1, read as the reverse complement.
CCAGCTGTTCATTGAAAAATTCGAAGGCAAGTATGTAAAGATTGTCCTGCTGGCGGTCGTTTTGATGATGTTCCTTCCGCACTATCTGCTCGGCTGGGGCTGGCAGGAAACATTTTACCGGGCCATGGTGCTGCTCGTTGTGGCTTCCCCATGCGCGCTTGTCGCATCGATCATGCCCGCTACCCTTTCGGCGATCTCCAATGGTGCCCGGAACGGGATTCTTGTGAAAGGCGGCGTTCACCTTGAGAACCTGGCGAATCTGAACGCGATTGCGTTTGATAAGACCGGCACCTTGACGAAAGGCAAGCCGGAAGTAACTGCATTTCTTGCAGCAGAAGGCTTTTCACGCGAGGAGCTTCTCTGGAAGCTTGCTTCAATCGAGAACCAATCAAACCATCCGCTCGCGAAGGCGATTGTTTCTTTTTCTAAAAAAGAAATTTCAACGCCATTGGTTGAGCCTGATAAAATGGAAGACCAGCCAGGCTGGGGGATTACTGCTGAACTTGACGGTGAAGCGTGGAAAATCGGCAAAGCCAGCTTTATTGGCAAGGATGCTGTTGCCGGGTTGGCTGGCGAAAACGCTGGCCGGCTTGCAGCGGAAGGTAATACGCTGGTGTTCATCTCGATTGACGATGTACCGGCCGGTATGCTTGCGCTAAAAGATGTTGTCCGCGACAGGACAAAAGCTGCGATTGGCGAGCTTGCCGCGGAGGGCGTCCACACAGTGATGCTCACCGGAGACAGCGAGACGACGGCAAAGGCGATTGCCGGTGAAAGCGGCGTTGACGAATACTTTGCAGAATGCCTTCCTGAGGAAAAGGTCGACCGCCTGAAAGGGCTGATGGGCCGCTACCAAACGGTTGCCATGGTCGGCGATGGGATTAACGACGCACCTGCGCTTGCAACGGCAAACGTCGGGATTGCGATGGGCGAAGGTACGGATGTCGCGCTTGAAACGGCCGATGTGGTCCTGATGAAAAATGACTTGCCGAAGATTGCCGAGGCAATTCGGTTGTCGCGCCGGATGAACCGAATCATCAAGCAAAATATCGTATTCTCGATCGTGGTCATTGCGGTGTTGATTTCTTCAAACTTCCTGCAGCTGCTCGACCTGCCGTATGGCGTAATCGGACATGAAGGAAGTACAATTCTTGTTATTTTAAATAGCTTGCGGCTGTTGAAGTCGTAATGAGAACTGGGTGTCCAATCGATGAGTGGGACACCCAGTTTATTAGTTTCACAGCTTCTCTTAAAAAGGTTTTGGTGGACATTTCGGGTGTCTCAAGCTGTAGCATTGTCCACTAATCAGGGGTTCGTGGACACTTTGGGTTACCTAGGCCTAGGAATTGTCCACCAAACAGGGTTTCGCGGACATTTTGGGTGTCCGAAGCTGTGGAAATGTGCACCAATCGGGGGTTCGTGGACGTTTCGGGTTGCTGAGATCGAGGAAGTGTCCACCAAACCAGTTTTCGCGAAGGACAATTGTCTAGGGTTAATGAGACCTTCACCACTCAAAACCCGAAATGTTATGAATTTTCCATTGGTTACATTTCACCTGCTTAAGACCATAAAATGTGTCCAATAGGTTCTATTGGACACATTTTGACAGTTTCATTAACCTGAAATGTTACCAATACACTCTATTGGCTACATTTCGCACGTCTTACGAACCTGAAATGTTACCAATAAACTTTATTAGGGATATTTCTTATAAGCTCAATATCCCTTTGGTTACAGCGTTCCAGTCTGCCTCCGAGCTTTGAAGAACTTTAATTCATAAATTGTTCAATGTCGTTGGATAGGATCGATGTATCCCAAGGTGACCAGTAATAGGTTTGGCCGTCGTATGCCATCCCATATTTATAAGCAATTGTTTCACCGGTATATAGGACTATGTCATAGTAGGTGGGATCCCCATTTTGCATATTCGGCTGAAAGGACGACCTCGGTTCACTTTCTTTTAACATTTGCATAAACCGCCCAACTTCCTCGACATCCTTCAAATCTTTCAGCAACTTGTTCCCTTCTGCTGTGTAGGACTGATAAAGTTGAATTCTGTTCACCTTATCGACCGGCATGTCTTTAAAATGCCACTTATACTCGTCTTTTTCTCCCCTTGCATAGTAAACGCGATATCCGTTTATTGCTTCCGAATCTTTTACGGCCAGATAGCCAGGCAGACCTTTGATTTCATAGAGTGCGGTTCCCTTTTCATGATAGGCTGCATCCCCATTTTTGATTTTGTAGTTTGTGTCTGACACGTTGTCGGCAACTCTAAATTTAACCTCCCCTACCTTTTTGCCAATGTGGCTGCTATCCGAAATGACCCCTTCAAGGATCCCGTTGTATTCTTCGCCATTCCATTTAATAAAATCCACCCAGTCAATTTCAACATGTGTTTGCTGAAACGGATTCTGACAGCCTGCCAATATAATTGTGAGTAAAAGAATAATCCACTTTTTCATCTTTATCGTCCCCCTTTAAAGAGTAGACGGGTACGCGCTCGGATTTATTGCAAAAAAATTTTCCATGAAAAAGGCCCGGCCATTGTATGGCCGGACCCGGTATGCTTGGAATTCATTTGTTCTTTTTTCAAAAAAGGCAGTTAGCAGTTTTTGTCCTGTTTGGCTTTTTCGGCGTAGAAGGCGTTGATTTCGCCGCCAATTAGGATGATAAATGCCGACAGATAGAGCCAGATCATCAGGATGATGATACCCCCGATGCTTCCGTAGGTGGATGTGTAGTTGCCAAAGTTGCTGACATAGAATGAAAATCCTAGTGATGTAATAATCCAGCCGGCTGTTGCAAAAATCGCACCCGGTATGGCCGATTTGCATTTCATTTTCAAGTTCGGTGCCACCCAGTAGAGGATAGTAAAGATCCCGAACAGGATGAGTGGCGTCAGTGCCCAGCGAATTAGATTCCAAATCGTCAGGAATGCACCATCGAGCCCAAGGAACGAGAACAGGAATATCCCAATTTCTTCCCCGAATACCGGGAGTGCGAGTGCAACAATAAAGACAAATACGATTCCAAAAGTAAACAGGATGGACATCCCGCGTGCTACGATAAAGGATCTTGTTTCGTCGACATTATAGGCTTTGTTGAAGGCGCGGACAAGCGCATTGATTCCGTTTGAGGCCGACCAGATGGTACCTATGATACCAATGGACAGCAGGCCGCCACTTCTGTTTGCCATGATGCTGTTCAGGTTTTTCTCAATTAACGCATAAGCTTCCGGAGGTGCAAAATCTTCAATTGCCCCGAGAATATCCTGCTGTGGTATTGGCAGGTATGGCATTAATGTGAGCAGGAATATGAGCAGCGGGAACAGCGATAGCAGGAAGTAGTACGCCAATTGGGCAGAAAGGCCGGGCAGATCATCTTCTTTTATCCGATGCAAAAGTTGCTTGAAGATGTTCTTGGAGAACAACCCCCGGACGTTTTCGATTTTCTCTTCCTTTTTCGCTGTAGGGGCCGGGTTATGAGCCAACAGTATCAGCTTCCTTCAGGACAACTTCGCTCAGGATCGGGTCGTTTCCATCCTTTCCGGAAATACCGCCGCCCGGTATGGATGATACTGTAGCATCGCTGTCTTCAGGCTTCACGAAGGCTTCTTTAGTTTCTTTTAGGATGCCGACAAGCTGTGGTGTTGTTTCGCGCAGTTCATCCACTTTTCCAGCGATGTATGCGATGTCGTCGTTCATTTGTTCAACGGTATTCTGGATTTTCTTTGCTGTTTCACGGATGGTGTCTGTGATTTCGCGTGGGTTTTTCACGGCATAGGCCACATTGTCGGATACCTTTTTTGCCCCGTCCACTACAGCTGTGCGCGTTTCCCTGTTCAGGAGGCTGTATGCTGCACCTGCCAGCGCACCCCACGCCATTGACTTCCAGAATCTGCTTGTTCCTGCCATAAGAATCTCTCCTTCTTCTATATCATTTCATTTTTAAATAGATAGGTTTACGGTTATTATTCCCGAATTCTTGCTTGTATCCTTCCCGCTTTGGCGGCGGGGCAAACCTTGCCTGTCCTTGCTTGCTGTTGACAATTTGCCTCCCTCATGGAAAGATGGAACTACGAATTCAGGAAGGGTGAATAGTGAATGGATTTATCGAAAAAATCCCCAGAAAATGTTGAATATATGATTGAGAAAATCAAGGATAAGTTAAAAGTGATGAACCTAGGGGCCATCAAGCCCTCCCATTTCGATGAAAATATGTACGAAGAACTGACGGAAATCTATGAAATGGTGATGAGAAAGAATACTTTCTCGACTAGTGAAATGCAGGCGCTTGCTGAAGAACTTGGTAATTTGCGCAAGCAGTGATTTGATCATTTGCCGATGGCAACGAACAGGCGCTGGCCTGTTCGTTTTTATATTTAGCAGTTGATTTCCGCTCCACAAAGGGAAGCTCCTTAGAGTAATCATCGCAGGGACAGGCGGCTTTTTGCCTGTCACCGAGGATGCTCGCGGACCTTAGGGGCGTGCGTTGAGCCTGTCTAGCTGCGGCTCCTAGCTCCTCGAGCCGCTTCGGTCCCTCAGCTGAAGTCAAAAAGCGACTTTTGCTTCAGGCCCTCCAGCGCTTTTCGGAGCTGGGCAGTCGCCTCGCTTTTCTATCTCCTCGTCGCTAAAGCGACTGTGGGGTCTCACCTGTCCCGCTTGTCCCGCAGGACGTTGAGTAAGCTCCCCTGAAAAAGTACCGCAGGAGAAAATGCGTTTTTTGCATTTTCGAACGAGCTCGCACCTTCCGCTCCAATCAACTAGATACAAAACCATATTCAACAAAGTGTGTAATGTTACTCTAAAATTATAAGTCCAAAGCTATATCGCTTCTCTTCTTCTGCAGTCAGCAGCACTAAAATTTCCCTTAGCCTTGCTTTCGTGGACATTCCGAGCGCGAAGAACCTTTAAATGCCCTTAAACCTTGATCCCAAGGACATTTCCAACCCGGAGTACTTTCAAAGTTTTATTCCTCACCCTGGTCGGTAAGGATAACAGGGCCGTCCTTGGTAATAGCGATGGTGTGCTCGTATTGGGCAGAGTAGGTTCCGTCCACGGTTCTTGCTGTCCAGCCGTTTGAATCCATCTTGGTCGGCCATGCCCCGAGGTTCACCATCGGTTCAATCGTGAACACCATGCCCTCTTTAATCCGGACGCCTTTGCCTGGTAATCCGTAATGGGGGACATCCGGTTTTTCATGAATGACTGAGCCAATACCGTGGCCGATAAAATCGCGGACAACTGACATACCTTCCCCTTCAACATACGATTGGATTGCGTGGCCGATATCGCCAATCCTGGCGCCAGGCACAGCCTGCTCAATTCCTTTATATAGCGCCTGTCTGGTCACGTCAAGCAGTTTGCTAACCTCTTCGCTCACGTTGCCGACTGCATAGGTCCACGCCGAGTCAGCGAGTGCGCCCCCCAGGTTTACAACCATATCAACGGTGACAATATCCCCGTCCTTTAATGGTTCCTTGCGCGGAAATCCATGGCACACCTCATCGTTTATACTGGCACAGGTGGCGAATTCATACCCTCTGTAGCCCTTCTGTTCTGCCGTTGCCCCATGCTCTTTCAGAAATTTTTCTGTAAACTGGTCAATTTCCCAGGTGGTGATTCCCGGTTTGATTAATTTTGCTATTTCCTTATGGCACGCGGCCAGGACTTTTCCAGCCTCTTTCATCCTGTCGATTTCGCGCGCTGATTTTAAAACAATCATGCTTTTCCCGCCTTTAATGAAGTTGGAGTTCATGTTTACTATATGCTTTTCTGCATTAGCTGCTCCAATTCTAATAGTATCCTTCTTTATAAAAAATTCAAAGCATCGTGCAAGGGCAATCGTGCCTGCCTAGGATACAGCAAGCTAAACGGTTTTTTCCGCCACATAAAAAGCTGTACCCTTAATGGTACAGCCTGTTTAAGGGGTCTGACCCCCTCCTGGAAATTAGTTCAGCAGCTTTGTGGATTCACGGATAAATGCAGGGATATCATCAGGTGTGCGGCTTGTGACGAGCTGGTTGCCGCAGACGACGACTTCTTCATCCTTATAGTTAGCTCCGGCGTTTTCCAAATCCACTTTGATAGATTTGTAACCGGTCATGGTTCGGCCATCAAGTGCTTTTGCATTAATGAGCAATTGAGGTCCGTGGCAAATAGCAAAGACCGGTTTTTTTTCATCCATGAATGATTTGCTGAATTCAACAAATCGATCGTCAGCACGAAGAATGTCAGGGGAGAAGCCTCCTGGCAGGAACAGCGCATCATAATCGGCTGGATTGACCTCATCGATGCTATAATCAATATTGGCTGTTGTTTCGCCTTGCTTGCCTTTTACCTCCTTACCCTTTTCGGTACCGATGGTCAGGACCTCATGGCCGGCTTCAACATAAGCTTTGGCTGGCTCGGTGTACTCGGAATCCTCAAACATGTCCGTAATTAAGCATGCGATTTTCTTCGACACTTTCAACAGCTCCTTTTTCTTTTGGTCATCATTTTCATTCCCTTAACTTAGAAAGGCAAAACGTCTCGCCGACGTGCGGATTTTTGTCGATTATTTTTATAAAGTGCAGATTATATGGTACTTTTGGAGTCAATTTGTTATCATGAAAAAAAGATATAATAATCAAGGTGTGTGAAACGTCTATGATAGGTGACCGCGTTAAAAAGATTCGGATGGAAAGAAAAATGTCGCTATCGGAGCTTGCCGAGCAGGCAGGGGTAGCGAAGTCTTATATCAGCTCACTGGAGAGGAATTTACAGCGGAATCCTTCAATTCAATTCCTGGAGAAGATTTCAGCGGTATTAGGGGTTCCTGTTGATCATTTAATTCACGAATCGCCAAGTGATGAAGAGCTTGACCGCGATTGGATGAACCTTGTAAAAGAGGCAATGGATTCAGGTGTTTCCAAGGAGCAGTTTCGGGAATTTCTCGAATTCAATAGATGGAGAATCGAGCAGAGCAATGATAGTAGAAAGAAATAACCTTCATTGATTCCAAAAAACAAATCCAATGAGAATTCTCATTGGACTTTTTTTGCGTTTTTTTTGTTTCTCCATCCTTTTTAGGAATGGAGCCCTCTTTATTTTGCAGCCCGCAGCAACTCGTTGTCATGTTTGCTTAGAAAATCTCTCACAATATCGGTTCCCAGCCCGATCTCTCTTGCTTCCATGATAAGTGACATCCATTCCTGATCCAAGTTTTCCAGACCTTTTTCGACAATTTTAATTGTACTCACCCCTAAAATACATTCGTATTCCAGGCAGCCCAGCCATCATCGCAAAGTAATTCTTCCTGCATTAGACCTGAAGCTTTGCGTCCCGCTCTTTCAAGCGGTTTGCCTTTTTCTGTTTGTACTTAAGCAAGTTCAAGCCTGTTCTATATGTATGACCATGGACGCATACTTAAGTAGTAGCTATAGGTCTATTATAGATAGTCCTTTAGTCATAGGGTGTTGTTTTTTGTCTGAGCAATTACAAAAGCTACCAATATATTTTCCCAATATCATACAAGAACCGCCAAATAATTTTTTAACTATTCAGCAAGGTGGTGCTTAGCGTTAGTTTTCCCTTCCAGATGAAGGTAGACCTTGTAGGTTTATGTCGTAAACAATGTTGAAAACATCACTCTTATTTTAAATGGTTCACCTTTTTTCACAGTGTCTAGTTTTAACAAAGTTTCATTTTCAGAAAATTGTAAATAATCTTTGAATATTCTTCTTACTTTGAATATAATATTAACAACATGAAAATGGGATAAAACAGCAAATTTGTGAAGGAGGGTTAAGCTTGACGCTCATTCATATACTGAACTATACGATTCCGATTACTTTTATGATTTTTTTAGGTTTTTGGCTTGATCGGCTGTTGAAACCAGTACCAACAGAAGCAGACGGAACATCGGAGCATCAGGAGCTTCTGAAAATAGACACACCTGAGGAACAAGGTACAAGCTAGGAACACAAGGGACCAGTTTTACATGCTGATCCCTTTCTTACGTCAGTTTTTTCAAAACTTTTTCTGTGTAGTTTTTGAACTTCGAGGAATTTGTGCTGCCCCCGCGTTTTGACACCAAACTGTTGAGGCGCAGCATTTTCTGGTTCAGTTTCTTCTGCAGCGATGCACGCTCTCCATCATCTGTACAGTGGGCAATTAAGCCTTCAATTGTAGACATTTCCCTCCGCAATCCCGTTTCCTCTTCTGTATAGCCGGCATTTTTCATAATACGGTAGGCCATCCGGAGATCCTCGGGTACTCCAACAAGATCATCTTTCGGGAGAGGCTTGCCGAATCCGGGCAAATTTTCAAACTCTCCATTTTCATAAGCCTTCTTTATACGGTCCTCTGAAATAATTTGAAAAAAATCCACTTTAGCCCCTCCTAAAAGTCTTATATAAGGTTTCCTTGTATGACCGAGTAACCTATCACTATTATTTCCATTTTCATTATACCATTTTCCACCATTCCAAATGAGTTAACCTTCATACATCCACGCCTCATAATCGGCAAAGGTTCGGGGAAACTAGGCTGGAAGGAGATTTATTGAAAGGAGCGCAATATATGAGCCGCGGCAAAAATTTTGATCATAAGAAGAAAGGGCATCCCGGAAACTTTCCCAAGGATACCCTGACTGAAAAACACACAAAAGAAGCTATTGGAGATGAAGAATTCCTCGTTGTGCGGGAAGCGTTCAAAAACCGGGTCGAGCAAGGCGACGGCAACAGATTCCATTAATCCGTTTATCCGAGTTCGGAGGGCTGCCTCCGAACTCTTTTTTGTAGCCTTTTAAACCTGTTCTTCCTTGGATAGGATAAGTGAGCTTACTTCAAATTCCTTCAGCCAGCCTGAAGCTGCTTCAATATCAATCGAGAAAACCCGGTCATGGGTAATGCTTGGAACAATCCGGCGGGCTTCTTCATATAAGGCCCGTGTTGCGGTTGCAAGCTGCTCTTTTCCGCGGTACTCAGCGGCCTGAAGCGCGCAAATCAGTTCAATTGCGAGTACCCGCCTGACGTTTTGGATTATTTGCCAGGCATGGCGGGCTGCAATCGTGCCCATTGAAACATGGTCCTCCTGGTTGGCGGAAGAAGGGATTGAATCGACGCTTGCCGGATGGGCCAACGTTTTATTTTCCGATACTAGAGATGCTGCTGCATACTGCATAATCATCGCGCCGGATTGCAGCCCTGGCTCGGGGCTCAGGAACGGCGGCAAGTCATTCAGCTGGGGATTGACGAGCCGCTCAATCCGGCGTTCGGAAATGTTTGCAAGCTCAGCAGCGGCAATTTTCATAAAATCCATTGCGAGGGCAATTGGCTGGCCGTGGAAATTGCCTCCAGATACCACCATATTTCCGTCATGGAAAATAAGCGGGTTGTCAGTCGCGGCATTCAGCTCAATCTCAAGCTTCTCACGAACATATTCGAGTGCCTGCCACGAAGCTCCATGTACCTGCGGGATGCAGCGGATGCTATAGGCGTCCTGGACCCGAAGCTCCCCCTGCCTTGTTGTCAGCCCGCTGTCGCGCAAGTAGCTGCGGATTCTGGCTGCTGTTGCAATCTGCTGCGCATATCCGCGCGCCTGGTGGATTTCATCAGCGAATGCATCTATAATGCCGGTCAAGCCTTCAATTGTCAGGCTTGCAATTAACTCTGCCTGATAGGCAATCCGCTCCGCTTCAATGTAGTTAACGGCACCTTGCGCGGTCATCGCCTGCGTACCGTTAATTAGTGCTAGCCCCTCTTTGGCTTCGAGCGTTATCGGTAAAATTGATTCCTGTTGAAGTGCTGCAGCAGCCTCCATCCGGCTCCCTTTGTAAAAAACCTCCCCTTCCCCAATCAGGACGAGCGCCAAGTGGGAGAGCGGAGCAAGATCCCCGCTTGCTCCCAGTGATCCTTGCTGCGGGATAACCGGGATGATGTTCGCGTTAACGATTTCAATCAGGCGTTCAATTACAACCGGGCGGACACCCGAGTATCCTTTCAAAAGTGCATTCGCCCTCAGCAGCACCATTGCCTTTGCAACCACTTCCGGGAAAGGCTCGCCAATCCCACAGGCATGGGAACGGATAAGGTTAAGCTGCAGGTCCCGGACATGGGCTGCATCAATCAGAACATCACTGAATTTGCCAAAGCCGGTGTTGATACCGTAAACAACCTTTTGGTCGGCAACAATCCGCTCAACCGCCTCCCTGCTTTTTGCGACCTTCGCGAGACTCACGTCGGAAGCACAGATTTTGGCGTCCTTATATAACACTTCTTTTACCTCATTCAAAGTCAGCGTATTCCCTGTTAACTCTATCATGATTTTCACCTCTACCAATTTAGCAGAATAAAGAAAGAGGCTGGACTCCAAACCTGTTACGATTCGGGGCCCAGCCTCTTTTTTATAATTGCTGTTTGTTTTATGTTCATGGGAATCATCCTTATTTTATCAGAAAATAGTGATAACTACCCTTATTGTATGTCCGGCGGTTGGTACTGTCAATGCAATGGAAAAATAACTTTACCCAAAATTAAGTGAACCTTCCTTCAGTGAGGTTTTGTTCATCCCCACTGATGGTTAATCCCCTTCTACTGCCCTCATACTAAGCGGAGACCAAACAGCAGTACGGGCCGTATGGTCCAACTATGCTCAGCGGCAAGTTTCACTTTAGCTCATCATCCGACTTTAAAAGTGGATAAATGCTGATACACGGAACAAAGTAAAAGAGATAGGAGTTGATTTTATGAAAAGGGCGATCTTCCTTATATTTGCTATCTTGTTGTGTATACCACATCCTGGTCTTGCTGCAACTGGGTCAGCTTCCAATGCAGGTCAATCAGGTATAAGCGAATCACCCCCACACTCAACAAAATCAAGAGATGAGGCAGGTACGAAGTCAGTGGCGGAGCCGGATATTCCAAAGCCGTCCAGGGTTTCAGAACCTGGTTCAATGCCTTCCGAAGCTATGGACCCTGAATCAGGACCTTCATCTTCATTCGGGATAAAGCTTGACCCGTCCTCTGTTTCCGAGCTGGATTTGAACCCTTCTGCTTCATCGGATACACAGTCTGCCCCTTCGACAGCTCCACTTAACGAAGCAAAAGCAGCATTCCTTAGGAACGGAAACCTCTGGGTGTTCATGGAGGGGAAAGAGAAGCAAATTACCAAATCCGGAAACGTACATTCAAAGCCTGTTTGGTCTTTGGACGGAAAGTGGATTGCATATCAGGAAACTGCACCAGCCGAGTTTAAGGAGTCTGGCGAACAGTCCGAGCTATGGGTCTATGAGGTTGCGACTGGTACAAACAAGAAGATCTTTCACGATGGAACTTCGCCAAAATGGTCACCCCACAAAAATGTGATTGCCTTTAAGAACGAGGGGATATTGAATATATCTGATTTCAGGAGGTTTTATAATATTGCCATGGGTGTAGGTGATTACACATGGCTGCCAGACGGAAGCGGCTTTTTGCTGTCTGCTCCAGGCACATTACGGCCCGATGGCTGGACGAGCGCAACATTGTTTACAAAACATATCGGTGAAGAGTATAAGGACATCCTTTTGTATGGAGGAGTAAAGCCGTTCTTTCAGTTGCCAAAAGAGGTTGGTACAACAAAAGACAACAAACTGATTGCTGTATATGCAGACCAGCTTTCTTACTCACCAAGCGGAAAGTGGATTTCATTTATTGTTTCACCAACAGCATCCTGGTCCATGGACAGTAATATGCTCTGTGTGATCGGCAGCGACGGAAAAGGGTTCACAGTTCTGGATGAAGTAATTTTTGAAGTAGGGGCGCCAAAGTGGGCTCCTTCAGAAGACACGATTGCCTTTATTGCGGGCGGGGGCAGGATTGTTTTCGGTTTTAAAAATAAAGATTTGAAGGTCCGGGAAATGCCGGCATCCGGTACGCTTACACCTCCTGATTATGCTGATATTGACTTTGACTGGATAACAAATTATTCTCTGGTCGCAGCGAGGGTCAGGGAACAAGAATGGTCGAACGATTTCAGCAAGCATCCGCACCCCTCGCTCTTCTCCATAGACATTCCTACAGGCAGACAGACGAAGCTGACAAGCCCGCCGGCTGGGTTCGGCGACTATGCACCGGATTACATTCCGAACATCCGGCAGCTTGTCTGGCTGAGGGGGAAGTCTATTTTGGACAAAAACCGGACATTGTGGCGTGCCAATGCAGACGGATCCAAGGCGGAGAAGTGGCTTGAGAATGTGGAGGCTATTGTGTTTTTTGAAAAATAAACAACGTGTTTTCCATTCCTAAGCAGCTTACTTCTCTGTTCGTATTCCCTGGTTTTGTATGTCATCGTCTGCAAGAATTGTTTCATTGTAGGCCAGGCCCATGTTATAATAAGGCACTTGCAAGGTTCCAAGCTTAAGATACGGAGATGTCACGAATGAACAAACGATGGACAATTAGTAAAATTAAAGAATTTGTTGAGAAGAATTCAGATAGCAAACTGCTGTCGACGGAATATCACGGCTTTTCCCAAAAGCTGCTTTTTAAATGTGCATGCGGCAACAATTTCGAAAAAACATTTACGAAATTCAAAAATAATCACCAGCGAAAATGCGACGTCTGCCAGCCGCCCAAAGCTTCACGCTAGATGCATAGCTAAAACAGAGTGCCAGTTTCTTTTAAGAGGAATTGGCTTTTTTATTTGGACACTCTTGGAGGGTTTCCCCGAATTTAAAAGTCCTGCTAATTCCGTTATACTGTAAAGAGGCGATCACAAAGCCGTTACTGAAAGGAATGAATACTGTGAAATCATTAGTTCTTGCCGAAAAGCCAAGTGTGGCGCGGGAAATCGCCCGGGTCCTTGGCTGCAGGCAATCAACGAAGAGTTATATAGAAGGCGATAAATATATCGTAACGTGGGCGCTTGGCCACCTGATTGAGCTGAAGATGCCCGAGAACTACGATACAAAATACAAGGTTTGGAACCTTGAAGACTTGCCAATTATTCCAAATAGGATGGGCATCAAGGTCATCAAGCAAACAAGCCACCAATTCAAAGCTATAGAGAAATTGGCTGGCAGGAAGGATATTGGGGAAGTTATCATTGCAACCGATGCCGGCCGCGAAGGCGAGTTGGTTGCACGCTGGATTCTTGACCGGATCGGATGGAAAAAGCCGATCAAACGGCTTTGGATTTCCTCGCAAACCGATAAGGCGATTCGTGATGGATTCCGCCAGTTGAAGCCGGGCTCACAGTTTGATTCTTTGTATCAATCTGCAGTGTGCCGTGCTGAGGCCGACTGGCTGATTGGATTGAACGTGACCCGTGCACTGACAACTAAATACCGCGATCCACTTTCAGCTGGGCGTGTCCAGACTCCGACGCTAGCAATGGTGCTGGAGCGTGAGGAGCAGATTCAAAAGTTCCAGCCAAAAGAATATTGGACCATATCAGCTACTGCCGGCCCGCTTTCACTTGAATGGGAAAAGAATGGCGAGAAACGGATTTTTGATAAGGCTAAAGCTGAGGAGATTGTTTCCAAGATTCAGGGCGTGAAGGCAGTTGTTAAAAAAATTGACCGCAAGAAGAAGTCCGAACCGCAGCCTCTTCCTTATGACCTGACAGAACTCCAGCGGGATGCCAATAAACGGTTTGGCTTTTCGGCTAAAAAAACATTAAGCACATTGCAGCGTTTGTATGAGCAGTACAAATTAGTTACCTATCCACGCACTGATTCACGCTATTTGACGACCGACATGGAAGCGACGATGGCCGACCGGCTTGGTGCGGTGGCCGGAGCATATCGCGATGAGGCAAAGCCTGTTTTAGGTAAAAGTGCAGTACTAGCGAAGCGTGTATTCAACAATGCGAAGGTAACAGACCACCATGCGATCATTCCGACCGAGGAGCGGCCGAACTTGTCCGAACTCGATACGGATGAGCGCAAGATTTATGATTTAATTGTCCGCCGGTTCCTGACTCTGTTTTATCCGGCTTATGAATACGAAACGATTTTGTTTGAAGTGGAGGCGGCTGGCGAAACACTTTCCACTCGCGAGACTGTCACAATTGAAGCTGGGTTCAAAAAAGTGCTGGGCAAAGAGGAGAATGTTCCACTGAAACCGGCTGTTGCGGCCTTGAAGGCTGGCCAGCAGTTGTCTGTCGCTTCTTCAGCTATGAACCAGAAGTGGACAGAGCCGCCTGCCCGCTACTCCGAATCAGATATTTTAGGGCAAATGGAGAAGTTTGGCCTCGGTACACCAGCCACCCGCGCCGAAATTATTGAACGGCTCGTCGAAACGGAAGTTGTTGAGCGCCAAAACAGCCGTTTCCATCCTACAAAGAAAGGCAAGCAGCTGATTGAGTTGGTGAACGATGATTTGAAATCACCAGGGCTGACTGCTAAGTGGGAAGAGGAACTTGAGAAGATTGCCAAAGGTAAAGGTGATCCTAAAGCGTTTGGAAGGCGAATCCGCGAGATGACAGCAAAGCTGGTTGCTGAGGTAAAAACAAGCGACAAATCGTACCGCCCGCCGAATCTGACTGGCTCTAAGTGCCCTGAGTGCGGCGAGTTCCTGAAGGAACGGAATACGAAGGACGGAAAAATCCTCGTATGCTCTAGCCCCGAGTGCTCTTACCGGAAGCGCAAGGACGCCAAGCTTTCGAACCGCCGCTGCCCGCAGTGCCATAAGAAAATGGAGATTCATAACGGCAAGGCCGGCACCTACTTCCAGTGCCGTCCATGCAATGTTGTTGAGAAGGCAGAAGAGCGCAAGAAAGCAGTCAATAAGCGCGAGGAAAAGCAACTTGTGCAGAAATATACGCAAAAGGATGACTTTGGAACCTCTTTGGGTGATTTGCTCAAGCAGGCGCTGGAGAAAAAAGATTAATAAATGTTGAAGGAGCGGTCCTCGGGCCGCTCCTTTTGCGTGTTGGGTGTCTATTCACGGATTGAAACCAGCTTTTTAGGGTTCATCGTAATATAGATTTCATTAATTCTATTGTGAAGGATATAAAAACTAATCGTACTATGAATTGTGCCTTCCATGTAAACAATGATTGCCGGCTGGCCATTGACATTCTTTACTTCAATAGTAAAATCGCTCTGGGCCTTGCTGACGATGCCATTTAAAAAGGCCAAAACATTGGTTCTGGAGAGGATCGGGCGGACTGCAGCCTTGACCTTTCCACCGCCATCTGAGTAAAGTGTGACACTTTCAGAAACCAGTTCAAGCAGAGTATTCAAATTGTTTAGTTGAAAAGCTTTAATAAAGCGGTCAACAATTGATTTGTTCTTTGTGTAATCAAGGCTTTCCCCTTCCACAGCTGCTATCTTAAGCTTTGCACGGCTGAAAATTTTACGGCAGTTATCCTCCTTTTTTTCAACCATTTCCGCAATCTCCTCATACTGAAAGCCAAACACTTCCTTTAAAAGTAATACCGCACGTTCATCAGGGGACAGGTTCTCCATCATCCGAAGGTAAGCAATGCTCAGTCCTTCTTTTTCAAGCAGCACTTCTGATGGGTTATTCAGTTGTGGACATTCTAGCAGCAATGGCTCCGGATTCCATGGCCCAATGTATTGCTCCCGCTTGAATCGTGCCGACTTTAAAAAATCGAGACATCGGTTTGTCAGAATCTTGCAGAGAAAGGCCTTTTTATTTTTGATTTTTTCCTCATCAATTTGATAAGCTTTTAGGAATGTATCATGAACAATATCTTCAGCCTCCGTTACTGAACCTAGCATTCGATAACCGATGGAGAACAACAACGGCTTAAACTGCAGATACTCTTCATTGCTGATTTGCATGACTACACCTCGTTCGCTCACGGATAATCTCCTCAGCAGCCCGTTTTGCACTGGCCGCCGCACCATCCGCCAAGATAAAATCAGGACACGCCCAATCTCCTGCTATATATAATCCTCGAATTCCTATATTAGAACTTCTTAACTTATACTCGTCGCCTACCTGGGGAAGCCGTTTGTTTACAGTAATCTGAGGGAGATATCTGCTTGTAATAACTTGATCTCTCCAGCATGGCTGAATCTTGTCAAGAAACTGTTCAAGCTCGTTTTTCACTCTAGCTCCATCAATTTGTTCATCTGGATGATGGTATTTGAAAACATGCAATACAGTACTGTTTCTGTCTTCAGAAAGCTTTGCATAGGCTGAATGCACCGAATAGTAAATAGGATTCGTTAAATCCATGGCAAACAGCTGTTTAGGCCTTGGAAGATGCGTTAACGAAACATCCAATGTCGCCCCTCTTACTGGAATCATACTGCTTAATACGTCTCCCTCACCCCGCCCTAGCATCCCAGCTAATTCACTGGGGCCAGCCGTACAAATTACGTTCCTGCAAAGGATTTCCTCTCCATCTGATAGGGTCACCTTACTATAATCCTCTTGATTTGGAGCGATTTGTTTTACAGTTTTACGCGTCTGTATCAGTACTCCCCGGATGACTGCTTGATTGTGGAGCTGATCAACAATCGTCTGCCAACCCCTATCAAGATAAAGCACACCTCCGAGGACATTTTTCAAATGGCCCAAAATCACCGCAGCGCTAACCCGCTCGGGCGCATGGCAATACGTCGCAAGTCTGCCTAACATCAACAGCAATGACTGAACCTTTTTGAAACGGGCTGTTTGGGTCACCCATTCCAGAAATGTAGTCCCAGCCACCTGCTGAGTATCAACACGCATTAATTTAAGCAGAACCGATCCCCACTCCAGCTTTTCGTTCCAATTAATATATCTTGTTGTAATGGTGCCTATTGGAGAAAAAGGAGCAGCGTATTCCATATGACCTTCAGTTAAAATGCCGCCTAGCTTTGGTGTCCTTCCATTAAGCTGAATACCTAAGTCTTCGAGAATAGCTTTGGCTTTTCCTTTTTTATAAAGAGCATGCGGCCCCAGATTGAAAAAATGTCCATTATTCTTCGTTGTTACCGCCCTTCCCCCAACAGAGTTCCCTTTTTCCAGGATTAAGACGGATAGCCCCTCACGCGCCAGATAATTGCTTGCTATATAGCCCGCCAAGCCTCCACCAATTATTATCACATCCCATATATCCCTCATAACTTAGCCTCCTTATATTCGTTCACTCTCATGACGATTAAGGAGGTAAGACTGTGACAAAGAAGACTTTCGGTTTGGGTGCTCAAAGACCTTTTGATTCTCTCACGGGATTTTCGGGCGTTGATAACTTTGTATCAACGACCTTTTTGCTCTTTCTCAAGCCTTTTGGGCGTTGATAAACTTGTATCAACGACCTTTTTGCTCTTTCTCAAGCTTTTTGGGCGTTGATAACTATGTATCAACGACCTTTTTGCTCTTTCTCAAGCTTTTTGGGCGTTGATAACTTTGTATCAACGACCTTTTTACTCTCTCACGGGCTTTTTGGGCGTTGATAACTTTGTATCAACGACCTTTTGATTCTCTCACGGGCTTTTTAGGCGTTGATAACTTTGTATCAACGACCTTTTTACTCTCTCACAGGCTTTTTGGTCGTTGATAACTATGTATCAACGACCTTTTTGCTCTCTCACAGGCTTTTTGGGCGTTGATAACTTTGTATCAACGACCTTTTTACTCTCTCACAGGCTTTTTGGGCGTTGATAATTATACGACTAATTATTTCCGATATATTACTATCAAATAAACGACAGCCTAAATATAATATGTCCACCGGTTGTTACATATAGCTCTAAAGTGTTTATCTAAGATGGCCTTAATTACCTTTGTAGAAAGAATTACACACCATTGCTGGACGACACCTGTCCCAATCGGTAAGTCTGGAAATAATAATTTTATCTCCTCCACACTCCTCAAGACAGCAGCTTCAATTCCTTCTTCATGGGTACAAAGTGAGCAGACCAATATTTTTCTCCCAATTAAATACACTGAAAAGTTCTTGCACTTAGCACACGTAAACCCTTTCCGGGTAGTTTTAAAGTTATATGAAGGGAGTTGGATAAAGTCTGACTTTTCGATATGCCTTGATAAGAGTTTATCCGCTATACTCCAGTGATGGGAGGTTAAATTGGAGGAAACATTATTTAGCATATCCATATGGCGCTGCAATTGAGTGGGGTAAATGATAGGTTCGTTAAAGGGAGCGTTGTACATGGTGAAGGCAGGATTGATGAACAACAGTGAGGGTTCAAGCTTCAGGTTACAACCAATTTCATCAAGCAATAACCGATAAAAGGTTTCCTCGCGCCTCATTTGATGGAGAGGATTCGCCCATTCGGTACCATTCCAGGAGAAATACTTATCTTCAGAAAAGTAATAGTCTCCTTCATGGTTTTTGACTTCATAGAACTTAAGAGTTTTTTGAAAAATAATGGTTGTGTCGATCTGGACATTTGTGTTCTTCACTTTGAACCGTAAATCGTTTAATACAATTCCCTGGCTGGTAAGTCCTGCGGTTAGCTTGTCAAACAATACCTCACCTTCGTAGCCCTTGTTTAAGGCAATGAGATGGTTTTTATCACCCTCTTCCAAGTTCATACGAGAATCCAAGTATTCGAGAATCTTAAGTTCTTCCGATTTAGTTCGGGCCTTATGAAGCATTGGTCCACACTCTTTTCTTTTTTTAGTGGAAGAGCAACTGTGAAGATTTGTAATAGTCGTCCCGGGATTCCTCCTTTCTATATTCTTCCATACCATTATACTCTGTCAGACTCTACAAAAATAGTATTGCTCCACCTGTCTTTTAGGATTTTTCTAAAAAATAGAATTGATGTTTTAGTATTGGGTACAAATTTTTGCTTCCGGCTTGTGCCGGAGTATTCGTCAATATATTTATGATTGTAATCCCTCACCCACTTTCTTGCTGCTAAATTAGAAAGGACATTACACCATCTAACAAATGTAATGTCCTTCAATTTACCTTTTACTTATTGTTTTTAAGGAAGTTATAGATGTTCGCTTCACCAGCACCGTATAGTGGGTCAGAACCGACCTTGCCAAAGTCGAGAGCGGATTTCCTGACCGCAGCGGCTACTTGTGCCGGAGTGTATTCAGGATGAGCTGACTTAATGACAGCCGCAACACCCGCAACCTTTGGCGCGGCCATGGATGTTCCATGCAGGTAGGAATAACCATGCCACTGGCCATCACTGAATTGGGTTGTCGCATTATTTCCGCCACCTACTGGATAAGATGGATACGTTGATAATGTCCGGTACGTGTAATCACGCTTATCCAAATGGTTCCCTTTTGGATCTTGGCGATACAGGGAATCATACAACGGGCCATTATCGCCTCCAGGACCGGCAACATCGATTGCATTTCCATAGTTTGAATAAAAGGCAATAGATTCGTCTGACCACTCGTTGGACGAAGAAACTGTAATTACTCCAGGAATTTGAGCAGGAACGACACGAGACGGGCCTTTAATATCAAGTCCGTACGTAGCCTTCCAGTATGCCCGCATGTCATGCTGGTTGTTTAAATCCCTTGAATCATTACCTGCCGACACAACGACTGTAACGCCTTTTTGAATTGCGTATTGGACAGCACGCTGATAGGCAACCATCGATGCAGAGTCGCCTTTTTCCCCTAAGTTGTGGGCCATCCAGCGCCAGCCGCCGATTGACATGTTAATAACTTCAACACCGTCATTTGCAGCAGCGACAATCGCATCGGTAATCCACGATTGTTGAGCCCCGCCAGTTGCTCCGAATACACGGTAGGCGCGGACAGTTAAATCAGGGCCGACCCCTTTCACCTTTCCATTCGCTGCAATTGAACCCGCAACAGTGTCCCGTGGCCATTTTGATCCCATGCATCTTTTGTGCCTGGCACGAATGTTTTGGATCCTGCCAGATCAGCATTTTCTTTCAAGTCCGGATGACCGAAGTCGATTCCGGTATCAATGACGGCAACAACAGTTTCTGGAGACCCATCATTTAGCTTATACGATTTTCCTTCCCCAGTGAGTCGATGCATATCCCACTGTTTGTCCCAATAGCTTGCAGCATCTGCATCCAAAGTCACTTTTTGTCCGTTTGGAGTTCCCGGGGTAAAACCAATTTTATCATCCGGGTCGCCTTCCAAATAGGCCTCAAGCTCCCGTCCGGCTGCTTGGACACTTGAGTCTTTGCTGACACTTTTCAAGAATGAAGGATTGGAGGAGGCCACTTCGACGATTCCGATCTCAGGAATCACCCGCTCAACAACCCCGCCTGCCTTCTTAATAGATTCAGAGAAATTGCCAGGCAGTTTTCCTTTATAAGCCACGACATAATGCTGCGGCTCAGCTTCTCCCTTTGTTTTATTCGGCACAGCTCCTATCAGCAAAGAAAATGATAGTGCCGAGCACAAACCAAAAATCGCAAGCTTCTTCTTCATTCACACTTCCCCTTTATGTATGGTTTTTGCGTGTAAAATACACGCATAGAAAGATTGTAGTACAAGTCTTTTTTGCTTTTTGTCGAAATAATAGACTTAATATTTTAAAATGTGCGACAAATCTCTCCAACTCTTATATAGCCTGCCTATCACTCTTTTAAACTAATGCCACAAAGAAGGTTTCTTCTATTATTTCTTCTTGAATCTTCCTCTTCACCGGGAGTATGATAATGAAGCTATTGCTTAAAAATAGAATTGGAGTTTTTGTAATGAGATTAAGGGATTGGGATGCGAATTTGCGGATCCGGCTTGTGTCGGAGGCCTTAATGAATACGTTGTTCTGGATGTTCTTTCCGTTTTTGACGATTTATTTTGCAGAGGAATTCGGGAAAACTCAGGCGGGACTGCTGTTAATTTTTTCACAACTATTTTCGGTTTTCGCCAACCTGCTGGGCGGCTATTGGGCGGATCGTTTTGGCCGTAAGAGAATGATGGTTTTATCCGCTTCAGGGCAGGGGCTTTCGTTTCTCTTGTTTGGATTTGCACAGTCGCCATGGCTCGATTCTCCGCTGATGGGATTTATTTGTTTTACGGTTGCTGGGATATTCGTCTCGATCTACTGGCCGGCAAGCCAGGCGATGGTTGCTGACCTCGTCGATGAAAAGAACCGCAGTAGCGTGTTCGCTGTCTTCTATACATCAACCAATATTTCTGTAGTCGTTGGTCCGATTTTTGGTTCAATTTTTTACATCGACTATCCGTTTGAACTGCTCGTTGTATCGGGAATCATCGGCTTTTTGCTCTCCTTCATCCTCTCAAGATGGGTTCGGGAGACACTGCCGGTATCTGTAAACGAGTCAAGGAATAATAAGGATGGCAAGTGGTATCACTTCCTTAAGGACCAGGTTCAGGATTATACGGTTATTGTTAAGGACAGGACATTCCTGCTGTTCATTATTGCAGGGATTGTGCTTGGCCAGACATTTATGCAGCTTGATTTATTGCTGCCAGTCTATATGAGCGAAATGGTAAGCAATCAAAAACTCCTTAGTCTTGGCGATTGGTCATTCAGCGTCAACGGCGACCGGGCATTTGGGCTTGTGCTGGCGGAAAACGGGCTTCTGGTTGCCTTATTCACAGTCGTCGTTACCAAGTGGATGCTCAAATATAAGGAGCGGGACGTGTTTATCGCCTCGGCTGTTCTGTATGCAGCCGCCATCTTTATGTTTGGGCAGACAACTTGGATTTGGGGGCTTATCATCGCAATGGCTATTTTTACCCTGGGGGAATTGGCTACAGTTGGTATTCAGCAGGGCTTCGTTTCTAATCTTGCACCGGAGCACCTGCGCGGGCAGTACTTTGCAGCGGCCAGCCTTCGCTTTACAATTGCCAGGACCATTGCTCCCCTTTCAATTCCGCTGACCAATTGGGTAGGATATGACTGGACCTTTTTCATTCTCTCACTGTTGTCGCTATCTAGCGTTTGGATCTACTGGCTTACATTTAAGCATTATGATAGGCGGAAGGCATTGGCTTGAGGATTTTTTTGAAAAACAAAAGCAGGTTTTCTCCAGTCTCAAATCGAATAGTAATAAAAACGGTACACGCTGGTTCTTCGATTCTACCGCGTGTGCTTTTTATTATGTTTACTGGAGGAATGGATATGCTTTGGCAGACAAAGGACCAAATGACGGAGCTGCTGACAAGGCTGGTAAGCATTCCGAGCATTACCGGCTCGGATGCGGAGCTTCTTTTTCCTGAGATGCTTGCACTTGAATTGAAATCTCTTCCTTATTTTCAGCAAAACAGCCACCATTTACATGTACATAAATCAACAGACACAGCTTTTCTTACGGCCTTTGTCGAAAAGCCGGGAACAAGGAAGACAATTGTAATGATCAGCCACTTTGATGTCGTTGGCACAGAGGATTACGGGCAATTGAAGGAGGATGCATTTTCAACTGAACGAATGACCCGGCATTTTCATGAGGATCCCTCCATGCTTACAGAATTTGCGTGTTCGGAGTTCGAATCCGGTGAGTGGATATTTGGGCGCGGGACAATGGATATGAAGGCTGGACTCGTTGTTCAGATGTCCCTTTTAGAAAAAGCATCCTACGGCGAAATTGATGGAAATTTACTATTAGTGACTGTTTCGGATGAAGAGGTCGGATCTAAAGGGATGCTCGCTGCAGTTGAAGAAGTTGTCCGCCTTCAGGAGGAATGTGGCCTGGACTACGTGCTTTGCCTTAATTCGGAGCCATCGTTCAGGGAGCACCCTCTTGATACAACGAAGTACTTCTACACCGGCACAATTGGCAAAATCATGCCCACCTTCTACTGTGCAGGCCAGGAAACTCACGTTGGCGAGCCTTTTGCCGGATTGAACGCTTCCTTACTGGCTGCTGCGATAACAATGGAATTTGAACTGAGCACTGACTTTGCAGAGCAAGTCGGGTCTGAAGCTACACCACCACTTACCAACTTGATGCTCCGCGACCTGAAGGAAAGCTATAACGTCCAGACACCAACATCGGCAGTTGCCATGTTTAATCTTCTCTACATGGAACAGGAACCCGAGGCCATTGCTAGAAGAGCAGTGGAAAAAGCACGCAAGGCCGCTAGAAGGGTTCTGGACCATTATCACGGTAAAGCGGAATCCGCAGCTGTTCAGGGACTTCCTTTTACTATTCCAGTGTATACGTGGGCAGAACTGTTTTTAAAGGTTGAAGAAAGTATTGGCAGCTCACAGGCGCAGGACTTACTGCGGAGTATAAGTGAGATGAGCCTACATGCCGGAGAGGACGAACGGGGCCAAAGCCTGAGAATTGTTCAAGAGTTTTCAATGTATATAGAGGAAAAGCCGTTCATCGTTTTTTATTTCAGCCCGCCATTTTATCCCGCAGTTTCGTCCCGGAGCAATCAATTAGTCAGGGAGCTTGCGGATTTTGTGATAAGAAAACATCCCGAGCTTCAGGAACGGGCCTTTTTCCCTGGATTGTGCGATTTGAGCTATGCGACTTCCTCTGTTTCCAGGAAGGATATTGAGCTTTTGACAGGCAATACGCCTCTCTATAAAAACGGATATAGCATCCCATTCGAGTCGATCAACAAATTAACAATGCCGGTCTTTAATATCGGACCATATGGCGCGGATGCCCATCAAAAAACCGAGCGTCTGGAGCTTAATTTCTCTTTCGACACATTGCCTGGTTTGCTCAAAAAGCTTGTCCAGCACGTCTTTCATCAATAAACTTTGGAGGCATGATGACGGGAACAGACTGAAAAAAGTGCTCTCACATTCCTTCATGGCTATGAAGACGGGAATAACCAGAAAAAAGTGATCTTGCCATCCTTCATCGGTTCTATGAAGACGGGAACAGCCTCGAAAAAGTGGTCTTGCCATCCTTCATGGGTTCTATGAAGACGGGAACAACCAGAAAAATGCGGTCTTACCATCCTTCATGGGGTCTATGAAGACGGGAACAACCAGAAAAATGTGGTCTTTCCATCCTTCATGGGGTCCTATTTACCCCGGGATTTCTTTTCACGGGGTTGCCTTTGCAATGTAAAATTATAATCACCAACATATTTCTGAACATTTTGTGAACTTTTGATTGTATCCCGCTGGAATCGAGCGTATACTGCAAGTAACAGTAGATTTCAATATTGGGATGGTGATTATAGTGGATTGGTTGTCCCCCACCTCTTTGTCTGGAATCATCACATTTGCAGCGTTATTTTCCTGGGGTGTTTTTCTAAATATTAAACTCTATAATGATATCGGACAGTAGGCCCAGCCTATTGTCCTTTTTTCTGAAATTTCAGCAGTTATTATTTCTTTTTTGCCTAAAAACACGCTAAACTGAAGAGAACGAAACCAAGAAAAGAGGTACATAGTATGAGTGATTTTCAAACCAGATTGGAGAAGTACGCCGAGCTTGCAGTTAAAGTAGGAGTCAATGTTCAGCCGGGCCAGACCCTCGTAATCAATTGTACGCTTGATGCAGCCGAGTTCGTCAGGCTGGCTGTGAAAAAAGCATATGAAGCGGGCGCCCATAACGTCGTTGTCAATTGGAATGACGACCAGGTATCCCGTACGAAATACGAGCTTGCTCCCGATGAAGCGTTCAATGAATACCCGCAGTGGCGCGCAAAAGAATCTGAAGAATTGGCGGAAAAAGGCGCTGCCCTTATGTCAATCGTTTCTTCGTCACCAGATTTGTTGAAGGGTGTAAATCCATATCGGATTGCCAACTTCCAAAAGGCTGCCGGGAAAGCTCTTTCTCGCTATCGCCAAATGATGCAGGCTGACAAATTCAGCTGGACGGTTATTGCGGTTCCATCTGCCGCATGGGCAGCAAAGGTATTCCCTGATGTACCAGAATCCGAGCAGGTCGAAAAGCTTTGGGATGCGATCTTCGCTTCTGTCCGAGTCGATGCCGAAGATCCAGTGCTCGCCTGGAAGCAGCACGACCAGACATTGCATGAAAAGGTAGCCGTCTTAAATGACAGACGCTTTAAGTTCCTTCACTATAAAGCTCCTGGCACAGATTTAATTATCGAGCTTCCAGCAGGCCACCTTTGGGTTGGGGCTGGCAGCGTCAACGAACAGGGCAATGAGTTCATGGCTAACATGCCTACTGAAGAAGTGTTCACCGTTCCTTTAAAAACAGGTGTGAACGGAGTTGTCTCTTCAACCAAGCCGCTGTCTTATGGCGGCAATATCATTGACAACTTCAGCCTTACGTTCCAGGAAGGCCGTATCGTTGATGTAAAAGCAGAGGAAGGCGAGGAAATCCTCAGGCAGCTCGTTGAAACAGACGAAGGCTCACACTACCTTGGTGAGGTTGCATTAGTACCGCATGACTCACCGATTTCGAACTCCAATGTCTTGTTCTACAATACACTGTTCGATGAGAATGCTTCCAATCACCTTGCTCTCGGGGCTGCTTATGCATTCTGTCTGGAAGGCGGCAAGACAATGAGCCGGGAACAGCTCGATCAAGCCGGACTGAATGACAGCCTTACCCACGTTGACTTTATGATCGGCTCTGCTGAAATGGACATCGACGGCATCACCGAAGACGGCGCACGGGTGCCTGTCTTCCGATCCGGCAACTGGGCAATCTAAGCCTGGTGCGGGTATAAGGCAATTTAATCAAACGTTTGATTAAAAAACATATGCACTGGATTCTACCCCGAATCCAGTGCTTTTTCATGTTATAAGTATCCGAATGCTTGAAACAGCTTGTATCTCCTAACAGCGAGAATGCCTTTCCAGTACCGTCTGGCTGCCTCAGCCTCTTCGGGATACATCCCCCAGCTCCAGGACGTGTCCCAGACTCCTTCTTCATCCATCGTCTCAAGATAAAAATGAAAGTTTTGTTCAACTAGTGGGCCGAATCGTTCAGAAAGCGGATTGTCTGGCCCATCTACAAAATCAAGCGGCAGTGCTTTATAGCCATTGCCCCACTCGGCCACGTTCCTTTCGACTGCCTTCTCAGCAAGAGAAAACACTTTTTCTGCAGCATCTTCCAATCGATAGGGCAGCTTTGAGTTAAACTCCTGTTCAAACGGTTTAATTATTTTCATCAAATGAAGAAAATTGTTAACCTCATGCCAATCCATCTCGGATTGGTTCATTAGATGGTTCACTGCTTTTTCAATACTGTTCCAGCCTGTGTGCCAAGCCTCCGTTTCCGATGCAGACCAATGGACCAAGAATCCCGCAAGTTCCGCTCCAGGATTGAACATCCAGTTTTCCTGTGCCCCTTCCTGCCAGTGCCACCATGGGGCATGCGGATACTCATTATTTGCTGGCCGGACGGTTTCCCATATCCCTGTCTTTGTATCTGCCGTATTAACAAGATAGGTTAACATCTCCATCACCATCGGTTCTTCCTGACCGGCACCAATTTCAAGCAGGATTTGTCCGGCTGTCCATGTTCCGATTGCTGAAGAAGCCGGAAGCCAAAAGTCAGGTTCAATACCATGCCCAAATCCGCCATCTTCGTTTTGGTATTTCTTTAACTCTTCAATAACTTTCTCTTTACTTCCGTTTTGAAAAAGAAAGTCAAAGCGTGCTCTCTCCACCCCTCTTCCATGTGTTGCTATGTACGCCTCCGCCTGTTCCAGTTTACGTTTCAAATCCTTGTCCATCCTCTTTCCCCCTTAAACTTTTCGTTACTTTATCAATTCGTTATGAAATGTGTATTTCCTTTTGACCAACTTGAATAGAGTGTCCATAGGCAGCTAGGAAACTATGTAAACACACTTTTTTTCCCAATATCATGCAGTGACTTTTCACTTCCCAATTGGTAGAGTAAATTTATCGTTTATATAAATTTGGAGGAAAGAAAAATGAATGTAAAATTGCTTCAGGAATTTAAAAACTTTGCAATAAAGGGGAACGTCATTGATTTGGCTGTCGGGGTCATTATCGGTACAGCTTTTGGCAAAATTGTTACTTCGCTCGTTGAAGATGTGCTAATGCCCCTTATCGGTCTGCTTTTGGGCGGGGTTGATTTTGCTGGCTTGATGTACCCGTTCGGTGAAGCAGAGATACACTATGGTAAATTCATTCAGACCGTTATTGATTTTTTAATTATTTCTTTTTCAATCTTTATGTTTGTAAGAATTATTAACCGTTTCAAAAGGAAGGAAGAAGAGAAGGTCGAAGAGAAAATCAACCGTACCGAGGAATTGCTAGTGGAAATCAGGGACTTGTTGAAGGAACAATCCGGCAAACGCGGACTAGAATAGTAATTTTAACATCCGACTAAAATTTTTCAAAAAAATATAATGAAGGTTGAAACCTTTCATAAAGTTGCCCGTACAACACATTACTAATCATTCAGAGGTGATCTTATTTAATGTACGCTCAAACAAGTTCTGAACACTTACCCTCAGTTATGAGGACGTTCGCCATGTCGATTGCATTTGCATTGCTTGGCTCCATGGCAGGTATCTTCGTCCCGCCGGCACTTTTCATGCCACTTGTTTTTGTGGAACTTGGCATGCTGTTGTTCGCGTTCCTTATTCGCCGGAAAAAGCTGATATCATACACATTCCTTTATACATTTACATTCCTTACCGGTATTACCACATATCCATTGGTTGCCTATTATACTGCTGCATCAGGCGGCCAGACGGTCATTTTAGCGCTTTCGACAACAACGGTTGTCTTTGCAGGCCTTGGCGTCTATGCTACTAAATCAAAAAGGGATTTCTCATGGATGGGCGGTATGCTGCTCGCAGCCCTGCTTGCCCTGATTGCAATTTCCATCTTCCATATTTTCTGGCCGCTTAGCTCAACAGGTATGCTTGCCTTTTCATTTATCGGCGTACTCGTGTTCAGTGGTTTTATTTTATTTGATTTTAGCAGGATGAAACATTATGGTGTGACTGCAGAGGAAGTTCCGTTGATGGCATTGAACCTTTATCTGGACTTCCTCAACTTGTTCACGAGTATCCTGCGTATATTTGGAATCCTAGGCAGCGATGATTAATACTCCTCAAATGCTTTGAACTTGTTTTAATTTGATAAAGGAAAGATGGGCTATACCCCCGCCCTGTTTTCCAGCAACATAGTAAACCCGGCTATATGCCGGGTTCTTTTTTAGTCATTTAAAGAATGAATTCTTCTTTTTACCTCGTAAAATATCCCCGGACCAGCCTTTCTTTTTGAGAATAATATATAAAAGGAAAGTTGAAATAATGATGACCACAAAAGAGAACAAATATCCGTACGCCCAATCCAGCTCTGGCATATGCTTGAAGTTCATGCCCCATATCGCTCCAAGTGCCGTCACTGGTGTGAATAATGTTGTAAGGACGGTGAGTGTCTTCATGATCTCGTTGCCTCGGTGAGAGGAAACAACCTCTTCCAGATTAATCAAAGTATCGATTTCAGTTTGATAATCGTCGATAATTGTGAACCCTCGTTCAATTTTCAAACAAATTCTCCTGTAAGAAGGTTTATCTGTTATCAATTCTGCAAATGCTTCCTCCAGCGCAATTTTAATTTCCCTAATCGGAATCATCAAACGCTTCAGAACTAGCAATTCATGCCTGCTTTGATAAATCTCTTCGAGAATTTCAGTGCTGTTTTCCTCTTTCATTTTCCATAACAGATTATCAAGTTTTTCTTCAAAAGGATCTATTTTAATCAGGCTGTTTGTCATTATTTCACCAAGCAGGACGGAAAAGCCTTCAATTGCATTTCCAGCTTTCTCCATTTGTGGATTTAATACCTTTTTATCTTTGTGGTTTCCCAATAAATTGTATTCCAGGTTTGAAGTAACCATAAAATTCTTGGCAATAAAAAAATAGAAAATATGGTTATCCTCCCTATCCGCTAATTCCTGCCTAAAAACCAATGAGCCGCAAACCCATTCAGCACCCGGTTTAAATGTATTAACGACAATACTGTTCGCCTCTGTTTCCTGTATTTTTTTGATCCAATATTCCAAGTCATAGTCTGGCTCGGCAGCAGCAATTTCCTGTAAACCCCCAAGATTGAACCTTTCAAAGTCATACCAGCACCAAGAATTGTTCTTATACATTTTTTTCAAATACACCACATCCTAAAGGATCATCATACTTTATCCATCCCCATCTCCCTTACTTTCAAAACTCATCTTACGTTTCTGGTTTCTATTTTTATAAAACCGGGTATTGAAAAGGCACAAGCTTAAGAATCTATAAAGGGACATATTAATAAAGGAGAGGATCCAGCATGAAGAAAAATACACGCTTTTTAGTAGCAGGAGCCGGGATTGGAGCCCTTCTCTGGTATGCGTTTAAGCCTTCAAAAGTGGACATGAAGGGCATGTATGAAACAGTTGCAAATAAACTGCCTTTTGGAAAGACGAGCCAAGAGCCTGTAGTTGCAAAAGCAGGTTTGTCGGATCCGATGGATATTGATGACAACAAGATGGTGAGTGAAGGCTCCCAATACGGAGTCCAGTATTATAACCAAAACAAGCAAGACGAAGCCTAAAGGATCATTTCCTTTAGGCTTTTTTGGCGATAAGGATAAAGTGAACCTTCCATCAGTGGTGAACTCCCACTGATGGTTAGTCCCGTTCTACTGCCGCTAATTCGCCAAAAGACGCCGACTAAGCGGCACTATGAACCCGATTGGTTCAACTATGCCGCTGAAACCCTCTGCGGCAAGTTTCACTGTAGTTCACCAATCGGGCATTTAGGGACAGTTGCCTCTAAGTAGGCTTACTTCCCCTTAATGCGGGATAAAGTCAGGAGGACGACTATGGGCTACGCATTTATTGCCCTTTATATAGGAATCATCTTATTGGTTGTAGAAGTATGTACTGCCCTTTTCGTATTGACTGGCCTGGATAAACATGTTGCACGATTCCAGGTTATTTCGATCTTGACTGCAACAGGATTTACAACCGGTGAATCAGAGTTAATCATTGCACATCCTTTAAGGAGACGGCTTGGCGCTTTTCTAATCTTGTTCGGAGTCTTCTCGCTTGCGGTCATTATTTCTGCTATTAGTGGCATTCTCCAAAAAAGCTTTCATATGAAAGAAATTGGCATCGTCGCTGGAATCATGGGAGCCTTGCTGATTATATTAAAACTCCCAACTGTCCAAAAAAAGCTTTCTGACCGACTTCATATAAAGCTCGAGGAAGATTACAACCTCGAAGATTTACCCATCAAGGATGTTTTTTTACAGCAGGAGAATGATTTTTTTGCCGATATCCATGTCCATGAAACGTCTAGATTTATCGGAAAACCCTTTGAGGAGTTTATAAAGGGCGAAGAGGACATCAATGTTCTATTTATTAGGAGAGGGGATGTAATTCTTCGTCAAAAACGGTACGAAGAAGAAATACAGGCTGGTGATCAGCTTCTTCTTTATGGCGACAAAGATTTCCTGCAGGATTTTTTTGCTGATGAAATTAAAGCCCAAAAGGAACTTAAGGAAAAAAAGCTTGAAGCCAAGGCGCATCAACAAACAAAAGCGCAAGCGCCTTGAACATCGCCGTACAAACTGGAGGGGCTCTGACTGAGATAAAGGAATCACGAAGAGCGATAGCGATTCGATGATGACTTATCGTAGGGAGGAGACCTGAAGTTTGCTAGGCGATAGGCGCTGTAGCTGAACGTAGAAAAACTCAATAAAAAAGTTAATCCGAATAACGAAATCGAAAGTTTTCCTTAAAGAAAAAGCCTTCGCACTAAACGAAAGGCTTAATTCGGGTTCTACTTGGGCAGGCACCCTATTCAACAAGATGATGTTTGAACGCATAGATAACTGCCTGGGTCCTGTCCTGTACCTGAAGCTTAGAAAGAATGTTGCTGACATGGGTCTTTACTGTTTTTAGAGCGATAAACAGTTCATCAGCGATTTCCTGATTCGTTTTGCCTGTGGTCATAAGAAGGAGGATTTCCATTTCACGCTCTGTCAGTTCTTCATGGGGGAGGATTTCTTTTTTCTGGCGCATCTTCATCATCATTTTTCCGGTCACTTCCGGCTCCAGGATGGACTGGCCATTGTATGTAGCACGGACGGCGTTGGCAATTTCACTTGCCTTGGAGGTCTTTAGCATATAGCTGGTCGCTCCAGCCTCGAGTGCCGGATATACTTTTTCGTCATCCAGGAAGCTTGTTACTATAATGATTTTCGCCTCTGGCCATTGCTCGATAATTTGCCTTGTTGCTTCAATTCCATCCATCTCTTTCATGACAAGGTCCATCAGGATGATATCCGGCCTAAGTGACAGGGCCAGCTCGACTCCTTTCTTTCCGTTGTCTGCCTCACCAATAACCTCGATATCAGGCTGTGCAGAAAGATAGGATGAAACACCAATCCGTACCATTTCATGGTCATCCACAAACACTACATTAATCATTTTCCCCATCCCCATTCGACACAGCCGGAACCTTCACTTCAAGCCGCGTCCCTTTATTTTTAACTGAAATTACCTTTAATGTTCCGCCGACTTCCAAGGCACGTTCATGCATGTTTTGCATTCCGTAGGAGCCAGCCTTTCTGTCTGCTTCATCGAAACCTACCCCATCGTCAGTTACGCGCAGGATAATAAGCCCGTCACGCTTTACTAACAGGACACTCAAGGAATTAGCCTTAGCATGGC
This sequence comes from Bacillus sp. FJAT-27225, assembly GCF_001685025.1. Lineage (GTDB taxonomy): Bacteria > Bacillota > Bacilli > Bacillales > Cytobacillaceae > Bacillus_D. The sequence goes on along the minus strand of NZ_MAYU01000023.1, from coordinate 137,223 downwards.
GAAGCGTATTGGAGACCGATTCCTGAAGAATCCGAAACAAGTGATCCTCAACCCCTTTATCCATAAGGAAGTCCTCAGCCTTCCAGCTAATGTCAATCGTCACCTTTTGGGCAAGTTCATTCATCAACTCGGCAATTCCTTCCTGCAATGACTTGCCTTTCAATGCCGCTGGTCTGAGGTGGAGAAGGAGCGCACGCATTTCAATTTGTGACTGGTGAATCATGCCCTCAACCAACTTTAGCTGCTGTCCATGCGGATCCCCATCCCGTCTCCCTTCCGTAATGGCAGACATCATCATCGATGCTGCAAAAAGCTGCTGGCTAACAGAATCGTGCAACTCACGGGCGAGCCGGTTTCGTTCCTGGGAGATAATTTCCTGGATGCGATTTTCCTGAACTTCCGCTTTTTCAGTTGCAAGCCGCTGTGATATTTTTGCTTTCTCAGTCAGCTGCCGGTTCAAATTGCCGATCCGCTCCTGAATTTGCTTCATTTCATAAAGATTGCTGCTGCCTTTCTGTTCCGAATAGTGGCCTTCTTCAATTTGGCGAAGCGATTGTTCTACAAGTGCAAACTGTGACCTCCAGTATTGGCCGGCAAGGAATCCGCCAATTGTTCCTAACACACAACCGAACAGAGGGGTAAAGATAAGGAATGGAATCCCCATTACATCCTTCGTCCATAAATAGGACCATTTCTCTAACGGATACACGGCAAAAAACGCCGCCGTGCTGGCCGCTGTTAAAAGAAACGCAAAACCGAGGCCCCAAACTACCTGGCGCTGAATCGCACTCATATCCTCGTCACCTCAAGGTTCCCGACAATTAGCGAGGTACATATTTTCACTTTTTGGCTCGCGATTTCGTAATCAGCAGTCCTCATTTGCAGAACCTGGTTAAATACCTTTGGTTCCTCATGCTCGAATACAGTTGTTGAGCCGGCAATGACAGAATGATGGATGCTCACTTCCAGCTCATAGGGCACAAGAATCCGGACATTGCCAACCAAATTACGGATAAAGATGACCGATTCCCCTTTTGGAAGAAGCGTATAACTCAAATCGATTACCGTGTCGCCAATTCCTGTTTGGATGTTGATATCATTCCAGTCATAAACCCCATCAGGAGTCTTCTGCGATCCAAAGATTACATTTTCAAAAAGCGGACGAGTCCGTATCAAAGGCTTCCCCGGCATAGCAGCGGATGGGCTGATTTCAGGCTTAAGTTGCTTTGGCGCCTTTTTCGACTGCATAAATTGGGTCAGTACAAAAATCAGTATCGCAATGAGAATAAGCTTGAAGGTCATCATATTGATAATGCTTGTGACAAGGATGACAATCCCTACCCAGAAAAGCAGCCTCCAGAACTTCGAATGCCGCTTCTTCCTCCCTAAATAAATCATCGCTCCTGAGAGGAAGATGGAAAAAAGCAGCCCGCTATTGAAAAACGCGATCTCCAATAGAAGCACGATTGCACCAGCAATGATTAGCCAGCCCATATTATCCCCCGTCATTTTTCTATCCATCTTGTTTCCTCCCCGCAGGTTTGCTGTATATCGATAATCGCCATCACACTGGCGTACCATTCATAGTCATTTTTAATCCTGTCTGCTTTTATCATTTCTAGGATATCATTACCAAGGTTTTTCAGGAAGAGACCATCACGATTTTCTGCCTGAAAGGAGACCCGCTACACCCGGGTCTCCCTCACATCCGCTATTGCGCGTCTTTCATTTCCTTGTTCTTAAGATCTTTTTCAAGCTGGGCGATCCTGGCATCAATCGTATTGCGGAAATAGGAGCCGTTGACTTCGTGCTCCAGATTATCCAGATAGGATTCAATCTCCCTGAACTTGTTCGCCGATTTGATTTCACCTGTGTCAACAACCTGATTGATTCGATGGTTGGCGCGGCTCATATTTTCACGGCCCATTAATTCAAGACGGCGAAGGTTCATGTCCTTCAGTTTATGCTTCATTTCTTCATATCTGGCTTCAAGCTCGTTCAGTTGCCTTCCAGCATGGGCAATTGCCTCTTCCAGGCGTGCTGCCCGCTCCGTATATTGCAGCTGCTCACGGCTTGCGAACTCAACTAGATCCCTTTCGCCCGCCTGGCTTGCGACCTCTGCCTGGTGCCGGCGCTTATCCGCCATTTCGTTTGCGAGATGGTACTCGCGTGTGAATTCTTCTTTCAACGCATGCTGGCGCTCGACCAACTTCCTGACCTTTTCAGTTTCTTTTTCACATTGGCGCAAGTATTCATTCAGCATTGCAACCGGATTCTGCTTTTCCTTTTTGTCCAATGCTTCGTGAAGGTCTGCCATTACGGTGTTTTTCAGTTTCGTAAAGATGTTTGCCATTTCCATTCTCTCCTTTAGTTATAGTTTTTGTTCAGTTCGTTCCATTGCCGTTCAAAGTTGGCGAAGGGATCACCATTATCAGCTTTTACTGGCTCCTCGTACTTCGCTCCGTTCCACTGTTTATACACAAGGTACAGCACATAGGCAGCGGCTACCCCAATAATGGCAGGGGCGTTGCTTGCCGCAGCTGACAGGACAATCAAGCCGATTATGCCGAGTCCGATTTTCCCCATCGTTGAATCTGTCTTGAGGAACTGCTTAATGACAAAGTACAAAATTGCCAGGCTGATTGCCATTCCCGCAATTGGCCCGATGGTTGACAGCAAGATAATCGCCGCGATTCCTCCAGCGACTAGTAACCCAAATTTTTTCATGTTCTTCCATCTCCTTTCTATGTCTCTATCTTAGCTCCATTGCGGTTTTCCCATAACGAACCTCAGCCAGATTTTTAACTAGGACCTGAGACCGAGGACAGGCAGGACCCACCAAAGTGACCCTTTGGCCGGGCCAGTTTACCCTCTTGCCAGTTTTGCCGGAGACTGGGGCCCGCGCAATGTTCTCTCTATATAATGCCGAAATTTTCGCGAACGGTTTTTTCCAGAAAATATAGCGGTTAACGATTATTCCGTTCACCGGCAGGGAAACAGATAGACAGGGGCATCTGATTGAAAAAATGGCCCGGGCTAACACTATAGAACAGAAGGACTTAGGAGGCGCATCAATGGATATAGTAGAAAACTTGTCCTGGTTGGAACTGATCATTCTCATACTCGCCAGCTATCGGCTTACACACCTGATTGTTTTCGACAAAATTACAGAGTTTATCCGCAAGCCTTTCATGAAAAAGAAGCGCATCAACACAGCTCACGGCAGCGAGGTTAAAAGTGTGCCGAAGAATATGTTTGGTTACCTGCTAAATTGTTATTGGTGCGCAGGGGTGTGGAGTGCCATTTTATTTGGCGGCCTTTATATACTGTTTCCGAATTTCGCACTTATTGTGGCATTCATTTTCGCAATTGCAGGCGGCCAGTCTATCATCGAGACATTTGTCGGTGTCAATATAAAGAAGGTTGCTTATTATTCGGCACTTGAGCATGAAAAGAAAGATGCTCCCGCAGCACCCCCTAAAGAGAATCCTAAGGGATAAAGTGAAACTTCCATCAGCTTTTTTTGCTGATGGTTAGTTGAACCAATCGGGCATTTAGGGACATTTGGCTTGGCTCTGAGTAGGCTTGACTTCCCTTTAATGCGGATAAAAGGAAAACGGAATTCCGTTGAAAAATGGAATCCCGTTTTTTAGATTTTTCCTATATGATTGTGTAATTAGTCCGTTTCCATCTTAATTAAATCCCACGAGGAAACAATTCCAATTGGCTTTTCTTTATGGGAGCCGTTCTCGGTTATGATGACCGCTTCAAGCTTGCTATCCTCATCAGTCCGGGAATCATATAAATCCTCCAGTTCAAAGACGTTCATGTCTTTCGAAACAACTTTAACCGTATTCGTATTCTCAAATTTTTGGACATCAGCAAGCTTCTGCCCTTCGAGGTCAATCACTGAGCCCCTCAATCTGCTGGCAAAAAATCTGTTAAGACCGGTCTCGGTCATTAAAAATTTAAATTGGTCTCCATCATATATCGGATACTGTGTAAACGAGTGCTTTTCCATCTTTAAAATCGCTTTGCTTACCTCTTCATCCGCCTGTAACGTCTTCACCTCTTTTGAGGCTGCCGTCAGGATGGATGGCGGAACCGATAGGAACTCCGCGATGCTCTCAATTTGCTCAACCACTTCCATGTGAGGCTCAGCAATATAAAAATTCTTGCGGTTCTTCTCATGAACAAGAGCGTTCCTGAGACGGGCATAGCTTTTCAAATCGTCAAAATATCGCCGGATTGGCACATGGCGGTTTTTTACTTTATGGAGAAGCTCAACAAAATTGTCTGTTTCCCCGTTGTTCGCAAGCTTCTTCAGTTCAGTATGTATTTGGTTGAACGCAACCTCAAAGCGTTCCGATTTTTCTCTTTGGCGTTTAATCTCTTTTTTGTCCAATGTCTAGGTTCCTCCTCGAATTTCTTACTCCCTACTTATTTACCATTCTTGAGGAAGTTCTGAAACATGAGGAAGTTTCCAGCCCGGGGCGGCTTCCCGTTAATATCCCTTCTGACAAAGCAAACTTTTTTATCTGATGCCCATTCTCTGCACCGCTGACTGGCAAGGCGTCTGCTTTTTTCCCGAAATGACATTCATGGTCTGTCCACTAAACTTTGATTTATTGGACGAAACTCATTATTTGGGACTGCGATTCGTCCATTAAAACCTATTTATTGGACGGAACTCACTGTCCGAGACTGCGATTCGTCCATTAAAACCTATTTATTGGACGGAACTCACTGTCCGAGACTGTGATTCGTCCATTAAAACCTACTTATTGGACGGAACTCACTGTCCGAGACTGTGTTTCGTCCATTAAAACCTACTTATTGGACGGACTCACTGTCGAGACTCCGATTCGTCCATTAAAACCCACCTATTGGACGGAACTCACTGTCAGAACTCTATTCCGTCCATTCATACTCGAGGGACGGAAAAAGCACCGGACATGACTGCCCGGTGCTCACTACGATTACTTGTTGATCGATTCCTTAATTGCTTTTTCAAATTGGCCTATGATGTCCTCAGCATGCTCGATGCCAACTGAGATGCGGACTACTTGGCGGTTAATTCCAAGTGCAGCCCTTTCTTCTGGAGAAAGCGCCCGGTGGGATGTTACCTCCGGGTGTGAAACGGTTGTTTCAACACCTGCCAGCGTCGGGGCTATTTTAATCCAGGACAATGCCCGGAAGAATCCATTCATATCGGCTTTCTCTGAGAGTTCAACAGTGACAATGGCGCCATACCCATTCTCGCCGCCATATTCAAACGGGTAATAGACTCGTTCGACATCAGCATTCTCCTTAAGAGCCCCTGCAAGCTTACGCGCATTCGCTGACTGAGTTTTCATTCTGAGTGCAAGCGTTTTAAGGCCGCGAACGGTGAGCCACGCCTCAAATGGACTTAAATTGGAACCGAGGTTGGAGATTTTCGCGCCTGCCCTTGCAATTAAATCCTCCCTGCCAACAATAACACCAGAAGTAACGTCGCTATGCCCGCCTATATACTTTGTTGAGCTATGTACAACCATATCTACTCCAAGCTCAAATGGCCTGACATGAAGGGGTGTTGCGAATGTATTGTCTATTAACGTCAGCAAACCATTTTGTTTGGCAAACTCAATAACCGCTTCAAGATTTTCAACCCGAAGAAGCGGATTGGTAATCGATTCTGTATAAATAAGCCTTGTATTATCCCGGAGCTCCTTTTCCACATTCGATAGATTCGAAAAAGAAACAAAGCTTGTTTCTATGCCAAAATCACGAAGCTCTTCCTTAAGGAGATGGTAACTCCCCCCATAAAGGTCATCAGCGGCAATGATATGGTCTCCAGCCTTGGCTGCTGCAAGAATGCCAGCGAGGATGGCCGCTAATCCCGATGCTGCTGCTGCACCAGCAGGAGCTCCTTCCAGCCGGGCCACAGCTGCACCGAGCTCGTCCGTGTTGGGGTTGCCTGTGCGTGAATACAAGTAGCGACCGCTGCCTTGATAGAAACCCTCAAGTTCATCGAGGTCTTTAAATGTGAAAGCAGACGTCTGGTAAATCGGCGTCACTTTGCTGGCAATCTCTCTGTCTCCTATTTTATCGCCATGCAATACTCTTGTTTCGAATTCTGTTGCCATACCCGACACCTTCTTCTGTATATATCTATTGATAGCTGGAGTATACCAATCCAAAGTGGCTTAGTCAATAATCCATGTCAGAAAACCTCACATGTAAATTCCATTCATATTTTCTCCTCCACTTTCTTGGATTCATTTACCGGATATGGGGAACTATAAAGGATATATCTATCGTGTTAAAGGAGGAGTAGAATGAGCGGCCAAAGCAAGATGCCAAAATATCCAAGGACATACTGGCGGGAAATTGACCTGCCGCAGTTCGGGAAGCTTAACGAAGACATATCAGTTGATGTAGCGATTGTTGGGGCAGGAATGACAGGAATAACCACTGCTTACTTGCTTACCCAGCAAGGAAAGCGGGTAGCCATCATTGAAGCTGGCAGTGTTCTGAATGGCACAACCGGGCACACAACTGCAAAAATCACCGCCCAGCACGGTCTTCTCTACGATGAACTGATCAATCATTTCGGCGAGGATAACGCAAAACTTTACTACGAATCACATGCCGATGCGCTTGGCTTTATTAGAAGGACAGTCAACGAACAGGGAATAGATTGTGATTTCAGTGATCAGGATGCCGTCATGTACGCAACGACCGAGGAGTATCAAACCAAGCTTGAGACTGAGATGGAAGCCTATCAGAAGCTGGGGATTCCAGGGGAACTAAGAGGCAGCATCCCATTTGATATTGAAGTGAAAAATGCGCTGGTTATGCCAGGCCAGGCTCAGTTCCACCCGCTCAAATATTTGCGGGCGCTTTTGAAAAAGGCTGTTGACGCCGGCTGCATGGTGTATGAAAATACGACCGCAAAAGATATCACCGTTGAAGGCGGGACTGTTGTTCATACAAAGGAAGACAGGAAAATTTCCTGCGGCCATGCCGTTATTGCCTCGCACTGGCCATTTTTTGACAAGAGAGGCTTGTATTTCGCCCGTATGTATGCGACACGCTCGTATGCAATCGGGGTCAAGAGCGAGAAGGAGTATCCTGGCGGAATGTATATCAGCGCTGATTCACCGTCACGGTCAATCCGCTATACACCCGTTGATGGTGAAAACCTGCTGATCATCGGCGGGGAAAACCATAGGACAGGAACTGGAAAGGACACACTTGAACATTATGAAGCGCTCGAAAAATGGACCGAGCAGGTTTTTGGCATCCATGATTATTCATATCGCTGGTCAGCTCAGGATTTGGAGACGCTTGATAAACTTCCGTATATCGGGCCGTTGAAGGATGATGAGGAAAACATCCTTGTCGCAACAGGCTATAAAAAGTGGGGAATGACAACATCGACCCTTGCCGGGCATATCTTGACTGACTATATCCTGAATCGCGAAAGCCCCTATAAGGCTTTGTACCATCCTTCGCGCTTTGAAATGGACCCAGCTCTGAAGAAGGCAGCAAAGTTCAATTTGGAGGTTGCAGGTCATTTTGTAAAAGGGAAGCTTGAGTACATCCCGAAGGATCCAGATGACCTGAAAGTTGGGGAAGGCGGAGTTGTCCTTGTGAACGGAAAGCGGGCCGGCGGATATAAGGATGAGACTGGCAAGCTGTATCTTGTTGATACAACCTGTACACACTTGGGATGTGAGTGCGAATGGAACCATGCCGAGAAAACCTGGGACTGCCCTTGCCATGGCTCACGGTTCTCGTATGGCGGCTCTGTTGTTGAAGGCCCCGCAGTGGAAGATTTGAAAAAGCTGGAAGGATAGTAGAAAGTGGCAATCCATAAGGGTGGGTTGCCATTTTTGATGGGCAGGATTTAATGAGGGGTTGTTTTCTTGCATTTAACACTTTTCGGCGCCATTAACTAGTGAAAAACTATTTAACCGCTTTTACCTATTCCAAATTAAGTTTATGGAAATAATTGCAAAAAAATAAAAAGCCGCCCATTCTCCATGGGCGACTAGTCTTAATCATCGTTCGGCCGATTGCGGATCAGCCTGTCCTGGCCAGTTGTGAATTTTACAAGCTCAGAGCTTGTTTTGCCTATTTTCTTGTTGTTGTTTACTTGCGCGTTGCGGTTCCCAAGCTTTTGTCTGCCCATACGAAACACTCCTTCACCAGGATGTGTTTTTAGTCTGGGCTTAAGTTACGTGTTTATGCTGGCAGTTTCTTCATTGCTCTGCCAGGCCTGTTGTTTCTTTTTCACTGTTTAGTACTGGCGCCTTTCTGGCTAGTGTCGCCTGTTCAAAGGCATAGGCAATCTGGATAAGCACCGGCTCGCTCCAGGCTGTTCCGGCAAATGTGATTCCGACCGGCTCCCCTTCATCTGTAAAACCTGCAGGTACACAAACCGACGGATATCCTGCACGCGCAGACAGGTCACAGCCTTCGTCATGCGGGAAAAGAATCGCATCCAAGCCATATTCCTGCAACACCGAATCTATTCCGTTTTCCTTTGCATGGTATTCGTTGAATTCAAGGGAACGGATATACTCGTCTTCATAAAGCCCGCCGCTCGTTTCATCTGAATTAATGAGGATTTGTTGACCGTAACGGAGCATTTCCTCAGGATTTTCTTCATTAAACCGGATTACATCAGAAAGCGCCCTAATTTTAACCGATGGTGCAAGCCCTTTTAGATATGCATTGACGCCGGCCTTAAACTCGTATTTCAATACTTCCCAATCCCACATTAATCTCGCGGACGGGATAACAATATCGACTACCTCAGCACCAAGAGATTCAAGCACTTCTAAGGCACGATCTGCGATACGGGCTTTTTCTTCACCAGCTTGAGAGAAAAAATAATCACGGGCCACTCCAATTTTCTTCCCTGCCAGCCCCTTTTTTAAAAACTCAGTAAATTCAACGTTTTGCAGCTGATTAGCCAACGTTGCGGGATCTGCGGTATCACTGACTGTTAATGCGGTCAAAAGCAAGGCGGCATCCTCAACAGTGCGTGCCATCGGACCGGCTGTATCCTGCGAATGGGCAATTGGTATAATACCGCGGCGGCTGATCAGGCCGACTGTCGGTTTAATACCGACAAGAGAATTTTGGCATGCAGGATTAAGGATGGACCCTGAAGTCTCCGTCCCGATTGCGGCTGCCGCAAAGTTCGCGGCCACAGCGGCTCCGGAACCCGCACTCGATCCGCCCACATTAAATTTTCCAGGCCCATACGGATTCAACGTCTGCCCTCCTCGTGAAGAGTAGCCGCTTTCCATTGTATACGACATAAAATTTGCCCATTCCGTCATATTGGTTTTTCCAAGAATGACCGCACCGGCAATCCGAAGGCCTGACGCGACCTCGGAATCTTCAAGTGCATAGGAATCAGCAAGCGCTTTTGAACCCGCGCTCGTATGCAGTTTGTCGGCAGTGTCAATATTGTCCTTCAGCAGGACGGGAATACCGTGCAGCGGGCCGCGCGGGCCTGACTCTTTCCGTTCAGCATCCAGTGCCTCTGCAATGTGGAGGGCATCAGGATTGATTTCTAGTACTGACCTAAGCCCGGGACCATTATGATCAAACTCCGCAATCCGGTATAGGTACATCAAGATAAGCTCCTTTGAAGTCAACTCCCCCGATTCCATCTTCTCCTGCATATCCGTAATCGTCGCTTCTTCAAGCCATGTCTCATATAAATGCTTCAGTTTTGGATTTTGCAAACTCCCCTACCCCTTTACTGATTATATCTCCATTTTATATTCGCTACAGAGTTTGCATTATCCTTTAACGGAACTAGGGTCTAATTAATGCGCAAAGAGCTCTATCTCTGGAGCATGTGGCCTGGCCCCCTATCAACCATTGAATTTAATATTCATATGGGTTGGCGCGTTGATACACAAACACTCTGTTGGACCCCGCGAACACCTCTCATTACTAAACAGTGCACCTTCTACAAATTAAATCTGTCCTGAAAAGTTTGGTAATGGTCCTGCATCTCGAAAAAATTGTCCTCGCTTAGGAAATTTACTGAATACGCAAAAGTTTATTCTGGTCCTTTTCCTAATTGACTTTGAAACGCATCACCCTCGAGTCGCTGCATTTCAAATTAAAAAAAGCCCCCAATAAGGGAGCCTGATAAGGTAGCTATGCTGGATTCCGTTCGTCTGCATCCGATAGCCAAAATGTTATTTCCTCCGCGGCCGTTCAAGCTGGCGGATATTTTCGACTGCAATCGTGCCTTTATAAAAAATCCGCTTCTCAACCGAAATGTCCAGTTTTCTCGCGAACACCTTCAGCTCGCGCTCTTCCCGCTCGGTTACCAGCGAGATGACGGTTCCATCCGCACCCATCCTGCCTGTCCGGCCGGAACGGTGAATGTACTGTTCAATGTCCCTTGGAAAATCGACATGGACCACATGGGTTACACCTTGGATATCAAGTCCGCGTGCGGCCACATCTGTTGCTACGAGCATGTTGATTTTTCCATCACGGAAATCTTTAACAGCCCGCTGCCTGACGGTTTTATCCAGTTCGCTATGAAGCAGGCCAACAGACAGGTCCTTGAACTGAAGCTTTGCAGTAATAACTGGAATCTCGGTTATATCGTTAATGAAAGCGAGTGTCTTGGTATTTTCAAGCCGGGCTATTTTTTCAAGGAGCAGCATTTTTTCGCGCGGCTCGCATGAGAAATAAATATGTTCGACCTTTCCATCTGGAATCGATGTGTCTTTTTTAATACGGATAACTTCAGGGTCTTCAGTCAAATTCTTGGCTAGTTCCTCCGTTTCCGGTTTCATCGTTGCCGAGAACAGAACCACCTGCCGCTCCTTAAGCGCCGATTTAACAATATCCTGAACCTGGCCAAAATGTTCCCGGACAAGCAGCTGGTCACCTTCATCAAGGACAATTGCCTTCACTTCATGCATCTTGAGTTTCTTCTGTTTAATCAACTCATTCATTCGTCCGGGCGTTCCAAAGGCAATATGTGGTTTTTTCTTCAGTTTTTCAAGCTGCCGCTTTACATTGGCCCCGCCAATGAATGCAGCGCCGCGAATCCCGCTTCCTTCCGACCATTTTTGGAATTCCTGGTATACTTGCATGATCAGTTCCTGGCTCGAGGCCAGCACGACTGCTTGAAGCGCCAGCCCCGAACTGTCAATTTTCTCAAGGACCGGCAGCAAATAGGCTAGCGTCTTACCGGTACCTGTCGGCGATTCAGCAATAATATCGCGCCCCTCCAGGATAGCCGGTATCGCAGCTTCTTGAATGGCCGTCGGCTGCTTAAAATCTGACCTCTCCCAGACGGTGGATATGAATGGCTTGAAAGTCTCTTGTATATTCAGCATAACTTGCTCCTTTTTCACTGTTGATGGTCCTTATTATAAGGATAAATCGATGATAAATCCATTTACGCCATTTTTTTGAAAAAGAGGCCTCCCCCTTTTCCTCAATATTGACATTTTTGTCAATCTAAATTTGAAACTATTGTGAACAATGGCCTAACAAAAACTTTAGAGAGCCAACCAATGATAAGATAAATATAGACGATACCAACATATCGGAGTTGAGACTAATGTTAAAAAAATCGCTTGTCATTATCATCCTGCTCTTTTTAATGGTTACCAATAAAGCATTTGCAGATCTTCATATAAATATAAAACCTTCATCGTTTGCAGCAATTGAACTATCTTCCCCTCAGGATACTCCTGTTTCAGCTAAAACTCATGCCGAAACCGAAAAAGGGGCTGTTCCCTTTCAGTCCTATATCATTCCAATTGGAGCGGCCGGCTTGATTATTGTCGGACTTGGATTTTACTGGATATTCCTAAGAAAAAGACTCACTTAAACAAAAATTGCCCTAGTATATACTTTTTACTAAAACTAAATTAAACACAAAAAGCAGTCCAATTCGAAACAGAATTAGACTGCTTTTTTGTTGATATATAAGGATTTTTTCACCAATACATTCGCAGTCCATTTGACGGGCTGACTGAAATTATTTTCAACGTGCGATTTTGTATATTAATTGTAATGCTAATTAAAGGTTGAGTTGATAAAAAAGATTATTCAAACGAGGCAGGTTTCTTTTGGAAAAACTGCTAAAATAAAGATAATTTTATATACAAGTGAAAGGTGATAGTAAAATGAGCTCATCTAAATTTAGGTTGAAAAGCCCCATACCAATCTTCCGTATTTTTGATGAAGAGAAAACCAAAGAATTTTATTTAACATTTTTGGAATTTAAGGTAGATTGGGAGCATCGATTTGAGGACGACTTACCCCTATATATGCAAATTTCCCATAGCAATTGTATCCTTCACCTTTCTGAGAACTATGGTGATTCAACTCCAGGATCCTCGATTAGAATTGAAGTGGAAAATCTGGAGATGCTTCATTCCAATCTTCTGGAAAAGAAATACAAGTACGCACGTCCCGGGCTCGAAACTACCGATTGGAATACTCGAGAGGTTAGGGTTGGAGACCCATTTGGAAACAGAATTGTCTTCTATGAGAACATTCAAAAATAACTCTCGATGTATATAGTACATAGGAAAATAAAGACATATAAATAAAATGCTTGGAGTCCTCCAAGCATTTTTCTTTTTAATGGCCGATATTATTGACAGATGGGATAAGCATTCTGAATTCCTCATACGTAATCATTGTGTCCCAATGGCCGGTCAGTTTGGCAATTGCGACAACAACGAAAAAGGCAGCGAAGAAAGCCACCGGTATGACCCATTTGTTCACCTTTTTATTGGCAACTGTCATGTTTAGCGTATCTTTAACCGGACAAACCTCTACACAGGACATGCAAGCGGAGCAATTAGGGGTTGTGACTGCCTTTACTGTTGAGACTTTAATTCGCTGCGGGCATACCCTTGTACACGCGTTACAGTCGATGCATGTTTCTTCGTTCCGCTTGATTTTTGTAATTCCAAAAACGGAACCCAGCCCAATTAGAGCGCCATACGGACAGAGGAAGCGGCACCAAAAATTCTTAAAGAACAGTGACAGGACTGTAAGGACGACCAAAACCGTCAATCCAACGCCTCCAATGTTCAGGAAAAACAGCATCATTTTTACATCAGAAATTTTATTGTAATTGCCAGCCATAAAATCAATTGCATAAAATGTAGGCATGAAAAACACGACCATGACCAGAAAAGTGAGCAATAGCAAATATTTCAGCGGTGTCAGGATCCAACCTAGCCAGCGCGGGATCTCAAAATTCCTTTTAAATATTTTTTTGCCAAGCCTCGCAAGCCATTCGCTCAGTGTTCCAATTGGGCACATCCAGCCACAAAATGCCTTTCGAAAAAGAAAGCCTGAAGCGATAAAGAAGGCGAATAAAACAAGCCCTGCCGGATGGATTGGGTCAAAAATCCCAGTCACAATCCAAACCTTTAAGCCAACGAGCGCCGATATTGGAAGGAATCCTTCAACTGCAGGCGGCCTAGGAACAAGCGGCTCCACACCCATTGTATTGAAATGCTGGTAAAATTGAAAAAAGCGAAATCCGACAAACAGCATGAATAATGCAAACAGGATTTGCACCGCTATCCTTGTGTATTGGATAGGATGCCTCTTTATGCGCTTATAATATTTTGTTAATGCAGCCATGCCTCTCCCTCCGATTCATTTCTTTAGTTCGGCCTATATTCACTATAAGAAATGGAACGGAGAGAGTATGTGATTTAACTAACAATCTGGGTTTAATTCAGAAAACTGTCACATTCCGGTACAGTACGAACCAATCAAAACTGGTTATTTCTTTTCCACCTGGAAAACAATCCCGTTCTGCCGCCTTGCCTCGTCGATGATTCCAAGTACATACCGGGACTGCTCTTGCAATGCAGCATAGGCCTCATCTTCCTTATTCTCAATGATGCTGGCGAACCTGGCAGCTTCATAAACCATATCCTCATCAGCAGGCTTACTTCCAAGGCTAATCTTTTCTCCGCTGCTTCTGTCGAGAAAATCAATGGACGAAATCGGTGCAGCGTCCCCAATAATAAAGGTCCCCTTCTCTCCATGAATTTCACAAGGAATCGTTGAATCGGATATTTTCGAACACATTATCGTACAAACAAAACCAGGATAGGAGAGAACCATAGTACCCGAACCATCGACCCCTGTAGGAAGCATGACTGGTGCGTACGATACCTTTTCCGGTTTGCCAAACAGGCTGACGGCAAGATGGATTGTATAGACACCAAGGTCCATCAGGGCACCACCGGAGTATTTTGATGAGAAAATATTGGGCTCCTCACCTTTTAACACAAGGTCATACCTGGATGAATATTTCATATAGGCGAGAACTGCGCTCCTCAAAGTTCCTGCCCGATGGAGCTCCTGATTCAAGGCCTCAAGGTTTGGAGAATGGATGTTTCGAATCGCCTCAAACAGATAGACACCATTTTCGTCTGCGGCGCGAAATGCTTCCTCAAGCTCTTTTGAGTTTGAGAAAATTGGTTTTTCACAAATAACATGCTTTTTATTTTTTAAAAAAAGAAGTGCCTGCCTGAAATGTTCGGAGTTTGGAGACGCTATATAGACCGCATCTATGTCCGGGCTTTGTGTCATCTCCTCGAGGTTTGTGTAATAATTGGGCGCTCCTGTTTTAGCTGCAAATTCACTCGCCTTTTTCTCTGACCTTGAATAGACAGCCGTTAACTCATGTTTTCCACTCAGGAGAGCCGCTGAAATGAAAGCTTCTGTAATCCAACTCGTTCCAATTGTTGCAAGTTTTATCATGGTGATTACCCCCTAGGTTTTCCTTCATTGTTAGCCTTTTGTCGCTAGATGTCAAAATCCAAGCCTACTCCTTATTAAATAGCAGGTTTTATGGAAAAATAGTATTATTTATGATATATATACAAGTATCATTTAACGCGCTTTGTGAAAGAGGTAGAGAACTGTGGAGCATACTTCATCAAATTTTATACGCGATATCATCATAAAGGATTTGGAATCGGGCAAGCGTGACAAAGTTGTTACCCGCTTCCCTCCTGAGCCGAACGGCTACCTGCATATCGGCCATGCCAAGTCGATTATCCTTAATTTCGGTCTTGCAGATGAGTTCGGCGGAACAACCAATCTTCGTTTCGATGACACAAACCCATTGAAGGAAGACGTAGAATATGTCCATTCAATCAAGGAAGACGTCGAGTGGCTTGGCTTTGAATGGGACAATCTTTATTTTGCTTCCGATTATTTTGAGGAAATGTACAACCGGGCTGTTCTCCTTATTAAAAAGGGTCTCGCCTATGTCGATGACCTGTCTGCCGATGAAATCCGCGAATATCGCGGGACGTTGACCGAGCCGGGCAAAGACAGCCCGTATCGGAGCCGTTCCATTGACGAAAACCTTGACCTGTTTGAACGGATGAGGGCAGGCGAGTTCGGGAATGGAGAGAAGGTGCTTCGTGCCAAAATTGATATGAGTTCGCCAAATATTAACCTGCGCGACCCGGTCATTTACCGGATTGCCCATGCGACTCACCATAACACGGGTGACAAATGGTGCATTTATCCGATGTATGCTTTTGCCCATCCGCTTGAGGATGCCATTGAAGGTGTGACCCATTCGATTTGTACGGTTGAGTTCGAAGACCAGCGCCCTTTCTACAATTGGGTTGTCGAGCAATGCGAAATGGAGGCAACGCCACAGCAAATCGAGTTCGGCCGCCTGAACGTTACCAATACAGTGATGTCCAAGCGCAAGCTGAAGCAACTGGTTGACGAAGGATTTGTCGATGGCTGGGATGATCCACGGATGCCGACAATTTCCGGAATGCGCCGCCGGGGCTACACCCCTGAATCGATTCGTTCGTTTGTCCGTGAAACAGGTGTTTCAAAAGGCTCCGGTGCAGTCGATGAGCAAATGCTTGAGCACTTTGTACGCGAGGATTTGAAGCTGAAGGCCCATAGGACGATGGCCATTCTGAATCCGCTCAAGGTTGTCATCACCAATTATCCTGAAGGTGAAGTAGAAATGCTCGAGGCAGAGAACAATCCAGAAAACCCAGAAATGGGCACAAGGCAAATTCCGTTCTCACGCGAAATTTATATCGAGCAGGACGACTTTATGGAGAATCCTCCAGCCAAGTACTTCCGCCTCTTCCCTGGCAATGAAGTTCGCCTGAAGCACGCGTATTTCATTAAGTGCGAGGAAGTTGTTAAAGATGAGGACGGCAATGTTGTCGAGCTTCGCTGCACATACGATCCGGAAACGAAGAGCGGTACCGGCTTTACAGGCCGTAAGGTAAAGGGAACGATTCACTGGGTTGAAGCATCCCAGGCTGTTCCGGCCGAATTCCGTTTGTATGAGCCTCTAATCCTTGATGACAACGGTGAGGAAGATGGTGAAGACGATACGAAGACATTCCTGGATAAAGTGAATCCAAATTCGCTTCAAATTTTACAGGGCTTTGTCGAGCCGAACATGAAGGGTGTCGCCGCTCAGGAGAAGTTCCAGTTCTTCCGCCACGGTTACTTCAATGTGGATCCGAAATACACAACTGATGAAAAGCCGGTATTCAACCGGATTGTTTCGTTGAAGAGTTCGTTTAAGCTATAAAATATTGAGCCCCCTTCCCATTTTGGGAAGGGGTCATTTTTTATATTAGACATGTAATTCAGCGCTTTTCGAGATATTTCAGCGATTTTAGAAATAATTCAGCGATTTCCAAGTTAATTCAGCGGTTTTGGGATTCAGAAAACACAAATCATAAAAATAGCGGGGATCCATTCACCCCGCCACTCTTATTCATATCGTAACGACTCAATCGGGTCGAGCATTGACGCTTTATTGGCCGGCAGGATTCCGAAAATCACACCAATGATCATCGAGAACAGGACACCGCCAACAACGACCTGCCAGGAGACGAGCGAAGGCCAGCCAGCAAAGAAACTGACAAGAGTCGCTACACCCCAACCTAAGCCAATCCCGAGAATCCCGCCAATCAAAGTCAGCGTTACAGACTCAATCAAGAACTGTGTCAGTACCTGCTTACGTGTGGCACCGAGCGCCATCCGGATTCCAATCTCTCTCGTCCGCTCTGTGACCGAGACAAGCATGATATTCATAACGCCGATTCCGCCTACAAACAGTGAAATTCCGGCAATGCTTCCGATGATCAGAGTCATGATTTTGGTAATTTGGCCCACCCCGGCTGCAATTTCTTCCATATTGATAACCTGGTACGATTCCTCCGTATTATGGAGTTCATTCAATATCCTGGCTGCTTTTTTCCCGGCTGCCTGAATATGGTCCGGGTCATCCGCCTGAAGTGTAAGCTGAGTGTAATCCGAGCTGCCATACATCATCCGCCACGTCTGGAACGGCATATAGACCTCCATCGAGCCGAACGAGAACAATCCTTCTGGCTTTTCAAGCACGCCTATAATCTCAATTGGTTGATTTGCCACCAAAACAACTTTTCCGACGGGCGATTCCCCATCAAACAGTTCTTCCTGAAGCTTATTGCTGGCAAGCCCGACCCGCCGTCCGCCTAGGAAGTCAGAGGAAGACAGCTCTCTCCCCTTTTCTACCTTTAATTCATACAAGTCTATATAGTCCTTTGTAATCCCAACAGAGGACACATCGACTGTCTTCTCCTGCAGCCTCGCTTTGGAAAACTGGGTACTCGAGGCAACAACCCGCTTCACCTCTGGAATTTGTTCAAGCGCCCGGATATCTTCCTGAGTGAACGGCGCTTTTAGCATGACATTCGGATTGGACCGAATTTCCTCATCTGAAGGCTGGTAAAATACTTCTATTGTGTTTCCCGGCCCGGTAATCTGCTCCTTAAGCATCGCCTCGCCGCCCTGGCCGATTGCAACGACGATGATGACCGCCCCGACACCAATGATGATGCCGAGCATTGTCAAAATTGACCTTAGTTTATGTGCCTTCAGCGAACTGAGCGCCATCTTTAAATTTTCCATTACACTCATCCGCGCGGCCCCCGATCCTCAAAATCGGTCCGGACAATCTCGCCGTCCCTGACGAAGATTATCCTGTTTGCATACTCGGCGATTTCGGGTTCATGGGTGACGACGATGACAGTAGCCCCATCTTCCTCGTTCAGCCGCTTGAACTGCTCCATAATCGCCATGCTTGTTTTTGTATCAAGTGCCCCGGTCGGTTCATCAGCAAGGATGAGCGATGGCTCGTTTACAATTGAACGGGCAATTGCGACACGCTGTTTTTGGCCGCCGGATAATTCGTTCGGCAAATGGTCCATCCGATCCCATAGGCCCATTTTTCCAAGCGCCTCTTCGGCCCGCCTTTCCCGCTCATCCTTTTGAATCCCTGCATATATCATCGGCAGCTCGACATTCTTGCGGGCTGTCAACCTTGGCAGCAGGTGGAACTGCTGAAACACAAACCCGATTGATTTATTGCGGACCCTTGCCAGCTCCGGCTCTGAATAATCGGAAATATCGACTCCTTCAAGAAAATACGTTCCCTCGGACGCCTTGTCGAGGCAGCCAATGATATTCATGAGTGTCGACTTGCCGGATCCAGACGGGCCCATTATTGCAACAAATTCGCCACTTTCAATCGTAACGTCTACATTTTTCAACACATCAATTTTCTCTGAACCTATTACATATGATTTCGTTATGGACCGAAGTTCAATCATTTAACGGTCACTTCCATCCCGTCCTCAAGCTTGTCATTCGGGTTCGTGACTGCCTTTTCCTTCAGTTCGAGTCCTTTAGTTATTTCTACTTGATTACCAGAGATAATGCCTGTCTGCACCTCACGCCTGTAGACAATTCCCTTTTCTACTACAAACACAAATTGTGTATCCCCGTCGTCAACAAGTGCTGAATCCGGCAAAATTATCCCTGTCTTTTTTTCCGTCTCAATTTCCATAATTACCTGGAACCCGGGTTTCAGGACGGAATTAGTTGCGGACAGCTTCACAAATACCGGGTATAGCACGGCTTGGGAAACACCGGCTGCTCCAGCCTGCGATTCTGGCAAGGTTCCAACCTTTGTCACTTCACCAGCCCAGCTCTGATCTGGAACTGCGTCGGAACGAACTTTAACCTTTTGCCCGACACTGACCTTTAATGTGTCATATTCTGATAAAAGGCCCTTGGCTACCAAGCCATCCATTTTCCCGACCACAACAGCAGGCTCCGCACCTGCTGCGGATGCATGCTCATTCACTAGTAAAACAGTGCCGTCCAGTGTGCTCTTAATCTCCAACTCTGCTGTTCTTTTCCCAATGCTTTCCTTTTGCAGATTGGCCTGTTTCAGCTCGAGCTCGGCAATCTGCAATTCAGTTTCAAGCTGGCTGATTTGCGCAGTTACCTGGGCAAGCGCTGTTTGGTCTGGGAGAATGCCACCGGATAGGGCCTCTTCCTGCGCTCTTAACTCGGTCAACTGGCTTTCAGTTTGGGAGATTCTAAGATTCGTTGATTCCAGGGATAGAGTATTTTGCTCCTTCTCAAGCTGGAGCTGGGCGTTCTCAAACCTGGCAAGCACGGTGCCTTTCTTGATTGCCTGGCCTTCCTCTACGGTGATTTCCTTCAAAGTCCCCCGTTCGGGCGAAGGATAGACAATTTGCTCCTGTTCGAGGCTGATAGTGCCCGGCACCATCAAAAATGACGATATTTCATCCTCAGCCACCTCCACGACCTTAACTGAAGGGCCTTCCGCATACACTTCACGATAAACACTGACACCAATCATTCCCGCCAGCAGCAAAAAAATCAATGTACCGATTAAAATTTTCTTTTTCATCAGATATTAGGCGCCTCCCGGTACCATTGACCCAACTACGGCCAACAAAATACCAAGCAGGAAGAAAATGATTGCAACTGTCCACGAAAGCCACTTTGACAAGCCGGCGACCTTATGGAGACCTATGGCTGTAAGGATGGTTGACCAGATTGTAAAGACCTCGATTGCTGCAAGCACGCCAGCCCCGTCCTTGCCAAGCAGGCCGGCTAACGAGGTGACATGGGTATCGTAGCTTGTCCCGATTAAATTTCCAATTATCATATTCAATAGATGTCCAATAGATGTAACAAATACAAGATATGTATTCATTGAAAACAATTGTTTAAACGATACTGGCGAGCCAGCAATCTTGGCAATTGCCAAATAAATGGCGCTTGAAACCAGTACGGTCAAGATTGGGGTAATTGCACCTGAACCAATCATTGTATACTTGGTGAATTCAACCGCCATGCCCAAATCCTGATCAGGAATCCCCTGGCCTGCAAGATCACTCGGCTTCAGCAATCGGCCCATCAGCCACATAGCAAGAACTTCTATCACTGTCACAATTAATAGCGGCACCCAAATCTTCGGCTTTTTGCGGATCCTTTCAAACGTCTCGACCGGACTTGTAATGATTCCGATCAAGGATGGCGATGGTTGTTTTTCGTTTGTTTCTACTTGAGTTTCCATAGCTGTTTATCCCCCTCTTTAACTTCTTATGCAAAACTTACCATATTTCAGGTAAAAGAATAAATAGATATGTCGTATTTTTACGAATTTTAAACAATCATTAATCAAAACTCCCCCCTCTAATGCTAGTTTATCTATATACATACGAATAGCAGAGGAGAAAGTTTCCATTTGTATATATTAAAAAAAGACCCTGCCTAAGCGGGCCTATTAACCTATGCTTTTCTGAAAAACATATAGATTGCTGCAATCATAAGGATTACTCCAATTAGCCGATCAGTCCCAAAAAAGACCTGTTTCCCCCCAAACCAGCCGAAATGGTCAATGACAGCACTTAGCAGAATCTGCCCAGCCATTACGGACACCATGGTTGTGGTTACCCCCAATTGCGGGACGAGGAAGACAAGAATAAATACGTAAAATGCTCCAAGCAATCCCCCTGTAAGCTGCCATTTCGGCACACTTGCGGCTTGAAGGATATTTCCTTTGCCGATTATTGGCATAATAATTGACAGGGCAATGGTTCCAACTAAAAAGGATACAAGCGACGCCTCTATCGTCCCCACTGATTTTCCAAGTCTGGCGTTTACCGCAGATTGAATACTGACCGCCATCCCACCCAGCAAGGCAAGGAGTGGAAAAATAACTTTTATCAAAAGGAGCCCTCCCTCACTCTTCCGTTTACAATACAGGAGTATACGCCTTTTAGGTATAATAAGAAAGAAACGAGCATTTAGCCTGCACCTTAAAACAACTATATTTGACTCATCACGGAGGAAACTACATGAAATTTCTCGGAAAAACCCAGCTTTTTGCATTAGCCTTTGCGTTTGGCTGGCTCATCTATTTGAACATCCTTGCTCTAGTTAATTACTCAAACCGGACAATGCCATATATTGACTGGCTGGTTTTCATATTGGCAGTAGTTTTGGGCGGGACCATTTTTTATGTTACACGGCGCTTTATCGGAAAAAAGTGGCTGGCCGCTCCTTTTGTCCTGGTCCCCTATATATTCATATACCATCCCCTTTTGCCGATTTTGCAGACGGGGGTAAGCAGTGAAGGATATAACCAGGTATTGTCCTTTTTCTCACTTACAACCAGTGGCTACATCATCCTTATTACAGCACTCGGTTTTTTTGGAGGCATTCTGTTCGCAAAAAGAGGGTAGCCAGAATTGAAGAAATCCTTCCGCCAGCGGGGCGGAAGGATATTTATTGTTTGTTCTTATTCATGGCCGCTATTGCCCGGCTTATATTTTCGCGTATGCCCGCATCGTCGCCTATATAGAACATCAACACATTTCTTATTTCGAACGGCTGATAGTCCACTAAATCCATGGTGGCTGTAGCTTCATTGAACTCCTCCATTGCGTCCTGGACTTCTTGTTCAGTTTCGAAAACGTAAACGGATAGTTCACCGTGGGAAAGTGAATAAACTGACGGCGATACACCATTTCGCACCTGATGGAAGACATTTTGAGAATCGCGCTTTTGCCCGGCAAGGACCAACCCTGACGCCTTAAGATGTTCCTCAACAACCTCCAACTCCAGCGGAATGGTGCTGGCATTTTTCTCACCATCAAAAGAGGCTCCTCCGCTGTCATGGGCAACTTTAGCAGATTCCTGCTGGCTTGTTGAATTTAGTGGCCCTGTGATTGATAGTCCAAAAAAGAATAACAGGAATAGTGCTGCACAACCCGTCAGCCCCCACATCGCTTTCTTCAGGATTTTTATTCTCGCTTCCTTTCTGTCGAGCAGGCTGGCCTCTTCCATCAAATTCGTATGAATCGTATGAAATCTCGTTAGGTCCAGCTTTTTTTCTGGTATATTCTTTAACGCAAGCTCAAGCTCATGAAATTCTTCCTGTCTGCTCACTGAAGCCGCCTCCTTTCTGGTTGCGAAGGGCTTTTAAAGCACGATGATAATTCGTCCTGACCATATCCGGGGTCCAATCTAAAATTTCGGCTGTCTCAGCCACGCTCATTTCCTTGATCCCCCTTAAAATGACAACATCCCGGTAGTTCTGCTTCAGCTTTTGTATGGCAGTTAACAGCTCCTGTGCCTGTTCATTTCCCTCAAAAATGGTTTCCGGGGTATCACCTGATATGCCTTCATGTCTCTTATCCAGTTTCGTGATTGTTTCCCATATTCTATTTTTCTTTTTTCTGGCTTCATCAATTGCCACATTCCGGGCAATGGTAAATAGCCATGTCTTTGGGCTTGCATTGTAATTGAAGCTGTCGAGTCCTTTCAGTGCTTTGATAAATGTTTCCTGGACCAAATCCTCGACATCACGCTTGCCCGTATAATAAATCAAAAAATTAAACACATCATGGCTATACATATGAAACCACTCTGAGATGATTTCTTTTCTCGACATAGGTTTTCCCCCGTTTTCCCCTCTTATTAGATTAGACGGGAAATCTTTTTCTCTATGACACGCCAATTTAAAAAATAGACTGCAAGTTTTTAAAAATAAATATAATAGGATTCAGTGCCTCGAGTCACTGTGCAGCCATTTTTCTTAAAAACCTTTTGCATAGCCGTATTTGCCTGATGGGTGCTGCCAATATAATAGCTAGCCCCGAGGTCCCTAAGCATATAAAGAGCCTGTTCATGCAGAACCTGTCCCAGTCCTCGCCCTCTTGCTTCACGAAGAATGCCGAAATAGAATAGCCTGCCTTCCTCGTCTGTACCAGGCTCAATATGCGGGATTACGACTCCAATCGGTATATCTTTTTCAAAAAATACCCGGCAGGCACTGCGCCAGCCTTCACCCGGCTCAGCCTTTACCGACTCGAGCTGTTCCTCCATCGATAGAGTCGACTGCTGATTGGCAGAAAAGCTCATTGACTGATTCCAGTACCGTTTGAAATCCTCTTCGGCCAAGCCTCCACTTTCAAGTGAAAGCCAGTTGAATTCCTCCCCCGGTTTCGGCAGATCAAGTAAAGGCTTATATACTTCGATACTTGATGAGTGATGTTCAAATCCGTTTCCTAGTAGAGCATCAATAATAAGATTTTCATTACTTGTCCCTTTTTGGAACATAAAGCCTGCCCGTTTTGCCCTAACCCCAGAAGCAATCCGGACGAACATTCTGACTTTATCGCCCCAGTTCGACTTTATCGCCCCAGTTCTGAACTAAGCCCGGATCGGACTGCTGTTCAATAACCAATGACTCCGGCAATCCATACAACAGTTTAAATCCTTTCCCGAATAGCTCATTAACCACTTTTAGTGTTTCCTGCTTCTTTTCCACCATCTTCTCCCCTTGCTCTTACTTATTTTCATAAACTTCAGCCGTACATTCTTTTTATTTGGACATTGTCCTCGTTTAGATTTAACTCAAACACATCGGGATTTGATAGAGACCTCCATTGCTCAAATCCGAAGTGTTTATCATAGTAACCTAGAATAAGAGCGAGCAAGTTTCCGTGTGTGACGACGGCAGCATTCCCTTCAGAATGTGCCAGAACGTCATTCAGAGCGGCAAGCCCTCTTTTCATTGCCTTTTTACTGGACTCTCCCCCTTCAAATTCCAGGTCTGGATTGGCGAATGACTGCTCAAGCATGGACAGCCAATCGCGTGTCGGAGTTGACGTCAATACCCGTTCTGCTAATCTCGCATCTGTGTGAATAGGCAGCCCTGTTTTTTTTGCAAATGGCTGAATCGTTGAAATGGCTCTTTCATATGTGCTTGAAACGATATAGGTTATTTGTTTACTTGATAATAAGTCTGCAAGGCTTTCTGCCTGTACTTTCCCCAACACAGTCAGGGCAGCATCCGGCTCCTGTCCATCCGCCTGGCAATGGCGAATCATATACACCTTTTTCACCTTTTCTCCTCCTACTATGTTCTATTAAATTGACGTATTAAGTCTTATTGTTGTTTCAAACGGTTGAATGATTTCAATGTTGGGAAAATAATATTAGAATTTACAAATTATTCGGACAAGTTTATAATTACTTTGATTTTACTACAAAGGAGGATACTTTTTTACATGAGTTTGAATTTAAGGGGGGATTACACATGGCAATGAAGGAAGAATTAGTTGGTAAAAAATCCAAATCCGCTTCTCCAGATTACACAGCGATCGTCCAGTCCCGTGCCTTTAAGCAGCTACTCCAGGAAAAACGCAAATTTCTGCTTCCATCTTGTTTGTTCTTCATGGCATTTTACTTCACTCTTCCAATTTTAACAGCGTATTCAACTGTCCTTAACAACCCTGCATTCGGCCCGGTAAGCTGGGCATGGGTGTTTGCATTTGCCCAATTTATTATGACATGGGCGCTTTGCAGTATTTATACCCGGAAGGCATCTAAATTTGATGCACTCGTTAAGGAGATTAAAGAAATTTATGTGCGGGGGAACTAACGGATGAACACAATGGCATTTATTTTGTTTTTGGCAATCGTCGCTTTAACTCTAGTTATTACGTACTACGCGTCAAAAAGAACAAAAACCGCCAGTGATTTTTATACAGCCGACTCCAGCTTAACCGGCTTTCAAAATGGACTTGCTGTTGCCGGAGATTATATGTCAGCCGCTTCATTCCTTGGTATTGCCGGAATGGTTGCTTTGTCCGGATTTGATGGTTTCTTCTATAGTATCGGTTTCCTTGTTGCTTACCTGGTAGTTCTTTATCTCGTAGCAGAACCGCTCCGAAATCTTGGGAAATTTACGATGGCCGATATGATTGCTGCCCGCTTTAATGATAAAAAGGTACGCGGTGTGGCTGCCCTGAATACGATTACAATCTCGATTTTTTATATGATTGCCCAGCTGGTTGGCGCGGGTGCACTTATTAAATTATTATTGGGAATTGACTATATTTACTCGGTCTTGATTGTCGGGACTTTGATGACGATTTACGTGGTGTTTGGCGGGATGACTGCAACAAGCTGGGTGCAAATTGTAAAGGCAGTCCTGCTCATGGCGGGTACGTTTATTATTTCATTCATTGTATTTGCAAAGTTTGATTTCAGCGTCATTAAAATGTTCAATGAAATGAAAGCGGCTACACCACTTGGCGAGGCATTTTTGAATCCTGGCAACAAGTTCAAAAATCCACTCGATACTATTTCCCTGAACCTTGCGCTTGTTCTAGGGACTGCGGGATTACCACATATTCTTATCCGCTTTTTCACGGTTAAAGATGCAATTACTGCCAGAAAATCAGTTGTGTATGCGACTTGGATTATTGGAATTTTCTATGTCATGACTGTATTCCTTGGCTTTGGTGCAGCCGCGTTTGTCGGCTTTGATAAAATTGTTGCCGCAAACGCTGCCGGCAATATGGCAGCCCCATTACTGGCTGAAGCCATTGGCGGGGAATTCTTGTTTGCTTTCGTTTCGGCCGTTGCATTTGCGACTATTTTAGCGGTCGTTGCCGGGCTTGTGCTTTCTGCCGCTTCTGCCTTTGCCCATGACTTTTACGCCCATATTATTAAAAAAGGGAAGGCTGAAGAAAAGCAGCAGGTAAAAGTAGCGCGCTATGCGTCTGTTGGTGTGGCGATCTTATCAATCCTGCTTGCCCTGTTTGCCCAGAAGATGAATGTTGCTTTCCTGGTCTCCCTTGCCTTTGCTGTTGCGGCCAGTGCAAATCTTCCAGTCATCCTGTTCACGATTTTCTGGAAACGATTCAACACAGCGGGCGCGGTTACCGGAATGATTGTTGGCCTTGCAAGCGCATTGATTATGGTTGCTATTTCTCCAAACATTTGGTCGCCTGAAGCCGGAGCCGCCATCCTGGTTGGGAAGCCGCTCGTCAGCCTGACCAATCCTGGTATTGTTTCGATTCCGCTAGGCTTTATCGGGGCATATCTCGGCACCATCCTATCCTCGAAAAAAGAAGACGTTAAAAAGTTTGATGAAATTCTGGTTAGGGCCAATACTGGGATTTAATTCGCTAAAGTCTATCAACGACCGAAAAGCGGTCCAGGAGCCAATAAGGGCATTGATACTAGTTTTTCAAACCGGTTTGCGGTTTTTCGCAGCCGGTTCGTTCTTTTCTATTGAACAGGCAATTGAAAACCTTCTATGACATCATAAGGGCGAATCAAATTTCACTCGAAAATCGTTTCGTGGACATTTCCTCGGTCTCGGACACCTAAATTGTCCACGAAAACCTGTTTGGTGGACATTTCACCATTCTCAGCCAACCGAATTGTCCACGAAAACCCATTTGGTGGACATTTCACCATTCTCGGCCAACCGAATTGTCCACGAAACCCTTCATCTAGCACTACTCTTCTTCTTACAAAAAAACAGCCTGCCCTCTTCGGAACAAACTGCTGCAAAACACCAATATTCTACTATTTGGATGCCACTCTGAACGATTTAGGATACGTCAAGTTCAGAGAATCAACGCCAAACCAGCTTCGGAATGAATCCCACAGAATCACCCAGCAGGCACTTCCAATATCACCTTTGTCCCTTTACCAGGTGAGGAGATAATTTGGAGTTCCCCGCCTGATGCACGTGCGCGCTCATCCATGCTAAACAGTCCGACTCCCCGTGAAGCCGATTCAGGGTCAAATCCCTTGCCGCGGTCCTCAATCATGACCCGGACAGCGTCGTCATATTCCCGAATCACAACCAGCGCTTCATTCACCTCGGCATACTTCCTGACATTCGTCAATGCTTCCTGGATTACCCGGTAAATCGTTGTCTCGGTGCCGGCAGAAAGCCGGCGCCCGAGTACACATTCAAAGTGGACATCAATATTATAATGGGTTGAATACCGGTTCAAGAATGACCGGATGGCTGGAACCAAACCAAGATCATCCAGGACGGATGGGCGCAATTCCCATGATAAGCTTCGGATCTCCTCAATCAGTTCCATGGCTTCCTCTTGCATTTGTACAAGCAGCGGGTGGTCAAGCTCGGACAAAAGCCTATTAATCGTGATAAGGTGGCTGTATAAATTTTGCCCAAGCCCGTCATGGAGCTCCCTCGACAACCGTTTCCTCTCTTCTTCCTGGACATCAATAATCCGAGCCATCATTCGCTGGAGCTCAGCCTCCATCCGTTTTCGCTCTGTAATTTCAAAGCGGATCGCCAAGTACTGATACGGTCTGCCTGACTCATCCAAAAAAGGCACAATCGTTGTATCAACCCAGTATAAGCTGCCATCTTTGGCCCGGTTTTTGATTTCGCCTTGCCAGACTTCTCCTTTGGAAATCGCCCTCCAAAGATTGGTGAAAAATTCCCTTGGATGAAAGCCCGAGTTTATTATCCTGTGATCCTCACCAATCAATTCTTCAGCCCGGTATTTTGATATTTCACAGAACTTATCATTCACATATTTTATTGTCCCGCGCCTATCGGTAATCGCGACAATCGCTGACTGGTCGAGCGCGAACTTATAATCAACGAGCTCATTTAGCGGCTGCGAGAGCTCTTTGTCCAGGCGGGCCCGATTTTTAATATCCTGAAATACAAATAGGGAGTATGTCTCCCCATCCAATGCAAAGCTGTTCATGCTGAAAAAGAGCGGAAATGTTTCCCCCTCTGCATTAAGTCCATATGTACTAATCACTAACCCTTGTGGGCAGCCCTCAATGTCAATTTCGGGTAAAAGAGAATGAATATGCAGGCCTTGCCCGATGTAACCTGTTGAAGTTAAACCAAAAATCTCACACGCTTTGCCATTTACAAACGAAATTCTGCCGCTGAAGTCAGAAAGAACAACTCCATCGCCAAAATCCATCCTGTTTACCGCTGCTCCTTCTTCCACCATTAAAAAAGCCTCCTGCATTAATGTTGTATATATCCTTCAAGCATTTTTTCAAGGGTACTCGCAGCTTCCTTCACTTCAGCACACCAATGAATGGCGAAAGACTCATTTGTACGGTTCCCCACAAGCAAAACACCTTTCGGGATTCCATTGAAAAATAATGGAACGGCATATGCGGACTTTAGCTTTTCAGCTAGCATGATTGGATAATCGGTTGCTTTACCGGGTATTTTTTCAGGGAAGTTCTCTGAAAGAATCGGGCTTCCGCTTGATAGGACCTTTCCGGCAATCCCTTTTCCGAACCGGACCGTAATCCGTTCATATTTGTCATTCAAGTTTCCCGAGGCAAAATGCCAGCGGATATCCGGGCCAATGCGATTCTGGATGGCCAGGCCAACAAAGTCGCAGCCGATAGCCTGCCTTAGCTTCTCACATATGTCACCGATTGGCTGCAGGTTCCTAAGTTCATCCATCGGGGTTTACTCCTTTCACAGCCCATAGCCCAACAATCCTTTTTTAATCGCATACTGGACAAGCTCCGGCCTCGTCTTTAGTTGAAGCTTCTCCATGACCTTACTTTTATGCGTCTCGACTGTTTTGACAGAAATCACAAGCTGTTCAGCAATTTTCTTATTGGAAAACCCTTTGGCAATCAAGGTTAATACCTCTTTTTCCCGATCCGATAAAAGGTTCATTGTATCCTGATTTCCTTGTTTCATGGCCCCCATATATTCTTCCATCAGCCGTTTTGTCGCTGCGGGATGCAGGTATGCTTCCCCATTTGCAACAGACTGGATCGCACCCAATAGCTCATCATGCGGAGCACTTTTTAAAATACAACCTGAGGCTCCGGCTTGGATTGCCCTGAACAAATATTCTTCATCGTCATGCATGGTGAGAATCAGGATATTTACATTAGGCATCAGCTTTTTCAACTCTGTTGTCGCCGACAGACCGTCTTTTCCATGCGGCATGCTGAGATCCATAATGATAACATTTGGTTTTAGGTCAAGTGCCTTTCGGATTCCCTCGTTTCCTTCTGATGCTTCTCCAACCACCCTCATATCAGGATGGGAATTGAGCAGCATGGATAACCCCATTCTTACGACAGCATGGTCATCGACAAGCAGGATATTAATCAAGACAAACTCCCCTTTACATCGTACCTATTCTGGACTTACGCAAGCGGCAAGGCTAATTCGATCCGTGTACCTTCCCCTATTGTAGAGGAAATCCTGCAATCCCCGCCAGCCAGAAGCATCCTTTCCTTCATCGCAGCAAGGCCAGATGTTTTAAAAGGATGGACACCTTGATTAAATTCAAATCCTTTGCCAAAATCCTTTATTTCAATTAAAAGCTCGTCAGAAGCCCAACTGATTTTCATATCAACATGGCAGGCATCGGCATATTGGGCAATGTTTGCAAGTGCTTCCTGGCATACTCTGAAGACTGCAACCCTGCCCATTTCATATACGGGCTTTTCGTCTCCATCCACCATTACATTGACAACGATACCGTAAGTGGAGGTATAAAGCTTAATATAGCTCTTAATTGCAGGAACAAGGCCGAGAGTTCCCAATGTCGGCGGGTGCAGCTCGACGGACAGCAGGCGGATTTCCTGAATCGTTCTTTCCATTAGCTGGGACATTTCCTTTACGTAGGCCTTCATCGAAGGGTCCTGGACAGCATTTTGGATCAGCTGAAGCCCATTAAAAACACTATATAGGTTTTGCCCGACCCCTTCATGAAGATCAAGTGCAATTCGCTTTAGCTCATCCTCCTGAGCCTGAATAATATATGAGCTGATTTCCTTGCTTCCTGCTGAAAGCTCCATCATGCTTCCTACCTCCCAGAAGTGTAACGCTAAATCGTCCTTACTACATATAATAATGAGCTTTCCGCATCATAGGCGGTCAATTCATTCTCGCTGCCCGCAAACTCACTGGAATACGGAATCGCAAGGAATTTATTGGAATCAAAATAAAAGCGGATATGGGTCCCGTCCGGACACATAAGGACATACTTGATTGTCTTGCGGATTGCAGGGGCCTGGTCATCGCCCTCGGAATCTTTAATAGCCAGTTCAACCGTTCGGCCTTCAAATCGTTTTAACTGTTTCAATCTAGTGGGTTCCACAGCTGCCACACCCTCTTTTATTTGGATAAATGAAGATTTTATAGCCTTGGAGATACTCCCAGAATGTGTCTCCAGCCCTCTGTTCAATAAATTCAATTGCCTCATCTTCATTTTGGAACGGACTCATCCCTTTGATTTCAGCGATCACTACATCCGCACCTTCGGAAACCTTCTCATCCAAGTACCAGGAGATCCGCTTGCTTGGAAACAACTCGGCCAGCAATGAATCGATTTCCTGTGAAAACCCGCTGTCTGCTGCTTTCCTGGCAAAAATAAAGTCGATGTACGTTTCGCTGTTCATCATCTGCTTTCACGCTCCTTCTTGCGGTCACGCTTATACACGAATAGGGCAACTGGAAAAAGCAAAACATTGAGTGTGCCAAATATGAGGGAGTTGGCATAGTTTTCGAAAAAGTATTGCTGGACCATGTAATGGGTACAAATGATATTCAGCATTAAAATTGCACAAAGGATGAAAAAGTTAACTTTGCTAGGCTTCATAGCGTTTCACCCCTGTTGCATAAATTGCACCTTTATCCACCTGCACGAATATTTCCGGAAGCGGCCTTCTTGGCGGGCCGGCTGTTGGCGCACCGGTTTCAACATTGAATTTGCCGTGATGGCATGGGCAAAGCAAATCATTTTCTTCCTTATTCCAAAAAACCGGGCAGCGAAGATGGGTACATGCATTTTGATACGCAACAAACTTTTTTTCCGATAGCCTTATCATAATTGCACTATCGTGTTCACCAGGAAAATTGAATTCCACAGCATCACCGATTGCCACAGAATCAAGGTCAGCAATTTTCTGGCGCGGGTATTCTTTTTCGCCAAGTCCGATCAGTTCCTTGGCAGCCATCGCTCCCCAAGGCAGGGAAGAGACTGCGAAAACGCCAGCCGCCCCGACAAGGGTTTTCATGAAGCCGCGACGGTCGAGCTTTCGTTCGTTGTTGCGATTTATATTATGGGTATAATTATCTTCTTCGAACGGGATTATATTATTTTTCTCTGACATGCCAATCCCTCCTTAAAACAATTTCGTAACGCCCTGCAGAATGCCAGGCAGGTTCACTTTTACATTTGTTTCTCCCTCTAGATACGGAAGGCTTGTTACCCATTTTCCGCCGTTATCCAGATTGAATTGCTTTCGTTTTGCATCAATTTCCTCATCAGTTAGCCATTGAAGCGTGTTTGTCGGGCAGACACTCGCGCACATTGGCGGGATGCCATCTTTTGAGCGGTCAATGCAGAGGTCGCATTTATACATTAAGTTCTGCTCGGTATCAAATTTCGGGATTCCATAAGGGCAGGCAATCGTACAGTTTTGGC
This sequence comes from Bacillus sp. FJAT-27225, assembly GCF_001685025.1. Taxonomy (GTDB): domain Bacteria; phylum Bacillota; class Bacilli; order Bacillales; family Cytobacillaceae; genus Bacillus_D. Next base: position 105,550 of record NZ_MAYU01000023.1, on the reverse strand, counting down.
AGCCAATGCATTTTTCAACGAGTGCGGAAAGAACTGCGCCTGTTTCATGGATTTGGATTGCTTGTGCCGGACAGCTTCTTGCACATGCCGGATTCACGCAATGAAGGCACATAAGAGGCATCGTCTGGCGGTCAACCAACGGATTTACGTCATAAACGTAATTCCGGTTTTTTTCTTCGTGCCCGCCGCACTGTGTACAGGCGGCAAGGCACGAACGGCACCCTATGCAGTTTTCAAGTTCTAGATATAACCTTTTATCCATTTAGTGCACCTTCTCCACTTTACGTTTTTCTATCTTCTCAATTTGCGCGGCGCAAGCCTTGAATTCCGGCATGCGGCTGATTGGGTCCAGGGCTGGTATTGTCAGCAGGTTAACTGCCTTCTCATGTCCCCATGAATATGGGACAAATACTGTATCTTTTCTGATTGCTTCGGTAATTTTAACCGGGTATTCCGCTTCACCACGGCGTGTGTATAGGCGCACTCTTTCTTCATGTTCAATGCCGTATTTTGCAGCAGTTTCAGGGTGAACCTCTACAAAAGGCTCCGGACACATATCATGCAAGAATTGTATCCTGCGAGTTTGGTTGCCTGATAGATAATGATACACAACACGGCCAGTTGTCAGTCGAAGCGGGAACTCTTCATCTGGCTCCTCCGCCGGTGGTGTATATGGAAGCGCAAATAATTTCGCTTTTCCATCTGGATGATAAAATTTCTTATCTAGGAACAAATGTGGTGTTCCCGGGTCATCTTCGCTCTTGCAAGGCCAGAAGACGCCATCCTGTTTCTCAATCTTTTCCCATGTTACACCGGAATAATCCGCGATTCCGCCTTTAGAGGCACGGCGAAGCTCATTGAATATATCAAGCGGCGTTTTTAAATGAGAGAAATACTGCCCGCGGCCCATCCTCTCAGCAATCTCAATCTGAATTTTCCAATCTGGCTTTGATTCTCCAAGAGGCTTTTGAGCCTGGTTGATTTTTATAATCCGTCCTTCTACGTTCGTTGTTGTTCCTTCATCCTCGGCCCATGTTGTTGTAGGCAAGATTACATCCGCAAACTCGGCTGATTCAGACATGTAGAAGTCAACGCAGACCATGAAATCGAGATTCTTCATTTGTTCCCTGACATAGTTCAGGTTTGGCGCCGATACAGCAGGGTTTGAACAGAGCAGATAGAGGGCGCGGATTGTTTTTTGTTCCATCAGCCCAAACATTTCGTATGCGGAAACTCCGGCCTGCGGCATTTCTTCCGGCTGAATCCCCCACACTTCGGCAATCTCTCGGACATGCTCCGGATAGGCAATTTTACGATAGCCTGGAAGCGCGTCAGCCTTCTGGCCATGTTCGCGTCCTCCCTGTCCATTACCCTGTCCTGTAATTGTTGCAACCCCTGCTTTCGGACGGCCGATTTTACCAGTAACAAGAGACATATTCACATAAGCGGAAACATTATCAACGCCTTTTTGCTGCTGTTCAATTCCGCGGGCGAACATGACAATCGCATTTGGCGCCTTTCCGAACAGCTCGGCTGCACGGATAATTTTTTCAGGTGAAACGCCTGTGATCAAGCTTGTATATTCAGGAGTAAATTCTTTTACTAGTTCTTTCAGCTCTTCAAAGCCATTTGTATGGTGATTGACAAAATCACTATCAGCATAGCCATTTTGGATGAGCAGGTTTACAATTCCATTTGCCAGTGCAAGGTCAGTTCCCGGCCTTAGATCAAGATGGACATCCGCCCTTCTTGCAATTGGAGTTTCGCGCGGGTCGGCAATGATCAAGTAGCCTCCTCGCTCCTGAACGTTCCATACACGAAACATCGAAGTCGGGTGGCATTCAGCCGTGTTGCTTCCAGCAATAAACAGTAAGTCCGTTTCATGGACATCAGTCCAAGGCACAGTCGAGCCGCGGTCGATTCCCAAAGAACGGTTCAATCCGCCAGCCGCACTGGACATACAGAAACGGCCATTATAGTCGATGTATCTTGTTTGAAGGCCAACACGTGCGAATTTTCCAGTTAAGTAGCACTTCTCGTTTGTCATTGAAACCCCGCCATACACAGAAACGCTATCCTTTCCATACTCACCCTGGAGTTTCTTAAAGTTTTTCACAATCAGGTCGTATGCTTCTTCCCATGTAGCTTCACGGAACCCCTCTTTTGTTCCTTTCAAGGAAGCATCGTCACGGATGAGCGGCTTCAGGATTCGGTCTTGGTGGTTAACCTGCTGGTATGCAGTTACGCCTTTCGGACACATCTTCCCGAGTGTCACCGGCCAGTCGTACCGAGGTTCAACTCCAATAATCTTATTGGTTACAGTATTAACGCGAAGGTTCATTCCGCATTGCATTGCACAATAGCTGCAGTGTGTAGGAACAAGAGTTTCATTTGGATGAATGACATTTTCTACTTCTTTGAAATATTTATCGCGTTCGTTCCTGAACTCAACCTTTTGCATTCTGGTTGGCCTCCTTGACTTTCACTTGGTGGGTAGCAAACCCCGAGAATTGGGCAATCCGATATTTGCGGCGGCAAGGCAGGCAAAGCTCAGCAAGATGGAAGCCTTCCTTGGAAGCAAATTCGATATCGTTTGTTCCCAATACATCTATTACATCGTTCGATTGTTCAACTGATACAAATTCGGTTCCGCACACCTTGCATTCTTTCATCGCCTGTTCGCTGTAATGCTCACGATAGTTCCGTGCCAGGACACTCATCGGGCGGAACGGGATATGCGCCAATTTTCCAAATGGCATATAAATTAATGTGATAATGACTGAGTACTGGTGAATCAATGACATTGCCTGGTGGCCAAAACCGTGCAGGAAGATATTGATGAATGTCAATGCCAGGCCAGTTATCGAGACGAAAAGGAGCAGATAAAGCGGCATGAAATCATACATGAACGTCTGTTCCGCTCTTGCCTGCATATTTTTCAAACGGCGGTACAATGCCATGCATACACCAGTAATGACCATGACCGCAGAAATATTCAATGCGTTATAGGACAAGAAAGCAATAAAGCCGTCGGCAGGGACTGTCATTAAATTCATTCCCATAAAGACGATGGTGTACATACCGTTGTCTGCCATCGTGAAGTACATCCAGCCAAATACGAGCGGGAATGTTACCATCAGTGCAAGCACACAGCCCCAGCCCATCATGATGTGCTGTGTCCAGCGGTACAGGCCCCGGTTCCAGATGAACCGGTACGTAACGAGCTGTTCTGTTGCTGTCTTGGGAGTCGTTTTTCTAAATAGAAGTTTCAGGCCCTTTTTAATAAAAAGCTTTGTTGGCGGCCGCTCTCCCCACGAAATGAACCGGTAAAAGAATCCTCCAAGAAAAACCACTGTTCCGACCATATATCCATATAGGTTCAAGTCAACATGAGTAAACATCCTGGTTGCAATAAACGATAAGATGACAATACCGCTTACTGTTAAAAACATTGATTTCGCAAAGTGAGATGCAAACGCATCATTTACTGACTTGCCAGGCTTTTTGGCCGTATTAAGATTTACTTGCATGAGAATTCCTCCCCGAATTAAACACTGTCTTATTGGTTACTCTTATTGTAAGAAAAAACGCCTCTTCGCCTGTATCGGGGTTTTCCCCTATCCTTGGTGGAAAATTCCCCTACTTCCCGCCGTTTTGACAAACTTTAGACACAAACCTCAAAATTAGGCAAAATAAAGCCATTCAGAAAAATAATTCTGAATGGCTTTGTTATAAGTACATTTATTTAGTTGTTCTTTTCTTTCCGATAGTAATTTCTTGACCAGGAGAAAACAAGAATTCCTATACTAATGAGTGTTTCAAGTATAATGAGTGTCCCATCTATAAAAGGTTTTGAAAGGAGTGGGCTGCTCAACCTTTGTATCGATTCTGCCATGACATATGCCATTTGTGGCAGAGAATAAAATACAAAAATCGCCACTGTCAAACATACGCCAATAAAGTAAAAGATACTATACAGGGCTATTGTCTGTTTTTCCTCTTTATATGAGACTTCTCCAATGTTTCGCTCTTTCTTTCTGAACATGTTCCTTATGTGGTAATGGGCATTTTCCATTAAATTATAACTGCCTGTTACATTCTCAAGGACATAATACAGATCTGTTTTCATATAGATCCCGCACTGGAAAACAAAACGTATAAAGATATCAATCACAATAATCTTTGAAATAGAAAGTAAAAGCTCAGGGCCCGCAGGAAATAGCACTTGTATAGTTAACGCTGCCGCTAAAATCACCATATCCAAAGCCAGACCACCTAGGTATAAAACATTCCTGCTTCTGGATGGCAGCTTCCATGCCGCAGTAAGGTCCGTTTCCAACACAATGAACATCAATCTGTGGCCAAGGCTTAACTTGGCTGGCAATCCTTTGGATCGAACAGATAATATATGGCCCAACTCATGGATTATTAATAGAACCGTCCCTATTCCCATCCAAAGAAGTATATTCAATGACATCCAGTCAAAAACAAAATAATCCTTATAAGTAGGAAATAATTCAGGATTTATGATGAAGAATGATATATTTACAATAAACAAGAGTACATATATAAAATTGCTAAATCTATTAAAAATCAGTTTCCCCAGTGATTGCGGTATCCACAAAAAACCTTGGGCCCCTGAAGATTTCTCTTTATTAAGGGTTATCTCCTGTCCATCAATTTTAATAACCAATCCTAACTTTACTAACTGGTTGGCAAAATCAAGAATATCAACCTCTTCTTCTGGATACATGGCTTGCAAGTCTTTCTCGATAGAACCTAAATCATGGCATTGACTGATTCTTTGAATAGCCTCAACTGCCATATGGGGCATCTCGTAAAAATCGCCAGATTCTAAGTCTTCTATTATATAATTCTTTTTGTCATTTCGGATTTCAAACGGCACTAATACCAATTTTGATAATTTATTTAAATTCATTCCTATTCGTTCACCAGCCTAAAAGGAAAGGGATGCAACTAAGCACCCCTCATCCTACAATATTATTAACCTAGCCACCAGCACCACCAGCATGGAATTCCCGTTGCTTTTACTTTGTTAAGCTTGCGGATTTTCAATCATATCACCTCCTTATCCTAGCTTATATTAAAATTTGAAAATTGACTCATAGGCTTACTATTCCATTCTTCGTGGACCTTTTTCCATAAAGGGTATACTCTTTTAAAGGCCTCTACTAATTCGGGGTCAAATTGCGACCCACTACCTTGAATTATCGAATTATACGCCTCTTCAGTTGATAAGGCAGCGCGATAAGACCTTGAACTGGTCATTGCATCAAACGCATCTGCTATGGAGGAGATCCGGGCTAAATAAGGAATTTCCTTCCCTTTCAATTGATCTGGATAGCCCTTTCCATCCCATCTTTCATGATGGGAACGGATAACCGATATACTGGAACTTAATCCCTCGACATTTGCAACTGCCTTTTCACCAACAACGGGATGTGTTTTTATTATTTCATATTCTTCTTTTGTAAGTGCTGTTGGTTTCATCAAGATATTGTCTGGAATATGAACCTTTCCAATATCATGGAGCAAGCATGCATAATTGAACATTTTTAGTTCATCTTTGGAGAATTTCCCCAGCTCTTTTGCTAGTATTTGAGCATAACTTGCTACTCTTTCACTGTGGCCCCTTGTATACGGGTCCTTTAATTCAAGTGTAGATATAACACCTTTAACAATACCAATAAGCTGAATGTCATAGGATGATTTAACAGCATTTACATAGGCCTGAAACCTGCTCATAATTATAAAAGAAAAAATCGCAATTACACCAACCATTGCAAGCCCAAAAATTGCATTTGCTTCTTGGAGAATAATCCCCAGAAGAAGGTATTTAGCCGTCAGCCCCAGCAATACAGTAAAAAAGAACGGACTGCTTACAAAAATAGGAGCTAACAGCAACCAGAAAATTTCGACAGGATTTCCGCTTCTCAGTTCAGCATCGTTACCAAAAAAGGTTAGAACATCATTTAAAAGACTCAGGACTGTATATGTTATAAAATATATATACTTAACATAGTAGGAACGCCCAGTCCTAAAAAGATACCACGCAATCGGTATAAGCAATAACAGAATTATATATACCGTATACCCCATTACATCATCTATATTTATATCCTGACTCAATTTTGGCATAACAAAATCATAAAACAGGTCAAACCCTAAAGATATTATATAAAACAGGGCAATAAACCACTTTAGTGATCTCTCTTCTTCATTTAAAATGCTTCTGTACACTTGTTTCTGCATTCCAATACCTCACCAACTTATTGGGTGTCTACCTGTTAACTTTTAGGGTTTTTGGTAAAAATTAAGACATCCTTCTACATTATAAATCAATTCTTTCTTTCAATACATAGGTCAAGTCTATTAATTTATGTATATTAAGAGAAAATAAGCTATGCTTCATCAATTTTTTGCCTTTTTCACTCTTTTGGAAGAAAAATGTTAATAGTTGTACCTTCGTTTAATTTACTTTCGATGTCGATTTTTCCGTTATGGTCTTGAACGATTTGTTTGGTTACCATTAACCCCAGTCCAGTACCATCTTTTTTTGTAGTGAAGAAAGGATCAAATAATTTGTCCATATGTTCCTGGGGAATTCCGTTACCTTGGTCGGAAACCGAAAGTATAACCCAGTTCTTTTCTTGTTCCTTAATCAAAATCCGGACCTCTCCGAATCCGGGCATAGACTCTACAGCGTTTTTTATGAGATTTATTGCTAGTTGCTTTAATTGCTTCTCATCACCCTTGATAGGATATGAAGACCTTTCATATTCCTTTATCAGGTTGATATCTGAGCCTAGCGTATATTGCTCACAAATTGAAAGAGCATAATCAACGATCTCCGCCACATTGACCCAGGAGCCAATTTCAGGTTTTGGTTTTCCGAGAATCATTAAATCATCAGCAATTGTCGCAATACGGTCGATTTCCTTCTTCATTATAGACGTATATTTTTTATTATTTCCCTGGACCTCGTGTTGGAGCTGAATAAAACCTTTAAGAGATGTTAATGGATTCCGAATTTCGTGGGCAATTCCCGTTGCCATTTGCCCAATATTTATTAATTTATCCTTCTGGTTCATTTCATTATTTACCGCAATCAAAGCATTGATATACGAATTAAACCGTATAAGGGTGATATAGGAAATAACTGAAATAATAAGCATTAAAGCTATAGGAAGAATCACATCTGTTGATTGCAGGGCAACACCCGTAACTAAATACTTAATTGACAAGCCTATGGAAACTGTCCAAAAATACTTTTTATTTATAAAAATCGGTGCAAAAAAAAGAAAAACTACTTCAGTAAAATTTCCTGCACGAAATTGTTCATTCGTGTTGTAAAAGATTAGGAGATTATTCACCAAGTCAAGCAAACTATGACCTATAAAGAAAAAATATTTTATCGCATATAGCTTTCCCTTATGAAAAAGGAACAAGGATATCGGCAAAAACAAAATACCGATAATATGGTACCAAATACCTAGTCCATCCCCAAAAGAAATGTCCGGCTTTCCAGCTTTCATAGGATAAAAGATAAGATAATAAAATGCATCATACCCAAGAAAGATAATATAAAACAGCCAAATTGAAAGTTTCAGGGCTTTAATTTCTTCTTTTTCCATTCTCCCAAAGGACCGGATAGATTGAGGCATACAAGTACTCCTTGTTTAATCAATAGTCTTCTCCTTTATTTTACCACCTTTTAAAGAATATTCTATGAAGTTCTGCAAAAAACTCTCTTTTTCGACATTTTCCCAACATCTATTAAAACGTTTTGCTGTGCCGATAGTCACAAAAAACAAAAATAATTTAGTATATTTCGTATATCCAGCCTTGAAATCAATCATCTATAAAAAAAGACCCTGTGATTTCCACAGAATCTTTCCTTTATCCTTTGGCGACACTCAATACATTGCTTTGGCTTTGGGGGGAATACGCCTGTTTCTTGCTGGCTGGCAGCCTAACCGCCACTTCCGTTCCCTTCCCCAGTTCACTTTTAAATTGAATTTCACCTTTCATGACATGAATAATCCGTATTGCCACGGTTGTTCCAAGGCCTGTCCCTCTTTCCTTCGTTGTGTAAAAGAGTGTGCCAATCCTTGAAAGCTGTTCCTCTGTCATGCCTCTTCCGTTATCACGAATCCTAATATCAGCTTGCCCATCATGAATTCCAAGCGATAGGATCACCTTCCCTCCTGAAGGGGTAGCCTCAATCCCATTTTTAACCAGGTTGACAATTGCCTGCTTTAATTGATTCCGATCAGTAACTACATATAAATCCTCTTCCTTCAACTGTGCTTCCAGCGTGATTCCGCCTTTTGCAGCCAGCGGATCGAGCAAGGAAACAATTTCCGCAAGCAACTTTTTGTAATTAAATTCATCAATTTTATTAAATTCGGGCTTGGCGAAGCTCAGATAGTCGTTAATGATCATTTCTGCGCGGCCTACTTCGCTTAATGCCAGGGTTAGATAGTCATGTTCTTTTCCTTTTGCATCCTTATGCAAGAGTTGGATGAACCCTTTGACGACTGTGAGGGGATTCCTAACTTCGTGCGCAAACGACCCAGCCAAATCTGCCATCGTATTCAATTTTTCAGCTCTAAGTATCTCTACTCTCATTTGGTGCTTTTCTATGATTTCCTCCATCAGCCTGGCTGCTACACCCAGGGCAATAATATGGATCAAGGCATCAATCACAAAATCTTGGGTACGAAGAATCCTGTTTCCAGCTAAACTATTTACAACGAGAACGTCAAACAAAAAAAGAGTCATAAAAGCCGCAGCAATAGAGCTGATTCCTGTAACCATTGTATATTTTACTCTATTTTCCCGCTTTAATAGCCAGAACCTCTTTGAGAACACAATCGACACCAGTAATACACATATACTTGAAAGATAGCCGTAAATAGCCGTTTCGCCGCCGATATAGCCACTTGTCAGTAATAGCACACTAAACACAGCAAACCCGGACACAGGGCCGGCGTATAAGGCAGTTAAAACTAATGGTACAAATCTCAAATCCCAGTAAAATCCATGAGCTTGATACGTAAAAGCCACACTTAAAAACACAGCTCCGCACTGGAGCAGGGTAAACACCAAATTATCCTTCTTAAATCTATTTCCGTCTGACAACATGCTGTAAAGAAGGATAGGCGCTACTATTATTAGCATTTGAAGCAGTAATTTTTCTGCAACCATCTTATGCACCTAATCCCTTCGGTAAGTTTCCTCTCTACCATTATTTTACGACAACTCCCCAACTCTTCGAAACGTTTTCATACCTCTTTCGTACGACAATTAACAGCTATTTCCAGCAAAAAACGACATGGTTTCCCGAATGAAGGAATCAACTTACCGCAAGGATGAGAATCAATCTAATTATCATGCCATAAACATGCTGCTATTCAATAGAAAACTCCCCTGCCGCTAACCCGACGGCTTCCATCACAAAAAAACTGCCGGGAAACCCTGGCAGTTTGCTATTCTTTACTATTTTGCAAAGTGTAATAATAGCCTTTTTGTTTAAGAAGCGACTCATGGCTTCCTTGTTCAACAATTTGCCCATCGTTTAAGACAAGTATGGCATCAGCATTGCGGATGGTGTTCAGCCGATGGGCAATGACAAAGCTGGTTCTTCCTTCCATCAGCCGCCCAAGGGCCTCCTGTATACTTAATTCGGTAATCGTGTCGATTGAACTTGTCGCTTCATCAAGAATCAGGACCGATGGGTTTGCCAGAATCGCCCTCGCAATCGACAGGAGCTGTTTCTGCCCTTGCGAAATGCCGCCTCCATCTTGTTTTAACAGAGTCTGATATCCGTTAGGCAATTTTGTGATAAAGGAATGGGCATTGGCCATCTTTGCCGCTTCAACCACCTCTTCGTCTGTAGCGTCCAGCCTGCCATAACGGATGTTTTCGATAATTGGCCCTTCAAACAGGAACGAATCCTGCAGTACAAAACCCATATGGCTTCTAAGGCTTTTTCTTTTAACAAGCGCGGTATTATGTCCGTCAAGAAGAATCAATCCGTTGTCAGGATCATAAAAACGAGACAATAAATTAATAACGGTCGATTTCCCGGCTCCTGTTGGCCCGACAAGCGCAACCATTTGGCCAGGCTCGGCTATGAAGGTAATATTCCGGACTGTGTCGCCACCTTTATTGTAAGAGAAGGATACTTCCCGGAACTCAACCTTGCCCTTGACCTTTTCAAGTTCAATCGCATCGGTTTCGTCCAATGATTCAGAATCCTCGGCTAGAATTTCAAAGACACGCTCAGCCCCTGCAACTGCTGAAAGAAGAGTATTGAATTGGTTGGCCAAATCATTCAGCGGGCGTGTAAACTGACGGGAGTATTCTGCAAATACAATAATCACACCGATCGTTATCATACCGTTAAGAGCAAAGATTCCTCCGATTGCTGCTATGATGGTAAAGCTGACATTGTTCAGACCGTTCATTAATTTAGGAATGAAGCCCGAAAATGTTTGGGCCCAAAAGCCTGATTCCCGTAGACGGCCGTTTTTTTTAATAAATTCATCAATTACCTTATGCTCCTGGGAGAACGTCTTGACAATCCTCTGTCCGGAAATCGTTTCTTCAATAAAACCATTCAACTCTCCCAAGTTGCGCTGCTGGGCTTTGAAAAGCACCCCTGTCCGGTTTGTAATCCATTTCATTCCTAAAAACATAAGTGGAACGATAATCAAGGAAATGAGGGTGAGCAGCGGGCTTAGCCACACCATGACCGAAATTGTTCCGACAAGCATGAGAATACTTGAAAACACCTGGATGACCGAGCTATTCAGTGTTGAACTGACATTTTCAATATCATTGGTGACTCTGCTCATTAATTCACCCGATTGCCGTTTATCAAAAAAGGAAATTGGCAGCCGATGCAAGTGAGTAAACAAATCGGTTCTCATCCTAGAAACTGTATTCTGGGCGATTCCAATCATGATATATCCCTGCAGGAACACAGCAACTGAATATAGGACGTATACAATGAGAATGAACAGGAGCAGAGTAAGCAGGCCATCTATTTCTTTCGTAACAATATACTGATCAACTGTTCTACCGATAAGCACAGGGCCAAGAAGCGACAGGCCGGTACTTAGGATGACCAGGAATAGCACAGCGGCAATGCCGCCTTTTTGGACCGAAAGATAATCCCAAAGCTTTTTGACAGTTGAAGTCCAATTCTTCGCCTTTTCAGCCTTTTTCCTGGCAGTCCCTTTTGCCTCGATTACAGGCTTTGGATACATGAATGGCTTAGTTAATCCCTTCAGCATATACTTCTTTCTCCTCTTCCCGCTGTGTTTCGTAAATTTTCCTATAGAGCGGTTCTGCCTTAAGCAGGTCGGCATGAGTACCAACGGCCCTTATTTTTCCTTCTTCAACAAGAAGGATGGAATCTGCATTAAGAGCTGTTGATATTTTTTGTGTAATAATGAATGTCGTGCATCGATAATTCTTTAGCGCTTTAAGAAGCTTTGTCTCCGTATTTAAATCAAGTGCACTTGTACTGTCATCAAGAAGCAGAATCCGGGGCTTGCGGACGAGCGCCCTCGCAATTGAAATTCTCTGTTTCTGGCCTCCGGACAGATTTACACCCTTCTGGCCGATCAACGACTGATAGCCATGAGGGAATTTTTGTATCGATTCATGGATTTGTGCATTGGAAGCGGCCTCAATGATTTCCTGCTTCGTTGCTCCTTCTTTTCCCCATGAAATATTTTCGGCAACAGTCCCGGTAAACAATAGGACATCCTGGGGTACATAGCCGATTTGCCGCCTTAGGTCCTCGAGCTTTAATTCTCGGATATCGGTTCCATCAAGGAGGATTTTCCCGGCAGTAACATCATAGAGCCTTGGAATCAGCTGAAAAATCGTTGTTTTCCCCGACCCTGTAGCACCAAGGATAGCGACAGTCGATCCCGCTTCTGCTGTAAAAGAAATATTCTCAATGGCCGGGCTTTGGGTGCCGGGGTATTGAAAGGAAACTGTTTCAAATTTAATCTCGCCTGTGGCTGCTTCCTTTTTAAGGCTCCTTGCATCTACAGCATCATACAGGTCTACTTCCGTATCAAACACTTCCACAACCCGCTGTGCTGATGCTCTTGCCCTGGAAAAAATCATGACGATCATCGAAACAACTCCAAGAGCCCCGGTAATTCGTGTTCCATAATTAATAATTGCAACCACTTCGCCGACCTTTGTTTCTCCATCGTTCACCTCAAAGCTTCCAAACCAGAGGACGGCAAGGATGCCCGCATTCATGAACAGCATCAGCACTGGGGTTGTATATTCAATTAACCGGAAGGCTGATACGGTTTTTTGCTTTAATCGATCATTTGCTTCCGTAAAGCGGCCGACTTCATGTTTCCCGCGTAAGAATGCCTTAATTAAACGCATAGCGGTTAAATTCTCCCGAAGAACCGAATTGACCCGGTCAAGGTTCTTCTGCATATCCAGAAAATAACCTCGTGCTTTTGTCATCGCCCAGGCAAGAAAGACAACTAAAAACGGGGTGACTGCACAAAGAATAAGACCGAGTTTCAAATCGACAACAAGAGCCATAATAAGCCCACCAAATATAAGCAAAGGTGCCCTCATCATGATTCTCAGGCTCATGAAAACAGTGTTTTGAATCATCGTAACATCATTCGTCATCCTCGTAACGAGTGAGGATGTTGAGAATCTGTCAAAATTGGAGAACGAAAAAGACTGAACCTTTTCAAAAAGTGCCTTACGGAGATCATAGCCGTAACTTTGGCTCGCATGCCCTGCATAAAAGGAATTGACAATCCCCGCAATGAAAGCAAGCGCAGATACCCCAAGCATGACAAATCCCCATTTTGTAACAACTCCCATATCCTGTTTCATGATGCCATCGTCGATGATTTTTGCCATCAAGAGCGGCTGCCATAGCTCAACAATCAGTTCAACAAGCATTAGCAAAATTGCAATCGCCATATGTAAACGGTACGGCATTAGAAAGCTGAATAGTTTCGACACTGTCCCACACCTGCCTGATTTCTTAAGTCTTGGCTGCATAAGCACCCACGTTGCGCCGGCATTCCTTCGATTATCTAAATATTCTTGATTAACATCATACTTTACTTTCGTTATTTAATAAATTGATTTGCTATATTCTTTTCTAAAAAATACATTTGACTTTATATGTTCTAAGGTATATAATAATAATTTGTCAACGCAAAAGTAACTTGAAATATATGCGGATTGCAATGTAATATAGACTGGCATTCTGCTTTTGTTTTTATAAAGGGACTTATTCACACTGGCGCGGCTTCGGAGCCGTAAGGATGTAAGAGAGGTAGGGCTTACGTCGTTTAGGTTTAAACAACCAGGTGGGATATTGAACCGCGGCTTATGATTGTTCACGTTAAACAATCAATTAAATGAAAACTTATTACCTTGCGATATGCTGCAAGTTACTTTAGAGAAGCTTCGTTCTAAAAAAACGAAGCACGATACCTGATAGGAAGAGCCTATCACATACAAAAGGCAGGGGGATATGGTCCCCCTGCCTTTTTCAATGCGTTGATTAGCGTTTTGACCTATCGCGGCCTTCACCGTCGAAACGGTCATCAAAGCTATCCCGATTCTTATTTGTTTCCCTCAGGGTATCATCGGTTCCTTTAAACGGGTCATTGCTAATTAATGAGTCCCCGAAACTGGAATCTGGATTGGCATTTGGGGTGTTTGAAAGCGACGGGTCACCGCCAAGCCCTGCGTTATAGCCAACATCCAATCCAGTGTTATTGCCGATTGACGAGTTTCCGCCAGGACCGCCAGCTCCACCGACGATTGTATCTTCATCAGTGCCAAAAGCCGCTCCGGCGGTATTCTGGTTGATGGCGGATGGGTCCGATGAACCTGTATCTGCATTATCCAATGATGAATTGCCGGCCATGAAGTCGTTTTTGCCAGAACCTCCTGTACCATAATCATGATGCTGATCATTTTGGAGAGAACCCCCAGTATTTAGGCCGCCTTCAAATCCATTCATCATTCCAGTGTCACCTGTGTCCGTTTGGCGTGAACCGCCCATCGTTGCACCGCCATGCAGCAGGCCACTTCTGGATGCATCCGAGCTGTTCATTGGACCCTGGTTTTTACGAGTTGAATCGTCCAGATTTGCATCATGGATTGAATGAAGGTTTCCGCCAAGGGTGTCGTAATTGGCATCGACTGTTCCTGCTTCCAGGCCGCTTCGATTACGACCTATTGGTTCATCCATTGTTGTGCTTCCCGACCAATCATTTGTGTTCCGGGTAACAGCACCATCCGTCGTGTCAAAATTCCTTCCCTCCTCATCTACAAGGACAAGAATTTTACCCGACTTGACATCACTTTCATAGCGATTTGCTTCATCTTCAGGGATGCCCATCCCAATTAGGGCACCAGCCAAACCACCGGCACCTGCTCCAACCGCTGCCCCGGTGAGTGTGGCCGCAATCGGTCCAGCTGCAAGAATTGGGCCCACTCCAGGAATTGCTAACGCCCCGACACCGGCAAGGAATCCGGCTAGTCCACCCAGAACCCCGCCTGTTGCTGCGCCTGTCGCCATTCCTTCTTCCGTTTTCGTACCAGTTTCATCGTGTATATCTTCGACGTCATCTCTGTCTTTTGCAATAACCGAAATTGAATCCCTGTCATAACCGTGTGATTTTAACTCTTCGATGGCTTGTACAGCTTCATCTCCAGTGTCATAAACACCAACAATTCGTTTATCCATTGATCTTCCTCCTTTAAAGGTTGATACAAGGATTAGATACCCGCCAGCCCTGTCCACTAATCCTCCATAAAATTACAAATATATTTCAAATTGCCATTTAAAGTTAGTTTGCTGCTTAATCCCAGCATTATGAAAAAAGGATGCTGACAGGCTCGATTTCGCAACTTTTCTTTCCTAACGTGAAGCCTTTTTTAATACCGCACAAATTTATGAGCCAATTCATGCAACATATATGATCCATTTTAATGTGGATATGAGCATTTATACATTTATTGGAATTCAGCTGCCCCTTTAATCGTATACAGACAGAAAACTGGCACCCGTTTGGAGATGCCAGCTAAAGTCGAATTTTATCAAATTTTTATTAATCAAACGTTTGATTAAACTCCCTTGAAACTATGATTTATTAGGGTTTTACCCGTGTCGAAGGTTTTATTAAATATATTCGTCGGTGGATTAAGTTCAATGCTTCGGAAAAAACGAGTCCCATTGCAATCGCACCGGAAAGCAGGAATGCTCTCCCCGCCAAGTTCATTGCATTGTAATAGTCAATTTCAACAAAATGGCGCATCGCATCATAGGATATTCCGCCTGGTACGAGCGGAATAATTCCAGCCACGCTAAAAACAATAACGGGAGTGCGGTACACCTTTGCAAGTGTATGGCTGATAACACCAACTATAAACGCTGCGGCAAACGTAGCACCGGCGGCATCTCCTGTATTCAATTCAATAAGAAAATAAATTAACCAGCCAATCATTCCGACCATGCCGCACTTAATCAAAGAGTTTCGCGGAGCATTAAACAGGATGCCAAACGCTGCCGTGGCTACAAAACTTGTAATAAGCTGTTCGAATACTTCCAATTTTTTCGTTCTCCTTTAGTAGCATTTGTTGTCCTATTTTTAAGATAAGTAAATTAGGACGACCGCAATCCCCGCTCCTATCGCAAAGGCTGTCAGAAAAGCCTCTGCTCCTTTTGACAGGCCTGCCACAAGGTGTCCGGAAATTAGGTCACGTACCGCATTCGTTAAAAGCAGCCCCGGTACGAGCGGCATAACCGAACCGATTATAATCTTATCCAGCTCGAGCCCAAGGCCCGTTGATACAAATAAAAGAGAAATAAGTCCAATCACAAATGATGCAGAGAATTCAGCGAAAAACTTTATCGGCACAATTTTATGAAGAAAATGGGTTGTTAATAAGCCAAACCCTCCGGCTACCATTGCCGCAAAAAAGTCGAACCAGACTCCCTTGAACATTATCATAAAACATCCGCTTGCCAGTGAAGCAGCAGCCACCTGAATAGATAATGGAAACGTATGCCCTACTATTTCGATTTCCTCCAGCCGTTTCTCTGCTTGATCAAGGTTTAAGTTTCCTTCATGTATACTTCTCGAAATCGAATTGACCAAGGCCACCTTATTCAAGTCTGTCGATCGATCCGATATCCTAATCAGCTTAGTTATTCCGGATTCAGTACCTTCAACCGTAAAAATAATCCCGGTTGGCGTGACATATGAATGAGATTTGCTTACGCCAAACGACAAAGCAATCCTTGTCATTGTATCTTCAACCCTGTACGTCTCAGCTCCGCTTTGCAGCATGATACGCCCGGCTTGAAGACAAAGGTCCATCACTTTATACACTTCTTTATGCTGTTGGTTTTCCATATTAATTTCCCTCTCAAGCTGTTTAAAAAGATTACACATCATTATAATCCTTTTAGCCGCATTCCAAAAATGAATCGTGTGAATTTCATTTTAATTTTTTTCTTCATACCCTCCGCTCTTTAAAAATTCTTGTTACACCTTCCCGGAAAGCCTAAAAGTTACAACTTTATGAACTGACCCCCATTTTCACAAATCATCCAAAACTAGTGTGATGTTAGTCACATTTTTCGTGCTACTATCTCACTATCATTAAGATTGTTAATACAGACGTAGTGATAACTCGTCTTGGATGGAGGGAGATTTTCATGGCAAGAATTACGAATTGGAATCCCGAGGACGAACAGTTCTGGAAAAAAGAAGGAAAGAAACACGCAACCCGAAATTTATGGATATCAGTACCGTCTCTTATGCTCGCGTTCATCGTCTGGCAAATCTGGTCAGTTGTTGCAGTTCGCCTTAACGATGTTGGTTTTACTTTTACGCCAGAACAATTATTTACACTCGCGGCAATGCCTGGATTAGTTGGGGCTACTCTGCGTTTTATCTATACGTTTGCAGTAGGCTCAATTGGAGGAAGAAACTGGACCGTTATCTCAACAGGCGTTCTTGTTATCCCGGCGGTCGGAATCGGGTTTGCTGTCCAGAATCCTGAAACACCATACAGTATCATGCTGCTCTTGGCAGCGTTGTGCGGACTTGGAGGCGGTAGCTTTTCGTCCTCAAATGCCAATATTTCATTTTTCTTTCCTAAAAAAGAAAAAGGAACAGCACTTGGAATTAACGGCGGCCTTGGCAATATGGGGGTTTCCGTCGTCCAATTCGTAACACCGCTTATTATCGCTTCCGGTACTTTTGCCCTTGTTGGTGACAATCAGGTAATGGCAGATGGCACAAAGGTATATTTACAAAATGCTGCCTTTATCTGGGTCATTCCGATTGTAATCATGACAATTGCTGCTTATTTCGGGATGGATAATCTCCCAACAGCAAAGCAATCGGTTTCTGATCAGTTTGTTATTGTTAAACGTAAACATACATGGATTATGACTATCCTATATGTTGCAACATTTGGTTCATTCATTGGAAATTCCGCAGCGTTCCCGCTGTTGCTGAAAACGCAGTTCCCTGAGCATGTTTCACTCGCCTTTTTAGGTGCATTGCTTGCGGCATCTGCCCGTCCGGTCGGCGGCTGGATCGCCGATAAACTTGGCGGAGCACGAGTAACAGCTTATGTACTCGTTGTTCAAACTATCGGTGCCGGGGGTGTTATTTACTTCCTGGGTACAAATCAATTTTCAGGATTCCTGGCATCATTTCTAGTCCTTTTCGTGGCAGCAGGGATTGGTTCGGGTTCAACGTTCCAAATGATACCGGCCATTTTCATCCCTAAGGAGGCGGCACCTGTTCTTGGATTTACGGCTGCATTCGCGGCATACGGCTCGTTCTTAATTCCAAAATTGTTTGGCTGGTCTATTGAGTCAACTGGTTCTTATGCAACAGCTTTCTACTTCTTCATTGCATTCTATGTTGTATCACTTGCTTTGAATTGGTACTATTATCAGAGAAAAGACGCAGTCTCAGCCCAGAAAGCAGCGTAATATACATTTTAACCAACCCCCTCTCTAGTCGAGAGGGGGTTTTTTTACGTTCGCAGCAATTCCAGTTTGCTAATTTTTATTAAGCATGTTTGGAAGGACAATCTTGACATGGGCAAGTGTAATTTGAGTTTCAAGGACAAAACAAGGTGGCTGAATTGTGAATTTCCTTATATAAGTTGTCCACACACTCCTTTCGATCGTCATTTTCCAAAAGATCTTTTTAGATGCCCTCTCTGTTATAAGCCCGTTCTTTTTCCATCCCGTGGCAATTCTGATATGATATTTAGGGTAACGAAATAAACTAGAATTTCAATCAACAGACTTTACAGCCCGTTAAAGCGGGATAAAAGCATGGATCTGAAAGAGTGATGAGCTTGAATGAACAATCAATGTTAAAACGGAATTTAGCCATCATGTGGTTTTCCAACTTCTTCATTGGCGGCAGCTTGACGATGGTCATGCCATTCATTTCTCTTTATATTGAAAGCTTCGGAACCTTTTCTGAGGAGTATGTCCAACGCTGGGCAGGAATAACCTTTGCTGCTACATTCGTGACTGCCTTCCTGTTCTCGCCGATCCTTGGCAGGCTGGGCGATAAATACGGGCGGAAAAAAATTCTGATTTTCCTTGGTCTTGGGATGTCGTTATCCCTCTTCCTGATGGGTATGGTTACTACTGTTTGGCAGCTTCTACTGCTACGGTTATTCATGGGATTTTTCGCTGGAAGCATTCCTGTCACCCAGGCTTTTATTTCGACCCAAACCCCAAAGGAAATGGCAGGAAAGGTATTAGGCACCCTGCAGACCGGGAACATTACCGGGACATTACTCGGTCCATTAATTGGTGGATTTCTAGCCGATTCAATAGGCTATGCAGATACATTTAAAGGAACCTCAAGCATTATCCTGATTTCGGTTTTGCTGATTACAATGGTGAAAGAGTTCAGAGTTGATATGAAGCGAGGAAAAAAGGCCAATTACAGCCGGCTTGATGTTGTCCAGTTAATCTTACGCAACCCAACTCTAACAACTGTCCTCTTAATCTCGATGTTTATCCAGATCGCTTTATTCAGCATCCAGCCGATCCTAGCCCTTTTCGTCAGCGAAATTCACGGCCCTGAAAATCTTGCATTCTTTTCCGGTTTGGCTTTTTCAGCGGCAGGCTTCGGAAATTTAATGATGGCGAGAAAATGGGGAGAATTGGCCGACAAGAAAGGGTACATTAAAATCTTGATTCTGCTTCTGCTTGCCGGTGGCATCTTGTACATCCCAGGAATGTTTGTTCAAGAAGTCTGGCAGCTTGTACTAATCCGATTTGGCCTCGGGATTACTATAGGAGGGATCATACCGGTCAGAATGGCTTTTATCCGGCAGGAAGCACCTGTTGCTATTCAAGGTGAGGTGCTGGGATATAATCAAAGCTTGCGTTTTCTTGGCAACATCATTGGCCCGGTCCTTGGCGGAGTTCTGGCAGGCAGCTATGGCTTTCCATCGGTGTTCCTCGTTACGAGCATCCTGCTCCTTTTAAGCGGTTTCGCCTTGCTTGCCGTTACAAGAAGAATAAGATATATTCCAACAAGAATGCACATTAAAGAAACCGGAGGCGCTAGTCCAAGCCTCCGGTTTTTTCATATTGATGTCGTTTACCGGTTACCAGGAAGGGTAAAATGTCCAAATACATATCATTTGGTGCCCAGCAAAAAATAGAACGATTCGAGTTGGGAGGATGCACGTTGGAAGTTAAATCTCTAATTGAAATTGAAAACCTTGCACTGAAAAAGCTTAAAATCTATAAGCAGAGTATAATACGTTACATACTTCGAGCCATGCTCGCCAGCATGTTTATTGGGTTTGGCGTTATTGTTGCCTTTAAAACAGGGAATTACTTCTACATGGAGCACTCACCGCTTACTTACCCAATGGCTGCGATTACGTTCGGATCTGCGATTATTTTGATCGCCTATGGCGGTGGAGACTTATTTACTGGCAATACCTTTTATTATACGTATGCAGCCCTTCGGAGTAGGATGGCCTGGTTGGACGTAATCAAGCTCTGGATTTTCAGTTATGCGGGCAATATACTGGGAGCCGTTTCCTTCGCGTTCCTAATTTGGTCAACCGGCCTGTTTGCCGAGTCTTCAGTTAATCAATATTTGCTGGACGTTGTTGAGAAAAAGATGCACGTTCCAACCGACGAATTGTTTTTTCGGGCTATTCTTTGTAACTGGCTGGTTTGTCTTGCTTTTTTCATTCCGACTACTTTAAAAGGTGATGGCCCGAAATTATTTACGATGATGCTGTTTGTCTTTTGCTTCTTCATTTCCGGCTACGAACATAGCATTGCCAATATGTGTACGTTCGCGATTGCACTAGTTCTGAATCATCCTGGCACGATTTCCTGGGATGGGGTCATCCATAACCTAGTTCCAGTCACAATTGGAAACTTAATTGGCGGAGCCGTTTTTATGGCCGGGATGTATTATTACGTAAACAAACCGTTCATCTCAGAATATGAAGAAGAAGAAAAATAGGCAGGAGCCACAAAGGCCCTGCCTATTTTTAGTTACCCGATAATAATCCGTTCCTTCGCATAATGGAATTTCTCTTTTTTCGGTTTTCCCCTCACGATGAACAGGAACGAAAAGATTCCAATCCGCCCAATAAACATAAGAATCATAATAATCCATTTCCCAGCTGTACTCAGCTCAGGTGTAATTCCAAGCGATAGCCCTGTCGTCCCGAAAGCCGAGGACACCTCAAACACAATTTGCATTAAACTAAAAGCCGGCTCTATAAATGAGAGCAAAATAATCGAGAATCCACAAATCAGGAAAGCTGTCATAATGATAATAAATGACTTTACGACGTCTTCAGGCATGATTTCCCGCTTGAAAACTTTGATATTTGTGTGGCCTTTTGCATACGAAATAATTGCTAAAATCGCAATTGCAAAGGTAGTTGTCCGAATCCCCCCGCCGGTACTGCTTGGAGAAGCACCAATAAACATAAGCAGGCAGAGAAGCAAGTGGGTCGGATGTGAAAACTCATTAATATCAATGGTCGCCAGGCCCGCACTTCTTGTCGTTGATGAATGGAAGGCGGAATAAAAGAACGACTCATGCCAGGTCATGCTTTTAAAGAGATGGTTATATTCAAACAGATAGATTAACAATGTACCGAAAACAAGCAATGCAGCAAACGTTGAAACAGCGATTTTTGTAAATAGCGTAAATCGGAATGGGTATTTGCCTTTATAGGTCAGATACTCCCTGAACTCAAGCAAGACAGGAAACCCTATAGCCCCAACAACAATTAACAGCATATTGACGGTCTGGACAAAATAATCATTCGCAAACGGAATCAAAGATTGCCCGGTAATATCAAATCCTGCGTTTGTTGTCGCGCTGACAGATGCAAAGAAGCCCTGCCTGAACGCTTCCTGCCATGTAGGGAAATAATCTAAAAAGTGGATCCCTAGCACAAATGCACCTATGATTTCAATAACAATGATTAAAAGCCCGATCTCCCGCATCAGATACACAATCCCGGAAAGTGCAGATTGGTTCTGGTCAGTCATGATGAGCATCCGTTCCCTCAAGCCAATTTTTTTACCGAGAATTAGCCAAATAAAGGTTCCGAGTGTCATCACCCCAACTCCACCTATTTGCAAGATGAGTGCAAGGATAAATGTACCAGGATAACTTAATACTTCATGAATTGGCACTGTTGCCAGTCCAGTGACACTGACAGCACTGACTGCTGTAAAAAGAGCATCAATGAAAGAAAGCTCTGCAGACTCCTTCAACGTAATCGGCATCATCAGTAAAAAGGTCGAAATAATAATTGCCGTCAAATAGTAAAGGACAATAATTTGGACAGATGTGAGCCTGGCGGTTACTTGGTCGAATTTCGTTTTCATAGAAAACCCTCTTGCATTTGATATGACATATTTTTTCCGGAGAAAGAAATGAAACAGACATTTCCATTCTCAGATGATAACACTATATACCCTTTTTCAAAAAAAAGCATCCCCCCGGATATCCGGAGGGAATGCAGAATTAAACTAGATTCTTTCCTGTCATTTCAAGCCATTCAAGTTGTCTTAGCCTAATCGTGAACAGTGACATTGGATCGTGGAACTTTTCAGGATTTTTCTTCATGTCTGCTGCGCGTTCCCTTGTTTCCGCCAATTTCACTTCCGTATCAGCGAGAGTTTCAGCCAATACCTCACGCGGATTCTTAAAGAATATAGAGATATCATGGGCAATCGCATTTTCAAACACGTCAAATTGCAGGAAAAACCGGCTATTTACAATTTTTACAGTATCGGAATAATCCTCGCCTTCAACAAAGGACTTATACCTGTTATACAGCATGGCATTGTTTTGGGGAAGTGCCCCGAGCAGCTTGCCCGCTCCCTTCAAAAGAATCTGGGATGGGGTACGGCGCAACAGGACATTTACTTTTTCCAATTGATAACGGTTCGTCAACCGGTCAATATCACGCTTCCAGTCCTCAAGGACCCTGAAATCACAATCAAGCTGAATCCAATTTTTACCGTAAAGGGAATTGAAACTTTCAGCCATTTCATCGAGAAACTCCTGGATTGTAGACAATTCCCTGCCAGTCTCTTCAATCCATTCAGCAAGTGAGGCTTTCAGTTTTGGCAGAAGCTTTTCATTTAAATAGGTATTCAGCCTTCTGTTCATCTCATCATTCATATCGAGATGGATGGTACGGAAGTCGCTTGTTTCCTTCAGGAAGTCGGATGTCTCCCTCAGCAAAGCAGGAATGTCTGCCATTGCCTCTGCTCTTGCTTCATCAAGTATTTCCCGATAGGACTTTTGAACCTTTTCTATCCGTTCCACCTCTATATCATCCAGTTGATTCATGGCGCCTGTCAGCTTGGCCGCCATCTGCTCACGATTTTCAATCGTATCGTGAATTCCCTTCTCCTGCTCCATCCGCTGCAGCAGAAGATGGTCAAGCGTCTTCCTGATCAAAAGGAGCAATTTATCTGTGCGGCTGCCAATAATGCTTCGTTCGGGCGTACCAATGACTGCCGCTTTGACAATGCTCTCAAAGAGTCTTTCTTTGTTCGGCATAGGACCCGCTTTAATGACTTCCGATTCAGGGAAAACACTCTTCAGCATGATAGCCGCCTGCTCAAATTCATTTGGGTCTGGCTCGCCCTGCTGTGTGAGCAAGAAGTGAATTGGAAGTCCCGGCACAAGTTCACGAATACGGGAAATCACAACTTGTTCATGAGTTGTCAGTGGCAAAGCAGAATTAACTGCAAAGAACAGGCTGTCTGCCAAATGAATATAGCTCAGGTCTTCCTGTCCGATTGATTCCTCCTCAAACTCAGGAAGGTCAATGAGCGACAAACCAGCATCCCGAAGGAATGGGATAGGAAGGGAGAATGTAAATATTCCGTTTTCCAGATCCTCTTCCTGTATCCTTTCCAGTTCCTCCGTTACAACGATTTCCTTATCCGTTACAAGGCCAATGGCTGCTTCATCCTGATACTGAAAAGCAAGAGCATTCCGAGAGGCTTCAGTTTCCTCCGGATAAGCATCCCCCAGTATTAGGCGAAGAGCCCAAGCCTTTCCACTTCCTTTCATACCGGCAGTCACGATATGTCTTGTCCTGAAATTGGCAAGCTCCTCTGCAATCCATTCAAGCCTTGGACCAATCTGTAATCCTCTCATTTCTGTCCATGAGGCTATTTCGGAGAGAAGGGCGAGGCCTTCAACAAAATCATTCTCAGAGCGTTTGGAGTTTGTCAGGGCAAGCTCGGCCGCTTCAATTGAACTCCCGGAGATGCCTGCCGGAAATTTGCCACTCCAAGCCAGCAATGCTGAAGCAGCAAGACTTAGCGTCGCTTCGTCCGCAATCATAAGCCAGTTCGTTAAAAGCGGCGGCATGATGGATGACAAAGATAAAATTGAATAGTTTCCGGAAGTTGTGAAATCAAGATAAGCCTCTTTGTATAAGGCCGATAATTCAGGCCAAATACCTGAAGGCACATCTCTTAATTCTCCAAGCAGCGCGTTCCAGTTGGAGATCCACGCAAAATACCCTGTTTGCTCCTTGTAGCTGTTCCAAAGCGCGGCCGCAAGTTTACCAAATCGTTCCTTATCAACTTCATAAAGAGCTTTCAATACTTGATTGAAATAGGATGGTTCACGGTTTACGGTTACCCCTTGCTCAACGTAGGAAATAAGGATGTCGGCCCATTCCCCATCTTTTGTCCTTACTGTTTCATTCGCGGCAAGCTCCGTAGCGCTTACCCAATCCTTCCTTCCCTCAAAAAACTTTCGGGCCAGAACAGATGCATCCGGATAGCCCGGGTTTTCCGCAATTAAGCCTTTGATGGTTTGGGATGCAGAGTCTTCTTTCCCTCTTTCTATATAGAGAGAGAAAAGCTGCAGGGCCACTTCTGCCCTCAAAGAAAGATTCTCGGAGCTAACTGATTTGTAAAGATCCTCTGCTTTAGCAAGCTCGCCAAGCTCGTAATAGGCATCACCTGTATTTTTGATGGCCCATTGTACTAGCGAACCTTCTATACCTTGCCATTTATATATGGCAGATTCATAGTCACGGAATCCAAAATACACCTCACCTTGGGCAAAGCGGATTTCCTGAAGCCCCGCGTCCCCCTTCTGTACTGCGGCATGATACGCTTCCGCCAGAACGGCTGCAGGATAGCCGTCCTGTCCTTCCATTAAACTCTCATAGTACGTCTTTTCAATCAGCATTTTTTCAAGATTCATAGCAGCCCCCTGAATACGTGCGTTTTTATTTGGTACTGAATTATTCATTAACTACTTTTGTACTCTTCAATCCTATTCTACCAGAGTCTTAAAAGGAGTACCCTTTTCTACCCAATAGAAGTACGAAAATAGATAAGCCTTTTTGCCCGTACCATATCGGGGCAAAGATATAGGGCAGTTTATTGGCAACCATGCCACGACCGCCTTGATATTCCGTATTGGAAAAAGAATAGGCAAATGCCGTGCCAAGAGCGGCCATCCGGCATAGTGTATAGGGACTTTGCCCATTACAAACAAAGGAGAAATGCCCTATGTACCCTTATGGTTACGTTCCACAGTTTGTCCCCCAACAACCTGACTTTGCAACACAGCCTTTCTATCAATATGACCAATTTATTCAGCAGCCACAGGAATTTATGCAGTTTGAAACCCAGCAAGACGATCCTGACCGCCAGCGCCCCCAAGAGCTTGAGAGAAGAATTGCTCAACTGGAAAGACGGACATCATTAATTGAACAGGAAAACACTCGCCAATCCAGAGAAATCACCAGGCTTAATAATCAGCTTGACCGAACCCAGCGCAGGCTTCAGCGCGTTAATCAGCGTCTCCGCGCCCTTGAGAACAGGTTCAACATCCCGTTCACCCCATTTGATGGGGAATTTTAAACATTTCGCCCGGGCCTTCTTTTTCTAAGCCCGGGCTGCATGTATTTAAAAGATTACCAACCTTCAGACGGGGAATAATAGAGGTGGAAACTCTTCAGGAGGAGGTGGAAGGTTGCTTTATCTAGATAAATACCATGACCCTCGAAAAAATAAACAATTAATTGACAAGATATCGGCGGGCAAACCTGATATTCAGGAGGCTGTCGCCCATACCGAATACCTTTTTCAAAATTTGAACAAAGGCGGAAGGGACATTGTCAGAAAAAAATCAATATCCTCTAGCCTTTGGCAAATCTTTCATAGAATGCCTTCCTTCTTTTTGGCAAAAAGATCGAGACGAAACTTGCAGGAATCATCCACCCAGGTCGATGCACTTGGAAATGTGTATCCTTCCTGGAAACCGATCCTGGATGAGGAATACGCACACCTGCTGTCCGTAGCTGCGAATGAAGTGAATGTCAAGGACTTCGGTGCAGTAGGTGACGGTCTTACAGATGACACAGAAGCCTTCAAAAAGGCAATTGGCAGCGGGCGGGTGATCGTCCGTATTCCAGAAGGCACCTTTATGACAAAGGAAATCCGCCTGCCATCCTGGACATGCTTAATTGGCGAAGGAAAAGGTAAAACCATCCTTAGGCTTCATGATAAGGCCGCTAAATCATCCCAACTTGTAACGAACTTGTCTCACTGGAAAGGGAATCGCAATATCCTTGTAAAAGGAATGACCCTTGACTGGAATGTTGAAAGGCTGGGCAATGTTCCAAAAACAGCCGCAGGCAATAACCTGTCCAGCTGCCTGCTGTTTGCAAATGTAACGTTTGGCTGGGTAAAAGATGTAGAGGCAATCAACCCTGGCCTTCATTGTTTTGATGTTTCGTCAACCATTTACAATTATTCAGGCGACGGTTACCGGGCACGGGGCGGAAGCAACTATATTTGGCTTGATGGCTTGAACGGTTATGGCTTTGGAGATGATGGGGTCACGACCCACCATAGTGACAATATCCTGATTTCCAACTGCCATATGTGTGATCCAAGCGGGCGGTCGCATAAAAAAGGGTTTTCAAATTCGAACGGTTTTGAAGCAGACGATGGTTCGAGAAACGTATGGCTCGTCAACAATTCATCAACACGCTGTTTCGGGGGAGTAGAAATTAAAGCGCACCATAATTCCTCCGCTGCATCAAACGTCCATATTATCGGCCACTTATCGATCAATGATAACCGTTCCTTTAATTTCCGCCATATCGGCCATCATAAAAGTACCGACCCCGTATCAAGAACAGCCTTTGATATACAGGCAACAAACCTTATTTCGGTAGCACCTGTTTATTCAGAGTTATATGTCGGTTCAAAACCGCGGGCACTCGTAGTTTCCGCATATCGAAATGTAGTGATAAACCATTTCACTGCAATCGGTGACCCTGATTATGATTACGGTAGGGAACCAGTAATGGCGATTCAGTACAGATCCCGAAATGTCGTCTTCGATAATATTTCGGTTAGCAACTTCCGTACTGCCGGAGCTGATGTCAAAGTGTTTGGCGGTGACAACTGTGCAGATTGGGTTGCAGTCCGAAATTTAACAGTGCGGGATTCAGCACGGCAGGCCGTCCAGATTGGAAAAGGGGTCAAGCAGGCACGCGTTGGAAAAGTGCTTGCACTTGGCGAGAGGCACACTCCAGACAGAAAAAGAGGCTAATCTATCTTGGGAGATGGGTGGGTGCTGGGCATCCACCCCTCTTCTTTTAGGCTCCTGCTTGGCGGGCCTCCCCTTTGCCTAATGAACTCTTTTCCAACTACCTTTTCCCCAAGGTATTCCCCTATGGTAGTATTAGAATGTATGCCTTTAAAGCAGGCAGGCATACATATTTCACAGGGGGTGACTCATGAATAGTAAAATTTCCCTTGTCCTCAGTTTGATCAGTATTGTCGTTTTGGCTTTGGGAACAAACTATGTACTTGCCCAACATGGGGCTTCAATTCCAATTCTCTCAATCAGTATTCTAAAAGATTCTATTTATATTTCAGCTATAGGAATTCTTATTTGGTTTTTAATAAAAAAGTCAAAAGAATTAAGTCAGGCCAAATTGGGAGAGCAGCGCCTTTCTACGCTAATTAATTCGATGGTAGATTTCGTTAACTTCAAGGATGGCAACGGAAGATGGATTGAGGTAAATGAATACGGCCTTGAACTCTTTCAACTTAAAGGATTCGATTATCGAGAAAAAAAGGACTCAGAGCTTGCCGAGTTTTCCAGGGACTATGCAGAGGCGCTTCGATATTGTGAGATTTCTGATGAAGAAGCATGGGAGAATGGAAAGGTTACTAGAGTTGAAGAAATTCTTGAGACACCCTCAGGGGACAGGAGGATTTTTGACACCTTTAAAATCCCTCTTTTTCACTCTGACGGGAGCCGGAAAGGACTCGTCGTTATCGGCCGAGATATTACAGAGAACCGGAAGCTTATCAATCTCCTCGAGGAGAGCCAGCAGCAATACAAATCCCTGTTTGAATACAATCCGGATATCGTATATATGACCGATTTAACGGGGGTATTTACCAATGTGAATGCCCGCCTCAAGGAAGTAACTGGCTATGAACCATCTACCATTATTGGCAAACGCATTTTCGACTTAATGCCCAATTTAGATAGAAAACTACTTGGGCGATACCTATCTGCTGTTGTGAATGACAAAACACCCCAGACGATTGAGCTTGGATTGAAAACAAGCCAGGGTGCTTCGATTATAGTAGAGTGTACCTCAATGCCTATTATCATTAACGGGACTATAACAGGCCTAATCGGATATGGCAAGGATGTTACAAAGCTAAGAGAAACAGAAGAGCAGCTTCGGCGCTCCGAGAAACTATCGGTTGTCGGGGAAATGTCAGCGAGCGTAGCCCATGAGATACGGAACCCATTGACTTCCCTGCTCGGGTTTGTACAACTCCTCGATTCAGAGGATGAAAAACATCGGTCCTATTATAAAATTATGAAAAACGAATTAAATAGGATTAACTCCATTGTCGGTGAACTGCTCCTGCTGGCCAAGCCGCAGGAAGTGAAATTTCTCCATTCAGATTTATCGGTTATCCTTCTCGATGTGATCACATTACTTGAAACAGAAGCTGCTTTTAATAATGTACAGCTTGAAACAAGAATCGAAAAACAGGATTTATTCCTTGACTGTGAGCCGAACCAGCTAAAACAATTGTTTATTAATGTAATTAAAAACGCTATCGAAGCCTCAAATCCCGGCGGCAAGGTAAGCGTATCGGCAACAAATACAGGACATGGAACGGTTGCTGTATCAATAAAAGATAAGGGAGTCGGGATCCCAAAAGAAAGGCTTGAAAAAATCGGCCAGCCGTTTTATTCCTCCAAGGAAAAAGGAACTGGACTTGGCCTGACTGTCAGCTATAAAATCATTGAATTCCATCGTGGAAAAATGACATTTGCAAGTGAGGTAAATAAAGGCACCAAGGTTCAAATTGAACTGCCAACCGAGAAACACCACCCTGTCACTCAATCCAAAACTGGGTGATGATAAAGACAGGAAGGACCCGGAATTTTCCGGGTCCTTTTATTCATTTTCTTCAGAATGAGTGTTCTCCCGCAGCTGGTCTGCAAGCTTCTCAGCAACTCTCCTATACATATTGCTCATATGAACGAGGGATGCAATCAACAGGACAATCCGGTTATCCTCTTCAGAATTCCCCGAATCGCATAGTAGATCAACCACTTCAGCACGCTTTTCCAGTTCATTTGTAAAACCGGCATTATTCTTGGTGCAGATTTCCAAATAAGCCGAATAGAATGCTTCTAAATCCAGCTCTCCACTGACTGCCTGAGTGTTGACTCCATCAAGGACGCCTTTAATATCATTGATTGAAAGGGCACCCTTTAGCTGATAAATCAGGCTAATCATAATCAAATGGTCTCTCGTATATTTTTTTTTCTTCACCGGAAAAAACAGCTTTCCTTTGGCGTAGTTGTTAATCATTGTCTTGGTAAGTATTTTTTCATCCTCATACCGCTTCGTATCTCCGTATTTATTTTCAAATAGCTGGATGACTTGGTCCATGTACAAATCTACACCGGGCATCTCATTCACGCTTAGCTGTTTTTCCAGGCCAAGACTATCCATCAATTTCTTAAGTTCGTCCATTCAGATCCTCCAGTACACAAGTTTCTTCTTTTTAGTATACAAGAAATAACCTCCATATTAAACATTGACTACTTCATGCTATAATTATATCATGATAAGTAGTTATTGAAACTATATAAAGAGGTGTTTAAAATGAATAGATACGTAAGAGAGCCTATTAATGGGTTTACACATCTTGCTGGGGCGATTCTTTCCTTTGCAGGGCTAGCGGCCATGATTATCAAAGCAGTCCAGGCCGGTCTTTCTGTATTGGCCATTACGGCAGTTGCCATTTTTGGACTTAGCATGATTCTGCTCTATTCAGCTTCTGCCACATACCATCTGGTTATTGCCAGGGATTCAGTCATTGGATTTCTGCGCAAAATCGACCATTCCATGATTTTTGTATTAATCGCCGGAACCTATGCACCTTATTGCCTTATTTCATTGAACGGTACGATTGGCTGGATATTATTCGGCATTGTGGCAGGAGCAGCGGCAGGAGGCATTTTGTTCAAAATGGTTTGGTTCCACTGTCCCCGCTGGCTTTCTACCTCTCTTTACATCATCCTAGGATGGATGGTTGTATTTGTTGCTCCGCTGCTTTCAGGAAATCTTCACTGGGGAGGCATGTTACTTCTTATTCTTGGCGGGATTTTGTATACGATTGGGGGAGTCATTTATGGAGCAAAGCCTGATTTCCTGAGGACTAAGCATATGGGGTTTCATGAAATATTCCACATTTTCATCCTGCTCGGAAGCCTTGCTCACTTCTTAAGCGTATATCTTTTTGTTCTTTAAGGAGGTTTAGCTATCTATGGAAGCAAAGGTAGCTTTATTCTTCATACAAAACCCGTTGATCATGTTTATAAAGACATCCTCAAGAAAATGATTCAAGGCCTACTCAATGCCAAATTGGCTTTAAAGGTCTCTAACAATAAAAAGTTCTATTTCGACTAATTTTTTAATTGGAAAATACAGCCTTTTGCGCAGCGCTTACATAATTGATATATCAGCAATCTTCCACTTCTATCGTTCTTCAAAAGGGAATCAATTTTTCAAATTGTCTAAAAAAGCTGTTGACCCTTCCCGAATTCTCTGATAAATTATGTTTACATTATTTTAAAAAATAAAAATTGATGACGAGAAGAGTACGTCAGGAAGACTGTTCCCCAGAGAGCCGGCAAGTGGTGCAAGCCGGTGTCCAGTGCCTGTCCGAAAATCATCTCCGAGATGCAAAGCTGAAATAAGAGTAAGCTTTGACGGGGTTTTCCGCCGTTACAAGGAAGACGTATGGTTGTACGTTTGCTGAGTGCTGCACGCTTTTTAGCGTCGCGGAATTAGGGTGGTAACGCGAGTCTATAAACTCGTCCCTGTTTAACAGGGACGAGTTTTTTTATTTTAAAATAATAATTTAACAGATTGACACAAATCTGTTCATTCTAAAAAGTAAAGGAGAACTGAAGAGATGAAAAAGTTAGATACTTTGTTTATTGGCTTTATGTTATTTTCAATGTTTTTTGGAGCAGGAAACCTTATTTTCCCTCCTTTCCTCGGAGCTCTTTCCGGTACATCGTACTGGCTTGCAATGGCAGGATTCATTCTGACCGCTGTTGGGCTGCCACTGCTGGTCATCCTTGCCGTTGCGCGTATCAAAGGCGGAACGGCCGAACTCGGAAATCGGGTTCATCCTATATTCAGTGCTGTTTTTATGGCAGTTGTATATCTTTCAATCGGGCCATTCCTGGCTATTCCAAGGAATGCATCTGTTGCATTTGAAATGGGCATCATGCCATTCGCACCTGAATCTATGAATCAAAATGTTGCATTGTTTGTTTATTCGGCATTATTTTTCCTGGTTGCCTTTTACACAGCTTTAAACAAAGACAAAATGCAAAAATATATGGGCCGTTGGATTACTCCTGTATTGCTTGTATCCATCGTCGTTCTATGTGTGGTCGGCTTTGTCAAGCTGGATGGTTCCCTGCTTGCTCCAACAGGTGGGTACGAAGCTGGAGCATTTTTTAAAGGCTTCATTGAAGGGTATAACACAATGGACGCACTTGCTGCACTCACATTTGGAATTGTTATCATTTCCGCTGTCAAACAGCAAGGTGTTAAAGAAGAGAAGCAGCTTACAGGTTATTTGATGAAAGCCGCTGTAATTGCTGGTTCCCTGCTAGCTCTTGTGTATGTATCAATTGGCTGGGTTGGTGCCAGAATGGGGGCTGCTGGCCCGTTTGAATCCGGAGCTGAGCTGCTAGCTGCCGTTTCGACTCTTGTACTGGGAACACCGGGGACAGCACTGCTTGGGCTTATTTTCACACTTGCTTGCTTTACAACCGTGGTCGGCCTGACATCTGCATGCGGTGAATATTTCTCAAACGTCATTCCAAAGGCAAGCTACAAAGCAGTCGTAACAGCTATTACATTAATCGGGTTTACTCTTTCCAATGCTGGCCTTGCTCAAATCCTGAAGGTATCTGTACCATTTTTGGTTACTGCCTACCCATTAACAATTGTTCTTGTAACACTGAGCTTCTTCCATCGGTACTTCCGAAATCCGCGCATGGTGTATGGGACGACAATACTGTTTACAGGGGTATTTGCAGCAATTAGCGGTTTAACGACATTTGGCCTTGACCTTGGCCCATTGGTAACGTTTAGGAACTTGCTGCCATTTGCTTCAGCAGGCATGGATTGGGTTGTTCCGGCTCTTGCAGGTGCGCTGATTGGCCTTACCTTTAGCGGAAAGAAAGAGCCTGCCTCACTTCCAAAAAACCTTAAAGTTTCGTAAAAAGCGTTGAAGGCTGGCACCTTACTGAAAAGTGCCAGCCTTTTTTCTCTCCACTATTCATTTTTCTTGCAATAGCCTCGATCTTTCCTCTATCAAGCCCATCCTGATTCTACTTAAGCCACTCAAAGTTGATCAATGACTCCCAGAAAAGTTTGTCAATTTTATAAAAAAATCCTTGCTGAATGTTCTGTTGCCAGGAACTACAGCAAGGACATCAAACGACTAGTCATGATTTTTTTATGAAATATCCAACTGTCAATAGTGCAAACCAAACCGGCGCAATCAGCAAAGCTACAAAAGTATCTTCAATGAAAGCCATCGATATTACAACAACAGCCAGCACGGCTAGCGCAAAATACGATGTAAATGGATGGAGCGGCATTCTGAAAAAGCTGCTTCCTCCTGTCACTTTCCTGAATTTAATATGGGTCAGAAGGATGATGGTCCAGCTTGTCACAGCAGAAATGGTTGCAATCGACATGATATAGGAAAACACTTTTTCAGGGACAACATAATTAAGGTAGACAGCGATAAGGAGAATGGCGGCTGTAAACAGGATTCCTCTTGCAGGTATACCTTGTTTATTAAGCTTCCCAAAAAATCTTGGACCATTTCCCTGATCGGCAAGGCTGAATAGCATCCTGCCTGTCCCATACATACCACTGTTGAATGCGGAAAGTGCTGCGGTCAGGACAACGAAATTTATAATATCAGCTGCGGCAGGCATGCCGATTTTATCAAAAATCAGAACGAATGGGCTGCCTTCAGTGCCGATTTTGTTCCATGGATATAAAGTCATGATTACACCAAGGGCACCCACGTAAAATATTAAAATTCTCCAGATGACCGTATTAATGGCCGATGGAATAGTCTTTTTCGGATTATCTGCTTCTCCTGCGGTAAGCCCGATCAATTCAATTCCGCCAAAAGAGAACATGACCATGACTAATGACAGAATGACACCTGTTATGCCGTTTGGCATAAAGCCTCCATTGGCCCATAGGTTTTCAAAGCCGACTGGATTGCCCCCATTCCCAAAACCAAAGAAGATGATTCCGAGGCCGGCAACAATTAATCCGATAATCGCAAGAACTTTGATCATCGCAAACCAAAACTCAAACTCGCCAAATGCTTTTACATTTATCAGGTTAATTGCTGTCATGACTGCAAGCGCTGCAAGCGCAGTCACCCATGAAGGAATTTGGGGGAACCAATACTGGATATACGCCCCCACAACCGTGATTTCAGCCATGCCGACAACTACCCAGTTAAACCAGTATGTCCAGCCAGTGACATATCCGGCGAAATTTCCAAGATACTTGTTTGCATATTCACTAAATGATCCCGAAACCGGATTGGTAATCGCCATTTCTCCGAGCGCCCTCATAATCAGGAAGATCACAAGACCACCCAAAGCATAGGAAAGCAGGATGGCAGGGCCGCCTAGTTGGATTGTCGAGCTGGAGCCGTAGAAAAGCCCGACCCCAATTGCACCACCAAGAGCGATTAGCTGAATGTGGCGATTGCTTAAACCCCTCTTCAATTGATCTGTATTTTTCCCTGGCGGACTCGAAGGGTTATTCATGTTGTTCGTTCCGTTCATTATTGCACCCCTTAAACACTTTTGCGCTTTTATGCTTTTATGCACTAAAACGCCATTTTGTTATCATATCTTATCTTGACTGTATTGCATACCCTTTTACCCTCTTTTTCATAAAATTGACTCCTCTTCCAGCCAGTTTTTATAAAAGGCCCACCTCTTAGTTAAGCCTGAAATTTTCAGTATAGCATTAGTTTGTCCACTTTCCGATAAGGCACATCATTCCGATTCCCTTGTACATAGGATTAAAACTTTCAATCACATTCATTTCTCTTTTAGCCAGTTGCACTTCTCGAAGTTATTACCATTCATATTTGGGCATGAGAGCCAAAAAATATAGAGGTACCACACCACCAAAAGGGAGGGAATTTACTTGATAAAGAAAACGATAGGCATAGCTATGGCCAGCGTACTCCTATTCGGCCTCGCAGCCTGCAACAATAATGGGAACGACAATGCAACCGATCACGGAACCGGCGCGTACAATGTCCGTGACAACGGGAACAGGGATCATAACAACGATTTTATCGGAATGGATAATGAGGGGCTATTAACCGAAGAATGGGACCCAGGGCATAACGATGATGACCGTGATGGACGGACCGGAACATTTAGAAATGACAGGGAAGACAGGAATCGTGACAATAATGGAAACTGGTTCGGCCGAAATCACCTTTCCAGCATTCAAACATCCATGTCCAGCAAAAATTACCCTCATACACAGCCAATACTAGTCCAGCCAGCTCAGTATCAGTTTATCCGGACGGACCGCCAAAACGGACAACCAAATCAGGGCCGCCAGCAAATTTCGGTTCCTCAAAACTCCGGAGCAATGCCTCCAGTATCGAATCAAGGACAACTGCCAGGCACCGGGCAACAAGGTCAGGATTTTTATCCTCAGCTTGGCCAGGCCCAGGGTGGAGCACAACAACTTGCCCCCGAGCAGCGGACAACGAACCGGCAACAGCCTGTTGCAGCTCCTGGAATTAGCCAAATGGCCCAGCAGGTAATAGACTTAACCAATATACAGCGCCAGCAAAACGGCCTGCCGCCATTACAGGCAGATACACAGTTAAGCGGGGTTGCCCAATGGAAATCCGTGGATATGGCTCAATACAACTACTTTTCACATACAAGCCCTACGTATGGCTCACCGTTTGATATGATGCGCGATTTCGGTGTTTCATATCGGACTGCTGGAGAAAATATTGCAGTAGGGCAGCGTTCTGCGCAGGAAGTTGTCCAGGCCTGGATGAATTCTGAAGGACACCGCCGTAACATATTGAACCGGGAGTTTACCCATATTGGAGTTGGGTTTGAACAATACGGCAACCACTGGACACAAATGTTTATCGGTAAATAGGAAAGTAAGCGAGATGCCGGGTTCTAAAAGGGAACCCGGCATTTTCGTATTCGCTCTGTATTTTATTTCCCTTTCTTTACCCCATAAGTTACGACCCCATTTTGCAGGTTTGTAGTATGATGAGTGCAAGGACAAACATATATAAGGAGGGTTATAAATGTGGCTGCTTTTCGCTATTCAGCTCGGTACAGCGTTTTTATTCCTTCTTCTTGGCTGGGCTATAAAAAGAGGAGCCTTTTGGCTAATTTCCGGTTTTTCAACACGGCCTGAAGAGGAACAGAAGCTATTGATTGAAAATGAGTACCCGCAAAAGATGGGGAATTTATTGATCAGTACTGCAGCCGGAATAATCCTTCTGCTCCCCCTCATGTTTTCATCATTCCAATATGCCATTGAAATGATTTTCGGATTTATGCTTGTTTATCTGTTGGGCGGCATCATGTACCTTTCACGGTATGAGGTTCCAAAAAAGCGGAAAAAGAGCTATATCATCAGCATAAGCATTGCGGCGGTAACATTTATTCCAATTGGGATTCTCCTGTTTCTTGGATACCAGGATGCTCAGCTTGTTTTAAAAGAAGAAAGTTTTGAAGTAACCGGCATGTACGGGAGTACCTGGAAATATTCGGACATTGAGGAAATCAAGCTTCTCGATAAAATGCCCGAAGTTACCTGGAGGGTGAACGGCTTTGGGCTTGAAACCGTCTCAAAGGGGAAATTCAAGGTGACCGGCTATGGAACAAGCCTGCTGTTCATTCAAAAAGGAGTCCCTCCGTACCTCCATATCAAAACAAAGGATGAGGACATTTTTATTAACGCCGAAAACTCTTCCAAGACTCGTACATGGGAAAAACAACTTTTAAATCAAATGGAAATAAACTGCAGGAGTTCGGACTGTTAGTGGCGAATCATCTACCTTACGACTTTATTATGGAGGGAAATATGACGAAATTAGGATTTATCCGCCACGGAAGCACATCGTGGAATAAAGAAGGCCGTGCGCAGGGCAGTTCGGACATCCCGCTTGATCAGGACGGACTAAACGAGGCACGGCTGCTTGCCGAAAGACTTTCCAGTGAAGAATGGGACATCATTTACTCAAGCCCTCTCATGCGTGCCCGACAGACAGCCGAAGTGATCGCAGAACAGCTTGGTATTAAAGAAATCCAATTTGATTCCCGGCTGCGCGAAGTTAGCGGCGGCCAGATCGAAGGCACTACAGAAGCTGAACGAGTCGCCAAGTGGGGAAGCGGCTGGCGCAAGCTTGACCTTGGATTCGAAAGCAATGAACATGTCTTGGAACGGGGCTTTGCAGCTCTGGAAGACATACAATCTGCACATCCTGGCAAAAACATTCTGATTGTCAGCCATGGTGCTTTAATCAGAAGGGTTCTCTCAGAGCTCGTTCCTTCCCTAAAGGAAGAAGGCCCGCTGAATAACACAGCGGTCACGATTATTACTCATTCAAACGAGGCCTGGGAGTGCGGGCTGTATAATTGTACGAAACACCTGCTATAAAAATTGGCAGAATCAACTTGTGATTCTGCCAATTTTTATTTTATCCCGCATTAACGGGCTGTAAATCCCACCTTAAGTCCTAGGCATAATCGAAGAAGTACACGTGGGACAACAGCCGCATGAGCCCGATTGGTGAAATACAGTGAAACTTGCCGCTGTGCTTTTTCAGCGGCATAGTTGAACCAATCGGGTTCGTAGTGCCGCTTATTCGCTGTACTTTGGCGGATTAGCGGCACTAGAACGGGACTAACAACCAGTGGGGGAAAAGCCCCCACTGGTTGAAGTTTCACTTTATCCGGATTTTTTTATTCGACTTAATCCACTCTGGATAAAAGTTTAGTTCTAATGTCAGCAGGTTGCCATAACTCCCCATTTGGGGAATGCTGAACCCATACTGGTTATCATTTTGAGAAAAGCTGAAATCTTGTTTCACTTCTTTCCCATCAGCATCTTTAATTGTACTGAAAGGGAAGTAGTGAAACGGCTTTTCATGATCGATCTGAATCAATAAGTTTCCGTCCTCTACCTTTACCTCACTGAACTTCTTAGAAGCAGGCTGTTTTACAATTGAAGGTACGCTTGTATCGATGACAACTTCAGCTTCATCTTTGTTAACCGCCTGTACGTTCCCAATAACCAAATACAGTTCCTTGGGCTCCCGGAAATAGTTACTTTGCAGATATACAATTTTCTTATCAGGATTGTCTGTAAAGCTAGCCATCGACGTTCCGTTAGTAATTTTCCCCCACACTTCGCCATATCCATCAATCAGGCGCATGTTATCAAAGTTCAGTATCTTTTTACTGTTTGCATCCCCCATTTCAACATGGATGGCTGCCCTCAATGGATAGACTTCAATATTTTTTATTGTGATTTCTTGCCCATCAACTGTGATTGTTTTGTTTAGAGCATAGTCCTTTTTGCCATGAATTTTTTCCTTAAGCGTAAAGTTAAGAGTATGCGTTGTCCCTCCAACCTCTACATCCAGTTTATATGACCTTGCCTTCGTTGGTTCCTGGTATTGGATATCCAATATCCCGGTATAGGAAATACCTACATCTTCATTCGCCGGTGAGCTGGAGCCGATACTGCCAACAAGGAGCTTCGAACCGTCTGTACTGACTAGCTTTGGCTTATCAATTAGCAAATTCTCCTGTTTCTCTTCCGTTTCGATTGAGTAAAATAAAGCAAGCCCGCTTTCATCGGCAATGACCCTGTCAATTGTAAATGTAACACCGCCATTTTTACTCGTTACCCCTACTTCCTGGTCATATTCAGACTCAAAGGCCGCAATCAACCCTTTATCCTGGTGAATCAATTCGACAATTTTGCCGATGCCTGGAATATCCGATACATATCCTGCAAAGGCCGGAGACAACCTAATTGATGTAAAAAACCCTATTAGTATGACTGCAGCAGCAGCAACCGTGAACCAGCTTTTTTTCCTTAGTGAACGCCGTTTTCCATCCTCTCGCTTTGCCTTTTCAAACCCAGCAAGGATTGCAGCATCCAATCGGTTAACCGGGACGGCGGTTTCATCGACATACTTTTTATAGTTAGCGAGCTTTTCTTCCTCAAGATTACGCATGATATCTTCCTCCCTTATCTTCGAGTTTTCCCTTGAGAGACTTCAATGCCTTGTTTAGCCACGTTTTAATCGTTCCTTCCGGGTAATTAAGTGCAGCAGCTATCTCTTTAATCTTCAAATCCTGGAAATATTTTAGGGCCAATATTTCCTGTGATCGAGGATCAAGGCTTTGCATCGCATCCCAGAGTTCAAGACTTTCCTTGTTCTCTGCTTTCCCTTGTGCCAGGATAAACTCTTCATCAAGCACGAAACGCTTTTTCTTTCTCAAAACATCATTGCAATAATTGATCATGATCCGGATAAGCCATGTCTTGACATAGGTTGCATCCCGAAGCTTTCTAATCCCTTTATACGCACGAAACGTGACTTCCTGCACTGCCTCAAGCGCTTCCTCGTCATTACGTAAAAAAGCCAGCGCTGTTTTATATAAATCCAATTTATATACATTCATCAAATGAAGAAAAGCATCATCATCCCCTTTGATTGCCTTCTTCGCTGTTTGTTCAATGCCGTCCATTACTCCCGCCCCCTTTTCCTACACATTAGACACACGATTTAAGAAAAAGTTTTCGCTTATTTAAATATTTTTTAGCAGTTTCGCAAATCTTGTTTCGATGATTTAAAAAACTAAATGACTTTGCAGATTCACAAAATAGCCTATTTTTTCTCCTATCATAACAAAGCAGCTGGCAATTTGGATTATATTTGAAGATGCGGCAGGAAAATGCTAATCTTATTTTGACTTACTTTAAAGGAGAGTTTGAGGGAGAATGGCGAACCTGACACTTGCGGAAGCGGTTAAACTAAAAAGTATCCTTAATAAACGCGTACATGAGCTTGAAATGGAAATGGACCGGGTTGCATTTGCAGAAATCGAAAAAGGTTCAAAGCCGCCAAAGCAACCGAGGTCGCTTCAGGAAGTCGAGCAAGACCTTGAGGATATCCGAAAAGACATGCGAGTCCTTGACCGACTGGTATATGCAGCCAATATTGGGCATGCTGTCAACTTTAACGGTGAGGAGCTTCCAATTGTTGAAGCGATTGAACTTGCCACACAGTTAAGGGCTAAAGCAAGGAAATACAAGGAGTTTGGCTCGGCCCAGAAGGAAGAGTTTCCTTATTCCTATGCTGAAAATAACTCGATTATCAAGGTAGCCCTTTTTGATCCCGAGGATTACAGGCAAAAAGGCATTGAGGCAGAGCGGCAGGCCAACAGGCTTTCCAACCTAATTAATGGGAAGAACTACTCAATTGAACTTGCTTTTGATGCAGATAAATATTTCTGACCTTGAAGAGGTGAGACTCTTCTTCAAGGCGCGGAAGGAGTCTCCCCATTTAATTGGACCTAAGTAATGGCAATGGCAAACCAATGACCGATGCCCGCTTACTCTGTCACTCTTGACCAATGACCAACTAATGCAATGGCGGCTGAATGCTAAGCTTATAGTTTATTTTCTTCTCCTTCCGTGTGGCCCTCTTCCCTTAATGGGAAGGGGGCCTTTTTAAAAGAAAATATAAAAAATTGATTCTACTCGCAGCAACCTTGCATATGCCTGCCACGTCTAATAGGTAAGAACAATTCATCCGGAGGGATGGACATGGATCAGCTTTTAAAAAATGTAACGGTGGTGCTGTCACTGATGGCAGCTATATATGGTGGATTATCGTTAATTCCGTTCGGACCGCCTGCACTTTCCGTAACAGCGGGAGAACAAAGTGTGTCAGCAGCACGTGGGTCCTTTTGCTGGGAGGGCTACATTAGTTCGAAGTGTGAGGATACACTATCCCCTCCAGAATTGGTAAAGGTTCATAATCTCAAGCCAATCGTCGTCTCTCCTGGAGAAGAAGTGAATATTGCCTTTAAAAAGGTTCCGCTCACAGATACAGTCGGTGTCAGCCGCTGGGTCAGTGAGATAGATGCAAAAGCCGCCTCCCTGAACGGCAATATCCTAATCGCTCCCCTTGAAAAAGGAGTTTACATCTACAGTATTTATGGAAGCTGGGAGAAAGGTTCTTCCGGATATGCGTTTGTGATAGAAGTGAAATAGCATGTTCAAATGGTCTTTCCTATTTTTCAGGAAAGACTTTTTTTAGGAAAAAGTCAGTAAAATTTTAGTAAAATTTTATTAATCAAACGTTTGATTAAATAGCTATAAAAGCAGCTGTGATAAGGATTTCCAGAAACAGCCTGATTAGCGGCTTCATTGATAATTCCTGTTCGGTAGTTATTGCTATCCTTATTCACACAAGTTAGTACCCGAATGTTAAACTACTTCGATTCCGGATAATAATATGGTAGCATTCGTATAGTACTTAATTACACACAACCGTGTATTGTTCCTTTCCTTTCTGCCAAAAATAACTCCATGCCACTAAACTGGAGGGAATTCTAATATGGAAAACACACACGAGTTTGTTGAAAAGATTCATGAAAAGCAACGGAAAGATGAACAAAATAAAAAACGCCAGGGAAAAGGAAATCCAAGCCGCCAGCTGCCAAATAAGCAGCACTAAACAGTATGTTTACGAAGCTGTATTAAAAAAGCCGTGAATTTTTATAATAGCCCATAGATAAATGGCTACATACTAAAGGGCTTTGCAGCTTAATTGCCGCAAAGCCCCTGCTTTATTAGTATTTCCTAGGTTCCTCTATACCTTCCAAAACCCTGAATGCGCCAGCGCCCAAGCTCCTCCTCGCCCGGCAAAACAAATAGTTTACCGGGGAAGGAAACATTTTTTCTTATCTTTGCACCAGATAGTCCGAATGAGCTAAACCCAGGTTAAGATCACTCCGTCAAAAACTTCAAATAGTTTCGCGGTGACAATAAGTAACATGTAGCCGTTAAATTTTTAGAAAAACAAAAAGCAAGGGCCTGTCAGGATAGTTGTTCCTGACAAGCCCTTATTATTTAATCTCTATCTTCTTGTTCAGCTTCCTGCACTTCCGCACGAACTTTTGTAATCCGCCTGTCGTTCATATCCTCGACAGTAAAGAGGACATTGCCATGCAAGACCGTGTGCTGTTCAAGTTCACTCGGGATATAACCAAGATGGCCAATGATAAATCCACTGAGTGTATCATATTCATGGATTGGAAGGTCTATTTTCAACAGATTTTCAACCTCATAAAGATTGGTTGTACCGTC
The DNA here is from genome assembly GCF_001685025.1 of Bacillus sp. FJAT-27225. Classification (GTDB taxonomy): domain Bacteria; phylum Bacillota; class Bacilli; order Bacillales; family Cytobacillaceae; genus Bacillus_D. The sequence goes on along the minus strand of NZ_MAYU01000023.1, from coordinate 63,883 downwards.
AATCATGTATGTTCGCTCATCAAGTTGCTTTATTTCTTCCTCTTCCACACCAGGTTCATCATATTCGTCAAAGATGTTCCCGACGATCTCTTCAATCACATCTTCAATTGTTACAATTCCATCGGTTCCGCCGTATTCATCAATTGCAATTGCCAGGTGGACGTTATTTGTCTGCATATCCTTGAATAGATGGTCGATACGCTGTGATTCCAGCACATAAAACGGATCACGTAGCAAATTCTTCATGTTAAAAGCATCTTCCCCGCGTTTTTCAATAAATTGAATTAAGTCTTTTGCATGGAGGATTCCCACGATGTTATCAATATGTTCCTCATAAACAGGGAAACGGGTATATCCTTCTTCATTTACAAGCCGGACTGTTTCAAGCAGTGTTGAGTCAATCGGGAGGGCAATAATATTGGTTCGATGTGTCATAATATCCGAAACTGTTTTGTTGTCCAGTTCAAAAATATTATTAATCATTAACCCTTCGCCTTCCTGGATTGTCCCCTTCTCCTTGCCGACATCAACCATCATCCGGATTTCCTCTTCGGTAACATTTTCTTCTTCCGCATTTGGATCAATCCCAAACAAACGAACGACCGCATTCATGGATAGTGTCAGGAATTTTACAAACGGCTTTGTTATCTTTGAGAGAAACGTAAGTGGAGCCACAGCAAAAAATGCGATCGGCTCAGCTTTCTGCATGGCTATTTGCTTTGGTACAAGTTCACCAAGGACAAGTGTAAAATACGAAATAACAAGTGTAATAACAATCAGGGACAAGGATGCCAAAACCCCCCGGTTGAGCGGGACCCCGACTTCATATAGCCAATCCGCAAACCCGCCGGCAAAGCTTTGTCCGGCGAACGCACTCGCCAGGAAACCGGCAAGCGTAATTCCAATTTGAATTGTAGCCAAAAACCTGCTCGGCTCTGACAATAGCTTTTCGAGTGCTTTTGCTTTTTTATGGCCGCTTTCAGCCATCAGTTTAATTTTATTATCATTCAGTGAAATCAATGCTATTTCTGAAGCAGCAAAAAACGCATTCAGAACGATCAGAATCAAAAGCACTAATATTTCCGTTAACAACAAGACCAGCTCCCAAATTGGTGGATAATGGTTCCGAAAGAAAAGAAACCAATTATAAGTATGAATTTATTTTTATATTGTATCGTATTTTGCATGAATAGTCTTGTTAAACCGTCAAGAGAATCGCACTTACATTTCTTCAGCCTTTCCAATCTTTGCAATGCCGGAATGGCTCCTTAAACTATTCGGGACGAACCGTCTCTTATAAATTATTGCAACGAAATTGAGCAAGGCTGGGGGCCATTTCTTCGGACACCATCGATGTTTATAAAACAGCTGATACCCCTTCTTCAAGTCTTTCCATTGCCGGCATTGCTTTGCCTGTCTGAACCGGGCAACATCAATTATCTTTATGTTTCCGCCAAGGGTAATGAAAATATTCTTCAAGTGGATATCGGAAGGATTTAGTCCGCGGTAACGTGCCTTCGTCAGTGCTTCATCTATCTCCGCAAGCTTACCCCCGTTTATAGGTATTCCTTTTACAAGACAATCAAAAAGTGTGTTCCCGTCTATATAATCTATAACGATATAATTCGATCCCGACTCATGGAGCTTTGGGTATGCTGACAGTCCTTCAAGCCTGTTATAAATTTCCGCCTCCTCCTGGGCAAGGTAGGCATGGGAAGGGTAATATACCTTCAGCACCTTGTTTGTTCCGCCTATTTTAAACACATATGCGCTTCGGCCTGCTCCCACAACTTTAAGACTGGCATCTTGCTTCAACACCGTTACCTTTGTTCCCCGTATTGTATAGTGTACGCTTTGAGCCAGTTTCCGGTATAACCCCACTTCTTTCACACCTTTATGTAAGGATGGCACGGTCTCTTGTTTCTGTCAGTGTATGCCAAAGGACAAAAAGATGCTCTAAAGCTTCACCATTACAAAAGACTATTTCTATATACTAAACTTTCCTTGGATGAAAAGCATTTTTGGAATCTCATTGTATAAAAATAAAACTGGTACCATCTTGGACCAGTTTCCATTCTATCCCTGACTTTTAATTGTTTTTTTGACTTCAATACCCTTTAACAACCAGGTACGCAATTATATCGGAACCTGTTCTTTATGATTCTTTTAACGCGCTTATAATCTCGGCTGCGCGTTGTTCATACGTATGGTATTTATAAACATACCGCTGTCCTTTTTTGGCGACTTTTTCCCTTGCTGAGTCATTTTTTAAATAAAAGTCCATGAGTTCAACGGTTTCATCATAGCCTTTCGACCAGACCAGATGCTTATGGTTTTTAAACATTGATTCAATTGCCGCTGTATGCTGGGTTAAAAAAAAGCCGGCACAACCGAGAACTTCAAATGTCCTCATTGACTGCATCGTTTTTGAATCGGTAATAGAATGAACTCCGAGGGTAATCTTGGCTGCCGAGTAAGCATAGACTGATTCTTCATGTGCGAGGTAACCTTTTAAAAAGGAATCAGGAACGTTGAAGCGATGTGTTGGGTTTTGCCAATCCATTCCATAAACTGCAATGTTCTTTCCTTTATCAATGAAAGGCTGAATGATATAACCATAAGCTTTCCGTCTTTCCTCAAACCAATCATAGTTATTGCCTATATGAACAGCATCAAGCCCGATATATTCCTTTTTTGCAGGCTTTGGATTGTAATAATCAGGATCCATTGCGAACGGAATGCAAATAGCCTTGTGGCCTTTCTTTTTATAGTTATCGAGCATTTCTACACAGGGAGTGAGTGTTAGGACAGATTTTCCGGCCCATTCCATTGCTAATCCTTCGGCAACTGGATCCTCAATGGCCCAATAAATATGTGGGATATCCACCTTTTCCAATACCGGGAAAACAAATCGTTTTGTATCAACGCCGCCTTCTGTAAACAAATAATCCGGCTTAAATTCATCGATTTTCTTTAGTAACCCATCAACTGACTGTTCTGGCACTTCTAGCCTGGCTGTCTCCCACCCATTTTTTTCAAATCCAGGTTGTATACCGTACTTGATAATGGGAGGAGGATTTGTAAATAAGATTTTTTTCATAATCATTCCCTCCACTCTGCCTTTTATCCTATGATTGCAGTGAGAGGATGGTCTCCTCAATTCCTTCAATTAGTGTAATTTTGGGCTGCCAATGAAGGAGCTTGTTCGCCTTTTCATTCGAGAGACAGCTAATCCGTATATCACCAAGTGGCTCTGGCAAATGAATGATTTCCGGTTTGGTATCCATAAATAGCGATAGCAGAAAAATAAGGTCATTGATGGATTTAGTTGTATTTGAACTTATATTAAATGTCTCATAATCCCCGTGATGGATTGCCTGAAGAGTGGCTTCAGCCACATCCTTTACGTAAACAAAATCCCTTCGCTGATTTCCATCACCATATACTGTCAATGGCTGGTTCAGCATAAAACTATCCAAAAACCTCCGAATCACCCCAGCTTCTCCTATATTACTTTGCCTCGGCCCATATACATTCGCATATCGTAAAATTGTATAGTTCAGGTTATATAGCTTTGAGTAAAGCTGAACATAAGCCTCACCAGTCAATTTGGAAAGCCCATAAAACGACTTTGGAGCCAGTACATGATTTTCATCTATCGGTACATAGGTTGGTTTTCCATACACAGCTGCGGATGATGAATAGATGATTTTTTTTACCTTGTATTTTATGCAGCATTCCAAAAGATTGATTGTTCCATTAATAGTTTGCACACAATCACTAAGTGGATTGTCCATCGATTTAGTTACTGATACCTGCTCAGCAAGATGAATCACGATATCCGGATTTTCTGCCAAAAAGACATTCTCTAAATTTGTATCATTCATATTAATCGAATAACAGGCAGCGCCCTTGGATATATTCTCAACTTTTCCCGAGGAGAAATCATCAACTACAACCACTTGATGTTTTTCGTTCAACAGCAGATCAACTACATGAGAACCAATAAAGCCCCCTCCTCCTGTTAGTAAAATTTTCACTATATCCCTGCTTTCTGTATTTGGTAAGTATGATAAATTAAGCAAGCGGCTCCAAAGCTTCACCTTATTGCTGCCTTCTTCTTATTGCATGTTATATACAATACCTTCCGAACTTCTATCCAAAATTGAGCCTTATCCTATACCACTCCAAGAAATGATTGATACCCGCTACTGAATGAGAATCATTTCCAGGCTGTCTCTGCTAAGATATGTAAGTGCCTCGTTTTGGGATAGGGGCAAATATAAGGAATAACAAAATAAGGCTGCGGATAATGACAGCTTTTCCAACCAATCAGGAGTATAGGTTTGTATTTTGACTAAATAAGCTAGGCGATAAATGCATTATAAAATAAATTAAAAAGACCCGTCCCATGTCTAAAAGCAGTGAATCTGCCCAACCACCTTTCTCCATTGGGAATAAGATAATGTGTATACTTACCCAGATTAGGGGGAAAGGAGTTAGACCATTGGAATTTAACCATAAACGCCATGATGATTTGCTGGAAGAAGTATGGGAGGAATGCTGCGGATTTCAACATGTGAGAGACGAACATCATCACCATGAATGCCATGAAAAAGACGATATTTGCTCTGAGGATTGCCATTGTAAGCACCTAAATAATTGTGTTTGTATCATTCTAAAAAAGCTGGAGAAGACCCATAAAACATTCATCTTTAGAACAAAGTCCGGAGATGAAATTACAGGGATGATTAAATGCTTTGATAAGTGTACCGGATGTGTCATCATTATTCAGCCAGAAATGATTTCGCCTAAGCTGCCAGCCGTTGCAACAATCATTTCCTGTACCGATATTGAGAGCATTTCATTTGAAATAAAACATCGTTAAACCAGTTATAATCTAGTAGCCAAGCAAGAGCCAATGACTCACTAATAATCGTCCTTCTTTTGGTATTTAGACACAAAAGCGGACGATTATTTGGTTTTAAGAAGATTTAAAATCTCCTTCGCTTTATCCCCCCATTTATTCCTAAGAGCCTCTTTTTTTAATGTATTCCTGTATTCACGATCATCCTTCATGGTAATGGCCACTTGAACTTTCATTAGAAAATCCAAGTGATTAACTGCTACAAATATATTTTCATATTTCCTGCATTCAGGAAGGGCAGTTGTAACAACAGGCATCCCTGCGGCCATGTACTCAAACAATTTAATAGGGGAAGTCGAAATCGTTACTTCATTTACAAGAAAGGGGATGATTGAAACATCGAAGTGCTGTGCATAGGACGGAAGCTCAGAATAAGCTATGCAGCCAGGATAAAAAATATTTTCATACATTAAAAGCCCGCTTTCCTTCAAGCTGCCATCATAGTCGACTCCTATTAAAACTATTTTATAGGAGGGATTTTGCTCAGCAAGCTTTTTTACAAGCTCGTAATCGAACCAGCTTGCAAGGGCACCAAAGTATCCAATGATTGGCGTGCCGTTTTTTTTCAAATCTGCCATTATGCCAGGTATCTTAGTAGATACCTGGCTAAAATGATCATAATCCACTCCATTGGTTATAAGAGCACATCGTTCGGGGGGTCTAGCTTGTAAAATATCTGTATATAACTTATCTGCAGTTGCAACTACATAACATACTGGATTTGATAGCAAAAAGGAATGCCTTTCGATTGCATACCGTGGTATTGATATCCCTGCTATTTCCGAAGACAGTTCATCGACATATTCGTAAAGAATGTCAAATCCTTTTCCTAAACATGCCTTTACAAATTCCTTTCCCCTTGAAAGATCCCCTGAATATAAATGGATAACAATTCGATTTTTCAGCGTCTGTAAGAATGAGAGTATCGCTTCCTCAATCTCTGGTTCCTTCATATTCACAAGATAACATTGTGGGAATATTTCTTTCACAGTCCCAATTTGGTCTTTTATATTTACTGTTCCGTATAAGTAGATGACCCCTTCTTTTGCAAGGTTTAATGCAATATGCTGCGGGCGTTGAAAAAGGGGGATATTCCAGTCAAGCAAGGAAGGAAAAACAATGATGATCTTCTCACTCTGATTCCCAATAATTCGCTCCAATTCTTCAAGGATAGTTTTTGCTATCACATTTTTTGTCTTACGCAGCCTTTTCCTATACTCTAGATTTTTCTTTAACTGTTCTCCATTCCCCATCCTTATTCCCCTTTCCATATGACACTGGCATATTTAGCAATGTTTTTGGTTCTTAATAATGGGACACATTGCTTCCGCAGCCGGTTGTTACCCGAGTCGGAGGTATGGTGTGTGTTTGAATATCGGATATAAATATAGTGAAGCGGTGACGAAGCATAGATGGGTATTGATTGCTTTCTGCACTCATCCAGAAAGGCTAAATCCTCTCCAATGTTGATTCGAGGAAATTCCACCTTTTCAAAAACTCCCTTTTTAAATACGAGCGTTGCTCCAGCAAGAGTATCACTATCATCTCTTATTTGTTTATCTCCCTTACCTGGGTTGAGCATGGCCAATAACTGCTCTTCTTTAAAATAAACCAAATACGATTGCTTCCCAACGACCTCCGCCTGGCGCTTTTCCAAAACAGCCACCGCTTCAAAAAGATAATGTGGGGCATAATAGTCATCATCATCAAACTTCGCTATTACATCAAATTTCGAATGTTTGACGGCCTTATTTAAACACATCCCAAGCGGCATTTCTGTTGGCAGATGCAATACAAGGCAACGGGGGTCGTTTCCGATTTCATCAGGAACACTCCCATCCAGTCCATGTAAGGCAAGGACAAGCTGCTTTTCCGGAATTTGCTGCTGGTCAAAATTTCTGTAAAGGTTAACCAAAAAATCAGGGCGCTTTGAGCAGGCAATAACAGAAACCATTGAATCCCCCCTCTGCTATATTATCGATATGAAAAAGGTGCACCGTAAATGCCAACGGAATCCATTGACGGGAAATTGATTTGGATCTATAATAATGTCTTTGGGTTAAGCCCGCGTGGTTCGAGAACCTCCCACGATAAAAAACTAAGGAGAGAGAAGAAATGAATATTCGAACACTTGCAGTAAACGGAATTATTGCTGCTCTTTATATTGCGGTGACGATGCTAATCCAGCCGCTAGCTTTTTCAGCCGTTCAATTCCGTGTTTCTGAGATGTTTAATCATCTCATTGTATTTAATAAAAAGTACTTTTTTGGAATCGCCCTCGGTGTTTTCCTGGCGAATTTGTTCTTTTCAACGCTCGGTGTACTTGACCTTATATTCGGCTTTGGCCAATCTGTGATTGCACTTCTGATTACCATTTTTGCTTCCCGCTATGTGAAAGGGATTTGGGCACGAATGGCGATTAACACAACAGTCTTTACGGTAACCATGTTCCTGATTGCCTGGGAATTGAACATCGCGTTGGGATTCCCATTTTTTTACACATGGCTAACGGTGGCTATCGGTGAATTTGTCGTTCTTGCCGTTGGCGCACCTATCATGTATGCCATCCATAAACGTGTCAACCTTGAAAAACTAATAGGATAGAAATTTGAGCCAAATCGCTTGCGCGGTTTGGTTTTTTTATTTTTTCTTTAGGGTTGATTATTTTCACAATTCCAGCTATTATTAAGTTAACTTAATTATTAAGTAATGTTAACTATTAATTTAACTTCAACTAAAGGAGTTCTCTAATGGATTTGAAACGCGTATTAATCGAAGCTAACCGATACACCCAAGAAATACAGGCGATTTTTATAAAAGAATATAAAAAAATCCTCGATGAAAACGATTTGTCCGGAAAGCAGTCCGTTGTATTAAGCATGCTTGATATGAAAGGAAAGCTCACAATGAATGAGGTTGCCGAGTTAATCAGTGCAACCCCGAGTGCAGCTAGCCAATTTATTAAAAAACTTGAAGGCCGGAAGTACGTCAAGCGGGAGGTGAATAAGGAAAACAGAAGGGAGGTTTTTGTAACCCTGGACGAAACAGGAGAAAAATTTTTCAAAGAAATGAATGAAGTCGATGAGAAGGTTTTTGAAAAATATTTTATGCAGCTTTCCGAAGAAGATATTCTTACCTACCACTCCATTTTGAAGAAGCTGCATGGGATTGTTCTTAAAGAGGATACCGAATAAAGAGGGAAATTTTTATATGAAAAATGAGGATTTTTTCCCAAAACACCATGGTTTTCACATGTTCACCTATCATATCCAATCCGGTTATATAGGTTTTACATGGGCCATGGTCGTTATCATGATCGTCGAAGCAGCCGGGGTTTCCTATTTACTCTACAATTGGAACCCCTTTCTCCACTGGCTGCATCTGGCTTTCTCAATTTCCGTAGTTGTGTTCCTTCTTGCTGACCTAAACGCAGTGAAAAAAAATCCCATTATGGTGATTGAGCATGAGTTAACCATTAAGGTCGGCATCCGCCCCCGTATATCCCTCGATACATCCAATATTAAGGAAATTCGGTGCGGCAAACTAAACTATGAAAATGATCGCAAAAGCAAAGATGTGCTTGACCTGTCCTTGATGGGCTTTGAAGAGCCAGCATTTGAGCTGGTGTTAACCAAGCCTCTGAAAAGAAAAAGTATTCTAGGAGGAGAAAGAGACATTTCCCGAGTTTTTTTCTCTGTAGATGATAAAGATCAATTTCGCACGTTAATTAGCAATAAGCTGGAAATAACTTAACATGGAGGAATTGGGGATGGAGCTTTTCTATTGGTTGATGATTGTTTTCCTGCTATCCTATGAGCCTGTTTATGGTTACTTTGATTATCAAACGTTTAAAAGAAGGGTACAAACCGACCAGGCTGTTAGAATTTCCTACTATAAAAAGGTTATGGCCGGGCTCTGGCTGCCAACATTGGCCATTTTGGCTGCAGCGGTATTCGGTCCGCTCACGGCGGGTGATATTGGTTTAAAGTGGATTGAAATCAATACGGCACCGCTTGGCAAGGGGATGACGTATGCGGTGATCGGCATGGCACTTCTTTATATCCTGGTCCTCATGTATTATTGGGCTGGCTATAAATACAGTGAAAAGATAAGAACAGATATTCAAAAAGCAAAGAAAAAGACACTCGCGACAACGTCTTTTTCCGATATCATGCCTGTTACAAAAGAAGATAAAAAGGCCTGGACACTCGTTTCCTGGACAGCTGGAATAACGGAAGAATTGATTTATCGCGGATTCCTGGTCTTCGCACTCGGTCAGTTATTTCCTGGATGGCCACTATGGCTCGTATTAATTGCAGGTTCCGTTCTCTTCGGCCTTGCCCATACCTATCAAGGATATGGGAATGTAATAAAGACATCTTTGATTGGCCTCTTTTTTGCTCTTTTATATATCAGCCTGGGATCGGTTATTCCACTCATTTTACTACACTTTTTAATAGACTATGTAGGGAAGATCGGGGATGATGAAGAGACCGGTATCGCAGCTAGGGACATGCCAGCTTCCTAGCCGTTTGCTCGGACTCTTAAAGCAGTAAAGCTCCCCTTTCTTCATCCTGGAAAGGGGAGCTCGGGTTGATAATGATCAGCCTTGATGGGATTTTCTCGGTTGTATCGTTTTAATTCTCGCAATGAAGTAATAGTATTTATAGACAACAACTGCAGCAAGAAATATCCTTAAAAACAAACTGTCAGTCAGGATAAAAGGAATCGCAATCATGCTATCCGCAAAGATTAACAGGACTGCCTTTTGTTTTGCTGTCATCTCCCGCTTCTGGACAAAACCTTCAAGATGTTCCTTATATATCTTGGTGCCCTTAAACCAAATCTCAAACCTTTCCGAACCCTTCATAAAGCAGTAGGATGCCAATAAGAGCAAAGGGGTGGTCGGGATAACCGGCAGGAAGATGCCTACAATTCCAAGGCCGAGTGAAAGAAAACCGGCTGGAATGAAAAGCAGCCGGACTGTTTTTTTAAAAATAGCCATCGCCCCCCTTGCATCACATTGTTTCCCTTTCTTTAGTATGATCTCGTTTTAAAAGAGTATTTTGTCCGGGAGTAATACTCTTCTCCTTTTTCCAACACAACTGAAGGGAACTCCGGATGATTGATTGCATCTGGATGCTTCTGTGTCTCAAGGCATACTGCGAGATAAGGCTCCGGTTTTACACCGCCATTTAGGACAAAATCCCCTTCCAATTGGTTAGAGGTGTAAACCACGACAGCTGGCTGGTTGGTTTCCATCTCGAGAACACGGCCGTTCTCTGGACATGCCAGGGAAACAACACCCCCTCTTTCACCGGAAAGAACAAATGGATGGTCATAGCCCCCGCCAGCAAGAAGATTTTGCTTATAGTCCGATTTGGAACCTTCAGCGATTTTTCTGCCGTTTTTAAAGTCAAAAACTGTCCCTTCAACAGGAATAATCTGTCCTGTTGGCATTAAATCGTTGCCCAGTTCAAGGAAGCCATCACTATCAATTTGAAGTGTATGCTCAAGAACTGTTGTCTTAAAATTGCCGCTTAAATTAAAGTAGCTATGATTGGTAAGATTGACGATTGTCTTTTGGTCAGTGGTTGCAAAATATTCAAGAATCCATTCGTTGTTCTCGGTGAATGTATAGACCACCCTAAACGAAACCGCCCCAGGATAATTCTCCTCACCGTCCGGGCTATCATATGTAAATACCAGCTGAACATTCTCTCCATTATTTTGTGGCTCCGCTTTCCACACCACCCTGTCAAGCCCCTTAAATCCCCCGTGCAAATGGTTCTCTCCATCATTTTGGGCAAGCTGATAGTCCTTTCCATCAAGTGTGAACCGGCCTTTCGTAATCCTTCCGGCAACTCGTCCGACAATTGAACCAAAATAAGGGGAATGCTCCGCATATTCTTCAACAGAATGAAAGCCGAGTACAACATTTTCAGCATTTCCCTGACTATCCGGAACATATAGCTCACTTACAATACAACCATAGTCAAGGCAGGTCACCTTCATCCCATTACTGTTGGTTATTGTATATGCATGAACCGCCTGCCCATCTATTTCGCCAAAAACCCGTTTTGTAATTTCCATTCCGCAAGTCTCCTTTGTCACATATTATCGTTGTATCCTAGTAATCTTTCCCCATAAAAATGATGTGAAGCCGAGGCCTTGTACCCTCATCATATACTAATTACAAAAAGTTTTCCTTTTATAACAAGTCTAGTTTTGTTTTTCAGGACCATTGGCAGCGCGGCTTATACTTTATACCTCCTTTTCTACTTATCATGCTTAATTACTCTCAAATTCTATTCTTTTAATAAGGATGTTTTCTAAAAGATTGTTGTTTTTGTAGTAGTTGATTTCCGCTCCACAAAGGGAAGCTTCTTAGAATATTCATCGCAGGGACAGGCGCTCTTTGCCTGTCACGAGGATGCTCGCTTTCCGCGGGGCGTGCGGTGAGCCTCCTCGTCGCTAAAATCGCAGGAGAAAATGCGTTTTTTGCATTTTCGAACGAGCTACACACCTACCGCTCCAATCAACTGGGTTTTCTAAAAAGTTTTGAAGATGACACAATCCAATTCTCAGTTTAATTTAATCTTTTAACCAACAAAAAAAACATGCCGTTCATTATAGAACAGGCATGCTTTTTTGTTGAAGCAGCTTTTCAATTTTATCGACCGGCTGGGGAGGGCTGAATAAATAACCTTGTCCAACTCTACAACCCTTTTCGAGAAGGTACTCAACCTGGCAGGGCTTTTCAATCCCTTCCGCAATGACATGAAAGCCCATATTCAGGCCCATATCAAGGATGGTTTTCACCATTGCACCCCCCTGATGAGCATTGTCGGCAGATATATCATCTATAAACGACTTGTCAATTTTCACCGTATCAATGGGAAGATGCTTAAGATTGCTTAGGGATGAATAGCCTGTTCCGAAATCATCAAGGGCTAGCCTTACACCTAGTTTATGAAGCTGGTTAAGAATAAAACTGGAACGTTCAAAATTTCGCATGACACTTTCCGTTATTTCAAGTTCCAAAGAGGCGGGATCCATCTCGGTTTTTTCAAGGATTTTTTTTACTGACTCCAGAAAATTGTCATCCTGGAATTGCCTGACGGAAATATTAACCGAAATCGAGATTGGCCCAATACCAAGTTTCTGCCAATCCATATACTGTTCACATGCTTTTCGGAGTACCCAATTGCCTATAGGAACAATTAGTCCGGTTTCCTCGGCTAAAGGAATGAACTCTGCCGGAGAGACCATCCCTCTCAGAGGGTGCTTCCACCGAATCAATGCTTCCACACCTATTATATTGTTCGTTCTCAATTCTACCTGCGGCTGAAAAAACAAAGCCAGCTGTTCTTGCTCCAACGCTTTCCTAAGCCCTGTTTCAAGCTCCATTTTACGGGAGGATACCCCATTAAGAAAGGATGTATAAAATTGATAGTTGTTCTTCCCCTGATCTTTGGCCAAGTACATGGCTGTGTCCGCATTTTTTATTAATGATTCGCCATCAGAGCCATCTTCAGGATACATACTTATTCCGATGCTTGGTGTAATATAAAACTCCTCTCCATTTACAATGAAAGGTGCTGAAAATTCATTAAGAATTCTCCGGGCTGCCTGGGCAGTTTCTTCCCTGGTAGTGTTTGTTAGAAAGATGGTAAATTCATCTCCCCCCTGCCTGGAAACAACTCCCGGCTCCAAAATAATCGAAGCGAGCCTGGAAGCCGCCGCCCGAAGGACCATATCCCCAACTGAATGGCCTTTTGTATCATTAATCATTTTAAATCTGTCCAAGTCAAGAAAAAGGACAGACAAAGTCCTGGTTGGATTCCGTTCTAACACTTCCGTGAGCTGCCGCCTGAATTTATTCCGATTCGGAAGCCCGGTAAGACTGTCAAAGAAGGCCATATGCTGAATCATTTCCTCCGTCTTCTTCCGTTTGGAGATATCCCGCCCAACTATTTGCCGTGCAGCCCTGCCCTCAAAAAATATCGGCATTGAGACCATCTCAATACTTACTTGTCCGCCATCCAGGCGTTCGGACTGAAATTCCATACTAATTTTATTGTCCTCTTCATCAATCGACAATTCGCGAATTCGCATTTCATTCAGGACAGCCTCCGGAATCAGCCTGGCGAGCGGGATGCCGATGAGTTGTTTTGGCGAGTCGAATCCAAAAGCACGGGCTCCCGTCTCATTTATATAATCAATATGTCCCCTGCTATATACTGCTATGATGTCCGGAGACATTTCGACAAGAGTCCTGTAGCGGTTCTCACTTTCTTCCCTATCAGTAATGTCGAATAGGACCGAACTAAAATCGATGAGTTTCCCATTTTCTAAAGTAGGAATGCCTCTATCCTGTATCCAGCGGATTTCTCCGTCAGAGCGGATAATCCGATAAATGCTCGTTATAGCCCTGCCTTCAGCAAGCGCTCGCTCCCTCTCCTTTAACAGATACACGTCATCGGGATGGATGACCTTTTTCCAAAGTTCATAATCCAGATAAAACTCATTTAAAGAATATCCATATAGCTTCTCAATACCTGGCGTGATCATTAAATGATTTGACTTTAAATCATGCGACCAGATGGCAACATCCAGGGTATCAAAGATGTTTTTCAGCCTTTGCCTGCTTTCTTTAAGCTCTTTTGCGGTCAGATCAATCCCATTCATGGCCACTAGGATCATAACAACCGCTACAACTAAGAGAAAGCTATGAACGAACTTCTCATTCATCGGCAAAAGTAAGGTGCTAGCTTCCGCAATAAAGCCGACTACCAATGCAGTAATAAGTATGATTTGCCTTTTATCTTTGAAAAGCTGTCTTTTTAACCTCATTTGATTCCCTCGATTGTCAATTAACGACATTTTTCCCTATATTTTTAACATACCAAATCTAACGTGACATCACAATGAGGTTTTCATCTTCTTATGAAAGTTTACGAAAAGTAACTGCATGCCCTTATCGACATGCAGTTACTAGAGTTAATGTCCGCCCGCCTTGCTGGCAGCATATGGGATAATTTCAGTACTTTGGTCACCGAATGGGTCCAATTGCTGGGACTCGATTACGTTTCCATCCTTATCAAGGATAGCGAAGCCTCTAAGAGATTTAGGCCCACTTGGATCTTTTAGCTCGGCCTTTTCAATTAACGTTAAGTATTTATCTGAAAGGAGCGTATAGTCCAATCCAAGTTCTTTCTTCATTTCATTATGGTCTTCAGGGGATGAGGCACTTAAAGCATACACCTCACCCGGGAACTGTGCGAATAAATCCTTGTTCTTTTGCAGCTGGACCAGCTGCGATTTACAATAGTCTCAGGTATTACCTGTGAAAAAGAACACGAGTGAAGGTTTGTCCTTATTGTCAAACGAAACTTCTCTCCCCTGGTCATCCAGAATAGCTTTATTCCCCGAGCAGCCAGCCAACGCAAAAGCAACCGCCATTAACATACAAAAGCCAATATATAGGCTGCGTCTTTTCATCTTATCAAACTCCTCTTTGCTACTAGTTTGGTATACCTTCCCTCCAGTGTATCTTACCATATCTTCTGGTGGAACTATCAATAGATAAAGGCTTAAAACATCAAAATTAAGCAATCCAGGAGAACTCTGTTTTTAATCCGGTACACCATAGCAAGGTGAAAGTCCAATTTTTATAAACGATAAATCAGAAAGCGCTCATTAATATTTTTTTCGGCCAGCCAGGGGATCGGGATGTCTTGAACGAGATTAAAGGGGGTCTGATTCTCCAGGAAGAACACATAATCACCTGATGGATAATATAAGATTATATCAATGGTACGGGGGGCCTTTTCATAGGACTCCAGAATCCCAGTTACCACCGTCGCGAAAATCGAATCTGTAAACGGATTGAAAAAATAAAATCGATTCTCATCCGGCTGAATTTGGTATTCTTCAGCAAGCCCACAATGAAACTTGATTTTTTCACTACGCTTTTTGTATTTTGCAAGATATCCGTTTAAATTATTAATGGCCTCGTGAAAAAAGGGTTCATTGAACTCGACCCCGACTGTATTGACGTTGAATAAGTAGTTTGCATAGAACGGCAGCCTGCCCTTCCCGCTTCCAAAGTCAACGAGTATATCAGACTTCTTCAACTCATATTCTGAAAAAAGAATCTCCAGTGCACTATACGGCGTAGGCTCATAAGGGTGGTAATGGATTGATTTTAAAAAGCCCTTTTGGTTTCCAATTGTCTTGATATTCAACATGGCATCTTTGTAATGTTCATTATTCAACGGGGCTTCAATCCTTCCTATTAGAAAAGGCAGTGCGGCTCAAGAGCGTCACTGCCATAATATTTTCCAAATTGCTCCGAACTTTTCTCCAAGCAGGGTGATTTATTTCAACGTACGAGTCAAGAATGCCTTTGTACGTTCATTGCGCGGGTTTGTAAAAATTTCAGAGGGATGGCCCGATTCAATAATTTCACCGTTATCCATAAAAATTACCCTGTTGGCAACTTCCCGGGCAAAGCCCATCTCATGAGTAACGACAATCATCGTCATATGTTCTTCGGCCAGCTTTTTCATAACCTGCAGGACCTCGCCTGTTAACTCTGGGTCAAGGGCCGATGTCGGCTCATCAAAGAGGAGAATGTCGGGATCCATCATCAGGGCCCGTGCAATCGCAACCCTTTGTTTTTGGCCGCCTGACAAATTAGCGGGGTATGCATTTGCATGGCTTTTAAGACCGATTTTTTCCAAAAGTTCGATACTTCTCTGCTGTAAATCAGCCGACTGTTCCCCTTTAACAAGCCTCGGTGCCAGCTCAAGATTTTCCCTTACCGGTAAATGTGGAAACAGGTTGAAGTGTTGGAAGACCATACCCATTTTTGAGGTGATCCTCTTTGTTTCCTGTGGTTTCGGATAGGCACCGTCCTTAACCAGATATTCGCCATCTACCTGAATGGATCCTCCATCAATTTTTTCAAGATGAACCAAGCTTCTGAGCATGGTGCTCTTTCCCGAACCGGAAGGGCCAATTATGGCTACTACGTCGTTTTTATTCACCCCGAATGAGATTTGTTTGAGAACCTCAAGCGATCCAAAAGATTTTTTTAGGTTGGAAACTTCTATGATGGCCATACTAGCCCTCCTATTCAAACTTAAAGCGGCGCTCGACCCATTTAAAGAAAATCGTAAGCACCAGAGTCATAATCAGGTAGATAACACCCGCCACAAAGAACGGTACAATTGTAAAATCGCGATTGACCGCAGTCTGGGCAAAGTGAAGCAATTCCGGGACTGCAACTGCATAAAGAAGGGCCGTATCCTTTACTAATGTAACGGATTCGTTTGCTACAGCAGGCAGGGCAATCCTGAACATTTGCGGAAGCACTACTCGGGTTGTTGTCTGCCACTTGCTCAATCCCAGCACCTGTGCAGCCTCGTATTGGCCCTTGTCAATCGCAATCAGTCCGCCGCGAAAAATTTCAGCAAAATAGGCAGCATAGTTCAGAACGAATCCAAGGCTTGCTGCTACAAAACGGTCAAGTACCAGGTATTCTCCCACAACAGGAATCATTGGCAGGCCGAAACAGATAAATAACAGCTGCAAGAGCAGCGGTGTTCCGCGCATGATATATATATATCCCTGGGCTAGCCAGGATAACGGCCTGATGCTGCTTCTTACGGCTAATGTCAGCAGGAAACCAAGTGGAATCGACAGGATAATGGCAATAAAAAACAGCAACATTGTCATTTGGGCGCCTTCAAGCATTGGGCCGAGGATATTAAAAATATAGTCAAGTGACATAGAAATTTCCTCCGTTTGTATGTGAGCCTAGCCAAGCGTAACAAAACAGGGTTTCCCTAGGAAATCCTGTTTTGCCACATATGACTATTATTTTAGTATTTTATCTTCCCCGAACCATTTTGTTGAAATCTCGGCGGCTGTACCATCTTCGTTCAACTCATCGAGGGCTTTTTGCAATTTTTCAAGCAGTTCTTCATTGCCTTTTTTCACGCCAACCCCATACTCCTCAGGTGAAAGCGATTCATCAAGCACCTTGAACGCCTCTTTCTCTTTTGCCATATAGTAATTGATTACAACTTCATCAATAATCACCGCATCCAGACGTCCACTCTTCAAATCATTGAGAGCCATGACATTATCCGAGAACTCAGTTACTTCTTTAAGCTTGTCCTTAATTGGGTTGCTATTCAATGCATCTGCCGCCGAAGAAAGGGATTGCAGGCCTACAACCTTTCCTTCCAGGTCAGAAAGCTTTTTAATGTTTGAATCCGCAAGCGTTACAACCACTTGTGCATTTTCTAGATAAGGCTTCGTAAAAAGAACCTTTTTCTTTCGATCATCTGTGATAGTATACCCATTCCAAATCAGGTCAATCCTGCCACTTGAAAGCTCAGATTCTTTTGTTTTCCAGTCGATTGGCTGGAATTTTACGTCAACTCCCATTTTTTCCGCTGCAGCCTTTGCATAATCAATATCAAAACCAACAATCTCATTGTTTTCATCACGGAATCCCATAGGAGCAAATTTATCATCTATACCAATAATCAATGCATCGTCGGATCCCTTCCCGGAGGTAGAGTTACCCGAGCATGCTGCCAATACTGTCATTAGTGCTGTAACGAGAAGCATCATCATAGCTGTTCGTTTCATTATCTATTCCCATCCTTTTAGTGAATTAGTTTAAAATCCTTTAGTGCGTTACCATATTATCACACTATCAGATTATAACACTAAAAGATTAGATGGACAATATCCATGAAAATGTTCATAAAATTCCCAATTTAATTGATTCCCCCTGGGTTTTTCTTACCCATTTTCACTTTATGGTCCGGGAAAATACGCTAAACCAGATTTTGTCGATTAATTTGTTAGTCTGGGAGACGGAAATTGTCCACGAAACCCCATTTGGTGGATTATTTGGCAGTCCGAGAAACGGAATTTGTCCACGAAACTGCATTTAGTGGATGAATCGATTGTCCGACAGACGGGATTTGTCCACGAAACCGTATTTGGTGGATTAATCGATTGTCCGGGAGACGGGATTTGTCCTCGAAACGATATTTGGTGGATTAATCGATTTTCCGGAAGACGGGATTTGTCCACGAAACCCCATTTGGTGGATGAATCGATTGTCCGGGAGACGGGATTTGTCCACGAACCGCATTTAGTGGATGAATTGGCGGTTTGAGGAACAGGAATTGTCCACGAACCTTTTTATCAGCTAGATTTCAGAAAAAAACCACCCCCCCATACACGGACAATCCAGCCTTGAGGAGCCGGCCATTTTATTATTCAGTAAGATTCCCCTTGCTCGCCTTCTTTAGTAAGTAAGCAAAGAGGAAGCAACAAGCCTGATACATTGAGGGACAGCTCCATTGAAGTCTTGTAGGCAATAAATCCTATGATAGGCCCGCTAATGATTTGGCCAAGGGCATCAAGTTAACCATAAGTTGATAATACGGTTGCCCTTACGCCCGACTCAATATGTTCATTTAACCGAGCGCTATAAATAGGGCCGTTTGTCGTCCTATTATTTCAGGGGATTCAGCACTTTTTTCAAAAAAAAGAAGCCTCCTCCATCAGGAGAAAGCCTTTATTCATCGTCCCTATCTATTTTTCCTGTCAATTCTGTTGAAGCTTCCGTCAGCAATTCCCCCCGAATATTTCGTCTGCCTTTGTCCGTTCGCTCGGTTTGATTGGTACGAGCCCTAGTCCTCGATACTAGTACATAGATGGCTATATAGAAAACAACCATGACTAAACCTGAGATAAGCCCCGTTTCCTGGCCCGGAATAAACGGCATGCAAAGGAGGACAATCACTATAGCAACTAAAGCAATCCATGAAGTATAGGGAAAACCAGGCATTTGGCATTTCCCCTCCGGCGGGCATCCGTTCCGTTTTCTGAATTTGATATGACTGGCCATGATGACTCCATACGTAAAAATGAGGGCAAATCCCCCAGTCGTAATTAAGACAAGATACACCCTTGGAAAAAGCAGGCCAAAGCCTAGCCCAACCAGCATGGCCACCCCTGAAAACAGGATTCCGCGGTAGGGCACATCCCTTTTATCTCTTAGGAAATTCGGTGCGTGCCCTTCATCAGTTAGAGAACGAATCATTCTCCCAAGCCCAAAGATTGCGGCAAGCATCGCTGAAAGGATTGCCGTAATTAGGACGATATTAAGCACTCTGCCAGCCCAGCCAATCCCCCAGCGCTCAAGGGAAGCAACCATTGGTGAGACGTTCTCATTCAAGGCAGAAGTCGGAATAAGCGGCAATAGCACTGCGGCATATAGTATATACAGGCCAACAAGCGAGAAGACGGTGTAGCGGATGGCTTTCGGAATTG
Organism: Bacillus sp. FJAT-27225; assembly: GCF_001685025.1. Classification (GTDB taxonomy): domain Bacteria; phylum Bacillota; class Bacilli; order Bacillales; family Cytobacillaceae; genus Bacillus_D. Next base: position 44,586 of record NZ_MAYU01000023.1, on the reverse strand, counting down.
TTTTCACTGGGTCCCTGGTTTCAGATGCCGCCAAACCAATGACTTCAAATCCGGCATAAGCAAAAACGACGAGAAGCATGCTGCCGGCCAAACCTCCTAGCCCTCCCGGCATTAGCGGCTCTCGGGCAAGCTCTCCGGCTCCTACTGCTGGAGTTCCAGGGAAGAGGCCAAAAATCAGTACTAAGGCGGTTACAATAAAAAAGACAATTGCCAATAATTTAATTGAAGAAAGCCCGCTTTGCAGCTTTCCTATCTTATCCGCCCCCAAAAGATTAACTAGGGTAACACCAATGATGATGGCTCCTCCCAAAAGCCCAATTGACACGTTTGGGTACCATTCACGAACCAGGATTGAAATCGCTGTTGCCTCACTGGACATGGAGAGGACTGTTCCTGTCCAATACAGCCACCCGACCACGAAACCTGTTCCCGGCCCGAGTTCCCGTGCGGCAAATGTACTGAACGATCCAACTGTTGGAGCGGCTACAGTCATTTCCGATAATGCGTACAAAATCAAAAATATCAAAATACCCGCAAAGATATAAGATAGTAAAATGGAAGGGCCAGCCGCATTAATTGCTACCGAAGACCCAAGGAAAAAGGAGCCTCCTATGACACTTCCCAGTGCCATCATTGTGAGCTGAACCGCTGAAAGCCCTTTTTGCGTATTTTGCATTGTTTGTCCCCCAACTCTTTAAGTGTCAGGGTTTATTATTTGCTTCAAAAGGATAAATGATTCGAGTCCCCCAAGCCTCAAGCTAGACCTTTATTAAGAGGAAAAAGACTGGCACTTGGCCAGCCTTACACTTTCGTTTTTTCCGTTATACCCCAATACTTTGGCTTTCCAATTCATCAGCCATTTGATGGGTTTCATAGCGAATAATTGTGCGAACACTCCGTGGAAGGAACCTGCGAATTTCTTCCTCGTTATAGCCGACATTCATCTTATTTTCGTCCTTAATAATCGGCCTTCGCAGCATGCCGGGGTTTTCCTTAATAATGGTGTACAATTCCTTAAGCTGGAGAGATTCCAAATTTACATTAAGGTTTTTATAGGTTTTTGAATTTAATGAGATGATTTCGTCCGTTCCTTCTTCCGTCATTGAAAGAATTCCTTTTATCTCATCTATAGTTAATGGTTCGGAGAAAATGTTTCGTTCAATATATTGAACATTGTGTTCCTCAAGCCAGGCTTTCGCTTTCCTGCAAGAAGTACAACTAGGTGATGTATACAAATTAACCATATATACCAAACTCCCTAATGAAAATTTATTATCTATCTTTATTTAGAGTATTTTTAATTAAAATTATACTGTTTTTAAAAATAGCATGTCAATTTCATTCAAATTCTTTTACTTTCACTGTTATTGGCACTCTCAAGAATTTCATTTAGTTTCATCATTCCTGTGATAATGACCTGGAGTTTCTCCTCTGGAACATCTCTAGTTGAAGAAGATATTTTTTCCACTAACATTTTGTCGATTTCCTCCACTACCATCTTCCCTTTATTGGTTAGGGCTACTTTGACGACTCTTTCATCGATACGATCCCTGATTCGCTCCATGTAACCCATACTTTCAAGCTTTTTGCACATGGTAGAAATATTGGTGCCAGCCATATTTAAACGCTGTGCCAGGCTTCCAATTGTATGGGTACCATCCTTCTTTATTTCAACCAAAATTCTAACTTGAACAATAGTCAATTCATGGTGGCCGCAAAGAGAAGTTATAAGGATGTTCGTGCTTTCATTAATTTTTCTCGTGTAGTCCCACAAGAGGTTTTTAAATTCAACTACATCCATGATTCTCCCCCGTTATATGTAAGAGATAAAATATATAGTTCATATATGTTATATTTTATATTATTTCAGAATAATTTACAAACAAATTGCCTGGATTCAAAAAAAGAAGAAAAGGCATTATGTCCTTTTCCTCCTGTTCATTGATTCCAATCTGTATGAGTTTTACTTCTTAGAATACAACTATATATATTGAAAATAAAATTTTCTAAGTGGTCTGTTGATTTCCGTTACACTAAGGGAAGCTTCTTAGAGTTTTCATCGCAAGGGACACAAAGGAATGCTCCCATGAATAATCATCGCAGAGACAGGCGCCTTTTGCCTGTCGCGAGGCGTTTCGCGGACCTAAGGGGCGTGCGGTGAGCTGGCCCAAGCTCCTCTAGGTCGCTTCGGTCCTTCAGCGCTTGTTGGAGCTGGGCAGTCGCCTCCGCATTTCTTTCTCCTCGTCGCCCATGGCGTCTGGGGGGTCTCACCTGCCCCTTGCTCCCGCAGGACGTTGAATAATCTTCTCTGAAAAAGCACCGCAGGAGAAAATGCATTTTTTGCATTTTCGAACGAGCTTCACGCCTGGAACGTAAATCAACAAGACTGCAAAAAACAATTTATATTTTCTCACTTAGGATTTATTTCCGATGCATTTTAAATAACAAAAACAGCTCATTATAATAGGCTAGATTCCTTTGCCCCAAGTTCTCATATACCTCGAGCTTTTCGGTCAGTTCGGCAGGAGGATAAAAGCGTTCATCACCTGTTATCTCTTCTGGCAGCAGCTTGATTGCCTCTTTGTTTGGCGTTGAGTAGCTTACCCACTCTGTATTTTGTGCCGACACTTCAGCATCAAGCATAAAATTGATAAATTGGTGGGCTCCATCAATATTTTTAGCCGTTTTCGGAATAACCATATTGTCAAACCATAAATTTGACCCTTCACTCGGGACTACATAATCGAGATTTTCATTCTCGGACATGATATCAGCCGCATCACCCGACCATACAAGGCCAATGCTGGCTTCCTCATTTGCAAGAAGGATTTTGATTTCGTCACCAACAATCGCTTTTATGTTTGGAGTCAGTTTATCTAGCTTTTCCTTGGCGGCCTGTAAATGTTCCTTATTTGTATCGTTCAGTGAATACCCGAGGCTATTTAACCCCATTCCCATGACCTCGCGTGCACCGTCAACAAGCAGGATTTCATTCTTCAAATCAGGGTCCCAAAGATCGTTCCAGCTTGTAAATGTTCTCCCGTCAAGCATTGAAGGATTGTAAACAATACCAACTGTACCCCAGAAATATGGAACGGAATACTTATTCTCCGGATCGAATGGAAGGTCCATAAACCGCTCATCAATATTTTTAAGGTTCGGGAGTTTGCTGTGGTCAAGCGGAATCAGCAAATCCTCCTGGCGCATTTTGGCAATCATATACTCAGATGGGACCGCTATATCATAGGAAGTCCCGCCCTGTTGGACTTTTGTCATCATTGCCTCGTTTGAGTCAAATGTTTCATAGACGACACTGATTCCAGTTTCCTCTTCAAAACGGTCAATCAGGTCAGGGTCAATGTAATCGCCCCAGTTATAGACAGTCAATGTATTATCTCCTGAATAGCCTTCAGTTGCATTCAGCCGGGTAATAATGGTTAGCAATATTGCTGAAGCAGCAATGACTCCAATAAAGACTCTTGCTAACTGCTTCATTTCTTCACCCCCATTGAATTCGGCCTTTGGCGCTGGTTGATGAAGTAATAAATAACAACAAGTAATGTGGTAAACAAGAATAAAAGCGTCGATAGAGCATTGATGTTAAGGGAAACCCCACGGCGTGCCAAAGAGTATATCTCAACGGAAAGTGTACTAAAACCATTACCTGTCACAAAGAAGGTTACAGCAAAGTCATCCAGGGAATACGTCAATGCCATGAAGAAACCAGCCATGATTCCTGGAGCAATATATGGCAGGATAACCTTCACGAGAACATCCCGGCTGCTTGCTCCCAAGTCTCTTGCAGCATCGACAAGTGATGGACTCATCTCGGATAGCTTTGGAAGGACCATCAGTACGACGATTGGCACACTGAAAGCAATATGAGAAAGCAAAACTGAGTAAAACCCAAGCTTGTAACCGGAAATTGTGAACAATATCAGGAATGATGCCCCGATGATGACATCTGGGCTGACAATCAGGACATTGTTCAGGGAAAGTATCGTGTTTTTTGCGGAACGCTTTCGCATTGCATGGATGCCAAGTGCACCCACGACGCCAATGATTGTCGCAAAAAGGGCCGATAGGAGTGCAACTACCAACGTGTTTAACACAATAATCAATAGTCTTGTGTCACCAAATAATTCCTTATACCAATCAAGTGTGAATCCTTCGAAATCATACATGGTTCCGCCACTGTTAAACGAATAAAAAATTAAAAAGAAAATTGGCGCATAAAGTACAGCAAATACAAGAACGAGGAATGACTTCGTCAGAACAGATGATTTATTTTCCATTCAACACACCCCGCTTACTTTTACCTGTCAGGGCCATAAATGCAAACATGGCAATAATCAGGAATACTGCAATGACTGATCCCATTCCCCAGTCCTGCGTAACAAGGAAATGCTGTTCAATCGCCGTTCCAAGTGTAATAACCCGATTTCCTGCAATCAGTCTTGTCAGCATGAATAAGGAAAGGGCAGGAATAAAGACAACCTGGCAGCCCGATTTCACACCCTCAATTGAAAGCGGAAAAATAACCCTTCTGAACGTTGTCCATTTGGAGGCGCCGAGGTCATTGGCCGCATCGATTAAGGTCGGATTCAATTCATTTAAGGAATTGAAAATCGGCAAAATCATGAACGGAATGAAAATATACACGGAAACAAAAACGAAGCTGAAGTCCGTAAACAAAATTTGCTGCGTTCCGATTCCGATTGCTTCAAGAAAGGCATTTGTCATACCATATGTCCCAAAAATGCCGAGGAATGCATATGCTTTCAAAAGAAGGTTAATCCATGACGGAACAATAATCAGCAAAAGCCAGAGCTGTTTATGCCTTGTTTTGGTTAGCAAATAGGCTGTTGGGTACGATACCAGCAATGAGAAAAACGTAATTAAAAATGCATACCAAAAGGAGTTCAACGTCATCTTCAAATAGACAGGTGTGAAGAACTTTTGGTAATTTGCCAGCGAGAAATCTCCATCAACATTCAAAAAAGAATAATAAACAACCAGTACGATTGGTGCAATGACAAAGAAAATCATCCAAAGCGAGTAAGGAAGCAGGTACAACTGGCGATTCAGCTTTTGGTTCATCGCTCTTCCCCATCCTTGTAGCTTTCCAGCCTGCGGTCAAATTCTTCTTCTGTTTCACCCAGCCTCATGACGTGAATAGCTTCGGGGTCGAAGTACAGCCCGATTTCATCGCCAACCGCCGCCTTTTTCGTCGAGTGGACCAGCCACTCATTGCCATCCTTGTCATAGCAGCTTAACTCATAATGGACACCCCGAAACAATTGAGAATCAACACGGACCTGTAGTTTGCCTTTTTCTGTTGACGTAATTTCGAGGTCCTCCGGACGGATGACAATCTCGACTGGCTCATTTGGATGTAAGCCCTGGTCAACACAGTCAAACTTCCTTCCCGTAAATTCGACGAGATAATCTTTTATCATCGTACCCTGGACAATATTTGATTCGCCGATAAAGTCTGCGACAAACTGATTTATAGGCTCATCATAAATATCGGTAGGTGTGCCGCTTTGCTGGATTTTCCCCTTATTGATAACGAATATTTCGTCAGACATTGCCAGCGCTTCTTCCTGGTCGTGAGTAACAAAAATAAACGTAATCCCAAGCCGTCTTTGCAACTCACGCAGCTCGTATTGCATTTCTGTTCTCAGCTTAAGGTCCAGCGCGGACAATGGTTCATCCAGAAGGATAACCTCCGGCTCATTTACAATTGCCCGCGCGATGGCCACACGCTGCCGCTGGCCGCCGGACATCTCTCTGATTACTCTATTTTCATAACCCGCAAGGTTCACAAACTCCAGTGCTTCCTTCACCTTTGCCGTAATTTCGGCATTTTTCATCTTTTTAATCCGAAGTCCAAATGCCACATTTTCAAAGACATTCAAATGTGGAAATAGAGCATAGTCCTGGAAAACAGTATTTACCTGCCGCTTATTGGCAGGAACGTCATTTACGCGTTTTTCATTGAAAAAAATATCCCCTTGTGATGCTTCCGTAAATCCAGCAATCAGTCTAAGGATAGTTGTCTTCCCGCAACCCGAAGGTCCGAGCAGTGTGTAAAACTTGCCGCGTTCAATTTCAAAGCTGACATCGTCAAGGACTGGCGGATCATTGTCATATTGCTTCGTCACATTCTTGAATTGAATAATCGTTGATTTCATCAGAAACCTCCTTTTTACCCGTGTTTATATAATGGCATTACGCTAGTATTCAAAAGAAGGTGAGCAATCGACACTCTCCTTCAATCTACTACTATACTACTACTGCTCCGAAATGAAAGAGGAAAGTTGGCTAAATGAAAAAATTACTAGGCGTTTTTCCCCTCTAACCACTCGAATCCTTTCAGATATAACGCAAATCGACCTAAAACGCAACCCGGCTTCCCTAAAATGAAAAAACCCCAGCCGCGGCAGGGGTTCTATCACACTTATTTTCCATCTACTACTTGCTTTAATATCTCGTATGATCGGATTTGCTTTTCCCGATCAAACATATACGTTACTGCCATTATCTCATCAACATTGTATTTATCCTGAAATTCCTGTAACTGGCTGCGTATGGTCTCTTTAGCCCCTACAAGCGAAACACTGGTCATTGACATGGCCATTTCCTTCTCTTGTGGACTCCAGAGTCCATCCATATTTTCAATAGGGGGCTGAAGCGGCGTTTGGGACCCGCGGACGACATTAAGGAAAAACTGCTGTAACGTAGTTGACTCACGCTCCGCCTCCTCATCACTTTCAGCGGCAATAACATTCAAACATACCATCATATACGGTTTATCCAGATAAGCTGACGGCTGAAACCGGCTACGATATATTTGAATTGCTTCAGCCATGTGGCGGGGAGCAAAATGTGATGCGAATACATACGGAAGACCCAGATTTGCTGCCAAATAAGCAGAGTCAGTTGACGAGCCCAAAATATAAAGCGGGATATTCGTACCCGCTCCCGGATATGCCTTCACATAGCCCTGCTGCTCTGCAGGCCCAAAATAGCCCAGAAGGCTTTTCACATCATCAGGGAATGTATAGACAGAGTCATGCTTGGACCTTCTCAAAGCGCTTGCGGTCAGCATATCGGTACCGGGAGCACGGCCAAGCCCAAGGTCCAGACGGTCACCATAAATGGTCGCCATTGTTCCGAATTGCTCGGCAACAACTAAAGGAGAATGATTCGGGAGCATGATTCCCCCTGAGCCAACACGAATGCGCTCTGTATGTTCAAGCGTATGGTTTATTAAAATTGCTGTAGCAGAACTAACTAGGTTTGGTGTATTATGATGCTCGGCGATCCAGTAACGGGCATACCCCAACCTTTCAGTTGCCTGGGCAAGTTCTATCACTGCTTCAATCGCTTCCTTCGGTCCCTCCCCTTGACGAATTGGAGCAAGGTTCAGAACAGAAACAGGTATATTTAAATTAGACAAAAAATCGTCTCCTCTCTTTAAGAAGGTATGACATTATTGTAACCAATTTATACCTCAAACCCGATTATTCTGCCTGCAGGAAATTCCTAGCATAGTTTAAGGGTATAGTAAAAGCAAAAAAGAATGAGCGGACAATTATATGGGAAACTTTTGCGCCTCGTTATGGCCTGAAGAACCAACACCTGAAGATCTAAAGGATTGCAGTGAATGCGGACTTGTACATCACGGCACACGTATGGTCTGGGGCGAAGGGAATCCAAGCGCCCCTATCATGGTTATATTGGACAATCCCGGAGCACGCGAGGACAGGGAGAACAAGCCCTTTGTATGCGGGACAAGGCAAACCCTTCAGCAAGCCGTGCTTGGAGCGGGATTAAAGGAAGAAGACTTGTACGTAACCTATGTGTTAAAAAGGAGACCTGTTAAAGCATACGATAAAGAATTAACACGGAAAATATGTATAAATCACTTAAAACAGCAACTGCTTTCCAAACAGCCTCAATTGGTTGTCTGCCTTGGCAATATTTCAGTCCAATCCTTTTTTCAAAATCAAGAGGCAGATGTAAAATCTTTGCGCGGCAAGGTACATGACGTCAATGGATTTAGGACATTTGTAGCCTATCACCCCCTTGCGGTAAGACGGCGCCCCAACTTGTGGCCTTTATTTTCACAGGACTGGAATTATTTGGCTAAATATTATCTAAATACCATAACCCGAGCTAAAGACAGTTGTCCTTAGATAAAAAATAGACCTTTCCCAAAGCGACCATTATCTGAACTTTGGGGAAGCCTTTTCTATTATCTTAAACAAATAGCAGGTACTTTATTGATTGGACAGAAGGCACGAAGTCTCCTCGGGAATGCATCGCATGTTCCTTGGTGCGAGTGATGAATCGAGGGAGTCCTTCAATTCCTGAAGGAAATATATAGAAGATTCCTTCCGTTTATGGACTCTCTTGTTATGACGATTTTACATTAATAATTCAATGTTCTCAGTAATAAAAGCCGACTTCCATAAAGGTTTCCTAATAATAAGAGAAGAGCACTGATGCTCTCCTCCTCTCTGCAGATCCTATATATATTGCTCGTAAATCCGTACCAATTGATTTGTGCATTTATTAATATCATAAATCTTCCGCACAAAGTTAAAGGATTCTTTGGCTGATTTAGTTAACAGGCTTTCGTTCATTAAAACATTCACCATTTCCATTGTTAGCTCATGGTCACTTAGCTTACGAAAGGCATTACCCATCATGACTGAATCGTGATTTTCTTTTGTTATAAGGCCGCCAAATCCGTCCCACATGGAGTAAACAGGGATTTTGCAAGATAGCGCCTCCAGGGCAACCCTGCCGCTTCCGAGAACCAAATCCGACATACGGTAAAACTCTGCGACATCCTCTTGCCACCCCAAAACCTTAACTTTTAAATCACCATGATTCTGATTGGGAATCGCATCTTGAACGTCCTTCATCTTCCCTCCATCGCCAATTAATAGAACATTGAGGCCCTTAATATTTTTAGCAATATCAGGAGCACATTTTAAGAACTGTATAATCGGTATTTCCTTATCGTCAGCAAATCTGCTTACAATCGATATGGTTAATTTACTTGGATCAAGACCCAGTTTTTTTAGTTTATCGTTATTTTTTTTCTTTGGATAAAACTTGTTGAAATCTATTCCATTCCTGATTACTGATACTTTTTCAGGTTCAACCACGTTATTTAGCAAGACAATTGCCACCCTGAAATCAACTGCAATAATTCGCTTTACCTTCTTACTTACTGAATTGCCAAGCGGGGAATCATCAAAACCAAAATCGTATAACCCATGCATCGTTACAACAAGAGGGAGCTGATTGCGCTCGGCAAGCTCTGCGGCCTTCACAATGGCTGTAAACGGATGGGAGTGTAATATATCAGGTTTGAATTGATCTATTATTCTTTGGTGGTCATCTGTCCAGGGAAGAAACTGAAATCGCGTCGGGTTGATTTGTTTTAGAATGGACTCATTACATGATGCGGTATACAGAAGAACTTCGTGTCCAAGACTCGTCAATTGGTTTACATTTGTAATAATATGAGTTTCGAGTCCTCCCTGGACCAGATGATCAGCCATCATGAGTATTTTTATAGGAATCACCAATCCTTTTGAAGGATTTTATTTTGTTTAGTTTACTTTCACTAGTTTTTCATAACGCAATTCTTTCTGGTTTAGAAAAAAATCTTTTTGGAATACAAAACCCTCATACTGGTCCAGAAGCTCGAGTTTCTTATCATAAATATCCTGCGGCAGCTCTTTATCCCCAAACCCAAACACATATAAATTGTCCTTTACCAAAGAATGCATGACTTCAGAGAGAGCTTTGTGCTGTGTATGTCCGTATTCCCCTATCAAGCTATGGGTTACGATTTTCTTGTAATCCCGTTCCTTTAATATTTTTTTTAATCGTTTCACTAGTGCCGGTCTATCAAAATCGCCATTCCACCTGTCTGGGAAATCCCATATTTCGTACTCTGCATGTATTTTATTCATAATATTAGCGAATTCCGAAGCCCTATAAGAGTTATCCCCATTGGTCACGGAAATGATCTTCCATCCTTTTTCCTTTAGGAGCTCACCACCTGCAAACAACATTTCATCATCCGGATGTGCGACAACCATAAGTTTATCAATAGGAACAGCAGCTTCAGCTGGTTTCTCAGCTTCTATAAGTCGTTTTAAAGTTTTCAAATCATCAATAAACTCCCTTGCTATTTGGTAACGTTTATTCGGATCTTTATTCATCGCTTTTATTAATATTCGTTTAAGTTCCTCATTTTCTATTCTTTTTGGGTTAACATGTTTAGTTAACATATACGTGCAGACTGCGGCTGCTCCATACAGATCATAATTATCACTTATCTCTTCTACCTTGGGAGCCTTCCACGCCTTTACCTGCCCTCTATAAACTCCATGTGTATCCTTAATTGCCCCCCGCCCAAAATCAAATAATTTAACCTCAAGAGTATGCCTGTTACATAAAATCGCATTTCGAGGACTTATGTCTCCATGAAATACCCCTTGAGAATGGATATGCTCTAAGGCCTTAAGGAGATTAATCGTGATTTGCAGGGCATCTTCAATAGGATAATTTCCTGTTAGGAGTCTTCCCTCGATGTGTTCCATTACAATGCATGCTTTTCCATCATGAATCAAAAAGTCATAAAATTCTACAACATGTTCACTTTTTCCATATACATTCATGATCCATGCTTCTCTTAGTCCTCGTACAATCGTATGCGTTTGTTTAATCGCTACCTTTCTATTTAAAACAGGGTCATAACCGAACAGAACGATTCCTGACCCGCCATAACCTTCCTGGGTCAAATTAACACTATATCTTCCCCATTTTTCAGTCGCCAACTTGGATGTCTCTCTCCTTTTATGCGCTTTAGTCTATTCGTAAAGTTTTATTTATAATATTCAAAGCAACCATAGCCCGGCTTTTCCAGGAATGTTGTTGTGCAACGATTCGTCTTTTATTAACTTTTTCTGCAGTGTTTGTCAGAAGGGCCTCTTCAATTTTGCCAAGAACGTTCTCATTGGTTGCAAACGTGCAAATATCCCGAAAATTTTTCAATTCTGGCAATGGTACACTGACTACAGGCTTTCCTGCTGATATATACTCGTAAAATTTTATAGGATTTGTAGCCTTAATCATTTCTGTCATTTTAAAGGGGATGATTGCGACATCAAACCAGCTTAAATAATGAGGCAAGTCCTCATAAAATCTCATTTCGAGTGCACTGACCTTCGGATTCGTTATTTTTATGGTCTGAGCCCCGATAAGGACAACAGGATAGTGTGAAGCAATTGTATCTATTAGCTCTAAATCCAGCCAGGAATAGACAGCACCATAATAGCCAATAAGGGGGAGCCCATTTGTAACAGGAAGATCTGCAGGCCGCTTTCCAATTGGGCTTGAGGCTGATTTAAAATGATCAAAGTCAGCACCATTGGGGATTAGATATACATTTCTCCCATTCTTTTTGTGTTCATTGAAAATCGGAGGAGCTGTAGCGAAAATTAAATCGCATTTCTCTTCCATGATAGGAATAAGTTTATTCCAAACAGAAAATTCATCACTAGGTAAGTCGCAAGAGTCCAAAATAGCTAAATCATGCTTATACTGTTCAATCGCCTTTTCTTGATTCACAGCACACCAAAGGACGACCTTTCCTTTAATAAATGGCTCGATGTCAACATCTGTTTTTATTACTTTAAAGTTTGGCAAATGAGGAAAAGGCGTTTCTATCGGCTCTTTTTGATCAAAAAAAGTTTGCGGGTTAATAAACAGGATATTAGCCCCAAGCTCGGCAAGCGCCTTCATCATTTGCTGAGGCCTTTGATGCATGAACTTATAGTCTATAGCCGGCGGATAAATGATTGTAATAGTTTCACTCATATAACGGAACCTCTTTCTTTTATGGGTTCAATTATTTCAATGCCTTTATACATTCAGCTGTATGGTGCTTATGCATACTTGGACATAGAAATCTTTTGTCCAGCATTGTGGTTTGGTAGATAAAAGCCCAATCCTAAAGTTTCAGCAAAAATGCCCGAACCAAATGCGGGATTAAATAGGTTGTCTTCTTCATATCCACTCTCCTGAACCATTTTCTCAATAGTATATGGATTGAAGACAGTTAGGTTCGACCACAATCGTGGATTTTTAAAGTGGATAGCAATAATGAAAAGTTTGCCTATACAGTTTTACCCGGAAGTTGTCCAATTAGAGTGAACAGAAGGCAAGAGACTTCTACTGTAAAGGTATATCCTGCCTTGTTTCAACACTAAGCAATCGCCGTTTCCATAGTAATGCCTAGCGTGGATTATTAAAAAATCAATAAATAAAAAGAAAAATGGCAACGCCCTATGGGTCAGTTGCCATTCTTTAAGACTATTTTCGCTACCGCTTCACAGTGGACCGTCTGCGGGAACATATCGACAGGCTGGACTTCAAGAGTCTTATAGCCTCCATCCTCCAGTATCCTTAAGTCACGTGCGAGTGTCCCCGGATTGCACGATACATACACAACCTTCTTCGGCTTCATCTCGATAATAGTGTTGAGCAAGGCTTCATCACAGCCCTTCCGTGGCGGGTCGACCACCAGCACATCGGCTTCATTGCCCGCTTTATACCAACGCGGAATTACTTCCTCCGCCGGCCCCGCCTCAAATTCGGCATTGATGATTCCGTTCAATTCTGCATTCCTCTTTGCATCTTCAATTGCCTGCGGGACGACTTCGACACCGAAAACTTTGCCTGCTCTTTGAGCAAGGAACAATGAAATGGTCCCAATGCCGCAATATGCATCAATGACTGATTCGCCGCCCTTTAGGTCCGCATATTCAAGTGCCTTTTCGTACAGCACCCTGGTTTGGTCAGGGTTCACCTGGTAAAACGATAATGCCGAAATGGCAAACTTCACATCACCTATATAGTCATAAATAAACTCATTGCCCCAAATGACCGTGGTCTTCGGTCCCATGATCACGTTTGTCCGCATTGAATTGACGTTATGGACGATTGATTTCAACTTCGGAAGCCTTGCTGTAATTTCTTCAATGAGCTTGCTTTTATGGGGCAGGTCGGCTGTCCTAGTGATTAAAACAATCATGAGTTCGCCGGTTTTCTTTCCATATCGGGCCATAATGTGCCGAAGATCGCCTTTATGGGCCTGCTCATCGTATGGTCGGATTCCAAGCTGGCCACAGATATCCTTCACAGTATTGATTGCTTCATTCACCTCAGGAAGCTGAATCAAGCTCTCATCTGTATCAACGATTTCATGGCTTCTTGGCTTAAAAAAACCCGCAACCATCCTGCCATCCTTTTCACCGACAGGCACCTGGGCCTTATTGCGGTAATGCCATGGCTCTTCCATGCCTAGAACAGGATGGACCACTACATCTTCAAGCTTTCCTATTCTCGCCAAAACCTGTTTCACTTGGTTTTCCTTGAATTTCAGCTGCCCTTCATATGACATATGCTCCAGCTGACAGCCGCCATATTTATGGGTCTCCTCGGGCTGTATTACAACTCGGTAAGGGCTAGTTTCAATAAGCTCGATCAGCTTGCCAATCGAATAATTTTTTTGTGTTTTGATTATTTTTATTTTTGCCGTTTCCTCCGGCAGGGCTCCAGCCACAAATATTGGAAAGCCGTCGACCTTTGCTACTCCTGCCCCATCGTGGGTTAAATCTTCAAATCGTACATTTAGATCGTCATTTTTCTTTACAGGGATTTGTTTGTTCATACTAACGTCCTCTACAATGTGTTAGTTGGATTTTACCATAACCGGCGAGGGAATGCGAAAGGCCTTGTTTATCTCAAAACAAGGCCTTCCCTTCAACTATAAGAGTTATTCCCCGAACCTGCGGGAAGTTGAGTTTTCAGTTTACGATTTGCAAGCTTCATCAAACCCCTTACCTGGACAAAGAGGTATATAAACAGAATGAACAATGGGATGACGACAAAAAATCCTGCACCACCTAGTTCATACGTGGTATTATGTTCAATAAATAAAATTGATAAACTAAAGATAACTGCATAAATCACCTGAAACCAGAAGTATAGCTTAAAAACCTTATCGGCCTTCCATGCCAGGGTGGCTTCCTCTATCTTTAACGCCTCTTCCTTTATCCCCCTTGTTAGCTTGAAGAAAAAATAAAGCAATAAAGACACCATCGTCATCAGTAGGATCATCGTAAACAATCTTCCTTGAATAGATGGTCCCCGAAGAATTCCATCGACTATCGAAGAATGCCTAATGAATAAATCAAGCAAGCTTAGAGCCAGCAACAAAAGGCTTGTTTTTTGCAATACGGAAAAATAGCTGTTGTTTCCCCTTCTGCTCACCTCAACAGCACCCAGGCATAGCAGGATATACCCTATAAAATCCGGAAAGATATTGATTGGGCCAAGATTGAAATTGAAAAAGAGAAAGAAATAAGCTGCTATCAGCGTGCCGAAATTCATCAACTTCCCCCTAACATACAGGTCTATCCATACTGTATAATATTGGTATCATTATACTACCTTTCCAGGAGAGCAGGGGTGCTATTGAAAAATAAATTGAGCTTTCTCCGTATTGCCAGTGCCGCCACAATTCTTCTTTTTGTTTTTACTGGTGTTACGTATCTGGATCAGGTTTACCAAACATCAGTTGTCACAGATTATAGCAATCTCTCAAAGCCTAAAAGGATGGATAAAAGCACTCAGCATCTAAAACAGCTCGGCTTTTCCGAAATGGCCATTTCCCATATGAGCGACGGGGAGATTGAACGATTTGAGGCAATAAAAGGAGAAGTTGTGGCAGAGAGGGATATCTATAGGGAAGTCTGGAATAATGACACGGAACATCTATCAAAAGAGAATTATGAGAAACGTCTCAAGGAGGTTTCGGAATCTGTTCTGCCCAAATTCTCGGCACTGCAGCAAGTCCATCTAAAACTGATTGACGAGGGTAACAGGAGAGTTACAGCGATTACCGAGCACCATTTCGATTATAACCCGGCCTCCGGTAAACCTCTCGGCATCGAGTTGCAATTACGCCCCGAGTATACAGTCATTGATCACATGGCCCGGCAAATCTCTTGGACTGTACCAAGGTTTTCTCATACAATCACATCTAGTACAGAAGCAGTCCAGGACGGGCAACCTCCTGTCATGAATGATGAGTTTGCCTTCTTTGACAATAGCTCCACCTTTTCCCTGTTTTACACTGTCCCCTGGAAACAGAGCGGCTTGCTTAAAGACACAGTTGGCTTGCATTTTTTTACGATTACACGATTTGAAGTGCCAGCTGATTTCCTGTTTGCAGACATGTATGTACAAGGACAAAACCCGGAACTTTCAGATGTTGTGCAATATGAATTACAAAGCAATGAATAAAAGGATGGCCCAGACAAAAACTTTCTGGGCCTTTTTAGCAGGAGAATCTCCATAGCCTCTACTTTTCCAAAGACAAAAGAGGCGTCCAACGGAACGCCCCGAAAGTTTATTCTATTGTTTCATCGCTTCGACCTTTTCCTTTACTTCCTCGATATTGCGCATTTTGTTGTCCCAGCATTTTTGGCTAAGGTCAACCGGATATTCCTCAGGGTTGGCAGTCCGCTTGTATTCGTCCCATATTTCAGCAAGGTTGGACCGGAGGAATTCCCTCGTCTCTTCCAGGCATGGGACCTCATAGACAAGTTCCCCGTTTACAAAAACATCGGCATGCAGCTCACGCGCTGTATAGTTGGTGACAAACTTACTAATATAAGTATGGGTTGGGTGGAACATTTTCAGTCTTGCCTCTTCTTGTGGATTTTCATCTTCCATCGCAATATAGTCACCCTCAGAATAGCCATTCGTATTATTGATGATTCGGTAAACCCTCTTCAGACCAGGGGTTGTAACCTTTTCCGGATTGGAGGAAATCTTAATTGTATCCTTCATCACGCCGTTCTCATCTTCAATTGAAACAATTTTGTATACGGCTCCAAGTGCGGCCTGGTCAAAAGCTGTAATCAATTTTGTACCGATTCCCCAGCTGTCAATTCGCGCCCCCTGTGCCTTCAGATGCAAAATTGTGTTCTCATCAAGGTCGCTCGAAGCAAATATTTTCGCATCCTTAAACCCAGCATCGTCAAGCATCTTTCTTGCCTCTTTGGACAAGTAGGCAAGATCGCCTGAGTCGAGACGGATTCCGCTAAAGTTAATCTTGTCACCCATCTCCCTCGCCACACGGATGGCGGCAGGGACCCCGGACCGGAGCGTATCATACGTATCCACAAGAAATGTGCAATCCTTATGGGTTTCCGCGTACTTTTTAAAAGCTATATAATCATCCCTGTAAGCCTGGACCATCGCATGGGCGTGTGTACCGGCGACCGGGATACCAAACTTCTTCCCGGCCCGGACATTGCTTGTTCCGTCAAAGCCGGCAATATAGGCAGCCCTGGTACCCCAGATGGCGGCATCAAACTCATGAGCCCGGCGCGTCCCAAACTCCATCGCCACTTCATCCTTGATGACCTGCTTAATTCGGGATGCTTTCGTCGCAATCAAGGTCTGGTAGTTAACGATATTCAGGAGTGCAGTTTCAAGCAGCTGAGCCTCTGCAAGTGTCGTGTCCACTCTAACAAGCGGCTGGCTGCCAAAAACAAGCTCCCCTTCATTCATAGCCCTGATTCTGCCAGTAAAGCGCAGCCCCTTCAGGTAATCAAGGAAATCCTCGGCATACCCAACTTCATTTCGCAAATAGTCGATATCCTCTTCGGTAAATCGGAAGCCCTTTACATATTCAATTATTCTTTCAAGCCCTGCAAAAACCGCATAGCCATTCCCAAACGGCAGCTTTCGGAAAAAAAGCTCAAATACAGCTTTCCTGTTATGGACACCGTCCCTCCAATATGTTTCGACCATATTAATTTGGTACAGGTCAGTGTGAAGGGTATAGCTGTCGTCCATATATATGTGATTCATCTCAAAACCTCCGCAACATGCTTTTCTGTTATTTAACTTCCGCACCCAGCGAGCCGGTAAAATGGCCCAATGCCCACTCGTGGCCAGCCTGATTGAACGATGCCACCGCATCTTTATATACGACAATTTTAAAGCCTTTATTGTAAGCATCAACGGCGGTATGCAAAACACAAATATCCGTACATACACCGACCAGATGAACCTCGGTTATTCCCCGCTCCCTTAGCTTGATTTCAAGGTCTGTTCCCGCAAAAGCAGAATATCTTGTTTTATCGATATAATATACATTCTCCGCATCCTTATTCGCTTCATAAACGGACTGAAGGGCCCCATAAAGGTCTCGTCCACGTGTTCCGCGGATATTATGGGGAGGAAACAGCTTCGTCTCAGGATGATATTCATCTCCCTCATCATGTACATCAATGGCAAAAACAGTATAATCGCCATTCTTAATAAACTCTTCGGTCAAATCGGTTATTTTTTTCTCAATTGCCCGTCCCGGCTCACCGCATGTCAATGCCCCTGCATCTGCAACGAAATCATATGTATAATCGATATTAAGTAAAGCTCTCTTTGACATTTTGCCACCCCGTTTCGCAAATTTTGAATCCTTTTAACCATTTTATCAATTCCATAAAAGTAAAGCTATTTTCATATTTTTCAGGTTAGCCTTTCTCCATCATAGAGAAAAATCCTGCCGTTTGGGCAGGATTCAATTCAGCTATAGATTTTTCCAGGTACCCAGTCGGCTGGGATATCTTCGGGACGGAGTTCATCCAAGGGAGCGAATACTTCAATGTGCCTGTACAGATTTTCAAACTCGGCAGGCAGCAGGCCGCCATACTCTCCATCGAGGTTCAGAAGCACTTTATCCTTCGAGTGGACTTTAATCCGATTTGCTTTCGTATAAATGACATTCTCATCTTTGAGATGGTCGCCTCGCAATGCTAGAGTTGCTACCCGAATGAATTCGGCCAGGTTTACCTTTTTCAAAATGATCAGCGAAAACATGCCATCGTTGATTGACGAATCAGGAGCTATTTTTTCAAAGCCGCCAATTGAATTGGTAAGGCCAATCAGGAACAGCATTGCTTCCCCTTCAAATAGCTTTCCATCATATTCGATGCAAACATGGCTGGCATTGATGGAAGGAAGCATCTCCATTCCTTTTAAATAATAAGCCAATTGGCCGAGAACAGTCTTTAGCTTGCTTGGAACTTCATAAGTCAGCTCGGTCAGCCGGCCGCCTCCGGCAATATTGATAAAATACTTTTCATTCATTCTGCCGATATCAACCGGGATTCGGCCACCTTTTACGATTATATCAGTCGCTCCCTCAATATCCCTTGGTATATGGAGGGCACGTGCAAAATCATTTGTCGTTCCCATTGGAATGATTCCCAGTTTCGGACGGTATTCCTGCTGGGCCAGCCCATTTACAACTTCATTGATTGTTCCGTCTCCTCCGGCAGCGATCACGATGTCATACTTCCGTTCAACAGCTAACTTCGCAGCAAGCGTCGCATCGCCTTCACCGGTTGTTGCGTGGCAGGAAGTTTCATATCCAGCCCTTTCCAGCTTTTCAAGAACCTCTGGGAGATGCCTTCTGAATACTTCCCTTCCGGATGTCGGATTATAAATAATTCGTGCTCTTTTCATATCGAAATCATCCTTATAGTAAAGTGAACCTTTCATCAGCGAGGGTTTATACACCCTATCTGGTGATTAGGTGAACCAATCGGACCTTTACGGGCAGTTGATTCCTTACAATTCTTCTTTATCCTCTAAAATCTTGACTGTTAAGAGTAGAGTGAACCGCAGCAGCATATTCCACCATTTACCATCATATCCCAAAACTCTCCTTTTCGCAATCAGCAGGAAGTCCGATACCTATCATACTCTCATGGAAATTCTTTTGCAAAAGAATATCTTGCACAGCATAGCTGCCAACCCTCTGCAAGCAAAAAAGGATTCCCGCCATTATAAGCGAAAAATCCTTTTAAACCAACTGAAAAGAGATCAGGATACTAATGATGACATTTAACCGGAATGCTATTTTTCCCAAGCCATCCCGTTCCTTTACAATACTGATTAAGCCATACCCACAGCCGAAAAGGATCGTTGCAAATGCAAACCAGTCAGAAAAGGGGAGAGGATTGGTAAAGACAAGCAGGATGGCAAGTACCGACGACATCCAGGAAAAATATTTAAACATTCCTAATCACCATTAGAGGAAACACGGTAACGGTTGTTCTCATTTCCCGGTGGACCTTCCTCTTCTTTGAAAAAGGAGCGTCATGAGCGCTCCCGTGAGCATCGCCATACCTGTCAGGACTTTAATCCAATTTATGTTCATATATGCGTTCCCCCTTTTTCTCTTTGCTTCCTGTCCACAGCTTTATGCCTCCCCCAATCAAGAGGATACAAACAAGTGCAGTTTGAAGATAACTACCAAGCATATACAAATCAACGTGCACAAATCTCGAAATGATCGGCTGGAAGACTGGCAGAAAAATATTCATTGCCAGATAATACACCCCAAGTGCAATCAGCCCAATGCCGACCCATTTTTGATGGTTAACAAAATTTGTGATGACGGGGATATCCTCCAACCGTTCATCCTCTCCTGTACGAGAAGCCTTTTGAAGGCCGTCAAAGAAGCTGTAGAACCAAATAATTGGAATCAGAAATAGGAATATCCCGAGCCTAAGGATGTCAAGGATATAAATTGCAAACAGAAACGCTGCCATTAGCTGAATGCCGCGCTTCTGAAGGCCAAGGTACAAATGCCCTGCTCCCGGGAAAATGGACAGGAACGTTGCAATTGCCCTGCTCTTTTTACCATCTTCGCGCCTCAGTTCAAACTCTTCAAATATAGTTCGGTCGACAAGCTCTTCTCCTCGCTGCTTTTTAGACAACAGTAGAGTTGCATCAAAAAAGCCGTACACCCAAATGATTGGCAAAACTGCTAGGAAAACAAGAAACTCCCCACGGCCGGTAAGTCCTGTGACAAACATGACCATAACCGCAAGCCCGATAAACGATGCAAGGAGAGTTACTCCACGGTTCATCAACCCAAGCTGAAAGTGGCCTAAACCCGGGATGAGTGACAGGATAATCGTGTAAAACCTCTCAGACTCCTGGCTAGATTGCTGGTGACTACCGTCCGAAGAAGCCTCCTGTGCCTTCCGTGCTTTATACTTCGATATTTGCAAGCCAATGTCGATGAAGCTGATAATATAGAGGACAAGGCCTGCAAAGAATGATAAGAATCCCACTTCCGGAGCATAGTCCATGAACATCAGCAGGGAAAAAAGCTCTAATCCAAGTACAACGATTAAGTAAAAGAGCCCCTTAAAGATTTTGCCGATATAAATATGGCCCAAACCCGGAAAAACGGATAGAGTTAAGGCTGCCATTGGATTTTTCATTTATCTTCCTCCTTGTTTTTCTCCAGTGAGTCTTTCCAGGCAAACGTTTTTGCAATGAACTCTTCGGTGTAGGATGGTTTGTTTGTTTGTGGTTTTATACTGCCAGTGGTCCCTGCAAGACCGGTTATCGATTGAAAGACACCGGAAAACGTCAGCACTAGAGTAGCAACCGCTGCAAGAATATAATGGACCAGCTGTTTTTTATAACTATACTGATTTGCCTTTGAATTGCCGTTTTTGCTTTTATAGAAGCCCTGCTCATTCCCAAGCTGGTTCATAACTTTTTCTGTAAATCGTGAGTCTTCTACTATTGGTAAATTTCCTTCAGCGAGTTCAATTGCCTGCATGTAAAGATTAAGGCATTGGCTGCAGGAGTAAAGATGGTCTTCCATTTCAGCCTCATAGCTCCTGCTAACCTTGCCAGATGTGTACAACTGCCAGTCTGCCAGTTCGTAATGCTTCATGAAAAATCTTCCTCCTCCCAATGCTTTCTGATCCAATTTCTGGCCCGGTAAAGTTTTACCTCTATTGATTTAGGTTTGACATTTTGCTCCTCGGCCATTTCTTGGTACGATTTCTCCTCTATGTAATAACCGTAAATAACATCTCTATAGTTTTCCGGAAGATCGTTAAGCCTTTCCCTGACAAGGCGTTTTCTTTCATTTCTAAACACGTTTTGCTCCACGCCGTCCTTTTCGGTCAATAACACCTCAAGTCCTGGCTGGTCAATTGCCTCTTCCTTCCTCCTGGCCATTTTCCGTTTGCAATCAATCGCATGGTTGACAGCGATCCGGGTTATCCAGGTTTTGAAGCCCTGGTGCTGATAGCGGGGGAGAGACCGATAGATTTTAATGAACACTTCCTGTGCGGCATCCTCTGCTTCCTTCTGGTCGCGAAGAACTGCATAGACGGTCCGGAACACGTCATTGCGGTATTTTTCAACCAGAAGCCTGAAAGCATGATCACTCCCTGCCAGCACTTTTTCTATTAATACAGTATCACCGATCTCTCTCTCCCCCCTTCTCCCATACTATTAGACGTGACAGAAATAATAATCACT
Source organism: Bacillus sp. FJAT-27225 (assembly GCF_001685025.1). Taxonomy (GTDB): domain Bacteria; phylum Bacillota; class Bacilli; order Bacillales; family Cytobacillaceae; genus Bacillus_D. The sequence goes on along the minus strand of NZ_MAYU01000023.1, from coordinate 23,112 downwards.
ACAGGTACAAGGAAATATTTTTTCTCGTCTCTACATGTTCTAGATTCTTCTGATTCGGACCAGCCATGAATATAGTTAAAATGACTATCAGTATAAAAGTCCTTTATTTTTCCAAAAAAGGCAATTTCTTTGTGATAATTATGGTAAAATAAACCCCAAACCGGTTTGCAAAGGAATGATTATATGTTTGTAATTTCTTTTCTAGCAGCCTATCTTATCGGCTCTTTTCCTACCGCACTAATTATCGGCAAGCTGGTTTACGGAGTGGATATCCGTGAACATGGAAGCAACAATCCTGGTGCAACTAACACTTTAAGGGTTTTCGGAAAAACAGCGGCTATTTTCGTACTGCTAGTCGATCTTGGCAAGGGGGCATTGGCTGCGGCTCTGCCGCTTCTGTTTTCGATTCCAGTCGATCCTCTTTATTTTGGACTAGTTGCCGTAATCGGCCACTGCTTTCCGGTATTTGCAGGATTTCGCGGCGGAAAGGCAATTGCAACGACGGCTGGTACACTCATTATTGCAAGCTTGCCGATGCTGGCGGTTGCATATGTATCGTTCTTCCTCGTCATTTTTGTCACAAAATTTGTCTTTCTCGGTTCAATTTCTGTAGGGCTGTCTTTATTCATTTATTCCTTCTTTTTGCCAAACAAAGGATTTACCCTGCTGTTCGGCGGATTCACCCTATTCCTGTTTTATCTTCACCGCTCAAACATTCGGAATTTGATCCTTGGAATTGAACCGAAAGTCAATGACAAGAACTTGAAGAAAGACCGGATCCCTCCCCCTGGAGGAGGCTCCTTGCCTTTTAGCTAAGAACGGAAAAAGCAGCCCCAATGGCTGCTTTTTTTCATTAACCAATTTTTTCAATGATACTTTCCGAAACCGTCTGCCAGATTCCTTTATCTGTTACATAGGAGTCTGTCAGGTTTTTATAAAATTCCCTTTGTTTTTCTTCAAAATCAGGCTCTTCCTTGGCAGGCAGCCCGGCCCTTCCGCGAACAACCAGTTCCTGTACCTGCTGGGCGCGCGGACCCCATACTGCGTATTCATCCCCATTTACGTCAATGAAGATGTAAATTGGTATTGCTCGTGCAGTTCCATTTGTAAGGTATTGGTCCATGAGTTCAAGATTTTGGTCCCGCAGAAGAAAGCGTACTTCCATCCCACCTGCTTCTGCAATCTTCATAAGGATTGGATTGTTTAGCATTGCATCCCCGCACCAGTCTTCGGTCAGGGCAATCACTCTTAAGGCTTTTTCCTTCACCGATTCAAGCCTGGATTTCTGAGGCTGAGCCAATTCAAACTGTTCCAAAATCTTTAGCATGCTTTCCTTATTTTTCTCCATGCCTTCACTGTATTCTTCAAAAGTAAGTCCTTTTTCAAACCAGCTATTCAAATCCATTTTACCCATCCCTTCCTGTTTTCTTCCATCATACCTTACTCGTCGGATATAGCAAAATTCCTGATTTAAAAGTTTACCATTTCATTACTTTTACTATACTGATATATTTTTACATTTGACGGGTATATAGAAATATATTATAAAGTAGGTGGAGAATATTTTTTATATAAAGAATATTTAAAAAGTATTTCCTGAATTTACAAAGGGGGATAATTTATGTCAAATGAGGTGTTACAACTTATCTCAATCGGTATTTATATGGCCGCGATGTTATGGATTGGCTGGTATGCCTATCGAAAGACAACCAACTTGACCGACTATATGCTTGGGGGACGTTCATTGGGTCCGGCCGTAACAGCTTTAAGCGCTGGAGCTGCCGATATGAGCGGATGGCTATTGATGGGGCTGCCCGGTGGAATTTATGTAAGTGGTTTAGCTAGTGCATGGATTGCGGTAGGCTTGACAATTGGAGCTTATATCAACTGGCTTTTCGTTGCCCCGCGACTTCGTACTTATACGCAGGTGTCGAATAATTCGATTACGATTCCAAGCTATCTTGAAAACAGATTCAAGGATAACACAAAACTGTTAAGGATTGTTTCCGGAATTGTTATTCTTATCTTCTTTACCTTCTATGTCTCATCCGGGCTTGTTTCCGGAGCTGTATTTTTTCAAAGCTCTTTTGATACAAGTTATATAACAGGCCTCTTTATTGTTGGAGGTGTTGTTGTTGCCTATACCCTGTTTGGAGGTTTCCTCGCTGTCAGCTATACCGACTTCATCCAGGGGCTGATGATGCTGATCGCCTTGCTGCTCGTTCCAGCCATCGGCTTTTTTGCAACAGGCGGTCCATCTGAAACATTTGAGACAGTCCGTACAGTAAATCCTGAATTCATGAGCCTCTTTAAGGGCGCAACAATAATTGGTGTGATTTCCGCGCTGGCCTGGGGGCTTGGCTATTTTGGCCAGCCGCATATCATCGTCCGCTTTATGGCAATCACAAATGTAAAAGAAATGAAAAACGCCCGAAGAATTGGAATGGGCTGGATGATTTTCTCGTTAATTGGGACAATCCTAACTGCTCTGGTCGGTATTGCGTACTTTAAACAAAATCCTGACGTTGAACTAGGCAATCCGGAAGCTGTTTTTCTTGTGTTAGGACAGATTCTGTTCCATCCCCTTCTTGCAGGCTTCATGCTTGCAGCGGTTCTGGCTGCTATTATGAGTACCGTCTCTTCTCAGCTCATTGTTACATCAAGTGCATTGGTTGAGGACCTTTATAAAGTCCTTATCAAACAGGACGCTTCTGATAAGCAACTCGTCTTTCTTGGCAGAATGGCAGTCCTCGTTGTTGCACTTGTTGCGGCCGTTCTTGCCTGGAACCCTGACAACACGATCTTGGATCTGGTAGCCTATGCATGGGCTGGGTTCGGCGCTTCCTTTGGTCCAATCATTCTTCTCAGCTTGTTCTGGAGGAAGATGACAGGCTCGGGTGCAATTGCTGGTATGATTGTCGGTGCCGTAACGGTCATTGTCTGGGCAGAGCTTAACCTTGGCAAAGTATTGTTCGGTGAAACACTTTATGAAATTGTCCCAGGCTTCTTGCTGAACCTCCTGGTTACCTGGGCAGTAAGCATGGCAACCTATAAGAAGAACCCAGAAATAGAGAAAGAGTTTGACGAAAGCATCCAATTATTGAAATATGAGTAATGAAAAGAGGAGCCGGGCATTCACAGTGCCTGGCTCCTTCTTTATTTTAACCATAGATCGGGATGACAGGAATCGAACCTGCGACCCCTAGCACCCCATGCTAGTGCTCTACCAAGCTGAGCTACATCCCGCTTCAACATTAGTATAGCTTTTCACTTCACTAATATCTAGCAGTCTTTTCAATTGTTTTTCGACAATGTCGATTTAATCAAACGTTTGATTAAATTTCTCAAAAAGACTGCGGGAGTTGCTTTTTAGCAAAACCCGGCCTGCAGGAATTGTCACAAAAACAGGCGGGATCCCCCGCCTGCCCTTACCGTTTTGTTAGTTCCTCTACGAGGATTTTATTGACTAGCTGTGGATTTGCCTGGCCTTTTGTTGCTTTCATGATCTGGCCGACAAGATAGCCTGTTGCTTTGCTCTTACCATTTTTAAAATCCTCAATCGACTGCGGATTGGCATCAAGTGTCTCGGTAACGATCTTCAATAGGGCCCCTTCATCGGATATCTGGACCAGTCCCTTTGCCTTCACGATTTCTTCCGGATTTCCGCCGTTTTCAACCAATTCCTTGAAGACAGTCTTGGCAATCTTGGATGAAATTGTTCCATCGCCAATCAGTTTAATCAAACCTGACAGATTGTCTGGAGTCAGCTTCGTTTCCGTGAGTTCCTTCTGCTCGGACTTCAAATAAGCCGAAACGTCGCCCATCAGCCAGTTGGATGCTTGTTTGGCATCGGCCCCTGCATCTACTGTGGCTTCGAAGAAATCTGCCATTTCCCTGGTTGCCGTAAGCACCTTTGCATCATACTCCGGCAGTCCAAGCTTAGATACATACCGCTCAATCCGGGAATCCGGAAGTTCTGGTATCTCTGCCTGGATTCTTGCTTTCCACTCCTCGTCGATGACCACATCAAGCAGGTCAGGCTCTGGGAAGTAGCGATAATCGTCCGAACCTTCTTTTACCCTCATTAGGATTGTCGATCCGGTCGCTTCATCATAGCGGCGCGTTTCCTGGCGAATTTCTCCGCCTGCACTCACAATTTCCCGCTGGCGTTTTTCTTCATGTTCAAGGCCTCTTCTTACAAAATTGAATGAATTAAGGTTCTTCAATTCCGTCTTTGTTCCGAACTCTTTCTGTCCAACAGGACGGATGGAGATATTCGCATCACAGCGAAGCGAGCCTTCCTCCATCTTGACATCAGACACTCCTGTATACAAAATAATGGACTTTAATTTTTCAAGATAGGCATACGCCTCGTCCGGAGTACGGATGTCTGGCTCGGATACAATTTCTACTAGCGGTGTTCCCTGCCGGTTGTAATCGACAAGCGAAGCACCTGAAACATGATTCAATTTCCCCGCATCTTCTTCCAGGTGAAGCCGTGTAATACCGATTTTTTTCTTATAGCCGTTCACTTCAATTTCAATCCAGCCGTTTTCGCCAATCGGTTTATCAAATTGTGAAATTTGATAGGCTTTTGGATTATCCGGATAAAAATAATTCTTCCGGTCGAACTTTGTAATCGGGGCGATTTCACAGTTTAAAGCCATTGCAGCTTTTATTGCATATTCAACAGCCTTCTTGTTCAGGACGGGCAGCACACCCGGGTAGCCAAGATCAATAACACTCGTATTCGAGTTTGCTTCGGCACCAAAGTGGTTGGGGCTAGTTGAAAAAATCTTTGATTCAGTTTTTAATTCTACGTGGACCTCAAGACCGATGACTGTTTCAAATTTCATTTCTTTCCCCCCTTAAAGCGCCGGCCGCTGTTTATGATAGTTGGTTCCCTGTTCAAACGCGTATGCTGCACGATAAATTGCTGCTTCATCAAAATGCTTGCCAATTATCTGCATGCCGAGCGGGAGTCCATTGTTGTCAAATCCGCACGGTATTGATATGGCAGGCACTCCGGCCAGATTGACTGGAATGGTCAGAATATCGTTCGCATACATTGTCAGCGGGTCATCAATGTTCTCGCCAATTTTGAATGCTGGTGTTGGAGTGGTTGGCCCTACAATCAGATCATAGTTCTGAAAAACATCTTCAAAGTCTTTCTTAATTAGAGTCCTGACTCTTTGTGCCTTTTTATAATACGCATCATAATAGCCCGAGCTTAGGGCGAACGTCCCAAGCATAATTCGGCGCTTCACTTCGTCCCCAAATCCTTCGGCACGCGTCTTTTTGTACATGCTAAGCAGATCGTCGGCATGCTCTGTCCGGTGCCCATACCGCACCCCATCAAAGCGGGCAAGATTCGCAGAAGCTTCTGATGAAGACAAAATATAATAGGCAGCTAAAGCATACTTCGAATGTGGCAGGGATACTTCTTCAATGATAGCCCCTTCACTCTCAAGTACCTTTAACGCTGCTTTTATGGAGTTTTTAACTTCTTCTTGAACCCCTTCGCCTAAGTACTCTTTTGGAATCCCAATTTTCATGCCTTTAACATCACCGGTTAGGCCTTTAGTGAAATCCGGAACTTCAACGTTTGCGGATGTTGAGTCCATCGGGTCAAGTCCGCAAATTGTGTTCAAGAGATAGGCATTGTCCTTCACATTCCTTGTAATCGGGCCAATTTGGTCAAGCGATGATGCGAAAGCAACAAGGCCATAGCGCGAAACACGCCCATATGTAGGTTTCATGCCGACAACCCCGCAAAAAGACGCAGGCTGCCGTATGGATCCGCCTGTATCAGAGCCAAGTGAAAACAACACTTCGCCTGCAGCAACCGATGCCGCAGAACCGCCAGATGAACCGCCGGGAACCCGGTCAAGATCCCAAGGGTTTCTAGTCTTTTGATACGATGAGTTTTCATTTGAAGAACCCATTGCAAACTCATCCATATTGAGTTTCCCGATTGTAACGGTCCCTGCAGCTTCAAGCTTGTCCATGACAGTGGCATTGTATATTGGGTCGAAATTTTCAAGGATTTGGCTTGCGCACGTTGTCCTGAGCCCCTTTGTGACAATATTATCCTTAATGCCAATCGGCATCCCAGAAAGAATCCCTTTATGGGTTTGCTGCTCTTGTGCCCTGGCACGTGCAGCTTCCTCATTTAGTGTAAGGAAAGCTTGTACCTTCCCATCCACCTCGCCAATCCTCTTATACGACTCCTCGACAAGGTCCAAGGAGGATATTTCCCTTTTTTGCACTAACTCTCTCAAATCCTCTAGAGAATGATCAAATAAACTCACAGACGTTCCTCCTTATTCCTCTAAAATTGATGGCACCCGAAAATAGCCATCTTGCCTGTCAGGTGCATTTTTCAATACCTGTTCGCGCGGCAGCCCGCTTTCGGCTTTGTCCTCCCTTAGGACATTGGTCATCATAAGCACATGGGAAGTTGGCTCAACACCTTCTGTATCCAGCTCATTCAGCTGTTCTGCAAACGTAATGATTGCTCCCAACTGCTGCGAGAACCTTTCCGCCTCATTATCGTTAATCTCGAGCCGAGCAAGGTTCGCCACATGCCGGACCTGATCTAATGAAATTCTCGTCACCTTCATTCCTCCCGTTCAATCATAATACTATTGATAATAACAGAAATTCGATTAGGATTAAAATAACGGCAAGTTGGAATTTCTGGAATAGCTAATATAGTTAAGAAACAGCCGCCACTTTCCTTAGACGGTTTGGCAATTGGGGTCTACTAGAGTAATCTCCTGTATTAATTTTTTTGAACCCCCTATTAGATTAATCTGCTTGCACGTTCTTAAGATTAATCTATTTAGGATCCTTTATCAGATTAATCTCCCTCTTATGCACAAGATTTGAAGGGCCAATTAATGAAGAAGGGTACCCACCATAAACATTGGCGGGCACCCTTTACTTCACCTTCTGCTCAAGCAGTGGTTCATACATCATGATCGCATTGTTTTCGGTAATAAACTCTTCGCTGACAAGCTTATGCTGACGGTTGTATGCTTTTCGCCAAAGCTCATTATGCCTTATATAACCACCCCAATACGCAGGTAGGATGCTATGGTCTTTTTCAAAAATATGATACACATAAAGCTGTGGTTCCTCGCATCGCCATTCTCCGACCAAGTGTGTATCGGTTAGGCGGACATGAAGCTGGTAAGGCACATCTGTTTCATTTTTGATCCGCAAATCAAGATAATTATAGGAACAGGTTGCTCCGCTTCCAAAGGGCTGTGTCCGGTTAGAGTCAGGAAATACATCGAAACTATGGCGATGCCGTTCCGTCACCGTGAGAGGCGTATGGAGCGTCATCCAGTAGATCAAATTAGAAAGCTGGCAGAGCCCGCCCCCGATACCCTTCATGAAGCGGCCATAATGAAGGACCATTCCGTCCACATAGCCCTTTCTTTTTGTGGGGCTGCCAATCAGTTTCCAATAGGAAAATGTCTCACCCGGCTTAATAATAATGCCGTTTATCTTCTCTACTGCAAGCTTGAGGTTCGTAATTTTATTTTGCTGGTAACTTATATCAACACCCTGGAGCTTTCTTATCAAAGGCGTTTGATGCCCGAAGGCCGAATGAGGCAGAAGAACCCTGTCTCGTTCGTTTGCATAGTTATTTCCGTCTATCAACCACTCAAAATATCGTTTCCATGTATAAAAAGTCTTACCAAGCTTGATTCTTAACTCAGAACGCTCTTTTGGCCGTAATTCCGCCATGTTCATGGATTTGGCCCCTTTTCTTTGAATCTTTTAAACCATATACTAATCTCTTTTATCTAAAAAGAAAAGGGGGGTTTCTGAGCAATTTTTGCCAAATCCTGCAAAAATGGCTATACAAATGAAAAGAACCCATTGCAGGGTTCACAATTATTTCCGTATCCAGCCAAATAATTTTCCCAGGAGTCCCTTTTTCGCTGCAGGCTGAGCTTCTTCCGGCAGGACTTTGGCTTTAACATAGATTTCTTCTTTATCAACCGCATAGGGGCAGGCCAAAACTAGGCCAAGGTGCGTATCGTACTCTTTATTGGTTACAATTGTATAGTCAATATTGTTTTCCCTTGCGATTTTAAGATATTTGGAAAAATCCTCATAAGAGAGAGTACCGTTCATGTATAAATGAGAATCGTGGTGCTCTTTCATTAACTGTTCGACTTGTGGATATATTCCTTTCTCAAGAACCTGGCCTTTTTTGAGCGCAATAAGGACGCGCTCCCTTATCGTTCCGAGAAATTTGCGCCTTTCCTCGGGCTTCAGCTGCTTTTGCCCATGTATTCCTTGCTGCAATACATCCTCCACCGTTGGCTTTCCCACTGCTTCACCCCGTCTCCTTTTTCTACCTATGTATGATTGTTCCCTAAAAACGGTGCAACCACTTCATCTTAGTAAAAAAACTCAACTTCGGCTAGCTTTGCGGTTCATTCCCCGAATTTCTATGAAAAAAGCAGCCCCCGCCATCAGGGGCCGCCTATGCTTTATTTTATTACCGTAAATTGTTCCGCTTCTGTGGAACCCTTAAGTGCAACAGTTGAAGATGTTCCTCCCGAAATCACCATTGCAACCTCATCGAAGTATCCAGTCCCCACTTCACGCTGATGCCTTGTCGCTGTATAGCCATATTGTTCGCTAGCAAACTCAGCCTGCTGCAGATCAGAATAGGCTGCCATTCCGCGATCCTTGTACCCGCGTGCTAGCTCGAACATGCTGTGGTTGAGGGCGTGGAAGCCGGCTAACGTCACGAATTGGAACTTGTAACCCATCTTTCCAAGCTCAACCTGGAACTTTTCAATTGTCTCCTGGTCGAGCTTTTTTTTCCAGTTAAAGGACGGAGAGCAGTTATAGGCGAGCAGCTTGCCAGGATATTTTTCATGAATCGCTTCAGCAAAACGCCTCGCTTCCTCAAGATCCGGCTCGGATGTTTCACACCAGACGAGGTCTGCATAAGGTGCATAAGCAAGCCCACGTGCAATCGCCTGGTCAAGGCCTGCCTTTGTTTTGAAAAATCCCTCAGGTGTCCGTTCACCAGTCAGGAATTCATGATCATATGGATCGATGTCGCTTGTAATTAAATCAGCCGCATTGGCATCAGTGCGCGCTACGATAACAGTTGGTACACCCATTACATCTGCGGCAAGCCTGGCAGCAATCAGGTTCTTGACTGCAGTCTGGGTTGGGAGAAGAACTTTGCCACCCAAATGGCCACATTTTTTTTCAGAAGAAAGCTGGTCTTCAAAGTGGACGCCTGCCGCACCTGCTTCAATCATGCCCTTCATCAGTTCGAATACATTCAGCTGGCCGCCAAAACCCGCTTCAGCGTCAGCGACAATCGGTACAAACCAATCAATTGATGTGTCTCCTTCACTAAAATGTATCTGGTCAGCCCGTTGAAGCGCCTGATTGATGCGTTTGACGACGCTTGGCACGCTGTTGGCAGGGTAAAGGCTCTGGTCCGGATACATATGCCCCGACAGGTTTGCGTCAGCCGCTACCTGCCAGCCGCTTAAGTAAATTGCCTTAAGGCCTGCTTTGACCTGCTGAATCGCTTGATTACCAGTCAAAGCTCCTAAAGCATTAATATACTCTTCCTCTCGAAGAAGGTTCCAAAGCTTTTCAGCACCCCTTCTTGCAAGTGTATGTTCAACGTCAAGTGACCCCCGCAGCTTGACAACATCCTGTGCAGTGTAAGTTCTTTCGACTCCATTCCAGCGGCTGTCCAGCTGCCAGCTTTCCTCCAATTGCTTTACACGCAAATCACTCATCCCTATTTCCTCCTGTTCAATACTGTTATAATACAAATTTATAAAACTAATAGTATTATATAACAGCGTTTTATAAAAGGAAACTGTTAAGAGTGGTTTTTTTCCATTTTTTAAAAAATAGGAAATAAGACTCAAAACGCGGACTACTATAATTCTTTTCCATAAAAAATATCCAGGCCGTTAAACGCCTGGATACGAACATGCTTATTCATAAATATGGACAAAAGGCTCCTTTTGGTCTGCCTTTCTTACAATCAACGCCTCGGGTCCATTTACCGAATTGATATCAACAGACACAGAAATGTATTCAGGAAAATGTTCCATCACAAGTCCTGTTACATACTGGGTAAAGCCAATTCCCTCTGCTTTCCCGTAAAATTGAATCGGGATCGTGATGCTCAATTCCTGCAGCTGGCCTTCGAGATAATGGGCCTTGCCGACGACGCCATTGTAATTAGGAAAGTACTCTTCCACGTCCATTTTAAAGTTTTCAAAGGCAACAACATCTTCACGGTGCAGCTTCTTTGCTTCATCATCTGTTGGGAAGAGATAATATTTCTCGTCTACCGCCTCCCAACTGCCAATTGTATCTCCCTGTTTGACAGTTGTATAAGCGATAAAATTGCCCGGGACAACTGAACTGCTGCTTGCCTGTTCAAAAAGGGCAATGGTAATTGGGATGTTCTTAAGCTGGTTCATGTCCCGAAGCCTTTTCAGCACTTCCTGGGCGATTTTCTTGCCTTCCCGCTCCATATCGGCCTTCTTAATATCTACCTCAAAAACATCACCATATTGTTCTTTTTGGTAATAATGAACCGAATTAAGGGCAAGCCCGATCGTTACACCGGCAAGCTTCATTTTATCATCTTCACCCTTGATCAAATAATTGTGTTCAAGGATATGCGCCAAGTAAATAGGAGCTCTTTCATTTCGATCTTCGATTGATCCCGTCCCCGGGTCGATTGGATTCAGCCCAAGATTTTGCTCTTCTTTCAGCTTCCGTTCCTCTAGCTGCTTTTTCGTATATTTTCGCTGAAGCCAGGCCTGAACGGTTCTTTTCTTCAAGTGTTGCCCTTCCCGGAAAACATACGTATCTGGGTCAAAGGTATTTTGAGCGATTCGCATCAGGCCCATTTCAAATTCATTGATGTCGTAGCGCGTGTTCAAATTATTAACCGTCAAGCCTCTTGCTTCACTTGGTTCAAAGGGAAGCAAGGTCCTATAGAATTTGTCCGATATCTGATATTTTGGGATAATCGCCTTTTCCTTGGATTTATTTGTATTGTCTACAACTTGCTCCTGCCGTTCAAAGTTAGGGGCACAAGCCCCGAGCAGGAGTGCCAGGGATATAAGCGCGATTGATAGCTTTCTCACGTTTCCTGCACCTCTTACTGTTCGATTTCCTCAAGCAGCCTCTCTTCGTCCCATATTTCTATCCCTAGTTCCTGTGCCTTCGTAAGCTTTGAGCCAGCATCCGCTCCGGCGACAAGAAGATCTGTCTTCTTGCTGACACTTCCGGCCACATTTGCCCCCAGTGCCTCAAGCTTTTCCTTCGCTTCGTTTCTCGTCAGTCTTTCCAGCTTCCCGGTCAGCACAACCGTCTTGCCGGCAAATAAAGAGTCAGCCGCCACTAAGGATTTTCGCGGACCCTTATACTCCATATTAACGCCGATTTCCCTCAATTCGCTAATCAGGTCTTTAACCTCATCCTCAGCGAAAAATGCTGCAATTGAGCTGGCCATTTTTTCACCGATTTCATTAATGGCCGTCAGTTCCTCCTCCGTCGCAGCAGCAAGCTTGTCCATTGCTTCGAACTCCTGGGCCAGCGTTTTCGCAGCCTTTTCACCGACATGGCGGATGCCCAGCCCAAACAAAAGCCGCTCAAGCGAATTGTCCTTGGAAGCTTCAATTGCGTTCAGGAGGTTGTTGACACTTTTTTCACCCATTCTTTCAAGTGCCAATAACTGCTCTCGGTCCAGTTTATAAATATCGGCGACATCTTCAATCAATTTATGGGAAAATAATTGTGAAATGACCTTCTCGCCAAGTCCTTCTATATTCATTGCATTTCGGGAAACAAAGTGAATTAACCCTTCCCTGATCTGCGCGGGGCATTTTGGGTTCAAGCAGCGCAGCGCTACTTCCCCCTCAATCCTGATCAACTCATTTTCGCACTCGGGACAATGGGTAGGCATAAAAAAGTCCTTCTCACTGCCAGTCCTTTGTTCAGGAAGGACATTGACAACCTCTGGGATAATATCGCCTGCCTTTTTGACAACAACCTTGTCGCCAATCTTTACATCCTTTTCGCGAATCAAATCTTCGTTATGCAAGGAAGCTCGCCCGACTGTGGTTCCGGCGACACGGACTGGTTCGAGAATTGCAGTCGGTGTAATAACCCCGGTTCGCCCAACGCTCAGCTCAATATCGAGAAGGGTTGTGACAACTTCCTCAGCAGGGAATTTATAAGCAATTGCCCAGCGCGGGCTTTTTGCTGTATATCCGAGTTCCTCCTGGTGGTCATATGAATCAACCTTAATGACGATACCGTCGATGTCATAATCAAGGTTCGGCCGTTCTTCACCCCATGCATTGATATATTCAAGAACCTCTTCTATGGTTTCACATTTGCGTCTTTCCTTATTTGTCTTAAATCCAATTTTTTCAATATAATCAAGGGATTCGCTATGCGATTCAATACCGAGAGCCTGTGCATCCGCGAGCGAATACAGGAAAATATCAAGATTTCTCGATGCCGCTATGCTTGTGTCAAGCTGGCGGAGAGAGCCAGCTGCCGCGTTCCTTGGATTCGCGAATGGTTCTTCGCCACGCTCCGCCTTAAGTTCATTCAATTTTTCAAAAGAACGCTTTGGCATATAGGCCTCACCGCGCACTTCTAATGAGACAGGCTCCCTTAGCCTAAGCGGAATCGACCTGATTGTCCGGAGATTTTCTGTAATATCCTCACCCGTCGTACCGTCGCCCCTGGTTGCCCCTTGCACGAAGCGGCCTTCCTCATATCTTAGTGATACAGCCAGCCCATCGATCTTCAACTCACATACGTATGAAAAATTGTTCCCTGCAACCTGACGGACCTTTCTGTCAAAATCACGAAGGTCTGCTTCGTTGAATGCATTTGCAAGGCTTAGCATTGGACTCGTATGGCGGACCTTTTCAAACATATCAAGAACAGCGCCGCCTACCCGGACAGTCGGGGAGTCGGGCGTTTTAAATTGGGGATACGCCTCTTCAAGCTCAATCAATTCCCGGAGCAGTCTGTCAAATTCGGCATCCGGAACCGATGGTTTGTCCAGAACATAATATTCATATCCATATTGGTGCAGCAGGGTCTGAAGTTCCCTTATTTTCGATTCGGCTGCTTGCAAATCCATTCAACAATCCCTCTTTCCACAAATGGCGTTATTCATCGTTATACTTTCTTAATTGGAGCGAATTTAGCCAATAAGCGTTTAATTCCAACCGGGCTTGGGAAGGCAATATCAAGTTCCATTCCATCGCCTTCTCCTTTTACGCCGACAACAGTGCCGATTCCCCATTTGCCATGCTCTGCCTTGTCTCCGGCACGCCAGGCAACTCCTTCGCCGCCGGTTGCTTGAGGCCGTGCTACCGGCTTCCTAATAACAGGCTGAGCTGGCTGATTTTGGCGGGCTGGCTGCCAGCCGCCGGCGAAACCTGCTCTATTGCCCCCAAAAGGGCTCGAACCATATTGCCGCTCAGCTGGTTCTACCTCATCAATCAGGTCAGATGGAATTTCTTTTATAAACCTGGAAGAAGGGTTCATGTTCGTCCGGCCAAATAGCGTCCTCATCTGGGCGTTCGTCATAAACAGGATTTTTTCTGCCCTTGTAATCCCAACATAGGCAAGCCTGCGCTCTTCTTCCATTTCCCCTTCATCCATCAGTGAGCGGCTGTGCGGGAACACGCCTTCTTCAAGCCCGATTAAGAAAACAACCGGAAACTCAAGGCCTTTCGCCGAGTGAAGAGTCATTAACGTTACTTTTTCGGACTTTTCCTGTCCTTCTTCCATCGAGTCGATATCAGCCACAAGCGCCAAATCTGTCAGAAATGACACCAGGCTCTTGTCCTCACTCGTTTCCTCAAAATTTTTCGTTACAGACAGCAATTCTTCCAGGTTTTCAAGCCTGCTCTGAGCTTCAATTGATTTTTCGGCGCGAAGCATCTCCCTGTATCCTGATTTATCAAGCAGGTCCTCGACGATTTCAGTAACGGACAGGAATTCCTGCATCCGGTTATAATTGCCTATCAAATCACGGAATTCTGCTGCTGCTTTTACCGCCCTTGGACTAAGCCCAATCAGTTCGACAGACTCGAGCGCCTGGTATAGTGTCAAATCATGCAGGGCAGCAAAATCTATTATTTTGTCTACTGAAGTAGCTCCAAGGGAGCGTTTTGGGACATTGATTACCCGAAGAAGGCTTATATCGTCATCAGGATTGGAAATGAGTCTTAAGTAAGCTAGAATATCCTTGATTTCCTTGCGATCATAGAACTTGGTGCCGCCAACGATGTGGTAATCAATAATCGATTTCAGCAATACTTCCTCCATTACACGCGATTGTGCATTGGTGCGGTATAAAATCGCGATATCGGAAGCACTATACTCTCCTGAATCAATTAACTCTTTTATCTTCCCTGCTACAAATTGGGCTTCGCCTTGCTCGCTGTCCGCTCTGTAATAGACGAGCTTATTGCCTTCTGGGTTCTCTGTCCATAAATTTTTCGGTTTACGATTTAAATTCTTTGCAATCACTTCATTTGCCGCAAGAAGAATTCGTTTTGTCGAGCGGTAATTTTGTTCCAGCAAAATCACTCTTGCATTCGGATAGTCTTTTTCAAACGAAAGGATGTTGGCGATGTCGGCACCGCGCCATTTATAAATGGACTGATCGGAATCACCAACAACGCATAAATTCTTGAATCGTGCCGAAAGCTTCTTAACAAGCGTATACTGGGCCCGGTTTGTATCCTGGTACTCGTCAACATGGATGTACTGGAATTTGCGCTGATACCTTTCGAGAACTTCCGGGACCTGGTCAAACAGCTTGATCGTCATCATAATCAAGTCGTCAAAATCCAACGCCTGGTTCTTGCGCAGTTTCTTTTGGTATTCCTGATATACTTTGGCAACCTGCCTCTGGAAGTAATCGCCGGCCAGACTTTCATATTCCTCGGGGCCTGTCAATTCGTTTTTTGCTGAAGAAATTGAACCGAGGATCGCGCGGGGATCAAATTTTTTCGGATCAAGATTTTGCTCCTTCAGGATACCCTTGATGACCGATTGCTGGTCAGTCGTATCGAGTATGGTAAAGTTCCGGTTAAAACCGATTCTGTCTATATCGCGCCGCAGAATCCGCACGCACATCGAGTGGAATGTGGAAATCCAGATTTCCTCGGCTACACCACCCATCATTCTTGAAATACGTTCCTTCATCTCACGGGCAGCTTTATTCGTAAACGTGATTGCCAGAATGTTATAGGGATTAACCGCTTTTTCCAGCATGAGATACCCGATTCGGTGTGTCAGCACCCGGGTTTTTCCACTTCCCGCCCCCGCCATAATTAACAGAGGGCCATCTGTTGCCTTAACAGCTTCTTGCTGCTGGGGGTTAAGCCCGCCAAGCAGTTTATCTTTAAGATATTGCATCTCTCCACCACCATAACAAACATATGTTCTTATTTCATTTTAATCTATACATGAACAAAGTGCACTTATTTTCCAGAACGAACTGCACTAACTGTTTCAAGTGCTTGTTTCAAGTTTTCATATAGGATATTGCCAACGACAATCACATCTGCATGATTGGCCATTTCTTCGGCCTGCTCCTTTGTACGGATTCCTCCGCCGTAAAAAAGGATCGAATTCTCCAGGGTTGTTTTGGCAGCAGATACGAGCTCCGGGTCACCATAGGCCCCGCTATATTCAAGATAGACAATCGGCATGCCAAACATTTTTTCGGCCATCATCGCATAGGCTTGTACATCTTCAGTTGAAAGATTTGAAGTGGCCTCTGTCAGTTTTGCAGCCTTGCAGTCCTCATTTAGTATAATATACGCTTCCATGGCGAATTCGTCCCAATCAATCATGTGCCCGAATTCCCGAACCGCCTCAAAGTGAAGGCCATTGATCCACTTTGGGTCACGGCTATTCAGGACTGACGGAACAAAATAAAGATCAAAGCCTGGTGAAACAGCCTCAAGATTCGAAATCTCGAGGACACATGGCACTGTATAGCGGCGAACTCTTGCCATCAAGTCAAGCACCTTTTCAAGGGTGACTCCGTCAGACCCGCCAATCATGACAGCATCCGTCCCTGATTCACATATTAATTCTAGGTCCGCATCAGACAGTTCCTTGGCCGGGTCTAGCTTGAATACATGGCGCCATTCGCGGTAATCGTACATTCATGAATCCTCCATTCACTACTCATTAGTCCATTATATCATCTGGTAAAACGATAAAAAAACAAAACAGGGAAAACAGATTTAGAAATGATAACCAGCATACAAAAGCGGAAGCGCCTTGGTCATCGCCGTACAAACTGGAGGGACTTCGACTGAGATAAAGGAATCACGAAGAGCCATAGCGATTCGATGATGACTTATCGTAGGGAGGAGGCCTGAAGTTTGCTAGGCGATAGGCGCTGGAGCTAGACGTATACATACTCTATAAAAATTTATGCACTGTCGCGAGAGCTAAATATTCTCAAAAACAGAAAAACCGGAGCTTTTCCGCACCGGCCATCATTCCCTTTATTCTTCTGCTCCTGCCCCTGTTGGTTCCTTCACCCGTTCAAGCACCATTTCATACGCATCGTTCCCATAATTCAAGCAGCGCTTCACCCTTGAAATAGTCGCCGTACTGGCGCCGGTTTCGCCTTCAATCTTATGGTATGTCTTGCCTTCACGAAGCATCCTTGCCACTTCAAGCCGCTGGGCAAGTGATTGGATTTCATTCACAGTGCATAAATCATCGAAAAACCGATAGCATTCCTCTAGATCTTCCAGGGATAGGATTGCATTAAACAGCTGGTCAAGTTCTTTTCCTCTTAGTTTATTAATTTGCATGTATATTACCCCTTTTTGAGACATAATTTATTATTCTTGTTCCTAGTTTGCTTCGAACGATACGCTTCCTGCAATGCCCGGATTGTTTGGAATAATATTGACCCATGTTTTGCCCGGTACAAACCCTGCCTCAGCTCCGTTCAAATAAGGCAGAATTCTTCCATCGCTGTTCCTCCACTCAACCTCGATGGCTTTTCCTTTTTGCAAAAGAAGGCCTTTGCCTCCGCTCACCAAATCAATATCACGCAAGCCTCCCTCTCCCGCTGGAGTATGGTTCATTTCTGCTATAAAAACATTGTCCAGGAGGACAGGCTGTTTAGTATCCATGTCAATCGTAAGTTCGCCATTGCTATATCGCGTGTATTTTTCAAGTGCAGAATCGTATTCATAAATTGAGGTGTAAATATCATTTGAAAAATAGGCAACGCTCGCATATAGGGCTTCCTGGCCCGGCAGGCCCTTCACTTCGTTTTCATTCAAAAACGCAAATGGCTTTGGTGGCTTAGTAAGGTCAAACCCGAGCTTGTTGGATCCCTTTATCATATTCTCATATGTGATGTACGAATTATGGGGAGCAACCCTAAAATTCGCTCGCTTAAACAATGTACCATCATAGGAAATTCCATTAATATTATCAATGAAACCGCTGCTAATCATCTGTTTTGCTTCTTCGCTGTAGCCGTGGGCGATAAAAATACTGTCCATACCTTTAGCAAGATGAAGATAATAATCCCGAGCGCTTCTAACCGGTCCTATATTTTCAGGCTTTTCACTTTGAAAGACTGCAAGGAAGCGGGTGATTTCCCCTTCAGCAAGCATTTCATACACAATATCTGCCTTGTGGAGCCCGGACTGAGGCCTTGCTTTTGGAAAATTGTTAATCATGACAGCAAACGCTCTGCTATCGGCAGGCGTTTCTGACCCAATGCCTGTTAACGGAAATGTATAAGGGAGAACCTTTCCTTGCTTTTCAGAAGCAACAGCCTTTCTTTTACCTTCCTCCGCAGTCTGGGGTGCGTCCTTGCTGCATGCTGATAAGAGCAGCAAACATGCCACTAATGCCACAGCCCATTTTCTCATTTCCACACCTCAAATTTTTGTCTGTCTCTCTATCGCAACTAGTTTCTCTTTACTTTATCATTTTAACGCATTATTGACGGAAAGAGTATATTTTTATTCATCACATCATAGATCCCCTGCTGTGTAATCCTTACATAGGGAAGATGTGTTGACGAAAAGAATAGCAGACTGTAAACAGGGTCCCCAAACGAATAACCTCTCTCCTTTAAAACATCATGAAGGATCTGTTCTTTTTCAATTAACTTTTCAAGTGGCAGTTTAGTCATTAACCCGCCAAGTTCCAAAGGCAATTCGCAAATGGTCTCCCCGCCTTCAGCAACAACAATTCCTCCGCCGATTTCCTTCATTCTCCTGAATGCGTGAAGGAGATCGGCCTTGCTTTTCCCAATTAACAAAATATCACCTGTATTAGAGTAGGAACTTGCCATACCTTGGAGCTTATTTGCAAATCCTTTAAGGATTGTATTTATTCGCCACTTTCCGTTCCGGTCTATAAGCATAAAAAAACATTCATCGTGATTATCGGAAAGCGTATCTCTCGAAACCTCAAGACTAATCGAGTAAGGCTTAGTAATAACAGCATTTTCCAACTTAATACCGAATGGCATGGAGAATTGCAGATCATCCATTGATAATTCCCAATTCAGATCAAGAGAAGTTAAGCCATAACCTTCCCAATCCAGTTCAGGGAAATAATCTACAACCTCCCCGTCCTTTTTCACCCATTTTCCTTTAGCGAGAACCGATACCGGACAAGGTTCTTCAATACTTTCAAGGAAATTGATATTGGCGACTCTCCCGGTCCCAATATTTCCATGGATATGGCCAATATTGTAATACCTAGCCGGGTTAATGGTTGCCATATTATAGGCATCAATAGGAGGGATACCTTTTTCGATGGCAATCTTAATCATCATGTCAATGACCCCATCCCGATGAAACCGTGAAGATGAGCCGTCTGTTGTAAAAATTAACCGGTCATAGGCATCTATGCCCAAGTCTTTCATTTCGTCCAATAGCATAGGAAGATCCGGCCTGATTGAGGAGTGCCTCAAGGACACAGTGTAGCCTTGAAGGAGCCGGTCGTATACTTCCTCGCCTGTCATCGCTTCATGGTCACAATCTGCGCCAAGCAGCATCATTTTCGCCAATGTCTTTTCAGACGCTCCAGGAAAATGCCCTTCAATTTGCTTCCGCATCCGCTTCGCTTCCTGAATCCAGTGAAGCATCATGTCATCTCCGGCCAACAGCTTCGGCCAGCCTGTTAACTCCCCGCCTTGAAGGACTGCGTCATGCTCGAGCCAGGACTTGATTGCCCCATGGGAAAAAACCTCCTGCTCATTGCGGATTTCTGTTTGTGAATCGAATCGGCACCACCAAAAAATACTCGCTGGCAGGCTGCGCATATCCTTCATTAATGAAAATGACTGTTTTTTATCCAAATGAAGAATGAGCGAAAGATTGTCGTTCATGATCGTCGTTGTTCCCCGATGTGATGCATAGGCCGCAAACGAGTGGGGATTATATAACTGGAATGGGTGGGCGTGCGGCTCAATATAACCAGGGACAAGATAGCGGCCGGAACAATCCATTGTGCTGCAATTCACAAGATTGGCCGGCATTTTATTCCCCACATAGACAATCCTGTCATCGTATATCCAGATATTAGCTGTTAGCCATTTATTAAACGCCTGGTTTAGATAGGTTGCATTTTGTAATACCATAGTTGGGGCACGTTTGCCATCCAACACTTCAACATGTTCACGCAGCTGCTTATTTTTCCAGCGATAGCGATGTTCAAGCATATTCCCGCCCCCTTGAGTAGGTCATATCTATATTCTTTCTGAAATTTCAATAAAAAGAAAGCCCTTTCATTTAATAATAACACATAATTTTCTTTCGTACAGTAGTGTTTAAAAGTATTAAATAACAAAATTGTGAGGGAGTGAACAAAGTGAAGGTAAAACAAAACATTGGCATCGTTAATGCTTTAATCCGAATTACTGCAGGGTTGACTATCCTCTCCTGGTGCACGTCCAAAATGGTCAAAAAACCGTGGCGCGACTCCTATCTTATCCTTGCCTTCCTATCAGCCATGAAAGTTGCTGAGGGAATTGTAAGGTATTGCCCGATTACAGATATCATTCAAAGAAGCGGGGATAAACAGAAAGAGGGCAGCGGCCAAAGCCAAGAAAAAGAAGGAACCGGGAAACAGGGGGGAGAATTCCAAAAATAACAATCGGGACGCGTCTTCCTATGAGGACAAACATTCCACTTTAAAATACAGAAGAGAAGGAGCATCCACTCGGTAGTGGATGCTCCTTTTTCGGCTATAAGCCAAGCCTATTGAAGATTGTATCAACATGCTGAAGATGGTAGTTGTAATCGAAACAGTTATCCAAATCTCCTTTTGTTAAAAATGATGTAATCGTTTCATCTTCTTCCAACAAGCTTCGGAATGGAACTTGCTTTTCCCACGCCTCCATTGCCCTCGGCTGGACTGTATCGTATGCCTTCTCACGGGAAAGCCCCTTATCGATAAGTGCAAGCAGAACCCTTTGAGAGTAAATCAGCCCAAGTGTCTTCCCCATATTCCTCTTCATGTTCTCCGGATAGACAGTCAGGTTCTTCACTATGTTCGCAAATCGGTTTAACATGTAATTTAGGAGAATTGTCGCATCAGGAAGGATAATCCTTTCAGCGGAAGAATGGGAAATATCCCTTTCATGCCAGAGCGGTACATTTTCATAGGCCGTCAGCATATGGCCGCGAACCACTCGTGACAAGCCAGCCATATTTTCTGAACCAATCGGATTGCGTTTATGCGGCATTGCCGATGACCCTTTTTGGCCTTTTGCAAAAAATTCCTCTACTTCCCGCGTTTCACTTTTTTGAAGTCCGCGGATTTCCACAGCGAATTTTTCAATAGAAGTAGCAATCAAAGCCAATACGGAAACATAATGGGCATGTCGATCCCGCTGAAGGGTCTGCGTTGAAATCGGGGCTGGTTCAAGACCTAGCTTTTCGCAAACATATTTCTCCACAAAGGGATCAATATTGGCATACGTACCAACAGCACCCGAAATCTTTCCGGCTTCCACACCTTTTGCTGCCTCATTAAATCTTTCCAGGTTACGCTTCATTTCCTCATGCCACAATGCTAGCTTGAGCCCAAACGTGGTAGGTTCAGCGTGAACCCCATGCGTCCTGCCCATCATGACAGTGTATTTATGCTCCTGGGCCTTTTCCTTCAAAATGATGATAAACCTCTTGAGATCCTCCCTGATAATTTCATTTGCCTGTTTAAGAAGATAAGATAGAGCTGTGTCAACAACATCCGTAGAGGTGAGGCCATAATGAACCCATTTTCGCTCATCACCTAGTGTTTCCGAAACAGCTCTTGTAAAAGCGACAACGTCATGACGAGTTTCCTCTTCGATTTCCTTTATCCGGTTTACGTCAAATCCAGCGTTTTTGCGGATTTTACGTACATCTTCATGGGGAATCTCACCTAGTTCAGCCCAAGCTTCGCATGCCAAAATTTCAACTTCAAGCCATGCGCCAAATCTGTTTTGTTCATTCCAAACTTTACCCATTTCAGGTCTGGTATAACGGTCTATCATTCCTTCTCCCCCGTTTTTCAATAAGTATGATGCCAAGAAAACCTCTCAGCAATAATCCATCTCCATCTTAACAACCATACTGATGCTAGTCAAACGAATAAGCGAACAATTAAAAAAAATGATATTTAAACGTTCGCCTTTTAGGGGTATCCTCCGGATTAATCTACTCGTTATCCAAGGGCTTACCTTCAAATACAATTTGTCGGCCAGCCGGAACGATATCCGAACCTTCTTCTTTGAAAATGGGCTTTTCAATTCTCCTTACTGGACGAAACCCTTGTGCTTTCATCCGGTTGAGACATTCATCAATGCTTTCATTTTCAAGCACTTCAAACATTTGCTTTTTCCCCATAGAGCCCTTCCCTTTCATTCATCTTACATACTATTGTTCCCAGTGATGTGTACCTCACTCGCTGTCTTTTTCAAATTCAAATTCTTTAATATAAAAGCCTTGCTGCTCAGACCATTCAGCATAATAAATTTTACTAATATCATTATGGCCTTCTTTACTTAATTCTTCCAGAAGCCAGTTCTCATCCTTTCCGGCCGTTCTTAAAGCATCTTCATTAATCTTTCCCTCATCTACGAGCATTAAGGACGGATGATCGTCCTTTGCATCAACGTTTAGCGTTTCAGGTGTAACTGGGTCTGCGTTCGCATGCTTCATCACACTAATTTGTCCGCCAGTCTCCATAAAGACATATTTTACTTCTTTTAATGAAAATAACCCTTGAGTACGAAGCATGGAGCGAAGCTGTTCCATTTCAAGAGAGTTTTTTCTCATTTCTTTATGGTCAATTTCTCCATCCTTAACCAGGACAGATACTGTACCCTTTAAAGGCTTGCGTATTTTATCGTATTTTTCTGTGAGTTTTTCTACTGAGAATATAACGATTCCCCATACTAAAACCCCAAATAGGACGTGAAATATGGATACTTTATCATCATATATGGATTCTTCAATAATACCACCCAAAATAATCGCATAGACAAAATCATATGGGGTTACTTGGGACATTTCCTTCTTCCCTAGAACTCTTGTTATGGCCACGAGGGCAAAAAATCCTACTACAAGTTTTAATGCAATTGTTGCGTATAACATAAGGCATCCCCCAATCTCTTTCTGTCCATTTACCCATTTCCAGAAAAGATTAAGATTCCTTCTTTTGGCACAAAAGATGAGATTTTCATAAAAGTAAGCAGTTTGTGTGATTAGAGGAACAGGCCAGATGGATAAAAGGGAATTTATAATTTCATGGTCAGGAAGGAGTAGAGATGCGGTCAGGCAGGGCAGTCATTTGTAGTATTACTTAATTTTAACCCCTTCAAGGATTGGCTTAGTATCTGTCTCTTTAAAGTATCAAAGCAAAAAGGAATTATATTGAAGCCACTATACAACCAAATTTAAACATCTTCGCGAAACAAAAAGGGCAACCCAGATTGGGTTGCCCTTCATTGTTGCCCGGCAGCGTCCTACTCTCACAGGGGTTTGCACCCCAACTACC
>NZ_MAYU01000022.1 GCF_001685025.1 Bacillus sp. FJAT-27225 | reverse complement strand
TTTTTTTTTCACTATGTAACCTAGTAGAGTGGTTTGGTTACCAAAGTTGAATTGGCCGAAGGGTGCATTTCCCTAATATAATTGAAAAGATGGGGCTGTTCCATAAGTCAGAATAAATGTCTTATGGAACAGCCCCAATAGTTACATTATTTTAATTAGGTTTCTTTCCATTGTTAATAATGATGTGTGGAATGGCAGCCATATCGCTTTCATTTCCGGCTTTATCTACAACATAAGATTTCAGCTTATGAATCCCCTTTGTAAGTGCTGTTGTTTTGATTACTGCAATCCCTTTTTCATCCGCTCCACCAACACCGACTTCTTTGCCATTATCGATGATGATAACTTTTGCCCCTGGCTCAGTCTTAACCGTTATTTCTGGAGTCCTGTTAATGGTTGACAATGGTGCTGCTGGGTCCAAAACGGTTGGGACATCTGGAGCTGTTTGATCAACAACCACTAAAAGCCCGCGATCTAAGCTTACCTTGCCATTTTCATAAAAGGCTCTCAGGGTGAGCTGGTACTCACCTTCACTTAATCCTTTTAGCTGAATTAATTGTTCCTCTCCTGTGCCATTTACTGTTGCAAGAACATCATCACCATGATAAACATAAATAGTACTTCGTTCATCACCTTTAATGGTTATCGTTGGGTTTGTTTCAGCAGTATATAAAGTGCCATTATCGGCACCAATAACTTCTGGTGCTGTGTCATATGCTTCATAACTTAGCTCAATAGCATCATAATAAGCAGTCGCCTTTCCGATTTTTGTAACATTCGCATAGATGCGTGCTGTAACAGCATTCTCTGGCGCCTTTTTACTAGCAACAACCTCTTGCCACCTGCCTTTACCACCAGAAATATATATAGGTGCTTCATCTAGTTGATTTCCATTTTCATCAAAGAAGCGAAGGATGAAGGTGGCTGAATCGCCATCTACAAAATAGACTTGGCTTCTAGCCCTATAATTTTGGCCAGGAATAACTTTAATTGGGTCGGATATGACTGCCACAGACCCTGTTTCAGATTTATCCTCTAAATATAAGCTTTTATCCCCACTAAAACTGTGTTCATCCGTAACTTTGAAGGTTGCATTTTCGGAATCCCATGTAGTAGACCAACCAGGGATTACCCCTCCATCTACCTGTTCTTCAAAACTAGAATTGTTAATATTCACCTTGACTTCAGTAGTTTTGGGAGGAGTGGTCCCATCACCATCTCTAACGTAAGTATATAATTCTGCTCCGCGGGCAAAGTAGAAATTCCCTTTTTCATCCTTTGCATAAAGCGAGGCGTTGTCATCCAAAATTTCTACTTCCCAGGTATCTGGATTGAATTTAAACAATTTGCGTAAAGATGAACCATAGAAGTTGCCATCTTGGTCAAAGTCCAAGAATGGACCTTTCCAAAAATGACTAATTCCTTTCCAGCTATAGCTAAACAATTCTTTTGACTGAAGGACTTCACGGGATTCTGGGTCAAATTTGAAAATTTTACCTTGGGTCATACCCCATAAATAACCTTCGTCATCAAATTCAAGGGTACCAATTCCTCTTTCTCCTGGAATCGGAGTCCCTTCGTATACTTTTTCTTTTGTTTTTGGGTTAAAAATAAATAGCTTTGCATCGTCGGCAGTCGGCTTGCTATCCAACCCACCATATACACTTGTACCGCCATAAATTAAACCATCTTTGTATTGGAGAGAGATAATACTCTGATCTTGGACCACATTTCTAAATGTTTCGTGCTCACCTGTAGCTTCGTTTATTATGGATAGTGTTCCGCCAAGCACACCATAATCAGGAACAGTCCCTACAAACACATGGCCATCACCCTCTGCCCAGGCAAATGGTCGATCCTGTTCCATTCCCTTCAAAGAAAACAGTACCTTTGGATTGGTTTGCTTTTCAGGAACTGTCGGGTCATGTTCATATGGTAGTGTAGGATCATATTGATAGATATTGGCGCCGGGATAGACACCTAAATATAAATAATCCTCAGTTGCGATAATACCTTCTCCTTGTCCAAATCCAGTGAAACTTGTAATCTTATCATTTGTCGGAGAATAATAAGCGAATCCGCCCGAATGGTACCCGCTGGAATAGATATTCCCATCTGGACCTAAAGCAATAGAATGAATGCTAATCGGTTGTCCTTCAATTTGTGCTGTCATTTCTTTTGATTTACCGGTAGTTGGATTATAAATCCAGTAAGTTCCATTAAAACGCAGGCTTGTTAAATTCAAACCTTCAAAGCCTGGTTCATCGAGTTCAATCCATCCGAACCCTTTGCTGCTCCATGTGTCTTTAAGCCCTGTCGGTGCTAATTCAAGGGTATCTAAATCATAGGAATAGATTGTAGTTCCTTTGTGAAAATAGACCTTATTATCCTCATCTAGAGGGGAGACCATGCTGCCCTTTGCTTGCGTGATTTCGTCAACCCAAACTTTATTTACAAGATCGTAAACGAGCAGGGAACTAGAATTCGCTAACCGAGTAATTAAATAATCCCCGCGGATATCTACATCATATGGGGTACCTTCATCTTGGTTCTCTTCTGGTAGAAGGATTTCAGTTTTCTCTCCGGTGGCCAGGTCATATTCGATAAGGTGCTGCTCAATTCCGAGACCAACATAAAGTTTTCCTTTATAGACTTGAACATCTCTTGCATAGCCGGAACCTTCAGCCATTGTGCCCAAATCTGTGAAAGCATTTGTTTCTGGATCATACATGAACACTTTTCCATTTGGCCATGTACCGCCATAAATACGGCCTTTTTCGTCAGAGGTGATTCCCCATGTTGCTGCTTCTGTTTTTGTTGCCCTTCCAAGATCCTCTAGTACATCTGTTTGGGGATTATAACGGAAGAGGTTGGTCGTATCAGCAAGATAAACCAAACCGGAAGGATCGACGGTTATTCCCCAAATTGAGCTTGTGTTGTTTAGCTTATGGCTAGCCATTCTCTCACCAGTAACCGTATTGATCACGTTAAATACCCCGCCAGATGCAACAAAAGTAGCCTGAGTCCCATTTGGACCCTCACCATAAGCACTCGAGAAAATTCCAATGGTGTAATGAGGTACGCCTAATTTTTTCACATAGCCTTGCGTCCCGTCGGTTCCTGCATGAGTTTTAATTGGTTGCGGAGTTATAAACATGGAAGCAAGTAAAACAAATGAGACCAGAACAAAAAATACACGTTTCAAATTTAGAACCTCCTTTTCTTTTTGAAATATTTCTAAATATTACAACTATTTTCAATTATAATAGGGCTGGTTCAATATACAAGTCAGGAGGTTGTCTTTATTCAGACTAAAAGTGAGGGGAGGTCCACTTGCTTAAGATTACCTGAGACAACTGGATGCTTTATTTGGTAAGACCCAAGTAATACATCGGTAATTACCTTATCTCAGAAAAAGCCCCATCAACACACTTGTTGATGGGGTAGTCTTAAAAAACTTATATAAATTACGATTGTTTCAAGAAATCTATTTCAACTTCATTTCTTCGTGGTTCGCGTTTGAAGAGATAGTCACCATTCCGAATGGAGATAAGTACTTCGGCGCGTTCACGAATGGCTTCATAAGCATCCAGTGCATCGAGAACGATAAAGTTGGCTGACTTTCCGGCTTCAATGCCATACTCCTCGTTCACTCTCATAATGTTTGCTCCATTATAGGTGATCAGGTCGAACGCCTTATTGATTTCATCAATATGTGTGTAATGAGCCAAGTGGATGCCATTGTCTAAAATGTTCATCATATTTCCATTCCCTAATGGATACCAGTAATCCGCAATTGAATCCTGGGCAAATGCGACGTTATTTCCGTTGTTCAACAGCTCTTTCACTCGGGTTAGGCCACGGCGTTTTGGGTAACTGTCGCCACGGCCTTGTAAATGCGCATTTTCAGTTGGGCACGAAATAAAGTTAATTTTTGATTCCTTAAATAAACCTAACATTTTATTCGCGTAACTGTTTTCTACAGAACCGAAACTGGTTGTATGGCTTGCGGTTGTATATTCACCATAGTTTTTTTCCATAACCAGGGCGTTTAATACTTCTAAAAACCGGCTGTTTGGATCATCGTTTTCATCACAGTGAATATCGATCATCACATTATATTTTATTGCCATGTCTACAATGCGTCTTAAAGATTCGACACCGTGTTCGTAGGAAATTTCAAAGTGAGGGATTCCTCCTGCTACATCAGCACCCATTTCAAGCGCTTGTTCCATTAAACGTTCCGCGCCATTGTATCTAAAGAATCCTTCTTGAGGAAAAGCAACCAGTTGTAATGTAACGACATCCTTCAATTCTTCACGCAGTTTTATCAAAGCTTTCATTCCTGCTAGATTGGGTTCTGTAATATCTACATGGGTACGAATGAATTGGACCCCATGACTCACTTCTTTTTGGATCCCTTTAATCGCGCGCTCACGAACCATTTCTTCCGTCAATGATTTCTTATTATCACTCCAGCGCTGAATGCCCTCAAATAAGGTACCTGAAACATTAGCATTTCCTTCGCCGAGCCCAGAAAAAATATAATCCAAGTGCAAATGAGGGTCTACATAAGGCGGCAGTACTAAACGGCCTTCTAAATCAATTACTTCATCTGCACTTTCTAAATTATTGCCTATTGCTTTAAATTGACCGTTTTCTACTAATAATTCATGGGATTCTGGATCTCCATAAATAGTTGCATTAATAAATTTCTTCATACATACATGACTCCTTATCCTTAAAGTAATGCTTGTTTGTCATTTATGCCAATGACAATTTATTTTTTGTATATTGATATTCTTAAATAGTATCAATAGCATGATACATACAGTAAGTAGTATAACATCAAACGATATTCCTATCCGGGAATAGGATTTAGCTAATCAAACCAAGTTCCTAGTCCTGGTTTGTCCCTGTATTTAAAAGAAGAAGCTCCCACTTATTATTCGTATAAAATACGAAAATTAAAGCGTTGATGAAAAAGCTTAACGAAAAAGAAAGAAATCGCAATACAGAGAAGAAAGGAAAATGATCCGATTTATAAAAGAAAAATTTCTCTGCGATTGAAAATGGGGAAGGCAGCATTTCGTTATTAAGTTCATTTATGAATGTTACTCGAAATTGATTTGTACAATTTCACAATAATTAAAAAATAGTAGGTGCCATTCAAACTTTATGATATAATACCACAAAGTGAATATGTTGTCGGGAGAAAATCGGAGAGACCATAAAAACATTACCGAAAGCGGTAATGCCTTTTTATGGTCTTTTTTTTATTTTCTCTTAAAAAACTCTTTTATTTAGGAGGAAATAGGAATGAAATTTTCAAACCTGCATCGTGGGGAAATCATCAATCTGTTAAAGAATGAGCATTATGATGTTTTGATTATTGGCGGAGGGATTACTGGCGCAGGAATAGCCCTTGATGCCCAGACAAGAGGGATGAAAGTTGCGCTAGTAGAGATGCAGGATTTTGCCGCAGGGACCTCGAGCCGCTCAACAAAATTAGTTCATGGTGGACTTCGTTACCTAAAACAATTCGAAGTAAAGATGGTCGCCGAAGTCGGTAAGGAACGAGCGATTGTTTATGAAAACGGCCCGCATGTCACCACTCCAGAGTGGATGCTGCTCCCCATACATACAGGCGGGACATTCGGCAAATTTACCACATCCATTGGTCTGAGAGTTTATGATTTTCTGGCTGGCGTTAGAAAACCGGAAAGGCGTAGTATGCTTTCTGCCGAGGAAACATTGGCAAAAGAGCCTCTAATTAAAAAAGATGGGTTGAAGGGTGGCGGTTATTATGTGGAATATCGGACAGATGATGCCAGATTAACAATTGAGGTGATGAAGGCCGCATGGGATAAAGGTGCTGTGGCCCTAAATTATTCCAAAGTCAAGAAACTAGTATATGAAAATGGAAAAGCTGCGGGAGCTTATATTGAGGATCAATTAACTGGTGAAGAATATAAAGTAAGGGCCAAAAAAATCATTAATGCTGCCGGTCCGTGGGTAGATACAATTCGGGAAATGGATCATTCGAAAACAGGGAAAATACTACAGCTTTCAAAGGGTGTTCACCTTGTTATTCAACAGTCCCGTTTTCCTTTAAAACAAGCCATTTACTTTGATACCCCTGATGGCCGGATGGTTTTTGCAATTCCCCGTGATGGAAAAACCTATGTTGGAACCACTGACACTTTCTATAATAATGATGCCGCTAATCCGAGTATGACAGTAAGTGACCGAGAGTATATTATCAAGGCCATTAATTATATGTTCCCAGAGGTAAAGATTAGTGAAGGAGATATTGAATCCAGCTGGGCCGGGGTGCGTCCACTCATTTATGAAGAAGGGAAAAATGCTTCTGAGATTTCTCGGAAAGACGAGATATGGGAATCAGATGCAGGCTTAATAACCATTGCGGGGGGGAAATTGACTGGCTACCGCAAAATGGCGGAACTGGTAGTTGATTTAGTGGCGGGAAAATTCCGTTTAGAGGAAGGAATAACGTATCCAGTCTGCCAAACGAAACAATTGCCGATCTCTGGAGGAGACATAGGCGGTTCTAAGAAATTTGAAAGCTTTGTGGCAAGCCATTTACAAAAAGGAATAGAACTTGGACTTTCCAAAAAAGAAGCAGAAAGACTTGTGAGGACATACGGCTCTAATATCAATTGTGTTTTTGACCTATTAGCAGCAAACAAAGATGAGGCTGACCAATTGGAGTTGCCGCTAGAATTATTTGCCCGGCTTATCTACGCAATTGAACATGAAATGGCTGCCACTCCAATTGATTTTTTGAACCGGCGGACAGGGGCGATTTTATTTGATATACATTCCGTTCATAAATGGAACGAACAAGTCATTGCTTACATGGCAGAACACTTTTCATGGACAGAGCAAGAGGCAGCACGGTATAAAGCCGAAGTTGAAACGGCATTGATAGAAAGTGTCATACCGTGTGATGCTTAAATGTAATAATGCATCTATATAAAGATTAATACAAAAAGATATGACCTCTTCAATGTATAGGAGGTTTCCTCATATAGTCGAGTAAAAGGACTAATTAAAGAGTTTTAATTCCTTGAAAACCCTTAAAGACGAGAATATAAATATAAGGCTTCGCATCTAAGGAGCTTGCTAAATCGGTATATTTATTGTAATATTATGAATAATCTAATATATATTTCGGGCAGAGAATAAGAGACCCCTATGAACATTAATGGTGTTACATTTTGTAATACTGTTATCGTCATAGGGTTTTTCTTGTTTATTTTTTAAAATACATTTTGGCGCATGCAATATTTTAGACATCTGCGGCATTGCGGCTGCCTGACAGCCAAGCAACTGCCGAAGTTTCTAAAAAAATAATAAAAGGGAGGAAACAAATTGGGGAAGAATCTTCACAAGTGGTTCATTTATGCAATGGTAGTTTTATTGGCGGTAGGAGCTATAGTACATATCCCTGCAGTTAAAACGAAGGCTTTCGAAACAGGCCCACCTATAGTTATTACCGAAATTGTTGTCAAATCGGATGGAGATGGCCAGCCCTACGAGTATGTTGAAATTTATAACACTACTTCCAATGATATTAATTTGGAAAAGTATCAACTTCAGTATTTTACGACAAGCATGTCAAATCCAGCCAATCGTTGGCAAATTACAAATAAGACTATTAAGGCAAAAGATACGATGGTTCTTTGGCTGAAAAAATATGATGACCCTACTGTCCCATTGTGGGATTTTAACTCCAACTACAATGTCTTATTGACAAAGAATCAAGTGTTCGAAGTGAAGCTTACTTCTTCTGCACAGGGGCTTCATGACAGTGCTTTGCGAAAGGTTGGAATCGCGGGATCTGATGGGGTTTCGATCAGTACAGCCCTGATTAATGAAGGAGGAGCAGATGGGTTTACAAACAGAAGTATCATCTACCAAATAAGTAATTCATCCGAAATGATTAAAATTGAAAATAACAGCCAAGCCACGCCAGGAAAAATTGTCGGAAATCAGTACAATGGACCAACTGTACCTTCGGGGATAATCGCCGTTCCGATGAACAAAGCAGTCTTATTGAGCTGGGAAGCTATTGAGGGGGTGAATGCGTATAGAGTCTACTCATCCTTCAGTTCTGAACCAGTGACGGTTTTTGATGGAACCTCCTATACACTTGAAGGATTAGTTAATAACCAGCAGTATGAATTTAGAATAACATCCATTGACGATGAAGGAAATGAATCACCAAGCAGTCATGCTGTCAAAGTCAATCCACAGGAAACGGCTGATATAGAAGCACCGCTTTCACCAACAGGATTAACATCAGTCAATGGGAAAGACCATGTAAAATTAAATTGGAACATGAACCGTGACCAGGATTTGGCAGGCTACCGCGTGTATCTTAATGGAACTGTTTATGATACAACCGAAATGAATAGTATTACAGTATCACCATTAAAATTAGGGAGAGAATACACTTTTGAGGTAACGTCCTTTGACTTTGCAGGCAATGAATCGGTTAAGTCCAAACCATTGCTCGCTGGTCCGAAAGAAACCGTGCCAGTTCCCGAAATTCTTATTACGGAAGTAGTTCCTGATACCGACAATTATGCAGGGTATGATGCATTTGAGTATGTAGAGGTGTTTAATAATAGCGGCCAACAAATTAATTTGAAAGGATACCGGATAAAGTCAAGTAATTGGAATGTAGAAATTATCGACACATTAATAATTGAGCCATGGGAAAGCCATGTTTTTTGGACAAGAAGACAAGAGATTTCACCAATTTCTTTACTTGCCTTTAATCATTATTATTTTTCTTCATATAAAAGCAAATATGTAGATGAATCACACTTAACGATTCTCGAGAACATCGGGGGATTGGTAAATAGCGGAACACAAGCTGTGACAGTTAACAATCCACAGGGAATGGAAGTTGTTAAAGCTAGTTATTCTGCTGAACATGTATCTCTCGGAAATTCGATAATCTTTTCCTATCCTAAAGATGGAAGCCTAATAATGGAAACGTTAGCTGGGCATCAAAAGGTTACACCAGGCTGGGTTGAAGGAAATCAAGTGCCGCCACGACCGGTTGCCGACGGGGTTCCACCGCAAGTACCAGAAAATATAAGGGCGGAAGCAGGAAATGGTGACGTACGGGTAAGATGGAATCCCAATAATGATGATGATATTTTTCGCTATCATATCTATAAAGATGGGGATTTGGAATTTTCAGTACTTTCATCAAAAAATGAATTTACATTATCTTTGCTTACAGGAAATAAGGATGTTGTTTTGGAAATTGCAGCAGAAGATACTTCCGGAAATGTATCCGCAAATTCAGCGCCAATCACAGTAAGGCCAGATCATCAAATAATTACACAAGAGGAGAGAAATCCCAATCTTCGAGATCCCAAATATCAAGGGTTATGGGATATAAGTGAAGATGGCCCAATCATTCCAGGTTTGGTTCAAGATCTTGTTCCGCAAGGGCTGGCTTATTATAAGAAAGAAGATTGGCTTTTAACAGTCAACTATTTGGATGATGGAAGGCCAGGGACAATAACTGTAACGAATGGAACAACAGGGAATTTAATTAAATCTGTTGTATTGTATAACAGTGATGGATCACCATATACAGGGCATGCAGGTGGACTGACTGTCAGTAAAGAACATGGTTGGATAGCCTCAGAGAACTACTTGTTCCAATTTAGGCTTAGCGATCTCGTATATGCGAAAAACAATGATGAAATCCGGTTTATTAATCAAATTCCTGTTCCGGTTGAGGCAGCCTACAACGTATATGATGAAGGAATTCTTTGGGTTGGAGAGTTTTTTGAGGCAAAATCATACCCAACCGATCCCTCACACCATATGGTAAACCGAAAAGGAACTCTCCATTACGCATGGATGATAGGCTATAACCTGGAGTCCAGCAATGATATGTTATCCAAGAAGCAATGGTCTGGAAAATTAAACGAGCCAGCAATTCCTGATTATGTATTATCAACAACTGAAAAGGTCCAAGGGGCAATTGTCGAAAAGAAAGGAATCACTTTAAGCACCTCCTATGGAAGGGCAAATGATAGTGTTTTATACCGTTATGAGCATCCATTAAAGGAAGATCCGCATGGCAAAGTAAATGTTGGTGGAAAAGAGGTGCCATTATGGTATTTGGATGGTGCTGGATCAAAACCGCGCGAGAGTATTGAGGCAATTCCAATGCCGGAAGGAATTGTTGTCGTTGGAAGAGAGCTCTATGTTTTGTTTGAGTCAGGAGCGAACAAGTATCGGTATACTACAACCTATCCGATGGATCGCATGCTTAAAATCGACCTAAAAACATTAATGAAAGATGACAAGGATATTATTAAGGAAGAGCGAAAGGAATAAACCTTTTTAAAGTATGGAAGTTGTTAACTAAAAAACACAGTATTGACAATCTTTAGGGTAGTCGATATAATCTTTTTAAATATATATAATATATTTAATATTCCGAAATTGGATAGGGTAGAGACTAGGAGAACCCCTGAAAATTCATTGGATGAGAAATAGTTTTGTTTTCTCATGACATGATTTTTGGGGGTTCTTTTTTCATTTTCCTCAAAATAAAGGAGGGGTTTTAACTAAACTTGTGGAAATAAACAATAATTGAAAAAATTGTCATAAAAAGGGGGATGAAAGATGAAGAAGATGCTTTTGATTGGAATCACTTTGATGTTGCTCATTTTTTCAGCCGCAGGATGTAATCAAAAATCCAATTCCCAAACTGGAACAACAAAAGGGGGAAAGGTTGAGTTAACCTGGTATTTCCCGATTGCAGTTGGAGGACCTTTAACAAAAATCATTGAAAAAATGGCTGAAGATTTTACGAAGGAAAACCCTGATATAATAATTAAACCAGTTTACACGGGAACCTATGATGAAACGATGACAAAGGTCCAAACATCGGTTCAGGGAAAAACACCGCCGGATCTAGCAGTATTGCTTTCTACAGAACTTTATACATTATTGGATATGAAAGCAATTACACCATTAGATGAGTTCTTTAGTGGAAGCGCTTCAAATAAGGCTGATGGATTCTATCCTGCTTTTATGGAAAACTCGCAAACTGGTGGCAAAACGTATTCACTTCCGTTCCAAAGAAGTACGATTGTCCTTTATTACAATAAGGATGCGTTTGCAAAAGCTGGGTTGGATAAAGATCAGCCACCAAAAAATTGGGATGAGCTTGTTGAGTATGGTAAGAAGCTAGTAGATTCAGGCATGAAATACGGTATAGAAATTCCATCAACGAACTTCCAATACTGGATGTTCCAAGCCCTCGCACTGCAAAATGGCAAAAATCTTATGAGTGAAGATGGAAAGCAAGTTTATTTTGATACACCTGAAAACGAAGAGGCACTTCAATTTATGATGGACTTGGCACAGAAACATAAGATAAGCCCTACAGGGGTCATTGATTGGGCAACTGCGCCTTCCGATTTTCTTGAGGGCAATACAGCAATGCTTTACCATACTACCGGGAATTTAACTAATATTAAAAACAACGCAAAGTTTGACTTCGGCGTCGCCTTCCTGCCGGCTGGAAAAAATTACGGTAGTCCAACTGGCGGCGGTAACTTCTATATCTTTAAAGATATTCCTAAGGAAAAGAAAGAAGCTGCATGGAAATTTATTGATTGGGCAACGCAGCCAGAGCGGGCAGCACAATGGAGTATTGACACAGGATATGTTGCAACAAGTAAAGCCGCCTATGAGACAGACTTAATGAAGAAATATGTTGAATCATTCCCGCAGGCAGTTGTCGCAAGAGATCAGCTTGAATATGCTTCCGCTGAATTATCAACTCATAGCAACGGGAAAGTCTATAAGATTATAAACGATAATATTCAGGCAGCGATAACAGGCAAGGTCAGTGCGAAAGAGGCATTGAAAAAAGCACAAGAAGAAGCTGACCAAGTTTTGAAACCATATAACAAATAAAGTTGAGGAGACTGGAAATGAGAAGAAGCAACAGCATTTCAACCAAACTAACACCTTGGATTCTTCTCCTTCCATCTCTCATATTCCTCATGCTATTTACATTTTACCCAATTGTTAAAACAGTGTACTTAAGTTTTTATAATAGTGAAATGGGAATTACGGCTCCCTTTTTTGTAGGATTTGATAATTTTTCGCGCATGATGGAGGATGAGATTTTTTGGAAGGTTTTAAAGAATAATATTTTATTCGCGATTGGAACAGTCCCTCTGGGGGTTGGGCTAGGTCTTTTGATGGCCCTCTTAATTAATCGTTCAATCTTAGGCAATGGGATTGTTAAAACATTTTTCTTCTATCCCGTTGTTATTCCAATCATTGCAGTAGCAAATATCTGGCTGTTTATTTATACACCTGAATATGGGATGTTAAGTCAAATTTTATCTGTGTTTGGGATTGAAAATGTAAAAATTTTAGGGAATTCAAATACAGTGCTGCTTGGTATGATTGTGATGCTTATATGGAAGGAAGCCGGTTTTTTTATGATTTTTTACTTAGCTGGGTTGCAAAATGTTCCAAGAGAACTGTATGAAGCATCAATGATTGATGGAGCGTCAGGCTGGTACCGGTTTCGAAAAATTACATTTCCATTAATTATGCCGACAACTTTGTTTGTTATGATTATCGCTATTACCAATGCATTTAAAATGGTTGACCATTTAGTAGTCATGACACAGGGTGGACCTGATAATGCAAGTAATCTATTACTCTACTATATTTATGAAAATGCCTTTAAGTTTATGGATTATGGAATGGCAGCGACATTAACGCTAGTTATGCTTGTATTATTGGTGATTATCTCTTCTATTCAATTTTTTTCAGTTGACAAAAAAATTCATTACAATTAAGGGGGCCCAAATGCAGCGACTTGTCACGTTTTCAACTTACCTTCTTGCAATTTTATGGGCGATTCCTCTTTTTTGGTTAGTCCTTACCGCATTTAAGCCAGGTAGTGAAGCAACGGATTTATTTTCGTTATCTTTTTCATTGGATAATTTTAAGGGCGCTTGGGAGTCAGCTCCCTTTGGCCAGTATTATTTAAATACGACCATTATTGTTGTGGGTGTTTTAGCCGTACAATTGTTTACGGCAACGCTTGCCGCCTATGCATTTGCAAGATTAGAATTTAGAGGAAAAAATATTGTTTTTATGTTGGTATTGGTTCAAATTATGATTCCGGTAGATGTATTGATTTTTCCAAACTACAGTATTATTGCCAACATGGGTTTTGTTGATAGTAAACTTGGCATCATGCTTCCCTATTTTGCTTCTGCATTTGGTATTTTTCTTCTGCGGCAAACCTTTAAAGGGATTCCATATGAACTTGAGGAAGCATCCCGGATGGATGGTTGCAACCTTATTCAAATTATCTGGCATGTGTATGTTCCTTTAGCACGGCCAACCTTTGTTGCATTCGGTTTAATCTCGGTGAGTCATCAATGGAGCAATTTCCTTTGGCCTCTGATTGTCACTAATTCAGTAGAAAACCGTCCATTGACAGTGGGATTGTCCATTTTCGCAAAATCATTTGAAACCGGTGCACAGTGGGGAGTTGTAACAGCAGCGACTCTTTTGGTCATCTTTCCCATGCTGTTGGCATTCTTTATCTTCCAAAAACAATTCATTAGCAGCTTTATGCATTCCGGAATAAAGTAAAGATTGATAGAGTAATGAGGGATTACGTTGAAAACAGTAGTGTCATCCTATAATTTAATTGATTTGCCGATCGAAGAAGCCATTCAAAGGATTTTAAAGAATGGGTGGAAGGCTATCGAGATCATGTGTGAAGGGCACGGCTACGAAATGCTTTCCTGGAGTCGCACAAGACGAAGAGGACTTCGCAGCCTATTGAATGAGTACGAGGCCTCGATTCATTTTCATGCTCCCATTACAAACTTTAATCCTGCTAGTGCTGATGCCGCTGTTCGATTAAAGACAGATGAGGTATGGGGACATTGCATGGAGCTTGTTAATTTTTTCGAGAGTGACTATATTCTCTTTCATCCCGGAAGGTTAAAGGATCATGAGCGGGGGCTGGGAAATATTCAGAAGTTCTTTCAACAAAAATGCTGTGAATTACCAGATAAGGCCTTGTTGATCCTGGAAAATGTGCCACCGTACGAATATGAAATTGGATCAAAAAGCTCCGATTTATTAAAGATTATTGACGTTTTAAACAAGGATAAAGTTAAGGTGTGTTTCGATACAGGCCATGCGTTTTTATCTAGTCGAAACAGTTTTTATGAAGAATTGCTATCCCTTAAACCATATATTAAAGTTTTTCATCTAAATGATAATCATGGATTTTTAGATGAGCATTTATCCATTGGTGATGGAGAAATTCCATTCGATGGAATCATTCAATTGCTCAGAGAGGATACAGCTGATTATATTGTTAATTTTGAAATGAAATCATTGGATTTTGCAAAAAAATCTTATCTTGATTTGAAAAGTTTACTCGTGTAAATTTTACGCAGTATATAGTGAAAATAAATAATCGCGCATGGGGAAGAGATGAGGAGAAAACCCGGCTATTTTAAACCTTTAGAGGTTTCTTATAGCTGGGTTTTTATTTTTATCTTGCATGGATTTATCTTATGGGTTGGTTTGTGCTCATGGACCACTGCTCAGGACTTGGGGAGTTCGAAGATCTTAAGGTTTTCCCCATAATGTGCCGCTCTAGGCAATCTTTACAAACCTAAGAGATGCTTTCTTAACAGTATGAAGACAAAGAAAAAGCGCAGATTCAATTAACATTAAATGTTCGTGGAGGATGCTGAGATGGTTAAAGGATTTATTTTTGATTTGGATGGAACGGTGTATTTGGATGACCAAGTAATTGATGGTGCGGTTGAGGCAATTAACAGTTTAAGAGATAGAGGTCACAAAGTCATTTTCTTAACAAACAAGTCGATTGCTACTCGTTATGATTATGTGAACAAGCTCAATAAATTTGGAATCCAAGTTTCTTTAGATGAAGTCATTAATTCGAACTTTATTACTGTGAAATATTTGAAGGAGACTATGAAAGATGAGGATTCCGTATTAGTCATTGGGGAAGAGCCGTTATTTGAAGAATTAAAGGCGGAACATATTAAACTGACCGATGATCCTAATCAAGCAACACATGTTGTGTTGGGTTGGGATCGCCAGTTCAATTATGAGAAACTGAATGCTGCCTACCAGGCCTGGATTAATAAGGCGACAATCTTGGCGACAAATCCAGACCGGACTTGTCCGGTATATGGGGGAGGAGAAATCCCCGATTGCGGTGCGATGATTGGAGCTTTGGAAGGAGCTACAGGGCAGCCGATTGATTTTATTATTGGAAAACCATCGCGATTAACAGCTGAGTTCGTTATCAATGAAATACTTCAGTTACATCCGGATCAATGCTTCATGGTCGGAGATCGGTTGGAAACTGATATTCGGATGGGGGTTGAGAATGGGTTGAATACTGTTCTTGTGCTGACAGGGATTACGACGGCTGATATGGTGAAGAATGCAGTTTATAAACCAACTTATGTTCTTGACAGTATTAAGGAGATTACAAAACTATAATGAACTCTCTAAAAAAACTTTTTGGATAATGATAGAAGGAAGGTGTGGATAGTTAAAACGACACTTCAACCAATCGATATAGAAATGATAATAAAACTATTGATTTCGGCAGTACTGGGATTGGCCATAGGTTTGGAGCGTGAGTTAAAGCGAAAGCCATTCGGATTAAAAACAAGCTTGGTTATTTCTATTGTAAGCTGCTTGTTAACTATTGTATCAATTCAATCAGCCTACTTATTTCCGGGTTCAAAGTTTATTAACATTCAAATGGATCCCCTTCGTTTAGCAGCTCAAATCGTCTCTGGAATAGGATTTTTGGGTGCTGGAGTAATTTTACGGAAAGAGGATGACACGATAACAGGTATCACTACTGCAGCAATGGTATGGGGTGCAGCAGGAATTGGAATTGCCTGTGGAGCTGGCTTCTATATTGAGGCGATAATAGGAGTGGTGCTTATCATTATCAGTGTCGAACTTATTCCAAATGTCATCAACTTGCTTGGATTTTGGAAACTTAATTCTAAAGAGCTTAGCTTAAAGATAATCTTAAGGGATCGGGCTTTCATCGGTGAAGTCATAAGAAAGATAGAGGAAGATCATATAAAGATTGAACATGTAAGGATTAAGGATTTACGGGATGGCTCATTTCTTATTGATTTAAAACTAAAAGCCAACCATAGATTATCAGCCCCAGAAATTTATAATGAAATATCAAACATTGAACATATCCATAGCACTGAAATTGCAAGGTAAAAAGAGGCAGTCTGCGAAAAGCAGATTCGCCTCTTTCTAATGTATCAAAGTTTTGTCATTTCTAAAGATCAAAATTCCACAATGCAGGATTTCCAGACGAAATAGCCAAGGCTCCAGCTTCAAGGCCTTGTAATATGTCTTCTTTTGAACTAATTAATCCCCCGGCAATAACTGGTATATTCACAGAACCCGCTAATCTATCAATAATAGTCGGCATTAAACCTGGTAATACTTCAATGGCATCAGGCTTACAAGAAAGACTCATTTCAATTCCCTTTGAAATGGCAGCACCATCAATAAGGAAAATTCGTTGAATTGTCATCATTTTTGCTTCTTTTGCGTACTTAATAAGTGAACTCTTTGTTGTAATAATTCCAGTAGGATTCCATGTGTAGGCGATAAATTGGATTGCACTCTTTGTATTCGATAATCCCTCAATAAAATCGATATGGATAAAAATCTGCTTACCGGCTTTTCGTAAACGGTCAACATAGTCTTTCATATTAATTAAATTACCAGTTAAAAGAAATACAATGTTTGCCTTGCTTTTGATTGCTTTCTCAATATCCGCCTCTTCTTTGACGGATGCAATAACTTGTGACTGCACTAAATCTACGATATTAACCATAAAGACCACTCCTGCTACCACTCAATTTAAAATACTTCAATCTCTACGCTGCCATTTCCTTACTACCATTTTACTAATATAATCTTATAATTACAGCACATTAATAAAGAATTTTCTGATATATGTTTTTTGGGGTTATGTCCGATTCTGAAGACAAAAAAATGAATTAAAGTATAATGAAAGAGTTATACCCCATGAAGGAAATAATGGAAAGTTAGTATTGAAAAACCATTTAGCTTCGAAACTGGATTTGATCTACTCGAGAATACAACTATCGCCTCATTAGCCAGAATTCCCTTTACTCGAAACAACCACTCCTTATCAAAACAGGATCCTCTTTTCTAAAAAGTTTATTGAAAGCCAGATCGGGAAGAGGAAAATGTATGGAAAAACAAAAGGAGGGCTATCAATGGAGAAAAATTCGAATAAGACAGCAGCAGAACAGGCACCTGGCGAAGCCCGCCTGGAATTAGCGGCTACTGCAATGGCAGCCAACAAAAAATTGCATAAGACTGGAAGCGCGGAGAAAGATACGACAGCTTTTGTTGATTCAGATTCGGTGAAGGGCATCATCAAGGAATGGCCAGCCACGGCCAGGATGGCTGCTGAAAACACGATGAAGTTTTATGGGCCGCCAAATGAAGCAAGTCCTAGTTATTTAATTTGGTACAATAACGGACCTTGGAAACGGACGATTGCATTTCGTGACGAAGTGCCGCATGATTTTCCGGAACCACACTCCGATGTGCTCGAGCAATTCATTGATTATCATGTGCCGGCAGACAAAGTAGGGCTCGTTGCCCAGCTGGAGGGCAGTCTGGTTATTGACCGAACAAAAGGGGAAGTGTCGGTCCATTGCGATAATGAAGGTGCCAATACACTTTCAATTAATATGATGCACGAAGTTGTGACAGGCAAACGGACGCCGCAAGAGGCAAGGGAATTCATCAAGCATGAAATTGTGGAGTATATGATGAACCGCCCAGCGCCGTACGCAGAGAAATTCCAGTTTGACCTTCCGCAGGGTGATCAATGGGATCCGGATGTTCCTGTCGTTGATGATGAGGAACTTATGAAGGCTGTCACCAAGAAGCAGAAAGAACTTGGGTTGAATTAAAATCACGGCAGCAGTAAAGCCTCGGTGTAAGATCATACATTTAGCTTAAGAGGTGCCAGCTTTCAGTGAGAAAATAGGCCTTGCTCAATTTTTTGAGTAAGGCTTTTTTTATATTGCTTTAAGCAATGAATTTATATCTTCACAGGCAAGGATGGCAGCTCAGAGTAACAAGCGTATTTTTTAAGGCGAGGTTTTTAATCCATGAAGAAGCGAGGAACAAGTATTCCTCGCTTTACATCGTTTCATTAAATTATTCTCTAATTGTTTTCAATGCTGCAGACCAGGCTACGACTTCGTTCAACATGGTTTGAACAGTTTCTTCATGAAACGGTGCTGGATTAAAGGTTCTCATTTCTTCAAAATCAGTGAAAAGACTTAATGCAGGTTGTGTACCCACTGTTGCGACCTTCGGTACAGTTAGAATCAAACGCAAATTGTTAGCTGCTGTGACTCCAAGAGTTGAACCATAACTTACAATTCCTGCTGCTTTATTGCTCCACTCAACATATAAATAATCGATAGCATCTTTTAACCCAGACGTGATGGCTTTATTGTATTCAGGTGTTACGAAAACAAAACCATCCAGTTCGCTAATTTTCTTTGACCACTGATGAGCTTCCGGTGTTTGATAGTCCTGTGACATAATAGCAGGAATAGTTTCATTGTATCTTGGCAGGTCGTAATCTTTGATATCTACCAGCTCAAATTCAGCATCCGTTCTTTTCTCTGCGATTGACTTGACCCATTCCGCAACCTGAATATTTACTCTTGATTCTCTTGTACTACCAGTAATAATACCAATCTTAAGCATTAACCATCCCTCCAACCATTGTGTTAATAAAACGTCTGATTCCGTTTTATTACTTTTGCTTACAATTGAATCTTAAGCCTTAATGGATAGGATCAACACCAATAATTCTTTGGTTTTGTTGTTTATCCAACAGATTTGGAAAATTGTCTGAAAAGGTGGAGGAGTAACAATATAGGAGCAGATGCGATGAAGAAGGCTATAGAAGACGATTGTTTTTGGAAAAAAGGGCAGGAAAAAGGCCTTACTAATTCCTGAGTAAGGCCTTTTTAATAGTGCAAGAAATTTTATCCTTTCACAGACCCGGATGTCAGCCCAGAGACAATCTGCCTTTGGAAAATTAGCACAAGTACGACAATCGGAATCGTGACTATGACTGTTGCCGCGGTAATGTCACCCCAGGGGACTGTATAATCACTTTGGTAAAGTGAAATCCCAACCGGAACGGTACGGGCAGTTTCCTTTGAATTAATTGTCAACGCAAACAAGTATTCATTCCAGGCTGCAATAAATACCAGAATGGCTGTTGTGAAAACTCCTGGTGCGGCAAGCGGGAAGATAATTTTCCGGAATGATTGAAAGGGCGTGGCACCATCCATCTTTGCCGACTCCTCCAATTCAAACGGTATTTTTTGAAAGAAGGTTGAAAGCAGCCAAATGGCTAGCGGTAAGCTGAATGTGATATAGGGAATAACCAATCCGATATACGTGTTCCTCAAGTGGAAGTCGCTCACAAAGTTATAAATGGGTGACATTATTGCAATGTGAGGAAACATTGACGAAGCGAGTACAATCCCCAAAATCAGCCCTTTAAATTTGATTGGAAGCCGTGTCAGCGCATAGGCTGCAAACGAAGCAAACAAGATTGCGATTAAGGTGGTCAATCCGGATACGATAAAGCTGTTTTTCATATACGTCAGGAGCGGCCTAGTTGTTAAGGCGGACTCATACGATTCCAATGTCGGATTATCGGAAAACCAGGCAAAGGAAGAGAAGATCTCTCCTGGCTGTTTGATTGATGTTAGAAAAACCCACAGGAAAGGAAACATGACAAAAAATACAAACGCTGTTAAAAAAAGATAGAATGGAATTCCTACTTTCTTTTTCATTCCTCCACCCTCCTACTTCTTTACTCTTCCTTCAAACAAGTCTGAGCCAATAAAACGGATGTAAATCATACTGATCAAGGCGACCGCGAGGAAAACAATGACAGAAAGAACAGATCCCGCGCCGAAGTTTTGCTGGGAGAATAAAGTTTTATACGCGTAAACCGTAATCGATTCTGTCGAATTCGCTGGCCCGCCGCCAGTCAAGACATAAATCAAGTCAAACACTCTGAAGGCGTCCAGCGTCCTGAACAAAAGTGCAACAAGTATTGAAGATTTGAGCAGGGGCAGGGTGATTTTAAAAAACTGCTGAAACTTATTCGCACCATCCACCTGTGCAGCTTCATATAGCGAAGAAGGAATCGTCTGCAAGCCAGCGAGCAATAGCAATGCCATGTATGGAGTGGTTTTCCACACATCAGTAAAAATAATGGAGAACATTGCTCCAGCCGAGGTTGTCAGCAAATCACCCGCACTTTCAATCAGCCCAAATTTCTCAAAATAATGAGCAATGATTCCGGATTGGCCATCGTATAAATACTTCCACATCATGGCGGAAACAGCCGTAGGAATAGCCCAGGGAATGAGGACAGCAGCCCTTACTACGCCTCTTCCAAAAAAAGCCCGGTTGATGAGTAAGGCAATCATTAA
This sequence comes from Bacillus sp. FJAT-27225, assembly GCF_001685025.1. Classification (GTDB taxonomy): domain Bacteria; phylum Bacillota; class Bacilli; order Bacillales; family Cytobacillaceae; genus Bacillus_D. Next base: position 525,057 of record NZ_MAYU01000022.1, on the reverse strand, counting down.
ACCGATGACAAGTTCAAAAAAAACGGAAATCACAGTAAACACGGTCGTATTCCAAAGCGATTGCCACATTCGCTCATTCTGGAAGTAGTAGGAGTAATTTTTAAATCCGATAAAGTTCGATTTCAAAATTGAAGCTCTGGTTTCCTGAATCTGCTGGGTTAAATCATTTGCCAGATCATCCTGGTCAGTTACAAGGTCAAGAGACGCAATCTCCTCTACTGCCTGATTCAGCGCTGCAGTATAGCTTTCTGCTACATCCGATTCAAGTTTTGTGAATTTCAATTCTGTATCTGTTACCGGCTTAAAGGATGCAATCAAGTCATTGACCTGGTTGTATTTGTTTTCAATTTCACTGTCGCTGATGAGGTTGGCATGCTGCTGACCAATATCCTTCTGTATGGATGAGACTGTCTTCTGAATATCGGGATTATCGCTAGTCTCTGCCAATTCCTCAAGTGAATTTGATAAATAATAGTAGTTGTTTGCATATCTCTCCAGATCAATATGGTCTGTCAACATTTTTTGGGACCTCGTCGGGTCATTCAGGCGATAGTCAAACAAACTGTTCCAAAAAGATTGGGTAATGGGCCAGATGATGATTCCAATGATTAATAGTAACGATGGTAGAACCATCATATAACCGAGCTGTTTTTCATTCAGGCTAAAACCTTGCCCAGGCTTTTTTGACATTGCTAACACCTCTTTATACAGGTTCTAAAAGAAAAAAGGCGGGTGCGCAAAACACCCACCTTCTCGTTCTTAGAAAACTTTGGATTTCGTAATTGTGGATAACTCTTTTATCGAGATTGTCCACGTCTAGCTCCAGCGCCTATCGCCTAGCAAACTTCAGGTCTCCTCCCTACGATAAGTCATCATCGAATCGCTAACACTCTTCGTGATTCCTTTATCTCAGTCGAAGCCCCTCCAGTTTGTACGGCGATGTCCAAGGCGCTTGCGCTTTTGATTATTACTTGTTTAAAGCAGCCTCCATTTTTTGCTGCATATTTTTAATTGCTTGTTCAGGGGTTATTTTTTTAGTCAAAGCCTGTGAAATCTCAATTTGCATGATATCGGAAACCTCCTGGTAATTTGGGGTAACCGGACGAGGGACTGCACTGTGCAGCACATTTACAAATTCTTCGTTTCCGAACACAGGTGCCGCCTCTTTAATTTTATCGTCCTCATAAAGAGCTTTCAGGGTAGGCGCCCTTCCACCCTCCACAGCGGAAATTGTTTGCCCTTCCTTCCCGGTCATCCATTTTACGAATTCCCACGCAGCTTCTGGCTCATCTGTGTAGCGGTTGATCATGGTCATATATCCTCCAAGTGTGGAAGCAGACCCTTTGTCACCGGCAGGCAAAAGAGCAAAGCCGACTTTGTCGAGTACTTTGGAGCGTTCCTTGTCAGCTGCCGAGCGATACATGTATGGCCAGTTTCGCGCCAATGCGGTTTGGCCTTCAATAAACGCTGTTTCGGTTTCGGTTTCCGTAAAGGTCAGGATGTTGTTCGGAGCAATCCCGCTATTCACGACTTCGACCATTTTCGATAATCCTTTAATTGATTCAGGGCTGTCGATGACTACCTTGTTGTTTTCATCAATGACTTGCCCGCCATAAGAGGCGATGAACTCCATGGCATTGACAACAAGCCCTTCATACTGGTTTGCCTGAAGAACAAAACCAAATTTTGTCCCTTCTTTACCCTGGGACTCTTTGGCTGCAGCGATTAACTCATCCCAAGTTTTTGGAGGGGTTTGTACAATGTCTTTTCGGTAGTATAGGAGACCGGCATCCATGTATTTTGGCATTGCCCACTGTTTGCCGCCAAATTTTCCGGCCTGGACTGTTGCTGGGAAATAATCGTCCATGTTGATTCCATCTTTTTCAATCAGCCTGTCCAGTTCAAGCGCATAATTCGCTTGGGCAAATTCTGCAGGCCAGACAACGTCGGCATCAAATACATCAATTTCATCACTTTGAGAGCTAAAGGCCGTAACATATTGATTATGCTGCTGCCCGCTGTCATTCGGCATTTCCAGGTATTCCACATCAATATTGGGATGTGCTTTCTCAAAAGCTTCAATTAATTTTTCGGTACTTCCAGTTGAATCTGCTCCGCGTGCGTATGTAATCTTCACTTTTTTGTCTTTATTCGCGGAATCCGATTCATTTCCGGAAGTATCGGATGAAGATTGGCAGGCAGCTAAGAATAAGGCAAGTGTAGCTGAGGAAAGGGCAGCAAAAATTTTACGTTTGTTTTTCATAACTTTCCCTCCTGTTTTCAATTTTTTGAAAATACACTCTACCCATCCTCTATAACCCACAATTAGAGAAGGTAAACCCATTTTTTGGGGCTGGTTTTAGCTAAAAAAGAAAAGAGACCCCTTCACACTGGGTCTCCAATCATTAATCTTAGTTTAAGAATAGTGGTTATTAAATGCTTCTTCAGCAGCCGCCTCTGAAGTGAATAGTGCATCATCATCCTCTATTACATGTAATGTCTCATTAATAAACAATGCGAGGGCATTAGGGTCCTTTGGATGAGGTACTATTTCAGCCGGCCTGATATTTGAAACGGTCGGTGTATGGGGGTTATTATAAATCACAAATACTTCATCGCCTGCTTTAAGGTCTTTCGGATTGATCATGTCCATGAGGGCTCCTCCTAATGAGCATTTTAAGAATAGGATACTCTTTTGTCTTAAAACTATGCCCTCGAGCATTTTTGGAATAGAACAAGCAAAAAAAAATTAAATGTAAGGCTTTTCATTCGAATTTACCCGTTGACACAGTTATGTCACAACTGTAATATAAATATTGTCTTTAGTAATTCGACAAAATTCGAGCAAATCCCTCACCCAGAACAGCTTCCTATGAAGCTCAATCCAGAGTCGGACAATGTGTCCACCCTTAACCTAGTGTACTAACGCAGTGTTTCGTATTAAACGAGGCATTGCGTTTTTTATTTGTCTTGGCAGCCTATAATGATAAAGTCGCTCTCGCCTCCGTGAATCTGTACAAACATATTCATTAAGGATTGTGTCAATTTTTCCGCACTTTCGCAGGGGGTAGTCGGACGTATATAGATGATTTGCAATGCATTTTTAGTGGCAACCGAAACAGGGGCGCGGTCAGAGTCCACAAACGGACTGCCGAAGGGGCCAGTCGTATCTGATGCAACAATTAATTTTTCTAGAGAATTCGATCGGCCATTCAAACCCGTATACTCTTCACCAGATTGTCCCAGCCTTACTGTAATGTCTCCTTCAAGTTTATCCGCGTCATAAATGCCGATGGGAACCTGGTATTGAAGAGAGAAAAAGTTATTCAAGTCGATGGCGCTCTGGATTGGGGTAAGGTAATTCTGTTTGGCAATTCTTCTGTATAAAGATTCAACAGAAGGCCGATATCTGTTTGGGTCTTTTCCTGTTTGTTTGAAAAGCTGGCGCCACTCTTTTACTCCTTCTAAATCTGTTACGCTTTTATCCTCCAGGTCGAAGAATATTGATTCCTGAAAAAGCTGAAGCCTGCCTTTAAGCATCTGCGGCGATTCCCCGACTTCAATCCCCTTATAATGAATAATCCCAAGCTTAAAGCCGGGTACACGTTGTGATAACTCCTCGGATAACCGAATTTCCAATCAATACACCTCCAAAATTCCGTGAAAATAGTTTATCATATAAGGATGTCAAAAATAAAAATATACGTGTTATATAGATAAAATCGAGGCAGAAGGGAGGTAGAGTCAATGGATTATAAACAGCTTAAAGAAGAGGTTATTGCCTATAGCAAGGAGATTGGCATTGATAAGATTGGTTTTACAACCGCCGATCCATTCACTGAGCTTAAAAATAGATTGCTGCGCCAACAGGAGTTGAATTATCAATCCGGTTTTGAAGAATCCGATATCGAAAAGAGGACAAATCCTGCTTTGCTGATGGACAGCCCGAGGTCGATTATCGCGATTGCGCTTGCTTATCCTTCAAAAATGCAAGAGCGCCCTATAAGCAAAAAAGGAGAACGCCGTGGGATTTTTGCAAGGGCTTCGTGGGGGCTGGATTACCACCATATCCTTCGTGCCAAACTGGCGAAACTGGAGCAATTCCTTTCCGAACGAGTACCAGGTGCGAGGCTGAAATCAATGGTTGATACCGGGGAACTTGCGGACCGGGCCGTTGCCGAACGGGCTGGAATAGGTTGGAGCGGGAAAAACTGCTCGATACTTACACCTGAGTTTGGGTCGTATGTTTATCTGGGTGAAATGATTACAAGTATTCCGTTTGAACCTGATTTGCAAATGGAGGATCAGTGCGGTTCCTGCACAAAATGCCTGGATGCCTGTCCGACAGGTGCGCTTGTCCAGGGAGGGCAGATCAATGCGAAACGCTGCATATCTTTTTTGACGCAAACGAAAGAGCTTATACCAGATGAGTTCAGGGATAAAATCGGAAACAGGATATATGGCTGCGATTCATGCCAGACTGCTTGCCCAGTCAATAAGGGCATGGATTTCCATTTCCACGAAGAAATGGAGGCGGATCCTGAAATCGCGAAGCCGCTTCTAAAGCCAATCCTGACACTGAGCAATAAGCAATTTAAAGAACGGTTTGGCTCTGTTGCGGGTTCCTGGCGCGGCAAAAAACCGATTCAGAGAAATGCAATTATTGCGCTTGGCCATTTTAAAGATGAAACCTCAATTTCAGACCTTCAAGATGTTATTCAAAAGGATCCACGCCCGGTAATGAGGGGAACAGCGGCCTGGGCACTTGGAAAAATCGGTACGGAAGAGGCAGAGCAAATTTTGGTAGTGCAAAGCCAAAGTGAGAAGGACGAGGCTGTCCTTTCTGAGATAGAGAAAGGGCTCAAAATGATTCATGGATGATTGGGATGGCAAAAGCGCCATCCTAATTTTTTTGGCTCAGTTATTGGAGAATGTTCATTTTTAGAGTGACGTTGATTGGAGTGGAAGGTACGTAGATCGTTCGAAAATGCTCATTTCTCCTGCGATGCTTTTTAAGGGAAGTTATTCAGCGTCCTGGCGGGAGAAAAGGTCAGTGGGAGACCCCGCGCGCTTCGCCGAAGAGAAGGAAAAGAGGAACCGCAGCTAGACAGGCTTCCAGACGGCGCTCGGAAAGCGAGGTGCGGAGCGGAAATCATATTCACATTTAACACAGCTGTTTTTTAAAAGGAAAGAAGAATGCCAGTTTTTCTAACCTAAAACGAAATTGTTATTCATATGAATGGTTAGAAGAGGGGTGATAATGGTGCTGGGCCAATTAAGGGAATTGCTCCAACAAAGGGTAAAAGATTTTGTGAATGGGCTTGACGAAGGGACTGATGAAAAAGCCCGAAGGAAAAAACAGGCCTGCCTTGATAGAGGTGCGGAAATTGTCAAAACCCATGGGCGTGGAATGATTGTGCATCAATCTAGGGATAGTAGTGAGGAAAGGGTTCTATATGAAGTTCATTTTCAAAACCTAATTAAACAGGGCAGCAAGATTTATTTGGAAGAGGAAGTTGAAACGAGGGAAGCAGTCTTTATTGAAGGTATATTGTCTTCAGACAGTGAAGTGGTCCCTGTCCAACCTGGCGCAGCCCTATCCACAGATTTGGTTCTAGAAGCGCTGCGAGGGGCAGGAGAGCGCATTTCTTATACGTATGACAGATGGAAAGCGGTACAATATGCAGAGCGCTGGTGGAATTCATACAATCCGGCCTTCAAAAAATTCGAGGTTGATTGCACGAATTTTATCTCTCAATGCCTCTATGCTGGCGGTGCTCCAATGAGGGGTTATCCGAATAAGGGCCAGGGCTGGTGGATTCGCAATAACAACTGGAGCTATAGCTGGACGGTTGCCAATTCATTGAGATGGTATCTTGCCAGTTCAAAATCGGGCCTAAGGGCAAGGGAGGTTTCAAGCGCTAACCAGCTGCTGCCCGGAGATGTGATATGTTACGATTTTGAGGGAGATGGCCGGTTTAACCACAATACGATTGTCGTGGCAAAAGATGCGAATGGGATGCCGCTAGTGAACGCGCATACGTATAACAGCCGGATGAGGTATTGGGAATATACCGATTCTTCAGCATATACCCCAAATATTAAGTATAAGTTTTACACAATTATTGATGATAGCCGGAGATGGTTGTAAGGAATGAGGTAGTGGTATAATAACCGGGTAAGTCTCTTTTGCTGCTAGTTGGTAAAAGGGTGTTTTAGAAGGAGTGAACATCTTGGCAATCCACGTTGTGCTATATCAGCCGCTTATTCCGGCGAATACAGGGAATATATCGAGGACATGTGCCGGTACTGGTACTTACCTTCACCTCATCCGCCCGTTGGGGTTTTCTACTGATGACAAGCAGTTAAAACGGGCAGGACTTGATTATTGGGAACATGTAAAACTCATGTACCATGACTCCCTCGATGCTTTTTTCGAGGCTTCGAAAGGCGGGGAGTTTTTTTATATAACCAAGTTTGGTGAAAAGGCTTTTACCACATTTGATTTTAGTGACAGAGAAAAGGATTACTATTTTATTTTTGGCAAGGAAACGACCGGCCTGCCAAAGGAAATTATTGAAGCAAACATGGAGAGATGCCTTCGTATCCCCATGAATGACCATATTCGTTCACTGAATCTGTCAAATACAGCTGCTATCCTCGTTTATGAAGCGTTAAGGCAGCAAAATTATCCTGGACTACTTTAAGCCTGCCACCGCAGGCTTTTTGTATTTTGGTTTCAAGTAAGTCAAAATGATCATGGACTTTTGGCGTCAGGGGGTTTCGCACTTTCCACGAAACCCTGTTGTAAGAACATTTTGACCTCCTGGCAACCTGAACAGCTTCAAGGGGATTTCCATAAGAAGCATTGAGCCCAGGCCAGATAAACGTTAGCGAGGCATTGGAACTGGACGAGCTCCAGTACAATATAAAGTCCAGGAATACCTTGAGCAGAAAAGAACAGAATTGATAAAAACAACTTTATAATCAGATACAGAATCTGTTCAAAGGAGATGTCACCGTGAATTCAACGATCGAAACAATCTTAGCGCACCGTTCTATCCGCAAGTTTGAGGAGAAGCCGTTAACTGATGAACAAATCAAAACAATAGTCGAGTGTGCCCAGGCAGCCGCAACCTCCAGCTTTATCCAGGCATATTCAATAATTGGCATCAAAGACCTTGCCAAAAAAGAAAAACTGGCTGAGATTGCTGGAAACCAGGAGTACGTTGCGAACAACGGCCACTTTTTTATCTTTTGTGCTGACCTTTACAGACATGCTTTAATTGGTGAAGAACTTGATCGTGATGTATTGCCCTCGATTGAAAGTACCGAGAAATTTATGGTAGCGCTGATTGATGCAACGTTGGCAGCCCAAAATGCTGTACTAGCGGCAGAATCGATGGGCCTGGGAATTTGTTATATTGGGGGAATCCGCAATAATCTGGAAGAAGTGAAAAAACTGCTTGGAACCCCTGAACGGGTCATCCCGCTTTTTGGAATCGCTATTGGTTATCCAGCCCAGGACCCTGGCAAAAAGCCAAGGCTTCCTATTGAGCATGTTTACCATGAAGACGGTTACGAACAGGACAAGGATTTATATTTAGGCCAGCTTGAAGAGTATGACAAACTTATTTCGGCCTACTATGAAGAACGGACTTCAGAAAAGCGGAGTGATACATGGTCCGGCCAAATGGCAGGGATGCTTGAGAAAAAGAGCCGCATGTATATGAAGGATTTTGTTCAAAACAACAAATTGAATTTAAAATAAGTAAAGAGCTGCCTCGGATGGCAGCTCTTTCGTTTGTAGAAATAAGGAAATGTTTTCTCTTGAAAATTGTCCAGCTTCAGCGCCTAGCCAGTTTTCACCTTGACTCAGCATCCCTGAGTATCTTGTAACAATCATCGCTGGGAAAGCGATGATTGTTACAGCTCGAGGTCTTAAGCCGTGTCCAGCGTCTGCGGCTAGGGGCTCGGGGTCATAAGCCAATCCGTCTAGAAGGCAAAAGAGCCTTCTGCCGGCTCGTCTTATGCCTGTCGCCCCTGTTCAAGCCGCTTATGCATTTCGTAGTGCCCCTCCGGAGGGCAGGCCCATCCTGCGGGTCGTCCCGTCTTAAGCTGGTCGGGGCTTAACTAGGCGCTTACGCTTTTCTAATTATTTGTTATTCGTACCTGGCTTATCCTCATATCCGGAAGTAAAAATAGCTGCCAGGAATGTAACCGCCACGCCAAGAATCAACACAAGTTTCATGGTAAAATAAGCCCCCTTTGCCCATTAAAAAGTCAGGAATTGTGCAATACAAATCCATTATAGCCTATCGAACCGTTTGTGGAAATGAAATGCTCCCAATTTTTTCATGAAGTATTTCGGAAGGGCAGTTTGCATGTTCAAATGATTGTACGCATAGAGTATAGTAATCGTCTCTGATTTAAGCGACAGGGGGAGGACACTACTATATGGATATTTTAAGAAAAATCGAGATGTACAGAGAAGAGGAAGAAAAGCTTCGCTGGGAAGGTACCTTCGGGGAGTATTTACAATTAGTAAAAGAGAAGCCATGGGTTGCCCAATCCGCACATTCACGGGTTTACAATATGCTCAAGGATGCCGGAATTTTGAAGGAAAAGGGCAAAAAGACGTATGAGTTTTTTAATCAGCAGCTATTCGGCCTTGAAGAGGCGCTTGAACGGCTGGTCGAGGAATATTTTCATCCGGCCGCAAAACGACTCGATGTGCGGAAACGGATCTTGCTTTTGATGGGACCGGTCAGCGGAGGGAAATCGACGCTGGTAACAATGTTAAAACGGGGGCTTGAGGCATACTCCCATACTGACAGGGGAGCTGTGTTTGCGATTAAAGGCTGCCCAATGCATGAAGACCCGCTTCATCTTATCCCTCATTATTTGCGTAAGGACTTTTTCGATGAGTATGGAATTAGAATTGAAGGAAACCTGTCTCCTTTGAATATGATGCGCTTGGAACAGGAGTATGGCGGGAGAATCGAAGATGTCCTGGTAGAACGGATTTTCTTCTCTGAAGACAGGCGGATTGGAATTGGAACATTTAGCCCCTCAGACCCTAAATCCCAGGATATTGCCGACCTTACAGGCAGCATTGATTTTTCAACGATTGCTGAATATGGATCGGAATCAGACCCGCGCGCATACCGGTTTGACGGGGAATTAAATAAAGCGAACCGCGGGATGATGGAATTTCAGGAAATGCTAAAATGCGATGAGAAATTCCTTTGGCATCTTCTGTCCCTCACACAGGAAGGGAATTTTAAGGCTGGCAGGTTTGCGCTAATAAGTGCGGATGAGCTCATCGTTGCTCACACGAATGAAACAGAGTACAGGTCGTTCATTTCCAATAAGAAAAACGAGGCGCTTCATTCAAGGATCATCGTCATGCCAATTCCTTATAACTTAAAAGTTTCACAGGAAGAGAGAATATATGAAAAAATGATTCGTGAAAGCGATGTTGCCGATGTGCATATAGCTCCGCATACGCTAAGGGTTGCTGCAATGTTTACGATTCTTACAAGACTGAAAGAGCCTAAAAAAGGCGATATTGATTTGGTCAAGAAGATGAGGCTCTATGATGGAGAAAATGTGGAAGGGTATAATGCCGCCGATGTAGCTGAACTGAAAAAGGAATATCAGGATGAAGGAATGAGCGGTATTGATCCACGTTACGTCATTAACCGGATTTCCTCCACTATTATCCGGAAAGAAATGATGTCCATTAATGCCCTCGATGTATTGCGGTCATTGAAAGACGGATTGGATCAGCATCCATCGATTACTCCAGAGCTGCGTGAGAAGTACATGAATTATATCTCTTTGGCAAGGAAAGAATACGATACCATTGCCAAAAAAGAGGTCCAAAAGGCATTTGTTTATTCGTATGAAGAGTCCGCAAAAACGCTCATGGATAATTATTTGGATAATGTTGAAGCCTATTGCAACAAGGCAAAGCTTCGTGATCCACTTACTGGTGAAGAAATTTCTCCAGATGAAAAGCTGATGCGGTCAATAGAAGAACAAATTGGCATATCCGAAAATGCGAAGAAGGCGTTCCGGGAAGAAGTGCTGATTCGAATCTCTGCTTATGCAAGGAAAGGGAAACGATTTGACTATAATTCGCATGACCGTCTCCGTGAAGCAATCCAGAAGAAGCTATTTGCCGACCTGAAGGATGTAGTGAAAATTACTACCTCTGCGAAAACACCAGATGAGCAGCAACTAAAGAAAATCAATAATGTTGTGGCACGGCTGATTGATGAGCATGGATATAACTCTACATCTGCAAATGAATTGCTGCGCTATGTCGGAAGCCTGCTAAACCGCTAATATTATTTGAAAGAGCCGGGTGCAAATCTGCAGCCGGCTCTAGTTTATACGGTTTCATTTCGGGGAAAAGACTGGTAGAGGTGAAACCAATGGACAAGAATAAAAGAAGTCAAGTAGGCCTTGATAAGGATTATCAACCGGATAATGGATCAATGGCTCCTGATATGGAATCTATGAAAGACCTTGGAAAACAAATGGAAAACCGCCGTACTGGTCAGGTTCTAAAAGAGGATTATGGAAAGAACCCGGACCCAATCCAGAATGAAGAAGAAGATGAACACCTCCGCGATTGATGCGGAGGTGTTTTATTCTGTCCTTTGTCCGTGATGAACAGGAGTATTTTCCTGTTTCCAAATATTCACTTTTAATTTTCAAAATAATTTGTAAATTATCTGTCGCTTTAGCATAGTATAGAGTAATCCATTATAACTTTTATTCAATTGGGCACTATCACAGTTTATTCAAGAAAGCTGTAACAGGTGAATGAAAAATGAATGAAGGAGGGGTTTGGAATGATCGATGAGAACAATCACCATTTTGTGATCTCAAAGGAAGATTGGTCCCTCCACCGAAAAGGCCACGATGACCAGCAACGGCATCAGGAAAAAGTCCAGGAGGCTATCCGCAATAATCTTCCAGACTTGATTACCGAGGAAAGCATTATTATGTCAAATGGCCGCGATGTAGTCAAGATACCAATTCGTTCATTGGACGAATACAAAATCCGCTATAATTATGATAAAAACAAGCACGTTGGCCAGGGAAATGGCAAATCCAAAGTAGGCGATGTTGTTGCCAGGGATGGGTCCGGTGATAAAAAAGGGCCAGGCAAAGGACAGGGAGCAGGCGATCAGGCAGGCGAAGACTATTTTGAAGCAGAAGTATCCATGATGGAGCTGGAAGAAGCGTTATTTAAACAGCTTGAATTGCCGAACTTGAAGAAAAAGGAGCAACAGGAGCACCAGGTAGACCATATAGAGTTTAACGATATCCGCAAGACAGGGCTCATGGGCAATATTGATAAAAAGAGGACTATGATGTCTGCTTTTAAACGGAATGCGATGCATGGAAAGCCAGCATTCCATCCGATTTACAAGGAAGACCTGAAGTTCAAGACATGGAATGAGATCATTAAACCTGACTCAAAGGCAGTTGTCCTTGCGATGATGGACACGAGTGGCTCTCCGGATATTTTAAATTAACTATAAGTTATTTAAAAACACATTAAGAATTTATTTTCATTTTTTTAAATGGAGTTTAAGCCATTAGGTACTAAACCTGATAAATTTATATTATCGAGAATTGAATGAGGCGGAAAACTCATTCGACTCTCTCGCTAGATATCTGTTGATTTTTTGAGAAAGACGGTTACTTCAGTGCCGTCTATTTTTTATGGGCGCATGTACCAAGGTGGCGAGGTGGTCTCCAAAACCGCATGTGGTAGGTTCAATTCCTATCGCCCATGTTAATTTCATATTATTGATACTCCACTCCTGGTTATGGCAGACGTTATTGGCATTCCGCTGTCCATCGCTCATACCCTAAACCTTGCACCTTCCTCCGGGGGAAACGGTGATCGCAATCGTCCAAGGAGTGGATCGCGACGGTGAGCTGCCGGCCGAAGTAAATGGCAGCTTAAATGTTAGAAGGAAAAAATCTCCTTTTGTAGAAATTATACAAGGGGAGGTGATATTTTGAAGCAAGCAAAATTAATTAAATCAGGTGCAGTTAGTACATTTGAAGAAAACCTCAATCAGTTTTTAGAAGAAATTATTAATTTCCGATTGATTGATGTTAAATTCAGCACCACATACAACGATAGCGCTGTTGTATATTCTGCACTTGTTATCTATGAAGTTTAAATGTTTGGGGCATTTCCTTTTGGGAATGCCTTTTTTAAAAAACAATAATTAAGAACGTTTGTTTCAGGACTCCCGTAAAACTGCCGGCCGAAGTAACTGGGAGCTTTATAGAGGATTTGCATTTCTCTTTCTCGAATAATTAATCAAAAGGAGGAAGAGAGTAATGAATTTTGAAACTAAATATCTTATAAGATGGGGAATCCCTGGATGGATTATGATAATGGCCCTTACACCTTATCTTTATTTTACATTCATAGATTTAATTAAGGATGATGTTAGCAAGCCATCAGAACTGTTAGCTGCCGGAGCGGTAGTGACTGTCCTTGGTGTACCGTTGGGATATTTATTAAATCAGCTTCATCATTCGCTTACTTGGGTGATTCCGAGGATAGGAAAATGGGATAAATATTTCAGCGAAGAAATTAAAATTGACGAATATCTCATGAGTATTGATAAGGGGAATGAAAGGAAAGAAAGGTATAGGTACTTATTATCCAGAAAACATGAACTCGGTGGAATTACAATGAGTTTAGGTTTGTCAGCTCTTATTATAGGATTAACCAATTTTCAAATTAATTCAAAGGTTGATTGGCACTGGATTTACTTCTTTATTGTTCTTGGATTATTTGTTTTTATTTTGATTAGTAGATTTTACTCTGGTGCGAACATAATGAAATATCATAAATACTATTTGAGAGAACATAATAAAAACCAAAAATAAGAACGGTTGTTCCGGGTCTCGTTAAAATTGTCAGATAATTTATTTTTAAATTATTGGTAACACTGACACAATTTAAATTAAGCCTTATGTATCAATGGTTTCAGGAACAATGTTTTTGCTCTAAGTAACGCTTAAGTAACAGCCAGGTAACAGCGACTGGATATAAACAATAATGATAAAGAATGAAAAGAATATATATACCTCGCAAATGTCTTTGCAAGGGTTGAATAGATTTGTTTTCAAGCATCCATAAACATGGGTGCTTTTTCTATTTAGATAAAAAGGGAGATTAGGGAAATGAGAGTAGCTGATCATTTAACCAGTGAACAAAAACAGCAGCTGAACAGAATGGCAGTACCAAAGAATAAAGGAAGACCAAGGGAATCTGTTAAGAAGCCTAAAAAGAAACAGGAATGTGTAAATTGGCCAGAGATCATGGGCATGAACCGTGATACATACAGACGAGTTAACGGGGCGGTGAGACGAAAGTGATTACATTCATTTGCGGATTTGCTGTAGGTCAAGTGGTTACGGTTCTCGTTTTGTATGGCGGATATAACAGGAGTAAGATGAATGGCCGAGTATAAAACTCGTCAGCAGAAACGAAAGTTCTATGATAGTCCAGATTGGAAACGTAAGCGCGAGCATATTAAACAGCGCGATAACTACGAGTGCCAGGAATGTAAGAGACAGGGCAGCGTTACTATCGATATGAATGAATACAGCGAGAGAGCAAAGCGAAAGAAGATTGCTCTTGTTGTTGACCACATCAAAGAGTTGGAGGATCATCCAGAGCTTGCACTCGATGATGATAACCTTGAGACTCTTTGTGTTAAGTGCCATAACATTAAGCATGACAGAGCGTTTGAGTTTAAACCGCCAAGGTGGAATGATGAGAGGTGGTAAGACAAGGTGGAAATTAAATCAATCTTAATGAGTTCTGAGAATCATAATGGTTGGAAGATCGAAGATTTACTTGAGCAGGTGATAGTTGAAGTTTCTCACAAGATAAACAAAATAATAAACGATCCTTCACCTCAAGCCCAATTAGTTGTAAGGAACAACTTGGCAATCATTGAACACCTTGGTGCAGCAGAAGCATTGCAACGGTCTTCATACGTTGTCTTAGATGCCATGAAACCGAATGAAGGACCAGCAGGAAAACCAAGAATAGGAAAATAAAACATACCCCCCGGTCAAAAACTTTGGGTTTTTCCCAATTCCTTAGCACCGGTTGGGGGAGTCAACCGTCCAGATTTCCAGCAAAAAAATCTCACATAAGGGGGGTGGGGAAGCATGCCAGTCAATGTTTCGAAGCTACAAAAACAACTGATGAGTCGAATTGATACTGACGATCTGATTGAAGTAGAGAAGGTTGAGCGTTATATCAGCCTGGTGAAATTAAATAAGCAGCTGGATAAAGAAATTAAAGCGCACGGCGCGACAGTTGTAACCGAAAATGGAGCACAGCGTTTTGTAAAAAGTCATCCTGCTGTTAATGACAAAATGAAAGTGAACGCACAAATGTTGGCTATTGAGAAATCATTTAATTTTATCAGTGAGGGAACCCACCCTCCGAATGGTGAAGATGATTATTCGGAAGCTGATTTAGTTTGATAAAAAATAAGTACGTTGATGAATATATCCATCTCTGGAAATCTGGAAAGATAAAACTGAATGAAGAGCGAATCATGCTAATTGAGTATTTGAAAAAGCATGTGCTTAGCCGTGACGATTTGTATTTTGATGACGAAATGATTGAGAACTGTATCCGGTTTGGTGAGAAGTGGTATTTCCCACTCGTCCCATTCGATAAGTTTCTCATTGCATTCGTCTTTTTATTTTTCAAAGGAAGTGGCCGGGTTTTTTACCGGAAACATCTTTGGCTCATTGCCCGGGGTGCAGGTAAAAACGGTTTAATTTCTGTCATCACTCATTTTCTGACTAGTCCGCTTCATGGCATTCCGGAATATAACGTTTCAATTGTGGCCAACTCCGAAGAACAGGCAAAGACATCATTTGACGAAACTTACAATGTGATAGGGCGCTCTGGTCCATTAAAGGCCATGTTCAGGAGAACTAAAACCGAAATCACATCAAAAAAGACAGGATCCATTTTAAAATTCCGGACATCCAATGGCGAAACAAAAGACGGATTGCGGGACGGCGCTGTTGTCTTTGATGAAATCCATCAGTATGAATCCAATAAAGATGTACGGGTTCATATCTCAGGACTTGGGAAGAAAGCGAATCCCCGTGAATTTTACATCGGTACTGATGGTTATGTTCGCGATGGTTTCCTGGATGGAATGAAAGAATTAGCCATGAAGGTTTTAAGAGGGGAAGCAAGATCTAATGCTGTTTTCCCTTATATCTGTAAGCTGGATAAAGAGGAAGAGGTCAACGACCCAGCTAATTGGGAAAAGGCAAATCCAATGCTGTGTCTTCCTAGAAGCGGGTATGCCCAGGGTCTATATGAAACAATTCTTGAAGAATACGAAAGCTTGGAAGACGATCCAAGTAACCGTGAAGAATTTATGACAAAGCGTATGAACTTGCCGGTTACAGATCTGGAACGTTCGGTTGCCAAGTGGGAAGAAATCGAGGCAACGAATCAAGAGATGCCAGATTTGTTAGGCAAAGAATGTATCGGCTGCTTAGACTTTGCGAGCATCCGGGACTTTGCTGCATGTGGTCTTTTATTTAAACATGATGGTAAATACCCCTTCATTACGCATTCTTTTGCTAGGAAAGAATTTGTAGATAAGTATTACAGCTATTCTAAAAAGCACGATGCCGAAATGGCTGGCAAGAAAAAATTTGCTCCAATCCGAAAATGGGAAGAACAAGGGCTCCTGACTGTTATTGATGAGGAGACCATTAATCCAAAGCACGTAGTGGATTGGTTTCTGGAAATGAGCAAGTTTTACACAATCAAGAAAATCATTGGGGATAACTTCCGGATGGAGGTACTTAAGGGGCCACTTCAAGAAGCTGGATTTGAAGTTGAAGTTATCCGGAGTCCTAAAGCCATTCACAGCCTGCTTGCTCCCCGTGTTGAACTTGGTTTCGCTAACCAGCAATTTATCTTTGGAGACAACCCTCTGATGCGCTGGTACACCAATAACGTCCTGGTGCGAATTAAACCGGATGGCAATAAGGAGTATTTGAAAAAAGAGGCTGTCCGCCGAAAAACAGACGGATTTCAGGCATTTGTATGTGGCCTTTATCGAATTGAGGAAATTCAAGAAGAGGCAGATTTTTATCTTGATGCAATTAGCTTTTAAAGGGGGTGAAGAAAATTGGGTTTTTAGATTTGATTTTTAAACGAAACAGTGAACTGGGAATTATGTTCGATGTGGAACTGCTACAGGATACATCAAAGCGGCTGCATATGAAGAAGCTGGCCATCGATATTTGCGCTTCTTTCCTCGGCAGAACCATAAGCCAATCAGAGTTCCGGGTGAAAGATGGCAAGGATTATGTTAAGGACGAACTCTATTACAAGCTCAATGTTCGGCCGAATAAAAATATGACAGCCAGCACATTTTGGCAAACGATCGTCACAAAGCTCATTTATGACAATGAGTGCCTAGTCATCGTTTCGGACGATGGGGATCTTTTGATTGCTGACGATTTTGAACACAGCGAATACGCTGTTTTGGAAGATATCTTTTCAAAAGTAAAAGTGAAAGGATATGAATTTAAAAGAACGTTCCGGCAGGGGGAGGTACTGCATTGGCGGTACAAAAATGAAGATTTAATTCCTCTAATCAACAGTCTTTTCGATGATTACGGTGAATTGTTTGGACGGGTATTGGCTGCCCAAAAAAGGAAGAACCAAATTCGTGGAACTGTCGATATGGATATGATCGGTGCCAAATCGGAGGAAATGGTAAAAAAGCTACAAGAATTTATTGATAAAGCTTATAAAGCTTTTAGTGATAAAGATGTTGCAATTGTTCCTCAACAAAAAGGCATCAAATATGATGAAAAGTTTAATGGTTCAGGCGCTGTTAGTGGTAATAGCGTAGATGAAATTAACAAGGTCACCAACGGTTTTTTAGACCAGGTTGCAATGGCAATAGGCATCCCGACCGGGTTGCTGCATGGAGATATGGCTGATGTTGAAAAGCAGACCAAAAACTATATGTTGTTCACCGTTAATCCTTTTCTCAAGAAGATTAAGGATGAAGGTAATTTTAAGTTTTTTGAACAAAATGAATACTTCGAGGGCAAAGAGTTGGAAGTGAAAGGCGTTTCCTATCAAAGTATTTTCGACCTTGCAACCAGTATTGATAAGCTTATTTCTTCCGGTGCCTTTACCGGTAATGAAATGCGCTTAGAGGCTGGGTATGAGAAGTCCGATGACCCTGAACTTGACAAGCACTACATCACGAAAAACTATCAGAAAATGAAAGCGGCTGAAGGAGGTGAGAATAAGTGACGGTTAAAATCGATATTAAGGGACCGATTGTCTCTAATGACGATGCTTGGATTTATGAATGGTTTGAGATGGATGCGACTTGGCCAAGGAAAATTATTGAGGCTCTGGATAATGCAAATGGAGAAGATGTCATCGTCTCTATTAATAGCCCTGGTGGTTATGTTTGGGACGGCTCAGAAATTTATACCGCCCTCAAAAATTACCCTGGTTATACAGAGTCCCAAATAGTAGGACTTGCTGCAAGTGCTGCTTCCTTTATTGCTACTGGTACAAAAAAAGTGCGCATAGCGCCCACTGGGCAAATGATGGTCCATAACGCATCCACAATCGGATTTGGTGATCACCGGGATATGACCAAAACAGCGGAAAGACTTAGAGTGACGGACAAAACCATTGTAAATGCCTATATGATAAAGACAGGCAAAACCGAAGAAGAACTGCTGAACATGATGGCTGAAGAAACATGGATGGGTCCACAGCAAGCTTTGGAAAATGGTTTTGTGGATGAAATCATGTTTATGGATACATCAGTTAAACTTGCTGCCTCGGCATCGGTGAACGGGTCTGGTCTGATTCCTCAAAAGGTGATTGATGGCCTTCGAAACAAAGTGATGAATGAGAAAAAGTCTGAGCCTGTTCCTTCCAATTTCGTGACTGAAGAAACATTAAGGCAAATGTTTGCTGAGTTCAAAAATGAGTTGAAAAACGAAGTTGCTCCACAAGAACCCAAAGAGCCTGAACAAGCACCAGCTGCAAAGCGGAACTTGAGCAGACTCTTTTTAAATTTATAAAACAAAATTAGAAACGAGGTAATAATTAATGACTATTAAATTTAAGAAAAATGAGACTTTTAACGAAGCAAAAACAAAACTTACAGCTGTACTCGCCAATGGCGAATCCACAGAGCAAGAGCAATCCCAAGCGTTTCAAAACTTTTTCGATGCGCTACAGGCCTCCGTAATTGATACTGTTCGTTCCCAAGTGAATGATGAAATGCTAGACCGTTCCATCCTTCAGCAGCGTGGTCAAAATGTTTTAACTTCCGAAGAAATGAAATTCTTCAATGCTGTTGTTCAAGATGGTGGATTTAAGGATGATTCCATCCTGCCGGTCACTACACAGGAACGCGTCTTCGAAGACCTAGTTAATGAGCATCCATTACTCGAAGCACTTGGCCTGCAAGATCTCGGTGCGGTTACAAAATATATCTATTCTGACCCAACCAAGGCATTCGTCTGGGGTGAACTGTTCGGCGATATTAAGGGCCAGGTAAACACTGCGTTCCGTTCCGAAACAATCAGCCAGCTCAAACTGACAGCATTCGCGGCAATTCCAAAAGATATGGAGGAACTTGGCCCTGAGTGGATCGAACGCTATGTCCGTACACTTTTGGTTGAGTGCATCTCTGTGGGCTTAGAATTCGGATTTGTTAATGGTGGCGGCGCAGTAAAGAGCCAGCCCGTAGGATTGATGAAGGATGTTAATCCTGATACAGGCGCGGTAACAGATAAAACTTCTTCTGGAATCCTGACTTTTGCACCTTCCGAAAGAGGAGAAGTTGTCGCAGGTGAACTGTACGGTGTGGTAAAAGCCCTATCTGAGGACTCAGAAGGAAAATCATTGAAGGTGAACAACAAGGTGGTTATGGTAGTAAACCCAGTGGATGCAATTGCCGTGCAATTCAGAAACACTATCCAGACTGCAAATGGCCAGTGGGTAATGGCTCTCCCTTATAACATTCAGGTAGTAGATTCTGAAGAGGTACCTGTTGGAAAAGCGGTGTTCTTTGTAAAAGGACGTTATCTTGCAGCAATCGCCGGCGCTTACAAACTGAATAAATTTGATCAGACACTTGCCTTGGAAGATGCAAATCTCTACACAATCAAGAAATTTGCCAATGGCAAGCCGAAGGACAACAAAGCAGCTCTTGTCTATGACCTGGACATTGATTTTAATGCAGCTCCAGCAGTCTAAAGGAGGTTATTCAGCATGGAACAGGAACACGAAGTAACTAATGATTTTAGGGACACGGAGGACGCCAACCACGTTTACAAGGTTGGCGATCCGTATCCAAGAGAAGGAGACTACAAGCCAACTAAAAAACGGATCGAAGAGCTTTCTAAAACACATCCGAAATATAAAGTGGCATTCATTAAAAAAGTCGCGGAAAAAGGCAAAAAGAAAAAAGATAAGGAGTGATGTAGGTGAGCATCACTCCCGAAATTTTAAAACAATTTAAAGACAGGATGCGCCTGGAGGATCATGAGGATGATAACTTGAAGCGCATCCTTTCTGCTTCTCATAAGCGATTATTAAAAGATTGCGGAGCTTATGACATTGAAAAGGACGAAGATTTCAAGGAACTCGTTTTTGAGCGGGCCCGTTATGCATATAACGATGCATTGGAATTTTTCTCACAAAACTTTCTGACAGAAATTAATAGCCTGGCTATTTCAAAGGCGCTGGAAGGAATTGAAGGTGATACCGATGCGTCCAAAATATAAACCCAAGAAAAACACGGGATTATTAAAGCATCGGGTCACTTTTTTGAAACCTCCGGGAGAAGTGATCGGCGGATGGCCGGCACAGGAATGGGCGGAATATGTCACAGTGTGGGCTGGCATTGAAACACAAAAAGGCAGACGGGTATTCGAGGCGGCAGCCGTACAGATGCAGGACCTAAAAAAAATAAGTATCCGGTACCGGGCCGACTTGAACGACACGATGAGAATTCGTCACAAAGGACAGGACTACGAAATTATATCCATGATGAATGATGACGAAAACAATGAATGGTACACCATCCTCGTCCGGGAGGTGCTGTAGATGGAAGTTGAAGTCAAGGGATTGGAAGAGATTTTGAAGAATCTGGCAAGGATGAATGTGGAAGAGGAACTTGAAAACAAAGCTTTAAATAAAGCTGGCGAAATCACTAGGGATGCAATAAGAATTGAGGCTCCAGTAAAACGAGGAATACTTAAAGAAAATATTAAATTGAAGCGTCCAAAAAATGGTGAAGTTCTTGTCCATACAGATAAAGCGTACCATGCTCATCTAATAGAGGGCGGAAGAAGTGGTGGTTCCACAATGGCTATGAAAAAAGGGAAGCTTCAACGTGTTACTTGGGGACCAATGGCACCAAACCCATTTTTTACTCGAGGCTTTGAAACCAGTAAAGGCCCAGCGAAAGACGCGATGATAACGGAACTTAAAAAGGGGCTAGGGCTATGAGGGACATGGTTGAGTTTGTTACATCCACACTTTCAAGTGTCGGGGTGCCGGTTTCGTTTCAAGTTTCCCCAGCCGGAGCTACGACCCCTAGTCAATACGTTACTTTTTTAGAGTATTTTACAGGAGCGGACTTGGAAGCAGCTGATAAAGAAGTGACAACAGAAAGGCTTATCCAGGTGAATGTATGGTCAAAGTCTAATTATACACAGCTTGTTAACAATGTGAGGACAACATTAGAACAGGCTGGATTTGAGAGAACATCCGAATTTGACGGGCCTTATTCAGATGGTGATAGCCATTTTAATAAAGTATTAAGGTTTAAGTTTGTGGATGAATATTAAGGAGGTACACACATGACGCCAGTAAAAGAAAAAGTGCAAAAAGTAAGTCTGAAGCGGCTGCACTACGCTGTGATGACGGACGAGTCTAATGAGACACACGGTGAGGTTAAAACTCTTACAATGCCTATTGAATTGACATTGACGCCAAACTTCTCCGAAGCAACCTTCGATGCCGGGGATCGGGTTGTCGCGAATGAAGTTCAATTCGATACAATTTCCATCACCGGTTCGGTTGCGGATCTGCCGACGGAGGTACAGGCTGACTGGTATGGGCATGAGCTGTCAGATGAGAAAGGCCTTATTATGAATGTCAATGACAATCCAAATTACCTGGCTGTGGGATTTGAAAGCGGGTCTAAGTTGGTATGGCTTTACAAAGCAAAATTTAAGCCGACAGAAGAGGCAAACACTACGAAGCGAAAAGGTGAAATTGCTTACAAGCAGTCAGGATTCAGCGGAGAGGCTATCCCTTTGGAAGATGGGCTGTTAAAATACTCTGTCCGCACGGATGATGACGGAGTAACAGTAACCCCCGAAACATTCTTTGCCACTGTCAAAAAGCCTAACGTTACACCAGCGCCGTAAGAAAAGGGAGGTCCAGCACCTCCTTTTTTATTTTTATTTGGAGGGAAAATGAATGCAAATCACGTTAAACATAGATGGCAAGGAAAAAACATATACCAATGACTTTGTAAAAGCACGTATTTTCAAGAATGCGCTCAAATTGAACAAAGAGATGAAATCAATCAAGGAAATATCAGAGGAACTTTTTGATAAGTTGGTTGAATTTGTGGTAGTTGCCTTTGACAGACAATTCACAGTTGATGAAGTATGGGATGGTCTGGCGGTAGCTGACTTACAGTCCGAAGCCATGCGAATATTCAACGAGGTTTTGAGTCTCGGAGGTTTGCAGATTGAAAGTGACGAGGGAAACGAACCGGGGAAGTAACGGACTTTGACGGATATGCCTGGATAAAGGACTGGTATCGAGAGCGTATGCGTGAAGGTTACAAGCTTCCCGAAATCGATGGAATGGACATTAAATTTTGGCTTGAATTGAGCATAGTTGAACCGGAATATATCACAGCGGACGAGTTAGATTGGCTGTAAAAGGCAGGTGAGTTACATGGCTGAAATCGGCAGCTTATCGGTTTCCTTATCGTTAGATGCGTCTAATTTTAATGGCAGCATAGCACAAGTGGACAGAAATTTGAAGTCAATGGGGTCCGAATTAAAGGCAGTTAAAGCTAAAGGCGGCGATTATGGAAAAAGCCTTGATGGACTAACATCTAAAAAAGATATCCTCTCCCGTTCCCTCGAAGCATCTAAAATCAAACTTACCGAAACACGAAAAAAATATGATGAGATGGTCGAGAGCGGAAAAGCAAATGAAGCTCAGCTGGAAAGACAGGCCAAAAAGGTTAACGATGCTCAGGCGCAATTTAATCGACTGGAAGCCGAGTTAAAAGATGTGGATGCAGCGTTAAAAATCCAATCCTCTTCGTGGACACAATTTTCGGAGAAGTTAGCCCCAATCGGCTCGAAACTTACTGCAGTTGGCGATAAGATGACATCGATTGGCAAAGATCTATCGATGAAGGTAACAGCCCCAATCGTAGGTTTGGGAACAGCTGCGTTTAAAGCGGCGGTGGATTTTGAAAGCGCCTTTGCTGGCGTTAGAAAAACGGTTGATACCAGCGAAGAAGGATTTAAAAAGTTGGAAAAAGGCATCAGGGATATGGCGAAAGAATTGCCAACCAGTGCTAATGATATAGCTGCGGTTGCAGAATCGGCAGGCCAGTTGGGTATTGCCGAAGAAAGCATACTATCGTTCTCCAGGACGATTATCGACCTGGGCGAATCCACAAACTTAACACGTGAACAGGCAGCATCAGAATTTGCTCGTTTTGCCAACATTGTTGGGATGAGTCAAAATGATTTTAGCAAATTAGGAAGTTCCGTTGTAGCGCTTGGAAACAATATGGCCACTACTGAAGCGGAAATCATGTCAATGGCCATGCGATTGGCCGCGCAAGGAAAACAGGTTGGCCTATCAGAAGCGCAGATCATGGCCTTAGCCGGTACTATGTCTTCCCTTGGAATCGAGGCCGAGGCTGGCGGTACAGCAATGACAACGGTCCTTAAAAAGATTCAGTCTGCTGTTGATTTAGGCGGGACAGATTTAAAGAACTTTGCAAAAGCATCCGGTATGACTGCAGATCAATTTAAAAAGGCGTTTAAAGAAGATGCAATATCAGCCCTGGATACCTTTATAAAAGGACTGTCAAAGTCCGCCGGGGAAGGTGAGAACCTAACTGCAATCTTAGATAATTTGGGCATTAAAGGTATTCGGGAATCCGATACAATCCTTCGTATGGCAGGGGCATCTGATTTATTATCAAGTGCCGTAGAAACATCAACAAAAGCTTGGAAAGAAAATAACGCTTTAACAAATGAGGCTAAGCAACGTTATAAAACCACTGCATCCCAAATCAAAATCATGTGGAACCAAATTAAGGATTTGGGCATTGAAATGGGCGGCCATTTAATCCCCATCGTAAAAGATGGAATAGAAAAGTTGCAACCTCTTGTAAAATCATTTGGGGATGCAGACGATAAAACAAAAAAACTTATTTTAACAGTCGGAGGTTTGGTTGCGGCAGCAGGACCATTGCTTGTAATTGGCGGAACCATCATGAGCGGAATAGGCGGGACTATTACAGCCGTATCAACTCTTACAGGTGCAATTGGTGCAGGTGGAGGATTAGCGGCAACATTAACTGCTTTATCAGGTCCAGTCGGCTGGACAATCGGTGGCATTGCTCTATTAACTGGCGCCATCATTGGCGTTAAAACGGTAATTGATAATAAAAATGAAGCCGTTAAAAAAGCAGCTGAGGTCAACCTTGAACACGCTGAGTCTCTAATGGCGGAACAGCAGGAATTAGAGGGTCTTTCAGAAAAATATAATGGTTTAAAAGATAAAAATAAGTTGTCCAATGATGAACTGCTCAGGTATCTCGACATACAAGATCAGTTAAAATTTGCGACCACAGCAGAAGAAGTTAAAAAACTAACTGATGAACAAGGGGCTTTGCAAAAGAAATCAGGGCTGTCTAATGAAGAACTGTCCGAAATGCTCGGCCTTAACGATCAGCTAATTAAAAAGGTCCCCGATGTGGACGTAGCTTTGTCGGATCACGGAAATGCCATCATCGGGAATGCGGACGCGATAGGTGTTGCCAACGAAAAGCTGAGGGAAAATATCAGGCTAGAGTTGGAGAATCAGCGCATAAAGGCGGAAGCGAAGCTTGACCAAAACATTAGAAATTATATAACGGCTTTGGATGAACTGAAGGCAAAGGAACAGGAAAGGGACGAAGCGGTTAGAACCAGAAATGAAACTGAAAAAACTATTGCTCAACTCAGAATAGATGCTCAGAAGCAACTCAACCAAGGAAAAGACCAAGAGGCCGAAAAGACAATCGAGGAGATTGCCAGACAAGAAATGGCACTGAACGCCCAAAACTTCAAAGTCACTGCAATAGCTGATGAGGTAGGGCAAAAGCAAAAGAGCGTCGAAAAAACGGAAAAGGAAATTCAGAAAACCAAAGACCTCTACGCTAAAATGATTGACCTGCAGTTGGCACATGCAGGAATCAATAAGACGGGCGAAGAAGGAATAAAGCAGCTTGATAGCGCCATTACCAAGACGCAGACTCGCATAAATGAATTGAATAATACCAAGAGGGCTCAGGGCGGCCTCAATTCGGAACAGCAAAAAGAGCTGGACAATTTAAATAAGGCCCTTGGTCTTTACCAGAATGCCAAAGGAGAAATACAAAAAATCCAAGGCGAACAATCAACGGTGAATAGACGCATTGACGAGGGGACTGGAAAAGCATCCGCCATGACAAAAGAACTGGGAAAAGGAGTCACAAAAAATGTCAATGTGGATGACAAGGGAAAGGCTGACGATCTAAACACGAAAGTCAGCAAAGCGATAACAAAAAAGGTCACGTTGAGCGCGGTATGGACAGGAATCAAGGCGGGATTAAAAGCCGCACTCCCCAACTTCTTTGCTCAGGGTACAAGGTTCGCGCCTGGCGGACTGGCGGTTGTTGGTGAAGCTGGCCGAGAACTGATGAGCATCGGTGGCGGATTATATTTGGCTAATAGTCCGAGCTTAGTAAATCTTCCTACAGGTGCCAAGGTAATTCCTAATCACGATACGGAAGCAATTCTTAGAAAATGGAATGTGCCTTTTATGGCGTCCGGCGGTACCGTGCTAAATTCCGGGGTTGCCTACGTTGGAGAAAGAGGCCGTGAGTTGATTGATTTAGGAACTGGCGGGGGTAGCAAACAACTGGTCGATTTGTTGGCTGAACAAAACAGGATCCTTTATAAGCTTTTAAATAAAAATCAAGATGTGTATATCAGCGGTGATAAAGTTGCAGAAGTTGTAAATTCGGAAAATGCAATTGCTGGCCTGACAAAATACTTTTAAGGAGGACGCGTATGTTTGTAGTTTATGATGAGCAAATGATCAAAAAAGAATTTCCACCAGGCGCGCGTCCTCTTGATATTTTTATATCCTCCATAATCAGCAAAAGAATTAGAAATGAGGTCGAAGGTAAACACGGTTATGTGGATAAAGGGCGCTTATTTTCCACAAGAGATATTGAAGTAAGCATTGGAATGAAAGCTTATGACGCAAAAGATTATCGTTTCCTAAGAGATAACATTTATTCGTTCTTCAGTGAAAATGAATTTATGTATATATCTGAATTACACCAGTCGGGAAAACGCTACAAAGTAAGTATGGTTGAATGGTTCTTACCCGAACGGCTTACGAAAAGAGCAGCAACGGCAAGATTCGGCTTGGAACTGTTTGAGCTTCCCTTCGCCGAATCAATCGGGAAAACTGCCGACATCCAGCGTGATGGAATTGACTCCAATAAAGAGCTGTGGGGTCCTGGAATGGGCTTAATATCCGATGATGATAGTTTAGTATACACGCACACCGCAAACCAGTTCCGGATATATAACGCTGGTGATGTGCCGATACATCCATTTGAACAAGATTTAAAAATCACCATAAGCGAAGTGCAGGGATCAACATCATTTTTAGAATTGAAGAATGATACAAACGGTTCAGTATTTCGAGTAAATGAAACCGTGAACAGCTCCCAAGTTATCGTCATTGATGGCCCGAATATCACATCAAACAGCTTGCAGTTTTTGCGAAAAACAAACAGGAAATTTATAGAGCTCGCTCCTGGCTGGAATGACTTTACTGTTACGGGAGCCACAAGCGCCAAAGTAGATTTTGATTTTAGATTTTATTACTTATAAGGAGGGCGGTGTGAATGAAATACAGAACACTTGGAACTATATTTAATCGCATTTTTCGAAATGATCTTAATAAAAACTTCGAGGACATTGATGCAGATATCAAGCGATTAGGGGCCGGTGCCCAGCAAGCCGTTGAAGCGGCAAGCGAAGCTGAAACCCAGGCTGTCTATGCAGCTGATCGTGGTGATTATGCAGATGAAAAAGGCTTATATGCATCCAATCAGGGGGACTATGCCAAGGCCCAAGGGAATCATGCCAAAACACAGGGGGACTATGCTAAGGCAGTAGGAGACACAGCAAAAACGAACTGGAAGGGACCGGTTAATAACTTTGCCGCTATTGCTACCACATATCCTAATCCGGTTTTAGGGGATACGGTACAGACATTGGATAACGGTTATGTATATCGTTATGACGGTTTAAAATGGGAGTTTACCCAGGGGTATTCTGCTACGGCTCTGGCAAATGTTAATGCGCAGTTGGCACAAAATGCGAAAAAACTAGATTATAGACAAAAACAGGCAAGGTATTACGCAGCTTTTCTAAATAAATTAGGATTAAAAACAGCTTTTAAAATCGTTGCTCAAGGAGATAGTTTGACATATGGGCAAGATACGTATTCTCCGGATAAACGAGCCGCAAACAGCGACCCCACGATGGACTCTCAATCAAACAGCACTGTGACACAAGCAGGCAAAACCTATCCAGAAGCTATGCAAGAACATTTAAGGAGTATTTATGGTAGTTCTATTGCAACTGTAGTAAATCGTGGTGTTCCAGGTCATTATGCAGACGCATCTAAAAACAAATGGAGCACTAATCCGAGTGCGGATTTACACTTAATTATGTTAGGCACGAACGATTCAACTGCTGGGACTCCAAGTGATAAAAAGCAAAAAATAGATGCTTATGTAAATGATATGTGCTTACTTATTGAGCAGATAATTGATTTTGGTTCGGCTGTAGTATTGTTGACCCCACCTAAAATTAGTCAAGGTGGCGCACATCCTTGGCTAGAATCTTATAGGGAAGCTCTACACAGTATTGGGTATATCTATGGTATTCCAGTAATTAATACAGATGACTTTCTCGATGGGCATGATATGATATCTGTCCAAGCTGACGACCCCGCAACGGGGCAAAGCCCTGACGATCTAACTCACTTTAATACTAAGGGTTATACCATAATCGGCACAAAAATTGCTGGATTGTTCGTAGGGACTAAGAATTTGTTAAACCCTTATAAAGTGACCAATGACTCTATTTTATCCGTTGAAGGTGACGGAATAGGGTATGTAACGGACGGTGCTATTGGCGGTGACAACGCTTCACCGCTAGGCGTATGGTCTAATAAATATGGTTCAAGAGTCAACCTTGCAGCAGGGCAAAAGTTTACGACAACATTCTATACAGATAATGAAAACTTACTGTTAATTCCTATTTTTACTGCAGGTGCTAATTCACGGGCTGAAGTAAAGGTTAATTTCGGTTCTGAACAACCTTACATCGAATCATCCTTTATGATTAACGGTGCCGATAGATTTGCTGTAACCCAACCGCCGTCAGTTTATACATTTGCTTTAGGCTCAAAGTTAGACTTAACAGCATTTAATGCTTTGGTTAAAGGAGACATCGGCACTAAAGTTATACACCTGACAGGCAAAGGATTCCAAACTATAACAGTATCGAACATAGGTACAGCCGATTCTTTGAGTTTCTATGGATTTATCGTATATGGCTATAGGGAGTTCATTTCAGAAAGACAGAAATCCAAAGCAACAGTTACAACTAATGTAGTAGTACCAGCAGGCGCTTATATAACTGTAGAAGTCAGTTTACCTGGAATAACTACTGCGAGTGCCATTTCAATTTCTCCAAGATGGGGAGTACGTGGCGATGTGGTTTATGGTGCGTTTTGTACTAATGCTGATAAACTTACCATTTGGATTAAGAACTTTAGTGCGTCAGATTATACTGCCGATAGAGAATGGGTTGTTTCGTATCAATAGTTGCGCTATCGGAATCAATTGCGCACTAATAAGCAGAATAAAAAAAGAGCAATCGGGGTGATCCGGCTGCTCTTTTTGTGTAGGGAGGTGAACCAATGTTTGTCCGAAATTTAACCGGCGATGAATTTCCTGTCCAGGCGACGATTACCAATGAATCCGAATTAAACGGAAATCGCTCACTATCGGCTGTCATTCATGCCAATAAGGTAAACAACCTCTTTATTAACAATCTATCAGAAATGTGGGAAATCAGCGACCTGGATGAGGTTGTTCATAAAATTATATTCGCTCGGAAAAAAGGAGAAGGCAATAAGCAAACCATAGATATTAAAGCAATTCCCCTCTTCTTTGATATCCTGGACTCCAATAGGATTTACGAGGAATATAACGAGAGCATGACCGCAAATCAGGCTTTCGATTTAATCTTTGCCGGGACAGGCTTTAATTTCGTCCTAGTAGATTCATTCCTTGCTGTCCAATGGGAGGGGTTCGGCAAGGGAGAAACAAAACTGTCATCCTTTAAACGGGCCCTTAACCGATATCGTGCCGAATTCAGGTTATCCGGGAATACAGTTTATCTCCACACGCAAATAGGCCGAGATACCAGCATTATGTATCGCCACAAGCTCAATGCCTCTAATATCGTCATGGAAATGGATGCTTCAGCCTTTTGGACGCACGCTAAAGGATTCGGTGACTATGATGAGGGGGATGAGAAAAATGCCAAGTTAAAACGTGAATACACGTCTCCATTGGCACAAATTCCCGGCATTGGCATGAGGCACGCTCCTCCTATATATGATGGCAGGGTGAAGGATGCTTCAACAATGGATGCAGCACTTAAAGATCTGGTGGACAACTCTCTGAAAATCAGCGTCTCAGCTGACATACATGATTTGACAAAACAAGGATACCCTATCGCCCAATCGGAACTTGGCGACAGGGTATTTTTAATTGATGAACGAATTGGACTAAATGACGAGGTTCGCGTCGTCGAGCAGTCCATTACCCGTAATTGGCGCGGGGAGATTTTAGACATTGCTCTCACCTTTGGCACTGAACCCCTCGTCAAGCGTCACCAATCTGACTTGCAAACAGCTATCGACCGCATCAATGAGTTGATAGAAGGCCGTGGGAAGTTGCCATTTAACGCACTGGACGATTGGGTTATTATCACTACCAAAGCGTTGCTGTCCGCCCAGACAGAACTCATATTTGGAAATGGGATTATCGGACAGTCAAAAATCGACCCGAATCGATTAACCCTTTTAAATTCAGAAGGATTTGGCATTAGTAAAGATGGTGGAAATACATTTGTCGAAGCTATTACGGCAGATGGATTTAATTTATCTGCTGGTGCTATTGGGCAACTAGACGCAAACAATATTCGTATAGGAGCAGGTTCAACTTTTGAAAATGGATATGATCCATCAAAGATAGAAGTTGGTGGTAGGAATCTAGTACCGTACAGTAAAATAGGTGAAACTTCTAGTGCTTATGGGTTTGGACACAGGCAATTAACGGTGGATTTAATAGAGGGCGAAACCTATACAATCACTGTGAATGGCAGAGTGGATCAACAGGCATTAAATGATGGAAAATGGTTGGAAATTTATCTGTGGGAACCGACTTGGGTTAAAGGTGTAAAGACATTATCCATAACGTCAACAACGGACACTACTGTATCGGCACAGTGGGTTGCAACGTGGACTGGCAGATATAATATTACATTCTACTTGTATCCTAGTGAGGGAAGCCGTTTAGGTAAAGCTACTGTAAATTGGGTTAAGGTTGAAAAAGGAAATAAAGCGACAGACTGGACTCCTGCACCGGAAGATGTAGAAGCTGATGCAACAGCAAAAGCCAATGCTGCTGGACAGGCGGTTCGCGAGGACTTGCGATTGACGGCACCCTTACCTACAAGTTTAGACTTGGGACAACATGGTGTTCGAGCAAGCAATCCTGATGGCACCAGATACTTACAACTTGATTATCGTGGAGGATATGTTAAAAAAGGTGCTTTTACAGTAGAACGTGACGATGGTTTTATAACTATGATTGATGGAAAATTAAATCAAGCGTATGACATATTCGGTTCGGACCCACCATTTGTTATTGATGCAAGAGTAAACGGTCGATACTTCCAGATGAATGATGGTGTCTGGTCATCAATTTGCCAGGTCTATACCTTTGAACGGAAAGCACGATATGTCAAATTACAAATTTTCCTAGCCTCTGAAACAGGAGCTTTAGTTTACTTCTTTGTAACACCAACGAGCAACCAGGATGTATGGCTTGCGTCAGCGAGTACGAACGCAATTGTGGGTTCACCATCCGAACATTGGCTAACACTCGATTTAGGTGTACCTGACGGCAGCGAGTACGCTATCTATTGCAAAATGCAAACAACGGATATTAATTGTTTTGCGCAAAGTAGGGTTGTCAGGATTAAACAGACTGATTTCTTGTAAAAGGAGGGAGGACCGTGTATAAGATATGGCTAAACACTGACGCTGAAGGGAATATCATCGAAACTTACGGAGGATTTGTAGAGTTCGTATTGCCACCAGATAAGGAATACGATTATTTTTTTGAGGTGGACGGTAAAACTTTCAAAGACATTGGCAATTACCAGGTGATAGATGGCGACCTAGTGTATTCACCGAAAGAACCGGAAGACACGGAACCACCCCTGCCGCCAACTACCTTGGAGAGTCTAGCCGAGGAAAATAAGGAACTTAAATCTCGCTTGGAATTAGCTGAGAAAGAAAACCAGATGAACGCTTTTGCAATCATGGAACTAGCGGAAATAATTTTAGGAGGAGGGATGTGACGATGTTGGCGCTTTTGTATGCAACCTATATTATGCGAGGTTTGAAGAGTTATAGCGATGTACCGGAAATGCTTAAACCACAGGTTAAACAAATTTTAGAGGATGAAGGGTTAGGCCATTTAGCAGAGTGACATTTAGAGAGAGTTTCAGGGGGTGGTGAACATTGGAGGAGATGACTGTGCCAGACAGAATAGAAAATCACGAAAATAGGATCACACAATTAGAGCAAAATTACGGTAAAGTCATTGAAGACCTGGGCAAAGTCAGGGAAGAGAATGCACAAATAAAACACGGTCAAGTGCAAATGGAAAATACGGTTTTGAAAGAATTTAGTTCACAGAAAGAACTTACTACCAAGCTCCTGGAGCATACATTAGAAATCAAAAAAATAAAAACGGTAGAAGAAGGAGAAATGAACAAAATCAGAGCTACCCAGGAAGGGGAAATCGTTAAAACCAAAATTACCACCAGGAAGGATCTCTTTTTAGGTTTAATTGGGGGCTCTGGAATTGTAGGGGTTTTAACTTTAATCATTTCTCTATGGGATGAAATACTAAAATGGTTTGGAGGATAATGGGATGATTAACTGGAAAGTACGTTTTAGTCGAAAAAACCTGCAATTTATCATTAGGTTTATTGCATCCCTTTTAATCCCGGTATTAGCTTATATGGGCATTAAAGTGGATGATATTACATCATGGCCAATCGTTGGCGAGTTATTAATAAATTTCATCTCCAACCCGTTCCTGGTAGTGCTAACGATTATTAATGCAATCAATATCGTGCCTGATCCCACCACAGCGGGTCTTGGTGATAGCCGGCAGGCAATGAGATATCTTGAACCTAAAAACGATAAGAACTACTTGTAAGCGAGGCTAAGTGCCTGGCTATTTTTTATTTTGAAAGGAGTGGGAATCATGCCATTAAAAATATCTCATGCATGTGGCCATGCAAAAGTAACTCCAGGTAAGCAGTCTCCTGATGGTAAAAAAGAATGGGAGCAAACCGACCCGATATGCCGGTTAGTCATGGCGGAGCTTACCTTATATGAGGGAGTCGAGCAAAAGCGGTTTGATGATCCGACTGGTATGCGGGATATTCCACTGAAAGAACGCTATACAGCAATTAATAATTGGGGTGCTCACGTTCACATTGACTACCACTTGAATGCCCACGGTGACGGCAAGACGTGGACCACAGGGAACGGTGTTGAGGTGTTTGTGGCCAAATCAAAGCCTAAAGAAGCTTTAGCCCTTGCAGGGAAGATGCAAAAGAACCTATTGGCTGCTACAGGATTTAAAGACCGAGGCGTTAAGTTTGAGGATTGGGCGATGGTAAAATATACGAAGATGACCGCAGTGCTTCCCGAGCTGGGCTTCATGACACATAAAGAAAACACAGCTTTTGTCAGATCTGTTGAAGGCCAGAAAAAAATTGCAGGAGCAATTGTAAAAGCTCTTGTTGATCAATACGGCCTGAAGAAAAAGACAACCGTAAAACCTGTTGCACAGACACCAGCATCTACTAAAAAAGATAACGTGTTTTACCGAGTAGTGACTGGCTCATTCGGCGATAGAGAAAACGCAGAAAGACAGGTTAAAGTTTTGAAAAATGCGGGATTTGAGTCCTTTATTGATGTATACGAAAAGTAATGTAAGAGCCCCTTTCCTTATTGGGAGAGGGGCTTTTTGCCTTTAAAAGGGCAAGTTATCTGGCGGTAAAGATGCCTTTTCTAATCCCTTTACATCCTGAGTAATGTCCACCCCGTCAACTGTTACGTTTATTAGGTGTGGATTATAAGTATTCGACTTTATCTGTTTCCACCATCCATAAGCAATTTGCTCTGGCTTTTTGCCACGGAGTGGGAAGGATCCTACTTGGGTAAGATTATTATAAGTGGAACGATAATTAATTTTAATTGTTACGTACATTTTAAAAACTCATTTCCTTACTGGCTAGATATTTCTGTCACGAGGCCAATTTCTGTTTTATCAATTAATAAACCATTTTCATCAAAACCAAGTACCACCTTAGAGGATTTTACTTTCCCTCCCTCTCCATCAAATATGTGCCCGGTATAATCATCTGACTTTTTCTCCTCCTCTGATTTACCGCCAACAATCTCCTTTACCTCATCATAAGTCATTCCTTCTTCAATTTGGTTGTATTCGTCCACACTGATTGTAGCCACGGCCTCCTCATCACCACCGCAGCCAGATAAAACTATTGCCAGGAAACCAATTAAAAGAACTTTCCTCATTCGTTTTCCTCCTCCCATTCATAAAAATCATCTACTTTTCTCCCAATAAAACGAGCAATTTTAAACAGATCCTCCACTGATGGAATATGTTTTCCTGTCATCCAGTTAGAAAAAGTGTTTCTATGCACTCCCATATAATCCCGGATTGCGGCCGGCTTGTATGGAGATTCATCAATAACCTTTTTAAAGTTACTCCTCAACATCTACATCACCACTATATCCATTCGACATTCATAATATGATTCCTGTCACAAATGGTTGAGTAAATTTTTCACAGCCATTTTGTGAAGGACAGGCAATTCCCTTGCTAACTGGGCATAGGCTAATAACACGAAAGCCACACAGTTGCAAAACGGTAGCAAATAAGTTCCGGAAGGAGGGTATCTGTTACGGAAGTGTTTTTAAAATCATTTTCATCTGGTTATTAAAGGTACACTTGTACAAGGAGAAAGCCTGCCATATCAACAAAAACAAAATCTGTTAATAGTGGAGCGAAGCGGAACGTCCTGAAGGGGGAGCGCGAGGGGGTCCGCGAATTTTCAAATAATTAGACAAATATGAAACTAGGAGGTTATCAATATGTTATTTGGCCCCGGGATTTTATTAGCTGCTGGAGGGGTACTGGTAGTTGCAATGACTGATAGTTTGGCAGATTCATTAGGTTATCATTGGCTAGGAACAGCGGTTAAGTTCTTAGTGCCACTTGCTGGGCTCGCCTGTGGGGTGTATTTCCTTGAGATGAACCCAATAACACTCAGGTGGCTGCCATGAGCTTCTGGAGCGATTTAATGGCTCGTAAGCGGCTGATTAAAGCATTCAGGGCCGGAGGTATTCATCTAACTGTAGGAAGCGACGAGCGCAAGATATACCCCAAAATCCACTCTATTCGAACCACTGAACACTCCACTGAATATGTTTTTACCCTTCCTACTGGATTAGATCCTAAAACCCTAACTAAGAACCTTTATGTTTTTCAGCAAGTCTTTGGCAAGAACATCACGGTAGATGGTGAATTTAAGAAATATGTTTTAACCATCAATAATGACAGTTTGCCGAAGGAATTGATTTACAAGTACAAAGACATTACCTCCTCGCTTGAAGGGCTAGAAATGCCTATTGTGTGTGGTAAAAACAGCGCAGGCGAGTGGATGGTCTACAATGCGGTAACGGAGCCTAATTGCCTTGTCTCTGGAGAGCCAGGAGCCGGCAAAAGTACTCAAGTAAGACAGATAATCACAACCCTTATTCAGGTTAAATCACCAGAAGAATTGCACATATATTTGGGTGATTTGAAAATGAGTGAATTCTTCCTGTTCAAGAGGGTGAAGCACGTAAAAAGCGTTTGTGTTTATCCGGATGATATGGCCAGGATGTTGGAATACATTCACAAGGAACTGGAGCGGCGAGGAGAGCTGTTAAATAAATTCAACGTCACTCATATTACTAAACTACCAGAAAGCGAAAAACAGCCGTTCATCCTGCTCTGCATTGATGAAATCGTCATGATTATGGATGACAAGGACATGAAAAAACAATTGGTTCAGATTGTGGCGCTGGGTAGGGCCCTGGGGATTTATTGCATACTCTCATTACAACGACCTTCTCATGACATTTTAGATACAAAAATACGTGGATTGCTAACTGTGAGAATGGGCTTTCGTACCACGGATATTACCAACTCTAAAATTATTGGGACTCAAGGAAGTGAGAAGATTAGCAAAGAAACCCCGGGCCGATTCCTGATTAAACGAGATGAGCTAACAGAGCTGCAGGCTCCATACCTAACGGAGGACGAGGCCGAAAAAATACTGATGAACTATCGTGTTCGAGATTGGAAAGATATGTTCGCAAGAGGTTATAAAGTGAAAGAAGTTAAGCCAGATGAACCAAAACAATTAACCGAAGAGGATGTGTTTGGCTGATGTTGACTGCAAGGGATAAAGCGATTATTAAGGACCTGAATAAGTTCAGGGTGATGGATCGGGATAGTATCGCGGAACTGCACTTCCAAGGGAAGAAAAATCCCAAGTATGCTGCCAATAATGTTTTGCTTCGCTTGTTCCGGGATGGGCAGATTCAGCGAAGCCAGGCATATGTTCCTTTCCTTTACTTTGGGCCAGAAGTACAGATTAAAAAGGATAGCCAAAAAATCAATCATTTCCTTTCCATCCTGAATGTTTACAAAGAATTAAAGCAGTTGGGCGACCTGGGGACATTCATGGTCGAGCCTAAGTACGGAAAGAAAGGGGATTGTGCGGAGCCGGATATATTTTGCCAGTACAGGAATACAAGTTTTTTTGTGGAAGTGCAAAGGACCGTCTACAGTGAAAAACAAATGATTGAAAAGCTCGAGAGGTATGTAGCCTTATATGAAACTGGAATAATTGCCAAAGATCCATTCCCTCATGTCCTGATACTAAGTGATCAACGGTATGCAATCGATGGAGAATATCCATTCAAGGTGTTCCAGGCTGAATCATTTACCAGCTTTGTAAACAGCTTAAAGAGACCGGAAGAACCGAAAAAGATTGTACCAAAAGTAGAGCAAGTAAAACTTAAAATAAAAAGTAGTTAATATCCAGATTGTGAAGGATTAGTGAAAAAATACAAATAAGGACAAAAAAACCTAAGAACCGAAGTACAATATAGCAAGGAGACTGGAAAATAAGTAACAATTTCTACAAAATTAAACAAATATAATACTTGAATACGAACGGTTGTTCGCATATAATGACATTAACCGCACAAAAAAAGCACTTTTACAAGTGCTTCCATTGGGCTTTAAGGTTTCTATACAGTTCTAGTGTTTGAGTAATAAAAATGATTTCATCTTGGGTTAGGCTTTCAACAAAAAGAGGATTGTCAGTTCTTCCAAAAATATAATCTGTTGATACTTTATAATAATCTGCTAGCTTAATAAGTGATTGATTATCCATTTCGCGGTGGCCCTGTTCATACATGGCATATGTAGTTCTGGCAACCCCAAGTATATCTGCAATTTCTTCTTGTGTAAGTTTGTGCTTATCTCTTAGTTCTCCGAGTCTCCTTAATATGGTAACCGCCCCCTCCCCTCCCAATTATAGAGTCAGGGGTCGACATATAAAATCGATGTCACAAAACGTGTAAAAAAATAGATAAAATGACACGGAAGAAAGGATTGTTAATTTTGGCAGCGAAGAAACCCGTGAACTTAGAAAAGTTGGCCGAACTGCTCGAGATTGATATTGCAAATCTAAAATTAGTGTTAGTTAATCTTTACTGTGAACCTGGCGAAGAGAACGAATATAAGCAATAATTCCAGCTGTCTCTTGTTCAGTTAAAGTTTGACCATCAATTTTTAAATCGAATTTCTCTTTAAGTTCCTGATCTGTCAGGTCTAAACTGTTTAAAAACTCCACTTCATTTTGTGGAGTATTTTTTTTATCCTCATATTGCTTCTTCTTAATATCTTTGCTAATTTTCTCTATAACCTCACTAGGAGAAATATCAGATACATCGAGTCCTGTTACCAAACTTACATCTAGATCTAGCAATTCTTCCTTATCCCAATAACCGCATGCAACCATTAATTCAACGTAAGAAGTAGAGTTTAAATGCTTCGCTAATCTTTTAACTGTATCTAAATCTGGTCGATGTATTTCATTTTCAATCCTGGACATAGTTGCTGTTGTTATTCCAGTTACCCTGGCAAGGTCCGCTTGTTTCTTAAAACCACTAGCAAGTCTATGGTGTTTAATGAAACTCCCAAAACTGGTTTTTACATTCATAATTTGTTTACCCCTTTATTTGGTAAATTATTTTTTACAGCTTGTCTTTACATAATGAAAATATATCACAAAAAATTACGAGCACGCAATGGAAGGTGTCTGCCAAATTACGCATAAACGAGCCAAAAAGATTCATAATTGGGAAAAAATATATAAAAATGTAAATATTTTATTGCATATATGCAATTTATGTTATATATTGTTCTTGCAAGCAATTACGAGGTCGTAGGAAGTGGGGTGAAAGTATGGAAGCTAAAAAGGCCGCTATTAGACTTAACATGATTGAACTTAGAAAAGCGGCAATTGATCGTAATCTTGAAACAAGGGCAGAAATAGCTGAAGCAATTGGAGTTTCGACTTCTCAATTGTGGAGAGCTGCATTGCCAGCTGACCATCCAAGCTATAACGCGCCTGGTCAGTCATTTATTGCAGGGGTACTTAAAGCGTTCGGGGAACCATTTGAAAGATTCTTTTTTTTAGATTAAAAAATTACGAGGTCGTAGTTGAAGGGAGATTTTATGGAACCACGGATTATAATGGCCTTTATATTATTCGGACTACTCATGTTCGTAATTGGTGTGGTAGTTGGTGATATTAACTCTGAGGGAGGTGAGGATAAGGGGAGAAAAATAAACTTTTAGAATTATTGTTTAGATTCCCATTGCTTAGAGTATTCTATCATTCAAAAAGGAGGATTGTATGTGCTAGTAAAATTTTTGTCTCTTAATCTACAAAACTACAAATCCCACAGAAATCTTGAAGTTAAGTTTGGCGACCTGACCAAGATTTCTGGGGACAATGCGAAAGGGAAGTCCAGTATCCTGGAATCCATCTCATGGTTATTTTACGGCAATGATGTTTTAGGAAGCAAGGTGGATCCTTCACCTATCACTTACG
The DNA here is from genome assembly GCF_001685025.1 of Bacillus sp. FJAT-27225. Lineage (GTDB taxonomy): Bacteria > Bacillota > Bacilli > Bacillales > Cytobacillaceae > Bacillus_D. The sequence continues at coordinate 486,981 of NZ_MAYU01000022.1, read as the reverse complement.
CAGCTGATGAAACAATGGTTTCACTTTTATTGCAAATTGATGGGAAAAATTTATTGCTTGGCCGGGGCCTTAAGAAAGGAAAAGCTCAGTACTACATAAACGAGGTTCCCTCCAAAGCCAAAGAATTTGACGAGCTGTTATCAAGTCTATTCGAAAAAGAACTGTTTATGTCACTTTTTAATCCGTCTTATTTTCCGTCACTTCATTGGGAAAAACAACGCGGATTGCTGCTCCAGTATGTTAGCACTCCAATTGCTAAAGAGGTCTTAAAACACCTTCCAGAAGCGCAAGCTCAAGCACTGGGAGCTGGTCTGAAGAAGCATTCTCTTGAGGACATGGAAAAGGTGCATAAGGAAAACAAAAACAAGAAGGATAAAGCTTATATTGCCGCACAGAGCCGTACTAAGACACTCAAAGAATCATTGGAAGCTAATGTCCCTAGTGTTGCTTTAGACACACTGAAAGTGGAGCTGAGTGGCCTTTTAAAAGAGCGTGAGGCTATTGAGAAAGTGACAGATTCAGCCGGAGATAATAATAACAAATACAACCAATTGCAAAATCGAATTAAGGCTCTTTTAAACGAACGGATTCGTATGCAGGAAGAATGGCCGACACTTAAAAATGAACAAATCCAAGGCGAATGCCGAGTTTGCAAACAGCCTCTTAAAGACGATGCACTGTCTGCAGCTGAAGCTGACAAACAAGCCAGGATGCAAAAGTTCAAAAAGCAATTCGACCAGGTTGTCATCGAAAGGAAAGAACTTGAGGAAGAGTTTGCAAAAATTGAGTACATCGATGTTTCTGAACAAATGGAAAAACTTCGTGCCTTGCAAGAACGGATTACTCCTCTTGAATTGGAATTAACGCGACATAAAAATTACGAGGGCGTAGCAAAAATGGTTGAACAGGCTGAAGCTGATGAAAAGGAAACTCTTAAATCACTTAATGACTCAATCTTTATCCTGGATAGCATTAAAGCATTTAGAGCCAAAGAAGCTAAACTGCAGGCTGAAAAGGTACAAGCCCTATTTACTACTCTATCAGTCCGACTTTTCGACAAGCAAAAGAACGGTGAAATTAAGCCTACTTTTGAAATTGAAATGGATGACAAACCTTATAGGAAACTATCACTCTCTGAAAGCATTCGAGCCGGGCTTGAGCTGAGGGACGTATTGAGCCAACAAAGCGAACTGATCACACCTTGTTTTGTCGATAATGCTGAGTCCATCACTCGATTCAAGGAGCCAAACGGACAGCTCATCATTTCCCGAGTGGTTGCCGGACAGGAATTGAAGGTGGGGACGGAATGAAACACGGTCTTCGTCCTACCAAAAAACAAAAGAAAGCCATGGGATTTGCAGGCCTAAACCATAACAACTGGCTTGTTTACAAAGTTATCGGGGACAAGCTCCATTTGGTGCATCGTGAGACTGGCACTAAAAAAATTATACCGGCTTAAAAGCCAAGGGGGAAAAGAAATGGATTTTCTAAGATGGTTTAAAGATAAAGCTCAGGCATTAAGGGTTGCCCTTCAAGCTGGAAAGGCTCGTGAATTTGCTGAATTTAAACGGGCTGCTCGTCCAAAGAAATCTAAAAACACTAAGCCGGTATATGAGCCAGGCACTCTTGGTTTATCCGCGGTATCTGCATCTATTAAGAAAGAGCATGGAGTCATTCTTAGCCGGCGGGAACGGAAGCAAAAGGCTCGTGAAGCTTTCAAGCGGCATTACAACAATTAGGAGGTAGACCATGGACCTTGAACACCCATCGATAACCCGGACTATGAAAACCGGTTATCCAGTAAAAAAACTACCTGTTACTGTTTGCGCCAATGAATCTTGTGAAGCACCTATTTACCCCGGTCAGCATGTTTGGCACAAAGGCTCTGACCGATATTGCAATCTGAAATGCATGCATGAATCCATGTATGAAACTAAATGAGGAGGTTTAATTAAATGTCTAAAAATCAATTAGCAACATTGCCATTAACACCAGAAATAAGCGAAGCTTTTGCTCCACAAGTACTGGAAGTAATTCGTACTTCTATCGCTCCAACTGCAACTGATACTGAATTCCTGTTGTTTGCTCATAAGGCTGCTTCTTATGGACTGGATCCATTCAAGAATGAAATCTTTTTCATCAAATACGGGAACACTGCACGAATCCAATTTGCTGCTGAAGCTTACCTTTCTAAGGCCAGAGATATGGAAGGTTTTCAGCCACCTGATACTCAAATGGTTCATGAGAATGACGATTTCAAGATTGCTATGAACAAGGAAACAAAGGAAATGGAAGTTGTACTTCATGAAATTGGTTTTCCCCGCGGTAAGATTATTGGCGCTTACTCCATCGCCTATAGAGATGGCCACCGTCCGGTAACAGTCATTATGGATATTGAAGAAGTAGAGCATATGTTCAAAGGGCAGAACAAGGATAACTGGACTAAATGGACCTCTGATATGTTCGGGAAGCATGTTCAGCAAAGAGCTCTCAAACGCCAATACGGATTGTCATTTGAAGACGAAACGATTTCCAATGAAGCAGGCCCATCACAAGTTCCAGAATATCAGCCACAGCCGCGAAAAGATATCACTCCAAATGCCGATGTGATTGACGCTCCAAAGGAACAGCAACCAATCGGTAATCCTGAGGTTGATAAAGTAAATGTTGCCAAGAATGAAATGCAAAAGAAATTCAAACAGCTTGGGATAACTGGTAAAGAAGCTAAACAGGCTTACATTGCCCAGCACTCTCCTAACTTTGACGCTTCTCTTGCTCAAATCAATGCTTTGCTAGACATCATGGACATGGAACTTGATATGAGGGAAATGCAAAATTCCAATGAGGATTCACTGGATTAAGCTATGAAGATTGAAATTCTAGCATCCGGCTCTGGAGGGAACTGTATAGCCCTCCAGGCACCGGAAGGCGCAATACTTGTTGATGCAGGGATAGCAAAAACGAAAATAGAAAAAAGGCTGCTTGATGTAGGAATCCGGCCAGATTCGATAGCAGCCATTTTTATCACACACGCCCACTCGGACCATATTAAAGGTTTGCCACTTGCTAATAAATACAAGATTCCTGTCTTTGCAGCGGAGGGAGAATGGAAGGACATCCAGTGCGTCGAAGAACTTTTAAAAAGCCCTTTCAAGGCTGGTGACAGCATCCACTTAAAGAATCGGTTTTACATTGAAACTTTCTCTTCCCATCATGATGCACTGGATCCTGTTGGATATGTGATCAGTGACTTTCACGGCAACAAAGTATCCATATGCCTAGACACTGGAATTGTGGATGAAGAAATGTTAGCCAAGATGGAATATTCCACTGCTTACATCATCGAAGCAAATCATGATCCAGCCATGGTGGAAGCATCGGATTATCCTAACAGCGTAAAGGCTAGGATAGTTTCAGATGTCGGTCACTTGAGCAATCAGCAAACAGCCGAAGCTTTATCCTTTCTTGTAAAGGGGATTAGCGAACAAATTTATCTTACCCACCTTTCAAGCTCAAATAACATGCCTGGCTTAGCTGAAATGACTGTTAAAAGGATTCTGGCTAAGAAGGGCATTAGGCCAGACAAGTACAAGTTAGAGGTGATATAGATGTACGTTGAAGTAATCAAATTTTATGCGGATGCCCAGCACCGGACAAGGATAGGTGAGCTTTATAAGGTCGAAGATACACCTGTTTTCGGTTGCTACATTATCTCTGAAGGACCAAAACGAGGTTTTATCATCCCCGCCGAATATTGCAAGGAAGCAAAAAAGGAAACTATCTACACTGAAAAAGAAGTGGAAGAGATAAAGGCTGCATGGTTTGAAGATTATCAATATGAGAAGGAAAGGCGCCAGAGAGCTGAAGAACTTGTCAGATGCCTTACAAAGGAACTCGGCAAAAAAAATGATGAAATCGCTAGGCTGAATTTATTTGTAAATGCTTTAGGTTACGGGTTGCATGCATCGTGTGAAGCTATCGAACAGTTAAGGAAAGCTGAAAGTAAGACTGGATGAAGGTGAGGTGAATGCAGGGGTACATTAAGGACCACAGGAAAGAACTTAACAGCGATATTTGGCTAATGCCGCCCCTGTATCACCGGGTTTGGCAATGGCTGAAATATCAAGTAAACCACAACGATGCTGTAATACCTTTGAGTGATGGATCTAAGCTGCATATTAAAAAAGGGCAACACCTTACATCGGTTCGAAAGATAGCCAGGGGAGTTGGTTATTACGAAAAGGGGCTGTGGGAAGAGCCTAATCCCAAAACCATTGATTCTATCCTTAAATGGATGGTTCGGAACGGTATGATATCAATTCATAAAGGCCAGCGTGGTAGGCAATACACCTTGGTAACAATCCTGAATTGGGAGACATACCAGATGGAAGAACACCATGGCGAGGGAGATAGAAAGCCAAAACCTTCAAATAAGAAGGGCGCTGACAAATATCCCGAGGGGAATACCTATTACAAAATGGCTAAGTACTTTCATGAGAAGGTAACTGAAGCTGCTAAGGCTGAAGGGTTGGAACACCTTATCATAAAGGCCGATTTGCAAAGATGGTCAGACGACATGCGTAAACTCGTTGAATTGGACAAGGTTGATAAGAAATTGGCTGGGCATGTGATGAATTGGGTGGTTACTGACCCATTCTGGAAAAAGAACATCCTTAGTGCCAAAAAACTTAGGGAGAAATTCCCGCAGTTGGCAATGCAAATGAAAGCCTCTCAATCTCCTAAACCACCACAGCCAACACAGCAGCGAACCGATACTAGAGACAAAGATATAGAGTTCCAGCGATGGGTAGGGGAGGGGAACGATCCTGAAAAATTCGACTGGGGAAAATGAGATTTTTGCCGAGCAATCGGTGCTAGGAGCTATCTTGCTAGAACCTAGTGTTTTAGATGAAATAGTTTTCCTTGAAGAAAGAGATTTCTCAGTTATTCGGCACCAAATGATTTACAAGGTTATGAGATATCTTGAAAAGAAAGGCTCTCCAATTGATGTTGTTACGATAACAGACGCATTTGTAAAGTTTAGCAGCATTGAGAATCTTGGAGGTGTTTCCTACTTAACCGAATTGGCAGCATCCTGTCCAAGCCCGAGGAATGCCGAGGTTTATGCAAGAATTATTCGCTCGAAAGCATTAGGAAGACGAACCAGAAATATGGGCGATATCATCGCTGGAATGGACCGTAACGACTATGAAAGCGATGAGGAATATTTCAGCATCATAGAAGAGCTTGTAACGGAAATGAGGCCCCGGGATAACTCTAAAATGCTTAGCTTCTCGGAGACTAAAAACGAATATTACACCCATCTTAAGACACCGGCAGAGTTTATCAAAACTGGATTCACGGAGTTCGATAAATGGGCGCAAGGGCTATGGCGAGGCTGGTTGTTTGTATCAGCTGGCCGGCCCTCGGTGGGTAAAACAGCTTTAGCATTGCAGAGGGTTATGGGTGTTGCCAAGCAAAAGCAGGGAGTTGTCCTGGTGTGGTCGCAGGAAATGAAGCGTAATTCTCTAAAGGATAGAATGCTATCAGCTCAGACCGGGATTGCATTCCAGAAAATCAAAACAAAAAATCTTAACGATAATGAAAAACGGTTGTTGAATATGGCCTATGAAAATCTTGAAGCTTTGCCCATCTATATGCAGGACAGCTCGGGAGTAACCATCGATGAAATAAAAGCAACGGCCAAGCAGTTTAAAAAGAAATATGGAAAGATAGCCATGATTGTCGTTGATTACCTCCAGATTATGAGTATCCCTCAGTCAAAGGGAGATACAAGGGCATTGGCCATAGGACGTGTGACAGGCCAGGCTAAACAAATTGCAATGGATCTTGATTGTTGCTTTATGATGCTTTCCCAGATGAGCCGAGCAAGTGAAATGAAAGGGCGGCCACAGCTATCTGATTTGAAGGAATCAGGATCCATCGAACAAGATGCCGATGTTGTTGAGTTTTTGTGGAGTGAAGGAGAGACAACCAAACACGGGAAGATTGTCAATCAAACTTTTGCTAAAGGCAGGGACATCGGGGTGAATGAATTCAAGTTACTCTTTATGAACTGGAAACAGCATTTTCAAGAGTTGCCTAAAGAGTAATTATGTTCGATAGGAGGAGTGAGAGTGGAATTTAAAATAGCAGATATTGTGAGATATAAACGCCAAACGGGCCTGTTTGAAGTAACAGGTGCTTATACCGATAAAGCGGCATATGACTACACAATCACTAATAATGAATGTGACACGGAAAGGTATGTCTTAGGTGAACACTTAATTATGGTTTGTCCTGCTGAATTAAGAAAGGACATATAAAAACCCCGACAAAGGCACCTTGGAGGGATAGCCTGTCGGGGCGGGGTTACAGTCGGAAGACTGCTAACTCAGTATAACATAAAACCCCGGCAACGGAATTGGGAAGGCCGAAAGCCGGGGCGGAAATGAACGATACAACTCGAGTATAGACTCTATGGTTTAAAGTTGGCAATGGATGACACAAAAGTTTCTTAAGGAGGCGGAAATAGTGGAAATGCCAGTTGATGTATATAGTTGCGAAGGATGCGGCCGGGCAATTGTAATTGAGAAGGACAGTGAGATTGACGTTTGTCCCTATCGTGATTGCGGATCTGACTTGTACGAGTATTCGCATTCTGGAGTTGTCATAAATGAACCGGCTTAATTTAACTTACAAGATGGAAACTCTTCTCGAAAACTGCCGGAGTTGTCCACTTGAAAACGAGTATGTAATTCATCCTGATATACGCTGTGGCCACTGCCCAACATATTCCGAACTTAGGGAAATCGGCAAGGAATTGGACAAGGATTATAAGCCGACCCGAGGGCGAAAAGCTGGCCCAAGGAAGAAGAATGGAGGGGTTGCACTTGAAAATTCCATGGCATAAACGGGTTTATGCGTTGTACAAGGGCGATGACTTTCTTTCAGAGGGGACGATCAGGGAAATTAGCAAGGAAACTGGGAAAAGCATTTATTTCCTTAGGTATATGAGAACACCTACTTATGCAAAACGTCTTGTAAAAAGCACCAGTCGATTGCAGCTGATTCCGTTGGATGATGATATCGAATAAATGTGCAGGAGGGGGTAAGTGTGCAAAACCGTATTATCTTCTTCTCTGGTGGTAAAAGCTCTTTCAGTGTTGCGGATTATGTTAAAACAAATTATCCGGATGACAATATTGTTTTATATTTCACCGATACCCTCTGGGAGGACGAAGATTTATATCGGTTCATTTATGAAGCTAGTGATAAGCTGGAACTTCCTATGCTGATCCATTCTAAGGGAATCACTCCACCACAGTTAATGGTTCAACAGAGATTTATGGCCAACAATCGAGTGGGCACTTGCAGCAAAGAGTTGAAAATGAAAGTTTCTTCCCAGTTTCTAAAAAAAGGCATCGTTCCAGAGGTAGAGAAATGGCACAATAAGCACTTCCTGCTGGCCGAGAATTTTACAGAAGACCCAACCCTGTACTTTGGCATTAGTTTTGAGGAAATGCACCGGGAAGGTCCAATACGGAAGAACTGGAAACCATTTAAAGTAGAAATGCCATTGATTGAAAACATCATTGATAATTACGAGGTTTTAGAGAGGTACGACATTAGAGAACCGGCATTGTATGCGATGGGCTTTACTCATAATAATTGCAAAGGTCGCTGTGTTAAGGCTGGTCAAGGTCATTTCAAAAACCTTTATGAAAAAGACTATAAAACTTTCGTTGAATTAATGGAGCAAGAGATTGTTATAAGTGACTATATCCGCTATGCAAAGCAGTGGTCAATCAGGAGCGGAAAGCAAAAGGATTATCTCTTTAATGATGTATGGGAGTTTGTGAGTACTGGCAAAAAATCAGCAAAAATCCAGCACATCATAGATACCAATAAACATACAAAGAATTGGCTTTTCGGTAAGGACCATAAAGGCCAGAACATTAATAAACAGTTTACCTTCATGAAGGCCATGAGTTTAGAAGAGCTAGGGGAAAAGCCAGCAACTTGTGACATTCAAGACATTGGGGGCTGTGGGTGTTTTGTGGAGTATGAAAGCGACTAATAATAGGGAAGTGATTCTATGAAACTTACTAAATCCGATTTCTTTTTCGCTCTAGCTGGTGTCAGCTTCATGCTTTTTATCATCGCCGTAGTCATTAGTTTTTGAAAAGCAAAAAACCTTAGGGAGGGGAGTCATTTGGATCCAGTTGTATTTGCAAAGGGAGATTGGATTGAAATCACAAATCATGCACAGCTGAAAGGATATGTGGGATTTGTTGTTGCAACAAACGAAAAGGATATTAAGATTTTTATCACCCGGGATTCGGAAGGAAAGTCAATGGTGGGTGGTGCTTGGTGGGCTTATTCGGAACAACTATCTCCTTACAACTTTCCAGATAATGACGAGGACCTGAAAGCACTGATTGATTTCGCTTTAGCAATAGGCGATAAGGAATGGTTTCTAGAATTATCTGCAAGGCTGCCAATCAAAAATTTTTAAACAAAATATTACGAGGTCGTAACGAAGGGGTGGGAGCTTGGAAGCAACAAAAGCAACTAATCAAGAACTTTATCAAATCGCTACAGACACGGGAGCTAGATTAAAAGATAGATACCTGGCTGCTCGCGAATTACAAAAAAGGAGGAACCGGGATGAGATTTGTAGGAATAGACCCAGCGAGCAAAACAGGGTTTGTCGCTCTAGATGAAACTGGGGAAGTTGTTAGGGAGAAGGAGCTTACCGGGGTTGGTGGCGCAGATCCTAAAAGGATGGTAACTCTAATCAACGAGATTATAGCCCATGTAAAACGGGGCGATGTTATCTGTATTGAAGGATTTCCATTTGATACACAAAGGGCAATGTTTGCCGGTGGTTTGCATCACGGTATTAGAAACGAACTTTACAAACGTGAGATACCTTACATCGATGCAGCACCTAATGCTGTTAAAAAATTCGTAGGTGTGACTGGCTGGGAAGGTGAAAAAGGGCAAAAAGTCAGGCTGAGAGGCAGCAAGAAGAAAAGCGCAATCAAGTCTGCAGTTTCAGAAGTTTTCAATTACACAAACCCGAGTGACAACGTTGTTGATGCATACATATTGGCCAGGATTGCCCGGGAAGTGTGGTTTGCAAAGCAGGGGGTTGGACGATACCTTCCAAAGTTCCAGCTAGAAGTTATTGATAGGATTGTTAATCCAGTAGTGAAAGAGAAGGTGCGGAAGTGAACGATCCAATAGTGAAAATGACACCGTTAATGCTTAAGGCAAACATGCTAGTTCATAAGGAACGTGCAAGGCAAAACCAGTTGTGGGGGCACCAAAGGCACGATTTAAATAAATGGCTGGGCATCTTGATGGAAGAGGTTGGCGAGTTTGCTCAGACAGTAAATGCAATAAATTTTGGGAATGCCAAGCCAACAGATGCAACCAATGCATTGAAAGAGATAGTGCAAGTATCCGCAGTTGCCCGTGCCATTGCAGAGCAGTTGATTGAAGAACAGGAGCAAAAACAACAGCCTTGTAACCATGAAGGAGAAGTTGAGATACAACCTTGGAGCAAGCTTTTTGGATATATATGCCCGAAATGCAACCGAGTTTTTGAATCTAATTAAAAAATGGATGGGAAAGTGAACTAATGGGCTACAGCTGGAAGCAAGCACATCCAAGAATACTCAAGAAGATTGTCTATGGAATGAATACTCACAGCATTAACTTGGTCATTAAAAGCCATGAGGACCGAGGGTGGATACGGTCAAGTGAAATTAAAGAGTACGGATATGGGCTTGGCATTTTGATGGAGTATCCGTTACCTGGGAAGGAGATACGTGATGATGCGTGATATAAAATTTCGTGGTGTAGATTTAAAATCTGGCAAATGGATTTATGGTTCTCTTGTGTCCATGGACAATGATGGATCACTGGGAATAGCAAGCCTGGATAAATACGGGGATATGATGGTAAGTCAAGTCGACAAGGGAACGGTTGGCCAATATACAGGGATTATCGATAAGAACGGGGTTGAAATATTTGAAGGTGATATTGTCCGTTCCGAGGGCAGCAGGGATAAGGTTGTTTTTAAAAACGGCTCTTACTATCTTGAATCCTTACTTGAACGGCCACAAAGCGATGAGTTACTTTCCGAGTTTCCTGTGAAAGTGGTTGGAAATATACATCGTGTTCCTGACCAGGAGGATTGATTAAGATGCGTGAAATTAAGTTTCGGGCATGGGATAACAGAAATAAATTTATGCACGATTGGGATTCTCTTAAAAGCACATGGAAGTTTTCTGCAATTGAAACACATGAGTTCTTAACATTCCTTCAATACACCGGCCTGAAAGACAAGAACGGTAGGGAGATTTATGAAGGGGATGTTGTTGAGGAACGATGGCATAACCCTTTGGCAGGTGGACAAAATGTTGACCGTTATGAAGTAACCCTTGCTCCCAGCACACTTTATATTATGAAACATTCTAGTGGGGAGCAACGTTGGGACCGAACATTATTTATGCGTGGTAATCACGTAGAAGTCATCGGCAACATTTACGACAATCCAGAATTGCTTAATCATCCAAAAGATAAAACACGTTCATAGACCCTGTTTCCTGCCCTTCTGAGAGGCGTTAAGACTTTTCGAGGGGGATAGGTCGTAACGAGGTCGCAACGACCTGTATTCCTAAAATTACGAGGTCGTAATATAATAAAATTATAAGGAGACTAAAACCATGCAAGCAACCGTAAAAGCGCATTTCAACAAACAGACCAAAGACTCCAAAAAGGAGCTCATTCAGTTTTACGTCAAGGGCGAGGACGAGAAAAAGCCGGAAATCAGCCAGATGACTCGTGAAGTAGTGGAGCTTTCCATTGAGGGAGTTGACCAGAAGTTAACCTGTGAGTTCAACAAAACGACCAAGGACAGCAAAAAGACAGTCCTGGAATTTATCGTCAAAGGTGATACATCCGCAGAGCAATCCTTCAATTTTTACAAGAAAGCCGGTTCAGATGTCACTTTGCATATCGTTGAATCTCAGATGAGCATTGATGAATTTTACGATAAAGACGGTCACGAAGGTGTTGAGTATCCAGTCGACAAGGATGGCACTGCCACTGTTAAAGACCAAATGACACTCGAAGAAGTTGCCGAGGATGACAGGCTGCCGTTTGATGATGTACCCGATTTTGAGGATGATCCTGATTTTGAACCTGATTTTGAAGATGAAGACTTTCTAGATTAAAGAGAGAGCCCGGGGTTGCTGTTTGGTAGCCCTGGGTGCCTGCAAAGGATGGGGGTAAGATAATGAGTTTCGAATTGCCCGAGTTGGATCGGAAAGCAACACAGGCTGCTGTTGAATCAGCATTAGAAAAATACCGCCTATTTAAATACCTCACTTTAGAAGAACGTGAAGCATCCATTACAGCCAGCAGCGAAGTTCGTTATCATGGCCCAACTAACCACACCAGCGACCAAACAGGGGACATAGCTGTACATAATGCCAGTTTGCAAATGCAAAGGAAAAGCTATTGTGAACGCATTGAGAGAGCTGTCAGTAGATTGCCTAAGATGGAAAAATTCCTAATTGAAGAACGCTACATGTCAGAAGACAGTGAATATATTACTGATTATAAAGTTTATTGCTTCGTGTTCCAGCCGCCAATATCAGCACCTACCTATAACAAAATTCGCTGGAAAGCTTTTTATAGATTGGCTCTAAACTTGAATATTGCAGTTGTAAAATCGGCTGAATAGGACAGGCCTTGAACCTCATATTTATTAAGCAAGAGGTGATTCACAATGGAGAGGAAAAGTTTCATCACTGAAGATACAAAGATTAATATTGATGAATCAGCTTTTAAAGCGAAAGCAGAGGAATTGATATGTGAGTTGTTTGTGGATTATGTTAATAATTTGCATGACAGACCAGTTATAGAAATGAAAATATTATAGTTAATTCGAGAATGTTGGGTTATAGTATTAACTATAAACAGCATTCTTTTTTATTGGAGGAAGAGCTTATGAAATTCGCAGCTATATACGCGCGCAGTTCATTGGGGAAGGCTAGGCAAGGAGATACAGTTGAGCACCAGGTAGCTATGATAAAAGAATTTGCCAAACGGACCAATATGGACGTTATTTTTGACGATAAGTTTATTTATGAGGAAGATGGAGAGTCAGGTTTCAAAACGACTCTTTTGCAACGGCCAGCTATGAGACGTTTACTTGGTGATATAGATAAAGGCTTAGTTGATACGGTCTTTTTTAAGGGAATTTCCCGTTTTGCTCGTGATTCAGGGGAAACCATTACAACAGCCAAAAGGCTAGGAAATAAAGGTATCAGAGTATTGAGCCTTGAAGAAAATTATGATTCATTTCGAGACGAGCCCACAATGTTCCAAATTTATGCTGTCATGGCTGAGCAAGAATCTAGGAAAACCTCTATTCGGGTATCGTTAGGAAATAAACAAAAGGCGCGTAATGGTGACTGGCCGGGGACCACTACGCCAATCGGTTATAAGAAAGTAAAGGATTTACCCGATGAAGAACTAAGAAATGCTCTCATAGCTCAAGGCAGGCGTCCTAAATCCTTACATCCGGACGAGTATGCAGATGTTGTACAAAAAATCTTTCATCTTTTTGTAAAAGAAAATATGGGCCGAAAAAAAATAGCATCGACTATTAATGACTTGGGATATAGGACAAGGGAGGGAGAGTTGTTCCAGGATAAAAGCATAATTGATATTCTTGGAAATGAAGCTTACATTGGAAATATTGTATATGGGAAAACTCGTTACAATTACATTGAAGATGAAATAGGAAATAAAAAAGTTCAACAAGTAGTCCATATTGATGAGGAAGATTGGGCCCGATGTGATGGAGCTCATCCACCAATCATTGAAAAGGAAGTTTTTTATATGGCACAAGCGAAAATTGAAGAGAATAAAAAGATGTTTGCACATCCGAGAAAATTTAATGCTGCTAAACATCCTCTCACTGGGTTGCTGGTATGTGGCAGATGTGGAGCACCTATGATCTGTCAGAAACGAACAAACAAGAAGAAGGATGGCACTAAAATTGAATACCGCTATTACGTCTGCTCTACTTACCATAAAAAGGGGAGAAACGTCTGTCCTCAAGCCAATGTAAATGCTGACCATCTGGAAGAGGATGTTTGGAACTTTATAGAAAAGAAATTAAAGCATTTTGAAGACCTCGATATGACGGACAAGGTAAAGGAAAAAGACAACAAGAAACAAGAGATCCTTACCGACATCTATCAGATTGAAGGGATGTTGAAGAAGAAGTTAAATGCTTCCAAGACGCTTCTGGAGTCCAGACAATTTTATGATATTGAAACTTTTATTGAATTAAATAACGAGCTGCAACAGGAAGTTGTTAAGCTGCGGGAACAAAAAGGCAAACTTGAAGAGGCTTTTCAATCACTGAGTGATGAAGACAAGCGATTGGATATTGTAGCTCTATATAATGAGTTCAAAAACCACAAAACAGCAGACATTGCCCATAAAAGGCTTGTTTTCCATAAGCTTGTGGATAGCATTGTGTTCCAGGATGAGATGATTAAAGAAATCAATTTCGATACAGCATTGCCCTTATAATCAGTTTTCATTTATATAGTTAAAACAAAACAACTGGCTCAATGGGACTCTGGGAAAAGTACATGGCTCGCAGTTTCTTTTTCTGGATGACGCGTTTCCTGAGGACGAAATATGAAACTGTCGAGATAGAATTTATCGCCCACCACACCGAAGCGAAGGTCGTGTCGGAAGAGGACTTTTTCTCAAAGGGTGAGAGCGGAGGAACAATCTGCTCGTCCGCCTATAGAAAAGCACTCGAATTAATCAACCATAAGTACGACCCGGTAAAATTCAATATTTATCCGTTTCACTTCTCGGACGGTGACAACCTGACTTCGGATAATGCACGGTGTGTGAAGCTGGTTGAGGAATTGATGGAAGTATCTAACATGTTCGGGTATGGCGAGGTAAACCAATACAACCGGCACTCAACTCTAATGTCTGCATACAAAAATATTAAAAATGAAACCTTCAGGTATTACATTCTTAAGCAAAAAGCCGATGTTTTTAACGCAATGAAGAGCTTCTTCTCCGATGAGGAAAAGAAATATGCATAACCAATGAGCCAGCCGAAAAAGGCTGGCTTAAAATTTTGGGATGGTTCTTTAATGTACATCTGTGATTAAGGCAAACCACAGTGATTAAAGTGCCAGCAGCAATGCTGTATAAACAGCCATACCGCCTAAAAATGCCCAAAAGCTGCTCTTGCGTTCTTCCGGCAGCTCGTCTTTTAAAACATTCAATACAATCGCACCAGCCAGGAGTGCAAAAAATACGGCCACAGTATCTTTGTCGATGCTGCTAAAGTAACCGATAACCCAGCCACCCATAATAGCAGCAGCAAGCAGCCATCTCCCATATAGATCATACGTTTTCCGATGGGATTGGCGAAGACTCTGGTCATTCGATATAAAATGGACAGCCAGTGCCAGGAAAAAGAGGAACATGTCTGATAGAGTTTTTATTTCTCCCCTAATTAGCAGATAGCCGATAAGTCCATTGTACAAAGTAAAAGCGCCCATATGAATCCAGAATATCCGTTTGTTGCCTTTTGAATCCTTTTTTGACAGGCGGGCCATTCGTTCAAGTCCGTAAAATAGGGCGAGCCCAATCATGGATACAAGGTAAACATGGTGCTTTAGGAAACCCATCTTGTTTTCCAGTCCTGAGTATTTGAGCTCTTGCTGATGGACATTAAGTTCGGGAAGAATATGCAAAAATACATACGCTACAGAAATGCCCCCAGCTACTGATAATAACTTGCTTCTTGGCATGGACTCAAGAAATTTCAAGTATTTTGAACCAAGATGCACTGCAGTTAACCCAACCGCAAAAATAAAACTCCATAGAGTCATCCTATCACTGCCCTTACATAATCATTACGGAAACTATTCCTTTAAAAGGCAGGCGTTAAACAGTTCCCAGCTATGAAGAATGGTTTAAACAAAGAAGACGGCCGTTTCAGGCCAGTCCGCATCATCTTTTATTCTTAAACTCAGTCCTCAGTCCAGCCCAGATTGCTACGGCCAGTCCGCCCATTGAATCAGCTATCAGGTCAGTCATCGTGTCTTTGTTACCTCCGCCTTGAAGCGTCATGCCAAGAAGCTGATCGGATGCAAATTCATAAATCTCCCACACTACCCCTCCGAAAACGGCAAATGAGAAAACAAAAAGAAACACGAACCAGGCCGAAATTTGCGTACCCGCTCCCCGGTGGACAAGCCTTTCGTATAGGGCAATACCGGTGAATCCAAGCAACGCTCCGCTCAATCCGTGCAGCAATGTGTCCCACCAGCCAAGACCATACCAGCCTTTTATCGAACCAAGGTATTGGGAACAGACTAAAAATACTAGATAGGAGACCACTAACGGAGTATTAAACTTCCACTTCGTGAAAATGCCAAGGATGAGCGGAACGAGCCCGCAGCCAACCCCGGCTGCTGCAACTGAAACTTTAAATGATTCTCCCTGTTCATGAAAGGTGAACGCAAGAAAAGCCATAAATCCGCTATATAGTAAACAAAGAATTATTATGAATTTCCGGTTCATACTACCACTCCCCTTATAACTTTTCCTTTCTGGCTAATGAATAGAGGCTGGCAGCCAGGCCGCCTGAAGTCCCGGCAAGCAAATCCAGCATGGTATCTTTATTCCCTCCAAGCTGCATCGTATGTGTAAAAAATAAATCACCAACATATTCATATATTTCCCATATGACACTTGACGTTACGGCCAGGGAGACAGTGAACAGGAAAACCAATAGCCTGGAGACGCCAATCCGAGAAGTTGCAGGAACAAGCAGTTTGTATAAAGCAATTCCGACAAAGCTAACCAATATTCCTTTATAAAAATGGAGGGTAGAATCCCACCACTTATGTTTTAAATAAAAGGAGGCAATCGAACCAAGAAACGTTGTACAAAGAATCGCTATATAATATCCGATAATGATTGGGATATTGAATGGTATTTTTTTTGCAATCAGAAGCAAAAGCGGCAAAGCGCTAACACCAATACCGCCCAGGGCAACCTGCCAGCGTGAAGAATCCCCTTTATTAAAAAAGTAAATGAACAGGACAAGTGCTGTTAAACAAAAAATTGCTGCCAGCCAGATTAGTATCTTTCGCTTCAATCATCCCACCCCTTTAAACAGAATTGCTGTTAGTATCTCCACATAAAGTAAAATCATGAGACAACGCTCTTTAAAGTGGGATACTATTAGTGTAATAAGATCATAAGGAAGCTGTGATAACAATGTGCTTAATTTTGTTTGCTTATAAAGTCCATCCAAGATATCCATTAATTGTAGCGGCCAATCGGGATGAAAGCTACGAGCGGCCAACTTCGCCTGCTCATTTTTGGGAGGATGAGCCCGCGATTCTTGCCGGCAGGGACCTCGAGAAAATGGGAACCTGGATGGGGGTGACGAAGTTCGGCCGCTTCGCAGCCTTGACCAATTTTCGGGATCCAAAGGAAATGCAGGCGACTGGAAAGCTGTCGAGAGGTGAGCTTGTTGCGGATTTTTTACGGGGAAAAGCTACTCCGGAAGAGTATATGAATGCTGCCGCACAAAAGGGAAGCCTTTATCCAGGTTTTAATTTTCTGGCGGGGGATCAATCGAGCCTCTATTATTTTTCCAATATCGAAGGTGTCGTCCGAGAAGTTGCACCAGGCATACACGGTGTCAGCAATCATCTTTTGAATACTTCTTGGCCAAAGGTGGAACGAGGGAAAAGGGGTCTGGAACAGCTCATTCATAAAGAAGATGCAACTTTGAAAACTGATTTATTCTTTCTCCTTAAAAATGCCGATCCCGCTAATGATGCCGACCTGCCTGATACTGGTGTTGGCCTTGAACTTGAACGGATGCTCTCGCCAATGTTTATAAAAAGTGAAGGCTATGGGACGAGGTGCTCGACGGTCCTGTTGATGGAGGAAGGGCAGCTTTCGTATACGGAACGGACTTTTCAAGCTGATAGTTATACAGAAAGGGACTTTTCAATATCTTTAAAAAGGGAATAATAAAAAGTAAATCAAAAGAGGAGGAGAGCAGAATGGGATTTTTGGATGGATTAATGGGGAATGCATCAGAAGTAAGCCTGCCGGAAGTTCAGAAGGAGTTCGCCAAAGTATTGGCCCCCGAAGAAAAAATTGAAAAAGCATACAGGCTGGTACGTGATATGTTTATTTTCACAAACCGCCGTTTAATCTTGGTTGACAAGCAGGGAATTACAGGTAAGAAAACTGAGTATCATTCGATTCCTTATCGCAATATTACCCATTTCAGTATTGAAACAGCTGGAAGCTTCGACCTTGATGCGGAGCTGAAAATCTGGATTTCAGGAAGCCAGCTGCCCTTGCAGAAGCAATTTAACAAAAGCCTGAATATTTACGAGCTTCAGAGCGTCCTGGCAGCATACGTGCTGAAATAATAGGAAAGGCGGCGGTCTTTGACTGCCGCCTTATTTTCATGAGGAGAAAATGAGATGGGAAAATGGTTTCCTGCGATATATGATGCAGCAATGAAGGGATTTGAGGAGAATACTTTTAAAGATATTCGGAAGGAGCTCTTGCAAAAAGCAGAAGGGAAGGTCATTGAAATCGGTTTTGGTTCGGGGATTAATTTTCCTCTCTATGTAACAGCCGAAAGTGTCGATGCCATCGAACCAAACCCACATATGATAAAAAGGGCACAAAGCCGGCTGGAAAAAGCTACAGTTCCTATCCGGATTCATAAAATGGGAGCAGAGAAGCTTGCGTTTCCTGATGACAGCTTTGACACGGTGGTAGCTACTTTAGTTTTTTGTACAATCCCAGATCCGGTACGTGCATTTACAGAAATTAAAAGGGTAGCAAAGCCCAATGCCAGACTTTTGATTTTCGAGCATGTCAGAATGCCGCAGCCTGCCATGGCAAAGGCCCAGCAACTGCTGACACCTGTTTGGAAAAGAGTTTGCGACGGCTGCCATTTGGATAGGGATACGTTAGCTCTATTAAAAGAAAACAGTGTCCGTATTGAAAAAGTTCAAACGTATTACAATGGTTTGTTTATTGCTGCAGAATGTACGATTATCAAATAGTTTTTATAGTTGCGTTGCTATAAACGAAAGTTTTATCGGACAACCTGTGTAGGGCGGACCGATTTAGGAATGGATAAGGAGATTACAATGTTAGGAGTGTATATATGTTAACCGAATTATTCATCCACTTAGCGGTGCCGATTGAACAGCCGCCCGAACAATACCTGGGAGGTTTCAGAAGGAAGGACCCGGAACCCTTCATGTTTGACCAGCAGGCTAGGTTTACATTATATGAAAGGGTAGATGATGGGCCTAAGGTGCTTCTGGCAAGGGATAATTATAATAAATGGTATTTTCTCACTTTTTTTACATCAAGCAATCTTGCCGGCCTGAAATGGGCAAGGCAGTCAGTTCCGCCTTCCTATATGGAAGAGGATCTGTCCCTTCCGCTCTACAATTTACTAGAGGAAGAAGGGCTTCAAGCTGCCAATCCAGGGTTTGATAAAGCATTTGCCCATGTTGGTGTTTTGACTGACAAGCTATCCAATGTAAACGCCGATACCCAGGCAAGACTGGCTAATGTTGATGGAGACGATGACCCGACAGTCGTTACAAACATCCATTTCGTCCGGAATATGTTTAAAGGAATGGAAACAAGGTATGTTGCCGGGGTGGAGACCCATTCGTTTGCAACGATAACCGAAAATGAGCAGTACTTCAAAGAGGTTCACTTAAAATCAAACGCTTATCTTTATTTGCTTTACTTTATCTATTTTATTCACTATCAAATCGTCCCATCCATGCAGATGGTACCACGGCTGCTTGGGAACCTATGGGCATCCAGGCAAGTGTTCAATGGAAATTTCAATCCAAGCCTATTTGTTTCTGAGCCTTTGGATAACCAGGATTAAAGTCGGCTCGTTTTTCTTTTTTCGAAGGAAATGAGATAATAGGGTGAATTGGCCCGGAAGGAGAATACAGGAATGAAAGTAAAAATTAACCGCAATGCCGCAAAGGTCCTGAAGGAAATGGTAAAGAACCAGGCAGAGGAAGGACAGCTGTTCCGCGTAGTCATCACACATATGCACGGGGACCACGCCCATTATGATCTTGTCCTCGATACACCCACTGAGCATGATGAAGTTGTGAAAACCGATAAAGACATCGATATCATTGTGGATAAGCGTGAAGAATTCCTTGATGGGGTCTGGATTCAATATTTCTATGTGCCACAAGAGGAATTTGTCATTACGAACCCAAGCAAAGGCGGCCACGGCCATCACCATTAGAATGAAAACTAGGAGGCTGACCCAGAAGAGGTCAGCCTTTTGTATTTATTTATAAAAAAATGAATGATGACGACAGGGGTGCAGTGCCGTCGAAATGTACTTGAGCAAAGGCCTCAAGGACAAAACACCATGTCAGAAATTGAAAATACTTTTCGGAAAAGTCAATCATAAATGATATTGACTTTCTATCCGTTTCACGATAGAGTTGGTTTTGATAACCTAATAGTGTTCTTATCAAGAGAGGTGGAGGGATTGGCCCTGTGAAACCTCGGCAACAGGCCTGAGCAGGGTACTGTGCCAAATCCGGCAGGCGAAAGCCTGAAAGATAAGAAGAGAAACAGCAGCCCTCTTCTTATTGGAAAGGGTTTTTATTTTTTGTTGAAAACTAAAGAATACACTTATCAAGAGAGGTGGAGGGAATGGCCCTTTGAAGCCTCGGCAACAGGCCTGCAGGGTACTGTGCCAAATCCATCAGGACATAAATCCTGGAAGATAAGCAAACTCGTAAATGTTGCCCTCTTCCACCAGGATGAGGGTTTTTCTTTTGGCATTGTTAAGATTATAGTATTGAAAATGGAGGAGATGAAAATGGCAAGATTGTCGGAGCTTGTGGAAAGGAGAAAAGAGGAACTAATTGAGGCGCTTATCCTTAAGAATGTCTACAAAACTTCGGATCACCAGCATTTATACGATGCTCCTCTAAAAACATTGGAATATGAATACGAGCTTGTTTTGAAAAGGGAGAAAAAAACATAACCGGGCAGCATCATGACTGCCCGGTTATGTTTTTTTAGTTGAAGTTATAATTTATAAATATTTCCGACAGCAACTGCCTTATTGGGTTGGAAGAAACTATAAGTTTTGGTCCAATACGGTATAGGGAAGAAGGTAATGTGCATATGTTGGCAAACTAAACGAAAGGAGCTGCGGAAATGGTAGAAAAAGAAAAGAATAACAAAAAAAGCTGGCTGCCTTTGCTGCTGATCGGGATGGTCGGGGGCATTTTACTAAGCTTAGCGGTGAATGGAATTTTTCAAGGTAATGGGAAGGAAAATGCGGCTCCTCCTTTAAAAGTTGCGGAATCTGCCAAGGCAGATGATGACAATCGTGAATCGGAAGTAACAGAAGCTGTCAAAAAAGCAAGGGATTCGGTTGTCAGTGTAGCGAATTTCCAAGGCGGGAACATTTGGGAAGGCAATGTTTTGGCCAAGGCAGGCTCAGGCTCAGGTGTCATTTATAAGAAAGACGGTTCAAAGGCACTTGTTGTCACAAACCACCACGTAATTGACGGAGCAGCCCAGCTTGAAATCACGCTAAGTAACGGTACTAAAATACCTGCAGAATTGCTGGGGTCTGACCCCTTAACTGATCTGGCCGTCCTTTCGGTGGATGGGAGCGAAATTGAAGACGTTGTTGAATTGGGTGACTCCACAAACCTTCTGCCTGGGGCTTCCGCGATTGCAATTGGAAATCCTTTGGGATTCCTAGAAGGTACTGTAACAAAAGGGGTAATCAGTGCATCTGAGCGTACGATGCCTGTCGATGTGAATCAAGATGGAGCCGTTGACTGGCAGACTGAGGTCATTCAAACCGATGCTTCCATTAATCCGGGGAATAGCGGTGGCGCCTTGATAGATATTAACGGCGAGTTGATAGGAATCAATTCGGCAAAAATCGCCCAGGATGCTGTCGAAGGAATTGGGTTTGCCATCCCTGTACATGTAGCATTGCCAGTCATGGAAGATCTCGAAAAGAATGGGAAGGTAAGCAGACCTTATTTAGGTGTAGGCCCATTATCACTTCGGGACATACCGTCACAGTATTGGCAGGAAACCCTTAGGCTGCCGAAAGATGTTACCGAAGGAGTTATCATCATGGAAGTAAGCCCTGGGTCTCCGGCTGCAAAAGCGGGTCTTCAGAAACTTGACGTAATCGTTGAAATGGATGGAAATAAAATAAAAAACGTTCCGAATTTACGCAGCTTCCTTTATAAAGAGGCAAAGGCTGGTGATACGGTTGATATCACGTTCTATCGTGGAGGAGACAAGCAGACGGCAGAGGTAACATTGGTAAATGGAACCGATGGAAACTAGGATGAATTTAATAAAAATGCGAAAAAGAGGCGTTCTGCAAATGGGACGGCCTCTTTTTTCTGCCCTTTCCAAACACTTTATTGATTACATTGTGTCTGGACTGAGAAGCATTTACTGTGAAAAGTTATCCTGTTTTCATGAATTTGTTAAAAATGTACACGTATTGTTTATATTGCCATTATAAAATATGGTTATAGAATGAATGTTTCTTCCATTTTGGTGAAGAAATAGTCCTATTTTAATAAAAGGCTCTGTTAAACAAGGATGTTGATTTTCGCTCCACAAAGGGAAGCTCCAAAGAATCAACATCGCAGGGACAGGCGAACTTTGCCTGTCACGAGGCGCTTCGCTTTCCGCGGGCGGTCTGGGAGCCTGTCTAGCTGCGGCTCCTAGCTCCTCGAGGACGCTTCGGTCCTTCAGCTGAAGTCAAAGAACGACTTCTGCTTCAGGCCCTGCACAAGAGTAAGCTTCGGAAGCATAGGCATCGCACGAAGAAAAAAGCTTTAGCTTTTTCGAGGAGCGCTGGTCGGAGCTGGGCAGTCGCCTCCGCTTTTCTTTCTTCTCGGCGCGAGCGCCTGTGGGGTCTCCCACTGACCTTTTCTCCCGCAGGACGTTGAATAAGCTTCCAAGAAAAAGCATCGCAGGAGAAAATGCGCTCTTTGCATTTTCGAACGAGTCTTCGCGCCTTACGCTGCAATCACACTTTAAAAAATCAACAATTTCCTTTAACACAGCCTAATAAAAAGATAGAAAATCATCTGTTACCAATAGAAAACAAAAGCGAGGCAGCCGCCAATGGCAATGAACCAACCGATTACTATAATGAACAACCAGGATGAAATTACGTATAATGATTTACTTCGCCGCATCTATGAATTGGAAAAAAAAGAGGAAGAACTCTCAAGAAAACTCAGATTAAGTGAGTCGTTAAAATTAAAAATCCTTGATGCGCTGCCCTTGAATATTTTCTTGGAAGATCAAGAGGGAAGAACCTTATTTGCGAATGAACAGGTGCTTAAGGCACATGAAATGACACAGGAGGAGCTGAAGGGGAAGACCGTTTTTGATTTTTTCCCTCCCCCTATCGCCGAAATTAACAGACAGAATGACCTTGAAGTATGGGAACAGGGGAAGCTCATTACAAAGGAGGTTCCCGTTAACTTCAAAGGTGAAGAAAGAGTGATGTTTACCGGAAAAACCATTATCCATACTGAGCATGAGGATTTTATGCTCGGATTTGGACTTGATATTACAGACCGGGTCAAAGCTGAGAAGAAACTTCGTGAAAGTGAGGAAAAGTTCAGGAATGTTGTCGACCAGGCTGCAGATGGTTTGTTCCTGATCACACTCGAAGGAGACTTTTTGAATGTGAACCGTGCAGGAGCCGAACTGCCTGGCTACCAGAAGGAAAGGTTGTTAATGTTAAACGTGAAGGATCTGTTTAAGGTACTTCCGGAAAAAATGCTAGAAATCCGGAAGGGCCAAATCCCTTCAAACTCCTGCCAATACGAAGACCGAATTGTTACGAAGAAAGGGGAAGAAATTCCGGTCGACATCAATATCCGGCTTATTACAATCGGGGATAGTACCCTGTATCTTGCATTATGCAGAGATATCAGGGATAGGAAAAAGTCTGAAGAAACTGTTAAACATATGGCGTTTCATGATGCATTGACCGGTCTCCCGAACAGATGGTTTATTGATTTTTTTATCAAAAGCTATTTTGAAAGTGAGAAAAAGGAGAAGCTTGGCTTCCTGCTTTTGGATTTGGATCACTTCAAAATCATAAATGACAGCCTGGGCCACCAGGCAGGTGATTTGCTGCTTAAGGAGGTAGCCGATCGACTTAAAAAGGCTTGTGGCCAGGGAAATATTGTAGCCCGGTTTGGTGGGGATGAATTTGTTGTACTAATGCCTGGAGTAAAGGCGAAGGAAGAAACGCTTATAGCCTGTGAAACTATAAACTCAGTCATGGAACAGCCTTTTGAACTGAATGGCCAAAAATTTTCAGTCACAGCAAGCATTGGAATCAGTATCAGCCCCAAGGATGGGGATGAGATGAATAGTCTTTTTAAGAGGGCTGACCTCGCCATGTATAAATCAAAGGAACTGGGCAGGAACGGTTACCAATTATATAACATTTCAATGAATGTTCAGGTAATGGAACGAATGAAAAAGGAAATTATGCTGAGGCAGGCACTTGAAAATGACGAGTTTCTTCTTCACTATCAGCCGAAGTACAATCTAAGTAACAAAGAAATAGTTGGAATGGAAGCTCTCATTCGCTGGAAAAGGGACGGGAAGGATGTACTATATCCGAATGAGTTTATCGAAGTGGCAGAAGAAACTGGACTGATTGTCCCAATAGGGGAATGGGTGCTGCGCGAGGCGTGCAGGCAATGCAAGGAATGGCATGACATGGGATTTGGCCGACTAACGGTAAGTGTTAATCTTTCTCCATTGCAATTTCAAAAACAGGACCTTGTCAGGTTAGTAGGCGGAATTTTACAAGAAACCGGACTTTCCTCCAACTCGCTTGAAATTGAACTGACTGAAGGAACGGTTATGAAAAATCCGGAAGAAACTGCGAAAATCCTTCACCTTTTAAAGGAATTGGGAGTGTCGATCGCCATAGATGACTTCGGAACTGGTTTTTCCTCTTTAAGCTATTTGAAACACTTTCCAATAAGTGTATTAAAAATTGATAAATCATTTATTCATAATTTGGAATTAGACAAGGCAAACGCATCAATAGTGGCTGCAGTCATTTCGCTTGCACATAGCCTGAATTTGAAGGTGGTGGCAGAAGGAGTCGAGACTGGGGAACAGCTTGAATTCCTTTCTAGCAGTTCGTGTGATTTTGCCCAGGGATTCTCTATTGCCAAGCCCCTGAATTCAAACTCAGCTCTGGAATTTCTCTCTAAAACGATTACCTTGGAGACAGCTTCGGTGTAACAAAAGAATAGGCCGCTTACCAAACTTTTAGCGGATACTGGTGCTATGATAAAAGTGAATAGTGATCCATCTGAAGAGGAAATCAACTGGAAATTTTCCTGATTGTAAAAAAGACATAAATTTGTTAAAAACATATGAAGAAAATACGAAAACAAACCGTTTATGAAAACAACACGGTGGAAGTTTTTTATAATGGATGTATCAATTACGGAGGTGGACTGAATGAATATCACCACAATCATTGAACTTGAAAACCGTGAAGTTGAGGATATGGCCCGTGGCAGGTTGGTATTTGCGCAGGAACAGATTGATGAAAATATTGTCGAGACATGCGTCGAGTGTTTTGAGACAGAGGAAACAAAGGAATCAATTTCGACCGAGGATGCAATGCAAAGGGTGTTTGAGCAACTGAAGGAAACTGGAATCATTCCTTCTGAAGTAGAGGACTTCTCATTCGAAATGCCTTCCTGTGGGCAAGTGAAAAAAGCAGGAGCAACATATATGATTCCCCAAAAAGTCATATTGACCTATATGAGCTGATCGTAAAGGCGGGTTCCGTAACAAGGAACCCGCTTTCTTTTCCCTAAGTAGAATTAGGGATTTTAACGGCAATATTAGCAGATAAAATGTTGGATGCTCATATCTCTGGTTCGTGTGTGGCAAAGGTCAAAGCCAGCAAAGAAGGGTTATTTTATAATAGGGATGGAAAGGTTCATTATTTTTTGAAAGCGGTTACAAAAGAGGTTTGTTTAAATGAAGGTGTTCTCGAGAATTATCATCTTGACCGGGCATTTTGGCAGCGGCAAAACTGAACTGGCATTAAACTTTACACGCAATGGGACGGGAAGGAGGGCTTTGGCAGATCTTGATGTTATAAATCCCTACTTTCGGTCAAGGGATATAGCTGCCACATTGAATGAAATCGGAGTTGAGTTAATCGGTCCAACCAAGAGGCTGGCGTCATCTGACTTGCCCATCGTATCGGGCGAATTGTATAGAGTGATCCATGACCCGTCGTACAACCTCATCATTGATGCGGGAGGTGAAAAGGACGGGGCAACGGTCCTCGGCCAGTATGTTCACGAGTGGAGAAGCTATGATATTTCAATGATATTTGTGCTGAATGCAAGGCGGCCCTATGTTAGCAGCGTGGAAGGGGTCATAGAGGCAATCTCGGGAATTGAAAAGGCAGCAAGGCTTCCAATCAATGGGATTATTAATAATACAAATCTCGGAGCAGAGACAGCCATAGAGGATATTGTTGCCGGGGAACAGCTGGCGAAGGCGGTTGCAAGGAAACTGGGAATCTCGTTCATTGGAAGCACAATAGATAGAAGGCTTGCCAGTTGCCCGGAATTTGCTGGGAGGGACGATATCGTTTTCATTGATAGATTTATGAAATTGCCATGGGAATGAGGAGGCAGGATATGGAACCGAGGGTTGTTTTTAATGAAAATGCATGCAAGTCCTGCAGTTTGTGTGTGAAGGTGTGCCCTGTGAACGTTATCTTTCTCGCCGATTATCTGAATGGAAAAGGATACCGGCCGGCAACTGTCAGTGAGCAGGAAGAATGCATCAGCTGCGCAAAATGCGGTCAAATCTGTCCGGATGGCGTTATCACCGTATACCGCCCGGAGAGGAAGCGGGCCACCATATAAGAAGGAGGAGCAATATGGCTAAGGTTTTGATGAAAGGGAATGAAGTGATTGCGGAAGCTGCCGTTCATGCAGGCTGCAAGTATTTTTTTGGCTACCCGATCACTCCGCAAAGCGAATTGGTTGCCTATATGGCAAGGAGACTCCCAGAAGCAGGCGGCCTATTCCTTCAGGCTGAAAGTGAAGTGGCGGCTATCAATATGGTGTACGGCGCGTCCGGGACTGGAGTAAGGGTAATGACTTCGTCGTCAAGTCCAGGCTTCAGCCTGAAACAGGAGGGAATCTCCTATCTAGTCGGTGCAGAGCTTCCGGCAGTAATAGTAAATATTGTAAGAGGCGGACCGGGGCTTGGGAATATCCAGCCAGCCCAGTCAGATTATTTTCAAGTAACGAAAGGCGGAGGCCATGGCGATTACTATACCCCTGTGCTGGCGCCTGCTTCCTTGCAGGAAATTGTTGATTTGACACAGGAAGCCTTTGATATTGCTGACCGTTACCGGACGCCAGTGATTCTGATGGGGGACGGAATGCTGGGACAGATGATGGAGCCGGTCGAGTTTACTGACAGATATGAAAAAGAGCTTCCAGTTAAAGAATGGGCGACAACAGGTACTAGGGGAGACGGTGCAAGAAGAGTGATAACCTCTCTTGAGTTGGATGCTGACAGCCTAGAACAACGGAATATACAGCTTCAGAAAAAATTTGCCGAGATTAAGACGAACGAAGTCCGTTATGAGACATACCTTACCGAGGATGCGGAAATCATCATCACAGCTTTTGGAACTGTAGCCAGGATTGCCACTAATGCAATCAATAAAGCCCGCCAGCAGGGGATAAAGGTCGGATTGGTCCGCCCAATCTCACTTTGGCCATTCCCTGCCGCGCCTTTTGTAGAGTCAAGGGACCGGGTTAAATGTTACTTGTCTGTGGAAATGAGTGCAGGGCAAATGATTGAAGATGTCCGGCTAGCTGTGGAAGGAAGGGCACCTGTCGAATTTTACGGACGGACAGGTGGAGTTGTCCCGACACAGGAGGATATATTCGGGAAAATTATCGAGCTCGCAGGGAGGGTTTCGGTATGGGCATGAAAACTGTTTTTGAAAAAACAACGGGCCTGACCGACAACCCAACCCATTATTGCCCGGGCTGCACACATGGTATTATCCATAGGATTGTCGGTGAAGTCCTTGAAGAAATGGATATCCTGGAAGACACGATTGGGGTTGCCTCGGTAGGGTGTTCCGTACTTTCCTATGAATATTTCAATTGTGATATGACACAGGCTGCCCATGGGCGCGCCCCGGCCGTTGCCACAGGAATTAAAAGGGTGCTTCCCGACCGGTTCGTTTTTACGTATCAAGGCGACGGTGACCTTGCTTCCATCGGCATCAGTGAAGTCATCCATGCGGCTGCGAGGGGGGAGAATATTACCGTTATTTTTGTAAACAATGCCATTTATGGAATGACGGGCGGCCAAATGGCCCCGACTACCCTAATTGGGCAAAAAACGGCAACCAGCCCCTTTGGACGTGACAAAGCATTGCAGGGGTCGCCAATTCGGGTGAGTGAGCTGCTGGCAACCCTCGATGGTGCAGCTTATATTGAACGGGTATCTTCCCATGATGTCCCCAATATTATTAAAACAAAAAAGGCGATTCGCCGGGCATTTGAAATCCAGAAAAAAGCTCTTGGTTTTTCACTGGTCGAAGTGTTGTCAACATGCCCGACAAATTGGGGGCTCGACCCGCATGAATCACTTGATTGGATCAAGGAGAAGATGGTTCCCGTCTACCCACTAGGCATTTACAAGCAGGCTGAAGGAGTGAAAAGCTGATGCTTGAAGAAATCATTATTGCAGGTTTCGGTGGGCAGGGAGTCATGTCGATGGGCCAATTAATTGCCTATGCAGGAATGCATGAAGGAAAGAATGTTTCCTGGCTTCCCTCATATGGGCCAGAGCAAAGAGGAGGCACAGCCAACTGCGCTGTTGTTGTGAGTGATGAGCCTGTTGGTTCCCCGCTTGTCAGTGCTCCATCAGCAGCGATTGTTTTGAATATTCCATCCTTTGAAAAGTTCGAGCCAAAAGTAAGGCCTGGAGGGCTGCTGATCGTTAACAGTTCACTTGTTGATAAAAAATCAAGCCGGACCGATATTTCCGTCATTGAAATCGACGCCACTTCACTTGCAAATGAACTCGGAAATGGAAAAACGGCAAATATGATCCTGCTCGGGGCGTTTATTGAACGGATACGAATCGTCTCGGAAGAAGCAGTGCTCACTTCTTTAAAAAAGGTTCTATCAAAGGAAAAGCACTCACTCATTCATATAAATAAGAAGGCTCTTGAAAAAGGCGCAGCGATTGCTCAGTAGCTAACAGGGACGGTTCCCATTTGCCGCGGCGAATGGGAACGTCCCTATTTGTATGCTCCTCTGGCATGATTTTTTAGGGAAAGGGAAAAGAAAGAAGGATTAAAATTTCACAAGTTCCCCGTGATATAATTCACAAAATAAAAAGCGCCAATGATTTACGATAGGGCTATGGGAAAAATCTAGATAACGGAGGCGTTATACATGGAAAGGCAATCATTGTCATCTTTTATTGAATACAGCGAAGAGAAATTTACGAAGAGAGTCGTTTTTAAAAAAGGGGAGAGCACTGCATTTGTCCTGAATTTTAATCCAGGCCAGCAGCTTCCGCCCCACAAACACCCCGGCACGGAAGTTTTCCTGTTTGTGGTTACCGGTAAAGGAACATTTATTATTGACGGAGTGGAGCAGGAGGTTTCGGCTAATGACGTGGTCCATTGCGGCGGAGAAGAAATGATGGCCTTCAACAATAATGGAAAAGAACCTGTCAGCTTGTATGTCATCCTAAGCAAAGTCCCATCACCGGAGTATGCGAAAAATAGTTAAAACAGAAAAGGGGGACGTTTCTCATTTGCCGCGGCTATGAGAATCGTCCCTCTTTGCACTTATTCAGTACTCGCGGCTTTCTTTCCTCTTCCAAAAAACCACCAGTTCCAGTCGCCCAGAAGTTTCATAAGGGAAGGTACTAATACCATCCGGATAATCGTTGCATCGATGAAAATCGCAATCGCGATTCCGACGCCGAGCTGCTTGACAGGCATGACACCGGTGAAGGCAAAGGCCCCGGTTACAACAATCATGATGGCAGCAGCGGAGGTGATGATTTTGCTGGTTGTTGTTAAGCCAAGTATCGTCGCTTTGCTGTTATCGCCGGTCTCCAGATAGTATTCCTGAATTCTGGAAATAAGGAACACTTCGTAGTCCATTGACAGGCCGAAAACGAGAGAAAATACAAACACCGGTAAAATCAAGGCGATCTCAACAGGCTCCATCCCAAAATGGCCTTGCTGGAAAATATAAACGACAATCCCGAAGGTTGAGCCGAGGCTCAGCATGTTCATCAGAATAGCCTTTATCGGTATTAACAATGAGCGGAATGCGATCATCAGAATAATAAACGTTGAGATGAAAATCAGCAGAAGCCCGTAGGGGGCCTTCGCATAGATTTCATCGAAAATCTCCTGTTCAAATTTTATATGTCCGCCAACATATGTTTCGAGCCCAAATTCTTTTTCAGACCAGGTACGCACCCATTCGCGCGCCTCCACCGAATGCTCTTCCGTTTCGAGGAATACATTGACGATCATCTTATTGCCTTGAATAAAATAGTCCTCCAGAGCCTGAAGTTGTTGAGCCTGACCACCGCCTCCGGAAGAGAGGAGCTTCAGTTGTTCATACTCTTCGGGACTTGAAATCCCTGCTGCTTCAAAAAACGATTCAACTGAGCCAACCAGCTTGTCATCTTTTAATCTGTCAATAATATTCAGTGCTTTTTCAAGGTTTGGCCCTTCAGCTATATTATCTTCCGATTCAAGAATGACCGTAACCTTTTGATAGTCACGTTTTCCTTCAGGCTGGAAGTGGTCCATGAACGTCTCGTAAGCTTCCCTAGATTCATAGTTGGCTGGAAGCGAATCGGTCCCTGGAATGACAAGCTGCATATCACGTACAGGGATTAAGAAGACAAGCAAGATTGCAAAAGCCGCAAGCATCATTTTTGCAGGATGTTTCATGACAAATTGGGCAAAGGAATGCCATCGGTTTCCTTTTTTTCTGTCGGGTTTTATTACCGTAAACTTGTTAATGCGTTCTCCAAGCAAAGCAAGGAACGCAGGCAGGAATGTAATCGCGCAAAGAGCTGAAATGAAAACAACCGCCATTCCTCCGAGCGCAACATTTTGAAATATGTCAATCTGAATGAATAAAAGACCTGAAAGGCCAATAAATACACATAATCCTGAAAAAATGATCGACCTTCCCGCTGTTGCGACCGTAATCGCAATACTGTCAGAGACCGAGTGATTTTTCAACTCTTCCTTAAAACGGTTTATAATCAATAACGCAAAGTCAATGCTTAGCGCCAGGCCTATCATCGGGACAATGTTTAAAATAAAGATGGAAAGATCAGCGGCATAACTGAAAAAGTAAACAATCCCCATCGCCGATAAAATTGAAACAATCCCGATAATGAGAGGAATTGAGGCAGCGACGAGGCTTCCAAACGCGAGGATAAGTACAATCAAAGCAATCGGCAAGCCAATCATTTCAGCTTTAGCCAAATCCTTCTGGCTGGCTTCATTTAAGTCCTTCACAATAACAGGCTCGCCTGTCAGCTTGACAGTCATCCCATCTTTATCCACCAACATGGATTTCAGCTCATCGATTTCATCTGCGAGACTCCCAGATTGCTTATCAAAGGCAATAACTCCATAGGCGAAATCATCCTTGACCATCCCTTGCCCTTCGAAAGGGGAGGTCACTGATTCTGCGTGTTTAAAGTCTTCCAACCTTGTAAATGTGGCCTCTATGTACTCTTTCCATTCGTCCCCGTCAACTGCAGCGTCTTTTTCAAAAAGAAGCAGAATCGTGGATTTGGGATTGCCAAAATCCTTTTTAAGGATATCCCTCGTTTCATTATAGTCCCCATCAAACTCAAAGCCGTTTCCGCTCAGAACGTTCGGCAGCCTGATTGCAAAAATTGAAAAGAAAACAATCATGGCTACCCAAACGAGCAGAATCGGATATTTATATTTACTTGTTAATCTTCCTAAGCGTTCCATGTAATGAAAGACCTCCTATTTCCACTCTCACTACTATCTCATTTTGCCATATTTTTCTTTGCATGTAGTCAATGATTTTGACAAAGAAGATAATCTTTCTGATTCTTTTACCCCGAGATTGTGTCAAAAATCTAAAAAAATGTTCATTTTAAAAATAACAAATGTAAAATTGGTGGGCAGTATGCAACCATTTTTGGTACGATATAACCATAATGATGTAGCAGGTGATAGTATGGAAAAAGACAAGCTTGCCAAAGTGATAGAAGCCGCAAAGTTATATTATTTACTTGATTATAACCAAAATGAAATCTCAAAGGTGCTGGGGGTATCTCGCCCGACTGTCTCAAGGCTACTGCAGCTGGCAAAGGATAAGGGCATTGTCCAAATCACAATTAAGGATCCGGTTGAAAACATTGAGAACCTTTCAGCAGCGCTGCAATCAAGATTTGGTTTGAAAAAGGCAATCGTTGTTTCAGTTCCGCAGTATGAGGGAACGGTTATTAAAACATTTCTGGGAGAAAGGGCTGCAGGTTTCCTGAATGAAATTGTTAAAGACGGGGATATTATTGGGGTAACCTGGGGGACAACCATCTATCATGTTGCCGTCGAACTCAGGCAAAAACCTTTGACGAATGTCAAAGTTGTCCAATTGAAAGGCGGAGTCAGCCATTCAGAGACAAATACCTACGCCTCTGAAATTCTGTACCTGTTTGGCAAAGCATTCAATACTGCTCCACACTACTTGCCACTGCCTGCAATAGTCGATCATCCTGTTGTAAAACAGGCAATGGAGGCAGACCGACATATTAAGAGAATCCTTGACTTAGGAAAACAGTCAAACATAGCAATGTTCACAATTGGGCCTATTCGCAAAGAATCCCTGTTATTCCAGCTGGGGTACTTTTCAGAAAGCGACCTCGATTCCTTGTACGGGAAGGCTGCTGGAGATATATGTTCCCGGTTTTTTGATAGTGAAGGAAAGATTGTCAATGAGAGTTTGAACGAGCGAACGCTTGGCATTAATCTAGAGGATTTGAAAAGCAAGGAATATTCGATTTTGGTAGCAGGGGGACAGAATAAAGTCGAGGGGATCTTCGGAGCTCTTAACGGCCATTATGCAAACGTTTTAATTACTGATCAATATACGGCGCAATTCCTGCTTGAAAAAACAAAACCCAATTAAAGTTACACATTTGTTCAAATAATAGGTTACAGATGTTCATGATTTTTGATATAGTAAAAATGCAAGAAAAAGGAGGAAATCATTATGGTTCAAAACATTGCTGCAATGATCGATCATACACTATTAAAAGCAAATGCAACTAGAGCAGAAATAACAAAGCTCGCCGAAGAAGCAAGCGAGTATAAATTTGCTTCTGTCTGCATTAATCCGGCTTGGGTAAAAACGGCGGCTCAGCTCCTTGAAAAGTCCCCTGAAGTAAAGGTTTGCACAGTAATTGGATTCCCATTGGGAGCCAGTACCCCTGAAACAAAGGCATTTGAAACGAGAAATGCTATTGAAAATGGGGCTACGGAAGTTGATATGGTAATCAATATCGGAGCATTGAAGGATGGTGACGATGAACTTGTAGAGCGTGATATTCGTGCGGTTGTCGAAGCTGCAAAAGGAAAAGCGCTAACAAAAGTGATCATTGAAACATCGCTCCTGACTGATGAAGAGAAGGTGCGGGCATGCAAGCTTTCAGTAAAAGCAGGTGCTGACTTTGTAAAAACCTCCACTGGGTTTTCGACTGGCGGTGCTACCGTTGAAGACGTGCGTTTAATGCGTGAAACAGTGGGGCCTGAAATAGGTGTCAAAGCTTCAGGCGGAGTCCGCAGCCGCGAAGATGCCCTTGCAATGGTTGAAGCAGGTGCAACGAGGATTGGTGCCAGCTCCGGGGTGGCCATTGTCAAAGGAGAGACATCAACTGGTTCATACTAACGTGATTTGAGGGAATGACAATGAAAGAAGTAATTCTTGCGTTAATTGCCGGCACGGCAGTCGGAATTCTGTTTAAGTTTCTGAAACTGCCTCTGCCGGCGCCACCAGTCTTTTCCGCAGTTGTTGGTGTATTTGGTGTTTATTTTGGCGGTGTCGTTTTCGAGTGGCTAATTAAGTTTTTCCAAAGCTGACATATAGGGGGAACAGTGACATGGAAGAAAAAGAATTGATTCAAGAGGCCATAAAGGCAAGGGAATTCGCATATATTCCGTATTCAAAATTTGGGGTGGGAGCCGCGCTATTGTCAAAGGATGGACGGGTTTTCCGGGGCTGCAACATTGAAAATGCAGCCTATTCAATGGCAAACTGCGGCGAGCGCACCGCGATTTTTAAAGCTGTCTCTGAAGGAGTAAGGGAATTTTCTGCATTGGCGGTAGTAGCAGATACCGAGAGGCCTGTATCTCCTTGCGGGGCTTGCCGCCAGGTTATAGCCGAATTGCTTGGGCCTGACGTTGATATTATTTTAACCAATCTTAAAGGTGATATCCTAAGGGTCCGTTCGGAGGACCTTCTTCCAGGAGCCTTTTCGCCAATAGACCTTGGTTAATTTTTATAAGAACGTTCTGTTATAACTGAACGTTGATTTCACTTTGTTTGAAAATAAACGGATAAATTCCTGCTAAATTGGAAAACAGCCATATTTCCTTAAAAATAAGGGATGTTTTTCCGGTTATATGATACAATTCATTGGATTTTGTCTTATTTAGAGTAGTTAATCGGAATATCTCCTTTTATACTGCTTCTTAAGCTGCCTCTATATACATTAGCCGGAAATTCTCCGCCTATGGATTGTCATACCTTCACGAACATCAACAATAATTAATAACAGAACCTATAAAAAAAGAAGCTGGCCCAAAAGTATATCTTTTGGGTCAGCTTCTTTAAGTTCTATGAAGATTAGGATTTCCTTGATACAAACTCATTGCCTGTAACCCAGAACCGCCAGGGATAATCACGGGCCTCGCCTGAGTTGTCTATTCCAATCCGCTTTCCCGATGAAATGGATGAAGGCTGATATCCTTTGGCGATAAGCAGCGGGAGCTGGTTCAGCTTTCTTCCGTAATCCTCCATGGTAATGCCTAATGCTTTTGTAAGTTTCCCGGGTCCGTTCGTCAAATTCCGCCTGATTTGGATACCTCGCCTTTTCTCCATTAATTCTTCCCCCAGGCATGGTTC
The DNA here is from genome assembly GCF_001685025.1 of Bacillus sp. FJAT-27225. Taxonomy (GTDB): domain Bacteria; phylum Bacillota; class Bacilli; order Bacillales; family Cytobacillaceae; genus Bacillus_D. The sequence goes on along the minus strand of NZ_MAYU01000022.1, from coordinate 452,542 downwards.
AACAGCCCGGATCAAAATCGCTTCCGGATTGCCTTTGCCACCACTCACGACATTGACAAGGCAGTGGGTGTGCATCACATATGTGTAGGCAAAGCCTGATTCTGCAAACATGATCTCTGTCCGTTTCGTTCTCCGGTTCATATAGCTATGGGCTGCCTGGTCGAAAGGTCCGATATATGCTTCTGTTTCGACAATATAGCCTGCTGTCATCCCATCGGCTGTTTCTTTTGCAAGAATGCAGCCAAGCAAGGCCTTTGCCAGTTCAAGGGTAGGCTGCCCATAAAATTCATCTTCGAGGGGCTCCAGCGTGACATGTGAATGATTCATTGATCTTCTCCTAAACATAAACTTATTTTCTACCTTCCCCTGTAGGAACTGTTGTAATCTTTTACATGAGGGAATAAAGTCAATGTTCATAAATTTGTTTACAAGTCATTTTATTGTTTCTGGATTCTTCTGCAAATACACTAATATGTAGTTAGTGTTTTAATTAAAAAGGTAATCCCTTATGTATGCTAAAGGACCTCTCCTTGGCGTTGGGAAGAACGGGCAGATTTTCATTCCAGGCAGGGAAGACAAAAAGATGTAAAAGTTTTTCCCATGCCCCGACTTTACAGTGTCAAGTATCACTGCTCACATTCTTCTTCATTGATAAGGTATACTATAAGGGAGCTAACAAGGGGGATGCGCACTTTGGACAAGAGAGATAAATACAGAATTGAAAAAGATTTTCTTGGGAAAAAAGAGGTCCCGTTCGATGCCTATTATGGGATTCAAACACTGCGTGCGGTTGAAAATTTCCCAATTACGGGCTATAAAATTGATACGAGCCTTATCAAGGCTATGGCGATTGTAAAAAGGTCCGCGGCTATGGCAAATAAAGCAACAGGGCAGCTTGAAGAAATAATTGCTGATGCTATTATTGCTGCGGCAGACGAAATTATTGATGGCAATTGGCATGATCAATTCATTGTCGACCCTATTCAGGGCGGGGCTGGAACTTCTGTCAATATGAATGCCAATGAGGTAATTGCCAACAGGGCACTGGAGCTAATCGGAAAACAAAAGGGAAGCTATCATATTATCAGCCCGAACACTCATGTTAATATGGCCCAATCCACTAATGATGCTTTTCCAACCGCAATTCATATTGCCGTCCTGGATTCTCTGCAAGGTTTGCTGGCGAACATGGATGAGCTTCAACAGGCATTTTTCAAAAAATCAGCCGAATTTGATCATGTTATCAAGATGGGCAGAACCCACCTTCAGGATGCAGTTCCCATCAGGCTAGGACAGGAATTCATGGCTTATGCCCGTGTGCTTGGCCGGGATATTGGCAGGATCCAAACATCAAGGCAGCATCTGTATGTTGTAAATATGGGGGCAACAGCAGTAGGTACAGGACTGAATGCTGACCCCGCCTATATTGAAAGAGTGGTTCACTACCTAGCCGAATACAGTGGCTTCCCTCTGGAAAAGGCTGACCACCTTGTCGATGCCACCCAAAATACGGATAGCTATCTGGAAGTCTCGGCAGCCCTTAAGGTTTGCATGATGAATATGTCCAAAATAGCCAATGACCTAAGGATGATGGCTTCAGGGCCGCGGGCCGGTCTTGCGGAAATCAAACTTCCTGCCCGCCAGCCTGGCTCGTCGATTATGCCGGGGAAAGTGAACCCGGTCATGGTGGAAGTGCTGAACCAGGTAGCATTCCAGGTTATCGGGAATGACCATACGATTTGTCTGGCAGCGGAGGCTGGCCAATTTGAATTGAATGTAATGGAGCCGGTACTCGTTTTCAACCTGCTTCAGTCGATTAAAATTATGACAAATGTTTTTGATGTGTTCCAGCGCTATTGCCTTGAAGGCATTGAAGCCAATCGGGAGCGGCTTGAGGAATATGTAAACAATAGTGTCGGGATCATAACTGCTATTAATCCCCATGTTGGATACGAAACAGCCGCTGCTATTGCCAACGAGGCAATTGAGGCTGGGAAATCGGTTCGGGAGCTGTGCATTGAGAAGGGAGTCCTGACTCGGGAGGAACTGGATATCATCCTTGATCCATTCGAAATGACAGACCCAGGTATATCCGGAAAAGAGCTGCTTAGAAAACGAAACTTAATTGAAGCATAAACGCAAGAATGGCATCTTCCCAAAGGGGAAGATGCCATTTTACCTTTAAATGAAAATATTGAGGATGTAGTAGAAAAGTGCCGCTATTGTCGCCGAAATCGGTAACGTGATTACCCATGTAATCAGCATCCGTTGCGCAGTCCCCCATTTAACGCCCTTCAGGCGATGGGAAGCGCCTACACCAAGAATACCAGAAGAAATGACATGGGTAGTACTGACTGGCATATGAATATAAGTCGCGCCAAAGATAATCATCGCGCCAGTCAAATCAGCTGCAACACCATTGATTGGGCGGATTTTCATAATCTTGCCGCCAACCGTCTTGATGATTTTCCATCCGCCAACCGAAGTTCCAAGCCCCATTGCAACAGCACAGGAGAATTGAACCCAGAATGGGATATCGGTTGAGTCAACATAGTTGTTGGCAATTAAGGCCATCGTAATAATCCCCATAGCCTTCTGGGCATCATTCGTTCCATGCGTATAGGATTGAAGGGCGGCAGTTCCAATTTGGATAAACCTGAAATTCCTGTTTGTTTTCGTGAGGTTGGCATCTTTGAAAAGAATTTTAAAAATGCTGTAAACAATATAACCAACAACGAAAGCTAAAATTGGCGAGAAGATGAGTGCCTGCAGTATTTTCAGGAAACCAGTGTAGTTCAGTGAACTAATGCCTGCAGAGGCTATGGCAGCGCCTGCAATTGAACCAATAAGTGTGTGTGACGAACTGCTCGGAATCCCATAGTACCATGTCAGGAGGTTCCATGTTATACCGGACAGCAGTGCAGCCAAAATAACAATTGAACCGTTCTGCAAAGTGAAAGGGTCAACAATGTCCTTCGTGATTGTCTTTGCTACACCAGTAAACGTCATTGCGCCCACGAAATTCATGACAGCAGCCAAAATAATGGCATGCCTCGGTTTTAATGCCTTAGTGGAAACAGACGTTGCGATCGCATTTGCCGTATCATGGAACCCATTGATGAAATCGAACGCAAGAGCGAAAATGACGATCGCTACTGTTAAAATAAATACTGGATCCATTGTTCCGCTCCTTATGCGTTTTTCATTATGATGGTTTCAAGTGTATTGGCTACTCCCTGGCAGCTATCTGCGATATCCTCGAGTGTCTCATAAATTTCTTTGTACTGGATAATCCGGATTGGATCCTTTTCAACAGTGAACAGGTTCTTAATAGACTGACGGAGGATGCCATCGCATTTTGATTCATAATCCTTAATTGAGATTGCATGCTCGCGGATTTGCAACAGCTTTTTCGAAGCAAGCAGAGTTACAGCTTTCTCAATTTCTAAAACACTGCTTTGAATCGCAATTGTGAATTGCTTCATATAATCATCTGCCTCTGTTATGGAATACATCTCAAATAGGGCAGCGCAATGTTCAAGTCCGTCGAGGACATCATCCATGCTGTTTGAAAGGTGGAGGATATCTTCTCTTTCAATCGGTGTAATGAACGCATCGTTCAATTCCTTTATAACAGAATGGACAAACGTATCGCCTTTGGATTCGAATTCCTTCATGCTTTCTGAAAAGATTTTGAGGTCTGAGACATTTTTCAGTTTGTAATCGGTGAAATAATTTGCGCTTTCCTTTAGGTTTGATGCGATTTCACTTAGCAGGCTGCTGAATTTATCATTTTTCTTGAAAACCATGGTCTTCCTCCATTTACTAGATTAATGATTTCGTAAGCTTACTAATTGTATAAGAAACTTGTCGAAATTGGGAAGTGGTTTACGCTAAATTTACAAAAACTTAACATTATAAAGTTCATTATTGAGGCGTTTTTTTAATGAAGTTTACAAAAAATTTATTTGTTATTTACATTACTTTTTCTTATACCCTTTTTTATCTTAACAAACCGAAACTGTACTAATTGATTTTCTTATCTTGTGCAAGCAACTGCAAATCCATGTAGAATAAGGGTGAAACTGTAAAGGAGGGATTTTTTCATTGTCATCATTAAACGATACATTCCGCTTACATAACGGTGTCGAAATGCCCTATTTTGGACTGGGAGTATATAAAGTGGAAGAGGGGAAACAAACAGAAGCCACTGTTGCAGAGGCACTCCGGCTAGGCTACAGGCTGATTGACACTGCCGCCCTTTATGAAAATGAAGAAGGAGTCGGGCGGGCGGTTAGAAACAGCGGAATTCCCCGTGAGGAAATATTCATTACAACAAAGGTGTGGAACAGTGAACAAGGTTATGAAAGCACACTAAAGGCCTTTGATACAAGCCTTCAAAAGCTTGGGCTGGACTATATTGATTTGTATCTCATCCACTGGCCGGTCAAGGAAAAATACAAAGATACCTGGAAGGCACTGGAAGAGCTTTATTCGAATGGAAAAGTTCGGGCAATCGGGGTGAGTAATTTCAATATTCATCACCTCGAAGACTTAATGGAACAAAGCACGATTAAGCCAATGGTTAATCAAGTGGAACTCCACCCGGTATTGGCACAAAAGGACTTGGTGAAATTTTGCAGCGAACAAGGGATATTGCTCCAAGCCTGGTCGCCTTTAGCGAGAGGCCGGATATTAGCGGATCCTGTATTAACTGCGATTGCAGGCAACTATGGAAAAACACCGGCACAAATTATTTTAAGGTGGCATTTGCAGAACGGGGTTGCGATTATTCCAAAATCTGTTACTCCTGCAAGACTACAGGAGAATGCTGCTATATATGACTTTGAACTCTCGGATGAAGATATGGCATTAATAGATGGCCTGGATGCCAATACTCGCTTCGGACCCGATCCCGAAAACTTTGATTTTTAATTCATTTATTTGTCCTCCCTCATTTTGAGGGAGGTTTTTTTATTATATATGGTGAATTTGAAAATTTTTTTGAAGTCCTGGATGAGAGAGGAAGGCGCGAAGTTCGTTCGAAAATGCAAAAAGCGCATTTTCTCCTGCGATGTTTTTTCAGGGAAGCTTTTTCAACGTCATGCGTGGGAGCAGCTAGATAGGCTCACCGCACGCCCCTAAGGTCCGCGAAGCGCCTCGTGACAGGCAAAGAACGTCTGTCCCTGCGATGAAAATTCTAAGAAGCTTTCCTAATGTAGAACGGAAATAAACAGACCTATTTAGAAAAATTATTTTTTCAATCTATATAATAGGAAAAGTTTGATTTAATCATTCCTATCGTATAAGAATTTCATTCACCGATAAAACTCGCGAACGGCGGGTTGTTCTTATGTATAGAGAAAATAATCAACCTATTTCTATAATAAAGTGAAATCCTGCTATAAAACGACAACCATGTTCATTATATTTAGATAATAAATTGCCGGATAAATAAAAATATTAAATATGGGCAAGCTACTTTTCAAGGGAGTGTTTATTATAAAAAAATGCGGGTAATTTAAAGGTACAAACAGTTAGCGAGACACGAAGGAACAAACCGTTCTAATAACTGTTTGCTGCTGCAGCAGAATATACAAACACAAACTTTCAAGGAGTGAAAACCACATGGAATTTCTATGGGCATTAATAGTAGGCGGTATTATAGGTTGGTTAGCAGGGATGGTAGTAGGCAGGGATATTCCGGGCGGAATTATAGGTAATATTATTGCAGGTTTCGTTGGTGCATGGTTAGGTACAGCGATCTTGGGCGATTGGGGTCCTGTAGTCGGCGGCTTTGCGATAATTCCTGCCATTATTGGAGCAGTTATCCTGGTATTCCTGCTAAGCATGATTATGAAGGCATTCAGAAAATCTAATCACTAACAAGGTTAAAGGCCTCCCAACCATGGGAGGCCTTTAGTTTTTTGGTAAAATCCTAAATTTTTTCGAGGTCAATGTCCTTGAATATCGGTGGGCTGTCCATGAATGGAGCACGTACAGCCAACCTTTCGAGCGTAATTGGATGGGTGAACTCAAGTTTAGCAGCGTGCAAGGCCTGCCTGGTGAACAGCGGTCTTCCGCCGTAAAGCTCATCACCCGCCAGGGGATAGCCAATGTGGCTAAAGTGGACCCTGATTTGATGTGTCCGGCCTGTATCAAGCCGGCAGGCCACAAAGGTTAGTTTATTGTATGGCTCGGTTTTCAGAACTTTGTAATGGGTGATGGCTGCCTGTCCCGAAGGTGAAACCCTTCTTCGAACAGAATGGTGCCGGTCTCTCCCAATCGGCAGGTTGATTGTGTCTTTTTTCTTTAATCCTGTTCCGCACACCGCAGCAATATACGTTCGTTTGATCAATCGCTTTTCAAGCATCCCATCCAGAATGGCGCCTGCCAATGGGTGTTTTGCAAACAATATCGCTCCGGTCGTATCCCGGTCCAGCCGATGGGTTTGCTGAACTGAAGCGCCTTTTCCTTCTGATTGAAGATGGAAGGAGACAGCATTAAGGAGTGTTTCTGTTTCCCCGGGAGTATTGGGATGGGTATTTAAAAAAGCGGGTTTATTGACAACCAGGACATGTTCATCTTCATATAAAATCGCCAGGTCAAGGTAAAAAGGCTCAACCTCCGTGGGTTGAGTATCAAAGAGATCCATCAGGAGCTTTGAACCAGCATCCAGCGGCTTGTCCCAGCCAATTTTTTCCCCTTTGAAGGTCACTCTTCCTTCCATCCGGAATAAATGTGCCTGTTTTTTGGAAGTTTTCCATTTTTCCCTGAAAATCTGTTGGACCGTAATCCCTTGCCAGGCAAAGGGAATGGTTAATTCTAGCTTGTTCCCAAGCATTTTAGTGGTCAGCATCCGATTATCCTTCCTTCCTGAATCGTGGTTTAAATTACCAGCCTTTTTACAGTTGGAATATGCTATTCTATTGGTATATTACGCGAAGTTTACAAATGTAACAAAAGGTGGGCTTTTTAGTGAGGATTGTTTTCGCATCAACCCCCGGCCAGGAGGAAGAAATTAACGGACTTATTCATTGTTTTTATTCACGGATTTTGCCTTTGTATTTTACTGAGAAAGAGATTTTGGAGTTTAAACGGCTCTCTGTCCTACATATGGAAAGCGCTTCATATGGAACCCTGAGGGACGCTTTCTATGTGATGGCCAGCCTGCAGACTATCATTTTTATCCTTGAAGCGCCAGTGCCTGGAGACTACCACAGGGCTCTCTTTGAAAAAAATGCCGATAATCTGCGTGATTATGGACTTTATTTTCCTTTTGATTATAGTTCTTTCGTTCCCGAAAAAAAAGGCGCAGATTCAATCTTCAATATGTACGCACCTGCCGCCAATCAATTGCCTGTCTAAAATAAGTCCTAACAAAAACGCCTGCAGGTAAAAGTTGCGGGCGTTTTTGGCTGTTTTTTAATCTTTTACATTGTCAGCGAGCCATTGCTGGTATTGTTCCTTATCCTGTCCGCCTGTTACCCTTGCGACTTCCTTGCCGCCTTCAAAGTGAATTAATGTCGGGGTTCCCTCAATCGCGAATTCATCCCATGCGCTCTCATATTCCAGTACATTCAACTGATCAATGGTTATATCCATATCTTTGGCCAGTGGCATTAAAATTGGAGTCGATTCTTTGCAATACGAACAAGTTGGGCTATAAAAGTAGACAGTAGCATCTTCGCCGCTTTCGAGTTTTTCATTCAAGCCATTCAAAGTAATGATATTTTGGTAATGTGGATCCTTGAGCTGTGCAACGGTTTCAGGATGCAGATTGTCTTTTCCATACGGATTTTTCGCATCAACTGTTTCTTTGTTGCTCAAATTGGTAAGATAAGCTGTTCCTGCAAATAAAATAATAATGATTCCAAGAAAAATAAGTATCTTTTTCATGAGATGGATTCCCCCTTGTTTTTCCTTACAAGAATTAGGCTACATATAAAGATAATCGCAAAAGCCGTCAAAGCCAGAAAGGGAATAGTGATAAACCCAAGCCAATTAATGTATTCCCCGGTACAAGGAATCCTTCCACATTCAGGAGATGCTTTGGCCAAAAACGATAATTTTTGCAGTGAATAATGATAGGCAGAAACAGCCATGCCGATTCCTGACAGCCACACGCTGTATAGGGCAATCCGGTAATCTTTTTTTACAATCGCAATTCCCAGCAGAAGGGCCATCGGGTACATGAGTATCCGCTGATACCAGCACAGGACACATGGTTCATACTTTCGGATTTCAGAAAAATAGAGGCTTCCAAATATGGCGATGATGGAGGCTGCCCAGGCCAAAAACAAAATGTTCTCCCTGCTATCTTTTTTCAATGTATCACCCCTTTTTCATATCTTAAGGGAAAACATTTTTTTGTACAATAAATTGGAATTAGTGAATGTTGGAAATATAGCCCGCAACCCGATAAAATAATGGGTATACACATTAGTGCCCTTTTTTGGCATGGTTAGAAAAAAGTAAGAGTTTTATGAGCGGAGGTATAATGATGGATTGGAGAGCTAAAGCAGAAAAATGGATTGGATTTGATCGGCTCGACCCTGAATTGCGGGTCGAACTGGACAAGCTGAAAGGAAACGAAAAATCGCTTGAGGAAGCTTTTTACAAAGATCTTGAGTTTGGTACGGGCGGGATGAGAGGAGAAATCGGTGCAGGTACGAACAGGATGAACATCTACACAATCCGTAAAGCATCTGCCGGCCTTGCTTCGTTTATTGAAGAACAAGGCAACGAAGCAAAACAGCGCGGGGTGGCGATTGCCTATGATTCAAGGCATAAATCCCCTGAATTTGCGATGGAGGCTGCAAAAACCTTGGCTACGAGGGGTATCAAGGCGTATGTGTTCGATGAATTAAGGCCGACTCCCGAATTGTCATTTGCGGTAAGGCATCTCAATGCCGCAGCGGGGATTGTGATTACCGCAAGCCACAACCCGCCTGAATATAATGGATTTAAGGTATACGGGGATGACGGTGCCCAATTGCCGCCAAAGGAAGCAGATTTGGTCATTGATAAAGTGAATGAGGTTGAAAGTGAACTTCTAATTCAAGTCGAGAGTGAGGACACGTTAAAAGCATCGGGATTAATTGAAACAATTGGGGCTGAGATTGATGCTGCCTATACGGAAAAACTGACAACTATTTCTGAAAACCCGGCTATTTCCTCCGAGTCTCCTATTGAGATCGTATTTACCCCTCTGCATGGAACGGCCAACAAGCCGGTAAGAGCAGGGCTGGCGGCACTTGGCTATGATAAAGTCCATGTCGTCAGCGAGCAGGAGCTGCCGGACGCGGATTTCTCAACGGTGAAAAGCCCCAACCCGGAAGAGCATGCAGCATTTGAACTGGCTATCCGCGATGGCAAAAAGGTCAATGCTGATATCCTGATTGCCACAGACCCTGATGCAGACAGGCTTGGCATCGCAGTCAAAAACACTGAAGGAGAATACGTTGTCCTGACCGGAAACCAAACCGGTGCACTGTTGCTTGATTATATCTTAAGCCAGAAGAAGGAAAAGGGGACACTTCCTGAAAACGGTGTTGTCCTGAAAACAATTGTTACGTCTGAGCTTGGCAGGAAAATTGCCGAAGTCTATGGTCTGGAAACGATTGATGTTTTGACAGGGTTTAAATTCATTGCTGAAAAAATCAAGCAATATGAGAAGACAGGCGAGAACACCTTCCTGTTTGGCTATGAGGAATCATACGGTTATCTGATTGGCGATTTTGCCCGTGACAAGGATGCGGTCCAGGCGGCTCTTTTGGCTGCTGAAGTGTGTGCTTATTATAAGGAAAAGGGCATGAGCTTATATGAAGGCTTGATGCAAGTGTTCGAAAAATATGGATACTTCCTAGAGGGGCTCCGCTCCATGACGATGAAAGGGAAGGATGGTGCAGAGGCAATCGCAAATATCATGGCGAGCTTCCGCATCGATCCCCCTTCTTCACTGGCAGGACTCTCGGTAACGGCATCAGAGGATTACCTTGAAAGTGTCCGGTCATCATCCGAAGGGAATTCTGTAATAGACTTGCCAAAATCAAACGTTTTGAAGTTTTTCCTCGAGGACGGATCATGGGTTTGCCTGCGTCCATCCGGCACTGAACCGAAGATCAAGTTTTATTTTGGCGTCAATGACAGAAGCTTTGAATTAAGCAAACAGAAATTGGCTGAAATTGAATCAGCGTTTATGGAATTGGTTAATTCCAAAATCTAATCTTTGCCCGGCAGCCATTTGGTTGCCGGGTTTTTCTGGTTTTTTGAGTTTCGATAAATAATTCAGCGGCTTGTTTATTAATTGGTTATGTGCAGAACATTTCGAAATTTAAAGTTCCAAAAAAGTTTAAAAGCAGTATAATTTTAGACGAGGGGGGATGGGATGGATAGGCTCTCAATTTTAAAGGAGATTGCCGAACTTCTGAATAAGGGGACAGATATAACTATCATCCTGCCGGAGGTTCTGCAAAAATTGCTTGACGTCACCGGCCTTGGATCGGGATGGATTTTTCTTTTTGACAAAGAGGGATCGTACCGGCTGGCAGCACACGAAAACTTGCCTGAAGCTTTGTCTCGTGCCGATTATGCCCCAATGTGCTTTGGTGAATGCTGGTGCACGGAGCGTTATAGAAACGGCCGGCTTGATAAGGCGACAAATATAATTGAATGCAAACGGCTTGAGGACGCCATTCTCAATCGTTGTGGTGATACAGGCGGGCTCAGCCATCATGCGACAGTTCCGCTAAAGGCAGGCCGCGAAAAATTTGGAATCCTGAATGTTACTGCGCCTCATAAAACCCATTTTGAAAAAGATGAATTGGCTCTGCTTGAATCAGTTTCCCTCCAGATTGGCGCCGCACTCCAAAGAATTCAACTTGTCGAACGCGAACAAGAGCTGGCCTTGGTGGCAGAACGGAATCGGCTTGCCAGAGATCTTCATGATTCGGTAAACCAGCTTTTATTTTCACTAAATTTGACAGCCAGGGGCGGCGCAGCCATTGCAAAGGATAAAGAAATGGAAGAAACCTTTTCCTACATACAAAGCCTTGCTCAGGAAGCGTTGAATGAAATGCGAGCGCTCATATGGCAACTGCGGCCACAGGGGCTTGAAAACGGATTAGTTGCAGCATTAAAAAGCTATGCAGGAATGCTTGGTGTTGAAGCTGAAATCAATGTGAAGGGGATCATGAATCTGCCGGGCCGAATTGAAGAATGTATTTGGCGGGTAGCCCAGGAAGCAATGGCCAACTGCAAAAAGCATTCGGGTCAGCTGAAGATAACCATCGATATCCAAGCTTCGAAAAACAGTATTTTTGTCGTCCTTTGTGACCAAGGTGAAGGCTTTAATTATAATGAGCGATGCGATCTGCCATCATTGGGCCTTAAAGGAATGAAAGAGAGAGTAAAAGCGCTTGGCGGTAATTTTTTGATTGAAAGTGCTGTGGGAGCAGGCACAAAGCTGACAGCCGAAATACCACTATAAGGGAAACTTCCATCAGCGCTTTTTGCTGATGGTTAGTTGAACCAATCGGGTATTTAGGGACAGTTGCCTCCGAAAGAGGCTTACTGACCCTTAATGCGGGATAAAGTGAAACTTCCGATGGGTAGTCCCGTTCTACTGCCGCTAACTCGCTAAAGAGCGCGGCGAGTAAACGGCACTACGAACCCGATTGGTTCAACTATGCCGCTGAATTGCACAGCGGCAAGTTTCACTGTATTTCACCAATCGGGCATTTAGGGGCTGTTATCCCACGCTAATGCTTCTTCGATTACTCTTAATGGGGGGGCTTACAGCCGGTTAATGCGGGAAAGAGGGGGAGAAGAGTTTGACGATTCGAATTGTAATAGCTGATGACCACCATGTGGTCAGACGTGGACTGGCCTTTTTTTTGAAAACACAGGACGATTTCGAAATTATAGGTGAAGCCTCCAATGGTGTGGAAGCTGTTAAGCTGGCCGTTGACTTGAAGCCTGATATTACCTTAATGGACTTGGATATGCCCGTAATGGACGGAATATCGGCTACGGCAAAAATCAGGGAGCAGGATCCTACGAGCAAAGTGATGATTTTGACGAGTTTCTCGGACCAGGATCATGTCCTGCCGGCCATTGAAGCAGGGGCTGCAGGTTATCAGTTGAAGGATGTGCAACCAGACGAGCTTGCAGCTTCAATTAGAAAGCTTGTATCAGGAGAGGCACAAATTCACCCGAAAGCAACCACACACCTGCTAACCAGTATAAAATCAGGCAGGCAGGTCGATGAGCTGACCCGAAGAGAAAAGGAGGTCCTACAAGAAATAGCGAGCGGCAAAAGCAACAAGGAAATCTCCTCGGCTCTATTTATAACGGAAAAGACCGTGAAGACCCATGTCTCAAATATCCTTGGCAAGCTGGGGCTTGCCGACAGGACACAAGCCGCCTTGTACGCAGTCAAAAACGGACTTGCAAAATAGAAAAGGACAGGCGCGTTCATGACAGGAAAACCGCCTTTGCTGAGATGATTATTCTAATTGTGTCCCTTAACTTTAAAAAGAGCACAGCCGCTTTTTGGCTGTGCTTAAATGTTTGGTGGTGGAATTCATAAAAGGTAAGCTGGAGTTTCATCGCTTGCAATTTCAGGATTCTCTTGCGCATGGTCGATGTAACGCAAAAGGGAGTATAAGGTTTGCTCAATGACCGCATAATCATGTTCATAATGATATGCGTGAAGAAAGTGCTCAATTTTCTTCGCTAAAAATTGGTCCCGGGTCCGGACCATCAAGATCAGGAGATTATCCCACTGTGAGCGATACGTATAGTACAGCGCCCTGTCGTAATCCATCTTATTCATTTTGGTTCCTCCCTGTCAGGAGTTGAAAATAGTTTATGGAGTTTACGGGTAAAGTTTCACTGAAAATGTTGGAGATGCACGTTTAGTGGGGATTCAAACATATGGCAGTATAAATTTGGTATGAGATGAGCAATGAATACGGCGCCGCACTTTGGCAAAACTAACCTTGATCTTTACCAACAGGAGGTCTATATGAGGAAATTTATGGCATTTGCCGCTGTACTGCTCCTTTTTGTTTCCCAAGCCCATGAAACTCAGGCAGAAAGGCAAAATCCTGATTATGAAAAGTATGGGAGAATGGCTGTTGCAATTATCTCGAGCGATTATCCTGGTGACCCGATCAGGGAGTATGAATACATTGGCAGGAAAAATGTCAATGAAAGCGATGTTGCTGATACCTTCCGATTTGAGGTAGAGGAAAAAGGAAAAACATTCTTTGTACGGGTGATTGTCCAGCATAATTTGACTGCGGAAAAAGCTGTTACGCTTAGGGTCGTACCTGAAAAGCGATAGTGTTCTTTCATCATTCCCCTAGTTCCTTCATACATTGTGGTAAGAGGAAAAGGGGGAGTGTTAATGAACAGCGAAGAGAAAAGGGAGCTGGAGCTTGCAATCGGCGAGATTACCGAAATTGCAAGCGGCTTCGGGCTTGATTTTTATCCGATGCGCTATGAAATTTGCCCTGCCGACATCATATATACGTTTGGCGCTTACGGAATGCCTACCCGTTTTTCACACTGGAGCTTTGGAAAGCAGTTTTACAAAATGAAGCTCCAATATGATCTTGGACTCAGCAAAATTTACGAGCTTGTCATTAATTCAAATCCTTGTTATGCATTCCTGCTCGACAGTAACAGTCTCATTCAGAACAAACTGATTGTCGCCCACGTTCTGGCTCACTGTGATTTTTTCAAAAATAATGTTCGTTTCCAAAATACGAAGCGTGACATGGTTGAAAGCATGGCGGCTACAGCTGAAAGGGTCCGCAGCTATGAAATAAAATATGGCAAAAAGGAAGTAGAAACCTTCCTGGATGCTGTGCTTGCAATAGATGAGCATATCGATCCATCTCTGATGCGCCCGAAGCTATCTTGGTCGATTGAGGATGATGATCAGGATGAAGATACGGGGCCTGCACCTTCCCCGTATGATGATTTGTGGAACTTGGATGAGAAACCTAAAACAGATTCGAGGAAAAATAAAACAAAAATGTTTCCGCCGCGGCCTGAAAAAGACATACTGTTATTTATTGAATCGTACAGTCGGGAACTCGAGCAGTGGCAGAGAGATATCCTTACGATGATGAGAGAAGAAATGCTGTATTTTTGGCCGCAGCTGGAAACGAAAATCATGAACGAAGGCTGGGCTTCCTACTGGCACCAGCGGATTATCAGAGAAATGGACCTGACAAGCGGGGAGGCCATTGAGTTTGCGAAGCTGAACGCGGGAGTTGTCCAGCCATCGAAAACGGGAATTAATCCTTATTACCTGGGCATCAAGATTTTTGAGGATATCGAGGAACGCTATAACGACCCAACCGAGGAAATGAAGCGCCGCGGTGTCAAGCCTGGGTCTGGCCGTGAGAAGATGTTTGAGGTCAGGGAAATGGATTCGGATATTTCCTTCCTGAGGAATTATCTCACCAAGGATTTGGTGATGAGGGAAGACATGTACCTGTTCCAAAAACAGGGCAAGGATTACAAAATTGTCGATAAGGAATGGGAGCATGTCCGTGACAGGCTCGTCAGCATGAGAGTGAACGGCGGGTTTCCATATATCACGGTCAATGACGGCGATTATATGCGGAACGGTGAGCTATATCTGAAGCACTGGTACGAAGGAATCGAACTTGATGTGAAATACCTTGAGAAGGTGCTGCCATACATCCGCCAGTTATGGGGTAGGACAGTTCACATCGAGACAATGATAGAGGACAGGGCCATGCTGTTCAGTTATGATGGGAAGGCTGTGCATAGAAAGTATTTATAAAGAAATGGAAACAGAATCAAGATATTGACGATTAAAGTATCAAATTTGACTTAACCATACGAGTGCGATAATCCAAAAGGATTATCGCCATTTTTGTTGAAATCCTTTATTTTATAAATAGAGCAGGCTTTTTAAATAATAATGGAAGGGAAAATAAATGAATAAGGGCAAAAAAACAAACATATTATGAGGTGAAGTCTGTATAAGGGGTGGGTGGAGTGGCGAATCCAATTGTTGTTAGGTCGTTGGATGAAATACAGTTTTGGTCAAGAATTATGAAGGAACATGCTCTATTTTTAAGTCTGGGATTTACTTATGAACAGCAACAATTGATAGCAGAAGCTCAACAATTCATTACTCTTTTTGAAAGAATTGAGGAAAAGTTGGCAAGGTTTTCTGTAAACTCGGATGTACGTCAAATTCAGACCTTTAACAATGAGGTTTATCAGGCTGCCGTTGCCATTTGGAGTTACAAGAGAAAAGTATTAGGGTTAACTTTACGCTGTGAAATAAGGACAAACAACTTTCCACTATTAGTTGACCATGTAAGTAGAGAAGCTGCTTATTTTGCCAATAGACTAAAAGAACTTAACGAAGGAAAACTTGCCCCCCAACCTGATACTATTATCCAGGAAAACCTCTTCTTTTTGAAAATTATGGCAGACCATGCAAAATTTATCGGACATCTTTTAGATCCTTCTGAAAGAAAACTAGTAGAGCAGGCTAAAGAGTTTAGTCATGATTTTGACCAATTAGTATTCCAAGCAGTTGATTTAGACTCGATGCGTCCCCAATCGGAAACAGTTCCAATTTTGGACCAATTCTTGGATCAAAATAGAGTTTCCGTTGCTTCATTAAGGGACTTTAAAAAAACAGCAAGAGATTTAATAGAGGCTTGCCGTATTAAAAGTAATATTCATCCACTTTTAGCTGATCATACATTTAGAGAAGCGGAGAGGTTCTTAGAAATCATAGACTTATTTGAGGCACATCTTATGAAACCACAGTAGTAATGGTGAATTGAAAGGAATAGTACCTTTAAAAAATAGTAAGCTAACATCTCTATTTAATAAAAAGGACAAGTAGCTACACCCCACTTGTCTTTTAAGATGTTTTAAAATCCAGTTACTATTTTAGTTCGAAATGGTTACTAATCACATCTGCAGTCTCTGTCACGGTGTCTGTTCCGGCGGTGTCGGCGGTCTCTGTCCCTGCAGCCTCTGTCCCTGCAGCCTCTGTCCCTGCGGTCTCTGTCCTTGCAGCCTCTGTCCCTGCAGTCTCTGTCCCTGCAGCCTCTATCCCTGCGGTCTCTGTCCCTGCAGTCTCTGTCGCGGTCTCTGTCGCAGTCTCTGTCGCGGTCTCTGTCGCGGTCTCTGTCGCGGTCTCTGTCGCGGTCTCTGTCGCGGTCTCTGTCGCGGTCTCTGTCGCGGTCTCTGTCGCGGTCTCTGTCGCGGTCTCTGTCGCGGTCTCTGTCGCGGTCTCTGTCGCGGTCTCTGTCGCGGTCTCTGTCGCGGTCTCTGTCGCGGTCTCTGTCGCGGTCTCTGTCGCGGTCTCTGTCGCGGTCTCTGTCGCGGTCTCTGTCGCGGTCTCTGTCGCGGTCTCTGTCGCGGTCTCTGTCGCGGTCTCTGTCGCGGTCTCTGTCGCGGTCTCTGTCGCGGTCTCTGTCGCGGTCTCTGTCGCGGTCTCTGTCGCGGTCTCTGTCGCGGTCTCTGTCGCGGTCTCTGTCGCGGTCTCTGTCGCGGTCTCTGTCGCGGTCTCTGTCGCGGTCTCTGTCGCGGTCTCTGTCGCGGTCTCTGTCGCGGTCTCTGTCGCGGTCTCTGTCGCGGTCTCTGTCGCGGTCTCTGTCGCGGTCTCTGTCGCGGTCTCTGTCGCGGTCTCTGTCGCGGTCTCTGTCGCGGTCTCTGTCGCGGTCTCTGTCGCGGTCTCTGTCGCGGTCTCTGTCGCGGTCTCTGTCGCGGTCCCTGTCGCGGTCTCTGTCGCGGTCCCTGTCGCGGTCTCTGTCGCGGTTTCTGTCGCGGTCCCTGTCGCGGTCCCTGTCGTGGTCTCTGTCGCGGTTTCTGTCGCGGTCCCTGTCGTGGTCTCTATCACGTTCCCTGTCGTCATTTCCAAACATTAAATTCACCCCTTTACTTTTATACAACAAAGTATTCAGTTATAGAGGGAATAGCTTGTGCCAATATAACAGGATAAAATATTTAATATGGAGAAATAAATGGAGTTCTGCTTCTCAACTTATTACTAGGAAGACATAATGAAATGTGGACAAAAAAAGGAGCTGGGGTTACCCATCTCCTTTTCTTGAAATGATTATGCCATGGGAACGGTGAGCTATACCTGAAGCACTGGTACGAAGGAATTGAGCTTAATGTTAAATGGATTATAGCAGCTTTTTACTAGCCATCCATTAACTAAAAAATATCTGCAAGTCCGGTATCTGAATAAATTGATATTAAAACAATCGCTTTCTCATCAGAAATATTTTTAACAAAATGAGGAACACTCGCATTCCAGCTGAAAGAGTCTCCTTCCTCCAAAATGAAGGAATCTTCTCCTTGCTCGGCCAGTATTTTCCCCTTCAGGACCAAATGGCATTCCTCTCCCTCATGGGCATTTGCTTCTCCCATCGATCCACCTGGAGGGAACTCAACAATCATCATTTTCAAACCGCCCTTTGTTGTTAAGTGTTCAATTTTCAGGTTGTTAAAAGTGGAATATGTTCTTTTATCTTTTTTAACTACCCGCATATGCTGTTCCTTTTCAAGCAATAGATAAGGCATCGGCACATCAAGATAGCTGGCAATAGCTTGCAAGGTGTTAATAGATGGAGAGGTATTGTTATTTTCTACATTGCTGATAAATCCTTTTGACAATCCGGTTCCTTCACTCATTTGAGCAATGGTAATTTTTTTTCTATTCCGTATCGATCGTATTTTCGTCCCTAAATCCAATTTATTCACCTCATAAGGTTGCATTATAAGAAACTTAATTCTATATTAGCAAAAAAGTTATTGACAATCCATTGAGCTCTTGTTATCTTATAAATAAATTTTATTCATATTAAAAAACTCATTCCCTTGGCCAAGGGTTTTAATTTTGTTATAAAGTTTACTAATATGAATATTTTATTTTTATGGGTATATGACTGATTTTGCTTATATAGTGGAAAATATGAATAACCGTCTAAAAGAAAGGAAGGTAAACATGACTTCATCAATGATGTATACCGTTCTAGAGCCTAAAGAAGCTGACCCGAATAAAAAATACCCTGCTTTATTTGTGATGCATGGGATTGGCTCAAATGAACAAAACATGCTCTCTCTAGTAAATGGATTAGAAGAGGAATTTATTATTTTTAGCATTCGCGGCCATTTGGAGCAGCCGCCCGGGTTTGCCTATTTCACAATTGAAGGCTATGGGAAACCGCATAGGCCAGTATTTGATGATGCAATTGCCAGACTTTCGGATTTTATTTCCTCTGCAAGCAGCCAGTACCCAATTGATGAAAGCCGCATCTTTTTACTTGGGTTCAGCCAGGGAGCCATCCTGTCGATGACCCTTGCCCTGACTCTTGGAAGCAGGATAAAGGGAATCGTAGCTTTAAATGGATACATTCCTCAATTTGTAAAAGAGGAATATCCTGTTCAACCTATTGGCCATTTATCGGCGTTTGTCTCTCATGGAGAACATGACACGGTATTTCCACTTGAATGGGGAAAGGCAAATAAGGAATATTTGGAACGCTTAGGGGCAGACGTAGCATTTAACGTTTATCCTGAGGGCCATACTGTATCCATGGCAAACTACCAGGATTATGTGAAGTGGCTTCTGAAATCAATAAATTAAACATATTGAGGAGATGACCATATGCTTCCGTCTTTATTTATAGCTCATGGATCACCGATGCTGGCAATTGAAAATAATGAGTATACCCGATTCCTGAAAAACCTTGGCCAGACATTGCCTCGTCCAAAAGCAATTGTATTGTTTTCTGCCCATTGGGAATCCAATGTACAAGAAGTAAGCAATGTAAAAGAATATAGTACTATTTATGATTTTGGAGGATTTTCTGAAGAGCTCTACCGCATTCAGTATCCGGCAAAGGGAAGTAAGGAAATTTCAGAAGAAATTGAAGCGTTGTTTAAAAGCCAGGAGATCTCTTTTCATGTGGATTCAAGGCGTGGATTGGACCATGGAGCCTGGGTGGTTCTAAGAATGCTTTACCCGGATGCAGATATTCCTGTCATTTCTATGTCTGTCAATAGGCATCTTGCCCCAGAGGAACAATATAAGATTGGAAAATCAATATCGCAATTGCGGGAGAAAGACATCCTCATTATTGCAAGCGGCGGTACAGTCCATAATTTGAGAGCTTTAAACTGGGCCAATGACCAGGGAGAAGAAGACAAGTGGGCTTATGACTTTGACCAGTGGCTTGCCAGGAATATTGAGGAGTGGGACCTGGAATCGCTGTTTCAATACGAAACACTTGCACCGGCGGCCAACCTCGCAGTACCGCCTTATGGGAATGAACATTTTATTCCTATCTTTTATGCAATGGGTGCCGCGGACAATCAAATCGGAAAATTATTACACCGCAGCTACCGTTATGGGAACTTGAGCCATAGCGTGTGGCAATTCGGATAATTAAAGAAAAATTTATGGGGGAAATGAAAATGAATAATAAAATTGAAGTAGGTACATTAATATTACGAGTGGTTCTTGGAATAAGCTTCTTTATTCACGGACTAGCAAAGTTCCAGGGTGGAATTGAAAACACTGTCGGCTGGTTTGACAGCATTGGAATTCCTGGATTTTTTGCATATGTAGTAGCGGCAATCGAGTTGGTTGGCGGAATTCTTTTGGTAATTGGTTTGGGAACCAAAATTGTATCCGTCCTCGTGTCACTTGTAATGATTGGAGCAATCATTAAAGTAAAATTGGCAGTAGGATTTTTAGGAAACGGTCAAATGGCTGGGTATGAATTGGATTTGGCTTTCCTTGCAATGGCTATCTTCCTTGCGCTAAACGGAAGCAACCTTCTTTCGGTTGATCAAATCATCTCCAAAAATCGTGAAAAGAAAGCTGCTTAAATAGAAAAGATAAATACTACTCTTCAAAAAGGTCCGTTTCCGCGGACCTTTTTTAATTTTAGGCTGTGTTAAAGGATATTGTTGATTTTTTTAAAGTGTTGATTGCAGCGTAAGGCGCGAAGACTCCTGCGGGAGAAAAGGTCAGTGGGAGACCCCACAGGCGCTAGCGCCGAGGAGGCTCCCAGACCGCCCGCGGAAAGCGAAGTGCCTGCAGCGAAAATCAACGTCCTTGTTTAACAGAGCCTTATTTTAAATAACAAAACCCTACAGATGGGAGCAAAGTAAAATTAATATCGTTTTAATATACTGTTCTAATACGCATAATAAGTTTAATTCATTTCATGCAGCGGGAGGACATTATGGAAAATAATGCATGTGATTTTTCACCTTTAAAAGTTCAATTAGAAACCGGGCTTCAACATCTTATACAGCTTCTGCAAACGAATTTAACGATACTTGGCAATGAAAATTATTGTGTTTTGGGTAGCCTGGAGGATATTAAGGAGCGGCTTATTGAAATTGAATCCGTGGCGTCATCTTATTATTTGGGTTGTTATCTTTCTCAATATACGGATACATATGAATATTTATCGGATGCTGTAAATTATCTTTCAAATTTAAATCACGGAGCATTAATTGTGGTAGAGCGGCAAACTCCTATTACTCCGCTCATCCAAAAAGGGACGGAAATAGGAGCGTTAGTAACCCCTAAATTATTGGAATCGATTTTTTATCCAGGTAACCCACTACATGATGGGGCAGTCCTAATTAAGGGAAATATTGTTGAATCAGCTGCAAATGTATTACCTTTGAAAAAAATTAATAAAACGAATAAAAAACTTGGGACACGGCATAGGGCAGCCTTGGGAATTTCTGAAGTAAGCGATGCTTTAGTACTTGTTGTATCTGAAGAAACAGGGAAGATCTCTCTTGCAATAGACGGAAAGTTATACCCTATAAATACAAATCAGCCAATTGTATTGGGCCCAGTATAAATTTTTGAGGCTTGGAAAGAAGCAAGCAGAAAGCAAAGGATATGACGGGCAAGAAATTAGAAATATAGAGCTAAAGAAGGTGGTTATTCATAAATTGGGACCGCCTTTTTACACTTTTGATACAAAACTGCTTGATTCCCTGCTCAATCACACTCGCGGTTTGCCTGTTTCTGAAGATAAAATAGTTTAGGCAAAAGCCACAAATACTATTTTCGAAAAGCTTTTAATTTGATAGTAGAATAATAATGAGTTATATTTATCTTGAATTAAATATATATTAATTAATAACAAACAAATTAATAATATACAAATTCAAGAAATAACAGAGAGGGATGACATACATGGAAAGATTCGAGCAGAAAGTGGTACTTATTACTGGAGCAGGGTCAGGTTTAGGCCGTGCTGTTGCTTTACAGGTAGCAAAAGAAGGTGCAAAACTATCTTTAGTTGATTTAAATGAAAAAGGATTAGAGGAAACAAAAAACGAGGTCCAGAAAGTAGCTCCTAATGCTGAAATTCTATTAGTAAAGGCTAACGTGGCTAACGAAGAAGAAGTAAAAAACTATGTAGACAAAACAGTACAAACATTTGGTACGATTGATGGCTTCTTTAATAATGCAGGGATTGAGGGGAAACAAAATCTTACAGAAGATTTTGGATCTGACGAATTCCGTAAAGTTGTTGATATTAACTTGAATGGCGTATTTTATGGTTTGAAGTATGTTCTTAAAGTGATGAAAGAAAATGGGACTGGCCACATTGTAAATACTGCTTCTGTTGGTGGCATTCGAGGTGTTGGCAACCAATCAGGCTATGCGGCTAGCAAGCATGGTGTAGTAGGTTTAACCCGTAACTCTGCAATTGAGTATGGTCAATACGGTATTACAATTAATGCGATAGCACCGGGAGCAATAATGACACCGATGGTTGAAGGTTCGTTAAAACAAATTGGTGGCGAAGAAGGCTGGGAAGAGGTAGGAAAAGCATTTGTTGAGCCAAACCCAATGAAACGTTTTGGAAAACCGGAGGAAGTGGGTTACCTAACTGCCTTCCTTTTGTCTGATCAAGCAGGTTTTGTTAATGCGACAGTTGTACCAATTGATGGTGGACAATCCTTTAAATATTAAGTTGCTAGTTAAAACCATATTTATACGAACATTGATATAAGAGAAAGAGACTGGCCTAAGATTGATTTCAACTAAGGACAGTCTCTATTTCTTTTTTATTGGCATTTTAGAGAAGGCAGAAACAATGAACCATATTCCAGCTGTTTTATTAAAGAAATTAATATCCCACCAAACTGTTGAGGAAATATTAGGAAAGCTCAACTGGTTGACAGTAGACGTTATGATAGTATATCTTTAATTTGAGATATATAAAATGAAGAATCTCATAATTTGCAAAAAGGAGACAAAAAATAAATGAACGTATTAGTAGTAAAAGCAAATAATAGACCAGCTTCAGAAGCTG
This sequence comes from Bacillus sp. FJAT-27225, assembly GCF_001685025.1. Classification (GTDB taxonomy): domain Bacteria; phylum Bacillota; class Bacilli; order Bacillales; family Cytobacillaceae; genus Bacillus_D. Next base: position 430,160 of record NZ_MAYU01000022.1, on the reverse strand, counting down.
TATCAAGCAAGATGTATGAGACTTTCATGGAAAACCTTGAAGGTGTCAATGTTACAACTTTTGATGTTTTCGCTGAAGACATGCCGTATTTTGGACAAGATCTTTTCAATGCATTTGGCAAGCTGCAATCTGGTGAGGAACTCACAGATGTTGAAAAACGTATTTTGGCAGCAAAACAAAAAGCAAAGGATGCTTTAACAGCCGCTGATGTTGTTGTCTTTGCTTTCCCATTGTGGAACATGACAATTCCAGCTAAGCTGCAAACATTTATTGATTATGTATATGAGGCAGGTTATTCCTTCAAATATGATGAAAACGGCAATGCAGTCCAGCTTCTGACTGATAAGAAAGCAATCATCCTTAGTGCGCGTGGCGGCATTTATTCTGAAGGTCCAGCAGCTGCAATGGAAATGTCCGTCAACTACATTAAAAATATTGCTGGCGGCGTATTCGGTATGCAAATCATAGATGAGGTTGTCATTGAAGGACATGCTATGGCACCTGATCAAGCTGAGAAAATTATCTCAAATGGATTGGAAAAAGTGAAAGAAGCAGCAAAAAAACTTTCTGCAGTAAAAGCTTAATACTATCAAACGCTGAGAGCTAACCAGGACTTGTTCCCGGTTAGTTCTTTTTTTATAAATTATCAGATATTTTTGGAAAACCCTCTATTCCTTGTAAAGATTTTCTATATAATGGGTAAAGAGGGGGCTGGTAAAGTTGTGCTTTACTATAGTATTAGAAAAAAGGATGGGGGAATCAATCCATGTCTAACGATCAAGAACTTGTAGCAGATAAAGAAAAACAAGCTGTCATCAAAAGGAAAATTGAAAGAAAAGAAGGGGAACCGACTGGAGCTTTTGTTGGGGCATCCTGGGCGGCATTGTTAGTCGGTATTGTAGCGTATTTAATCGGCTTATATAATGCAGACATGCAGCTTAACGAGAAAGGCTATTACTTTGCTGTTCTGGTTTTTGGCCTTTACTCAGCCGTATCCTTACAAAAGGCAGTAAGGGATAAAGAAGAAGGGATCCCTGTCACCAATATTTATTATGGCATTAGCTGGTTTGCACTTATTGTAGCTATTTCTTTAATGGCCATTGGTTTGTACAATGCAGGAAGTATTGTCCTAAGCGAAAAAGGATTTTACGGCATGGCATTTGTGCTCAGTTTATTTGCAGCCATCACGGTTCAGAAGAATATAAGGGATACGCAGAGGGCTAGGGAAAGAGAATAATCCAGGTCCGAATCTATTCATTCAAAACTCTTCAATTAGTAACAAGGCAGCCACCCTATAACGGGGTTGAATATTTATCACAAAAAATAAATATATATTAGAAAAAGTGGTGTTAAGTGTATCAATAAAATGCCCTGGTTTTATGGACCAAAGTTGCATAGCTGTTTGGTCCTTTTGTTTTCTCAGGAAACAATTAGGATTTACAGCTATTTTGTTAAAAGTAAAAGGCAGTTTTGAAGAGGAATTTTGTATGTAAGCATTAGGGGGAAAGTATTTGAAAAAACTTTTAACTGTTGTGTCAATTATTTTAACTGGCACCATCGTTCTGTTTTTGGGTTTCATTTACCTTAGTAATCCTATTGTTTTAAACGGAAGTTCAACGTATGAAGATCCAAACGGCAGCAGAGACATTGTATTTCACTTATACAACGAAGGAATAAGTAAGGTGTCAATAAAAAAAGTGTTAATAAATAACCAAGTTGACAATAAAAAGGTTGACTTAGGAATTAGTTATGACACCCCGCAAATTGTTCAAAGTGGGACGCGCAACGAGATGATAAAATTTTTTGAGTTAGGTGATGTGTTTGTTAATCCAAGGATACAGAGTAATCAAGTAAAAGATGCCCTCAATAAAAAAGAAATGACTCCTATTCATTACGGAATTAGAATTAAGAACTTTACGGAGCCAATTGAATCCATAACCATTAAGTACAAATATTTAGGACTCCCTATCACCAAAGAGATAAATGTTATGAATGAAATATAAATAATGTTTAATTGAACTATGGAAATGAAAACAAAAAGGCGAATGCCCCACATGCCGGGGATTCGCCTTTTAGTAGTCATTTAGTTTGTCGAGCAGGTTTTTGGCGTCGACAAGGTGGTTATTAAAGATCTGGCGTGCAACAGCCAATAAGTCAACAATTAACGGATCACGCAATGAATAAATGACCCGATTGCCGTCCTTTGTTCCGGTGACGATATTTTTTGCGCGAAGAGTCATCAGCTGCTGAGAAATCGCCGAGCCTTCCGTTCCTGAAAGGCTTTGGAGTTCATTGACACTTTTGTCCCCATCCGCCAGAAGTTCGAGAATTCTAATTCTGAGCGGATGGGCTAATGCTTTGAAAAAATCTGCCTTAAATTGCTGCATTTCAAGATTCAACTGGTTACCTCCCTGCTTGTGGGGCTGACTGGCAGAGATTTGCCTTTTGCCCGCGACGGTTCTTTTATACCGGAAAGAGATGAACATTCCCTGAAAGCCAAATGCCTGCACCCGATACAAGCATTCCTGTCCAGGTGGGCCATTGCATATTCAATTGCATCTCCTGTATGTTCGAAAAAGTGCTTCTCTCCTATAACATCATAAAGCCCAGTTTTAATCAACAATTCCTTTGGCTCAGGCCTGATTCCGCTAATAAGGACAACACCATGTTTGGAAAAGTCATTTACAATGCTTGCAAGATGGGCTTCGCCTGTCGTATCCATATAAGGAACCCTTCCAAGCCGTAGAAGCAGGACCTTTGGCCGTAAATTGATTGTGTTAAGGAGAGTTTGTTCAAATGTCTGGGCTGCCCCAAAGAACAACGGCCCCTCAACGCTGAAAATGCTGATTTGCGGGCAATCATGTGAATTCGTGACAACCTGGCTGTCGACTCTATGATGCTTATGATTCGGATCTGGAAGGACCTTGGAGGTAACCAAGGCTTCACTCATTTGTTTTAAGAATGCAATGACTGCCAAAACCAGCCCAGCCTGAACTGCAACCGTTAAATTAACAAACACAGTTAAGAGAAACGTTACAAGCAGTATAAGAGAATCCTGGGTTTTTGTTTTTAGTATATGACTAAATACATGCCTTTCACTCATATTCCAGGCCACGACCATCAATATGGGCGCCATACTTGCCAATGGAATTTTTGAGGCAAAAGGCGCAAACAGGACAAGGACGAGCAATACAACGAATCCATGGATGATTCCTGAAAGAGGGGAGACAGCACCGCTTTTAATATTGGTAGCTGTACGGGCAAGCGCGCCAGTCGCAGGAATTCCTCCGAAAAACGGTGTAATCATGTTGGCAATACCCTGTCCCATCAACTCCCGGTTGCTGTTATGCCTGGTTCCGGACATGCCGTCTGCTACAACTGCTGACAAGAGCGATTCAATTGCCCCGAGTATTGCAATGATAAATGCTGGTTTGAGAAGGTATTGAATTTTTTCTAGTGTAATTTCAGGTATTTGAAATTCCGGGAGTGATTTCGGTATTTCACCGTATGTCGAACCGATTGTCGCGACTTGGCCAGGAAAGAAAAGCGTTGCGGCCAAAGTAGAAACAATCAGCCCAATCAGCGGACCGGGAATCTTCGGAAACAATTTCGGTGTGAGCAGCACAGTCCCAAGGCAGATGACTGCTGTCACTATACTGTATAAATTAATTGTATCTATTCGGATGAAAATTTCTTTAATATTGCTGAAAAAATATTCGTGTTTTTCCACGCCGGTCAAACCGAGAAAGTTCGCTAGTTGTCCGGTAAAAATGATAACCGCAATTCCTGCTGTAAAGCCGATTGTCACAGGCTTCGGTATAAATTTGATCAACGAACCGAGTTTGAGGGCACCCATCAAAAACAGCATGATTCCAGCCATAAAGCCGGCAATCAACAGGTTCTCAAAACCATAGACTGAAACAATTCCAAACAAAATCGGGATGAAAGCACCAGTCGGCCCACCGATTTGAAACTTGGAACCGCCAAGAAGAGAGATCAGAATACCGGCAATGATGGTGGTGTAAATTCCGTATTCCGGCTTTACGCCAGACGCAATTGCGAATGCCATCCCAAGCGGTATGGCAATTACACCAACGACAACTCCGGAAATAAGGTCCTTCCGGAACGATTGAAGGGAGTAGTTTTCATATCTCCCTGTAAAAAATAAACCTTGCCGACGCACATTAACACCCCTCTTTTGAATATTTGTATATTTGATTTTTTGAATATAACATATTGAATTTACTACCGCTGAACCAAATTGTCAATACAATAGTTTATACTATGTTGCCTTTTTCAGTCTTTGAGCCGCGCTTTTGAACTTATCCAGTAAACAGGTTTTCGTAGATTAATCTCTAGTTGGAGTGGGAGGATTCCTCCAGTAAACAGGCTTTCGTAGATCAATCTCTAGTTGGAGTGGGTAAAGGTTTAAGGGAAAATAAGATGCGGTGGGGTCGTATATGAAATAAGAATCTTTAAAGAGGATACTGCTTCTTTTTTATATCCATGTTTCACCTTATTGGTTACATTTCCATTGTTTAAGTTTTTGAGACTTTGAAAAACCCAAAACGTTACCAATACAGCCTATTGACCACATATTGGAGCCTTCAGAACCTAGAAACGTAACCAATAAGTTTTTAGGACATGAAATGTGTAATACCATTCTATCCCCCGACTCTAGAAATGGTCAGCGCGACACAAAATGGAATTTGCATAGATTTTAATTGAGGAAGTTTTGTAGATTATTTCATTGTTTCTGGATGATACTTTGGCCGGACTTAAGGGTTTGCGACGGTTCCCTAAGCCACCAAGTAGAGGGTTGGTATGGAAAATAAGAGTCGTGTAAACCCTTGGAAGTGCGAGGCGGAATGGCAACGCCCATATGCTAAAGGCCCTCCAAATTCCAGTTGCTAGCCGAAAAAAAGAAGCTAACACAAAGTGTTAACTTCTTCTTTAGCTTGGTTCCACGTGTACGTGGACATCGTAAACGCCGTGCTCGTCCATCATGATTTTTTCAACATGTGTTGCAATATCGTGTGCCTCTTTTATATCAAGCGTTGAATTGACAAGGATGACGCAATCAATGACTTCGTTATTTCCATAGTTTCTTCCTTTGATTTCCTTAATCCCTTTGACGCCATTCACTTCCAAAATAACTTGTTTGTAAAGCTGGATTTTCTCCTCATCAAACCCATCCGAAAGCTCGTGGGATGCATCCTTGAATATGTCCCAAGCCGTCTTGCATATCAACAAACCGACGATAAAGGCAGTCACTGTATCAAGCCAGGGCATGCTCAACTGAGATCCGAATATACCGATTGCCGTTCCGATACTGACCCAGGCATCTGAACGATTATCCTTCGCGGCTGCCATAACGGACTTGCTTTGAATCCTGATGGCAAGCCTTTTATTGTACAAAAAGACAAGGTACATTACAAATGCAGAGAAAAGGCCGGTATAGGCGGCGATCATGTCCGGTGCCTGCTTCCCCTCCTGGAAGATTGAGCCGATTGCATCGGTCAATACCTGTATGCCCACTGCAATCATCACAAAAGACGCGACCATTGAAGCAATCGTTTCGCTTTTCCAATGTCCATACCCATGGTTTCTGTCCGGGGGACGCTGGGAAATTTTTAATCCAATCAGCACCGCTACCGATGCGATGATATCGGTTGTATTATTTAGACCATCTGCTTTTAGGGCAGCCGAATCACTATAATGCCCGACTGCAAGTTTTAAAGCAGAAAGTAGTATGTAGGCTACGATACTAAGCAGGGCGCCGCGTTCGCCCAGCTTAAGATTCTTATATTTTTGCTCGTCCATATGTATTTGAAACCTCCCGAAAAACCAACCCTCACTACAATAGCATTTGACAATTGGGTGGGTCTAGGGCAACCTTTTTGCAGTTGCGGAACTCTATAAGAGCCTAGAAACAAATTTTCCTTAAGGAAAATTTAAGATTGACCTCAGGAACGGAAAGTTATCTTGATTTAGCTTGCGGGTATACTAACAGAAAGTGAAAAGCGAGGTGCCTTAAGTGAACATTACCGACAAAGCCCGTGATTTTCTGAAAACAATAATAAGTAATGAAGGCGCGGAGGGAATTAGGATCTATTTAGCTGGGCTGGGTTGAGGAGGCCCGCAGTTTGGTCTGGCTCTGGATGAGCCGGAAGCAGAGGATGACATCAGTACAATTAATGGAATTCAGGTCGCAATAGATTCGACGATTGAAGGGTACACTTCAGGAGTCACAATTGATTATAACGATCAAACAAAAAGGCTCATTGTACTCGGCAATCAAGGAGCGTGCTGAATTTGTAGTAAATCCCTTCTCGGTGGCCGAGAAGGGATTTATTTCAGTACAGATATTTTTCTGAAAATAATGCGAAATTGTTTGACAATCAAACACTCATTTGAATAATATATACTCAAACGACTATTTGAATGAGGGATCCGGATGAAAGAGCATGATGTTTGTGAAACTTCCTGTGTTGACGAGCCGAAAGTCACCCGTGTAAAAACTGCCTTGGGACAAAAAAGTACAGTTGATGTCGCTAAAATTTTCAAGGCACTTGCAGATGAAAATAGAGTAAAAATCACCTATGCACTTGCGATGGAAAATGAGCTTTGTGTGTGTGATGTTGCAAATATCGTCGGTTCTTCTGTCGCAACAGCTTCCCATCATTTGCGGACCCTGAAAAATTTAGGAATTGCAAAGTACCGGAAAGAAGGAAAGATGGTCTATTATTCCCTCGATGACGAACATGTGAAGCAACTTGTGGATATAGCTTTTACGCACCAGGAGGAGGTGGCCAGCCGTGGCTGAAACACAAAAACAAGTATATCGAATTGAAGGCCTTTCTTGAGCAAGCTGCGCCGCAAAGTTCGAGAAGAACGTTAAACACCTGGATGGTGTTTTAGAAGCAGCAGTTAATTTTGGTGCCTCCAAGCTGACTGTTTACGGAGAGGCTTCAATTCAAGAATTGGAACGAGCGGGAGCATTTGAGAACCTGCAGGTTGTACCTGAAAAGGCTAAACAGGAACCCAAACCCGACATTCCGTTTTGGGCTAAATACCAGAGGGTATTGTTATCCCTTCTATTTATAGCAGCGGGATATGGATCGCTTTTTGTAAATGGTGAGGAATCAGCAGTAACAGTAGCACTGTTTGCAGCGGCAATCCTCATTGGCGGTTATCCGTTGTTCAAAACAGGATTTAAAAACCTGGCCAGCCTCGAATTTGATATGAGGACGCTGATGACGGTGGCGATTATTGGCGCAGCCCTAATTGGGGAATGGAGTGAGGGAGCAATTGTCGTAATCCTGTTCGCCATCAGTGAAGAGCTTGAAAAATACTCGATGGATAAAGCACGCGCCTCAATCAGGACGCTCATGGACATTGCCCCGAGAGAAGCTTTGGTGCGCCGGGATGGCATTGATAGGTTGATTGAGGTAGAAGAAATCATGATTGGAGATATCATGATTGTAAAACCCGGACAAAAGCTGGCAATGGATGGCGTAGTGATCAAAGGTCATTCTTCCATCAATCAGGCCGCCATTACGGGTGAATCCGTTCCTGTCGAGAAGAAACGGGAGGATGAAGTTTTTGCCGGTACATTAAATGGCGAGGGCTTACTTGAAGTTAAGGTAACGCGTCTTGTCGACGATACAACGATTGCGAGAATCATTCACCTCGTTGAAGAGGCTCAGGCAGAAAAGGCTCCCTCACAGGCGTTTGTTGATCGGTTTGCAAAATATTATACGCCGGCCATCATGTTTGTTGCGGCCCTCGTTGCTATTGTTCCTCCGCTTATTTTTGGAGCTGAGTGGAATACATGGGTTTACCAGGGGCTTTCCGTTCTGGTGGTTGGTTGCCCGTGTGCTCTTGTTATTTCAACCCCGGTATCAATTGTAACCGCCATTGGGAATGCCGCGCGGAACGGTGTCTTGATAAAGGGAGGCATTCATTTGGAAGAGGCAGGCTCTTTAAAGGCCGTTGCCTTTGACAAAACAGGGACACTGACCAGGGGTGTTCCTGCGATGACCGATATCAAAACGTTTCATTCAATGAATGAAAGAGAAGTGCTCACAATAGTTGCGGCTCTTGAATATGGTTCACAGCATCCCCTTGCCTCGGCTATCCTTAAAAAGGCTGACAGCATCTGGGTAAACTATAGAGATATAGAGGTAGAAAATGCTGCCTCAATTACAGGCAAGGGATTGAAAGGCGAAATCGCTGGAATGACTTACTATGTTGGAAACAGTAAACTCATCGAAGAGGTTTGCAGCAAGAGGATAGATCAAGAGAAATCAAATCTTATTAGTGAATTTCAGGAACGTGGCAAAACTGTCATGGCTCTCTTTACTGAATCCGATATACTTGCACTCATAGCAGTTGCCGATGAAGTCCGGGAAAGCAGCAGGGAAGTAATTGCGCGACTCCATGAAGCGGGAATAAAGAAGACAATTATGCTGACAGGCGATAATGAAGGGACCGCACGGGCAATCAGCAAGCAGGTTGGTGTAACAGATTTCCATGCGGAACTCATGCCAGAGGGAAAATTGAAGCACGTCAATGAACTGCGTAAGGGATACGGCAGTATTGGGATGGTTGGCGATGGAATAAACGATGCCCCGGCACTTGCGGCAGCAACGGTTGGGATTGCGATGGGAGGAGCAGGGGCGGATACCGCCCTTGAAACAGCGGATGTTGCTCTCATGGGTGATGATTTGCGGAAGCTTCCGTTCATGATTAAGCTGAGCCGGAAAGCACTTTCGATAATCAAACAAAACATTACTTTCTCACTTGCAGTCAAGCTCTTGGCATTACTCCTTGTAGTTCCGGGCTGGCTGACATTATGGATTGCGATTTTTGCAGATATGGGAGCGACACTCCTTGTAACTCTTAATAGTCTTCGGTTATTAAAAGTAAAAGATTAACGCCAAGCCAAAGAAGGCGGTAATGACATGAATAATAAATGGAACACGTTCATTTATAAGCTTTGGGCTCCTGTCTATGACCAATTGTTTACGAAAGGGCCATTTCTAAAGGCGCGAAGGCAAATTTTCAGCACACTATCCTTTCACCCAGGGGAAAAAGTCCTGTTGGCAGGTGTCGGAACAGGCGCCGATTTAGCCCATATCCCACAGGATCTTGATATTACCGCAATTGATTATTCGCAGGAAATGCTTGATAAAGCAAAAAGCAAATTTCCCGACACCCATATCCAGTTTATTCAGATGGATGCCCAAGACTTGAAGTTTGAAGACGATACGTTTGACTGGGTGATTGGAAGTTTGATTTTAACCGTCGTACCTGATGGGGGAAAAGCTCTTACCGAAATGGTGAGGGTTTCGAAAAAAGGCGGCCAAATCATTATTTTTGACAAGTTTATTCAAGGTGAACGCGGCCTTAGTCTCCCAAAGAAAATGGCAAGGCCGCTTATCCGCCTGTTAGGGACGGATATCGGACTATCTTTTGAGACGTTAACTGAGCGGGCTCGGAAGGATATTTTTATTAAACAAAATAAAGGAATCCTCTTTAATGGAATGTATAGATCTATCTTATTACAGAAGAAGTGGGAGAAGAAATAATAAAGGGAGAATAACATCATGGGACACCACCATTCACATGATCACGGGCATGGTCATCATCACCATACGAGCAATAAGCGGGCACTTCTTCTAGCTTTCATTTTGATCGCAACGTTTATGGTCATTGAGGTAATCGGAGGCATTTTAACAAACAGCCTCGCCCTTTTATCAGATGCCGGACATATGCTGAGCGATGCAGCTGCACTTGGGTTAAGTTATTTTGCAATTAAGCTCGGGGAGAAAAAATCGACCCAAGCAAAAACATATGGTTACAAACGATTTGAAATTATTGCTGCGGCGCTGAATGGGCTCACGCTCATTGTTATTTCGGTATTTATTTTTATAGAAGCAATCGAAAGATTTTCGAATCCTCCTGAAGTACAAAGCAGCGGAATGCTGATTATTTCAACAATCGGACTTCTGGTTAATATTGCTGCAGCCTTTATTTTAATGAAAGGTGATAAGGAAGAAAATCTGAACGTCCGCAGTGCTTTCCTCCATGTCCTGGGAGATATGCTTGGATCTGTCGGCGCCATTGTCGCTGCATTATTGATGATCTTTTTTGGCTGGGGAATTGCAGATCCGATTGCGAGTGTGATTGTTGCGATATTAATTATTATCTCCGGCTGGAGGGTGACAAAGGATTCTTTCCATATTCTTATGGAAGGGGCACCTGAACAAATTGATTTCGAAGCACTTCGGGGAGAGTTACTCCAAATTCCATATGTAAATGATGTTCATGATTTGCATATCTGGTCAGTGACATCAGGGATGCCGATGCTAAGCTGCCATATTGCGATTGCTCAGGATGGTAAGCATGATACCATTTTGCGGCAGGCGCAGAGCTTACTGCATGATCATTACGGGATTGAACACAGTACCATCCAGGTGGAAAAAGCAGATAAAGGCTGCGCCAATCCACACGAGGTTTGTAATTAAGATAGGTAAAAACATGGGCGGGGCCGTCCATGTTTTTTTGCTGTTTTAGTAAACTTTCAATTAGGAGAGATAGTAAGTTGATTGAGGTGGAAGGAGCGAGACACATTTGAAAATGCATTTGCTAACACCCGCCGTTAGGAAATCAGGATTAGCGATTAGGGAATAGCCTGACGCGAATCGGTTGACAATTTACTTATATGAAATTATTGTTATCTCTAATTAATAATATTTTAATTGAAAATATCGAAGGGTGGATTATACTTATGAAACATATTTTTAAGCAAGGCAAAAATCCCAATGGTCCCGTGCTTCTATTGCTCCATGGCACAGGCGGAAATGAAGAGGATCTATTGCCTTTGGCAGATATCATTGACCCTGAAGCGGCTGTCCTGAGTGTCCGTGGCAATGTACTTGAGAATGGAATGCCACGCTTTTTCCGACGTCTGGCCGAAGGTGTTTTTGACGAAGAGGATTTAATTTTCCGTACAAGGGAGTTAAATGATTTTCTCGATGAAGCGGCTCAACAGTATAAATTCGATCGAACGAATATTGTAGCCGTTGGCTACTCAAATGGCGCCAATATCGCAGGCAGCTTGCTGTTCCATTATCAAAACGCTTTAAAGGGAGCGGTTCTTCATCATCCAATGGTTCCAAGGCGGGGATTGGAACTGCCGGACTTGGCAGGTACCCCTGTATTTATCGGAGCGGGCACAAATGATCCAATCTGTCCTGCGAGGGAGTCTGAGGAATTAAAGCAATTGCTCGAGGAAGCTGGGGCCACTGTGGATATCCATTGGGAACAATATGGCCACCAATTAACGATGAGTGAAGTGGAACAGGCGAGGCACTGGTACAAGGAAGCATTTCGCGATTAATCTTCTGAATTTAGGGAAGTAAGGATAGGGGGCAGGATGTCCATACTGAGAAACTTTCCCTGAAGGAGGAACACGTTATGACAAATGTAAACTTGGCAATCGTTTATTACAGTTCAACCGGAACAAATTATCAGCTTGCCAAATGGGCTGCAGAAGGTGCGAAGGAAGCTGGAGCTGAGGTAAAGGTAGTCAAGGTGCCTGAGCTTGCTCCGCAATCATCGATTGATTCAAACCCTGCCTGGAAACAGCATGTTGAGGAAACAAAGGATGTTCCTGAGGTTTCGCTTGATGACCTTGAGTGGGCCGATAGCATAATCTTCAGTGTGCCGACCAGGTTTGGGAATATGCCAGCACAGATGAAACAATTCCTTGATACAACAGGCGGTCTCTGGTTCCAGGGGAAATTGGCCAATAAGGTCGTTTCTGCAATGAGTTCAGCCCAAAATCCGCATGGCGGACAAGAAGCAACTATTCTTTCACTTTATACGACGATGTACCACTGGGGAGCAATTGTCGCCACACCTGGGTATACAAATGATGTTATTTATGGTGCCGGAGGAAACCCATACGGTACTAGTGTAACTGTCAACCAGGAAGGGAAAATGGTAGAGGATGTTGAGGCGGCTGTAAAATACCAAGCAAAACGGACAGTCACAGTGGCTGAATGGGTGAAAAAAGGTAATCAATAATTTGAAGATGGTTAGTTTGAGGGTGTCCCATAGATAGGAGGGGACACCCTTTTATCTTATGGAGATATTTGGCTATCTGCATACCGCAATACTCAGGGTAAGCTAGGTTTGAATCATTGAGGGGTTCGACATTATGACATGATAGGGAGGTTCGTCTATTTTTGCTTGAAATTTCATATACATTACATGTCCAATGGAAGGGCGTGAATGTATATGGCATGGGTAGAGAAAGGAATTGCAATCATCATAGGAAGTACTCTCGTCGCTATTGGGATTAATTTGTTCTTGGTTCCCCATAAAGTTCTCGATGGCGGGGTAATTGGGTTAGGGCTCATTATCAATTATGTATGGGGAATTGAGCCTGGAAAATCCATTATGTTTCTGAGTGTGCCAGTGTTTGTTCTTGCATGGTTTAAGTATCGCGTCTATTTTTATAATAGTCTCCATGGACTGCTGGTATCTTCATTCTTTATAGATCTGTTTCATTTCCTTGGGCCAGGCAGGCATCCGGTTGACTCAGCATGGTGTTCTATTATTGGCGGGATTCTGGTTGGTTTGGGAATTGGTGTCATGCTTAAATATAAGACAAGCACTGGTGGGACAGACCTTGTTGCCCAATTCATTTCAGATTTGAGTGGCCTAAATGTCGGTGTACTCATCTTTATAATTGATATTCTTGTGATTACAATAGGCGGTTTTCTGTTTGCCAAAGAAACGTTTATCCTTTCGGTGCTAACGGTTCTATCAGTTGGTCTTGCGACTAGCTTTGTTACATGGGAGAAGCAGCACTAGAAATGGTGGACCCTGAGATGGCCTGGCTTGGAATCCGATAAAACCGAACATTAGACATAAAGTATAGAAAGATGTAAATTAGTATCAGAATAAGGGCACGTAGTACGTTTCTCCAAATTAGCAAGAAAGGGGAGCAAAAAGGATGGCGATAGAAAAGAAAGTTGAAAGCCCGCATATTAATGTGGGCGGATTGGACTTTGAATGGAACCTTAAAAAGGGGCAATTTCTTTTTGAAAAGGAAGATGCTGTACTCTTTTGGATAAGTTCAGCAATGAAAACATTTTTTGACACGATTGAGGAAGTTTCGGGAGGGGAAGCTGCAGCATTGGTTCTTGAAGCGACTGGTTTCCGCCAGGGGCTGATTGTCAGCAACTATTTTACAAACCTAAATGTCTCTGTAAAAGAGGCATCAAGCTTGATTCCCAACACATATGCATCTGCAGGATGGGGTACGGCAATCATTAAAGAATTGGATATAGAAAATAAGACACTGAAAATCGAGATGAAAAATAGCTGGGAGTACAAGATCAATAAGGCACAAGGAAAAAAAGCCAGCGGAAAATACCTGCCTGCTCATTACGCAGGCATTTTTGGCGGCATGCTTGGTACAAATCTGTGGTATAGGGTTGTTGAAGACCAGTTAGCAGGTGATGAATGCACTGTGGTTGAGTACTTCCCTTCCAGCATTACCGTTTCAACTAATATCCATGAACTTGCTAGGCGAAAGGAATCAGAGAAAATTCGTGAATTAGAAGAGTTGGTTGAGGAAAAGACTAAAGACTTGCAGGAATTGGTTAAGGAAATTTCTTCACCGATTATCCCAGTTTTGGAAGGCATCGTTGTTGTACCGTTGATTGGGAAATACGATGAAAGCCGTTCGGAAAACCTGCTTGTGAAGACGTTATTTAATCTCCCCGCATACAAGGCGAATTATCTCATCCTTGATCTTACAGGCCTTGACCATGAAGTTGAGGAATATGGAATTGACTTTATCCAAAAGCTTGGTTCAGCTGCATCTCTAGTTGGAATCGAAACAATTCTGGTGGGGATTTCTTCTGAATTAGGCGCTGCTGTTACTCAGTCGGGCATTAATTTGTCAAAGTTCCAATGTTTTCAGACTTTACAGCATGGAATTTACTATGCCCTGGGACAAAGCGGCAGGAAAATCCTCTAAAAACAGATGTTCCAAAATTTCTGCTGTTGGGGCAGCCCTTTTGTGGTGCATAGCTTATATGTAAACAAAACAAAAAGGCCGTTTTCAGGCCTTTACCATTTTAGGGAAATTCACATCGCTTCAGCTCTGCTTAATCGGGTTTGTCGTGTTTAGTTGAAAAACAAGCTCACTTAAGGCGATTGTAACTAAATCGCGTTCCGAATAAGTAAAGGTATCCAGGGGAGAGATTTGGTTTTGCTCAGCTAGTTTTTCTCTGATTTGCTGGCACATCCATAGGTGATAGTCTGAAAGCTGAACCTGTTTTAACACTGTGTCAATCCCTCCTTTCCTGACGCTGGGCATTCAACCCGGGAAAAATAAGGCCTTAAGGTTGATATTCCAGTATATTGTACTTATCCCCAAAAAGGGAATCAAGCAAACGCCAACAAGGATTAAACTATCCAGGTTTTTTACAGGTAAATTCAGGTAAGCGTTTAGCCTCGCTTTGTTTGGGATGGCCTAATATGGGAAACTAGGCCGTCAACATCGGTTATATAGAACTGTATTTCCGGAAGTTCTTTTAAATAATGGCCCTGCAGGAGCTGATAATAATTGACGCGCTTGCTTGGATCAAATTTAAGCATTGGGTATTCTCGTTTTTCCTTTACGTATAGGTCGACAGCTCTTTGGACTTTATCCATCTCCACTGCAATAGCTTTGTCGCATTCCTCAAAGAGATCATAAGTTTCCTTCGACATGTAGAATTTCTTTTTGGGGATCCCACCCAATATATGAGCGAGCTGGAGAAAATCAATACTATTATCATCGTTGACTAGAATAGTCCGATAAATCCCTTTCGCCAGCCCGTCTGCGAACTTCCTGATTGCCTGTCTAACCTCATCCAGTGAAACATCCACTTCTGGCCATTCTTTTGGGGGAATTGCGTCAGCCGCATCTTTTTTCTGCTTTCTCTTTTCAACCTTGGATGCTGCAGGCTTGAAGTATTTAATAGCCATTGAATAGGTGGTAAAGCCACCAAGGGAAATCCCCCCAATCAGTCCAATCACTGTGAAAAGCGGATAGATACCAAGGAATTCGTCCAGCTTACTGCCGCCCTGATAACCAAGAAAAACAGCAATGGCAATCGTAAAAGCAAATACCATATGCAGGGACAGCGCTTTCATTAAAAAAATTGAGAATTCACTCCACTGCTGGTTTTTAAGGTCTTTAACATTTTTCAAATAGTCATTGATTGATGATTTCAAGGTGTCCGAAACATTGTTTTCTTCCAAAAAAGGATAAAGGTATTCATCAAGCGGCTTGTCTTCGCTTTTTAAAATGCATGCGGATTTTTCATGATTGCCCTTTTTGTAATGTATATAAATTAACTTCTCCTCAAGGCCGAGTTCCAGGTCTTCGGTTGTTCTCCCAAACTTTGCAGAGAAAGTCTTCTTCATGGTTATGCCCCCTTGTGGCAATCCTGGGCGGTCACTAATCTTCTTGCATCATTTTTGGCCATATGGAGAATTTCCATAGCCTCCGCCTGAGATCGCTCAAAGATTTCCCTTGCTTCTTTTTCGCCCCTTGCCTTGATCAGCCTTGCTTCCGCTTTTGCTTCCAGAATAATCTGCTGCTGTTCGAGCAGCTTTTGTTCGGTTTCGGCTTTGTATTTTTCCGCCAGCATCATCTGCTTTTCTATATAAGCTTGCCTATTTTCCATCACAATTAATAGTTTCTTCATTACAAATTTTTTAATCAGAAACACTAAGATCGTAAAGATAATAGCTTGATAAATCATTGTTCCTAATGAAATAGGAACACCGAACATTTCGAAGTCCCCCATTTGAAACACTCCCTTTTTTTAAAAAATAAAGTCTCTGCTGCCCTAAAATTATGTGAGCCTATGAGCAATATAAACCATTGTCAAGGTTACAAAAATATAGGCCTGAATAGCTCCGATAAACAAGCAATATGCTTGCCAGATCAATAATGGCAAGGCAGCAAGTAAAGCAGGGAAGAAACCGTTAACAATCGATCCGGCAAGAATGACAAGCATTACTTCACCTGCGTAGATATTTCCGAAGAGGCGGAGGCCAAGGGTCAGTGTTGTACTTAGCTGTTCAAGGAGGTTGATGGGAAGGAATGCTTTAACTGGTTTGAAGTAATTTTTGAAGTAATGTTTGAATCCGTGCATGTGGATATCGATGAAGTGAGTATAGGCCATAATCATGATGGCAAGCGTCATGGTTACATGGGCATCGGCTGTCGGTGATTTCCACCAGACAACCTGGTGCTCATCACCAGTGACAAAAGAGAAGGGGATGCCCATACTGTTGGAAATAACTAAATACAATAGCAGTGAGACGCCTGTAGATAAGATGAATAGATTTTTTGATGCTCCCATAGAGTTGCTCATGATGCCCTGGACAAACTCAATCGTCCATTCCATAAAATTCTGAAGGCCCTTAGGGACCCCTTTTTCTAGCCTTCTTATTGAGAGGAGCGCAATGAGGAAGACGAGTAAGGAGGCGATGGTGCTAGTTAAAACAATGGATAAATCAAAAGTGATGCCAAGCCATGTAACCAATGGCTTTCCGTAATGCATAATTTCCTACCCCTTTCACCTCTATCTATATAAAGTATGTACAGCCTGAAGAAATTTGATTTGCAAACGGTTTGCCGCAAATAGTTTCTTACAGACGTGCAGAGCAGGGGGGTATAAGGTAATAAGACGGAGCGCATCTGGTTATTCATTCCTAAGTTATGAGCTTTCCGCATTAATTGTAACACTATTCATAATATTTTTGGAACTTCACATGTCAATTGTCATATTTTTGACGAAATATTTTCATTCAAAGCAAAAAACCTGACTCTGGTTGGAGTCAGGGTGGAGCAAAAGTAGATTAAATTAGTTCAACACGTTTGGTTCATTCTCATATTTAACGACAATCTCACTCAATGTATCATCAAAGCTCAAAATTGTTTTTGTATCTTCAAAGAACCAACGATCATTTTCTTCGACGTAAAAGGTAATCCCATTGTATTCTTTTAAATAACCCGCATTTGTTGGAGGTTCGGCGGAAAAGGCCAGAGTAAAGCCTTTATGTTTGACCCCAAGTCCAGCGTATTGGGGATACAGGCGAATGCTTAGTGGAGCTTTTATATCAAATTCAGTGGAAAACCAGGAAAATGCCTTTTCATCCAGGGATAAAATCATACATTTACACCAGCCTTTACAGGAATATTGGGAAGCTTCTGCCTCCTGCCTTTAGATTAAACGGTTTCGATGCCGGGTACTATGATATTATTCACACCTGGAGTGATGTTCATAGAGTGTTCACGTTTTTTATTGATTTTATAGTTTTCGCCTTTTTGTAACATCCTTATAGTAGATATGGTGTTATGATGTAACAAAAGAACGAAGGAGACCAAAAAATGGATGAGAACAATAGGGAACTCACTCAAGCAATAAATGACATAAAAACAATGATCGAAGGATTCAGTTCGTCACTTGAAAATATAGAAAAAAGGCTTGCCAGACTTGAAAAGATGGATAGCATTGAACACCGGGTTGCTGTCAATCAAATCGACCTATCCGACATTAAGGATTCTCTAGAGAGAATTGAAGAAAGACAGACTGATGAAATCCTTAAAGCTGTAAAAGAAATCAGGGAAGCAACAGGCGGTTCTGCCCATGAGGATATCAAGCATATTAACAGAAGGCTTGATTCGCATTTAGTTAAACTGGCCAAGGCCGAAGAAGAATTGATCATTTTGCGTAATAATAGGTAATTCACGAACAAATAGGCTGGCCCAGATAAAATTGGGGCCAGCCTATTTTTGTGATTATGAAATGATTCCCGGATTGGCAACCGGGATTTGCTGCGCCATGGCAGGTTCTTCCGCATCGGCCGTCTTAATGACCTCAATATATCGAATATGGTGTTCTTCCATTTCAAGTATTTTGAAAGAACATTGCTCCCACTGAATAATGTCGCCTTCACGGGCATCGAAATTAACTGTCAAAATCCAGCCGCCGATTGTGTCAATATCCTCATCGTTGATTTCAAGGCCGAGCAGATCATTCACTTCACTTATCAGTACCTTTGAATCAATAATGTAGTGATTATCCTCGACTTTACGGACATCCGGGATTTCATCCATATCAAATTCGTCGCGAATATCGCCGACAATTTCCTCCAAAATATCCTCAACAGTTACTAGTCCTGATGTACCGCCATATTCATCCATGAGAATTGCCATATGGATGCGGTCTTTCTGCATTTTCAAAAGTAAATCGTGAATTGGGATTGTATCAATGACCCGGATGATAGGCCTTGCATAATGCTCGATTTTTCTATCTGCATATTTGCCTGTGCCAATCAATTCGGTCATAATTTCTTTTATATTGATTAAACCAATGATATGGTCCTTGTCTCCATCAATGACGGGATAGCGGGTGAATTTTTCATCCTTGATGATAGCAAGGATACCCTGAAGTGTATCATCCTTTGAAAGGGAAACAATTTCTGTCCGCGGAACCATAATTTCCTTGGCTATCCGGTTATCAAATTCAAAAATTCTATTCACATACTTAAACTCAGACTGGTTAATTTCACCACTTTTATAGCTTTCAGACAGAATGATGCGAAGTTCTTCCTCCGTATGGGCAAGGTCATTTTCTGAAGCCATCTTGAGGCCAAAGAGCCCGACAGTAAGCCTTGCGGAACCGTTTAACGCCCAGATGAAAGGATACAGCAGCTTATAGAAAAAGATCAGCGGCCTTGCCACCAGCAGTGAAATGGTCTCTGCCTTTTGAATAGCCAATGTTTTTGGAGCCAATTCCCCTATAACAACATGGAGGAACGTGATGAGGCCGAATGCCAAAGCAAATGTAAATACCTTGGAAACCCCTGGCGCGACATTTAGCCAGTGAAGGACAGGCTCAAGCAGACCTTCCATAGTTGGTTCGGCAATCCAGCCGAGGCCAAGTGCAGTGACGGTAATTCCGAGCTGGCAGGCTGACAGATATTCATCCAGATTGGTAATTACCTTCTTAACTGCTTTGGCACTGCTGCTGCCCTCTTCAATCAACTGATCAATCCGGGAACTTCTTACCCTGATGATCGCAAATTCAGATGCGACAAAAAAGGCTGTCAAAGCGATCAAAATGGCTATTAAAACCAAGTTTAATATGTCCAATAAATTTCCTTATCCCGATTCTTTCGGGTAAAGGAGTCACCTCCTGAGAGTTTAAAAACTAACTTGTCAATTCCTTAAGGGATTTGAGCAGGGCATTTCCCTCCTCATTCAAGTTCCTTGACACGATATCCCTTTTTTTCGTATCAAGCTTTTGGATCAGCGGCATAAGGGCCGACAGATCATCTTGAAGCTGCTTCATTTGCAGGGCGACTGAATGGGCCTGGTCTTCCAATTCTGAAACGCGGATTTCTCCGGCTTTCTTGATTTCTAGCTTTCTCTTAATCTCCTCAAGTGGAAAGTGCATGCTTTTGCATTCCTCGATATACCTAAGGTCGGCAAGGGCTTTTTGATCGTATAGCCGGTAGTTGGAGCGGGTCCGTTCTGCATTGAGAAGTCCTATGGACGTATAATAATCAATCGTCCGTTTGGAAACCCCGGCCCTTGTTGCTAGTTCGCCAATTCGATAGAAAACCCCATCTTACCACCTCGACTTTTTAAAATTAAAAATAATTATAAGCGATAACAAACTATACAGTCAAACGTTCCAGTTGGTGTATACACTTCCTTAAAACAGTTTATGGGATTGGCTTGCATGTTATGAGCAAAACTATCTATGTTTAATCCAGTCACGGGCAAGGATTCCATAAACAAACAAATCGTGAAATCCTCCGTGAAGCAGTTCGCCATCTCTGATTTTCCCTTCAAGGGTAAAGCCCAGCCGTTCAGGTATTGCCCGGCTTTTCAGGTTATGTTCCCCGCAGCGGATTTCGACTCGATTCAAACCTAAAGTGTAGAAAGCATAATTCAAAAGGGCATTGACAGAACGTGTCATAATTCCTTTTCCCTGCACTTGTTCAGCAAGATAATATCCGACCGACGTATGCCTGTTCCGCCAATCGATGTAGTGCATCCCGATACAGCCAACCAACTGCCCCCGATAGCGGATTCCAGCGTTGAAGCCGTTATTGTCCGCAAATTGCTTAAGCCACATTGGAATAATGGTTTCGTATTGGTAATGGCTGGCCATATCATCGACCCAAGGGAGCCACTCTCTTAAATGGTGCCTGTTCCTGTCCACCAAATTAAATAACTCTTTGCCATCATGGGGCAGGAATAGCTGCAATTCTATTTCCTGGTCAACCTTTAAAGTAAACATCCATACTCCTCCCTATAAAAATAGTATACAATAGATGGTTCTCCTTTTTGCGCCATGGTGCGATTTCCAAGAAAATATTCCAAACAAGTTAAAATTAAGAAAGACTGTTGCCCTGTTGCTGGCGCGCTTCCACGGTTATTTCTTACTATATTAGCATCCCGAGTATTTAAAAACCCAGTACTGTCATTGCTGTAAATTAAGGACAATCTTATGACGAGAAAGAATGAACGTGCAAAAAGGACCCGCAGCATATAGACTGCTGCGGGTTTATTTTCGATATTTATTCGCTTTTCGTTTCTAAATACGGCTCAACATGAATAATGGCATACCGAACCCCATGCTTTGTTTGAAGACCTTTTTCAATCGCCTCCGTTATGGCATGGCCCTCAATAATTGTAAGGGTCGGATCTACGAGGATCGTTGATTCTATCAGAGTCTGATTTCCATGCATCCTTGCTTTTATTTCCGTTACACCTTTCACTCCGGAAGTACCTTCAATTGTCCGCTGAAGTTCAGGAACTTTTGTCACATCGAAACCATCTGTTAGTGCATGAGAAGCATCATGGAAAATTTCCCATGCGGTTTTGCATATGATTAATCCAACTAGGATGGCAGCAATCATATCCAGCCAGGCAACGCCGAATTTGGCACCGACAATCCCCACAAAGGCCCCTACCGAGACAAGTGCATCAGACCGGTTATCCTGGGCGACCGCTCGAATAGCATGGGAATTTATTTTCTTGCTCAGGTTCATATTGTAACGATAAACGCCCATCATGAAGACAGCTGACCCAATAGCCACCCAGGCTGTCAGCCACTCTGGCTCTTCTTTGGATTCAGAAAAAAGTGATTGGGCACCATCCAGTAAAACTTGGAAGCCGACCCCGAGCATAATAAACGCGGCAACAAGGGAGGCGATTGTTTCAGCCCGGTAATGGCCATAATGATGGTCCTTATCCGGTGGTTTTTTTGAAATTTTTAGTCCAATCAGTACAGCTACAGAGGCCATGACATCTGTCAGGTTGTTTAACCCGTCAGCCCATAGTCCATCAGAATTGCCCATATATCCCGCAGTCAGCTTGCAGGAGGACAGGAAGATGTATGCAATGATACTGATCCATGCACCCGTCTCCCCAGACTTCAGTTGGTTTTCCCTCTCCATTATTTGACCTCCTACATATGGTACAACTCCACATTATCAAAAAAGGAATTGAACATCCAACAACAACCAATCCTTATTGTTGTCAAAATTAGCTGGAAATAGTATAGTGAACGTGGATATCAATTGAATACTTCCACAAGGGGAGCTGCCAAAAGCGGCTGAGAGTGAACGTTTGAGTTCTTACCCTTTGAACCTGTTAGTTAACGCTAGCGTAGGGATGTGGCATGCCGAATGTATGGCAATACAGAACCCTTTATGTGCGTTTTGTATTGCCTTTTTGCATTGGCGGAAAATACCCATATCAAAAAGGAAGGTTTCAAACGGATACCCGAAATAAGCTGTAGGAAAACATGGGATTAATTCCCTGTTAGCCTATAATCTACTATTAGGGGGAATCGTTTATGGAACAAAGCAAGAAAACACTTTTTTTAGTGGAAGTTGCTGTCTTTACGGCCATTGCATTATTGCTCGATTATGCAGCAAATCTTCTTTCACTTAAAATCTGGCCTCAGGGAGGCTCCATTTCAATAGCAATGGTTCCAATCTTTTTAATGGCTTTTCGATGGGGATTAAGAGGAGGCCTTCTTACAGGATTTTTGCTCGGATTATTGCAAATCGTGCTTGGCCAGGCATATGTTATGCATCCTGTGCAAGGAGCGCTGGACTATATCGTTGCTTTTACAGCAGCCGGGGCGGCGGGAGTCTTTTCCGCATCGGTAAAAAAAGCACAGGCAGAAGGAAGGAAAACGCGCTGGATGACCTTTACTACCCTTGGCATTCTGCTGGGAAGCGCATTGAGATTTATTGCTCATTTTATCGGTGGCATCGTTTTCTTTGCCGACTCAGCGCCGGCAGGAACTCCGACAGTACTCTTTTCATTCTTATATAACGGGACGTACATGCTGCCAAATGCGATTTTCTGTGCAATTGCCGTAGTCCTTGTCTTTGGGGCATCCCCAAGGCTGATAGCTGTCGAGGGCCGCTCAGTGCATCATTCTAATACATGATTAAAGAGGAAAAGGGACTCCCTTTTCCTTTTTTTATGTCTTCGGCAATTCAGCGTTTCTCCGGGCGCCAAATTCCTTGAATCGTTGCTAAAGGACATATTCACATTTTCGTCATGTGGTTTTGTTCTTGAAACCGTTTCTCAAGGATGTATTCACAAGTCCGATGTGTAGTTTTGTCCTTGGCCCCCTTTGCCCAAGTATATTTCCGCTTTCAACCCACCTAACGAAATGTCCCTGAAACACTAGGCAGGCAAGGAGCAAAACGCACTGTTTACCTGTATATTTTTAACATAATCTTCACAACTACCCAGCAAACTCCTATTTAAATGATGATAAAATTAAAACATAAGAAAGAGAATCATTCTCATTTGAAAATAAAGGGTGATCATCATGCTGGCTCAATTAAAAACAGGAGAAAAAGCAACGATTAAAAATATTTCCATGGTTGACCGGCTGGTGCAAAGAAGGCTGCTTGATCTTGGCATTACAGAGGGCAGTGAGGTTTGTATTAAATGCATCCTGCCATTCGGCGGGCCGATTATGATTGAATCCTGTGGACAATGTATAGGAATCCGGCGCAAAGAAGCGAAATGCATCGAACTGGAGAGAATATAATGGAAATCGCATTAATCGGTAATCCCAATACCGGGAAAACATCGCTGTTTAACAATCTGACTGGTTCTTATGAATACGTTGGCAACTGGAGCGGTGTAACAGTTGAGAAGAAGGTTGGAGTATTCCGGAACAAAAAGGGCCGCCTGATTGATTTGCCCGGTATATATACCTTAAATCCACTATCGAAAGATGAAGGAGTTGTAACGAGGTTCTTTCTGGATGGACCGGTGGACCGCCTTTTGAATATCCTTGATGCTTCGCAAATTGAACGGAATCTACATCTCACACTACAATTAATCGAATTTGGAAGACCGGTTTTAATCGGATTGAACATGATGGATGTGGCCAGCAAGCGGGGCATCCACATTGATTCTGAAAAGCTGGCTAGTCTGCTCGGTATCCCGGTTGTACCTGTCGTTGCAAGAAGCGGGAAAGGCTGTGACAGGCTCCAGGATATGGCTGCCGCCGAAAGTGCTCTTCCTCCAACAAAAAACCTTGTTTATTATGGACAGGAAATTGAAGAAGCCATTGATTCGCTCAGTGTCCTGGTCAAAGGAAAGACATCACATTCAGACAGATGGCTTGCACTTCAGTTATTCGAGGGAAATCAATATGTTGAAGATTACCTGCACTCAATTGCAGACAGCAGCAAAGTTAAAGCGATTGTTGCAAGCCTGTCCGATTCCCTGGCATCCAAAGGGAAGCCGTCCCTTGCCCATAGTATCCATGAAAAGCGAAAACGCGTTATTGAAAAGATAGTTGCTGAAGCAGTCAGAAAGAAAGGTGACGTAATCCCTCTTTCCGAACGGATTGATGCGATCGTAACCAATAGGTTTCTTGGCATGCCGATCTTCCTATTGCTGATGTACTTTATGTTTATGCTAACTTTCGATTGGCTCGGGTCTCCGCTTTCAGATATTCTTGATGGTTTTATTACCGGTCCGATTGCCACCTGGGCGGAACAGACACTGAACGCCGCACAGGCTTCCCCATTTCTTCAGGCTCTTGTTCATGAAGGGTTGATTGCCGGAGTCGGCGGTGTACTCGTTTTCGTACCGCAAATTTTTATCCTGTTCTTCTTCATATCTTTACTTGAGGACTCGGGATATATGGCACGAGTCGCATTGGTCATGGACAGAATTATGGAATCAGTCGGCCTGAACGGGAAAGCATTCATTCCAATGATGATTGGTTTCGGATGCAATGTGCCTGGGATCATGGCCGCCCGAACAATTGAAACGCCAAGGGAGAGATTGTTGACAATCCTTTTGACACCACTCATGTCCTGTTCTGCCCGGTTGCCGGTCTATGCGCTGTTCGTCGGGGCATTCTTTGCGAAAAACAGTGCGGGCATTGTCTTAAGCCTGTATGTAATCGGAATTATCATCGCACTTCTTCTGGCAAAATTATTCTCAAGAACCATCCTTAAATCCGAAGCATCGCTTTTTGTTATCGAGCTTCCACCTTACCGTTTTCCCCAATTCAGGGCATTGTGGAGGAGCACATGGGATAAAGGAAAAGGGTTTGTTAAAAAGGCCGGGACATTCATCTTTGCCGGTTCTGTCTTTATCTGGCTCTTGTCTTATATAGGCCCGGGCGGAACAAATGTCGAGTTGGACCATAGTTTCCTGGCCGCAATTGGCGGAGTACTGGCCCCAATATTTGACCCGATCGGTTTTGGTACCTGGCAGGCAAGCGCTTCATTATTAACTGGCTTTTTCGCAAAGGAATCAGTTGTCTCGACAATGAATATTATTTACTTCGCGCCATCGGAAGCACAGCTCCAGGGGATGATGACAGTGTATTTTACACCGCTCGCGGCCTATAGTTTCATGGCTTTCATTCTGCTTTATATTCCCTGCCTGGCAACAGTGGCCACGATTTATAAGGAAACCGGTTCAAAAAAGTGGACAGTTTTTTCAATGGCCTACGCATTTGCCATCGCCTACATTCTCTGCCTTGTCATTTACCAGGGAGGAAAATTGCTGGGTCTGGCCTAACGGAAGGAGATGTTCAGGAATGACAGGAATGATAACCAACATAGTGATTGGCGGAGCAATATTCATCTATGCGGGCTGGGCGTTCATGCGCTTCATCAACCGTTCAAAAAAAGGGAAGTGTGCAGCATGCTCTTTGTCGGATAATTGCTCGACCAACACCTGCTCACCGAAAGAAAAATAAGAGAAAAAGTGTCAGCGCCCTCGCTTTAAAAAGCAGGGCGCTAATTATTTTTTTCCAACCTACCCTAAACGGCTTTTATTTTATACTTTTATTGTGTAAAATTACACTTAAGAAACATGAAGGAAGGGTTTTTTGTGACAAGAGATGACATAATCATGAAAGTGTCTGAAAAGCTCCGCCTTATTCGGACGGAAGCCGGTTATACACAGGATAAAATGGCTGATATCATCGGAGTTTCCAAAAAAACACTTGTCCAAATTGAGAAGGGCCGAGTGCCTGCAGGATGGTCGACAGTAGTCGCTGTCTGTGCATTATTCCGGGAAACTGAGACCGTGCAGTTCCTATTTGGGAACGAGCCACTGGAAGTACTAGAGACCGTTGCGCGGGAAGGCATTGATTACCGTAAGGGAAAAACGATGGGCGGGAAAATATGGTGGCGCGAGATAAAAAGGAAAAATGGCTATATCCTGCAGCAGAACATTCTTAGTAAGCACCTCCGCATTCTGGATGAGGAACATTACAGGATATATAGTTCATTTGATGAAGAAAGTGCAAGCCAGCGTTTTGATGAAATAGCAGCAGGAAAATAAGCGGGGGATACCCAGCTTATTTTCCTGCATTAACGGTCTGTAAAACTCCTGCCTTAATGACTTTGAGATCAGTGAACCTTGTAGCTTCAAATATACTCGGCTTAGCTGAATCAATTGGGTCTTTCATTTATTTTGCAATTAGGACATGGCAGTGCGCGAGTTTTGAAATTTTCTCTGTATTATTTCCTAACAGAAACCCTTTGAATCCGCTCTTGCCGGAACTGCCCACGATGATTAAATCTGCATTGACTTCCTCTGCATAGGCACAAATGCTTTCGGCCGGTGTGCCCTCTAAAACCTGAAAGCTTGTGCTAATCCCTTCCAGCTCTCTTTGTGCTTCAAAAAAGATTTGGTCAACACTATTGGTAATAATTGCCTGGGTCGACTGTTCCGTTTGGCTGAAGCCAAGAGTGGAGGGAGATGCTGGGATTCCTTCAATTATATAGCCATGCATAGAGGAAGGAGCATTCCCCAC
The DNA here is from genome assembly GCF_001685025.1 of Bacillus sp. FJAT-27225. GTDB lineage: Bacteria > Bacillota > Bacilli > Bacillales > Cytobacillaceae > Bacillus_D. The sequence continues at coordinate 403,731 of NZ_MAYU01000022.1, read as the reverse complement.
GATATCTACCCGTCTGGTTTCTATTTTTTCTTCATACACATTAATGACTGTAAGCGCAGCATCCTTTTCGTGTTTCGCGATTGATGCTGCCAGTTTAAGTGCCTTGTTGCTTCCTTCACTGCCATCATAGGCCAAGATTATTCTTCTAAAACTAAACATACTATCCCGCCCCTTTTCAGAAGTTTCTGTCTATTTTTATTTACCCTTTATTAATAAAACTAGTCTAAGCCATTTGCTTTTAGATGGCCTTTTTAATACTCTTACCCCCAAAAATGGCAATGTTCTGGCGAAAAATCTTAAAAAGAGACCATGAGGTGATGATGATGAGTACACAGGTGCACCCTACCATACGGAAATGCCTCCAACATTTAGATATACTTGAAGCTGATGACAAAATTAAACAAATCGTTTATATGTATATGGAATCTTTACACAAGGAATTGAGCGACTATAAATGTGAAACCAAAAAATCCAGCTAAAAAGCAGACGAGCAATCGGATGCTTTTTATTTTTTGCTTGGCTTTTGCTTCGGAATATCCGATGACAGCCAAGGGTAGAAGTTAGTAAGGATACGAACTGTTGGTTACACCAGGAGGGCAATGATGAGAAAGTTAGTGTTTAGCGGTATAGTTGAAAATTGGAAGAAATGGCATATGAATCAGATAATGCTCCTGACAATAGCAGTAGCTTTGCTGGGGTTATTAGCAGCCTTTAGCTTTTTTTCAAAAGATGCTGATATTTCCGCACTTGATAATGTATTAAACCAAGCAACGGTCATTTATGATATCAACGAAGAAGTAGCCAGTAAGGTAACCGCCAATAAGAATGAAGGGACACCCATTGAAAAGGTGCCTGACCATATGAAGGATGCTCTTGTGGCAATAGAGGATCATCGTTTTTACAACCATTCCGGTGTCGACTTAATCGGCATAGCCAGGGCGTTTTTCCGAAACCTGATGGCTGGCGGGGTTGTTGAAGGAGGAAGCACGATCACCCAGCAGCTGGCGAAAAACGCACTGCTCGATTCTGAAAAAACCTACAGCAGGAAGCTTCGGGAAGCAACTCTCGCAAGAGCTATTGAAAAGGAATTTTCGAAGGATGAAATACTGCAAATGTATTTAAATACAATTTATTTTGGTGATGGTGCCTGGGGAATCAATCGGGCAGCGAAAAAGTATTTTGGCAAAGAAGTCGAAGAACTCTCACTAGCTGAATCCGCCATGCTGGCTGGACTGATTAAGGCGCCATCCGCGCTAAATCCATATAACGATTTGGAAAAGTCAATCGCCCGACGCAATGTCGTGCTGACGGCCATGGTTCAGCATGAGTTCATAACAAAGGATCAAGCCGAAAAGGCAATGGCAGAAGAGGTTAAGCTTGTCGACAAAAGTGTTGACCCATTTACCGGTAAATATCCATATTACGTTGATGCCGTCCTTGAAGAAGCTATTGCAAAATACGGGTTTACCCAGGATGAATTGCTGACAGGCGGTTATAAAATTTATACCGAGCTGGACCCGAAGATGCAAGCAGCAGTTGAAGAGTCTTTTAAAGATGAGTCTTTGTTCAATGTCGGGAACAGCAGTGACCCTGTCCAAAGCGGGGCGGTCCTTGTTGATGCAAAATCCGGAGGCATTCGGGCGTTGGTTGGCGGCAGGGGAGAGCATGTATTCAGGGGCTATAATCGGGCTACCCAGCTGAAGGCACAGCCAGGCTCAGTCATTAAACCAATCGTATCCTATACACCCGCGCTTGAAGAGGGCTGGGAAATTACTGATATGGTCAAGGATGAAAAAATGAGCTTTGGAAACTATCAACCAAGTAATTATAATGACCAATACGAAGGCGAAGTGCCAATGTATGAAGCTTTGATGGAATCGAAGAACATTGCCCCTGTCTGGTTATTAAATGAGCTGGGCATTGAAAAAGGCCTTGAATCAGTTAAACAATTCGGACTGCCACTTGAAAAGGAAGACCGTAATTTGGCTGTCGCATTGGGGGGCTTGCATACAGGTGTTTCCCCAAAGCAAATGGCAGAGGCGTTTTCGGTTTTTGCAAATCGTGGTGTTCGCACTGATGCCCACACAATTATCCGGATTGAGGATCCGTCCGGCCAAGTGGTAGCAGAGCGTAAGGAAGAAAAGAAAAAAGTTACCACTGCAGAGGTGGCAGATAAGATGAATGCAATGCTGCTTGGGGTGGTTGAATACGGTACTGGAAAAAGCGCGCAAATCGAGGGGCGCGAAGTCGCAGGCAAGACGGGCTCTACCCAGGTAGCGATTGAAGGAATTGACGGGGTAAAAGACCAGTGGTTTGTCGGATATACACCTGACCTTGTCAGTGCGGTTTGGATTGGCTATGACAAAACCGATAAGGATCACTATTTAACGACTACAAGCAGCGAGGGGGCAGGCCGGGTTTTTCAACGATTCATGACGGCTGCTCTCGAGGGAATGGAGCCAACAAGTTTTAACGTCCAGGATGTGGGGGATTTAATTAAGGAAAGGGAACGGAAATCCTTTTGGAATGGACTAAATGAGGGCGCCAAGAAGTGGGAAGAAAGGGTGAAGGAAGAAAAGAAAAAGTGGGAGAAAAAATGGAAAGAGCAAGGAAAGAAGAAAGATAAAGGAAAAGAAAAAGGTAAAGATAAGGTCAAAGAAAAAGAAAAAGGAAAAGGCAAAGAAAAAGATAAAAATAAAGATAATGACTAAAGCGGACTACTGTCCCCCTATATCGTTTGATATATGAGTTGTATGCCGTATCTGTGAGCAAACTATTTTTGTCAATGTGTAAAGTGTGATAATGTAACTATATCGAAATAACACTTTGACGTTTGTCAAAGGGGAGTAGCTTCGAATTGGGAACCGATTCGCAATAAAGTCGTCATTACATGGTGGTAACATCATCGGCTTTGTTGGCTTCTAAAATGAGCTAAGCGAGACCTTTGCCTATATGGTACAGGTCTCGCTTTTTTTATTGCCAATTTACTCCTGAATTTTAATAATGCATAGTGAGGAAAGGAGCGCTCAAATGGAATACTTTCAACAAACAAAGGAAGAAGTTCTGCAATCTGTAGAGTCTTCGCGTGAAGGCTTAAAAGAGGAAGAAGTTCAGCACCGTCTTGAACGAGATGGCTATAACGAAATAAAGGATAAAGAAAAGGTTCCAACCTGGAAGCTGTTCCTTGAAACCTTTAAAGATCCGATGGTCATCGTGTTAGTCATTGCCGCCGGAGTTCAGCTAATCCTCGGTGAAGTTGTTGAAGCACTGATCATCCTGCTTGTCTTGATTCTGAATTCAATTATTAGTGTTGTCCAGACAAAGAAAGCAGAAGGGTCACTAGAAGCCTTGCGCAATATGTCAGCCCCCGAGGCGAAAATAATCAGGGGCGGTACAAAACAAACCATACCTGCCCGGGAGCTGGTTCAGGGCGATATTGTCTTTCTAGAAGCAGGTGACTATGTTCCAGCAGATGGACGGATTCTTGAAAGTGCGTCCTTGAAAGTAAACGAAGGAATGCTGACAGGTGAATCCGAGGCAGTTGAAAAGCACACGGATGCCATCTCCGGTGAGGCGCCTCTTGGTGATCGGAAAAATATGGTGTTTAGTGGTTCCCTGGTTGTTTATGGCCATGGGCAATTTGCTGTAACAGGTACAGCTGAAAAAACGGAAATCGGGAAAATTGCAGACATGCTTGCGACTGCCGAGGCGAAACAAACACCGCTTCAGCGTAAGCTTGATGCATTTAGTAAGAAGTTGGGAATTGGCATTCTTATTCTAAGTATATTTATCTTTGCATTGCAGGCTGCCAGGATTTGGCTTGGGGATGGAGTTGTTGATACGGGCACCGCCCTCCTGAATGCACTCATGTTTTCAGTAGCTGTTGCAGTAGCAGCAATACCGGAAGCTTTATCCGCGATTGTCACGATTGTCCTCTCAGTCGGGACGAATAAAATGGCAAAGCAACATGCAATAATCCGGAAACTTCCGGCTGTTGAAACCCTGGGTTCGGCCAGTGTTATTGCAACGGATAAAACAGGTACGTTAACGAAAAACAAAATGACCGTCACAGATTATTTCCTTCCAGGGAATGTACAAAAGCCTTTGAAGGAAAATCCGGACGACTGGAATAAAGCCGAACAGATGCTCATTAATATTGCGGCTCTTTGCAATGATTCCTACATTAATGACAGCGGCCAGGAGGTTGGCGATCCGACAGAGGTAGCTCTTATCAATTTTGCCAATAAAAACAACAGGAATTATAACGAGCTACGCAATACGTATCCGCGTGAGGCGGAATTGCCCTTTGATTCAGACCGGAAGTTGATGTCCACTGTCAACAGCATCAACGGTTCTCGGATGATTTTGACAAAAGGCGGCCCTGATATTATGTTTGGCCGTGCTACCCATGTATTAATAAACGGCAAAGAAGAACCTCTAACAGAGGATAAGCTGAAACAATTTAGTAAAGCCAATGAAGATTTCTCCAATCAGGCACTTCGTGTACTGGCTTATGGCTACAGGGTACTCCCTGAGGGCCAGACAACCATTGACGAAGGTGATGAAAACAATCTTGTTTTAGTCGGGCTTACCGCAATGATTGACCCTCCACGTGAGGAAGTATATGAAGCAATTAAAAATGCAAAAAGTGCAGGCATCAAAACTGTTATGATTACTGGTGACCACAAGACAACTGCCCAGGCGATTGGCCGTGATATCGGGCTGATGTCTGGAGATGATATTGCCTTATCAGGACAAGAACTTGATGCCATGACCGATGAGGAGCTTGACAGGAAACTTGAACATGTTTCTGTCTACGCACGTGTTTCACCGGAGAATAAAATCAGGATCGTCCGTGCATGGCAGCGGAAAGATAAGGTTACAGCGATGACAGGTGACGGCGTGAACGATGCTCCAGCATTAAAACAGGCAGATATCGGCGTTGCTATGGGAAGCGGGACAGATGTAGCGAAGGATGCGGCTTCCATGATCCTGACTGATGATAACTTTGCATCGATAGTTAGAGCTGTAAGTGTCGGCAGGACAGTTTATGCCAACATAAAGAAAGCGATTGGCTATTTGTTCGCAGGGAACCTTGGAGCAATCATCGCGATTTTATACGCAGTATTGTTCAACTTGCCAAATCCGTTCACTGCCATTCAGTTGTTGTACATCAACCTTGTAAATGATTCCCTTCCTGCGATTGCATTGGGGATGGAAAAAGCTGAACCAAATGTAATGAAGAAGAAACCGCGCGACCCGAAAGAAGGCTTGTTTGCAGGAGGTACCTTCCAGGCTGTTGCCGTACGTGGTGCGTTAATTGGTTTGGCTGTTATTCTTTCGCTCCATATCGGCTTGGCCCAATCCATGCAAATGGGAGTAGCAATGGCATTCACAACCTTAATTTTATCAAGGACTCTGCAAACATTTGCTGCCCGTTCCGCTACACAGACAGCGATTGGTGCCGGTTTCTTTAGCAACAAACCGGTAATAGGCGCAGTACTGCTTGGTTTTGTCCTTTATGGGGTAACGATCCTTCCGTTTACCCGAGACATTTTTGGAATCCCTGCTGAATTTGGCATGAATGATTTCTTGATTGCAGCCGCCCTTGCTGTTGCAGCAGTCATCCTAATGGAAATCATTAAAGTCATTCGTGTTAAACTTCAATCAGCAAAATAAGTAAAAAAAAAGACGGTTATATGCAACCCGCAGAGGAGGCATATAACCGTTTTTTCTTTGTGAATTTTAAGGACAATTAGAAGTAGAAGTTCTAAGGGACTGTACATAGAAAAAAATTGTGGCAAAGTCATTAATAGAGGGTCTAAGTGACTTTGTAATGAAAAAATTTGTAACAAAGTAACTAATAAAAATACTTAGAACTTTGCAGGGGAAATTTCTAAGACAAAGTAATTAATAGAAATCCATTAGTTGAATGGAAATCAACTATAATATAAAACGAACTAATGAATCTCGTTCTGTTGAATGGAGTAGAAGGCACGAAGACTCCTGTGGGAGCAGTGGGACAGGTGAGACCCCACAGGCGTTTACGCCGAGGAGAAAGAAAACCGAGGCGACTGCCCAGCTCCGACAAGCGCTCCTCGAAAATGCAAAAAACGCATTTTCTTCGTGCGATGTCTATGCTTTCGAAGCTTACTCTTGTGGGGGGCCTGAAGCAGAAGTCGATTTTTGACTTCAGCTGAAGGACCGAAGCGACCTCGAGGAGCTAGGAGCCGCAGGTAGACAGGCTCACCGCCCGCCCCACGGAAAGCAAAGTGCCTCGCGACAGGCAAAAGTCGCCTGTCTCTGCGATGATTATTCAGGGGGCTTTCCTTTGTGGAACGAAGATCAACAGCAGTGTACCTTAATCAAGTTCTTTTTATATAGTAGAAAACCAATCTTTTAGTAAACAAAAAACAGGGCATTCACCCTGTTTTAGAACATTGGCATAATGTAGTTAATCAAAAACCAGAGAACCCCGAAGAAGATAATGAGGTATGCGGCATACTTGATGAAGGTGCTTCCAACTCGGGAACTATCTGAATGCTTCTCTTTTCTCACTTCGACATTGCGCCTTTCTTCCATCCTTCACACCTCGCTTCCTTAAAGGGGAACCCTAGATTTGGAATGTTTCGCTTGTATTCAGGAAATGCTTCTTGCTTTTTTGCATAAGTGAAATATCGGAAGTACAAATTGATTGAATACCATCAAGATGTTTTGATACGTCTTCGCCTTCAGCAATAATTTTAACCATGCTGCCGGACTCCAATGTGAGCAGGAAGGAAACGAGCTTTGGTAAATTTTCTGCATCAACTGCACGGTGGCGGCAATATAGATAAGTGGAGCCCTTGAATTGCTTCGCAGTTTGATAAATTTCAAGCATCTTCTTCATATTGAATTTATTTAGAATAATAACATTTGCACTCATAATTTCTTTCATCATACATTCTCCTTTTGTCTTAAATCCTATATGTGTGTTGTAGTGTTCTTTTACCCACAGGCCACTCACTTTTAAACCTGGCAAGCTTTCACAATTCGCCCATTTGCAAGCCCAAGTAGTAAATGGGTATAGTTAATAATGGAAAACGGAAAGGGAGGATTTTTATATGTTAACTCTCATTAAGAATGGTGAATTATACGCACCGCATTATCTTGGTAAAAAAGATTTATTGCTTATTGATTCCCGGATTGGCTGGATATCCGAAGACATTCAAGTCCCGGAACGGTTTGCAAAAGTGGAAGTGGTTGATGCTGAAGGAAAATATATTGTCCCGGGCTTTATTGATTCGCATGTACATATTACGGGAGGAGGCGGCGAAGGCAGTTACCGCACCCGCACACCCGAGCTTAAACTCACAGATGCGACTCTTGCAGGGGTTACGACTGTTATCGGTGTCCTTGGGACAGATGGCACAACACGGACAATGACTAACTTGATTGCAAAGGCTCGTGCGCTGGATGAAGAAGGGATCACGTGTTACGTCCATACCGGCTCCTATCAGGTTCCTCTAAAAACCCTTACCGGAAAAATAGAGGACGATATCATTTTGATTGATAAAATTATTGGAGCCGGGGAGGTAGCGATTGCTGATCACCGTTCCTCACAACCGACCGCGGAAGAAATGGCAAAAATCGCTTCTGCTGCAAGGATTGGCGGCCTGTTGTCCGGAAAAGCAGGAATCGTGAATATCCATGTCGGAGACAGTTATGATCATCTTAAAGTGATCGATGAGGTTGTCGAAAAAACCGATATCCCAATCAGGCAATTTTATCCGACTCATATGAATAGGAGTCAGCACTTGTTTGAAGCGGGAATCCGTTTTGCAAAAAAGGGTGGCTATGTGGATTTTACTACTAGCTCAGTGCCAAAGTTTTTTGATGAAGGGGAAGTAAAATGCTCGGTTGGGTTAAGGAGGATGCTGGATCAGCATATCGATATCTCACAAATTACCTTCACGTCTGATGGCCAGGCTAGCCTGCCTGATTTTGATGAATTTGGAGAACTGCTCGGTTTAAAAATAGGCAAGGTTTCAACACTTTTTGAAGAAGTTCGGGCTGCAATTATGCAGGAAGGCATTCCAATCGAGGTTGCCCTCAGAGTTATTACGCAAAACCCGGCATCTATTTTAAAGCTTAACCGTAAAGGAATGATTGCTGAAGGAAAGGACGCAGACCTTGTCTTGCTTAATAAAGAGGACCTGACCATCAAGGACGTATTTGCGATGGGCAGGATGATGGTGGAAAACGGAAAAGCAATCGTGAAGGGCACATTTGAATGAAGTTTTTAGAAAATAAATCCTAATCTGGAAAATTAAATTGACAAGTAGCTAGTACCGGTGATACCCTTACAAAGTAGAAAAGGCCGGACCCGACCGGTTAACAAAAAGGAAAAGGAGGGCGCGTCATGCTCAGAATGATTGGTCATCTTCAAACAGCTGAATATCGAAAGAAGCGCACTCTATCTCTGTTTTCCTCACAATTAGGTGAAAAATAACAGACGGGCCAGTGCGTTTTAACGCGCACGACATGGTTTGTCTCCAAGCTTCAAAATGAAATTCGGGACATATCGCTTTGCTGCGGTATGTCCTTTTTGCGTCTTTAAGGGGTTGGATGCGTAAACAAGGGGAGTGGTACTATGTTTTCAGTTTTAAAAAAGTTGGGCTGGTTTTTTAAAGAAAATTGGCGGCGGTATACAATCGCGATTGCGCTGTTAATCCTTGCCGGCTTGATTGACATTCTGCCGCCAAGGCTTCTTGGGATGGCGATTGACACGATTCAAAAAGGAGCGATGTCAAAGGAACTAATCCTCCAGCTCGTATTAGGGTTGGCAGTCATTACAGTTCTTTCTTATACCGTCACCTACATTTGGCATTACTTGCTGTTTGGCGCTGCATTCCTTGTTGAACGGCAGCTGCGAAGCAATTTTATGAATCATTTACTCAGAATGACACCGACATTTTATGAGAAAAACAGGACTGGCGATTTAATGGCCAGGGCAACAAACGATATCAAGGCGATTTCGATGACAGCGGGATTCGGGATTCTGACGATGATCGATTCGTCGGTCTGGATGCTGACGATATTGTTAACGATGGGCTTTACAATCAGTTGGGAACTGACGCTAATGTCGATTATACCCTTACCGATTATGGCCCTTTTGGTGAATTTGTATGGAAAGCGGATCCATACCCGTTTCGTAAAGGCGCAGGACGCTTTTGGCGAATTGAATGACAAGGTGCTTGAATCAATCGCGGGAACACGCGTCATTCGTGCTTACGTACAGGAACAAGAAGAAATCAAGCGATTCCATGCCCAAACCGAAGATCTTTTTGCAAAAAATGTGGCTGTATCCAGAATCGATTCGCTGTTTCAGCCAACAATCAAGATATTGATTGGAGTCAGCTATGTCATCGGGCTTGGCTACGGCGCAAAGCTTGTTTTCAGCCAGCAGATTACCCTTGGCGACCTGGTTTCCTTCAATGTGTATCTTGGGATGCTGATATGGCCAATGCTGGCAATAGGCGAGTTGATTAACATAATGCAAAGGGGTAATGCCTCTCTTGGCAGGGTCCAGGAGACACTTGCTTATAAGGAAGATGTAAAGGACCCTGAAGTTCCTCTCACTGTGGGCTCTCCTGAAACCATTCACTATGACGAGGTGACGTTCAGGTACCCTAGCTCCGCCCAGGATAACCTTCAGGATATCAATGTGAAACTGAACCAGGGTGAAACGCTTGGTGTCGTCGGCAAAACTGGCAGCGGCAAAACAACATTCATCAAGCAGCTTCTTCGTGAATATCCGGCCGGAAGCGGAACGATTTCAATTGCCGATGTACCTATCGAGGATCAGCCGCTAGAAGGGATCCGGAACTGGATTGGTTATGTTCCTCAGGACCATGTTCTGTTCTCAAGGAGTATCCGTGAAAACATCCTGTTCGGAAACCGGAATGCCGGTGAGGAGGAGCTCCAGCAGGCGATTGATTCAGCCGCTTTCAGAAGTGATTTGGAAAACCTTCCAGAGGGGCTTGAAACTCTTGTTGGCGAAAAAGGTGTCTCCTTGTCCGGCGGGCAAAAACAAAGGATTTCGATTGCCAGGGCACTTATCAAAGACCCTGAAATCCTGATCCTTGATGATTCACTCTCGGCGGTTGATGCGAAAACAGAACAAAAAATCATTGAAAATATCCGTACGGATCGGGCTGGCAAGACGACTGTTATTACAACCCATAGAATGTCGGCTGTCATGCATGCTGACCGGATTATTGTTCTCGAAGAAGGAAAAATCATCGAAGAGGGAACGCATGAGGAATTGATGGCCAAGGGCGGCTGGTACAGGGAGCAGTATGAGCGCCAGCAGGCAGAAACAGCTGCGGAGGAGGGGGTGTCGATATGACCACAGGAAAACGATTATATCATTATGCGCTTCAATTCAAATCGATCATAGCGGGGGCCTTGGTTTTACTTACTTTTTCTGCAGCGGCTGACCTCGCTGGGCCGTTTATTGCCAAGCGGGTCATTGATATTCATATCCTTGGCATCGAATCGGTCTGGCATGAAACGGAACAGGGAGATAAAGCTGTCGAATATGATGGCACGTATTATAAGCGGGACATTTATTTTAACGAAGGTGAAACAAAAGGCGCCCCTGCTGAAATCTTCCAGGCAGGAACCGGATTTGTTTTTGTAGGAGAAGAAGTAGATGCTGACGGCGATCGGAGTTACAGCAATGGGACGTTAACGATTAAAAATGGGGATATCGAAAAAAACTATCCCGCAACCGCTCTGTCCGCAGGAGACGTCATGCGGTTTTCAGCCCCCGAATTGCCGGGTATTGTTTGGCTCTTGGCACTATATTTCGGGTTGGCGGTAGTTTCGGCATTTTTCCAGTACTGGCAGCGCTACATGCTGCAAAAGTCGGCAAACCGGGTTATCCAGAAAATGCGTGAAGATGTGTATGCCAGGATTCAAAAATTGCCTGTGAGTTTTTTTGATAATTTGCCTGCCGGAAAAATTGTCGCCCGTATTACCAATGATACAGAGGCTGTCCGGGAGTTGTATGTAACCGTGCTCTCGACCTTTTTTACAGGCGGAATATATATAATTGGGATTTACATCGCTTTATTTATTCTGAATCCAAACCTGGCAGCGATTACGTTGCTGCTCCTGCCAATCCTTTACGCCTGGATGGTGATATACCGGAAGTTTGCATCCCGGTACAACCATAAAATCCGATCGCGGAACAGTGAAATCAACGCGATGGTCAATGAGTCGATCCAGGGCATGAACGTGATACAGGCCTTCGGGCGCGAGAAGGAATCAATTGCCGATTTTGAAAAATTGAATGAGGACCATTTCCGAAACCAAAATAAAATGCTGAACCTCAACTCGCTGACATCCTTCAATCTTGTCAATGTACTTCGCAACATCGTCTTTGTCGTGTTCATCTGGTACTTTGGAGGCGAATCACTGGAAGCATCGTCCGCGATTTCGCTCGGGATGCTCTACGCTTTTGTCGATTACATTAACAGGCTATTCGAGCCGGTTGTCGGCATGGTCAACCAGCAGGCGAACCTTGAGCAGGCGCTCGTTGCAGGCGAAAGGGTGTTCCAGCTGATGGATGAACCCGAGGAAGAGGAACGGGGCACCGAGCTTGAAAGGTACAACGGGAACGTCCGCTTTGACAATGTCTCCTTTGCGTATAAGGAAGGCGAGTGGGTTTTGAAAAATATCAATTTTGAAGCCCGGCCTGGAGAAACGGTTGCTCTTGTCGGCCATACTGGCTCTGGCAAAAGCTCAATCATGAATCTGCTCTTTAGGTTTTATGATTGCCAGAAAGGTGCGATTACCATTGACGGTATAGATGTTAAACATATTTCCAGAAACTCATTGCGCCGGCAAATGGGAATCGTCCTTCAAGATCCGTACCTGTTTACAGGTACGATTGCTTCAAATGTCAGCCTTGGCGACCCCTCGATTTCCCGTGAACGGGTTGAAAAAGCGCTTAAAGATGTCGGCGCTGACGAAATCTTTAAAAATCTTGAAAACGGATATGATTCCGCGGTGACTGAAAAAGGCTCGACGTTCTCAAGCGGGCAGCGGCAGCTTATTTCATTTGCACGTGCGCTTTCCTTCGATCCCGCCATCCTGATTCTTGATGAAGCGACGTCAAGTATCGATAGCGAAACTGAAGCGATTATCCAGGAAGCGATGGAGGTACTGAAAAAGGGCAGAACCACGTTTATCATCGCCCATCGCCTCTCGACAATCCGCAACGCAGATCAAATCCTTGTTCTGGATAAGGGCGAGATAGTTGAAAAAGGCAACCATGACGACCTGATGGAACAAAAAGGCCGCTACTATCAAATGTATCAGCTTCAGCTGGGAAAAGGGAATTTAGCGGGGTAATAGAAAAAGAGGGTGTCCCATGTTTTTTAACATGGGATACCCTCATTTAAATGACATAACAAAAAAACAGCTTGTTACCTTATTCTTTCAGTTCAACAGTTTCATTGACTTCTGCCGATTTACCACTTTGCCCTGTCATCCGTTTGTAGAAAAAGGCGATTTTTTTCGTAAAATTACCTGTTTCCCAATATTCCGCAGCTTCCGCTTTTACCTTTATCAAGACAACATTAGGATCATCATAGGAAGTTTGCATAATTTTCTCGTATGCTTTGCTCCACAATTCCTTTTTCTTGTTTAAATCCTGAACGATTTCCGCTCTTCCACGGACTGAAACATACGATTTACCTGCATATGCGACATTAACTTCTTGATCATGTAAAATTTCTTCATATTTATTCGTCTCTTTTTTGGTAAAAAACCATAAGTCACCATCAAACTCTACCTCTTGTGTTTTCATGGGACGAGAAACAAGTCCTTCTTCAGTAACCGTAGTCAGCATGGCGGTATCTACGTCTTTAATTAACTCTCTTAAGGTTTCCATTTCTTCTTGTTTGATTATATTAGACATTATATCACCTCATTAATGTATACAAAGGTATACTACCCTTTACATCAATATTTAATCAGGTGCGGATTGCTAAACCATCTGTGGCAGATTCTACTTACGTTGGCTCCTATCCTTAATACGTCAGCCCCACCCGGCAGTGCAGGTATTCAAGGCTTTGAAGCTGATGAAACGTAAAATCCCCGGTGTCGTAGATTGAGATTGAGCTTGGGTGTTCCGGCAAGATATTCCTGCCAATTCGATAAGTCCCAATCCGTTCCCCGACTGGCAAGTAGGTAGGGCAAACAGCTGTCCAGTCAAGGCCGGATTCCTCCATAATCAAAAAAGCCTTGAGGTGTTCCTCGGCATCCTTTGTGGTGGACCGCCTTGATTCTGATGATTGAAATCTGTACAGTTCCGGTTCAGAGCGTGCCTGCAGAATCCCTGCAGTGCTGACCATAATGATTCGGTGCACATCATGGGCTTTCATTGCCGAGATGATAATGGGCATGGAACTTGAGAGGAAATCAGTGCCTCCCGTGTTCAAACAGCTGATGACAGCATCACAGCCTTTAACAGCGGTATGAACATCTTGCTGATTTAAAGCATCACCATGTAACACTCTTAAAGCAGGATGGGTATAAGAAAGTTTTTCAGGATTTCTTACGAGAGCGTGTACGTTATGGCCGGACTTCAAACAATTTTCCAAGACAACTCCGCCAACCCTCCCTGTGGCACCAAAAAGACATATGTTCACGTAAAGTTCACCTTTCTGTCACGAAATTGAAAATCTTTTGAGGCTGTTCATGGTACTTTAGTAATGGATGCAACTCAACCTAAAGGAGCGGGATGGAGATGTTCTCGGTAACATTAACAATTGGCAGTTTGATGAGTCTGGTCTACTACATCGGGTATATGATAGTGAAACAATAAAGCTGCAGACACTGTCTGCAGTTTTTATTTTGCCAAAGACTGCAGGTATACTCAAGATAAGACTTCATAAAGGGGATGGGATAATGGCCGTTTATATAAGGCAGGAGAATGAAAAGGATTACCTGAATACAGAAAAACTAATTCAACGTGCCTTTGCCAATGTCGCTATCAGCGATAAAACCGAACATAAGCTTGTAGCGCGGCTTAGAGGCTCAAAATCGTTTGTGCCTGAGCTATCGCTAGTCGCTTTTGACGACGTCAGCGGGGAAATTGTCGGCCATGTTCTTATGACAAAGGCAAACATACAATCAGCTGAAACACTGACCCTCGCACCTGTTTCGGTACTGCCGGAATATCAAAATAAAGGTATTGGAACCCGACTCATAAATGAGGCGTTGGAAAGGGCAAGACACTCTGATTTCAGTTCTGTCATTGTACTCGGCCATCCTCGTTATTACTCCGGGTTCGGTTTTGAAAAAGCATCCAAATGGGGAATCAAGGCTCCATGGGATGTACCAGATGAAGTATTCATGGCTATGGAACTAAACAGGGGCTCATTGGAAAATAAATCAGAGACAGTGGTGTACCCAAAGGAGTTCAATGAATAAAGAGAGAATAGGCTTGTTTTAAGCAAAAAAGGGAAAATGATATAAGGATGAACAAGGGAGGGATCAAATTGGACTACCGGATTGAAAAAGATACACTCGGTGAAGTGAAGGTTCCAAAAGACAGCTACTGGGGCGCGCAAACACAACGGAGCCTCGAAAACTTTAAGATCAGTACAGAGAAAATGCCGCTTGACCTCATATATAGCCTGGCAACTGTCAAGCTAGCAGCGGCTATAGCCAACAATGAGTCTGGAAGGCTTTCTGATGAAAAAAAGGAAATTATTGTTCACGTATGCACCGAAATCCTGGAAGGTAAGTATGACGAACACTTTCCACTTGTAGTCTGGCAAACAGGAAGCGGAACCCAGACAAACATGAACGTCAATGAAGTAATTGCGAACCGGGCGAATGCCCTGCTAGAGCAGGAGGGCAGTTCAACGAGAATTCACCCAAATGATGATGTGAATATGTCGCAAAGCTCGAATGATACATTTCCAACAGCCATGCACATTGCCGCCTACGGGAAATTGAGTTCAACCTTGCTGCCGGCCCTTGAAGGACTGACTGAAACCTTCAGGCAAAAAGAAAAAGAGTTTGCGCATATTATTAAAATCGGACGGACGCATCTGCAGGATGCAACCCCTTTGACACTTGAACAGGAAGTGAGCGGCTGGCGGACAATGCTTGAGAAAACTGCAAAGATGATAAGAGAGTCCAGCAAGTCGCTGCTCGATCTTGCCATTGGAGGAACCGCAGTTGGTACAGGTATTAATGCTCCGAAGGATTTTGGAAGCAGGACGGCAGAAGTCATCGCAAGCGTTACTGGCCATCCCTTCCGTTCTTCGAAAAATAAATTTCATGCCCTGACCAGCCATGATGAGCTTGTCTATGTGCACGGTGCGTGTAAGGCTCTTGCGGCTGATTTGATGAAAATTGCCAATGATGTAAGATGGCTGGCCAGTGGACCGCGGAGCGGAATTGGGGAGATTGCGATTCCTGCCAATGAGCCGGGCAGTTCTATAATGCCTGGTAAGGTTAACCCGACTCAAAGCGAGGCTTTGACTATGGCAGTATGCCAGGTTTTCGGCAACGATGCTGCAATCGCCTTTGCGGCAAGCCAGGGGAATTTTGAACTGAATGTATTTAAGCCGGTTATCATCCATAACTTCCTGCAGTCAGTCAGGCTGCTGGCTGACGGAATCAATTCATTCAACAAAAATTGCGCTGTTGGGATTACCGCAAACGAAACAGCCATTGCCGAGCAAATGGAACGGTCGCTGATGCTTGTTACGGCTCTAAATCCGCATATTGGCTATGAAAAGGCAGCACAAATTGCCAAGCTGGCATTTACCGAATCCCTGACATTAAAAGAAGCAGCGATCAGGACCGGCTACCTGACCGGGCAGGAATTTGATGAATGGGTGAAGCCGGAAAATATGGTCTAGTTCGAAAGAATCGGCAAAACGGTTATAGTATCTTTACTACCATACGGTGCTGGCTTTCACTAAAAGAACAGACTATTTTCAACCACTTCTTTTGGTAAAGAATCTTTTTTATAAAAAATAAGTGCCCCCTGCCTAAAGGAGGGGGCGTATCCAGTATATTCACTTTTAAAGCTTTTACAGATTCTTCGTGTTCTCGAGGATCCAGCCAATTAACGGCTGAAGCCGCCACCTAGTTGACCCTGAGCCATTGAAACGAGACGCTTAGTAATTTCTCCACCGACCGAGCCGTTTGCACGGGAAGTAGTTTCTGCACCAAGGTTAACGCCAAATTCTTGTGCAATTTCAATCTTCATTTGTTGCAAAGCTTGTTCTGCACCTGGTACTAACAATTGGTTTGAATTGTTGTTGGCCATGCTGTTTCATCTCCTCAGTCTTTTTGAAAATTTTGGTATGGCTGGGTTGGCCGGAGTTGCACCGGCTCGCCGGGAAGACGTCTAGTCCCGGCCCTGGAACCCATCGGTGATATTGGTTCTAGTATGAGCCGTATGTACTGGTTTATACTATACCGATAGTGGTAATTAATGCCACAAATCATGTTGATAGTCGCTTCATACTACCTGTTCTTTTATTGTAGTAAGGAGCTATTTTGTATAGAAAAAAGAGCACTGCAAACACTAACAAAAAAGCGGGGGATTCAAATGGCGGTATGCCCAGTCTGCAATGGACTAAAACAACTGGATATTCCCTGCAGCGAATGCAGTAGCCGGATGGAAGAGAAAGGCCGCTACATGGATTATTTCGATGACTATAGCCCATACATGCCAATCGATTTAATGAAGCTTGAGGACGGCATTCCAAATGATCACAAAAATCAACAGTGTCCGCACCTGTACCGCTGCCCTGCATGTGGAAATGACAAGGTAGTCCTGATTGACGAGTAATTCATTTTTTTAGAAAACAAAAAGCGCCTGGACCTTTCAAATGGTCTAGGCGCTTTTGATATTTAGATTATTTATCTCCTGCTGGACGAAGGCGAAGCTCGGATTCTACATCAAAGAAGTGAACTTTGTTCATATCAAAAGCAAGCTCGAGCTTGTCATTAGGGTGAATATCAGAACGGGAATCAAGCCGTGCCACGAAATCTTGTCCGCCGAGGCTGGAGTAAACCATCGTTTCGGCACCAGTCAATTCTGCAACATCGACAGTTGCAGTGATTTTAGAACCTGCAGAAGCGTCAATGAATACCGGCTCGTCATGGATATCTTCAGGACGGACACCGAGGATGATTGGCTTGCCAGTATAGCCCTGCTCGCGGAGAAATTTCATCTTGCCCTCAGGCACGGCAATTTTGGAATTGCCGATAACAAATGTGCCTTCCTCCAATGTTCCGCGGAAAAAGTTCATCGCAGGTGACCCGATGAAACCGCCAACGAATACATTCTCAGGCCTTTCATAAACTTCTTTAGGAGTACCAACCTGCTGGATAACGCCATCTTTCATAACAACAAGGCGCGTCGCCATTGTCATCGCTTCAGTCTGGTCGTGTGTAACGTAAATAGTCGTTGTGTTCAAGCGGCGGTGAAGCTTGGCAATTTCAGCACGCATCTGGACACGGAGCTTTGCATCAAGGTTGGAAAGCGGCTCGTCCATTAGGAACACCTTCGCGTCACGGACAATGGCGCGGCCAAGAGCAACACGCTGGCGCTGACCGCCGGAAAGCGCTTTTGGCTTACGGTCAAGGTACGTTTCAAGGCCAAGAATCCTTGCTGCTTCTTTTACCTTTTGGTCGATTTCAGCTTTCGGAATTTTGCGGAGTTTCAGGCCAAATGCCATGTTATCGTAAACGGACATATGCGGGTAAAGGGCATAGTTCTGGAAAACCATCGCGATGTCACGGTCCTTCGGAGCGACATCATTAACCCTTTTGCCATCAATGTAAAAATCGCCTTTTGAAATTTCTTCAAGGCCGGCAATCATACGAAGAGTCGTAGATTTACCACAGCCGGACGGGCCGACGAATACGATGAATTCCTTGTCCTGAATATGAAGGTTGAAGTCTTCAACTGCAGTTACCTTGTTATCATAGACTTTATAAATATGGTCAAGCTTTAATTCTGCCATGTGTTGTAGCCTCCTGTTTAAACTGTTTTCATATATTCATTTTATAAAATCTTTGTCGAAAACTATATGGACAGGCTGCACAAAGTTTCGTACGAAGAATTGGGCACATTGCTGTAAGCCCTTTCAAAAGGTGGAGTAATCGAAAAAAACTGCCTTGATTAGGGGCAGCTTCATTCGGTGGTGCTGTTTCGATTTTTGTCATAAAGCAGGCAGGCAAGATAGACGGTAAAAGCTGAGTGGAAATCCTTTAAACCGACTCCTGTCCGGTCCGTAAATTTATCGATTCGGTACTGTAGTGTGTTGCGGTGGATAAACAATTTTTTTGCAGTAAGGCTTGCGTTTGATCCATTTTCAAGAAATCCTTTTACAGTAATGAACATTTCTTCGTCATTGCTAAACGCTTCCTGGAATTCATTAAGGAGCGCCTCGGCAAGCTGTTCCGGCAGCTGGGATGCAATATAGGCCGGGAAAATCTTCTCGAAGGTATAATATTCTTCTCTGGGCATGCTCTTTTTAGCAAATGAAAAAAGGGTGCGTTCCTTCCCAAAGTGTCCTGGCAAGTCGGCATTAATCCGAAGTTTTTTGCCAATATAAAGCAATGTTTTTATGTAAAAATCACTCTCGAATGCTGCAGCCATGGAAGCTATATCCCGCTCTTCCAGAAGAGTGTCTCCTACTTGGATGATAATTGCTTCACGTTGATTTTCCCAAAGGATCAGCACATCATTTGGGAAAAATCCTTTTACTGCCGTTTCAAGTTCCTCCCGTTCATTTCCCTGGCCGTAAAACTGGATTTGCAGAAGCCGGACAAATTCATTTTCATGAGTGGAGGGAAGTTCACCGCCAGACAAAAGGAAATTCCTCCATAGTTGAAGAAGAGGTGATTTCTCTGTGATTGGTTCGGTTTTACCGTATAATCTTCCGAGCAGATCAAGCTCCCTCCCGCTGATTACGTCTGCAGGAATTGAAATCCACTCTCCAGTTAAGGGATTGTTGAAAATATGGACGCTTCCGCCTACATTGCCAGGCGGGAAGTCAGTGATCGTTGAGCCAGGATATAGCTCCAGTAAATTTGCGAACATAGCATTTCCCCATTTATTCATTCATTTTTTCTATTATACCAATTATTAAAGAGCAACAAAAAATGCCGGATGGGACTCCCCGGCATCAACGGTCATATACATGGAAAAGCATCAATTCATGGACCTGATTTTCAAGGATATCCTTGTCTTCATGATCCGGCGGATTCAAAACCCATTCAATTCGCCCATCTTGAAGATAGCGGCCAGAGCGTTTTTGCTTTTTAAAAAACCCCGAGAATTCCCAACCTGGGATCACTTCATTTTTATAAAGCGGTTTAAACTGAAAATGTGTCAGCATCTATCCCTTCCTCCCTCGACACCATTTTATACTAACCGCATGCGGAGTGGCGAGTTCGCAGAGGTTTTTTAATCGTATGGTAGTGTTTATTCGGAAGGATTGTGTCGGAAAGGTGAATAAGGGCGATATATGCTCCGTTCAGGGTGAAATATGGTTCGTTCAGGGTTAAAAACTTGTGATTGAGGGATAAAAAAAGTTCATTCAGGGTGATAAAGATAAAGTTGTGACGGGCGATACATTTTCCGAATGGCTTTCTATTATTGAAGCGAGCCCAATTTATAGTTTTGCCCGATAGACGTTATTGTCTGAAATACACTGCTCCACATATTGAAGTGGCAGTTAAAAGCGTATTCCCATTACTGCTGTCAGTAGCCAGGAAAGTACCCCTATTATAACGATAAGCAGGAGAAATGCCCGGAGGGGTGCAGACTTCCAGACAGCCCTTAATTCCGGTAATCCATGGAAGGCAAAAGTGGCAGCGAACAAAAGGAACGGGAACCAATCAAGCAAAGATTCGCGATGTGACCCATCAAGCCCAGTTGATACAGTACTGGCAACAAAATAGATTAGGGTAAGCGCATGAGCCAAGCTGGCGAAAAGAAATAGGAAGAACGAGGACCTAGTTTTAAACAAAGAAATTCAACCCCTTTTTGGTATGTAGTTATATATATGCTTTCCAATTGTGCCAGCAACAGGGGAAATCGAAAATTTTTGATATAATGAAGGTAAGAGAACCCGATGAAAAAAGGTGAACCTATTGTTGGAAGAAGCACAGAAGCTATTAAAAACCTATTTTGGTTACGATAATTTTAGGAATGGGCAGGAAAGGGCAATCGCGGAAGTCTTGTTCGGCAGAAATACTTTATGTGTCATGCCGACAGGTGGAGGGAAATCGGTTTGCTATCAAATACCAGCTCTAATGATGCCGGGAACTGCAATCGTCATTTCACCGCTAATTTCCCTGATGAAGGACCAGGTTGATGCGCTTGTACAACTTGGCATTGCTGCAACCTATATTAACAGTTCGATTTCAGGAAAAGAAGCAGCCGAGCGGATGGAAGCTGCGCGGTACGGCGAGTACAAGCTGCTTTATGTCGCGCCGGAAAGATTGGAATCCGCAGAATTCATCCGGGAACTTCAGGAAATGGAAATCGGGCTGATTGCAGTGGATGAGGCGCATTGTATTTCCCAATGGGGACATGATTTTCGGCCAAGCTACAGGTATATTTCTAAGCTTTCCGGTCTTCTTTCCAGAAAACCGGCAATCCTTGCCCTGACAGCGACAGCGACACCACTGGTAAGAGACGATATAAAGGGCTCGCTGGGAATACCAGAAGAAAATGAGGTCATTACAGGATTTGAGCGGGAAAACCTTTCATTTTCGGTTGTTAAAGGACAGGACCGGGGACTTTTCCTGAAGCGATTTTTAAAAGAAAACGAAAAAGAAACCGGCGTGATCTATGCTGCTACACGAAAGACAGTTGATATGCTTTATGAAAACCTCAAAAAGGGCGGTATTTCCGTGGCCCGCTATCATGCCGGGATGTCTGATGCCGACCGCTTTTCGGAGCAGGATCGGTTTTTACGGGATGAAGCCTCGGTGATGGTCGCAACATCGGCGTTTGGAATGGGTATCGATAAAAGCAATATTCGGTTCGTTCTCCATTACCAGCTTCCCCGGAATATGGAGAGCTATTATCAGGAGGCGGGGCGCGCTGGCCGGGATGGTTTGCCGTCAGTCTGCACCGTACTGTATTCCCCGCAGGATATCCAGGTTCAGCGCTTTCTGATCGACCAGTCGGCAGCAGGGGAAAGAGCGGCAAGTGAACTTGCAAAGCTGCAGGGAATGGCTGATTATTGCCATACGGAAAGCTGTTTGCAGGAATTCATCCTTCGCTATTTTGGAGAAATAACTACGAAGCCATGCGGACGGTGCGGAAATTGTACTGATTCCAGGGAGACAGAAGATGTTACGAAGGAAGCACAAATGGTTCTGTCCTGTATTGTTCGGATGGGACAGCGTTTTGGGAAAGGGCTGACTGCCCAGGTGCTGACCGGGTCTGCAAACCAGAAAATCAGGGAATTGGGATTTGATGCGTTATCCACGTATGGAATTTTGAAAAACTGGACTGCCAAAGAGACGGGAAGCTTTATCGAGTTCCTGATTTCCGAAGAGATCATCGGTGTGGCTCATGGGACGTATCCGACCATTTTTGTTGCAGAGAAGGGAAAAGAGGTGCTTGGCGGCAGGCTGCCTGTGGTTAGGAAACAGGCAGTAAAATCGGAATCAATATCCTCTGCAGATCCATTGTTCGAGGAATTGAAAAGTGTCCGTAAAATCCTTGCTGATGAAGCCAATGTACCTCCCTTTGTCATATTTTCTGATGCTGCCCTTAAAGACATGTGTTTAAAGCTGCCAAAAACGGATGAAGAATTCCTCGATGTGAGCGGTGTTGGAAAAAGCAAGCATGAGAAGTTCGGATCAGCTTTTATTGCTGCCATCAAAGAATTCTTAGAGACGAACCCTGAAAGAAAACCTGTATTTGAAAAAGCAGAACCGGTTCAAAAGCGTCCCGCCGCAAAACCGGTTGCCAATTCCCATCTGGAAACCCATAAGCTTTATCTTGAGGGGCATGCTATTGATGAAATTGCGAAAATGAGGGAGCTTTCCAAAATCACAATTGAAAATCACCTGATTGCCTGCATGGAACAAGGCTTGCCGGTCGACATTCAAAAAATCATTCCTGAAGAATTCCTGCCGATGCTTAAAGAAGCGGTTGAGGAAGCGGGAAACGAGCGGTTAAAGCCGATTAAAGAATTGCTCCCCGAGGAAGTTTCCTATTTTATGATAAAAGCATATTTGACACTGGAAAGGAGCAGGCAGCTTTTATAGCTGCCACTCCTTTTTTTTATACTTCATATGAGCCGCTTTCGTCTAAAAGATAGTTATTCACTATCTTAAAACTCTTCCAAAATCTTGCAAACATTGTGTTAAAATAATCCTAGACTAGCAGAAACGGGTGATCCTTATTTTACATACAGAAGAAGCGGTCCTTTCTTTAAAAGGGCTGAAGAAAAGCTACGGGTATAAGGAAGTCCTGAAAGGAATTGACCTTGAAGTTTCCCGGGGCCAGATTATTGGCTATATTGGGCCGAATGGGGCAGGGAAAAGCACAACCATTAAGCTGCTTCTAGGCCTTGAAGAAGGCTATGAAGGGGAAATAAAGATTTTCGGAGTATCGTTAAATCAAAATGATAACAGTTATAAGCAAAAGATTGGCTATGTCCCGGAGATAGCCGAACTTTACGATAATCTGACTGCCATTGAGTATCTGACCTTCGTGGGAGAATTGTACGGGATGGAGGCATCAAGGGCAGAGGAGAAGGCCAAGAAGCTGATGAAGGCATTTGGACTGGACAATGTTTTTTACAGCCGAATTTCCTCGTTTTCAAAAGGCATGAAGCAAAAGGTGCTGATTATCTCAAGTATGCTGCACGACCCGGAGCTTCTTTTCCTCGATGAGCCTTTGAGCGGGCTTGATGCAAATTCGGTCATGATCTTCAAGGAAATCCTTTCCCAGCTGGCCGCAAGCGGGAAAACAATCTTTTACTCTTCGCATATTATGGATGTCGTTGAAAAAATCAGTAACCGGATTGTTCTGATAAATGGCGGGGTAATTGTTGCTGATGGCAGTTTTGAGGAATTGAAGGCAAGGAGTGAGGAAGGCTCGCTGGAACAAATCTTCAATCAATTGACAGGATTTGATGAATATCGCCAGCTGGCAGACGAGTTTGTATCAATTGTCAGGGAGGTGTAATCTTGCAAGATTTCCGGACATTGAAGTTCCTTGACAAGTTTAGCGGGTTATTTGAGAGACTCGGAGCGGATTACAAGATGATGCGCGCGATATTGGCTGTAAAGCTGGCAATGGATGGCCGCAGGGCTCCTGTTATCCTTGGCGGGATGCGAAAGAAGGAGGATAAGGAAGAAAATAAGTTTATCAAATCACTGTGGCTGTATGGGTTATTCGGGCTCCTTCTCATGCCGATTATCCTGTTGGGTGACCATTTTCTGCTGCAGATGACGATTTATTTTGGGGCATTGATGTTCATTTTAATGACATCGCTTATTTCAGATTTTTCCTCGGTCCTCTTAGATGTGCGTGATCGGACAATCCTGCTCCCCAAGCCGGTAAGCCGGAAAACGGTCAGTATGGCACGGGCAGTCCATATTTCCGTTTATATGTTTTTTTTAACAATGGCATTGGCTGCCGCATCGCTGATCGTAGGGCTGACTGTTCATGGACCGGTTTTCTTCCTGCTTTTACTTGTTTCTCTAATTCTCGTGGATTTATTGATTATAGCTGTGACTGCTCTCGTCTATTATTTTATTCTCCGCTTTTTTGACGGCGAGAAAATGAGGGACATCATTAATTATATACAGATTTTGCTGACAGTCTCACTTGCGCTTGGCTATCAGCTTGTCGGCAGGACCTTTGAATTTATTAATTTTGGTGAAGCTGTCCAGCCCGAGTGGTGGCAGGCATTCATTCCTCCCGTGTGGCTGGCGTCACTTTTTGAACTATTTCTAAACGGGACGAAAAGCCAGGAGCTTGGCGTATTTGCTGCCCTGGCATTTCTTGGTCCGATCATAGGTTTAGCCGTTTATATCCGTCTGATGCCCTCGTTTGAGAAAAAAATGCAAAAGCTAGCGGCGGGAAGCGGGCCGAGCCGTGTTCGTGTCCCGCCACTCAATACACTATCGGAAAAACTGATTTGCCCTGATAAGGTCGAAAGGGCTTTTTACCGGTTTGCACTGGCGATGATGAAGAGTGAGCGTGACTTTCGCCTGAAGGTCTATCCATCGATAGGATTGTCTGTGATGATACCGCTGATCCTTGTATTGAACCAGCTGCAATGGAGCTCCTTTGGAGAGCTATCGGAAAGCAAATATTATTTGTCAATCTATATGGCGGCCCTGGTTATACCGACCTCAGTGATGATGCTGAAATTTTCGGGGCGGTACAAGGCGTCCTGGCTATTCAGGGCGGTGCCAATCGAATCAAATGCGCCACTTTTTGGAGGTACACTGAAAGCTTTTCTTGTCCGGCTTTATCTGCCTGTTTACTCTTTGACCGCTGTGGGGTTTTGCTTCATTTTTGGGATAGATGTTCTGCCGAGCCTGATTGGGGCATTTTTGGCAGCCGTTGTATACAGCATTTTCTGTATGGTACTCATAAAGGGCTCGCTGCCTTTTTCGGAGTCATTCGAGGCGAGCCAGGAAAATAATGGATTAATGACATTTGTTTATTTAATTCCAATGTTTGGGCTGATGGGCATCCATTGGCTGTTTACATTCGTTCCTTATGGCCCGTATTTGTATATTTTAATTATGCTTGTTGCTGTATCTGTTTCGTGGAGGGTGGCGTCAAAGACAATATGGGTGTAATGCTTCAAAGGATGACCAAATGGGTGGCATAGGCAAAGCTGCGGGATTTTCCCGCAGCTTTTTTTTATAAATGCTCTATTATAACTAAGCGTTGATCTCATTGTTTGAAAACTAAACGGAAAAATTCCGGCTAAATTGGGAAATAGCGATATTTCCATAAAAATAAGGGATGTTTTTCCGGTTATATAATCCAAATCATTGGATTTTGATTTATTTAGAGCGGTTAATCGGAATATCTCCGCTTATTTCTGTTTCATAAGCTACCTCTACATACATTAGCCGGAAACTTTCCGCCTATGAATTCTCATTCCTACACGAAAAACAACAATGAATAATATCTGAGACTTTATAAAAAAAGCTCCTGAGGGGCAACGGCAGATTTTTCGGCGAGGCGAATCGCAAAGTCGATTATGAGCTTCCTTGTCTGCTTTTCACTGTGGCGCATGGCGCTGTAATGAAAGATGGCGCGGCCCGGCTTTGAGTTCGCTTCGAATAACCAGACGCGTCCGTTTTTGTCGATGCCGAAGTCCCAGCCAAATTCCCCGGCAAAGCCGTCGATTTTTTCTTCAAGGATGTGGCTGAGCTCGAGTGCGGCATTTGTTAATTTAGTTTCAATTTCAGTTGATTCGTTCCCGAATAATTCGTGCAACGGGGAGATTTTGCCGCCATTTGTGGCATGGGTCGTTATGCTTCCGTTTCCTGCGAGTTTGGCAGCGATGGCGGTTACCTGCCATTGTCCGCTGCCGTCTTTGTTCGTGTGAACCCTAAAGTCGACAGGTCTCCCATCTACTTTCATTAATGCAATTCTCTGCTGGACTAGCAGGTTTTTCAGTGTTCTGGAATTGAACATTTTGGATGCCAGTGCTTCAAGTGTAGGAAATTTCAGAAGCTTGTTTTCACCTTTTTTATTACGGAAGCGGCAATAGCAGGCAGATCCGGGAAAGTCGGCGATAACTTGGCAAATGCCGATCCCAAGGGTTCCGTTCGCAGGCTTTAGGTAGATAGAGCCGTATTGGTCAAGCAGCCGCCTTGCTTCCGGGACGGAGTTGAAAAGCGTCGTTTCGGGAAGATATATGCGGGCTTTAGGGTTTTGCTTAAGTTTAGTATGGATATCAATTTTATTGAAGAAGCCTGGATTAAACGTGGGAATCTTATATTCCTTCGTCAGCTTCTCCTTTGCATATTGACATTGCGGATGCTGTTCGGCCCTTCTCGACGGGACTCGGTCATATATTGCTGAAGGGAAAGGAAGGAGCATTGTCTCCCACATCCCGTTTGCCAGGAATTGTCCCTTTATTGTCAAAGTGGTCCAGTCAATTGATTGTGGGGTGAACAAATAGCCGAACGCTCCATTTGCTTCGCATGTTTGAAGCAGCTTGGAGAAATAATCGGTTCGCCCTCCCGCAGGCTTTGAGGATGATTCCAGGACTCCTGTCGTGAATATCCCGATAAGAGGGCCAAGATAAAGGGTATCATGATTGGAATAAGGCCTTAGGTTAAGATCGGTTTCGGGTAGCCGCAAGGATTCAATGATGGACCTTGATAAGGCGATCTCCTCATTTCTGTCGGGGTGAGGGAGAAAGGCAGCTTCAACCTGTGCCGATCCAAACGCCACTTTTTTTAGGGAAGGCGGCAGCTTTAAAGATTTTGGAAAATGGATAATGGGCTTGTCACCTTCGATGGCTTCAATAGGATAGTACCTCACCATATTGTTCACATCCTTTCAAGTGTAGGAAGTAAAAAATCCAGCCTGAACCAGCCGGGAAATTTCAAGGAGCCAGTCTTTGGATGGTTAAAATAGGGTATAGAAGGTCAAAAACTGTTATAGTATCGTATGTAAAGGACAAATAAAACGTTCGGATGATTTTTTTGGAAAGGTTGATGCTATACATGGATGCGTTAGTGACACTATTGTTTATGGTTGTGATAGGTGCCCTTATAGGCGGATTTACGAATCATTTGGCGATAAAGATGCTGTTTCGGCCATACAACCCTATTTATATCGGGAAGTGGCGGGTGCCGTTCACGCCGGGGCTGATCCCAAAGCGCCGGGATGAGCTTGCCGAGCAGATGGGGAGGATGGTTGTAGAGCATCTTTTAACTCCTCAAAGTATTAAAGATAAGTTCCTGCAAAAAGATTTTCAGAACGATATGACCGAGCTTGTTAAAAAGGAGCTGCGGACGCTTCTCGAGTCCGATATGACAATCGGCGGCTTGCTCGATAAAGCTGGGATAGTAGATGGGGCAGCGAGGATTGACCGGCGGATTGAGAAACTCGTTGAGGGTGTTTACGAGCGGGCGATGTCCCAATATCGCGGCCAGCCGATCAGCAGTGTCCTGCCTGAAGCCTTCCTGGAAGGTGCGTCGAAAAAAATCCCGGAAATCAGCTCGTATATCCTTGGCAAAGGGGCGGATTATTTTTCAAGCCAGGAAGGGAAGCTGCGCATTCAAATTATGTTTGACGAATTCTTTCGGGATAAAGGAATGGTTGGCGGGATGCTTCAGATGGTCCTTGGTAATGTAAGTATTGCCGACCGCATCCAGCCGGAAATCCTGAAATTTTTTAAAAGCGAAGGGGCGCATGGGCTGATTTCCAGCATTCTTAGGAATGAATGGGCGAAGCTGCTCGAGCGGGATGCGTCCGAGATTGAGGCTATGGTAGGCCGGGACAAGGTTGTGGATACATTAAAAGACTATGCAACGAGTCTTGCCGGGACTGAAAAGCTCCTCGATACCCCAATTTCCGAGCTGCTGGCTTCGTATAAAGAGACGATACTTGAAAGGATGGCACCGAATCTCGTTACCATGATGGGAGACTGGCTGACAACCAGGCTGGATGTGATGCTGGAAAAAATACATTTAAAAGAACTTGTCCGTGCCCAGGTTGCAACTTTTTCATTGGAGAGGGTTGAGGATATGGTCCTTGGGATTACACGCAGCGAATTGAAGATGATTACCTATCTGGGGGCTCTTCTCGGCGGGTTAATCGGAATATTCCAGGGAATATTTGCAATCCTGTTTTCGTAGTTCTAGTTCATTATTTGGATGCATAGGTTTAACTGATATGATTTTCTTTCATTAGCAGTGTCTGGTATAGTGGACAGGAATGCAATTTAATTTAAGGAGTGTTTTCATGGCTGTTAATTTATATGATGCCGCAAACGAGCTTGAAAGAGCAGTCCGGCAAAGCGATGAGTATAAGCAGTTGAAGCGGGTATACGATGAGGTGAACGCGGATGAATCAGCGCGCAGAATGTTTGAGAATTTCAGGCAGATCCAAATGAACCTGCAGCAAAAGCAAATGGCTGGCCAGCCGATTAGCCAGGAAGAGGTCGACCAGGCTCAAAAAACGGTAGCGCTTGTCCAGCAGCATCCAGCCATTTCCCGTTTGATGGAAACGGAACAACGGATGGGAATGATTATCGGTGAATTGAACAGGATTATCATGAAGCCGTTGGAAGAACTGTATGGCCCAATGCAGCAGCAATAAAGTGAAACTTCAATCAGTGGGGAGTCTTCATCCCCCACTGATTGTTAGTTGAACCAATCGGGCATTTAGGGACAGTTGCCTCTGAAAAGAGGCTTACTGCCCCTTAATGCGGGATAAAGTGAAACTTCAACAGTGGGGGGTTCTTCATCCCCCCACCTACGCTTCATCGATTCCCCAGCCTTGAGGCGGGGGTTTTACAGCCCGTTAATGCGGAATAAATAGTGTGTTTCAACCCGGCAGAATTCTCTGTCGGGTTTTTAAGATTTTGCATAAATAGAAATATTATTTTGGGCCTAATGTTCTAGAAAAAACTTGTTTTACATAAGAGTGAATAAGAATGATTTCATCAGGACAGGGGGCACCAACGATGATTTACCGGATGCTTGCGTTAAATATAGACGGAACGCTTGTTGACAGCGGCGGGAAACTGCATAAATCCACAAAGGAAGCAGTCCAATATGTGCAAAATAAAGGTATCTTTGTGACTCTTGTAACATCTCGCAATTATGCTTCTGCCAGGAAAGTGGCTAAGGCATTGAAGATGAATGGCCTATTTGTTTCCCATCAGGGAGCGTATATTGCAAATGCGGAGGACCAGCCTGTTTATGTAAAAAGAATAAATGAAGATGTAACATATGAGATTGCTAGGTTTTTGGAAAGTTTTCCATGCCAGATCCGCCTCGTTCACGAAAAGTTTTCGCTGGCAAATAAACTACAGTTGAACAATAACCTGCTGGCTAAAGCGATTTTCACATCTGGTGATCCGCTCGGTTATTCTCATCAATTTGTCACCGATTTAAGTGATTCACTGGCCGATACACCTGTCGCTCCTCCAAAAATTGAAGCGTACTTCGAATCTCAACACGATCTGGAAGACGCACGCCTTGCAATTGGGGCGATGTTCACTGAAGTGAAAGCTGAACAAAGCGAAGGATTCAGACTTGATATTGTCCCTTCTGGTGTCTCGAAGCTTACTGGCTTGCTTTATTTATGCGACCAGCTTGGAATTAGCTGCAGGGAAGCTGTAGCAATTGGGGATAGCGTTGACGATATTCCGGTCATTGAGGCTGCCGGTCTTGGGGTCGCAATGGGGAACGCCCCTTATGAAGTAAAGCGGGCGGCAGACTGGGTAACCCGTGGGGTCGGTGACCATGGTGTAGCCTATATGGTCAAGGAACACTTCAGGAGGCAGCACCCCATTGCCTTCTTGAAGAAGATGAATATTATAAAATAAGGGAAAGACGTAATCAGTGGGGCTTTTACAGCCCGTTAATACAGGATAAAGTGAAAATAGTGATTTAGCAGCATAGACGGATAGCCTGTGCTGTTTTTTGCTTTGAATTTTCCGGATATTCTCCAAATTAGCATGGGAAGTTTTTACTCTTGTTGACCCCGGGTAGCTGTTTTTGTACACTTAAGGAAGCAAAAAATGAAAAGGTGGATGAGTGTGCATATTTCGATTACCGGCCTTTCGGACCCACGATTTGAGCGGCCGCTCCAGCTTATTGCAAATTTGTTTTTTGAAGAATCACAAGTTCATTTTCATAATGTACAAGATGCCGATATTTCTATAGATATCTCCCTGCAACAAACAGAAACGGAAGTGGTTGTCTCTGGATCCCTATCAGGGCATGATCCAATTACAGCAGAGCATAGGGCCGGGCTTAACCTGTCGCTTCCTGAAAAGGAACAGTTTAAACAGGTGAAAAATGCAGTTTCCCAAGTGTATCTTATGCTGCTTCAAGATCTGACCGGTATTACCCAGAAGTGGGGGATCCTTACCGGAGTCCGTCCAACAAAGCTTTTGCATCGGAAGCTTAGACAAGGCATAGACCCTGAAACTGCCCAGCAGGAATTGTCAAAAGAATATTTAATTACACCGGAAAAGGCTTCACTCATGCAGCGGATTGTTGACCGGCAGCTCGCGGCAGTTCCTGACCTTTATTCCTTAAGAAAAGAAGTCAGTATTTACATTGGCATTCCATTCTGTCCAACAAAATGCGCTTATTGCACGTTCCCTGCCTATGCAATCAACGGACGGCAAGGCTCGGTCAACTCGTTCCTTGGCGGACTTCATTTTGAAATGAGGCAGATGGGCAAATGGCTGAAGGAAAAAGGAATCAAAATTACAACTGTCTATTTTGGGGGCGGAACGCCGACAAGCATCACGGCCGACGAAATGGACATGCTTTATGAGGAAATGTATACGTCTTTCCCAGACGCAACAGAAATCAGGGAGGTCACAGTCGAGGCGGGGCGCCCTGATACAATCACTCCTGAAAAGCTAGAAGTGTTGAAAAAATGGAACATTAACAGAATCAGCATTAACCCGCAATCGTATATCCAGCAAACCTTGAAGGCGATTGGCCGCCATCATACAGTCGAGGAGACAGTTGACAAATTCAAGCTTGCCAGAGAAATGGGAATGGACAACATTAATATGGATTTAATTATTGGCCTGCCAGGTGAAGGAACGAAGGAATTCACCCACACTCTCAACGAAACAGAAAAGCTGATGCCGGAATCTCTGACTGTCCATACCCTTTCATTCAAGCGCGCCTCGGAAATGACGAAGAATAAGGATAAATACCGGGTTGCGGACCGGGGCGAGGTTGAAAAAATGATGGACCTTGCAGAAACCTGGACGAAAGAACATGGATATGAGCCGTACTATTTGTACCGGCAAAAGAACATCCTTGGCAACCTCGAGAATGTTGGCTACTCGTTCCCAGGACAGGAGAGTATATACAACATTATCATCATGGAAGAAATGCAGACAATCATTGGACTTGGCTGCGGTGCAGCCAGTAAGTTTGTCCATCCCGTTACTGGTGCAATCACTCATTTTGCGAATCCAAAGGACCCAAAATCGTATAACGATAATTTTGAGCACTATACAATTGAAAAAATCAAAATCCTTGAAGAACTATTCTCGAAAGCTGGGGAACCCGCATCATTGTGATGCGGGTTTTTTTCATATCCCTGTCAAATTCTTTTTCAAATGTGTGACATAGAATTATAGTGTCCTTATTATTTTTGGGAAAATTCTTACTACTTATGCTGACAATAGGTATAATAAAAGTGAAACCAAAATAGGAGGCGATGGGGTTGTCTTTAAACAGTCTGACGGAAAAAGTAAGCGTTTCCGTAAATGGCCGGGTAGCAACAGTACAGATGAACAGGCCAGAAGCCTTAAATGCCCTTGATAAAGAGATGATTAAAGGGCTAGTTGGAAGGCTGAAGGAAATAAGTGATTCGGATGATGTTGATATAGTTGTCCTCACGGGCACCGACAGGGCGTTTTCATCAGGCGGGGATATTAAGGCGATGCTGTCGTTGAATGATGAATATGAATTTTTTTCGATAATGGATTGCATAAATGAATTGATCGTTACATTGTATAGCCTTCCGAAAATAACGATTAGTGCTGTTTCAGGCGCCGCAGCTGGCCTCGGTTTTAGCATCGCTCTGGCAACCGATCATATTATCGCTGACCAGAATGCAAAGCTTGCCATGAATTTTATTGGCATTGGCTTAATTCCTGATGGAGGCGCTCACTTTTTCTTAACCAAGTGCCTTGGGGATATGAAGGCGAAGCAGCTGATTTGGGAAGGGAAGACGATGAGCGCAGCCGAAGCGCGTGAGAAGGGACTTATTCATGAGGTTGCGGAAAACATGGAGGAAGTCCTTCAGAAGAGGATTGCTGACTATTTGCAGCAGCCAATACAGGCGATGATTAAAACCAAAAAAATCCTTGCGGAATTAAATCGCCCGCATTTATTGAAGGTATTGGAACTTGAGAAATATGCCCAGAGGAAGATGAGGGAAACCGAAGATCATAAAGAAGGAATTCTCGCATTTACCGAGAAACGGAAACCAAGATTTAAAGGGAAATAAAATGAAACTTCGATTCTAAGGCATCAAGGTGAGGGGCTTACAGCCCGTTAATGCGGGATAAGGTTTGAAGCGAATGGCGCTCTGAGTGACAAAACTCCGAGCGCCATTCTTCTGTTTACATTATACTTTTATGAAACATAGGCTGAAATTTAGGAATGGAACAGAATCAGCTTGCCGCTTGGCGAGGTGCAGCGATGTGTCTTCTCGGCAAACCCCTTTTCTTCCAATGTCTTCGTTCCCATTTCCTTTGCTTGATCATCGTTTTCCGCTTGAAATGAATCATCAAGAAGCTTTTCCCCGTCTTGTTCAAAAACCGTCAACTTGTACGTTTTCAATTCATTCCCTCCCCATATCATTCCTATCCTCATTTTTGCATATCCAGCAATTTTCCGCAAAAAGAATAAGAGTCCTAGTTAAAGAGAACGTGCATTCGCTTTTTATGGATGGTAGAATAAAGGAAATAAGCTATAACAGAATTAGCGATATGCCCAATTTATAATAGAAAGGAGTGGCGTTATGAAAAAGATACGGTTCATTCACACGGCGGATCTGCATCTTGACAGCCCAATGGCTGGACTGACCGGTGTTCCAAAACCAATACTGGATCGGCTCCGGGAAAGTACTTTTAAATCATTCTCCAGAATTGTCGATGCCGCTATCAATCATCAAGTAGATTTTGTGATCATTGCAGGCGATTTGTATGACGGGGAGGACAGGAGCCTCAGGGCCCAATCAAGGTTCCGAAAAGAAATGGAACGGCTCCAGGAACACGCTATTCCCGTCTTTGCCATTCATGGCAACCATGATCATCTCGGGGGGGACTGGGTAAAGCTTTCCATGCCTGACAACGTGTTTATTTTTGGCGGTGAGACAGAAATGCTCCGTCATATAACAAGGGCAGGCGTGGACGTGTGCCTGTACGGTTTCAGCTATGGAACAAGACATATCAAGGAGAAAAGAGTCCATTCTTACATAAAAGAAAACAATGGTGATTATCATATCGGCATTCTACATGGCAGTGACGGATCAAGCCCGGAACATGGAAATTACAGCCCGTTCACTGTCCCAGAGCTGGTTGGGAAACAGTTTGATTATTGGGCGCTTGGCCATATTCATAAGCGCGCAGTCCTTTCTTCTGAACCGCCGGTGGTTTACCCTGGCAATATTCAAGGCAGGAACCGTAAGGAAAAGGATGAAAAGGGCTGCTACCTCGTTTCACTCGATGAAATGGGAGCTTCCCTTGAATTTATAGAGATGAACGATTGCGTTTGGAAGGAAACCGAAATAAGTGCGAAAGGGATAAAGGACTTTTCGGGTATATACAGCCTTTGCCTTGAAGAGAAGGAAAGGCATAGGAAAGAACATACCGGGGTATTGCTGTCATTAAAGCTGACCGATGTAGATGTCGCTGATGAAAGGGAACGGAAAAGCCTATACCAGGAGGTACTTGATATCCTTCAGGATGGGGAAGAGGAAGAGGCTTCGTTTGTTTGGACGATAAAGGTCTTGATTGAGGAAGAAGTGGCATGGCGACGTGAAGAGTTGCGTAAAGAGGCTGACTTTTATTCAGAGCTGTTCGAAATTGTTGACCATTTCGAACAGGGGCACGATGTCCTCGAGCCTGTTTATGGGAGGCTGCCGGGAAGAAGGTATTTGGACCGCCCTACCGAAGAAGAACAGCAAAAACTCATCTTGGAGGCAGAGCATCTGATTGTAAAACTTCTGAAAGGAAATTGACAGGAAAGGAGGAGGAAACATGAAGATTGAACAAATTCACATCTATGGGTATGGAAAACTTGAAAATATCCATCTAGATAACCTGGAAGACTTTCAGGTGTTTTATGGTGAAAACGAGGCTGGCAAATCAACAATCATGGCTTTCATCCATGGAATTTTATTTGGATTTCCGACCAGGCAGCAGCTTGACCTGCGATATGAGCCCAAGACAGGCGGAAAGTATGGGGGACGGATTACCCTCAGGCTTCCTGATTATGGTGTTGCACTTATTGAGAGAGTGCGCGGCAAGGCAGCAGGCGATGTATCAGTTACACTTGAGGATGGAACATCCGGGGGAGAGCAGCTTCTAAAGAAGCTTCTGGGGAATTTTGATAAAAGTATGTTTCAAGCGATTTTTTCTTTTAACCTGCAAGGCTTGCAAAATGTCCATCAGATGAACACTGAAGATATCGGCAGGTTCCTGTTCTCATCCGGAACCCTGGGCACTGACAGGCTGGCAAAAGCCGAGATTGAGCTGCAGAAGGAGCTGGAAGCGAGATTCAAACCTTCTGGCAAAAAACCAAGCTTGAACAAAAAGCTGGCGACTTTGAAAGCACTTGAAGCAGACCTGAATAAGGCAAGCGAAAAGAGCAGCCGGTATGAGGGTTTAATAAAGGAAAAAGATGCTGTCGAGAGGGAGCAGCGAACATTACAGGCTGAACTTAAGGAAATAGACGGGCAAATCAGGAAGCTGAAGGAGTGGTCGAGGATTGGTGATTTGGCCCGTGAAGAAGCTGGGCTAAAAGAAGAACTCCAAACCTTTGAAGGATTCGAGTTTCCTGTAAGGGGAGTTGAGCGGCTCGAATCCCTGAAGCAGCTGATGGGACCCTATCAGGTTCAAATTGAAAGCCTTGAGCAGCGGCGCACGGCATTATTGAAAGAGCTTGACAGTCTCAAAGTTAATCAAGAACTCCTTGACCATGAACCTGAGATAGCAGCTTTTCTTGAAAAGCTGCCCAAGTATGAACAAACCAAGCAGGAAGGCATTTTCCTGCGTGATGAAATTGCGCGTCTTGACGAGACAGTTGCTGTAATGAAGGAAAAGCTTCATTTTACATTGGAAGAAGAACAAATTGAAGAAATTAATACCGACATTTACATAAAGCAGCAGGCAGAAGAGGTAGCCAATACAAGGCAAAGGCTGGATAATTTAAAAGCCCAGCTTGATGCAAGCTTCCAGGATGAAAAATCCGCTCTCGAAAAACTTGAATCAGAGCTCCAAACCGCAAAAGCTTCGCTGCTTCCGGAGACAGAGCGCACAAGACTTGAAAAGGCTTCCCGAATCGTAAACAAAGCAGAGATGGAAAGGCGGCTTGAAGATTGCCATGAAAAGATCACCCTTCTTGAAGAAGCTGCCAGGGAAGAAGCACACTATCAAAAGCGGACTAAAATATTAAGCAGTTGTATCCTTGTTACAGGTATCCTGGTCCTTGTTTATGGACTGGCCATTCAGCAATTCCCGCTGGCAGGTGTAGGATTGGTTTGCGCGATTCTTGCCGGGGCAGCTTTTATAAACTCTGGAAAGAAACGAAAGCCAGCAGCAAAACAGGAACAACTTTTAAAGGAAAAAGAAAAAGCAAAGCAGCTTAAAGCCGAATTGGCCAGTATGAACCAAAGTTCTGCAGGCGAAGCGTTAATCAGGCTCGAACATGACAACCAGCAGAAAAGCAAGGTTCATAGCCTTGCAGTCAGGCTGGAACAGCAAACTATGCAATTTGAGAAGGTCCTGGCAAGATTCGAACAGATAGAAAGGGACGAACGGGAACTGGAAAAAAACATTGCCAGACTTTCGGGGGAATTAAGGATTAGTGAACAAATTGGCAGGCAAATGATTATGGAAGCATACAGGCTGATTGACGAGTGTAAAGCCAGCATTCGTTCAAAGCGAAGGCTTCTTGAAAAAGCTTCTTCAATGAAGGAATTTGAATCAGGCATGGAACGTAAATGGGCGGATTTGTCGCCGTTGTTCACGAAAAGCATGCCTAGTGACCTTCTTGTCGCAGGCCAGCTCGCGAAGGCCGAGTTGGAGGCTGAAAGAAAGAAAAGCATTCTTTTTAATGAGAAGGCTGGAAATGTTAAGGAAATTGAACAAGACCTTGAGGAACAAAAGAAGGAGAGGGAATCCCGACAGCTGGAAATTGCAAGTCTTATCAGGCAGGCAGGGGCAGAGGATGAAGAAGCCTTTTTCAGACTCGGAGAGATGGCTGCTAAAATCGAGAAAATGAAAGAACGATTAACCAATATTAAAAGGGAACTCTCTTATTCTTCGATACCAGATTCTGAGCGGCAGGCTCTTCTAATGATGCTGGATACAGATGAGCGTATTCATGTGCTTGAGCAAAAAAAGATTGAAAAAGAGGCTTTAGTTAAAAGGTTTCAGCGAAAGCTTCCGGAAATTCAACATGAAATTTCAGTGTTGGAAGAAGGAGGGACATACTCGGAATTGCTTCATTCATTCAGACTTGCTAAATCGGAAGCAGAGGAGGAGGCCAGGGAATGGGCTGTTTTGCAGCTTGCGAAGGATTTGCTGAACCGGACGACAGACCGATTTAAGGAATACCATCTTCCGAAAATGCTAAAGAAAGCAGAGGAATACTTGGCCTATTTGACTGAAGGCAATTATATCAAACTATACATTGCCCCGGACGGGAATGGATTTTTAATTGAGCGAAAGGACCTTACACGTTTTGAAGCGAATGAATTAAGCCAGGCAACAACTGAACAGGTGTATGTAGCCTTGAGGCTGGCTCTGGCCGGGACAATCTATGAAAAATTTACATTTCCATTCATTATCGATGACAGTTTTGTAAACTTTGACGGAAACAGAGTGAAACGGGTTATTGAACTGTTAAAAAACCTTGAAAACAGGCAGGTATTGTTTTTTACTTGCCACGAGCATCTCCTTGGACAATTCGACAGCCGCCAAATCCACAGGCTTGGCAAGGAGCCTGCTGGAACTATTAGGAGATAAAACTTTTAAAACTCTATGATATAGTGATGGTATGGGAAGGAGCGCGAGCTTATGGGGAAAAAGATACTAGAATATGAAACCGGTGAACAGGTTGAACAATTTCTTTTAATAAAAACCGCGACAAAAGGGATTGCAAGCAATGGGAAGCCATTCTTGACCTTGATCCTCCAGGACCAGAGTGGTGATATTGAGGCAAAACTATGGGATGCAGGCGAAGAAGAAGAGAAGAACTACTGTGCACAAAGTATTGTCAAGATAATTGGAGATATCCAGAATTATAGAGGCAGAAATCAGCTGAAAATCAGGCAAATCCGTCCTGCCGGCCCACAGGATGGGGTCAAACTGGATGACTTCCTTGAAACTGCTCCGCTATCCAGGGAGGAAATGGCGGGAAAGCTTACACAGTATATATTTGAGATGAAAAATCCGAATATCCAGCGGATTACCCGCCACCTCATGAGGAAGCATCAGCAGGCTTTCATGGAATTTCCGGCAGCAACCAAAAACCATCATGAATTCGTTTCTGGGCTTGCCTACCATGTTGTCAGCATGCTTGATTTGGCAAAGGCAATTTCCAGTCTTTATCCAAGCCTTGACAGGGACCTGCTGTATGCAGGCATCATCCTTCATGATATGGGCAAGGTTCTGGAACTATCCGGACCGGTTTCCACCGTTTACACGGTACAAGGGAATTTGCTTGGACATATTACCATTATGGTGAATGAAATCGGCAAGGGTGCCGATGAACTCGGAATCACGGGAGAAGAAGTTCTTGTGCTTCAGCATTTGGTACTTTCCCATCATGGAAAAGCTGAATGGGGCAGCCCAAAGCCGCCGTTGATCAAGGAAGCAGAAATTCTGCATTACATTGATAACCTGGATGCAAAAATGAACATGCTTGACGGCGCACTTGAACGAGTTCGCCCAGGCGAATTTTCCGAGCGGGTTTTTGCCCTCGACAATCGCTCATTTTACAAACCAACATTTCATAAGTAAGTTAGGAAGGGACCTGCACGATCAGCAGGTTCCTTTCTTTATTCCATAAAAAGGTTTGTCTATGCCTTGTTTCGCTTGGTAAACGAATCCAAGTTAGAAAAAGTGGCCGCGAAAGTCACTTTGAAGAAGCATAAATGATCACTGGTCGAAATATGTTTACAGTAGCGGACAACCATTACAGGGAAAGGAGCAGCGAATATGACTATACCTCTTTGGATTTATTCAATTGTACTTGGCATTGCAATCAGCGCAGTGATGGCAGTCAAGACCGGTAAAGAAGAGCGGAAACAGGAGATGGAACTGATTGAAAAGGAAGGCGAGGTTTACATGAGACGGCTTGAACTGGAGAGGGAAAGGCGGGGTCTCCAGAGTGGAGAAATATAAAGTATTATAATATAAAAAGGGGGTCTCCATTCGGAGTCCCCCTGCATTTTATTGTTGTGGATTTGATTCCAATGCATTCTTAAGTTCTTTGTCATTAATTTTTACTTTGGCATCCTTAAGTTCACGCTGCATTGCCTCATTGATCATTTCAGGTGTCAGCTTCGCAACTTTAACCTGGTATTCGATCTCGTCTTTCATGTCCTCATACGATTTCTTTTCTTTGATGTCAGTAACCTGGATGATGTGATAGCCGTATTCTGTTTGGACAGGGGCACTAATCTCACCCTTCTTCAACTTTGCAGCAGCTGCATCAAATTCAGGCACCATTTTGCCAGTACCAGGCTGGAACCAGCCTAGGTCTCCGCCTTCCTGAGCGGAAAGGGTATCAGTTGATACTTCTTTGGCTACATCCTCGAATTTTTCACCTTTATCAAGCCTTGCTTTTACCTCTTTTGCTGTCTTTTCAGCAGCTTCAGGTGTTTGATTTTCAGTTCCAATAAGAATATGGCGTGCCTTGATTTCAGGCTTGTAGTTTTC
Source organism: Bacillus sp. FJAT-27225 (assembly GCF_001685025.1). Lineage (GTDB taxonomy): Bacteria > Bacillota > Bacilli > Bacillales > Cytobacillaceae > Bacillus_D. The sequence continues at coordinate 364,798 of NZ_MAYU01000022.1, read as the reverse complement.
GTAGTATTCCTTCATTTCTTCTTCAGTGGCTTCCACGTCTTTAAGGGCAGCTTTTTCTTGAAGTAAGCCGATGCGGAATGTTTCCTTCAGATCATCTTCACTGTTGAAGCCATATTGGGCAAGTGCCATTTCAAAGTTGGGGCCAAGGTCGTTTTTCAATTCATCCACTTTTTTATCGACTTCTTCGTCAGTGACTTTATATTTATCAGATAGTACCTTTTCATATACAAGCTGTTGCAGGGCTGGGCTGCCATACTTGTCCTTCATAAGGTTATACAGGTCGTCCTTAGTGATATCGCCAGCTTTGGATTCGGCAACAACTTCACCGCTTCCATTATCTGTATTATTGCAAGCACCAAGGGTTAGAACCCCGCCAGTGAGAGCAAGCGCAAGCATCCATTTTTTCATGATGTGATCTCTCCTAAAAGTAAATTTCCAGCAGGTTTTCAACCCACATCCAATACTATAACATAAATGGACAGGCATGCCAAAAATTTTCAAAACCAATCTGTAAACAAAAATGGTGGGAAAAGGAATTCAATAAATATATAAGGAATGGATATTCGCCTATTCGAAATGGATGCAGAATGAATAGTATATGGTAACTTCCTGAAAGGAGGTGCCAGTATGGGTGGATCTGGTGGTTACGGTGCAGGCTTTGCCTTAATCGTAGTTCTGTTTATTCTGTTGGTTATTGTAGGCGCTGCCTGGCTATAATCGATAGTGCAATGGGACATGGGCGGTTTGGCTCCATGTTCCTAAAATTGCAATCATAATCCCCAGCTGGGGGATGGCTAACACAGAACATAAAAAAAGCGGTGGGCAGCAAACCCACCGCTATTAATTTTTAAGTTTTGTAACCAAGCCGTTCACGTAAATAGCACTTCGACGTAGGACGAAACCAACAAAATCGTAACCAGTACATTTATGGTCCGGAAAAGGCCAGGCTGCTTCTCCTCCGGAATTTCCTTCTGGATACAGAGGGAGTTGGTCAATTTGTTAATAGAAAATAAAATAAACAAAGCAAATACGGCATAAACGATAAACATCCCGACTCTCCCCTTGTTTTTCTCATGCTATTTACAATAACAAAAACCGTCCAAAAAAGGAAGTTCAAATACTTCTCTTTCTTCGGCGCTTTTTTGTTTACTCCGGAATGGATTCGGTAAATAATAGAATGGTATATGTGCGGAAACGAGGTCTGTAAATGGAAAGCAGGGATTTGCTGGAACGGATTCAAGTATTAGAGTACCATATGCGGCTTCTGGCTGAAGCTGTTGAGAAACCTGAGTATGAACTGAATAAATTGCTTGTAAAAAGGAATGTGGCCGAACGGGAAACAGCAGAACTCTTTGATTTGTGTGAGAGATTGAGCAAATTGATGGAAGAACAAAAAGCGGAAGGATTTTTACATTTTCATCCGCTTTTCGAGGAGTTTGCAGCCTCATTGTCTTCAAAGTTAAATCCCAGTGAAGTTGTTAACGCTTGCATGAAGCAAAAAATATTTATACCGTTGATGAATGAATTCAAGAAATTTACGTAACTATACCAGTTCTTCGGATTTTCCAATTTTACGGAGCTTTCCTTCTTCTTCACTGAATTCACATTCAATGTTGTGGAAGGATTTTTCGAAGATTTCCATAAAGTCATCGCCATAGATATTGCGGACAATCGCCATCATTTCAATGATATCAGGAAATTTTCCATACAAGTCCCTTAATGGAAGCGCGCCGGAAAAAACTGAATTTGTACTAGGTTCATAGGATTCCATCAAATCCAGCAAGAGCGCTTCTCCTTCTTTCGTTAATTGGATATACGTATTCCGTTTGTCATTTTCTTTCTTTGAAAACTGAAGGAGACCCCTCTCCTCAAGCTTTTTGGAAAAATTAAAAGCGGTTGAAACATGCATAACACCAAACTTGGCCACATCCGATATTGAAGCACCGTTTAAATGATACGCAATCCAAAGAATATGGTGTTCATTGATGTTAAGGTCATAAGGCTTGATCCAGTTTTGCCAATCTTTCTCAACAGATTTCCAAAGTGCCTTGCTCAATTGCGAGATCCTTTGGCTAAAAAGCATTGCTTCCTTTACATTATAATGTCTTTCGGCCATCCCTTCATTCACCTCTCTAAAAATCTATTCCCCTTTGCCCCTGTTCGTACCAATCTCCCTTTTCGTGTGAAAAAAGGGCTTGTCATACAACACTTAAGAAAATCGCCTTTCTTTTCTATATTAACATTATGCCAATAAAACAAAAATTAATAAAGATATAAATTTACTAAATTTTTAGAAATTGAGCAAAATATTTTTTCGACATATTATTCCACCTGTGTCGAGAGTATGTATGATAGAACATTTTTTAAAAACCCTCCTCCCGATTAAGGGAGAAGGAAGTCGAATCATCTTGATGCCACTTCATCCTTGCTCTCTTGTTGGCCGTCCTTTGAAAATCCCTGTGAGGCAAGCTCCGATTCCAGCTGGCCGATCGCAGCTTCAATTTCGCTAATTTCCTTTTGAATTTCAATTTGCTGTGGCAAAGTGTCCGACTGCCATCTTTTTATTGCTGTATTGACCTCATTGATAAAGAAAGAAAGGTGGACACGGCCTTCTTTTGTAGCGTGTAACGAAGCGTCTTTAACATCCATGATACTCGCTTTTAAGTCCTTTAATTGATTGAGGTATAGGTCTTTATTTTGTTTGATATCTTCCCTCAATTCACTCCCTGATTTTGGGGTAGTAAACAAAGTTGCAATTCCGGCAGCTGCGGTTCCAAGTAGGAAACCATACAGGAATTTTTTAGCTCCCATATTTTTCAACACCTTTCTGCATGTATTCACTTTTCTTTATTGTACCCAAAATGTGAAAAGCATGCCAAATCTCTCCATATAGTAAATATCACAAATTCACTAAACTAAACCTTCCTTCATAGGCAGGTGTATGCGTACATATATATTTAGAGGAATATAGCTTTTCCAATGGATGGTTTTGGAATTATGGGTTTCTCAGTGAAGTTTAGATGCGCTGTTTGTCTTTTAGAATTGGGGTGGTTAAATTTTGACATCATTTTTCTTTGCATTGGCTTCGCTGTTTATACTTGGCTGCCTTTATTTTATTGTTTTGTATGCGAAGGGCGGAATGTATCCGCCGAGGCAGCTTGTCAGAAGAAGGGCTGTTCAGATGGCAGCGGGTGCGGGGATATTTTTTTTCGTCGGCGCAGTTACCTGGCTCATCAAACACTGATCGTGTTAAAAAAAGAACCCGCGAAGCTTTCGCGGGTTCTATCAATTTGTTATTTCTGTTCCTGAATGGCAGGACGGGCTGCAAAGCTGGTCCGCTTCAATATTGTTTGAACAATTGGGTAGACGACAACCATAATAATCGTATTCAAAGCAATTGTCGGCAACACAATCCCAACGAACAAAGCCATGAATGTAGCTTCGCCAGGCAAGCCGGCGATTATAACAGCTGAAGCTAGGAACACAGTCCCTGAAACCAATGTGCCAACAGCAGTCAAAGCGCCTGCGCCAGCAACAGTTTTGCCGTACTTCTTCAATCCAAGGAACATCAAGTAAAATACGAATGCAGTCACAAACTTATCGATGATATTTGGGAACAGGCCTGCAGGGAAACTGGTAGTCAACCCCGATAAAATGCCTGTAACGAGTCCGACAAGCAAAACATTCTTTTTGTCAGGAAACAACAATATCCCAAGGAACATCATGGTCAGCATCATATCTGGCTTCATTCCGTTCCCAATTCCGGGAATGATTGAATGAAGGACAACACCGATCCCCATCAATAAAGATAGTGCAACAAGATTTTTTGTATTCAATTCTCATCTCTCCTCAGCTTATCTAAGCTAAAATTTTGGTTCCTCCTGCAGTGCGCTCAATGCCTGCAGCGAAAAACTTGTTGTCATTATATCACATTCCCTGAAAGAATGGGAAGATGAATTTTCAGATTATTTCGTGGACGGCTACCCCTTAAGGTGCCTTCCAATCGCATTTGCTATTTCAGCTAGTTGCTCACCTGTATAGTCTGCCTGATTGTTGCCCCACTTAAGTCCAAAATCATCATCCTTCCCGTAACGGGGAATGAGATGAAGGTGGAAGTGAAATACGGATTGGTAGGCCTCCGCTCCGTTGTTGTTTAACGTATTGAGTCCAACCGGGGAGAACTCGTCTTTTAATGCATTGGCAATAGCCGGCACTTTGCTGTATAAATTCGCAGCGATTTCAGGTGTAAGTTCGAAAATGTTTTCTTTATGTACCTTTGGAATGACGAGTGTATGCCCCTTGGTGACCTGGCTTATATCAAGAAATGCGAGAACATGCTCGTCCTCATATACCTTGGCAGAAGGAATTTCCCCTTTTACGATCTTGCAAAAAATACAATTGTCCATCGTCTCACAGCCTTTCATCGGTTTTGCCTGCATTTTAGCATAATTTCTCTCGGGAGAGAAATAAATCAATTGAAAAGGCGGAGGGTTCTAAACACCCAAATGGAATTTGCCATTTCCGCTCCAGGCGCTTCGCTTTCCGTGGGCGGGCGGGGAGCCTCCTCGGCGCTTTTAGCGCCTGTGGGGTCTCCCACTGTCCCTTCTCTCCCACAGGAGTCTTCGCGCCTTCCGCTCACATGTAATTGAGGAAATTATTTCTTCGTTCAAATATATTTAGAACTTTTGGTAGTCTAATGCGAAGTCCACCAAATTAAAAAGGCGGTTGATAACGCCGGGGGGAAGAGGTGCAAAACAGTGATAAAGGTAATTTAAAAAAGGTGGTGGAGAGTAGCGAGGGAAAAAGGTTTAATCACCAAATAAAAAGTTTCTTAAAACCGCATTTATAATCATATATAGATGCGGAGCTCCGCCCCTTAACAGCTAAAAGGGCAGGAACCCATTGGTTCCCGCCCAGTTGAAGGGGAAATCTTCTGTGTGCGTTCATTCAGGAAGTTTCTTTGACAAACACCTCATTTTCATTGAAATGAAATGTCCAGGCTTTCCTTTACTTTGTCCAAGCTAACCATCTCCAAACATTTATAGTTGTGTGACAACATATAAATCAGTCTGATGGTTCTTTGGTAAACACCTCATTTTTTGTGAAATGCTGCTTGCAAGTCAAGCAGTCCGGTGCTCGCTAGACTAAAGGCCTGTGCAAGACAACCATCCCCTCATGTAGAACGTGATGAGAAGCAGCTTTTATTGAATGGAAACTGTCTTTGACAGACACCCCTCTTCACAATAGCTGTTGGTTCCCCTTCATAGATTAGAATCCCCGCCTGCGGAAAAAGTATGATTGGAATGAGTTGCCACTATGGACGGCTTCTGTCTCAACATTCGCAAAGCAGGGGCAATTTTTGCTAAAATAAAGATACGTTCGTTTGTGGGAATTATCCCCGATTTTCAGGTTATCAACTATAATGGATTAAGTTTAGGAAGGGCGTTTTGCCATGACGTTATTATCAATTCAACATTTAACTGGTGGATACACAAGGAATCCTGTTTTAAAGGATGTATCGTTTGAACTAAACTCAGGTGAACTGGTTGGCCTGATCGGCTTGAATGGGGCTGGCAAAAGCACAACCATTAAGCATGTCATCGGCCTTATGGAGCCGCATTCGGGTGAAATCAGGATAAACGGCAAGTCTTTTCTTGAAGGAAAAGAAGCATATAGACGGCAATTTACATTCATTCCTGAAACGCCGATCCTGTATGAGGAATTGACCCTTGAAGAGCATCTTGAATTGACTGCCATGGCCTACGGGCTTGAACGGAGCCAGTACAAGGAAAGAATGCCAGCTTTATTAAAAGAATTCAGGATGGAAAAACGCCTCAAATGGTTCCCGGCCCATTTTTCAAAGGGGATGAAGCAAAAGGCAATGATTATGTGTGCATTCCTGGTCCAGCCATCGCTTTATATTGTCGATGAACCATTTGTCGGCCTTGATCCGCTTGGGATTCAATCCTTGCTGGACTTAATGCGAAAAATGAAAGAGGATGGGGCGGGCATCTTGATGTCAACCCATATACTTGCTACCGCTGAGCGATACTGCGACCGTTTTGTAATCCTGCATGAAGGAAAAATACGGGCAAAAGGGACTCTTGAAGACTTAAGATCCGAATTTTCAATGCCGGGTGCAACTCTGGATGATATTTATATCCAGCTGACAAAGGAAGAAAGCCATGTTTGACGGCAATAAGCTTTGGAAAGAACGGGCCGGCCAGCGCATGAAGGACTTAAGCCGGTACCTGAAATATATATTCAATGGTCATCTCGTCATTGTGCTCCTGTTTTTGGTTGGCACTGCAGCGTATTATTATCAAGAGTGGCTAAAGACACTGGATCAAGGCTTCCCTTCTGAATGGATTATGGCAGTCGTATTCGGATTCTTTTTGACAGTCAGCCCGGTATACAATTTCCTGAAGGAACCTGATAAAGTGTTTCTTATTCCGGTCGAAGACAAGCTTAAAGGCTACTTTTTGCGGTCTGCAATTGTGAGCGGTGTGCTGCATGCATATGTTTTACTGCTTTTGTTGGCTGTTTTCATGCCCCTTCTGGCAAGGACAGGCAATGTAGGCTTTGGGATGTTCCTGCCGTTTTTAATGATTTTGCTTGCGGCAAAGGCATGGAACATTGCAGCCGAGTGGAAAGCATCCTTCCAGGGAGACACTCCAAAGCTGCCGATGGACCGAATCGTCAGGTTTTTTATAAATGTCACGTTTGCTTACCTTTTGTTTATCTGGAATGGGTGGCTATTCCTATTCCCGGTTGCCGGGTTGATGCTTTCTTATCTTGGGTATTTCCTGTCTGCTGCAAGGCAGAGAGGATTGAAGTGGGAGGCGTTGATTGCTGGGGAAGAAAGAAGGATGAATGCCTTTTACAGGCTTGCCAATATGTTTACCGATGTCCCGGCAATAAAGGAAAGCGTCAAGAGGCGTGCCTGGCTGGATTTCCTGCTAGCCAGAATCAAGTATGGGCAGGAGCATGCTCAACTTTATTTATTGTCAAGGACCTATTTGCGCTCCGGTGATTACCTGGAGCTTACGGTAAGGCTGACAGCCATTGGCATCCTTGGCATATGGTTCATTCCATATGGGCCTGCGCAAATTTTTCTCGCGCTTTTATTCCTTTATTTAACCGGCTTTCAACTTATGCCCCTAGCCTCACATCATCAGAATAATTTTTGGGGAGAATTATATCCTATCCGCCCAACAACCAGGTTAGCGGCATTCCAGCTTTTGCTTGGTGTGGTTCTTGGGATTCAAACAATAGCCTTTTCGGTTGCGATATTTATTTCAGGCGCGTACATAACCGGGTTTGGTTCGCTCGTCGCAGGCACGATTTTCTCGTATGCATTTGTGCGCTTTTATAGTGGAAGGAAACTGAAAAAGTGAGATTAAGGAAGCGTCATTTTGGCGCTTTTCCTTTTTACGTTATTTTTTGAAACCGTAGAGCTGTTCGCTCCGTAACATACGTACTAAATTTAAAAAAGGTGTGGGCAAAATGAATGCGTACGAACAAAAGGTGCATAGGGAAGTGCAGGAGTGGAAGTGGAAGCTGTCCTCCCGTTCGGGCCTTCTTAACCGGCTTTCAAAAAAAGCACAGACGAAAATGAATCGAATGATTCCCGAGAAGGTCCATTCTGCGCTAACAGAAGCTATTAAAGGAATGGTAAAAGCAACACTTGCAGGCTCGGGCTTTACGACGAAAAAACCGGCTTATCCGCGACCGTCTCTTCAAGCGATGGATGAGGAAGCGGAAAAGAGGCTGAATGTATATCAGAAGACGGCGATGATTGAAGGTGCCGGAACCGGGGCGGGAGGCCTTTTGCTCGGCCTCGCTGATTTTCCGCTTCTTTTGACGATAAAAATGAAGTTCCTTTTTGAACTTGCTTCAGTTTATGGCTTCGATACGGATGAATATGAAGAGAGGCTATTTATCCTGCATGTTTTCCTGCTGGCATTTTCCAGTGATGAGACTCGCTTTGAAACATTGGATATCATCGATAAGTGGCAGGAAACGAAGAAGTCAGTTGCGGACATGGACTGGCGGGAATTCCAGCAGGAGTACAGGGATTACATTGATTTGGCAAAAATGCTTCAACTCGTTCCTGGCATAGGGGCGGTTGTAGGAGCGGTTGCCAATAACAAATTGCTTGGCCATCTGGGAGCAACCGCAATGAATGCATACCGTCTGAGGCTGATGAATGAAAGGCAAACTGAAATTTAACTTACTTGTTCGAAGGAGAAAATTGATGACCAAACGCAACATGCTATATAATCTGCTTGTTATTGCACTCTTAGCAATTCCTTTTTTACTGATTGGGGTGAAGCAGGGCCGGCCGCTGCTCATTGATGAAGCCTTTGCTGGATTACTCTCCTACGTGCCGGAGGCCTGGGATCCGATATTTAAGGCAACTACCGAACTGGGAGACAAAAGGGGGGTAGGTGTGGTAGCCCTCTTGATGCTTGGGTGGCTATTGATTAAAAGGCGCGATTTTTTTGCAATGGGAATTTTCGCACTTGCCGTTGCACTCGGCAATGAGGTAAACAAGCTGCTGAAAGAGATCATCGGCCGTGAAAGGCCAACACTTGAACACCTGGTCGAGGTGAACAGCCTTAGCTTCCCGAGTGGCCATGCGATGGTCGGCTCAATTCTTTATTTGCTTGTCGGGTACTTCCTGATGAAGGAATATCGCCGACCAAAACAGAAACAGCTAATTGCAACAGTTTGTGTGATTCTTATTCTCCTGATTGGTGCAAGCAGGGTTATTCTGAATGTCCATTATCCGACCGATGTTCTTGGTGGGTATGCTTTCGGATTTATTTGGGCGGTGAGTTGGCTGTTTGTATATGAGTTTATTAGGAGAAAGTATCCCTTGGCTAAAAACGGGCGTAGATATGTAATGGAAAAAAATGAGCGTAGACAGCAAAAAACAGCCGGATGGCTGTTTTTTGCTTTTTAAATAAGAAACATAGCAACAATCGTTGTAACAACAAGGCCAATTGCTACAGGCAGAATATTTCTTCTGGCAAGTTCGAACGGGTCGATGTTGCATATCGCAGCGGCTGGAATAAGTGCCCACGGGACAAGTGTTCCGCCTCCGACCCAGATGGCGGCGATTTGGCCAAGGGCAGTCAGGGTGGCTGCTCCCTTGCCGATGGCCACTGCGAACAGCCCGGCAACCGAGCCGGCAAGAGAGATGCCAGAGAAGCCTGAACCATCAAGACCTGTGATTGCACCGACTGCGGTCAGAGTGACGGCGGCAACTTCTTTAGTGAGCGGTACAACTCCAGCGAGCGCAACACCAAGGTCGTTGACAATGCCCTGGGATGCCTTTGGGAGGAAGTCGCCGATGATTTTTCCAAACCCGGAGTCACCAAGATAGAAGAAGGCGGCAATCGGGATAACAGGGCCAAAAACTTTAAAGCCGAATACGAAACCATCAATCAGATACTGTGTCGTTTTTTCAAGTCCTTTGCCTTTGTGTGCTGTAAGGGTGATGGCAAGAAGGATTAAGACGGAAGTTCCGCCTAGAAGTGCGGTTGCATCGCCACCCTGAAGGTTCAGGATATACATGGCTGCTACATCCAACGCGAATAAGAGAGGGATAAGAAGGGCAAAGAATTTCCTTTTGCCAAGGGACATCAGTGTTTGATCCGCTTTTGTTGCTTCTTCTTTACCGCCGGTCAAACCGGTTTTATGGGTTACTTTGCCAAGCCGCATATCACGTTTTAAGAAATAAAAGGCAGCAATGGTTGTAACAGCACCCATTACAAAAACGAGCGGGATGCTGGCGCTGATGACTTCGCCGGCTGAAAGTCCTGCAGCATCTCCTGTCAGCTTTGGCGCAGCCTGAATGACAAAGTCCCCGGAGAGGGCAATTCCGTGACCGAACAAGTTCATTGCCATCGCAACGCCCAAAGCGGGCAATCCCGCCCGAAGTGCTACCGGAAGCAGGACGGCACCGAGGAGTGCGACAGCAGGCGATGGCCAGAAGAACCAGGATATCAGCATCATCAGAATTCCGATTGTCCAATAAGCGAGTGTAGGATTTCGGATAAGTTTTGTAAAAGGGGAAATCATGACATCGTTAATTCCCGTTGTCGTCAACGTTTTGCTCATCCCGACAATGATGGAAATAATCAGGATGGTCGACAGGAGCTCGGTAATGGCATAAATAAAGCTGTTGAAAATACTGCTGATTGAGCCGCTTAAACTCCCGGTCGCAGTCAGGGCAATGAGGAAAATACCCGCGATACAAACAAGCGTCGTATCACGCCTCATAACCATAAAACCAATAATAAGTCCGATAAACACAACATATATCCAATGGAGTGCCGTGAGCTCCACAAGCATATAACGAATCCTCCTTTCGTAGACCGCGCCCAATTTGGGCGAGATGTACTACAGGATATGAAAAAGTGGGCGATGGGTGAGGGGAAAATGGGCAAAGTATGAAAGTTTGGAGGGGTGGCAAGTTGGATATGAAATGTCAACCAACCAGGTTCGTGGACAATCCAGTATAATGCCCACCAAATAGGCTTGTGGGAACGGAGGAAAGGGGAAATGCGAAAATTTTAGTGTGAATGGTTAACTTAAACTTATTGGTAACGTTTCGGGCTCTGGACCGATGCGAAATGTAACCAATAGACCAAAAGGTTGATCGGAAATATCCGGCATATTGGTTTCGTGAACAATTCGGGTGTCCGAGGTCGCGGAAATGTCCACCAAATAAGGTTTCGTGGCAATTCGGGTGTCCGAGGTCGCGGAAATGTCCACCAACAAGGGTTTCGTGGACAATTCGAGTTCTGAGGTCGCGGAAATGTCCACCAACCAGGCTTTCGTGGATAAATCGGGTGTCGGGGATCAGAGAAATGTCCACGAAGCAGGTTTTGGACTAGTTAAGCAGTACTTTTTTACAGCAAAGAGAGCAGACCTTCGCCTGCTCTCTTTAAGACTATGAAATCGTATACCTGGAAACATAGGACTGGCCGGAGAAAATAGTAGATGCCTTGCCTGAACCGCCATTTCCGTGCCCCTGGCTGAATTCTTCGGATTCCTTCCAGCGGTGGAAAGCTATTTCATCTTCCCAGACGGTTAAAATCACATATGTGTTGGAACCGAGCGGGCGGAGGACCCGTAGCGCTTTAAAGCCTTTCGTGTTCTCGATCTTTCCGGCCCGGTTTTTAAAGCGGTATTCAAAGACGGGCCTGCCTTCGTCGGTGACGGGGATATTATTCATGATGACAAGGCCCTCGCCTTCAATTTTTCCAACTGATTCAAGCACTTCATATTTTCTGGCAGAATTGAAGACTGTTTTTCCAACAGTCTCATGAAGCAGTGCTGCACCTTCTTCGCCGGACATTAGAACCATATTGTCACTGGCATACTTTTCTGAAAGCTTTTCAAGAAACTCATACGTTCCAGTGGTGATATAAATGTTCAATCAAATCTCTCCTTTTCTAGTAAAGTTGGATACGGACTAGATCTCCCTTATAGGTTTCCCGAATATTACAGACCTGCAAACTCAAAAACGACTTTTTTTTGACAGATGAGCGAGTTCTCTATGCACACATACCTTTTATAGATATAGTGAAAACAGCTACGAAATTGGATAATTTCTATTTTTAGCATGATTATATTACAATATTGAGAGATATGTCGTGAAAGGTGGTACTTTAATTGAGAGAGATCAACGAAACATTCCTAAAAGCAGCAAGAGGTGAAAAAACGGACCATGTTCCTGTATGGTATATGCGCCAGGCCGGCCGTTCGCAGCCTGAGTACAGGGCAATCAAGGAAAAGTATTCCCTGTTTGAAATCACCCACCAGCCAGAATTGTGTGCATACGTGACCAGGCTTCCGGTTGAACAGTACAATGTGGATGCCGCCATTCTTTATAAAGATATTATGACACCGCTTCCTGCACTAGGTGTGGATGTTGAAATTCAGTCCGGAATCGGCCCTGTCATTTCTAACCCAATTACTTCGCTTGCCGATGTTGAGAAGCTTGGCGAGCTTAATCCTGAAGAGGATGTACCGTATGTCATTGAAACAATCAAGCTTCTGACTGAAGAACAGCTATCCGTCCCGTTGATCGGCTTCTCAGGTGCTCCGTTCACACTGGCAAGCTATATGATTGAAGGAGGCCCTTCAAAAAATTACAACAAAACTAAGTCGTTTATGTATGCCGAACCAAAAGCATGGTTCGCGCTCATGGATAAGCTTGCAGACACTACGATTACGTATGTTAAGGCACAAATTAAAGCGGGCGCACGGGCAATCCAGATTTTTGACTCATGGGTTGGCGCATTGAATGTTGAAGATTACCGTTATTTTATCAAGCCTGTTATGAACAGGATTTTCTCCGAGCTTCGTGAGGAAAATGTGCCGCTGATCATGTTCGGTGTTGGGGCAAGCCATCTTGCCAAGGAGTGGCACGATCTGCCTGTGGATGTAGTCGGCCTTGACTGGAGACTGCCAATCAGCGAAGCGAGGGCAATGGGCATCACCAAGACTGTCCAGGGCAACCTTGACCCAGCAATCCTCCTTGCTCCATGGGAAGTCATTGAGGAACGCACAAAAGCGATTCTTGACCAGGGCATGGCACAGCCAGGCTATATTTTCAACCTTGGCCATGGAGTATTCCCGTCCGTCAATCCAGAAGTGCTAAAAAGGCTGACTTCCTTTGTACATGAATATTCAGCATCAAAGTTAAGCCGCTAAGCTGAGTTTAAATAGTGGTATAGAGACTGATTATTTGGCAAAATAAAGAGAGCCTTCCCGAAACGGGGGTTTCCCGAAAAGTACAGGCGACTGTACAGCCTCGACCAGCGCTCCAAAAGCCGGCAAAGAAGTCGTTTTTTGACTTCTGCGGACGGTCAGACCGTGACCTCGAGAGGCTAGGAGCCGAAACTGAACCGCCGCCAAGGGCCGGCCCCATTAAAGGGTTAAGTTAAACTCGCATCGGCAGGGAGAAATCCCTGCCTATTGAGGTTGAAAACACTTACAGTAGAAAAATGCCCGGCCGGTCCGGGAGATTAAAGAGGTGTGGAAAATGGCAATAAAGAAAATGGGCTTGCTGGTAATGGCCTACGGAACTCCTCATACATTGGATGACCTTGAACGGTACTATACGCATATCCGCCACGGCAGGAAACCATCCGAAGAGATGCTGGAGGATTTAAGAAGCAGGTATGAGGCAATTGGCGGCATCTCCCCGCTAGCTGACATCACCGAAAAGCAGGCACAAGGCATCGAAAAGCGCTTAAATGAAATTCAGGATGAGATCGAGTTCAAGATGTATCTTGGGCTTAAGCATATTGATCCGTTTATTGAAGATGCTGTTAAGCAAATGCATGAAGATGGGATCGAAGAGGCGGTAAGCATCGTGCTTGCGCCGCACTTCTCAACGTTTAGTGTAAAATCCTACAACGGCAGGGCAAAGGATGAAGCTGAAAAGCTCGGCGGCCCATCCATCGTTTCTGTAGAAAGTTGGTACAAAGAACCGAAGTTCATTTCCTACTGGGCAGACCAAGTGAAGAACACATTTGCTCAAATGCCTGCAGAAGAACGTGACAATGCTATCCTTATTGTTTCAGCTCACAGCCTTCCGGAAAAAATCCTCCAGGTTGGCGATCCATATCCAGACCAACTGAAGGAAACGGCTGATTTAATTGCCAGCGAAGCGGGTATACAACATTATGCGGTAGGCTGGCAAAGTGCCGGCCAGACGCCTGAGCCATGGCTTGGGCCGGATGTCCAGGACCTGACAAGGGACCTGCATGCCGAGCATGGCTATAAAACGTTTGTCTACGTGCCTGCCGGTTTCGTGGCGGAGCACCTGGAAGTTCTATATGATAACGATTACGAATGCAAAGTGGTCTGTGACGAGGTAGGCGCTGCCTATTATCGACCGGACATGCCAAACAGCCATCCGCGATTTCTTGATGCGTTAGCGGATGTAATTTTGAAAAAGCTGAACGGCCAATAAGATTCAATAAATGAGGCGATAGATGTGGAGCAAGGAAATAAACGAGTTATTATCATGGGTGGTGGAATCGCAGGTCTAACGGCTGCTTACTACCTTCAGAAAATGGTTCGTGAGCGGAACCTCCCTTTGGAAGTGCTGCTTATTGAGGCTTCTCATCGCCTCGGCGGAAAAATGCAGACTGTTGTACGGGATGGATTTGTGATTGAACGAGGCCCTGACTCGTTTCTGGCGCGGAAAAAGAGTATGTCCCGGCTTGCAGCGGAAGTCGGGATGGACGATAAGCTTGTCAGCAATTCCACGGGACAATCCTATGTGCTCGTAAATGAAAAGCTCCACCCGATGCCTGGGGGCTCCATAATGGGAATCCCAACGCAAATTGCACCTTTTCTTACAACAGGTTTGTTTTCGGTTCCAGGGAAAATGAGGGCCGCTGCCGATTTTATTTTGCCAAAGTCGCCTGAGGGACAAGATCAATCACTCGGCAAGTTTTTCAAAAGGCGGCTGGGGCCGGAAGTCGTTGAAAATCTGATTGAGCCGCTATTGTCCGGGATTTATGCAGGAGATATTTATCAACTGAGCCTAATGTCGACATTCCCGCAATTCTACGAAGTGGAACAAAAACATCGGAGCCTCATTGTTGGGATGAAAAAAACAACTCCAGCACCGAAGCCGCTGTCCAGTCAGCCTGGCACCCCTTCCAAAGGCGGAGCCTTCCTTGCTTTCCGTACCGGTTTTCAGTCATTTGCTGATGCGATTGAATCAAAGCTCGATCCAAAAACGGTGCTGAAAGGGCACAAAATCAAGAGTGTCGTAAAGGAAGATGGCTATTATGAGGTGAATCTCTTTAACGGGGAACCTCTGATTGCAGACTGTATTATTTCGGCGGTTCCGCATCATGTAGCCCAGTCGGTTTTTTCCGCTTTCAGCTTCTTCGAGCCATTAAAGAGCATGCCGGCTACATCTGTTGCTACAGTGGCTCTTGTCTTTCCCGAAAGCGCGATAAAGGAAAGTCTCAACGGAACCGGTTTTCTTGTTTCGAGGAATGCGGATTACACAATTACAGCCTGTACGTGGACTCACAAAAAATGGGCCCATTCCGCACCACCCGGGAAAGCACTCCTTCGCTGCTATGTCGGCAGGGCCGGGGATGATACAGTTGTTGATTTATCCGATGATAAAATCACCGAGATCGTTCTGGAAGACTTGAAAAAGTCAATGAACATCACTGAGAAACCCGAGTTTGTGATTATCTCACGATGGAAGGATTCAATGCCGCAATATACGGTAGGCCACAAACAGCGGCTGGAAATGCTGAAGCAATCAATGGCAGCAGAGCTGCCAGGTGTATATTTGGCCGGGGCATCCTATGAAGGTGTCGGGCTTCCGGATTGTATTGACCAGGGTGAAGCAGCAGTGAAGTCTGTGTTGAACTTTTTAGGATTTGAAAACTAAATGCTGGCATCCGCGCCAAATCGGCACGGGTGCTTTTTTTGTTAAATTAGTGTTGGACGAACGGGGGACATTCGCTGTTAAAAGATTGTCTTTTTCAGTATAGTAAATACTAAGGGAATCCTATTCAAAAGAGGTGGAAACAAATGAAACTGACGGTTATCGGTTTTTGGGGCGGATATCCTAAAAAGGATGGGGCAAGCTCTGGTTATCTATTGGAGCACGACGGCTTCAAGCTGTTAATAGACTGCGGCAGCGGTGTCCTTGCCAAAATGCAGCATGTGGTGAAGCTGGAAGAACTTGATGCGGTGATTCTGTCGCATTATCATCCTGACCATATTGCAGATATTGGGGTTCTCTACCATGCAAGGCTGATTCAAAGCTTCCTCGTTGGAAAGCTTCCGGTACTGCCCATTTACGCACATAGGGAGGACCAGGCTGAATTCGCCAAGCTGACCCATGATGATAAGACGAAAGGCATTGCCTATGACCCAGGGAAGCCCCTTGAGGTCGGGCCTTTTAAAGTGTCGTTTCTTAAAACTGAACATCCGGTCCCGTGCTACGCAATGAGGTTTGAAGCAGGCGGAAAATCCTTTGTCTATACAGCTGATACCTCCTTTAAAGAGGAGTTTATCGATTTTGCAAAGAATACAGATGTACTGCTGTCTGAATGCAATTTTTATTCAAATCAGGAAGGCAAAGGTGCGGGCCATATGAATAGCAGGGACTGCGGCAATTTAGCGCGCCGGGCCGAAGTAAAGAGACTGGTTCTGACGCATCTCCCTCACTATGGAACTCCTGAAAACCTTGTTGCCGAGGCTGCAGAAGAATGGGACGGGCCAATCAGCCTGGCACATGAATTCATGGTTGTGGAAATTTAATTTAACAGCTGTCGGGCATAAAAAAGGAGAATGAACATGTTATTTATTGATAACAAGGGGATTACCGATCCCCGAATTAATTTGGCAATTGAAGAATATGCCTTGAAAAACCTAGATATTAATGAGACCTATTTGCTATTTTACATAAATGGGCCATCCATCATCATTGGGAAAAACCAAAATACAGTCGAAGAAATCAATACGGATTATGTGGAAGCAAACGGAATTCATGTTGTCCGCAGGCTTTCCGGCGGGGGAGCGGTCTATCACGATCTTGGCAACCTGAATTTCAGCTTTATTACGAAGGACGATGGTGAGAGCTTCCATAATTTCAAGAAGTTTACCGAGCCTGTTGTCGCAGCGCTTCATCGGCTTGGTGTAAATGCTGAACTGAGCGGCAGGAATGACATTGTTGTGGAGGGCCGCAAGATTTCCGGGAATGCAATGTTTTCGACCAGGGGCAGAATGTTCAGCCACGGCACACTGATGCTTGATTCTGAAATCGATGCCGTAGTTTCTGCCCTGAAGGTGAAGAAAGAAAAGATTGAATCAAAGGGAATTAAATCTATCCGCAGCCGGGTAGCAAACATTTCCGAATTTCTCGACAGGAAAATCACCATGGATGAATTCCGTTCCCTGCTACTGAACTATATTTTTGATGGAGCAGAATCCATTCCGGAGTATAAACTGACTGATAGTGATTGGGAGAAAATCCATCAGCTTTCTGAGGAGCGCTACCAGAATTGGGATTGGAATTATGGAAAATCGCCGAAGTTTAATTTGCAGCGTTCACATCGTTTCCCTGTTGGATCGATTGATTTGAGACTCGAAGTGAACAAAGGCCGGATTGAGGACTGCAAGATTTATGGTGACTTCTTTGGAGTTGGCGATGTGAGTGAAATAGAAGAGAAATTAAAGGGTATCCGGTATGAGCGTTCCGAAATTGAAAAGGTCCTTCAGGATGTTGACATCAAACACTACTTTGGCAACGTTACAAAAGAAGAATTTATAGGACTTGTATATTAAAAGTGAGTTCCCGCCAAATTGCTGGCGGGAACTTTTTGCGTTTGAAGAATGGAAGAGTAAAACTTGATGGGGCCTGCCTATGCATCTATAATGTATTTAGAATATTTTAAATTTTACAGGGGAAGTGAATAAATAGTCATTCATTACTCCTGCAAAGGGGAGATGGAGTTGAATCTATCAGCAAAGTTGCATGAGACAGCTCGGGCGGTACCGGCTAAACCAGCATATTATTTCATGGGTAACCCAACTGCCTATGGCGAGCTGGATGCTGCTGTTACCAAATTTGCATCAGGCCTGGAGCAGTTGGGGATTAAACAAGGGGACAATGTCGCACTTCTGCTTGGGAACTCGCCTTATTTTGTTATAAGCCTTTATGGCGCACTCAGGCTGGGTGCGACGGTTATTCCGGTAAATCCGCTTTATAGTGCAGATGAAATTAGCTATATTTTGACCAATGGGGATGTAAAAGCTGTCGTTTCTCTCGACTTGCTCTTGCCAGTTGCTGAAAAGTCCCATCACCTGCTTCCTGCAATTGAACATTATATTATTTGTGACTCCAACCAGCCTGAAGCTGCGGGAATCAAAGCAGAGGAACTATCCATTTACTCAAAAATGAAACCGTTTACAAACGTGCTCGCATCGGGCCGCCTTGATTACATAGGACCTGAACTTGATGAAGATGATACGGCAATCATTCTTTATACGTCTGGAACAACAGGCAAGCCGAAGGGGGCCATGCTGACACATAAGAATCTTTACAGCAATGCGATTGATACCGGAGCGTATTTGAAAATGGATGAAAACGACCGCATTATCACGGCGCTGCCGATGTTCCATGTGTTTTGCCTGACGGTTGCTTTGAACGCTCCGCTTATGAGAGGAGCGACAATGCTGATTGCCCCTCGCTTCAGCCCTAAGGAAATATTTGACTTGGCCCGGGAGTGCGAGGCGACGATTTTTGCCGGAGTACCCACGATGTACAATTTCCTCCTCCAATTTGTCGGAGCGGGCGGAAATGTCGAGGACTTCAAACATGTGCGTCTTTGTGTATCAGGCGGAGCATCCATGCCAGTTGCCCTCCTGTACAATTTTGAAAAAACCTTCAATGTCAGGGTTTCAGAAGGATATGGCCTTTCGGAAGCATCACCGGTTACCTGCTTCAATCCGCTCGACAGGGAACGGAAACCAGGTTCGATTGGCACGTCGATTGTCAATGTCGAGAATAAAGTGGTCAATGAGTTAGGTGAAGAGCTGCCTCCAGGCCAGGTTGGCGAGCTGATTGTCCGTGGGCCGAATGTGATGAAGGGCTACTATAAGATGCCGGAAGAAACAGCCGCAACCATTAAGGATGGCTGGCTTTATACAGGCGACCTAGCCAGAATGGATGAGGAAGGCTATTTCTATATCGTGGACCGGAAAAAAGATATGGTGATCGTTGGCGGCTACAATGTGTATCCGCGCGAGGTCGAGGAGGTCCTTTACGATCATCCCGGGATAGTCGAGGCCGCAGTCCTCGGTGTGCCTGATCCCGATTTCGGTGAGGCAGTTGTTGCTTATGTTGTACCAAAGAGTCCAGCGCTTACGGCGGAGGAGCTACGCGATTTCTGTGCGGCCCACCTTGCCAAATACAAGGTGCCAAAAACAATTGAATTCCTTGAAGAACTCCCTAAAAATACGACTGGTAAGATACTCCGCAGGGCGCTCCGGTCTCAGGTGGCGGAGGCTGCAAAAAATAAATAGCGGTTAGGAAATCTGCCAGCCAGTGTTTATAGAATCGGTTTGGAAGGAACATATGGTATACGGAGGGCAGGAGATGGACCTGCCCTTTCTATTGGAGCATAAAGGGGGCTGTTTAAGTTTGGATTTGATTTTGTTGGAGAGAAAAGGCCATATTGCGATTATAACCATCAATAGGCCAGAAGCTATGAATGCCTTCAACTATGAAACATTGCTGAGGCTTCAGGAAGTAGTTGAAGAGGTTAGTAGTGATGAGACAATCAGAGTTGTTATTTTCACTGGGGCCGGGGAGAAGGCATTCAGCGTAGGAGCGGACCTGAAGGAAAGAAAGACGCTGACTGTCGACCAAGTATTGCGGAATGTTAGTAAAATAAGTGAAGTCTTTAATCTTGTTGATGAGATGCCGCAGCCGACGATTGCCGCCATCAACGGGTTTGCATTTGGCGGTGGAATGGAACTCGCACTGGCATGCGACTTCAGGATTGCCGAGGAGGGCATCCAGCTCGGATTGACAGAGACGAGCCTGGCGATTATCCCTGGTGCTGGCGGGACACAGCGTCTTCCAAGGCTGATTGGCCAGGCAAAGGCACTTGAACTCATCCTCGGCGCCCATCGGTTGACCGCCGGGGAAGCGGACCAGTATGGACTTCTAACGAGGCTTGCCGAGGAAGGCAAGGTGATGGAGGCCAGCCTGGAATTCGCTGAGGGATTTTTGGCTAACGGGCCGATTGCGTTAAGGCAGGCAAAGCTTGCCATTAAGCACGGCATGGAGACCGACTTGCAGACGGGGTTGAAGATTGAGCGCGAAGCCTATGAGGCGTTGATTCCGACAGAAGACAGGGTTGAAGCGCTTGTTGCCTTCAGTGAAAAGCGAAAGCCAAATTTTAAAGGGAAGTAAGGCTAGTATTTATAGATTGGAGGCCGGCTGCCGAGTGGTGGACGGCTTGTTTTTATTTTTATCAGGATTAATTACCATATTAAGGGCATCAAATAATTTGGTTAATTATTTTACTAGATTAATCTAACTTGAGCAGTACGAGATTAATCTACGACATGTTATTTACTGGATTAATCTCCTCCGGGTGGCACGAGATTAATCTACGAAATGAAGTTTACTGGATTAATCTCCTCCGGGCAGCACGAGATTAATCTACGAAATGAAGTTTACTGGATTAATCTCACCCGGACGCCACGAGATTAATCTACGAAACGCGGTTTACTGGATAAATCTCCTCCGGGTGGCACGAGATTAATCTACGAAATGAGGTTTACTGGATTAATCTCACCCGGACGCCACGAGATTAATCTACGAAATGCGGTTTACTGGATAAATCTCACCCACACAACATGATATTAATCTACAAAACAAGTGGGCTGGAATTTATCCGTGAACCAACTGAATTTTAACTATTAAATAGAGTTTCTACTGTTGAGGAGTCCGGGAAAATTCCGAAAACCGCAAAATATAGATGCCGATCTCGAAAGTTTTTGGTAAAATCTATCCTTAAAGAGATTGCGCATGACGAGGGGGATGGAAAATGGCGGAAACTACAGCTGGCAGAATACCTGCTTCAACGGATTTTAAGTCTGGCCTACAGGCTGGAGTCAGTATTGCAATTGGCTATTTTCCAATTGCGCTAACGTTCGGGCTTCTGGCAAAGTCGGCGGGTCTTTCAGCTAGTGAAACATTGTTGATGAGCCTGATTGTCTTTGCCGGGGCGGCCCAATACATATCATTAAGCCTATTGAGCCTTGGGACGGGCATTTTCGAAATTGTCCTGACGACGTTCATTGTCAATATTAGGCACTTTTTAATGGCTACTTCATTGAATGAAAAAGCGCCAGAGGGCGATGTTGCGGCCAAGGCCATTTATTCCTTTGGTTTGACCGACGAAACATTTTCGGTCGCCGCAACGAAGGAGGGAGAAGTCAGGAAGGGGTATATGTTTGGCCTCATTCTGATTTCGTATTCGAGCTGGGTCGTTTTCTCGGGCATCGGCCATTTGATCGGCGCCAATTTGCCGCAATCGCTGCAGGATGGAATGTCTGTCGCCCTGTTTGCAATGTTTATCGGTTTGCTAGTCCCGTCGATGAAGGGCAATGCAAAGGTCGTCTATCTGGCTGTAATGGCAGCTGCTTTCAATACGATTTTTACAATCGGTGGCCTGCTTGAGACTGGCTGGTCGATTGTAGCATCAACACTGCTGTCCGCAGTTATAGCAGAAGCAGTTGTGCATTTGAGAGGAAAGAAGGTGGCCGGCAATGAAGAGTGAAATAGTATGGATGATTATCGGGATGGGAATCGTCACGTATATCCCGCGAATGCTGCCATTTGTCCTTTTTAAAGGGAAGGAGCTGCCGCCATTCCTGCAGGGCGTTTTAAAAAATGTTCCGTTCGCTACACTCGGTGCCTTGATTTTTCCGGGAATCCTATCCATCAACGAGGATTTGAGATTCGGGCTGATCGGAGCTGCTTCAGCGTTTGTCATCGCCTTCCTTGGGGCAAATGTAATTGTTGTCGTAATTGGCAGCATTGCTGTCCTGTCTGTCATATCAAGTTTCCTTTAAGTGCCGTTCCTTACAGGGGAACGGTTTTTTTCGGGGTTTGATTCCTGCTTTTTCTGGAATAATTGGAACATGTCCTCAAAGCTTAGGGCAAGCTCGTTCTAAACAAAGACTTTTATACTAAACTAATAAGAGAGAGGCTGTACAAAAAGGAGGACACACTATGGCAAGGAAGATAGGGGTATTTGCAATCCTGGCTTTTGCGCTCTACGGACTTTTCTTTTATTGGTATTTGTTTCATTTCTCAAGTTCCGCGCTTCCGTTCGAATACCAGGGAACGAGTGCCGACCCCGCGACATTTTTGAATGGCCGCGAACTTGAATTGACCGGGGAATATTCAAAAATACGAAATCTGCTGTTTTTCCTGGCATCTCCATGGGAATGGCTGTTTTACATTTTAATCATGCTTACCGGGCTCAATACGTGCTTTAAACGCTGGGCTGATGACTCTGCCCCAAGAAAGTTCCTCCGGACGCCGATTTACTTGTTCTGGTTATCCCTGGCTGGATATGTAGCCGTGCTCCCGCTGAGCTATATTGGCTACAAGCTGTCAAAGACGTATAATATTTCAACCCAAACCTTTCCATCCTGGATGAAGGATGAACTGATTGATTTTTGGATTAACTATGCAACTTTACTAATTATTATCCCCGTTCTTTATTTTCTGTTAAAAAAATTCCCAAGGCGCTGGTGGCTGCCTGCATGGCTCTTGACCATTCCATTTACGCTGTTCATGATGTTCCTGCAGCCGGTGATTATTGATCCGTTATACAATGATTTTTACCCGCTGAAAAACAAGGAACTTGAAGCCAAAATCCTTGACCTGGCAAGCCAGGCCCATATACCTGCCGAGCATGTGTACGAGGTGAATATGGCGGAAAAAACGAATGCGATGAATGCCTACGTTAACGGGATTGGCTCCAATTCGAGAATCGTTCTCTGGGATACGACGCTGAACCGCCTTGACGACGACCAAATATTATTCATTATGGCGCACGAAATGGCCCATTATGTTGAAAAGCACTTGTATATCGGGATAGCGGGCTACTTGCTGCTGACGCTTCTAGGGTTATATCTGGTCCAAGTAATTATGAAACGAGTTCTTGGAAAATGGGGGAAGGAATTAAAAGTTCCATCCGCCGACGATATCCGCAGCCTGCCGCTCATCTTAGTCATTCTGTCGATGCTGATGTTCATCTCAAGCCCCGTCTCGAATGCCGTTTCACGTTATCAGGAAACAAGAGCGGATACGTACGCAATCAATTTAACAAAGAACCCGCAGGCGGCTATCGGCAGTTTTCAGGAGTTGACCCGGAGCGGACTAAGCCAGGTAAATCCGCCATTTTTGGTTAAGGTATTCCGCTATGGGCATCCCACTATGCTTGAGCGCATATCCAGGCTGGAGGAATATGAGATCAAACACAAGAAAGATTAACGTTAGGCCGGGGCTTCCCGGCCTTTTCTTTTTTAAAAAATACAGCATCCTCGGCCGTATGCTGAAACGGGATAAATCGGATTATCGATACATATAGTGTGGTGAATACATGTTTAAATAGGGTGGGGAGAGGCATGGATATAACCGTCAGGAGAGGCGATACACTCTGGTATTACAGCCAGCTGTTTAAAATTACGTTGCAGCTTATTGTTGATTCCAACAGAGGGATAAATACACAGGCACTGGCTATCGGGCAACGAATTAGGATTCCGGGATTTGTCGCCACTCGTTATCAAATCAGGCCTGGCGATACTTTGTGGAGGATTGCGCAAAGCAGGAATCTTTCGCTCGATGCTGTCCTGCTTGTGAATCCAGGCATTAATCCGAACAGGCTTCAAGTCGGCCAAACCATTTCCCTGCCGCTTAGAATTACGTGGAGACTTGTCCAGGGCAGACGTCAGTATGACCATCGGGCGATGATGAACGACCTTTCTAGACTGCAAACTGTCTATCCTTTTTTGCGCGTTTCTTCGATTGGAAATTCGGTCGCCGGCAGGAGCATTCCAGAGGTTCTGATTGGCAATGGCAGCAGGCGGGTCCATTACAATGGATCTTTCCACGCAAATGAATGGATTACGACGCCTGTTTTAATGACGTTTTTGAATGACTATTTATTGGCATTGGCAAATCAGACAGGAATCCGGGGCCTTTCGGTTTTCCGGTTGTATCAGCAATCAACCCTCTCGATGGTTCCGATGGTCAACCCGGATGGAGTCCATCTCGTTATCAACGGTCTCCCGCCAACTGATCCATGGTACAGAAGGGTGGTTGGCTGGAACAATGGAAGCACAGATTTTTCAAACTGGAAGGCGAACTTGCGCGGGGTTGATTTGAATGATCAGTTCCCGGCAAGATGGGAACTGGAACGGGCCCGGAATCCAAAGGTGCCAGGACCGAGGAATTACGGCGGCGAAAGCCCGTTATCGGAACCTGAAGCAATTGCGATGGCTAACCTGACAAGAGAACGGGATTTTGCAAGAGTACTAGCCTTCCATACCCAAGGACAGGTCATTTATTGGGGCTTTGAAAATTTGGAGCCGCCAGTATCCGAAACAATGGTCAATGAGTTTGCAAGAGTCAGCGGCTATGAACCTGTTAAAACCATTGAGAGCTATGCCGGCTACAAGGATTGGTTCATCCAGGACTGGCGCCGGCCAGGCTTTACCGTTGAGCTTGGCAGGGGAGTGAATCCACTTCCACTTACACAATTCAATGAAATATATGAAGAAAGCCTGGGGATTTTTCTGGCCGGCTTGTATGTATAATGCGAACAGTGCCAGGCACCACCCGTTTTTTCTTGTTCCACAGACTATGTTCCACAGAAAAGGTGCCGTGCTTTCCAATTAAGGCCATTTCTTTTATAAACATTCTCGTTCATGTTAAAATTTTTTTAACATGAACGGGGGATGAAATAAGATGTGCGGACGTTTCTCACTTATTACTGACGTATATGCTTTAATGCAGCAATACGATTTCGAGTTTGCCGGGGAATTGGCTCCCCGATATAACATAGCCCCAGGTACGGATATCCTTGCAATTGTAAATAGGAATGGAAAGCGTGTTGGAATGGAATTTCGCTGGGGACTCATTCCGTTTTGGGCCAATGATGAAAAAATCGGCTATAAAATGATAAATGCCCGTTCAGAATCAGTCCATGAGAAGCCGAGCTTCAAACATCCGTTGAAGACCCGAAGATGTTTAATCCCGGCTGATGGCTATTTTGAGTGGAAGCGGGAGGGGAAAATCAAACAGCCTTACCGGTTTGTCAGTTCGGACGATACCCCGTTTGCTTTTGCAGGGTTATTCGACCGCTGGGACAAGGATGGAAAAACCATTTTTTCATGTACCATCATTACGACCGCAGCAAACGAAAAAACAGGTGCCATCCACGACCGGATGCCAGCAATCCTTGAGCCGGAACAACAGGAAATCTGGCTTGATCCCAGTGTAAATGATCCGCTTGAATTAACATCACTGCTTGCGCCATATCCTTCCGAAAAAGTTGACTTCTACGAGGTCTCGACTCTCGTAAATTCGGCGAGGAATGAAGACAAGCAAATTATTGTTCCCTTGAATAGCAAGTAGGTCATCGATTTTCAATGGACATGCTGTGATTTACCGCCGGGAACGAAATCACTCGCAAATTTCCGCCAATATTGATAGCGTTTCAGACGCCAGGGGTGCGCGAAATGTATCTCATTTGAGCTCCGCGGCTATAAGAAAACCAAAAAAATCCGCCCCGGCTTCGGGACGGATTTATCTTTTTTTGTGACGTCATTTGGCTCTTTTAAGCCCCATATTTTTCGTTCAATTCCCTGAGGCTTCCTGTCAAGTTGAGGAATACCGGTTTGTTTCGCTGTTCAAGTGCCTCATCAATTTTTTTCAGCAATCTTTCTTTTTCAAGATTCAGCTGGATTTCGTGCAGCAGCATCTCAATGTACATGTCCTGGAGCGATCCTTCAGCCTTTTCCTTTTTCATTGCGCTAATTTTCATTAATTCCGTATAGGATTTTTCATTCATTTTCTATCCCCCCTGCTGCTTTTTTTTATTATATTGGGTGGAGGAAGTAAAATCAACTAATTATTTTAATTTTCAGAAAAATATTTCTGCAATTAGATTGTGTATAAATTCGCAACTTTTGATTGCGATTGAAAATTTATGGAAGAGGAATGATATGATGGACAAGTACCGATTAATTTTGAGGAGTTGAAACTGTGAAGCAAAAGCAAATAGAAGAATATGAGATTAACCCTTGTACGATGTTCATTAAACCGTTTGTATACGGAAGCAAGGTGTATTCGCAAATTTTTGAGCTCGATGATGAGTTCATCTCCCCGTTTAAGCCAATTGAAATTGTCCGGAAAAGCTGTGAATACTTTGGCAGCTCCTTTGACGGCAGGAGAGAAGGAACACGGCAATTAATTGGCATCACCCACAAGGTCCCCATCGTTGTTGACCCCACCAACTTTATTTACCTTTTCCCTACAACATCGCCAAACCGTCCAGAGTGTATTTGGATTTCGCATGAACATGTCATGCATCATGAACGAACCTCGGTTGGGGATACGCTGGTGACGTTCCAGAATAAGCACTCCTACCCGCTTCCGGTCTCCTATAGTTCCTTCAAAAACCAGCTTTTGCGCACAGCATTGCTCCGTACAAAACTCATGCAGCGAATCGAGCAAATGGAACGCAAATCCTATTATGTCGTCCATAGGCCAAGGCCATTAGAAGCTTCCGAACAGCACCGCAGGTATGGCCAGTTTATGGAGTAAAATGTATAGCACCATTTTAAAATCCCGGCTTTTCAGCCTGTGCCAGATTCACCGAGTTGGCCTTTCGCTGACTGATCTGTTGATGCTTCCTCTTTCTTACGATGTCTGCCGATAAAATAATACTCCATCAACTCCTGCACTTTATTGCGGATACGGGGGTTAAAATAGTTGTGGTATTCTTCGTACCCATTGTAAAGGAATAGGAACATCGTAAATGCCTCATCCCGCTTCGTCTCCATCACCTTCAGCTTGTTTGCCTTCATATATGCCTTTACCCTGAAAAGCTCTTTCTGTACAGCCTTTATCGTGTCCTCGACGAGTTCCTTGTACGGTTTTCTTAATTTGAATGGGCTATTTTCAATAACAGCAATGTCCCTGTTCAAAATCGTCAGTACCATAGGTAAATAAATGGCCAGCTCCATGATATCGCGGTCTTTTTCAGGTATTCTTGTCATCTTGATAACTCCTTCCAAAATAAGAACATTTGTTCGTTTTTATCATACGAAATTTAAAAAGAATACGCAATATGAAAACGATGAATTTGTCTTCGTATTTAATTTATGCGTAAAAATTATAAAAAACGAGAAATTGTTGCAGGAAAATTATTTCTGTTGTCGAAATAATTTAATTAACAACATAGAAGGTGGGAAAATGATGAGCTTTACAGGCATAAAAGCAGAAGACTTACTTGAACTAAAATCGGCGGTCGACCCGCAGCTTTCGCCGGACGGTACGCTATGCGCTTATACAGAGACCGGGATTTGCAGTGAAAAGAAAGAATACTACTCGAATATTTTTATTGTGTCCACAGAGGGAAAGGCAAAACCTGCCCAATGGACCTTTGGGAAACATAGAAACCACTCGCCGCGCTGGTCGCCGGATGGATCGAAGCTTGCTTTTGTTTCAAACCGCAGCGGGAAGAACCAACTATATGTTGTGAGTGCCGCTGGAGGCGAAGCCAGGCAGCTTACCGACCTGAAAAATGGCGCCGGAAGTCCGATATGGTCTCCGGATGGTTCCAGTCTTGCGTTCCAGGTTTCGGTGGAAACGGGAAAGAAAGCGACTGACAAATCCGACGAGAAAAAGGAGAAGGAGCTTACACCTCTTGAGGTAACTAGGATGAAGTACAAATCCGATTCCAATGGTTTCTGGAAGGGGAATTATTCACAGATTGCCATCGTCGACGCAGAGTCAGGCGAAGTCAGGCAATTGACGGATGGCAAGGAGGATTATCATCTCCACTGCTGGTCGCCAGATGGCAAAACACTTGCAATCGGGGCTGACCTCTCTGATGACAAGGATAACTCGTTTACGCTCGGCCTATACCTTTTTACTATCGAAACTGCTGAGTTGACGAAGCTTGATTCAGGTGACACCTCGTTTTGGCGGGCTGCCTGGTCACCAGACGGCAGTAAGCTTGGATTGATCGGCCAAGCGCGAACCTACGAAAATGCTACTCTGGCACGGGTTTGGTTGTACGATTTTGAAACAAAGGCCTTTACGTGCCAGACAGAGGGCCTTGATGCAACAGCCAGCGATGTGGTTGCTGCCGATTTTCATCAGGGCGCTGCCACCCCGGGCTTTATCTGGGGAGACGATAATAGCAGCTTTTATTTTATTGCAAGCGACTTGGGCAATACAGTTGTTTACTACGGTAATACCGATGGAGAACTCTATCCTGCACTCCTGGGTGACCAGCATGTTTACGGCCTGTCGGTCGACAGTAAAAATCAGAAGGCGGCCGTTGCCATCAGCAAACCCCACGAGCCTGGGGATTTATATTTTCTGTCAATTACCGATGGTGCCCTAGCAAGGCTTACATCCGTAAACGAAGCATTTCTTAAGGACAAAACTCTTTCCAAAGCAGAGCCAATCACGTTTGAAGGAAGTGAAGGCCACGAGCTGAACGGGTGGATTATGAAACCAGCTGGCTTTGTGGAAGGGAAGAAATACCCGGCTATCCTTGAAATTCATGGCGGGCCTCATGCGATGTATGGAAACTCGTATATGAATGAGTTCCAAATCCTCGCATCAAGAGGATACGCTGTCCTTTACATAAATCCGCGCGGGAGCCATGGTTACGGCCAGGAGTATGTGAATGCAGTCCGCGGGGATTATGGCGGCGGTGACTACCGGGACGTTATGAAGGCAGTCGATTATGCCCTCGAAATGTATGATTTCATAGATGAAAACCGGCTCGGCGTTACCGGGGGAAGCTATGGGGGATTCATGACAAATTGGATTGTCGGCCACACAAACAGATTTAAAGCTGCTGTGACCCAGCGGTCCATTTCCAACTGGGTAAGCTTTTATGGGGTGAGCGATATCGGCTACTACTTCACCGAATGGCAGATCGGTTCCGGCCTTGAGGATATTGAAAAGCTGTGGAAGCACTCTCCACTAGCCTATGTAAAAAACATTGAAACACCTTTATTGATCCTTCATGGCGAAAAAGATTACCGTTGCCCGATTGAGCAGGCAGAGCAGCTCTTTATAGCAATGAAGCGGCTTGGCAAAGAGGCGAAATTCGTTCGTTTCCCAGAAGCAAATCACGAGCTGTCAAGGAGCGGCAAACCTAACTTGAGGATTGCCCGGCTCAATTATATTGCCGACTGGTTCGACCAATATCTTAAGTAGGAAAGGAACAAAAGCGCAAGCGCCTTCCCGACAGGCAAGCACGCCTCGCGACAGGCAGAATGCGCCTGTCTCTGCGATGATTACTCATACGAGCTTTCTTTTGTGTCCCTGCGGTGATTCATTCTGCTGAAGCTTTCCTAGTGAACCTAGACGTAGATAAATCAGATAAAAGAGCTATCAACAATCAGTTTGCTAAATAATTCAGAAAGCCGCCAAGTGCGGCTTTTTGGTACAGCGGAAATGTTTCGGTAAAGGAAGGAACCCGGCGAGTATTCGTTTTTCAATTGCATCCCAATTAGGTATTCATTTGTCGAATTGGTAGAATAGACCTACAGCCCTATTGAAAGAGGCAATACTAACTGGATGGTGGGTCTTTATGCGATATGAACAGAGGCACAGACAAAGGAAAAGACGCTTTTGGAAACCGTTTTTCACCGTGCTGGTCCTGCTTTTTATGAGCATTGCAGCTTATTCTTTTATTCAATATAGAAAAGGTGTCAATCAATCGTTGGAAAAAATCGGGGATAAGGAAAAGGTTGAATACGAATTTTCAGGGAAAAAGGATCAGTACGGAGGTACGAATATCCTCCTATTGGGAGCAGATGCACGGGGTGATGAAAATTCAAGGGCAGATACAATCATGATTGCCCATTATAACGATGCCAAGGGGACATATAAGCTCACCTCGATCATGAGGGACAGTTATGTGGAAATTCCCGGGCATGGAAAGCATAAAATTAACAGGGCATTCCTAGAGGGAGGCCCGGAGTTGATGAGAAAAACCATTAAGGAAAACTTCGATATTGATTTGCAATATTATGCGATTGTCGACTTTGAGGGGTTCGTCCAGCTCATTGATGAAGCATTCCCTGAAGGTGTAGAAATCGACGTGGAAAAAAGAATGGAAGTAAACATCGGCGTCACGCTTGAACCAGGCGTACAAAGGCTTGACGGCCAGCATTTGCTTGGCTATGTCAGGTTCAGGAATGATGCAGTTGGCGATTTTGGCAGGGTAGAGCGCCAGCAAAAGGTCGTGGGCAAGGTGGCCAGGGACTTGTCCAGCATCGAAATGATCCCAAAGCTTCCAAAACTTATTGGCATCGTTCAGCCATTTGTGAACACGAATGTAAAAACGGGTGATATGATATCAATGGCAACCAATTTTATAAGGAACGGGAGCGGCAACATTGAAACGCTCCGCATCCCGGTTAAAGATGGATATTCAGATGCGAGGGTAAGTGGTGACGGCGCGGTCCTTCTGTTGGATCTAGAAAAAAACAAACAAGCCCTTCATGAATTCATCCAAAAGTAATCTTAATAATGGAAGTTTCACTTTATTACAGAAACATTAAGTTTTGCCCCTAAAGATTAAAAATTGTCAAAAAAGGATATAAAAAAAAGAAGCTGGCAATAAGGAGTTTCAAATGGATGCAGAATTGTTAAAATCGTGGTTTACCCTGGAAAATATCATGGACCTAATTCAGGAATATAAATCGTTCGGACCAATACCTGGTATTGTCCTTCCGATGCTTGAGGCGTTTCTTCCGTTTTTGCCTCTGTTCCTGTTCGTCATGGCAAATGCTAGTGCATTTGGATTGTGGCTGGGCTTTCTTTATTCCTGGCTTGGAGCCTGCATTGGTGCTTTTCTTGTATTCTTCCTTTTTCGGAAGTATGGCCAAAGACGGTTCCTGTCCATTCTTAAAAAGCATTCAACTGTCAGGAAGTTAATGAATTGGGTGGAACGGCATGGATTCGGGCCACTGTTTTTACTGCTATGTTTCCCGTTTACTCCTTCAGCTGTCGTTAATATCGTCGCCGGCCTTTCAAAAGTCAGTACGAAACAGTATATGCTGGCGGTTGGTGCTGGAAAAATGGCGATGATTTTCATGATTAGTTTTATTGGTCATGATATCCGTTCCCTCTTTACTCAGCCGCTCAGGACATTCATTGTGTTAATTGTGATATTCATCCTATGGCTGGTTGGCAAGCAGATTGAACGGAGATTGACGATAGCCAGCGAAAAGCACGATTGATTTTGCGCGGGGGCGGTTAAGGTGTCAGGCTGGAAAAAGGAAGTACTCGAATGGATGAAAGCCTTCATTGTCGGAATCATCATATTTATCTTCATCAGAACCTTCTTCTTTTCCAATTATGTAGTGGAAGGTGAATCGATGATGCCGACACTGAAGGATGGAAATAAGCTTATGGTCAATAAAATCGGCTTTCAGATAACCGATCTTGATCGATTTGACGTGATTGTTTTCCATGCCAATGAACGGGAGGATTACGTCAAGAGGATTATCGGATTGCCTGGTGATGAGATTGAGTATAAGGATGACAAGCTTTATATAAATGGCGAGGAATATGAGGAGCCGTATCTGGATGGATACAGGCAAATGCAGCCTGGACAGCCGCTTACAGGGGATTTTACTCTGACCGACATTACAGGCAAAAAAAAGGTTCCTGAGGGAAAACTGTTTGTGATGGGGGATAACCGGCTTGAAAGCTGGGATAGCCGCCATTTTGGATTTATTCCTTCCCACGAGGTAGTTGGGAAAGTAAACCTTTTGTATTGGCCAATCAAGGACGTGGCAATCTCACCTTAGAAAATGAATATGGACAATTGAACCCGGCCGAGGCCGGGTTTTTTGTATGAAATATATTCAAAAAAACACCAATATTTGGTCCCGGCATCCATGCCTGGATGCAAACGTTTGTACCCTTTTTGTGATAAAATAGTAAGTATGCAGAAAAAGGACGGAGGATAATCTATGTCGCTACGAATGCTGATTGGAAGAGCCGGAAGCGGAAAGACGCTTACCTGCCTGGATGAAATTAAAAGCAGGCTGATTGAAAGCCCAGAGGGTCCGGCGATCATTTATCTTGTTCCGGAACAAATGACTTTCCTGTCCGAATACAGGCTGGCTACCGATGAGGCGATTGGCGGAATGATCAGGGCCCAGGTTTATAGTTTTTCGCGTCTCGCCTGGAGAGTGCTTCAGGAAACAGGGGGCTCAAGCCGTTATCATTTAAGCAGTGTCGGGCTGAATATGCTGATCAGGAAAATTATTGAAGAGCAAAAGGATCAACTTGTCCTGTTCCGGCGCGCCGCGGATAAAAACGGTTTTATCTCCCAAGTCGAAGACATGATTATTGAATTCAAACGGTACCTGGTCGACCCGGCCAAGCTTGCAGAAGGCCGAAACAGGATCGATGGAAATCGCAATGATGCAAAATCGCTTGCCGATAAGATGCATGATTTGGAAATCATCTACAAGCATTTCGAGGAGGCAGCTTCAGGCAAGTACATAGATTCGGAGGACTATTTCCGCCTGCTTGCAGAGAAGACTGCCCAGTCATCCTACCTGAAGGATGCCGAAGTCTATATTGACGGCTTTTACAGCTTTACTCCTCAGGAATATAGAGTAATTGAAGAACTCTTAAAGGTATGCAAAAGGGTTACGGTGACCCTGACTCTTGATAAACCTTGCCCCGACATGGCACCTGATGAGCTGAATTTATTCAGGATGTCCGGGGTGGCATGCAAAAACTTCTTTGACCTTGCCAGGAACGGAAACATCGAAATGGAAGCTCCTGTCATACTTGAAGGCCAAAAGCGCTTTCGTAATGGTTCACTTCGCCACCTTGAAGCACATTTTGATTCAAGGCCGGCTGTTTCGTATGAAGGAGATTCCGCAGTTACCATCATTCAGGCTGTTAACCGGCGTGCAGAGGTAGAAGGAATTGCAAGGGAAATTAGAAGCCTTGTCAGGGAAAAGGGCTACAGGTATAAGGACATCGCCGTCCTTGTCCGGAACGGCCAGGATTATCATGAAACGATTGAACCAGTATTCTTTGATTATGAGATTCCCTATTTCATAGACCAAAAGAGAACGATGCTTAACCACCCGCTTGTTGAATTTATCCGATCCGCTCTTGAGACCGTGAACGGCAATTGGCGCTATGAGCCTGTATTTCGTGCCGTTAAAACCGAACTGCTTTTTCCGCCTGAAATCAATGCGGCTACAATAAGAAGGCAAATGGACAGGCTCGAGAACTATGTTCTTTCACACGGAATACAGGGCAGTAAATGGACAAAGAAAGACCGCTGGCATTTCAGGAGAGTCCGCGGCCTTGAATTTGTTTCACGCCAACAGACTGATGAGGAAATAAGAACAGAGCGCGAGCTAAATGAACTACGCTTAATCATTTCGGCACCATTGATGAGGTTCTCCAGGCGGCTGAAAAGGGCGGACTCGGGGCGGAAAATGTGTGAGGCTGTTTATTTGCTGCTTGAGGAACTGGATGTTCCAACGAAGCTTGAAAGATGGAGAGCGGAAGCTGAAGAGGAAGGGAACCTGATTAGAGGGCGTGAGCATGACCAGGTCTGGAATGCTGTCATTGACCTTCTGGACCAGTATGTTGAAATGCTGGGAGATGAAAAGGTTACTCCTAAAGCATTCGCATCCATTCTTGAAGCGGGAATAGAAGCCCTGGAATTCTCGTTAATTCCACCAGCAATTGATCAAGTAATGGTTGCCAATCTCGATAAATCAAGATTGGCAGAAATCAAGGTTGCGTTTGTAATAGGGCTGAATGAGGGTGTCCTGCCTGCAAAAGTCAGTGACGATGGAATCATCGGCGATGCAGAAAGGGGACTGCTTCTCAGCGCCGGACTCAAGCTCGGCCCAAGCAGCACCGAACGGCTGCTTGATGAAAATTTCATTGCCTATAAGGCATTTGTGACTCCTGCTGACGCTCTGTATGTGAGCTACCCTCTTGCAAATGCGGAAGGGAAATCACTTATTCCATCTTCCTATATTTCAAGGGTAAAAGATTTGTTCCCTGAATCAAAAGAGAGGATGTACGCTGCCGACCCTGCCGACCAGCATGAAGACGAGCAGCTTGCATTTATTTCAAACAAGGGGACAGCATTGTCCTATCTGACATCCCAGCTGCAGCAAAAACAAAGAAATTATCCAGTCTACACCTTCTGGTGGGATGTGTACAATTATTTTGTGGAAAATCCTGCTTGGAAAAATCGGGCGGATACTGTCCTATCAAGTCTGTTTTATACAAACAGAACAGTGAGCCTGCCGCAGGAACTCGCAGAAGAGCTGTACGGGGAAGATATCCAGGGAAGTGTGTCAAGGATGGAACTGTTCAATAGCTGCCCATTCTCCCATTACGTCCAGCATGGCTTAAAGCTTCGCGACCGGCAGATATACCGGCTTGAGGCACCGGATATTGGTGAGCTTTTCCATGCGGCTTTAAAGTATATTGCCGAAACAGTCAATGAACAGAATATTGCCTGGGCCCAGCTATCTCGCGAACAGTGTGAAAGCCTCGCAAAACAGGCTGTCGAGGCAATTGCCCCAAGGCTTCAAAATGAAATATTGCTAAGCTCTGAGCGCCATCACTATATAAAAAGAAAGCTGGAACAAATCATTACGAGGGCATCGCTCGTCCTCAGCGAGCATTCGAAACTGAGTGAATTCGAGCCAATCGGGCTTGAGGTTGGTTTCGGGCGCGGCGGACAGCTCCCGCCTCTTACATTCGGCCTGAAGAACGGGCGAAGAATGGAGCTTGCCGGCAGAATAGACCGAATTGACAGCGGCGAAGGAAAGAATGGGGAGCTGTTTTTAAGAGTCATTGATTACAAGTCCAGCAGCAAAGGCTTGAATCTCTCCGAGGTTTACTACGGGATCGCTCTGCAGATGCTGACCTATCTTGATATTGCGATCGCCAATTCAACTGAGCTGACTAGAAGGGATGCAGAGCCTGCGGGCGTATTTTACTTCCATGTTCATAATCCAATGATTACGGCTAAGAAAAACATGTCCGAAGAGGAGCTTGAACGTGAAATCCTTAAGCAATTCAAAATGAGCGGATTGGTCCTCGAGGATGAGGAAGTCATCCGGCTTATGGATAAAAGCCTGGAGACTGGTGTGTCCCATATCATTTCAGCGGGAATTAATGCCAATGGCTCAATCAGGAACGGCTCCAAAACCGCAACAGCCGAGGAAATGAAAGACTTAAGGAAGTTCGTCCGTAAGATATATGAGGATACCGGAAATGCGATTATATCCGGCGAAGTTGGAATTGACCCTTATAGGATGAAGGATAAAAATCCTTGCCAGTTCTGCTCTTATAAGTCTGTCTGCCAGTTCGATGAGTCGATTGAGGGCTCGAAGTTCCGCAGGCTTGTGCCAAGGAATGATAAGGAAGCAATGGAATTGATTCGGAAGGAGGTAAATGAACATGAGTAAGGTAATGATACCCCCGATGCCGCAGGGGCTGAAATGGACGGATGACCAGTGGAAGGCAATTATGGCAAAAGACACGGACATTCTTGTCGCGGCTGCTGCAGGTTCGGGAAAAACTGCCGTCCTTGTTGAACGGATCATCCGCAAAATCATTTCGACTGATAACCCAATGGATGTGGACGAGCTGCTCGTTGTTACATTCACAAATGCCTCTGCTGCCGAAATGCGGCACCGGATCGGGGAAGCGCTCGAAAAGGCAATTAACGAGAATCCTGAATCCCGCCATCTGCGCAAACAATTCAGCCTTTTGAACAAAGCGTCCATTTCAACGCTTCATTCATTCTGCCTTGACGTAGTCAGGAAATATTATTACTTGATTGATGTCGATCCAGGCTTCCGGATTGCGGATGATACTGAAGCCCAGCTGCTAAGGGATGAAGTGATGGACAGCTTGCTTGAGGAAGAGTATGGAACAAAAGGCAACGAGCCTTTTTTCCGGCTTGTCGACACGTTTACATCGGACAGGAGCGATGATGCGCTTCAGGAAATCGTCTCCGATATTTTTAACTTTGCCCGTTCAAATCCGAATCCGGAGCGTTATCTTGAAGATATTGTTTCGATGTATGACACAACGAAAATCGCTAAGGTCGAAGAGCTGCCATTCATCGGCTCTCTTCTGTTCGATATTCAGCTTCAATTAAGAACTGCAAGGCACTTTGCGGAGAAGGCTTTGGCTGTTTCAAAGCTTCCAGATGGACCAGCACCCCATGCCGAAGCCTTTCTTTCAGACATCAGTTTGATTGATTCCATGTTGGCGGTCTGTGATTCCTGGGATTCGCTCTATGCTGCAATGCAATCCTATACATTTGCCAAGGCCAGCTCCATCAGGAAAGGCACAGTTGATGAGGAATTGAAGAAAAAGGCCGGCAAATTTAGGGATAAAACCAAAAAAATCATCAATGACCTCCGTGATGAGCTTTTTTCAAGAAGGCCTGAAAGCTTTCTTCGTGACATGGCCGACATGAAGCCAGTCATCGAAACGCTCACTTCCCTAGTCAGGAAATTTGCGGTCAGATTTGAAGCGGCAAAGCGCGAACGGGGACTTGTGGACTTCTCCGATCTTGAACACTATTGCCTTGACATTCTTGGCCAGGAAGAAACAGAGAAAGGTACTCTTATTCCTTCAGCGGCGGCGCTATCTTATAAGAATAGGTTCCGGGAAGTGCTGGTTGATGAGTATCAGGACACGAACATGGTTCAGGAAACAATTCTGCAGCTCGTATCCGGGGGGCATGGCGAAAACGGCAATCTGTTCATGGTCGGGGATGTAAAGCAATCCATCTACCGGTTCCGGCTTGCCGAACCTAACTTGTTCCTAGGAAAGTATAATCGTTTTTCAAGAGAAGGGACGGTATCGGAAGGATTGAGGATTGATCTTGCCCGAAATTTCCGAAGCCGCAGGGAAATCCTTGATGCAACCAACTATTTGTTCCGCCAGATTATGGGGGAAAAGGTTGGCGAGATTGTCTATGATGAATCTGCCGAGCTGAAGGAAGGCGCAAAGTATCCAGATGAGCCGTTCCCGGCCGAAATGCTTATCATTGACCAAGGTTCGAAAGGTGAAAGGGAAGATACGAGCGAGGAATTTGAAGATGAGCTGCTTGATGCGGAAGACCTTGAACAATCCCAGCTGGAGGCCAGGGTGATGGCTGCGAAAATCAAAGAAATGATTTCAGCCGGACGGCCTGTCTATGAGGCAAAAAAGGATAGTTCAAGGCCAGTCCGGTACAGGGATATTGTGATTCTGCTCCGCTCGATGACGTGGGCACCGCA
The DNA here is from genome assembly GCF_001685025.1 of Bacillus sp. FJAT-27225. Classification (GTDB taxonomy): domain Bacteria; phylum Bacillota; class Bacilli; order Bacillales; family Cytobacillaceae; genus Bacillus_D. Next base: position 327,634 of record NZ_MAYU01000022.1, on the reverse strand, counting down.
AATCATGGAAGAATTCAAGCAGCAGGGTCTGCCAATCTATGCGGATTTGTCGACCGGTTATTTCCAGGCAACCGAAGTTGCGGTCATGATGTCCCTTCTGAGAATCATCGATAATCCATATCAGGATGTTCCGCTTGCGGCAGTAATGCGGTCGCCAATTATTGGCTTGAACGAGGAAGAACTTGCTTTTATAAAAATCCAGAATAATAAAGGCTCTTATTGGGATAGTGTAATAGCGTTTTGCAAAAATGCAGCACCATCAGGGCGCGAAGAGCTTCATGAAAAAATCTGCCGATTCAGCGAAAACCTTGAAGGCTGGCGTTCACTGGCAAGGCAAGGATCACTATCCGAGCTTATCTGGCAGCTTTACCGAGATACCGGGTTTTATGATTTTTCTGGCGGGTTGCCAGGGGGAAAACAGCGCCAGGCAAACTTGCGGGCCCTTTATGACAGGGCAAGGCAATACGAGGAAACATCTTTTAGAGGGCTGTTCAGGTTCCTCAGGTTCATTGAGCGGATGATGGATCGCGGCGATGATCTTGGGGCTGCCCGGGCGCTTGGTGAACAGGAAGATGTTATCCGGATTATGACAATCCACTCAAGCAAGGGGCTTGAATTTCCTGTTGTATTCATGGCTGGCCTTGGGAGGAGCTTTAATATGATGGATATCCGCAGTCCTTACATGCTTGATAAGGAGTTCGGGTTTGCATCGAAGTATATCAATCCGGACAAGCGGATTTCGTATCCATCACTTCCACAGCTTGCTTTCAAGCGTAAAAAGAAAATGGAAATGCTAGCGGAGGAAATGCGTGTCCTGTACGTTGCAATGACTCGGGCAAAAGAAAAGCTATTTATGCTTGCGACACTAAAGGATGCGGACAAAAAGCTTGAGCAGTGGGAGGATATTGCCAGCTATCCTAATTGGCTGCTTGATGATTCCGACCGGGCGGCTGCCTCGGGATATTTCGACTGGGTCGGGCCTGCGCTTGTCCGCCATGCCGACTGCGTCACGCTGCGCAGGAAGGAAATTGGCCCTGAGGTTGATGAAAGCATATCGCGCGATCCTTCAAATTGGTCAGTAGAAATGATAGACGCCGCTGATATAAGGCTTGAATCTGAACAGGGCGGGGAGGAACAGGATGGATGGCTCGACTTTGTAAAAGAGATGAAACCTGTTCCTGCCGCATCTGACAAGGAGGCCAGAGTCATTGAAAGGCTGACTTGGAACTATGCTTTTGAGGATGCGTCTACCCATAGGGCAAAACAAACCGTATCCGAAATGAAACGGAATCGTGAAATAGCCGATGAGCAAAGCGGGACTGACATCCTGAGAAGAACAAGAACAGCGAAACAAGTCCTTGAGCGCCCCCGTTTCATGCAGGAAAAATCGCTTAGCCCCGCAGAACGAGGGACAGCCCTTCACAGTGTTATGCAGCATATTAACCTTTCTGGGCCGATTACTGTGGAATCAGTAAGACATCTCGTTGAAGGGATGGTTTCAAACGAATTGCTTACCGCGGAACAGGCGGAAGTGATTGAACCAAGCCTGATTGTTAAATTCTTTGAAACCGAAATCGGCAGGCGGATGATTGCAGCAGAAAAGATTCAGCGTGAGGTTCCGTTTACAGCTTCTCTAACTGCAAGAGAGGTGTACCCTGACTGGAAGGATGAAAATGAACAAATTTTCATTCAGGGTATCATTGACTGCCTGTTTGAAGATAGCAAGGGACTGGTCATGATTGACTTTAAATCGGATCGCATTACCGGCCGTTACCACAGCGGCTGGGCAGGCGCGGCGCCTATCCTTGAAGACCGGTATAGGCTTCAAATTGAGCTATACACGAAGGCACTTGAAAAAATTTGGAGGCGCCGTGTGGATGAGCGGTATCTGTTTTTCTTTGATGGTGCCCATATTCTAAAGCTGGAAAGGGAAAGCTTGGATTAATGCACCAGGAAGGGTGAAGCGGGATGAAGTCAGCAATAAGGCAGTGCGAGCTTTGTTTGCGCGAGGATGTTGAAACAACAACTCACCACCTGACTCCAAGGGAGATGGGCGGGACCTTCTTGCCCACTGCAAACCTGTGCAAACCTTGCCATAAGCAGATTCACGCCCTCTATTCTAACGAAGAATTGGCATTTCGTCTTAATACGATTGAACGGCTGAAGGACGATCCGCAAATAGGAAAATTTCTAAAATGGATTAGAAAACAGCCATCGGGCAAACTCCCGAGAGTAAGCAAGTCAGCCAGAAAAAAGGGTAAATAGAAAATGGCATGAACCAATTGGTTCATGCCATTTATTTGTTTCCGGCTATCGGCTGGTCAAGCAGCTTTGTATCGAGCACATTTGTACCGCTTACAGCGCTCCCTGTTCCAATCAATACCCCTGTATTGCTGCTTCCGGCTCCAGCAAAGGTTTTACCTGTACTTTTTGGTGAAATGTTCAATGCATCGCCAAAATGAACGGACCCTCCGCTGACATTATGAATGACCACTGGGCCAACAAGTGCTGGCATACGTTCATCTCACTTTCCTATATAAGTTTTTTCTATCTCCCTTGGCGATCGGGCCGGTCTTCTAGCTGGCGGATATGCTTAATCCTTCCCTCAAGGCTAACAGATCCAACGTTGCCAATATGCAAAAAAGAGGCGGCTGAAATCCCTTTTATAGTGATTGATCCTACTTTAATGAGCGGCTTTTCATTGAATGAAAGCATTTGTACTGGCTCATATATATCACGAAGAGGAATCTCCCTAGTGAATATAGGGAATTGGATGAAATTCCCTTCATTATCAAAAAATTGATCCCTTTCCCTTTGGACAGCGAGTGCCCTCGAAAAGTTCTGTATCCTCGATGTATCGCCTATCTGCAGCACAGAGGAAAATAGCATCGATTTAACAGAAATAGTGTCGACGGAAGAAACTCTCTGTAACATTAGCGTCCCTCTGACTGAAGAGGGACGAATGGTCCAATAATCAATGATTCTGCCGGTGTATCGAAAGCGGAGGCAAGCTGGATTGTTTGTGCATCCCCGACAAGGAGCATGGAGGAGCTGGATACACCCAGCACTTTTATGCTGCCAACGGTTAGTTCGTTGTTATAAACTTGGAAAATCACGAAGATCCCCCTTTCATAGTATCTGGAAGATTAGCAAGAAAGGTTCGGACACCATTTTCAATTTCTTTTTTCAATGAAGAGATAATGATTCCGTCGTCCACTGTTTGGCCGGATGCTTCCGCCCGCCTTACATGAGAGTCTATTCTTGCGGGCAGCTGTCTTTTTACATCATTTTTAATAAAGGAAAGATAATCATCCGGCTTTTGAAGACCGAGATTTTCCTTGAGACTTTCAATGAGTGGAGGAAGGTCCTCCTCAAGATACACGTCTATCGCATTTTCAATTTCCTGGTTTCGCTGCAATCCATCCATTCCTTGTACAGGCTGGATAGGGTGCGGATAGTACCCGGGGTTAAGGCCAAACGGTTGCTGGCTATTAAAATCTGAATGGCCTGGAAATCCTGGCTGACCTGGAAATCCAGATTGCCCTGCGAGCCCCTGCTGTCCTTCGGCAATAGCCATTTCCTCAATCCCCTGCAGGTCTTTTGGATTTAAGCCGATATTTAAGGTACCATCAAGCGTTTCCACTTTTAATTGGTCAAATTTATATTGAATGGTGCCAACCTGGATAGCAGGCTTTTCCTTCAGGAGCCTGATTTCCTCTTCTGCACAGCGGAGCGATTCCTCCAACGTTGCTATTTTTTGCCCAAACGCTTGGATTTGGCCTTGCATCCATTGAAGCACCTGGTAAATATCCATCGTAACACCTCGCTTATAAATCGCTGAGTCTTAGAGGAACAGCTGGGGCCTGCGATAAAGGCAACTGGCTGCTAAAATCCTGTTGCTGCTGTTGTGGCTGAAACGGCTTTTGAGTTTTTGGGGCCGGACCCGTAAAGCCGCCTGTATTGTAAAGATAGGATGCTGGTTTAATGATACCGGAACTGCCTATTTGAAAAACAGAAGAGTTCGAGATGCCGCCTATTCGGATGCTTTGAATCTGAATTGATTGTTGGATATAGATATTCATTTACAGCCTCCTTAGACATTGAATGAAATAGGCTGGTCAATTCCATCGGTGTCATAAACATTTGTTGAAGATAAATGGTTTAGATTGTGAATCGCATCCCCCGTATTGAACGATCCTGCACCGGAAAATGTCTTCGCGTTAGAAATCGGTGCGATACTGTATACATCCCCAATATTGAAGATTGCGCTGGTTCCTAGTGAAATGACTTGGACAATTCCCACAATTGCTGGCATCAGTTACACCCTTTTTCATCATTCTTCTTTTATCGTATGTATACAGGGCGTAATTGTGAGCAATCAGCCCGAATTTTCCCGGACAGTAACCATCCTGATGGATGGTTTTTCCTGTATAATGAAAGTTCTGATGTATAGAAAGGCGGAAGATATATAGATGAAAAATAGTGTGGTTCCTACTGGGGAAAAAGGAAGAATCCCCTCATTGGACGCAATGAGGGGATTGGCAATTCTAGGAATCTACTTCGTCAATATGATGGCCTTCCACTCTCCTTACTTGTATATAAACCCATTGGAATGGTGGGATAGCGGGCTAGACAGGTTCGTTTACACCATAATTGATGTATTTGTTCAAGCTAGCTTTTACCCGCTTTTTTCAATGATGTTCGGTTACGGACTAGCTTTAACGAGGGAACGTGTACTTGCAAGGGGCGGGAGATTCCCCGTTCTCGCTGCCAGAAGATTATTGTTCTTGCTTGCAGTGGGATTTCTCCATGCTTTTTTTGTCTGGACGGGAGACATTTTAATTACCTACTCAATTATTGGTTTACTAACGTTATTTTTTCTTCGCTTGAGGGAGAAGGTACTCCTTATGGTGGGGGCCGCCATGTATGTGATACCGAACTTGATGCTTGGCTTGCTGCTAGTGTTGGTGGATATCATAAATCCTGGAGCTGCGACTCCCAATGAACCTGAGCAGGCTGAAAAAGCGCTAATTATCTACGGGGAAGGTTCTTTCTGGGAAGTGACCGGGATGCGGTCAGAGGAATGGCTTTCAAACAACAACCTGGAAACCGCACCGATTTTGCTCTTTTCACTCCTCCCGTTGTTTCTAATTGGAGCTGCTTTTGCAAAATTAAAATGGCTTGAGGATGTGTCCAGTCATTTCAGACGACTAAAGCAGGTGACAACTGCAGTATTTTTACTGGGGACCCTCATAAAGGTACTGCCTTACATATTGCCGGGCAGCTATTCTGCTGAGTTTTTCCAGGATTTCTTTGGTGGCCCACTTCTGGCGCTAGCTTATGCCGGAATAGTGGCGATCTATTATGAGGTAAGAGGACCTGGGAAAGGGTACGTTACCAGTGTTGGGCGAATGTCGATGACCAACTATCTGCTCCAGTCACTTGTATCAACCTTTATATTTTATGGATATGGCCTTGGATTATACGGACAGATTTCATTGGCTCAAGGTACCCTGATGGTAATCGGGGGGTATATGCTTCAGATTCTTTTAAGCAAGCTTTGGCTTAGAAACTACAGGTTTGGGCCTGTTGAATGGGTATGGAGGAGTTTTACCTACCTTTCTTGGCAAAAAAACCGTAAAAGAGAGCAGTATGAAGGAGCAGGAAAACATTGGAAGGAATAAATCGGTACAAAAGCCATTGATTTTAGTAATAAACTAGAATAAAATACCTTTTAATGTTAAAATAATCAAAAATAGTACTTTTTACCTAGTTAATTTTTATTAAAAATGGTAAAAAAGTCTGATTCTATTACCCCCATAAACGATTTACTATGGATATAAGAGAACAGTCGACAAATAATGCACTGTATCTCGATAAAGGCAAAGCTGATGAAAATCAGTGACGCAAAGCTACAGGGGCTAAGGTACTTTCGTACTACGCCAGCCAGTTACCGAAAGATCAGGGTGCACCATAGGTATGTCTTCCCATGATCCCCCTTTCGGTAAAGGCGGGGTCATTTTATTTTTCCGGAGGTGAAATTTGTTGAAGGTCGTGAATCTGTCGAACGGGACAGAAATTGCAGACAACATCGAGAACGCTGACAGCTTCTTTCGAAGGCTAAAAGGGCTGATGTTCACGAAAAGCCTGCCAGCAGGACACGGCCTGTTGATCAAGCCCTGCCAATCGATCCACACATTTTTCATGAACTATCCAATCGACGTTGTATATTTGGACGGAAACAACGAAATTGTGGCCCTGGACCAATCCATGAAGCCATCAAAGGTTGGAAAGGTGTATCGGAAGGCTTCCAGTGTGCTGGAACTGCCAGATGGAACTATCCGGGATACAGAACTTAAAGTAGGTAATCATTTATCTTTTAATTAATTTTTAAAAATATATTAAAAAAGGGAGTTTTTGAGAATGATGAACAAAATGAAAGCATTGCTTAAAGAAGAACAAGGACAGGGTATGACTGAGTATGGGTTGGTTTTGGGTGTTATCGCACTAGGTGTAGTTGTTGTACTTGGAACATTCAAGGATCAAATCATTGCAGTTTTCAACAAAGCAGTTACTGAACTTGGCAAAATCACTGGTGGAAGTACTCCAACTTAATATATATTTTAATAGCATTCTAAAAATGCTGACAAATAGCTTTTTGCTAAACCTTCCCCGCTATAGTAAAGGGGATTTCCTGGCAGCCATTGATTAATAAACTTGAATTTTATCGTGTCTTTGCAGACAGCTGAAAGCCTTGCGTTGAATAGAGACGTGAGGCTTTTTTTAATAAGGTTCCTGTGGGAGAGAGGTTTCATAGATGATAAACGCAATCATGCTTTTTCTTTTATTGGTTATTTGTGTCATTACGGATATGAGGGAACGAAAAATATACAATGTTGTCCTTTTTCCATTCCTGCTTATAGCTCTTATTGTTAACAGTTTTACCGGGGGGGTTCAAGGGTTGGGAGACGCTCTCCTCGGAATGCTTATAGGCCTGGGAATTCTATTAATTCCATATTTGATGGGTGGAATGGGTGCAGGCGATGTAAAACTGCTAGCCGTTATCGGTGCATTAATGGGACCGGAATTTGTTTTCCTGTCAGCCGTATATATGGCCCTGGTTGGCGGAGCAATTGCCATCTTGGTCATTTTGTTCAAGAAAGGAGCAAAGGAAAGAATTAGGGGAATGGTCCTTTGTATTTTAGGATTGTTGAACGGGCTTAAACTTCCGCTCTTTCAGGACAAGGCAGCCATGCAAGCAACCTATCCATATGGGGTTGCAATTGCAGCAGGGGCAACAATTCAGTTTTTTCAGGCCGGGATGCTGCCATGAGAAAGGATGAGCGCGGCCAATCCATAGTGGAAACAGCCCTTATCCTCCCAATTCTGGTGTTGCTAATTTCAGGTATTCTTGATATAGGCAGGGTCACTTACTCTTATGCACATCTACACATGGCCGCCCAGGAAACTGTCAGAAAAGCCGGGTTAGGCGCAACAGATACACAAGTTACAGAGTTTGCGAGGAATTACGTTCATTTAGGGGAATCAAGTAAATTAATTGTTGAAATTTCTCCTACCGGTACAAATAGGCGTTCAGGGGAATATGTGACCGTCAAGCTGAAATATCCTATCAAGCTTTTTACTCCGTTCGTCTCAAGCCTCTTCCCCTCCCCGTTTTACGCTGAAACAAATTCCACAATACGTGTTGAGTGAGGAGAGGTGAGAGATGCGGAAATTTTGCAGAGAAGAAAAAGCAAATGCTGCGGTTATAGTGGCGCTGGCAATGGTTGCAATACTAGGCATGGTAGGGCTTGCGATTGATGGAAGCATGCTTTATATGACAAAAACCAAATTGCAAAAGGCTGCCAATGCAGCAGTCCTTTCTGGTTCCCAGGAGCTTACTACCTCGGAAGAAAAAGTAAAAAGAATTGTAAATGATATATTAGGATCCCATAATGAAACAAGCTCGTTGGAAAGTGTAACGGTTGTTAAGGACCAAAGTGTTAGAGTAGTCCTGAACAGAAAGGCGAAAACTTCATTTGCTGGCTTGTTTGGCTTTGATATTGTCGATATTAAGGCGGCGGCGGCCGCTTCCATAAAACCAATGGGACGAGCAGCAGGTGCAGCGCCACTGGGTATTGATGAAAGCATTCCCCTTGAGTATAAAAAGACTTATAAATTAAAAATTGAACCGGATTCTACTGTAAGCGGAAGCTTTGGTGTTCTTGCACTTGAGGGCCCGGGTGCGAAGATTTACGAGGATAATCTTCGCAACGGGTTTCAGCAGGAGGTAAAGCAAGGTGATATTTTTAACACTCAAACAGGTAATATTGCTGGGAAAACTCAATTAGTAGTAAATGAATTAATAAAAGGCTGTTCCATTCCGGTAGATGATCTTGGGAACCAGAAGTGTTCAAGAGTGCTCCTCATCCCAGTTTACCAGCCTTATCAGTATGATACGAATCAACTGAAGCAAGTAAAAATCACCGGCTTTGCCTATTTTTACATCACCGAGCCAATGTCCAACAATGATACATCAATCACCGGAATGTTTATTAAGAGAACTGGAAAAGGATTTGCCGGTGAAGGCAGCCCGGACAGAGGAGCTTATAGCATCCGGTTAACAGAGTAGGTGGAGAGAATGAAGTCAAAAACGGTTTTACTTTTGTCCCTTGTCATGGGAATCATTACGACAGCCCTCTTCTTTCAATATATGAATCAAGCCGTCAAAAAAGAGACAGTGGCTGCCACACCAATGACAGATGTGATTGTAGCAAAAGAAACGATAAATAAAAATAAAAAAATAACTGCGGAAATGCTTGAAGTTGTTCAGGTACCAAAGGAAAGCGTTCTGGCTAAATCAATCAATTCTATTTCAGAAGCTGAAGGGAAACTGGCCGAAGCAAAGATTGAAAAAGGTGAGCCAATACTTGCCCACCGTCTTATTTCACAAATAGAAGAAGAGGTATACGTCTCTCGTAAGGTTAGAGACGGTTTTCGAGCTGTTTCTGTATCTGCGAATTTACCACAGACAGTCTCCAATCTTATCGAAGTGGAAGATTTTGTGGATGTGATAGTTTCTAAGGAAGATCAGCAGGCAAAAGAGAAGCCAGTATTTAAATCAATCGTTTTGTTGGAAAAAGCAAGGGTTCTTGCAGTAGGCAAAAAGTTGGTTCTGGCGGAGGATGTCAAGGATGGAGAAAATACAGAGGAACAAGTTGAGGAATATACGACTGTCACCCTTGAATTGAATCCAAACGACGCTCTCAAATTAGTGAATGCTTATAAGGAAGGGCAGCTTCATTTTACCCTTCATACCAGACCAGTAATGAACGATGATGGAACCCCGTTGGAAACAGAGAAAGAAAGCTAATTGATGAAAGGTGATAAGGATGGCAGGGAATATTGAAATGAGAACTTCAGAAAATAGCAATCCCCCCGCCCGAGGAAGGATGATTGCAGTCTGCAGCGCGAAGGGCGGAATTGGCCGCACCATCCTTTCCGTCAATTTAGCTGTTGCATTATCGAAACGAAATAATTCAGTTGCTGTACTTGATGGCGACTTTCAATTTGGTGATGTATCACTGGCAATGGATCTCCAGCCTGTTTTTACAATAAAGGAAGCAATGGAGGGCATCACAAGCCTTGATGAAAGTAGACTGGAAGAATACATGTCGACCCATACAAGCGGAGTTCGCGTTCTGCCTGCTCCGGAACGCCCGGAATATGCGGATTTAGTCACGAAAGAAGCCTGTCTTAAAATTATTGATCTTTTATTAATAAAAAATGAATTTGTTGTATGTGATACTGGTGCAGGGTTAAACGAGCACACACTTTCTCTTTTAGAAAAAGCGGATGAAATTCTTGTTGTCACCACTTTGGAAATGGCGGCAATGAAGAACACCAAACTAATGCTGGAAACGTTGGGAATCTTAGGGATGCGGGAAAAAGTGAGGGTTGTGCTCAACAGGGCCAATATGGAAAGTGTCTTAAAGGCTGAGGATGGGGCCAAGATTTTGGGTGAAGAAGCACCGATATATATTCCTAATGATTTTCAAATTTGTTCAAGATCCTTGAACGTAGGGGTACCATTTGTCATTAGTCATTCAAAATCGGATATTGCCAAAGCAATGTTTAAAATGGGAGAAATGATTGCCTCAATGTCCCCTGAAAAAACCATTAAGAAAAAGACGAAATCTAAATCGATATTTCCTTGGAAACGCAAGAAGGGAGGAGTAACCCAATGAAGCTGCTTGACCGTATAAACCAGAAAACCAACCAACCGGCAAATGAAGAGTCTACAGCTAAGTTGGAGGTGGCTGCTCTCACCAGTATTCCACCTAAAGTAGAAACACGGGAACTAAATTTAGAGAAAGAACATGCAAAGGAGCCTAAAGTTGAACCCATCCGCCAAAAACAATATGACAAGGAACAAGAGTTAAAAAGCATCCTTCATAAAAAAATCCTTCAGGAATTAAAGGACCAGGAAGTCGACGCGATTGTTACAAAACTGGACGGAATGGCAATGGAGGCAATCAAGGAAGATGAAACCTTCCGGGGAATTGTTGACCGCAAAAGAGTAGTAAACGAATTGGCGAATGATTTAACGGGGTTTGGCCCAATCAACCCCCTCCTGTTGGATGACGCGGTTTCGGAGGTTATGGTGAATGGGCCTAACCAGGTGTATTGCGAGCGAAAAGGGAAATTGGTCCTGACTGATATTAAATTCCGTGACAACGAACATGTTATGAATGTAATTGAAAAGATTGTTGCTCCAATAGGCAGAAGAATTGATGAAAGCTCTCCCATGGTTGATGCGAGGCTTCCAGATGGTTCCCGTGTCAATGCGATTATACCGCCTCTTGCGTTGAATGGTCCGACCATCACAATCCGTAAGTTTTCAAAGGATCCGTTTATGATTGACGATTTAATAAACTTTGGCACTATCACAAAGGAAATGGCTGTTTTCCTTGATGCGTGTGTCAAAGCAAGGCTAAATATGTTTGTCAGTGGAGGAACGGGTTCTGGTAAGACTACCACGCTGAATGTGCTTTCCAACTTTATCCCGAATGATGAGCGCATTGTTACAATTGAGGATGCCGCGGAACTTCAGCTTCGGCAGGATCATGTTGTTTCCTTAGAGTCAAGGCCTCCAAATATTGAAGGGAAAGGGGCTATTTCAATAAGGGATCTAGTCAGGAACTCCCTGAGGATGCGCCCCGACCGAGTCGTCATAGGTGAAGTAAGGGGTGGCGAAGCACTGGATATGCTTCAGGCAATGAATACGGGACATGATGGTTCACTTGCGACCGGCCACTCAAATTCTCCAAGGGATATGATTTCGAGGCTTGAGACAATGGTATTGCTTGGCGGTGTGGATTTGCCCATCAAGGCAATCCGCGAACAAATATCAGGTGCGCTTGATGTCATCATTCAGCAAACAAGATTAAAGGATGGTTCGCGGAAGATAACCCATATTACAGAGGTGCAAGGCATGGAGGGTGATGTAATCGTCCTTCAGGATATCTTTGTTTATCAGCAGTTGGGTGTGAATGAACAAGGGAAGTATGTCGGAAGGCTTGTTCCAACCGGGGTCCGCCCTAAGTTTTATGAAAGGCTTGAAAATACAGGCATCCATATCCCGCCTACCGTATTTATTGAGCAGGAGGCCTAGAAAATGAAATTGATACTTCTGGTTCTCATCCTTCTATCATCCTTTTTAATTTATTATGGATTGCTCCAGCTTATTGTTAACCGAAACCAAAAAATTGAACAAAGAATGCAGAGGTATTTGTCTTCAACAGAAAAGGTTGAAATTAGCAATGAGGATATGGACTTTTTAACGAGATATACGGCAGCTAGAAAGAACATTACAAAGAAGCTGGTAACAAAACAAAAAACAAACAAACTAGAAATGATGCTTGCAAGATCTGGGGTGCCTCTTAAACCCGATGAGTTTGTTGCTTTTCAGTGGATTTCGACAGCATTCGGAGGGTTTTTCCTTTACCTGCTTTTTGAACATTGGATATTGTTCATTCCAGGAGCAGTTACGGGATATTTGTTGCCAGGGTTTATAGTGAAGAAGAAGGAAAAGGAACGGATGGACAAATTCAATGAAGGACTCGCCGATATGATTTCTACTATTATTGGATCTCTCAGGGCGGGTTTCAGTTTCCCGCAAGCATTGAAATCCGTTGCGGAAGAATCCCCTTCACCTATAAAAGATGAAATTGAGTCCGTTATTAAATCAATGCAATACGGCAGCAGCATTGAAGAGGCATTAAACGAATTGAAGGAACGGATGCCTAGTGATGACCTTGATTTAATGATTCAAGCAATCCTGATTCAACGTCAGGTTGGTGGAAACCTTGCTGCAGTCTTAGAAAAAATAGTTGAAACCATCAGAGATAGAACACAAATTCAACGTCAGATTAAAACGTTGACTGCACAAGGAAGAATGTCGGGCTTGGTAATAGGATTGCTGCCATTTCTCCTTGGTGGAGCCTTGTATTTAATGGATCCATCCTACATTGGGCCGATGTTTAAGCATCCTATTGGTTTAGGTATGGTTGCAGCGGGCATTATTTCTTGTGGAGTCGGGCTTGTGGTCATTAAAAAGATTACGCAGATTGAGGTGTAAGAGGTGATTTACCTTACATTTTTCATAACTTTCAGCTTATTATTCTACGGTATTCTCTCGCTTAGATATAAGAAAAAGGAAAAGTTGGAAAAACGGCTAGAGCACTACCTTGGCCAAACAGAAAACACAGATACTAAAACAGGGAAGGAAGTACAGGCATCCTTTAACGAGAGATTTTTACTGCCCATTTTAAACGACTTTAAAAAGAGCTTTAAGAAAAGAATGCCGGGGGAGAAAGAAGCGAAAATTGAAAGGAAACTTCAGAGGGCAGGCAATCCTTTTGGCATGACACCAGTTGATTTCAGGCTTCTTCAGGCGGCATGCAGTATAGGGTTTCCATTAGCATTTGCCGGTTATGGATTGCTGATAGAACTTTCTTCCTCTAAGGTATTTATTGCTGCCTTTGTTGGATTGGCACTAGGTGGAATTGCCCCTCACTATTATTTGAAACAAAAAGCAAAAACGAGGGAAACTCTTGCCTTAAAGGAACTTCCTGATACGCTTGACCTCCTTACCGTAAGCCTGGAAGCAGGATTAGGGTTTGATGCAGCTGTAGCCAAGCTTGTTTCAAAAAGAACGGGTGTGCTTTCCGATGAATTCCAGCGCTCCCTTGAAGAAATGCGCCTTGGAAAGGTACGGAGGGATGCGTTGGGTGGTGTCCGTGACAGGCTTGAAGGAGTGGACGCGGTAAAGAATTTTATTAGCAGTATCATTCAGGCTGAAAAGCTGGGAATTGGAATGGTCCAGGTGTTGAGGGCTCAATCTGTTGAAGTCCGCGCTCAAAGGAAGCAAAGGGCTGAGGAAGCTGCAATGAAGGCGCCAATCAAAATGCTTTTTCCGCTCGTCTTGTTCATATTCCCTAGCTTATTTATCGTCCTGCTAGGCCCAGTGGTGATACAATTTTTGAACGGTATTTAATAATTTCCAAGCCCTTTCCTTTTCAGAAGGAAGGGCTCTTTTTGTATACTTAAGGTAACAAATGTAAAGGGGGTAGAAAGAATTGAAACTTGCAACAGTCATACATAATGAGGAAACTCTTCCTGCGTTAGTCAGTCAGGATGGCCAAGCCGTTTTGCCGTTAAAATCTCATGCGGGTATTGAATTCCCGGCAACCATCCTGGGCTGCATCGAGCAAGGTGAAGTTTTTAAGGAAAAGGTGAAATCCTTTGCCATATCAGAAGAAGCGAAGGCGCTTTGGATTCCTGTTAGCGATGTTAAGCTCCTCGCTCCAATTCCACGTCCTGCTAAAAATGTTATGTGTATTGGGAAAAACTATGAGGAGCATGCAATTGAAATGGGGAGTGCGGAGGATATTCCGGAGCATGTCATGGTGTTTACCAAGCCTCCAACAGCAGTCAGTGGACCTAATACTGAAATTCCTTCTCATTCGGATGTTACTGAACAGCTTGATTATGAGGGTGAACTTGCTGTCATTATCGGCAAAAAGGGCAAATCAATTTCCAGGGAAGACGCACTGGAGTATGTATTTGGTTATACAATCCTGAACGATGTTACGGCTCGAGATTTACAAAAACGGCACAAACAGTACTTCCTTGGAAAAGGGCTTGATGGTTCCTGTCCAATGGGCCCGTGGATTGTAACAAAGGATGAAATTCCTGACCATGGTAACCTGCAGATCCAAACAAAAGTAAATGGGGAAGTAAGGCAGGATTCCAATACAAAGCATCTAATTTTCCCAATTGAAAATCTGATTGAGGATTTGTCAAAAGGGATGACACTTGAACCGGGTGATATCATCGCAACCGGAACCCCAGCAGGCGTCGGAAAAGGCTTCAAGCCCCCGAAATTCCTCCATCCTGGGGATACAGTCGAGATTGAAATTCAAGGTATTGGGGTATTAAAAAACATTATTGCACCATAGGCTGCCACTTATTAAATTTCTCTTAATTTTTAGGATTTGCACTGTGGCTATGTTATGATAGGTTGCGAAATAGATAGAGGAGGGAACACAATGACGCACGCTCATATTACTACATGGGTGTTAGGTTTAATCCTATTCTTCGTTGCGCTTAACCTGTACAAAGGCGGCAATGAAAAAGGGGCAAAAATAACCCACATGATTTTGAGAGTTCTGTACATTCTTATTTTAGTAACAGGCTTCATGATTTTATTCGATTTAAGTAAGATTGGACTACTTTATATCCTTAAAACAGCAGTTGGACTTTGGGTAATAGCCATTATGGAAATGCTGCTAATTAAAACAGGGAAAAAGGTAGATGCGAAAGTCCTTTGGATTCAATTCGTGATTGCATTGGTTCTTGTCTTGCTGCTTGGCCTAAGCATGCCGATGGGCTTTGACTGGTTCTAAATTTAATGAATAATGCAAAAAGCTGCCTAATGAAATACCCGTGTCTAACTTTATGGGGTCACTTCAGCCTGGCAGCTTTTTAGTTTACCTGGGTTGGGATTTCCGCTCAAAACATTATATCCGAAATTTCTGAGCATTTATCCGAGAAAATCCGAATATATCCGAGAAAATCTTCATATATCCGAGAGTTTCCGCTAGATATCCGAGAAATTCACATTTTCGCCACAAATCGCATGTAAGAACACCTTTCCCTCAAATCGGGTTGCATAAATCTAGCCTAAAACACGCTTACACTTTTCCTAAGAAGAAGCAAGCTTTTCAATTATCAGCCTTTTCCCAGTATTCAGCGTGAATTCAAACCGGTCGCTTTCTTTTTCGAAATAGGTGAAATGGTGCTGGACATTGCAAATCTCTTCCTGGTTATCAAAAATCATGATATTGACTCCATTTCGCTTGGAATGATCGCTTAAAAAGTTCAAATGATTATAGCAGTACAGGCAGTCGAATAAGGAGAATTCCAGTGAATTCAGGGTCGTGATGAACTGGAAGAAAGCATCGTCATTGATTTGCTCAAGCAGCCTTTCCAGCGAATAAATTAAATGCTTCCTCACTCTGAGCTGGTCATGGTCGCGAAGGAACAGGCTGTCATCATTAAAGGTTACCTTGCCTGGCTCGGTCAGTAAACCTTTTCTCCAGCGGTTTACTTTGAGTACTTCCACTTCCTGAAGCAAATAGTCATCAAGCAGCGAGGCTTCTTCCGTTTCTTCATCAAAAAATACCCATTGGCCATTAATATGTTCAATAGACCCTTCGGTATAGGCTCTTGCCTGTAGTTCGTATATTTTTTCGCGCTGCTGTCGATTCATCACTTTACCTCCGTGAACGGTGCTATATTCTTTGTAGACATAATCCTCCTTTTTTATAACTCTTGCCAGCAAAACCCGGACAATTAACCCATTTTTAAAACCTGCATACACTATAACCACCATAGGAAGAGCGGATTTCTTCATAACAGTGGAATTCGGATTCCAGTGAAGGCGTCCACAGGAACTGTATATGAGGAGCGGAAGTATGTGCGGAAATGCCGGCGGTTGGTTTTCGGCGGAATATGGAAAAGGCGAAGGCCATCCTTGAAGAAATGGCAAAAACAATCATCAAAACGAGGCTTGGATGACAAGATTAGTTGGACCGACCGTGACAACGGTTTTGGCGATGAAGACTTGCTGCAGTAGACTTGGCAGGGGCAGAAAGCGATGGCGAAATAAGGGCCATCGATACATATGCAATTTGCTGCAACTATGAATCGCCAACATTGAGGAGCTGCGAAAAGAACTCCTCCTTAAAGGATATTCTTTTAATCGCCATTCTGATACAGAAGGTGTTGCCTTCATTTTACTTTGGGAATGAAAAAGGCGTTGGCAAGCTGAAGTCTTAAAAGGAAGAATGACAAGGAAGGCTTTAGCCACCAATCATCCGTTCTTCTTTCGAAAAACTTTCACAGGATTTGCTAAAAAGCGGAAGAATCGGGCAACTGATGGGGACCTAAACTGAGGGCTCAATTTGTCCAGCTTTTCTCCTAGTTTGCAAAGTACAATGTAAACATAGTAGAAAACTAGTTTCTACAATTTCCGGGGAAATATGCAAAACGCCAGCCGGGTAGGCTGGCGTTTTGCACGTATATTTTTAAACAAACTCAATAATTGCAAATCCCATGCTGTCCAGTTCAAGCGGACCACTGCCTGTGTCCAAGTCTTTCCCCGTCCAAGCATCCCTAGCTCTCTTCCCAGCAAACTCTTCCGGCAGGCGGTAAGTGGCTTCTTTATCTGTTGCATTCAGGACAACTAGGAATGTATTTTTCCCATCAGTCCGTTTGTATGCCACACACTGATCATCTTCGGCTGGATCAAGAAACCGGAGGCTGCCGCTGTTAGCCAGAACTGGATTTTCTTTTCTCAAAGCAATCAGCTTTCGGACATGTTCCTTAAGCTGGATGTTTTGTTCATCCTCATCCCATTCCATGCATTTGCGGCAGCCAGGATCCTGCTCACCTTCCATTCCAATTTCATCACCATAATAAATGCATGGAGTGCCATTGAAGGTTAAGAGAATCGTGAAAATCTGTTTCACTTTATCCATGTCTCCGCCACATTCGGTCAGTATCCTTGGTGTATCATGGCTGCCAATCAGGTTGAATGCAACTGCATTGACATTTTCGGGATACATATGGAGAACTGAAGTCATGCCTTCAACAAATTGTTTTGGAGTGATCGCTTCTTTTGCGAAAAGATCGAGAACGTTCATCGTAAAAGGATAATTCATGACGGCATCAAACTGTCCGCCGCGCAGCCATGGCATTGAGTCATGCCAGATTTCACCAAGTACATACAAGTCAGGTTTAATCTTTTTCACTTCTTTGTTAAAAAGCTTCCAAAATTCCGGGCTTACCTCGTTGGCAACATCGAGCCTCCAGCCGTCGATGTCGAACTCCTCAATCCAATAGCGTCCGACCTTGAGCAAATACTCGGACACTTCTGGATTCTCGGTGTTCAATTTTGGCATTTCTGCAACAAACCCAAATGTATCGTAATTCGGGAGCGGCTTTGTTTTTACTGGGAACTCCCAAAGATGAAACCAGTCCTTATAGCTGGACTTTTCACCTTTTTCAAGAACGTCCTGAAATTGAGGGAAGTAAAAGCCGCTATGATTAAAGACCGCATCGAGCATGACTTTTATGCCGTTTTCGTGGCAGGTTTTGAGAAGTTCTTTCAATGTTTCCTTCGTCCCGAATGCCGGGTCGATTTCAAGATAATCAATTGTGTCATATTTATGGTTCGAAAACGCTTTAAAAATTGGAGTGAAATAAATCCCGTTGATTCCCAGCTCCTTAAGATAGCCGATATGGTCGATAACTCCCTGCAGGTCCCCGCCAAAGAAGTTGTCACGCTCAGGCTCGGCGCTTCCCCATGGAAGTGCGCCTTCCGGATCATTATCAGGATCGCCATTGGCAAAGCGCTCCGGGAAAATTTGATACCAAACCGTATCTTTCACCCACTCAGGAGCTTGAAATAAGGAGGAGGAATGCATATAAGGGATAGCAAAAAGAAACCCGATATCAGATGGAACGTCTTCTGAAAAACCACGCTCACCATAAATAATTGTTTCGTCTCCACTAACGATTTTAAACCCATATCGAATTCTGCGAAGCGGTGGAACAACTGCGATAAACCAATAATCAAACAACGAATCCGTTCCGGTTTTCACCATTTCGGTTTCTTCGAATTGCCACGTGTTATCCTCAAACCCATATGGATCACCATGAATAAGGGTAACGGACGTAACATCCTGTTTCTTTGTCCTGAGGCGAATATGTAATTCATCATGTTTGGATAAGTAGGCATAATTATCAAGCGGACGGTGGTAAATGGCTTCTTTAAACAATCTGGTTGCTCCCTTCCTATCAATCTATTCATTTATACCAATAGAAACAGGGTACTAAACGGTTCCAGAAAAATCAATTATTAGGCGATGGCTGACAATGACTAGGAGTATGGTAAAATACTATAGGGCAATAAGAATGAATTTTCTACTAATGGCAGTTCTGCTGCCTGGATATAAGGGGATGGGATTATGAAAGGGAGACTTGCGAGATGCATCCTGATACTGTTACTGCTTCTATGGGCATTGCCGGTTCAGGCGCTGGAAAAAGAGGAAAGGCTATGGCAGGATGAAATGGTTTACTCCATCATGATTGACCGCTTTAACAATAGCAGCAAGGATCATGCAGGCATCAATGCAAACGATCCGAACGCGTACAACGGAGGGGATTTCCAGGGAATCATTGACCGGCTTGGCTATATAAAGGATATGGGTTTCACGGCAATTATGCTTTCACCAGTAGTTGACAATGTGGAAAATGGTTACCATGGATATTGGGTAAACGATTATTATAAAACAGAAGAGCATTTTGGCACCATGAAGAAATTTAAGGAGCTTGTCAATAAAGCTCATAACTACGATATGAAGGTAATCGTGGATTTTCCTGCTAATAGTGTTGGGGAAAACAGCAAATTAGTACGTGAAAAGGGCGAGGAATGGTTCAATAATAAAGAAGAAGCTGCAGGTTTATCCGGCCGGGAACAACAGCTGGCTGAGTGGGTTGATGGGCTGCCAGACCTAAACCATGAAAACCCGGATGTTAAACAGTATTTGATTGATGCCGCTAAATGGTGGATTAAAGAGACAAGTATTGATGGGTACCGGTTAAGCGCTGCTGACAGAGTGCCTGCAAGCTTTTGGACTGCTTTTGAACAAGCAGTAAAGGAAGAAAAGGAAAATTTCTATTTAATAGCCGACTTAAATTCATCAGATCCGGGACTCATTCAGGAATACAAGAATGCTGGTTTTAATGGATACTATGATTACACTTCCCTAAATGACATAAGGAAGGGTTTTTCGAAACCTGACCAGGAATTGGAAGGGATTTTTACTAAATGGGAACATGCACAAGTTTCCGCTCAAAATCCTTTTGAACTTGGAACCTTCGTTGATAATGAAAATTCAGTGAGATTTACCAGGGATATTATTTCTAATAACATTTTTCCGGGGGCGCCCTGGATGCAGGCTTTAACCTATTTGTTTACTGCCCCGGGCATCCCGATTGTCTACTACGGCAGTGAAATTGCCCTTGATGGGGGAGAAGCGCCTGATAACCGGAAATTGATGAATTTCCGATCTGACAAAGAATTGATTGACCATATCGGGAAATTGAGTACTTTACGCCAGAAGCTTCCGTCGCTTACAAGAGGGACAATGGAAAAGCTGTATGAGCAGGATGGAGTAGCTGTTTTTAAACGAGAATATGACCAGGAAACAGCTATCATTGCAATAAATAATTCCAGTAAAACTCAAAAGATTAACCTTGATGCGCAGCAGGTTGAAAGCGACGGCATGGAACTGAGAGGCTTGCTGATGGGGGATGAGGCGGAAGGCAGCAAGGAAGGCTATACGCTAATTCTTGACCGCGAAGAAAGTGAGGTTTATGTCCTGATGGAAAAACAGGGCCTGAATCTTGGTTTGATTGGCGGTGTCGCACTCGTCTGGATTCTCTTTGCCGTATTTTTAGTCATTCTGGCAAAGCGCAGCCAGCGAAAAAACAACGCTTGATTCATATTGAAGAAAAGAGGCCAGCCCATTGGGTTGGCTCTTTTTAGTTGGAAGGACAATCCAGCCGTTAATAAATACCGTTTGCTATAATCCTATAGTGAAAATGTGCAACCGTATGCCCGGGTTATTTCATCTGGCCAAAGGCAAGACAGAAAGCTTGTTGTTAATTTTTAAGCAATTATTCTAGTAATAAACTATGCTAGAAGAGTATTTTGCTAATTTATAGCCAAAAAAAGATAATAAAACTTCATTGGGTGTAAAAAAATTAGTTGTCAAATCGCCCAAATGCTCTATAATAAAAATTAAGTTGTGCAATCGTTTTCACTAAATGTAAACGTTTTATTGCATGGTGTCGGAAGCGGGTTGAACAATCTATTAATAAATGGAAGACATTCCAGGAGGGGTTCAAATGAAAAAAGCTTTATCCATGCTTTTGATGGTCGTTCTAGTCCTTGGTGTCCTTGCAGCTTGCGGACCAGAGCGCAAACAGACCGGAGGTACAGAGACCGGCGGCAAGAAGGAAGAAGAGACATCAAAACCTGAAAAGCTAGTAGTCTGGGAAGATAAAGACAAATCCAAATGGCTAGAAAAAGTAGCGGCAGACTTCGAAGCCAAAGAAGGCGTCAAGATCGAATTCAAAGAAGTAGAGATGGCAACTAAAATGCGTGACCAGCTCCGCTTGGATGGACCTGCAGGAACTGGCCCGGATATCGTAACTCTCCCACATGACCAAATCGGCCAGGTGGCAACTGAAGGCTTAATTACCCCGCTAGAAGTCAGCGATTCTGTAAAGGGAACATTCTCTGAATCATCCATCGCTGCACAAACATTTGATGGAAAACTTTATGGACTTCCAAAGTCTGCAGAAACTCCAGTGTTCATTTATAACAAAGCTCTCATGACTGAAGTTCCTGGAACAATGGAAGAACTTTATGATTTTTCAAAAGAAAACTCAAAAGGCGGCAAATTCGGTTTCCTTGCTCTTTGGGATAACTACTACTTCGCTCATGCTGTAATTGGCGGAAACGGCGGATATGTTTTCAAAGACAATAATGGCACTCTAGACCCTAAAGATGTAGGCCTTGCAAATGATGGCGCAATCAAAGGTGCCGAGTATATCTCCAAGTGGTATTCAGAAAAATTGTTCCCAGCTGGTATCGTTGGTGAGTCTGGCGGCTCGGCAATGGATGGATTGTTCCAGGATGGCAACGCTTACTCTGTCATGAGTGGTCCTTGGGCATTTGGCCCTTACCGCGATGCCGGAATTGATATCGGTATTGCTCCACTTCCAAAATTCGCTGATGGCACTCCAATGACTACGTTCATGGGTGTTAAAGGCTGGCACGTATCTGCTCATTCGAAAAATAAAGAGTGGGCAACAAAGTTCCTTGAGTTCATCACGAACGATGAAAATGCAAAATACCGTTTTGAGCAAACTGCTGAAGTTCCAACAAACGTAGCGCTTGTTGAAGATGAAGCGATCAAGAATGACCCAGGTGCACAAGCGGTAGCACTTCAAACTCAAGTGGCGATTCCAATGCCAAACATTCCGGAAATGGCTGAAGTATGGAAGCCAATGGCTGACGCACTTCAAACTATTGCCACTGGCAAAAACAAGCCAGATGCTGCAATGAAGTCCGCAGTTGAGCAAATCAACGCAAACATTGAAGCTAACCACTCCAAGTAATGCAGTTTAAGAAGCATAGCGGTATCCCTGGCAAAGGGATACTGCTATCTTTTTTAAAAATTTCACGTACCAAAATATTCCTCAGATACTTGTTGAGAAAGAAAGCCATTCCTTTTTGACCAAGTCTCTGAACGAAGAATAGTTTGGAGCCCCGGTTTGGTTTACCCACCTGACAACATGGAAAGCCACTGCGGGAAGGCCTGAATCCTTGAATTCGGGACTATGGAAGTTTAGTAGTTTTTTAGAGAAAAAGAAAGGGGAATAGAGGATGTCTGATTCCTATTCAACCAAACACCGCAAAACCGCATTGCTATTATCCATCATTCCGGGGCTGGGGCAGTTTTATAACAAACAAGCCCTAAAGGGAAGTGTTTTTCTCATCCTGGCAGTGTCTTTCTTCATCGTGTTCGGCAATTTGCTGGACTACGGATTTTGGGGGATTTTTACGCTCGGAGAAATTCCATTCGAAGACCATTCCATTTTTTATATGGTATATGGCATCCTTGCCATCATCATTACTATTTTCGGGCTCGGTTTTTACGCTTTCAATTTGAATGACGCCTACAAAATTGGCAAAAAGCGTGATGAAAATGAACCGATCAGCACGATCAGGGAACAATACAAAAACCTGATTGACAACGGCTTTCCCTATTTAATCATGTCGCCAGGCTTTATGTTGCTTGTATTCGTTGTTATTTTCCCGATCATCTTCGTCATCCTGCTTGCGTTTACCAACTATGATCTTTACCATTCTCCGCCTGCAAAGCTGGTTGATTGGGTAGGACTCAAAAACTTTTTTGATATTTTTAAAGTCGATATCTGGAGGAAAACATTCTTTGGTGTATTTGGCTGGACAATAGTCTGGACGTTCATTGCGACGACTTTCCAGGTTGCCCTTGGGATTTTCCTGGCCATCCTGGTAAATCAGAAAGACTTGAAAGGCAAAGCGATAATCCGTACTGTGTTCATCCTGCCTTGGGCGGTACCTGCATTTGTTTCAATCCTGGTGTTCGCTGGTATGTTCAATGAGTCTTTCGGTACAATCAATATTCATATTCTAGCTTTCTTTGGGATTGAGAATGTTCCGTGGATGACCGAGCCTTTCTTTACAAGGCTTGCTTTAATCCTGATTCAGACCTGGCTGGGTTTCCCGTTCATTTTTGCGATGACGACTGGCGTGCTTCAGGCCATTCCGAATGAACTGTACGAAGCTGCCACGGTCGACGGTGCGACAATCTGGCAGAAGTTCAGGAACATTACACTGCCGCTTGTCTTGTTCGCAACCGCGCCAATCCTGATTACGCAATATACATTTAACTTCAATAACTTTAACATTATTTATCTATTCAATGGCGGCGGCCCCGCAATTACTGGGCAAAACGCCGGCGGTACCGATATATTGATTTCATGGATTTACCGCCTGACAATGACATCAGCGCAGTATTCAAAAGCGGCAGCCATCACCCTACTGTTATCTATCATCGTCATTACAGTAGCCGTGTGGCAGTTTAAGAAGACGAAGTCATTCCAGGAAGAGGATATGATGTAACTATGGATATGAAAAAACAGAAAATAATCCGTCTGTCCCTAACGTATTTAGTCGTAGCAATTATGTTTGCTATCATTTTATACCCGCTCGCATGGATTGTCGGTTCCTCCTTCAATCCGGGCCAAAGCCTTTCAGGATCGTCCATTATCCCGAAAAATGCGACGACAGCACACTATCGTGAGCTGTTCGATTTAACTCAAAGCAATTATTTGCATTGGTACTGGAACTCATTGAAGGTCAGTGTGATGACAATGGTGCTTACCGTTGTCCTCGTCAGCCTGACAGCCTATTCTTTCTCGCGTTACCGCTTCGTGGGTAGGAAAAATAGCTTGATGACATTCTTGGTTCTGCAAATGATTCCTAACTTTGCAGCCTTGATTGCTATCTTTATTCTGGCGCAGCTAACAGGACTTTTGGACACGCATTTTGGCCTTGTACTTGTCTATGCGGGCGGCCAGATTCCAATGAATACGTGGCTGATGAAAGGGTATTTGGATACCATTCCCAAGGAACTGGATGAGTCAGCCAAAATTGATGGTGCTGGCCATATGAGGATTTTTCTTCAGATTGTCATGCCTCTGGCAACTCCTATCATAGCTGTCGTTGCACTGTTCGCTTTTATTGCACCATTCGGTGACTTTATTATTGCGAGCATCCTGCTTAGGACTGAAACAAAATATACGCTTGCTGTGGGGCTCTATGACATGGTTGCCAAGCAATTTGGCGCCGAGTTTACAACATTTGCAGCCGGAGCAGTGTTAATCGCTGTACCGATTGCAATATTGTTCCTATCCTTCCAGCGTTTCTTCGTATCAGGCCTGACCGCCGGCGGTACGAAAGGGTAAACAAATAGGGACGGTTCTCCTTTGCTGAAGGTAGGGGAAAACCGTCCCTATTAGCTAAAGGAGATCATGTACTATGGGGAAAAGGGCGGCAGTGCTGTTTTTGGCACTTTGGTTTGTGATGGGAGCTTTACAAACTCAAGCGACTGGGAAAGAAAAAACGATATGGCAGGACGAAACCATTTACTTCCTGATGGTTGATCGGTTCAATAATGGGGATAAAAGCAATGATTTTGATTCCGACCCGAACGATCCAAAGGCTTACCATGGCGGTGATTTTAAGGGAATCATCGCCAAACTTGATTACTTGAAAAGCATGGGTTTTACAGCCATCTGGATGACACCTGTTTTTGACAATGAAAAAGGTGGATACCATGGCTATTGGATTAACGACTTTTATAAAACCGATGAACATTTCGGAACCATCGATGAGTTCAAGCAATTGGTAAAAGAAGCCCATAAGCGTGACATTAAAATCATCTTGGACTTCGTTGTCAACCATGTCGGCCCTTCTCATCCATGGCAGATGGATCCTGAAAAGCTGGGCTGGTTTCATGAAAAGAAACCAATTGTAAACTGGGAGAGCCAGGACGAACTTGAAAATAATTGGCTGTATGACCTTCCCGATTTCAATCAGGACAATCCTGATGTGAGAAAATTTCTTCTCGATGCAGCCAAATGGTGGATCAACGAAACAGGGGTAGATGGTTATCGTCTCGATACTGTCCGCCATGTACCAGTCAGTTTCTGGGAAGAATTTTCAAAGGAAGTAAAGGCACAAAAAGAAGATTTCTATTTGATTGGAGAGGTGTGGACGGATGATCCGAACTATATCGCCCAATATGATAAGGCTGGAATAGATGGTTTTGTTGATTTCCCGCTTCACGAACAGCTTCGGGAGGCTTTTGCCAAGCCAGACCAAACACTCGATTGGCTGTTTTCGACTGCCGCAAGGAATAAAGTTTTGTATGAGGACCCATATTTAATGGGGACATTCATTGATAATCATGATATGGTCCGCTTTACGCGCGAGGTGCTGCTTGCCAAGGAGGATCCGGTGGCCCGCTGGAAGCTGGCTCTTGCTTATATGTATACAGCTCCTGGAATCCCAATCATCTACTATGGAAGTGAAATTGCCATGGATGGGGCAAATGATCCGGATAACCGGAGGCTGATGGATTTTACAGCCGATAACGGGCTGGTAGAGTATATTTCCAAGCTTGGGGAACTCCGCGAAAAACGGATATCGCTGACAAGAGGCGATATGGAAAAGCTTCACGAGAAGGACGGCATGGCCGTTTATAAAAGGGACTATAAGGGAGAAACAACCCTCATCGCCATCAATAATACATCCAAAGGCCAAAAAGTTACAATTCCTATTGAGAAGCTCGGTGAAAACAAACGACTGCAAGGTTTGCTTATCGGCTATTCTGGTCAAGCCCTCGATGATGGATACGAACTATCGCTTGAGAGTGGAGTAGCAGAAATCTATTCACTTGAGGAGCAAACCTCCAATTCTATCCCTATTATTTTCGGCACGGCAGCCTTCTTGGCTGCAGCAACAGGATTATTCTTTTTTAGAAATAGAGCCAGGAAATGATAAGCAAGATTTCAAACCTAAAATAACATGGGAAATATGCTGTATGAAGGCAGCGGTAGCCAAATTAAAAATAATTCGTCCAAAATGAAAAAACGGTAGCATTTCTTTAAGAATTATTGAAAAATAGTATTATTAGTAAACTTTAGGCTTGAACGATATAGTACAGTTGGAAAGGGGGAATAGCGTGGCTGTTACAATTAAAGATGTAGCTAAATTGGCAAATGTGGCCCCTTCAACCGTCTCAAGGGTAATCGCCAATAATCCGCGGATTAGTGAAAAAACGAAGCAGAAAGTAAAAGATGCAATGAACAAGCTGGGATACCATCCGAATTTTATTGCCCGGAGCCTTGCCAGCCAATCCACTCAGGCGATAGGCGTCATCATGCCAGCGGCGGATGTTGGTTTTCAGAATCCATTTTTCCCGGTCGTCCTTCAAGGAATCAGTGAAGGTGCGAGGGCGAAAAATTATGCGCTCCAGATGACAACTGGAGGTACGGATGAGGAAATACTTGATGCAGTGATTCATATGGTCCAGGGAAGGCGTGTTGATGGTGTCGTCCTTCTATATTCAAAGGTGAAGGATAAAGTCATCAATTACTTGATTGACCGGGATTTTCCGTTTGTGGTAGTGGGGAAGCCTTATAAAGCTGTTGGCCAAATCACCCATGTCGATAATGATAATGTTCAGGCAGCCAAACAAGCGACCGAATTCCTAATCAACCTTGGCCATCAGAAAATTGCTTTCATTGGTGGAAGCAAGGAGCTAGTAGTAACGATTGACCGTTTGCATGGCTATCAGCTTGCATTAAAGGAAAACGGAATTGAACTATGCAACGAGTATATATCGCATGAAGAGTTCCTTCGGGAGGGCGGGATGGAGGCTGTCCGCGAACTGATGGAGCTGGAGAATCAGCCGACAGCCATGCTCGTCGCCGATGACTTTATGGCACTTGGAGTACTTAATATGCTTGATGAGCTTGGTGTAAGGATTCCAGAGGATATTTCGGTTGTCAGTTTCAATAATGTCCTTCTGGCAGAGCTGGCCCGGCCGCCATTGACTTCTGTTGATATCAATATTTTCGACCTTGGCTTCCAGGCGTCGAGAAGCTTAATTCAGATGATCAAGAAACCGGATGAACCGACAAAAAGGATTATCATCAAACATCATCTTGTTAAACGCAGTTCCTCAGCTGGCCCTAGTGGAGAAAGAATTGTACTATCTTAAAAATATGAAAGAAGCCGTCGAAATAGGCGGCTTCTTTTTTGGTGTCATTAGCCATTTAAGACTTTACCACCATTAATATGAATCATTTGTCCACTGATATAGGAAGAATCATCAGAAGCCAGGAATACGTAGGCAGCCGCAAGCTCAAATGGCTGTCCCGCGCGTCCCATTGGTGTATCGGTGCCGAATTTTTTAACATTTTCAGCATCGAATGTCGCCGGAATGAGCGGAGTCCAAATCGGCCCTGGAGCAACTCCATTCACTCTGATTCCGTCCTTTGAAAGGGAGTTGGAGAGCGCGCGTGTAAACGACACGATAGCCCCTTTCGTTGATGAATAATCGATTAACGTTGGACTTCCTTCATACGCCGTAACGGATGCTGTATTAATGATGGAAGCACCTTTTTTCAGGTGCGGCAAGGCGGCCTTTGTTAGGTAAAACATTGAGAAAATGTTTGTTCGGAATGTCTTTTCTAGCTGCTCGGCTGAGATATCGAGCAGGCTTTGCTGCGGATGCTGTTCTGCAGCATTGTTGACTAGGACATCGAGTTTGCCAAATTTCTCAATTGTTTTTTCAACTGCCACTTTACAAAACGATTCATTGCCTACATCGCCGGGAATCAGCAGGCATTTCCTGCCTTCATCTTCAATCTGTCGCCGCGTGTCATCTGCATCAGAGGTTTCATCCAAATATACAATCGCCACATCTGCGCCTTCCTTGGCAAAATAAATCGCAGCGGATTTCCCAATGCCGCTGTCACCTCCGGTAATTAAAACCACTTTATCCTTCAGCTTGCCGCTGCCCTTATAGTTCGGGTCGACAGAAATTGGCTCAGGATGCATTTTTCCTTCAACACCTGGCTGGTGATCCTGCTCCTGTGGCGGGAACTCCTTTGGAAGTTTTTCTTCGTTCATCGTATCAGCCTCCTATAATTAGTCCTACCCCCATAATTCCTTTTTTGAAAGGGATTATAACGTGGAAAAAAATAGAAGTATCCAATTAGAAGACGGGAACAGCTGGAAAAATCATGGCTCTCCATCCTTCATCAGAAGGGGAGGTTGAGTTCGCACAGCCTGAGCCTAAATAATGAAACCAAAAACATTTTTAGTCGTCTTAGTAGTAAGTGAAAAATGTGGTGAGGCAGTTGGGGAGAATGGCTGGCCAGAAAATGAAGGCCTAGAGAGCAAAGTTGAATGGTTCCAGAGACTATTTAAAAGAATAATGATTGTAAAAAGCAACCGGGACGAATTCATCCCGGTTGCTTTCATTAGGTATTAGCGATAGTTGATGAACTGAACATCAACTGTAAGGTCTGCTTCCTTGACTGCCGCAATGATGCGCTGCAAGTCATCGCGGCTTTTTGCGGTTACCCGGATTTGGTCATCCTGGATTTGGCTTTTTACCTTTAGGCCGCTGTTTTTAATGATGGTGTTGATTTTCTTTGCGTTGTCCTTGTCAATGCCCTGAACGAGCTTTGCACGCTGGCGGACAGTCCCGCCGGAAGCACCTTCCATTTTTCCGTAATCAAGATTCTTGATTGGCACACCGCGCTTGATCAATTTGCTGAGGAGAACATCCTTCAGCTGGCCCAGCTTGTATTCATCATCCGATACTAGCACAAGCTCTTCCTTATCAAGCGTTACCTGGCTTTTAGAGCCCTTAAAGTCATAGCGGGTTGAAATTTCTTTAGCTGTCGCTGTCAGTGCATTCTTTACTTCTTCGAAATCAACTTTGGATACAATATCGAATGAGCTATCTTTTGACATGTGGTACCTCCGATACAATTTTTCTTTCCTTGTTCCATTATAGTAGAATATAAAAGGTGAAACAACAAATGGCACAGGAGAGGGAAATTTCCAAACGGAATACCCTTGTCCCAGGATTAAATAGATGGAGGTTAAAGAAATGGCATTAATTGAACAGGTAGGACAGACAGTTACCCTCGAGGTGGCCAGAACAGCTGCTTATGGATATTTTTTAACAGATGGAGAAGAGGATGTCCTGCTTCACAGCAATGAAGCAGCGGAAGAGTATGGAGAAGGGGACAAGGTTGAAGTGTTCCTTTATCCAGATTCACACGGCAGAGTCGTTGCAACATCGAAAATGCCTTCAATTAAGGCAGGGGAATACGGCTGGCTTAAGGTAGTCGACACCAAGGCGGGAGTGGGTGTGTTCCTTGATATTGGCATTCAGAAGGACATTCTTCTTGGTGAAGAGGACTTGCCAGTACATAAGTCCATCTGGCCGACAGTTGGCGACATGGTCTATGCGACTATTCGCGTCAACAGGCAGTACCGGCTTTACGCAAAGCTTGCGACAGACCCTGTGATACAGGAGATTTCATCAAAAGCAACACGATCTGATTTTAATAAAAATGTACAGGGCCATATTTACAGGACCGCAAAGGTTGGAAGTTGGATCTACACTATCGAGGGATACCGTGGCTTTATCCATGAATCACAGCGGGCGGAGGAACCGCGCCTTGGACAGATGGTCGAGGGAAGGATTATTGATGTCAAGGAAGATGGCACTGTCAACGTGTCGCTTTTGGCACGGAAGCAGGATGCGCTTGATGAGGATGCAGCTTCAATCTACGACTACTTGCTTTCGAGAAATGGCGCAATGCCGTTTAACGATAAAAGCCAGGCCGAGGATATTCAGGAGCGCTTTGGAATAAGTAAAGGTGCGTTCAAGCGTGCGCTTGGGAAATTGATGAAGGATGGAAAGGTCTATCAGGAGGGTGCCTGGACGTATAAGAAAGAAGAATAATCATTTTGCTGCCGGATCCAATATAGTGGGTCCGGTTTTTGTTTCGTCAGATTAAGTAGCAAACTGTGACCAGTTAGTCTCTGAGTAGTACTAGTGAAATACAGCTATATCTGAACCGGACTTAGTGAAAAAGTGTGGTCCCGGCGAATAGTCATTTCTAGTACTACTCAGAGTACGACTATAATTTCTCACAGAATAACTAGTAAGTCTCTGAGTAGTACTAGTGAAAAACAGCTATATCCCAAACCGAATTTAGCGAAAACTTGTACTAAATCCGAGCAGCCACATCCCAGAAAAAACGAAAAGGCCCGATCAATACGGGCCGTTCAACTTTACAAATGATCCGTTTTTTTAGAATACGAATCCCTGCCAGCTTTGCGGTTCTTTTCGCGCATCATGTTCTTTTCGTGGCGGAGCGCGTTATTGTCTTTTGCCTTTTTGTCATTGTCTGAAGTGTGGGGCATAGTAAAAACTCCTTTCCGGGAAATACAGTCTTAGTGTCTGTATTGCCAGAAAGGAGTATGCAAGACAAGTGTTTTTGCCAAGAAAAATCAGGATTCGGGGAGCTGGTTCAAAAAGAAGATCGCAATGGTGCCAGGGCCGGTATGTGCGCCAACTGCAGCGCCAATCTCAGTAATAAAAACTTCCTTTGGTGTGAATGCTTCCACAATCATTCTCTTCATTTCATTCGCAGTTTCAAGGTCATCGGCATGGCTGATTCCAATCACTTGCTGATCCATATCGCGGCCCCGCTCTTCCATCACTTCAATCACACGGCGCAACAGTTTCTTTTTGCCGCGGATTTTTTCAATAGGAACGAGCTTGCCGTCCTCCACATTGAGAAGCGGCTTAATGTTCAATAGTCCGCCAAGAAATGCGGATGCCTTGGAAACACGTCCGCCTTTGGCCAAATGATCGAGGTCTTCAACAGTAAATAAGCTTTCCATATGTGTGCTGCGGAACTCAACATCGGCGAGTATTTCTTCCTTGGTAGCCCCTGATGCGGCAAGCTTGGATGCTTCAAGGACGATCAGGCCATAGCCGAGAGATGCATTTTTTGTATCAACAATCGTTAGGTTGAAATCCGGATATTTCTCTTTAACCTGCTCAAGCATCATCACAGCGGTCTGGTACGTGCCTGATAGTTCGGATGAAAATGCTATGTAAATACCATCTTCCTTGTTTTCTGCCATTTCGGTAAAGGTTTTTTCAAAACCTGCAGGTGAGGCCTGTGATGTTTTTGGCATTTTGCCGTTCCGGATCGCTTCAAAAACCGTCTTTGATGAAATGGTACGTACATCCTCGTATTCTTCCCCGTCCAGATGGACTTTCAATGGGAAAAGGCCCACCCCATTCTCTTCATAAAATGACAGCGGCAAATCGCAAGCACTGTCCGCAAATAGTCTTACTGACATAAAATTCACCTGCTTTCAAATCTCATTCTCTTTCCTCAGTTTAGCGGTTTTACCTAAAAAATACAATGAAGTTCGGCATAATTAACCTAAAACGGGAAATATACAAAGAAGGATGAAAGGAGAAAAAAATATGTATTGGCTTCACGCAAAGAAATTATCGATCGTTATTATTGGATCATTTCTAAATGCCATTGGCATGAACTTATTTTTAATCCCGGCGGATGTATACGCTTCAGGATTCACCGGTGCGGCACAACTTCTCTCAAGAATATTGACAGGAATCACCCCATTTTCCATTTCAACTGGCTTCTTGGTGCTGATCCTGAATATTCCGGTTACCATCCTTGCCTGGAAAAAGGTTGGGAAGTCCTTTACCATTTACAGCTTTATTAGTGTTGTCCTCATGTCATTTTTCCTTGAATTAATCCCAATAAGGCATATCTCAAATGATATCCTTTTAAACGCGGTTTTTGGCGGGGTGATCGCTGCGGTTGGAATTGGGATTACCTTGAAGTGGGGGGCATCCACGGGCGGACTCGATATTATTGCGATGGTTCTTTCGAGGGTAAAGGACAAACCAGTCGGAATCTATATTTTCGCACTCAATTCCATCATTACAATATCGGCAGGTTATTTGTTTGGTTGGGAGAAGGCACTGTATACGCTGGTGAATCTCTATGCTTCAACCAGGGTCATAGATGCAATCCATACCCGTGCCCAAAAACTCACCGCCATGATTGTTTCGAAAAAAAGCGACGAGTTAAGCAAAGCGATTCAATCAGCCCTGGTCAGGGGTATAACAGAAATTCCGGCCAAGGGAAGTTATACCAATGAACAGAAGCAAATCCTAATGGTTGTCATTACCCGCTATGAGCTGTTTGATCTTGAGCGGGTTATTAAACAAATAGACCCGAAGGCATTTACCAATATTATGCCAACCACCGCTGTACTTGGATTGTTTCGGCGCGACTGATGTATTTTTTCAGCCAGAAAAAAAGAACATATGAATGGAGCCAATATAACGATATGGAGGGATATGTTTGAATCTGCTAATTGCTGCCTGGCTGCTTCTTTCTTTCTGGCTGCCGGTTACTCAAAACCAAGGAAACCCGGGCCAAGGTATTTCAGTGGCAATCCAGGCCGAGCCCGGTACAGAGGCCGCCCAGCTAACGATTACAATTACGAATGCAACAAACGCACCGGTGAAGCTTGAGTTTCCAACATCGGAATTCTATGAAGTCGTGGTTCTCGACAATAGTGGAAGTGAAGTCTATTCATCCTCGAAAGGAAAAGCCTTTCTCCAGGCATTCCAGTATATAACGATTCCGCCAGGCGGATCGAAGCAGTGGAAGGAGGCCTGGAACTATTCGGCAGATGGAATTCGGGTTCCTGCGGGGCTCTATAAAGCCACTGTAAATGTTAAAGCTGTAAAGCTTAGCGGGAAGCCGGTAGACCCTCAAGGGATGGAAGCTTCTATCGATATCAAGGTGCCTGGCAAAGAGCGCGATTCCAGATCGGAAGCACCTGGGGAAAACACTGTTTTCCATGAAATAAACGTAACTGGTTCCAATGGCAGCTATACAGTGACAGGGAAGGCCAGGCCACGGACAGGAGAATTCTTTTACACGGTTGAAGATGGCCATAACCAGCTGATAAAAGAAATGAAAGTTGTGTCGGGGAGCAAATACCCCGATTGGGCCGAATTTGAATTAAAGCTGACGATTCCAGCCAAACAGCTCCCTAAAAATGGCACGCTCATATTGAATTTATATGAAAAGACTGCCGGAGGATCGATTACAGGAGAGCCAGTGGCCATCGTCCTTCAGCAATTTAGGGGAACCAATTAGGAATAGAAAAGGCCGGCTGCTGTGCCGGCCTTTCTTCGCTCATTGTGACGCACACAACTGCCCGTATAATCTACTGTTCAAGGTTATCAAGCCTTGATTGCATTTCGCCAAGCTGGATTTGCTCAGCCCTTGTTGAATTGGCATAGGCAGAGCTAAGCGCATTTTTCGCTTTGGCGATTGCCTCCTGCCTTCCTTCCGGCGATGCAGTCAGCGCGGCAGCTGTATAATGCCTGGCTTGCTGAAAAAGTTGATTCGCCATCCGTTATAACCCCCCGTTTGCGTTTTCACGGGCATTGGCCAATTTACGTTCTTCAGCCTCGGCAAACGTCATATGGTACGGGATGCGCTGGCTATGCCTCTCTACTGAATCCGATCCTTGCTTTACAAAGCGCCTTGATCGTCGACCCATTCGAAATCCCTCCATTTATGAGCTGATGAAACAGAAAGCTGTTTCATTGCTAGTATGCTCTTATGGGGCAATGCCTAAATAGGAAAACGATGACAGGTAATACGAATACAATGGAAAAATAAAAGCCCAGCCAACTGTGGCGGGCAAGGAAAAAACTGATTAATATATTTTTGTTTTTAAATTCAATGTTTCTTCAAGGTACACACCAATCCCATCTTCCTGATTGGTTAATGTTATATCCTTGGCAATGGTCTTTAGGGCATCAATAGCATTCCCCATGGCCACGCCTTTACCAGCATACTCAATCATTTCTAGGTCATTGTCCTCATCTCCGAAAGCAATGACACGTTGCTGCGGAATGCCGTAAAAGTCTGCAACGCGCTTCACTCCGACAGCTTTATTCATGCCGGATTTAATAATTTCAATAACATGCCACGGAGCCGCCCAACTGCGGTGGTCAATCACCTCGGCATGGACCTCGCTTAGATGAGCCCGGATTTTTTTAACATCTTCTTCCTCACTGTGAATCAGCATAGCAGTTGGGGAATCCTCAAGTTTCTCTGCAAGGTCGCCGGATGTAATTTTCGGGTTGCCAAAGGTAAACAAGTCAATCAGCTTTTCATCGTGATAGTGGAAATACACATCATCAATGACTTCAGCGATAATATTGTGGAATGTGAAATTCCGGCATGCCTCTACGATATCCTTCGCAGTCTTAATATCCAGAGGAGTGTGATAGGCACCCCAGCTATGGTCAAGAGGATGATGGACGAAAGCGCCGTTAAAGTTAACAATTGGAGTTTCAAGCCCGAGCTCGTGATAATACATTTCGCTGGAACGGTACGGCCGGCCTGTTGAAATCATAACGATATGGCCTTCAGCTTTCGCCTTCATTAAAACATCTTTCGTCTTTTCTGAGACGACCTTGTCATCCGTAAGCAGCGTCCCGTCTAAATCAAGTGCGATCAAGTGTTTTTCTGTCATGGCATCTCCTTCTCAAAATGGGGAATTTGCATACAAGTTACTTCTTTATGATTCACGCTGCAAAAATGATACACTAAGGTTGAGACTTTAATCACAGCGGTTATAATCATCATGTTACCAATAAAACAGCCAAGGTGTAAAAAAATTCACACCAAACGGATTTTTTATCCGATATAATGCAAATATGTGGGAGGGTTTTTCAGTTGATCGGAATAAGCAAGGAAGTTGTAAACAGTATTCCCGTCCTGCATGTAGTTGATGAGCACCTGCAGGCGGAACGTTTGCCATTTGTCATGTTCGTGCATGGTTTTGGGAGTGCAAAGGAAAACAATCTCCATATTGCCTATTTACTTGCTGAGAAAGGCTTTCGGGTAGTCCTTCCAGAAGCTGTTCACCATGGTGAACGTGAACAGGGCCTCTCTCAAAATGAGTTATCCATTCGCTTTTGGGATATCGTAATAAATACAATCCATGAAGTAAATGGCGTGAAGGACTTTTATGTAAAAAAAGAACTTGCCGACCCGGACCGGATAGGGCTTGCCGGCACATCAATGGGCGGGATTATTACGCTCGGGGCGCTGACAAAGTTTGAGTGGGTTCGTGCAGCCGTAAGTTTGATGGGCTCTCCAAGTTATTATGATATGGCTAATTGGCAAGTTTCCGAGCTGAAAAGGCTCGGCTATGAGCTTCCACAATCTGAAGAGGAATTAATGGTTCAGCTTGAAGCATTAAAGGAATACGACCTAACGCTTCAACCGGAAAAACTGGCAGGCAGGCCTCTATTGTTCTGGCATGGCCAAGCAGATACGACTGTTCCGCACCGGTTTGCCTGGGATTTTTATAAATCACTTCTTGCTGGCAAAAACGGGCAAGGCGACGTGAAATTTATATCCGAACAGCACGCTGGCCATAAGGTGACACGACAAGGTACATACGGCCTTGTGGACTGGTTTAGCCTTCATCTCGGAACTGGAATTTCACAGGATGAAGAGCAGGTAAATATGGGTATTGAAATAGTAAGTAATGTATAGAAATCAAACTAACGTAAGGAGCGATAAAGATGGATCAAGAATTAAAAGACAGTATTATGGGTGCACTCGAGCTTGTTATTGACCCGGAACTCGGAGTTGACATTGTTAACCTGGGATTGGTTTATGATGTAACAATGGATGAGGAAGGCGTAGCCACGGTAACAATGACATTGACATCAATGGGCTGCCCGCTTGCGGGAACGATTGTTGATCAGGTAAAGCGTGCGCTTGCTGATATTCCGGAGGTTAAGGATACAGAGGTTAACATTGTGTTCAATCCGCCTTGGAGCAAAGAAATGATGTCCCGTTATGCAAAAATCGCATTAGGAATAAGGTAATTAGACGGAAGGCAGGCTAATGATATGAAGAATAAGGTTATACTAGCCAGCTCCAACCAGCTTGGCAGAGGGGACGAGCAACTTGGTGTCAATGTGCTCGAAACTTTTTTCACATTGCTGAAGCAGCGCGATGAACTTCCAAGAGCAGTTTTCTGTATGAACTCCGGAGTATACTTGATGACCGATGATTCCTTTGTGTCAGTCCATTTGAAGGAGCTTGAGCAGAAAGGCGTCGAAATCCTTGCCTGCAAGACGTGTGTCGAGCATTATGGACTCACAGACTCGATTTCAGTTGGGAAAATTAGCACAATGGGTGAATTCGTCGAACTTTCCGCAAAATATGAAATAATGACCATATCTTAAAAACAGCAGCCAGTGCGGCTGCTGTTTTTTTGCTGAAAAATGCGAACAGTGCCAGGCACGCCCCGGTTTTTCTTGTTTCACAACCAAATGTTCCACGACTCTCCAAAGATTCATACCTCTTTCAAATATACACATGTTGTTTATGTTGTATTCTTTCACAAATACGTCAAAGAAACCTCTCCTGATGTGACCTACCTCACATTTCCACTATCCATACAGTTTTATAATAACGAGTAACAAGGCTAGTAACTGCCAGCCAATTAGGAGGCGTTTTTAATATGGCATTTGGTCCAAATATGGCTTTTGATCCTGAACTAATAATGAAAAAGAATCCATTCGCAAGGGATTTTAATGAAAATCCATTTATTGTTATATGGGAGCTGACGCGTGCGTGCCAGCTTAAGTGCCTGCACTGCCGGGCAGAAGCTCAATATATGCGCGACCCCCGCGAACTAACATTTGAAGAAGGCAAGAATTTGATCGATCAAATTTACGAAATGCAGAACCCAATGCTGGTATTTACAGGCGGGGATCCGCTGATGCGAAAAGATGTATTTGATATTGCCAAATATGCTGTCGAAAAAGGTGTCCGCGTTTCGATGACACCAAGTGCGACACCAAATGTAACGAAGGAAGCGATTGAAAAGGCGAAGGAAGTCGGCCTTTCCCGATGGGCATTCAGCCTTGACGGCCCTAATGCTGAAATACATGACCACTTCAGGGGAACTGCGGGAAGCTTTGATTTGACCCTTGAACGGATTAACTATTTGCATGAGCTTGAAATTCCGATTCAAATCAATACCGTCATTTCAAGGTACAATATCGACTACCTGGAGGAAATGGCTCAGCTGATGGAAGAACTGCAGTGTGTGCTGTGGAGCGTATTTTTCCTTGTTCCAACTGGAAGAGGACAAGAAAGCGATATGATATCCCCTGTACAGCATGAGCATGTATTCCGCTGGCTGTACGACCTGAGCAAGCGTGTTTCATTTGATATTAAAACAACAGCCGGCCAGCATTACCGGCGGGTTGTCATTCAGCAGAAAGCACGCGAAGCCAGGCAGCAACGAGGAAAAATCGAGTATCTTGATGCATTGACCGAGCATGGCCTGACCGGTTCGATCGATGGCCTTGGCCGTGCGCCAAAGGGAGTAAACGATGGAAATGGCTTTGTGTTTATATCCCATATCGGTGATGTGTATCCGAGTGGATTGCTGCCAATCCAGGCAGGAAATGTGAGGGAAACCCCGCTTGCGGAAATTTATCGAAACTCGCCAGTATTCAAGTCGCTGCGCAATCCGGACGAATACAAGGGCAAATGCGGTGTCTGCGAATTCCGCCATGTTTGCGGCGGTTCCCGCTCAAGGGCTTACGCCATGACTGGGGATTACCTTGAGAGCGAACCGTTCTGTGTATACATTCCTAAAGCAATGAGAGAAAAAGCAAACCAAGCATAAATGAAAAACAGGAAGCCCTCAGCTTCAGGGCTTCCTGTATTTGTATCGAATGAAAGGGGCGTCGAAACACCCCCTGCAGGTTAGACGTTATTCAATACTGCAATAAACCGCAGGACAGTTTTCGCAGCCAATTTCAAGCTTAAGGTAATCAAGATCATGAACAGTAATTTTCCCTTTTTTAATTGTGACGATTCCGTCCCGCTTTAGTTCGCTTAAAATTCGATTCGTGCTTTCCCTGGATGTACCGCAAAAATTAGCTAGATCCTGGTTTGTAAGGGGTAAATCAATTAATATGCCATCATCCTTGTGAATGCCATAGCTGTTGGTCATTCGGATCAGCGTAGAAAACAAGGCTCCCCGTTTACCGTTCAGGACAAGGTCACGAAACTTCGTTTGTGTTTTC
This sequence comes from Bacillus sp. FJAT-27225, assembly GCF_001685025.1. GTDB lineage: Bacteria > Bacillota > Bacilli > Bacillales > Cytobacillaceae > Bacillus_D. Next base: position 289,583 of record NZ_MAYU01000022.1, on the reverse strand, counting down.
CTGAAATGGTCACTCATCCATTTCATGAATTCAAAGGCGAGGGCGCTGTTTTGGAAAATTTCAGTTTCAATGATTTCCTTTCGGATAGCCGCGACTTCGGCTTCCTCAATAACTTTTGCGCTAAGAAGGTATTTCGGATTGGCGGTAAATAAAGTCAGCTCACCGCATATATCATTTTCCCCGCAAATGCGAAGTGAAAGCTCACGGCCATCTGACGTAATCTTAGAGATTTGAATTTTTCCAGAAAGAACGATATAGAGTTCCTGTGCCTCCATGCCTTCCTGAAATAAAAATGTGCCGCGTTCCGTTTTAAACTTCCGGTCTGCAAAGTGAAGAATCTCTTTTATTTCAATTGAGTGGGTTGGTTTCATTACTTTAACAGCACCCATGGCAGCCACCTCTTTGCTTAGGATTTTTGTAAGTCCGTCTGTGATTTTTGTTACTATCATTCTACATCAGCTCAAAAGGTTAAAAACTGATTAACAATGACAATATAGTGAAAACCTCAAATAATAGGCAGAATCGGTGAACATTCTTTGACAACTGCTTTTAAATAGGCAAAGACGTAACCCAACAGAGTCTATCTATGCTAAAATAAGAAAATAAAGTAAACAATATGTATATGTTTAAATTAAGTTTAATAGTATATAAATTTTCCTTGAATGGGTTTAGCGATCGTAAAGTTCTTTTTACTGGTAACCAGGCGTTAGTGTGAGCATATACACCAAGCTTTGACTGAAAACAAACCCCATATATTGGAGTTGATAAAGTGGATAAAACCATTATTAAAGATAAATTGAACAGGCCATTGAGGGATTTGAGGATTTCGGTCATTGATCGCTGCAACTTCCGCTGCCAATATTGCATGCCGGCTGATAAGTTTGGTCCTGATTTTGTGTTTTTGCCAAAGGCTGCCCTGCTTAGCTATGAAGAGATTGAAAGACTCGCAAATATATTTGTCAGTCTTGGTGTCGAAAAAATCCGGCTTACAGGCGGCGAACCGCTTCTGCGCATGGACTTGCCGATTCTCGTTGAAAAGCTGTCAAAGATTGAAGGATTGAGCGATATTGGGCTGACAACGAATGGAGTCTTGTTGCCTAAGTTTGCGGAGCAGTTGAAAGCAGCGGGTCTGAAACGTGTGAACGTCTCCCTTGACAGCCTAGACGACAAACTTTTTGGTGAAATCAACGGGAGGAATGTCGGGACTAAACCTGTTCTTGACGGAATTGCCGCTGCACGCAAAGCCGGCCTGGGTGTAAAGGTAAATATGGTTGTCAAAAAAGGCCTGAACGATCAGGAAATCATCCCGATGGCTGAATACTGCAAGAACAATGGGCTTCAGCTTCGCTATATTGAATTTATGGACGTCGGCAGCACTAATGGCTGGAAAATGGATGATGTCGTTACGAAAAAGCAGATTTACGAAATGCTTTGTGAAAAGTATGAGCTCGAGCCTGTAGATCCCGCATACTTTGGTGAAGTAGCCAAGTTGTATCGATATAAAGGGACAGATATGGAAGTAGGCTTCATAACCTCAGTATCGGAATCATTCTGCTCAAGCTGTACACGGTCACGGTTATCAGCCAATGGCCAAATCTTTACTTGCCTTTTCAACGGAAATGGCCACGATCTGCGCAATTTCATGAGAAATGGTGCCACAGATGAGGAAATCGCCGAGCGGGTTACATCGATTTGGAACGGCCGCGCCGACCGGTATTCGGATGAACGGACCGAAGAATCAGCCGCCACTCGCAAAAAAATTGAAATGTCTTATATTGGTGGATAGATATAGAAAAACTGCCCGGAGCAAGAGCTTCGGGCAGTTTTTTAGTAGGATTAAAATCCGCACCACAATCGGGCCAAAAATTTATCACCCGTTTTCACCATTTTATCGCCCTGAACGAACCATATATCGCCCCTATTCACACTTCAGACACATCCCGGCAACACGTAAACTCTATGAAACGAAATATAACTCTACTATAAAAAGTCCAGCTCGTATTGGTCACTCAATTGACGACAGTGCACTCAATTTTTTTACCATAAAGTCGTCAAGAACTCCTATTGACGACTGTGCACTCAATTTTCTCACCGGCAGGGTCGTCAAGAGGCAGGACTTCAGTGAAGTGTGCGATCACCACTTCTTCGATTTTCAACCCAACATAAAGAGGCCCCCAAAAACTTATTTGGGCCAGCCTCCATTTGAATCAAGCTTTTTCTATATTAAAAGTATCTAGGGAACAGGATGTTGTTTTCCAGGTGGACATGCATGAAAGTTTGCTCTTCCAGCATCTCGAGGCGGCGGTATACGAGACGGTATGTTCCGCATGCATCCAGTGGAGGGGTAAAGTCACCTGTTACCTCACGAAGCTGTTTCAAGATCGCCCCTGCATGGTCATGCTCCTGCTCTAGCTCCTTAATGTAATGGAGTGCTTGCTCCCGGTCTTCAATGGTGTCAGTGTCAAGCTGGTTAATGAGCGGGAAGACAGATGCTTCTTCTTTATCCACATGCTCAAGCATTTCCTTTTTCAATTCGTAAAAAAGTTCATTCATTTTAAGCAGTTCCGGGTGATTAGAACCGTGGACACGTGCTACTTTTGTAACATATGGGCTCAGAGTGGCAAATTCTTCGCGGAGCGGGTTATGGTATTGAACAATGATATGGTCAATAATTGTGTTTGAATCAGAATCGATCCAAACCTTCATGTCACTGGCGGCTCCGCTGCTTTTTTCGATTACTTCATTAAGGTTGGCCATCAGTGTCTCAAGGTTTACATTTCCTGAAGCCGCTGCTTCTGCTATTGGAGTGGCGCCTCCGCAGCAAAAATCGATTCGTACTTTCTTGAATACATCAGCCGTTTTTGGAAAATCATTCACGAGATCTCGGACAAGTGTCTGTTCAGAATATGTTTTTAACATTTGCAATATATCCTCCTTGTAAAAGGTAGTAATTCAGCTTATATATGTAAGATACAGCATAGGAAAATAGAAGTTGGTGACGCGCATCACACTATTAAATTAATTTTAGGAAATTAGTGATTTGGACATAAAATATTCACGATTTGCACGTTTGCCATAGGGGATTGTTTCAAGTACCCTTATAGTGGAGATAGGTAAATAAAGATATGGCTCAGGAGATGATTAGATGCTCGAAATGAGAAAGCCAATTTCGATTAGTGAAGCCGTTCAACGAATCATGTCAATCAAACAAACCGGCCAGGCCGAATTTATATCAATTAACGAAAGTTTTGGACGCTTTTTGGCAGAGAATCTAATTGCGACTAGTGATGTTCCACACTTTACACGCGCGCCATATGATGGCTTTGCGATTCGCGCCGAAGATTCACTTGAAGCAGGCTTGGAAAACCCAATTGAATTTGAGGTTATCGACCATATTGGAGCCGGCCAAACAACCTCTAAAGTACTGGGCAGAAGACAGGCTGTCAGAATTATGACAGGAGCGATGATGCCGGAAGGTGCAGATGCTGTCATGATGCTTGAGCTTGCCAAAACCTCTGAACGCGATGGAAAAAGCTACATGACAATAAAACGCAAAATTAAAAAAGGTGAAAATGTATCCTTCCAGGGCGAGGATGCGAAGGAAGGGGAAGTCCTTGTAAAGAAAGGGACGATCATTAATCCGGGAATTCAGGCAATGCTGGCAACTTTTGGCTATGGAGAAGTACCGGTTGCCAAGAAACCGGTTGTCGGGCTTTATGCGACGGGCACCGAGCTGCTCGAAGTCAATGATCCGCTTGTACCAGGTAAAATCCGGAATAGCAACTCCTATATGATTGCCGCACAAATTGAGCGTGCCGGAGCGAAAGTAAACTATCTCGGCAGCCTTCCCGATGATTTTGATACTTGTTTTGAAGCTGTCAAGGAAGCACTGGATCAAGTCGATATGCTTGTCACAACAGGGGGCGTTTCGGTAGGTGATTTTGATTATATGCCTGCCATCTACGAAAAACTTGGAGCTGAAATTTTGTTTAATAAAGTGGGAATGCGGCCTGGAAGCGTGACAACAGTAGCCCATCACAATGGAAAGCTGTTATTTGGCCTTTCAGGGAATCCATCTGCCTGTTATGTGGGGTTTGAGCTATTTGCAAGGCCTGTTATCCGGACAATGCTTTGCTCTGAAAAGCCGCATCTCCGTAAGGAACTTGCGGTACTAGATACCGATTTCGCGAAGGCAAATCCATTTACCAGGTTTGTCAGAAGTACAATCTCCTATCAAAAGGGGAAACTGTTCGCAACACCAAGCGGGCTGGATAAATCAAATATTGTTATGAGTCTTGCCGGGGCGAATTCACTTATGATTCTTCCAGGCGGAACAAGAGGATTTAAAGCGGGAACGGAAGTGGAAACCCTTTTGCTTGAAGACCAGGAAGGAAGCGAATGGCCATGGTAAGGCCATTCGTTTTTCAAATTGTCGGCTACCAGAACAGCGGCAAGACGACTCTGTCAGTGGGCTTAATTCAAATTCTTTCGAAAAAAGGCCTCAAGGTGGCAACCATCAAACATCATGGTCATGGAGGCAGGCCATCGGTTCCGGAAGGGAAAGATTCATCCAGGCATCTAGCTGCCGGAGCTGAAGCCTCCATTGTCGAAGGGGACGGAACTCTTTTATTGCAGGCGGTACAGGAAAGCTGGAAGCTGGAACAGCAGATTACACTTTTGGATACGCTTGGACCGGATATTATCCTGATAGAAGGCCATAAACGGGCGGGTTATCCGAAAATTGTCCTTGTCCGCAACAAGGAAGATGAAGAACTGCTAAGCCGCCTTGATGGAACTCTGGCTGTCCTTTATTGGGAAACTGCACCCGAAAAAATTCCTGGCGTACCGGCTTTCTGGATTAAGTCTGAAGAAGCAGTGGAACACATATCGGAAATTATACTTAAAGAGGCTGAAAGCCATGCCGATTTTTAATGACAATTTGTGCATACAAAAACAAAAGGGAAAAGCCTTTGTGTCTTTTTGTTGAGTTTACTGAGGAGCAACTTGCTCAAGGACATTTTCCTAATTTCACATGCCGTTTTGTTCTTGAAGGTGCCGCTCAAGGACATTTTCACATTTCCGCCAGACCGTTTTGTTCCCGAACTCCTTAGTTTCAAATTGAATCTGCTTCGTTACGAATTTCGCCATTTTAATTAACACTATCTGTGACGAACTTCACTTTTTCACTCATGTTGCTAGCCTATGATGGAGGTATGAAATAGCTAACAGGGGTGTTTAATATGAAATTATTTATGCCTAAACAGCACGGGGCGTGGGCGATGCTGATTGTACCTTTCTGGTTGGGAGTTGTGGCTTCCGGATTTGTCTGGGAGCATGTTCCATTCTTTCTTGGCTGGATATTCTTGTATTTAGCGACATACCCAATGCTCCTTCTTTTTAAGAAAAAGAAAATGGGTTTCCATATCAAGTGGACGGTAATTTATATAATCCCGGCGCTTTTGCTTTTATTGTTCCCTTTGTATGAACGTCCATCGATTGTCTATTTTGGCCTAATGATGCTTCCGTTTTTTGCAATTAACGGTTATTTTTCATCCAAAAATAAGGATCGGCATTTATTGAATGATTTTAGCGCAATCTTCGCTTTTTCATTTGCCGGACTGGCAAGCGCATATCTCCCCGAGGGAATAATAACCGCTGATGCTATGCTCATTTTCATACTTTCCGCTCTTTTCTTTATTGGAAGTACATTCTTCGTGAAAACAATGATTAGGGAAAAGAAAAACGTTCATTTTAAGTGGATTTCATGGGGATATCATGCTGCTGTACCAGCTGTTCTGGCGTTTCTTGGGCATTGGCTGCTCGCGTTAGCCTTCCTGCCAAGCCTGGGTCGGGCAATCGTGTTTTATGGAAAAAAGATGAGCCCAAGCCAAATCGGTATCGCAGAAATTGTAAACTCAGTGTTGTTCTTCATTTTTGTCACCATTCATCTTATATAAGCAAACGAGGAGAGGGCCGAAAACCTGCTCCTCTTTTTTTTAGCTTACCCTTACATTGTAGTGAGAATCAAACGCCTCTAAACACACCCAAATTAAAAATAGCCTGCCGGGTCAAATGCCGGCAGGCTTTGTCTTTAATCAATATTACAAATTTCCTTTGGACAGTTTTCGCAGTCAATTTCGCGTCTCAAGAAGGAAAGCTGATGAATTGTGATGATTCCTTTATCAATCGAGATGATTCCTTGTTTGCGAAGCTCGCTCAAAAGCCGGTTTACCACTTCCCGGGAAGTGCCACAAAAGTTTGCGACTTCCTGGTTTGTTAAGAGCAAGTCAATCATAATACCATTGCTTGTTCTGACTCCGTAGCTGTTGGCCATCCGAATCAATGTTGAATATAAAGCACCTTTTTTGCCGTGAAGAACCAGATCACGGAATTTGGTTTGCGTTTTTCTATATTGCTGGCTCATCCATTTCATAAATTCCAGCGCCAGCTCGTTGTCCTCGGCAAGCTTTGCTTCAAGTTGGTCCTTCATGATGACAGCCACTTCTCCGCTTTCTACTGCCTTTGCGCTTAAGAGGTTTCTTGGTGTAGCGCAAAAAATGTTCAGCTCGCCGATGAGGTCTCCTTCCGAACAAATCCTCAGAGTCAATTCCCTTCCATCCGGAATGATTTTGCCTATTTGAATTAATCCACTTAGAAGGACATATATCTCTTTTGAAGGCGAGCCTTCCTGGAAAAGGAAACTCCCTTTTTCAAACTTTTGGATATGATGAGTCTGTTTTAAAACCTCATTAAGTTTTACCGGTGCTCCTGCAAGAGAATGCACGATCGCCACCTACCTTTAAATGGATAGTTCTGCATATGTCAATAATAGTTATTACTATAATTATATTGCTTACAAAATAAAAAAACTATATGTCAAGGAGAAGGTTCATACAAATGACAAATATCACTATTGGCTGGGAATGTAAAAACTTTCCCTAAATGATGAGGAAATCGGCGGTCATACTAATGGTAGGCAGTAAAGAAGTTAGACAAGGAGGAATTCCATGGGGCAAAATCGTCAATTCAAGCCTGGCCAAAAGGCACCTAATAATGGTACGTATATTGAAATAGGCGATACCGGGAGCGGAGTGATCAACCCGCAAAAAATTCATCTGAAGAAGGGGCAGCCATTCCCTGAAGCATCAAACCATGAAAGGCTATGGACCTATACAGATAAACGGGGTCACTAAATTAGTAAGCAAAAAGCCATCACTGCGGATGGCTTTTTCCTTTGCCCCATACTATATACCACAGAAAAATCTTTCCCTCACCGGAGTTGGTTACGGTTGAACAAATTTCATTCCGGGTAAGAGGAATGGGAATAGGTGAAAAATAAATGGCCATCCTTCTTTGGATGGCCATTCTGGCTTAATGGTTCTGGTGTTCAACCGGATCGTTTGGGAGCAAAACAGGAGCGATTGAAATAATTGCAGCGGTAATCACTCCAACTACTGCAGCATTTTTGAAATCAAAAGCAGCGCCAATCATCGATGTTACAACATAGCTTAACATTTCAACCAACAAAATTACCCAGAAAAATGTCCAGAAATATTTCATATTGTCACCTCAACCCGTCATAATCTCTTTTCATCTTATCATACTGTCCAAAAAGAAGAAAACCAAAATATGAGAACGTATACACTTTTGGGATAAGTCCCTATCTCATTCCTTGCACGGCTACATACACTAGTTAGTGGAAAAAGGCAAAAGGAGTTTTACGTATGGAAAACCGTCATTTTCAACTGGAAAACGAATGGAGTGCAATTTATTATCCTGAGAAGCCGACCGGATTCGGGGTAATGGTATTTGGGGATGAAAGGCATTTTGTGAATGGTAAAACAAGCTTTTGGAAGCAAAATACCGGAAAGCGCCAAATTCTCTCCGCTTTGAAGGGAGCCGGCTATACGCTGTTTACTTCCAATTTCCATGGGAAGCATTGGGGTTCCACGAAAGCTGTCCTGCTTGCCTCAACGCTTTATAGCTATGTTATGAAAAATGAAATCCTCAATGGAAAGATTCATATCCTGGCAGAAGGAATGGGAGCATTGGCTGCCTTGAAGTTCGCAAAGGAAATGGAAGGGCAAATCAGGTCAATTGTATTAATTAACCCAATTCTTTCTTTAAAGTTGCATTTAGAACAGGAAAAGGAGCATAAGTTCTTTTATAAAAAGGTCCTGTTTGAGATAGCAAAAGCTTATGAGGTCGACAGTAAGGAGGCAACGCGGCAAATCGAGGCCGAACCCCCGCCAGACATGGCGGTTGGCGCACCAATCCGAATATTTTATATTCTGTCTGGGGGAAGAGCGTATAAACAGTCACGCACTTGCAAAGATCTTCTTGAGGCTGCACGGGGCGAAGCACAAATAACCGAAACCTTTATGCTTCCTGAAAAAGTGACTCAGATAGGCGGAGAAATAGCCAAATTTATGTCAAGGTATGAAAAGGTTTTATAAAAGGCAGCTTCAAGTAAAGGTAAAAAGGTAAAGGCAGAAGGATCAGTGAAATCTTCAAGGAGGAGCTGTGATGGAAAAGGCAGTAATTGTTGGGGCATTTGGTTTTTTTGGATTTCATCTCTGTAAAAAAATGCTGGAGAAAGGTTATGAGGTCGCAGGTGTTGCATACGGGAAGGAATCCGCCTCCTTTCAGGATGAAATGGAAGATCTAATTGGCAGGAATGGGAACTTTCAAAAGACGTTCAATGAGGTCCCAGGTGGTGGAAGCCAATCAGAAGTTCTTATTCTGTCTCTTTATGATTGGATTTATTGTGAGGATGAGAGCGATGTAATAGAGTTGCTTAGAAAGACGATTTCCCCAAACAACCAAAGGAAAACTGTGCTGGCCGTACCAATTGAACTGGCACTCAATTCAGAAAAGGCCGCTATGATTGTTGACCTCATTCAGCAAGAGCAAAAAAACACCCTTACTATTTACCTCCCCACCCTTTTTGGCCCTTACCAGCCAGAACGATATGCATTTCAAAAGGCCATTTCCGGGTTTCGTGACCATGACCCTTCTGAGGAATATATAGAAGATGCACTATATTGCGAGGACGCTGCTGAAAAAGCTATCGAACTAATTGAACAGGGGCGGAAAAGGGATGTTTTATTAAAGAGCAGCTCTGGGGCCAACTGGCAGGCGTGTGCTGAAATACTGGGAATACCCACCCCAATCCGGAATCAAAGCCGGTTTAAACCGGTTGCCGGACTGGAAATAGTGGAAGTGCCTGCTTCGATAACAAATGAGGAGGGCCTTGATTTGCAAAAGCGCGTTTCAATGGGGGCAATGAGTGGCTCTTGGTTTTTGCCATAGACATAAAGTTTGCGTTTTCCTCTAGGCACTTCATTTGTTTATTAACTAGGTTAAGTAAAATCGCAACCGGTATTCACTGCAACTCTATTCACATTATCCAAAAGACGCCTGACCCAACAGCATGATTGGGCCAGACGTCTTTATTTTTTCAAGAATTGCTGAATATGTGGATAAATCTTTGAAATAACAGGCTTCAATTTCTCTGCTGAATTGGCAAGGCCTTCAATTACATCCAGCAAGAGTGCATAATCAATTGATTCTTTGCCTTGACCGCTCCCAAATAGTTCAAAAAGTGGATTCTCGTTCTTTTGGGGCTGTACCGGCCTCCTGCCTGTTCCAAACATCATCCTTGAAAAGCGGTCTTCGTGTGCAGCAGAACCTTCACTTTCTTTTGGTTCGTTTTGTTCCAAATATTCATCCGCCATAATGGCCCTCCTTATCAAATTTATCTCTTACTTTAAAGTATGTAAGGGTAAGTTAAATGCAAGGACAAATGCGGAGATGGTTTTGAAATCGCTATTGCCAATATCCAGTTTGATTGTTAAAATTAGTACCAAGTCATAATAATTGATAATAAAAAAATAATCTTTTAAATAAGGAGTTGGCCGCCATGCGAGCTGGCATAATTGGGATAGGAAAATATGTACCGGAAAAAGTCATAACAAATTTTGATCTTGAAAAAAGAATGGATACATCTGATGAGTGGATTCGTACCCGGACTGGAATTGAGGAAAGGCGAATGGCAGATGAATCGATGGACACATCGGACATGGGGTATGAAGCCGCTGTTTGTGCGCTAAAAGATGCAGGCGTTGCTGCCGATGAAATCGATATGATTCTTGTCGCAACCGTTACACCTGACAGGCCGTTCCCGTCGGTGGCATGCATGCTCCAGGAAAAGCTTGGGGCAACAAAAGCTGCTGCGATGGATGTCAGTGCTGCATGTGCAGGATTCATGTACGGTATCATTACCGGAAAGCAGTTTATTGAAACTGGCGTTTATAAGAACATCCTAGTAGTAGGGGTTGAAAAACTTTCTAAAATCACGAATTGGGAAGACCGTAATACGGCAGTCCTATTTGGAGATGGAGCAGGTGCTGTTGTTCTTGGGCCAGCTTCAGGGGACAGGGGAATCCTGTCGTTTGAACTGGGAGCAGACGGCACAGGCGGGAAGCATCTTTATCAGGAAGAACACATCATCATGAATGGCCGGGAAGTGTTTAAATTCGCGGTCCGCCAAATGGGTGAGAGCAGCTTGAATGTCGTGAAAAAAGCGGGATTGACGAAGGAAGATGTTGATTATCTTGTTCCCCATCAGGCTAATATCCGGATCATCGAAGCAGCCCGGCAGCGCCTGGAATTGCCTGTTGAAAAAGTCTCGTATACAATCAATAAGTATGGAAATACTTCGGCCGCATCAATTCCGATTTCAATTGTCGATGATATCGCCGCAGGGAAGATTAAGGACGATGACATTGTTGTAATGGTCGGTTTCGGCGGCGGGCTTACTTGGGGAGCCATTGCGATGAAATGGGGCAAATAGAGCAACAAGGCTTTCGTGGAGAATGTGGTTGTTTGAATTTGAGTAAATGTCCACCAACTAGGTTTTCCGGTTGTCCAATACAGCAAGGAACTGAAGCTAAAATCAGAAACGTATTGAAATAATAAGGGCTGTCCCCTTTTAAAGAAAAAACACTGTAAAGGAGTTGTCTCTAATAAATGGCAAATCGTAGGGTAGTTGTAACAGGTGTTGGCGCTGTAACGCCACTAGGCAATGATGCTGAAACAACCTGGAAAAATATCATTGCCGGAAAATCCGGTGTCGGTCCCCTTACAAGGGTAAACGCTGATGAGTATCCGGCAAAGGTAGCTGCGCAAATTAATGATTTTAATCCCGAAAGCTATATGGAGAAGAGGGAAGCAAGGAAAATGGACCGCTTCACCCAATATGCTATTGCAGCCTCCAAAATGGCTGTGGAAGATTCAGGCCTCGCAATTGTTGACGAAAATGCCGATCGGGTCGGTGTCTGGATTGGCTCAGGAATTGGCGGTATGGAGACGTTCGAAAATCAATTCGAAGTTTTTCAAAACCGGGGATACAAAAGGGTAAGCCCATTTTTTGTACCGATGATGATTCCGGATATGGCAGCCGGCCAGGTGTCGATTATGCTTGGCGCAAAAGGCTTTAATTCGTGTACGGTTACCGCATGTGCCACTGGAACAAATTCGATTGGAGATGCTTTTAAAGTAATTCAGCGTGGTGACGCGGATGCTATGATCACGGGTGGAACTGAAGCGCCAATTACGAGAATGGCAGTAGCGGGCTTCTGTGCAAACACAGCCTTGTCAACGAATCCGGACCCGGCAACTGCAAGCAGGCCGTTTGATAAAAACCGTGATGGCTTTGTTATGGGAGAAGGTGCCGGTATCCTTGTCTTAGAGGAGCTGGAGCATGCCAAAGCAAGGGGAGCAAAAATATATGCCGAAATCGTCGGCTATGGAGCCACTGGGGATGCCTATCATATCACAGCGCCGGCACCAGGCGGAGAAGGCGGCGTCAGGGCTATGAAAATGGCCATTGAGGACGCGGGCTTGAACCCTGAAGATATTGACTACATCAATGCCCACGGTACAAGTACCGAATATAACGACAAGTACGAAACACTTGCAATCAAAGAAGTGTTTGGAGAACATGCGTACAATCTGGCAATCAGTTCAACAAAGTCGATGACAGGACATTTGCTCGGAGCTGCCGGCGGGGTCGAGGCTATCTTCACTGTACTTGCAATGAGGGATTCAATCCTTCCGCCAACTATAAACTATGAAACACCAGACCCGGAATGTGACCTTGACTACGTTCCGAATCAATCGAGGCAAAAGGAAATTAAGGCAGCCATCAGCAATTCATTAGGATTCGGCGGCCATAATGCAACACTCACTTTCAAGAAATACGAGTAAACAGGCGGGGTGGCTGTCAGCCTACGAAAGCTCTGCTGAAATTTTTAAAATAAAATTTTTAAAATAATGATAAGATTGATTAACAAAAAGAAGGGCATTCGGCCTTAAGCCGGACTGCCCTTCTTTTTTTTTGAATTATTTATTCTTTTTCTTAGCTATCTTTGTGAATTAAAGCAATTTGGTTATAAAAAGGAAGGCGTGAAGCCTTATAAGAAATCCTTATGGCCCTTAATTATGCTAACGAATAATTTCTTTTATGTTATGTATTTTCGTTGAAGATTCCCTATGTAAAGCTATTTTGATATGAGCTGGATAAATAACCAGATCCTCAATCTTAAATTATCCTGTCGAGGGTCAGTGCCATAAACCGAACATACAATGTAAAGAAATCAAAAAGCGGGGTGTGGATAGTGGGCGTAATCAATACGGATGAATGGCTAAAGAAAGATGGAAATAACCTTAATGAGATTTGCAGGAAACTCCAAAGCTATTATCCTGAAAAGGACCATGCAAAAATCCAAAGGGAACTTGCCCATTTTGGCATGTATAGGACTTATCCCGGAGTTAAAGAAGATATTGACAGACTTACAGACAGAAAAGAAATATGGGAATGGGCACAGGAGTTTTTGGAAATCTATATGAAAAAGTGGGAGGGGCCTGAAATCCCATTGTTTATTTTTCCAGTCGCCAATAAGAAACATCTTTTCAGGAAGGAAACCATGAGGAAATCAGGCGTTGCCTATAAGGATAAGCTATTTCTATTTCTGCCCAACGATATTGAAAAAAAAGAACTGAAAGCCATTTTCGTGCATGAGTACCACCATGTCTGCCGTATGAACTTTTCAGAAGGGAAAATTGAGGAGAATACACTAATGGATTCAATGGTGATGGAAGGACTGGCAGAACATGCGGTTTTGGCTGAATGCGGTGAGGGATATCTAGCTGAATGGAGCAAAAAATACCCGGATTGGAAAACAGAGCAGATGTGGAAGGAATTTTTCCAACATAATCTCAATCTTAAAAAAAAGGACAGGTCACATGACAGGCTCCTTTTTGGAGGAGGAAGAATTCCAGCCCTCGCCGGTTACTCTGTTGGGTTCTGGCTAGTCAAAAATTATTATCACAAACGTAAATTTGATGTAAAGAACTCATTCAAAATTAAAAAAATTTCTTTTTTTCCATAATATTTTCCCAACAAAAAGGGCAGAAACCCTGAGCAAACATAGTTGGAAACGGTTACCAGCCCCATTGTTAGTAAATGCAAAAAAGTCTTGCAATTGTAACAATTTTGTAATAGTATTTATTTAAATATAACGAATTGACAGAATAATTTAAAAGTAAGAAGGTGTCGTATTGAACACAAAAATTTCCCAACAAGGCGGAACACCATTACTGCAAGTGAAGAATTTGGAAACAGCCTTTGATATTGACGGTACATACTATAATGCGGTTGACAATGTATCATTTACGGTCAAGCCCCGCCAGATTGTTGGTGTCGTAGGAGAATCAGGCTGCGGGAAGTCCGTCATGAGCCTCTCCATCATGCAGCTCCTCCCTAAGGGAATCGGAAAGATTAAAGCCGGAGAAATCATTTTTGATGGCACCAATATAGCAGAGCTGAATGAAAATGAAGTAAATAAGATTCGTGGAAAAGATATATCAATGATTTTCCAGGAACCAATGACATCCCTTAATCCGGTCTTTACAATTGGATACCAAATACAGGAAGTCCTGTTTAACCATCAAAAAATCAGTAAAAAAGAAGCGCGGCTAAAGTCGATCGCACTGTTAGAGAGCGTAGGGATTTCCCGCCCAGAGAAGCTTGTTGACGAATATCCGCATCAGCTATCGGGCGGTATGAGGCAGCGTGTCATGATTGCAATGGCCATTGCCTGCCAGCCGAAGCTTCTGATAGCCGATGAGCCTACTACAGCGCTTGATGTTACAGTTCAGGCACAAATTCTTGAACTCCTTAAGGAAATCCAGGAAGTCAATGATATGTCTGTCATCCTGATCACTCATGATCTTGGCGTTGTTGCTGAAATGTGCGACGAAGTCCTCGTCATGTATGCAGGGAGAATTGTTGAACGTACAGATGTAGAAACACTTTTCTATAATCCAAAGCATCCATATACGACACTCCTTCTCGGCGCTATTCCGAAGATGGAGGAAGAAACTGAACGTTTAAGTTCGATTCAGGGAATCGTTCCTTCGCTTACCAACATGAAGAAGACCGGCTGCAGGTTTGCAAACCGCTGCCCTATGGCGATGCCGGAGTGCCATACGGTCACTCCGAAGCTTGCCGATACCGGCGGCGGACATGAGGTTGCCTGCCTGCTCTTCGAAACATCCAGACCAAAGGAAGGAGTGGCCAGCCGATGAGCGGTACATTGACAGCAGAAGCAAACAAGGGACAGGCTGTACCCAGCGGAGATAACTTGCTTGAAGTAAAGAATCTCAAAACCTATTATCCTGTCAAAGGCGGATTTTTTAGACGGACTGTTGGCAACGTTAAGGCTGTCGACGATATCTCCTTTGAAATAAAAAAAGGTGAGACCCTCGGCCTTGTTGGTGAATCCGGCTGCGGGAAATCGACAGCGGGCCGGACAATACTGAGGCTGCTGAAGCCGACTGATGGGAAAATCCTGTTTGACGGCAAGGATATTACAAACCTGAGCGGAAAGACGCTCCGCGATATCCGCAAAGACCTGCAGATGGTCTTCCAGGATCCATATGCATCTCTTAACCCGATGCAAATGGTCGGCGATATTATCGCTGAGCCAATCTATAATTATATGAAAAAGCCAAAGGAAGAGCTGAAAAAGGAAGTAATGGAATTGCTTCTAAAGGTAGGCCTTCCAGAGGATGCATATTACAAGTATGCCCATGAATTTTCAGGCGGGCAAAGGCAAAGGATCGGCATCGCCCGGGCACTTGCCCTCCGCCCAAAACTGATTATTGCCGATGAGCCGGTCTCCGCACTGGACGTATCGGTCCAATCACAGGTGCTGAACCTGCTGAAAGACCTGCAGGAAGAATTTGACCTTACTTTTCTGTTCATTGCCCACGATTTAAGTGTCGTAAAGCATATGAGCGACCGGATCGGGGTTATGTATCTGGGCAACATGGTTGAAATGGCGGAAAAGGACAGCTTGTATGCCGAACCGCTTCACCCATATACCCAAGCATTGATATCCGCCATCCCTTCTCCGGATCCAAGAAAGAAAAAGGAACGAATCATTTTGAAAGGCGATGTGCCAAGCCCATTGAATCCTCCAACGGGATGCCCGTTCCATCCGCGCTGCCCAATGGCAATGGAGCAATGTTCCGTAACAAAACCGGAATTAAAGGAGGTGAAGCCATCGCACCGAGTGGCTTGCCACCTATACTAGAAATAGAATCACGCAAGCACTTGTTTTGCGGCAGCACTGCCGATGAGCTTTACCCAATTTAATCAAACCCGGCTTATGCCGAGTTTTGAACGCGCCCACCTTACATATCCCGGGCGTTTGCAGTACCAAATACTTAACTGGGGGAAAAGAAATGAAGAAGAATTGGTTATGGCTGTCTGCGCTGGTCCTTGTATTATCAATGTTCCTAGCGGCATGCAGCGGAGGAGAAAAAGCTGGCACTAACGAAAAGCCTAAGGGCGGAGATGATGGAAAAAAGACTGAAGAGAATAAGCCGCAAGATGGCGGTACCCTTACTTACTCTCTTGACTCTTCACCAGAAGGAAAGTTTAATATCAACTTCTATGGCACTGCAACTGACGCGTATGTAATTGATTTCTTCGATGAAAACTTGATTGATTTTGATGAAAACCTGAAGCCACAGGAGCACATCGCTTCATGGGAAACAACTGACAACAAAGTCTACAAGTTCAAAATCAAAGAAGGCGTAAAATGGCATAACGGTGAGGAACTGAAAATCCAGGACTGGGAATTTGCAATCAAAGTTCTTGCTGACAAAGATTATGAAGGCCCACGTTATGTGAACGTCCAAACTGTAGTAGGTGTTCCTGAATACAAAGATGGCAAAGCTGACTCCATTTCCGGTATCAAAATCCTAAACGATTACGAAATGGAAGTTACATTTGACAAAGCCCGTGTAAACAACCTTGAAAACTTCTGGACATACGCAATGTCCCGTAAAGAATTCGAAGGCGTAGCTGTAAAAGACATGATGGCTTCCGAGCAGGTTCGTACTAAGCCAGTCGGCCTTGGACCATTCAAGGTAACAAAAGTTGTTCCAGGTGAATCCGTCGAACTTGAGCGCTTTGATGAATATTTCCTTGGCAAGCCTCATATCGAAAAGGTAGTTATGAAGGTTATCGATCCTTCCCTTACTGTTGGGGAACTTCAAAACGGTACACTTGATATGACTTCGTTCCACCCAAGCATCATCGATCAAGTTTCTGCACTTGATACTGTTAATGTTGTTAAATATCCAGGCCTATCTTACTACTATGTTGGTTTCAAACTTGGTAACTGGGATGGCAAGAAAAACGTAATGGACGAGCCAAAGTATGCAGACAAGGCACTTCGCCAGGCTATGTACCATGCAATCAACCGCGAAGAGTGGGTTAAAGCATTCTTCTATGGCGTAGGCAAGCCGGTTAACCGTCCAATCCCTTCAAGCCACTGGATTGCTGCTGACAACAAGGACCTTGAACAATTCGAGTATGATCCAGAGAAAGCAAAACAAATCCTTGAAGATGCAGGCTGGAAAGATAAAGACGGAGATGGATTCCGTGAAGATCCACAAGGTAAGAAATTCGAAGTGAACTTCGCACACTATGCTACTCAGAACCCAACGTTCGAAGCCCGTGCAAAAGCATTGACTCAATATTGGGAAGAAATCGGATTGAAGTCTAAACTTACTATGACTGATGCAGGCCTGTACTACGACATGCTTGAAAAGTCCGACAAGAAAATGGAAGTATTCTTCGGCGGCTGGTCTACTGGTGCAGATCCAGATCCATCAGGTCTTTGGAAATCTGACGCACTTTGGAACTACCCGCGCTGGGTAAGCGAGAAGAGCGATCAGCTTCTTGACCAGGCTCTTGATGTATCTGTTGTAGGCACAGACCAGGAGAAACGTAAATCACTTTATGTTGAATGGCAAAAACATTTCATGGATGAGCTGCCAGCTCTTCCAATCGCTGAACTTGAAGAAATTGTTGCTCTAAACAAGCGTGTCCAAGGCGTTGAGTACGACGTTTCAGGCTCTAACCGTCCGCACGAATGGTGGCTTAAGCAATAATAAAAGTTGATTCATCAGTGGGGCATCTGCCTCACTGATGGTTTGGAAAACCGCTGTAAGCCGCAGCGGGAACCAATTAAAGTACCGAACCTGAATAAAGAAGGGCAGCTGGCTTCCACCCAAGCCTAAGGGCAGTGGTGGGAGCCACTATGTCCTTTAAGCAGGTATTAAACGCGGCTAAAGGCGCAGCAAAGGTAAGGAGAATTCATATGTTGAAATATTCGCTCCGAAGACTGTTGGGCATGCTCCCAATGTTACTCCTTATCTCCATTGTTGTATTCACACTTGCAAAATTAATGCCAGGTGATGGCCTCAGTGGAGAAATTGACCCTAACAACACGGATCCGCAATATATTGAAGAAATGCGGCAGAAACTGGGCTATTATGACCCGCTTCCAGTTCAATATTTTAACTGGATTTCAGACTTTGTCCAGGGCGACTTCGGCCAATCGACTCGTTTTAAGGTACCGGTTGCGGATGTCATCATGGAGAAAGTGCCAAATACCCTGATGCTTGGGGGTACGGCAATTCTAATTACGTATATTCTTGCTTTTATAATGGGGACATTTTCCGGAAGAAAACCGTACACCCTTGGGGATAACCTGATAGCAGGTGCTAATTACCTCGGTCTATCGATACCTTCATTTATTGCTGGTGTATTCGCGATTTATATTTTTTCTTTTTGGCTGAACTGGTTTCCATCCAACGGATCTGTCGATATTACAATTCAGGATGGCACCTTGGATTACTATCTAAGTAAGCTTCACCATGTTCTTCTTCCTGCAGTTGTCCTAGGCTTGCTAAGCACAGCCAGCTATACCCAGTTCCTGCGCAATGACATTATTGAAAACAGCCGCAAGGATTATGTAAGAACAGCCAGGGCAAAAGGAACACCGGAAAAGAAGATATACAATGTACATATTCTCCGGAACTCCATTATCCCTTTGATAACCTTTCTTGGTTTTGATATTGTCGCAATCATCAGTGGAGCTATTATTACAGAAACGATCTTTACCTATCCCGGTATCGGCCAGCTGTTCCTTCAGTCAGTAAGGACGAGTGATTATCCGGTCATGATGGCGCTTACTATGCTATTTTCATTCTTGACGTTGATTGGCAACCTAGTAGCGGACATCCTGTATGGTGTAGTCGATCCGAGAATCAGACTGGATTAGGGGGAACGAAAAATGGAAATTGCAACACATAAAGATTCAGAAGTAAACGTGGCGCCCCCTAAGAGAAGCTTGTCTCCAATGGCGCTTGCCCGTAAGAAATTCTTAAAGAATAAGCTTGCAATGAGCAGCCTTATATTCCTAATTATTGTGTCAATTGTATCGTTTTTGGCGCCATATATTACAACTATCGATATAACCAGGATTAACATTGGTGAAATGTCCTTGAAACCATCTGCCGACCACTGGCTTGGGACAGATAAAAGCGGCAGGGATGTTTTCACAAGGCTGCTATACGGCGGCCGGATCTCCTTGATGGTTGGGATTTCGTGTACGGTCTTTGTTGTCTTCCTGGGAACATTGGTTGGTTCAATTGCAGGTTACTTCGGCGGAACAGTTGACAACCTTTTGATGAGGTTTACGGACTTCATCCTGAACTTCCCGTTCCTGGTATTCGTCATAGTCCTGAACACAATCCTTTTTGGAATTGTTTCTGGTGTATGGGTCTTGATTGGTACCATCAGCCTCTTGAGCTGGGGAGGAGTAGCCAGGATTGTCCGCAGTAAAATTCTCTCTGAAAAGGAAAATGAATATATCATTGCGGCAGTCTCAATAGGTTGTTCACCGTATAAAGTCATCACAAAGCATCTATTACCGAATGTCATGTCGACAATAATTGTACAGGCCACAATCCTTTTCGCAAGCATGATTGTCGCAGAAACAGGGCTTAGCTATCTGGGATTCGGGGTACCTCAGGAAACTCCTAGCTGGGGCAACATGTTATCAAGTGCGAACGAGCCGGATGTGCTTTCAGCAAAGCCATGGATTTGGGTTCCGCCCGCTTTGGTCATTACAATGACCATCTTATCCATCAACTTTATTGGAGAGGGTTTGAAAGATGCATTCAACCCTAAATCGAGAAGATAAAATCTACCATGCCAACATGGTAGATTTTTTTGCTTTCTAGGAATGCATACAGCCATGCTTTCTAAAGGAATGAGTATAACGATGGCATTCGCCTGTAATACTGGCGAGTGCCTTTTTTTATTCCAAAAAAGAATGGCATCATATTCTGGCGAACCCGGCATAATTCATAACCTGAAAGCAAGCTGCATATAGATTAACCAGGAGGGCCAAGCAGGTTTTAGCTTTAAAAAGGGGACAAGCTATGGTAATCAGGGGATTGTTTTTGCTGATTGGATTTGGAATTGCTGTTTCTGGAGGAATAAGCGTAATTGCCTATTTAAATTTGCTTGCTGCCGGCTATACCTACGAAGAATACTTAAGCTTCATCATGTATAGGCCGGAATGCTATTTGCTTCCTATAGGAATCTCGATTATAACAATAAGTATTTTTTGGCCATCCGATTAGTTTAGACATTTCATTTTTAAAAAATAAAACTATATAGGTTTTTCTAAAAAGATACCTAATTTATTGGAGCGGACATCCTGAAGTCTCGTTCGAAATTTCAAAAATCGCATTTTCTCCTGTGAATGTACATTAACTAATAGTTCGTTCTATATAGACTGTTCTTTTATAAATTTGGGGTTTGAAAAAATATCCTATGAAAAACCAGGCCAAATGAATGGAATGGGAGGAATAATTTAACTTGAGACTGCCTATACTGATTGACAAATGGATTCTTGAAGTGAGGGGTCGATCTATGCTATATCTTCATGATGTCTGGGTAAATTGGTTTGAAGGCGAAGAAAATGGCTATAATGTCTGCCATTTTCATGAATGGAGAAAAGATGATGGAGTTGAATTGCTAGACCAGGTTCCTCTGCTTAAAATAGAGCCTGTCCTTTTTAACTATATTGAAAATGACTTGGCTCCACTCCCTCAACAGCTTCTCGATGATGTATTCCAGAAAGCCTACTTAAGGAAAAACCACGAGCGCGTCCAACTCGAATATTGCTTTATTGTCACGGATGGTAACGAAATTCTTGTAGTTGATACGATAGGATATAATATACCTGTCAGAAAAAGCCGATTAATTCCTAGGCAAGAACAGCTTGTTTATGAAATGGTTGAAAACCACGATTGTGTCCGCTATTCCTTTAAGGAGTTCCAAGGCAGTAAAGAATTCCATATTCTTTCTCCAGAACCTGAATTAATGACAGGCCTTACACGGAAAGAACGGCAATTAAAACAATTATTGTTCATGGCACTTGACCAGCTTCAATCATCAGGAAATGATGCGGAAGTCCGCTATTGGTTTACAGAATGGTCTCCTGAACGATATGAAGCCATTCAACGGCTGACATTTGATGAAGCGTGGCGGCAGCTTTTTGCAAATGTAAAACTCGGCTGGAGTGAGAAGCATGAGCAATTCTGTGAAAATTTGATTAAAGGGCAGCCGTTTTTTGAAAAACTCTGGGAAATGGAAACAGGGCCAAAAGTGAACTGACAGTTAGATTTGGTATTTTTGGATAACTCTTTATCGAGATTGTCCGCGTCTAAGCACCACAAGGAAAGCTTCGACAGCATAATCATTGCACAAAGAAAAAACAAAGCTTTTTAGAGGAGCGCCTACGTGTGCACAAACTTTAGGTCTCCTCCCTACGATAAGTCATGGACGAAGAGAAGGTGCATTATGCCTGTCACGGAGGCGCTTACGCTTTTGTTCCTTGAAAGCGGTTCCGTTTCTTCTATATAATAGTAGATAGTTTGAGTTCCGAAATGTATCAGTCTAAAAAGGCATTTCCCTTCGTACAAAGGGGAATGCCTTTTTTGCTGCTATACTTTTCTAAAACCAGATAGGTTAACGCCTTTTCCTGCCAAGACCCATGGCGTTTTCCATTTTTTTAAGCATTTTAGATGCTGTACGGTTCGCTTTTTCCGCGCCGCGGTCAAGAATTTCGTCGAGCTCTGTCGATTGCATAAGCTCATGATATCTGTCCTGGATTGGTTTGAGTGCTTGAATAACCACTTCAGCCAAATCAGCTTTAAATTCTCCATAGCCTTGTCCTTCATAGGCTTTTTCAATCTCAGCAATCGACTTTTCGCCAAGGATGGAATAGATAGTCAACAAGTTAGAAACACCAGGTTTGTTGTCTTTGTCAAAACGGACTTTTCCTTCTGAGTCTGTTACAGCACTCTTAATTTTCTTCTCAATAAGCTTCGGTTCATCCAATATAGAAATAAACGATTTTGTATTAGGATCAGATTTGCTCATTTTTTTCGTCGGATCTTGAAGAGACATGATTCTTGCGCCAACCTCAGGTATCCTCACGTCCGGAATAGTAAATATTTCGTTATACTTATTATTAAACCGTTCAGCAAGGTCACGTGTTAGCTCAAGATGCTGTTTTTGGTCTTCCCCAACAGGAACAAGGTCGGCGCTATAAAGAAGGATATCTGCAACCATTAGCGGAGGATATGTCAGAAGTCCTGCCGATACGGCTTCTTTGCCCGCTGACTTATCTTTGAATTGAGTCATTCTTTCAAGCTCTCCTATATAGGAAATGCATTGCATCATCCATCCTGCCTGGGCATGGGCCGGAACCTCGGATTGAATAAACAAAGTTGCACGTTCAGGGTCAAGGCCGACTGCAAGGTAGAGAGCGGCAAGGCTCCTAATATTTTTGCGCAGCTCAAGACGGTCCTGAGGGACAGTTATTGCATGTTGATCAACTATGCAAAAATAACAATTGTATTCTTCTTGAAGTTCCACGAATTGTTTTAAGGCTCCGATATAGTTTCCAAGAGTAATCGTGCCGCTCGGCTGAATGCCGGAAAATATGGTTTTCATAAGAAAATGCCTCCTTTTTTTGTTACTAAAATAAAAAAAAGACCATTCGTCCCCTATGGATAGGGACGAATGGTCCGTGGTGCCACCCTAATTGCTTGTTCAAGCCTCTTAATCCCCATGCGAAATGGGGTGCCAATGTAACGCTTGGCATACGCCGGGACATACTGCAGTTCCTTCCCGGGGCTCAAAAGCCCATTCCTGTACACCGGCTGTTTGTTTTCACCAACCACAAACTCTCTGGAAACGCGATCGAACAGTACTATTCTTTATCATAGCCATTACTATTTAATTAACTAGTTATATTTCAAAGGTACGTTTAAAAGATATCTAAAATCTAATTTTCCGTAGTTATAAAATACACGAAAAAACCTGTAAAATCAAGCTTTGTAAAAACATCTAGACGATATGTCCAATAATTACCTGCATGACTGAGGATGTAGATTTTGACTGCTTTTTTGATAATATAGCCAAAGTTATTTTGGAATAATATATTTTCTCGATAAATTGGTACTTGCATTAAATATTTAAACTATTTATAATAAACCTAACAAACGATAACTTTACGAAATTGTCACATTTATTACATTTGTACGTTAATATCGGAAGTAGAGAAAAAGAGCCTATTTCTGAATTTTGGGGACTAGAAACCTGCAAAACTATGAAATTGCTTTTTTTTATTGATTTTTTAATAGTCAGCATATTCTTTTTAAAGAAAATTGTCGGACTATTTAATCAATACATCTGGAGCGTACAAATGTATTCCTAATGGTGGACATTCTTGTGTTATCTGTTTGCGGAAAATATAAAAATAGGGGGTAAGACCGTGAAGAAAAGATTTTCTATCTTTTTTAGCTTGCTTCTTGTTATGAGCATGTTCCTAACTGCATGTGCAGGCAGCGGCAACAATGCTAGCAACGAGAAAGACGAGAAGAAAGAACAGTTATTCCGTGTAAACATCAACTCCGAGCCATATTCCCTCCATCCAGGGCTGGCTAGTGACGCAACTTCTGGCGGCGTATTGCTTCAGGCTTTCGAAGGTTTGACACGTATTGATAAAGACGGTAAGCCACAACCAGCAATGGCAGAAGATATCAAGACTTCCGATGACCTGACTACTTATACATTTAAACTTCGCGATGCAAAGTGGTCAAATGGGGATCCTGTTAAGGCATCAGACTTTGTTTATGCCTGGAAATGGGCTCTTGACCCTAAAAACGAGTCAACATACGCTTACCAGCTTTACTACGTGAAAGGTGCACAGGCTATCAACCTTGAAGGTGCAAGCCCTGACACTCTTGGCGTAAAAGCTCTCGATGAAAAGACTCTTGAAGTCACTCTGGAAAACCCAACTCCATACTTCCTGGAGCTGACTGCGTTCTATACGTATTTCCCTGTAAACGAAAAAGTTGCAACTGCAAATCCTGACTGGCATACAGAAGCTGGTGAAGATTATGTTTCCAACGGTCCTTTCAAGTTGACTGCATGGGATCACCAAAACGAAATCAATCTTGAAAAGAACAAGGACTACTGGGATGCCAAAAGTGTTAAGCTTGATAAAATCCAAATGGTTATGATCAACGACCCTAACACCGAACTTTCCATGTTTGAAAATGGCGAGCTTGACTGGGCCGGATCTCCTTTCGGAAGCCTTCCAACTGACCGTATGGCAGAAATGAAGGATAGGGACGACTACCACAACCAGGCAATTGCCGGTACTTACTGGTACAAGTTCCAAACTGAAAAGCCACCATTGAACAACAAGAATATTCGTAAGGCACTTGCTTACGCAATCAACCGTAAGGCTATCGTAGAAAACATTACACAAGGCGGCCAGATGCCTGCAATGGCAATCGTTCCTCCATCCATGATCGAGGAAAACGAAAAAGGCTACTTTGCTGATAACGATGTAGCAAAGGCAAAGGAATTCCTTGCACAAGGCTTGAAAGAACTAGGTTATAAGGATGTAAGTGAACTTCCTGCCATCACTCTTTCTTACAATACTTCCGAAGCTCACCAAAAGATTGCACAGGCAATCCAGGATATGTGGGTGAAGGAGCTTGGCGTAGAAGTAACTCTTGACAACGCTGAGTGGCAAGTTTATATTGACAAGCTAAACAAAGGTGACTACATGGTTGGCCGTATGGGCTGGCTTGGTGACTTTAACGACCCAATCAACTTCCTTGAGCTATACCGTGATAAATTGGGCGGCAACAACAACACATTCTGGGAAAATGCTGAATTCAAGCAACTGTTGAACGATTCTCAAAAAGAGAGCGATTCAGCTAAGCGTATGCAAATGCTGAAAGATGCAGAAGCAATCTTCATGGATGAAATGCCTGTTGCACCTATCTACTTCTACACAAACTCCTGGCTGCAAAGCGAGAACGTTAAGGGTGTTGTAGTATCCGGTCTTGGCGATGTTCAGCTGAAGTGGGCTTATATCGAGTAAAAAAACGTAAATAGAAATACTAACACGGTAGGTATATGGGGCTGCTCCCCATATACCTTCCTTTCTGAATGAGAGCTTATTAAACAAAAATTCTGAAACATAGAAAAGTTAGGCATCATTTATGTGACTTGGCGTTGAATGCCAAGTTTTTCTAGGCTTTCAGAGTTTTTTGGAAAATGAACCCGTATCTTTCAAAAATTAGGTGTTCCTGTAAAGCTGGTATCAATATCAGATTTTCCTGCATGTAAGCCCAAGAATTAATGGAGGTGTGTACTTTGGCGAAATACATCGTAAGACGTTTACTTTTTATCTTGCTATCTCTTTACCTGATTGTCACGGCCACATTTTTCCTTATGAGGATGGCGCCAGGTAACCCGTTTGCATCGGAAAAGCAGCTTCCACCTGAGATTCAGGCTGCTTTAAATGAACATTATGGTTTGGATCAACCATGGTATGTCCAATACGGAGACTATCTAGCACGGGTAGCTCAATTTGACTTTGGTCCTTCATTCAAATGGAAGTCCCGTACTGTCAATGACTTGATTGAATCTGGTTTCCCTGTTTCATTGGCTCTTGGACTTCAAGCTATTTTAATTGCTGTTTCGATCGGTGTCCTTCTGGGGATTATCGCAGCTCTAAGGCATAATAAGTGGCAGGACTATACAGCAATGATCATTGCCGTTTTAGGAATTTCTGTACCATCATTTATTATGGCATCCGTACTTCAATATATATTTGCAATTGAACTCAAACTTCTTCCAGTTGCGAGATGGGAAAGCTTTGCGCATACGATTTTGCCTTCATTGGCTCTAGCCTCATCGCCAATGGCATTCATCGCCCGCCTGACCCGTTCCAGCATGCTTGAGGTCATGGCGAATGACTATATCCGTACAGCTAAATCCAAAGGGCTTAGTGAACGTGTAATAACCGTCAAGCATGCGATCCGGAATGCTTTGCTTCCGGTAGTTACCTACTTAGGCCCGCTTACGGCCAGCGTTGTCACAGGAAGCTTTGTTATCGAAAAAATCTTCGGTATTCCAGGCCTTGGGTCACATTTCGTAACGTCAATTAACAACCGCGATTATACAGTGATTATGGGTGTTACCGTCTTCTATAGTATCATCTTGCTAATGGCCATTTTCCTTGTCGATATCGCATATGGCTTAATTGATCCGCGGATTAAATTGGCTGGCGGGAAGAAAGGAGAATAGACCATGCAGATACCTAAAGAAAAATTTCAGATCGTTGGCGGACATGCTTCTGCGGCTGAAAAAATTGAAAAGCCGAGTCTATCCTTCTGGAAAGACGTGTCCATTCGTTTCAAAAGAAATAAGCTTGCCATGTTTGGGATGGTTCTTCTTATCCTTCTTGTATTCATGGCGATTTTCGGACCATATATGACTCCGCATGACTATAGGACAAATGACTTGATGAATACAAACAAGCCACCAAGCAGTGAACACTGGTTCGGAACTGATGACCTTGGGCGTGACGTGTTTGCACGTACATGGGCAGGGGCGAGGATCTCCTTATTCATCGGTGTAGCTGCTGCTCTAATTGACTTTTTCATTGGGGTTATTTATGGAGGTCTTGCAGGCTATAAAGGCGGACGGACCGATGATTTAATGATGAGGATAGCCGATGTCCTATGGGGCGTACCATACCTCTTGCTCGTTATTCTGTTCATGGTTGTTTTGGGACAGAGTGTCGCGACAATGGTATTGGCAATGACCATCACAGGCTGGATTAACATGGCCCGGATTGTGAGGGGACAGGTGCTTTCTTTAAAAAATCAGGAATTCGTTCTGGCGTCCCGGACGCTCGGTGCAGACTTGCCACGTGTTATGGGAAAACACTTAATTCCAAATACAATGGGGCCTATTCTGGTCACAATGACGCTTTCTGTTCCTTCTGCCATTTTTACAGAATCATTCCTGAGTTACCTTGGACTTGGATTGACACCTCCGCTTGCAAGCTGGGGAACGATGGCTTCTGACGGACTGCCGGCACTTCAATCGTATCCATGGAGGCTGTTTTTCCCGGCAACGTTTATCTGTTTGACTATTTTTGCATTCAACGTTATCGGTGACGGCCTGCGAGATGCACTTGATCCAAGACTACGAAAATAGGGGGGTATGAGGAATGAGCAAAAAATTGCTAGAAGTAAAAAACCTGGAAGTATCCTTCCAGACTTACGGCGGAGAAGTTCAAGCTGTCCGTGGTGTCAGCTTTGATCTATATAAAGGAGAAACCCTTGCAATTGTAGGGGAATCTGGTTCAGGAAAGAGTGTTACAGCCCAGACTTTGATGAAACTTGTTCCGATGCCACCTGGTAAAATCAAAGGCGGCCAGGTTCTTTTTAACGGAGAGGATATTGTACCTAAAAAAGAACGTGAGATGGAGAAAATCCGCGGAAAAGAAATCAGTATGATTTTTCAGGACCCAATGACATCTTTGAATCCAACTATGAAAATAGGAACTCAAATCATGGAAGGCCTGATTAAGCACCAAAATATGAGCAAGCAGGCTGCAAGGGAGCGCGCTATTGAATTGCTTCGCCTTGTTGGTATTCCAATGCCTGAACGCCGTGTGGACCAATATCCCCATGAGTTTTCCGGTGGTATGAGGCAGCGTGCGATGATTGCGATAGCTCTCGCAGCAAATCCACAGCTTCTAATTGCTGATGAACCTACAACTGCATTGGACGTTACCATTCAGGCGCAAATTCTTGACTTGATGAATGATTTGCAAAGCAAAATGGATACATCGATCATCTTCATTACTCACGACCTTGGTGTAGTAGCCAATGTCGCCGATCGGGTCGTTGTCATGTATGCAGGCCAAATTGTTGAAATGGGCACAGTAGATGAAATCTTCTATGACCCGCGCCACCCATACACATGGGGCTTACTGGCATCCATGCCTAGCCTCGACAGCGATGATAAATCGGAGCTAGCAGCCATTCCGGGTACTCCGCCAGACTTGACGAACCCTCCGAAGGGTGATGCGTTTGCTGCAAGAAACCCATATGCAATGGCAATTGACTTTGAAGAAGAGCCGCCATTGTATCAAATTTCAGAGACACACTTTGCGAGGACTTGGCTCCTTCATCCGGATGCGCCAAAGGTTGAGCCGCCGGAAGCTGTCAAAAAGCGGATGAGGAAAGTAGCAAACACGTTTGAGCAGCCCCAGCTTGTTAAGGAGGGGAAATAATGACCGATAAATTACTTGAAATTAAGAATTTAAAGCAGCACTTTAATGTAGGTCGCCCAAATATGGTTAAGGCTGTAGATGGCGTTACCTTTGATATTTATAGAGGCGAAACACTTGGACTGGTTGGTGAATCAGGCTGTGGTAAGTCAACTACTGGCCGAACCATCATCCGCCTTTACGATGCAACCGATGGACAGGTCCTCTTTAATGGTGAGGATGTCCATGGCCATAAGTCCAAAAAGAAACTAAAGGAATTTAACCGGAAAATGCAAATGATTTTCCAGGATCCTTATGCTTCTCTTAACCCTAGGATGACGGTTGCCGATATCATTGCTGAAGGCATTGACATCCACGGTCTTGCCAAGAATAGAAAAGAGCGGATGGAACAGGTTTACGACCTCCTTGAAACTGTAGGATTGAACAAAGAGCACGCGAACCGTTACCCGCACGAATTCTCTGGCGGCCAGAGGCAAAGGATTGGAATTGCCCGTGCACTGGCAGTCCAGCCTGACTTCATTATTGCCGATGAACCTATTTCCGCACTCGATGTTTCAATTCAGGCACAGGTTGTCAACCTTTTGAAAAAACTTCAGCGTGAAAAGGGCCTGACCTATTTATTCATTGCCCACGACCTATCAATGGTTAAATACATCAGCGATCGAATTGGTGTTATGTACTTTGGGAAACTTGTTGAATTGGCACCGGCTGAAGATTTGTACAAGAATCCTCTTCATCCTTATACCCAATCGCTATTGTCTGCAATCCCGCTTCCAGACCCTGATAGTGAGCGAACAAGGAGACGTAAAGCGTACAACCCGGATGTCCATAACTATGCTGAAAATGAGAACATCGAGATGCGCGAAGTAGCCCCTGGCCACTTTGTTCTCTGCTCAGAGAAGGAATTCCAGCAGTATAAGGCACAGTATAAATAAAAAAAAATGGAGCGGCCCCTGGATGATTTCAGGGGCCGCTCCATTTTATCGATAAACTGCCCGTAAAAGCCCGATTTGGTGAGATACAGTGAAGCTTGCCGATGAGAAATTCAGCGGCATAGTTGAACCAATCGGATTGGTAGTGCCGCTTAGTCGCCGCGCTCTTCGGCAGATTAGCGGCAGTAGAATGGAACTAACAATGAGTGGGGGATAAAGCCCTCCCCCACTGATTGAAGTTTCACTTTATCCCGCATTAACGCGCTGTAAGTCCCCACCTTAAGGCTTTAGATAAATCTAAGAAGCGTGGGTGGGGACAACAGCCCGTAAAAGCCCGATTGGTTCAACTAACAATCAGTAGGGGGATAAAGCCTTCCCCCTCTGATTGAAGTTTCACTTTATCTGTAAAAAAAACTGCACCCTTTTGAGGGTACAGCAGCCATTTATTTTCGTTTACCGCCAATCTGTTTCCAGCCTTTTTGATTACCGGCTATCTGGTCGACAAATTCATTCTTTTTTCCTCTTCCAAATAAACTAATGCCAATTCCATTGGTCAGGACGCCCATCACCGCTGTTATCCCGACAATCAGGATTGTCACAACTGCAAAGTCAAATAAATATTCACCCATGGTTCTTTCCCCTGCCCCTCATAATGTCAGTACCCTATGTATCTTCTTATAGTTTAATAGAAATTTACAAATATTAAAAGAAAAACAAGCATGTTTCAAAGAAAAAGTGAGGGGGTCCAGTATATGAGATCATTATTTTCATTTAAAAAATTAATTGAGAAAAGAATTTTTTACAAAAAAATGTTTTAAACCGGATTAAAAGGGGTATTTGATTATATCTTTAAAATTTTTGCAGAATACGTACATAAACTGAATCATTGGTTTCGAATCTTATATCGATTTGGGGAGTTGAGGACATTTACCAATAATAATTTTTTGAAAAAATGAAACTTTTCCCGAGAATAATCGTCTATAAGAAAGTATGAGTGAAATGCCGTACTTGTAAATTTGTAAAAAACTATATCGTTTTACTCCTTAGTATTGTATAATTAATAGTAGATATTACTTTATTGTAATTATTATAATTAAGTTGTTAACTGTCATTTCTAGTACTACCATATAGATGGCCTTAATTTAGAAGGAGTGTGAAAAACCAATGGTAACGCTATACACTTCACCAAGTTGCACATCATGCAGAAAAGCTAAATCATGGTTGGAAGAGCATGAAATTCCATACAAAGAAAGGAATATCTTCTCCGAACCCTTGTCAATCGACGAAATTAAAGAAATTCTTCGGATGACAGAAGACGGAACGGATGAAATCATTTCAACCCGTTCAAAGACATTCCAAAAGCTGGATGTTAATCTTGAAACAATGCCGTTGCAAAACTTATTTGAGTTAATCAAGGAAAACCCTGGATTATTGCGCCGGCCGATTATCCTCGATGAAAAAAGGCTGCAGGTAGGCTATAATGAAGATGAAATTCGCCGCTTCCTGCCAAGGAAGGTACGGACATTCCAGTTGCGCGAGGCGCAGAAGCTGGTCAATTAAACATGAACTTACGACCTCCATGAGATGTGGAGGTTTTTTTTGTCCTGAAAATATAGAAAATTCCCAGTAAATTTTCGTTGTATTACGTCCAGGCCTTTGATAAACTAGAAGGAAACTTAAAAAGCAGCTTACTATTCCAGTCGGGTTATAAGGAGCAGGGACCAGTTTTGCGACAACACCAAGGGCATTTGCTCATTTTTCTGGAATTGGTATCTTTTGTTTCCCTAATTCTCTGGATTGTCATAAAATAAAAGTACAAGGCTGTACTAAGACAAATGCTGGAATAAACAGCCTTCGTATGGGTAATAGATAAGCAATACCGTCTGCATGGGGGTAATCAGTCCCTTCACTCTTGCTGCCGGAAGGGAGAGTTAAAAATGGAGATAGAACGTATCAATGAAAATACTGTAAAGTTTTACATTTCGTATATAGATATAGAAGAACGCGGCTTCGATCGTGAGGAAATCTGGTATAACCGCGAACGAAGCGAAGAACTCTTTTGGGAAATGATGGATGAAATTCATCAGGAGGAAGAGTTCACAGTCGAAGGTCCGCTATGGATTCAGGTTCAAGCTCTTGATAAGGGGCTTGAGGTCCTGGTTACCAAAGCACAAATGTCTAAGGATGGGCAAAAGTTTGAATTGCCAATTCCGAATGATAAAATAAAGGAGCTTCACATGGAGGAGCATCTTGAGGATATCCTCGAGCATCATTTTACCCCTGGTGATGAGGAAGGAATTGGCGAAGAAGAAGCAATGGATTTCCTGCTTTCATTCAAAGATTTTGAAGACCTTATCCATCTTTCGAAACGTGGAGGCCTGGATGAAATTCAAACGAGGCTATTCCACTTTGAAGGTAAATATTATTTATACATCGAATTCCCTGAAGGGGAATTTGAAGAGGATAAAATTGACGATCTTCTTAGCATTCTCCTTGAATATGGTGAGGAGAGCCAAATCACAATTCATCGCCTCGAGGAGTATGGAAAAGAAGTCATGAACCAAAATGTATTCATGGAAATTAGGAAGCACTTCTAAATATAAGCCGTCGTCCCAGGCCGGAAAGGCACTGACGCCGGCTTTTTTTGTTTCCAGAGCTATTTATTCAAGTCAAACAAAGCCCTAAACGAAAGCTTGTGCTTTTTTTACAATTTCCTTTGAAAGAATTCATAACTATGGCATGATGGTGGTGGGTGATTGGCCACCAGAATCGAAACTTTTTAACTTCTGTATCGTATTGTAGTATAACGGCGGTGATAACGGTTGAAAAACACAGTAAGAATCATCTTCTTTGCTGGAATCCTTGCAGGAGCTATTTTTTTATTTAGGGATTATCTTGAATGGGATATCTTTGGAACTATAAGCGTTTTGTTGTCTTTATCGGTTGTTTTTATTAGCCTTGTCATCTTCCTTGAAAATCGGCATCCGACCCAAACCATTACGTGGCTTGTAGTGCTTGGGAGCCTTCCGCTTCTTGGCTTTATTTTTTACATTTTATTTGGAAGGAATTACAAAAAAGAGCGGATGTATCGAAAAAAATACCTTCTTGACAAGCAGGCTTATCTTACAGTTGAAGGAGAACCGCTCCCAAATCCTAAAACTCCTCCCGAATTTGTCGGCCAGCAGCACAGGCTTGTTTCATTGGCACAAAAGCTTGGCAACTCACCAATTTCATTTACAACTGAAACGAAGACACTCACGAATGGAGAAGAAACGTTTGGCAATATCCTTAGGGAATTAAAAAAAGCAAAGCATCATATTCATCTTGAATATTATATTATCCGTGATGATGGAATCGGAAAAGAAATAAAATCAGTACTTGCCAATAAAGCACGGGAAGGTGTAAAAGTCAGGGTTTTATTCGATGATGTAGGTTCATGGAAGCTTTCCAGAAAATATATCAATGACTTAAAAAATGCCGGTGTGGAAATTGTGCCATTTGGTCCGGTAAAGCTCCCTTTCCTTAGCAGTAAATTCAATTTCAGGAATCATCGTAAAATCATTGTCATCGATGGAGTCGTCGGTTTTGTCGGAGGACTCAACATTGGGGATGAATACCTTGGCCGAATCAAAAAAATAGGATTTTGGCGGGACACCCATTTAATGCTGAAGGGTGAAGCTGTAAGAAGCCTTCAGGTTATTTTCGCCCAAGACTGGTATTATATGACCAATCACAGCCTGCTTACTGAGGAATACCTGCCCCAGGGTAAAGGAAGCAGATTCCAGGGCGGTGTCCATCTCATTGCTGGAGGGCCTGATAACGAATATACAACCATCAAGAATATGCTATTCTCAATGATCACAGCAGCTGAAAAATCTGTTTGGATCGCCTCTCCGTACTTCATTCCAGATGAAGATATCTTTTCTGCCTTAAAAATAGCTGCACTAAGTGGAATCGATGTCAGGATTCTTATGCCGAATAAACCAGATAAATGGATCGTCTTTCATGCGTCCCGTTCTTACTTCCCGGACATGCTGGAGGCCGGTGTGAAAATATACGAATATACCCGCGGCTTCATGCACAGTAAAATTGTCATTGTTGACGGCGAGCTTGCATCGATAGGTACCTCCAATATGGACATGAGAAGCTTCCACCTGAATTTTGAGGTGAATGCCTTTCTTTACCGTACCGATAGCACAAGGAAACTAGTTGCTGATTACGGGAAAGACTTAAAAGATTCAAAACGGCTCGAACTCGAAACCTTCAACAAGCGCCATTTTGGTTACAGGCTGCTTGAATCCACCTCAAGGCTGTTGTCGCCATTACTCTAAACTAACTGGGGCCATAAGGGATTGGAATAAAAAAGCTAAACTTCTTCTGAAAACCTCGCTGGAAAGGCGAGGTTTTTTGCGTACGTTAGAGTTTGTCCTGATTATTATGCCAGCGATTGGGAAATGAAAAATCCAATCCGAGCACTTTTAAAATAAACGTAATCCAGCAGAATTTTGTCAAAAGAGGCCGCTTTTTGAAGAAGGAGTTCGCTGCCCAATAGGAGAATGTAACATAGTAGAAAAGGAGGAGATTACATGTGCTGACTGCCAAAACAAAGAATGGCCAAACCATAAACCTCGCAATTGGCTATAGCCGTGAGGCGCTGAAACAGCTTCGCGAAGATGAGGAATTTTATTGTCCTTGCTGCCGAGAGAAAGTAATCCTTAAACTCGGTACAAAAAAAATATTTCATTTTGCGCATCTGCGAGAGGGGTGCGCGGAAAGTATGTACGACAGGGAATCCCAGTACCACCTTTCTGGTAAACAGGCCCTCTTCCACTGGCTTAGGAGCCTGGGAATACCCGCAGCTCTTGAACAATATGACTCCAGCATTCAACAGCGCCCCGACATTGTCTTCCTCTACGAAAACCGTCACTATGCACTGGAATTCCAGTGCAGCCCAATCCCGCAAGAATTGTTTGTAAAGCGGACTTCCAACTATGAAAAACGGGGCTATATCCCGTTATGGATTCTCGGCGGAAACCAGTCACCAACCCATTCAGCGCAGGTTTTCAAGCTATCAGGATTTCATTATTTGTTTTATCGCTGCTCACCAGGCAGTCCCGGCTATATTCCGTTTTTTTGCCCGGAGAAAGCCAGTTTCACTATCCTCCACAGCATAATACCGGCCTCCCCCTTGAAGGCATTTGCGAAAAAGGCACAGTTTGGGATCAAGCAGGTTGGCCTCCTGGATATTCTCGTACCGCCTCAACCAAAAGAGGTGCTCGTCTCTTTATGGAAAAGAAAAGTTCGCCAAAGCAAATTGGCAATCGGAGCCAATCCGCACTCTCCGTACAAACCATTCCTTCAACAACTTTACTCTGCCCGTAAAAATATATTCCTTCTCCCACCTGAAATCGGCATCCCGGGGTTGTTTTCTGTTCCAATAACGAGCTTTCCGGTTATCTGGCAGACCTATGTTTTTCTGGATGTTTTATCCGAAAGAACCGCGGGTACCACAGTAGCAGTTGAAGAGATTGTTCAATGCTTGGCAGAGCGTGCGTCGAAAGGGGATATCCAACTTCGCGAGCTCCCGCTGGCCAAGGATATCACCCTTAGAACGCTTGCTTATGAATACTTGTTTCGTCTGGCTAAACAGGGCTTTCTCGAACGGAACCAAAACGGGCTGTTTCTGTTTCGGAAGGAAGTGTCCTTTCCTAAAACGGCTGCGGAACAATGGGAGATGGAAGAGAATTTTTATTCTGTTTTAACTGACACTAACCCTCATCACAAAAATGAAAATCTCCTGATGTGAAGTAATTCAAATCTTTGGGAAAGATAGAAGGGCAGCATGTTTTTCAAAATCGTTGCAGGAATTTGCTGAAAAGGCGAGAATAGTATTATGGTATTACTTCGTTAACCGAAATGTCGAATGGAGGATGAACATGACGAACGAAACTGCAGTAAAGAAACTGCCGGCGAGAAGCGAGGTTCCTGTTGAAGAAACATGGCGCCTGGAAGATATTTTTGCAACAGATGACGAATGGGAGAAGGAATTTCAGGAAGTGAAAGGCCTGATTCCTGGTGTAGCAGCACATCGCGGCAAGCTTGGCGAGAGTGCGGAAAATCTTTTTACAGCTTTACAGGAGCAGGATCAGCTCTTGGAGCGGCTTGGAAGGCTGTATACATATGCGCATATGCGCTACGACCAGGATACAAGCAATTCCTTCTACCAAGGCTTGGATGACAGGATGAAGGCCTTATATTCACAGGCTGCGAGCCAGTTGGCTTATATTGTCCCGGAAATTCTCGCGGTGGATGAGCAAAAGA
Organism: Bacillus sp. FJAT-27225; assembly: GCF_001685025.1. GTDB lineage: Bacteria > Bacillota > Bacilli > Bacillales > Cytobacillaceae > Bacillus_D. The sequence continues at coordinate 254,212 of NZ_MAYU01000022.1, read as the reverse complement.
TTAATGGTTTCCTTGAAGAAAAACCGGAACTGAAGCTGTATGGGCATGCACTCGAAGAAATCAACCTGCAGCGCCCGCATGTATTAACTGCAGATCAGGAGGCGCTTCTTGCTGAAGCTGGCGAGGTAATGGGTGCATCATCGAATACGTTTGGGTCACTTAACAATGCAGACCTTGAGTTTCCTTCCATTAAGGATGAGAACGGCGAAGAGGTTGAAGTAACACACGGCCGCTATTCCCGCTTCCTTGAGAGCGCCGACCCGCGTGTCCGCCGTGATGCATTCAAGGCTGTCTACGATACGTATGGAAAGTTCCGCAATACATTTGCCTCGACGCTCGGAGGCCAGGTTAAAAAGGATAATTTCTATGCACGTGTCCGGAAATATGATTCTGCACGCCATGCTGCACTATCAGCCAATAACATTCCTGAAAGTGTCTATGACAACCTTGTAGACACCGTTAATGAAAACCTTCACTTGCTGCACCGCTATGTGAAGCTGCGCAAAAAGGTGCTCGGTTTGGACGAATTGCATATGTATGATCTTTATACTCCACTTGTAAAGGACGTTAAGATGGATGTTTCCTATGATGAAGCGCGAGAGTATGTGCTGAAAGGGCTGGCACCTCTCGGCGAAGAGTATCAGGGCATTCTGAAAGAGGGATTCGAAAACCGTTGGGTCGACATCAACGAGAATAAAGGAAAACGGAGCGGCGCTTATTCGTCTGGTGCGTATGGCACAAACCCATACATCCTGATGAACTGGCAAAACAACGTCAACAACCTGTTCACGCTTGCCCATGAGTTCGGCCATTCAGTCCACAGCTACTATACGAGGAAAAACCAGCCTTATCCATATGGCAACTACAGCATTTTTGTTGCGGAGGTAGCTTCAACCTGCAATGAGGCACTGCTTAATGATTATTTGTTAAAAACGATTGATGATGAGCAGAAGCGCCTGTACCTCCTGAACCACTTCCTTGAAGGCTTCAGGGGCACTGTGTTCCGCCAGACGATGTTTGCTGAGTTCGAACATCAAATCCATGTCAAGGCACAAAACAATGAGCCGCTGACAGCCGAATCACTGACAAAAGATTATTATGAACTGAACAAGAAGTATTTTGGCAGCAAGGATGTAATCATTGATGAGGAAATTGGCCTTGAGTGGTCAAGGATTCCGCATTTCTATTACAACTATTATGTGTATCAGTATGCGACCGGGTACAGTGCTGCGACTGCACTGAGCAAGCAGATCCTCGAGGAGGGACAGCCAGCTGTAAACCGTTATCTGGACTTCCTGAAAGCAGGAAGCTCCGATTACCCAATTGAAGTCCTGAAAAAGGCGGGCGTCGATATGACAAGCCCAGAGCCGGTCAAGGGTGCCTGCAAAGTGTTCGAAGAAAAGCTGAACGAAATGGAGCAGCTGCTAAGCTAGGAGCAAAAAAACCCCATCTTCCAGGGTGTCTGAACCCAGGAAGATGGGGGTTTTTCATTTTTTAGGATGGAGATGGAGGAAGGCAGTGCGTATTTTCGAAATTCTCCTAGAAGCCCCGGAATCTGCGGCGGTTATTAAACATGGATACGAGAAAGAAGATAGACACGAACAAGAGTGGTCCGCTTACAAGGACCGGGAAAATATTCATAAGTCCAAGAAAATTCAGGAACAAAGAAAAAACGAATAATAAAATCAAGATAGACAGTTTAAACCCGCTCATCAACCACAGCCTCCAATCAGCAATCTTTAGTTAAAATGTATTGTCCAAAGTAGAATATCATGAGAATAAAAAGGGATATTTTTAAGTTGTCAATATTCTTGCCTGGCTGAAAACGATTACTGGAAAGGGTTGGGTGGAGAATATGACAATTATGTGAAAAAAGGCACATTCTTGTTGAAACAAATCAGCTTACCATGTTATATTTTATACGTGAAGTTGATCACAACAAACATATACCCCTTTGTTTGAACCGTGAAAAATTTCTCCCATCCCCTTTGTTCGTATAATAGAAAAATGCCCTGCCGCAGCGGGGCATTTTTCATTTTAATGATATGTAAATGTGGGGGTAACCACAGACATTCTATAATCTAATTTTACTAAACACAAAGGCCATCCCTGGCGCTTGCCGGGGATGGCCTTTTTAATTAATAATTTACATATTTCCAAAATGTTCCGTGCTTTGCCGGGATTTGTTCTACTTTTTGCTTAAGGAGCAATTTTTTCATTTCCCGGTCGACTTGAGGGATTGATAAGTCATAAACGACAGCGATTTCTTTGGATGCCACCAGGCGGAAGAATTTCATAAATGCTTCCAAAGACGGGGGCGGGGCCTGCTGAGGCTCCTCAGGAAGCATTTCCTGCAGGACCTGGACGTAAACCTCGTATGGATAATATCCAGCAATCTTGATGCCTTCCTCATCCGAGTTTTGATTAAAGAAAACGAGGGTTGGAATTTCATCGACTTCCATTTCGGCTGTTATTTTCAAATCCTGCTGAAATGCCTTTGCGGCTGTTTCGGAATGAATATCCGTGATAAATTCTTCAACATCAAGACCGACTGTACGGGCTACATCTTTTAAGACATCAAAGTTGGAAATGTTTTGTTTTTCAAGAAAAAGTACTTCCTGAAGTCTTCTTAGGAAGCGGGCACCCGGCTTCCTGCCCTGCAGTTCGGCTGCTTTAATCGCAATGGATGCGATATAAGGCGATATAACCGGATTTTCTTCCCATAGCGAGGCATCGCATGACATGCCGGATCGGCTCGCCGTCTTTTCCCATAGCTGAGCCATGCTTTCAAACTTTTTCTTTTTCCCCATATTGAGCATTGTCAGCTTACCGCTCAAGACCGTTTTCATTGTAAAATAACGTCCATATTCAATTTGCAGCTTTTTCATAATCGGCTCCATTGCCCAGCATTCAGGGCAGAGTGGGTCGATGAAAATATAAATCTCAAGGGGCTTTTTCTCCACACCGTGGCAATGATGGGGCGATTGGCTGCCTAAGAACCGTTTATCGTGTTCCATCATTCTTCTTCACCCAAATCTTCTCCGCTCTCGGGCGTATTGATCATGTGCTGGGCGGTCAAAGTCAACCTGGCAAAAAAATCGTCCCGAAGCGGGCCTTCCAAGCCCACTTCATCCATTGCCCGACTCATGCACGATAGCCAGGTACGGGCACGTTTGGGAGTTATCGGAAAAGGCAGATGCCTTGCACGCATCATCGGATGTCCGTGTTCTTCAGTATAAAGGGCTGGGCCCCCAAGATATTGTGTTAAGAATTGCTTTTGTTTTCTCGCCGTTTCCGTTAAATCATCCGGAAAAATAGGGGCAAGGTCAGGATGCTGTCCAACGCGTCTATAAAAAGCATCTACAAGCCGATGCAATGTTTCTTTCCCGAGGGCCTCATAAGGCACAGGCATTTTCCCGGTCATGTTGACAACTCCTTTAGTGTGCTGATAGCTTTTCCACTATAAAGCGTGTGGAATGTCTCTCTATTTTAGCAATGCCCTATTTATATCTCAAATAAATCGCTTTGAAAAGGAAATACCCTGCCAGTTCGAAATTCGCTTTTGCTTTTCTGAGTCTTTAGATAGGTAGCCTGGTGAGTACCTCGTTCCCTTTTTGGATGCGTGCGTTCGGTACTCATTTGTCTTTCTCATCTTGTAGCACGAGTTTTCTTGTGTAAAATCGCCGTATTTTATTCGGTGTTTCCCGTTTTGGGATTCCCAGTTTCTCTAAAAGCGAGGTAAACGTTCTTCTTCCTATATCAAATTCCTCAGCCTCAAACTCCAGTTCATAATCTTCTGTATCCAAATAGCGACTATGGTCAAGTACGAGGAGGCCGCCTTGATATTCGACCTCAGCACGGGACGTTTCAAGAGTGCCAAAATAAGCCAGCCCATTAAACTGAATACCCAGTTTTTCAACTTCATGCTTAACCTCGCCGGCAGGCAGGCAGCCGCCTTGGATTGCATCCGTGGCTTCCTCCAGTGTGAGTCTCTGATCGGTTTCAAGCAGGCCGTCACCATATGGCTGCTTTAACGTTAGAATATAGCTGCCGCCTTTTTCACGGATCCTTAAAGCTGAACCGGCTTTTTTTAAATCGAATGAATCAGTATCAAAGTAATGATTAACCTGATGCTTGAAGTCTGATTGACCAAGCGAGAATTTGCCGGCGATTTTGTTAAACTCTTCTTTATATAAAAGGTTCTTAAATTCAATTTCGATATTCTGTCCCACATCAACACCCGCTTTCGATTTCCTGAGTCCATTATCCTTTGTTTTTTTCATTGATGCAATTTTTGGGAGAATGGCACCAGATATGCTAAAATAGTGAATTGATAGATGGAGGTTGATTTCGTGAAAACAAAACTAACTGTAACAAATGCAAACATGCTGGAAGGGGAGCTTATCCTCGAAACAGCTGAAAGTATCGAAGGCCTGAGTCCGAGGGGCCAAATGCTTGTAGATTCGGACAATTTATCGTTTATTTATTTGATGGAAAAGGATGAAGTATATATATACATAAGCCTGCCGGAAGAAATTTGGGGAGATTTGAAAAATGGACTTGGCCAGCCGGTAAATGTCTTCTTACAATCAAATGGAAGCCGGGTGGAGATGGACAATTTTTATAATGAGCTTGAATACCTCATTGAAAATATAAAAGGCAATGGGAATTACGGCGATGAAATGGTGGCAAAAGTAGAGAGTATATTTTAAAACATGTGGCAACGCCAGCGCTACAGCATATGACGCTGCCCCGTTTTCACTTTTGGGGGGACAGATGGAATGAAGAATTGGGAAACATTCCTCGCACCATATAAACAGGCTGTAGAGGAGTTAAAAATTAAACTAAAAGGGATGAGGAGCCAGTTTCAACTGGATTCAAGCCATTCCCCAATCGAATTTGTAACTGGCCGGGTCAAGCCGATTGCAAGCATTCTCGACAAAGCGAACCAAAAGGCCATTCCGCTTGATAGATTAGAGGAGGAAATGCAGGACATTGCCGGGCTTAGGCTGATGTGCCAGTTCGTGGATGATATCCGGACAGTTGTCCAGCTGCTCCGGAACCGGAACGATTTTGAAATAGTCGAGGAGCGCGATTATATCTCCCATGAAAAAACAAGTGGCTACCGTTCCTATCATGTGGTGATCCGCTACCCCGTCCAAACCATTACCGGTGAAAAAAATATTCTTGCTGAAATTCAAATCAGGACGCTAGCGATGAATTTCTGGGCGACGATTGAGCATTCATTAAATTATAAATATAAAGGCCAGTTCCCCGAAGATATAAAAAACAGACTGCAGCGCGCGGCTGAGGCGGCTTTCCGCCTGGATGAGGAAATGTCGCTCATCCGCGGCGAAATTCAGGAAGCCCAGGCCTTTTTTACACGAAAAAAAGAAGCCCAGCAAGATAAAGAGGACCAATCCTGACCGGCAATGTTCATGCGGTAAAAGTTCTAAGTTGAGGAGCAGTGAAATGAAATTTGCGATTACGACAAAGGGCGATGAGAAATCGAATACACTGATGCATAAGATGAGGACGTATTTACTCGATTTTGATCTTGTGTATGACGAAGACCAGCCGGATATCGTCATTTCCATAGGCGGTGACGGAACGCTGCTCTATGCGTTTCACCGCTATAGCAGCCGGTTATCCAAAACTGCGTTTGTTGGTGTTCATACAGGGCATCTTGGCTTTTATGCGGACTGGGTGCCGGAGGAAATAGAGAAACTTGTCATTGCCATTGCCAAAACACCCTATCAAATTGTTGAATATCCGCTTCTGGAAGTGATTATCCGCTACCAGCATGCCGGCAAAGAGTCGCGGTATCTGGCCCTTAATGAATCGACTGTCAAGGGGCTCGAAGGAACACTTGTCATGGATGTGGACATTCGCGGCCAGCATTTTGAACGGTTCCGAGGTGATGGGCTGTGTGTTTCGACACCTTCTGGGAGTACGGCCTATAATAAAGCGCTGGGCGGAGCGATTATTCATCCTTCAATTGAAGCACTTCAGCTCACTGAAATGGCTTCAATCAACAACCGCGTGTTCAGGACCGTCGGCTCGCCGCTTATCTTGCCTTCCCATCATACGTGTATGCTAAAACCAGTCAACCGCACCGATTTTGAGGTAACAATTGATCACTTGACGATGCTTCATAAAGAAGTGAAGTCGATTCAGTTCCGAGTGCCGGAGGAAAAAATCCGCTTTGCACGCTTCAGGCCTTTCCCATTCTGGAAACGGGTCCATGATTCATTCATTTCAGATTCTGACTAACGATAAGACTAGATACAAAACAGAGGGCAAACGATATGGCTTCAAGCCGCTTTACTTTAACATGGAACATACAAGCTGATGATCAAGAGAAATTAATAAAGGAATTCCTGAAGGAAAACGATGTTAGTTCAGCTTCACTGACAGATATCAAATTCCGCGGAGGTTCCATTCTTGTCGGCGGAGCTGAAGTGAATGTCCTATACAGGCTTAAAGAGGGGGACACACTTGAAGTATTTTTCCCGCTTGAGGAGCCATCACAGGGAATGGCGGGGGAGAATATTCCGCTTGAGATTCTGTATGAGGATGACTACCTGCTAGTCGTCAACAAGCCTCCTGACATGAATACAATCCCATCCCGGGAGCATCCAAAAGGAAGTCTCGCCAATGCATTGATAGGTTACTATCAATCGATTGGACTTATTGCAACCACCCATATCGTAACGCGCCTTGACCGGGATACGTCTGGAATTGTTCTGGTCGCCAAGCATCGCCATGTCCACCATCTTTTCAGCAAACTCCAAAAGCAGGGAAAGGTGAAAAGGACGTACGAAGCATTTGCCCAGGGGCTTTTCGTGGAAAAAACAGGCTCGGTCATAGCGCCAATCGGACGGAAGCCTGACAGCATCATTGAACGGGAAGTCCGAAGCGATGGACAATACGCGGCAACGCACTACAAGGTTCTGCGGGAGATTGGGCAAGCATTTTCCCATCTTAAGTTAAGTCTGGAGACTGGCCGGACACATCAAATTCGTGTACATATGTCCTATGTTGGGCACCCGCTGCTTGGCGATACCCTGTATGGCGGAAGTGTCGGGAGAATTTCACGGCAGGCGCTTCATTGCCTGGAAATCAGTTTTGTCCATCCGTTTTACAACGAGCAGATGACCTTTCGGGCAGACATGCCTGCCGATATGGCCACTTTGTTACACACGTGAAAGCCGGCTGAACTGCCGGCTTATTTTTCTGTTTTTTGTAGCAGCGTAAACGCTGTATTATTTTCAAACCCGCTGAATTAATTCAAAAATCGCTGAATTATTTTCAAACCCGCTGAATTAATTCAAAAATCGCTGAATTAATTACATCGACGTTTTCCTTCAAAGTCGGCTCATTCAATTTCCCGGAACTTTTCTTGGATATACGGCATGGAAGACTGGACAGAAACGAGCTCCAATTCTGGGTACCTAAGCGCAGTCAGTTTCCCGCCGAAGACAGCACCTGTATCAATATTGTATGTATTGTTCAGGATGCGCGGTTCACTGACCGGTGTATGGCCATATACAATGATGGACTTCCCCTTGTATGTTGCTGCCCAATCCCTCCTCACCGGTGATCCATCTGGATGCTTTTCTCCCGTTATATCTCCGTAAAGCACAAATGTCTTTACTTTAGAGCCAGTTTTACCAATAAGATCTTCGCGGATCCCGGCGTGTGCGATGACAAGTTTGCCCCCGTCCAGGACGAGGTGAAGTTGGCTGCGTTCATATAACTCAATAAAACGGCTCCTTATCTGTTCTTGTGATTGACTGCCCAAATCCAGGTATTCTGCGACCGTCGTCTCAAGCCCATGCGAGATTTGAACCTTGTTGCCCAGAAAATAGCGATACAATTTATTGCAATGATTTCCTGGTACATAATAGGCTTCGCTGCGTTCAACAACCAGCCTCCATACCAGGTCTGCTGTTTTAAGGGACGCCGGGCCCCGGTCGGTCAAATCGCCGACAAAACCAAGACGCCGCCCTCCTTGATGAAAAGGCACACCCGTATCCCACTTGTATCCAAGCAGTTTGGTTAGTTCAACAAATTCTTCATAGCAGCCATGTATATCACCAATGATATCAATCTTCATTTCTAACCTCCGAGGTACTTTCTTCTTATATAGTTTACCCTCAATTTAAGTGCCAACACTGTGATTTAGTATGCTCATTTCTTTCGTAATGGAGCCGGTTGGGGATTCATTAAATGCAATGAGGTTGTGGAAACTAATAAAGCCATCCAATTAGATTAAACTAATCGTGAAAAGGGAGAATAATCTAATAGCCATCCAATTGGATTAAGATACATCCGTGAAAAGGGAGATTAATCTAATAAGGGAAACGTTATTCATTATACAGTAGCCCCCTAATCATATTAGTATTGGTCAGCTAGTACCCATTGTATAGTGGCGGGCAACAGACAATTCCAGGGAAATTTGCATTATGATAATAGTTGTATTTTACCAGACTGGAAACTAGGGAGACCCTAAAATTGTCCTGATCCGACCCCGCTTATAAATCAAAAACACTACTCAGATAGTAAATATGACAATTGTCATGCCGGAGACTTTTCTTTTTAAAGATAGTAGTGTACAATTAGTACCAACTACTAATAACTTGTATTAATAGGGGGATTTTTTCACAATGACAATATCACTTAAAGGGAAAACATATGTCGTAATGGGAGTTGCTAATAAGCGCAGTATTGCCTGGGGGATTGCACGGTCGCTCCACAATGCAGGCGCGCGCCTTATCTTCACTTATGCTGGAGAACGCCTCGGAGATTCAGTCCGGGAGCTTGCTGGTTCCCTTGAAGCAGAAGGCACACTTGTCCTTCCTTGCGATATTTCTTCTGATGAAGAAATTAAACAGTGCTTCGATACGATTCGTGCGGAAGTTGGAACAATTCATGGCATCGCCCACTGTATTGCGTTTGCAAACAAAGAAGAGCTTAGCGGCGAATATTTGAACACAACCCGTGACGGCTTCCTGCTTGCGCATAACATTTCTTCTTATTCACTGACTGCGGTTGTGAAGGAAGCGCGTGACATGATTGCAGACGGTGGCAGCATTGTTACACTCACGTACCTTGGTGGCGAAAGAGCGATTACGAACTATAACGTCATGGGTGTCGCAAAGGCATCTCTTGATGCGAGTGTCCGCTACCTGGCCCGCGACCTTGGCCAGCAAAACATCCGCATTAATTCGATTTCTGCCGGACCAATCCGGACACTTTCTGCAAAAGGAGTCAGCGACTTCAACCAAATCCTCAAGGAAATCGAGGAAAAGGCTCCGCTGCACCGTGCGACAACTACTGAAGAAGTCGGAGATACCGCTGTATTCCTGTTCAGCGATATGTCCCGCGGAATTACCGGCGAAAATATCCATGTCGACTCTGGATACCACATTCTTTAATAAACATCGATCCTGTCTCTTTTACTTGGGCAGGATCTTTTTTTTTGAAAAAATGCCTATATGAATTGTCCTTTAACGCCCAGGCCTGTCCCTGCATACACATGGATTGTAGAGTTTTGCCCATTAAAGAAACGAGGGATGAGGATGGAAAGAAAAATAATAGCCAAGCCGCTGCTTTATATTATTCAACCGGAGTTTACGACTGTAAATACAAACATGCAGGACAGGTTCATATGGAGAAAACAGTTGGAATTGAAGGAAGTACCAAAAACAGATTCAAATGAGATGCAAACAATCATTCCAGAAAAGATAATCGAGGATAAAGACCAACTAGAAGAGCAACGCCCACTGAAGAAACCGGTTAAAAGAGAAACTGAATTACAGCAGAGCGAAACAAAAGATAGGATCCTGGAAGAACCCGAACTGCAACCTGGCAATGGCTTAATAGAAGAGATTCCTACTCAGGAAGAACAATCAGCACATCCAGTAAACCAAAGCTTAGTGGAAAAATTTATGAAGCAATTTGAAGAAGCGAACAGAAACCAAGTGGATTTGCCCGTATTAAGTTCAGAACAGCCAACAACAAATCCGTTAGAAGCCGGGGATGAAGAGACAAGGGAAATTTGGCAGACTGTCACCCGTTTATCCAGGTATCCAATATTTCTAAAGAAGCCATTGGCCGAAGCCGTTGTAGGCGGCCAAAAAATGATTTTCGAAGTTCACCGCAAACGTAATAGGGAATTGCTCGTGAAAATGGATGAAAAATATAAGACGATTACGATCGATGATATCACTTCAATAAAAGTTTTGGATTAATAACAGGGAGCTGCCCATTGCAGCTCCCTGTTTAAATTTTTGTGCCAGCAAAGGTCAGAACTAAAGTCATTCATCATAAAGTAAGAAAGAACAAACCGAATTAAAACCAAAAAAAGACTGTTTCATAAAGTGAAACAGTCTGCGCACTTGTTAGAATAAATTTTGTGGGAAGATACAAGATACTCCGCAGAAGCAATTAAGGTCAATTGTAATGCACACCCCTGTAGGTTTAAGCTCATGCGCTTTCTCAAGGTCTTTTACACAGTCAAATGTATCTTCCGAATCGCCCGAACCTGAACCGTGGGAACCATCCTTTACTAAAATTTCAAGGGTCGCACAGCAGGTTTCTGGATCTACGTCTACAACTCTGAAAATACAGCCAGTTACAACTTTAAACGGCTTATGTTGATTGCCGCTCCTTTTAACGCCGACACCTTTGAATGGCTCACATGTGCTTTTGCAAATCAGAATGACCGGTATTGTGTCATTCATTGGAGCATTGTTCTGAACTCCGCCCACCAACTCTTGAATTGCCCTTTCGCAGCCAAATTCACAATCGTTATCTTCCATAATTGGACTTACTTTCTCCTGGGCCTTCACGATTGCGAGCAGGGTATCACACACGCAATTGCTTGTGAAGAACTCTGAACCACAACTCATGGATTATCCTCCTTCTAGGTAAATAATTATTTGCATTATCAGAGTATGTATGGAGGAGTCATATGGGATGGGCAAACAGCCCAATTTTAGTTATTTTCATTAGGAATACAAGCCTATTGGACAAATGTAAAGGAGAATATGAAAATGGGGAATTTTACATTAAACATCCTGCTTATTATTGGGCTCGCTTCCTTTCGGCTGACAAGACTGCTTGTTTTTGACAAAATTGCCGAATTTATTCGCGCCCCGTTCATTGAAGAAGTAATAGAAGGAGACGAGGTGTATAGTGTACCAAGGAAAGGCCCGATCCGAAGCTGGATAGGAAAGCTGCTAAGCTGCTATTGGTGCACGGGGGTCTGGGTGAGTGCCGGGCTGCTCGCCTCTTATGTTTTTTTGCCTAAAGCAGGGATTGCCGTTATTGTAATTTTTGCCGTAGCAGCCATTAGTGGCATCATTGAAACAATAATAGGCAGGTTGCTGGGCGACTGAACTGTGCAACTCTTCTCCTTGCACATATAGTAACCTTGAGAAGCATAAAGCAAAGGAGAATTGGACATGGCCACAGAAAACAATCAGCATCGTGAGGGGCAACAGTACTCCGAACAGCAGGCCCATAAACCTGTAGAAAAGAAAAGAAGAGGCTGCGGATGCGGCGGCGGAAGAAGAAAACGCCGCAAGCGGGGATATGGAGCATAGTAAGGAAGCTGCCGTTTGGCTAGCTTCTTTTTTTGTTAATAGGAAAGTAAAAACAAACCCTGACACAAAATATACGAATAAATTCCGGATGTTCCTTAAACCAAATCGTTTTCTTTCTTCTACTGGTTATTCTCTTTTCAAGCTGAAGAGCATAAAAACCCCCTTCGTGCAAACAATAAAAAAACAAATGGAAATTTGCAGGAAGGGTATGGACAATGAAAAAATCAGTCATTCTAATTGTAGGTTTTACCATGCTTCTGGCTGGCTGCGGCCAAAATGAAGGAAGCAGCAATCTTGCCCTGATGAATAGGACAAATCCAGAGCCTGTACATACTGAGGACAATGGTTCAAGAGTCTCTGAGGAGAAAGTTGAAAAGGAAGTTGAGTCCCTGCCGGAGCTTTACGACGTTGCTGTAATCAAAGGCAAAAAGGAGTTCCTTGTTGCCTATAAGGTCAGACATTTGCAGCGATTCAGAATGAAAAACATTGAAAAAAAACTGACCACCAGGCTTGAAAAAAAGTTCCCAAAGGAAAAATTTACAGTTTCAAGTGATTATAAAATCTTCCTTGAGGCAACCAGGCTACAAGAAAAAATTAAAAACGGAAACTATAACGGCAAAGAGGCTGAAAAACGGCTTCAGGAGATCGTCAAGCTCCAAAAAGAGAAAACGTGAGGAGGAACCATGATGGCCGGGAAAAAGAAGACTGCAGAACAGGAACAATATGGCCAACTTCAAAAAAAGCATGAGCTGAGAAGGCCAGTTTTTAAAAACTGTATCAAAGCATTTTGGGTAGGGGGTACAATCTGTCTTATCGGGCAGGCTTTTACCTATTTTTATATTTATTTTTTTAATTTTACGGAACAAACAGCAAGCAACCCAACAGTCGCAACAATGGTATTTCTATCGATGCTCCTAACAGGCTTTGGGGTTTACGACCATCTAGGCCAATATGCAGGAGCCGGGAGTGCGGTGCCTGTCACTGGGTTTGGGAATGCCGTGATTTCGGCTGCGATCGAACACAGGACAGAGGGCTGGGTTCTGGGTGTTGGCGGCAACATGTTCAAGCTCGCCGGGTCGGTTATTTTATTTGGTGTGTTTTCGGCATTTGTAGTTGCATTGATTAAAACCTTGCTGATTATGTGGGGGGTTATTTGATGCTAAGAGGCAGACGGACATGGATTTTTGATAATCGCCCTGAAATCCGTTCGACAGGTGTAACAGGGGGCCCATTTGAGGCAGCAGGCAATCTGGCTGCAGACTTTGATATCCTCCATGAAGATTTGTGGATGGGTGAGGACTCTTATGAAAAAGCACATCGGCTCTTAATGGACAAGGCTATAGACATTGCATTGAAAAAGGGGGATGTCCATGGCAGCGAGGTCCAATTTTTATTGGCGGGAGATCTGATAAACCAGATTACACCGACAAGCTTTGCGGCCAGGACGGCCCAAATTCCATACTTTGGGCTGTTTGGTGCATGCTCGACGTCAATGGAAGGCCTTGCGCTTTCAGCTTTCATTGTGAATCATGGCGGAGCGGAGTACATACTGACCGGTGCAACAAGCCACAATGCTGCTGTGGAAAAGCAATTCAGGTATCCGACCGAATATGGCGGACAGAAACCTCCGACAGCCCAGTGGACCATAACCGGGTCGGGCATGGCACTTTTGCAAAAAAATCAAAGCAAAGGCGAGCTGCCAGTTGTAACCTCGGCAACTATCGGCAAAGTTGTCGATATGGGGCTATCCGATCCATTCAATATGGGCGGGGCCATGGCTCCCGCAGCTGCTGACACAATAAAAGCTCATTTTGAGGATACAGGACTCGATCCGTCTTACTATGACTTGATTGTTACAGGGGATCTAGCCAAAGTAGGCAGAAGTGCCGCAATGGATCTTCTTTCCGAAAAAGGCATTAAGCTTGAAGAGGAAAAGTTCAGGGATTGCGGGTTGATGATTTATAAAGAAGACCAGCCAGTCCAGGCAGGAGGGAGCGGCGCAGGCTGTTCAGCGACAGTTGTGTATGGCCATCTTTTGAATGAAATGAAAAAAGGAACATACAGACGCATTCTCGTTGTTGCGACTGGAGCCTTGCTGTCGCCATTGACCTTTCAGCAGAAAGAGTCGATTCCATGTATAGCACATGCAGTTTCAATTGAGATGGACGGGAGGGAATAACGATGCTGGCGATGTTCTTTTGGGCTTTTGTTGTAGGGGGGCTTTTATGTGTAGTCGGCCAGCTAATCCTTGATATAGGAAGGGTAACCCCTGGGCATATGCTTTGTACGTTGGTTGTATTGGGGGCAATTCTTGATGGTTTCGGCCTATACGAACCGTTTATGGATTTCGCCGGTGCAGGTGCGTCTGTACCCATTACGAGCTTTGGCAATTCACTTGTCCATGGAGCGATGCAGGAAGCTGAACAGCACGGGCTTGTCGGCGTATTGACAGGCATGTTTGAGGTAACAAGTTCGGGCATTTCAGCTGCGATTGTTTTCGGTTTTATTGGCGCACTTCTATTCAAGCCCAAAGGCTAATTGAAATCTTTCTAAATAGGTACAAACCTATACACTTTTCAGCTTTTTACATACAGTAGTGGTGAAAGCAGAAAAGTGAGGTGACAAACCTATGTGGTGTGGCGGCGGTTACGGATATGGCGGCTACGGCGGTGGCGGCTACGGCGGTGGCGGCTACGGTTCAACGTTTGTGTTAATCGTAGTATTGTTCATCCTTTTGATTATCGTTGGAGCTAGCTTCTATTAAGAATAAAGAAATGGCCTGGTGGGACGTTCCCTCCAGGCCATTTTCTTTTAAAGTATTTTTCACCATTTCATATTGCCTTCATATGATAAGAGTAGCCTATGAAGGAGCGTGACAATTGAATGGATAACGGATTTTTCAAAAACCTTGAAAAAAAGACCGGCGTGAACATGAAGGATATCTTCGACCTTGCCGCGTCCCTGCAAAATGCAAATTTCCAGGATGAACGAACTGTTCGCAGTGTCATCCAGCGGGTTTCCAAAATTGCTAATAAACCAGTGAACCGGGAAACAGAGGATAAAATCGTCCAATCAATTATTAAGGATGGGAAACAACTCGATTTTAATACGATCTCGAATATGCTGAATAAAAAATAGGAAAGAATCCGGCCTCGACTCCCCCAAGGCCGGATTCTTTCATTTTGTCTGCAGTCGTTTGATGCTTCTAATCTGGCCCCGGTGGTTCAGCTCATCCTCCATGACATGGAACCAGCGCCAGTAATTGTTGTATCTTACACCATTCTCCCATTTGCCCTCCTCAAAAAGCCAGCTGTCCTTGCAAACGGAAAGAAGTGCAAGGCTTTTGGTCCGAACATCGGAAAGCACCTCCAGATAATAGTCTAGCGGTTTTCCTTTAATCGTTTCACGCGCTTGTTCCCCAAGGTCGAGCGCAGCTCCCCATATTTGCAATTCCTGTTCGTTCAAGTCCCTGTTTTCAAAGGTAATGACCTGATAAGCAACCTCAATAGCCGCTATATGAAGCAGCAGTGCCCCAATAGAATTGCCCCCCGGGCTCGGCAAATAGTCTAGCTCTTCCTTTGATAAACCTTCTAAATCAGCCAAAGTAACATCCCTAGTATGGCTGAGCATGGATACAAGTTCCCCTATTTTTTCAGTAAACCCTTCAGTTTGTACAATACGATAATCAATCATTCCGCAGCCCCCTTTCAATCAACGCTATCAGAAATTTTTAAAAGAAAAAGGCTGATAATAATTGGATATTCCTGGTATAATAAAAGTGATCATATAAATGGCGCACTGCGATGCAGCTGCGCTTTTTTATATGGAGGGGAGGCAGTCAAATTGGAAATTAAAAGGCCGATATTGGCTGATAGGGAGAAATTGTACCGCTTCTTCAAGGCGGTTATAACCGATACGTTTGAGAAAAATGGCATTAGTGAACTTGTGTACGATATGGAGGAAGAAATAGACACTAAGAAGAAGTATCTTAAAGAGGATTTTGCAAGTGGGGGAGCTGAACGTTACTTCCTGGTTGCTTCAGAGAACGGAATGATTCTTGGTTCAATTGAATGTGGCCCTGCAAGCAGTTTGATTAATGAACTTACCAAGGGGGTATTACAGGAGCTGGTTGAGGTCGGAACCATTTTTGTTCATCCCGATTATCAGGGCAAGGGGATAGGAAATAAGCTGCTGGCCGCCATGGCTGGTCATTTGTTGGAGGAAGGTATAGATGAATATTGCCTCGACAGCGGGTATCTAAGTTCCCAGGTTATCTGGAAAAACAAGTTCGGTTCCCCTGATTATTGGCTAAAGGATTATTGGGGAAAAGGACAGGATCATATGATTTGGAAGATTTCGATTCAGTAAGGAGTGGTCCAGTGTCTCAAATTGAAATAATGCAGAAAAGGAAGTCAATCCGGACATTTAGTGCCGATGAGCTGCCGGATGAGCTTGTCCAGAGTATACGGGAATACCTCGGAAGGAATAAGAGCATTGCTGGTCCTTTAGGCAGAGAAGGCAAGGCAGAATTTGTCCGGGTAACCAACAATGAAACGGATAAAGGGCTGAAGGTTGGAACATATGGATTTATCAAAAATCCGCGCGCCTATCTTGTTGGAATTTGTGCAAATGAAAAAGATTCACTAATTGATTTTGGATATGGCTTTCATAAATTGGTCCTGCATGTATGCAGCCTGGGATTGGGGACATGCTGGATGGGCGGGACTTTCACTAGACACTCATTTGAGCGGGAGCTGTCAATTCCTTCAGGCTCTTTCATTCCTTGTGTTACACCAATTGGCTATCCAAAAGAGAACCGGCGTTTGTTTGATAAAGCGGTAAGGGCAGTTGTTAAATCAGATAACAAAAAGCCATGGGATAAACTCTTTTTTGACACAAGTTTTGAAATTCCATTGATACAGGAAAACGCCGGCTCATTTGAAACACCAATTGAAATGGTCAGGCTTGGGCCTTCTGCATCCAACAAACAGCCGTGGAGGCTTGTTGTAACGGATGACCGGAGAACATGCCATTTTTTTATTGAATATACGCCAAACTATAGCGCGTCACTAGGCTATAACATGCAGCTGCTTGATATTGGAATCGCCATGTGCCAGTTTGAGCTTGCGTGCGAAGAGCTCGGGATAAAGGGAAGCTGGGCGAAAGTGAATCCTGGGTTGGAAGTTCCCAATGTGCACACGGAGTACATTGCGAGCTGGGTGATGTAAAAGCTCAAAACATTTTCGGGATGAATTATCTACAGAATGTCGATTTTTGATAACTGCTGGTTTTTTTGTAAGGATGAGTAGTGAGTCTCTTAGTATTGCTAATTTTTTCAGTTGATTGACTAGTAAGTCTCCGAGTGCTGCTAGTGAAAAGTGACTGATTAATGCATTTGAGTAGTAATAAAGTGTAGCCTTCGATATATAGTCATTCTAGTACTACTCAGAGTACTGCTAATTTTTTCAGTGGAATGACTAGTGAGTCTCTGAGTATTGCTAGTGAAAAGTGACCAATATATACATTCAGGTAGTAATAAAGTGTAGCCTCCGATAAATAGTCATTCTAGTACTACTCAGAGTACTACTAATTTTTTCAGTGGAATGACTAGTGAGTCTCCGAGTATTGCTAGTGATAAGTGACCAATATATACATTCAAGTAGTAATAAAGTGTAGCCTTCGATATATAGTCATTCTAGTACTACTCAGAGTACTGCTAATTTTTTCAGTGGAATGACTAGTGAGTCTCTGAGTATTGCTAGTGATAAGTTACCAATATATACATTCAGTAGTAATAAAGTGTAGCCTCCGATATATAGTCATTCTAGTACTACTCAGAGTACTACTAATTTTTTCAGCGGAATGACTAGTGAGTCTCAGAGTACTACTAGTGAAAAGTGACTGATTAAGGGACTGGAGTGGTAATAAAATGTAGCCTTCAGGAGTCCTGCTGATGATACTGCATTGATATACATTAAGAACCATTAACAAAAAGAAAAAAAACGCCGCTGATAGGCTGTATCAGCGGCCGAAAAGGTCCTAACGGATGTACAAGGCGAATGGTCAAGTCCATCTGATGGCTCTTTTATTATATCTTCAAATCCTTCTTAATCGGTGTCAAGAATCTAGTCGGATTAGCACTCCGGTTCCGGCGCATTGATGGAACCGAAATATACAGCCGCTCCATTGCCCGGGTGATGGCGACATAAAAGAGCCGCCTTTCCTCTTCCAGTGGAGCCGGGTCGCCGTTGCGAAGGCTGTCCAATGCATAATCATGGGGCAAACTTCCATCGACGGCGCCAATAATATACACCGTCTTGTATTCTAGGCCTTTGGCACGGTGGATTGTGCTTAAAGTAATCGAACTTGTAAAATGCTTGCTGAGGCTCTTGATTTCCCTGTTCATTGCCGCCATGTGGTCTGCATGCTCAAGTAAAGCATGGATACTGGAGAAACTTCTCGCAGCAACCTTTAGGTCCTTGATATCATCTGAACCTTTTTCAAGCTTATTGCCTTCGCTGCCCCGCTTCTTCAGATAGTCCAGGTAGCCAAGGTCTTTTTCAATCCGTTCAATTGCAGTGAAGGGGGAAATGCCCTTCATCGCTTTAATAGCAGTTACAGCGGTTTGGAGCTTCTTCATTTGAAACGCATGAGCGGTTTTTACTTTTCCAAGTGCTTCAAGTGCGCTGCAATCGTCAAGGATGCTGGCCGCTTTAATGTCTGTCAGCACCTCCTGCTTTAAAAACAGGGCAGGAAGGACTGAGGCGACTGCCTCAATGTCATCCTCATCGATGGCAAGCCGCAGGAATCCCAGTACGGTTTTGACAGTCCGCCGTTCATAAAAGGACTCTGCATCCTGCTCAATCCGAAAAGGAAGGTTGGAGGAGGCGAGCCTTTCAAAAATTGCCCGCGAACCGGCATGGGTCCTATACAGGACTGCAAACTCACTTGGATCAGCACCCTCAGCAATTTTCTCCTGGATATCGGTCACTATCATCGTTGCTTCTTCTTCCTCGTCGTGAGGAAAGAAGACGACTGGCGGAAGGCCCGCTGACATATTGGCCGCCATTTCTTTTCTTCGCCTCTTTTTATTGTAGGAAATAATCCGGTTTGCGGCAGCGACGATTTCATTGGAGGAGCGGTAATTCTGGCTGAGCAGGACGAGCCGTGTGCCCGGAAAGTCATTCTCAAAGTTAAGCAAAAACTCCGGGGAGCTGCCGCGGAATGAATAGATGGTCTGGTCATCATCGCCAACCGCACAAACATTTTTGGATTGAGCTGACAGCATCCTGATTAATTCGTACTGTACTTTGTTGATATCCTGGAACTCGTCAATCAAGAAATAATGGAAGCGGTTCTGGTACATTCCGAGTATATCGGGATTTGTCCGGAACAACTCATAACAGCCGGTCAGCATGTCATCAAAATCAAACAAACCGTGTTGCTGCTTGAAATTTTCATAGTGTTCATAAAGGAGAAGTGCTGTTTCTTCCCAGTCGGACTCAGCCTTTACATCCTTTGGTGAAAGGAGGGAGTTTTTCCAAAAGCCGATTTGCTGCAAGGCAAGGTCATAGGCATACTCCTTCTCGGAAAAACCAAGTTCCCTGCCGGCATCCTTAACAATTTTTTCACGCTGCCATTCTTTTTTCAAAAGCTTGTCCTGCCGCCATTTCGCACCATCTGAATGCATGAGGATGCGGTAAAAAATGCTGTGGAATGTACCGGAAACAAGTTTTGAAAGCAAATTGCTTTTCATGTTCGGATAGCGGAGCAGCCGCGATTTCATCTCCTGGGCAGCCTTTGTTGTAAAAGTGACCAGCATAATTTCTGAAGGATCAATGTCGGCAACGTCAATCATGTAGGCCGTCCTTGCTGTTAATACGCGCGTTTTCCCGCTGCCAGCTCCCGCTAGAACAAGGATTGGACCTTCTGTTTGTGTAACAGCAGCCGCCTGATTGCCATCAAGCGTGAACCCTTCCGTTTCTAGAAGTTTTATGTAGTCGGGAGGGTTATCAAGTATTGGCATGGCCGACGCACTCGCTCTGCTGCTGATTGCCAAAGCCTGTGCAGCCTGAAATGCAGAGTTGGCAACAGCCCCGCCGATTGGTCGGCCTTTAGGCAGCTTGAAGCCCTGAACCTCACCAGCATTCAAAGGTTCCGGTTGAGAGGGAGCCTCCGCGCATTTTTTGTCAGGATTATATATATGATAAAAATGCGGTTCCTTTTCTATTCCAAGATAGAGGCGAACCGGTTCGCGGCAGGAAGGGCACGATAATTCGCCATTCCGGCCGGAAAGATAATAATGTTGGTAACGGTCTCGTCCAACTGTATCCAGATGGATCGCTGAGTTTTGATAAAGAGCTGATTTCATTGCAATTCCCCATATCTAGTAAAAAGTACACAAATTCTATCATACCAGAGAAAAGGGACTCCCGAAAGTTTCGAATTTCCCAGATTTAGTTCACTAAGATTGGAATAGCAGGAAAATTTTAAAAACAAAAAGGGACCTTGAATAGATTAATCGCAGGTGGGCGAAAGGAGAATAATCTAATAAAACCGATAGTAGAAAAATGCTGAATTTTAAAAACTGCATCCTACGTGTGAAGGAATAGTTTTATTTGCGAGATAAGCCCGAGAAAATAAAAGCCCCGCCAGCACAATCTGGGCGGAGCTTGTTTGATTATATTTTTTTAACCATTGTTTTATGGGGGATTCCAGCATCAAGAAATTCCTCGGAAACGACTTCATAGCCGAGCCTCGAATAGAATGGGATTGCATGAACCTGTGCATCCAGCTTCAGCTTTTTTACCCCCTGGGTTTTGGCATACTCCTCAATCTTGTTCATAATCGCTGAACCTGCGCCTGTACCACGGGCGTCTTTTAACACACAAATTCGCTGTACTTTACCGTAATCGTCTATTACTCTGAATCTGCCCGCTCCGACAGGATTTGCTCCGTCATAAAGGACAAAATGGGCGCACGCATCTTCGTACTGATCGATTTCCTCTTCTTCAGGAACGTGTTGTTCCTCAATAAATACGGTTTTTCTGACGGAAAAGGCATCCTGCTTTTCCTTCTCGCTGCTGACTAAAACGACATCCATCTTTTATTCTGCTTCCTTTCCAAACCGGAATGTTTCATAAACGGTCCACTGCCCATTCTCAAGCTGGTAGAGCAAGTGGAAACGATCGACTTCTTCCTCGTGAGTAATTGCCTGCATTTTCAGGTTGCCATATACATCAGAATGTTCGGCATCGGAAAGTTTCTGGCCTATTGTGATATGCGGGACAAATGAATATTCCGTACCAGGAGCTCCGGTGATTTCATTTAAACCTTTATGAAGTGCTTCAATCTTTTCATCTGGTTCTATCTTTAGATAGATTACATTGTTAACTGGATGAAAGGAACTAATCTTGGATGTCCTGATTGTGAATGGTTCGTGCTGCCTTGCAGCATTGCGAAGCTTTCTGGCCAATGTCCCCGCTTCTTCTTCAGTTGCTTCAAACGCATTGACGAGAGTAAGGTGCGGTGCAATCAGGGCATAGTGGGGGTCATACCGTTTTCGGTATGAATTTACCCAATCCTGAAGCTTTTTTGATGGAAAAAGTGCAACTCCGAATCTCATACGACCTACCTCCAAGATCCATGAAGCCCAAAAAGAGCCCCTGGTATTTGTCTTTCTGAATATTATAGCAAATATGCTCTTGAAAATATAATTTGAAGAAGCGATTTACATAATTTAAATAGTTTTCCCAACATTACGGTTATGTGGGATCAACACTTCATTTATTATCGATTCATTAGGAACGGTGATATACAAGACAAAACGTCTATCTGGACAAACTAAAGAAAGCGGAATATTGACCAAGAGTTGAAAGATTATTTGTTGGGATAGTTTGTAGCGATGCCTTCCCACATTTTTCAAAACAAAGGAATAAATGAAAGCCGATTTTCCCTAATATATTGGAAAATCGGCTTAGTTTTGCTTATCGTTTGTATTTTCATTTAACTCACTCGCCATGGTCCAACTTATCAATTGCAAGGTAAAGTACAACAGAAAGGTTTCTGTGGGGGTTCCCTCTTTCCTATCCATAAAAACTACTCCTTAGAATAGAGATCTCAGCCCGTCGCGAATCCCCGGCTGCCAATATGTCCAAGCATGGCCTCCGTCAATTTCCTTATACATATGATTGATCGACCTCCCGGACAGAGCAGCAGTCAATTCACGGTTAGGAGTCAAGAAATCGGCTATTCTTCCGTTCGGAAGCTTTGCCTTATCTTCTTCCTGTCCAATTGTATGATAGATATCGAGTGTAAATTGATCATTGAACTCTTTGGCAGCCTGAAGGACCCTGTCATTAACATAAGGAGATTGCATCATGACTTTGCCAAATGTGTGCGGATAAGCAAGTGCTGCCATTAACGAAACGGTGCCAGCAAGTGAATCGCCGCCGAGTGCCCTGGTCGAGCCCATTTGCAGGGTCGGAAACTCTCTGTCAAGATAAGGAACAAGCTCGTGGGCGAGGAAGCGAATGTACGCACTATTTTTCTCACCATCCGGGTGATATTTACTGCGCCGATCTTCCACATTCTTATAGGGAATGCCAACAATAATAAGATTTTCAATTTCCTTTTTTGCTAAAAGTTCATCGGCCATTCTTCCAATTCTGCCTAGTCGGAAATAATCGTGGCCATCCTGGACAATCAGCAAGGAATATTTGTAGAGGTGTGAAAAGGAGGCTGGCAAATGGACCAGTATCTGCACATCCTCACCTAATGCAGCGCTTTTAATTACCAAATCCTGAACTGTGCCACGTGGGTATTCCATTAGATTTTCCTCCGCCTATTTAGTAGCATCGGCTAACCTTTGTCGCGTAAGGTTGGCCCATAACACTCGCATTTTACCATAGGATTGTTGAAAAAGCAGTTCCAAAAGATTCACAATAATATGAGATTTTCAATGTTATAATAGTGTTATTGTTTTAAAGAACGGAGGAACCTAGATTGACTAGAGTAAATAGCAGGGTTGTAACTGAAGCGGCACGCAACTTTTTACTAGAACGCGGTGTTTCAATTGAATCGATTGCAGCAATCGTTTTTGAAATGCAAGTTCCATATCACGATGGACTTACCATTGCCGAGTGCATGGATAGTGTCGAAAAAGTATTATTAAAACGGGAAATTCAGCATGCCATCCTTGTCGGTGTCGAACTGGACAGGCTTGCTGAGCAAAAAAAGCTGTCAGAACCTCTTCAATCAATAATTGAGGGAGATGAAGGGCTGTTCGGAATAGACGAAACGATTGCGTTTGGAGCCACTCTCGGCTATGGGAGCATTGCAGTCACTACCTTTGGCCATCTTGATAAAAATAAAATCGGGATCATTAAAGAGCTTGACACTGGAACCGGAGTGCATACATTCCTTGATGATATAGTTGCCTCAATTGCAGCCACGGCAGCATCAAGGCTCGCTCATCGTAAGCGTGACTGGGAAGAGGCCCAGGAAGAACTCGAAGCAGATTTAATCGTGTAGCAAGGGGGGACGGTTCTGGTTTGCCGATGCAGACCAGAACCGTCCCTCTTTACAGTTGCAGATATTCTGAAAATGCATTATATTCCACATAAAGTCATTTTTTCTACCAAAATGAAACAGGGGCAGGGGGATACAAATACGGATGGACAAGCTGACTGAAGTTTCCCGTTATATTCATGATCATGCAAAGCAACTGGCCGAAAGGGTAGTAACATTTAACTTGGATAAACTTGACTTTGAGGTGCCCGAGGAAATTATAACGAAATCAATTTCCTACCAGCAGGACTTCCTTGAATTCATATCAAAGGCAATTACGTTTGAAGATGAAGAACAGGTAGCGAAGGGCTTCATGGAATGGAACAATGCACATGCACAGCACGAAGAAACAGTCCTGCTGGATAAAGTTTCGAGCCTGATCAAGCCATATCCTGAAATCAGAATGCTTCTTGCAGAAATAATGTACGAAATTAGCCGGGAAAACGGGCTGTCCCTTGAAGAGTTTAAAACGATTACAACGAGGCTGAATTATTCGCTTGATATAAGCCTGACTGAATCGATTATTTTTTATGAAGAGTACCGCTCCACAATTGCTGCCAAAAACAGAAAAGAATTCCTGGAGTTGTCGGCACCGATTGTTCCTGTACAAAACGGCCTGGCTGTTCTGCCGCTGATAGGGACAATTGATTCCGAGCGAGCAGAACATTTAATGAACAATGTGATTCCAAAATTCCCCAGGCTTGAAGTAAATGAACTCATTCTTGATTTTTCAGGGGTAGCGAATATCGATATAGATGCAGCTGGTCATGTCTTTAATATCCATAAGGTTCTTGATTTACTGGGGATAAAAGTCATTATCACCGGCTTAAGGCCTCAGCTTGCAACCGACATTATTTCAAGGGGAATCAATTTCAATTCATTAAGGACATTCTCAACTGTCCAGCAGGCGCTTATCGAGTTCAATAAACAAGATTAAAAGGGACTATGGCCGGGTCTTCCAGCCATGGTCCCTTTTCATTTAATTAGACCAATAGATCCTTATTTTCATCCTTGCCAAGAACGTGATGTGCATAGGAGCATTGGGCATTGATTTTTTTATCTTCAGCACGTGCGTACTCGGCGATCTTGTTAACAAGTTCCTTGCCCAGGCCTTTTCCGCCATGTGCCTCATCTACAACCGTGTGGGTGACCGTTATGATGTCCTTGCCTTGTTCATCAGGTCCTTGGGGTACATATTCAATCCTGGCGATTTTCTCGCCGCCTTCCTCAATATAAAACTCATTGTTACCCTTTTTGATTTCTGCCATCGTAAACAACTCCCTTCTTTTGATTAACGTACCCTATTTTCTTTACAAATTAACGTTACCATAATGTCTCCGATTATCGCATCTTTGACCGTTAAGAAATGTAAATTTATAGTGGCACATATGCTCTTCTCAAACAAAAAAAGCCCTGCAATCGAGCAGGGCCCATTCTCTCTATTTAGCTTGCACGCTTAGGCTTTTCAGGCCTGGCTGACAGGATATTTTCAAGTTTAAATGTTCTCATCTTTCCGCGCAGAAGACAATAGGCGTAGACTTCATTGCCTTTTACTGCTCGGATGATCATCTTCCGCTGTGTGAGCTCATTTTTCTTAGACAGGTAAATTACTTCAAGAGGCATATTATCTTCCATGGAACGGAGCAGCATTCCATTCATACCCAACACCTTCTTTCTATTCCTATTATACACGAACAAATGTTCTTTATTCGTCTTTTCTGCCTGGAAAAATGAATTTTTTCAACCGCAGAACAGTAACATTTGTAACTGAGTTGACAATGATTTGAATGATACGCATCAGTTCCAAATTAAGTTTCTGAAAACACATATCAGCCACCCTGCTGGAAAAGCTAAGGCAAAAGAGGATGGTGAAAAATGTGAAAAATTATTTCTTGATCTTTACCCTGGCCTTCTCATTGTTTTCCATCGCTGGCTGTGGCAATGATGAACGGCCGAAGGAAGACGAACAAATCGAGGACGTCGAGGAAGAAGACGAAATTAGTGATGGGGAAGTCGATGATGAATAAACGAAAGGAGTGTCGGGGCACTCCTTTTAGTTATTTTTATACAAAAAGATGGTAAGGTTGTCCTTTTTATCAAGTGTTCCTAGAAGGACATCTTCCACATTTACACCGTACATCTCCGCAAGCCTCGCTATAATCCAATCTTTATCCCGCCTGCTTTGTTTTATTTCTTCACTATTTAGATATCCTTCCTTAATAATCGTCCTCGGCAAATCAAATGGTTCCGTTTCAATCTGGGTTTGGGATGGGGTAAGCGGCTGATGCTTCGGATCAATAAAAAAGGATATTTTCCCGTCTGCTTCCCAAAGCGATAAGGCTACTTTCTTGATAGAGTCGATTTGGCGTTCACGCATCTCTTCGAGCAGCACATCCAGAGAAATTCTCGCCTTCTTCATACCTGAATAAATAATTTCGCCGTTCTCTACAATTGTGATAGGTGCATTGTTGACCAACGTCCGAAATCGGGGGGAGTTGAGTATGCCGAAGATTCCCAAGAGATAGAGGATGACGAGTACAATTGTCGTGATCATTGCCCCTTTCATGCCAAGGCCAGGATCAGAAAGAGGATGAGCGATGATATCACCAATGACGAGGGCAATCACAAAGTCCAGCAGCCTTAATTGGGAAATGGCACGCTGCCCCAACACCTTGGCAATGATGATTAAAAAAAGGAAGCCAGTTGCTGCCCGAAGCACCCATTGGAGAGCCGTAAGAGTTTCCTGGCCGTGTAAAAATTCCATAAACCACACATCCTTCACTTTGATGCTTACACTAGCATTTCCTAGTTCAGTGGCATTCAAACAGCCTTAACCAATGACTAGGATAAACGGAATGATTGGCCAATAGAATAGAATGGGTATGGGGGAGGAGAGGTGAGGATGGTGAAAAGCTGCAATCGGACAAACGATATTGTTGCGGGGGCTGACATCAGGATGCGTGCTTGGACTTTTTCTTAAAGCAGCTCAGGGATTTACGGGTACAAACGTATATGTCCTGCTTTTAAACGTCGACTATATTCCAATACTTAATCGTATAGCATTTCCTGAGTCGGTGGAGTTTGGCTTTCATTTGTTTATATCCATCCTAATCAGCGTAATTCTTGGAGCGAGACCCCACAGCAAGGCGTTTTATATTTTTGCTGGAATGGTGATTGGTGTAGTTTTATATCCGACGACATTACTGTCTAACCGAACACCAGGATTATTGGATTTCAAGGCAATGTTTTATTGGCTAGTGGGCCATGCGCTTTATGGGTATGTGTTAAGCATTTTTTATACAAAAACTAAACACGAGGCTGCCTAGATGAAGGCGGCTTTTTATGTGCCTGTATAGGCAGGAAGGAGGAGTTTTGTGCGTTAAAATAAGTCGTGAATAGGAAAATCCCCCTATTGTGATAAGTGTTTTAAGTTATTAAAATACTAAATGTAGTATAAAAATACATAATTTTGAGTGGTTATACAAAATGGGGAGGTAAGTTCATGAAAAAGAAGAAGGTTGTGGCCAGTTTGCTGACTGCAAGTTTGCTGGCAGCAGTGCCTTTTAGCGCTCCGCTTGCTAGCCCGGTCAAATGGGTGAATGTCAATGTAAATGAGGAGCAGGATGGAAGTAAATTTAACAACGAAAACTATGATTTTATGAAATTCTCTGAGGTTGGCAAAAAGCTAGATGAAATTTCAAAACTGTCTAACCGTGTAAAGGTTGAGGTGAAGGGAGTATCCTCAAAAGGATACCCATTGTATGTTGTTACGATTGCAGATCCGGAAGCCCAGGGGAAGTTTGGGAAAATCCAGGCACTAAGGAAGCAAATGTTCAAGAACCCTCAAAAGGCACAGGATTGGATTGCTGGAAATCCCGACTTTAAGGTTCCTGTTATGATAAATGGTTCCATCCACGGGACAGAGTTTGTCGGCACCGATGCAGTTATGCAGCTGATTGAACGGTTCGCAACCAAAAATGATTCGGTAACAAAAGATATACTGGCCAACAATATTTTAATCTTCAACGTTGTCCAGAATCCGGACGGGCGTGTAGATGCAACCCGATTTAACGGTGAAGGCATCGACTTGAACCGCGATTTCATTACTCAGTCTCAGCCGGAAACGAAAGAAACCGTGGCACTGTTGAAAGAATGGAATCCAATGGTTTTCCTCGATACCCATGGCTATGTGAAAAATTATGGGCCAGGCTTGCAGGGGTTGATTGAACCATGTACACCTCCACATAACCCGAACTATGAATATGATTTGTATCAAAAGTGGGCGTTCGGACAGGCCGAGGCTATGGAAGCCGAAATCCTCTCCAATAAATCCGAGTACAGCGGTAATCTGTACAAAGGTATGGAGGGCGTCTATATTCCTCAGCGTGATGATGCGGCAGGCTGGGATGACTACCCGCCAATTTTTACGCCAATGTATGCGATGTATCACGGTGCCTATGGACACACTCTCGAAGCACCAACCAATGATGAAGATGGAGTCCGCTGGATGTACGACGCAATCATGGGTGCTCTGGAATTTGCAACTGAAAACAAACAGGAAATGATTGCCGACCAAATCGAAATGTTTAAGCGCGGAATCAACTTTGACCATCCATATCATGAAGACGGGCATTTTCCGAATGCCTACATCCTCCCGGTCGATGAAAAGGATCCGACTGTAACTGAAAAAGCAGTTCAGCACTTGATTAACAACGACATTGAAGTTGTAAAAGCATCCAAGCCATTTACAGCAGGCGGCCAGTCCTATCAGAAAGGAACGTACATCGTCCAGATGGACCAGGCAAAAGCGGGTCTTGCCAATACGATGCTTTGGGATGGAGAAGATATTTCCAATGACACTACAGCCATGTACGACATCTCAGCGTGGAGCCTGCCGGAGCTATGGGGCTTTGCAGCCGATCCGGTCCATGAGAAGGTAACTGTTGTGTCTTCAAAGGTTCACAATGTTGGAAGCCAGGGAGCGGTTACAGGGAAAGGGCCTTTCCTTATTCCTAATAGCTCAGTGAAGGCCGTAAAACTTGTCAACGACTTGTTAAAGCAAGGTGTCGACATTAAGCGTGATCCAAAAGGTAATTTCTATGCCAATGCCCCATCAAACAAGGTTTCTGCTGCAGTCAAGGAATCAGGCATTCAGATTGGCTCGGCCAGCATCCCTGCTGATGCAGAAACAATCGAAAATCTGAAAGTGGCAATCCTCAAGGATGGCGGAATGGGCAAAGCACAGTCACATTCAGGGACCAAACTATCTTTGAAGCGTCTTGGTTTTGATGTAAGCGAAGTGACTCCTGTCGAGGTTTCGGAATCAGGGCTTGATCGGTTCGATGCATTTGTCTACAGCGGCACGGAAAGCTTAATTTCCACAAACCTAAGTACAGCCAACAAAGAATTTGGCTTTGAGAATCCAGGCCAGCTCGATGCGTTTAAAGCGAACCTTAACAGCTTCCTGGACAATGGCGGAAAATACATTGCAGTCGGTGCAGGTGCCTCACGGGCAACCAAGACGCTTGGATTGACCGATAACACTGTCACTACCGGCGGTGGCAACAGTAACGGGATCGTGAAGGTCGACTATCAAGGTACTGGGCTGACAGCGGGATACGGCCAAGACGATATTGGCTTTGTTTACCGTCCAGCCTGGTATACGGTGTCAGGTAATGACGAAGTTGCGGCCACCTTTGATAACAGCCAAGACTTCTTCTTAGCAGGACACTGGAGGAATCGCCCTGAAGTGTCAGGCCTGCCTGTTGTCGTAAAAGAGGAACATAAGGATGTAACCTTGATTGGACTTGAAGCTGGCTTCCGTGACCATACCGATTACCTATTCAGACTGCTTTCAAATGCAATTTTTACAAAGTAAAAACAAAAGCGTAAGCGCCTTCGTGACAGGCAAAGAACGCCTGTCCCTGCGATGAATATTCTAGGGAGCTTTCCTTAGTGGTCATCGCCGTACAAACTGGAGGGGCTTCGACTGAGATAAAGGAATCACGAAGAGCGAAGCTTCTACTTGCATCACATCATGAAAAAACATCTTCGAAAGAGCTACTTGGGCTTTGCGACGAGCTGAAGATATGCTTCCATGAATATGCTATGGCGCAGGAGCACCTAAGCGATTCGATGATGACTTATCGTAGGGAGGAGACCTGAAGTTTACTAGGCGATAGGCGCTGGAGCTAGACGTAGAACAAAAGCCTGGCAGCTTCAACCTTGCTGCCAGGCTTTTTGCGTCAACGGGCCATCACCGCTATACTTGGAAGGGAGTATGGATTTAGGAGGAAAGACACTATGCATAATGCAGAATATTGGATAGAAAAGCTGGAGCTAGAACCCCATCCGGAAGGGGGCTTTTTCAAGCAAACCTTCAAATCAGAAGAACTGCTGGACGGGAAAAAGACGTTATACACAAGCATTTATTTTTTGCTCAGAGCGGGCGATATCTCCCACCTTCATCGATTGAAGTCTGATGAGCTGTGGTATTTTCATGCGGGAAATGCATTGGCTGTACATATGATTCATGAAAATGGCGAATATGAAGAAGCGCGGCTTGGCCTGGATTTGGAAAATGGCGGAGTGCCCCAGGTTGCTGTGCCGAAGAACACGATTTTTGGCTCATCGCTTCTTGGGGAAGAGGGGTTTGCACTGGTGGGCTGCATGGTCGCTCCAGGCTTTGAGTTTGAAGAATTCGAGCTATTTACACAGGACGAACTGTTAAAGGACTATCCTCAGCATAAGAGCATTATCGAAAAAATTGCTTATGAAAAGCTCCCTGTGTAATGACTGCTGCTGATTTGAAGGCAATCCCATGGCAAATATCTGATTTTGAGATTTTGAGGTATAAAGACAAGCTTTATAAAGTGCACACAGCGATCCAGAAAAAAGGGAAGTAAAGCAGCACCGCTTCATTATTAAGGCAACACTGAAATAGCGTGACAAAAAAGGATACAGTCAGTGCACCAGAGTGCCGGCTGTATCCTTGAATTTTATCTTTTACTTAGAGATGGCACTATCAGCCTCTAGCCAGGACTGTGACCAATTCTCTATTTCCTTCATAAGCGGTTCCAGTGCCCGCCCTTTTTCTGTCAATGAGTACTCAATCCGGACGGGAGTTTCAGGAAATACTTCACGTTTGATAATTCCCTCCGCCTCCAGATCCTTTAACCGTTCAGAAAGAACCCTGCCGCTTATGCCAATAGTAGATTCTATGTTACAAAAGCGCTGCGGCCCATTCAGAAGCTGGTATATGACCAATCCTGTCCATCTTTGGCTCAGTAAACCCATAGCTTTCTCAAAACGCGGGCAAACTTGTTTAGGGTTCATATCATCACTCCTTTTTATTATTATACCCTTATTTAAAAAATAATTAAATATTTAAATGAAACTAATTTACTTGACATAGGTAAATTGTATTAATATAATTACTTACATAAAGTAAGCTAGTAACGGTGAGTTGCTGAAAAGTAATCAGCTTCTTATCGTCATTAAAATAGGTGGTGCAAAGATGGGTCTATTTGACAAATTATTTGGTAAACAACCAAAGGAGGAAACAACTATGACAACAGAAAAACTCAACATCGGTATTATTCTTGGAAGCACACGCGAAGGCCGTGTAAGCCCACAGGTTGGCGCATGGGTGAAGGAAATCGCTGATAAGCGCGGCGATGCAAACTATGAAATC
This sequence comes from Bacillus sp. FJAT-27225, assembly GCF_001685025.1. Taxonomy (GTDB): domain Bacteria; phylum Bacillota; class Bacilli; order Bacillales; family Cytobacillaceae; genus Bacillus_D. Next base: position 223,339 of record NZ_MAYU01000022.1, on the reverse strand, counting down.
GTTGATATTGCAGACTTCAAACTGCCTTTCCTTGGCGAAGCAGATGCTCCTGGAATCGCAGCTTGGAACGAAAAGCTTGCTAGTCTTGATGGCTTTGTATTCATCGTTCAGGAATACAACCACAGCATCACTGGCGCATTGAAAAATGCTCTAGACCTTGCTCGTGAAGCTTGGAACAACAAAGCGGCTGGTATCGTAAGCTATGGTTCTACTGGCGGTGCGCGTGCAGCTGAACATCTTCGTGGTATCATGGGTGAATTGATGATTGCGGACGTACGTACACATCCAACCCTGTCTTTGTTCACTGACTTCGAAAATGGCAGTGTATTCAAGCCAGCTGAGCTTCACCTTGAAAATGTAAACTTGATGCTTGACCAAGTAACTTCTTGGAGCAAAGCGTTAAAAACAGTACGCTAAAACTCTGGCTGTCCCTTAATGGGGCAGCCTTTTTAATTCTATATACGCTACAGACCTAGAGCTGTCTTGAAGTAATTTTTATAAAAACCCTCCATATGAGCCACTCCATAAACTGGTGGTACGGATAATAGGTTGTCTCTTTCATCTGAACCTTTCGGGCTCCAGTATATGTCTTCAACAGATCTAACCTCATCCTGTCTCGAATTTAAATACAGGTGCAAATCCCGCTCTTTAATCAATGAATAATCGTCTGTCTACTTCTTTGGACTCTTAAAATTCTTCAACCGAAATTCCAGTGTAATCAATCCAATCCCTATCCAAAAGAAACTTTGTTCGGATTTTGCGCCTCCTTCAGCTAAACTTAAAATTTTCCCAATATGCTCATACGGAAATTATTGAAGAAAGTTTCCGAAAATTTAAAACCGGATGGTATAATTAGGGAAATATTGAAGGAAGGATGAAAAGATGAATTCGTGGAAGAATCCGATACTTTTGTTATCGGGAATAGGGGTCTCGTTTCTGGGCAGCTGGATTTACTTAATTGCATTGAACGTTTCAATCCTCGAAATAACGGGATCGGCAGCAGCCGTTGCAGGGCTTTATATTATGCGCCCAATCGCTGCATTGCTTACCAACACATGGTCAGGAAGCGTAATTGACCGGGCAAATAAACGGAAACTAATGATACTTGTAGATGTTGTTCGAGGTTTTCTTGTTCTCCTCATACCTTTTACAGATTCGCTATGGTTTATTTATTTCCTTCTGCTTCTTACCCATTTAGCTGGGGCATTTTTTGGCCCGGCATCTTCTGTTTACATAACAAAGCTTGTTCCTGAGGAAAATAGGAAACGGTTCAATTCCATCATGACAATGTCAAGCTCCGGTGCTTTCCTTCTCGGCCCGGCAGTTGCAGGTTTCTTAATTATGAATTGGGGTACGGACTTATGTATTTTCATCAATGCGATTTCGTTTTTTGTTTGTGCACTTCTTATTTATTTTCTTCCTGATGTTGATGAAAAGAAAGAGGAGGCTCGTGAACCAATAACATTGAAAACACTCGTTTCCGACTGGAAAGCAGTAAGTACCTTTGTGAAGACAGCCAAGTTTTTTATCCTTGTTTATCTTTTGTTCCAGACTGCCACATTAATTGGCTTTGCCCTCGATCCGCAAGAGGTAACGTTTATCAAGGAGGTATTGAACCTATCCACCCGGGATTACGGCCTCATTGTGAGTATAACGGGTGTAGGGGCTTTGGCAGGTTCGTTTACAGCTGCGCTTGTAGCAAAGAAAGTTTCACTTAAGCTCTATTTGGGTGGTGGGCTGCTTCTCACCTCTATTGGCTATATAGCGTTTTATTCGTCGTTTAATTTTATTACGGCAACAATAGCTTTTGTGCTTTTGGGCTTTTTCATGGCATTTGCAACAACTGGCTATGCAACCTTTTTCCAGAATCATGTTCCGGTTGAACTGATGGGCAGATTTGCAAGCCTTGCCGAAATGGCCCAGGGTATTATTCAAATTGGATTGACGTTACTGGTAGGATTTTTGGCAGAAATGATTTCAATCCAGCTTGTCTGTATTTCTTTTGCGACAGCAGCAGCACTGATTTCAAGTATGCTCGTTGTAACGGTTATAAGGCCGTCGAAGGCCGTCTTTTTTCAGGAAAAAACAACCGGGGCTATTGCCGAAGGACACTAATCAAAATAAAAATGGGAGGCTCCATTATAAAAGGGGCCTCCCATTTATTAAAATTAAATTGAGCACCTCGTGACAAGTAAAATCGGCTTATCCTTTTCAAGGAACCTCTCCTTTTTGCAGAGGAAAATACTATGACTTAAGTTTAGGTTGTTGTTATAAACTTTGTGCTAATAGAATAGACATAGCTTTGGTATTTGGTTGATTGGAGCGGAAGGTGCGAGCTCGTTCGAAAATGCAAAAAACGCATTTTCTCCTGCGATGCTTTTTCAGGAAGATTGTTCAACGTCCTGCGGGACAAGCGGGACAGGTGAGACCCCGCAGTCGCTTTAGCGACGAGGAGGCTCACCGCACGCCCCGCGGAAAGCGAGCATCCTGGAGCGGAATCTCTACTACAAAATACAACATTCTTTTAGAAATCAGCCTAAGATTAATAAATAGTCACTCTTTTTTCACAAGCTTCTGCACATCTGCGGCATTGACATGTAAAAAAACATTGATGACAAAGAAAAGAACTGAAAGAACCAATACATTAGGAAAAATCATCAACAGGAACATTAATGAATCATTACCGAGAAGCAATAGCGATAAAGCGAGCATGAATAACGGCAGAGAAATGTTATAAAGCCAGAAATGGAGCTTTGCCAAAAGGGTTTCGCCGGCTTTTGGAAAAAGAACATAAATAAGTCCGAATAATCCCATCGACGCCCAGCCAACCAGGTTAATGTGAGCATGTGCCCCCATGAGCCTGTGGTCCCCGGCCATTTCCATCCCGAGTCCCATACAAACCCCAACGAGGAAATACACGGAAGCAACCTTAAGAAAGAGTGTCCCCAACCTCATTTCCTATCACCCCTTTAATTTCATAATATTGTCACAGTTTATATATACGGTGGCTGTTTCAATATTATGAATGGGCAAAACGGCACAATGAAAAAAGTCCCGCTTCAGGGGGACTTTTCACGTAAGTTATTTACTTAACCAATCCAATAAACTGCGTACCGGACTTTCACGGCGTGGTGCCTGCTCGGTTTCCCGCGCCAGTGTAAGTGCCTTGTTCATGTCTATCATACCGCTGCCAAATTGGGCATCTTTTCCCTTTGTTCCTAAATCAATTGCGGATCGCTGCATGACTCTTATGACCTCTCGATTGGAGAGTTTTGGATTCTCGGAACGAATAAGGCCTGCGAGCCCGGCGACATGCGGGGCGGCCATTGAAGTCCCTGAAAGTGCTGCATATCGGTTAAGGAAATATGTGCTCGGGATGTAGACGCCAGGAGCAGCTATATCCACATAGGTTCCGTAATTTGAAAACTCTGCACGCACACCCTCATGGTCAACGGCGGAAACAGCCAGTACTTGGGGATAGGAGGCAGGATAGGTAGGCTGGCGTGAATTATCATTTCCCGCCGCCGCAACCAGAACGACATCCTTCCTGTAAGCATAATCAATGGCTTCTTTTAATACTCTGGAGGGCTGGTAATTGCCAAGGCTCATATTAATGACCTGTGCTCCATGATCCACTGCCCAGTAAATACCCTTGGCAATATCAAAGGTTGTTCCGTAGCCTTCCTTTCCCATTGCTTTAATAGGCATGATTTTATTGTACCAGGTAATGCCCGCTACACCTTCACCATTGTTCGTTTCCGATGCAATAATACCCGCCACATGCGTGCCATGGCCGTTATCATCATCGGGATCATTGTTATCGGAGAGAACGTTGTAGCCGCGAACCAGCCGATTTTTTAAGTCAGGATGATCCAGGTCGACGCCTGTATCGATAAGAGCAATCGTCACGTCCTCTGAGCCGCGCGATATAGACCAGCCTTTTTCCGCACCAATGACAGGTAAATTCCACTGATACTGCTCCCTATAAAACACGTCGTTTGGAATTGGGATATCGTTTTGCATAAGAAAGTATTTTGGTTCTGCAAACTCAATGTCGTTTCTTTTTGCAAAATAGGTTAATAATTCTCTTGTTTCCATGGTTCGGGACTTAAAGATATAAGTCGAATTAAGTTTCTTAAGGAGGATTCCGTTAATATCTTCCTTGATTTGACCAAGCTTTTGTTGTGAAGGCTCGGACAGGAAATCGACTACGACTTCATCGTGGACATAATGGCTGGCATCCTTTTCATTGTGGTAAATCAGTGCGATCTCAGGATCTTTTTCTAATAAGATTCTGGTCTGGCCGCCATTCCACACATTGTCAAATTCCGTAATCCGGAGTTGATGGCCATCACGTTCCCGTAGGAGCCGCAGCCCATCAGTGGTCTCTTGAATGCGTGACATCTCATTTTGTTCAGGCTCCCCATCATCCAGGAAATAGGCACCTGCAGCAAATAGCCCAACGGCGATGATTCCACTTGCAACGATATATTTATTGACCATGGTAAAATTCACCCCATTTTCTATATATGTATAGGGTGCTTGCTAAAACCGGGATTTAATGAAGGAAATTGATGGAAACCATAGTATTGCTTGCAGGCAGCGTGGATAAGAAACGGATAATAGGATCGAGTAACAAAAAAAGCCCTTCGAACGAAGGGCTCAGTCTATATAGTAAGCGGAGGGGAGGAGGGCTCCGCCTTAGTTTTGGACTTGATGCTTTTTAAATACTGCTTTGTTGATGTAAGGAAGCACCCAGCGGTCAAGGCCGTATTTGCCAGCGTTCACACCAGCTGCAAGAATAATGAATCCGAATAGGATATCAGTTGGGTTATGGCTAACAGTTCCGGCGAAGAAGAATGCGAAATTCATCACGAGACCGAAGAACATTGCGGCAGTAGTCAGGCAGCCAATCATCAGTCCTAGACCTACAAGAAGTTCGCCCCAAGGGACTAGTACGTTGAACAAGTCGATATTTGGAAGTGCTACACTCTGCAGGAAGTCTACATACCATTGATACACAACGCCGCCGTCTGGGCCTTTAACTGGATTAGCAATCGCGCCTTTGATAAAGCCGCTTGCGTCAAATCCGCCCTGGATCTTGCCAAGGCCTGCTGTGAACCAGGCATAGCCGAGATAGACACGAAGTACAGCAAGAAGAGCAGCAACAACATTGTTTTCGCGTAAGAATTTGTTAAACATGGATAATTCCCCTTTTCGATTTGGTTTTATTTTAATGAAGTTAATTAACTTGTTTACACTGTAAATATACTCCTGATAGCACTATACGAATAGGGGTTTTGGCATCTATTCAAAAAGCTGTCAAACCTTCTTGTCTAACCTGTGAACTACTGTACAGATAGTGAAAAAAGAAACGCCTAAACATAAAAAAACTGCCTAAGGCCACAGCCTTAAGCAGTTTTTTTATTATTTTTCCAAACGAGAACTTCCGGGAGATGTATAGTCATATTTCGATGGATCAATCGGGGTAAACCCTTCAGGCGTGTAGAATCGCAATAAATCACCATTTACAACTTTATCTGAAAGCCGCAGCTTTTGCATTGCGTTTTCCCGATAAGCATTGGCTTCTTCCAGCCTGTCCTCTTCCAATTCAAGTCCGGTCGTCGAGTCGTAAAACTTTCCTCGAATGGATGTAATCGTCGGGCTGACAAAGTCTCCGTTCCGGAAAGGAATCAGCTCGTCATGATCGTTGGATAACAAATCTGTCCCAAATTGTACATAGTCTTTAGCATCAATACCCAATAAGTGGAGCAGTGTAGGCATCAAGTCAATTTGCCCGCCGTATTCATGGTTAATTCCGCCTTCAATGCCTGGAACACGAATAAACAGTGGCACTCTCTGCAGAGCAATGTTATCAAATGCAGTGATTTCTTTTTCAAGCACTTGTGCCATTGCTCTGTTATGGTTTTCAGAGATTCCATAATGGTCACCATACATAATGATGATTGAATTATCGTACAGTCCGGATTCTTTTAGGTAGTCAAAGAATTCCTTCAATGCTTCGTCAGCATAACGGGCTGTCTGGAAGTAGTTGTCGACCGATTTGTCGCCCGTTGTATGCGGTGCGATTGTAGCCTCTTCCTGATCCATCGTGTACGGGTAATGATGGGAAACAGGAATGAACTTTGCATAAAATGGCTGAGGCAATGTTTCCAGGAGCGGAATTGACTGCCTATAGAATGGCTTGTCCTCCAGGCCATAATCTGCCCTGTCTTCCGGTTTTATTTCATAAGAACGATCATCAAAAAACTTGTCATAACCAAAAGCTTTATAAATTTCATTCCGGTTCCAGAACGTGCCGCCGTTGCCATGGAAGACGGCTGATGTATAGCCTTTCTGGCCAAGAATTCCTGGCGCCGACTGGTACGTGTTTTTTCCTTTCGTTGTAAAAGCGGAACCTTGTGGCAATCCATACAATGAATTCTCAATGATAAATTCTGCATCGGCTGTCTTGCCCTGTGCCGTTTGATGGAAAAAGTTATCAAAGTATAAAGTATGCTTTTCATTCACCAGTGAATTAAGGAATGGAGTAACCTCTTCACCGTGCAGCTTGTAATTAATAAGGAAAGTTTGAATCGATTCAAGATGCAAATAAATCACATTCATGCCTTTAGCCGCCCCGAAGTACTGTGGATCAGGCTCGGCATAATTGGATTTTGTAAAGTTGATGACTTCTGTTATTTCATCGCTGTCGGCCAATACCCTTTGGGCTGAAGCTTTTGAACTTTGGACGGCATCGTAAATGGTGTAATTATACATTCCCAAGTACTTCACGATATAGTTCCTGTCAAAGCCTCTCTTCAATAATTGAGGTCGGTCCATTTCCGCCAAAGCCAGATTTATACTAGAAATGAACAAAGCAAATGCGAAAAGCGCGGCAGTTTTTGCGCGGCTCATATTTTTGACTTCAATTTTTACAATCTTGAAAGCATATAGGCCAATTAAGATCACAAAATCAATGAAGAATAAGATATCATACGGCTTTAGCAGCGAACCTATGCTGCTGCTGACATCGCCAAAGTTCTGTGTCTGAAACAAGGTTGGCAATGTAATAAAATCATTAAAGAACCGGTAGTACAATACATTGGCATATAAAAGGAAAGACAAGAGGAAGTAAATAACCAACATGGAAGAATACTTCTTCTTTCCTTTGAAGAAGAATGCCAATCCAAGGAATAACAAGGAAGATCCCAATGGATTGAAAAACAACAGAAATTCCTGCAGCCCGTTGTCTATTCCTAGATTAAATTGAGTCAATTGCACTGCATACGTCTTTATCCAGAGTAACAACACAGCTAAAAAGAAAAAACCCCTAAACTTATTTAAAATGGAGAGTTGTTTCATACTTTTTACACCTACCTTATACTGCGTATATCTTATAAGAAAAATATGAACAAATTATGAATGGACTTAGTATTTAAAAAACATTTTTTGATAAATCATAGAGCATATGTTAAGCCTTTGTAAATTCGAATGTATAGTATAGCATACCTTACAATTAAAAAACTATGGAAAAGATTTCTGAAGGTGCAAAAAAAGGATCAGTTGTGTAGGTTTCGGAGCATTAAAACTATAAACTATATAGAAGCTGTTTTGCAGGTCTTTGGGCAGTGAAGGCTGCAAAATATAAAAAGACAGGTTTCCCCTGTCTTCTAAAGCCTTCTATCCAATTTTTCAGAAATTGTCTTTAAAATCGTATTCCGTTCCTGCTGAACCTTCAAAAACTTAAGCATGTACCAAATGATGAAAACCATTGGAACGATATAAAAAATGAGAATCGGAAGCAATACAAATGAATCCCTCATAATTTCTTGTCCCCCTTTTGGGGCAAGTATACCATATCTTTTATTTGGTAAAGAACTTGTTTGTTTTTAAAACAAGGGTCTTGTTATAACTGATCGTTGATCTCACTTTGTTTGAAAAATAATCGGAAGAATTCCGGCTAAATTGGGAAATAACGATATTTCTAAAAAATAAGGGATGTTTTTCCGGTTATATGATTCAAATCATTTGTTTTTGTCTTATGTAGAGCAGGTTAATCGGAATATCTCCGCTTATTTCTGCTTCTTAAACTGCCTCTATATATAGTAGCCGGAAATTTTCCGCCTATGAATTCTCATACGTACACGGTAGAACCCCATACAAATAAAGAGCCCATCAGCGACGGCCTCTTTATTAATATTGAAAGGGGAGAAGGGGGGGACTCCGCCTTTGTGTTAGTTTTGCGGCTGTTCCTTTTTGAAAACAGCTTTGTTGATGTACGGAAGTACCCAGCGGTCAAGGCCGTATTTACCTGCGTTCGCGCCAGCAGCAAGGATGATGAAGCCGAACAGGATATCTGTTGGGTTATGGCTGACAGTTCCGGCAAAGAAGAATGCAAAGTTCATAACAAGGCCGAAGAACATTGCGGCAGTAGTCAGGCAGCCAATCATCAGGCCAAGTCCTACAAGAAGCTCGCCCCAAGGCACAAGTACGTTGAACAGGTCAATGTTTGGAAGAGCTACACCTTGGAGGAAGTCTACATACCATTGATACACAACGCCGCCGTCCGGACCTTTTACCGGATTGGCGATTGCGCCTTTGATAAAGCCGCTAGCATCGAATCCGCCCTGGATTTTGCCAAGGCCTGCTGTGAACCAGGCGTAGCCGAGATAGACACGAAGGACAGCGAGAAGAGCAGCAACAACTTTGTTTTCCCTTAAAAATGTGTTAAACATGAATGATTCCCCATTTCCTTTATTAGTTAAATTCGTTGTTTACACTGTAAATATACTCCGGTAAGCACGGTATGAATAGGGCTTTCGAAAGCTGTTCAAAAAGCTGTCAAAGCTTATTGTCTAAGTTGTGAAAACACGTACATATAGTGAAAACCCAGACTATAGTTTTTTAAATGAAAAGGATTTTAAGGTTATAGGTAGAACTTATTAATATAAGTCTTCAACTTGAAAATGCTGTTGCAAATTCCCACCCAAACTTTATAGTATAGGAGAACAAGAATGACAAAAACCAGCATACATGTAAACACAAATGAGTTCATCTGGGATGAGACGGACGGTTTGATAACGTTTGATGGTGCTTCCGCACTGGTATTCTGGGACACTGCAATCGAGTTGTTTTTAAATACGATCGAAGAGGTTTCGGGTAAGGGTGTTTCAAAAACAGTATATGAGGCAACCGGCTATCAAATGGGGCAAATAGTGAAAACATACTATGAGGGCCGGAGTGATATTGAGCAAATACTCGTTGAATACCGGGATATATACAAAAGTGCAGGATGGGGAGATTTTGAGATTACATACCTCTCACTGGATGAAAAGAAAGTAGTAGTTCGGCTCTTCAATAGCTGGGAGAACCGGATTTTCAAAAATGGGGAAAATGAACATGTACATGTTTTAATGCCCAGTCATTGGGCAGGAATCTTTGGCGGTCTTTTTAAAGAAGACATGTGGTATGAGGTGAAACAAACTCAAAATGAAGGCTGCAGCTATGATGAGATAGAGCTGACCAAATCCACTATTACCTTCAGCAAAAATATTCACAACCTGGCCAGGAAGAAGGAGCTCGAAAGTATTGCTGAATTGGAGGAAAAGGTTCAGGAAAGGACAGAAGAGCTGTCGGGGCTTGTAAAAGAGCTGTCATCCCCAGTCATTCCTGTATTGGAGGGAATACTGGTTATCCCGCTCATTGGGACATTTAACGAGGAAAGGCTTTCAGACCTTGTTGAAAGGGCCCTTTTCGAATTATCTGCCAGGAAAGCAAATTACATCTTAATCGATGTGACAGGAATGACCCAAATTAACGAATACACTATATTCGGATTGCAAAAGCTGATCAAAGCCATTCGCCTGTTAGGAAGTGAATGTTATATTGTCGGGGTTTCCTCTGGGCTTGCGAGCCACATGGCCAATGCGAACGTGAAAATGACAGGTATCCTTTCATTTTTAAGCCTGCAGCAAGGGGTAGAACATGCCATTGGCGAAAACGGATATGAACTTGTAAAGAAAAACAATCAGTAAGAGTAAGGGATGGGCCACTGGTGCTGGCGGCCATCCCTTTTTTAATTTTGGGTGAATTAGCTTGTAAAATCTAAAAAATCAATGATAAAATTTTATGTCTGGAGCTTGAGAGGAGAATGTATGTGAATAAGAAGGATGTAAGCACAGTTCGAAAGCAATTTAAGACGGATAACGATAAATTGGAAATTACAGATATCTTCAATGTGTATGTACAAAAAGAAACATCTGAAATTTACCATTGGCAAAGCCAGCCGTTTGGGATGCTTGAGCAGTTTCAGCAGGAGCTTTTTATGGACAACTTTAAAAAGGTGCTTGCAGGGCAACTCGATGCCAAGCTGTTTGACCTGAAATTCAAGCGCGGGGAAGAAGGCAGCACGCAAACCGTCCTATATGACAGCCTGAAAACAACTGATACAGAAAGTTGGATGCAAAGAATGCTGTCAATCGTGGAAAAAATGTATGATGGCTTAACGTATGAAATGGATACAGTCGTCACGTTTATTCGGGGAGAATTCAAGATTGCCACACGGGCGCGGAACGAGGATACAGAAGAAGGCGGGGATGATGAAGTCTTTTCTCACAAGTTCATCCTTTGCAGCCAAAACCGGACCGATCAGCCGAAGTCTTCGCTCGTCTTCGACTATATTGAAAAAGAATTTAAGGCAAATACATCAGTCGATCCAATTATTAATCTTTCGGCACCGATGTTCGGCTTTCTTTTTCCAACATTCAATCAAGGGTCGGCGGATGTAAACCACATTCTTTATTCGGCAGGAAAGGCAAACCAGCCGAGTGACCGCTTCATTGAAGAAGTGTTGACATGTGAGCCTATCCACACAGCCAAGGAAGAAAAGGACAGCTTTGAACTTGTGCTTCATTCGTTGATTGGTGAAAAAGTTGAAACCGATGTGCTTGCAAATATTTATACTGAAATCAATAAAGTCATTGAAGAATCAGAGGAATCCGAAGAATCAGAAGCCGTGATGCTGGATTATCACGATGTCGAACAAATCCTTCACGATAGCGGTGTAAAGGACGTGAGCACCGAGAAAGTCGAATTCGCCTTTAAAAACGTGCTTGATAATGAGAAAAAAGAAATGAAGGCCACCAGCCTTGTGCCAAAATCGATTAAAATCAATACAAAGGTGGCTACGGTCACCCTTAGCCCGGAAGATTTGAAGAATGTTCGGTATGTGACCCATAATGGGAAACGCTGCCTTCTGCTTGAAATCGATGAAGAGGCCGTTGTTGAGGGCTTCCAATTGGAAACTGAAAATCTGTAAAACTACAATAAGGAATGCATCCAAGGGTGCATTCTTTTTTTTATAACAAGGGGACGCTTTGAAACCATCCCCTGTTACCTACAAATTAGGCTGGCAGCAAAGCTCGCCTTCTCCTGTTTCAATGGCCGATTTCAGGCTGCTAAGCACCCCTGTCCATGCATTTTGATGCCAGTTAAATGCTTCATCCCATTCTTTGCTTCTATTAAAGCCGCTATGTTCTATTGAGACTTTGGTTTCCGTTGGCCCGACAGCATCTAAGCTGACCTTCACTTCAGTTAGCTCATGCCCCCTATTCATAAGGGAGTTGAAAGGGTCAGGCCCCTTCCAAGTAAACTGTAGCGTTTTTTCAGGGACGATTTTAGTAACGGTACATCCTCTTGTATTCATGGATTCTCGGTTGCCTGGAATGAAATAGAGCTCGTATGTACCTCCTTCTTTTGGTTCAACCACTGCTTCAGGAGCAAACCACAAGGCAACCCGATCGGAAACGTGTTTGGATCCTCCATTTGTTCCCTGATTTCATCACCATACTCGTTCATCCATTTTTTCAGAGTTTTAGCATCAACTCCTGCACGCCGTGCGGTAGATGCGTAATTGCCGCTTTCAATGGCCATACGAACGTAATTCTTCTTTACATCCTCCAACGCCTCAATTTTCCTTTTGGGCATACTTTGACCTCCTAATCCTGAACCTATTCTTGTCACAAGTGTAATATTTCAACCCTTTTCGTGTCCAAGAGAATTAGGGGGTCGTAAAGAAATCTCGGATAAAACATTAAAACTCTCGGATATGTTTTGTGCAATTTGGATTGGAAGCCTATGAGGTTGACCATGGCTTTAAGCGGTAGGGGCGGTTTAATGGCTGGTTTTCGTTCGCTTGGCAGTGTATCTGGATGGCTTGGATTTGAATGTGAAAGTTCCCGGGTATTTTAAACGAATCAGGATAAATGACTTTTCTGCTTCCATATGGAAATTTAAAAAAAGGTGTCCCAAATTGTTGGGACACCTACTTTTATATGAAAGGCGAGAAGGGGGAGGCCTCTGCCTTTACTTTAGTTCTGCGGTTGTTGTTTTTTGAAGACAGCTTTGTTGATGTAAGGAAGTACAAAGCGGTCAAGCCCGTATTTACCAGCATTCGCACCCGCTGCAAGGATGATGAAGCCGAACAGGATATCTGTTGGGTTATGGCTTACAGTTCCGGCAAAGAAGAAAGCGAAGTTCATCACGAGGCCGAAGAACATTGCAGCAGTTGTCAAACAGCCGAGCATCAGGCCAAGTCCGACAAGCAGTTCACCCCAAGGTACAAGCACGTTGAACAGTTCAATGTTTGGAAGTGCTACGCTTTGAAGGAAGTCTACATACCATTGGTACACCACGCCGCCGTCCGGGCCTTTTACTGGGTTTGCGATTGCGCCTTTGATAAAGCCGCTAGCATCAAATCCGCCCTGGATTTTTCCGAGGCCTGCAGTGAACCAGGCGTAGCCGAGATAGACACGAAGTACAGCGAGAAGAGCAGCAACAACTTTGTTTTCCCTTAAGAATGTGTTAAACATGAATGATTCCCCATTTCCTTTGTTTTTTAGATACGTTGTTTACACTTTTAATATACTCCGGTAAACAACGTACGAATAGTAGTTAAGACGACTGTTCAAAATGCTGTCATATCTTCTTGGCGAAAGTGTGACAAACACCACAGACAGCGGTGATTTTATGTAAAAGGGCTGAATAAGCTGTAGAAAAGCTGAATGGTTCACGGGGGTGTGGAGGAAGAGTTCAAGGACTTGATTGCGGTGGAAAAAAACTTCATAGTCTCCTGAGTTCTCATTATAATAGGATGAATCTATATAAAGCAGGAATTTCCACCATTCATACAGAAGAAATATAGTCTGCAGAAATATAAAAGGGGGAAATGGTATGCTAAAGGATTGGACGCTGTTTGAAAAAGTTTGGTTATTAGTATTTACCGGAATAAACATTTTCTTGTTTTTCGCATGGGACGACACGCTGATTGGCCTGATTAGTTCAATAACCGGCATGCTTTGTGTTGTATTGGTTGCAAAGGGGAAAATCAGCAATTATTATTTTGGGATCATCCAGACAGGGACGTATGCGTATATTTCGTATACATATGGATTGTACGGGGAAGCCATGCTGAACGGTATCTTTTATTTTCCGCTCCAGTTCATTGGGATCTATTATTGGAAAAAGAACCAAATAGGCCAAGGTACACTTGGCGAGGATGTAGCAGTTAAGAGGCTGACGAAAAAACAATGGGTTTGGCTGAGTGTCATCATGGTGATTTCTTCGGCAGTGTATGCGGAAATCCTTCACTTAATCGGCGGCCAGCAGGTTCGCATTGATTCAGTAGCGGTCGTGCTGTCAATCATTGCACAAATCCTAATGGTCAAGCGGTTTGCAGAACAATGGGCGTTGTGGATTATGGTCAATGTCCTTTCAATCCTGCTATGGGCAATCACATTGTTCCAGTCAGGAGGCAATGACTACAACATGCTTGTCATGTGGAGCGCGTTTTTAATTAACAGCATATATGGCTACATCAATTGGATTAAAATGTCCCAAAAGCAGGGAGTGGCCAAGGCGGCATGACCAGAGGAAAAGTTGGAATGTTCGGGGGCAAGTTCTATCCTATCCATATGGGGCATGTATACGCGATGATTAAGGCGAGCACGATGGTTGATGAATTGCATGTGATCGTTTCGTATGATGATGAATACGAAAGAAATGTCATTCTAAAGAATGCAAAGCTTCCTCATATTCCTTATTATATTCGGCTCCGCTGGTGGACCGAGCTGACGAAGGATATGCCGCACGTGCGCGTTCATGCAATCGAAGAAATGCAAACTGGACGGTTTTCGGACTGGGAGCGGGGAGCCAGGCTGATTAAAGCTGCAATTGGAAAGGAAATTGACACGGTGTTTAGCTCCGAGCCTTCTTATGGTACTTATTTTGAAAAATTGTATCCTGGGGCCAAGCATGTTGTGATTGATGCGGAGCGCATTGCATATGGAATATCCGGTACGAAGCTTCGTACGGAGGGAGCCATTAAGCATTGGGAGTGGCTGCCGGATTGTGTGAAGCCTTATTTTGCTAAAAAAATCGCCGTGGTTGGTACGGAAAGCTGCGGAAAGTCTACGCTCGTCCAAAACCTAGCACTTTTATACAATACTTCGTGTGTCGCTGAGTATGGGCGAAGCTTTTATGAAGAAATTGGAGGCTGTGAGGGAATCACCCTGGATGAAGACTTTGCGCAAATCGCCTTTGGGCATAAAGTAAGAGAGCAGGAAAAGCTGAAACAAGCAAACAAAGTATTGTTTGTAGATACAGAAGCAATTGTTACTCAATATTTCTCAATTGCCTATCAGGGCAGGAGGCGGCGGGTCCTTGATGAGGTAGCAAAAACCCAGAAATATGATTTGTGGCTGCTCCTCGAACCGGATGTCGTATGGGTTGATGACGGGACACGCTCGTTCGGCAACCAGGAAGTGCGGGAATATAACCATGAGATTTTAAAAGGCCTCCTTGATGAACATGGTATTCCGTACAAAACGATAAAAGGAAATTATGAGGAGAGGCTTGAGCAGGCAGTACAGCTAGTAAATGAATTACTTGATGAATGAATGGGGGAAAATATGGGGTACATAGAAGAACTTCGCGAGACGGTCGGGCAGAGGCCGTTAATTCTCGTCGGGGCGGCAGTTGCTATTTTTAATGAAGAAGGCGAGCTGCTTTTGCAAAAACGGCATGATGGCCAATGGGGCGTTCCCGGCGGGCTGATGGAGCTCGGCGAATCGGCCGAGGATACGGCCCGGAGAGAAGTATTCGAAGAAACTGGGCTCGAAATTGGGACACTCGAGCTGATAACTGTGCTCTCTGGCGAGGAGTATTTTGTTCACCTGGCAAACGGGGATCAATTTTATCCAGTAACTGTCGTCTATAAGACTAATGATATAAAAGGCGGTGTACTTCAGCCGGATGGCATTGAATCAATTAAAGCAGAATTCTTCCCGCTCGATAGGCTGCCGGAGGGATTGACGAGAATCATCGCTTCGTTGATTAAACAGCATACTTTTGAAAAATGATAGAAATGACATACCAGAAAAACCAGCTGGACATATAAAAAGAGGCCCTCCGATGTGAAGGGCCAATTTATATATAAGGGGAGAGGAGGATGGCTCTGCCTTAGTTTTGGACTTGATGCTTTTTGAAGAATGCTTTGTTGATGTATGGAAGAACAAAGCGGTCAAGGCCGTATTTACCAGCGTTCGCACCAGCAGCCAAGATGATAAATCCGAACAGGATATCAGTTGGGTTATGGCTTACAGTTCCGGCGAAGAAGAATGCGAAGTTCAGCATAAGACCGAAGAACGCTGCTGCAGTTGTCAGGCAGCCAAGCATCAGGCCAAGGCCTACAAGTAGCTCGCCCCAAGGTACAAGGACGTTGAACAGGTCAATGTTTGGAAGTGCTACACTTTGCAGGAAGTCAACGTACCAGCTATAAACGACACCGCCGTCCGGGCCTTTAACCGGATTGGCAATCGCGCCTTTAATAAAACCTGATGCATCAAATGCACCGCTTTGAATTTTTCCAAGGCCAGCTGTGAACCAGGCATAACCGAGATACACACGAAGTACAGCAAGCAGAGCGGCAACAATGTTGTTTTCACGTAAGAATTTGTTGAACATGAATAATTCCCCTTTTCGATTTGGTTTATTTTAAATGAAGTTAATTAACTTGTTTACACTGTAAATATACTCCGGATAACACTATACGAATAGGGGTTTTGGAGACTATTCAAAAAGCTGTCAAAGCTTCTTGTCCAATTTGTGAACTTCATCACATAGAGTGTTAACCAATAAAAAAACGCTGGCATGTATGCCAACGGACAGCTTTGGTAAAACCCGATTGAATCAGCTTTCTTAGATTCACTTTATATCTAAGTGACTTTGCGACGAGAAATTGCAGGATAAAGTCACTAATGAGAGCTTTGTTCCACTGCGTCCCGCCGATATGTCCCCCGACAGTACAATTAGTGGGTAAAAGTCCGGGGCGTTCCTCTTTTAAAAAAGAAGAAGGCAGCAAGTTTAAAACAGAGAAACCCTAACAGTCCGCCAAGGCTATTCAGAATTAAGTCATCGATATCAAAGCTCCCAAGCTTCAACAAAAGCTGCAGAACTTCATATGTAAGGCTTAGGCTGAAAGATGCCAGGAAGACCGATCTTAATGTGGAGAAACGTGCAAACATAATTGGGAGCAAGAATCCAAGCGGCATAAAGCCAACTACATTTCCCGCCAAGTTTCGTACCCGGATATCAAAATTAATATCAGCAAGGAACAGATAAAAATAAATCGTCTTAAATGGAACGATATTGCTGGAGTGCCATAAATCACGATAAAGGACTGAATCATGATGAAGAAAACTCAGCGGAAACTTAAAGAGAATTTCCTTTGTAAGAATAATCAAATAAACAATAAATATAAACGTAACTGTAATCCTGAAAAATTTTCTCATGCCCTTGCCTTTCATTAAGTTTAGTTATTCCCAATTATTAGTGATGAGGGTTAAGATGTATTGGTTTTTTTATGAAGTAACTACTGTGATTGTGTTAGAAAGCCCCCAATTACGAAACTTTTTTATAGAATAGTAGGTAAACAAATAGTAATACAATTGATGACAGTAAACCATTACATTGATAAGGGAGAAAATGAACATGAATTCACCGAAACACATTGTTTCGCAGCGGCGATTGTTTTCAATGACCTAGGAGAAATTTTGCTAATCAAAGGACCGAGGCGGGGCTGGGAAATGCCTGGCGGTCAGGTTGAGGAGGGAGAATCAATTAAAGCTGCCGCCATTAGAGAAACGAAGGAAGAATCCGGAATTGATATTGAAATAACAAAGTTTTGCGGGATTTTTCAAAATGTTGACAGGTCGATTTGCAATACTTTGTTCCTGGGAAAGGCCATCGGTGAACAGCCACAAACAAGTCCAGAAAGCCTGGAAGTGGTTTTTTTTCCTATTGAAAAGGCGTTGGAAATGATCACATTAAAAAACTTCAGGCAGCGGATTGACTATTGTTTAAATGAGAGCCTTCATCCTTTTTATGTTGAGTTTAATGGCAAGGATATTGTGGAAGAAACGTTAAAGTTATTATAGAAAATAATTTACAAACGGAGAGAAGTCTAGATGAACACATCACTTCGGTTTTGACAAAGGCCTGCAGGGTCTTTTTTTTTTCATAGAGATGATTCTATGTGGCTGTAGTCATCAATTAATATGAATAAAACGGTAATTTCGCATTTTTTCGTAGCTGCTGGCTTATTTATATAGGGATAGGGGCTGGTTCTTGCTTGCCTGCTATTCCAATTAATTACGTGTTTCCCACTTTTAGATATACATTAATTATTGTTTTTGCTATAATATTCTCACTATTCAATATATTATAATATCATAAGTGTCGCTTTTTTAATCCAATAGTATAACAAAGCAGGTGAAACGCATGACAGAAGCAATTTTGCGGATAAATGATTTAAGGGTTACCTTTCAAACGGATAAAAAGGCTGTCCCTGCCGTCGATGGTGTAAGTTTTGACTTACGGCCAGGTGAGATTCTCGGGATTGTAGGCGAATCGGGGAGCGGGAAGAGTGTGACTTCTCTGGCGGCCATGGGTCTAATCCCATCGCCACCCGGTAAAATCGACAGAGGTGAAATTATTTTTGAGGGGAAAAATTTAACCAATCTTCCCGAAAAACAATGGCGGAAAATCCGTGGTAACCAAATTTCGATGATTTTCCAGGAACCGATGACCTCCTTGAACCCACTGTTTACAATCGGCAACCAGCTAATGGAGGCAATACGCTTACATACAAAACTATCAAAAGCCGAGACGAGAGTCAGGAGTTTAGAACTATTGAAACTGGTTGGGATTCCAAGGGCAGAAGGAATTTTAAAAGAATATCCGCACCAGTTATCAGGCGGAATGAGGCAGCGGGTTATGATTGCAATCTCGATGGCCTGCAACCCCCGTGTGCTGATTGCGGACGAGCCGACAACAGCCCTGGATGTAACAATTCAGGCCCAAATTCTAGCTCTCATGAAGGATTTAAATCAAAAAACGGAAACATCAATCATTCTCATTACACATGATTTGGGCGTTGTGGCCGAAATTTGCGAGCGGGTTATCGTCATGTATGCCGGCCAAATTGTCGAGCAAGGCGATGTCCGGAAAATATTAAAAGATCCACAGCATCCTTACACGAGGGGGCTGCTGAAATCAGTGCCCAATTTACTTGAGAAAAAGGATTGGCTTTATAGTATACCTGGTTCCGTACCGAGGCCGGGAACGATTGTAAACGGATGCCGTTTTGCTGATAGATGTTCCGAAGTATTCGGACCTTGCCGTGACGAGACGCCTGGACTTTATAAGTCTGAGAAAGATGGACATGAAGTTCGCTGTTTCCTGCATAAAGCGAAGGGGGGGATTGACAACCATGTCGGAGTTACTTCTTGAGGTACAGGGTCTAAAAAAATACTTCCCAATCACTGGCGGATTATTTGGCAGAAAGGTTGGAGAGGTCAAGGCAGTTGATGATGTTTCTTTTTATGTAAAAAAAGGAGAAACTCTCGGGATTGTTGGTGAAAGCGGCTGCGGCAAGTCGACAACGGGAAGGCTTTTGATGCGCTTAATAGAGGCAAGCGACGGGAGAGTCATGTTTGAAGACAAAGAGATTACAAGGATGTCAAAAACCGAACTGAGGAAAATTCGAAGAGACATCCAGATGGTTTTCCAGGATCCTTATGCTTCCTTAAACCCAAGGAATTCTGTGGAGCAAATTTTGGAAGAGCCCTTGATTGTCCATGGAATCGGCACAAAAGAAGAGCGGAAGAAACGCGTGAAGGAAATGCTCGAGGTTGTCGGGTTAAGCAGTTATCACGCAAAACGGTATCCGCATCAATTCAGTGGGGGCCAGCGCCAGCGGATTGGAATTGCCCGGGCATTGATGACCAAACCGAAATTGGTTATAGCTGATGAACCGGTATCCGCTTTGGATGTTTCCATCCAGGCTCAAGTTCTTAATTTGATGAAAGAAATCCAGAAGGAATTTCAGCTCACCTACATATTTATTGCTCATGATCTGGGTGTTGTCCGCCATATCAGTGATCGGGTCGGTGTCATGTATTTAGGGAGATTAATAGAATTGGCAGACAGTGAGGAACTGTATGAAAATCCGATGCATCCTTATACAAAAGCATTGTTGTCCGCGGTTCCAATACCAGATCCGGACTTAAGGAAGCAGCCCAACTTGATTGAAGGTGAACTGCCGAGCCCATCAAATCCGCCTTCAGGCTGTGCATTCCATACAAGATGTTCGCAATGCATGGATGTCTGCAAAACGGTCAGACCGGAAGAAGTCATTATTAATGGTCATGTTGTTGCCTGCCACTTATATAACGGGTGAGCGGGAGCATTTATGATAATCATCAAAACAATAGGGGGAGTAAATGATTATGAAAAAAAGGTCAATTAAACTGCTTTTGTTTGCGATGCTGGCTATTTTTATGTTTTTGGCCGGCTGCAACAGCAGCAATGAATCTGGAGGTACCAAGAAGCCTGCAAGCGGGAATGAAGCAGGTCCTAAGAAAGACACGCTTGTTTATGGCCGTGGCGGTGATTCGACATCACTTGATCCGATTACTACAACAGAAGGGGAGGCGTTCAGGGTAACTGAGAATATATTTGAAACGCTTGTCCAGTATGGTGACCAGGATACAACGATTAACCCTGGTCTTGCTGAAGATTGGAAAGTGAGTGACGATGGATTAACCTATACATTTACTCTTCGCCAGGGGGTTAAATTTCATGACGGCACAGATTTCAATGCCGAAGCTGTCGTATTTAACTTTAACCGCTGGATGAACGGAGACGACGAAAAATTCCCTTACTATTCGATGTTTGGCGGCTATAAAAAAGATAAGGGCCATGTTATCAAGGAAGTTAAAGCAGTAGATGAACATACCGTACAATTTGTCTTGAAGAGGTCGCAGGCTCCATTCCTGAAAAACCTGGCAATGTCTCCGTTTTCAATGGCCAGTCCGGCAGCTGTTGAAAAGTTTGGCGATGATTTCCGGAACAATCCGGTCGGAACAGGTCCATTCAAGTTCGTAGAGTGGAAACAAAACGATACGATTACACTTGAAAAAAACCCGGACTATTGGCAAGCAGGTTTGCCTAAGTTAAATAAAGTCATTTTCCGTGTCATTCCTGAAAATGCTGCCCGTCTAAATGCGCTTGTAAAAGGCGAGATTGATATTCTGGATGGTTTAAACAATTCTGATGAAGCGTCAGTTTTAGCAAATGATCAGTTGCAAGTCATTGAACGCCCGTCAAACAATGTGGGTTACATTGGCATGACAAATACCCGTAAGCCTTTCGATAATAAACTGGTACGCCAGGCAATCAATCATGCAATTGATAAAAAATCCATCATTGACGCGTTCTATGGCGGAAAAGCAGAACCTGCAATCAACCCAATGCCGCCTTCACTTGAAGGGTATAATGATCAAATCAGTGATTATCCATATGATTTGGAAAAAGCGAAAGCATTATTGAAAGAGGCCGGATATGAAAAAGGCTTTGAAATTGACCTATGGGCTATGCCAGTTGCCCGCCCTTACATGCCTGAGGCACAGAAGGTAGCAGAGGTGATCCAGGAAAGCTTAAGTAAAATTGGCGTAAAGGCCAATTTCCAAACTGTTGAATGGGCGACATATCTGGAAAAGGCCCGCAAAGGGGAGTTTGATATGTTCATGCTTGGCTGGACAGGAGACAACGGGGATGCGGATAACTTCTTATATACCCTTTTGGATAAGGACAGCATCGGCAGCAATAACTATGCCCAATATAGCAATGATGAACTTCATGACATCTTGATTCAGGCCCAAACCGAACCAGATCAGGCGAAACGGAACGAGTTATACAAGAAAGCCCAGGAGATTATTAAAGAAGATGCTCCGTGGGTACCGCTTGTACACTCTATTCCATTACTTGCTGCCCATAAAGATGTAGTAAACTACTTGCCGCATCCAACAGGTTCAGAAGCTGTGACGAAAGTCGAATTTAAATAATGAAACTTGAAAGGGGAGGACCTTTGCCTCTCCTTTCGTTTAATAAAAGGATAAGGGGTGAAAAGGGTGCTAGCTTATACTGCCAGGCGTATTTTAGCGTTATTTCCGGTTTTATTTGGAATGACCCTTGTTGTTTTTGCCATCATCCATGCTATTCCTGGAAACCCTGCCCAGGTAATTCTTGGACAAAGAGCAACAAAGGAGGCAATTGCAGAAGTAACGAAACAGTTAGGCTTGGACAGGCCATGGTACATACAATATGTTGATTATGTTAATTCCTTGTTGCATGGTGATTTAGGCACTTCCTTGAGGACAAGGGGGCCAATCAACGAAGAAATCTGGCCCTTCTTGACCGCAACATTAGAATTGACACTTGTCGCCATGCTGATTGCTATTTTGGTTGGTGTCAATGCTGGCATTATTAGTGCCTGGTTTTCAAAGTCATGGTTTGATTATGTTGCTATGATATTAGCTTTAATCGGGGTATCAATGCCAATTTTTTGGCTTGGCTTAATGGAACAATGGGCATTTTCAATTGAACTTGGCTGGCTGCCGACAACTGGGAGGGAGAATGTAAGGGATCCTGTTACGGCTATTACTGGGCTTTATTTAATTGATACTTTACTTCAAGGCAGAACGGACCAATTCGGGACAGTGATTCAGCATCTTATCTTGCCGAGCATTGCCCTGGCCACGATTCCGATGGCCATTATAGCGAGAATGACTCGAGCGACGATGCTTGAAGTCATGAAATCCGATTATATTCGGACAGCAAGGGCAAAAGGGGTGAGAATGTTTTGGGTCGTGTATAAACATTCGTTGAAGAACGCAATTATTCCGGTATTGACTGTAATTGGCCTCCAGACTGGACTTTTGCTAGGGGGAGCCATTTTAACAGAAACGATTTTTGGGTGGCCGGGAATTGGCCGCTACTTGTATGACGCGATTGCCTACCGCGATTATCCTGTAATCCAGTCAGGCATCTTAATCATTGCGGCAATTTTTGTTTTTATCAATTTAATAGTGGATTTATTATATGTCTTTATTGATCCTAGAATTAAATATACATAATAAAGGAGGTTTCCACTATGGCAGAACTGGCAAAAAATATAGCTGACATTCCTAAGATTGCCGAGGAGGATAAGTTGGTACCTCCGTGGAAGGAAGCCTGGCAATCCTTTTATAAAAATAAATTGGCTTTAATCGGCTTAAGCATCGTTGTGTTTTTTATCATCCTTGCCATCATCGCTCCTTTAATTGCACCTTACAGCTTTAAAGAGCAGGTTTTAGCAGAACGGATGCAAGCGCCGTCAAGTAAGCATTGGTTTGGAACCGACGACTTTGGCCGGGATATCTTTTCCAGGGTTATTTATGGAGCGAGAATCTCTTTATGGGTGGGTTTTTCATCTGTATTAGGGTCGGTCGTCATTGGCACGCTGCTCGGGGTTGTTTCGGGATACTATGGCCGCTGGGTTGACACGATTATTTCGCGAATCTTTGATATTATGCTTGCTTTTCCTAGTATTTTATTGGCGATTGCCGTCGTCGCGATTTTAGGGCCGTCTTTACAAAATGCTCTTATTGCAATTGCCCTCATCAATATTCCAAACTTTGGCCGAATTGTCCGGTCAAGGGTACTCAGTGTCAAACAGGAAGAATATATTATGGCAGCCCGGGCGATTGGGATGAAGGACTCCCGAATCCTTTTTAGGCATGTGTTGCCAAACAGTATTTCTCCGGTAATTGTTCAGGCAACATTGGCAATTGCGACTGCGATTATCGAAGCAGCAGCTCTGGGGTTTTTAGGAATGGGTGCTCAGGCTCCGACGCCCGAATGGGGAAAAATGCTCGCAGATTCGAAAAATTATTTGATACAAGCCCCATGGACCCTGTTCTTTCCGGGGATTGCCATCATGCTCACCGTGCTCGGATTTAATTTAATGGGTGACGGATTAAGAGATGCTCTTGATCCAAAAATGAAGAACTAGTGCTTATTGTTTGCTCGTACATCAGGAAGGGTTGGTCAATTGAGATCGACGCTTCCTGGTGTATGAGCAATTTTAATGTAGACTTTTCTAGATAGGGGGGAGAAGGAAAGCACTGGCGTTTGCATGTCTTTCGGCAGCAATTGTCCGAAAAGAAATAGTGATCGTCTTGATTTTATCCATAAAAAACCCTCCATTATGAAGGGCTTTTGATGCCGGCAGGGAAGGGAAAGCATCCTCTTAGTCTTGCACTTGATGTTTTTTGAAAAATGCTTTGTTGATGTAAGGAAGCACCCAGCGGTCAAGGCCATATTTACCAGCGTTCGCACCAGTAGCCAGGATGATGAATCCGAACAGGATGTCTGTTGGGTTATGGCTTACAGTTCCGGCAAAGAAGAATGCAAAGTTCATAACGAGACCGAAGAACTGTCAAACAGCCGAGCATCAGGCCAAGTCCTACAAGCAATTTCCCCCAAGGGACAAGAACGTTGAACAGATCGATGTTTGGAAGAGCTACGCCTTGCAGGAAGTCTACATACCATTGGTAAACAACGACGCCTTCCGGGCCTTTTACTGGATTGGCAATCGCGCCTTTGATAAATCCGCTTGCGCCAAATCCACCCTGAATTTTGTCAAGGCCTGCAGTAAACCAGGCATAACCGGGATAGACACGAAGGACAGCGAGCAGAGCAGCAACAATGTTGTTTTCCCTTAAATTTGTTAAACATGAATAATTCCCCTTTTCGATTTGGTTTATTTTAAAGTAAGTTCATTAACTTGTTTACACTGTGAATATACTCCGGTATGCACCGTGTGAATAGAGCTTAGAGAATCTATTCAAAAAGCTTTGAAAGCTTCTTATCAGAGGTGTGACAAAGAGCATAGTCGTCCCAAACAGCAAATGATGTAATACGATTGCCTTCCTTATTAAAGGAAGGAGAAACGCACGAAAGAATTATACTTGGAAACGTGCATGAAGAATGGATGAGGAAAGGATATACAGGTAAATAGAATGATATTTTAATGAGAAAAAAATCATACTTTTTTCAAGTTTTAATATAGTTATAACAGTAAAGGTTGACCAGACTTTACTCTCAGCATGTAAGTACTAAAATGCTGGCAACGGAGAGTCACTTAAACACAAATTACAGTGAATGTTTCTAAAGGAGTGAGGAGATGGTAAGACAGGGTAAAGATGATTTTGTCCAAGGATTTGTCCCCCGGCATAATCACGGTTCGGTAGATTATACCTCTGTGGAAGATGGCCATGTACATCAGTGTTTGGACGTTACTTCCCCTCCAATTATGACCCAGGACGGAAGCCATATTCACGCCACAGAAGGATATGTCGTTTTTGAAAATGGCCATTCACATTATTACAAAGCGTATTCAGGCCCGGCCATTCCAGTTGGTAATGGGATGCATGTGCATTATTATGACTTCTATACAACTGAGGATGATGGGCATAGACATCACGTAAGGGGAGTCGATCATCCGGCACCAGGCAATAAATAATTTTTTTAAAAAAATAGCGAGTGCCCAATTTTGGGACACTCGCTATTTTAATGGTTCAAGTCTAGTTCTGGGCTTGTGCTTTCTTGAAGACGGCTTTGTTGATGTAAGGAAGTACCCAGCGGTCAAGACCGTATTTGCCTGCGTTCGCACCCGCAGCAAGGATGATGAATCCGAACAGGATATCAGTTGGGTTGTGGCTGACAGTTCCGGCAAAGAAGAATGCAAAGTTCATAACAAGACCGAAGAACATTGCGGCAGTAGTCAGGCAGCCAATCATAAGGCCAAGTCCTACAAGAAGCTCACCCCAAGGGACTAGAACGTTGAATAGGTCAATGTTAGGAAGGGCTATACCTTGGAGGAAGTCAACGTACCATTGATACACAACGCCACCGTCCGGGCCCTTAACTGGATTAGCAATCGCACCTTTGATGAATCCGCTGGCATCGAATCCTCCTTGGATTTTGCCAAGGCCTGCTGTGAACCAGGCGTAGCCGAGATAGACACGAAGGACAGCGAGAAGAGCAGCAACAACTTTGTTTTCCCTTAAGAATGTGTTAAACATGAATGATTCCCCATTTCCTTTGTTTTTAAATTCGTTGTTTACACTGTAAATATACTCCGGTAAGCATGGTATGAATAGGGCTTTCGAAAGCTGTTCAAAAAGCTGTCAAAGCTTCTTGACTAAGCTGTGACAAAAGGCACAGAATGGAAGAGAAGATAGAATTTTCTTTTAAATTTTATGAGGAGAGTGATGGGAATGAATACCGAAGTAACCGCGAAAATGAGGATACGAAAGCCTGCTGAAGAAGTATTTGAAGCTTTTGTTGATCCGGAGAAAATGGGCAATTATTGGTTTTCCTCAGGCACTGGAAGATTGGAAGAAGGAAAGACAGTAACGTGGCGGTATGAAGAATACGGGGCAGAAGGGGAAGTACATGTCCTTGAGCTTGCTTCAGCAAATAAGATCGTGTTCAAGTGGGGAGCACCGGAAGCGGAAACAATAGTCACCATCAACTTTATACAGGAAGACGGATCCACGATTGTTGAGGTTAGGGAAGCTGGATTGAAAGAAGAAGATCCTGATATAGTCCAGAAGATGATGGGACAAATGGGCGGCTGGATATATATGCTCAGTTGCTTGAAAGCTTATCTCGAGCATGGAATTTCGGATTTAAGGGCTTCACTGGTTCATTAAAAGTGAGGATGGAGAGTCATCCATCCTCTTTTGCAAATTTCAAATCTTTTTCTGCAAGGGCTTCTTTAAGTATCATTACTGCCTTTGGTCCAACACCATGCAAGTTTAGGATATCTGCTTCTGAAATGGATGTGAACTGCTCAAGTTTGGTATAACCGGCACCAATCAGGGCACGTTCAGCTGGCTTTGGAATTTTTGGGAAGTCATCGGATACGGTCATTTTAAAGTGTCCTTTCGCGGAATAAAATAGGTAACTACTATTGTATCCCTGTTTGTAATTAAAAAAAATTTTAAAATTAGGAGAAAACAATGCAAAACACGATTGTGGTAAGAGAAGCGGACTTTAAGGATATCACCGGCCTATACGGCCTTATGAGGGAATACATAGTAGATTTCTATAATCGGCCAGAACCTTCCGAAGAAGATTTGAAAGGTTTGATTCGCCATCTCCTTGAGAACCCTGCAAGCGGGTTGCAGTTTGTTGCTGAAGAAAACGGAAACCTGCTTGGATTTGCTACTTTATATTTCACCTTCAGTACACTAAAAGTAAAAAGGCAGGCAATCTTAAACGATTTATATGTGAGCACAGATGCCCGTGGAAAAAAGGTTGGGGAATCGCTGTTTCAGGCTTGCCTAGGCTACATCCGCGAACATGATTTTGCCGGAATGACCTGGGAAACGGCAAAGGATAATGATGCGGCCCAAGCGCTTTATGAAAAAATGGGCGGAGAAATTTCGGAATGGCTAGTATATGAAATAAAGTGAACCTAGAGGCTTTATTAGGTAATTAAAGATGCAAGCAGTTTGACGTTTACTTCTACGGGTGCTTTGATCCAAAAGGATTAAGGCACCTTTTTGTTGATAGCCTTATGGGTCAGTTTAGTAGAATAAAAATTTACTAGTAAATTAATGGCGGCATCCTTTAAAAAATGAACAAAGTATTTTAGATATTTTAAAATGGGTGAATAAATAATGGATATGTTTACGTCAAAAAAATAATAAGGGGGTGCCAATAAGTTGTACCAAAAAAACGAAAAAATTAATCAGGACTTTGATAGTGAACAGCAACTTAATGAGTTGCTGGATCTTTATGGTCAAAGAATCCAAAGATTAATATATACCTATGTAAAAGATAAATACATTGCAGAGGATTTAACCCAGGAAGTCTTTATTAAAGTGTTTCAAAATCTTCACCTTTTTAGAAAGGAGTCATCTCTATATACCTGGATTTATCGAATAGCGGTAAATAGAGCCAAAGATTATTTAAGAACAGCCTGGGTGCGTAGAACGACCAGCTTACTGAAATCAATGGTAAAAGATAATTACATATCCACAGAAAATACATATTTAAAGAAAGCCGAAAATAAACAATTAATCGATACAATACTACGGCTGCAGATTGAGTATAGGGAAGTAATACTGCTTTTTTATATTGAAGAACTCACAATTAATGAAATGAGTGAGATTCTCAATATAAAGGAGACAACGATAAGAACAAGGCTTAGAAGGGGCAGAGAAAAGTTGAAAAAATTATTGCAAAGGGAGGAAACATTTTGAAATCCTTTGATAGTGAAGTAGCGAGAAAGGAATTAAACAACAGAGTACCATTCACTCCCCGGCATAAGGCCAGAATTTTGAATGACTTTAACAGAAATCCAAAGAGAAAAAATACACCGTTTAAACAGTATTATTTATCGATAAATTTTAGGTATTCAATAGCTGTTTTGGCGACAATCGTTTTATTCGGGATTATTTCTTCCTCGTATTACTTTCAGAAAAAAGAAAGCAATACGGAGTCACTAAATCCTAGCTGGTTTAAAGACCAAAACAACAGGAAGGGAGACGTACTTACTAAAAATGATCACCCTGATAAAGAAATTCCGGCACCTTCAGGGGAAAATACCTATGATATTAATGAATTATTAACAACCTACCCGTATTACCAAGAACTATATCAATCAATGTCTAAGGCAATAAATTCAGATAAGGGTGCTGAAGTGTATATCTTGTATCTTCATGCTCTTAAGCAAAAAGATATTGAAGAAATCAAAAAGTATTCATTTGCAACTAGGGAGTCAGTAATTGAAGCTCTGATTGAACATTATTATAAAATTAATTATGAAACCTTAATGATTGATAAGACCATTCCTAGCAAAGCAGAGCCTAGTTTTGAAGTTCAGTTAAGTTATCAACTAAGTGGAAGCAAAAATATAGAGAAGAGAACCATTCATATTCATCTCATCGATGAGGTTACCGTTAATATTTATGAACCAGAAAACTTACAGAATTAGTTTCAGTTTCCGAGGACTTGTAATGTTTTGTTGGATTTCTTATTACGAACGGGGAGGTTAGTTGAACAAGAATCATAATTTAAAGGTATATCCTTAGAGAAAACAGAATTAGTATTAGATGATTTATCAAGGACGGGGGGATAGTTTTGAGGTTATCTGGAATTGAAACTACTAGAAAATTCGCTGAAGAAAAATTCCCCAAAAGTGATATTGTGTTTTTGGCAGGAAGTGCTTCTAGAGGTGAAGAGACAGTTACATCTGATTTGGATGTTGTAATTTTTGATGATTCAATGGTAAATAGTTATCGGGAAAGTTTTATTTTATATGGCTGGAAAATTGAAGTATTCATTCATAATTACAGGACTTATTTAGAGCAATTTGAACGTGATAAAGATGCAGGAAGACCAATTTTGGCCAATATGTTAGCTGAGGGGAAAGTCATTAAGGATAACGGTAAATCAGAAGAAATAAAAAATATAGCCCAAGACTTTATAAAAACAGGTCCCAATCCCCTGTCCAAAAATTATATAGAAGCGTCAAGATATTTTATGTATGACCTTCTTGATGACTTTGCTGATTCGAAAAATCATCAAGAGGCAATTATTACTTTGAATACAATTACAATACAAATTGCGGATTTTATCCTGCGTTTAAATGGACAATGGACTGGCAGAGGAAAAGGCCTAGCAAGAGCTTTACAAAAATTTGATGAGGGGTTATATAAACGGTTTTTTGAGTCCCTTGATTGTTTTTACAAAAATGGAGAAAAGCAAGAATTTATTAATTTTGTAAATAAGGTTTATGAACCCCTAGGCGGTCCTTTATTTGATGGTTTTAAACAGGGAAAATAGTTATTTCTTTTCACCTATAGGGTGCGGTGTTCCAGAAAGGAACTCCGCTCTTTTTTGTTGAATTTCTTATTGA
This sequence comes from Bacillus sp. FJAT-27225, assembly GCF_001685025.1. Classification (GTDB taxonomy): domain Bacteria; phylum Bacillota; class Bacilli; order Bacillales; family Cytobacillaceae; genus Bacillus_D. The sequence goes on along the minus strand of NZ_MAYU01000022.1, from coordinate 193,965 downwards.
ACGAGGCGGGATGGTGAAGAAGCTAAACATTAAAAGGTGAATATTGAAACTTCTTGAATACAAATTCCGTAAGCTTTATAAAGGAGGAGGAAGAATGAAAAAAATAATTGGCGTATTCACCGTTGTACTCATTTCACTAGGAATAGCAGATTTAATACAAGGAGTTATTTTAACTTTCATTTATACACCGAATCGCTACTCTACAAATGGTGTGGAAATGGCGAACTTCCTATCATATATGATTTCTGCTACAACTATGACAATAACTCTTTGGATTGTGTTCAAGCAGAAAAACACGTTAAAAGGATTTAAATCAACGGTTAAAGTATCGTGAAGTCTTATGTAATCAAACAAGTTGTTAGTATTCTAACTTTAATTCTATTTGCTTTTATAGCTGATTACTATATTCGAGAAGGGAATATACATATCGAAAGTGTCGTACTAAAGCAATTAATTCTGTTTATAGGTGTTTCAATCCTTCTGTTTGTATGTAATCAACTCATTTATAATCACGCTAAAAAAGCAGAAGGGTTTATGCATCACAAAGTTTGGAATAAAATGTTTATCGTAATTTTTATATGGGTGATGATTTCATTCGCCGTATTTATTTTCTTATTCTTTGTGACACCATTAGAAAACCTATTTTCTACTTATAAATGGATTATGTTCATCGTAGCTGATTACTTTATATTTTTTATAAACCTTTTTGTTCTATCAATTGTCCATAAATTAGTTGATGTTTCGGTGAAGTTAGAGAAAAAATTATTGATAACGTGGGCAAGTTCTTCGCTACTGGTAGCAATTACTTTATTTATATTGCCAAGCTTCTAATTATAAAGAGAACTAAAGAACTTCATTCACTACCGGTGCCTTGATCCAAGAAGGATTAAGGCATCTTTTTATTGAAATCCTATTAAGCTAAAGGTACAAAATCCCCTGTAGAAAAATTTAGGGGATTCAGTAAAAAATTTGATCAAAGGTGAGTTTTAAGATGGGGAGAAGGACCTTATGGAATAAGTCTCTTTTTAATAAGGGAGGATTTTATAAAGTTTTAGCGAATAAAAACGAAATCACAACCATTTTGGGAGATGAAAATATGAATGTTCAGTTGGGAGAATTGCCAGATTTAGAGGTAGCGTATATTCGGAGGGTTGGAAGCTATTTTGAGCCGCAGGATCATTGGGGAAGATTGATTGGATGGGCATACGAGAATTCGCTCTTGCCTCCTGAACAAGAATTTATTGGGGTTTCCCTCGATAATCCGGATATGGTGCCAGCTGCAGAATGCCGGCATGATGCTTGTGTAACGCTCCCAGCAGGTTTCGATAAAGACAGTCATAAGGGAGTGCATTTCAAACAACTGAAGGGTGGGCTTTTTGGGGTGCATTCGTTTTATGACACGCCCGAGCAATTGAATTCGGCTTATGAATTTATGTTCGGAACATGGCTCCCGGAGAGTGACCATGAGCCTGACTTCACCCGGTACAATCTTGAATTCAATAGGAATAACCCTGCTGAAGACCCGGAAGGAAAATGCAAAGTCGATTTGTTTGTTCCTGTTAAAAAGAAAATATAAGGAGCCTTGGAGATGTATCAATATTATCATGGACTGGTCATTCGGGAAGGCACGGAAGGTGTACCCGCCGACCAAGTTGAGGCTCTTTTTAAAGATGCGGGGTGGGTACGGAATACACCAGAGTGGCAAAAGGAGAAATTCACACTCATATTCGAGAACTCGACCTGGGCATTCACGGTTTGGGATAACGAAAAGATGATTGGAATGGTAAGGGTACTTTCAGACCGGATCATGGCAGCCACGATTATGGATTTGGCCGTGTTAACTGAATATAGAGGAAAGGGAATTGGGAAAAGGCTTGTGGAGCTTTGTGTCCAGAAGCTTCCTCATGGAGATTGGTTCGCCCATACCTCTGCTAACAATTTCGGCTTTTATCAACGCTGCGGTTTTGAAGTGAAGGATATAGAACAGAATGGGACATGTGCATATTACGGCTACATACAGGCACGCAGAGAGGGCCATCGCTGATTGGGTAACCCTAACTGCACTGGCGAATCTGCATGGCAAATTGTCGACTGATGTGTCCGGAAACTGTCGAACACTTCGCATGAAAAATTTGAAACGAATCTAACCCCCACCTCGACTATTGTGTTGTGTCAAACAAATTCAAATTTGATGGGGGTCATGAACATGGCAGTTCGGTTTCACGTTTCAAAAGGTTTAGTAGTGTGGGGAGTTATTTTTGCGCTGGTTCTTTCACTATTCGCTGGAGCTTTCACGAAGAAAGCAGAGGCTTCCGTTTCCTGGGGCCAGGAAGTAACTTCGGTAGCAAAAAACTATATTGGAAAACCATACAAATGGGGCGGTACTACTACAAAAGGCTTTGATGCTTCTGGTTACACTCAATTTGTTTACAAAAAGTCCGCAGCAAATATCAATCTTCCACGTACAACAAAAGAGCAATACAAAAAGGGTACAGCTGTAGTCAAGAAAAACCTTAAAGAAGGCGATCTCGTATTTTTCAACACTGACGGCAAAGGCGTTTCCTTTGTAGGCATCTATCTTGGCAATAATAAATTCATCGCAGTCACTGTTTCCAAAGGTGTTGCAATCCAATCGATGGATACGAAGTACTGGAAAGACCGTTATGTAGGTGCAAAGCGAGTATTAAAGCAATAACGTAAAAGAACAAACTCCATCCTTATTCCGGGATGGAGTTTGTGTTATTTACGTTAAACAAGTTGTTAATACTGCATATACTTATCCTTCGCCATTTTTAGGAAGGCAAGCGAAGCGGCAGATAACGATTCATCCTTTTGTAGTTGAAATATTGACGGTGCTCGAGGAATAATAAAAGAAGAAAAGAAGTGCATCAAATAATTGTTTTTTTACACATGAAAAAAGCCCGTACCGGCCTGGTGCAGGCTTTCTCCATTCCCGAACGTGCGGGGATTTGAGGAGTAGACTTGCCCTATTCAGCAGTCATACCCTGCCCAATTTAGCAGCCACTGCTAAATATACCTTAGGCGGAACCAACTTCGTCCGCCGGGCGACCAACAAACCTTTCGCCCGAGAAAGCAAATCTTTCTCCAAAGTAAACGATCGCACCAACAACCGATAACCGATCCACATTAACATTTTGTCAATGTACTGCTACCATTAACCATCACATTCACGGTTATCCCTGTCCTGCGCCGCTACATTACCAATTTTCCCTGCCTAACCATCTTTCAAACCACTTTTTAAAAAATTTATTAAATTTTTTTCAACAGTTAACCATTCCACCAAACTACACTCGCCGTAAGCACCCATAACGCCATAGGGAGTGCAAAGCTCTTTATCGCGGCGTCCCACCAAAAATCCCGTTCAATCCGCTTTAGAATTCGGTCAACAATAAAAAATAAAATCGAAGCAGCAAGACTGTACCATAGCAAAATGAGCCCGAATGCGAGATGAAGTACTGCTGAAAGAATGGGTTCCAGCTTCATGTTCCGGGATTTCTTTGCAATCATTTCGGCTGCTTTATCGCTGAGCCAGGAGGTAATCACGCCGTAAAATAAAATCGCAGGGAAGCTGTACATCAAATAGACTGGTATGACTGTGATCGCTGCCATCCAATAGGGGCTGGTATCGAAATCCCTGCCAAACGGGTAGGGAACGATAAACCCAAGCACCAGCGCGTAAATCGTACCTGAAATTGAGGCGGTGACAACTTTTTTTCCGAAAATAAATATTCCCCCTCCTTAAGCCTTTCGTTTCAACTTAAACAGAAAAACAGCGATAATTACCGCGATGACGAAATAGGTTGCCAGGAAAAATAGCGGTGAGCCGGTATAGCCAAATGCAAATTCACTTTGCAATGAATGGGCGTGGCCATATTTTTCATTCAACTCCGGCTTGTAGGACAATGTTTTTATGTAGCCAATCGCAAATTCGACTGCGAAATAAAGAATGTGGAAAGCTGCTGACCAAACGAGCGCGCGATAAACGAGTTTCATTTTTTCCTCCTTGTTGCTACCATGTTCTTCCTTAAGTTTAGTATAATTGCCACAAAATTGAAATAGTTTCGGAGAATTGGAGTTGACGAATGTGCCGCGGAAGATTCATATAATCGGGTTGGTGGGCAGTGGAAAAACAACGCTTGCGAAAAAATTATCCCAACAGCTGAACATTCCTCACTATGAGCTTGATAATGTTGTCCGCGAGCGGAATCCCGCTGGTGATAGAAGAAGAGAGGAACAGGAAGTTTTGGCTTTAATGGGGGATATCCAGTGCGGTAAGAGCTGGATTGTAGAAGGTGTACATAACGAGGACTGGGTATCCGGCGCTTTAAACAAGCTGAGCTTATTATCTATTTAGACCCGCCGACTTCAGTCAGGCTTTGGAGGATAACCAGAAGATTTATTTTACAAAAGCTCGGCCCTCGAACATTCCCATTATAGACCGACCTGGGAGATTTTTCTTATAATGTTCAAATGGAACAAACACTTTGAAACTGGAAAACCGAATTTCTTTACTAAATATGGCAGTTACAAAGAAAAGATTCTCGTCGTGAAGAATGCGAACGAAGTTGAACGCTATTTTTCGAAACGGTATGGAGGGGAGTGACTTTATCTGGTTTGTTAGGGAAGGTGTTTAAAGCGGACAAGCTTACTAAATGCAAAAATAGGTGAACGGTGCCCCGGCAAAAGAGAATAGAAAGAATTTAAAAGACGAATCGGCGTGTTGCGAGGGTCGAAACGTCCAATAAAATGAATTTAATAGACGAATCACCGTTCTGGAAAGAGAGAACCGTCCAATAAACTATACGTTGGTACCAATTAATCAGGTTAAGGATGTGGTCTTACCTTTTCTTATAGTTAGAAATCACTTATGTAAGATCACTAGCCCCTAAATGGACAGGGACCCAGCTGGGACTCTCTGACACGGATCTAACCCACAATCAAAAACTGAAGGAGAACTGGCTAACCCAATTCTCCTCCAAGCCCCTATTCCCCAGACTGCCTGCTATAATTGCGCACCATCATCCCGGACGCCGGCCTCATTCCAACAGATTCATAGAATGGCTGCAGTTCCTCATCACACAGCAAATCAATCATATACAGGTCACCAAGCTCATCGGTCATACGCCTTACCAATTCCTTCCCAACACCATGTCCCTGGTAGTCAGGCAAAACTTCCAGCAGCGGTATATAGGCTGACAAAACCCCATCACTGATGGCGGTAATAAAGCCGACCAGCCTGCCTTTATCAACTGCAACGACAACCCGGTAACTATTCTCCAGTAATTTTAAAAAAGTTGATTCTTTCGGTGGATTCGGCCAGCCGACGAAAAATCCGCCCAGCATTTCGGGGGTAACCCCCTCTAAAGACGTTTTATACTGCATATTTACTGCTCCTCCATATTTCATTGTTGAACATTTATAACTTGATTATCATAACAATCATAATAATCAGTTTTATTGAATCAACCCCAATGCTAGCAGTAAATATTCATCTCTTCCAGCTTTTACTCCGTCGAATGTCCGGATAACCGTAAAGTCTTCCTTTATGCCAACACCATAGATTGGCGTTCCGTCGCTAAGGCTGACCTCAACTCCAGTCATTATCCCCTGAATACTCCCTGGGATAGGAAATACCTGGGGATCACCTGGTATTCCCGCAGTAGACATACCGACAATTTCACCAAGCTTGTTGCTTTTTACAAAAGAAAGCAGCTGCTCAGAGGCGCCGTAGGTTTTCCTTGATGCAAGAAAAACGATTTTTCCACTAAAAAATGGCTCAAGTGATTGAAGAGTATCATGGCCACCATCAAATGTAGCCATATTCTCACCGGGCACCGTCGTTTGGCGGACAGCCCACTGAGCGCCTTGAACCGGCTTTTGAGTCAGATGGCCAAAAAGCTCCTTCACTTTCTCTTTCGTGAAAATGCCTCCCCGCATATCAAAAACAATCCCTTTGGCCTTGCTCAATTCGTCCATGTTATCCTGTATGTCCTGAAAAACGTTCCTGGATAAATCGATATAAAAGACGCCAGGCTCTAATTCCTGAAATTCTTTATGGCCATATTCATCGACAAATCCTCCATAACCAGGTGTAAGATCCACGTTATGTAATGTACCATCCCGGTTTATAGTCAGTTTAAGTTGATCCTGGAATAAAAGATAATCGATTGCCATCAACAGCTTAAACTGAGGAGAACCGGGAATGTTGGCAGCTCCTTCCTTGATAAAACCCAGTGCATCTTGCCCATATATTCTTTCCACGATGTCTCCCCGTTTTGCTTTAATCGCATCGCCGACGGCAGTAATCGTCAATTTGCCCTCGACAATGTCAAACTCAAGCGGGATCCGGGAACCGACAATCCTAAACTTATTAAAAGAAGACATCGCATGCCCGTCATCGGTCCATTCCATCATTTCTGTCAAGGTAGCAAAATAGTCTTCCCGTGTCTCGTCATCGAAAGCATTTTTAATTGATTTGCCCAAATCATCAAGATTCCCTGCTGGCCTGCCGATGTGCGGATGAAAGTAGGATAGCTGATTCCATGTCACAATTACCCCGGCTAGGCGGACATTTTCATCTGCGGTCGTCATGTTGGAATCCATTTCCAGAAGCTCATCCTTTAACTTCTTAAAACCCTGTCGGCTCTTAGTCGTGCTGCCAATCGTTTGTCCATTTTTCTGATACAGGACGACAGGGAGGGAGTAGCGCAGCCCTTCGCTTAGCTGCCGGTTGATTTTCTTATGAATAGCGGGGAAATCATCGAATAGTTTGTTATCGCCGGTCATAATTTTATCATCGGAAACCAGTCCAGAAACGCGCTTGCTCGAAAAATAGGTAGTGTCAAGGCCGGGTGGCCCATAATGCTGCCAGGCAAGAACCTGCATGGTTTTCTCGACCATAGGGTGCTCTGGCTCCTCGTCTTTTTTATAAATCACAAGAGTTGGTGCGATTGGCAAAAAAAGCTCCACAAGCTCTTCCTTCAGTTTTTTTTCGTTCCTGGCATTCTTCACTTTTCCAACACCGTATACCGCGAAGCGTGTCCAGTCAATTTCGGCAGCTTCATCACTTGGGTGAAAATAGCGGACTGCACCATATAGCCTTCCAAATGCTTCAATATTTTCAAGCTGCCTGTCTAATTTCGGCTTTCCCGTAACGTCAGTATCCTCATTTAAAAACATCATTCCCCCTGCAAAAAGGACGGCAATCACAACTATCCCTATGTATCTAGTAACGCGCTGGTCCATATGGTCCCCCCTGGCTGCAAAACATTTTTTCTTATATTCCATTATAATCCATATCGTGGTATCGTGGAATAAGGTTCAGTATTTTCAGAATAGGAGGGGGAGGATGGGTGTCCTTATTTTTTGGGCATGTCTTGCTGCCTCGATACCAGCTCTGCTGACTGGCTTCCTGAAGCGGTCACCGCTGGCTTTTTCGGTAAGTGGGATTTTGCTGCTGCTGCCATGCCTTTATTTCGCTGGAGCAGAAAACTGGGTCAGGTTCCTATCAATAATACCGGCTATTCCCTTTGGATTGGCATTTTGGGCATGGAAGGCTCAGGAAGGATTGAACTAATAACAACGATTCAGGGGGAATTGGAGAATGCGGAGATATATAGGCTTGTATCTTGGTATTTTAACGGGAATTTTAATGTTTATCATTTTTGTTAGCTTGGCGTTTAGCGGGGCGGGAATAGAAGGTGAGGGAGCAGAGGTTCTTTTCACAGGGATTATCATCATCCTTTTGCTTGCCCTTATTTTGACCGTAATGATTTACATCATCGACATTTTAAAAAAAGAACTCCGCGACATCCGTCTTCTTGTACATAGCATTAAAAAAGATACTAAAAAAGCAAATCAAGGTGCGTAAATAGTCCGCGCAAAACTAAGGTGAAAGTGGTGATGGAATGGATCAGACACTATATGTATCCGATACGTTTTTCTCGGCAGGCCGGTCCGATATTTTTAATGAGGGGAAAGAAAAGGTTGGTGAGCTTGATTTAAAAAGTGCTTTCTCAACGAGCCTGGACGTCCTGAACTCAAAAGGAGAAATCGTGTACAGCGGGAGATTCCCTTTTTTTAGCAACAAATGGGAAGTTTCCGATTCAACAGGTGAGGAAGTCGGCTATCTTAAGGCACGCTTCGCCTTTTTTGCACAAAAATACGCCTACTCGACCCGTTTCGGGCGCACATTTGAAATTGAGTCAGAGGCTTTATCGAATCTCTATATTGTTAATGATGAAAGTGAACAGGAAGTGGGGCGGTTCGAGAAGATTAACGGATTTTTCTCGGCTCCTGCATTTCAGGTAACCAGTCTGGAAGGCGGCCCGGAACCATTCGAGCTGATCGCTGTCGTGATGGGAGTAAATGAATTGCAAAAGGCATCCAGGCGGCGAACCCACAACAATACCTAATTAGAGGTGAGAAAAATCTTACATGAAAAAGACGGTTAGAATCAGGAATTTCGCCGGAGGTTTTTTGCTCATTCTGCTCCCAATTGTGCTGCTCACATGGCGGGACCCGATTATCCCGGGAAAGACGTACACGAAACTAATCATTGAAAACGAATCCTATAACCCTTGGCCGGGCAAAACGAAGGTCATTACGGACAAGAAAGTGATAGACGAAATAATTGGAAAGATAAATAAAGGCGAACGAATGGATATTCCGGAGTGGGAGCGGGGCCCGGACCTCAAGTTCACGTTTACCGGAAATAATGTATCTTTCGAGGTGAATGTGTTTGGGGCTGACGGCAGTGCCGTAGCCGGTTCTTACTACATTGATGCGGGAATACCGATTGACAGTCTTTTCGCAGGAGAATAGGCATGGAACTTCAAAGGAAATTGATTTACAAGGATGTCGAGGTCGAGGAAGCTCCAGGTATGGGCAGGATGTTTCGGAAGCAGTGGGAGGAACGGTTCGCTGGGAATCTAAGTAAACGAGAGAAACTCTCCATCCATCTGTATGATAAAGGTGAATCTAGCGGCTTTCTCTGGCACATTTTCAGTTATGAAAAACAGGACTGTCTGGAAGGGAAGGCAGCGGAGCAGGCTTTCAATGCGGTCCGGAAATATGCATGTTATGTATTTTATCAGAACTATGAGGATGCCTTGATTTTAAAAAATGCCAAACGGTTCACAGCCGACGACCTTAAAAACGAGTACGATGTCTATGTCGTTGACAAAGACTTTACCTGGACGTATGTAAAAACTCATGAGACCGGCTGGATCGGGCCTTATTTTTATAAAGATTGTTAGCAGCTTACCGTGTAACACACCCAAAACTAGATAGTATATTGCGAAAAAAACGCCTTTGAAAGGCGTCTTTTCTTATTCGTTGTTATTTCCCATCATATTGCGAGCGTTCTTCGTTACATTGCTAACTGCATTGGAAGTTGCATCGACTGCATTCATTGCTGCATCTTCAGTTGCTTCTAGCGCGTTGTGAGCTGTATGGAACGCTGCGCCAGCCGTATTTTTAATACCCTCAGCAATCTGATTATCCTGATTTTGATTGTTTTCGCGGTTTGGCATATTTTTCACCTCCGTATCCTAATTCGTCAAGAAAAAACACCAGTTAACGGCGGTTTCAACGTCTTTTAGCGTTTTTGGTTATTACGGTTCTTTTGTCCGCCGCCTTTGTTATCATCGTCACCTGTAATTGCATCAACGACATTTTCAAAGCCCTGGCGCATTTTATCCATAAACCCGCCATTGTTGCCGTTATTATTTTCATTACCGCGTCCAGCGCCCTGGCGATTTTGTCCATTAGTCATCTCAATCACCTCCATCCATTAGCGTGCGCACAATTTGGCAAACTATGCAAACCCACAAACGGAGGAAGCAAATGCGAAACATCATTTCTGCAATGCTGGGGTTTCTCTTTTACAAAAGCCCAAACCTTTCTTTTGAAAAAAAGGAAATAGCATTTTTTGAACAACTATATGGTGAGGCCTTATTGAACAAGGAGCCAATAACAGATACCGGCCGCTACATGAAATACCGGTTCATCCACTACATCGCCTCTACAAAGCCGGTGGTCGTACACGGCTCCAATAATAAGCAAATCGAGAAATTCGAACCTCGGAGGCAAACCTTGTATAACGGGCGGTACACCGAAGCAGTTTTTGGGACAAAAGATGGAATCTGGCCGCAGTTTTATGCTGTTTTTGACAGAAACAAACTTGTTGGAGACTTCCGAAATGCCTGCTTAAAGGTGGACAAGGGCAAGTCGTATTATTTCTTTTCGTTAAATGCCCAAACTCATGCCTCGAACCCCTGGACAAGCGGGGCAGTCTATTTCTTTCCGGACGAGACATTCGAGCCTGCCAGTACATCACAGGTTCATTTTGACGAATGGATTAGCAAAACACCCGTGAAACCGTTACTTTCAATTCACATTGAACCCGGCGATTTCCCATTTATCAACAAAATCAGCACCCACAAACCCGATGAAAAAATCATGACAACCTGGCTGCTGTATAAAATCAGGACAGCCAAGAATTAGGCACACTAGGGACGTTCTACTTTGAAGGAAAAGTTTTCGAGAACAAATCGATGGTCGAAGAAGGTGGAAATGTCCACGAAAGGCAGATTAGAGGACAAATCGATGGTCGAAAGAGGTGGAAATGTCCACGAAAATTGTTTAAGTACAATAATACTTGAGCACTCAGTTTTGTATTGGCGACTAACCTGAAAGCAGACACAATGCGGGAACTTAATAAAGGCAGCAGCGCCCATACATCGGACCTGCCGCCAAAAGCTGTTATTGCCTTAATAGAAATTCATTGCCTTCTTCATCCTTGAAGGAAACGAAGGTACCCCACTGCATGGTTTGGGGCTCTCCTAAAAACTCGACTCCGTTTGCCTTCATTGTTTCATATGTGGAAGTAATATCCTCGCATTGAAAGACGATTGATGCCTTCATTGTTTCCGAGCCTTTCATCATCGATCTTGGATAGATAACCAAACGGGATTCAGCACCTTTTGGGGCAACTTCAAGCCAGCTCGCGTTTGGCCCCATTGGATGGTCGGCGACGATGTCGAAGCCAACCTTTTCCGACCAGAAGGCTTTTGCTTTTTGTTGGTCTTCAACATATACAGCAACTGTAGCGATTTGTTTTATCATGAAAAAATCCTCCTTTCTTGTACGTTTATATTATACTGGAGAAAAAGCCGTATCCAAAGGTTCATATATAGAAGAGGTGATGGAAAATGAAAAGCTGGACTAAATCAACTGAAATTAACGCTCCAATTGACCATGTTTGGTCATTCCTGAACGGTTCACTTGAGAATATGCAAAAAATTATGCCACAGGTTGTAGAAAACAAACCAGTTAAAGTAACCAAAGAAGGTGTAGGAACTGTTTACCGCCAAAAGTATAAAGAAGGAAACCGTGTCATGGAGTACGACGTTACAACCCTTGAGCACACAGATACTCAAGAATATAAGAGACTGAAGGTCGGTTTTAAGCTAGCGAATATGTTTGACATTACGGCGGCTTACGAACTAAAAAGCCTTGCGGCAAACCGTACCGAGTTTACCTACACGACGACGAACAAACCGCTCAAGTGGTTTGTTAAGCTGTTCCTCCTATTTTCAAGTGAAAAGGTTGTCGTTGAATTCGTTGAACGAGTCAAGAAAGCTGCTGAAGAAACGCACCGGGTTGGTGTATAAAAATCAATTGGGTTTTACAATAAACACATATATACAAAAGGAGTATCCCAGATGATCGCCCCTTTGGACTTCTCATACATACCGAAAATTCTTCAGGCACAAAAAGAATTGTATAACATGAATTTTAGGAACATGGTTTTTGATAAAGAGTTTTACGAAATTATTCTGTCTTGGTACGAGGAAGCATTGTTCAATCCAGAATGGAGGTCGTATGTCCTTCTCGAGGGCGGGAAGGTCTCCGGCTTTTACCTTGCCCAGTATAAAGAATCCAGCGCATATTTGTCACAGATGTATGTTGCCAAAGAGCAGCGCGGGAAAGGATATGGCAAAATGCTCCTCGATCACTTTGAACAAGGTCTCCAGGAACCGGGCTATTTCGTTCTCCAGGCAAGCGAGATGAACCGAGGTGCTGTATCCTTCTATTTACGGAACGGCTATGAAATTCTCCGAAATGAAACCGACCAAAACGGCGACCCACGCCAAGTAATGATTAAGCATACCCTGTAGGGGTAGGGGTCAGACCCCTTGTGAAAAAAGAGGCAGGTGATGAGATGATTATTGGATATGGTGTGGCGATTATTTTACATTCGTGCCGAGTTGATTAGCGATAGAGGGACAAGCGAAGCTGAAAACAAACAACTGATTGTGAATGACATAAAGACGTTCCTTTCTGAGGTGAAGGAGAATGAAAAGTACAAGACCATTGATGGAGTGACATTAACTGTGGATCAATACAGCCGGGAAACCGGGAATACAACGGCTCATAGATTTATCCAGGGAGACTTCAAACCGAAAAAATTGAAAAAGAAAGACATAAGCAAGCTGTCAGCTGGCAATATAAGATCGTACTTTGACGAAATTGATTATTATACATATTTAAATAAAGAAGTATAAAAGGAGGTTGAACCTGTGTACGAGTTAAAAACAAAAGAAACCGACAGCAGTGTCATAGAATTTATTGAGACAGTTGATAGCCCGAAAAAACGCGAGGATGCCTACAAACTTCTCGACATTTTTGCGGAAACGACAGGGTATGAGGCAAAAATGTGGGGGCCTAGCATTATCGGCTTTGGAAAATATCATTATAAGTATGCCACCGGCCATGAGGGTGATGCCCCGCTCGTAGGCTTCTCACCACGCAAAGCTAAAATCAGCCTCTATTTCGCGCCGGGTGAAACAAAGCGGGATCAGCTTCTTGAGAAATTCGGAAAACACACTACCGGAAAAGCCTGCGTCTATATCAATAAAGTTGCGGATATCGATAAGGAAGTGCTAAAGGAATTAATCATTGAATCCGTGAAGTTCCTAAAAGAAACATATCCGGACGAGCAGGGATAAAAAACTCCACGTGATCAGTTTTGTGAAGAAACGAAAAGTATGTACAAAAAGAATAGAATAAACAATATTTTTACGGAGGATTGTAATGGATTTTTCTTTTGTTTTAATTGGAGCAGGGATTGCTGCTGCAGGATATTTTATTGGAGATGGATTGAAAAATTTTAAAAATCCAGAGGCGAAGAGTCCTTTTGATTCTTTAGATGAAGATGATGAGCATGAACTGATTAAAGAAAATGATGTGCATCATTTTATGGGTATATCGAAAGAGGATGCAAAATCCTTAATTCAGGAACATTCAGATGTTCCACACATTATGATTAACAATAAAGTGTACTACCCAAAGGCAAAATTACGTAAATGGCTCTTGAATTTAGGGGAGTAAACCACACGCGGATGCCAGTTTTTTTAATAGTTTCTACGTTAATTCACACCCTATGTAATGAGGTGAGAAGCCATGAAAAAAACGTTACTCGCATTCGCAGCTTTATTCCTTCTGCTTCAGGCCGCAATTCAAACAGAGGCCTCCGGAAAAGCTAAGGATTCATATTTTGATGTCGACCTTACCGGATTTGAGCAGCATTCTTTCGGCTCCTTCAATCAGCTTGGCCATACAATCACTCCAATAGCCCATTTGTATTTTGTAATACTTCAGCTTGAAAAAGAGTGGATTGACGAACCCCGCCTATATACAAAAGGAAACAAAGGCTATGTACATCTTTGGAAAAAAGACGGAACGAATGTCCTGTACAAGGTGGAGAAACAGACAAGCGGCCTGCTGAAAGACATATGGGAAATTAAAGATGTGAAACGGACAAAAATCGACCGGATTCCTGTCCCAAAATCACTCTTAAAAGAAGTGCTGATTGACCGGCTTCTTGATCCAATAGGTGAGGCAGTGGAAAAACAGTACGGCCAGTCAAAGCTCTGGTTCCGCGGTGATGAGAAAATCCTAAAAATTGAAAAAGACAGTGAAAACTATTATTTTCTTGTTACTGTCCAAATTCAAACTTTCGAGGGCCCGCATAATCCTCCTTATGGCAGGGACACAATGACATTTAAAATCCGCGGGAGCGAAGTCGAATTGCTTGACTTCAAACATGAAACCGTGCCTGAGGAGGAGCTAGCCAAGCTGCAATTTCGCTGATAAAAAAGAGCAATCGCCTAAATCCGCGGTTGCTCTTTCAAATGCTAATCCTTTGCTACATATGTACCTGCTATGAAATCATGAATTGCGCGCTTATCTCTGCGGAGACCGACCATAAACGCACTGACAATGATGGATATTCCGAATGTGACATAACCAAGTAGGTGTTTGCCTACAATCTCTCGAAGAATCATTGTTTTGAACGAAAGCTTTTCCTGGTTAAGGTTTGCAACCCTAATGTTAAGAATTCTTTTGCCAATGACATATCCATTCCAATACACAGGCAGAATAGTGCAATACAAGGCATACACAATATTCCAGGTGTAGTTATCAGCCCACTCCATGGGCCAAAAATCCCCTGTAAACAATCCAATCACAAACCCTATCGGGACAGTCAACACAAGGGAATCCAATAAATCAGCAAACAATCTTCTCCAAAATCCTGCAATCTCATATTCAGCCAATCCATATTCAGTATTCAACCCATCACCTTCTGTAGTAATTTGTCGTATAGTGTTAGTTTATAATAATTTGATAATTTTGAATACTATATGTTGAAATACTATTCTGAACTTTATATAATTTAAACAGCTAACATGTCTATAAAACTCAAGCAAGACAAAAGAAAAAGGGGGATTGGCTGGATGAAAAGAAAAAGCATTATATCAATTGTGTTAATCACTGTGTTTTCACTTATTCTTGCAGCTTGCGGCAGCAATGAATCAAGTACATCTGGATCGGGTGAGAAGAAGCTTAAAGTGGGTACTGAAGCTGCCTTCGCACCATTTGAGTACATGAATGACAAAGGGGAAATCGTCGGAATTGATCCTGATGTGCTTAAGGCAGTCGCAGAGGAGGCTGGGTTCGAGTACGAATTGAACAATGTCGGCTGGGAGCCGTTGTTCCAGAAAATTACGAATGGAGAACTCGACTTCGGGGTTTCCGGCATCACAATTACCGATGAGAGAAAAGAAACCTATGACTTTACAGAGCCTTATTATCAGGCAAACCTCGTTATTGTTGTAAAGGAAGACTCCTCTGTAAAATCCGTCGAAGACCTGAAAGGCAAGAAGGTGTCGGTCCAAATCAACACAACTGGGCATAAGGCGGCACAGAAAGCACTTGGTAAATCCAACCCTGACATTTTGGCCTATGAAAGCCAGCCGGCCGCAATGCAGCAAGTTCTTAACGGCTCGACAGAAGGAGCAATCGGCGATAATGCGGTTGTCTATGAATATTTGAAAAATAATAAGAATGCAAAGCTTAAGGTCATTGAAGATCCTAGTTTTGAAAAAGAATTCTATGGTTTCATGGTCAAGAAAGGAAACAAGGAAGTATTGGACCTTCTGAACGAAGGGCTGAAGAAGATCAAGGAAAATGGAAAACTTGAAGAAATTACAGGCCAAAAACTTGAATAGGCGGGGGAGTGTTTCAGTTGGACATCCTTGATTTTCGCTGGGACATCATCTGGAACTACCGTGAATTCTTCATACGTGGTATCTGGGTTACAATCGTCTTGACTATATGCGGTTATATTGGCGGCATTATTCTTGGAGTACTGATTGGACTTGGCGAGACATCGAAACGGAAACTGATATATTGGCCAAGCAAGCTGTATGTCGACCTGTTCCGCGGCACACCCCTGCTCGTGCAAATACTTATTATCGACCTGGCCGTCATACCGGCAATTTTCGGACAATCGTTCGGGTTTATGGTCTCAGGGATTACTGCACTAGTTCTGAATTGTGCCGCATACAATGCTGAAATTATCCGTGCCGGCATCCAGTCGATTGATAAAGGACAAATGGAGGCAGCCCGTTCATTGGGGCTGACCCATAATCAGGCAATGCGGAAAATCATTTTGCCACAGGCGTTCCGCCGAATGATCCCGCCGCTCGGAAATGAATTTATTGCATTGTTGAAGGATTCCTCGCTTGTAACGGTCCTCGCTGCGAATGATATCCTTTACGCAGCCAAGATTGTAGCAGGGGTGTACCAACGCTTCTGGGAGCCATATTTGATGGCAGCAGTACTTTATTTAATCTTAACTTATCTCGTTACAAAACTAATTGCATACGTGGAGAAGCGTACAAGCAACCATTACAATCCACGCAAGAAAAAGGAAAGGCAGGTTTTAGCTCATGATCAAAGTGGAAAACCTGCATAAGTATTTTGGCAAGCTCGAAGTGTTAAAGGGAATCGATTATCATGTCCATGAAAAAGAGGTTGTTTGCGTGATTGGCCCATCAGGCTCTGGAAAAAGTACCTTCCTGCGCTGCATCAACCTGCTGGAAGATATAACAGATGGCACCATTTACATCGAGGGGACAAAAGTAAATGACCCAGACACCAATATCAATGAAATCCGTACAGAGGTAGGGATGGTCTTTCAGCAATTCAATCTGTTCCCGCACATGACTGTCCTGGAAAACATCACAATGGCACCAATCCTGAAACGCAACATGGCAAAAGCCGAAGCCGAGAAGCTGGCGTTGGAGCTGCTCAACAAGGTTGGTGTGCTTGAGAAAGCCGACAACTATCCGGAACAGCTGTCAGGAGGCCAGCAGCAGCGTGTCGCCATTGCAAGGGCACTGGCAATGAAGCCGAAGATCATGCTGTTCGACGAGCCGACCTCCGCGCTTGATCCCGAAATGGTCAAGGAAGTACTCGACGTTATGAAGCAGCTCGCCTTCGAAGGCATGACCATGGTCGTCGTCACCCATGAAATGGGCTTCGCCCGTGAAGTAGCCGACCGCGTCGTCTTCATGGACGGCGGTTACATCGTCGAACAAGGAAAACCTGAAGACCTCTTCAGCAATCCCCAGCACGAACGCACAAAAGCCTTCCTCGGCAAAGTCCTCTAACAAAAGGGGACGTTCTTATTTGCCGGCGGAAATCCCGTAAGATGACATAAAACAGGCTTGGTGCCATAAGGCATCAAGCCTGTTTTTTTGTTGACTCCATAGGATACTTGCCTGATTTTAGGATGTAACTTGCATTTTAAGATCCTTATTAATTGTAAATTAATAGGACCTTAGATTTATCTTTTTTCCTTATTTCTATATTTAATAACATACTTATATAATTTTCTTCCTTTTAACTAGTAAAATGGTCTTCATTTATCTCATAAAAAGGTGAATTTTGTAAAAATACTTAAATTTACTAATAATTCAGATAAGTGTAGGCTACTAATGGTAACTACTACTAATATTTAAGGAGGAAAAATAGTTGCGGAAAAAAACGATGTCACTTTTACTTACTGCAGGATTAATGCTAAGTGTCAATGGGGCTTATGCCAAAGCTCCGGAGGCAGGAACTCCAAACACCAATGCGGCTGCTGCGTTTGACAACAAGATCATCAAAAAGATAAGTGCTGACAACATGTATAATCACATCGCCTACTTATCAGAAGTTCCTCGTCAGGCTGGTACTCCGGGAGAACTAAGAGGTGTAAACTACATAGAAAGCCATTTTAAACAATATGGCTATGAAACTGAGGTGCAGCCTTTCCCAATCTATTCCGTGATACGAAATAATGTCAGCGGCTTAGTGGAAATTGGAGGACAGAATTTGAATCCTTATGTTCTCTCTGGTTCATTTAGTGGAGAGATAACAGCAGAATTGGTAGATGTCGGCAAAGCATTTTTAGGTACAGTGCCTGACAGTGTAAAGGGTAAAATTGCTTTAATCGAACGCGGTGATATCACATTCGTTGAAAAAATCCAAAATGTACTTGATAAAGGCGCTGTCGGGGTAGTTATGTATAACAATTCTGGTACATCTAACAGGTTTGGTCAAGCCGCGTACGGTCAAAACATCCCAGCGGTAGCAATTACTAGAGCCCAAGGATTATCAATTGTAGAGCAACTGAAAAATGGTCCCATAACAGCCCATATAAAAGTAACAGGATCAGGCCTTGAAGAGAAAATCTCCTACAACGTGATTGCCAAAATGAAGCCAAACAAGAACAAAGACACTGGACAAGTTGTCATGGTCGGTGCGCACCATGATTCCGTTGCAAATGGCCCAGGAGCAAATGATGATGCCTCCGGCGTATCAGCTGTCCTTGAGCTTGCAAGAGTCATGGCCAATATGCCAATAGATTCTGAGCTTCGCTTCGTTACATTCGGTGCAGAGGAAGCGGGTCTGTTAGGTTCCTATCATTATGCAGGAAGCTTAAGTGAACAGGAAGCTGATCGCATAGTTGCTCACTTCCAAATGGATATGATCGGCAGTAAAGATGCAGGCGGTGAAAATAAGGCTAACGGTTTAATCATGTATACGATAGATGGCAAGAAGAACCTCGTAACCGATCTTGCTTCAGCCGCAGGTGCAAGAACCGCACTGGGGGAAGCCGTTCCGTATGGACAACTGGGACGAAGCGACCATGAGCCTTTCCACCTCCTGGGTATACCCGCAGCATTATTTATTCACTCGCCGCTCGAGCCATGGTACCACACACCTGCTGACACGATTGACAAGATCGATAAAAACAAACTGCAGGAAACAGCAGAACTCGTTGGTGCCTCTGTTTACCAAATCGCCCGACCAGATACGCCAGCATTAATTCATTCAAGAGTAGCACCACAACCAGTTGACTATGACTTTGAAAACCGCCCACCTGGGGCTTAGAATTTTCCCTTGGAAAGAAGAAGTTTAATAGAAAACGAAAGGGCTGTCCATTTGGGCAGCCTTCTCTTTAGGTATGCTGCCTATCACCTGCTTGGTGCTTCCAATAGCGCCAAGCTATTTTTATAGGCTATTCATTGTTTAGCAGGCGAAAGAATAAACTTTTACCTATTGAAAATAAATTTGTATTAGACCCCTAACGACTAAGATTGAGGGAGGAGTAACGGATGGATGTGCTGGAAGCAATTAAAACAAGAAGAAGCTTTGGGCTTTTGAAGGATGAGGCGGTGCCAGATTCAATTATTGAACAAATCCTTGAAGCAGGAACCTGGGCCCCTAGCCATTTCAAGACAGAGCCTTGGCGCTTCTTTGTCCTAGTGGAAGAGGGGAGAAAACAACTAGGAGAGGTTTTTAGGAAAATTGCAGAAATGAAGGGGGAGGCCGACTCAGCCAAGCTAGACAAGGAATTAAAAAAACCATATCGTGCCCCGGTCGTTATCGCAGTGGCAGCAGAACCAGCAACGAATCCCAAAGTAGTCCAACTCGAAGAATACGGCGCGGTTTATGCCTGCATTCAAAATATGCTTTTGGCCGCACATGGCCTGGGTCTGGCGGGATACTGGCGGACAGGTGCACCAACGTATGACTCGTTAATGAAAGAATTTTTCCGTCTGTCAGAGAATGGGGAGGTCCTCGGATTTCTTTATTTGGGCTATCCGAAACGCGCCCTGCCTGAAGGAAAAAGGAATCCATTTCAGAACGTGACAAAGTGGATTAGATAGCATTTTTTCATTTAAAAAACAAACGGGCCTGACATCATTTAATAGTGCCAGGCCCGTTTGTATTCGTCCAGTCATGCTATTTACACGTATTGACCCTGTTCAAATGATAAATATCATTCACCCCATAGAGATCGAACCGATTGCATAACTTATCAATCCCATTCTCCATCTTATAGTCCATTTCTTCCTTATAAATCGGCATGACATTGTAGATAAAAATGTTCTTGTCATTTCTAACCTTCAATGAAAAAAACTTGCCATCAACGATAGTCGGCGGAATTAATAGAGACGCACACAACTGTGTCCCACCGATGAAGGGCTGAATCGGGTTCCCGTTCTGAAGCGTATGGCCATAGGCCAGCCAGGTATTATACTCATGGGGAAATCTTGCTAAAAACTTCATGTTTCCAATCGGCCAATAATTACGCTCATCATTAAAGCCCTCATCCGAAATATCGTATTCCTCCGGCAAAAAGCAAACCAATTCAGCAAACCGCCAGTCTTCAGCCCCTTGGGGGACGTTCATTGCCAAATCACTCATCCCATGGGTCACTAATGTGTGAAATGGCTTTTCGGGAGTTGGTGCAACATGATATACATCAATATGGACTAGATTTGAAACAATCTCATGGAAAACAGCATTAAGTTTTCCTATATAGGTTTCAATATGCTGCTCGAATTTTTCCTTAGCTTCAAAATCATATTCCCTTACCCCTCCGAACTTCGTTTCCTGTGATTCGTACTCATATACAGGTGCCCCGGATCCTGACACCTTTTTCTTTTTCTTAAAAGGCCACATTCCCATACCCCCTCAAATTTTTTACAATACTACTGTGTAGTTTAATTCTCTTTTTAAGCCAAGCTATCCTGCAGCATGATGAAATTATCTGCATTTTTCATAAAAAAAAGCTTGCTGCTTCCAAAGCAACAAGCCTTTCTTTTAATTATGGAACAATCCGAGTAGTTCCAGAACTTTCTTCATTAAGCACCTGTAGCCCTCCACCTGCTTCAAGGGCAGAACCAATTGCCGCAAGTATATCTCCGGCAATCGCAATCTTTTGTTCCTGAAGAAGCCTAAGGATATCAGTTTCATATATTTGTTTCGTAACAGAGATAGCTTCCAGAAGCTGACCGATTGTTCTGATTGAGACACCCGTTAATATTTGCTGTTCACCGGTCAGGTTCACATCCTTCTCCAATTGAAGCAGCCCACTTAAGCCTTTGAGTTCGATAAGTTGGCCGACTACCTGAACCCATAACCCGAGGGCCACTTCTTTTTCATAACGCAAGACCTCTGCGCTTTTCCCATTATTACGTTCTTCCCCAAAAGTTTCCTGGTTCATCATAATACACAACTCCTGGCAGAGTTTTTGTTTATTTTATGAAACCGAGGCGATTATGTTCAATCAGTTTAGCATGAATAACGTTTGAACTATTTTATTGAGACGTTGTCCTGATTCACTATGAGAATATCTTGTTTCTGTGTAATTCGGTTTGTCCTGAAAAACGAAAAATGTGTCTCGAAAAACAAAAAATGTGTCCTGATTCCATAAAAAGATGTCCGGGTCGATAAATCCTTTCGCGGGTTAGCTGAAACGGACCAGCCTCTTCTCATGCATCATTATGTTTGCGGATCCAACTCTCACTTTAACACTCAACCCATTGACAAGAGCGAACCATGGTTATATGATAAATCGCATGGGATGTATCGGACACGATATATCTTGTCCGGCGTTTTGGAAGGGGACTTTATAATGGTAAACAGAGAAGAATTTATTCGTGAATCAATTGATTTTTTGCATCGCTATTTAATGAAGAGCATCCAAAGGCATGCCGAGGAGCACGGCCTTACAGCTCCCCAGTTAAAAGTCATAGCTGAAGTGCTCGTAAATCAGTCCATAACAATTAAACAGCTGACCCAAAATTTACGGATGACCCAAAGCACTGTTTCGGATATAGTGGAACGCTTGTCAGCCAAGGGGATTTTATTGAAAACTCCCAATCCGGCCGACAAACGCTCCGTGAACATTTCTGTAAGCGAAAGAATCCTAAAGGGGATTAAAGAGAGTTCAACAAAGCCGGTCAAACGGGCTGTAAGTGATGCGTTAAGCCTATTATCACCAGATGAGCAGGATACTGTAGAGCAAGGAATGCGTTTATTTGTCAATGCAGTTAAAGAAAAAATGGAGACGGACGGTATGGTTATGACCGAGTCATTCGATATTCTGTTTTTTCCATCAACTCAATCCAAGGATAGGTAGTATGTCTGGCTTTTTTACAACAGTCAGTTTGAGGAAGCATCCTGATTGACTCAATAATTCAGCGACATTGAACGTTAATTTTGCGATTTGGAATTATATATTTTGAACTTGAAAAATTATTTATTGTAGTCCTGTTGATTGAAGAGGAAGGCGCGAAGACTCCTGCGGGAGCAGCGTGACAGGTGTGACCCCACAGACGCCATCGGCGGCGAGGAGGCTCACCGCACGCCCCGCGGAAAGCGAAGCGCCTCGTGACAGGCAAAGGACGCCTGTCCCTGCGATGAAAATTCTAAGAAGCTTCCCTTTGTGGAACGGAAATCAACAGACCTATTTTGAACATGTTAATTTCAATCTAAATAATACAATTCGAACTAAGAATCTTGGAGTGTAAAAAATGAATCTACATGATTTAAAAAACTTAAAAACAGATTTGACCAGGTTCATGATGGCATATAAGTTCGCGGTCGATGAAGTGGAAACAAAAATCAATATCCTGAGGGAAGAATTTCAATTCATCCACGACTATAGTCCAATTGAACATGTAACATCGAGAGTCAAATCGCCAGAACGCATTATTAAAAAGGTGATGCGAAAAAAACTTGAGTTAAGCCTGCCATCCATCAAGGAGCATATCCGTGACATTGCGGGAATCAGAATTACCTGTTCCTTTGTTCCTGATATCTACAAAGTCAGCGAAATGCTGCAAAAGCAAAAGGATATTACAGTAGTGGAAACCAAGGATTATATCCAAAATCCAAAGCCCAATGGCTATCGCAGCTTGCATCTGATCATTGAAATACCGATTTTTATGTCCGACCGGGTAGAGCACGTCCCCGTTGAAATCCAAATAAGGACGATTGCAATGGACTTCTGGGCAAGCCTGGAACACAAGATTTTCTACAAGTACAACAAGGACGTTCCAGACGATCTGCTCCAGGAACTGAAAGAAGCAGCAACAGCGGCCAGCATGCTGGACCAGAAAATGCAAAGAATTAATGAAGAAATTAAACTGGTTAAGGAAAAAAATGAACTAGACGAAATGAAGCTGAATGGCAGCAACAATACGCTAGCAGAAATTCCTTTTCTTGTTGAAAATTTCCTGCTAAGTGGAAAGAAATGAAGAGACAATAACTGGACCTTTTACCCACTTAAACCTTGGTTAAACCAAAAAATGATGATTTTTTTACAAAAACCGACAAAAGTCCCTATGCAGAATTGATTTTTTATGAGAAAATCTAGTTGTAAGAAAGCTTTATTTTTGGAGGGTACCATGACTGAGCAAGAGAAAGTTTTAATTGAAAAGACGTCAACGATTTTGGGCAGAAACACTAGCAGCATGAAGCTCAACGACATTATTGAACAGTTGGTCCGTATTATTGAAACGAAAAAATAAAGCAGAGGATTTATCCCTGCATCCATAAACGTAAATGGCCCGATGCTTCTCGAAAGCACCGGGCCTCTTTTGTTTGGTTTTCTTGAAATGGTTTCAACCAATTCTTAAATATCTTCAATGGTAAGAGACAATACAAAAGCTCAGGCCATCAAAAGGCTCTGAGCTCATTGTGTATACGAAATTATTAGACTGAAATCGTTTTTCTTTGATTAATTTTAGTGCGTTTCGGCTCTTTATACTTTTCCTCCCAAAAATCCGCGCCTTCAATACCGACCTTCTCAGGTTTGAAAACTGGGTCTTTCCCGGCTTTTCTTTGCCTTACATAGTCTTTAAGGACTTTCAAAGCAGGTTTGGTTAAGAGCAAAATCACAGTGAGGTTTACCCACGCCATTGTTCCCATTCCTAAATCACCAATTGCCCAAACGGCAGATGCGGATTTAATACTTCCATAGAAGGCAGCTGCCATCAGGACGATTTTCAAGAGGTGAGTTGGCCAATTTGCTTTTATCTTTTTACTGCTTAAAAGGAATGCGAGGTTTGTCTCTGCTTTATAATAATAAGATAAAAGAGTTGTAAAACAGAAGAAGAACAATGAAATAGCAAGGAAGGCCAAACCGAAACGTGGCAGAACCGAGTCGACAGCAAGCTGTGTATAGATAGCAGGGTCTGTATTTCCTAGTTTATTTGTGATTGGAGCCATTCCTTCTGGCTTTACATCATACATACCGGTAATCAGAATCATGAATGCTGTTGCAGGGCAGATAATAAGAGTGTCTATGTAAACTGAGAATGCCTGTACGAGTCCCTGTTTTGCAGGGTGGGAAACTTCTGCGGCACCCGCTTCAAATGTTTCACTGCCTAAGCCGGCTCCATTCGAGTAAACTCCTCTTTGAACACCCCAGGCAATCGCAGAACCCATCAATCCTCCAAATGTCGAATTCAAGTTAAAGGCACTTGTGAAAATTAATGAGAGCACGTCAGGAATTTGTGAATAATTCATGCCAATAATAATGAGAGACATGACGATATAGCCAATCGCCATGAACGGCACCATGACCTCAGCCGACTTGGCGATTCGCTTTACACCGCCAAAAATAATTATCCCGAGTAACAAAACAACTACAGCCCCTGTGACTGCAGGTGGTATTCCAAATGTGTTATCCATAGTCAACGCTATCGTATTTGCTTGAATCCCTGGCCACAAAAGACTCATGACAATTAAGATCAAGACCGCTGAGACACCTGCGAACCACTTCATCTTTAAGCCTTTTTCTATGTAAAAAGGAGTTCCTCCACGATATTGGCCATCGATTTTCCTTTTATAAACCTGTGTTAGAGTGATTTCAATAAACGAAGTAGCACTTCCCAATAGCGCAGCCACCCACATCCAAAAGACAGCCCCAGGTCCGCCGAATGCGATTGCGGTTGCTACACCCGCTATATTCCCAGTACCAACCCTGCTTCCCAAGGACATCGCCAATGCCTGGAAGGATGAAACGCCGGCTTTTGAACCGTCTCCATCAAAGGTTAGCTTAATCATATCCTTTAAAAAACGAATTTGGACAAAACGGGTCAGGATCGTATACATCAGTCCTATACCTAAAAATCCAAAAACCAACCAAGGACTCCAAATGTACCCATTCAGCCATGTAACTAATTCCTCCACAGAATCCCACCTTTTAACATATGTATAGTTCCCAACTTTCCTATTTTGCCGGGAAGATTGTCGAATAATAGTGACAATTACCCTTAATACTTGAAACTAAAACTATTTCGAGAAAATTCTGCAAAAGTATTAAACTAATCCACTGGGTCTACATACCCACACAGTAATCTGGATTAATACTCCAAAACTCACTATTGAATGAAGGCCATATTATTGATAGTCTTTTAAGAGATAAATTTTTACAAAAAAAGTATGGTAAGGCATTGGGCAGGGGGAAATAGTTTGAACTCAGAAACGAAGCACCAACCAAGAAAATTGATAAAAATAGCACGGGTATTGATGATTATTATTGGCGGATTTATCACAGCGTACGGACTCGAAGCCGTCTTAATCCCTAATAGCGTATCGGATGGCGGAGTGACCGGCCTCAGCATTGTTGGTTCACAGTTAATGGGGATTCAACTTGGAGTATTGATTGCACTGTTAAATATACCGTTCGTCTACTTGGGTTATAAACAAATCGGCAGGAGCTTTGCGCTAAACTCGGTCATTGGGATTTCGTCACTTGCAGTCGGGACAAGCATCATGCACCATATTCCGACGATTATCCAAGGAGATACGCTATTAATAACGGTAGTGGGCGGAATCATCATTGGCTTTGGGATGGGTTTGGCACTTAGGAATGGCGGTGCCCTCGACGGAATTGATATGCTAGCTGTCCTCCTTTCCCGGAGACTCCCATTTGGGACGAGCGATTTCATTTTATTCCTCAACATGTTTGTCTTTATTGTCGTTTCGACCGTATTCGGCCTGAAGGGGGCATTTTTGTCCGGTATTGCCTATTTTATTGCATCCAAAGTTATCCATATTGTTGAAGAAGGGTTAAGTGGTGCGAAAACCTTTAAAATTATTACCAATAAACCCGAGGAAATGGTTGAGACGATCCGTGACCGGCTGGGGCGAGGTTCGACATTGAAAATGGTTGAAGGCGGATATTCCAACGAGAGATTCAAGGAAATCACATGTGTTATCAACCGTCTTGAGGATAGCAAAATGAAGGATATTATTAATGAAATCGATCCACAGGCGTTCATTACTGTTTATGATGTGGCAGAAGTAAAGGGTGGAAACTTCCGAAAGCGGGATATTCATTAAAATTAAAGCTGATGCGTTATTCAAGGACATGAATAACGCATTTTTTTATTTAAAAAAACGAGCAATTCGTCATATAAATAGACGATGATATACAAAATAAAGAAGGATTTCTAACAAAAGACCATCAATGGAGGAAAGTTAAATGGCTGAAAATAAAGAGGAACTTAAAGAGCAGCTGAGTGTACTAACAGCTAGAAGGGATCGAATACAGAAAAATCTCTACGAGGTCGAGAAGGAAATTAATGAAATCACGAAGAAGATTTCAAAGTTGAAGGACTAGCTTCCTCACGTGGCAAATTCTATTGCCGGAGAGGTGTATTGCTCTAACTCTCAGTCGCTCGTGAAGCATACAGAATTCGATAAATTATTTAAAAATGTTTCCCCTACCACTATCTGGATAACTAAATAGGAAATATAATGAAAAGAGAAACTATTTTCTAGTAGGGGACTTATTCATGTTCAATACATTTGAAATGCTAATGATTGACCTACTATTGATTCTGCTGATTACAGTCTTTACGGAGATGCTGCTGGATACCAAGGAATATTCTAAGCAGAGCAGGAGTTTGGTTTATACGGTGTCTTTTGCATTGGCATTATTCGTCAATTTTATCTTTACTGTCCAAATAAATGGGATGTTTATGATGGATTTGCGCCATACCGTAATTCTGATCGGAGGGTTATATGGGGGAAGTTTGACCTTGCCGATATTATCGGCATTTGCGATTGGTTATATCATGGTCTATTCACCGGACGAAGCGATGGCAAATACAATCATGGTCATGATTGAAAGCATTGTCATTTATATTTTATCCAAACACTACCATAAATGGCGGCTTCGCAAGAAATTAGCAATGACAAGCTGCGCCGTCATTTTAGTAGGTTATTCCGGGATGAAACTTATACAGTACATCTTTAATTATACAACAGGCTATGATTTTTTAATTGTTTCCTTCTATGGGGCAAGCATCCTGATTTTAATATACGCCCTGGAATGGGTACGCAATTCGATTGCCATCAAAAAAAGAATTCAACGTTCTGAAAAACTTGAAATTGTAAGCCACCTCGCTGCTTCCATCTCTCATGAAATCCGCAATCCTTTAACAGTAACGAAAGGATTCCTTCAAATACTGGAGAACGACGATTATCCTGTTGATAAAAAGAGGGAATTTATCTCATTGGCGAAAACTGAACTTGAACGTGCCGAAAGAATCATTACTGATTATCTGACGTTCGCTAAACCGGCCTCGAATAAAATGGAAGTGTTGGATGTAAGTAGAGAAATACTGCATATTATTGAGGTCATTCATCCTCTTGCAAATATGAATTCAGTACTCGTGCATACGAGCCTTAACCAGGAAATGAAGGTAAAAGGTGAACGCCAATTGTTTCATCAATGTATTTTAAATATCGTAAAAAATGCAATAGAAGCAATGGAGGAAAATGGCGGTACATTAACCGTACAATCCCAAGTGAAGGGCAATATTGGTGAGATCCGCATTTCTGATACGGGTGTGGGGATGGAACGTAAACAAATCGAGAGACTGGGAGAACCATATTTTTCTTTAAAGGGAAAAAACGGAACGGGTCTTGGAATGATGGTTGTTTATAGTATTGTACACTCTATGAATGGGAAGGTTTTTGTTGAAAGCAAACCAGGGCAGGGAACTAGTTTTATTTTGCATTTCCCACTCCTAATAGAACAAGAGGTTCCTATCGGAGAATAGAATTCACAGAAACATAGTGGCCCAATTAAATTTAAAATGTAAAAATCGGTTGAAAAAAACATTTTTTGTCGGAATTTGTTTCATATAAAGAAAGAGGAAATCTTTTATCAAGAACAGAATATAATACGTAGGTAGCTTTTTTGCGCATGCAAAAGAGCATAGAAAAAAGAGTATGGGGGATTATGTTGAAGCTAACAAAAGGAGTATCTGTGTTGTTGATTTGTAGTTTCATAGGCTTGGCCGGATGTACGGATGGAGTGGAAGTGAGCAAGCAGCCGAAGAAAGTGAACGCAGTAGACAGGAAGGCTGAACAAAAGCCGGAAGCACCTGTAAAAGAACCCGTTAAACAACCAACAGTCATTTATATAAAGGATCCAGCAAAGAGCTATGCCATCCATGCCTTTATTCCTGAAGAAATGGGTTATGGAAAAAACAACGATGAATACAAAAAGAATCTTGAAAAATGGGCAAGGGAGCTTGCTGCGGGGACAGAGGGTAAGCCTGGCTATGACAAACGCGGAACGCTTGACCGGATAGGCCCCGATGGACAAATCATTAAGGGAGAGCAGCGAGTCATCCTGGAAGAAGCCGAATTGGTCGAGAGTGTGCTGAAGGCCTCGGCAACCGGCGGGGATGTCGTTTTACCAGTTATCACGAACGCCAATAGCTATGCTGCCGAAGATGCAGCCCAATTGAATGAAGTTCTTGTCGCCTCGTATACGACCTATTTTGATAGCAGTGTTGCCGGCAGAACCAAAAATATTGAATTGTCCGCCAAGGCAATTAATAATCTGATCGTTGGAGTCGGAGATCATTTTTCGTTCAATACTGAGGTCGGCCCTAGTGACGAAGCCCATGGCTATCAGCCTGCCAAGGAAATCGTAAACAAAAAGCTGGTCATGGGGATCGGCGGTGGCATTTGCCAAACATCTTCCACTCTTTTCAATGCAGTGGACCAACTTGGAGTCGATTATGTTGAGTGGCACCATCACTCCCTTAACGTCGGCTACGTTCCACAGGGAAGGGACGCAACGGTTTCCTATGGGGGACTTGATTTCCGTTTCTTAAATACAAGCGGCGCCCCGTTCCTCGTGAAGACTGTTATGAAAAAAGGCGCTTTGACCGTCGAAATCAGGACTGCCAACAAATTTAAGGACGCCATTAAGAAACGGGTGTAACTGGTTTAGCAGGTTGAATCGAAAAATAAAGAGGAATTATGGGTCGGTACAAAAACACTCTGATTTTTTAGAGTGTTTTTTTGTTAAAAAATTCTAGATTTACATATTGCAAAAACTAATATGATTAGTTAAAATAAAACTAATCATATTAGTTTTAAAGGGGCGGGATAAAATGAGAGTGATCCAAGAAGGAAATTTAATTCAGTTAACAACCCTTCCGAGGCTTTTTCCAGTAAATTGTTATCTTATAGAAGAGGAAGCTGGTTTGACGCTGGTGGATGCAGCCATGCCATTCTCTGCAAAAGGAATTTTGAAAGCGGCAGGGTCAATTGGCAAACCAATAACCAGCATTGTTCTTACTCATGCCCATGAAGACCATGTAGGGGCACTCGACATCATCAAAGCTTCTTTTCCAGATGCTCTTGTGTATATTTCGGAGAGAGATTCAAGAATACTGAATGGAGACCGGTCACTCGATCCACAGGAAGAGCAAACACCAATCAAGGGTGGCATACCTAAAAGTGTGAAAACAAGGGCGGATTTGCTGTTAAAAGAAGGAGACCGGGTTGGTTCACTCCTCGCTGTGGAGACACCAGGGCATACCCCCGGCTCAATGTCTTTTTTTGATACCCGCAGCCAAGCTTTGATTTCAGGAGATGCATTCCAAACAAGAGCCGGTCTGGCCGTTGCAGGTGACAAAAGACTGCTGTTTCCTTTTCCTGCATTCGGGACATGGAGCAGGTCATCGGCCTTGAAAAGCGCGAGAAAACTATGCAAACTAGAACCGTCCCTCCTTGCCACGGGGCATGGCGAATTGCTCAAGAATCCTGTAGGACATATGGAAGAGGTTATTCGAAGATTTGAAAAAATGATAATGTAGGAGCGAAAGTATGTCACCTAGACCAAAACAAGCGCTAGATTTAACAACAATTTTAGAGACTGCGGTAAAGATTGCGGATGAAGCCGGAGTCGCAGAGGTTACTCTTGCAAATCTCGCGAAAGAACTGAATATACGGCCCCCCTCTTTATATAATCATTTTGATGGCTTGTCAGGGCTGCAGGAAAATTTGGCTCTGTATGGAATCAAACGTTTATATGAATCTCTGGCAAGTGAGGCAGTCGGCCTTGCTGGAGAAGAGGCTGTGATGAGCCTTGCAAAAGCGTATATTGAATTCGCCCGGAAACATCCAGGTTTATATGAAGCTACATTGTCTCCAAGAAATATCAATAATGAAGAGTTCCACAAGATTGGAGATAAAATCGTCGACCTGACAAAACGTGTTCTTACGGCCTATGGCCTGGAAGGAGAAAGTGTTTTACATGCTGTACGAGGGCTGCGAAGCATCTTGCATGGATTTTCTTCTCTTGAACAAAAGGGCGGATTTGGAATGGTATTGGATACGGATCTTAGTTTGAGGCTCATTCTTAAATCCTTCCTTAAAGGGATTGATGAGATGAATGGGGAGGATTGGTCACTGAATATGCCATAAAGTCTTCAAATAAAGGCGGTATTTTCCTCAGTTCTAACTGTTATAATAATAGAAACAACTGCTGAAAGTAGGGGATATATCATGAAAACATCCCGCATTTTCACTCCTTCAGAACTCCATACCTATATAGAATACTTGAGGAAAGAAATGATCACCGCAAGCCAAGACTATGGAATAAAGAGTAACCAATCCCTTGAAATCAGCCAGGAATTGGACTATTACATTTATCAATATCAATTACTTAAAGAAAATTCCAAGGTAAGTTAGGAAGAATACACGAGGACGAACATGTAAAAAGAGGGGAGATATCCCCTCTTTTTATTGGGTTAAAGAGCTTTCGACTATTTAGCTAACAGGAAAGCGTGTCTAATCAGTTTATTGGGCACATTTCAAATGGTTCCAGTGCCCAAAACGTTACCAATACAGTCTATTGGTTACATTTTGTATGTTTTTAGAACTCAAAACGTTACCAATCTAATCTGCTGCTACATCCCCATGTATCAAAAAACTAAATTAACTAATAATCAATAATTCATTCATAAAACTCCATATGACCCTTTTCTTTTCTATAATACTCCAACCGATCATCAAGCGTCCCAGTATGAAATTCAAATTTATGGCCGTCGGGATCTGCAAAATAAACGGAGCGCTTATCCCGCTCATCACGCTCGCGTCCCGGCAGGATTTCGACTCCGAGCAGCTTCAGCCTTTCAATCAACTCTTCAAAATCGGCTTCATCTACCGAGAACGCTATATGTGTATACGATTCCCGGATCTCATTCCTCGGAATATCCTTCTCCACATTCAATCCCAGCCACATCCCTGCCAAATCGAAGTATGCTGTGCTCCTTCCTTTGACCAGCAGCCGAGCACAAAATACATCTTGGTAAAATGTAATTGACTGTTCTAAATCGCTTACTGAAAAAAGAAAATGATTTAATCCCTTAATAGTCATACATCTGCTCCCATCCCATGCAAGATCGTTTTTACCTTACCTACCCAATAATAATTCCTTTTTATTCCTCCCATGAGGAATTTTCCCTCTTTATACTTTTTTTATAGTTGATATAATTATAATGGTAAATTATTGAGGGGGAGTAAGGATTTGAAAACAATCTTGTTACTGATGGCATTTGTTGTGCTAGTGGCTTTCATCGGTGTCTTGATATATGCTGCTGGTACATGGTTCAGCATCCAAAAGGGGAAAGGGAAGGCCTATTTTAAACGGCCAGGGCTCCTGATTAGCACGGGTTTGCTGCTGACCTTTATTTTAGTAGGCTGCTCAGGGGGACCAGCGCCAGAAGAAGCAGCTGCCAAACCGAAAGTAGAAGAAAAGAAAGCAGATAGAGACGAAGAAAAGCTTTCTGCTGCCGAGGCGGAAAAAGAAGCTGAAGAAAAGGCGCAAGCAGAAGCAGAAAAAGCTGAAGCGGAGGCAAAAGCAAAAGCCGAAGCAGAAGACAAGGCTAAAGCTGAGGCGGAAGCCAAAGCCAAAGCAGAGGCAGAAGCGAAGGCAAAGGCTGAAGCCGAGGCCAAAGCAAAAGCTGCGGAAGAGGCAAGCAAAGCCGCAATGGCCGCAATGGCCCTTGAAAAGGTCACCATTGGCCGCGTAGTTGACGGTGATACAGTAGAACTTACAGACGGAAGAAAAATTCGCCTTGTCGGCGTCAATACGCCTGAATCAACGAACCGGCATGAAACATACGGAAAAGAAGCTAGCAATTACACGAAGTCAAAACTTAGCGGAAAAACCGTCTACATCCAAAAAGATGTGAGCGACACTGATCGCTATGGCCGTTACTTGCGTATAATTTGGCTTGGAGTACCTTCAAATGATATGAACGAAAAGGAAATCCGCGCTAAAATGTTCAACGCAGATTTAGTGTTGAACGGATATGCTGAGCCATCGACGTATCCGCCGGATGTGAAGTACAGTGAGTTTTTTGTGAAATTTGCACGGGAAGCGCGCCAGGCCGGGAAAGGCTTATGGGCATATGGATCGGAAGGCACGACTAAAGGCGACCTTGACTCAAAACAATCGTCTTCCAGCAAACCGGCAGCTTCAAAGCAGCCAGCACCTGCCAAGCAGCCAGCACCTGCCACAGGTGGCCAGGAAAATTTCGCAAACTGTACCGAACTTAGAAAAGTCTACCCGAATGGAGTCCCGTCCACCCATCCAGCCTACCAGGCAAAAATGGACCGCGACAAAGACAATTTTGCGTGTGAGCGCTGATAATACTACCAAAAAGGCTATATGTCCAGCACATGGACATATAGCCTTTTTTTATTACTTCACACCTTCCTGACAAGTCTGTCATTTGATTTAAGCCGTTGTCGCTGCTTAGGATAAAATCAGTATATCGGTTTAACCTCATATGGTATTTAAACTTTAGAGCAGGATTTTCCCCTGGTTTCCAGAAAGTAATAAGGTAAGGTTAGAGCGTAGAGGTGGGAGTAGATGAGACGGTATAGGGGGGTACTCGGTTCGCTTTTAATAGTGGCGGCCGTAATGATGGGAGGAAGGGACTACTTTCTCGCTAAGGCGGATAAGCCGCCGGAGTTTTCCATGCTAAAAGATGTTTATAAAGATGGGGGAACGAAAGTCTATATAGGCTTAGGCTACAAAGTAATTGACTATAATCAACTTAATGGCCGTAAAGATGTCGCCTTTATTCCTTTTTATGTAGACCAGTGGGAGCTTAAATAAAAGATATCACTCTAGGTGCGCTGACCCAAAAAGGATTAACGCACCTTTTGTTTTTTTTATTTTGAAGTCTTTACAAAAACTATTTGATTAGTCTGGTATGATAGTTTTAAAGAATGGGGAGGAAGATAGGTTGCGGGATAAATTGAATGCAATTCCTGAAAGGATAGGATTTGCGATAGGGATAACGTTAATCCTGGTAAGTTCATTATTGTTATATTTATTATCTCTTTTCTTCAATATTGGTCCATGGACTCAGATGGTTGTGGGGGTTCCTATTTGGTTTATTGCTACCTTATTTATAGTAAGTGCTGCTGATAAAAGACATGGGATTAATAAGAAGAAAAAATGACTGTTTTTTCAAAGCAAAGACCCTCGTCGGCTGATGACGAAGGTCTATCAATTTTAAAAATCTGCAATAATCTCAAAGACAGTTCCCTGGTTATAATCAGTAACTCTCGTAGAGCCATGGACTCCTAAAAACAGTCTGGATTGATCCTGGTTGGCTCCCAAACTAACATAATTTGCTGATTGGGATCCAAAGTTATAATCAGTTTCAATGATGCCATAATCATTCAGCTTCCCATCCATTCTCGCCCTCGTATAAGCCAAAACCCCTCTGGCCGGGGATTGGGAAGCTTGCCTCATGGCAAGGTCAGTAAACACAACACTCCCCGTTAGATCTGGGAGTGCATTTCCGATATAGCTTTGCACTCCTGTAAGTGCAGTTCCTCCAAACTTACCAGGCCGGGAATCTTTATGAAAATAGGTTGTTATAGGAGGCAGACGCCTTGTTAAGACAGCCGCTGCATCATTGAAAAAAGCGATTGTTTTTTCATCCAAAGATGGATTTGATTGGCAGCCCCGACTAACTGGTGTAGGGAACGCACCTTCCCAGCCTCGCCATCCCAGGTTGATAACTCCTTCTTGATTTAGAGCAGTTTTCATTAAATACTCCTGCACAAGCTGAGTAACCGGTAGCGGTTTATAGCGAATAAATGAAAAAATCGACTCTGCGAAATCCTGGCCTACATTTCCTACATATTTAATAGTTTGATTGTAAAGCCTTTGAAAAGAAATGCCTGGTATATTGCGAACCCCTTTAACAATAACCGTAAGTGTTTCCTGGGTGGCAGCGGGAAGTTCATGAAAACGTGTGGCGACTGGCGGATTAGGGATGAATGTATTTTTACTAACATCTATTTCAAGTATTTTTCCGGCGATTTCCATGTCATCCTGGGCTAGATTAAAGGGATCATAGCCGGAACCGCCATCTCCGGTTGTTAAAACAAGCCTTCCTGTTTCAGGTGAAAAGCTCAAGCTATTTACCCCGTTATGATTAAAAAAAGGCCGTCTTACATTTAGTATTGTCCTTCGCCTTTGAGGCTGGCCATTTGATTGTAAACTCCATTCTTCAACTGTATCAATATGGTCATAGCGAGCTTCTCTATTTTCCCACTTAAGGTTTAAAGACCTTGGATCACACGGATTAGGAGTATAGGATTCTGATAGGGCACCCGGGCCTTGTGTTCCAGCTACTGAATAATGAAGATAAAACAATCCGTTCGAATAAAAATGGGGATGAAACGCCATCCCAAGCAATCCCCGTTCATCATAGCCACCGGCTGCACCCAGTTTTATAATTCGCGAGCGAATATCCAAAAAGGTTTTGGCACTTCCGTTACCTATGTGAATGATTTCTCCCGTCTGGGTTGCAATAAATAATCGTTCGATAGAATCACCTGGAAGTACAGTTGTTTTCACAACTGTGGGCAGATTAATACCACTGATAATCGGACGTAAACGAACCTTCACGTTTTTCACTACTATGACCCTCCTTCATATTCGCTTTTTATAGAATATGATGAGAACGGGTGTAATCATGCTCTTTTGGGGTGAAGAATGGAGAAAGGACTTTTTTTCATGACAAAATAAAAAAGACTGCAATAATAGCAGTCCATCATAGAAACCCACTTCTGATGTATGATTGGCACTATTTAAATTCAATAGTGTCCCCAATTTTTATACTGCCGGGTTTTACAACTGAAGCATAAACTCCGAAGCTCCCAGCGTTATTTCTGGCAATCGTCCTTAGTACATCAGAATCCTTTGGAAGATCACCCTGTGCCAATGTCGTCATGACACAGCGCTTTGTCTCTTGGGAAATTTTAAGTTGTACATCGCCGATTGTTAAGGTCCTGCCTACCCAATCATTTTCCACAAAGCCTTCAACATCCGGAACTTCAATGATTATGTTTGGCCTGAAGCGGCGAGGTTCAAATCGGCTTTCTGGCGCGAGTTTCCTCACATAATTAATTGTCGAAGTGGTAATGATGTGTACGAAATCAATGTCAAAGAAGGTATTTTCAGGCGAAGTTCTTGTGAAGATCGTGCCTTTGTTGTCCAGTTCCTCAATTTCTTCTGGAATATATCCTTCAAACTGGACATCCAATGCTGATGGAGTAGACAAATGAACATTCCGATTAAAACTTTCTGATAGCCATTTATCTTTTTCCTCATCCGTGCTATCAATCCAGCTGCCGTCGGGAAGTGTAATTCTTACTGGAGGAGTTGCGGCATCCTTCTGGGGCGGGTCAATAAACTTTGCCCGGTACTGAAACATGGTTGGCCATTTTTTTGGATTTTTTGCATTTGCAAGTTTGCCAGTTTCATTGTCGATGATACCATACGCTCTGTCACCTAATAATCCCTTTTCCGTAACCTCGCAAGCATTCAACTCTTCTCCCATCATGGACTTAACTGGATATCGCCAAAGAGAAGCAACCTTAGCGGCTGTCACATTCATCACCCTTCCTTTTCGTATGTCTTTATCGTTAGTATATTGTTTTCCGAAATTTTAAACAAAGAAAAAGGGGCAATGGCATAAGTCAATCGTCAGTGAAGGATAAGAAGGGCAAGGGAGGAATCACACTATTTTTGTTGAATTCTTTTTTAGATAGTAGAAAAAAATGATGCGCTTGAGGTGTAAAGATGAAAATCATGTGGGAACCGAATTGGTACGAGCTGGACCAAACTATAATTGTTGGAGATAAAGATTTTTTCTATCTTGAAAAAGATAACCCTAAATTTGCAGAAAATATGGTGTCCCCTGACGATAGGGAAGTGGTTGGGAAAATTGTAAAGATTACACATCATGAACTCGGTGAGCTGCTAGGAATCTATACAATTGGCTTAAGTTACAAATTTTTCCTGAAAGATGGTACATATATTCAAGTGGATGCAGAACAGGATATTGGGGAGATTGAGCATCCGGACGATTGTAATGTGAATAATTGGTTCTTTCAAGTAGAAGTAGATATCCTTGAAATCACTGGCCACACTTCTTTGGATAGATTAAAAAGATTAGGGAAAATGGAACGGATGAAGCTGGAAAAAGAAAGAAAAGAAAGGTATAAACGACTCCTGAAAGCAGAAAAGCTATGATTCATCTTTACTTTTTACCTTGTTAAGCTGTTTATTATGAAGTTTGGACAAGAATAGAAGTGCAAGGACAGAACCAATTAGGTTCAACAGCATATCCCATTCTGCATCCCACTTGCTGCCCTGTGTACCTAAAAAATTCCTGGATACTTTTCCTCCATGTCCAATTAGCGAAGCCAACCACTCGATTATTTCATAAAAGGCACCGATTGCCAGGGAAATACTTAGAATGATCGCAATTAACCAAGGCCCTCTCATTAATGGAGTTTTTCGCAATAAAATTTCCCTTATCACGATTGAAAATAAACCCTTTAACAAATGGCCAAAGCGATCATAATGATTTCGATGTAAATCAAATACGTCTTTGATCCAATTAAAAAGAGGAACTCTTGAATAAGTGTAATGGCCGCCGATGAACGTAAGGATGGCCAAAACTGCAATGATTAAATAGGACAGGGTAGTAAGCCGAAAGCGTTTGTAAGTAAAGATGGCAATTAATACTCCAATAACCGCAGGACCAGTCTCAAGAGCCAATAAGCCATAACCTCCAACTGGCTTGATCATTGACCATATAAAAACCGCGATAACAAATAAGAGCAGTAAAATGTGAATTAACTTAATTTTTCTTTTTGTCATTGTACCCATCCTTAATGGCTTGTCTGTGAAAAAGATAATCCTTCCATTTAGTGTTGTTTAATTTTTGAAGATTATTCAAATAGGATAGGTACTTTAGTCAGGTACTTCGTAATAATAAAAAAATACTGCAGACAGCCGCTGCAGTATTTGTTAAAGCTTATTTGAATATGGTTGATACGACCTGGTCGTAACTCATGTTGCTGTCAACCATATATACACCAGGACGGAGCTTGTTCATCAGCCCTTTTTTCTCAATATCCTTTGAAAAAGCAAAGGCATCCTTGACTATACCAGCTTGTTCAAGAGCTCGTCCTACATTGATACTGGTCATGCCATCCGAAACATTTATGAAAACCTTAGTTACAGGTTTGGCATCTGCCGTGTTTTCTTCAGGCTTCGTTTGTTCTGGTGCTGGAGCTTCTGCGTTCTCTATAGCCTTGTCGAATTCCTCTTGCGTTTGCACGACAAAGCCCTTCGTTTCAAGATTACTCTTCATTTCTTCATCAGAAAGTTCAACTTTTTCTGTTTTGGAAACCGCCTTCGGTGTGTCAGCAGTGAAGTAAACAGCTGTACAAATTGCTGTTGTGACTAACATTCCCGCAGCAAAGCTGCTCAATTTATTAACCTTCATTAGCAACTTTTCTCCCTTCATCATTCACATTCTGAAAAGGAGCCAGTATTTCTACTATCTTACTAGGAGTGACCTTTTTCATTTCTGCAATACTATCAATTGAATAATTACGATAGTACAAGTCCAGAACTTCCCGCATTAAGAGCAGTTCCTCAGATGACAGTCGAATTCCAGCTGCCTTAATGAACACTTCCTGGTCAAGCTCTATGTTTCGAATTGAATTTTGAAGAGCGTTGATTTCTTCCATTAGAGAAATATGAATCTGATCGATTTCGTTGTGTTGAGCCTTAGCTGCCCGGGTTGATTTCAGAATAGAGTAAATCAGGATTAATACGGATATGACAAATAATCCGGCCAATGTCCATTCCATCAATCATACCTCCTTCTTTTTTGGACTATAGATTCACAAGTTTTTATTATACAGGGATTCAACTTATTTTTCGAATGTTAACCTATAAATCCAAAGAAGCAGGAGTGGATATTATCTTGGTTCTTATGAGACTGGGAGGATATTTTCCTTAAAATGAATAAAAATTGCTATATCTACAAAATAAACCCTACATCTGGTTTGACACCTAACTTATACCACGGTTAAACTATTAATGATTGGAATATTTAGAATAGTCACAAGGGGGATGGAAAAATGAAAAAAGGATTGTTTGCATTACTGTCAGTATTTTTCCTTATTATCGCAGGATGTTCTTCGACCTCGTCAGGAGGGGGAGGGGATGCAGATCCGAAGGCAGTCACAATTGCTACAGGGGGAACAGGCGGGGTTTATTTTCCGCTTGGTGGCGGGATAGCCGAGATTTTGGAAAAAGACAAAGATCTTGGTATTACAGCAACTGCCCAGGTAACTGGAGCTTCTGTAGAAAACATGCAGCTTTTATCAAAAGGGGAAGTCCAGGTAGCCTTCACACAGAATGATATCGCCGATTACGCAGTGAACGGAAAAGAGGTTTTTAAAGACAAGTTGAAAGGTGTAAGTGCTATCTCTACTCTTTATCCGGAAATTATCCAGCTTGTTGTGGCGGCTGATAGTGATATTCAGACCATTCAAGACCTAAAAGGCAAGAAAGTTTCCGTTGGGGCACCAGGGAGCGGAAATGAAGCAAACAGTAAACAAATACTTAAGGCTGCGGGCTTAAGTTATGACGATATTAATGAAGAGCTGAAGTCGTATGCGGATTCAGCGGACAGCTTTAAAGATGGTTTGATCGACGCCATGTTTGTAACGTCAGGCGTTCCAAACGCTTCCGTTTCGGACATTGCTGTATCAAAAAAGGTCCGTGTAATCAGCCTTGGCGATGATGTCATTTCCAAATTGAAAGCGGATTATCCATTCTTTATTGATGAAGTTGTTCCGGCAGGTGCCTACGAAGGCCAGGACAAAGATGCAAAAACCGTTGCTGTTTTGGCTGCTTTAACAGTCAGCAGCGATTTGAGTGAAGACTTTGTTTATAAAATGACGAAAGCAATTTATGAAAACCTGGATAAATTGGGTGCCAAGCATGCGAAAGGAAAGGAAATCAAAGCGGAAGCTGCCCTTGAAGGGCTGACAATTCCTTTGCACCCTGGTGCGAAGAAGTACTTCGATGAGAAGGGCATCAAGTAAGGGGCATTAAGTTAGGGGGGAACACGCAAGGGAGCTGTTCAGGCTCCCTTGCGGCTTTTATGAAGAAGGTTGCCGCATTCCTCATGTTTATACCGCTCTTCTTCTGGTTTGGAGCAGAGAAGCATACACCGGAGCTTACCATCACATCAAATAAAACAAACAAAATTTTGTGGACCATGCCTGTCGAAGTTGGTGACCGGTTTACGATCAGGTTTACCCACTCCGTGGAAAGAACCGAAGTGGATGAAGTCATCCGGATTGGAGATGGCAATCTAGTAATCGATTCAACCATTTATGAATCGTTCGGTGCCGGATTACCCTTTGACATTGAGGGAGAACAAAAGATGAGGATGGAAGACGGAAAGGTGATCATTGAGAATATCAATCGGGAGATTCCTGTCATGGACCTGTTTATCGGACAGGTTATTGCCAATCATACGTTGATAATTAAGGGAGAAGAGATTCCCTTGAAAGATTTGAGTGAACCTGGAACCTCGCTGCGCTTCTCTGTTACAAACAAAAGCCGAGTACAGTCATTTTTTAGGAGGTTGGTGCAATTTGAATAAAGGGGTACAGGACCAAGATACTCTAACCGAAAAAGACCTGCAGGACCTGTTGGCAGAATATGACCCGGAATCAGGGACAAGAAGGCTGCAAGGGATTACGGATAAACTTGTCGTGCTGATGGCAGTTTCATTTTCAATCTTCCATATTTATACTGCATACATTGGAGGGCTTAACTCCCAGCTTCAGCGCTCCATCCACTTGGCGTTTGTCCTTGGCTTAATATTCCTTTTATATCCTTATACGAAAAAGAAAATCGGTGAATCTAAAATACCTATTTATGACATAGTCCTTGCGGCAATCGGGATTTTTGTCGGTCTTTATTGGCTTTTGTTTTTCGATGATATTGTCAGCCGAGTCGGAATGCTGACTCCTCTTGACCTTACCGTCGGGGCACTGGCAATTGTCCTGGTGTTGGAAGGATGCCGGAGAGTTGTCGGCTTGCCAATTACAATTATTGTATCGGTATTTCTTTTGTATTCTTTGTTCGGTCCATATTTACCTTCCTTCTTAAGGCATGGCGGAATTTCCTTTGAACGGTTATTTTCGCATATGTATTTTACAACCGAAGGAATTTTGGGGACGCCTTTGGCAGTATCCGCGACTTTTATTTTTCTGTTTGTCCTATTTGGGGCTGTTCTTGATAAAACAGGAGTAGGGGACTATTTCAATGACCTTGCTCTTGTCGTTGCCGGAAGGGCGAGCGGAGGACCTGCAAAAGTAACGATCTTTTCCAGTGCACTTCAG
The DNA here is from genome assembly GCF_001685025.1 of Bacillus sp. FJAT-27225. Classification (GTDB taxonomy): domain Bacteria; phylum Bacillota; class Bacilli; order Bacillales; family Cytobacillaceae; genus Bacillus_D. The sequence goes on along the minus strand of NZ_MAYU01000022.1, from coordinate 153,171 downwards.
GGAACAATTAGCGGAAGCTCGGTTGCGAATGTTGTTACATCAGGCGTGTATACGATCCCGCTGATGAAAAGACTTGGTTACCGTAAGGAATTTGCTGGTGGTGTTGAAGCCTCTTCATCTACTGGTGGACAAATCATGCCGCCGGTAATGGGGGCAGCGGCCTTCCTGATGGCTGAATTTACAGGCATCCCTTATTGGACAATTGTGAAGGCGGCAGCAATCCCCGCGATTCTGTACTTTGTCGGAATCTGGATCATGACCCATTATGAAGCGAAGCGGCTTGGCCTGCGGGGACTGACAAAGGAAGAATTGCCTTCCGTAAAATACGTTCTATCCAAGATTTATTTGCTTGTGCCAATTATCGCCATTATTTACTTCCTGAGTGCAAATATGAGCCCGATGCGCGCGGCGCTATATGGCCTGTTTATTGCCATTGTCACTGGATTCATCCAGCCGGGTGAAAAAAGGCTGACAATCAAAGGGTTAATTGAAGCACTTGAAACGGGTGCCCGGGCCGCCCTTGGCGTAGGGATTGCCTGTGCTGCCGCTGGAATGATTGTCGGTGTTATTGTTTTAACCGGCATCGGCCTTAAGTTTGCAAATGGGCTGATCGGCCTTGCTGGAGGGAACTTGTTCCTTACATTAATGTTGACAATGGTAGCCAGCCTGATTCTAGGGATGGGTGTTCCGACAACGGCAAACTATGTTATTACATCGACGATTGCAGCGCCTGTCTTGGTTGAGCTTGGATTTCCGCTCTTGGCAGCGCACATGTTTGTATTCTATTTTGGCATTCTCGCTGACATTACCCCGCCGGTAGCTCTGGCTGCATTTGCGGCATCGGGAATTGGGAAGAGTGACCCGCTGAAGACAGGAATTGAATCAACCCGCCTGGCCATTGCAGCATTTATCATCCCGTATATTTTCGTGTTCCAGCCGCAAATGCTGCTCATTGATACTGAGTGGACGGGAGCGGCTATGATCATGATTAGCTCAACAATTGGGATGATAGGGGTCGGCGCGGGAATGATTGGGTATTGGGTAAAACCATTGAACATTTTACTGAGGCTCCTTTTGGTAGCAGGAGGCATCATGCTCGTTATACCTGAATTGACAACATCGATTATCGGCTTTGTGCTAATGGTATTGGTATATGTTTACCAAAAGTTCTTCCAAGGAGATTCCGGGAAGGGTATGAAAATAGAACCACAACGCCAGGTACAATAGATCGAAGGGGGATTCCCCTTCGATTTTTTCTTTCGTTTTTGAACAAATATTTTCGGTGATTGGAGAGTATGTAGATGTGTTTCAAGTTGTCCGTCTAGATGTACGAAAAGGAATCAGGACAAATTTAGAACTTACCAGGGTAAAACTTTTCACTAATAAAGCCATTCCCATATTGATTCAGGATAAATTTATCACAGTCTTAATTTCTCCTATGTTCGCCTTATTAAAAATTGGGGTGAAAGAAGGAATTGACGAGAAAAATGTAGAATGTTAGATGGGAACTGTCATTTACTGGATGCGGATACTTCGATGGATTAAACCAGAATGGTAACTAGGGGGATGGTTGTTTGATTCTTGAGGAAAAGATTGTTGCTGGAAGTCAAGATGATTTTATGGAAGTCCGCTACCTAAAAATAAAAGGTACAAATTTTGAAATAGGAAGGGAATTGGCCCGTATAGGGATTGAAAGGCATGGAGTTAAATTTAATCCAGCGGAACCCAGATACATCTATCAAATGAGTTATTATAAAGAACATTATCCGATTCTATATAACCGGATAATTGGTGTGGAAAGCTTGGCAACTACCAAAGAGAACTTAGACCACTCAACCCTAATGTATTCATCTGGTTTATTCGGATGTTCTGTTGTTTTTTATCCACCAGCTGCTACATATAATCGAAGCCCGATTGTCAGCAGGAACTTTGATTTTACAACCGGGACGGTTTCAGGAAAGGTTCCAAATGGCAGTGAAAAACCTGCACTCTCCCAACCTTATATAATAGAAACTCATCCTGATGAGGGCTATTCTTCTTTATATTTATCAAGCTTTGATCTGCTCAGTGGGGTAATAGATGGCATTAATTCCGAGGGTTTAGTTGTGACAATGCTGGCTGATGATGAAGCGATTGCAAGTTTCCCAATCGATCCATCTTATACTTCACAGGTAGGGCTTAATGAATTGCAAACCTTAAGGATGCTATTGGATACGTGCTCCAATGTGGAAGAAGCAAAGCGGGCATTATATTCTTCAAAACAATATTATGCCTTATATCCTTTACATTACTTAATTGCCGATAGATATGGGAACTCATTTATTTGGGAGATGTCACATGGGCGAAACAGGGAATTTATTTTTGACGGAAATGAAAATATACCGCAGGTTCTCACAAACTTTCCGCTATACCGGTACCAGCCTTCATTTGAGCTGCCATTATCCGGGGAACGCCTTTCAATGTATAACCGTTTTTGCCACCTAACTGAGAGTTTAGCAGCAAACAATAGGCCCTATCATTTGGATACTATTAAAGAACTCCATAAAGGTGTCGCTTTTAATGATACGAGCATCTTAAGAGAATCCAGCTTACCTTCACGTACCTTGTGGCATAGCATATACGATATCCATAATAGTAAACTATCTGTGGATTTTTATGTAGGGGAAGAAGGAAAGAAAATTAAGAGGTCAGGGTATATAGACTTTTATTTATAAGTTTATGGATGACTATATTTGCTGGATATTTATACGGATTCACATATAAATCTGGGATTCAAAGAATATATCAGGATTAAAACACCAAATTAAGGGGTGGTAATTTTTATGCCTTTAGAACAAGAAGTAATGGGTCTATTAATTGGTGGATTTACAATCGTTATGGGGATTGCAATGATAGCGGTTTTGTACCTTTTGATAAAAGAGAAAAGTAAGGGACATTTCTGGATAGTCATGCACCTTTTGCTAGTCTCTGTTTCAGTCTATTTTGCATTAAAGGGCCTGGCTTTTGACTACAATCATCCGATGGCATCGGAAGAGATTTCCCTTCTTATCGGCATTTCCGGAGTCGTGTGGGCGTTCAGTATGATCTGTTTGGTTGCTGCCTGCTTTATTTTTCCAAGGAGAAAGATAAGCTAAACAAGTTCCAAGAGGAGAGGAGAATTTGTGGTTTCCGATATGTTTAATTAAAGCAAAGTAATTTTGAATGAAGAAGAAACGGTGGTGAATAGCGAGTGGAACCTAAATGGCTGGAATGGGCAAAACAGCTTCAATCCATTGCCCAAGCAGGGCTGACATATTCGAAAGATGTGTATGACTTGGAGAGATTTGAATCCATAAGGAATATCAGTGTGGAAATTTTGTCACAGCATACAAATATGGACAGTAAAATGATAAAAGACCTATTTGCAAATGAGACTGGGTATGCAACCCCAAAAGTTGATATAAGGGCCGTAGTATTTAGGGACGATAAAATATTAATGGTGAAAGAAAACGATGATGGAGGTTGGTCGCTGCCAGGGGGTTGGGGTGATATTGGTTTAACTCCAAGTGAAGTGGCAGTCAAGGAAGTGAAAGAAGAATCAGGGTTTGAAGTAAAAGCGAGAAAATTAATCGCTGTACTGGACAGGAATAGCCACCCACATCCGCCTTCTCCCTATCACATTTATAAAATATTCATCCAATGTGAAATCATTGGCGGGCAACCAAAAGAGGGCATTGAAACTGAGGCAGTGGACTTTTTCGCAGAAAATGAATTGCCGCCTTTATCGGTAGCTAGAAATACAGAATCCCAAATTCATTTAGCATTTAAACATTTACATAATCCTGCAGAACCTGTCTATTTTGACTGATTTGCCTTTTTAGTTGTATGGCTGGCATTGATTTTTGTCTTTGGTCATCATGAACAGTATGAATCATGGGAATTGGGTGTAATCTTGCAAGAAGATGAGACGTGGCTAATCGTTGCATGCCCGGGTGATGATATAGCAGTATGGTGTCCAGATTGGTTTTATAATGATTATGAGAAGGATTGACGCATAAAGGAGGAGCACGATGTTTTACGAAAATGTTCAGTCAGTCCTATTAACCTTGCTTTTTTGGTGGATCGCGCTGCTTATTTATCAAAGGCTGGCAAATCGTTATCCAAAAAGGAATACATGGAAAAGGGATATTACATTTACTTTTTTTCAAAGCATACTGGTAATGATTGCATTGCCAGTTTTAACGTATTTCATTGAAAAATTTGATTGAAGAACAAACAAGGGAGAATTTACGGTGACAACATACAGCCATTTTTTAGTATGAGTGTTGACACCTAAAAATTCTCGTGGTATTATTATCTCGAATTAAAGATAATTTAATTAACAATAAAAGTTGAAGTTCTCAAATGCGCATTTGCGGGTGAGAGTAATCTCACTTATGATAGGACACCTTTTTATTTTTTGGAATCTCAACTTAGAGATACTTCAAACAAAGGCAATAAAAGTTTTTAGTGAAGAAGTAGAATACTAAAGCTATTCAAAAAGGAGCTGGAGAAAAATGAGTAAGAAAACGATGGGAATTCACCATATTACAGCGATTGTCGGCCATCCCCAGGAAAACGTCGATTTTTATGCAGGTGTATTAGGACTGCGCCTCGTAAAGCAAACCGTTAACTTTGACGATCCAGGCACATATCATCTTTATTTTGGCGATGAAGGCGGCAAGCCGGGTACAATCATCACCTTCTTTCCGTGGGCTGGGGCATACCAGGGGAAGATCGGCGATGGCCAGGTAGGTGTAACGTCATATGTTGTTCCTGCCGGGGCAATGGATTTCTGGGAAAAGCGGCTAGAAAAATTCAATATCCCTTTTACTAAAACAGAGCGATTCGGGGAGAAGTACCTGCAATTCGAGGATACTCATGGTCTGCGACTCGAAATTGTTGGAAGAGGGCAAGGTGAAACCAACAACTGGACTTTTGGCGAAGTTACGCCGGAAGTAGCGATTAAAGGATTTGGAGGAGCTATCCTGTTTTCTTCCCAGCCGGATAAAACAGCCCATCTTTTAGAACATGTAATGGGACTGGAGTTGGTTGGAAGGGAAGGAGACTTTATCCGTTTCCGTTCAACAGCTGATATAGGGAACATTATTGACCTGAAGGCAACCACGACCGATACTGGCCGCGGGCAAATGGGTGTAGGGACTGTTCACCACATTGCCTGGCGGGCAATTGATGATGAGGATCAATTGGACTGGCAAAACTATGTCGCGTCAAACGGATACCATGTAACCCCTGTACAGGACAGGAATTATTTCAATGCCATCTATTTCAGGGAACATGGTGAAATTTTGTTTGAAATTGCGACAGATCCTCCAGGGTTCGCCCATGATGAATCACAAGAAACAATGGGTGAAAAATTGATGCTGCCTTCACAGTATGAGAAATACCGAAAGCGGCTTGAAGGCCAATTGATTCCATTTGAGGTAAGGAAAATAGACTGAAAGGAATGATTTGATTGCTTTCGATTGATCCATCTGTGATGACGGAAAGAGAAAATTACAAGTTCCTGATAGGAAGCATTATTCCGAGGCCAATTGCGTTCGTTACAACAGCTTCCAAGGACGGTGTACTAAACGGCGCACCCTTCAGCTATTTCAACATTGTTTCTTCCAATCCTCCAATGATATCGTTATCGATTCAAAGACAGGGCGGCAGGCAAAAGGATACGGCTAGGAACATCCTTGAATCGAAAGAATTTGTCGTCCATATTGTCGATGACCAGAATGTTGAGAAAATCAATCAGACAGCGGCAAGCCTTCCTCCTGGTGAAAGTGAAGTAAAGCTGGCCAACCTGACTCCAGTTAAAAGTGAAAAGCTTTCTGTTTCAGGAGTAAAGGAAGCGAAAATCCGAATGGAATGTGTACTTGAACAACATCTGGAGCTGGGCGGTGCGGATTCACCAGGGTGTGATTTCATAATAGGGAAAGTCGTTCAATTCCACATTGAACATGACATTTATGAAAAAGGCAGAATCGATCCGAATGGGTTGGCTGCGGTCAGCCGATTAGCCGGGACGAATTATGCCAAAATAGGAGAAATGTTCTCGATTGAGCGGCCAAAATAGTCTCACCGTGAGGAGGGGGGAAGATTGAATAAAACAACCGGAATTCACCACATTTCTTCAATGGTAAATGATGCACAAAGAACAATCGACTTTTATGCAGGTGTCCTTGGATTACGACTAGTTAAAAAAACGATCAACTTCGACCGCCCGGAAGTGTACCATCTTTATTTTGGAAATGAATTGGGCAACCCAGGGACGATCATCACCTTTTTTCCTTGGGAAAAGCAGTTGAAAGGCCGAGTTGGGTCTGGCCAGGTTGGGAGTACTACATATAGGGTTCCAGTAGGTTCCCTTCTATTCTGGGAAAATCGTTTAAATCAGTTTGGAGTGGAAGCAACGACAAGCATCCGGTTCGGGGAACGGTATTTGCAATTTAGTGACCCGGATGGACTTCGTCTTGAATTGACAGAACGAGATGAGGGACCAAGAAATGAGTGGAGTCATGGAGGAGTCGAGCCCGAAAATGCGATTAAGGGGTTTGATGGCGCGGTCCTTTTATCCAGACAGCCGCATAAAACCACCGATGTCCTTGAGAACATCCTCGGCCTAACATGTATCGGCCAGGAGAATGATTACCTGAGATTTTTTTCTGAGGGGGAACTGGGTAATACCATCGATATTCAGTTGAATCCTTCCGTACGGGGTCTAATGGGAGCTGGAATCGTCCATCATCTCGCCTGGAGCGCCAAAGACGAGGAACAACTCCTGAAATGGAGAGAAATCCTTCAGGATAAAGGATACAATCCGACGGAAATCCGTGAACGAAATTACTTTAAAGCGGTGTACTTTCATGAAGAGGGAGGAATCCTTTTCGAAATCGCAACCGATCCACCAGGGTTTACAGTCGATGAAGATCTTTCCTCTCTTGGGGAAGCATTGATGCTCCCACCTTGGCTGGAGCCGCAAAGAGACGAACTGGAAGCACTCTTGCCTCCCGTGAAGGTAAGGGTATTGGAGGGGGATAAAAAATGAAACATATTTTTAACAAAGGGCAAAATCCTGATGCACCGACATTACTATTGCTGCATGGAACTGGGGGTAATGAACTGGACCTTCTGCCATTAGCAGGTAGAATTAATGACACATCTTCTGTCTTAAGTGTCCGCGGAAATGTCCTCGAAAACGGGATGCCGCGATTTTTCCAAAGACTGGCGGAAGGTGTTTTTGATGAAGAAGATCTTGTTTTCCGCACGAATGAGTTAAATGCATTTCTTGATGAAGCTGCAGAAAAATATGGCTTTGACCGGGACAATATTGTTGCGATCGGCTACTCAAATGGGGCGAACATAGCCGCTAGTCTATTGTTCCACCACCAACATGCGTTAAAAGGAGCAATCCTGCATCATCCTATGGTACCACGGAGGGGCATAGAACTGCCTGATTTGTCAGGTAAGTCCGTGTTTATCGCAGCCGGAACAAACGATCCAATCTGTTCTCCACTGGAATCGTCTGAACTCCTGGCTTTATTGGAAAAGTCGAATGCTAAAGTCGAGCTGCATTGGGAAAACCGCGGGCATCAGCTGACTTCATCAGAAGTTGAAGCAGCTGCGGTATGGTATAAAAAGTTTTTCAGTTAAAAAAAGGGAGCCATTACCTTGGCAAGAGGTAATGGCTCCCTTTTATATGTATAAGTGGGTCTATAGCCTATGCTATTCAAATCAATCGGGCATAGTATGCAAAATAGGAAAAGGTCAAAGGGAAAGGCGTCGTTTATCTAAATGGAGGCCATAGTGTTTATAGACTCAACTTATTTTGGACCCAGTAAAGATGCAATGAAGGCAGGAAAAAAGTTAGGATATTCTATCCATTTAATTTCAAACCGCAGGTCATTACGGGATCTTCCAGATGTGGATCATGTTCATATTATAAAAGAACTTAAAGAGGATTATTTAATTTTGCAAATTGATAAAATTAGGAAAGTGTATGATATCAAAATCATTATTAGCTTTGTTGATTCGTATGTGTACCTGGCAGCTAAATTACACAATGTCTTCTGTATTCAGAACATTTCACACGATGTCATAAAAATAATGCAAAACAAAGTATTAACCAGGGAGTTCTTTCAATCTAAGTCATATTCCCCTTACTTTACTATTATTAAAAAAGAAGACCCAATCAATAAAGTGATGTATAAGATTAAACAAAATTATCCTCTAATACTAAAATCCCCTTCCTCTTCAGGGTCAAAAGATGTTTACTTGGTAAACAACGAAAAACAAATGAAAAACCGAATACATTTTCTTAGAAACAGAAATCCAAATGAAGATTTGATCATTGAAGAATATCTTATGGGGCCCCAATTTATAGTAGAAGCCATTGTATATGAAGGAAATACTCAAATAGTTGCAGTAATTGAACAAACCATCACCCATAATACTAAATTTATCGTGACAGGTTATAGTATAGTCTCTGAAGCCGAAGAAAAGATACACTCGAGTATTACTTTATTTACAAAACATGTTCTCAATGATTTAGGAATAAAGAATGGGAATTGCCATTTAGAATTGCGTTTGGTAGATGGTGTGTGGAGAATTGTGGAAATAAATCCACGTATGTCTGGTGGAGCAATGAATAGGTTACTTTATGAAACCTATGGGTTTGACTATGCTGAACAGATTTTAAAGCTATATAGAGGAGAGCAGCCATCAATAGAAAGGAAATATAGTCTTTGTATTTATGCACATTATATTACAGTAAATTCAATTGGAAAACTTCTATCCGTATCAGGTATTGAGCAGGCCAAGAATTTACCGGGCATAATTGAGGTCTTAATAACTGCTAAAGAGGGTCAAGTTTTGTCTCCCCCCCTTTCAATGGGGCATCGATATGGCATTGTGATAGCAAAAGGAAACTCATGTGATGAAGCGAAGGCTAATGCAATTCGTGCTTCAGAAAAAATCACTTTTGATATGATTCCTATTTCCTAAAATAAACAAGAGGGAGGGATTAATGGAGTGGTTAATTATATTAATAAACCGCAAAGCTCGCTGTACACTATTCTTGAAATGATAAGAGAAAAAAAGGAGGTCATACCCTTCTGTCTTATAACACCAAATGGCAACTTATTTAATACAGTATCAGTTAATGGCCGTTTTGGCACTGTATACTCACCTGTTTTTACAATGAAAGAACTGGATAGAGAAAGTGGATGCCTTGTTTTAAATGTTTTAATACCGGTAGACATGGAGGGATGTCCCGTTGAAATAGGCTCGGACCTGTATTCACTCCTTTTTACAAAGGACCATATTACAATGAATGTGGATTGTTTATGTGGGATTATCCCATTACCGCCTGAACTAATCAATAGATATTTACCCATACCTGAACCTAAATGTAAATAGCCTAAATGATCAGTTATTGATAGGTATTACCGCTAAGGAGCTTTTTGGGGGATATCCCTCAACAATTTGAACGTCATCTCCACATGTATTCTATTTCCTTGCGAAGTTAGGACAAAATTTAGATCAGAAAGACCCCACTTTAATCAAAGTTTTCATATGGATACTCTTTATCTGTACAGTGCTAAATGCGAACCCCTGAACTCTCATCCCATAATCATCGTAATTATTCCAGTATTTTTCATAATAAATTTCTCCTAGTTTTGTTTTAATAAAATGTTTTAACAAATCATGAAGATGTCACTTACAAACTAAAATGCTTACCTGGAAATATGTCCTGGCCACGTTTTAGGTTAAGCATGGCAGAGTATTGTGTAAATCCGAACAGATCGAGGGAGAGTGTGCTAGGGAATAGATGCGGATCCACCAGTCGTTCTCTAGGACCCTAGTTTCAATATTGTTTGATGAATGCTGGCAACGCCTCTTCATTGTAAGAATTCACATTCTCACAAAGCACACGGAAAATTGATGGAATTTTTTAAAGGAGCTATAACTCTATGAGGACAGTTGTATTTATAGGTTTAAAAAAATCTGGCTCGTGCCGGGAAGCGGTCCGAGCGGCTGAGAAGCTTGGTTTTTATACTGTGGTTTTTACAAATCAAATGAAACATTTATCTCAGAGAAATGAATTTCCAGATGTTCATAGAATGATATTCGTTGATCTAAAAGATATAAAAGTTATCAGGGAGAAAGTTAAACACCTACAAACATTAGGGCTTGTGATTGATACTATAGTAAGTTTCATTGATCCCTATGTAAGTACCGCTGCTGATCTTTGTGAACAATTATGCAGTAAAAAAATTTCAACTAAGGCCATTAATAAAATGGAGAATAAAATAGCAACAAGAAGAGCATTGCAGCATACGGAATTTGGTATCAAACATGCCATCTATGACAAACAGGAAGACCTAGGTGCTTTTATGGAAAAACATACGTTTGAATATCCAGTTATTATAAAATCTCCTGGGTCAACAGGTTCAAAAGATGTATTTAAAGCTGAAGATGAAACAGAGCTGGAACGTTATGTAACGAAAATGAGAAAAAAATTTGCCGATACGCCTATTTTGTTTGAGGAATATATCGAGGGGCCACAATATGTTGTTGAAGTGATTGTTCACAATAATCAAGTTCACATTGTCGCAGTGATTGAACAAGAAATCACCCAGGGGGAACGATTTATTATCACGGGATATTCTTTGCTGAGCCAGCTGCATAAGGAGTTATATGACAGTCTATATAATACAGTCAGTTCAATTATTAATACATTGAAATTTACGAATGGCTCATGTCACTTTGAATTACGCCGCCATGAAAACCAGTGGAAGGTTATTGAGATTAACCCCCGGATTTCTGGAGGAGCAATAAATAAGATGATTGAAGTTGCTTACGGTTTTAGCTACGTCGAACAAATTTTAAAGGTTTGGCTCGGGGAGGAACCTTCCCTGAAGCATAAACATGAACGTTTCGTGTTTACACAGTATATTACGATATCTTCAAAAGGAACCCTTCAGAAGGTAACTGGGAAAGAAAAAGCTCTAAAACATAAAGGTGTAGTGGACGTGTATATAAAGCCTAGGAAAGGAGCTTATTTGCAGCGCCCTCTATCAATGGGACACCGTTACGCTTATGTAATGGCAACTGCTTCTGGCAAGGAAGAAGCTAGAAAAATAGCAAAAGCAGCAGCTCGGGAAATTAAATTCCACTTGAACTAACAACTGCTTGGAGGAAAAAACACTTATGATCACAATTGGAATGCTACATTACCGTAAAGAACCAGAGAAGGTTAATAAAGTTTATGCATATGCAGCTGCAGCGAAAATGGAAGGTGTTAACTTTTTTTACTTTACACCCGGTAAAGTTAACTTGGACAAAAAGCAGATTGTAGGACTTTTTTATGAAAATGGCAGGTGGGTTGAACGAGAAGTAGGCTATCCTGATGTCATATTCAATGCAGGAGGTACGCTTACATCCAAGCAGGATGAAATTGTCGATGCACTAGAAAAAGAAATTCCGTTTACTAGCCATGCCATCGGAGATAAAATGAGCGTCTATTATCGGATAAAAAAAAGCGGGAAATTTAGTCAGTATTTAATTCCTTCAGAAGAGGTTGAAAGGATACAAACTATTTTTTTGTACCTGGATAATTATAACTCAATTATTATCAAGCCTGTTTCCGGGGCTAAAGGAGAAGGAATCATATTTGTAGAGAAGAAGGAGGAGAATTACTCCTTAAAAGCAGATGGTATTGAACATAATTTTTCAAAGGAAGAATTTGATGATTGGATTGCTGAACTGCTCATCCGGGATGAAGAATACTTGGTACAGCCGTTTATCCGTTCTGAGACAAAAAGAGGATTAGCGTTTGATTTCCGCCTCCATGTACAAAAGGACGGTCAAGGAAAATGGGTGAATACAGCTATATATCCTCGTATTGCTGATAAAGGTGTCGTTTCTAACATCAGCTATGGAGGCTATACAAGTATTTTAGATGGATTTTTAAGAAAGCAGTTTGATGAAGAATTTTACAATGTTAAACGTTATTTAGAAAACTTTGCTATACAATTTTCCACCCACTTTGACAGTCTATATGATGAGCCGTTAGATGAATTAGGAATTGACATAGGAATAGATGAGAACCAAAAAATTTGGTTATATGAGGTCAACTGGCGCCCGGGTGCACCTGTTCTGTTCTATTTAGAAATGGATATAGCAAAAAGAGCAATAGAATATGCTGTCTATTTAGCAAAACAAAATAGGGCAGGTGAGAACAAATGAAAACGCTGATGTTAGAGGATATCATAACTGCTATAGGAATGAAACCGAAAAAAGTCCATTATGGAGTTTCTATAGTAAATGTCATTCATGATTCGAAACATGCTAAAAATCATGCATTATATTTTCATATCAGGAAAAAGGATATCCTGGATGGGGAAAAGCTGAAAAAATATCATCACCTTTATATCGTGACTGACTCTCCATTTGCCAATATGGAAAAAATGAAGTCTGAGCAAATCCTCATGGTAGAGGATGTAATGAACACGTTCTACATGTTTACTTCCTACTATCGTCATATGTTTAACATCCCTGTTGTTGCAATTACAGGTACTTGCGGGAAAACAACAACGAAGGAAATGCTGAAACATATTCTGCAAACAAATTTTTCTGTCCAGGCTACGATTGGAAATAGAAACAGCAGCTACTTTAATCTCCCTTATCTGATGGGTATTACAGAAAAAACCGATATTGCAGTCATTGAAACAGGGGTAGCAGAGCCAGGTGACATGATAGAAGCATGTAATTATTTTTTTCCAACTATCGGGATCATGACAATGATAGATACAGATCATACGGATGAGTTCCCGTCCTTCGAGGACTATGTTGCTGAAAAAGAGAAGTTAATCCATGGACTTGATGATAAAGGAACAATGATTATCAATATAGATGATCCCCATATTTCTTCTATGGATTTCTCGAATTTTAAAGGGAAAATTGTCACCTATGGCAAAAGTAGAGGTGCAACTTTTCAAATAAAGGAGAGTCATTTTCATAAGTCTGGTATGGAGTTTACCCTGAACTATCAAAAGAAAGAATACATCGCATTTATACCGGGAATAGGTGAACACAATGTATACAATGCAGTGGCTGCGATCGCGGGAGCGGTAGAGGCGGGTATAGATATCACGGCCTCCAAAGAAAGGCTTGCTTCATTTAAACATCTAAGATCTCACTTTGAAATAATCCAAATCGCTAATCAAATCACAATAATAGATGATACATGGAAGTCAAACCCTCCTTCCTTAGAAAATGGACTACGTTTACTGGGGGGAATTTCAGTCCCGCCTCAACGGAAAATTGCTGTCCTGGGAAGAATGGGACCCCTGGGACAATACGCAGATGAAAAATATAAAAATGTGGGTCGCTTACTGGTTGAAATAGGGGTAAATAAACTTATTACCAAGGGTTTTATTGGAAAAGAAATTGCGAAAGCTGCTCTTTTAGCAGGCATGGCTAAGCGGGACATCCACCATTATACGGATATAGAGGATATTAAATCTTTATTGGACAAAATTCTTCAACCCAATGATATTGTTTATTTTAAAATTTGGAGAGACGACTCATTTGGGGTTGTCATTAAACACTTAAGAAATAAAAATTAAACTTTTTAAAGTGTGCATTGCATAAAAAATGTAGTGCACCTTTTTGTTTAATAGAAGGAAAAAACTGGCGCTCTAAAACAGAAAAATTAAGTTCCAACGATTGTTATCCCATAAAGGGCGTAAAGATCGGCAATTTACCATGGTATTGGAGCCGGATGATTGTAGAGAGTACAATCAGAACTGCTGATAGAACATTGGCAGATAAATGAATTAAAGAAATTTCATTCTTAAAAGTGCTCGTATGTTAATAATTACCGAATGTTTTCTTGTTGAATAAATTATAACTCAGTATTATCATGTAGACTGGGATTAGAAATGAACCCTTTAGTTATGAACAATTGGAAGGACGATTAGTTTGACTGTATTATTCGGTACAAAAGAGTATTTTGAACTGGAATTAAAAAATGTTCTTGAAAATCAATGTAATGACACATGCCAATCAGACAATTTAAACGGAGCTTACGAATTATTAGTTAATGAGCTGGCTTACGACTTTATTTGTGATGACGAGGTAAAGGGTAAGCTTATAAAAAACTTGGAATCTGCATTTCAAAAAGTTTCAATAATGGTGTACTAACATAGCTATAGTTAATGATTTATGAAAAATAAAAACAATGCTGTCTTGAAATAGGCAGCATTGTTTTTTCATATTAATCAAGAAATAACATGCTTTTGTGGAAAGGATACAACCTTATAAAATACGAAACTAATAGTGACTAATATCCATGCAGAAAATTGTTTACTCTTCCGGAGTGCACTATTTCCTTTTCTCGCCGGAAACGGAAATTGTTGCTCTTACTGTGTGCAATTTTTAAAAGTTCTTGGTCCCGAGCACGATGCTCCTTATTCCTTCTTTTCGTACTTGAATTCACCCCAAGTATCAATATCTCTCATGAACAACTGCTCATCGCCAAAGTTCAGCACTTCCATCGTCATCGTGGGGCGATTCATTTTCGTTTCCTTGCCATCCTTAAAGAGCTTTTCATTCGTAAACACAATTACCTTCCGGGCGTAATCCCATTCCCATTTCCCGATAAACGCGTTGTCCTTGGAAGGATAAGTATCATTTCCATAACCTTCGTAACGGCCATCTTCATAGAGAACAATCGAAGGCTTTGAATCCTTAAAGCCCCACTTGCCGACAAGTTCCTTCCCATCCTCGGAAATATTTTTGCGGACAGCATCCCGGTCGATTCCTGCCGACTTATCAAGATCCTTCAGATCTTCGGTTGTAATGGTGCCGTCGCCCAATGGAACTGGAGCCATGTCAGATAGTTTTGTGAAAGCTTCGGTCCACATTGCTGACGCTTCAGCAAAATGTGTATCAGCTTTTCGCCACGTTTCATTGTCCTGCTCTGCAAGACCTTTCCGGAGATAGCTTAATCCCTCGTCATAACCTTTGGCCGCTTCAAGATACAAACTATGTATTTCCGTATACTCTGCAGGTGCTTTAATCGCTTTGTAGCCATTTACAGTATCCTGAATCGTTTGGATCTGATCGGCAATCTTCTTGTTCCGATCCTCTGTATCCTTCTCATCCCCAATCAACTGCATGCCTTTGAAGCCATCATTCAACTTTTGGTGAAGCTCACCAATCTTCTTTGGATAGGCTTCCTTCGATACCTCGACAGCCTCAATCTTCGGCTCTTTATACGTATCCGCCCCCGCTGTATTGTCTACTAAGCCGCAAGCTGTCAAAGACGCCACAGCCAGTAAACCAATCGCAAGTATTCTCCAGTTCATTCCTTCCACCCCTTCGTCTTACATCCCTTTTATAATAGAGAAATAGTGTTTAACCTTCAATTAATAGCAGACTATTTTTACAAAATTAGGAACTAATACCTAAACAAACCAAAGAGAATGTTCGCATTTTCCGATGGGGCGACAAGGGTCAAACCGAGATCAGAACAACTTCCTACCTGATGGATATATTCGAATCACACTTAAAAAGCTGTAAGTGACTTTATCCTGAAAATTCAACCCTCAAAGTCCCTTAGGAAGACTATAAGTGACTTTACAGGGAAAAAACATGTGACAAAGTCATTAATAAAGGCTCTAAGTGACTTTGCAGAGAAAAATTGTGTGACAGAGTCATTAATAATAGCTACTACTAGGAGAGAGAAACGTAAATTTATTTTTGGAAATGCCACATCTTCATACCATTGAACACATCCAATTGTACCGCCTCAGTAGGCAAGAAGAATAATTTGTCCATCCCGCCATATTTTTAAATAGAAACAGAAAAGGGAGTGGTAAAGTGGAGAGGAACTTTGATGTGATCGTGGCAGGAGCAAGATGTGCAGGTTCGGCGCTGGCTATTTATCTAGCCAGGGAAGGATTGAAAGTGCTGCTCGTGGACAAGGCTACATTCCCAAGTGACACGCTATCGACGAACACAGTGTTTAACAATACAGTCGCCTTGCTGCGGGATCTTGGTGTGATGGAAGAAGTGATGAAAACCAATCTGACCCCGGTCAGGGCGGTCAAATTTCAATTTGAGGACACCGTCATAGAAGGGCCGGTTCCAGAAGTGGACGGAGAGGAAACAGCCTACTGTATCAGAAGGACGTATCTGGATAACATCCTGCTGCGAAAGGCTGAATCATATGATAATGTCACCGTAATGGAAGGGTTCCGTGTAAACAGTCTAATTATTGACGAAGGCAGTGTTGTTGGAATAAAAGGGAGAGAGGCATCAGGTGAGGACAGAGAGTTCCGGGCCACGCTCATTGTTGGAGCGGATGGAAGAAACTCGGTAGTCCGGAAGCTTGTGGAGAGCGATCAGAAAATGAGCAGCCCCTCAATCATGGCGTTCTACTTTGGGTACTTTTCCGACTTCGAGCATGATGGCATTCCTAAATTTGAGGTTTATAAAAGAGGAGATAACATGGCCATCCTTTTTCCAACAAACGATGGCAACTATGTCGTTACCGCCAATTTCCCATTAACCAACAGAAGACTGATGGCTAAGTTTAAACGAAACCCTGAACATTCGCTTCGGAGGCTGTTAACGGAACACTTCCCAAACACAACTATTGGAGAACGCTTGAAAGCTGCCAGCCTGGTGGAGCCTATCAAGGGGCTGTTAGGATATGAAAATTACTGGTACAAGGGGATGGGCAATGGCTGGGCGCTCGTTGGGGATGCCATCTGCTTCAAGGACCCCGCCATGGCCCAGGGAATCCATGATGCCATTCGCGGCGCCCAAATACTGGCCGGTGTGTTAATAAGAAACAGAGGCTGCTGGGATCGGATTGGAGAAGAGTACCAGCAAGCAATGGAAGCAGAATTCATGGCCCGTTTCTATATGGGATGCGAACTTTCAAAAAATGAACCCGTAACCGAACAGCAGGATGCTGTAAATAAACTGATCAGCAGTAATCCATCCTTAATTAAGAAGTTTCTCGGAATTTATAACTATGCCAATGAACCTGCGGTGTTTGAGCAGGAATTGATGAAGATTTTAAACTAAATTAAAAAATCCGCTTACCATGTGGGGAAAGCGGATTTTTTCTAGAAATTATTGTAAAATAAAGTTGACTTTATGTATAGTTTATTTTACATTAAGTATACAATACTTTACTAATTTTCAGGAGGTGTATAGATGACTTATCAAGAAAAGAAAGGAATCGTTTCATTGATCAGCACCATTCTCATTTTTGCAGCCTATTGCCTTTACATGATTCCGCGGCACCCGGGTGTGGGGCTGGAATCAATGGAAACATTCCGCTACTGGGGTTTCTTCGTCCTCAACCTGACTTTCTTCTCAATTATTGCCCATATTGTTATCAGCATCATTTTTAACATCCTGTTTAGAATAACGACCAATGAAAAGGAACCAAAATTTGAAGACGAACTGGATAAAATGATTGGACTAAAAGCGTTCCGGAATTCTTTCTTTGTTTTTGTCCTAGGTTTTTTAACTGCAATGGCAACGCTCGTCTTTACTCAGCCGTCGCAAATGATGTTTATAATCCTAATCGCTTCGGGATTTCTCTCGGATCTAACTGGTTCCGTTACGAGACTGTATCACTATAGGAAAGGAGTATAACCGTGAGTAAAAAACTTGTCGGCAATCACATACGAAAATTACGATTCAATCATGACGAAATGACTCAGCAGCAATTGGCTGACAAGGTGGGTGTTACAAGGCAAACAATCGTCGCTCTTGAAAAAGGAAATTACTCCCCATCTCTGGAACTCGCTTTCCGCATTGCACACGCCTTTAACCTGCCATTAGAAGAAGTATTCTTTTATGGGGATGAACCAAAGCAATAAATGAGTTACCGTGTTGAATTTATTAGAGAGTAGGGATGGAAATGAATTCAAATAGGAAAGCGGCGAGGCTTGTAGGGGTATGGTTTATTCTCGCATTCGTTACGGCGGTTATTGGCTTGAAATTGTACGATCCAATCCTGATAGGGCCAGACTACCTGGTGAAAGGCGCTGAACATGCCAACCAGATCGTACTTGGTGCGGTAATGGAATTACTGTTAGTCGTTTCAGCGATTGGAACCGCGACAACGATGTTCCCGATTTTAAGAAAATATAATGAAACGATCGCGCTCTGGCATGTTTGCTTCCGATTCCTTGAAGCGATTGTTATTACTGTTGGGGTAATTAGTGTGCTTTCCCTTCTAACCCTGAGCCGTGAATTTGTAGCGGCAGGAACTCCCGACATCGAATCCTATCAATCTTCAGGAATTCTATTAAAAGCTATCCACGACTGGACCTTCATGCTTGGCCCCCTTTTCATGCTGGGAATCAACACAATCATGTACAGTTATATATTTTATAAAACAAGACTCGTTCCAAGAGCTCTATCCATCCTGGGCATGGCGGGTGCAACATCTGTCTTTCTGTGTGCCTTGTTAGTTATGTTCGGTGTCATTGAACAACTTTCAGTTTGGGGTGGCATATTGGCAGTGCCTGTAGCAGCGAATGAAATGATATTGGCTGTATGGCTCATTTTGAAAGGATTTAATGAAGATGCGATTGCTTCCGTAACTAACCAGACACAGAGGGGCATGATAGGTACAAATGTCTAGTATGGTGAAAGAAAACGCAAGGCGAAAACAAGTTACAAGTTCTGTTTTGACCAAAGTTATCGTCAGTGCTCTCATTCGTATGCTAATTGCTATGCGGGCAATGTAAAGAGGTTTCAATTGATTAAAGGTTTTAAAATAGAATCGTTTTGGAGGTATTGCAGGTGAGAGCAGCGATTTATAGTACCTATGGTCCCCCTGAAGTTATGGATATAAAGGATGTCGAACAGCCATCCATCAAGGAACAAGATAGGGTGTTGATTCGTGTACACAGTGCATCCGTCAATACATTAGACTACTTGTATAGAAAGGGGTATTTACCAACAAGGTTGGATAATGGACTAACAAAACCCAAAAATCCGATACTAGGCATAGATGTTGCGGGGACTATTGAGGCTGTCGGTGAAAATGTACGCAAATTTAAGGTGGGTGATCGCGTTTTCGGGAGTTGCTTCGGATCTCATTCTGAATATGTCTCTCCACGTGAGAATTTCCTAAGTCATATGCCGAAAAACATAACTTTTGAGGAAGCGTCTGCTATACCGTGTGCTGCTCAAACTGCGTTACAAGCATTGCGAGATGTAGCACAGGTAAAGGAAGGTCAAAAGGTCTTAATATATGGAGCTTCTGGAGGAGTAGGGCATTTTGCTGTTCAACTTGCAAGTTATTTTGGGGCTGAGGTAACAGCTGTTTGTAGTACCTCCAATTTAAATTGGGTTAAGGAACTTGGGGCACAAAATGTTATTGATTATACCAAGGAAGATTTCACGGATAATGGAAATAAATATGATATTATACTTGATGCAGTTGGGAAACGAACCTTTTTCAGTTGTTTGCACTCTTTAACTGAGGAAGGCCTATATATTACGGAACACCTATTTTTCCCTAAATACCATCCATTTCAATTGATGGTAGGTTCATTAATAGGTCGCAAGAAAGCAAAGATTCATCTTACTAAACCAAATGATAGAGATTTGGATTTCCTAAGGGGTCTTGTAGAGCAAGAAAAATTAAGACCTATTATTGAAAAATGTTATCCTTTAGAACAAATTGTAGAGGCACACCATCACATTGAAAGTGGACGTACAAAGGGGAAGATAGTTCTAAGAGTCATATAGATTACTGTTAGAGTAATTAGTATCCTTTCCCTTCTAACCTTGATCCGGGAATTCGTAGCGGCGGCAGCCCCGGATATTTCATCTTATCAAAGTTCAGGAATTCTTTAAAAAGCTATCCGCGACTGGACCTTCATGCTTGGCTCCCTTTTCATGCTAGGAATTAACGCACTCATGTACAGTTATATTTTTTATAAAACAAAGCTAGTTCCGAGGCCTATTTCCATCCTCGGTATAACAGATGCAGCATCAGTTTTTATATGCGCCCTGCTAGTCATGTTCGGTGTCATCGATCAAATTTCAGTTTTGGGTGGCATATTGGCAGTGCCAGTAGTAGCAAATGAAATGATTTTGGCTGTTTGGCTCATCTCGAAAGGATTCAATGAGGATGCACTAGCTTCTGCTGTTAAACAAGACATCAGTGTCGAGATTGGTGTGAATGTCTAGAATATGTCTGTAAACCGGATTTCACGCACAATCCAAAACCTTAAAGAAGAGGGCTTAAAAGTTAGGGGGATGACCGATCAGTTTTAGCTATGGTCTAGTTGTTTGCATCCCTTTGACGACTATTCCTGCTAAAACACTCCTGCTCATTTTGGCATAAGGCGTACGGTGATTAAAACAATCATCAATAATATCGTGCAGGACCGAAATTTAAATCTGTACGCTGTTCACTGAAAGCATCACCCTGGTGTGAGGGAAGGATTTGCGGAAAAAGGACCATCTAAAGGCTGCAAAGGCCGGTAAAAAAAGGTTAATTATCTATCTAGTTCCCAAATGAGTTTAGCAGCTATAAAGATGTCTCACCTAAAAAAGATGGTGCACTCAAATTCCGCTTTCCCCACACCATGTAAAACCAAATGTTACATTTACAATTTAATACTCACTGTTGGTAAATTAATAAATTGCTATATTATCAAACTATTATTTCAAGTGGTCTGCCATCAAACCGTGGACTTGGGATTCAATAGCCTCAACATGGCTTTCTTCGAAAGTACGGTTGGGATGTGGATTAAACCAATGAATTTCTCCATTGTGGAAAAGTCCTTGATAGTCTTTTCCCTCAACATTCAATTTAAACTGATTACGCTCATGAACTTGATCCTTAAACATTGGCCTTATTTTGAAGTTTTTAAACATAAAGATTTCCTCCTGAGTAGCTTTTTTGAATTTTCCCTAACCGAGATGGCGTTTTCAAATTGTATGCTTAGTAAAGCATTACCTTACCTATATTTGATTCACCTGTCTAGTTCCAATTATTACATGAAGGTTCTTCTTTACGTCTTTACAAACTCGTTCATGAGCAGTAAATCAGGATTTCGCTTAAAAAGTTCATATAACCTTTAATCTAAAGAATGTAGTGTATTTGTGTTTATAGGTTCGGCATGAATTTTCTGGCCCCCAGGAAGAGCCATGTACTAAGGACGAAAGGCATTGTCAAAGCAGGAAGTCCGAATGGCTGAAGCCAAGTAGTTAAACTGGCGATGGACGGAACGGTTAAACAAGCTGCGACAATACCGGTGATAGATGAAAAGCGATTTTCATCCGTCTTATATATGACAGACACAGCTAAAATTGCCAATATAGCATTATAACCATATAGGCCCATATAAATTGGATTGTACTCTCCTCCAAGAAAAAACGATGTCAACAAAGCGAACGCGTTTCCTAATACAGCATAAAGGCCGAGTTTCCATCCGGCTAAAAAAACTGCAACAAAAAGCAGTATTCCTGATAAAGTGCTATGAACGAAAAAAATCTGTCCAATTCCGTTAAATATCGCTTCCGGCCAATCGATTGTTCCGGATATATCCAATTCCCACCGGGAAATATCCTGGGGAACCATATCTATCGTTAAGTGAAAAACGTTTAAACGGTAAGAACTTAGCAAAGTGAACCATGTCAAAATGATAAAAGGAAATGTAAGCACAGGAATTCCCATGTCCTTCATTACCCGCATCAATGCGGCTGTCAAAACCGCTGCAATCCCAGCACCAACAAGAGCAATGATCCAGCGATTTGGCCCTGTCAGGAATATGGCGAGCGCCATCCCCGTCAATACGGAATTGTAACCAAACAGACCTTGATTGATTGTTTGTTCATCCACTCCTCCAATCTTGCCGATAAGGGTTCCAATTAAGCCTGAAATGAAAGCAATGATTCCTAAAGAATAAGAGAAGGTTGTGATGGCCAGGAGCATGATAAGTCCAGAAAGGGCATTTTCAATGAGCATAACTTGAGAAATACCTTTAAGAGATGCAGTCAGAAAAGAAAATAAACTTCTTTCTTTCGATGATTTTTGATTGGCTGTTTGCATGATAATCACCCTTTCGAATCCATATTGCATATTGATTTGCCCGAGGAGCTTTTTCATCGTAAAGCTTCTCTTTTTTTCGTTAGTTGTTAGCCTTCCATATTGTCAAGAAGTTAAAACAAAAATACATACTGTTTTTAATGGGGACTAATCCTTCGACCTTACAAACTTCAAGTAAAAATTTGTTGAAAATAAGAATCTTTTGAAAAAAAGAGGCTTGTATAAATTATGGAAAAGCAGGGGAACATGCTAAAGGTTTTTCCATTTCTTTGTAGCAAAATAAAGTTGAAAGTGGAGGGTATAGCATGCAATTATCACCGCGGGAGATTGACAAGCTCCTGATTGTAGTTGCCGCCGACCTGGCTAGGCGACGGAGAGAAAGAGGATTGAAATTAAATTATCCCGAAGCGGTTGCACTTCTCACCTTCGAAGTATTAGAGGGTGCCCGGGATGGAAAAACAGTTGCCGAATTGATGGAATATGGAGCCACAATTTTGACAAGTGATGATGTAATGGATGGCATCCCAGAAATGCTTGATGACATTCAAGTAGAAGCGACGTTTCCAGATGGTACAAAACTAGTAACGGTACATAGTCCAATTAAATAATAGTGACAGGAGGCAATTGAAATGCAGCCGGGCCAATTATTTTTAAAAGAAGAAGACATTGTTTGTAATGCCGGAAGGGCAACATCCAAACTGACTGTGACAAATACTGGGGACCGCCCTGTTCAGGTGGGGTCACATTTCCACTTTTATGAAATCAATGAAGCTCTTCGATTTGATAGAGATAAAGCACTGGGAATGCGCCTGAACATTCCAGCGGGGGCAGCTGTACGTTTTGAACCAGGGGATGAAAAAGAAATCGAGCTGGTTGATTATGCCGGAGAAGACCGTGTCTATGGTTTCAATAATAAAGTGGACGGTCCAATAGAAAAGGGGTCTAACAAATGAGCTTCAAGATGTCGAGAAAGCAATATGCCCAAATGTACGGACCGACAACAGGAGATTCTATTCGGCTGGCGGATACAAATATTATCATTCAAATTGAAAATGACCATACGACTTATGGCGATGAAGTGGTTTTCGGCGGCGGGAAGGTAATCCGTGACGGAATGGGACAACACCCTCTCGTAACACGGGGTGACGGAATTGCGGATTTGGTCATTACCAATACTGTCATATTGGACTATACCGGTATTTATAAAGCGGATATCGGCATCCGGGACGGGAAAATCGCTGCCATCGGAAAAGCCGGCAACCCGTTGATCATGGATAAGGTTGATATCGTGATCGGGGCTGGAACAGAAATCATTGCCGGTGAAGGAATGATTGTTACTGCCGGCGGAATAGATACTCACGTTCATTTTATTAATCCGACACAGATAAGGACGGCATTAGCTGCGGGCCTTACAACATTGATTGGGGGAGGGACAGGTCCGGCAGCGGGATCAAAAGCGACAACCGTCACTCCAGGTGAATGGCATTTGCACCGTATGCTTGAAGCAGCGGAAGGATTGCCGATAAATGTTGGATTTACTTCGAAGGGACATGCGGCTTCCGAAGAGCCGCTGGCAGAGCAAGTCCGTGCCGGTGCTATCGGTTTGAAAGTTCATGAAGACTGGGGAGCAACGCCTTCTGCCCTCGATCATGCACTAAGGGTGGCTGATAAATATGATATCCAGGTTGCCCTTCATGCGGACACGTTGAATGAAAGTGGTTTTATGGAAAATACGATGGCTGCGATTAAAGACCGTGTTCTTCATATGTATCATACAGAAGGTGCGGGAGGCGGACATGCGCCAGATTTAATTAAATCAGCCAGTTATATGAATATTCTCCCATCATCAACAAATCCAACCCTGCCTTATACCGTGAACACAGTGGATGAGCATTTGGACATGCTGATGGTATGCCACCACTTAAATCCATCTATACCGGAGGACCTTGCATTTGCCGATTCACGTATTAGACGGGAAACCATTGCTGCCGAGGATATTCTCCAGGATATGGGTGTATTCAGTATGACCAGCTCGGATGCACAGGCGATGGGCCGGATTGCCGAAGTGATTTTACGCACATGGCAAGTGGCTGACAAAATGAAAAAACAGCGAGGAACAATGGAAGGCGACAGCGAGCTTTCTGATAATAACCGCGCGAAGCGTTATGTTGCTAAATATACGATTAACCCTGCCATCACTCATGGTATTTCCGAGTATGTTGGTTCGGTTGAAGTCGGTAAAATCGCCGATCTTGTAATTTGGAATCCGGCCTTCTTTGGTGTGAAACCTGAGATGATTCTCAAAAATGGATTTGTTGTCGAAGGCTTGATGGGGGATGCGAATGCGTCTATCCCAACACCGCAGCCCGTTATTTATCGTCCGATGTATGCGCAATACGGAAAAGCTTTATCCAAATCGTCGATCACGTTTATTTCCCAAGCTGCCTTCGATG
The DNA here is from genome assembly GCF_001685025.1 of Bacillus sp. FJAT-27225. Lineage (GTDB taxonomy): Bacteria > Bacillota > Bacilli > Bacillales > Cytobacillaceae > Bacillus_D. The sequence continues at coordinate 128,586 of NZ_MAYU01000022.1, read as the reverse complement.
AGAAAGTCCATGAGAAGCTTGGATTGCAAAAACTGATCCTCCCGGTACGCGGAATTCGGAAACTAACGAAGAAAGATATGAAGCTGAATTCTGAAACTCCTGAAATCACGGTTGATCCGCAAACCTATGAAGTAAGAGTTAACGGAGAATTAATAACATGTGATCCGGTTGACGTGGTACCGATGGGGCAACGATATTTCCTATTCTGAGGTGAAGACAGTGATAGTAGAAAAAATTGTAACGAATGTTGACAAGATGGATAAAGAAGAAATTGAAAAACGTCATATTGAAAAGGTATACCTTGAAAGTGCCCATTTAATGAAACGGATCCAGAGGGTAACGACCGACCATGGCAAGGAAATCGGTATTCGCTTAAAGGAACCACGTGACTTTATCGCCGGTGATGTTCTATATATGGACGAGAAGAATTTAATCATGATCGATGTTTTGTCTGATGATTTAATCGTCATTAAACCGCGCAGCTTGAAGGAGATGGGGACGATTGCCCACCAGTTAGGGAATCGCCATCTCCCCGCCCAATTTGAAGAGAATGAAATGCTTGTTCAGTATGATTATCTTGTAGAGGAATTACTGCAAGACCTTCAGATTCCTTATGAACGTGAAAAGCGGAAGGTGAAAAAGGCCTTCCGCCATATTGGGCACAGCCATGGATAAAAGTCTGCTCTGCTTATTCCAGCTTTGCGACTCTAACTTTCCGACAGGGGCATTTAGTCATTCATATGGACTGGAGACTTATATTCAATCCGACAAAGTGCATGATCAGCAATCATTTACCCGCTGGCTTCGTGCCTATGTAAATGAACAGCTCGTTTATTCTGATGGACTAGCCTGCCGCTTAGTTTACGAAGCACTGGAAAAGAATGATCCCCAAAAAATATGGAAACTGGACCGGATGCTGACTGTGCAAAATTTGCCGCGGGAAACGAGAGATGGCACCCAAAGGGTGGGAGACCGAATGGTACTTCTCGTAAAATCTCTTTATGACATTCCAGTTTTAACTGATTATGCAGAGCGAATCAAACATAACGTATCTTTTGGTCATCCAGCGATTGTATTTACGATTGTGGGCCACCATCTCGGTGTGCCATCATCGACGACTATTTTGTATTATTTATATTCGACTGTTTCAAGCCTTGTGCAAAATGCAGTCCGGGCCATACCGTTAGGCCAAACAGCAGGCCAGAAAACGATTCAGGAGTTTCAAAGAGTATTAACAGAAGCCACGGACAAGGTCGAGGCAATGGATGAAGACGACTTTGGCATTGTCTCCCCCGGCCTGGAACTCTCGCAAATGCAGCATGAACGTGTGAATATCCGGATTTTCATGTCTTGATTAATGATTAATAGATGAAAGGAAGTGTTTACATATGGAACCTATAAAAATCGGTGTTGGAGGACCTGTAGGAGCAGGAAAGACCGCCTTGGTTGAAAAATTAACCCGCCATTTGCAGGATGAAATCAGCATGGCTGCTATCACAAATGACATCTATACAAAAGAAGATGCCAAATTTCTGATGAAGCACGGTGTCCTGCCGGAGGACCGTATTATTGGTGTTGAGACAGGCGGATGTCCACATACTGCTATTCGGGAGGATACATCCATGAATTCGGCGGCGATTGAAGAATTGATTAAGAGACATCCCGATGTTGAACTGATTTTCGTCGAAAGCGGCGGGGACAATCTTGCTGCTACATTCAGCCCGGAACTTGTCGATTTTTCCGTTTATATTATCGATGTGGCCCAAGGAGAAAAAATTCCGCGTAAGGGCGGACAAGGAATGATTAAGTCTGACCTGTTTATTATCAATAAAACAGACCTGGCTCCTTTAGTCGGCGCCAACCTGGATATTATGGCATCGGATACAAAAGTGTTCCGCGGCGACAAACCGTTTTATTTTACAAATTTAAAAACAAATGATGGCCTTAACGATGTCATCGACTGGATTAAAAAGAATGCCCTTTTAAAAGGATTGGCTTAAAACATGCAGAACTGGACAGGGGTTTTGCATTTGGATGCGGAAGATAGAAAGGGTAAGACAGTCGCAAAAAAAGTATATTTTCAGGGGGCGTATAAAGTCATGCGTCCCATCTATCATGATGAATCCGGACAAGCCTGTTACTATATTTTAAATCCAGGCGGCGGCTATTTGGATGGGGACCGCTATCAAATCAAGATCTCGTTAGACAAACAAGCGAGGCTCACTTTAACAACGCAGTCGGCAACAAAAATATACAAGACGCCAAACACCCATGCCTACCAGGAAACAGAAATCAACCTTAAAGAGGGCAGCTACCTTGAATATATCCCCGATCCGCTAATTGGTTATCGGAATGCGCGATATAAACAAAAGAATGTAATCTATATGGAGAAAGGAGCCAAACTTCTCTATTCAGATATTATTACCCCGGGTTGGTCTCCAGATGGGGAACGGTTTAGTTATGATATGCTCCAGCTATTCAATGAGATATATATGGAAAACGAATTAGTCGTTTATGATCATATTAAACTTAATCCGGTTTTACAGAATATGGAGGAGTTGGGCCTCATGGAAGGCTATTCACATTTGGGATCAATGATTGTAATTGACGAAAAAGCCGACAAGAATCTCCTTGACCGTTTATATCAGTCAATTGATACCAATTCAAAGGATTACAAAGTGGGAATGTCTTCTTTGCAGGTTACAGGATTTACGATTCGGGTGCTAGCCAATACTACCCAAATGATTGAAAGAATATTTTCTGATTTCCACCATATAATTAGTCAAGAATTGTTTAACAAAACACCGAGTTTTCTAAGAAAATATTAATGTGATAACCCAGCAATTAATAAAATTGCTGGGTTTTAACAAGCAATGGAGGGGAATTGAATGGAAATCACTTTTTTGTCGGTGTTGGCTGTTGGTTTCATCTTAGGCATACGGCATGCGATTGAACCGGATCATGTCATTGCAGTTTCTACAATCGCTAGCCAAAGTAAAAAGCTTTGGCATGCTTCATTGGCGGGAGTGTTTTGGGGAATTGGACACACTGTAACACTAGTTATAGTTGGCCTTGTTGTCATCCTTATGAAGAATGAAATACCGGAGAAGTTGGCTATGTCTTTGGAATTTTTAGTAGGAATCATGCTGGTCTATCTTGGAGTTCGAACAATTCTATCTTTCAAAAATATCCATATCCATATCCATAAACATGGGTATGATGGCGAAGATCACCCACATATCCATTCCCACCAAAGCAGTGGGGAACATGATCATAAACACAAGCATCATAACACTACATATTTGGGATCCGTGTTTATCGGTTTGGTCCATGGACTAGCAGGAAGCGGTGCTATGATTCTTTTGACGATGAGCACTGTAAAAAGTGCCGGTGAAGCAGCAATCTATATTTCCATATTTGGTGCAGGAACTGTTATTGGCATGTTTTTTTTCACTACCATCATCGGTATACCTTTTGTATTAAGCGAAAAACGCAGGACAGTTAGCAGGACATTCGGATTAATAACAGGTGTGATAAGTACAGCTTTTGGTATATTCTACATGTATAATTTAGGGTTCAATGAAGGATTGCTTAACCTTTGGCTATAAGAATTAGATGCCTGGTGTAATGCAGGAAAATCCTGTTTGAATAACCGGGACTTGCGATGTTAAAAATAGTACGAATTTTTTATTTATAAACATATATTTTAATTGAGCGGGTTTTAATTGCTTGGGGCCTCAAGCATTTTTTTGTGTAAAAAAATTGGAATCTTGATCCAAAACGGTTTCTATGACCGCAATAATGGATGCCACAATTAGTAGCGTCAAAGGTTTGATAGTAATAGAATCCATAAAAGTGTCGACCAACCCCAAAATGGACCAGGTAATTAATGTATTAATTAGAAAAACCGCAACAAAGTTTTTGGCGGAAATTTTGGACAGAAGGACATCAAATACTTTATAGACTATTTCACCAGGAATTCCCAAAAGAAAATAGAATACAACAAATAAGAATAATGAAAACAAAGTCTCATAGTGAACTCCAAGTAACTTAAAAGCACCTAAAATACCAAAATAATAAATTTTAAAAACGAAGCCAACTGCTCCAATAACCATTGCTGCTATCGCCGTGATGATGATTATCTTCGTACCAAAGGATTCTTCTTTAAATGGTTTATTGTCCTCGTCCATATGATTTCGCCTCATCAGTTCGTCCAAATTTAATAGTTTAATTTTAACATAGTTGGGGAGGGAGCCACTGGGCAAAAAAACACTACCTCTCGATTCGGAGAAGTAGTGAGTTTCATCGTTCTGGTATTATTTTTTGTTGCGCTGACCAGATTGTGAACCTGAATAAGGGTACCCGCCACCATGGTGAGAGCCACCCATATGCGAAGACCCGCCGCCGTGGTGAGAACCGCCCATATGCGAAGACCCGCCGCCGTGGTGAGAACCGCCCATATGCGAAGACCCGCCACCGTGGTGAGAGCCGCCCATTTGTGGGTACCCGCCACCGTAATGAGATCCGCCCATGTGAGGATACCCGCCGCCGTAGTGAGATCCGCCCATGTGAGGATACCCGCCACCGTAGTGAGATCCGCCCATGTGAGGATACCCGCCGCCGTAGTGAGATCCGCCCATATGCGGATATCCGCCGCCGTAATGAGAGCCGCCCATATAAGGATACCCCCCACCATGTTGGTAACCTCCCATATATGGATAGCCTCCCATTTGAGGATAGCTGCTGCCATAAGTCCGATTATCTTTTTTCATTTCAACCCCTCCTTATACCAAGGTACAAGTAGTGTATGTTCAAAAGGATAAGGCTGCTTGGACAGAGGACCAGTCTTCATCATTTTTTATAAACGAGTTGGTAATAGCATCTCGAAAGCAAATACTGTTTAACTTGAAGGCGGGAACAGGCAGAAAAAAGTGGTCTTCCCGTCCTTTATTTCATCTATGAAGGGGGGAACAGCCGAAAAAGGTGATCCTCCCTTTCTTCATTTGATTTACTAAAAAATTAGTCTAAAAATAATTACGGTTAGGATGGTAAAAACAGGTTGACAAAGAAGGGGGATTTTATTATTATCAAAATTGATAATGTAATTATTTTTTTAGTTTAATGTTCTCATTTTTGATAATAAATGCATCAGAGGTGTCATTCAGTGTGAATGCTAATCGTACCAAACTTATCATGCATCCAGTCCGTATGAAAATAATTCAATCACTGGTGAATGGAGGGCATCGAACAGCTTATGAACTCCTTGACTTTATCAAGGATGTGCCCCAGGCAACTCTGTATCGCCATCTGAACAAACTACTGGAAGCCGGATTCATTGAGGTGGTACAGGAGAACCAAATCAGGGGCACAGTAGAAAAAGTATACGCCCTGAAACAAACAGGCATCACAGATGTAGACAATGCAAGCAAAGACCAGCATTTAGAGTTATTTTTTACATTTTTGGCTCATCTAATGGGAATGTACGAGGACTATCTATCAAGTGGTTACAATTTGCAAAGAGACGGTGTATCCTACCGCGTAGCGAGAATGCACCTGACTGACAAGGAGTTCATGGAATTAGGCGGGAAAATGGGAAAGTTGATTAATGAAGGTATGAAGAATCAGCCGTCAAATGAACGGAAACCGAGGAATCTTGCGACGATCATCGTTCCGGAAAATCAATAATTAAATTGGAGGGGATTTGGTTGGAAAAAGAAGTTGTGTATGGGGAGAAAAATAGGATTTATGGAACATTATCAGTGCCGGGTGAAGGGGTATACCCAGCCATTCTTCTGATTGCCGGTTCAGGGCCGCTGGACCGGGATGGCAATGTTTCAAAAGGCAAGCTCACAACAAATCTCTATAAGGATCTGGCTGAATTTTTAACAGGGCTCGGATTTGTTACGCTTCGCTATGATAAGCGGGGAACAGGCAAGCGGGACGGGGACTGGCTGGCAGCTGGGCTATGGGATTTGGTGGAGGATGCCCGTACTGGAGTTGAATACCTCCAAGCCCATCCGAATGTAGATAGGGAAAAGGTCATTGTTGCCGGGCATAGTGAGGGTACGATTATTGCGACTGCGCTGGGTGCATCCATGGAGCTGGCTGGGGCAATCTTCCTTTCAGGCGGAGTTGACAACATGTCTGAGGCATTAAAGAAGCAGAGGGAACTTGGATATAAAGAACTGCTGGCAAAGCCTGTCCTTGGGAAACTCTTCAAGTTAGTAAACGTAAAAGAAAAAAGTGAAAAGCAGGCAGCTAAGACAATGGAGAATTTCCAGAAATCCAAGGAAGATATAATAAAAATTCAATTTTTCTTTAAAACACAGGCAAAATGGTATAGGGAGCATGACGATTTCAATACGCGTGAAGCATTGAAATCAATGAATTGCCCTGCCCTTGCACTGATTGGCGACAAAGACCACCTCGCAGACAAGGAAGTCCTATCAGAACTGCCATCCCTCATAAAGGAGAATGCGGAAATTGCCATTATAAAAGACATGGAACATGGGTTGCGGATTCAGACCGAAGAACTCAGCATTTTAAAAGCAGGTAAGAGATTCAAGGAAATCTTAAAACGCCCGCTTCACCCGGATGCTCTGTCAAAACTGGAAGCATGGCTTACAGAGAATTATATAACAGGAAAAGCCAAAGAGAGGGTTGTTTAAGCTAGATCCGGTCACACAATTAAAATAGTTTAACGATTGGTAAGGTATCGGCAAGCTGACAGCCAGCCAATAAACCGGATTGGTACCTATTTACCATATGTCAACGTTGCTTTGGATTCAAGGCAACGCCTTTTTTTGAATAATAACAAATAAATAAACTTCCCCATCGAAAGGAGAAGCAATTGTTTAACTGAATGGATGGATATCCGTTTGGTTTCTAGCTATTAGAGGAGCACTTTTCTTTCTGTAAGTAACAAAAGCAACTCATCAAGTTTCTTTATATGTTGAGGTGTCCACTACTCAAATCTTTAATAGACGAAAATGGTTTTGAACATGACGTTGCCTAACATATATAAGCTGGCTACTACTATGAATGGGTACTTCCTGGCTGGAATGGCGGGAAGTTTTTTTTGTGCCTTAAAAAGTCGACACGCAATACAAAACCATTGACCCACAGAACTATTCTCTCTATACTTTAAACATAAGTTTGTTTTATAAACAAATGTTTACAATTTTCCGCGGGCGGAAACCCGTAATGAATTACAGCATTTAGTCCAAAATAATAAGGTTGACCATTGTAAAGACGAAGAGGTGAGGTTGTTGCCTGAAAGGGTGAATGAGAAAGAGCAATTGATTCTCGATTTGATCCGGAAGAACCCTTATGTTACACAACAAGAGCTTGCCGAGACCTTGGGCTTGTCCCGTCCTGCTATTGCCAATATGATATCGGGGTTAATGCGAAAGGGAAGAATTTTAGGCAGGGCTTATATTCTAAATGAATCAGAGCAAGTTATTTGTATCGGCGGTGCCAATATTGACCGTAAATTCCACATCAAGGACAAAGTTCAGTTCGGTACGTCAAATCCAATTAATATGACACAAAGTGCAGGCGGGGTTGCCCGGAATATTGCCGAAAATCTTGGACGTCTTGGTTTGGAAGTTTCTCTTATCTCGGCAAGCGGGAACGATAAGGACTGGTCGATAATCGAAGAGGCGTCAACTCCCTATATAAACCTTGAAACCGTGACCCGTTTTCCTGAAAAATCAACTGGCTCGTATACGGCAGCTTTGGACGAAACTGGGGAACTTGTGATAGCCTTTGCCGATATGGACATTTATGATGCGATTACACCGGATGTTCTGCTAAAACATGAAGGCTTGTTAAGCCGTTGCAAATGCATCATATCTGATTTAAACATTCCGAAGGAAACGATTCAATTTTTGTCCAGTTTTGCTAAAAGCCATGAAATTCCTCTTGTGATTATCCCTGTTTCATCACCAAAGATGAGGCGGCTGCCTGATGATTTAACAGGTGTCACATGGATGATTACGAACCGGGATGAATCGGAGACTTACTTTCAAACTAAAATCAACAGTGATGATGAGTGGAAACATGCCGTTGAAAGCTGGCTGTCAATTGGAGTTGCCAACGTGATTGTGACCAATGGAAAAAAAGGCTCAATGATTGGCAATAAAGAAGAAGGGATTTTTCACGTCCCGTCTGTAGAAACAAATGAAATCGTCGATGTAACCGGCGCAGGGGATGCGTTCTCTTCAGCGGTCATTTACTCATGGCTTGAAGGGAAATCCTTAATCGAAATTGGCCGGGCCGGAAGCATCAATGCATCGAAAACACTGCAATCAGCATACACTGTCCGCCAGGATTTATCGGCTGAGCAACTACAAAAAGATATGGAGGAACGAAAATGAAAGAATATATTACATTATCAGAAGAAGTGCGTCAGGCGAAGGAACAAGGTAAACCAATCGTAGCACTGGAATCGACGATTATTTCGCATGGCATGCCTTATCCGCAAAACGTCCAAACCGCTCGTGAAGTAGAGCAAATTGTCCGTGATAACGGAGCAGTTCCAGCTACAATTGCGATTATCGATGGAAAAATTAAAGTGGGATTATCGGATGAAGAACTTGAGATGTTTGGAAAAAGCCCGGATGTTGCAAAAGCTTCCCGCCGCGACTTGGCTTATTTGCTTGCAACCAAAAAATTAGGTGCGACAACAGTCGCAGCTACCATGATTTGCGCCGAACTGGCTGGCATTGAAATCTTTGTTACCGGCGGAATTGGCGGGGTTCACCGCGGCGCCGAAACGACGATGGATATCTCTGCGGACCTTGATGAATTGGGGCAAACAAACGTGGCAGTCATTTGCGCAGGAGCCAAATCAATCCTGGATCTTGGACTGACAATGGAATACCTCGAAACAAAAGGCGTACCGGTAATTGGTTACCAAACCGATGTACTGCCTGCTTTCTTTACACGCACGAGTGAATTTCAGTTAAACCTGCGTGCCGACGATGTAGAAACAATTGCTTCTACTCTAAAAGTAAAATGGGATTTAGGTTTAAAGGGCGGTGCCGTAATCGCTAATCCAATCCCGGAAGAACATGCTATGGATGAAGAATTCATGAACGGTATTATTAACTCAGCGTTAAAAGAAGCCGAAGAAAAGAACATCAAGGGCAAAGATGTAACACCATTCATGCTTGGCAAGGTTAAGGAATTAACTGAAGGCAAAAGTTTGGAAGCAAATATTGCACTAGTAAAAAACAATGCGGTAGTTGGCACCAAACTGGCAGTAAGCTTGCATGGAATGAAATAAAATAGGGGACTAAATCTCTAACGGGTTTACTTTTGAGATGCTACAAGTTAAGTCCCATACCTGATCACACAGATTTTGACGTCACCTTATCACAGTTTAAAGGCTTAGAGTTATTTTCAACTCTAAGCCTTTTTCACTTGGATTTAGGTAAAAATTCAGCCGAAAAACAACCTGCCTTAAATATCCTTCTTCTTAATTTTAATTATTTGACCTGCATATATTTTATCTGAACTAAGATTATTAAGTTCGATCAATTGTTCCAAAGGGACATTATATTGATTTGCAATTTTTGAAAGAGTATCTTCCTGAGAAACCTCATAAATTTCATAGAATTCTTTTAGATACTCTAAATACTGTATAATTTCTCCGTTTTCTCTTATAATCCCTCTATTTACTAATACTTCAAGTATTTGCTTAGCCCGATTTCGATAGGAATGTTCTTGGACAGCTATTTTACCATTTTCACGTATTTGTTGTCTCTCTACATCATTATTTAAATAATATTGAATATTAAATACTGTTTCGAAAGAGTTGGATGAAACAATTAAATCTTGGCCTGGTGTGAATTTTTCACGAACTGCAGGTGTATCCGTTGTTAATAAAACCCCACCGGAACCAAGAATTTCAAAAGTGCGCATAGTAAGTTGCGATCGGGAATTTTGCAATCCAATTACGATTTTGGCAGAACTATAGACTTTATATGCATCCCTGTAGTCTAAATAGCCATGAATCCAATCCTTTGGAATGTCTCTCCCTAAATACTCCCCCATTTTGTCCCATTTCTTTCCCCAAAAATCAACACGAATTCCTTCCATGATAAGTGGCTTTATTAGTGTATTTAAGGCCTCCAAACGGAATGCATTCGGATTTTCTTTAAGATATTCAGGATAAGCATTCGCTACTACCGCTATGTCATAACGATAGTCATTTAAAGGTTGTACCGGAAAATGTATATTAGGATGGTACCCAAATTCTAAATGTTCCGATTTGAAACCTAGCTCCTCATATTTTTTACATAATGCAGGTGTAACTGTAAAGACAAAATCTGGTTTAATTGCATTAATAAGAGGTATTGTAAAATTCTCCGTGTGTAAAGGGTCTTCAGTAGCCCAATAAACGAGCGGTATCTTTGTATTCTTGACAGCCTTTCGGATCCATCGCCACTTTTCTTTAGAGTGTTCGGCTGTCCATCCGACAGATATGATTAAATCCGGCTTAAACAAATCTATCATTTCTGAGATATTATTTTTACTTAATGGCCCGGAAATCATCACCGTATGCCCTTCTTCTTTGAAACCATTAGGTAAACCATAAATCCACATTGGGTGACTTTCTAGAAATAATATCTTCAAAAGCACCATTCCTTTTATTAAACTTTCTTCTATTAATATGTGAATGACCAAAAGCTTGTCACGGCATTAGTCCATAAATTATATGTTTTAGAAAATCCCTCTGTTAGGAATCTTAGATAAATTGCGGAGGTACAACCGCCATTTATGCAGATTTTCGCTCAAATCGACTTATATGAATAATAATTGAGTGACAAAATGTATGTTAATTTAACAGGCCGGTTACTAATTCCCTGCTACTTTTGTTCCTCCCTGACCAAAAACCAATCGAAGTTATGCCATTGAAAGGAAGCCTAATCGCTTAGATAATTAGGCTTTTTTGTTATTGTTAAATAACAAAATTCTTCAGAACATTCTATTAAAATGGTATAGTTCTTTTAAGGAGTGATGGATTTGGAATTCAACAATGTTATCCACGGACACAGGTCGATACGGGAATATGAGGACAGGGACGTGAGCCAGGAGCTGCTGGAACAAATACTCGATGCAGGCATCCGTGCATCTTCAAGCGGAAATATGCAGACATATTCAATTATCGTGACTAGAGACAAAGAATTAAGGAAGAAATTGTACACCGCACATATGGAGCAATCCATGGTTGTTGATGCCCCCGTTTTATTAACGTTTTGCGCTGACTTCAATCGAATGAGGAAATGGCTTGAGCTAAATGAGGCACCTGTTCATTTTGATAATTTCATGAGCTTCATGATTGGTGCGATTGATGCGACATTGGCAGCCCAAAACTGTGCGCTGGCTGCAGAGAACGCCGGGCTCGGAATATGCTATATGGGCTCGACTCTTGCGAATTGTGACCAAATTGGCGAACTGCTAAACCTTCCGCCAAACGTCGTCCCGGTAGTCGGGTATTCGTTGGGGTATCCCGCCGAAAACCCTGCACCAAGGGATCGATTGCCAAGGCAAGGACTTGTCCATTATGAACAATATAAGGACTATTCCGATGAAGACATTCTCGAAATCTATAAAGATCGAAATGAAAATGGCTGGAACCGCTACATGGCCAACCCGAGACTGAAGGAAATGACTGAACGTTTAGGGTTGAAAAATCTTGCGCAAATCTACACGATTGCCAAATACACGAAAGAATCCCACATCGAGTTTTCGCAGACTGTACTGAACTATCTGGAGAAGCAGAACTTTATGGAGAATAAATGATACAGATTGGTATTTCTTCAGAAGACCTTAAATAAATAGTGGTAACTCCTGGCCAGAAAAAGACCAGGAGTTACCACTATTTTTCTTGTATTAAATAAACTTCATGCTTGCCATTAAGCCGTCTCTTGCTTCAATGTATTCCTGATGGAGCTTATCAATGTATTCGCCAGCGCTCGTTACATCGTTAATGACACCGATTCCCTGGCCGCTGCCCCAAATATCTTTCCACGCCTTTGCCTTATCACCGCCAAAATTCATTTTGGAAGGGTCACTTTCAGGAAGATTTTCAGGATCTAGACCTGCTGCACGAATTGATGGAGCAAGGTAGTTTCCATGAACCCCGGTAAATAAATTGCTATAGATAATATCATCCGACGTGCATTCAACAATGGCCTGCTTGTATGCCTCGGCGGCCCGTGCTTCATGGGTAGCAATAAATGGCGAACCGATATAAGCGAAATCCGCGCCCATCGCCTGGGCAGCCAGTATTGATTTTCCATTTGCAATCGAACCTGCCAGAACTAACGGGCCATCAAACCATTGACGGATTTCCTGAACCAGCGCGAATGGACTTTTGCTGCCCGCATGCCCTCCCGCACCGGCAGCTACGGCAATCAGACCATCGGCTCCCTTTGCAACCGCCTTACGGGCAAACTTGTTATTGATGATGTCATGGAACACGATTCCCCCATAGCTATGGGCCGCTTGATTCACCTCTTCACGAGCCCCCAGAGAAGTGATAATAATAGGTACCTTGTACTTTACGCACAGCTCCATATCATGCTCAAGCCGGTCATTTGACCTGTGTACGATTTGGTTAATAGCAAAGGGTGCTGCCGGACGATCAGGATTTTTTGCATTATAATCGGAGAGCGTTTCTGTTATTTCAGCAAGCCATTCATCAAGCTGTGAGGCTGGCCTTGCATTTAAGGCAGGCATTGCTCCCACAATCCCGGCCTTGCACTGTTCAATCACAAGCTTTGGATTACTAATAATAAAAAGTGGTGAACCAATCACCGGAATCCTTAACGATTTCAGCAGCGATGGAATCTGTGGCATGTACCTTCCCCCAAGTGCAGCATATTTTTTTGAGCTAGTATGAATAGGCGGAACAATATTCCTTTTATTTAGTGATACTATATTTATTTCGATATAGTCAAATAATTAACGGAAATTTAGAAATGTTAAGGCGTGGTGTTTATTGAGGAAGTTAAAAAGGGAGAAAAGCCGTGCGTACATTGCAGGCCCATCTTTAAAGTACCTTTCTGAAAATGGCAACTTATTTCGTATTACAAGTGTGAGCCAATTTCCCACAAATACTGGAAATCATTCGACGTATTATAAAAAATGCCCAGAACCACAAAAATGGTCTGGGCATTCTTCGATACATACATAAAGTCAATCAAATCGCTCTGCTGTAAGAGGGACTTTCGTAGCCTCTCAATACAGGCAGTAATAATTAGAGATTAATGATTTAATGCTTTGTATTCCTTTTTAATTTCATTTACAGTTTTGTCAAATTCGTCTCCCCACAAGTCATTAACGGTCTTAAATACAACCGTTCCATCGGTATTTAAAAGCCCGTAACCTCTGTACGCAGCATCACCATTTTTCATTCCCATGATATTAATTAATTCAAGGTCAGGATCGGAAACGAAAGCTATACTTTTACCAAACGTTGCTTTTAGTGCATTGTATAATACAGCCTGCTCTTCCGGAGTATCGCCACTTACTATATACATGTTGACATCCAAATCTTCTAGTTCTTGAATATTTTCATGCAACTGAACCAGTTGCTTTTGGCAATGAGTTCAGGTGTAGGTGGTAAGGAAAAAGAATAAAGTCGGTTTATCCTGGGGGAAGGATATTTCTTCTTTATTTTGATTAAGCAGAGTCATTGAGCCTTCAATTTTTTCCTTGCCACATGCTGAAAGAATGAGAACAAGGATAATCAGAAGGAATGAAAGTTTTGTTTTCATTGTTTTCCCCTTTACTTAGGTTGAATTTCCACTGTGGACATGGTGCTTATTGTAATACTTTTAATTCCTTTTTAACAAGCTAAAAAATTCCCACCTATCCCTTGTTTTTACAAGATGGTTGGGCTCACATACTACTAAGGGATACCTTCTACGCACTATATTTGTGCCTTCACGTCACTTTATTTAAAAATTCCTACAAAATTTGTAATAATAGTGTATAAATGAATGAACCAGAAAGGATGATCAGGATGAAATCAATTGTTTACAAAAGGGATATCGAGAACTTTTTAAATGGTTTCTCGGATTTGGCAGATTATGATTTTGTGGGGAAGAAACATTATCTTGTTTTTGAAGACTCAATCCGCAATGGTTCCTGGACTCTAATGTACTATGAAGCTGATGGAAAGTGGACAATCCATGGCAAAGGCGAAAATTATAGTGATGAAGGCGAGAAAGAATTGATAAAAGAAGACTTAATAAACTTCATTTACAAAAACAGAAAGTACGTAAATAGGGAAATAAAAAAGAAAAATAGAGTATTAGCGTAACTCTAAATGCAGTACAACCAACAGGGGGAATGGCTTTGGCAAAAGGGGTACTGCATCATATTGAAATATATGTATCCGATTTGGAAAAATCGGTAGAATTTTGGGAATGGTTCCTTCAAGAATTAGGATATAGCTCTTTTCAAAAATGGGAAGGCGGGCAAAGTTGGAAATTAGATGGCACTTATATTGTATTTGTGCAGGCAGAGGAACGCTTCCTTGACATTCAGTATCATAGGTGCCGGGTAGGGCTGAATCATCTAGCATTTTACGCTGATTCACGCCTCCACGTTGATGAAATGACAAAGGTTCTGGAATCTAAAGGGGTAAAAATCCTTTATAAAAACAAACATCCATTTGCTGGAGGGGATAATCATTACGCAGTCTACTTTGAGGATCCTGACAGGATTAAAGTTGAACTGGTAGCTCCTTGAAATGGATAAGAAATAGGTCCTCTTTACCCAAAGCGGAAGAAGGATAATTAACACCAATGTGTGGGTTCTACTGATACTAACAAAACAAATATCTTTGTTAGAATTGATACATCTCTCAAGATTCTCTTGCTAAGCAGGGAATCTTTTTTGTTTACGATAAATATATAAAAAGATTCTTTGAACTACTGATTATGATGTATAATATTGGAAATGCATGAGGGGAGATTCTATGTGGAAAATGATGATGGGAGTCATAGGAGTCCTAATTATAGGAGGGATTCTTATATTCTACCAGGGTATACCCAAAACCGCTTTATACAATGAAGAGTATGCTATCCCTGAAGGATTTAAAGGATGTGTTCACGTTGTATTTAATGTTAAAGGTGGCCCACCATTAGAAGTAGTTGACGGAAACATTGTTCATAAAATCGCTAAAAACGGTATTTCTGTTACTTCTTCGCCAGAGGACTTCGGCTGGGCAGATAAGGAAGGATCTGGTGCTTATCAAGAAATATTCTATTATGTAAATGAGGAAGGAAAAAAGACGAACGATATCAAACATGAACAGATCTTCAATGCCGGTCTTGGCAGCTTTGAGGAAGGTGGAGTAGTCCAATTAACTCATTATCATTTTTCAGTGAACGACAAGAATGAATATTGTACAGATATAGATGAATTAAGAGAAATTATTAAGAATTTTAAAGTGATAAAGTCATATTTTTTGGGGTGAAATTGTGAAAAGGTATAGTAATTGGTCAATAGGCTTGATGATTGTGGGACTTTTATTGTTTCAGCTGGCTTGGATAATGGAGGGATACGAAACTAAGCCGATTGTCCTCTTAGGTTTTATTTCTTTTTCGGTTGGATTTGTATTTAGTTTTATAGCAATTTCCAAACAGGAAAGAGGAACCTTGAAATTCATATCACTTATTTTTTTCTTCGTTGTGTTATTTTTAATTACTTGGCTTGAACCTTTTCAGTTGGTTCGGATTATTACTTGGTTTAAAAATATCTCATAGCAGCGAAACAATTACTTTTTTAAAAATTAATACAGTGGATATTGCGTGAATATGATTACATACCTCTGATTACTGGGAAGCTAGGAGGAAAATAATAATGTTGGCGATTATACTCATATTAATAGCAATATTTATTACTGGAATCAGTTTATGGCTGTCTAAAGAAAAAAAGAAAGCGAGAATAAAAGTTGGCCTGTCGTTAATTGTACTCTCAATTTTAAGTTTTCCAATGCTTGCTGCTATTTTTGCAGAATGGAAGGCTATTGAAGGTGTGGCGAGTTTAATGGCTTTTAATTTAACCTTATTGATTGGTGGTTCTATAACCTTGATTGCAGGATTCTTTACAAAGTATCTTTCATAAGATTGATCATTTATAAATATACGAGGTGAATAATGGATAATAAAGCGGATAAATCTGATGTTGGATATACTCTTTTTAAATCAACAGGGGTACAACACGAATTTCCTCATATAAATTTAGAGAAACAACAAGTAATCGGTATTGTTACATACAAAGAAAAAACATATATGACCGTTTTTGTTAATCTAAAAACCGGTTCTGTACAAGTCCAAGGAGATATTGATGATTTGGGAGACTTGAGTATGGATAGAGATGCTTATGTAGATATGTTCAAACATCAGGCCCAATTTTTTATTGACAACAATATCTCTAATCCGAAAGAGTATTATGACGAATTGATAAAGGGCCAATCTTAAACAAATCGGTTGCAAAAGCACTTTATGGAGTTGTCGATACGACAAACCATATGCTTATTGAAGTAAGGGTTCAGTTAAGTTTAGAAAAAAATGATATAGAAAAATAACTGGAAAGGAGGTTTAAATGTACAATGGGAGATATGATTGTTGAGTCAAAAATTTTCAGGTAAATTATTAAAGGTGCTTTTTGGACAACTATTGTCATAGCTTTACTCATTATTTTTATGATAGGTAATTTCATTTTTAACATTACATTTTTAAACTGTTCATTAAGCAGTTTTACTTTCCTTTCTCAATAACTGTTCAATCAATTTCTTTTAATTAACAACCGCCTGAGTTACTTCATACAATATTCAAAAAAATGGAGTTGATCTTCATGGCGAGATGGATTGATGTATCTACATCAAAACATCAATTAAAACTGCTTGATGGAAACAGGATTATAAAAGCTTACCCAATTGCAGTTGGGAAAATATTGTCACCAACACCTTCTGGGACATACACGATTATCAATAAACAACTCCATCCACCCGCACGATTTGGAGTGCTTTGGATGGGATTATCAAAACCTCATTATGGTATACACGGAACAAACAACCCAGCTTCAATTGGCAAGAATGTCTCTCATGGATGTATTAGAATGTTTAATCATGATGTTCTGGAATTATCATCTCGAATTCCAATTGGTACAAGGGTTTCTATTCATAAATAACTCTGTTAATCTTCCCCCCAATGCTGCATGCTTTAGGTTTACTGCGTAATATTTCTTATTCAAGTAACGGCGCGTTGATCCAGGAAGGATTAGCCGCCTTTTTTGTTGAATTCCTTATTAAACAAACGGGGCAGGATAGTTAAAAAAGGAGTAGCGTCAGGAAAACGCAGATTTACGCCGATAAGTAATTCTGAATTTAGGAACTGTTGTACTTGCAGTTCCTTCTGAGAAGTAAGGTATTATAAATCGAGTAAGTAGTCTTATAAGCCATCTAACCTACATACAATATTCTGGAACAATCCGAAAAGAGGTTGTTCATTTTTCCATTTATACCCTATTTTACTGATGATCGTAAAAAACTTTTATTTTTTCAAACCATATGAAGGTTAGCTACGTCTATAATGTGTGAAAGGGTGAAAACTAGATGAATGGATCAAAACAACTGGCGGTGACAGATGAAAGTATGCTGGATGAGAGGGAGCAGATCATTGATCAATTAATGCATGAATATAGCGATGATATCCTGCATCTCGTATATACATATGTTAAAAATCGAACGACAGCAGAAGATTTAACGCAGGAGATTTTTTTAAAGTGTTATGAAAAGCTAAATCAGTTCAATCAGCATTCAACAATAAAAACGTGGCTATATCGTATTGCGAGTAATCATTGTAAGGACTACTTAAGAAGCTGGCATTATCGCAAAATAACGCTTAACGATAAAATTTTGGATTATATACCTTCAAAATCAAAACAGGTTGAAGAAGAGATTATCGCGAATTGTGAAGAAAACATCTTAACAAATGCTGTCATGAATTTACCTCTAAAGTACAGAGAGGTAGTATTTCTGCATTATTATGAAGAACTATCTTTAGCCGAAATAAGTAAGATAACGACAGTAAATATAAATACAATAAAAACTAGATTAAAGCGTGCGAAAGAATTATTAAAAGACAAGATGATCGAGGAGGTTTAGGAGATGAATGATCCATTTACTAACCTGAAGAGTTCGATGAAAAAATCAATTTTCAAGGATTTTTCTTTTTCCAATGAAAGAAAAAATGCGGTGAAAGAATCTATTCATATGAGACAATCTCAATCACAATTTCATTCTTGGAAGATAGAAACCATCATAGCTATATTAGAATCGGTTCAGCATGAATCAAAGGATGGCTACAATATTTCTACCCAACTTTTTCGAAAAAATGAACGTACTTTCCAAAAAAACGAAGGGCAGCTTTATACACTTCTACATCTACTAGAAAATAAAGAAATTCTTACTTCAAAATGGATAAACAAAAAGAAATATTACTCCTTAAATTCCAAAGGAAAAAAATACTTAGCTACCTATAAACAAGATAACTCAATACAAGAGTTATCCCTTAAACACTTACTAGAGGAGGCGTCCTTATGAGTTCTCCCAAATTTGAAGAATTTTTATTTAAAGTAATGTCCAAAGTGAAATCTAAGGAAGCACACAACAAGATAAAAAAAGAGCTTACTAATCATCTGCAAGAGTTGAGTCAATCTTACAAAAAGAGAGGATTTTCTCAAGAGGATGCAGATGAAAAGGCCATTCAAGAAATGGGAAATCCATTTACTATTGGAGAGAATTTAAATCCACTCCATAAGCCAAAAGTGGATTGGCTTTTGATTGTTTTATTTGTTATTTTTGCTGGCCTTAGTTTTCTTCCATTAGTTGATGGAATTCCTGATTTCTCCTTATCAAGTACCCATTTTATGTGGCGGCAGGCGATTTGGTACACACTTGCTGTTCTTGTAATCATTGGATTCCTTTTCTTTGATTACCAAAAATTAAAGAACTTTTGGATGTATTTTTATACTGGCGGCTTGCTGATTCATTTATATCTCCATTTATTTGGAATTATGGTCAACGGGGCAAAGAAGTGGGTTTCCCTCCCAGGCCTGACGGTCGATGGCACCATGTTGAGCATGTTTTTCTTTTTTCTTGCATGGGCTGGTATTTTTAACAAGATTAATGAGTTTCAGAATTGGAAAAAACAAGGTCTCCTTTTCGTCTTGTTTTGGACTCCCATCATGCTTTACATGATGGTGCCAGACTTTATGATTAGTATTATTTACTTTCTGTGTATACTTGGGATGTTTGCTTTTGCTCAAATCCATAAAAAATTAGCTGTAAATCTGTCCCTAACAAACCTATTGGCAGGTATCATTTTCATTGCTATGTTCTACATGACCTCCCGCCAAAATTATTTGTTTACTAGATTATCTGCTTTTATAGACCCTACTGCAGATTCAAATGGAGCAGGATATATGTATGTGGCAGTTAGGAATGTCCTTTCACAAGCGGGATGGTTCGGTAACGGACTTACCAACGATTTGAATTTCCAATTGTTACCAGAAGCACATACAGATTTTGCTTTCCCCTTCCTCGTCTATTCTCTTGGTTGGGCATTCGGTATCGTTCTTTGTTTAATCCTACTGATATTTATTTCTAGGATCTCAAAAAATGCGTTTAAAACAAAGGACCTCTATGGGAGATTGATTGTAATTGGTGGTGCTACATTATTTGCGGTTCCTACTGCCTGGAACATCTTGATGAGCTTTGGAATCGTGCCGATAATGGGAGTTTCTCTGCCTTTTATTAGTTATGGAGGCAGTGCGATACTCTTTTACGCTGCTGTTTTAGGACTCATTTTAAATGTTTATCGAAGAAAAGATCTTGTAGAACCCAATATTGCAGATGAAATTAAAAGTTAAAGTCAAACATGTACATGTTGATAAAAAGGGCGACAGCTAAATAATAGTTGTCGCCCTTCCTTATTGAACTATCTGGTGCTTATGTTGAATATGGACAAACAAGAAAAAGGATAAGGGTCATAAGAAAAAGGCAGCGAAATGGCTACCTTTTTCTTTGTGTTATTTTGAACTCTCCTCCAAAACGGAATCCGTAAGTTTCATGGCTGAAAAACTTTTAAATTCTACTACTCACTTTAATTCAATCAAGGTTTCTAAGTCTTTAAAAACAATATAGCTCGCATCGAACAATACAAATTCAGTAATTGTACTCTGGTCAATTTTCGGATAGTTCACTTCGACAATGTCACCTTCTTGCTTGAAGGAAATGGCCTCATGTAGGATATTATTCTCACGATCAGCAAGCTTTGGGAAAATCGGAAAAACTGGCTCTTGATTCACTTGATATCGTATGACAGTTTTCTGGCTCTTTTCCTCAATGCTTACTACTTTAAACTTGGAATGACCGTCAAAGGAGGCTCCTTCTTTATAGGGTACGGTAATCTCATCCCAAATGTAGCCATTTTCTTCTACTTCTTTCCCTTTGTGCGATGATATAAAGGGAAGTAGTTTATACGTATACGTATTGATGCTTCTCGGAACTTCAATTTTCTCTGACATGGTTCCATTAAATGAAGTAAAGGCATTTGGGCTGTTACTGCTCCTGTGTGGTATTTCATAATAGTAAAAACCATCTGGCCCGAGAGCTAAAACGAATAGGTCATAGAAGGGAGTTCCGTTATCTTTCAACAGTTCCTTTTGTTTTAGTGTTGTTGAAGCAAATAAGGTAAGTTTAGATGGAGTCAATGCCACTTCATTAACTTCAAATGAATTTTCCAATCTGTCTGTTTTGGCAGCTACATTCGAGAAGGATAGAAGTTCTTTCTCTTTTTTCAAATAGAAAGAGAACGACCAATCCCCCTGAATTCCATTAATAGTATGAATCTTAACTTCTATGTGAGGCTCCTCAGGAAAATTATGATATGTTTTAAAAACAAGAAAATCTCCCTTGGTTATAAGTTCTTTTGTCTTCATTCCGCCAGATCCTGATAATCCATGGCTAATTCCGTCCACATACCATTCCAAGCTTAAATCAGACAGATCCGCCACCTTTCCAAAATGCGATTTGTCAAATTCCATTCGGTAAGATACAGCCAATTGCTGATCATCCAAATATCCTTCTTCAAGAAAGACCTTAATTCCTTTATCCTCAGCTACCAGTCCTAAAGTTTTCGCTTTTCCTTCTTTAGCAAGCCTTTTTAATCCTCCATCTCTCGTTTTATAAAAAACACTGTCGGTGTAATAAACAGACTTTGCTCCTGGTTCACTCGTTGCCTGTTCAGGATAGTAAGCGGAGAATAACATGGTCCCGATTCCCAGTAAAAGTAGTGCAGCCAAGTTGGTAATTAACTTTTGTTTGTGGATTAGTGAACGCTTTTTTTGCCGTTTTGCATTTTCAATCGCTGCTTGAACTGTTTCATCGAGTTTAGAAGAGACCGTAACACTATCTACCATATTTTCAATATCTCGTTGAAACTTTTCCATAGGTGTCGCCTCCATTCTCCAGTTTTTCTTTTATGGATTGTAACGTTCGATGTAATTGGGATTTAATGGTTCCCACGGGTTTATCGACAATCTTGGCGATTTCGGGGATAGAATACCCATAATAATACCTCAAAAGGATTAACGTCTTTTGCTCTGGTTTTAGCTTTTCAAAAACGTCAGCTAAATCCAATGCTGTAATTGTGCTGTTTTCTTGTGAAATCCCTGGATTGAACCAAGTGGGATCCAATAGGACTACATCTCTTTTTCGTTTTAAATAATCCATTGCTGTGTTTAGTAAGATCCTCGTCATCCAGGTTGAGAAATACTGTTTATCGTTTAACTTTTCGAACCCTTTAAAGCCTTTGATGATGGAATCTTGAACAATGTCGAGGGCATCTTGTTCGTTTCTAACATAGGAAAAAGCAATTTTATAAAGTTTGGTTTGCTCTTTCTTAATTAGTTCTTCAAAGGTCTGACCGTCTTTAGCTGTAAAAAATGATTTTAAAAAGAGCACTGAAATCCCTCCCTTCAGAAAAATAAAGATAAATAAGGATATTAGGTTTAGTCCGGACCTAAACGATAATCACACTATTAGACATTCCTCCAGTTGACTTCGTTCCCTGGAAAGAAAAATAAATTGTATTTTTTCTTACAAAAGTAATAAAAAGGAAATATAAAATCTTATTCTATTATAAAATGAATCTAATGGGGGCTCTATCATTTTCGACAAAATGAATGTCCAGAGGGGAGGACTCTCTGATTAAAAAGGTACTAGCATTTCTTGTTCTATTTTTATTAGTGGGCTGTGAACAGAAGTTCGATCTCGATGCGAATGGCAAATTGGCAATGCAATATCTTTTGGATGAAGGATATACAATAAAATCTTACGATGGAAATTATGTTTATAATGTTTCAAAACAAGATTTGGTCCGTCAACCGCATTATTACATGTGGGGTGTCCAGTCTGTTAGTCCAGACCCTTATATAGGGAAGGATGTAATTCAAGAGCGATTTACGGTAAAGAACCACCCGCTTAGTAAACTATATGGGCCGATAGCTGTATCGGTATTCATCTATAACGGCGAGGTGATTGGGGGAACATCTTTTCCGGCAGAAGGTGGAATGGTTGGTGCCCCACACTCACTTGATGGAAAAACCCTTGAAGAGGTAATAGGCCAAAATGATACACAAAAATGGTGGAAGGAATGGGAAGAAAAATACAGTAAGAACAGTGATCATAAATGAGATACGTTCTACTAGTCGAATCAAATAGAACGATTTTTACAGATAGATATGGAGGGGGAAAATTGGGATATATATCCGAAATCAGAAAGTTAATTGGTAGCAGACCGATTATAAGTGTTGGTGCTACAATCCTGGTCGTTAATGAGAAAAAAGAAATCCTGTTTCAACACCGCTCTGATACATTGGATTGGGGGTTGCCTGGCGGCTCAATGGAGCTTGCTGAGACTCTGGAGGAAGTTGCTTCGCGAGAATTAAGAGAGGAAACAGGACTGATTGCATCACAATTCGAATTGATTGGTGTTTTCTCAGGCCCGCTTTATTATTTCAAGTATCCCAATGGTGATGAAACATATAGTGTCATTAACCTGTTTCGTGCAATGGACGTACGAGGGAGATTAGAAATGAATGATGGGGAAAGTATTGGACTAGAGTATTTCAGTAAAGATAACCTTCCAGGTAACATTGAAAAGAGGGCAAAAGCCCTTATAGAAACTTTAGGTAATAAGGTATGGGAGTTAGAAAGCTCCTTTGATACCAAATAAAATTTAACAATCTATCGTTTTATTAAATGGTTTTGATTAGGCCCCATGTGTTTTTAAGCTAACAGAGTTGGCCGGTTAATGGAAAGGGGGATTGATCATGAAAAAGGGTTTTTTCATTCTGCTATTTTTATTAAATTTTATAGTGTTCGTGTCACCCTTTTTTACTAAAGTGACTGTTGGGAGTGATACTGATCTTAACCACATGCCATTTGGTTTTCCTTTTCCTTTTCTCGTTCAGGACCTATCGAGCTTTGACCCCCCACTCCATTATGATATGTCCATGTCCTCACCTTGGGAACATCCCACATCCATTAACTTGTTATCGTTGATAGCCTCTTTGTTTGTTGTAAATGTATCAATCTATTGTATTTATTTAATCATTCGTCTACAACGCAAGAATTAGAATTAGGTTAAATGATAAGAACCGGTAAATAGGTGTACAGGTAAAGAATAAGGATTAATACCTCTCACTTTTATTCTTACATTAGCAAACCCAGTGGCCGGTTCGTTCCTATGATTCGGTGGGTTGGTCCATAATGGGTTACCCCCTTTTTAATGCAAACGGGCAGTTAAGTCTTTGCTTCAATATTTTCTGGGAATACCACTAGAATAAAAAAAGTACTGATAATTCAGTGCTTTTTTTAGTTGGAAAAAGGAGCCAGTCTTGATTCTTTATATTCGATATAACTATTTCCCAACTAAATTTCAATATTATTAGTGGATACAGAAAAAAATTAAGAAAAATAATTTATTAATAACAAGAAATTACAAATTTATCATCGAAAATTTCCCAATTTTAGACAAAATGCCTATATGTTATATTTTAGTAGCGATGTAAAATAATTACCAACTTAGTCCTGTTAGGGGTTATTATCGCTTAGAATTTACATTATTCCAATAAGGGATATTATTTTTTAGGTGCCAGGAATCATAAAAATTTTTGGATGGACAAGCATAGTAGTAGGCACCCTTATTATTATTGTCTAGTTATGGTTTGACTTTAAACTCGTACGCTTCCCTTTTACTTGGTTCTGTTGTTTCAAAGGTTCTCTTGGACCTCGCTATTGTTAAAACTCTTGAATAATTCTATTTATTTTAGGACTAGTTTAATAGAATGATTCCACATAAAAGATAGTATGTTTTATTTATTTTTCGCCACATTGGAGAGTAAGCCCAAAAGGGGTATGAACAGCTAGTACTCATCTTGAGAAGCTGATCTACATAAAAAAAAAACAGGAGGTAAATGAATGAAAAGTTTGAAAAAGCAAATTGTAGCAGGGGTACTTTCAGGTTGTATCTTGTTTCCCGCAATCTCGGCTGGTGCTATGACACTATATGTTGATGGCACATTGTATACACGAAATCCTTTAACTTCTGGCCCGCAAGGATATGCATGGACTATGGGATATAAGACAATAACTGCTAAAGTTACTGTTAGTAAATCTGGCGAAACGACAAAATCACTATCTGCTTCTAAGAATGCCGGTACTTCTGGGAGTTCTGTAGAAACAGATTGGCTAACAGGTCCGACATATTCATCTGCTGGAACTACATTTAAGTCAACACACACAGGTTATTCATACTATGGAGTTTATGAAACTTTAACTGCAAGTAAGTCATTCTAATTCATAGCTAGAATAATAAACTAACTATAATTATCTTGGCGCATTTTTATGTGTCAAGATAATTTTCTATTTTAATGGGGGCAAAATGAAAAAATATAAAGTTCAGATTATATCAGCAGCTATTACAATGGTTTTCTTGAGTATAGTTACAATAGGGTTTATTTATTTCTTCGGCGTAAAAGACAGTTACCAATTATCATCTGGGATAGCTATTTCAAATACTAACGGGATAATAGATGGATATAAGATTGATTATGAGGACTGCAAAAATGAAGATGGAAACTTTCAATTAAAAATAGAAGTAGGAAGCAAAGAAGCTAGAGAAATAGATTTTGAATTATCAACATTGGTCAATTATGAACAGCAATATTTCAGGAGAGCGGAATCCGAAAATAAAGTGTTAAGTTCGGTTTTATCTGTCAATCAAAACAAAAGAGAAATAATAATCATATTGGATAAAGATGCTTTTGAACTATTTCAAAACCAGTTAGTTATAAACATTAGACAAGATATAAAACAATTGAGTTATAAAAATAAATTAGTTAGAGACTCGAATACAATTAATTTTACATATTATGTTTCAAATGAAGATGGTAAAAATCAAAGTAATAAGCAGGACAACACAATTACCAATATAATTGAAACTCCTTTGGAAGATACAAGTCAGAATGTTGTGTTTGACATTGAAACTGCTAATGGTGATGATCCACTGATTAAAACTAAAAAAAATGAAGATATTTCAATAAATCTAAATGTCGGAGGAAATGAAACAAGACAATATATTATTTGGGCTTATTTAGATTCAAAACAAGCCAAGATAAATGGGAATCCATATGGCACTATCGAAATTAATAAAAATACGATAGGAATTACAAATTTAAATATTGAGAATACAGTTCAACCTGGTATATATGAACTAGAAATATATTGTGTACCATCACCATATGAGGAAATAAGTGAAGAGCTAAAAGAGGTTATTTCAGGAAAGAGGTACACTGTAAAGGTGGAGTGATCATGTATCAGTTTATTTTTCGACAATGGAAAACTAGAAAGGTAACAATTGTATTAATTATTATTGGCTTTTTTATTGGCAGTTTAGTAATGTCACTTGGGACAAGTGCATCTATGGAATCATTAGAATATATAAATGATCAAAAAGGCGGCAATCCTGAACAACAATTAGATGTTTTTTTATCTCGTGATGGAGATTGGAAGCAGAAAGATGTTGAAGATATGGTAGAAAAATTAAGTGAATATGGAGAAGTGCAACTTCTTAGTATGGAGAATCGAAACCTTGATCAATATAATGAGAGCTTTCCAATCGTTCCAGTGTTATTTCATCAGGAACCAAACTGGCATATACCATTAATAGAGGGTAGGTACTTTTCAACAGAAGACATGAAAGAAAATAAATCAATTATCATCGGGAAAAGTATTGCTGAAAAGCATAATATTAATTTAGGAGATAGAGTAGTTATTGAGGATGAAAAATTTCTTGTGATTGGTATTGGAGGGCGTTCTACAAGAGAAACTTCATGGGAGCATGCCATCTATATGCCTTGGAAAGGTTATGTGGGACTATATGAAGATTGTTTTCTCGAAGAAAATAATCTTCATGGTGTCAGCATTCATTTAGAAAGTGGAAAAGAAGAATTTATGCAAAACAGCAACATGCTTATAGAGACGGCAAATGAAAAAGGAATCAAATTAGTTTACGAAAATGTGAGGAATGTAGATTCTAGTTCGTTCCGAAATTCGCTGGTTATCACAATAGTGGCCACAGTACTAATCTTTACCATAGCAATTATCAATATTATTCATTTAATGCTGTATTGGTTAGTGGAGCGGAAAAGAGAAATTGGTATTATGAAAGCTTTAGGAGCGAGCAATGGCTATATTGCTAAAACAGTACTGGTTGAAGTCTTAATCATGTCGATCATTGGCTGCCTGCTAGCGATTTCAGTACAATATCTTGCAATGCTGCTATTATCTGATTCTTCTCTTGGAAAAGAGATTACCTTTCAAGTAACATGGTTAAATTTATTCTTTGCAATGGGTGTGTCTTTGTTTTTTGGAATGATGGCAGCAATTGCTCCTGCGTTGAATGCTATGCGTTTTGAGCCTATCAGTGCTATTAATCGTACGTGAGGTGTTCTATTTGATAAGACTTATTTACCAATCAATGATCAATAAGAAAAGTAAGTTTTTATTGCTGATGGTACAGTTTACAATTGGTTTTACTGCGCTATTATTTGGATTAAGTTCTATATTTAATCTGTTGCAATACAAAAATAGTATAGAAGAATTAGTCCCCTTAGATACGGTTCATGCTTATATCAATGAAAATGATGGTTTAGTAGAAAATAATATAAATAGGATTAATGAATACAGCAATGTTTTTAAACAACTAAGGGAAAAGAACCTAGTTGAAAAACTAGGTTTGTTTGAGGCTATGTATGTTTACGACAGTCCCAATCCACAAGAAACAAAGAATGAATCACGTTTATATATTCTAAACAACGACAGTATTGAAATGTCAAACCTTACTTTACAGGAAGGATCGATGAAACCATTAGAAACCGATGTACATTCTCTTGAAAATATACCTGTCGTTGTTAGTGCTGCAATGAAAGATCAATTTAGACTGGGAAAGACTTATCAGCTGTATTATATCAATGGGCAAACGGACAAGTATGAAAAGATAGCGATTAAGGTTGTTGGGATTTTGGCATCATCTGTACATTTTTGGCCTGGCGGTTCAACATATATTAGCGAAAATATCATGAACAATAAAGAGTTTATCTTAGCTCCTCAATTTAAGGAGTTTGAATTAGCTATGTCATATGCATTCAACTCATTGATTCAATTGCCAGAACACGATACAAGAAAAGACAGCTTGGAGCAAATTAAATTGCTGTTTGAGCAGAATGGTTTGGATATACACTATACGACGTTACAAGATGAAATAGACTCCTATAATGAATCTCGAAAAGTAGTGATCATAGGGACAACAACATTCGCAGCCATTCTTTTGTTACTCTCTTTGTTAGGATGTATCGGTGCTATTTTAGCGAGTATAACTACAAGATACAATGAGTTTGGCATTTATTATTCATTAGGATTTACAAAGAACAATATGATTCGATTGGTATACGGAGAGATAATCGCTGTTTTTGGGGTTTCTTTCATTATAGCTACAGTTTTTTGTAAAATTCTTATTGCAACCCTTCTTGTGAATGAAGCACTTACTATGAATGTATCTGTTATTGCTATTGCATTCGTCATTATGATTATCTGCATTATGCTATCTACAATCATGCCTTTTATAAAACTAAAGAAGATAGAACCAATAGAGATGATTAAAGGAGTGAATAGATAGAGATGAATTGTATTGAGCTAAATGGAATTAATAAACATTTTGAAGTGGGGGAAAGAAAAAATGTCTTAAAAGGCATATCCCTGCACATTAATAGTGGAGAAATGATTGCTATCATGGGGCCGTCCGGGTCGGGAAAATCAACATTACTTAATATTTTGGGACTACTGGATCGACCAACTTCCGGTACATATTACTTGGAAGAGAAAGATACAAATATTTTAAAAGAGAAAGAGAGAGCTTTCACCAGAAATAAGAACATTGGGTTTGTATTCCAAAACTTTAACTTAATCAATGAACTATCCGCATTGGAGAATGTTAAGTTAAATCTGCAATTTTATAATTTGTATAGCAAGAGAAAAGTCGATCATAAAGAGGCATTACGTAGAAGCAAAGAGGCATTAATAGCTGTAGGTTTAGAAGAACACATCAATAAACGACCGTTACAGTTGTCTGGAGGACAGCAACAAAGAGTAGCAATTGCTCGTGCAATAGTGAATAATCCGGCATTTATTTTGGCAGATGAACCAACAGGAGCACTCGACTCAAGTACAACCGAAGAAATTATGCAGGTATTTAAAAGGCTGCATCAACAAGGAAACACACTTATTATTGTTACACATAATAAAGAAGTAGCAAAACAATGTGATCGAATCATTGAAATAAAGGATGGAGAAATAGTTACAAGTGGAAAGAGAGAGGATGGCAGCTAGTACTAGTGTCTGAATGATAGTTTACTAGTAATAGCACAGTATACAGACTCCTTTACGCAAGCAATTATGGTCACATTAATGGGTGCATCTATGGAACAGACTAAAGATGGAACGAACTTAATTAGAAAGCCCCCACGACTATATAGCCTGGGGGCAATCTCATTATTAGGATGGTAACATTGTACATAGCATGGGGCCTCCACCCGTAACCATTTACTATATCCAGGCCAGCCTTTTAAGCTGCTGAATTAAAATCAATACGCCTCTTTATACGTAAACTGTCCGCCGCCCTTTAATTCCTTATCGAAAAAATGAAGAATCAACTCATTTTCAGTTTCAATGCAGTAGTATTGGTCGATGGCAGCTTTTCCACCTTGAAGTACATTGGCAAGCAGAGGTGAGAAAAGCGGCAGGTCAGTCAGGCTTAAATGTTTTGCACCTTTAAAATGGGTTGTATAGGCTTTTTTGAATTGTTGATTGTCGAGTTTGTTCGCTGCATAAAGAGTGTTGCTATCAAGTTGTCCCCAGACGTCATCGGAATAAATGTTTAAAAGCGGTGTTGTGTAGGCTTTGTCGCTCGCCGCAAAATCATTAATATCCTTTTTATACACAAGCTCACTGAAAAACGGGGCGTCGATATTGACAACGGCACCGATATCATTGCGCTCTCTGCCTAATTTAACACTTGCCGCACCGCCCATTGAGTGGCCAAACACACCGATTTTATCTGTATTTATATATTGATAGACCGAATCGCTATCATTTTTGGCTTTTTCAAGGACCGTATCAATGACAAAGTTCATATCGTCTGTCCGCAGTTTCATCCATTTTTGAATTAGCTCATTAAGTTTTTCCCTCGAGTACACTTCCTTCTCGGCATTCAGATTGCTGATTTCCCTTTGATAATCCGAATCGATTGTAGCGACCGCCCCGTCCTCTGACCGGGTGAAAAAGGAGTGATACGGATGGTCGATTGAAACGACAACATAACCATGGCTGGCAAGCTCCTTATAAGTAGAAGTATTGCTTGATTTTACCCCGGTTGCTCCATGTGAGAATACCAAGAGCGGGTAGGTTTCTTCCGATTGTTTCGGATACCAGAATTCAACATTCACGAATCTGTTTTCACCTTTACTGGAAAATTCCTCGATGCGGTTTTTGTCTGTATATGTGTAAGAAGCAGTTGCGATTTCATAATCACCTGTTATCTTTGGAGCCCGATGTTCTGGAAAAATAACCGCAGGTGCCAGGGCAAACACGAATGTCATGACCACTCCAATCGATTTCACCACAATCGCAGAAGGCTTGTAATTACGAGTAGGTTTGTTGCGGATCAGAGATATAGTTGCTTTTAACGCGAATGCGAAAAGCAGGGCTGCAAACAATACCCAGCGCAAGCTCCATTCAATGGCTGGTGTCAGTGTAAGGATAACAAAGAGTATAAAAGCTGAAATCCTGACCAGATTCTTTAATTTTTTGTGAGTTTGCTTCGTTGCCATACAGTAGATTGCAAAGCCAATCTCGAAAACCAGAACAACTACTAATAATAAATTTCCCATCCGATTTTACCCCTTCTTTTCCAGTGATTTTTTATGAACTCATCATAAAAAAACGCCTGAAAAAAGTATATAGAAAAACGATAAGTTGCAGCTACGGGGCTATAAGTTGCAAAAAAGGCTGGGAGTTAAAAAGTTAAAGGGTTCAGTTTTAAATTTCAAAACCTTAATTAACAAGTAACTATCGTATATAAATTTGTATTAGAACAAGCAACCTGGTAAGTAAATCAGAAAAAAATGCCTGGAGTTCATCAGACTCCAAGCAACAATATTTATTGAAGAATCTTTTCTAAAACACAACAATAGATTATTCGTTTTCCTAAAGTCCAGTGGCATGCAAAAAACCCGGCTTTTGATTGTGATTAGGATACAATCCTTGCTAGACTGTCAATTCCTACCGCCCACCATGATGAAAGAACCTATCCTTTTTCGTGAATCTCTTTTTCAATCGCTTCAACATGCTCTTCTCTTAGCTTTTGGCTTGGCTGAGGATGAAACCAATGGATTTCTCCTTCGTGAACAAGCCCTTTGAACTCGTGTCCATGCACTTTAAAAGTAACTTGGCGACGCTCGTGTGGTCGGTCTTCAAACGCTTGTGTCATTTCAAGGTCATCAATCCAATTGAAAACCCCATGTTCCCCCAGCAATTTACGAATTTTATTTTCGATCTTTGCTTCTTTTTCCTCACCAAGTACTTGTTTTGGATATGGATGCATCCACGTAATTTCACCATCGTGAAAATGACCTTTAAACTCATTGTCATCGACTGTAAAAGAAAATTCGTGCCTTTGGTGCACTGGGTGGCCATTAAGTATTTGTTCAACTTCAAAATCCCTGACCTCTGGATGTTCTGCATTTTCTTTCATCATTGTTTTCCTCCTAAGAAATCCCATATAGTTAAGAGGATGTCCCAAATCGCAGAAAAAATGAGGGAAGTAATAAAAAGGTCTAAGATTTTAATAAAAATGCAAAAAAAGTTGAAAAACATGTTAAATAACTTACAACAAAGCATGGTATTTCGTGAGCTGCGTCTATTTAAGTATGACCAAGCCTTATGAATCATTTCATACGAGTGAGTGAAGAAACCCTCACTTAATACAGGTTTTTATAGCTAATTCAGTTCGATCGCGATAAGTAGAAAAACAATCTAAAACCCACCCTTAACGGAGAGCACATGGGAGCGGGTATATTCAAGCGAAACCGGTTTGGACTGTCATACCAAAAAAAGCTTTAGCCTATAATTTATTGCTTAACGCCTTCAGTTTTTCGTTAATTTGCTGGGCTTCTTTTTTATCTTTTTTCCAGGAAAGCAGGCGGACGATGAGATAAATCACGGCAATCTGCAGTGCCAAGATAATGCTCTCCGTCCCACTAGTCACTATGTCAAAAATGCTGGCAAGCGTAAGCAGCAAAATTTCCAAACTGATAAAGTGGACGGCTATTCTGATTCGTCTTTCCTTCTCGCTAAGCTCATGCGGAGCATACAAAATAAACGACAATAAAGAACTTATAAATGCAAAAGCCATAATGGTGTAAATCGATTTCAAATCAAACGCCATTTCCGGAATATATAATTGCCGTAAAAAGGTGATAAGAATGATGATGGAGGCGAAGATCATCAAAAAATCCCTCGTAATTTTTTGGACAAGTTCTGTAAGTTTCATATTCTTTATCCTCCCTTTACAGTCCAAGGATGTTTTTTAGGACAGGTACATATTGCCTGGAGACAACAGCACGTTCCCCGTTATCTAGCACTGCTTCAAACCGGCCGCTTAAGGACGGTCGAATAGAAGAGAGTTTAGCGATGTTCAAAACAGTTGACTTGGAAGCGCGAAAACAGTTCTTGCCTTTGCACAGTTCCTCCAGCTCATAGAGCTTTTGTTTAACTTCATAGACGCTGTCCTTGCAGTACCCAAAAACCTTTCCGTCAACCGCCTCGAAATAGTAGATGTCCTTAAGATTGATTCGGTACACCTGGTCATGTTGATATCCCAGTATAAAGAGGTCATCCGTGGTCAGCTTGTTCACAATTTCGTTAATTTCGTCATCGACCTCATGGCATCGAATGAGGATTTCTTCCCCAAGGTCCATGCTTATTTCTTCTATTGAAATTTTCAATGTCATCACCCTTTGGAACCATCATCTTATTCTATAATCTTATCAATTTTAAATTGAACGATATACAATAATTTACTCAACTGCCAATTTATTTTAAAATTTTTGATAAAGGGGGAGAGATCCCCTAAAATAGAATGTTTGGGCAGTATTTATATTAGGAGGAGACATATGTATGTTCTACAAGTTATTTAAGGATGAGTACGACACACAAGCAGAAATGAAGGTCAATTATAGAGAAGCGGTACGAGCTGTCATTCTTTCACAGGATAAAATATTGCTCGTCCAAAACAATAAAGGAGATTATAAGTTTCCTGGCGGTGGTGTGGAAAAGAATGAAAGCCATGTCGATGCTTTGATCAGAGAAATTGCTGAGGAAACTGGCTATGTTGATTGTGAAGTAGGACAGCAAATCGGAGTGGTAGTCGAAAGCCATATTGATGAATTTGATTCAAACGCTATTTTTCAAATGAAGTCATATTATTATGAATGTACGATTAGAACACCGAAAAAGGCAGATCAACTATTGGATGGATATGAGCTTGATTTGGGATTTACCCCTGTTTGGGTCACAATTGGGGAAGCCATTGAGGAAAACGATAAATTGTGTGCAGAGCTCGAACATAATGGTTGGATTAGGCGGGAAAATTATGTTCTGGAACTATTGAAAAAGAGCGCACTCCGATGAAAAGGACGGAGGGACTGGTGCGCGACTCCGTAATTTTCATGATACACGACAGGACTGTACATAGAATAGCTAAATAGACTCAATCTCCCGACTCTCGCTGCTAATCGATTGTCTTATGGAAAAAATTATTCATGCATTGGTGCTATACAAGTTTGGGATGTCCTGATATGATTAGCACATCACCAAATTAAATAACATAAGAATATGGATAAATGATGGATTACGGACCGAGGCATAAATGCCGTATCCAATTTAGTAAACTACCGAGAAAACTTAAAGGTCGATTAGAAGCAGTATTCAAAGGCATTCTAATCCGATCTTTAGGTTTTTAATTTTTTTCATTTTAGCTGAAAGGATTGTATCGGGTGAAAAAAGCAGTGCTGTTTTTGGCTCAACTATGTTTGATTTGGGCTGTGTATCAATGTTCTATTTTCATCGTCAGGTATTTCCATTTGCCTATACCGACGAGCGTGTTAGGTATGATCCTTTTATATCTATTGTTATCAAGCAAAATCATTCAATTACGGTATATCGACAAGGGTGCAGCATTTTTAAATAAACACCTCGGCTTTTTTTTCATACCGATTGCTGTTGGTTTGATGAACTATGGAAGCCTGATCAATTCCGTTGGTTTGCAATTACTCATCATGATTGCAGGAAGCACGATTATTGGACTAATGGTTGCAGCAAAGTTGACAGAGTACTTATCTAGAAGGGAGCCGGGCAAAGATAAACACTCTCACTCTAGTTAGTATTTCAGTCACTATCGTCTTCTATGTGGTTGCGGTTACTCTATCCAAACGTGTCAAATCCCCATTCACAACCCCCATACTGACAGCAACCGCACTGATTATTGTATTCCTGCATTTACTGGATGTCAGCTATGAACAATATCAACCAGCCAAAGACTGGATCACATACATGTTAGGACCTGCGACGGTTGCGCTTGCAGTTCCTTTGTATAAGAACCGGCTGATCATAAAGGAAAAATTTATTCCTGCTATTATTGGATTGGTTATTGGTACGATGTCAACAATAGCGAGTGCAATTTTCATTTCTAAACTACTGGGATTTTCTGAATCCATCCAAAAAGCATCAGCAGTCAAAGCAGTCACAACTCCTGTTGCGATTGAAACCGTCATGCTTCTTGATGGAAACCCTTCACTTGCGGTCGCATTTGTCATAATCGCTGGTGTTTTCGGAGCGGTATTTGGTCCAATCATCCTAAATGCACTGAAAATTTCCGATCATTTTTCACGGGGATTTGGACTGGGGACTGTCTCCCATGCGATAGGTACGAGCCAAGCTTTATCCGAGGGCCCCATTCAAGGAGCTGCAGCAAGCGTAGCAATGGGATTCGCAGCTATTATCACATCGATTATTCTGCCATTGGTATATACCATCTTTCATTTATAAAAAAGTCCCGCCATCTCTGTTGTTCGCGGGACTTGGAGAAGAAATCAGATAAGTGTTGAAGTGGGCGTAAACATCAAATGCAGGCGGTTATATAGTTTAAGTTGTAACCAATCCACAACTGAAGCAGACAACATAAAGGAAAAAGGAGGATATCCTGATAGCTCTAGCTATCAGGATATCCTCCTTTTTGCGCCTTATGTGGAACAGAACTCGGTAGTGTGAGAAGGTGGCTAAGTACCTTGCCCTATTGGAATTATGTGTAAACCCTAGAAAGAATATTCGTCCGCAAGCAATTTCTAGAAACGGAATGCTTGATGTTTTATATTTAGGCTCTTACATCAGTAACAACGGCCTAAAAGCAAACATATTTTGTTGAGGAGAGTACACGAATTATCTGATGGATGTTAATTGCCCAAACTTCAATCCACTCTCAGCGTCAGGTGTCAGCTAACCTGATAATAAATACAAAGGAGAAGAAAAATGCATAATTTTCAAAATCAATTACAAAGCTTGGAAATGGCCCCATACCAAGTTGGCGAGTTAAATCATCTGGATCCTTATAGTGAGGATGCACGTCAATTTGGTATGTTTGGAGGGTTTGGCCGTTGCGGAGGCTTTCATCGTTGTGGCGGTTTTCGCTGCTTTAGTTGCTTTAGCTGTTTTAGTTGTTTCTTCAGTTGTTTCTTCAGTTGTTTTAATTGTTTTAGATGTCATCGCTGTTGGGGTTAATCGTTCATTTCAAAATTTCGGTGATTTAAAGATAAAAAGCAGTACCCTTGCATGATTGCAGGGGTACTGCTTTTTAGTTAATCATAACGGACAAATTAAACTACATAAAATGGTAGTGCATAGTTGGAATCGATTAGAAATAAGGAGGAGCAGAATGACAAAACTGAACTCGTCCACGCGCCTGAAAGTAAAAAGAGATACAGTTTATCTACCCGACCCAGAAGGTGGTGTGTATTTTAGAAATAACGAAAGCTCATTCCGCATGAAAGGCAGTACCATTTATCACTGGATTGAAACACTGATGCCGATGTTCAATGGGGAGCAGACATTGGGAGAACTAACAGCGGGACTAACGGTTCCGTATCAGACCAGAGTATATGAGATTGGTGAAACGTTATGCCAGAATGGCTTTGTGCGAGATATCAGTCAAGATCAACCTCATCAATTAAAACGTACAGTTCTTGAAAAATATTCTTCGCAAATTGAATTTATTGAGAACTTTGTTGATTCTGGCGCGTACCGCTTTCAGGAATTCCGTCAGGCTAAAGTTCTGGCTGTCGGAGCTGGTCCCATGCTTGTTTCATTAGTGAGTGCATTAATTGAATCGGGTCTACCTAAATTCGATTTTATGGTAACGGAATCGATGCCTACAAAAAGGCAGCGAATTCATGAGTTAGTGGAGAATGCCCGTGAAGCTGATGCTGAGGTGGAGGTTAAAGAGGTTCCATTCGAAAAAGAGGCAAACCAAATTTTTTGGAAACAAGCTGTAAGAGACTATGATGGGGTTCTATATGTCTCACAGGATGGAAATGTAAATGAACTAAGGACTCTTAATAGTGTTTGCAAGCAGGAAAGAAAGGTATTCGTGCCAGCCATTTGTTTTGAGCAAGCAGGGCTATCAGGTCCAGTCGTTCATCCAGAATCAGATGGATGCTGGGGGTCAGCATGGCGCCGCCTTCATCAATCTGCCGTTGGAGTTGAACCGCAGCCTAACAACTTCTCTTCAACAACAGGATCAATACTGGCAAATGTCCTTGTATTTGAATTTTTCAAGAAAGCTGTTGGAATTGCAGGTCCCAATCAAAGTAATCAAATTTATCTGCTTAATCCTGAAACATTAGAAGGCAACTGGTTATCATTCATTGCACACCCGTTGGTTACATCTGCAGATACAACTCCGAGGCTGGTTGAAGACATTGGTTTAAGGATGGGGCATGAATCTAACAGAGATTCTCCACCTAATGAACTATTGGACTATTTCAGTGGGTTAACTTCTGAAGAGATTGGAATTTTCCATTCATGGGAGGAACGGGATTTAATACAGCTTCCCCTGGCACAGTGCTTTGTTCAAGCAGTTAATCCAGTTTCCGAAGGTCCAGCAGACCTTCTTCCGGAAGTGATATGTGCCGGTTTAACACATGAGGAGGCCAAAAGGAATGCCGGGTTGACGGGTATTGAAATGTATGTTTCACACTTGATCGATCCCAATGTCAGGGGAATTAATAATCAGGATCATCATGTTGACTCGAGCGTTTCAGAGGGCTTTATCGGTATCGGTGCAGGGGAAACAATCGAAGAGGCCGTTTGCCGAGGGCTGCAAAACTATTTAGATGAAGAATTAAAAGAAAGAAACGAAGCTCAACCAGGCACGGGCACGATTTTAGATTTGCAGCAAGAATCAATAGAAGATAAGAATTGCAGATATTATTTAAAGGCACTGAACACCTTAAATGGTCCGGTGATCATCGAGTTAAGAGACGATATTCTCGGTTTTCCTGTCATACGGGTAAGGTCGAATGGCGAAAGTTTCACGAAGGCAGGGTTAACTTTAACGTATGCCTTGCAAAATGCATTACAACAAGCGCTTTTAGTTGCACAAAACCAGGCACATTCAGTGGTGGGGCAGAAAAAAGAACCAGCCGATTTTCGGGGAAAAAAGGCAATCAAACTCAACATTCCTTCTTGTAATGGACTGAATCAATTAGAATTGCTGCAGTCTTCCATTGGAGTCTTAAAAGAAAACCGGAAACGCTTAGTTGTTTATGATCTCTCGTTCGAACCTTTTTTAAAAGAAGAATTAGCAGGGGTGTATGGTGTACAGGTTCGGGAGGAGGGAACATAATGGCTGCCCAAGTACTAATGGATGGAAAGGGTTTGTTAGCGGATTTTGTCTATAATCAATTATCCGGAAGCTTTTCCATTAAGCGTCAAAGTATCGAAGAAGACATTCCGTCTGAAATAGAATTAGCACTGGTCCTCCACGATTCCTGGCATCCAAAGGCACATCATAAAGCAGAAGAACGTTTTAGGGCTGAAGGTATCCCATGGCTTCGAGGTTTCGTCTCGTTCGGGGAAGGAATCATCGGTCCGTTCGTACGGCCGGATACACAGGGGTGTTCTTGCTGCGCCGATATCCGTCGTATTATTGCAGGGCCAGATCGTCAAGAAATGTGGAATCTTCAAGGGAAAATCGCAGCAGAAGAAAGTGTACAGAAAGATGCTTGGGTATCGCGAATGGGATTATCTCAAATGGCAGAGTTAATAAGCAATGAAGTGCGGAGGATTCTTCAGGGAGAACCCAGTAACGTAAAGGAAAAAGTGTTCATGATGAACCTGAAAACGTTATCGGCCTCTCTTCACTTTTTCTTGCCTGACCCATCGTGCCCAATATGCAGTTCATTACCCCATGATATACCCGAATTAGCTCAAATTCGACTGGAATCCAGTCCTAAAATTAATGGTAGCGGTTATCGCAGCCGTTCAATGGACGAATTAAAAACTGGGCTGGTTAAAGATTACCTCGATCCACGTACCGGGCTTATGAATGGAAAAATGCAGGATGTTAGACTGCCGTTTGCTGATGTTTTAGTGAACATGCCTTTGTTTGAAGGGAATGAGGGAGTAGCAGGAAGGACGAATTTTTATGATATGAGTGAACTGACTGCTATCTTGGAAGGCTTGGAGCGATATTGCGGAATCGAGCCCCGTGGAAAAAGGACAGTCGTTCGGGATAGTTATCACCATTTAGAAAATAACGCATTAAATCCTGCGAGTGTAGGTGTCCATGAATCTGAGCAATATGAAAAGCCTCATTTTCCTTTTAAAAGGTTCGATCCTGATGCTCCAATGGATTGGGTATGGGGCTACTCATTTTTACAAGAACGGCCAATTCTGGTTCCAAAATTACTTGCCTATTATAGTTTAAGCTGCGGGGAGGGCTTTATATATGAAACCTCCAACGGATGTGCATTAGGCGGGAGTTTGGAGGAAGCGATTTTCCATGCCATTATGGAGGTCGTCGAGAGGGATTCATTTTTGTTAACGTGGTATGCCAAGCTATCCCTCCCACGGCTTGATCTTCGTTCTGCTAACGATAAAGAATTACAGCTGATGGTGGACCGTATTCAAGATGTGGCCGGATATGACCTTTATTGTTACAATTCGACGATGGAACATGGAATTCCAAGTGTTTGGGCCATAGCGAAAAATAAAAGGTCGAACGGTGTAAACATTATTTGTGCAGCAGGTGCAAACCCGGATCCCATAAGGGCTGTAAAGAGCACGATTTTCGAGCTTGCCGGAATGATGTTTAGAGATGATGAAAAATTGGAGACAAACAGGAAGAAATATGAAAGGATGCTCCAAGATCCTTTCGCAGTCCGTACCATGGAGGACCATGGGATGCTTTACGGTCTGCGAGAAGCGGAGGAACGGCTGAATTTTTTATTAAATGACCATCGTCCCCTCCGTACGTTTTCTCAGGAATTCAAGGAGCCACCGGCCCATGCTGATTTAAAAGATGATCTACTGGATATTCTTCAGACGTTCCAGCGTTTGAACCTTGATGTGATTGTAGTTGACCAAACCACGCCCATCACCAAACGAAATGGATTATTTTGTGTCAAAGTAATCATTCCCGGTATGCTGCCAATGACCTTTGGGCATCACCTTACCCGGGTGAAAGGGCTGGAAAGGGTGCTTACGGTACCGATGCAGCTAGGATTTGCGGCGAAACCCTTAACGTATGAACAGCTTAATTCATTTCCCCATCCATTCCCATAGTGGAAGATTAGGAGGACAAACGTTTTGGAGCTAGAAACATTTCTGCACCAACTGCATTTTGAAACTGAAAAATGCTTTCCGCCAGATTGGAAGGTAGATTGGGAAGACGCGCCGCTTCCTTATAAATTATACCGAGGCTTGCCAGAGATTCCTCTAACCGCAGACGTGCCCTTAACTCTCGGAAAAAGAGAAGCTAAGCTGAGTCCCAGCCTTGAGGAGCTTGGCCATTTCTTATGGTATGTGTACGGTTTGACTCAATTCTCTCAAACTCCAGCTTTACCTGATGGGATTGATGGGAAGAATGTGAGTTTCACACAATCGTTACGAAGGTCTGTTCCCGCAGGGGGGGCGCTGTATCCGAATGAATTATATGTGTATATCAAGCTGGAAGACGCCCCTAAAGGAATTTACCATTACGACGTGGCGCATCATCGTCTAATTTTGGTAAGGGAAGGAAATTACGACGGCTACTTATCCAGAAGCCTTGCGGATAGCCTTGCTATTCCAGACTGCTTTTGCACTGTTTTTGTCTCAACGGTTTTTTGGAAAAACTTCTATAAGTACAATAATTTTTCTTACAGGCTTCAAGGGCTGGATGCTGGAGTGGTCATTGGCCAATCCCTGGAAGTGGCCAATGTGATGGGATTCTCAACGCGGGTTTGTTATCAATTTCTTGATCGGTCACTTAATCATTTACTAGGATTATCTGACCAAGAGGAAAGTGTATATGCGGTTATTCCCTTAAGCACGAAACCAATAAAAGTTGGCAACGAGAAAAGAGATAGGGTGTCTGCATCTGAATTGTGCAAGGAAGTACCGGAGCTAAATCATGCTACCTATAATCGTTCAAAAAGAGTTTTTGATTATGCGATGATGAGAAAAATGAATGAAGCATCGATGGTTGAAACAACACAATCCTTTGTAAAATGCAAAAAAAATAATGCCCGGAATTCCTTAAGTACAGAGATGGTCTTTCTGCCATTCACCGAGGATTTCTCGTACGATTTGGCATCTGTCTGCAGGGAGCGGTACTCTCCTGAGCGGGATTTTACGTTAGGAAAAGTAAGTCGAACACAAGTATCCACTTTATTAAAAGAGACACTTTCATTCTTGTATCAACATGATCTTGACGATGGACTGGACCATATTGACAACCGAGTTTCCTTATATGGCTGTTTTAATCATGTAGAGGGAATTCCTGACGGTGCCTATTCGTATGACAATCGCACTCATGCACTACAGAGAATAGCAAGTGGGGATTACCGGGAGTTTTTACAATATGGGTTAACGATGCCCAATGTAAATTTGTATCAAGTTCCACTCTGTATGCATGTGGTTGGAGACAAGAATCACCTCAAGGAGATATTGGGGTACAGAGGGTACCGCATTCAACAGATGGAAGCGGGCATTCTTGTGCAAAGGCTGCTCCTGGTGTCTGGTGCTTTGGGAATGGGTGGCCATCCATTGCTGGGATTTGATGTGAACCACTCAGATGAACTATACAGGATTGATTCTAAAGAGAAAACCAGTCTGATTCAAATTCCTGTCGGACCATACCGGCCGCGCGCCTGGTTAAGAGGGAGTTTGCTTAGTTAGGAAAGGAAAACGAAACGTACTTTTTTTCATGGGAGAACAGTGGGGGATGAAGAAGCCCCCACTGATTGAAGTTTTACTTTACATCGACATTTCACCATTGTCATAGTTAAGCTGCCAATGGATTCCCAATTTATCTGTCACTTGGCCATAAAGCTTGCTCCAGAAGGTTTCCTGCAGTTCCATTTCAACTTTACCGCCATCTTTTAGTTGTTCATACCAGGATTTTAAATCTTCGGTATTTTTACTGATTAGTGCAAGTGTAACGTTGTTGCCTTTTACAAAGGGCTGGCCAGGGAAGGTATCAGAAAACATGACATTGCTTCCATCGATGTTAAGACGAGCGTGCATCACTAAATTTTTTGCTTCCTCAGGAAGCGGGTATTCCGGACTTTGCGGTGATTCACCAAAAGTCATAATTTTTGGTGTCTCTGTTTTAAATACCCCTGCGTAAAATTCGACTGCTTCCCGGCAATTGCCATTAAAAACAAGATAAACATCAACAGCCATTCAACATCCTCCTTATAAATTAGTAATCTGTACAAGTTCATTCTATCCGATATATTCAATCATAGACGAGCTTCAATCCAAATAGTAATTAAATATTAATTTTTATTTCATCACGTTTAATAATCCGACCTTTTTCTTTTGCAAAAATGAAACGTGCATCTGTTGAATTGACGTGACTCAAACTCTAACATTTGTACCGTGCCAAGCAGCCTTTATCCTAGGCTGCTTCTTTGTATTCTCTACTGTACGATTTTACATGCAGCGAATTTGACTGCAGGAAGTCAACAAGTGCGCTCTTGACTAACAACTGCGAGGGTGGCTGTGATGTGAAAACAGTAGGGGAAGTTGTGTCGAAGTCATGAATACGTCCGATACGGTGAATGTTGAGGGTGATATAGTTGTGAATGAGGGCGATATAATTACAATTGAGGGAGATAAAATGGCTAGCATCTTTACAATTTAAAAGTTTTCTAATCTGTTAGACCATATTCCAGAGTGTTGGATTGTGTTTCTTTGAAAGTTTGGGAAAGTATGTTTTTGGATGATGTTGAATTGAGTGGCCGAGGGTTGTCAACGATTGACGACAGCTTTTTTGTTATTAGCCGTTTCGTAGTGAGAAGGGGTTTTATGGAATTTGCAGAACTCTATTAGTTAGACGGTTATATAATGGAGGAACATTAAGTGCAGAAATGGTTAGGTTCTTCGGGTGTATGTATGAATGAAAATGGTCAATTGTTAATGGTATTACAAGGAAAGCCTGAAGAGAAAAAAACCTGGTCGATTCCATCGGGAGGAAGAGAACACGGTGAGACTTTCGAAGAGTGCTGTATAAGGGAGATTAAAGAAGAAACGGGGTATTCAACCGAAATTGTGGAAGAAATTAAGGTTAAAAGAAGGACTTATGAACAACATACTTTATCAGTAGAAGTCCATTATTTCTTAGTAAAGGTTGTGGGAGGAAAAAGAAACTTTCAAGACCCTGATCATCTCATTTATGATATTGCTTGGAAAACAGTAGATGAAATAAAGACTTTAGAATTAACCTTTCCTGAAGATAGAGGTTTTCTTATTGCATACATAACGAAGATATTTCAATCCAATGCTTATTGAACAAACGGGTGACGCATTCCTCTTCCAAAACTCAGATTTGGTGGGGGCAGTCGCCCTTTTTTTATGAAAGTTTCCCCCGCCGAATGGGTCGGGCGGGTTACTAGTCTATTCTTTTTTTATTATCGGACGAACGGGGCAGGTTAGTGAAAAAACGCGAAACAGATTTATATTCTATTCGTATAGAATATATGATGTTTTAGAAAAATTGTGTTAGAAAAATGAAGGAGTTGATGGAAATGTCAAATTCCTGGAAAAGACCTAAAATTAAAATATCTAAAACTAAGAGTGAGTGGATTTGGGATTTCATAGGGTATTCATTTTATATAGGCTCGTTAATCTTTTTAATCTACACTTGGAGTTGGCTTCCTGACAAAGTTCCAGCACATTACAATGCGTTAGGTGAAGTCGATCGTTGGGGTTCAAAGATGGAACTTTTTATATTACCTATAATCGGTGCATTTATTGCATTATTAATGCAACTACTTGAAAAGTTCCCGGAATCACACAATTATCCAGAACGATTCAGGATAGAGAATGCTAAAGAGTTTTACTTGATAAGCAGAAAACTGGCAAATCAATTAAAAAATATATGTTTAATCATCTTTGCGTTAATCTTAATTGAATCCGTTTCAATTGCATTAGGTACCGGAAACGGATTTGGAGCATGGTTCCTGCCAATAGCAATAGTAAGTGTTCTAATCCCGATTGTAATAGGAATAATTAAACAGAAAAAGATTAAATAAGACATACCCCAATTCATTAAATAGTTCTAATAAAAGATTACTAACATATAGATACAAGGAATTGTTTATTGTCCGACCCCTCTAGACTAAAGTGGTAAAAAGGATTTATTTGAATGGAGAAAAAGCTCAATCTAGAAGTTATCTAACCGACGATAAACAAAGGAGGAGGTTGACGTATGAAAGCAGCTATTTACGAATAGCTGCTATTTAATGCAGCGGACCTTGACCTAAAAAGGAATAGGATACAATTTTGTAAGATTTATAGGTGTTGTTTAACTGAATTGGAAATATTTAATGAATAATAATTATCACACAATATCCACAGACATATTTATATAATGGAATTAAAATAGGTTTAAAAGCAGCGGATGTGATAATACCATGAAAAACCTTCCTGTATTATATAAGGGAAAAGAATATTTATTGATTGTTCAGTATGCATCCGGATTTTGTGAAGTGATAAAAAAAGATGAGTCAGACAACAAAGTTGAACTGGTCCATTTTTCGGAGCTGAAGTTTAGAAGTGAAACCGTCAAGTAGGTTCGATTTGCTTTATACTGTATTCAAATAAGGGCATTAATCCCAAAAGGATTATGCTCTTTTTTGTTGTAATCCCAATTAAAGTAAAGGAAGTTAATGTTAAATTGGAGAATATAATGGTAAGAAATATAAAGGAGGGGGAGAACTTGGGTAGTAAAAAACGAGCATATAGTGTGTTCTCATTTATTTTGATTTTTTTGTTGTTAGGATGTTCTAAAGAAACTTCCCTTGAGAATGAAATCGTAAAAATTCTTGAAAGCAGTGAAGGCAGAGATTATGAAAGAATGATCGACTACGACATTAAAGGAGATTATATTGTTGTCATTTATAAGAGCAAAGAAAATGAGCAATTAAATATCGGATTTATCAAGATACACAATGGTAAATTAGATTGGGAGATAGGCTTTGGAGGCCTAGAATTGAGTGGTGATGATACGTTTATTTCTGACCCGATTCATGTAAATGTGATGATCCCGAAGGAAACTGGCATAAATTACGTAAAAGTCTTTGGGGAATATGCAAAACAAGTAAAATACTCTAATGAGATTAATTATTGGATTTCATATACAAATAAATCACCAAACAGCTTGGACGTTGAGTACATAAAATAGCTTGAAATCTTATTCATTAGTTTAACAAAGTCATAATAGCAAAGGCTTGGAGCCATATATACGTCTCCAAGCCTTTTTGTACCTATTTTTGCTTCCAAGTTACTTGCTAATTAGTAGGCGATTCAAAACCAAACCTGTCCCCACAGCTGGACAGGTGCTTTGCATTTTAAAAAGCAGG
This sequence comes from Bacillus sp. FJAT-27225, assembly GCF_001685025.1. Lineage (GTDB taxonomy): Bacteria > Bacillota > Bacilli > Bacillales > Cytobacillaceae > Bacillus_D. The sequence continues at coordinate 83,694 of NZ_MAYU01000022.1, read as the reverse complement.
TTAACGCTGGGGACAGCTACAATCGGGAAGGTTACAGGGTATCTGAATAATGTTGGAGTACTCTGGAAGGAATGAAGTCCAGGGGAAGGGGTTTTAGGGAAACAATGATTTTGTTCGGCATTTTGAAGTGGAGTTGCGCGTCTTTAAGATAGGTATACATTGCTTTTCCGCCAACCGAGTTGGCAGAGTGGACTGTAATTCGGCCGGCAAATAAGCCTTTTTCTACCATGATTTTTACTAAAAGAAGTCCATTTCGTGTTTTGTCCACCAAATCGTGATCGAGAGAAAGATGATTGATTTCTTGATTTAGTAATAAATAAATACACTCATCAATCGTTTTTACCAATGCATAACCAGGGGGCGGATTTCGGTAATCATCAAGGAATACGCTTATTTTTTCCATGCTTGCCTCCTTAAAGGGAGAACTAAGATAAGTCAATTGTCCCTGTTAATACTATAAGTATAGCATAAAATAGTTACGAAAACTGACATTAATTTGGCAAAGCACATTCTGCCCGAATGTACTTTGCCAAATTATTTCTTTGCTTGAAGGTACCTCACTGCATGGTGAAGACTTCCAAACGTGGAAATGCCAGTTATTTCTATGCCGATGTTGACCATCGTCTGCGCGATTTCTGGGCGGATGCCAGTCAAGATCGATTCAATACCGATCAACTTAAGCGCATTCACAACCTTGAAGATATGATTGGCAACCATTGTATCAATGATTGGTACGCCTGATAAATCAATAATGATATGACTGAGATTTAATGAAGAACCATATTTCAGGGCTTATTCCATCAGTTCCTGAGACCGTTTTGTATCAATATCCCCGATTAAAGGCAGGATTCCAATTTCCTCTGAAATCCGTACAATCGGGATTGACAGCTCCAGGGCAGTTAGCTCGGCAGCAGTAATCCGGGCAGCATAAGTTTCCGAGTAAGATAAGCTTAACCAATGGACAGCCCGGTCAACAACTGAATCGAACCTTGAAATAATATCATAAAACTCCGGGATTGTAAGGTGATACTTTAAAGACTCATCTCTAATAATTTCCCCAATCGTATTCCGGTAAAATCGAACTTCCTCAATCGCCAAATCAAGCGGCAAATCCAGATTGACGAGCAGATTGACCCCCTCCGCACCCCAATCTTTTAAATTTGCATATGTATTTTCCAAACTATCAAAAATGGACTGCGCGAAAATCACGATCAGGTTCTCCCGCCAATGCTTTAATGAGCCATTAACGGAGACGGAATACATATTGGGAACAGCATCAAATCTCCGTTCAGCCAACTCTTCTTTAAGGCTTTTAACTTTATCGGCCATTTCCTGCAGAGTTATCTCTAGTGAGGTTTTCAAGGTAATTTCCTCCTTATTTTTACAAAACTATTATAACTCTAAGCAGATAGGTTTGAAAACCAAGGATATTGTCAGTTTTTGTAAATATTGAAAACTACGAAAAAATACGCAGTGATATCCCGAATGTTTCTTAAGTCATTTAAAATTTTAATTAATAACTTTGTGCTGCAGTCTTACACCACAAGAACATTTCGATGACTTGAGGTACCGACCCTAATGTCAGGTAGAAAGTATCCATTAGCAATTCACACTCACCCGATCCAGTGTCACGGGGAGCCTCCAATGAATAGTGTAAAGAAGAGAGAGGAGGCCCCATTTATGACTCTTTTTACTAAGGAAGCTGTACTTCAATCAGAAGTTGATGCGTGGAAAAAAGATGCGGTTGCCACGTTTTCAGCTAAAATGCAGGATCGAACGAAACCGTTTCCCTGCATCCCGGCAACAATGGGCCATCAGCTTGACCACTTCCGATACGGATTCCTTCCTGCCCCCCTGGACGCAACGGCAGTCTCTGAACTTGCCCGTGCATTGGAAGAGTATTCAACTTACTATAAAGAACTGGGCAGTTACACATCCCTTGTTCTTTTTTATAAAAAAAACCATAAGGAACTGCTAACAGTCGAGGAATATGAACGAATTTTTTGGGACCAGCTGAGCCGAAGCAGCCTTTTGGATAAGAAGGAATGGCCAGAGCACATTCCCCAAGATCCGGAAAATACGTTATGGGAATTTTGTTTCCATGATGAACAGTACTTTGTATATTGCGGTACACCCGCCCATAAAAACCGGCAAAGCAGGCATTTTCCTTATATGATGCTCGCCATCACACCGAGGTCGGTGCTGGTCGAATTCAATAAAACTCCGGACAGGGCATCAAAAATCAAGTTGAATATCCGAAAACGGCTTTCCAATTATGATACCGCCCCAATTCATCCCGATTTAAATATGTATGGAAATGAAGACAACTATGAATGGAAGCAATATTTCCTCCGGGACGACGATAAAACCCTTTCCAAATGTCCTTTCCATCACTTTTTAAAAAAGAAGGATGAGTAGTTCTGTCGCATGCCAAACCGGCATGTTTTTTTATTAATAGGAAAGTCTTCTTGACGCAAAAAGAAAAACTGTGCTATTCGCTGATAATACTGGCGAATCCCAGTTTTTCTAATGCGGATAAAAGGGAAGGAGAGGGAAAAGATAAGGGAATGATGTGGATGGAGGGATACAATTGATACAACTAATTGACATACCAGCATTGCTTATTTTAGACGTCCAAAACGGGTTTGATGACCCTTATTGGGGGCAGCGAAACAACCGTGAGGCAGAGGACAACATTTACCGTCTGCTGACAGAATGGAGGAAGCGCAAAGGAATTGTAATCTATTCACAGCATTTATCGTTGCTGCCGCACTCGCCTTTAAATTATAAGGATGCAGAAAACGTCAGAATCAAGGATGCAATCAGTCCGATAGAAGGCGAAGAAGTGTTTCCCAAGAATGTGAACAGTGCATTCATTGGTACTCCTCTAGAAAGCTTTTTAAAAGAAAAACAGATTAAATCACTGATTATCACTGGCCTATCAACACAGCACTGTGTCTCCACAACGACGAGGATGGCAGGCAATCTTGGCTATACAAATTTCCTGGTGTCTGATGCGACGGCGGCCTTCGAAATCACTGATCATACTAATAAAAGACACGCGCCAGAAGTGGTCCATGAGCTGGAATTGGCTACTCTCCATAAGGAATTTGCTACAATCGTTACGACCGATGAAGTGCTTGAATCCCTTTTAAAACTACAATAAAAGGATGTAGAGGGCATATCCCTTTACATCCTTTTTGGTTCAAGAGCCTCTTTTCAGCTGCCTGCTCAACAGTGAAATCAATTTCATGCTTAACACCATCCATCCCCAGCTGTATAAAGCAGAACCTAAAAATACAAATGGCAAAACTTTTGGTGATAGGACCGAAGAAAGACCGGGTCCAAGAATCGGGAATCCGAACAGCTCTACAATGAGGCCAATGCCGATTGTTAGGCTAGCCCCGCTAAACAAGACAATGATGCTTTTATTTCGGAAAAAGTGCAGTGCAGCACCTAAACTGAGTCCGAGCAGGCCGGTTGTAAACGGGAACACGATTAATTCACTCGGCTGAATGAGTAGCAGCAAACAGACTGCCAGCAAGTAGGCCAACACACCAGTCTGGAGGGCTGCCACTGATGCAAGGACGATAGGAAGGGTGGCAGCCATACTAAAAGCATAACCTGCTCCGCCAAGTGCCCCGGTAAACTGGAGAATTGCAGCCATGCCTCCCAATATTGCCCCAAGTGCAATCCTATGTGCCTTTGTCTGATGTAAAGCAACTCTCGTAAAAATTCGTTTATACATTCTTTTTTCGATGTTGATTCCTCCCCCTTCGCACTATGTCAAACAGAAGCTTTATATAATAAAGATATAGGTACCATCTCAAGCTTATATTCCTTCAACAATAGCTGGTGGCCTGTTAAGGTGCTTTTTTGTTGAGTTCGTTATTCAACAAACTACTTGATGAATGGAAAATCCTATCACTTTATTTCTCTAAATTGTTTGTGTTAGTATACTAGTATATTAAAAATAGAGGAAAACAATTTTGGAGGAGCCTGTCACCAAGGGATATCTATGCCCTTTGGTGACAGGCTCTTTTCCACTTCTATTCTATTGAAAAAATAATAAATTTTGAAAGGAGAAGTATATGTTCATTCTTCAATTAGCACTCATTATTATTGCTGCTAAGCTAGCAGGTGCTCTGAGCGTAAGGTTCGGACAACCTTCCGTACTAGGGGAAATAATTGTAGGTGTTTTACTGGGGCCATCTGTGTTTGGATTAATCGAAGCAACAGAAACCTTAGCTACATTTAGCACAATTGGTGTAATTTTGTTGATGTTTATCGCTGGTTTAGAAACGGATCTCGGTGAATTTAAACGCTCTGGTAAATCATCAGCGTTTGTTGGTTTCGGAGGAATTATTGTTCCATTGTTTTTAGGATACTTGGCAGGGGAAATGATGGGTTTAACGAACTTGCAATCCTGGTTCTTGGGCGTCATGCTTTCTGCAACAAGTGTAAGTATCTCTGTTCAAGCTCTTAAAGAGATGAACCATTTAAAGACCCCTGAAGGAACGACTATCCTTGGTGCTGCTGTTATTGATGATGTCGTGGTAATGGTCATTTTAGCATTCTTAATAAGCTTTGCTGGCGGTGGGGATGTATCATTAACAGCATTGGTAATAAAGAAAGTATTATTCTTTGTCTTTGCTATTTTAATTGCTTGGAAAGTGGTTCCTTGGGTAATGAATCGACTCACGAAATTACCGGTAAGTGAGGCGGTTATTTCATTTGCATTAATTATATGTTTTATTTATGCATTTACAGCAGAAATTACGGGTGTTGCAAACATTATTGGAGCCTATATAGCAGGTATTGCCTTAGGCTTAACCAAGTTCAAACACGAAGTTTTTGAAAAGGTTGAAACGATCAGCTACTCAATTTTTGTTCCTGTATTCTTTGCCTACATTGGTATTTCAGCTGTATTTACTGGCATTCTTGATAATTTAGGGCTAATTATCTTACTTAGTATTTTAGCTATTCTAACTAAGTTTATTGGGGCAGGAGCTGGTGCCAAACTCTCTGGATTTGGCTGGAATAGCTCAATGGGAATCGGATCAGCAATGGTTTCCCGCGGTGAAGTTGCCTTAATTGTCGCATCAATGGGCTTAGCATCAAATCTAGTAACTCCAGATTTGTATGCAACAATCATTGTTGTTGTGATCGTAACAACGATTGTTACTCCTCCAATGATGAAGTTCTTTTTTAAACGGAATATAAAATCTGAAACTGAATTATTAGCAAGTTAATCAATAAATTTGGCAGCATTTCTAAAAGGAATGCTGCCTTTTTAATAAGTGTATGGTAATACACTATAGGATGCTTTGAGCCAGGAAGGATTAGGGAGCTTTTTTGTTGAAATCATTATCAAATTGCAGTTTGTTTAAGTAAATAAGCATTAAGAAATGTTATAAGTGACTTTGTCGTAAAATTTTTAACACTAGGGTCATTAAGAAACGCTATAAATGACTTTGTCACAAAAATTTTAACCCTATAGTAATTAAGAAAAGTTGAAACAAATAAGGATGTTTATCCGTTAGTATATTAAATTGGTTTTTTAAGGGGCATTTAATTGAGTGCACTATTAACTTTAATTGGCGATATCTTTGCTGCTATTGCAGGTTCATTAATGAAGAATAAACGAGATAAAAAGTAAGAAGGGAACTTTAAGTGTCGTTTTAAGCTTAAGGTTTAAAGGTTTGAAAAATCGGCTTCTAAGGTACTGGCTGCTTTCATCCTGGAAGGTTTAAGCCTGGCCGTCCTCCAAAGAAGAGTCGAACAGTAGACCTTCTTTAGCTTAGGGGGGGAGATGAAGAAGGGATTTCCAATAATTTGGAGAATATAACTTAAAGGTTCAAGGACAAAACGCCATGTCGAAAATGTGAAAATGTCCTTAAGCAAGAATTTCACAAGTTAGCTAAAACAGGGGGATAAAATGATTCAAGTACAACAAATAACTCCATCTGCACTCTTATTAAACCGTAACTCGCTGGAAGAGTATTTAGAAGAAATGTTTAGCGGCTTAGTTTCCGAAAACTCTTGGATGACCGAATGGGAACAGTTAATTCAACGATTTCAGCTGCTTAAATTTAGGGATTTATCTGAAAACGAAATTAAAAGCCTTGAATGGGATACTTCCGAAATAGGGGGGATAGTCAACAAAACTTTTCAAAATGTAAGTCAATATCTTCCCTTCAAGGAGATGCGTATTACAGTAGTGCCTGCCCTACTGTTACCATATTTTAAAGAAAAGCCGCAATCACTTTGGACCAATGCATTTACTAATGGACCAGGCAACATCATTATTGCGATCCCTCCGCAACCAGATATTGATTTTCTTCACTATTTATTAGCCCACGAATGCCATCACGCAAGTCCCGAGAATCCTATCTATGATTTATCGTTAAGTACATTTACATTAGAAGAGTGGTATAAGATGGAGGGAACAGCAGATTATTTTGCCCTTTCTTTGTATCCTGATAAGAGATGGTGGAAGGATAACCTCCCAGCTAAGGCGGAAACGGCGTATTGGAATCAATGTAGGGATTATCTTAAATCGACGGACGATAACGTAAAAGGAGCATTATGCTTTGGGAGCCGTAAAAAAGGAATTCCTGTTTTCGCGGGATATTCGTTCGCTTTAAAAGTAATTACAAATTATGTGTCAACTAATCAAATAAAAGATATTAGGGAACTATTTTCAGTCGAACCTTCTGTATTGTTGGAATGTTATACAACTAATTCACTGTTAAGTTAATGGGTATAATCCTTCAATAACGAAGGATAGCTTTTCTAAGTAAAGGGGCAGTATCGTTTAAGAAAGTAAACAATGCGCTTAAATTAAAAGGTGTTTGTCCTCAACAAAGGCTTGGAGTTAATGCTCCAAGCCTTTTTCTTTGGTTAATTGCTTACAAAATCGCCTGTTAATTGCTATGCGAAAAACACTGCAATAGAATTTATGCTCCAAAACCGAAACTGTTACCGAAGAGGAACCTTTCTTTTTCGTTTATATGCCGATAAAGGTGGAATATCAATGAGAGATGAAGTTTGAATTTTTAATAATTTTTCAGAGATTAGATGCTTGATTCAGCCGCTTGAGATTTCTGTTTAAGGAAAATCAGATGTAATCAAACATTCATCGATAGGAGGAATTGGATGCGAGTGCTTGTGATCGGAACATATGATTTGACTGGAGAACATGTAGTGAAGCTGCTTGCTGAAAAACAGCATGAAACAGTTGCTATGGCAGGCTCTGAAAACCGGGTCGAGGAATTGAAGAGGCTTGGCGCGGCTGAGGTTGTTCTAACAAATGGGAATGATGTTTTCAACGTTATGTCAGGTTGTGATGCTGTCATCTATTTAGGTGGGGCAAGCCCGAGGACCGGGGAGAGCAAACCGATTTTAATTGACCACCAACTCGTTGTGGATTGCATTCAGTCAGCTGTGAGGTGCGGAGTCAAGCGGTTTGTGCTGCTGAGTGCTTTGAGGGGTGAGGAAAGTGACGCGAGCGGATCCGGTACAACTGAAGCGAAGCAGATGCCGGAAGAGCTTTTAAGGCAGGAGGATCTTGATTATACGATCATCAGGCCGGGCATACCTGTAGACAAGCCTGGAAACGGGAAAGTGACCGTGGCCAAAACCCTTATGGACGAAGAAGATGAGATTCCGAAAGAAGACCTCGCCTCCGTGCTGGTAGAAGCATTGGAAACGGAAAAAGCAATTGGTAAAACAATCACCGTAACGTCCGGTGAAACGCCAATCGGCCAGGCGCTAGCAGAATTATAGACTGATAGAAAAGGGTGATTTGATGGCAGAAATGAAGAAAATCCTTCCGGCGTTAGTGAAAGGGACTGCCGTACTGGGAGCAGCAGCGGCGGCCACCTACCTGTATCGGAAAGATGATACTCAAAAGCAGCATTCAATTCTTAGGAATTTCCCGCTCCTTAGCAGAATCCGCTATGTGACCGAGCAAATCGGCCCCGAGCTCAGGCAATATTTGTTCCAGAGTAATCTCGAAGGTACACCCTTTCCAAGGAAGGAATTCGAGGACATTGTTAAGGCCGGCAAATACAAGGAGCGGCTGATTGGTTTCGGGTCAGAACGTGATTTTTCAAAAAGCGGCTACTATATCCGCAATAGCATGTTCCCTAAGCAGCGGGAAGAACTGAAAGTCGATAACAGCCAAAAAATCAATACGATGGTGTATAAAGTGGATGAAGAAGGCCTGATAACCCGGAAAGAGCATCGTGAAGAAAAGCAGGTGGATCCTTATTTCCTGACAGATGAGGATGCGGTTGTGATTGGCGCTGATACATGCCGGAAACCGTTCAAGGTAAAAGGGCTTGTCGGGCAGTCGGCGATGAGTTACGGTGCGCTCGGAAAAAATGCGATTACCGCGCTCTCGAAAGGGCTTGCCCTGGCAGGCGGGACGTGGATGAATACCGGGGAAGGCGGGCTTTCAGATTACCATCTGGCCGGGAATCCCGATATTATCATGCAGATTGGCCCGGGATTGTTTGGGGTTCGGACGCCGGGCGGGGAATTTTCCTGGGAAGAGTTCAAGCGAAAAAGTGAAATCGAACAAGTAAAGGCGTTTGAATTAAAACTTGCCCAGGGAGCGAAAATCCGCGGCGGCCACCTTGAAGGCGAAAAGGTGACCGAGGAAATCGCGCGAATCCGCCTCGTCGAACCAGGAAAAACAATTAACAGCCCAAATCGTTTCTATGAATTCAGCAACTACCACGAAATGTTTGAATTTGTGGAGAAAATGAGGGAAATTGGCGGAAAGCCTGTCGGGATTAAAATTGTTGTCGGGGACCTTGATTCACTTGAAGAAATGGCTTCTGTAATAAAAAATACCGGTATGGGGCCTGATTTTATCTCCGTAGATGGCGGTGAAGGAGGAACAGGCGCAACCTACCAGGAGCTTGCTGACGCAGTCGGACTCCCAATTCAATCAGCGCTGCCAATCGTTGATGAAATGCTGAAAAAATACAGCGTCCGGGATCGAGTAAAGCTAATCGCATCCGGGAAGCTGATTACACCAGATAAGATTGCGATTTCACTCGCAATGGGTGCGGACCTTGTCAACATTGCACGCGGCTTCATGATCAGCGTCGGCTGCATTATGGCTGGCCAGTGCCACACAAACGCTTGCCCGACGGGAGTCGCAACAACCGATCCAAAGCTTCAGGACGGCCTCGTCATTGAGGAGAAAATGTACCGGGTCGCCAACTATGTTATCTCAATGCGCGAAGGTTTGTTCAATCTCGCAGCTGCGGCGGGGATTGATTCCCCGGTGAAGTTTGAGCGGAAGCATATCGTTTATAAAGATGAATGGGGCAGGGTAACGTCCGTCGGTGACATTATCCTGACACCTGATAAAGTTCATGCAATTAGGGAGAAGGAAAGGGCGTAACGAACTCTCACGTAACAAAATTTAAAAGGATTAGTTAAATTGTTACCAATTGTACAAGATAGAAATAAATAGGATGTGGGGGATTTTAATGAGAAAACAATTAATGGACATGTTAGAAGCTCGTAAAGATGAAATGATTCAAATTCGCCGTTATTTACATGAGAACCCGGAACTTTCATTCAAAGAAGAAAAGACTGCTGACTATATAGCCGATTTTTACAAAGGAAAAGATGTGGAAATTCAACGGAATGTAGGAAATGGATACGGTATCATCGTAACCATAAAAGGTGGAAAGCCCGGAAAGACGGTTGCCCTTCGTGCTGATTTCGACGCTCTGCCGATTAAGGAAGAAACAGATGTACCGTTCAAATCAAAAAATGAAGGTGTGATGCATGCCTGCGGCCACGATGCCCATACTGCCTACATGCTTGTTCTGGCAGATTGCCTGATCCAATTGAAGGATTCAATTCCCGGAACAATTAAAATCATTCACCAGCATGCGGAGGAAACACCTCCAGGTGGAGCGAAAAGCATCCTTGAAACTGGTGTATTAGATGATGTAGACAATATTTATGGGGTTCATATTTTCCCTTCCCATCCAGCAGGTTTTGTCGGCTACCACAGCGGATATTCACTGGCAGGCAGGTCATTTTTTAAATTAATCATCCAGGGTAAAGGCGGCCATGGTTCATCTCCGCATTTGGCCAATGATTCCATTGTTGCTGGTGCTCATTTTATAACAGCAGTACAAACCGTAATTAGCCGCCGGATCAATCCGTTTGAAATGGGAGTCATTACAATCGGCTCATTCGATGGGAAAGGAACATTCAATGTCATTAAAGATAGCGTGGAGCTTGAAGGCGACGTCCGCTATATGACAGTTGAAACCCAGGAGATCATCGCAAAAGAAGTTGACCGAATAGTAAAAGGAATTGAGGCCGAATTAGGTGTGGAATGCAAGCTCGAGTATACGGCCGATTATCCGCCACTCTATAATGACCCGGAGGTAACAGCGAACGTGGCAGCAAGCCTAAATAGTATGAATGACCCCGACATTAAAGAGGTGGGCGACTATCCAATGCTCTCTGGATCCGAAGATTTTGCTTATTATCTTGAAAAAATTCCAGGGTGTTTCTTTTTCGTTGGCTGCAAACCAAAAGGGGTGGAGGAAGCATATTTCAACCACCATCCGAAATTTGATATTGATGAAGACTGCCTGATTGTTGCAGCAAAATCGGTTGGACAAGTTGTTTGCAGCTATTATGGGCTGGAGTGAATCCTAAAAAAAGTGCCTGTCATGACCTGTATTTTGTTTACAAGGGGAATGATCAGGCTTTTTTCATTTGGTCCAGGTACCGTTCTATGATTTAATAGAAATAATCAAAAAGTAACAGGCAGCAGATGATGGGCAGGGACTTAAGATGGAAGAATATCAATCCGACTCTTTGGATTTTTTGCAACATAAAAAAAATGGCCTTACTCCTGAATACATTGAAAGTCTCCATATGGGAAGGGAAAAATTACTTCAGGGTATTCAACATGGCGATAGAGAATTGATAAGAATATTTATGAATGACTCAACTATATTTTTTAAAGATGACCAATTAAAAATTCTTAACAGGGTGCCGAATAATAAACTTCGTTCCTTTAAAAACATTTCTTTATCCCACAACACTCTATACAGTTATGCGGCTGAAAAGGGTGGGTTAAGTCCATGGCAATGCCACTTTATATCTGAGAAATACGCAATAATGATTGAGCATGCCGAAACCATTTCAGAACTTGAAAAAATTAATGCCAATATGATAACAGAGTATTCCGACACATCAATCCGATTAAATCATAAAAGCAAATTATCTATTGTTGAGAAAGCAGAAAATTATATAGAGACGAACTTTTCGGAGGATATCTCAATAGAGGAAATAGCGAGGAACTTGCATGTAAATCCTTCTCATTTAATGCGTGTGTTTAAGAAGGAAAAAGGAATAACGATTAGCCATTTTCGAAATTTAAGAAGAATAAAAGAAGCGAAAGAACTAATTTTATTCTCCCGGCTTTCCATGGCCGATATTGCCATCATGGTTGGGTTTTGCAGCCCCCAGTATTTCTCGAAGCTTTTTAAACAGGTAGAGGGAGTCACTCCTTTAGAGTACAAAAAGAAAGTCACAAAATAAGGGAATACGAGGACAATTTTTAGGCGTATGAGAAATCATATGCCTTTTTGGGTTGCCTTAATAAATGCAAGTTTAGTATAAAAACGTGCAATTGTAGTGTAAAGCTCTTTTGAATTTATGTTGTATACTTGTATTCAAGTGGTTGTTAAAGCGTTTTCAATTTTAGGTAGCAAGCTCATTCCTTAACTAACCGCTTAAATATGCTTTTTTAAACGAAATGTAAGCGGTTAAAAAAGCAAATAAAACTAAAAAAGGAACTGAAGGAGGGTCAATTCATGAGAAAGTTTGGAGTTAGAGACCAGGTTGGATATATGTTAGGGGATGTTGGCGGAAGTTTTGTAAACCTTTACATTAGCAGCTTCTTCATTATCTTTTGTACGTATGTACTAGGGGTCAGCCCGTATTTTATGGGAACGATGTTTTTAGTTGGAAAAGTATTTGATGCAATTATTACAGCAATTATGGGTACGCTTCCTGATCGCTTTAGAATCGGAAACTCAGGTGATAAGTTCAAGCCATGGATTAATTTTTCAAAATGGCTTTTAGCTGCGGCTTGTATACTGGCATTTGTTGATGTGTCCAGTTGGGAATCGACAGCGATTCACGTTTGGGTGGTTGCCACTTATTTATTCTTTTGTGTTGCCTATACGGCAGATGCGATACCGTATGGTTCATTGGCATCCGTTATTACAAACGAACCGGTTGAGCGGACTAAACTTTCTCGTGCACGGTCAATTGGCGGGATGATTGTCGGAGTCGGATTCTTATCTTTCGTTCCTATGTTCATTTATGACAAATCGGGGGCTATTGTTCCAGAAGCCTTCTTCTATATTGCGATTGTATTTAGTATTTTATCTCTAATTTCTTATACTCTGCTTTTAAAATTAACAACAGAACGGATTCGGGACAACCGCCCTCCGGGACAAAAGCCTGAGTATGATTTTAAAGATGCTTTTAAATCAGCCTTTACGAATCGGCCGTTAATTGGGATGATGGTTGCTACTTTAGGATCGATGCTGATTGTTTCCGGAGTTACTACCTTGGCTCCAATCGTGTTTGCTGAATTCTATGACATGCCGAGTGCATTTGCAATTAATCAATTCATTTCGATGGGTTTGACACTCGTATTGTTCGTGTTTATCCCTAAATTGGTAGCAAAGTTCAATAAACGAAATTTAATTATTGCCACCTCTGCCTTCAGTTTGCTCGCTTCGGCTTTCATGACGTTTGTGACAATCAATAATGTGTATTTGTTTGCAGTTTTATATAATATTGCAACGATTGGTTCTATGGTATTTGTCATGCTTGTCTGGGCGCTTGTCACCGACTGCATTGATTTTACAGAATACAAGACTGGAAAGCATTACGAAGGAACACTCTATTCACTCTATTCGTTTATTCGGAAGGTAGGAATGGGTGTAGGGGCCGCATTGGGGAGCTATGCCTTAGGCTGGGTCGGTTTTGTATCCGGTGCAAAAACACAAACACAAGAAGTCGCAACAGGTGTATTGAAAATGTATACGGCTATGCCAATAGCTGCATTCGTTCTAATTTTAATCGGTGTAGGTTTGATCTTTCATTTGAACACCGAGAGGACCAATGAAATGTATGCAATATTAAAAGAAAGAAGGGCTTCCTAAGAAAGTTCGAGTATGAAAGATTTCTTTCTTATTTGGGATTCCTTCAACCTAGTATAGGAGATGTTCACTATGTCAGAAATGCGTACTCGCTTTTTATCAAAATTAACGAATGGTGAAGTGGAAGACTATTTACAAAGAAACGATTTGATCTATATACCGGTCGGAGTAACAGAAACCCATGGCGCCTTGCCTCTCGATGCCGAGACTGTGCTTGCAGAGGCTATTGCGTTAAAAATGGCTGAAGAATCGGGCGGCCTAGTCCTGCACAACCTGCCTTATTTCTTTCCAGGCGGAACGATTGTAGCCAGGGGAACGATTCAAATGAGCATAAAAGACGGAATGGCCTATTTGGATAAAATCGCAAAGTCTTTGCTGAACCAGGGGTTTAGGCGGCAGGTTTATGTGACCAGCCATGGCCCGGCCCATATGACAGTCAGCGGCATGGTCCGCGATTTCTTTGACGAAACAAAAGTTCCTATCCTGTATATGGATGTTTTAAAAGCAGCTGAGGCTGCCGACTTCAATTTAATGGATAACTTCCATGATATGTCCATTGGCGCTTATAGAGTGTTAGGCAGATTGGAAGATGTACCGTTGAATGTACCCGAATCGCATTCGGTTACGTATGATATTGGCCATATGCTAAAAGGAATGGATAAAAATCCGGGGAATGTACTGGGAAAGTATGCATATCAATCGGGGGCTATAGGTTCCTACTTTTATGCGCCGTCCGATCATATGGCAACACCGCTTTTGAAAACACCTGAAGAAAGAGACGAGTATGCCAATAGGGGTGTTAGAGCGATAGACGACTTTGTAAAGGCATTAGATATGCCGGCTATCGTTGAAACCCTTCGCCAAGTGGATGAGTATACAAGGGATACGATACTCCCTAAATACGGAGCCAATTTAGCAAGTGGAAAATACTAAGGTAATATGAATCCCCGATTTTAGGAGGCTGGCCCAGAAGTTTAAAGCTTTTGGGACAGCCTCTTTTCAATTTTAATAGATGTATCGTAGGAGGGGAATAGTACAAACTAACGTGATTGGAATTTCCGTGAAGAGAGTCAAAATTTACGGATAACAGACAAAATTTCCGTGGTAACCGGTTCGATTTACGGGAAGGGAGAGTGGGGAATATTGTAATACATCTTAAAGGTAAACTTATAGAAGAAGTCGGCGCCCTGCCGACAGACTGGTTTGTCCTGAATATCTGAAAAACGGTCCTGCAAAGTTTGGGAAATGTCCTGTATATGTGAAAATGTGTCCTGTATTTTGAAAAGTTTGTCTTAATTGATTTTGCGGCCTGCGGTTTCGGGTGTTGATGTCACCCACTCAATGGATTAATTTTTCTGCAAAAGGCCACTATATTAGGGAAAACCAGAGGTCAAACTAATTTTCCTTTTATGGATAACCGAAATCTTCATTTAAGTTTTTAAAATCGTACTGAAATGTTATCGATTTCATTTTAATAGAAAAACGTTTACATGGTATGTTAGTATACTAGTATACCGAAATTAACATAAGAGGAGACTTCGACCATGACTAAAGAACAAATTGTCCCTGAACAGAATGCGTCGGCACAAAGCTCGAATGAATCATTGCCGTGGATGGATCAGTCACTGTCACCGCTTGAACGTGCCGAGAAACTTGTAGCCGCGATGACTTTAGAGCAGAAGATTGCCCAGCTTCACGGCGCGATGGAAACAATTAATATCTATTCCTTGCCGACTGCCGATGAAATGAATGCGATGGACGCGGAGGAGCAGGAGAAACTAATGGCTCAGCTCCAAGTGCAACGCCATGTTAAAGGTATCGAAGAACTTGGTATCCCGCGCTTCAGGATTACCAACGGCCCTGTTGGTGTCGGTATGGGTGACGGACATCCAAGCCCGCCAGCAACCGCATTGCCTATGACCATAGCTCTTGCTGCAGGCTTTGATGCTGAGCTTGCACATGACTATGGCGACATTATTGGGTCGGAAACTGCGACACTCGGCCAGCACGTACTTGAAGGACCGGGCGTCTGCTTGCACCGAACACCAATCGCGGGCCGTAACTTCGAGTATTTTTCCGAAGATCCATACCTTTCCGGAGTGATGGGTGTCGAAGTAACGAAGGCGATTCAGGCGCATAATGTGATTGCAATGGGCAAGCATTTTGTGGTCAACGATCAAGAGTATGAGCGCTTCCGCACCAGTGTCGAGGTGGATGAGCATGTGCTCCGTGAACTGTACCTGCTTCCGTTTGAAATGCTGGTAAAAGACGCTGACATTGCTGCAATTATGAGCGCATACAACCGCGTTCGTGGTGTTTACGCAACCGAGAATCGCTATATTTTAAATGACATTCTCCGAAACGAGTGGGGTTTCCAGGGCTATGTGCAGTCTGATTTCTGGTCGACCCGCTCTGCTGCTCCGTCACTGAACGCAGGCCTGGATCATGAAATGCCTGATGCCAAGTGGTTAAATGAAACAAACATCAAGAATGCACTCGAGGACACGAGCCTTGAAATTCAAACCGTCGATCGTGCACTGATTCGCCGATTCACACAGATGTTCCGATTCGGACACTTCGAGCGTCCATACAACCCTGGAGAAATAGACGCGAAAGCACATGGTGCTATCTCACGGAAAATCGGCGCCCAGACAGCGGTTCTTCTGAAAAACGAGGGCGAAATGCTGCCGCTTGACCCGAATGCTTATAAATCGATCGTAATTATTGGCCAGACCGAGTACGTTGACGACGCCTGCAATGGCGGCGGCGGCTCATCCAAAGTCGACCCGCTCTACACGGTTCCGCCAGTAGAGGGGATGCAGGACGTTCTGCAAGGTCTTGGTTCGGACGCGAAGGTTAGCAAGGTTACCGTTGAAAAAGACTTGTCCAACCTGGAAGAGGCCAAGTCGGCTGCTGCTGAAGCAGACCTCGTCATTCTGATGGCTGGTTTGGTGGCATCTGAGGGTGCAGATTTGCCAAGTCCAAACATGCTCAACGACCAGGATCGCATGGTTGACGAACTACTTGAAGTCAATCCGCAAACCGTTGTCGTTTTGAAAAATAGCAGCCCGGTATTAATGCCGTGGATTAACAAAGCACAGGCAGTTCTGGAAGCGTGGAACCAAGGTACAGAAGATGGTCATGTTGTTGCCGATCTGCTCTTCGGTGTTGTGAATCCATCCGGTAAGGTGCCTACTACGTACGCTGCATCTGAGGATGATCTCTTGTATGCAGGCCAGCCAGAGCGCTATCCTGGTACTGATGAAGGAGAGGGCTTCCCGGTTATCCGCTATTCCGAGGGCCTCAACATGGGTTACCGCTGGTTCCAGTCGCAGGGTAAAAAGCCGCTATTTCCGTTCGGATTCGGATTGTCTTACACTACGTTTGGACTTTCCAACTTCTCGGTAACTCCAGCGCAATCTGATGGCAAAGCTCCAATCACAGTAAACGTAACCGTGTCGAATACCGGAAAGGTTGCTGGCGCTGAAGTTGTCCAAGTCTACCTGGGCATTCCTGTAAAAGGCCAGCCGCCTAAGCGCCTGGTTGGATTCCAGAAAGTGCATCTCGAACCGGAACAGTCGAAAGAGGTTACAATCACAATCGACCCGGCTGCAACAAACCATCCAATGAGTGTATGGGACTATTACGAACATGACTTCGTGGTGAAGCCTGGCGAGTATAAGGTATACCTTGGGACATCCAGTGATGATACTCCTTTCGAAGGCACGGTAGTTGTTGACTAATATAATGAAAAAAGTCAGCTAAATGAACCTCGACAAGGGCGTGGTATATAGAAAAGGTGGGAAGCTGAATTCCCACCTTTTTTGCTTCTCAAAAGCTATATTTTACTGATTTCTATCCTCTATTTTTTCCAATCTTTCCTCCAGCTTTTTAATTTTGTCCATCTGATATACAACTAAAGAAAACGCAGATGTACCAAAGAAAAACCCTAACCATTCCATCGTATCCACCCCTAACCTATTTCTCTTTTATTATATTACCATGAATAATTCGATTATCTGTTTAGGGCTGCTATACTAAAATTAAATAGTTTCCCTTAATACTTATACTATGGAGGTTCATGACGTTAGTGGAAACGACCCTAACGTTCCTGATTAGAGTCTTGGTCATGTTTGTCGGTTATTTGGTGCTATCAAAAAAGGCTTCTCTTAGTCAAACTTGTATTATGAAAAGGGCTTTCTGGCAACCAGAGAGGTACTTTCAAAAATCTTGGGTACCGTGAACATACTTGCAGGATTTGTTGTTGTTCTTTTGCCTTTCATTTTGGCCTACCAACAAGGGAACCCATAGAAGAATAGCGTCGGATCGGTTAACGAATTAACTTCGCTTTTTTGAAGGAGGAATGATAATGAGTCATGATAAAGAAGGGTTCTATTGTAAAAGGTGCGGGAAGTTTCACGATGAACTTCCAATGAGTTATGGAAGTCCCATTCCTGATTATGTGTACGATATACCAATGGAAGAACAAGAAAGCCGAATAGAAATGAATGATGATTTGTGTATTATTGACGAAGAATATTACTTTATACGTGGATGTATAGAACTTCCTGTCATTGACGGTGAAGGACCTTTTACTTGGGATGTGTGGGTTTCATTAAGCAAAGCTAATTTCAATAAAACTATTGAAAATTGGGACATTCAGGGAAGAGAAGAAGAGCTTCAGCCAATGTTTGGGTGGTTATCGACTTCCATTCCTTGTTATCCAGAAACAATTAACTTAAAAACAATGGTTCATACCAGACCGGTTGGTGTAACCCCGTATATAGAGTTGGAGCCAATTGAGCATCCCTTAGCTTTAGAACAAAGAAATGGCATAACAATAGAACGAATAAAACAGCTTGCCGAAGGATTATGTGATCAAGATGACCCAGATTAATTTATTATCAGGCTACTTATGAGTTGTTCTTAAATAGATGGTGCTTTGCTCTAAGTAAGAGTAAGGCATTCCTTTGAAAATATAAAGGATTAAATTATCAGGTCCTTGTATGAATTAACTATTTGGCTTACGTAAAATTTTCTTCATAGATTCTAATATCCACCATAGAAATACTGTTACTAATGCACTTTCACAAGCACTTGTGCCAAGTATAAATAAAAGTGTTCCGAAATCCTCAAGTTCATTAAAGCCGAAAAGTGGTAGTTCCCAATAGTTAAAAATATTATTATAGCCAATTAAAAGAAGGATTACAGGAAACAGAGACCAAAAAAACTTCTTGATACTTTTAGGCAAATGTAGTTCCATATCATTAACCTCCTTAAAACAATTTTACCATAAAAATCCAACGCTCAAAGGGCAGGTTAGTGAAAAAAGAAATAGGATTTGGTAACGGAATTAATGAGATTAAAAATAGAGGTGAACAACGAATTTTTGAAGGGCGGATATTACGCAATGGATATAAGAAAACCAACTGATTTGGAACTCAAAGAGATTTTGGCCCTCTCCCCACAAGCTATTTATGATGGAACATTAGGTATGATTAAACCATTAAAAGAAAAAATTGAGCAACTCATTAAGCCACTCTTAAAAAAGGGATGCTATTATCTAATAGCTACAGAAAATGATAGGTTAATGGGTTGGATTCTCTTGGGAAAAAGTATAGACCCATTAACGGATAAGATAAATGGTTTTATTTATGAGCTATTTGTTTTAGAAGATTTTAGAGGACAGGGAATTTCAA
This sequence comes from Bacillus sp. FJAT-27225, assembly GCF_001685025.1. GTDB lineage: Bacteria > Bacillota > Bacilli > Bacillales > Cytobacillaceae > Bacillus_D. The sequence continues at coordinate 64,763 of NZ_MAYU01000022.1, read as the reverse complement.
AAAAATTGATGAAGTCAGGTATTGAGAATCTAAAACAAGACGGATACTCTGAAGTTCGACTAAGTGCATTTACGGGGAATCACGCAATTAAATTGTATGAGAAATTGGGGTTTAATACAAAGACGGTTACGATGAGTATGCCACTAGTTTAGGCAAATGGTGGTGGGATAGTGAAATGGACTTAAACAAACGGGTGCGTTGATCCAGGAAGGGTTAAGGCACTTTTTTATTGGATGTTAGCTTAAGAAGGTAAAGGTACAAATTGTGTTGAATTATATTAGCGATACCTTTATTAAAAGGGGTTGAGATGCCTATGACAATAGAGATACAACAAAAGAAAATTCGCCTTCAATATGGGGCGGAATTTTACTCTTCAGAAGATCATCTGAAACTCGGTATTTCCAGGAACGTTAGGGAAGGACTGATACAGATTAATGGACTACGATTACTACCCGAAGAAGGAACATCAGGATGGTTCATTTGGGCAGGGGAAGAATTTTCACAGGCACCAGATTTTTTTGAACCGTTGCATATTGCACATTTAGATGAATGGGTGCCGGATATAAAAAAGTATCTTGGATTAGCTCCTGGATGGAGATTTTTGATAGCAGGTGACTATGTAGATGTTTGGTTTGATGAGGGCTTGTTGGATCAGGATTAATTATAGCTTTTTAGTGCTGTGGTAGTTGGCATCATTGTTTTGATTAACTAACGTGGTTCCGACGATCCATTCTCCATTTGATGTTTTCTCTAATACAATCAGATATTTATAAATACCATGGGTATTTGGTTATCCAATGGTTGTAGGCATCAAAACGGTTCTCCTTTTTACATGGATTAAATGAAAACTCAGGAGCGAGTAAAAAAGGTTTTAAATATACAACGTAAGGGAGAGCTTTTGATGGTAGAACCATTCTTTCATGGATTTGTTCTTGCACTTGGATTAATTCTGCCACTTGGTGTGCAAAATGTCTTTATTTTTAATCAAGGGGCACTGCAACCACGGTATATCAATGTATTACCAGTGGTTTTAACAGCATCTTTATGCGACACACTGTTAATCTCGGTAGCTGTTTTAGGAGTATCGTTACTGGTTCTAGGTTCATTTTGGATTAAAGCAATTTTAATTGGCGGCGGGTTTATTTTTTTGGTCTATATGGGATGGACCACCTGGAACAGTAAACCAAATACTAAGAGTGGTTCAACTATCAATAAAGTTTCTTTAAAGAAACAAGTATTATTTACAGCATCGGTTTCGTTGTTAAACCCACATGCTATCATGGACACTGTCGGAGTAATTGGAACAAGCTCAATACAATACGAGGGAGAAGAAAAAATTATATTTGCTGTGACAGCCATTTTGGTTTCATGGATCTGGTTTTTTGGTCTGTCCCTGATTGGAAGAATCGCTGGAAAAATCGATAAATCCGGAAATTTTTTATTAATCCTGAATAAAATATCAGCAATAGTAATGTGGGCAGCGGCAGGTTATCTTGTTTTATCTTTAATGGATAAATAAAACAAATGATTAAGGTTTTAGCCAAGGTTTGTAAAACTTGCACCTAAAGGGGATAACCAATATGAGTCCCAGTGAAACTATTTATTTTTTTCTATTTGGAGTTGCGGTATTGGTTGGCATCATGTTTATTTGGCTTATATTTAGAAGACGGAAAAAATGGGCGATTTCGTTATCGGGCCTCCTTGTCATTGGGTATGTGGGATCCTATTTTTACTATCCTGCTTTGAAAGTGAATACGCATGCGGAAAGATATGAACAAGTCAAAGATTATTTGGGAAAAAACTATCCAAATGAGAAGTTTACTATTATCCCAAAACATTATGAAGAAGGATATACGGTCGGCCAGTTCGATATTAATACGATTGAAACACCAACGATAGGTGTAACATTACGTGTAGATAAGGAAGGGCAAGTGAAACAAATAGGTACTTGGACAAAACAGGATCATCCAAAACAGCAAGAACTATGGCGAGAAATTGAATTTATTCATGGCAGTACCTATTCGTTAGATAAAGAAATCCCGGAAATAACCAAACAAGATGAATGGATTGAGGGTCAGCTGACAGCATTTGCATTGACCATCAATGACAAGCCTGCGATTGCGATATTTAATTACTCAAGTGCAGGTTATAGTTTATTGGATTTGCAACAAGGAGAACGTGAAGGATTTGTTTCTATTGAAGAAGCTGGCTATGCATTTATCTATATTGATAAAAAGTATCAAGGCGAAACAGTTACGATTCACTTGAAAAATGGTGAAGAATACACATTGAATGTCGATCAGCATAAAGGTAAATTAATTGTTCAAAAATAATAGTCTGGTCGGCTGGTTACTGTAAGAAGGTAGGTAGTGCAATGGAATACTGGGAATTAACTGAAAACCCTGCGGATGAGATTTACAGGAAACTAATAAAAGTCCTGTGTGATAATTCAGATAAATTCTATTTTGTTACTAGGAAAGAACTTAAATACGATCAGGAAATACTTGTACAGTTTGAACCCTATATCATAGAAAGTTATAAAACAAAAGAATGGGCAAATACCATAACAAAAGGTCCAACAGCAACGGTTTATGTAATTGAGTCAAATAAAGAAACGTGTAAACTGTTACAACAATTTGCGAATACTTTATATGATTGGGTAGCTCCTAAGTTACCTGAAGACTTAACATTTATTAAGAATGATTTTGCTTGGTTTTCCTGTACAACCCACGAAGGATTTGGAGGTTTTTCCATTCGTTCTGCTTATTACAGGAATATAATTGGTGAAATTCACGGTTTAAAAATACAAAAAGTAGAATAGTTGTTGTTATGCTAACGGCCTGCTTATACACACTAATATAAAGAAAAGTCAGGGCTTTTTAACGGCCCTGAGCTTTTTGCAGGCTAATTTAATTGTTAAATAAACCTGCTAATTCAAGTGCGAAATAGCCATGTTAATTCGAATTTTGTATTTCAAAATTGAACGCGCTATATTTTTCAGGACTAAGGTTGAAAAGTGAAACCTTCAAGTAGTACATTTCCTTTGACCTATATTCATATCAGAGCATAAATCCCAAAAGGATGATGCTCCATTTTTGTTGGAATCATAAGTGGAGTAGAGAGGATGAAGCACTTTTTTATAAAATTTTCTCAAAAGCTTTAGAGGAGAAGTTTTGAACAAGGAATCGATAGATAGGAAGACGAATAGTAATAGTACAGTAGTTGTAGTTTAGTAAAACGAGGAGAGAAACGAATGAATTTAGGTAATCCAATTGCAATTGGAAATACTGCGAAAATCTATCTCCATAATGACAGGATTTACAAAGTTTTTAATGACTACTTGCCTGAAACAGAATCATTTATTGAATCTGAGAAGCAAAAATATGCTTATTCGTGTGGACTTCCTGTGCCAAAAATAATAGATGTTATGAAAATAGATGGCAAACAAGCGATTATTATGGAGTTTGTTAAGGGCAGATCAATAGGTGATATTCTTTCCGAAAACATCGAACAGGCAAAATACTACCTGAATCTTTCCGTTGAAATACAACAAGAAATTCATAAGGTTGAGGCGGATTCAATTGAGAATATGACTGAAAGATTAAACCGGCAAATCGAATCAGCTCATAATTTGGATAACAGACATAAGTCAGTTTTACTACGAAAATTAAATAGAATGACATTTAAGAGTATGCTATGTCACGGTGATTACCATCCATTTAATTTAATTATGTCAGGTAACAACGTAACAATCATTGATTGGGTGGATTCCAGTGCAGGCGATATACGAGCTGACATTTACCGTACATATCTTTTATACTCACAGGTTTCAAATGAATTAGCCGAGATGTATTTGCGGCTTTATTGTGAGAAAGGTGGTCTGGTAAAAGAGGAAGTGTTGCAATGGGCTCCAATTATAGCAGCTGCAAGACTTTCGGAAAAAGTGTCGGCTCAGGACTCAAAACGTCTTCTAGACATAATAAATCAGTCCTGCCCTTTATAAATGAAATGAACTACCGGGGATAGGTATATCCTTAATTTGCTGAAGGACAAGGTGGCTTTTACTTTTAACAAACGGGGGTTAGGGAATGAATAAGAACTTGATCTCATTTTCTATATTATTTTTTGGGCTGTGTATTGTTTTGAGTTCATGGATATATTCAAATACACTTAAATATATTTCAAACGAACAGAGGATAGCAGCCGCTGAGCAGCCCAATCAAGAACTAAACCGATTTGAACTTATTGTGGTTAATGAAAACAATATTATTATTTATGATAAGCAAAATGGAGATACTTGGAGAAAATTCATTCAAAGTGGTGAAGGGCCAACAGAATGGGAGAAACAATCACTAACAAATTAAATAATAACCCTTTGATTGTTTTCCCTTCTAAGAACAACAGGTTCGTTGAACAGAAAGGATTAACCCGCTTTTGTTTTAACTTCTAATTGAACAAATGAGTTGAAAAAGATATGGGGGATAAAAAAGTGGACGAAAATAAAAGTTTCACGTTATATATCAATGTATTAATAGGGGCAATAGGAACCATCCTAATTGGATTGGCTGCTATGAGTACGTTATCTAACCGAGATCATTCGGTTTATCTCATGCTTTTTGGTGGATTTATTCTGGTGATTACTTACATAAATTACTTAGAGAAAAAAGCCGGACTTAAAAATTCAGTCATTTGGGCAAGGTCAATAGGTTCAATTGTAATCTTTTTAGCTTTGGGGTACATTTACTTCTTCTAAATAAGAGTCATCTGTTTTGAAGGTATTTAATAAAAATATTAATTAAAAAGGAGCAAAATAAACTTGGATTACGGTGAAGGTTTTCAAATAAAAATTGCTACAATTGACGACAGTAGTGTAATTATTAATATGTTAAAGCTGATAGCTCAATGGATGAAAGATAATGATATAGATCAATGGAGATTTCTATTAGATGGTGGTGACGATCAAGAAATTGAACAAGCGATAACCAGTCAAGAAACATACATTGTTCTAAAAGATAACGATATTGTAGCTACGTTCACACTATTATCTGAACAAAGCGAATGGGATAGGCATATTTGGGGAAGTGATATTTCTTCACAATCGCTTTATTTACATAGACTTGCAATTATTCCTGCTTATATGAAAAAAGGTTTGGGCAAAAGTATACTGACTTGGATACAAGACAATGTAAGTCATAAGGAATATCTTAGATTAGATTGTGTTACAGATAATAGTAAACTAAATAACTTCTATAAGAACAATGACTTTGAACTTATTGGTGTAACCGATGGACATAGTAAATATCAAAAAAGCATGGAAAAGAATTAGAAATCCTTCACTATATGGGGGATTGGTCCGAGAAGGATTAATGGCTTTTTTTTATTAAAAAAGACTGAATTGTTGAATAAATGGTTCTTTATTAATAAAATTATATGTTCATAAAGTCTGAAACAAGGGGGATGGGGAAATGATAAAGGGGCTATATGAAGCACATTTACCAGTAAAAAGTTTAGAGAATTCAATCGAATTTTACGAAAGGTTAGGTTTGGAGTTAGCTTTTCGTGATGAGGAAACTGCATTCTTTTGGATTGAAAAAGAAAAAAGCTGGTTAGGGTTGTGGGAAGGAAAGGAGTACCAAACTCCATACCATCCTTCTTTAAGGCATATTGCTTTTCGAGTCGAATTTGAGGATTTAAAAGAGTCTGTAAAATGGCTTGAATCCATCAAAGTTGAGCCTGTACCTTTTGGAAGCAGAACATCAATTGAGCCTTTTGTAAGACCAAATCAAGGAAATGCTTCGGTTTACTTTAATGATCCAGATGGAAATAGCTTAGAATTAATGTGTTATGTTAACGTTCCAGATGAACTAAAACAAAGTACGGAAAAGTTGTCTCTTGAGGAATTTGAGAAGTTAGTCAGCAGTAAATTGACATAATCGCCCCTTAAAAATGCACTTAAAACATACGGGTGAATAGTTGAGCCTTTAACGGTATTGGTAAGGTTTCCTTCTTTTAGGTTAGCGAGACACTATAATCATTTAGAGTTCTTTTCTTATTTTAAAAAAGGACCGTCTTTGAGGAACGATTAGGAGGGTATGGCAAATTACTTTTTAACCATACTCTCCTGCCATTCGTTTTAGTTTACCAATTGTTTATTTGCCGTAGCAGAACTAGTGGAAAGTGACTTTCATAATCACCACCACAGCTTATCGGGGGTAAAATCTTTATTGGCGTGAAAAAAAGAGTCATCCATTGGATTTTTTGAGTTATGTTCATCCCTTTTTTTCAAGCTTCTTGAAATCATCAAATAGTTAAACATAAAACTATACCGATAAAAGATCCAATGAAACCAATTCCGGAATATCCCGTTAAGATGCAAGATTGTCCAATGCCCAAAAATATCAAATTGAATAAAGAATTTCTTACAAGAATCCCTCTCCTCGGATTATTCATTTATTTAATTGCATCGTTATTTCTTCAAGGACTTTTTCTGATTCTGCCAGCGTAAATTCCTTTGTTATGTTCATTTCAACTCCATAGCTTCCACCGGCGGCATTTATAGTTGCCAGGACGAACTCGCCTGCAGGACGTTCTAAGTGTTGGTATTGTACCGGGAGGTCATTGATTGTTCTTTGTTGAGTGTCAGAATCACCTACTTCAACGGTGCCTGGGCGATAAACGATGCTAAAAGCCTTCCTGCCAGTATAAGGGCCATAAAGAAGCTCACTTTCCTGTTCCTTATTCCAGCGCTCGCGATTTTCCTCCTTGGCGAAAAGCGGGTCCATTTCACCTTTTGTCATTCCATACGAAAGTGTCAGGTCAGTTGGCTTTGGCAGAAAAGAAGGTTTGGAGATAGATGCAAACGTGATAGGATAGTCATCAAACTCAAAGATTACTACTTCCTGGCCAAATTCTTTTGTAGCTTCCGTTTCGATTGCAGCCGAAACCTGTTCATTTTTACTTAAAAAGGTGTTCAATAAAATGCTTCCTATCAGTATGACAATGACTGTAGTCAAAGCAGGTAAAACAAAGGAAGGGAATTTAGATATAGGTTTCAGTTCGGGAGTACTCACTACCTTTTTCGCAAACATTCTTGCTTCTGAATTATTTAATGTGAGCTGGCTGAAATAGCGTTCATCCAGCGATGTTTTAAGAGTCTGTTTAAAGTTATTCATTGAAATCAAACCTCCTTTTTAGCAAGTCCTTACTGCGGAGCAGCCTGGTCTTAACTGTATTAACATTCAAATTAAGCAGGAAACTGATTTCATTTGTATCAAAATCATGATAGTAATAGAGGATGACCACTTCCCGGTATTTTAGTGGCAGCTTCATAATGGTTTCGGCAAGTTCATGGTTCTGCAGTTTGTTCATAACGGTTCGTTCCACTTCATTTGCCCCGGGTTCTTCCTTCAACCAGCTGGTTAGCTGCACTTTCCGGTAATTCCAGCTCTTTAAATAATCCTTTGACTTGTTAATCGCAATTTTAAGAATCCACGTCTTCATTGAACTCTCTCCACGGAAGTCCTTTAACTTATGAAAAACAGTCAGGAATACCTCCTGTGTGATATCCTCCACCATGTGATAATCCTTCACATATGTAAAAATTACTTTTCGAATATCATTTAAATAGGTTTCAACAATGTCATAAAAACCAGCTTCAACCTCTAGTTTCGAATGCCCCAAAAGTTCCCCCTCCTTTTTCTCCCCTATACTATAACTGACGACACAGAGACGGTGTGGGGTTCAAAAAATATTTTTAGAAGCTTCCCTTAGTGATCGGAAATTACAGATATAAAAAGGAACCACTTATGTTTATTCTTTTTACAATAAAAAAACAAACCCCTCCGCAAATAACGGCAAAGAACCATGGCAGATGCCTATTCCTTCTCCAACATGGACACATACACTGTCTTGTAATAATTTGAGGAGGGGACAAAAAATGGAGAGACAATTTTTTGGAAGCGGTATGGGTTTTGGAGGTTATCCTAGTTTCGGTATGGGTTATGGCGGCTATGGAGGTTATCCTGGCTATGGTATGGGTTATGGCGGCTATGGAGGTTATCCTGGCTATGGTATGGGTTATGGCGGCTATGGAGGTTATCCTGGCTATGGTATGGGTCATGGTGGCTATGGAGGCTATGGAGGCTATCCTGGATACGGTATGGGTCATGGCGGCTATGGAGGTTATCCTGGATACGGTATGGGACATGGCGGCTATGGAGGTTATCCTGGTTACGGTATGGGACATGGCGGCTATGGAGGTTATCCTGGTTACGGCATGGGTTATGGCGGTCATCGGGAAGCCCTTTGTTAATCAACTAACGAATCCTTATGTTAATCTCGTTATACTAAAAGCTCGGAGAATAAAACCTCCGAGCTTTTTCTGTGAAGCTTTATTGAATTTTCACTTTCAGTAGTGAACTGTCCAAAATAGAACCTGTTCCTCAAACTGTCCTTCGTAGTGCTACCGATTAATAACCACCAAAGCAAACTGCTCCGATAATGATTAAAAGAATGAACAAGACAACAATTAAAGCGAAGCCGCCGCGGCCGCCGTATCCCCCGTATCCCCCATAGCCGCAACCGCCATATCCACCGAAAAACCCCATAGTATAACCCCCTTTCAATTAGAATGATCAACTCTTAATAGCAACGGCCTACAAATGAAGATCCTATAATGATTAGTAAGATAAACAAGACAACGACTAAAGCAAAGCCACCACCAAAACCTACTCCATCAGACATATTTAAAGCCTCCTTCCGTGCACTTAATAACAGAGTATGAAAAACTTTGAAAACTGGAATCCCACAAACCATTAAGGACCAGCCTTAGTATTGAATAAAGTTCAGATAATGACGTTACTTGAAAAAAAATAAAAAACCCCCGAGGTGGAGGCATGTATCAGGGCACTAACAAATAGCTAAGTCTTTTACGCTGCTGGGAAAAATTAGTGCTGCACTGCCCATTGAGGAAGAACTCAATAGGCTCTATCCAAAATGGGTGAAACTGCGTACAGACGATATGAACTTTGTTTGAGGACTGTTTCTGAGTCTGCCAGCGTAAATTCCTTTGTTATGTTCATTTTAACCCCGTATAGTGGGGGTTGAAATATGGCATGGAAAGGTTAAATAGGTGTTGCTTAAGGTGAGGTGTTTTTTGAAAAAAAAAGCCCCACCTCTTTCGATGCGCTAAAAGAGGCGGGCCACTATTCTTCTATACTGTTTTAGATTGAACATCCATTTTGACATGTCTTGTTTTCTTCTGATGCAAGTAATATGCAAAAGATAATAGAAGTAACCAAGGTATTCCGACCATTAAGGTTGCTTTGAAGAAGGAGACAAACCATGTAGTGAAGAGCAAGCTTAGCATGAGGAGTGCTCCTAATAAGGTCAAGTAAGGAAAACCCCACATTCTTACTGAAAGCTTTTCGCCTCTGTATTTTTTACGGAAGAAATAATGGGTGACAAATATCATCAGCCATGTGAACATGGCGCCGAACATGGAGATTCCCATCATAAGCAAGTAGGCTTGATCTGGTACGATGGCATGGATTACGGCTGCAATGGCAATCCCAATCGTCGAAAGGACCAAGGAATAAACAGGGACATTCTTTTTATTTAATTTGCCAAACCGTGACGGTGCATAGCCTGCTCGCGAAAGTGAAAACATCATCCGTGTGGTAATATACAGCTGGCTATTCATAGCCGAAAGGGCAGCGACCAGGACAACAAAATTCATGATTCCGGCAGCGCCAGGGATATTCATGAATTCAATGACTTTGACAAATGGGCTTTTTTCAATGCCTGCTCCGGCCCACGGTACAATCGCAAGCATAAGTGTCAAGGTGAGAAGATAGAAGAATATCAAACGGAAAACAGTTGCCTTCAGTGCTTTAGGTACTGCTACTTGCGGGTTTTCGGCTTCACCGGCTGTTACAGCGATCATCTCGATACTTAAATAACTAAATAAGGCAATGACCACCGCAATCCACATGCCTGACCAGCCATTTGGAAGGAAGCCGCCATCATTTGTATAGTTTTGGAAGCCGATTTCCGGATTGCTCCCGCCAAAAACAACATAAGCGCCGATTAAAATAAACGCGACAATCGCCACAATTTTAATCATCGAGAACCAATATTCAACAGAACCAAATAAATTAACGCTCGTTGCATTTACATAAATTAAAATCGCGGAAAAGATAAGAATCCAAACAGTGCCAGGGATACTTGGAAACCAGTAGGACATGTAGACAGCCACCGCGGTTACTTCAACTCCGACAGCGGCAACGATACAGGCCCAATAAGAATAGCGGACAAGATAACCTGCCCATGGATTGATATAATGTTCGGCATAGGCGCCGAATGATCCCGAGGTAGGATGGGCAACAGTCATTTCAGCAAGACATCCCATTAGCAATAGAGCAATAAAAGCCCCAATCGCATAGCTGATGATTACGCTCGGCCCGGCTTGGCCAATTGCAAAGCCGCTCCCAAGAAAAAGCCCTGTTCCAATTGCTCCTCCAATGGCAATCATTGAAATTTGCCCGGTCGTTAACTTTTTACTAAGACCCTTTTCACGATCGACAATTTGCTGGAAACTCCCGTTTTGCTTCATGCGCATTCTCCTTTTTTTAGGTCGGAATAGGAAACTAAGCCACTACTTCTCTTGCATTCTCGTAATTTTTATATTCTTCGTTTACCATAACGCTTTTTAAAATTTGAATCGTTTCCCATATATCTTCAAATGTTGTATATAAAGCGGCAGGGGCAAGCCTGATGACATTTGGGAATCTGAAATCCGGGATTACATGATGGTCTTTCAAAGCTTTGCAAATTCTTGCCGCTTCATCATGCTCGAGACAAACATGTCCGCCGCGGCGTTCATCTTCCCTTGGGTTTCCAATCGTAAATCCAAAATTGGAAAGATCAACCTCGATTAATTGCATCATATAGTCAGTCATTTCGAGGGACTTTGCACGGAGATTTTCAATTCCAGCCTCAGCAAAGATTTCAAGAGACCCTAAGAGCGGGGCAGCACTTAAAATATGTGGAGTACCAATTTGGAAGGCACCAGCTGATTGGGCATGTGTCAATTCTAATTCAAGATCAAACTGTTTATCTTTGCTTGAACTAAACCAGCCTGCCAAACCAGGGGCTCTTCCATGATGCCTTTCATGTACAAATAAACCTCCAACACCGCCCGGGCCACTATTCAAATACTTATAATTGCACCAGACAGCAAAATCGACACACCAATCATGCATGGAATGCGGGAGAGCACCAATCGAATGGGCCAAATCAAATCCTATTAATATATTTCTACTATGTGCTTCTTTCGCCAAAAGCTCCATATCCAGCAGCTGGCCGCTTCGATATAGAACAGATGGCATCCAGACGATGGCGACCTCGTCCGTCATCGCAGAAATGATGTCTGCTTCGTCAATCGTGCGGGAATCGTGGCTTTTTACCAACACTAAATGTTCATTTGGATCAAGTCCATGAAGCTGCAATTGGGACTTTATCGCATAAATATCCGATGAGAAGTCCAATTCGCCTGCTACTATTTTTGTCCGTTTTCCTTCTGGTTTGTAAAAGGTAGCTAAAATTTGATGAATGTTCCTCGTAATCGAACCTGTAACAATTGTTTCCTCTGGCTTTGCTCCTATCAAGGGGGCAGTCATTGCGCCTAATTTCTCCGAAAAATCAAACCAAGGCTGATGCCCTGACATCCATCCATCGATGCCAAGATTCTTCCAATCATCCAAACTGAGAAGCAATGTTTTTTCCGCCCGCTTGGAAAGCAGCCCTAACGAGTTTCCGTCCATATAATATGTACCTTCTTTAATGTAAAACTCTTCTCTAAAGGTCATACTATTCCGATCTAATTGTTGGGCGTATTCTATTGTTGGCAAAAATGTATCCGCTTTCATTTTTCCGACCATCCTTTCAGCTTTGTTAATTGAAGAATATAGCAGAAGTTGACATCATGTCAATATCATTTAGCTGAATATTTTAAAAATTTAAAACATAATGGTCGGAAACGGCCAATTTGGAAGCCGATTAACAGGTAACGATAAGGGAGAGGAACAATTTAACTAGCATCTGAATTAGTATTTCATTTCAAATGTTAAAAATATCAGTTAGTAAGCGGAATAGATTTCTCTCAGAATTAAAAGAAGCATTTGAGGTAAAATGTCACTCAGCAAACGGGTGCTATGATTTAAGAAGGATTTGGGCGCTCGTTTGTTGAATTCCATCTTGAAAGGTTACTTTAAGAAGGATTTAGTCAGATAGAAAAAACATGACGGATTTGTTAAGGGGGGCAATTAATGAATTTCAATTTTAAATGGCTATATATTTCATTAGCGGTAATTTCAATTGTTGTATCTCCGTTTGCTACTGAATTAAGATTCGTTGGATATATTGTTTGTATAATACTTTCTGCTGCTTTAATAATTGAAAATAAAGATTCAAAGGGGAAAGTATTGGGGGGGTTCCTATATTTTATTTTTCTTATGGTTGCTCTTTGGATGGGAGAATCAACTAATGTTTAATGCACTTGCTGTTGAGGTTCATCTTCCACTACGAGGCAGGTATGAAGACGGGAACAGCCTGAAAATAGATGTTTACCCATCCTTCATTGGTTATGAAGACGGGAACAGCCTGAAAATAGATGTTTACCCATCCTTCATTGGGTATGAAGACGGGAACAGCCCCAAAAAAGCGGTCTACCCCTCCTTCATTAGGTTTGTTGAAGATATTTCCTGTAAGAATTTCAAACAATCCTTACACGAATACAGGTATTAGAAATAAACGGAACATTGGAGGTATGCAATCTGAAGATCAATAGAATAGATCATGTGAGTATAAACGTAAATAATCTTTCTGAGGCTAAAGCGTTTTTTCTTGATTTAGGACTTGAAGTGAAAGCGGAATGGGAATTGGATGGAGAACTGTTAGACAGAATAGTTGGGCTTAATGATGTTAAAACGGCATGTGTAGGATTAGGGATGCCAGATGGTCAGGCATGGATAGAACTAGTTAAATTTTATACGCCATCAGATGAAAAGGATATTCAGCAACCTTTTGCAAATACACTGGGTATCCGGCATATTTGCTTTGCTGTTGAAGATATTGAGGCTATAGTTGAAAAATTGAAAAAGAGGGGCACGGAAATCTTTAGTGAGATACAGCAATATGAAGAAAGTTATAAGTTATGCTATGTTCGTGGTCCGGAGGGTATTATTTTAGAGTTGGCGGAGAAAGTCAGATAAATAGTATAAAGGACTTTAAAGATTTCTTCTTAATTATCGGTGCGTTTAATCCAGGAAGTATTTACTCACCCTGGTGAATTCTTTATTGTCCAAACGAAAGGAATAATTTTCTATAATTTTTTAAAAAAATATTGAAAACGTTATCAAATGCGTTTATATTGAATATAACCTTTAGGTTATATGTAAGGGAGGAGGGAATGAAAATGCCAGATGTCTATCGAGCTTTAGGTGATCCTACCCGCCGTCGCATATTGAGCATACTTAAACAAGGAAGCAAAACCCAAAAGGAGATAGTTGAAGCATTCGATATCTCTCAACCAGCCATTAAGAAGCATTTAACTATTCTGTTGGAGGAAAAAATTATTTCAGAGAGATTAAAAGGGAAGTATCGTATTTATTCGCTAAACCCTAACTCCCTCCAAATAGCTTTCCAGGATGTGCTTCAATACATCGGAGAACTACTCGGTGATCAGCTCGTAAGTCTAAAACATTATGTTGAAAAAGGAGAGATTCGAGATGAACAAGATTAAGGACTCCGTCAAAAGAGAAATTGTTATTAATGCCACTCTAATTGAAGTATGGGATGCTTTGACTAAACCTGAGCATTTAAACCGTTGGTATACAAAAAATGCGGAAATAGATTTTTGTGTAGGTGGCAAAGGTTACATGAATCATGGTTGGGGAGCAACAACGGAAGGTATATTCACTGAAATTGATGCGATGAAACGCTTTGCAATCCAAAGTATGGATGGTGATTTTACTACTATTACTTCATTAATGGAAGTTGAAAATGGTATTAAGGTGAGTATTGAATATCAAGCTTCCTTTTTGAGTGAAATGTCTCAAGCTATAAAAGAAAATATGTTGTTTGGTACAGGTCAATTCTTAGAAAATCTGAAGAGTGTCTATGAAACAGGTGAGGATATTCGTGCAAAGTTATGGAAAGGTTGGATTGGTATTACACACACAACTAACGAGGGGGCCATAGGTACAAGAGTATTAACGGTAAAGAAAGGTTCAGTAGCTGCAGCTGCCGGGATTGAACCTGGAGACATAATAAAGGAAATCGATAGAGAAGAAATTGTAGGGTATGAATCATTTGGGAGAGCATTAAACAAAAAAGCTGTTAATCAGACTGTAACCTTAACGATAGAAAGAAAAAGTGAAAAATTAGAATTAAGCTGCCTTGTGGATGCTTATCCTGTGTCTTATTAACATACCATGAAGATCGTAAAAATACTTCTCTAGTAACTGGTGCGTTAATCTAAGGATTAACGCCTTTTTTTTGTTACAGTTATTAGTATCGGGGCAGGTTAGTTCAATAAGAAAATGTTTACAGGAGTTTATCATAAGTATTTCTAAGTAAAGAGCAACGCCATAAAAGCGTTACTCTAGCTCTTCATTCGTTAGTTAATAAGGATTCTTATGGAGGATAAAAACCTCAACCTTCTCCATCAGGGAAATCTAAAACAACCTTTGCATCTCCCATTGTTTCTATTCGCACTATTTCCTCTTTTAACATTTCCTGAATAGGGATAATCTCTTTATATTGCTGGTTATAAATTTCCACATCCTCCAATACTGTTGGATGAAGGATGACCTCGATTCGTTCTTCCATTAGTGGAATGGTTATTGTTTCGATGCCTGAATTTTGGGTGTCAACTGAAGGCACTGACTTTGTTTCTATAATCAATTCTTCGCGAGTTATGGGCACATTAATTTGCTTCGCCTCGGTATAAGTTCTTTTATAGACCCTAACATTAGCTGTTTCACTCCACTTCTTGCTTACCTGCAATTGTTCCTTATGTAGTTGGAGTTCACGTTTTTCATGTTTTTCTGGCAAAAGAATCACCTTCCAGGGATAGTTAAAACACCTTTCCATTTAAATGAAATGAAAAGGTGTTCAGTGGTTTAGCCTTTATTTATATCTTCAAATTCAGATGCACCAGAAACGATTTCGACGCTACCAGTTGTATTTACATGGGCTTCTTCATGCTGGAGTGTTTCCTGGATTTGCTTAGTTTCCTCTACCTCACGTTTTGAAGCAGATACCTCCTCGGTAGTGACTGTATATTTATTAACCTCCACTTCTTCCTGGCTGACTGGAATACGGATAGTCTCGCCTGAGGTAATGGATTCATTACTCCGTTCGTTATTCATCGGTGTTCTCTTTATGACAACTTCTTCATGCATAACTGGTACATTGACAGTCTTTTGCTCCTCAACAACTTCTTTACTTAATACTACTTCACCAGCGTCGATATTATTTTTTGTTATGTCAAGTTCTTCTTTATGAAGCTGGATGCTTCCGCTGCTTTGGCTATCCTGTTGATTTGAACTGGTCTTACTTCCCTGACTACCTGAAGTTTGTGATTTGTCATCACCAAAAAAAGTTTCCATGTAAATTCCCCTCGCATTTGATTTTAGACAGCAGTTATATATTTTGCTTTAAAGAGATAATTATGCTCTAAACCAAAAAAATTAATGGCCATATAGTATGGGAACTATTCCATTTGAATTACCATTTTCGGATAAGAGAGAGTCATTTATACTATTGGGTTATTAGCAACTATCGTTTCAATTTTTTCTTTAATTTTGATATTCCCTTCTTTTCTCCTCTCTCGATTTGAAAGTATTGGAATAGCGATTTTTGGTCTTATTATTGAATTGTTATTTGATAAGAAAAATATTAAATTTAATCTGGAGTATGGAAAACCCATATTAAAAAATCTATTGTTGAACAAACGGGGCAGATTTGTTGAAGAAGGATTTTAAATGTTTTTATAGAAGTTATTTCTAATATAGGGGGTTGGGTTTTTGATTAAAGGGTTATATGAAGCACATTTACCTGTCAGTAATCTTGAAAACTCTATGGAGTTTTATAAAAAATTAGATTTGGAAATTGCGTTAAACAAGAAAACTTAGTGTTTTTCTGGATTGATAAAGGAAGAAGCTGGTTAGGATTGTGGGAGACAGATAAAGTGAATACCCCCTACCATCCTTCTTTGAGACATGTAGCCTTCCAAATCGATCGAGGAGATTTGAAAAATGTTAAGGGATGGTTAGAAGAGAGGGGAATAGCTGTCTCAACTAATTTTGGATTCCCTCCTGAAAAACAACCATTAGTCTTACCTAATAATCCACAAGCTCATGCAGCTATTTATTTTAAAGATCCTGATGGAAATAGTATTGAATTGATTGCTCCTTTAAGGATAGATTTTGAAGAAGAATTTAAAATGATGACTTTAGAGGAATGGAAACAAAATACCAAGATTGTGAAGTAATGTCCTTGAACTATGGGGTGCGTTGATCCAAGAAGGATTAACCGCCTTTTTTGGTGAAGTCTTTCTTGAGCTGCCGGGGCAGTTTAGTGCAATAAGAAGTAGGTCTTAATATTCATTTCGAAACATATCCCAAGTAATATTCGTCTCATGAATTAAATTGTAGGAGGTGGATAATATCAAGAAAATTCATTTTGGGAGTTTAACCGTTGTATTAATATTGTCATTATTAGGGTGTCAACAAAATGTAGCTTTATCGGATTACCTTAATTCAAAAAAGGATAAAGAAGTATTTATTGAACCTGAACCATCAGATTGGGTGAAATATTCAAAGCCTGTAAGAGAGTATATGTATCATAGAACTCAAGCAGTAATAAATAATGATATAAATATTCTGTGGGAAAGATACCCCAAATTAAAAGAGAATATTGACCTTGAAAAAGGAATTAATGCAGAGAAAAATGAGGTTAAAACCTTAAAAGAAGGATTTGACTTGTTGGATGCCAATTACGATATTGAAAGTTATGAACGAATTAAGGTGAATGCCATAAATGATAATGAAGTAATAGTTCTTGTTCACGGAAGCATTGTTTATTTGAGAAATGATTTCGACGAATCTGGTGGGGAATATCTAATGAAAGTCTTCTTAAAACAGAAAAATAATCATTGGAACGTGGTAAAAACTGATGAATATACTACATCTGAATACAAAGAATGGTTACAAGAAAAAAATGAATGATTCATCCTTTTTAAACAAACGGGTGCGTTGGTCCAGCAGGATTAACCCCTTTTTTGTTGAATTTTTTATTGCAACAAACGGGGCAGGTTAGTTGAAGAAGGAATAAACTTACATTTATCGAATTAAATTAATAAGTCAAATAATCATAAAGGAGAAAATATAAAGATTTGAGGGAGAGGTTCTACAAATTAATGAAAATAGTGTAACAACTCCCTAATATCAATACTATACGGGTCAAGGAATTTACGTTAACGATTAATAAGCGAGGCCAGGCACCCTCCTATTGGAGATGGCGCCTGGCCCCTAATCATTAGCTTAGGATTTGTTCGATTTCGTTTAGTGCTTGTTCGAAGGCTTTGCAGGCATTGTCGACTGGTACCGGACTGGTCATGTCGACGCCGGCTTTTTTGAGTACCTCAATTGGATAGTCAGAGCTACCGGCTTTCAGAAAGTCGATGTAGCGGTTGACTGCCGGCTGTCCTTCTTCAAGGATTTGCCTGCTTAATGCGGTTGCTGCGCTGTAGCCTGTCGCATATTGGTAAACATAGTAGTTGTGATAGAAATGCGGGATTCTTGACCACTCGAGGCCGATTTCTTCATCAATGGTAATATCCTGGCCGCCGAAGTATTTTTTGTTCAGCTCATAATAATCCTTGGTCAAAGAATCTGCCGTAAGTGTTTTGTTGTTCTGGGACTTCTTGTGGATTTGGTGCTCGAACTCCGCGAACATCGTCTGGCGGAATACAGTCGCCCTGAATCCTTCAAGGAAGTGATTGAGCAAGTACAGCCGCTTTTGCTCGTCACCAATTGTTTTTAGCAGATAATCATTCAAAAGCGCTTCATTGCAGGTCGATGCGACTTCGGCAACGAAAACGCTGAAATTGGCATACGGATATGGCTGGGCTTTATTTGTATAATATCTATGGACCGAGTGTCCGAATTCATGGGCAAGCGTAAACAGGTTGTCCACATTGTTGTGCCAGTTCATCAGGATATACGGATTCGTACGGTAAGCACCCGAAGAATACGCCCCGCTCCGCTTTCCTCTGTTTTCGTGGACGTCGACCCATCGGTTATCAAAGCCCTCTTTCAGGATGTTCTGATACTCCTCGCCAAGCGGTGCAAGGCCCTTCAACACGAGGTCCCGGGCTTCATCGTACGAAATCTCCATCTTGACATCCTTTACAAGCGGAGTATACAAATCATACATATGAAGCTCGTTGACGCCAAGCACTTTTTTGCGAAGCTTTACATAACGGTGCAGCAAATGCAAATTGTTACTGATTGAATGAACAAGATTGTCATAGACGGTTTCCGGGATATTGTTCGCGGCCAGCGCGGCTTGACGGGCAGAATCATAGTTGCGGATACGGGCATTGAAGTTGTCCTTCTTCACCTGGCCGCTAAGTGTGCTCGCAAATGTGTTCCTGAACTTTCCGTAGGTATCAAAAACTGCCTTGAACGCGTCATGGCGCACCCTTGCATCCGCGCTCTCAAGGAATCTAGAGTAGCGGCCATGGGTCACTTCGACCTCTTCCCCGTTTTCATCCTTAATTGGTGGGAACTCCAGGTCCGCGTTATTCAGCATACCGAACGTGTTTGATGACGCAGCCATCACTTCATCGGCTTCAGCCAGGAGCGCCTCCTTTTCAGCGGATAAAATATGCGGGCGTTGGAGGTTGATTTCTTCTAGGGCATGCTCGTACAGCTTAAGCTCAGGTTTTTCCTCCAAAAATCCTTTGATTTTTGGCTCATCAATTGAAAGAATTTCCGGCACGATAAAAGCAAGCTGGCTTGCCGCCTGGGAATAGAATGCCTTCATTCTGCCATCCATTCCTTGATAAAAGGAATTTCCGGTATCCTCGTCGTACCTCAGGTGGGAATATGTATACAAACTGCCAATCCGACCAAGGAGCTGGTCGTGTTCCTGCAAAGCGGTGTATAGGCTATCTGCACTTTCACCGAGTTTTCCACGATGGGCGCTTACTCCTGGAATAAGCTCTTTCACTTCCTGGAATTCCTTCTCCCAGTCATCATCGGACGCAAAGAGATCTTCAAGGCGCCACGTTTCCTCAACCGGAACCTCGCTTCTTGCAGGTAACTTTTTTACTGCAGTTTCATTCGTCATATTGATCCCCCTATCTAGCTATCGTTTTACGAAGCAATACCATTAATAGTATTCTTCTTTCTTTTGGAAAATTCCTTCATTATGCAATTGATAAAACCCTTATTAAGCTATCTGGGAAGGTTAGTTTAAAATTATGGCTAAAACTAATGACCGTAATCAGAGGTTTTGGAATAGGATATATGTTCTTAAAGACAAAGGGGTGGGTCTGATGGAATTTTATGTTTTACAAAGCAAGTCGGAACCAATCGCATACTGGTAGAAAAGAATACACAAAAAAAGTTTGCGCAAAATGTGGCGGAATTAATACTCAGCCAGTAGGACCTCTTGTGATTTCATTTGAAGGTAATCCTGAGGAGGGAACAGATTATTACCGCGTGTATAAATGGAGTATCATAAGTCCCGATTTTCAAAGTGCTATACTTTCGAGTAATATAACGGGATTCCATTTAAAAGAAATCTTGATTGACGATGAAAAAGGAAACTTGCTTAATACAGATTTAAAACAAATGGAAGTATCCGGAAGAGGCGGTCTTCTCACAAACCTAAAGGGTAATGAAATTCCCAATTGTCCCTTATGTCATAGAGTTTCTTCCCGAATATTAGATAAAGAAGATGGTTTAAGCATTAACCTTGATAGTTGGGATGGAACCGACATATTTTTCTTTAATAATTGGAAGGGCACTGTAATCGTTTCCGAAAGGGTTAAAGCTTTATTGCAGAATCATAACCTAACTAACATTGATTTCATTAACATTAGGGAGTATGTATTTAATAGAATTTTAAAACGGTGGAGGAATAATTCTAAATAGCTGGCTCTTGCTTATTGAACTAACGGGGCAGTTTAGTTGAAGAACGATGTTTAACTTGTGTTCAACAATCGGGCCAGATTGTTGAATATATAACATACACCTCTAATTTTTTGGAACTTAAAAAAATGATGAAGAAGAATCTTTTATTAGTATGTGAAGTGACACCATTCAATGTTGTGTTATTTCTTCCCGGTTTAATTGCAACAACCATCAATAACTTGCCAATATTTAAAGGAAGTATGCTAAATAAATCGCTAACCTCATATAATTCAAATAGAACATAAATGATTGGAGGCAATTATTATAAACACGATAACCACTGAGAAAAATGAAAATAATACCGTCCCCGCTAGAAATGACGTGCCCCTACGTTTGAAAATTGCAGGGCTATTGCTTATCACCAGTCCAGTTTTGTGGTTCGTTGGGGCAGTGGCTTTTATGCCCCAGCTAGGCGATTTCTACAATCCGGGTGACTCACTCACTAAGCTAGGCGCTCTCACAGGCCAACAGGTAGCGTGGACGGTGCAAAGCCTGTTATTCTTCGCGGGTACTTTAGCTGCAGTGATTGGGTTGGGACTACTGGCAGGACTCCTGAAGCATACACGCGGAGCTGTGATGTCCCGTGCGGGTGTGTGGGGCATCATAACAGTCACGGCTGTATATGCTTTCATTCTACTACTGCGTTTGACCGCTCCCACAGATGGCGTACGCGACACAAACGATGTGCCGTCGCTCCTTATGTCCGCACATTTCGGGTGGCTTGGGGTCGTAGCGATCGGCCTAACGTTGCTCACTGTAGCATTCTTCGGTTTGGCCTTTTATTGGAGTGGCGTGGCTAAGGTGATGGGGGGGCTTGTTGCAGTGTTAAGTGTCCTAGTACTCGTCGTGCTCCTTGCCGGCGTCCCGCTACCGCCTGTTATTGTCTACCCCATTGCAGCTATTCTAGGTGTGCGGTTACTTTTCTTGAAAGCCCCTTTCGCGCACTAGCGTTAGCCAAATGTGCCGGAAGAAGTTAAATTTGGCTGAAGCATCTAAGCTACAACCATTAATTCTGAGTTCTAAACTAATTCCCTAGATAAACGTGATTCCACAAGCATTTATTCTGTCTTAATTCAACAATCAGGCGCGATTATTGAATAAACGCCTCTTTTTCTACTTCAACTCTACCATTAAAATAAACTTCTCTAAACATAAAAAAAGACAGTACCAAAGAACACTCGCCTCATGTGTTAAAAAAATGAGGGAGCCACGGATCATTGATCTATGGATTGGTTGACTGGATTAATAAACAGTATGGTCATACCAACATATTTTCATTCTCTGTGGTGAAGCAGTGATTTCCGCTTCATGGATGGCTAACGGGCAGGTTAATACAATAACCATCCATCTTATTTTGTTATAATGAAAATGAAATCTATTGATTATTTAGGAGATAAAATGTTTATGAAAATGAAGGCTTGGGCGAAAAGTATAAAGCGACAGATATTTATTCTTTACTATGCTTATAAAGATACAAGAACACCCTGGTTTGCAAAGCTATTTACTGCTTGTGTGGTTGCTTATGCGTTCAGTCCAATTGACCTAATACCAGATTTTATTCCTATTCTTGGCTATTTAGATGACGTAATTCTCCTTCCTATAGGGATATTGTTTGCGTTGAAAATGATACCGAATAATGTATTATCTGACTGTGAAGTTTGCAGAAGAAATGATGAAAAATGGTAAACCGAAAAATTGGATATTCGGTTCAATAATAGTATCAATTTGGGGTTTAATTATTATTTGGTATATTATAAAAATTTATAACTTATTAAGCTAACGGGTGCTAATGTTCAACAGCACATTACTATAAAGTAAGCTCAGGCCTTTATATGGCTACTGAGCTTTTTCGTATGCTAATACTACTGCTAAAGTGGCTGCAAAATGTATGTTGATTTCTCTGCTATTACCTTGTGTAAAGCACTATTAATTTGAATTTTGTACTTCTAAATCCAACCCATTGGAAAAGGTTCGCCCGTTTTTTTGTTCGTATCGACCTATAATTTATATAAACCAGATGTATAAATAGAACTGATTGTTTTAGAGATTTCTTCAACTGTAGCCTGATTTTCGTCCCGGACGATTTCCCATAAATACATTTCATTCATAAAAAACCATGCCCGAGCTACAATACCATGATTCAAACCTTGATAGGCAAGACCTTTTTGCTGAGAAAAGGCGATATCCTTTGAGATTCGCTGGATGAACTTAGTTTGGATTTTTCTCCAATTATCAGCAACGGCAGTGGAGAACCCGATTGCTTGATGAAAAACCTGCAACATTGCCCGCTCTTTCTCGGCTAATTTTAGAAAGGAATAGGCTTGGGCTTGTATGATTTCCTCTGCTGCTTTTGTAGACTCAGGAAAAAAAGGCGTCTCAGCAATCTGATAGAATTTTTGCATCACATCTTCCATCAAAACAATTAATAGATCCTCTTTCCCTTCAAAGTACACATACGCAGTGCCATATCCTACCTCAGCCTTTTTAATAATTTGAGAAATGGTCGTTTTTTGATACCCTTCTTTTACAAATACCTCTTTAGCCGCCTCCAGCAGTTTTTCTCTCGTCATCATAGAACGTAAATGACGCTTATCAATCGATTCCTTCTCTGTCACGTTTTTATCCCCTTACGTTTTGTTTGTATTAAGTATATATGGCTTTTTGCAAGTACGAAAGTGCGTTCTAATGTGTGGCGCGAATCATTTGCCTAAAAACTTGTAACACAAAACCTCGTCTAGGAATAATTTGTAAGGGCAGTAAATTAGAGGAGGTTATTTCTATGCAACCATATAGTCATCACAATGCCCTAAATGGTGAAAGAGATATGACGGATTTTCACAAAAAGTGCAAACAACACTTATACCAAGTGATTCAAGTTGAGATGAATGATGGCTCCGTATACCAAGGAATCCTTCATAGTTATGACAAGGACAAAATGTATCTCCTTATGCACAAGTCGGGCCATTCTCATATACCCACCCATTCAATGGAAGAAAGCAGCAGCAGTGAAAGCAGGCAGTTCTTCCCCTTCTTCGGGCCATTTGGATTATTTGGATTCCCGTTCTTTGGAATTCGCCGGTTCGGACCGTTTTTCCCATTCTTTATTTAATTTTCCTGCAAAAAAGGCCTGTAGTGGATAATGTCCCTGCAGGCCTTTTCTATATAAAGAGAAATCACATTATATAAATGGAGCTTTAGAATTTCGGGCTCCTTTCAAATTAGAAAATTTACCTTGAAATAGGATTAAAATTTCCTTCAAAAAATGTAAAAGGTTATTTAGCACATAAATACACTTTGTAGTCTAATACCTCCTGATATTTTACTGTTAAATACATATGCTTGTGCAAGATCTCGTATAAATCAGGTTCAATATGTTTCGAGTACTGAAATTCGGGCATTGATTGGTTTTCAAGGAGGGAAGGTGCGTTTAAAAACGTACTAATATTTTTTAAACCAGCCTGTTTAAATAAAGAAATCCAATCCTTTTCCATAAGAATCGAATCAAACCCATAAAATCGTTTAATTTCCTCCTCGGAATTCTTCCCTAGTCTCCCCACAACGGTAAGCTCATTTGCAATAAACCGCCCGCCAGGCTTTAATAATCTGGTTATTTCCTTAAGTGCCCGGGGCTTGTTGACAAAAGACAAAACAGATTCGGAAACAATGAAGTCATATTTACTGCTTTGTAACGGGCATTTTTCAATTGAGCCTTGATGGATTTCCACTGGCAAGCGGGATTTTATCATTCTCTTTTTGGCTTTTTCCACCATTAGGGGATTAAAATCCAACCCTGTTACTTTCGCACCATAACGCGATGCCAGGTAGGCAGCTGTTTGGCCAGTTCCACAGCCTACATCTAAAACGCGGGAGAATTTGTTAATCTGTTCATGTTCGAATATCTTCTTTGTTAGTTCGAATCCACCAGGATGTGCACCGCTAACACCGAATTTGGACAGAAACTCTAAATACTTTGAAGCCCCAATTAGAACCACCTACTTTATTTTTTTATTCGCCATAATATGAATAGAGAAAAAAGATGGTTCCTGATGATTCTTGAACCCAATCTAAAGGAGCATAAAGTGAGTGAATCCTAGGTAGGGTATTGGCTGTGAGCTGCATATATTTGGAGTTTGTATGTTGGGAAGAATTCCTCATTATGTTAACATCAACTGGGTAGTGCAAAACTGAATCTTATCCGATTTAACCTACGTATAAATGAAGTAGTTATTTTTAAATAGGGAGGAGGCTTGGAGTATGTTTGATTGGGAAGAGGTCGAGAGGACATTTAAAAACTACCTAAATTATGGCCAAGTTGCTGGCCCTGTCATGATGTATGTAATGATTGCACCGGTGGTTAGTTTAATCGTTGCCTCATGGGTGTTGTTTTTTATTTTTACCATTGTATTGTTTCTACAGTTGTTCATTGGCTGGCGAGTTTGGCGAAGCGGCCTGGAAAGGGAATCTCACCAACGAGTAATGGCATTTTTTATGTTTTTTAACTTTGGGCTTCATGCGGTCATGCCATTATTTTTCTTTACTTTTGGTACAATCTATTTTTATATCTCGTTAGGCATTTATTTGCTGCTTTTGTTTTTTCTTTTTACAAAAACAAAAGTCATTGCGGAAGCAATCCATGATCCAGCTGATTCGTGGATTGGAAAAGGGTTTCTTATTGCAACCGTTGTAATAGCTTTCATTGCAATCCCTGGTCAATATCGTCCATCTGAAGGAATCATTATGCAGCTAATGGATAATAAAGTGAAGGCAATCTATCTGCCAACCGCTATGTATTTACTGGGACTCCTCCTCACGTTCCTAGTGCCTGTTTTCTTTTACCCTGCACAATTTGAAGTGGGGGCTGCGGACGATCATCCAAAAGGGCGCAAGAAATTATCAAGAGCCGAGCGAAAAGCACTTAAAGCCAGAAAGGCCAATAAGTTTTCGGAAACGGATGTACATAAAGGATAATATAAATGGAAGGTGAAGATAGTGGTTTTTTGGCATCGTTCGAACGGCCCATTAATACTGGACTATGTCCGGCAGGTTGAGCGTTTATTGACAATTAAATTCCCGAAAGAGTATGTTGCGAGTGTCATAGCGCATGATGGAGGACATCCTGAGCCGAATCGATTTGATACGGTAAGAAGAAAAGGCTATGTGATGGACCGCTTACTTACGTTAAGAGATGACCCAGTTGGCTTACTCAGAATTTATTCAAAGATAGTGGAAGGTCTGCCGCACGGAATTATTCCGTTCGGATATGAAGTAACGGGAGATCTAATTTGCTTTGATTTTAAAAATAGCTATGAAACTCCAAGTATTGTGCTATGGAAGCATGAACTGGCACCGGATGAAGAGGATGTCGGCAGCCAGGAGGAAATGAGAAGAATTGGACTGGAATATATCAGCAACTCGTATGAAGAATTTATTGATTCTCTATATCCATGATTAGGTACCCAAATGGGATTTCACCACTTGGGTATTTCCTTTAAATTCAAGGATAAAACGTCGTTGCGGAAATGTCAAAATGTCCTTGAGCAAAGATTTCAAGGACAAAACGTGGTGGCAGCAATTGTGAAAATGTCCTTGAGCAAGGTTTAAAAAGTCTAATTTAGAACAAGTCCGATATAGTCGACTTGAGCCACAATCCAGTACTATGTCTGCAATTGCACTAACTTGCAAATTGTGTGCCAATAGTATTATTTGTAATCATTCGGCGGAGGTTACTCCAGATAAGGGAGCAAGCCAAAAATGAAATTCAGCCTCGGCTTCTTCTCAAAATCCTGAACCAAATTACCGTTCAGTGAAGGGAGGGGGATATAATGTACATTTTAATAGCACTTCTGGTGATTTGGTTTTTGACCGCATTTTTTTCTTATTATCTTTTCTATACTATAACAATTTCTGTCTGTACGATTGGGATTCTTGCTATCTTTTTCTGGAAAATTGTCTGGGACGGTTTGCATCAGCAATATCATTTGTGGAAAAATCCTTCCTTAAAAAAGAAACGGGCAATTTATAAAGAAAAGAAACGAAAAGAGGAGACAAAACGTCTCAGGAAACTGTCCCCATTTCAAAGATGGAAGACAACCACGAAGGAAAAGCTCAATACTGTTTTCTCATGGATCCTCGTCCCTGTTATTTTTCTGGGGGTTCCGGCAGGGGCTTTTGCGATTGGAGGAGACTTTTTGCTCGATTTTCCATCGTATCTGTTAGGGAAGTCAGAAACCGCCACTGGCTACATATCTGATTACGTAAAGGTTTCAGGCCGGAAGTCACTTTCCTACATTTCAGTAGAAATAGATAATAAAGACTATCTTTTAACGCAACATGAAGAGTTTGGTCTTGGAGATCAGGTGAAAATTCACTATTTGCCGCATACGAAAATCATTAGGAAATTTGAAATTGTGGATGAGCGGAAAATCCAACCTGAGACAGAGTTTACTCCACCAGACCCATCAATTAAGGACAATCCTGCGGTCGGTTCATGGGATTATTCTAATGAAAATGAAGATGAGTACATTTCTCTGCTTTTTTCTGACACCGGCTTGGCCACTCTGGCTGAAATAAAGGGAGAAGAAGGAATTTTTTATAGTGGCAGATGGAAGTATGATGAGAAAGAAAATAAGGTAATTTTTGAAGTAGAGCAAGCGGAGGACCGGTCCTGGAAGCCGGTCGAACATCCGGACAAAATTGAAATAAAGGTTCTTTCCGTTGGGGATGACTCATTGGAAATCGAGTTACATCAAAAGAAAGTGCCGTTAACAAGAATATGGTAGTGTAAGGAGCTGGTTTAATGGATTTGCAGTTGCAAGGAAAAAATGTCCTCATCACAGGCGGCTCGAAAGGAATAGGGAAAGCGATTGCCAAAGCGTTTAAAGAGGAAGGGGCAGATGTAGGAATTTCAGCTAGGGGAATGGAGGCACTTGAAAAAGCAAAGGAAGAAATGAATGTCTCCATTTTTCAGGCAGATATCACGAAACCAGAGGAACGGGAGAAGCTTATTACTGCTTTTGTTGAAACATACGGAACCATTGATGTGCTTATCAATAATGCAGGCGGCAGCAATGGCGGAAAAGCAACAGAGACTGAAATGGAGTTATTCCATGAAGCCATGGAGTTGAATTATTTTTCTGCTGTCCATTTAAGTAAATTAGCTGTCGAGCATATGAAAACGCAACAGTCAGGTTCCATCATTAACATTACATCGATTTTTGGCAGGGAAAGCGGGGGAAAGGTAACGTATAACAATGCCAAATCTGCCTTGATCAGTTTCACCAAGTCTCTGGCAGACGAAGTGATTTCCAGTGGAATCCGGGTAAATAGCATCGCACCAGGAAGTATCCTGCACGAAACAGGCAACTGGAAAAAACGCATAGAGGCTGACCCCGAAGGCATGAAAGAATTCGTAAACAAGGAAATCCCGGCCGGTCGCTTCGGCACCCCTGAGGAAATCGCGAATGTTGCCGTATTCCTCGCCTCCGAAAAAGCTTCGTGGATTGTCGGAGCCAGCATAAATGTGGATGGCGGGCAGTCGAGGATGAATTTTTGAGTAAGAAGAAGGGGGGAAAAGAAAATCCCCTTGCTTCAAACCTCTCCTATAAAACGCAATAAAAGGCTAGGATGCGTACCTAGCCTTTTATACTGTGCTATCAATACAAAAGATAAGAGCAGGACAAATCTGCTTTAATGTAAATCAAGGCTATTCTACTTTAACCTTGATAGTATCAATTGCATTATACCCATACCCCTTCCTGTTCCAAAAAGCGTGAGCTGGCTGGGTGCGTCCATATGAATCGGTGGCTTTGGACATGATTGCATATTCCCCTTTCCTTGATACAGTCCATTCATACGACCAGGCTTGCCAGCTATAGCCTTCACTTTTATTCTGGCCTAATGTTGCAGGTCGCCAAGTACTTCCGCCGTCTACACTCACGTCTACCTGTGAAATCATTCCATTGCCGGTCCAGGCAATTCCTTTAATTACATGATTACCAGTATTTAAAATCTCCATGTCCAAAGGTTTTTGAATAGTCGAGTTTACATTGATTGTTGTAACAGGAAAGGAATCTTTATTATTTTCCTTATTCGGGTAATACACATAATCAATTGCTTGAAAGGGTCCTGTGAAATTTGAATCGATCACATGAATCTGTTTCATCCATTTAACGGATGCCATTGCGTACCACTGAGGAACAATCAATCTCAGTGGATAACCATGTTTAAATGGAATCGGCTTGTTATTGTATTCATAGGCAATGATGGTCTCAGGGTGGAGTGCCTTCTCAATAGGTAAACTTCTGGCGTAGGGGAAAACATGATCTAAATCGGTCCTTTCTCCATAATCATATCCTTCCACAACAACTTCTTTTGCTCCTTCGCTAATTCCTGAACGTTCAAGCAGGGTCCTTAAAGGTACGCCTTTCCACAAACCTTGGCTTATCGCTCCCTTTTCCATTTGTTCTCCAAATACCTTAGGCTCGAAAAAGCTGCGTTTATCTCCCGAACATTCAAGGACAACTTGTATCGTTTTTGAAGGCAATGTAAGAATCTCCTGCATCGAGAGCAGCACCGGTTTTAATACTTCCCCTTTTATCGGCAGCCAGTAATTTGAGTAGGATAATGTGGGATAGGAAAAGTGATTCCGCCTATAAAACAACCTGTTCGGAATGATATCAGTCTCGATCAATTGAATGGGTGTCTCCTGATTTTCCGGAAACAAACTCCTAGTCAGTAAATATGGTTTTACTTTAGGGTGGTTTGCTCTGTCCATAACTTCCTCCTAATTAGAAACGTTTATAAATATGTTTATGAACAATGAAATCTAATTAGATATTAAAGTGAAAATCGACGCTCAAAAGAGCTTAAGATTTAAATTGGACCGATTAAGAGGGAAACAACTAAAGGATGAAACGTGAGGACACCTCAAGAATCAGGAGCATATGGAGTGCAAGCAATAATAAACTAGGTAAATATGCAGGCTATCGATGAAACATTTTCGGTGAATATTCAAGAGACGTGGTTTGGATGAAATAAGAAGAACGGCTAGTTAAGGCCAACACCGATATACCTCTTAATAAAACAAGACCGACAACTAGCCATTGTCGGTCGAATCTTTTTGCTCAACTACTCTTATCCCTTTTTCACCATTTTCGACGATGTGCTTGAGAACAGAGAGCTTATTTTCCCAAAACTTCTCATAGAAGGCCAGCCACTGCTTCAGCTCTGTTAATGGCTCAGGGCGAAGCTGAAAAATCTTCTCCCTGCCTACCTTCCGTCCGCTGACTAATTTTGCCTCTGAGAGAACGTGCAGGTGCTTGGCAATCGCGGTTCTGCTCATTGGGAAGTGGGAGGTGATTTCGGAAATGGGACGCTCCTTTTCAGCCAATAATTGAAGAATCTCTCTCCGGGTTGGATCGGCAATCGCCTGAAACACATCATGCTTTTGTGCAGAGGATGACACTTTAGCCCTCCACAATACCGCGCAGATTTTTAAGAATGCCTGTCCAGCCATGAGACATCCTATCGCGGATAACAGAGGCTTTTTCTCCAGCCTTGCCAACGATTTCGTCTGCCTGTTTCCAACCGCCATGGATTAAGGTGAACTCTGTCTGGTCACCCATCTCCTTTAATTGAAACGTTAAAAACCAACCATCTGTATCCAAATTAAAAGAAAGGCGATGGGGTGGTTCCAATTCAGTTACCTGACATGGTGACGGGCCAAAAGGGGACTGGATGGTAAATTTATGTCCTATTTCCGGCTTAAAGTCATTCGGCATAAACCATTCTGAAATACCCTCGGCTGTGGACACATGCTCCCATACCTTTTGTATCGGCGCATTAAAGATAACGGTTTGTTTAATATCCTGCAATTTGTTTTCCATAAAGAATCCCTGCTTTCGTTTAAAAGTAACACCTTTTGGTTTTGCTTTTTTAGTATATAAAACCATTTGGTTTCATGTCAACTAAAGTAGTGACGAACCTTTTTAGTTTTCTTTTTCGTTAAACTCTTCCAAGGAAAGGAAATATGTTGGATGTTTATATATACTTCGTGTAGTATAATGGCAAACCTTGATTGAAACGGAGATAAGATAGGATGGATAAACTAAGGGAAATTGAAGAGGTTAATGAGTTTATTTTGAAATTACCGGAAAACATTCAAAACATCACAGTTGCATTAAGGAAAATCATTCTTCATTCTTCGCCGGAACTTAAAGAAGAGTTTAAATGGTCTATGCCTAATTATTCATACAAAGGGTTAGTATGTTATATCCAAACTGCAAAAAACCATGTTAATCTTGGGTTTCATAGAGGAAATGTACTCCAGGAAAAAGACACTAACAAGTTATTGCAGGGAACAGGAAAGGCATTGAGGTATATAAGAGTGAAGAAGATGGAGGAAATTCAACCCGAAGCCATTGCTTCACTCATTCATGAAGCAGTAAGATTGAATGAGGAATTGAGTAATTAGTAAATGCACGAAGAACAGTTCTCTGTGCATTTTTTTCAAAAAGTCTCATTTTTATATTGATATGCATAAGAAGCATATAGGCTTCCTGTAGCACTGAATTTTCGGGGATTTCGCTGGGAGTTATTGATAGTTTTAAGTATAATTTAGTTTAAAAATACCAATAGGGCGTGAATAGTAGTTGAAAAAAGTAACAGTTGAAGACTTAGCTCAAAAGTTCTCCTTGAAAGTGTTGGCAGGTGAAAGCCAACTGCAAAAACCGATTACGCAATCCCGGGTGCATCGTCCGGGCCTTGAGTTTGTTGGCTACTTCGACTTTTTTCCAACCGAACGGGTGCAAATATTAGGAAAAAAAGAGGTTACATATTTACATAAGTTAAGTAAAGAGGAACGGAAAATCCGGATCGGAAATGTTGTCCGTTATCATCCCCCATGCTTTATCGTAACAGCTGGCGAGGACGGACTTACATACTTAATTCACCATTGTACCGAGCAGGGCATTCCTCTGTTAGTCACAAATGTGCCTGAGGATACTTCAGATTTTATCTCCAAATTGGATACATATTTAGTGAAGGAATTAGCACCCGAAATGACAGTGCACGGTATTTGTATGAATGTATCAGGAATGGGAATTTTGCTTCGCGGAGCCTCGGGAGTAGGAAAAAGCGAAACAGCGCACACATTGATCCGACGGGGACACCGGCTTGTTTCTGACGATATCGTTGTCTTAAAGAAACTTAGCCCGCAAACGATTCTTGGCACTCATGAAGGGAATAACAAAGAATTTCTGGCTTTGCGCAGCATTGGCTTGCTGAATGTGGTTCGCATGTATGGGCGCAGGGCTTTTCAGGAAGAAACGAGAATCGCCCTTGATATTCATTTAACGAAATGGGAAAAGGACGCCCTGAATAATGATTTGGAACAGGAATTTCACTATATCGATTATATGGGAGTTAAAATACCATCGATTGAAATTCAACTCCAGCCTGGCCGTGATGTTGCAGGGTTGATTGAGGCAGCAGCAAATAACTGGTATTTAAAGCAGCAAGGATACAGTGCAGCAGAAGAATTCATAAGCAGGATTGAGGCTGATATGAACAATTCCGGGAACAAATATTAAAGTTGGCATATGTTCAAGTTGAAGAGAATGCGCTGCTTTCATTGTTAAGGTGCACGGCAGCTGTCATGGAGTTAATAATACTTGATAGGGAGTAACGGGTTCAGTTTTGAAGAATTTAAATTATAATGGCTCCTATGTAACAACTTCGAAAGTAAATTAGTACAATAACGCTTGGAATCCTATGGTTCCAAGTCTTTACCTTTATGAATGTTTGAATAAAGAATCCATTATTCAAAAAAATAAGCACCAATTAAAGCTATGGCAGATGAAAGTAAATTCCATAGGATATGAACGGCAATGGGAACTGATAATCTGTTAGTTTGATAATAACTGCAAGAAAAAACGATTGATCCCCAGAATAATATAGGAAAGCTCGGTAGATTCATATGCCAAGCAGCGAAGATTACCGAGGTAAAGAGAATACTTAATAATATAGGGAATTTCTTTGAGAAAGAGGGTAATATAATTCTTCTAAATATTAACTCCTCTAATATCGGTCCTATAAATACAAATGGAATAACTATTAAAGGGATAGCTTGTGTCATTCTTGTCGAATTTGATACTTCGGAAGGGTAAAACAAAGGTTTTATTGTAGCAATAACGATAAAACCAACAATCGAAATAAAAAACCATTTGATAATGGCCAGTATTGATTGTTTAACCGTTGATTTTCTCTTTTCAAATACTGTGTGTTTAACATCGTCTTTCAATAAATATAGAGTTACTAACAATAACAAAGGGGAAAGAGCAAAGTTAAATATAATCACCAATGTTCTCGGATTATTAAATATAAAAGTGATGACATCACCTAGAACTCCGACTCCAAAGTAAATGATCAAAGCATATACATGTTTCTTTTTCATTCATACCTCCACCGAGCTATATATATTCTGTGATTAGGAATACTCTTTTTTTGCGGTCCATTCCAATTAGCTTCCTTTTATTTTAACATAAATATCCAATTATATAGTTTTTAATTTTGGTCCTACTAATAACAGGTGGCAATATCTATATAATTTACAATAATGGGGATTATAATTTTCTTAGTAAATTAGCTCTGTCCCTAAAAATTGAATCAAGTATTGGCTTCAACCCGATTACCTAGCATCAACTCGCGTGATTAAGATCATGCCACTTTTTCTAGCTCAATAGTGGATTTCTAAGCTATGGAAATAAGAAAATTTGTTTGATAAAAACCGTTTAAAAAGATAATGAATGCGAAGAGCAAAGAATGATCTAGTAAGACGGGAGGGGAAGTATACTTGGAACTTATATTTATTTTCGGTCTAGGATGGATTCTTTTCTTAATTTATTCATTGTATATAAAACCCGTTAAAACCTATGAACATGTAATATCAAGGGGGTTTTTCAACAGAGTAATTGGATTGAAGAAAAAAGAAAAACAGCTCTATTTGAATGCTCTGCAAAATATGAGCTTATCTGAGAATGAACGAAGAGACTTGATGTTTATAATAGGAAACTGGTACGCCAAAAATAATAACTGGTCTGAAGCAATTCATTATTATAATAATGCTTTTCAGAATTATAATGAAAACTTTCATTATAAAAAAGAATTTCACAGAGTAATTGATTGTTATATAGAATGTAATGAAAAAGAACAAGCCAAAGAAGTATTAAAATTCTTTCTTAAAAGAAAATCATTTGACGAGAATTATAGAAAGCTGGAGAAAGAGTACAAAGATTTACTTGTTTAAAGGGATATGATGATGAGACCTCGGTTGTTAATTACCGAGGTCGTTTTATTAAATTGGCAATGTAAAAGGGTCCTTTTTTTGACAGGAGGCTCCAGGACAGTGTCCCCTTTTTGTGGGGAAAGTTGCTTCTTCCCGTGCTGTCATGCAAAGAAGCCCTCTTTCAGCAAGGGGTAGTATTGTAAACTTAGGGTTAATTTTCCAAAAAACCTTGAAAGGGAAACGTTTGTTCTGGTATTCTTATAAAGAGTTTAGAAAGAATAGTTGGAATACTTTTTATATTTAAAAATTGCCTGGGAGAAGTACGATGGAGATTAAGCCTTATACAATTAATATTTCCAAAGAAGAAATCGATAATCTAAAATACCGATTGAAATTAACAAGTTTTCCTGATGAATTACCCGATGCTGAATGGGAGTATGGAATTCCTTTAGATTTCATAAAAGAGATAATGCGATATTGGCAGGACGAATTTAAATGGAATGAAGTTGAAAGCAGAATAAATTCCTTCTCAAATTATAAGGTAAACATTGATGGAATAGACATTCACTTTATTCACGAACGTGGAAGTGGTCCGAATGCAATCCCAATTATAATTCCGCATGGTTGGCCAGGTTCGTTCTATGAGATGTTGGATATAATTCCTTATCTAACAACGCCAGAAAAATTTGGCCGAGATCCCGCTATTTCATTTGATGTTGTAATCCCCTCGATCCCAGGGCACGGATTCTCAGGGATTCCTTTAAAAAAGGGGTTTGAAGATCGGCAGGCCGCAGACATATTTGTAAAGCTTATGAAATTATTGGGTTATGAAAGATTTGGAGCTCATGGTTACGACTTAGGTGCAAGTATAGTTGGCTTGCTTTGTTTAGATCACCCTGAAAATATTATTGGCTACCACACGACCTCTCCGGGAAATCCCAGTCCTTATATATCGAATGACACAGTGTTAACAAAAGATGAGAAAACGTATCTGGATTATTGTAAACAGTGGTATAACGAAGAAGGAGGATATGCACATATTTTGGGTACGAAACCCCAAACGTTAGCGTATTCCTTAAATGATTCCCCTCTTGGCCTTGCTGCATTTATTTTGGAAAAATGGTATTTATGGACAAGTCCTCCAAATGGAGATATAGTAAGGCATTTTAGTTTACAGACACTTATGGCAAATGTATCAATTTATTGGTTCACACAGACGATAAATTCATCAAACCGATTTTATTTTGAAGGTAAACATACACAATGGCCAGACGAAAATGACGTATCCAATGTCCCATTAGGAGTTTCGTTGACAGCTACTCAACCGCATGAAAGACCGCCAAAGGAATATGTTGAAAGACTATTCCCTAATATCATAAGTTGGGAAGAATTAAATATGGGAGGTCATTTTGTAGCAACGGAAAATCCAAAGTTAGTCGCAGAACATATTCAAAAGTTTTTTGGAAAAGTAAGGTGATTAATTTTGGGTTTTAAGGCTTGCAGATGGAGGAGAGAAAATATGTTTCCAACATTAGAAACAGATAGATTGGTATTAAGAGAAATATCCAAGGATGATACAGGGGGCATATTCGCTTGTTTTTCTAACGAAAATGTAACGAGATTTTATGGCCAGGAACCTTTAGAAAGAATAGTGCAAGCAGAAGCATTTGTTGATTTCTTTGCAAAAAACTACAAGGAGAAAAGAGGAATACGTTGGGGAATTGAAATTAAAGGCCATCAAGGAATAATTGGAACGATTGGATTCAATGCTTGGTCCCCTAAACATAAACGAGCGGAAATTGGGTATGAAATTCACCCCGAACATTGGCGGAAGGGTTATACTTCAGAGGCAGTATTAAAAGCAATTCAATATGGGTTTGATGAATTAGGACTCGCTCGGATAGGGGCTGTCGTTTTTATAAATAATGAAGCCTCAAACAATTTGCTTAACAAATTGGGTTTTCAAAAAGAAGGAATTCTAAGGGATTATATGTATCAAAACGGAGAGACATATGATACATATGTTTATTCATTACTTAAAAACAAGAGATAATGCTCTGCCTCGGCTAAAGTTTCATACCTTTTCATTTATATTGAATTACTTGGGCGCTGATCTAGAAGGATTAGCGCTTTTTTATGTGGAAGCCTATATGCAAGACCTGACCTTAAAAGTAATTATTTACCCAGGAAATCTATTATATTATTTATTCTGCTGATCCGAGCAATCTTTGCCAAGCCGCAGTTGTTAATAAAATGACACATGAATTTCTTCAATAAGTGTTTTCTCGAACTTAGGGAGTGTTGTTCCAAGAAAAGCATGCTTGATGGCATTGGCATGGGCTTTGTTAAGAATTACTTTTTTTAAAGCTCCTGCCTTAGTTTCCGCAATCTGTATTTGGTGGATAAATTGGGGCTCCGAGAGACGAGAAAAGTCCACGAGTTACATT
The DNA here is from genome assembly GCF_001685025.1 of Bacillus sp. FJAT-27225. GTDB lineage: Bacteria > Bacillota > Bacilli > Bacillales > Cytobacillaceae > Bacillus_D. Next base: position 28,767 of record NZ_MAYU01000022.1, on the reverse strand, counting down.
TTGAGAAGAGAATACCAAAAGTGCAAAAGAAATTACAGAATATTTTGTTAAGCGGCAAGTTATTATATACAATATACATGAAAGAACGCTCAATCATACATACATCACTATTGAAATTAAGGAGGAGTAGTTTATGAAAAACTACGAAATTCTTTTCTATGAGAGAAAATTTCCAAGTGCAAACATGATTCTTGTCAAAGATCAGCTGCCAATCCTAATTGACAGTGGCTTTGGGAGTGATGCAGAAGTAACAGAGAAATTAATTAAAGAAGCAGGCGTATTACCAGATGAATTGCATCTAATTGTAAACACCCACTATCATAGTGACCATGTAGGGGGAAATTATCATCTTCAAAAAATGTATGGAGTAAAGATTGCTGCTCACCAATGGGAGGCAAATTTAATTAATGCCTGTGACCTTGAAGCCTGCAGTGCTGAATGGTTGGATCAGCCTGTGGAACCGTACAAGGTCGATTTAAAACTCTCTGATAACGATGAAATTCATACAGGAAGCAGAACATTTAAAGTCCTGCATACACCGGGACACACGTTAGGACATATATCTCTTTATGAACCTGAAGAAGAGGTATTCATTTGCGGGGATCTGTTTCACAAAAATGATGTCGGTTGGTTAAATATTTTCCGAGAGGGCGTTTCATCAATCCAACGATCTCTAGAAAGTCTAGACCGGGTGTCCACACTCCGAATCAGGAAGGCCTATTCTGGACATGGACCCCAAATTGAGGATCCGCTTAGTTCCATTGATATGGCAAGAAAACGGTTAGAAAAGTGGAGCAAAAGTCCAGAAAAAATTTCATGGCATGCTTGCAAAAGAATTTTTGCATATGCACTAATTATCAAAAACGGTTTGCCAAAAGAAGAGATGGACCATTATCTATTAAACTGTGGCTGGTTTCAGGATTTTTCCCGGTACGCTTTCCAGATCCATCCGGAAGAATTTATTGGAGTTCTGGTAGATGAAATGATTCGTTCTGGTGCAGCAAGCTGGCAAAATGATTATTTAATCGCTACAGCTCTCTATACCGCACCGCAAAAGGAATGGGTGGATAAGGATATCAAGCCGAAGAATTGGCAAATTAAATTATCTACATATTGATAGAAAAAATGCAGGCAAAATAATCAACTTTAGGGGGGAGCTATAATGGATTTGGAGGTTGGGGATATCATTCGGTTTGAACGGACATTCACAAAAGAAGATGTTGAACTGTTTACAAACGTATCCATGGATGAAGGTGACCATCATACAAATCCGGATGAATTGGGGCGGCTTGTGGTTCAAGGGTTGTTAACTGCTACATTACCAACAAAAGTTGGCGGAGATTACAATGTGCTAGCCCGGATAATGAATTTTGAATTTTTAAGGCCTGTCTTTACAGGTGATTCAATAACCTGTGAAGTAACAATTGAAAAACTGGAAAAGAAAGATACTAATCGAACCGCAATTTTGGCAACATTCTTATGTACAAACCAAGTGGGGAAACAAGTTTTGAACGGAAACTTTGCGGGGGTAATAGTAGGGCACTAGGTTAACGAAGGAATCCAGGAAGGGGTTTGCCCCTTTTTGTATAAATTCTTGTTGAACAATAACAGCAGGTTTGTTTAGCAGCAAAAATACATCTGGGGGAACCAAATGGAAAACACAGAATTTGTTTGGGCCATTCTTATGGTAAATGGAAAAGAGAAGTGCGGGTAGTCATGAATTACTTGGAGGTATAGAATAATTCAATATTTCTGATGACAAGTCGGACGAGTTCTTGGAGTTTTACGAACAGAATGATGAGAAGATATCTAAAGCTAAAAAAGCAGCCTTGTGGAATGGTTTGTTGCTTGTTGGAATAAGGAAGATGGGAAAAATATCAAAATGCCTATCTATATTTGCTTCCACGATGATGATGAATCCTTTGACTTGCATAAAAATAAATGGATTTTTAATGAGGAAAAATGGGCTGTTTAAATATCAAAGGGCATCCAATCTTGTTGAGCTATCAGATAGGATTCGCTCATTTCTTATTGAACAAACGGGAGGATTGTATCATAAAAGCATCTATATATAGTAGCCAGGAAGTGGGTACATAGAGTTGAAAAAGGTATTCTTATTGATCATCTTATTAAGTTTCGCACTAATTGGTTGTTCAGAAATACAAACAGAAGGTTATGTTCTTGAAGTTGAGCAAAATAGAATATTGATAGCTGAGAAAATTACTGAAGAACAATATGAAGCAATTAAAGATAAATCAATTTCAGAAATGGATGATGAAGGCATTTCACTTATTTATTTCGGTTTTGATGATACAGAAAAAATACAGGTAGGTAACAAAGTGGCAGTATGGTTTGATGGGAATATGGCTACATCCTATCCTGCTCAAGCCGGAGCTGCAAAAATCGAAATAAAAGAATAACTTGATGAAAAGCTTTCTTTTTTGTTGAATTCCTTATTAAATGAACGGGGAGTTTAGCTGAACTACACATTTTAAAATTATATCAATCAAGGCTGTGATGGTATGTTTCAAGAGGGGTTTCCCAATTATTTGAGAGATGATGTTACTAAAGTGGCTGGATTGATACCTACTAAAACTTATAATAATGTCACTATTGGTGTGTCTCAGGATAGTATTCAATATATTCAAGATAAGAATGTAATTACGTTTCCTTATCGTATCTACTACATGGATAATTCAGATGAAGTGATAGACAATGTAAGTGAACGACAAAAAATGATATTGCATTGTATATATTCAAGGAGTTGTGACGGGCTTGTTCGCCAAAAGCATTTGTACTCGTTGCTTCAGATGGATTATGAAGATTGGGCTATTCCCTATATTGTAAAAATTTGTGATGAATATGTCGTAGAAATACTAGAAATGACTTATGATAGTTTAAAAGAACAGGATACAGATCGAATTAAGAAATTTTGTATTGAAAATAGTGGGGCGTTTTGCAAAAGCTATAGCAGAATGACCAGCTATTGGAACGAATATTATAGATATAAATACAAGGATTTTCATCAATATATTGGCAGGAAGTTATTTAGAGATTGTTTTGGTTACTCTAAATCAATGGAGAGGAGGAGAAAAAACAATAACACTTTAACGGGTGATGATGCACAAAAACACAAAAGGAAGCTCAGGGCTTAAGACTAAAGGGTTCCGTTATAGGGGTTGTTTCAAATATTTAGGGCTAAATAACAAAGTGAATTTTGGCATTTTTATTTCCTATTCAGGGATAGGAGGATATTTCATCTCGCTATATTCTACACTTCTACCGCTCTTGAAACCTATTAAAAGAATATCTTTACCAGGCCGCCAGTAATATTCGTAGATAATGCCGGATTCATCCTTAAGTTCAACTTCCGCAATATAACCGCTTTGCTTATAATCCTTTTTAAATTCCTTGCTTTTAATATTGAATTGGGAAATTCCTTGCTCTTTCATGTATGATTCCACCTCTTTTTCCGCCCAAATCTTTTGAACCGGAAACATGTAAATCAAATTAGCAGCAAATAGTACTCCTAAAATTATCAGGATTCGTGCGGTTTTTATATTCTTTGACACTGTGATTCCCCCATTTCTGTCATTCAAATTCCCTTATTCTCTGTAACCAAAGTGCTATTAAACAAAAAATCAATTATTGAAGTGACAACAACAGCATTCCGAAAAAAGAAATACCTTCAAACTAAATTCCATCCCTTGTTCATTTCTTCTGCTTAACATATCATACAATAAAAAGGTGTAAAATTACACTTTATTTTTGAGAATAGTACTGTTTCCTAAATTCGAAAAGGCTTTTCATCCTAATTAATGATTTGCCTCAGAAAGAACCAGTAACAGCTCCTATTATTGGTGCCACGAAAACATCTCATCTCGAAGAGGCTGTAGGTGCTTTATGGGTGAAGCTATTCGCTGAAGAAATGGCGTTTCTCGAAGAACCGTACATACCACATTCAATAGAAGGGCATAATTAAACGCTTATGAAAAGCCCAAATTTCTAAAAAGAAATTGGGTTTTCTTAATATCGTTGATTATTCTTATAGAGGTGTTTTCATAGGTCTATTTCATCCTATTAATTTCCCAATTTCCGGAATACCAAATACCTGCTATTTTATAAGTAGAGACAACGAATTGTCCGAAACCAAATCGGTCTATCATCGGGTACTTTTTAACCGGGAGGAATGAGGCATGCAATTGAAAGTTGGGCATTTATTCTTTTTAAATGTATTTATGATAAGCCTTGGATGGTCAATGAATCTCATCGATAAATATATGGATCGGGGTTTTCTCAAATACGGTTTAACTGGGCTTATTGCTTTCTTCCTTTTCCTTGGCCTCCGAGTTGGAATAAATAAATTTCCTTTTATGCAGAAACCTGCCAAGGATTCGCATATTACTTTAGGTGTATTATTCTATGTTTTCTACCTCGTTGGTTTAACTGTATTTACAATCATTTAGCTCGAAAACGGGAGGGTTTATTAGTAACAGGTTCCGTTACCTAATTTATGTTGGGATGTAAAACGGAGGTTATCGGGAAACGGCTTTGATTGACAGAGGAAAATAAAAAAAGTGTAATTGAGGTGACTTCCATTCCTCAATTACACTTATCTACTGATTGCTTGGCCTAGAGGCTTCTTTTGAAATAGTTACTGTCCAGGAGATCACTGTAGTGCTGTCTCTGACATCATTATTCTTTATGTTCTTTAGCATCGACCATATATTACTTTTATCATCATTAAGGTTATTGAATGCATTGTAAATGTTTATCGGGTTTGAGTATGGTTCATTTGGGCATTCAATTAAACCATCAGTGGTAAGGAAAAGCCGATTTTCTCCTTGTCTTAATTCCCTTATTCCAACAGTGTAACAAGGAACTTCTTGTTCAAAAGTATTGACTCGGCCTATCCATTCATAGAATTGTCTTTGATTTAACTGATACTGGCCTAGTGCAGCTAATTCTGGATGAAATAAATAAAGAATACAGTCCCCGACCGAAAACCACCATACATACTTATCTTTCCTTACTACAATTAAACAAGCAGTTTCTCCTGTCACGTTTCGGCAAACAGATAAAAACTCTTCAGATTGAAACAAATTTAATATCGTATCTTCCAACCTTTTAAAAAATTGATGATTTGTCTTTAAGGATAATAAATCCTTAATTTGGGACTTAATATTTGCAAATTGTTCTAAAATTTTCTCGGCACTCTCTGAAGTAGTATGAGCGTCAAGAAGAATGGCGAATTCCCAATCTTCCTTTTCATTTAAGTAAACTAAACACCCATCTTCATTCTTATCCTGTCCTGCATTAGAATTACCACCATAACGCCCCACTACAATATGATTGAGCTGAAGAACATTTGGCTTATCAACGAAATTTTCCTGGCTGCCAACCCAACTAAAATCTTCATAAATTTTTACTCCTGAAGTTTGGATATTCCCAGGGTGCTTATTAATAAAGCAATCGTTCAAAGTAATCCACCCCTTTTTAAATATTTCTACTAGTATAATCTAATGTAAGAGGCTATGGTGTAATTTTCCAACATAAATTTTCCCCCTTCTATTAAAACTTTTAGTTTGTGAACCACACTTAAACTCTCGGGTACGTTGATTAAAGAAGGATTAAGGCTTCTTGTTGTTGAATTCGTTAATCGGGCAAGTCAGGTGAACGGCATTGAAGAGGAGGGTAAAGAGTGGAGGATATAAAACTCCTTTTATCAAGATGGGAGAAAATAGTACAAAAGATAGAAAACAATAACGGTAAAGTATACCCAATTGAAATAGGGGAGAAAGCAACGATACAGGAAATCGAGGCTAAAGAGGAGGAGTTAGGATATCAGTTACCTCCTTCATTTAAATACATAGTGCATAACCTGGGGAAATCACTTTCCTTTTATTACTCATTTTCTGAAGATACCATGATTCCCGGTGAATTTAAGGAGATTTTTTCTGGAGAAATCAATTGGGATATAAACTACCTGCAAAATTTAAATATGTTGGCTGATGAACTCATGGAGGATGGAGAGGATTATGGAAGGACACTTAGGGGGAAATTAGAGTTTTCCCACGCTGGAAATGGAGATGTTTATGCATTTGATATGTGTGCCGACAGTGATGAAAAACCAGTTATCTATTGGGATCATGAAGAAGATACTGTCACGTATATTGCAGATTCATTTATTGATTATTTATATAGGATTACAGAACTAGGGTGTATTGGCAGTGAAAAATGGCAGTTTGAGTATTTTCTAAGTGATACGGGACTGGACATTGAAAGCCCGGCAGCAGTTAAGTGGAAGCAATGGTTCGAGTCTTTTTCAGAAATAACCTTAGAAGATGTGAAAAACAACATGGAGCAGCTAGTTGCTTTTGTTGTGTATCGAAAGAAGGTAGATGAAGAAACAATTGGCTTATTAAAGAAATTTAATGAAAATGAATTGTTTCAGTATCTTTTGGCAGAATTGCACACTAAAGAGGCATTTAATGACCAGATAATTTTATGTGAGATGATCGGACGAGTTTTAGGAACGGACGTAGAGCCATGGGTTAGAGGTTTGTGGGAAGCTAAACAAGATAAGGTGGACGCTAGACTACGTTCCTATTTGACTTCAATGTGCATAAGCAAGGATAAGGGACTGTCTTTAGTATTTAATTTTCTTGAACGAGAAGCTAATAAAAGAATAACCGGGTATGAAGCACTTTCCCATCTTGAAAATTTTCATTCGAGGGCTGTTATTTCGTGGATGGAGAAACACGTTAACTTCCCTGTAACAGAAGGCTGGGACAAACTATTCACTAGGTCGAATTTTTCATGGGAAGACATAGAAACGTGGACCGCTTTAGAAGAGAAGCATGAAGCAACGGCAATTCACGCATTGGAGAGATGTGTTCGAGAGAAGAGCGCAAATAATAATGATCATTTTGTTATATCAGGTCTTCCACCAAAATCAGAGTTACTTGATTTCCTAGTTAATTTACGTGCTAAACAAGTTATAAAAAAGCGGATTCAGCCCATAGAGTTTGTTATACAAAACATAACTATATTTTATTGAATTTCCAACAATGCCGACGACCAAGGCAATACCCCAAACGGTCATTCCGCTCTCTTTACGAGATTTTCCTAATTAGATTTATGATGGTCAGAATTTTGCTAATTGGCCTTGCTTTGGATTTATTTTCAGAAACCTTCCAAGGATCTGTACTCTGCTTTAGGTGGGTTATTCTTTGTTTTCTACCTAGTTGGTTCAGTATTTACTATCATTTAGTTTAAAAAGGGGATGGCTTACTTCTAACGGGTTCGGTTTTCGAGTACAAAAACATAATTCGAATACAAATTAGCAGTCCAATTCGCAACTGAATTGGACTGTATCATTTTGTTGATATATAAAGGCTTTACATAAATTTGAGGGTGTTTTAACACTCGAATTCGCACCCCTTTTAGCACGATGACCAAAGTTATTGTCAGCGTGCTAATTCGTATGCTAATTCGTATGCTAATTCCTATGCGAATTGGTACGTTAAAAATGGCAGGTCGGTTTTTGGATATTTATGTTAAAATGATAGGGAGGCTTATTCAACTATCGGGGCAGGATAGTTGAACAACCTAAACGCTGATCATACAAAGGAGCAATGGTCCGATGGATGATAAGAAACGAGAATTAAAAGGGAATGTTATATACGGTTTGACTCCAGAAGACAGATTTAAGGAATTACACGGGATAACAATAGAGGAATGGACTGCAAAACAATTAGAAAAAATCAAAGAAGAAACAGGAATCAATCCCGAAGAATGGTATATCAATCGAGTTACATCTACAACATCTTTTGATTTCCTTAAAGAAATTCAAGGTGTGGTTACAAATGAGGATGTAAAGCTCATTAAAGAGCTTCAGGCACTTGGTTTAAATGATGACGTCATAAATGTGCTGCTACATTACGTTGATATTTTCAGTAACATTGGTATGGTTCATTCTTTGGTGAAAGAGATAGGTGCTTACTGGGTCAGTGAAAAAATAATAACCATTGAGAAGGCCATTTCCTATGTTAGGGAACAACAGAAGAAATATGAGTAATGGTTACACAAGTAAGAAGCAAGACTGTTTTCGGCAGCATTGCTTACTCCACTAAAGGTGGTAGGTTAGCAAACGTGGCAGGTTAGTTAAAGAGAAATTGATAACTCTTTTCTAATTGGGGAAATTAGAAAAGAGGTGAATTTATTTTGAAAACATTGGGACTACAACTCTTTATCATATCCTTTTTTGCCTTGGGGTCATTTGAAGTTCACGCACAACCTAAAAACAAGCCTGTGTTAAGTGAACAAGTAGACTCGCACGAGCTTAGGGTTCAGGATATGCTAATGAATTTTTTAAATCCTCATATTGATGATGCTGTATGTAATTATTACAAACAAATATTAACAGAATGTCCGATGGTTTATCCTTATTTTGTTGATGTGGTAAAGTCACAACGTATGAACGGATTTCGAGGTTTTATTTTGCAAATTACACTGGATGTAACCCCAACAATTGGCCCGCATATTTCTGTTGGAAAAGACCGTATTACTTTTGAAGTATCTGCGGGACCTACCGTCAGAATGATTAATTATAAACACTTAGAGACACATGAATTACCAGAGCACTGGAAGGACATCATTAGAGGACCTTTATAATATGTTGAACTAACGGGTGCGGTGATCCAGGCAGGATTAGCCGCCTTTTTTGTTGAATTTCTTATTGAACATACGGGGCAGGTTAGTTCAAGAATGACTGAAGGAAATAATTGCATTGATAATGAAATATAATTATATAGGGGGAGTGATAATAATTGAAAAAAATCATTTTAATTTTGTCCTTTATTTTTTTATCAATCGGTATATTTGGTTGTCGGCAGAACAATGAAAAGAAGGTTGATACTACATCATCTAACACAGTAGAAAAAATAACTTATTATGGAGAGGCAGAATACTGGAAAGCCACGATAGTTAATGAAGTTTCAAAAGGCTCATATGAATCAGATTTCACCTTGAGCATTGAATACAAAGGTGATTTGAGAGATTTAAAAGATATACATCAAATTAGTTACATTTATAAATACGGCATAGGAGAACGAAAACGTTCTGAAAATGCACCTGAAGGGTTATCTCCAAAAAAAGGAGCTATCGTATATCAAGATAACTCAAGAATAGATAATGGTTATGTTAATGAACAAACAGTTATCCCGTTTAAAATTGAGTGGAATGATAATGTAGAGGAATTTGAATTAAAGTATAGTAAGTAATTGATCAATTTACTGCACATCATCTAACAAACAACGGGTGCGTTGATCCAAGAAGGATTAACCGCCTTTTTTGTTGAATTCCTTATTAAACAAACGCGGCAGAAGAGTTGAAGAAGAATATATAATTTTTAAATGATTATCAGCAGTCAAATAAATTGAAAAGGGGCTTAAAAGTTTGATTGATTATTTTGAACGTAAAATTAGATTAAAGGATTTTGAAGTGTGGGATGTTCAAATTGGCGGTCAACATTATGCTTTAGCCATTTTAGATGAATTTCGACCTTCCACACTTGATGATTTTGAAGTTCCAGATTTAATTTATGAAGAAGATGACCAGCGTGCAAACTATGTCTCTGCTCAATATTTCTCTGATGAACCTGTTAAAGATGAACATAGAGAAATACTCGGTGAATTTGCACGAATGCTTACGGCACACTTGGCATTGGCACATTGTGAAGTAATTATAAAGTTTTATCAAGAGACCCCTGAAAAAGCGATAGAACTAATGATGTTAACGAAATATGGTTTCAAAGAATCAAATATACCATTAGATAAGTTATTGCATTTTAATCAAGAGTAGAGACCTTTAGTTTTTCTTCAACTAACAGGTGCGTTGATCCGAGAAGGATTAACCGCCCTTTTTGTTGAATTGCTTATTGAACAAACGGGGCAGGTTAGTTTAAGAAGGATTTTGCAATTTGTGGTGAATTTCAAAAAGTGAGGAGGTACAGAAGGTATTAGCTCTGTGGGTTATGACGGTTCATAATTTCTAAATCTCATAAAAATATTATGCACATCTTGGCTTACTGTATAATTTGAAGATCCCGATGGCGATTCACCCCAATAAAAAAGCATCCGATTATTCAGATGCATACTTAATTATTCCATGTAAATAAACGGAGTATTCTCTCTGTACATATTCTCTTAATTTAATTCTTTTTTCTGTTTCTAATACACTAATCAATTCTCGAATCTTTTTTTGATTTTCTTTTGTAGTAGGAATCTCTAATGAAAACATATTACCTCGACTGCTATTTAGTAATTTTTTTAATAACTCAACTTTATTCATTGGATCATCCCCTTTATCTCCTATATTCGATGTAAAGGCGACTTTTTCCTTGGAAAATCTTATGATTGTTTCTAGTATTATCTACTTTCCGCTAAAAAAATCTGATTACAGGTACTATGACAGGAATGGGTAGCTTTTTTATTAGCTTTTTTTATAACTACCTTCCACCAATCTAATCATATCACGCCCTGATATTTTTTCTGTTTCATGATAACCTTCTTCATCACGCAAACTCAAGTACCAGCTGCTATCGTTATCTTCATTTAACCTATATAACTTATTGGTAAAAACATTTGTATAAAAATCTCCATTTCTTAGCCTCATACTATCCCCCCTCTCTAATGTATATAAAGGGTATTATGCCCAAGATATTGACCTGGAGCCATTAGACTTTTTCCTTCTTACAGCTAACGGGTGCATTGATCCAGGAAGGATTAGGCACCTTTTTTGTTGAATTCCTTATTGTACAAACGGGGCAGGTTAGTTGAAGAAGGAATACACGTTCTTATATATACGAATAACTGGAAAGGGGAATAAGGTATTGCAGAAACTTAAAGAGAAATTATATTCGGCTATAATGGCGACAATCGTTTCGACACTAGCCACTTACATTATGTTTAATCAGTATACCAATCACCAAATAATTTGGATTGTGTTTTTAGTGTATTGTCTTGTTGTTTTCACATATGGGATTGGTTTATCTCTACTTGCTAATTTCATAACAAATAGGTTTGAAAAAAGAATAGTTGCCTCTCTACTGAGGTTATTAATTTATTTAATATTTGGAGGAGGATATTATTTATTCGAATTTATTGGTATATATGGGCTAATCGCTGCTATAAGCTTTTTCGTATGTGAAGAATTTATTCGAGCATTAACCAGGTTAAAGAAAAGCATTTCTTCCTCAACTAACGGGGCAGGTTAGTTCAAGAAGGATTAATCCGAAATCTTATTGAATAAATAAATGAGAATGCAAATGAAAGAAGGGGAATTGATGGTATATCTATTGGGGTGTATAAGTTTTATCTTGTTCTCGCTTTTTATTATGTTTAGATTCGATGTTAAAAATCCAATTTCAAAAGGTGCAGGGTTAGCCATTGTTTTGGGGCTACTTGCAAATATTAGTTTAGCGGAGAACGTTGCAAGTAATTTACTTCCTGAAAAGAACGATGGGTACTCAATAAGTTCAGGTATTGCCTCCTGGATTCTCGGCGATGATGGAGGAACTTTAGAAGGTTTTAAAAATGCATTCGCAGTGTCTGTATACTTTACGCTAATATTAGTTTTTCTATATGTTGCCCTAACTGTTCTTGAGTCTAAAGTAAAATCCAATAAAAATATTTCGGCTTAAGAGCTATTTACAATTAACGGGTGTGTTAATCCAAGAAGGATTGTTTAGTAAAAATGCCTATATTGAGGTGATTTGATGAAATATACTTGTCCTTGTTGTGGATATAAAACATTAGATGAGGAACCACCAGGTACTTACGATATATGTGAAATTTGCTTTTGGGAAGACGACGGGGTTCAATTCGATGACCCTGATTATGAAGGAGGAGCAAATGTTCCATCGCTAAGACAAGCACAAAAACACTTTATTGAATTCGGTGCAAAGGAGTTTAGAAAAACTAAATATACTAGAAAACCTTCAGTTACAGATCAAATAGACCCGAATTGGAAACCATTGGATTAAAGACTTCTTGTTAAGCTAACGGGGCAGGTTAGTTCAACAATAAGTATTAACAATTTCTATAATTATTCGTAGATATAAGAAGTTCGAATAATGCAAGAAAGCATATATATAAAGTGAAAGGAAGGTGCAAAGTGAAAAAGGACACTAAATTAGGGTTATTTCTTTCATTGTTTGTATTAATTGGTTTTCCAGTTGTTTTTGTAGCTATATCATTGCTTACAGGACAATGGGATACTTTTTTAATTGGTTTTCCAGCTTCATCTGCTGCGGGATTTATGGGTGTATGGATAGCTCTTAGGGAGATAAAAAAGGAACGGAAGAGTGATTAATCATCCCCACTGGTTTAAACATTATCCAGCTAAACGGAGTGGATAAGGAAGACGTATGTCTAATTACTATGAATTTGTATTTAAAGAAGAAGTAAAAATGTCGACCATTATATAAGCAAATTATCTTAATGAGTTTGTGAAGAAATATACTTAAAGTAAGGGTGCGTTGATCCAAGAAGGATTAGCCGCCCTTTTTGTTGAATTCCTTATTAAACCAACGGGGCAGGTTACTTCAAGAGAAACAACTGTTGAACTGTTCGTTAAAATTTACTTGCTTTGCAGTTTATTTTTGGTAATCAATTTAGAAAAATTTAAATAAGGAGGTGTACTTATGAATAAATATATTTCGATTATTTTCGTTTTTTTATTTTTATTTATGGGGTTTTTTTGGTATTCAGAATATAAAAAAGTAGATGATTTTAAAAAGGAAGTTGTAGATTATTTAAATAATAAAGGATTTACGACTGAAGAATACTCTACACCTAAATATGTTAAAGAAGAAGTTATGAAAGGACTTAAAGTAGCAATGATAGAAATCATTTTCAACGAAGAATCAAATTGCATTTATTCTTATGGAAGAACATCAGATGGAATTGAGTTTTTTTACGCAATAAATGAGGATACTGGTGAAAGGGATTATGATAAAGAAGAACCTATTAAATAAGGCTTCTAAAGGGATACATTTCTCTATTCTTTTCCAACTATCGGGTGTGTTGATCCAGGAAGGATTAACCGCCCTTTTTGTTGAATTCCTTATTAAGCAAACGGGGCAGGATTGTTCAATAAGGAATATTCAATTTAAGACTATTTAGGCAAGATTATTTCATAAATTTTAAGGTTAAATCTAAGGCAGTCCAGAACGATAACTGGGCTGTCTTTTCGAATTTTTAAAAATTCTTAACAATAGTGACAAAGTGTGTATTTTAGTGTAAAATTACACTATACATTTATTGTTAAGAGGGGGATTTGTAATGTCAGATAAGACTGTTGTTACGCTAAATTTCGTTCTTTTGTTCATATTAGGTTTTTTGCTTTATACGTTTCCTATTCAAAAGTATTTATCTGAAAAGGATGTTGCAGAGTATATGAAAAAACAGGGGATTTCAAAGGAAAATATAAAAAGCAAGGAAGTAAAAAAAGATTATAAGCAAGGTGGTTATTACGTTAATGTTGAATTGAAGGATGACCCTGGAGTAATTTATGAATATATTTGGTACATCGATGGAGAAATTCTATTAATAGGATATAAGAACGACAGTAGTCTCGAAGATGAAGAATTGAAGCATCCTCCTATTGAATAATTTCAATTTATCAAATTATTTCTTTGAGCGGCGTAAGCAGTTTTGTTTATTTTTTATTGAGTTACTTTGACGGTTTAGCATTCCTGTAATAAACAATGTGAATAAATGTACTTAAACATACGGGTGCGTTGATCCAAGAAGGATTAACCGCCCTTTTTGTTGAATTCCTTATTAAGCAAACGGGGCAGGTTAGCACAAGAAGAAAATAACAAATGGATTATAGAAGTTGATAATCCTATTAAAGCTATATTTACTTTGGAGAGGATTTAATATGACAAAAAATCCTTATGGGGAACACTGGAAAGGTGTAAAAGGATACAGGGTAGTAGAAGGAAACGATATTTATAATCACTATTTTGGTGGTCGAGATTGTGATTTGCCTGTTTGTCCATTATGCGGAGAGAAAATGCATCAAATATTTTGTTTGGATTTAAAAGATGAAAGACTTTCGGAAGTTAAAGCTGAAGGACTAAACGTTCTGCCGTTAGTGTCCTGCTTGAACTGTTCGATGGTGTGGGAACCTCAATATTTTAAGTTAAGCAATGAAGGTAAAAATGTTGAAATAATTAGTCAGGATAATACGGAAGATTGGATACAGGAAGTTGAAGATAAGCTACCTGTGCCACTTCCTAGAACCAATGTAATGATACTTAATATGAAAGATGAAGATATACCAACAAATGAAGAAAGCTATTGGACAGCTTTTGATTTATTCGGTTCGGAATATTTATGTAGATTATTAGGTGCCCCTTTATACGATGAAATTCCAGAACATTTGGAATGTCCAACCTGTTCTAAAGAGATGATGTACATTGCCGCGATAACACAAGACCTTGGGGAACAAAAACTTATTTCAGTTGTTGATTTCCAATTAGGCGAGATGAATATTTACTATCATTTATGCAAAGATTGTTTAGTTATAAAAACTCAAATACAAGGTACATAATAAAGTTTGTGAAAAACTCTACTTAAACATACGGGTGCGTTGATCCAAGAAGGATTAACCGCCTTTTTTGTTGAATTCCTTATTAAACAAACGGGGCAGGTTAGTTGAAGAAAGAACGGCTGGTAAATTTAAAATAAAATAAGAGAAGTTTTATGGAAAGGATGGGGATTATGGAACAGTGGTTTTATGTTCAAACACTTATCTGGTTATTTCCAATTATGTTTATCCTTCATGATTTTGAAGAAATTATTATGGTTGAGAGGTGGATGAAGAGAAATTCAACTATTATATCCGATATATTGCCAGAAAGAATTGCGAATAGAGTCATTAAACAATTTTCTATGTCAACAGCCCAGTTTGCAGTTGCCGTATTAGTTATATTTCTATTCGTAAGTAGTTCAACCGTTATGGCTAATCAATATGTGATTCAAGGATTACTTGGTAATATTTATATTTTTACCATTATTACATTGGCTTTTTTTCTACACGCTTTTACTCATATTGGTCAATCCATCATTCTTCGTTCCGTTACGCCTGGTGCAATTACTTCGTTGATTGTTATCATTCCATACAGTTTAGTTTTATATCGTTCATTATTAATGAATGAAGTAATTACATGGGAAATTATTTTTCTATGCTTACCTTTTTGTCTCTTAATTATTCCAGTTGCATTGCTTGCTCATTGGATTGGAAAAAAAGTAGTGTAGAAATCTAATATGCTTAATTTACAAACGGGTGCGTAGTTCCTGGAAGTATCCGCACTTTTTATTGAATTCTTTATTAAACAAACGGGGCAGGTTAGCGGAAGAAAGGAAACTTTTTCCTTTTTATGTCGTATAAAGGGTAACAAAAAATAATTATGTTTTGGGAGGCGTAAAGATGGATTACGGATTACTGGTTATTGGTATAGCTCTTTTACTTGTGTCGTACTTAGTAAGATTGAAGGGAGTTGTACCATCATGCAACGGATAAAATTTATGATTAAAGTGTTCCTGAATGAACCTTTGTGGTTCAAAATAATAATTTCTATAACTTTCCTTACTTCAATTATTTTAAGTAGTTCATTTTTTTCAAATCAACCTTATTTACGAAGTTGTTCCAAATTAGCTGTGGCTATCTTCTTTTGTGCTTACGCTATTAAATTTAGGAGGAATTTTAAAACGGCTTTACTCTTCTATGCTTGTTCTGTAATATCTATTTTCCTATCTATTAGGGCATTATTTTAGTTTTATAATAGATTGAAATTAGCATATAAAAAAGATGAAAATTAATAGACCTTCTTTAACTAACGGGTGCTAATCTTCAATAAGGATCTAAAACAAGGACCTCAATCGGATCCTTGTTTTTTGTCATTTATCAACAATATTATTTTCATAGCTTTTCCAAAAGTAAAAAAGGACCGCCAATTTATACATTGTCCGCCAATATAATATTGATGCATAAAATGCCTAACTACTTTATTAATTTACTTGTTTAAATTCAATGCCTATAAAAGTCGCACTTTTGCGGTCGAGAAAAGTATGTCCCATTCCTTCGTTGCCTGCTCAAAAGAGGCAATCACCCCAAAAATATCCTTTTATTTGTAGTTATATGGTGAAATTGGAAAATTTAAGTTACAATTTAGGTAAGAGTTTTGTAACTTTGGTATAAAACACTGGAGGGTACAAATGATAAAAACAAAGTCAGGAACTTATGATGGGGATAGTTGGGAAGAACATTGTCAATTATTATTAAAAACCAAGTATGGAGAAGAAGGTTATCAAGAAATGACTGCTCATACTAATGGTGACCTTGGTATTGAGGGCTTTACCCGAACTGGAATTGTCTTTCAATGTTATTGTCCTGATGAACAGTACGAGGCTAAAAAGTTATATGAAGCCCAAAGAGCAAAAATCTCTGCAGACTTAAAAAAATTAATTTCAAATAAAACGCGGCTTCAAAAATTTTTAGGGCCGATAAAAATAAAAAAGTGGGTATTCTTAACACCCATAATTTTAAATAAGGATATTATAGCACATTGTCATAGCAAGGCACTGGAATTAAGGGCATTGACAGATATGCGAGAACTTCTTGATCCTGAGTTCGATGTATTGATACACGATGAAGGTTTTTATGCGAACGAAATTATGGTTGTTAAGAGAATGTTGACTAGTAAAATAGAATTCCAGGTTCAAACTCCTAAAGAAGATGAGATTATTGATTGGAGAAAATGTGAATCCAAATCAATTGAAGTTTTAAATAGAAAAATAGGTTTTCTATTTAAGAATATTGATGACGAAGATGCAAGGGTATATAAAACAAATAAATTCGTTGATCAAGTTATAAAAGAACATTTAAAAGGCCAACAAATTATTTCCCGAATGCAAGATGTATATGGGGGGATGTATGAAAAGCAAGTAAAAATTAAAAGTTCGATTGAAGAGTATTTACAGAAAGAGGTTCTATTAACAGAATTAACTCCAAAAGAATTTTTAAGGCACACGTTAAGTAAGTATAAACATGCTCTAGGTACTGAAAATTTTGATCAAATATTCGAGTATTCCGTGTATGAAGATTTATGTAATGAGGCAGTGTCTAGTTGGTTAATAGATTGTCCATTAGATTTTGGGGGGGAAATATAATGAGTTCGCTTTTGGATGAAATAGAAACAATAAATTTTAATAGAAAAAAAACTCCTTTGATGGCAGAGTTACGCCCTTTATATAAAATTGCCTTAATTATTTTGACACTTTACCTCTCTTCTAACAAACAATCTGCCACACTCCTTAAGCTTCAGCTGTTTAACTGGGCATTAAAAACCTCAAAAAGACATCATAGGTTATTGGATATAAAAAGTGGAGCGAACTTTCCTATTATTCGTTTTGACCCTTCTTTAAATAGAGCGTTAAATTTTGCCATAGCTGAGCATTTAATCTTTTTTAATGTTAATAATGGAAAGTTTTTTCTATCTGAAAAAGGAGAACAATATGCTTTATCAATTGTCGGACAAATGGATATATTGGCTGAGGAAAAAGCTGTTCTTCTTAAAATAAAAAAGGGAATATCAGATGCCTATATCAATAAAGTCTTCAAAGAGAGGTTCAATTCCTAATGCAACGGTTAACACTTAATACATTATTAATATCGTTAGATACTGAATGCGGAGTATTCGGAACCAAAATTGACTTTAAAAATGGGCTAAATATTTTAAGGGCAAAGAATTCAAAAGGAAAAAGTTCTTGTTTAAATTCAATTTTATACGCCTTGGGAATAGAGGAACTCTTAGGTGGAATAAATACCAAATCAATGAAACCCGTTTTAAAGGAAGAATTCAGTTTTAACCATAAAACTATCTACGTGTTGGAATCTAAAGTCCAATTAGAAATTACAAACAATCAAGGTAAATCAATCACCATTACTCGGTGGATAAAATCTTCCTCAATAGACCCTAGGTTAATCAGGGTTCATGAGGGCCTTGTATTGTCAAGTAGTAAGCCTTATTCCTCAAAAGACTTTTATGTTCATATGAAGGGTTCCGCTACGGCTGCTTCTGGATTTCATAGCTTTTTAGCTGAATTCATTGGATGGGAACTTCCAGAAGTACCAACTTATGAGGGGAACGAGCAATTATTATACATTCAATCATTATTTCCATTATTCTACATTGAGCAAATCAGAGGGTGGAATAGTTTTTATACTCCACTGCCATACAGTTATGGGATTAGGGATATTGCTAAGCGTGCTGTAGAGTTTATACTTGATTTAGATGTATTAAAAAATTCAAAAGAAAAAGATGGAGGTTAGAATACTAAAAACGGTAATAACAGCTTCTTGGGATGCTGTTGTAAAGTCTATTAGGGAAACTGCGGTTGAAATTAAGGGAGTGATTTCTGGGCTGCCAAACAAGCCTGCATTGTTGATGGACTTTAATGTATTTCTTTATGATAAAAACGAAGAACTTATTGATATTGATGATGAAATAATCCATTTAGAGGAAAAATTATCTAAAATCAATAATCATGTTAGAAGGATTTCCGAACTTGAAACTAAAAATGAGCAGGAAATTAATAAAGTAGAATGGTTGGTTATGAGCCAGCAAGATACGGTAAATGCCGTTAGGAGAGATATTCAATTAGAGCTAACCAACCGAAAAACAATGATAGAAAATTTGGCTGTTCTTGAAGAAGATTTACAGAAGAATCAAGAAGCACAAAAATTATATAGTCTTGGTTCTGACATACATGCGGATATATCTAAGGGGCGTTGTCCAACTTGCCATCAGCATATTGAAGACACCTTACTACCTCAAGAAGCAAATTTAGAACCGTTGGATTTAAACGAAAACATAAAATATATTAAAGAACAAATTAATGCAGTTAAATTTGGTGTATTACAATCAGAATATATTATTAAAAACAAACAAGTTAAACTACTTTCCCTGGAAGAGCATTTATCTGAAAGTCGAAAGAAGTTGAGATTATTAAAAAGTGAACTTAGGGAAGACCCAAGAATGCCAACTCATCAGGATGTATTGGAAATTGTAGAAACACGTATGAAGATAAAAGTTCTGGAAGATGCAAAGAATAAAATTCAAAAATTTAAAGAAGAACTCGATTCGTTACAAAATCAATGGAGGTCTTACCTTGCGAGAAATGAAAACTTACCGAAAGAATATTTTTCTTCTATAGACTTAAAAAAGTTACAGGAATTCGAAGGTAATTTTAAGAAATATGCATCTGAGTTTGATTTTTCTAGTGTTTCTGTTAACGATTTATCAATATCTTTAGATAAATATACCCCAACGGTAAGAGGATTTGACGTAAAGTTTGATTCGTCAGCAAGTGACCACATACGATTGATATGGGCTTACATATGTTCATTGGCCAAAACTGGGATTACTAAGGATGGAAATCATCCTGGCTTAATTGTTTTAGATGAACCTGGGCAACAACAGATGGATATGGATAGCCAAGGTGCATTGTATAAACTCCTGGCGGGTTTGAAATGTCAGGTTTTGGTTGCTTCTTCCTTAAAGCCATCTGAAATTCAAAACCTTACTAGGGAACTACCTGTTAATATAATTGATTTGGGTGAAGAATTTATAATTAAACCATTACAACGATAGTTAATTATTGTGAATGAAATTATTACGGGAGCTATGCTCCCTTTTATTGTGCAGATTGGTGTGTTTCCATTTTGCAAGTGAGAATAAAATTGGTTCGATTACGGTCCTTTTGAATGTAATAAGCTGAATAGAGTTCAGCTTTTTTATTTATCGTTAATCAACCACGGATGGTTTAATCCAAGCAGGATTAAGGCATCTTTTAGTTGTAGAGATTGTGAAGGAATGTACTTAAACTAACGGGTGCGTAGATCCAAGAAGGATTACCGCCCTTTTTTGTTGAATTCCTTATTGAACAAACGGGGCAGGTTAGTTTAAAAAAGAGTATAACAAAGTTTAGGTGAAGGTGACCTAATAACAAAAGTGCCGATATTTAATTAATTGTTTTTAAACTCCTGCAACAACGAAATCGTTGTTGCTTCGGCTTTACTTCAAAAGAAGTAAGACTATAATTAGAACATCCATAGCTCTAATTTCGAAGTTTAAAAAACCCTTAACCATATTCGGCACCTCGATTCATATATTTAATTTTAATCTTACCATTCTAGTCTAATTTATTTATGGTTTGTTCACAAGTTCAAACGTGGCAAGCAAGCTAAAGAATGGACAAATTGGGTTTAGGATGGGTTGAGGTTGATACAAACGATTTCAACATTATTTCCGAGAATACATATCGTATAGGAGCAAAGCTAACTAATTCTATATGAACACTTCTTTAAGATTGTGGGTGCGTTGATCCAAGAAGGAAAAAGGTACTATTTCCTTGAACGTCTAATTTAACAAACGGGGCAGTAGAGTTTAATAAGAAGAATGATATACTTTTAAAAGGGGGAGATTAGTTGATTTTAGAAGCAGTTATACTACAAGTTAAACAAGGTATGGAAGAGGAATATGAGGAAGCATTTCGAGAAGCATCAAAAATCATATCATCAATGACAGGTTATATAACTCACGAATTACAACGATGTATGGAAGTTAAGGGGAAATATTTATTATTGGTGAAGTGGGAAACATTAGAAGACCATACAATTGGGATTTAGGCAATCGAAAGAGTATCAAGAATGGAAAAAACAACTACATCATTTCTATGACCCATTTCCAACAGTGGAACACTTCGGAAATGTTTCACTTTAATAGATTATTGACTTTAGGTGCGGTGGTCCAGGCAGGATTAACCGCTTTTTTGGTTGAATTCTATACTGAACAAACGGGAGTTGAATAAGAGCGTTTATTTTAGCAAAACCTTCTATAAAAAATGTAAGCAAAACAAACCCTCCCAGGTCTGTTTTGCTTATTTTTGATTTAAAGTCTTTTTAAAAAAACATAGCTAACCTTGTCATATTCCATCTTATTTTCATAAAAGCGGTGAGCATCCATTCGTTGTAATCCTGATGAAAGTGAGACAATATCATAGCCATTTTCCTTTGACCATTTATGTACATAATTTAGAAGTGCTTCGCCATATCCTTTTGAACGACGATCTGAATCTGTGACTAAATCACAAACCCAAATGGACCTTCCATTGTATAAAGTAACCATAGGCATAAAGCCTGTTACTGCTGCGATTTTTCCATTATCATATAAGGCTGCAATTTTATAATTTTCCATTTGTGAAGCCTCTTGAACTAATCCAAGGAATTGTTCTTCATCCAAATGGGTCCTCAATTGTTTCATTACTGGAAAGGCTTCACTCCATTCCGTCTCGTTTTCCAGTTCCTTAATTAAAATTGATTTTTCATTAACCATTTTTTTCATCTCCTTTACCATTATTTAAACACAATCTGGTATAATCAAAAGAACCAGATATAATAATTTTAATGGTACCAGTAACATTGTAGGAGAGGAAATATGATTGAAATAACGCCTGTATTGGATAGTGAAAATGGCGAACCTATGTACATACAACTAGCCAATTACATTAAACAAGAAATTTTATCTGGAAGAATAAAACCAAAGGAAAAATTACCGTCTAAACGAAATTTATCAAAGTACCTTGGAATAAGCTTAAATACAATTCAATCGGCTTACGAACAATTATGTGCGGAGGGGTATGTGGAAAGTAAACCTCGAAAAGGATTATTTGTTACAACCTTTGATAATGATTTAATCACTAACCAAAGAGGTTTAGAAAAATTAGAGACAAAAACCAAGAAAATACAAGTAAATCCCAAGATCGATTTTAATTCGGGTAAGGTTGATTTAGAACATTTTCCATATGCCATTTGGAGAAAATTAACCGTTCAATCATTATATGAGGAACAGGGAGAATTATTTTATAATGGAGATTCTCAAGGGGAGGAGCTCCTTCGTGAACAAATTGCAGTCCATCTTTATGCTTCCAGAGGGGTTAGATGCTCAGCCGAGCAAATCATAATTGGTGCAGGTACTCAGGTCCTTATTGGATTATTGTGTATGTTAATCGGAAAAGAACGTGTCTATGCTCTTGAGAATCCTGGATTCCATAGAACGAGAATAACTTTGCAAGACCTAGGAGTATATACGGTTCCTATCCCTCTCGACGAAGATGGGATAAATATAAACCAGTTAAAAAATACGGATGCAAATGTTGTTTATGTAACACCTTCCCATCAATTTCCTTATGGTATGATAATGCCCATTTCTAGAAGGATGGATCTGATAAAATGGGCAGAAGAAAAAAATGCATATATTATTGAAGATGACTATGACGGTGAATATCGATATAAAGGGAAACCAATTCCATCCTTGCAAGGGCTGAGTACAAAGGAAAGTGTCGTGTATTTAGGTACATTTTCGAAGTCTTTAATTCCATCTATTCGTATTAGTTATATGGTTTTACCGTCTCCACTTTTGGAAAAATATCTGGAGCACTTTACTATTTATAAACAGACTGTTTCTCGTGTTCACCAGGATACCCTTTATCGTTTTATGAAGGATGGTCATTGGCAAAGTCATTTAAACAAAATGAGAACTCTTTACCGTAAAAAGCATAGTACCTTAATGTTAGCTATTAACAATTTTTTTGGACAAAATGTTAAAGTAATCGGCGAAAAATCAGGGCTTCATATTGTTTTGGAAGTAAAAAACAATATGAGGGAAGATGAGTTAATTAATACTGCAATGAATGTTGGTGTAAAGGTTTACCCACTATCCATATATTACAATGGAGCAACAGAAAGCGTAGGCTCTAGAATCTTACTTGGATTTGGTGGTTTAACCGAAACCGAAATCAATACTGGAATTAAGTTATTAAAAGAAGCCTGGAAGCTCTAGGTAATGTGTTTTTTCACAATTAATAAGTTTGTGAAGGATTGTACTTAAACTATAGGGTGCGTTGGTCCAGCAGGATTAACGGCCTTTTTTGTTGAACTCCTTATTGAACAAACGGGGCAGAATAGTTCAATAAGAATTCGCATAAGGATTACAAAAGAAATTGTTTGTTTATTGTAAGGGTAATTAGAGATAAATCTTATTTAGGGAGATTGTATGCCATCAAATATTTTTCATAGATAGAATGGAAAAATATACAATTAATAAAAATCCAAATTTATATTTTTATAGGAAGTAGTGAAAAAAGTGAAAACCAAAAAAAAATTTAAAATTTGGATTATTATGAGAAATATTTCATTGACTATAGTGGCAGCACTCCTTATTCTAATCGTTTTGAATAACGCTATGACTGCATATGAACAAAAAAAATACCCAGCAATAGGGCAATTAGTTGAAGTGGATGGAAACAATATGCATGTCTATACAAAGGGTGATGGTGAAAATACAATTGTCTTATTAAGTGGATTGGGTACGGATGCACCTGTGCTAGATTTTGAACCTTTGATTAACGAGATGTTAAAGAACAATAAAATTGTTGTTGTAGAGCTTTTTGGATATGGTTGGAGTGATTTAACTAATAAGGAACGAACAGTGGAAAACATAGTAGAGGAAATCAGAACTGCTCTAAAAGAATCAAACATAGAGGGACCATATATATTAATGCCACACTCCATTTCTGGGATTTATAGTATGTACTATGCTAATAAATATCCAGATGAAGTTAGAGCGGTTATAGGGATTGATCCTACATTACCAGGGTTTAATCACCACTCTTCCCATACAATGCCAAAGGTCTCTGATTCCCATGAAATGCCTAAATTTTATGTAGCACCAACTGGAATTGTAAGATTGGCATCATTTTTAATTCCAGATCTATTCTTTCCCATAGCCGAGGAAGAAACGTATTCCGAAGAAAATTTAAAGATGACCAAAGCCATTTCTGTTTGGAATTCCTTTAACAAAAATGTAGCTAATGAAACAAATAATATACATCATAATATCGATAAAACCATCGATATGACGTTCCCGTCTGTTATACCTGTCATGATCTTTACTCCGAAAGAAGAAAACATAAATGAAGATGACCAATCAAAAATAACTTTTTATCAAACACAGTTAAGTAACGGGTCTTCAAATAAACTTGTTACGTTAGAAGGAAATCATTATCTTCATTGGACTCGTTATAAAGAGATAAGCGAACATGTTAATAAGTTCATAGAAACACATGTAAGTGATAAATAGAAGAACCTCCCTGGAGGTCCTTTATTTATCGGGGATTATTAACAATATTATTTAACACAGCCAAAAGAAAAGTAATAATATATTCGTTGTTCTTACTGAACTAACGGGTGCGAGAATACAATAGCGACGCCACAGCGTCGCTTCTTTTGTTAGAAATATTTTTGATAAAATTCCTGCCTTAGCCTTCCGCTAAGCTGGGCATATATTCGAGTAGTCTCACTCTTTTCATGGCCCAGAAGACTTTGTATGACTTCAACAGGGGCTCCGTTATTCAACAAATGGGTTGCATAGCTGTGCCTAAGTTGATGAGGATAAATTTCCTTATTGATGGCAGCACGAGCTGAAATTCGTTTTATGACATATCTCATTTGGGCAATACTCATCCTGTGAGGCAGCCGCTCTGTCACAAATACGGCAGGATCGGCATCCTGGCGGTTATCGATGTATCGCCTTAGCCAGATCTCGGCTCTTATATTGAAATAGACCTCACGCTCCTTATCCCCTTTTCCTCTTACAATTGCTGAGCGGTTTGACCAATTAATGCAGTTGCGTTCCAGTGAAGCGATTTCCCCAATCCTACATCCTGTCGAAAACAAAAATTCAAACAAGGCTTTTTCTATCGGGCTAATACACGCTTCACGCAGAAGTTCGATTTCCCTTTCGGTCAAGAACTTCGGTATGCGTTTTCCGAACTTAGGTTCCTTTATCTTGGATGCAGGGTTATGTGGTATATGACCTTCAACGTGGCACCAACGAAACAGGGATTTCATAAACCGTATCCTGTGTGCCATACTGGATGGCTTTAGGGCCGACGCTGAATTTTTAAGGTATTCCTTCAAAATTTCTGTGTTAAGGGTGGCTATTTCCGCATCCTTGAAATACAGAATAAGCAACTTAGCCTGAATACCATATGCTTTTATTGTATTCGGTGAAAAGCCCTCAATTCGTTTGTCCGCTGCATATGTTTCCCACGCCTTTGATATTAACAACCCAATTCCTCCCGTTTATCTTCTTTTTAAGAGGAATTATTGCCTTGATTATCGAAATATAGACTTATTGAACAAACGGGGCAGGATAGTTTAAGAACAGATTGGACTATCGGTCTATTTATTCGCAATGTTCGTATTATATTAAGGAATAAAACGAATTTGAGGTGGATAAATGAAAGCCATTGTGTACAAAAGGTACGGTCCCCCCGATGTTCTTGAACTGAAACAGGTAGAAAAACCTATTCCGAAAGAAAATGAAATCTTAGTTAAAGTAAAAGCCACAACCGTAACAGTGGCAGATATTCGGTCACGGAGTTTTAAATTTTTATTTATTTGGGGGTAATTATGAAAGTCCATATACTGCATACTGGTAAAGTGTATATTGACCAAGCATTGGCTTATAAAGAAAAGAATTTACATCCTATGCCATATACAGGTTGGTTAAGGGGTGAAGAAAAAAAGATGTGGGTTCCAGTCTCATCTTACCTTATAGAACATCCTAAAGGTCTTATTTTAGTGGATACGGGATGGCACGAAGAGATGAGGACCAATCAGAAAAAGCATTTGGGTCGTTTGGCGTATTCCATGTATAGAGGAGAGCTTCCAGAGGGTGATTCAATAATTGATAAGTTGAATACTTTTGGAGTAAAGAGTAATGAAATTGACTTCGTTTTATTATCGCATCTACACTCTGACCACGTTAGTGGTTTGAACCACCTACTAGATGCAAAAAAAATACTTACAAGTGAATTGGAATGGAAAGCAGCAAACAAAAAAATTGGCTATATAAAATCAATGTGGGAAGGTGCCCCGATTAAAACGTTTGAATTAGAAGATGTGCCTTATGGTCCATTTAATAAAGGTCTTGATTTATTTGGAGACGGCACTCTATTTCTAATTCATACTCCAGGTCATACCGACGGAATGTTTTCTATACTGGTTAAAATGGACGAAGGCTGGTTGTTGTTAGCAAGCGATGTTGGATATTCAAACAAATCCTGGACACAAATGATATTGCCTGGTGTTACTACTAATAAATCAAATGCAAGACAATCATTAAAATGGGTTAGGGATTTTTCCAGTAGAAAAGATTGTATACAAGCTATTGCAAATCACGATCCTGCTATAAAACCACAAATTATTGAATAATATTAATAGATAAAAGATGGTAACGTTAAATAAGTTGGTGTTATGAATAAGTATAGTAAATGCGAATTGAACTAATAGCGGCGTTGATCAGCAAGGATTATCCACCTTTTTGTTGAATTCCTTATTGAACAAACGGGCAGTTTAGTTGAAGAAGGATTTTTGATTTGATTAACCGAATATATCCTATTAACAACTTAAGGAGGTTCAGTCAATGGAAAAATGGACATTTTACTGGGGCAGAAAGAAAAAGGGGATAACGACCGCCCTATAAAAAAGTGATTCCCCTGATTTGAAAGAGGGGTTTCTTTAATGAATAATATTGACTATAATCCTTTTCTTAGTATTAAAAACCCACAACCATTAGGACCTGGTTCCTTTGAAATGGCTTTACCGTTAGTTGAAGCATTGAACCTACAACCAGGGATGCGGGTATTAGAAATTGGAGCTGGTAGTGGGCAAGTTGCTGTTACCCTCGCAAAGCATTGGAAAGTATCAGTCGTAACCTTAGAACCTTGGGAAGATTTAAATGTCATTCATAGTAACGCAAATAACGAAGGGGTAGGAAATCAAGTTCTCGCCTTGAAAGCATATGCTCAAAGATTACCCTTTGCGGACGGCACTTTCGATGCAGTTTTTAGTATTGGTTCCTTCTTTATGATTGGTGAAGATCGCCCTTTGGTATTGAGGGAAATAAGTCGTGTAACAAAATATAGAGGACACTTTGGAATTGCAGAGCCAATGTGTACAATGGATGCTGCACCTAATGATCTTACCAGCTTTGACATTTACAAAAGTTATAAAGAATGGTTACGTACGGTTCAATGGAATTGCAGTCTGTTTAATAAAAACGGTTTGGAAATTATTGAAGCCTTCTATTTTAAGAATGGATTTCAAATGTGGGTTGATAATTTTAAATACTATAATGGTGAAAAAGATATTATCTTACAAGACGGCGGAAGATGGCTGTCTTCTGGATTAGTTGTCGGACAGAAAAGTTAAACAAATTGGGTGGTGGGAACAAATTGCCCATTGCCCTTTTTAACATTGATTGTTCTTGAGCTAAGGGGGCAGGTTAGTTGAGGAGGGAATAGTGAGAGCAAGGTTTTAAAACCAGTGTTGCATCAAAGGAGGATACCCACAAAACACCAAACCTCGCCCTTCAACCTTTATAGTTACCTTCATTAAGTGTTTATACCAATAATAAGACCTCTTAGTAAGCCAAAACTAATAACCAGTCATTATTTCAAATAATGATGAGGGTGTAGTTAACTCCCCCATAATCTTTTCACATTAAGAGGAACAATTTCCCTTCCATTAATTTGTTTATGAATTAAGGGGTTTTTAAAAGGGTCAGAAATTATATTGTCTTCATTAACAATTCGTGCACGTGCACGAACATCAACTCCAAGGATGTATTCGATTTTTTTGTAGTAAGTCATTGAATCTTCTCCCTCAAATTAGGTTATGTTTTTATTATGTTTTATCGATATAAAATAATTCACTACTTCCTTAGGGGTCCGTTGGTCTCAGAAAGGATTAGCCGCCTTTTTTTGAAATCCTTATTGAACAAACGGGGCAGGTTAGTGAAAGAAACAGACAAAGCATTGGAGATGAAATGGTGGAAATAAAATTAGAAAAGGCTGTTGATTTACGGAAGAGTGGAAATTATAAAGAATCTAATGAAATACTTATAAAACTGGTGCAGGGGTTCCCTAATAATGCATCAATTAACTATCAATGTGCTTGGAGTTTCGATTTATTAGGAGAAGAATCGAAGGCAGTACCCTTCTACGAAAAAGCAATAAAATTAGGGTTGTCTTCAAAGGAATTGGAAGGAGCCTTATTAGGATTAGGAAGTACATATAGGACGCTAGGAGAATATAAAAAGTCAAAAAGTATATTTCTAAAGGGGATTGAAGCATTTCCAGATAACAGGGCTATTCAAACATTCTATTCGATGACCTTATATAATTTGAATGAACATAGCAAAGCGATGGAATTGTTACTAAAATGCTTAATAGATACAACAACCGATGATGAAATATTGAAATATAAAAAAGCAATTGATTTCTATTCGAATAGACTGGAAGAGATTTGGAAGTAATTTGTGAAAAGATGTACTTAGTAACGGGTGCGTTGACCAGCAGGATTAACCAACTTTTTGTTGAATTCCTTATTGAAAGAGGCAGTTTTATTAAAAGAAGGATTACTCACAAATAGGCAGCATCTTTATTATAAGAGATTATTTTCGAATATAAATACTAATTAATAAAAATATTATTGACCTCTTTATAAGGAGAATTGTTTTAATGGATACATTACTACTAACACGTACCGAAGTACAATCCCTATTAG
>NZ_MAYU01000021.1 GCF_001685025.1 Bacillus sp. FJAT-27225 | reverse complement strand
AAAGCAAAACAACTGAATCGGGGACGATATATAAACTTTTTAGGATAGTCTAACCTATTTCTTATTCCGACTAACGGGTGCGTTGATCCAGGAAGGATTAACCGCCTTTTTGTTGAATTCCTAATTGAGCTAAAGGGGCAGTTTAGTGAAAGAAGGAAGTAGGAAATTTCTGTTGATTTTTAAAGGAGACATTCAATAAAAATGGGAGAATCTCATGTCAATTAATATTGAAAAAGAACAAAAAGTGATTTGTGAAAAATATGGTGCTGAATTTTTCGCTGCAGCAGACAAATTGAAATTAGGAATTTCCAAGAACGTAAAAGAAGGTGTAATTCCTATTAACGGTCTTCGTCTATATCCAGAAGAAGGAACTTCCGGCTGGTTCATATGGGCAGGTGAGGAATTTTCCGAAGACCCTGATTTTTTTGTTCCTCTTCACATTGAACATATTGATGAATGGGTACCAAATATTAAAAAATATTTAGGTTTGGCACCTGGCTGGCGATTTTTAATTGCCGATGATTATGAAGATGTTTGGTTTGATAAAGAGATTCTCGACGATTTTTGATTGAAAGTTGCAAACGGGTGCGTTGATCAAGGCGGGATTTTTATTGAAATCTTTATTGAACAAACGGGGCAGGCTAATTAAAGAAGGATGTTTGTTTGTTCGTTTTGACACAAACTCTGAAGTAAAGATGTTTCATTTTTTCTTTTTGCTTTTAGCGGCGAAAATTGCGATAAAAGTACCTGACAAAACAGTAATCCATAAAATCAACTCCATTTTTTTCAGCTCCAATCGTTAGTTTAATATATATATGTCAGAGAACGATGAAAGATTCATAAAAGGTAAAGTACGAGTAAAATGTACAAGTAAGCGTGAAGACGTTTATTAAGCTGTCAAACAAAGTGAAATCTTTTTTATTTGATAAACATGGCAGCAGCACTGTAATAAAATAAAGTTTGTGAAGAAATGTATTTAAACTAAAGGGTGCGTTAATCCAGGAAGGATTAACGCCTTTTTTGGCGAAGTTCTTATTGTGCTAACGTGGCAGAATAGTTCAACAAATGAATGGGCTGCTTAGGTAAAATATCATTACGCTCTACGCTAAAGATGCAGAGTGAATTTTATAGCTAATATGTTATAATTAAATAATATACTGAAGTATTGAAATATTGTGATAGATCGGACAGTGAATATTATGTCAAAATTTGCAGCTAATACTAACCAAAAAAATATAAGCTATTCTGATACTGAAAATTGTGGAGACCCTATTATTTTTCTCCATGGATTAGGAAATAATAAATTCTTTTATGAAATAACAATTAATTCTATGAGGGATTCAGTTTATCGTTGTATATCAATAGATTATCAGAATCATGGTTCATCATCAGATCAAGAAAACCATTCATTTAATCATTATTGTTCAGATATTCTGGACTTAATGGTTCATCTTAAAATAGCAAAAGCATGGTTTGTGACTAGTTCATTGTCTTGTTGGTTAATTCAAGAATTTTCCAGAAAACATCCTGAAATGATAAAAGGAATCATCTTTCTCGATGGAGGTTACTATAACCACCGTGATTTACCGAATCTATCAACAGCTCCTATTACCTCTAAGCCATTCAGTAATTACGAGTCATTAATGGAATTTATCAATGCCGATCTTATAAAGTTAAAAAATCAAGGAATCTACCTTGAAAAAGAACTAGAAAATTTTATAAGGATAGCATTAGAATCATGCTATGTGAATGATGATGGAATATATAGACATCGAACATCAGATGATGTCTTAAATGCCATAATCAGGGATTTAATTGATTTTGAAATAAATCTGGAAGTCTTTAATCAGTATCCCACTATGCTCATACTGTCAGACCAAAATTATTTACCTGAAGAAGTACAACTGTTTTTTAATGGGGAGCTGAAAAAATTAAAAGACAAAGTTAAACGGATAGTTAAAATTAAGAAAAGTGATCATTTATTAATGTTAACTAATCCGAACGAATTGAGGGATCTAGTTATAGGTTTTTTAGAAGATATAGATAATCTAACGGGTGCGTTTCTTAAATAAGGGGTTTTTTACAATACTGATTAAGGGGTAAATAAAAGGTGGGAGATAAGCATTGTTTTGAATTTTAACAGAACGGAGGGACAGCGTATCTTGTCTCAGTCATACTTCAGCTGTGTCAGACAGTGCTTGTCCCAGAGTCTTGAAACGTACTTGTATTAACGAATATAATCTTCCTTATCAATATCACTAGCTTCCTTTTTAACATAGTATTTACCGTTTGTATATTTTGCAAGAAAAACGGAAAGTATTGCAGCCAGTATAGAAGCGAAGAATGCAGCGGTACTTTTCAGGAATCCTCCCATAAATCCTATTGCGGCTATTGTTCCTAAACCACTTGCAATGATTAAGGCTGCAACTCCAACCGGATTCCATTTATACAGATTTTCTTGTCGATATTCATAATAACCAGGGCCTATTTTCATGATCTTTTTAATAACAATGGCATCTACTACCAAGATCGTAGCCCATGTCATTAAGAAGACCCCTTGGAAGGTCAATAATAATTCTAAATGGTCTGTAATCCTGCCAAGCATAAGAGCAATGGCAGATACTCCTGTAACAACTACCCAGAAATGTCTGCCGGGTGTATATTTAACCACATTTTCAAAAAAGGTGGATAAAGATAAAGAACCACTATAAATATTTGTCACGTTAATTCGGATTTGCGTTAACATTGTAAATAAAGCTCCCCAAACTCCAAGAAGTAATACAATATAAACCCCAGGATTTGCCTCACCTAAACGAACACCGAACCAAATTCCTAAACCACCCATAACACCGAAACAGAAAATTTGCGGGACAAATCCAATCGCGAACATCCCAAGTTTCGTATCTTTTGGTTTTAAAAAGCGTGCATAGTCAGACGCCAATAGTGGTGTTAATCCCATAATTCCATGTTGCATACCAATACAGGATAATAGGGCTGTTCCGCCAACTTGTAATCCATCCGGCATATAGGTCCAAAAAGTCCCTCCGTAAACAGAAGGTGTGAGGAAAGCCATCGTGATCGCTGCAATTAAAAAAATAAAAAATAATGGCAATGACCATTTTTGCAGTTTGTCTAATTGTTTAATTCCAAACCAGTTTAGGGGGATGACCAATGTTCCAAAGATTAGAATCCATATCCACTCCGGAATAGCTGGTAAAAACGCATGTACTGCTGCAACTAGGATCATTCCCTCAAGTGCACAATACATAATAAAATTTGTTGCATAGATCAATGAAGTTAAAGATGCACCGATATACCCGAATCCGCCACCTCTGGACATTAAGTTTACGTTCATTCCCGACTTAGCGGATAGGTACGCGATAATTGTACCTAAAATACCGGCAACAACGATTGCATAAGCAGCAGAAATAATCGCATTCATTGCCCCAAATCGTAGAGCCATGACACTGCCCATTTGAATGTAAAATATAGCAGTAGCAATACCAAACGTAATATTTGTTATACTAAGCCATCCCATCTTTCTTTTACTACGAGGTACACTACCTAATGAGTAATCATCACCTGTTGATTGCACTGTAGTATTTTGAACAGAAAAATTCGATGCTTCCGCCTTGTGTGGTAACCAGGATATAATAAAAGATCCAATTCGAATAAACCCTGCCATATACTCACCCCTTTTCATTAATCTTTTCTAAAAGGGGGGGATTATTCATAGGAACGGGGGCGAAGGTATCTCGTCTCACTACTACATTAGTTAACCGGAATTATGAGAAAAAAGGATTTACGCAATTATTGGCGAATAAAAATAATGATGGACACCATGGAACATTAACATATTCTTTAATGACTAAAATCTTTTTGGAGGTATGTTCATGAAAAAAGTGTTGATTATTACAGGTGATGCAGTAGAGGCTCTGGAAGTGTTTTATCCTTATTATCGTTGCTTGGAAGAAGGATTTGAAACGACAATCGCTTCACCCTCTGTCAAAAAGCTTTATACAGTGAGTCATGATTTTATAGAAGGAACAGAAACATATGTAGAAAAACCGGCATACGGTCTAGATTCTCATTTAGCTTTTGCGGATGTGAATCCTTCAGAATACGATGGATTAATTATACCTGGAGGACGGGCCCCTGAGTATATCAGACTGGATGAATCAGTTCCTGCCATTGTTCGCCATTTCTTTGAAGAGAATAAGCCTGTTGGGGCGATCTGTCATGCAGCGCAGGTGCTTTCCGTTGTGCCGGATTTGATGAAAGGGAAAGAATATACCGCCTATATTGCCTGCAAACCGGATGTTGTTGCCTGTGGCGCCACCTATATAGATGAGCATCTGCATGTCCATGAGAACCTTGTTTCCGGACATGCGTGGCCTGATCTTCCAGGATTTATGCGGGAGTTCATTCGTTTGTTAAACAACAGATAATTCTTTTTCAAGGTTTCACTATTTATGAGCCGGTAGTGACATAAATACAAAAAGGAGGTGCACGTGGCCAAAGCCAGCAGGGCACCTTCCTTTTTGTATGCTTTACTTGCGAGCCAACGGTTCTTGCATATTGAAACAGCCCAAGCAGCTTCACACATCGCAGTTTTTATATGTGGGTTCCCTTTGGTTGTCCTGGTACTCTTCCTTTTTCCGGCGCTTTCGTGATTTCCAGGAGATACACCTGCCCAACAAGCTTAGTGTTTCGAGGTTGGAAATTGGCCAATGTCCACTCTATTTCTGCGATTATGATAGCCGCAGTATCCTTCTTAATGCCTGGAATAGTTAAAAGGAGTTCCTGAAAAATATACTTAAAGTAACGGGTGCGCGGTCCAGGAAGGATTAGCCACCCTTTTTGAATTTCTTTAATAAATAAACGGGGTATATAGTGTAATAATTCTGGAGGCCTATAGGCAAAGAAAAATTAATTGAGTACTTAATTGATGAAAACATTGAGGCCAGAAATGATCTGTATAAAATTAGTTTCTTACCGAGCTTCTCTTGAACCATTTTACTCCATTTCCTGATGGCTCTTTATATAAATGATTTTATAATCATTTTTTAATAATTCTCTAACTATCTATTAGTTTTTGGATAGTACATTACATAGTAATACATATATATTTGGAGGATTTGTTAATGAGAGTTGTAATTGTACCGTCAGGATTCAAGGAATGTCTAGATGCTGAGGAAGTAGCTTTAGCCATGGCACGAGGAGTAAAGAATTTTCAACCGTCTTTTGATTTAGAAGTGATTCCGATGATTGATGGCGGAGAAGGCTTTGCAAAAACGATCATTAACATAAAAGGTGGAGAATTAATGTATAAAAAGGTGATAGGGCCGGTCGGCAAGAAGATCAAGAGTCATTTTGGTATTTTTGTGGAAAATGGTAAACGTACTGCTGTCATTGAAATGGCAGCGGTAGCTGGATTAAAGCTAGTACCTCGTAATCAAAGGAACCCTTTAAAAACAACAACCTATGGTGTGGGAGAATTAATCCTCGCTGCGCTTGATGTAGGGGTTGACAATATTTTAATCGGTTGTGGGGATTCTGGTACATCGGATGGCGGAGCAGGAATGGCGCAAGCTTTAGGAGTTCATTTCTTGGATAAGAAACAACAATTCGTCGATATCAAGGGTGGAGAAGATTTATTGAAGGTGAATTCTATCGTGACGACTCATATAGATAGACGGTTACAGGACGTTTCTATTAATGTTGCATGTAACTGGAAGAATATTTTATGTGGGGAAGAAGGCGTTGCACGTGTATTTGGACCTCAAAAAGGAGCGACTCCAAAACAAGTTGATCGATTATCATTCGCGTTAGAACACTATGCGTCTTTAATTCAAGGAGCATTGGGGATCGATGTTCGTTCGTTGCCGGGCAGTGGAGCATCTGGTGGATTAGGTGCAGGACTCATTGCGTTTGCAGGAGCCATATTACATCCACGATTCGATATTATTATGGATTATATAAATATTGAAGAAAAAATTTCAACAGCGGATATTGTGTTCACTGCAGAAGGCAGTTTGGATTTTCAAACCCCAAATGGAAAAATTCCTGCGGAGGTTGGACGAATTGCAAAGAAATATGATATTCCGGTAATTGCCATTACTGGAACAATCGGTAAAGGAGCAGATTTAAACTATCAGGCAGGAATTGATGCCTATAGCAGTATCATTCCAAAACCAACATCTTTGGAGAATGCAATAAAAAAAGCACCGAAGTGGATTGAAGAAAGTACGGAGTCAGTATTACGAAAAGTTTCGATTGGTTGGGAAATGGCACAAAGAAAGAATCTTAAAGAAAGCGTTTATCAAAAATGATAACAAGAATAGAGAAACAAACTGAAAAGAATAACAGATTCATACAGTGGATCAATCAATTATCGACAAGGTCATTAGTGATTGTCAGCTTACATGTCCTAATTTTAGTCTTTATCGTAATGATTGATGGTCTGGACTATGAAGCAAAGATATCCTTGTTTGCCTTTTTATCAGCAATGACGTTATGGATTACCACTAAAATACCGGCTGGATTTGTGGCTATTTCACTTATTATGTTTATTATCATAATGGGTGCAGAAAACCCTAGTTTGTTATATGATTCGTTATCTGAAGAAGTTGTATGGTTAATGTTGGGCTCTTTTATTGTGGGTGAAGCTGTTAAGCAGTCCCAGTTAGCAGAACGATTAACCGGATTTATATTGAGAAAGTGTCATAAAAAAAGTAATGTGCTCCTTGGGATAAGTTCGATATTATTTGCATCCGTATTTTTCATTCCTTCCACCTCAGGCCGGGCTGCATTATCAATTCCAATCATTCAACAGCTAAGTGTGAAATTTTCAACTAAAGAACAAAAAGTGTTGGCTATTTTAGCTCCTGTTATCATCTTAATGAGTACATCAGCCACATTAATAGGAGCAGGTTCTCATTTAATAGGAATTGGTTTACTTGAAAGCACGGTTGATCAAACCATTTCATTTAGCAGATGGTTTATTTTAGGGGTGCCATTTGCCCTAGTAATTTCACTAATATCATTGATTATAATAAAATGGATCTTGTGGCCAAAAAATGAATTGGGGAAAACAGAAAACGTACAAATGGAAGAAGGAATGATGGTAAAACGGCCGATTAGTAGAAAAGAAAAAAAGATCATCATTTTGATGGCATTGTTAATTGTGGGTTGGACGACTGAAAGGATACATGGCTATGATATCGCATTTATTACGATGATCGGTGCAATACTAGTTATGACACCGAATTATGGAATGATTAGTTGGAAACAAGGTGTAAAGTCTGTATCTTGGAACTTAATTCTATTTGTTGCTGCAGCAACGGCACTTGGAAAGGTGTTAGTGGATACAGGTGCAGTGAAATGGATCGAAACAAAGATGATTCATGTTCTATATTTGTTTATAGGTGCACCAGAATGGCTGCTTGTATTGATCATCCTGTTGTTAACCGTTTCAAGCCATTTGTATATTACATCACATACAACACGAGCCATCGTTTTTATCCCAAGTTTAATATTATTTAGTGAAACGATAGGGGTTAACCCTTTGACGGTTGTTTTTTTAAGTTTAATAGGTATGAACTATTGTGTGACCGTTCCTGTCAGTTCGAAAGCATTACTCCTCTTTTATGAGGAAGGTGAAATTTCATATGATGCTAGTAATCTATTAAAAATAAGCGCCATACTCATGCCTCTTTACATATTGATCATGATGTTATTCTACTTCACTTATTGGAAATGGGCGGGGTTACAGTTATAAGTTAAGTGGGATTTTCTTCAGCCCCCCACTGATTGTTAGTTGAACCAAACGGGCTTTTACTGGGAGTAGCCCCACTTTTCCTTTTTATTTTTTACCAAAGTCTTGAAGTAGGGGTCTTACTGCAAGGTAATGCAGGATAAATCTGGAGGTGAAAGAATGGATAGTCACATATTAATTATTGAAGACGATGAGGGAATTGCGCGAGTGATTCAACTGGAATTAGAACATGCAGGTTATCAAATAAGTATTGCGTATACGGGTAAAGAAGGGCTATCCATTTTGGAGAAAGAAGAAATTGATTTAGTTCTTTTAGATGTGATGATACCTGAATTAAATGGAATGGAAGTGTTAAGGCGAATTCGTCGTGAGAATAACGAGATAGTGATTATTATGCTGACGGCACGTGATTCCGTTTACGATAAAGTAAGCGGATTAGATTTAGGTGCGAATGATTATATGACCAAACCATTTGAAATCGAGGAATTGCTCGCGCGGATCCGCTCTAATCTTCGGTTTAAGCCTAACCGTGAAAAAAAGGATGATTCTAGTGTTTACCATATTCACTCCATTTCGATTCATACAAATACGAGAGAAGTGTTTAAAAACGGCTGTATGGTAATTTTGACACCGCGGGAGTATGATCTCCTGCTTTATTTAGTTAAGAACAAAAATCGTGCACTTGAGCGTGAGCAGATTTTAAATGAAGTATGGGGAATGGATTATTATGGTGATCCACATGCTGTAGATGTATATATTCGATACTTGAGAAAAAAATTAACTGACACGAAGGACGAACCATTTATTCAAACCGTTCGCGGTGTCGGCTATATGATTAAGGATGAATGATGAGATTACGAACACACATTCAAATTTCGATGGCTGTTGTATTAATGGTACTCATTATGTCTAATATATCGATATATTTTATTTTCAAAAATTCCGTTATTACTTCTGAAATGAATCGATTAACCTATAAAACTGTTAATACCCTTAAAGAACTTAATACCCATTCCAATTTATCGATGGAACAAGTGTTGCAGGCCTATTTAATAAGTAATGGAATGATTCGTGTTGTAAATAGTAGCCACGATCCTATTATTCAAGTGTCAACGAACAATGACTATTTTAATATACCTAGTAAATATGATGATGATCAATTTGAGGAAGTAGTCCAATATAAAGATTCCATGTATGTGGTTGTTTCCATCCCAACAATTAATGAGAACGGAGCAATTGTAAATTTGCAAATTGTTGAGAATGTCAATGCTCTATTTGGCAACATTAATGAGTTAAAATGGGTGTTTTTATATACAACCTTGATTGTCATTATTATTTTTTCTTTAACCAGCAGGTTTTTAGGGCGCATGATTTTGTTTCCAATTAAACGTCTGACACAAACGATGAATTTAATTGAAAAAGATGGATCATTTGAAAAGATATTGATTACGAATGATACGAAAGACGAATTATCAGAAATGGCCATGACATTTAATCGAATGATTACAAGGTTACAAAAAAGTTATATAAAACAGGAACAGTTTGTCTCAGATGCTTCTCACGAACTGAAGACACCTTTAACGGTAATTGATAGTTATGTGAAAATATTAAAAAGTTGGGGGAAAGAACGCCCTGATATATTAGAAGAAGCCATTGCAACCATTGGGGCTGAATCAAGCCGTATGAAATATTTAACGGAGCAATTGCTGCTATTAGCAAAATCTGAAGAATGTATTGAAAATGAAAAATCCAAAGTTAACATTGTACCAATTGTCGAGAAGACGATTCGTCGATTACAGCAAGCTTTTAAGCATGAGATTTATTTAAAAAATAATCAGCGAGAGATCCATTTGTATATACATGAACCCAGTTTTGTTCAAGTACTTGTTATTTTGTTAGATAATGCAAAAAAATATAGTGATGATGATATTAAGGTAGAGTTAAAAGAACGGGAAGAAAGTGTGTGCATTATGGTGATGGATAAAGGGATAGGAATACCATTTGAGGCCCAGGCACATGTTTTTGACCGATTATATCGGGTTGATAAAACAAGAAGCCGAAAAACAGGAGGGTCAGGTTTAGGACTATCAATTGGAAAGCGAATAGTGGAACAACACAAAGGCCATATCACCCTTGAAAGTGTTGAAGGTTGTGGGTCCACTTTTACAGTCGAATTTCCAAAAAACGGGGGTGTGCTAAGATGAAATTAAAAGTTTGTCTTATTGCCTTTATCATATTAGGCTTATCCTATTCATTGTTTTTCATTTTTATTAAAGATAATCCTACGACGATTTCACAAAAAGAAGCTGAAGAAATCGTTTCTAATTTTTATGGAGGAAAGGTAGTAAAGGCAAAGCAAGATCAAGAGAGTGGCAACTATCAACTGATGTTTGAAAATAAAAAAGGGGTTTATAAAGTTTCAGTTGATAGTGAAACGAAGAAAATCAGTAATATACGACTTGTGGAAAAAAAAGAAGAATTGGTTACTTTAGATGAAGCCAAAAAAAATATAGAGAAACAATTAGGTACCCAGGTTAATCAAATGAAAGAAATGAAAAAAGAAGGGCAATCTTTCGTAGAAGCAACGGTTGAGAAAGATAACAAGCATTATCGTATTGAATATGATTTGAAAGAGAAAACCATTGTATCTAATACCGAAATAAAGGGTAATGAAAGCAAACCACTCAATATATCAGAACAGAAAGCAAAAGATATTGCATTACAACAAATTCACGGCAAAGTCACAGATTTATCCCTTGTAAATAATCAAAATGGAAAGCACTATAAAGTGACAGTAGATGATTATTCAGAGGGTGCCTATGTATATGTTCAAGCGAATACAGGGAAAGTATCATCCATTTCATGGTATTCGGAACAACCAGACGATGCTGATGATGACAGCATAGTTGTAGATGATGACGATGGCGATGATGAAAGTAGTGACTAAGTAAGAATTTATTTGTACTTAAATGCATGTTCCTGTAAAGTCCATCATTTAAATAATCTTTCGGTGAGATGCAAAATACATAGAAACCTCCTAAAGTACAATTAGTTAGTTGTAAATTCAAATTAACAATTTGGTAAAAAAGAGGATGTCCCAAAAGTTAGGCTTTGGGACATCCTCTTATTAGTGTTTAGAAGAGATTGTAAAGTTCCTCAATTATAAGAATACTGAGTTTGTGTTTGTATGTAGGCTTCCAGTTCTGTTATTGCCTTAGAGACCACATCTGCAGTCATTTCCCCAGGCATGACATGGATGGATTCTCCGGGAGCAACTGCCTTTTCAGCAACAGTGGAGATAGTTTCTTCATTTATTTGGTGAACTCCTAAATCCGACAGCGACAGGGGCAATTGGAGTTTTTGATAAAAGGCGATAAGGTCCTTGATTTCTTCCCACTTATTTTCTAAAACAAGCTGAACCAGAATGCCATAAGCTACCTTTTCTCCATGCAAGGCTTGATGGGTTTCTTTAAGAACCGTCAGCGCGTTATGAATAGAATGGGCTCCAGCTACTCTTCCATAATGGTCGCCAAATCCACCCACCATTCCGGCAAGCATGATGATGGCTTCGGTCACCTTGATGAAATCATCATTGAGCACTCTGCTTTTTGCTGCTTGTATAGCTCCTTCGGAATGCTGCAGCAATACATCTTTGCAGCGCTTAGCTGTGTAGTAGCAAATTTCAAGAGGAACCGATTTGTTTTTGATACCTGCCAGTTGAACATCCGCTTCATACCATTTGGCAAGGGTATCAGCAATGCCGGCGACCAGCATGTTAACCGGTGCATGAAGTAAAATTTTCGGTTCTACCAGGACAAGACTTGGACCGACAGGGTAGACATCGAAGCGAATAAACGTACCTTTATCGTCATAGACGACGCTGACAGGAGTCCACGGTGAACAATTGGATGGAAGGGTAGGAATCAGGACAGCCTGTGTATGGGTGACATGGCTGACTGACTTTGCGAGATCCAATACTTTTCCGCCGCCAACACCAATCACAGCATCGAAGTGCCCGTCTCTTACAACCGTTGCAATGGCGTTGATTTCAGATAAAGAGTTTTCGCCATGATACTGGTATTCTTTATACTCAACTTTTGTGAGTTGTGGCCAGAACGGGGTGGCTGCCTGCCACGATTTTTCGCCATGGACAATCAGTACTTTTTTGAAACCGCGCTCCACTAGTTTTGCTTCAAGCTCGTCCAAAATTCCTTCCTGTAAAATATATTCGCTTGGTGCTCCGTGTACAGATATCGTTTCCATTGCAGATTCTCCTTTTTTAAAAATCTGGATAGTAATGAAGCTGACCCCATAAAAGGTCAGCCACATTACACTATTATTTCATCCATTCAGGCTTTCCAAATCCTTTGAATTCTTCATCAATCACTTTTTCAAATTCATCTGATTCGACTACTTCTTTAATATCCTTAGCGAGTTGGGAATCAGCATTATCAGTTTTGACTGCAACAATATTGCGGTATGGATCGAGCATATTTTCCAATGCCAGTGCACTGAGTAAATCCATTTTTGCAGCTAAAGCGAAGTTTCCAGGAACTGCAGACAAATCGGCACTTTCAACCGCACGAGGGAGCTGGCCTGCTTCA
Source organism: Bacillus sp. FJAT-27225 (assembly GCF_001685025.1). GTDB lineage: Bacteria > Bacillota > Bacilli > Bacillales > Cytobacillaceae > Bacillus_D. Next base: position 859,197 of record NZ_MAYU01000021.1, on the reverse strand, counting down.
ATTGGCTGGAACTTCAAGTTTTTCTTGTTTTCTGTAATATCTTTTTCAGATACTTTTAGCGGATCTGCATCTTCGCTAACTTGAATCAATCCTTCATCTTGAAGAGTATTGAAGGCGCGGGCAGCATTAGTCGGATCATTCGGAACCGCAACTGTAGCACCGTCTTTTACTTCATCCAATGACTTATACGTATTGGAGTAAATGCCCATAGGAGCAGTTGGAACAGAGATTAAAGCCGTCAGATCCATGTTGTTTTCTTTTGCAAAGTTTTCAAGATAAATGGTGTGTTGGAATAGGTTTGCATCAATGTCCCCGCTATCAAGCGCATTATTCGGTTGAATATAGTCACTGAATTCTACCAATTCCACTTTATATCCTTTTTCCTCCAGCCCTGGTTTGATTGCTTTTGTTACCATATCGCTGTATGGGCCAGCTGTTGCACCGAATTTAACTTCTTTTGTTTCCCCTGATTTGCCACTATCTTCGCTCGCGTTGTCTGATCCGCAAGCAGCAAGAGCCGCTACTGTTAAAAGTAAAATAAAACTAACTAGCCATTTTTTCATGATGTGAACCTGCTTTCATATATAGTATTTTAGTTGAAACCTTGTTTATCTTTTATTAACAGCTTTGGAGATGAAATCGCCAAGAAGCTGGACCACTTGAACCAAAACAATCAAGATGACGACAGTTGCGATCATGATTGTATTGTCGTAGCGGTAATATCCAAAGCGAATAGCCAAATCCCCAATCCCGCCGCCGCCTACTGTCCCGGCCATGGCAGAAAAGCCAATCAAACTAATGATGGTGAGCGTAATCCCTGAGATAATTCCTGACTTTGCTTCCAATAAAAGAACATCTTTTATGATCATCCATGGTGTAGCCCCGGCTGCAATAGCAGCTTCAATCACACCTTTATCAATCTCGCGAAGTGCGTTTTCGACAATCCGGGCAAAAAAGGGAATCGCTGCTACTGACAAGGAAACACTGGCAGCAGTTGGCCCGATCGTTGTCCCGACTATAGCTTTTGTCAGGGGAATCAAGGCAACTAACAGGATGATAAAAGGAATCGAACGAATCATATTTACGACAAACCCCAGTATGTTCTGGATGACTCGATTTTCCATAAATAAACCTTTGTCGGTTATATATAAAATAATTCCAACCGGCAAGCCAATGACAACAGCTACAAATAACGAGATGGCAATCATGTAAATCGTTTGGAAAAACGCCTTATTGATATCAGGAATCAGCTCAATTAAATGTTGGAGATCAAAGCCCATCTCGCAGCACCTCCACATGGGATGTACGATTTTTAATAAATTGAATCGCCTCGTTTATTTCCTCGTTTTGGCCGCTGAGTTCCATCACAAAGACACCTAGCGGGGCGCCTCCGATATATTCAATCGACCCATGAAGGAAATTTCCTTTGACGTTAAATGTCTTTAGCGTATCGGAAATGACGCCTTCACCAGCGACATCACCTTTAAAGGTTACCTTTACAATCGTTCCTTTGCATTTTTGTAAAATAGCTTCAGGAACATCGTAGGAAACAACGCTAGAGATAAATTCCTTGGCAAGGTCTGTTTGCGGATTGGAGAAGACGTCATAGACAGTGCCTTTCTCGATGATTTTCCCGTCTTGCATAATCGCCATTCGATCGCAAATTTCCTTGACGACATTCATCTCATGGGTAATCAACACAATCGTGATATTCAGTTCCTCGTTGATTTTTTTTAATAGGCTAAGAATCGAACGGGTTGTTGTTGGATCCAATGCCGAAGTGGCCTCATCGCAGAGGAGAACACTTGGATTATTGGCCAATGCCCTTGCTATGCCGACCCGCTGCTTTTGCCCACCGCTTAACTGTGCAGGATACACATCGCGTTTATCTGAGAGTCCAACCATCTCAAGCAATTCTTCCACTCGGGAGGGAATGAGCTTAGCTGGCGTATTGGCTGCCCTTAAGGAAAACGTAATATTCTCATAGACTGTTTTCTGGCTGATTAAATAGAAATGCTGAAATATCATCCCTATTTTCAGACGTGCTTGGCGAAGTTGTTCACCGTTTAACGAGGTTAAATTTATCCCGTCTACCGTGATTTCCCCGGAAGAAGGGCGCTCCAATAAATTGATGCAGCGAAGCAGTGAGCTTTTCCCAGCCCCGGAATAACCGACAATTCCATAGATTTCGCCCTCTTCAACAGTAAGGGACACATCATCGACACCTTTAACAGGTCCGCTTTTTGTTTGATATGTTTTTGATAAATTACGAATAGTAATCATACAAGCTTCTCTCCAATTAAGTGAAACGAGGCGGTTTTAGTGAATCAGTGAACATGGTGGAACCGATGACTGTTCGAGCCCGGCCTTATTTCTATTTTTCTTAAAAAATCACTCTGAGTATGAAAATAAATAAGCGGAGAAATTCCCCTAATGTAAATAAAGACAGCTTATGAAGCTAGTATTAGCGGACAAATTCCTCTTATCTGCTCTTAATACAACTCAAATTCAATGGTTTGAATCATATAACCGGAAAAACTCCCCTTATTTTTAGGGGAATATGGTTATTTCCCAATATAGCCGGAATTTCTCCGTTTAGTTTTCAGCCAGCACATTTAGTAATAACAGACCCTAAAAATAAAAAATGCCTCTTTCAAACTGAAAGAAGCATCGAAAAACTATATTCGACTTATCTTCCAGAATGAAAATCATTCTGAAGGAATTAGCACCTTCCCTTTTAAGGAGGTTGCCGGACGTCATCGGGCCTGTCCCTCGGTCACTCTTGATAAGTATAACTATTCAATTATTAAAGCATATATGAATATTACAAATGTTATTATTATTTGTCAATAATATAGTTTCAAATTTTGTTTTCGTAATTTTGAATACCTTATTTTTATTTAAGTGGAACTTAAACTTTTTGAGGATTTCCGCTCCAGGAGCTTCGCTTTCCGTGGGCGGGGAGCCTCCTCGGCGCTTTAAGCGCCTGTGGGGTCTCCCACTGTCCCTTTTCTCCCACCAGGACGTTGAAATAACTTCCCTGAAAAGCATCGCAGGAGAAAATGCGTCTTTTGCATTTTCGAACGAGTCTTCGCCCCTTCGGCTACAATCAAATAAGTGAAACTATTAATTTCACTTATTTAGCATATAAATCCGCTCTGCGGTCTTGAAAAACAGGAATCGCGTTTCGGACACGATCGACTTCTTTCAAATCTAAATCGGCATAATAGATTCCTTCTTCTGTTTGTCGGCTGAGGAGCAGTTCTCCCCATGGTGCAATCACCATTGAATGCCCATTAAATTCATTGTTAGGATTCGATCCCACATTATTGACAGCCACGATGAAGCACTGGTTTTCAATAGCGCGCGCCTGGAGCAGGATTTGCCAATGATCAATTCGTTTTGAAGGCCATTCAGCTGGGACGAACATAATTTTTGCACCTTTCAGGACATGCGCTAGAATCCATTCCGGGAAACGGATATCATAGCAGATCACGCCGCCGCAGGTGATTCCATCCAATTCAAACGTATTCATCTTTTGGCCTGCCTTCATAAAATGATGTTCATCCATCAGTTTAAAAAGATGAGCTTTATCATAGTCAGCCACGATTTCTCCATTTCGATTGGCAACATACATCGTATTATAAAAACTGCCGTCCCGTTTGGTTGCAACCGATCCGCCAACAATGTTCACATTGAATTTCAATGCAAGTTCACTTAGCAAATTCTGTGTTCTCTGCCCGTTTTCATCAGCTAGTTGATCCAGTCGTTCCAATGCGTACCCAGTATTCCACATCTCAGGAAAAACGATGGTATCCGCCTTTTCTGAGGCTGCTTTTTTTATATAGTTCTCAACACTGGTAAAGTTCTGTTCAATATCTCCAAATTGGATATTCATTTGCACACAAGCAATCTTCATTTTTATCCCTCGCTAGACAAGTTTATATTAAAGTTATAGAATTTCTAGTAAATTCGCAATATTTATGTTTATAAAATAGTGTAAGAAATGAGGATACCCATGCAATATTCACAGAGATTGAAGAAGTTACCGCAGCAATTTTTTGCTTCCCTTGTCAATAAAGTCAACAAAGCAGTAGCTGAGGGAAGGGATGTTATCAACTTGGGGCAGGGAAATCCTGATCAGCCCACGCCTGCCAATATCGTAAAAGCACTGCAGGTGGCTGCAGAAGATCCGAAAACCCATAAATATTCGCCTTTCCGCGGCATTCCGGAATTAAAGGAAGCTGCAGTAGAGTTTTACAAAAAACAATACGGCGTCAAACTGGACCCTGAAACAGAAGTGGCGATTTTATTTGGAACGAAAGCGGGATTAGTAGAATTGCCCCTGTGTTTATTAAATGACGGAGACACGATGCTATTACCAGATCCGGGTTATCCGGATTATTTATCAGGTGTTGCCCTTGCCAATGTCGAATATGAAACGTTCCCCTTAAAAGCGGAGAATGGTTTTTTGCCAGATTATGAGGCGTTCACCGCGGAACAAAAGGAAAAAGGAAAGTTAATGTACTTGAACTATCCAAACAACCCAACTGGTGCAACTGCAGATCATGCCTTCTTTGAAGAAACAGTCCGGTTTGCAAAGGAAAATCAGATCGCAGTTGTACATGATTTTGCCTACGGCGCAATTGGCTACAATGGGAAAAAACCGGTTAGTTTCCTTGAAGTAGAGGGAGCGAAGGATGTTGGCATTGAGATGTACACCCTGTCAAAAACATACAATATGGCAGGCTGGCGCGTTGGATTTGCAGTTGGAAATGCAGAAATCATTGAAGCAATCAATCTCATCCAGGATCATTTATATTGCAGCCTTTTTCCTGCTGTCCAAAAAGCGGCAGTGGAAGCATTGACGGGAGATCAAACATCCGTCGACGAGCTTGTTGACCGCTATGAAAGTCGCCGTGATACATTCATCGCCGCTTGCCGGGAAATAGGGTGGGACGTCGAAGCGCCCCAAGGTTCCTTTTTTGCCTGGCTTCCAGTGCCCGAAGGATTCACCAGCGAAGAATTTGCTGATTTACTACTGGAAAAAGCCGACGTAGCAGTCGCAGCAGGAAACGGCTTTGGTGAGCATGGCGACGGATATGTCCGCGTTGGCCTGCTCGTTGATGAGGAGCGGCTTATTGAGGCAGTACATAGAATTGAAAAGCTGGATCTGTTTTAATACAATATGAACGAAAGGCACGAAGAGTAGTTCTTCGTGCCTTTACATAGTAAGGTTCCGCTTTGATTGATTTTAATATCAAATACGCTATCCTCGACTGTGATTGTAGCTTAAGTTCTATTTTTTCGCATACAAAAAGCACGGTAAATACGGTGTAAATTGAACTGCATTTTACTTGACAGCATTTAGCTATACATTCACTTTTTGCGATATGTAACGGAACCGGAACCTGTTATGTAAAACGCTGCTTCTTTGCGGATAGTTTAGAACTATTTAATTTCTTGTAGCGAAATGATTTTATGTTTTAATTCTGAATTCCTGTCTAAAATACCTATGACAATTTTATTATCTTCGGTGATCGTTATGTACCTGAAATAAAATTCATCAGAAATCAAAAAATCGGTCTCATTCGTCGTTTTTTCCATTTTGGCAAATGCATCTTCAGTGTATTCTAGGTGAAAAATATCGTTCTCCTTCTCCTTCTCCAATCCTTTGCTTAAGCCCCCAACCCAGGTATACAGAAAATCTTTCAGTGTGATTTGTTCAATCACCGATAATTGTTTCTTGAATTTTAACTTATCTACTGTAATGCTTTTCATCTTCCGTCACTCCTTACAAGTATTTAGTGTATACAATGAAGGTTTCAACTTGGATGCTTTTATTTAACAAACAGTTTACAGTTTGGTTACTAACCTAGTATCGAACCATTCAACATTACTATTCTAGGCGTTAAAATGTAAGTTTGTGAGAACTATCTGTGCGGAGATAAAGGAAAAGCAAGGAAATTAGGATACTATCAAGTGCCACTTCTTTTTATTTGAATTGATTCCAAGGGGAATGGGGCAGCTAGTAAAGGCATGAAGTTGATAAACAGACAAATTAGCAGAGTATTGTTTTGTCTTTTTTATTGCTAACAAGGTTTAAGTTGAAATTCGATAAAAAGTAACAGAGAATTAGCAAATATAATAATGTCGGACAAAAGCTATTGTCCTTGCTGATTAGAGTGCTATGTCTATGTCAATGTGGGGTGCTAATCTTGATTAAGATGATTAAACAGATTGATGATGAGGTTTTGTATTGGGAAGTTTGGCAAGATGGAAAAACGCTTGTAATTCATTACGGTACTGTTGGAGATACTGGCGAGACTAAGGAACAGAAATTATCACTATTTCAAAAGGCAGAAAAGTTGATGGACGAATTAGCAGAAGAAAAAGCTGATGAGGGGTACGATTATCTGGATGAAGATGAACTATTCGAGCTTGTTGTTCAATACAGCTATGAAGAAGGCCAGATGGAAGCAACTCTTGAAAAACGACATCACGTTGAGGATTTAATGAATGAATGTTTAGGTTGGACAGGCAACGGTTCTTGTGATGGCGGAGATATAGGTAGTGGTACAGTTAATATAGTAAACTATGTTGTAAATATTGAGAGGGCAACACAAACAATCATAGAAGAATTAAAGAACAACAACCTGCTTGAAGGACTAAAAATAGCTTATTTAAACCCTGAAGACGAGGAATATATCGCTTTGTATCCAGAAGGAGCCGATTTTGACCTAATGTAAAAGAGCATTGACATATCTCGATGCTCTTTTTTCTGCTAGTTACTGTGTTATTTATATTGCTAAAACAGATGATTTAAGCGATATAAATATACTTTCCCGTCGAAAAGAGGACCCGTTAGAATTATACGGCAACTCCCTTTTTAAAAAATTTGCATAGCTTATAGCCAAATTTCTTAAGCATAAAAAGGGTATCTTTCCTGTTTTATAGAATTATATAGTTTACTGAAAGGGAGGAATGTGGCTATGGCGAAAGAGGACAAGGCAACTGAAACGAGACGGTATACGCTTGAACAGTTTTATGGTTCGGAATCGATTGCAGGGAATTTTATTTCCTATGATGGAAAAAAGATATTGTTTTCAGGGGATAAGACAGGCATCTATAATGCGTATTCGGTTTCGACTGAAGACGGAACACGGACACAGCTTTCCCATTCCGAAGAAGATGCAGTTCTAGTTGCGTCCTTTTTTCCGGAAGATGACCGCTTTTTATTTTTAAGCGACAAAGGCGGGAATGAAATCTTACATATCTATGTGCAAAATAAAAACGGGGGAACGGTGGACCTGACTCCAGGGGAGCAGGAGCGGGCACAGTTTTACCATTGGAGCAAGGATGGAGAGAGCTTCTTTTACGGCTCCAATAAACGAAATCCGGCGTTTATGGATGTGTACGAAATGGATAGTGCCACCTTTGAATCAACCTGCATTTTTACAAATGATGAAGGGTATGAGTTCGGGTCGGTTTCTCCGGACAAACGCTATATTTCATTAGGGAAGATAACAAATACAAATGATGCGAATGTATACATTTATGACCGCGAAAAAGAGAATTTCATCCATGTCACCCCACATGATGGGGATGTTCAGAACTCTCCTCGATCATTTAGCGCGAATTCTGAAAGCCTCTATTATGTAACAGATGAAAATGATGAGTTCCTTTATTTGAAAAAATATCATATTGAATCTGGAGTTGCAGAGGAAGTTGTCAAGGAAAGGTGGGACATCACGTTCGCCCGCATTTCCGAACAGGGAACCTATCTCACCTATGGCGTGAATCAGGATGCCAGCACAGTTGTAAAGGTTCTGAATGTAAACAGCGGCCAGTACCTGGAGCTACCCGAACTCGAGGGCGGGCAAATCATTAATTTGAAGTTTTCGGCCGATGAGAAACTGATTTCCTTTTTGTATAACAGCCCGACTTCTCCAACCAATTTATATACGTATACACTCGAAACAGGTGCAATGAAAAAGCTGACAGAGACCCTTAACCCCGAAATCAGCCAGGCTGATTTAGCGGGTGCAAAGGTGATCCGATATCCTTCCTTTGACGGGTTGGAGATTCCTTCAATTTATTACAAACCAAATGTAAAAGCTGGTGAGAAAGCCCCTGCACTAGTCTATGTTCATGGTGGTCCTGGCGGGCAGTCGACAACCGATTATAACCCGCTATTCCAGTATCTTGCCAATCATGGCTATGCTGTGCTCGCCGTCAATAACCGCGGCAGTTCGGGATACGGAAAAACATTTTTCAGTGCGGCTGACCTGAAACATGGGGAAATCGACCTGGAGGATTGCATCCAGGCAAAAACCTTCTTGCAGGAACAAGAAGAAATCGATGGCGAAAAAATCGGCATCATCGGAGGAAGCTACGGCGGATTCATGGTTCTCGCCGCCCTGGCATTCAGGCCAGACGAGTTTAAAGTTGGTGTAGACATTTTTGGTGTATCCAACTGGGAACGTACACTAAAAAGCATTCCAGCCTGGTGGGAAAGCTTCCGCGATGCCCTTTATAAAAAAATGGGGGATCCGTATACCCAAACAGACTACATCCGGAGCATCTCACCGTTGTTCCATGCCGACAAGATCAACAAGCCGCTCATTGTCCTTCAGGGAGCCAATGACCCGCGTGTCCTCCAAGTGGAATCGGACGAAATCGTTCAAGCCCTCCAAAAGAACAATGTACCTGTAGAGTATATCGTTTTCCCGGATGAGGGACACGGCTTCATGAAAAAAGAAAACCGGATTAAAGGATACGGGGCAGTACTCGAGTTTCTGAATACCTATTTAAAATAAGACTTTGTTAAAGGGTCAACTTAATAGTTTTCTACAACACTCCGCATATGAATTTTGACCAATGGGATAAATGGGAGGGATAGAAAATGGATGTTAGGACATTTTTGTTACAGCAATGGGCAAGCTGCTTAGATAAAGAAGACTGGTTTCCACCGCTTGAAAAGGTGCTAAAGGATGTTACCTTTGAACTGGCAGTTTGGAAGCCAGTTGAGGGAGGAATGCATTCCATCTGGGAACTGGTATGTCATTTGCTTTTCTATGAAAAGCGATTTCTGATGAGATTTCTTGGCGAGACAGAGAATGAACCACAGGCAGACAATAATGATTCCACCTTTCGGATACCAACAGAGACGTTAGAAAATTGGGAGAAAACAAAACAAGAATACTCTTATGTTCATCGTGAACTTGGGAAAATACTAGCAAAATCAGAACATGAAGATTTGTATAGACAGGTCCCGGGAGAAGATCATTCATTAGTGCTTGAGCTAAAGAGTTTAGCAATGCACGATGCATATCATATTGGGCAAATTGTAATGCTAAGTAAATTGCAAGGAGCTTGGCCAGAAAAACGCAGCTTTTAAAACTTCATTCTCTTTACTGTTAATTCATTAAAAGGAAGCTTTAATGGAATAAGAACGGGAACGTCCAAATCGGGTGTTCCCATTTTTTATACTTGAAAACAACAGTATTATTAGCAACACCTAAATCAATTCATTGACGCTACGTAAACTATGGACAATTTTGGGATGTGAAACAATCAATCTCAGTGGAAACCCATGGTCACGCCTCTATGAATTACATCTTAGCGCCTCCGCACCCCTTAGTTGTCATTCATCGCCTTTATGAATGACATCTTAGCAACTCCGCACCTCTTAGTTGTCATTCATCACCTTTATGAATGACAACTTGGCACCTCTGTACCCTGAGTTGTCATTCAACTATCACTTGTATTGTTTTGTTCCATATGGGTAGCGTTGTTGGCTGGTAAAAAAGGTTTAAAGTCGTTTATTATTCCACCACTGCATCAACGGAATCAAATTAGAGTTGACCACTCGGAATAATATGTTTAAACTGAAAGTGTAAACATTCTCTAAATCAAAAACTATTACTTATCCAGAGAGGTGGAGGGACTGGCCCGAAGAAACCTCAGCAGCAGTTTAAACACTGTGCTAAATCCTGCAAGCCCTGTGCTTGGAAGATAAGTTGAGGCATAACTATATCAATCCCCCCTCTTCTTATCGTCTTAAATGGATTCCATTTTAAACTGAAGAAAAGGAGGATTTTTTAAATGGAGAAATTAACAAGTACGGCGGACGACAAGAGAAATTTGTTAATTACAAAACTGATAGGATTGGACAAATATAAAAGAAACGAAAAACAACTATACGAATTAACGTTGTGCGAATTAGAATACGAGTACTTTAAATCGCAATATTGCGATCATCCCCACGGTGGACATGGATCAATAAGGTGGAAGAATTTTTGACTCTAGATGTCTGAGAGGTACAAGGCTGGGCTGATGAAATAACCAATAATTAATAGTGAGGTTATTAAGTGGTTAGTGTGAATTTACTAACCACTTTTGCTATAAAAAGAAAGAAACATTTCCCTTTATGTGTTACTATCTACTTTGCAAAAACCTGGGATGGGGCATGAGGGGGAGACAAGAATGATAAAGAAACGAATACAATCATATTTAAGTGATACGGTCGTTTCAATTTTAATTATGTTGATGTTCGGATATTGCGGGTATGTGGCAATTGAATTTATTTTACAGTTTGTGCAAGCAGTAGGGGGGGACGGAGCAGCAAATGTAGTTGAGGCTATATTGATGCTACTATTAAGAATCGTATTAATTGGGATTGCTGTCCTTACAATGATAGGCACAAGTCTGAGTTTTGGTCAGAGTACCGGCAAATGGAAACGCGGATTGAAGACGGAAGGACCAAGAAATCGGTTGATAGCAAAATGGGTAATACGGTATGGAATAGTTCCACTTTTCGTGATATGGGAAGCCCCACTCATGACCATGATCTATACATGGGCCGTTTATCTCGTTTATACATTAATAGATTTCATTTTGCTGCTGAGTATAGGGGAAACCTTAACTGACCGATTGTTAGGGACGAAGGTAGTTGAAGAACCGGAGAAACCTAAAAGGAAGAGAAAGAAAAGGAATACGAATAAAAAGGAGACAGAGATAACTGGAAGTAAAGAGGATGAAGGAAAAACACCTGATCATACAGCCGCAGAGCTTCCTTAAATGCTATGGTGAAACATATATAAAGGCTATTTTCTTATAGCAATAGCATAACTGGCGTAAAACCCACTCTCTTCGGCGATGAAGGGGGTGGGTATTTTTATGAACAGCATTTGTTCGGGCTGGGCGGTCCAACAAGGCAAGCAATGCTTATGATTTAAAAAATACTTATCATTACTCTCCATATAAGAAATGTAAAGACGATGGATAGGCCAGATATAACCGTCTTTTTACCAATTTTAGACGATTTCTCATTGTCAGCGGCAAAAGTGATTCCTGCTAGAATTGCTCCAATAAATATCAGCACAATAAAAATGGTGAAAATGTCCTTATATTTGCCAATATCTAAGGTACCATCAGGTTCTTGTACAGAAAAAGCCCATATAAAAAAACTAGGGATTATAAGAACCGTATAAATTCCTGTAATATATGATAATAACTTTTTGTTCAGGGTTTTCCTCTCCTTCTTATGTTTGTCCCAATGCCATTATGCAAAAAATATAAGGCTAACGAAATTCCTTTTTACATCCATTAAGTTAAACTCATTAAAACTCTCCACAATAGAAAACCAAAACCAATTGTTAAACCTGCGATAACAGTCTTTTTATTCACTGTTTTTGATTTATCCCTAACTCCCGCAAAACTAATACCGGCTAAGATGACCCCTAGTAATAGAAGTCCAGCAAATGACCATAATGTTCCTCTATGTTCACTAGGATAGATTAGACCATTTGCATCTTGAGCAGTAAACCCCCAGAACACGATTGAACCCAAAACTAAAAGTATATAAATACTTGTCAATAAAGATAAATAGTTCTTTTTCAGATGAATCATCTCCAAAAATAATTAGTTCAGATAGCTATGTTTAATAAAAATTCATGAGTGTTCTCCAAACAAGAAATGTGAATCCTATAAATAAGCCTGAAATAATTGTCCTTTTCCCAATCTTAGCTGTTTCCTCCTTTAATGCGGCAAAAGAGATTCCGGCTAAAATCACTCCAAAAAACCCCAGAATTATGTATAGTAGCAAAATATCTATATATTTCATGACATCTAAAGTACCATCAGGTTCTTGTACGGAAAATGCCCAAATAAAAAAACTAGCGATCACAAGAACTACATAAATAACTGAAATGCTTGTAAATACCTTTTTGTTCAGTATGTTCATCTCCTTCAAAGTTTGTCAATAAGCCATTCAAGTATCGTTTCTATCGTTAGAAAGGAAGCACATTAATCAAAAAGATATTTCCCTATAATAAATCTTCCCTCCTTTTTTAAATACGGTCAAATAAAATATAAGTTTCATTAAAAAGCTATCTGGCCTTAAGTCAAAAAGAAATAATTAGTCAGCCCGTTACAAGATAGGACCAATGAAATAGTTTAAAGATTCTTCCGTCTAACCACTATGATAGGTAGGAAATAAATGGTACAATTGGAACCTATTATTCTAGAATGAAAGAGAAAAAAGGACATCCGTTAAAGCGGCTCTGCACTATGGGGATGGGCAGAGGGTTCTTTTGTAAGGGGGAAAGATAGTGGGATTTCGGAAGTTTCACCGCAATATCAAAATCAGGATCACTGAATCGTTCCTTAGTTCATTGATTGGAGGAATGATTTTTCCATTCGCAGCGATCTACCTGGCCCAGCATTTTGGGACCAAGACAGCCGGAATCCTCCTGCTTGTCAACGTAGGGGTTGGATTGGTAATCAACTTTTTTGGCGGGTATTTTTCAGATGCCTTTGGCCGGAAAAAGGTGATGGTTGCTGCAGAATTTATGCGGTTTATTGCGTTTAGTTTGATGATGGTCAGCAATTCGCCATGGTTCACATCGCCGGAAATTACGTTCTTGATGATGACCGTTAACAGTATTTGTTGGGGGCTGGCCGGTCCTGCCGGGCAAGCGATGCTGATTGATGTCAGCAAGCCTGAAGAACGCAAGGAAATGTTCACAATCATGTACTGGGCCAACAATTTATCCATTGCACTTGGGGGACTTTTGGGAGGGTACTTTTTCAAAGAATACCTCTTTGAACTGTTGGTGGCCTTGTCTGTCGCAGCATTATTGACTTGGGTACTGATCACCTTCTTTATTAAAGAAACCTATTTTCCTGCGGATCAACATGGAAAATCATTAACTTCCCATGGAAGAACAATGGTTTCCGGCTACAAGCAGGTTCTTGTTGACAAGCTATTTATTCTTTATGTACTGGCAGGAATTTTGGTCCTCTCGATGGAGTTCCAGTTGACCAACTACATTTCTATCCGCCTGGCAAAAGAGATGCCTATTACCGAATGGTTCGGCTGGTCATTTGGCGGGATTGAAATGCTTGGCTTTTTGAGGACGGAAAATACGATACTCGTAGTTGTAATGGCCTTATTCGCAGCAAAATTTGTCCAGCGCTACAAAGATCAAACCGTCTTGCTTGGCAGCTGTTTTGTGTTTGTCATCGGGTATGCTTTCATATCGTATTCAAACAATGTATGGATTTTGTTAATTGCGATGGTGATTGCAACGATTGCAGAAGTGGCGAGGGTTCCCGTCCAGCAGCAATACATGGCCGAATTGCCGCCCGAAAATGCAAGAAGTTCCTATATGGCTGTGTCGAGCATGTCGTATAATATGACAATGCTCGTCTGCTCGGTTACTGTTACCGTGAGTGCGTTCCTGTCAAGCTTCGGAACGACGATTTTTATAACGGGGATTGGACTGGCTGGAGTGGCAATCTTGTATTGGATCCTTCCTGCACTGGACCAAAGGACGAAAAAGACTCAAGTCATCGAAACAAGCGGGCAAGCAACAACGGTATAGAACTCTGTTCCGAAAGCTTGAAACCATAGAGTAATCTGAAAAAACGCAAGGTTGAAACTTATTTAGCCTTGCGTCTTCATTTTAGAAAAACACCATTGCCCCTTGCTTTCCCAATAATACTCCATCCAAGCCTCAAGTGTCCTTCAATGAAATTCTAAAGCACGTAACAGCCAAACCTTTCAACCTTTTTTATTGAAAAAGCTAGCCGGCTGGCCGGCTAGCGCCAACGCTCCAAGATAGTATCCAGAAGTAGGGGAGTAACGCCCACAATGTAGCTACTGTAGTTGGAGAGAGAAAAATATATCGATTATTTCGATTAATAAACACCCTATGTATTGATAATTTAAATTGTTCCTTTGAAAAACAACGAGTACAGTTAGGGGTGGCATTATTTGTACAGCCTATAAATTTGGCTTTTTATTTCTTTAAAGAATCCTATGTTGGAGGATCGACTTATGAGTCTTTATCAAAAAATCTTTAAGAATTACTGGAATCCTTACATTGCGATTAGTATTGCAGGATTGGTCAGTGCCCTGTACTTTGGAATTACCGGGACGGTTTGGGCGGTTACCGGGGAATTTACCAGGTTTGGGGGCCATATCCTTGAATGGTTTGGAGTCGATGTGGGTGATTGGGCATACTTTGGGCTAGTCGGCCTTGAAGGTACTCCGATAACCAGGACTGACGGCTGGATTGTTATTGGAATGCTGGTTGGTGCGGCGATTACCATTTTGCTTAGCAACAGTTTCAAGATTCGAATGCCAAAACAAAAGCGGCGTCTCGTTCAAGGCTTTATTGGAGGCATTATCGCTGGATTTGGTGCACGGCTTGCACTTGGCTGCAATCTGGCTGCCTTTTTCACTGGAGTTCCACAATTCTCGTTTCATGCCTGGATTTTTATGGTGACAACTGCTATCGGAACTTTCTTTGGCGTGAAAGTTGTTAACACAAAGTGGTGGCTCGGAAAACCGACGTTAATGAAAGGCCCGCTGAAACCGGTGAAACCTAAAGCCAAAAGCGAAAAGGTTCAGCCTATCATCGGCCTGATTGTTGCTTTGATATATCTTGCACTCATCCTTTATTTCTTCGCAGTAGGTAAAACCATGCTTGGAGTAGCCTGTATCGCAGGAGCTTTGTTTGGAATCCTCATTGAACGCGGGCAAATTTGCTTTACATCCGCATTCCGCGACATGTGGATCAGCGGCCGCGCAATGATGTCAAAAGCGATTGCCGTAGGAATGCTCATAAGTGTTGTCGTGACTTTCTTCTATATTCAAAGCGGCTCACTTGCCCTGATTAAAGTGGCGGCACCGAGCACAGCAATCGGCGGAATACTCTTCGGTTTCGGCATCGTCCTTGCAGGCGGCTGTGAGACAGGCATGATGTACAGGGCAATGGAAGGTCAGCTGTTATACTGGGCAGTGTTCGCAGGCAATATCATTGGTGCTACCGCACTTGCATATGGCTGGGATCATCTTGGCATATACAGTGCCCTTGTGGAAGGTTGGCCGAAAGTAAATCTAATCGAAGAGTGGGGACCAATGGGTGCGCTATTCGGAACCATTGCCATGCTCGTTGCCTGGTTCCTCATATCCTCTTGGTGGGAAAAAAGGTTCCGTTACGGCTCAGGTATCAAGCTTCAGAAGTCCGAGAGGCTTACTCATGTTACGAAGGAGGCATAATCCATGTCACAAGTTGAGGACGTTAACTATACACTAGACATTCGGGGCGAGCCTTGACCGTATCCCGTCATTTATGCGCTGGATGCGCTAAAAACCATGAAAATAGGTGAAGTCCTGCAAGTTATTGCAGACTGTCCGCAATCGTTCCGCAGTGTCCCTGAAGAAGCCGTCAAACATGGCTATCAGCTACTGGCTGACCCTGAGAAATACGGGCAGGATATTTACTTTTATATTAAGGTAGTAAAATAAAAGATTGGATAATTCAAAAGGCGCCAAACCAAAACGGTTGGCGTTTTTTTCATAAATAAACACCATTGAGTAGTGGACTAAGAGCAGGTACCCGATTAAATTGGCTGGCCAGTTGAAACAAATGTTATAATGTCAAAGTATTATATGTGTAGTTTCATAGGGAAGGGGAGAACAAAATGAAACGTATGTTATCAGCAATTATGATGATGAGTCTTTTAATAGCTATGCCAATCATGGCGTTTGCCGATGCTGCAGAAGGGGATGTACTTGTAACCCTCGGTGCAAACCTGACGCCAAAACAAAAAGAGGACTTGCTTGCCGAAATGAAAGTGGATGTGAACAGCGCCCAGGTTGTAGAAGTAACAAACGAAGAGGAACATAAGTACCTGGGTTCTTACCTTCCAAAAGCACAAATCGGAACGAGAGCCATCTCCAGTGCCAAAATTACGATCGGTGCCAAAAATTCCGGTATTGAAGTCGAATCGAAAAACATCAACTATGTATCGGACGAAATGTACATGAACGCGTTGACCACAGCCGGCGTAAAAGATGCCAGTGTGTATGTGACAGCACCTTTCACCGTTTCCGGGACAGGAGCGTTGACCGGGCTTATCAAGGCATATGAAAAAGCGTCAGGCGAAAAAATCCCCGAAGAGCAGAAACAGGTGGCCAACGAAGAAATGGTCGCCACTGCAGAACTCGGTGAAAAGGTTGGCCAGGAAAAGGCCGGGGAACTTGTCACTCTCATCAAAGACAAGCTTGCCGAGACGAACCCGAAGAACGACGAAGAGCGCAAAGCCCTTGTAGAGGAAGCCGCAAAACAAATTAATATCACTCTCACAGACCAGGACATCAACTTGTTTGCCTCGCTGATCGAAAAGTGGCAAAACCTTGATATCAACTGGAATGCAGTAGGAGATCAGCTTACGAAAGCAAAAGAAAAATGGGATGCATTTGCCGAAAGTGAAGAGGGAAAGAACTTCTTCCAAAAACTTGGCGATTTTCTAAAAGCCATCGTGGATGCAATTGCTTCGTGGTTTAAATAAGAGTGTAGTAAATTATTTGAAAAGCCCATCGGCCTGATTCGGGTTCATGGGCTTTTTTTGATTAAAATTTTTTACAAAACAATCTAGGGGTTCACTTTATTCCAGGCATTGATGATCTTGCTCTCGACAACAATTCAGAGACCGTCACAAATTCATAGCCGTTTTTGTGAAGTGCCATCAAAATAGGTTCAATCGCTTTTACCGTCTGTGAGCGGTCACTGCCGCCGGCGTCATGGAAAATGACAATATTTCCGGGTTTCGAGTCTAAAAGGACATTCCTCACTATAGCGTCTGTTCCTGGCCTGCTCCAGTCCTTTGAATCCTGATGCCAGGTCCAAAGTATAACAAAATAACCGCTTTCAATGGATGTCTTTATGATTTGGTCATCATAAGAACCTGCAATTGGGCGAAAAAGCTGCGGAGTTTTCCCGGTAATTCTATCTATAACCTCCGCGTTCTTCTTTAACTCCCGCCTTTAGGACTCTGGGTTTTTCATATCCCTGAACATGTGCCGGTACGTATGGTTGGCGATTTCGTGGCCTTCAAGCGCCTGCCGTCTCACGATTTCAGGGTACTTTTCCGTTTCTTTCCCGATTACAAAAAACGTTGCTTTTGCGTTATATTTTTTCAATGTATCAAGGATCTGGGTTGTATAGAGCGGATCAGGACCGTCATCGAAGGTAAGCGCAATTAGCTTTTTCTTTGTATCTGCTTCCCAAACCACCAGGCCTGACCATTCGTCTTTCCCGCGGAATGTATTCTCCAGCGAGAAAAGGCTTTGCATTCGCGAAGAAAACGATAAAGACACTTAACAAAACAAAAAGTTTTTTTAATATAGAAAACCCCACTTTTGATTATTAATGCTGTTTCCTCAAATTGGCCTCATTTACGCATAAGAAACAAGAGGAAAGATAAATTTTTTGGTGATGCAGGTATTAACCGAGCGAACGACGAAGAACGCAGGGCCCTTGTTGGGGAAGCCGCAAAACAAATAATAGCACTCTTAAAGACCAGGACATCAACTTGTTTGCCGCGCTGATCGAAAAATGGCAAAGCTTTGATATCAACTGGAATGCGGTAGGAGATTGAAGAGGAGGGGATTCCACCTACCGGCTGTGAATCCGCTTTTTTATAGAAGCGAAACGTTATTTTAGGCACAAATTTTATTAAAATAATCCGAACGGTCTCCTTCAACTTTCTACTATGTTAATAGGAGGAAATAGTATAATTTGGAGGTTAAGCACTAAGTGAATCCAAATGGAATGATTTAATGAAGAGTTTAACGAATTTTCGCCAGAAGTCCCCTTCCTCAAAAATCCGAAAGATTTTAGGTGGGGGATGAATGGCGTGGGTTTTCTGATTTGACCTAGATATGAAATCTCATAAAAAATATATATGGGTATCAGGAGACAAACGTGTGTTCTATTTGGTAAAATATTCTTATGTAGTATTTTACATTAACATGTACCAGGAGGTGAAAAGATGGCTACCGATAAGAGTGGGAAGCATATCAAAGGTACAAAAAAAGAGCTGCCCGAAGGTTGGGTTACGTATGGTTATCGTTACGCAATTTTCCCGGCTGAAGAAGATAGAAAACAATTAGAACGCTCTTTTGGATGCGAACGAAAAGTATACAATGAGTATGTAGCTGGACTCTACGAACACTTGGAAAAAATCGAGTTTCAAGGCCGATTCATTCAATACAAAATACCTAACTACACCACTATCACTCAGCGATATGAATTTCTCGATAAATCTAACGATTCGTTTGTTTATAATGATGCGAAAATGCGTTTCCAGGCTGCATTGAAGAAATATAATGATGAATTCGCAAAAAAACCGGTGCAGTACAAAAAATCGGTCTTGAAAAAAATGCGAACGATTGGGTATGTTCCAACCCTGCGAGACATTAAAGGTCTACCTAATTTCCACAGTAAGAAGCAAGGAAAGTTCAGCTACACCACCAATCAAACGAATGGAAATATTAAAATCGTCCAAAAGAACGAACAATTCTTACTTTGTATCCCGAAGTTTCGAAATGGAATTCCGATTGCCTTACATCGAGAACTGCCATTCGAAGGGATTATAAAGAAGGCGACCATTAAACGAGAAGGAAATCGCTATATGGTATCGTTGTCTATAGATTTTCCAATTAAGCAAGAGCCTTTACGGAGTAACATCAAGGCTGATGAAGTGCTGGCTTTGGATTATAACCAAACTGATTTATACGTGGATAGCGAGGGCCGTAAAGCCGGGTATCCAAGGTACCATAAAATCATTGAAAAGCGCCAAAGACGGTTGAACAAATCCCTAGCTAGAAAAAAGAATAGAGCTCTGGCCTATTCCGAGGGCAACATCATTTACTCAATTAATTATCAAAACACGGTTAAGAACTATCAAAAAACCATGACCAAGGCAAAAAACCAACGAAAAGATTTTCTCCACAAAAGAAGCAATCAGATAACCAATGATTATGCGGCTATTGTGGTGGAAGACTTAGATTTGAGTAATTTGGCTCAATGCTTGTCCTTAGGCAAGAAATTGCATGACAACGGGTTTGGCATGTTTCGTACCATGTTGGAGTATAAAGCGAAGAAAAATGGAAAACATCTTATCTTTGCAGATAAATTCTTCCCATCCACTAAGCTTTGTAGTGAATGCAATAAAAAAAAGGAAACAGTGAAACTCTCGGAGAGAGTGTATGTGTGCGAGCATTGTCACACAAAAATGGATAGAGACTATAATGCGGCTAGTAATCTAAAACAATACGGAATCAAGATACTTTCCGATTTAGGTTTTATGGCTGAGTTATCTGTCCTCGTATAGGTTGTATCCATTTTCAGTAGTGGCAGGGACGCCACGAATTCAAGGCTAGTGACATGAGGCGTTAGTCTTGTGGAAGACCTAGCAATAAAAGAAAAGGGCGAAAGCCTTTGGAAGCCCCCACTTCAAATTTCGTAGAAATTAAGTGGTGGGTAGTTCACTTTCTGCTTTATGAGGTGACATAAATGAAAGTCATTAAATACCGTAAATCTGTTGCTTTTAGCCGCTTTTTGATAGCGCTGGGAGCTGTCGTCCTCGGCCTCCTGCTGATATTTGTGGCGGCGGATGACCCTGACGCTTTGCTTTATCGAAAAATTATGTACTATGCCGGCGGGTTCGTAAGTATTGGGTTCTTTGGCCCGATGCTTATATTATTGACGTTCGTGCTATTCAAAAATCCGACCATGTTTTCTTACGATGCACAGAAAATCGTGATCGACAGCAAAGAAATGAAACGGACCGATTTATGGAAGGTAGAATTAAGTACCCTTCCCACCGGGATATTGGGCACAAAGGTCCCTGGCTTTTCGGTGTATACGAAAGATAAACAAAAGGTGAATATCCTAACCTATTATGTATTATCCAAAAAAGAACATGATGAAATTTTCAAGGCACTTAAGCAATATATTAGCAATCATAAGAGTGCGGTAAATTAAATGAGGAAAGGCTATGACCTTATTCAGTTCATAGGCTAAGAAAATGGCGACAATCATAATCGGTTGGCGCCATCTGTGTTATTTATTTAGAAAATAAAACTCCATGCCCAGATAAAGCATACTTTTAAAAGCCTATGATTGCTCCTGCCAAAGCTTCATTGGATTTGCTTGCCCTTCTTTCAAAGGCATTTGTATCATTGAAAGTGTTCGTTCTACTCTTGGTTTTTGCAATTCCTCATAGATTACTTTCGACGTACCCAATCCCACTTCAACGGCATCCTCAACTGCCGCACAATAATAAACCTTTTCAATTCCAGCAAAGTACATCGCCGTCAGGCACATCGGACAAGGCTCACCACTTGCATACATGGTGTAACCTGATAGGTCATTCGTTTGCAATTGCTCCTGCGCACGACGGATAGCAAGCAATTCTGCATGTCCGCTAACATCATGCTTTTTATGCAACTCATTCACGCCTTCAGCTACAACGGCATTATCTTTTACAAGTACTGCACCAAAAGGTTGTCCACCATCACGAACATTTTCTACTGCCAGTTCGACTGCCCGTTCCATAAATTGATCCAATTCAAACCCTCCAATACTAGTTTCACATAAACTAATTCTAGGATATTTACATTGTCTAATCAAAATAAACGGTTGCCTTCCGATTCGAAAGACTTCAATAAAGAGGGCGCCATCGTTGGCGCCTTTTTTATATCTTGATAATGAATGCACTAACCTATTCCATGGTATTACAGCTTTTCCACTGTAATAGTTTGGTAGATATTTTCTATATCGAATTTATTAACCTCTGGATACCAGTTTAAGCAGTTTGCAGTAGAATATGATATTGCTAACTTCAATGCCTCTTCATGTTTTAATTCCTGTAGAAGAGCATTTGTTAAAATGCCAAGAAAAAAATCACCTGAAGCAATAGGATTTTTAGCCTGAATTTTTTCAGCTTTAACATAATAGAATTCATTCTTCATTTTTGCTATTACACCTTTTGAACCTAGAGTAACGATAAAGTAAGGAATAGTTGGGATATCCCTCAATACTTGAAGATAATCATCAATTCCTTTTAACTGTTTTTCTGGAAATAAGTCCAAGATCTCCTCATCATTGATTTTTATTAAATATGGATTTGAATGATACGCTTCCACTAATGGTTTGCCACTTGTATCAATAAGAATTTTTACATTCTTTTTGTTTATTTTATTGCTTATATCAGCAATATAGGTATCTGGCATACCTTTCATTAACGATCCGGAAAAAACTAAAATATCATGATCATCAATATTCTCAATAATGTTTTTGCTAAAAGTCTCGAGAATGTCCTCTGATAATTCCAATCCTTTTTCGTAGACTGGATAGATACTATTTTTTTCGGTATCAACAAGAATGTTACAGAGTCTGGTATTGTGTTGAACCTCTGTAACGATTAAGTTTATGTGTCTGGCCTTCGTTAATTCCTTTAAATACTCCCCGTTATGCCCTCCTAGTATCGTATGGATACATATTTCCGCATTAGGATTTTCTTGTTTTATTGCGTAGGCAACATTGAAACTTTTACCACCTGGGAATTCTTTTACTTCATATGGTCTATTAGGAAGACTTGGATTGAAATCATTCATTAATAGTGTTCGATCAATTGCTGGATTGGGACATATTAAATGTATCATGGTTACACTCCTTTTTATCAAATATACCAAATTGCAAACTTAAAGCACAATATTTTTGGCAAAAAGCAAACTCATAAAAGGGTAAAAGCCAAATAAAAGCAAAATAATGCAAATAAAATGCAAACAAATCTATTGAACTTTCTGAAATTTTGTTCTAGAATAATGACAACGGTTCCAATAAGAAGGCAGGTGAAAACACGTTGAACCCTGAGGAAAGAAAGCAAAAAATAGTTGAAATTCTCAAAAAAAACAAATCAGTAAAAATTTTAAATCTGAGTAAAGCTTTAAAAGTTACAAGAGAAACCATTAGAAAAGATTTATATGAATTACAAAAAGAAGGATTAATTAAAAAAATACATGGGGGAGCCGTTCTTGATCAACCTAATCAGGAATCAGATTATGAAAGGAGAAAAACGAAAGAAGAAGCTGCTAAACGAGCGATTGCTAGGGAAGCAGTCAAGCATATAGAAGATGGAGACATCATTTATCTGGATTATGGAACCACAACCTATATGTTAGCGGAGGAATTAATAAACAGAAAAAATATTACTGTCGTAACAAATACGATTCCGATCGTTAATTTATTGTTACGAAATGATTCCATTAATTTGATCATTTTAGGCGGAGTGGTTCGAAAGAATGAGGATTCTTTATATGGACCATTTGCTTCTAACAATATAAAAAACATTTATGTTGATATTGGATTTTTTGGTTGTGGGGGAATCGATTGTTTCAGTGGTATAACAAATCATCATTTTGCCGAAACGGAAATTTCAAAAGAAATGATGACTCATTGCCAAAACAGAATTGTTTTAGCAGACCATAGCAAATTTGGTACAACAGCTTTTAATAAAACAGCGAATTTTTCTGATGTGGATATTATTATCACAGACAAAAAGATAAGTGAGGAAATTCAATCAGAAATTTCTAAGCAGGATGTAGAAATAGTCATTGCTGAAAGGATAGAAATGGGGGAACTTCATGATTGATAAAAAGTATATAGTAAAAAACCTTGAAGTAAACTCACAAAAAGAGTTGTTGGAAAGGTTAGGTAAACAACTTGTTGAGGATCGAATTGTGAAAGAGGGTTTTACTGAAGCTCTTTTAGAAAGAGAAAGGGAATTTCCTACGGGATTACCAGTCGTACCCGGAGTAGCGATTCCGCATACAAATGGAAGCTTGGTTAATGAAGACCGCTTATTATTTGCAACGCTGAAAAACCCTATTAAGTTTAACGAAATGGGTGCTGGTGAAGAAGATTTTGTTGATGTTCAAGTCGTTATTTTGTTAGCGATTGCAGATGGACAAAACCATATACAAACATTGCAAAAACTTATTGGATCTATACAGAAGGAAGGATTCATCAAAGGGTTGGTTGACAGCAAGGATACAGAAGAAATGGAAAGTATTATTCGTCAATACTTATAAAATGGAGGTTTTAACATGAAAAAAAATATCGTTGTAGCATGTGGTGGAGCTGTAGCAACTTCCACCGTGGCGGCTGAAAAAATCAGAGAATTATTGAAGAGAGAAAATATTGCGGCAGAAGTTTCACAATGTCGTGTTAATGAATTGGAATCCAAGAAAGACAGCGTCGATTTAATTGTTACAACTGCCAGATTAACAAAAGACTTTGGAGTGCCTGTTATTCATGGGGTTGCATTTATCTCAGGAATTAATGTGGAAAAAACTGAGCAAGCAATATTGGATGCATTAAAATAATATTTCTTGTCTTTTAGGAGGGGAATTACATGGAAGTAATTCAATATATAGTTGACCTTGGCCCAAGCGTTATGCTTCCTATTGTTATCTTCATCATCGGTTTGTGTTTAAAACAAGGTATAGGAAAGTCCCTTCGTTCAGGTTTAACGATTGGTATCGGCTTTATCGGTATCGGATTAGTGGTAGACCTGTTAAATAAAAATCTAGGACCTGCAGCCCAGGGTATGGCTGATAACTTTAATCTTGGGCTTTCTGTAGTCGATTTAGGATGGCCAGGTACATCACCAATGGCATGGGCTTCAACCATGGGATTAATTGCGATTCCAATTGCCATTGCAGTGAATGTCATTATGTTACTTCTACGTATGACAAGAGTTGTAAACGTAGATATCTGGAATATATGGCATATGGCATTTACAGGCGCAATCGTACACGTAGCTACTGGCAGTTTTGCTTACGGTATTATTGGAATCATTGTGCACGCAATTATCGCCTATAAACTAGGTGATATGTTCCAGCAGGCAACTGATAAATATTTTGGTTTAGAAGGGATTGCGATTCCACACGGAACGTCAGCATACATGGGTGTTATTGCGACACCTATCGATGATTTAATTGAAAAAATCCCTGGAGTCAGAAAAATTAAAATTGATGGAGAAAAGATTGAAGAAAAACTTGGTGTCTTTGGTGAACCAACCATTATCGGAGCTATATTAGGCTTTATTATTGGCTTAATGGCGGATTACACAGTTGGCCAAGCTCTTCAATTAGCTGTTCAGATGGCAGCAGTTATGGTATTGATGCCATTGGTTGTAAAAATGATTATGCAAGGGTTATTACCTATTTCAGATGCAGCTAAGAAGATGCTCGATAAGAGATTCAAAGATAGTAATTATCGCATTGGTCTAGATCCTGCCCTTTTACTAGGTGACTCTGTCGTTATCTCAGCGAGTTTATTATTTATTCCAATAACCCTATTAATTGCCGCAATCGTTCCTGGTAATGAAGTGTTGCCATTTGGTGACCTGGCAACGATTGGATTCTTTGTAGCGATGGCAGTTGCAATTCACAAAGGAAATCTGTTTAGAACACTAATCTCGGGATCCGTGATCATGTTTATTACGATTTGGATTTCAAATCAGATGATTTCATTGCAGACTACACTGGGACAAAATGTAGGTTTAGTAGATGCTGGTGAGCGTGTTTCCTCATTAGACCAATCAGGAAGTCCAATTACTTACGCACTAGCAAAAGGACTGAATCTTGAAATGGGAATCGGATTTTTCGTTATCTTGGCGATTTATGTGTTCAGTTTCGGATATACATTTATGAAATATAAAAAAGGAACGATCTATGTGGAACCGCAGGAGGATTTTCAACAAAAAAATGCAGGGTGATCAACCTAAAGCAATAGGAGTGAGAGGATTTGAAAGCTCTTAGTGTAACAGACATAGAAACTTTCAGTTTAGAAGAGATTGAAAAACCTCGAGCAAAAGCTGGAAATGTTGTTATAAAAGTAGCGTATTGCGGGATATGTGGATCCGATATTCCAAGATATTTTAATGGAG
Organism: Bacillus sp. FJAT-27225; assembly: GCF_001685025.1. Lineage (GTDB taxonomy): Bacteria > Bacillota > Bacilli > Bacillales > Cytobacillaceae > Bacillus_D. Next base: position 833,880 of record NZ_MAYU01000021.1, on the reverse strand, counting down.
GTGTTCATTCATTTCCGCAAATTTTAGGGCATGAATTCTCCGGAGTGGTTGAAGAAATTGGAGATAGTGTCAACGAAATTAAAGTAGGGGATAGAGTTGCTGTAGCACCATTAGTACCTTGTGGTTCATGTGAATATTGCCAAAAAGGCGAGCCGGCTATGTGTAAAAAATATAGTTTCATAGGTTCCAGGCAAGCTGGAGCAATGGCAGAATTCGTGGAGGTTCCTGAAAGAAACTGTGTCAGACTCCCAGAGAATTTATCCCTAAAGGAAGCCGCACTTGTAGAACCTTTAACCGTTGCCATTCATGGAGTGGACCGAGTAGATGTTCACGCCGGTGCAAAAGTTATGGTGCTCGGTGCAGGTACTATCGGGTTACTGACCTTGTTAACTTTACGGGCAAAAGGTGTCGGCGAAATTATTGTTGTTGATTTAAATCAACGAAAATTAGATTTAGCCAAGAAAATTGGTGCTGATGTAACGATTAATCCTAAGAATCAATCTCTGGAAAATTATTTTTCATCGCATGAATTACCTGAAATTGTTTATGAAACAGCGGGTAGCAATATAACACAGGTACAGGCAGTAGAGTTTGCAAGGAAAAAAGGAAAAGTCGTGTTTATTGGTACCTGTACGAAAGATGTGGTTTTCAAGGCAGAGTCATTTGAAAAAATCCTTCGTAATGAGCTGGAAATCACTGGCTCATGGATGTCTTATAGTAGTCCCTTTCCAGGATATGAGTGGACCGCTGGTTTAAGGTATATGGCTACGAAGGAAATTGATGTGACTCCATTAATAACCGGGAAGTTTAAATTAGAAGATAAAGAGATTCCATTTGAAAAAATGGTAGAAAAGGATTCAGATCAAATTAAGCTTCTTTATAAAATCCATCACGATATACAATAGGAGGACCTTATGCTTGAAATTAGTCATACAAAATTCAATGCTTTAAAACGATTGTCGAATGAGAATAATGTAATTGGTGCATTAGCGATCGACCAACGTGGATCCCTCAAGAAAATGATAGCTCAGTCCAGTCCAAAAGAAGTTGGCGATGAAGGAATTATACATTTTAAGGAACTGATTTCAGAAGAATTAACACCTTTTGCATCTTCAATCTTACTAGACCCTGAATATGGTTTACCAGCATCCAAAAAGAGGGCCGAAGATTCCGGATTGATCCTGGCTTATGAAAAGACTGGGTATGATGCTTCGGAGCCTGGAAGACTTCCAGATTTGTTGGAGGAGTGGTCAGTTAAACGATTAAAAGACCAAGGTGCAGATGCAGTGAAATTTTTACTTTACTATGACGTGGATGAAGATGTAAAGATCAATGAATATAAACATGTGTATATGGAGCGTGTCGGCTCAGAATGTATGGCAGAAGACATTCCATTCTTTTTAGAAATTGTTACGTACGATGCGAAAAATGATGATGTAAAAGGAAAAGAATACGCAAAGGTGAAACCACGCAAGGTTATTGAGGCAATGAAGGAATTTTCCAAACCCCAGTATCATGTGGATGTGCTAAAAGTAGAAGTTCCGGTTAATATGAACTTTGTAGAAGGATATTCGGAGGAAGAAATCGTTCACTCTCGAGAAGAAGCCCTTCAATTTTTCAAGGAACAAAGTGAAGCTACTGACCTGCCATTTATTTTTCTTAGTGCAGGGGTTTCCGCAAAACTATTCCAAGATACTTTACGGTTTGCAAAGGAAGCTGGCTCTACCTTCAACGGTGTGCTATGTGGCCGCGCTACTTGGAAAGATAGTGTAAACATTTATGGTGCGGATGGAGATGAAAAAGGTAGGGAATGGCTAAGGACACAAGGCAGGAAAAACATTGAAGAGCTTAACGAAGTTATAAATTCTGCTGCAAGTTCTTGGTTGGATAAAGTTCAAGTCAAATAAAGTTCGTCCCTGTTATGCCTTGAAATTCGTGTTTCGCAGATAATTTGAGTTCAAAATTGATCGTATAGTTGGAGGGATATGAGGATAGGCGTAACTGCACCTCAATATCCCTTTACTATTGTATGGATTAAAATGGTCATCAGATTGAAAAGCCGGACTATTAATTAACCATTTAATTTTGCATCACTATGACACTCCAGGTGATGTGGAGAACTGGTGCTTTGACCTGAACGTTTTTAAAAATGTTTGCTTCTAATTTTAAAGTAATGTTTTGGCCGGGAAAATAAGTAAGGGAGTTAATTTAATTGGTTATCAAACAATTTACGGTTATTGATGAGATGGGGATACATGCTCGTCCCGCAACAGTATTAGTACATGCTGCAAGCCAATTTGATTCTGATATGAATCTAGAATGTAATGGCAAAAAAGTAAACTTACGATCAATAATGGGAGTCATGTCATTAGGAATTGGACCAGGTGCTAAAATCACTATAAGCGCTGAAGGTAACGATGAGGAAGAAGCTTTACGTTTTTTTGAAACTACATTAAATAAAGAAAGGTTGGCTGAGTAAATGAGTAGTTTAAAAGGTATAGCAGCATCCAGTGGTATTGGAATTGCAAAGGCGTATCGTTTAGTACAACCCGACCTTTCTTTTGAAAAGACCGTCATAACGGAAGCAGACAAAGAAATCCAACGTTTTCAAAATGCCCTAATCACTTCAAAGAAGGAACTTGAAGTCATACGTGATCAGGCTAATGATAAGCTTGGTGCAGACAAAGCAGCCATCTTTGATGCACACTTGCTGATTGCCAATGATCCGGAACTTATTTCTCCGATAGAAGAAAAGATTAAAACAGAACAGGTAAATGCTGAATATGCATTAAAAGAAGTGACAGATATGTTCATTACGATGTTTGAGCAAATGGATAATGACTATATGAAAGAACGGGCAGCTGATATTCGTGATGTAACAAAACGTGTTCTTTCGCATTTGCTTGGGGTACACTTGGTCAATCCAAGTATGATTTCAGAAGGGGCCATCATCGTTGCGGAAGACTTAACACCTTCAGATACGTCTCAATTAAATCGTCAATATGTAAAGGCATTTGTGACAAATATTGGCGGTCGCACCTCCCATTCTGCTATCATGGCTCGTTCCATGGAGATTCCAGCGGTTGTTGGAACCAAAACAGCAACTGCAGAAATTCAAGATGGTGATGTCATTATTGTCGATGGCTTAAAGGGTGAAGTACATATTAATCCTACGCCAGCAGTGATACAGCAATACAAACAGGAACAAGTTCGTTTTGAGGAACAAAAAGCGGAATGGGCTAAATTAGTGAATGAAAAAACCGTTTCAGCTGATGGACACCATGTTGAATTAGCTGCGAATATTGGTACTCCTAATGATTTAGACGGAGTACTCAACAATGGCGGTGAAGGAATCGGTTTATATCGTACTGAATTTTTGTACATGGGCAGAACCGAACTTCCGTCAGAGGAAGAACAATTCGAGTCATATAAAGCTGTTCTAGAAGGAATGGATGGTAAACCTGTTGTTGTTAGAACACTAGATATTGGCGGAGATAAGGAACTTCCATATTTGGATTTACCAAAAGAGATGAATCCATTTCTAGGACTCCGGGCTATCCGGCTTTGTCTGGAAGAGCAGGACCTATTCCGTACCCAATTACGTGCGCTCCTTCGAGCAAGTCCTTTTGGAAATTTAAAAATTATGTTCCCTATGATTGCCACTCTCGATGAATTTCGTGCAGCTAAAGCAATTTTAGAAGAAGAGAAGCAAAAGCTAATAAATGAAGGAACGCGGGTTTCCGACCAAATTGAACTCGGCATTATGGTTGAAATTCCGTCAACAGCTGTATTGGCAGGCCAATTTGCAAAAGAAGTAGATTTCTTTAGTATTGGAACAAATGATTTAATCCAATACACAATGGCTGCAGACCGTATGAATGAGCGAGTTTCCTATCTGTATCAACCGTATAGTCCTGCTATTTTACGTTTAGTAAAGATGGTCATTGATGCTGCCCATAAAGAAGGAAAATGGGCTGGAATGTGTGGTGAAATGGCTGGAGACGAAATAGCCATTCCGTTATTACTTGGATTAGGACTTGATGAATTTTCAATGAGTGCTACATCAATCCTAAAAGCTCGTTCCCAAATTCTTCGCCTTTCCAAAAAGGAAATGGAAACTTTAGCAGAAAACGCCCTGCAATTTGGTACAACAAGTGAAGTAGTAGAGGCAGTAAAGAAAGCTTTGGAAGATAGATAATTTGGATTATTGCTGTTGTCCAATTGGCTCCGATAAGAAAACGAGGAATAACCGTTCGGTATTTTACAATGGCTACAGCCTTTTAATAGAACGAGAGCCATGGGTAATTTCGAATAACTATTTCTTGAAAGTCATTATAGATGTGCAATTGCGTCATGATTAAATGATAAAGCAAAAATGGCGCCATTCATACTTGGTTAGCGCCATTTTAATTAGAGGTTAGCTTAATCTATACTAGTTTGAAAGATTTTATATTATTCATTTTCAACTCATAGTTTTCATAATATGACAGGTGAACAGAGTTTATACCATCAGAACTGGAAATCGAAGCATGTATAAGTTGCTCATAAACATTTCCTAATAAGTCATTGTACTCAATGATTAAATTCAAAGCATAAAGGGATTCAGGATTATCTTTTGTAGCAGGAGCATAAATCAAGAATTTAAAACTCTTTTCATGATCCTTCTTTACCAATTTATATGAATATCCAATATTCTCTTCTTGTAGTAATATGTCGTGATTATTTGCATCCAAGAATTTAAATTTAATTCCACTTATTTGAGCGTGGCCAATACCCACATTACTAATAATCAAGTTGAAATACCATTCAATACTATTTTCATCCTGGTATGATGCATTATTGATATTAATATGGGGAATAACTTCTCCTGCTAATTGTCCATTAGAATTATCAAAATCAGCTTTATCATAGCTGATTCTATATTCTAGTATGGGGATTACCGACAATCTATTTTTCTCATGTTCTAAATTGTTCTGAGATTTCAAGGTCAGGTAAACACCTAAGAAAGTTACGGCACCCCCTAAAGTACTACCAAGAAAGCCCCCATAAAATCCTAACCAATCGTAAGTCTTACTAAGAGGGATATATTTGGTTATATTATAGATATCTAAAGTAAGGAAAATTAGAGGAGTAAAAATAATAATAAAAATAATAAAAAATAAGATCTTACTAAATTTCATTCAAGAATCTCCTTATTATAATTTTCTAGCTTAGATTTACAGTAATAAAATGTTTTGGAAAAATCGTTATTGAGAAAACCCCTTTTGCCCCTTACACTTAAGATAATACTCCATCCAATCCACTAGCGACACTGTTAAGAACTCAAAATGATGCACTAAAGAGACGCCGACTGCTGCCCTTGATTTTAACCTATGCTTATGTAACTTTGCCAAGAGATTGATTTAGTGGTTCACATAATGAAAAAGGTAAGGTGAATATATGGGATTCAATATTTTTTATAAAATTGAAGGAAAAATTATAGAGTTTCTTTTAAGAAAACAAAAGAACCCTTTGGTGGACAGGGATCTATTCTTAAGGGTAAACAGTTTGGCAATGAGGCCTATGGGGGAACCAAAGTTGCCACTTTACAGAACCAGGCATGACAAAAAGAATGCATTTAAAGTGATTAATGGTGGATTGAGTGAAAAAAGAAAAGATTAATTTGTATGTTGATGATTTAAGAGATTGTCCAAACGGATTTGTAGTGGCGCGGAACATGGAGGAAGCTATTCATTACATCGAGAATCGTGACGTTCATATTCTTTCACTTGATCATGATTTAGGTGAAGATGAGGAAGGAAAACTATTGCCGACAGGCTACGACCTGGTGAAGTATTTTTGTGAAAGAGGGCTGAGGGCTGACAAGATATACCTGCATACGGATAATGGAGTTGGCCGTGATAACATGTATCATACCCTTAAGGCTGCCCAAAGAAGAGGGTTTATTGATAATGATATAGAAATCTACCATTATTCGATAACAGCAAATAGATACTCTGGAAATTAGATTATGACAAGTGCATTGTTTTGAAAGAGTCAGGCCATTTTGAATAAGTATATAAGAGGGTGTCATATTCTTTCAAAAAGGTTGGCTAGAGAAACATTTTTAATTTTATCCGGTTGCCATCGCGGCCGGTTTTTTTTGTGTAAAAAATTTGTCATATTCCGATATGTCCTTTTCAGCAATACATCTATATATAAAGGATGAGAGGATGGAGTGATATGAATTGAGACGATGCAAGGATTCTACTTTTAAAACGGAGGTTAGGGTAGAGCAATTTATTGATAGCAGAACGGCCAATGACGATTAATCCGACTTTGGCGGTAAAGATCGGATTGAATGAAGCAATTGTGCTGCAGCAAATCCATTATTGGCTTAAGAAGAAGTTACATATCATCGAAGGCCGCAGCTGGGTGTACAACACTTATAAGGAATGGAACCAGCAGTTTCCACTCTGGTCGGAGAGTACCATTAAGCGTGTGTTTAAAACCCTAGAGAACCTGGGCTATGTCATATCAGGCAATTTCAACAAATCAAAGCTGGACCAGACAAAGTGGTATACAATCGACTATGAAAAATTGAGGGAACTAGAAGATGGGGAATCTGCTTTCACTCAAATCACAGCAGTGCTGGTGGAATAAAAGAACAGCAAGTTGTAGGAAAATTTCTGTCGTTGAAGTGATGGAGTGTCTGAATAAAAATCTTGTTCATAGTATTAGCGAAAAAAAAGAAGACTGCACTGGGAAGAATTCAAGATGTAACGATAATAGGTTGAATGATTGGCTAAATTATTTAAAATGGGAGGGTTCATCTCAATATGGAATATAAATATATAAATGCTCCTCTCACGACTGCAATAAGTAAGGAGCTTATTTTAGAATTATTTAATGATAGGTTAGTGTTAAGAAAAACGATTATTAATGAAGTGATTAAGACGCATCAGTTGAGAGGTGGACAGGAAGCAAACGTTAAAAATCAGAAAGGAAAGATAAAAAAGGCGTTAGAAGCTTTAAAGAGAGAGGGGAATGCAATTAACCCTGTCCGTGGTTATTGGCATATAAAAAATGCCTTAAATATAAGAAAAGCTAATGCTTCTGAGGGTGAAAAAGCAAACCAAGCAGCAGAGAATACAGAAAAGATAAAGGATAATTTCAATGCTGATCTTATTTTAGGTAAAGGGACTAGTGCGGTTTACTTATATTATCTGCCAGGCTATGAAAAAAATCGGGAAAAGGATACATGGGCATGCAAAATCGGGAAAACGGATAAGGATCCATTACAAAGAATAAGTTCTCAAGCATCAACAGCGCTCCCCGAAAAACCCAAAGTAGCAATAATAATAAAAACAGACAATGCCCATGCTTTGGAGCAGGCAGTTCATAATATCCTTATTTATAGAAAGAAAAATATAGACACTGCTTTCGGAAAAGAATGGTTTGATACCAATCCCGATGAGTTTCTTACCATTGTACAATTCATTTCAAAATCAACCCTGCTTTTTAATATGTGACAAAGCATGCTTGTAAGGAGTATGCTTTGTCAATAAATGACCCAATACTCATGATAATACTCCAACCGGTTCCCCAGCGTCCCGTATGGAACTCAAAGTATAGCAATCGTTTTCCCCGCTCATTCTCAAAAGATGCAAAAGTATATGGGAAACTCTTTTTCCTGGTTAGTAGATTGAAGAAACCATATTAACTTACTCTCCTAGTGATACTTCATTTATTTCTCCGTTGTCCCCATATGAAATTCTAATTCATGAAATAAAACGCGCAATAAATCTCTTATCCCCCCCGCTCAAGAAAAATTAATCCCATGCGACCCTAACCTGAGTTCATCCTTTAAAAATCCTCTTAAAACACAGAAAACGTATGTACCCCAGTCTTCATTCCTCTCAAGTATACTATTTGAAATTCACCCAGAGTTTAAGGGGAAAATAATCCCCTTCCTTACCTTAGATACTGATATAATTTAAAAAGGATTTTATTCATTTGATGAATATCATTTAATATAAGAAAGAAGGAAGGTTTAAATATGCAGAGATTGACCCACATTATAATGAGTTTACTATTCCTCATAACTTTTGCTTTGAAATATAATTTTAATGAGGTCAAACTTTCTAATATACTATCGATATTAATTGCAGTAGTAGGTTTTCTAGTTTTCCTAAACATGATAATATGGTCGATTTATTTTGTAATCGATAGGTTTTTTAATTGGTATGACAAAAGAAAACAAATAAATTATTCTATGATGGAATGGTTAGGGGACACAAATGTAAATATAAATTTATATGAAGAACTTACTAAAATTAAAGATTTTAACCGAGAAGCATTTAATCATAATTATCAAATTGTAAAGCAAAAGATAAAAGAACAATATAGTACTAAAAATGATTTAAAGGGTTTTAAAAATTATCTGGAATTACGAATTAATAGTCAAAAGTATATTTCTATTTTAAATTCAACCCAAGCAATTTTGATTGCTATTATAATTCCGACCATTTTAACCTTTTTAAATTTTAAAGATATTTCGTCTTTAGCTTCTTCTATTAATGTAGTGCTGTTTTTTATATTTTGGATCACTTTACTTAGTGCAATAGATTTTTTTGCGAGACAGATGGATTTAATGAAAGTTTTACTAAGATTGGTTACCGAATGTATAGAAGAAAAATCAAAAGTACATTGAAAGCATTTTGAATAAGCACATATTAGAAATTTTAAAAAATGAAAAATCCCTTGACTCTTATACTAAATCCTAGTATAGTAATAAATGTCCTCACAAAGAGGAAACAAAATAACGATTCCGTAGCTCAGCTTGGGAGAGCACTACCTTGACAGGGTAGGGGTCGCTGGTTCGAGCCCAGTCGGAATCATAACTAGTCCTGATACTTATTGTATTAGGGCTTTTTTATTTTCGACTTAACCGAACATATGTTTTATAATGTAAGTATAAACATCCACAAGGGGGACTCCGGCTATGAAGAGAGTTTGGGCGTACTACCGTGTCTCTACTAAAAGTCAGGTTCTTCATCATGAAGTTACTTTACAAAGGAAAGCGTGTTTGAGTTTTGTTACGAATAAGCCGAATTGGCAGATGTACCGAGAAATTGAAGATTTAGGTGTTTCTGGCTACCAGGTCAATTTGGATGACAGGAAAGGTATCCACAGAATTAGGATAGGTGCCCAATCTGGTCGATTTGATGTCCTTCTCGTTTTCATGTTGGATCGCTTAGGAAGAAATCCAGAGGAAATGAAGACTCTTATTAAAGAACTACATAGTCAAGGAATAGAAGTATGGTCAGTCGTTGAAGGAAAGATTAAGAAGTTCTCCAAACAGGAAGAGATGTATTATAACCACAGCAGGATTGAAGTTGAAAAGACGTCTGAACGGGTAAAGCAGAGGCTCCTCCAATTAAATGAAGAAGGAATTTTTACTGGGGGTACTGCTCCATTTGGATATATTATTGCAAGTACCGATTCCCGCTTAACAATCAATAAAGAAGAAGCAGAAAATGTAAAACATATTTTTTATATGGCCGAGAATCAAAGTTATGGCTGCAGCAGGATTGCTCAGGAGCTTAATAAGGTAGGATATTCAACAAGAAGCGGTAAACCATGGATTTATAATACAATATCAAGGCTCCTTAGGAATCCTATATTTATTGGCAGGCCAGCTTTTAATAAATATGGGCCTTATGGTAAGAAGGTAAACATAACAGAATGGAAACTCCAGCCTAAGAACGAAAGCTTGGTTATAATTAGTGATGAACAATTTTATAGAGTGCAAGAACTGATGAATGGCCGTCGTCCTTCAAAAGGAAATACTGATTTTCCAACAAAAAAGGATTTCCTTTTGGATGGTCTTGCTTATTGTGGGTATTGCGAACGGAGACTAAAAGCTGAAGTGAACAGGAACCGGCCTAAGAAAAAGAATGGACTTACGAAGGAACCAAAAATCTACCGCCGATATGTATGCGAGCATTCCAAGAATAAATTAGAATTCCATGGCCAGAGAGATTTTGGAGCAGATAAACATGAAAAGATGGTAGTGGATTTATTGCGAAAAGTTATTGAAGACAAGAGTATTGTTCTTCACGAGGACTTACTCTCAAATGATATAAACTCAATTAAGAATCAAATTCTTAACCTGGAGAAAACCATTGCAGATTTTTATCTTACTCAATCTGCTGAAAGACAGGAACTGCAAAATTACATAAACCAATTAAATGAGCTTGAAGATCACTATTATGAGCTACTGGAAATGGATAAATCGATTAATAGAGTTAAGGGTTCTCTTGTAAATTTCTCAGAAAAGGATATCGAAAAGATCATTCAAGCACTTTTTGATAAAGTAATATTAACTAAGTCGGGGATTGACTGCAAACTAAAGAATTACATAGAATTTCAAGAGCGCGTCATTCTAAATGTTAGTGTGTAAAAGTAAAATAGGTGAAGAAGGATTAAGGCAACTATGTTTTTGTAATCACTTTCTAAACAATCTGGATGCCCCGAAAGGTCATTTTTCATGACCTTCAGGGTATCCCCATTTTATTTCAGAAGCATATTCACGGCGTAATCACTAGACCATCTTCAGCTACGATAATCTCTCCTTGGAAATTAACGTCGGAAAATGCTTTATTGACTGTGTTCGTATCTTCTTTCCCCAGCCCTAGATGAGTCAAAACGACTTTCTTGGCTTCTGCATCGGCTGCCATTTTGGCCAGTGCTTCGGGAATCGCATGGGATCCTTTTAAGCCTTCTCTCAGATTTTCAGCGCCTTGTTCGGAAAGAGCTGAAAAATCAGTGGTCATCATTCCGTCAATCACCAGGATGTCCACGCCTTTTGCAAACGGCGCTAAATCTTCTGTATAGGCCAAATCCCCTGAGACGACGACACTCTGGCCGTCTGCCTCAAAACGGTATGCATAAGTTGGAGCGGTATGTGGAACAGGGATTGCCGTAATTTGGACGCCATCAAGCTCCAGGCTATGCTGTTCTTCCGTAAGATCCATGATATTTACATTTGTAAGCGCCCCGTCGCTCGCCGTGCCTAAACGGGCACGGTACGCCAGGTCATCTTTGAAAAAGTCAACGGTAGTATCATACAGTTTCTGGACTCGTGGGCCGACTAGATTGAGGGATCTTCTGCCATTCAATCCCTGCCACCCATCGATGAAAAAAGTCCAAAAATCTCCATTGTGGTCAACATGTTGATGGGTAAACAACATATTGGTGATGTTTTCGACAGGAAGACCGATTTTCGTTAGGGTACTAGTTGCACTGGCACCGCAGTCCACTAAGAAATACTTGTCTTTAAACTGTACAAGCGTGCTTGGTGCATTACGGCCGACTTCAGTTTTGGGACTACCTGATCCAACTGTTACGACGCGAAAGCCTTCCGGGACTGTTTCAAATATAGTAGATTTTTGTTCTTTCATTTCTATCAACCTCTTTCTTTTTTCTACTATGTACAGACTCTACCCAAGGTCTTTCTTCTTTTAAACAATCCTCCATTCGACTATGTAGCAAGGATACATATAAGAACTTCTAATGACTTATTTGGAGACTGAAACTGTCGATCACTATGAAAAGATTAAGGAAGCGGTTAAAGATGTCGTTTTGATGCTATTGATCCTTCCAGGACTTCCGGGTTTGTTGTCTATGTAATTAAAAAGAAAAAGAGGACTGGGCATATAAAGTTAATAAAGGGAGCTAAGATGCCAATCAAAGCACTTCTTAACTCCCTTTCAAAATCTCTGGACTAGAGATTAATTTATCAAATTTTGAAATAGGGTTTCACATGCTCTTTTAGGAGCGCTTTGTTTGAATGCCTTTCTGATAGAGGAAGACCAAAAACATGAAGGTAATTAAGAAGAAGGCACCGATGGAAGACGCCTTTATCTGTTTAGACCAAAACCTCCGTATCCATCAGAAATATTATCTTGAAATAGAATTAGTTTTTTCATAAAAGAAATGCTTCCGCGTTTCCATACAGGCCTTATCCCATAAGGCTGCTCTTTCATTCAATTCCTTATGATATGCTCTCTTCAACATGCATAAATTGGATTAAAATATAGACAATAGCAACGAGAATCACCATAAGTAAAGCCAGTGTTGACGCTATGATGGACACATGGGAAGAATGAAAGCGTTGCGCCTGAATTTGTTTTCGTTTTCTAAAATATTGGACAGCAGAATTTATAATAACACCAAACCCAGCCACGCTGGATAGGATAGTAAGCAGCACAGCAAGAGAGTCAATTACCCGATCGCTTTCCCCAATGGTTAAATGAAAAGAAACTATTACAAAAGCAATTCCTGTGACGCTTAACGCGGTCCGTACCCAAGCTAAATACGTCCGTTCATTGGCCAAATGCTGCTGAGCAAATTCCAGTTGATTTTCTTCTCGTTCTTTTTTCTGATTTTCAAATTCCATACATATCAAACCACCTAACTAAGAAATATTTCGAAGTTTGCTGCTTATAACCTTTGATTCGGTTATATTTCTGCAGTCGACTGTCCGCAGCATGGCTCTCTATTATTTACCGCCTCTCATTCTTTACCCATCAATTTTTCAGAATAACAACAACAATGATATCTTTTAAGTTATTACCGAATGAGGATATAAGACATGATGTTTGGCAAGAAGAGGGGGGAAGAGGTGTATGGAATAATTTTACAAAAAATATCAATTCAAACTGCAAATATTAGACAATAAACCGGACTACCAAAATTTACTAGAAAATATATTAGCAAATCTATTTGAGGATACCGCTGAAAGAATGGAACTACAAAACCACATAAACCAATTACAATGAGCTTGAAGATCACTATTATGAGGTGCTGGAATTGGATAAATCAATTAATAGGGGAAAGAGTGTACTGGTTGCTTTTCAGAATCCGACATTGTCAAACTCTTCAAGCCATATTTGCTAATGTGATTTTGAGAAAATCAGGTATAGACTATAACTTTAAACAAATATATAGAAGCCAAGATAACATTCCAGTAAACAAATAAGAGGGGATATTATTGATTATGAATAAAATATTAAAGGATTAAGACAACTATCTAATAGTTATTGCTTTGATTAGTTTTATAATTATTTTCTTGACCGAAAATTACATATTCTCGCCAGTTCCTCTTAAAGCCACTGGGAAGGTTCCGATGCTTTCGAAAAATCATCTTCTTAAGGACATTATTAAATTACTATACCGCCAAAATGAAGCTGACTCCTATGAGTTATGTCTATTCTGAAATAGTAATTACCATACAGACTACACTTTTATTTGAGATAAGACTTGAAGATTATGTCGCTGATAATTACACATTGGGACTAGGTAAAAAACTTATAGAGTTCCGATCACTTAAACTTAACCCTCAAGTCCTAAAATTCACTTGCCAGTAAAAGAGAAAATAAGCTGAAACAGCGAAGAGAACAACCTAATTCAATATAACTAAGTAATTCCTTTTTAATGGCAACGCCATAAAGTAATTCGTACCGATTAGAAAGGAAAAGGTCATGCCGGATCACAACAGGATAACAGTTGGGCTATTCCATACCCCTGGTCGTCCTTTTGCAAAAATCATCTAGAATCAAAAAGCCTTCAACGATGACTGTTTTGATGATTAAATAAGATTTTGTTGCAGAAAATCAATCAATTATCCTTTCGGGACAGGAATACACATTGAATGACTCGCCTCGAATGAAGCCAACCGCTGTAATGTTTAAATCCTCGGCAAGCTTGATTGCCAAATCGGTCGGAGCTGACTTGGATAATACGATTCCTACCCCAATCTTTGCAGCTTTCAATAACACTTCAGAAGAGATCCTTCCGCTGAATACAATAATTTTATCCCTTACAGAAATATTGTTCAAAATACTATATCCAAATAATTTATCCAGTGCGTTATGCCTTCCAATATCGGTACGAACGGCAATGATCTCATCGGGTGTACAGAGTGCTGCATTATGGACTCCTCCGGTTTCTTGAAACACCACTGAGCTGTTTTGCATCTCATCCATGAGATAAATGCTTTGGGATGCACTTATCTTTGTTTTTGACATGGATGTTCTGGCTGTCCGGGCGTCATTGTGGAAATAGAACTGACGGCTTTTCCCGCAGCAAGAGCCAATGAACCGCTTGGAATAATACTGCTGATTTGTAGTCGAATTCACTTTCAATGCAACATAGGCAACTCCACGAGTTTCATCAATGTTGAGTGTAAGTATGTCACTGTATGTCCGGATGACCCCTTCCGAAGCAAGGAAACCAATAACCATTTCTTCAAAATGGGTAGGAGTAATGACCATGGTGGCAAATTCGACGTCATTGACGTACACAGTTAAAGGGAATTCGTTTACAATCACATCTTCCACATCAAGAAAGCGGCCTTTGGCATATTTGGTTATTTGATATTTTTGGCTCATAGCTTCCAGCATTATATTCACCCCAACTTATGACAAAATTTTGAATATATAAAATCTAACCATATTTTTTATATTTACACAAGAAAAATAAATAACATGCACATAGTGAAAAATTATTAGGTTAATAGTTGCACTTAATTTTGTGAAATGATAATATTTTTAATAATTCACAAATATGTCACAATTTGATTTGAAATAGCGACCCTGTTCTCGGTTAAATTGTGAACATTTGAAAGCGATTACTTACTGTTAGTCTGAAAGTAGCGAACCTGCTGGAACCTAACCGTCAGTCTTTTTCTGCATGCTTTTTTTGCATGCACGATAGATTGGCGGTTTTTTTGCTGCAATTTGCTAAACAGACAAGCAGACCATGCGGAAAAATAATAACGAGGAGGAACGAAATGAAAATGAAAAACCGATGGCTCATTGCCGCATCCGCTGTGGGAATTCATATTTCCATTGGCTCTGTCTACGCTTGGAGCAACTTTACAAATCCCTTAATGGAGCAATTTGGCTGGACTGCAAAGCAGGTCCAATTCACCTTCAGCCTTGCGATCCTGTTCCTTGGCTTATCTGCTGCTTTTCTTGGACACTTTGTCGAAAAACACGGGCCGAAAAAGGCTGGACTCCTTGCAGCCGCGTTCTTCGGCGCCGGCATTATAGGTTCAGGGCTCGCAGTAAATCTTGGTTCCCTGCCATTGCTGTACATAACCTATGGAGTATTGGGCGGCATCGGCCTGGGAGTCGGTTATATCGCCCCGGTTTCGACGCTTGTAAAATGGTTCCCTGACAGGCGTGGCCTGGCAACAGGACTTGCGATTATGGGATTTGGTTTTGCGGCTGCAATCAGCAGTCCCATAATGGATTCATTGATTAAATCTGTTGGCACAGCAAATACGTTTTATATTTTAGGAGCTGCTTACCTCGCACTTATGACATTATCTTCTCTTTATTTGGAAAAGCCACCAGAGAATTGGCTGCCTGAAGGATTCAAGGCAAAGGTCCAAGCCGGAAAAGTGAAAGTCAGACAGGATCTATCTCAGTTAACGGCTAATGAAGCTGTTAAAACTACGCGATTTTATTATCTGTGGATAATGCTATTCATTAACGTAACGTGCGGGATCGCAATCCTGTCGGCTGCAAAGCCACTGGCGCAGGAGAGTATTGGATTGACAACGGCCGGTGCAGCTGCGCTTGTCGGGGTAATGGGATTATTCAACGGCTTCGGCCGCCTTGGCTGGGCATCCATTTCTGATTATATCGGCCGTCCTAATACGTATACGATTTTCTTTGCAACTCAAATTGTTTTGTTTGCGCTGCTGCCACATACAACAAATGCTCTGCTATTCCAGGTCATGCTTGCAATTGTTTACACTATGTACGGCGGCGGATTCGCTTCCATCCCTGCCTACATCGGTGATTTGTTTGGAACAAAACAGCTTGGCGCAATTCATGGGTATATTCTTACAGCATGGGCAGCGGCAGGGTTGGCCGGCCCAATGTTTGCGGCATGGATGTTTGATAGAACACAAAGCTATGCAGCAAGCCTGACCTATTTCGCAGCATTGTTTGTTGTTGCACTTGCCGTATCAATCGTAATCCGATTTGACATTCGCAAGTTGCGCAAACAAAACGAGCAACAAAAGCTCGCTTCCTGATTTCTTTTCGTTAGAGGCCGGATATGGTAGAATACCAATCAACAGAAGCCTCTAGGGCAGGGGGAAATTATGAATAAATACGAAGCGGAGTTTAGCAATCTAGTTCGTTCCTTTCGAAAAAAACATATGGGAAAGGGACCAAGCAAAATTAGGACAACTTTCTGCAAAAACTGGGCCATTTGTGAAATGGAAGGAAACCTTTCACCAGTAGAGAAATTTATTGCATCGGCCAACGAGGGCAAACAGGCATTGCGGTCGGCTAGAACCGAAATGGTAAAAGAAATGTATCGCAAAAACCGTCCGGTCGAAATGGAAGAATTTCTAGGCTGCAGTTTTGTTGAGTTGTTCGTGGATATTGATATCGACCGTGATTTTGGAATGTCAGTTTTTGTTTTTGACCAGGACATTGAGAAAAAGTTTTGTAATTAATTTGATGGTATGGCACTTGGCAGCGTTCCTGCTAAAGACTAACCACCGTTCACCTGAGAATTCTATGGAATTCCTGGGTTTTCGGTGGTTTTTTTTTCAAAAGGCTTTATTAAGATGTAAATAGGAGTGTTTTAAATGGGAAAAACGAAGCATCCAGGACCACAGAAAACATCGGCAAGGCTGGCACCGGAACATTGGGTTAGTCCGATTCCTTTCGGGCTTGGCAAAGTAAAGCCGAAACATATACGTGATACTGTTAAAACACTATGGGATAACCGCGACAATTTTGGGTATGCCACGAATATCCTCACAAAAGGGGTTTGTGATGGCTGTGCACTTGGTGTTTCCGGGCTTCAGGATCAGACATTGACAGGCCCGCATATTTGTACAACAAGATTGAATGTCCTCCGCTTGAATACAATTGGTGCGATTAAACCGGAAATCCTTCATGCGGATATAGATGAACTAAGGAAATACAGCAGCTCCGAGCTCCGCAGGCTCGGCAGGATTCCTTATCCGTTGATTCGCAGGAAAGGTGAGCGCAAGTTCTCACGGCTGACCTGGGATGAGGCAATGGATATGATAGCCGGGAAAATGAAAAAGCTGGATCCGAAACAATTTGCGTTTTACCTGACTGCACGCGGTATTACCAATGAAACGTATTATGTTGCGGCGAAAGTTTCGCGCTTCCTTGGCACAAACAATATCGACAACGCCAGCCGAATTTGCCATTCCCCTTCAAAGACGGCAATGAAGCGTTCCATCGGTGTCGGGGCTTCAACGGCCAATTATCTGGATTGGATTGGTACCGATGTGCTTATGTTCTGGGGAAGTGTTGCCTCCAACAGTTCACCCGTATCATCCAAGTATATGCTTGAAGCGAAGAAAAAAGGCACTAAAATTATTGTTGTGAATCCATACCGGGAGCCAGCCATGGATAAATACTGGATTCCTTCCAATCCTGAATCTGCACTTTTCGGAACAAAGCTTGCAGATGATTTTTACCAAGTGAATATCGGCGGAGATATAGCCTTTATGCACGGAATCATGAAGCATTGGTTTGAAATGGAGGAAACCAGGAAAGGCTCGGCCATTAACCACGAATTCGTCCAAGAGCACGTAAACGGCTACATCGAGTTAAAAGCACATGTCCAACAGCAATCATGGGATGACATCATTGCCTCTTCAGGTGTTACGAAGGAACGGATCATTGAATTGGCAGAGCTGCTTGCAAGGAGCAAAAATGCTGTATACGCATGGGCAATGGGATTGACGATGCACTCTTTTGCGACAGATAACATCTCGCAAGTTGCCAACCTCGCATTATTACGCGGGCATTTAGGTAGAAAACATACAGGTTTAATGCCTTTCCGTGGCCACTCTTCCGTACAGGGCTCAGGTGAAATGGGCGCAGACCCGTTTGTTTTGCCAGGCGGAGATTATTATGGTTCGAATATCGACCGGATTGAAACACTGTGGGGCTTTAAACTCCCTGAATGGCAGGGTGACATCGTCGGGGTAACCTTGGAAAATATCGTTCTTCCTGAAGACCACGAACGGAAGATTAAGCTTTACTATATGTCTGGAGGCAACTTCCTGGAGACCATGCCCGATCCTGAATTCATTGAGAAAGCATTGTCCGAACTTGAAATCCGGGTTCATCAGGACATCATCCTTAATACGTCTACATTGGTAGATGCAAAGGAAGCCGTTATCGTCCTCCCAGCCAAGACACGTTATGAGCAGGAAGGGGGCGGAACTTCTACTTCCACTGAACGAATGGTCTACTTCAGTCCTGAAATTCCTGGCAACAAAAATCGAATCGAAGAAGCTCGTGAAGAGTGGAAAATTTATGTCGATCTTGCCAAGCGAGTGAAACCAGAAAGAGCAGCTGCAGTCGATTTCAAGGACGCCCAGGAAATCCGCAACGAAATTGCATTAGCCAACCCAAACTATGATGGAATTCAACACCTGAAAAATGCAGGGGATGTATTCCAATGGGGCGGTGCCTGGTTGTGTGAGGATGGTGTTTGCCCTACCCCTGATGGACGAGGAAATCTGATTGCTGTGGATATTCCCGATTTCGCTAAAAAGGAAGGCCAGTTTGTTGTTTCAACCCGACGCGGCAAACAGTTCAACTCGATGGTTTACAATGAAGTTGATCCATTGAACGGTGCAGGCCGATATGATGTCTTAATGAATGAGGAAGATGCAAAGGAACTCAGCATTGCTGAAGGAGAAGGCGTTGTCGTTTACAACGGATTCGGAGTGTTCCAGGGAAGGGCAAGGTTCGTAGAAATCTCCCGCAGAAATGTCCAAGTCCATTTCCCGGAAGGAAACTTCCTATTACCAAGGGGCCGTTATGAAAAATATGCGGGCATCCCTGACTACAATATTACAGTCAGCCTAGAAAAGGCAGACCGTTTCAACGCGAGGAAAGACATTCAATATGTAGAAAGACGTATTGAAGAAGACGAAATCGACGCACCAGCAATAACAGGTTAAGAGAGAGGGTCACCAAAAGTTGTTTTGGAGACCCTTTTTATATAGAAGGAACTCGTGTAATTGAAAAACCCTCAAAATGAAAAAGGACTCAAAGAGTCGCCGTTAAGCTCTCCTTGAGTGACCATGTGGGTGCGACACAATTGGTTTCCCACAATAAATTCGTCGCCGCTTCTGACTTACTCTTAAAAAGAAACTTTTAACATCCAAAGAACTTGCCAACCATACTTTGCAAACACTCAACACATGTTGAAGCGGTCACGAAACTTGTATTGAAAGTGTAACCCAAAAGTAAACACTTCCAACTTAAAATAAACAATTCCCATTCAGGCCTGGTTTTCGTGAAATAAACATTTCCGATTTCCGGGTCTTTTTCTGCATAAATCCTTCCTGTCTTGGTTTCTGGTTCTCAGATTCCTTTTCAGTAGGAGTGCTTTATTTTGACTACGACGGTGAATACGGATTGGAGAGGGGGATTTTATTTTCGTAATACAAAATTATTGAGCCAGCCTGCTTTTGACCAAAGAGCTCGATAAAATTTATGTTAGGTAAAGAGGGTGTTATATAATTACAGATTAAACTATTCTGTTTCCTAGTGTAGCTTTTTTTATATTTAAAGGGAACTGCGGTTTATTTTTATATAGCTATAATTTATTGAACCTTTCACATTAGGAGTTTATAATTAATGGTGGAAAATATATGCACCACAGGGGGGAAATGGTGGATATTTATTATAATGACTTTGCAGATTTAAATGATTATTTAAATAAGAATGCCCTGATACAAGATCATTTTTATTTAAATAAAAATACAGTAAGAAGGTGTGCCTTAACCGCTGGAAAATATCCTTGGAAAAAGCCAATTAAATGGGAAATTCTTAGGTGGAAATTGAGTTTAGTAGATGCATTTATTGACTTTGGTTCTGGTTCATCAGTTATAGGATTAAAGGATACCGATTTTCTAGAGGAAAGTGAACAAAGGATAGTGTCCTTTTCAATTGGAATGATATTTGCGCAATGTTATGCACAATATTGGTATGGAGTAAGACATTTACACCATTTGAAAAACTTAATTAAGGATAAAACAATTATAGTCTCTACAAAAGGGAAATTCCCTGATTTTTGGGCAGTAGAATCTACTTCAGGTACAGGTTATTTGATTGAAGCGAAGGGTTCCTGTACTAAAAGCAACTTCATAGCAAACCAAAAAATTAAGGAAGCATTTGACCAGTTAAGTTCTGTGAGATGTGTTGTTGGTAGACAAGTAGCTGGGGGACATGTAAAAGATACTCTTTATTATGGACATAATTTAAAAAAATATGTGATTGCAACTCATCCCGATAGTAAAAATGAGTTAACTCAACAAGTGGTTGACCCTGTAGTAGAAAATAATATGAATATACTTATAGATATTGACAAGGCAACTTATAGATACTACGAAAATCTATATTTAATATTGGTTCAATTAAATAAAAGATTAATAAATATTGAAGGATTGGATTTTTATATAATCGATATTCCTGAATTTAATTGCAGTTTAGGATTACAAAAGGAGATCTACGAAATTATAAATAGTTATTATAGAGAAGAGCAAAATAAAATTGATTATGCTGAGTTACATGAAAAAATCAATTCAATTTTACCGAAAATCAATATTAATAATAACAATAACAATATCTCTATTGGACCAGATGGGTTAATTTCTATGGACTTGGATTTGTCTATTATGAAGGGGTAGCTTATTTTTTCTAATTGGTTTTTATCAGTAATCTGTTGAAGCAATATTGTAATTAAGTCCTCACAAAACACAACACGGAATTTTAAAGAGAATTATGTGGAAGATGTTCACTCCATCACGTTTTGTAAAATGTAAATCTGATTGTCAAGGGTTGATTTGAAAGTAATGGAAGGGGAGGAATTGATGTCGGACTTTATATTTGTTGAACAAATGAAAGATACAAAGGATATTATTACTGTAGCGGTGCAAATGGATAATCATGAGTTGGAAAACCTGGCAGCAAATAAAAACGTTATTGAAGAAGGTACAGATATATTAAGTGAAAGAATTTCATGGGAAGAGGTAAGTAATAAAGTTCGGGATTTTATTTCTATATTTATTGCTAATCTGAATCATGGCCCTGCGAAAAATAAATTTAACCACAATACCTATGAAGCACCAATAGAAAGAAAACTTGCACAAAGGCAGCAATCGTTGGAGGATTTTGCAATTAATCAATTAATTAATGGTCCAACTAATATTAATTGCAAAGTTCATATTAGAGGAACCTATGATAGGCTATATACAGATAAGAAAATTGTTCATGAAAAAACGGAAGAATATAAGAAAATCGGATTCATTCTATCGAATTATTTGCTGTGGAGTGAATCAAAGAATAAAACCTTAGAATTAATTAATATTGCGTATAAGAATGAGCTTGATGAATTTCAAGAATATATTAAAAAATACCCAAGTTTAGGCTCATATCATAATACGGGAAAAAGAATAATTGAAGCAATTACAGAGATGCACCCTTCAACTATCAAGAAATCAATATATTTTAGGTCTAGAGAGGTCAATCAGTCGAGGGTGTTTGAGCAAGCTGATTTGGGTGCTCCGAAGAGTGAATATGTAAAAAAAGAAGGAAGATATAATCATATAGGTATTCCTGTACTATACTTGGCTAGCGATAAAAAGACTTGTATAGCTGAAATGATGGAGGAAAATGAATCAAAGCTGTTATGGTTTCAAGAGTTTCTTGTAGATAATGTACAGGTATTAGATTTAACAACTGAACCTAGTAAGAGTATTTCTCCAAAACACAAGTTGCTCATTGCTGCCTTAATTTATGAAGGTGTGATTAACCAAGATTCAGAGAGAGATAGAGTTTGGAAACCTGAATATTATATTCCTCGATTTGTAGCTGATGTAGCGAAAATGGCAGGTAAATTCGATGGTATAAAATTTTCTAGTAATCGTGGTCAAGGAAACAATTTAGCATTATTCAATTGGGAGGGAAAGGTTTCCTTTAATGGATTTCCTAAAGCGGGTGTTTATACAAGAAAGGATTTTTTTGATCCCAATACTCCACCATGGCAACGGGATTTGTATCAAATGAGCTGTCCCTATTGCCACAACCAAATTAGTGAGTTAATGAGACGATGCAATCATTGTGGAAAACCAAATCCCTATTTTACGATGGATGACGATATTTAATCTATCCTAAGTACTCACCAGCACCCCATGTGTTGCCACATACACTCAACACATGTGGTGTCTGTATCAAAAATGCATGCAATAAAAGGCAACTATCTCTTAGTGAAGTTGCCTTTAACCTTGAGTAGAGTGATCATTTTGAACCAAGTAATCAAACAATCTTGTCAGTGCTTTTTGCAAATACCTATAGTAAGATGCTAGCGAAATATTAAGTCTTCGGGCTACAAGTTCCTGTGGCTTGATTCTATGTATATATGTATATTTCAATACTTGTCCCAGGATTGATTCCCCATTTTCCTCTTTCGAAATAACTTCAATTGACTGTAATAAATCCTTTTGAATCTGCCTTCCAACATTCTCTATCAAACCGTCAAAATCCAATCTGTGCGGGAACAATTGTCTGTAAAGCTCACATAATAACTGATTGCTCGGGAGGCTGTGGTACCCCTTCAAAATCTTCTTTAAATCTTTCATCCCTGTCTCAGGATCGGTTTGAGGAAAAGTGCTTTGAGTTAGGTGCCCGGATAATCTCCTATCTAGCTTTGTAAGGAAATCTTCAGTCCGCAAATCTAGGGTATAGGCGCGGTATTCTGTCCCAAGTGCGGTGATGGCATCAGCCCAGGCTGCACGTTCAAATCCAAGCAATTCGAATACTGGAAACCATTCTTTCTGACAGGTGAAATCCAAAATCCATTCAGCCGCAGAAAAGTGATTGATTAACAGGTCGGTAATGGAGGACCTGGTTTGCTCTTCGAGATCCGGGTCAACTCCGACCAGTGCCAGTAAATAGGTGTTTGGGACAGGACTCCAGCTGCCGAAAAACGGCTGTAACAACGGCTCTTTCCCCAAAACATCCACTATTTTTTCAACTAGCGGTACCATCGCATAGAAAGCAATCATCCTATCGTTCCTCCAAATTGTAAAAAACGAGGAAGGTTCAAGCTCCCATATCGGCCTTATTAAATCTGCCAAATGCCGGTCACCCGAATGTACGGATACAGTAGAGTTGAGGTAATCGAGATATAACAATTCGACAGCGGGTAAATTGCTCTCCAAGCATTCCCTAATTTCAACATCTTCCAAATTCCCTAAACAGCACGTATTACGGACGATAGGGTGTTCGTGCAAGAACATCTTATCCATCCTAAGTTTGGCTTCCAGATTGGGACTGAGTTGTTCTTCCATTCGGATTTGATGGAGAGCCTTTCTCCGCATCTTTTCATATGAATGTGGCTTTCGGCTTATCAAATCTTTATGAATCCAGGCCCTGACCGCATCGTGATGGACCCAGCCATCTTCAAGCTGTTTTACAAAAGGCAATTGGGTTAACTCACGAAACTCACTTGTGCTTATATCAACAAGGGCAGCCAACCTATCCTCATTAAACCGCCAATAGACAGAAGAAGCTTCTAGTACAAGCTGGAATTGCTCTGGTAAAGTTCGTGTAATTTCATCCATGAGTACACTAATAAGCCGATTCTGCTCGCTTCTGTCCAATACGTCAGTTCTACTCCCGCGGACGAGGACTTCTGCTGTCAATGCCATTGCGAGCGGAATTCCCCCTGAAAAACGGGAAAGAAGAAGCTGTTGGTCACGAGGGAGGATTCCTCTTTTCAATGCGTATAGAGAGACTTGGGATGGGGTCAGACTTGAGAGCTTGAATGAGTATATAAGGCTGGCCCATTCAGGCAGCCTCCATTTCCAGGTTAGCGGATGCCTGCCTGCAGTGATGATTGGAATAAAGGGAAGAATGTCTCCCAGCCAGTTCATCAGCCATTCCTCAACGAGGCGCATTTTTTCGAATCCATCGATTAACAGAATAATCTTGGGAAAATTTGTTGAGAGAGATAATAGCCTTTGAATATATTGGTCTGTTTCAAGTGTTTCAAATGGACGTTCGTCTTCACCCCAAATTTGATGATCCAATTGATGTAAAAAATCTTCTTTATTTTGGACGCCCTTATTTCCATCTATATAAAAACAAGTAAATTGGCTGTTAAGCCTGAATTGAGTAAGAAGAGACGTTTTTCCAATTCCCCCTTGGCCAAATATGTGTAGCCATGTCCAATCCCAATCGCCTTCAGCATGTTTCCTCATTAAATGTAATTCTTCTTCTCGGCCTACAAAATAATGAACTGCTTCCTTCGACAACTTCACATTTTCCGGCACTTTATCACCTTTCTCATGGAGCTTTTTATTTCCATTATATTTGAATTTCCACTGCCTAAGTATTGGGAAATTGAAAGGAAGTCGAGACGTTTTTGAGAGTGATTTTAAAGTATGTTTCTTGTACGAATGTTTCCTGATAGGAACTGAACAGTTGTAATTTTTATATGGAGGCAGGGTGTGGAATCTAAATGAAACGGTTATCCAAGTCTATCCTTGAAATGAAACCATACTATCAGGCAGTCATCATTGGTTCCGGTTATGGAGGATCAATTGCGGCCTCCCGCCTGGCTCGGGCGGGTTTGTCAGTATGCTTGTTAGAGCGCGGCAAAGAGTTTATGCCTGGCGACTTTATTACGAGGCGCCATCTGTACCGGTAAAATCCAAGGAGGAAATCAATATGCAATATACTGGCATACAATTCACCGAGACAATGAGGGGCTTTTTCTCAACCATCTCCTCTGGGGTAAAATTAAACAAACAACTTAGAGACGAATGCAAGTTTACAGTGACGATCCATTCAAACAACCTGGAAGAATTTCTTTCTGATCCGAAACATAAAGCCATGATTCAAGGCACGGTCCATGCACCACTACTTTCTGATAAGCCGTTGACAGTAAAGGGAGGAATGTTCAATCTGTTTGTCGAGGACGATGACCGTGTTGAAACTAGTAAAATGGTTTATCGTCTGCCGTTAAAATCAGCCGAGGGGAACAAGTATTATATAGAAGGCTACAAACTGATCCACAACGATTCGGGATTTGACTTATGGCCTGACACGACAACTCTTTTTATTAGCGTTTATGAGGGACCGGATGATAAGGGGCCTCTTATTGGCAAAGGGACACTTCGAATTAGTGCTGCCGATTTCCTTAAACTGCTGTCCACAATTCGTATTCTCAACCAGCCGAGCATGACGAAACAATTAAAAGCCCTGGCACGCTTCGGTAAATTTTTTACAGGCAAGTTGTTTAATACGTATGCAGCCATTTTTTCTAAACAGCATCTGTACAATCCAAATACACCGCCACGCCAAAGGCGGCCTCTTCGAACTGCTGCACCTGAAACCTACTACTTTACTACTTCTGAAAATCTTCAACTCCGTCTGTTGCGCTATAACGGTGGGTACAAAGGCCCTGTCATGTTGTCACACGGCTTTGCTACATCGTCTGTCACATATAACCTGGATACAATTGATACCAACCTAACCGAATACTTGTATGAACAAGGGTATGATGTCTGGCTGCTTGATTACCGGTTGAGTATTGAAACGCCCTATACAAGCGGCCAGTGGACTATGGATGATATAGCGGAAGAGGACTACCCGGCTGCTGTAGAAAAAATCCGCCAGATTACCGGTGCTGATAAAATTGACATTCTTGCCCATTGCGTTGGAGCCATAACGGCTGTGATGGCGGTCTTGAAGGGGATGGAAGGCGTTCGTTCAATGATGTTATTTCAGGTTGCCACCCATATCCAGCCTCCATTCTTAAACAATCTGAAGACAAAACTCTACATCCCTACCTTCCTAAAAAAGATTGGCATTCAAACAATGACGTCCTACACCGATGTGAAGGCCAATTGGAAAAATCGTTTCTTTAACAAGGCATTGCGGCTGCTTTACCCAAAAGGTGCCAACGAACATTGCAAAAATCCAACCTGTCATCGCTTGACCTTTATGTATGGCCGAATTGTCCAACACAATCAACTGAATCAGCTTACCCACGACACACTAAGTGAACAACTCGGTGAAGCGAACCTCACCACGTTTGAACACCTCGCATTGATATTTCGTGAACGTAAACTTCTTCGTGCAGATGGTGCCGATGTTTATTTGCCACATCTCAATCGCATGGCGATGCCAATTACCCTATTTTCTGGCGAAGACAGCAATGTATTCCTCCCAGAAGGTATGGAGAAATCCTACTTAGCATTATGTGCGGAAAACGGCAGCCACCTGTGCAAGAGGCATGTACTCAAAGGCTACGGGCACAACGACTGCTTAATCGGCAAAAATGTTGTTCGTGATGTCTTTCCACACATTCTTGAGCATTTGGATAAGGTTGAAGAACTGGAGTCTTATAGGACAGAAGGATATCTAAAATCCTCGACTAGTTAGCTTTTAGGGGAATAGGAGGATTTATTACTTAAAGGGATAGGGTGAGCTTTTTATGCTCTTCTATTCTTTTATTTTTAGAGCGGGCACGTACTGAATACTTCAAAAATGTTGAGAGTAAATTGAGATAGTTTGTGAGAGTAAGTGTGAAATAAACTTATATTTGTAAGGTGTTTAACTGTTTTTACGGAAAAACACTTACATACCAAGGTTTACTCATATTTTTATTCAAGGAGGGTATTACATGCCGAATTACGAAGTGACTCTTGAAGGTTTTACTGCTCACAATGAGACCTGGGACCATATCTTTCAAGTGGACGGAAAGCGGGATGAAGTATATATCCACTCTGATGTTCGCTTGATCGATAACACCGGAAGGGAACTTTTTTGGGGACAAAAACAAACAGCTGTATTGGGTGATCGGAATGGGTATCCTTATCGCGTACAAGCGGGAACTGCCAGCAGTAGCGGTGGTATACGAACTGGAGACCATGTCCCATATGCGGCACCCTGGCAGAGAAAAACCGGTTTGCAAGTTGACCGGCCACCTATGGTCCTTTGGTCCGGTGATTTAACAGAACAAACTGCTGTTGCAATAACTCCGACCATTTGGGAATGGGATGGCGGCCAGGACTTATTCAAAACATGGGGGAGAGTACTTGTAGAAAAGGGGCCTGTAATAGCAAGATCAGTCGGCAATTTACTAACAGCGGTTGGAGGTAAGCCTGTAGCAGTTCTTAGTGATGCGGTTATGACGAATGTAGAGTCTGGTTTAAATGCATTATTTACAACCCTTACCTATATTACAGGGCAAGCAGGAGACAGGCCTATAGGTACAGAAGAAGTAAATGGGCAAGCCGTGTTTAAACCCGTCACGCTTGCCTTAAATAGCAAGCTTGCTGATATGGTGATTGCAAATAACTTCGGTTACGGTAATGGCATAGTTGGTATCCAATATAGAGACTCGTCGAGATTAGCAGGGAATTATATGTTGTATATAAAAGTCGTTAAAAAGTAGATCATCCGCTCTAACTGATTTAGGAGGACCCTATTTCTCTGCCTTTAACAAATTAGGATAGATAGAGCTATAAAAGCTCGTCTATCCTTTTTATTTTGATAAATTAGAACTTGGATTCAGCAATATTTAAGGCCGGAGTGCCAGGCTGGATAAATAAATAGTTCGGGTGATGCCAGTTTACTAGTGTCCACTAAACCATTTTATCTGGAAGACACAACTAAGAATCGGATTGTTTGATTTGTGTGGTTGTACCAGTAATGTGTTTCGCTGGCTGAAAAAAACCAGGAGTCTCCTTGCTGCAGTTCGATCATCTTTGTTTCTATTTGGAGTGTCAGGGTTCCTTCTAATACATAGATGAATTCATGTCCGCTGTGTGAAAAGGGTTGTCCGTCGCTTTGGTTTGCTGGGAGTGTGACGAGTATTGGATGAAAGTCTGGATTTGGGACTTGTTGTGTCAGGTCCTGATAATGAAATGAAGGCTCACTCATGGGCTCATTGTTACTTGAGAAAAAAATACTGGGATTGACGCTTAGAACTTCAGAGATTTTTCGGAGTGACTCTAATGTGACACTGGACTTTCCACGTTCGACTTGTGAGAGAAAACTGATGGAAACACCGGCTCCCTCTGCAAGTTCCTTCAAGGTCATTTTTTTCTCTTTACGAATTTCTTTAAGTCGGACACCAATCATATTATCCTACCTTCCTCTTCCCACTTTTCTCATTAATAAATATTGTAGCAAATTAATCAAAGTTGACGGAATATTAACTATTGTCTAAAATCTAATTGAAGTGACACTTCAATTTTAAAAGGGGATGAGGAGAAAATGCAACAATTGGATAAAAAAACGTCTTTTCGTGTTTTGGTTGCCAGCCTTGTGGGCAGCTCCATTGAATGGTTTGACTATTTCTTATATGGAACAATGGCCGCACTAGTATTCAACCAATTATTCTTTGTTAATGAGGATCCAACAGTAGGATTGTTGCTCGCGTATGCATCGTTTGCACTTTCGTTTTTTATTCGGCCATTTGGGGGAATTATTTTTAGTCATATCGGGGATAGAATCGGCCGGAAAAAAACACTCGTTTTAACATTAAGCCTGATGGGGGCTGCGACATTTGCTATGGGGATTCTGCCTACATATCAAGCGATTGGTGTAGCTGCACCGATCATTTTGATTACACTTCGTCTAATCCAAGGTCTTGGAATCGGCGGGGAATGGGGAGGAGCTTTGCTGCTGGCAACTGAATACGCTCCACCAGAACGCAGAGGATTCTTTGGTTCTATTCCACAAATGGGTGTTACGATCGGTATGGTGATGGGTACACTAGCTCTTTGGATAATGAACTTATTACCCGAGCAGCAATTCATGACGTGGGGATGGCGCGTGCCATTCATACTAAGTGCATTACTCGTAGTCTTTGGTTTATGGATCCGAAAAGGAATCGATGAGACACCAGAATTCAAGGAAGTCCAGCAAAAAGGCGAGATTCCCAAACTTCCAATCGTCGAGACACTTCGCTATTACTGGAAAGAAGTGCTGATTACGATTGGTGCAAAAGTGGTTGAGACTGCACCATTCTATATTTTCAGTACGTTCATTGTTTCGTATGGGACAAGCAATCTTGGATTTAGCCGTTCCGCTGTATTAGGGGCGGTTATGGTTTCAACGATTATTACAACCATCCTTATTCCAGTCATGGGAAGGTTATCAGACAGCGTTGGCCGTAAAAAAATGTATATCGTCGGTACATTAGCGATGATGGCTTTCGCTTTCCCATATTTCTGGATGATTCATCAAGGCAGTGTAGTTATGCTGGTTTTGGCGACGATCATCGGCTTGGGCATAATCTGGGCTCCGATTACAGCAGTGCTTGGAACGATGTTCTCCGAAATCTTTGATGCAAAGGTTCGGTATACTGGTGTCTCACTAGGTTATCAAATTGGGGCCGCAGTCGCTGGGGGTACAGCGCCGCTCGTTGCCACAGCGCTGCTCGCATCATTTGACAATTCCTATATCCCAGTTGCACTCTACATTATATTTACTTCTGTTGTATCACTGATTGCCATATGGGCAGTGAAAAGCCGTGTTGAACAAAAACAAACTGCGATTTCAGGTTAACAATCTCTCGGCCGGCAGTTTTGGCCGAGTTATTCTATAAAAAGGAGAGATTCTATGCTTATATTGAACGAACAACTGATTCAATCCATTTATAAGATGGAAGATGCCATTCGGGATGTCCAAGCCATGTTAGTAGCAATTCATGAAGGACGTGTGGAAAACCCTCATCGGACGGTACTGAATGTCCCCGAACGTAACGGCTCTGTGCTCTATATGCCAAGTTCGGATGGGGCGAAAATGGCGTCTGTCAAAATTGTATCTATTTTTCCTGAGAACAGCTCAGCTGATCTTCCAACCACACAAGGAGCCATATTACTGACAGAACTCGAAACAGGAAGACATATAAGCTTAGTGGCTGCTTCTTATCTGACACGATTGAGAACCGGCGCATTAAGTGCAATTTCTGCACGCCATCTCGCCAGGCCTGACAGCCAAGTGCTGACCGTCATTGGTACAGGTGGAATGGCTTTTGAGCAAGTACTGGGAATAGTAAACGTGCTGCCGATTCAAGACATCTATTTAATCAATCGCTCCACCGATAAGACATATACATTCAGCGATAAGCTTAAAGGGGCCGGTGTGACCGCTAGCATTCATACCGGTGTCGACCGGAACGAAGCCGTCGCCCAGTCTGATGTCATTTGTTGTGCAACCCGTTCAACTGAAGAAGTGTTTGATGCACAGTATTTAAAAGTGGGGACACATATTATCGGCGTGGGTAGTTATTTACCGGAAATGCGTGAAATCCCGTTAAGGGCTATTGAACAGGCAGCCTTGATTTACGCTGATGATCATGAGGGGATGAAAGCGGAGGCTGGAGAATTCATAGATGCAGCCCATAGAGGGAAATGGTCCTTTGAAAAGCTTTCCGGTACATTAGCTGATCTTCACGTAAATAAGGTTGAACGTGGCGTTGAGGATATTACTATTTTTAAATCGGTTGGGGCGGCTCATTTTGATTTGGCTGTCGCGAAGGGGGTATTTGAGAAGGCGAAGGAAATGAATGTAGGTCAGGAGATTTTTTTGTAGGATGGATAGGATATGGGGCAAATCCTTTACAAAAATTAAGCCCTGATTTTCTCTTGATCTACAACGTTCTCCGTTCAAATCAAACTTATACATGATTAAGGAGGAAGTCGTCCTACTAAGGTCCCTTGCAATTTCTCCTATTCCGAGTTATGATAAGGAAGAATTATTTTTGACCGATGTAAAGATCGACTTTTCGTTCTAATGATCACTTTGGGCAGGGATAGTAACAAACAATGTGCATTAGCACGAGGAGGCAACACACATGGAACAAGGTACAGTGAAATGGTTTAACGCAGAAAAAGGCTTCGGATTCATCGAGCGCGAAGGTGGAGAAGACGTATTCGTACATTTCTCCGCAATCCAATCTGAAGGCTTCAAATCTTTAGACGAAGGTCAAAAAGTAACTTTTGACGTTGAGCAAGGCGCACGCGGACCTCAAGCTGCAAACGTTCAAAAAGCTTAATTTTGGACTAACATACCGAAACAGACTCCAAAAAAGTCTGTTTTTTTTATTTTCAAAAAAAGTGCAATAAAAAACCCTGCTCAACGAACGAGCAGGGTAGTGGAACCGGTAAAGAAAAAAGTTTAAAGTTAAAAGGTTATTTACATTATAACACAACAAATTCATAATTAAATGATTAGCCAAAATTTAGCAAGTGCATGATAATGACAACATAGAAGGCACACAAATGGAGGAATGGATGATGAAATTTCCAAACGACGCGGATGGAGAAGCATTGTGCAGTTTGTTCAAAGAAGGTGTGAGTTTTAAGAAGCCGCAGGCAGTCGAGTTTTTTATCGCGGTACCTGATCAGAAGACCGGCGAAAAGCTTCTGCCCGTTTTGAAGGAAGCAGGCTTCCATGGCTTGCTAGAGCAGGATGACGAAACAGACGAGTGGGCCTGCATCTGCTCGAAAAGAATGCTCCTGAACCATAGCGAACTAAAAAAGGTACAGGAAAGGCTCAATCAAATTAGCAAGCCTTACGGCGGCCATGCGGATGGCTGGGGCGTATTTATAGATTAAAATGCAGGTGATAACATGCTTCATACTTTTTCGGGAGAAACAATTGGATTTGATGTGATTTATAAGAACCGTTCAACGATCGGCATTTATATAGACTTGTATGGAAATATCGAAGTACAGGCTCCAAAGGGGACTTCTGATGCAAGTGTGCTTTTAATAATAGAAGACAGATGGGACCTCATCCTGCAAAGGGCGAGAGAAATAAAAGAGCGGGTCGCAGGCAGCATGGAAAAAGAGTACGGTCAGGGTGGGCAATTTCTGTATTTAGGCAAATCCTATCCGATATTAATTTCCCAGGATGCCGATATCGAAAAAGACAATGCATTGTTCGAGGAAGATAAGCTGCACGTATACGTGAAAGAACAAAATGATGAGAGCGTTAAACAGGCTTTAAAGCGATTTTACTATCAGCAGTGCAAGGCTTTGATCGAGAAACGGGTCAAATTTTATCAAAGCGAATTCAAAACAAAGCCGCGGTCAATCCGGATCACGGACAACAATACGAACTGGGGCACGTGTGACTCCACGAGGCGGTTGACGTTCAATTGGAAACTGTCAATGGCACCGCTAGAAGTGATTGATTATGTTGTCGTCCATGAAATGTGCCATATGGTGCATTTGAATCATGACCGTTCCTTCTGGCGGCTCGTCGGGAAAATCATGCCTGACTATGAACAGCATGAACGCTGGCTTGCGGTGTCAGGGTGGAGGATGGATGTTTAATAGGACGTTTGCATAAAAACAGGCTGCCAGTCACTTCCCGTTTCTTGTTGAATGGATTTTTATGATATATATTATATCGGATAGTGCCAGGCACAAATTTTTTAAATGTAAAGGATAGTCGCCATTCGTATTAAGTGCATTACTCGTCATCTTTGGTTTGAGGATCCGAAAGTAAGTCCAGCAAAAAGGTGAAATCTCCTGATAAAATTCGCTAAAACTGGTGAAGCATATTCAGTTGAAAGCCCCATTCCCCGCCGGTAACGAATTTAAAATTATCGAGAGTCAAAAGCACAAAGATATTAATTTGAAGAAAGAATACTTTATCGACAATTTTCACAAAAGTATGAAATCTGTTTACATTATTTGAAAGAAAAACAAGCGTATCAGCAAACGGAGCCGTATGTCTTAAAAAATTTAAAAGAAAAATAGTTTGTTCCTACTTAAAGAATTGGAGCTTTAAGCTTTTTCCTGAATATTCTAATTACTGGCGTTAAACATCTCTTCAAATTTTTCCTTTTCCTCTTCCACAATTGCGTCTTCATCGGTAATCTCAATATTTACTTTCTTAAATTGATATTCTAGCAGGTGTTACCCTCCCAATTTTTAGTTAAGTAATGCTTCATTACTTAAAGAATCTAGGTAATTTCCAGCAAAATGAAGTTAGTAAAACAGTTTTTTATTACTCTATCAGGCGCGATTAGGGATATATTTGGAAAAACTATTCATTTCTTTCCCGGGGCTGTTTTTCGAATAATGGATTTACTTTACTCGCAAATGCGTCTCGAAAATCAGATAAATGATTTAAACTATCTACTAATGAATTAAATTTTTTATTTCTATATCTTTTTAATAATGAGTCGCTTTTTTGTATTTTCTCGAGTATCCTTTTGAGGCCTAGACAAAGCAACTCTAAAAAACTTGCAAAAATAAATAACTGTTCATCTGTTTTTTCCTGAGAGTATTCATAGAATTTAACTTTATATTTGTTAGATGTTTTATAAAGTTCACGGTAATAGTGTAATACTCTTGGGGAAGAATGATCATATATACTAAAAATATTATACATTTTATTATATATAAATTGTCCTTCAACTGAGACAGAAGCCATATCTTTGATAGAAGGTAATTTTAATTCTTTTTTTATTTTAGCAGATATTTTATTATCAAATTTATCATCGGTGGTTGGCGCATCAATTGGGTAATTTTCTTTTAAAGATTCCCGAAGTTCATTAAGTTCTTGTTGATAATCATTGAAAATATACTCGTTAAAAAGTCGTTTGTATTTTTCCTCATCGCGAATCTCCTCTAAGAGTGTTACTTCTGACTTAAGATCAAAAAGTTCAGCAACAACAGATAAGATGAAAAGTTTTTTAAAATTTTCTTTTTCCTTTCCATCTTGAAGTAAGTATTCTATAACAAAGAAAATGTTTGTTGCAGATCGAACTAAGATACCAGCTTCAAGAGGTAAATTATTTTTTAAAAGTATCATGGCACTTCTTAAAAGATGAATCTGTTTCATAAAATGCGATAGTGCTTCTACAAAATAGCGATCCTCTTTTTCAAAATTATGAGTAACTCCAATTCCGAATAAATTATTATAAATTGAATTGTAAAAGTTATCCAATTTTTCTTCATCTTGTACTGTAATGGCTGATAAGATTTTAATATCTTTATTGAATATGCTTTGGAACATCTAAAATATCCTCCTAATGATTCCTAAATATAATAACACCTTAAAAACTTATAACTTTTGATGAAAAATTACTTAGAACAACAACTTCATACTCTGTTATTCTACTTTTAACTTTGGAGAAATGCTGAAGATTAAAATATAAACCGCAATCACCTTCACACGGTATTGTACTACCAAATTTCTGATAATGAATCGGTGTATTTACTCCACAAGAGTCACATTTTATATAAATGGTGTTACAGGTGCTACATCTACCCCTGTGTAAACAATAAGCGATTCCATAATCGTCAATATAAGCATAAGTGCCATCATACCAAATAAAATTATCTTTTCCTTTACTATGAACACAATAATCGCAGAATTCAAAACTTAACGCATATAAACCTAGGTCATCATAATTTATAACTTCTAATTGTATGTCAGCACCACGAGCTCTATTAATTGCCCCTTTAGAGAAACCTTTCATAGTAATAATTACACCTACTTTTGCTCCTACATCTTCAAGAAAACCAATGAATGAATCTACTATTTTAACATCGACATTCTCCAAAAAATGTTTACATTCAACAACTCCAATTATTTCTGTGAACCCAAATTTTCCTTTTAATAGAACATCAATTTGTCTGCTAACTTTACTATGTATTCCTGTAATAAATGAACTGCCCTTAACTTCTAATTCCGGGAACATGTTTCCTAATTTCCTATGAATCTCTGTCTCGTACCTTTTCCATTCCATAGACCTTTCTTACCCCTTTAAAAACTCTTATAATAAGTATTCATAATTAAAGATATACTAAATTTCCTTTATGTGTATATATATCCATAAAACTTTTCTTATACTAAATATAGAAATTTCAATAAATTCCATTCGATTTCCAACCTTTGCTTTAGTTATATGTTAAAATTTTCTTAAAGTAGAATTATGCAAAAATGACTTGTTAAAAAATAAGATGAAAATCCACTGGCAAGAAGTTTTAATAATGACTGAATTTTTGGTCCTAGAGTTATTAGAACTTCATGTGATTAGATTAGTGAAGGAGAAATATTATGAAAGAATTTGGTTCAGTTGAGGATAAAAATATATGATACAGACTTTTTATAGAAAAGATAAAAAAGTCGTAATCCGCACGAATGCAAATATTATCAAAGTGTGTTTTTTTCCGCACGTCGTAGTTTAACATTTACTTTACAATATTCAATGAAAGGAATCGAAGGATATGATAGCTGGTATGCTGAGCAACCAATCAAGAAGTCCTAGCAAAGATCTAAGGTTAAGCAATCTTCTACACTGAAGGCCAATGAAAAAGAGCAGAGGAATTAATTTGGTACTGGACAGGAATAATCTATTATTTATTGAAAATAACTAGTAAAATATGTAAATAGGCAAGTGTCTAATATATGGGAGGTAAGTATGTATTCTACAACTGAAATAGATAAATACATAAGGATTATTAGGACTTTCATTGATAGCTTTGGATGTTCAATTGAAGAGGCAATTGAAAACCTACCTGCTATAAATAGTAATCTTGCTAAAAAGATTAAGGAAGCTTTTGAAAAGGAACGACCTACTACTGCAGTTGATCCTAATATGATAATTGACCCTAATAGGAAACATGTTGAATGGTTACCAATGGTCGATAGGGCAGAATGGTATTATTGGCCAACTCTTAGAGAATATCTAATAGACAAAAAACAATGGTCGCTTGATTCTGTAGTTCGTCAAATAGATCGATCAACTGATAAAATTCTAGAACAGATGGAAGACCCCAAAAATTGCCGTTCGTTTACTACAAAGGGGCTTGTTGTGGGTTATGTTCAAAGTGGAAAAACTGCTAATTACACTGGCCTAATTGCAAAGGCAACGGATGCAGGTTACAAGTTAATAATCATACTTACTGGAATGCATAACTCTCTTCGTTTTCAGACACAAACACGTTTGGATAAGGAATTAGTCGGTATCTCAAACGATTTACCAGCTGGTGTAGGGAAGCCACCTAGAGATAAGGAGTGGGTTACTTTAACTAAAGCGGATTTAACTAGAGGGGATTTCAATCCTGGACATTTGAATCCGACAATATTAAATGGGGATAAACCTATTCTAATAGTTATGAAAAAACACGGGAGTATACTTGACCGTTTGCTAGGCTGGTTGAGACGGGCCGACAAGGAAACACTAAGTGAAATTCCTTGCCTAATTGTAGATGATGAAGCTGATCAAGCATCTGTTAATACTGGCGGAAACCGTCCTTATGATTTAGATCCTGAAGATGAAACTGTAGAAGAATCTCCTAGCGCAATTAATGATTATATTAGACAGCTAGTAGATTTGTTTAATAAAAAAGCATTTATAGCCTATACAGCTACACCATTTGCAAATGTCTTAATAGAACATAAAGCTAAAGATCGTGTTTCAGGGGATGATTTATATCCAAGTTCTTTTATTATGTCACTTCCTCGTCCTCATGGTTATTTTGGGGCTAAAGAGATATTCGGAGACTCTAAAAATCCAGGTTTAGATATTATTAAACATGTAAGCAAAAATGATGTTTCTCAATTGGTACCTGCTAGCAGAGCGGAGGTAGAAACATTTACACCTACCATACCAGAAAGCCTAGAAAATGCTATTCATGATTTCATCCTAGCCGGGGCAGCAAGAATTCGTAGAGGTCAAGGTAATGAACCTGCTTCAATGTTAATTCACACCAGTTATCGTACATCAATTCAAGAAAAACTTGCTTCTTTGGTCGAAGGAAAATTAACTTCAATCCAGGAAGAATGGAGATATAACAGAAAACAAGGGAAGTTAATAGGTATTTTTAAGACAAGATGGGATGATAAATTTCGTCCATTAACACACAAAATGGATGCCCAATATGACATTCCTTTTAGCGATATTATAAACGATATTTCAATTTTTCTTGAAAAAGTTAAAATACGTCAGCTGCATAGTCGCTCAACTGATGTAATCAATTATGAGGTTGACCCGGATTTAAAAGCAATAGTTATAGGTGGCAATCGTTTATCACGGGGTCTCACACTAGAAGGCCTTTTGATAAGTTACTTTGTTCGTACAAGTAATAATTACGCATATGACACATTGATGCAAATGGGAAGATGGTTTGGTTATAGAAATGGATATGTAGATCTTACTAGAATATACACAACTCGCTCATTGGAAAGGAAATTTAGAGCTCTAGTAGACGTGGAGGAACATCTTAGAAGAGATATAGCTAAATATGAACGTGAAGGACGTACTCCTCTTCAAGTAGGTGTAAGAATCCGACAACACCCGGGCATGCTTGTTACAAGCCCCTCCAAGATGCGAGCGGCTCAATCTGTTCATGTTTCATATCAAGATCAGGTGTCAGAAACGACGGTGTTTCCGTTTGATGATATTGAGTTCTTACGAAACAATTTGGATAGTACAAAGAGCTTTTTGCAAAGTTTAGGTAAACCAGTGGACGGGGAACTAATTTGGGATAATATAGATTCACAATCTATTCTAGATTACCTTGGTGTATATAATACTGATCCAGATGCTACTACCGTTAGAACTGATGCAATATCAAATTATATTACTCGTATGAATCAGTTAGATGAACCGGAGTTAAACATCTGGACTGTGGCGGTAATGGGAAGAAAAACAAAAAGTGATCGACTAGGAACAATAGATCTTTGGATACCAGATCAGCAGGTCAATCTAATTCAGCGTACATTGAGAACAAACAGCTCTTCTTTGGGAGCTATTATGTCTGCTGGGGATGATGAAATTAGACTGCCAAAAGAACAAGTTAATGAAATTAAACAACGGTTAAAAGGTAAAGAACGTAATGAAGAAGAAGAAAAAGTAACGCTTGGAGAGGAACTAAGAAAGTTGCGGTCACCTCAAAATGGTGTTTTATTAATATACCCCATAAGTAAATACTCCGGCCATGACTCTCAAACAATAGAGAGTGATTCCCGAACAGCAATTTTTGAGAATCCTGAAGAGGGTGAGCACATTATTGGGTTAGCTTTTATTTTCCCTCCATCCGAAAGCAGTGATGCACAAGAGTACATTACAGGTTCTGTAGGGGTGGGAATCCAATAATGCAAACCATTGTTACTGAAGAATCATGGGACAAAGTTGAAGCAAATGTCCCTGACTATGGAAAATTAAATGTTCACCGTATTAATTATGTATCCAATTTCATGCTTGCATCTGACCAGGTTGGATACCGACATATACTTCTACCTTTGAATGATATATCTGAGGCAATCAAGGATAATAAGAGTAGAGGAATTTTGGTCTATGGTCGGGATCTGAAAATTGATGACCAACCTATTTGCCCATATTTGGATGTGTGTTGCATCCAAAAGGATAATAATAATCTGTTCAATGTTATAGCAAATGAAATTTTTAATAGACTAAAAGGCGGGGACGGCGCCTCCTTAGCAGTTAGTACTACCCTTAATAAATGGCGGAAATTTTGGCTCCGAGGGTTGAAACCGATTTTAAGTGAAAATGAAATAAAGGGATTGTTCGGGGAACTATGGTTCTTGAAAAATTGGTTATTACCAAAAGGAGTGGACCAAGTCTTGACTTGGTTTGGTCCAAGTAGAAACAGGTATGATTTTGAGAGTAGTAATTTTTCAGTAGAAGTAAAAACCACCTCATCTATGGCAGGACATGTTCATAAGATAAATGGCTTGAATCAATTAGAGATACCGATAAATGGAAAACTATTCCTTTATAGTTTGCGAATAAGAAGTGATATGAGATCAAAATACTCTCTTCCTTTTTTGATAAGAAGCATTCAAGATACCCTTTCAGATAATGTAACCTTACTGCTAGAATTCGAAAACAAAATTCTGGAATCTGGTTATTTATCAGAATACGAATCAGAATATGAGGAATTCTGTTTTAATATTGTCGATGAACGTATGTATTTAGTCAGTGATGGGTTTCCAAAAATCACTATAAATGATCTTAAAAATGGAGTTCCTCAGGGTGTACAAAATATTCATTACGATTTAAATCTAAATAATTGTACGAGTTATTATTTATGTGGTTCACCAAAAGACTGGCAGTTGGAAAGTATAAGTTATTGAACATTTGATTAGATCCTCTTCTAAGGGAAGAGGATCTTTAAGCTGCAGCCCGGCATCCGGTGCAGTCTTAAGGGTGAGAGTTTTATTTGCTTAACCGACAATGACTGTTTTATTCTGTAAGTAACTGTCTCTTTGCCTGCTTCTAGGGTACTTTGAAAAATAGGAAATTCCAGTAAGGTGGGAAGAGAGGCAACAGATTAATACGTCTCTAAACATTCCTAAACTGGAAACACTTGATCTAAGACGGCCATCTTCATATGAACTCGGCTTTCTGTTTATTAGATAAGACCTTTTTGAGTCTAGTCCTTACCGCATCATAATGGACCTATCCATCTTCAAATTGTTTTTTACAAAAGGCATGAGGTTTAACTCTCAAAAAAATACTAAAAAGGATAAAAATAGCCTACATCTTTTTGTTGGATAGGACGATAGCCTTATCCACGCCATTGGTTGCTTTGTTTATCATGAAGAAAAGGCTGCTCTAAATAAAAAACATGTCAAAAAACAATCCATAATAGACTGCAACTATTTATATCCCACCTTCAAATAATGTTCATTAAAATAATCAGGTATCTTGTTTCTTTTTCGTAATAAACTATTAGTAGGATGGTTATAATATGAATAAATTAATGACAATTAAAAAAGCTGAAATGGAAATAAAATGGCTCCAACATTTTATTAATCTATTTAATTCCTACCAAGTAATTAATTTGAATAAATGGATTATTAAAGAGTATGCCCGTACAAATAGTATTAATAAAGTAGTAGTTAAAGCAAAGGAGAATAACATACTTCATAATGGAGAAGTTATTACAAAACAATTAGTTATTGGGATAATTAATTCAAGTCCCAAAGATGAGCTACACAAAATTGTACAGATGGGATATAAACTAAAATTAAAAAACAATCGAAAACATAGGTACAAAACTTTGTTATAAACATTTTTTACTTTACACTGATATATAATAACCCAGTGTAACGAAGCAATAATTCTGACACTTATTTCAGCATAGAAAATATATGAATATTTACTAAATTCTTATACCCACTACTATCCTCTCGAATTATACTTAAACATAATGCATATAAAGCCAAGTACTCACGATATCTTGGAATAGGGACACGCTAGAAGAAATTAGTGTAGACTTGAAAGAGAAGCACGCCACTAATACATAGCCATTGAATTTAATTTAACGGCGTATTGCATATACCAAGGAGCCCCATCGTTTTCATTGTTCACATTAATGAGGAGTGGAGTATGTTAGGAAAAGGCTTTTATGTCGGTAACAAGCAAAGCCTTCTATCACCCAATAGTAGAATTAAGGGCTCTATTTTTGTTTTTCAGAGAATATTAAAATATATATGTTTAGGGCTGCCAAGAAATGAAACTATGTGGTAAAATACAAACAGCTAGTATAAATAGGAACATATTTTCGATTCGGCGGGAGGTTTTTTTTATGCCAACAGTAGCAAGTCTCTTTGCTGGAATAGGCGGAATAGACAAGGGATTTGAACAAGCAGGTGCTCATATTGTATGGGCAAATGAAATTGACAGGAATGCATGCATTACTTACAGAGCTAATTTTAATCATACATTAAGAGAAGCTGATATTAGAAGTTTAGATCCAAATGAGGAAGATATTCCCCACAACCTGGATATATTGACTGCAGGGTGGCCCTGCGTGGCTTTTTCAGTAGCAGGAAATAGACATGGGATGAAATATAAATGCAATAATTGCGGACACCAACATAGTGTTTCTTACGACGAATATATTAATGGGGCAGTTTGTCCAGAATGTGGTGGACTAACACAGGCAATTGACCCGCGGGGGACTTTATTTTTTGATGTAGTTCGTTTTATTCGAGCACTTGAACCTAGAGCAATTTTTTTAGAAAATGTAAAGAACTTAAAAGGTCATGACAATGGAAATACTTTTAGAGTTATTGAACAAATGCTACGAGAAAGTGGATACCACATAGATAGTAAAGTTATGAATACCATGGAGTATGGAAATATACCTCAGAATAGAGAAAGAATATTTATAGTTGGTTTTAAAGAGGAAGAAGCTTTTAATAAATTTGTGTGGCCAGAAAAAATTGAATTAACCAAATCAATTGATGACATTCTTGATAGAGATGAAAAACAAGACCCTAGTTTTTATTACGAGCCAACAA
Organism: Bacillus sp. FJAT-27225; assembly: GCF_001685025.1. Taxonomy (GTDB): domain Bacteria; phylum Bacillota; class Bacilli; order Bacillales; family Cytobacillaceae; genus Bacillus_D. Next base: position 792,487 of record NZ_MAYU01000021.1, on the reverse strand, counting down.
GCCAGTATTACAAAATGATAATAGATGAAATGAAGAGAAATGACACTGTATATCAATTAAGAAGGGTGTATATTAGAGAAAACCAAAGTAATGTGTGTCCAACACTTACTGCCAATATGGGAACAGGTGGACATAATGTTCCTTTGATTATAGATGAATGGGGATATCGTAAATTAACACCAAAAGAGGCATTGAGATTCCAAGGATTTCCTGTGGATAGTGATTATATTATTCCAGAAGGAATGGCAAAATCTCATTTGTATAAGCAAGCCGGAAATGCAGTAAGTGTGCCGGTAATTAAACGAATAGCTGAGAACCTCATTTTAGCTCTTAATACTGTTAATAATCAAAATGACAATGAAGCCCAAATTGCTTTTCGTATTTAAACTTTGTGCACCCTATAAAGGGTGCACTTTTTTCAATTTAATTTTATAAATTTAAAGTTATAACTGTATAAGGTCATCAATTAACCCTTTTATATTTTTCAGATTCCCTGTTTGAATATAATAATTATTCGCATCAATGAGGTTCTTTTTGTATATCTTGTTTAAATATGCACCTTTTGGAATAAAGTAATTTCTACGTATCATCTCGATTAAAGTCCTTCTAGACATATAACCAGGGATATCAAATGTATACTCATATTCCGAAATTAGTCCCTTTAATTTTTCTTCACTTGCTGTATTATTAAAATATAATCTATTCTTCAGAAGAATATCAGCGGTAAAAGGTTCTAATCTTATTAAAACAAAATAATCATAGCTTTCGCTGCCGGTGTTTAAATTAGGTATATATAGACCCTCGTTATTCCAATCCTCTGATTCCAAAAGTAATAATTGCCCGTATGATTTTGTAGATTTTACTGCTATTTTTTTTTCTTTGAAATTAAAATCACTGGAGTCCCATAGACCTTCTCCGTACATTTCCGTATCAGGTCTTACAACATCTAAATTATTGTCCTTAAAGGTGCTCCATAAGGCAAATTCCGCAAGTTTACCTTGAAAGGTATCTGCAAATAATTCACCATTACTTCTACGATTGCTGCCACCAGTACGATGAACGCGGTGGTGTCCTTCTCCGCCGAAACTCATACCATATGCAAAGTTAAAAACTTCTTCAACTAAGTCCCTATCGATGCTTTTTAAAGGTTGAAATTTTTTTGTATTAGTAAATGAGTATACGTCTTTAAAAAGTCCATCCGCGTAATCATATTGTTTTTGGAAATTTAACTTCAATGCATTACCCTCCTTACCAATAAATGTTAATTATTCCGGGTATAGCTTAAATTCAAGAGAGTTGGGATAAATGTATGGTCTTGGTGTACAGTGATAAAATTTAAAAAAGCCTTATTTATTTTTTCCGAAATCCTAACTTAAGAGCTTACGGAAATCTATATTATTGGTTTCCATACTGATACTCTGCTTGGAAGTCATCAAAAGTACCAATACTACAAAAATCAATAGAATAATGGCTATTATAATTTTTATAGATGATAACAGAATCTATTCCCAATATTTTTAGTTTTTCATATGTCAATAGTTCTCTTTCAGATAAGCACAGAACTTTTCGTAATAACCAATCTCCTAGTTCTCGGTTAGGGTTACTCATTAAAGCTTTACTGTTATCCTGACAAACCTTGGCTGATAAAAGTGATTTATCAGGTAGCTTTAATTGAAAACTCTGGTCACGAGGAGGGAAGAAGCTGGGAAATACATCATGAATCCATTTCGGGATTGTTATATAAACTTCATCGTGATGTCTGGCTCTGCCACCAGCGTTCCATTGATTTAATCCGCTTTTTTCTGGAACATGCCGCTTGTTCCCGCGATCAGAATAAAGAGGTAGTATTACGTAATCTAAACTATCAGTATCACTTTGTGACCTTGAATAATTTATATTTTTCGTAAAGTAAGTTGTACCACTTCCGCTAAATACATCTATAGCTTTTGAAGAATCGGAAAAATAAGGTGGGTCGAAATAAATCAAGTCAATATTTTTTAGGTCTTTGGTTTCACTTGATATAAAATTAGAAAGAACGAAGTAAGGGTTTTCAATAATATTTACATTTATTTCACCTACAGGCCTATCTAATAAAAATCGTTTATATAAAGTGCTTTTTGTAAGATTAAAACTATATTCGTTTCTTCCATCCTCAAAGGTTATTGTATTTTTGTTACTAATTTCGACTTTTTTAATATTTGATATATCAATCTTATCCATTGGTAATTCAAAAATTAATATTTTTCCAGGAAGTCGTGTTACACAATGGTAAATCATGGAACTTAATCCATAAGTACGCATCGTAAAATCAATCCGTTCATTCCTAAGTTCAGATACAGTGGTTATTAAATCTTTTGGATTTAAATTTCGATATAGATCTGCATCTTTATTAAATTCAGCTACTTTTTGGAGTGTTCTCCCATTACCATGAATAAAAGTTTTTATACCAATACCATCACCATTAAAAGACGCATCTGCGGAACAATCTGATCTACCTAAATTTTCAGCTCCAAAAGCTTCACAAAATGCATTTTCTACATTTCGAGATACAATGTATGGGATGACACTATCTGAAAAAAGATTTGATAATGATCCAGCTGATTGAAGCATTCTTAAATACAAATTCTGCAATTCCTTTGGCTGGTTTGTAAATATCATCAATTATTACTCCTTTATACGTTGTTTAAGGTCTATATCATCAGATAAACCGAGTAAATAATCGGCAGATACATTAAGTTTTTTGGCGATATGTTTTAAAACATCAAGAGACGGTGTTCTTTTATTGCTTTCATATAATGACCAGCTGCTTTTGGATACATTACAAAGCTTAGAGGCTTCTTTAGCGCTTAAGTTTCTTAATTCTCTTGCATTTTGTATTCTATCCCCTAGGAACTCAATCATAGTAGGCCTCCTTGTTGCTATATATTACCATTAGAAATACGAGTATTAGTCATAAGTTTACTAAAAGTAAACTAATTCATTTTTTGTAAGGTGAAGAAGATAAAATGTATATTAGTATGGAAATGCTTTCAGTTATAAGATTTTATTTTAAATATTTATTTAATTTTTCACATCTTTTTGTTATGTTTAAAATATCAGATGTCTATTCACTGTTAAAATGGTAATAAGTGGGGAATGAACTTTGGAAACTAAACCGAAAATTTTAGTGGTTGATGATGAAGAGAGAATTCGTAGATTGCTAAAAATGTACCTTGAGCGTGAGGAGTATATAATTGAAGAAGCCGAGGATGGAATTGAAGCTCTCAATAAAGCATTAAATAATAATTTTGATCTTATTCTTCTGGATTTAATGATGCCGGGTAAAGACGGTATTGAAGTTTGCCGGGAATTAAGGGAGAAAAAATCAACTCCGGTTATTATGCTGACTGCTAAAGGGGAAGAGATAAATCGTGTTCAGGGGTTTGAAGTGGGTACGGATGACTATATTGTTAAGCCATTCAGCCCTCGGGAAGTAGTATTGCGAGTTAAAGCTATGCTTCGAAGATCATCACAAACAAGTTATTTAACAACAGATGTTGAAGCAAGAGATGTTATTCAGTATAAATACCTGACTATTGATAATGATGCACACAAAGTTATGGCTGAAGGAAAAGAGGTAAATCTTACCCCTAAAGAATATGAATTGCTTAGTTATTTAGCAAAAACTCCTGATAAGGTTTTTGCTAGAGAACAGCTTCTAAAAGAAGTCTGGCATTATGAATTTTTTGGAGACCTTCGTACGGTTGATACACATGTAAAAAGGCTGCGAGAAAAAATGAATGCGGTATCTGAACATGCTGCTCAAATGATAGTTACTGTGTGGGGTGTGGGATACAAATTTGAAGTTAAAGAATAAATTATAAGCGGTACCCCATTTAATAGCGGGTACCGCTTATTTTTTGTTTTCAGTAATAAAACTACCTATTTTTTCTATTGCAGAATCAAAATCATTTTTAAATTCATGTTCCCATATTCGTAAGAGGTTCCAATTATTTTTTATATAATATTCATTGACCTCAATGTCTCGCCTTTTATTCCTTTCTAATTTTCCAATCCAATATTCTTGATTTGACTTGGGGATATTTCCGTGAAGTGGACAATTATGCCAGAAACATGAATCGATAAAAATTACAATTTTGAACTTTTTAATTGCGATGTCTGGTTTCCCAAAAAGTTTTACATTCTTTCTAAATCGAAAGCCTTGTAACCAAAGTGCCTTTGAAACTTTATTTTCCAAGGCTGACTTTGATTTTATTGCTTGCATGTTTTTTCTTCTTTGTTCTTTTGTTAAATTATCTGTCATTTCAACCAGCCTATTTGAGATTATATAATATTTTTCCCAATTTATTTAAAATAAAACATTCTAAAGGGAATTTATAGATACACCGTTATTTTGAACTTAATATAGTACTCTATTTCCCTGTGTTTTTTTGGAAAAATAATGGAAAATCATTATTTTCGACCGAATATTCTTTTTTTATTATAGAATAGGATAGAGGGTAATTTTACCCAGCCTTAGAATATATACGATAAAGATGGTGAATTAATGAAAACAGAGGTTGTACAGCCAGTAGTATCAAATTTTATTAAGTCTTTAAGAGATATAGGTTATACATTTGAAGTAGCGGTTGCTGATGTTTTGGATAATAGCATTACAGCAAAGGCAAATAATATACAAATCTCTTGTATTCCAAATCCAAAAACAGTTTTTACTTTATTAGATGACGGTACCGGCATGACGAATTCTGAACTAATTGATGCGATGCGCTTATCAGCGAAGGACCCAGATTCAGAAAGAGAAGAATCGGACTTAGGACGTTTTGGATTAGGTTTAAAGACTGCTTCATTTTCTCAATGTACGGACTTGACTGTCTTATCAAAAAAAGATGATGTAATTTCCATTAAACAGTGGGACCTTGAATATATTTCTAAAGAGAATGAATGGCTATTAATTACTCCAGATCTTAAATTATATAAGGATATACCTCTATTTGACGAGTTTATGGAACAAGAAAGCGGAACCCTAGTTGTATGGCGCGGGATTGATACTTTTCAAGAATCAGATATACCTAATAAAATCGATATTCTTAGCAGTCATTTATCTTTAGTTTTTCACTGCTTTTTAGAAGGAGTAGTTCCGGGGAAAAAGGCATTAAAAATTTCAGTTAATGGCCATAAGCTAGAACCGTTTAACCCGTTCAATCCAAAGCATATTGCAACGCAGCAATTAATACCTGAGAAGATAAAATATTATGATTCAGAAATTATCGTACAGCCTTTTATATTACCGCACCATTCAAAATTGTCACAGCAGGAGTTTGAAAAGTACGCAACAAAAGAGGGTTATACCAAATCTCAAGGATTCTATTTATACCGTGCACACCGCCTTTTAATATATGGAACATGGTGGGGGATGCATAGAACAAATGATGCTCATAAGCTTGTAAGGATTAAAATTGATATACCCAATAACCAAGATTCTGCTTGGGGCATTGATATAAAGAAATCCACTGCAAATCCAGTAAGTGAAATCAAACGGGATTTACGGCGTATAATTCAGCAGGTAACTGTAAAGGGATCTAGGCCATTCACAGGCAGAGGGAAAAAGATTGAAGACAAGAGTACCACTCGTTTTTGGGAGCTGGTCGCCGATAAAAATGAAATAAACTTTACTATAAACCGCAATCATCCGATTATTAGAAACTTAATAAATTCTTTAAATGATGAACAGCAGCATTCTTTAAATGTGATTCTAATGGGATTGGAAGGGTACTTGCCGTTAGATGCAATAGTAGCACAGTTGAATACAAACCCTCTAAGTGTTAAACAGGAATCATTAATCAATGAAGATGAAATAAAAGCTCTGATTGATACTTGGAAATCGAGTAGTATTAATGATGATTTTATAAAAGAGCTATTAAAGACAGAGGTCTTTAAAAATAAGGGGGAATATTTTGAGCATGTCTATAGCAGGAGAAACTAAGCAAAATGTTATGTATAATCATCTTAAAGATAAGATTGCAGACAATCTTTCAGGACAAAGCGTTTTAAAAGAAGAAACTATTCAGCAGCAAATCGAGCAATGGAAAAGAGTAATTGAAGGGACACCTCCCTTTCTGCTTAAAACCATTTTAGGAATAGAAAATGACGGTGATATACAACAATTATCTGACGAGGCATGGCTATACCTTCAAAGGGAGCTGGAGCAATCTTTTATAGTCCGTATTGAAACGGGGATACTTGTAACAGGTGAAGAGCAAAGGACTAGAGATTTAACCTGGTGGACTAGCAAAAAACAATTGGAATCAGATAATTATTATGCAAAGAACTATATGAATTATATGGCGAAAAGTTTGCCTCCAGATGTTCTAAGTACAACTGATGAAGATACCGATGCGGTAATGAATAATTTGGCAGACCCCGATGGAGAAGACTTTGCAATTTACGGTTTGGTAGTAGGTCATGTCCAATCCGGAAAAACTTCTAACTATGCTCATTTAATTTGTAAAGCTGCAGATGCTGGTTATCGTTTTATTGTCGTTATTGCTGGTGGTTTAAATAACCTTCGTGATCAGACGCAAAAGCGTTTAGATGAAGTCTTTGTTGGAGCAAATTATCAAGGTGTTGGAAAGCTTCCTGGATTTTTGAGGGAAAAAATGCCGTTCAGCCTTACAAATGCTGAATACGATTTTAAAATTGAAACAGCTAAAGCAAGCGGTACTACCAACTTTGAAAATATGCAGCTTCCTATTTTGGTTGTTATCAAAAAACATCCGAAATCATTGTCAAATTTATTGGAATGGCTTGACAAGCATTATAAGAATGAAATTGACAAAGCAATGCTAGTAATAGATGATGAGTCGGATTATGCATCCATCAATACAAAGAATGAAGAAGATCCAACAATAATTAATGGAAAAATCCGACTTTTATTGAGGAAATTTAAAAAGAGTGCCTATGTTGCTTATACGGCGACACCCTATGCAAATATTTTCATAGACCATGAGGCAAAAAATGAGACAGTCGGCAGTGATTTATTTCCACGTGATTTTATTTATGCGTTGGATGCGCCTTCCAATTATTTTGGTGCAGAAAAGATTTTTGGTCAAGACAATAAAAAGTTTATAGTTGAGATACCTGAAACAGAGGCTGTATATGAACTGGATGAAAAGGTTCAATACCTGCCAAATGAAGAACCGTTTGTAATAAAGCATAAAAAGGATTATGATTCGGATTTAAAACGGCTTCCCGAAAGTTTAAAAGATGCAATTCGTCTATTTATTATAAATATTGCAATAAGGAATTTACGGAATCAAAGAAAACATAACAGTATGCTGATCCACATTTCCAGGTTTACTAATGTCCACATGAAGGTAAAAGACCTAGTTGAGGATTATTTTGACGAACTTAAAAAGGATATAAAAGCATACGGTGCTCTGCAGGATCCATATCGGTTCTCATTCCATTTAAAAGCGATGAGGGAAACCTTCCAGATAAGATTAAATGGGATTGAATTAGATTTCGATGCTATTCTCAAAGAAATATGTGAAGTAATAGACTTGGTGCTGATTCGTGATGTACATCAAAGAGCAAAAACACCTTTGGCATATCGTGATGATATTCAGTCAAATGTAATCGTTATTGGGGGGTTAAGTTTATCAAGGGGCTTTACTCTTGAAGGCTTAAGTGTAAGTTACTTTTTAAGAACGACAATTTATTATGATACTTTAATGCAGATGGGCCGCTGGTTTGGCTATAGGATAGGTTATGAGGATATTTGCAGGGTGTATTTGACTGATGATTTATTTAATAAATTTGCGTTTATTATTGAGGCTACCAATGATTTAATAAGCAGGTTAAACGAAATGAGACAGGAAAATTTAACTCCGAAGGATTTTGGATTAGCTGTGCAACTGCATCCTGATAGTCTCCTTCAAGTAACTGCTAGAAATAAATCTAAATACACGGAAGATATGTACTTGGAAATGAATTTAGACGGACATATAAAAGAAACTAGATGGCTAAGCAACCAAAAGGAGGATTTAGCTGCAAATGAAGTCCTTCTGCGTGAAACGGTTAATACCTTGAAACTAGGTGGTTATAAACATCTTCACGACAAAAGCCATGTATGGAAAGATGTAGATAAAAATATTATTCAAAAGTTCGTGGAGAATTATCGTTTATATATACATGATCCATTAGGTATAAGATCGAGAATGCCGATAGAATTTATTAAAGAATATATTATAAACAGCAAACAGAACTGGGATGTTGTTCTTTTCAACGGTAAAGGTGACGAAACTTTCCAAGAAGATAATATTGAGGTAACACGTCAATTCCGTACAGTTAAACAAAAACAAGGCTATTTTGAAGTTATAAATAGACAGCTTTCGCGTGCGAAGCCGGAGAGCATTATTATGCCAAAGGAATTTAAAAAATTAAATTCTTTTGAAATGCGCAAGAAATTGAAAAAGCCACTTCTCATGCTTCATGCCCTTGAACTCAAAGATGAGGAAGGAAGGAAAGTTAACGCTGTTGGCTTTGGAATTAGTTTCCCAGTCTTAAAAGATACCAAAATAAATACTATTAAAGTCAAAATTAATCCAGTTTATAAACGGCAGCTTGAAGAAGCATTTAAAGACGAAGTTGGTGAAGATAGTGGATATGATGAATAATCCATGGCAGGGGTTAGATCGGTTAAATAAGATACGGGTCCGAGAAAATATTAAATATGATGTGTTTTGGATTATTGATGCCAATAATCAGTATGGCCTCATGATCCAGTGCGATAAAGATTTTACTCGTTCTATACGAAATTTCAGGTTAAAAGGAATTGATATAAAACTTGATAACTCTTCTATACCTAATCAGTTAATTTTGATACTAAAAGAAATGAAAGATTGGGAACTGTTCTTAGTCTTATGCAATGATTTAATCTCTGTTATTAGGGATAATGATAGAGATATTATTGGAAAAGTTATGAAAAGGCTGGAACGATGGCAGAAACTTCTTCAAAGAACATCACTTAAAGTGATGTCCAAAGAGGAGCAGATGGGCTTATTTAGTGAATTACTCATATTAAGAGATTACATTATTCCTGTATATGGGTGGGATGAGGGTATCCGGAGCTGGGTAGGAGCACTTGGGGACAAACAAGATTTTCTCTTAAGAAAATTAGCAATTGAAGTGAAGTCTTATAGAATAACATCAGGGAAATCAGTATGGATATCCTCTATTGAACAATTAAATTCAGATAAAAGTCCATTATACTTATTTGCCTGTGCTTTGAACGAAGCTGGAACAGGGGAAACGGTAAAGGAATTAGTAGAATCTATTACAGAACAAATTCAAACAGAGGAAATCTTGAACGATTTTAACCACAAGGTGGAACAGTACGGATATATTCCTGAAATACAAAAGAATTCACTGATAAGCTTCCAGCTGGAAGAAGTTGGTGGGTATGAAGTTAGGGAAGGGTTTCCCAAAATTTCTACTGAAAATATTTCCCCGCTAATTAGAACTGTAAATTATAAAATTGATTTATCTGGCTGCCAAGATTTTAAAGTGAACTTAACCGATATTTTGGTTTAAACGGAGGGAATTGTTATGGCAACTCTAGAAGAGTTCCATCAGGATTTTTTACAATCTATACTTTCGGATTCAGAAAGCCGTGGATTAATGAAAGGGCAATCTTTTTTTGAGTTAGTATGCGAAGATTTAATGCAAATGGGTGATTTAACTCATAATTATGAAATGGCCGAATTTGTTAAGACAGGCTGCGAGGTTTATGGATATGATTTTGATGAAGGTCGAAAATTATTTACCTTAATTAACTTTCAATTCTTTCAAGAAGATACTATTGAAACCTTAACAAAGCAGCTGGTATCTACGAAGTTTAATCGCTTAAAGAAATTTGCAGAGTTAAGCATCAAAGGACTTCATTATGACTTAGAGGAAACTTCAGACGCCTTTTCTTTAGCGTTTAATATTAATCGCCACGTTCAAAATAAATTGATTGATAAATTCCGTTTGCTTATCTTAACTGATGGGAAGATGTCCAAAAATATATCGCATATTCCCAATGAAACTATTGAAGGTATTACTTGCGAGCATAAAATTATCGATATAGATTACCTATTTAGTTTTTACAAGTCCCAAAACAGTTCAGGATCGTACACCATTGAGACTAACATACCCTTTTTAGAAGTAAACAACACATCGACTGAATATAAATCCTATTTAGGAATTATAGACGGAGAAGAATTATATAAAATTTATGACGAATACGGGCAAAAACTACTTGAGCAAAATGTGCGTACTTTTTTGCAATTTAGAGGCGGTGTTAATAAGGGAATACGAAATACCATTCAATATAAGCCGGATATGTTTTTCGCCTATAATAATGGTATTACTGCAACGGCCACTAACGTTGAAACCAGAAATGGATATATCACAAAAATAACAGACTTTCAAATTGTAAATGGCGGGCAAACAACTTCTGCAATTTATGCAGCCAAAAAGACTGGTAAACTAGATGTTTCCAAAGTATCTGTTCAAATGAAGTTATCCGTTGTAAACAACATCGAAAAGAAAAGTGAGTTTGTTTCCAGTGTATCTGAGTATGCTAACACACAAAATAAGGTCAATAAATCTGATTTCTTTTCTAATAGTCCTTTCCATAAAGAAATGAAAGATTATTCTAAACGCATTTGGGTAGCTGCTCAAGGAGGAGCTCAAAAACGGACTCACTGGTTCTATGAAAGGGTACGCGGGGAATATTTAAATGAACAGGCCTATCTAACACCGGCTAAGAAAAAACAATTCCAATTAGAAAACCCGAAAGAACAGCTTATTGATAAGACATTCCTCGCGAAAAGTGAGAATTCCTGGAATCAGAAACCGCATATTGTTTCCAAAGGAGCTCAATACAGTTTTGAGGAGTTTGCGAAATCGGTAACAGATACTCTAGAAAAAAATGAATTAGCAATAACCGAGAGCTATTTTAAGGATGCTGTTTCCCGAGTTATCTTATTCCGTGCTACGGAAAAGATTGTTTCAAAAGCTCCATGGTATGAAAATGCATTTAGAGCCCAAACAGTTGCTTATTCAATTTCATTGCTCTCTTATTCTCTTCAAAAACGGAAACTATATTTAGATTTTGGACCAATATGGAATGAACAGAGGCGACTGCCACTTGAGCTGGAAAAAGTTATGAAGGTAATTACAGAAAAAGTCTATGAGAATATTACCAACCCTCCTCCCGGCTCTGCAAATATAGCCCAGTGGTGTAAAAAAGAGCAATGCTGGAAAGAGGTCCGAGATATCGAGATCGATTTAACACCTTTAAATAAAATGGTTATTACTACTGAAGAGGCTAAGGTAGAGCAAAGAACAGAAAAGAAACAAAAGCAATTGGACAATGGTATTGAAATCCAAATGTTTGTTATTCAAAGCGATTTTGAAATGTGGATTCAGTTATTCGGCTATTATATGAGCAACAATAATTTTAGATCACTATCTACTACTCAAATCGATATTTTGAGAAAATTTACAGAAGGTAAAATACCAGTGCCATCGGAAAAACAATCAAAAGTTCTTTATAATCTATATCAAAAAGCCCTTAAAGAGGGCTGGGAAGTAATAGAAACAATTAAATAGAAAAATCACACTTAAGCTAAGAACAATGTAAAAAGATTGCGATGTTCTTAGCTTTTTCTCTATAAATCGAGAAAAGAATTATTTGATAAAAATTGTCGAATTCGCATGCTTATTGTCTAAAATTCCTTTTGACAGAATATAGACAAACTTCCATTAAAAACCTTATAATTATTTGTGAGAAGGAGTAAATGGAATATGGAAGGAGGAAAGATATGGAGGAATTTTAAAAATGGGAAAATACAATAACGTGCTAGAATTAGGAGTTGAAAGGCTGAACAGGCATTTCAACAGGCGGGATATATTCCGTATTCCAGAGAGTGCAGAATTCCAATTAACAGATCATTTTATGGAAAGGCTGGAAGAAAGGATAAAGCCATTTGCTAATAAAAAGGCTGCTAAACAATTCTGCCGAAAAGCACTGTTGAATCAAGAGATTAATCCAATAAAGTATAAAGGAAAACAGGCATCAAAAGTAATAAGTCAGGATTTGGTTTTTATCGTTGATATGACTAATTTGTTTTCAATAAAGCTGATAACAGTGTATCCTTATAATGGCTACTATCTAAACTGGGTAGGTTGAAAAATGAATTGGAAGATGGTAGGAATCTATAAACTGAAATTTTCAAGAAAAACTAATCCGCCTTTCAGATAGGTGAAGAAGGAAAATACTGACGCATGGTTCATAATTAAACTTTTCTTCCATTATCCTATACTCCTTCTCATATTAGGATAAGGAAAAGGAAAGTTTATAATGAATAACATGCAAATAATAAAGGTATTAGAAAACTTTAAAAAATAGACCATAATTAGAAATAAAAAATTAGTAAATAAAAATAGTGGAAAAACTCTTAAATATGCTTCTTGAGGTACGTACCTTAATTGTTAGTTTATTATCATTAAAAATATTTATTAACTTGACCTTGTGTAGAAGACACATTAAAAATGTCGCTACACAGGGTCTTTTTATGTAAATAGATTAAAAATATTTAAATCATTCTACTTTATCAAAGGTTAAAGGGATTGGCATTTTGAATTAAAATAGTGTTTTGCTGGCTTGAATTGTTCTTTTTAACTAATGCCAAAAAGCAATGCTATATTCGAATAACGTTTAAATTACTTTAACTATATTGCTGTTAGAATTTAGTCTAGTACTTTAAATTAATTTAAGTTTTTAAAAAAACTTGATCATTAATTCATTATTTAACTTAATCATCTATTGATTATTTTATTGGAATAAAATAAAATTTACATAAAAGGTAAAAATAGTAATAACTATAACTAATATTTATCTTTCCTGTGTATAGGTTTAAATTTAAAAAATAAAGGGATAATTTGTTCCGTTACTATGAAAATTAAAGTTGGCACTAAAGTATTTCGGCATAAAGGTATGAGGTTTTGTTGAATGCTATAATATAAAGGAGGAGTGATATCAAAGGAGGAAATCGATTATGGAAAAATTCCCCATTTACACAATTGGTTACGGCAACCGTACTATTAAAACATTCATTGACGAGTTAGTTAAATATGAGATAGATTTTTTAATTGATGTTAGAACTAATCCTAAGTCCAGTTATGATGCTTCATTTATAAGGAATAATTTATCAGAAGTACTCCAAGATTATAAAATACGATATGTTTTTATGGGAGATTTGTTAGGTGGTTTGCCCCCTGAAGATGAGTGTTATACAAACGGAAAGGTTGACTACAAGAAAGTTGCAACACAACCTTTTTATCTTAAAGGTATTAAACGATTAACTACTGCCTATGAAAAGAACTTAAGAGTAGCTCTGATGTGCAGCGAATTAAAACCAGAATCTTGTCACCGAAGTAAATTGATTGGTGAAACTCTGACTGCAAATAATATTAATGTTAAACATATTGATGAAATAGGCCGCTTATTAAGTCAAGAAAAAGTTATAGAACGCCTCACTGGTGGACAATTAGCTTTATTTGATGAAGTTTATACTTCAAGAAAACAATATAAATAAAGATGGTGTATTTATGGATTTCTTAACCATAGGGGTTTATGGTTATACCGAGGAGGCCTTTTTCTATCAATTACAACAAAATAATATTGATACTTTTGTTGATATAAGGCTTAGGAGAGGTATGAGGGGAAAAAAATATTCGTTTGTAAACAGTTTATACCTACAAAATAAATTACAACAATTGAATATTAATTACATTCATATTAAAGAACTTGCTCCTACTCAATATGTGAGAGAACAACAAAAATTAGAAGATATTAAAACCGGGGTTAATAAACAGACAAGGACAGAACTGGGGGCTGCTTTTATTACTGCATATGAACAAGAATGTCTAAAGTCTTTTAATTTAAATGATTTTTTAGATATTTTAGGACCTAATGCTCATAAAGTAGTTTTGTTCTGTGTTGAATCTAACCATAAAGCCTGCCATCGTAGTATCGTAGCTAAATATTTACGAGAGAATAGGTTTAATGTAAAACATATATAAAAGGGGTAGTTTTAATGTTTGTGGTAACCGGTTTAACTAATATGAGTGGTGAACGAGTTTGTATGAGTGTTTACGATACAGAGGCCCAATGTTACCGAAGACCTATATCTCAACAAAGAATCACGCAATATACGGTACAAAATATAAGACCATTCTCCATTGTAAATCTTGTCCCAATTCCACAGGGCGTTTTAGCTACATTGCCCCACATAGAGGATGTTCATATTCAAAATACTCCCATATTCAGAGAGATAGGGAGGTTAGACCAAGAAGAACAAGAATTGTTTTTGTCGGATATATCTGAAAATTCTGTTTTGGATATTTTTGGTCATGATTTTTGGGGACAACCATATTTAAATGAATATAGAGGTAAATTTTATGTTCGTCCTAACCAAGGAATAAGGTCATTAGGTACAATTGAAGTTGATTATGTAAGGTTATATGAAGACAATTTTAATAATAGGAAATTAAAAGTTGATTTTACTGATATGTTAGGGAATTTTTATTCAAATATTCCTTATGTTTCTATCGAACAAAATGGTTGGCAAAATCGTAATGATTTTATAAATACATTTAATTATGGAGAAAATTCACGTAAATTTGTAAGATTAAGTTTGGCAAGAGCTTTTCGTCCAGATAATTGGCATGAACCTGTTTGTTTTTTACAAGTATCATGTATTCATATTTATTGAAAGTTTGATATAAAGCAGGAATTTTTTAGTGATCGAGAATAGTAAAGGGAATTTGATAGATTCTAGACGAATAGAAAAAGGTGCAAAATTAGCGCTGTCATTCAGGAGATTAATGAAAATGCAAACACCCATGTTCAGAAATTGGATTTGTACTTTGATTTTCCATTTAAAGAACAAGTTTATAAACAGTTGCGCAACCTGGGCTATGAAGTTGCAACAAAGGTCGGAATGTTCGGGAATCGTATTGATATGCCATTGTACATCCTAAAGATTCATCAAGATATATATTAGGAATGAATGTGATGGTGCAATGGACCATAGGATCCAAGAATACCAAAGAACCAGATATCTATAGGTAGCTATTCCTTGAGAATCGAGGCTGGACGATTGAGAGCATATGGAGCCAGAACTGGAGAAAGAACCCTTTAGCAGAGATTGAAAGAATTGATCAGAGGGTGAAGGAGTTATAAAGAAGGAACAAACCTTGGAGAAAGCTATTAATTAGGGTAACGGGCTGGACTTAGTTCAGGCCGTTTTTCTGTATGGTAACTATACCAATTGGTAAATTTACATTAGCATTGAAATTTACTTAATAATTTGACTCCTGCGTTTTTTGATAAGTCACCTAATGTGCCTACAGATGTTTCTTCAGAGAGCCGCCATTCTATTAACCATAAATGACCAGATGACCAAAATATTGAAATGAATCATAATATTTCGTCGTTTTAAATTGAAATTTTTGGTAAAATGAATGTAGTATTAATTTCATTACGAACTGGAGTAGTGAATTATGAAAGTAAATCTTCCTGCTTACAAAAAGGCTATTTATAAGAAACCAGGAAACAAAAATATTATTAAACAAATTATTTGCAAAGAAAAAACAATTGAAGGAGATATACTATTTGCTAATGAAAAATATTTTTCAATACAAAGTGAAGGTAACCTCTATTGTTTCACTACTGATAAAAAGTATGTAGATGATACTGTACCAAATATATTACTTATAAATAAGATAAACCTATCCGAAAGTATAATTCAGAACATTGAAGTTATGCAATGGCTGAAACATCCAGAAGATGAAAGTATAGATTCTAACGAAGATATTTTAAAAAGTTGGCGGAACCAATTCAATTTTAAAGAAGAAATTTATGACGAAGAAATTAAAGGCTTAAGAAGACCGCAAATTGCTGCTTTATATTCTATTCTTAGTCACCTGAAAGTCTCCAAAGAAATTGCCACAGTTGTAATGCCAACTGGTACAGGCAAGACAGAAACCATGATGTCAACTATGATTGCAGCTCAATGTGAACGATTATTGGTAACAGTACCAAGTGCTGCATTAAGAACTCAAACCTCTGACAAGTTTATAACATTAGGTCTTTTAAAAGATTTTGAGATAGTAGGGAATAGCGCAAAATATCCTAAAGTCGGCATTATTTATGAAGGTTTTAGGGAACTAGAAGAGTTAGAAATATTCCTTGATAATTGTAATGTTATTGTTACTACAATGCAGTTACTAACATCAATAAATCAAGAAATGAAAGAGTTGTTTTCAAAAAAGTGTACTAATGTGTTTATAGATGAGGCTCATCATGTTAAAGCAAGGACATGGGATTCTTTTCGGAAAAGTTTTGATAATAGAAAAGTAATTCAGTTTACCGCCACACCATTTAGAAACGATGGTAAAAATTTAGACGGTAAAATAATATTTAATTTCCCCCTAAGTGAAGCACAAAAGGATGGGTACTTTACCAAAATCGAATTTATACCTGTGAAAGAATATAATAGTCAGAAAGCGGATTTTATGATTGCTGAGGAAGCTGTCAAGAGACTTGAAGTTGATATTAAAAAAGGGTTACCGCATATCTTAATGGCTCGATGTGAAAATAAAAATAGAGCTGAATCTGTGTTTCAAATATATACAAAATATAAATACTTAAATCCAGTAATTATTTATTCAAATATTAAGAATGAAAAAGTAATTCTAGAAGACATTAAACAAAAGAAACATCGAATTATTGTGTGTGTCGATATGCTAGGAGAAGGATTTGATCTACCTGAATTAAAGGTAGCAGCACTCCACGACATAAAAAAAAGCTTACCTATTACATTACAATTTACGGGGAGATTTACAAGAACTAAACATGATAGAAAATTAGGTAATGCAGCATTTATTGCAAACATTGCGGACTTAAATGTATCAGGGTCGCTAGAATATTTATATAGTAGCGATGCTGACTGGAATGAACTGTTATCTAACTATAGTAATGAGAGTATTGAAAGTGAAGTGAATTACAAAGAGTTTCTAGAAGGTTTTAACAACTTAAATTCATCCAGCTTCTCCTTTCAAAACATTAAACCTAAATTAAGTACAGTAGTTTATAAAAGCAAAACAAACAAATGGAACCCAAAAGTCTTGAAGGACCAGTATTTGGAAAATCCTAATCTTGAATATACCTTCTTCGACCTAAATGAAAGTGAGAATGTAGCTGTTATCGTTTATGCGAAAAGAAATAAATTAGATTGGCTTAGTGACAAAAATGCCTTCAACTTAACATGGAGTTTATTAATTCTCATTTGGGAACCTAAGCATAGACTACTCTTTATCAATAGTTCAGATAATGAAAGTTTATATAAAGACTTAGCTGAAACTGTAGTACCAAATTCAGTTTTAATTAATCAAATGGATGTTTTTAAGGCCTTACATAATATTAAGCGTATTAAGTTGCAAAATGTTGGATTAAAACTATTCCTTGGAAAAGATATACGATATCGAATGAGTGTAGGTAGTGATATCGGTGAAGCATTGCCATTAACTGAAAAACAACGCAGTCAGAAAGCGTATATAGTAGGTGCCGGCTATGAAGATGGAAACCCCGTAAATATTGGTTGCGCTTACAAGGGGAGAATCTGGACAAAGCTACAAGGTAACATAAAACACCTTAAAGCTTGGTGTATTAATGTGGGAGAGAAATTAATAAATCCAAATATTGATTCAAACGAAGTTCTAAAGGAATGCCTTGTTCCAACTATGATTTCTGAAATGCCAAAGACGGTCCCAATAAGTGTTGATTGGGATTATGAGGTTTATAGAGAAGCTGAAACTAAATGTGAGTTTAAATATGGAAAATCCTCTAAACGTAACTTGGGTGAAGTAGAGCTTTCAATTGAAAAATATAATATAGGATCAGAGATAAACATAGCCTTGAAATCAGATATCTTTACGATTCCAATTAAATATACAGTCTTTAAAGGTACAGAGTCTGACGTATTATATGCAGATTTTAAATTTGAACTTTTGTCAGATGAAAAGGTTGAAGTACATTATGGAACAAAAATATATTCATTGGTTCAATTTTTAGAAACATATAAACCTACTATTTGGTTTGCCGATGGTTCAGCTCTTACTGGAAATGAATATGTACATTTAAAACACGTAATAAATTTATATGACCGAGAGCTACTAATACCATATGATTGGTCACAAACAGATATTGCAAAAGAATCACAGCAGGTTAAACCTTTAAGAACTGATTCAATACAATATCAATTTATTGAGAAGCTAAAATTAGAAGACTACCATATTATTTATGATGATGATGGTAAAGGAGAAATTTCCGATGTTCTAACTATAAAGGAAGAGGGTAACATCATAAAGATTCAAATGTATCACCTAAAGTATGCTAAAGGTGGAAATGTTTCTAATGATATAGATAATCTATACCAGGTTTGTGGGCAAGCTCAAAAATCAACCCAATGGAAATACAAAGATGGAAAAGAATTTTTTAATCATCTCTTGAGAAGAAAGATAAAACATCATAACCAATCTTCATGCAGTCGTATTGTGAAGGGAACAGAACAAGAATTAGAAATCCTTAAAGATAAAGCAAAAAAAAGAATGCCTATGTCATATGAGATATTCATTGTCCAACCTAGTATTTCCAAAAAGAATGTTAATAATGATATTTTAAACTTACTCGGTGTTACTGAGAATTATATTAAAGAAACGACGGGTATTGATTTAAAAGTAATTTGTAGTAGCTGAGATCATATATTTAGCATCAATAAATATTTATCGATTTAATTTTACAAATTAGTACGTTATGGAATTACGGTTCTAAATGCCTGAGGGAATAGTTCCGAGGGATAACAGATAAGGCTGCTGTTCTAGAGTGAGCAGCAGCCTTATTTAATATTTGTTTCTTAAAGGTGCAAATCTTCTCCAAATTCTGCTTCAATAGGGACAGGGGCGACTTTCGAACGTTCAAGAGCTGGTGTATCTGGGCGTGCTGCCTGATAAATGGCGGCGCCTAGTACTTGAGCGGTTTTTAGTAATTTCTCTTTGCTGATTAGCTCAATCTTGTCTCCAGGGGAATGGTACTCTGGTTCAAGAGGTGCATAGGTAAATACAGCTGCAGGAATTCCGGCCTCCGTAAACGGCTGGTGGTCGCTCCGTCCGACTTGATTATATTGGATGGCTTCGTATAATCTGGTTCCAGCAGAGTTTCCTAATGTTGTAACGGTATTTGGCTTGCCATCTACTGTAAACATGGCAAAATTGCCGGCATTTTTGCTGCCAACCATGTCCATGTTAAACATGGCTACTGTCCGGTTAATTTCATCCTTGGAAAGTTGACTTGTATAATGGTAGGATCCCAGTAACCCTCTTTCCTCGGCTCCGAAGGTAATAAACCTAATTTCAGTATCGGTAGGGGTATTAGCTAGTACTCTTGCTAACTCTAGTACTATTGATGTGCCGGATGCGTTATCACTTGCACCAGTACCAGCTGCTACCGAATCATGGTGGGCCCCAACCATGATAATTTGTTTTGTATCTTTATTGGCTTGTGGTTTCTTTGTAGCAACCACGTTATGGGAAGTGGCCTTGATAAACTCCGCACCTTCAATCTGCATCGTACCCTTTAATGGGGCCTGTTCAAGCGAGGAAACCAATGCATCCCCCTCTGTTTTAGTCATATATAAAGTTGGAAGGTTGGTATCAGTAGCTGATAGATTGGTTGGAGGTAACCCCGCTACGTTATTGATGATGACGATTCCACTGGCCCCTGCATTTTTAGCATTCATCATTTTTGTTGCAAATGGTATACCGCCACCGCGATGGACCAAAGCGATTTTTCCGGATAAATCCTTACCGGCCACCTCTTCAGCACTTCCGAGGCCAACATAAACTAAATCACCGGTCAAACCGCCATTCGGGGTATTTTGGGAGTAGCCAAAGTGGGTTACTTGATAACTGGTTCCATCTACTTTAAAAGAGGTGGCAGTAGGACTTTTATATCCTGTTACAAATTGAAATGGCTGAATATCCACATTATCATAGCCAAATTGCTTAAATTGAGCAGATATGTACTCTACGGTCTGATTTTCTTTTGCGGTACCAGCCACCCGCGGGCCTATCGTTTCTGCCAAATACGAAACATTACTATAAATCTTTTCTACATCAATCCGTTTCACAATCTTGTTGTCAAAGGCTTGCTGAGATGGATTTTCTTTTGTCTCAGCAAAAGCAGGTACTGATGCAGCCATTAAACTACCAATCAAAACCGAGGTACATAAAACCTTACTAATCTTCCTCAATACAATTCCCTCCTAAATATTGATTCAGGTTAATTATATACACACAGTGAAAACGCTATCAATGAGAGGTTTTGTAGTATTTTGACTATTAAACGCTGAATTCTCCTTTAGGCAATTTTGTCCCAAAAGAAGGTTTACTGATAAATAACTCCTAGATCTACTAGATAGTAATGAGATAGATTTAGTGTTCCATTCCTTATTCTCCTAATTAGATTCAGTAGATGGTAAACTATAAATATAATTAGCACAATTTTCACACATAAATATATGTACTAAAAGAGGAGACTAACGATGAACGATCGTACTTTAATGCTATATTTCCCCGACGCAAATCATGCGTCTTCTTTAAAGATTTTTCAAGATCCAACGAGCCAAATTAGGGGGTTCTATTTTACTAAAAGCCAACTCAACAAAGTTGAAATGCTTGATTATGCAAATAACCATGCTGTTTATTTTCTTTTCTCAGAAGCCGATGAAGCTAGTGTTTATATAGGACAGTCCGTAAATGGAATTAACCGAATCAAGTCTCATTTGAGAGAAAAGGATTTCTGGCAATATGGAATTCTTTTTGTAACGGATAATAATAGTTTCGATAAGTTAAGCATTGATTATTTGGAGTATTATTTTATTCAAGCATTTTCTAGTACTCAGTACAGCCTTGAAAATCGTGATTTACGTACAGTAGCGCCAAATGTAAACGTCTTTAATAAGTCAACCCTGACATCCTTTGCTCTGCAAATCCAATTTCTATTGGAAGCCATGGGTATTTCTTTTAATCCAGCCTCTGCTGATAGAGAGGAAGAAGAGTTACATAATGAAATATTTGAAGCGAAACCCCTATTTAATGCATCTATTGCATTACGTGATGGTAAGTATATTCTTTTGGCAAACTCTGAAATAAAAATGCCTGAAGAACGAACAAAAGAGTGGAGTAATGAAGGTGCATTTTATAAAAGGGCGTTAAAAAAATACAAACAGCTCATTGAGGCCGGTAAAGCTATTAAAATCGATGAAACCACTGCCAAACTCATAGATGATGTTGAATATACTAGTCCAAGCGCACCTGCTGAACTTTGTTCCGGTGTTTCCCAAAATGGCTGGGTTTTCTGGAAAGGACTAGATGAATTAAGGAAAAAGCAAGAAGATTAAAAAGTAGTCACATCATTTTGAAAGGGAGTGTTAGAAATGGAATTGTTTATAGACTCTTGGAGTTCAGAATTCCGTTCTGAAACATATCCGATGGATTACTATTATTATCATCTAGATAAAATCAGAAATGCGAATACCCCTAAAGAACTAGGAGAAGCGATTATCGCTATGCTTTATTGGAAGGATGGCAAAGTAAGACGGGATGACACGGGTGGGGTAAAGGTAGCAGCTAAAGGTTACTCCCTATCCCAAATCAAACCAAATACATATAACGTTGAGAAACATTATGAAGTTCTTGTTTCACAAGCGTTTTTTAAATGGGCAAAGGAAGTGACCACTCTTAGTTCTTTTGATAAAAGCAAGGTGGAAGAATTCCGAAGCAGATTCAAACTCTACCATGAAAATGCCATCGTAATGCCAGCTTTTATACTTCATTGTTTGAATTCTTTAATATATCCACTTTATGACCAGCATGTTGAGCGGGCTAAGCGAGCGTTTCTAGCACAGCAGATTCATTTTTCCAGCAGCAGTTTGAATATTGATTCCTATATTGAATATCAGAGTTTCTTTCAATCGTTTATCAATGGTCGGGAGCAAAACTTGGAATATAGTAAAAAGGTCGATAATGCCTTATGGAGCTTTGGGAAATGGTTGAAAGAGCAGGGGAGAGTTGTAGGAACAGTAAAGAAGCAACCGTTGATGAACCAATTAAACAAGGGGGAAGAAGTCTTTTCAACTAGAAAGTCATTCAAAATGAGCAATTCCGGTTTAACCGAAAAAATCAGAGTTTATATAAGAAAAATTTTGCAACAAGCAAAAGAGGCAGGAGCGGAATATGTTGATTTGCGGTCCGGTGATATTCATAAGCAAATGGGGTTGGTAAATAGGATGCCTCCAGTTTGCAATGCAATGGAATCACTTGGGATTTACAGATATGAAATTATCTATGATACGCCAAGCGGGAAGAGCTCAACAAAGGTTATTAGATATTACCTAATAGATTAATACTCGGAAGATTAAGAGGATTAATTTATATAATTCCTCTAAAGCCCTAGGCAATAACGAAGCAATACAAATTTGGCTCACGATAACTGATGCAGAATAAGGAGTTGACCTCTTTATGGATTATGACGAATTGAAAAAAACATTGCTTAAAGACAATTACCTGGATATTTCCTATAAAAAATATCTAGCCTTCAAAGAAACCGATCAGTATGACGAATCCTATAAGCTTGAGATTCTGTCACGCTTGAACGAATTTATGAATAGGCAGGAAATTACTGAAGAGACTGTAACTGACCTTGCCAGGAAAATTCAAAAGGAGAATCCTTCCTCAGGGAGCTTTGTTCATTGGAGCAATACTGGCGATTTGGTAAAGTATGCTGATGAGCGTCCAGCCGAAGTAGCCGAACTGTGGAATCAGTTATATGAATCTCCTTTATCCCTGGAAGAGCGGATAGAGTCATTTCGTGAGGCAGGGAAAGCATTTAACCTACAAATTTCGCTTGGAGCTCCGTTGTTTGGCTATCTATTAGCTGCAGTTGACTATGGAAAATATCCGCTCTATAAGCAGGAAGTATTTACTGACTTAAAGAGAAGTTATGGGATTGAACTTAAGCTTGGAACTGTTGGAAGCAATTATGAAACGTACTATACTTTGTGTCAAATAGCCCTTGAACACCTTCGGACTAATCATCCCGAACTAACTATGCTCGATATCCAGGACTTTTTTTTCTGTAGCACCCAATATCATAAAATTAAAGTGGAAAGTGCTGTTGAATATTTGTATCAACTTGCAGTTGAGCTCTTTTTATACAAAGAACACCCGGAACGAATGCTTGAAGCTATTTCCGCTTTGGACCTTGAAAACCTCCAAACGTTGAGAAAAATGTATCACAACTCCGAAAAGGTCAACTTAATTAAATATAAGGTAATCGACAAAATCATCGACGCTGGACACATTTCTTTGGAAGAAATGGAGGAAATAAAGGAAGACGTAAAACAAAGATACGAAACAAATATCTTACAAGCTTGGAACAATTTCACCATACTTTTTCAAATCTTCTATTTTGATAAGAAAAAGAAAGTTAGTGAAGAGCAGAGAAAAATCCATGAAGCTATCCGGCAATTGGACGAGGCTCACGGTTTGGAGTTTGTTGAAGATAAAACTCTAAATGGATTCAGCTGGAACCAGAACTTCGGCGGACCTGATTCCTGGCTTGCAGTGTATGAAAAGGGTCATGCTACTCATAGGACGGCACCTCAATTCTTTGTAAGAATTGATGAAAATGGAGTTCGTTATGGGTTTTTGTACGGCGACCAACATCAAGACAGGGGTAAAGATTCATTATATACCACTGATAGTGAATCTTTTACTTATGAGGAATTTAGTATCAATATGGGCTCTGTAATGAATCAGTATAAGAATCAATTACCAGAAGATGAGCTTGAGGAGAATAGTGAAAAAAGAAAAAAATATATCATTCCTATTCCAATAACGGTGGAAAGATGGGCGGAGTTACTCCGCGATGAAACAGTAATCAAGAAAAGCGATTTGGAATATCTTTTTAAAATGTATGAGTTAGGTGGGGGAGCAAGCGCTACACAGCTGGCCGATGCATTGGATAAGCACTTCAGCTCCTTTAATACACCAGTTGTATATTTGGCAAAACGGATAATTACTGCTACCGGTATTCCTGTCCCAAAAAGGGAAAATGGAGATCCATGGTACTGGTGTGTTCCATTTGACGGTGAGTACTTGGAAGACAGTACGTTTAAATGGATACTGAAGCCTGAATTGAAGGAAGCTCTAGCGGAACTTATCGAGGAAATTCAAGTAGTCCCGACCATTGAAGAATATACCAAAGAAGACTTTTTAAGTGAAGTCTTTATGTATGAGGAGAAATACAATACAATCGCCAATTTGCTTCTTTATAAGAAAAACATCATCCTGCAAGGGCCTCCGGGTGTTGGTAAAACATTTGTTTCAAAGCGGCTTGCTTATTCTCTTATGGGAGTTAGGGATGAATCGAGAGTACAGATGGTTCAATTTCACCAAAACTATGCTTATGAGGATTTCGTCATGGGTTTCCGTCCGGATGAAAAAGGATTTTCTCTGCAAACTGGGATATTTTATGATTTTTGCCAATTGGCTCTGGATAACCCGGACAAAAACTATTATTTCATTATTGATGAAATCAATCGAGGCAACTTGTCCAAAATCTTCGGCGAATTGTTCATGCTAATAGAACGTGATAAGCGTGATGAATATGTAACAATGGGATATTCCAAAAAGAAATTTACTGTACCCGCCAATGTGTTTCTGATTGGCACCATGAATACAGCAGACCGGTCACTAGCACAACTTGAAGTTGCCCTCCGGAGGCGTTTTGCCTTTGTATCCCTTGAGCCTGCCTTTAATGAAAAATGGAAGCTTTCACTTTTCCGTCAGGGGATATCTGAAACAATGATAGATAGAATCCTTTATACAGTCCGGAAAATAAACAATGAAATTGTTGAGGATTATCAATTGGGTGCCGGCTATGCCATTGGCCATTCGTTCTTTTCTTCTAAACCCGCTGAACTGAACGAAAACGATTGGTATGAAGGAATTATTACGTTTGAAATTAGGCCTCTTTTGGAAGAGTATTTTTATGACCGGCCTGAAGTAGCCAGGGATCTGCTGGAAGGAATATAAGATGGAGGAAATCTTTAAGGTACCAATCCGGAATCTGTTCTGCCTGCTTAGTTATGCGAATGACATGCCCGAACTTATTAAAAGCATGAACGCTATTGATGAAGAAATGATTACCTATGATTTCATAGCCGCTCAGTTTTTAAAAGAGGCAGAAGAGTTGATTCAGCATCGAATGGTCAGAAATTATGTCTCCCGGGTAGCACCTACGAAGAATTTGAGCGGAAGAATGCTGATGGACCAATCCATGCCGTATATCATTGCGAAAAAACCTGTTGTTGTATGTGAAAAAGATTATTACTCCCCAGATATCTTGTCTAATCAAATAATGAAATCGACGTTAAAGGCAATCAGTTTGAATCGCCTTATAAACCAAGAAATTAGGAAACAAAGCTTTGTATTAATGGAGGCAATGGCTGAAACAGAAACTCCTGCACTGACGATGGGGATTTTTAACAGAGTGCAATTTGGCAGGCACACCATTCACTACAAACGGATGATTCATATTGCCAGGCTTCTGCATGAATTTGTCCTTCTATCACATAAGCAAGGCAATTGGACCTTGTTTACAGCAGAACTCGATGAGAAATCCCTTAACCAGCTCTTTGAGAAATTCCTATTTAATTTCTATCGAATAGAGCAAAGGGAGTATCGGATATCTTCTGAAATTATGCAATGGCGCCTGATTGGCAACCCGGCACTCTTGCCATCAATGAAAACCGATGTTTCTTTAACACACAAAACCGGCAACGAAAAAATTGTTATCGATGCCAAGTTTTATAAAAACATATTCCAAGAGAATTACGGGAAATCAACCTTTCACAGCCACAACATGTACCAGCTCTACACTTACCTCATGCATCAGCCATCAAACCTAAAAGTTAAGGGTGTTCTAATCTATCCTTATAACGGGAAAGAAGTAAATGAAGTATTTCAATGGGATGAGCGGATTCAGATGCAGGTCGTTACAATAAACCTGGATGAAACTTGGGGAAATATATATGAAAATCTTTGCAATATAATTAAATAAAATAAACCGGGAAGTCGCGTTTTCCCACTTTGAAGAGCAGTCTTGACGGCTGTTCTTTTTTGTTTGTTTATGAAGGATTTTCCAATTACTAAACAGAATTTATAGTTAGATAGAGTCTATTTTAGGGGGAGCGAATATGAGGAAAGCGTACATTATTAATACCAATAGGACTAACAGGCCTTACGGAGAAGATGAACAGGACATGATCCGGAATCAAAAATGCGCAGCATAACCCTATGTAGACTTCTATAGTAAAACCACAGGAACCGTCCTTTAATTTAAACATACATAGTTAACACTTCTTAGAAGGAAAGATTAAATATTACAAATTTTAAGATTATGTGATAAAAAGTTGTCGACTGAAAGATTAGAGTGATTTAGGGAAATTAATCTTTAACATTTCTTAGGAGGTTTTTATATGGAATATAAGATTTCTATATCAGAAGCAGTTACAAAGGGAAAGGCATTAGGCCCTATTATATTTAGCTTTGATGAGGTTTATTCGGAATTAAATAAAAGAGTATCAGAATTAAACCAATTGGTTAACCACCAAAGTACACGAAGACCAATAGCCTATTTATCCATCGATCAACTTAAGAATATTCCTGTGATTGAGAGAAATCTTTTGGAAATATATAACGATGAAGCAGATAAATTTGCTGACACACCACCTGAAATTGGAAATATAGTAAAAGGGGCTTATGGACAATGCTACGATGCAACAATAAATAAATTACGCTTTGAAATAAATAATAAAGTTAAAAGTCTTTTCAAAGATGGTGAGTTTTTAGGAGATATAAAAGTAAATTTTAGTATTAATGATTTAAACTATAAGAATTATCCAGCTCAAAATGCCCTTAAACTAATAGTAGATAAAATAAGTGAAAGTGAAGACCATGTACTAGAAGAAAAGAAAAGAGAATTAAAGAATATCATAAAGGATTATTTTACAGTGAGGGCAATAACTTTTATGGATAATGGAAAGGAAATAAATTACCCAAATATAGAGGTATGGTAAAGTTTTAAAGAATACTACTAGTTTAGAATCAGAGTTAAATAAAGAATATTAAAAAAAGGAGGCATTCTCTAGTGAGTAAAGGAAACATTAAGATATTCGGCGTTGGCGGGGGCGGAAACAATTTTATAAACAGGGTGATTAGTGATCCAATTCAGGACGTGGAATATATTGCTGTGAATACAGACTATGAGTCTATAGATATGTCAAAGGCAGAAACCAAAATTCTAATTGGAAAAAATGTATGCAGGGGAATTGGAGCCCGCATGAATCCAACTCTGGGTGAAAAAGCAGCAGTTGAGGATATAGATTCAATTGAAAAACTCCTGGTAGGAGCGGAAATAGTATTACTAGTCGCAGGAATGGGTGGAGGTACAGGAACAGGTGCTGCTCATGTTATTGCGAAGGCAGCCCAACAGAAAGAATTGCCTACAGCGGCTTTTGTAACAGTACCTTTTACTTTTGAAGGAAAGCAACGCTCCTTATATAGTGAAGAGGGTGTTAATAAACTTAGGGGGAGTGTAGACCATCTGAGTATCATACAAAATGATTCATTACTATTGAAAATAGATAAGAATGAATCCATGTTAAAAGGGTTTGAAATGGTTGACAGACAAATTTTGCATGAAATGAAGGAATTCATAGAAAAAGTATCATAGATTGGGACTTTAGTGCACCTTCCCAAGTTCTAGACAAAGCTTTTTAGCCGTTCAGTTAAGCTAATAGAGTAAAATTAAACCTAATGTAAGAAAAGACAGTGACAACCAAATAAGGTTCGGTTTAATAATCACCGGACCTATTTTTAAAAAGAGAAACAATTTTAGTTTAAACCATTAAATGCTCAATCCACCAAAAATAAAATAACGTTTACTGAAAAAGTTATGAAAGAACTGCAATAGGAGCGAAATCCGAACTCTGGGAAATTCGCAGGTACTAACCTTGCTGAGATGGTTCCTATAGGGACTGGGGGAATAATTCTTCGGGGGGCATGAGGAATATCGAGTGATTGAGCATGTGGCTCCTGAAATGTATCGATTGAAGATAAAAGGGAAAAGTTCAGACAAGAAATCGGCGGATTTTTCAAAAAATGGGAATAAGTTATTTTAAGCTATAGAATATCATGGTATTATAAATACAATTACATATATTATTTTTATCTCCATGAAGATTGTCATCAGGAAAGTAATCCCTTTATAGAAGGGGTTACTTTTATGTAATTACAACAAATTCATGGAGGTTTTTTTATGCAATTTTTATTTTACCTTTTTGTTTTGAGTATTGCTTTTACTGTTGGAATGACAATCTCTTATCTAATTGTATTCTTTTTATTCGGGTTAACGCCAGGCAATACAAGTATCATGCTGTTGGCCATGTGCTGGGTTATGATGTTGAAATTTAACCCTGTTTGGAAAGAATTATGGGATAAGTGGACTAAAAAATAAAGTAACAATAATAGCATTGAAAGAACAGAATTTAAACAAAGTGGGGTGGAACGATGGATAATAAAATCTTGCTGGAAAAGTTGTCACAATTAAAGGGAATCAGATTGGTTAAGCACCCGAACAGTGAATTGATTAATGGAGAGTGTATTACCAGGAAGCGTGGCAGGAGGAAAAACGTCATCGGAAATATCAATCCAAATGGGACCAGTTTTATTTTATATTCAAAAGGAAAGTGGACTTCAAAAAATGAGCTGGGTATCAAGAGTGTCGAGGAGGCCATTATATGGTTAAAAAAGGATATAGAGTTACTGAGTCATAATAGAACTGATACTGCTCCAAAAGGAACTTATTCACAGACTGGTGTGTTCAAGTTTGATGACTACAAGGATCATTTGATTATCGACCGGCATCATCCTGACGCACAGAAAAAGCAAAAAAATATTAGCAGCGAAAAAAGTGAAGATGCAATGACTTGGAATGTATTTAAGTCTATCGGGCAGTTGGATCCCCAAATCTGGCTTCCTATACTGTTTCGCCAAGCCTTTGGTACAGATATCCTTTATGAAAATATGAAGCCTTCTATTACATTGTGGAAAAAGCTTCCCCCTCCCCCAAATACCGGAATAGAGGGTAAAACAGAGGTTGATATTATAATAGAAACCCCGTCATTCGTCTGGGTAATTGAAGCAAAGTATACAAGCGGAAGAATGGCAGGGAACTATGAAAACATGGCAACCTTATTATACTAGTGTTAACTAATTGGCTACAGGGTATGTAACTGGGAAATTTGTCTTTATAATCGGTGAAGATGGCAATGAAGAGAGGGTGACGTTATGCTCGCACAAAAGGTTTACAGTCGATTTGGATAGAGGTTGGAAAGTCATTCATGAGCGGGTGATTGAAATTATTAACCATACAGCAAGCGAGGGGCATATCAATGGACAAGAGAGCCGAAGCATTAAAAGAAAATAACTTTAAGGTCACGAAAGAAACCACTAAGGGCAATGAGTATGAAAATATGGAAACAAGAGAAGTGGTTTATTTGTTGCCTAATAAAGAACTTACTATTGTTTTAAATCCTAAAACTGTTGAACAGAATGGATGGCTTAAAGACAAAGTAGGTAAGTATTATCATAGTACTGCTTTAAATCAATTTCCCAAAAGGAAGAACACCGGGAAGCAGCCCATTCATTATGGATACCCAATTAAATTTCAATCAACAGAAGAATTATCAGCTTTTTTAGCTGAGCTGAATACTTTATAGTCGAAGTGTTTAGGAGAAATCCCTCTCCAATAAAATAATTGAAATACTGCGCCCCTCTTTTAACTAATAAGTTGAAGGAGGGGTGTTTTTATTGTAATGGGTACAGCACGTACCCCATGCTTCTTTTAAGTATTAATTGGCTTAGGGATAGTCTACTTTAATTACCGTAGATTAGAAATAGAAGAAAAGGATAAAATAAAGTCCATGAAAAAAGTAGTGATAAAATATAAATTCAAAATTTTTAAATAATTTGTGATTTTATATTTCATTAATTTGGTATTTATGGTATATTGGGTTTAAATTTAAAATTTGGTAAAGATTACAAAAATATTTTTTTGAACATTTTTGTAAGCGCTATTATATCCCTAAACCTCGGAGGTTTTAATGTGAAAATTAATTTTACTGGTGACACTGCTGAGTTATCAGAAGGATTAAAACTGATTGCAGATGAAATGGATCTTCAGCTAACTAACAATGGTTACCCAATTCATATTACAAAAAAAGCAGTTGGGAATTTAGAAGTGAAAAATGAAAATGGAAAAGGAAGTATAATTTATAAAGAAAAAATTCACTTTTTTCGTGCTTTAGGATTATGGATTGAAAACTATACTAAACTGGGAGACTTTGATATCACAGAATCGCCTCAGTTTGATATGAATGGAGCAATGTTAGATGCATCTAGAAATGGAGTGTTAAGTGTTCCAAGTATCCAAGATTTACTCAGGAAAATGGCCATTATGGGTTTAAACGTATTAATGGTTTATACAGAAGATACATACGAAGTGGAAGATTATCCATATTTCGGCTATATGCGTGGCCGGTACACTGAAAAAGAGATAGAAACATGTGATCAATATGCTTCAGCATTAGGAATAGAAATGATTCCTTGTATTCAAACATTGGCACATCTTACAGAAGCTCTTAAATGGAACTATGCAGCAAACATCAGAGACACTGCTGACATATTGCTGGTTGGTGAACCTGAGACATACAAATTTATAGAAAAAATCATTACTGCAGCTACGAGACCATTCAAAACGAATAGAATACATATTGGAATGGATGAAGCGTTTCAGCTTGGATTAGGTAAATATTTATCAAGAAATGGTTACGAAGAACGATTTAATATTATGAACGGGCATTTGAAAAAAGTCATCTCTATTACAGAAGAAAAAGGTCTCAAACCTATGATATGGAGTGACATGTACTTTCGCTTAGGATCAAAAAGTGGCGGGTACTATGACCTGGAAGCGGAGATTCCTGAAGAAGTTATTTCTTCGATTCCAAATACTCAACTTGTGTATTGGGATTATTATCATGCAGATGAAGATTTCTATCGCACGTTTATACAAAAACATAAAGAACTGGGCTCAAATCCTATTTTTGCCGGAGGAGTTTGGACTTGGAATGGAATTGCTCCTAACTACGGGAAAGCAATGGTTACTTCTGAGGCTGCTTTAATGGCATGTAAAAAAGAGGGGGTAAGAGAGGTGTTTGCGACCATGTGGGGAGATAATGGAGCAGAGACCCCATTAGTAACAGCTTTGCCGGTACTTCAGTTGTTTGCTGAACATTCCTACCACAAAACTGTAACAAGAGAACACTTGGAAGCGCGGTTTAATTACTGTACCGGTGGGAATTTTTCTGACTTTATGATTTTAAATGAGTTTGATGAAACCCCTGGCGTATCAAAAGATAATTTACATGAATCCAATCCATCCAAGTTCCTTCTTTGGCAGGATCTTCTTATAGGATTGTATGATGAAAACATTCGTGGCCTATCAATGAATCAACATTACAAAGGATTAACATCTCAGTTAGATAGTGCCAAACAAAATAATCAGGAATGGAAATTAATGTTTGATTTCTATGAACAGTTAGCAAAAGTTCTTAGCATTAAATCTGAAATGGGAATTAATTTAAAAAAGTCATATGAAGTGGATGATAAAGAAACGGTAAATTCTTATCTGATGGAACTAATAGAACTAAAAGACATGACTAATGATTTGCGTCAAAAACATAGAAAATTATGGTTCTCTATGAATAAGCCGTTTGGATGGGAGGTTATAGACTTACGCTATGGTGGATTAATGGCTAGAATTGAAACGGCAAAACATCGTGTTCAAGAATGGCTTGAGGGAACAATTTCAACAATAGAAGAGTTGGAAGAAGAGCGTCTTCATTTTGAGGGACCATATCCAATGCCAGAAGGTTCTATTGGCCGAAACATTTATAGAAGAATTGTTACGGCAGGAACTTTAACTTAAATAAATCTTTACTGGGGAAGATCCTCCATTAAAATATGTAGTTTAATGAAATATTAATACTTAATTTTTATATTAGCATCATCAATAGGTAAATAATCCGAATATTTATATTGATAATAATTATTAGATTTGTAAGCGGTGACAAAAAAGTTTTCCAGAGGTTTCTGCATCCATTACAACCTATGAATATACATACGCAGCAATAAAGGTTGCTGCAGAAAGAATAAGGAAATGGTGTTCTCAAAAGTAGAAAAGAAGGAGGGGATAACGATGGAATTAGATGGATTAGCCGGAGGCCTTTATAAAATATCCTATTGGATCCCGCGTTTATTCTATTTAAATTTACTATGGGTTTTATCTATTTTATTAGGTGGGGTAGTTTTAGGTGTTTTTCCTAGTTTTGTAGCGATTCTGTCTATTTCCAGAAAATGGATTGAAGAAAAAGATGTAAACATATCTCGACTATTTTGGAAAGCATACTTTGGAGATTTTTTGAAATCTAATGTTATTGGGTGGATTTTTATAGGGGCTTTGTATGTGTTGTACATTGATTTTCAGTATATACAAAACCTTAATTCTGGAGTTATTTCCATTCTAATGTATGTAGGTTTAATAACTATATCTATCTTAGCAATTAGTAGTTTAATTTATGTGTTTCCAGTCATTGCACAGCATAAATTGAAAGTTTTTCAAACCGTAAAATATAGCTGCTTTATTGGATTGGCTAACCCACTTTACTCTTTAACTTTAGGTATTATTATTTACTTCGGTATATCGCTTCTGAATGATTTACCGATATTGATATTATTTATTGGCAGCGTATTTGGATATATTTGGATGTGGTTCGCAAAACGATCAATTGATAACGTTTTGAACAAACCCTCAATTACTTAAAGAAAGGAGGAATCAATCATGATTGCTGAAAGAGAAGTTATCAATGAAGTAGTAACAGAACAAAAACAACTATCTAGGAAAAAGCCTCCAACAGGTAAAGGCAATAAAATAAAAAAGTTAATTGCAAATCAGTGGCAAATACAGTCAATGGTGTGGCCGGGCATTATTTTAGTATTTATTTTTGCTTACATACCGATGTATGGGGTCTTGATGGCATTTCAGGACTATAACATATTTAAAGGAATGTTAAATAGTGAATGGGTTGGTTTTAAACATTTTGTAATGTTCTTTGAATCTCCAGAATTTTTCACTGTAATGCGAAACACTGTCGTGATTAGCTTATTAAAACTATTAATAGGTTTTCCAGCACCAATAATTCTCGCATTAATGTTGAATGAAGTTCGTCATCAATTGTTTAAAAGAAGTATTCAAACAGTTAGTTATTTACCACACTTCTTATCTTGGGTCATTGTAGCTGGATTTGCAGGCTCTATATTATCCACGGATAATGGCAGCTTAAATATTTTATTGCAAGAATTAAATGTTATTGATGAGCCTATCAATTTTCTATCCATACCTGAATACTTTTGGACCATTATTGTAACAACAGGGGTTTGGAAGGAAATAGGCTTTGGATCCATAGTGTACTTAGCTGCAATCGCTGGTGTAAATCCTCAATTGTATGAAGCTGCTGCTATTGATGGAGCAGGAAGGCTGAAACAAATTTTCCTGATCACAATACCAAGTATCATGCCAGTCATACTTATTTTCTTAATATTAGCGATTGGTAGCCTACTTAGTGCTGGATTTGAAGATTTACTATTACTAGGATCAAACCCTTTATTGAGAGATGTGGCAGATGTAATAGATACATATGTTTATCGTGTAGGTATCTTAAATAATAGATTTTCTTACGCTACCGCAGTTGGTTTATTCAAGGCGATCATTAGTGTTGGGCTTTTAGTACTTGCTAATAGATTTGCTAGAAGAATGGGTTCAAGTCTATGGTAAGAAGCTCATTATGGAAGAGGGGGGTTTATGATGAAATTAAGTTTTGAAGATAAAATCCTCCAACTATTTATTTATACCTTTTTAATAGTTTTGGGATTTGTGGCTATGTACCCTTTTTGGAATTCGATTGTAATATCCTTTAACTCTGGTGCAGATACAGCTATGGGAGGCATAACCTTCTGGCCTAGGGAGTTTACACTGGATAATTATAAAATCGTTTTTGAAGATTCACGGCTTACACAAGCCTTTATGATAACTATTCTTAGAACAGTTATAGGTACGTTTGTATCGATATTTTTCACAGCTTTATTAGCTTACGGTATGACAAAAAAGGAATTAATAGGAAGAAAATACATGATGATATTTTTTGTCATTACAATGTATTTTAGTGGAGGATTAATCCCAACCTTCTTATTAATTAAAGGCTTAGGTTTATTGGACAGTTTTTGGGTTTTTATCATTCCAACTATTATCAATGTATGGAATATGATCGTATTTAGAACGTTTTTCAATGGATTACCTGCTGAGTTAGAAGAATCAGCAAAGCTTGATGGGTGTTCTGACTTCGGAGTATTTTTCAGAATTGTCCTTCCAGTATCAGGTCCAGTTATAGCAACATTGTCACTTTTCACAGCTGTGTTCCATTGGAATGATTGGTTTTTCCCAAGTATCTATATATCTGATGCAGATCTCATTCCTATTCAAACTTTATTACAGCAAATAATGAATTCTAACATTATGTCCGATCAAATGGCCCAAGCAGCTCAAGGGAATGCAATTGCACTTGAACATATGACAAAACAACAAAGCATCACGACAAAATCATTGACAATGGCAACAATGATGGTTGCTACTATACCGATTGTTTTAGTTTATCCTTTCATTCAAAAACACTTTGTAAAAGGGGTTTTAATAGGATCTTTGAAAGATTAAAGTTTTTAGGCTGGTTCTACAAAACTAGTATTTCTACCGTTGACTAAAATTATAATTTAATAATTTATGAAGACGTTAGCAATAAATATTTAATTAAAAAATTGGGGGGAAATACCATGAAGAAATTTTTAGTTGGTCTATTTGTTCTAAGCTTGGCCTTTGTTCTTATTGCCTGTTCAGATGAAAAAGCAAGTACCAAAGAAAAAGTAGCTTTTGGAAAAGATGATTTAACATTTTCGTTTTATGGACACTATGATTGGATGACTACTGATCCATGGGCTGAAAATGAAGCGACAAAATGGATTAATGAAAATTTAAAAGTAAAAGTAGAACCAATACAATCTGGCGGAAAATCTGTTCAAAAGTTGAATTCGATGATTGCGTCGAAAAATTTACCAGATGTTATTCACTTAAATAGAGGACCAGATGTTCAAAGATTGGTTGAAGCTGAACAATTAGTACCGTTAGATGATTACATCGATAAATATCCGAACATAAAAAAATGGGTTGGAGAACAAACTCTTAATATGCTACGCAGTGAAGATGGCCATATCTACCAAATCCCTAATTGGTATAGTACTCAGCCAAGAGGTAACGGTGGTTGGATGATCAATAAAAAGATTTATAGTGAATTGGGATCTCCAAAGCTAGAAACTTTCGCTGACTTACATTCCTATCTTCAACAGGTAAAAGAAAAGTATCCAGATGTTGTACCTTTAGAAGTTGGTGTGGGTGGACAAGGTATTGAAATGTTGTATACAGGGTTTGGAGAAGATTTATCTAGAACTTTTATAGGAAATCGTGCGTATCCAGTTGGTGATGAATTAAAGTCTATTTTTGAAGATAAGATTTTTGAAGAAACAATGATCTATGCAAATAAATTATTTAAAGAAAAACTTATTACACAAGATGCTATGTCTCAGACAATGGACCAAGTAAAAGAAAAAATTAATACAGGGAAAGTAGCGGTAGTATTTACTGCAAGTACTGCAGATTTAGGTAGAGTTGGTAACAACAGTTTAAAAGCAGAGGATCCTGAAGCTGGATATGACATGATCTGGCCAATCCATAAAGAAGGTGTCGACAAGAACAAAGTTTGGATCGATGATTATGTTACTTTGGGATGGAATGTAAACGTTATAACAAAAAATGCAGATAATCCGGAAGCAATTTTTGCTTACTTTGACTGGATTGTAGGAGAAGAAGGTCAAAGAGTGCTATTCTTTGGGCCTAAAGGTTTATATTGGGATGAAGTTGATGCAAATGGTTATCCAGTTCCAAATGAAAAATATAAAACAGATTCAGCCGAAGTTCGTGGTGATACGATGATTAAATTTGAAAAGTTTAACTGGGCTGGAAATACTGTGTTTATCGATAATGCCAAATCTGAAATTGAATATATGCGTCCAGAAGGAGAGCGTGACTGGACTACAGTAGCACAAAATGAGATTACTTGGAAAACAGCTAAAGATGTTACGGAGTTTACTAACTTGTCTCCACTGCCAGAGTCTGAAGAAGGTATTATTGCTCAAAGAATTAAAGATATTTTTGATGAAGCTTTTGCGAAAATACTCTTTGCAGCAGGTGAAGATGAAGTAAGTGATTTAATAGAACAGGCTCGAAAGGATGCCAAAGATGTGGGTCAAGAAAAATTATTGAAATTCCAAACAAACAAATGGCATGAGAATTTGGACAAGATAAAAAAGTAATATTGTGAGGGCTAGCCCTATATTGGGCTAGCTCTTATTAACTAAAAAGAATGTGTTTTTCTTAAGGGAAGTGAGCAAATGAAGCTTGGGCTGGACATTTTTCTGGAAAAAGGGTTTAGGCAATTTAAAAATAAACGAATTGGATTAGTAACCAACATGACAGGGGTCAACGGGAAGCTTACACCTACTATTGATTTGTTTTTTGAGCATCCTGGGATTAAATTAACAGCATTATTTGGGCCTGAACATGGTATTCGCGGTGATGCAAAAGAGGGACAATTAGTAGAATCTTCTATTGACCCAGCAACCGGTCTTCCCGTTTTTAGTCTTTATGGAAAAGATAGGAAACCTAGTATAGAAATGTTGGATTCTTTAGATGTCATTGTTTTTGATCTTCAGGATATTGGTTCCAGATACTATACATTTATTTATACGATGGCTTATGTGATGGAAGCATGTGCTGAAAATGAAAAACACTTTGTTGTCTTAGACAGGCCGAATCCAATTACAGGTGAAAAAGTGGAAGGAAATTTGGTCGAAGAAGATGTTCGTTCCTTTGTTGGATTATATCCTATATTGAATAGGCATGGAATGACGGTCGGAGAGCTTGCACAACTCTATAAATATGAGTTTGGTATAAATTGCGAATTAACGGTTGTCCCTATGGAAGGATGGAAACGGAATATGTATTTTGACGAAACTGCTCTATTCTGGGTACCTCCGTCTCCAAATACAACAAATTTAGACATGACCATATTATACCCCGGAACTTGTTTAATTGAAGGCACAAATTTATCTGAAGGAAGAGGAACAACCAAGCCATTTGAAATGGTCGGAGCTCCTTTTATAGATGGCCAAAAACTTTCAAAGGAATTCAATAATAGAAAAATATCAGGGTTGATAGCACGGACGACGTCGTTTATTCCAACGTATCAAAAGCATAAAGATGAAGTTTGTGGAGGTATACAATTACATGTAACTGATCGAAACAAACTTAATTCCTTGCAAGCTGGAATCGCATTATTAGAAATCATAGCTGAGATGTATCCAAATGACTTTAACTTTATTAGAAATGACAGTGGGAAGTATTTTTTTGATCTCTTAGCTGGTACAAAGCAATTAAGGAAGCACGTGTTAAATAAAACATCAACCGGCTTTTTATTGCACTGCAAAGAACAGGTGGGATCTTTCCAAAAATTAAAAGAACCATATCTTATATACAAGTAGGATGGATAATAGATGAATAAAATATCAACATTGACAACTGAAACAAGAAATATGAATTCAATAAATTTAGATAATATGTCCACTGGTGAAATCTTACACCTGATAAATAGGGAAGATATGACAGTTGCAAATAGTGTTCAAAAGGTTTTGCCTGAAATAGAAACGACTGTTACTGCAGTATATAACTCCTTGAAACAAGGAGGAAAATTATTTTATGTTGGTGCAGGGACTAGTGGGAGAATTGGAATCTTAGATGCTGTAGAATGCCCTCCAACATTTAGTACACCACCAGATCTAGTTCAAGCAGTAATGGCAGGTGGAATTAAGGCAATTGAAAAAGCTGTTGAAGGAGCGGAGGATGACGAGCAATTAGCTGTTAAAGATTTGGAGGAAAGAAACGTAACTGAATTGGATGTAGTGGTAGGAATTGCAGCAAGTGGGAGAACGCCATATGTTATTGGGGCACTAAAATATGCAAAAAGTATAGGTGCAACTACTGTTAGTCTATCTTGTAATGAAAACTCGGATATCAGCCAGTATGCTGATGTAATTATAGAAGTCATAACAGGCCCTGAGATATTAACAGGTTCAACACGAATGAAAGCAGCTACTGCTCACAAACTAATTTTGAACATGATTACAACAACTTCAATGATCAAAATTGGCAAGGTATACGAAAATCTAATGATAGATTTGAAAGTTAGTAATTATAAATTAAAGGAACGAGCTAAGAATATCCTTTCTGCTATAACTGACATACAATACCAAAAAGCTGAAGAAGTTTTAGAAAAAACAAATTATGAGATCAAACCGGCTATAGTTATGATAAAAACAGGAGTAACTCTACAAGATGCGAAAGTGTATATAGAACAAGCAAATGGGTATGTCAGAAAAGCAATCGACATTGCATTAAATGAGAGTAATGAATATGATAACCTTTAATTATTTTAATTTAGGTGATGAAAAACATATGCTCCAAAACATAACTAGTTGTATATCAACTGCAACAAGTGAAAAAGAGAAAGCTTGTATTGTGTAGGGTTTTATGTGAAGAAGAAGATTTAATTAGAGATGAGCTGATAACATGTCAACTACAGGAGGACTTTTAATACTTTCCAAAATGTTACCATTATTACCTCCATCCGAAAGAAAAATAGCTACATATATTATTGAAAATCCAAAGGAATCAATTTCATTAACAGCTATAGAGCTTGGAAAGAGGAGTTCAACTAGTGGGGCGGCTGTTATTAGGTTATGTAAATCACTTAATTTGAAAGGGCTTCAAGATTTGAAATTAAGAATTGCAGGAGACCTTCAAAAGACAAGTGATGCTGGATACCGGGATATAGAACCAAATGAGCCACCTAGATTTGTTATCGAAAAGATGACAAATAATAGTATAAAAACCATACGTGAAACTGCTGCATTGCTAAATGTCGATGAATTGGAGAAAGCAGTTGAGGCATTACGAAGATCTAGAAGAACCCATTTTATAGGGATAGGAGCTTCTAGTATCATTGCTCAGGATGCACAACAAAAGTTTCTGCGAATTAATAAGGATGCATATACATTTTCTGATATGCATATGGCATCTACTCTGGTTGCAAATGCTGATGAGTCAGATGTTGTAGTAGGTATCTCTTTTTCCGGTGAAACGATTGAAGTTGCTAACGTATTACAACTGGCTAGACAACAAAATGCCACTACGATCAGTTTAACAAAGTATGGCAATTCTATAGTAAATGAGAACGCAGATATTCATTTATATACTTCTGCAGCCAGTGAGCCAACTTTCAGAAGTGGTGCTACATCTTCTCGTATTGCTCAATTGCAAGTAATTGATATTCTATTTATGTGTGTGGCTTCTTTACAATATGAAGAAACAGTAAAACATTTAGATGCAACAAAAGAGGCTGTTGGTTTTCTTAGGAATAATAGAAAGAAAGTTGTAAGTAAAACAAGTATTTAGGGGCTGGCTCGGGAATGGGGCGGTTTCTTTAATATATGGTTAATATGCTTATAGTGGAGGCCTTTTTTATGTTTGTCTTAGGAATCGATGGTGGCGGTACAAAAACCAAAGGAGTCATAGCCAATTCAAATGGGGAAATTATTGCTGAAGCTATATCTGGCGCTTCCAACCCCAACAGTGTATCACATGATGAATTGGAAATTGAGTTATCTAAACTTATAGACTCATTAAAGAAACAAAGCGACAATCTATTTTCACAAGTAAAAACTGTCTACGCTGGGATGTCAGGTGTTGATCATCCTTCTGCAAGGAAGGAAATGCAAGATATCTTGACTTCATTATTACCAAAAGGGGTAAATGTTACAGTTAATAATGATGCAATTACAGCATTATATTCTGGTACTTTGGGTAAGCCAGGAATTATCCAAATTGCTGGGACCGGTTCGGTTACATACGGTTTGAATGACAGGGGAATTTTTGACCGTGTTGGAGGTTGGGGTTATTTACTTGGTGAGAAAGGCAGTGGTTATTCTCTTGGCAGTGAAGGTTTACGTGCAGCGTTTTTGGAACATGATGGACTTGGGAAATCAACAATAATTAAGGAACTTATTGTAGAACACTTTCAAGTTCAGTCACTACCAGATTTAGTACACACCGTTTATCAATCAAAAAACTCAAAAGAATTAATTGCCTCATTAAGTAA
Organism: Bacillus sp. FJAT-27225; assembly: GCF_001685025.1. Taxonomy (GTDB): domain Bacteria; phylum Bacillota; class Bacilli; order Bacillales; family Cytobacillaceae; genus Bacillus_D. The sequence continues at coordinate 751,757 of NZ_MAYU01000021.1, read as the reverse complement.
ACTTGTAGTTAAAGCAGCTGATTTGGGTGATCGTGTTGCTATGAAAATTATTGAAAAAAATGGGTTATATGTAGGAGAATCTATTTCTTGCCTAATTAATCGGCTTTTTTCTACAACCGAAAAACAAATGGGTATAAATATCGTGTTTACTGGAGGGCTTTTCAATAGACTTGATTTATTCCAAAACAGCATTGAGGATGTCTTGAGCGAGAATAGGATAAATTATACCATTGTTATTCCTGAGATTCCCCCTGTAGGCGGAGCAATTATAGCAGCTTTGTTAGAAGAAAAAATAAAAATCGATGATAGTTTTATAGAATTTTTCAACCGTTACATAAAATGTTAAGGACGGTGTAAGAATATGAGGTTTATCTCATGGAGTATAGACAAATTAGAAGAACTAGTAGAACTTTGGAACAGAGAACTAGGTACAGACTTTCCTATGCGTAAGCAGTTATTTGAACAAAATAGTTTCAGAGATGATAATGTTTTTTTTGAAGCCTCTCGTATAGCATTAGATGAAAATAACAATGTTATCGGGTTCTTAGTTGCAAAGAGGTGGCAAGAAAAATTAGAAGTAGGAATGAATCCGAATATGGGGTGGATTCAGGTATTATTAGTAGACCACCGTTTCCGTAATCAAAGTATAGGAACAAATTTGTTAAAGCATGCTGAAAAAATCTTTATGGATAATAATATCAACTCGATCGTACTAGGTAGAGACCCGTGGCACTATTTTCCAGGTATACCCCAACAATATGATGATGTATCAAGTTGGTTTGAGAAGCAGGGGTATAACAAGCTTGGGAGTGACTATGATGTTTTGTGTAAATATAATTCAGGTAGTGATACTGCTTTTCCGAAGTTTGAAGGCGTAGAGTTCTCAGTCTTAGATATAAAGGACAAAGATCCCTTTTTACAGTTCCTAAACCGATGTTTTCCCGGAAGGTGGGAATATGAAGCTATTCATTATTTTGAAAAGGGTGGTACTGGCAGAGAGTTTGTCGTACTTAAAAAGGAGAATAAAATTATTGGCTTCTGTAGAATGAATGACTCTAATTCTCCAATCATAGCTCAAAATGTCTATTGGGCACCATTGTTTAATGAAGAATTAGGTGGAATTGGACCGCTGGGAATTGATTCTAATGAACGTAAAAACGGATACGGACTAGCAATTGTTCAAGCAGGTATTGTTTATTTAAGAAATCGTAACGTGAATTCAATTGTCATTGACTGGACAGGATTGATCGATTTCTATGGTAAGTTAGGGTATGAAGTTTGGAAAAGCTATAATTCTTATAAAAAGAATATTTAAAAATTGAAGGGTTGTTTTATTAATGAGAGAAATGGTACTAGACTTTCTGCAGAAAGAGATAGATCTAGAACATATACCAGGGGCTGCGATTAGCGTTTCTCATAAGGGAAAAGTATTGTTGGAAGAAGCAATAGGTTTTAAATCTGTTTATCCAGAAAAACTATCAATGGAACTAAATACTATATTTGACATTGCCTCCCTCACGAAAGTAGTTGCGACATTACCTGCATTTTTGATGCTTATTGAATATGGGGAGATCAGGTTAGATGATGCTGTTTCTTTTTTTTTGCCGGAGTTTGCTAAAAACGGAAAAGAATCTGTAACTTTGAGGAATTTGTTAACGCATACATCGGGATTGCCTTCCTATAGGCAGTATTACCGAGAAGGTTTAAATACGGATCAGATAGTAAAAAAAATATATGATGAATCTTTAGAACATGAGATTGGCACAAAAGTAATTTATAGTGACCTTGGTTTAATTACTCTTTATAGAGTGATAGAAACGGTAACTGGAGAAACATTCGATCAGTTTCTAAAGCGAGAATTTTTTGTGCCTATGGAGATGGATGAAACAGGATTTAATCCTCCTTATGATATAGATCGTTTTGCCTCTACCGAATATAATGAGAAGTTAAAGGATTATAAGCGAGGGATAGTGCATGACGAAAATACTGAAACCATGGGCGGAATAAGTGGTCATGCTGGTCTTTTCTCAACATTACAAGATTTACAAAACTATGCATCTATGATTGAAAATAATGGTGTGTATAAGGGGAAACGTATCTTATCTGAGTCGGTTATTGAATTATCTAAGAGAAACTATACCCCTTTTGATAAAGAGTATAGGGGATTGGGGTGGCTTTTAAAAGGTCCTACACTGTCCTCTTGTGGTGATTTATTTTCCCAATCATCATATGGCCATACTGGGTTTACAGGTACAAGTATGTGGTTTGACCCTGAAGCTGAGTTAAACGTAATTCTATTAACAAATCGAGTTCATTTTGGACGACAATCACATATTTTAAGACTAAGACCTAGATTGCATAATATTATTCGTTCTCAACTTAATTAATTCCTAGAAGGGGAATGCCATGAAAACTGTAAGCTTTATAGGTGGCTTAATGTGTGGCACATCATTAGACGGAGTGGGTGCAGCAGTAGTTGAAGTAATAATGCATAAGCGGCAAACTTCACTCCCCTTCTAGCGGCACCTGACTTTTTCGATAATCTTCACATAGTTTTGGAATGGAGGATGGCCATGAGGAATGAGAATTTATACATGGGAGAAACAATTGAAAACGCAATACAGGATATCTATCCCGATGATTTTGCCTGGTGTTATGGGTGCGGCCGATTAAATAAAGATGGCCATCATCTTCGCACTGGCTGGCAAGGTGACCAGACAGTTACAATCTATACGCCTGAATCCAAATACATGGGAATTCCCGGGTTTATATATGGCGGGATGATCGCTTCACTAATTGATTGCCACGGAACCGGGTCTGCCTCACTTGCACTGCACCGCAAGAATGGAAACGAAATAGGAGATGGCACAGAACCTCCTAGATTTGTAACTGCCAGTCTCAATGTGGAATACCTTAAACCAACTCCGCAGGATGTTCCATTGAAAGCAGTTGGAACAGTTGAAGAAATTCATCCTAAAAGATGGAAAGTACATACAGAGGTATTTGCAAATGATGTTCTTTGTGCCCGTGGCGAGGTCGTTGCGGTTATAATGCCCGCTACTTTTACAAAATAAAGTGATGCCTGGCGCTGCTTAAGCTTGTTGAATGGATTTTATTCGAGCTTGAGTAGTGCCAGGTCGTCGAGATAAAAATACAGGTCCAGCAATAAGTCCAGAAGTAGAATCAATTGCCCTTTAAGTTTGAGGAATTTAGTATGGAGGCTCGGAAGACTATCAAAAATATTATTTGGGTCTAAAGTAAGAGCTAGAGATATATGAAGCTGAGGAATGGTTGTTTAGGAGGGAAGAGTATGAGTGGTCAGACATATAATGATGAGCAAAACCAAATTTTCATAGACAATATTAAAGAATATCGTTATTTTGTCCAGGATGAAACAAAAGCAAAAACAAAAGAAATAACTATCAACTTTGGAAAAAGATTGATAAAAGAATATCCTCAACTAGCAGATCGGAATCTTAAAGGAGAGGGTGTAGCACAGCGACTTGTATATTTTGATAACCTTCTTGCAGGAGTCGAATTTCCTCACGAATATTACCAACAAAACACAATGAAATACTTCAATACGGTTCCAAGACCTGATGGAAATAAAGAACCAAATAAGTGGGTAGTTTCCCTACACCAAGGAAATCGAGAAAATAAACCAAAGCGTGATCACGAGAAGTAGTAAAAGCTAGGTGTAATAAACAATTAATATGGCTTCCAACTCATTTTTGTTAACTATAACTACATAGTACAACCATACTTGCAATACACAATCAATAGGAGACGATTACACCAAAAGTAATCGTCTTTTTCTGTCACTATAAGGCTAAATGTTATAGAAAAAGGATGTAGCCATACTACTTTGTATTTTGGGTGTTTGAATGGATAATCCTTAGTTTACCAATCTTAACTAAGGAGTGTTGATTTTTATCAATCAAGGAGAGCAAATATTATTAGATTTAGTGGCAGCTTTAAAAGAGTTGTACAAACCTTATAGAAGATTATCTAAGCGAGGAATCCAAAGGGAAATAGGAATGATAGCTTACAAAACTGGTTTACAAGACAAAGTTAGTCCTCATGTTTTAAGATATAAATTTGCTACATTAACATTTAATAATGGAGCTGAAATCGTAGCTATTCAAGAACTGTTAGGTCACAGTTCGCCAGATACCACACTTAAATATGCAAGATTACTCACGAAGAAACGTGAGCAGCATAAAAGGCACCTAATTCAATTAGAGTGATTGTCATTAGACTCATAATATTACACAGATAAAGGGTGGTTTCAGAAGTAACCACTCTTTTTATATTTACATTTTATAGGTTGTTTTGAAGGGGTTTTTCAATACATGTCGAACATTGTATCCAAAGATCCTTATAGTATATAACCGCAATTAATATATTCTATATTAACATTTATACTCATAGAAATTTTTAATCAATTAAAGGAGGAGGGGTTAAATGATATATAAATTCTATAAGGACGAAAACGGATATGAGAAATGGCTAATTGATAACAAACCAGGTTATGTTTTTAATCATTTCGGTACTGCTGAAATGACTAAAATGCATCATGCTACTTGTTACACATTACAAACATTAAAACATCAAGGTTCAAGGACAAATTATGAAAAAATATGTTCCATAGATTATAAAGAGTTAGAACAAGAGGCTAACAGAGTTACAAGAAACAAATGGAGCAAATGTAATGTCTGTTTTTAATCTATTGTTCCTTTTCGAAAGCTAACATTATATGAAGTAGGCGGAAGTCAAATTGTCTTACGCCTCTTTTTTTGTAACAACTACTGGGCAATAAAATCTTACTATGCAACAAATAATTTCGTTTATGACAACTTTATTAAAAAGGTTTTATTTATCGGGTAGGAGTTCTACAATCAGGCCATTTAACGGAATAAAAGATGGGATGGGCAACGTCACACAAAACTAATTATAGCTAAAATAGATGGTTAAGGGTGTTTTATTGATTTATCTACAGATGGGGATTTCAGTAAATATCGAATCTAAAAAGATAGAACCTATTAGGAATTTAGTAGATACAGATATCAGTTTAAAATATAAAAAGTTTATTTGATTAAAATTGAAGTTGAGGATGATTAACTATGGGACAAGTTTTTATTGATGAAAAGGGACCACAGGAAACGATTAGAATTTCAAGAAACTATAGTGATGATAGAAGAATAAATCTTGGTGATGATTTAATGCGATCTTATGTTGCTGATGTACTTTATATCCCTGAAAGTTCTCTTGAAGATATTATCAAAAAATATTCTAAACTTGTTGAAGAGTATAGAGAAGAACAAAGAAATAAAGTCGAAAAAGAACTAAAAGGAATTGATATTCTAAAGGGGAATTTCAAATTTGGCATTGCGAGTATAAAAAAAGTTAATAGTGATTTCTATCTTAAGTTATTTGATATCCTGCTGGAGGCAAACGTTTCTAACTTACTTTTTTCAGTAAATAAAATGTCAATGGTTGTTGATGCCAGACTCACACCATGGATTCTAAAACTTGAATCTAAAAGATTTATTAAATCTGCCATATTGTTGAAATATACTCTCACAAAATATTGTGAATTAGAAGCATCAGAAGAGGTCATTAAAACTCTTTTCGATCCACAGAAAAAAATTAATGAAATATTATATTCTATTCAAAATGATTTGAAAGGATTCGTAGCAAAGCACAAAAATAACGCTAGAATGAAATATCAATTAAAAGATTATAAAAATATGATAAATATAATTGGGAAGGGGAAACACTTAGCTGATAATTTACTATTTGAAAAAGTATCATTTGATTGGGATAAAGTGAGCTTCGATGTTGACTTATGGTTGTCCGAGAACAAGTTAAAAGATATATGGCAACCTGAGCAGTCAACGTTAATTCTTGACCAAGGTATCCCTTCTGAGCCATTTGAAAAGATTGGATTTGGGAAAGTGCTAGTAGACCTGGATTCTAAAGATTTTGTTGGATTACAAATAACAGATATGTTGGTGGTAATAACCGGTAGTTACATTTCTAAACTAATATCTGCAATTCGTTATGATAAAGCTGAGCCAGGAAAGCCTAAACATCTTGATAAAGAGTGGTTTGTTTTAGAAGAACATCAGTTTGACCTAATTTTAAAAATGAGCCAGTTCTTTTTTGGAAATGACAATACTTACAGTTTCATAGGGGATAGTTATTTTGACGAAACTCTCCTTTTTGAAATATTTTGTAGGTATATAAGTTCATTTAGTAGCTATGAGAATTATCATAAAAAGTCTAGTAATTTACATGTTGAAGATATGTTTAAGTATTATATTGCTGCTTCAAATGAAAAATGGAGATTAGGTTTACAAAATGAGTTTTTAATAAGGAATATATACGGGGATTATATTACTGGAATTAAAGAGGGGGTAATACGGAAGTTATAATGTGTGTGGTTTCTAAGCACCTTATTATTATTCCTAATCCATACCGTCTGTAAATAATTAAAGGTTATTTGACTGCAATTTGATGGTTATTTAGGGCAATAAATTTTAAAAAGGCCCTTGCACCAATCCTACTACAGATATTGTACGACAATGAGAAGGGTATTGGAAACGAGGTCGTTGCGGTTGTATTGCCCGCTACTTTCACAAAATGAAGCGATGGGGACGGTTCTGGTGGCTCTTAAATGCCAGAAGAACCGTCCCGGTAGAGTGTTTAATAGGCTGGGCTGAAAAATGAACAGCTTAGCCCACCAGAAAGATATTATTAAATACGTATTAATGCCACCGGAACTATCCTGGTGGCTTTTCTGGTTGGAGAGAACGTTAGGTGCATCTTTTAGTCTCTTATGGACATAAGCTTGTCCTGTCCGGCAACTCTAAAGAATCTCGAGCTACTATGAGTAGTTCATCGTGAACAAGGATAGAGTCTTTTGTTTTATTAGTAAATTTTACAATATCAGATAAAAGTCCTGATTTTTCTACATCATCTTAAATGTTTATGTTAAATTTATCATATTATATTCGTTGATATTTATTGGAAATGGAGGGAAATGCAAGGCAATCAAATTCTTTTTATTGATGGATATCCGAATGGAAGGCATACTTGGAACTACCAATTAGACAGGAAATAGAATATACCAAGAATCTCGATAAAAAGTGTATAGATAGGCAGGACCTGAACGGTCAGGTGTTACTTGCTTTCGAAATAGATGAAGATGAAAACGCAGTGAAATATTGGTGATGATGAAACTGTTTTAAGAGACTAAAAGAAAAGAGTTTTAACTTTAAATATTGTAATGAGTGAAATGGAAGGTGGAAATATGGGTACAAATAGAGAAATTTTTGAAGAAAAAGACGAAAAAATTGAACAGCTAGAAAGACTATTAATAGAATTAAAGGAAGCACGACAGCAAAGTGCTGCAACAATTGCGGTAGGTCAAAACACAAGATATGTATCTGAACCGAAACGAATTTCTAAGTCCTTTATTAGAGCTGGAGTATTTAAAGTTATTTTGCCCATCCTTGTTCTTTTAATCATTTCAGTAGTAATTTGGCAATTTGCAGGCGGTAACACCAAAAAAGAGTCTGTCACATTTGTTGAAAGTGTTCAAGAGCTAGCCACATTGGCAACAGCTGAAGCACATATGAAGACGGTTATAAAAGAAAAGGATAATAAGATTTTCGGGAAAGACATCCCTCTTGATTTGCCAGGAACAAAGCGAGAACTTCTATTGGTTGTACCTGCGACGGTTATTGCCGGTGTTGATTTGAAAAAGGTTACTTCTGAGGACATGGTTATTAATAAAGAAACAAAAGAAATAGATATTACTCTTCCTCATGCAAAGCTCATCCAGGATCCAGCGGTACAGTTGGATAAAATACAGGCCGTTGACAGTAATGGGCTTTTCCGTACTGATATTAAAATGGATGAAGGGTTTGAGAAGGCCGCTGAGGCACAAGATAAAATTCGTAAAGAAGCTATCTCTATTGGTTTACTAGATACTGCAGAGAAAAATGCCGAAAAGGCGTTAAAAGTATTTTTCGAGAATATTGGTTATACGGTACATGTCACGTTTACCTAATAAGACGGCCTGCCCATGCTACATGTGGCAGGCCTTTCTGTTATTTACTGGGGGACCATAGAGAACTGTTGAATGCTACTTATTGTAGTAATCATCAATCAGTAAGCAACTTTTCTATAGAAGTGGACAGTTGACTTTAAAAAAGGAGCCGGCTGTGGGGACCAGCTATTCGCGCATCACGGCAAATTGAGAAAAGTCTCCTCAGGCTGGAAATTTGCTTCTTGGTATATCTGCTTAATCTTCTTTTTATTGTGTCCCTGACATGGGTACGATTGTTTGCATTGGAGTTCTTTCTTTCTATATGTAATATTATAGAGGAGCAAAAGGAAGGGAGTTTTTTTCAATGACAAAACAGAACAATGCTTTGCCGCCCAAAACATGTGAGGTTGAGCGTCTTGTCACAATGGAAGACGACGTCAATAAAGTGTTGGCAGACAAGAAAACTGCTACGCGCCGTAACGGCCGTTATGCCGATGTAGGCGAAATCATGGAGTTAAAAGGAAAGAAATTCGTCGTGGACAATGTCTATTCTCAATCACTTGGAGAATTGACAGATGCAGATGCGCAGCGCGAGGGCTTTGAGAATGTAGAAGCGTACAAACAGTCGATTCTATCGTATCACCCGGGAATGCCATGGCTTCCGAAAATGCGTGTCTGGGTGCATGAATTTAGTCCTGTTAAAGAATAAGAAATGGACTTATTGTACCGTATCATTATTTATCTTCACGTCGCAAGCGCGATTGCGTCCATAGGGCCCTTCTTCATTTTGATGCCCATTGTGAAAAAACTGCCTGATGCTGAGAAGAAAGAGCTGGATGCCCATTTGGCTTTGCTGAAGTCAGTCGTGCGGCTGTCAAAACACGCCGGCCATGTGCTGATTGGAACAGGAGTGCTGCTCGTCATCCTCGGACCATGGACATGGAAAACGCCATGGATTGTCGGAACCCTGGCACTGCTGTTCGCCTCCCTCTTTTTCCTGGCCCGGGCATTCTCTCCAACACTTCGCGAATTTGCCGAAGAAGGAACAAATAAACTAGCACTCACCGCAAAATTGAAGCGCGCCATCTGGACCTACATCATATTATTGATGTCGATGCTCTGGTTCATGGTCGTGAAACCGAATTTGTGGTGAAGATGTTTCCAGCATTGAACCCGATTACATAAAAAATAACAGGAACTGTGCGTCGACAGTTCCTGTTGGCTCATAAAATCCAGCATTTGTAACCTTACATTATATAGTGTTTACTTCCACCTTCAGTATGTAATCTTACCGACTTTCAGATGATGCTATTGTGGCTTCCGGAGTTGTTACTTTGTCATAGAAATCAACAAATTTATCCCGGTTGGCACTGTCACGGTAGGCCATGGCGACGCGTGGATGTTCGTTCAGGATACCGGAAATCATGTAGGGGATGATGTAGCCCCATTCCCACCTTTGGCGCATGTCGAGCATATGCTTTTCAATCACGCCAAGGACAGGCTTAAGCTCATAGCTTGTCTTTTGTATATAGCCAACGAGTAGTTCTGTATGACAGTTACCGGCGGCTCGGCCCATGCCGTAGACGGATGAATCGAGGAAGGTTACCCCATTTTGTAAGGCAGCCAGCGTATTGGCGAATGCGAGCTGCATGTTGTTATGGGTATGGATTCCAAGCTGTTTGTCTGGAAGCATGGCTTTGAACTTGTTCACCTGATGCTCGATGTCTGCGGGATCCAGGCTGCCGAAGGAGTCAACGATATAGACCACATCGACAGGGCTTGCTTTCACCAATTCGAATGCTTTAATGAGCTGTTGTTCAGGGACGCTTGATAAAGCCATGATGTTGAGAGAAGTCTCATAGCCCAAATCATGGAACATTTGCACAAGCTCGAGGCCCTTGTCCACTTCGCGAATATAGCAGGCGACCCTAATCATATCCAATACACTTTCTTCACGCGGCAGGATGTCGTTTGGGTCAACTCTCCCAATATCAACGAGTGCCGATAGTTTCGTGAATTTTTTCTCAGGGATGATTTCTTTCAGGAAGTTATCGTCAAGAAACCTCCAAGGATTGGGCTCAGTTGCGTTTAGAAGTTTAGGAGAATTTTTGTATCCTATCTCCATATATTCAACGCCTGCATCACTTAGGCCATTATACAAGTCTTGAACAAATTCGACGCTGAAGTCCCAATTGTTGACTAGCCCTCCATCTCGAATTGTACAGTCCAAAATTTTACAGTTATTTCCCATCTCCATAACCTCCACCTCTTAGTTGTAGCCATCTTTGTTAATAGCTTTTATATCATTATCTCACAAAAACGTCAAACTATTTTAAAAATTATAGCGGGATCTTTCTATGGTGTAGAAAGCGGAAGTATTAGATCGTTCAAAAGCAATTGGAACTGTTGAAGAAATTCATCCTAAAGATGGAGAGTACATACAGAGGTATTTGCAAATGATGTTCTTTGTGCCCGTGGCGAGGTAGTTGCAATCTTAATACCTAATACCTAATACGTTTGTGAAATAAACTTTTTCTTTTAAGGAAAGCGAGCTATGTTGTAGATACTAGGAACCTATTTTAGACAACGTGGAACGGACTGTTCCTAAACCTGGCAGATAATTTAAGGCTCACTCCTGGAGAGGTATATAGTAGATTAGAGTGGGTAGATTAATTAGGCCAAATAACCAGTTGTATTGATAAGGCTTATGAATTGAGATAACAGAAGTGACTGATTCTAAAACTTTCATATTACTATAATAAAAGCACATAGGCAGCCGGTAAGGCTAAACCTATGTGCTTTTTTTACTTGGGGTCTACTTAGATACTCTATCTCAAGGAGTTTTTTATAAGGATACAGGAAAACCAGTTTAACTAAATAGCATATCGGGCTTGGAAAATCTTCTGTTTTCTCAATTTTCTTATTAACCTCTATATTATGAGACATTTCAAAATATTCTTGTTATTGCTATACTATACATAATTGGTTTCAATAGGGGGATTAAAGAATGGAAATGAACGGCTTCATGGGGGTTTTTCATCGCTTTTCCTTGTGGGTAGTAAGGCTTGCCTATTTAAATATAGTGTGGATTCTATTTACTTTAGCCGGATTGGTGATAGTTGGTGTTGGAGCATCGACACTGGCATTGTTTGCAGTGTTAAGGAAAATGATTGTTTTTGATGAAGATGTAAAGATTTTTCATGCTTTTAAAGAAGAATTCAAACTGAATTTTTCAAGAGGCATAAAATTGTCTTTCCTCTATACGGGAATTGGCTTGCTCATTTATTTTGACATCCGCTATTTCAGCCAATTTGAGGGGATGTTTTACGAGATACTTGTAGGTTTTTTTACGATTCTTTTCATTCTGTTTGGCCTGGCATTTTGTTATGTGTTTCCAATCTGTTCACACTTTCAAATGAAAACATCTGAGTCCTTTAAAAACTCTTTCTTATTTCCTGTATTTGCTCCGTTACAAACCTTGCTGATTGTACTTGGCCTTATACTTTGTACTATTTTTTTCACTATCGTACCGGGTTTTCTTCCTTTTCTCGGGATCAGTCTACCCGCCTATGTAATCAGTTACTTTGCTCAACTTAGTTTCAAACGGCTGGAAGAAAAACGAAATCAGGCAAATGGTGGATATACATGATTAGCCGGCTGGTTGATTTGTCGATTAAGACAAAGCTGTATTTATTAGTTATTTTATTTTTATTATTTCCTTTCCTGTTTTTCGGTTATATCTGGTACAGCCAGTCCACCAAGGTTATTGAAACAAATGCCATAAATGATAGTGAACAATTAGTCAGGCAGCAGAACAATAATTTGGATGACTATTTTCAGGGACTGGAACGAACAGTTAAACCTGTCATTATCCATCCCGTTATTCAGGAATACATTAATTTAAGCCCTGATGATGATTTTGAAACCTATCTCCTTTCAAAAAGAATTGAAAAGGAAATCGCTCCCGAGCTGTATAGCCGGGGAGATGTCATTTCCTTTAATGTAGCCTCAAACAACCAAATTGGAACCACCTTTTCGGCATATAAGAGGTTTGAAAAATTCAAAAATGAAGATGCTCCAAAATTATTAGGTTTTGAATTAAGAGGAATAAACTATGAAGATTCCAAGCCGGTTATAACCTTGACCCGCAGTTTTTTGGATTATCATACATATAAAACCAGTGGTATGTTTCTCATTGATTTAAAAATACAGAAATTAAAAGAAATCAGTGATCAGGAACATATAGGTGAAACCGGCTTTATATGGATTACAGATGAAAATGGGAGAATTCTCTATCATCCTGATAGACAAAGCCTTGGAACAAAGGTGGATAGAGCATATTTAAAGGACATTTTTAAAAAAAGCCAGGATTCCTTTATTATCGAAGTCGAGGGAGAAAAACGGCTCATAACCTATCATACTTCACCAATAACGAACTTAACGGTTATGACTGAAGTTCCCTTGAAAAATTTAATAGGCAAGCTTGTTTCAATCCGGTCTATCACCATTGCGATTGCAATCGCTTTAATCACACTTGCCCTCATGTTAGTCGGAGGCTTTTCATTATCATTAACAAGGTCACTATCGCATTTACAAGCATTAATGAAAAAAGCTGAATTGGGTGATTTTCAAATAAGGGCTTCTGAGAAAAGAAAAGATGAAATCGGGAAGTTGAATCGCAGTTTCAATAAAATGGTTAATGAGCTTGAAAGACTGGTACAAGTGGTTCATAAAGCAGAATTAAAAGAAAAAGAAATGGAAATCAAGCAGCGCGATTCCTCCTTAAAGGCGATGCAATCTCAAATCAATCCACATTTCTTATACAATACCTTGGAACTGATCAACTCACACGCTATTCTTGAAGGGAATATGATTGTGAGTAAGATGGCAACAAGCTTGGCAGATATGTTCCGTTACAATATATCGGATTTAAACCATATCGTCACACTCAATGATGAATTGGAGCATGTTACATCCTATCTGGATATCCAAAAGGAAAGATATGAACAACTGCAAGTCCACCTGGATTATCCCGAAGAATTGATAGGAAAAGTAAGGGCAGTAAAATTAATTTTACAGCCAATCATCGAGAATTCCTTCGAGCATGGCTACGAAAACCAAAAGATTAAACCTTCCTTTTTGGCCGTGAGCGGGAGGAAGGAAAATGATGCTTTCTTTTTGGATATTATCGATCATGGAAAGGGCATGCCAGATACGATCTTCCAAATGTATCAAAACGCTTTTTCCCTTAAAGGCTCAGAGGAAATTACAACCAAACAGAACCATTTAAACAGGATAGGACTATGGAATGTGCACACAAGGATTCGGTTAACCTTTGGGGATCAATATGGCTTAAAATTAGTGGAATCAAATGAAAACGGCACCATCATCCGGGTCATTTTGCCGATCGGGGAATAGGAGGAGGACTATGTTTACTGTCATCATTGTTGATGATGAACCAATCATCAAAAAGAGTTTAACTAAACTGATAGAAATGAAGTTTCCTCATTTTAAGGTAGTTGGTTATGCACAGGACGGCAAAGAGGCATTAACATTAACCAGGAATTTACGCCCTAATCTTATTATCACAGATATACGCATGCCCGAAATGGATGGAATTGAGCTTATTCAAACTGTCGAGACAATGGGGTTTGACAGTAAAATCGTTGTCGTCTCGGGGTTTGATGAATTTGAATATGCACAGCATGCATTAAGGCATGGGGCAATTGATTATTTATTAAAGCCGATAAAGCCGGAACTATTTTATAAAATGCTGGAAAAAGTGGAGAATCAATTAAAAAGCCAGAAGTCATTGACTGAGGAATCAAGTGAGTGGCTTTTAAAATGTAAGGAATATAGTGAGGAATTCATTACATATTTGTGGGGAGCCAGAAAGTCGGAATGTGAGGAATTGCTTCTGGCCTGTTATCAGGAGATGACAGCCAAAAAAGTAAATTCCATGCTCGTTAAGGAATTATTTCTTAATTTATATCATTTTGTTAAAAGGGGTATAAGCAGCAGACTCGGCCGGGAACTGATCTGTGAGGAATTGGAGGCCGGCCCGGTTAATCACGAGATAGAAGATATTATTAAACATATAAATCGTTGGTTCACTACAATAACAAACCATGTTCAGGAATCTAAAAATTGGGGAAGTTCCGTTAAGATAAATTTAGCAGTCGAGTTTATTAAGGACCGCTTTACGGATCCCAATTTAACACTGCAGCACGTAGCGGAAAGTGTGAATATGTCCCCAGCCTATTTCAGCAGGCAATTTAAAGACGAATATGGTAAGAGCTTCATTCAATATTTAACAGAATTGCGTATGGAGCAAACAAAAAAACTGCTAATGGATATTCGTTTAAAAACATATGAGATTGCTGAATTGGCTGGATATAATGATTATCCGCATTTTACAAAAACGTTTAAAAAGTACTATAAAATGTCGCCATCAGAATATCGAAGCCTTCTTAAAAATGATAAAGTGCCTTATATCTGATTAAGATATAGGGCTTTTTTATTCTTGGATGCTCTTTGCAAAAATGATTAGAGTAATAAATTCACAACAAATCATAAAAAACGACATGGATATTTATCTGAAAATTCTCTAAAATCAATCCTATATAGGGGGGATAAGATGCTGCAACCGAATGTATCAGCTAAGAAACCTGATTTAGTACAAACGGATATAAAAATGGTACCCATTCAAAAGAAACAAAATTACTTTTTAAAGCACTGGCAGCTATACTCGATGATTCTGCCGGGATTTATATTTTTTGTCGTATTTAAGTATATTCCCCTCGGTGGGATTGTCATTGCCTTTCAGGATTATAACGTATATAGGGGAATATTTGAGAGCCCTTGGGTGGGACTAAAACACTTTATCAATCTTTTTGAATACCCTGAGTTCTATGAAATTCTAACCAATACTGTATTGATCAGTCTCTATCAATTAATTTTAGGATTCCCGGCACCGATTATATTGGCACTCCTCTTAAATGAAGTCCGGAAAATGAAGTTTAAGCAAACGATCCAAACAATTCTTTACCTGCCCCATTTCCTATCCTGGGTAATAGTCGGAGGTTTGGTCATTAGTTTTTTATCTCCGACTTCAGGAATGGTGAATGAAGTGATTAAGTGGTTTGGCGGGGAACCGATTTTCTTTATGCAGGAACCACAGTTCTTCAGAAGTATTGTTGTCAGCTCAGGAATTTGGAAGGAAATTGGCTGGGGTACGATTATTTATCTGGCAGCTATGGCAGGAGTCAATCCTGAATTATATGAAGCCGCTGAGGTAGATGGAGCGGGGAAATTGAGACAGGCAATAAGCATTACCCTACCAAGCATCATGCCAACCATAATTGTGCTGTTGCTTCTGAGAATTGGCAATATCCTTGATCTTGGATTTGAACAAATTTATATGCTTTTAAATCCACTAGTTTGGGATACCGGGGAAGTATTTGACACGTATATTTATCGAGTCGGATTACTTGGCGGGCAATATAGTTATACGACCGCTATAGGTCTATTTAAATCAGTTGTTGGCCTGCTGTTGTTAGTTGGGGCAAATAAGCTAAGTAAAAGAATGACAGGAAACTCAATCTATTAGAAAGGGGAAGAAGATGGATGATCAGACAAACTCCTGCACAAAAGACTTTCAGTATCTTCAATTATATATTTCTTACCATTCTTAGTTTGTCCATGCTGCTTCCTTTCGTACATATTTTTGCAGGTTCATTTAGTTCAGGACAAGCGATTATGGAGGGCCGGGTGACCATATGGCCAGTGGATTTTACACTGGACAATTACCGCGCAGTATTGTTGGACAAAGAGATTTGGCGTTCATTTGGAGTGACGGTCTATATTACTGTTTTTGGGACCCTATTGAATCTGATTTTTACCTCTTTGATGGCGTATGGCCTGTCAAAGCAGGATTTGAAGGGCAGAAAAATCATTATCTTTATGGTTGTGTTTTCAATGATCTTTTCTGCACCGTTGATTCCATCTTATTTGATTGTAAAGTCGCTTGGGATGCTGAATACATTATGGAGCCTGATGATTCCGGGATTAATCAGTGCATTCAATCTAATCATCATGATTTCCTTCTTTCAAAATATCCCAAGGGATTTGCTTGATACAGCAAAAATGGATGGATGCGGGGAATACCGGACACTCTGGAGTGTTGTCCTGCCCCTTTCATTACCCTCACTGAGTACCATTGGATTATTCTACGCAGTAGGGCATTGGAACGGATATTTTGGAGCTCTCTTGTACATTAGGGACCAAAAATTGTTTCCGCTTCAAGTGAAGCTAAGGCAGCTAATTGTCGAAAGTGATGCAGAGCAAATGCTGCAAACAGCCTCACTTACCGTGCAATCGATTGAAGGAATCAAAATGGCCTCTATTTTAGTAGCAACGGTTCCAATTCTAGTTATTTATCCCTTTGTCCAAAAGCATTTTGTGAAAGGTTCAATGCTGGGTTCGATCAAAGGATGAATATATTAATAACGAATAAGGGGGAAAAGGAATGAATATTAAATTTTCTAAGAGTCTCATTGGCGTATTGCTTGTACTTCTCATTGCCCTGGCCGGATGTACATCTAATGGGGAAAAGGCATCTACTGAAAAAGACCCGAAAGCCGCCGAAAAAGCAAAAGCAAAAGAACCAGCTAAACTAAAGGTCGCATTGGAAACAGGCGGGGCTGCCTATGTTCAGGGGAATGAAGATATCAATAATGATGAATATGTAAAAAATTTAGAGAAATTGGCGAATGTCGACCTTACACTTGAAGTCCTCCCTCATGAAAATTATGAGCAAAATATGCAGCTTCTTTTAGCTGGAGGCGAATTGCCTGACTTATTGCAAACGAAAGGAATTAATCGTCCTGAAATTGCACCAGCTTTAGATGCAGGCGTATTGATGCCATTAAATGATCTTCTTGAAAAACATGGAAAAAATTTGTTGAAGGCCATTCCGAAAGAATCATGGGATAACCCCCGCGTAAGTAAAGATGGGCAAATTTTCGGGATCCCGCAAGAGAATCCTGTTTTGAATTCGACCGTTACGTATATTAGAAAAGATTGGTTAGATAAATTAGGGCTGGAAGTTCCAAAGACGGTTGATGAATATATCGAAGTGTTGCGCGCCTTTAAAACGAAGGATCCCAATGGAAATGGAATCCAGGATGAAATTCCTTTCTCTGCACGTAAAAACTTCTCTTTTGGATATTCATTTTTTGGTGCATATGATGCACAGCCGCAAGCATGGAGCTATCAGGACGGTAAACTGGTTCCTAATTTCATTAAGCCGGAAATGAAAGAAGCACTAAAAGTGTATAGGACTCTTTATAAAGAAAAACTGCTTGATAATGAGTTCCTCGTTCAAGAGGGGAAAGACTGGGATGCCAAAATTATCGGAGCCGGACTTGTAGGAATGTGGGCACACTCATCTGCTGCTCCAGATTCGTGGCTGACCAAAATAAATGAAAGTCATCCCGATGCTAAAATTGCCATTATTCCATCACCAGTCATTCCGGGTGGAAAACCTGGAGGAGTTTATCCACTTGGTTCAAGTGTTTCCGACTTTGTTTGGACGATCCCAGCAGGTTCAAAAAATGCGGAGGAAACAATCAAATTCCTTGATTGGTTCTATCAGCAAGGGAACGAAGAGGCCGATAACTTTTTCCTATATGGTTTAGAGGGAAAAGATCATACCGTGGAAAATGGAGAAATCAACTATAAGTATCCAACATCCAATGAAGAAGCAGGAAGACAATTCATGTACCAGCAATGGATCCATTTTACAGGTCCTAAGGAATATTTAACAAATGAAGAATTCGTGAAGAACAAAGTACATGGAGAGTTGATTTATGACTCCCTGAAGGTTGCGAATCAAGAAGGTTTAATCGACGATGGTGCGGATATGCCTGCAATGGAAACATTAAAGGCACGGCCTGAACTGGCCTATGATGGCCTGTGGCTGGAATTTGCTGCAAAAGTAGTAACTGGAAAAGAATCAGTAGATAAATTTGATGAGTTTGTTGCAAATTGGGAGAAACGCGGCGGAGATAAGCTTATTGATGAAGCTACTAAATGGTATAAGGAAAACCGCAAGTAATAGTCAATAGCCCCTGGATCTAACCATCTGGGGGCTATTTTCTTAAAAAAGGATTACAGCTTGTTACATAAAGATTAACTTAACAATCGCAGCACTAGGGTAGCCGAATTGCATCAAGTGGAAGGAGATGAAAACGGTGAAAAAATTACATTTAGTATGTAATGCGCATTTAGACCCTGCGTGGTTATGGGAACTCGAGGAAGGCGCAGGGGAAGCATTATCCACTTTTAGAATTGCCGCAGATTTTTGTGAGAAATTTGATGGCTTCATCTTTAATCATAATGAGGTACTTCTCTACAAATGGGTGGAGACCTTTGATCCGGTTCTTTTTAAACGGATTCAAAAATTAGTAGCTGAGGGTAAATGGCATATCATGGGGGGATGGTACCTGCAGCCAGACTGCAATTTGCCTAGTGGAGAGTCTTTTATAAGGCAAATATTATTCGGCAGAAACTACTTTGCAGAAAAATTCGGACAGAAACCTACCACTGCAATCAATTTTGACTCATTTGGCCATACGAGAGGTTTAGTGCAAATTTTAAACAAATCCGGTTTTGATTCTTATATAGTGTGCAGACCTGATCAACAGGATTGCCCGCTTCCTGGGGATGACTTTGTCTGGGTGGGCTATGATGGTTCCGAAGTCCTGGGCCATCGTGCGTTTAATGCCTATTTATCAGGGAGGGGCAAAGCCCATGAAAAGGTAACCAAATGGATGGAATTACATAGGGAAAAAGAGGTTGGCCTTGTTCTTTGGGGAATCGGGAACCATGGAGGCGGACCGTCAAAAATTGACTTAAACAACCTGCAGGAACTTAAGGAAAAAACGAAGGATTTTGAGGTACTCCATTCCACTCCGGAAGCCTATTTTGCTGAATTAAAAGGAAATCAGGAGATAGAGAAACATGAAGGGGACTTAAACCCGTGGGCACCTGGCTGCTATACATCACAAATCAGGATTAAACAAAAACACCGGCAGTTGGAAAATGAAATTTACTCACTGGAAAAGATGGCATCTGCCGCAGCTTTACAGCAATTAGCAACGTATCCTCAAGAGTCGATTAATGCAGCAATTGAAGACCTGATGATTGCCCAGTTCCATGATATTTTAGCAGGAACCTCGATTCAGGCTGTGGAGGAGAACTCGATCCGGATGATGGATCATGGATTGGAAATCCTTGCGAGAGAAAGGTTGAAATTATTCTTCGCATTAACAAGCGGCCAGAAGCAAGCTGGCGAAGGGGAGATTCCGATTTTTGTTTATAACCCTCATCCTTATGCGGTAAACATGATTATTGAATGTGAATTTCAGCTTCCTAAATCCTCTAAAGGTCACTTTGCCCTGCCTGTCGTTTATTCGAACGGGGAAAGAATTCCTTCTCAAGTAGAGGAAGAAGAAAGCAGTTTATATATTGATTGGAGAAAAAAGGTCAGTTTTACAGCGGAATTAAAGCCCGCACAATTAAACCGCTTTGATTGCACGGTTGAGTTGATTCCTAGTAAACCGGAGCCAAGCCTCACTGAAAAAGATGGGAAAATACACTTTGTGACAGATGACTTGGAGGTCGTTATTAATTGCCAAACCGGATATGTTGATCAATATAGGATAGACGGGAAGGATTATTTAAAACCAAACGCATTCATGCCAATTGTGGTGAACGATAACGAAGATGCATGGGGATCTCATGTGAAAAGCTTTCCGGATAAAATTGGCGAGTTCAAGCTCATGGATTCCGAAAAGGCAACCCGTGTTTCCGGTGTGACAGAAAAACTGCCAGCAGTCCGAATCATCGAGGACGGGGAAGTGCGTTCAATTATAGAGGTGTTGTTCGAGTACAATGATTCGCAAATTTGCCAGCGTTATCATCTTCCTAAGCGTGGGACAGAAATCGAAGTTGAACTTACTGCCCATTGGCTGGAGAAGGACAAAATGTTAAAGCTGTCTGTTCCGACTGTTTTTTCTTCCAATAAGTATATCGGGCAGGTAGCGTTTGGCAGGGAAGAACTTCCTCAGAACCATAAGGAAGCTGTGGCGCAGAAATGGAGTGCTGTTGTTTCTGAAAACGAGCAACTGGCGTTTTCCTGTATTAATGATGGAACCTATGGATCAGATGAAAAAGATGGAGAGATTCGATTATCCTTGCTTCGTTCAGCTGGCTACTCGGCATTGCTTGGGGGAGAAAAAGCCTCTGTCATTCCTCAGGACCGTTTTTCAAAACGAATGGATCAAGGTGAACGCAGTTTTAGGTTTTGGTTCAACGGTTCATCAATGGACAAGAGACTCGAAAACATTGACCGGGAAGCCCATATACATAATGAAAAACCTTATGCACTCACTTATTTTCCATCTGGCGAAGGAGAATTGCCCCTTTCATTACTGGAAATTGATGATCCGTCCATTCAATTATCCGCTTTTAAAAAGGCGGAGAAAACGGACGATTACCTCATAAGGTTATTTGAGCCTACAGGGAAAGGTCGAACATTTTCTATTCATCTTCCGCTAGTCAATATCTCAGTGGAACTTTCAATGAAGGGCTTCGAAATAAAAACACTTTTATTGGATGTCAAGAATAAAAAGGTCGTCGATTCGACGCTAATGGAGGAATAGAAATGACAGAAACAAGTTTGGATAAACTCGCCATTAGCGGAGGGAGTCCGGTAAGAACAAAACCATTTCCTGACTGGCCCATCTTTGGGAAGGAAGAAGAGGAAATGATTTTGGAAGTTGTCCGTTCCGGAAAATGGGGAGGCACCAACCGCAATAAATTGCCGGAACTAGAAAGGAAGTTTGCCGACTTACATCAGGCAGCGTATGCAATCTCAACCGTTAACGGAACATTAGGGATTACTGTTGCCCTGCAGGCAGCCGGGGTAAATCCGGGGGATGAGGTCATTATGCCTCCTTACACTTTTATAGCAACTGCTACCGCTGCGCTTATATTCGGAGCAATTCCTGTTTTTGTTGATGTGGAGGAAGATACCTTATCACTTGATCCTGAAAAAATTGAAGAGGCGATCACTAGTAAAACAAAAGCGATCCTTCCTGTCCATATTGCAGGTGCACCGGCTAATATGACCGAAATCAATAGGATTGCGAAAAAGCATCAGTTGGTAGTGATTGAGGATGCCGCGCAAGCTGTCGGTGCTGAGTGGGAACATAAAAGAGCAGGAGCACTGGGGGATTTGGCTTCCTTCAGTTTTCAATCAGGCAAAAACATTACTTCCGGTGAAGGAGGGATGATTTTATCCAATAACAAGGAATTTGCCGAAAAGGCCTGGTCTCTCGCCAATGTTGGCCGTATCCCAACAGGTGCCTGGTATCAGCATGAACGAATCGGCTGGAACCTGCGGATGTCTGAATTTCAGGCAGCCATTCTGCTTGCGCAATTAACCCGCCTGGAAGAACAATGCCAGACCCGGGAACATAATGCTGCTCTATTAAATCAGTATATATCTCATATTGATGGGGTTACACCGACAGGAAGGGATCCAAGGGTTACAAGACATGCGTACCATATGTACATGTTCAGAATTGAAAAAGGAATGACTGAAACCGTCGATAAACAAGACTTTATTCGAAAGATGAATGCGGAAGGGATTCCTGTAACCGGGGGATATGTATCTTTAAATCAAAATCGGGCAGTGATCAATGAAATGAAAAAATGGCTGGGGAAAGAAAAAATCTATAACTGTCCAGTTAGTGAAACTGCCTGTGAACAGGAAATTATTTGGCTTCCGCAGCGTGTATTGCTTGGAACAGAAGAAGATATGGATGATATTGCAAGAGCCATTAAAAAGGTAATGAATTCTTACCGGATATAAAAGGGAGGTGAGAAGTTATGAAACTAGCAAGACTAGGTTTATATATAGATGAAGACTTATCTAAACGGTATTGGAGCTATGGCCAAAATGTATTTGCAACGTATCTGAAAGACATTTTAGGCAGGTTGAGGATTCCATATGAAATGGTTACGAGCGGTGAGCATCTGGACTCCGGGCAATTCGATATCATTATCGCAGCCTTTGTTCCAGATACTAAGGCTGTTGGCGAGAAAATACTTGATTTTGTAAAAAAGGGCGGCGCGGTTTTATCCCTTGCAAATCTTGACCAGCTGGCACCATATTTCGGTTTCCGCAAGGGAGAAACACTCGGCGCAGGGTATGCCTCGTATGACCAGGAAAAATACAAAAAGCTCCGTTATTTAAAAGCAAAACCGTGGCATTCTGCTGCGGGGGAAAATACTGCAGAAAAACAAACAGGCAGCCTACTGAACAGTCAAGCACCGCTATTTCAACAGTTTCCTCTGGAAAAGGGTATCTTCTCAAGGTGTACGGTTGACATAGCAGAAACTGTCGTAAGGCTCCAACAGGGAGGGCAGCCTCTATTTCATGACGGTACACCGGCCCCGGACGGAACAGCGGAAATTAATGATTATGTGCTAAAAGTGGATGATATGTGTGAGATGGATTGGGAGCACGACCGGCAACGAACCGAAACCAACCAGCCTTATTTTGCCTATCCTTATGCGGACCTCTGGAAAGAAGTATTTGTTCACTATTTAGTAGAACTGAGTTTGGCGAAAGAATTGACCTTGCCGTTTGTTTGGTATTGGCCTGAGGGAGTAAAAGGTGTAGCCGTCATTTCCCATGATAGTGATTATAACGAGGATGAACATGCCTATACGACTCTCCGTCTCTTAAAAGAAGCTGGTGTCAGATCAACATGGTGCATGATGGTTCCCGGATATAGCCAGGACGTCTATCAAAGGGTAAAAGCGGATGGCCATGAACTGGCCTTTCATTATAATGCTGTTGATGTAGACGATGGCTTCTGGGGCGAGGAGGAATTCAAGCAGCAATTTTCCCGAATGCAAAAGGATTTGCCTGGTGTAGAGATTGTTTCCAATAAAAATCATTTAACCAGGTATGAAGGATGGGGAGAACTGTTCGAATGGTGTGAACAATGTGGAATCAAATCCGACCAAACCGTTGGTCCTAGTAAAAAAGGTAATTTGGGTTTTACTTTTGGTACCTGCCACCCTTATTTTCCGATTGCATGGGGGACCGATCACAACCGGTTTTACGATGTTGTTGAACTACCCTTCTTAACACCCGACATCAATACAGGTAAATGGGGTGATACCTCAATCATCGTGCCATTCCTGGAAACGGTGAAAAATGTGGATGGTGTAGCCCATTTCTTATTTCACCAAATTCATTTGCATAGAAATGAAAAAGTACGCGAGGCCTTTTTTAAAGTAGTTGAGGAAATGAAAAAACGGCAATTTGAATTTTGGACAGGAAATGAAGTAAACAAGTGGGAACGGTTAAAAAGATCCATCACTATTACGAGCGTTACGGATGGCCAGGTAGAGTTTGATGCGGATGGGACCATACACGATTTCATTGTTTACATTCCACTCCATCATGATAATGAAGCCCAATATTCTGAAACTGAAGTGGTTTTTGGCATTCCGTGCATAAAGGCCGTGTGTCATAAGGATGTGAAAAAGCATGAACTCAGCTCTTGAGGGGCAAGTGTGGAAAATTCAACAGATTGACTGGAACCGGGCCAAAGAAAATGAAATGTCCAGAAGGTTTTATCATGTATTACTGAAGTGGATTCCATACGCCAATAAGGAATTCAGGGAGTGGGATGTGCGCCCGGATACAGGACATTTTTTTGGCGGTGATTTCTGGTATAGCTCTGAAAGCGCGTCCACGGCTCTTGTATTTGCTGTAGCTGCAAAGCTAGGTGAATACAGCCGTGAAGTCACCGGGATTGATAGGGATGAATTAAAGGAAAAAGCGATAAAAGCGATTCGTTACATGGGCTTTACTCACGATACTGGACCAGAAGATTGTATACGGGTGAATGGACGAAATCACTATACTGCCGGGAAAAAATGGGGCGGTAAAGATGACCATTTCTTTATGGCCAGCCAAAATGGACGATCTATTTCTTCTTTTGCAACTGCCGCCTGGCTGCTTTGGGATGACTTGGATGATGAAACAAAAACTCTCGTCCAAAATGTGGTTTCTAGTTATGCTGACCGTTTTTGTGAAGAACCGCCAAGAAGCGGCAGTTTTTATGATACACAATGTGAAGAGGATGCATGGACCACAGCGGGGCTTGCCGCAGCAGTTGCATTGTTTCCGGAACATCCGCATCATGAGCGCTGGAAGGACGGCTTTGTTAATTGGGGAATCAATACAATTACAACCTCTTGGGACCGTTTGACGTCAAGGTCAGGCCTTATTGAAAAAACAGATAATCATGAAATTAAAACGATCAACTTCCTGCCGGATTACACGACAGAAAATCATGCCTTTGTTCATCCAAGCTATCTTTGTGCAGGAATCAATTTGCGTGCCGTTCACGCCATTTTAGCATATATGAGCGGAGAACCAGTCAATTCGAGTGCGATTTTTAATAATGAGAAACTGTATGAAAAAACGGTTAAAATCTGGGCGCAATTCGATGGCCTTGCCGTTCCGATCCAGGGCCAGGATTGGTGGTATAACCGGCATCATGAACGTCAATTTACCCATGCAGTATTGAACGTGGTCCATAAGAACAAATCAGCTGCACTGTTTGAAAGGCGATGCTTGGAGACCATTGAGAAAATACAGATGAGCAATCCATCCGGCTGTTTATTGGAGGAAGAAGAATATGTATTTAATCCTGTACATGCCCAATCATCAAAGGATTTCGAACCGGGTTCTGCCCTTGACTTAGTAAACTCCTATTTATTACATATTTTTGGCGGTGATGAAGCGGAGCCAGCCCGGTATCAAGAACTGGCTGATGAGCTGGCCGGGGTCCATTATTATCCTTTTGGATGCAGCATAATAAACCGGACAAAGGATGCTTTTACGAGCTTCAGCTGGCGAAACAATGTCACTTTATTAACTTTACCTGAGCAAGGCTTGTGGAATATCACTCCGCTCTTCCATAGCTATACCGGTATGTTTACGTTCAAACAGACAAAGGCTGTTAAAGCACTATCGAATCAGGAATCCATCAGGCATATGGACGAATGCCGGATTCATCAATATGAAAATGGCTTTGGCGCCACGGGCGTAATCTTAAGGGGAGATGATGAGATTGCCCAGGAGGTGGCCGTTGTTTCCTTGCCGAACGGATATACCGCCTATTATGAAAAGGTGAAGGTCCTTAAAGACTGTGATTTGGAGAGGGCTGCTACAGGGATTATTGGTGTAAGAAATGAAAACTACAAAGGAATGCCTGATTTAGCTCCAGGCAAACGGACGCTCTATTTGCCTGAAACGGAGGAAACCTTCGATGGGTATCTGGCAGCGGTACCGGATAGGAAAAAGAGCTGGAAAGCCCCAGACTATGTAAACCTGGATTCGAAAATTGGCTTTATCTTAAAAGGGTCACACGGAGTGACCTATATCAATCGGCATCAATATGACCGGTGGAAAGGCATTGAAGACCAGCTGATCTTAAATGATATGGATCCGGATAGGCTGACAACGCCTGGCACACTCGAGCCGTTTGTTGTCTTGGCCATGCCGAACCAAACCATTGAGGAAACGAGGCAGGCCCATAAAAATCATGACTTTTTAACGTGCGAAACCGAAAATACACAACTGCTGATAATTAAGGATTATTTAATTTATATCAATTTCAATAAGGCTCCTGCCTGGGTAAGTGGGCGTACACTCATAACAAAGGAGTCGATCTATATTTTCGAAGGTGTCAATAAACTAGGCCAGCGAATGTACAGATGGGAAACCACCCTTCAAGGTTATCAAAGCGGGTACTATGTCAGTGAATGGGTACTCTCTTCAAAGGATTTTGAACATATGAATGTAGAAATCCATGTTCAATCCAATCATCTCCTGGTTTTAAATCATTCCGGGTCTAAGGTGAAAATAGAACTGTTTAATAAAAAGTTAAACAAACCATTCCAGATAACTGTTGAGGGTTTTTCTTTTGAACGCATTCATTCAGTATAAAACCAATCAAGATGAGGGGTAAGGATGGCTGAACAGAAGATTGGAGTAGGAATCATCGGATGCGGAGCCGTCTCAATGGCCCACGTTAAAGCCTACCTGGAACTGGAGAAGGATTGCACAATTAGGGCGGTGGCAGATATTCAGCCAGGGAGTGCAGAGAAGCTGGCTGGAGAAATTCCCGGGCACATTGATATGTATGATGATATCGGCTCACTTTTAAAGCGGGAAGATATCGGGGTAGTATCGATTTGCACGCCGCCATTCCTTCATAAAGAACAAGTCATCGAGGCATTATCTAAAGGAAAGCACGTCATTTGTGAAAAGCCTTTCGCTCCGTCCCTGGCGGATTGTGATGCCATGATTGACGCGGCAGTACATTTTAACAGAAAGCTTTGTGTGACTCTCCAGCTTCGTTTTGGCGAGGACTTCAAACGGGTCAGGCATATTGTAAAAAGCGGAATGCTCGGGGAAATTGTATTTGCTCAAATGCAAGGACTTTATTGGCGCGGGGATGCCTATTACAAAAAGGATTGGAGAGGCACATGGGAAAAGGAAGGCGGCGGGATCTTAATGACTCAGGCCATTCATCCTCTCGATTTATTACTTGACCTGCTGGGCGGGGTAAAATCCGTGAAAGCCGAAATGGATACCATTTCTCATCATGTGGAAGTGGAGGATTTTATCACTGCAGTGATTGAATTTGAGGCAGGGGTAAGAGTTCATATTCTGGCTACTATCAACTCAGTGAACAACGGAGTCAAGATTAGCCTCTCAGGAAAAACAAAAGCAATCGAATGGCCGATGGCTTTTCATGCCGTTTCTGAAACTCCTGGGGGTTTCCCCGTCCTTGATCACGAAGGCTTCCAGGCCTTGAAAATGAAAGGCGAGGAAATTCCGGCAGGCAGGGACGATCACTTTGCACCGATTTCGGATATGATTTCCGCGATTAAAAATAACCGGGAACCTGTTGTAAACGGTGTGGAGGCCAGAAAAAGTATTGAATTGGTTACAGGTATTTATAAATCAGCCAGCATCAATCAATCTGTCACCTTTCCAGTAGACAAGAATGACCCATGGTATTCGAAAGAAGGAATTTTGAGCCATATTAAAAGAAACGTAGTTACATAAGGAGCAAAAAGTGAAACCATACCGATTTGCTGTTGTAGGGTGCCGCCATTTTCATATACTCGAGTTCATCGATGAAATGATAAAGTTAGGCCATCAATTTGCAGGAATCTATGAATCTGAAAATAGTTCGTATCGGGACACAATTACAAATAAATACTTAGTGAAATCGTTTGGAAGTCTGAACGACCTTTTGCCTGAAAACTTGGATATTGTTGTTTGTTCCGATATAAATTCCAGGAAAATCGATGTAGTTGAATGGTGTGAGAAACATAGAATTCATATTATGGCAGATAAGCCTATTGTGACTAGCTTTGAACAATATGAACGTTTGGAACGGGTAATGTCAAGGAACCATATTCAAGTTGGCATGATGCTCACTGAACGTTTTCAGCCCGTTTTTCAAACACTTAAGAGATTAATGGATGAAAGACGGTTTGGAGACATTACCCATATATCGGTAAAAAAACCGCATCGTTTAGGGAAAGCGAAACGGGAGCCCTGGTTTTTTTCAAAATCCTTATCCGGGGGGATTGTTGTTGACCTTTTGATCCATGATTTTGACCTTCTTCGATGGCTTACCGGGATGGAGGCAACAAAAATCAATGGGTATATGACCAAAAATATTCTGCCGGAATATGAGGATTTTTATGATGTGGCTTCTTTTTCCGTACTGCTTACTAACAGGCTGCCTGTCCAGCTCTATGCTGATTGGCATACCCCTTCATCAAGTTGGACCTGGGGAGATGGCAGAGTTTTTATAACCGGTACGGAGGGTTGTGCAGAACTTAGGCTGCAAGGAGATCCATTTATTGAAAAACAGAGCCTTTTATTGTATGGAAGCCATCAGGAAGCGTTACAGAAAATAGCGCTGCAGCAACCTGATTCAGGCTTAGCCGCGGATTTCATTTACCGGATAGAAGGGAACGCCCATAGCATCACCCATCAGGCGATTTTAGATGCCACAATGGATACGCTGCAGGCGGATGCGCAGGCTATTAAGATAAATAGGTTAGTAGATTAGGAAAATGAGGAGACGGGCGGACATGTTTTTTACAGAGGAAAAGCTAACCAAACAGGTGCATGAACTTTCTTTATTCCGGTATCGGGACCCTATTACTATCGGTTCTTTTCTCGTGCAGGAGGATGAAGATGGGAACGTAGGGGAGCGGCCGCCGGTAAAGGGTGTATGGAAAGAAATGAGGATCGGGGATTATTGGAGAGGGCGAGACCAATATATTTGGCTGAAAACCCAAATAACCATCCCGGAAAACTGGTCAGACAAAGAAATTATAGGCTTATTCGATTTCGGCAAAACAGACTTTTGTACGAATTCAGGCTTTGAATCGCTTCTGTATGTTAACAAGATTCCCTATCAGGGTGTTGATATGAATCATCAGGAAGTGTTTTTTGGGCAGGAACATATCGGAAAAAACATCGACTTGGATTTTCGTTTATGGTCAGGGCTTGAAGGCGGCGGGGAACCGCAAGTGCAGGAGCATCAATTTAAAACAGCCCTGCTTGCATGGCTGGACCCAGCCACAGATGACTTTTATTTTACGAGCAGAGCAATAATTGAAACCCTTCATGTATTGGATAAAAACCAACCTGAATATTTTCAGCTATTGAATGCTTTGGATAGGGTGTTCAAGTCGGTAAATTGGTCAAAACCGGGATCAGAGGAATTCTATGAATCCATGAAAATCGCTTCAGTGAAAATTCATGATGAGCTGGCCAATCTTGAAAAAACCCATCCAGTCACCGTTCACTGTATTGGGCATACACATATTGATGTTGCCTGGTTATGGCGTTTAAAACATACGAGAGAAAAGGCTGCCCGCTCGTTTTCTACTGTCCTGCGGCTAATGGAGAAGTATCCGGATTATTTGTTCCTGCAGTCCCAACCGCAGCTATATGACTATATTAAATCTGATTACCCTGATATTTATGAGCAAATAAAGAAACGGATTAAGGAAGGGCGTTGGGAGATTGATGGAGGGATGTGGCTTGAGGCCGATTGCAATATCCCTTCTGGAGAGTCGCTCGTTCGTCAAATCCTCTATGGAACAAGGTTCATGAAAGAGGAATTTGGACATACTTCCCGGTATTTATGGCTTCCGGATGTGTTTGGATACAGCTGGGCTTTACCGCAAATTCTGAAGAAATCGGGAATCGATACATTCCTGACAACGAAAATCAGCTGGAATCGATACAATCGAATGCCGCATGATACTTTTCGGTGGCGTGGAATAGACGGCACGGAAGTATTATCCCATTTTATTACCACTCCTTATATCAATGGGAATAGTGAATGGAGATATGACTATAACGGCCACATTGCGGCGAAAACGGTAAAAGGGATATGGGACACATATCGTGATAAGCGGTTTAATCAAGACCTTCTACTTTCCTATGGCTATGGGGATGGCGGTGGTGGCGTTAACCGGGAAATGCTTGAAATGAGAAGGCGTCTTGACAAAATCCCTGGACTGCCGCATGTGAAACAGAGCCGTGCAGATGAGTATTTTGAAACCCTTCATCAAACGGTAAGCGATACAGATGAATATGTCCACACATGGGATGGAGAGCTTTATTTAGAGTACCACCGCGGAACCTATACGAGTCAGGCTTATAATAAGCGGATGAATCGGAAATTGGAGCTGTTGTATCGCGAAGTCGAATGGACAAGTGTGCTCGAAAGCGTTCTGGCAACTAGCTGGAGCAACTATCCGCAGAAGCAGCTCGAAGAAGGCTGGAAGATTATTCTCCGTAATCAATTCCATGATATCATTCCTGGCTCCTCGATAAGGGAGGTTTATGAAGATAGCAGATTGGAATATCAGGAAGCAGCCAAAATCGCAAATGAGATTTGGACGGCATTTAAACAAAATGAAAATGAAGTGTACACAGTATTTAATAGTGCTCCATGGGAACGAAACGAAATCGTGAAAATTCCTAAAACACTGGCGAACACCAGGGGAAAGTGGATGGATATCAGAGGTGAAATCCTTGAATCACAATTGGTGAAGAATGAATGGCAGATTCGGGTAACTGTCCCTTCGGTTGGATATACGACCATTTATTTTGAACAGGAGGAACACCCGGTTCCACAGGATTGCCCTTTTGTTATTGGTGAAAACAGGATTGAAACACCGCTGCTGGATATCAAATGGAATCGCCATGGCCAAATTGAAAAACTGTATGATAAAAAACACAAACGGGAGGTTATTCCTGAACATGAACGAGGTAATATTCTTCAAGTTTTTGAGGATAAGCCCGTCAGGTGGGACGCATGGGACATTGACATATTTTATCAGCAAAAAATGGAGGAAATCACGGACCTTGTCAGCTGCCAGGTAGTCGAGGAGGGTCCGCTGTCCATTGCCGTAGCGTTTACTTGGAAATACAAAAATTCCACCATAGAACAACAAATGCGGCTATATGCTGACTCGACCAGAATTGATTTTGAAACAAACGCTGATTGGCAGGAGCCTCAAAAACTGGTAAAAGCAGCTTTTCCAGTTCAAATCCGTGCAACCGAAGCTACCTATGACATCCAATTCGGCAATGTTAAAAGACCTGCACACTGGAATACAAGCTGGGACTGGGCCCGATTTGAGTCGGTTGGCCATCAATGGGCGGACTTATCAGAGAAAGGGTATGGAGTCAGTTTGCTGAATGATTGCAAATATGGCTATGACATAAAAGACAATGTTATGCGGTTAACACTGATCAAGACCAGTACCTATCCGGATCCTTACGCCGATATCGGAAACCACACGTTTACGTACTCACTTTATCCGCATGAAGGAGATTGGTATGAAGGACGTACTGTTCAGGAAGCCTGGTCATTAAACCAACCTTTAACAAGTTATCAACGGAAAATGGAAGCAGAACAGCTTTCATTATTTACGACTCCAAATGAAAATATCATGATAGATGCCTTGAAAAAGGCCGAGGATAACAATTCCGTTCTGATAAGAATACATGATTTCTCCGGAGGAAGAGAGGTTGTTGAACTGAACAGTGAGAGACCCATTCTTTCATGGCAGGAATGCGATTTGCTCGAAAATCCAATTGGAGATATACAGGAAACGGGCACAATGAATGTCCTTGTTAAGCCATATGAAATTAAAACGTTTAAAATCGCTTTTTCAAGTTCAATAAAGGAGAGTTGATGATGTCAATATTGCCTAGGTTCAATCGGTTATTTGCCGAGGATGGAAAATGTTTTAATGTGGCAATAGATCACGGTATGTTTAATGAATTTTCATTCCTGGCAGGAATAGAAAATATGAAAGATGCTATAGAAGTCATTGTAAAATCCAATCCTGATGCGATTCAGTTAAGTCCCGGGCAAGCAAAGCTTTTACAAGCGATTCCAGGTAAAGAAAAGCCTTCACTCGTACTTCGTACTGATATTGCGAATGTATATGGTAAACAATTGCCCAGATACCTGTTTAGCCAATTGATAGAACGGCCCGTTGAACAGGCGCTGGCCCTGGATGCAGCCTGTGTGGTGGTCAATTTATTTCTTATCCCTGAACAGCCGGAAATCTATCACCAATGTATCGATAATATTTGCAAAATAAAACCCGAATGTGAAAAGTACGGGATGCCTTTAATGGTTGAGCCTTTAGTGATGCTGCCAAACGAAATTAGCGGCGGATATATGGTGGATGGGGATAAAGAAAAAATTATTCCGCTCGTCCGCCAAGGGGTTGAATTGGGAGCAGATATTATCAAAGCAGACCCTTGTGACAATCTGGAAGATTATCATTTAGTGATTGAAGCAGCTTCCGGCAAACCGGTTTTGCCTAGAGGCGGCGGAAGAGCTGCTGATGAAGAAATCCTCTCCCGTACCTATGAGCTTATGCAACAGGGGGCAAACGGAATTGTTTATGGACGGAATGTTGTCCAGCATCCTAATCCGGCATTAATGACAAAAGCATTTATGGCAATTGTCCATCAAGAGGCAGATCCAGACATGGCCATGTCGATTTTGAGAGGGGAATAATAAAAATGCAACAGGTTATTCGATTCGGAATCATTGGCTGTGGATTAATGGGACGTGAATTTGCCAGTGCAGCTGCCCGTTGGTGCCATCTTCAAAATATGGCTGTTAAACCTGAAATTGTCGGAGTCTGTGATGCCAATGAAAATGCGCTGAAATGGTTTCATGATCATATCCCATCGGTACGGATTCAAACAACTAATTATAAGGAATTGCTGGAATGCGATGAAATCGATGCTGTTTATTGTGCAGTACCCCACCACCTTCATAAACAAATGTATATCGATATTATCGAGTCGGGAAAGCATTTACTGGGGGAAAAGCCCTTTGGGATTGACCAACAGGCAAATGAAGAAATACTAACAGTGATCGGGAATCATCCAAACGTTGTTGTTCGATGTTCTTCGGAATTCCCATTTTTTCCAGGTGCACTCCAAATTGCTGATTGGGTGAAGGAAGAGAAGTTCGGAACGATTATTGAGGTGGAAGCAGGATTTTACCATAGCAGCGATTTAAACCCGAATAAACCAATTAATTGGAAGCGGATAGTAGAGACAAATGGAGAATACGGCTGCATGGGAGACCTTGGTATGCATGTTGTCCATCTGCCATTTACATTCGGCTGGATGCCCAAGTCGGTTAGGGCATTATTATCGAATATCGTTACGGAGAGGCCAAATCACGAAGGAAGAATGGTGCCTTGCGAAACGTGGGATAACGCGATTTTAGCTTGTGATGTCGAAACTGGGAATCAGTCCTTTCCGATGATTTTGTCCATGAAGCGAATAGCACCAGGCCATGCAAACACTTGGTTTATACGAATTTCGGGAACATCCTTTTCGGCTGAGTTTTCAACAAAATATCCAAAGCAGGTACGTTATCTGCCATATGATTCAAGCGGATCACAGGCATGGCGTGTTGAAGATGTCCCGTACAAATCTGCCTTTGAAACGATTACAGGCCCCATTTTTGAATTTGGTTTCTCGGATTCAATTATACAAATGTGGGCGGCTTTTTGCGATGAACTTGCAAGTAGAGATAAAAAGGAACAATCATTTTATTGCGCAACACCAGAAATGACAAAGCTAAGTCACCAA
The DNA here is from genome assembly GCF_001685025.1 of Bacillus sp. FJAT-27225. GTDB lineage: Bacteria > Bacillota > Bacilli > Bacillales > Cytobacillaceae > Bacillus_D. The sequence goes on along the minus strand of NZ_MAYU01000021.1, from coordinate 718,362 downwards.
CTATTCACGGCAGCCCTCCGCTCCAATAAAACGGGAGAGACGATTCACTTAAATAAAACCGAGGTTGTTCATTAAATGACAAAAAAAGTAATTGTAGCCGGACATATCTGCCTGGATGTTATTCCGCCATTTACAACTGAAGAAAAAGTATCTTTATTACCAGGAAGCTTATATCATGTTGGTCCTCCTTTAATGACAACTGGAGGAGCGGTTTCAAATACAGGATTGGCTCTTCATCGGTTGGGTTTTGATACTAGATTGATAGGGAAAATCGGCGAAGATTCGTTTGGTGCAGAAATAATTAATAGATTGGAAACAGAAAACCCCGCTTTGAGCTCTGGAATGATTGTTGATCCCGATTCTGTTACTTCCTATTCAGTCGTCCTGAATCCACCAGGATCGGATCGGATATTTCTGCATTGTCCCGGTGCAAATGATACGTTTTCAGCCTTAGACATAGATGATTCGCAAATTCAAAGCTATTCCTTTTTTCATTTTGGCTATCCGCCTTTAATGAAAAAGATGTACGAAAATAACGGAAAAGAGGTAAAAGACCTCTTTCAGAAAATGAAAAATAACCAAATGACAACCTCACTTGATATGGCACTCCCTGATCCTGATTCAGAGGCAGGCCGAATTGATTGGAAAGCATTTTTACAGGAAACCCTGCCTTTTGCCGATATTTTTTTACCGAGCCTGGAAGAAATTTTATTTATGATGGATTCGGCCATGTTAACGCTATTTAGGGAGAAACAGCAGACGATTGTAAATCAGGAAACGTTAGCGGCTTTGGCAGATAAACTTATTGAGTTTGGGGCAGCCATCGTTGCGATTAAGCTGGGGGATTCAGGACTGTATGTAAAAACGACGCGTGATGAAAATCGCCTAAAGTTGGCAAGCATTGGCGAAAACTCGAATGTAATTAATTGGCTGGGCCGGGAATTCATTGCCCCTTGTTTTGATGTGAACGTAAAGGGTACCACAGGTGCAGGTGATAGTACGATCGCAGGGTTTTTAGGAGGAATCATTAAGGGATTGCCGCCGGAAAAAACAGCCGAATATGCATGTGCGGTTGGTGCCTTTTGTGTAGAGGAAGCAGATGCAACCAGTAATATACCGGACTGGGAATCTGTCGAAAAAAGAATTCGCAATGGCTGGAACAGATTGGAGCCGAAAGTGAATTTGGAGTGTTTTACGTTTCGTGACGGTAATTACTTAGGAATTATGGATAAATTTTATAACCACCCTATTTGATTGGAGGGAAAATTTATGAAAAAGAGCGAGGCACGCAAAAAAACAATCGAAGTTCTTGAAAATGCCGGGATCCTGCTTACTGACCAGGAAAAGGAGAAAGTGGAAGTTGCCGATTTTGGATTAAATGAACTGACTACCCAAGGTTTGCAGCTTTTCACCTACATTAATACTGATCGTTATTGTGCGAAAGATTTAGTCTTGTTTGCAGGACAAACTTGTCCGGAACATCGCCATCCCCCAATAGAAAATAATCCCGGCAAAATGGAAACTTTCCGCTGCAGGTCAGGTAAGGTTTGGCTATATATTGAGGGGCCAAAGACAGAAGCCATTAAGGCAACAGTACCGAAGGGCAGTGAACAATATTATACCGTCTTTCACGAGATCGAATTAAATCCCGGAGAGCAATTTACCATTCCACCTAATACGCTCCATTGGTTCCAGGCAGGAGATGAAGGTGCAATCATTTCGGAATTCTCAAGTACAAGCAGCGACGAGGCCGATGTGTTCACTGACCCGCGAATCGTACGGATTCCTGTAGCGGAAAACGAAGTGTAGTAGTGTGCCCGAATGAAACTTTATGGGAAAAGATGGATTAAGCGGGAATTAGAATCTCTTGTCGGAAAAATGGACCAAATTGGCGGGATTGCCAGACTGAAATATACGGAGGGCAAAGAAGCTGGAACTGAATTAATCCAGGTTAGAACTGGAGCTGGACTTACGTATTATATTTCCCCTTCAAGAGGATTTGATATTGTTTCTGCTGAATTTGCAGGTAACAGTTTGTCATGGCTTTCTCCCAATGGGCCTGCTCATCCAGGATATTTTCAGCAACAAGGAAAGGGATGGCTCAAAACTGCTGCTGGAGGATTATTAATGACATGCGGGCTCACCCAAGTAGGTTCCCCTTGTAAGGATGGTGATGAAGAACTCGGCTTACATGGGAACATTCATCATATTCCAGCGAAAAACATTTGTACAAGTGCAGAATGGGTAGAAAATGACTATGTTTTAAAGGCTTCCGCTGTAATGGAAGAGACCTCTATATTCGGTGTTAATCTCCAGATGAAAAGAGAAATTACAAGTTTCGCGGGAGAAAATCGCCTCACTATTAGAGATATTGTTGAAAATAAAGGTTTTGAACCTGCTCCACATATGATTCTATATCATTTTAATTTTGGATTTCCATTCATGAATGAAGAGACTTTTATCGATTTTCCTTCTAATAAAGTAACTCCAAGAGATTCAGACACTTCTCTGGCAGATTATCAGCGCTGGGAAAAACCGGCGAACAATAGCAGGGAAAAAGTCTATTATCATGAAAATCTTAATGTGGATGTTAGAGGTAACACAACTGTGTCGATTACGAATCCAACGTTTCCATTATTAAATGAAAAAATGCCTTTAACCGCTACCTTAACCTGGTCTGCTAAAACACTCCCTAAATTGGTACAATGGAAAGCCAATGCAGAAGGAATGAATGTTTTAGGGATTGAACCATCCAATTGTTATGTCGAGGGCAGAGTAAAAGAAAGAGAAAGAGGGACGTTATGTTTTTTAGAGCCAGGTGAAAAACTAGATTATCATCTTGAATTGTCACTGGCACTAGCTGGAAAGGAAGTCGTGGAGGAAAATTAATTTATTTATATTAAATGCTTATAGAAGGAAGGGGCGAGCAGTTTATTCATACTGCTCGCCCCTGTGTTTACCAAGCTAATATGAGTCTATTTCTAGTGTTGTTACTCTTCATTACTAATTTCTTTTTGGATTAATTCAGTTGCAATTTTTATTCGCTTTTGAAAGTTTGTTGAAGTATGGCATTGTCCAGTAATAAAAGGGGATACGATGAGTTTTCCATGTGTTAAGGGAATAACTTCACCACATTCAACTGCTTCACCATATGTTCTATTATCTTTAAAGAACGTGGTTTTACCCAGTAAATCAAAAGCCTGCTTCCCTAAGGTAATAATGTAGTCCGGTTTTACAATTTCTATTTCCTTCTCCAAGAGCTTTGCTGATTGATAGTTGTCGAAGGTATCCTTTTTTCCTGGAATACGATCCTTGTAGACCTTTTTTGCATCTGTGAAGTAAATTGATTTTAGATCTAAACCCCAGCTTTTTATCTGCAGGAGAGCTCTTTTCCAACTGTGATACTTGAACAGGTCTTTGGTCTCTAGCAGATCAATATATCTATTGTAGGCAACCTCCGAATAGTTGGTTATCTCGGTATATAATGGAGAATACATAACCACACTTCCTGCATCAGATGCATTGGAATCCTGTGCAATCAGCATGATTCTCTGTCCCTTCCACTGTTCATTAAAAACATTTTCACCCCACCAGGGCAAATCGGCTCCTTTTTTTATTGAGGGGTAATTCTGATGGTTAAGCATGGCCTTTACATCCCTTGTGAAGTAATTGCTTGGATATAAATGTTGAAATACAGCAACAGGTGTACCGGAGGTAAACTTTTCTTTGGGATAGATTTTATAACCGCTAAAAGCCTTTGCAAGAGAAAGTATTGTATCCATTATTTTTTCAACTCCTCAATCTCATTTTTAAAGAGGGTTTTAATTTGATGAACCAATGCGCCAATCCAGGATTGCCATTCGTAATTATTGACGTTATCAATAAAAAGATAATAGTCTGGTAGTCCGGAATCTCTTTCAAGGTCATCTAAAATTTGGTTTGCAAGGACATTTGGATGGAGGTCTGAGGCTAGGATGTATACATTCGATTTGGGATGTGTGTAGGTAGGGATACCGGAGATATAGGATTCTATAAAATTATGGACCTGTTTTTTGTTAATTAGAAAGTCGTGAATGGATTCAACTGCTTCTCCAAGTATATTCTCAACATAGCTTTTTTCAACACCGTTCTGCAGGGAGGCAATTAGGAAGTACACATTTTCCTTATCAACTGCAAATTCCTCTTCAGCTAGAGTTTGAACTTCATTGATAAATTCATAGAACCGTTCACTTCTTGAATAGCCTAAGTCTGTTAAGTATTTTAAAACAGCTAAAGGCGTGCCATTCCAGCTAAAAACAATCAACCCACCGATTTTTGAGCGTTCAACTTCGATTCTTAACGAAAATAGTTCCTTTGAAAAGAATTCTACAAGTTCTTCTCCAATATTTACAGATAGTCTTCTCGCTGCTTTTTTACTTTTTCCTGATTCAATCCGAGCCCTTTCTTCAGCAATATAAACATCGGTAATTTTCATAAAAAGCAATGATTCCTTGCTATTTAAATCAATTTCACCATCATAATTCCGTTCGGGCTTAGGCTCTTGCTTCTTTTGAAAAGTACCATTGGCCATAGTAACAGTAAGTTTTTCCATTGATTGAGAAATGCTTTTTAATGATTGATCAATACTAAGTAAAATTTCTTTTATTTCCATCACAACCCCTCCTTGTTATAAATGATACATCGAAAGATATAAATTTATTACTATAAAATTCTGTGATATTAATGATTAATTATTTGCCTTTAAAGGTGACGCATTTACCAGATGTGGGAAGGGTCAGAAAGACTAGGAAGATAGCAGGAGTATCGAAGTCGTTCCACTAAAAAGAAGTGAAAGGGGTCTACTCGGGTGGATGGAGCTTGCGAATTTTGTCGAAGATTGATTTCATTTTTGCAATAGGGGATATGGTACCATAGAGTTGCAACTGTATATGGTGAGGGTGGTTGGTTGTCATTCTTCTTTCCAATTCGGAAAGGAGGTGATGCCATGGAAATATTTCTTGAATTCATTCGTGAAATTCTGAAAGGGATTGTGCGGGAGACATCTGCACATTTTTTTCGGAAAAACGTTCTTGAAAACGAGAAAACCACCCCGCGCCGTCGGAAGCAAAAGGGGTGGTTCTCATAAGCCTTAACCGGTGACAACCACCACCCTGACGGTAGGGTTGCAGGGAGAAGTGTTACCAGCACTTCTCTCTTTACTTATATATCCATTATATAGATTACTATTCAAATTGTGAAGAAAGAACAACTGCTTAGACGAAGCAACAAATGGAGGTGCCTTGTGAATACTATAATCTTTTCAGCCATTTTAATAATTGGTATTTATTATTTAATACGGAATTTCGTGAATCTTAAGAAGGCGATTGACCTGTCGGAAAATGCGTTGTTCCCTGTGACAGAAGAGCATTTTTCAAGTGTTCTTTTTGCTGGGGAATGGAAAAATACAGCGAGGCTCTCGAAGCGGACAAGATCTTATCAAATTGTTAAATGGGGAACAGGTGCGGCCCTCATTGTTTTGGCAGCCTTGCTAGTTATTGTATTCTTTACCGACTGGCTTTCTCCTTCCTTCTTCAGTTTTGCTTATCTGTTCTTTTTGATGCTAAACGCAGTCAAGCACCCCGCCAACTTTTATATTGTGCCCAATGGAATCATTCTGGACAGCAAATTCATCGCTACTTCGGATATAAAGGAATATTCTGTTGAGAGGATTGTCCGCTGGCATGCTTTATATGGGCTTGACTCCCGTGCGAACTATGGATATAAGCTAAGTTTTCAATATAATAAGAAGCTTATGACATCGAATTTTATGGTGGTTACTGAAAAGAAGGAGCTCGAGACGGTTATCGAACTGCTTGATGCCCAGGGGATACGTTCGACCATACAGCTAAATGAGCCTGCTAGTACGGTTGGTTCTCAGGGAAGTAATGGATGAGACCTGGCGGAAGACTTCGGTTTGGGTGGTCAACGACCTTTTTACTCTCTCACGGGCTTTTTGGTCGTTGATAACTATGTATCAACGACCTTTTTACTCTCTCACGGGCTTTTTGGGCATTGATAACTATGTATCAACGACCTTTTTACTCTCTCACGGGCTTTTTGGGCATTGATAACTATGTATCAACGACCTTTTTACTCTCTCCCAGGCTTTTTGGTCGTTGATAACCATGTATCAACGACCCTATTACTTTCTTGAACCTTTGGGATGGGTAATTTAACGACTAAATATATCTGTATAACGAAAACAGCCTAAATATAATATGTCCACCGGTTGTTACATATAGCATAAAAGTGTATATCTAAGATGTCCTGTAATAGATAGCACTGGTCTTTTTTCATATTGCACAGTAAAAGAGGGCATCCGTGAGCTGGGTGCCTTTTGCTGTTTTTGCGTGGCGGATAATGGGAATAAGGTTAGAGAATGATACTTGTAAAGGAGGCGGAAGCATGAATGATGATAAGAAAAAGCTGGAGGAAGTTCTGTCACATACACTCGAAGTGGAAGAGGACCTGATGCGGACGTATTTAATCACAGCCGACAATATCCATGACGACGCTGAACTTAAGAATCGGCTCGAAAATTTCGCAGAAGGAAATGCAAAGCGTACCGATCAGTTAATGAACGAACTTAAGGAGCTTAAGGATAAATAATTAAAACTGCTGCGGAACAGATCCGTGGCAGTTTTTTCATAAGAAGATCATAGCTGTAACACGTGATACAGTTCTTTAAGCCATTTTCATATCATGTATTACGTTGCGTTGACTAGTAGCTTCAATTGCCTGGCAACAGCCCCTATGGGTTCTTGTTGGAATCGGATTAATTAGGAAAATGCAGATATGAAATTATTCTACTATAGGAAAGGTAAAATGTGGTATAATCGGTAAAAGAAAAAATAGTGAAATCAATTAAAAAATTGATTTTTGAGGAGGAGGATCATGGATAACAAATCAATTGATAACGCAGCGAATGTCCCCTCTAGAACAAATTTAACCGAGGATGTTGATATGTTCTATCGTTCGTTATTTGAACATAACCCTGATATGATCTTCTTTTTGGATAATCTTGGTATCATTGTGAAAATAAATGACTTATTTTCTGAAACCCTCGGATACACTCAAGAGGAAATGATAGTAAAGCCGTTAAAGCAATTTGTTTCATTAAATGAAATGTCAAATTATAAGGAGCTTTTTAGAAAGGCTCTAACTGGAGAAAAACAATCTGCTTGCACGACGTTAGTACATAAAAATGGGCAGTCTGTTTTGATTCTATTAACTATCATTCCTGTAAAATCTGAAGAAAAAGTGATTGGTATTTTTGGGATAGCAAAGGATATTACCGATATCCACGAATCTGCACGGATGCTCGCAGAATCTGAATTGAAATTTAGCAGTATTGTAGAGGAAGCCCTTGCCGGAATTTATATTGTTTCGGAAGACGGAACTGTCTCATATGGAAATAAAAGATTTCACGAAATGTTAGGAATAGCAGAAGGAACCAAGGTCATTTTTCAAGATTATGTTCATCCAGACGATTTGTCTGATTTAATCTCTCTCAGTAGAGAGTTAATGAATGGTGAAAGAGGCAGGACTCATACCTTCAGGATCATAAGGAACGATGGAGCGATCCTCGAAATCGAGTCCCATTCCAAAAAGATTTATCTTCAGGAGAAGCCATTTATGGTAGCTTCACTTCAAGATATAACAGAACACAAAAAGGCAACTGCATTGAATGAACATTTGGCGTATCATGATTTTTTGACGGGCCTTCCGAACATCAGGTTATTTTATGAAAAGTTGGAACAAGAATTAATCAACAGTCTAACATCCCATCAGCAAGTGACTGTCATGGTGCTGGATTTGGATCGTTTCAAGTATGTTAACGATACACTTGGCCATACGATAGGGAATGAATTGATTAAAAAGGTTTCTAAAAGATTAAGCCATTGTCTTGGGAATGATGGCGTCCTTGCCCGGATGGGTGGAGACGAATTTGTTGTTTTATTGCCAAATACAGGCCATATCGATCGCGTTATAGAATATGCAAAAACAATGATAGAATCTTTGGAGCAGCCTTTCGATATTGAACAATATGAACTATTCATTACAGCAAGTATTGGGATCAGCACCTTCCCACAAGATGGAGAGGACACTGAAACCCTCATGAAGCATGCCGACTCTGCTCTATATAAAGCGAAAGGTAAAGGCAGGAATACATATCAAATTTTCAACCCTGCCATGAATACAGAAGCTTATAAACAATTTATGCTGGAATCTGACCTTCGAAAAGCGTTGGAAATGAATCAGTTGGAGTTATATTATCAGCCGAAAATTTCCGCGGCTACTCATGAAATTGTTGGTGCCGAAGCGCTTATTCGATGGAATCACCCAGAATGGGGAATCGTCTCTCCTGTTGAATTTATTCCAATCGCAGAGGAAACCGGGCTTATTCTGGAGATAGGAAAGTGGGTTAAAGAAACGGCATGCAGTCAAAATAAAGCATGGCAGGATGCTGGTTTGCCGGCGGTTCCTGTATCAATCAATCTCTCGGCCCATCGCTTTTTACAAAAGGAATTACTTGAAAATATTAAAGAAACTTTAGCAAAAACCCAGCTTGATCCACGCTATCTTCAAGTTGAAATAGTCGAAACCTCTCTCCTTGAAAATGAGAAAGTGGTTTTCTCCATGCTGGATGAATTAAGGAAGATAGGCATTAAAGTTCTCATGGATGACTTTGGTACAGGTTATTCGTCGCTTTCTTCCCTTAAAAAGTTTAAAGGAAAAATTGATACGTTAAAGATTGATCGCTCCTTTATTAACGAATTAAGCAGAACAGACGTAGACAACTCGAATTTTTTTACAAAAACGATCATTGAATTGGCACAACATCTCGAAATGGATGTGGTCGCTGAAGGTGTAGAAACAGTGGAACAACTGGAAATATTGAAAGAATACAACTGTAACATAATTCAGGGGTATTTATTTTCCCAACCAGTCGCTGCGGATGAGTTTGCTGCTTTATTAAAAAAGGGGAAAATAGATCTTCACAATCACGATAAGGAAAAACATGTTATTGAGGAGAAACGAAAGTTCCCTAGAGTTAATCTTGACTTTCCTTTACGTGCATCGATGGCCTTAATACGAATTCATGGCAGAAACGTGGAACTTGGAAAGACAAAAGTGTTGATCCAAGATCTAGGACTGGGAGGTTTACGGTTCCTGTCAAATATAAGATTGCCCGTTCATCGCGATATCATCTTGGAATTTGAAACGGAGATATTGGGCAGCAAGGTTAATATGGTTGGATCAGTTGTATGGATGAGGGAAATGAGGTCCAACATTCACCAATATGGGGTAGAATTCTCATTTGATGAAACAGAACGATCGGTTTTAGCTCCACTACTGGAGGAGTTAGAAATCCATCTAAGAAAAAATCTGCTTATTCCGGAGGGCAGCTTTGTTACAGTGGATCCATACACTTTCTTTAAGCATATTCAAAGTTTTTTGAGAGATAAAGAATGAGTCCAATGCAATTGCATTGGTCTTTTTTAGTTAGGCTGTTTTCTAAAAAAATTGTTGTTTTTTGTAGTAGTTGATTTCCACTCCAGGATGCTCGCTTTCCGCGGGGCGGGCGGTGAGCCTCCTCGTCGCTAAAGCGACTGTGGGGTCTCACCTGTCCCGCTGCTCCCGCAGGAGTCTCGCACCTTCCGCTCCAATCAACTACAGGATAGTAAACCTTTGTCCTTTCTATTAGCAACAAAGTTTGCGAAAACAGCCTTTAACGTGGAAACTGTTTTCCAGCAGGTCCAGACGCCACTTGATTTTTACGGAATGGTCTTATTACGGAATAATCCCCCTCTACAAGTAGAAGGGGATTATTTTTTTCGCCTTAAACCCGGTTTAATAGATTTTCAGAATAATTTTCCCGCTGCTGGGGGTCAGATAAATTTTGTAGCCTTCCGGTTTTTCGGTGTATCTGGAAGTTTTGTGCTCTTGAAGTGCTAGGATGTTTTCTTTAATGTTTCTTCATTGAACTATATGTTCTTTTAAAAGAACATATAGTTTCTTTTGTAGAGAATTTTATATATACCAATATTGGGTAATTAAGGTAAAATTAAGTAGTAATTAAATACTACATTAGGGGTGTGGGAGAGAATTGAATTTTACAAGCAAAAGGGGAAAATGGCTGTCTAGGTTAACAATCTTGTTTCTGGTGGTTTCACTATTATCTCCGGTCGCTGAAGGGGTTGCAACAAGTGACGTGACGCCTCCAAAGCTAACAAGTTTATCGTTATCTGGGACCCAAGCTACTGTTGGCGAATCAATTGTGCTGAGTGCGGAATTGTTCGAAGAGGAATCGGGTGTAGATTATGCGTATGCCTATTATAGTAGTCCAACAGGCGGCTCAAAAACTGTCTATTTAAACTTCAATGAAGAGACAGCAAACTATGAGGGAACATTCGATGTTTCTACATATGATGATGCGGGCCAGTGGAAACTTTCATCGCTTTATTTAAAGGACAGACAGGGGAATGGATATCGGATTTATCATCGGGAAACTCCATATAAGGGATCAACCTATGAATATCGGAATCTATCTGGCTACACGATTGAAGTGTATGGCACCTTGGTCGATGATACCGCTCCGAGGCTAGGTGGTTTTTCTCTATCCTCAACAAGGGCAAATGGCGGAGAGTCCATTACATTATCAGCAGATATTATTGAAGAAGGGTCTGGGGTTGAGTATGTTTACGTAAGCTATGTACCGCCGAGTGGGGATAGTGAAGGCGGCAAACCGATTGAACTGGCCTATAACGAGGAAACCGGAAAATTTGAAGGCAGCTTCTATGCCGACCCTTACGATTTGCCTGGCATTTGGTCGATTGGCACTATCCAAATGGGGGATAAGTTAAATAACCATTATACTTATCGAAATGGGGAGACACCGTATCAAGGTGGTTACTACGAAGTAAAAGATTTAAGCGCTTATAATATAGAAGTTATAGGAACTGTAGGGGATACGACACCGCCGCAGTTAAACGGATTTTCAGTTTCTCAAACTACTATCATGCTGGGGGAACAGGTACATCTGTCGGCGGACATTGTTGACGATTTGTCCGGGGTGGAGCAAGTCTTTGTTTATTATTCAACTCCTCTTGGCCGCTACGTTACAAGGGATTTAGAGTTATCCTATAATCCTGAGACTTCCAGGTATGAAGGGGTATTGGCGATAAGCGTATCCGACCCAGCCGGCACCTGGCCGCTCTATGCAATCGAAGTGGTTGATAACAAAGGTAATTTCTTTACCTATTATAATAGTTTGGAGGATTCAAAAGGCCGAACCTTTGAACACAGGGATTTATCTCAATACAACATTAGTGTGAAGGCGCCGGATACTTCTGCCACGGTAACATCGATCGATGTCCAGGGCAAAACTGGAACGAACGGATGGTTTGGTTCTAGTGTGTCGGTTTCATTAACTGCTAACGACAATGATGCCGGTGTTGAAAAAACTCTTTACCGAATCAATGGAGGGGAATGGCAACAATACACAGGTCCATTTAGTCTTTTAATTGACGGAACAGCGACGGTTGACTATATGAGCATCGACAAAGCCGGCAATGAAGAAATTGTTAAATCCAACACAATCAAGATTGACACCCAAAAACCGGTGACAGCGATTGGTGATATTCCTTCTTATCCTGTCAAGGTGGATGTACCGCTATCCTTCCTTGCCCAGGATGGAACGTCCGGTATAGCAAGAACAGAATACAGAGTGAATGGCGGAACCTGGACACACTATCTCACTCCAACCTATGTTAGAACGGAAGGCAAAAACACAGTTGACTATCGAAGTGTTGATATCGCGGGCAATGTCGAGGATGTAAAGAAGGTGGAGTTCATCATCGATAAAACCGCTCCAACGACTACTTCTTCCGTCAAGGATGGCTGGTTCAACAGTGATGCAGAAGTAATCCTGACAGCTGTTGATTCACTATCAGATGTAACCAAGACGGAATACAGGCTAAATGGAGGAAGTTGGACTGCATACACTGGCCCGGTCACGATGAGCGGGCAGGGTGTAAATATCCTTGAGTATAGAAGCTTCGACAAGGCAGGCAATGTGGAAGCAACCAAGCAGGTGCAAGTGAAAGTTGATAAAACCGCACCAACGACCACTTCTTCCGTTAAGGAAGGCTGGTCTAACAGTGACACAACGGTAAGCCTTATAAGCAGTGACTCCCATTCAGGTGTGGCCAAGACTGAATTCAGGCTGAACGGCGGTGCTTGGGCAACGTATACAGGAGGCATTGTTGTATCTTCTGAAGGAATCAATAAACTGGAGTACCGAAGCGTGGACCATGCAGGTAATGCAGAGGACATAAAAACAGTTCAAGTGAAAATTGACAAAACGAAGCCAGTGTTGAATGTCACCTTTAATCCATCTGTCATTGTTGGCGGCACCGGTAAGCTTGTCTATGTGAAAGCAACTGTCGATGCCCGCGATGCGGTATCCGGAATTGCTTCGTTTGAACTCGCATCCATCACAAGCAGCCAGCCTGATGTAATAAAGGGCGGAAAAATACCTGAACCGGATATCCAGGGCGCGGTATATGGAACGGCAGATACTGACTTTTATTTGAGGGATGAACGCAGCGGCGGGGACCGAATTTATACGATTACGTATAAAACAACCGACAATGCAGGGAACTCGACTGTGACAACATCGACTATCATGGTGAAGAAGAAATAAAAGTTCGAATTTGATCATAATAATTCCGGTATTCGACCAGAGAAGTGTTATCAGCACTTCTCTCTTTTTCTTTTATATAACAAATATTTGAAATCAATCATAAGAAAGGGTGTGGAGGGTTGCCATCTGTCTTAAGAATGGGCAGCATACTTTTCGCCATGGAAAGAGGCATAGAGTCGATCCAAATGGGAGACCTCGTATTTTGGGGATAATTGCAAGGGGATTTGCAACCGGAATACCAGAGTTGGATGTTACCCTTCGAAGTGCACTCAAACTAATATATATAAGAGGAACAAAGAAAAATAATTTAATTGAAACGGAAGGCGCGAAGACTCCTGTGGGAGCAGCGGGACAGGTGAGACCCCACAGGCGCTTGCGCCGAGGAGGCTCACCGCCCGCCCCACGGAAAGCGAAGCGCCTGTAGTGAAAATTAAAAGCTAAACTTATAAGTTCCTCTTATATATTTACAAACCAGTGGTTTAGGTGACATTATTCAATAGAGCATTGGAAAAAGGATAATAAAAAGCAAGTACCAGGATATTCCCAGGTACTTGCTTTTTTCTCGCATTGATATACTACAGATTCCCTTTCAGAAGGCTGGTTACTTTTGCTCTTTCCTGATCGGACACAATGAAATAATAGATACCATTTATTTTTTTGCCTGTGCCCTGGATTTGATACTGGGTAATCGTGTTCCTGCTCGCGCGGTAATTCTTTTGGATAGCCATCATGTCGTCGAATGTCATGTTTGTTTTTACATTATCACCGAGAGCTGCCAATATATCTTTAAACCGGGTTATTGAAGTTACGGAAGCAGCCTTATTTATAAAAGCCTCGATAACCTGCCGCTGCCGTCTGTTCCTGCCGAAATCGCCTTCAGGATCAAGATATCTCATCCTGACATACCCTAGTGCCATGTCCCCGTTGAGTTCTATCTCACCTTTCTTATAATGGTATCCCTGTTCCTGTTCATAATATCCCTCATCAAACCAGTCCAAATCATTATGGACAGTCACCCCGCCTACCGCATCAACAAGGGTCTCCAAAGCACTCATATTCACTCGGATAAAATAATCCATCTTTACGCCAGTGAAGTTTTCAACAGTTTCAATTGACATTTTTGTCCCGCCAAACGCGTAAGCGTGATTGATTTTATCAATGGTTCCGCGGCCGATAATCTCAGTTCTTGTGTCCCGCGGTATGCTTACCATTTGCATCGTTTCTTTTTCAGGATTCAACGTCATGGCAATTAAAGTATCGGATCTGCCTCTGTCGCCTGCTCGCTCGTCTACCCCCATAATTAATATGCTGATGGGCTGAGGGGATGGTGAAGTCTGCTGATTTGATGGCTGGCTATTTTGGGTGATGACCGGTTTACTCTCGGGTCTGTTCAGCTTTATGTCTTCATGCATTTGGTCCGCTGTATCTTTTACGGAATCATAGACATAAAAGACGAACCCCCCTATTCCAATTGCTATAACACCTAACAGTATGATGAAGATTTTTATTGCCTTTTTCATCCTCCATATCCCTTCCTTAAAGCATTTCCGGATATTCCGCCAATGCTAATGTCCAATGCCACACCTTATTTCTATTCCTCCCAATAGGTAAATATGAGCTTTTCTTCCACAGGATTCATGAAATGAAATGGACGAACATAACTATGAACATAGCACTCTAAATCGTACTTACTTAAAGGGAGGTAAATCCATGGAAGAAAGATTTTCCCTAAGAGAGGGAGTAAAAATAATCAGGAAGTGGATGTGGCTAATTCTATCTTTAACTGTTGGTTCAGCGATTATTGCAGCAATTCTCAGCTTCTTTGTCCTAAAGCCTGTTTACCAAAACAGCACGCAGTTTTTAGTCGTCCAGAAGAATCCTGTCCCCGGCCAGGTTTTCTCAGAGAACGACATCCGGACAAATGTGGAGTTAATCAATACGTATAAGGCCATACTGCTTAGCCCGATTATTTTGGACCGTGTTGCAGAGGAATTAGAGTTAAATCTTTCAACCGAAAAGTTAGCGGAAAAAGTCGAGATATCAAGTGGGGAAAGCTCACAGGTCGTTACGGTCCTGGCAAGTGACCATGATCCGGAAATGGCAGCCAAAATCGCTAACACGACGGTTTCCATTTTTCAGTCGGAAGTGCCCGAGTTAATGAATGTGGACAATGTAAAGGTAATATCCGAGGCGAAAGTACCTTCTAATCCACAGCCCGTTTCACCAAACAAAGTGCTGAACATTGCTGTTGCATTGATTTTAGGGGCGATGGCAGGTACAGGCATTGGATTTTTGGCTGAAAATTTAAACAACAAAATTAAAACAGAAGAAGATATTCTGCAAAAATTAAAGACTCCAGTTTTGGGTGTCATTGCTCATGTCGGAAAGAAAGAAATGTATAAAGATGAGGATTCTGCAAACGAAAAAAAAGGAGTGGTAGCTTCTGTTGAGTCGTGAAAAAGCCCAGTCTAAAACAAGCCCCCGTTTTTTAATTACAAAACTACACCCACGCTCCTATATTTCTGAACAGTATCGGACAGTGAGGACAAATATCCAGTTTGCCTCTGCTGATGCTGATGTACGGACTTTACTGGTTACATCGGCATCTCCTGGGGAAGGCAAGTCCACGACCACCGCCAATCTTGCAGTTGTATTTGCCAAGCATGGCAAATCTGTTTTATTAATAGATGCTGACTTACGGAAACCAACTGTCCATTATACGTTTAGTGTCAAGAATTATAGGGGGCTCAGCAATATTCTCGTGGGTGAGGCAACCTTGATAGAGGCCGTCGTTGCAAGCGAGGTTGAAAATCTTGATATCTTAACGTCCGGGCCCATTCCGCCTAATCCATCTGAACTGCTTGATTCAAAAAGAATGGAAACGTTGCTTCAGGAAGCAAAAAGCCACTATGACATCGTTTTGATTGATACACCGCCAGTTTTAGTTCTAACAGACACCCAAATACTTGCCAATTTATGTGATGGCTCTATTCTCGTGGTCCGAAATAAAGTGACACAATTGGAGGATGCCCAAAAAGCCATTGAAGTTCTTAAGGCTTCGGAGGGAAAGGTGCTCGGGACGGTTTTAAATGGTACAAGCAGCAAAGAAACCAATTACTATTACTAATCCTTCTTCATTTACCTATGCAGTGACTTCAGCTATTGTTGAGGTCGCTTTTTTATCGATTAGGGTTATGTTGTCATATTGGGAAAATTTTCTTCATAAACTGGAATGGTCAAATGTTCCTAGCAACTAAATTGGGGGGATGCGGATGATTAAGGCAAATGGTTTTTGTTACAGGCACCGCTCTTCTGGAATCGGGCTGCAGGTAACCCGTATCGATGGTGCAGAAGAAAAGGTCACGATGCTATTCAAGGATTTTCACCTAACCGTCAAGATGAAAATTATATAAAAGCAAACAGATTGTTCTTTACGTCCAACAAAGAAGACCTTGATGTAAAACCATATAGTTTAATCGGGCAAAATACTCAGGACAGTGGGTGAGTTTTCAGTTGAATGCAGAAACCTCCAAGATTAAATCCGCTCCTTCCAATACACCAGCTTCAGTATTAGAAAACGTTACAGTCTCCCCAATTTATTCATTCGGAAAACGTAGTATCGATATTATCGGAGCCATTTTAGGTTTACTTATTTCTTCCCCGCTATTTCTCGCTATTAGTTTTATGTACTGCTTTGGTGAATCCAAAGGTCCATTATTTTTTAAACAGCAAAGATATGGCAAAAATGGGAAGCTTTTTTACATTTATAAGTTCCGATCCATGGTAGTGAATGCCGATAAGATTCTAAAGCAAAATGAGGTTTTATATCAAAAATACATTCAAAACAGTTACAAGCTCGAACAGGATGAGGATCCGAGAATCACGAAAGCAGGTTCTTTTTTACGAAAATTTAGCCTCGATGAGCTTCCTCAATTCATCAATGTCTTAAAAGGGGAGATGAGCTTGGTCGGTCCCCGGCCAATTGTCGAGGAAGAGTTGAAAGAGTACAAGCACAGACGGCATGAGCTGCTGGCTGTAAAACCTGGAATGACTGGTTACTGGCAAGTGTGTGGCCGCAGTGATGTCGGTTATCCGGAAAGAGTAGATCTTGAACTTTATTATGTTTATCACCGGTCTTTCTTTTTGGATATAAAAATATTAATTCAGACCTTATTTGTTGTGATTTCGAAAAAAGGTGCCTACTAATTAAAAAAAGAAGTTGAGGATTGATGATGAAAAGAAAAGTACTACTTATTTGTGAAACCTTGAGTGGGGGCGTCCGGAAACATATTATCGATATTTTACAGTATCTTTCGGAGGAGAAATTTGAAATTGCGATAGCTTACGGGAAAAGGAGGGCGGATCAACTTTTTCTGGAGTTTGAACATAAAAATAAACACCGGTTTACATTTTACCCGATTGATACTTTGGTTAGAGAAATAAATCTTTTACAAGATCTAAGGACGATTCTTCAATTAAACAGGATTATGAAAGATTTCCAACCGGAAATTATTCACTGTCATAGCTCAAAGGCAGGGGGTGCTGGCAGGCTGGCTGCACTTTTTTATAAATCCAGGAAGATTTTTTATACACCGCACGGTTATATCATGCAATACCCATACGTTACGGAGCAAAAAAGACAGGTGTTTGGCCTAATTGAAAAATATCTGGGCTACATTACAGATTATACGATTAATGTATCAGAGGGGGAGCAGGCTGTCGGACTTCGCTATGATGTTTTTGCTACTCACAAGAGCGAAGTAATTTATAACGGAGTCGAGGAAAAGGAACCTTTAGAGGAACCGGACAAGAAAGATGGAAAAATCGTAATTGGGACTTTAGCGAGATTCGATCAGGCGAAGGATCCCGAATCTTTTCTTGAAATAGCCAAATTGATTGTGAGCCGCAATCCTAATGTTGAAGTATGGTGGGCAGGGGAGGGGGAATTTTTTAAAGAGCAGTTTTTAGAAGCTATAAGGCATATTCCCCAAATTAAGTATTGCGGGTTTGTTCGTTCTATCGACCTATTCCTAAAAGAGATTGATATCTACCTGTCAACATCACTGCATGAGGCAATGCCTTACTCCATACTAGAGGCGATGGCTATGAAGAAGCCAATTGTAGCATCAAATGTGGAGGGGAATAATGAACTGGTTGATCATGGGTATAATGGATATCTCTATCCACCTGGAAACACTGAGGAAGCAACAGTTTGGTTAACTAAATTGATTCATGATGAAACCGAGATGAAAAGGCTCCAGAAAAACAGTTATCAGCTTTTTAAAGAAAGGTTTCATATTAAGAATATGATTCAAAGGCTGGAACAGGTTTATCAAAGGTAACCACACCCAGACATATGGTAAAGGATGTCCTCATAACGGAGTTGAAATCATGTACCCATTGAAAAACTATCTGTCAAAATCGATTCTTATTAGTCTGTTGTCTTTCCTAATTGGAAGTATGGCTCTCACCCTCACATCACTAGTTAATCTGGCCATTCAAAATATGTATGCAGTTATCATAGTTTTAATGGCCGGCTCAGCAGGGCTGGTCATCCTGTTTCTTTTAAAATGGGAGTACTTGCTTTTCCTGTTTGCCTTTAGTACCGGTTTCCAACTATATGATCCATCCCCGTATGAAATCATGTTTTGCTTAATGATCTTTCTGTTATTGGTAAAAAGAATTCCCTTCAATCGAAACATGTTGAATAATACTCTTTTTTTTATGCTTGTTCTCTTTATCTTGTTTGGCACGTTTTCAATCTTCTTTGCAAAAGATTTTCAGAACGCAGTTTCATGGCACATGATCACAGTTTATCTCGTTCTTAGTGCCATTTTTCTCGTATGTATCATTAAAAATAAAAAGCAAATGGCTTTATTTTTAAAAGGATATGTATTTGGAGCTATTGCGAATAGCTTATTTGGGATGATCGCGTATCTAATTGGCAAAAGCCAGAACGGCGGAAGCCGCTTGGAAGCTTTCTTTCAGGATCCCAATATCTTTAGTCCATATATTGTCATTGCGATCCTGTTAGTTATTGAGGACAGTTTATCTCCAAAATTGTTCAAATCGACATTTTTTAAAGTTTTTTCCATTGTTTTAATGCTAGGTGCACTTATTTTGGCGATGTCGCGTGCAGGATGGATCAATTTCGGTTTCGCGATTGCTCTTTACGGTGTTATTAAATTGTTAAAGGGCCAGTTGAAGCCTAGTTTTCTCATTACGATTATCGCCATTCCTTTTTCTGTGTTAGTGTCAGTTCCTTATCTATTCCCGGACTTAACAGGACAATTTATGGGACTGTTAAAGGAAAGAACAACACTCCAATCGTATGACACCGAGAGGTTTGACGCTAACTTATTTACTATAAACGTTGCCGAAAACCATCCTTTTGGAATCGGACCAGGTGAAATCACATCCATTTATTACATGGACACTCATAATACTTATTTAAGATTATTTGCCGAATATGGATGGGTCGCTAGTTTATCGTTATTAATGGTCTTTCTGTTATTGGCCTGCATATTATTCAAAGATACGCTATTACATGATCGAAAGGATTTTAATTTATCGTTAGTTCTCCTCTGTTCATTGGCAGGTAATCTGGTGAATATTTTAGTTGTTGATGCTCTCCACTGGAGACACTTTTGGGTTCTAATCGCTCTTTGTTATTATGAGGCAGTGTATAAAAAAGCTTTTTCTTCTAAAGGGGAAATCGGTTGAAAAAGCCTAAGGTAATGCATGGACTGTAAGAATGCTCTGGCCATAGGAAAAAGTTTATACCCTGGCGGAACATAATGGTGTCTGGTTGATGAAGCATGAACTAGTAAAGATTGAGGTTGGGATTAAAGGAGCTGTTTTAGTATGGAACGTAATACCACAGGTACGTTTATTATTTCCCTCGATTTTGAACTGTTTTGGGGAGTTCATGATGTGTATACAAGAGAACAATACGAGAAAAATGTCCGAGGGGCGCATGATGTAGTTCTTTCGCTATTGGACATGTTCTCCGACTATGGGATTCATGCGACGTGGGCAATTGTCGGCATGATTTATTTTGAAAACCTGGAAGAGCTAAAATATGCCATTCCACAACAGAAACCAACCTATAACAATGAGAAATTTTCTTCTTATCATTACATGGACCGTAATCCAATCACTGAAAAAGACCGGGAACTATTCTTTGCTCCTTATTTAATTGAACGAATTTCCTCAACTCCAAACCAAGAGATTGCGACCCATACATTTTCCCATTACTACTGTCTCGAAGAGGGGCAAAAGTTGGAACAGTTTGCAGCAGATTTATATATGGCCAACCACACGACTAGTCTGCAAACCGGCCGGCAAAACAATTCGATCGTATTTCCTCGTAATCAAGTAAACGAAAAATATTTGCGGGAATGTAAGCGGCAGGGGCTGAGGTCGTACCGGGGGAATGAGGAAAGTTGGGTTTATCGTTTACAATCTACTGAGCGAAAAAGATATGTAAAGAGAGCCTTGCGCCTGCTCGACCGATATTTGAATATTTTTGGCCACCAGGCATTTGATCTGCCTACACATGCTTCTAAAGATTTGCCGCTCAATATTCCCTCAAGCAGGTATTTAGCAAGATGCTCGGAAAGGTTGAAGTGGCTTGAAGGCTTGCGATTAAAACGAATCCTCAGTGACATGACCTACGCTGCACAACATGGAAAGGTTTATCACCTCTGGTGGCACCCTCACGATTTTGGAAAAAATATTACCGGAAATCTGGCATTCTTGAAGACTATTTTGGAGCATTTTCTGTTTTTGCAAAAAACATATGGGTTCAGGAGCAGGAACATGGATGAGATCGCGTTGGAAATAATCGATGAAAAGGAAGAGAAGCATGATTATCAAATGGAAGAAATTGTTCTTTGAAACTTATGGAAAAGCAGTTGGGGAAAGGGTTCGAAATGTTAAAGCTTCGCAACAGTAGTTAAATTTGAGTCTCTTCATAAGGATGTGAGTCCAATGATTGATATCCATTCACATATTCTTCCCGGTTTGGATGATGGGGCAAAGACGGAAGAAGATGCAATCGCAATGGCGAACGCTGCTGTTGAAAATGGAATAAAAACTATGATTGCAACGCCTCATCATAAAAACGGAAGATATGAAAATACCCCTGAAACTATTAAACTCCATGTCTCGATTTTCAATAAACTACTGAAAGACCTACAAATTCCGCTAACCCTGCTGCCTGGCCAGGAAATACGGCTAAATGGCGATATCGTAAAAGAGTTAAAAAACAAGGAGCTATTGACCTTAAATCATTCTAAATACCTCTTTGTCGAGTTTCCAACTGGCCATGTACCTCAATATTCCGAACAAATCCTTTTTGAACTTCTTATAGCCGGTTATGTACCGATTATCGTCCATCCCGAGCGAAACGGGGAATTGATTCGGAACCCTCTCAGACTATATGAATTTGTTAAACAGGGAGCTTTGGCTCAAATTACTGCAGGAAGTGTAAAAGGTACGTTTGGGCGCAATATTCAAAAATTCTCTCATCAACTGATTAGAGCCAACCTTACCCATTTTATTGCCACTGATGCCCACAACACAACATCCCGATCCTTCTTACTCAAAGAAGCGCTTGATGAAGTAAAATGGGTATTCGGAACCGACTATTATACGATGTTCCTTGAAAACAGTGAACTTCTTGTTGCCAACAAGGATGTCCATGTCTTTGAACCCATTATGCCCAGAAAAAAACTGTTGGGACTGTTTTAAGCAGTTTTAAAAAAATACCCATTTAGAACTTAAATTATGGGGAGGAAAGAAGTATGACGTTTTTATCAATTATTGTGGTTCTTATAATAGGATTACTTATGTTATTGATTGGTTTTGCAACGAAAAAAAGGTGGTTAAAACTCCTTTCCATCATTCCACTTGCGATTTCAGTGTGGCAGCTTGCAAGTCTGTTTTTAATGAACTGATAGAAAAAAAGGACCTGCTGAACGGGTCCTTTTTTTATGATCATTTAGCAACACTATTATTTAACATAGCTAAATGATTGTTTGACTGTGAGCAGAATCCTACCTGGAAATCTTATCGGTGCCGCCAGGACTCAAAGCGAATGATGATAGGATAACAACAAAAGGAAGTCTCTCTTGCATACAAGAAAACTGCCTTTATTTAGTGTATGTGCAGGATTAATGGGGGAACGGAATGGAACAAAAGGGTTGAAAATGGAATGGGTGTTGGACAATAGAGGCTCTTAACGACCCTGCAGGTAAAAAAGTAGAGTGCGCAGTCGTCAATAGAGGTTCTTAACGACCCTGCAGGTAAAAAAGTAGAGTGCACAGTCGTCAATAGCTCTTAACGACCCTACGTGTAAAAAAGTAGAGTGTACAGTCGTCAATCAACGACCTTGCGACTAAATAGTAAAGTGCACAGTCGTTAATGGAGATACAGCAGTAGCTGCCTATGGAAAACTGGCATTCATAGAGATTTTAATAAAGTACAGTTAAACTCTACTAGTCTTTTACTCTTAAAATATTACAGTCTTGAAATAATCTCCATTTCTTTGTAATAGAAATAGTTTCCTTCTGTAATGTGGGTGTTACATTGAGTTGGTATTATGTTCCTAGCTAAAAAGTAAAGGAGATTAGAACTTGAAAAAGACGATTCTAAGTTTTGTAACTGCCATTGTAGTGCTTTTCAGTTTTTCGAATGCTTCTTTAGCCGCTGGAAATACATATAAGGTTCAAAAAGGTGACACCCTTTGGGGCATTTCTAAAAAGAATAAAGTAACCGTCCAGCATCTAAAATCATGGAACAATTTAAAGTCAGACAAAATCCATCCAAATCAGGTTTTAAAATTAACAGGCACGGCGAATGCGACACCGGCTAAAAAAGCTGCAGCAAAACCGGTTGCCAAAAAGCCAGTTGCCAATAAAGCACCGGCACAAAAGAGATATAAAGAAATCACCGTTAAGGCAACTGCCTACACTGCAAGCTGCAAAGGCTGCAGCGGCATTACCTCTACAGGCATCAACCTGAAAAAGAACCCGAACGCAAAAGTCATTTCGGTTGATCCTAAACTGATCCCTCTTGGTTCAAAAGTATATGTGCCAGGATACGGCGAAGCCATCGCGGGTGACAGGGGATCGGCAATGCGCGGAAACAAAATTGATGTTTTCATCTCTGACAAGAACAAAGCTCTCCAGTGGGGAGTCAAGACGGTGAAGATTAAAGTTTACTATTAATAATTTTGAGCTTGCTGGAGATTTCCTGCAGGCTCTTTTTATGTCCATATTCATGATGTTCTCAGTATGTGGATTGAAAGATACTTAAGGCATAGAGCGATAGACTTTTACTGGGACGAATGGTTGGTTGGAGGACCATGGCGCCGCTTTTTAATTGGATGTTGGTATAGGCGTGAATTATTTGAGGTAGAAAGAATTTGTGACTTTATTTAGATATTAAAAATAGCTGCCTAGAGGGGCAGCTATCTTTATTTGACCTTATGGATTTTGAATTGATGTATTACCAAGCTTTTTTTAAAATCCCCCGGCTGTCTTAAGTGACCAGGCATTCCAGTTCGATGCGAATGGTTGTTCCAATACCAGCCTGACTTTCAATTTCCATCTTTCCGTTGTGTTCCTGAATAATTTTATTGCTTACTG
Source organism: Bacillus sp. FJAT-27225 (assembly GCF_001685025.1). Lineage (GTDB taxonomy): Bacteria > Bacillota > Bacilli > Bacillales > Cytobacillaceae > Bacillus_D. The sequence goes on along the minus strand of NZ_MAYU01000021.1, from coordinate 694,962 downwards.
TCAGACCGAGCCCAATTCCTTTATCCTTTGTTGTATAAAATGGAGTGCCAAGATAGCCAATAATCTCCGGAGCAATCCCTATGCCTTCATCTGTGAATGTTATCTGGACCAACGAGGGATTTAGATGCTCTACCTTTATATAAACATTGCCTCCGTCCGGCATTGCCTCTATTGCGTTTTTTAAGAAATTAACAAAAACCTGCTTAAGCTGGTTCGGACTGCAAAGAAGTTCAATATCCCTAGTAGGGAGTATTGTCTTTATCTGGACATTGTGAAGAAGAGCCTGCGGCTGCAGAATGCTTATCGTACTTTCAATGATTGATAGGAGTCCTGCCTTAACGTATTGTGCAGCCTGCGGTTTAGCCAGCGACATGAATTCATTGACAATCATATCAATCCGGTCGAGTTCGCCTCGGATAATGTCAAGATACTGACCTTGTTTCTCTATGTCTGTGTTTTTGGAGAGCAGTTTTGAAAAACCTTTCAAGGCGGTAAGAGGGTTCCTGATTTCATGGGCTATACCCGCTGCCAGCTGGCCAGTGATTGAGAGCCTGTCCAAATTGCGAATAGTAGATTCATTTTTAACTCGTTCGGTAATATTACGAGCAACTGACAAGTACGAACCGATATCACCTGACTCATTGAAAATAGGTGAGATATTATATTCAAAGAAAAGTGTTTCACCTTCTTTAGATTTTATTTCCCTTACAAAAAGGATTGGATCGCGAGTATTTTTCCACTGAACTATTTTTCTCTTTAACATTTTTGATTCTTTTTTTGAAATAAATTCCGATAAACTTCTTCCGATAATAGTAGAAGGAGACAGCCCAAAAATCTTTTCATGAGAGGGCGACGCGTAAATGATCGTCCTTTCTTTAGTATTAGAAACAATATTAATTAAGTCAGTAGTATTTTCTGCAATAAGCTTGTAAAGTTCCCGGCTCTCCTTCAATTCCCTTTCTAAATTCTTTTGCTGGGTTATATCCCGGAAAATACCGATCATCGCAATGATTTCTCCCGCAGTGTTTCGAAACGGAGAATAAGAGACCGCAATATCAAGGATTTTTCCATTTTTATGATTATATTGGACGTTCAAGTTTGAGAAGGTTTTCCCAGCTTTAACTTGTTCTACAAAGTCTCTAACCTTTTCCAAATTACTGAATTCTTCATAGTTACGCCCCAATAGTTCATTTTTACTGTACCCAAAGATCGATGAATACTTAGGATTCACTCGTAAGAAGCGGCCTTCCATGTCCACTATTGCAACACCGTCAACTGTACTATTAAGGAATAAATCTAATAATTTATCTGAATTATATTCAGTAGTATCGAAATGTTTGCCAAAGAGCGGATAACAATCGGACATGGGCTTTCACTCCTTATCTATGGTAGATACTTTTTTCTCTATATTACAGAAACTTGTAACTGTTTGTCGATATACTAGTTAAATTGAGAGAGTCGACGGTAAACTCCGGTATTCTCAACTATCGTTATAAGTCTTTTACTAAATTTAAAAATGTTAAGGTGTTGTGATGAGACAAAGAGGTGGCTCAACCCGCGCCTTTTTATTTTTGTAAAAAAAATGAGTGAGCCAAAAGAGGGCCACTCCTGTGGACAGCAGCCTGGTTTTATAAAAAACAAAATTTAACAAACATTTACTAACGATTTACCAGATGTTAATGGGATGTTTGTATTCGTGCTATATCCTTTTAAATTAGAAGGATAAAAATAAATGAATATTAATTTTTTACAAAGCTCCAAGTTTTAATACATATAAAAACCCTGCTTTACAGTTGTTGAAAAAATAAAGGTATAGCCGTGGAGGTATGAATTTGGATTTGTCCATCGTCGAGTTCGTCAATTATTTCAATTTAACCTTGTTTCTTTTATTCACTTTGTTGTATTCGTATCATCTCGTCTACATGCTGGTTGCATTCAAAGCGAAGAAAACTTCTAGGCGAGCGGTGGAGGATACGCATCTCCACAAATTTGCAGTTATTATTGCAGCCCGAAATGAAGAGCTTGTGATTGGACAGCTGATTAGCAGTATTAAAGATCAGAAATATCCAGAAGAATTGCTTGATATATTTGTTGTAGCAGATAACTGCACCGACAATACAGCCCAATTGGCAAGGCAAGCTGGAGCGATTGTCAGAGAGCGCTTCAATAAGGTGCAGGTTGGGAAGGGATACGCACTAGATTATATGATAAAAGTCATTCAAAGTGAGTACTCTGCCAATGAATACGATGGATATTTTGTGTTTGATGCAGATAATCTCCTGAGTGAAAATTATGTTGCGGAAATGAATAAAACCTTCAACGAGGGATATCGGATCGTCACCAGTTATCGCAATTCAAAGAACTTTGGCCAGAATTGGATTTCTTCAGGCTATGCTCTTTGGTTCCTGCACGAGGCTGAATACCTGAACCTGCCAAGGATGGTGCTCAATTCAAGCTGTGCTGTTTCTGGCACAGGCTTCCTTGTGAATGCGGGGTTGATGAAGGAAAATGGAGGTTGGACGTATCATCTTCTCACTGAAGACATTGAGTTCTCAGTTGCTCAAATTCTTAAAGGGGAGAAGATCGGCTATTGCAGAGATGCGATTTTCTTTGACGAACAGCCAATAACCTTTGAACAATCCTGGCATCAGCGAATGCGTTGGGCAAAGGGATTTTATCAGGTCTTTGCTAAATATGGAGGGAAGCTGATTAGCAAGGTTTTTCAGGAGAAACAAAACAGACTCTCCTACTACGATATGGCTATGACGATTATGCTGGTCGTCGTCGTGACAGGCTTTAGTATTCTAGTAAACGGATTCGTCTATTTGGCAACCCTACTTGGATTGATTGAAGGTAATGAGATTGTTGAGACAATGACAATTCAACTTCTACAATCGATTGGATGGTCGTATGGAATCATCTTTGTTATAGGCTTGATCACGACAATAACAGAATGGAAGAAAATCCATACACCGGCTTTGAAAAAAATCGCCTACTTGTTTACCTTTCCAATCTTTATGTTCACCTACATACCGATTTCCATCGTTGCCCTATTTAAAGACGTCGAATGGAAACCAATCGCCCACACTGTTGCCAAATCAATTGATGAAGTCCGCTAAGGGGGAACGGTTCACCTTTGCCGAGTAAGCTGTCCGCTACATATGAACAATAGTAGGATACGATAAATAAAAGTCAACCAATAGTTCTTATATAATCGGAAAAAATTGACATTTATGGTTTTGATAGTAAAATGAAGGAAAGGGAGGTGCCATCCGTGAAAAAGAAGTTATTTTGGTTTCCTTTGTTAGCGTCAATATTGTCAATGGTTGTGTTATATACAATCGGAAACGTATTTAATATTTTACTTTTAAGTTGGAATTTTCATTTAGAGAATCCATCCGAAGGTGTAACTTTTGAAGCTGGATTTTCGACTGTTCCTATTATAATTGGTTTTATCGTCGGATTTATTACAGAACGAATACTTAAAAATAAGCATAAGAGCACCCCTAACTTGGTATAATGCCAAGTTTTTTTGTGCTTTTTTTCTTTGCCTGTTCGTACAACTCCTGGGTAACTGTGTTTAATTAAGATCAGTAATGAATGCAATTAGTTCCTAATAATACGGCGTCTTCTTTATACGATAGGATAAATGAAATACAGGGTTTCAGAAAATCAATGGTGATGGCATTTAGATAAAATTGTATAGTAAGTTGGTGTCTTATCTGAATCCGAAGTAAGGATAGTTATGTGATTTAAAGGAATATGAATACCTATAGATCCAATAGACATTACAGGATTCCTGTTTAACGGTTCGGTTTTTTACAAGTTCTTTTTACTTTTTACTTTGGGGGAATGCGGTTTGGCTGAGTTGAAGGAAAAGCTGGAAAGGATTATTTCAAGGGGAGACGAAGAAGGGGAAATCATTGATTATTCCTTTACTGAGGATGAATTCAAGCTGCTATTTAAAATAAGTGGTATCTTATATGAATACCATATTAATAGAGAGAAAGTATTAGATTTGGGAATTTATTATGATGCACTTGATGTATTTAGCCAGTTTGAACATGAAGTGAAATATCTTTATAGAACAATGGATCGGGGCATTGGTTCACAGACGTATATTCCTTTTCTAAAAAAAGTTCTTTAATCTTCAATAAATCTCGGAAGGGGTTTTTTTCGATATGAAGATAAACAAGAAAATAGAGTTTAGAAAAACATACAAAAAAGTGAAAGTTAGAGATTAGGTGTTACCATGTTTAATCGAATGTACTGATGTGAACGTAGATACAGTAAAAATTACTTAATAAAAATGGAGAATGATAGTAAATGAATATTTCTAGCGAGGTTGAAAAGTTACATCATGCGCAGAGAGAGTTGTTCGACATAGAGGTAATGCACATTTTGAACGGTCAAATGATGTTTGAAGAGTTTAAAGCTAACAAACTAATGGGAGAGTCTGATTATGCTCCTTTTAATGAAGCAATGTGTGTGAACGCGACTACTGAACATACTTTTGATGAAGAGTTTATAAACACACGAGCGGCTGGCCATCATGAACCAAAAGAGGGATATATCGAAAAGGTTATTACTCCTTTAGCCAATCTATTTGATAAAGAGTATGAATGCATCGTTTTATGGTTCGGTGAAGATATGTTTTGTCACATGAACCTTCTAACCATGCTTTCCTATCTCGAACAGTCAGGCTATAAGGGGAAAGTGTTCTTAAATAGCTTCAGGGAGGATGCTGAATTTAAAGTTACTCATACCGAACTTCAATTAGGGCATTATGACTCTGTATATAAAGAAGTGTTGGTTAACCATACGAAACCATCAGCTGAACTATATCCGGTTATGTCCCAGGCAATAAACATTTATTTAGATATGCTAAATGAAGATAATGCAGTAGTGAACTTTATCAAAAAAAATAAAGATATATCAACAAAAGACTTATTAAAAGAGCTATTTAATCAGTTCCCGGAAGTAGGCTACGGGGATTCACAATATATAGAGCTAATTAATAGAACTAAATAGGTATCAATCACAACAATAGTCTGGAGAGGGGAAGATGAACGTATCATTTTTCCGTAGAATTAGAAAAGTTTATCAATTTTTTGTGGACAAACCTTTTAAAAAAGGAACAGTTTTGAATGAACAGTACGAAGTTTTGAACGTAATAGGGGCTGGAAGCTATGGAATCGTTTATCTGTGTGAAGACACAAAGACAAACAAGACTATAGTAGTGAAACAGCTTCGTCCAAGTAAGCGACGCAACAAACAAGAGGTGGCAATGTTTGAAAATGAAATCTCTGTTTTGCGTATGGTTAACCATAAAAATTTGCCGAGGCTATTTGATGCCTTTTCAACTAACGGGCAGTTCTTTTATGTGATGAGCTTTATTGAAGGCGATAACCTGGAAGAACAGATTTTTTTTCATAAAAAGACCTTTAATGAGGAAGAGTCGTTACTGGTTCTTACTCACTTGCTTGAATTAGTCGAGTATCTTCACGAAAAAGATATTTATCATCAAGATTTACGTATTCCAAACATCCTGCTAAAGGACAAGGAACTATTCTTAATTGATTTTGGTTTGGCAAAGCACGAAACTGCTGTTGACCCATTCCATCCTTCTCCTAACAAACAAAAAAATATCCAGGAGCTGAAACAACAGGACTACTATGATTTAGGAGAAATAATATTATATTTGCTTTATACGACGTACTCTTCCAAAAACAAAAAAGCTCTTCCTTGGACGGAAGAACTTTCTTTAGAAAAAGAAACTGTTAATTTGCTAAAGAGGTTACTGCAAATTAAAGAACCTTACTTAAATAGTAGTGAAATCTCAATCGATCTTCATGCTGCACTTATAGCAAATAAAAAGTAAATGATAGGAAGGGGGATTAACTGCTGCTTCGACCTCTCCGTTTGTAGTAGCTGCTTCCACTCATTGGAGATTGTTTATAGCGTCGGCTGCTGCTGCTTCCTCGAGGATAAAAGCCTCGTTCACTGCTGCTGCCTCTTCGATAATGGCGATGTCTTCGCTCACTGCTGCCTTGCGAAAGTTGCTTAATTTGTTTCAAGATTTTTTTAAACATTGGATACCTCATTTCTTTTTTCGAACATTTAGTCTAACATAGTTTGATTTCCGGAACGAGTATTAGGGTAAGAACTACCTTTGTAACAGTTTCTGAATCAACAGGAAACTAGTATATACATTTATCTTTCCTATTTCGTTTTTCCTTAAACAAACTGGCCCTAGTTAGCCGGACATTCTTTTTATTTTTACTTTAAAATGGTACGAGTGTAGGAAGGATAGTGTGCTATAATTGCTAAGTTGTTAAATTTTTTGGATGTGTAAGTAAAGCAGGTGGACATATGATGAAAACACAAAAAACTGCATATCGATGTCCGATTACTTTGACCAATAAGGTGAAGGATAAAATGCGAGAGCTTGGGTTGGATGAGCGATCGTTTTTTTTATTGGAAAAATCCTTTCATGTTTATATAGAAAAATATCCTCAATCGGCAGACGGGCTTGTCTCGGCTGCCTTGTTTTTTGACCGTGAGAAGAATGGAACGCTTGCGGACAAGTACAGAAAGTTTATAATCGTCCTGCATTGTTTGGTGAAGCCGGACCGGTTTGTTGTAACGAATGTGACGACAAGGCCAGTACATATCACTCTGGCTTCCAATTGGCGGCGTCCGGCAAATCTGGCGTTTGACTCGAATGCTCAAGGCGGAACACCACTGCCGTTTGAGTTACTGAATTTAATCCACACGATGCCGGTTGCCCAGGAAAGTTCGATGTATGTGAAGAAGCGGATTGGAAGCTGGGAAGGCTATTTGAAAATTCAGGAGCAGTCCGCGGACATTCCTGATATTACCTCCCGCTATTCTGCGCTAATTTTCAATGCTGATTTTAGCCGGGTGAAAATAACTGGCTGCCAGATGGGCGAAAAGGAATGGAAGTCACTCAAGGATATGAGCGTCAAGCTGAAGGGAAGCTGCCAGGATATCGGCAAAGTCCTGAAAGCGAATCGCGCGGCCTCCACTGTTGAAGTCGAATTGCCCGCATATTTGGAAGAACAGGCCCGCAGCCAACGGCTTGACCAGCATCCTCGAGAAGTGATTTTTAGTAATTTTGCGACCTTAAGCCAGGTGAAGAGGCTTCGCCAAGGATTCAAGCAATTGGAAAACGGCCTGGCAGCCAATCCTGAACTAGAACGCCTCTTATTTGAGAACAAGCCGCCAGTTAAAGCGGTGAAAAAGAAGGTTGAGCTGCAGTTCCACAACCGTCTGAATGAGTTCCAGAAGGCAGCTGTAACTGGAGCTATGTCTGTTGAAGACTTATACGTTATCCAAGGGCCGCCCGGAACAGGAAAGACAACCGTTATTTCGGAAATTTGCCTGCAGAATGCCAAGGCAGGGCTGCGTACTCTTGTGGCGTCACAATCGAATTTGGCGGTCGACAATGCCCTTGGTCGTTTGCTTGCAAATAAGGATATCCGAATTCTCCGTGTCGGCCGTACCGAAAGTATTGAAGAAGAAGGCAAGAAGTTCATTGAGGAAAATGTCGGCCAGTATTGGAAAGACCACACGTTTAAGGAAGTTTCTACTGGAGTTGAAACACGAAAGCTGCGCGAGAAGGAAATCGAAACGGAATGGACGGCGAATGAACAGGAACATGAGCAACTCCAGCAGAAGCTAGTTCGAGTCGTGGCTGAGCTCGAAGCAAAAAAGAAAGCCCAGGAGAAGGCTGCCGAAATTCAGTCGGTTATTGATCAGTATAAAAAAGAGATACGTACTGCTGAGCAAGAACGGCAAACGATTCAGCAGCTTTTGCAGAAAATCGAACAGTCGCTTCATTCGTTGAAGGAGTCTATTGAAAATGATGAAAGATTTCTTGCTGAAGAGCCTGACGTTGATAAAATTCTATCCGAGTTAGAAGTCATCCAGCAAGAAATTGTGGGTCTCAAAAAAAGTGTGGCACTTCTGGAGCTTGAAAACGAGATACAGGAAGTGAAATTGGCGATCGATAAAAGCACTGCCGAATGCGAGAAATGGAGAGAAGCTTCAGAAAAGAAAGTTGCCCTGGTAAATAGAATCGCCGCGGCCAAGAAAATCGACTCTCTAAAATGGATCATGCTCGAACAAAACTTTACTCGTTCATTGCAAATCGAGTCATCTATCGCAAAGCTCGAACATCTTCGTGAGAGAAAGAACCAACTTGATAAGCTCCAGAAATATAACGAGAAACTACAAGCTGCGATCGGATATCTTGAACAGCTTTTGGGGAACCAGTACGAACCATTGAAAAACACGTCCCCACTGCCGACGACTGGCAATGAAATTGATCAATTTTTAACTCAGCTGAGAAGTGAATTAAAGGGTAAATCTACAATTCATCGACTTGTACGGTTCCTTGAAGGGTTATATGGCAGAAGACAGTATATTTGGCTTAAGGCGCATAAGTTAAAATTGAATGATGCGGATAAACGAATGGCCCAGGAAGCACTTCTGCTGTTGAAGCAGGAGTTGATAGGCCAGCTTAAGCCTGTCCAGGATGAATATAAACAGTATTACCACAAGTATCAGAGACAGATGGAGGAGCAGGACGCCAAAGTTTCTTTTTTACAAACGAAGCAAAAGGAAATGATGGAGTCCGCCGAATTGATACCGAATGCGAAGGAATTGCTTTTTGAAAAAGAAGCCCAAGCGCTTGAACTGAAGAACAAAATAGACCAGGTTGAGCAGACTAGGCATCGGCTTGAAATGAATCGCCAGAAACGGGAGCAAGAAGCTCTTCAGCTCCAGGAAATAGAGAAGAAACATACCGAAAATGGAGACCGTCTTGCAACACTCTCCAGTATCCTCAACGAAAGAGAAGCTGAACTCATTCCATTAAATGAAATCATATCCTCCAAGCCGGAACTGGAGCATGAAGAGGTATTAAAGAAGCTTGCAAGTATTTCTTTTAAACGTGAGTCGTTGAAACAGGAAAAGAAGCGGCTTCCGTTGTTCCAGTCGGTTCAGGGAATGTGGCGATCGTTGCTTGAGGAAGCAACGGACCATGACTTGAATGAAATCCGCAAGCTTTATGTGAAGCATGCCAATGTGATTGGAACGACATGTGTGGCATCGGCCCGCAAGGACTTTATCGAAAACTATCCGGAATTTGATGTTGTGATCATTGATGAGGTGTCAAAAGCTACGCCACCGGAACTCCTTTTGCCGATGCTAAAAGGGAAGAAAATCATTCTCGTCGGGGATCATCATCAGCTGCCGCCTCTTTTGGGGAACGATACGCTTGAGGAAACACTCCAGGAAATGATGAAAGAAAATGAAGACTTTGAAGGAATTACTGAACTGAAGAAGCTGTTGCAGGAGTCGCTGTTTGAGCGCTTGTTTAAAAATCTGCCGAAAAGCAATAAAACGATGCTCGCGATTCAATACCGGATGCATGAAACCATTATGGAAACCATTACGCCTTTTTACATGCAGGAAAACGAGCGGCTTCAATGCGGCTTGATCGACTCCGATTCGGTCCGGGACCACAAGCTTGAATCCCCGCTCATTCAACGCAACAATCATCTTCTTTGGCTCGATATGCCGAATGAGCCTGCTTTTTTTGAAGAAAGAATGCAAGGCGGCAAAAGCCTGTATAACCCCGCTGAACTGAAGAGGATTGGAGAGCTGCTGATTGAATTGAATCAAGCGACAGCTGAAGCGAAGCAGGCAGGAAGAATGGAACCGGATGAGAAGAAAAGCATTGGTGTAATCAGTTTTTACGGAGAGCAAGTGAAACGAATTGACCGCCTTCTTCAACAGGAATTGCACTTACCTCACTTAACGATTCGCACCGGGACAGTTGATAGATTCCAGGGCATGGAGATGGATGTGATTTTGCTGAGCATGGTGCGCAATCACGATAACAAGCAGGATGATATCGGTTTTGCCAAAGACTACCGCAGGCTAAATGTCGCGTTGTCAAGGGCAAGAGAGCTGCTTGTTATGATTGGCAGTACAACGATGTTCACTGAACGAACAAAACATTCTGGGGCGAGAGAAATGTATACCCACGTTTTCGAGTCTGTTAAAAACCATAATGGACTGCGAGCCCTTGAAGAGGTGAGTCTGCTTGGATAAATTAAAAAAGAAATTGCGTGTTGAATTACTAAAAAATTCAGCTGTGCAAATAAAGAAGGCGTTGGTCTGGTATATCCCGGTGATTACGTATTCGGTTGCGTTCAGTCGTGTAAAGCGATCGAAAATGGACATTCTTATGAAAATGATACTGCTCACCTTGGAGCAGACCCAAATCCGCCGCGCAGCCAATTTATCCGAGCTGCTGCTCGTCGAGGAGCTGTTCATTGAAGACTTACTGAAAAAAATGCAGCGGATGGGCTTGATCACACTTGAAAAAGGAACGTACATTTTAACACCGAAAGGGCATGGACAGCTGAAAACTGGAATCATGGAAGAGGAACAGGAAGAAGAGACGGCACTGCTTTCATATAGTCCTTTCCATGATGAGGTCTGGCCAGAGATGAAAGACCCTTTGTCTGAAACGGATGAAGAACTGCCTCTTTATCGCTATGCTGATCATCAGAGTCAAATTGATGACGAGAAAATCTTGCCCGTTCTTTCCGAGATGGAAAACGGCGAGGAGGAAGACGGTTTTCAAACAGTCGTTACCGCTGTAAATCGCTTCGACCAGCAGAAAGCCGAACACATCCCATGCCTGGAATTTCAGATTTATAACAAAGAGCAGGATACATTTTACGCACGTGTCTGGAATACTTGGTTGGGACGCTGGGATGAAACGCTTGAAAAGCAAATTGAAGAGAAGGAACGTTTGGAGTGGCGGGAGACAAGGATGGGAGAAATGGCAATAACTCTGGATACTTCTGTTGAAGATTAGCGATTGTTGGTCCCAAGAAAACTACATTCCTGAGTCTGACCTCAGCAGTAATCATATCAAAAAATCCTAAAGCTTAATGGCTTTAGGATTTTTTGCGAACAAAGTTCGCCATTCATGAAACCTGCCAGTCTGTTTCATGTAAAATGGATGCCGGCTGGCGTTATCGTAGCAAAATAAAAGCCCCATTGCAGTAAAGGATTGCAATGGGGCGCTCTTCTTATTTGTAGATAACGATTCCACCTGTCGATTTGTCAACAGCCTGGCCATTTACACGGATTTTCAGGCCGTATTTGCCGAGCTTGCGGCCGGCATCATCCATGAATGGATTTTCGTACGAATTGCTGTCGTCGAACAAGGTGACTCTTTCCTGTGGAGACAGGTTCAGCGATTGAACATTCGGATACAATATGTCCAGGCCGGATGTCGGATTCAGTCCAAATGCCGCATCGGCGATATGGAAACGGGTTGATGCCTGGACCGGATCATTTCCGACAATATTCCACAACAGGTTTGTTGCCGGATGAGAATCGACGACACCTAAGAATCCTTCACCAGCATGGATGCCGGTCCAGTTATCCGTAAAGGTCGGGTCTACATACCAGACAACCAGCCCGCCATCATAGCTCATTATTGAATTGCCGCGTTTGATATGGGCCAGACCTTCATCAACGCCTTTATGGTTACGCCATTCAAGGAGATAGTAGTGGTCCCCATACTTATACCCATTTGATTTCTTAAATCCATTCAAGGTAAACGGAGAGTTGCTCTCGGCACCATCATCAACAAGTGTCTGGCCGTCGGCAACCACTTTAATGTTGTCAACATAGAAACCTTCCTGAGAGGTTGCCCAGTCGGTAGCATAGCGGAAACGTAGCTGAATATCTTTTCCTGCATAGGAAGTTAAATCAAATGTCTCAGGCTTCCAGCCATTGGAGTTACCGGTGAAACCAGGCAGTGAATCCAGGATGGTCGGGTATGCTTGAGATGTAGCGTCGGAACGTGTGTTGTTGTTTCCTATTGATTTCCACGTTTTACCGTTATCTTCGGAAACCTGGACAAAAGCAAAATCCCATTGCTCTTCAATATCATACCAGGTGTCAAAAGTAAGGGCGGCAGATGTTTTTCCTGTCAGGTTAACCTTAGTCACCATATTGGTATCCATTTCATCAGCCTGGCCGCCCCAATACTCATACTCGCCATTCGCTGGTTTGTTAACGAAAATAGACTTTTGAGGAAGGTTGACTTTCACCATGTTCGGATTTTTGCCATTAGGTGAATTGCCCTGGTCCAAAATAAACTGAGTTCCTTTTGCGCTCACATCTTCCAAGTCCAACTCAACCATATCATTCGACCAGTTGCCACCAAGGTAACTTTGGAAGTATTCCTTCGCAAAAGGAGAAAACCCAGTCGGCTCTGCTCCTGGAATTTTGCCGGCCCATGAACCGCTCGCCATGATCGACCAGTAGGCAACCGCTTCACCGGTTCCTGAATAAATCGTATCGTATTCATCAGGAAGGCCAAGGTCATGGCCGTACTCGTGGGCGAATACACCTACAGCTCCGTCTTCAGGCATCATGGTGTAGTCGTAAAATCCGGGAAGACCTTTGCCTAAACCATCCGGATCATAGAAACTTGCGGAACGATGCGACCAGATCGCATTGTCGCCAAGCGATCCTCCGCCCGCTTCCTGTCCCATTCCGGAATGGATAATCATCAAATGGTCGACAAGGCCGTCTTTCTCAAGGAGGTTTCCGTCCCCATTGAGATCATGTGGATCTTCAAAGTCATAATCCTGAAGCGGTACCCCGGCAGCTATTGCGGCAACAAGCGTATCCCTTACCAGCTGCTTAGACCCCCCGGGGCTCACATTGTCATGCCCGTTTTTCGCATCCGCCCCGTAAAATGCCGCCGTTCCCGGTACTTTCAGCCAGCCATACGCTTTTCCATCAACTGAATAGGTACCGCCTGACTGCTGTTCGTAAAATTGCTTCATGGAAACGAGGTTTTCGCCATTTGGCCCTTTGACCCCGTTTTCGCCGAAAATCATATCTTCATAGTGTCCAAGAGTATAGTCTTTATAGTAATTGTCCGTTTCTCCCGGTTTAATATTGTTATGGGTAAAATCAGAATACTCTACGTTTAGTACAAGCACCTTGTCTTTTCGGGCTGTCCCTGTATATTTGGTTTCCTTCACCGGATCAGGGTTGCCTTTCAGATGACCCTTCTTCTCACCGGAACCATTCAAAAGCCCGTTGTTGAATCCTTTAAATTTCTTCTGCTTGGTGGCCTCTGCCTTTTTCACTTTCGCAGCTAAAGGATCACTGCCTTTTGATGCTGTTGCTTTACCCTTCACTTGCAGGTAATTCTTGAGGAACCGCTGTTTTTCTGCATCACTGGCATCTTTTGAGAGTAGGCCTCTTTTAATGAAGGACTCGATCAACTTTTCGTCGTTTACAATTGCCAAATCAAGTGTGCTTTTGGCAAAAGAACTGGAGGCGGCAGCTTTAGGCTGAACCGAATCCTTCGGAACATAGGCCCCGGCGGAACTGGCAAAAACAGTTCCGGCAAGCAGTACGGATGTTAAACTGGTTTTCCAAAGCTTCTTCAAACATTATCCCCCCAAAATTTGATTACTACTATCAAATAGTATTCTGAATATTAAGACGGTACAAGCTTTTTTTCCTCAATAATTTACAAAAACTGTAATGTGGGCGAACCGGGTCTGTTCTTGTAAATTCACAAGTCGAAATTTACATTACTAGCCAGAGAAAAACCTAAAGCAATTAAATATTTTAAAGGAAATGTAAAAAAGTTCAGTTCTGCTTAATAAATATAATGTTGGAATTAATGTTTAATACGCAGTATATATTTCTTACAGAAGAACACAGACGTTCTTCAAAAAATACGATTGTGGGGGAAAAGGGAATGATTAAAAAGCCGAAAGGATTAATCCGCGTGGTATTTTTATCCTCAGTGTTTACCTTTTCATTTGCAGCAGCAACATCTGCCCATTATTGCTATGTAGCGAACAAACCTAGCGGTGCAGGCGCAGTTACTGAAGAGAATCTAAAAGTGACTGGCAATGGGAAATTAGTTGCACCAGGAGCATTTATTGATTTATCTTCAGAAGGGCTTAAGGATGTATTTATACGAGGAGGAGAAAAATCAGATGAGCCGTTTGTGGTTGGAGAAGGTTCATTGCATAACTCACCAGCAACAGTTAGAGGAAGCAAAACAAATGGAGTACAAAAGTATAAATTTGGTGAATAAAAATTAGCCATCTATCGGTTGGCAGACCGTTGCCTGGTTAGGTAAGGTGTTATTTATATGGATTGTCCTCGAGGAACAGAATAATGAATTTTTGTTGAAGAATAAAGCAATAGGGGCGGTTCTCACGCGTTTTAATGATAGCGTAGAGAACCGTCCCATTTTCTTTAAATGAATAAGCATATTCCTCAAAGAGAAAACTACAAAAAACGCTGGAGGAAAAACAATGAAAGACAACAAAGAAAAACATCGGGATACCCAAACCAACGTTCAAGACGAATCGGTTATAGAGATCAACAACACAATTAATGGACTCCAATCAGTTGCACAAGGCAGAGATTTCGCCGAGGGTGATAAGAATAATTCTCCACACTGTGGAGGGCTATAAGCTAGTACTGTTTTAACGCAAGTTGAGCAAACGAACTAAGAACTTACAGCCCATCTCATCATCACTTGCACGGACGTTCATAGCTTTTTAAGAGAAGCATAACACCACAAAAAGGGTTATGCTTTCTTTCGTCTTAATAAAAGATTTATCTTCGAAGTTTAGGTGTAAGAAATTTTACTATTTAAGTTAACTAAAGACTTGCTGCAATGTCGAAAATTTATTGATTGAAGCGGAGGGCCGAAACTTAAGTTTAATTTATATAGAAGTCGATACTCAAACCGAAGGCAAGGTAGTCTATTTTCTTCTAGGATCTATCCTTTTCGACAAAAAATCTAAAACTTAGAAAAAAATAGACAAAATTTCCATAGTTCTTATTGACTATTCGAAACTCTAGCGATAAACTTAATTCATGAAAGCGGTAACAAGCTTGAATATTTTTTTGACGCTCTTGTTAACCGGTTTCTAAACAGATCAATAAATTAGAGTTTAATACTGGCAATCGTCCAATTTTACTCGAACTTCACTTCTCAGTTCTCACCTTCAATCGAGTAGACTTCTTTTCTGGGGTTTTTGTTAACCGGTTTCTAAAAACAGTCATTCATTTGAGTTTAATACTGGTAATCATCCATTTTTATTAAAACTTCACTTCTCAGATTTCACTTTTCACTTTTCATCTAATAGATTTCTTTTTTTCGCGTTTTTGTTAACCGGTTTCTAAACAGCATTCATTTGAGTTCCATGCTGGTAATTGTTCATTTTTACTCGAACCATCGCTTCTCAGTTCTCACTCTCAATCAAGTAGATTTCATTTTTATGTTAACCCGTTTCTACTATCCAGGTTGGCAAGCATCCTTTAAAATTCCTGTTCCTCTCTACTTAGTAGTGAAGGAAGTAAAAGAATTGTTTCTTTGTTAACCGGTCAACTAAATCGGTATACACATTATGGAAAGGAGGTGGGTGGATGATATGAGCCATAAGGCTAGAACGGAAAAAATTCGGATTACAATCAATGATGTAGCCAAAGAAGCAAACGTTTCCAAAACGACCGTATCCAGATATTTAAATGGAAAATATGAGTATATGTCGGAAGAAACAAAGGAACTGTTAGCAACCGTCATTGACCAAATGGGATATCGCCCCAGTAATCTCGCAAGAAGCTTGAAAGCGAAGAATTCCGGTGTGATTGGTTGTATCATTGCCGATATTGGAAGCCCTTTTTCTTCGATCGTTTTAAAAGGAGTAAGTGATTATTGCAATCAAATGGGGTACGGCGTTCTATTCGCAAACATCGGGAATGATCCGATGAAAGAGAAAGAAAGCATTCAATCACTATTGGATAACAAAGTAGATGGCTTAATTATTAACACAACCGGCAAAAATGATGACTATCTTTTATCAGTAAAAAATGAAGGAATCAATATTGTTCTGGCTGACCGTAGCTTGAGCATTCCTAATATGCTGGATACGGTAGCGACGAATAATTATGATGCAACTTTTGATTTGGTGAAATATTTGCACGAGAGCGGCTACAAACGAGTAGCGTTTTTCACCCAGGATATGTCGTTTATTAGCAGCCGTTACCAGCGCCATCACGGTTTTAAAGATGCGATGAAAAAGTTTTTTAATCAGGATGGAAGTTCGACTACATATGTTATCAATATTGATGATTCCGAGGATACAGAAGATAGTTTAAGAGAATTTGTAAGCGCTTCGAAGGATGAGCCTGCTGCCATTTTTACGATTAACGGTGTGACGTTATTATCGGTTCTGCATGGTATGAAGCGGCTGAATATTGAAATCTCACCACAGTTGGGCATATGCGGCTTTGATGATTGGGGTTGGGCGTCTTTGATCCCTCCTGGAATTACTACCCTGACCCAGGAATCCTATGAGTGCGGAGTTCAATCTGCCAGGCTATTACTCGAGCGGATTAAAGATTCAGGAGAAATCGAACCACAGTATATTGAGTTGCCGGCTAAACTTATTAAACGTGGCTCTACAAATCCGAAGTTCTTAATGGAGGCCAAAAATAAATGAATAAACAGGAAGTGAAGGAACGGCTGGAAGGAAAAATCATTGCTGTCATTCGCGGAAATGACCTTGAAGAGGCAAAGGAAATCAGTAAAACCCTCATAAACTCGGGAATTACTACATTGGAAATTACCTTCAGCCTTCCGAACGCAGAGGAACTAATCAGGATACTTAAATCGGAATTCCCGGATGCGGTCGTTGGAGCAGGTACGGTTCTAACGAAGGAACAAGCTGAACTCGCTGTTTCGCATGGTGCAGATTTTGTTGTTTCTCCTTGTGTCATTGAAAAGGTTGGTGCCTATTGCAAAGAGCATGAAATTTTTTGCTCATTGGGGGCTGCCACCCCAACCGAGGCTTATCAGTCCTACTTGGCTGGAAGCGATGTGGTGAAGTTATTCCCAGGTGAGTGCGTATCAATGAAGATGATCAAAGGGATTAAAGCGCCAATGCCATTTATTGATATGATGCCGACCGGGGGAGTGGATGATTCGAATATTAAAGAGTGGTTTAAAAGCGGTGCCTTTGCAGTCGGATTAGGCGGTTATTTAACCAAAGGCATTCATGCAGGCAACCTGGATGTATTAAAACAACGATGTGAAAAGATTTTACACGCATTGCAGTAGGAGTGGAGAAACGTGAAAAAGGATCAAATCGTCATTAATACACTTGTCTATCTTGAAGATTTAAAAGCTGGTGTACCTCAAAGTGACATGCTCGAATGGGTTCATGAACTTGGGTTAAAAACCATCGAAGTTAGAAGAGAGTTTATCAAGGACCGCCAGGAACTGCAGGATATTCAAAACAATTCAAAACTGTATGGGATGAACGTCTTTTATTCCGTACCGGATGTGCTCTATAAAAATCATCAACTAAACTATGAAATGCTGGAAATGTATTGCAAGGAAGTATACGACATGAATGGCCAAGCGATAAAACTTACTATTGGCGACTATGGCCAAATCACTGAGGAAGATTTGAAAGCGATTACTAGCCTGGCTGAACAATACAACGTTATGTTCACGGTTGAAAATGATCAGACAGAAACCAATGGGAAATCCAAAAAAATCGTTGAGTTCTTGACCGAGGTTAAACGACTTGGCGGGCCGATTACGTTTACGTTTGATATCGGGAACTGGCTGTTCCAGGGGGAAGAACCGGTTGAAAATGCCAAGCTGCTGCGATCGTTTGTCACCTATATTCATCTAAAGGATATTGACCGTGAGAAAAATACAACACTACTGAATGACGGACTAGTGGATTGGAAAAAAATCATGGAGATATTGCCAAAGGATCTGCCTGTTGCCCTGGAGTATCCGATTTCCACCAAAGAAGTGCTAGTTTCCGAGATTCATAAACTAGAAGAAATTTAGGAGGTGATTCCAAACAACACATACTTTTATCGACATGTAACCTGTAAGCATTCAAACTTTATTAGGAGGAATACATAATGGCATTAACGATTGGTATCATTTTATTACTGACGTTTATTGGATTTATCGTTTATGCAGTTAAAGGCGGAAACCTCATGATCGGTTTCCTTGTTATGGCAGTTATTTGGTCAACACTCGGAATGATCGGCGGGGAAATTACTTGGGATCAGGCGATGACCCAAATATTCCAGGGTGGACCGGAAAGCTGGGGGCCTACTGCCGTTGTCGTTGTATTTGGTAGCTGGTTTGGCCAGGTGTTGGTCAAAACAGGTGTTGCTTCAAAGATTATCCGAATGACTGTTGAACTTGGCGGGGATAAGCCTCTCATTACAACAGTGCTATTGTCTGTCGTTACCGGTCTAATTTTTACAAGTACCTTTGGTGCAGGAGCAGTTGTAGCCATTGGGGTCATTGTTCTTCCAATTCTATTATCCTTGGGTGTGCCGAAATCCCTGGCTGTTTCCTCATACATCATGTCAGTCGGTTCTGGTATGTATGTCAACATCGTGTTATTTAAGCAAATGCAAGCGATCTTTACAGACTTCGCATACGATGGAAACTATTTGAAATTCGGTTTTACAGCGATGGCAGTTCAGATCCTCATTGTCATTCTTATGTTGTCTGTTAGACTTCGTAAATCAAAAGTTAGCCGCGCTTGGGCTGCAACAGCTTCAAGCAGTGATAATCAAAACGTACCAGCAATTGCCCTTATCACGCCATTAATACCGGTTGTCCTTGCAATCGGATTTGACTGGCAGCCGATTCCGGCGTTTATTGTAGCCGCTTTATTTGCACTATTTGTTACTGGGAAAATCAGATCGTATAAAGATGCTGAAAAAGTTATTTCGAAAACGTTCTATGATGGTGTAGTGGACGTTGCAGGTTTACTTGGTTTCTTATTCATTCTTCCAATGTTCAACAAAGTATCAGGTGCAGTTTCACCATTCTTTGAAAGTATCTTGGGCGGAATCATGCCAACCAGCACATTGACAGTTGCGATTCTCTTCATGGTCATTGCACCGCTTGGACTATTCCGTGGTCCATTAACCGTATTTGGTGCCGGTGCTGCAACAATCGGGATTTTAACAGGAGTAGGCGACTTCCCATTGGCATTCTTATTCCCATTAATGTATATCCCAACGATTTCAATGAATATTTCAGCTTGTCCAACTCAATCTTGGAACTTGTGGTCGATTAACTATACGAAAACAGATACAAGAAGCTTCTTGCTTTCAGGTGTACCATGGGCATGGGGCGTTTGTATCATAAATATCGCTATTGCCTATTTGATGTTCGGTTAAGAAATACCAAGAAATCGGTTGTTCCCATTGCTGGAACAGCCGATTTCAATAAAGTGAATCTTCCGTCAGCAAGATCGTACTGATGGTTAGATGAACCAAATGATAATGTTTTAGAGATGGAGGAGTAATAATGGTGAAAACAGCTATTCGCGTTGGTATAGATGTTGGAGGAACACACACAAAAGCAGTCGCAATTGATAATGCAACACATGAAATCATCGGTAAAGGCTCCGTCAAGACCACCCATGACCATCCAAGTGGCGTGGCAGCAGGTGTTATTGAAGCGTTTAAATTATGCTTAACAAAAAACAATATTAATCCTGAAGACGTCATTTTTATCGCACACAGTACAACTCAAGCAACAAACGCGCTGTTAGAGGGCGACGTTGCCGAGGTTGGGGTAATTGGAATCGGCAGTGGCGGCCTTGGTGGCTGGCTTGCTAAAAAACAAACAAAAATTGATGATATTGATTTAGGTACCGGCCGAATCATTAAGACACACCATCGTTACATGAAACAAAAACAGGTAAACCACGAGACAGTCAAAAAAACAATCACGGAATTAAAAGATGAAGGTGCGGGGGTTTTTGTTGCTTCCAAGGCATTCGGTGTCGATGATCTGACCGAGGAAAAAGAAATCCAAAAACTTGCTGACGAGCATGGCATTCCTGTATCGGTTGCCTCTGAAATTAGTAAACTGTACGGTCTGACTCGAAGAACGAGAACAGCTACCATTAATGCGAGCATTTTGCCAAAAATGCTGGAAACTGCAAACAGTACTGAAGGCAGCGTTCGGCAAGCCGGGATTCAGGTTCCGTTAATGATCATGCGTGGTGATGGCGGGGTTATGGGAATCGACGAGATGAGAAAGCGTCCCGTCTTAACAATGCTGTCAGGCCCTGCTGCCAGTGTGGTTGGCGCCTTGATGTATTTAAGGGCATCAAACGGTATTTATTTTGAGGTAGGCGGAACGAGTACGAACATCGGCGTTATCAAAAATGGACGTCCGGCTGTTGATTACTCAATCGTTGGGGGCCATCCAACGTATATCAGCTCCTTGGATGTACGCGTTTTGGGGGTAGCCGGAGGGAGTATGGTCCGTGCATCCAAAGAGGGTATTGTTGACGTCGGGCCAAGAAGTGCCCATATTGGCGGGATGCCATACGCCGTCTTTACACCGATTGAAGAAATCGTCGACCCGCAAGTTGAGTTTTTCACGCCTAAAGATGGCGATCCGGCTGATTATGTTTATATCAAACTTAAAAACGGCAAGAAGATTACGATTACAAATAGCTGTGCGGCGAACGTATTGGGATATGTAGGTCCTGAACATTATGCATATGGAAACCCTGAGGCTGCAAGGAAAGCAATGGAGCCGCTCGCCAACTATATGAATAAGACAGTTGAAGAAGTCGCTCTGGAGATTCTGCAAAAATCGTATGAAAAAATTAAGCCAGTTATTGAAGAATTTGCAGAGAAATATAAGCTGGAAAAAGACCAGATTTCTCTCGTTGGCGTCGGGGGAGGCTGTGCTTCGCTGCTGCCATTTACCGCCAAAAATATGGAGCTGGAATACAGCATTCCGGAAAACGCCGAAGTGATTTCTTCAATTGGTGTGGCCTTGGCAATGATTCGTGACGTCGTTGAAAGGGTCATCCCAACACCAACGAAAAAAGATATTGCGGATCTCAAGAAAGAAGCGGCAAGTATGGCAATTGCCAACGGAGCCGTCCCTGATTCCGTCGAGGTTCAAATTGAAATCGATTCGCAAACGAATAAAGTGACTGCGATTGCAATGGGTTCTTCGGAAGTTCAAGCAACAGATTTGTTAATGGCCTTAAGCGAAGACGAAGCGAAAGAAATCGCTGCGAAATCAATGGGTGTTCCAATTGGGGAAGCGGAATTGATTACGAAGAGCGATGTCATCTATGTCTTCTCCGCCAAAGGAAAGAAAGAAGGCGCGAAACAAGTCAGGATCATCGACAAAAAAGGCTTCATTAAGGTACAACGCGGTGACGCAGTCGCTGAAAAATGTACAGTCGCACAGGCGCAAGAAGTGATTGCCCAAATGTGGGAAACATTAGCTATCTTCAAGAGTGATATTAAATTAAGCCCAGATATTTATCTATGTATTGGCGGAAAAGTCTTGGATTATACCGGCATGCTCGATAAAGACCAGTTATTCATGGTCGTTGATACAGAATTAGCCACGATGGAACCGCATGAAGAAATCATTATTGTCGGAGCAAAAAATGATCTATGATCGACGAAAAGATTAACTTTTTAACAACTATATCGGATCAGGAGTGGGGTCAATATGCGTTCAGCAGAGACCCCCTCAACCGTAAAGTGCCGGATTTTAAAAAACAAGAACTGATTGAAAAAGCAATTGAATGCGGCAAACAGCAAGCTGTTCAAGTAAGGCAAAAATATCCCGTTCATTCCGTAAAGGAAATAGCAGCATGGATGAACACAAAAATAAGTTTTAAAGAGTCATATGGCACAGAAAATTTTATAATGTTTGCTTGTTATAACAGTCCAAACAGCATTACGTTATTTAAAGATAATCTTGAACTAGTCAATAAATTTATTCCGGAACATCATCTCGGGTCGATGCTGGATCAGGTTGATGTCGAAGAGCTATTAATTGCTCATGAATTGTTTCATTTTATTGAAGAACACGAGGATGATATTTTCACAAAATCCACAAAAATAATTCTTTGGAAACTCGGGAAATTCCAATATAAATCACAGCTGACGGCCCTAAGTGAGATTGCAGCGATGCAGTTTGCAAAAGACCTGCTGGCGGTTCACTTTAATCCATTCGTTTTTGATGTATTAATGTTGTTTCCACATAATGAAGGGAAAGCCAATCAGTTATTCAAAGAAATAACAACTATCATAAGGAGTTAATCGAAATGAGTAAAATTCTGATATTCGGTGAACCTATGGCAATGTTCACAGCGGAAACTGAAGGACCGCTGGAAGAGGTCGACTTATTTAGAAAGTCAGTGGCTGGTGCAGAGGTGAATGTTTGCACAGGGCTTGCCAGATTAGGCCATACCGTATCTTATGTAACAAAACTTGGACAAGATCCCATGGGACTTTATATTAAGAACTTTTTAAATCGGGAAGGCATTAGTACTGAATTTGTAACCTTTGACCCTATTTATAAAACAGCAACTCAATTAAAGAGTAAAGTGACCGAAGGAGATCCTGTCGTCGCCTATTATCGCAAGGGGTCGGCTTTTTCCCATGTAAGTGCGGAATATATTGATCAGATCAATTTAGATGGCATTGATCTCGTACATGTAACAGGGATTCCGCCGGCTTTATCATTAAGCTGCCGTGAAGCAACTTTCCGTTTAATGGAACGGGCGAGAGAGCGCGGCATCTACATTACGTTTGATCCTAATCTTCGCCCGAGCTTATGGGAAAGCAAAGAAGTAATGGTTAACGTAATAAACGAATTGGCTGCTCATGCAAATTTGATTTTGCCTGGGGTTTCTGAAGGAAAGATTTTGACTGGCACGGATGTCCCTGAGGAAATTGCTGACTTTTATCAGGAGCTGGGTGCAGAAGAAGTCGTTATCAAGCTTGGCTGCAAAGGTGCTTACGTAAAGACCCAATCCGAAAGCTTCTATAAAGAAGGGTTTAAAGTGGAAAAGGTAATCGACACAGTCGGAGCCGGAGATGGTTTCGCAGTAGGCGTCATTACCGGTAAATTGGAGGGCCTATCGATTCAGGATACGATTACCCGTGCAAATGCGATTGGTGCGATTCAAGTCACATTTGTTAGTGATAATGAAGGCCTTCCAACGAGGAAAGAATTAGACCAATTTATTAGGAGACATGAAAATGAAACTTCAATTAGCAGTGGATCGGGTACCAATTGAAAAGGCGATAGAAATCATCCGTGAGGCAGAAAACGATATTGATATTATCGAAATTGGTACTTCGCTGATTAAGGATTTTGGCCTTGAATCTGTCAAGCGAATCAGGCGGGAATTTCCGGACAAGGTCATTTTGGCGGATATTAAAACAGTCGACGAAGCTGAATATGAATTTGAAGCTATTTATCAGGCTGGGGCCGATATTGCAACCGTTCTTGGCGCTGCTTCGCTGGAAACAATCAGAATCTGCCAGCAGGTCGCCCGAAAATATAAGAAAGATTATATGATAGACTTGCTTGAGACGTCACCTGAAAAACAAATAGAGCTGAAACAGTTTACAGACGGGATCCTTTGTGTTCATCTTCCGTCCGATAAAAACACAGGTTTACAAGCTTTAATCGAAAGCACGTTAGCGCAGATTCATGATTTTCCAAGATTGGCTGTAGCTGGCGGAATCAAGCCTGAAAATGTTGCTGAAATTAAGAAGGCAAATTTTGAAATTGCGATTGTCGGCAGCAGCATAACGAAATCCGCGTCCATTCGTGAATCTGCAAAACTATTTAAATCGTTAGTGGGGGAGAAAAATGAACTTGCTTGATTCCATTTTAAAAGAAATAAATGAGGTCGTTTCGAAAGTCGATGAGCAATCGTTGGCAGATGCCGCTGCGGATATTACGAAGGATAAGAGAATCTTTGTGGTAGGAGAAGGCCGTTCAGGGCTTATGGCGAAAGGGTTTGCCATGAGGCTCATGCATCTCGGCTATGAAGTATTTGTAGTCGGTGAAACGATAACACCAGCTATTAAAGAAAATGATGTAGTGGTTGCGGTTTCGGGTTCGGGTAAAAGTGCAAATGTGGTATCCGATGCGAAAAAAGCAAAACAAAAAGGAGCAAGAGTCTTAGCGTTTACCAGCAATTTGGAATCCGATCTGGCTGGCAGTGCAGATGTGTCTGTATTGGTGCCTGGAACTGTAAAAGGGGACGAGGGGGATAACAGAAAATCCATCCAATTGCTAAGTTCTTTGTTCGACCAAAGTGTTCACATCGTACTCGATGGTTTATGTTTATATTTGAGCCAGCGTGATGGCGTTTCCAACGAAAACGCGACACGAAAGCATTGGTAAATAAACAAGATACATAGTCAATATTCCATCAAGCCCATTCAACCGTACGGGACCATCCATGAACTTCTTTGAACTTTATAGAATGGAAGAGTCAAAGAAGGCACCCATTCCTGTCGGGGAAGCAGCAAAACTACTCCTAAAGTTGTATGTCTTTTCACCGAAAGGTCCAATGTTTAAAAAGGGCAGAACAACTATGATAAAGACATCAAGGAAATAAGGAGAGGATAGTATGTACGAGGATGTATATGTTATCGAAAAGACGATGCAACTAAGGGAACAGGAGTATCAGATGGTGCGGATGATCGGTACAGAAATACCGTTTGCCAATAAAAGTCCATTCTACTGCAGCGTTCCAATTTTTAAACAACTGACAGTTTGCAATTGTAATTGATGTTCAACTTACGGAAACAGGGATTCCCTGTTTCTTTTTTTTATAAATTCAGTTGACAACTAACAGTCGTTATCCTATAGTGGAAGTAGGATAACGACTGTTAGCTAAAATCAGGAGGAAAGAATGAACAATTTATCTGAACCAGGGTTAGTGGACTCTGACGGAAAAGTGATCACAAATACGACGAAGATAAAAATACTTGAAGTGGCAATTGAACTATTCTCCAAGAATGGTTTCAGTGGTTCCTCGATTCGGGACATTACAAAGGAAGTTGGGATTAAGGAGAGCTCGCTATATAAACACTTTAAAAATAAAGATGAAATCTTAGAAACGATTTTTGTTAACTTCCAACTAGAGACGGAAAAGCTGCTTCCACCAATGGAATTGCTTGATAAGATAGCTGAATCTATGAGTTTGAAAGAGTTTCTTGAAAGGGGGACTGAAAATTTTCTTAGCCATATTGATCATATAATGATACAGAGGGTGTATCGGATTATGTATATCGAGATTTTCCGCAACCCGATGGCCATGGAGATTTATCGTGACGGCATTATGGAAAAGACGGTCGATTGCCTGGAGTTGGTTTTCCGGAAGATGATTGAGCAGGGAAAAATGAAGGATATTCATCCAAGGATAATGGCTACCGAATATCAGTATTCATCCATATCTTTGATTCTAGAATACAATATGCTTCTAAATGAAGGGAAAAGCACTAAAGAAGTAATGGAGAAAATTAAACGGCATGTTGAGTTTTTTGCGGATTTAGCTAAGGTTTCATAATCCTTTTAGAGGCGAGAGGGGCAAGAAAATGGGGAAAGAAGCTGTGAGGGAAGCCATTGAAGCTAGTTTAAAGAAGAGTGTCCTGTCGAATGAAAAGTTGAAAAACGTGTACCTGCTGGTTCACTCGGACCGGCATGATATCCACTGGAATATGGCCTATGGGCGGACTGGAGACAATGAAGCTCATCCTGATCAGTCCTATCATACCGCCAGTATTGGCAAAACGTTTACTGCTGTCCTCATTGCCCTACTCGCCGAAAAAGGATTACTAAACATGAATGACAAAATCATCCGTTATCTGCCCGAAGAGGTTACAGCAGGCCTGCATGTTTACAAGGATAAGGATTACACAAGTGATATTACGATTGAACATTTGCTGGCGCATACGTCCGGACTGCCTGACTTTTATGAGGAAAAGCCAAAGAATGGGAAACGGTTTATTGAACTTCTTTTGGAAGAGCCAGGGAAGGAATGGACCGCTTTAGATACGGTCCGTTTTTCTAAGGAATACTTGGGTCCAAAATTTGAACCGGGAAAGCGTGCGCATTATACGAACTATGGCTATAACCTCCTTGGGCTGATCATTGAAAATGTGACTAAAATGGAGTACAGCGAAGCATTGCATCACTATCTATTTACACCATTGTCCATGGACCGTACGTATTTGTCGCAGTATTCGAAACCGGCTCAGGAAAGTGTTTTGCCTGATGCGACTATCGTACTTGCCAATCGGGAAACGGTTTTCAGTGAGTGCCACAGTTTCAAGAGCATTTATGCCGGGGGACAGACGGTTAGCACCTCGGAGGATTTATTAACGTTTATGAAGGCACTGCGGGAAGGGCGGATACTTAAGGAAGAAACACTTGCCTCGATGCAAAGCTGGCAAAAGCGATTAACCGGAATCGATCTTGGCCAAGGTTTAATGAGAATCCGGATGCTGCCGTTTACGGATAAATATACAAGCTGGGGACACTTGGGTTCGATCGCGTCTTTCATGCTTTACAACCCTCAAATGGATGCATATGTGATAGGCAATTTCAACAATAACAGCTATGTCAGACAAGGTATCCAATTTGCGTTCAAGACGTACCGGCATCTGGCGAAGCTGGAGAAAAAAGTCGAGAGTATGTAAGGATTTGATACCAAAAAGAAAAAACGCACCACGCGGCTTCTCCCGTGTGGTGCGTTTTCTTTTTTTCCTTAATTAACGTGCAGTCCAGGCTCCATCAACCGTAATAGCTTCACCATTGATAAACTTGGATTCATCAGATGCGAGGAATAATGCGGTTGCTGCGATGTCTTCTGCTTCCCCGCTGTTAAATGGTCCAAGGTCACCAAACGTTGCTTCACCAAGTGGATCCAATGTTCCCATTCCGGCAGTCATACCAGTAATTATTGAACCTGGTGCGATGACGTTGGCGCGGATTTTGCCATTATCACGTCCGTAAAATGCTGCAATGTTTTTTGTAAGGCCAATCACTGCATGTTTTGACATAGTGTAAGCTGCTCCGCCCCGTGCGCCTAGATAACCGGCGATGGAGGCTACGTTTACGATTGTGCCGCCTGTATCTTGTTCTTTAAATACTTTAATTGCGGAACGGGCTGCATAGAATTGACCGTTTAAATTGACCCCCATAACGCGTTCAAATAGTTCATTGCTTGTGTTTTCAACGGATTTCATATCGTCAAATATTCCAGCAATATTGGCCAGGACATCCAGTTTTCCGTATTCGTCGAGGGCTTTTTGGATCATTGCATCAATGTCTGCTTCTTTTGAAACGTCTGTTTTAATGGCAACGGCTGTACCGCCTGCTTGCTTGATTTCCTCCAGTGTTTCGTTCATGGAAGCTTCGTTATATTCAGCTAAAACAACTTTAGCTCCTTCTTTTGCATACAGCTTTGCAGTGGCACGTCCCATTCCTGAGCCTGCGCCAGTAACAATCGCAACTTTTCCTTCTAATCTTGCCATATATAAAATCCCCTTTCTATAAAAACAACACAATAATATTGAAATTAAAATATCTTGTATTTGAGATAATCGTAAACCGAAATAAAAATATAGTCAAAGAAAATGCTTTTTTAATATAGTTTTCGCCTTGTGTAGCAATGACATGAAAGTCGGTGAAGAGAAATACAACCAGCGAAGCTGCCACAAACTCTGTCCTCATCCACGTTCAGCAAAGGGAAACTAATAGGGACGGTTCTCCTTTCCCAAAATGAAAGGAGGGCCGTCTTTTATGCTAACTGTACAAAGAGACATCCTTCGCTAGACCACTTTTTTCTGACTGTTCGCTTCTTCATACCCTATGAAGGTAGGAAAGACCGCTTTTTTCTGACTGTTCCTGTCTTCATAGACCCGGTGAAGGAGGGATAGATCTCTTTTTCCCGGTTGTTCCCGTCTTCATACCCAATGAAGGAGGGAAAGACCACTCTTTTCTTGCTATTCCCGTCTTCATAGAACTGGTGGAGCACCAATAGAAGCGAAGTGGAAATTAAAATTTTCATAATTAAAAAATAAGAGGTAATATAAATGCGAATTAAGTAAAAATAATGCGATAAAAAATAAACTAAGTTCATTATAATGTAATTAAAGCCTTTTCAAAAAGGGGATTAAATGAAAAGATTCTACAGAATCTATCTTGACAGCAAAAATCTTCATTACATTACATGAACGGAGGAATTCATATGTTATATCCAGTAGCTACGGAAAGTCGTGTAGTTGTAGATTTAGGCGGCATTTGGAAATTCATGATTGATAAAGAAGTTGAACCGATTGAAGTATCACAACCATTATCAACCAATAATGTTGTGGCTGTTCCTGCTTCATTTAATGACCAGACAGTGACAAAAGAAATCCGTGAGCACAACGGATATATTTGGTACGAAAAAGAATTTACTGTTGCAAAGCAATTGCGCAATGAAAGATTAGTGTTACGCTTTGGCTCTGCTACGCATGAAGCGTGGGTGTACTTAAACGGCAAGGAAATCACTCATCATAAAGGCGGCTTTACTCCATTTGAAGTCGAAATCAATGACTTTTTAGTTGATGGATCAAACCGTTTAACAGTCCGTTTAAGCAATTTATTGGATTATTCCACTCTGCCAGTAGGCAACTATAGCGAAGAGAAAGATGAAAATGGCCGCATTGTTCGCAAAGTGGATGAAAACTTTGACTTCTTTAACTATGCAGGCTTGCATCGTCCTGTGAAAATTTACTCCACTCCACGTGACTACATTGAGGATATTGTGATTGTTCCGGATGTAGATTTGGCTGCTAAAAAGGCAGAAGTACAAATTTATACAAAAACAGCCGGAGAGTTCGATGAAGTACGAGTGACAATTTTAGACGAACAAGGGCAGCAAATCGCTCAATCTTCAGGAAGTGAGCTACATGTTTCCATCGAAAACGTACAATTGTGGCAGCCATTAAATGCCTATCTCTATACTGCTAAAGTAGAAGGCATAAAGGGTGGAGAAACAGTTGATGTGTATGAAGAGTCCTTTGGGGTCCGCAAGGTTGAAGTGAAGGACGGCAAGTTCCTAATCAATGGAGAACCGTTCTATTTCAAAGGCTTTGGTAAACATGAAGACACGTTTGTACAAGGGCGTGGCTTGAACGAAGCATACAATGTGCTTGATATTAATTTGATGAAACAAATGGGTGCGAACTCCTTCCGTACATCCCACTATCCGTATTCTGAAGAAATGATGCGGCTCTGTGACCGTGAAGGAATTGTTGTCATTGATGAAACGCCTGCAGTTGGTTTGTTCCATGGCTTTGGTTTTGATCTAAACGGTGAAAAGAAAACAAGTGATACTTGGAACGTTCTTCAAACAGCCGAAGCACATGAGCAGGTTATCCGTGAATTAGTTGGCCGCGATAAAAATCATGCTTGTGTCGTTATGTGGTCGATTGCGAATGAATCCGCTCAGCATGTTGATGGGGCTTACGAATATTTTGAACCACTATTCAAGTTAACTCGTGAGTTAGATCCGCAAAAACGTCCTTGCACGCTTGTTAATATTATGATGGCAACACCAGAGGAAGACAGATGTACAGAGCTGGTAGATGTCATTGCCTTAAACCGTTATTATGGCTGGTATTTCCAAACAGGTGATTTAAAGGCAGCAGAAGAAGAGACGCGTAAAGAGCTGCTGGCATGGCAGGAGAAATACCCGGAAAAACCAATTATGTATACAGAATATGGTGCTGATACAGTAGCAGGTTTCCATAGTCCGTACGGTGAACCGTTCAGTGAAGAATATCAAGAGGATTACTACCGAATGAACAGCAAAGTATTTGATGAAGTTTCAAACTTTGTTGGTGAACAATTATGGAATTTTGCCGATTTCCAAACGAAATTTGGTATTATGCGTGTTCAAGGGAATAAGAAAGGTGTCTTTACTAGATCGAGGGAACCAAAAATGGTGGTTCGCTATCTAAGTGAACGCTGGAATAGCATTCCAAACTTTGGCTATAAGAATTAATTTGGAACCATCACTATAGTTCAAATGATGCAGATATGTTACTCCACATATCTGCATTATTTTGTTTTTTATATGAGCAGAACTAGAAAAAGTAGCAATAATAAATACGGGGAATTTTCACAAGGATGGCGACGATTATGAAAAAAGTTGTAACAATGGGGGAAATCATGCTTCGTTTATCAACCCCTGGACACGAGAGGTTTAACCAAGCGCAAATTTTTGATGTTCATTATGGCGGCGGGGAAGCGAACGTAGCAATTGGATTATCGCAATTGGGAGTAAACAGTTCGTTTGTTAGTAAATTACCTGATAATGCTCTTGGGACTAGTGCCGCTGAATTTTTAAATCGCTATGGCGTTGAAACAGAGCATATGCTTTTTGGCGGCGAGCGGATTGGAATTTACTTTTTGGAAAAAGGCTATTCGATCAGACCTTCGAAAATTATCTATGATCGGAGCGGGTCTGCTTTTGCTGAATCGAAAACATCTGAATATGATTTTGCCAAAATCTTTGAAGATGCGGACTGGTTCCATATTAGCGGCATCTCACCAGCATTAAATGAGGAAGTTTTTCAGTTAACGAGGCGAGCCCTTTCGACGGCTAAGCAGCTAGGAGTAACAACAAGCTGCGACCTTAATTATAGAAGTTCTTTGTGGTCTTTTGAGGAAGCAAGATGGAAGATGACTGAGCTAATGAAGGACGTGGATGTATGTATCGGAGTCGAACCTCTTCAATTATTGGACGGTGAAGGGAAAGACCTGAAAGATCAGCTTCTGCCTGAACAGCCCGGTCCGGAAGACTATAAAGAGATTATGAAAATCATGCATGAACGATTTGGTGTTCACTATATCGCGATGACCTATAGAAATCAGTTATCAGTCAATCGTCACTGTCTAAAAGCGCTTCTGTCCGATGGCACGGAGTTCTATCAATCATCTGAAATTGATGTCGACATCGTTGATCGGGTTGGGACAGGAGATGCCTTTTCAACAGGATTAATCTACTCATTACTAAATCAAACTGAACCGCAAGCAGCCGTTGATTTTGCAACTGCTTGTTTCGCTCTGAAACACACCGTTGAAGGCGATGCAAATCTTTTAAGTTTTTCAGAGGTTGAACAGTTTGTGAAGCACAAGAATTCTTTTTCAATTAAAAGATAAGACTAGTTTAATATGTTGGCAGGATAATAGTGCAGATTTTATAATTAGATGTTACCTCGAAAGAGAATTCGATAATAAAGCCCTTAATGAGGAACAGGGAGAACGGGATTAGTTATATCTTGAAAAAAATACAATCTGCCGAGCCGCCAAATCACCAAACCAAACGTCGTAATCATCCCGGTAAACTAGAGGGAGGTTTCTCCTTTGCCAAATGACAAATTGATTTATAAGAACAATGAAGGATAAATGCCTGCCCGCCTCCCTGTTTCTGACGATGTTCCTTTCGACAGAGCCAGGCGAAGTGGGGGGTATTTTTTATATAGTTTCTGATAAGCATCTAACTGGATTTAGTTCTTTTTGTTCCGTTTAAAGATGGTAAAAGTTCTTAATAGAGAATATAATGAGATGAAAAGGAGGGATTGTATTGAAGTTTAAAAGATTACTTTCTAGCAGTTTATTAATCAGTTCTTTAATCTTGTCACTGCCTTTTGCTGCCTCGGCCAAGAATCCTGTTAAGCAAGATTTTGATTATGTTGCGTTGGGGGATTCTCTTGCGGCCGGGCAAACGCCTTATAGGGAATTGAAAGATGGATATGCAGATTTTCTGGCCGACAGATTCGCTCAGTCACAATATAATATTGAACTGGATAATTTTGGGGTTTCGGGATATAGGACTACGAATATATTAATAGAACTAACTAATCCAGCCAATCAAAAGTATGCTTCATTAAGGGAATCAATTAAAGAAGCTGAGCTGGTAACTATTGATATTGGTGCGAATGATCTTCTGGGCAACTTACCAAGAATACAGCAAAACCCGTCACTTGCCCCTGGGGTGATACAATCAATTGGCGGAAACTTGCAAGCGATCCTCATGCAGATCGATATGATTAAGCCAGGAACAAAGGTATATGTAATGGGCTACTACAATCCCTTCCCACATCGGTCTAATCAAGAGCTGGCTGTACTCCTGCCACTGCTATCAAGTCTTAATCAGGTGATTGAAAGTGTGGCCTTGGCGAACGGCGATGTATTTGTACCGACGGCTGATCTGATTAAAAAGTACGAAACGCAATACGTTCCAAACCCTGCTGATATCCACCTTAGCCAAGAAGGATATGAAGCAATCGCCAAAGAATTCTGGAAAACATACCTGAAAACAAGAAATTCATAACGAATAGGGACGGTTCTCCTTTGGTAAATAAAAGGAGGACCGTCTCTTTTATTTTGTTCTGGCTAGAGGATGGGTTTTTAATAGTGTTTCCATTCATTCTGTAGAGTTTACGAGTCCCCGGATGTGTCTGAATTGTTAATAGGGGCGATAAATCGTTCGTTGAGGGTGATAAAAATGTGATTAAGGGATAAAAAAAGTTCATTCAGGGCGATATATATTCCCAGACAATTAGAAATAGATAGAAACCTTTTTCCCAACAAACCAACTAGCAGGCAAGCAAGCCTTTATACCCTATTCTCCAGGAAACACTAGGACTATATATTCAAAATTCGAAACATTCAGTTAAAAATTTGCTAATCTTCTAATCTTTTCCTTACCATATAAGTGAGTTAATTTTGAGGAGGGAGTAGGATGAAGAGAGTTTGGAAAGCTGGTTTGTTTGCATTACTTTCTGTTCTTTTATTGGTTGGGACACTGCCGCTCAGCGGCCAAGCGAAAAATCCAAAGTTCAGCTATGGCAATTACAGTCAGGTTGACCTTGGCAAGGATGGGATGGTAGCAACAGCCCATCCGCTAGCATCTGAAATTGGTGCAGACGTGCTCAAAAAAGGCGGCAATGCGATTGATGCATCTGTAGCGATTCAGTTTGCTCTAAATGTCGTTGAACCGATGATGTCTGGGATTGGCGGCGGTGGGTTCATGATGGTCTATGATGGGAAAACGAAAGAAACAACCATCGTAAACAGCCGCGAACGTGCCCCTGCTGGTGCGACACCTGATATGTTCCTCGATGAAAACGGGAATCCAATTCCGTTTGCCACCCGTTCGACTGGCGGGACAGCTGTAGGTGTGCCTGGCACATTGAAGGGGCTTGAAACAGCTCTTGAGATGTGGGGAACGAAAAACATGGAGCAACTGATTGGGCCTGCCGTAAAGCTTGCTCATCAAGGGTTCCCGATTGATTCTGTCCTTGCCGAAGCGATAGCGGACAACCAGGCCATGCTGTCACGTACGGCTGCCAAAGATGTATTCCTTCCGGGTGGGAAGCCACTCCAGGAAGGTGATGTACTAGTCCAGGAAGATTTGGCCAAAACCTTGAAACTGATCCGCGCAAAGGGGACCGATGCGTTTTATAAAGGGGAAATAGCAAAAGCGATTGCGGATGTTGTCCAGGATTTCGGTGGTTCCATGAAGGTTAGTGATTTGCAAAAATATGACGTAACAATCGATGAGCCAATCTGGGGAGATTATCAGGGCTACCAAATTGCCAGTATGCCGCCTCCAAGCTCCGGTGGGGTATTCCTTTTGCAAATGCTGAAAATTCTCGATGGGTTTGATTTGTCTCAATACGATGTTAATTCAGTTGAAAAGTATCATTTGCTAGCTGAAACGATGCATCTCGCATATGCTGACCGTGCTTCGTATGCCGGCGACCCTGAGTTTGTCAACGTGCCGATCAATGGATTGCTGCATCCTGACTATATCAAGGAACGCCAAGCGCTTATTAGTTTGAACACTGTGAACAAGAATGTAACAGCCGGCAATCCATGGAAATATGAAAATGGTTCTGCCAATTACTCTCCAACAAGCCAGCCAAATGACCAAAAATATGGAGAAACAACCCACTTTACGGTAGCGGACAGGTGGGGAAATGTTGTTTCGTATACAACGACAATCGAGCAGCTCTTCGGGACAGGCATCATGGTTCCTGGCTACGGAATAATGCTGAACAATGAGTTAACCGATTTTGATGCTGTTCCTGGCGGAGCGAACGAAGTCCAGCCGAACAAACGGCCATTGAGCAGCATGACCCCGACGATCGTGTTTGAAGATGACAAGCCGGTCTTGACCGTTGGTTCACCGGGTGGGCCGACGATCATCACTTCCGTCCTGCAGACGATTCTCCATACGATTGAATATGACATGGAGCTCAAAGCTGCCGTAGAGCAGCCGCGGATTTACACGAACAACATCAATTCGTATCGTTATGAAGAGGGAATCGGCCAAGATATTATTTCGCGGCTGAATGGAATGGGCCATAGATTTGGGCCGTCACCAACCACTATTGGCAATGTGCAAAGCATTCTCATTGACCATGAAAAAGGAATCTTCAAAGGAGTTGCCGACTCCAGCCGAAATGGTGCGGCGATTGGGATTGATTTGAACGGGAAGAGGAAGTAAGTTTTCAAAGGGTTACTTAATGAAGATGTGAAGAAGAATGCACCACCAAGTATTAGACTTATCTAACTCTTGGGGTGCATTTCAGCTTTATACCTACTATATGCAAACGGCAAATAAACTTCCAAGAGTCGGCTAAAACAATTTATTTTCAAGATACATCATGACGAAAGGCTAGGGAATTAAGATGAAATACTCCCACAAAACGATTCCTGATGAACTTCTTCAGAAAGCAATTAGTAGGCTTGGGGTACAGCTTCCATTTAAATGTCGTGGTATTAAGATTTCTAAGGAACTGATTAAGGCTACAATTGAAATACTTAATGATGCTCCGGACAGGATGCTGCCTCAGCATGCTAGAAATCTAATTAGAGCCCATACTCCGGACGGACTGGATTTAAGGATAAAAAATACAATGAACTCAGATACGAGGACTGCGAATATAATTTCGGATATTTTGGCGAGTGCTGGTATTGTTGAGGTATTGACTATAAAGAATAAAAAAACTGGCCGAAATATTAAGGCAACCCGCTTGTTAAGTGAATGGACATATTAAGATATGCTAGTTTTTTATATAATAACTCGCCAGTTTCATGATATAATTTGAATAAATTAACAAATTGCATAATTCTCCATGAGTTGTCACCGAGATGAGTGAGTCCCTATTAAATTAGGGGGTTACACCTAATGTAACTACTAAAACTTCATGGAGGCTTTTTATGAAATTCGCTTTTTATCTTTTTGTCCTGAGTATTGCTATGACTTTAGGTTTGACAATTTCTTATTTAGTTGTATTTCTCTTATTTAGGTTATTGCCAGGCACATTGAGTATAATGATTTTGGCACTTTGCTGGGTTGTTATGCTAAAAATGAATCCGGTGTGGAAAGAGTTATGGGATAAATGGACAAAAAAATAAAAAAGCAAAAAAGCACATAGAGGCTACTCTCTACGTGCTTTTTATTTAAAGGACTGGAAGGCCTATATACTCCGTTAGTAATTCCCATGTTTCATCTAATAGAGGCTTTCCGTGGTATGTAAATATTTTCAACAATGTTCGAGGTGTACCATCCATAATGGCAAACCTCTTTATCTATTATCAGCCTGTCCATTGGATAGATTGAGCAATGATTAGCAAAATAATAGAAAATGTAACAAATTGTCCAAATAGAGGCATATAGAACTTAAACCACTTTTGATAAGGAACTCCGGCAATAACTAATGCTGCCATAAAGTATCCTGAGGTAGGATATAGAATATGGGCAAATCCGTCACCTAGTTGGAAAGCAAGTACAGCAGTTTGCCTTGTAACACCGACCATATCAGCTAATGGCGCCATTATTGGCATTGTCACAAGTGCTTGTCCACTGCCTGAAGGGATAATAAAGTTGATCATTAACTGAACAACATACATGCCAACAGCACTGAATACGGCTGGTAAATCCCCAACCAATGAACCTAGAGTATGAACAATTGTATCCATTATTTGTCCATCTTCCAGAACAACAGCAACTGCTCTAGCGACCCCAACGATAATCGCACCTACTAACACATCACGAAAACCTTGATTAAAGCCTTCACAAATTTGCATTGTTGTAAGTCCGGCAATTAAACCAACCACAATTCCCATGACAACGAATAATCCAGACATCTCGACCATAAACCAGCCGTGCCCGATAACCCCGTATACTAAAATACCAAAGAAAACAAGTGTAGCTAATGCTGCGTATTTCTGTCTTGGAGTTGCATTAATTTTTTCTACATTACCAACTTTTTGATACATTTCTCGTTTTTCTCTATCATCTTCATAAACTAAACTGTTCTTTGGGTCATTTTTCACTTTATTTGCGTATCGCATAAGAAAGAGTACTCCCATAGTTACAGCTATAACAAAAAGAATAAGTCGGAGTCCCATCCCAGAAAACACTGGTAAACCGGATATTTTTTGGGCTAGTCCTGTATTTATCGGATTTAGTACACCCGCAGTAAATCCTATAACAGTACCGAATAAAGCAATAGCTGCCGCTACCATCGAATCATATCCTAATGCAATCATAAGCGGCAATATTACTGGAATATATACTAAGGATAATTCCGGTGTGCCAATTAGTGTTGCTACAATCGCAAATACAGTGGTTAAAATCGGAATGAGTAATACACTATTATTGGCGAATTTCCTCGATAAGTTATCAACAGCAATTTCAATAATCCCTGTACGTCTAAGAACCATGAACATTCCGCCAATTATAAACGTAAAGAAAACAACTTCCCCGGCATCAATTAAACCCCTTGGTATGACAGTTAAAAAATCGCTCAGTCCTACCGGTGTTGATTCAACTTGTGTGTATGAATTTGGATCAATAGTCGTTCTTCCCTCTGGTCCCGGAATTCTCTCAAATGTACCTGCAGGAACAAAGTAAGTTGCTACTGCCGCAATTGCACTAAATAAAAACAAAATGACATAAATATGCGGCAACTCAAAACCTTTTTTCTTCAATTGTTCATTTTCAGCCAAGATGACTACCCCCTTGTCGTGGCCCTTTTTTGTAAGGGTTTCCAATATATTAACTGTTATAATATTTTAAAATTTGAGAACTGTCATTGGATTATTTGAACAGAAAATAAAAAAGAATTTGTCCAATCTAGACAGTTTAAATAAAACAAGCATAAAATTAGCATGAAATTTAGTTAACATAAACAAAGCTGAAATATAAATAATTCTAGATTTCATCTTTCCCAAGAAACTTATAAGTTTGTTATTTTCTTTGATGCATGGCGCCCTTACCAAGGTCAATTAGAATTCGACCAAAGATGTTAAATGTACTAATTTCTCAAGGATTAATTGGATCAATCCTTATGTTTCTGCTTTCCATTGATTTTTTTTAAAAAAGACCTTCCTCTATAAAAACCAAAAATAGATTAGTGAAAAATGTATGATCATCCTTTCATTCAGTGGTAATCAACGGCGTAATAAGAAGAGTTGCTCTTTTCCGGAAAGCTCTTTTAGTATGTTGGAGCGGGTGGAGTAACAAGTTTTTGTCCGCTGGTAGTGTTACGGTGAAGCGGTAGAACTATTAAAAGAAGAACGTAATCAAAAAAAGATATTTTAGGAATCTTCTCAGTTACGACAGAACTTGGCTGCCCACGGGCGGCTATTTCTTTTTAAAAAATCGAATGGAACTTTTTAACTTCCTTGGAGAAACGTTTGGGTTGCACGAAAAAATATCCTGTGCTACTCTAGGTGTGTAAACGGTTACACATTAGAGGTGAAACAAATGGTTACGATCCGGGATGTTGCCAAACGGGCTGGAGTATCGGTTGCGACCGTTTCCAGAGCCTTGAATGACAAAGGATATGTGCATGAAGATACTAGGAAACTAGTAAACAATGCAATTGAGGAATTGAATTATAAACCGAATGAAGTGGCAAGGTCGCTTTTTAAAAAGAAATCAAGGCTCATCGG
Source organism: Bacillus sp. FJAT-27225 (assembly GCF_001685025.1). Taxonomy (GTDB): domain Bacteria; phylum Bacillota; class Bacilli; order Bacillales; family Cytobacillaceae; genus Bacillus_D. The sequence continues at coordinate 656,978 of NZ_MAYU01000021.1, read as the reverse complement.
TTTGCTGCTTCCGGATATACGGAACCCATTTTTTCCTGAACTTGCCCGGGGTGTAGAGGACGAGATGCAGGAGCAGGGGTTTCGGCTGATTATTGGCAATGCAGATGAAAAGCCAGCAAAAGAAAGTGATTATATCCAAACATTTAAACAAAATAATGTAATCGGCATCATTTCGGCAACCAATCGGAATGAAGCAGGTGCGTATGAAAATCTTTCGTTTCCCGTTGTCTTTCTTGACCGGACAAGCACCAAGCATCCATCGGTTTATGCGGATGGCTTCACCGGGGGAAAGATGGCAGCAAGAGAAATCATCCAGAGGGGAAGCAGGCGAATCACGCTGCTAAGGGGACCTGTTGAAATGAGGCCCGCCCAGGACCGCTTCAAAGGAGCGTTGGATGAACTTACTAACTCCAATGTCGATTTTAATGTGATGACCACTGACTCATTCACTTTCGCTGATGCTGAGAAAACAGCAAAGGAATTGTTTCAAAAATTTCCTGAAACAGATGGAGTGATTGCCGGAAATGATTTGGGTGCCGCAGCGATTTTGCATGAAGCACTAAAAAGGGGCATTTCAATTCCGGATGACCTGCAAATTATCGGCTATGATGATATACCTCTCAGCAGTTTGCTGTTCCCGCCGTTATCGACGATTCGGCAGCCTGCCTATGATATGGGAAGAGAGGCGGCAAAACTGTTGATTCAACTACTTGAAGAAGGAATCGTTGAAGAAAAAAATATTCAATTGCCAGTTACATTTGTTGAAAGGCAGACGACAAGAAAGGTGGAGGACCATGGCTAAAATAACAGTAATCGGAAGTTCATCGATGGATTTGGTTGTAACCGCTCCTAAAAGGCCGGAAAAAGGGGAAACCATTTTGGGTGAATCCTTCAAAACGGTACCAGGCGGCAAAGGAGCAAACCAGGCGGTTGCCGCAGCTAGATTAGGTGCAGAAGTTTACATGGTTGGATGTGTTGGCGACGATGCATTCGGAAAAGAGATCCTAGAAAATTTTAAAAAGAATCGTGTTAACACGACATATGTGGAACCGGTTACAGGCATGGAGAGCGGCACCGCCCATATTACGCTTGCCGAGGGCGACAATAGCATCATCGTTGTAAAAGGCGCAAATGATTATGTAACTCCTGGTTATGTAGAAAAGGCAGTGGATGTGATTCGTGACTCGGACATTATCCTTATCCAGCAGGAAATCCCTGAAGAAACGGTTGAGTATGTTAGTGAAAAATGCCGGGAGTTTGATGTTCCACTTCTATTGAACCCTGCACCAGCACGAAGGATCAGCAAGGAAGTAATTGAAAGGGCTGCATTCATTACACCGAATGAACTGGAGGCATCCATTTTATTTGAGGGCAAAGATTTGCATGAAGCTTTATCAGCATATCCAAACAAATTATTTATCACTGAAGGCAAAAATGGCGTCCGATTCCATGATGGGGAACAGGAGATTGTTGTTCCTTCCTATATAGTCGAAGCTGTTGATACGACTGGTGCTGGCGATACCTTTAACGCAGCCTTGGCAGTTGCGCTTGCTGAAGGGAAAGGCTTTGAGCAAAGCTTGAAATTCGCGAACCGGGCAGCTTCCCTTTCAGTTACAAAGTTCGGTGCACAGGGTGGAATGCCTGCCCGAAAAGAAGTAGAGGAGAGCATGTAACATGAAACGGCATGGGATATTGAACAGCCATATTGCGAAAGTGCTAACGGATCTTGGCCATACTGATTTCATTGTGATTGCCGATGCCGGATTGCCGATTCCGGAGGGAGTAGCCAAAATTGATTTGGCTCTCCTTCCGGGACAGCCTTCTTTTCAGGAAGTGGTCGATGCAGTCTCGGATGATATGGTAATTGAAAAGTGTGTAATTGCGTCGGAAATCGAGGCGCATAATCCCCAAGTAAATGACTATCTTACCGGAAAATTTGCTGACATTGATGTGGAACGGGTTACACACGAGGATTTTAAGCAGTTAACGAAAAATGCTAAGGCTGTCATTCGCACAGGTGAAATTACACCTTATGCAAACTGTATTTTACAATCAGGTGTGTTTTTTTAATAAAAGGGGTGTAGAACATGCGAGTTTCAATGCAGAACATTCATAAAGCCTTTGGAGCTAATCAGGTTTTGACGGGTGTGGATTTTGAACTGCTCGATGGAGAAGTACACGCGTTAATGGGTGAAAACGGCGCCGGGAAATCAACGATGATGAACGTTTTGACAGGGCTTCATTCTCGTGATTCCGGCACAATCCTTATTGATGGAAAAGAGACCTATTTTAATAATCCAAAAGAAGCTGAGCAAAACGGGATTACCTTTATCCACCAGGAACTAAATATTTGGCCGGATATGACGGTGTTGGAGAACCTGTTTATCGGAAAAGAATTGAGGACCCCGCTTGGGCTTCTTAATACAAAAGAAATGAAAACTCTCGCAAGGAAACAGTTTGAACGGCTGAATGTGACCATTCCTATGGAAAAAGAAGCCGGCCTCTGCTCGGTTGGAGAGCAGCAGATGATTGAAATCGCCAAGGCGCTGATGACCGATGCGAAGGTGATCATTATGGACGAGCCGACTGCCGCCTTGACAGAAAGGGAAATCAGCAAACTGTTCGATATCATCTCTTCTCTCAAAAAGGATGGCGTTTCGATTGTATATATTTCACACCGAATGGAAGAGATTTTTGCCATCTGTGACCGGATTACAGTCATGCGGGATGGAAAGACAGTCGATACGAAAGCAGTATCCGGGACGAATTTCGATGAAGTTGTAAGGAAAATGGTTGGCCGGGAATTAACAGACCGATTTCCAAAACGGACATCCAAACCAGGCGAAGTTGTCCTGGAAGTGAAAGGATTGACTAGACGCGGCGTCTTCGAAGATGTGAGTTTCTCAGTCCGCTCCGGGGAAATTGTTGGCGTCTCAGGACTGATGGGTGCCGGCAGGACGGAAATTATGCGTGCCATTTTTGGTCTTGATCGCTTTGACAGTGGGGAGATTTTGCTGAATGGAAAGAAAGCAGTCATTAAATCAGCTGACCAGGCAGTCAAAGCTGGAATCGGTTTTATTACAGAAGACCGAAAAGATGAAGGGTTGATTCTCAATTTTTCCATTAAAGACAATATTGTGCTGCCTTCTCTATATAGTTTTGCTCCAAAAGGCCTCATCAATGAAGGAAGCGAGAATGACTTTGTTGATATGCTGATTAAACGCCTGACCGTTAAAACAGAATCCCGGTCAGTTGCGGTCAGGGATCTATCAGGTGGAAACCAGCAAAAAGTGGTCATCGCCAAATGGATTGGAATTGGCCCGAAAGTGCTGATTCTCGACGAACCGACTAGAGGAGTAGATGTCGGCGCTAAACGGGAAATTTACCAGCTTATGAATGAATTGACGGACCGGGGCGTGGCAATCATCATGGTTTCCTCGGAACTGCCTGAAGTGCTTGGGATGAGCGACCGGATTCTTGTCGTTCATGAAGGCAAAATTAGCGGAGAAGTAGAACGTGATCAAGCGACCCAGGAAAAAATTATGACAATGGCAACAGGAGGTCAGTAAGATGAATGCAACCAATTTACCTGTAAAAACTGCAAAAGGGAATTATGTGAATAATGTAACCCAAAAACTTGGGCCGCTGCTAGGATTTATCATTCTGGTTGCGATCGTTTCTGTACTCAATCCTAGTTTTCTTGAACCTTTGAATATATTAAACTTGCTGCGCCAGGTAGCCATCAACGCGCTCATTGCGTTTGGGATGACGTTTGTTATTTTAACAGGCGGAATTGATTTATCTGTTGGTGCGATTCTGGCTTTATCCAGTGCATTGACTGCTGGGATGATCGTTTCCGGTGTGGACCCGATTTTTGCAATCGTCATCGGCTGTGTTCTCGGCGCGGTTATGGGAACTGTTAATGGCCTCTTGATCACAAAAGGGAAAATGGCTCCATTTATCGCCACTCTGGCAACCATGACGATTTTTAGAGGTTTGACCCTTGTTTATACGGATGGGAATCCGATTACCGGGCTCGGGGATAACTACTTATTCCAACTATTTGGTCGGGGCTATTTCCTTGGAATTCCTGTCCCTGCAATTACGATGATTGTTACGTTTGTTCTATTATATATCCTTCTTCACAAAACACCGTTTGGCCGAAAAACGTATGCGATTGGCGGGAATGAAAAAGCAGCACTCATTTCGGGGATTAAGGTTCCGAATGTTAAAGTAATGGTTTACGCTCTGTCTGGCTTAATGGCTGCTTTGGCAGGGGCAATCTTGACATCCCGGTTGAATTCAGCGCAGCCAACAGCCGGTACATCCTATGAACTGGATGCGATTGCCGCGGTTGTGTTGGGCGGGACAAGCCTTTCCGGCGGGAAGGGACGGATTGTTGGAACACTGATTGGTGCGTTAATCATCGGAACGTTAAATAATGGCTTGAACCTTCTCGGCGTTTCCTCATTCTATCAAATGGTCGTAAAAGGGATTGTCATTGCCATTGCCGTGTTACTAGACCGGAAGAAATAAGCATAGGGAGGGGAACTGTTCATGAAAAAATTAGCTTTGCTTATCCTATCACTATCACTTTTGTTATTGGGCGCATGTTCGATGCAGCCGCCTGAATGGGCGAAGCCTGCAAAAAAGGATGATGTAAAAGATATAAAAATTGGTCTTTCCGTATCCACTTTGAATAACCCGTTTTTTGTTTCCTTAAAAGATGGAGTAGAAAAAGAGGCAAAGGAACTTGGAGTAGAAGTGAGGGTGGTCGATGCCCAAAATGACTCCGCAAAACAAATCAACGATGTAGAAGATCTAATCCAGCAGGGGGTCGATCTTCTGTTAATCAACCCAACCGATTCCGCAGCAATTTCCACAGCTGTTGAATCAGCAAATGCTATCGGAATCCCGGTTGTAACGCTGGACCGCTCCGCTGAAAAGGGGAAGGTCGAAACGCTAGTTGCATCGGACAATATTAAGGGCGGCGAAATGGCAGCCGAATACATTGTCGAGAAACTCGGCGAAAATGCCAAGGTTGCTGAGCTCGAAGGTGTCCCTGGCGCATCCGCAACCCGTGAAAGAGGGAAAGGGTTCCATAATATCGCTGATGAAAAACTCGATGTCGTCGCAAAACAATCAGCTGATTTCGACCGCACCAAAGGGTTAACTGTCATGGAGAACTTGCTTCAGGCAAACCCTGATATCCAGGCGGTATTCGCCCATAATGATGAAATGGCATTGGGTGCGATTGAAGCGATAAACAGCTCAGGTAAAGACATTATGGTCCTCGGCTTTGACGGCAACGACGATGCACTCAATGCAATCAAGGCAGGCAATATGGAAGCCACTGTTGCCCAGCAGCCAGAGTTAATGGGTAAACTTGCAGTCGAAGCCGGCATCGACGTCGTTCAAGGGAAGAAAATTGAAGAAAACATCCCGGCACCGCTTAAGCTCGTCGTGAAGGAATAGTATAGAGGGACGGACGGTACGCCGTTTGCCGAATAGCCTAGGCAATGGAAACAAGGATAGTTCGCTATTGCTGAATGAAATAGAGATAAATCGGGACGGTTCTCCACTTTTGAATGGAATGGAGGATCGTCCCTTTGTGTTGAATTGATTATAGGTATGGGAGCGGGGTCGGTTTGAATATGTTTTGGATCAATCAGGACAATTTCCCAAGTTTATAGGACATTTCCCGCATTATTTAGGACAAATTTTAAGCTCTTCAGGACAGATTTTCCAAGATTCAGGACAAATCGAACTAATGGAGGTTGCACTGCCATTTAACGTTAGCTCCTAAAGTATGAATGAAGGACCTTCCAATATCCCAACACGATTAACCCCGTTCCTTTTTGGGACGGGGTTAGTGTAATCCATATTTAATTCCTATCATTTTTTAAAGCCACTTTACTCTATTTCGATTTCCGCCGTTATTGGCAGGTGGTCAGAGGCGTCTGTTTTTATGACTTCTGCTTCTATGGTCTTCACATACGTTGAAGTAAAGATATAATCGATTCGTTGCGTCGGTTTGCTAGCGGAAAATGTTGGCTCCGGATTGTCCTTAAAAACGTCAAAATAATCGATATACATGTGCTGCATTTCACTGCTCTCGGGAACCGTGTTGAAATCACCGACAATGACCCTCGGGCCTTCGGATACTTCAGTTATTGAAACGATTTCCTTAATCTGTCGTTCGCGTTCTGCGGCGGTTAAAGCCAAATGCGTATTATAAAAACGAATCAGACTGCCTTTTACATGAATGGTCGCTTCCAGGAGGCTTCGTTGTTCTGTATTTCCGATTTTGGTAAGAGGATGATTTTCAAACTTCAAAATGGGATAGCTGCTTAAAATCGCTGTTCCATATTGGCGGCGTGGCTCCCCATCAGTTGCCGGCTCTAGGTCCAGGTTAGCTGCATACACATAATACATTCCAAGCCGTTCTGCCAGCCACTTTGCCTGGTCTTCAAAATTGCTTCGCTCCGACCAATGGTTGTCTACCTCCTGAAGTCCGATCAACTCGGCCTCTTCAACCTCAATGATTTTTGCAATTCGTTCCAAATCCAAAACTCCGTCATAGCCTTCACCATGATGAATGTTATAGGACATCACCTTCACAGTGCCAGCCTGACTTTTTGTAAGCCCTGACAGATTTTTCGCTCCCATTGTTTGTAGCCCTGTGAAAGGATCTATAAAAAAACCAGCAGACAACACAAACACCTTCCTTTATAAGGATACTTCCTAAAAGAAAACTACGAAAGCCATAAAGGACAAGTAAGGAAAACATGAAAATTCGCAACACCTACGTATGCTTAGTCGTTGAAGTAAACCGGCTTGGTGGGCAGGAGACATTTTAGTAAAAAAACATCTGAAATCCAATTCCGACTAGAAGAACGGATAGCAATTGTATAATCACCTTGCCCGGAATTTTTTGTGAAAGGAAAACTCCGATTTGTGATCCGATAATTACACCTATGCCGCCCCAAAAAACAATTGACCAATCGATACTGCTATAGACTATTTGCGAGATGGCGCCAACCGTTGAATAAAGTGTGAGTGAAAAAAGGGAGGTCGCCGTTGCATAATGAGTGGATACCTTAAAGACATAAATCAAGATCGGAACAAGCAGCCAGCCGCCTCCGATACCAAGATAACTAGACAGAATTCCCATAAAGAAACCAATTGGCACAAGCCATTTGACAGGGAGGTCCATTTTCTGGGCCAGGCGATTTCCCTTTTCCTCGCCAATTGGCACCTTTCTCTTTTTAAAACTAGCAAAAGGCGAGTTTTTAGCAAATAGGAAAACTCCCAGTGCAGTGAGAAGGGTGGCAAACACGATGTAAAAATAGTTCGATGAATAGATTTGAAGCAGCCTTACACCCAACAAGGAACCAGGGAAGGCACCCAAACTCAATATAATACCCGTACGGTAATCAATCCTATTTTGTTTAGCGTACCCTAGTACACCTGATAACGAATTGATTAAGACAATGACAATCCCTGAGCCTGCTGCAATGACAGGGTCCATGTCGAAAATCAAGAGAAGTGCTGGAACGAAGATGAATCCGCCACCGGCACCGACTATGGTGCCGTATCCTCCTGCAAGCATACCTACCGCCAGCAATAGTAATCCTGTTGTAAGAGACATTTTATTTCCACCTCGATACTACAAACCTATCAAATGTTTTAGGAGAAGTATAGTTCAATTTCTTAGCAGACTGCCCAGAAATTTTTACAATTGAAGGATCAATGGAAAGGAGAGAATACCGGTTGTCAGCCCGGAAGATACTAAGATCTTTCTTCTTTCCTGCCAATATAGTAAAATTTTAGCAACAATGAATTTGTCGACAGGAGTAGAATTATGCAGGGTGAAAAGCGGTTGATTGTCAATTCAGATAAAGGGAATTTGCTTCAGGAATTGGTAGATTCAATGAATGAGTGCAGGAGATTCTATTTTAGTGTTGCCTTTATTAATTTCAGCGGGCTTCAGCTGCTCCTTGATCCGTTAGGTGAGGCTGGAAAAAAAGGAGTAACGGGGAGGATTATTACCTCTACATATCTTAATTTTACAGACGCGAAAGCACTCGAGAAAATCAGAGAGTTTACGAATGTGGAGTTAAAGGTGTTTGTGACCGATAAGGAGATTGGCTTCCATACAAAAGCTTATATTTTTGAGTATGAGGATTCCTATAAGGTCATCATCGGTTCATCCAATATTACGCAGAGTGCATTGAAAAGCAATGTTGAATGGAATGTGGAGGTCATTTCAAAAAGTGATGCTTCATTTATAAAAGAAGTATTGAAAGAATATGATGCCTTATGGGAACGGTCCCAGGTTGCTGACGATAAACTGATTGCAGAATATGAGGAATTCTTAAAGTCTCTTAAAACTGTCCAAACTTCACAGCAATTGATTTTTGAAAAACCGGAATACATTACTCCGAACCGGATGCAGCGGCGTGCAATCGATAATCTTGCCAGACTCCGCAGTTTTGGAGAAAAAAAGGCTTTGGTAATTGCGGCAACGGGAACCGGAAAAACGTATATGTCCGCGTTTGATGTAAAAAGCTTTCGGCCAAAGAGGCTGCTGTTTGTTGTACATAGGGAAGAGATTCTTAGAAAAGCGAAGGAAACGTTTGAAAAGCTGCTGCCGAATGAAAATCTCACATTTGGCTTGTTGACAGGTAATCACAAAGAAAAACACGCAGATTATATTTTTACTACAAACCTGACAATCTCTAATTGTTATCATGAGTTCAGGAAGGATGAATTCGATTATATTATTATCGACGAAGCCCACCATGCGACGAGTTCAACCTATCAAGCCGTTTTGAATTATTTTGAGCCTAAGTTTACGCTCGGAATGACTGCTACGCCTGAGCGAAGCGACGGGTACAATGTATTTGACCTTTTCGATAATAATGTCGCGCTTGAGGTGCGCCTCCATGAGGCACTTGATGACGAGTTGGTCATTCCGTTCCACTACTTTGGCATCACCGATATAGAGGGAATTGATTTGAGTGATGTTTCCATTGATAACATTGCCGAGGTGACAAAGCGTCTTAAAGTGAATGAACGGGTTGATTTTATTATAGAGAAGATGGAATTCTACGGGCATGATGGAGAGAAGCGCAAGTGTCTTGGTTTTTGTGCGAGCATAGAGCATGCCCAGTATATGGCTGTCGAGTTCAATCGGAGAGGCTATAAGAGTACTTGCCTGCATGGCGGTGATTCCTCCGATGTCCGCCAGCAGGCGATTAACCGTTTAGAAAATGACCATGACGAACTGGAATTTATTTTCACTGTCGATATTTTTAATGAAGGAGTGGACATTCCTTCTGTGAACACTGTCCTTATGTTGAGGCCGACCAACTCCCCAATCATTTTTATCCAGCAGCTTGGCCGCGGTTTGCGGAAGCATGCAAATAAGAGCTTTCTTACAGTGCTTGATTTTATCGGAAATCATAATAAAACATTCCTGATTGCTCTCGCCCTGAATGGCAGCCGTTATTATGACAAAGAAAGCCTGAAGGTGGCAGTGGCAACGGGCTTTGCCAATATTCCTGGCTGCACGCATATTCAAATGGACAAAATTTCGCAGGATCGGATCCTTGAGCAAATCGACCAGGAAAACTTCAATTCGATGAAGTATCTAAAGGAAGAGTACTTCGAGTTCAAAAAGCTCAATCAGTGGAGGATTCCATATTTTCTATTGGATTACCTGAAGTATGACGGGGCGCCTGACCCGGTGAAGTTCATCGATAAAGAGAAAACGTATTTGCAGTTTGTGGCCAAAGTGGAGAAGACGGAGCGATTGAAAGCTTTATTGAGCGATGATCCGTTTGAGAAGGCAATGAAGGAACTATCAGGCAAATTGCCGCTTAAAAGAGTGTATGAGTTTGTGGTAATCAAGTATCTGCTGGATCATGATTATATTTCGTTAGCGGCCGCGAAACATGAGATTTTAAAATGGATTCAGTTTGTGGACGATGATAGTGTCCTTCACGCGTTCGAAACCTTAAATCAGGATTATTATGACAGTGGGGAAATGAGCCGGAATTTGAAGCTGTTTCATTTTCAGGATGGAATTTTGGCCAAGACGGCTATTTTTGAAAAAATACTTAGAAATAAGGAGTACCGGAAATATATCGAAGACATTGTGATGTACGGCATTTTTCGCTACGAAAAAGAATTTAACAACGAGTATTACGGTATTCCCCACTTTAAGCTGTATGAGCAGTATAAAATGGCCGATGCAGCCTCGCTGTCCAATTTTAGAAAAATCCATAGTTCATTTAGAGGGTCAGGCCTGCTGACCAACGGAAATGACTACTTCTTGTATATTGACTTGCATAAGGACGCAGACGTTGAGGAAAAGCTTGCTTATAAAGATGAAATCGTTGACACCCGGCATTTCCAGTGGCAAACGCCTCACACCACTTCCCAGCATACAAATACCGGGCAGAATATTATCTATAACAAGGCCAGAGGAATTAATCTGCATTTGTTTATCAGGAAATACAAAGTGATCGATGGCAAAAATGAACCGTTCATTTATATTGGAAAAGGCAACACGATTGGTTTTGAAGGGAACAAGCCGATTACGGTTCAAATGGAACTTGAAAACGAGCTCCCCTACAATCTTTATATCGAATTTACGAAAAAAGTATAGTCGTTAAAGGACTATACTTTTTTCGGTTATCAACTTTTCGACTGCCGGTATGTCAGCTGGTGCCCAAACAAGAGAGTTTAAGTTTTCACGCTTTAGCCAGATCAATTTCGAATGCTCGGTAGGGATTGGTGTTCCGCTAACAATTTTGCATTTGATTGCAATCAAATTAATGATGAACGTTTCATATTCATGAACGATATCGTTATGTAGTTCCGTAGGCTCAACCTCGCAATGGAGTTCTTCCTTGATTTCCCTCGTGAGAGCTTGGAATAAATCCTCATTGGCTTCGACTTTCCCGCCTGGAAACTCCCACATATTCGGAATCGACATTTCCGGGGAGCGTAACGCACAAAGAATCTCCTTTTGTTCATTTTCAATAATGGCGGCTACAACTTTAACTGTCTTCTTCATGATGTCCTCCAATTTTATAAAATACTAATCATTATCATACCATTTTTGAAAAGGGGAGGCATGGACTTATAACCGATTCACCTAATTACGGAACCTTCTCCAAAAACGGCTATGAGGAGTAGGCTTCATTTATTTGGGCTATAGATTGTTTAACAGAGGTTCAATACATTTCAAGCAAGGTTTATGAATATAGTGGAAGCAGCGAAATAATACAGAGCAGGAGGTTTAATATGGCGAGCGGAGTACATAGCGTTGACTTGGAGGTACCAATTGAAAAAGTATGGAGTTTTGTAAGTTCGATTAATAATTGGGCGCCCCTTGTCCCTGGGTATATCGAACACGAAATCATAAGTGATAAGGAATCGACCTGGGCCTTTAAGGCCGATCTTGGTTTCATGAAGAAAACTGTCAAATTGAAAGTGGATATTACAAAATGGGAGGAGCCTAACCATGTCACCTTTGACCTGACTGGGCTTTCGGAAAAATTTTTGGGGAATGGCTATTTTGAAGCGGAAAAGCTGAATGAAAATTCCACTAGGATGACTGGCTGCCTGGATATTATCGCGCGTGGAGCAAAGGCGCCAATGATTAACAGTATTCTGAAGAATTCCGTTCCCCAAACAGCCGAAGAATTCACGCTTGCAGTTGCAAATAAAATCCGGGAAAGTGTAAATATGGGGGTGTAAAAAAGGGACGGTTCTCATCTGCCGCAAATGAGAACCGTCCCTATTTCTATTAATGTTGTAAGGGTTTTTATTCTTTTGATTTTCATAAGATGATTGTCATTCTTTTAAAGAGGCTGTAATTTTGTAACTCGGGTTCTGTTTCCTGCCACAGGCATTAAAAATGTAGCTTAAAATGTATGTATAAAATTGCACATATTCATCTACGGTACCATAAACCCCAGTTTTGTTCCAAGACTTGCTTCCTTTTTAATAATCCTTATAAAGAACGGAATTTACACAATCAGTTTAGGCGAGGCTGAAAATACTATTTTAGAAAATAGCTTTAAGGGTAGATTAGTATAGATTGGTAAAAATTAAAGAGAGGGGTAGCTATCATGAAGGTAGTAGTTGTTGGAGCAAACGGACAAATCGGCAGGCAAGTGGTGCTTTTATTAAATGAAAGCAGTGAGCATAGCGTGAAGGCGTTTGTGCGAAAGGAAGAGCAGGCAAGGGAGTTTGAACAAACCGGGATAGAGGCGGTGTTGGGAAATCTCGAAGGTTCCGTCGATGATCTTGCGGAAACAGTGAAGGGCTGTGATGCAGTCGTGTTCACAGCAGGGTCAGGCGGGCACACGGGATTTGATAAGACGCTGCTGATCGACCTTGATGGTGCGGTGAAGATGATGGAAGCTGCTGAAAAGGCAGGAGTAAAGCGGTTTGTTATGGTTAGTGCGCTTCAGGCCAATAACAGGGAGAATTGGAATCAACAAATCAAGCCATATTATGTGGCAAAGCATTATGCAGATAGGATGCTCGCCAATAGCGGCTTGTCTTACACAATCATCCGCCCAGGCGGCCTTCTTAATGAACCAGGAACAGGCAAGGTAAAGATAGCGGAAAACCTGGAAAGAGGGTCAATTCCGAGGGAGGACGTGGCAAAGACTATCCTCACTGTCCTCGACAAGGAAAGCACTTTTAATAAGTCATTTGATTTAGTATCAGGGGAAACGCCAATCGAAGAGGCAATATAGTAAAAAGGGATGGTCCCGTTTGTGAAAAGCGGGAACCATCCCTTTTAGTTTACTGGCTCAGCCTGGATAATGTAGCGTTCGGGAGCGCTGCCTACATAGTTAAAGGGGTAGCAGGTAGTCAATGTAAGTGTGGGAGTGTCCTTTTTTACAATGACACTCCGATCTTCTGGGTCGGTAATGAAAATCTTGTTGATTTTGTAGGTGTAAATGGAGTCATGATATGAAACGGTTAAAAGGTCCCCATTTTCTAACTTGTCCAGCCCGTAAAAGACAGTATCTCTGTGGCCGCTAAGAACTGTATGTCCACCGCCATCAGGTGTGGTGGTGAGCTTGCTGGTAAACATGCCAACACCCTTTTTTAAAGTCCTATCATCGGTTCCCAAGAATACGGAGTATTTCTGTTTAAGCTTTGGAATCATGAGATAAGCGACTTTGTCACCTTTTGAAAAATTGGTTGCGTGTACGGCAGGTGCTTTGTCTTTTGGCTCAATTCCTGAAGGATTCGGAAGAACCTCCTCAGCACCTTTTATGTTCATAGGTAAGATGGTTTCAGGATTATTTAGAGCGGAAAGCTCCTCATCTGTCATTTCTTCAGCCGCTGATCTGCCTATATGCCATTCGAAAAAATGAAAAGTTCCCATCACTATTCCAGTTGCGATAAGAGTATATCCGAGAATTACCCTAATCATCTTTAGTCACCTCATTGGAAAAACGGCAATAATCAGTTGCCGTTTTTCCTTGTGTACAATTTTTAGCTTGTCTGTTTTTTACGGAAAACTAACAGATAGCCCACTAAGGCTAACACTGCCCCAAGTCCAATCATTGTAACGGAATTGGAAGCTGTTTCTGGTAGTGCTTCACCTTCAGCAGCAGAATCTGTTGAACCAGAAGTATCATTAGAATTATCATTATTGCTAGAAGTCTGTGTTGCGACAAAATCATCGTATTCCGACTTAGAAACTTCACAAGGAAGACCGTCATTATCCCTGTCCAAATCATGAGGGTCATTTGTTGCACTGTAACCATTAGAATGCCAGAAGTTCATAACTTCCTGATTGCTTGAAAAATCACCACAATCTTTGTCCTCATCTGCAAAAGCTGCATTCGCATAACCCGCCATCAAGAAAGCAAACGACAAAATCGAAACAATAAATTTCTTCATCCGTTTTCCTCCTCCTCAATCAAGATTGTGAACGTTTACAATTTTATGGGAAGGAAATCGAAATAACAAATAATTTGATATATTTTTGGAAAAAATGGTATTCAATTCCCATTGAGGTGCAATTTTTTAGGAAAAAGGGCACTGAAACTGAGAAAAATGATATGAATATTTCTATCTAAAATGATTTGTATTTTTAGATTAATAGGTAACCTTATCATGTGAGGCCATCGTTCTCGATTAAAAACCTAGGAGTAAGTTTCATCTAATTAGGCAATAGATTATTAACGTAAGTTCAACACATGCCAAGGAGGTTTTAAGAATATATTGTAAGCATGGGATAATAAGAGAAAAGTAGGTTTTAACATGCCGAGCGGAGTACATAGCGTTGACTTTCAAGTACCAATTGAAAAAGTGTGGAGTTTTGTTAGTTCGATTAATAATTGGGCACCGCTTGTCCCAGGGTATCTTGAACACGAAATTGTTAGTGAGAGGGAATCTACCTGGGCCTTTAAGGGAGATCTTGGTTTTATGAAGAAAACTGTTGAATTCAAAGTGGAGATTAGGAAGTGGGAGGAGCCCTACTCGGGTCACTTTTGATTTGACAGGGCTGTCGGAAAAATTTGCTGGAAACGGCTATTTTGAAGCGGAAAAGCTGGATGAAGGCTCCACAAGAATGACCGGCTGCCTTGATATTACGGCGCGTGGAGCAAAGGCGCCGATGGTTAACAGAATTTAAAAATTTCGTTCCTCAAACAACGGAAGAATTCACGCTTGCATTAGCCAACAAAATTCGGGAAATTCAAAATGTAGGTGTATAAACTAGGGACGGTTCTCATCTGAATTAGATAGGAACCGTCCCTAGTTTTCTTTTATTCTTCTATAAAATTCACTTCAAATAGATAAAAAGTTGATTCGGCACCTTCATAGCCTTCTTCAATAATGTTTCCCTCTTCAGTTTTTTCTTCATGAGTTTTCTTCATTGCGAAGGCGGTCACATAGTAACACTCAACTGGTAACTGTTCTTGATCAAATACTTCTATTTTTCCGTTTGTTACTATAAAATCGGCTTGGTCTTTAGCATCATATTCGATCCGTTCCCCTGAACTCCTTACAACATAATAAGGAAAATCCCCTTTGGATTTTGTTATCTCTTGAATATCAAGCACACTAAGATTCTTAAAGAAAAGGTCAGCCTCAACTAAACGGTCATATTGAAGCCAGCTATCAAGTTGTTCTTGAACAACCCGATATTTTTTCTTTTCAGTGTCATATTCGATTTTATAAAGAGTATATCCATCTTCATTTTGGCTTGATACTAATTGCCAGTGTAACTCAAGAATATTGCCGTTTTTCCTATATTCGACTGCAAAATCCTCGAGCTTCAAACTGTCATTCTCCAAGGCTAACTCTTGCCTGATCCGTTCATATTCATCTTGGAAGTTTATCGAATAGACTGAACTTAGATTATGTTCAATTGACACAGGACGGCTTTCCCATTCATGAATTGCAAATGGAAAAAGCCAGTGAACGAGAATGAAAGTAAAGAAACCAAAAATGGAAACCCTCCGCTTAATATGTACATTCAATTTGGGGCGAAAAAAAGCCAGATACACTATAAATCCGAGCGGCAAAGAAACCTGGTTGAAGTGAAAAGCAAACGAACCGAGTATTAAGTATCCTATAATTTTTAATGGAAAATAAGGCTCTGGTTCTTCATTTTTACTCCCAAAATAAAAGAAACAAGCTAGTAAAATGACTGTGTAGAGAATCGCTGCCATTTTTGACCCCCTGATGGGTTTTAGTATATCTAACGTTCTTTCATTTTACCATAATATTGAAATGTGAATAGAGGGGCTTGAAACAAATATTTCTGCGGAGGGCAAGCTGGCAGTCCTTATTCCTCTCCTGAAAATCTCTCGGGTGATCGGATTTCAATTCTGTTTTCCACAGTTTTCATCATAAGTTCTTCCAATTACTCTATCCTCCTTAGAAAGCGGCTTCTCGATTTCTTCGACGTTAGGAAGACCCATCCGTATCACTTCATATATGAAAATCACTTATTAAATGTTGAATATAGTTAAAACTAAATGAAAAGGCATTCACTTAATGACTGAAAATATTTTTGAACAATTTTTAAAATTAGAGGTTGGTGTGTATATTTGTTTATATATCAGTATTCACTAAAGGAAATTGCCTTAAAAACGAACTATAAATAATCGAATTATCCAATTATTCGCATTGACTGCAATGTGTTAATTGATTACTATAGTAAAGTCTTAAATTTTATACTCCAATTTTTAAACGGGGGCTTATGTCAATGCTATTTAAAAAACAATTCAAAGATATTGCGGATCTATCAAAACAAATTTTTCATCATCCTGAATTGGGTTACAAAGAGTTCAAAACAAAGGCAGCGGTTGTTGAATTCCTGAAAAAGGTCAATCCCTCTATTGAACTGGAAGAATTCAGTACGACTGGTTTAAAAACGTCGCTGGGCGACCAAAAGGAACTGAATATCGCCTTTCTGGCTGAGCTAGATGCGGTCTATGCTCCAAGCCATAAATGGTCTGACCGGTCAACCGGCGCCGCCCATAACTGCGGACATTATACGCAGATAGGCATAGCGCTTGCGCTGTACAGTTATCTTTACAATTCGGAGGCATACAAGGATTTCGATTATACGGTTACGTTTATTTTTGTACCGGCGGAGGAGTATCTGGACCTATCATACCGCGCACAGCTGATGGCTGAAAACAAAATCAGCTACTACGGAGGAAAGCCGGAAGCAATGAAACTTGGTGTGTTCAACGATATTGATCTGGCAATTCACATCCACGCAATGGGCGGGGAATTTCCCGAGCGGACAATCGAGGTCAACTGCGACCTGGCAGGATTTTTATATAAAAAGTACACATTCAAAGGGAAAGCAACTCATGCCGGGTTCGACCCATTCTCGGCAAAAAATGCATACAGTATGTCGACGTTATTTAATGTTGCGCTTGGGCTTAGCCGCCAGCAGTTGAAGGATGACGAGATGGTTAGAATCAATCCAATTGTCATGGAATCGGATATGTCCACGAATGTAATTCCGAATTCGATAACAGTTGGGGCAGATGTGCGGACTCAAAGCGTTGACTATATGAAGGAAATCGTCAATAAAATGGACGATGCTGCTATTGGCAGTGCCCACGCCCTTCAGGGGGAAGTAGAGATCGAAACGCAGATGGGCTACCTTCCATTTAAACAGGACCGGTATTTATCAGAATTTGTAATTGCTGCTTTTGAAAAAAATCAGGAAATTGCTGCTTGCAAGAATAATAATCCAATCAGTGCCGCAGGTGACATTGGTGACCTTTCCTTTATGTTCCCATGCATTCAGATTGGCTACAGTGGATTTACAGGTACAATTCACGGCGATGATTTTATTGATATCGACCCTGAGTATATTTATGAAGTATTTCCAAGGTTCCTGTCAGAGGTGCTTGAGGAAATGAACGGCAAGATTGACCGTGACAAGCTGTATAAACGGTCATATGAAGAATATGAAAAACTCATTTCTACAATTGTAGAGTAAATTCACTTCGGGAGAGGCTAATTATGAAATCGAAATTCATCTATCTACTCGTTTTTGTCCTGCTGGTCATTATTGCAGCGGAGTTTATCGGGTTCCAGGCAATCACTATAGGATCAGTGAGCATCGGTATTTTGCCGCTCGTGTTTGCAATTGTCATAACGATGGTACTCGGGATTCCTGCTTTAAGAAAAGGGATATTAAAAAAAGTATACAGCCCTGAAAATGTTAAATTTTCAAGCAACTATTTGATTTTTATCATGCTGCCTTTGATGGCAAGGTATGGGGCGGACGTTGCGCCTCACTTGAAGGAAATATTCAGCATTGGCTGGGTGTTCCTTGTTCAGGAAATCGGCAATCTGGGAACTGTTCTGCTTGGCCTACCAGTTGCATTGCTTCTTGGTTTAAGGCGAGAGGCAATCGGTGCCACACTTGGGCTCGGACGTGAAGGGGAGCTTGCCTACATTACTGAAAAATACACACTTGATTCAAGAGAAGGCCGCGGCGTTTTGTCTCTATATATCATCGGAACATTGTTTGGGGCGATTTTCTTCAGCATTTTGGCCCCGATCCTTTTGGACCTTGGCTTCCGTGTCGAAGCACTGGCGATAGCGTCAGGAATGGGATCTGCCAGTATGATGACGGCTTCTTCCTCAAGCCTTGTGGCAAAAGTCCCTGAAATGGAAAGCACAATATTGGCCTATGCATCCGCCAGCCAGCTATTAACAAGCTTCATCGGGACCTTTACAATGGTGTTCCTGGCGGTTCCGTTGCAGCGTTTCATGTATCGTTTATTCGTTAGGGGTGAAAACTAATGGCCGTTGGACTAAATAAATACGTTAAATTTGGCTTAATCTTATTGCTCAGTATTGGACTCATCCTGTTTACGCAGCAAATCAAATTGATTAAAAATCCAGATTCGACTCCGATTTCAATAATGACCTTCGCTGGTTTGTCTGTCTTATGGTTATTTTCGTTTATTGGAATTCTGATTTCCGATTTAGTTAAAAAAGTTCCGGCAAAATTTGTGCAGGACTTTCCTGTACTCGGCTGGGTGGCGATTACTTCATTAGTATTTTGTTCGATGAGTGATTGGTTCATTAAAGCAATTGGCGCGGTTGACTTCTTGTCAATCACAACACCTATCTTGGCCTTCGCTGGAATCTCTGTAGTCGACCGACTTGCAGACCTTCGGAAAACATCGTGGAAAGTTGCGATTGTCGCCATCTTCGTTTTCATCGGAACCTACGTCGGAAGCGCCCTCCTAGCCCAAATCGGGTTGTTCATATCAGAGAACTAGAATTTTTTCGATGTCAGTGATAGCTGAGGGAAGGGAAGAAAGTTTGATATTTTAGGAAAAACGAGGAAAATGGATGAGGGAATAATGGAATCGGAAATGAGCAGAGATACGAGAGCCATTATCCTGTTCTTAATTTCATCGATTATAGTACGTATACGAAGAAGCCAGCGTCGAAAAGTCGCTGGCTTTTACTGTTTTGTAACAAGAGTACATATTGCTATTCTTTATCCATCGTCTTCCTCGGCAACCTCCTCAATATCAACGGCCTGATGCTCGATGATTCCCTGGGCGAATTGATTGATGGCATCAAGCCCTGAATCTTCACCGAATTCATGGTTGAATGTGTCGTTTGTCTCTTTTTCCTCCAGAGATGCAAAAAGGTCGTGTATATCGGCATTGTCTCCGCTTACTGTGCCGAATCCCTGATTATGTTTTTTGTAGCTGGTGAATCCACTTGGAAGGTTGTTCCCGAGATTAACACAAGAAGCGCCTTCAACAGTTCCGATGTTGATTTTGCCGATGAAAAAGGAAGGGGAGAATTTATTCATTGTTTTTTTCCTTTCCGTCAATGATGGAATATGAAACCGGTTTGCCATTGATTCGTATTTGAATATCCTCTTTACTGGATTCTGTTTTCGCTGTTTCAAAAGCTGTTTGGACTTGCAGGTCCTCCTGTTTCTTTTTCGTCTGCACGTTCGGGGAGAAGGTGTTGCCAAGGTTCAGCATTCCGCTTAATTCCTTAATATCCAGCTTCTCTAAGTGAAACGCGAGCTCTTCAAGATTCAGCTCACTTAAATGAAGATCGTTTATGTGAATAGTAAAATGAAATTTGGCGTTGGTGGAGTTTTTCAAACTCTTTTCAAGCCTGTCCAATCTTTCTGCAAAATCATCGAGATTCTTATTGATCTTTTCTCTGTTCATTGCCCTCAGATCCTTTTATGAGTCCTTTATTATCGTGGCGAAAGAGGGTATGGTTATTGGAAACCTTGCTTCCCGGACCATTGATTGAACCAAAGCCCTCGTTGATTTCGTTTCTGCTGATCCTGCCATTTTGAATGTTTGTTCCTATAAACAAACCGGATGAAGACTGGATCCTGTTAATTTTAAGTCCTTTGTATCGAATGAGCGTCATCGTGATCCTCCTTGCGGGCTATCACTTTTTTGGATATAAAAAGGGATAGAAATCTTTACTATGCCGTTCTCCAATTTTGCCGTCATCTGCTCTGGTAAACAATTTTTCGGGAGTGGGATTTTCTTTTTAAAAGGGCCATAGAATCGTTCCTGGCGAAGCAACTTGCAATCCAATTCGTCGAACAAAGGATGAATTACTCCGCTGATAATCATACTGCCGTCTATCATATCCAGCTTTACGTCCTGAGATTTTACACCTGCGAGGTCAGCTATAATATAAAACGTATCTACCGTATGGAAAAAATCAATCCGAGGCCCAATCAGAGGAGCGACTTCCGCCAGGAGCTCCATGAAATCACTGCCCAGTGTTTTTTCAATCCGGGAACGGTGTCCCTTTTTCCTCACACGTACACAACCTTTCAAATGAAAAGATTCCACTACTACTTATATGTAAAAAAAGGCTCTTCATGCTGATAGATACGATGTTTAATTGAAAAAACGCACGACTCCGAGATTATAAAAAAGCAGCAGCCCAGTAGTTCCTGAGCTTGGCTGCTTTTCGGTCTATTCCTTTTAAATTGTCTGGCCTTGCCCGCTTGGTGAAATGTTTGCGTTATTCATTTGGCCATCAATGAAGTCGAGGTCGTTAATAATAGAGCCATTAGCTGAATTAAACACATTCCCGGCGAAAAATCCTTGCCCATTGTTAACCTTCCTGTGGGCGGCCCAGCCTGGGAGTTGGTTCTGTCCAACTGAGACGGTTGAATTCGTATTCTGGGAATTAATATTAATGGCTCCAACTCCGAAGGTAATTGCCACCTACATCCCTCCTTTGAAAGCCAGTGGAAAATTAGGATTGTGTGAATTGATTGATTTGGGAATCAAGTATATCCTGGTCAGAAATATAGGTAGCATTTCTTTCGTTTTTTATGTTGCCGATCATTCTTCCCTGACCGTTATTCCGTTTGCTGTGCGAGCTCCAACCATTAAGGTCATTTTCACCAACCGCCAGAGCCGCACACGTATCAAGCACATTTACATTAATCCCTACAACATCAACATGATTAAGGCTGCTTTCCGGCTGGCGTTCCATAATGGTCACGGCATTGCTGTTGATTGGGGTATCGACTAAATCATTGTCGTTTAAAAAACTAGAATTGCCGGTTACTCTGGAGTTGGATATCGATCCAAAACCGTAATTTGTTTTGCGATGGGAGGACCAGTTATTGGCATAATTGACGCCAACAAAAATTCCTGAGGCTGTATCAATGGAATTCACATCAATACGATCAACGATTACCCGGTTCCTGATTCGATTTCGGCTCATTCCATACCAATCCCCTGGTTTTTATATAGTGTAGAATATGCGTCTATCTGGAAAAAGTTCATGAGCAGCCCTTATTTCAGAAGAAACAACAATAAAAAAGGGGTTCCATGCACCTATTGCCAACACGGAACCTTTCAGCAAACCGAAACATCCGTAGTTAGTCTCCATGTGGAATATATAACCAGTTATTATTTTCTATCTTTTCCATCAATCAACCATTTGGGGTGGTATAATAATTTTGGTTTTTTACTATTTCCTAAAGGGTGGGTATAGCTAAATTGAAAGTTATTTTTATTACATTGGTGTTCATAGCTTTGTGCACTTCAGCAGTCATTTTATATAGGTATAGAAGACTTCAAAAGAAAAAACAGTTGGAAAAAGTGGTAGAACTAAATAAAAAAATTCAAAAAATTGAAGAACAATTATATTCCAAATCTATTCAAATTAAAAATGCACGATTAACTTATCTAAGGGAATTTATTCATATTGACATCGAATCTAATGCAAACAAAAAACACGAACGAGTAATTGGAATCAATAACTCGTTCAAAGAAAATTTATTTTTTGCAAGTGCGGTTGGGGGAGTTTCAGGGGGGCATACCCTTTACGATATATATCAAATTCATATAAATCAGGAGGAACTTAAAACTTGTATAAATAAAATTGATTCGTCACAAGATGGTAAAAATCTATATGAACAGTTAATAGCTTATGGCGACAAAGACACCGCTCAACTATTAGAAGATTATAAAAATCTTCTAAAAGAAAAGTCTGAGATGAAACTGTTGGATAGTAAGGAAGCTTCGGACTTGCAGCTTATCCAGGCGAACCAGGAAGTAATTGAAACTCTTAAATATAGAAACAATAAAGAGTTCGGAGATATGGACCTCATGAGTATTGGGAATAGGTTAATGGAGAATTCCCAAACTACTTATGCAAGTCATTTTGCTGGCCAAAAAGCAGAGTTTTTAGCAAAAGAGTTCCTAGAGGAGAAAGGGTACAACGTTAATTTATTTGAAAATCGAAATCATCCTAATGATGACCTTATTGCAGTAAACCCAGAGACAGGAGAAGAAACCTTATATTCAGTAAAAACTTACAGAGAGGTTAGTGATTTTTTAAGAGCGGTCCGTGAACATCCTGAATCAACCCATTATATAGTTAATAATGAAATTTATGAAAAGATGGACCAAAGCGGTGATTTACATTCCCTATCCAGCAGAGGGATTGAAGTACTAAACGGACAGTATGAAAATAAGGAATTACGCGAAGAATTCTTTACATTAATAAACGCTTTAACCACTAATCATACTAATTTTGCAAGAGAGTTAAACAGGGCAGCTGAAACTCGTAATTCAACTATCGATCATTTAGACGAGGCTTCCCAAAAAGATTTAAACTTAGAGGATTTGGACTTGAATATTGTTGAAGATATCCCATTGGTTTCATCCGTATTTTTACTAACTCAAACTGCTAAAGGTATTTACTCTCTTAAAAAGGGCAGCACATCGGAACATGAGTTTAAGGTTGATCTAGGTGTGGATGTATTAAAATTTGGAGGAAAAGGTGTGGCTGGTGCTGCCGGCGCTTCTCTTGGGGCGTTAATTGGAGGCAGTATTGGAACAATAGTTGCACCAGGTGCTGGGACCGCAGCAGGAGCAGCTGTTGGGAAGGTTATTGGCGGCTTTTCGGGCGTTTGGGCTACCGGGAGTGCAACCAGTGGATTAAAGGAAAGCTATAAATGGGGAGATATTATAGATGCCCAGCAATCTATAGGGAATTTTTGCTTACAGGGATTTTCAGAGGATATTAGAAGAGATTTAATGGATAAAGCATTTTATATAAACGAAACAATCCGTACATTAAAAAAAGAAGAGTCTTATTTAGTAAACAAATATGCAAAAGAGTTGGACCCTACTAATCCTGAAATGCCGACTCTCGCAAGTGTGCTGTGTGAACAAACAGTCTACGATCTGAGAACGTTTTTACAGTATTTAGATATGCTTGTGAATGCTATTGAAGATGACATTAAAGATGCTTGTAATAAAGCTGCTGAGAATGATAAAAGAAATAAATTTTCAAATCAGCATTATTTAGGAGAGTTCCTATTAAATTGTGAGATATTTGAATTAGAGCAATTACCAACAAAGTTGGTGACGGCGAAGATTAAGTACAAAAAAAACAAAGAAAAGTCTCCGAATTATCCAGTTAAATTACCGTTTGATCCGGAAGTTTATATTTCTTCAAAAGTAACAGAAACATTATTGTTAAACATGAGGTATATGGTTTCTTCTTATTAGATAGATACTGTTTTCATTAAACTCATCAAGACATAGTGGAAAACTTGAAAGGACTGCCAAAGTACAGATGGAAGTCCTTTTCTTTGTATACATTTTGTAATTAAGCACCAACACAAATTCAATGACAGTGCCCTTGTACAATTTACTATTTCAAATTTGTTACATTGGAGTTTCTCTACTTTGAGTGGCAATTACCAGCGAATAAGTATTTTCATCAGAGAGCAATGTTTAAACGATCTAATAAGAATTCCTTATCCAGACGCCCTTCAAATGAAATTTCCCAATACGACTCAAAAGGAACCGAGATAGTGGATGAAGAATACATAACAAAAATACTATTCCAGGGGGGAGAGCATTTGGGCGAAGAATACAAAGAGGAAGATAAACCTGCTATCTTAAAGGCGATTGACATACTAATTGCAGATCCCGCGATAATCCAAAACGATGTTAAACAAATGGAAGAAAAATATTACACCAAATATTCATCCCAACTGTCTCCTTCGGAAATCCAGGACAAAATTGCTGAACATATTGTTTCTAATTATTCGTATTATACCGCATTTGCTGGAGGTGCCTCGGCGTTAACTGGGGTTGTCCCTGGACTGGGAACGGTTATAGCGGCAGTAGGGGGGACGACGGCAGATGCTGCTCTGACGATGAAATGGGAAATCGAGATGGTCATGGCGCTGGCAACTGTATATGGAAGGGATATTTCAATAGAAGAAGAAAGAAGAGTCAGCTTTTTAATAGCCGGATTCGGTGTATTGAATGAGGCGTTAAAAAAAGGAGTGATTGATTTAGGCGGGAATGCATTGCAGCAAATGGTTAGGCAGTATCTTAAAGGCCCAACTTTAATAGCAGTAAGGGAAGTTTTTAAAAAAGTTGGCATTTCTTTTTCAAAAAAAGCTCTTGTAAAGTCCATACCTTATGGGGTGGGGGTTGTAATTGGGTTTAGTGCCAATAAAGGTTTAACCTGGTATGTAGGTAAGAAAGCAAAAGATTTTTATAAAACGAGGGAATATGAAATAGACGGTAACCTCGATGATGCGTTTTTTTCTTAATAAAGGAGAAGGGACGGTTCAGGTTTGCTGATTGGCAAACTAGAAGCATCCCTTTTTGCCGTAGTTTTGGTGGGGGATAGGGAATGGCAAATGTATAAACGATTTAATTGGATTAAGTAGCAGTTTGGAAAAGGCGATAAATCTAAAAACAATTTGATTTCTGGTATGAAGGATGGATAGCCACCTTTTTTAGACTGTTCCCATCTTCATACCCAAGTTGGGAAAGAGTAATTAATCTAATAAACGTATTTTATCGGATTAATTGCCAGTTCGACTAAGGCAATTACGTAATGTCCTTCATGGAAAAAAAGTTCATTGGACATGTTTTGCTTTGTTGCAGAGGGTGAAATAGTTCCAATAAAGCTTATTGGCTGCATTTTGCCTTTCCACAATGGATGAAATAGTTTCAATACAGCTTATTGGGCACGCTTTGCCCAATAGGTTTGCTAAAAATTCATTCCACAAGGATGCCTCAAAAAACAAGCCCCCTGAACAATCAGGGGGCCCGCTGGAGTACCGTTTTTACTAATTAACTTTGATTGTATGCGTGGTTGAATGGGTTGCACCTTTGTCGTCAGTAACAGTTAAGGTTACAGTGTATGTGCCTCTGGCATTAAACTTGTGTTGAACAGTTGCTCCGGAACCGGTTGTACCATCTCCGAAGTTCCATTCGTATTTCACGATTTTGCCATCCGCGTCACTGGACCCTGAACCATCAAAGGTTGTAACCTTCTTTTGCTTGGCAGTCGCATCACCTTTGATAACAGCGATTGGTGCTTTGTTCTCTACTGGAGGTTCGGCTACGTATAGCTTTCCAGGCGCTGCGGCTTCAACCTTGTTGCCAGCCTGATCGGATGCCTTGATGACAATCACGCCGCCATCCATTTTCAGCGTATCAGGAGTTTTATACGTTCCCTCGTAATGGCCCGGAGATGTTTCTGTCATCCGGATTTCATTATTACCACTAGACAGCATCAATGGCAATTCGATTCGGAAGGAGGCGTTAAGTCCTTCTTCACTGTCGAACGATACATGGACGCTTTCACCCGGCTTAATCCGGACATCGGAAGCTGGCGAAATGTTCGTAATCTCTGGTGCGTTAAGGTCGACAATGACATTTCGGACAACAGTCGTTTTATTGCCGGCCCGGTCGGCAGATACTACAGTGATTGTATTTTCACCGCTGTCTACCAGGACTTTGTGTGAAAAGCTGCCACCTGCGTTTACAGTTACGGATTGGCCGTTCACTGTTAATGTATCAAGGTTCTCATCACTCGTAGTCCCTTTAACGTAAACCATTTCAACATTTGTTTTGTGATCCTGGACAGGTGCTGTGACATTAAGTGCAGGAGCGGTCTGATCCAGTGTCACGTTGACAGGCTCAGAGCGGTCTGTCAGTTTCCCGTTTACGACTGCTTCAGCAGAAAGTGCATTTGCACCTGAATTTAACGTTGTTTCGATGCTGAACTTGCCGTTTTCAACTGTGCCAGTTCCAACTTCTACTGTACCGTTGTACAGCTTCACAGTAGCACCGTTGGCTTGAGAAGTTCCAGCTACTGTTACCTTTTCACTTTGTGTATAGGATCCATCTGCCGGAGATGAAATGACTGGTGCGGTAACCGGATACTGTACAACCGCACGGATCATGTAGTTGCCTTCGGCTGCAGGAGACTGGCTCCAGGCACCGCTGACTCTTTGCCAGCTGCGTAGTGCATTATTGCCACTTTCATCAGTAGCCAATCCCGGTGTGTTCGGATTAGCAAATGATTGGATGTAAACAACGTAGAAATCTCCTTCAACCATGACAGGCTCTTGGAAGCTTACTGATGTCCAGGTGCCATCACGTTTGGCAGTTCCATTGAACGGGCCTGCCAGCTGTCGGCCAGGGGATCCATTTGCACCAGTCGCATCGTAAATCGCATATTGGAATGCAGTACCGCCTGGAACTGGCCATTCTGTAGTCCAGAAGCGGAACATTGCGCCTGTTACTTGTGCTGCGCCATTTTCAGGGGTCATTCGTACAGCCCAGGCATTGCCAGCTGCGTTCCATGCACGGGCATTTTCAGGAGTACCGTCATCATAGGCGATTGTCCCTTCAAAGCCGATAAATGGTTTTAGCGCTACATTAGCTTCAACTGACTTATTTCCTTCAACAGTGGCAGTTGATTTTTTACTGTAATATTCATCGGCGGAAACCGCGAGGGTATAGGTTCCTTCCAATACTTCAAGGGAGAAAGCGCCGTTCTCATCAGTAACAACTGGTGTAATCCGGGCATCTTCCATTACCATTACAGTTGCCCCTGCAATCGGTGCATGGGATCTTTCGTCTGTCACCACACCCGTAATCGTACCGTACGGGATGGGTTCCAGTGTAAAGTTTGCTGATGTGTCACTGCCGTCAACAACCGTAATTGCACGGCTTTGCGGATAGAATCCATAAGCTTCAGCACGAAGCGTATAGTCACCAGCTACATGAACCATGCTGAACTGTCCATTGCTTGGATTGGTCTTTGTAGAACGTCCAGTTTCGAGGACTGTTACGGTCGCATTTGCCGGTAAGCTTTGCAGTCCAATTCCACCTAGAGATTGCTTTTGAATCGGCAATTCATCTTTTTCTGTCCTTGACAATTTCACTGCTGGCTCTGTATAAACTGCCTTTGGTTTATCCATTTCCTGAATGTCATCTGCTTTTGAATTTTGTGGTGAAGCGGCTGCCAATACAGCAAAGTTATCGATATACCATCCTAGCTTTACGACGCTTCCATCAGTCGTAACGCGGAAGCGAACCTGGACCTCATGGCCGGCATAAGCGCCTAAATCATATAATACAGATGACCAATTTTTCCCATTTGTTGAGTGGCTGAAGAGCCCGAGCTGAGTCCAGGTTGCTCCGCCATCCTTGGAAATTTCAACAAAGCCTTTATCGTAGTTTGTCTCAAGCTCATACCAGTGCGAGAAAGCAAGTGTTGCGTTTGTTAATTGTGAGAGATCGATGACTGGAGAAATGAGCGAAAAATTACTGTTGGTCTCATAATTTCCATCAAGATCTGTTCCCCATACATTTGGAGCGGAAGGAGGGACAGGTGCACCAGTTCCGGAAGGAGTGCCGCGCTCCCATTCATCGCGCGTACCGGAATGTGTCCAGCCGTTATCGGTTTCTCCATCAAAGCTATCGCTGTACACTGTTACTGGAGCAGTAATAGTGATCGACGCTTCGTTGGAGTGTCCACTTTCGTTTCCAAAGTAATCTTTAGCGGTGACGACATAGTAATAGGTTTCATCATTAACTGTGTTGGAATCTGTAAAGCTGTTTGCTGATGTCGTTCCGATGTGCTGATAGCCTTCACCGGAGACGGATGAGCGATAAACCAGGTATTCTTTTAAATCGGCATCAGCAGACGCTGACCAGTTAAGAGATACAATTCCCAATGAATTTGCTTGCGCAGTTAAGTTAGCAGGAACGGCAGGTGCAACATCATCTGCCCCAAGCAGCGCCACATCGTCGATATACCAACCATCGCGGTTTTGAGACCCATCGCTATGCAGGTTGAAAATGACATATACTTGTTCTCCTGCAAATCGGGTGAGATCAACCATTGCGTTTTTCCAGCCATTACTTAGCCCTGTAAATTGCGCTAGCGGGACAAATTGATAATCAGTGGATTCTGCTGCTGCATACACAACGCCTCTGTCAAAGTTATTCTCCAGGTTGAACCAGTGCTTGAATGAAAGAAGTGCTCCTTCATCACTGTCCAAAAGATCGATTGGAGGCATCATCATGTAGGAGTTGGAATTGCTAGAATATGGCCCGTCAAGATTGGTCGCGATCAGTTTTTCACCTGAAGCTGCGGAACCAGGGCCTCCGACAGGAACACCCCATTCCCAGGTGTTATTCGCTCCACCGGTTGTAAAGCCGAGAATGTCCGTTTCGAAGTCCTGCCTGTAACCAGGTTTCACCCCGTTGGATACATCAATTGAATACTTGCTTGTTTCGAACCCGTTGTTTCCGTAGTCGTTTACACGGATATAGTATTCCGTACCCTGTGTATGGACGAGGAAGTAAGGAATATTTCCTTCGTACACTCCGTTTTTGTAGTCACCGGATTTCCGTTCCATTGGAATGAATGTCCAGTGGGAGCTTCCCTTGACCCGGGCATACGCTTCTACTGTCACGACGCCGATATTATCGGATACACGGGCTGAAATTGGAATATCCAATCCAGTGTAGGCCATTGTTACAGGTGTGTGCTCAAGTACAGGCTTTTCAAAGTCGTCACCTGCGGTCGCAACCCGGCCGGATACGGAACCAAGTCCGCTAAGGATCGAACCTACTGCATCCCCAACGTTAATCAATCCGCTTCCATACCCGTTGTTCGGGCTGGTTGGATACTCGGCATCGGTTAACGGTATAGCTGTTGATGTAATAATTTCTTCCAGTTGGTCAACCGTGAGTGATGAATTCACTTGGAGGAGCAAAGCGGCTAATGCCGTCGTATGCGGACCTGCCATTGATGTCCCGTTCCAGCCGCCTTCATAACCGCCACCTGGTACAGATGAGCGAATATTTACACCTGGTGCGGATACTTCAGGCTTAATTTCACCATAAGGTGACGGTCCTCTAAGTGAGAATGAAGCCACTTTGTTGTTGATATCTGTTGCCCCTGTTGCAAAAGACTCAGGATAGTTGGCTGGGTTTGCCACAGAACCAGGGCCACCCGGATTTCCAGTACGGACGTTACCTGCAGAAAACTCAGGGAAGATTTGAGCTGCACGCCATGCCTGGACCATTGGACGGAACCATTCGTCAAGCCCCGGGCCGCCGCCCCATGAGTTATTCACAACATCAGGAGCCATTTCCGGATGAGGATTTCCGTTTCTGTCAACGGGAGCCATCAGCCATTGGGCGCCGCGCAAAATAATATTATCTGTCGTCGATGGATTGAAGATCCGGACTGCCATCCATTTCGCTCCGGGTGCAACGCCGATTTGGTTTGAGCCGTTCGTTTCAGAACCGACCATTGTCCCCATCGTATGTGTCCCGTGGCCATCCGTGTCGACAGGCATCGTAGCACCACTGTGTGGGTCGAACCAGCTGAGCTCAGGATTGACGACATTGCCGTTCTCATCGTAGCCGCGCCATTTGCGCTTCAACCCGGGGTGATTCAGGTCTACACCTGTATCAAGGTTCGCAACGACGATGCCTGTTCCATCGATACCCATATCCCAGGCAGCAGGTGCATTAACTTGATTGATGTTCCACTCAATATTGTTTGGCTGAATATCTTCTTTTACGACCTCAGCAGACTTTTCCGCCTTATTGAGGAATCGTTCTTCATTCGGGAGAATTTTCTCAACTTCAGCGCGTAAAGCAATCTTCTCCATTACGTCTCTCGTACTTGTTACAGCCATTGCATTCACAATGAAGAAGCCTTCAAAGTCTTTAACTTCACCCTTTTTTTGCATGTTTTCTAGGTATTTTTCCAAACCATATTGTGTACGGGATGCTGTTTCACGCAATGACGTGATAACAGCATTACGCATAGCCAGCTTGGCAACGGCTGGGGTTTCTTTTTTCTTAGCCGATGCTTGCTGGGCGCTTTTCGAAACGGAATTCACATCCGCTTGTTCTTTCATTTTAATGAGGTAGGTGACATATTCCTCATCGTCAAATTGTTTTTGTAGTTTCGGAGCGATTTTCTTTGCAGCTAATTGGGGGGCGTTTGTCTTTAGATCAACCTTTTGATTGGATGTGCTTCCAGTTGCAAAGGCCGGAGCAGTGAGTGTTAGTGTAAGAATGAATATAAGGCATACTGAAATCCATTTCCGCAATCTTTTACTTTTCACCAATACATCTCATCTCCCTCTCAAAATAGTGAATACATTCTCTATAAAAATATGTATAGAGATAGTGACTCTCCCTCCTTTCTCCTTTAGAGTAAAGGAATCTGAAAATTTAAACAATCTATAAAAATGCAGTAGAATTTATGAATTGGCAAAGTTTTCCCAACATGGAAATATTATTGTAATCAAGGGGAGGGGTAGATATCCAGCATGGTAAGAAAGGATGGTTTTAAGTGGCGAGAAGGGAAATGACAGTTATGTATTCTTGATAGTTTAGCAGTAAAATTTCGACAAATCCTACAATGGTTTTGACTGAGATATTTTGTCTATTGCTGGGGCACTTTTAACTCAAATAAGGTGGTTTATCGAACATTTGAACATTTATATACACCACCATGGGGAAAAACGGAATCTTACATATCGACATATACCGTCATTATCAACCTACGGTGTATATAGCGGAAACTCATCAAAAAACAAAGATTCTTCGACTTTAAAACGGAAGATGGGGATGGCGTCTGCATGTTCGGGACCCATATATATTTACAGATAGCTATACTAGAGAATTGAGGAAACATTCAAATTAGAGGGTTGAACATGGGCACTTTATCCTAAAGAAAGGAATTTTGGTGAAAATTTTCCCATGAAATTAAATAGTTGAAAAGGCTTTCTTTGTATGATACTTTAATTACGTAAACGTTTTCGTTATTGTTCAGCAATTTGAAGAAGGTGGTAATAAGCTTTTATGGCCTCAACAATTAAAGATGTGGCAAAAATGGCAAATGTATCAATTGCAACTGTCTCCCGGATATTGAATGGCCAGCCTGGTTATTCGGCAAAAACGAAGCAAAAAGTCCTTCAAGTGATTGAAGAGCTGGGATATCAGCCGAATGCTGTGGCTAGAGGCTTAATCAATAAGAAAACCCATACAATCGGAGTTTTGTTTCCATCCTTGTGGGGCTCATTGGTGACAGACTGGTTGAGAGGAATCGAAAAGGCAGCAAGTGATGAGGGATCGAGTGTTATCGTGTGCCATACAGAATCCAATGGCGAGAAGACGATGAAGTATCTCCAGCTTTTAGGAGAAAAGCGTGTAGACGGTATTATTTTCACAAGCGAAGTTTTGCTGGAGGAATACTATCAAATAATCAAAAAAATGAATGTACCACTTGTCCTTTTATCGACTAAATCGGATGCATTTCCTGTTCCCTATGTTAAAGTAGATGATTTTCAAGCAGCTTATTCAGCAACGGTTTATTTGATTGAAAAAGGACATAGAAAAATCGGTATGATCAGCGGTAACAGTAAAGATATCATAGCGGGTAAACCAAGAATCCGAGGGTTTATCAAAGCCTTGAAGGACAATCATATCCCTTTTGCTGAAAATGATATCGTCAAAACAGGCGGCTTTGGATTTGACGAGGGAAAAAGCGGCATGCGGGATATGTTAAATCAGAAACCGGATGTCACAGCCATTTTTGCTGCAAGTGATGAGATTGCAATAGGGGCAATATCAACAGCTTCTTTTTTAGGAAAAAGAGTACCGGAAGACATTTCTATTATCGGGTACGACAATATCAATCTTGCAACCATGTCAGTTCCACCGTTGACCACTATTCACCAGCCATTCATTGAAATGGGGGAGCTTGCCGGAAAGATGCTGCTCGACATGATGGAAACAGACCAAGTTCCTGAAAGCAAAGTTATTGAACATACCATTATTGAACGAAAAAGTGTAAAGGAACTTTAATCTTTTCCTTTACATACCGTTTTACGTAAACGTTTACTCTAATTTTACGGACTTAAACGTAAACGTTTACTCAGGGGAAATTTTTTTACCTGTTTACGTAAACGTTTACTTTATTAAATCTTAGGAGGCACATACAATGTTAAAGAAAAAATTCGTAAAGGGTTTTATGAGTGTCGCACTTGGCGCAATACTATTGGCAGGCTGCTCTTCTGGTGATGGAGCAAGTGGAGATGGAAAGGTTACACTTGAATTATTTTCAAACAAGTCTGAAAACATTGATACCTACAAAGGACTCATTAAAGAATTCGAAGAACAAAATCCGGATATTAAAATTAAACTTGATGCACCACCTGAAGCCGAAACGGTTATTAAAACCCGTTTAACGAAGAATGACCTTCCTGACTTAATGGCAATTGGCGGGAACGCCACATATGGAGAACTTGGGAGGGCAGGAGTCCTGCATGACTTCTCAGATTCCGATCTGCTCAAAACTGTCCAGCCTTCCTATGTGGATATGATTGACAGACTGGTTGGCCCGGATGAAAAAGGAACGTATGGATTGCCATATGCCACGAATGCAAATGCGGTTATCTACAACAAGGAGAAGTTTGATGCACTTGGCCTTGAAGTTCCAAAAACCTGGGATGAATTTGTTGCAGCATTGGAAAAAGCCAAGCAAGCAGGTGAAATTCCAATTTACTTTACACTAAAAGATGCCTGGACTGGCATGATTGCCTGGAATTCTCTTGGCGCCAATATTGCTGGGGAAGACTTTGCAGAGAAGAAAAATAAGGGCGAAGCTAGTTTTGTAGAAAACTATGATGAAGTTGCGGATAAGATGCTGACACTCACAAGCTATGGCCACAAAGATAACATGGGAGTTGCGTATGGCGACGGCAACAATGCATTTGCAAGCGGAAAAGGGGTTTTCTACCTGCAAGGGAACTGGGCTATTCCTGAAATCAAAAAGGCAAACCCTGATATTCAGCTTGGGGTATTCGCGATGCCTGTTACAAACGATCCCGCACAAAATAAACTTGTATCCGGGGTTGACGTTGTCCTGGCAATGAATAAAGACACTGAACATAAAGAAGAAGCGACTAAATTTATTGAATTCTTGATGGATAAGGAAACAGCAAAAAAGTACACGGACGAACAGAAAGCATTCTCTGCGATTCAGGAAGTTTACCAGGAAGACCCAGTATTTGAAGGAATTAAAGAAAACTTTGAAACAGGCGCACTTACAAGCTTCCCTGACCACTATTACCCTGCAGGAATGGGAGCGGATGGCTACCTGCAAGAATTTGTTACTAAAAAAGACAAGGAAAAGTTCTTGAAGAAATTGGATGCTGAATGGGAAAAGGTTCAAAATCGTTAATTTGAAAGACGGGGCATTGCTTGGTTACGATGCCCTGTTCCTTCTAAAAGGGAGGTATAACCTTAATGAAGAAAAGCAACTTTTACTTGTTGATTGCTGTACCAGCATTTGCCCTTTTCTTTATCTTTCATACTTTTCCTGCTTTACAGGGAATCTTTTATAGTTTTACAGATTGGAAGGGTTACGGAGACTGGAATTTTGTTGGGTTAAAAAACTACTTAAATGTTTTTAAGGATGATCGGGTAGGGGGTGCCTACCTGTTTACATTTCAATTTGCAATCGTTTCGACCATTCTTGTAAATGTGATCAGCCTGCTGGTGGCGATGGGCTTGAACTCGAAGATTAAATTCCAGAAAACATTGAGGGCTGTTTATTTTCTGCCGTATATTTTAAGTATTCTCATTGTAGGCTTTATCTTCAACTTTATTTTTGCCCATATGCTTCCTCGAGTTGGCGAGTCCCTCGGCTGGGATTGGCTTGCAAAGAATATACTGGGTGATCCAGACCTTGCCTGGCTGGGAATCGTCATTGTTGCTGTCTGGCAGTCCGTAGCATTTAGTACCATTCTTTACTTGGCAGGGCTTGTTACAATCTCGGAGGATTTGTACGAAGCTGCCAGCATTGACGGTGCTGGAGCCTGGAGAAAGTTCTGGAGTATCACGTTTCCGATGATCGCTCCATTTTTCACCATTAATATGGTTTTATCAATGAAAGGCTTCCTTCAAGTGTTTGACCAAATCGTTGCACTTACTGGAGGGGGTCCGGGTAGAGCGACAGAATCAATTTCGCTGCTCATTTATCGAGGAGGATTTGAAGGCGGAGAGTTTGCTTATCAATCAGCGAATGCTGTTATATACTTTATCGTCATTGTTGCGATCTCGGTCTTCCAACTAAAAGTGTTGAACAAAAGGGAGGCTGAGTACGAATGATCAACAAAAGAACAAACTGGACCGTCACAATTCTTTTGATGTTAGGCTCTTTAGTGATTCTTTTTCCATTGTATCTAACGGTTACCATTGCGTTTAAAACGCCGCCCGAAATGGCAGGAAGTCTGCTTGCCCTTCCTAAATCATGGTCATTCGATAATTTTACTCGAGCTATTGAGATGACGAATTTCTTCAATGCGTTAAAAAATAGTGCGACTGTAGCGGTGGTTGTTACTTTTTTCACTGTACTGACAAACTCTTTGGTAGCCTATGCAGTCGCAAGGAACATGCACAAAAGGTTCTATAAATCTTTATACTATTATTTCCTGAGCGCGATGTTTATACCTTTTCCGATTATTATGCTGCCGCTTGTTAAACAAACAAGTGCCTGGGGTATGGATAATCTGGTAGGTTTGATCATTCTATACATTGTTTTTAATCTATCGTTTAATGTATTTATTTATATTAGTTTCATTCGCTCTATTCCGCTTGAGCTGGAAGAGGCTGCTATTATGGATGGAGCAAGTACATGGAAGGTTTTTTGGAAGATTATATTCCCTTTGCTTGCCCCAATGAATGCAACCGTGGCCATTATTACTGCACTTGGAGCGTGGAACGACTTTATGCTTCCGCTTGTATTGCTCAGTGACCGGGAAATGGCTACACTTCCATTGGTTCAATACGTCTTCCAATCCCAGTTCAGCACGGACTATAATCTTGCATTCGCATCGTATTTAATGGCTCTTGCACCAATGATAATCGTCTATATCTTTGCACAAAAGTGGATTATTAGCGGCGTAATGAAAGGTTCTATTAAATAAATGCCAGGCTTTAAAATTGATAAGAACGGAGTGGTCTTTTTGCAAAAGAATTGGTGGAAAGAAAGTGTTATTTATCAAATTTATCCACGAAGTTTCAACGATTCGAATGGCGATGGAGTAGGTGATTTGAACGGAATTACCGAGAAATTACCGTACTTGAGGAAATTGGGTATCGATGTTATTTGGCTTTCTCCTGTTTACAAGTCACCAAATGATGATAATGGATATGATATTTCGGACTATCGGAATATCATGGATGACTTCGGCACAATGGAAGACTTTGATCGGATGCTTGAAGAGGCCCATAAAAACGGAATCAAAATTATGATGGACCTTGTTGTGAACCACTCAAGCGATGAACACGAATGGTTTAAGCAATCCAAATCATCCAAGGATAACCCTTACCGGGATTATTATATTTGGAAAAAAGGAAAAGATGGGCAGCCGCCAACCAACTGGGGCGCCGCATTTGGGGGAAGTGTCTGGGAATATGACGAGCAGACTGATGAATACTACTTGCACCTTTTTAGTAAAAAACAGCCAGACTTGAATTGGGAGAATCCTGTCCTAAGGCAGGAAGTGTATGAGATGATGCGTTTTTGGCTTGATAAAGGTGTAGATGGTTTCCGGATGGATGTCATTAATTTCATCTCCAAGGATACCGATTACCCTGAGGGTGAAGTTGAAAATGGACTTCCTTATGGGAACGGCAACAAGTATTACATGAACGGTCCAAGAATTCATGAATTCCTCCAGGAAATGAACCGCGAGGCCTTAAGCGGCTACGACACCATCACAGTAGGTGAAATGCCCGGAGTAACCATTGAGCAAGGAAAGCTATATACAGGCGAGTCAAGAAAAGAACTGAATATGGTTTTCCATTTTGAGCATGTTGGGCTTGGCGATGGAAAGTATGGAAAATGGGATCCAAAGGAATGGAAACTGACCGATTTGAAAAAGATTTTTACCAAATGGCAAAAAGGCCTCGAAAACGACGGCTGGAATAGCTTGTACTGGAGCAACCACGACCAGCCGCGGGCCATTTCCCGATGGGGCAATGATTCGGATGAATATCGGGTGATTTCCGGTAAAATGCTTGCCACCTGCCTTCATATGATGCAAGGTTCGCCTTATATT
The DNA here is from genome assembly GCF_001685025.1 of Bacillus sp. FJAT-27225. Taxonomy (GTDB): domain Bacteria; phylum Bacillota; class Bacilli; order Bacillales; family Cytobacillaceae; genus Bacillus_D. The sequence continues at coordinate 620,491 of NZ_MAYU01000021.1, read as the reverse complement.
TACCAAGGCGAAGAAATCGGGATGACAAACGTAAAGTTCAATTCAATTGAAGAATATCGCGACATTGAGACATTGAATGCGTATCGGGATTTGACTCCGGACTTCCTGTCACATGAGGAAATATTCCAGGGAATCCATGAAAGAAGCAGGGATAATGCACGAACCCCAATCCAATGGGATAGTAGTGAGAATGCAGGCTTTACTGAAGGAACGCCTTGGATCAATGTCAATCCGAACTATAAAGAGATTAATGTCGAAGCGGCTCTCGAAGACAAAGACTCTATCTTCTATTATTATCAAAAATTGATTCAGCTCAGAAAACAGAATGAAATCATTGTCTATGGAACGTACGATATCATCCTTGAAGATGATGAACAGATTTATGCTTTCACTAGGACTCTCGGAGATGAACAGCTTTTGGTGATTTGCAATTTCAGTCAGGAAACACCTGATTTTGTCCTGCCTGAGAGCATTTCGTACTCTGCTAAAGAGCTGCTCATATCAAACTATGAAGCAGCTACAAATCAACCAATTGAAAAATTGCAGCTAAAGCCTTATGAAGCAAGGGTTTATAAGTTAACCAAGTAAGACACTGAAAGGGGGCAGCGATGCCTCCTTTCGTTATTAGGGGGAAATGAAATGATGAAAACGTGGTGGAAGGAAAGCGTCGTTTATCAAGTCTACTGGCGAAGCTTCCTCGATACAGACGGTGATGGATATGGAGATTTGCGCGGTGTCATTGAAAAGCTAGATTATATCAAAACCCTCGGTGTAGATGTTATCTGGATAAATCCGTTTTATGTATCACCTGACAAAGATAATGGCTATGATATTTCCGATTACTACTCTATTATGCCCAAGGCGGGTACAATGGAGGATTTTGATGAATTGCTTGCCGAGGCGAAAAAGAGGGGACTCAAAATCATTATGGACCTGGTTGTCAATCACACTTCCAATCAGCATCCATGGTTTATTGAATCAAAATCCAGCAAGGATAATCCTAAACGGGACTGGTATATTTGGAAGGATGGGAAGGATGGCGACCCTCCTAATAATTGGCGTTCCTACTTCTGGCCTTCTGCATGGGAATATGATTCTAATACGGAACAATACTACTTCCACTCCTTTGCGGTAGAGCAGCCTGATTTGAACTGGGGAAATAAGGAGCTCCGCGTAGCGGTTTATAGAATGATGCACTTTTGGCTAAAAAAGGGGATTGATGGGTTCCGGCTTGATGCCATCGCCCTCCTGGCAAAACCTGCTGGGTTCCCGGATGCTGAAGTACCTGAACAAATTAACTATCTGGCAAATAATCCTGGTGTCCATGATTATTTGCAGGAAATGAACAGGGAGGTTTTCAGCCAGTTTGATGCCTTGACAGTCGGGGAAGTGGCATTTGTTTCGCCTGAAGAAGGGGTGAACTATGTGGATGAAAGCCGGGGTGAGTTGAATAGCCTTTTCCATTTCGAAGTTTGTGACGAAATGCCGGAGTGGGATTTGAAGCGGTTTAAAGACATTCAAAAACGCTGGTATCAAGGGTTGTGGGGGAAAGGCTGGAATTCACAATTCCTGAACAACCATGATCACACCCGCCTGGTAACAAGATACGGCAATGATCAGGAATACCGAGTAGAGTCGGCAAAGCTTTTTGCTGCCATGCTTCATACTTTGCCTGGCATGCCTTATATTTATCAAGGTGAGGAAATTGGCATGACTGGTGTCCGCTTTGAAAAGATAGACGATTATGAGGATATCGCCATGAAGAACCGGTATATGGAATTGACAGCGGGCGGTCTGAAACCGGAAGATGCACTTAAGCTTCTCCAGCCGCTAAGCAGGGATAACAGCCGTACTCCAATGCAATGGGATTCCAGTCTCAATGCCGGTTTTACAAACGGAAGCCCATGGATAAAGGTAAATCCGAATTACAAGGATATTAATGTTGAACAAGCCCTAAAGGATCAGAATTCTATTTTTTACTTTTATAAAAAACTAATAAGCTTAAGAAAAAGCCATCCTGTTTTTGTTTATGGCGACTACAAACCGCTGTTGGAAGAATTGGAAGAAGTCTATATATATGAACGAAAGTATGAGCAGGAAAGTTTACTTTATATCGGTAACTTTTCCGCCACACCTCAAGAGGTAAATCTTGAAAGTGATTATAATGTACATGGTGCAAAATTGCTCTTAACTAACTACCAGGCTGACGGAAAACAGGATAGCATCATTCGCTTAAAGCCATATGAAGTGAGAGTATACTTAAAGCAGAAATAATTTTCACGATACTATTTGTATTTTTACCTCAGTATTAACAGAAAGTTAAGACGTCGCTTCACCATTCAAAAATAAAAGGGTACCGATGTGGAGCTAACTCCCTTCAAACCCATAAAAAATCTCCTGCGTTTTGGGAGATTTTTTTGTTTGCTTAGCAGACATAATGAAACTTTCATTAAATAAGATGTAAAAATGCTGATTCATAAATTAGTTTTTACTATTTTCATGTTTGTGGTTAAATAGTACTATTACTTTAGGAGTGTATAAATTGATAAGTTGGCAGGTGAGGTATGCGAAGAGTATTATTTATAATTGTTTTTCTCCTTTTTATGCAAAATTGGTCTGTCTGTGAAGCGAGTGCTGCTGAAATTCCAGTAATCCATAGCGGTGCCGCGATTGTGTTGGATACGAAAAGCGGCGAGATTCTTTTTGAAAAAAATGCTAGAGAAAGAAAATACCCGGCAAGCCTGACTAAAGTTGCTACGGCGATTTATGCAATTGAAACCGGAAACCTGGATGATACAGTAACCGTGAGCAAGAAGGCGAGGGAGGTTGAGGGAACCCGCGTCTATCTTGAGGAGGGGGAACAGGTTCCACTAAGAAAGCTGATCGAAGGGCTGCTGATTAATTCCGGAAATGATGCCGGCGTCGCTATAGCCGAGCATCTTGATGGTTCAATCGAACAGTTTGCCAAAAATTTGAATGAATATGTAAAGCAGATTGGCACAGAGGAAACCATTTTTCAAAACCCGCATGGCCTGTTTGACCCCAATCATCAAACCTCGGCAAGGGATTTAGCAATGATCACTCAATATGCATTGAAAAATGAGGAGTTTAGAAGGATTTTTGGTACGAAGGAGCTCAAGTGGCAGGGCCAGTCGTGGCAAACCACATTATATACGCATCATAAATTAATGAGGGAGAAACCTTATGACGGAGTTACTGGCGGGAAAACAGGCTATGTTGACGAATCTGGCCATACGCTAGTGACAGCTGCTGACCGAGCCGGTATGAGTATCATTGTTGTAACATTGGAAGGAGCTTCACAGAGAGATGCCTACAATGATACGAAGGCTTTGCTCGATTATGCATTTGGGAATTTTAAGACAACTCTTATTCCTCAGGGAACGGCCATTCCAATGGAGATTGGAGAATATAAAACGACGAGGGACGTGTACTTTTCCCAGCCTGTTGGCATGGCCGTGACTATGAAAATGAATGACGAGGGAACGCTGGAAATATTCGGAGACGATCAAAAGCTTATTACGTCGCTTAAATTGGAGAACTTCAAGAAAAAAGAAAGGAAGACTGCTAAGCTGGCTTCGCCAAAAACACCGAACGAGGAAGCTGAAAATTTAAAGGTTTTGCTGCCTGGTACGCTTATTGGGCTCCTAGCTTTTATAGGAATCATCTTCATCCGGATTCGAAAGAAAACAGATAGACAGAACGACAGATCGTATGGGGCCTAATCTCGAAAAATGAAAGGAAAGCCTAATTCCTCCACGGAAAAATTAGGCTTTTTCACTATCATTATAGATTAATTGAACACCATGCCGCCATCAGTCAGGATATTTTGTCCCGTGATGTAATCAGAGTTTGGTGATGCCAGGAATGATACAAGATTCGCGACATCTTCTGGAGTTTGAGCGCGGCCAAGTGCAATGCCTTGAGTGAATTTCTCAAATGCTTCGCCTTTTTTCGTCCCCATATGTTCCATCATTTTTTCATCCAAGCGTTCCCACATACTAGTTCCGACGATGCCAGGGCAGTAGGAGTTAACGGTAATCTTATGTTGTGCAAGTTCCTTCGCTGCAGTTTGAGTTAAACCTTTTACAGCAAATTTAGTTGCCGAGTATACTCCGAGCATTTCGAAACCTTCCTGGCCAGCGATTGAGCAAGCATTGATAATTTTACCGCCAGTTCCTTGTTTAATCATTTGATTCGCAGCTGCCTGAATACCTAAATGACACCTTTAACGTTAACATCTAAAGCAAAATCAACGGATTTCGGTTCCACTTTTGTAAGAGGTGCAACTTGGCCTTCCACACCAGCATTATTGATAAAAACATCTACACTTCCGAACGTATCGACAGCGTGTTGAACAAGTGCCTGTTGGTCCTCCGGATTTGTAACATTCCCAACAAATGAAGTAACCTTATATCCTTTTTCTTTCAGTTCTGCCTCGGTTTCCTGTACAGTTTTTTCGTTTAGGTCACTTAACACGATCGCAAATCCTTCGCTTGCTAAACGTTCTGCCAATGCTTTCCCGATTCCTTGGCCTGAGCCTGTAATGACTGCTGTTTTTTGTGCCATACTATCGTAATCCTCCTTGCTTTTTGAATTTCACTACTAACCGGTTAGTGTACATGTATACATATTTATTGTAACTATTATTTTAGAATAATTTCGAATAATCTGCCTTCAATAATCTTTTAGCAAATCTTTTTTAGAAAACATTGCTCAGAAAGGTTGTATTTTAAATACTAAGTGCCTCTTAATATTCAGCTAACGTACAAGCTATTCACCATTATCGGCATAGAATGATTCTAACGATTATGGATGAGAGGAGTACTTAAGATGAGTGATTTAGAAACAGTTAAGAACATTCGGCTTCTCCCAGGGGGAAAGCTGATTGGAGGACATAGCAAAGAATTTCGGAAAGACCCACTCAAGTTTTTAAAAAAGGCTTCGGACTTTGGAGACGTTGTTAAAATTCGTTTCTCGCCTTTTCAGAATGTGTATTTGATTTCCGAACCTGAAATGATTAAGGAAGTACTTGTTACAAAACATAAAAACTTCGTGAAGTCCCGGGAATTTGCTGAACTGAAGACGTTGCTTGGAGAAGGTTTGCTGACAAGCGAGAAGGAGACCCATTTGCACCAGAGGAGGCTGATTCAGCCTGCTTTCAAAAGGTCGCATATCTCTAATTATGGCATCGATATGATTGCTATTACTAGCGATTATATATCCAAATGGAGAGACGGAGAGAAGCGGGTCATTACACAGGATATGATGGACATTACACTTGGTATCATTGCAAAAACGATGTTTAATTTGGAGTTTAAGGAAGGCTCCAGTATACTTGGAAAGCCGTTTGATACCGTAATGGGAGTCGCTGTTAAAAGGTGGAGGGCACTGCTGAAACTTCCTTTATGGATCCCTACAAAAACGAATCGTGAGCATAAAGGGGCACTTGTTAAGATAAATGAAATCCTTTTTGGCATTATCGAAAATAGACGGACTGATCCAGAAAAGCATGAAGACATGCTGGGTATTTTAATGGACGCCCGTGATGCCGAGGATGGAAATGGCATGACAGATGAACAGGTGCGGGATGAAGTGATGACTATCTTCCTTGCAGGACATGAAACCACTGCCAATGCATTATCCTGGGCCCTTTACTTGCTCTCGAAGCACCCGGCGGTCCAACAGAAACTCTTTGATGAAATTGATCGGGTCATTGGCGGCCGAAACCCAACTCCAGAGGACTTTATGAAATTGCCATACACTCAAAATGTAGTTTGGGAGTCATTGCGAATCTATCCACCTGCCTATATTATTGGCCGTGAGGTGGACGAAGATGTTGAAATAGGCGGGTACCAATTTAAAAAGGGAGACACCATTTTGGTATCTCAATATGTAATGCACCGTAAGGATAAATATTTTCATGATCCAGAGGCGTTTCGGCCAGAACGGTTCGAAAACAATTTCCTCAAAACGATTCCCCAGTTCGCTTTCTTTCCTTTTGGCGGAGGCCCCAGAGTTTGCATCGGCAACCATTTTGCAATGATGGAGGCCGTCCTCGTCCTCGCTACCATTTCCCGCTCTTTCAAAGTGAATATTGGGGATGACCACCGGCCAGCCATTCCGTATCCATCGATTACTCTAAGACCCAGGGGTGGATTGTCAATGCAGCTTGAGGCAAGAAAAAACTTCAGTGGAGTGACAGATACCGTATGAAAGGGGGGAAAGAAATGGCTGACACAGCTATGGAAAGAGATAATTTACAATTGGAAGAGAGTCAATTTATAAAGAGAATTGAAATCCAATCGATTCAAACGTGGATCGGTCATTTGGGAAAATACATCCTATATACCCCTATGCAAAGAGCGAAAATAGCTCAGCGAACTCTAAATTTCCCCTATGCTGTAATTGGAAGTGGTTTGAACCGAATTGTCTATGATCTGGGGAATGGATATGTCTTGAAAGTTCCACTTTCATTTATTGGCTTGGCTAGTAATGCAAACGAATTCCATCTTTACCACTACGCCCATCCGGATATTAAGCAACACCTCTGTCCTGTTATCGAACTGGGGCTAGGTTGGATTGTTATGAAGAAGATGGATCGGAAAATGGCGGTGAATTTGGAAAACCTCCAAAAAATTGGCCAACTAACACAGAAGTTTTTACTCCACTTTATTGTTCCAGTCGATTTAATGCCTCGAAATGTCGCGTTAACACACGATAACAAAATCATCGTTATAGATTATGGTTTATTTATACCCTTTTGAAACAAAGCAAGAGGAAATTTCCACGAGTAAAATTAAATAATCGGTCGACAGCTAGAGGTGGGTTACTATTTCCGGAACGTCCTCCCTTTTCTGTGAGAGGGTGTAACTTTACTGTAAAGTTTCCTCTCACGGAATTTTATTACTTTACCTTACCCCAACCGTCTTGACACAGAAAAATGGATTGGAGAGAAAATAGGGGGGCTTGGTCACTCTACATCGGTTGGAGCAATTAGATTATCCTCATATTTATCTACAAACAGGTTACCATGGCTATTGACGACAGCATAATATATCTCTTCAACCCGTAAATTCCTGTTTTTGCATTCCGCCTCAATCCAGTTGCGGTTGTACAGGCCTGTTGAGTTCTTTGCAATAATTTCCCCATCCATAATTAATTCAATTGGCAGCCTTTCTGAGGAATTAGGAACGTGAAGATCCTGTTTTGATACGTTCTGAAAAGGATTCTTTTTTAAGACGGACAAATCCCCGCTAACTTCCAGGATTGCATAGGCCACTTCAAAGGTATTAAAAATTCCCTTTTCCCGTAGCAATTGGTTGAGATCATCTATTGAGAACTTTACCTTTTTCATGTTTTTATCAAGGATTTTTCCATTTTCAATCAGGACGGTCGGCCGGCCAGATAGCCATTTCCGGATTTGCCGGCTTCGTGAAGATAGGACCATGCAAATGTAAAACATCAAAATAAGCACAAAGAAGGAAATGACCGTTTCTGAGAACTTCAACTTTATGTCAAAGCTCATGTTGGCAATAAACGATCCGATTGTAATTGACAATGCAAAGCTATAGTGATTTTTGTGCGTATTGATGTGCTTGCCAACAACCAGGGTAACCAGCACCAACACAATAAAACTTACCGCTGTTCTTGTAACAGGGACAAGCATACCTTCCATGAGTATCACCTTTATCGATTTGGCCATTTTTTACTAGCAGTACTTGGAGACTGACTAGGTGTTATTTAAGAAGAAGTAGTAGTGCTAGAAGGACTATATCCCAGGGGCTGCATTTTTTTGCCACCCGCATATTAAAATTAGCAACTTTTCACTAGCAGTACTCGGAGACTCACTAGTTATTCCTCGGGAAAAAATAGTAATACTCAGAGTAGTACTAGACGGACTATATCCCAGGAGCTACACTTTTTTACCACCCGCAAATAAAAATTAGCCACTTTTCACTAGCAGTACTCGGAGACTGACTAGTTATTCCTCGGGAAAAAATAGTAATACTCAGAGTAGTACTAGAAGGACTATATCCCAGGGGCCACACTTTTTTGCCACCCGCATATAAAAATTAGCCACTTTTCACTAGCAGTACTCGGAGACTGACTAGGTAAGTATAAAGAAAACAGTAGTACTACTAGTATTTTCCTTTTACGTTTGTTTGTATTCTTTCGTATTTCAGGAATAGCGAAATGTCCTTGGTAGGGTGTTTCAACAATCGGAACATGAAGGCCGCTAATTTCTTTGCAGGACAACTTTTTCAAAATACATGACAGATTTTCAAAAATACAGGACATTTCCCAAACGATTCAGGACAGATTTTCAGGTTTTCGGGACACACCGGTCAGCCGGCAGTGTAAGGTTGATTATTGTAGAGAAATGGGGAAAGCAGTCAAACTGGGGACGAGTGCTTAAGGACATATTCACAATTCTGTAACAGCGAAATGTCCTTGAGCACCCGAAGATTAACCCTGCAAGAATTGATTGTTCACAAAAAGACAAGTTATCCCATGACAACAAAAAGAGAAGGTCGGCGCGACCTTCTCTTTTCATACCACCTTATTTAGCGTTATTCCCTCTAGGTGTAGGGGCCCCAACGACTGATACATCTGTAAGATTCATATTTGGATAGTAGGAAGTGAGGATTTTGTCATAACTCACTCCAGCTAATCCAAGCTGGGAAGCTCCGTATTGGCTCATTCCGGCACCGTGGCCATTTCCGCCGCCGTAGAAGACAACTTTTTCGTCATCCTTTTCAAAGCTGAAGAATGCCGAATTGAGAATCGAACCATTTTTTAATGCTGTATTTGTATAGTCTGTGCTGCCTCCAGCGGCGCGATAGATAATAATATCATTTGCACTGCCTGTATCTGCTCTATTCGGACGGATTGTGAAGCGAATGTTGTACTCTTTTAAAATCTTGTATGTTCCGGTAGAACCTTCAATAACAAGTTCCATAATATTGCCGCCATCGCCGCGCTTCGTAACATACATATCTCTGAATTCGCCAATACCTTGAGCTGGAATCGGCTTGCTTACGAACTCGCCAGCTTCATTTTTTGTTAAAACGAATTTCGGATCGGCAGCATACCGCGGAGCTAAATTTTTATTGATTGTGTTTTGCAGTTCAGTTTTGGTAAGAGTGATTTTCCACCTGAAATATAGGGATGTATCATCATAGCCCCTGTAGCTCAGGTTTTTGTAAAAATCAAGGACTTCCTGTTCGTTTTGTGTATCAATGTTTAGCATCTTTGTTGAGTCATTTGGATCGAACGTAAAGCTTTGCGAAACAAGGTAAGGAACAACTTGTCCAGGGAAGGAGCCATCAGCATCTGCCCAAACCTGATGCTTGGAAGCACCAAATCCGCCGGAAGTGGAATAATAGCGTGCATCTACCAGGCTGCCATCGACGCCATACATAATTTTGCCTGCTGTTTCCTGAACAGCCTGCGTCGTCAGGGCATTTTCAGGCGAGTTGTTATATACCTGGCTCATGACACTATCGAGGACAAAATAGCCGTCCTTCGCAAAGCGGTCACTCAAGTAATCACCCAATGCATACGTTCTCGCTGCAACAGCCTGAGCTTTGAGGGCATTCAAACCAAAGCTTGATGGCATTTCGCTCGGTACCACTTGGTATAGATACTCCTCTAAATCTACCTCGTTGATCAACTGAAGCTTATTTCCTTTTACAGACGTAAGTTCGAAGGTGCCTCTGTAAGCAGGGGTATAAAGCGGACTTCCTCTTTTAATCGTTTCTACCTTAATTTTGCTAGATTCATCGGTAGAAATATAGACTCTATTTTTAGTAGAGAATGCTTCAGTTCCATCTGCCTTCACAACCGAAACTGTTCCATCAGTCGATGTAAACGTAACAATTTCATTGGCAGCAGACTCGTAGGTTTGTTCTCCCAGCTTGTCCGCAATTTTTAGACCAGTAGGCGAGCTCAACTGAATTTGGCTGTGGTCCATTGTGGCAAAGTTGGTTGTCATAATGCCAACTCGCATGTTTTCCACAGGCGTCACTCCGTTGATTGTGACTTTAATAATTTCCTGTTCACCATTTACTTTAACAGTAATATTTTCAGCCCCAACCCGAACATCGCTGAGGGATTTTATATACTGCTTACCATCTACCCATTGAGAGACTTTGTATTCTTCAGCAAGCTTTAGTTTGCCTTGATATTCCAATTCCAAGGTCCGGTTTGCCGTATCCTTGGCCATAATCTTTTCTGTAAAAGTCATTTGAGGTTTTGCGGCGGAAGCAGTTGACTGGCCGGAAAAGAAGCTAAAAAAGAGTCCCGATATAATAAAGGTAATAGACAATACACTAATGAATTTCCTTACTTGTTTAGTAAACATTTTATCCTCCTCAATTTGTAGTTCAAGTGACAGCGCTTTCAAAAAAATGGAAAGTGGCTAACAACGATCTACCATTTCTCCCCCCTTCTAGTAATTTATTTTCCAAGACACTTAAATTATAGGGACTATAAACAAGTCTAGTCAATATTTTATTTCAATTATTTAGAATAATAGTGAAATTTTATTTCAGTGGACATTTTAAAATTATATTTTAAAAGTTTAATAAACCAATTGAAATATAATTTTAATATTTTATAATGGGAAGTGTAAAAAGAATTTGTCGTGGGGGCTATGTTCATGTATGTACTTGGAATTGATGGCGGTGGAACGAAGACAAAGGGAGTTATTGCCGACCGGTTTGGAAACGTATATGCAAGTGAGACAGTTGGAGCGACCAATCATAATGGTGTGGAGTTGGACAGTGTGAAAAAAGAGCTGTTCGTCTTATTTGCTTCATTAAGGAATCAAAATGAAAAGATATTTTTAATGCTCGATACCGTTTTTGCAGGAATGTCAGGAGTGGATCGCCCTGAATCGAGAGAGGCAATGAAGAAGCTGCTTGCCTGCTTTATACCTTCCAAAGCGAGGATCATCGTTGATAATGATGCAATGAATGCTTTGTATTCAGGAACATTGGGTATCCCGGGCATCGTCCAAATAGCAGGGACGGGCTCGATCACATTTGGCATAAATGCCGATGGAGAAAGGCAGAGAGCGGGCGGCTGGGGCTACTTGGTTGATGATGAAGGCAGCGGATATGACATCGGAAGGGCAGCAGTGAATGCTGTTTTTAAAGCGTACGATGGCAGGGGGCCGAAAACGATCCTTACAAACATGCTACTTGGACATTTTCAGGTTCAGGAACCACCTGAACTCATTCCATTCATTTATGAAGCAGGAAAATCGAGAAATGCGATTGCTCCGCTAAGCAAATACGTTACAGCAGCCCTGGATGAACACGATGAAGTTGCCAGCCAAATCGTGCACGATGCCAGCTTCAAACTCGCGAAAGCAATTGAATGTATAAGAAATACGTTATTTAAGGAATCTAACAAACCGATTCCGGTGGTCTTGGCGGGCGGTGTGTTTAATCGGGAAGACCTGCTTGTCCCCATCCTCCAAACAAAATTGCTTCAATTGAATGTTCGTGTTCAGCTGATGAAACCGGAAATTGAGCCTGTCGGCGGGGCGGTTATTGCCGGATTTGCAGGCAGTAATCAATCGATTAATAAAAGTTTTGTAGAAAATATGAACAGAGTTTGAAATAATAGTACAAAAATGTATGGTAGTTTTGAATTTTTATTTCACATTTTCTTTGAGCTTGATATAATGGAGCTATCTTAACGAGATGGACGGAAATGCTGTGAGGAAAAGGGGGGTGCCCTGAGTGAAATACATACCGTGGGATAGAGGAAGGGTATCACAATTAGTCGAGTTATGGAACTCCGAAATTGGCTCCGAATTCCCTATGACCAGGGAACTTTTTACACAAAACAGCTTTGATGATGAAAACATCCTGCCGGAAGGATCATGGATAGCACTTGATGAAAAGCATCAGGTGGCAGGTTTTATTGTCTCAAAAACATGGAGAGAGAAACTTTCTGTACCGATGAATAAACAAACTGGCTGGATTCAGGCGTTGCTTGTGAAATCTTCTTTTCGGCAGCAGGGAATTGGAAGCGCTTTATTGGAAAAGGGTGAAATGGCTCTTAAGGACAACAACTGCAAGAAGGTGATGTTGGGCCGGGATCCCTATCATTATTTTCCCGGTATACCTACAACCTTTGAAAATACGAAACAATGGTTTGAACAAAAAGGCTATGTGGCAGCCAGTATCGAGGCCGATTTAATCTGCGATTACCAATCCGATCATAAAACCGCCATGCCAAAGCAAGCAGACATCGAGATTTCGCTTCTGGCAAAGGGTGAAAAGGAACAGCTGCTTTCTTTCCTGCATCGTTGTTTTCCCGGCAGATGGGAATATGAAGCGATTCATTATTTCAGGAGGGGCGGCACTGGAAGAGAGTTTGTGATAATAAAAAAAGCAGGGGAGATTATTGGCTTCTGCAGGATTAATGACCCCGATTCACCGTTTATTGCCCAGAATGTCTATTGGGCTCCCCTGTTTAAGGAACCGTTGGGCGGAATAGGCCCGCTGGGAATAGATCGGCTGGAAAGAAAGAATGGATATGGATTAGCGGTTGTTGAAGCGGCCGTCTGCTATTTAAGGGAAAGAAAGATCAATCGAATCATTATTGATTGGACCGGATTAAATGAATTTTACGGCAAGCTCGGTTTCAAAACATGGAAACAGTATCAGCAATTTTATAAAGACTTGTAATGCTTCTAGCACTATATGTAATTAAAAATCTGCAACTTGGAAAGGCGTGTCCTATGTGAATGTCAATTTTACAGCATTAACGACAGAGCAGCGAAATGAGCGGTCGCGGAATATCGACCAGCTTTCTACGCTTGAAATAATAACCCTTATGAATAAGGAAGACAGCAATGTTGCCGATGCGATTGAAGCCGTGCTGCCGCAGATCGGAACGGCGATTGAAGTCATTTATCACGCTTTAAAAAATAATGGCCGGTTGTTTTATGTTGGTGCGGGTACGAGTGGAAGGCTTGGAGTCCTGGATGCAGCGGAATGCCCGCCGACCTTCTGTACGCCGCCGGAGCTAGTCCAGGCCATTATCGCCGGAGGAGAATCCGCTATGTTTACAGCAGTTGAAGGAGCCGAGGACTGTCCGGAAGATGGCGCGAAGGATCTTGTGAACAGGGGCTTCAACGAAAACGATGTAGTGGTTGGTATTGCTGCAAGCGGACGGACACCTTATGTAATTGGCGCGCTGGAGCATGCCCGCAAGCTCGGGGCAGCAACGATAGCGTTAGCCTGCAATCAAAATGCTGAAATCAGCAAATATGCCGACCATAAAATTGAAGTTGTAACAGGTCCGGAAATTTTGTCAGGCTCGACACGATTAAAGGCGGCAACCGCCCAAAAGATGATTTTAAATATGCTGTCGACCACTACGATGATTAAGCTTGGAAAAATTTATGACAACCTGATGGTTGATGTGAATGCCAGCAATATAAAGTTAGTGGAAAGAGCGAAGCAAATTGTCATGGAAATAACAGGCGTTCCGTATGAAGAGGCAGAAAAAGCGCTTAAAGAAACCAATCAACGTGTAAAGCCGGCAATTGTCATGCTAATGGGCGGAGTTTCCGTCGAGAAGGCAAATGAAGTCATTGGACTTGCCAATGGGTTTACACGGCGGGCAATCGAACTTGCGAAAGAAGGGCAGTAACCCATTATGGAAAGGCGAGTTCTCCATTTCCTACAGCAGGAAATAGACGAGGGGCATATCCCCGGAGCAGTGATTCATATTTCCCATCAAGGGGGGACCATCCTTCAAAAAGCGATAGGAAACCGGGTTGTTTTTCCAAAAAAGGAACCGATGCAGTTGAATACGGTTTTCGATTTGGCTTCGTTAACAAAAGTGGTTGCGACCTTGCCGATTGTGCTGAAGCTGATGGAAGAAGGAAAATGGCATCTGGACGATAAGGTTGCCTATTTCCTCCCTGAGTTCGGCAAGCACGGAAAATCGGAAATTACATTTAAAAACCTGTTAACCCATACGTCAGGGCTTGCCGCACATTATAACTATTTTTACGAAAACTTAACAACCGAACAAATTTTGGAACGGATATATTGTGACCAGCCAGTGGCCGGCGTTGGCGAAGAGGTGATTTATAGCGACCTGGGATTTATTACACTCTATAGATTAATCGAAACCGTAACAGAAGAACCGTTTGAAGCGTATGTGAAGCGTGAATGGTTCGACAGGCTCGAGATGAATGAAACAGGGTTTCTTCCAAGGTTTGAAGAGGTCACGGTATGCAGCTACAGAATTCAGTGACAAGTTAAACGGTTATAAGCTTGGAATTGTTCATGATGACAATACAGAAAGCATGGGTGGAATTAGCGGCCATGCAGGTTTATTTTCGACCATCAAAGATCTGGCAAACTATGCTTCAATGCTTGAAAATGATGGCGTTTTCAAAGGAGAACGCCTTTTATCAAAACAATCACTGCAGCTTGCCCGTAAGAATTTTTCAGCGTTTAGCAAGGAGTTCAGGGGGCTGGGCTGGGTTTTAAAAAGCCCGAACAATTCCAGCTGTGGCGACCTTTTCTCTGATTCAGCCTACGGACATACTGGTTTTACCGGAACTAGCATCTGGTTTGATCCAGAGATCAGGCTGTATGTTATTTTACTGACAAATCGGGTGCACTTTGGCCGGAAATATCCTATTCTTCGCTTGCGGCCGAGGCTGCACACAATCATTCGGTCACATTTCAATTGACCAGGGGGAGATAACGTGGACAAGAAATTTCACATTATGCTGGTGGGCGCCCATTGCGGTGATGTAGAACTCCAGGCCGGCGCGATCGCCCATAAATATGCAAAAGCAGGACACGAAGTCACGTTATTGCATTTAACAGCCGGGGAAAAAGGCACACCTGCAGGAATAGGCGTTGAGGAATATCGCCAGCAAAAAATAAATGAAGCAGAGAAGGCTGCTGCTGTTCTTGGCGCGAAAAGCATTACCCTTGATTATAAAGATGCGGAATTAAAGGATGACGATGAAACCATTTCCCGTGTGGCAACCTGGTTCAGAAAACTAAAGCCAAATGCTGTTATCACACATTGGGAAAACAGTATGCATCCCGACCATGCCCTTTGCCCCAAAATTGTTCAAGCTGCATGGTTAAAAGCTGCCCTTCCAGGCTTTGATTTGGATGGACTGCCGCCCCATTCTTTAACAAGGATGTTCCATAGCGAGAATTGGGAGGACATGGAGGGCTATATCCCGGATATTTATGTTGATGTCAGTGATGAATTTGATACATATCTCGAGGCAATTAGCCAATATAGGTTTGTCATGAAATCGAAGGATTTCCGTTATTACGATTATTATAAGGCGCTTGGAACGATGAGAGGCTGCCTGAACCGGACTGCTTATGCCCAAACATTAAAGTTTCCTGTGGGAGCGAATATTAGAAGAGGGCCGGCTATTCCCGGGTTTGACCTATAAAGGAGGCGCGAAAACTTGAAAAGCAGTGAACTGCGCAAAAAAGTCGGACAGCTGTTGGTCGTTGGTTTTAAGGGAACAACCGCTTCCGAAGAAATTAAGGAACTGATCAGGGAGCACCATGTGGGAGGCATTATCCTTTTTGGGCGAAACATTGGCACTCCTCAGGAAATTTTAAATTTGACGAACGAGCTACAAAGGGAAGCAAGAGCAGCAGGGCATGAACAGCCGCTTCTGATTTGCATCGACCAAGAAAATGGAGTCGTCCGCCGGCTTGGCGAGGGAGCGACCATCTTTCCTGGTGCAATGCTGCTGGGAGCAACCGGCAACCCGGAAAATGCCTACAGGGTTGGCCTGGCGACTGGAAAAGAACTAAAAGCTCTTGGAATCAACTGGAATCTGGCGCCAGTGCTCGATGTCAATAATAATCCCGAAAACCCGGTGATTGGAGTACGTTCTTACGGCGAATCGGCTGACAAGGTTAGCTTATTTGGCCAGCATGCGATGAAAGGCATGCAGGATGCCGGCGTGATCACGACATTAAAGCACTTTCCAGGTCATGGGGATACGAATGTCGATTCACATCTCGATCTTCCAGTCATCTCCCATAGTATCGACAGGCTGCAAGAGGTTGAGCTAAAGCCTTTTACCGAAAACATCAAACAAGGTGCCGATACGATTATGTCCGCCCATGTGTATTTTCCGGCGATTGAAGATACACCTGGTGTCCCTGCGACTTTATCGAAAAAAGTCATCACCGGACTTTTGCGTGAACAGTTAGGCTTTGATGGGGTTGTTACGACGGATTGCATGGAGATGAACGCAATCGCCAATACAATTGGAACAGCAGCAGGTGGTGTAGCTGCAATCAAAGCAGGGGTGGATTTAATAATGGTTTCCCATCTCCACAACCTCCAGAAAGATACAATTGAGGCGATTGTTAGGGCAGTTGAAGCGGGTGAAATAGATAAGGAGACCATTGATGCTGCTGCAGGACGTATCGAGAGATTAAAAGATACGTATATTCATTGGGATGATCTAAACCTTGTGGGAAATGCACTTGTTCCTTCTATCGTTGGCTGCCAGGAGCACGAACAATTGGCGGACGTGATATATAAGCAGGGCATCACCGTTGTGAAAAACAAGGAAATTTTGCCGCTCAATACAATTGGCAAACAAAAAGTGCTCGTTGTTTATTCCGAAAATACGTATACGATGCAAGTGGAAGATAAGCGCTATTCATCGATGCACCTTGGAGAGGCCGTTAAGGAACTTGATCCTCTTGCGCATGTATTGGAGTTATCGAACCCGGCAACAGCTGAAGAAATCGACCGGGCGGCTGAAGTTGCCAAGGATTTTGATTTCATCATTATTGGCACGTTGACCGCGAAGCCGGGTGATGCCCAAGTAAAACTTGTGGAAAAGCTGCACGACACGGGTGTGCCAATTGTTGTGGTGGCAACGAGGAGCCCTTATGATTTAGCATATTTGCCTGATATCCATGCTTATATTTGCACATACGAATTTCCGTATCCGGCACTTAAAATCGCAGCTCAGGCCATATACGGCCAGGCAGTGGTGACAGGCAAGCTGCCAGTGACGATACCACAATAGTTGTCGCAACAAAAGGGCTTACCTCTAGACTGAATAATCGGTGCATTAAAAAGTAACTAGCTGGACGAAAGGAGGCCGGAATGTGAATAACGTGCATAAGGATAAGGCCGAAACGTTGGTTGTCGGGCTTATGTCGGGAACTTCTCTGGATGGAATTGATGCCGCTTTGGTTTCGATTACCGAAGAAAACGAAAATATTCAATTGAAGCTTCTCCATTTTGCGACTCTGCCTTTTTCAGAAAAGGTACGAGAAAGGATTTTACAGCTTTGCGACCCAAACAAGGCACGTATTGAGGATATTTCGGATATGAATATGCTGCTTGGAGAGCTGTTTGCGGCTGCTGCCAAAAAGGCCGTATCAGAAGCAAACCGGACGCTTGATGAGATTAATCTAATCAGTTCACATGGACAAACGATTTTCCACCAGCCTGAACGCGTCGAAATCGAAGGGTATTCCGTTGCTTCCACTCTGCAAATTGGGGACATCGGCTTAATTGCTGAACGTACCGGCGTCACAACCATCGGAGATTTTCGAACGAGAGACATGGCTGCCGGAGGGCAAGGCGCGCCATTGGTGCCCTATGCCGATCAGCTGTTATTTCAGCAAAAAGAAACTGGCCGAGTGTTAGTGAACATTGGCGGGATCGCCAACATCACTGTGCTGCCGCCTGAAAACAGTGATGAAAGCATCCTTGCATTTGATACAGGCCCAGGCAATATGATCATCGATGCCTTTGCCGGCTGGGCCACAAACGGGAAGCAAACATTCGATGACAATGGCAGTATTGCTGCAAGCGGAACAATAGATGAAGAATGGCTCGCCGAACTGCTTGCTCATGATTATTACAAGCAACCAGCGCCGAAAAGTACCGGCAGGGAATTGTTTGGCAGTGAGTATGCAAGAAAATGCTGGGAACAGACAAGCCTTTCAGCTGAGGATAAACTGGCCACCATCACTGAGTTGACAGCACGGACGCTTGTCTCGGGTATTTCCAGATTACTAGAAAGCCACAAAATTGAAGAAGTATTTATCAGCGGCGGGGGCTGGCATAACCGTACCTTAATGGCACGATTGCGAAGCCAGCTGCCCCAAGCGATAAAGATAGGCAGCACTGACGAGCTTGGGATTCTAGGTGATGCGAAGGAAGCTGCCGTATTTGCCCTGCTGGGTTACCAGTGTTTGATGAAACGATTCAACAATTTGCCGTCGGCTACCGGGGCGAGAAATCCAGTTATCATGGGGAAAATCGCCTGGTAGGAATCCTTTGGTTGCATAGGATGGACACGGAAAGGAGGCGAGGACCGGAAATAATCGGTGAATGTCTTGCTGGGATCACAATGGAAGCTTTATTTTTCAAAAAAATTTAGGGGGAAATCCAATGAAGAAAATGCTTAACTTATTTCTTGCGGCTAGTTTAAGTATTGGAGCTTTGGCAGCATGCAGCAGTGACAATACAAAGGGCACAGAAAGCGGCAAAGATTGGAAAGGCACCATCACTGTGTGGGACGGTCCGCGCTGGCCAGATGATAAAGATAATAAATACCACTGGATGGAAGAGAAAATTAAGCAATTTGAAGCAGAGAATGAAGGCGTTAAAGTGGAGCTTGTCCAAGTTCCATGGGCTGAACTTCCGAACAAACTTGGTGTATCGATTGCCGGAAAGTCCTGGCCAGATATCGCACCTGTTGATATTAGCGGAAGCGCGGTCAGCATCGACCAAATCGACCAGGGTGTTATCGAACAAGTTGATGACCTTTATACAAAAGATGAACTAAAAGATTTTTATCCGAATGCTCTTGACGCATACAAATATGATGGCAAGCTCTATGGAGTTCCTAACTCAATGACTGTCCATACAATGCTTTTGAACCTTGACTTATTCAAGGAGCGCGGTGTTGAGCCACCGGCAAACGGCGAGTGGACTTGGGATGAATTCCTGGATGCAGCCGAGAAATTGACATTTGACCGCGATGGCGATGGCAAGACAGATGTGTTCGGTTTTTCCACTTACATCTTGCCTGGATACTATGAAGCATGGCCGTTCTTCTATATTGATGGCGGCAGCCCATTAAGCAAGGACATGAAGAAATTCACTTTCAATAGCCCTGAAGCAGTTGACGCAATTCAACGCCTTGCAGACCTGAAACTAAAAGA
Organism: Bacillus sp. FJAT-27225; assembly: GCF_001685025.1. Lineage (GTDB taxonomy): Bacteria > Bacillota > Bacilli > Bacillales > Cytobacillaceae > Bacillus_D. The sequence continues at coordinate 601,241 of NZ_MAYU01000021.1, read as the reverse complement.
CAAAGTTTCCCCTGAATCTTCAGGCGGAGCAGACGTTGGCGGCACGTTCCAAGCCTGGGCAAATGAACAACAAAGAACAGTTGCTATGCAGCCTTGGGCAACTTGGGCAATTGGCGCGGCACAAGGTAAATACCCAACTAACTTTGCAGTTGCCAACTATCCAACTGGAAAAACGGGCGAACCCGTTACAATCGGCGGTGTAGGCGGCTGGACGATGTTCCATCAGGAAGATAAAGGCAAGAAGAAAATGGTCGGCGAATTCATGAAGTTTATCAATACAACTGACGAACAATTCACAATGGCACAGAAGTATGGAACATTCCCTGCACGAATCAGCACAGCTGATAAAGATCCATATAAAGACAATCCACAAATGGCTCGTGCACAGGAAATGTCATCACAAGTTGTGATGCTTCCACGCCACCCAGAATGGAAAAAGATTGATGAAGCTATCCAAACAGAGCTGCAGCTTGTATTCAATGGCGAAAAAACAGCCAAACAAGCAATGGACGATGCTCAAAAGAAAGTGGATGAGCTGCTGAAGTAAGTTGTTACCGGCCTGGTGCTGTCCCATAAGGGGTCAGACCCCTTATGGGACAGCCCAGGTTTTTATCAAGATTGGGGGAGTTAACTTGAAACCCGTTCACCAGGCACATACACCTGCTAATGTAAAAGTTGCCACTAAACAATCATCCCTTTTGACCCAAATGAAAAAGAATTATACCGCCTATCTTTTTTTACTTCCAAAATTAATCCTGTTTATAGCATTTATTGTGATTCCGGTGATATGGGCATTCGTCTTATCCTTCCAGGAATATAAGATTTTTGGAAGTGAATGGGCTGGCTTGGACAACTATATAAAAGTTTTTAAAAGCGACGCATTTTACGATGCTTTAGGGAACACGTTTCTATTTACGGTCGTAACCGTACCATTTAATGTCATAAGTGCACTCGTCATCGCTTCACTCATTCATCCGCTTAACAAATGGTCTCAGAGCTTCTTCCGGGGAGCCTTTTATCTGCCAACCGTTACGTCAATGGTTATTGTGGCAATGGTGTGGCGCTGGATGTATAACCATGATTTCGGTTTATTTAACTATGTTCTTAGCTGGTTCGGGGTAGAACCGATTAACTGGCTGGGGCAAACTTCAACAGCATTATGGTCGCTGATTATTATGCAATGTTTAATACCATTTGGGGTTGGCATTATTTTATACCTGGCTGCAATGGGATCGATTTCGCACTCATTATACGAAGCTGCAACCATTGACGGTGCAGGCAGTTTGCAAAAATGGCTTCAAATCACAATTCCGTTGCTGAAGCCAACGACACTGTATTTGGTTTTGCTAAGTACAATTGGGTCATTCCAGGTATTCACTCAGATTATTATGATGACTGGCGGTGGGCCCGGTACGTCCACAGAAACGCTCGTCCATCTTATTTATAAAACAGGCTTTAGGGACTTTGAATTTGGATATGCCGCTGCACAATCGATCGTGTTATTCTTTATAATTTTAATTTTTTCAGTAATTCAATTCCGAGTCCTTCGGAATGATGATTAGGAGGGGAAACAAGATGATGAAATTAAATAAAGCGGTCATTTATGTTCTGCTTCTGGTCTTTTCTGTCGTTTCCCTTCTGCCGTTGTATTGGGTATTCAGTACTTCCTTACAATTAAGCAAATATCAGGATGAAGATTTAAAGAAACCTGTTTCATACGTTGATTCGAATCCGCCAAAAATGTATCCAATGGGTATTCCGGAATATTTTGAGCACTGGGGCAAGGCCCGTGATGCAGAAAAGGCCGGGGATGAAAAGGCTGGAACCTATCACCGGGAAATCATGGACCAGATTGTCGACGACACATTTTCCGGCTTTACCACTTTGTTTAGTAAAAATAGCATCGGACGTTGGTTCTTAAACAGCATATATATTGCTGTTGTTGTAACGGTTGGGATTTTACTGTTCGACTCAATGGCCGGCTACGTCCTCGCCAAAAAGCAGTTTCCGGGGAGGAACCTGATCTTTTACGCCATCGTCGGAACAATGATGATTCCAGGGCAGGTCACCTTGGTTCCAATGTTCATGATGGTAAAAAATCTGGGGATTATGGACACGCACTGGGCGCTGATCTTTCCAGACTTATCAATGGTGTTTGGCGTGTTTCTGATGAGGCAGTTTATGTACTCGATTCCCGATGAGCTTTTGGATGCTGCAAGAATTGACGGCGCCGGTGAATGGAAAACGTTCTGGAGTATCGTTTTGCCATTGGCAAGACCGGGTTTGGCCGCCCTTGGGATTTTCACCTTTATGAACGTGTGGAATTCGTTCCTATGGCCGATTATCGTTTTGAATGATGCGAACCTTTACACGCTCCCAGTCGGGTTAAAGACATTGCAGGATGCCAACCTGGCAAGCTTCAAACTGCTGATGAGCGGTGCGGCAATTGCATCCATTCCAATGATTATCGTATTCATCTTATTCCAGCGCCATTTTGTAAAAGGCCTGACATTGGGTGGAGTAAAAGAATAAAGCTAGTAGAAAGAGAGAGTTTTTATCTCTCTCTTTCTTGCTACATGTGAAAGAAGGTACAAATGTGAGGATTGGCCTTGATGTATTTTTCGAAAAATATGTTGGGAAATTTACAGGAAAAAGACTTGGTCTCGTCACGAATATGACAGGAGTCAATCAAAGGCTCGTTCCAACGATTGACCTATTCCATAGCCATCCTGACCTTCATTTAACCGCGCTGTATGGACCGGAACACGGAATACGCGGCAGTGCAAAAGAAGGAGAAAAAGTCGTGTCTTCAATAGATCCGTATACGGGATTGCCGGTTTACAGTTTGTATGGTGCATCAAAAAAGCCGGGCAAAGAGATGCTTGATCCCGTTGACGTTGTAGTCTTCGACCTGCAGGACATTGGGGCGCGGTATTATACATTTATCTATACAATGGCTTATATGATGGAGGCGTGTGCCGAACACGGAAAACAGTTTGTGGTCCTTGACCGCCCCAATCCGATTTCAGGTTGTTCTGTAGAAGGGAATTTAGTGGAGGAGCAATTTCGGTCTTTCGTTGGCCTTTATCCAATTCCCAATAGGCATGGCATGACAGTTGGCGAAATTGCACTGCTGTACAAGCATGAATTCGGGATTGACTGCGAGCTTACCGTGATCGAGATGGAAGGCTGGGAAAGAAAGCTTTATTACGATGAAACCGAGCTGTTTTGGATTCCGCCTTCACCGAATACGACTGGCATTGACATGGCCACCCTGTATCCAGGAACATGCCTCGTGGAAGGTACAAATCTTTCCGAGGGCAGGGGGACAACTCGTCCGTTTGAATATGTCGGAGCTCCTTATATGGATGGTTATCATTTGGCTAGAGCCTTCAATGAAAAACAGCTGCCCGGAGTTTTGGCACGCCCGATTTCGTTTATTCCTACCTACCAAAAGCATAAGGAAGCAGCTTGCGAAGGCGTGCAGCTCCATGTGGTGGACCGAAGGAAGCTTCATTCGTTAAAGACAGGCTTAACTTTGCTTGAAATTATTGCGGAAATGTATCCAAATGACTTTGCCTTTGTACAATATGGTGAAAATCAGCGATACATGTTTGACCTGCTTGCTGGCACGGACCGTTTAAGGGATCAAGTAATGAATGGGAAAACTCAGGATTTCCTGGAACAATGCGAGGAACAAACAGAAGCTTTTATCAAACAGGGAGAGCCGTATCTCCTATATACGTAAATCTGATAGGTCAGACACTCACTAGGCAGTTAACAAATAGGCTGCAGTTAGTTTGCTTGATTAATGCAGTTATCAAAGCTGAGATTACTCCACGAAACGCTGTTTGCCAGATTAATCACAGTTATCAAAGCTGAAATTAATCCACGAAACGCTGTCCAACCAAATTAATTACAGATACCAAACAAATGATACACCCACAAAAAGAAACCTACTGAATAAGAAAGGGCGGGTGTTTGTGATATCATATCGTTATTATCAGCCTGACGATGAACAGAAAATCGTCAATCTATGGAACAAAAGCCTTCCGCTTGATCCGATTACTCCGATAAGATTCCGCAATCTTGTCTTGCTTGACGCTAACTTTGATCCGAAAGGGCTGCGTCTGGCTATAACAGAAGACAAAGTAATCGGATGTGTTTATGCTGTAAGAAGGCTGCTGCCGATGTTCGGCACAGAGTTGGAACCGGAAAATGGCTGGATTCCATTCTTTTTTGTCGACCAGGATTTCCATGGAACCGGTGTCGGAAAACGGTTAATGGAAGATGCCATTGACTTCCTTGCAGCTGAAGGGCGGAAAAATGTGTTTTTCGCTTCCTATGCCCCAAACTATATTTTGCCGGGAATCGATGAAGCTGCTTATCCGGAGGGATATGCATTTCTTTTAAGCAATGGGTTTGAAAAACAGTATTCCCCTGTTGCCATGGACAGAAGCCTGGTTGGCTATGCGCCTCCTGAAGGGGTCATTGAATTGAAAAACCGGCGCGAGCAGGAAGGATACTCTTTCACAATTGCTCAAGACAAGGATTTATATGAAGTCATCCAGTTTGCCAATAACGAATTTAACCCGGACTGGGGCCGGGCGATTCGGGAAGGGCTGCTTCAGGGACTGCCAATCAATCAGATTCTGGTGGCAAGAAATCGCGGAAAGCTGGTTGGATTTTGTATCCATGGCGGCTATGAAGGTATTCCGGACCGGTTTGGCCCATTTGGCGTCGATCCTGACGAACAAGGAAAGGGTCTGGGAAAGATTTTGCTGCATGAATGCCTGAAAAACATGCGGTCCCTCGGACTTCATTGCGCCTGGTTCCTGTGGACCGGTGAAAAAAGCGCTGCCGGGCACCTTTATAAAAATACAGGTTTTGAAATCACACGACGGTTTCACGTGATGAAGAAATCGATATAAGGAAGACGAAACTATAAAAGAGAGAGTTGATGCCATATATGTCATTCATGACAGGGGGGCTTGTAATGCTGTCTGAAATGCATTCGACACTTCCTCCTTCTGAAGAAAAGATTGCGATGTATATACTGGAAAATCCTCAAGCGGCTATTTCCTTAACCGCAAGCGAGCTTGGGAAACGGAGCTCAACAAGCAGCGCTGCAGTCATTCGGCTCTGTAAGTCTCTCGGACTAAAAGGCTTTCAGGAATTGAAACTTCGAATTGCCGGGGATTTGCAAAAAAATAGGGCAGTAGGATTTCGGGATATTGAGCCAAATGAAACGGCTGTATCCATTATAGAAAAAATGACGATCAATAGTATCCAGACAATACGGGAAACCGCGGAATTACTGGATTACGAAGAACTTGAACGAGCTGTGAAGCTTTGCCGAAACGCCGAAACGATCCACTTTTTCGGAGTGGGTGCTTCAAGTATCATTGCCCAGGATGCCCAGCAAAAATTTTTGCGGATTAATAAAAATGCGACGGCTTTCCCGGATTTCCATATGGCCGCTACACTAGTGGCCAATGCAAAACCAGATGATGTTGTTGTCGGGATTTCTTTTTCAGGAAAAACGTTTGAGGTTGCAAAAATTCTCGAGCTTGCACATAAAAAGGGCGCACACACGATTAGTCTGACCAAGTATGGTTCTTCTCTAGTCACTGAACAGGCGGACATTAAACTATATACGTCCGCAACGAGAGAACCGACATTCAGAAGCGGGGCTACCTCCTCGCGAATTGCCCAGCTACACGTCATTGACATTCTCTTTATGTGCGTCGCATCGCAAGCATACAAAGAAACCGTAAAACATCTTGATGAAACAAGAGAAATTATTGATATTTTGCGAGACCATATAAAACCAAAACAAAGATAATTGGGACCGTTCTCGTTTGCTGCCCACAGGCGAGAAGAACCAGAATGCGGCACGCTATCCCAAGAACTGGTCCCTCGGACATAACACGTGTAAAAATAAAGAAAAAGTATGCTTCTAATGGTATTGTTTACTCCGAAACCAAACAATCCATCTGAAATGCATGCTTTTCTTTTATGAGTATAAATTCTCCACACTTTTCACCTGACCCATTATGGGAGGTGCTAATTAGGAAACTGAGCGGTTATATGACGCTCAGTTTTTTTAGTTTATGCAGTGGCAGGATGGAACTGCTTCAATACTATTTCACTCTTTCTTACCCTTCATTTCCTGCTTATGATTTATTAATGGAGATTCTTCAATCGTTTCTTTTTGTTTTTCATCCACCCGTGTATCCCAAATACTGTATTTTAGGCTAGTTCGATTCTTGTTTTGATTAGGCATTTTTTGCACCTCCATAGGTGTATCGTTTCCGCCGAAACAAAATCTATACATCTATTAACGGTAAGAGAAATCTGCGGAAATTCTATTTTTAATCTTATACGTGTTATCACACTTACCTTATAAAGGACTATTTACTCACGACTATATTCCTGAATTAATTTAGGGCCATTTCTCGACATTTAAGTTTCCTAACAGGTTTGCTATTTTTAGAATAATAGGACCGGGAAGAGGGGTGAACTTGGGTACATAAGCTTTTTTTAAAAAATAGTATAAGGAGTGGAATAAAATGAAGGCGGTTACAAAACAATTCGCAATCCTGTTCACTGCTTTTGTATTAATTGTTTCGTCTTTCTTTATGAGTGATCCGGTTCATGCAGAGTCAGGAAAACGATATAGCGAGCCAGCGAATTTAGGTTCTCTTATGAGAAGCATTGCAATCTATGACTCCACCTATGGCGTTGAAGATGGACGGGATATCATGTACACGACTGCAAGTGGTGACCCGGCCATATTCCAGGTGATCGACCTTAAAAGCAAGGAAGTGCTCAGAACTTATCCTTTAAAAGGAACAAGTGCTGTTTGGACACATATTACAGTACCAAATGGCAATGTGTATATTGGGGGCAATGGGCATCTTTATGAATATTCCCCTGTTACGAAGGAAGTAAAAGATGTTGGGGGCATTGGGGAGAGTGTTGTATACGGCTTGTCCTACGATGATCAGGGACGTGTCTATTTCGGTTCATTCCCTAATGCAAAGGCAGGCCGATATGATCCGAAAACTGGCGAAATGAAGGATTACGGCAGTGTGGCCCCTGGCCAAAGCTACTCCAGGTCCACAGCGTATCATAACGGATTTTTATATTTAGGTATCGGTGTTGATAATCGCATCGTAAAGCTAAATGTAGAAACAGGGGAATATGAAGCGATAAAGGTTCCTGACCATGTCGTTCATGGCTCAAGTGTTTGGCAGTTGGATGCGGCAGGCAAATATATTATTGCCGGCGTTGGCGGCGGCAGCAATACCCTCTTGTTTTACGATACCGAAACAGGCCAATGGAGCGACAAGTATTATACGAACAATAAGGGGTTGCGATTAATCCATGGCCTCCCAGGAAGCAATAAAGTCTATTTCCTGCAAGGCAGCAAATTGATGGAAGTAGATTTGGACACATTGAATGCCGTAGATACAAAAGTTGTGTTTGGTACCTTCTTGCGGAATACCACCTGGGTAGAAGTAGAAAATGATCCGGACTTACCAGGAAAGTCTTTGGTTACAGTCCAATTTGGCGGCCAGGTGAGCTACTTCAATTTACAAACTAAAAAAGTGAAAACCACTCAATACCCAATCGTTGGTAACCCAATCCCAATACAAACGTTGGAAAAGGGGCCTGGTGGCAATTTGTTCTTAAGCGGTTATCCTGGTGGTACAGGTGCAGTTTATAACCCAGAAACAAATGAGAACAAAAACTTCAGCCTTGCACAGGCGGAAGGTATGGTGGCTCTAGGGAATAAAATGTACTTTGGGATTTACCCGGGGGCACTTATCACGGAGATGGATACCTCGAATCCAGTCCTTTCTACTCGACAAATTTACGATATTCCTAATCAGGACCGTCCGTTTGTTATGAGAGCTATTAAGGACAAATTATATATCGGAACAATTCCTGACTACGGATATCTGGGCGGGTCGTTAACAGTTCTTGATCCAGCATCCGTAAAAGACACAGTTGTTTATCCTAATGTAGTCCATAATCAGGCTATCGCTGGGCTGGCAGAAGTGAATGGCAAATTATATGGGTCTACAACAGTTGCTGGCGGATTGGGAATCAATCCTACAGAGCCGGCTGCGAAAATATTCGTTTGGGATATTGAGAAGGGGGAAAAAATCACTGAATTTGTCCCGGATATACCAGGTGTCACAGTCCAGCCGAAACTGATTAGCGGGATGAGCGTAGGACCGGATGGCCTCTTGTGGTCGGCTGCTGCCGGAGCAATTTTTGCAATGGACCCGGATACCCTTAAAATTGTAAAAAGCAAAAATATCTTCCCTGAAGTAAAAGATTACGGAAGGTGGAGACCAATTCAAATCCGCTGGAGCGAGGATGGCCTCTTGTACACAACACTTGCTGGCAACTTAACCGTCATTGACCCTGTTTCGCTGGAGCATGAAGTATTGACAGACACTGAGACAGAGTTGATGACAATCGGGGATGACGGAAATATTTATTACGCTAACAAAGTGAACCTAATGAAAATTGAAGTATCTGACACTCTAGAGTCAGTTTTGAAATTTGTGGAACGGGAAACGGTTTACGGCAATATCACCAATTCCGTAAGCAAGCAGCTAACCAATTCACTCTCTTCGGCCATTCATCACCGTGATAAGGGCAGGGAGGAGCAAGCCGCCAAACATTTACAGGATGCTGTAAAACATTTGGAAAATGCCAAAGAAACGGATATAGAGTCAGAGCTGCGCGCGCAATTACGGACTATCCTTAACTCTATTTAATAATTAAGAGAGAGAAGCTGTCCCAGAAGGTCGTTGAAATCGACTCTATTGGGGCAGCTTTAATTTTTGGTAGTATCTTCATAGGGGGTGAATTTCAATGCTTTCTGTTGTACATTTCCCTGTGGTTCATCATTGTGAGAGTCTCCCAATTTCATCACCTTTATGATTAACAACTTGGCACTTGGGCACCTGGAAGTTGTCATTCATCATCTTTATGATTGACAGCTTGGCACTTACGAACCCCTGAATTGTCAATCATCACCTTTAGGAAAGACATTCTCGGCACTTACACAACCGCGGGTTGTCATTCATCTATCACTTGTATTATTACCCAAACTAATTAAACAGAGAATAGTTATCAAACCTGAATATACAAAGAAGGCTTTCTACTTTTGGGTCAGCCTCATTTTTGGCATGCAAACCGGAAACTAAAAAAGGGATTAGTCCAGGAACAAATCATGAAATCAGGCATACAATTTTTAATGAAACGGCTCTTTTTTATAAGTGGGGGACCAAGCTAAAGAAAGGCTTGGTTTTTTTGTATCTGATTTTCGTACGAAAGAGTGGATGCAATGGGAAAAGGACGTGCAATCCTGGTTCTAAAGCTTTGCTTAGTCGGGGTGATGTGGGGGGCCAGCTTTAACGCCGGAAATTATATAGTCAAGTATGTACCGCCATTGGGTGCGGCGAGTATCCGGTTTATCATCGCAACGTTTTGTATGGCAATTCTCGTCCTTGCCTCGCGCCGAATGGATATACTGGTTGTAAAGCAAAATTTAAAAGTTTATCTCATTATGGGAGTTGTCGGGATTTTTGGCTTTAATGCTTTGTTCTTTCTCGGATTAATGAAAACATCCTCTGTAAATGGCGCGTTAATTATGGGAACCAATCCTTTAGTAACGGTATTTTTATCCTGGCTGATCCTGAAGGCTAGCATAAACAAAATCCAGGTGACAGGATTTCTTCTATCACTTGTAGGAGTCATCATTGTTATTTCGGAAGCTTCACTGGACAATCTAGTGTCACTTACCTTTTCGATTGGTGATATGTATATTTTAATCGGTAATGTCTTCTGGGCGTTCTTTGGCGTAATAGGAAAAATGTACTTAAAGGATAGTCCGGCAATAATTACGACGGCTGTCACTCTGCCAATCGGGACGTCAATGCTTGTGCTAGCTGCTATTGCTCTACCAAATCAGTATCCAAACCCAATTGACCAAACCCCTGTGTATGCATGGCTGTTGTTGCTTTTCCTAGGTATAGGTGCGTCTTTCCTTTCGAATTTATGGTGGAATAGTGGGATCAAGAACCTTGGCGCCAATACTACCTCGATTTTTTATAACCTTGCTCCGGCATCTTCGATTGTTATTTCCTATATAGCAGGTGAAACAGTTTTGTTCGGCCAAATCATTGGCTGCATCATCATCATTCTTGGGGTGTCGATGGTGCTGGTTTTCAGCCCGAAGGTAAGGATTCCGAAATCCACGAAGGAATGTCCAGGGAACTGCATTTAGTGGATTAATTGGTTGTCCAGTAGAGCGAAATGTCCACGAAACTACAGTTAGTGGATTAATTGGCTGTCCGGGAGAAGCGAAATATCCACGAAACTGCACCTGGTGGATTAATTGGTTGTCCGGGAGAAGCGAAATATCCACGAAACTCCACTTGGTGGATTAATAAGTTTGTCCTGTATCATTGCTTTTGTTTTTATGAAAAAGGCGTTCCTAACCAGCTAAAAGAAGGTTTCCTGCCTACACAGGAAACCTTCTTCCATTCTACTTAATTTTTATATTCTTCCTCAATTGAATCGACATTGGTGTGCAGTGTCTTTTTAACTGATTCATCAATGCTGCTTGCATCCAGATGCTTACGGAAATCATCAAGATGCTTGGAAGCCTGCTTTGTATCGCCGTTTTGGTAATGGTGCTCGGCCTGTGCTAAACGATTAGTCAATTGTTTGGCCAAGGAATGAGGAATGCTACCTGCTTCTTCGAGACTTAAAATTTGTTGTGATACTGTATCCGTTGTAACGACAATCGTTATCTCGATTGAACTGGTTGTGATGGTTTCGCCATTATAAGAAACTTTTGCATATACTTCTGTCGTCCCAGCATTTTTACCGGTGACTTTTCCATCATTCAAGTCAGCGGCAGCCGGGTTGGAATTAAACCATTCAATGTCGGCGCCTTTTAAATTAATAGTGCTTCCATTTACAAGGGTTACAGTTAAATCAATGTTTTGTTCAGTACCTTGCAGCATGGATTCATTTTCGACAGATAGGGTGCCCTTTTCTAATGGAACAGGTAGTTGGTATAAATTTTCATCAGCTGAATAGTAGATATTTCCCTCGCTGTCAACATCCATTAAGTTGACAGAACCTGGAACAAGAACCTTGCTTTTCATCGTTTCCGGGTCAATGACCGTCAATTTCCGGCCAGCTGTAGTATACAGATAGCCTTGCTTATCCCAGCGGATGAAGAATGGCCGCCACTGGCTTCCTCTGTGTACACCTTTATGAATCTGTGTACTTTTCACGATTTCTCTATTGTCCGGATTCATAGCAAATACCACAGTGTTATTGGCGCCAGCCTTGTCAAGGCCCCACGCTACACCCCAAAGGTTTCCATCCGGGCCAACCGATAGTTCCCCAATCATTTCTGGTTTATCCAAACCTTCTACATGGAGGTCAAATACTTCATGTGTTCCAGTTTCAACATCATATTCAAACATCTTCGCTTTTGGTTCGGTCGGAGTTATGCCGAGCCCGCCAGAAATGGTGGATCCTCCAAACACTGTTCCGTCAAGGTAAGCGAGGCCTATGATACTTTGATTTTCAATAATATGGCGAATCGTATTCCATTTGCCAGTATCCTGGTCATAGATAGTTAAGGCTCCGCCAAGTCGTCCATAATCGGATATGGTCCCGACAAAAAGTTTATTATCACCTGATGTAAAGGTAAAAGGCCTGCTCTGGTCATCTTCGATATCATAGACCATCTCAGGATTATCACCTTTTATACCACCTGAGTACTGAAAGGGCTGGTCTGGATCATATTTATATATTCTGGCACCGCCATAGGTACCCAGATAGACATCACCATTAAGAAACCCTATTCCTTCAATCTGGTGCGGATCGCGTTCGTGAAGGATATACTCATCGATGGCCGTATCAAAAATACCAAATGACCCCTGATATCCGCCCATATAAATCTTTTGGTCTTCACCAATTTCAAGGCTTTGCATTAATAAGCCTTGCATATTCACTTCAGGGTAGCTGACCTTAACAGTGTTTGTTGTCGGGTCGTAAAGTGAGTACTCGATTTGATGATGCAAGATTGCCAAAACATCTTTGCCATTTTCATCTTTTATCCAGCGAATCGCTTTTGCGGGTGTAGGTGGCAATTGAACAGTCGGTTCCACTTTTGCCTGCTCGTGTGTCCGCATATCATAGGTCCACAGCTGCTGTGTGTTTTTATTAATGTAATAGATTATATTTTCGTCATAAGGGGATGGAGGTGAAATGAGCCCGTCAAAAGTATGTTCATCCTGCCAGTCCATTTTATTCATTTCTTCCCCGGTTGTTTTGTCGATCGTCACAAGGGACGTACCGTAGGCGACAAAGATCGTGTTGCCATACTCCCAAATATTTGATATGGATGTGGACAGCCCGGTAATTGACGTGTTAATTTCCGTTCTTTCACCCGTATTTAAATCCATCTTCATTAAATAAGCTGTCGTTCCAATTCCGACATACAAGCTGTCATCGGTAATTCCAAGCCCCCGGGCATATTGCTGGCCTTCGTAAAAAGTACCTAAGTCTTTGAATTGGGAGGAGCTGATATCATACTCAAACACCTTTGCATTTGGATAGGTCGCCCCGTAGATTTTTCCGTCTTTTGAGGCCTCCAGCTGCCAAACCCAGTTATCTGAAGGATTTTTTCCGAGTTGCTCAAGCCGTTGTTCCTTCACAACATAGCGGTATAAAATCCCGTTATGAGTACCTGCGAAATAAACATTGCCATCTGTACCGATGACCATTGCCCAGACCACATCACTCCCAGGCAGATCCTGTGAAAAAATCTTCTTGCCTGTTTCTGCATCAGCTGCATAAAAAGTGGCCGGTGAACCATTGGTTGCGTAATAGAGCTCTCCATCCCCAATCGCTACTCCCTGGGATTTTGCTGCTAATGCAGCTGGCCCGTGATTGATTGGCTTTCCAAATTCAAATGGGAAATCCAGAACGCTCGATTCTTTTTCAAAAAGCTTTACTTCATCATAGTAACCTTTCATCTTGGACGTAGATGACTGATAAATAAAGACTTTTACGCCTGTGGCACCAGCTGGGGCTGTTGCCTCGATTTCAACCGTTTGCCATTCATTTGAGACAGCGACATCAAAATATTTGGGCGAGTTCGTGAAATTCGTTCCCTGGTCATTGTACCAGCGCAGCCAAATACCAGGTTTGCCTGTCAGCTCCTTGACATTGAGTTTTGCTGTTAATTTATATTGGCTGCCTGCAGTGACATCAATTTCCTGGCTGAATATTCCTGTGACGCCGGTATTATTCACGGCCAGGCTTTGAGTGCCTGCATATGCCAATTCTTTTGAGATGGCCATCCCTGATTTTAAGCCGCCAGACCAATATACCCACGAAGGCAAGCTTGTCTCGGTTGTAGGCTTTGCCTCGAAACTGCCATTTTCTACCTTTAGTTCCTTCCACGTATCCGCTGCAGCTGCTGAATTCCCGGCAAAGGGAAGGCTAGGCAAGATAAGTACAAGGGCTAGAACGATAACCATCAGTCTTTTTACTATCTTTTTCAAAACGTATCCTCCTTATTTTTAAAATATGTAAGCGTATACAAAAATTTTGAGACCGTTTCTTTCACCTCCATGTTTTAGCAAAACTATCGGAATAGTCTATAAATCTACTCGTTTAAAGGTTATATAAAGTTGAATGTCTTTAAAATGACGTAAAAGTTTTTAGTACTTTAGTAGGGTGGAAGGATACTTCAAAAAAGACTATTTTCCCTTTAGAGAAAATAGCCTTTTATTAATAGTATTCAGCTCTTCCCAAAGGTCGATTCCATTCGCGAAATGGGATCATCTTCAATGGAGTCGTCCCACTCAAGTACCTGTCCGTAGTCATGTAATACTTTTTTTAATTGGTCATATTGAACTTCCTGTACGGTTGTTTGATTTTGATGAGCCAGAGCTGCAACGGCTCCGGCGGATTGTCCCAAAATCATAAATACCGGCTCCATCCGGATCGAACCATAGGCGATATGCGAACTGGATAAACAGACCGGAACAAGTAAATTTGTACATTCGTTCGCTTTAGGGCGAATAGCTCGGTACGAAATAGGATAGGGGGATATCGGGATTTCAACATCCCCTTCATTGTAAACCCTGCCATCTATAATGACTCTTCTGCAATGATGCGAATCCATTTGATAGGAGGCAAGGCCGATTGAATCTTCAGCCGATCGTTCTCCCAGGCAATCCCTGTCAATCATTACATAGTCAGAAATCATTCTTCTAGCTTCCCTAATGTAAAGCTGGTGAGGCCAATGGCCTGTATCTTCAAATTCATCGCTGGCCAATCCCCATTGAGATACTTCGTCACGAATCGTTTGAGGTACTCTTTCGTCATTGGCTAAAAAGTAAAGCATGCCCAGATTGTATGTAAAATGTTCTTGGAAAATTTTTTCGCGAGTTTGATAGTTTCCTTCGGGCCAACTATAATTCATTCCTATATAGTCAGTCGAAAAGCCACCATAATTATTCAGATCGGTTTTTCCATTTGGCAGCATCGTGTGAAGATTCATGGCATCCCATACACCTGCATTGATATAACGCAATAATAAACGATAGCGTTCCTGGTCGTAGGCAGGCGGCTTAGGGAAAGGAAGGCGATTATCAGGGTTTTTTGTTAAGCAAATCCGGAAATTATACGCCTGGATCCGATGGTCTCCCTGTCCCTGATATCCAAGCGTATCATGGGTGGTTTCCGTAATCCCTGCTAACACTCCGCTAGAAGGATCATCTTCATGATTATAAGGGGAAATCCATTTCTTGAATTGATGGTGCGGATGGCCAAACTGTATCCCATTATACGTCTCTTTATAGGTTGCATTTGATTCCCTGCCGACAAAATACGTAACGCCAGCCTTTGCCATCAAGTCCCCTTCATAGCTTGCATCAATGAAAAAGCCGGCTTTATAAACAGTTCCATCCTCCATTGTAATTTCTTTAATCTCGCTTTTTTCAGTCTTAACATTTTCCAAATGCTGATTAAAAAACACATCAACTTCGTATTGCTTAAGCCATTTCTCAAATACATATTTTGCTGCCTTCGGTTCAAACGTCCATTGTTCTTCAGTATTGTAGTATTTTCCTAGCTCACGGAAAAATTCCCTGGACAAACCGCCAATCGCGGCTTTGGCCCCACTATCCGAGGCTCCCAGTCCACTCGCTGTAATGCCGCCAACATGGCCTCCAAACTCGGTTATTGCAACAGTCATTCCCATTCGTATTGCCTGGATGGCTGCAGTGATTCCCGCCGGAGTAGCCCCATACACAATTAAATCTCGTTCAATCACTATTGGCTTACTTCCTTTTGAAGCAGGCACATAATAATGAAGCTGGCTGAAATCCATCTCAACACCCCCTGGTTTATTCAAAACTAGCACTTTTCTCTACCGTTTAGTTTATGGCAACCAGGTAATTTATCAAGACTTTTAATGGTCTTTAAATACATAACTAAATAGTTAAAGATGGTTTCAGCATATACGGTGGAACTGAAAGCCGATAAAGAATGACAACCTTATGAGTTTCCGAAGAAGTTGAGGAGGAGGGAGGGAATTTATTTAATAAATGCTACTAATTAAAAGAAGTTATGACCGGTGAAAGGTGATTCTTCTAAATAAGAGTTTTCCTTTCAGAAGTAGTGAGAGGATTGCAGAAGAAAAAAGTACGTCAACCGCGTAGCAACAATTTCGGTATCCTGCGTGCAAAGGGAAGAAGTATATCCCCGAAGGAGCAACAATTTCCGTATCGCTGCCCAGAAAACGGAAAGGGTGCCCCAAGCACTTTTTGGGACACCCTCGAATTTTTACATATTTATAGTATTGATCGGCTTTCTTCGGCTGCTGATTCTTTGAAGCGCACGGTTGCTGCAGAAAGTAATTACGATCGCAGCCACGCTTCCAGTGAATAAAGGGATGATTCCGGGCACGAATCGAATGATAATCATCAGAAGCATAATCGACGTGATGATGAGGATCGTTTCCAAAAGGGCGCTGGCGCTTAATAAAAAGGACTGTTTAATATATTGAAAGAATTTCATTTCAAACTGAGTGTAGACAGGAAAAAAGTACAATAAAGTCAGAAGATACGAAATGGCAATAAACCCAAGGACAGGATATAAGAATTGAAGTTTTTCACCATTTACTTGTAAAAATAAGAAGTCATACACGAGTATGTATCCAATCAACATGAAAAAGAGGCCAAATTTGTTTAGGGAAATGAACTCTTTTTTATACGTTTTCCAAAAGGTATGGAAGAGTTTTTCGACAGGTTCTTTTCGAAGCCATTTTTGTACAATTGAAAACATGGCGCCTGTTGAAGGAAAGAGACCCAATAGGCCCAAACCAGCGAGTGTGAAACCTATCCAAAGTATATTTAAATAAGCAATTTTTATCATCCAGGTTGCAAAACTGTTAAACTTTTCCCAGCCACCCATCTCAATACCTCATTTCAGTAAAAATATCGTGCAAACGCACCTATAAATCTATTTAAAGACGTTTAATAGACTTGTCACTCAATTCAATAAAAAATATGATGGAGATAGGTTGTTTAGTTGTATTATAGCATATTTGAGAATGGCTGCTATACCATAAATTGGAGATTGGGGTGGGGTGCAGGAAAATGACAGATTTTCGATTAGTACGTGAGGTTGAATATAAACAGGCAATTGACTTAGCGGATAAAGTTTTTCGCAAGGCAGGTCATGTATCAATGGGAACGGCCTTCCCACAAGTGTTTTCGGCGGCTTTAAATCAATCCTATGGAGCTTTTATCGATGGGAAATTAGTGAGTTTTATAGGCTTGGTACCCTCTATCCTGCATATCGGACGTGCTGAAGTAAAGGCTTTTTCAATCGGTGCTGTTTGTACGGATCCAGATTACCGAAAAAGGGGGCTGGCCAATACACTCCTGCAAATGATTTTCGAGCACATCAATAAGTCGGGGGCTTCTGTTCTGTTTGTTTCCGGGGATTTGCCGATTTACCTTAAACAAGGATGCACCCATTATGGGAAGATGAATCAATACAAGATCCATCAAGGCGACCTGAAAGTTGAAAGCAGCAGCTATGTAATTCGTGAAATGGGGCAATTCGACTGGTTTCAATTGAGGAAGCTTAGTCATGAACGTCACGTAAAGTATGAACAAAGTATATTTGAACTGGCCCTTTTAAATGAAGCAGCCGGATTTGCCAGTATTTTTAAAATGAAACATAAGATCCTTGTGGCTAAAGAAAATGAGGAACTAAAAGCCTTTTTGGTGTTCGGGGTTCCTTACGAAAGCCAGGGAAAGGCAGACTCACGGGTAATTGAATGGGGAGGAGATCCACAAGCTATCCCGGGCCTCCTTGCAGAAGCCTTTACATATGACTTAAATTCCTTATTGTTTAATGTCCCGGCATTTGAAAAGGATATCCTTAGTCAACTAGGTGCGCTTCCGATGGAAGAACTTCCTTTCCCGGGAACGATGAAGATTATGGACCTTGATTTACTGCTTTCACAGCTCGGCCCTTATTTTGAGAACAAGCTGACTATCTCAGGTGCTGAAGGCCAGAAAGAACTTCATTTTAAACAAGGCACAGTAACTCTCAGTGCTAAACAGCTGGAAGAATGGATTGTCAAAGGAAGTGAAGATCCTGATTCACAATTAAAAGATATCTTCCCAATACCATTTCCATTTCCGCAAGGACTGAATTATGTATGAGGATAACACTTAAAACGATAAATTATTTCCTTCAATGTATTAAAGACACTTTATAGACTTGTCACAATATTTAAAAAAAACTAAAATAAAGGTAGTAGGGAATTTTTTTATTGTTGTATGTTAACGCTTTCAAATTGTGAACAGATGAAATGGTTTTAAGGAGGGGGATTTTAGTTAGAAGATAATCCTGGTTTCTGATATTTATTATATAAATTAAATGGGGGAGTTCAGTACATGAAAAAGAAAAGTTTATGGTTTATGGTGCTCATGCTAGCAATCAGCCTGGCGCTTGCCGGCTGCAGCGAGGAGACTGGCTCAAAGTCAAAGTCCAAAGATGGTAAGGTAGAAGGCGAAATTACAGTTTGGGTTCATCCTTACACTGGTGATGCGAAAAAAGAAGAAGAAATGTGGAAAGAAATTACCGCCAATTATAATAAACAATTTCCTGATGTTAAGGTAAACATTGAAACGATTCCTTGGTCCAACCGTGACCAGAAAGTGTTAACTGCGTTAGCGGCAAACAATGGCCCAGATGTATTTTATGCAATCCCTGACCAAATGCCTCAATATGCGGACGTTGGTATGCTTCTGGAACTTGATCCGTATTTGAAGGATAAGGATCTTGAAGGATTTGTTGAATCTTCATTAGTAGCGACGGAATGGAAAGGCAAGAGATATGGATTGCCGATTCTACAGGAAGCCTATACATTCTTCTACAATCTCGATGTTGTTAAAGCGATTGGAGAGGACCCAGCAAAACTTCCAGCTACCTGGGAAGAATTCGAAGCTTGGGCAGCGAAAGCAAAAGAAAAAGATTTCTATGCGTTATCTTATGCCGGCGGCGGTTCCATGAATGGAACGATTTACCCTTGGATTTGGCAGGCTGGCGGAGGTGTAGTCAACGATAAAAATGAAGTGCTTATCAATAATGCAGACAGTGTCAAAGCGTTCGAGATGATTAACAACTTGTATAAGAACAAGTATATTCCGGAAGATTCCGTGACAGCCACCAACCATAACGAACTATGGATGGGCGGAAAGATGATGGCGATTCTCGGCTCTGGAGTTGACGTCACAATGCTTCAAAAAGAAGGTAAATTTGAGTTTGCATTCGCACCGCCATTAAAAAATAAAGAACAATTAACATATGGTACAACCGGTATGTTTGTTGTTCCTTCGAACACCGATAATCCGGATGCTGCAGCTGAATTTGTAAAAGCAATTACGAACGCCGACAATCAGCGCATCTTTAATACAGTGACTCAATATATCCCAACTCAGGAAGCGGCAAAAGATATCTTTGATTCCAATAAAAATATGAGCCAACTGGCCGGGTATACCCAGTATGCATTGCCTGGGGTCATCCATCCAAAAGGCCGTGCGATTATGCCATTCATTCAGGCTGAAGTACAGGCGATGATGGCAGGAGAAAAAACTCCTCAAGAAGCAGCGGATGCAGCAGCTGAAGCCATTGAAAAAGAGCTGGCTAAGCCGTAACCAATACCTTCTATTATTAAAGAGAGTTTTATTCCATTGTGAATAAAACTCTCTGTTACTTATGAAAGTCAAGCCGGCCAAATCAATATGGACAAGCATGAGAATAAGTTATATATAAAGGAAATAAGGTGATCGCTTGGAAAAGGTTATAGCTGTAAATAATAAGAAGTTGCCTGTGAATAACGGAAAACAGCTTAAGCGGCCTTTGCTGAAAAGAATAAAAGATGAATGGAAAAAGAATTCTATTGTCTATATCATTTTGACTCCTATTTTAATTCATTTCATGATCTTTCAAATCATTCCGTTTGTGTACAGTTTTGTCTTAACGTTCCTGAATTATCGCATAATTGGCACTTCCGAGTTCGTCGGAATGAGAAATTGGCAGCAATTATTTAACGACCCCATTGCCTGGAAATCAATATGGAACACTGTATTATTTTCCATCTATTATATCGTTCCGACAATGGCAATTGGTTTGATTTTGGCCCTTATTTTAAAATCCGGGATTCGGTTAACAAAGTTGTTTAAAGGCATCTTCTTCCTGCCTGTTGTCACTTCCTTTGTCGTTGTTGCAGGGATTTGGGAGTGGTTGTTTTCTGGGACGAAATCCGGTTTTGTTAACTACTTGTTAAGCTTTATAGGTGTTGATACCCAATTATTCCTATCAGACTCCTCACAAGCACTGATGGTTCTTGCCGGCTTGAGTGTATTTAAGGTCGCCGGAAGTACGATGATTTATTACTTTGCGGGCCTCCAGTCAATTCCGAAAGACATGTATGAAGCAGCAAAGATTGATGGTGCATCACCATTCAGAACCTTTTGGAAGATTACCTTCCCATTATTAAAACCAATTCATTTCTATGTATTGATTATTACGACGATTGGGTCTTTCCAAATATTTGATTCGGCTTACTTGCTGACAAACGGAGGTCCAAACTTCGCAACCAGTACGATTGTTTATTATTTGTATTCAATCGGTTTCACAAATTTGAATTTTAGCTATGCAGCCGTTCTGTCCTATGTACTCTTTGTGATTATCCTCGCGATTTCACTCATTCAGAGGAAATTAGTAGGAAAGGACCAAGGCATATATTGATAGACAGCGTGAAAGTAAGGAGATGAACGATCTTGTTGAAAAAAATGGGAAAGTATTTTTTGATGTTCTTCCTGGGGTTTTGCTTTCTCCTTCCATTTTTAATCATGGTTTTCGGTTCACTTAAAGAAACGACCTTTGCATCATTGAGCCCATTATTTTGGATTCCCACTGATCCGTCGCTGAATAACTTTATTTATTTGTTTAGGAATGATAACTTTTTGCGCTGGATTTTCAACTCTGTGGTCATCACAATCATTCCTGTTTTCTCTCAAATGTTTTTTGCGGGACTACTGGGTTATATTTTTGCCAGAAAGCAATTTTACGGCAGGGAGTTTATTTTCTGGACATTCATGGCTGTTATCATGATTCCATCTCAATTGC
This sequence comes from Bacillus sp. FJAT-27225, assembly GCF_001685025.1. Taxonomy (GTDB): domain Bacteria; phylum Bacillota; class Bacilli; order Bacillales; family Cytobacillaceae; genus Bacillus_D. Next base: position 580,463 of record NZ_MAYU01000021.1, on the reverse strand, counting down.
TGATCATTCCTAAATTTATCATGTTTTCAAAATTCGGATGGATTAACCAATATGAAGCCTTAATCGTTCCTGAACTATGGGCGATTATGGGTGTGTTTTTAGTACGGCAGTTCATGCAGGGAATTCCGATGGAACTGGATGAAGCAGCCCGAATGGATGGAGCTGGTGATTTTCAGGTTTTTCGTAAAATTTATATGCCGCTCGCCTTTCCTGCGATTGCAACAGTTGGGACGTTTGCATTTGTGAGTAACTGGAATGATTTATTTCAGCCGTTGATTTTTATGACGAATGAAAAAATGTTTCCAATTACAGTTGGATTGGCTTCCACTTTAAATAAGGAAGGGAACTTTGGAATTGAGATGGCAGGGGCTACACTTTCCTTCATTCCTACCTTTTTAATCTTTTTGTTCTTCCAAAAATACTTTACTGAAGGCATCCAGTTGTCAGGTTTGAAATAAGGTTTCTTTTTGCGGGGAGAGAGTTTATGGGCAATTTGAAAATTGGGATGATCGGCCTCGATACATCACATGCAGTTGAGTTTACAAAATTACTGAATGATCCGGCACATCCTTTTCATGTAAAAGGCGGAAAAGTTAAAAAGGCGTTTCCTGCCGGTTCATCAGATTTTGAATTAAGTTACTCCCGTATTGACGGGATCGTAAAAGAAGTTGCGCAATATGGGGTCACTATGGTGGAAACGATGGAAGCAGCAGCAGAGGAATGCGATGCCATTTTGCTGGAGTCTGTAGACGGCAGGGTGCACCTCGAACAAGTAGAAAAAATAGCAAGGTTTAGTAAGCCGATTTTCGTAGATAAGCCACTTTGCATAACCTCTGCTGATGCAGCCAAAATCGCTGAACTGTCCCAACGCTATTCTGCTCCAATCATGAGTTCGTCGGCATTGCGTTTTGCCGAGCCTCTCAGACAGGCGATTTCTGTAAAAGACAAGGGGAAAATCATAGGGATAGACTGTTTCGGACCGATGGGAATGGTTGAAACACAGCCAGGTTATTTTTGGTATGGGATACATACGATTGAAATGCTTTATACGATTGGTGGGGCAGGCCCCTCGCATGTTCGAGTGGAAGCTAACGAGGGTTCAGACCTGATTGTGGCGCAATGGGAAGATGGCATGATCGGAACAGCCAGAGGAAACCGAAAAGGAAATAATGCCTTCGGAGCTGTTATTCATTTTGAAAAAGGAAATGAATTTGTAATGATCGAATCTTCCGCTAAACCGTTCTATGCCAGTTTAATGGAAGAAATTATATGTTTTTTTAAAACAGGCATCTCTGCCGTTCCGCTTGAGGAGACAATGGAAATGATCCGGTTTATTGAAGCTGCAAATGAAAGCAGGGAAACTGGAAAAAAGGTGTATATAGGAGAGAGAAGAGGTTGAAACTGCAGGTTGTGAATTCCCTGCCGTTTCAACCCTTCTGTTAATGATGAACAACCTGTGAAGCATCACTTATTCCGGCACAGAGTCATCCAGAATGAAACTTAGCCGGTAGATTCGCCGGGGTCTTCCTTTATAGGTTATTTTCTCTTCACCAACAATTTCCACCAAGTTTGCGTCCATCCATTTTAACAATATCCGATGGGCACTTCTGGTTGTAATGTCCAATGTGGTGGCAAGTTCCTGGGCTGTATAATCATACTTTTTATGCCGGGCAACTCTTGCCATTAGTTTCGTCATATAAGCGGCAGACATTCCGGCCTTTTCTGCCTTTTCCAATAACTCGGCATCTGTAATCGACAAGTCATATTTTTCATATTGCGTGTCCGTAATAATGTCCACCGGGCCAACCACACTTTGGTCTTCACGGACTATATAACAAACATTGCCGCCTAATTCCTTTGATTGACGGAGAGCAAGCCTTGCATGGCTGCCTGCTTCAGCAGCCGAGCGGCCAAAGCCAACACCAATGCTAATCGTTACGCCGAGCTCGCTCTTAGCAGTATTCAAGAGTGGAATAAACTTATAGCCGCGTGTTTCGCGCTCAAAAATACCCCTTGTGGTGATAAATGAAAATTCTTCACCGCCGGAATTAATTAAATGGCCGTCAAGAAGTTTAGTATAGTTGAGCATCATTTGCTGGAACTTCAGCTTAAATACCTGGAGCTCATGCTCTGTTGTATATTTTTCAGTTGCTTTCTTGAATTTATCGATATCGATAATTCCAAAGACTATTTGGGACTCTTTGTTTTTTCGGGCTTCTGTTGCAAGCAAGGCACGTTCCAAAGAAACGATTAAATCCTGATAAGTCGGTGTAACCCATTCATTTGGAATGCCTAATTGGGATAAGGCAAGTGAAACTTCCTGGATTCCGGTAATCGCGATAGAACGAAGGTTTTGGTAATTGTCGCGGTGAAATTGAACAATCGATTCAATTGTGCTGGAATGGCCGTAGTGGGGATAGGACTTGAAAGTATAGTTTTGATCGCCCCAGTCATAAAGGACCTGATGTATGTACTTTTCTTCAACTGTATCAATCGAGTATTGGGAAAAATCATACTGGTTTTTAATTAAAAATAACGACCGGTAAAGGCCTGTTCCCATTAGCGGGACATAATGGACGGGTATCGAGATATCAAAAAGCCGTTTGGCTTTTAAATAAGCATGGAATTCCGTAAACAAAAGAACTTCCAATTGATTGAGCAGGTCAGCGGTAATCTCTGAGGAAACAGTCGATGATGTGGCATTGATAAAGACAGGGCGCAAATTCGGGAAAGACTGAAGCGCTTTCATTATTTCCTTCTCTAAAGCTTTCGGGGATACAATTCCAATGTTGATTTCGATGCGGTTTTCGGATAGCAGGTTGCTTTTCAAACTTTTTCATCTCCTATTAAAGACACATTAAAGAAATGTCTTTATATACTCTCTATCTATTAGATTAAGGAGAGGAGACTGAATTGTCAAACAGTTATTTTACTATATTTTAAGACAGGGATTAAAAGACCTTTAAGTGACTTGTCTTTTAAAAAAGCCGATTATACAATAATGGTGAAAAATTTAAAATCTTTTGTATAGTCAAGAAAAAATCAGGAGGCTAAAAATGAAAACGATTGCAGAGTTGGAAGAGTTAATGTCAGCACCCAGTGAGGAACTTGTACAGGACATCCTGCAGCTTGACGGGGATATTATGATATTGGGTGTTAGCGGGAAAATGGGGCCTACATTGGCAAAAATGGCAAAAAGGGCAGTGGATTTGGCTGGTGTTCCGAAACGCGTAATTGGTGTAGCGAGATTTTCCGATCAATCCCTGATTGACGATTTGGAGAGTGCCGGGATTGAAACAATCCGGGCAGATCTTTTGAATGATGATGACCTCCAAGCACTGCCTCCTGTGAAAAATATTATTTTTATGGCGGGAACAAAATTTGGAACTGTAGGCAATGAGCATCGTACATGGGCAATGAATGCCTATCTGCCTGGAAGGGTTGCGGAAAAGTTTAGTGAATCACGAATTGTTGTTTTTTCAACAGGCAATGTGTATCCTTTAACGGCTGTTGTCAGCAATGACTGCACAGAAGATGTTGTGCCAAATCCTGTTGGTGAATATGCACAATCATGCCTGGGCCGGGAACGGATATTCACGTATTTTTCCCATAAAAACCAAACTCCGGTTGTGCTGTTCAGGTTGAATTACGCAATTGATATGCGCTATGGAGTACTGCTGGAAATTGCAAAACAAGTTCACGATGATAAACCGATTGATATAACAATGGGTGTTGCCAATGTCATTTGGCAAGGTGATGCAAATGAATATGCAATCCGCTCATTATTGCATGCCAGCCATCCTCCGAAAATCCTGAATGTAACAGGGCCAGAAACCATTTCAATAAGGTGGCTTGCAAAGGAATTCGGAAAGAGAATGAATAAGGTTCCTGTGTTTGTTAACACAGAAAGTTCCACTGCCTTACTGAATAATGCGTCCCATGCACATAAGTTGTTTGGCTACCCGCGCGTGTCGGTGGAACAAATGGTCGATATGGTTGCTGACTGGGTGACCAATGATGGCCATACGATTAATAAGCCAACCCATTTCCAGGAAAGAGAAGGTGCTTTTTAATGCTGAAAGAAGCTGTTAAGAAAAAGCTTCATGCTGGAACCGTGATTCCGGCTCACCCACTTGCCTTAACAGAAGAGAGGCAGCTCGATGAAAAAGGCCAGCGGGCATTAACGCGCTATTATATTGATGCTGGCGTAGGCGGGATTGCGGTTGGTGTCCATACCACTCAGTTTGAAATTCGCGATCCGGAATTCAATCTATATAAAAAGGTTCTATCGCTTGCGATTGAAGAAACGAAACGGGCAAACACCCCGGATGATTTTATAATGGTGGCAGGAATTTGCGGCCCGACAGAACAAGCCCTTGAAGAAGCCAAGTTTAGCAGGGAAATTGGGTATGATTTAGGCCTGTTGAGTATGGGAGGTCTCAATCATCTTTCTGAGGATGAACTGATTGAGCGGGCTGAAAAAGTCGCGGAGGTCATCCCGCTGTTTGGTTTCTACTTACAGCCAGCGGTAGGCGGAAGGATATTCTCTTATGACTTCTGGATGCGGTTTGCCTCAATCCCGAATGTTCACGCAATCAAAATTGCTCCATTTGATCGATATTGCACCATTGATGTCGTCCGTGCCGTTTGCCATTCTTCCCGCAATCAGGAAATTGCCTTATATACAGGGAATGACGATAACATCATAAATGACTTATTGACTACGTATGAATTCAATGTTGGAGATCAAAAGGTGGAGAAGAGAATCGTTGGCGGCCTGCTCGGACATTGGTCGGTCTGGACAAAAAATGTTGTCGACACGTTTAATGAATTGAAGATGGTTCAAAACCAGAAGGCTGTTCCTAATGGGCTCCTCACGCTTGGCCAGCAGATTACCGATGCCAATGCAGCAATTTTTGATTCGCGGCATGCATTCAAAGGAAGCATTGCCGGAATCAATGAAATTTTGACTAGGCAGGGTCTGCTAAAGGGCAATTGGTGTTTGCTTGACCGTGAAGTGCTTAGTCCAGGCCAGGCGGAAGAGCTCGACCGGGTTTACGCCAGCTATCCACACTTAAACGATGACGAATTTGTCAAAGCCAACCTATCCAAGTGGTTTGCTGATTAAAAGGAAGCTGTTTTCAGCTAGACCAATTTGCTATTAAGTTGATTGGAGCGGAAGGTGCGAGACTCCTGCGGGATAAGTGGGACAGGTGAGACCCCACAGTCGCTTTAGCACGAGGAGGCTCACCGCCCACCCCGCGGAAAGCGAGCATCCTGGAGAGGAAATCAACTACTACGAAAATAATAGCAACCCAGCTACGATAACAGCTTTCTAGAAAGAAGGATTTCAGATGAAAAGAATTGTCGCGCGTAACAAGAAGGTTGAAATCATTGAGGATGCGATGCCGGCGTTGGACGGGAAACCTTCTTACGTATTAATAAAAACAATGTACTCCGTTATTTCACCTGGAACTGAGCTGGCTATTCTTTCTATTAGTGAGAACAAGCAAGTTCATTTGGGATATAGCGCGATGGGGGAAGTAGTCGAATGCGGAACTGATATCACAGATGTGAAAAAAGGCGATTTGGTTGCTTGTTATGGGGCGCCTTATGTTCATCATGATGAATATTTGCTCGTCCCTAAAACTTTGTATGCCAAAGTTCCTGAATCGGTCGACCCGAAGGAAGCCGCTCTTGGAGGACTCGGGGCGATTGCGATTCATGCTCTGAGAATAGCGAACCTTCAATTTGGTGAAACAGTGGTCATTGTCGGTCTCGGTGTACTAGGGCAATTGATTGCTAAAATTGCACATGCCGCGGCTCTTAATGTGATTGCCTATGATTTGAGCAAAAGCAGAGTTGACATGCTTAAGGAAGAGACTATTCAATCCTTTGCATCCATTGAAGAGATGGAGGAAGCCATCCAGGTTGGCACGAAAGGCCACGGCGCTGACGCTGTCCTGTTATGCGCAGGCGGGAAACGGTCTCCGCTTACTCAGGAATGCCTGAAATGGATCCGGAAAAAAGGAAAGGCTGTCATAGTAGGAGATATTGAACCCGACTTCCCTAGAGAATTAATGTTTTCCAAGGAAGCGGAATTGCTTATTTCCCGCGCCGGAGGACCGGGCAGATATGACACTGTCTATGAACGGGAAGCCATTGATTATCCTTACGAATATGTGCGCTGGACAGAAGGCAGGAATGTCGAAGAATACATTCGATTAATCAAAGAAAAACGGATAGATGTTGAGCCATTCATTAAGGAAACCGTCGAGCTGGAAGAAGCCCCTAAGGAATTTGAAAAATTGTTCGAGAAGGATTCTACAACTCTGACAAAATTGATCCACTATAAATAAGTTCTCTCGATGAACTCGGAAGGATTTTTATATTGCTATGGGCCGTAACCACTTTTACTTAGCGGGAACTGTTGTTACCGATAAAAGCATATTTGAAAATATGATCATTGAAATAAGAGACGGAAAAATCATTTATGCAGGCAATAATCACGAAACTATAAGAGAGGATTTGCCATGCTATCAGGCAGCAGGATGGATTTGTCCCGGTTTTATTGATAGTCATATACACGGTGTAAATGGCTTTGATTTTATGGATGGAACAAAGGAAGGTTTTAATTGCATTCGAGAAGGGCTGCCGCAGTTTGGCGTGACGAGTTTTTTGGCAACGTCACGGGCAGCTCCCTTAGAAGATATTAAGACCTTCCTTTTGTTAGGTAAACAGGCTGTACAAGAACAAAGCGGGGCAGAGTGCCTGGGGGTTCATCTGGAAGGCCCATGGATCAATCCGAAATATCAAGGTGCTCAAAAAGCTGAGTATATGCTGAATCCCGTTTTAAAGGATGCAGAATCGATTCTCAATTTTGCCGAAGGAACGATTCGAATCGTAACATTGGCTCCCGAGCTGCCGAATAGCCTTGAAGTGATCAAACTATTACATAAAAACAATGTGGCTGTTTCTGCCGGACATACAGACGCATCTTACGAAGAAATAGAGAAAGCAGTTCGATCAGGGCTTTCGAGGATCACCCACTTTTTCAATGCAATGGCTCCGATTTCCCATCGAAAAATAACAGTCTCATTTGCAGCGCTTTATTTAAACAGTCTGCATTGTGAATTGATAGCCGACGGATTTCATGTCCATCCAAAAATGATTGAATGGCTGTTTAGGTTAAAGGGAGCGGACCATCTAACGTTAATATCCGATTGTACAGGAACCAACCAGTTACCTGATGGCCGCCATTTGATTGGCGGAAAAACAGTCTTTAAACAAGATGGGAAAGTAACATTAGAGAATGGAAGTCTTGCCGGAAGTTCACTCACTTTGAATAGAGCAGTACAATATGCAGTCCGAAACTGCGCTATACCGCTGGAAGATGCAGTTCATATGGCATCATACAATCCGGCGCAAGTTTGCGGAGTTGCTAACCGGAAAGGCAAAATTGCTGCGGGATATGATGCGGACCTGGTGATATTGACGGACGATTTAGAGGTTGAAACAACCATTGTCGGCGGGGACGTTATTTTTCAAAGAAAATAAGATTCAATGAAACGAGGTATCTTGTATGAAAATTAATTTAACGGGTGATACTCATTCAATCTTAACAGGTTTACAGCTGCTATCGGATCAATTGACTATCGAATTACATAGCGACGGGTATCCAATCTCTGTTATCCAGAGGACCGGCCCGATTCATGTCAGCAATAAAGCCGGAAAGGGAGAAATTTTCTTTCAAGAGAAAATTCATTTTTATCGGGCGATTGGATTATGGCTCGAACACTACAACAAGAATGAAGAATTTGAACGGACTGAACAGCCTCAATTCCAAACGAGCGGTGTAATGCTGGATGTTTCGAGGAATGCGGTTTTAAAGGTCGACGAAGTACAAGGGCTGTTAAGGAAGATGGCAATCATGGGATTAAATCTCGTAATGCTCTATACAGAAGACACATACGAAGTTCCCGAATACCCGTATTTTGGCTATATGCGCGGCAGATATACTGAAGCTGAGCTGAAGGCGTGTGATGATTATGCAGCTGACCTCGGAATTGAAATGGTACCGTGTATCCAGACGCTTGCCCATTTAACCATGGCATTAAAATGGGGCTATGCGAAAGACATGCGGGATACGTACGATATTTTATTGGTTGGCGAGGAAAAGACATATCAATTTATCGAGAGCATGATTAAGGCTGCTTCAAAACCTTTTAGAACGAAGCGGATCCATATTGGCATGGATGAAGCATTTCAGCTTGGGCTGGGCCGTTATTTGGAATTGAATGGGTATACGAATCGATTTGAGATAATGAACAAACATTTAAACCGGGTGGTATCGATTACAGAGCAGCTTGGCTTGAAGCCAATGATTTGGAGCGATATGTATTTCCGCTTAGGTTCAAAAACTGGTGAATATTATGATGCCGATGTCCATATCCCAGAAGAAGCAATCGACTCGATTCCAGAAAATGTCCAGCTTGTTTATTGGGACTATTACCATGCAGATGAAGCTTTTTACCGCGACTATATTCAAAAGCATAAAGAATTGGGGAAAAATACTCTATTTGCCGGCGGGGCATGGACATGGAATGGGATTGCACCAAACTATGGCAGAGCCTTTGCAACGAGCGAAGCGGCACTAACAGCGTGTAAAAAAGACGGTATCCAGGAAATTTTTGCGACGATGTGGGGCGACAATGGAGCAGAAACCCCGCTTATTGCTGCCGAACCGGTCATGCAGCTGTTTGCTGAACATACCTACCATGAAAGTTTTGATAAAAACCATTTGGCAGAAAGATTCCAGTTTTGTACAGGCAATCAATTGGAGGATTTCCTTCTTTTGAATCAATTCGATGAAACCCCTGGAGTGATGAAAGATAACCTGGAATCATCAAATCCTTCAAAGTTTTTATTGTGGCAGGATGTGCTGATCGGGTTATTTGATGAAAACATCCGCGGCCTTGGGATGAATGAGCATTATCAAAAGCTTGGCAGTGGGTTAAAGGCTGCCAAGGAACGAAATCCGGATGCATTGCTGCTATTTGATTTCTATGAACAATTAGCAAAGGTTCTTGAAGTAAAGGCAGAAATAGGCTTAAAGGTAAAGTCCGCATATGACCTGAACGATAAGGAGAAAATGGGGATTCTTCTGGATGAGCTTGAGGAGCTCACAAAAGGCGTATCCAGCCTTCATCATAAACACAGGGAAGTTTGGTTTTCTTTATATAAACCATTTGGCTGGGAAGTAATCGAGCACCGCTACGGGGGATTGAAAGCACGGTTGGAAACAGCCCAACTCCGCTTGCAGCAGTGGCTGGATGATTCGATTGACAGAATTGAAGAGTTGGAGGAAAAGAGATTAATTCATGATGGACCAATGGGTATTCCGGAAGGATCTTTAGGCCACCACTACTATTACCGGATCGCAACAGCGGGAAACCTGAATATAAACTAGGTTAATTGGTGGAGTGGGAGTGCTGCTCGCTGTTAGGAACCGGGAAACTCAAAGCCGTGAAAGAAGGTTTGATCGTATGCAAAAAATACTCTTAATTGGCGCGGGAACGATGGGAATGGAACATGCTGCATCCTATTATTCTATGGAGGATGTACATTTAGCCGGAATTGTTGATTTTAGAAAAGAGCAGGCTGAACAACTTATTGGCGAACACGATACAAAAATTTTTTCTACGATAGAAGAAGCTGTAAAGGGCCTGGAGCATATTGATGTCATTGATATTTGTGTTCCGACATTCCTCCATAAGGAATATGTACTGAAGGCTGCGGATTTCGGGATTGATGTGATTTGTGAAAAGCCTTTGGCCTATACGCTTGAGGATGCTCGAGAAATGATTGATTATTGCAGCGAGAAGAATGTGAAGCTATTTGTTGGCCACGTTGTCCGATTTTTTCCTCAATATGCGAAAGTAAGGGAGCTTGTGCAGCAAGGAGCAATCGGTGAGATTGGCGTTGTTCGTACTCGGCGCGGCGGAAATTTCCCGGCAGGCTGGGGAGACTGGTATGCAGACCATGCAAAAAGTGGCGGAGTTATCCTGGATTTAATCATTCATGATTTTGATTTTCTGCGTTGGACATTTGGGGAAGTTGAACGAGTATTTGCGAAGGGACTTGCCGAAAAGAAACTCGAACATCTCGATTATGCACTTGTGACACTCGTTTTTAAATCAGGTGTGATTGCTCATGTTGAAGGCTCTTGGGCCCATCAAACATTCTCTACCCAATTTGAATTTGCAGGAAAAAAGGGCATTCTTGAATATGATAGTTTGAAAGAAGAGCCTGTATTGCTTTCAATCAGGGAGTCAACTGAGGCGAAAAACGGAGTGGCCGTGCCGCAAAGCCCCTTGAAAAAATCACCTTACCTAATCGAGCTTGAACATTTCCTGCACTGTTTAAAGACAAATGAAACTCCGCTTGTTACTGCGGAGGATGCCTACAAAGCAATGGAAATTTCGGCGGCTGCCCTTCAATCGTTAAAAAGCCGTCTGCCGGTCACCCTTTCCGAAAAAGGGGGAGCATTGATATGAAAATTGGAATCATCTCTTTTGCCCATATGCACGCCAATAGCTATGCCTCCGTGCTTCAGGCCATGGATGGTGTAGAGCTTGCCGGAATTGCCGATGACAACGAGGAGAGAGGGAGAAAGAGTTCAGAAGTTTTTAACACAACCTTTTATCATAACTATCAAGATTTGCTAGCGACAGATATAGATGCTGTTATTGTTACTTCCGAGAATAGTCTCCATAATGAGCATGTTATCGCTGCCGCGAAGGCAGGGAAACATGTCCTATGTGAAAAACCATTGGCTACAAATCTCGAAGATATCAAAGAAATGATACAAGTATGCAAGGAACACCACGTTTTACTGGGAACCGCTTTTCCGGTCCGTTTCAATACTCCGATTCAGCAGGCGAAAAAGATGATCGAACAAGGAGTGCTTGGAGAAATTTTAGCGATTAAAGGCACGAATCGCGGGACCAATCCGGGAGGCTGGTTTATTGATAAAGAAAAATCAGGCGGGGGAGCAGTTCTGGACCATACCGTTCATGTTGTAGACATTATGAGATGGTTTACCGGTGCGGAAGTGAAAGAAGTGTATGCGGAAATTGGCAGCGTGTATACCGGCGAGCCTATTGATGATTGTGGAATTCTTACGATGGAGTTTACGAATGGCATGTTCGCCACGTTGGATTGCAGCTGGTCAAGGAATGACTTTTATCCAACATGGGGCGATGTAACGCTAGAAATGATTGGATCGAAAGGAACTCTGAAAGTAGATGCTTTTTCCCAGAAAGTTGATGTGTATTCCGATACTGAAGGAGTTAAATGGCTTGGCTGGGGAGATGACATGGATGCCGGCCTGATTGAGGATTTTGTCAAATGCATAAAAGAAGGAAGGTCCCCTCTGGCAACAGGCCAAGCGGGATTGGCGGCAGTAGAAGTGGCACTCGGAGCCTATCAATCGTTTGATACGAAAAGACCTGTGAAACTTCGTTAAGAAAAAGGGAATCAAGGGATACTTGATTTCCTTTTTTAAAAAATGCATCGATATATAGGCTGGACGCAGCTAAAAATGCGGAAGTCCAGTCAGAGTGATGTCCTATTTGGGTTAATGGAGCAGTACGTACCGAGGCTTTAGAACAATTTACATTGATTAGTAGCAGCGTGCAGACGAGGGGTTAATCGACTAAATCAATCCTAAATAAATAGAGGTGTATAAAGTTGACGGTGTCTCAAGAATTACATGCGGATGTTGTGATAGTTGGCGCGGGACTTGGTGGATGCTCAGCGGCGTTATCCGCACTTCAATCCGGAAAAACAGTTATTTTAACTGAAGAAACGAAATGGATTGGCGGTCAAATCACGAGCCAGGGTGTTCCGCCGGATGAACATCCCTGGATTGAAAGCTTTGGCGCAACAAGGAACTATCGTACATTCCGAAGAAAGGTTCGAGAATACTATATTGACAATTTTCCTGTGAAAACTCACCAGCGGATGAGTGGCCAGTTCAATCCTGGCAACGCAATTGTCAGTACGATCAGCCATGAACCGCGCGTCGCATTGCGAGTGCTTTATGATATGCTGGCACCTTATCTGCATAGTGGGAGGCTCACTTTGTTAACGGAGTATAAAGTGAGTGACGCTGAGACAGATAAGGATAAGGTTCGCTCTGTTACCGTTAAGAATGGAGCGGCAGGGCAGTCATATTTGTTAAGGGGGAGTTATTTTTTAGATGCAACTGAAATGGGTGATGTATTGCCGCTTGCGAACGTCGAATATGTAATCGGAGCTGAATCGCAGGCGGAAACGGGTGAACCTCATGCGCCAAAGGGAGAAGCAGAGCCATTCAATATGCAGGCTTTTACTCATTGCTTTGCAATCGATTATCTTGAAGGGGAAAACCATACGATTGAAAAACCCGCCCAATATGAGTTTTGGAAGAACTATCAGGCAGATTTTTGGCCAGCTAAGCAGTTGAGCTGGTGGGGGGTTGTCCCTTATACATTGGAACCTATCGAATATTCATTCTTTTACGAACCGGGCCGTTTTTCGTTATGGAATTACCGGAGGCTTATCGATAAATCGAATTTTGAACCAGGAACGTTTCGGAGTGATATTACTGTTATCAATTGGCCGCAAAATGATTATTGGCTCGGTCCTATTATTGACGTGGAAGAAGAAGAGAAACAAAAGCATCTCTATAACGCGAAACAATTAAGTCTTTCGTTATTATATTGGCTGCAAACGGAAGCACCTCGGCCGAATGGAGGATACGGGTACCCTGGTATACGGCTCCGGAAGGATGTTTTAGGTACTGAAGATGGGTTAGCCATGTATCCATACATACGGGAATCAAGGAGAATTAAAGCCGAGTACACGGTAACCGAACTGGATATTAGCGGTGAAATTGAAGGGAAGGAAAGTGCGACGTTTTTTGAAGACAGTGTCGGGATTGGCTGTTATCGCCTCGATCTTCATCCTAGTACAGGATTGGACACGTATATTGATATTTCGTCCCATCCATTCCAAATTCCACTGGGAAGTTTGATACCCATTCGAGTTGAGAATTTGTTGCCTGCAGCTAAAAATATCGGAACGACCCATTTATCGAATGGCTGTTATCGGCTTCACCCAGTCGAATGGAATATAGGGGAAGCGGCTGGCCACTTGGCAGCGTATTGTATCGACCATTGTGTAACTCCACGCGAAGTAAGAAATAACGAAGATCGTTTGAAGGATTTTCAGGCTCGCTTGGCACAAGCTGGAATTGAACTTGAGTGGCCTAAAATTCATAAAGTGTGAAGGGGTGAATAATTGTGATTGCTCTCGTCGACAAAAGCAAACAAATGAAAAGCTTGGTGGAATTTACCGATTACTTTTATGAAATTGATCAGTTAATAGATGAAGATTTACTGCGCTATACGTATATTTTTATAAATGGAAATGACAATGGAACTCCATTGAAATTGTCTTATGAACTACTGGAAAAACTATGGGCGTTTGTCGAACAAGGCGGTACCCTATATGGTGAATTGATCAATTGCGATGATTTTCCAACTTCCAGGCTGTTTGGCTTTAAGCAGGATTTTGTTGTGACCAATCGCCGCCTTGAAAAATTGGTTATCGCAAGGGATAACGGCTCTTGCAAACAAGGCCAGCTGCTTGAATGGCATGGACCGTTTTTAACTGGCTTTCCCTTTGATACGGAACGATTAGTCAATATTGGCCATTTTAAAGAAACACATAGGACGGAATCAGTTGGGGACTATCCAGGAATCGTTGTGAAAAAGTATGGCGACGGAAAAGCAATCTTTTCAGCCATTTCCTTTCTTGGCAACGAACAGCCCTGGACATTGCGGCCCAATTGGCTGTGGAATGACTTCATCAAGTCACTGCAGGATGAGTTTCAGTTACCGATTCGGGAGATTCAGCCAACCATTAAAATCGCAAACAATACCGACAATGAAAAGACAATTAAACAGGGTGTGAATTGGTTTTTACAATCGGGGATATTGCCGAAGGATGATGGAAGTCTTGGAGTGTATGAAAATATCCATTCAATCCGAAGTGAACTAAGCAAGGACTACCGGCCGGATTGCCATGCTCATACAGCTCTGATGTTCCATTTATATAGTGAATATACTGGAGAAACAAAATGGGCACAGATATCGGCTAATTTAATGAGCTATTTATTTGAAGCGGGTTATCAGGATACGGACCCCGATTCAGGTACCTATGGCTTTTGGAAATGGTTTCAGAGCCCTAAACCGAAACCGGATCAAATTTTTTCGGACGATAATAGCTGGGTAGCACTCGTTCTATTATATCTTTACCGTAAAACTGGAATCGAACAATACAAAGACAGAGGCCTATTAACGGCTTATGCATTATTAAATACGCAAAATCGGAATGGACTGCGTCCTGAATGTATACGTGAAAGTGAGTTGGCAGAAAAGGGCGCTTCCTATTTTAGGGACTCAAACGAAGCCAGCATGAATCCGCATTTTGAGTCGATCGTTCATACTGCTTTTGTTCAGGCGTATCTCGTTTCAAATGATGAGCGTTTTAAGCAGGCTGCCTATCAAGGAACAATGACTTTATTGGAGAATAAAGAGAACCTGAAATTCATGTATAGCAAGACAGCAGGCTACAGCCGTTTTCTCCTATCTTTAGCACAAATGGTTGGACTGACGAAGGATGAAAAAATTCGCCAGGGATTATATGAAGTAATCGATTATTTATCCGCCAATCAACACGTGTTAGGCGGCGTCGAGGAAAGTGATAATCCGGATCCGGAACGGTACGGTTTTGAGGATACTGGTGTATTCCAATTGAATAATGAAGGAATCGCTGATCAGTTATATACGAATAATTTCCTGATTGTGAATGCCTGGGAGGCTTATAAAGCAACTGGCGATCGGAAGGTGAAAGATTTTTATGAGAAGCTGGTTCAATTTATATCGACGGTTCAAATCTCTTCTTCTAAAAAAGAATTTGATGGCGGCTGGATGCGTTCATTTCATCTGGACAGGGGCGAGTACTTTGGAAACAATGGCGACACAGGCTGGGGCGCGTATGTCATTGAAAGTGGATGGACCAATGCGATTATCTTATCAGGCCTGCTCCTGACCGAAATGAATGTATCGCTGATTGAATAGGAGGTGTGCTTGTTGCAAGAATTTCAGATAACAATACTAAATGAAGATACTGTGATCAAGTTTGCGGAAGAAGAGCTGCGAAAATACGGAAAATTCGTTAACGGATCCATCCGGTATTCGTTTGTGTTAGGGACCTATCACGATTTTAATCAGAGGAGCCTTATTGAATCGTCTCTTGATAGGTCAGAAGATACCTTTCAGGTGTTAAAGAAAGATAGTGAGATTTATATAATAGGAGCGAACCCGCGCTCGGTACTCTTTGGTGTTTATCATGTTTGTAAGAAGCTGTTTGGGTATAAGTGGGTTAGTTTTTTATCAAAAGAGGAATTGCTTGAGGAAAATGAAACAGTCACCTCCAACATCCATTCCGGAAAAATGAAGAGAAGAGGCTTGGTTGTTGAGAATTACGAAGATATAGATTTTCTTGTGCAGCTAATTGACTGGGCAGCAAAGCACTATATAAATGAATTGTTTTTTACGTTTATGTTATGGGACAAAGTAAAGCATATAGTGGCCGACGAGATTGAGAAAAGAGGGTTGGCAATTACCCTGGGCGGACATAGTATGCATTATCTTTTACAGGAAGGATCGGAATTCGGGAAAAAGCAAGTCGACTTTTCAGATGATTCCTGGAAGGATGTCGCTATCCGTAAAATCAAGGATTATTGCAAGGAGGCCAGTTCGATAAGGCGGGTTTCCCTTTGGCCAGCGGATGTCGGGGTAAAAGACAACCATCGCTTCCTTTCTGATTATATCGAGTTTACGGAACAACTAAAAAATCAGCTTCCCGATCTTCATGTTGAACATATTGCATATAACGCAGGATTATCATGGGGGATGCTGGAGCTCCCTGAAGAGCTGGCCAGTTCAAAATCAGTCGACACTTTATTTGCCTATTGGGGCAGGAATTACAAGCAGTCTTTTTCAAAGGAAGAAAGAGCCTTTAAAGCACTCCATGAATGGCGCCAGGCAACGAAGGCGAACAAAAGAGAATTGACCGTTTTTGAATATTATAGCGATCATTTCATGTTAGGCGATTTGTTCCCGCCGTTGTTTCAAAGGATACGGGAAGATATTCAAACGTTTTCGCAGTTGGGTATTGAACAAATTGTCAATTTGATTGTTCCTTACATTCCGAAGCAGAATGCAAAGCAAGAGGATTTCGACTATCCATGGGAATCAATTCAGCTGATGAATGGGTATTTTTTTGCACGGCTGAGCTGGGGAGATTCTTTTGAAGAAGTTGAACAAGATTTTTACTCGATATTTGGAGAGTCCAGGGTAGACGTGAAACGTGTGCTAGAGAAAATGGAATTGCTCCTGTCTGAAGTTTCGAAATGGAATGTGCCGCTGTTTCCCAACCGGCTGATTGATCCTGAAAAGGTGGAAATCTCACCCGATTTGGATGCGATTATCGATGATATAAAAAGCTGGAAACGCGAGATTGAACAAATAAGCAGTAAACCAGTCACCGAAATTACTGACCCATCCAGCATGATTTCATTTTACATTCACTTCGTTGCAGGAAAATTGGACTACTATTTATCAAAGTGGAATTAATAGGGACGGTTCTCGTTTGTCAATTGGCTAAGGAGAACCGTCCCTGTTTGCTGTTATAGGAAACTTTAGATTTCGGAATTGTGTATAACTCTTTTATTGAAATTGTCCACGTCTAGCTCCAGCGCCTACGCGTGCGCAAACTTCAGGTCTCCTCCCTACGATAAGTCATCATCGAATCGCTAATGCTCTTCGGATTCCTTTATCTCAGTCGAAGCCCCTCATGACCACTAAGGAAAGCTCCCTAGAATTATCATCGCAGGGACAGGCGTTTTTTGCCTGTCACGAAGGCGCTTGCGCTTTTGTTCCTATAGTACGTTTTGGAGGACAAAGTTGCTTATGAATAAGATGGCGATGAAGTAAAGGGCAGGATGGATTTCCTTCCCTTTGCCCATTAACAGTTTGATTAGCGGGTACAAGATGAACCCAATTGCCATTCCATCCGCAATGCTGTATGTCAATGGTATCAGGACAATAATCATCAGTGCGGGAAAGCTTTCTGTTAAGTCATCCATCGAAAGTTTAGCAATGTTTTGCAGCATAAGGACTCCTATCAGGATCAGAATGGGAGAAACTGCGCTTGTCGGAACAGCTTTTATAATAGGGATAAATAAAAACGATAGCAGAAACAAGAATCCGGTAAAAATGCTGGTTAATCCGGTTCTCCCTCCAGCTGTAATTCCGGCTGCTGCTTCAACGGAGGCGACCGTAGGGCTTGTACCGAAGATTCCGGATGATAAAACGGAAATGGCTGTAGCCTGAAGCGATTTCTTACCGCTTTCCGGGCGATTAAGCATGTTGCTATGGCCATGAATCAGGCCAATATTTTCAAACACAATCACCATCGCAAAAGAGAGAGACGTCAGCCAGAAAATAATATTTCCTGCTTGTGCAAACGAAAGCTGGCCAAAAAATCCTAAGTATTCATTAAAATCCGGCATTGAAAAACTAATACCCCTAAAATCGGAGTCCCCGAACCAAATCGATAACAACGACGTGATTATGATGCTAATCAATAGATTACCAGGTACATTTTTTATAAATAATAGAATCGTAATAATGAGTCCGAAAAAGGTGATGAGGACAGAAGTACTGCTTAAATCTCCAATGGCGAGTAAAGTATGCTCGGAGCTTGTAATAATCCCCGCATTTTCAAAACCAATCAAAATCAATAAAATTCCAATTCCAATTGTAATGGCCTCTTTTAAGGAATTCGGAATAGATGAGGTAATCATTTTTGCCATTGGTGTAAAAGCAATCACGACAAACAGCAAGCCTGAAATGAACACCATTGCCAAGGCTTCCTGCCATGAAAATCCCCCAGATTGGACGATTGTGTAGGTAAACATCGCATTGAGCCCCATACCAGGAATAATGATTAGCGGCGTATTGCTATAAAAACCGACCAGTAAACAGCCGAATGCACTTGTAAGGATTGTCGCAATGATGCCCGCTTCCATCGGAATTCCTGCCGATGCCAGGATGGTCGCGTTCACGATAATAATATAAACGACTGTAATATAAGAAATAAAACCGGCGGTAAACTCGTTGCCCAGTGTTGTGTTGTGTTGCTGAAGTTTAAATAGGCGTTCCATGTTAATCCCCTTTCTAGTCCGTTTGTTATCGTAGCATAGACAATATTGATATGAAAAATATATAATTTATATGAAAACTATTTAATTTTTATATAGAGAGGGAGGGTTTATGGACATTAAACAACTTCGCTACTTTATTTCGATTGCTGAGGAAAAAAATATAACAGCCGCTGCGAAAAAACTTCATATGTCACAGCCGCCGCTCAGTATTCAGCTTAAACAGCTCGAAGAGGAACTAGGGGTTCTTCTATTCGAAAGAAACGGCAAAAACATGGAACTGACCGATAAGGGACAGCTTCTTTATCAGCGTGCCTTACAGCTTGTAAATAATCTTGAAGAGATAAAAAGTGAATTACAGGATACGGAGGAAGGAAAAAGGGGTGCCTTGAATGTGGGCATCAATACGCTGTCAGTCTCCGGGTTTCCGGAAAGGCTTCAGGCGTTTCATAAAAAGTATCCGCTGGTTTCCTTGAAGGTAGTCCAAAATGACTCGCTGTATTTGGCGGAAATGGTGAAATCAAGGGTGATTGAGCTGGCATTTGTCAGGCTTCCGCTCGAACACCGTGGCTTGAAATTCCATCATCTTATTAGTGAGCCGTTTGTTTTTGTAAGCAATGCGGAAATATCCGAAGTTTCATTAAGTAAAATTTCTCAATCGCGTCTGATCATTCCAAGTACAGAAGGATTGGGGATTTACAATACCATTCTTGAAACCTTTACGAGGGAAAAGTTACAACTTAAAATGGCAGCCGAGTGTTCCGACATGCATGTATTAATGGAGTTGGTCCGAGGAGGAATGGGAGTGACAATTGTCCCTAAATCTGTTTTTGATGTGTACGGCGGTGATAAAAACCTCTACTCCGCGCAAATTAGTGATGTCAACATGACATCATCGCTAGGAATCATTTGGCTCGAACAGCATCATCTATCCACCCCTGCCAAAAACTTCATCAACCTAGCGGCAAATGGGGAGGTTCCAAGACAGTTCAATGTTTGGCAAGACCCAAACCAGGACAATCGCAGCTGAAGTGCTAAATCCGTGTAAAGGATTGAAAAAAATTGCGGAACGAGGAATTCAGCGAGTTTGAAAATAATTCAGCGGTTCTGGTTTGCCAGTGACAAACCAGAACCAGCCCCTTAAACTGACTGGCGTCCTTCAAATGGAAAATCGTCTTCCATGCGCCGTTTTTTCAAGAGTCCAAAGAAGTTTTCAATTTCACGTTCTGCGCTCAGGAGTGAATCGGAGCCATGGATCACGTTTTCTTCTTTTGTATTGGCGAAGTCACCGCGAATAGTTCCTGGCAACGCCTCAGCCGGGCTTGTCTTTCCAATCATCAGCCGGGAAACTTCTATAATATTTTCTCCTTCCCAGACCATTGCAAAAACTGGGCCGGATGTTATAAAGTCAACTAGTTCACCGAAAAATGGTTTTTCTTGATGCTCCATATAATGAAATTCTGCTTTCGCACGGTCCACCGTCATTAGCTCGGCGTTTAAAAGGTTGAATCCTTTTCCTTCAAACCGCTTAATGATTTCCCCGACCAATCCTCGTTTGACTCCATCGGGCTTAACCATGATAAATGTCCGTTGTAATCCCATATGCTCACCTCTAATAGTTTTTAAAAACTGCTGATTTTTTGCTATTATCCAGTATGGCGAAAATAACAGTATTTTAAACTTATCCCATTTGCTTTCAGCCGTTCCATTAACTGCCTGAAACACATGGCTATTGTTCTATTTAAATATCATGTCCAACTTGTTATCATATGAGGATGTCTCGTTTCATAAGCTGATGATTGTGGGCGCCAATCTTTGTTTTTTTATTATTAACAGAGAGTATGCAACAAGAAAGAAGGGTATTGATCATGTCTTTAGTTTCATTTGTAATGAACATTTCATTCCTGGGGTTGGAGGAAGAACTATTAAAAGATTTAGGGATTTCAATAGGGATATTGGCTGCGTTTATTCTTTTTAGAAATCTGTTCACAAAATATGTGTTTCAGCTTGTTATAAAATTGGCCAGAAAAAAACCGACGGAATTTCTATCCCAAATCTGCTTAAGTTTTGAAAAGCCGTTAAGCTGGGCGTTTATCATTGTTGGTTTGTATGTATCAATGGATTATTTTCCGTTTGTTGAACAGCAAAATGCATTCTTTTTAAAATGTTTGCGCTCGATGGTGATTGTTTTAATTACATGGGGATTGTTTAATTTGTCGTCTCCTTCTACCGGGATCTTAATCAGTATAAATAAGAAGATGAACAATCGGATTGATTTGATTCTTTTACCGTTTCTGTCAAGAACGATTCGTGTCATCCTCGTTGCAATCAGTATCAGCATTATTGCACAGGAATTTGATTATGATGTAAATGGGCTGGTTGCAGGGCTTGGTTTAGGCGGGCTTGCATTTGCGTTGGCTGCAAAAGAAGCGGTAGGCAATATCATCGGCGGTGTTGTTATTGTTACGGAAAAACCATTTTCCATTGGCGATTGGATATTGACGCCGAGTGTAGAGGGAACAGTCGAAGATATTAATTTCCGGAGCACAAAAGTTCGGACGTTCAGCCAGGCATTGGTTACGGTACCGAACGCTACACTTGCAAATGAAGCGATTACGAATTGGAGCCGGATGGGAAAAAGGCGGGTTAATTTTAATTTAGGGCTCAATTATCTGACAGGCAAGGACCAAATTCAAAAAGTGGTTACACGGATCGAGAAGCTATTGAATGACCGCGATGATGTCCACCCGGATACAATTATGGTGGCTTTTGACCATTATGGGGATAGCGGCCTCGATATCCTAATCTATTTCTTTACAACAACAACGGTTTGGGCGGAACATGTCCAAATCAAGCATGAGATCAACCTGGCAATCATGGGGATCCTGGAGGAAGTAGGGGTGGAAGTTGCTTTTCCTACCCGCACCATCTACGTCTCTCAGGAATCAAATGAGATGTTTCATACGATGGGTTCATTTGACCGGAATAATTAAAAAACAAGGGAATGGTCTCGTTTTTCAAAGAATGAGAACCATTTCCTTGTGCTTTATGTTATACTATTGTTATTGCGGAAAAACAAAGTGTGTAAAAAGGGAGGGAAAAGGCTAATTAATTAACACTAAATACTTAATCGATACACATTCTGTTATCCTTCAAAACGAGCATTCTTTTTTGAGAGGGTAGAGTTGAATGTGAAAAAATTTACCGCAGGGAGGAGACAGTCTGTGTAGAGCACTATGAAAGGATGATTGCATGAGTGTGAACCAGACAACAACAAATTTAACAGTAGAAAAAGACGATTATTCATTTGAACAGGTTCCGGTAGAAAAACGGAACATGGGGTGGTTTAGTGTAACGAACATAACGTTTGGCATCGCCACTGCAATTTTTTATTTTCAAACAGGCAGTGTTATGGCACTCCAGTTTGGCGCGATGAACGCCATTATTTCAGCGATTTATGCCATCGTGATTGCCGGAATTTTAGGTACAGTTATTGCCTATTTATCCGCAAAATCGGGGATGAACGTAAATCTTATGTCCAGACAGGGCTTTGGTTATATTGGTGCTTCGTTAACCTCTTTAATTTACGCATCCAATTTCATCATGTATTGTGCATTCGAAGGTATGATTCTCGTTACCGCTGTACATGCATATTTCCCCGCAATTCCATTGTGGCTTCTAATTGTCGTTTTTGGATCAATTGTCATCCCACTAAATTGGTTCGGTATAAAACAATTGGACAAGTTGCAAAAATGGTCATTACCGATCTTTGGTATCTTCTTAATTACCACTATAATCGTCGCGTTCAATACACCATCTAAATATGGTGGACAATTTTGGACGTATCTGCCGGAAGGTGTACAAATCGGCGGAACAGCTTTACTTTTATGTATCGGAATGCAACATGGTATCATGGGTTTAACAGCTCTTATTGCGTCCGATTATGCGCGTTTCCTTAAACCAAAGGATATTAAACTTGGTTCGTTTATGATTGGATTTATTCCACAAATTTTCTGTTTTGGTGTTATGGGTTTTCTGGGGATATGGTTTGGTGTTACATTAGCCGAGTCCAACCCCGGGGTATACATTGTCACATTGCTTGGACTAGGTGGAGTGGTATTTACGATGTTAACACAGCTGCGTATTAACATTACAAATATTTACAGTGCGTCCTTGTCATTATCCAATTTTTTTGAGAATGTATTTCATTTCAAACCCGATCGCCGTTTTTGGGTTGTTTTCTCAGCGGTTGTATCGATTGTCCTGATGCTTGGGGGCATTTTGGACCACTTAGCAAGTGCCATGACCTTCCAGGGAGTTCTGTTAATGGCTTGGGCTGCTATTTTAGTCACAGATGCATTGGTCGTGAAGAAGTTGTTGAAAATTGTCCCGCCGGAATATGAAGCGAGACAGGATCGATTATACAAGTGGAATCCGGTTGGAGTTCTGCCATTGCTTATTTCAAGTGTAATCGGAACGATTGCAGCCTTAGGATACATGGGGCTGTTCCTGCAAAATACTGCTACTTTCTTTGCTGCGTTATTAGCCTCAGTTCTTACGGTTGTCGTAGCCGTGTATACGAAAGGCAAATACTATAGTAAAAATACAGCTATCGTAAAGGATGTACATTCCAAAAGAGGAAGACACATGTACAACACACCTTCAGAAAAGAGCAGCTGATAAAGTCGGGGGGCGGTTCTCGTTTGCTTTTTGGCAAAAAAGAACCGTCCCTAATTTTTGATTTGCTTTTTTTAAAAGTATGTGTTATTCTTAAGAAGAATTATTTTTGTTCGGTGTAAAGGATGCATAAAGTTCGACTTTTCGTCTTAATGATCACTTTGGGCAGGGATAGTAATACAATGTGCTTTAGCACTAGGAGGCAACAAACATGGAACAAGGTACAGTTAAATGGTTTAACGCAGAAAAAGGCTTCGGATTCATCGAGCGCGAAGGTGGAGACGACGTATTCGTTCATTTCTCTGCAATCCAGTCCGAAGGTTTCAAATCATTAGACGAAGGTCAAAAAGTTACTTTCGACGTTGAGCAAGGTGCACGTGGACCTCAAGCTGCAAACGTTCAAAAAGCATAATACTGATAAATGACCAAAACAGACTCCGTAAAAAGGGTCTGTTTTTTTTTGTTCAAAAAAATATGTAAATAAAAACCCTACTCAAGGAGCGAGTAGGGAGATGGTTTCCGGTAAAGGAAAAGGTTATTGCTAAAAGGCTTTCTCAGTATACCATACTGAGTTTGAAAATGTGTACTTTAATTTGTTCTTATCAGTCTTTTTTAACTAATTCATCTTCGAAGTAAAAAGTAGAGGGATTCTCCTTGATGGTATAAGAATATTGCTTCATATTTTTCACAAACATGAATTTGCTGATTGTTGCCAGTTCATCTGTTGCTTTTATGGTCACTTTATCACCAATTTGATATTTATTTTTTCCAGACATTTTCGCACCTCATTTGAAATAAGCAATACATTTCTCTTGTTAAAAGTCGTGTTCTTCCTTATTGAGTATTTTAATTCCGATTAATAATTGGGTCGTATGATGGGGAAGAAATTGAATGTCATTGAATTCAGGGTCTACATAAGAAATTTCCACTATACTATCGGGGTTGAGTCGTTGGTGGTTTTCTGTTATTTGCTCGATTTTCCGATCCAATTCCTTTTGGTTATTCGCAAAAGTGAGTGTAGTCATTGTAGTCATCATCATTCTCCTTTTCTCCATATAGACAGACAAAAGTGACTTCCTTCCTCCTCTTCACTTTTAGAATATTTGTCCCAGGATGTAATCCCTACTTCTATCTTACCATTATCCCCAACATTTTGTTTCTTTTGTGCTGAACTGCTAAATAATATCGGGATATGAATCCGGTGCACTGTCGAGTTATGTACTATACAATGATTTTTGAGAACGGATTCATATAAGGGGGACAAAAAGTGATTAAAGGCTTCAGAAAGGTTAAGCGCATTCAGTCAGACATGATCCATATACGAGACCCGTTTATTTTCACTCACAAGCAAGAAGGGAAATATTATTTATTCGGAACTACGTTTGCAGATGGATGCGGCGATGAGGACCCTATTTTTGAAGTATATGTAAGTGAGAATTTACATGTGTGGGAAGGTCCCTATGTAGCGTTTAAGCCGAAAAAAGGGTTTTGGGGAGTCAGGCATTATTGGGCACCAGAGGTTTTTGAAATAGATGGCCGCTTCTATATGTTTGCTTCATTTAAAGGAGGTATTGCCGAACATCGCGGTACCGGTATCCTTGTGGCTGACCATCCCGCCGGCCCTTATACAGACCACAGTGAAGGTCCTGTGACTCCTGGTGATTGGGAGTGTCTTGATGGGACTTATTATGAAGATGAGCTGGGCGAAAGATGGATTGTTTTCTGCCATGAATGGACTCAAATTTTTGAGGGAAGAATAAAGGCACTCCGGTTATCAAGGGACTTAAAAAAATCGGTAGGTGCTCCCATTGAAATCCTGAATGCAGCCAAGATGCCGTGGATTCGCCAATTTTCTGATCCTCGTATTGAAAAAAGCGGCTACCTGACTGATGCACCGTTTCTCTTTATGGCAAGGAGCGGCGAGCTTATCCTGCTTTGGTCCAGCTACTCTATACCGAATTACAGTGACCGAGGTTTAGGCGGCTATACTGTTGCAGTTGCAAGGTCGACATCGGGGCGGGTGGAAGGACCATGGATTCATGACGAAGAGCTGCTGCTAGACCGAAATGCCGGACATTCAAGCTTGTTCCGGGACCTGGAGGGACAGTTGTATATTTGTACTCATTATCCTGATACACCACATGGAAACGAAAGGCCGCTATTTCTTAAAGCAAAAGAAATGGAGTAACAAGGACAGTTCTCGTTTGCGATTAGCAAATAAGAATCATCCTCTTTGCCGAATTAGGGGAGAATAGTAATTTTTGTAAGGGGAATGGAGGTGTATCCGTTTTCAATGTTCCTTTTTCAGGAAAAATTGTGACTTTTTTGTGAATCAAACATTTAAAGTGTATATTTCTTGACTAAAAAGTATTATTCAATAATAATAGTCATTGTGATTAGAATTATTATCACATAGAAATTATTACTCATCACTACGTTCAAGGAGGAAACAAAACATGTCTCTTATCGGAAAAACAGTCTCACCTTTCGCTGCGAAAGCATACCACAACGGTGAATTCATCGATGTAACTGATCAAAACTTCACAGGTAAATGGAGTGTCGTTTGCTTCTATCCAGCTGACTTCACATTCGTTTGCCCTACTGAACTGGAAGATCTGCAAAACCAATATGCTACATTGAAAGATCTAGGTGTTGAAGTATATTCAGTTTCAACTGATACTCACTTTACACATAAAGCATGGCATGACCATTCTGATGCAATCAGCAAAATCGAATATGTCATGATCGGCGATCCTTCCCAGAAGATTTCCCGTATCTTTGATGTTCTTGATGAAGAAGAAGGCCTTGCACAGCGTGGTACATTCATCATCGATCCAGATGGTGTTGTCCAGGCTATGGAAATCAACGCTGACGGTATCGGCCGTGACGCGAGCACTCTTGTTAATAAAATCAAAGCAGCACAATATGTACGCAACAACCCAGGCGAAGTTTGCCCGGCTAAATGGCAGGAAGGCGGAGAAACACTTAAGCCTAGCCTTGACCTTGTAGGCAAAATTTAAGGAGCACGATAAACATGTTGTTAGATGCAGATATTAAAGCACAATTGGAACAATACCTCCAGATGATGGAGGGGGAAGTACTGTTAAAAGTAAGTGCAGGATCTGATGACGTATCTCGCGACATGCTTGCTCTAGTTGATGAACTTGCAACTATGTCACCAAGAATTAAAGTGGAAAAAGCTGAGCTGGAGAGAACTCCGAGCTTTAGTGTCAACCGCATTGGCGAAGACACGGGCATTGTTTTTGCCGGCATCCCGCTTGGCCATGAATTTACGTCGCTTGTCCTTGCTCTCCTGCAGGTTAGTGGCAGGGCACCGAAAGTGGATCAAAAACTCATTGACCAAGTGAAAAGCATTAAAGGCGAATACCATTTTGAATCTTACATCAGCCTGACTTGCCACAACTGTCCTGACGTCGTCCAGGCTTTGAATGTGATGAGCCTAGTGAACCCTGGCATCACTCATACAATGATTGAAGGGGGAGCATTTAAGGAAGAAGTGGAAAGCAAAGGCATCATGGCTGTTCCAACGGTATTCCTGAATGGCGAATCGTTCGGAAGCGGACGCATGTCTTTGGAAGAAATCCTTTCAAAGATCGCCGATGCCCCGGATGCATCGGAATTCAATGATAAGGAGCCGTTTGATGTACTTGTTGTCGGCGGTGGCCCTGCTGGTGCAAGTGCGGCGGTTTACGCTGCGCGCAAAGGCATTCGCACTGGTATCGTCGCTGAACGCTTTGGCGGCCAGGTAATGGATACGCTTGGCATCGAGAACTTCATTGGCACGAAATATACGGAAGGCCCTAAGCTTGCTGCCACCCTTGAAGAGCATGTAAAAGAGTACGATGTGGATATCATGAACCTCCAGCGTGCTGTAGGTCTTGAGAAGAAAGACCTCATTGAACTTGAGCTTGAAAATGGGGCAGTGCTGAAGAGTAAAACGGTAATCCTTTCAACTGGCGCCCGCTGGCGGAATGTCGGGGTACCAGGTGAAGCCGAGTTTAAAAACAAAGGTGTAGCCTATTGTGCACACTGTGACGGCCCGCTATTTGAAGGAAAGCATGTTGCTGTAATTGGCGGAGGCAACTCCGGAATTGAAGCGGCCATTGACCTGGCTGGGATTGTGAAGCATGTCACAGTTCTTGAATTCATGCCGGAACTAAAAGCTGATACAGTTCTGCAGGACCGCCTGTACAGCTTGTCGAATGTCACCGTCATTAAGAATGCTCAAACTAAGGAAATTACCGGAACCGACAAGGTAAACGGAATTACTTATATTGACCGTGAAACAGAACAAGAGCATCATATAGAGCTTGAAGGCGTATTCGTCCAGATCGGCTTAGTTCCAAACACCGACTGGCTTGGCGATAAAATCGAGCGCACGCGTTTCGGAGAAATCGTTGTAGACAAGCACGGTTCAACCAGCATTCCTGGTGTATTTGCTGCAGGCGACTGTACAGACAGCGTCTATAAGCAAATCATCATCTCAATGGGATCTGGTGCAACCGCCGCGTTGGGTGCATTCGATTATCTAATCCGGCATTAAACTAAGGGGACGGTTCTGCTTTTCCATGTGGAAAAGCAGAACCGTCCCTTATTTGTTAAAAGGCATGGGAATGTGTTCCCAATGCCTTTTTGTGCAATTTGATGACTCTATTTAGGCCTTTTTGCAATCATTTCGATCTCGACTTCCGCCCCAAGCGGCAGTGCTAAAACTGCTACACATGTTCTTGCTGGGTATGGTTCGGAAAATTGTGTTGCGTATACCTCATTCATAGCCGAAAAGTTTTTCATATCGGTTAAATATACATTTACCTTCACCACATCATCGGGTGTAAGATTAGCAGCTTCCAGCGCCTCGAATAAATGGACAAAACACTGCCTTGTTTGGGCTGCAATGTCACATGGATTTTTGTCTTTGTCAATCGAGTTCATCGCGGTTTGCCCGGAAAAATAAACTAAATCACCTGCGTCTACCGCATGTGAGTATGGGCCAGATGCTGCTGAACCCTTTGCATTATAAGCTTTTCTAGTCATTGAATAGTCCTCCTTAACGTATGAGTTGTTCCCTCTCGATGAATTTATCCCGCATGTAACGGGCTGTAAGACCCCCACCTAAAGGCAGGGAATCAAAGAAGCGTAGGTGGGGGATAACAGCCGCATGCGCCCGATTGGTGAGATACAGTGAAACTTGCCGCTGTGCTTTTCAGCGGCATAGTTGAACCAATCGGGTTCATAGTGCCGCTTGGTCGCCGTAATTTGGCTAGTTAGCGGCAGTAGAACGGGACTAACAATCAGTGGGGGATGAAGAAAACCCCCACTGATTGAAGTTTCACTTTATCCCGCATAAAGGGACAGTAACCTCTTTCAGAGGAACTGTCCCTAAATGCCCGATTGGTTCAACTAACAATCAGTGTGGGATGAAGCCCCCCACTGATTGAAGTTTCACTTTATGTCGAAAGATGGTTCATTTTCAGAACACGTCTTTGAACGCCAAGTGAGGGCGGATAATGTTTTAAAAATGCCTCCGTGTATAAGAAACAATCTTGGGCCCAAGCTCTATAATACCTTATATCCATTTTATCGCCACGATTCTGCAACTTGGGTTTTTCCTCTGCCATTTCCTTTATTGTTAGGAATATTATTCCCGCGAAAGGAACCTATAATAAGAGGACACATTAGCAGTGACTAGGGTGTTCAACTATAACAGCCTATCGAATAATTTTTTTGTTTCAAGTTAGAATGGTTATAAAAATAACTGGAAACAAGCCATAAAGGTTTAACTCAACAAGAATAATTTTCTATATAAAACGGTCAAACTAACAAGTGCGGGATGGATTTCGTTAGGTGATCGACATGATCAAAGGGGTGATTCGATTGGCCGATGTCAATCGAGAACAATTAAAAGCAGCTGGTTTTAGTGACGACATATTACCGACCAAGCCAAAGGATAAAAATTGGAACGTCGGAAATTATACATCAATTTGGATGGGTTCAGTGCATAATATCCCAAACTACATTGCCATTGGCGGACTTTTTGCTATAGGGATGTCTGTTGGACAAGTTTTCGCTGTAATTATATGTGCGTCCATACTATTAGCGGCAGCGATGGTTCTAAATGGCCATGCAGGTTCTAAATATGGTTTGCCTTTTGCGATGCTGATACGCACCTCTTTCGGTACAAAAGGCGCAATGATTCCTGGCGTATTAAGGGGGATAATTGCAGCAATCATGTGGTTTGGATTCCAGACATTCGCAGGCAGCCAAGCATTATCAATTCTAATTGGAAAGATTTGGCCAACGTATATCACTCTGGGAGGGGATTGGAATTTACTTGGATTATCTTTGCCTGGGCTAATTTCGTTCCTGTTATTCTGGTTATTGAATGTTGCTTTAATTTATGGGGGAATGGAATTCTTAGGGAAATTCGCAAATATCCTTTCACCGCTTGTTTATATTGTTTTTGGTGGTATGGCGATCTGGGCAATTAACTTGGCTGGAGGTATTGGCCCCATCTTGGCTTATACGGGTGCTGATATCAGCGGTAATAAAGTTATCGTCTTTTTGGCAGGCGTAACTGCAGTTATTGCTTCTTGGGCAGCTCCGATTGTAAACGTTTCTGACTTTACAAGATTGGCTCGCTCTACAAAGGACCAAGCTATTGGACAAACTTTAGGTTTAATTGTGGCGTATTTATTGTTTGCAATTGCAAGCATTTCGATTATTGTTGGCTCCGAGATTGCTTTTGGTACACCAATATGGAATGTACTTGAAGTTGTAGCTCGATTCGACAGTGGCTTTGCTATAGCGATATCAGTACTGACTTTATGCTTAACAACATTGGCGGTGAATGTGACAGGGAATATAGTTCCTGCCGGTTACCAATTGGCATCGCTATTCCCGAAAAAATTAACATTTAAGTCTGGTGCGACAATCGCAGCTGTAATTGGGATTCTTGTCATGCCTTGGAAACTTATGGAGAATGCGACAAGTATTTTTACATTCTTAAATATAGTTGGCGGCTTATTGGCTCCAATCGCAGGTGTGATGCTAGCCCAGTACTTCATCGTTTCAAAACAGGAAATTGATTTGGAAGAATTGTATTCACAAAATGGAAAATACAATTATAAGAATGGATTTAATGTGAATGCCCTCATCACATTGGTTATTGCAGGGGTACTTTGCCTAATCGGTAATTTCGTCCCGTTCTTTAAACCGCTTTATGATATTTCGTGGTTTGTAGGAATTATTTCAGCATTCATTCTTTATACTATCCTTGAGTTTCGTACTACAAAAAAAGTAATCGCCTAAATAACTTGCCAGAAAGTGTCGACGATGGGTATCGCTTTCTTGAGTCGCATAGTATTCAAGTTAATAAATAGATTCCAAAAATAAACTTTATAGGTGGGTTATCCAAAAATTAAGCCGATTAATATAATTGAGCCGGTAAGCTACGATATAACACCAGTAGGGATAGACAAAAAAAGCAACTTTCCCTCCAATTTAGGAAGAAAGTTGCTTTTTTTGTCTTGTTAATGATTCCTGAATTATTCCTAAACGGAAGTTTTTCAATTGCATTGACAATAGGGAAAAGCCTCAAGCGATGAAGATTCACTTCTTAATGAATTAAAAAATTTACTATACTAATATATTTCCGTTGGTCAAAGTGAATAACTGTTTGTTCAAAGTGAACACTATATTAGAATTGTATATGCACAGTTGATAATACAAGCTTGATTTTTTGTTTAATGGAGATAACGACCTTTGATGAAAAACTTTGTATAATAATTTTGTGGCGTTGAAAGCGTTATTATGAGGTTGTGAAATTTTCATGAGATAATATTGAATTGCTATTCCTCATTTTATGTTTTAATTATAGGCTTAAATAAAATAATTTCTATAGCATCTGTAGAAATTTAAAAAAGCTGTCACATTTTCATCGTTTATTTTGAGGGGGTAATCCTTTTGGGAGAGTTTAACAGAGAACTAGTGAAGGCTGCGGGCTACAGCGAAGACGTATTGCCATCAAAGAAAGAGGACAGGAATTGGACTGTCGGGAATTTTTTCACAGTTTGGATGGGATCCGTACATAATATCCCTAACTATATTGCGATTGGCGGGCTTTTTGCAATAGGAATGTCGGTTTGGCAAGTTTTTGGTGCTATTATGTGTGCATCACTTATATTAGCGGCAGCAATGGTCCTTAATGGCCATGCAGGATCAAAATATGGTTTGCCATTTGCCATGCTCGTACGTTCATCATTCGGTACGAAAGGTGCGATGATCCCAGGAGTGTTAAGGGGAGTTATTGCTGCAATTATGTGGTTTGGATTTCAGACATTCGCAGGCAGCCAGGCCTTGTCTATCCTAATCGGAAAGGCTTGGCCAACATATTTGACGTTAGGCGGAGATTGGAATTTTCTTGGATTATCATTGCCTGGACTAATTTCTTTCCTGTTATTCTGGTTATTTAATGTAGCGCTGATTTATGGGGGAATGGGGCTCTTAGGGAAGTTTACAAATATCCTTTCTCCACTCGTTTATATTGTTTTTGGTGGAATGGCAATCTGGGCTATTAATTTAGCCGGTGGTATCGGCCCTATCCTCGCTTATACGGGTACTGGGGTCAGCGGCAATAAAGTAATCGTCTTTTTGGCTGCTATTACAGCGGTCATTGCTGCCTGGGCAGCTCCGATTGTAAACGTATCTGATTTTACAAGATTGGCTCGCTCTACAAAAGCTCAAGCTATTGGACAAACTGTAGGTT
This sequence comes from Bacillus sp. FJAT-27225, assembly GCF_001685025.1. Taxonomy (GTDB): domain Bacteria; phylum Bacillota; class Bacilli; order Bacillales; family Cytobacillaceae; genus Bacillus_D. Next base: position 548,664 of record NZ_MAYU01000021.1, on the reverse strand, counting down.
TGGTTGTGACGTATTTGCTGTTTGCGATAGCTAGTATCTCCATTATTGTAGGTTCTGAGATTGCCTTTGGGACACCAATTTGGAATGTGCTTGATGTTGTTGCCAGATTTGATAGTGGTTTTGCAATTGCAATTTCCGTACTGACTTTATGTTTAACAACATTGGCGGTTAATGTGACAGGTAATATTGTTCCTGCCGGCTACCAATTGGCATCGCTTTTCCCGAAAAAATTAACATTTAAGTCTGGTGCCACAATCGCAGCTGTAATCGGGATCCTGGTCATGCCTTGGAAACTCATGGAGGATGCGACAAGCATCTTTACATTCTTAAATATCGTTGGCGGCTTATTGGCTCCAATTGCTGGTGTAATGCTTGCCCATTATTTTGTCGTTTCAAAAACAGAGATTGATTTGGAAGAATTGTATTCACAAAACGGAAAATACAATTATAAGAATGGATTCAATGTGAATGCCCTCATCACATTGGTTATTGCAGGGGTACTTTGCCTAATCGGTAATTTCGTCCCGTTCTTTAAACCGCTTTATGATATTTCGTGGATAGTAGGGGTTATTTCAGCGTTTGTAATCTATACAATTCTTGAGTTGCCGAAAATTAAAGGCAATCAGGTTGTGGAATTGCAAGAAGAAAAAAATGCAATCTAGACTCATCTGTTATATGTGAATAATTTGTAATCATAATTGGAAGGGGATTGGAACAATGGCTTACGATTTAGTAATTAAAGGCGGCAATGTTGTCTTCCGTGATGGCGTCCGTAAAGTTGATATTGGAATTAACAACGAAAAAATTTCATGCATTGCGGAGCAAATTGTAGAAGATGCAAAAGAGATTATTCATGCGGACGGCCAGTATGTCATGCCTGGGATGATTGATACACATGTTCACATCAGCGAACCAGGCAGGACAGAATGGGAAGGCTTTGAAACAGGATCGAAAGCATTGGCAGCCGGCGGTACTACAAGCTATGTGGAAATGCCATTGAACGCACTCCCGGCAACAATCAATAAAGAGGCACTGGATTTGAAGCTTGAAGCTGCCAAAACACAAAACTATGTTGATTATGCCTTTTATGGCGGCCTTGTCCCGGACAATCTGGACAAGCTTGAGGAACTTGCTGATGCAGGAGTTCTAGCCTTTAAATGCTTCATGTCTGATATTACAAGTGATATTCCTGGAGATTTCACAAATGTTGATGATTATACCTTGTATAAAGGCATGCAGAAACTGGCTGAATTGGATCAACTGCTGTGCATCCATGCGGAAAATCCTTCTATAGCAAAAAAACTTGGCGAAGAATATGCCAGACTAGGGAAAAATTCAGGAGTTGAATATGCTGAGTCCCGCCCGGTTATTACAGAGGTAGAAGCTGTTTCACGCGCGATTCTTTTCGCCAAGGAAACCGGCTGTAAATTGCATCTCGTTCATATTAGTACATCAGAGGCGATTCAGGTTATTCAAAAAGCGAAGCAAGAAGGTGTCGATGTAACAGTCGAATCCTGTCCCCATTATTTTGCATTCACGGCAGAGGAAGTGGATGAAATCGGCCCAAGGGCAAAGTGCCAGCCGCCAATCAGGCCTGCTGAAATCCAGGCAAAACTATGGGATGAGCTGCTAAATGGTAATATCGACTGGATTACTTCTGATCACTCACCTTGTACCGAAGATTTAAAGCAGGGAAATCTCTGGGAAGCTTGGGGAGGAATCAGCGGCGCCCAGAACAATGTCGACCTTATGTTTGACCTGGCTGTAAAACAACGCGGATTGGCTGTTGAAAAGTTTGTTGATTTAATTGCAACACATCCGGCTGAGCGTTTCAACCTGCCGAACAAAGGTGAAATCGCCGTTTCAAAAGATGCGGATATCATCCTGGTCGATCCGAACCAGTCTTATACAGTGAAAAGGGAAGACCTGTACTACAAAAATAAACACAGTGCATATGAAGGCAGAAAAATTGACTGCCGTGTGACAAAAACCATCGTTCGCGGAAATGTTGTGTTCGATTTGGAAAAAGGCATTGTGGGAGAACCTGTAGGAAAGCTGATTTATGCTAACTAATTAGCATAAATACAAAAATGAAATAATGACCCGCTTTGCCATAGTCAGCGATTGACAATGGCAAAGCGTTTACTAAATGCCAGGAGGTTTGAAACATGGCTACATATGAATTAATTGTTAGAAACGGGAATATCGTCACATCCGAGTCAATCGTTCAAGGTGATCTTGCCATCAAGGATGGCAAGATTAAAGAAGTATCTGTAGGTAAATCTTTAGAGGCTACAGCAGATAAAGAGATTAATGCTGAGGGTCTTCATATCCTGCCAGGCTTGATCGATACACACGTCCATTTTAATGAACCTGGCAGAACGGAATGGGAAGGGCTCGAGACAGGAAGCAGAAGCTTGGCTGCAGGCGGTGTCACAACGTTCTTTGATATGCCGCTGAATAGTACGCCCCCAACTATTAACAAGGCGAATTTGGAGCTGAAAAGCTCAGCTGCCGATGAAAAGTCAATTGTTAATCCGCGTTTCTGGGGTGGGCTTGTACCCGAAAATATTGACGATCTTAAGGAACTTCACGAAAATGGCGTCATCGGATTCAAGGCATTCATGTCACCAAGCGGGATAGCCGATTTTGATAACGTTGATGACGAAACACTCTATAAGGGCATGAAAGAGATTGCATCCTTTGGCTCTCTAGTAGCTGTACACGCTGAAAGTACTGTTATTTGTGATCAGCTGGCAAAAGAAAAGCAAAGCCAGGGCAAAACAACGGCAAGGGACTTTGTTGAATCCCGTCCAATTATTTCTGAAATAGAGGCAGTTCGTCGAGTGATCTCTTATGCAGAGGCAACTGGATGTAAGCTCCATATCGTCCATGCAAGCAGCCGAAAAGTAGTTGAAGTCATTAAGGAAGCTCAACAAAGGGGTGTAGATGTAACAGTCGAAACATGCCCGCACTATCTTTCTTTAACAGTTAAGGACTTAGAAGAAAAAGGGGCATTGGCAAAATGTGCTCCTCCGTTAAGAGATGAAGATGAAGTAGAAGATCTTTGGGCTGCTGTAGCGAACGGTGAAATTACTGTCATCGGTTCCGACCATTCACCTGCACCAGCATCCATGAAAACAATTACTGACAACTATTTTGAAGGCTGGGGCGGAATTTCCGGTGCTCAGTCCACTTTGAATATTCTTCTGACTGAAGGTTATTTTAAACGAAACCTTCCATTAGAAAAAATCGTTGAACTGACTGCAACAAACCCGGCAAAATTGTTCGGACTATCAACGAAAGGAACAATTGCAGAAGGCTACGATGCTGACTTGGCAATTGTAAATCTAAATGAAAGCTTTGAACTAAAGAATGAAGATTTATTTTACCGCCACCAGCATTCACCATATGTTGGCATGACATTTAAAGGGAATGTCAAAACAACCATTGTCAATGGTGAAATTGTCTATGAAAACGGACAAATCATTGTTGATGGTAAAGCAGAAGTTAAAGCATAAGTAAAAAAACCAAAACCCGATGTAAAAGGGTTTTGGTTTTTTTGTGTTAGGCGCTTGTGCTGCCCTTACAAATTGTTCTCGTTTTCTTGAAGGAGGTTGCCGATTATTAGAGCAACGCGTATGCGCAGTGAATCTATAGGGTCACGGAAAGAAGAGTTTAGCATTTCTTCCGTTTTTTCAATTCGGTATTTAACGGTATTTCTATGGATAAACAATTTCCTTGATGTCTCGGAAATCTCACATTGGGAATCAAGGAATACTTGTATCGTTTTAACCAATTCCTGCTCTTCTTTTGACTCGGGATAGGCAAGTGACTTTAAAGCATTTTCATAAAATGCTTTTAAATCTTTTTTTGGAAGGCCACTTAGTAATTTTTCCAAATCCTTTGGTTTATAGAAATGAATGAATCCTTGCTTGTTCATATCGTATCCGCCCGTAATCGCTTCTACCGCTTCATTATAGGCTGTTGGAATATCTTTAATTGAGCGGATTGGATTGCTGACGCCGAAGGAAATCGAATAATCAGACTGCAAGTTGTTTTGACAATTTTGGATAAATTCGGTTACATCATTCAGGTCATTTTCGGTGAACTTTGAAAATTGGAGTACCATAACGAAGTATCTTTCTTTTGTAAACAAAATTGCATCCATATTATGCTGAATGATTTCATCCTCAAGCTGGTCGTAAATACTGGTATATAACTCCCCAACTTTTTTTTCGTATAATTGCAAGGCTTCATAATTTGGTCCTTTTGAATCTACGGTACTGATAATGCAAATATTCTCCATATCTTCTTTTAACCCATAATAATTTGCAAGGCTCATGATTTCTTCATCGGAGCGAATTCTCAGTTCAATTAATTCATCAAAGAAGTTATTCTTTAATAGTCGTGAATTTTCCTCAATCGCCTGTTCTTTTATAATTGTAAATGAAACAACGTTGCCAGCTTGCTCGATGGCCATTTGTGAAGATGGATAGGGCAAGGTTGAAGAATCAACGATGACCAGCATACTGGGATATAATCGTTTCGTTTGCACTGGAAAGGTAGAGATAGATTTGCCTTCCCTTGAAGGTATGACAAATGTGCTGCCTTTCCGGGCAGACACGATATCTTCTTTCACTTTTTCAATGATTTCTTGTTCTACTGCCTTCATTGAATCCGTTCGAAAATCATGGCTGGCGGCAATTTTTTCTCCACGATGGTTCAATAAAAGGGTTGGGCGTGCTAAAAAATGTCCCAATTGTTCAATCAGGGAATTCAGGCTGTATCCTTTTATCATCATGTCGGAAAATTCTTTTTGAACATGCAGGGCATAATAAAGTTGCTCTGTTTCATTATCATTCAAGTAATTTAAAATGTGCCGGGATACTTCCCCTAATGTATGTTTTGCAGGTAAATCAATAATTGGAAAAGCCAAATCATCAGCAAGTAATTTAACCTCTGTAGGCAATTCTTTCAAAAATCGGTTAATTTTAATTACCATTCCAGAACAATTTAACGCATGCATTTGTTTAATCAACTCACACATATGCTCTATATCGTCTTTAAACGCATAGCCGGTAGTGAGAAGTAAATGATTGCTATCTAAAAATTGGATGATATCGGGTGTATCAGATATATTTACAAATTGAACATTTCGAGTAAGCCCTCTGTGGCCTGCCAGGACGACACTCTCTTTCATACCTTCTAGTATAAATAAATCATTTATTGTTTTCATCGTTTACCCCTCATTTAATCGCTATCAAATTGTTATTTTACGTTAAAAGTAGACAAAAAGCAAAAAATATTTTGGTTAGTTTGAACAGTGACAATTAGGCCTCATCTAACTTAATCTTATATAGATGAAGGTATGGACAAGGGATCATGTAAACTCAAATGTAGCGGTCAAGCGGTGATTTTTTTCAAGGTGAATTTTAATGCTGGGGTGAATTGGGTGAGTTATTCATTTGAGAGAAATCATAGTAATAGCGGATGGACGGCACGTGCTGCAAGTAATGAAATATATAAGATCGTTGAACGTAATCAAAAAGGTTATGTCCATAGTATTTTTAATAACAGTTTTAACTTAGCATTTGGTGATTCTTTAATTCATATTGGTGATGTGGAAAAGGGGATTTCCCCATTCGGAATCGGTCTGAATAAACAGGATGTGCAGCAGTTCATCAGGGAAATTAGGGGTAACCAGAATGTAGTTTGGCACAGGCATTCAGAAACCTTTGTTTTCTCGGAAGGACCTTCCCTCTCGATCGGACAGGCAGAATTAGCAAATCCTGTACTCTATGGGTTTATGTACAATCTTTGGCACCTAAAAGATAACTTGCTGTTCGTTGCCGATAGGCTGCTTCAAGAGGATTGGCAAACCGGCCTGGCTCAAACGAACAATGATAAAATTATGCTAATCAAGTTTTTGACAGACCCTATTTTTAACCAGAAGGATCATCCGATTCTCCATGAATTGGATAATCTAAAAATGCTTGCACGTGGAGATCAATCCACAGATGCCAATAACGTATTTAATTATTGGATCGGAAGAGGTCTGGGGCTCACGCCAAGCGGCGACGATGTCATCACGGGAATTTGTGCGATTTTTTCGGCTTTAGAGGGAACAAACGATGTATTTCAGCAGCAATTGAAAACGTATTTATTTGAATATGGCCGGAAGAGAACAACACATATTTCACTGGAATATCTTTTGTATGCTGCCGAGAACAAATTTCACTCACATCTTATCCAGATGTGTCAAGTGATGGATAAGCCACGCGGGACAGAGTTTATGACTGCCCTTGAAGAAATGAGAAAAATAGGCCATACATCCGGGGCGGACACGGTAATAGGTGTATTGTTAGGAATAAAGGCATTGGCTTTTTAGAAAAACTACTTTAAAACATAGAAAAGAAGGCGATTGTCATTAAGGAATTATTAAAATCAAGCAATTGGATTTCGGGCTTGCAATGGCTCTTTTTTATTTTCACAAATATTGTTGTTATCCCAATCACAATAGGAGCGGCATTTGAGCTTGAACCAAGTAAAATTGTCAACTTGCTTCAGCTTTCCTTTATTGTGACTGGGTTGGCGTGTATTGTCCAGGCGCTTTTAGGACATAAACGTGCCATTATGGAAGGGCAATCAGGACTTTGGTGGGGAATTATTTTAACGCTTTGTGCGTCTGCTGCTGCGCAAGGCATTCCCTTACCGGTTTTGGGAGGCAGCCTGACAGTCGGTATTATCATTTCCGCGATTTTGACGCTTATTATTGGCCTTGCCGGATTGGGGCCTCACCTTGCCAAATTATTTAATCCTGCAGTGATGGGTGTATTTATGTTCTTGTTCGGATGTCAATTGATTGGGATTTTCCTGAAGGGAATGCTCGGAATTCCGTTTGGCAACCAGACTCAGGGTGCAGAAATTAACTTGTCGGTATCATTATTATCAATCGTTATAGCGATTTTCGTGATTGTTATCAGTGTGAAGGCATCACCAACCATCAGACGTTATGGTTTATTGCTTGGTATTATTGTGGGCTGGATTGCCTACGCACTTCTATTTGAAACACAGAGTTCAGTTGAGAAAGTTTCGTCATTTGCAATTGAGTTGTTCCCATTCGGGGAACCTGCCTGGAACGTTGGGATTATTGTAACCACGGTTCTAGCCGGTCTTCTAAACACAGCCAATACGTTTGGGTCATTAAAAGGGACCGAGAGTATGTACAATGAACAGACGACCAAGAAACAATATCGAACTTCATTTACGATAACCGGTATTTTTACTTTGCTTGCAGGGTTCCTTGGCCTTGTTCCTTATTCACCTTATGTGTCGTCTATCGGTTTCCTTAGCCAAACTGGGATTATAAAAAGGATTCCATTCATTCTAGGTGGATTCATGTTCATGGTAATGGGGCTTATTCCGCCAATCGGGCACTTTTTCTCCCAGTTACCTTTGAGCGTTGGGAGCGCAGTGTTATTTGTCTCATATTTGCTGCTTCTGAATTCTTCCCTGAATTTCTTTAAGCAAGTTAATTTTAATACGGTCAACGCTTACCGTTCGGCTGTTCCGCTGTTTGTTGGAATTATTATCATGACGTTGCCGCCATCTTACTTTGCATCAATTCCAAGTGTTGTTCGCCCTTTGCTTAGCAGCGGCTTATTAATGGGAATCATACTGGCACTGCTAATGGAAAATCTGTTTAATTGGGATCGTTATGGTGTTGAAGAGGAGAACAACGGAGAAAAAAAGGAAAATAAGGTTTTTAAAATAAACGCAAGAGCGAGATAAAGTGAAACTTCAATCAGTGGGGGTTTTCCACTGATTGATAGTCCCGTTCTACTGCCGCTAATTCACCGAAGAGCTCGGCGATTAAGCGGCAGTACGAACCCGATTGATTCAACTAAGCCGCTGAAAATCACAGCGGCAAGTTTCATTGTATCTCACCAATCGGGCATTTAGGGGCAGTTGTCTCTGAAAGAGGCTTACTGTCCCTTAATGCGGGATAAAGTTAATAAAAAAAGGGCTTGGGAGTTTCCTCTCAAGCCCTTTCTCTATATATGGCTGTGTTACATTTTCGCTCAAAATCAAAACTATTAAAAATCGACTATAACCTTACTATAGCCTTATTTTAAACATAACTTTAAAAAAGCAACGACTTCTTCAAAGGCATTTTGGACAACTGGATTTTGCCAGTCTTCATCGAAGACATGCTTTCCTTCAGGAATCGTAATTAATTTACTTTCCACTCCAGCCTCTTTTAGTGTTTCTGCCATCATCACGGATTGCTCATAAGGAACATCCTCATCCGCCGTTCCGTGCAAAAGAAGTGTCGGAGGAAAATCGGCATTGACATGTTGAAGAGGGCAGAATTGGGAAAGTTCTTCCTTGTCCAAGATCGGATGAAGGCCCCCGCTAATCTTGTCAATCCATACTCCTTGCTGTCTGGCGTACATATAGATGGCATACCGTTTTTCGATGGGGCCGACTGTTATAACACGGTCAGAAACGAGCATATTCGCAAGTTCTTTTGGAACACTTGTCATGCTTAAATAATGAGGGCTTGGCTTTATTGCCCACTCCCCAGTAATATCGCCATATCCGTAAAATGAAACAACAGCTTTCGGTTTTTTCTTGAAAGTCCCTGACATTAGTGCGAGATATCCGCCAGCCGAGCCTCCAATTACGGCGATCTTTTCTGGGTCATAATCGAACTGTTTAGTACCCTCGGTTTCAACCCAGGAAAGGGCATCTGCAATATCCAGCTGGATATCTGAAAGTTTGGATTCAGGAGCTAAGCGATAATCAATAGAGAAAATATTAAAACCAGCTTGGTGATAAAATTCAATCTGGTCGGCTTTCAAGTCCTCACGAGAGCCCCAAAATAAACCGCCGCCATGTATATAAACAATTACAGGGCTGGATTTTTCGGGAGCAGGGTAAAAGTCGCCTTTAATCTCAAAATCATTTCCTTGTTTATACACGATTGTGGTTTTCATCATGATGTCACACACACTTTCTTTCATTTAAATTGAATGTTTATCCCGCATTAACGGGCTGTAAGACCCCCACCTAAATGCAGGGAATCAAAGAAGCGTAGGTGGGGGATAACAGCCCGTAAAAGCCCGATTGGTTCAACTAACATTCAGTGGGGGGTGAAGAAAACCCCCACTGATTGAAGTTTCACTTTATCCCGCTCTTAACCGACAGTAGAACGGGGCTAACCAATAGTGGAAAAACCTTCACTGATGGAAGGCTAACATTATTATTGTATAATAAAATTAAACTTAATTCGACATGTGAAGTTTTACACTATATATCTGAACTAAGAAATTCATTTTTTGCGTCTCACTGATTGAAGGTTCACTTTATATAGGAGAAAGGACTGCGGCTAATGGAACTAAAGGTAAGAGACATTTTGGAAATGGAATCCCTTAAAGGTGCTGTAGTCTTAGGGGGAAAAAATTATATAGATAATACGATCGAAGGTGTGACCATTATGGAAGCACCTGATATTGCAAAATGGATAAAGGGCGGGGAGGTAATTCTGACAAGCCTTTATTCAATTCGCTCTTTTACTGATAAGGAGCAAAAGGAGTTTATCGCCAAGCTGTCAGAAAAAGGAGTCAGTGCTCTCATTATCAAAAAGGTCGGTACTGAAATATCGAGTCAATTGATTGATGCGTGCGAAAAATGCGGGCTGCCTATCATACAGCTGCCGAGAGAAGTTCTTTTTGTTGATGTCATGTATCCAATAATGGGAGAACTTTTTAATAATCAGGTCAAAAAACTGCAATATTACAAAGAAATTCATGATCGCTTTACAGCCCTGTCACTCGCTGATAAAGGACCGGATGAAATTATCGGCACGCTCGAAACATTAATTGGTAATCCTGTTGCTCTTTTTGACCGGAATTTTCGTTGTATCGCGTCAACTGTTCCTTCTCTCCGTACATTTCAAATCATTGAAAAGGTACATGTTTACGAGCAGACAGCAGGAATTAAATTTCCGCATTACCGGCAAATTGTAAAGTATCCGGAATTAGAGAACATGATAGGCCACCAAATTGTCGTTCCGATTGAGACATTAAACCACAACAAAAAGTATTTGTTAATTGGTGAAATGAATAAATCTCTCGGCGAGCTTGACTTAATAGCTGTCGAAAACGCTGCAACCTCTTTGTCTCTCGAATTTGTTAAACAGTTTGCTGTCGCCGAGGTTGAGAAGAAATATAAAATCGACCTAATTGAAGAGCTGATAAGCGGGAATATCCACTCAATGGAAGCTATTTATGAAAAAGCAAATTTGATTGGCTGGGATTTGGATGGTTCTTTTGTTGCTGTGTTATTTAAAATAAATCATTTAACCGACAGCATAAATCAAAAAAATAAACGAGGGTTTTCGGATCGAAATCATTTAGTGGTTAATGAAGCAATTGAGCATTATTTGCCTGATGGAATTGTCGCTAATAAAAGCAACTTATTCATTGTTCTATGGAAAGTAGAGGATACGGCTGCTAACAATCCATCATGGATCAAGAAAGTTAAGAAAACTTCTCGTGACATACAAGAATTTATAAACAGACAAGTAAAAGACATTATCGTTCAAGTTGGAATAGGAAATGCGGTACACAATGTTACTGAAATGTCTAGAAGCTACAAGGAGGCGAATGATGCACTCGATTTAGGTGAAACGATTAATGGATTAGAATCCATAACCGCCTTTTCAGAATTAGGGATTTTTAGACTGTTGCGCCATATTGAAGACCCAACTGTTTTAATCCAGTTTGTTCCTCCGTCACTTAGGGCATTACTTTCGTACCAGCAAGCAAATCAAGCCGATTTGCTAAAAACATTGCAAACCTTTTTGGAATGCAACCAAAACGCTGCACAGACAGCCAAGATTCTCTATATTCACTATAAAACGGTCGTTTACCGTTTGGAGCGAATTAAGGAAATTACAGGCATGGACTTTGAAGATTCTGAAGAAATGTTGTCGGTAAGGATTGGGCTAAAGATTTATGAATTTCTTCAACGAGAACAAAAAGAATAGCAAAAAAGGGAGTAACCACCATAAAACTGGGAGGTACTCCCTTTTTTAGTGGGTTTGTAGAGTGCTCCCTTTCAAATTCTTAGTTTTTTATCCATAAGGGATAAAAATGATTGTTATCTTTATCCATCATTCATAAAGACTATTCGATGCAATACGCTTACAATTGTAGTGAGGCAAGAAACTGGGGATAGAAATGAAACCTTGTCCCCTAGGTTAGGATAGCGTGAACTTGGAACAATAAGAGGGATATTTTTAAAACAATTCCTGTATTGAGCTACTTTACATAATGAGGAAAGGTAGATGGAAGTTGGGAAACATACTAAAAGCAAATGGTAAAGAGCTTGACAAACTTGCTGAAGAAACCGCAAAAAAGCTTGAGTGGTTAGGCGGATTCGGGATGGATCCTGAAGGTGGAGTATCACGTCTGCTTTATTCAAAAGATTGGGTCGAGGGTCAGAATGCTTTAAAGGAATGGATGGAAAACGAAGGTCTTGAAGTTCATTTTGATGAGGTTGGAAATCTATTTGGCACATTAAGAGGAAAAAATACAAATGAAACAATTCTTACTGGTTCACATGTTGATACTGTGAAAAACGGCGGCCGATATGATGGAGCATATGGAATTGTCGCCGGTATATTGGCGCTGAAATACTTGAAAGAAAATTACGGCCAACCACTGCGAAACATTGAAGTCGTTTCAATGGCAGAAGAAGAAGGAAGCCGTTTTCCTTACACGTTTTGGGGATCCAAAAACATTGTTGGTTTAGCAAAACGTGAAGATGTTGAAACCATTGCTGATTTTGATGGTGTTCCATTCATAGAAGCGATGTCTAAGGCGGGATTTGGTTTCAAGGACGAAACAAAAGGGCCGCGCAATGACTTGAAGTCTTTTGTGGAAGTTCATGTAGAGCAAGGAAGCGTCTTAGAAACCGAAGGAAAATCAGTTGGAGTTGTTCATAGTATTGTAGGCCAAAGACGGTATACGGTTGAAATAACAGGAGAAGCAAATCATGCTGGCACAACGCCAATGGGCTATAGAAAAGACGCGGTTTTTGCAGCGAGCCAAATGATATATGAAATTATCGCAATGGCAAAGGAAGCAGGAGATCCGCTTGTCACAACAGTAGGTAAAATTGAAGCTCAGCCAAACATCGTAAATGTCGTGCCAGGAAAAGCTATTTTCACTATTGATGTCCGTCATACTGACAAAGAAGCTATTGTTTCATTTACTGAAAAAATGACCACAAGAATCAATGACATTTCAAAAGAGCACGATGTTGAAACCACAATCGATATGTGGATGGATGCTAATCCTGTCCCAATGGATCAAAAGGTTGTTGAACTTATAGAAAAACAATGTAAAGAAAACGGCCTGAATTATAAGTTAATGCACAGTGGTGCCGGCCATGACTCGCAAATTTTTGCACCGGTTATACCAACAGCAATGCTATTTGTACCTAGTCTAAAGGGAATCAGCCACAACCCAATGGAATTTACAAAGCCTGCCGATTTGGCGGAAGGGGTTAAGGCACTCATTGGTGCCCTTTATGAATTGGGATATAAGGAATAAGGATGTTCATTTCAGCTTTTTATTATTAGGTTTATTAAACCTTTTAAAAAGGCTGTGTTAAAGGATAATGTTGTTTTTAACAGAGTTGATTGTAGCGGAAGGCGCGAAGACTCCTACGGGAAAAAAGGTCAGTGGGAGACCCCGCAGGCGCCTGCGCCGAGGAGGCTCCCAGGCCGCCCGTGGAAAGCGAAGCGCCTGGAGCGGAAATCAACACCGTTGTTTAACTACCGCCTTTAAAAAATTCTACTATATAGGAGAGATGTAAAGATGGGTTATCCAAAAGATTTACTATCAAGCAGGTCAATTATTAAACATGGCAAATATGCTCTAATCGCACCAGAGGGCTTAGTCAATAACGTTGTCCCTGGTTTTGAAAATTGCACAATGTCCATTTTAGGTTCACCGAAACTAGGTGCAAGCTTTGTAGATTATATCATCACGATGCACGAAGGCGGCAAGAATAGTGAAGGCTTTTGTGGACAGGAAGATGTTGAGTCATTTGTCTACGTTCTAGGTGGTAAAGTGAAGGCAACTGCCGATGGCAAAGAGTATATTTTACAAGAAAGCGGCTATTTATATTGCCCTCCAGGCGTCAAAATGTATTTGGAAAATGTTGAATCCGGCGATTCTCGTCTATTCCTTTACAAACAAAAATACAAGCCACTAGAAGGCCGTAAGCCATGGGTTGTTTCCGGTCATGCCAATGATATCGAATATAGGGACTACGATGAGATGCATAACGTTCATATTAAAGATCTATTGCCGATGGATCTCGATTTCGATATGAATTTCCATATCCTTTCATTCGACCCTGCAGCAAGCCATCCATTTATTGAAACACATGTTCAGGAGCATGGCGCGTACCTGCTGTCTGGAGAAGGTATGTATAACCTTGATAACGAATGGATTCCAGTTAAAAAAGGCGATTACATCTTTATGGGTCCTTATGTTCATCAGGCTGCATATGCAGTTGGAAGAGAACCACTAACATATGTTTACTCAAAAGATTGTAATCGGGATGCATCATTATAATATTCCCAACGAAGAGGTGTCACCATGAGATTAAAAAGAGAGGACTTGAAAAGTCTAATCAAAAATAAGCTTCACAAAGCAGGACTTAACGAGGAACACGCTGAAATAGCCGCGGACGTCCTAGTGTTTGCAGACGAAAGAGGAATTCATTCCCACGGTGCCATCCGTGTGGAGTACTATGCTGAAAGAATTGCAAAGGGCGGGATTAATACTAATCCTGACTTTAAATTTGAGAAAACAGGCCCAAGTACGGGCATCTTCCATGGCGATGGCGGGAATGGCCACGCTGCCGCAAAGCTTGCTATGGACGAAGCAATTAAAATGGCAAAAGAAAGTGGGGTCGCAATCGTTGGTGTAAGAGATATTTCCCATAGCGGAGCGATATCCTATTTTACTCACCAAGCAGCTGACCAAGATTTAATTGGCATTTCCGTTTGCCAATCCGATCCGATGGTTGTTCCATTCGGCGGTGCTGAGCCTTATTATGGTACAAACCCTATTGCTTTTGCAGCTCCAAGCAGCGATGGGAGAAAGATTACTTTGGATATGGCAACAACTGTCCAGGCCTGGGGGAAAATCCTTCATTCCCGATCAAAGAATGAATCGATTCCGGATACTTGGGCTGTTGACAAAAACGGCGAACCGACTACTGATCCATTCAGTGTGAACGCATTATTGCCAATTGCAGGCCCTAAGGGCTATGGCCTGGCTATGATGGTCGATGTACTATCTGGAATACTATTAGGACTCCCGTTTGGCAATAAAGTTTCATCTATGTACGAAGATTTAACTGAATACCGGAAGTTAGGCCAACTCCATATTGTCATTAATCCGGAATTCTTTACAGGTATAACTGGCTTTAAGAAAGATATAACGCAAACCATGGACGACTTGAATCAAATTAAACCTGCCCCGGGCTTTTCAAAGGTTCTATTCCCTGGACAGAATACCGATATTGTCATTGCAGATTATAAAGAAAACGGGATTGAAATCGTAGATGATATCCATGAATATTTAATCTCTGATGTTATTCATAACAACCAATATGATCATAAAGACCCGTTTGCTAAATAAGTGCCAGGTTTGATATGAAAGATAAACTGGAATACGTCGACGTTAGGGGTGAGAAGGAATGAGATTGACTAAAGAGCAATTGCGGAATTTAATCTCAACAAAGCTCCAGAAGGCTGGATTAACAGAAGACCATGCTGATGTTGTTGCAGATGTGCTTGCTCATGCTGATGCTAGAGGAGTCCACTCCCACGGTGCAATGCGAGTGGAATATTATGCCGAAAGAATTGCTAAAGGCGGAATCAATAACAACCCGAATTTTACGTTTGAAAAAACGGGTCCATGTACAGCTGTTTTTGACGGAGATAATGGAGCAGGGCATGTTGCCGCAAAGGTCGCTATGGATGAAGCTATAAAAATGGCTAAGGATAATGGTGTTGCTGTAGTAGGTGTCAGAAGAATCGGCCATAGCGGTGCACTTTCTTATTTTGTCCAACAGGCTGTTAATGAGAACTTGATTGGAATTTCGGTATGCCAATCCGATCCGATGGTAGTTCCTTATGGCGGATCTGAGCCTTATTACGGAACAAATCCTATTGCATTCGCCGCACCTGGGAAGGACGGTAAGCATATTACTTTTGATATGGCGACAACCGTACAAGCCTGGGGGAAAATTCTTCATGCCAGATCAAAAAATGAATCCATTCCTGATACATGGGCTGTTGACAGCAATGGAGAGCCAACAACCGATCCGTTTAAAGTAAATGCGTTATTGCCTATTGCCGGTCCAAAGGGTTACGGGCTAATGATGATGGTTGATGTTTTATCCGGAATATTGCTTGGTCTTCCGTTTGGAAACAAGGTTTCCTCAATGTATCATGATTTGACTGAGTATCGAAATCTTGGACAGCTTCATATTGTTATTAATCCCGAATTTTTCACAGACCTAAATGCCTTCCAAGAAGGCATTGCTACGACGATGAAGGACCTTAATAACATTAAGCCCGCTCCTGGCTTTGATCACGTTTCTTATCCTGGCCAAAGAAGTGCTGAAAGGGAGAAGAAATATGAAGAGGACGGCATTGAAATTGTGGACCATATTTACGAGTATCTAAATTCGGATGTTGTGCACAACAATGCCTATGACAATAAGAGTCCTTTTGCAAAGTAAAGGCAGAAAACGAAGGGTGGTCTCCGGGAGATGCCACCCTTCTTACATGGTAATGACTATGTCAAAAAGGCAGCTTTTTTTACAACCAGAAAAAATACAATAAGAGGTGCATGAACCAATGCTATATACCATTATAAAAGAGAATTCTTATCAGGATTCTGTTAACTTAATGCTTCTCACAAACAAGATTTCGACTATGGACGGAATCAACAAAGTCCAGGTCATGATGGGGACTCCTGCCAATAAGGATATTTTCAAAAGCTCAGGCCTTTACACTGAGGAGCTCGAAAATGCGGCTGCCAATGATATGTGTATTGTTGTTGATACAGACATGGAAGAAAAGATTCAGGAAGTACTGGATGAAGTCGACAATTATCTAAACAACCAAGCTATCAGCAGCAGCAAAGAACAATTTGAATCCGTACGTACATGGGATAAAGCGGTTAAGGCTTTGCCAAGTGCAAATGTCGCTTTAATTTCAACACCGGGGCAATACGCAGCAGAAGAAGCTGACAAAGCACTGGACAATGATCTGCATGTCATGATCTTCAGTGACAACGTATCGATTGAAGATGAGCGCCGCCTCAAAGAGAAAGCTCATGATAAAGGCCTTCTTGTTATGGGACCTGACTGTGGAACGGAAATTTTGTCCGGTGTCCCGCTTGCGTTCGCAAATGTTGTTAAACCAGGCAATATCGGAATTGTTGGTGCTTCCGGAACAGGTATCCAGGAAGTAACTGTCCAAATCGACCGTCTTGGCGGCGGTGTTACCCATGCCATCGGAACCGGCGGACGTGACCTATCTGATAAGATTGGCGCTATCACAATGATGGATGCAATTAAAGGACTTGAAGCACATAAGCAGACCGAAGTGATTGGGATTGTTTCCAAGCCACCTGCAAAAGAAGTGCGTGACCAGGTCGTTGAATTGCTGCAAAGCCTTTCTAAACCGGTTGTCGCTATTTTCCTTGGTGAAGAGCCGCACAATCACGAAGGTAACATCTATTATGCAAATACCCTTGAAGAAACAGCAGCAATTGCAGTAGATCTTGCAAAAGGAAATCCAGTAAAAGCAAATTACAATCATCTTTCTGGTGAAGTACCGGCTGTCGACTTGAAGCCCGAACAAAAAACAATTAAAGGCCTTTATTCCGGCGGTACACTGGGATACGAAGCAGCTACACTTATCAGCAGGGGCCTTGGCCTTGGCAGCAGTGACTCTCATGAGGAAGGTTACTTGTTAAAAGCAAACGGTTATGAAGTCGCTGACCTGGGTGACGATATTTATACTCAAGGAAAGCCTCATCCAATGATCGACCCTGCTACTCGGATCAAATTCTTCCAAAAGGCTGCAGAGGACGAGTCTACAGCAATTATTCTTTTTGATGTTGTGCTTGGCTATGGTTCGCATGAGGACATGGCTGGTGCGTTGATTCCTGCTATTCAAAAGATCCAAAGCAATGCTCGTGATAACGGCAAAAACATTTACTTTGTTGCGACTGTTTGTGGTACAGAGCAAGACCCACAAGACATTCAGGAGCAAAAGTCAAAACTTGCACAAGCTGGTGTAATTGTACGAGACAGCAATAATCAAGCGATCCGTACGGCTCTTGCTATGCTTGATATCCGGATTGAAGAGAAGGATAAGGAAATGGTTTCTGACCATGCAGCTGCAAAAGCAGAAATTAGCGTTTCTTCTGCCATCGAGAAACTATTGAACGAGAAACCGAATGTTATCAACGTTGGCCTGAAGAGTTTTGCTTCTGCCATTACAGACAACGGCGGCCGAGCTGTACAATTCGACTGGCGCCCAGTTGCAGGCGGAAACGAAAGAATGCGCAGAGTCTTAGCCGTTCTTCGTTAATCTGAATCGCCATCTACACAACATGAAAATCAGGAGGAAGCATAAATGTACGGACAATTTAAAACAATTGATGAAGCAAACCGCGCAGTAATCGATAAAGTTGTATCAGGCGCACCATTTTTAGTGGATGTCGTTCCTGCAAAATCAGTTATTGAAGAGTTAAATGGAAAGGTCTTGCTCCATGCAGGACCGCCTATTAAGTGGGAAAATATGACCAGCCCGATGCAAGGCTCTTGTGTAGGGGCGGCTCTCTTTGAAGGCTGGGCAGCAAACGCTGATGAAGCGTTTAAACTGTTTGAAAATGGTGAAGTTGAGTTCATCCCATGCCACCATGTAAATGCCGTTGGACCAATGGGTGGCATTACATCAGGGAATATGCCGGTTGTTGTTGTCGAAAATCAAGATGGCGGAAACCGGGCATACTGCACATTGAATGAAGGAATTGGTAAAGTACTTCGTTTCGGTGCTTATTCCGAGGAAGTAACAAACCGCCTTGCATGGTTCAGAGATGTTCTTGGACCTGTCCTTTCAAAAGCACTGGCAGTAAAAGGTGACGGATTAAACGTTAACGTTATGATTGCAAAAGCAATCACAATGGGTGATGAGTTCCACCAACGTAACATTGCTGGATCGCTAATTTTCTTAAAAGAAATCACTCCATATATTTTGAAAACTGATGCATCTGATAA
Organism: Bacillus sp. FJAT-27225; assembly: GCF_001685025.1. Lineage (GTDB taxonomy): Bacteria > Bacillota > Bacilli > Bacillales > Cytobacillaceae > Bacillus_D. Next base: position 530,271 of record NZ_MAYU01000021.1, on the reverse strand, counting down.
GGATAAGCAGGATGTTATCCAATTCCTGGCTGATACAGACCAGTTCTTCTTGAACATTGCAATGGCAACATCCAAGGCAGTAATGGATACAGCTAGACAAATCCAGCATGGTACAGTGGTTACAGCAATGTGCCGCAATGGATATGAATTCGGAATCCGTATTGCAGGTATGGGTGACCAATGGTTTACTGCACCTGTTAATACACCACAAGGCTTATTCTTTACTGGCTACGACCAAGATATGGCTTGCCCTGATATGGGTGACAGTGCCATCACGGAAACATTCGGTGTAGGTGGTATGGCAATGATCGCAGCTCCTGGTGTTACACGTTTTGTAGGTGCGGGTGGTTTCGATGATGCCCTCAATACAAGCAATGAGATGATGGAAATTTGTATCGACCATAACCCTAATTACTCAATTCCAACCTGGGATTTCAAAGGTTCTTGCCTTGGAATCGATGCAAGGAAAGTAGTTGAAACGGGAATTGAGCCAGTTATAAACACTGGTATTGCACACAAAGAAGCTGGAGTTGGCCAAATCGGTGCAGGTACTGTTCGTGCGCCATTGGCTTGCTTTGAAAAAGCAATTGATGCTTATGCGGTAAAGCTTGGCCTAATTGAAGCTGAATAATGAAATTCTTGATGGAGAGGAAAAGGTAAAAACAATTCCTCTCCTCATTTTGTGAAGAAGAGAAAAATTGGATTAATTTGCTTGCTTCAAGAACAAAATAGGCTGAGGCAAGTAAGTAATTTTATACAGGAGAGATATCAATGAGCAAAATAGTATTAGCTATCGGTGGAAATGCAATAATTAAAGAGGGACAAAAAGGCACCCTTGAAGAGCAGAAAAAGAATATTGATGAAAGCTGTGAACCAGTTTTAGGGTTAATTGAACAGGGAAATACAGTTGTTATTACTCATGGAAACGGACCGCAAGTTGGAAATTCATTGATTAAAAACCAAATGGCTGAATCCGTGGTACCGGCTTATCCGCTTGATGTATTGGATGCAGAGACTCAAGGTAATTTGGGGTATTTGATTCAGCAAGCATTCAGAAACAAGATGGTTGAACGCAATATCGGAAAAACAGTTGCCACAATTGTTACTCAAGCTGTTGTTTCTAAAGACGACCCGGCTTTCTCTAACCCGACTAAGCCAATCGGGCCATTTTATACAAAAGAAGAGCTGGACAAGGTTCTTGAAACTGAAGAGATTTCATACATCGAGGACAGCGGCAGAGGATACAGACGTGTCGTTGCGTCTCCGAAGCCAGTTACAATTGTAGAAAAAGACGCAATTCAAGCGTTGCTCGACAAGGAAATCACAGTCATAACAGCTGGTGGCGGCGGCATTCCTGTAGTCGAAGAAAATGGGATGCTAAAAGGAACGAATGCTGTTATTGATAAGGATTTCGCAAGTGCGCTCCTGGCTGCTGAAATCAATGCGGATTATCTATTTATTTTAACTGGTGTTGAGCAAGTTGCGATCCATTTTGGTACGCCTCAACAACAAAATCTATTCGAAATGACCATTGATGAAGCATTGCGTTATATGGATGAAGGCCATTTCCCTAAAGGAAGCATGGGACCAAAAATCGAGGCTGCCATCCTGTTCTTGAAAAAAGGCGGTAAAAACGTCATTATTACATCTATGGATAAGCTTCAAGATGCCCTTGAAGGCAAAACAGGTACACGTATAACTCTATAATTACTAAGGGGGACGATTCTCCTTTGCCAACTGGCAAAGGAGGACCGTCTCCATTTTGCTTTTGAACGTTTTATCCCTCCTGTGAACAGGGAATATTCCTATAAAAACAAAAAGAGGGAGTACCAATGACATCCAGAATTCTTGCACTATTCATTTTAGTCTTCTTATCTATATCCGGAGTTTTGAATCCGCTGCACGTTAAAGCAACAGAAAAGGATAACCAAGTCATTCTAATTTCATTTGACGGTATGGCAAATCAGCTGACAAGAAATTTTGTCAGGAAAGATCAGTTGCCCAATATAAAAAAAGTAATAGAAAATGGGGCGATGGCCAAGTACGCTACGACTGTTACACCTTCTTTGACAGCTCCTTCCCATGCAGCGATTGCTACTGGAGCAACTCCATTGAAAACTTCCATTGTCAGCAATGTTTGGCGCGAACCTGATAAGGCTTTGACCAATAAGCAGGATGGCTTTTTATCTAAGCTTGAAGTTGAGCCCTTATGGGTTCAGGCAAAGAAACAAGGAAAAACGACAGCAACAGTGGCTTTTGCAGGGGCTAACCCAAAGGCTGGCAAGCAGGGGGACTATACCATTTATTATGGTGACACCCTGGCGCCAAGCAAAGAAGAGACGTTTACGTTTGACTATGCATCCGGCTGGAAGGGAGCACCTGAAAGTTTTAGCAAACCTAAGGAATCTGATTTTTCGATTACCACGGAAGACGGAAAGGACGTCTCTTTCCATGTACTCGCTGTCGATACAACAAATGACAAAAAAGTCAATTACGATCGTGTACTTGTTTCGAATGATAAAGAGGTAAGCCGCGAGGACAAACCTATCGATTTCGGTTCTATGGGTTCAGTTGGATTGACTGGTAAGGATCATCCGCCTGCAGGCTTCTGGTACAGAATAAACCCATCCGACAAGCAGCTGAAAGGCGAGGCCAAGATGTACCGCTCAGCTGTTAGTTCTGGCTTAATTGACGGCCCAGCGGGGTTTTCTGAGACAATCACAGATCGCTTTGGCTTCTTTCCTCCCCAGGATGATGATATCGCCCTGGAAAAAGGCTGGATCACCAGAAGCGAATATGAGGAAATAAGTGAGCGATTTGTAAAATGGGTAACGGATGTTTCGCTTTTTATAAAAAATCAATACAAGCCCGATTTATTAATGTTCTATGCACCGCATATTGACCATGAGGAGCATAAATACTTATTGACTGACCCAAGGCAGCCGGGCTATACAAAGGAGAAGTCAAAGAAATATAAAGGCTACATTGAATGGGCCTATAAAGTAGCTGACAGGATGGTTGGACAAACAGCAGAGTCTCTGGACAGCAATGATTATTTATTTATTGTCTCGGACCATGGAATGGAACCTGCCCATTCTCTCCTGGCACCCAATAAAGTGTTGAAGGATAATGGGTACCTCGTCCTCGATGACAAGGGAAAGGTCGATGTGAAAAAGTCTAAGGCGATTGCTATTTCCAGCGGTTCGGCAGCTCATGTCTACATAAACCTTAAATCAAGAGAAAAAACAGGGGTAGTCCCGGAAGAACAGTATGAAGAAGTTAGAAACGATATAATAAAGGCTTTTAAAGAAGTCGAAGTATCAAAACTCCAAGATGGCAGGATGTTGGCCCATTCTATAAAATCAATGTGGAACAGCTTGAGAAACCAGGAGTTAACACTTAAAGGCATTTGGGAAATGACGAAAGAAATAGCTGGGCAATTAATAAATGTTAAAGAAAAACCATATGAAGACATTATCAAAATTAAACAAGCCGAAAAGAAGAAAAATAAAGACAAGAATGCAGGAGATATCCTTTTGCTTGGGGCACCAGGCTATATTATGGGGAATTCTGCAGATGACATAGCAGTGCCAGCAAATGAGTTGGGAACACATGGAGGAGACCCTAGCCGAGAAGAGTTAAAAGCAGTATTTATTGCAATGGGCCCTGGCATTAAAAAGGGAAGCGAAATAGGTGAAGTATCCACTCTGGATATCGCCCCTACCATTTACAACCTCCTTGGCTTGGAAATACCAGCCTATGTTCAAGGAGAAGATATATTTAAGCGGCATAATAAGTGATTCGCCAACCTTTTGGATGGATTTAATTGCAAAGGGCCGGACAAATTGTCCGGCCCTTATTATTGTTTGCGATCCTAGTTGCCGCGGTTCATAAAGTACCTTTTGTGAATCAATCAACATATTCCCTATCGAAAAGTTGTTAACTTTTTTTGGCATAAAAATGTACAATTTATGAAACTAGCAAAATAATACGGACGAAGTGTTGACTGATAATGATTATCATTATATATTAGGTGTGTAAAGAAGTTGAAAATGATTCTCAATAAAACACAAACACGAGGTGCTATTATGAAGAAAAAGGTAACAGTTTACAGTGCGATTTTTTTGCTAGTTCTTGGCTTATTGGCGGGTTGTGCAAAATCGAACACTGCTCCCGAAAAACAGTCCGCAAATAAACCTGAAGAAAAGAAAGAACCCGGGGTAGTCAATCTTTATACTAGCAGGCATTACGAGTCTGATAACGATCTTTATAAAATCTTTGAAGAAAAGACCGGAATTAAAGTAAACGTAGTTGAAGGCAAAGGCGACGAACTAATGGAGCGCCTGAATGTTGAAGGTGAAGCAACTGAAGCTGATCTTTATTTTACAGCTGATGCTGGTAACCTGCACATTGCTAAAGAATCTGATTTGCTTCAGCCTGTAGAAAGTGAAGTACTTACCAAAAACATTCCTGAAAACCTTCGTGACGATGAAAACTATTGGTTTGGGATGGCAAAAAGGGCTCGTGTTCTCGTCTATGCAAAAGACCGCGTAAAGCCTGAAGATTTATCAACTTATGAAGCAATGGCAACACCTGAATGGAAAGGAAAAGTTGTTGCACGCCCGGCTGACAATATGTACAACATTTCACTCCTGGCTTCTTTCATAGAAGTTATGGGGGAAGAAAAAGCAAAGGATTGGGCTAAAGGATTTGCCGGAAATATGGCAAGGGACCCTCAAGGAAATGATCGTGACCAGGCAAAAGCTGTTGTAGCCGGTGAAGCCGATGTAGCGCTTATGAATACGTACTATGTGGGACTTATGTCAGTTTCCGAAGATCCAGAGGAAAAGAAAGTAGCGGAACAGGTAGGGGTGTTCTTCCCGAACCAGGAAACAACAGGAACGCATATTAATGTTAGCGCGATTGGCGTAACAAAGCATGCGAAGAACAAAGAAAACGCAATTAAGTTCATGGAATTCCTGTCAAGTGAAGAAGCACAAGGCAAATTTGCTGAAGTCAACTTCGAGTATCCTGCAAACCCTAATGTTGAGCCATCCGATTTCCTAAAATCTTGGGGTGAGTTCAAGGAACAGGATATTAACCTTTCCGTTCTTGGAAAAAATCAGCAGCAGGCTATTAAAATCTTCAACGAAGTAGGCTGGAAATAATAACGAGAATCAAATACCGAAGCGCCCCACTATGGCGCTTCGGTAAAACTGTTCACAGATATTTCGGTTTCAATTGAGAATGATTTTCGTTATAATTTAATTGAGTGATAGTCATATATACATCATTAGAATGGGTTTAAGGAAGTGTCAACGTTGGGCTTACGGAGACTTGTAAAACAACAATTGAATATTTGGTCCGTGCTCAGCCTGATCTTCATTGTGATCATTTTAATACCGAATTTCATCATTGGTGTACAGCTTTTTACTGAGCCGAATGAAAATTGGCAGCATATTAAAGAATATTTATTAAAGGATTATATCCGGAATACCCTGGTCATTATTTTTTTCACTGCTATTGCAGCGACAGCAATAGGAACAAGCCTGGCCTGGCTCGTGGCCATGTATGATTTTCCGTTAAAGAATTTCCTTAAGTGGGCGTTGATATTGCCATTGGCCATCCCACCGTATATCGCAGCATATACTTATCACGGGATTGTTAACTACACAGGGGTCATTCAATCTACCCTTCGGAATTCATTTGGGATCACTGTTGACCAAAGCTACTTCACTATCATGAATATTCAAGGGGCAGTCTTCATCTTTACGGTTTGCCTGTTCCCTTATGTCTATACAATTACAAAAAGCTTTTTCCAAAATCAATCTTCATCCATGATTGAAAATGCCCGCCTTCTCGGGGGAAGTCCATTAACGATATTTTTTCGGGTTGCATTGCCGATTTCCAAAGCATCTTTAGTCGGAAGTGTGACACTTGTTATTCTGGAAGTACTAAATGATTATGGGGTTGTAACCTACTTTGGAATCCAGACATTCAGTACTGCGATATTTCGGACGTGGTACGGGATGAAAGATCTTGATTCCGCGCTTAAACTTGCCGGTTCCCTCATGCTTTTGGTCATCATTGTCCTGGTCCTTGAGAAAGTCCTGCGCGGAAGACAGCGTTATAGTTATTCGACTACCAAGGTTCGTCCTATAAGTCCTAAAAAACTTACGGGAATCAAGGCATGGCTCGTATGTGCCTATACATTCGGAATTTTTTCCATTGCCTTTATCATTCCGTTCCTGCAGCTGGTCAGTTGGGCGTTCATGACATATGAGAAAGTGCTCAATTCAGATTTCCTGACTCTGGCCTATAACTCCATTTATGTAGCTGCTATCGCGTCTATAATCATCGTGATTATGGCACTCGTGATTTCCAACTTTACTAGGCTGAACCAGGGGTTTATTTCGAAAATGGTTTCGAGGGTGACGACGCTTGGTTATTCCATACCAGGGGCGGCCATTGCGATCGCTTTTATCATGATTTTCCTTTGGCTGGATACGACAAACAAAAATCTGTTGGCATCAATTGGCTATGAGCCTACAGTTATATGGCGGACTACCCTCGCAATGCTGATCTCAGCTTATATCATCCGTTTTTTGGCTATAGGGTATAATTCTATCGAGACAGGGTTTGAGAAGGTCGGCAACAGCTATACAGAAGCATCTCGAATGCTCGGTATGTCCACAGTAGCGACGTTTTTCAAGGTGGATCTTCCTTTAATAAAAGGAGCTGTTTTCAGCGGCTTTATCCTGGTATTTATCGATATTCTGAAAGAACTGCCATTGACACTATTTCTACAGCCTTTCAATTTTTCTACCCTGGCTACCCAGGCATTCAAGTATGCAAATGATGAGAGAGTGCAGGAAGCATCTTTAGCTTCATTATTCATCATCTTGTTAAGCGCAATTTTCATATTCTTTTTCCATAAACTTGCAGATAAGGAGAGCAGCTAATGTTTGTAGAAATCAGAAACTTAGAGTATAAATATAAAAATGCAAAAGAAGCTGTCATCAAAGACTTTAGCCTGGATATTGAAAAAGGGGAAATCGTTTCGATACTCGGCGAAAGCGGAAGCGGGAAGAGCACGATTCTTAGGTTGATTGCGGGCCTTGAAACGCCTGGAAACGGAACGATTGTCTTGGGCGGCGAAACAGTTTGTGATGATCACGATATTGTTCCGCCTGAAAAAAGAGGAATAGGGTTTGTCTTTCAGGATTATGCTCTTTTCCCACATATGACTGTTGAAAAAAACATTTTATTCGGATTAAAAAAGAAAACGAGGAAAGAAAAACGCGAGCGCTTGGAAGAAATGCTGGAGCTAGTTAATTTGACTGGCTATGCAAAACGTTATCCCCATGAGTTAAGTGGCGGGCAGCAGCAGCGAGTGGCACTGGCAAGAGCACTGGCTCCTAAACCATCTTTATTGATCCTCGATGAGCCGTTCAGCAACCTTGATGCAGGCTTGCAAGAAAAAATCAGGGGAGAGCTTAGGGAAATAATCAAGCAGACTGGGATAACCTCGATCTTCGTCACTCATGACAAAGAAGATGCACAGGCAATGGCCGATCGGATTGTCTATATTGAAAACGGTAAAGTTAAGCCATCAGCAAGGGCACATCTAAAGCAGGTTATGTCGTTAAGCTTCTAATCGGATTAAGTGAGAAAAGGAAAGTAGACCGTTGAACGTTGGATCGCGAAAACTGGAAAAAGTAACCAAAAGGACTGCCATCAGTATGAATGGCAGTCCTTTTTGTGTAAATATAATAACCTTCTTGCGAGAGTTGCGGGGATATATCAAGAACTCAACTTGCATTGTAATACCAGCGTTCGAGATAAAAAAATAGGTTTCCCTTCGTTTAGTAGTGTTTAAGTTCAGCTAAGTATGTCTGAATTTTGAATAAGGGCGATATATCGCTCGTTGAGGGTGAAATAATTGTGATAGAGGGATAAAAACTGTTCATTCAGGGCGATAAATTTGTAGAAGCGGGTGATAAAATTTTATCGGGACAATACTAGTCGCCTGCAGACATACTAGAATAGAGTTTCCGTTTATATTTTTTTGAAAAGAGTATGTCATATTTGTGAAAATAGTAACAAACTATATTAATTTGTGAAAAAGCTCACAAACTTAACAAGAGATTACATTTACAATTTAAACATAAAGAAAATATTTAAAATTCTTCTCCGCTCATCATATGTGTTTTTAAGGAAGAGGAGGCCCCTTACATGAACAAGAGAAGTTAAGTCAGATGGCCAATGTGAAGACAATTGAAATAATCCTTAATGAGAACCCCGAAAAATTAGAAATGGCCATATTTGGCACTCAGCCACATCCTAACTACCACCGTATCTCGCTGTCGACTTTGTTGCAGGGTGATAAAACTATGAACGATATGATCATGAACAACTGGTACTGGTATAGGGCTTTTTGCTGAAGCAACGGAGGCGTCATTGATATTTTGACATATCTGTGAAATAGGTTAGGAAATTCATGGATTTGTAAAATAGGCTTCAAATTTAATAAAAATATGCATTTACAATATAAACAAAGAGATAACGTTAGAAAACCTAACCGTGATAAAAACTCGTTTTGCAAGAATAGGAGGTCCCTAAACATGGACAAGAAAAAATTAGTCATGATTGGAAATGGAATGGCCGGTGTCAGGACAATTGAAGAAACTCTTAAACTGAACCCCGAACAATTTGACATCACCATTTTTGGCAATGAACCATATACGAACTATAATCGCATCCAGCTGTCAACTGTGCTCCAGGGTGATACAACAATTGACGATATCATCATGAACAGCTGGGACTGGTATAAACAGAACAACATTGAACTTTTTACAGGCGAAGCAATCGTCAAAATTGATCCTTTGACAAAGACTGTTGTGTCCGAGAAGGGGCGTTCAGTTCAATACGACGAACTTATTATCGCAACCGGCTCGAGTTCGTTTATCCTGCCAATTCCCGGTTCAGACAAGGAAGGTGTAACCGGGTTCCGTGATATTAAGGATTGCGAAACAATGATTAAAGCATCGGGAACATACCGGAAGGCTGCCGTCATTGGTGGCGGACTTCTAGGTCTGGAAGCAGCGAGGGGACTATTGAACCTCGGCATGGAAGTTGATGTAATCCATCTGATGCCGCACCTAATGGAAAGGCAGCTCGATCCAGCTTCTTCCGAAATGCTCCGGGCAGAGCTGGAAGCACAGGGAATGAAATTCCTAATGGAGAAGCAGACGGTCGAAATTCTTGGTGATGACCGCGTTACCGGCCTTCGCTTCAAGGATGGCTCTGAGATCGATGCGGATTTGGTCGTGATGGCAGTCGGTATTAAACCGTACAGCTGGCAAAAGAAGCCGGGATTTATGTGAATCGCGGGATTGTTGTCGATGATTTCATGCAGACAAGTATTCCGTCCATCCGCGCGGTCGGAGAATGTGCCGAGCATCGGGAAATTGTTTACGGACTGGTCGCTCCACTTTATGAACAGGCGAAAGTTCTCGCTGCAGATATTTGCGGGCAAGACACGACTCCATATGAGGGATCAGTTGTCGGCACGGGACTTAAGGTTTCCGGTGTAGATCTATTTTCAGCAGGCGAGATTGAGGATGGACCAGGACTAAAAGCAATCAAGGTCCAAAACGAATTTGACGGCGTTTATAAGAAAATTGCCATCCGTGATAACCGGGTTGCCGGGATTGTCCTATATGGCGATACGAAGGACAGCTCAAGGCTGTTCCGGATGATGCTGAAAAAAGAAGATGTCAGCGGTATGACAAGTGTCAGTATCCTCGAATCAGGCTGTTGCGGAGGCGGTGCCGGAGCAGGAAGTGATATTGCATCTATGGCAGACGATGAGCTTGTGTGCGGCTGTAACGGTGTAACGAAAGGAACGATTGTCACCGCTATCCACGCAAACGGCCTGACAACTGTGGACGAAGTCGGCGGCTGTACGAATGCTGGCCGCTCCTGTGGCCGCTGTAAAGGGCTGATTTCCGAACTGCTCGCACATACACTCGGAGACCAGTACGACAAATCAGCGAAAAAATCAGGCATGTGCGCATGTACGCCTTTGAGCAGAGATGAAGTCGTTGCTGAAATCAAGGAAAAAGGGCTGACAAACATCAGGGAAGTCATGAACGTCCTTGGCTGGGAGAATGAAGAGGGCTGCTCAAAATGCCGGCCTGCCTTGAACTATTACCTTGGAATGATTCATCAGGAGCAATACAAGGATGACCGCGATTCCCGACTTGTGAATGAAAAAATGCACGCAAACATCCAGAAGGACGGTACTTACTCAGTCGTACCAAGAATGTATGGCGGTGTAACAACAGCCCAGGATTTAAAGAAGATTGCTGAAGTTGCTGAAAAGTATGATGTTCCGCTCGTGAAACTGACTGGCGGGCAGCGGATTGGCCTGTTCGGGGTAAATAAAGAAGATTTGCCAGCTGTATGGGAAGAGCTCGGAATGCCTTCCGGTTATGCATACGGAAAAACGCTTCGTACCGTCAAAACATGTGTCGGAGCGAAATTCTGCCGCTTCGGTACACAGGATTCAATGGGCCTAGGCATCGAGCTTGAGAAGAAGTTCGAGAGACTGGATACTCCGCATAAAACGAAAATGGGTGTTTCTGCTTGTCCAAGGAACTGTGCAGAAGCCGGAATTAAGGACTTCGGAATTGTTGGGATCGATGGCGGCTGGGAAATCTATGTTGCCGGCAATGGCGGTACAGACCTGCGCGCTGGTGATTTGCTTGATACTGTCAAAACAAAAGAAGAGGTTATGGAGCTAATTGGAGCATTCATGCAGTACTACCGTGAAACAGCGGTTTACCTCGAGCGGACGTCAAAGTGGGTTGAACGTGTCGGGCTGGATCATGTAAAGGAAGTACTTGCGGATGAAGCAACTAGAAAAGCCTTAAACGAGCGTCTCGATAAAACGCTTGAACGCTACAACGAGCCTTGGCAGGAAGCAATCGACTCAACTGAAATCCAGGAGAGGTACTACCAGAAGCGTTCTGTTCCAGTAACAGTTGAAGTTTAATTGACATTATTCATTGTTGGTTTTCGTATGACAATTAATAGACGGAGAATTTCCGGCTAATGTATAGTGAGGCAGCTTAAGAAGCAGTTATAAGCGGAGATATTCCGCTTAACTGATTAAAAAAACACAAAATCCAATGATATGGACCAAATAACCGGAAAAACTCCACTTATTCTTAAGGAAATATGGCTGTTTTCCAATTTAGCCGGAATATTTCCGTTTATTTTCAAACAAAGTGAAAATCAACGTTCAGTTATAACAGATTCATTTTTTAAAAAGCCAGCCGTGGACAGATAAAGTTTCACGGCGGGCTTTCCAAGAAAGGAGCAGCAAACATGGCGAAGATCAAAGTTGCCGAGTATACAAGCCTGCCTGAGCGGATTGGCCAGGTTGTCAAAATTGACGGAGAAGAAATTGTACTTTTTAAGTTATCAAATGGAGACGTCAGGGCGGTTGAGAACCGGAGCCCGCATCCTAAAGGCGGCACGCTCGCCGATGGCCTTGTCAGCGGTGAATATGTATTTTGTCCCGTATATGACTTGAAAATCTCACTTTCGGATGGAAAAGTCCAGGCACCTGATGAGGGACAAGTAAAAACGTTTACGATTGTAAGAGACGGAGAACAGGTATATATAGATTTATAGGTTTCAAAAGTCCATGGCTTAAAGGAGAATTGCAACTAGATCGGTGAGGTACAAATACATGAAAGCTAATCAACACCTGGAAGGATGACTCGAGATGGGGAAAGGAAACGTGTTTTTGGTAGGAGCCGGACCTGGCGATACTGGTTTGATTACAGTTAAAGGACTTGAAGCGATTAAAGGGGCAGAGGTAATCCTTTACGACCGGCTTGCAAATCCTAAGCTGCTCGAGTTTGCCTCTCCAGAATGCGAGCTCATTTATTGCGGCAAGCTGCCGGACCGCCATGTACTCCGCCAGGAAATGATCAACAGCCTGCTCGTGGAAAAAGCACTTGAAGGCAAAACCGTCGTCCGCCTAAAGGGTGGGGACCCGGGAGTGTTTGGCAGAGTTGGCGAAGAAGCAGAAGCGCTCGCCGAGCATGGAATTTGCTATACAATCGTACCTGGCATTTCATCCGGTATTGCCGCCCCGGTCTATGCAGGCATACCTGTCACCCACCGGGAATTTGGGGAATCTTTTGCTGTTGTAACCGCACATGACAAATCGAAAGACGGACATCCGGACCTTGACTGGAAAAGCCTTGCCTCTGGTATTGACACAATTGCATTTTACATGGGCATTTCCAATCTGCCATTTATATGTGAAAACCTCGTGAAGCATGGCAAACCATCGGCAACACCCGTTATCCTGATTCAATGGGGTACGTTCGGGCGCCAGAAAACCCTGGAGGGAACCTTGGGCGATATTGCTGAAAAAGCCAGTTCGGAGCACTTTTCCAACCCGGCGATCACGCTGGTTGGAGAGATTGTTTCCTTGAGAGGAAAACTTAGCTGGTTCGAGAAAAAACCATTGTTCGGCCGGCAAGCGATAGTGGCGCGGACTGGAACCGCGGAGAGTTCCCTGGCAATGGAAATGACTTCCCAGGGTGCAGATGTGATTGAATTCCCGAAATGGAAGCGGAGTAGAGTTGAGCCGAATCAGGACATTTTGGATACTCTCTCCGGGTATCAGAGGATTTTGTTCACGTCCCCGGAAAGCGCAGGAGAATTCTTTGATATTTTAATAGAAGAAGAAATGGATATTCGCAGCGTAAAAGCAGACCTATTCGGGTGTTCAACGAAATCAGTGGACGCACTGAAAAAGCGAGGGTTTCGTGCTGAGCCAGAGTCGAGGATGAGTTCAGCCGGCCGGCTGCTAATCGTCGGAGACACCTCGATGGTGGACCGACCGGAATATAAGCATAGCGAACAGTTCATTACAAGCAAAAAGGAAATAGACTGGAACTACATGGAGATTTTTATAAGAATGATTGATGAAGCTGAAGTGAATACACTCATTTTCCCTTCCGCCGCCTCGGTTCGTGCCGTTATGGAAGCCGGGATAAAGAACAAAATCATTCCCTCAGATTTACTGGATAAAGCTGAACTTGTCGCTCTTGGCGAAAAGACAGCGCTCGCTCTGAAGGAATACGGTTTAAAAGCAGATATTGTGCCAGCCGCCCCAACGAAAGAAGCTTTAGTAGAAAGTCTTCAAAACAGCTTGAACAGGATTTAAAGAGCCCTTGTTATGGGAGCACATTTAAGGCAATGTTAACGACCGGCAACCGGCCCGGTCGGTGCTACCTTACGGGTTAGTGGTGGGAGGAGAAATCATGGAAGCGATTCTTTATATCGGCCATGGGAGCCGAACTGGTGAGGGGAATAGACGGTTTGTCGAGTTTATTAAGGAAACGATGAAGCTGGCCGATGAACCGATAAAAGAATATGGATTCCTGGAAAATGCGAGACCTTCCATTTTTGAAGCGGCTGAAACATGCATCCATAAGGGTGCTGATAGCATAACGGTCGTTCCGGTATTACTTTTACCAGGAATTCATGCCAATGTGGATATACCAGCCGAGCTTTCTAAAGTGAAAAAAGCTTATCCCTTTATAAAAATTCAATATGGAAAGCCAGTTGGAGCACATGTGAAAGTCACGGAGATTCTACTAGACAGGCTTGAAGAAAAAGGATTTGCGGATAGTGGTGAGGAAGTAGTGCTTTTGGTTGGACACGGGAGCCGCGATAGGGAAGCAGCTGCCGAATTTGACCGGATTGCAAAACAGCTTGACAGCAGGATCACGCCGAATGTTGAAACAGGATATATCGTGGCGGCACCTTATTTCAACAGTAAAATACAGGATTTAGTAAAAGAAGGTACGTCTGAAATTTATCTTGTTCCCTTTCTTCTTTTTACAGGCGGATTTACTGATGTGATAGAAGAAAAAGCTTTGCTGGCTGCATCAGTATACCCAGAGAGTGAGATAATTATTTGTAGGCCTTCGGGGTTTGATGAGAGGCTAAGGTTTGTACTGAATGACAGGCTTAACGAAGCAAAGAAGCAGGCAAATTGAAGCGGCGATACTAGTGTGGGTGGTGTACAGTGTGCTATATCCGATTTTTCTTGAATTAAAAGGGCGTACCGCGGTTGTAATTGGCGGCGGCAAGGTGGCGGCCCGAAAGGCTGCGGGTTTGGCCGAAGCAGGTGCCAAGGTAACGGTGGTCAGCCCTGAACTAACTCCTGAACTTAACGCGATGGCTGTGGAAGGAAGAATGGTTTGGAGGAAGAAGGCTTTTTCCCCTGAAGATTTGGAAGGGGGATTCCTGATTATAGCCGCCACCGATAATCCAAAAACAAATCTTGATGTTAAAAACGCTGCCGAACCGCATCAGCTTGTTACGATTGCAGACAATCCGACAGCTTCTGATTTTCAGGTGCCTTCCGTCGCCAGGCGCGGAAAATTGAATCTCGCTGTGTCCACTTCCGGTGCAAGCCCTACTCTTGCGAAAAAAATCCGCCGGGAGCTTGAGGAAAAGTATGACGACAGATATATCGACTATCTTGAATTCCTTGATGAATCAAGGACAAAAATCCTTTCAGGTGTTTCCGATTCTGAACAAAAAAAGCAATTATTAAAAATGGTTGCCGATGAAGAATTCTTGCTAAATCAAGACCGCAGGCTTGAAATCGCGGAGAGACTGAATGGGTTGATAGAAGAATAGGACGGTATTCCTCTGCCATGTGGCTAAGGAAAACCGTCCCTATTAACGGATTTCATTTACGGAATCGCCCGGTATTAGTGTTGTATATATACGTTCGTTTTCAACTGGTTGTTTTGAAATTAATTTAATTAGATGTTCAGCTGCCACAGCGCCCCACTTTTTCTCCGAATAGTCGATTGTTGCTAAACGGGGCTGAATATAACGGGACACTTCGATGTTATCAAATCCGATTATGTGGATGTGCTCGCCCACATGATAGTTTGTCTTGGCCAGGTAATTGTACATGCCAATTGCCATTTCATCATTAGCGCAAAAGACACCAACAGGACCTGTGTATTCCTTGACGATTTGTTCAGCCGCTTTTTCTCCGGCTGGCTTATTGAAATTTCCCGGTATTTCAAAGTACTCAATATTGGTATGCCGTTCAACAGCTTGCCGGACTGCATCCAGCCGCTGTCTTGCATCGTATGAGCCTTGTGGTCCGGTTACTATATATATTTTGCGATGACCTTTCTCAATTAAATAATCAATCGCAAGGGTAGCTCCGGATTTATTATGGAGCAGTACCTGATTTATATTCGGATGATTCAGCTCCCGATCCATTACCACAAGTTTATGACCTGCATCCGCGTGTTTTATAAGCTGTTCATTGGAAAATGAAATGTCCAATACAATAGCTCCGTCCATCAGCTTTTCAGGCAATAAACGGTGAGTATGTTTTCCGCTGCAGACAATTAGTTCATATCCTTTACTGGTAAGTGCCTCTTGCATCCCTTGTAGAAGTTCCCCATAAAACGCTCCGCCGTAGTTGGTCAAGAAGACACCGATAATATTGGTTTGCCTTCTTTTCAAGGAGCGTGCCGCAGCATTTGGGACATAATTTAATTCTTTTGCGATTGCATGGATTTTTGCAGATGTTTCCACGGTTACCTTCGGATTCCCATTCAGAGCGTAGGACACAGTTGAAATGGACACACCAGCTTTTTTTGCAATATCTTTGATACTGACCACGAATTTTTCTCCTGCCTCTCATGTACACCGTATCTTTATTATACTTTTTGTTTGGTTGCAAGGGTATGTTCTATTGACGTAAAAACAAACGATTCATAAGGGCGAAGCTCCGTTTTTGAAAAAGGTGAACCGTAGTTGTGAATCAATATTTCTCCGTCAGGCAAATTTTCCAAGAGCCTGCAATTGACAGTCTTTGCGGTGAAATTGCAGATGACATACCATGTTTCATTCGCTAGCTTCCTTGTATAGGCAAATACCTCATGTTCTGTTTCCAATAACTCATATTCTCCATAAACCACGAGATCGTTCGTTTTCCTGATGAAAATCAAACGTTGATAATACTTAAAAATGGACCGTGAACTATTTAAATCGTCCTCGACATTGATATTTACATAGTTTGGATTTACACCTACCCATGGCATACCTGTTGTAAAACCTGCTTGATTTGTCCGGTTCCACTGCATCGGCGTTCGGGCATTATCCCTTCCCTTGGCGTATATGGAAGACATAATATCCTCAACAGTATATCCTTTTTGAAGACGTTCCTCGTACAGGCGGATTGTTTCAATGTCACGATAGGAGTATATATCGGGGAACTTGACGTTTGTCATGCCGATTTCCTCTCCCTGGTAAATAAACGGTGTGCCTCGCATCATATGAAGAAGTGTGGCCAGCATCGTTGCACTTTCATACCGAAAGTTTTCATCATTTCCCCAGCGTGAGACGATCCTTGGCTGATCGTGGTTGCTCCAGAACAAACTGTTCCAGCCTTTGGTTGCCAGCTCGTTCTGCTGAGAGGAGAAGACTCTTTTTAAATCATCAAGGTCAAGTGGTTTCAGGTCCCATTTCTGTTTGCCCGGCTCTTCATCAAGTGCCATATGTTCAAAGGAAAATACCATATTGAGTTCTTTGCGCTCGGGTGCGGTATAAAGAAGGGACTGAGCAAGGTCAGTGCTTCCTGTTTCCCCGACCGTTACGACGCCTGCGCCTTCAAGTACTTCCTTATGCATCTCCTGTAAATAATCATGGAGAAGGGGGCCGTTGGCAACAATATTGTCGTCAATTTCCTTTGCGATTAAGTCAATGACATCAAAGCGGAATCCTTTTATTCCTTTTTGGATCCAAAAGCGCATAACATCATACAAAGCCTTGCGGACAGGGGAATGGTGCCAATTTAAGTCAGGCTGCTTTTTGCTAAAAAGATGAAGATAATACTGGCCTGACTGAGAGTTATATTCCCAGGCGCTGCCGCTAAAAATAGAATTCAAATCACTTGGTTCCTGGCCTTCTTTCCCATCCTTCCAGACATAGAACTGCCTGTATGGATTTGATCTGTCCTTCCTAGAATGAATAAACCATGGATGTTCATCTGAAGTGTGATTGGCGACAATGTCCATCATAATTCTAATTCCCCGTTTGGAAGACTCGTTAATTAGTTCATCCATATCGTCCATGGTTCCATATTCGGGATTGATGGAATAGTAGTCACTGATATCGTAGCCATTGTCGTCGTTAGGGGATGCATATACAGGGCATAGCCAAATGAGGTCAGCCCCGAGCTTCTGAATATAGTTAAGCCGTTCAATGATGCCTTTTAGGTCACCGATGCCATCCCCATTTGTATCCTGAAAACTTCGGGGGTAAATTTGATAAATGACGCTTTTATGCCACCATTCGCGGTTCATTTTTCCTCTCCTTTGAGAAAAATCAGCGATCCAAAACGGACCGCTGATCTGGATCATTACATCAAAATTTCTATTGTATTTTCTGCTCGGTTGCTAAGTTTTTTCTCAAGCTCTGACTGGTTGATACGTAACCCGCCACGGCGATATTGGTTTTCAAGTGTTTCTATATCGACCTTGTTGCCGTTAATTAGTACAAAGCGGTCTTGGTTACCTTCAATTTTGTAAATAAACTTTACCGGTATGCCTTTAATTCTAAATGTAAACTCCAGTCCGTCCAGTTCTGCAGGGAGTACAGGGTCGAGGATTAAGTCGTTTCCATCAAGACGAATTCCAAGACAGTTTGAGATTAACTGGTTCATATAAATCCCAGGGCCGCTCGAATAGATTCTCCAACCGCCTTTCACAGGGACGGAACCATCCCGAAGCTCATCGAACCGTTCACTTGCTTCATATCGGGTTTTGAATTTGCCATCGGAGCTGCTGAAATATGCATTGCTCTGGCGGCGTTCGGCATTCGGGACAGCGTCCTGGATTCTGATTGGATTGATAGTCTGAAGGCCTTTCCAAACTTCCTCGGCTTTACCAAGTTTGGCCATTGCCTCAACAAAACGAATATGGGCATGGACATATTGGAGGCCGATTTCACGCCCAAAGTTAGCTGCTTGTTCCGCCCGCTTGAAATGAGTGCTCACTCCGCCGGTATAATTGGCAGGGCGATCCATCAAGCGGACGCCGTCCGGGTGGTACAACCGTTCCTTAATAACTTGGTAATGAGTATCTGCCTGCTCCGGAGTCAGAAGATCGGCAATCATGCTACGAGTCATCGGCAACAGCCTGTATTGGATGCCTGTTTTGGTGTCAGTCGGATGAACCATAAACTCAATCTTCCCTGGGTCTTCCATATAAACGAATCCCGGGATAACCTCGGATGAAAGAATATACCGGTTAAAATCCGATTTAATCTTACTGGCCAATTCCGCTAAGTCTGCTGCTTCCTTTTCATTGAAAGTTTCCATTAGCTTTGAAAATTGATTCAATGTTTGATACGTCAGGGCGACAGTCCAACTGCTTGCCATGTATATCTTTAGCTGGCCATTCGCCGGCTGAAGGGTATCGTCCCAGTCTCCATCTCCATAAGAGGATAAATGTGTATCATGCAGGAAGTTATTTTTAATATAAGCTATCTGTTTTCTCACATGATCGAGAATGGTTTCCTTTTCGTCAGTAAAATCAAGGCTACCACGCCTTGTATAAGGCACTTCAGCATTCAGAATGGAGAAGTCATGTGACGAACTCAAGTATTCGGTAAGGGCTTTTAACGGCCAGACTATAATATCGCCATGGCTTTCCTCTTGCTGGATCTTATGATACCGGTCAAACATAAACCATTGAGGCCAGTTCCCATCATCTTCATATTGGTGTGAATAAACCGTTATTAATATTTTGCGGACAGCTTCAAATTGCTGGGTTGCAATGAAGTATTCAGACGGCCCTTGGCAAACATCCCGTGTTCCCCATGCCGCCCCTCCATATTGTTCAAGTCCGTGTGGAACAGAATAGTGGATCAGCATATTGTGTGTGTACCACCATGCGAGGGCATTCATTTTTTCAAGTTCTTCACTGCTTGCTCCGTTTCTGCTCAACTTGAACCCATTCATAACCGTTTCGTAAAATTGGCGATAACGGCCAATTTCAGCATCGGCGCTACCTCCACTGAATGGCATTTCTTCACCATACAGGAGCCCTTGAACACCAATGGACCATTCGCTTGCCGGAGTAATGTCCAGTACAGCAAGGGAGGCTGAAAATGGTTCGATATATTCACCGAATATCCTTTCGTCAGTCAACGAGAAATCGGAACCTTGCACTTGAAGGCGATAGCTTAATTTAGGAAAAATTTTGGCTGAATCCGATTTTTCATCAGCAAAAAAGCTGATCATATTTTCATTCCTTTCGAGGTGGAAAGGAGCGGCATACTCGTTGTTATTCATGGAAACCTGGTTCGTTACTAGGACTCGATATGATTTTCCGGAAACAGCCTGGAATTGCAGTTGAAGTTCCGGAGTCTCGACCATCGTATATACCGTAATAATAAATAGGTCGTCCTCGGTCTTATAATACCAACGGGCAAAATTGAAACCCATTTCATAAAGTGATGGCATGGCCAATAGCTGCAAGGTATCATCTATTTCCACATATATCCTTTGGCCAGATGTTTTCATAACGTTCAGATGGTTCCTGGCATTTGTAAGCATCTTATTAAAAGAAGTATTGCCCACTGTCAGCTGTGAGTTGAAAATACCATATATATATGAGGTTGAAGTCAACACATTTTCAATGTTGTTAACAGGGTTCCCTGATATGATGATATGCCCGTGTGCCCTTTCAGTAAGCATTTCCTTTTCCTTTAAAACGACATGTTCATGTGTATCTGTAAAGAATGAAAGCAAGGTGTCCCCATCCCATTCCTCCTGGTGACGATGCGGAAAGAGATCTTCAATTTCTTCCTTTGCCATTGCAATAGTTGTCAAAGGCTCACCAAAAGCAGGGGAGAGGACGACCGGTTTTTCGGTTTCTAAAGAACCAGATTTTTCTGTTTGCACCTGCTCCCATGCCTGCATTAGTTCCTCTTTGAATTCTAATGAAGAAACCGGGTCTTTATGGTTCTCATTAAAAAGTCCATAAAAAACAAACTCTGTTTTTCCTGAAAGATGTACGCGTTCAGATTGCAAAGCTGTGTATGCAAATTCGTATTGATAGATTTCGTTGGCTAGCTGATCTTTTAACAGAACTTCAGGCTTATTGGTTTCCTTATAGGATAAGCCGAAAAATTGGAATCCATCTGTTGAAAATCCGCTTGCTTTTGTAAGCGAGCCTTGCTGAAGATACGGGAAAGCTCCATCTTGTGGCTGATTTTGCCTGGAACAAACAACAAATCCATATTGGTAATCGTTATAAGTGGTATGGTCGATATATTGTGACATATACGCTTCGTTTGTCCTGACAGCTGCCTCATCCGCGAGTCCAAGGTCTTGTCCATAAATAATATCGATTTCCTGTCCGTTACCTTCAGCAGTTACAGTCCAAAACCAGATTTTTTGATTGCTAAGAGTAAATGTTACCTGATAGTCGATTTGGCCGGCTTTCCCTTTCCAAACCACTCTTTTGCCACCATGTGATACCCTGCTGCCGGATTTCACACCAAGCAGCGGATAAACTTCAATTCCGGATTTGGTGTGGACGCGTAAGAATAGATTATTCAAGGAACCGTCAATTGGATTTGATAACCAGTGGTTGATTAACGTTTTCTTATTTTCTATCTTATAAATATCGCCACTATTTAAAAAGGTGAATTTCAAATCACCAGATTCAATTGAAAACATGGATTTGGTCATTTCAGTCCTCTTCTTTCCTGGAATTTTTACGAGTTTTTCGGATTTCCACTTCAGGCGCTTCGCTTTCCGCGGGCGGCCTGGGAGCCTCCTCGGCGCAAGCGCCTGTGGGGTCTCCCACTGGCCTTTTTTCCCGCCAGGACGTTGATAAGCTTCCCAGAAATAGCATCGCAGGAGAAAATGCGCTTTTTGCATTTTCGAACGAGTCTTCGCGCCTTCCGCTTCAATCCTAATAGTCTTTCTTTTTGTCCTTAATCGATTTCACCAAATACTCTGAGATATAAAAACTAACCAAGCTACACACGGAAACTTAACCTTTGTTGCGGTTAAATCGATTCTCACTAATCGAAGATTCCTATTTTCTTATTTAATCAATTCAAATGGAATTGCTTTCCCATCCCGGCTGTTCGGCCCTATAAAAGCATGGAATTTGCCATTGTCACTTTTATATTCCAAGTTGGAATGATAGTAGCGGAGCTGCTCCTCTGCAATAGTAAAAGAAACTTCCGCTTTTTCGCCTGGCTTTAAAAATACTTTCTTGAAATCTTTCAATTCCTTTACTGGACGGACGACTTCACCGGAAAGATCGCGGATGTACAGTTGAACAATTTCCTCTCCAGCTAGATCGCCAGTGTTTTTAACTTCTGTTGAAATAGTTAGAGGCTTTTCCATGGTTAATTGGTTCGAAGACAATTTTGGTACACTGTAATCAAAGGTAGTAAAGCTTAAACCGAATCCAAAAGGAAGCAGCGGCTCATTCGGGATATCAAGGTACTGCGAAACATAACGTTCCTGGGCATCAGGTGCGCCCTTGGGGCGCCCGGTATTAAAGGAATTGTAGTAAACCGGTATTTGCCCAGCAGAAAAAGGGAAAGACATTGATAGTTTTCCAGAAGGGTTATAATCGCCAAACAGGATATCGGCAATAGCGTTTCCACCTTCAGTCCCCGGATACCAAGCTTCCAAAATCGCATCGGCCTGTTCAAACACGCCATGTAAATCAAGCGGGCGGCCGTTAAACAGCACTGCCACCATAGGTTTCCCAAGCTGTTTTATTTTTTTCACCAATTGCAATTGAACCTGAGGCAGGCGGATATCTGCACGGCAGCCGGCCTCACCGCTCATTTCCGAAGCCTCTCCAAGAGCTAGGATGATGAAATCTGCATCATTCGCTGCACTCATTGCTTCATTTAACTGGTCCTCGCTACCTGCTTCAATATCGCATCCTTTTGCCGTAACGAGAAGGGAAGGACCGACTTTTTGTTCAAGACCCTCATATAATTTAACGGCTTCTTCCTTTGAACCAAGCCATGACCATGGCCCTAGAATATCGTCATTTTGAGAGAAAGGACCAACTACAGCGATTTTCTTATCTCTTGGTAATGGAAGGACACCGCTATTTTTTAATAGAACACAAGATTTTAAAGCAAGTTCACGGGCTGCGTGGCGATGCTCGGAACTCAGGATAAGCTCCTGTTCCAGATTTTCATTGGCGCCGCGGAAAGGGTTTTCGAATAGTCCCAATTTATCTTTTAATCTCAGAATTCTTAGTACAGCTTCATCTATTAAGCTCTCGTCCACCTTGCCGCTTTCTACTAATTGTTTTAAATGGTTAGGGTAGCATGCTGTCATCATTTCAATATCGACACCAGCCAGTATCGCTTTTTCAGCAGCCTCGGCCTCATCTTCTGCAACTCCATGGGGAATCAATTCCTTCACTGCACCCCAGTCTGAAATTAGAACTCCATCAAACTTCCATTCACCACGAAGAAGTTCCCGCATAAGTGTTTTGTTTCCAGTGGCTGGTATGCCATCTACAGTGTTAAAAGCCGTCATCACCATTTCACAGCCCTCATCAAGGGCTGCTTTGTAGGCAGGCAAATACGATTCACGCAGCTGCCTCTCCGACATATTAACTGTATTGTAATCCCGTCCACCTTCTGGGGCACCGTAAGCAGCAAAATGCTTAACACATGCTGCCACGCGATTCACATCATTTTGCAAATCTGTACCTTGGAACCCGCGGACGAACGCTCTGGCAAACTGGCTATTTAAATAAGGATCCTCACCTGTTGATTCCATCACCCTGCCCCACCGAGGATCGCGGACTAAATCCACCATTGGGGCAAATGTTACATGTACTCCTGAGACAGCGGCTTCTTTTGC
This sequence comes from Bacillus sp. FJAT-27225, assembly GCF_001685025.1. GTDB lineage: Bacteria > Bacillota > Bacilli > Bacillales > Cytobacillaceae > Bacillus_D. Next base: position 507,275 of record NZ_MAYU01000021.1, on the reverse strand, counting down.
TGCAATTTCAGCACTTTTTTCTGCCATTTCCAAATCCCAGGAACAGCTAATTGCCAATGGCACCGGAAAAATAGTCTTATAGCCGTGGATTACATCTGCCATAAATAATAGAGGAATACCGAGACGGTTCTTCGTTAAATGAGCTTTTTGAATAGTAGTAATTTCCTTAGCACCCGAGGCACCTAGTACGGAGCCACTGTTTCGTATAACATCATCAGAAATATTCATTCCAGCTAAAGGTCCGGTAATCTGGCCTTCATTGTCGGATCCTTCAAAAAAAGGAGTTGCCAATTGAAGTAGCTGTGAAATTTTTTCATCTAATGTCATTTTATTAAGCAAGGATTTAAGCTTTTGCGTGGTCATTTTGAACCTCCATCTCCTTGTTGTAGAAACGTTTCGATTGCTTCTAGTTATGGATTATAAGCGCTTTCTTTCCTAGAGTCAATTGATTACAGGCTTCTTTCACCTCGTTTTGGCTATCCTATCAAGCCGAAAACTATAGTTCTATACATTTTAAGCATAAAAAAAGTCTTGTATTCTGCAAAAAAATAAAAGTTTATACTTGAAAACGTTTTCCTTATAGCCTATAATCCAGTTATCGAAACGTTTCGCTAAAAGGAGGTAGTCACTCTACTAGACCTTATTCGTTTTAGATTGTTATGATTTTCATTACAATGTTAAAATTTTTGCCGAACACTAGCAAAAAGAGGCAAGGGAAAAACAAATGTTATTCGATTCATAATGAACTCTCGGAGGAGAAAACCAAATGAACTTTAAAATTATGAATGTCTTAAACAAGAAAATGGCTGTTGCAGTAATAACGGGTACTTTAGCACTGTCTGGTGTTTTAGCGGGATGTTCATCCGATTCTTCATCAAAGAGCGGAGGAGACGCAAAAACAACAATCAACGTTTGGGGAATGGGAGAAGAGGCAAAATCCCTTCCAAAAATTGCTGAACAGTTTGAAAAAGAAAATGAAGGTATTGAGGTAAAAGTTCAAGCAATTCCATGGGATAAAGCTCATGATAAACTATTGACTGCAGTAGCATCCAAAAAGGGGCCAGATGTAGTCCAAATGGGTACTACATGGATTCCAGAGTTTGCTGATGCGGGTGCTTTGAAGGACTTAACACCACATCTTGAAGAATATCCTGAGCTAGCTACTGAGAATTTTTACGATGGTTCAGTAGAAACAACAAAATACGAGGATATCATCGCAGGTGTACCATGGTATGTTGACACACGTGTTCTATACTACCGTACGGATCTTCTTGAAGAAGCAGGTTACAGTGAAGCCCCTAAAACATGGGATGAGCTTAAGGACGCTGCTAAAAAATTGAGCGAGCGTGGCAAAGATAAATACGGAATCAGCATTGATACAAACGAACAAAGCCTTGCATTTATGTTAGCTCGGCAGAATGGCTCCCAGCTTATTGAAGGGAATAAGCCTTTATTCAATGAAAAAGAGTTCGTTGAGGCTGTTGAGTATTTGAATGGGTTCTTTAAAGATGGTTCTGCTCCTATAGACCTCGGTGTAGATATTATACCGGCATTTAAGGAAGGCATGCTGCCGATGTTCATTAGCGGTCCATGGATGGTAAAAATCATTAATGACCAGACGCCAGACCTTGAAGGTAAATGGGCAACTGCGGTTCTTCCAGCAAAAGAAAACAATTCATCCACTTTGGGTGGCTCCAATCTGTCTGTTTTTGAATACACGAAAAATGAAGAAGCAGCATTAAAATTCCTTTCGTATATGAGCAAGCCGGAAACACAGGTTAAATGGCTTGAAATAACGAATTCACTGCCTGCAAACAAAGAAGCATGGAACGATAAATCGCTCCAAGAGAACGAGTATTACAAGGTATTTGGCGAACAACTTGAAAATGCCCAACCGATGCCTGTAATTAAACCATTTGAGAAAATCGCGCAGACATTCCTGAAAAGCTTTGAAAAGATTTACCGCGGAGGTGCCGACGTTCAAACAGAAATGGACCAGTTTAACAAAGAAGCAGAAAAAATTTTAAGTAAATAATCCATCCATAATATAGTTAACTAGCAGGTTATGCCTGCTAGTTAACTATATTCTCTACAAATCTCAGGCCTGCGAAGGAAGGGACTTACCATGAACAAAAAGGCATTTCAAAAAACTCCATATTTCTTCATAGCGCCAACATTGATCCTGTTGCTTACCTTTTCTATACTGCCAATCTTCGTGGCGCTAATCATCAGCTTTACGGATATGGATCTGACAGGTTTGGCTGACTGGTCCAAAATCAGCTTTATTGGACTGCAGAATTATCAGGAAGTTATGACTGATCCAGTCTTTATTAAATCAATCTTTAATACATTGTTTTATGTTGTATTCGGTGTTCCTTTAGTCATCCTTTGCTCATTGGGCATTGCACTTTTGATCAATTTCGGCAAAGCACGGATTTTTAAAGCTTTTCGAGTCATTTTTTATATGCCTTCAATCACAAACGTGGTTGCGGTCGCGGTTGTGTGGAGTTACTTGTATAACCCGCATCTTGGTCTGTTCAATTATGTATTGAACTTGCTCAATTTACCGGATGTGCCGTGGCTCACGGATCCGACAATGGCAAAAGTTTCATTGATTGCTTTAGCGCTGTGGCGGGCGATAGGCCTGAATATGATTATTTTTTTGGCAGCACTCCAAGGAATTCCAAAGTCGTATTATGAAGCGGCACAACTTGATGGCGCGGATGGCTGGAAACAGCTGACCAAGATTACAATACCATTATTGCGTTATGCGATCTTTTTTGTATCCATCACAACAATGATCGGCTGGCTGCAATTTTTTGAGGAGCCGTTTGTCATGACCGATGGTGGGCCGCTTGATGGCACGACTTCCGTAGCTTTATTCATCTATCAAAATGGTTTTGAATTCAGTAATTTCGGCTATGCTGCTGCTGGTTCATTTGTCTTGTTCATTGCGATTATTGTCGTGACATTGATTCAATTTAAATTCCAGAAAAAGCAAGCTGATTATTGAGCGAGGTGATACAAATGAAAACGAGTGCGCATCAAAAAGAATTCCTATCTCCTGTACAGAAAGACCGTACCCAGCAATGGGTTGCAGGGATTATACTTACAATAGGCGGGTTACTTGTCTCGGTTCCATTTGTTTGGATGATTTTATCCGCATTTAAACCTGAGAGCGAGGTCATGCAACTCACACCAACTCTTTTTCCAGAAGAGTTCACTCTGGAAAACTTTGAAAACCTATTTGTAAATATGAACTTTGGTGTTTATTTAAAGAATACGATTATCATCGTACTTTGGTCGTTTTTCGGATTATTTTTAAATGCAATGGCAGGCTACGCATTTGCAAAATATCAGTTTAAAGGAAGAGATAAGCTGTTTTATCTAGTATTGGCTACTATGATGATTCCAGGCCAGGTCACAATGATTCCAGTTTATCTCATCCTTAATGAGATGGGCTTGACAAATACAATGGCTGGTATTGTTTTGCCGTCTCTTGTCAGCGCGTTCGGTATCTTTTTGTTCAGGCAATTTATGTCGACTATCCCAGACGAATTGCTGGAAGCTGCACGGCTTGATGGGGCAAGTGAATTTAGGGTGTTTTTACAAATCGTACTGCCTATGTCAAAATCGATTCTTGCTGTCCAGGGGATTTTAACGTTCATCGCTGGCTGGAACAGCTTCCTTTGGCCGTTAATCATTGCCAACGATGAAAGCCTCTACACATTATCAGTCGGGCTGTCACTGTTAAAAGGCCAGTATGCTTCAAACTTTGCATTGCAAATGGCTGGGTCTACATTCATGGTTGTTCCAATCATTGTGATTTTTATATTCTTCCAAAAATATATTATCGATGGCTACACCATTTCTGGGATGAAGTAGAGGGGCCATCAGAAGAGAACGAGGGAAAGTGCCCTCGTTTTTTTTGTTGATTTATTTAGAAAGGCCAAAATTGAAACTGAAAGCTGTAGAAACGATTCTTTTACTGATTTTGAGTTGGAGGTGTTATTAAGTAGGAACTCCTTCTTTATACCTAGCATCTATGTGGCTAAAGTTGTGTTTTTTCTGATTGGACGCATAAATGTTTACGCTTACAAACTGTGATGCTATGATTTTATTGAAACGTTTCGATAACTATATCTGAAGGGAGATTCATATGTTAAAAAACAAAGCGTTAATTCTGGCTGCTATCTTTTGTCTAGTATCCAGCCTGATGGTTACGTCACCAGCCATGGGAAAAGGGCCGAATGAAAATGCAGCGTTGGATAATCAATTGAAATCAATAGCAAAGAAGACGTATCGCTATTTTGAAGACTTTACTGACCCTGCTACTGGATTAACCTATGATGAAGTCCGCTTCAAGGGTGGAGAAGTAGAAGAGGCTAAACATACATCTCCGACCAATATCGGCATGTACTTAATTAGCACAGTCACAGCAGAGCAAATGGGTATCATATCCAGGGATGAAGCTGTATCAAGAATTCAAACAACATTGAATACTCTCGAAAAACTTGAGAAGTGGAACGGGCTATATTACAACTGGTATTACACGGACGGAACATTGAAAACAGATTGGGGTCAATTCATTTCCCAGGTTGACAATGGATGGCTGTCTGCTGGCTTGATCGTCGTTAGCGAGGCTTATGGTGAAGTAGAGCAGCAAGCTGAAAAACTTGTGAACGCAATGAATTACGAGCCATTATACGACCCGGAGGTAGGACAATTCCGCGGAGGCTACTTTGTTGACCGTGGTGAATTGACTGGTCACCATTATGGCATGTTTTATACAGAACCGCGCGTAGCCAGCTATATTGCGATTGGAAAAGGAGATGTCCCGTCAGATCATTGGTGGAAAATGTACCGGACTCTTCCACCTGAATGGGATTGGCAGGCACAAATTCCGACAGGAACAACTGTAGAATATGATGCTGTACCAGTGTTTGAAGGGCATTACCAATATAAAGGCATAAAGTTTGTTCCAAGCTGGGGCGGCAGTATGTTTGAAGGCCTAATGCCAGGATTAGTTTTAAAGGAAAAGGAACTGGGAGTGAGCGCTCTTGGCCTGAACAATTATCGTCATGTTCAAATCCAAATTGCTTATGCCAAGGAAAAAGGATACCCGGCATGGGGATTCTCTCCATCGGCTACTCCTGATGGCTATAGCGAATTTGCAGCAACACCGGCAGGTACTTCCGGATATAAGGACGATGGAACTGTGACACCGCACGCAACATTCCTTGCCATGGAGTATGCACCAAAGGAAGCATATGAAAATATTAAGGCACTTAAACGGTTAGGGACCTACGGGAAATATGGCTTTTATGATTCAGTAAATGTTTTAAGTGGTGAGGTTGCTACAGCATATCTGGCATTGGATCAGGGTATGATTATGGGATCCATTGCAAATTACCTGCATGATGGACTAATCCGGAACTATTTCCATAGCAGTGAAATCGGCAGCAATCCTGAAGAATTGTTAAGGAAAGAAGAGTTTTCTATTCAATAAAAGGTTTGCCGGTATAGAAATATACCGGCTTTTTATATGGTATTCAAAATGATTTTTCCCATCTAGTGCTGTATAGGTTTGAAAGTTACAAACTAACTAGAGAATTATCTTAATAAACAGCTGGCTACGAAAGAAATTCACCATCTATGCGGCTCGTCAATATGGCTTGATGCATACAATGTATTCGTATTTCTGGTATCACGGGCAATTGTTGTGGTAATAATGAAAAACGCTGATCCTACTATTAGGGCCCATGTATGCTGCCCCATAAAAAACATAATAAAAGCTCCAATCAATGACCCTACCATAAGAAAGATTAGCAGGATTTGAATTCTTCCCTTAAGCTTTTCATTCAATTGTACCACCCCCTTTCCCACTTAGACGTAGGTAACCAACGAATGTTTCAACAGTTGGGGACGGTTTTTTTGCTAACTGACAGAGGAGGACCGACCCTGTCAGTAAATTTTTCAAACTTGTACGTTTGTAATGTACGGATAGTTTCGAAGGTTAATAGTATGAGTTTGAGGTCCCTTTTTAATTGATATGATTGACCTTGAAAATTTAGTTGGAGGGATGAATGGTATGGGTTACCCATATGGTTATGGTCCGCGATACGGAAGACGTTTTGGCCCTAGGCGTCCTTATGGTCCAAGATTTGGCTACGGTCCAGGCTTTGGCTACGGTCCAGGCTTTGGAGCCGGAGGAGCAGCATTTGCAGGTGGGTTTTTAGGCGGTTTCACCGGTGCGGCAGTAGCGCCACTATTTTTCTGGTAATATCCTAAAGGTAATTTCCTATGAAAAAGCCCCCCAAGGAAATTCAATTTCCACTGGGGGCAATACATAGTAGTAATTTTGATCATTATGCGGAGCCTCCGAAGGGGATTAAATGTGTAAGGAGTCACTAATTCGAGATGTACATTTAATAATTTAATTCGCTGTATGGATTATCCTGTTGTATAGTAAGAATAATTGCTACTATTTTGAAAGGGGATAAGAAATGAGGCGGATTATTTTAACGACAGAAAGTGGAGCCGATTTACCGGCAGACCTGGCTGAAAAGCATTCTATCCAAGTAGTACCGATGCATGTCATCATGGGTGGAGAGGATTATCAGGATGGTTCTTTGGCTGTAGAAGATATTTACGATTATTATGAACGGACGAAAAAAATTCCGTCTACGACTGCTACAAACATTCATGAATATCAAGAATTTTTCAAGGAAATTAAGGCGGATTATCCTGATTGTTCCATTGTTCATATCGGCTATACTTCTAAAGCCTCCTCATCCTTTCAAAACGTGGTTATCGCAGCAGAGGATTTTGAGGATCTTTTTCTCATTGATGCATTGAATGTTACAGGCGGATTGGCTGCTATTGTGTTGTACGCTGCCAACTTGCTGGAGGAACAGCCTGGTATAGAGCCAGCCCGCCTAATTGAAAAAATAGAAGCAATGATTCCGAAATCGAGGCTTGCATTCATTCCAGGCAGTCTGGATTTCTTGCGGGCAGGCGGCCGTGTCAGCAATGTCGCGTATTTGGGCGGGGCTTTGCTGAAAATAAAGCCAGTCATTGAATTAATTGATGGAAAGCTTGTTTCTACTAAAAAATACCGCGGCAAAATGGGTGTTGTTGCCGAAAGGCTCATGAGAGAATATTTAAGTGAGTACAATATTAATCGAGACCAGCTTTATCTCCTTTACTCGATCGGTCTTGACGAAGATATTAAGCAGCGGATGGATGAACTGGCAAAAGAGGCCGGTTTTAAAAAGATACGATGGATCCAGGCCGGTGCAATGATTTCCACTCACGCAGGACCTGGCGGGTTTGGGATTGCAGGGCTGGAAGTATAGGAGTGAAAATAACAGGGACATCCTCTTATATTTTGATAGAGGTAGACAACAAAGTGATTAAAGTCCAGGGGGAAATGCTTGTTAATGGTTTTGCTGCGTATGCCGATACTATCAAAAATTGGGAACCGCCACATGAAAATGAAGTTTTAGATAGTGAAACAAAGCAAAATATCATAGTCGAAGCTGTTGAATATACAAAGAACTCCCAGTTCAAAATTGAATTCGTATAAAAATGGCTTCTTTCCTAATAGAATAACGAAAACCAAAGCCCATCCAAATTGAGGATGGGTCTTCTTTTTTTGGTAGAAAAGGGGGTCAAGTCACTTCTTGGTTGATTACCCTGCTAATTGGAATCGTCCCTATCCGCCGTCGACAAATTATTTTTCAGAATATTACATTATTTTTAACAGGGGAATTCAACTGTTTTCTAGAATTTAATAGCGTTACATATTTTATTTGGCTAGTTAGCCAGAATGATTAGGAGGGTGAAAGGGTTGAGGCTATTAAAGAAGTTTAGGAGCATTTTGGGGCTTTCGTTAATCCTGCTGTTGATGCTCAATGCAGGACTGCCGACACAGGCGATTGTCAAAAACGATGACAGTCCACTTAAGTCGGCTGAGGATACCGAATATGCATTTGTTCAATTCGGTGATGCCCCGATTGCAAGCTATGATGGAGCGGTTTCTGGTTATGAGGCAACAAAACCTGCCAATGGGCAGAAAGTAAAATTGGACTCTCCTGCAGCAAAAAAGTATGGAAACAAGCTGCAGGCTCAAAGGGAAAATTATAAGAAATGGCTTGCCAAGCAGATGCCAAAGGTAGAGGTAGTTGCCGAATATTCGGTGACATACAATGGCATTGGCCTGAAGCTTAATGGTGTGTCCTTAAAGGATATCAGCCGTGGCCCAGGAGTCGTCAAATCCGGATACAGCGGTACGTATCAGAAGGCGATGAGTACGAGCACGGGTCTAATTAATGCGGAACCGGTCTGGAATGCTCTTGGCGGGCAGGTAACTGCGGGGAATGGAATGAAAGTCGGTGTTATCGATTCCGGTATTGATCAAAAGCATCCATTTCTTCAGCCAAATGAAGGAATGAAAGCTCCAAAAGGATATCCCAAAGGCGATGCACGCTTTGTAACGGATAAGGTCATTGTCGCGAAGGTTTTTAATCAAAATCCGAAGCTTAGCGCTGAGGCCGTTGACAGCCATGGGACGCATGTGGCTGGGACGATTGCTGGTAAAGCAGGAACAATGCCAACACTGGGGGATAAATCACTTAGCGGGGTAGCTCCAGGTGCGTATCTTGGGAACTATAATGTTTTCCCTGGAGACGTGGCCGATGCAAAGAGCCTGTTCATAGCAAAGGCGGTTGAAGAGGCAGTTGCTGATGGTATGGATGTCCTCAACCTGAGCCTAGGCGGCACACCTCATAAAGGCGCAGATTTGCTCGATATGGCAGTAAATGCAGCCGTTGATGCAGGGGTTGTTGTATCGATCTCAGCCGGTAACGAAGGGCCTGGCAATTATACAATCGGCTCGCCGGGTACCGCTGAAAAAGTAATCACCGTTGCTGCGACTACTAACAGCCGGACGTTTGCGATGACTCTTCATTCTCCTGCTCTTGAAGGTGGAGTGACAATGGCCACTACAGGAACTCAGGGAGGGGAAGTAAAAGAACCGATCCAAGGTGAATACGAACTTTGGAGCAATCAATCTAGTGGAGATAAGCTTGCCTGCTCTCAGTTATCTGGAAAGCCGCTTAAGGGTAAAATCGCACTCATTCAGAGAGGTAGCTGTACTTTTGCAACAAAAATAAATAATGCTGCAGACGCCGGCGCTGTCGCTGCCATAATTTATCAGTCTGAAGGAATAGAGGAACCAATCCCAATGTCGTCAGACGAAGCTCTAATCCCGGCAGTCATGATTGGCAATACAGCTGGAAAAGCACTAGCAGGCTGGGAGGGAGATAAGACAGTTTCTATTTCAACTGACATTACGGAAGTTGATGTAGAACCGAACTTACTGGCTAACTTCAGCTCATGGGGACCAACACCGAATTACACCTTGAAGCCAGACGTGGCAGCTCCTGGTGTGAATATTTACTCGTCTGTAGTGGGCGGCGGATATGAGTTGTATCAGGGAACTTCAATGGCAGCTCCGCATGTAGCAGGGTCTGCTGCCGTACTCTTGGCAAACAGCCAAAAGAAAGAGCTCGGTTGGGGACCTGCTGAAGTTAAAGCGGCTCTAATGGGAACAGCTCGTAACGTTGAAGGAAGCGTACCTCCTGGTATTGATGTTTCAGACCCGCTAAAAGTAGGTGCGGGAATTATTGATATCGGAATGGCTATGGATACGCCAGTAATGGCATTCCCATCTTCCCTGAGCTTCGGTCTTGTCCGTCCGGTCGGAACGCAAACATACAAAATGGCCGTTACTCTTCAGAACCAAACAAACAAAGAACAAACCTACACACTTTCAGGTGATGATAATTTGATTCTCAGCGCAGATTCTGTAACTCTTCGAGCTAGAGGAGAAGCGGTCATTACTGTTACTGTTAAGGACCGGGGCGATGCCAAATTGAGGAACGGTTCTAACGTCTTCAAAAGTGGCTATATCACCGCGACTTCAGGTGAGGAGGATGTAATCCGTATCCCTTACCTTTACGTCATCGACTACAACCGTTAAGAAGGACGGTTCTTCTAAACTGCATGCAAAACAAAGAGACAAATTTAATCTCCATAGCCTAAGCCCGACATCTTACCTCCATGAAAAAAATTGGGGTGGAAAAGAGCACAACGAGCAGCTTACACCGCTAGTTGTGCTCTTTTGTGCTCAGAATACAACACAAGACAACGTTTCCGTTTTTACCAACAAGAACCGTCCCTCTGCCGCTGAAAGGTCACACTCGATTTAAACCAGCTTTTAGCATACACTATGTTACATAGGACTCTGGGAACTTCACTTTCTAAGAAAAGGACAGATTGGTATGAAGTTTGTATTAGCGCCTGATTCTTTCAAGGAGAGTATGACGGCGAAAAAGGCTGCTTTGGCAATGGAGAAAGGAATCAAGAAGGTTTTTCCGGATGCTGAATGTCTGATTGTCCCAATGGCAGACGGTGGTGAAGGGACGGCCGAATCTCTTGTCAGTGCAACAGGCGGAGTTTTTATCCAGTCAGAAGTGTGCGGTCCACTCGGACAGAAAGTTCTGGCGGAATACGGCCTGCTTGGTGACCGGAAAACAGCGGTCATTGAAATGGCCAAAGCTAGCGGTCTGGAACTTCTCGAGCCGGAAGAGCGTAATCCACTGGTAACCACGACATTCGGAACGGGTGAATTAATCAAACATGCACTTGATCGCGGTGTCCGCCGCATTCTGGTCGGAATTGGCGGAAGCGCGACAAATGATGGCGGAATTGGAATGCTTCAAGCACTTGGGGTGTCTTTTAAAGATAAAAATGGCACAGAGCTTCCATTTGGCGGCGGGGCCCTGCAAAACCTCCACAGCATAGATGTAAGCGGCTTGGACCCAAGAATTCAAGATGTAAATTTTGATGTTGCCTGTGATGTGACCAACCCTCTTGTCGGGGAGAATGGAGCATCTGCCGTGTTTGGCCCTCAAAAAGGAGCAAGTCCTGAAATCGTTGAGCTCCTTGATCGCAATCTGGCCCATTATGCCGAAAAGATCAAGCGGGCTACAGGAAGGGAAATTGCTTTCACAGAAGGTGCCGGCGCGGCAGGAGGCCTGGGTGCCGGGTTGCTGGCGTTCCTGAATGCACGGCTTAAAAAAGGAATTGATCTCGTTATTGAATATACAGCCCTTAAAGAGAAGGTGAAAGGTGCTGACTACGTATTCACAGGAGAAGGCAGCATTGATGAACAGACATTATTTGGAAAAACGCCGTACGGGGTAGCCACTGTGGCCGGGGAATCCGCCATCCCGGTCATTGCTTTCGCGGGAAGGATCGGAAACGGCATTGATACCCTTTACGAATATGGATTTACGGCGATTATAGGCATCCTTCGAGAGGTAACTCCATTAAAGGAAGCCCTGGAAACCGGAGAAGAAAATCTGGAAATAGCGACTGAAAATGTTTGCCGAATTATTAAACAGACGAAAGAGATGTAAGTAAAATAGATAGGGAACTGTCTCTGCATCCACAATAAAAAACAGCGGTATGAATGCTTGTTTCCAAGCAGTTCATACCGCTGTTTTTACGCTTCAACCTGATTGTACTTGTCAGCCTTGGCGTTCCGTCCGTGCAGCTGATAGTAAAGGAATACGAGGCCAAACACAACGGCGGCAAGGAGGATATACATGCCGCGGAAACCTAGGATTGGAACAATGAGGCCGATAATGTAAGGGCCAATGCCCATTCCGCCGTCGAGGCAGATATAGAATGTTGAGATAGCCAGGGCAATCCGGTTGGAAGGTGCCACTTTTACGGCAACAGTCTGGAGGCTAGACATTAAGGTGCCGAATCCAAATGCGAGCAAGGCAGCTGCAATAAGCAGCATTGCGGCATTTTCGGCAATCCCAACCAAACCAAGGCTGATCGCAAATAGGATAAGCGACGGATAGATGACCATATTCTCGCCCTTGCTGTCAAAAAGCTTACCCGCAATCGGCCTGGAGATGAACAGGAAGATGGCGTAGACAACAAAGAATAGGGAAGCAGCATTGGTCAAATCAATTTCAATCGCATAGGAGTTGATGAAAGAGACAACGCTCGAATAACCTATCCCAGCAATCACCATAATCAGCGACACAGGGACTGCCGAAATTTCAATAAAGTCCCCAGGCTTGAATCCGCTTTTCAAAAGGGCGCGATCTATGGCTGACAGCTGTGGTTCCTTTACATGGCCAAGCAGGGCAGATCCGAGTGCGAGCGCACTGAAAATGACTCCTGCCCAAAAGATGGCATTGTAGCCATAGTTCGCAAACAAAAATAGTGCCAGAAAAGGTCCGATGGCAGTTGCAGCTGCAGAGCTGAGTGAATAATAGCCATTTCCTTCACCACGACGCGCGTGTGGGAGGGAATCCATGGCCGCTGTTGCGAGAACAGTGGATACTACCCCAAAAGCGAGGCCATGTACAAATCGGATAACAAACAACAGGCCCAAGCTTTCGACTGAAAAATAAAGAATAGAACTTATCAGAAACAGAACTAGGCCACTATATAGCATTTTTTTGCGTCCAATAACGTCAACATATTTGCCGCCGATGAGACGTGAGAAAACAGCGCCAATAATGAATATGCTGGCAGCAAGCCCGGCGCTGCTTTGAGAAGAGTTAAATGTTTTGACAGCGTATAAAGCCATTGAGGTCATAAGTAAATAAAACGTTATCGAGACAAAGAAATTTGATGCGATGAGGACGATGAAGTCCTTCGTCCAGATTTTTTGTTGTTGCATTGCATTAGTCCTTTCTTTCTGTATATACACGGTGCAATATGTCTTTTACATCATGAATCCCGCGGATCATCGTTTCAACGTCTGCCTTATCCAGGTTAGCGAGTTCTTTTAAGGCCTGATTACGATAAGGCAACACACGGTCATTAAAGTACCGCTCCCCTTCAGGGCTCATCTTGATTTGAACAACCCGTTTGTCAGTTGGAGGCCGGTACTTCTCGACAAGCTCCAGGCTTTCCATTTCCTTTAGAAGCTTCGTCATATTGGGCAAAAGTATATCAAGCCCCGAACTGAGATCAGATACCCGGGCGGCACCATGTTCCTCTTGAAGTCTATGAATCATATAGAGAACTCGGTGATAAATAGGCTTCATTCCCGGCTTTAAAGGTGGCAGCGCCTCATACGCACTCTTTGCCGCAATAAGAGTATCCATTACACGATCGAATAGCCTTTCATCATCCTTCATTCCTAATCACCTTTAACAACTTATTTAACATAATTATATATTATAACTAATTAAGCGAGAAAAGAAAAGGGGGACAGTTATAGTTCAAGGATAGTTTTTATCCAGAGGGGTCAGACCCCTCTGGATGTTTCCCACATTAACTTTATACATAAATGTTCAACCCGTTAATATATCTAGAGTAACTCCATCATTTTGGGAGTTTGCCGTTCTTTGTTTGAGGTAATGTTTTGCCATACTTCAAAGCGGGGGTGGAAGGAATGACGTATTCAGGATTTTTACGCTTCACGGGTTTGTGTGGGATGGTGTCTGGGGTTCTGATTCTGTCACTGTCGGTTTGGTATAACGCCTCAATGGAGGAAATTGGTTCATTTGTGGATTTGGCTGGGATGCTGCTTCTGCCTATTGCACTTATCGGAATCTATTTAATTAATATGAGGAATTTTGGAAAGCTTGGTTTTGGCGTTTTCCTGCTGACATTTCTAGGAGCCATTATGTGGGCAGGGCATAGCTGGGTAAATGCATTTGTTGTGCCTGTCCTTGAGGCTGCAGCACCCGGTGTATTGGAAGAAGTTCCTCCTTTATTAATGACAGGTGTTTCTTTATCACTTTATCCGTTTTTTGTCGGTCTGCTTTTATTCGGGCTTTTCCTCGCTCTCAAAGGAATCCTTCCGAAAGGAGCAGGAATCATTTTGGTGCTTGTCCCGATTTTGGACTTTGTACCTTATGGCTCCTTTTTAGCTCAACCGCTCGCAGGACTAAGTTTTATTTGGCTGGGTTATACGATTTGGAGTGAAAGGTATTCCGGGGCACTCAAAGCCCGACAGTGATGTTACACCTATAAAATGAAAAACTCCAATCCGCCACTGGATTGGAGTTTTTATTATTCGGCTTTCGTTCCGGAAGACCGATAAAAGAAGGGAAAACAAAAGATTAGGAGAAATAAGTAGCCAAGGCTTCAATCATCCTGATGGTATAGGGTGTACAGGCTTTGCGGAAAAGGTTGTGGAAGGGGATATATACATATGAAAGAACGGATCGCAATATCATGGAGCGGAGGAAAGGATAGCTGTTTCGCCCTCTATACACTTTTGAAGGACGACAAATACATAGTGGATTCTTTGTTTACGACAATCATTAAGGATGATAAGCGAATCATCAGTCATGGTGTCAGGGAAAGTTTGCTGGAGAAACAGGCAGATAGTCTTGGTCTTCCTTTAAAGAAAATGTACATACCAGTAGATTGTCCAAATGAAATCTATCAAGAGCAAATGGACCATATGCTTGGATCGCTTAAGAAAGACGGAGTCACTGCTGTAATGTTCGGCGATATCCTTTTGGAAGATATAAGGAAGTACCGGGAAAGCATTGTTTTCAAACATGATATGAAGGCTGTGTTCCCGCTTTGGGGAGAAAATACAAACAAGCTCATCAAAGAATTTGTAACGATGGGCTTTGAAACGATTACAACATGCATTGATAGAGAGAAATTAGGCAGCGAATTTCTCGGAAGAGTCATCGACTCTAACTTTCTGAAAGAACTTCCGGCTCACGTTGACCCCTGCGGTGAGAATGGAGAATTCCATACATTTTGCTATGATGGCCCACTATTCAATTCAAAGGTTGAATTCGTTTTAGGCGAGAAAATAAACAAAGGCACGTTTCAATTTTGCGATATGAAATAGGGGTCTGACCAAGAAGAATTCATTTGACTAAATGAATTTGGTATACTTAAATAGTAATAATAGAAGATGTGATCAAAACGTTAGGAGACGAAGTTGATGACCTGGGGAGTAATTCTGTCTATTGTTCTTTTTAGTATATTTAAACTCATTGTTACGTGCCTGCCAACCGATACAGTGAATGGGCTGGTAGGGAAATTCGCAACTCATTCAAAGCTAAATAGCCAACATGTCACGATTTCCTATAACGGAAAAAAGCTTGATGACAATAAAAAGCAGGAAATCATTAAGACTTTTAATGAATCCATCATCAAAGAAAAATATTATGTTTGGCCGGGGACAGAAGAATCGTATTTAAACCCGGAGAATGGAGTACGGCCAATCATCGTCACTGTAACAAATGAAAAACAGACAATCGAGCTTTACGTTTTTCAATATAGTGATCGGATTGATGTTGTTAAAAAAACGAAAAAGAAATTTATTGCATATAGTCTTTTCACCGATAACTGGGGGAGGTTCTCTGCTTCGTATTAGAAGCAAGGGACCGCCCCTTTTTTATCCCGCATTCATTAAGGATCAGCAAGCCTCTCTGGAAACGCTAAAAGTCTGATTGGTGATATTGCTATACAGTGAAACTTGCCGCCGCCTGTCAGCGGCTTAATTGAACTAATCGGGTTGGTAGTGCCTCTTAGTCGGTGTGCTCTTCGGCGAATTAGCTGTAGTAAAACGGGACTAACTATCAATGGGAGGCCACCACTGATTGTATCAACGCCCTTTTTTCGGTTTCGAGAATGTTTTGGGCGTTGATTCAACCTTATCAACGCCCTTTTTTCGGTTTCGAGAACGTTTCGGTCGTTGATACAACCTTATCAACGCCCTTTTTTCGGTTTCGAGAACGTTTTGGTCGTTGATACAACCAAGGATCACTTTTATACTTTCATTTCGTAATACGGTTCTTCCTGTTTTGTATCCTCGAACCATTTCATGCCTTTGTACTCGAATCCGATTCTTTCCAGTATTTTGAGTGAACCGGTATTTCTCCGATCTGCTGAGGCGAATATTATTTTAGCATCCGGGTGTCTTTCCGCAGCCTTCACGCATGCGGCCGCAGCTTCTGTTGCGTAACCCTTTCCCCAGGCTGATTTAGCGAAATGGTAAATTAATTCCGATTTCTCCGGAGTTGAACGAACGTTAAACCCTGCGGCGCCAATCACGTTTCCTGTTTCTTTTTCGACAACAGCGTAAACGGAAAGCCCCTTTGTCTCATGGCAGCTGGCATAGGATTCCAGTGCCTTTGTAAGATGCTCGTGAGGGATGGCACCGTTACAGTGCTCCATTACTTCCTTGTCTCCCCAAAACAACTTTGCAGCCTCACCATCTTCCTCTTGAAAAACTCTTAATTGCAGCCTTTCTGTTTCTGCAACCACAGCCATTCCTACTCCCCCTTTCAAAAGGTCATATAACCATTTTAGTTGACGAAACCATTAGATTGAAAGTTTCGTTTCTAATAATTGTTTTGTCCGGCACATATTAGAAAGGATTCGTAAGTGGCAATAGAGAATTACGTATAAAAAATATCCAATTTAAAAGGGGATTTCAGATGTATAAAAAGATAGCGCTCGCTACCGATGGGTCTGTGCATGCAAAAAGGGCTGCCGAAAATGCAATTCAACTTGCAAAATTGAATACTCATTCCAAAATTGAGATTATCTATGTAGTCGATCCCGATAAGGTTAAGTCAGAGGTACTTGCGAATTGGAATTCAGCGAGTATAGGCGATAGCCGAAAAGGGCGGTTTAAGGAAATAGAAAGGATGGCTGAACATGCCAGAGTTTCTTATGAGTTGATGATACTCCACGGTGAGCCAGGCCCTGTAATTGTTGACTATGTGAATAAACATAATTTTGACATTGTCATAATCGGAAGCAGAGGGTTGAATGTGCTCCAGGAGTTCGTGCGCGGCAGTGTCAGTCACAAAGTTGCCAAGCGTGCGACTTGCCCGGTTTTAATAGTGAAGTAGCTTAAAACAGGTTGGGTTCTGTCCCAGCCTGTTTTATTTCTTTTTCCTTGGAAAAACGCTTTGCAAGTTTATCGTAAAAACCACCGAATCATTTTGAATGAAATAATCAACCTTTACAGAAAAAAAGCGAAACCTGGAGCATGGTTAAGAAAAAGAAAAATGTCGGCGCATACATGCTGTTTCACAAATCTGACACAATCCTTTATAATTCCCTATGTTCACAACGGCCCCGACTTTCATGAGAGTTGAAAGTCAAAAGAATTTTTACTAAAAGGAGTTGTACAGATTTGAATGTAAGCACAATTAAATATTTCTTTCTTGGAAACGGCAGTATAAAAGGAGACGTCCTGGCAGGCATCGTTGTCGCGTTGGCCTTGATTCCTGAAGCAATTGCCTTTTCCCTTATTGCCGGAGTTGACCCAATGGTAGGGTTATACGCTTCGTTTTGTATTGCTGTAACGATTGCGTTTGTAGGTGGCAGGCCCGGGATGATTTCAGCTGCAACAGGTGCAACCGCATTGTTGATGACGACATTAGTAAGAGACCATGGATTGCAGTATTTGCTTGCTGCGACTGTCTTGACCGGTGTAATTCAGATTGTCATGGGAGCCCTAAAACTTGGTAGGTTAATGAAATTTGTTCCGCGCTCTGTTATGACAGGTTTTGTTAATGCGCTTGCGATCATGATTTTTGCATCGCAGTTGCCGCATTTTGTTGGCGAGTCTTGGCAAATGTATGCGATGGTCGCGGGAGCTCTTGCGATTATTTATATCCTGCCTCGATTCACAAAAGCTGTACCTTCTCCATTGGTTGCAATAGTGGCCATGACGGCCATTGCGATTTTCACAAACAGTGATGTTCGGACAGTAGGAGATATGGGAGAATTGACATCCACGCTGCCAGTATTCTTGATTCCTGATATTCCGTTTAATCTTGAAACACTGCAAATTATTTTCCCGTATTCGTTATCAATTGCGATTGTCGGGCTTGTCGAATCCCTTCTAACCGCTTCTATTGTCGACGATATGACGGACACGGAAAGTGACAAGAACAAAGAAGCACGCGGCCAGGGAATTGCCAACATCGTTTCAGGCTTTTTTGGAGGCATGGCAGGCTGCGCAATGATCGGACAATCTGTTATTAATGTAAAGTCAGGCGGACGGGGACGGTTATCCACACTGGTTGCCGGAGTATTCTTATTAATGCTTATTATCCTGTTCAAGGATTTCCTTGTCCAAATTCCAATGGCTGCTTTGGTCGGTGTCATGATTATGGTATCGGTTGGAACTTTTGATTGGTCTTTATTTAAAACAGTCAAGAAGGTACCAATTACAGATACCATTGTAATGCTCGCCACCGTTATTACAGTCATGCAGACCCATGATTTATCAAAAGGTGTATTGGTCGGAATAATCTTGAGCTCAATCTTCTTTGCAGCTAAAATTTCCAAAGTGAAGGTTACAAGTATCTCTGCCCAAGGCTCACATAAAAAGGTATACCACGTAACTGGCCAATTATTCTTTGCTTCTGTCACAGACTTTGTAAACAGCTTCGACTTTAAAGAAGATGTCCATGAAATCGACCTTGATTTATCAAATGCCCATCTATGGGACGACTCCGCAGTTGGCGCAATTGATAAAGTGGTCATCAAATACCGCCAAAATGGTGTCAGAGTAAACCTAAAAGGGTTAAATAAAGAAAGCCATCAACTAGTCGAACAAATAGCGACACATAACAAAGTCGCCAGCAACTAAATAAATGCAAATGGGGACGGTTCTACTATGAAGAACGGTCCCCTACTTCTTGCTATATATAAGTGTATAAGTATATACTTATATGGGTTTATTAGAAAAGAGGTGGAAAGTGTGCCGGGAGTGAAAGTTGAACTAGACCAAACTTCGATTATATTAAAGCTGCTTGGCGACAAGACGAGGCTTACAATCATGGCGCTTTTACATATTAGGGAACTATGTGTATGTGAATTACTGGAGGTATTTGACATGAGCCAGCCTTCCATCAGCCAGCATCTCAGAAAACTGAAGGATGCAGGGCTTGTGAGGGAAGAACGGAAGGGACAATGGGTATATTATTCCATTAATAAAAATAGTGATGCATATCCGCTGGTTTTGAACATCCTTCAATTTGTTCCGGAGCAAATGGAAAAAATCGAGCAAATACAGAAAAGCAACCCAACAATGCGTTGCGGCTGCTAATTCATTTAGTGGAGGTTTCAACCTTGGTTTCAACTATGCTTGCTTTAATCATTTTTTTAGTAACACTTATCTTGGTTATCTGGCAGCCAAGGGGGCTGTCAATCGGATGGTCTGCTTGCGGCGGTGCAATCCTTGCCCTTCTTTTAGGGGTCGTTGACTTTGCCGATGTAATCGATGTAACCCAGATTGTCTGGAACGCTACCTTTACATTCATTGCGATCATACTAATCTCTTTAATACTCGATGAGATTGGTTTTTTCGAATGGGCTGCTTTGCATATGGCAAGGGTGGCCAAAGGAAATGGAATCAAACTATTTGTCTACATCTGCATTCTTGGTGCTCTTGTAGCTGCGTTGTTTGCGAATGACGGTGCCGCGCTCATCTTGACGCCGATTGTACTGGCGATGGTCCGGAACCTGAATTTCCAGGAAAAGATGATTTTCCCTTTTATTATTGCAAGTGGCTTTATTGCAGACACTACATCACTCCCGCTTGTGGTAAGCAACCTGGTTAACATCGTATCCGCAGATTTCTTTGGGATCGGCTTTAATGAATATGCGTCAAGAATGATCGTACCCAATCTTTTTTCATTGGGAGCCAGCATCCTCGTGCTTTACCTTTACTTTAAAAAGAATCTGCCAAACAAGTATGAGCTGGGGCAATTAAAGGAGCCTATCGAGGCTATTAAAGATAGGGAAATGTTCCGACTGTCCTGGATTGTGTTAGCGGTCCTTTTGGCAGGCTACTTTATAAGTGAATTTTTAGGTATTCCGGTTTCAATTATTGCTGGTATCGTGGCGGTATTCTTCTTGTTCATGGGGAGGAGAAGCCCAGCCGTCAATACGGGAACAGTTGTTAAAGGAGCGCCCTGGAATATTGTATTTTTCTCAATCGGTATGTACGTAGTCGTTTACGGATTAAGAAACGCCGGCTTAACCGACGTTCTCGCGGATGCGATTCAATGGACGGCAGACCACGGCCTGTTTGCGGCAACAATTGGAATGGGCTTTATAGCCGCGATTCTGTCTTCGCTCATGAACAACATGCCAACTGTTATGATTGATGCGCTGGCGATTGCCGAAACGGATACAACTGGGGTTGTTAGAGAGGCTTTAATTTATGCAAACGTAATCGGATCAGACCTTGGCCCGAAAATCACACCTATTGGTTCCCTGGCGACGTTATTATGGCTGCATGTCCTGTCATTAAAAGGTGTCAGAATCTCGTGGGGAACCTATTTTAAGACGGGAATCATCCTTACCATCCCTACATTGTTCATTACACTCGTGGGGTTGTATATTTGGTTGATGATAATTTCATAAGAAGGAGCAATTTTCTATGGCTAAGAAAACAATTTACTTCCTGTGTACTGGGAACTCATGCAGAAGCCAAATGGCAGAGGGATGGGCGAAGAAATACCTAAACAGTGACGAATGGGAAGTCAAAAGTGCAGGTCTTGAAGCACATGGACTGAATCCAAATGCAGTTAAAGCGATGGAAGAAGCGGGCATTGACATTACAACCCAGACATCAGATGTAATTGACCCTGTGATCCTGAACAACGCTGATCTTGTTGTTACACTTTGCGGCCATGCTGCGGACCATTGCCCGGTTACCCCGCCACAAGTGAAAAGGGAGCATTGGGGCTTTGACGACCCGGCAAAAGCAGAAGGAAGCGATGAAGAAAAGTGGGCATTTTTCCAGCGCGTCCGCGATGAGATTCGCGACCGAATCAAGACGTTTGCGGAAACAGGTAAGTGATTGGTCTTCGGGGCAGAGTGCAGGAAATTTAAACTTACGGGAAAACGGCTTGAATTTACCTGAAAACAGTTCAAACTTACGGGAAACGGACTAAAATTTCCGTGAAACGGCTTAAACTTACGGATAGAATAGGAAAGAGTTATTTTCTAAAAGGTAGTTATTGTAGCGATACCTACTGTTAAAATAGAGGGAGTTAAATCAATGGTTATACAAACGACAATGTCTCCACAAGCAATAGTTGAAGTTTGGGAGTTGACAATTGGCATTTTCCGAAACCACCAAATCCCACTTTCCACTTTGCCATTGGAAGAACTGGCAGAAGGAAAACAGCTACATTTACTTCTTAAAGAACTCAATTCTGCCGTCGGAAGTTTCGAGGCTACATGTATAGAAGGTGGATGACAGATTCCAGCAAAGAAGGGGTAGGCTACTCCTAAAAGAATACAAGAAGGGCTAATCTCCATGTGATTGGCCCTTTTACATCTATTTAGTTATGCAGCAAGCAAGTCCGTCATTCTTTAAACCGTTTACTGCTTTTAAAAAGTTAGCATATGTCTCCGTGCCGTATGAGTCTTTATCGTTTTTGAAAAACAACTCCATAGCCAATTCTTTTGCCTCGTTCACACTGCAGTTACGGAAATTCATCACTAATTTCATGTATGCAAGGAAGTACTCCTTTTTTAGCGTCCCACCATGATTAACCGTCACAAGCAGCACTCCTTGGCTTCCTCATCTGGACAACAATCCTGTTTTTTAGCATCGATGCAGCATTCTTCCTTGATCTCCTCAATCTTGATCGTGCAGCAGCTTGAAGTTTTTTTGAAAAAATTAAACATGCCATCATCCTCCATCTTTAAATAAGGTAAAAGATAAAACCTGATATTGTCGACATTGATACAACCGACAAGACGAATAGTGCCACTAGCTCTGTTTTGAAGATCGATTTTAATAAGATGACTTCAGGGAGGCTTGCGCCGGCTGAACTGATTAGCATTGCCATGACCGGCCCTAGCGCCATCCCTTTCATAACCAGGATT
The DNA here is from genome assembly GCF_001685025.1 of Bacillus sp. FJAT-27225. Taxonomy (GTDB): domain Bacteria; phylum Bacillota; class Bacilli; order Bacillales; family Cytobacillaceae; genus Bacillus_D. The sequence goes on along the minus strand of NZ_MAYU01000021.1, from coordinate 485,330 downwards.
TGCGATATGGGAATCATGCTTGAAAGCCGGATATACAACGGAACCCCGATGATCGCAGCGATTGGGATGAGCCACCAATCGTCCTTTCCGAATATAGATGAGATGAATTCAGTTGGCACCAATCCGTGAATTACAGCTCCAATCGCAGCCCCAATAAGCAGATATGCAAAAACGCTTTTCATTAAACTGACTGTTTCTTTAGCCGCCAGTTTCAAATTGAATTTCTGTGCCGTTTCCTCATAGCCTGTCATCATGACATTTTTAACATACCTCTCAGCCCCAAAAGCCTCCAGTGCAAAACCAATTATGATGGAGAGGATAGTGGTTAAGATGGTGTAGAGTATGGTTACTTCCCAGCCGAGGACGACTCCCATCAATGTTAGTATTGTTGGGTCAAGGATAGGGGAGGCAAATAGGAATATCATGACAATTCCGAAGGGAATTTTCTTTTTCAGCATATTTACCACGACTGGTATCGTCGAACACGAACAAAAGGGAGTGATGAACGCGAATAGGATGGAGAAAACCGCTCCGATGAATCTGTTCTTGCCTGCCAGCTTTTTCTCAATTTTTTCATAAGGAATATAACCCTGTAAAAGACTGATCGTAAACGAAATAATAATGAACAACAAAACAGCCAATTCAATCACGATATAGAAGAAGCTTTTTACAGTCTCAATCCACATATACGCCCCTCCTCATTAGCATACGCAGGTACATTCGCGTTCTTTTGTATGTGCATTCTTCCGGTCAAACCATCCTTTGAAAAAAGACCACTCTTTAAGGGAACGCTGGAATTTCCAAGCTTCTCTAGAGAGCTGTTCAACCTCTTTTGCTTTTAGCTGGGTTAATAAATGTACGTCATACATAAAAAACTCCTCCTTAATCAAATTATCTTGATATATTAATCAAAAAAAGTTGATGAAGTTTGCAAAAAAATAACCTAAGAAGGGCGGAAGAGACAGCAAAGCTCTTCGGACAATAGATGGTTGATCTCTGTTTGGTTTAGCTGATAATAGCTCCAGGTGCCTTCTGTTCTTTTTGTAATAAGGCCTGCATCGAGTAAAATCTTTAGATGGTAGGACAGTTTGGACTGAGCCATATCCATGAGCGGAGCCAGGTCGCACACACACATCTCGCCTTTTTCAGTCAGGATGTTCATAATTTGCAGTCTTTTTTTATCCGCAATGGCCTTGAACTTTTGCTCATATGTTTCAAAAATTTTGTCCTTCGATCCATCTTGTAACGGAATTTGCAGATTCATGTTTTTCACCTTCTCTTCATCAAAAACTTTTGATATTAAGATCATACTTCCAAAAATTAGCTATGTCAATCTTTAAAATCAAAAAAAGTTGATTAATTCTAATAAAAAAGACGTGGCATAATCCACGTCTTTAAAAAGTTATGTTAAAGATTCCGTTTTGCTTGCTGCTGCAGCCTTCCGCTCTTCGGGAACAATCAAGTTCAGCAGGAGGACTGCAATTGCACCAACGGCTGTGCCGGAGGAAAGGATATAGTTTGCAAAATCAGGAACGCTGTTCAGGATTTCTTTTGGCAGAACAACTGCGCCAATCGTCAGCAAGATCGGCACCCCGATGACAATCATGTTCCGGTCATCAATTTCAACAATTTGAATGACTTTAAGTCCATTCATGACAATCGCAACACAGACAACCCCGAAAATACCCTGAATGACAGGCTGGGGAACACACGTGATCAAAGCCGAAAGCTTCGGAATCAATCCCAATCCAATTAAAATAATTCCCGCTGCGATGATCGCCATTCGGCTAGCCACGCCTGTTATCGCAATGATTCCGGCATTGGAGGAGTAACCCGTCATTGGAGTGCCTCCAAACAAGGAGCCGACAAAGCAGCCGAGTCCTTCGCCAAACGACGCTTTGTTTAGTCTTTTTTCATCCAACTCACTGCCTGTAACAGTTGAGACAACAAACCATGTCCCGGTTGTTTCAATTAAGATAATAAGATAAATGAAGACCATTGTCAGGATTGCTTGCAGGTCAAACACTGGAGCTCCAAATGGGAAAAAGCTAGGCAGTGAAAACCAGGAAGCAGTTTTTACTGGTGAAAAGTCGACAGTCCCAAAAAACGAAGCGGTAAGGGTACCGACAACAATCGCCAGGATGACTGAGACGAGGCGGAAAAAGGTGCCATAGCCTTTTGCTTTTCGGCCAAGAAGAATGCATGCAATTAGAACGGCCGCAGAAACAAAGGCAATCAGCACATTGTGGCCAACGTTCCCCGGACTTGAATAGATGCTGTTGAAGACGCTGGGCATTAACGAAATTCCGACAATGACAATGACCGTTCCGCCGACAAGTGGCGGGATGATTTTTTTAACAACCTTCGCAAATACTTTTAATGGATAGCCAAGAATGGCAATCAGTAAAGCTCCTGGCAAAAGACTGCCGAAAACCGCACCAAGGCCAAGTTTCCCACCAATGGCGGCAAGGGCACCGATCGGAACATAAGAAGGTCCTTGGACGACAGGGAGCCGTAGTCCGCCTATTGTTTGGATAAGTGTCGCTACACCAGCTGCAAGGAAACACATTTGTATGAAGAATGTTGTATTCATTGTGTCCAGTGCAAGCAGCCCGGCGATTATAATTGGAGCAATGTACAAATCCATTGCCAGTACATGCTGGAACCCGAGCAGCAATGCTTTACCCCAGCCGATTTTTTCATCGACTCCTACCGTAATGTTTGTCTTCTTTACATTTTCCTCCATTGCTCTAATCCCCTTTTTTAAAATAAGAAGTTAGGAAAAATTTTCAAAAAACGCCATGACTAAGAGATTTTAACCGAGTGCGTTCTAAGTTTTGAGAAACTTTCCACTATGGTCATTCTGAAAAATATAGTTGAATTATAAACATACAAAGGGAGGGTTGTAAAGGAATTTACGTACAATTATTTTTATTATTTAAAAAATGTTCGTGTTTTGGTTGACTTTTCTTACAACTCTTTTTAAAATAAGGCTGTCTAATGCTCGTAGTTGAGCTAATAAATATTCAAAAAAAAAGAGAATCGGTGAGGGGATGGGGAACATGACCGTTGAGGATCAGGTGCTAAGGAGCGACTGGATTGTTGCTTGCAAAATAGAAGATGTTAAAGAAGAACCACTCGGTATTACAATTATGGGAGAGAGAATCGTACTCTTCCGCAACGAGAAAGGGATTCACGCCTTCAAGGACTTGTGTGTCCATCGCGGCGCAGCCTTGTCGCTTGGCTGTGTTCGGGATGGGAATCTTGTCTGCCCATATCACGGCTGGGAGTATAATTCCGAAGGAGAATGTACGAAAATCCCACAGCTTCCTGAAGGAAGATCCATTCCACTGAAGGCCCGGGCGATTAAATATGGATGCAAGGAAGCGTACGGCTTTGTATGGATTAATTTGAATAATAACAATCCTGAATTGTTTTCATATCCCCAATACTCGGATGAAAATTACCACAGCATCCTTTGGGGACCTCAGGCAGTCAATGCCAAACCGCCGAGAGTGGTCGAGAATTTTCTTGATGTCGGGCATCTTTCATTTGTACACGAAGGTTTCCTCGGGGTACAGGAGCATCCAGTCATTGGCGATTATGAAGTGCATGTAGATGGCGGCCGAATTTATAGTGATGAAATTGCCATCTTCCAGCCGGACCCGGATGGCTCGGGTGTCGCCAAGGATGTTTTCTACACGTATGAAATCGTTAGCCCGCTGAACGTTATGTTTACAAAGAGAGACCCGGATACCGATCATAAAATGACGATTTTGCTGACAATCCAGCCTGTCGATGAAAACAAGTCGGTGGCATACGGCATCATGTCATTTAACTATGAAACTGGCAATACAGACCAAGAAACTGTCGAGTTCCAGGATATGATTTTCGCCCAGGACAAACCGATTGTTGAGAATCAGAAGCCGGAAGACCTGCCGCTAGATTTGCAGGCGGAACTCTCGCTGAAATGCGACCGGATGAGCATTGCCTACAGGCAGTATCTAAAAAGGGTCGGCGTGACACTGGGAACCGAATAAGATGGAATAAAAGTAGCTCTATTAGATAAATCTTCACCCTAATCAGGTCGGATTCATCTAATGGGGCTTTTTTATTTAAAGGGGGGATAGATTGGGGTGCCTCTCTATTTGGTTTAGGTTAGGTTCCTTAATAGAAGAATGATCGCTCTAAAAAGTGAGATTCGTACTATAAAGTATGTCTAATAGAAGAAGAGCCGTTCAGGAAGATAAGTTTCGTCCAATAAAGTATGCCTAATAGACGAAACACAACTCAAGAAAATGAGTTTCGTCCAATAAAGGATGTTTAACAGACGAAACACAGCTCTAGAAAATGAGTTTCGTCTAATAAAGTATGTTTAATAGACGAAACACCGTTCGAGAAAGTGAGATTCATCCCATAAACCAGGTTTAATAGGAAAATACTGCTCAGATGCCAAATATCTTCTATAGAAGGATTATCTATTTTCCTAACTGTATTCTCATGCACCACTCCTTTGTAAAGTTTCAGAAAATTCCTTTACTATCCTGTTTTAAACACGTTATAGTAAGAAGTGGTTACAAAACCAAATTTTATGAAAGGGGACGATCAAAATGATTAAAAGGAAGGTTGTTAAAGGTGTTGAATTCGAGGATAAGAGGAAACTGGAAACGTAGTTGGGTATGGGCCCCGATAGGAGGATGCAGAGTTTATGGAATTAACGAAAAGTAAGATTAAGATTGTGGAGTATCATGAAGGGCTTGCCGCCGGTGTGGCGGAGATGTGGAATCTTAGCCGTGAAGGATGGGGCGGGGACGCGCAGGTAACGACTGCGGAAAAGGTCCGCACCCAGGAAGAGAACAGTGGCAATTTAAACTTGTTTCTCGCGATGGATGGGGACCAGGTTGTCGGCTACTGCGGGCTTTGTGAATACCGTGAGGATGAAGGGGCACTTTACATTCCGCTCCTCAATGTGCGCACAGATTATCATGGCAAGAAAATCGGCAAGTTGCTTGTTTTGAGGGCGCTTGAACGGACTGTTGAGCTCGGCTGGCCGCGGCTTGATTTGTATACGTGGGGCGGAAATACAAAGGCTGTTCCTTTGTATAAAAAATGCGGCTTCTTTTGGGAGGACCGTGATGACACGACCCATCTTATTAATTTTATGCCAACTGTCCTGAGTACCCCAGCCGTTAAAGACTATTTCGCGCGTACGGATTGGTATGAATCCAGCAAGCGTGTTATTGAGGTAGCCCCGGATGGCAGGAAGGACAATGAATTTACGTATTACGGGTACAGTTGGGAGTCGGAAGCCGGCCGCCTGAAAATGGAATTCGAACGGACCAGCCGCGGCTTGAGGTCGATTGAGACAGACGATTACCTGATAACGGCGACTGTAGAGGACTTCAAGCTTGTTTGCGGAGCGGACTATACTGTCACGTATCATATTAAAAATAAATCAGGTAATCCTCTTACCGTTGAGCTTGAGGGCGAGAACGACAAAATTATCCGCTTTGATTTTATAAACAGCATCACTGTTGAGGATGAAGCAGTTGTTGAAGCAAAGTTTACGCTAGGTGAGTTGGAAGAGGAGCAAAGTGTCTGGCGCACCCATCCATCCGTTATTACAAATGTGCGTATCAATGGCAAGGATGCACGGTTTGCTGTGGGCGTTCTTCCGAAGCAGCCGGTAAAAGTGGCTGGGATTGTCCCGAGTTCACAATGCTTCCTTCACGAGGAAGCAAGTTTTTATCTGGATTTGGAAAACAACTTTAATGAATTGGCAGCCTTCTCGATCTCTTTTCCGGAAACTGAAATGATAGAGCTGAAGGAAAACGTATATAAAGTCGAGCTTAATGCAAAGGGAAAGGCTTCACTGGAAATCCTGTATGTGTTAAAAAGCTTCGGTTTTTATGCCCCTGAGTTGAAAATTGAAGCTGTGACCGAAAGCGGTACGCGGACTTCTTTTACAAAAAAACTTGGCCTTGGCTTTAAAGGCCCGGGTGCGCGTTTTAGCGGTGAGTGCGAGGAATACTGGCATGTATATAATGGGTTGTACCATCTGTATTTAAGAAAATTCGACAACCGGCTCATTCCTGGAAGGCAACCAAAGGCCAACCAGAAGACGATGGGCTTTTTTCCGAAAATCGGAAAGCCTTATTCTAGTGAGTTCTCCAAGCGGAAGCCTGGGAAGGTTGAGTACAGGATTGAAGATGGGGCTATTGTTTTGGTCGCCACTTATGAATCTACTGATTTCAAAGGGATCGTGCTTGTCAGTGAGTCGAAGCTGTACAGCGAAGGGCTGCTTGAACAGCGTTACATTCTCCGCAATGAAGGCAAGTTTGAAACTGATTCGCCACTAAGCCTGTACCAGCCGGTTTATCATGAGCTTCACCATTCAGTTTTTGCCCAGGATGGGGAAATTATTGAGCTCTCTGAAATGGCTGATGCCGAATACGGGCTTTGGAATAGCAAACGTCTTACGGAAAACTGGTTATTCTCGCGCCATGAGCCTTATGCGCAAGGAGTTGCCTGGCCAAAGGATGCTGCTGTAAATTTTGAATCGTGGTACATGTATGTGGAACACGAGCTCGGATCAATAGCTGCTGGATCCGAAAAAAGAACGAAACCTGTGTTCCTTTCGTTTGGCGCGTATCAAGCCTGGGAGGAATTCCGTGAATTTGCGACTCGAGCTCGTCATTCCCACGAACTTACCGGGGATACCATCGAGGTTCAGGCAGCCCAGAGAGATGACAGTGACGAATTGATTCTCTCAGACCGGAAAATGAGCTATATCGATGGAAGCGTCAGCTTTCGTAAAGATGGCGAGGTTTTTTATAAAACAAACATAGCACCAGATGAACAGAGGCGCGAAGTAACTGCTTTCACCGATAAAAACGGGGCAGCCTTCTCGTCCTTATCAGCTGATTATGAGATTAACGGAATTAGTGACAGGAAGGATACGATTATCCTGAATCCTGGCAACGATTCTGTACTCTTCAATGAACAGGAGCGGGCCGGCCTGCCGGTTGTTTCAGCCAGCAACGGGGTGTTATCGATTTCCGCATCGGAAAAGTTCTTCCCGGCCTTGTTCTCGCTCGAGGCAAATGGGAGAGAGTGGCTCGATTCATCATTTCCAGCGGTAGAGCCAAAATCATGGTGGAATCCATGGAGCGGGGGGATTCGTTCTGGAATAGAAGGAATCAATGCTAAATCATTTGCGGCTGAAACCTATACTGTTTCACCAGGTGTACTTTTCGATGGTGAAGGACGCAAGTGGGAAGGGCTGAAAATTTCGACTGTTTTTGAGAAAAATGAGGCTTGGAAGGGGCTCGGCGTTGACCAGTATTTCTGTATGCTGCCCGGTGTGCCAGTGCTTGTTAATGTAACAAAGTTCAGCCAGCATACAGGATCGTACTTACACTATTTACACTGGGTCAGCATGCTGTTTTTAAAACAAGGGTGGATAAAGAATCCAGGGGCTACGAGAAAATATACAGCCGGAAAAGCGGAGCTAACGGCCCTTCTTGAAGGGCATGCAGTTGTAGGATCGCCTGAAACAGAGGAAATTCTCCAGGTTATTGCCGACAGAGAAACCGATGTAATGGAGTCTTATATGAACAAAGAGGTCATGCTGGTCACGATGGACCGGGAAACAAGTCTCGCCAACGGGGCCGAATGGCTATCCGCACCAGCCATTCTAGTTGCTTCAGACAGAGTACTGTCCAAGGATGAAGCAAAAAGTTTGAAAAAGTTAACATTTAAAGAGGACCACAATGAAAATCATTGATGCCCATATCCATTATTCAAAAATAAACAGTTTCCATGAAACTGCAAAAGAGATTTCCAGAGTCGACTATTCATTAGAAGGGCTCCAGAAAGAGTTTTCCGACAATGGTGTTGTGCTTGGAATCGCGATGGGTGTGACTGAAACCGATGGGGAAGGTTTTCCTGACTCGGCTGCCGAGACACCAATGGGTATCGACCTGACCGCGGAACTCCCGGGCAAAGTTGTCTACTGTGCGGGAATCAATCCGTTCACCCTGAACCCAAACGCGCTTGCCAGGCTTGAGCAGGAGGTACAGAAACCAGAATGTGTGGGCATTAAAATCTACCTCGGGTATTTTCCGTTTTATGCCTATGACGATGTATACGAACCTGTCTACCGGATAGCGAAGGAATATGGTGTTCCTGTTGTCTATCATACAGGGGACACCTATTCCGAACGGGGCAGGCTGCGCTTTTCGCATCCGCTTTCGGTTGATGAAGTTGCCGTCAAGCATCGAGACATGACGATTATGATGGCGCACTTTGGGGATCCGTGGGTGCTTGATGGCGCTGAGGTTGTCTATAAAAACCGCAACGTATACGCGGATTTATCCGGGCTGGTTGTCGGAGCGGATGGGGACATAAGGAAGTTGCAGCAAACAAGGTTCTTTGACCATTTGCTGCACGCGCTGACGTTCACGAACAATTATGAAAAATTCCTGTTCGGCACGGATTGGCCGCTTACACCAATCAAGCCATATGTCGAGTTCATCGCAGACATTATCCCTAAGGAATACCACGAATCGGTCTTTTACAACACCGCCCTTAAAGTATTCCCGAAAATCAAACAGTTCTTATAATGCAAAGGGGGACGTTTCTGCTCTGCGGATAGCAAAGTAGAAACGTCCCCTTTAGTTTGAAGCTGTACCGATTTTCGATTATTATTTTACTATTGCATGGGAAGCAGGAGAGAACAGTTTAAAGTATGGATTTCCGTACAGAGAATGTCTCTTCATTTAAAAAGCTGGGAACTAGATAGATGGAGGTTATGAAAAATGGCTATTGTAGATGTTACAGTTATTCCTGTAGGAACAGGTACACCGAGTGTTAGTGAGTATGTGGCCGAAATCCACAGAGTGCTGAAACGGTATGAAGGAAAAATTAAGTATCAATTGACGCCGATGAGCACATTGATTGAAGGAGACCTGAAGGAACTGCTAGAAATTGTCCGTGAACTCCATGAAGTACCTTTTGAAAAAGGCTTGCAGCGGGTTTGTACGAATATCCGTATCGATGACCGCCGTGACAAAGAGAGCACAATGGAAAAGAAGCTGAAGGCGATTGAAACTAGGCTGGCCGACTGACAAGGATTTGAAGCAGAGGTTAGTTGAATCAGGCGTCGGATTAAACTTTAGAAAAACAGCAAAGGGACGGTGGCAAATGAGCACCGTCCCTGTTTGCTATGACACAAGTTTTAGTCCGACTGCTGAGGCCAGGATGATGGTTATAAAGGTGATTCGTTTCCAGTCCTTGGACTCTCCGTAAAATAGCATGCCAATGATAGCCCCGCCTGATGCACCGATTCCGGTCCAGATGGCGTAGGCTGTTCCCATTGGGACTGTCTTCATTGCATAGGAAAGCAAGAAGAAGCTTCCACTGAATCCGATAGCCAATAAAATCAGAGAAAGGAGGTCGCGTTTCTGGTTTACTCTGTTCATCATGGCAACTCCAAACATTTCCAAAAGACCCGCAAAAATTAACGCCAGCCATGCCATTACGCTTCATCTCCTTTCTGTGTACCCTCGTTTGTGACTAATTTCAAGCCGATTACCCCTACTAACAACAAAATTATTAGTAGAATTTTTTCCACCTTTAGCGGTTCTCCAAAGAGAACTAACTCGGCAATCACTGTTCCCGCCGTCCCCAGCCCAACAAAGACGGCATACACTGTACCAACTGGAAGGGTACGGCCAGCCACAATTAATACATAAAATGTTACAACTATGGCAATTGCTGTTCCGATCCATTCCAATAAACTGTCCGCATACTTCAATCCTATTACCCAAAATACCTCAAAAAAGGCAGCAATAATGATCATCACCCAATACTTGTTCATGAACCCTCACCTCGATGTTTTTTTCAAAATAAAAAAAGCCTGAGAGATAACTATATAATGTAGTTTCTCCCAGGCTTTTATCCTTCCGTGGCACAGCCAAAGCTGTGAGTTTTCTCTCGGACCAGGCCAAACTTGAAGTTTGCGGAACCCTAGAAAACATTTATATACAATTCCCTTTTCATTATACACACCGGCATAATTTTTTCAAATGAAAGACTTTCCAGTTTGCCATCCTCAAAATTGACTCAATGTTGAAAGGTAATCAAGTTCTTTCACGGTACATTTAAAGGACTTTAACATAGAAATCCCGAGTCCTTGGCCCATCGAACTCGCAAAAGTATACGCCCTGCCATGTGCCAAGAAGCAAGCGGCCGCCAGTCACAATTACGTACTGGGAAGATCCGACCGTGCTTGCTTTCATATGTGCAGCAGTATTGCCTTCCATATGCTTGTCCAATTTGTGTTCCCACGGATATACTTCATCAAAGCGGCGGATCATATCCCTTTTTACATCCGGATCGGCGTTTTCGTTAATCGTTATACCCGCTGTAGTGTGTGGGCAATAAACGACTATAGCTCCGTCTTTTACATCGGCATCCTTTAAATAGTTCTCGATGATTTCAGTAATTTCCAGCATTTCATCACGATGATTGGTTTGCAGGGTGAATTTTTTAACCATAGAAATTCATTCCTTTCCTCCTCATATAAGTATCATTTTACTATAATTCCAAGTGTAAGCTATTAATCCAAACAGTTGAGGAAGTATAACACTTTTGTATAAGCAAGAAGAAAGGATTACCATGCCGGACAGTTTGTCGGATAAATCTTCCCGGCTAAAGCAGGGAGTATTTTTGTTGCTGTAACTCCAAGCGCTTTACTATAGCCTCAACAAACCTTTTGCAGCGAGTAAGGTCTTTTTCCTGAGGTCTCAATTCTACTTTTAAGGTAACTGCCAGCGTTGAATGTAGAAACAGCATATCCCTGAACTCATCTACTGCTCCGCAAAAATAGGGGTAAAAACTGTCACCGGTACCAACTACACCTGTAACTGTATTTTTAACATCCTGTTGTTCAAACGCTTGGAAAATCGGAACCATCTCTTTAGGTATATTCCCATTTCCCCACGTATACGTTCCGACAATGATAGCATCGAACTTTTTAAGGTCCTGAAGCGGAAAAATGTCGGCCGGATAAATTGCGGGGAAAATCGCATACCTGTGAAACTCGCTGTTTATGATTTCGATTAATTCTCTCGTATTGCCTGTAACAGATGAAAAGATAATCGCGCTCTTACAATTCTTCAAAGCCATTGGATTGAGTTACCTTAGAATATGCACGGGATTTTTGCTCAAAGAAGTCCGATTTTGTTTCATTGATCATTTCATCACTGAAGACGTGGATCCATGGCATCGGGTTATCCCTTTCCTCATACAAATTGTCCAGACCTAGCTGACGAAGTCTTTTGTTTGCCAAATATTCGATATAGGAATGAAACTCGTCCATGTCAATCCCGCTTATTTCCGCCAGGATAGCTTCCGCCCATTCCTTTTCCAGCACAACGGCCTGTCCAATTGTTTCATATATGAATTGAATGTTTTTTTTCGTATTCAGTTCGGGATTCTCCGATAATAAAATTCTCAGAAATTGAGACATGAAATAAGCGTGCTGCATTTCGTCCCGTTGGATATAGCTGATCATTGTACTTGTTTTAAGCATTTTTTGCTGGCGCGCCAGGTTATAGAAAAAGGCGAATCCTGCGTAAAAATAAATTCCCTCGAGGTTGATGGAGTTTACCCCAAGCTCGAATATGGCTTGAGGGGAGGGAGTGCTCCTAAACTTTTCGTACGATTCCAAAATGAAATCGTTCCTCTTTCGTACAATTGAATCTTCCTTTGCCTGATTGAAACGCTGGTTTTGTTCACTGAGCGGGACCAAGGAACTCAGGATATAGGAATATGACTCATTGTGGACAGCCTCCTGCTGGGAAATGACCGCGAAAATTGCTTTAAAGCTTGAGTCGGTTACGTAGTCCATAACCTGGCTCATCGTGGGAGTTTGGAGGCTGTCCAAAGAAGCAAGTTGGGTATTCACGCGTAAAAAGATATCTTGTTCTTTTTCAGTCAAAGAGTCCCATTGCTTAATATCGTCCTGCATATTTATTTCCTGGGCTTTCCAAAAATTCGACAAAAGTGTCTGATACAAATCATACATCTGTGGGTAAGCTATATCATTCCAATTCAGGAGCCCCGAATTTTTTCCGTTAATAATACCGGTCGACCGATTAGGCTCGATAGCGTTCAACAGTTTACTTTTATTTAATGGTGTATAGATGTTCATAGGCTTTCTCCTTTCTTTTTTTAGCTATGGCAGGCTTCGCATTCTTCGATTTCTGCCTGTGATGTGCTCCTGACATAATAGGTGGTCTTCAGTCCGTTCTTCCACGCCTCCAAGTGGAGGTTCAACAGGTCCTTTGCTTTAATATCATGCCGAACATAAATGTTGAAGCTAATGGACTGATCAATATGGCGCTGGCGTTTTGCGTTCTGGCGGATACTCCAAATCTGATCAAGCTCATGTCGGGCGCGTCGGTAATAGTTATATGTTACGTGGTTCAAGTCGGGTGCTGTCACCTTGAACTTAAAGTTCTTCTTCTCTTCGGCATATTCAACGGAATATAAGGGGTCAATACCATCCGTTGAGCCGCCGATTTTTGCGGTGGAGGAGTTAGGAGCCACTGCCATAAGCCAGCCGTTCCTCATGCCGTATGCCTTAATCTTTTCCTGCAGTTCCTTCCATCGGCTTGATGTGTACTCTTTTCGTAAAAAATACTTGCCGTTTTCCCATTCAGAACCCTTACATTTGCTGTATTTACCTTTTTCCATTGCCAGCTCCATTGAGGAGGTGATTGTGTAATAGGCAATATCCTCGTAAAGCTTGTCAGCGAACTCAACAGCCTCGTCAGTTTCCCAATGAATCCCCTCCAAAGCCAACAGATGATGCCACCCGAACGTCCCAAGTCCAATCGCTCTGAACGTTTCATTTGTTTTTTGAGCCTGTGCTACCGGAATTGTGTTTAAATCAATGACGTTATCCAGCAGCCTTACCTGGATTTTGACCAGCCTTTCCAGAACATTGGATGGAACAGCTTTTGCCAAATTGATTGATGAAAGATTACAAACGACAAAATCGCCGGGTTTCCTAACGGTGACGAGGTTGCCTTCTTCATCTTCATATTCACTAACGATGGTTGTGGCAGACATGTTCTGTGTGATTTCAGTGCATAAATTGCTGCAGTATATTGCAGTTCTTCCTTCCCCAAGAAGGTGCTTATTTGGATTCTGCCTGTTTACTTCGTCCCTATAAAACATGTAGGGTGTACCGGTTTCGAGTTGGGCAATCATGATTCTTGCCATAATATCCATTGCCCGGTATGTTTTTCTTGGCAGTAGGGGGCTGCTCACAGCTTCGTTGTATTTTTCGGTAAAAACCCTTTTATTAACATCATCATAAAAATCTTCTAAACCAAGCGGGTTTCCACTTTCATCCTTCCAACCCATTATTTGTTTTACTTGATGCGGGCAGAAGGTATGCCACGTTCCAATACTCCGCCCATTTTCATCTTTCTCGAGCAATTTTTCCATAAATAGGTCCGGAATGCAGACGCCTGTGAAAATATCATGAGCCTTTCTCCGTTCGTCCCCGTTATTCGTTTTTAAATCCAGGAAACCGTTCATGATATCTTTATGGAAGATATCCAAATAGACGGCGATTGCTCCCTGTCTTTGACCAAGCTGGTCGACACTGACAGCCGTTCCATTTAGGAGCCGTATCCATGGAACAACTCCGGAAGACATTCCTTTGAAGCCTTTGATATCGGAGCCGAGAGCGCGGACTTTTCCGTAATAAACTCCAATCCCGCCTCCATCCTTGCTTAATCGCGCCACATCCCAATTGTTTAAATAAATTCCATCGAGCGAGTCCTCAACTGTATCGATGAAGCAGGAAGAAAGCTGCCCATAGCTTTTTCCAGCATTGGCTAAGGTAGGAGTCGCTACGGTCATGTATAAATTGCTCATGGCCCAGTATGCTTCTTTGATTAGGGAGAGCCTTTTTGATTTTTCCTCGTTCTTTAGTAAATACATTGCGATAATCATAAACCGTTCCTGAGGCAGCTCGTATACATTTCTCTCATGATCCCTTGCTAAGTATCGATCTGCGAATAAAAATAATCCTATGTAATTAAAAAGCCGATCAAGTTCGGGTTTGATTTCTGTTTCGAGCTCATCTATTTCTTCTTTAGAAAAAGCGTTTAAAAGCTCTGGAGAGTAAATTCCTTTTTCCGTAAGAGTTACAATCAGGTTAAATAAATCAACGTAGATTAAATCACTATCATAACCCCGATTGCTAGCAGCCTCACTATATAATTCCCTAAGATAAAGCCTGGCTGCTAAAAATGTCCAATTTGGCTGGTCCATCGCAATGCTATTTAATGCATAAACCATTGCCTGGTGCGCAGCATCTTTTCCAGATGAGTGCCACTCAGCTATTTTGTCCTTTAGTTCTGTGATGTCGAGTCCGAATTGACTTGAAGTTTCTTCAATAACGTGAACAAGCCCCAAATCCATTTGAATATGCAGTGCCATATATTCCCCTCCTAAAAATAAAAATCCGCCCAGGAGAACTGAGCGGATGAAACGATTACCTCAGGAAGGACAGAAAAGTAGACAAAAGTAATAAAAAACAACTTTTCATAGGAGAAACCTGCTGAGTGCCATCGTTTCATCTTCCCAATCCCCGAGGAAGTGAAACAGCTAAAGAAAGGACAGGTCTCCTGACTTATGCGTTAGCCTACTTTGAACCCTTCCCATGCAGGCACCTGGAATCCAAGCACGTTGCAAAGTGGTTTGTTCATTTCGTCGCATTTACAGTTGCGGGGGCAGTTCCGGCATTTCACCGGATTCCCTATTAAGCCCAATGGCATCCAATCTCTAGGCGATACTATATATAGTTGTAATTTTGGTAAAAATAACATCATCTAGTACATGTTTAGTATATTAACGAAAGTTTCATAGAATAGCAACTATTAACAGTTTAGTTACTTATAAAGTTGAGACTGTTTATCCCTGGAAGGATTCATTTGAAAAAAGTCGAATTGATATAGATGGTTATATTGAAGGGGGTATAGTATGAGATTATTTAAGTTTGATAAATCGGTTGGGAATAAAATTTCTGTATATGATTCCAATTTTATTCTATCTAGAATCGTTAGGACAAACACACCGGTTTCAATTGGCTGCATGCATCTTGGCCAGGACGGAATTATCGGCAGGCATGAAGCAACATGTCCTCAGCTGTTGCTAATTGTAGATGGGGAAGGGGAGGTTTCCGGGGAGGATCGAGTAAGAAAGCCGATTCAAAAAGGCCAAGCGGTTTATTGGGAGGCCGGTGAGAACCATGAAACCACAAGCCAGAATGGATTGACAGCCATCGTGATTGAGAGTGATGAACTCAGCCCGTCGAAACTTATGAAAATGAAAGAGTAATCCGATGAGAGAAACGGCAGCAACCCGCTGCCGTTTTTAATTTTATCACGCATAAACGGGCTGTAAGACCCCCACTGATTGAAGTTTCACTTTATGTTTACAACCAGGATTTATAGGTTATGTATAATAAGTCCTAAAATCACCGGGGGGGGTAAGCATATGGAAAAGAACTGGTATGACAAGTTGAGGGAGTATTTTCCGGCACGCGAAATGAAACCGAAAGAACAAATCGAGACGTTGCTTGCAGAAAAAGCCGAATACAAAATGGAGGAAGGACCGGATTATATCCTTCTTTATGAAGAAAAACAGGACTATTTGTTCATTGATTATATCCTTATAAAGGGAGCGGAACGCGGAAAGGGAAAGGGAACGAAACTCCTCGAACACATCAAAAGGAAGCGAAAGCCGATCATTCTGGAAGTCGAACCCGTCGATGAAAAAGATTCCGCCACGAGGAAAAGAATTCAATTTTATAAAAAGAATGGGTTTAAAGAAGCTTCATCAATCCAATATAGGCGGCACCACCCTCGCACAGGCGAACTTGCTGTCATGGATGTATATTATTGGTCGCAATCGAGGAAGCCAGATGCATGGGTACTCGAAAAAATGAAGGAAGTTTACACAGGTACCCACACTTATAAGGCGGAGAGGTTTTTTAATAGTCCTGCGGAGCCAGCTGAGGCAGTCCTGCAACTTGCTGCACAGGACTTGAGCAAGGTAGAGTAAAAAGGTTTCCAATAGAGCCTTTGAGGCGTCTTTTTGGTCCCTGGTAAAATTTTTTTTAAAATTTTTATCGTGAAAGTAACAACTTATATGTTAATGTTAAGTTGGCACTTAGGGATGAACATTTTGGTTTTTCGACATTTTTTTTGGGTAAACATACTTCGAACTAGTTAGAAAGGAGCACTTATAAAGTATGAGATTACGATCTGTATTCACAGTAAGTTTTCTTCTCCTGTTAATCCTTGCAGGCTGTGCTGAAAAGGACAAACTGGCAGACGGAAGCGAGTTAATTGAGAAAGGCAAGTTTGTTTTTGCAGCGTCTGGAGAATTCAGGCCGTTCAGTTATATGAACGAAGACCTCACAATGACCGGGTTTGATATTGCCGTAGGTGAGGCTGTTGCCAAGGAGCTAGGGCTAGAGCCTGTCCAGAAGCGGATGAAGTTTAAAGGAATTGTTGAAGGAGTTAAAACAGGAAGAGCTGATGCAGCGGTTGCATCCCACACGATAAATCCCCAGCGAAGCAAGCATGTGCTTTTTTCCACCCCTTATTACTATTCCGGGCCGCAAATTTTCGTACGCCCAGACAGTGACATAGAAACTGTGGACGATTTAAAAGGCAAAGAAGTTGCTGCAGCCAAAGGCTCAACTTATGCCGAGACGGCGGCGAAGTACACATCGAACGTAAAGATATACGATAGTGATATCACTGCGCTTAAAGCATTGAGCACGGGCCGCCATGATGCAGTCATTACCGACTTTGTTACTGGAAGCACCTCAATTAAGGAAGGGTTTGAACTTGAAGGCCGCCAGTTGATTGAAAGAAGTGAACAGGCGATCGTCCTGCCGAAGGACAATCCCAAACTGCTAAAAAGGGTGAACGAAGCACTTGAAGCACTTCGGAAAGATGGCACATTAAGCAAGATTTCCGTCGAATACTTCGGAGAAGATATCACGAAAAAACCTGAGTAACTTGACTGATATAAAAAGATAAGGATAGAAAGGGAGATTGATTTGCCTAGTTTTTCGCATTTTTTCAAAACACTTTTTGATAGCAGCGATTTGTTCCTAGATGCAATGCTGCTTACATTGAAACTGACTGCTGTTTCAATACTGTTTGGTATATTAATAGGTTTATTTTTTGCACTTTTAAAAATTTCTAACATTAAACTATTAGGTTACATCTCGGATGCGTATGTGTTTCTTATCCGTGGGACTCCGTTAATTGTACAGATTTTCATTCTTTACTTTGGATTGAGCGGACTTTTCCTGATTCCGGATTTTTGGGCTGCAGCGCTGGCGCTCGCCTTCCATAACGGGGCTTACATTGCGGAAATTTTCCGAGGAACAATCCAGGGCGTTGACAGAGGACAGCTGGAAGCTGGCCGCTCACTTGGGATGAGCAAAGGGTTGACAATGCGGAGAATCATCTTGCCACAGGCTTTCCGCCGTGCGCTTCCTCCGTTAGGGAACCAATTTATCATCGGGCTGAAGGATTCATCCCTGGCTGCATTTATCTCAATGAACGAGTTGTTTAATGTGGCAACAACGCTCGGATCCAATAACTTTGACGAAATGACATACTTGCTGATTGTCGCAGTGTACTATCTCATCCTTGTCGCACTGCTCACGTTCATCGTCAACCGTTTTGAAAAGAGAATGGCAGTCAGTGACCGATAGGAGGATATGGAATGGAACAAAAAGAAATGATTAAACTAATAAATTTAAATAAATCGTTTGGCGATTTGCATGTCTTGAAGGATATTAATTTAACTGTTAACGAAAGCGATGTTGTCTGCCTGATTGGCGCGAGCGGATCCGGAAAAAGTACGTTGCTGCGCTGCATCAATTTCCTTGAAAAGAAAGATAATGGACAAATCATTTTGAAAGGCGAGGAAATTGTCCGCGGCAAGCATGATATCAACGAAGTCCGCCAGCAGGTCGGCATGGTATTCCAGCATTTCAACCTGTTTCCGCACATGACTGTCATTGAGAATATTATCGAAGCTCCGACACACGTGAAAAAGATTGACAAAGAAACTGCAAAAGCAGAAGCATTGGAACTTTTGAGGAAAGTTGGGCTCGACGACAAAGCAGATGTATATCCAAATAAATTATCAGGCGGCCAGAAGCAGCGTGTTGCGATAGCCAGGGCGCTTGCAATGAAGCCGGACATCATGCTGTTCGATGAGCCAACATCGGCTTTGGACCCCGAGCTTGTCGGGGAGGTTTTGCAGACAATGAAGGAGCTTGCAGATGATGGTATGACAATGGTAGTCGTCACCCACGAAATGGGGTTTGCCCGCGAAGTGGCCGACTGGATTGTGTATATGGATGAGGGGGTCATTGTCGAAAAGGGCCATCCTGATGAGCTATTCGACAACCCGAAGGAAGAAAGAACCCAAGCCTTCCTTTCATCAACTGAATTGAAGTAAGAGTGTAGAAGAGGCCAGCTGTGATAGCTGGCCTCTTTCTGTTTCGGATAGAAGGAGAAGAGGCTCAATTGAGAAATCGGACTAAAAAACGCAGTTACTTTGCTGTCTCTTGGAAAATTAATTTATTTTCAACTCATTATGGATTTTCTCAATCAATTCCCAATCGACCTGATCACCTAGTTCATACGTTAAATTTTCAATAAGAAGGATCACTTGATCGTCCATACCTGCATCATACCCATATTTAAGGAAATAGTTATTTTTAAAATAAACAAACCAATAATACTGGCTATATAGGATTGTTTCGTGAGTAAATGAAGAGCTGTTTACAATCTCCTCCACACACTGCTCCAAGAACAAAGTATAGTTTAAAAGCCTAGATATTTCCTCATCATCAACACTGATAATAGCAGTCAAATCCAATTTAGGATTTAGGGCCGTATACAATTTTTCAAGTTCCTCTTTCGGTATAATATTCATTTTGTCACCCTTATACAGAGAAATGTAGTTCAATAAACTATTCAACAAAAGCTCACGTTATCCTCCCTGCAGCCAAGCGACAGTTAATCGGACGGTGGCTACTATTATAAAGGCTAAATTACGTTGCTTTTAATTAATGGACATATGTTTCTTCTACTAAAAAGAGTTTATTAATTGAATTTGAACTTTTAGACTGGGGTTTCTTCTAATATAAAGGGTTTATTGGATGGATTGGGGTTTTTGGAATGTCATTTCTTCTAATAAATTTCAAGCCGGAAACGTGAGGACTGTTCCTCATTTTTTTAAAAAAAGGAATTAATCCCATATGAGTCGAAAATTAGACTAGTATATACGGCAAGTTACATGAAAGGGGGTATCGGGTAATGAGGGAACCAATTCAACTAAATGAAATTCCTCTTGAAATAAAGCGGTATGTCGGCACTATTCAATCTATCACATTTCCTCGCCAGGGCTGCACATCCGATGTAGTAGTGATTAAATCCGAAAGTGGGAAATACGCCCTAAAGCGGACAAAGAATAAACTTTATAGTTCGTGGCTGACAAGGGAAGTTGCTGTACTCGATTGTTTGGCAAAGCAAACGAAGCTGCCTGTTCCAAAAGTGCTACATTTTACTGCGGAAAATGATAAAAACGAGGCGTGGGCCCTAACTGAGTTTTTAGAAGGGGAAACGCTAAGAGCTGCTTTAAGCATAGAAACAAATAAACACAAAAGGCTGGAGCTTCTCCTTAATTTCGGAAAAATACTATCTGAGATCCATTCGACCCCTTGCCCAGATGAATTGAGATACGATGCTCCTTGGCTTGATTATATGCTGGCCCAGGCAGAGGAGAATTTCAAAAATGGCCAAGCTGATGGGACAAGGGAATTATTAGAAAGAATCCAGCAAGAAAAGCCCGGGCCATACAAGCAGACGCTCATTCATGGAGATTTTACGATTGATAATGTGTTGGTTTGTAATGGGGGTATTTCGGGGGTCATCGATTGGGGAGCTGGAGCGTTTGGTGATCCGAGATACGATGTTTCTCTGGCGCTCCGCCCTAAGCCCAATGCCTTCGAAAGCAAAACAGATCGGGAAGTCTTTTTTGAAGGGTATGGGGCGAGAATCATTACTGAAAAAGAGTATGGCTATTTTGCGGATGGATTATATGAATTCTTTTAACAAGAAGCTTAGGGGCTCAGCTCCTAAGCTTTTGTTTTCGTGAAGGAGAAAATTATCCCAAAAATGAAGGAAATATGAATGTAATCGAAAGCAGCGAGCATACTAACATTGGCTTTAAAAGAAGGACAGGTGGTGTGTACTATGGGATTCTGGGCCAGATTGTTTGGAAAATCAGAGAAAAAGGAGGCCACGCCAATGGCAAATGTAAAACTGGCAATTATTTTTTATAGTATGGGTGGAACAAATGTCCAGCTTGCACGCTGGGCAGAAGAAGGAGGACGGGAAGCAGGTGCCGAGGTCAGAGTGTTAAAGGTTGAGGAATTGGCACCGGAATCGGTTGTGCAGGGCAATGAAGTATGGAAAAAGACTACTGAATCAATCAAGGACATCCCGGTCGTCAGCTCGGATGATATTGAATGGGCAGATGCACTTATTTTCAGCGTTCCGACCCGATTCGGGAACTTGCCATCGCAAATGAAGCAATTCCTTGATACTCAAGGCGGGCTTTGGGCGTCCGGCAAAACAGTCAATAAAGTGGTCAGTGCCATGACGTCAGCTCAAAACCCGCATGGTGGACAGGAAGCTACCATTCTTGCTCTATACACATCTATGATGCATTGGAGTGCGATCATCGTTCCTCCTGGTTACTCTGATTCTGTCCTATTCGCAGCAGGCGGAAATCCGTATGGCACAAGCGTCACCGTTGGCGAAGATGGAAAAATGAAAGATGCCTCCCAGGCGGAAGCCGCTGTCAAACATCAGGCAAGACGCACTGTCACCGTCGCCGAGTGGGTTAAGAGAGGACTGCAATAGGTCTGGTAATACGAACAGTGCCAGGCACGACCCGATTTTTCTTGTTTCACACGGCTGTTTCACAGCTTTAAAACATTTGAGAACCCGTCAACTGGCGGGTTTTTTTACTTGAAAAAGTATACCCGTTATTTGCAATCAAACTGTATCCGGGTGTACAAGGGCGACAGGTACCAAAATCTCCTCTTCACATACGATACATTAAAAAGAGGAGTGATGTTATGTATTACCAGCATCCCTACCCCCACTATCCAGCATATCGGCAGTATCCTTCGGTTAACATCTCGATGTTTGAGCAATCTGTCGTACAGTTTCAAAAGGCAGTAGCGGCAGCATCCACACTGCTCAAAAAATTTTCCGATCGGCAGTTTGCCAAGCAGCTAATGACGGCCGCCCAAAGCGGGAATCAAAATGAAGTAAACCGATTGATAAAATCGATTGGAATCACACTCCCTATGACCATCCAATACACCCCTTCAGGCCTAATCCTGACCATCCATGCACAAGGAGAAAATTTGCAATGCTGTGATTTGTCAATGATCCTGAAATGGGGAAGATAATGTAAGCCGTCCGCTAGGTTCCGGACGGCTTTTAATTGGTTGATAAAATAAGTAGTTAGGCGATGAAATGAATTTCCGTGAAGAGAGGCAGAATTTCAGAATAACCGAGAAAACTTCCGTGAAGAGAGCCGAAATTTACAAAAAAGAAAGGGAAACTTCGTGAAAGCGGCAACACTTCCCTAACAATTAGCCTAGACTTTTTTCAATCAAAAAACGAAATGACTTTTTTGGCGAGGGCTGCCAGCTCAAGTTTCTCAAGTGTATTGCAGTAGTCGGTTTCGATGTCGCCGTTAATCGGTCCTTCCGTATCTGTGAAGAATTTACTTGTTGTCTGGCCCGTATACCAGTCGCCTTCCTCAGCATTCTTATGGCTGACATTTTTCCAAGTGTGCTCAAGATAGGGGCTGTATAGGCGTCTTGCCCCTGGCCTCAGCTGGCAGGAGCTCAACCGAAGCTGATACGGCAATCCTGGTAACCCTTCCCTGACATTATTGAAAATATGGGGCCAGTAATCCTTCCGCGAACCTGTATGCGGGTGAGAGAACGCCCACTTTTCTACATTCCTCAAAAAACTGTTGTCTCCAAACAAAAGCCTGTATATTTGTTTGCCAAATAATATCCTTCTGTTCAATGATTCAAATTGGCTGACAGTCTGGCCGGCCAAGCGTATAGATTCGTTCTTATTATATGGAAATAAGATATGGTTCATCGACAAAAATTGATTAAGCTGAAATTCCAATGTGTCGATAACTTCATTTTTGTAAAAGGGATTTTGGACAACTCGGTCTTCTATATAATTTTGTTCATTGATGATAAGCGCGATCGTTAGAATGGATGAGTTGCGCTCTTCCCAATACTGGTTCCAAAACGGCTCCATAAAGCCCGAAATATTCAGGCTGGGCAAAAGATGAAAAAAAGGCGTCTTTCGATTAATGCTTTCTTTATATAGGAGCAGCTGGGGATATGCATCCTGGAAAATGAGCCAATTGGCTCGCTCGAGGAATGTGAAAAACGATTGTTTTTCTTTTTTCGATAACAATCTGGATAAAAGTTCACCTTTGAGATCGGTCATGTTCCAGCCGCCATTTCGCGAAACAAGATGGGCGAGCAATGCCCAGTGAATTTCGGGGTGAAGCCTGTAAAAGTCCATATAGGCCTTGGTTCTTGTAATATTATTCAGATTGGCTTCGCTCGTCCGCTGTCTAATTTGTCCGATAAGAAGTTCTTCTTGTTTTGAACGGTGCCGGGCTTTCTGGTTCTTATTAAAAGCTTTAATTATTCCGTCCAGCGGCGAGAGCTCCAGGCTTTTTTTGAAAAAAATAATCATCTCCCTCCTTCAAGTATTCCGTCCCCGCTGCGCGAATAAGAATTAGAGAAGGAGTATGCCTTGGGGGGAGTGCAGAAAATGAGTTTCGATTGTAAAAGCGCAATCAATTGGATCATTGAAACCGTGAAGAGGGACCAATCACATGATGGGTCCTGGCGATACCCATTCAAAACCGGGCTTTCAACTGATTGCTACATGATTATTTTATTAAGGACACTTGAAATAGATGATGAAGATTTAATCGGCAAACTTGCGGCGAGGATTGCCAGCAAGCAGGAGGCAAATGGAGCGTGGAAGCTTTTTCATGATGAAAAGGATGGAAATTTAACCACTACTGTCGATGCCTACTACAGCCTTTTATACTCAGGCTATATAAAAAAAGATGACCCGAGGATGACGGCGGCAAGGAATTTTATTGTCGCAAAAGGAGGGATCGGCAAGGCAAACCTTTTCGCGAAGGTCGTACTTGCCTTGACAGGCCAGTATAAGTGGCCAGAATTTTTTCCGATGCCCGTGGAAGTCATCCTTCTGCCGCACTCATTTCTAATTAATTTTTATCAGTTTTCGGTTTACGGAAGGGCCAATATGACGCCAATCCTGATTGCAGGGGATAAACAGTTCAGCGTGAAAACAAAACGAAGTCCTGATCTCTCAAACCTGATCGTCACCTCCACCCGGGACGAAGAGGATGAGTGGCGGTCATTATTTTCATCCGTGGAGGAATGGGTGAAGAAACTAATTGGTTTGCCGGAAGCACTGCATGAGCTGGCTATCGATAGGGCGAAGAAATATATGCTTGATCGGATTGAGCCGGATGGAACGTTTTATAGTTATTTCAGTTCAACGTTCTTTATGGTATTTGCGTTATTGGCACTCGGATATTCAAAAACTGATCCCATTATTACAAAAGCAATCGATGGGTTAAAATCGATGAAAACAGATATAGATGGGTATCCGCATATGCAATATACAACTGCGAATGTATGGAATACCTCCTTGATTAGTATGGCTCTTCAGGAAGCAGGTGTGCCTTTTGAGGATCCGGTGGTTTTAGCTGCAAATCGCTATTTACTGGAACGCCAGCACAAAAGATTCGGTGACTGGGTTGTCCATAACACAGACAGCCTGCCAGGTGGCTGGGGTTTCTCAGATATTAATACAATGAATCCTGATGTTGATGACACAACAGCATCCTTACGATCGATAGCAAGAAGCGTCCAAGTTAATCCGACACTTCTTGAATCCTGGAATAGGGGTGTAACCTGGCTATTGAGTATGCAGAATCGTGACGGCGGCTGGGCAGCCTTTGAAAAAAATATCGACAGCAAATGGATGAGTCTCCTCCCAATCGAACGGGCCGAAATTCTGCTCGGAGATCCAAGCACAGCAGACCTTACTGGAAGGACTCTCGAATTTTTAGGGAATTATACACGTTTCCCAAAAGGTGACCCGAGGATGAAAAAGGCGATAACCTGGCTTTTGGAAAATCAGGAGGAGGACGGTTCTTGGTACGGAAGATGGGGGATTTGCTATATATATGGAACTTGGGCGGCAGTAACTGGGCTTCTCGCTGCAGGTTTGCCGAGAACAGATCCATCCATCAAGCGGGCGGTATTGTGGTTGAAGAAAATCCAGAATGATGATGGAGGCTGGGGAGAATCGTGCTTGAGCGACAGCAGGAGGCGGTATGTCGCATTAGGTGACAGTACGATAACAGACACAGCCTGGGCGCTTGATACTTTGATAACTGCAGAGAAAAGGCCATCGCGAGAGATTGAGCGAGGCATGAATTACCTGCTCTCCTCCCTGGCGAAAAATGACTGGACAACCGATTACCCAAAAGGGCAGATGATGCCTGGGGCTTTTTATAGCCATTATCATAGCTATCGATACATTTTCCCCCTGCTCGCTCTATCGAATTACAACAGGAAATTCGGTGGTTAAAGGACTGGGCCGACTATTTAATGTTGTGAAACACTTCCGGTGAAACAAGAAAAAACGGGTGGTGCCTGGCACTGTTCGCATTTTACCTGTTCGTCACCACTTTCTTCTTAAATAAAGGCAGGTCGGATATTAAAAACAAGCTGCTTAGGATGATGAACAGGCCGAGAATCATTCCGGCTGTGATTTGTTCGTGGAGAAAAATAACGCCCCAGACCATCCCGAACAAGGGAATAAGGAACGTGACGGTAACGGTTTTGGTCGGCCCGACACTGGCAATCAATTGGTAGTAAAGCAGATATCCAAATGCGGTCGAAAAAACACCTAGCCCAAGAAGTGAAAAAGCGACAACCGGTGTAACGGACAGGGCGCTTTCCGGAAGAGCAACTGCCGATAAGGGAAAAAGCAGCAGGGATGCGCCCATCATTTGACCGAAGGCAATCGGCAAGGGGGTGATATTTATAAAGGTTTTTTTCGCATATACACCGCCGAAGCCGTAGGAAACAGTTGAAAGCAGGGAACAAACACTTGCAATAACAACCTCGATTGTAAGCTGGACTGGGCTCCAGCCAACTGTGATGACGACCCCAACCATCCCGATAAATATGGCAATCATTTTTTTAGGTGTAAGCCGTTCTTTCATCCACGCCCATGCCACTAGTGCGGTGAAAAAGGGAGTCATGGAATTAATAATTGCCAATAGGGAAGCGTTCAAGTGCAGGGATGCGAGTGAAACGAGTGTGAACGGGATTGCTGAATTTAAGGCTCCAATCATAATATATTGTTTCCAGCGTTGTTTGAGATGAGTTGGCTTTCTAACAATCAAAACGGTAATCAATAAAGCAAGCGCTGCAAATGTCACTCGTCCCTGTGACGTCAAATACGGGCCGACCACAGGCGAGGCAATCCTAACAAATAAGAACGAAGAGCCAAAAAACGCGGCAAGCGCAAACAAAATCCCTATATCCTTTGGTTTCATAAAAATTCGCCTCTTGTCTGGAAAAGCGTATTGTTTCAGGAATTATTTTTTAGTACTATATGCACAGCTTTGGAAACTTGTTAGTAAGCCTATGAGAGTCAATGGCAAAAAGCCAGTGCTGTAAGGAGCGCTGGCTTTTTGGTATTGATTCTTTTCATTCTAGTTGAGGATTTCCTGTTTTCTTTCCTTTTTAATGAAGTACACAGCAACTGCCATTGCTGAGACAAGCAGAATGCAGTAAACGAGAGGGCCGAAAACGATCGGCATGGTTATTCCGCCGAAGCTTGATACGAAGTATTTCATGACAAACGAAATCATTATAAATGCAAGTACGATTTCTGCTCCAATCATGCTGATATAATTCGGCAGGTACCTTGAAAGAATGCCAATTACGATCGCGATAAAAAATCCGAGCAGGTAAATGACAAACACCGAAGCGAGAATATACTGCATAAATGTGTAATCTAACCAAAACAGCCATGGATTAGAAACCGAGTTGATATTGGAATTTAAGAATATTCCTGTCCCGTTTTTTGAATACAGGATAAAAAAGGCACCGAGCTGGACGGTAGTAATAATAAATGCTCCAATTAAAGCGGCTGCGAGTTTCTTTTTAAAAAGCTTGCGGCCTATCTTTGAACTGTAATGCAAGTAAATCATTTTATTGTTTCTGTCCCGGATGAAGAGGGGTGAAACAAGGAACATAATGCTGAGTAAAACAAGAACGCACATAGAGGATATAAGATTATTGTAATTGCTGAAGACTACAGACGGGAAGATAGCTCCACTATGGGCAATCTTTGTTAACCTGTCTTTTTCCTTTTCAGTCGGGTTGCCTCCTACAGGATGCCAATTTAGTAAATATCCTTTTTCCTCGTAGTCTTCGATAAGTCCTTGCTTGGCCTGAATCTCCCAAAAAGCATCGACATTGTCCTCGAAGATGGCAATACCATGTAACTTACTTGCTTCGGGGTCATCCCATACATTTAGATTTTTGTATTCATCATAGGTTGTAATTCCGGCTTTCACAAATTCCTCTTTAGACTGAAGATATTTTTCAGCTTCTTCAATATTTCCGCTTAAGGAACTTTTAAAATCTTTAAATTCCTCGTCATCCATCGAAGTTCCGTAATCACGAATCATGTCAGCGCTAATATTGTAAACATCCAATGAAGGTCTTCCATTGGGGAAGTACTTGATATCAAAGCTTAAGAACAATTGATACATCAACACACTTATCAAGAATAAAAGAACAATCGCCTTCCATTCAAAAAGCTTTTTAATCTCATTCCAAATAATCATTGCTGTTTCCCCGCCTAGTAAATGTTTTGTTTTTTAAATTGAGCCAAACTGATAAAGCAGCCCACGAAAAGGACGACCAGCCAAATGCCGACTGTTGTTATTTCATAGTATTTTACCTGGAAGGCTCCCCAGGCCATGAACCAAAGATGCGGATTGGTTATGAGTGTAAACGGGTTCAGCCTTGTTGTGAAGAGCATGTTTGAATCAAGCGGAACGAATCCTGGAATGATTACTGCAATTCCCCAGACAAGCAGAAACACAACGAATACAAGATAGCTATTTTTGATAAATATCGATAGAATAAAGGCAATCGCTGTAAAAAACAGCTGGCATATGTAGAGTAGCAGTATGCATAATCCCAAGTATTCGCCAAAATTCAATTGATGCCATGAAATATACGGTAATGTGAATTCCGCATTAAAATAGCTGCTAATCGGGACGCTCCATACATTTGAGTAGTTAAATAGTGTAAGATAGCAAACCATAGTTAAAGCCAATAGGAAAGTAGTCATCATCGTGCTTGCCGTTAAAGAAGCTATTAGTTTATCAACAGCCAGCTTCCTTCCTCTTTTAGTAGAGTAGGCAATGAGATGGGTTTTGTTTTCAAATTCATAGGTGTTTATATAAGCTGCAGCTAATACGGACAAAATTAATGCCTCAACGAGAATGGCCTTGAGCAGAGTTCTGAACAGGAACGTATGAAGCTTGTACGTTTTTCCGTGAAAAAACAGCGTTTGATGTTCACCATTTTCAATTATTTCCGCTTTCCGCGCTTCAAGCTGGCTGAATGTTTTTCTGACAGTCTCAGCGGCTTCACCACTCAGGTTTAAATTGATGATTTCTAACTCTGCTGTTTGTTTAAAATCAAGTTTTTCATAAATTTCGCCAATACCGTCCATTTCATTCAGGTACATTTCAAAGACAAGAGCCTTAGCTGCAACCTTTAATTCTTCCTCGTTAAAGGACTGATTGGAGTCAGTGGATCTGTCGGTAAAAAACTCGGAAGCATCCTGATAGGTTTTGGAAAGTTTCTTCTCGGCAAGGATATTCAAGTTTTCTAATGCAGACTCGTATTCTTTTTCAAAGGCTGCAATGGAATCCGGGGTTATATTTGTTCCGTATCGGCCTATTGCTTCATTTACAATTTCGAGTTCATTTCTGACAGAAGAGTGGTCATAAATCAGATAAAAATTAAAGCCGGTAAATATAATTAACAAACTTGCAATAACAGGAGAGATGAATACCTTCCGCAGCTCGTGGAAAATGATGTTTTTCATAGTTTTATTTCCGAATCTTCATCCTTGTAAATATACAAGAAAACATCCTCAAGGCTCGGGCGAACTGCAACCCATTCCGGCTGAATTTCCCCTTCTGCAATAAATCTGATTTTGAGCAAGCCATCCTCTTGTTTTTCCGACAATGAGAAATGCTTGCGTTTAAAATTAGCGGCAAGGTCGAAGTCAATTGTGGATTCATAGACCTTTCCGGCAAGGAGTTTGCAAATTTCCGAGATTGTATCCTTGTATAGAACTTGTTTATCTTTAATCAGGATGATTTGATTGGCGACAGACTCGACGTCCGAGACGATATGGGTTGACAGGATAACAATTCGATCCCGGCCCAACTCGGCCATCAGATTGCGGAAACGCGCCCGTTCCTTTGGATCAAGCCCAGCGGTTGGTTCATCAAGAATGACTATTTTCGGATTATTCAGCATCGCCTGGGCAATCCCCACTCTTTGGATCATGCCTCCAGAAAACTTCCTCATTTTTTTCCCGCTTACTTCCTCCAATGCGACGAGTTTAAGCAACTCCATAATTCTGGTTTTTGCCTGCTTTCTATCCATTCCCTTTAAAGCGGCAATATAGGAAAGGTATTGAATAGGACTGTAATTTTTATAGTAACCGAATTCCTGGGGCAGATAGCCAAGCAAGTCCCGGTATCTCTCATCCAGTGCACCAATTGGCTTGCCGTTATAAAGTATATCGCCACTCGTAGGGAAGATAAGAGTAGTCAGCATTTTAATAAGGGTTGTTTTTCCGGCACCATTTGGAGCAAGAAGGCCGTATACCCCATTTTCGAATTCAAGATTGATCTTTTTTAAAGCAACAAAACTTCCAAAGTTTTTACTAACATTACTAACAACCAGCATTACAGAACCCCCTCGGGACTTTTAATAGAAACGAATTTCTTAAGTGTTTTTATATAGAACACCATTCCAGCAGCAATTATTAAAATATACAGAGCAATTGGAATACGATTTAACAGGCCAAAGTAAAAAGCCTTGCTAAAAAAGAGAATAAAGAAATTCATGATTAACCAAATGACAGAAAAGCCAATTTTTCCGGCGGTCGTTTTCACCTTCATCAATGTTAAGAGATAAAGGATTGAAAAAAGTATTAATGATGAGGCAGAAAGAAGGAGGGCCGAAGTAAAATCAATCTCCTTGTAAAAAATGGCCATGGCCCCAATCAAGGCAGTGTTCAACCCGAAACTGGCGATACCAAAGACAAGCATCCTGAAGCCAGCGAGTTGAAATACATTGTATTTGCATGTCATTTCAAGCTCGAACGTATGGGCCTGCTTTAATTTCATGAAGGAAATGATGCAGCAGGCTAAAAATAGCACCGGTGATACGATGAAAATGAACGCATATATATTTTCTTCTCCTACTGTAAAGTACCGTTCTGCAGAGAATGCCAGGGATGAAATGACCAGCATGACAGCAAAAAGAACATATAACAGTTCAACTGAATCTCTGAACAAATACTTAATTCCTATTTCTCTATACATCCTCAGCAAGTGCGAAGTGAATGTTTCCTTAACCGGAAGACCCTGTTGGACAATGCTCCTGATCTCACTGCGAATTTCACTTTCATCAGGATAGTCTATTGTGAATTTTTCCTTATTCATCGTCTTCAGCCTCCAAATTCGACTTCACTTTTTTAAGCGTGGAATAGTATTTTGTCTTGACGGTCGATTCTGCCATACTCAATGATGCCGCAATCTCTTTGAAGGAATAATCGGCAAACAGCTTTAAGCGGAATATTTGCTGCGACTGGCTGTCCAAACTGTTGACTAGGGATGTCACTCTTTCTACCTCATGTTTATATTCAAGACTGATCGTAAAATCTTCAGAGTCGGTGATATCGATATCCTCGGAGTTTACGGTAATGGTCTGGTATCGATATGCCCTTGATCTGTAATAATCGACTACCCGATATGTTGCCAGCTTGTATAACCATGTCCTGAATGAAGCTTTTTCAGCGTTAAATCCATGGATTGATTGCAGCATGGAAATAAAGATCTCCTGTGTCAAATCCAGGGAAAGTTCCTTATCCAGCGTCTGCCTATAAACAAACGCATACATTTCCTTGTAGTAAAGGGAGACAAGCTCATTGGCCGCCTGTCCATTTGCCTTGTTTTTTATTCTATTAATCAATGAAGTTTCATTACTATGCATTGTCACAACACTCGTTTCTGAACCGGTTCATATATATATTCGTAAGGAAGGGGAAAATAGTTTGCAAAGTTTATATTTTTTTAAAAAAATATCTTACACCCAGATTATCATGGCTGTTAGGGAAAGCACATTATTCAAAAAACATTTCTTGCAGCTCATAATTTATGAGATTTCTCTTTTGATAGGAATAGAAACAACCTTCATTTTTTAAAGTCCCTGCCTTGAAATTATATCGCAATTAACGATATAATCTATATAAACGATGTAAAAGGAGGTTTTTTCATGATTGAGGAATTGAATACATATTTTACTGACGTTTACTTTAATCTCCATCCAGCCCAGGAAGAGGCGATTTCACATCAAAGTGTCCGTGTTTTACAAATTGTTAAGAAAAAGCAGCATGTAGCTATTCGTGACATAGCAGAACATTTATCCATTTCCCATAACACAGCATCCGAGCATGTGAAAAAATTAGTCAGGAATGGCTGGTTAAGTAAAACAAGAAACGATGTAGATCAGCGGATTGTCTATTTGCGTTTAACGGAACAGGGATTAATGGTTTTAAAAAAGAACACGGAATTGGATGAAAAGAAATTAACGATTGCACTTGAAAAGTTGACGGACGGCGAGAAGAAAAAGATTGTTGAAGCATTTCGATTATTGAGTGAGGTATCCAAATAAATGTATTTACTCATTAAAATTGTTAGTTCGGCAGCAATAATTGGGATTGTAACTGAGCTTGCAAGAAGGTTTCCGGTTTATGGAGGAGTAATTGCTGCTCTGCCATTAATCAGTATTCTAAGTATTATTTGGTTAAGGGTTCAAGGAGAACCGATGCAAAGTGTCTTACAATTTACGCTTGGAGTCCTTGTCGGCCTTCCAGCAACAATTGTGATGCTCCTGGTCATTTATAGCGCTTTTAAGCTTTCAATTCAACTTCCATTGGCAATTGTGTTAGGTGTAATTGGCTGGGGAGCCTCATTACTCATTCAAAGTAAGATTACTAGTTTATTTGTCTCCTAGAAGAGGTTTTTGAATACTGGCACTCTTTGCTAGCAACTCTATGACAATTACTGGTGGATTAACGGGATAAAAAGTCAATAATGCAAAGTAGGGACGTTTTTTACTTTGCTAATTTTATAGGGAACTCACTGGTGGAAGGTGAGTTTTTTATATTGTTACAGTTAAAACGATTTCCGTGGAAATAAAGGTGATTGCCAACCCATTGGAAGGCTTCGTTCGAATAATAGTCTTTAGGCATGGGAGTATGTGTCAGAATTGTGAATACGGGCGATATATCGTTCGTTAAGGGTGAAATAATTGTGGTTGAGGGATAAAAAAAGCTCATTCAAGGTGATAAATTTGCGGAAGAGGGCGATATAATTTTTACGAGAGTAATCGAGAACTGAACTAGTCCGCTGGTAGGTATCGTAGAATGTTGTTTCCTTTCACTTGGTAGTGTTAATGTATAAGAAATAGTTTTCATTTTGCAGTCAATTATAGGTAATAAAGGGGGTCATTACTATGAAGCTTTTAAAAAAGCTTCGGGATGGGTATGTGATGAATCATGCAAACCGAACGAAGCTTCCTGTTTTTCATTCTGGCAATATAGTTAGGAGAAAAGTCCAATTTTCAGGTAGAGTCCAGAAGGTCGGATTCCGGCTTGAATTAGCTTGCCTTGCTGAAAGACTTGGTCTGGCCGGCTGGGTTCGGAATAAGGAAGATGAAAGTGTAGAGGCTGAACTGCAAGGGGAAGACGCTAAAATTGATTTTTTAATTACCTGTATGAAGTCTTTGAAACGAGCCGCTGTCAAAGAAATTATTGTAACCGAGTTGGCTGTTGAAAAAGAAGACAAGACCTTTAAAATAGTAAAATAATTTATCGGGATCTTGCAATTAAAAGGGACGGCTCCTTGCTGTAATTTCAAGCAAAGAACCGTCCCAGTATTATTTATTGGCTTCTTTCATCACTTCAATATAAAACATTATTGCATTTAAGTAGTTTTCAATGCTGACATGTTCGTTTGTACCGTGCATCCGATTGAGGTCTTCACCGGTGATTTGCACAGGGAGGAAGCGGTACGTATCGTCCGAGACAGTATCATAGTGCCGGGCATCGGAACCCGCAAACATCAGGTAAGGTGCGATGATTGCGTCAGTGTACACGTTCCGCGCCGCTTGCTGGATAGTTCTGAACTGCCAGCTGTCTACGGAGGATACGGAACTGGCTTCATTTCCGGTTACTGTCACGTTTATGTCGGGGTCGTCAATCGTTTCTTCAATGAAATTTTTCACATCTTCAAGCGTGTCGCCTGGCATGAGCCGATGATTGATGATGGCTGTTGCTTTTTCCGGCAATGCATTGTATTGTTCGCCGGCCTGGAAGATAGTCGGGGCAATGGTGGTTCGGATTAAGGCTGCAGTAGCCGGCTGTCCGAGCAGGATTTTTTCAATGATAGGCTCGAATATGAACTTGTTGGCAAATACGTATTTCATCCCGAAGCTCATTTCAGGGGCAACGAATTCGAATAAATCCTCGCCCGGTCCTCTAAGGTCACCTTTAAACTGGGTTTCCTCGAGTTTTGAAATCGCACTGGCAATACGGCCGATATTGGTGCGGTCTTTTGGCTGGGAAGAGTGGCCTCCGCTTCCTTCTATCGTCAGTTCAGCGGTCGCTGAGCCTTTTTCGGATATTCCTACTACCCCGACAGGCTGGTTCAC
The DNA here is from genome assembly GCF_001685025.1 of Bacillus sp. FJAT-27225. Classification (GTDB taxonomy): domain Bacteria; phylum Bacillota; class Bacilli; order Bacillales; family Cytobacillaceae; genus Bacillus_D. The sequence goes on along the minus strand of NZ_MAYU01000021.1, from coordinate 451,987 downwards.
ACCTGGTACCATATTTTCGACAATCGCGCCGCCTTCATCGAGGACAAATTCAAAAATGATTCCGCGTTCCTTCATTATAGAAGCAATCTCGCTCGCACCTTCATCCCCGCCGATCTCTTCATCATGGCCAAACATGAAATATAAGTCCCGTGTCGGCTTGAAGTTTTGCCCAAGTAGATGCTCAGCCGCCTCGAGGATTCCGATCACACCGATTTTATCATCAAGGGTTCCCCGACCCCAGATTTTGTCATCGGCTACCGTACCGCTAAACGGGTCATGTTCCCAATCGCCTTCCGTGCCGTTTAACACAGGAACTACATCATAGTGGCTTGTAAGGCCGATTGGCTTTTGGGAGGGGTCTGACCCCTTCCATTTATAAACGAGAGCATACTCATTGACCCTTTCAAGTTCGAGCTGCTCGTGAACTAAAGGATAGCTTTTTTGTAAAAAAACTATGAACTTTTTAAACTCGCTGAAATTGAATTTGCTGCGGTCCTGGTATGATATGGTTTTAAAGGTGATAGCTTCGGACAAATGGTTTACGGCGCTGTTTTCGTCAATTGTTTCTGCTGTCGGTTTTGCTGCAGGCTGTTTTGATTGGACAAGCATTGTACGTATTCCGGTTACGATGAAAAACACTGCGAGAAAGCTTACTAGTATTAAGGCAGCTATTTTTCGCTTTTTCACTGACATTCCCCCTTGTTTTGTAAAAATTTCTCATTGAAACGTAAATGTTGTTTTTTCGTAGTTTTAATAGAGGTGACGAATGATTATGATATTTCCTTCAAAAAAAGACAAATGGATGGGGTTTGGGATTTGGTGGGTACTTGTTCTTGTTGGCTGGCTTTTTTTTGAGTCATTGTTCAATGAGTTTGATATTTTTGGGATGGTCATATCGGTTATCATGATTGTATTATCGTTGTCGCTTTGGTTTAATACCTTCTATGGGATTGGGGAGGAGACTTTAACTATCAAGTATGGGCCTTTTACTAAATTAATAAAAATAGAAGAAATTCGCTTTATTCGTTTTGCTCGAAACCCATTTACCGCTCCGGCTCTTTCAATAGAGCGAATTTAAATTAAATACAGTAATGATGGAACGGTATTCATTTCGCCAGTGGATGTGGATAGTTTCATTAATGAATTGAAAAGAAGAAATCTCAAAATAAAAATAAATGAATACTAAAACCATTCGGTATAAAGCATAATATTCCTTCTTCATTACTTTTAAAAATAAGAAAACCAGGCCTCATTCAAAAGCCTGGTTAATTTGTATTTAGGGAAGGGATTAATCCACTGTAAGAATGCGTTTCTCACCCTGGATCGCCTGGATAGGTTCGATATTCTGAGTAAACTCCAGTGTTCCGGTGTAGTTCCCGTCTTCATCACGGACAGCAAAATAACGGATATACACGTATTTGTCCTTTGCCTTGATCCAGAAGTCTTCGGTGTCTTTTTTCCCTGACTTGAAATCGTGAAGAATTTCTTCAACCACATGGACGCTTTTTGGCGGATGGCAATTTTGTACGGTCCTTCCGATGATCGCCTTTGTCCTTGGGAAAATTCTTTCCTTCCCAAAGGAGAAGTATCGGACGACATCATTCTCATCAATGAACGTCATGTCGATAGGAAGGTGGTTCAGCATAAGCTCAAGCTGCTTCAGTGAGAGAATGCCCGTTTCAAGTTTGATGAATCCCTCAGACATCGCATTTGCAGGAAGCTCATTCCGCTCAGGTTTCCACTTTGCTGGGTGCGTGATAAGGCAGTAGCCGATTTCGTCGCTTTCCAGCGCGATTTTCATCCATTCATCCTCAGTCAGTTTGTCAAGGCACATAGGGAAGAGGATGTTTTCTTCCCGGTAAATCATATGCAGTACTTGATCAATAACAAACTGGGCAGACTCCAGTACCGAACCTTTGTCTCCATTGTAAGTGGCCAGCTTTTGCCTCAGTTCCTTGATGCCTTCACGGATAAAATCATTGATTCGCCACATATTTGTGGAAGGTCCGTAAATTCCGTATTTCTCAAGATATGGGAAGATGAGATGTTCCTTTCTTACGTAGTGCTTGTCGACTTCGTATAGTAGGGTACAGTCCCCGAGTAAAAGAGTAATTGAGTCGGAACTATCGTCTTGAGCAAATTCCCTAGTATGGGGAGCGAACCTTGTTTCAATTAATCTCTCCAATGCACGGTTTTCAAGCTTGAACGTATGGATCGGATGGCCCGGTTCGTCTTCAGGGCGTTGCTTGTCGAGAATTTTTCCTTTCAGGATATCCATATGGTCATCTGAAAGACGCTGAATAGTTTCTCTCGTAAGGGCTTCCGATTCAACAAGCCTGCGCTGAAACTGGGAGAGATGCGAAACTTCCTCAACCGTCACCTTTCCGATTCTCCGGTCGAATTCCTCCTGAACGTCCGCCTTGCTCCGTCCCTTATACAGGCCAAGGAAAATCCCTTCCAATACAGCCAAACGGCTTTGACTAACATAACTTCCTTCTATATTCACTTCTCGATTATTAATAAGCTCACTCATAGCCATACTCCTTCACCGCAATTTAGATAAATACGCTGACAAGTTGATTGAGAACAATTATCAAAACCTCACACCCATACCATACCAAACCACTAACGAATTAGTTGTGATGTGCGTCACAATAGGGGTCAGACCCCTAAAAAAGACATTACCCTCGATTTTCCAAGGATTTTCCGCGTTTTTCCCTGGTTTGTCCGTGTGAGGTAGACAGTGGTGGGGTGTTTTGTTTAGTAGGGATTATTTGAAGGTAGTGAGGGAATATATGTCGTGTATTTTTTGAAAGGGGTTGTTTTGATTGGAGAATAATTTGTATGAACGGTTGGGTGGCCATGAGGGTATAGGGAAGGTTGTAGATTATTTTTATAATGAGTTAGTCCTGAAGGACGACACGGTTAATCAGTTTTTTGGGAACACGGATATGGAGAAGCAGCGAAGCCATCAAACGAAGTTCATAAGTTATGCTGTGGGTGGGCCAAATCAATATTCGGGACAGGCGATGGAAAAGGCCCATGAAGGGATGAATCTTCAGCCTGTCCATTTTGATACAATCACAAAGCATCTGCATAAAGCATTGGCTAATTTTGGCGTCAGCGAAGCGGATATTTATGAAGCGTTAACACGAGTAGAGTCACTTCGTGAGGATATTATTTATAAATAAAAAATTGCAATAATAGTATCACGTGCACGAGGCTAACTTGAAAAGCCTCGTTTTTTTATTTCCTTTTAAGAGAGAGGATAAGGGTTTTTACAACTTAAGTAAGTTTATTAAAGTTATAATAGGGTATAGCAATGTTTGTGTTGGAAAATCCTTCTAATTAAAACTGCGAAGGTGGAACATCCTCACAAAAAATATAGGGGGAAAGTAATAATTATGAAAATGAGTAAAGGGGTACTTGCACTATTTTTTTCAATTGTGTTAATAGCTGGATGCCAGTCTAGCGGTGACAGCGCTGCAGACACGTCCAAGCAAAAAGGAAAAGGCGAAGATTTTGTAATTGAAAAACCGGCATCCGCAATTGGTGAAGCCAAACTGCCAACCACAAGTCCAGAGGAATACATACAGCAAGATAAGGGAGATCTGTACCAGAAATACATAGAAGGCAAGGAATTTTCCGAAGACAAGGCAGCTTATGAGCAAGCAACGAAAGAGGCAATCGATGCTTATATTAATGAAGTAAGTAAAAAGAAAACGAAAAAATGGGATGAAATTAAATGGGCCGAATCGATTACTTCGGCTCTCCGGGCAAGCTACAAGGATGTAGCGGAGGAAATTGAGAACTATGAGGTTGTTTATGAAGAACTTCGCCTTCCAGATGGCCGCCTGCTCCAGGATATCAGCATGGATGAAGTTACCCAGGAATCGAATAAGAAGGTAAATGTTGTCCTGGTCATTGACTCCAGTGGGAGCATGAAGGCGCAGGTCGGCGGCGAGGCCAAGATGGCGCTTGCCAAGAAGAGCATCGAGGACTTGGCAAAAGAGCTTCCTGAAAACGTAAAGGTTTCCTTGATTGCATTTGGGCATGAAGGAACAGGAAGCGATGAGGATAAGCAAAAATCATGCAGCGCTGTTGAAACAATGTATCCGCTAAAACCATATGAAGCGGGTGAATTTGCGGCTTCTTTAAAAAATTTCAATGCAATGGGCTGGACTCCGTTAGCCTCGAGCATTGCACTTGCTAATGAACAGCTGGCCAAGGAAAAGGACGAAAACACTGAGAACTTCATTTATGTTGTGAGTGACGGAATCGAAACGTGTGACGGAGATCCAGTAGCTGCAGCCAAGAAAGCTGTTGAAGATAATACAAATGTAAAAATCAATATAATTGGCTTTGATGTTGATTCTGAGGCAGATAAACAGCTTAAGCTGGTTGCCGAAGCTGGGGGCGGAGAATATTCTTCGGTTAAAACAAAGCAGCAGCTTGCTGAAATCAAGGATGTCTGGAAGGAAGCAGTCAGCATCAATACGTGGAGATGGTGGGCAATCCATCGCTTTGCCGATAATGTCTGGACAACACTTGACCATCAAAACGCAGTAAACGCTTTGAAGTCGAAATACTTTACACTCTTCAAAAATGAAGATGAAAGGATTCGAGCAGCGAGGGAGCGGCTTGAAGAAGAAGGCCTAATTGATCCTATGCTGCAGAACACGATCACTCAGGTATTGAATGACAGAAATGATAAGATTCAAACCTTTATGGGCGATCTGAGCACGAAAAAGAAGGACGAAATTACAGCCGTATCCGACGAGTTGTCTGATAAGCTTGATGCCATAGAAAAGCAAGTTGGATTATAGGTTTAATAATAACTAGAAACATAGTGGCGATTTCGCTTCTCATAGCAAAAATTCACATTAATAACTATTAAATAAAACTCCTTAAAGTCCTCGTACCAATACGGGCTTTTGAGGGGTTTTATTTTTGCTTAAAAGTCAGTACTACGTTTAGAATTTTTCCCAACAATAACACATGGAGAACAATTGATTTACTTAGTAAGAGATTGGCCGAATTAAAAAATACTGTTTAATACAGGACGATTTTTACAAAAATTATCCCAATATTCAAATTTAAAAAACTGAATATGAGAAAAATGTAAAATAAGGTAATATTTGAATATAAGAGTAATATTTTGTATTTTTTGAAAAGTAGGGAGGCATGATAAAAAGCAACTTAATCTTTAGTAACCAATAAGATCACTGGATTAATTCAAAAATTAAGGGACAACGATTGCGTTGTTTTCCAATCAGGGGGAATTTAGGGGATGAGATATTTTAAGAAGGGTTTATCCTTACTATTAACCTTTCTCTTAGTGCTCACTAGCATACCTGGTGAGAGTTTTGCAGAAACAATAAGTAGTGGATTATCAGAACAAAACAGCATAGAGGAAGAAATAAAAGAGGCTCCTTTCTCAACAGAAGAACAGGCTAATATGGGCCGAGTCGGTGAGTTAGAAGAATTAAGAACTGAGGATACGAAGGTCTTTAATAATGGAGACGGAACTTTTAGAAAACAAATATACTTTGAGCCAGTTCACAAAAAAGTAAAAGGTAAATGGACAGAGCTCTCCTCAAATTTAAAAGATAGTGGAAATCAGGATTTAGTAGAAACAGAAAATTCATTTATTCATTCCAGTTTCAAAAAGAAAATGGCAGGTGGTGAATACGCCACTTTCCAAATAAACAACCATACCCTCCATTATTCTTTGCTTGAAGCCACGGGTGAAAATAAACCAGTCAATGCAATAGATAGGCCAGCTACATATAAGCAAAAAGAAAATAAAATCCTTTATAAAAATGTCTTTCCAAAAATCGACTTACGAAACCTTACATTTGATCAAAACGTCAAGGAGGATTTAGTCCTTAACTCCTATGAAGGGTATCATATCTTTAAGTTTTTCCTTAAAACAGATTTAACCGCAGCGATTCAAGAGGACAATTCAATCGACTTTTTAGATGAAGAAGGTAAAAAGGTTTTCACTATTCCTAAACCTGCGATGGCTGACTCAAACTATGATGACCGCTCTGGTGAGGTAGCAACTTCAGAAAATATATCCTTTCATTTGGTAAAACAAGTGGACGGATATGAGTTAACTGTAAATGCAGATCCCCAATGGCTGAAGGATCCCAAAAGAGTTTATCCTGTGTATATTGACCCTTCAACAACCATCAATACCTCAACAGATGCATTTGTTACGTCTGCATACCCTACTACCAATTATGGTGCAACTACAAGTAAGTGGGATTCAGGCCAGGGACAATATACGCTTAGGACTGGCTACTATGACTCTGCAACAGGGACAAATTATGGTTTTCTTACCCAAAGCCTGTCCTCTTTGGCGAATATGAATGTAACATCTGCAAAATTCAATGTGTATGTAACACACTCTTACTATATCTCAACAGCAAATGGTCTATGGTTGGATGCAGTAAATGGAGGCTGGTCTGCAAGCACACTTAATTGGAATAATAAGCCTGGTTCGACCAATATAGCGTCAGTTAATGTATATAGGGATCAATGGGCTCAATTTAATGTAACAGACACAGTGAAAGCCTGGGTGAATGGCACAAAGGCAAACTACGGATTTAAGCTGCATACCAATGGTAACGGGCAAACACATTGGAAAAAGGTCGTTTCATCTGCAAATTCTACGCTAAAGCCATACCTTTCCGTCGATTATACAATTCCGGCACCCCAAACCCCAACGGGTAAGGTTTATAGCAATGGAAATGGTACTGGTTATGTCAACTTATCCTGGAACGCTGTTAAAGGGGCAAAGGGTTACAAAGTATGGTTATTCAACGGAAAATCATATGAGTCTTTTAATGTTGGGAATGTAACATCCTGGTCCACGAATGGCCAGAAGATTTGGCCTACTGCAACAGAGGTTAGTGCTGGCAAATTTGATTTGCATCAAGATAAACTCGGGGCAGAATTGCCATTGGATCCATCACCAGTCTATAGGAACTCTGGAGGATCCTACACTACCAACAAAAATTATTGGTTCAGAGTAAGCGCTGTTTTTTCCCAAGGAGAAAGTGCGACATCTGGTGCTTTTATGCCGACAATCCCGAATCTGGCAAAACCTCAGGTTCCAAAGGGGAAGAGTTATTCAAACGGGAACGGAACAGGTTATGTAGACTTTAACTGGAGTCCTGTAAGCGGAGCTACAGGTTATAAAATTTGGATATTTAACGGTAGTTACTATGAATCGAGGGATGTTGGAAATGTTACATCCTGGACGACTAAAGGGAAAAAATACTGGCCTACCCCTACAGAAACCAACATGGGCAGATACCAGCTTCATCTTGGTGACAGTTTAGGTGCGGAATTGCCTGTTGACCCATCTGAGGTATATGCTAACGCCGGTACAAGATACGCTACTACAACGAATTATTATATTCGGATAAGTGCGTATAATGGCCAAGGGGAAACGATAAATTCTGATGCATACATGCCACGGGTGCCAAACCTTGATGTCCCGCCCGCACCAAGAGGCCGTGCATACAGCAACCAATTGGGGAGTAATTCCGGATACGTTATGCTCGACTGGGACAAAATCCCGAATGCGACTGGTTATAAAGTCTGGATTTTTAACGGATCTGCCTATGAAGCCTTTGACGTAGGTGACACCGATACGTGGACAACACAAAATAAGGGAATTTGGCCCACACCCACTGAGATTGTAAACAGTAAATTGGCAAATGGTGAATCACTCCACCTTCATACTAACGATAAATACGGGGTGGAGCTGCCGCTTGATCCTTCTCCAATGTACGGAAAAATGGGAACGCGGTATGCATCGGATAAAAAATACTGGTTCAGGTTGAGTGCCTACAATGCTCTGGGTGAAACGGTTTACTCTGGGAACTATTTTAATATTCCACTCCCCGAATCTGTTGAATATCTGGGGAAAGAAGAATATTGGTCGATTATTGAAGTTCCATATGGAGACGTGAACGCTTCAACAGGAAATCTCATTTTGAGCGAAGACGATATTTCCATATCCGGACGTGGACCCGCGCTATCTATTGAACGAACGTATAACAGCCTTTCCACGAGTGTTGGCTTATTTGGAAAAGGGTGGCATAGCAATGTGGAAATGAGTATGACCGGCGCAGGCAATGAGGTGAAGTTTATTGATGAAGACGGTACTTTGCATATTTTTACAAAGCTGGCGGATGAAACATACAAAGCTCCGACCGGGGTTTATCTAGAACTTGAGGAAACAACGAGTGAATTCATTTTAACAAATAAAGATCAGTTGAAAATTTATTTTAACAAGGCAGACAGTAAAATAACAAAAATTGTTGATGGCAATGGTAATACGGTTAAATACCTCTATACCAACGGTAAATTAACCGCCATTCAACAACTTGGCCATGATGGTTCAGTTGCTCGTGAAGTGAAAATCGCCTATACTGCATCGGGAAAAATTGCTTCCTTGACCGATCCTCTAAGTAGGGTCACTTCATTTGAATATCAAAATGACCTGCTCACAAAGGTTACAGCTCCTGGTGATGAGATTACCCAGTATCAATATAACCAGGAATATGAACTTGTAAAGGTGTATGAACCTACCCATACCGTTGAGAAGCCGGTTTTAAATGAGTTTATTTACACTAACGGTAGAGTCAGCGAGGTTGTCAATGCCGAGAATAAACACTATCTGCTCATGTATGATCAGGTAAACAGAAAACTATTGCTTACTCAGCCAAACAACAGAAAAGTTGAATACACCTTTAATGAGGCAGGAAACCCTGTTCGCGTTATTGAAGATGTTGGCGGATTAAATATTACAACCAGTTATGTTTATGAAGGGAACAATGTTAAAGAAACCCGCGACCCAAATGACCAAAATGCGGCCGCTCCTACCGAATCGTTCACGTATGATGCGAATGGAAATGTAGTCACTGCACAGGACAGCTATGGAACAGAAACATACCAATATAACAGCAATAATGATGTTACTTCCATGGTAGATACTGAGGGAGACGAGACAACAATTGCTTATGACGGGTTGAATCCTGTTTCTGAAACGGATCAAAGTGGCAAGGTTTCTTCTGTAGCTAAATACGATAAATTTGGAAATACAATTGAATCAAGCGATTCGCTCGGAGCAGCAACGAACCTTCTGCAAAATAACAGTTTTGAATCGGGAATAGGTTCTTGGACGGCTTTGACAAAGCTTAATTCAGGATCCCTGGCAGGGGATACAAATACTGCAAATGGCTTAAATGGGACAAAGACACTCAAACTAAATGTTGCTTCAGCTTCTGTTTCAACGGAGCATGGATATATAGCTGCAATTCAGGAGTTAGCTGCCCAGCCAAACACCACCTATACATTGAGTGGGAAAATCAAAACAAATCTATCTAAAGCAAATGCCTTCTTTAACATTCAAATACTGGATAGCCAGGGAACACACCTTGCCTGGACTGACAACCGCTATAGTCAATTGAGTGGTGTTAGGTCATGGACTGATCGGCAATTAACATTCAAGACTCCGGCTTCAGCAGCTAAAATCAGAGTGTACCTTCAGGTGGACCATAGAGACTCTGCTGCAAGAGGTGAGGCCTGGTTCGATGCAATTCAATTGGAGAAGGCTGAAGTGTCTTCCGCATATAACCCGCTGATTAACAGCAGTTTTGAGAACATCCTGTCAAATTGGACAGGTACAGGCGGTACGGTGGATACACTTGGATTCGATGGAAGCAAATCTTTAAAGATGGCGAGGACATCTAGTACTCAAGCTGCCTCTATTTACAAGCAGACAGTAAATGTTGGTCAGACAGCATCCGACAGTCCAGTGAATTTTACACTTACAGGCCTTTCGAAAGCACTTGATGTAAAAGCTGCAGGCAGCGTAAATAAGAAAGATTATTCGATTACTGCAAAAGCATATTACACTGATGGTATGACTCAGGACTTTTCTGCTGATTATCCGAATGGGACGCAGGAGTGGAATCGTTCGGCTGTTAAAATCCCGGCTTCCAAACCGGTCAGCAAAATTGAAGTATCATTAATTTTCCAGAGCAACTACACCGGAACAGTATGGTTTGATGGGATTCGCCTGATGAAGGGCAGTGTCATTACCAAGAACACATATGATAGCGGTGGAAACTATGTAACAGAAACAGAAGATGAACTGGGACACAAAACATCAAAAAGTTACGACTTGGCCGGAAATGTAAAAGTAGAAACAGATGAAAAAGGTGCGAAAAAGTCATATTCCTATGATTTGAATGACCGTCTTAAACAGCTTTTACTACCCACTGGAACTGCCGTAAATTATGTTTACGACAAGAATGGAAATATGACATCAAAGTCAATCGCGACAGCATCCGGCGCATCCCAGAATTTTAGTTATCAATATGATGCTACTGGAAAGCTGATAAAGACAATTGGTCCACTGAATGATGTGACAACAAATGAATACGATGCTAATGGCAATAAAATAAAAACAGTAATGCCAAAAGGAAATAGCGTCGAAAATACGTATGATGGAACAGAACGGGTTAAAGGTACGGGATACAATGGCGAGCAGTATTATACTTTTGGCTATGACAAGAATGGAAACGAGCTCTCTGTCCACTATGTAAAAGAAGGCAGAACTAAGACACGTACCTTTGATTCTTCCAATCGGGTTCGTTCCTTGACTGACCGGGGTGGCAGCCAGCAATGGGCCTATCCAACAACATCGGATAAACTTAGCAGTTTCAGTTTTACCCATGGAACTTTTAGCCATACAAATACGTTTGAGTATAATCAGCTTGACCAAAATACATTCGTTAAGGATGGGGCTTACATTTACCGTTTTGATTACGATGATATTGGAAATATAAGAACCTTTACGACCGGGAATGGTGCTGGAGCAACTTATAACTATGATGACCGGGGCCATGTAGAAAATATCGTTGTAGGAACAGCCGATGGTACGCAAATTACAAACGAAAAGTATAAATATGATGCTAGCGGAAACCGCACACATATCGAGTACTCAGATGGATTAATGATTTCGTATGAATACGATAATCTGGACCAACTGATAAAGGAAACCTTAAAAGATGGCACTGTCAAAGAATATTTCTACGATGGTTTTGGAAACCGGATAAAGGTTAAAACAACGAGAGGTACTGTAACGACAACCACCTCTTCCACTTACAACAATGCCAATCAGCTGGAGTCCTTTGGCGGAGAAGCAATCTCTTATGATGCCAACGGAAATCGCCTGACGGATGGAAAATACAAATATGAGTGGAATGCAGCTGAACAAATGGAATCTGTTACAAGAATTGGGGAAAGCACGCCTTTCGTAACGTACCGCTACGACGAGGATGGAAAGCGCATCCAGAAAACGGTCAATGGAGTTGTGACAAATTACCATTATGATGGGGATAGTCTGAATATTCTTTACGAGACCGACAGCCAGAATAATGTCGTAAGGTCATATACTTACGCCGAGGGCGGGCAGCTGCTTTCTTTAAATAAAGGCGGACAGAAGTTCTTCTACCATTACAATGCCCATGGTGATGTTATTGCTATAACAGATAGCAATGGAAAAAGGGTTGCTGCTTATGAGTATGATGCATGGGGCAATGTGCTGAGGGCAGAAGAAACAGATCAAGTGAAGGATAACCCATTCCGTTATGCCGGATATCAATATGACCATGAAACTGGTTTGTATTACCTAATTGCCAGATACTATAACCCTGTTCAGGGCGTGTTCCTATCTTCGGATCCTGATCCTGGTGACGATGATGATATTTTGACTCAAAACGGGTATACGTACGCCAATAACAACCCAGTGAGGTTTGTCGATCCAGACGGACATTGGGTGTGGATGGCAGTAGGCGCATTAGTTGGTGGGGTAAGTTCATATAAGGCTGCGAAGAAGAAAGGTCTATCTGGTTGGAAGTTATGGGGTTCTGTTGCTGGAGGTGCAGCGTTTGGAGCTGTTGGAGGCGTAGGACTCGGTGCATTTAGAGCTGCAAAAGTAGCCAGAGGAGTATATAATTCTACCAAGGGTGCAGCACGATTTAAAGGGACAGCAGCACATAATGCATGGACAAAATCAATGAAAAGAGTAGTACCTGGTGGTAAATATAATAAAAGCCTAAGAGGAACAAAAAAGCGGCCAGATGCTCAATTTTTGCGGGGAAGGGTAGTGTTGGAATTATCAACCCGAAAACAATTTAAAACTTCCAGTAAAATTAGACAAATCAATAATTATAAAAAAGCCGGGGCCAAGGTAGTTATCAAGGTTAGATACTAGGTATAGCATAGAGAAGGAGAAATTGAATTATTCAATTTCTCCTTCATTTTCCGAAAAAGAGTGGAAGGTCATACATATCTTATGTCGAAACTGTAGTATTGTAGATTTAATTAAAATGTACTAAAAATTTTTCGCTTATATAGGGAGGAAAAGTAATTGGAAGAGAAACTTGATATCTCTATTCTCGAGAACCTTTCTGAAGAAACAATGAAAAATATCGATATTAAAAATGACCAGGTAATACATACATTAATGAAATGCTTTGAACGATCAAATATGGATACAAAGAAAATAATTATAGAGATACTGGGGCGAAGGGGCGACCAACTGTCGATTTCATATTTAAAACAAATAATAGAAAAAGAAAGTGAAAATTATATTATTAAAGCTCTTTCAGAAGGAGAGCTGGATAGACTTCAAAGAAAAGAAGAAGTACTAAACCGGAAGATAAGAAAGTTGGAAAATCAATTATTAAAGAGTAAAAAATTGAATACAAACAATATAAACGATGCTTTATCGGATATTGCGATGATAGGTGCAATCGGCAACGCATCTACACTAAATAAATTAATGAAGCTTACAAAAAATATTCAAAGCCTTAAGGAGCAAGTTGAAATTTCAGAGCTGCATATTTTAAGAGGAACGGAGGCAATTTTAAAAGAATATAGGTCTCAAGACTCTAAATTTAAAAAGGAGGCTCTCTTAGAGGCCATTTACTGTGCTTATGAAACAAATGATAGAGAAAAAATTGTTCCGATTATACTTGAAGATCTTTTTAGTTCCGACTATATTCCTTTATTTAATTCGTTGTTAAGGCTTAGTGATAAAGATTTTCCGAAAGAAAAAATTAACCAAGATAGTAAAAATAGATTATTTAGTATTTTGGAAGGTAATTATAAAGCTGACTTAAAAGATTATGCCGCAAAGGCGCTTGGTAATTTGCTGACCGCAGAAGATGCCATTTATATTAAACGATTGGAGTCTATGATTAAAAAATTGAATTCACGTAATAAAGTAATATCACTATTGGATTTTAACGGAAATCATTTAAAGGAAATCTTGGAAGCTTCTCTAAAAAAAATAACAACTAGACTCAAAAAGGTGAAATGATTGGAAAATTCTTAAAAAAAGGGATGTCAAAATTAGAATAATAGGGTGAAGTCTACTTCAGTTCAGGGAGGAAGCAATGCATAAAAAAGAAATAGAAACCGTGTTTAGTCTTCCTGCACAGGAAAGATACAAATATTTTATTAAAAAAATTGCTGACTATGAAGAAGTTTGGGGACTTAATGACGGTGGTTGGGCCGTAAGTGAAGATGATAACGGAATTAAACTTCTTCCTTTCTGGCCTAAAAGAGAATTTGCCGAATTAAGCAATATTGAAGATTGGAGCGGTTATAAGCCAAAAAAAATTGATTTAGACGACTTTATGTTCAAATGGATACCAGGTATGAAAAGGGATGGCCTCAAGGTATCTGTTTTTTGGAATAATATTGACTCAATCGTGATTTCACCAGACCGGTTATTAGAGGATATAGAAGAGGAACTTGAAAACTATTAGGCCTTTAAGAACTTTACAACAGCTAATAAACCAGCCCAATTCCTGTTCGAATTGGGCTTTTCCCGTTATCTTCTCTTTTTATTTTGAGCAAGCGCGGCAACCTGTTTTTTCACAATGGCTTGAAATTCGACTTGGACGTTGTAAATCCGATTATCGTCGGTTTGGACACTTGTTACTTTTCCAGAGCGGCCCTTTATCCTTATGTCCGACCCTTCTGCAGGAACTTGATTGAGATACTGAGTCAGTACAACATTCTTGTTATCATAAAAATGAACGACAACCATTCAGCCTCACCTTTTCATATGGAATAGTTTCATTCATACAATATTGATAGAAGACCTCATTTAGACCAGCCAGCAGGAAATTTCCTGCATTAAACAAGGATAGTGCCTTTTCCCTGGAGAAGTAGTAACGGAAGAAGTGTAAGAGGGGGGAGTAGGTGTGGCTTTTACGGAATATCGGGATTATGATGCGCTTGGGCTTGCCGGGCTTGTGAAACAGAAACAGGTACATCCTGCGGAATTGGTAGAGGAAGCCGTTCGCCAGATCGAAGAAATGAACCCGAAGCTGAATGCAGTCATTAACAAATTGTATGAAAAAGCAATCCAGTCTGCAGAAAATGTTGGGTTTGAAGGGACTTTCGCCGGAGTGCCGATGTTGTTAAAGGACATCACACAGGAAATAGAAGGCGTATCGATTACCTGGGGTTCAAAGTCCATGCAGACTTACAGGGCAAAACAGGATTCAAACTATGTACGCCTAGTTCGAAAAACAGGGGCTCTATTTGTCGGACAGACAAATGTCCCAGAATTTGCATTGATGGGGATTACGGAGCCGGCTTATTATGGTCCTACGCGCAATCCCTGGAATCTTAACCATACACCAGGCGGCTCGAGTGGTGGTTCTGCTGCGGCGGTTGCTTCGGGAATGGTGCCGATTGCCGGTGCAAATGATGGTGGAGGATCTATTCGGATTCCAGCTGCCTACTGCGGATTGTTCGGGCTGAAGCCGACAAGAGGAAGGACACCTGTCGGGCCAGGGGCAGGACGGAACTGGCAGGGAGCGTCCGTCGATCATATCCTTTCCAGGTCCGTACGAGACAGTGCCGCGATGCTTGATGCACTTGCAGTTCAGGATAAAACTGCTGCCTATTTGGCTCCTCCGTTTGAAGGATCCTATCTCGAACATGCTTCTATGCCTTTGGAAAAAAGAATGCGGTTTGCATTTTCAGTAAACTCACCAATTGGCACAAAGGTTCATATGGAATGCAAGGAAGCCGTATATAAAACCGCCAAACTGCTAGAAGTAATGGGGCATCAAGTTGTAGAGGTAGATATACCGGTTGATGGGAAAAGGCTGGCGAACAGCTACCTGACCATGTACTTCGGTGAAGTTGCCGCGGTGCTTGCTTCCCTGGAGGAGGTACTGGGAAGGAAAGCGAAGTTTGAAGACGTCGAACCAACTACGTGGCTATTGGGGCTTTTAGGAAAAACAACAAGTGCAGAAGAGTTTGTTTTAGCGTTAAGGGAGTGGGACAAGGCCGCCTATCAAATGGAAGATTTCCATGATAGATATGATTTTTATATGACACCTACAACTGCCTTTCCACCTGCAAAAATTAGTGAGCTTGAACCTCGTTCGTTTGAAAAACTGGCGATCAACCTGGTGGGGCGTACAGGAATGGGCGGCATCTTAAAGAAAGCGGGCATTGTTGACCAAATTGCACAACAGAATCTCGCCAGGACTCCTTTCACTCAGCTCGCAAACCTGACAGGGCAGCCAGCGATGTCGATACCGATTCATCTTACTGCAGACGGTCTGCCATGCGGGGTTCAATTTATAACTTCAAGAGGCAGGGAGGATTATCTGTTCAGGCTTGCCGGGGAGTTGGAGCAATCAAATGAATGGTTGAAGGCCGCACCACCTATTTAAATTCATACCATTAAAAAAGAAGCGGGGTTTTTGATCCCCCGCTTCCCATAAATATTAACGATCTAATGCACTGACTGCGTTAATCAGTCCGAAGCCAGATTTCTCATCATAGCCTTTTTTGAAGACATCTTCAGAAGACTGCTGAATGATCGCTTTGACTTGAGCTGGCTTAAGAGCGTCCTTGCCATGCTGGGCGATGATGACACCAGCAAGGCCGGCAACTTTAGGAGCTGCCATGGAAGTTCCGGCCATACCTGCATAACGGTTGCCCGGATATGTGTTATAAGAAAGGTAGTAATTATCTCTTCCTTGACCGGTAGCTGGATCGTAGTTCGGGCCAAGGTCTCCGCCTGGCGCCATCACATCAATCTTGCCTACACCATAGTTGGAGTAGAATGCTAGGTTTTTAAAGGCACCGCCTGCAGAAACACGGATCATTGTTTGGCTGCTTGGGCTGCGGTGGGTAGCTCCTTTATCATCTCCAGACAATTTACCAGGGCTTGAGATATCAGCTCCATTGTTACCTGCGGAACCAACTACAGTTACCCCCTTGTTAATAGCGTACTGGATAGCACGGTCGAACAGGCGCACATCAGCGACAATGTCTTTTGTTGCATAATCAGGGTCCTGGAACCAGTCATAACCGCCAAGGGACATATTGACTACGTCTACGTTATCATCTGCAGCTGCCATAAGTGCTTCTGCAATATGTGAAGTTGCAGCGCCGCCACTTGGTCCAAACACACGGTAAGCCGCAACCTTCAAATCAGGGCCGATACCCATTACACGTCCGTTTGCAGCGATTGCGCCTGCAACATGCGTACCATGGCCATTTTCGTCCATTGCATCCTCATAGCCAGGAACGAATGATTTTCCAAAAGCATAATTTTCCTTAAGGTCAGGATGGTTGTAATCGATACCTGTATCGATAACTCCTACAACTATATCCTTGCCATCCACTGATTTCCCTGTTCCGCCTGGAAGGTTCCAGGAGGCTCCGTTATTGGTTACCTGCTGAATATCCCATTGGCGCGATTTGTATAAATCAGCATTTTCCCCAACTTCCGCTAAGGTGAAACTATCTTCAACAATGGTTTCTTCGGGATAAATAATGTTTTGCACACCCGCATCCTGGACAGCTGAGGATTTCTTGATTTCTGCTAGGAATTTCGGATTATCCGAAACAACCTCAACAGCCCCAAGCTTTTCCAATTTTGTTTCGACCTTTCCGCCAGCTTTTTCAATTGCCTTTGCATACCCAGCCGGCAGGCTTGCCTGATTCTTAAATACGACTATGTACTTCTCCTGTGCGGCATCCGCCTTGCTGTATGAGGGTGCTCCGCTGAAAGCAAGTGAAGCTCCCAGAGCGACTGCCAGTGCCCCTGCCATAAATTTTCTCTTCAATAAAATCCCTCCTAATCTATCATAATATTCATTATATTTTAAATTTTACATATAACAATTGATATGAACTTTAACTTTTGTCAATAAATCATCTCCAAAATAGAACTTTTTATCTATTTCTGAGTGCTTTGAAACGAAGTGGTACAATCAAGATATAAGTAATAATACCTGGAATCTCCTAGTCTGAATGAATAAAGGACAAAGGACCTATCTAAAAAATGATTAAAAAGCCACAAAGTTGCATCTCGAAAATATTAAAGGATTTTCAGGTTTTAACAAGAAGTTACTATAATGTGGTATCAACACTGTGCAGCGGATGACTAAAATAATTTCTTTAGTACGCATCCAAGTCTACCATCAACTACCAGTAACGTAGAGCACCTCTTTTGCGACTAATAGTATGAAGTAAAAATTTGCAGCAAGAGGTGGAGTTAATGAAAAGGTTCATGTTAATTGTGCTGCTTGGAAGTTTGTTGACTGGGTGTGGGACGTACAATGAAAAGGCGAATGAACAGCCTGCCCGGACTGTAAATGGAGGAGGGAAAGGGATTGTGGCGAATGAAGTAGAAGCGGTCTTGGATGAGGAGAGCCCGTTGATTTTTCAATATGAGGTGAAAAACCAGACCGAGCAAACGGTCAATTTCGACTTTACGAGTTCACAGCGATATGACTACTCCGTTAAGGACAAAAACGGAAAAGAGCTATTCCTGTTTTCAAGTGTTGCCTCATTTTTACAAGCTTTAGGAACAGAAACACTCGCCCCAGGCGAGACATTGTCTTATGAAATTAATCTCTCAGACCTTGAGCTTGAAAAAGGTGACTATGAGCTGACTGTCTGGATGACACCAAAAGAGGGACCAAAGTACAAAGTATCTACAAATTTCAGTTTAAAATAAAGAAGAGCGAATTTAGGCATCCACAGGGTGCCTATTTTTTTGAAAAAAAGAGCAATTCAATGTTGGATTAATCGAAGAAATGGGAACAGGGTAGTATGAAAAAAAGGAGTGAGCAATATGCAAATTGGTTTGATTGGCCTAGGAAAAATGGGATTTCATCTTGGCCAGAATTTATTGGATCATCATTATGATGTTATCGCGTATGATGTCAGTTCGAAGGCAATAGAGGAAATGGAAAATTACGGGGCTAAGGCGGCTGCTACCTTGCAGGAACTTACAGCAGCACTGGACTCACCGAGGGTTATTTGGATCATGGTTCCCCATTCAGTTGTCGATTCAGTCCTAGATCAGCTTGTACCCCTGCTTGAGGAAGGGGATATAGTCATTGATGCAGGGAACTCTTTTTATAAGGAATCGATTCGACGCCATCGTGAGTTAAAGGAGAAGGGAATCTTCTTTATGGATGCTGGAACGTCCGGGGGCATGGAAGGTGCCCGTCATGGAGCATGCTATATGGTAGGCGGCGACAGGGAAGCATGGGAACGGGTCGAACCAGTATTCCGGGATACTTCTGTGAAAGATGGCTGCCTTTACGCAGGAGAAACCGGCAGCGGGCACTTTTTAAAAATGATTCATAACGGGATAGAGTACGGAATGATGGCGGCGATAGGTGAAGGGTTTGAAGTATTGGAAAAAAGTGAATTCAACTTCGATTATGAAAAAGTGGCCAGAGTCTGGAATAACGGTTCTGTTATCCGTTCATGGCTGATGGAACTGACCGAGAATGCATTTTCGAAGGATCCGAAACTTGAAGGCATCAAGGGTGTTATGCATTCTTCAGGAGAAGCAAAGTGGACGCTGGAAACAGCATTGGACTTAAAAACGTCGACGCCGGTGATTGCGATGTCACTGCTATCCCGCTACCGTTCTTTAGAAACGGATACATTCAACGGAAAAGTGGTTGCTGCGCTGCGAAATGAGTTTGGCGGACATGCGTTTGAAAAAACAGAAAAGTAGTACGATGAGGTGATTATGTGAATCAGAAACAGTTAGTCGGAGAACGAGCCGCCCAATTTGTAAAGGATGGGATGGTAGTCGGGCTAGGTAGTGGTTCGACTGTTTTTTATACAATTCAAAAACTTGGCCAGCTTGTTCATGAAGGTTTATCGATACAGGGTATTCCCACTTCGGTTAAAACCGAGCAATTGGCCCGTCAGGTGGGAATTCCCCTGGCAGATTTTAAAAGCATCAATGGCATTGATGTTGCAATAGACGGGGCGGATGAAGTTGATTCGAATATGGACTTGATTAAAGGCGGGGGCGGGTCGCTTCTGCGTGAAAAAATAATAGACAATGCGGCCAACGAGTTTATTGTTGTCGCGGATGCAGGTAAGCTTGTAAAGAAACTAGGCGCGTTTCGGCTGCCAGTGGAAGTTGTACCGTTTGGAATGGAATTAACGGTAAGGCAAATAACCGAGCTGGGGGGAGTGCCTCGTCTCCGTGAAACTGGTGGAAGACCTTTTATAACAGACAACGGCAATTTAATAGTTGATTGTGATTTTGGACCGATTGGCAATTCGAATGAGCTTGAAGCGTCACTCAATAAGATTCCCGGAGTTGTCGAAAATGGCTTGTTCGTTGGGATTGCCGACAAGGTGGTTACTCTGGACTCAGAAGGAAAAGCACTCGTTTTAAATCGGAACTCAATATAAGTATCGCCTGCCCCGGCAAAATCAAGCCGGTTAGTACCTGGTGTTTAAATGAGTATGGTAGAATGGGCAATGTTAAATGCCTTGGGATTGGCCTATGGCATTTGTCGATAACAATACCTGAGGTGATTAGATATGGCATGGAAAATTGCGCACTCTCTCAACACAAACATAGACCGATTTCAGATATCGGTTGACCGGGTTGTTTTGCCGGATGGCGAAGAGAAGACCTTTTCCTATTTGGATTTTGCAAAAGGAGTTTGTATCCTTCCGATTACAAAAGAACATAAGGTTGTTTGCCTTAGGCAGTATCGCCATGCGATAAGGAAGTGGGAATGGGAACTGCCGGCTGGAATGATTGATGAAGTACATACACATCCTATTGAAACTGCGAAAAGAGAGCTGCAGGAGGAGACGGGATACGTTGCGGAACATTGGCTGGAGCTTGGGAGTTTTTATCCGTCGCCAGGGTCGACGACAGAAGAAATCCACCTATTCGCGGCTGCAGGCTTGACAAAGGCAGAGCAGCATCTTGAGAATAGCGAACAGATTGAATTACATGAAATTACGATGGAAGAACTAAAAAATCTCGTCGTTGAAGGTGAATTCAAGCACGGAGCAGGGCTTGCTGCGATTTTGCGGTACAAGTTCATGACAGATTGATTAAACCATTTTGTACTGCCGGGTGCTTCTGGCCCTATTCCAGGCAAGGAAGGACCCGGAAAATCATGTTACGATTCCTTAAATGTCCTTAGTGTTTGATTGAGCGAATGCAGCTCGGCCTCGATCTCGGTCAGGCGTTTTTCCAAAGGAGACAGATTTCCATTAACGAACTCCATTTTCTCCAAATTATGCTGAAGCTGCAGGTATTCATCCTTTAATTCGGCAATTTTGCTTTCGACTTCCCGTTTATTCATGTCTCCCACTTCCCATCATTATTTAAAAAAGGGCTATCTTTAGAATAATTATACACGTTGAGTTCTTCAACAATCCTGCTTAAAAAATCGCCTAATTGAGAAGGCTATTTTTTTTTTGGAGAAAATTTCATGCGGATTCTTTTTAAAAATAGATTTATGGACTGTCTTTATCACAAAATCGACTTATTTAGGAATCAAATGAGAGTTTTTCTCATTTACATATTGACAAGTGATAGTGAAAATCATTATCATTTAGCTAGAGAGTACAAACAAACAAAACTTACATGATGAGGTGGAAATGATGAAACGACTTTCATTAATTTTAGTACTTGCATTTATTACGATTATTGCTTCTGCTTGCGGTTCGACAAACCAGAGTGCAAGCGGCTCTGGAGAGAAATCGGAAAAGCAGGAGATTCTTGTAAAGCATCAACTGGGTGAAACAAAGGTTACTAAAAACCCTAAGAATGTTGTTGTCTTTGATTATGGCATCCTTGATACCCTTGATACTCTCGGAGTAGACGTAGCCGCTGTGCCTCAGGAAACATTGCCTGGATATCTTGAAAAATATAAAAGTGATAAATATCAGAATGCCGGTGGAATCAAAGAGCCTGATTTTGAAAAAATTAACGAAATTGCTCCTGAATTAATCATCATTTCCGGAAGGCAATCTGATGCATATGAAGAGTTAAGCGAAATCGCCCCAACCATTTTCATGGGTGTTAATACAAATAGATATATGGAATCATTTGAAGAAAACACAAAGACAATTGGAGAAATTTTCGGCAAGGAAGATGAAGTTGAGGCTGAACTCGCAAAGGTTGAAGAAACGATCAACGCTATTAAAGAAAAGGCAAGCACAATGGATGAAAAGGCATTGATTATCCTAGCAAACGAAGGCAATATCAGCGCATTTGGCCCAGGTTCCCGATTCGGCCTGATTCATGATGTACTTGGCATCAAGCCAGTCGATGAAAACCTTGAAATTTCTACACATGGTCAAACCATTTCTTTCGAATATCTTGTTGAAAAAAATCCAGAATATTTGTTTGTCATTGATAGAGGCGCTGCTGTTCAGGGCGGGAAAAGCTCTGCCGAATCAGTTGTAGAAAATGCGCTAGTAAAAGATACAAAAGCAGTTAAAGAAGACAATGTTGTTTACTTGAACGCTGATTACTGGTACCTTGCTGGCGGCGGACTTGTCTCCGTTTCAGAAATGGTTAAAGAAGTTGGAGATGCTTTGGAAAAGTAATATAACGATAGGATGCATGGTCCCGTTCAGCGGCCATGCATTCTTTTTTGGGATGCCAAAGTCAAGTTCTGGAATCGCATTGACCCTATCAAGTCCAGTAATCTATTGGTAACGTTTCGGGCTAATACAGGGTTCAAAATGTAACCAATAAGGCTTATTCATAACGTTTTGGCTAATGGAAACAACTGAAATGTAACCAACAAGGGAAAAATAGTTAATTAAAAGAGGCAGCCGCCATGGCTGCCTCTTTTTCTTCTATCTATTTACATTAAAGTATCTTGCCTCTGGATGGGCAAACACCATCGCTGTCACCGAGGCTTCTGGATACATCATGAAGCCGTCGGTCAGTTCAATCCCAATATCACCAGGATGGATGAGTTTGAACAGCTTTTCTTGGTCCTCCAGATCCGGACAGGCCGGGTAGCCGAAGGAGTAGCGCTGGCCCTGGTAGCGGGCAGAGAATCTGTCCTGCATTGTGAAGTTCGCGGGGTCCGGAAATCCCCAGCGGTCGCGGATCTGGCGGTGAATTAGTTCGGCAAAGCCTTCAGCGCTTTCGAGTGCGAGAGAGAAAAGTGCATGGCTCTCGAGGAAGCGTCCGGCTTGCTTGAACTCCTCCGCTTTTTCGCGAATGCCACGCCCGGCTGTAACTGCGAAGAAGCAGACATAATCTTTTACACCGCTGCTGGCCGGCTTTAAATAATCGGCAAGGCACAAGAACGGTTCCGTTTCCTGGCGAGGGAATTCGAACGTTTCCAGCACCTGATCCGGTGCTTTCGGATTGTAAATGATAACCTTGTTTCCTTCCGAATTGGCAGGGAAGAACTGATAAACTGAAGCTGGCTGAATCCAATCGTTTTCAGAAGCATCACGTATCAATTCATCGACAGTTCCTTTCAGTTTTACAGCTTTTTCATTTCCTTCCGCCAACAGCTTGGCGATTTTCCCCTTAATACCCAAATGATGGCCAAGCAGCATTTGCATATTGATATACGGCTCAATATGGGAAAGCGAATACGATTTCAGGACGTGCCTTTTTGTATCCTGGGGGACATAAACAGGAACATCAGTTGATACAGCGGGCCTCACCTTAACTGCAACTCCGCCTGAAGGGCGTTCAAACACTGGTGCAGGAGCGGATAGCTTAGCCAGCTTTTCCTCACGTTCAGCCAAAAGCTTACCGAATTCATCCTTTGAGCTTAATCGGTTGGCAAGCGATAGGCCATTCATGGCATCCTTGGCATAAAGGACAAGGCCATCATATTCCTTGGCAATCCGTGTGTCTGTAAACTTTCTTGAAAGTGCTGCACCGCCGACGAGAATCGGAAGGTTGATCCCGGCTTCTTTCAAGTCATGGGCGGTCAATACCATTTGCTGAGCCGATTTAACCAGCAGGCCGGATAGTCCGATAAAATCGGGCTGCTCTTTTCGGACTGCCTGAATCAGTTCGGTTGGGGAGACTTTTATTCCAAGGTCATGAACGTCATAGCCATTGTTGCTCAAAATAATGTCGACAAGGTTTTTCCCGATATCATGGACATCGCCTTTGACTGTTGCCAGGAGTACCTTTCCTTTGGTCGCGGACACGTCACCTTTTTCCATATGTGGCTCAAGGAAAGAAACTGCGGCTTTCATGACCTCGGCACTCTGCAGAACCTCTGCGACAATCAACTGGTTTTCGTTGAACAGCCTGCCAACTTCCTTCATGCCATCCATTAATGGCCCGTTTATAATGTCGAGCGGGGCAGGATATTCCTCAAGTGCAAGGGCAAGGTCCCCAAGCAGTCCTTCCTTTGTACCTTCGACCACATAATAGGCAAGCCGTTCTTCAAGGCTCATGTCAGGTATAGTTTGTTTCGACTCTTTCTTCTTACCGCGATAAAATTCAGTGAACCGCGCAAGTGTTTCGTCTGTTGTCCGGAACAACAAGTCCTCAGCAAGTTCAACCTCTTCTTTTGAAATAGAGGCAAACCGCTCAAGTTTTTCAGTATTAACAATCGCATAGTCAAGCCCTGCCTGAGTACAGTGGTACAGGAAGACAGAATTCAGGATTTCGCGCCCGACAGACGGCAATCCGAAGGAAACATTGCTGACTCCAAGAATCGTCTGCGTTTCGGGGAAGCGCTCCTTGATGAGCTTGATTCCGTCCACTGTTGCCTTGGCTGACCCAATGTATTGTTCGTCACCTGTACCGACAGGGAACGTTAGTGGATCGAAAATGAGATCTTGTGGCTTAAGCCCATATTTTTCAACAAGCAGGTGATAGGAACGGTCGGCAATCGCGAGCTTTCGTTCGGCCGAAACGCCCATGCCTTCTTCATCAATCGTTCCGACGACAACTGCCGCCCCGTATTGTTTAATAAGTGGTACTATTGACTCAAAACGTTCTTCGCCATCCTCAAGGTTGATGGAATTGATAATCGCCTTGCCCTGGGAATATTTCAGGGCAGTTTCAATGACCTCTTCATCAGTTGAATCGATGACTAGCGGGACCTTTATTTTCTTGACGACTTCGGGAATGAAGGCTTCCATATCCGCTTTTTCATCCCGGTCAGGGTCAGCCAGGCAAATATCGATCACATGGGCACCGTTTTTAACCTGTGCGCGAGCGATTTCGGCTGCTTCTTCGATTTTCCCTTCTGTAATCAGTCTCTTAAACTTTCTTGAACCAATTACATTTGTACGCTCTCCGACCATAATCGGCCTAATGCTTGGGTCATCATAGACGAGCGGCTCAATACCGGAGACCATATGATGCGAAGGCGCTAAAAGTTCTCTTGGCTGCTGCTCCTTAAGTGCTACTGAAATAGCACGGATATGGTCTGGTGTCGTTCCACAGCAGCCGCCGGCAATATTGAGCCAGCCATTAGCGGCAAAATCGGCAATCTTTCGAGCTAATGTCTCTGGTGTTTCATGATAATGGCCGTCTTCGTCCGGAAGCCCGGCGTTCGGGTAGCAGCTGATCGCTGTAGAAGCAAGCCCTGACAGGGAACGGATATGCTCCTGCATGAACTCCGGGCCGGTTGCGCAGTTTAGGCCGACAGCAACTGGATTCATATGTTCGACCGAAATATAGAAGGCTTCGATTGACTGGCCGGCCAGGGTTGTTCCCATCGGCTCGATTGTGCCTGAAATCATCAAAGGCAATTCTTTTCCTGTTTTTGAAAAAGCGTTCTGGATTCCGATAAAACCTGCTTTTACATTCAAAAGGTCCTGGCTCGTTTCCAGCAGAAGCAGGTCGGCACCGCCATCAATTAGCCCGAGGGCCTGTTCTTCATAGTCCTCGGCAAGCCTTTCGAAGCTAGCACCGCCTGTAACACTAAGCGTTTTCGTGGTCGGGCCCATTGCACCTGCTACAAAGCGGGGCCGTTCCGGCGTCGAAAAAGCATTCGCCTCACGCTTTGCAATCGCGGCGGCTGCCTTATTGATTTCGTACGCTTTGTAACCAATCCCGTATTCGTCAAGGACGAGTCTTGTACCGCCAAAGCTGTTTGTCTCAATGATATCTGCGCCGGCTTCAAGGTATTCCCTATGGATTTGGGCAATCACTTCGGGTGCAGTCAAATTCAGGTTCTCGTTGCAGCCTTCCAATTCCTCTCCGCCAAAATCGGCAGCTGTAAGATTTGCGCGCTGCAGCATGGTACCCATAGCTCCGTCCATGACTAAAATCCTGTTTTTAAGGTGTTCAGTGAATGTGTGTAGTAGCATAGATGGATCTCCTCTTTTCTTGCGCACGAAGGCGGGCGTAATTTGCTAATTCAACAGTCAGTTCATAGCGAAGAAATGGAGTAATCAAATAGATTCCATTAAATAACTCAAGTGCGGCATCAATCAAAGATTTGGTGATTGCCAAACCTTCCTGTGCTGCTTGAACCGGGTTATCGGCTAGAGCTGCCATCCTGTCGCGGATTTCTTGTGATATTTTGATTCCCGGTACCTCGTTATGAAGGAACTCTGTATTTTTGGTGTTTAATAAGGGCATTAAACCTATATATATTGGGCTTTCCAGATGCTTTGTGTGCTCATGTACCTCGATTAATTTTTCTTCAGAGAAGACTGGCTGGGAAATGAAATAATCCGCGCCATGGTCAATTTTCTTTTCAAGCCGGTTGACCGCCTTCTCAAGTGAGCGGACATTCGGATTGAAGGCAGCACCGATGCTGAAGGCGGTTTTTTGCCCAAGATCTTTTCCGGAATAGGAAAGTCCTTCGTTGAGCTGCTTAATCATTTGAATCAGCTCGAAGGAAGAAACATCATAAACAGATGAGGCTCCTGGGAAATCGCCAACCCGGGCCGGGTCGCCTGTAACGGCAAGAACATCATGAAGCCCAAGGGTGTGAAGTCCCATAAGATGTGATTGCAGGCCAATAATATTACGGTCCCGGCAGGCTATATGAATAAGCGGCCTCATTGAAAGCTCCTGTTTAACCAAATATCCGAGCGACTCATTTGAGATTCTCACTGAGGCAAGCGAATTGTCTGCAAGGGTGAGAGCGTCAATCCCCGCTTTTTTCAGCGCCTTTGCACCTTCGAAAAATTTTGTCGTATCAAGCTTCCGTGGCGGATCAAGCTCGACAATAACTGAAGGCCGTTCCTTTACAACATCCTGCAGCGGGGGATAGTCAGGTATCGTTTGCCTTGGTTCAATTACAAGCGGCCCCGTTTTTACGTTGACCGTTTTTTCTGTAATTGGAGCAGCATTTTTCAATTCCTCGGCGAAAGCCTTAATATGTGCAGGCGTCGTCCCGCAGCAGCCGCCCAGTAAGCGAATCCCTTCGGTGCGGAATTGCCGTGCCGATTTCCTGAAATACTCGGCGTCTCCTTCATAATGGAACTTTCCATCCGTATAGGCAGGCAGACTGGCATTCGGATAAGCAGAAAGGAAAGCATGGGAGGGAAGTTCAATTTGCTCCAATGTTACAAGCATGTGATGCGGGCCGAGGCGGCAATTCAGGCCGACCACATCAGCACCAAGACCGTCAAGCCGATTCATTGCTTCGTTGATGGGTGTCCTGTCCTGCAGAACCCCTGCTTCCTGGAGTGAAACCTGAGCGATAATTGGCAGCGCCGTTTCTTTCCTGGCGATTGACAACACGGTTTCCAGCTCTTCAAGATCATAAAAGGTTTCGAGAAGCAGCCCGTCCACTCCTTCAAGCAGGAGGCAATATAGCTGCTCCCTGAAACTGCGCTTGATTTCTTCGATTGAAACGGATTGCGGTTTTACCCCACGATTTCCGCCCATCGTACCAAGGACAAAATTATGATCCTGTGCGGCCTTCTTCGCATTTCGCACTGCGGCACTGTTGATTTCCTTCACAGAATCCTCAAGTCCGTACCTCTGAAGCTTTAAATAATTGGCAGCATAGGTATTTGTCTGAATGACATCAGCCCCAGCGGCAATGTAGGCTTTATGTATGTTCTGGATTTGTTCGGGATGTGACAGATTCAGCTCCTCGAAGCAGCTGTCGCTCCCATATGAATAAAGAAGAGTACCCATTGCCCCGTCGGCAATCAGGATTTGGGTTTGCAATTTTTCTAGAAATGTCATTGAACTGTCTCCTTTAATGGCTGGTTCGCCGAAAATATAAAAAAGCCTTCTTCTAAAACAAGAAGAAGACTTTATCAGGTAGCGTCAGCCATTCTTCTTATCTTTCAAGTTAGCATCTAACTTGCAGGAATTAGCACCTTTTCAAACGGCAGGCCATTTGATGGTTGCTGAGGCGTCGCAGGGCCATGTCCCTCAACCTCTCTGGATAAGACAAAATTATTAAACTATTATTAAAATTACTACAAGATACGTTTTATTGCAATAGAAATAACTTTGCCGGTGTAAATGGCTAAAGAAGCTATTGTTCCAGTGAGTAATACTAAATCATTATTTCATTATAAAAATAGAATGGTTCAATTGCTTCGAGGTACTATTCTTGCCGTCCACTTTGTCTGTGATTGTTATTGAGTAATCCTCACACTGCATCCAACATTCCATATCTTAAAAAAATTTTCCCAATATTCGAGTTCAGCAGAACATTGTATAGTAAAAATATAAAGTTTTCATAGGAGCGAATAAAAATGTACGGGTGGGAGGTGTTAGAATGGGGACGATTGAGCTTGGGCTGTTACGAAGAATATTGCGAAAAAGGTATGAAAAAATGTTCGAGGATCCGAAATTGAAAGGAGTCAGCAAGGTCAATCAGGAGGTCATGATTCAGGTTGCCATTGATGATTATATCAAGAATAATATTTTGAAGTACCAACTAACCGAGGAAGTCCTCGCTATCCCACCTATTTTTAGGGAGCGGAACCGTAACAGACGGGAGCGGAGCAGGGGATAATCTAACGTTCATAGCCAGCCTGGCTAATTTCAGATTGGGAATTGATTAATAGATTGATTATTATAAAGAGCTTTCCTTTGCTTTCGGGCGGGGAAAGCTTTTTTTATGGCCAAAATAGCGCGCAGAGGCTTGTGGAATAGCAAGGTGTTGTTCAGTACCGGGAATTATACTATTCTTGCAAAAAAATCGTTATTTTTGGCAAAGGGGCGGTTTTGCTTACAGTAAACGACACAAATCAAGTAAGGAGGACCGGGAGGTTTTTATGATGGACTAGGGTGCGCAGCTTTGATATTGGGGTCATTTCAGCGGCTGTTCCTCCATTTAGTATAAACATCAAGAACTTCTGTAAGTGTGTAATTGTCCGCGGCTGCATCTTGATCAATTACGCCTGACTTCACCAGGAAATTGAAGTAGTGATTGCGTTTGCTTTCAACCATTTTTCTTAACATCGCCATACATGTTCCACCCTTTCTGTTTTCAAGTAGCCTAAGGAAGAGGGAATGATGAACCTGATTCTGTCTGTGAAGTGTACTGGTAGTTGTATGTGGATCATTTGTCCGGGAAAAACCAATCAGCGGCTAGGCAAAAGTTAAACCACATTCGTCCATACCATTCCCGTTTAAAAAGTAAATAAGCCTTTGTAATGAAAACGTAATCATTACGTTGTTTAAAGTTTGAGAGAGGAAGTTCATTTTTCGGAGAAGGAGTAACAGAATCAACAGAGCTCCTTAAAAAAAGCTATAAAATAAAGTATGCCCTCACTCGCTGAAGAATGAGGGCTTTTTCAACTAATTAAACTGTGGTGGTTATTCTTACATTGTACCTTCCAGCCGTTGCTTTCTGTACTCGGCTGCGGCAGTGAAAATAACGTCAGTCGATGAGTTAATGGCAGTTTCAACGGAATCCTGAACGACACCGATAATGAAGCCAACACCAACGACCTGCATGGCAATGTCGTTTGGGATACCGAACAGGCTGCAGGCAAGCGGGATCAAAAGCAGGGACCCGCCGGCAACACCTGAGGCGCCAGCAGCACAGACCGCTGATACAATGCTGAGCAGGAATGCTGTCGGCAGATCAACATTTATATCCAAAGTATGGACCGCAGCTAATGTCAGGACTGAAATCGTCACTGCCGCACCTGCCATATTGATCGTTGCACCAAGCGGGATTGAAACGGAATACGTATCCTTGTCCAAGCCCAATTTTTCACAAAGCCTCATATTTACTGGAATATTGGCAGCCGAACTTCTCATAAAGAATGCAGTGATTCCGCTCTCTTTCAAGGCTGTTAGGACGAGCGGGTATGGATTCTTGCGCGTAACTGTGTACACGATGAGAGGATTAACGACCAATGCCACAAACAGCATGCAGCCAAGCAGGACCGCGAGCAGTTTGCCATAACCAAGCAGCGATTCAAGCCCGTTCACTGTGATTGATTCAAATACAAGACCCATGATGCCAAGGGGAGCCAGCTTGATTACCCATTTAACAACCGTTGATATTGCATCAGAGAAATTTGAAATAAGTGATTTGGTTGTATCCTTGGCGTTTTTCAATGCAAAGCCGAGGGCAAGTGCCCATGCAAGGATACCGATGTAATTTGCGTTAATGAGTGCGCTAACCGGATTATCAACTACATTCAGCAGCAAATTTTGTAGAACCTCTGAAACACCGCCTGGGGGCTTCAATTCCTGTGCGCTGGTTGCCAGTGTGATTGTTACCGGGAACAGGAAGCTGACAATGACCGCGATAAACCCAGCCAGAAATGTTCCAAAAATGTATAGGACAATGATGGATTTCATATTCGTTTTGTGGCCGCTCTTATGCTGGGCAATGGCTCCTATTACGAGGAAGAATACCAATACGGGAGCAACTGCTTTTAATGCTCCCACAAACAATGTCCCAAACAGGACGATTGGCTGGGCGGCTTCTGGTATTGTTAAGGCTAGAAGAATACCAATCGCCATACCGATGATGATTTGCTTGACGAGACTAATTTCATTCCATTTCCTGACTAGATTTTTCATACCTTCCTCCTGACTGCCGGATGCGTTGCATCGAAGTGAATTTTTTACTAGAATTTGCCGAAAGGTGCCGATAGCTGGCCCTTAATTTTATTCATTATATTGAAAATTTCGATAGAACACAATGGCACAATTTAGGAACAAACATATCTTTGTACAAAAAAAGAAAGAAGGATGTATTCCTTTGTCTAAATGTATTTGTTGTTGGGGCGGAAACGTAACGGTGTGCGAAACCACTCTTTTTCCTGCAATGACACAGCCTTTTTCCGATTAGCAGGTATTAACAGGCCACTTATCGAAATATTTATAGTGAGAACGATAATCGGACGGAGGGATACGTTAGATGACGGCTTTACATGGGAAGTATATTGAAGTTGAACCGGGTGTTGAATTGTTTGTCGAGGACGCCGGGAGCGGGGAACCGATTGTTTTTATCCCGGGATTTACGTTTACAACTGAGGTGTTTTCCAAACAGCTTGAGCATTTTTCAAAGACGAATCGTACGATTGTCCTGGATCCGCGCAGCCATGGGCGCTCCTCAATGTCTATTCACGGAAATGACTATACCACACATGGAACTGATTTGGCCAGGGTGCTCGAGGCCCTCGATGTAAAAAATGCCACACTGGTTGGTTGGTCGTTTGGAGCCTTGACCCTATGGGAATACGTGAAGCAGTTTGGTACCGATAATGTAAAGTCACTTATTTTCGTCGATATGCCTCCAAAATCATTGAGTATTCACAAGGATGATTGGGTGGAGGGTCCGCTTGATAGTATTGCAGGTGCTTACAATGGCTACCTGCGGAATCCCCAGGGGCAAAGAGAGTTCATTACAGGTTACACAACCGGCGTCATGGTCCAGAGGGAGCTGAAAGGGGAGGAGCTTACCTGGATAGTCGAGCAATCAATGAAAACGCCATACTATATTGCCGCAAATTTGTTCGCGAGCGGGATGTTCTCCGATTACCGGGAGGAGGCAAAGCAATCCAGCAAAGCGGTCCCGACTCTGGCTATTGTCGCAGAGCATTGGGCTGACACCGCAACCGCCTATCTTCAAAAGCTCACTCCAAATACAGACATCAAAGTGCTTGGCGGTCACATGATGTTCTGGGAACACAGTCAAAAATTCAACACCCTCGTTGAGGAATTTTTAACAGAGAAAGTTAGGAAGTAGAGGGGGCAGTAAGAAGGGGGTCAAAACGGGGGTCAGACCCCCTTCGTGGACTTTTGGCTCATTTTGTCCATTTGGAGTGGACACCAGTTGGGAGCTTTCTGAATCAGCTTTTAGAAAAGTTAATTAGGTGTCTTTAAATAATTAGGATAAACTTCAACATAAGCCGGACGAAAACCGAATGAATCAAGCATAGAAATAAAATGAATCAGGACAAATACTAAAAGGCCAATGCCTATTAAAGAAAAACGAGGGTAATCCAAAAGTGGAAACCCTCGTTTTCGTATTTAGTGCTGATTGCCTATATTTTCTTTGCACGTAATTTGATGTATTGAAAGCGGATGAAGCAGCCAATGCAAAAGCCAAGAATGGCGACAAATGCTGCAAGGGCAACCATAATCGTAAAGGCGTGGCCAATTTTGTTCCATCCAAATGTGTATCCTATTAAACCGCCAGCCAGACAGACAACCGAGATTGCCTGGTTGAACTGCTGCTGATCCCACTCTTCCGGAATATAAGAGGAAGCATCCTTTCTCAAGAAGAGCCTCGCAACTCTCATAATTGGGTTGAAACCAAAAAAGAGCCCCATTAACCCGGCAGCCAAGGGTATAGCCAGAATCCATTCCTCGCCGGTAAGCCATGCTGCTACAACACTTAATACAATCACCCACTGATTTGTCCTGACCAATGGACGCGGAATCGAACGCACAGCCTCAGCCATATAATAAATCCGACCTTTCTTATAAGAATAGAAGATTAATATAGTGTACACGAATAAAACCTATTTGTGAATAAGGAAGCAAGGGGTCAGACCCCTCTCGTGGACATTTCGTTGTTTTTGTCCGCGGAGACGGGACAGTGGTGAAAGGTTGGGATCAACAATATAAGAATAGTGATTAAGATAAATTTTGAACTAATTAAGACAAAAAATAGGGAATCAAGACAATCTCGAACATAATAAACGACAAACACAAAAATAGCCTATTTCCGGGCAAAGGGAAGAACGATGGTTCCAGAAGTGGAAACCCTCGATTTTCGTATCAATAAGTCTTGTTATGCCTTACCTGCTATTACCCCAGCGTTGTATTCCACGTAGCTTAATATCGTAATTCACCAGCAGTGTCCACCTAACACGGACAAATTTATGAAAAAGTCCACGGCAGGGGTCTGACCCCTAAAATCTGACCCCTAAAATTTCCCCTTTAATTTTTACAGCCATATGAACTTTTATGGGGAAGGATGGACAATAAGTTAAAACATGATAGAATTTGAAAGTCTGATTTTGTCGATGTTTTTTATTTGTTTCACATTGCTTCATATGACGGAGGAATAGTAAATGGGTTTTATCAGATCGTTGCTGGACGAACCGCTTATTCTTTTGTTCTTCATTTTGTTTCTCGGTTCGGCGCTGGGAAAGGTAAGCGTCAAGGGACTGAGCCTTCGTACCTCTGGCGTCCTGTTTATTGCGATGATATTCGGCCATTATGGCTATCAAATACCTGATACGATTCAGCAGCTGGGCCTTAGCCTATTCATTGTTGCGGTTGGGCTCCAGGCGGGTCCCCGGTTTTTCCGGATGATGAAAACGAGCGGGATTGTGTTTGGCATCATCGGTTTGGTTATTGTCCTGACTGGTGCACTTGTGACTATCCTGGTTACCAATCTGTTTAATCTCTCACCCGCACTTGGAATCGGCATCATGACAGGTGCCCTGTCGAGTACACCTGGTCTAGCGGCAGCCTTGCAGGCAACAAACGACCCTATCACATCCGTTGGATACGGTCTCGCCTATCCATTTGGTGTCCTCGGCGTGGTGTTATTTGTTCAACTCCTGCCGAGGCTGTTAAAAACTGACTTGAAAAAAGACCTGGAGGCGACATCAGGCCCGATAAGGAATGAAGAATCACCCGAGGTGCTGACAATTGGGATCACCAATCCAGCCTTGAACAAAATGACCTTAAAAGAACTGCATTTTAATAAGCAATTCAATCAATACAATAGTGTTGTCATTAGCCGCGTTATTCGCGGCGACCGGAATATTATTGCTCTTGGTGATACAGTCATCTTAAAGGGCGACCATCTTGTAGCGGTGGGCTTAAAAAATGATGTTCAAAAGTTATGCAAGCAAATTGGGAAAAAAGTTGAGTCGCACTTTGAAAACTATGACCATATCGTTCACCGGAAAATTACTGTCGGCGCTGAAGAGATGATAGGAAAGACATTAAAGGAACTTGGGCTAAGAAGAAAATACGGAGTCACCGTCACCCGCATCGAGAGAGGCGGCTTTGAATATAACCAAAGCCCGAGATGGCGTCTAGAACGTGGCGATGTCCTTCTTACAGTCAGCAGTGAGGATCGCCTGAATGACGTTGAAAAGTTGTTCAGCCGGAAAAACCTGACTGTGACCAATGTCCATATCCTTTCACTAAGCCTGATTTTATTGATTGGCATCCTTGTGGGTAGGGCACCAATCTATTTGCCGGGGCTGGGTACAATTACCCTGGGTGTCGCCGGCGGTCCTTTGTTTATAGCTCTAATCATTGGCCATTTCGGGAAAATAGGCCCGATCCGGGCACGCTATTTCCAGCCATCAAACCAGGTGATTGGCGATATCGGGCTTGTGTTGTTCCTTGCGGGTGCCGGTACGACTGCCGGCCAGGGGGTAGTTGAAGTGGTCAGCGAGGAAGGGGTTGGCCTGCTTTTCGGAGGGGCAATGATTACAGTTATTCCGATGATCGTTGGTTATTACGTATCCCGCCTCTTTTTCAAGCTAAGCATTATTCATTCGCTGGGTGCAGTGTGTGGAGAAATGACCAGCACACCAGGGTTGGGAGCAGCAAGCCAACTTATTGATAATGATGATCCGGCAATTGCCTACGCCGCAGCTTACCCGTTTGCACTTATCTTCGTAGCGATCATTTCACAAGTATTGATTTTCTTCTTATAAAAACAAAGCCAAGCCTGGTAGTGAAAAGGCTTGGCTTTTTGAAATGTGAAAATTGCATGTCTTTTGTAAATTTATGCAGGATTTTCCATTTTAAAAAAGAATAGTATAAGAGCCTTATGTTTTTTCCATAGTTAACCTTATTTTCAGGCCATTTAACCTGTCCCCCGGAGTTATCGCCGGCTATTAGCCGGTTCTGCCTTATTGGCCTTTGCTGCTAAAGGCTATATCTACATATATTTCTTTATGATAGGAGGGATAGCTGAAAATCAGACTGGCTGCCTTTGCTTTTAAATCATGTCTTGGAAGGCGGAATTAGCAATGTATTGTGCATCTTGCGGAATGTATCTCTCCGCTCAGGAGAGAGTATGTTCCAATTGTGGAAAGTCCATATATGAGAGGCCGAAACACCGGCATGTTCCCCCAGCTGCCAGTGACTATGAAAACTCCTTCCTCATAAAAAAACAGATGGAGGAAACCTTCATTGGAAGGAATTATACATATTATCGCACTCGATGGAATCTTCTCGATAAAAACAATTTGAAGTTCAGCTGGAACTGGGCTGCATTCCTATTAGGGCCAATCTGGTTCGGATACAGAAAAATGCCTGTCCCAGTCCTTGCAATCATTGGAATGTTTATAGGATTGGATGTTTTATCTTATTTAGCGGATTATCAAAATCTTTATGGTCAAATGTTTACGGTTTTCTTTTATTTTCTTGGGCTGTCAATATGGATATTACTGGGGCTGCTTGGCAACTTTATATATTTAAAATATGCTGAAAGCTTGTTTGCTGGATTCACAGAAAATACGATGGTTCCTTCAGAAAAAAGGGCTTTGCTTAAAAAGAAGGGCGGGACAAGCTGTCTTGGAGCTTTCCTTGTATTTGTGCTTTTGCTGACTTATTTTTCGGTTTCACTCTATTTTCATTTTTGATGATGAACTTGAATAGTTTTGAGATAAAGGTTCAGGTTGCCTACCTGGGCTTTTATTTAATTTTTATGAGAAAATAACAGCATCGCAAAAAGGTACGCCGTTTTGGAAGGGGGATAGGGTTGAAACTTCAATGGGATACACAATATATCAGGAAAATCGAGCTTAAAGCAGAGGAAGCCCATAGACAGGATAGATTTCCTTTTACTCTGCCGATCATTCGCAATTTAAAAGAGATAACCTTTGATTCTTCCGTTACCTATATCGTTGGTGAAAATGGAATGGGCAAATCCACATTGCTTGAGGGAATTGCGGTTGCATATGGCTTTAACCCGGAGGGCGGTACGACTAATTTCAATTTCTCCAATTATGATTCACACTCTGACCTGCATCATTTTCTGCGTCTCGTAAAAGGAGCCTATAGGCCGTCCGACAATTTTTTCTTTAGGGCGGAAACCTTCTACAACTTGGCGACCAATATAGATGAAATTGACGCCGTTCATTCTTATGGAGGTAAATCGCTTCATGAAATGTCCCATGGCGAATCGTTCTTTGCCGCATTCAACGAGCGGTTTCAGGGGAATGGCCTTTACATTTTGGACGAACCTGAAGCTGCCTTGTCCCCGCTTAGACAAATGTCGCTCCTAGCCAGGATGGACGATCTCGTACATGAGGGCTCCCAGTTTATTATTTCAACACACTCGCCGATTATCATGGCGTATCCAGGTGCGAAAATCATCCAGATAACCGATGAAGGGATGGAGGAAACGACACTTGAGAATACTTCCCATTATTCAATCATGAAGCAGTTTTTTGAAGACAGAGGAAGGTTCCTAAGGCATCTGCTTCGTTAAGAACGGATTACCTTAATAGGTAACCAAAAACAAAAGCATTGCCCATGGCAACCAGACTTTTTAACTTGCCCTCGCTTCTAAACCTTGCCGTAAACACAACCATCACATTTTTTAGGACAGCTTTTTGCGTTTCTAGCATACACATACATACTAGCCGGATTGTTCAGTTGGCCTATGTGGTGGCAGGTCCAATAAAAGCCTTTGAACAAGGTAAAGAAATCGTCGAGGCACGAAAAGTACCAATCACACATTGCCTTAACAAATTATAAGGATGGTGGGACCATTGAGGGGGATTCTTTATAAGTTTGAGGAACATGTTGTTGTCGTCCACATTGAGGGTACCGCAAAAGATTTCCCAAGAGCGATTTTCCCCGAAAAAGCAGTGCCCGGTGATGTGGTTGAAATTAAAGGGGATACAGTAACCATTCTGACTGATGAACCGGGAAGTCTGATTAAGGAATTTGAGCAGCTAATGGGCAAAGTCTGGGAAAAATGAAGATCGGAAAGCCCCACTTCGGTTTGAAGTGGGGTTTCATTCTTGTTAGAATCGTAGTTAGGCTAACGGTTTTTGAAATATACATCCAATGTATCCTTAATGTCTTCAACATTGCTGTCTGCCTCGATGGTGTACCTGTTTCCATCCAGCTTTGTCGTGAAATCGGATATGCCTTGCATTTTAATGAAGTCATCAACATCAGAAAGGTTTTCTCCAGGGTTTTTCAAGGTTTTTTCGCCAACGAAATCGTCATTCACAAAAACATTATACTGGTCTTCGTTCAGTATCGCATCGTTGTCTAATGCATCTTTAGCCATTCCTGCCGCAAATAGAGGGGCAGGGACGCCTCCCATTCCGTTATTGTTGCCATTGCCATTGTTATATCCATTGCCGAAAGTCATCCAATATCCCTCATTTCGTCATTTTATAGTAATTTTACCCGCCTGTAGGGCTTTCAGACACAATAAGGGGTATTGGATAATATTACCTTATGAGGTGAAAAATGAAGGAAAAACAGAAATGGAACGCGAAGTATGAAGAGAGGTTAAAGGAAATCACCATGCCTATTCCCAATCAAAGACTGACTGGGATGGAGCCTTATCTGATGAGTGGAGGAACCGCCCTGGATATTGCATGCGGCCTTGGCGGCAACAGTTATTATTTGGCTAGGCTTGGCTATAAGGTGCGCGGTATCGATATTTCCGATAAAGCTATTCAGTACGTCGAGGAGCAGGCTGCCAGGAATAAGTTGAATATACAGGCGGAAGTAAGGGATCTTACTGAAGTTGGCAGTTTTCAATTTAAAGCTAACTTTTTTGATTTAGTGGTTGTAGCCTACTATTTGGATCGGCGATTATTCCCTTCTATTCATCATTGGGTAAAGGTGGGAGGGTATGTCTTTATGGATACATACTACCATTCTCCGAAGCTGGAATCGCAACGTGTATCGAATGATTTTCTCTTGCAATCCAATGAGTTATTACGTGAATTCCGGGACTGGAAGGTTCTTTCCTATGAGGAAGATGAACGTTCGGGCAGGCAGATGATTTTTTGTGAAAAAACAAAATGATATCCCGTGCAAATTCACACACGGGATATCATTATATCCACCCATCGGGGATGGAACTATTGTCTGCGATCGAGTAGGCTGCATCTGTAATTGCTTCGGAAAGAGTTGTGCCGGAACCACGGAAATGATTAAAGCTGACCTCGTTTGTTCCATTTTTAGAAAAGGCAAACCCAATTTGCTCAAGCTTTTTGACAATCAGCATGGCATGGTCCAGATTTTTTTCTGGCTGAAAATCTGTTACAGGAATGAATATCCTCCTTTCAAAATCAAACCAGCGATCCCAGCGATTTAATTTCCAACCGAGAATGCGGCGGGCTATAGTTTCTGTTTTATCCATCCTTCTCTCTCCCCCTTTTCAGCGGTACTGTTATATATCATATGTAAATATTAACACTCTGTTATAAAACTGTTGAATAGTGAATTACTACTATTTTTATAAAATTCCCTCAAGATTCCTTGCTTTTTTATTTCAATCTGCATATCGCCTCGTTTACGCTTTAAACCTCCACAAGAAATTTCCCAATCCTCAAAACTCTGTCCTGACACGGTTTTTATCGGTAATTTTCCCAACCATCACGGGCACATGAATAATTGATTCCGTTTCCCATTCTGAATAAACTCTAAATTACAGCCGGAAAATTGCTGTGCTGTACATACCAAAGGTGAGAGGAGAAATGTAATGAAAAAGAGAACCAAATTTGGTTCGGCGTTGTTGGCATTGTCTATGGGGCTCTCGCTGTTTGCTGCAGGAGCAAGCGGGCAGGGGAATGAAGGGGATGCGAAGGAAACGTACCGCGTCGCGATCAAGGGGTCCAATTCTGAAATGGCGAAAGCGAAGCAAACCTATAAACCGCGCTGGGATTTTGGTGCAGAAGGATTCACAACTACTGTTAATGGGAAGCAATATGAAGCACTATTGAAAAACAAAAACCTTAACATTGAACAGGTCGAGGAAGTGGCTTTGGACAGCAGGGAAAATCCGGCTGCCAATAACGATGTCTCTGCAAACGCAATTACGTCTCTTCCTAGTGACCGAACTCCTTGGGGAATACAAGCCATTTACAATGATCCCTACATCTCCGCAACTTCTGGCGGTTCAGGGATAAAAGTAGCCGTTCTTGATACGGGCGTTTATACGAACCACTACGATCTGAGGGGCCAGGCTGAGCAGTGTAAAGACTTCACTCAATCATCTTCCCCGATTGTAAATGGCACATGTACAGACCGAAACGGCCATGGTACACACGTAGCGGGAACAGTACTTGCTGATGGCGCCGATGATGGCATGGGTGTTTATGGTGTAGCGCCCCAGGCAAAGCTTTGGGCATACAAAGTATTAACCGACAGCGGTTCAGGATACTCCGATGATATCGCAGGGGCAATTCGCCATGCAGCCGACCAGGCTGCAGCGACAGGTTCGAAGGTTGTAATTAACATGTCTTTAGGTTCAAGCTCTAAGGATACGTTGATTGCATCTGCGGTTGATTATGCTTACAACAGGAATGTTCTTGTTGTTGCGGCTGCAGGTAACTCTGGGTATGCAGCCAATACAATCGGCTATCCGGGCGCACTCGTGAATGCTGTCGCGGTAGCGGCTCTTGAGAATGTTCAGCAGAATGGAACATATCGCGTGGCAAACTTCTCTTCGCGCGGAAATCCAAATACAGATGGCGATTATGTCATTCAGGAAAAGGATATAGAAATCTCAGCACCGGGCGCAGCAATTGAGTCGACCTGGTACGACGGCAATTACAACACAATCAGCGGAACGTCAATGGCCACTCCGCATGTGGCAGGCTTAGCTGCAAAGATTTGGTCATCCAATTATTCCTGGACGAACAAGCAGCTTCGCACTGAACTTCAAAGAAGGGCGAAACTGTATGACATTAAAGGCGGCTACGGAGCAGCAACTGGCGATGATTATGCGTCAGGATTTGGATTTGCT
The DNA here is from genome assembly GCF_001685025.1 of Bacillus sp. FJAT-27225. Classification (GTDB taxonomy): domain Bacteria; phylum Bacillota; class Bacilli; order Bacillales; family Cytobacillaceae; genus Bacillus_D. The sequence continues at coordinate 412,247 of NZ_MAYU01000021.1, read as the reverse complement.
AGAGTAAAATAATTCTAGTTTACTAGCACCCCAGTGTGGAAGGCGATTGCCAGATACACCGGGGTGTTATTTTTTGGGCGAAGCATCAAATACTTCCTGCAAAAATGCAGTCCTCTAAGTTGGAATTTGATTAATTCCATAGATCACATCAAAAAGCTCAACCTTCGCTAAACCAAATTCCATAAAGACCTTCCCTTCATCTATCATCAAGTCTATTGCCTTTAAAGATATCCTTGCTAATATTTCGTTATCCGAATATCTCATTAATGAAATTAATTGGGTTATGTGGTAAGATGGACTGTATGTATCAAATAAACTGGCAGGGAGATGAATAGGTATTGCCTATTTGGAAACGGAATTTATTGGTTCTTTGGATTGGGGTCTTTTTTACATCGGCGAGTTTTTCCATGGTGATCCCGTTTCTGCCAATTTTTCTCCTGGAAATAGGAGTACATGACAATACGGAAATGTGGTCGGGGTTGATTTTCAGTTCCGCCTTTTTGGCTGGTGCGATCGCATCGCCTTTCTGGGGCAGGGTCGCCGATAAATACGGAAGGAAGCCAATGATTGTCAGGGCAGGTTTTGTGCTTTGTGTCATTTATACATTAATGGCTTTCGTTACAAATCCTTATGAAATTCTTACCTTGAGAATTTTACAGGGGCTGTTGAGCGGATTCATTCCGGGGGCAATTGCCTTAATTGGGACCAATACGCCCAATAAAAAGGTTGGCTATGCTCTTTCCCTTATTTCTTCCGCATCTGCGTCAGGTGGAATTTTGGGTCCATTGCTCGGGGGCGGCATTGCCGAGTTGGTCGGGAACAGATGGGCTTTTGCAACAGGCGGAATCATTGTTGGCCTGGCCACATTCCTGATTGTTTTTTGGGTTAAGGAAGTAAATTTTAAGCCGAACAAGGAAAAAGGTTCAGTGATTCAAGATTTTAAAGTTGCTGCAAATAACAAGCCTTTTTTGCACGTATTAATTTTGACGCTAATCGTCAGCTGCTCTGTGATGATTATCGAACCAGTCCTTCCTTTATATATCGTGGACATCACCGGCTCTACTAACAAGACAGCCCTTTTGGCTGGAATTGTCTTTTCCTTGCCTGGTATTGCAAGTGCCTTTTTTGCACCTGTCTGGGGCAGATGGGCCGATAAGCACGGATTCAACAAAATATTAATCATTGGCCTGTTGGGCGGAGGGATTGGATCACTTGCCCAAATTGCTTTTTCACATATAGTCGGATTTTCGGTTATAAGGTTCGTTTACGGAATATTCTTCTGTGCAGTCTATCCGGCGTTGAATGGGTTAGTTGTTAAAACAACACCTGAGGATTTCCGTGGCAGGGCATTCAGTCTGCATCAAACGTCAAACCAATTGGGCGGAATGGCCGGCCCGATGCTGGGCGGCTTTATCGGCGGCTTTTTCCCTGTTCAGAGCGTATTTGCAGTAACCGGACTTATGCTGTTGCTTGCCATGGGTACCGTCTATTTGAATAATGAAGAAATGCGTACATCTTTAAAAAGAAAATTGGCGCATCAAAAATAGCTACAACGAGCCTGCAGTTTAGCCTTGCCTTGAAGCAGGGGGACTGCAGGTTTTTTGCATTGACATCATATGATTTTTAAAAAAATCCTGCCGTTATGGAAGGAAACTGGACTCCTTGGAGCGAAGTTTTTAGTAACGAGACAAGTAGTGGTGAAGAAACAGCCTAGCCGCTATTTGTTCTATATAGGGTTAAATCGGTGGAGAACGTGGATTACTTTGCACATTTCCCATTCCTGAAAAATACCGCTTACGTAGTGGTTACAGCCCAATCACTCGGGGTATTCACATAACAGAGTGAGCAGACGGAACAACGTTTGCATCCTTTTCAAACATCCCATATCTTTAGTTTCTATGTTGGCACATTTGTATTTGTGAAAAATAAATTGCCTGGCAAGTTAACTTAGCCCGGTCCCAAATTAGGGTAGAATACCCTGGAAAAGCGCCGCATATGTGTAAGTAGAGTTTGTAAAGGAGAGGGTACCATGCGTTTATTCAATCGGATTCTGTTGATGGTTAAAGAATGGATGGGTACAAAGGTTGAGGAAAAACAGGTGGAAAAACCAGTTTATGCAAAGGTAAACGGTTTGGATAGACCGCCCTCAATTCCGCCTAATGGACCTCTCTATCAAACAAAAACCGAGAAAAAAGCTGCGTTTAAAGTCATCCAGGGCGGGAAGAAATAAGCATTCCTTTTTCTATTATATATTGTTGGATAAATAAGTGGATTGTTGTAAGCGTCACCGGGTATGATTTCTTTACAAGAGGCTTTCCCTGTTCATAGCGGGAAAGCTTTTATTGCTTCGCTCGCGGGCAGCTTATCTTCAAAACCGTTAGTGAGCAGTGGCAAGTGGTTCGATCGCATACTTTCCACATAAGGGATTCCACAAGTGGTATAATTAATGTATAATCATTTTACAATCAATGTAAAAGAAGGGTTGAACCTTGTACAATATTAAAGCGGTCTCAAAAATACTTGATATGCCGACTGTAACAATCCGGGCATGGGAGAATCGATACCAGGCGATTACACCGGGGCGAAATGATTCAGGGCATCGAGTGTATACAGAAGAAAATTTGAAAGACTTGAAGTGGCTAAAAAAACAAGTGCAGGAAAACGGCATAAATATTGGCCAGGCTGTAAAGTTATTGAGAGAAAAGAAACAAAACAAAACCGTTAGCCTTCCTGGATGGTCTGCCGCCCAAAGTTTCGATATGCAAATTGATGAACTGTTTGAGGCTGTCGAAGAGTTGGATTCAGTAAAATGTGACCTGTTGCTAGATCTTTATTTTTCGCAGTTTCCGTACCGAACGGTCCTTCATTCGATAGTTGTACCACTTATGAATAAGGTAGGGGAAGCGTGGGGAGAGGGCTTTCTCCATGTTGTAAATGAACATATGATTTCCAACCTTGTTCAACAGCGGATCATGAAATTGCTAAATGTATTCCCTGTGTCGGAGGAATTGCCAAAAGTGATCGCTTTTTGTCCGGATGGAGAGGAACACCAGCTTGGATTGCTAATGTTTACGTTGTTCCTGCGGGAAAGGCGTTATCCTGTCCATTATATAGGTGCCAATACACCACTAGAGGGTCTTGGCGAGTTGATCCACGAAAAGGGAATTGAAATTGCCGCCCTATCCGTTTCGGAAAAGATGAATGAATCGGAAATAAATCATATTGTAAAAACACTTCAAATGCACACACCTTATCTAAAGATTATGATCGGCGGTATGGGAGTAAAGGAAAGCATGAGGGTGAGAAAGTGCTGGTATATAGCCCCTAATGAAACAAATTGGGAAGATACACTGCAGGATGTCATTCAATAAATATTGAATAGACCAGGGCAGTTGGGAAAGGCTTCAGTCGAATAGGCTGGGGCTTTTTTATTTGGTAAAATCGTACATTATTGTTGCAATTCGATAAGGTTAGTTATATATTAATTTTACAAATGTTATACAAAAGTATAATTGGGGGACCTGTATGTTTCTTGCCTGGAATGAAATGAAGAATAACAAGCTTCGCTTCAGCTTGATTGTTGGGGTACTCTCGCTTGTTTCTTATTTGGTGTTCTTTTTATCGGGACTAGCGAATGGACTGGAGAATCTTAATAAAGAGTCGGTTCTGAAGTGGGATGCAGATGGAATTATCCTTACTGAAGAATCGGATAGAAGCTTGCCGCAATCAATCATGGAAACTGGGGATTATAACGGGAATGGTGCAGAGGAATATGCTATACTCGGCCAGTTCTACGCAATTGCAAGTACCGGGGATGCAAAGGGGAATGTTTCGCTGTTCGGGATTCGGGAAGATGAGTTTATTATGCCTGAAGTGACAGAAGGCAAGCCTTTTCGAAAAATGGGCGAAGTGATTGCTGACGACACACTTAAGGACGAAGGTTTTAAAATTGGTGATGTTTTGACGCTATCGGCGACAGAAGAAAAACTAAAAATCACCGGATTCACGGATCATGCGAGATTTAACGCAGCACCTGTATTGTATGGAAGTATGGAGACGCTTCGGAAAGTCCGCTTTGGCGAGTCAGCGGAGAGGATGAAAGAGAAAATTAATGCGTTTGTTGTCAGGTCAAATAATCTGAGTGATATCCAAGTAGCGGATGGTTTGGATATTGTTGCAACCCAGGAGTTTATTGAAAATATGCCTGGCTATTCCGAGCAAAACATGACGCTGACATTTATGATTTATTTCCTTTTCATCATTTCAGCCGTTATTCTTGCTATTTTCCTTTATGTATTGACGATCCAGAAGATTAGCATTTTTGGAGTTATGAAGGCTCAGGGAATCTCAAGCGGATATTTATCAAAATCAGTGATTGCCCAAACGTTCCTGCTGGCAGTCGCCGGTGTGATCATTGGTCTTGCCTTGACCGTTTTGACTGGTTTATTCCTGCCGCCTGCAGTCCCGGTAGCGTTCAATTATTTGGATATGCTCGTTTATGCGATTGTGCTGATTGGGGTTTCTATAGTAGGAGCGTTATTCTCGGTTCAAACGATTGCTAAAATAGACCCTTTGAAAGCAATAGGAGGTTAACGGATGGCACTGCTGGAATTAAAGAATGTGAGCAAGGTGTTCGGCTCCGGCCATACAGAGGTAGAAGCGCTAAAACCGACTGATTTTTCGGCTGGAACTGGTGAGTTGATTGCGATTATCGGACCGTCTGGCTCTGGCAAAAGCACATTTTTAACAATCGCCGGGGGGCTGCTGACTCCATCAACTGGAGACATTATCATAAATGGAAAAAATATAACGGCTATGAAGGAAAAAAAGCGGGCCGGCATTAGATTGAAGGAAATTGGGTTTGTGCTGCAGCAATCCAATTTAGTCCCATTCCTGACAGTCCGGCAGCAGATGGTTCTCCTCGACAAGGTTAAGAAGGACAATATCTAAAACGAGAGGTTTGCGGAAGTTTGCGAGTCGCTCGGCATTGCCGACTTGATGAATAGTTTTCCAGCTGATTTGTCCGGAGGGGAGCGGCAGCGGGTCGCGATTGCGAAAGCATTGTATACAGACCCAAGTATTATCCTGGCAGACGAACCGACTGCATCACTCGACTCGGACCGGGCTTTTGAAGTGATGGAAATGCTAAAGCAGGCAACGACTGCGACTGGGAAAACATCGATAGTGGTCACCCATGATACAAGGTTAATTGACTATTGTGACAAGGTGTATAAGATTACAGATGGGACACTAAACCTGCAGGGGGCTGAAGACCTCCTGTAAAAAGATGAATGGTTCACTATGAGGGCTTCTGTTCGCAAGCATCGTTCTGAAGGATGTTCATTTGTTCATTCATTTTTTAAGTGTATAATGAAGGGTATATAACATAATCAAAAAGGAAGACCACTATGCGTACAAAAATCCCGGTATATGAGCAAATTGCGATTGATATTGCCAATCGCATTTACAATGAAAAATATAAGGTTGGCCAAAAAGTCCACGGGCGCTCAACGCTTGCTAGCGAATACAATGTATCTCCGGAAACTGTCCGGAAGGCGCTAAAGATCCTTGAGGATGTCGAGATTGTCAAATCTGAAAAAGGCGCCGGAGTTGTCATTTCGTCACGTGAGAATGCGCTGGCCTATATTAACCGTTTTTCAAACCTTGAAAGTGCCAAAGATATGGAAAAGCAAATCCGAAGGCTAATCGAGGAACGAAAGGAACTTGATATGAAATTGTCTGATAAAATCAATCAATTGATTGAACTCTCGGGCAAGTACCGCCATACCAATCCGCTGGCACCCATTGAGGTTGAAATTACGAAGGTTTGCAAACATATTGGGAAAACTGTTTCTGACCTTAAATTTTGGCAATACACCGGCGGCACCATTGTTGGCTTAAAGCGGGAGGGAGAATTAATTCTTTCACCCGGTCCCTATGCAACGATTAGGGAAGGGGATGTGCTGCTGATTATCGGCACTGAGCAATCCTACCATCGAGTGCTTGATTTTTTAAATGAATAAGAAAAGCGGAAGTGCCTTCGTGACAGGCAAAACTCGCCTCGCGACAGGCAAAATGCGCATATCTCTGCGATGATTATTCTTTGAAGTTTTCCTTGTGGAGATAGACAGTAAAAAAACACCAGGTAACGGGATGTAAGCCTCCGAATACCTGGTGTTTTTTCTTATCCTGCATTAACGGGCAGTAAGTTTCTTTCAGAAGCAAATGCCCCTAAATGACCGAATGGTGAGATACAATGAAACTTGCCGCTGTTTTTTAGCGGCTTAATTGAACTAATCGGGTTCGTAGTGCCGCTTAGTCGCCGGAATTTGGCGAATTAACGGCAATAGAACGGGACAACCAACAGCCAAAAGAGCTGATGGAAGTTTCACTTTATATGAGGCCTTGTTCCTCCAAAAACTCTTTAGCTACTTTTTCCGGTGACTGGTCAAGGCTTTCAACTTTATTGTTCAATTCCCTCATGGCTTCATCGTTCAATTTTCCTGCTAGCATATTCAACGCTTTCTCTAATTCAGGATATTTTTCCAATGTATCTTCCCTTACGATTGGGACGGCATAATAAGGAGGGAAGAAGCCTTTATCATCTTCGAGTACTTTCAGTTTGAATTCCTCAAGTAAACCGTCTGTAGCAAAAGCATCAATCACATGAGTTTCGCCACTTTGAATGGCTGTATAGCGGAGGCCGCCATCTACTGCTTTACTATTGCCGAACTCCATATTATAAGCTTCCAAGAGACCCGGAAGTCCATCAGGCCGGTTTGTAAATTCGATCGTCGTTCCGGCAGTTAGCTCTTGGCTAATCTTTGCCAGATCGGAGAACGATTCAATTCCGTATTTGTCGGCGGTTTCCTGAGTAGTAGCTAGTACATACGTATTGTTAAAGCCAAGCTGATCAAGAGTTGCAATATCGAACTGTTCCGAAAAATCCTTCTTCACAGTTGAAAAGGCTTCTTCGGGATCGTTTGTCACAGGTTTTTTGAGCATGGAAACAAGCGCTGTTCCCGTGTACTCAACATAGGCATCAATATCACCAGTCCTAAGAGCGCTAAAGGCTACCTGGGTACCGCCAAGATTGAGCTTTCGTTCCACTTCAAGATCTGTATGAGCTTCAACAAGGTCTGCCAACATATTTCCGAGGATAATTGATTCGGCGAAGTTCTTTGAGCCGATTGTAATTTTTTCTCCTGCCGCGGCGTTGTTATATAAATATGAAGTACCGATGCCAAGAACCAAAACAGCGATAGTAGCCGGGATTAAGATTCTTCTAGTTTTAGATTGTTTTGTTTTCTTGGCAGTAGTGCGAGCCTTTGTTTCATAGGAAAGTTTCGTTTCAAGCTTGCCAATTACAAAATCAATTAAAAGGGCAAGAATACATGCAGGTATTGCACCGGCGAGTATCATATTATTGTCAACTGATGTTACACCTGAAAAGACAAGGTATCCAAGTCCGCCGGCACCAACAAATGCTGCAATCGTCATTAAGCCCACTGCTGTAACCGCCGAGATTCGCACGCCTGCCATAATGACCGGGAATGCGAGCGGAAGCTGTACTTTTCTCATCGTTTGGCTATTTGTTAAGCCAATTCCCCTTGCAGCTTCCAAAATATCACGGTCAATCGTAGTTAACCCAGTGTACGTATTTTTAACAATCGGAAGAAGTGAGTACAAGACAACCATAACAATGGCTGGAGTACTGCCAATTCCAACAACCGGGATTAGGAAACCAAGTAATGCCAGGCTTGGCACAGCCTGGATGACATTGGCTGTTCCAATGATTGGTTTTGAAAGACGTTTGTTCCTTGAAATGAGTATTCCGAGGGGAACACCAATAATAATTGCGATTGCAACAGAGAAAACGCTCAGCCAAATATGCTGGCCAAGTAAATCAAGAATTTGTCCCGTATTATTTTTTACATACTCAAAAAATGAACCCATTAAAATGCCACCTCCAGGTCAATCAGCTGGGTGCTGAGGGCGGACAGGATACTGCTTCGAGTAATTAAGCCGCTCAGTTTTCCAGCTTCATTTACAACCGGCAGATAGCCGATTTTACGTTCGTTCATTACTTTTAGTACAGAGATTAAGTCTGCATCATCGTAAACGGAATGGATGGTGCGTTCCATAACTTCGCCGATTAACTTGTTACGGTCCACCATTTTTAGATCCTTCAATGTAACAAGTCCAATTAGAGTCAGGTCACGGTCGGTTACCATCAAGCTGTCGACTTTGTTTTCTTTCATAATTTCAACAGCCTGGAGTACATTCCGTTTAGGAGATACCTTGACTGGATAAGGAATCATGATGTCCTCTGCCTTCAGGACTTCGGGATTGTTCCAGACCCTTCGCTTGCCAAGGAAGTTCTCAACAAATTCGGAAGCCGGATTTTTCAAAATGTTTTCCGGAGTGTCGTATTGCAAAATATGGCCATCTTTCAATAGGCAGATTTTATCGGCAATTTTATAAGCCTCGTCCATGTCATGGGTGACGAAGATAATGGTTTTGTTCAATTCTTTTTGCATATTGAACAGTTCTTCCTGGAGGGAGCTTCTTGTTACGGGGTCGAGCGCACTGAAAGGCTCGTCCATCAGGATGATTTCTGAATCTGTGGAGAATGCACGGGCAACGCCGACACGCTGCTGCTGTCCGCCACTCAATTCTTTTGGATAACGGTCGAGGAATTCTTCTGGATTTAGTCCAACAAGGTCCATTAAGTTTTCTGTTTTCGTTTGAATCGCTTCGGGATCTTCACCTTTGAGTTTGGGAATTAATTCGAGATTTTCTCTGATTGTCATATGCGGAAACAGACCAGTACTTTGGATGACATACCCAATGTTCCGTCGTAATTCAATCGGGTCAATCGTCGAAATATCCTTCCCTTTTATGTAGATTTTTCCTGAGCTTGGCTCGATCAGGCGGTTGACCATCTTTAGCAAAGTGGTTTTTCCGCAGCCACTCGGGCCAATAAAAACAACCAGTTCTCCAGAATCAATTTCAAGATTGAAATTGTCGATGACTGGCCGTTTTCCATAGCTTTTTATAATGTTTTCGAACGTAATCATCTTTTTCCCCCTTATAATAATCTTTCTTTCTCTAAAGTAACAACTTCATTATATCATAAAAGTTGTAGGTTCGGAAAGAGTGAAAGTTTTATCCCGCATTAAGGGACAGTAAGCCTCTTTCGGAAGCAACTGTCCCTAAATGCCCGATTTGTGAGATACAGTGAAACTTGCCGCTGTGCCTTTCAGCGGCTTAGTTGAACCAATCGGATTCATAGTGCCGCTTAATCGCCGTACTTTGGCGAATTAGCGGCAGTAGAATGGGGCTAATCATTAGCGAAAATCGCTGATGGAAGTTTCACTTTATAGCGTTTAAGTTTATTCCATAATATGTTAAAATGCAGGTAAGGGGTGGCGGTGATGAATGAAAAGGAACCATTCAATGACGTAATCGACCACTACAACAAAATTGAGGGAAATCCAGCTAATGCAGCTAGTACAGACTGGAGCAAGCTGCCAAAACCGATCAGGCTGATTGGGTATTTTCTGTTCGGACTTCTGGGGCTCGGTGCCTTGCTTATTCTGGTTTTATCTATTTTCAGGTGAGATATTAGGCCGCCGTACTCAATGAGTGCGGCGGTTTTTTTTGGATGGAATTTTGTTGCATCGCAAATGAGTCAAAAAGCAATTGTCAATAAAGGGATAAAAAAGTTTATACAAGTCAGTCGATAAAATTGTGAGATATCTTTACTATGAGGATAGCGGGGCAAGAGAAGTGGGTAAATGATACGGTTCACGCTCACTTGGTGGTGTTAAAGTGTAACCACATGTGTCTGAATTGTGGAATTCTCGGATATATGAAGTAAACACTCGGAAATATTTAAATTTTCTCGGATAAGCATCTAGAAATCTCGGAAAAACACTTAAAACCATCGGATACCCGATGAGTCTGTGAAGTGTTACTTTTGATTCTATCTTTTGGTAATTATTGATGTAGGGGTTTTGCCTGTTCCCTACAACGGATTTTCATTATAATAGAAACATAGAATGACAGACATGGGGATGGCAATGAAGAAGAAACGAACGATATCCAAAAAAAGAACCCAACTTCGCCGGAATGTGAATTTACTCATCATCCTGGCGGGGGCAGCCATTTTGTTTGCAATGAAAGACCAATTGTTTTCCATAGGGAACTACGTGGAAACAAACCTCTTTACCGGCAATGTAGAACGGTACATTCCAGTTCTGCACGAAGAGCTGCAAAAACAAAATCTTGAAGAGTATACTCCCGTATTGGCCGCTGTTATGCAGCAGGAAAGTAAGGGCAAGGGCGGCGACCCGATGCAGTCATCCGAATCGGCCGGCCTTGCTCCGAATGAAATCGAAGATCCTGAACAAAGTATCCGCCAGGGAATAAAGCATTTCAGGCAGGCGGTCGAGTATGGGGAAAAAAAGAATGTGGATTTGCCCACTATCATCCAGGCCTATAATATGGGGCTTGGCTATATTGATTATGTAGCCAACAGAGGCGGCAAACATAAAGAGGAGCTTGCCAAGGAATATTCCTATCTGCAGGTCCAAAAGAATCCAACTACCTATAATTGCGGCGGAGACAAGAATAACTTCCGCTATCCGTATTGCTATGGAGATTTCACCTACACCACTAAAGTAATGGCCAATATCCGAACCTTTGCTAGCTCGTTTGAAAAATTAACCTTAAATTAAAAAAACCGTAGGCAGCTTTCCATTACTGGATAGCTGCTTTTTTGTATTATTTTACAACTTATGATTGACTTCCACTTCTAGAAAATATATCATAAAATTACATAGTACATTACTACACTAATGCACTGTGTTGAAAAGGAGTTGATTCCTATTTTAAACACGGACAGTATGAAGCCGATTTATGTCCAAATTGCCGATTGGATTGAATCGGAAATAATCAGTGGACACCTTCAAGAAGATGAGAAAGTGTATTCCCAGTATCAGCTGGCTGAGATGTATACGATTAATCCGGCTACAGCTGCAAAGGGGCTGGCCTTATTGGCTGACGAAAAGATTCTATACAAAAAGCGGGGGCTTGGGATGTTTGTTGCAGAAGGGGCGAAAGAAGCAATTATTGCTAAAAGGAAGAACCAGACGCTAAAACGGCTCGTCCATGATTTAGTTATGGAGGCAAACAGGCTTCATATCGGAAAAAAAGAACTCATTCAAATGATTGAATCTGCAGAGGCTGGGGAGGGAGAAAGATGAAAATAATCGAGTGCAACACGATCTCAAAATCCTTTTTACGAAAAAAAGCCTTGGATGGAATATCATTCTCAATTGGCGAAAATACAATAACCGGACTTGTAGGCCGCAATGGTGCAGGAAAAACGACGCTCCTTAAATTGATTGCGGGTTTACTGAAACCGACCTCAGGCAGCCTGAAGGTCTTTTCGGAAAAACCATTCAACAGCCTGACTGTATCTGCTAATTCTATTTTTATAGATGACAAGATGGTGTTTCCATCAGCGCTGCCGCTCGGGGAAATTCTTGAAGAGGCAGGACGTTTTTATCCAAATTGGGATGCAGGCCTCGCGAGGCGGCTGTTCACTTATTTCTCGTTTGACCCGAAAAATTACCACACCCGCCTTTCAAAAGGAAAAACAAGTACTTTCAACGCGATTATTGGGATTGCCTCCCGATGCCCGCTTACAATGTTTGATGAGCCAACGACCGGTATGGATGAAGCAACCCGGAAGGACTTTTACCGGGCTTTGCTGAAGGATTATATTGCACACCCGCGGACAATTATACTCTCAAGCCATCACCTTGAGGAGATTGAGGATATCCTGGAGGATATTCTGTTTATACAAAGCGGAAGAGCTTTGCTCCATTTGCCTGTTGCCGACTTAAAGGAGTGGGCAATCGAATTGCGCGGAAGCAGGGAGCTTGTCGAGAAAATATGTTTAGAAAAAGAAGTGATACATCAAAAATTGTTCGGAGCTGGAACAGCCGCCGCAGTCGTCCGGAATGAATTTACTGAAGCTGAATTGAATGGTCTGCATTATACAGGAATCGAGTTCAAGCCCGTCAGTACAAGTGATCTATTTGTCTATCTTACAAATGACCGGAAAGGCGGGATTGATGATGTCTTTAACGAAAATTAATTTAAGCGAGGCGATCAAGAAACAATTTTTTCATAAATTGAAGGCAAACATTGATGCGTTTAGCGCCATGGTCGGCATTCAGATCCTTGGATTACTTTTTTCAATAGGAGGCGTTGGGTCTTCTGGCATGTCCGGCGATGGATTATCTGTCACGGTTAAGTATTATTCCGCCGATGTTGTGATTGGCTTTACTCTTATGTGGGCGTTTGTAACAGCGATAACCGTCAATACGAGGGCCAACCGGGAACAGGATTTCACCTTTATCACAAATCGTTTAAGCAGCAGCATTTCAAATATCCTTTTTTTAGCAGTGGCGGGCCTTCTAGCGAGCATCACAGCCAACCTTACTAGCAATCTACTAAATGTTCTCGTTTATCTCTTCTTTGAAAAAGAAGTATACACGGCGGCGAATGGGGCGGAAGGGCTCATCACCTCAATAGGGGGAACATTCCTCTACCTTATACTCATAAGCTCGGTAGGTTATTTCATTAGTTCATTGGGGCAAATCAGCAAGCTGTTTCTATTTTTGATACCGTTCATCGTTATTGGATTTACTTACTTAAATACGTTGATTAACTTTACTGGCACCATTGAATTAGTCCAGTTTTATGTTCAGGAAAAAAGCCTGTCCTTGTTCACCCTGAAAGCATTAATAACAGCTGGTTTGTTTTACAGCGCAGGGGTAGTGTTATTTAATCGGATGGAGGTGAGGAAATGAACTTCCTTATTCTTATCCTTTTGATTGTTCTAATTTCTGGATTAATCGCCTCATCTGGTAAAAAAAGAATTATCCACTTTAAGATTACTCACTGGTTTTTGATCGTGTATGTGGGAATACTGACCCTTGCAACGGTTATCGCGCCTTTTTTAAGAGATGTACCATTGGAAGAGAAACGGGTTCGCAATATCCAAGCCGACAAAGCCCATTTTGATTTATACGAAAAGCTTCGTTACGGTAAACTTGAGCAAATTGATAAAGAGCAAATCATCAAGCATGAAACCATTGAAAATTATCAGTATGACACGTTAAACATCCCGACTACCATTGAAGGGGCATCGATATTCATCGAAAAAACAGATCGCCAGGGAAACAAAATAGAAGTCTATACTTTTAATGGTACCCTCATAGTAGATGATTGGGATTTTACTTCTTCGCTTCAGTCTGCCAGCTTTACATTACAGGAAGATCGTTTAAAACTTCAAAATACGAATCAAGCCATCTATCTGTCCATTGTTAATAATGGCTTCCCGGCCCGGCAATTTACAAATGAAAGGTATATGAATCATTCAATCATGAGTAGTAATTTTATCTTTTATTTGAAGGTGCCGAGAAGTGTGGACATCATTGCCGATGACTATCCGGAAATCATCTATGTTGCAAAGTAACGGATAAAAACAGAACGATCGGCCTTGTTTGTGAGGGTTAAGGAAAATCCCATACAAACGAGGCTTCTTTTGTTGGATGGCTTTCACTAAAAAACGTGCAAAGCATGTTAAAATGACCAAACGGATTGTTTGACAATCCCCGAGTTTATCTTTAGATTGAAAATCAGATAAACACTATATGAATAAATGCTGCAAATTAGTATAATAAAATTGCTTGTTTTTAGGAGGAGCATATATTGAAAATTAACATTAGCAAAGAAGCTCTTCGATGGTTCAAGGACGAGGTCGGCGTTGAGTCCGGGTCACATGTGAAGTTTTTCGCGAAGATTTATGGTTCAAGCCCTGTCCAGGAAAACTTTTCACTTGGTTTTTCGGTCGAGGATCCTGTCGATGCGGCTGTTTCGACCGAAGTGGATGGAATTCTATTTTATGCCGATGAAACGGACATATGGTTCTTTAACGGGCACGATCTCTATGTGGAGTACAATGAAGAATATGATGAAGTTGAATATAAGTATGTAAAGTGAAACTTCAATCAGAGGGGGGCTTTGTCTCCCACTGATTGATAGTTGAACCAATCGGGCATTTGTGGGCAGTTGATCCCACGTCTATATTTTTATTAACTCAGGATTCTGATATGGGATCTTACTGCCCGTTAATGCGGGATAAAGCCATAAAGCCAAAAGGATGCAGGAGAATGAAATTATTCAGCGCATTGTTTCCAAAGCAAAAGAGGATCAATGTTGAGTTTTGCGAGAAAAACCTTGATCGGTTTTTGTCGGAGGAGAATCTTGCGGACTATCAGAAGTTTTTAAATGGAAAACAGGTTTCATATAAGGAATATGAATGCCAGAGCCATTGCAGGGAATGCAAATTGTCTCCTTATGCACTGGTCGATGGCCAATATGTTTCTGCAGAATCTTCAGGCGATCTGCTTGTAAAGCTAAAAAAGCTTGCTGAACGTGAAGTGTAGATTACCAAGTTAAGTTACCCCTGGTTGGTTTTCAAGTCATGGAGCACATCTTGCTAATGGGCTTTTCACAATATTTCTAAGGAGTGTATGGGGATGGATCAAGTAGCAAAATTCAAAGAGGTAATGGGGAATTATCCGACTGGCGTTACAGTTGTGACAACAGTTGATGAAAATGGCACACCTGTGGGCTTGACTGTTAACTCATTCGCATCGGTTTCACTTGACCCGCTTTTGATTTTGTGGTCGATAGACAAAAGAGTTTCTTCTCATGACCTATTTGTTAATACCGGGAAGTTTGCAGTCAACGTACTTGCTGCAGAACAGGGTGATGTTTGCAGCCTGTTTGCCATGAAGGGTGCGGACCGGTTCAGCCAGTGTGAATGGGAGCTTTCTGAACACAATCTTCCAGTGCTTGCCGGAGTTACGGGTGTTATGCAGTGCAAAACCTTCAAAACAGTGGATGCCGGGGATCACACCATTTTGATTGGCGAAGTTATCGGAATTGAAAGCTACAACAAAGAACCGCTTCTTTATCATAAGCGGACGTTCGGCAAAATTCCTGTTGAGTTTTATACTAAATAAGTTTAGGCTAGACTAGTGATACCTCTCCTTATTCCGGGGAGGTATTATCATTTTTTAGAGGTGCAACAATGAATAAACTAACGAAATTTTATGGCTTAATATGTGACTATATAAAGGAAGAAAACGTTTTATTGGATGAACCGATAAGAAACCATACGTATACGAAACTTGGGGGGAAGGCAGATATTTTTGTGACCCCTGAAACGATTGAGGAACTCCAGGCAGTCCTGCGGCATGCACAGGAGCTGGAGATTCCTGTTACGATTCTGGGCAGTGGCTCAAATGTGATTGTCAAAGATGGGGGAATCCGGGGAATTACGGTTGGAATGGGTAAACTAACAAGTATAACCGCCAGCGGCAATGTAATTTCCGCCCAAAGCGGGGCCCGGATTATTGATGTTTCCAGAATGGCATTAGAGCACAGCCTGTCAGGTCTTGAATTCGCCTGCGGAATTCCAGGCAGCGTTGGCGGGGCATTGTACATGAATGCGGGTGCATATGGCGGACAAATTTCTGACGTGCTTGTTATGGCGACAGCGATAGATAAGCATGGTACCGTCCGTTTTTTCGAAAAAGAGGAATTGGCTCTCGGTTATCGGAAGAGTATGTTTCAGGGCAGTGATTACATTATTGTGGAGGCGGAGTTCCGTCTTGAGGAGGGAGACCCTGAACGGATTAAGGCAAAGATGGATGAGCTTACAGAAGCCAGGGAGTCAAAGCAGCCGTTGGAGTATCCTTCGTGCGGGAGCGTTTTTAAGAGGCCGCCGGGATATTTTGCGGGCAAGCTGATCCAGGATAGCAATCTTCAGGGCAAACGGATTGGCGGAGCCGAGGTTTCCAAAAAGCACGCCGGCTTCATCGTAAACATTGACCATGCAACATCGAGTGACTATTTAAAGTTAATTGAAGTTGTCCGTGATACGGTAAAGAAAAAGTATGATGTTGAATTAGAGACTGAAGTAATTGTTTTGGGAGAAGATTAACAAAGAGGGAGGAACCGCAAATGGGGATAATCATCGTCGATATATGTGACAGCAATTGGATTAATCAGCTAGATATTGAAGCGATTCTGGAAGCTGAGTTCCCGGAGGTTGCGGTGCTCCGCAATGATTGCTTGAATTTTTGCGGGATGTGCGCCCGAAGCCCATATGCAATGGTAAATGGGAAGCGGATTTTTGCGAAAACTCCCGAGGAATGCCTTGATAAAATCCGCACTCAGATTAAAAAAGAGTTGGCTGAGTTCGAGTAGTATTGAAAACTTCCGCCTTTTCCTATAAAATGGCTTATTGGGGGTTAACCCTATTCATATAGTATTAATGATAGGAGTTCATATATATGCACGAAACAAAACCATATAGAGTTTTACTGTATTATAAGTATGTCCACATTGAGAATCCAGAGGAATTTACAGCTCAGCATCTGAAGTTCTGCAAGGAGCTTGGCCTGAAGGGAAGGATTCTGATTGCATCAGAGGGAATCAATGGAACTGTATCTGGAACCATTGAACAAACAGATGACTATATGAAGGCAATGAGGGAAGACCCTCGTTTTGCTGATATGGTATTCAAGATCGATGAAGCGGAAGGGCATGCGTTTAAAAAGATGCATGTTCGCCATCGAAGCGAGCTTGTTACTTTAAGGCTTGAAGACGATGTCGACCCGAACCAGGTGACCGGCCAATATTTAAGCCCAAAGGAATTTTATGAAGCAATGCAGGATCCGGATACGGTCGTTATTGATGCACGGAATGACTATGAGTATGACCTTGGCCATTTCCGCGGTGCGATACGTCCTGACATTAAAGCGTTCCGCGAGCTTCCGGACTGGATTCGCGAGCATAAAGACGAGTTGGAGGGCAAAAAAGTCCTGACGTATTGCACAGGCGGGATTCGCTGTGAGAAGTTCTCAGGCTGGCTTGTGAAGGAAGGCTTTGAGGATGTTGGACAGCTGCATGGCGGAATTGCAACATATGGTAAGGACCCTGAGGTAAAGGGACAGCTGTGGAATGGCAAAATGTATGTCTTCGATGAGCGTATTTCCGTGCCAGTCAATCAGGTTGAGCATGTTGTTGTCGGAAAAGATTACTTCACTGGTGAGCCGTGTGAACGGTATGTGAACTGTGCCAACCCTGAGTGCAATAAGCAAATCCTTTGCTCCGAGGAAAACGAGCATAAGCATCTTCGTGGCTGTACTCATGAATGTCGGGTTCACCCACGTAATATGTATGTGAAAGAACACGGGCTAACTGGAGAGCAGGTAGCCGAACGCCTTCGCGCGCTAGGAGACGAAGTGCCTTCTCGATAATCGATAAAAAGGAGACCATCCAAACTTTGGATGGTCTCTTTTAGTTATATTATAAAAGAGTGAGGAGCCAATTCTTTAAGTCGACAATTCGTAATTTTTCAGGGGTAGAATCCGTCCCTGCTACAATAAGGGGTACGATGCTATCCTGCTTATGCAAACCGCCATGCCCGGCTCCTCCAAGGTGAACGGGAGATCCTTCTCCGGCAAATTCATATCCTGGCCTTGCGCTTACCACGAGGAAGTCCCCTTCATGAGAAAAGAGGGAGCTGTATAATCTTGCCAAGGCATCAGGATAATCCCTATATGAAATTATCCCCGAATTTAGTTTAAGGTCCAAAATGGCGTGGTTCCCGGACAGATCCCAAGTTTGCCCATACTGATCCTTGTGGACACCATTCCTCCTAAATCTTAATTCGCCCACATAGTCTGTAGACCTAACAGCAATATCTTCACCTATTTTCCAGGCTATAATATCAATTCTTTTTTCCCCTTGGAGCTCTTTAACGATACTTTCAAGCGGTACCGTTTCAAGGTTGAGCGAATAAATATAAGCCATTCTATCGTTCACTGCAAGGATCACTTCGTCCGAAGGCATAATCCCTTTTCGCAGCCCCATGATTTTAAAAGAATGAAGGATTGTTTTTAAATTGATGACAGCCTCTGACCGCTTGGAATGCACCCATGCTTGCCCATTGTCTCCCATTGCGATCCAGATGTTTTCACTCAAAGCTTTCTCCCAATCACCATACAGATCAAGGATTTTTTGAATTTGTTTATCTGCGTTTTTAATTCCCTTCAAATCCATCCTTCCATTTTTGTGGATTCGCTGGTCAAGGTCTGGCAAATATACAATTGAGAAAGAAGGAAGATTATTGGATTTGATTAAATGCCGTAGCTGATGAACAGATGATAAGTCGTTTACGCCGCCTTTCTGCCAAAAATGCTGATATTGCATTGAAGGGGAAAGGCGGGCTAACCTTCCGTATGCAAAATACTTAGGAGCGTGCACTTGATGCTTCTTAATATTAGTAAATGCTTTTGCGAGCCAAGGTATCTTTAATGATTGCAGAACGGGGCCCTTGAAAATAAGGGCATTAATGGAAGCGGAAGACTTCCCCATCCTATCCAGGTCCTGATGAATCGTAGTTACATTATGGCTGATATGACTCTCGTTCATATTAAATAACAAATCCTCAACCGACTTGCTTAGGCCCAGTTTGAATAGCTCACGATAATGGGTTCCGTAGTTAACGAGTCTGTTTTCTTTCTTATTAAACCACACCAAGCCTGGAATCTTATGTTGATGGCAATACGTGCCTGTCAGTAGGGTTGTATCCACATTTACTGACATGGTCGGAAATGGAGCAACAATATTTGGATAATAGTTCCCTTTCTCTTTCAAGAATTTCAATGCGGGAGCCATACCCGTCTGCATCGCCTCTACCAAAGGCCCATCCATAAGTGTATCAACGATGATCAAAATAATCGGTTTTTTAGTCGGTTTCCCGTCCGTGTCATTTAAATGCATAGCCTTCCCCCGCTTTTTCTTTTTAATATGTTCCTCAATCACTTGAAACAACCCTTAGTTTCCAAAAAAGACAGCCATTTCTTTGAAAAAAATAAGCATCTGCTATCATAAACTCGGATTTAGGTGAAACCATAAAAGAGGCAGTAATTTTAATTGGGAGAGTGCAGTGTGGACTTCAGGGTAGTAACTTTTAATATTCATCATGGGATCGGAGTTGATAAAGAACTCGATTTAGGACGGATTGCCTCACTCTTAAAGAGTTTGGATGCGGATATTATCGGTCTCAACGAAGTAGACCGCTTTTTTTCCGAACGAAGTGCATTTCAAGACCAGGCGAAATATTTGGCAAAGGAATTACAATATGATCATGTTTTTGGGCCCGCAGTAACGATGGAAGGCCTCGATGGTAATGAAAAAAGACAATTTGGTAATGCGTTACTAACCCGTTTGCCAATTATTGAACCAAAGAATTACCCTTTTGATTTTTTGCCAAAAGTAATCGAAGACAGAGCCCTCCTTGAGGTAGCCTTAAAAACTGGGGACCAGACGTTGAAAGTCTTTGTCACCCACTTAAGCCTTGCTTTGTTTCAGCATAAAAAACAATCTTCATTTATTCTTAACAAAGTCAATGAAATCAAAGGACCATCCATTGTGATGGGGGATTGGAACATGACTCCGCGGTCCAGGACGTGGCGGAGAGTAACAGAACAGCTTACCGACGTATGGACTGAAACTCATCAACGTTCATCGGGAGGGCATACATTTCCATCAAGACGCCCATTTAGGAGGCTGGATTATATTTTTGTCAATCGATACTTTAACGTTGTTGATTGTGAGGTTGTTACAAGTGAGAGGGAGATCTCGGATCATCTTCCTGTTTTGGCCACGTTAACATTTTCTGGCCAAAGTACAGAGGAGGGGAGTTCAAAGCTAAACCTAGAGTAAGGGGATAAGGATATTGTGAAACAGTATATTTTATCGGTTTGGACTATATTGGATCCTTTTTATTATAAGTTCACGAGACTGACCTACGTCTCGGATTCCTTAGTAAGCCGAAATATATTCCGGGTTAGATTGACCAGGTATAAGGGCAAGGAGCTAATTCTGTCCGATGGATTGCATATTAAGAAAAGTGATTTATTGGTAAAAATCCATTTGCATAATGTCCGACTTTTAAAAGAACTTTATCAAATGAATAGTGAAATAAAGAGGGCCAAGACCATTTATAGGTTAGTTGAGAGGTCTTTGCCAGGGATTGAAACGTATATACGCGATCATAAGCGCTCAAGTGAAATTAAAGGGATTATCGGAATCACAACTTTATGTACTGGAAGTGACAGATTGGGATTCGAGGTTTTTTCTATCTCACATCCTTTTTATAGATGGTTAAAGTGGATCACGTTCTTGCCCATTGCGTTTTTGGCATCAACTAGCTTTTCTATAAAAAGGATAAAAAAATCTCCTCCGGGATATTTAGTTATGTCTAAGGATAAACTTGGAAGACTTTACAACTCAAATAAGTAATACAAAAAGACTGTTAACAATAGTTAACAGTCTCATTAAACAGCTGGATTGGATTCTGTTTTGCCAATTGGCAAAGCTATCTGGTGAAGTGTAATTTCCGGGCGGCTCCCAACACGAATATTTACTCCTGTTTGTCCAAGACCTTCATTTATATAGAAAGGTTTGCCATCATGAGTGTGAAGTCCCTTAATCATATTCATCCGGACGAGCTTTCCCATTTTTACAAGATGGTAAGCTTTAGGATAACAAATTTGTCCACCATGAAAATGACCTGCCATTAAATAATCGTACTGATAATCTTTCATATGAAGGACAATATTGGGGTCGTGAGTCAATACAATTTTGGGTCCGTTGTTAACGTGTGAATAAGATGCTCTCAAATTGCTTCGGCCGGTACTAAAGTCATCGATACCAATGATGTTCACTAAGTCGCCATTGGCGGAAAGCAGCTTGCTTTCATTTTGTAGGAGAGTAACGCCGTAATTTTGAAGGGTATCCTTTAAAAGTTGAAGATTTTCTCCGCGAAGGACATAATCATGATTTCCTAATACTGCAAACATCCCATATTTGGCGTTCAATTTGCCTAAAGCCTTTAAATAGGGTTCCAACTTGGGGATGGTGCGTTTTCGGTCCAAAAAATCTCCAGTGAGCGCAATCAAATCGATATCCTTATCTGATAGCTCCTCATATAACTGTTCTGGGGAAATTGATATATGTTCGAGGTGAAGGTCGGATAACTGCAATATGGTCAAGATAGAGTTCGTCTTTCCGCCAATTTCGATTTTATTTATAACGACTTCCTTCGTATTCTTATAAGCACGTAAAATAGCCCAAGATAAGACCAAAAGAATTGCTACAACATAAAGTATGTTCATTTATCCACCTCCTCCTTTGATTATACAGGGGGATCGGCTCTTAGAACCAAGGTAATTGATGGAACTACGTACGGAATGATAGAGGTGATAACATGGAAAAGGGTTCTGCCAGCAAACGAATATTATTTTTGCCGTTCCTGCAAATCCCTTCAGGCCACCATCAGGTCGCCAAAGCTTTAATGGATGGAATCCAATCGAAGCATCCTTCTGTCCTTTGCGAAGCGGTCGATATCCTTTCCTATACCCTTGGAAAAGCAGAGAATCTCGTTTCTTCTTTTTATCTTGGATGGATAAAACGTTTTCCACGAATTTATAGCACTGTTTATCGGTGGAATGTATACAGCAACCTCGAAAAAGAAAAACGATTTTGGGTATACGAAAGGATTTTTCTCAAAGCCATGAAAAGGTTGATAAATGAGAAAAACCCTGACCTTATCGTCTGTACACACGGCCTGCCGTCGTATTTACTGAATCATTTAAAAGCAAGTGGGAATTTATCAATACCTGTTATAAATGTCTATACTGATTTTTTCATTCATAAAGTGTGGGGAAAGGCATATATTGACTTTCACTTTGTTCCTACCGATGACGCGAAAAAATACTTAATCGAAAATGGGATTGTAGAAGACCGAATCTATCTGACTGGTATCCCGGTCCATCATAAAATCTCCATCAGCGGCCCTGTTCTACGAACCAACCCGCCAAAACCTTTGACAGTACTCGTTACAGGCGGGAACCTGGGGGTAGGAGCGATTGAAGAGTTAATTTTAAAAATTGGTCATACTTCTCCTAATCATTATTTAATTCTTTGTGGGACCAATAAAGCTCTTTTTCAAAAAATTAAGGATCTTAATAAACATAATCTGATACCAATTGACTATATATCGTGCAGACAAGAAATGAATGCATTATATGACATGGCAGATGCAATCCTTACAAAACCAGGTGGAGTAACGATTAGCGAATGTATCATGAAAAGAAAACCAATTTTTAATTATCATGCTCTGCCTGGCCAGGAAGAAATTAATCTGAGAATCCTTAAAAATCTGGGATTAATTTATGAACTGAAGCCATTAGAATATGCAGGTAAGTCAATTGACGATCAGCTTGAAGCATTTTTTAAAGACAGCCAACTTCTAAGCAAATACCACGGCAGGGTAAATCATTATATTCAGCCTATATTGAAAAGAGACCCATTGGCTATTCTTGAGGAAATTGTGTTTTCCGAGTAAAGACCTTGCAAGTTGTCTTTTTATACTTATTAGTTGAAAAAGTATAAAATCAATCTTATAATGAAACCGTACACAAAAAATATAACAATTGGGAGGAATGGACAATGGCTAAACACGAATTGCCAGCTTTACCTTATGCTAATGATGCACTTGAACCTCACATTGATGCACAAACAATGGAGATTCACCATGATCGCCACCACGCTACATATGTAAACAACTTGAATGCTGCGCTTGAGGGCCATGATGACCTTGCAAGCAAATCCGTTGAGGAATTGATTGCCAATCTGGATGCAGTTCCGGAAAATATCCGCACAGCAGTCCGCAACAATGGCGGCGGGCATGCGAACCACAGCTTGTTCTGGACACTTCTATCACCAAATGGAGGCGGTGAACCAACAGGTGAAGTTGCAGAGGCCATTAATTCTGCGTTTGGCAGCTATGACAATTTCAAAGCTGAATTCACGAAAGCCGCTACTACACGCTTCGGTTCCGGTTGGGCATGGCTTGTTGTGGATAACGGACAATTGGCTATTACAAGCACCCCAAACCAGGACAGCCCTGTAATGGAAGGCAAAACACCTATCCTGGGCCTTGACGTTTGGGAGCATGCTTATTACCTCAAGTATCAAAACAAGCGTCCTGACTATATTTCAGCTTTCTTCAATGTGATTAACTGGGATGAAGTGAACAAGCTCTACGCTGCAGCGAAATAGAAAAGCTTAGAAAAGACTTTTTTATACTATATATGTTGAACTTGAATATTGGAGAGAAAAGGCGCGAAGACTCCTGCGGGAGCGCAGCGTGACAGGTGAGACCCCACAGACGCCAACGGCGGCGAGGAGGCTCACCGCACGCCCCGCGGAAAGCGAAGCGCCTCGCGACAGGGAAAAAGCGCCTGTCTCTGCGATCTTAATTCTCAGAAGCTTCCCTTTATGGAACGGAAATCAACAGACGTATTTAGAAAATATTAATTTCAATCTATATAAAACAAAAACCACTTTCGGCATTCATTGCTGAAAGTGGTTTTTTAGTTAAACACAATCCTGAATTTGCAGTGGTTATCAGCTTCAGTTTTGCAGCTGATCCTTTCAACTTTTTCAGTCTGAAGGACTTTTCTGAGCATCCTTGTTTCACAGCGGCATGCTTCCTTATGTTGATTTGCAACAGCAAGAATCGGGCAATTGTATTCAATTAATTCATACGTATTTTCATCTATCTGGACACCAGCAGCCATGTAGCCTTTTTCATTTTGAATCGAAACAAGCTCCTGAATTTTTTCGGGATTTGACTTATTGTCGACCCTTTCAGAATATTCCAGGGTCAATCTTTCCTCGCGCTTTTGAAAAAGGCTCTTTACCGCTATTTCTCCATATAAGTCCTGTATATCATTCAGAAATTCAAGTGTAATTCCCTCATAATTCTTCGGAAACAACTTTTCCCCTTTTTCAGTCAAGGTAAAAATCTGCAACGGCCTGCCCATAGGCTGTTTTAATTCCCGGGATTGGATAAGTCCGTCATTTTCAAGCACGCTAAGATGCTTCCGTACAGCCATATGCGTAATATTTAACTGGCCGGTAAGGTGGGTGACTGTCATTGATGCTTCTTTTTTTAAAAGTTCCAGAATCTTGTCCTTAGTCGATTTTCTGGTCTCTTCCAAGTAGTATCCTCCCATCAAAATCACATTTCTGTATTAATTATACTATAAAGTATAAAAAATAAGAAGAAGAGTCGATAATAGGAGCTTTAACCAGTGGCCCAAAAGCAGCTGCATACTAATCACACTATATAGGTTTAGTGGTGTTTAGCAAAGGGAATACATGTGAAGTCGTTTTCTATATAGCGAATATTACCATTTATACGAATTATTTTATGATTATTATTATTTTAAAAAAACTTACTTTTATAGTTCAAATCCCTAAGAATCAGCATTTTTCCAACAAAATCAGACTATTACCAAAAATAGTTTTTGACAACATATGCAGTGAAAAAGTATCATTGCATAATATGAGGAGGAGAAAGACGATGTCAAACTACAATAAACAGAAAATTGTGGACAGTGTTCCGCAAACAGGCTTCTTTGGACATCCAAAAGGCTTGTTCACACTTTTCTTCACAGAGTTCTGGGAACGTTTCTCATATTATGGTATGAGGGCAATCCTCGTTTTTTACATTTACTATGAAACTTCCCAAGGCGGCTTAGGGCTGCCAGAAAAAACTGCGTTAGCGATTATGTCCATTTACGGGGCCCTCGTTTATATGTCGGGGATTATCGGCGGCTGGCTCGCTGACCGTATATTTGGTACATCAAAAGCCATTTTCTATGGTGGTATTTTAATTATGCTCGGTCACATCGCCCTTGCAATACCGGGCAGTGTTGAACTATTTTACGTGTCGATGGTTTTTATTATCCTTGGTACAGGATTATTGAAACCAAACGTTTCCTCGGTTGTAGGAGACTTGTATGCTGATAATGATGACCGCCGTGATGCCGGCTTCAGTATCTTCTATATGGGGATTAACATGGGTGGTTTCCTTGCGCCGCTTATTACAGGCCACTTCATGAAAACCAGCTTCCACCTAGGCTTCAGTGTAGCGGCAGTAGGTATGTTCTTCGGTCTTCTTCAATTTTACTTCACGAAGAAGAAGAACCTCGGCCTTGCTGGTACTCAGGTACCGAACCCGCTTTTGCCTGAAGAAAAGAAAAAGGTATATTCTTATATCGGAATTGGCGCAGCCGTTCTTTTAGCAATTATTATTATTGGTGTGTCAACTGGCAGCTTGACAATTGTCGGCTTTGTTGACATTGTAAGTATTCTTGCACTACTTATCCCAACCATCTATTTTATTGTTATGTACCGCAGCCCTAAAACAAATTCGGACGAACGTTCACGTTTGCTTGCATATATCCCGCTGTTCATTGCTTCTATTATGTTCTGGGCTATCCAGGAACAGGGATCAACCATTCTTGCAAGCTATGCGGACAAGCGTACAGACTTGAACTTTGCCGGCCTTGAAATTTCTCCGGCATGGTTCCAATCTCTAAACCCGTTATTTATTATTTTCCTTGCGCCAGCATTTGCATGGATGTGGGTAAAACTTGGTGATCGCCAGCCAACCATTCCGCAAAAGTTCTCCTTGGCGCTATTGTTTGCAGGTTTATCCTTCCTGGTTATCCTGCTGCCTGGGTACCTAACAGGAACTGAATCATTGGTTAACCCATTATGGCTTGTTTTGAGCTACTTTATCGTTGTTCTCGGGGAATTGCTTCTGTCGCCAGTTGGTTTGTCAGCCACAACGAAACTGGCACCTGCGGCATTCTCAGCACAGACAATGAGCCTTTGGTTCCTATCAAGCTCTGGTGCACAAGCACTGAACGCCCAATTGGTTAAGTTCTATTCACCTGAAAATGAGATTTCTTACTTTGGTCTTATAGGTGGAGCTTCGATTGTTCTTGGTATTATCTTGTTCTTCATCTCTCCTAAGATTCAAAGCTATATGAAGGGCATCCGATAAGGCATGAAATAGTTTAATTTAAAAATACAACACCCGTATTCCTAAACAGGATGCGGGTGTTTTTTTATGCACTTTTTTGTTCGACAATGTTGCAGGCAGTATTTCCAGGAAGTGAATAAATTAACGAGCTTTTTAAGTCAGAACTGAGAGAAGTTTTGAATTTTTTTACCTAAGTGGAAGATTTTGATAGTAATTCAAATAAGCCTGTAGTAGAATGGATGACACGGAATTTTTGTTTCGTTTTCCGTAATAAAAGGTCCGTCACACACATATAAGGGGTGAATAGGGGTTTTTTAATGTTTACGGAATGCTGAAGGGGGAGGAATTACATATGCATAGCATTCGCTGGGTTTGGGGGTATATCAGGATATATAGGGGGAGATTCATTCTTGCTTTGATGATGGCGCTTGTTGTGACATCACTAAATCTCGTTAACCCATATATAGCTGGTAAAATCATTGATGATGTAATCCTTGGAAATGAGAAAGGGATGCTGTTTTCGCTAATTGGAATCATGATTGGGGCGACCATTCTCAAAACGTTCATCCGTTACACGTATCAATTGATTTTCGAGCGAATCTCACAAAATGTTGTC
The DNA here is from genome assembly GCF_001685025.1 of Bacillus sp. FJAT-27225. Classification (GTDB taxonomy): domain Bacteria; phylum Bacillota; class Bacilli; order Bacillales; family Cytobacillaceae; genus Bacillus_D. The sequence goes on along the minus strand of NZ_MAYU01000021.1, from coordinate 385,563 downwards.
TATACGATCAGGGGTAAGCTGTATGATAAGCTGAACCTGCTCGATTTTTATTTCTACGATAAAACAAAGACCGGCGATATTATGGCAAGGATGACCGGTGATATGGAAATGGTCCGGGTGTTTACAGCCTGGTCGATTTATATGATTTTTGAAAATGCGACGATTCTGCTGTTTGCGGTTGGCTTCATGTTTGCCATCCACCCTCAGCTTGCGCTGGCTATGCTTGCTGTCACACCTGTCATCGGTTTTTTTGCATACAGACTGACATTCGCAGTCGGTCCGACATTTTCTGAGATTCGCGGACAATTTGCAAAATTGAATTCAGTCGTTCAGGAAAATATTAGCGGAAACAGGGTTGTTAAGGCGTTTGCAAAAGAACAGTACGAAATCGAAAAATTCACCTCTGAAAATGAGGGATATAAGGAAAAGAATCTTGCCTCAGCCAAGGTTTGGGAAAAATTCCTGCCGGTACTTGATTCGCTTGCCGGAGTCTTCATTGTCGTCATGATCCTCGTTGGCGGGATAATGGTCATTAACGGTTCGCTATCACTTGGCGAGTTGGCAATGTTTAATGGCTTAATCTGGGCATTGAACAATCCCATGAGGATGGCAGGCTGGCTCATCAATGATGTGCAGCGCTTTATAGCTTCGGCCAAGAAGGTTGAAGAGCTTCTCAAAACTCCCGCTAAAATCCTCAATACTGCCGGAGGTAAGAAAGAACCGCTTAAGGGATATGTTGAGTTCAACCAGGTGTCCTTTAGCTACGGCGATGAAAACGTTTTGAACGATGTTAGCTTTAAAGCAGAGCCCGGGCAGACAGTTGGGATTATCGGTGCAACTGGTTCAGGGAAATCAACAGTGGTTAATCTGCTTAACCGTTTTTACGATGCCGACAGCGGCGAGGTTAAGGTAGATGGGACGAATGTAAAGGAATGGGATATCGAAAGACTTCGTGAAAACATGGCAATGGTTATGCAGGATATTTTCCTGTTTTCAGACACAATCGAAGGGAATATTGCATATGGCAATCCTGATGCGCCATTTGAAGCCGTAAAAGAAGCTGCGAGGATGGCGGAAGCGGATGAGTTCATCGAGGAACTGCCTGAGGGCTATGACACCATTGTCGGGGAGCGTGGTGTCGGACTTTCCGGAGGCCAAAAGCAACGGATAGCCCTTGCTCGGGCAATCTTAAAAAATCCATCCATCCTTGTTCTGGATGATACAACCTCGGCCGTTGATATGGAAACCGAACAACGGATCCAGGAAACTCTAAAGAAGATTTTAAAGGGAAAAACATGCTTTATTATTGCACACCGGATTTCTTCGGTTAAAGATGCCGATTTGATTATCGTGTTGGAAAAAGGGCGGATTATTGAGCGCGGCACACATGAGGAATTGCTTATGGCAAAAGGCTATTACTATAAAGTATTTGTGAATCAGCATGGCGGATTTGCGGACATTACAGCTGACAGGGAGGTGGCATACCAGCATGGCGCGGAATAAATTCGATGTGGATGAAGAACTGGAATCCCCTTTCAGGGTCATCCATTTAAAACGGCTGATGGGCTTTGTGAGGCCATACAATCGGAAACTGCTAATGGCTGTCTTGATTATGCTTGTTGCAAGTGCGGCCAATCTTGTCGGACCATACCTGGTCAAACTGGCAATTGATGATAAAATACCCGATGGTGATGTGCCTGGTTTGGTTCTGCTTGCAGGAATCTACCTGCTAGCACTAGTCGTGAGCGGATTATGCATGAAATTTAGAATCCGAATTATGACCCAGACTGGACAGAGTATCATTAGGGACATCAGAAAAGATTTGTTCACCCACTTGCAGAACCTGTCCTTTTCATTCTATGACAGCAGGCCGCATGGTAAAATCCTTGTCAGAGTCGTGAACTATGTCAATTCATTAAGTGATTTGCTGTCAAATGGAATTATCAATGTTATTACTGATTTATTCAGCCTTATTGTGATTGTCGGGTTCATGATTTCAATTGACCCGCAGCTGACTCTTTATGCAATGGCAGGCTTCCCGGTTCTGGCTGGTGTCATCCTTCTGTTGAAAAATGCCCAGAGAAAGGCGTGGCAAAGTGTCAGCAATAAACAATCCAATATGAATGCATACATCCATGAAAGCATCAGTGGAATAAAAGTAACCCAGGCGTTTACTAGGGAACATGAAAACAAACGGATTTTCAGCGAGGTATCAGGCAGCTACAGGAATTCATGGATGAGGGCAATTAAAATCCATTTCCTATTATGGCCCGCTATTGAAAATATTTCGGTTTTAACAGTCTCATTCATTTACTTTGCCGGTGTGTCTATGATCGGGGATGGTGTCACAGTCGGATCGCTGATTGCTTTTGTCGGTTACATCTGGATGTTCTGGACGCCGCTCGCAAACATTGGCAACTTCTATAATGCGATCATCAATGCAATGGCTTATTTGGAACGGATATTTGAGACGATGGATGAAAAGCCTGCCGTTCTTGATGCTCCGGACGCGAAAGAAATTCCTGAAATTCGCGGGCATGTTCAGTTCAAGCATGTGGTCTTTGCCTACGACGAGGGAGGCCGGGTTCTCGATGATGTCAGTTTTTCAGCAGAAGCGGGCGATACAATCGCGCTTGTCGGTGCGACCGGTTCAGGTAAAACAACTATCGTCAGCCTGCTTAGCCGCTTTTATGATATTACCGATGGGAAAATAGAAATTGATGGCATCGATATTAGCGGAGCCACCATCCACTCGCTTCGCCGGCAAATGGGCGTCATGCTCCAGGACCCATTTATTTTTTCAGGGACAATAATGGACAATATTCGATATGGGCGCCTCGATGCGACAGACGAAGAGGTTATTGAGGCAGCAAAAGCGGTCCAGGCACATGAATTTATCAGCTCTTTAAAGGATGGGTATTTTACAGAGGTGAACGAGCGGGGTACGAGGCTTTCAACCGGCCAGCGCCAGCTAATTTCATTTGCGAGGGCGCTGTTGGCCGACCCGAAAATTCTGATTCTGGATGAAGCAACCTCGTCAATTGATACCGAAACCGAGCTGGCTCTGCAAAAAGGGCTTGAAACACTATTGAAGGGCCGGACGTCTTTCATCATCGCCCATAGGCTGTCAACCATCCAAAATGCAACAAGGATTCTTTTTATTGATAAAGGGCGGATTGTTGAAGAAGGAACACATCAGCAACTTCTCAAGCGCCGCGGTTTATATTGGAAACTGCATGCATCACAAAAGGCAGTATGATCGTTCAAGAATGGAGGTCCCCAAGACTTATGGGGGCCTTTTGTTATGGAGAGAATGTTTATCGACTGGCATCAATTTAGTGTAGCTGTTTTAAATTGGTACCCATTTTTCCTTCAATTGGTGCTGTTTACGGAGTGGTGATTGTGGCTGAAGGTTGAAATTCGCGAACATACTCATTTTTCTCGGATATATGGTTAAAAGCCTCGGATAAACTTTAAGACGGCCACATTCAATAGTGAGTGGCGCTTGAATAATCGGTTTGAAATCCTTCTAGTGGCGGTCCGATTAACCGGAATCCTATGTCACATAACAAATCTCAATCCATATTTTATTGACAGCTTTTGTCATAAAAAGAGGAAATGTTTATTTTCCAGTTTAGAGGAATTTATGTAACAATTATTTCAATAGAAAGTCTATTATTGTGATTACGTTTTATCCGATGCAATATTTTGTAATCGATATGCACTTATCTTTACACCATTTTAATACAGAGCTGCATAGGATAAAGCGTGTTGCGTAATAAGGGGGATTGGGAAATGAAAAAGATTATGATTAGCCTAATGCTGTTGTTGTCTATTGTATTGTTCGAGGTACCGGCGTTGGCAGCGGGAGCGGGGGAATTCATTATTATAAATAAAGCCAATAACAAACTGGCTTATTATGATAATAACAAACTCGTAAAAACCTTCAAGGTTGGCACTGGACGAAAGCCTACCTATACACCTGAAGGAAAGTTCAAGGTTGTAAATAAAATCAAAAATCGTCCGTATTACAGTTCGAATATTCCTGGAGGCGATCCAAGAAACCCGCTGGGGGATAGATGGCTTGGCCTGAATGCCAGGGGCACATGGGGAACGACCTATGCCATTCACGGAAATAATAATCCATCCTCGATTGGCGGCTATGTCAGTGGCGGCTGTATCCGGATGTATGATAACGAGGTAGAATGGCTCTTCTCCCAGGTAGAGGTGAATACACCGGTCGTCATCACTACCTCCAGCAAATCCTTTGATTCCATCGCCGCGTCATATGGATTGAAAGGAACGGGTGGCGGTGCTGCCCCTGTTGCAGCCACACCAAGTGCAGTTCTGAAAAAAGGAATGAAGGGTCCAGTAGTGAAACAGCTCCAGACCATCCTGACAAAGAAAGGCTATAATACAAAGGGAATTGACGGGGCATTCGGTCCAGCAACTGAAGCGGCCGTAAAAAGGTTCCAACAGGACAACAAGCTAAAGGCAGATGGAATTGTCGGTACTACCACGAAGTCCAAGTTGGGAATATAATAACTAGCAGTATTTCGTTTACTGAATATGTTTAGGGAGGGCAGAAATGTCCTCCTTTTTCCTTTTTCAACTATTCTCAGGAACTATTCGATAGGGCGTTTCCTGCAAGGGTTCATTATTAATCATTGAGTGAATAGACTAGAAGAAGGTGTACAGGCCGTAGGAGGAGCAAAGAAGGGGAAGGTGGAGTGTTTGAAGGAAGATTTTATAAACATTAAGGTGGGAAAAAACAATTGGAAGAGGTACATATGCTCTTTCGTACTTATCATGATTTTTATGTTTATCGGCTCTGCGGTTTATTCCCTGGTGATGGATGGGTGGTTTGGAGGAAACCCAGGTACATACTATGACAGTGACAAGATGATATGGGTAAATGTGAATCCGGTGTATGATTTTGTGTTTTCCCATTTGATTTATGTGTTTTGGCTTGGCGGTATTGCACTTTGGATACGACTTGTTCATAAAAGGGGCTTAATCAGCCTGGTAACCCCTTATAGGAGTATAAATTGGAAAAAGATTTTTTGGGGCTTTGCGCTGTTTTTTTGTCTGCTCACAGGAACTACTGCCGCCGATTTTTTAATGAACCCAGAAGATTATTCCTTCAATACTTTTGATTCTATCGATTTTTGGCTCTTGTTTTTATCGGTACTGGTTTTGACACCAATTCAGACGACCACGGAAGAGGTGTTTTTTAGGGGGTATTTGATGCAGTGGGTTGGAAGGCTGGTCTCCACACCACTTGCTTTATCGGTCATAGCAGGAGGCATCTTCGGAGCATTGCATTTTTCAAATCCGGAAATGGGCTATTCGGCCGTCTTCGTTGGTGCGGATTATGTTCTTTCAGGTGTGATATGGTGCTATATCACGGCCCGTACAAACAGTGCCGAACTCTCAATTGGCGCGCATGCAGCAAACAATATGTTCATTGGCTGGTTCGTAACAATGGATAGCACGGTATACGGGAATATTCCTTCTTTGTTTGTTGTATCCAATATAAATCCTAAACTATCGTTTGTTTGGTCCATTATTGCGTTTTCTATTTTTGGGATTTTGTCGTTAAAAAAGTTTGCCGGACACAGTCATGCGTCTTGAAAGAATGTTTTCACATCTTGAACATCGAAGGCATCAGCAGGTTAGCGCTGATGCCTTCTTTGTCTAATAGAAAAGTATAGATCCATCCTCTTCTGAACATGTAAGGTAAACTGTGAAAAAAATAAGATGTAATGTTTATCCGGACAGCCCCGGCGAATTTTGTAAAACGATTCTCCAGCCGTCAGGGTCCGCAATTGTTATTCCAGCCTTCTTCCAATATGGATTTTCAGGTTCAACTTCTGGATAGCCCATCTCTGCCAGCCTTTTAGCGATTCTATCCCGCGCTTCCTTGTTAGGAATATAGAAAACTAGCAAATTATCCTCGGTTGGTGCTGGGCAGGGGCTGCCAGATTCATGCCTGGTAAATTCGAGATGATAATGGCTGTCAGGGAGACCAAGCATGACCCCATCGTAGCCTTCATGGTCTTTGAAAGAAGCGATAACCTTCAAGCCAAGCCCGTCCCTGTAAAAAGCCACAACTTCCTGCAATTTATCAGTTGGGCGTGCCACTCTGAATTGAACAACAGGTAATAACTCTGACCAAGAATTCGACATTCCTTTACCTCCAATTCGTTTTATAACCCCAGTGTATCTTACATTCACTGCTTTGTTGCCATACAGAAGCCTTAAATCCTCTACTCCATTGGTCGTACTTTTTCCAAGATAGGCTACTTGTTTCCCAGTATACTAAAATCCTTCTGTAAACCTCGAGTGTGGCCTTCCGTTTAAGATAATAATATTAAGGGGAAAGTAATCCAGACATAGAGGTTTAGTTAGGAGGCCTCCTTTTTTGGATACTCTGTTGTATATAATCTATGCTTTTTGTTATATTGCCTTATTCGTTTGGGGTTTAAGAATAAATAAAGAGAATGGCTGGCTTTCCCCTGAAAACGCCTTATTTCTAGTAACAGCAGGCCTTATTTATGATAACGCGATATTGGCTTCAGGAAGCTGGATTGGTAAGGGGGAAACCCTAGAGAACATGAATTTGGTGCGTTATTGGCTGCATGGGCTTTTTACTCCTACCCTCGTATTGTTTGCGTGGACAGCCATGAAACGGGCGGGAGTCAGATGGATCAAACAAAAACCTTCTTTTCTAATTGCAGTGGCTATCACGGTTATTCTAATCGTGTTGGAATTAGCGGCAGAAACGGTGGGCATCAGATTGAAGCCGGACACCGAATATGGGGTTTTAAGTTATGAACCTGCAGAACAAAATAGTGGTCCGCCGATGATGGTCATGGCAGTATCACTGATCCTGCTCTTTTCGTCTCTGGCTGTCTGGAAAAAGCAAGGCTGGAAGTGGATGGCGATTGGTGTGATTCTAATGGGACTTGGGAGTGCAATTCCAATCCCTGTGGATAGCAATGCCGCGGTTAATGGGTTTGAACTGATTTTACTTACCTCATTATGGGCAACGAAAAGGCATCAGGAAGCAAGAATGGAAGCAGAAAGTTAACCGGAAAGCTCGCCGTTAGGCGGGCTTTCTTTTGTAAATACAAGATGCTTGTCCAGGGATTCCCTGTCAAAAATATCCCGCATTAAGTGTCAGTAAGCCTCTTCCAGAGGCAACTGACCCTAAATGCCCGATTGGTGAGATACAGTGAAACTAGCCGCTGTGAACTTCAGCGGCATAGTTGAACCAATCGGGTTCGTAGTGGCGCTTATTCGGCACGCTCTTAGGCGAATTAGCGACAGTAGAACGGGACTAACAAACAGTGGAAAATCGCCACTGTTTGAAGTTTCACTTTATGATTGCAACCTTTTTCTGGGTGAAAGAGTCTATTCGTTTAGGGAAACTTTTGCCAGAGGGAGGGAGCTTTCGATGAACAAATTTGAATTTGTAAACAAGGATTATCAAATGCTTGACCAAAAGAAAAGGCAATTTACATTTCATGATGGTACACAAGTAAGGAAAAAACCGATAAAACTTGTATTATCTGTTGCGGCAGCTCTCGTTGTAATTGTAGGGACTGCTATTTACTTTTTTCAGAATGATGAAGCCCGAAAGAATCAGGAAGAGGGAGCCTACTCAGCATCCGAAGAAGGAAATCCTAAAGAGCAGGCTGAACCTGCAATGAAATTGGAGCAAATAGGGCTGCCAGATGATTTCAAGGCAGAAACGTTAAATCCTGGGATAAAGGCAGACTATAAGTTGAATTTAAGGATGATAGAGGAAAACAAATTTGAGGCAAGTGCATCGATAGATATCGAGAATCTATCATCAGCAAATTTAAGTAACATACCCTTTAACTTTTCTATGAATCAAGTTGGCGAGTTAAGTAGAGCGAAATGCAAGGAAAGAGTCTTTTCATGGGCAGTTGATCAATGCATCAGTAACTTGAAGGATGGGGGAGCATTTGAATTAAAGTCAATCAAACTCAACGGAGAAAAAATGAATTATCAATTCGATGAGACGGTTGTTAAGCTTGACCTTCAGAGGGCTTTCAGTTCAAGAACGAAAGCAAGGGTAGACTTTGATTATACATTCTCTTTACCTCAATTTTTCACTGAAAATGAAACGTATAACCTGCTGCAATGGCACCCGATTGTTCCGCAGATTGACAGGAAGGAATGGCAGTTAACTTCTTCGTCTCCCGGCAATTTTGATTTTACGTATGAGCTGGTAAAGGATTTTCATGTGGTTACTTCGGGAATCGACCCGGAAGAGGCTCAAAGGGCTGGAATGCAAAATGAAAAAGGCATTCCTGAGATGTTTGTCATGCTTTGGCCTCATAAAGCAGCAAAAGAAACAAAAGTGAAGGAACTCTCAATAAGGGTTTTTGCTGAAAAAGGCCAGGAATCACGAGTGGATCAGAGTATTGAAACGGCGGCAAACGTGATTTCCTTCTTTGAAGAGAAATTGGGGGAATATCCCTACAGGCAGCTGGACCTCATTCTTTCCAAGGAAAGAGAAGGAAGTTATCCGGGAATTGTCTTTGTTCCTGAAAAGCGAAAAACGGTTAATCCTATTTACCTTAAAGTGGAAGAAGATGAACATCGCGCCTTAATTTATCGTATCGCTCAACAATGGTTCCATGGGCATGTGGAGGTAGATCGATTTAAAGATACATGGATGGTGGATGGGTTTGCTGAATTTGCTGCCTGCTTATATTTACTTGAGCACGAGAAGTGGAGTGAGAAAGATAGCTTTGCGCTGGCACAAGAAGTCAATGATTTTTTTGGAGTGAGGGAAGATTTGAATTCCAATCTGCCACTATCCGACTATCGCGGTTCAATGGGAGGTCATTTCGCTTATACAAGGGCACAGCCGGCTGTTGAACTATGGCGGATTTCTCGTCCATATGGTGCCAATGGGGGACTTTCGTTCTTGAGAACATATCTTGAAACATATTCCGGGAAAAAGTTATCCAGCTTCGAGTTTATCCGGTTTTCAAAAGAGTATTTTAAAGTTGGGGACGGAATGTTTGCCAAGTGGCTGGACTATAATCCATATGCAACAAATGAAGGCATAGAGTCGTTTAAGCTTTAGGAAAAAATCGGCAGGGAGGACTTATGGATAAATTCAAATTCGTAAACAAGGAGTTTGAGAGATTAGGAGGTTCGCGAAAGTATAAAGAATTTAGTTTTGAGCGGATCGATACCAGGCAAACCGTTTTTCTTGGAAAAAAACAACTCGTTTTAATCGCTGCTATAATCATTTTCGGATTAGGAATGTATTTTAGTAAAGGCCTCATCGTCCAACTAATGAAGGGTGATTCAGCGGATGTGGCTGTGAAAACAGACGGAGTTCAATCATCCCATGGAAAAAGGCCCGTTAAAGTAAATAAGGCCGGACTTAGTCCTGATTTTAAACCAGAGGTACTGAAAACCGGAAGTAAGGCTGTCTATAACTTTGATATCCAGATGCCAAAAGAAAATGTATTTAATGTTAAGGCGAAGATAGGTTTAACAAATACATCCAGCCTAAACTGGAATGAAATCCTGCTTTACTTTTATTTGAATCGGATGGGCACGAATGCAAGACTAAAGTGCTATTCGAAAGGGGGGCTTGCGTTTGAAGCATGCCTAAAAAAGGTTGGGGGCGGTGAGGTAAAGGTAGAATCTGTCCAGTATAACGGAGAGCCTGTTAAGTATTTTCTCGAGGAGGACAGATTAAGGCTTTACCCTTCCTCTACGTTAAACAAAGGAAAAACAGGAAATATCGAAATAAAGTATACATTTTCACTCCCAGGTATGTATCAAGAGAACGGCAGTTATAACTTACCCCAGTGGTATCCGCTTGTACCGGATTTTGATGGCAGCTGGAATCTTCTGCCTTATTTTGAACAGAAGGATACGTACACTTCCGCGGAGGCAGAGTATACTATTCACTATCAGCTTTTTAAAGATTTCAATATCGTCTCATCAGGCAGTGATCCTGCGACAAAGGCAGCTGCAGGTACGATCAAGGCTAACGCTTTAAATGAGTGGTACCTGATGCTCCTGGACGGGTTTGTTCAAGAGGAAGCAAAAGTAAACGATATGACAATTCGCGTCCATTTCGAACAAGGTAAACAATCTGATGGCGAACATGCCCTGAAGGCTGCAGCCGAGGCAGTTTCCTTTTTTGAGGAAAAACTTGGGCCATATCCATATAAACAGTTGGATATTGTTTTAACAAAGGCTAACCGTGGCAGCTATCCGGGCTTGATTCTTGTTCCTGAGAACAGAAGGGAGGGGATGAGTATGTTTGCAAGGATAGAGGAAACGTTGGAGCATGCTGTTGTCGTGCAAACAGCCCAGCAATGGTTTTATGGGAAAGTCCTGTTTGACCGTTACAGGGATTTGTGGCTTCAATACGGCCTTTCTGAATTGGCTGCATCGCTATACTTTCTTGATGGAAAACAGTTAACGGAGGAAGAAAGCTTTCAATACACATTGGAATATTTGAATGTATTAAAGGGATGGGAAAGCGGTAAAGCGAACCTTCCGCCGGAACAATATTACAGTACAACGAGTGGTTTGATCGTCCATACCCAATTAAAGCCTGCATATCGATTATGGGAGTTAATGAAGCCCCACAGCCAAAATGATAGATGGAATTTTCTGTCTGGCTATTTAAAGACATACTCGGGTAAAAAGATTGCAACGATTGAATTTATCCGCTTTGCCAAAAACTATTTTAAAGTGAATGATGAAAGTTTTGACGACTGGCTTAATTATAATCCGTATAGAGACGAATTCATTGAAATGAAACTGTAATAAAATTTATTTTAGTCAGTAGGAATGGCCTGCAATCATTGCTAAAAAGAGTGCATCAAAGTTGTATTTCTTTGAAAAAGGATGTAACTTATGATAGTGTTCATAAAATTACCATTCATAAAGAAAACTACTCCCAAGGAGGAATTAAATGTGACTCAGGCCAAATTACAATCAGAAGCTCTGATCGCTTTGCAGGATAAAATACAATTGATTAAAACAGGCGAAGGCGCCATTTATCTGGTAGGGCCAATCAGGCTGCCAGTTAATTTATACGGTGAAACAGTTGTCTTTCAATGGTACTGCTGGCTGAATTGTGATGAAGTGACCGAGGACTTCCAGCGGATTATTGATAAGCTTTCAAACGTAAATCTTGCGGAGCTGCAGCAATCCAGTGTGCTCGTCTACGGTGACTTCCAATTTGGGGATGACGCGATTATCCGGATGCATTCAATTTGCCATACTGGAGATATTTTTGGCAGCAAGCGTTGTGATTGCGGCTTCCAGTTGAAGCAGTCGATGAAAATGATTGTCGAGCACGGAACAGGTGCACTTTTTTACCTGGCAAACCATGAAGGGCGCGGTATTGGCCTTTTCAGCAAGGCAATGGCATACATTCTTCAGGAACAAGGCTATGATACTGTAGAGGCAAATGAAAAGCTCGGGTTCGTTGACGATGCACGGAACTATGATGATGCGATTACCGTACTGAAGGCACTCCGTTCCAAGCCGGTTACCTTGATGACGAATAATCCAAGGAAGCTTGAAGCACTTAAAGAATCAGGTTTGCCAGTAAGTGGACGAAAGCCGCTTTGGGGCGACGTTTCCGAATATAACAAGAAATATTTGCAAACCAAAATCAATCGGTCCGGACACTTAAAGGAAGATGAACAAGGGGAAGTCACAAATGACTAATCATGAATTTTACATGGATTTGGCTCTGCAGAATGCCCGGGCAATGAAAGGGCAGACAGACCCAAATCCTCTTGTGGGCTCGGTAATTGTAAATGGCAATCGGATTGTCGGGGTTGGAACCCACCTTAAAGCAGGCGAGTCGCATGCCGAGATTCATGCACTCAGAATGGCTGGCGACAAGGCAAAAGGCGGAACCATTTATGTAACGCTTGAGCCTTGTTCGCACCATGGGCGTACGGGTCCGTGTGCAGAAGCAATTGTCGAGGCTGGCCTAAATACGGTTGTTATTGCAACGCTAGACCCGAATCCGGTTGTTGCAGGCAATGGAGTCAGGATATTAAAGGATGCAGGGATAGAAGTCGTAATAGGCATTCGTGAGGAAGAGTCAAGAACGATGAACGAAGTTTTCAATAAGTTTATTGTTAAGAAAAAACCGTTTGTTACGATGAAGGCAGGAATCACTCTTGATGGGAAAATTGCCAGCCATACATCCGACAGCAAATGGATTACGTCGGCAGATGCAAGGCGCGATGTCCATCACCTCCGCAGTGAAAATATGGCCATTCTTGTGGGTGCAAATACTGTTATTGAGGATGATCCAGAGCTGACAGCACGGATTCCGAATGGACGTAATCCAATCCGAATTGTCCTTGATTCGTCATTGAAAATTCCGGCCGAATCCAAGGTTGTTACCGATGGCCTTGCCCCTACCTGGATTTTTACAAGCCAGACATATGATAAAGATAAAGCAGATTTGCTCTCCGGCCGAGGAATTGAGATTTTCCAGACGGAGGGAAAGCAAAGAGTCAACATTCAGGATGTGATGACCATCCTTGGTGAAAAACTTGTTTCTTCTGTTCTGATTGAAGGTGGAGGGACAGTCAATGGCAGCTTCCTTGAACAGAAACTAATTGATAAAGTCGTCCTTTATGTTGCCTCGAAGCTGATTGGCGGCAAGAATGCCCCAACTTTTCTTGAAGGGACAGGCATTGATAAAATGAAAGATGCGGTTGAACTGACGGAAACCAGCATTACACAGGTTGGCAAAGATTTTAAGTTTGTCGGCTATCCTGTCTATCCGGAAGGTGAAAGCTAGATGAGGCTGGGATTTGACATTGATGACACATTAATTAGCTTGAGGGAACACGCTTTTGGCATCTATAATAAAAAGTTCAATAAGCAAGTCCCTCTTGAAGAGTTTCATAAGCTGAACCGGGTTGAAATACATGAACCTTTTGGCTTGACGGATGATGAAGGCAGACAAGCCTGGCTATCTTCACTTGAGGAGATTTACTTTACCAACTGTCCCCCTTACCCGGGTGCGGTTGAAGCGGTAAATAAGCTTGCTGATCAGGGACATGAAATTTTTTACATAACTTCCAGGCCACAGGGGCACCGGGAACGCACAATAGAGTGGATGAAGAAGAATGGGTTTCCAGTAGAAGACAGCCGATTCTTTTATGGAATGCAGGATACGGAGAAGATCAATATTATCCGGGAATTGAAACTGGATTACTATTTTGACGACAAGCCGGATGTTCTGAATACTTTGCTTGAAGAGGAAGGGCTTAAGGTCTTTATCAAGGACCAGTCCTATAACAAGCATCTGGACTTGCCAAGGGTTTTAGACTGGTCTGAACTTGATGAGATTCTGGAAAAAAGCAAAACCAATAAGTGATTACTTACAGCTGCACAAAAACGTGCGGCTGTTTTTTTGGTTATTAAGAAACTATGGCTGCCATTTATCTTTGATGTCAACGTCTGAATCCTTAAAGGAAGGCAGTCAGATTCCCATTTTGTACACCGATGACAGAGGGGCTTGAAGAGTATTTGGCTTTTAAAGGGTGTTTCCATTCAATTGGTAGTGTTTACGTATTGGCGAAGCGTGTCTGAATTGTGAATAAGGGCGATATATTGTTTGTTCAGGGTGAAATAATTGCGATAGAGGGATAAAAAACATTCATTCAGGGCGATAAGTTGTTAAAGCGGGCGGTAAAAGTTCGGGTAATTGAGTACTGAACCAAGCTCTTAATAGTTTCGTTACTCCACGCCCTTTTATTAGTTAGCGGCAGTAGGAAGAGACTGTCTATTAGTAGAATTCGTCACTGATTGAAGTTTCACTTTATTGTTGGATATTTGTAAAAAATTCCACAAAAATGATTCTAATTATTGGGAAAATTGGTATAGTTAAGGTGCGTGTAAAAAGAGAGAGGTGGTACGATGGAACTATTGTCAGTCTCTGAGTTAAGGAAATCGTTTAGGGAGTTAGAAGCAGTAAAGGGGGTCTCTTTTTCGGTCAAAAAGGGAGAAGCATTTGGTCTCCTCGGACCGAATGGTGCAGGCAAGTCGACGACGATCAACATGATTACTGGATTATTTCCCCCTACTTCTGGAGCTATTACAATAGCCGGAATCGACATGGTGAGGGAGCCCAAAAAGGCACAGGGGCTGATTGGGATTGTTCCTCAGGATATCGCTCTCTATCAGGAAATGAGTGCAAAAGAGAACTTGAAATTCTGGGGGCGGATGTATGACCTAACCGGACGGATGCTAGAGGAGAGGGTTACTGAGGTTCTAGAATTGATTGGATTATCCGATCGGGCAAAGGACAAGGTTTCAACTTTTTCTGGCGGAATGAAGAGAAGGGTAAATATCGGGGCGGCTATCTTGCATAGGCCACACTTGCTTATTATGGATGAACCGACCGTTGGAATCGATCCCCAGTCTCGCACACATATCCTTGAAACAGTCAAAAAGCTGAACCAGGACGGAATGACCGTCATCTATACGAGCCATTACATGGAGGAAGTTGAGTTTCTCTGTACACGGATTGGCATCATGGATCATGGGAAGCTGATTGCATGCGGAACAATACCAGAGCTTAGGGAATCAATTGGGGACAGATCAAGAATGGTGTTTGATGTAAACGGAGAGTTTGAACAGCCTGCCGGTTTTCTAAATGGAATCCCATGGCAGGACATCAACTTGGAGGGCAATAAGCTGACTGTTTTCCATAAAGAACCCCAAACCGTATTGAGCTCGCTCGTTCAAACAATAACTGACCGGGGTGCAGGGATTTCATCGGTCGAAATTGTTGAACCCAATCTCGAAAGCGTCTTCCTGCATTTAACGGGAAGAAGCCTGCGGGACTAGGAGGGATTCACATGAGCTACTTTTGGCTGGCGGCAAAGGATCTTTTGCTGATTGGCAGGGACCGAAAGGCACTGCTTACCCTTGTATTGATGCCTATGATCCTCATCGGAATTCTCGGCGCTGCATTTGGCGGTTTGATGGGAGAAGACGAAGCGGCTATCGAGCAGTTTACGTTGGGCATCGCTAATCTTGATGAAGGTGAGCTAGGCGATACACTGGCAACGGATGTTTTTTCAAAAGGTCTGCCTGATTTAGTAAAAGTAAAGGTGGTTGACGAAGACAAGTTACATAGGCAGTTGAGAAATCAGGACATTTCAATTGGCCTTTTTATTGGTAAGGATTTTTCGAAATCGGTACTTGCGGGTGATGAAACGACTGTGAAAATTGTATCGATCCCTTCAGCAGGGCTGCAGCCGATTATTGTTGAGAATGTAGTCCAGCAGTTCGCGAGACAAGCCGCAGTCCAAGTATCGGGAATGAAGCTTGCGATTGAAACAGCTGCCAAGGCTGGAAGACAGATTGACCCTAAGGTGGCTTCCTGGAATTCAATGGACGCCGATTCTTCACCTTTACTTAAGGAACGGGCAGTTGGTGAAGACGAAAAAACAGTTAGTTCTTTTCAGTATTATGCTGCTGGAATGGGCGTTATGTTCCTGCTGATGACAGTGGTAATTGGTGTGGGAATGATGATTCAGGAAAAAGAGCAGGAAGTGTATAAGCGGCTGCTGGTTTCTAGATTAACGTATCGGAACTATCTCGTGGGGAAAATGGCCGGTCTGCTAGTTTTGGCATCCGTCCAGCTTTTCATCATAGTACTGGGAACACGGCTAGTATTTGGAGTTGATTGGGGAACTTCCATCCTCGGCCTTCTTATCATTGGGTTGGGCTTTGTATTCAGTGCATGCGGGCTCGGGGTTCTCGTTGGTTCACTCATGGAAACAGGAAAGTCTTTCGACGTGGCAGGCAGCCTTGCAACGCAAATCATGGCAGCAGTCGGAGGCAGTATGGTCCCGCTTTACCTTTTCCCGGATTGGGTTAACTCCATTACGAGAATATTGCCCAATGCGCTTGCGCTGCAATCATTTCTTGAATTGATGGGTGGTGCCGGTACAGGCGATGTACTCATGGAGGCTGTGGCCCTGTTCGGACTGGGGATCGTGTTTCTGGCACTGGGCTGGATTCGTTTGTCTGCGGAGAGGAGGGTCAAGTATGCGTAGAGTGTGGGCAATCGCTTTCCTCCATGTGAAGGAAATGTTCCGGACGCCATCGGCTTGGGTGGTTATGTTTGTGATGCCGCTTCTTTTCAGCCTTATTTTTGGGGGCATGGCTTCAAACAGCGACCGAAGCAAACCTGTTGTAGCAGTTGCTGGCGGTGGGGCCCCTTTAACCGGCCAGGCGGTAAAGCTGTTAACTGGTAATGACCAATACAAATGGAAACAGGTGTCGGAAAAGGACGCAATGTCATTGGTAAAAGAGCAGGAAGCAATTGCTGCAATTCTTATTCCTGATGGAATTGAAGAGAGAATCGGTGGAACAGAACCGTTATTCGAAATCATTGTCCAGCGGGAAACACGGGAATATACCGGTTTGTACCCATATCTGGAGGGAACAGCAAGAACATTGGCAAGCACAGGCAGTATGGCAGCGAGTATCAGTGAAGAAGCATGGCCAGTTCTACTGAATGAGGTTGCTGGCCAAGAAGCTATGAAGATCGAAAAGGAAATCATTCAAAAGGAAGGTAAATTTAGTGCCGATATCAGCTTACTTTCGATCGGTTTTACCTTAATGTTCATGATGTTCGGTATATCGTCAGCAGCCTCAGCAATCCTCGAAGAAAGGGCAGGAGGTACATGGCCAAGGCTAATGACAACACCTGCAACAAGAGGCCAAGTCGTTGCCGGTTATGTAATGTCTTATTTCCTGATGGGCTGGATTCAGCTTAGTGTCTTAATGTCAGCAATTTCATTGATATATGGCGGGAAGTGGGGGAACCTTGTTTGGTTCATCCTTTATGCATCACTGGTCATATTGACGATTGTTGGTTTTGGACTGATGATTGCAGGAATTGTGAAAACAAAACAGCAGGCAGGCGCTGTGAGTGCGGTGCTGATTGTCAGTACATCCATGCTTGGAGGCCTATACTGGCCCCTTGAAATCGTTCCTGATATCATGAAGCTGATTGCCAAATTTGTGCCACAGAGCTGGATGATGTCAGGCATCCGTGAAATTGTCGGCGGCAGTCTGCATGCAGGTACTATTTGGACTTCAGTCGCTGCATTGGTTGGTTTTTCAATACTGTTCTATACTTTGGGATTGCGCAAGATTAGGTACTAAACCTCAAAGGTATAATTTGCCTAGATGGGATAAGACGTTTTATTTTGTTTTTATTTCCGAAAGAGATATAATCAAACTAATTTCATATAATAATCCTTCGGGGCAGGGTGAAATTCCCTACCGGCGGTGATGAAGCTGAAGCTTCCAAGCCCGTGACCCGGTTGCCGATTGGCAAACGGTGGACCTGGTGCAATTCCAGGGCCGACAGTATAGTCTGGATGGGAGAAGGATTGGTGGTACCGAAAAAGGGCGGGTCTGTCCTTTTGTTTGTCATGCTTTTTTTGAAAAAACATGATGTGTGGTATCTTATTTAACCATGACTTTATCCAGCCCCAAAGCAGTATGCTTTGGGGTTTTTCCGTGTAAATATATTGTTGCTGTAAGAATTGGAAATGCTTATAAGGATAGAAAAAAGGAGTAAAGCGATGTTCACTGGAATCATTGAAGAAATCGGCACGATTTCTAGTATCACTTCAACAGCCAAATCCTCGGTTCTTTCAATATCAGCCAGTAAGGTGTTGGAGGATGTCCATCTAGGTGACAGCATTTCAGTCAACGGTGTTTGCCTGACAGTCACTTCCTTTTCAAAATCAAATTTTACTGTGGATGTTATGCCTGAAACTGTAAAAGCTTCCACCATTCATTTGCTTAAAAAGGGGTCCAAAGTCAATTTGGAACGGGCGATGGCAGCCGGGGGCAGATTCGGAGGACATTTTGTCAGCGGCCACATTGATGGGACTGGGACAATCAAAAGCAAAAAAAGGCTTGAAAATGCTGTTTATTATGAAATAGAAACGAATCCTGAGGTCAACCATTTTGTGATTTTAAAAGGATCTGTGGCAGTTGATGGGACAAGCCTCACCGTTTTCGGGGTATCAGACCGCACCTTTACAATCTCGCTCATACCTCACACTCTGTCTGAAACCATTCTTTCAGATAAAGGCCCAGGGGATAAGGTTAATATTGAGTGTGATATGTTAGGTAAGTATGTTCATCATATGCTGAACCCGGGACAGCGGGAAGAAAAGAGCAGTTCCCCAACCCTGACTGCGCAGTTCTTAAAGGAAACCGGGTTTATTTAAGGAGGTGGCAACATTGTTCAATACAATAGAAGAAGCATTAAAGGATTTGAAAGCTGGAAAGCCTATCATTGTTTGTGATGATGAGGACAGGGAAAACGAAGGGGATTTTATTTCGCTCGCCGAAAAGGCAACCCCCGAGGTTATTAATTTTATGGCAACCCATGGCCGCGGCCTTATTTGTGTACCAATTGAAAAGGAGCTGGCAAGGAAACTTAATTTGCATCCCATGGTAGAAAATAATACCGATCCGCATGGAACTGCTTTTACAATTAGCATTGACCATAAATTTTCGACTACAGGTATATCCGCATATGAACGTTCGGCTACTGTCATCAGTATGCTTGATCCAAATGCCAAGCCGGACGATTTCAAGAGGCCAGGCCATATTTTCCCTTTGATTGCTCGAGATGGCGGTGTGTTAAAACGGACCGGCCATACCGAGGCAGCTGTCGACCTTGCAAAACTTTGCGGGGCAAAGCCTGCAGGGGTCATTTGCGAAATTATGAACGAAGATGGGACAATGGCCAGAATGCCGCAGCTGTCTAAAGTAGCTGAACGGTTTGATTTAAAAATCATAACAATCAAGGATTTGGTTGCGTTTATAAAGGAAAAGAGCAGCCAAACCAAATTACAGACCAAAACGAATAAATGAAAGTGGAGGAAATAAAAATGAATCGATTGTTTGAAGGAAATTTAGTAGGAACAGGATTAAAAATCGGGATTGTTGCGGGCCGATTTAACGACTTTATTACAGATAAGCTTTTAAGCGGTGCACAAGATGCGCTTAAGCGCCACGGTGTCGATGAGGCTAATATTGATGTGGCGTGGGTTCCCGGTGCTTTTGAAATTCCATTGATTGCCCAAAGGATGGCAAAGTCAAACAAATATGACGCGGTTATTACGGTTGGCGCTGTCATTCGCGGAGCCACACCTCATTTTGATTTTGTCTGCAATGAATTGGCGAAAGGTGTTGCCAGCACTGCACTTGCGACTGGAGTCCCAATTAGCTTTGGCGTTCTTACAGTTGATTCGATTGAGCAAGCCATTGAACGCGCAGGCACAAAAGCAGGGAATAAGGGATGGGAAGCTGCTTCAACAGCGATTGAAATGGCAAACCTAATCCGTAATATTGAGGAATAATATTTTTTATATGAAAAAAGCAATTGCCAAAAGGCAGTTGCTTTTTTCGCTAAGGTATAGTGAAAGTAGTTCGAGCCGACTTTTTTGACCAGTTCAATGAAAAAAGAAATCCGCCCCAATAGGGACGGACCTCTTTAACGTGAGGCTTCATCTTAAGAAACGCTGACAGGAGTCTTTTTATCTAATTGCTTCCCGAGGAAATACGCTAGCTCCAGCATGCCGTACTTTCCGGCCCGGGCTTCGGCATCAGAATTGTAATTGGTGTTTGTATTGATGTCGTACGTATAGATTTCTCCGTCGGAATTGCGGATGAATTCGATTCCGGCAACCGTAATATTATTCGCTGCGAGAACCTTTTCATATTTCTCCAAAATCGGCTCATAAAACCCGTCGACAATTTGAAACTTGGGCTTTTCCTCTATCTGTTCTCCGACAGGACAGAACAGATCGCCAATTTGGCAGGCATCCGCAGGGCAAAGCTGGAAGCCTTCCGAAGTGTCTACACGAACCGCATAGATAAATTTGCCGCCAACAAACTCACAACGTGTGATATAGCTTTCAGGAGACTGAATGTATTCCTGGATAAGCGTGATTCCATCAACTGGCTCCTCGAAGGCTGAGCTATCCACATAGTGGCGGAGTGCTTCAACACTTTGGAAAAGCTGTACCCCCAATCCTTTACCAGCTCGGTTATGCTTCGTGATGAATGGCTTGCTGTTAAAGGCTTCGGCCGCTTTTAAAATTTGAGCCTTGCCGACTGCGGCGATTGTTTTAGGAGTACGTACGCCATGTTTTTCAAGCTCCAAATACTGTTTTACCTTGCTTACTTCCAGCTCAAGGGCGCGGCTGCCGTTAAAAACAGTCCGCCCATGGGCTTCAAGCCAGGCAAGGACCTGTCCGGTCAGTTCAGCTGCGAATCGGTGGTCACGGGTATGGGAAGATGCACTCATCCGGCTGTAAAATATACCTTCTGGCGGCTCAGATGATAGATCGACTGTCCCTTCGTCAAGGTGCCATTCTTCAAATGGAAGACCAAGCTCCTCCAGGCGCCTTCTTAAATGGACTGTCCATTCTTCGTTTTCGTGGATAACATAGATTTTGCTCATTAGATAGCACCTCCAGCAACTAGTTTGCGTTTTTCCTCAACGAGCGGCATTACCTGATTTGCGAACCGTTCCATTTCCTCAAGCTGGGGGGAGAACTGAAGTAAGAGCAATCCAAGGCCAGCTTCTTCATATTGTAAAATACGATCTGCTATCTGGTCGGGGGTTCCGACAAGATTTGGGCGCAAGCCGCGGTTTGAGACGGAATAATCCTGTAGCTGGATTTGTTGTTCAAGCTGTGATTTGCTTGTAAAGTCCTTAAACCCGGCATAGGCGTCCGATTCCTTCACATCCGTGATTCTGGCCAACTCGGCAAATGCTTCTTCTTCCGTATCCCGGCAGATTACATATGCAGCCATTCCAAATTCGGAAAGCTCTTCTTTTCCTGCAGCTGAACGCCGGGATTTCATATCGGCAATCTTGGTGGAGATTTCTTCGACTGTTCCGCCATGCATGACATAGGCATCGCATTTTTCAACAATTGTCTGCTTTCCTTTCGGGCTTTCTCCGCCTGCATAAAGGACAGGATTTGGCCGCTGCACCGGTTTGGGGAATAGCTTTGTATCCTTATGCTGATAGAATCTTCCTTCATAAGTGAAGCTATCCTCACTCCAGAGGCCCTTCAGCACATCGATAAATTCAGTTGTCCTCTCATATCTCTCATCATGTTCGGTAAAAACGCCGCCGTATTGGCGTGCTTCTTCTTCCCACCACGCGGAAACAACATTTAAGGTGAACCGGCCGTTACTAAGCTGGTCGATGTTGGCTGCCATTTTCGCGGTTACGGCAGGATTATGGAACCCAGGCCGGACAGCGGTCATAATTTCAATTTTCTCTGTCACGGCTGCCAAAGCTGCAGCTGTCGTCCAGGCTTCGAGGGAATCCTGTTCAGGCCCTTTAATATCATTCAAATAAAGTTCTGCAACTAGAGTTGTTGAATAGCCCCATTTTTCGGCTGATTGAACAACCCGTTTTGCGTAATCAAAGGTTGCGGGCATATTTTCGTTGTCAACATTTCGAAGCCAACCCCCAAATATAGGTAACCAAAATCCATATTTCATTGCTGTCCATCTCCTTGTCGATACTATGTCTATTAAACCAACCAAATTAGTGGGTTTAAATCCAAAACAAAAACTCTCTTCGCAAAAGAAGAGAGCCGTATTTCGCACTCTCTTCTCATCTTCCAAACCATAAGTTTGCAGGACTTGGCACAGTATCCTCATTGGACCTGTTGCCGAGACATCATCGGGCCTTTCCCTCCGCCTCTCTTGATAAGAAGAAAACGTATTGAGTTTTAGTTTGCTAAAGTGATAATAGTTTATATTTACAGTAAAGTCAATGTATTAAGACTTCTTTTTCTATTTTCTTTGGTCAGGGTAAGAATAATCTATATAGATTGAACCTATTATTTTCTAAATTGGTTTGTTGATTTCCGTTCCACAAAGGGAAGCTTCTTAGAATTTTCATCACAGGGACAGGCGTTCTTTGCCTGTCACGAGGCGCTTCGCGGACCTTAGGGGCGTACGTTGAGCCTGTCTAGCTGCGGCTCCTAGCTCCTCGAGGTCGCTTCGGTCCTTCAGCTGAAGTCAAAGAACGACTTCCGCTTCAGGCCCTGCAGCGCTTGTCGGAGCTGGGCAGTCGCCTTCGCATTTCTTTCTCCTTGTCGAAGAGAGCGACTGTGGGGTCTCACCTGTCCCGCTGTTCCCGCAGGACGTTGAATAAGCTTCCCTGAAAAAGCATGCAGGAGAAAATGCGGTTTTTGCATTTTCGAACGAGCTTCGCGCCTTCCACTTCAAACAACAGGGCTTAAAAAGCAATTTTTTAAGTTCAACGTATATATTAAGATACTTGCCTCACCAACAAAAAGAGGGCTTGTCCAGCCCTCTCGTATATGGTCTATTAAATTCGTTTTGCACCTACATAGCGCGGCTTCCAGTAAGAGTTGCTCAGGTATGCGATTGAAACGCCTTTGGAAGAGGCAGAGTGGATGAACTTGCCGCTTCCGATGTAAATGCCTACGTGTGAAACGCGGCTTACAGAAGAAGTTTTATAGAATACGAGGTCACCCGGCTGAAGGCTGCTGACTTTTGTACCTTTAGTCCACATTTCAGTGGTAGTACGAGGAAGAGTTTTACCGGCTTTACCAAATGAATATTTTACAAGTCCGGAACAATCAAATCCGCTAGTGCTTGTACCGCCCCATTTATAAGGAACTCCAATATTGGATTTAGCAACAGAAATAGCTTTTGTATGATAGTAGGCAGCTTCGCCCATCGTCGGCAGGATAGTAGTCAGCATCGTTGTCATTAGAAGAACGGCCATGAATTTCTTCAACATAGTTGTATACCCCCTGGGTGATTTGATAAACCTACTATACTGGAATCAATTTAACAGAGTCATCACAGAGAGATTACAAGTTTATTACGAGCAAATATGAGAATTCTGAAAATTTAAGCCAATTATTGGATTTAACTGTAATAATTTGGTGGTAAAAATAAGAAAAAACGGCAGTATTACTACCTTTTCGCCAATATTTTTCTATTTTGCCAATTCTAGTTTTGAGCTACTATCTTTATAAAAAATAGGTAAATAATGGTTGGTTAAAAAATGTTCAAATTGTGACATTGTATGATAGTCGTGTAAAAGAGTAAAGAGAATTAAATTTTGTAACTTTGACAAAGGGGCAATCGTCAATAAGGATGGGTATTCAACAGCACTCTTTCCTGAATAGAAAGAAGGGATGGCTTCAAGGACGGGCAAGCTTCTCTACATGCCCGAAAATTAAGGGGTATATAAGATGCGAATAAAAAAAGAGAAAGGCACACTGGACAAAGTGCCTATCAGTATTAATCTTGAAGAATGGATTTGGGAAACGGTTGATCGGATACAGGCCAATCGAACACAATTCTTTAGGGAACTTTTTCTGGAAAAAATGAAAAAAGAACTTTTGCATGCAAAGTTAATTGGTGAAAATGACCAGATGACTGAGGCCTTCGCAGATTATTATCGAATTTTGTGCCAGCAAAAACGGCGCAAGCTTCCAGTGCGTTTGGACCGTTCAAGGGTAAGGAGCAGAAATGCAGGGGAGAACGTGCCTGCCTCTATAAAGAAAAAGCCTGTCAGTCTCAATCTTGAATCATGGATATGGGAATTGATCTCCAACTTGGACCCTAATCGTTCCGCCTACTTTAGAAGACTTTTCCTTGCGAAAGTCAAAAACGACCTTGTTTCTGCGGGAGTAATACGAGGGGATGCGGTTATTGGAAAGATTCATGGAGATCTCTACTGCCAATACTTTGGACCAGGGGATACAAAACCAGAACATGGGAAACTTGGGTGAGTATTTCTTTCCTTTTGTCAATGAATGAGGAGTCCGAAATTTGTCATACGGGCATCCTTTTCCTTTTATGTAAGAAGTGATAAGGTGAAAATAGGAAATTTATGCGTATTAAAGGGAGTGGATGAAGATGATCAGTCGTCCCGAGCCAAGAGAGTATAACCCCTATTATGCACCATACATCCGATTGATTGCGGATGGAGATTTGGTTAAAATTCTTGAAAGGCAGGCGGAGGAGACAAGGATCCTCCTAAAAGGACTGTCCGAGCGACAGGCAGAGTTCCGGTATGCAAAAGGTAAATGGAGCATCAAGGAGGTCCTTGGCCATATTGCTGATACCGAGCGTATCATGGCATACAGGCTGCTGGTGATAGCCCGCGCTGATCTGGTTGAACTTCCTGGTTTCGATGAAAATGAATACGTAAAGCAGGCTGGATTTGACAAGTATCCTTTCCCAGATTTACTGGGCAATTTTTTAGCTGTCAGGGCATCTACCCTTACATTGGTTAAAGCGCTTGATGACTCGATATGGGAGCGTGAAGGAGTGGCCAATGGGGGAAATGTTTCTGCGCGTGCATTAGTTTCAATTATAGCGGGGCACGAACTCCATCATCGGAAAATAATCATGGAAAGGTATATCGGGTCGGGCGGATTTCCGCAGTGGTAATAGATTACTAGCATGATATCAGCATATTTTAAGGCAGGGAGTTGTCCCTGTCTTTTTTTAATTCGTGGTGTGAATATTTATTTACAGGTGAAGCTGGCGAACATGTTACGGAAAGACGCCTATGACAAAGAGCGGAAAGCGGACCATATTTTCCATGTTATAAAAAAACGCTGAGAATGCCATTTCTCAGCGCGAGATAAAAGTAAGTGAGGTTGTAAAAAGCCTTCGGTACGGTTTAAGGACATAGATGGATAAACGGCTATACTGCTTGATTTTAGAACTAGATTAGCACCAAATAGTGGCACCAATAATAATTAACAGAATGAAAAGAACAATGATTAAGGCGAAACCGCCACCGTGCCCGACACCGCCATAACCGTAACCACATCCGCCGTAACCATAACCACCATAACCAAACATGAGCAACACCTCCCTTTAGAAGAAGATAGGATACATTATGTCATGTTTGTGGTGAAGGTATAGGCATTAGCGGAGTTTTCAATTATAAATAATGACAAATACCCTTATCCGGCATTTTTAACAAGTCATCTTACACCTATATAATTTGCAAAAAGAAAAACAGGATGTGTAATCGGTTTAATCCAGGTTCTTCATGGAAATTATGTAGTCATGGAGATGAACGCAGAAATAAGTTTTTTCTGCCAAAGGAGCGAATCGAAATGAGTGAAGTCCCAAAAGATAAAAGTCTCGACAACAGCCTTGCCTTGATGCAGGAGGGGTATACTTTTATCCAAAATCGGACGAAACAGTACGGAGCCGATCTGTTTGAGGCTCGTATCCTTGGCCAAAAGGCGGTCTGTATGACAGGTGAAGAGGCGGTTAAACGATTTTACGACAATGAGTTTTTTCAACGGACCGGAGCGGCTCCTAAACGAATTCAGAAGACTCTGTTTGGTGTAAATGCAATCCAGACAAAGGATGGTGCTGTCCATCAAAGCAGAAAAAGCTTATTCATGGCACTATTGTCGCCAGAGGGCGTGAAAGAGCTTGGGCAGCTTGCATACAAACAATTTCAGAAAGCTGCGCGAAAATGGGAAGGAATGGAGCAGGTTATACTATTTGATGAATCCGCGGAAGTTCTTTGCCGAATTGCCTGTGAATGGGCTGGAGTCCCTCTTAAGGAAGATGAGGCGAGGCAGCGGGCCAATGATTTTAATGCCATGGTGGATGCGTTCGGTGCTGTCGGTCCTAGGCACTGGAAAGGCCGCCGGGCCAGGGAGCGGGGCGAGGCATGGATAATAGAAGTTATTGAAAAAACCAGATCAGGAGAGCTTCAGGCCAGGCAAGGCTCTGCTTTGCAAGAATGGGCAACCTATCGTGATCCTGATGGCGAACCGCTTGATGCAAAGATGGCGGCAATTGAATTAATAAATATCCTGAGGCCGATTGTCGCGATTTCTACCTTTATCTCCTATTGTGCTCTTGCAATCCATGATTACCCGGAGTGCAGGGAAAAATTAAAATCAGAAGGAAATCAATACAGGGAGTGGTTTGTTCAGGAGGTTAGACGCTTTTATCCATTTGGGCCGTTTCTCGGTGCCAGGGCTCGCAAGGATTTTACCTGGAATGGCTATAATTTTACCGAAGGGCAGCTTGTCCTCCTTGATATTTTTGGTACAAACCATGATTACCGGCTATGGGAATTTCCGAATGAATTCCATCCCGAGCGTTTTCGTGAGTGGGATGGAAATCCATACTCCTTTATTCCGCAAGGTGGAGGAGATCCCGCCCGAGGCCACCGCTGTCCTGGAGAAGGTGTAACAGTGGAGGTCATGAAAGTAGCCGTGGATTTTCTCGTCAATCACCTTCAGTACGATGTTCCGGATGGACAGGATCTGAGCTATAGTCTCATACGGATGCCATCACGGCCGGCAAGCGGATTTATTATGGCCAATGTAAAGAGAAGAAACGAAGAATAGTAATACTAAACGCCAGCTTTAAAATAAAATAAAAGAATGTGTTTCAAAAATGCTTAGGGATTTTCCTGAGCATTTTTTTATTGGAGCTGGGCAAGAGAAAGTTTTGTTTTACAAAAAGGAGGGAAATGGCGGAATTTATAGAAATAGAAAGATATTCCAAAAAGGGGGAACGAAATGAGCAGCCAGGTTTGTGTTATAGGCATTTATGTACCGGATTTGAATAAAGCCATCGATTTTTATACAAATGCGTTAGGATTCCAAGTAAACAAACAATATGGTCCCAAAATTGTAACACTTCTGAACGGGGGGATTCCACTGGTCCTGGAGGAAAGTGAAAATGCAGCCTATGCTCAAGTAGGTAAAGGATCTGGGGTTGTTTTAGCATTAAGAACGGAAGATATACATGAAACACTCAAACAGTTAAAAGAAAGAAAAGTGGATTTTGTTTTAGATGAACCAACTAGATGCCCGCCTGGAGAGTATATTAGCTTCAGGGACCCCTTTGGGAATATTTTGGAGTACATCCAATTTGAAAATATGTAATGAACTGATGGCCAACAAAATACTTGTTGGCCATTCGTTTTGAAATCAGTTTTTATTCAGCAGTGCATCGAGTACTTTCTGGACTTCATAGCCTTGTTTAAATGTGACCAGCCTTGAAGGTTTCCCGTCAACAGCCTTAACAAGCTCATCCATGAACATGGAATAATGTCCAGGGCCTTCTACATCGATTCTCGATAGAGGCTCGTTTAACCTCGATGCCCATAACTCGGACCAGTTTACCAAAGAAAGCGTTCCTTCCGACCCGTATAGAGTGAAGCGAAGTTCCTCCTTCATTCCAATGCCGGATAGCCCATTTAAAAGGACAGGGACTCCGCTTACCAGCTTTCCGCTTGCAATAATACCCGTTTCGCAAAGGGTAGGGTCATCAGGCAGTTCAAGTGATGAGTTAACATCACATATATCTCCAAACAGCTGCTGGATGATTTGGATAAAATGCGGGAACACCTCACGGACAAAACCCCCCTGTTCCCTTGAAGAAATCCAGCTGTTTCTTTGCCAAGGACGGGGCCATTCCGGAAAATGGCAGTGAAGCTCGATACGGCGGAGCTCGCCAAGAAAGCCATCGTTAACCAGTCTCTCAAGCTCAATAAAACCCTGTCCAAAGATTGTAGGGAAATTCACTGCATGAAGCGCGTTTTTTGCTTCGGCAGCATGCAGCATTTCAACAGCCTCCGCCACAGAACTAGCAAGGGGCTTCTCGCAGAAAACATTTTTATTATTTTCAAGAGCCTCCATGACAAACTGGTGATGAAAGTTTGGGGGAACTGCAATATAAATCAAATTGATGGACGGTTCGCCCAGCAGTTCCCTGTAATCCTTATATGCCGGGATTGAATGGTTAGCAGAAACCTGATCCAGCCTATTTTTGTTCGTATCAAAAATGCCCTTTACCTCGATTTCAGGATGGGCTTTAAATTGGGAAAGGACACGCTCGCCAATTCCGCCTACTCCAATGACGCCAACCGTAATCTTTGCCAATGACTCTTCCTGCCTTTCTATTGATCTCCTATACTAATTTAGAAATAAAGGGAGCAATGATTTAATAACCAATGCTCCCAGCAATCCTATTATTCAGCACGTGCTGCCTCTCTGACAAGGCTTTTGATTTTAAAATGATGAACAATAGTCATGATTAGAATAATGAAGCTAAATAAAGCGGATAAAATTGTTCCCCCCAAAAGGAGTTTCACTAATTTTAGGCTCATGAAAATTCCTCCCTTGTGATTTTCTACCCGTTTACCCGTGACAGCGGGTGGCTACACTCATTTTGCTTTTCGCCCTAAATTTTCCAACTATTAATATTTGCGATTTTTTTCCACTGTGGGAGTTATAAGATGGTAAAATAGTGGATATTGTTCATTTCAGAAATTTCAGACGTTGTGAAATTTTAAAAGAGGTGGAAAAATGAATTCATTAACGGAAGCCTATGTTAATTCTTTTGCACCAAATGCCGCTGCAGTAAAGAATGGCTGGGGCCTGGTGCGGAAAAATCAGTTACAAAACCTGCATATTAGCAGTGACGGGACACTTATCTTTGGAGAATGCAAAGGCAGTGGGAAAAACCCGTATTTTACATCGGCTGACTTTATAAAAGGAGACCCAGTTTTTCGCTGCAGCTGCCCAAGCCGCCAATTTCCTTGTAAACATTCTCTTGGGCTGTTGTATGCATACATAAACGGGGCACCCTTTACAGAAGCATCCATTCCTGAAGATATAATCGCCAAACGTTCAAAAGCCTCAGAGCGTGAAGAAAAAAAGAAAGAGCAGCAGAAAGCGCCGAGGAAGGTAAATAAATCCGCCCTATCAAAGAAGCTGCATACTCAGCTTGAAGGGCTTTCACTCCTAGAAAAACAAATCAACCAGCTTCTTTTAGCGGGGCTTGCTTCAATTGATCCAAAAAAACTGAAGCAGCTTGATGAGACAGCGAGGCTGCTTGGGAACCATTATTTGAAGGAGGCTCAAAATGAATTAAGAGCTTTTATACTTTTATGGAAAAAAGAGCAACCTGAAGAGCGCCTCTACCAGTTAGCCTATGAAAGGCTGCTTGTGTTGCATGCATTGTGCAAAAAGGGACGTCAGCATCTCGAAAAACGGCTGGAAGATGAAAATCTCCTGCCCGATACTGCGACGTCTATTGAGGAGTGGCTTGGACACACGTGGCAATTAACTGAGCTGAAGGAGTATGGACAGGTAAAACAAAACGTGAGACTCGTACAACTTTCATTTGCCTCACATCGGAATGAAGCACGCGGGGAGTATGTGGACCAGGGAATTTGGCTGGATCTCGGTTCAGGGGAATTGGTTTATACAAAAAACTACCGGCCCTTTAAGGCGCTTAAATATATTAAAGAAGAAGATTCAGTTATGGAAATCCTTAGTACAAGCCAATTGTACATCTATCCAGGTGAAGGCAATAGAAGGGTCCGCTGGGAGGAATACACTCTTGAAGGCAAGGCGGATTTTTCAAAAGTAAGAGGATATGCCAAAGAAAGTGTTACGGAGGTTCTAAAGGAAGTACGGAATATACTGAGGCTGCCTTTAGCCGACAAGCAGCCGGCTGTCCTTATTTCCTTTAGCAGGATCGGAAAAGTCGAAGGCGAGTGGCAGCTTGAGGACATGAACGGAGTAAGATTAAGCCTTGTTGACAGCCCTGAAGATGAACGGCCCACATTGCCATTACTCGGGCTCTTACCCGATAGAGACTTGAAAAATCAGGCCATACTTGTCCATTTTTATCATGATCAGTCAACTGGCATGCTTGGTGCGAAACCATTGTCAATCATCACCGAAAATCGCCTCATCAGGCTGCTGGGCTAAGGGAGGGAAATCATGAGCATTCCAGTTTTAATTGAACTGAAGGAAGAAGCCCGGAGGCTTGCAATTGCGGGCAGTGACCTTGCCAGAGGCGACAT
Source organism: Bacillus sp. FJAT-27225 (assembly GCF_001685025.1). Classification (GTDB taxonomy): domain Bacteria; phylum Bacillota; class Bacilli; order Bacillales; family Cytobacillaceae; genus Bacillus_D. The sequence continues at coordinate 355,580 of NZ_MAYU01000021.1, read as the reverse complement.
GAAGCTTCAAAAAGCAATCCCGGTGTTAAAGAAGATGGGGGAGAAAGCCCCTGTATTTAAGAGGCTCGGACAGTTAACCGAGGAACTTGCAAATGGGAACGGCAGCTCGGCTGAAGACTTGCTGGAGCTTTCCCAGTTGCTATCATCGGTCTTATATACGATGGGGATAACAGGAAAACAAGGGGAAATCACAAACGCTGGACATAGTATGTCTTATAACACTGAAATGTCGTATCTTTCTTTAAATTCTATTCTTCAGGCACTTGAATCTAAAGGGCCTGGGCGAATGGAAATAGTGAAGGAAGCATATGAAACTGGAAAAATGAATGACTTGCGGGTTGTGTTACCGCTAATTTCAGGGTTGGACGACTCCCATACACTTCTTGCGGATTATATCATGGATGAAATTTTGCCAAGCCTTGGAAAGCAAATTGTCCCTCTCTTAAATGATTCTTTCAATCCTCAAGGTAAAGCGGGAGATAGCAGACGGATTCGGGCCATCCATACGATTCTAGGCAAGGACGGGCTGCCGTTTTACCTCGAGGTTCTTGAATCAGGTTCGTTAGTGATAAAGGAAACCATTCTTGGCTTTCTTGCAGACTATGATGAGTGTGAGCCAGTGCTGATTGACTACACTAAGGCGAAGAAGCTGGATTTGAGGCGGGCCGCTTATACTTCCCTTGCAAAACGGGCAACCCGGGAGGCCCTTGGCTGTCTTTCAAATGCACTTCAAACGAGGGACAAGGAATTAGTAATTGAAGTTGCAGGAGCCAATCCATCGCCTCAAATGGCAGAGACGATGCTTTCTTATGCAAAAAAGGTGTACGGCGAGCAGAAGATCTCCAAACCAAAAGCTGATGACTATTCGCTACTTTGGGCAATCTGGGCCCTCGATGGGGCAAAGAGCCATGATATCTATACATTCTTAATGGAAGTTGCCGCCGATCCCAAGGTTTCCGTGGATGTTGCATTAAAAGCAGCTGATATCCTAATGGGGCAGCCAGAAAAGGAATATTTGGAATTTGTCGAAACCCTGTTTCTTTTACCAAAAAAAGCGAAGCTTGCCGGAGTATCCTTAAGGGCATCTTTACAACAGAGAACGGCATCTGAAATTTACGGCATGTATTCGGATTATGCTAAAAAATCAAGCAAGGATGCAGCCCGGACAGCCATCCTTGAAACAATGGAAGAGCTTGTTTTTCTCAAGCCGGGACTTAGGGTGTTCGATGAGGAATACATATGGCATCCCCGCCGTGAGGAATTTGAGGAAATGGAGCTGAAATCGAGGATTGAGTGGGACGAAAGGTGGATTCCTCTCCTCATTTCCGTTGATGAACATAAGCTTGTATTCAGAATGGCCGATAAGGTTTTCGGAAAAGCCCACCTTGAGTTTATTTTAGGAAAAATAAACAAGAAACCATCCTTCAATGATAAAACAACTGTACTGGCCATGGCTTCGCTCATCCAGATTGGTTACCAGGATGTTTTTGATGTCGTTTATTCTGTTTTGAAAAAAACGGACGAATCTATCAAATCTGGTAGCTATTATTACTACAAAGCATATAAAAATCTATCGTTGTTGCTCCACCTGCCAGCAGAAAGAGCGGACAGTCTGGAGAAGATTGCCATGACCGAAATAAATAACGAAAAAATGAAAGAAATCCTGTTTGAAATAGTCAGCGAAATGCGCGTGCGGGAGGGAAAGTAATGGCGGAATTGCTGCGATTGCCAGCGGAAAAGCTGTTTCAGGAAGAGTTGGAGATACTAAAAAAAGAGGAGAAAGGAAGCATCCCTGAAGGCTGGCTGCTATCACCGAAATCAGTCTATACATTTATTGCCGGTGGAACAGCAGGTAAGAAAGAGATTGCACCCAAATATATCGGAAATAAAAGATTGATAGAAATGGCGATTGCTACACTCGTAACTGACCGGGCGCTGCTTTTGATTGGTGAGCCGGGGACAGCCAAATCAACGTTGTCAGAGTTGCTTGCTGCCGGGATTCACGGTGATTCGGGAAAAATCATTCAGGGGACAGCAGGTACAACAGAGGAGCAAATCCGCTATAGTTGGAATTACGCAATGCTTCTTGCCAACGGCCCTTCACGTCAGGCTCTCGTCAAAAGCCCAGTCTTCCGGGCCATGGAAACTGGCAGCATTGCCCGCTTTGAAGAAATCTCCCGCTGCTCGTCCGAGGTTCAGGATGCACTGATCTCTATTTTATCGGAAAAGAGCATGACAATTCCCGAGCTAGGCGAAGAAATTTCGGCGGTTCGCGGATTCTCGATCATTGGGACAGCCAACACGCGCGATCGTGGTGTTAATGAAATGTCTTCCGCTTTAAAGAGGCGCTTCAACATCCTCGTTTTGCCGACTCCCGGAAACATTGAAACGGAAATGGACATCGTCCGCAAGCGTGTAGGTGAACTGTCCGCCCAATTCCGCCTCCAGGCTGAATTGCCATCGGAGGAGCTGGTCGAAAAAGTGGTAACGATTTTCCGGGAGCTTCGCGCAGGAATGACAATGGACAGGAAAGAAAAACTCAAATCCCCGAGCGGCGTTATTTCGACAGCGGAAGCGATTTCTCTTTTAACCAACAGCATGGCACTTGCGGGAAGCTTTGGGACGGGCCAAATTAGCGAGAAAGATGTGGCCGCCGGTCTTCAGGGCACGGTTGTCAAGGATGAAGAGAAGGACAGCATCGTCTGGAAGGAATATCTGGAGAATGTAATGAAGAAAAGGGGAACAGAATGGCGGAAGCTGTACAATGCTTGCAGTGAGATGAACGGGCGATGAAGCCGCATGTTTTCGGGGTCCGCCACTTATCACCTGCGGCAGCGTGGCATTTAGAGAGGTTCCTTAATGAAGTAAACCCAACAGCTGTGCTGATTGAAGGGCCTGCCGATATGACACCGCTCCTGAAGGATATTGCCAGGAAAAATGTAAAACCTCCGATTGCCATCATGGCTTATACAACCGATTTGCCTATTGAATCAATTGTATATCCTTTGGCTGACTACTCTCCGGAATACCAGGCAATCCTCTGGGCTATTGAGCATGGTGCTCATGTGGAGTTCATTGATTTACCGGCTGCGAACTCATTCGCGATTGCAAGGATTGAACATGCGAATGAACAGGATGAAGAGATTGAGGAGACAAACCGGGCTTCGGTTTACGATGAGATTGCTTCTCTGGCCGGAGAACATAATTATGAATCCTATTGGGAGCGATCGTTTGAGCAAATAAGGAATGGGATGTCGTTTCTTTCCTCGATAAATGCCTTTTCCCATGAGCTGCGTTCAGAAGCCGCGGGAACGGACAGTGAACGGGAACGAAAGCATAACTATATACGCGAATCCTATATGCGGAGCAGAATTGCAGCTGCGATGTTGGAAGGCCATCCCCCTGAAAAAACGGTTGTGATCACTGGTGCTTTCCATATCAATGGTTTGCTGGAGGAAGAAGGCGGGGATGGTGAACTGAAGCTGCTTCCGGAGGTTCCCGTCAATTTCACCTTGATGCCGTATTCCAATTTCAGGCTGTCCTCCCGCTCAGGCTATGGCGCCGGCAATCATGCCCCTGCTTATTTTAAGATGATGTGGGAATGCCTCTTGGAAGAAGATCATGAGAAGCTCCCTGTCTATTATTTATCGTCTCTCGCAGCTGAGTTAAGAAAGAAAGGGACATTCCGGTCAACAGCAGAAGTAATGGAGGCGAGCAGGCTTGCCTATTCGCTCGCATCCTTCAGGAGTGGAAGGCCTACCCTGCAGGACCTTAGGGATTCGGCGACAATGTGCCTCGGACATGGGGATTTTTCCGTGATATCGGATGCCTGCGCCAAAATTGAGATTGGGGCGGATATTGGAGAACTGCCTGAAGGAGTTGTACAGACACCGTTACAGCAGGATTTTAAAAGAAGGCTCCATGACCTGAAGCTTACAAAATACAAAACCAATGTCAATGTCCAAATCCAGCTTGACCTGCGGGAAAACAGACGTGTGAAAAGCAGGGAAGCAGCATTCCTGGACAGGCACAGATCGTTCTTTTTCCATCAGTTGAAAACGCTTGGAGTCGGCTTTGCAATTCAAGGTGCCTATAGCCAGGACAATGCCAGCTGGGGGGAATTGTGGAACCTCAGGTGGAGCCCTGAAAGTGAAATCCAGCTTGTAGAGTCCACACTATTGGGTGAAACGATTGAGCTTGCAGTTGGCTTTATTCTCAAGGAAAGGCTGGAAAAAGCGAAAACTATTGCGGATGCTTCCAGGGTGATCCGGGACAGTTATTTGTGTGGATTGATGGAAATGATGGAAGAGGCAAGGCTCATGGTGGCGAGGATGGGTACCGAAACTGGTGACTTCAACGAGACTGCTTCTGCCATCGGAGAGCTTGCTTATGTGCTGCAGTTCGGTGATGTACGCGGTCTTGATACCACGCCGCTCATCCCGCTTATTACAAGGCTGTTCCTTAGAGGAACCCTGCTCTTGCCGGGTGCTGCCCTGTGCAATAATGACGCGGCGCGAGGAATCATGGAAGGAATGGGCGACATGAATGAGACAGCCCGCCAGCTCTATGAACATGTAGATGAAGGACTCTGGCTGGCAACCTTGGGGGAGCTCGTCAGCCGGGATGACCTGAATCCATTGCTTTCTGGCTATAGCTGTGCAGTTCTCCTTGAAAGAAATGAGCTCGGTCCGGAACAATTGGAGCAGGAAGTGTCGAGAAGGCTCTCACCCGGGATACCTGCTGATATTGGAGGAGGCTGGTTCGAGGGGCTTTGTCTTCGGAATAGGCACGCGCTGATTTCCCGCTCATTCGTATGGGAGCAAATGGACGCCTATATTGCCACATTATCGGAAGAGGAGTTTCGTCGGGCACTCGTATTTCTGCGCAGGTCATTTACAACCTTCACTGCCTCGGACAGGGCAAGAGTTGCCGAACTTCTTGCCGGCTTATGGGGGCTTGAGGCTTTGGAAGTCAGTGAATACTTGAATGAAGAGTTGAGCGATACAGAGGAAAGTGCGCTAGACCAATTAAATGATTTTGATTTTGGGGATTGGTAAAATGACTAACCGAAAAAAACGATGGAGGCTTATTCTTGGCCCGGCAGCTGAAAAAGAATTGACTGGCGGGGATAGCCAGCAGTTGTTAACGGAAGAAGAAATGCTGATGGATGAAGCGCTCGCTGCCCTCTACGATACAGGAAGCCGGACGGGTTCGTTGGGCAGTTCGGGCGGAGGAATCCGGCTTGCTAAATGGCTTGGCGATGTCCGGACCTTTTTTCCGGATGACATTGTATCTGTCATCCAGCAGGATGCTATTGAAAGAAAAGGACTAACCCAGCTTCTTTTTGAACCGGAAATACTTAAAAATGTCAAACCGAGCATTGAAATGGTAGCCACACTTATGGCTCTGAAAGGCCGGATTCCGGAACGCACGAAGGACACAGCAAGGGAGCTTGTCAAAAGTGTAGTGGAAGATATTAAGAAGCTTCTTGAAAACGATGTCAGGAAAGCTGTCAAAGGAGCATTGAACCGGAGGGAAAGGACGCTCATTTCCGGAGGCCCGCAAAGCATCGACTGGAAATATACCATACAGAGGAATTTAAAGAATTATGATCGGGACCGGAAACTCATCGTACCCGAGCGTTTTTACTTTTTTGATAGAAAAAGGAACTCGAACAATTGGACAATTATTCTCGATATTGACCAAAGCGGCTCGATGGCCAACTCTGTCATATATGCCTCGATTATCGGTTCAATTTTTGCCAGTATACCGGCTTTAAAGACACATGTTGTAGCGTTTGATGATAAATTCGTCGATTTGACAGAGCAGGCAAAGGAAGACCCGGTTGATTTATTGTTTGGGATTCAGCTCGGCGGAGGCACTGACATCAATAAATCGATTGCGTATTGCCAAACTTTGATCACCGATCCAGCAAAAACAATCTTTTTGCTCGTTTCTGATTTATATGAGGGCGGCAACCAGGCTGCCATGCTGAGGCGGATGAAAGAAATGCATGAATCAGGAGTGACAGTCGTCGGATTGCTGGCTCTTTCAGACCAAGGCTTGCCAAGCTATGATGAAGGAAATGCAAACAAACTTGGCAAAATGGGAATCCCGTGCTTCGGCTGCAGCCCGAACCTCCTGCCAGAATTGCTTGAAGATGTCCTGAAGGGCAATGACCTTTCAAAATGGACACGGAGAAAATTGGTTAAGAAAAACTAAGTCTAAATCATATAGCCATTGTATACTAAATAGATAACAGACTAGCATACATGAAAGGGTGAGCCGGATGGATTGGTTTGGCGGAAGTTCAAAGGATATTCGCTTTGAGATGTTTGGAATCTCCCACCTCTTTATATTGGGGATCCTCATTACCGCATCCATCGGCATCTTTTTATTCCGTGAAAAATTAAAAGGAAGGCAGGAAAGGAAAATTGAATTAGGGGTGGCTGTGTCCCTTATCGTGATGGAGACGCTGTATAATGTGTGGATGTTCAAGAATGGCATCTGGCGTTCCATGGATTCTCTGCCGGCAGGGTTGTGCAGTATCAGCCTGATATTGGCTGTAATCCTGCTGTTTACAAGGAGCAAGGCAGTCTATGATGTGCTGCTCTATACCGCACTGCTTGGTGCAACCCAGGCACTCGCAACTCCTTATCTTTTTTTCGATTTCCCGCATTTCCGATTCATTCATTTTTTCTATACCCATATGATGATCGTCCTGGTTCCACTGTATTTTACATGGGTCCACGGCTACCGCCCGACTATTTGGTCTGTCGTGAAACTGATTGTTTTTCTTAATCTAATTCTGCCAGTTGTCATACTGATAAATAAGCTGGTCGATGGCAACTATATGTATCTGAGTCATAAACCTGAAACGGCAAGCTTACTGGATTTCCTCGGCCCTCACCCATGGTACATCCTATCCCTTGAAGGGCTTCTCGTATCCTTAAGTTTGATTGTCTGGCTCATCTTCCGGGAAAAAGATAACGGGAAGAAGCAGGATGTATCAAGGGTTGTTGAATAAATTGTTGTTCTGATGCCCCATTTCAATTAGGATGGGGCATTATTTTTTGGGTTTTGCTCAGTTTCCATGTTGAATACGTTTAGAAAATTGTTCACAATGCCAAGCTCTTTTGCTGGGGTTCGAGATTTATAATTAAAGTACCAACGCGAACAAGAGCTTTTTTATGAAGCAATTCATGCCGCTTGGCTTGACAGAGGAAGAGAAAGCCGATTTGCTTGCCTTCCTAAAGGCGCTGGGCGGGGAACCACCAATTTTTGAAGCACCTGACCTGCCCGGCATGAAAGAATCCTAATATTATTAGAAACCCCTTTCTGGTTTTTTTGCTGGGAAGGGGTTTGTTTTTTTGTACTTTAGTTACTAGAAGGGGGGGAGAATGGTCACTTTTCACTAGCAGTACTTAGAGTATCACTAGGTAACCCGTTGGAAAAACTAGTAGTACTCTGAGTAGTACTAGAATGACTATGTCACTTGGACAACACTTTTTCACTAGATGGAGCTAAAGAATGGTCGCTTTTCACTAGTAGTACTCAGAGTATCACTAGGTAACGTGTCGGAAAAACTAGTAGTACTCTGAGTAGTACTAGAATGACTATGTCACTGGGATAACACTTTTTCACTAGATGGAGCTAGAGAATGGTCGCTTTTCACTAGTAGTACTCAGAGTATCACTAGGTAACCTGTCGGAAAAACTAGTAGTACTCTGAGTAGTACTAGAAGTACTATGCCGCAGAGGCTACACTTTATAACTAGTCTAAGTGAAAGACCGGTCACTTATCACTAGCAGTACTCAGAGTATCACTAGGTAACCTGTCGGAAAAACTAGTAGTACTCTGAGTTGTACTAGAAGTACTATGCCGCAAAGGCTACACTTTATTACTAGTCGAGGTGATAGAATGGTCACTAATCACTAGCAGTACTCGGAGTATCACTAGGCAATCCAGCGGAAAAACTAGTAGTACTTAGAGAAGTACCAGAATGACTCTATCTCGGAGGCTACACATTTTACCTACTGCGACTACAAAAATAAAAAAAAATTTTATAAAAGAAGGAAATAGCCCAATAAAAGAGAAAATAGTAAGATGTACATCCTCTAATCTCCCTCTTCCAACACCTGATAAAAATTCCCAACCCTATTTATCAATCAAAATATTATAAGAAGGCTGTGATCTGCTTGTCTAAAAGGAATCGAATCTGGTTTAAAGGTGCCCAGTTCCATGTCATTAGCAGGGGTATTCGAAGAACAACATTGTTCCATAGCGATGAGGACAGAGAAATGTATTTAGAATATGTTAAAATGGCTCAGCAGCGATACCCTTTTAAACTTTTTTCCTATTGTATTATGCCAAACCACATTCATCTTCAAATTCAAACAATTGATCACTATTTAAGTAAAATCATGCAAGACATAAATGCTGGGTATGCCAGGTATTTTAACAGAGTGAATCACCATAGCGGTTATGTTTTCGAAAGAAGATACAAATCTTTCCTCGTTACGAGTCCCAAATACGAATTGGAGCTAAGTCGTTATATACATCTAAATCCAATTAGGGCAGGTCTGGCCAACGAACTTGAAGAGTACCGCTGGTGTAGTCTTCAGTCGTATACACCTTCCGAAAGTGCCTCATTTATTACCACAAGTAAAATCCTTTCCTATTTCCCACATCCCCAAAAAGAGAACTACTTTCATTATGTAAAACTTGGTTTAAGACAGAATTCAACTACTCCTTTTATGGAAACAACGATCCCGACAAGCTATAATTAAAGTTACTTTTGAATGAACTCGGAAGGAACGAAACAAATCCTTGAATATAAATGTTACACAATCAATTATTAAAGACCGCTGCGGTGTTGTGTCGTTCAAGAGGGGGACGGCATTTTACCAGACGAATAAAGTGGTAATCCAGTACCGGACCAATCAGGAATGTTCCGCAATTGTAAAAGGTGCGGAGGATTTCCATGTACGTGTGGAGGCTGACGGTAAAGGTGGTTTTAAGACCTCCTGCACGTGTCCAACTCTTGCTTCGGTTCGGAAGGAATGCCAGCACGTTGCGGCAGTACTTCTGGCTCTCTCGGACCAAAAACATCAACAGAAGGAAATTCCAGAGCAAACGATGTCCGCCGATGTTCAACAGCTTTTTCTGAACGGGACAAAGCTGAAGAGCCGGAAGCAGCTTCATTTTGAAACAAGGCAAGTGCTCAAGTCTATTTTTACCCTAGAGTCAGTTGAAGCTGCACCAGGAAAAATGATGTTTGGAATAGGAGTGCAAATAGGCCAAGCCCCGATTGAAAATATCAGGCTATTCCTCGAACAGGTTCAAAATGGGACAAGGATTCCTGAAGCTGCCTATGATCCAACACTTCATTGCTTTGAAAAAGAAACGGATGATGTTCTGCAGCTGTTAATAAAGGTCCTTGACGATGAAAAAGCACTGCTGGGAACTTCATTTGTAAAAAATGGCCCCACCATGCTAATTCCGCCTTCAGCCTGGCTTCAGTTGGTGCCTCTTCTTGAATCGTCACAAGATGTTAAACTCATTTATAACGGAAACGAGCGGAATGGCTTTCATATTGCTAAAGGGCCGCTGCCTTTAAGCATTGATTTATCCGAAACGGGGGAAGGGGTCCATGTACTTACGATTGAAGGTATGGACAAACTCCTATTTATGGAGCCCTATCATGTCGTTCTTGCTGAAGGGAGACTTGTCCAGCTAACCCGGGAAGAGGCAGCCACGCTTGGAGAACTTAAGGAATTAGTGGAGTCGTCCGTGTCAAAGCGGATTCCTGTACCAGCAGACCAGACGGTTTATTTTCAGGAAAAAATCATTCCCGCCTTGAGAAACTTTGGCACTATCCAAGTACAGGAAGCATTGTCTGCTTATGAGCGGCAGCCCCTGGTTGCCAAGCTGTATCTTGACCGGGTAAAGAACCGCCTGCTTGCCGGCCTGGAGTTTCATTATGGCCAGCATATCATTGATCCTCTTGATAGCAAGGGGATGGATTCAAGTCCAGGAGTTATCCGGAACCGGGTAAAAGAACATGAAATTCTTGAAATGATGGAGGAAAGCTCGTTTGCAAAAACGGAAGGCGGCTATTTTTTGCACAACGAGGAACTTGAGTATGAATTCTTGTATCACATGCTGCCAAGGCTGCAAAAGCTTACCCAGGTATATGCGACAACTTCGGTTAGAAACAGGATTTTCAGGGAAAATTTGCAGCCAAGGATAAACGTAAAAATCAAGAAGGAGCGAACCAACTGGCTTGAATTTAAATTTGAACTTACCGGTATATCCGAACAGGAAATTAAAAATGTTCTCGCTGCCCTTGAAGTAAAACGCAAATATTATCGTTTAAAGGATGGAGCGCTGCTTTCTCTCGAGACCCGTGAATTCGAAGAAATACAACGTTTCCTGGCAGCAGGCCCAGTACAGCCGCTAGACCTGGAAGCTGGTTTGAATCTTCCGCTCCTTGAAGGTTTGCGAATGCTGGATCGAGCGGACGATGAAAGTGTTTTTCAATTTGAAGAATCATTCCGGTCCTTCCTGGATATGGCCGGCAGCGAAATAAACTATCCGCTGCCCCCTTCGCTCGAGCCAATTCTTCGGGATTACCAGGCAAAAGGCTTTCAATGGATGAAAAGGCTTGCCGAATACGGTTTCGGAGGTATCCTAGCCGATGATATGGGGCTCGGAAAAACGCTGCAAAGCATTGCGTTTATCTTATCTGTGCTTCCTGAAATCAGAATGAACAAGATGCCAGCTCTTATTGTTTGCCCTGCCGCGGTCACCTATAACTGGCTGCATGAGTTTCTAACGTTCGCTCCGGATATCAATGCAATCGTCATCGATGGAAACAAATCACAAAGGGAAAAACTTGGGGCCAGCCTTGGTGAAGTGGATGTTATCATCACGACTTATACATTGCTAAGAAAAGATTTGCATTGGTATGAGACCAGTCCTTTTCACAGTGTCTTTTTTGATGAGGCGCAGGCGTTTAAAAATCCAACCACCCAGACCTTCCGGGCAGTGAAAAAAATAACCGCAAACCACAAATTTGCGTTAACCGGGACACCGATTGAAAATTCAATTGAAGAACTTTGGGCTATTTTCCACATCGTGTTCCCCGAATTGTTTAGGGGTCTAAAAGAATACAGCCATTTAACAAGGAAACAGATTGCAAGGAGAATTCAACCCTTTATGCTGCGCAGGCTTAAGGAAGACGTCCTTTCCGAGCTGCCGGAAAAAATTGAGACAGTCGAATCGATCGAGCTGCTCCCAGACCAGAAAAAACTGTATGCGGCCTATCTGTCAAAGCTTCGCCTAAAGACGCTGAAGCATCTTGACAAAGAAACGATCCGGAAGAACAGGATTAAAATCCTTGCTGGACTGACCAGGCTGCGTCAAATATGCTGCCATCCCGGGTTGTTTGTTGAGAATTATCAAGGGCGTTCAGCGAAATTTGATCAACTTATAGAACTAGTTGACGAGTGCAGGCAATCAGGAAGGCGCGTCCTGATATTCTCCCAGTTCACAAAAATGCTTGAGCTGATCCGAAGGGAGTTTATTATTCAAGGGTTGCCCTTCTTTTATCTTGATGGCCAAACACCTTCTGAAGAACGGGTAGATGTTTGCAATCGATTTAATGAAGGAGAGCGTGACTTTTTCCTCATCAGCCTAAAAGCGGGCGGGACAGGACTGAATCTTGCCGGAGCAGACACGGTTATTCTTTATGACCTATGGTGGAACCCGGCAGTCGAGGAACAGGCTGCCGACAGGGCTCACCGGATGGGCCAGCAAAATACAGTTCAGGTTATTAAGCTTGTAACAAGAGGGACCATTGAGGAAAAAATGAATGAGCTGCAGGAGAAAAAACGCCATCTAGTTGAGGAACTAATTGATAATGGGGAAAAGGGCCAGACAACCCTTACCGAGGAAGATATTAGGGAGATTCTGTCTATGTAAAAAGAACTCGTCCAACGCCGGACGAGTTCTTTTCGTGCTTATTTCACTGTAAAATACTTTTCGTTAAGGATTTCTTCTGCCTGATAACTGCCTGGTGACAGTTCTTTTTCTACAAACGCAGCAAGCTCAGATTTATCTATATCGTACATCACTTCAATTTCCTTTGAAAACAACAGCTTTTCTTTTTTCAGGAGAGCTGGAAGATTAGGCTGAGGTTTCGGCTGGAGATCTTCTGTGCCAAGTGTCCGTTTCAAACCGTCAACGTAGTACTGGAACGGACGTGCGCCGACTAGTTTAGCACCTTTGTTTTCCTCGTTAACCATTATAATTGATGGGAACCCTCTGACACCAAGGCTTCTTGCAAGTGCGAAGTCTTCATTTAAAAGCTGATGCCCCGCCGGCTGATGGGCTTCTTCCACAATGGCTTGGCCATTGAGGCCGAGGCTAGTGACGATTTCTGCCAGGACTGAATCATCGGAGATATTTTCGTTAAAGGCGAATAGCGCCTCGCGTGCTCGTCTTAAGTATTCAGTTGCCAGTTCATTGCCGTGCTCGCGCTGAATAACTTTAAAAACTCTGGATGGAGGAAAGGATGATTGCACCGGATTGTCGATCATAAGTGAACCGTCAATTGGCATCCGGGAATATTCGCCCACTTCTCTCCAGTGTCCGGCAACATCGGCAGGCTTAAAAATGCCATTTGCGGGATCAATCGGTCCATCACCCCATTTTTCAAGCAAGCCACCCATAACCGTTTGGACATTGAAAAAATCCCCATACTGTTCAACAAAACGGCGCAACACTGGTTCCAATGCCCAGCAGTGTGAGCAAATCGGGTCGGTTACATAGTAAAGATTGATTTTCTTCTGGGGCTGGTTAAATTCAACCATTTCAATGCCGTTATCGTCAGCTGGCCCACAAATTCCAGTTTCCATATCACAAACCATATTCTTTTTTTTCTCCACAACTAATTCCTCACTTTCGATTTTTGTTTTTGAATATTACCAGCTTGTAAGCTAGTTTTTTGCCTTCATCTTGATTCTAGGCGATAATTAACAACATCAAAACCATTAATTTTTCAAGTATGTCGTTTATCCAACAGATTCGGTAAATTGTTGAAAAAGTAGGTGACAAAAGTGGATGAAGTAAAAACTGACCCGAGGATTCTTCGTACCCGAAAACTAATTATGGATTCATTTATCGAGTTGTCCGGGAAAAAGGATTTCAAGGATATTACGATAAAGGATATTACAACTGAAGCAATGATCAACCGGGCGACGTTTTATTATCATTTTGAGGATAAATATGACCTGCTTGAAAAAGTGCTGTCAGAGGTATTGCTGGTTAAATTGAGTGGCCAGGATTTCAATGAAAAGGAACTGGATGAGGACGCACTTGTCAGTATGTTTCTGGCGATCACCAATTTCCAAATGACATTGTCAAACCGCTGTCATGTCGGTTATCAGGATACGATTGCGCGAATTATTCGCGAGCAAATTGAAATCATTTTGTACAATATGCTCGCAAAAAAACATTCTGCGAAATCAGCATCGGAATTAAAGTTGACAGCGGCCATGTTAAGCTGGGGGCTTTATGGGGCTTCAGTCGAGTGGAAAAGAAATAGCGAACTTCCTCCAGAGGAATTCATTAAATTGGCAGCTCCGACTATCTTGAATAAACTATAAGCCAGTGTTTTATACCACTAGTTTTCTGTAAATATCTATTGGGTCCCCTAGTTCTCTAGCTAGAAAAGGTGTTACCGGTCGTTGACATGGCTTTTTAAACGGCTTTGTAAGACCAGATGAATGACAACTCGGTGTTGTTGTGACGCCAAGATGTCATTCATAAAGCCAATGAATGACAACTCAGGTCTGTTGGAGCATCAAGATGTCATTCATAACGGCGATCAAATTGTGAAGGCACTCACAATTTTAAGTCAGAGGAGACTTTACAACAGGAAGCGTTGGAAAGTCATCACATAAAAAAATTAAAGCTGTCCAAATAGAGTCAATTTTTAGCGACCTTCTCGGACAGCTTTTTCCTGCGATTTGCTGAAAAGGCTAGTGATGATTATTTTTTTATCATCTTTGGACAACCGGCAGCACAATCGAAGAAGGATACTGTTTTGTATTCATGATTGTTGCAATCCCGCCAAGCTGATTTAAGAGCTGCGGCGCTGGCGACATCGAGTGGGGGAAGTCGCTTGGACCGATTGCGACGCGCAGTCTGTGGCCTTCTTTGATAACAAAATTGGAAGGGAAGATTTCAACATCCAGTTCCATAACTTCATTTGGAGTTACTTTTAGTGAAGCCTCTTTTGTGAAAGGGTGCCACGGCTGGATTAGCTGCCCGTCAAGGAAACGGCTCTTGCTTTCATCAACAGCGCGGTGTGAGGCAGCAAGCCAGCCCGCAGTTATTTCACGGGAAGACCCATCCGGTGCAACATCTGTCACACGGACTGAAAGAACAAGCTCCTTGGCTGTTGTTTTTGCAAAAATCTTGGCTGCTATCGGACCGGAGACACGCAAATCGGCACTCACTGGTGCGGTCGTGTAGGTCAGCTCAGTCAATTCGGTCAACCGGTTATCCTTTGTGCATGGAATTGGATCCGGTATCCCGGCCATCCATTGATTTGTGCTTCCGGAACAGATTCCATTCAATGGCTGTTGAAGCATTGATTTCGGCATTTCAAGCGAGGATGCTGTTTCTTTCGTTAAAAGGCCGCCTGCCCTAAGATAATATCGCTGTGCTGTTGTCTCTTGATGGGGCCATCCTGGCTGGACTACAAACTTATCTTCGCCAATCACATATTGGGTAACATCCGGTATTTTATTTATGTTTGTATTGATTCCTTTCAGATACTGGTCAAACCACCGCAATGCCAGCTGCTCAAGTGTTGGTACATTATCTGCCGGCAGTCCGCTGCCATAGTTTCCATGTGTCCAGTTGCCCATTAATAGTTTGGTTGGAACTCCGTTCGCCTTTAATCTCTCATATAATAACGGGGTCCCCCTCTGAAATAAATCATGCAGCCCGCCTGCAAAGAATGCCGGTACTTTGATTCGGTCAGCAGCGGCAAGTGGTGAACGAAGACTTGCTTGAGGGCCATCATAGGCAAATTCACCTCCGGTCAGGACAGATGCAAGTGTACTCGTCGGAAACCCAGTTGTCTGCCCGGCATGCCCCAACAGAACCGTGGCTGCCATGATAGGATCGGAGAGGGTGTAGGTTGGCGGCATTAAACCGCTGCCGGTAACAAGGCCAAGCCAAAGGGGGATAAAGCCAGTATTGACGGTGCCCCCTGACATAAGGATGTCGCGGTACATGTCTCCCATCGGGACAATCGGAAAGATTGCTTTCAGTCCTTCAGGCTGGTGGGCAGCTGTCAGCAGCTGATTAATTGCCCGATAGGAAGACCCGTATAAGCCTACCTTGCCATTGCTCCACGGCTGGGATGCGGCCCACTCAACTAGTTCTTTGCCGTCAAGCTGCTCTGATTCACCAAAGGAATCCCAGACACCCTGCGAAGATCCGGTACCGCGGACATCAACAACCATATGGGCATAGCCGCGCTTAATAAAGTACTCGTTTAGGTTCTCACTGCCACTCATGTTTTTATTGTATGGTGTTTGGGTCAGGATGACGGGGAAGGGACCTTGGCCATCGGGCAGGTGAACGTCGGCAGCCAAAATGACTCCATCCCGCATTTTTATAAATATATCCTTTTGGGTAGTGTAGCTGGCATATTGCTCAGGCCGGTCATAGGGTGCCGCTTCCCACTGCTTGAGCGGAAAGGATATCTTAGGGGGAACAGTTTTATAAGATGCCTGGGTAAGTAGCGGTGCAATCAGTAGATTAATAGCTAAAATAAACGGTAAACCAAGAAGAAAATGCCGTAAACGCATCTTTGTACCTCCTTCTAATTTGTAAAGGCTTACATTTTATCATAAACAAGTTTAATAGGTGATTAAATACTGTAAAAGTACTAAAGCGCCAAGGCTTTGGGAGTATTTTGACCAAAAGCAGCTTTTAAGGAAAAATCGGTACAGAGTGATATACTTTTTCCAAAAGGAGGAGTTGAAATGACAGAATCCGAACTTAGAAAAGGAATGTACATAAACGGCAAACGATTTTATTTGGAAGAGACATTTAAAGTGGAAAACCCTGCGACACTCGAAACGGTAGGGTATGTTCCAAATGGCGGGCCTGAACAGGCAAGTCTTGCTGTTGATGCGGCACAGGAAGCTTTTCTTCTTTGGTCAAAAAAGACCGCTTATGAACGTGCTTCCTTACTTGAGAAATGGTTTGAGGTAATAGAGAGAAGGAAAGAAGAACTGGCAATGATGATGACAACTGAACAAGGGAAGCCACTGCCTGAAGCGCGAGGCGAAATAAGCTATGCGAATTCCTTTGTGAAGTGGTATGCGGAGGAGGCAAAGCGGATTTATGGTGAAACCATTCCTGCTTCATCTGGCTCGAAGCGTATCCTGGTCCAGAAACAGCCGGTCGGTGTGGTTGCTGCCATAACACCCTGGAATTTCCCTGCTGCCATGATTACCAGGAAAGTCGCTCCTGCACTTGCCGCAGGCTGTACGGCCGTCATCAAGCCGGCGCCTGCAACACCGCTCACTGCGCTCCTATTAGCGGAATGTGCGGAGGAAGCAGGAATTCCGCCAGGTGTCATCAATATTGTAACTACAACCGATGCGGCGGCAGTTTCAGACGTGTGGCTTGAAGATCCTCGTGTCAAAAAAATAACCTTCACCGGTTCAACTCCGGTTGGTAAGCTGTTGATGAGAAAAGCAGCAGATACAGTTAAAAAAATATCGCTCGAGCTTGGCGGGCTTGCCCCATTCATCGTCGCGGAGGACGCGGACATTCAGGCGGCTGTTGAAGGCGTAATCCAGTCCAAATTCCGAAATGCCGGACAAACATGCATATGTGCAAACCGGATTTATGTCCACGAACGCAGGGAAAAGGAGTTCCTTGATGCGTTTGCATCAGCTTTCAGGAAAATGAAGGTAGGGAATGGCCTCAATGGTACAGTGGACATTGGACCTTTGATTGATTCTAGGGCGGTGGAAAAAGTTCAAAGGCATATCGACGATGCAGTAACGAAGGGAGCAACCATAATCCCTGGACCTGAGGTGGAGGAAAGGGAGGGCTACTTCATGCAGCCGCTGATTCTTTCAGGTGTTACAGATCAAATGATTTGCATGCAGGAAGAAACTTTCGGGCCTGTCGCACCAGTGAGCACGTTCAAGGATGATGAGGAAGTGGTCCGCCGGGCGAATAATACACCATATGGTCTTGCCGCTTACGTCTATACACATTCCCTTAAAAAGGCTTTTTATTTTTCGGAAAACCTTGAGTATGGGATTGTCGGTGTTAATGATGCGCTCCCTTCTACAGCCCAGGCTCCGTTCGGAGGCATGAAGGAAAGCGGGCTTGGCAGGGAAGGAAGCCACCATGGAATCGACGAATTCTTGGAGATCAAATATATATCACTTCAGTTATAATGGTAAAAGCAGAATCCTCAGTCTGGATTCTGCTTTTCTATCTAAAGATTAGTTAACGGCGCTCATCGTCATGATCATCATCGTTGTCATCATCCTGATCATCGCGGTCATCATCACGATCATCGTCATCTCTATCATGTTCTACCTTAGTCACTTCGCCGGAGACAGCGTCGACATGAACTTCTGTTTCAATGGCGCCATCCTCAAATTCGAATTCATATACCAGGCGGCCATTTTCAGTATCTTTCTCCACTTCCTCAATCACTCCGGTTGCTTCGCGTTTAGCGATGTCAGAAGCTTCCTCAAGTGTGATTTGATTGCCATTGCTCGTTGATTTCGTTTCAACATTTGCAGGTGTAGCTGGATTTTTAGAAGAAGCATCATCGTTTCCAGTTGCCCCTACTGCAAAAGTTCCCCCGACAATGATTCCTGCTACCAACCCTGCAGCGATTAATTTGTTTTTCATTTTATTTTTCCTCCTTGTTTTCTTGTTAGTTTTACTATATCCTCCGCAAATGAGAGAATTGGGAGAGAAAGATTAGAAAATGATTAGAATTTTATATTTGCTAGTTTTTTTATTGATTAAAATAACCATAGAATTGCCCTGTCAGCTTCAACATCTTTAAGTTGCAAAGGTATGCAGAACTATAGTAAAAGCTATAAAAAAAGTAGAATCCGACTGGATCCTACTTCCGTTTTTTCAATTATAATTACCTGTCGTCGTCATCATCGCCACGATCATCGTCTTCTCTAATTTTGCTGTCATCATCCTTATGCTTCTCGATGTTGTCATCATCGTCTCTATCAACGCTGTCATCAACATCAAGTTTTACCCTGTTGACTTTGCCAGTGAAAGCATCAATGCGGACTTCCGTTTCTTTGCTGCCATCTTTAATTTCAATCTGGTATTCAAGACGGCCGTGTTCGTATTCCGTTTCTATGTCGACAATCTTACCGGTCGCTACACGTTTTGCAATTTCTGTTGCTTGTTCAACAGTTATTTGTTTGTCTCCTGATTCCGAATTTCCAATTGCTGCGTCCGTTTTCAGAAATGTCTTGCCGTGCTTTGATTCAACTTCCGTTTCAATTACTGCTACTTTTGAATCATCCTGGCGTGCAACAGGATCCTTTTCATTTGCCCCAACTGCGAACGTTCCCCCAATGATTACCCCTGCCACTAAACCTGCCACCAACAATTTGTTCTTCAAGTTATCTCCTCCTTATCATCTTTCATCTTCACTATATCCAGTGAAGATGAGAGAAGGAGGAAAGATAAATTAAAATTTGATTAGAATTTTACGGGCTAAAAACCCCGTGATGGAAGTTTCACTTTATTCATCGTCATCATCATTGTTATCGTTGCCGTCGTCATCATCGTCGTAATCATCCCACGTAACAGTCATCACATCTCCTGTTATGGCATTTACTTGAACGGTTGCTTCGCGGCCATCGGCGGTTTTAATTTCACATAAGTAAAATGTTAGCCCATTGGAGGACTGGAGGCTGATATCATCTAGTTCACCCTTAACCTGTTTGGCTGCAATTTTAGCCGCTTCAGTTTCAGTGAGTTGTTTCGAAGGATTTACAGGATCATTGGTTTTTGAAAGGATATTGCCATCTACAGCATCTATAGTGAGATTCGTTGTTTGTTCGTTGTCTTTCACGACTGCTTTGTATACTGTTTTCCCATTGGACTGTGTTTTGGACAGAGATGAAAGGGTACCTGCAGCATTGGCAAGTGCTATTTCTTTTATTTCATTCTCGGTTAAACCAGATGGTTCCTCTGTATTTGTTGCCCTAACCTTTTCCAGTTTGATGATGTCTCCTGTTTCGGAATCAACCTCAACCTCATAAATATTATCCAGCTTTTCCATTTTTGCATGAAAAACCTTCTTTTTTTCTTGTAAAACTGTTACCTTCCCTCCGAATTGATCTTCTATTAAGGTTTTCGCTTCCTGTTTGTTGAGTTCAGTGGCAGAAGTATTACCAGGTTTTAAAAGCTGCCATATTGCAAATCCAGCAATAATAATAATTAGGATACCAACAATGCCGGCCAGCCATTTTTTCTTCATGAGTCATTTCACCGCCTTTATTAGCCTAATTTTTATCCCGCATTAACGGGCTGTAAGACCCTCGCCTAAGGCTGGAGAATCGATGAAGCGCAGGTGGAGGATAACAACCGCATGTGCCCGATTGGTGAGATACAGTGAAACTTGCCGCAATGAACTTCAACGGCTTAGTTGAACCAATCGGGTTCATAGTGCCGCTTAGTCGCCGCGTTCTTCAGCGGATTGGCGGCAGTAGAACGGGACTAAGAATCAGTGGGGGATGAAGAACCAGCTCACTGATTGAAGTTTCACTTTATACGCTAATTTTTACATATGAACATTAAAATTTACTGAGAATTAGAGCTTTTAAAATGAAGGGAAGCGGTTGTCCCCTGACCGTATATACTTTGTAGCTGTATCTCAATACCCAATGCGCCGGCAATGTCCTTTGCAAGGGAGAGGCCTAAGCCAGAACCGCCGATCTTTCGGCTTCTCGCCTTATCGACACGATAAAAACGGTCGAACACCTTAGATAATTCCTCTTTCGGGATTCCTATACCTTTGTCGATAACATGGATGAAAGCCAGCTTCCCTTTTGTACCAAACGAAAGCGTGATAGGCTGATCACTGTATTTTCGGGCGTTGTCAAGGAGTATGAATAGGAGCTGCTTCAGTTTTTGTTCATCCGTTGCAACCATTATAGGGCTCCCGTCATGTTCAAGCACAAGCTCGCGGCCATAGGCGTTCTCGAATGCTTTGGCTGTTGAAATGACCAGCGAGGAGAAATTTGTTTTTTTGATTTTTAAGTCCCACTCACCGCTATGCCGGGCGAGCAGTAACAGCTGTTCAGTCATTTCCCTCATCCGGATAGCCTCTGAATGGATGGCTTCAATCGATTCCTCGAACAGCTTTGGTTCTTTCAATCCCCGCCTTTTGAGGAGACTAGAGTAACTTTCTATTATCGTTAGTGGAGTTTTTAATTCATGCGACGCATTGGAAGCAAACTGCTGCTGTTTCTCGTAGTTTTCCTCAAGTAGGTCCATCATATGGTTAAAGGTTTCACTCATTTCATATAGTTCATCCTTTGATTTTCCTTCAAGTGTTAGCCGCTTAAATTCGCCGCTTTGCCTAATATCGGTCATTGTCCTCGTCATAGTTGCAACTGGTCTGGTAATAAGCCTGCCAAGGAATGCACTGGAGGCAACGACCGGGATAAGTGCAAAAAGGGTGGCGACTATTAGGACAAGGCGGAGCATCCGCAAGATTTCTGTAACAGACTCTAGGCTCGACGTAAGCTGAAGATTTGCAACATTACCATCTGGCAATATAATGGGTGTGGATTGAAACGTGTAAAGCTTACCGCCATACTTAATCCGGCTGCTTTCTTCACTAGAAAAATAGGTTGGTTTCCTATCAGCCAATTTTAGTTCGGAAGGGGAGGTAACAGATCTGCCCTTGTTATCTTGCTCCACAATCTGAATCATACCATTAACGGGCATATAGGCTCTAAGAAGGTCTGCTTCGGGTACTTCTCCCATTAAACTGTTTATATTAGCTGCAGTCTTTTTAAGTTCAGCCATTGTATTATTCAAAGCGTTTGAGTAGGATAAGCTGCTGAACGTTATGTAAATCAAACTATTAATAACTATAATCAAAATGGCAAACTGCGCAGATGTTAATAAGTTGATTTTCGCACTGAGTTTCATTTTGCCTCCCTAAGGACATATCCGACGCCACGGACTGTATGAATTAGGGATGGTAAGTCAGGCAAATCAATCTTTTTGCGAAGATAACGGATATAAACATCAACAACATTTGTATCTCCGGCAAAATCATAGCCCCAGACAGTTTCAAGGATTTGATCTCTCGTCAGTACCTGCTTCCGGTTCATAAGCAAGTAAACTAACAAATCATATTCGCGGGGTGTTAATTCAATCGAGATAGTATTTCGGAAAACTTCACGCGTTTTTTTGTTGAGCTTAAGATCAAGAAAGGTAAGGACATCTTCATTTTCCTCTGGCAATGACGCAGCAGGTTTAAGCCTCAAAGCAGCGCGGATCCGCGCAAGCAGCTCCTCAATTTGAAACGGCTTGGTTATATAGTCATTTGCACCAAGGTCGAGGCCGGTCACTTTATCCTCGATTGAACCCTTTGCGGTCAACATGATAATCCTCGTCTCCTTGTCACTGGAACGAATTCTTCTTAACAGATCAATCCCGCTCATACCAGGCAGCATGACATCGAGGAGAATTAAATCCCATTCGCCGGTCCGGTAAGCCTCGAGCCCCTCAATCCCATCTGTTGCCTTCGTCACGGAATACCCTTCGAACTCAAGCTCGAGCTCCAGAACCCGGGCAATTTTTTCTTCGTCCTCAATAACTAATATTCTCGCCATGTTGTACCTCCGGTTTCTAACTTTCTATTTAAATAGTATTACAATTATATCGTTCCTAGGATTCATTAAAAAGGAATACGTTTGTACCAAAACTGCCGCGATGGAAAAGAGAATGGGGGTAGGAGGTATGAAAGGAGAGGGGATAAAAACGTTAATTGTAAAAGGAAACAGCCCGCCTTTGAAGCGAGCTGTCTATCTTAAACTAGCTTATTTCCTGATTTCCTTTATCAGCAGGCGGGGACCGCCAAGCATGAAGAAATACCGTTTTTCAATGACCCATTTCATGAAGTGGGCAAATCTGCCGTGGATAGGTTTGCCATACACAATCCCAGTTGCATTTTTATGTCCCATGCTCATTACGGTGCCACGATGGATATACTTAAATGGCTTTGCGCTCATCCCATATATTTTACAGGCGATGTTGCAGCCGCAATATTGACCTTGTTGCAGGGCGATTTGCGCAGTAGGGGCATAAGGCTTTCCATCCGAAGCAAAACTGACAGATGCATCGCCGAGGACGTAAACATCACGGCGGCCTGGAACTTCGCAAAATTCATTAACTTTCACCCGTCCATCAGGGAGAGTATCAAAGCCTAGGCTTTCTAGAATAGGATGGCCTTTAACACCGCCTGCCCATATGAAGGTATTCGTTTCAATGACATCCCCATTTGTGAAAATGACTTTATCTTCCTCACAGGATGCGACTGTGATGGCCGTCCTGAATTCGGATCTCATCTTAGTGGATGTTTTTTTGACGTCATTGACCATTGAAGCCTCATATCCCTTTAAGAGGTCATCGTTGGCTTCAACACAGATTACTTTGACGATATCCGGGTCGACTCCGTATTCTCTGCACAGTTCTGGAATCCTTTCTTCCATTTCGAAGATAAATTCCATACCTGAAAATCCAGCTCCGCCAATCAAAAAAGTAAGCCGTTTTTCATCTTGGTCAATTGTATATTGTTCAAATTGTTCTTCAATATGCTCCCGTAGATTGTTGGTTCCTTCCCAATCGAATAGGAAAAAGGCATGTTCCTTCACTCCTGGCAGTCCGAATGTTTTCGGAACACCGCCTATTGTGATGACAAGGTAATCATAAGAAAGCCGGCCAGTTTTTAATTCAACCGTTTTGTCAGCAAGGTTGATGCTGACTACTTCATCTTTAATAAAATTTACTCGTTCCGTGTCAATCAAGTCTTTAATCGGAAAGACAATCGATTCTGCCGGGATTGAGCCCGCACCGGATTCGTGAACTTTTGTCGTTAAATAGTGGTAGTCATTCTTGTTTACCAGGGTTATGTCGGCCCGCTTTCTATGGACTTTCTTCTGAAGAGTGACGGCTGTTAAAAGGCCGGCATACCCTCCACCTAAAATAACAATTTTTTCTTTATTTTCCATCCGAATCACTCCTTTTGTATATAGTATAGCTTAACATGTTCAATATTTCACAAGTAATTATGTGAAATATTGAACAATTTTTAAACATTATATATACTTCATGAATGTTCGGTTTTTATAGCCGCTCCAGCTATTCATATTACTTATTTTTGCATGAAATAGGTGACTTATTAAAAGGTTATCTGAATAAGGCCGCTCCTGTATAAACCCCGGCGAGGAATATGGTGGAAATCAAGATAACATGGGAAACAATCCATCCCCATTTTCCATAGCGAAATGCGTCGTCTGGGATGGGTAAGCGATTTTCACGCGGAATGATTTTACCACCGAGCAAGTCAAAAAGAATTAGGTACAGCCACCAAAGTGTGTAGGAATCCCATAAATCCCATTCCGTACTAAATCGGAAAAGAGATGTTTGTTTTAAAAATACTTCTCCGGCTATTCCCAGGTGGACAATCGTCCAGTAAAAAGGAATTTTCCATATCCATTTTTCCGGGGAATAAAAAACCCCGAACAAAACAAGAAAGGGAAAGACGGTAACAATTATTCCGACCGGCATTGCCAAACCATCGTGAAAGGGTATGTCCGGAAACGAATATAAACGGATTGCAACAAATGCATAACAAATAAGCAGTCCCGATATTGCACTTATTAAATACAGGAAAAAATACCTTTTCCAATTATTTCGGCTAATCAATAAAATACCCGTGACCCCGGCTATAAACAGGATAATGATTATTATGCGTTCTTCCATACCTTCTCCACCCATCCAAATGTTGGGTTTAGTATTCCCATCCCGCTATTTATTTAAAAACAAAACGGCCATGCAAGTGCATGGCCGTACTAGTTCAGTTATTCTTTTGGTTTCAGGACATCGTGGTCAACATAGCGTTCACCGTTTAGTTCACTGATGACATTGATCGCAACCTTGGCGCCGTCACCGGCAGTAATAATCGTATGGACGCTAACGCCTGCAACAGTTCCCGCAGCCCACGCGCCTTCTACGTTTGTCTTGCCGCTTCCATCAACATCAAGTACAGTCTTGATTCTTGGCTCTGTACCTGGCTTGGTCGCAGCGCCAAGTTTTTCTGCAAGGTCAACAGATACACCCGTTGCAAAAATAACATGAGTACCTTCGAAGCTTCCATGGTTTTCAGTAGTAACTTTGAATCCGCCTTCAATTTTTTCAACGCTTGCAGCAGCATCTTCAACGAATTCCGCTCCAAACTTTTTCGCCTGTGACTTTCCGGTTTCAATCAAATCCGGCCCGGAAATTTCACTGACACCGTAATGGTTTTCAAGCCATGCACGTTTCGTCATTCCTTTGTCACTGTCTATGACAACTGTTTTCTTTCCTGCTTTAGCAGCGAAAAGCGCGGCGCTTGCACCGGCAGGGCCTGCTCCAATTATGACAATATCAAACATGCTGCAGCCTCCTATTTATGTACTTGCTTAAACATTATTATTGTAGTTAATTTTCTTCCAGTTGGTCAAAGGAACTGCTCACTGAATTTCACTATAAACCCAATAACCAATTTTGACCAAACCGCCATTGCAATTTAAACTGAAATAGGTTGGAAAAATTTTCGCAAGGGGCGGGGGAGAGAGAATGGTGCAGATAAAAAGGCTGACGGAATGTACATATGAAGAAGTCCTGACAGCATGGAACCGAGGGTTTGAGGGGTATTTTGTCAATTTGAACATGAGCCATGAAACGTTTTTAAGACGGTTTCCAATGGAGGATCTTATGGCATCGCTAAGTGTAGTTGCTTTTGTGGGCGGCGAGCCAGCGGGACTTATTGTAAACGGAATACGGACTATAAAAGGGATAAAGACAGCCTGGAACGGCGGGACTGCGGTTGCAATGAAATTCCGGAAGCAGGGGGTAGGCCGGGCGCTGATCGAGGCAACGCTAAAGATTTACAGAGAGGAAGGCGTCGAGCTTGCAATGCTGGAAGCGATTGCTGGAAATGATAAGGCGATTGCCCTATACGAAAACGTTGGTTATGAAATTGTCGACAACCTGGAATACCTCGAGCTGACTGGCCCATTGAATGAAAATCCTATTGAACAAAACCAAACATATATACTACGGAAAGCATATCCAATCCAGGTAGGGCTCCTGCCATTTTATAAATGCGGGAATCCGTGGCAGACTCACTGGCAGAGCGGCCGGGACGCCGAAGCTGTAATCCTTGCCGACGAAAATGGCCAGGATGCAGGCTATGCCTACTTTAAAAAAACGTTCAATGAAGAAGGCAGGCACATCGGAACCACGGTCTACCAATGTGAGACAGACGAAACGAGAGCTGATAGCTATGTTATCATGCAGACTCTTGTAAACTATATTTTTGGTTCATTTGAGGATGATATTAGAAGGGTCATCCTTAACCTTCATATTGAAAAAAGCAAGCTTACACATGAAGTTTTAAAAGATATCGGATTTACTCCATTTGTTCATCAAGTCATGATGAATAAAAAAATGGACTAGGAGAGTGAAGGCGTATGGAAATTAGAAAACTTGAAAGGCACGACTTCTTGGACTTTGCAACGATAACTATTCAGGCTTATCCCGCCAATCGCGAAAATACCGAAGAATACAAACAAAAACTTGCCGATTCGTATTTCAAAAACCAGGAGGAATCCGGCAATACGGAGTACTATGGCCTCTTTAGAAACGAAAAGCTCCTGGGAGGAATGAGACTTAATACATTCGAAATGAATGTATTTGGAAAAATGGTCCGTGCCGGAGGAATCGGCTCTGTTGCGGTCGATCTAGTACATAAGAAAGAAAAGGCAGCAAAGGAGCTGGTTCATTTTTTCCTTGGCCATTTCCGTGAAAAAGGGGTATCTTTCGCACTGTTATATCCATTTCGGCCTGATTTTTATAAAAAAATGGGGTTTGGATACGGACCAAAAATGAACCAGTATAAAATAGCTCCGGACAGCTTTCCAAACGGAAGGAAGGAGGGGCTTGCCTGGCTCACTCAGGTCGAAGCGGGTAAAATCAAAGACTGCCACAATCGTTATGCAGAGAAGACACACGGTATGATTTTGAAAAACAATTGGGATGCAGAAGCTATTTTTAAAAACAATGACAATCGCGTTGTCGGAGTAGTGGATGGTCAGGATATAAGGGGATATATGATTTTTGGATTCGAACCAGCGTCAAGCGGGAATTTCCTTCGTAATAATATAGTCATTAAGGAAATGATCTATGAAACTCCGGAAGCTCTTGAATGTTTGTCTGCATTTCTTCACACTCAGGCGGACCAGATTGAAAGGGTGATACTCAATACCCAGGACGATGGATTGGAATTTTTATTGGGGGATCCCCGAAATGGAAGCGGCAATTTGATTCCTAGTGTCTATCACGAGTCGAACAGAGCGGGAGTGGGGATTATGTATAGAATCCTTGATTTTGATGCCGCGGTCCGAGACCTGTCAGGACGCGACTTTAATGGAGTGACTTCCTGCTTCTCATTGAAGGTCCACAATAGTTTTGACTCTAGTGAACCAGGGATATATACACTTCGCCTGGACAATGGCTACATTTCCAAAGCTGATTTCGCTGAAGCTGAGTTTGATATTGAAATTGACATTTCCGACCTGTCATCTTTGCTAGTTGGTGCTGCAGACGGAGCACGGCTATATCAATATGGTAAGCTGAAAATCTCTGACCCAGCTTTTCTGAAAGTTATAACAAAGGCATTCCGTCCAATGGAAAAGCCGATTTGCATAAAGCCTTTTTAAGAGCAAAAGCGTAAGCGCCTTCGTGACAAGCAAAAAACGCTTGTCCCTGCGACGATTAATGCAGGAGCTTTCCTTAGTGGAGGTAAACGAAAATAATCTTTTAAAAGAGTTATCCTAAAACCTAAAAAGGGAGGCCCAGATTCGGGCGTCCCTTTTCGAGTTATTAAACCAGGCTGTTTTCAGACAGTTAAAAGAGAGATACATTATCTTTTGCCGGCAAGGCTGTATTTTTTGCCGCCCGTTTGGACTTATAAAGGGCAATATCCGCTTCTCTTAGCAAATCCTTGGGTGAAAGTTGATAATCCGGAATGAATGTGGCATATCCGGCACTGACAGTTACAACTTCATCCACTTCAGAAGTTCTGTGGGGGATTTGCAGGCTTTGGATATTCTTTCTGACCGTATCCATTATCAACATTGCACCGGCTGAATCGGTTTCCGGAAGCAGAATGATAAATTCCTCGCCTCCGTAGCGAGCAGCTAAATCGCGGGGGCGCTTTACTGTATCACGAATCGTTGATGCGACCTCCTTTAAGGCATCATCACCGGCCAAGTGTCCGTATGTATCGTTATACTGTTTGAAGCAATCGATATCAAGCATGATGGCTGACAGCGGAGTCTCATGAAGTTTGTTTCGTTCCCATTCCTTTTCAAGGGTTTCCTCAAGGTAACGCCGGTTTGGTATGCCTGTCAGCCCATCAAGAGACGAAAGCATTTTTAGAAAATCGTTGGCAGATTCGAGGCTCGCTTCTTTTTCCATCCGCTTGGTCGCATCCCTTGATACTGCAAGGATCGATTCGACTTCGCCTTTGTCGTTTCGAAGTATTTTGGCAATCGTTTCGAGCCAAATATATCCGCCTTGCTTGAGCTGATGCCTATAGAGCAGGGAAAAATAATCCTCTTTTTCTTGATTTAAACTTAATGCCAGTTGTTCTATTTTATCCTTATCATCTTCGTGCATATAGCTGAAAGCGTTGTGCCCGAGCAGCTCTTCTGGTTCAAACCCGAGGGTTTCCCTGCAGGCAGCCGAGGCAAAATCGTAATTTCCTTCAGGGGTTAGAAAGGCAATCAAGTCTCTGGAATTTTCTATAATGAATCTGTATCGTTCATTGGCTTTCCAGAGGCTTTTTTCAAGTTTTCTTTTTGCAGTCACATCGCGGAAGATGGCAAGGATTGATGGCTTTCCCTCATACTCAATTGCTTTGTGGGTCATCTCGATGGTAATGCGTCTGCCCTCGGGTGTTGAAATATTGAAATTGCGGATTTCTGTTTCTCCCCATGTTTCCTGCAGTTCCGTGAGCACTTCTTTCGTTTTTTTGTGGTCATCCTGATTGATAAAATCATAGATTGGCCGATTTAAAATATCTTTGATTGGCATTCCCAGCAGTTCAGATGCTTTTTTGTTTACAAAAATGATTTGGCCATTGCGATGGACAACAATAGGCTCGGGTGAATAGGCTACCAGGTCACGATACCTTTTTTTGCTCTCCTCCAAATCCTGCTGCAAAAGTTTTTCTTTTGTTATATCCTCAACATTGGCGATAACATAGGAAACATCACCAAAAGAGTCAAGGGCGAATGATACAGTCAGTTTTCCGATAAAAATGGAGCCGTCTTTTCTTAGGAACCGTTTTTCCCTTGTATAAGGAAGTTTAACTTCCAGCTGCATTCGGAAAAATTCCACAGCGCTAAGCCGGTCTTCCTTATTTGTAAATTCAAGAAATGAGAGGTTTTGGAGTTCCTGCTCGCTATAGCCAATCATTTCCTGTAATTTTGGATTTGAGAAAGTAAGCCTTCCATCCTTGTCAGCCAAAAATATCCCAAGTGCGGAATGACTGAAAATAGTTTCAAGGCGATGTTGTTTTTCAATGAATTCCTCCCGTGAGCGGGTAGCATCAGCCCGGTACTTTTCCTTAAGCCGCAAATGGAGGATGCTGCAGAGGAGGAAAAGGAGGAACATGGCAGGCAGAAGATTCCACATGCCAGTTGAGATGGTTGAATATATATAAATTGTCGCAAGTAATCCAGCAAAAATAAATAATGTTCGATCTATCACCGCAAATCACCCATGATAATTATACATCATGAACAGTATTTAGAATGGGAAATTTTGAAAAAATTATGACAAAAGCGAGGTATTAACCGGCCTTGATTTTAGTTAATATAGTTGGTTTTAAGGTTGCTTAAGAGTAAAATGATAGACGACACGAATGAAAGGGGGCAAATAGTGGGGTATACAGTTGCAAAGGGGTATTTGGATAATCCCCAATTAAGGGATAGCTTTATTCAGCTTGCTGGCAACGTATTTGGGATTTCATTTCGCAACTGGATGGATAAGGGGTATTTAACCTCAAATTACATACCGTATTCTTTTATCAATAACGAAAAAGTGATAGCGAATGTTTCCGCCAACCAACTTGGCCTCCTTATTGATGGCCAAAAGAAAAACGCACTGCAAATTGGGACAGTGATGACCCATCCGGATTATCGGGGAGAGGGCCTGGCCAGACAGTTGATGGAATTGGTGCTCGAGGATGTTCATGGACAATATGACTTGATTTACTTGTTTGCTAACCGTACAGTTCTGGATTTTTATCCCAAATTCGGTTTTATGCCAGTCTCTGAACATATGTTTTCAATAAAATTAACCGAACGAAAAGGACCGCTTCCTAAAATGCGGAAACTAAATATAGATAATGAAGAGGAACGGGCGCTTCTTTATAGGTTAGCATCGGAACGATCACCCGTTTCCTCTGTATTTTCCGCTTTAGGTACTGAAGAGCTTTTGATGTTTTATTGTTTGAATGCATTTTCTGAAAAAATTTATTATCTAGAAGAGGAACAGTTGATTGCCATTTTTGAAGAAAAAGCTAGAGAGATGCATGTTTACGACCTTATTTTTCAAAAAGAGATGGACTTAAAACGGGCTCTTTCTAAAATTTCGGGTCCGGAAACTAGGAGGGCTGTCCTTCACTTCACTCCTGACGGCGATGGGGTTTCGTGGGATATCGAAAAATTTGACTCCAGCGAAGTGCTGTTCGTACGAAAAGGCACTTTCCTGCCAAAGGTATTTAAACACCCGCTCACAGCTCAGGCGTAAAAGTTAAGATGAGAAAGGAAGTTGATACGACATGCGCGTAATGCCATTAGAAAAACGAGGAATAACGGATAGCAGGCTAGTGCTGGGTTGCATGGGCTTTGGCGGGGGCTGGGATAACAGCCCAATTTCCGATGAACATATGCTAAAGGCTGAAAAAGCTGTGGAAGCGGCATTGGAAGCAGGAATCAGTATGGTGGACCATGCTGATATCTACACGAGAGGAAAGGCTGAAACGGTATTTGGGAAAATTCTTAAAACAAAGCCTCGATTAAGGGAGAAACTTGTTATCCAGAGTAAATGCGGGATTCGCTTTGAAGATGAGACAGGCCCAGGCCGCTATGATTTTTCTAAAAAACATATTCTTGCATCAGTTGATGGAATCCTTACTAGGCTTGGAATTGATTATTTGGACATTCTGCTTTTGCACCGGCCAGACCCGCTGATGGAGCCAGATGAAGTTGGTGAGGCATTAAGGGATTTAGAGGAATCAGGTAAGGTCCGAAGCTTTGGAGTTTCAAATATGAGTGTCGGGCAGATGAAGCTGATTAGGGATTATAGTGGGGTTCCTCTCGTTGTCAACCAGCTTGAAATGAGCCTGGGTAAACTCGATTGGCTTGAGCAGGGTGTATATGTTAACCAGGCTGAAGGGCTGGAAAGCCATTTTTCAGAAGGGGTGATTGAGCATTGTATGCGAAAGGAAATTCAGCTGCAGGCCTGGTCCCCTCTGGCAAGAGGTATTTTTACGCGGAATGAGGTTTCAGCCGCTGAACCAGAACTTTCCACAGCCGAATTGGTTGCCAAAATGGCTGCTGAAAAGGAAACAACAAGGGAGGCGATTGTCCTTGGCTGGCTGATGCGCCATCCAGCTAAAATCCAGCCGGTTATAGGGACTACCAATCCGGAAAGAATTCGTAATTGCAGGGACGCAGCCCTCCAAGCAGAAAAAATGACGAGGGAAGAGTGGTATTCCTTATACGTTTCGGCTAGAGGTAGGAAGCTTCCTTAAATTTGACGTATTTTACTAAGCCGATCCCATCCAGTTACATCACTCATTAGGAAACTTACATTAGGGGGGCCCCGATTTTCATTCGGGGCCCATTTTGCTACTGAAAATCCGGCCTAAAGCCAATCAATTGTGCCCTTTTATCTACACCGGTTTTCTTTTCTTCCGGGAAGGTGATTATCGAGCTTATATATTCCCAACGGATAAGTAAATGGGTGACACAGGTTTCTTCAATTTGTTCTTCTTCGGGTATGGCTGTTCCTTCATCGTCCCTAATTAAAGTCCGTTTATAGCATGGGTTTTCAACCCAGATTCCCGAGTTTTCACTTTTTACAAGCTTTGCCAGGTACCATTCCTCCGGTTTATAGATACCCGTCACATCTCCCGTCATCTCTTCCGGAAAGTTGCGCAGCTTAATCTGGATTTTCTGGTTTTCAAAGTTTTCTAGGTGCATGATTCACGTCTCCTTTCCATTATCCCGCAAAAACCTGCTGTAAGAGCAACGCCTCAGATCGAGGAAGCGCAGGTGGGGGTTAACAGTCCCTGAATGCTGATTAATGAGATTCAGTAAAACTTGCGGCTGTCCCATTTAGCGGTTAGCGAACCGCTGAACTAATCGGGGTCACAGTTCCGGGGTTCTTTGGCAAAATAGCGGCAGTAGAACGGGACTAACAATCAGGGGTGATGAAGAACCCCTCACTTATTGAAGTTTCACTTTATCACCGCTGCCTCTCTTTATCTGTTCCTTCTGTCATAAAAAATAAACGTTTAAAAGGCATTTTTTAAAGAACCTTTCTGTAACTGTTGATTTTTCAGATAAACGCGCGCTATTAGATTGAAGACCAATAAAACTTTTTGAAGGGTTAGGCAAGGGGAAAATAGAAAAAGCCTGGCGTATAGACCAGGCTTTGAAACAACTCCCTATTCCTTTCGATAACCATGATGATGGCCATGATGGTGTCCATAGTGATGGCCATGATGATGACCGTGATGATGACCGTGATGATATCCATGATGGTATCCAGGATACCCATAGCCGCCATAACCATGGTAACCACCGTAGCCTGGATAACCTCCGCCGTAGCCTCCAAAGCCTCCGTAACCGCCAAAGCCGCCACCATAACCTCCATAGCCATGGCCTGGGTAGTTGCCATAACCGCCAAGCGGGCCTCCAAAGATTTGCCTCTGATCCATTTTTTCCCCTCCTTTACCAGTCACAATAGTTTATGTGTCGTCATTCTTCAAGGTGAACCCAACTATTAAACCAGCTGAAAGTGCCAGGCTGATAGTTACTGAAGCACTTTTGTCATTTGGATAAAAAAAGAAATTATAGACACTCTAGTAGGGAAGGTTCTTTTTCTTAGGAGGAGAAGCAGTTGATAACAATTTCCTTTATTTTGACAATGGTCTTCGTTACTGGGCTGACGGCGATTTTCGATATGATTTTGTTCCAATACGGCTTTTGGGAAGCATTGGCCAATATCATTCATTCAGAAGTTTTCAATGGCAGATTGTTTGTTATTTGCGGTGTGTTAATCGGGTTTGCATTTAGTATTACTGCAGATATCCGCTTATTAAGAGGCAGGAAGAAAGGATCTGTCAATAAGGAGAGCTGATAGTGGCAAAAGAAAATATCTCATTGGTTAAGCTTCTTATGCTAGTTGTCAACTTCGAGCTCGGCAGTTCAATTGTGGTCAATAGCTTCCTTCAAAACTTAAAATAAGGTAAAAAAGATTGCCTGGCTGCCCAGGCAATCTTTTTTAAATTGTTCTATTGTTCTTTTAAAGAAGTATGGTTTGGTTTCTCAGGATCACGCTGTGCGGAAATATCCTTTCCTTTTTCCATTTTTTTATTTTGTTCGACAGAATTGTTGTTTTGGTCTTTTTTATTGTTGTCCATGAAGATCCTCCTTTGATGCATGTACTTCTTATCGTTTTTGGAAAAAACTTTTTTACGGGCAGTCTTTTTGGAGTATAAAAAACATCCTTTTTAAACTGTCTAGCTCCAGCGCATAGCGCCTAGTGTCCTTCGCTCTCCGCCCTACGATAAGTCAACATCGAATCGAATTTGGCTCTTCGTGTTTCCTTTATCTCAGTTGGAGAGACTACAGGCCATACGGCGCTGGGCATTAAGGAAAGCTCCTAGGAATAATTATCGCAGAGACAGGCGCATTTTGCCTGTCACGAAGGCGCTTGTGCTTTTCTTATAACCCCGTTTTGTATTTGTTTTCACTGGACGATTGATCCTTCGTATGATCGCCGTCTTTCTCTTCCCGCTGCTCAATAGCTAAATCTTCAATCGGAAGGGGGTCTACGTTTTGCTGACTCTCAAACTTGTCAAAAAGGCTTTCATTGTTTGTAGGATATTGTTCGGGATTATCGCGGCTGCCCTTTTGCAAGCCATTGCGATGGTTTCCTTCATTTGCCATAGATGATCACCTCTTGTTTAGATATACCCTTTAAGGATTAGTTAAAACGTTTACTCCTTGACTGTTGGGCTGGTAATATGCCTGTCCGAAAAAGATTATTTTTCAGTACAGCCATATTCTTTCATTTCATACATATCCTTTTACGAACAATAGTTTTATTTTTTCAAAATTGGGTATAAAAGGTTAGTTATATTTGGCGAAATTAAAATTCATGGATACAGGTGATTCTTGTGAGCTATGGGCCATTGTTGATTATTGGAGGCGCGGAGGAGAAATATCAGGGCGTTACCATTTTAAGAAAGTTCACCGAACTTTCGCTCAAGCGGGAAGGCAAGGTTGGGATTCTTACAACCGCTACGAAAATTCCCGAGGAGGTTGGAGGGGAATACAAAAAGGTTTTCAGGAATCTTGGCATCACAGATTCGATAACCATTGATGTTGATTCCCGCGAAAAAGCTGAAAATGAGCAAATATTGAAGGATGTAGAGGGAATTTCTTCTCTCTTTATAACGGGAGGAGACCAAAGCCGCCTTACCCAAATGATTAGCGGTACAAAACTGCATGGGCTTCTTTTTGAAAAATGGAAAAACGGAATGCCCATTGGAGGAACAAGTGCCGGGGCATCAATAATGGGAAAGCATATGATCGTCAGTGCCTTAACAAAAGACTCGGATGAAATCCTTCAGGTTGAGATGGATATAGGGTTCGGGTTTATGAGAGATATGCTGATTGATCAGCATTTTTCTCAGCGGTCCCGGTTTGACAGGCTCCTCGGGGCAATTGCGGGCAATCCTGACCTAATGGGAATTGGCATAGATGAAAATACCGCAATATTGGTTGAAGGGGACCTATTTGAAGTGATTGGTGAACACCAGGTACTCATTCTCGATGGGAAGGATAACTCTTTCGTGGAAGTGACTACAAACGAAGATGGAAGCGAAGAGCTGACCCTTTCTAATTTCAAACTTCATACCCTTACACATGGCTATAGATTTGACCTCAAAAATAGAAAACTTTTGTTTAAAGGGGAGTAAATCATGAGAATCAAACGAGTGCGGTATTTGAAAGGCCCAAATTACTTCAATTATAAACCGACAATATGGATCGAGCTGGACCTGGAAGAACTCGAGTTCAGTCCTTCCAACACTCTTCCGGGGTTTAATGAAGCTTTGTTAAAGTCAATACCTTCACTTAAAGATCATACCTGTTCGCGTGGCTACGAAGGGGGCTTTGTGGAAAGGCTCAATGAAGGGACCTGGATGGGCCATATCCTTGAACATATTGCAATTGAGCTTCAGTTCTTGGCTGGAATTAAAGTCCGCAGGGGAAAGACCCTTACTGGCAGTAAAAAGGGCATCTATTATGTTACATACGACTATAGGGAGCCCAAATCCGGCTACTATGCCTTTCTTGCAGCAATGGAACTGGTCGAACGGATCCTCAATGGGGAAGCAGAAGTCGAGATAAAGCCGTATATAGATAAGATTGAACATCTGTATTATGAACATAAGCTTGGCCCCAGCACTGAAGCGATTTACAATGCTGCTTTTGAACGAGGGATCCCCGTTGAGCGGGTCGGCTCTGAAAGCTTAGTAAGGCTTGGTACAGGACGAAAACAAAAATTTGTTCAAGCAACAATTACGAGCCAGACATCCCATATTGCTGTTGAGAACTCCTGTGATAAGCAAATAACGAAATCACTTCTTGCAGGTGCTGGTCTGCCGGTTCCAAAAGGCGAAACAGCTAGTTCGCTCGAAGAAATATTCGACGCTGCCGAACGGATTGGTTTTCCTGTTGTCATTAAACCCTTAAATGGAAGGCAAGGGCGAGGGGTCTTTACAAATATAAAGAACCGGGAGGAATTATTCTCGATTCTTAACTGTCTTGAACACCCTGAACCAAACTATATTGTTGAACGGTATTACGAGGGGAATGACTTTAGGCTGCTTGTTGTAGATGATCAGCTTGTCGCAGCAAGCATGAGAATCGCGCCTTTTGTTATTGGCAACGGAAGGGATTCAATAAAAGACTTGATTGAAGAGGAAAACAACAATCCGCTTAGAGGGGATGGGCATGAAAAACCGATGTCAAAAATACCTCTCAATTCGATTGTTGCCTGTTATCTCGAGAAATCGAATCTGACCCTGGATTCAGTACCAGAGCCAGGCCGGGTGATACAAGTTGTCGGGAATGCCAATCTATCGACTGGCGGCCAGGCAATAGATGTAACTGATGAAGTTCATCCCACTATCAGGCGGATGGCTATTGCTGCTGCAAAGGCAATTGGGCTTGATGTGGCCGGGATCGATGTCATTTCCCCGGATATCAAGAAAAAACTGGGCCGGAACGAAACAACGATAGTTGAGGTAAATGCCGCTCCCGGAATACGGATGCACCAC
This sequence comes from Bacillus sp. FJAT-27225, assembly GCF_001685025.1. Classification (GTDB taxonomy): domain Bacteria; phylum Bacillota; class Bacilli; order Bacillales; family Cytobacillaceae; genus Bacillus_D. The sequence goes on along the minus strand of NZ_MAYU01000021.1, from coordinate 319,552 downwards.
TATCCTTCAAAAGGAACACCTCGCAATGTTGGCAAAGCGATTGTAGATTATTTATACAAGACGCGCGAGGAATCTTCCATCCCAATCATTTCGATTACCGGTACCAATGGCAAGACAACGACAACGAGGCTTGTAAAACATTTTCTGGAACGTGATGGTTATACAGTAGGCATGACCAATTCGGACGGAGTTTACATTGGAGATCAGACAATCGATGAAGGGGATTGCAGCGGTCCAATTAGCGCCCGGAAAATCCTCCACAGCCATGAAGTGGATGCCGCCGTTCTTGAGACGGCGAGGGGCGGGATTTTACGTGAAGGATTAGCCTTCAGACAATGTGATGTAGGAATTGTTACAAACGTGAGTGAGGATCATCTCGGCCTGGACGGAATTGAGGAATTCGGCCAACTTGTAAAGCTAAAAAGGCTTATACCTGAAGTCGTCATGGAAGGCGGCTACTGTATTCTGAATGCCGATGATTCAGAGGTAGTTCAAATGGCAGCCTATACACGGGGCAATATTATTTACACAAGTTTGTCCCATATGAACCAACACATTCACCAAGCAATTGAAAATGGCTGGACCGTATGGTATTTAAACGAAGACGAATGGATCGAATGTGTCGAGGATGGGGTGAAAACAAGGCTCTTGCCAGTCAGTGATATACCTGTAACGATTAATGGCAAAGCAAGATACAATATCTCCAATCTGCTTCAGGCATTCGCTGCTGCCTACTCTCAGGGTGTATCGATTGAAAGATTGAAAGAGAAGGCATTAACATTCAAGCCGGACCATGAGCAATCAAGAGGTAGATTCAATACATTCCAGCTTGGCGGCAGAACGATCATTATTGACTATGCCCATAATATTGCCGGTATGCTTGCGTTCTTCGATACAGCAAGACACTTTAAGGGAGGTACTACTACAGCGGTTATTTCTTCCCCAGGAGACCGCCAAGACCATGAAATTCGTGAAATGGCCAGGATTGCTGTAAGAAATGCAGACCGAATTATCTTTAGGGAGGATGCAGACCTAAGAGGACGGGCTCCGATGGAAACGGCCACTATGATGCTTGAAGCGGCCCTCAAGGAAAAAGGAATGTCCAGAAAGCAGTTCTTTGTTGTGCTTGATGAACTGCAATCGTATCATGATGCGTGGAACCGGTCAAAGGAAGGCGATACATTGATCTTTCTTTACGAAAAGTATTCAGCGGTTACCGAATTTCTGTCGCAAGTAAGCAGCAAGTCAAACACACTTGCAAAAAGGATTATTTGAGATAAAAGCGCACGCGCCTTGCAGGTAAAAGGCGCCTCGCGACATGCAAAAATCGTCTGTTTCTCGATGATTACTCTCAGAAGGCTTTAAACTTTTTTATATTTCACTATAAAAAAGGGATTGCTCTCCGCGGCAATCCCTTTTTAACTCTGGCAGAAGGTTTTTTTGCATGGAGACGCATACTTTCATGGATATTTTTAAAGGTTGCAAAAAAAGATTACAATATTGGTTATTTTTTCGACAAATGCTTCTCTTTGCCATCATTTAAACGTTATAATGAGATAATACGCAATTATGTGCTTCATTGCCTTTAGGAGAGAATAGTATGTGGAAAAAATTTATAGCACCCATCATCGTGATTTTGTTATTTATCCTTTTTATACCATATAGTCTGCCGTTTATCTTTGCACTTATTACTGCAGTCTTGCTTGAGGGACTGGTCAGCTATTTTCAGCGAAAGCTAAAATTAAGCAGGGTAAAGGCCGTCATTGCATCCTTCCTATCCTTTCTGCTTGCCATTGTTGTACTTGGCTATAATTTGTTCCTGATTATTTTTCAGCAGGTTATTAAGCTCTCCGAGAGCACGCCTACCTTTGTAAAGGATTTGTATGCATCCGGCATTAAACCGCTCATTAAACGGTGGCAACAGTATTCCCAGACACTTCCGCCAGATGTCATTTCATCTGTGGAAAAAACAATTGAAGAATCCGTAACTGCACTGGACCGATTTGTCCAGGGCTTCGTCCAGATTCTGATCGGTTTTCTGACAGCGATACCGGGTTTTTTGATTGAATTTCTTATATACCTAGTGGCACTTTTTCTGTTCAGTCTGGAACTCCCTTCTATCAAAGCAGCAATCAAGCGTCATCTGAGGGAAGAAACGAAGAAAAAAGTTTCAATTGTTCTAAATCAACTAACGAAGGCCGGAGTGGGTTTCATTAAGGCACAAATTTTCCTCAGCCTGATTACCTATGCGCTCGCGTTCATTGGTCTCCTTATATTGGACGTCAAGTACGCGGCCCTTCTTTCTTTATTAATTGTTATTGTTGATATTCTTCCGATTCTAGGGACAGGCTCATTTTTGGTCCCTTGGGCAGTCCTCTCATTCATACAGGATAACTCATTCCTTGGGATTGGCCTGATTATTTTATTCGTTGTCATTACTGTAGTCAGAAGGATTGTAGAGCCAAAGGTATATGCGACCAATCTTGGCATATCTCCGCTGGCATCATTAATAAGCCTTTATATTGGGTTCCAGCTTCTTGGATTTATCGGATTGTTCGCAGGGCCGGCAATTGTTATTGTCTTTAACACCCTGATAAAAGTGAATGTGATAAAAATGAACTTTAAGTTGTAAAAGGCCTGCTTGCAGGCCTTTTTGTTTTGTACTGGTTTTTAGAGGTTAAATACTGTTCCATTCGCCCAGCAAATAGGCAGGAGCCTATTTATTAAAATTAAGTTTCATTCGATTGCACTTTTTCGGGTCTTTGAATAGGATATATGGACTTAACTAAAGGAGGTAATGTTAGATGTCAGGTGCTGGTGGCGTTTACGGCGGAGGATTTGCCCTACTTGTAGTTCTATTCATTCTTTTGATTATCATCGGGGCTTCCTGGGGCTACGGTTACTATTAATAGGTAAGGAGGTTCTCACATGCCATACGGTTATGGATATGGAGGCGGCTATGGCTATGGCGGGGGATATGGTCACGGCGGATTTGCCCTGATTGTTGTCCTGTTCATTTTGCTCATTATTGTAGGGGCAGCTTGTTTTAGATAATTAAATATGAGTTCATGTGCCGGTTCTCTCACTGAGGGAGCCGGCCTTTGATTTGTAAAATAAACCCTTATTCCGTCAGCTTCCAGATACCTGATTTAAAAAGAAAAGTGGTTTCTTCCGGTATTTCTCTTCCTCTGAAACTCCTATGTTCTTTATAGAGTAGATATACAGTTTTTCCTAGCTTCTTCTCCATTTTTGTTACCTTGGCAACAGGTTCTCGTCAAAAAAAATAAAAATTTGTCAGAAATCCGCGAAAAATAGGTTTCCAACTTGAGAACCTGGGTAAATAGATGGGGTGCATGGAAAATATAAAAGAAATAATGGAGGGTAACCATGAGAAAGGGAGTTTATTGGTTTTTAAGTGTTCTTCTGCTAGTAGGGGTACTAGCTGGCTGCAGTGGTGAGGAAAAGACTTCAGCAGGTTCCAAGGACGGAAAGGTTGTTATTGACTTCTGGACATTCTGGGGTTCCGAAACCCGAAGGCCTCTTATCGAAAAGATTGTCAAGGATTTCAACGAGTCTCAGGACAAAATTGAAGTCAAGCATACATTCCTGCCTTGGGGCGATATTTGGACAAAAAACCTGGCATCAGTTGCAGCGGGTAATCCTGCAGATGTTATCGTAAATGATATTAACTCGGTTGCGCAGCGTGCCGTAAACAACCAGGCGGAAGACTTGAGCAAATACTTGGATGATTCATTTAAGGATCAATTTTATCCGCATCTTTGGGAAACTGTTGAACATGATGGAAAGCCATACGCAGTTCCGTTCACTACAGATACCCGTCTTCTATTTTACAATAAAACATTATTTAAAGAGGCAGGCCTTGACCCTAATAAACCGCCAAGGACATGGGCTGAACTTGAAGAATATGCGAAAAAGCTTGATGTAAAGAAAGGCAATAAATTTGAACGTTTTGGCTTCTATCCGCTTTGGGGGAACATTGGCGCGAATTCATGGATGGTTAGTGCCGATGATGGAAAACCATTCATAGACAATGGCGAGTTGGCCATCAATACACCTAAGAAGGTTGAAGCGCTTGAATGGCTGAAGGAATGGCAGGACCATTATGGCGAAAAAAATGTACAGGCATTCAAGGCCGAATTTGGAAGTGAGCAAGCAAATCCATTCATTTCCGGAAAAGTTGCGATGATGGTCGAGGTCGGGACCTTCTATACACAAATCCGTGATTACGGCAAAGACATGGAATTCGGTGTGGCTCCAATTCCTGCCTATGACGAGAATAGCCAGAACTGGGCAGATGGAGGCGGGTTTGTAGTTGAAATACCAAAAGGATCCGATAATCCTGAGGAAGCAGCTGAATTTATTAAGTATTTGACTGGCAAACAGGCACAGCAGTATTGGGGTGAGAAAAACTTCGATAACATTGCCAATATTGAAGCAGCTGAAGCTGTAGCCGAATCACTTGAGGGAAAAGGTAAAGAGGTCTATGAGGCAACAGTTAAAAATCTTGAAACAACACAGATGTTCCCTGTACCTCTTGAGTATCCTGACTATCAGAATAGAATTAATCCGCATATTGACAATGTCTTTACCGGCAAGCTAACCCCGGAGGAAGCGTTGAAAAAAGCGGAAGCAGACGTGAAGAAAATGAAAAAATAGCCATGATTGAAAGAGAGAAGGATGGTATCAGCATCCATCTCTCTTTTATATAGAGAAAAAGGGGGATCAAATATGGAGCCAACTCAGTCTGCAGAAATAGCTCTGCCAGAAGAGAAGTCAGGACCCCATGGGATTTCGACAGAAAAAATAAGTACGGAAAAGCCAGCGTCAAAAGGCAAAATCCCCAAACAAAAGCTTACAAGGGAAGTCAGGGACAATATTTGGGGCTATTTGTTTATCAGTCCATGGATTGTTGGCTTTCTATGCTTGACATTGGGGCCGCTTTTGTTCTCGTTGGCAGCAAGCTTTACTGATTATAATATAACGTCTAAAATGAATTTTATAGGGTTGGACAATTTTAAGCGGATGTTTACGATTGATGACCTGTTTTGGACATCGCTGTGGAATACATCTTATTATGTTATTTTTTCTGTTCCGTTAACGACAGTTGGAGCAATTTTGATAGCACTCCTGCTGAATCAGAAAATATTTGGGATGAAAGTTTTCCGGACTATTTATTATCTTCCTGCGATCCTTTCGGGTGTCGCTGTCTATTTTCTTTGGATGCAGCTTTTAAGTCCATCGACCGGTCTGGTCAATACATTCTTGAGCTGGTTTGGAATAGAAGGACCCGCCTGGTTGTTTGATCCCGAATGGACAAAGCCTGCACTAATCTTAATGAAGTTGTGGAGTGTCGGCGGGGGAATGCTGCTGTACCTTGCAAGCCTGCAGGGAGTTTCCCAGGAGATGTATGAGGCGGCCGATATTGAAGGAGCAACTGGCTTCCAAAAATTCTTCCATATCACTCTTCCAATGATTTCTCCGATTATCTTTTTCGATGTCATTACAAGTACAATAGGAGCATTTCAAATATTCCAGGAAGCATATGTTATGACCGAAAATGGAAGCGGAGCACCTGCAAACTCCCTGTTATTTTATAACTTGCATATGTGGAATAATGCATTCAGGATATTTGATATGGGATACGCATCGGCAATGGCATGGATATTGTTCATTATTGTCATGATTTTAACGGTTTTGAATCTGAAGGTTGGAAAGCGTTGGGTTCATTATGAAGGGGGAGATAATAAATGAGCGAATACACTGCCCCTAAATTTTATGAGACAAGAAAGTTCAAAGAGAAAGTTAAATCCTGGGCAATTACCATTGTGTTGATTGCGGGCAGTTTAATCTTGCTTTCACCACTCTGGTGGATGATTTCAACTTCATTGAAGTCACCGGCTGAAATTGCCCAATATCCGCCAACTTTTATTCCGAAAGAATTTCATTTTAGTAATTATTTGGAGGCCTGGAAGACAGCTCCCTTTACCCGATGGGCGATGAACACGTTGTTTATTGCCGTAATCGGGACTATCGGTGCTGTAGTGGTCAATTCACTGGTTGCCTATGCGTTTGCCAAAATCCGCTTTAAAGGGCGGAATGCACTGTTCGTTATTGTCTTATCGACCATGCTGATTCCGGGATTTGTCACGATGGTGCCACAGTATATTCTTTTTTCAAAGCTGGGCTGGCTGAATACGTATTTGCCTCTTATCGTGCCAGCTTTCCTCGGGAGCGCATTTTTTATTTTCCTGCTTCGGCAGTTCATGATGACCATTCCAAACTCACTTATTGAAGCAGCCATACTGGACGGGGCCAATCATATTCAGATCTGGTGGCATATCATGGTCCCATTGACTAAACCGGCTCTTATGACAGTTGCCATCTTTAACTTCAATGGAGCGTGGAATGACTTGCTGGGACCTTTGCTTTATATTAATGATGAACGGCTTTATACTTTGCAAATAGGGCTCCAGACATTTAAGGGTACAGTCCAGACACAGTGGCACTATTTAATGGCCATGTCTGTAACGGTCCTCCTGCCCGTTGTACTGATTTTCTTTTTCTTCCAGCGCTATTTTATTGAAGGCTCAAATATTTCTTCAGGGACTAAGGGATAATGTTTGTGAAACCCGGTGGATGCCGGGTTTCCTTTCATTTTGGTGGATGGATTGCCAGTTACTGCCGCTAATTCCATGGAAGGTTTTTGGGGTAGCATCCTTTGGATACTCATGTTAGCCTAGTTTAAGAACTGAAAAGAAGGGAGTTGAGGAAATGATAATGCAGAGATCTGTATTATTGCTTCTTATGCCGGCCATGTTGCTCATGCTTGCCATCCCTGGTTCACTTTCAGCCAAATCAACTAAAGTACAAGATAGCAACATAAATATACCGGCAGTAGAGAGAAAGACAAATGTTAGTAAAAAGGATCTTCCGAAGCCAACACAGGAAGAACCAAAATTGACGGACGAAGAAAAGGAGCTCCTTGCCAGGCTGGTTCATGCTGAGGCAAAGGGAGAACCTTTCAAAGGTAAAGTAGCGGTTGCTGAAGTCGTGTTGAACCGTATTGAAGATCACCAGTTTCCTGATACAGTTAAAGAGGTTATTTATCAAAAACGCCAATTTGACCCTGTTGCAAATGGAGAAATAAATAAACCGGCTGGGCAGGAAGCGAGAAAGGCGGTAGATGAAGCTCTTACGCCAGAAGATAAAGTTACAGAAGCCTTGTTCTTCTACAATCCAGAAATCGCAACTGACACCTGGATCCGTACCAGAACAGTGATCGATGAAATTGGAGACCATCATTTTTCAATTTAGGTGATAGGTCCGTTAAATAAAAACCCTTGGCCGAGTGCAGGCCGAGGGTTTTTTTGATGTGGTGTGCGCTATGGCTCGCTAACCATCCTACCCATGTAAATTCATGGACATTGCCCAAGTCCCCAACCCTAAAATGTACTCCAAGCGATTCTTAAACAAATTTCCCCAACTCAAAGAAAAACCAGACATGATACTAAACCATGCCTGGCCAAAAATAACTCAGAATTGCAAAGCCACCTAATAAATCAGGCGAGTGGTTTTTCATAATCGGAAGGTTCGATTCCAGTAGCCTCTATTGTATTCTTCCAGCTATTAAACTCCTCGATTTCCTTCGTCAGCCTCTTCCATGTGAGCGCAATGACAGCTGCATCATCAATGATTCCCAGTCCTACGATAACATCCGGTACCAGGTCGATAGGGGAGACAAAATAAATGATTGCCCCGATTACCGCCAGGATAGTACCTCTTGAAACATTTTTATATTCCCCTTTAGCCCAGGAACGGACCATCTCGAACAGGAGCTGCAGTTTATGCCAAGTATCACCTAAAGTGCTTTTATGGCTTTCTGCCTTTCCGAACGCCTTTTTTAAAAGGGATTCGGTTTCCTTTGGATTATCGATGTATTTCTGGGCTCGTCCTTCATATTTTTTCTGTTCGCTTTCAATTTTATGTTCCATGTCGATTTCCCCTCCTTCGTATTAAGTGCTCCTTTTAGTAATTTTCCACTCTCTTTGACAATTTAAACTCATACAGACATAAACCTCAAACAAAAAGCCGGTCCCAACTGGGATCCGGCTTAGCATGAATGGTAATTTTCTAGTATAAAATTAAGCTAGTATCGCTGCATTGCTTTCAGCTGCAATAATTTCTTCCACTTCGGAGCCTTCAAGAGTTTCTTTTTTCAACAAGGCTTCAACCAGGTTTTCGTATGCTTCATGATGAGCGCTGATAATGGTTTGTGCCATTTCCAACCCTTTATTGAAAAGCTCCTGCATCTTCGCTTCTTTCTCGGTTTTAACGAATGTTAGTGTAAAGCCGTCCTGCAGCATACCCATTTCAACCATTTGTTCAATGATATTCTTTGCCTGCTGTACATCACCCGACACTCCAATGCTGTGCTCCCCAAGATACATGCGCTCTGCAACACCCCCAGCGAGGATCATCGCAATCCGGTCGAGCAGGTCACTTGTTGTGGACAAATGCAGTTCTTTTGGAATCGGAGCAACATAGCCCAGCGCTTCGCCCCTTGGAATAATTGTTGCTTTCCTGACAGAGCCTGGTTTTGTTACAGCTGCAACAATAGCATGGCCCGCTTCGTGGATCGCTACCCGCCGTTTTGTCTCAGCATCCTGCAATTCGCGGGAAGTGCTGCCAAGGATGGTCCGGTCAAGTGCATAATCAAGGTTTTCCTTCGTAATCATGTCCTGTCCGTTCCGGATTGCATGCCGGCTTGCAGTTTCAAACAGCATGCTCAAATCAGCTCCGGAGAAGCCGGACGTGCTTTCTGCCAATTCATCAAGAGAAGAGAAAACCTCGTCTGCCATTACTTTGCCTTTTGTATGGATATCAATGATTTCCCTGCGTCCTTTTGTATCAGGAAGTGGAACCTGGAATGAGAAGTCAATCCGGCCCGGACGGAGGAAGGCATCGTCAAGCATATCTTTTCTATTGGTTGCTGAAATGAACAGGATGCCATCATTTGAATGGCCGCCATCGAGCTGGACAAGGAGCTCTGTCAACGTTTTTTCTGATTCTTCTCCTCCAAGTGCTTTACGCTTGCCTGCAAGTGCATCAACCTCATCAATGAAAATGACTGCAGGTGTTTGCTTGCGTGCATTTTGGAAAAGATTCCTCACCCTTGAAGCACCGACTCCTACGAATAATTCATTGAATGCAGAGCCGCTTGTTGAAAAGAAAGAGGCGCCAAGTTCCTTTGCCATTGCCTGGGCCAGTAACGTTTTTCCTGTTCCTGGAGGGCCATAAAGGAGGATTCCTTTAGGTGGCTTAATTCCAAGTTTGGAGGAGCGCTCAGGGTCTTTTATAATAGAAAGAGTTTGGAGAATTTCTTCTTTCATCTCTTCACCAAGGCCGCCGACATCCTTCAATGAAATTTCAGGTAGAGGACGAGCTTTGGACAGGCTGCTTTTCATCGTGTTTGTAACACCAAGGCCATTTCCGTTTTTCTTCTGGACTGCAAATGCCGCTGCAGCCAGGGAAAGAATCACACCGCCCATAATCCATTTGCCATATTTACTGCTGGAGGTGTATGAATAATCCACGTTGTACTTAGAAACAAGATCGTTTGCCATCTCGCTGTTAGGAGGCACTTTTGTCACAAATTTCCCCTCGCTTGTTGTTAGTGTTAAGCTTCCATTTGACCGTTCCTCAAGGCTGACTTTCCCACCATTTTCTGCTGCAATCTTGCTTTCCAAAGAAGAAAAAGGAACCTCAGTTTCTTTTGTGGTTGACTGTATATACCATATAAATCCCGCGGCTACTAGTAAAACTGCAGTAATCAGGGGAATGATTTTATTAAACGCCTTTTTACTCATATCCACTATGCTCATCTCCTTTACTGTCTAACTCTATTATATGAAAATATTAATTGTAATAAATAGGAATAGCGAATTACCTTTGATGGGAATTGCAGGAAAAAGACGTGAAAAGGAGTGAACAACTTGTGAATTCCTGAGCCATCCTACCCGGAAAAGGTGGTGAGCAGTCCGTTTTCTGGGACTTTTGGTGTGCGGTTTTCAAAAAAAATACCTAGTGATTTTTTTTGAAATAAAATTAATTGGCTGGACACATTCTGGACAAATATTATTGTTGGTAAGAGTTTTATCATTAACACTAACGAAAATTTATAAGATTGCCAGAAAAGGATACCTTGCGCAATTTTCCTATACGGGATATGATTGAAGGTATTGGATTAACCATTTAATGTTAGAAGTGAGGAAGTAATGATGAGTACGAATTTTAAAGAAGAAGTCCTGTCACGAAGGACTTTTGCAATTATATCCCACCCTGATGCGGGAAAAACGACACTGACAGAGAAGTTGCTCCTTTTCGGCGGAGCGATTCGGGATGCAGGGACTGTCAAAGCAAAAAAGACTGGCAAGTTTGCAACAAGTGACTGGATGGAAATCGAGAAGCAGCGTGGTATCTCTGTTACGTCAAGTGTTATGCAGTTTGATTATGACGGTTTCCGGGTGAATATCCTTGATACCCCAGGACACCAGGATTTCAGTGAAGACACCTACAGGACCCTGATGGCTGTCGATAGCGCAGTCATGATCATTGACTCAGCAAAGGGAATCGAGGAACAAACCTTGAAGCTGTTCAAGGTTTGCCGGATGCGCGGCATTCCGATTTTTACTTTTATCAATAAGCTGGACCGGCAGGGTAAATCACCGCTGGAGCTATTGGCCGAGCTTGAAGAGGTTCTTGGGATTGAATCATATCCAATGAATTGGCCGATAGGGATGGGGAAAGAGTTCCTTGGCATTTATGACCGGCACCATAACCGAATTGAGCAATTTAGGGTTGGTGAGGAACAAAGATTTATTTCTCTTAATGACGATGGAGAAATTGCAGGGAGCCATCCTATAAAAGATACTGGCTTATATGATCAGACACTTGAAGAAGTTCTGTTGTTAAATGAAGCTGGCAATGAATTCTCCACAGAACGAATTGCATCAGGTAATTTAACTCCAGTATTCTTCGGAAGCGCCTTAACCAATTTTGGGGTGCAGACTTTCCTTGAATCTTATTTGGAGTTTGCGCCGCCGCCAAAGCCGCGTAACTCATCTGCTGGAGAAATTGACCCGCTTTCAGAAAATTTCTCGGGCTTTATTTTTAAAATCCAAGCGAATATGAATCCAGCCCACCGCGATCGAATCGCCTTCGTCCGTGTATGCTCGGGCAAGTTTGAGCGGGGGATGAGCGTGAATGTCCCGCGCATTGGAAAGCAAATAAAGCTTTCCCAGTCGACATCATTCATGGCTGAGGAGCGGAATACAGTGGATGAAGCTGTTAGTGGAGATATCATTGGCCTTTATGATACCGGAACGTATCAAATCGGCGATACAATCACCTCAGGCAAGCAGCAATTCCAATTCGAGCGCCTGCCGCTGTTTACACCTGAATTATTCGTAAGGGTTTCTGCAAAAAATGTTATGAAACAAAAGTCGTTCTATAAAGGGATTGAGCAGCTGGTTCAGGAAGGGGCAATCCAGCTTTTTAAAACGGTTGCTACAGAAGATTACCTGCTTGGTGCCGTTGGACAGCTTCAATTTGAAGTTTTTGAACATAGAATGAAAAATGAATACAATTCAGACGTGATAATGGAACGGCAAGGGTCCAAGGTGGCGCGCTGGGTTGAAGGCGATACTGTTGATGAAAAACTTTCAAATTCCCGAAGCCTGCTTGTAAAGGATCGATTTGGCAAGTATGCATTCCTATTCGAAAACGAGTTCGCTTTGCGATGGTTCCAGGATAAAAATCCGGAGGTAAAGCTTTATAATCCGATGGATATGCACCAATAGACAAGAATATGTAAACCGGCGGAAGAACCGCCGGTTTTTATTTTGTTTAAGAGGATTTCTTTTAGGCAGAAAAGCACTATGTCATAAGCCAAAATTGCTTGTGAAAGCTATTTAGATAAATATCGGAATATTCAGCATCCAGTTTGACACCCTCCTATTTTTTCTTTTAGAGTAAATCTAGGATAGGAGAAAAGGAGATGAACATTTTGGGTGAGAACTATTTTTTTACTGGTTTTCCAGGATTTATTTGCAACCAGTTAATTAGGGAAATTCTTCAAAGAAGGCCGATGGCAGGGATTGTGTATATGCTTGTCCTGCCCCATATGAAAGAAAAAGCACAGGAGGAACTCACTCGGATAGCAAGGGAAACCGGCCGGAACGAATGGCAATTTCAGATTATAGAAGGAGATATCACGAAAGCAGGGCTTGGTATTCAGGATAAAGATGTTGAAGTTCTTAAAAGCGCTGTAACGCATGTTTTCCATCTGGCCGCTGTTTACGATTTAGCCGTACCGAGGGAAATAGCCTGGCGTGTGAATGTCGAAGGAACGCGGAATGTAAATGAGTGGGTGAAAGTACTACAGCATATTAAACGATATACATACTTCAGTACAGCATATGTTGCTGGCAGGCGGGAAGGAACATTGTTGGAAACTGAACTAATCCATCCTTCTGAATTTAAAAATCATTATGAAGAAACAAAATATGAGGCGGAGGTACTAGTAGAACAACTAAAAAGGGATGTTCCGACTACGATTATCCGTCCAGGCATCGTAAAAGGGCATTCAAAGACCGGCGAAACCATTAAATTTGACGGCCCATATTTTATTATGAATTTCTTGGACCGGCTTCGTTTTCTCCCGTTTATCCCGCGCTTAGGGAACAGTGATGCCGAAATCAATCTTGTTCCAGTTGATTATATAATTGCTGCAACCGCGTTTTTGGCCTTCCTTGACAAAGGGGAAGGAAAAACATATCATCTGACCGATCCTTCTCCTTATACAGTTTCCGAGATTTATGAGATGGTGATGAAGGAGTTACTTGGGAAAAAACCAACCGGAACCCTGCCTCTTGGCTTGGCAAAGGCAAGTTTAATGGTTCCGGCTGTACGCAGGCTGCTTGGTGTAGAAAAGGAAGCGCTGGAGTATTTTACGTGGAAAGGCCGGTTCGACTGCTCACAGGCTGGTGAAGACTTGCTTGGGTCAGGCATTTCCTGCCCTGATTTTAAGAATGGTATCGCTGCAATGGCTGAATTTTATAGTAAGAACAAACAAAATCCAGACTATCAGCTAAAAATCGTATAATCTTACTTGCGTTAACTGGCAATTAATTGGATATGCTAAAAGGGATAGCAACAGGATTAAGCCATAAAGCGGGTCGTAATATGAAAAAGTTAAACAAACTGGAAGCCATAGTTTGGAATATAGCTCTTCCTGGCTTCAGCCAGATATTGTCGGGAAGCCTGATTAAAGGAATACTGTTCATATTGCTTGAAATTATCATAAATGTAAATGGGCACTTCAATGAAGCGATAATGCATAGCTTTATGGGGAATATCCCTGCAGCCTTTGATACGATTGATTATGGCTGGCTCATGTTTTACCCGTGCTTATATATGTTTGCACTATGGGACGCTTATAGGACAGCAATGACCGAAGATGAGAAAGGGTCATTCCTGCCCTTTGTTTTTGGTGCTTACTTTGTTACAGTCGGGCTAATGATTTCATCTAGGGTGACAGTTGCAGACATAACACCAGGTCCTGTTTTTACTCCAATGCTCTTTTTAATTCCAGGTTTGCTGATCGGGTATGTGCTAAAAAGGATTGTTTACCCCACTATTAACCAGCAGTAAGCTACACACTATTTCTTTCACAATTAATACAAAAAACTCGATGAAACCGAACGAATTATGAACCGTACAAATAGACTGTAGATAACTGTATACGTCCTTATCAAAGGGGAGTAGCTGTTAGGGAAACCTAAAACAAAGTCGTCATGTCGCGGGCCTTGTCCGCCGGCTTTGTTGGCATTTACATGTCTAGCAAGACCTTTGCCAACAGGCAGGGGTCTTTTTTGCATATATCCTCTCATCCTGACTGCCTGGAGAGAAATCCAAATTAGGAGGAGAGAAGATGGATGCTTCCATGGTGCTGGAGTATGGCTGGGTCTTGCTTGTACTAGTTGGGCTTGAAGGTATTTTGGCAGCCGATAATGCGGTTGTGCTGGCTGTTCTGGTTAAACAGCTTCCTGTTCATCAGCAAAAAAAGGCATTATTTTATGGATTGCTTGGGGCTTTCATTTTCCGGTTCAGTGCATTGTTTTTGATTTCCTTCCTTTCTGATGTATGGCAGATTCAAGCGGCAGGCGCTCTATATTTACTCTATATGTCTGTAAAACATTTGCACCAGCATCATGCCCCAAAAAAGCTGGTCCGGCCAATTCCGAAGCGGGACAGCGCCTCTTTTTGGGGAACGGTTGCAAAGGTTGAACTTGCCGACCTCGCTTTTGCCGTTGATTCAATTTTAGCGGCTGTAGCCTTGGCAGTGACGATTACTCCTGCTGGCTGGTTCAAAGTTGGCGGTTTGGATGGAGTTCAGTTCTTGGTAATGCTCCTCGGCGGGATGATTGGCATTGTCATGATGAGGTTTGCAGCCTCCTGGTTTATTAAACTATTAAAGGAGCGGCCGAGTCTGGAGACCGCGGCGTTTCTAATAGTAGGATGGGTTGGGGTCAAACTCTCTGTTTTTACATTTGCACATCCCGATGTGGCCATTCTTGATCAACAGTTTCCCGAAACAGTTGTCTGGAAGCTGGTGTTTTGGAGCATTCTGGTCGTTCTTGCGGCAGGCGGATTCGCCTTTTCAAAAAAAAACGAGCATGCACATTCTCAATAACAGAAATTGGGGTAAAGCTTCAAACCAATTCCGGTTTGAAGCTTTGTTATTTCCAGCCAACTGATCGAATGGCATGGTTGGGAAAATTTTTGGTTTTCGGATTTCCTACCCACACAACCGAAATAATCTAAGCGAAAAGTTTATTGAAATACAGTATCGCTTAAATCGCAAAGGCGACAAGAATGAACGAAAAGAAGGAGGCAGAAAAATTTCAGTTGCTGTCACTCATATCCGCACCTACACTTTTCCAACCATTTCATAACCTTCCTATGATATAATTGGGGACTAGAGAGGTGAGGGTTATGCTAAGCTTATTGTTTATATCCAAGAAAAAGAAGCGGACACTAGAAGAGTCAGTACTATTGATACAGCAAGGTGACAAGAAGCTGAACAATGAATTGATTGAAGACTATAAACCATTCATTGCAAAAACTGTTTCAGTTGTTTGCAAACGGTATATTGTTCAATCAGACGATGAGTTTAGCATAGGCCTCATAGCTTTTAACGAGGCAATTCAGAAGTACTCCCCAGAACGGGGAAGTTCGCTGTTAAGCTTTGCTGAAGTCCTCATTAAACGGAGGGTCATTGATTATATCCGAAGCCAGGCAAAGCACTCTGCCGTCAGCCTGGAGCTTCAGATAAATCCTGATGATTCGGAATCAACCGGGAAGGTTATCGAGAATGAAATTTCTCTTGATGAATATAGAAAAAAATCCGATGAGGAGCTTAGAAGAGAGGAGATTCTTAGGTTTCAAAAACATTTGAAAGAATTCGATCTTTCTTTTCATGATCTCGTGGAACATTCTCCAAAACATGCGGATGCGAGGAAAAATGCAATAGAAGCTGCGAGGCTCCTTGCTGACAGGGAAGACCTCCGAGAAAGTTTGTTTTCGACTAAAAGGCTTCCGATCAAGCAGCTTGAGGAAATGGTGGCTGTTAGCCGCAAGACACTTGAACGGAACCGAAAATATATTATTGCGATGGCCCTGATTATGTCAGGAGATTATGTATATATGAAGGATTATATAAAAGGGGTGCTCGAGTCATGAGGACAGGTATCATATTGGAAATGGATGAATCGTTTCTTACCTTACTGACCCCTGAGGGTGAATTTCTAAAAGCTCGAAGGCAGAAAAGAGTTTATACAATAGGGGAAGAAATTTCTTTTGATGAGCAAATGTTGGGGATTCGAAAAAAGGGAATTGTCCTGAAAAAATTAACGTCCATTAGGCGGGGGATGGCTGTTGCTGCAGCGGCAGTATTGCTGCTGGCGTCGACTGCTATTACTATTTCAAACGATAACAGGGTTTATGCCTATATGTCCATTGACGTAAATCCAAGCATAGAATTGGGAATCAATGATGATATGGAAGTTATAAAATTGAATTCCTATAATGCTGAAGGAAAGAAAATTGCGTCAAAACTAAAAGGCTGGGAAAAAGAGGATGCAGCAAAGGTTGCCAAGGAAATCCTGGTTGAAATTAAACGCCATGGATATTTTGCAAAATCCAATGAAGTTGTTATTTCATCCGTAAATACTGATGAGAAAAAGGTAAGAGTAGAGAAAAAACTTGAGGATACGATCAAGGAAATCTCCAAGGAGGCCCGGCAGGATAATCATAAAGTCAAACTGTTAAAGGCTACTGAGGAAGACTTGAAAAAGGCAAGGAAACTTGGCCAGACAACTGGCAAATACAAAACTGAATCCGAAAGTGCAAAGCAGCCTGGGGTGAAAACAGGGAATAGTCCAAAACATGCAACACCAGCGGTTCCGGGAACCATCCCTTCAAAGGAAACTAAAGCTATACCACCTGGACAGGTACAGAGGACTGAAACACCGGGACAGGAAAATAAGACTGTTCCACCGGGTCAGGAAAAAAGGAATGTTTCACCTGGTCAGGAAAACAAGACTGTACCGCCGGGACAAGAAAAGAAGGCTGAAAAGGCAAAAATGGAGCATCCGGGAAAAAATAATCAACATAGCAATAATGGCAAGCCTAAGGCTAATGAAGAAAAGAAAAATAATGGTAAAGCAAACCAAAATGGGAACAAAGGCAAAGAGAACAAAAATAAAAAGACCAATAAAGGCAATCAGAACGGAAACAGTAATAAAGGCAAGTCCGGCAATTAGCCGGACTTTTTCCATTTTATTCAGTTAACGTGCATGATCAATCCAATCAAACTGATGCCATCGGCTTGAATTATTCAGAACGGCCAGTCATTTGTGCCTGTGCTTGCCGGACGAGGCGTTTTGTAATTTCTCCACCAACGGATCCGTTTGCTCTTGAAACTGTATCTGAGCCCAACTGGACTCCAAATTCCTGGGCAATTTCATATTTAACTTGATCAAGGAATTGCTCGACACCTGGAACAAGTAATTTGTTGCTGTTGCGTGCCATGTTTCCCACTCCTTTTATTGAGCATCAGAGACAAGTCTCTGTATAGCTAGTATTTGAAGTGGTTAAAGAAATATGAATGGTAACTCTTACGAAGATTAGGAAGGATAATACAAGAAGATACTTTTTAATGAGAAGAGGAGCCGATTCACATCGGCTCCGGGTTTAACGATCTGTTTTGTTTTCTGCCGCCTCGAGGAGAAGGTCAACTATATGGATACCGCGCATCGTTTTGTTTAGGCCTTCCCGTTCGATTCCGAGCTTCATCTGAAGAAGGCAGCCAGGATTGGCGGTAACAATTGTGGCAGCGCTCGTGTTTTTTGCTTTTTCCATTTTGTAGTCGAGCAATTTCATCGACATTTCTGATTCAATGATATTATAGATACCCGCCGATCCACAGCAGCGGTCAGCCTCCTGCATTTCCTGATAGTCAGCCCCCTGTATGGCCTTTAACAACGTCCTTGGTGCGGATGCTGTTTTCATGACATTGCGGAGGTGGCAGGAATCCTGATAGGTTATCACCTGATAAGGCAATTCAAGTCTTACTTTTTCATGGAAACCGACCTCGACAAGAATTTCGGATATATCCATCAGCTTCCGGGAAAACTCCTTGGCCCGCTCATGCCATTCTGGTTCATTGTGCAGTAAATGATTATAATCAATCATAAACCCTCCGCAGCCCCCAGCATTGGTAATAATATAATCGGCTCCGGCATCCTCGAAAGCTTTAATATTTCTTTTCGCCATTTCCTTTGCATGGTCCTTTTCACCATAATGGCCGTGGAGTGCACCGCAACATGCCTGGTCTTTGGGGATGACCACTTCACAGCCGGCAAGCTGAAGGAGTTTGATTGTAGCATTATTTGTTTCAATAAACATCGTATCCATCAGGCAACCGCTGAAGAAAGAAACTTTTTTCGTTTTCTCACCAATAGCCGGCGCAAAATCGGGACGGTCTTTCAATTTTTTCATCGGCGGCACTTTAGGAAGCACTTTTTCCATCGTTACAAGTGTATCGGGAAGAAGGCTCATAAAACCAATTTTCCGTGCCACTGTCTGGAGGCCGGAACGCTGGTAAAAGCCAATCAGCCCTGCAATAGAACGCATTCTGTTTTGATGAGGAAAAAGCCCTTCAAAAACCGCTTTTCGGGCAACCCTTACCGGGAGGGAATGTTTTTTGTTCTGGGCAACAATATCTCGTGCATCTTCAAGAAGCGATCCATACTTTACACCGGATGGACAAACTGGTTCACACGCCCTGCAGCCAAGGCAGAGGTCCAACGAACGTTCAAAATCCTCATCTGGGGTAATTAATCCGTCAACGACGGCCTTCATTAAGGCAATTCGCCCGCGCGGTGAATGGGATTCCTGAAATCCCGATTCTATATAAGTGGGGCAGCTTGGCAGACAGAATCCGCATCTCATGCAATTCAATAACTCATCTTCATTCATTCTTTCGTTGAACTGCGCCTGGATCGTTTCCCTCTCTTTTACTGTTGTCATTTTGAGACCACCACACGTTTCCTGCTCGCTTTTGCAAAAATTTTGCCAGGGTTCATAATATTGTTCGGGTCGAGGGCAGCTTTCACAGCTTTCATTGCCTCGACGCCTTCCTTCCCAAGTTTCAGTTCAAGATAAGGTGCTTTTGCAACACCAACGCCATGTTCCCCAGTTATCGTTCCGCCGAGCTCAACAGCACGCTCAAAAATTTCTTCGAAAGCTTTTTCAACCCGTTCCATCTCATCATGATTGCGGACATCGGTCGGGCATGTAGGGTGAAGGTTGCCATCTCCGGCATGCCCAAATGTACAGATTTCCACGTTATACTTGGCGGCTATCTCATTAATATAGCCAACCATTCTGGCAATTTCGGAACGGGGAACAGTCGCGTCTTCCAAGATAGTCGTTGGTTTCAGCCTTGCTAGTGCCGAAAGGGCCACCCTTCTCGCAGTCCTGAGGGCTTCAGCCTCTTGTTCTGTTTTCGCGACTTGCACAGAAAATGCCTTTTCAGCTTCACAAATTTCGATGATTTTTTTCATATCCCGGTCTACAACCTCCGGAGGCCCATCTTGTTCTATGAGTAAGACAGCTTTTGCATGGGTGGGCAGGCCTATTTTTACATAATCTTCAATAACCTTGACGGTTGCCTGATCAAGGAACTCAAGTGTCGTCGGGATGATTTTATTGGCTATGATTTTAGATACCGATCTAGCAGCATCTTCAAGGTCACTATATAGGGCTAGAGCAGTTTTTTTTGTTTCAGGGAGTGGGACAAGTTTTAAAATTGCTTCTGTGACAATGCCAAGTGTCCCTTCCGAACCGACAAAAAGGCGCGTAAAGTCATATCCTGCAACATCCTTGGCTAATTTTCCCCCGGTACGGATGACAGCACCATTCGGGAGAACTGCCTCCATCCCGATGACATAATCCCTTGTAACTCCATATTTTAGTCCGCGCAAACCACCGGCATTTTCAAGGATATTCCCGCCGATTGTGGAAATCTTCATTGAGCCGGGATCAGGAGGGAAGAAGAGGCCATTCGCTTCTGCCAGGCTGTTTATTTGGCTTGTAATCACACCAGGCTGGACAGTAATAGTAAGGTTTTGCTCGTCGAATTCAAGAATTTTGTTCATATGTTTAAACAGAAGGACGACTCCGCCTTCAACAGGGCATGTCCCGCCGCAAAGATTGGTTCCGGAACCCCTGGGCACAACCGGAATCTTATACTCATTGCATATTTTTAGTATTTCAGAAATTTCCTGTGTGTTTCGGGGACTAATTACGGCATCAGGCATCGACTGAAGGTTCGGCATCGCGTCGAAAGAATACACAAGCCTTCCAGTCTGGCTATCGTCGAAATTCGCATCTGTGACTACCGCAATGAATTTTTTCTTAGCTTCCTCACTAATATCACGTTTTGTTGTCGGTGCCAACATTGCTTTTCCTCCTATCGTATTAAATAAAGCGGTTTCATAAGGCCATATTTCCATTATAAAAAAACAGGCAATCGCCTGCTATGTATATACATACAAAAATCAATGGTTTTTATGAGAATTATTTGTTTGTTCATCTAAAATAAGGATTGCCAAATAAATTGTGATCATATCGTGGGTTTTCCTGAGGTCAAAGCCGGTCAAGTCGAGGATTTTCTTCAGCCTATAATGTAGTGTATTGATATGGATATGCAAGGTGGCTGCTGTTTGTTTCATGGCATGGTTCTGGTTAAATAATTCCCTGATTGTAAGGAGAAGTTCCTTTTCATGAAGAATTGTGCCAAGTGTCCGATAAATAAATTCCTTTTTCAAAGTTGAGCTGAGACCATCCAACAGCATTTCCAGCGTTAAATCTTCATCAAAGACTATTGGCTTTGAAGGGGAAGCGATTTTAAGAGCCCTTGCTGCATGAGTATAGGAATGGCTGATTTCTCTTGGGGTTACGGGTGGCCCTATGCCGGTATATACGTCAACTCCAGCTATTGACTTGATAAAATCGGCAAATTGCGTGAGCTTGAAGTGAACTTCCTGGCGCGTTTTATAGTTTGACTCATCCAGTAACAGGATAATCCGGTCATTTCCCCAGCGTGCAGCGACATCGGATTTGGACAGGCCGCGCCAGCCTAATATGGCTGCCCAGGTACTCCGGGGAAGTGGGGAGCCTATTTGATGTAATTCAATAATAGTGCCAATTCTTTCAATAGACATGTCAATAGAGAGAAGCCTGGCCCTGTCGAGGAAGGAGCTATCCCAATCAGCCAATCGAAGCCAATCCATCACTAACGCCTCAATTGCCCTTGATTTCCATTCGTATTGTTCGTAATAATAATTTTCACTAATTAAAAGTTCAGTCATTTTTCTGACAATCTCACCAAATGGTGTAACAGATGAAGGTTCGCCGGTTATTCCAATAATTCCGATAACATCGTGTTGAAAAAATATAGGGAAATTAATCCCGGCCTTAACACCTTTTAATTTCTGCTGATCTTCTTTCGAAATTTCAAGCTTTCGTTTTTCCATTGCCGCAATCTTTGCCCCTTCATGAAAGGAACCAATTCTAGAACGGTCTGTACTTGCGATAATATTCCCATCGGTATTTACTACAATGATATCTTCGTCGATTAGTTTTTTCACTTCATTGACAATTTTTTCAGCCAATTCCGGAAGGATCATGGATTTACCTCCTGTTCTCTTAGGTTTGGCAAAAGTCGGGCTGCTTAAGCCGGTGTTACCCTTATTATAAAGAACTGGGAGGGGGCCTGCTATAGTATTTTTAATCTATATAGGCTTGGTGCTAATAGTATGGGTTAATGGGATGTGTCCCAGCGGCTGAACATTTCTACTGCTAGGTTATCAAGAAATTCGGGGGAATCCCCAGGCGTTACACCTGCCTGAGGATCCAATAAAAAATCCTTCGGAAATTTGGCAGCCTGATCCATCCGAGAAGCTTTCCTGAAATACTGGGTGATCGGGCGATAACTTTCAGGCAAATCTTAGTCAGTTCCTTTCCCTGTATCTTTTACAGGATGCATGAAGGAAACACCTTGTGGTAATTGTTTGCTTTCAATTAATTCGCGGTTTTCTAATGTATTCCATCCTATATCATTTGTCGGATGGATCCATTCCTCTCCAGCCATTATTTCGGGATCAGTATCATCTGACCAGTTTTCCAATGGAGAGTTGGGTGAGGAGTATAAGCTGTCTCCTATAACCACACCATGCTTGTTTATAAATGGGGACTGAATTTTAATTCCGGTATCTTTGAAATCAGCGGCATTTACTTGGTGAGGCATTGTCCCATCAATTTGTGGGGGAGTCAGTTTGTTTCTATCATCCTTCATATACCTTCCTCCTTTTTATTACTATTGTTAGAAGCTGATGAAATTTTATCCGATAATAATGGGAAGTAAGACCCTCCTCAAGATTCTACATATACAGTTGGGGTCAACTGTCCGTATAGCCATTCGTGAGTTAAAGTGAAACTCGCCGCTGTGACCTCTACTCGGCTTAGTTGAACCAGTCGGGTTTGTACTCCGTATCATCTGTGCGTAAGTGGAGATAGTAGTCGAAGTAGAACGGGGCTAACAACCAGGGGGTGAAGATAACCTCTACTGATTGAGGTTCACTTTATCATTCCTGCAGCATTTACTTGGTTCGTTTTTAATGAATGAAAGGGGTGTCTGTGGAAAAACTAAGGTTTGAATATGGACTATAGGAGGGAAGAGAATGGCCAAAAGAAAAGCAGAACGAAATGCCGTCGAGAAATACAGTAAGACCCCTCATAAAAATTCAATGGAATCTGATTTTTCCGCAGAGCTTGCCCATGAAGAAGATCCAATGAAAGGTGCTAACCGTAATTCGAAGCAGGGAAGGAAAGGGCGAGGCTGATGAGGGAACACCGACAGCGGGACAGGGCGTTTTATGAAGAGTTCGGCATCGAATTTGGCGATGTAAATGGGATTAAGTTATACGAACTTTTTGCTGAGCGCTGGCATAAAAACGAACGCGAGGATAAAAACGAAAAGGAAGAAAAGAAAAAATAAGCCGGCGTCTGCCGGCTTATGATGCGAACGAAGAGATGAGCGGCCCAGTTCCGGCCGGGTCATAATAAACAACCATAACAGAATCAGCAGCATGAATTTTACCTGAGGACTGATAGTAGTCAACATCAAAAGGAATGGGTTCCAAAAGAGTATGCTTGTACAGCTCTTTTTCCGATAAATCCAAGTCCTTGAAACCTATCCCTGCTATTGATGGATCCTGTAAAAGAAGCTGATATTTGCTGCTTAAGTCTTTTTTGGAATAACGGTTGTCCCACCAAGGTTTGCGCGGGCTATACCTCTGCCTTGAAAGATAATCATATTTCATCAGGCCTTCAACAATTTCAAGCCCACCGATTTTCCGGTCTTTAAGAAATGAATAAAGCCTTTTGAACAGGTCCTCGAGCTGATGCCCTATCCTCGACCAGCCTTTCCTATCCCAATATGTTCCGAATTCCTGGAAAAAGTCAAAAGCTGAATCGAATACATGCTGAATTAAATATTCAACTGTTGCATCCATCCTGTGGCTGTTCCAATATTTCTCCAGAACATCTTCAACCTGTTTGATACGGATGATATCTTCAAAAGAAAGAACATTGTTTCCGAGAATTTCATAAGGAGCATGGTCCATATAAATATACGAATGCTCATCGGCGCGAATCCGGAGCCCTGTTCCCCGCAACATTTTAAGGAACCCTAGCTGCAGTTCCTCCGGCCTCATTTCAAACACGTCATTAAATGTTTTTCTGAACGATTGGTAATTTTCTTCCGGTAAGCCCGCAATTAAATCCAGGTGCTGGTCAATCTTGCCGCCTTCTTTTACCATTGTTACAGTCCGCTTTAATTTTTCGAAGTTCTGCTTTCGTTTGACGAGTTCATTGGTATAGTCATTGGTGGACTGAACCCCAATCTCGAAGCGGAACAAGCCTTTAGGAGCCTCCGTATTAAGGAATTCAATTACTTCCGGCCTCATGATGTCAGCTGTTATTTCAAACTGGAACACAGTACCGGGAACATGCTCGTCTATCAGAAAGCGGAACATGTCCATGGCATAACTTCTACTAATATTGAAGGTTCTGTCGACAAATTTAATTGTTTTTGCTCCATTTGCCATCAAATAGCGGATATCTTCCTTTATTTTTTCTCTATCAAAATAACGGACGCCTACTTCTATTGAAGAGAGGCAGAACTGACAGCTGAATGGGCATCCCCGGCTCGTTTCGATATAGGTAACCCTTTTGCCTAATTGAGGGGCATCCTCAGGGAAACAGTATGGCGAGGGGATTTGCTTCAAATCAAGTTTACCTGACTGAAAGTTTAGTTTTATTTTTCCATTTAGCCGGTAAGCAAGACCAGAAACCTTGCTGAAATCCGGTTCAAGGCCCTGGAGCTGGGTAAGCAGTTCCTTGAATGCAAGTTCTCCCTCGCCCGCGATTATATAATCCACCTCTGGAATACGCTCAAGCCACTCGATTGTGTCATAGGTAACTTCAGGGCCACCCAAAACAACCGCAATGCCAGGATTGATTTTTTTTATCATGGAAACAACTTTAATGGTTTCTTCAATGTTCCAAATATAACAGCTGAATCCGATCACATCCGGTTTCCTGGAAATTAAATCTGAAACAATATTCATCGCCGGGTCTTTAATCGTATACTCAGCCAATTCAACCGTAAACTCCGGCTGTGCATAAGCTTTCAGGTATCGGATTGCAAGATTGGTATGAATATATTTGGCGTTCAATGTTGAACAAATGATTTTCATGAGCTTACTCCCTTACGATAATTCTTACCTAATATTTTAGTATACAAGTGATAAGTTGTAAAAGGAAGGGGGTGGGGCATAAGCTCACGAAATGGAAGGTAGGTACGAACTATGTTGTTGAAAAAAAGTTTCGTCCTGCGAACCGGAACCTCGGCAGAGAATTTGGATTGTATGCTAGCACTGAACGAAAAAACCTTGCCAATGATGGCAAAGTCTTTAACTTTAAGGAAAATAAAGATTTAGGCGCTCCTTTTGTTCAAAAATGGCTTAAGGAATCATAAAGCCAAAGAATGTATGCTGCAGCCATGTCATGATTCCAATCAGCGTTACTAGGAAAAGACTATGCTTCACTGTAAAGCGGAACAAGTCGGATTCCTTGCCGGCCAGCCCGACAGCTGCACAGGCGACTGCTATGGATTGCGGGGAGATCATTTTTCCGGTTACCCCGCCTGACGAGTTCGCTGCAACCGCGAGGACTTCGCTCATGCCAATATTGTTTGCGGTGATTTTTTGCAGGTTACCAAACAATAGGTTCGCTGATGTATCGGAACCGGTGATGAATACCCCGAGCCAGCCGAGGAACGGCGAGAAGAACGGGAATAGGACGGAACCTGTTTTGGCAAGAGACATACCGAGAGTCGTACTCATACCGGAAGCGTTTGTAACGTAGGCAAACGCAACGACAGATGCAATCGTCAAAATCGGGAATTTCAATTCATTGAGGGTTTCGACAAACGTTTTTAAGAAACCGCTCCAGCTAATTTTGACAATGAACTTAGAGATAATTGCAGCGATTAGGATTGCTGTCCCCGCAGCTCCTAGAATATCTAGTTTATAAAGCGCAGCAATTGGATTGCCTGCCGAATCAATGATATTCCCATCCAGGAACGGAACTGCCGGATGTAAGGTAAGGGCTTGTCCAATAGAATTGACTGCTCTTAAAATCACGTTTTCTCCAGCGTAAATACCTGTTAGTGCCTGTTTGATGGTTGGAATGCCCCAAAGGGAGATAATCGCAGTCAAGACAAGGAAAGGAGACCAGGCTTTAAAAATTTGTCCAGCTGTATAGGTTGGTTCATTTCCCACTGCCGTTTTCGTTGCTGCCGAAGTGGCCGCAAGTTCCTGTTCAGCCGAGAAACGGAAGATGGTCTTTGGTTTCCAAAAGCGAAGGAAAATTGCCAGCGCGAATAGCGATACTAATGATGACAGGATATCAGGCAGCTCAGGTCCAAGGAAATTCGAGGACAGATATTGACAGCAAAGGAGATACCAGAAACAAGGATAGCAGGCATAACTTCTTTTGTCCGCTTCCAGCCAGCCATAATCATAACAAGATAAAATGGAATGAAAACGGACAGGAACGGAAGCTGGCGGCCAACCATTTTGGATATTTCCATTGCAGGAATCCCAGTCGGACCCTCAACCGCGATAATTGGGATACCAATCGCTCCAAATGCAACAGGTGCCGTGTTTGCAATTAAGCAAAGGCCTGCGGCATAGAGAGGATTGAAACCAAGGCCAACTAGCAATGCAGCCGAAATCGCAACAGGTGCACCAAACCCGGCAGCTCCTTCAAGAAATGCTCCGAACGAAAATGCCACCAAAAGCGCCTGTAGACGCCGGTCTTCTGTAATCGATAGAACAGAGCTCCTAATTATATTGAATTGGCCAGTCTTAACAGTTAGTTTGTAAAGGAATACAGAGGTAATAATGATCCAGCCGATTGGCAATACCCCATATACCGCCCCTTGAGTAGCGGACATAACAGCTAGACCGGCAGGCATTTTATAAGCGATGATTGCGAGCACAATTGCTACTAATAGTGTCGTTATACCGGCAATATGGCCTTTCATTCTCTTAATAGCCAAAGCCCAGAAGAAATAGAGAATTGGAATGACAGCAACAAGTGCCGATAAGGCAAGATTATCCCCGACTGCAGTAAAATTTTGCGTAAAACTCATAAGCGTAATCCCCCCAGCATAGCATAAGTATCCTACATGTGATGTCCCTCGCGACATTTCCTCCTTCCTTACAACTCTATTGAAGCGCTTTCAATGAGTGGTACGGTCATCTGACGACTGGACCTTTCAACTCCCTAGCCAAAATTATATTTGTCATTCTATTAAAAAACAACCATTTTTACGCAAATTTTCTAAACTATGGCTTTATTACCATAATGGTAGAGTTAAACCAATTACGATAAATCGCTTTCTTCAAAATTAAGGAATATGGGTTTTCATTCGTAAAAATCATTGTATAATAAAAGGCAGTCAACAGAACGACCTTTTTAGGGGATGAATGATTTGAACTACAAAAAAATAAAACCAAAAAAGATATATGAGGAAGTTGCTGAAGCACTTCATGAAATGATTCGAAGCGGGGAGGTAAGGCCAGGGGACAAACTGGATTCTGTCCAGCAGCTGGCTGCGAACTTCCAGGTAGGGCGGTCAGCAGTCCGAGAGGCGCTGTCTGCACTTAAAGCGATGGGGTTAATTGAATTGAGGCAAGGGGAAGGGACTTTTGTAAGAGAATCTGTATCAAAAGATATCTCCTTTCCATTATCGACTTCAATATTGATGAACAAAAAAGATATTGAAAATCTACTTGAATTACGAAAAATAATCGAGACCGGAACTGCGTCGGCAGCAGCTTTAAAACGCAGCCATGTGCACTTATTGAATATGGAGAGGGCACTTGAGGAAATGGAAAGGGCTCATGGGAATGAAGAGCTTGGGGAACAGGCCGATCTCCATTTCCACTTTGCAGTAGCAGAAGCTGCAGACAACCCAATGCTTCTTAATTTGATGGGGCAGGTCTCAAGCCTCATGCGGGAAACAATGAAAGAGACACGTAAAGTTTGGCTTTATTCCAAACAAACGACCACCGAAAAGCTATATGATGAACATTTGTCCATTTATAAAGCAATTGCTGCTCAAAACCCTGACCTTTCCAGATTGCTTATGCTAGAGCACCTCGATAATGTTGAAGAAATATTAACAAAATATTATATGTCGTCTCCACTATCACTATAACTTTTCTGCCTTTTTTAATAAAAAGGCTTTTTTGCCTATCACAAAAGCGCTCTCGTTTTTCTTACAAAAATCAAATGAAAACACTTTCAAAGTTTGATAGCTTTATAGTAGTATTTAAATAACTTACTAAATTTATTGATAAGTCATCAGATGACCTGTTGACCTTCAGTGAAAATGAACGAAATAAGGGAGAGTAGGAAAAATGAGGGTAACCCTTTTTGCAACTTGTTTGGTTGACCTTTTTCAAAGTGATGTTGGAAAAGCCACTGTAGAGCTACTGGAACGGCTCGGCTGTGAAATCGATTTTCCTGAATCACAAGTTTGCTGTGGGCAGCCTGCCTATAACAGCGGATATGTAAAAGAATCAAAAGAAGCAATGATGAGAATGATTGATGTGTTTCAGCGCGCGGAAGTAGTCGTTTCCCCATCAGGCTCATGTGCCACCATGTTAAAAGAGTACCCGTACTTGTTTAAGGATGACCCAACTTATGGCCCTAAAGCCAAAGCTCTGGCTAATAAAACGTATGAGCTTACACAATTTATTGTCGATGTTCTCAAAGTTGAAGATGTCGGAGCGCGGTTCGAACATAAAGTTACATATCTCACCTCTTGCCATATGACCAGACTCCTCGGTGTTGTCGAAGCTCCTATGAAACTTTTGAAACATGTCAGAGGCCTTGAATTCACGGAACTTCCTGGAAAGGAACAGTGCTGTGGTTTTGGAGGAACATTTGCGGTCAAGATGGCACAGATTTCCGAACAGATGGTGGATGAGAAGGTCCAGCACGTCGAAGAGACTGGTGCACAGTACTTAATCGGTGCGGATGCTGCCTGCTTGATGAATATAGGCGGCCGGATTGATAGGCTCGGCAAACCGATACAAATCATGCATATTGCTGAAGTTTTGAATAGCAGGTAAGTTACCAGAGTTTTTTTGAATTAGGACGGAGGGAGATAAGCGCTATGTCCATTAAAATAGGGCAGGAACAATTCAAGGAACGAGTCCAGGACGGTATAAACGATTCATTCATGCGCGGTGCTGTTGCAGGTGCCCAGGAGAGAATGGGAACGAGAAGGCGGGATGTAACAGTCGAACTTGGTGACTGGGAAGAATGGCGTAACCATGGGGAGGAAATCCGCCAGCATGTACTTGACAATCTTGATTACTATCTAAACCAGCTGAGTGAAAATGTCGCCAAGCGCGGCGGCCACGTCTTTTTCGCCCAAACAGCCGAGGAAGCAAGTGCGTATATTACCGAAGTTGCCAAAAAGAAAAATGCCAAAAAGGTCGTTAAAGCAAAGTCGATGGTCTCGGAAGAAATATCGATGAACCAGGCACTCGAGGCAGCGGGATGCGAAGTCATTGAAACAGACCTCGGAGAATATATTCTCCAAGTCGATGACCATGATCCGCCTTCCCACATCGTCGTGCCGGCCCTTCATAAAAATAAAGAGCAAATCAGGGATGTGTTCGCTGAAAAGCTTGGATATGATAAAACCTCAAAGCCTGAGGAACTGGCGGCACATGCACGTGAAATGCTCCGCAAGGAATACTTGGCCGCCGATATCGGGGTAACTGGCTGCAATTTTGCAGTAGCAGAAACAGGTTCCTTCGCTCTGGTAACGAACGAGGGCAACGCCGACCTTGTCACTGCCCTGCCGAAAACACAAATTACGGTTATGGGAATGGAGAGGCTTGTCCCGACATTTGAAGAAATGGAAGTGCTGGTCAGTATGCTGACACGCAGTGCTGTCGGACAGAAACTGACAAGCTATATCACAGTTCTTACCGGGCCTCGCCAGGAGCCGGAAGCGGATGGACCTGAGGAATTCCATCTGGTCATTGTTGATAATGGCAGATCGGATATCCTTGCAGGCGAGTTCCGCTCCGTACTCCAATGTATCCGCTGTGCTGCATGCATCAATGTATGTCCGGTTTACCGCCATGTCGGGGGCCATTCTTACGGCTCGATTTATTCAGGGCCAATCGGTGCGGTTCTGTCCCCGTTATTGGGAGGCTATGATGAGTATAAGGAATTGCCATATGCCTCAACACTTTGCGGGGCATGTACAGAAGTATGCCCAGTAAAAATTCCGCTCCATCAGCTTCTCCATAAGCACAGGCAGGTTATTGTTGAAAATGAAGGCAAAGCTCCGGTTTCAGAAAAGCTGCTTATGAAAGCCTATGGTCTGGGTGCCGCCTCCCCAAGCCTTTATAAAATAGGAACAAAGATGGCCCCCGCTGCCATGAATCCGTTTATGGTTGGCGACAAAATAACAAAAGGACCAGGACCGCTAAAAGCCTGGACTGATATCCGAGATTTTCCTGCACCAAGCAAGGAGCGATTCCGTGATTGGTTCAAGAACCGTGAAAAAGGAGGCAAATAACAATGCATGGCACGATTCACAATCGAAAAAGGTTTCTCGATAAAGTGGCTTCCAGCCTTGGCAGGCCACGGAATACAACAAGTGTAGAGCGTCCTGCATACAAATTCCAGCCCCAGCACGAGATCTATAAAGGGGCATCCCAGGATGAGCTGCTTGAAGTTTTGAAAACCCAATGC
This sequence comes from Bacillus sp. FJAT-27225, assembly GCF_001685025.1. Taxonomy (GTDB): domain Bacteria; phylum Bacillota; class Bacilli; order Bacillales; family Cytobacillaceae; genus Bacillus_D. The sequence goes on along the minus strand of NZ_MAYU01000021.1, from coordinate 289,489 downwards.
CTGAAAATCCATACTGCCTTGCATGAAACAAAGCTAGATCAGCTCCCGGAGAAGGTTAAGGAGATTGTTGAAAGCTATGGCGGCGGTCCAGTTATGACCTGGAATGACGAGCGGTACGGAAAATGGGGACTTGGAGAATTGCTGGAGAACGAGTGGCCTTCGGAAAATGTAGAGGTTCGTGTTTGGGACCATACTAAAGGGGATGAAAACATTTCGTTGGCTGAAAGCGCAAAGGTTGCAATAACCATCAGTGAAGTTACCCTGGCAGAATCGGGAACCGTTACTCATTTTACAAACCGGGACAGAGGACGTTCAGTCTCTTTTCTTCCTGAGAATTTTATCGCGCTTGTCCCAAAGAGTTCAATTGTGCCGCGATTTACACAGGCAGCGGAGTGGATTCGAAAACAGCATCTTGAAGGGAAGGATGTGCCTTCCTGCATCAACTTCATTACTGGGCCAAGCAATTCGGCTGATATTGAACTAAATTTGGTTGTCGGTGTACATGGGCCTGTACGGGCTGCCTATATTGTGGTTGAAGATTTATAGGAGAAAAAATCCCCGCTGCTTGGCGGGGATTTTCTTTGAATACTTAGTTCCTTTCCTGCGGTACCCTGTATTCTCCTGACAATCTTTCGAGCAGCTTCTTCGCCCGGCTTACATTCAGTTCAATTAATGGCTGGGTGAATGTTGTTATCAGCTTACTTGAAAGGGCAAGGACAATAATTAGCGAAACCCCGGCAAGCAGGATGATCCGTTCTGTCTTATCAAAGTAAGAAATGAACTCCGTTTCCCGCAATAGCTTGACGAAAAATCCGTGCAGAAGGTAAACGTACAATGTGCGTTTTCCGAGGGTTGTAAAAAAGTACTGTTTCCTTGGCACGAAGGCAAAGAAGCTCATGACCATGATAAAACTTAAGATGTAAATGCCAAGCCTTTTAAACATAGCCAATAGCGATGCAGCTCCCATGGCTTCGTATGGCTTCGAACCTAGCAGCCATTGATACTGCATGTCTGGGTACATGTAGAATCCTGCAAACAATGCAATAAAAGCAACTAGAGCAAAGATCCGCTTTGGCACTGTAAAAAGTGAATAAAAATGTTCTTTTTTCAAATAATAACCTGCCAGAAACAGCGGGAAGAACACAAATGTCCTTGAGAGGCTCAGATAATTTGAAATCCAGTCAACGTATCCGATCAACAGCCCTACCGCCAAAGCGATTGGAATCGCGGTCGCTGCCTTCAGTTTTGAAAAAGGAATCATTAACAGATTCCAATAAAACATGCTGACGAGGAACCACAGAGACCATTGCGGGTTGAACGGATCAATGACAAGAGTCGGTTTTTGGTAAAGAAAATAGTAAAACACAGAATAAATAACCTGAAAGATGATGTACGGCAAAATGAGTTTCTTGGTGATTTTCTTTATATACCCTTTTTCATTGAACCCTTTTGCAAAAAAACCTGACACAAGAATAAACGCAGGCATATGGAACGTGTAAATCGCTTTATATAATGCGTAAAAGATTTCATTGTCCTCTATGAATGCCCTGAGCAGATGCCCGAACACAACAAGAAATATCAAAATGAATTTTGCATTATCAAAGTAGTAGTCTCGTTTTTTCATGCTGACCTCCAAAGTAGAGACCCCCGGAAACAATCACCCCTACAAGTACCCGAAACGCGCGTACAGCAAACAGGCAATCAATTCCAAACAAACCAAACCTGAACTGTTATACAACAATTTTTATTCTGTAGTACAGTAATAATGTTCGTAGAGCCGTCTGTTTTTCTGGGTATTCAAGAAAAAATCAAAGCTGTTTCAATATTTTCCTCCTTGTGTATAACATTTGTCACAGCGTAAATTTGGTTGCTTGCCTAGAATGGAAGGTGGGGACCGCCAGCATTGTCTGGCACAGCAATTTACATAAGGTTTATGGGGGGAGAACATGTCAATCTTACCGAAACAAAATGAACTGGGATTTTTTGAAATACGCCTTGAATCAATAGGCGGACTTGGAGCCAACCTTGCAGGAAAAATGCTGGCTGAAGCTGGAGTGCTTGGCCTTGGACTTAACGGATCGAACTTTGCGTCCTATGGTTCTGAGAAAAAAGGCTCACCTGTCAAAAGCTTTATCCGCTTTTGTGAGCCGGACGTTGAAATACGTGATCACAGTCCCATCGAGCAGCCGCATGTAATTGGGGTGTTCCATGAGGCTCTATACAAAATGGTCGATGTTGTTTCCGGCCTCGATGCGAACGGAATCGTACTCGTCAACTCCGTGCGCGATTTTGACGGAATTAAGAAGGATTTGAGGTTTGAATACGGAACACTCGCAATCGTTGATGCACTGACCATTGCAGTCGAAGAAAAGACAAAAGTTAATACAGCGATGCTTGGTGCGTTATTCCGGATTTGTGATTTCCTCGACCCTGATTCTATGAAAAACGTAATCAGGAAAACTTTCGAGAAAAAATATCCGCATCTTGTAGAGCCGAATATTCGGACATTCGAGCGCGGTTACAATGAAGTTCAATTTAAAGTATACGAAGTGCCAGATGGAGCAAAAGGAAAGAAATTTTCACGCCCGCTGCCAAAGCTTGGCTATATGACCCAGGAGCTGGGCGGTGTCATTCCTTCACCTGCAAACAGCATTCTCAAGGACTTAAGCGGCTCCCGCCAGGGCTTTTTGCCAGAATTGAAGCTTGAGAGCTGTATCCATTGTGCTTCCTGTGATACAGTCTGCCCGGACTTCTGCTTTGTTTGGGAAAAAGGTGCCGATAAGCGCGGCCGCGAGCAGATGTTTCTAAAGGGAATCGATTATCAATATTGCAAGGGCTGCTTAAAGTGTGTGGAAGCTTGTCCAACTGATGCATTGGGAGATCTCCGCGAAATGATTGGCTATGCTAAAGCAAACAGAACGAAACAGAACTTTCCGTATGCAGATGGGAGGCTTTTATAATGGCCATTATCGAAGAAGAATTGAAAACTACAGCAAAACCTGAGCAAACATTGACATTCGAATCGGGAAATGAGATGGCTGCGATGGCGGCTGCCCAAATCAATTATCATATTATGGGCTATTTCCCGATTACCCCTTCAACAGAGGTTGCCCAGTATCTTGATATGATGAAAGCAAGGGGCGAGCATGATATAAAGCTGATTCCGGCTGACGGGGAGCACGGTTCTGCAGGGATATGCTATGGTGCGGCCGCCACAGGTGCACGCGTGTTTAATGCCACAAGCGCCAACGGATTTCTTTATATGATTGAACAGCTTCCAGTCCAGGCCGGGACACGGTTCCCTATGGTCATGAACCTTGTCACTCGTGCAGTCAGCGGACCGCTTGATATCAGAGGGGACCATTCCGATTTATATTACGGACTGAATACTGGATGGGTCATCCTGACCGCGAGGACTCCTCAGGCTGTTTATGATATGAATATCATGGCACTTAAAATTGCCGAGCATTCAAAGGTCCGGCTGCCGGTCATTGTTGCTTATGATGGATTCTGGACATCTCACCAAAAGAGAAGAGTCAATTATTTCAAGGACCGCTCGGTTGTCCAGCAGTTTGTCGGTGAGTGTCCAACTGATTACAATTTTGCCAGGGATCCGAAGAAACCTGTCACAATTGGTGCCCATATGAATGGGGAAGACTTGATGAATAACCACTTCCAGCAATCCGAAGCCATTTATGCAGCTGGAGAAGTGTTCAGGGAAGTAGCTGCCGAGTACGCCGTAATATCGGGAAGGGAATACGGAGTTCTTGATCTTTATAGAATGGAAGATGCTGAGGTTGCTTTATTCCTCCTAAACTCTGCCGCCGAGTCAGCGAAGGATGTTGTTGACAGGCTGAGGGGGAAAGGAATCAAGGCGGGAATCATTTCGCCAAATATTATCAGGCCTTTCCCGGCAAAAGAAATTCGCGAAGCCCTCAGGAATGTAAAATCTCTCCTCGTTGGGGAGCGCGCAGATTCCTACGGTGCCCATGGGCCGAACCTGACTCATGAAATTAAATCTGCACTTCAGGAGGATAAAGAAAACAAGACAATCGTCCAAAGCAGAGTTTTCGGCCTGGGCGGCAAGGATTTCTATGCCGATGATGCGGAAGCATTTTTTGCTTTAGCGTTGAATGCAATGGAAAAAGGCTATGCTGAAAAACCGTTTAATTATTATGGAATTGTTCCCGGAAATCCGGAACAGGCCCTCCCAAACAGGTCATTGAACCACAGCATGGGGAAACATTTAAAACCGGCTTGATTGATGTGAAGATGGATGAGGACACCGGCAAGCTGAAGGTAAAAATTCCGCCGCTCCGGGCGCTTGCCGGCAAACCGAAACGGCTTGGCTCCGGACATGGGGCCTGCCCGGGATGCGGAATATTCCCTGGGCTGGAACTGTTTTTTAAAGGGATTGAAGGGGATATTGTCGTCCTTTATCAGACAGGCTGTGCGTATGTAACGACAACTGCCTATCCGTATACCTCCCATAAGCAGACGATGATCCATAACCTGTTCCAGAATGGGGCTGCAACCTTATCCGGAACGGTTGAAGCATTTTTTGAAATGCAAAAGCGCGGGGAAATCGACATCGATGACAATGTTACCTTTGTCATGATTACCGGGGACGGAGGCATGGATATTGGGATGGGCTCCGCAATCGGAACAGCGCTCCGCGGTCACAAACTGATTATTGTTGAATATGACAATGAAGGCTATATGAACACAGGTTCACAAATGTCCTATTGACACCGCTTGGCCATATGACTAGCACGACAAGCGTCGGCAAGACACAAAAAGGGAAGTCGTTCCACCATAAAGATACAGCCCAGCTGATGGCTGCGGCGAATATTCCATATGTGTTCACCGGAACGGAAGCCTTCCCGCAGGACCTTGTCAAAAAAGGCGCAAAAGCACAGTGGTATGCCCAGAATGTCGGCACAGCCTATGGGAAAATCCTTATTACCTGCCCGCTTAACTGGAAGTCGGAGGATCTTTATGGCAGTACGATTATGGAGCAGGCAGTCAACTCATGCTTCTTCCCGCTATACGAGATAGAGCAGGGAATTACAACGATTACCTATGATCCAGAGGCAAAGAATAAACGTGTACCAGCTTCTGAATGGCTGAAATATATGGGGAAAACAAAGCATCTTTTGAAAGAGGAAAACAAGGCACTGCTCAAGTCCTTCGAGGCTGAAATCGAACACCGCTGGCGGCGCCTCAAGGCTAAGGACGAGCATCCGATGCTGTAATTGAATATGAAAGAAAAAGCAGGCTAAAGCGGCCTGCTTTTTTCATTGTAATTTATTATTATTATTAGAAACTAACTAAAGAATTGGTGATTTTAATATTAAATTTTTCTGTTGATTAGAGAGACAGCAAAAAAACCCATTGACTGCAGCAGATGAATTTGGTATATATCTAATTAGATAATTATCTAACTATAAGGAATGATGAAAATGCAACTGGATCGGCTTGTTTCATTTTACAAGGCTATGGGGGACCCAACCCGCATCAGGATAACCGCCTTGCTATCTGTGGGCCCTTTGCATGGCCAGGCTATTGCAGGCAAGCTTGGGCTTACTCCTCCCACCATTACACACCATTTGAAAAAGCTGCGTGAGGTGGGAATCGTTAATGAACGGCGCGATAAAAATACCATCTATTTTAATTTAAATGAATCAACAATCAAGCAGCATGCCAAGGTGTTGTCACAACTATTGGAGAAAAAAGGGGAGGAACTGGCAGAAATGGTTGATACGAGTCTTGAAAAACAGAAGGTTATTACTAATTTCTTCACCAAGGAGGGGAAACTGAAAAGTATTCCTGCACAGCGGAAGAAAAAGCTGTTTGTTTTTGAGCATATTGTGCAGGGGTTGGAAAAAGGCCGGAAATACAAAGAAAAGGAACTAAATGAATACATTAAAAAGTTTCATGAGGACTATGCCACTATAAGAAGGGAATTTATCATAAACCACTTTATGTATAGAGAGAACAGCATCTATGAATTAAACCCTGAGGAGATGTGGGCGAAATAGACACTCTACTCGTAGAACAAGCAGATGCCCAATAGGTGTAATGGCCTTGTCGATTTAAAGCGAAACGGAGAATGTTTTGTCTTGTTTTGCGATTCTATTTACTTTGTCCCAAATCGCTGGCATAATTTTTTTGATGCGGCATAACAAAGAGGCAATATAAAGTAAATTAGAGACAATTGGAGGAAGGTTAGAAGTGTTAGAAGTTAGCTGGAGACCTGACATAATGATGGGTGAGATACAGGCTAAACGTAAACTGATGATTGAGTCCGCTAATGTGAGCGGATTTACCAGTGAAAACACCATTCGATATAGCCAGGAACTTGATGAATTGATTGTAGCTTATCAAAAAGTCAGGAATAGGATGCAAAACCCCGGCAAGGAGTTTGGGGATATAACCGGGAGCTGGAACCAGGAAATTGGCTTTGCCCTTTCGTCAAGGCTGAATACTCAAAACAGCTTCTGAAAAAGTAAATAGTAATAGTTGAGGACTCTGCAGGGTTTGCAGGGTCCTTTTAATTAGTAAATAAATTTATATCTAATTTGCATCTAACCCACATAAAAATTATTAATAACTGGGTTTATGTGTGACATATATCATTGTATAGATTTAAATATTTTTTATAGTTAAAGTATCGGCAATTTTCTCTTTATTCCTCATGGCCAAGTTATAATTTTTTCCACTACAACATGTTAAAACCTGCACAATTTGTATTTCCTTAAGCAGCATCCGCCTTAGTAATCAAGTTTTACATCCTTATGTGGTACTATGCTTGTCTTACGGTTCATATATCGTAATACATGCAATTTTATATTAAAAATGGAAAGCGTTTTCATCTTTTAGGAAGGGAAGGAAGTACATGCATATTGTTGTCTGTGTGAAGCAAGTGCCTGATACAAAAATCATTAAGATTAACCCGAAGACAAACACGCTTGATCGAAGGAGTGCCCCAGCTATCCTTAATCCTTACGACGCACATGCTGTCCAGGAAGCGGTGAAGATCAGGAAATTGACCGGGGGGACAATATCCGTTCTGTCAATGGGGCCGCCGCAAGCGACATCTGTTATAAAACGCAGTGTTGAAATTGGCGCTGACAGGGGCTATTTAATATCGGACCGTGCATTTGCCGGTGCGGACACATTGGCTACAAGCTATGCCCTATCAAAAGCACTCGAAAAAATCAGCAAGGAACTGCCCATTGATCTGATCATTTGCGGCAAGCATGCCATTGACGGCGATACAGGCCAGGTAGGTCCTGGAATCGCAAGGAGACTTGATATCCCGCCTGTTACAAATGTCATTGAAGTTCCTGAAGTGAATTTGAAGGAAAAAACGATTTTATTGAAAAGGAAACAGACAAAGGGGCATGAATTGATTCAGGCTCAGCTCCCGTGCCTCCTGACAGTTGAAAAAGAAATCAATGAAATAGAGTATTCACCGCTGCCAAATATGATTAGAGCAGCCAGATATGAGCCTGTCATTTGGGCAGTCAGTGATTTTGAACACGTTGACCGGACACAATTGGGGCTTAAAGGATCACCCACCATTGTCGGAAAAATGTTCACACCGCCAAAGCCGGACGGCGGCAAGAAACTTGAAGGCACTCCCGATGCTCAGGTCAGTGAACTTATGAGCTTGCTGATGGAGAAGAAAGATTTGCTGATGCCTACTGCCGCAAATTAAAACACCGAATGGGATAGGAGGATTGTGATGAATTTAGATGATTATAGAGGAGTTTGGGTTTTTATAGAAGCAGCAGACGGGCATATTGAGGGAGTTTCCCTGGAGCTGCTCGGAGCAGGAAGGAAACTGGCTGATAAACTCGAAGTACCGCTTGCAGGGGTTTTACTTGGGGAAGGGGTAAAATCGCTCTCCCGAGTGGTGGTTGCACATGGAGCAGATGAAGTGTATGTGATTGACCACCCTGTCCTGAAACATTATCGTACGGAATCATTCATGAAGGGCGTCATCATGCTTGCTGAAAAATACAAGCCGGAAATTTTTCTTTACGGAGCTACGCCAAACGGGAAGGACCTTGCCAGCGCTGTGGCTACGGATTTGAATACAGGGCTCACAGCGGATACAACGATGCTTGATGTAGACCTCTCGAACAGGCTTCTCGAGGCTAGCCGGCCTGCTTTCGGAGGCAATATTATGGCAACCATTCTTTGTAAAAAACATAGGCCGCAGATGGCAACTGTAAGGCCGAAGGTAATGAAGGCGCTAGAACCTGATTCTTCTAGGCCGGGCCGGATCATTGAAGAAAAGATTAATTTGTCTGAAGAAGAAATGCGGACAAAAGTGCTTAAAATTGTGAATGACATAACAAATAATGCAAACCTCGCAGATGCCCATGTCATCGTTTGCGGCGGCAAGGGAATGGGAGATTACCAGAACTTCCAGATGCTATACGAGCTCGCGGATACGATAGGCGCGACCGTCGGCGGAACAAGGGATGTCGTCGAAGCAGGCTGGCTCCCGCATTCACTGCAAATAGGCCAGACGGGGGAAACCGTAACGCCTAAAATCTATTTTGCGATTGGCGTTTCGGGTGCAATCCAGCATGTGGTAGGAATGAAGAACTCCGAGGTGATTATTGCAATCAACAAGGACCCGAATGCACCAATTTTTGATGTGGCCACTTACGGAATTGTAGGGGACGCACTTGAGATTGTTCCTAAACTGACTGAGCAATTTAAACAGATCCGGAATCAAAAGGGCGGTGAAATCAGTTATGCCTGAAAAGTTTGATGTAATCGTAGTCGGCGCCGGCCCAGCGGGTACTGCTTGTGCGTTAGTCTGTGCTAAAGGCGGCCTGAATGTATTGCTGATTGAACGGGGTGAGTATCCTGGTGCTAAAAACGTCATGGGCGGCGTGCTGTATAGGAAGCAAACAGAAGAGCTGATTCCTGAATTTTGGAAGGAGGCTCCGCTTGAGCGCCCTGTCGTTGAGCAAAGGTTCTGGATGATGGATAAGGAATCAGTTGTTTCCTTTGGATATAAGGGCCTTGAATGGGCCCAGGAGCCTTACAATAATTTTACAGTTTTGCGGGCCCAATTCGATCAATGGTTTGCCCAGAAGGCTGTCGAACAGGGAACTTTGCTAATCAATGAAACAGTTGTAACAGAGTGCATTGTTGAAAACGGTAAAGTGGTCGGTGTCCGAACAGACAGGCCGGACGGGGATGTGTACGCAGACGTGGTCGTCCTTGCTGACGGTGTTAACTCGCTGCTCGGAAAGCAGCTTGGCTTCCATAAGGAATTCCGCCCGGATGAAGTGGCATTGACTGTTATGGAAGTGATCAATCTTCCAAAAGATAAGATAAATGACCGCTTTAATCTTGAAGGCAACCAAGGCTGTACAATCGAAATCTTCGGAGATTCTACTAAAGGAAATCTCGGAACTGCTTTCTTGTATACAAATAAGGATAGCCTCAACATTGGTGTAGGGACTACGTTATCAAGCATGATTAAAGCAAAATTAAAACCGTATGACCTGCTGGATTACCTTAAGACACATCCGATGGTCAGGCCGATGCTAGAAGGCGGGGAATCCGCGGAGTATCTTGCTCACTTGATTCCGGAAGGCGGCTTTAGGTCGGTTCCGAAGGTAGCAGGCAATGGTGTGGTCGTAATAGGGGACGCTGCCCAGCTGGTCAATGCCATCCATCGCGAGGGGTCAAATATGGCGATGTATTCAGGAAAGTTGGCTGCTGAGGCAATTATCCAGGCGAAAGCCCGCGATAATTATAGCGAGGCAAGCTTGAATAGCTACCGTGACGCCCTGTATGGAAGCTTTATTATGAAGGACTTGGAAAAGTACAAGGATGCGGCGCATACATTTGAAAAGTACCCGCAATATTTTAAGGAATATGTACCAATGATGAACCAGGCGATGAGCAAATTCTTCACAGTTGATGGTACCCCTAAACGCGACAAGCAAAAAGAAATCATGAAGAGCATCACCAGTGAACGCGGTACGTTCAAGGTGCTTCAGGATGTCTATCGTGCATGGAAGGCGGTGAAATAATGTCAACTAAAACACTCGAAGAAAAACAATATCTGCTTCGCTTCAAATGTGATACAAAATCCCATTTGACCGTTTTGGACACAGACATTTGTGCGACAAAATGCCCGGATAAACTATGTACCGTATTCTGCCCTGCCGAGGTGTATAAGTGGGAAGGGACACGGATGCAGGTAGGCTATGAAGGCTGCCATGAATGCGGCAGCTGCCGGATTGGCTGCCCATACCAAAATATTAAATGGGAATACCCAAAGGGCGGCCACGGAATTGTCTTTAGGCTCGCATAGAAATTTGAATAGAAGTTATGACAAGAGCTGTCCATTTGGGCAGCTTTTCTTTGTAAGATAAGGTTCTTGGTTAACCTTAAACAGTGTCAATTTAAATTAGTCTTAAAATAGTGGACTGTGTCCCTCGTGTTTACCGACGGTAATGCGCGAACAACGGTTTAGTGGACAAATGGGCTCGTGACGAGCGCCGATTAATCTACGAACAACGGTTTAGTGGACAAATGGACTCGTGTCTGGCGTTGATTAAATTGAACGAACTTTTAACAGGACACTTTGTCTCGCTTTCTGTCTCCGCTGATCGTCAAATAATGGAGAAAAAGATTTGAATTTTAAATTGGGAGTGTTTACACTATTTTCAAGCTATGTATAGGAATTCACAATGGAGGTTAAAAGAGGTGAAGCATGAAGGGGAAAACACTGAGGGTTTAACTTATTTTTGTATTTTGTTCCATTGTACAAAGCTGGTCGTTACTTCCACATTGCTGATAACGCTGGGCAAGTTCAATTGCGGACTCAAGTGTATCGAACAAAGACGATGTGTAATAAGGCATCTCCCAATTAAAGGCGCCGTCAGCATCCGCTGTATAAACAACAACCTTCCAATGGCAATAATCTTCCGGAAGCTCAATTTTTTCCTCTTGCAGGGCAATCAGCCAATGGGTGGATTCAGTACCTCCAAAGCATGTGTCTTTTAAGATGGCTGAATCATTAGCGCCAATCTGCATCATTGCAGTTGGGTAAAACTCTCTGTAATATGGAAAATTCATCCTCGTCCCTCCCTTTAAGGTCTTACCTAAATTATATGTGCTGTCCTTATAGAAATGTTTAAGAAAATGTTAAAGTTTTTTGAAAATTTCACTCGAACAGGGTATTTGTGACGTTTTTCTGTCTAGTGACGTTCATCACAACAGATGCATACTGAGCCGCTTATACTAAAATCAAATCAAAACACTATGTAGGAAGGGGTAAATAAAATGAGCGGGTGTATGAGTGCATTAAGAGGTATGGGAACAGTTGAATTGTGTGAGGGATTGGAGCAATTGAAAAATGAGCATCCTCCTCTACTGGCCCAACTTGAAGGGTTACTAAAGCTGGTTAATCTGATTGAAGCGGAAGTTGAGGTTCAAGAAAACTTCAAAGGATTAACAAGTAAGACCCAGGAATTTATTTCCGATCTTGGCCCTCATTCGGACAGGGAAGAGGGTGTCTTGTTTGAAATGATGGAACAGTATATTGGCCGTACTTCAGGGCCGATTGCTGTCATGGAATACGAGCATGACCGGGCTAAAGCACTGATTGGCAATTATCTTGCTGCAACAGGGAATGAGGATAAAAATTTTACGATTGAAGAAATCATAGTACTTGCCAATAAAATCAAAGAAGCATACTATACTTTGACAGAGCATTTTGCCAAGGAAGAAAATGTACTGTTCCCAATGGCACAGCGGATGCTCTCGGAAGATGAAAAGTCCGAACTTCATCGCCGCATCCAGGAAATTTAGAAGGATTACCCTAATAAAATAGCGAAACTAAAGGATGGGCCTGCCAGGTGACTGGTTAGCTACCATCCTTTTTTGTTGCAACGTATTGCTAAAATCTAATGTACTGCCATTTCACGCCCTTGGCAACATTTCACATAAGTAGAGGATGAAACGATGTCAATACAGACTATGGTTCCCGAGGAAAACCACTCAATTAACAAAAAAATTAAAAGAATTTTTAATATTTCCTTTGAAAGAAATCAGATATCTCGAGTGATTCTATATCTGGCAATTCCCACAACTATTTGGCCGATTTGGCTTTCAATATGCTGCACAGGATTACATGCTTCAGGGGCAGTCAATCAGATTTTTTTGACAAACTCTGATTTCAGCTTCATTGGCCCGAAGCCTTCGATTTTACAATCTATGTCGTGGTCTCCGTCTATTAGGCGGATGTTTTTCACTTTTGTTCCTTGCTTCAATACAGATGAGCTGCCTTTTACTTTAAGGTCTTTGATCACAGAAACAGTGTCCCCGTCCTGCAGAATGTTTCCATTCGCATCCTTGAATACCTTTTCTTCATTTTCTTCCGCTTCGGATTCAAGTGTCCATTCATGTCCGCATTCCGGGCAAACAAGCATTGGGCTATCTTCGTATGTATATTCAGAATTGCATTTCGGGCAGTTAGGCAGTTTATCCATCAATCTTTTCCTCCATATTCATTCTTTTCTATTATTGGAACGGGCTTAACATCTAAAATTATATATGATTTACAGGTAACAAACACCCACCTTTTTTTAGCAGCAAGGATTCAGTCCATCGATCCATGTTATTTTTTCAATAGAAGGCAAAAGTATATTGGCATTCTCAATTAAATAATAAATTGTAGTATTTCTATTCCATAATTGATCCCGAATTATATGAAGTGTTATTGAATTCCCTTTAAAATAATTTGTGCACTGCAGGTGAAGTACTGAAGTATTCTGCTTACTTTCGCTTCCTCGAACGGGAAGAAGTTGGCCAACTGGATATGGAGAAGTCCAGACATGGCCTAACAGTATATTTGAGAGAGTTTATTTTTATAGGAAGATTCTAGAATTCAAAAGGGTTCGGAATGAGACCATCCCAAACCCCCTCTTTGTCTGTTAACTTAGGCATAGTCGACAAACCTTTTAAAATAATTTAATTCACGTTTCATTGCGACACAGTTTCATCTGGCGGCAATAACAGCGAGATTAGCCCCAATAAAGGCAGGAACCCTAACGCTGTAATCATTTCCTTCAAGCCTGCCCAATCGGCAGCATATCCGAGTCCTACTGATCCAATCGCGCCCATTCCAAAAGCAAGGCCGACAGTTAGACCAGACATGAGGCCGATTTTCCCCGGGACAAGTTCTTGGGCGTAGACGACTGTGACAGAAAAGCTCGTCATTAAAATGAATCCATTAATTAGCAGGCATAGGAAGGCAGCCAATGGAGGCAGAAATGGAATAGCGATTGAAAAAGGGACAGCCGCAAGCATAGACCCGGCTATCACCTTTTTTCTCCCGAAACGGTCAGCAAGCGGGCCGCCGAAAAATGTACCTATAGCACCAGCTACCAGAAATGAGAAAAGCAGATACTGGGCTTCCTGAATCGAGAATCCATATTTCTCAATTGCAAAAAACGCATAGAAATTCGTAACTCCAGAAATATACCAGGAACGCGCAAAAATTAGCAGCAGGATAAACAATAAAGCAAGCTTTACAGTTCTAGACAGGGGCTTGGAATGAACCTCAGCCCGTTTTTTTCCGCCCAATGCCCTTTTTGCGCTTTCAAGTCTGCCTGTATACCACCGTGCAATATAAACGAGCAGAAGGACAGCGAGTCCGGCGACAATAGCAAACCAGGCAGCCCCCTTTTGCCCGAAAGGCACCAGCACGAGAGCGGTTATCAAAGGGGCCAGGGCTTGCCCGGAATTTCCGCCTACCTGATAGATTGATTGGGCAAGACCTCTTCTCGGTCCGGCAGCCATGTATGCGACCCTTGATCCTTCCGGATGGAAGACAGCAGAACCAATCCCTATAAAGATGACCGAAAGTATTATTAGCGCAAAGTTTGGTGCAAAGGCAAGCCCCAGGACACCCGCCATTGAAGAGGCTAACCCTATCGGAAGCGCGTACGGAAGGGGCCTCTTATCAGTAGCCTGCCCGACAACAGGCTGCATAACAGAGGAAATCATATTAAGGGAAAAGGCGATTAGCCCAAGCTGTGTAAAACTTAAGCCAAGTGACTTCTCCAGGATTGGAAACATAGCAGGTACAACCGACTGAATTGCATCATTCAATAAATGGCAAATGCTAATAACGAATAAAATTCTGTAAGTAGTCGCCTCGGGGGCAGTTTGTCTCTTAACGGCAGATGCAGCCTGTGTAGTCATGATATACCGAACTCCTCTGTCTAATTCTATAACTATAGAATAATCCTAAAATCACAAAGATGGAATAACTGTTTATTTGCTAATAGGCAAGTATAGGTCTATACAATTCTAACAAATAAGAACAACTATGGCATTCGCCGACAATTCTGGGTGATGCCAGTTTTTCTACTACCGTGATTTGACAGTACAAGTCAAATTTATTATAATTATCTTGAATTCGAGATACGTACATTAAACAACAAAGGATGATTATAATGGAAAAAGACTCTGTTGCACAATCGCTGAAGCTATATATTGTTCTATCAAGGGCCTTTAAAGCAATTAACGAGCAAGTAAACAAGCTTATCCAAGAGAATGGATTAAATCCAACTGAATTTGCTGTTCTTGAACTTCTTTATCATAAAGGCGACCAGCCAATGCAGCAAATTGGAAGTAAAATCCTGATAGCGAGCGGAAGCATCACGTATGTAGTTGACAAATTGGAGCAAAAAGGGCTGCTTCAGCGCGTTGCCTGCCCTACTGACAGAAGGGTTACGTTTGCGCAAATCACAGATAAGGGTAAAAGTTTTATCGAAGAGGTATTCCCAAGCCATGAACAAAATATACACGAAATAATGTCACGTATTTCTGAGGAAGAGCGCAGCCAGGCCATCGACCTTTTGAAGAGATTGGGTATACCATCCGGGAAATACTAAGTATAGGCAAAAAGAGACGGCAGATATTTGATATTTGCCGTCTTTTTTGCCTTATCCTAAACTTCATCGCTAAGACTGTTATTTATCTTCCGAAGCGTACATTGGAATGTCCTTCAACAAAGTTATGAATACTATCTTATAGCAACGATTTTTTACGGCAATAACAGGAGATGCTATAATGGTTTCTGCAAGACTTTTCTGAATTTGAAGGAAAATGGATTGCTCATGTAGAAACTATAAGGATACTAAACAGAGAGAAGGGGACCAATTTGAAATTTGAGGAATATACATATGTCCGGCCGAATCTGGATGAAGCAAAGCAAACTTTCGAAGCGGCGCTGAATGAATTCATCAACTCCGATAGTGCTGACAGGCAAATTCGGGCGATGGACAGAATTAATGAATTGAGGAACAAGGTCAGTACAATGGTCACGCTAGTATCTGTGCGCCATTCCATTGATACCGAGGATGAGTTCTATAAAGCCGAACAAGATTTTATGGATGAAGTCGGGCCCGAGCTTGAAGGGCTTGTAACAAGGTATTATGAGGCACTGGTCAGTTCCAAGTTCAGGACGGAGCTTGAGAAGCGGTTCGGGCCACAGTTATTCGCATTAGCGGAGGCGCAGTTGAAAGTTTTCAAGCCGGAAATCATTCCTCTTTTACAAAAGGAAAATAAGCTTGTGACTGAATATACGAAGCTCATTGCTTCAGCAAAAATTGAATTTGAAGGGGAAGAACGCACTCTTGCACAACTGGATGCATTTATTGAGTCGGTTGACCGAAATACAAGAAAAAGCGCAAGCGAGGCGAAATTTGGATTCTTTAGCAGCAATGAGAAAAGCTTCGACCGCATCTATGATAATCTTGTAAAGGTTAGGACTGAAATTGCCCATAAACTTGGCTACAAGAACTTTGTGGAGCTAGCCTATTTCAGGATGTACCGAACCGATTACAATGCGGAGATGGTTGCTGGCTTCAGGAAGCAAGTAGAAGAGTATATTGTTCCCATTGCATCAAAGCTTAAATCCCGACAGCAAGAACGGATTGGTGTTGATAAACTTTATTATTATGATGAAGGGTTCAGCTATACTTCCGGTAACCCCGCGCCAAAAGGGAGCCCTGAATGGATTAATGAAAATGGGCAAAAAATGTACGATGAGCTGTCAGCTGAAACAGGAGAATTTTTTCGATTCATGAGGGAAAATAACCTAATGGACCTTGTCGCGAAAAAAGGCAAGGCTTCCGGAGGATACTGCACTTATATCGAAGATTACAAGGCACCGTTTATTTTCTCGAACTTTAATGGGACCTCCGGAGATATTGACGTTCTTACACATGAAGCGGGACACGCGTTCCAGGTGTATTCCAGCCGCCATTTCCAAGTCCCTGAATATTACTGGCCAACGTACGAGGCGTGTGAAATCCACTCGATGAGCATGGAATTTTTCACATGGCCATGGATGGAGCTTTTCTTCAAGGAAGATACTGAAAAATACAAGTTCCAGCATTTAAGTGATGCATTACTTTTCCTTCCGTATGGTGTTTCTGTCGATGAGTTCCAGCATTGGGTATATGAAAACCCTGAAGCTTCTCCGGAAGAAAGAAAAGCCCAATGGCGTAAGATTGAGAAGAAATATCAGCCTCACAAGGACTATGAGGAAAATGATTACCTGAATAGGGGCGGCTTCTGGCAGCGCCAGGGCCACATTTATAATTCTCCTTTCTACTACATTGATTATACGCTTGCCCAGATTTGTGCGTTCCAATTCTGGAAAAAATCCCAGGAGAACATGGAGGCAGCGTGGAAGGATTATCTCCACTTATGTTCGCTTGGAGGGAGCCAGTCATTCCTTGGGCTTGTCAAGGAAGCCGGCTTGATTTCCCCGTTCGAAGATGGCTGTGTACAATCCGTAGTCGGCGTAATTGAAAATTGGCTTGAATCAGTGGATGATAAGAAGCTTTAATAACTTTAAAAAGAAGCCAGGGAATGAAGTCCTGGCTTCTTTTTTGTTGCTTGAGATTCATTTCCTTGCCTTAATGCCAATTCATAGAATCCAATACTCTGCATACCAATAACAAGTTAAGGCCGCGGTCCTGTTCCGATACAGTTATCGCATGGTTTACAGCATCCTGTTTACTCTCCCAGATTGTATCCCAATAACCCCAGTTATCATTCTTGGAAAGTTTATCTGCGAACGCATCATACTTCTTAAAATAAATTTTAGTATTGCTATAGATTGTGTAGCCATCCGATCTGTCTTTGAAAATTTCTCTTGTTTCGTTTTGGTCAGGAACTTCCATTTCTTCCTTTAGAATTTCTCCATCCATAATGAAAGCCACTCGTTCATTGACAGAGATGGTTTTATAGCCCATTGGTATGACTTCCTTTATTTTGTGAAAACATGGGCCATTTAATGATAAATGTTCTGGATTCTCAGCAAGAAAAGAAAAACCGCTTGCATAAATAAAATATCTACCCTTCGCATTCATATCAAAAGGGTGCTTCTGGCTATCTAAGGGAAAAGGAAAAGATATTGGTGGTAGTTTATTTTTCATAAGGTATACCTCCAAATATGTTCTTCATTTGGTTTTGTCATTTTAGTTTATATGGAAATAATAAGCAAAACAAGGGGTGAATTGAAGGACATTTTCTTCAGAAGTGAAAAACAGCATGACAGTTGTTAAGGATAAAAAGCCCCTCACCAAAAGTGAAGGGCTTAATTCAGTATCTTTTGATTAGTTGACCTGGGCTTGAGATTGCACTCGTAATGAAATTTCATTTCCAGCCAAAACGACTTCGATTTCTTTTGTATCTGGCTCATCAAGGATCAGGTCAGCAATCCTATCTTCCAGTTGTTCCTGAATAACCCTTCTTAAAGGACGTGCCCCGAATGCCGGATGATAGCCAAGATCGGCCAGTTTGCCTTTAGCTTCCTGAGTAATAGTCAATGACAAGTTTTGTTCAGCAAGTGCTTCATTCAATTCTGCAATCATCAAATCGACAATTTGCAGGAGATGTTCTTTTTCAAGCTGTGTAAATTCAATAATGCTGTCAAAGCGGTTCAGGAATTCAGGTTTGAAGTATCCGCCAAGGGATTCCAGCAGACCGGTTTCCTTGCTTTGATTGCTGTTTCCAAACCCGACATGAATTGGCCTGAAGCCTGCTCCAGCGTTGGTAGTCATGATAATGACAGTATCCTTGAAGGAAACGGTGCGGCCCTGGCTGTCGGTCAAGCGTCCATCTTCCATGATTTGAAGGAACATGTGTTGTACATCAGGGTGGGCTTTTTCTATTTCATCAAGCAGGATGATGCTGTAAGGATTCCTGCGAACCTTCTCAGTCAGCTGGCCTGCTTCTTCAAAGCCTACATAACCTGGAGGTGATCCAATCAGCTTCGATACACTGTGTTTTTCCATGTATTCACTCATATCAAGCCTAATCATGGCATCCTTGGTACCGAAGAGTTCCTCCGCAAGTGTTTTTGTCAGTTCGGTTTTACCTACACCGGTTGGCCCTGCAAACAGGAATGAACCGATCGGGCGCTGCTTTGCTTTCAGCCCCGCACGGCTTCTGCGGATAGCCTTTGCAATCTTTTTAACAGCCTCTTCCTGTCCGATGACTTTCCGGGCAATTGAGTCTTCAAGGTTTTTCAGCTTTTTCTGTTCATCCTCTTGAAGCTTGCCGACTGGAATGCCTGTTTTCTTTTCAATGATTGCCTGGATATCGCTTACCCCGACAACAGGGCGGTTGGTTGGTTTAGCGTCAATGAGCATTTTCTCAAGCTTAGCTTCCTCGTCACGGAGTTCAGCTGCGCGTTCATAATTCTCTTCATTTAATGCCTTTTCTTTCTCAAAAGCAATTGCTTTAAGTTTCGCATCAATATCCTCTTTTGAAGAAATACTTCCTGATACAAGGTTTAGTTTCGAGCCTGCTTCATCAAGAAGGTCAATGGCTTTATCAGGCAGGAACCTATCCTGGATGTAACGGTGTGACAACTGAACACAAGCACGAACCGCATCCTCAGAATATGCAACTTCATGGAACGCTTCATATTTAGGCTGGATGCCTTTCAAGATTTCAATTGCCGCTTCAACAGATGGTTCATGAACATGGATTGGCTGGAATCTTCGTTCAAGAGCGGCATCCTTTTCGATTTGGCGATATTCCTTTAGTGTTGTCGCACCAATAAGCTGCATTTCGCCGCGGGCAAGTGCCGGTTTCAGGATGTTGCCTGCATCCATTGATCCTTCTGCTGAGCCTGCACCGACCAGCAAATGAATTTCATCGATGAACAAAATAATGTTTTTTCTTTCCTGAAGTGCGGAAATCATCTGCTTCATGCGCTCTTCGAATTGTCCGCGGATGCCGGTATTGGAAACAAGCGATGCAACATCAAGCAAGTAAATTTCTTTATTTGCAAGTTTTGAAGGAACATTTCCCTCGACTATTTTTAAGGCAAGTCCTTCAGCTATTGCGGTTTTACCTACGCCTGGTGCCCCAATCAGGACGGGGTTATTTTTATTCCGTCTGTTCAAAATCTCAATAACCCGCTCAACTTCTTCATCACGGCCGATAATTGGATCGATTAGGCCGGCTTTGGCTGCCTGGTTCAAATTACGGCCATATTGGTCAAAGAACCCATTGCCGCTTTTTGCCTTTTTCGTTTGCTGCCCAGGAGTGAATCCTTGTGCGGGAATATCCTGGCCGCCAAAAGGCGGATAATTGAAGTTGAAGAAGGATGAAGGTGTACCAGAAGATGGCCCGAACGCACTTGCCATTGCCTGGCGTTCCTTTGTATAACAATCGTGGCATAATGTTAAATCTTTTCTTATGCCATTCACATTTAATTTAAGTTGGATTGTAGCTTCGTTATGTTTACATTGTTGGCAAAGCATACTATCTGCCTCCCCGAAAGTTTGATTTTGACTAACTTTGACCTTTCTGTTTCTTAGTATACTTTGACCTTCTTTGACATTCAAGTGTTTTGCTTAAAAAAACACATTAAAACTAGTGGCAATTGTTGGAAGGTTTTTATGATATAAAGTTTTGAAGTTAGGAATGGTTTGTCCTAATTCCCATATAGTTTAATGGGGAGGGATGTCTTCTTGAAACGAAATTGGACAGGGGCCTTCCAAATCGCCGCTGTATATGTCGGAACAGTCGTTGGGGCTGGATTTGCGACTGGAAGGGAAATAGTTGAATTTTTTACTCGCTACGGGTTTATTGGCTTCCTGGGGATTTTGGTGAGCGGCTATTTGCTTGTTGCAATGGGGTCAAAGTTGATGAGGCTGGCTGCCCATGCAAAAACAGAAACGTACGAAGAGTTTAATGAATATTTATTTGGTCCTTTTGCTGCCAAGGTCATCAATGTCCTAATGCTTTTAATGCTGCTAGGTGTCACATCTGTAATGATGTCCGGGGCAGGGGCAGTGTTCGAAGAGCAAATAGGAGTTTCAAGCCATTATGGAGTTTTGCTTACTATTGGATTATCCGTCATTGTGATGGCGGTTGGAACAAAGGGATTGTTTGCAGTTAATACATTCATTGTACCAGCGATGATAGCATTCAGTTTGTTCCTTATGGTTTTGACGCTCGGGAATCCTGGGGTGAAAGAGGCTTTTTTTCGATTGACTGAAGAAGGAGGAAGCTGGAGGAGTTTTATTTCTCCGTTTCTTTATATCGCCTTTAATTTGGGGCTTTCCCAGGCGGTTCTTGTCCCGATTGCTATGGAAGTGCGGGATGATTGGACAATAAAATGGGGCGGCATCATTGGTGGTGTTGCTTTGACACTGATCCTTATATCAAGCCATTTGACGCTTGTTATGCTCCCGGGCTATGAGCGATATGATATCCCAATGGCCGCTGTAATGAGAAAATTGGCAGCAGGTTTACATTGGATTTTTATCGGGATCGTTTATTCAGAAATTTTCACATCAGTGATAGGCAATATTTACGGGCTTGAGCGCCAATTAAGAAAATACATTCCTTTACATCCACTAGCAATAACAGCGGCCATATTTGCTGTCTCATATGGTGCAAGTCTTATCCATTACGGCACACTTCTTTCCATTTTATATCCCTTGTTCGGATATGTTAGCCTTGCTTTCCTTGTCCTTTTATGGAACAAGCCTCTTAAGGTCAATAAAAAGTAAGCTAAAAATCCGCCCCGGAAATCCAGGGCGGATGCTTTAATTTAGTGGCAAGAAAACAAATAACATTAAATCAAACACGAGATGGGAAACAATGACGAGAGGCATGCTTCTTTTCCAGGCATATAAAAGGCCCCATGCCAGTCCAGATACAAAAGCAGCAAACACAAGAATGAATTCATTCGAATAAATGTGGACAGATGCATACATAATCGAGGAGACAAAGATACTTGCTAGTGGAGAAATGCTTTTTAGCAGCCTCTTCTGGACATATCCCCTCCAAAATAATTCTTCGCCTGGTGCTGCTATCAGAATCAGGGCGATATAATGCCAAAATTGCTTTGGGGCAAACCAGCTATATAACTTGGAAATATTATCTCTAAAAGGTAAACCGAGTATATCGAACAGCATGTCTCCAACATAAAACAAACCAAAAAGAGCAAAACCTGAGATTAGTCCATAACCCATGTATTCACTAAAAGATATAGAATCATCGACATCTTCCTGCCAAATCGTCCAAATGGTTAAAAATAACAGCGATGCCGAGAATATGTACCAAAAAATATCTCTATCCTGAAATGTAAAAAAGAGTAGTAAATGAGCGAGTAAAAAACCTGTAAGCAGGCGGAAATCTATTTTTTCTAAAGGCATTAAAACGTCAGGCTCCTTTCTGCAATGAGCCTATTGTAACAAACTCTTCGGACTCATGAAAGACATACCATTAAGCAGTATCCCCTATACCCTCCTTAGCATGCAAGTTGGCAAACAATTTCAGGAGCAGTATAGTTGAGTCTAAGGAGGGTTTGTATGAAAAAAAGTGCACTAATCCTTGGAGCTACTGGGCTAGTTGGAAGAAAGCTCGTACATGTGTTGGCATCTATGGAGGAGTATTCGGAGCTGCGGCTTTTGTTGAGGAGGCCTGGAGGGTTTACCAGCCCAAAAGTGAAGGAATATGTCATTGACATGGACCAAATGGACATCCATAAGGAGATTTTCGAGGTGGATGACCTATTTTGCTGTCTTGGGACAACAATTAAAAAGGCTGGTTCGCAGGAAGCTTTCCGGAAAGTCGATTATAGCTATCCGGTTCAGGCGGCAAAACTGGGGCTCGAAAAAGGGGCGAAACAATTTCTGGTTATCTCCTCGATGGGGGCAAGCAAAGACTCCCGGTTTTTCTATAGCAGGGTTAAGGGAGAATTGGAAGAAACGTTAAGCGAATTTCCTTACGAAACTACATCTATTTTTCGGCCTTCCCTTTTGCTTGGGGAAAGGGAGGAATTCAGGGTTGGTGAAAAAATCGCGGAATGGATTACCCGTCCGTTTTCGGCGATTTTGTCTGGAAAACTTGTAAAATATGCACCTGTCCAGGGGCATATTGTAGCGAAAGCAATGGCCAAAACAGCACTCGAAACAAATAGAGGGTTACAGGTTATTGAATCTGATCAAATCGTCCGGCTTGGCAATATGGAAGTATAGTAACAAAACACATTGCGAGTAGTTGTTTGCAGAAAGCAGTTTGCCTGTAAATGATATCCTCATTTTTAGAGAACATAACGGAAACATTGAAGGAGAAGTTTTTTTAAAAGGTTGTTTTCGCAAACTTTGTTGCTATTAGATAGATGATAAGTAAACAGTTGATTGGAGCGGAAGGTGTGAGCTCGTTCGAAAATGCAAAAAACGCATTTTCTCCTGCGGTGCTTTTTCAGGAAGATTATTCAACGTCCTGCGGGACAAGCGGGACAGGTGAGACCCCGCAGTCGCTTTAGCGACGAGGAGGCTCACCGCCTGCCCCGCGGAAAGCGAGCATCCTCGTGACAGGCAAAAAGCGCCTGTCCCTGCGATGATTACTCTTGGGAGCTTCCCTTTGTGGAGCGGAAATCAACAACAATAAAAAACAAAATCTTTTAGAAAACAGGTTTTTAAAATGAGAGAGGGTACCCGGAATATGCTTTGGGATACCCTCTGCTTATCTATTAATTTGCGCTTTCTTTAATAACTTTGTAGTTTTTATGGTTAATGACAGTACGCTGGTCCAACTCTAAATCCCGGTAATTGTCCATATAAGTGAGGTCGACGATTACTGAGTTTTCATTAACCTTTTCTACAATACCTTGAAGTCCTCCGCGGAATTCAATCACATTTCCCACTTCTGCTCTTTTCAACTGTCTCTCTCCTTTTGCTCCCGTTTTAACTGGCATACGTTCTGACAGGTTTTTTCCATGTCAGATAGTAAATGCTTTCTTTCTATAAGATTTTAATAACAGTTTGCACTAAAAATATTAAAACGTAAAGGCTTTCTTTTTTAAATAATATGAATTTTTTGATGATGAGGCCATTAAGGTAATAAATATGCTCGCATAACCAGCATAATAACAATGTTCGTACAAAAAAAAGTCTTTCTAATACCTATCTTTCTTTGAAAATTCCCCGGAATTATCGGAGACTGGACAGATATCCTGCGGAGGATTATTATTCGTTTAAAGAAAGGGGAAGATGGCAGTATGAACGAAAAGGAAATAAATGAAATTCTAGATCAGCTTCGTGATGGAGTTCTCACCGAGTATTATGTAACCAAAGAGGATTTTTTGCCATTTAGAACTGTATTGGTACATAGGCAGGACTTTAAGCATTTCCGTGGAATAGCCCAGCGCGGTGGAGATGTGATTTATGAATATGTTAGCGAAGCTCGAAGCTAACGCTTAACATGACGATAATTTATATGGCAATCTTGAGAAGAATAACTGAAAACTGTAAAATTGTAGTTATAGAAATTTTGGGAAAACTTACTTTATATGGGCTGTGCTGCCAGTGATAGCTCGAAATCCGGCTGTAGAAGGAATATGCTTTAACTCGGTTCCCGATTCTTAGGGAATGAAGGATGAAGGAGGGGACATTTTGAGATTTGCAGGGAAGACCGTCATTGTTACCGGTTCTGCAAACGGTATTGGCAAGGGGATTGCCCGAATGTTTGCAGAGGAAGGTGCTGATCTTGTATTAGCAGATATAGATGGAAAAACAGGCATGGAGTTAGCAAAGGAATTAACACGAAATCAAGGAAAAGCTGTTTTTCTGGAAACAGATGTTAAAGAAGCAAGCAGCATTTCCATCCTTGTAGAAAAGACAGTTCGCCAGTTTGGAAAAATTGACATCTTAATTAATAATGCAGGAATATCCAGTTTCGGCAGCTTTTTTGAGTTAACTGTTGAAGAATGGGATGAGGTCATTAACACAAACCTCCGTAGTGTTTTCTTATGCTCACAGGCAGTCGCCCGGGTGATGAAGGACAAAGGAGGAGGTAAAATCATTAACATTGCTTCAACGAGGGCTTTCATGTCTGAACCTGACACTGAAGCATATTCGGCTTCAAAAGGCGGGATTGTAGCCTTGACACACGCCCTTGCCAGGACACTTGGCGTATATGGAATTACAGTCAATTCAATTAGTCCCGGCTGGATTGAAACTAGTAACTATCAGGCCCTGTCAGAACGCGACCATAACCAGCATGTAAGTGGACGGGTTGGAAAGCCTGAAGATATAGCTCGTGCCTGCCTCTTTCTGTCAGACCCATTAAATGATTTCATTACAGGAGAGAATTTGATGATTGACGGAGGCATGACAAAAAAGATGATGTATGAAGAGTAGAAAAAAACATACATATAGCAGGAATATATAGGAGTGGGGATATGGGAGCTCAAGAGGCAATGCAGAAACTAAACAATGAAATAGGGAAACACTTGGTAGGCAAAGAACGCGAAATCGAGATGATGTTTATTTCACTTTTGTTTAATGGCCATACTCTGCTGGAAAGCGTGCCGGGAACAGGCAAAACGATGCTTGCAAAGAAGTTTTCAGAAGCAGTTGGAGGAAGCTTTTCGAGGATCCAGTTTACACCTGATGTCCTGCCGGGAGATATAACAGGCATACAGTTTTTTAATCCCAAAAAGCAGGAATTTGAATTACTGCCCGGGCCAATTATGGCAAATATCGTCCTTGCAGATGAAATCAATAGGGCTACACCGCGGACACAATCTAGTCTTCTTGAAGCGATGGAGGAACTTCAAGTAACAATTGATGGCCATACCATTCCTCTTGAAAAACCATTTATGGTCATTGCAACCCAAAATCCGGTAGAATCACAGCAGGGGACCTTTCCCCTCCCTGTTGCCCAGATGGATAGGTTTTTTATTAAGCTGAGTGCTAGTTACCCCGCCTTGGAAGAGGAAAAGCGGATCATGAAGATTAGCCGGGAAGAATCGGCAGGGGCTCCAGCTGAAACGGTCCTTACCGGCGAGGAAATCGCCTCCATGTCCCTAAAGGCTAAAGCTGTTCGGATTGAAGAGGATGTGGAAACGTATATCCTTGGCTTAACAAGGCTTACCAGGGAGCATCCTCTGATTGAACTGGGGGTAAGCCCAAGGGGGACGCTCGCATTGATGAGAGCTTCTCAAGGAAAAGCCTATGTCTCCGGCCGTCATTTCGTTACACCCGATGATGTGAAAGCTGTTGCCCCATACGTGTTGGGACATCGTATCTTCCTGACCACAGAAGGAGCAATGACAAAGTCGCATGAGGCGGTCATTTTAGACATTCTGAACAGTGTACCAGTACCAGTTGAAGCGGGTGCGAATTAATGGCATGGGACAGGCATGCCTTCTTTGAAAAGAAAGCGTTTCTTATTCAAATTGCTTCAGTTTTCCTAATTCTCCTCTCCCTTTATATGAATTCCAAACTTATATTCTTTATTGGCACCATATCATATTCCATCATTACCTTTAACAAGGTATATGGAAGGCTGGCTGGGGAAGGATTGGGCGTGAAAATGGCAAGGCGCCGGGATCGTTTTTTCATTGATGAGGAAGGAAAATGGGAGCTGACGTTTCAAAATGCTGGCTGGCCAATCCTGAATGGAGAGGCCAGGATATATTTTGATGAGAATCTTGAACCTCTTTCAGGAGGATCCGAAATCCGTGTTCCGTTTTCAATCAGGAAGGGTGAGACGAGGAAACTGGAGGTGCCATTCATTGCACGCAGGAGGGGGCTTGCCAGAATCAGAAGCCTTGAAATTCATATTCCAAGTTATTTCGGTTTTGGAGCGGTCATTCTTGAGTATCGGCTGAGACTGGACCAGGAAGTGATTGTATATCCTGTTCGGAGGGATGTCCTGAATAAAAGGAATATACTATCAGATAAACCTGGTTCTTCTTATGCTCCTTCTTCCCTTTTTGAGGATATGCTTTCCCCCGCTGGCACAAGGGACTATATGTATTCAGACGGTTTCAAACGTATTCATTGGAAAGCCAGTGCAAGAACAGGCCGCCTCCAAACAAAGATATATGATCGAATTGCCGAAAAGGGAATCTTCCTGTCTATCAATGTTTCAAATGGCTATTTTGTAAGCAATGATTTCGAGGCATTATTAGAAAGTGCCGCAGATATAGCTCATTTCGCATATGCCAATCAAATTCCTCTATCAGTAAGCATGAACATCCGCAATTTTGGGGATGTGCCATTTAGCTACCTGCCCCCGGGAGATGGGCGTGAGCAGCTGCAAAAAGTTTACGAAATGCTTGCAATAGCCAGCCCAAATCATGCAACTTTACCTTATGAAAAAATGGTTGCATACCAGGCTGGCCACCTGCATATGCTTCCATGCCTCATCCACTTGGGGGCTTTGAATGGTGATTCAGCAAGCAGACTGGGTGAGGTCGAAGCAAACGGAATCCGGCTGCTGTTTCTGAAAATTAGCGGAGATCATGCCGAGCTGGCAAAAAGCAGTCCCTCGTTCGGAAGGAGTGTACTGCCGTGATAAGAAGTGTATTGGTGTTCAGCCTTGAGATTATTCTGGCATCCTTGCTGGTTTACCCGTATTTTGCTGACAATGAAGGGGCTGAAAGAATATTTCTTGTTCTCTCTGCTTACATAATCCTTCACGCTTTATATACGGTAATGCTAATCAATATCAGGGAGAAAGCTAAATTTCTTTTCTTTATTACAATCCTTCCTTGTGCGATGTTTGTTTCGTGGTTAGGAGAATTGACTCCAATCCTTGGAATTGCAATTGGTTTATTCATTTTTTGGAGAGGTACGGCGTTATTGGATCCTCCTTTAGAGGACCATGAAACAAAGCTGCTGTCGCTAACTCTGATTGCGTCAGTTCCGGCTGTGATTTTTTCAACCTTTAAAGGACAGGAAATTCTTCTTGCATCACTCATACTTGTTGGACTTCAGTTCCTCCTTGCACTAATTGGCCGTTTTATAATAAGTCTTAAGAGCGTCAATGGTGATGTCCGGCAAAAGTACGGATATATCGTCTTCTTTTTGAAAATGGCAGGGATACTTTTAGGAACAGGATTTCTTCTTGCTGTGTCTTTGGATCGAATCCAGGCGTTTTTTTTCTATATAATGGCATTGGTTGCCAGACTTTTAGGAATTATTGCTGCCCCTTATTTGAAGTGGGCTGAGGAGAAACGGTTTAAGGTAGTAAGTGATGACTCAGACTATATAAGTGGAACTGCTGCCGGAGACAATCGGTCTGATTTTGGTGAAACTGGCGGGAATCTAGCCTTAACAGAAATAGGCTTAATGATTCTTGTACTAGCTGCAATAGGTGTAGGGTTTTATTATTTACTCAAGAAGAGGCTGGTTATCTCCGCTAGTGATGAACGTTTCATCATGGCAGTTGTGGACGGTGAAAAAACCATAGCAAATCCGAGTGTTAAAAGAAAAATGTCCCCTCCAGCCAATGAGATAAGAAGAGAGTTTTTTATACTTGAGCGATATGCCCGGAAAGCAGGTTTTGCGAGACAGCCGTCCGAATCACTGGAGGAATGGCTGAATCGCCTCAATGCTCCTATAAATTCCAGAATTATCGCGATTTATGACCGGGTACGCTATGGGAACGAACAATTTACTCCCCTTGATCTGGAAGACTCCAAGTCAGAGATAAAGCGTATAAAAGACTATATTAAAGCGAAAAGAAAGCAATGGAAACGCATGGATAAAGATCATGTACAGGAGTAAATTCACCCGTTACCAGGCATTGCATACACTGCCTTTCCAATCAAGTACTATGTATCAGTTGAAATTTTAAAAAGATAGGCTGCTGCCTGATTTGTTGACTAATAAACATAAATTGTATAAGTTAATGAGGTTGAGGGATTGCACTATACTGCTGCCCGTTTCAGTGTTAGGGAAGGGTCGATTCCAACCATTTCCATGGTTTCGTAAAGCGAATAAGTGCCTGATATACCTGGCGGATGTCCAGTTTTTCTAAATGGCAAATGGGGAATAGTTGTTATAGAAGCAGATCACTCAAATAAACGATAATAAGGAGTTTGATTCACATGGCAGAAAAACAATTTACAGTAACGGCCGAAACTGGCATCCACGCAAGGCCGGCAACTCTTTTGGTACAAACCGCCAGCAGGTTTGATTCTGATATTAACCTTGAATACAAAGGCAGAAAAGTAAACCTTAAATCAATCATGGGTGTCATGTCACTTGGGATCGGACAGGATGCATCCATTGTCATTACAGCTGAAGGCGGAGATGCCGAAGAAGCACTTCGTACACTCGAAGAAACATTGAAGAATGAAGGACTGGCAGAATAATGGCATTCCTACAAGGTATTGCAGCATCGAATGGCATCGCGATTGCAAAAGCGTATAGGCTGATAGAACCAGACCTTGCATTTTCAAAACAGTCCGTTTCCGATGCTGACGCTGAGGTTGAGCGTTTCCGCTCCGCGCTTCAGCAGTCAAAGGCTGAACTTGAACAAATCAAGGACCGGGCAAATGAAACGCTCGGGGCAGATAAGGCTGCAATTTTTGAAGCACATCTGCTGGTCCTATCCGATCCCGAACTTCTCTCGCCAATCGAAGATCGAATCAAGACTGAAAATGTAAATGCCGAATTTGCCTTGAATGAGACGGCAGGTATGTTCATTTCCATGTTTGAACAAATGGACAACGAGTATATGAGAGAACGCGCGGCTGATATCCGCGACGTTAAAAAACGCCTGCTTTCCAGGCTGCTCGGTGTTCAATTACCTAATCCTGCAATGATTGCCGAAGAAGTAATCATTGTCGGAGAAGACTTGACACCATCTGATACAGCGCAGCTGAATCGACAATTTGTAAAGGGTTTTACGACAGATATCGGCGGCAGGACATCACACTCTGCCATTATGGCCCGATCACTTGAAATCCCGGCAGTTGTTGGTACGAGAACCGCTACAGAAGCCATCAGCAATGGGGACCTGGTCATAGTTGACGGTCTAAAAGGAGAGGTACATATCAATCCGACTCCTGAATTGATTCAGGCATATGAACAGATAAAAGCTGACTATGAAGCTCAAAAAGCGGAATGGGCAAAACTCGTGAATGAAAAGACTATTACTGCCGACGGCCATGAAGTCGAACTGGCTGCTAATATTGGTACGCCAAAAGACCTCAAGGGTGCACGTAGCAACGGCGCTGAAGCAATCGGCCTTTACAGGACGGAATTTCTTTATATGGGCCGTGATCAGCTCCCTACTGAGGATGAGCAATTCGAGGCATATAAAGCGGTCCTTGAAGGCATGGAAGGCCGGCCAGTTGTTGTCAGGACGTTGGATATTGGCGGGGATAAGGAACTTCCTTACCTGAATCTCCCTAAGGAAATGAATCCGTTCCTGGGTTTCAGGGCGATTCGCCTTTGCCTTGAAGAGCAAGGAATATTCCGTACTCAGCTCCGCGCGCTTCTAAGGGCAAGTTCCTATGGAAACCTGAAAATTATGTTTCCTATGATTGCAACATTGGATGAATTCCGACAGGCAAAGGCAATCCTGGAGGAAGAGAAGGCGAAACTCATTGGCGAAGGGGCGACCATTTCCGATCACATTGAGCTCGGCATCATGGTTGAAATTCCGTCTACTGCGGTAATTGCCGACCAATTTGCCAAGGAAGTCGACTTCTTCAGTATTGGAACCAATGACCTTATTCAATACACAATGGCTGCTGACAGGATGAACGAACGGGTTTCGTATTTATATCAGCCTTATAACCCGGCGATTCTCCGATTGGTAAAAATGGTGATTGACGCCGCCCATGCCGAGGGGAAATGGGCAGGGATGTGCGGTGAGATGGCTGGAGACGAAACAGCGATTCCACTCCTGGTTGGCCTGGGACTGGATGAATTCTCAATGAGCGCCACTTCGATCTTAAAGGCTCGCTCTCAAATTAAGAAGCTTAAAAAATCTGAAATGGAAGCGTTAGCTCAAAGAGCATTGTCGATGGGTACAGTTGAGGAAGTCATCGATGCTGTAAAATCTGCCACAAACTTGTAACACAAATGAAATATAAAAAAGGTTTTTGGGACAAGTTTGCGGGTAAATTATAACCAAGCAACTAGTATGATTTAGTGTAAGCTAATCATTCTCATTTTCCCCCTTTTTGCCGGCTGCGGATGCAGCCGGATTTTTTTTTGCTTGGAACAGGGTGGAAGGATAAGGAAACACTGGAAAACCTCTTTTTTAATTGGAGAAGCGTTTACGCAAGTATTGGAACGGGAAGCTTTTAATGAAGGCAGATTAATTAGGAGGTTATTCTAGTGGATAGAAAAAAGATGGTAATGACAACTGTAGGGCTAGGACTTGCTTATCTAATGAGAAACAAGGATTCCCGTGACAAATTGATGGGTCAAATGAAATCGCTGGGAACTTCCAAAAAGAAGAATCAGGCAGATACGCTTTAAAATATGAAAGGCTCCTGTTTTCACAGGGGTTTTTTTCTTGTTGTAGGAAACTTATGACTTCAGGAACCAAGGCGCACCCGCTTTAGTCGTTTTGGCGGGAGGTTTGGCTTATAATAGTTTTTATTAAAACAAATGGGAGGAACGTGTTTTGGATCTGAATTTGAAAGGGAAGACCGCGGTTCTGGCCGCTTCAAGCCAGGGGTTAGGGTTTGCGATTGCCAAGCAACTATATAAAGAGGGGGCCAATGTCGTTCTTTCTGGCAGGGATGAAGAAAAGCTTAAACAGCGATTGACCGAGCTTGAAGGAGTAGGAGAGGGAAAGGCCATCTGCATAGAGACAGACTTGACAAATCCCCGGGACATCAAAGGGCTTATTTCAGGGGCTGTGCAACAGTTTGGCACAATCGATATTCTTGTCAATAATTCGGGGGGCCCACCAGCGGGAAGCTTTGAGTCACTATCTGAAGAACAGTGGAAGGGAGCCTTTGAATTAAATGTATTATCTTATGTAAGACTAATCCAGGAAGCTTTGCCCCATTTAAAGAAAAATGGCGGAAGGATCCTGAATATTGCTTCGTCCTCGATAAAAGAACCAATAGCTGGGTTAATATTATCCAATACATACAGGGCTGGCATAGTGGGAATGTCCAAAACACTGGCTTCTGAACTTGCACCCTATAAAATCCTGATTAATACAATCGCACCCGGCAGGATATCAACAGACCGTACAAAGCATCTTGATCAATTCCGGGCCGAAAAACTTGGTGTTGACCGTGAAGCGGTTGAAGACAATGTTAAAAAGAGCATTCCACTCGGAAGATATGGGACGCCTGAGGAATTTGCCAAAGTTGCAGCCTTCCTGCTCTCTGACGCCAATTCCTATATGACAGGACAAGCGTTTATTGTTGACGGGGGTATGGTTAAGTCCATTTGATTTTTTTTTGAAATATTGTTTGCTCTTTTTCGAAAAAGGACAAACTATCATTGTGCATAATTTGGAGATTGGCACAACCCGGAGAGTAAGGCCTCCGGGTTTTTTTCTTTATAAGGGCACAGTCTGGTAACTGTGTTTTTTCATTTTGCTTAGAGAAGTAGTAGGTCTTGGTGTTGTGTCTGATCTGTGAGTATTTAATTGTGAATGAGGTTGAAAAAAGTTCATACAAGGCGAAAAAATTTGGAGAGGTTCTCTATATGAATTGCAGGCCATTTTCCCGTGAAGGATGGATTTTCGTTCTTTAAAAGGGTGTTTGTTCTACAATTATATAAGCCAGCCTAACGGGGGTTCTTCCACGCTAAATTTAATAATATAAGGTAGAATTAAAGAATGGAAAGGAGTTGGGTCAATATGATGACACCTGAAAAAACAACCATAGCTTTTATTGGCACTGGAGTAATGGGAAAGAGCATGGCTGGCCATTTACTAAAGGCGGGTTATAAGCTTACCGTCTACAACAGAACGAGGGAAAAAGCCGAAACTCTTCTTCAGCAAGGCGCAGCCTGGGCCGACACCCCTGGTGAAGCAACAAAGGGCGCCAATGTGGTATTTACGATTGTCGGCTTTCCGCATGATGTTGAGGAAGTCTATCTCGGAGCTGGCGGAATCCTTGAAAATGCCCGGGAAGGTACGTATCTCATCGATATGACAACTTCGACACCTACACTTGCATCGAGGCTTCATGAGGAGGCGAAAAAACGAGGAATGCATTCCATAGATGCGCCTGTCTCCGGAGGCGATGTCGGTGCCAGGGAGGCAAGGCTGGCAATCATGGCTGGAGGCGATGTGGAGGATTTCAATGCAGTCAAACCATTGCTTGAGCTTTTGGGCACAAATATTGTCTACCAAGGCAAAGCGGGGGCCGGCCAGCATACGAAAATGTGCAACCAGATTGCAATTGCCTCCAACATGATCGGTGTTGCCGAAGCCGTAGCTTATGCAGAAAAAGCAGGCCTAGATCCAGAAAATGTCCTTAAAAGCATTTCGACTGGGGCCGCCGGCAGCTGGTCATTATCGAATCTGGCTCCGCGGATGATAAAGGGCGACTTTGAGCCCGGCTTTTACATAAAGCATTTTATAAAAGATATGAAGATTGCGCTTGAGGAAGCAGAGAAGATGGGAATGGATGCGCCTGGTCTTGCTCTTTCAAAATCACTTTACGAACAATTGGCGGAGAAGGGTGAAGAAAACAGCGGGACTCAGGCTCTCCTAAAATACTGGCTCTAACATATCTTCTAAAATGCCCCCGGTAAAAATACATTTACATTGAAGGGGGTGTTTGGATATGGGTATATTTGATGATGTTAAGGAAAAATTTGATGAATTGGAAGATGGACGCTACTTGGTGAGGATTGATGGTTTCTCAAGAGAAAAAACTGTCAACAATACGAGGCCGATTAAATGGGAGCTTACCTTGATCAACGAGGTAAAGGGAAGGCTGCCTGCTAAATTCAGCCATATTGAAACAGATGGAGGCTTTCGGATTTTGATGGAAGAAATCAAGCGGCTTGGCTATGCCAAACCTAAATCTCCCGCAGAACTCGAAGATATTCTCATTAATTTGAAAGGGACATACGCGGAGATTGGCTTATTTACAACCGATAAAATCGAAGGATACCGAGAAGTAAGGTTCATTAGAAAGATGATATAAACTTAAACCCTGCAGCGATTGCTGCAGGGTTTTTTAATGGAAGTTTCACTTTATCCCGCATTAAGGGGAAGTCAAGCCTCTTACAGAGGCAACTGTCCCTATATGCCCGATTGGTGAAATACAGTGAAACTTGCCGCTGTGCTGTCTCAGCGGCTTAGTTGAACCAATCGGGTTCGTAGTGCCGCTTAATCGCCACGCCATTAGGCGAATTAGCGGCAGTAGAACGGGACTAACCATCAGTGGAAAGTCACCACTGATGGAAGTTTCACTTTATCCTACAGGAAAACTAGTGGGGAGCGCAATATCTCTATTTAGGGTTTAGCTGCAAGGGCTGAAAAGTAATCAATCCATGAAAAAGAGGCTCCCGATAGCTTTGGAGAGCCCCAGCTTATTAATAACTTTCACCCAGCTTTTTAAAGACTGGTTTTTGATATGTCCGTTTCCTGGCTGGCGGTTCCTGGGTTTCTTTGATGCCGGTATAAGCTTGGAGGATTGCCTTAGCCTTAGCAAGTGAAATGGAGGCTTTTGGATTGCGGATCAAATCATTTAACTGCCCAAGGTGGGGAAGGTTTGTAAAGTCCTTTTTTTCGGGCGGGACATGAAATGTGTATTCTCCGCACTCGACCAGCACATCGGACTGCTGTTGGCTGTTCTTTGGCCTATTTGAAAAGTGCAGACCGACTTTCCTTGCTTTACCTTCGCGGAGCATTTTCTTAATGGACTCGTGTTTTAAAAGATAAAGATACTTTGGATTGGGAGCAGTCTTGGCATGCCGGTTAACAATATAAATTGCCTGGGAGAGTTCCTGGACTGACAGGTTTGCAAGGGGATGTGTCCTGTTGCTATTCAAGCAAAGTCTCCTTTCGATTTATAGGATCTACTCCTATTATACCCCATTTCTCATGATTAGAAAGCATCTTCTTTTCAGATACGATTCTGCTCTCCTTTTAAAAATGTCAATAATGAGCAGGCCTATGCCTGCTCGTATCCAGAAAGCTTTCTTTCAGAAAGGTGCTTTTGTTTTGTAAATAACAAGATTACTAAAAACATTCCCAAAAAGCTTGTGGCAGCGCCAGCACCCAATAGTACACTGGATACTCCCCAAAGTTTTGCCAGGAGGGCTCCTGCGGCGGGAGCAATCAGCATGGAGAATGTCTGTATAGCAGAAGCGGCTGCCGACACTCTTGCCATCATTTCATTAGGAGTTTCTGATTGAAGCACATATCCGTAGGGAACAGACTGGCTTGCTCCAAGTACTCCCAGCAAAAAAGCACCTGTAAGCCATCCCCACTCTTCCATTGAAAATACATGCATACCGCCCAGCCCCAAGCTGACAATCAAGAACCCGCTGAAAACGGACGAACCAGCCATTAAAGCAATCGGAAAGGATTTCCACCGTATCCAGGAACCAAGGAAGAGTGAACCAGCCACGCTTCCACAACCTACGGCACTGACTAGAAGGCCGAAATTTTCGCTGGTGAAGCCTATAGCCTGTGCGATAAAGACGAACAAACCGTCGTATAGGAAAATAATGAAAAATGCAGCTGCAGACAGCAGTACCGATAATCTTAGGAGAGGAGTACGGATGATGTGGCGAATCCCTGCAAGGAATTCGGATATAAATTTTGGTTTTGGCTCTGAAATTTCGGTTGGTAAAGATATAGGTCTGCCCGCAGGAAGTTTTAGTAAAAATAAAATCCCAATAGCAAAACCAGCCATTTCGAAAAGAAAAGGGCTCTTTGCTCCAAAAAGAGCAATAAGGGCAGCGCCCAGAGCCGGGCCAATGATTTTCGTTGAATTAACGGATAACTGGCTGAGTGTCACGGCTTGTGGAAGTTCATCTTCACTTACTGTTTGCCTAATCATACTTTGGCGTGCCGGGTCATATAAAGCGGCAGCTGAACCTTTTAGAAATACAAATAGAAGGAGAACATAGAGATTCGGTGAATAGTAAAGCCCCAAAACAAAGATAAACTTCATGGCCATTGTTATAACCATGACAGCCTTTTTAGGAAGCCTTTCCACCCATACTCCTGCAAATGGCCCGATAATAACCCAAGGGAGTCCCATCACAATAATGACAGACGCTATTGCCGACTCGTCAAGTCCCCACTGATAGGCAACGATAATTTGGATAGCGACGAAATCGAGCCAGTTTCCCATATCCGAAAAAACCTGTGCGGTAAAGAGGGACCTGAAGGGCTTATTTTTTAAGACTGTAAACATATTATTCATAGTTTTTTTCCCCTTGCAGCGCATTCCTGCGCCTTTTTTTAATTCCTGCTCCAAGGCTGGAGGGATCCTGAGCCTCAGGAATATCTTTCTGTTCCAAAGCGGCAATCGTATCGTCAATCCATTTTATTTCAGCTTCAAGCTTGGTTTTAACATATAGAATTCCTAGTTTCCCAATACCACTGACAAAGGATTGATTATTCTCTGGCCATTTTATTACAAAGTCCAGCAACTCCTTACTTTTTGCTTTCCTGGCTTTTAAATGAGCTATAAGTACATCCGAATCCATTTCCTCATGCCATGCTGCAATCTTCATAAATAACTCATCTTTGATAACCGGATATTCTGGAGGTTCGGCCAGCCACTTTTCAAGCTCTCTCCATCCTTCGCCTGTCAGTTCATAAAGCGTTTTTTTACGTCCTGCCGAATTTGCTTCAGATGCAACAATTAATCCGTGTTCTTCTAGCTTTTTTAATTTAGGATAGATGCTGCCATAACTCATACCCCAGTAAAGGCCAGCACCCTTATGTTCAAATTCGGCTTTAATATCATATCCGGAGCTCGGTTTGAAACTAATAACTGCCAATATCGAATGTTCAATAGACATGATGTCCTCCCAGAAGAGAAAGTATATATATCGAGTTGATATATCAATATGATATGTTATTTCTTCCTTTTTGTGCAAGTTTTTTACAGTTTTAAGTAAAAGTTTCTAAATACACTCCCCGTACGAAAATTCTTATAGTATGATAGACATAGCGTGAAATATGTAGAATTTTGAAAATAAACCATTTGCTGTTTCTGCATTTTGTATAGAATTCACTGTGTTTAGAGGATGATTTTATGGAAATAATGAAAAGCCGGACTGGACAAAAAACGAATAGCGCCTTAAAGCCGGATATAAGGGAAAAAACCTTATACAATCTGATTTTTAAGCATATTCGGGACATGGTCTTTATTATGAAGGTGGAAAGAGGTCCATGTTTTCGTTATTTTTTTGCTAATGAGACAGCCTTGCAAAGGGCAGGCTTATCAGGTGATCCAACGGGTAAAACATTTCAGGAAGTCCTTCCTCCCGAAACGGCTGCACATTTACAGCATGAATACGAGAAAGTAATCGATTCCGATTCATCAACATCCATGTTTGACGGTTCCTTTTCAGAAAAGGGCGAGGAATTTTATGGCGAAACCATTCTTACACCGGTCAGGGATGAATCAGGGAATGTAGAGTATATTGTTGGAATCACCAGAGATGTTACTGCATATCTAAATGAAAAAGATGCAATTATTCACGCCGGCCAAAGGTATCGCTCGATTGTTGAACATAATATAGATGCTATTTTTTCAATTAATCTTGAAGGGATGATCCTTGAAGCAAACCCTGCTGCTGCGGGATTGTCCGGTTATGCAGAGTATATGCTGAAAGGTATGTCCATATATGATCTTGTTTATGACCAGGACCTTGAAAGCTTTCAAAATCTCGTTGAACATACTGGTAATGGGAAAGCTTTGGAATCACTGGATTGCAGCTTTATTGGCCAGGAAGGCCACTTGCTTAGCCTGCACATAAGGACTGTACCTATAATTGTATATGGAGACGTGCTTGGGATTTATGTCATTATCAGAGATATTTCGGAGCAATCAAAAAATGTTGAAATGATCCGGTATATGGCGTTCCATGATCAATTAACAGGTTTGCTGAATCGCAGAGCCCTATTGGACAAATTGAATGAGGAACTATATTCACCATCAAAGCACCGAAAAGAATTTGCCCTAATATCGATTGATTTGGACCGTTTTAAAAATTTGAATGATTCCCTCGGCCACCTTGTTGGGGATGAGTTTTTAAAAAAGGTTTCAGTTCGTTTGTCCGAATGCTCGAATGAGAAATGCCTGGTGTACAGGCAGGGCGGGGACGAATTCAATATACTCTTGCTAGGGACAAACAGGAAAGCAGCGATTTTCTTTGCGCAGCGAATATTGTCTTTATTTAAGAGGTCTTTTTATTTTAATTCTCAGGAATACTACATTTCGCCAAGTATAGGAATCAGTATGTACCCCAATGATGGCAAAGACGCGGAAACCTTATTAAAGAATGCGGATGAGGCATTGTTTCGGGTAAAGGATAGGGGCAGGGCACACTTCCAATTTTATAGGTCTGATATGAACACTTCCATTTCAAACATTCTAACATTGGAGACCCAGCTGCGGAAGGCTATTGATAAAAAAGAGTTAAGCATTTCCTATCAGCCGCAGGTCGACCTTTCTACTGGGGAGGTAAAAAGCTTTGAGGCTCTCCTGCGCTGGAATTCGGAAGAAATCGGACCAATTTCACCGGGGACTTTCATTCCGCTGGCAGAAGATACTGGAATGATAGTACCTATAGGCAACTGGGTAATCGAACACGCCTGCAGACAAATAAAAACCTGGATTGGCAAGGGCTATTATGACTTCAGGGTAGCCGTCAATATTTCACCTAAGCAACTTCAACAGCCTGGGTTTTCTATATATTTAAAAGCTATGGTGGATAAGTATTTAATTTCACCTTCTTTTTTGGAAATTGAAATAACTGAAAGTACTATGCAGAATAAGGAAGAGGCAATTCCAGCCCTTAAAGCCGTAAAGGAAATGGGAATAACGATAGCAGTTGATGACTTTGGCACAGGGTATTCATCTTTAAGCTATTTAAAAGAATTCCCAATTGATGTCCTGAAAATCGACAAGTCTTTTATTAAGGACATTGCCGAAAATCCAAAAGATGCTGCAATAGCATCTGCCATTATCCACCTTGGCAAGAGCCTAGGTGTCGAGGTTATTGCTGAAGGGGTTGAAACTGAGGAGCAAGCGGACTGGCTGTGTGATGAAGGATGCCATAAAGCACAGGGTTTTTATTTTTCAGTCCCACTCAAAGCAATCGAAATAGAGAAAAGATATTTAAAAACCAGGGTTGGTATCCTTGAAGGGTACAGCTCTTAATAAAAGGCTGTTTTCTAAAAGATTGTTGTTTTTTGTAGTAGTTGATTTCCGCTCCAGGATGCTCGCTTTCCGCGGGGCAGGCGGTGAGCCTCCTCGTCGCTAAAGCGACTGCGGGGTCTCACCTGTCCCGCTTGTCCCGCAGGAGTCTCGCACCTTCCGCTCCAATCAACTGAATACTAAACCTTTATCTCTTCTATTAGCAACAAAGTTTGCGAAAACAGCCTAATAAAAAAATCCTTTATTCTTTTCAATAAAGGATTTTTTTAGGCTTTATTTTTCAAAGTAAAGACCGTCAGCTCTGGCTTTGAGAGGAACCTGAAAGGAAGGCGGGTTGTTCCTAGTCCGCGGTTCACGTATACGGTAAGGCGTTCAGTTCCATCTAAACTATAAAAGCCCTCATAATATTTCTCCGCATATGGGGGAACGACAAGTGCGCCAAATAAGGGAATTTTTATTTGGCCTCCATGGCTGTGGCCGCTTAATTGAAAGTGACAACCATAAGTTGCTGCTTCGTCGGCAACGTCCGGGGCATGAGATAAAAGAATTTTATATATGTCCTTGGGCGTATTTTCGAATGCCTTCGAAAGATTAGGCTTTCCGAGCATTTTATCATCAATGCCAGCCAAGTAAAACGATCCGCCGGATTTAGTAATTGTCGTTCCATTATTGAAAAGTACCGAGAAACCCGACCTATCCATTAAGGTTTGATACAACTCAGTGCCATATCCTCCGTGGTCATGGTTGCCATAAACCGCAAATTTTCCAGCTGGCGCTTCAAGCTTTTTAAGAATGTTTACAATTTCATCTGTGTCCTCAAAGGAATTCGGGTCATCAATCAAATCACCATTAAACACAATTAAGTCCGGTTTAAGCTCGTTGATTTTTTCCGTCAGCGTTTTCAATTGCCCCAGGCTGTAATGAAATCCAATATGGGTATCACTAAACTGGACAATTCTGAATCCATCCAGTGTTACTGGTATTAATGAATGAAGTATGTCATGGGATTGTATGTCCAGCAATCTTGGTTCGATTTCACGGGCATAAAAGTAACCGCCAGTTCCAAGTCCAACTGCAGCGAGCACCCCGCCAAATAATGTTTTAAGAAACCCTCTTCTTGTCTTTTTTATGTTCATTAAAGTTTACCAACCTGCTTCATCTTTTCTCCTGGGAAATGGTCTTTAGCTACTATACTATCAAACTAAAAATGGGATTAAAAGTGGCAGCTATTGAAGAAGTTGAGATTCTGGAGCGAAGGCAATAGCAGAGGGATGGAGAGCTCCATCCCTCGTGCGTACCATGGTCTTATTTGTAACTAACGGCTCGGCATTTCAGTGCTTTCCAGGAAGCAATGAATTGTTCTTTGTTAACTTTATGCTGTTTTTTCCCGGAGAGCGGGTCATTGATATAGACATTGTTCGCATCATAACCAACCAGGACAACAGCATGCAGGTCAAGAGGGGTTCTAATCCTTTCTCCACCATGCATCCAGGATTCCCATCTGTCGGGTAGCCGGTAATCTCCTGTTGTCCAAACGACGACTGGATACCCTTGGGCTACATGGGCAAGAATATCTTCAAATGGCCTGTTGGTCAGGTTTACAGCACGGCCGGGGAGATATTCATTAACTAAATCAACAATTGGTTTGTCAAAAACGGCATAACCCGCGCTTCTTTTACCAGTCATATCCCCTACAAACCCGTCCGCTGGATTACCCCATTTCGTAATATCCCTGCCTGTACGTACAATAGGGTCAGGATCTTTTTTTACTCTCCTGAATAATTCCAATTTTCCTGTATGAACTCCAGCATAGTTAAGAACCATCGCAAGACTTGTCACTTCACACCCATAGCGGAGTTCAGGATTTTGATTGATTTGGACAACGTCAATCATCGCTTGGCTGGGAAATTGCTCTTTCTGTCCACCGTAAGGACTGAAAAGGATGTCTCCTTCACCATGTCCGGTTGTCTTCCCCATATTTTGCCTTAAGGGGATTTGGCTTGTAACCTCTTCTTTGCGTGTTTCTTCAACTGCTGAAATAGAGTGGCCATTTTCACAACCATGAAGAAGCAAGAGAGCTGTCAGGAAATAAATTCTCAACAAATTTATCCTCCTTTTTCAAGCCTTAATTATAGTTTCCCCGCGGAAATGATGCTTAGTAGCGGAACTACTTGCCATTCCATAATTTGGATTTTTGGTATTGTTGGTTAAATTAACCTACCAAAGGGTATAGAAAAAGGAATGTCTAATTGTGCTATTATTTTGGGACAGGCCTCAAAGGATAGCTGATACAATAAAAGGACTATGCAGAAATTTGCAACAGGGGGAGTTTAAATGAAGAAGGCCTTATTAGTAATTTGTGCATTCCTGATTACCCTGCCTTTGTATCCACATGCAACGGATGGAGAAATCCATGCCGATCGCGATGAAATCTTCGCATTTTTGGAAGATGCTTTTAGGGCACAAGTTTCTTTAAGCGAGAAATTACGTTCAAGAGAAGAAGTAGAGTCCATTCTTTCTGGTTATTTTACCGATGAATACGCCAAGTTGTTTTGGGATGCAAATGTTGCTAAGGAATCTGGAAAGTATGTTACATATGGGTCAGATTTCGCACCATATTATATACCGTACTATCAGTTCTCGGATCATACAAAAGTTGTGGTAGAGAAGAACAAAGCATATGTTTTTGAGTTTTTCCCAGGAACAGATGAAGGGCCGGTTGCCTATGATAACCATTACGAGGGCCTTCTTCTTATAAAGGAAAGAGATGGATGGAAGGTAGCCGAATACTTGTACAACACGATACCAGAATCCATTATTAAGAAGGCGGAGGGGCAAATTACAGCCGCAAATGCCAGCAAAGCAAACAGTAACCAGACGGACGGTCCGAAGCAAGTACGAGCTGCTACATTTCTATTTGGCGTTTGCCTCAGTCCTATGGATACCTTGATAGGACTTGGCTAGTCTGTCGCTTGTTCCAAAACAGCGAAACCAAATAACGAAAC
Source organism: Bacillus sp. FJAT-27225 (assembly GCF_001685025.1). GTDB lineage: Bacteria > Bacillota > Bacilli > Bacillales > Cytobacillaceae > Bacillus_D. The sequence continues at coordinate 247,804 of NZ_MAYU01000021.1, read as the reverse complement.
ATGAGCTGCCTATAAATATTGGCGGCTTTTCTATTGAGTTGGATAATTTTTTATTAAAATGATTAGTTTTTGCTTGTATATATCCACTAACTTACTTTATGCTGTTAATATTGGCAAACAAGGTACCTGCAAGAAAATAATGGATACATCCCGCATGGATAAAAATGCTTGCGGTGAGAAATCTAAATAAAGAGGGCTTGTTTTGTTTTTTGAAAGGAGAGAGAGCATGTCACAGCTTCAAGGGATTATAACCCGCTTAAAAAACCTTCAGGAACAATCAAACAGCGGTGAACCTGCCCAACGTTACTTTGAAGTGAATGGGGAAAGAAAGTGCCAAGTCACTTTCCATCCTAAAACTGAAACCTTCGAACTTGAAGTATACAATGAAAAGGAAAAGCCAAAACGCTACCAATTCGATAATATTGACATGATTACGATTGAAATCTTTGATTTGATTCAGTAATCTGGCATGGGGAACCTTAGGGTTCCTTTTTCATTTTAAACATGCCCAGTTGGCCGCGGGTTGTAACCATGTTTGAGGTTTTTGGCTTTGCTTGGAATAACCCATACACACTCGTTTGTGTTAGAATAAAATAGAGTATAAACAAAATTGAGGAGTATTCGTAAATGATTAGCCTTCATAGTGGAGAATTTCTGGAAATGAACATTAGGGACTTAATGATCCCTTCAGAACGGACTGCTCACGTGCAGATCGGAAATAACCTTGAACATGCCCTTTTGGTATTAACAAAGAGCGGCTATACTGCAGTTCCCGTTCTCGATCCTCATTATCGGCTTCACGGATTGATTAGTACGTCACTAATCATGGATTCATTGTTGGGGCTCGAGCGAATCGAATTTGAGCTGCTCGAGAAAAAAAGAGTTGAGGAAGTAATGAACGTTGCCGTGCCTCGCGTCAAAATAGATGTGCAGATCAATAAATGTATTGAACTTTTAATAAATCATCCTTTTCTTTGTATTGTATCGGGTGATGGATATTTTGAGGGGATTCTTCCCAGAAGCACAGTTTTAAACCAACTGAACCGCCATCTAAAGAAACTGAATAAAAATTAAGGTTAAAAACAGGCTCCCGGTTTCGGGAGCCATCTTCATTGTATCGTTGATCAACTCGGGTTAGAAAAACTGGCGTTGGCCAGTATGATTGGAGAATGTGATTTTTTCTTATGCTTTTAGGACGTGGAAATATACGTTCCCATAAGCCGATAAAGGGGTGCAATTTGTGGGGGAATCCATAAATAAAGGTTCAATGAAAGAGAAGAGAACGAACAGGCCTTTGGTGCTGGTTTCAGTTATGCTGGCCATGTTCATGGGAGCCATTGAAGCAACCATTGTTTCTACTGCCATGCCGGCGATTGTAGGCGATCTGGGAGGTTTTTCTCTTTATAGCTGGGTGTTTTCAGCCTATCTTTTATTAAATGCTGTAACTGTGCTCATTTATGGAAAACTAGCAGATTTATTTGGAAGAAAACCAGTTCTTACTTTCGGACTTGCTGTTTTTATGATTGGCTCAATCCTATGCGGCCTCGCGGAATCAATGGAAATGCTGATTTTATTCAGGCTGATACAGGGGTTTGGCGCCGGTGCGGTGATGCCAATTGCCTCTACAATCGTGGGCGACATTTATACTAAGGAAGAACGGGCTAAAATTCAGGGATATCTTTCCAGTGTCTGGGGCATATCAGCTGTAATGGGACCTGCTATTGGCGGTTTGCTCGTGGAATATGTCAGCTGGCATTACGTGTTTTGGGTTAATATTCCACTAGGAATCCTTTCAATGGCCGGCCTTTGGTTTTTTCTTCATGAAAATATTGAGAAAAAGAAACGTGATATTGATTATTTGGGCGCAATCCTTCTAACAATCGGAGTATCCTCCTTCATGTATATCCTTGTTGAAGGCGGCAACAGATGGGAGTGGACATCTCTGCGTTCCATATCTTTATTTGCGGTAAGCGCCTTGGCAATCGGTTTATTTGTAGTTCAAGAACAACGGGCGACGGAGCCTGTGATGCCATTCTCAATCTGGAAGGAAAAATCCATTCTCATTGCAAATATTGTTTCAGTTACGACGGGAATCATGCTAATTGGCATATCGAGTTTCCTGCCGGCTTTTGTTCAAGGTGTTATGGAGCAGCCTCCGATTGTTGCCGGATTTGCATTGACTGCCATGTCAATTGGCTGGCCAATCGCTTCGGCTATTTCCGGGAGGCTGGTGTTGACAAAGGGTTACCGGACAAGCTCCCTGATTGGCGGATGCTTGTTGATTATAGGAGCACTTTTCTTTGTATTTATGGCCCCTGAAGCTGGCCCAATCTGGGCAGCGACAGGTTCATTTTTTACAGGGGCTGGAATGGGGTTTACATCGACTGCCTTTATTGTCCTTATACAAAGCACTGTCAGCTGGCAGCAGCGAGGGATAGCGACGGCATCAAATATGTTTATGAGAAACCTAGGGAGTACCATTGGGGCTGCGCTTTTAGGTGGTATCCTCAATAGCCGCCTTGCCTCATATTTGGCCAGTAAAGGAGGAGAAGGTGAAGAACTTACCCTTGATACTGCCAATATGCTGCTTGATGAAACGAAAAGAGAGACTATGTCTTCAGGTGTCCGTGAAGTTCTTCAGGAAGGCCTGACTGTTGCCCTGCATACAGTTTATATTGGCGTATTGTTTTTTGCAGTTATAAGTTTGACATTTATTCTATTTCTCCCAAAAAACCAAAAAGGATAAGCGGGTCAAACTCCGCCACATTATATATCAATTCCGAAAAGAACCCAGGATCATGGGTTCTTTTCGTGAATTTGTCCCCCTTCCAATGAATAGTATGTTTTTATGCGATATAATATAAGAAAAACTTATGGGGGGGAAACGTGTGTCCTCTTTGTCGGAATTCCATCTCTTATCTGTCCTTGCCCAGGAGATGAATATGAGAAAGGCGTCCGAACGCCTTTTTGTATCACAGCCAGCTTTATCACAGCGATTACAGTCCATTGAAAAGGAATGGGGAACAAAATTATTTATCCGCTCACAAAAGGGGCTTTCATTGACGCCGCAGGGTGAGGAAGTCATCCGCTTTGTTAATGAGGTCCTCCGTGAAGAGGAAAAAGTTAGGGAAGCCATTCAATCAATGGAATCGGGTGTTTCCGGAACATTAAAAATAGCTGTAGCGACCATTGTTGGGCAACACTGGCTCCCTAAAGTGCTAAAGAAATTCATTGAGCGCTATCCACAGGCAAAGATATCGCTTGTGACCGGTTGGAGCAGCGAGATTTTAAGGTCATTATACGATCATCAAGTACACATCGGGATTATAAGAGGGACGCCTGAGTGGAAAGGGAAAAAGGTGCATTTGTTTGAGGATCGCCTGTTTATGGTGGATAGGGAAATTTCGGCGATTGAGCAGGTACTGCAAACCGATCGGCCTTTTATCCAATTTAAAAGCGATTCAAATTATTATCAGGAAATACAGGAATGGTGGCACCGCCAGTTTAAGCTTCCGCCCAAAAGGACAGTGCTTGTTGACCAAATAGAAACGTGCAAGCAGATGGCTTTCAATGGAATTGGTTACGCAATCCTGCCTGAGATAACGTTGGACGGGGCCGGAGAAGACATTTTTAAGATAGCGCTGATGGATGAAGAGGGGGATCCCATCAAACGGGACACATGGCTTCTGGGCTATGAATCATCCTTTGAGCTGAAACAAGTCAGTGCTTTTACAGAACTCGTACTTGAACATATTAACGAAGGTAATTAATAATAATTTTTTCTTGTATACAAAACTCAGGATTACCTGCTAAACTTCCTGCGTTCTCTTCCCCAGGACCGGCTTCAAATAAAAGAATGGCGGACTGGCTTAATTGTTAGGATCAGCGGCAAAAATCCATCAAAAACGATTGGGTACAGAGCTGATATAGACGGGCTTCCAATTAAGGGGGAGACAGGCTATCCATTTGCTTTGCAACAGAATGAAAGACCTAACCTGCAGGATGGTTGGGCTTTTTTTTGCAATAAGAGAACAACCAGGGAGGTAGTTATGTATGAAATTGCGTGAACAAATGCCTGAACTAACTGGGGAAACCGAATGGCTCAATGGTGCAGTAGGGAGGGAAGAGCTTATCGGTGAAAAGCCTACCTTAATTCATTTCTGGTCAATCAGCTGCCATCTTTGCAAGGAAGCTATGCCGCAAATAAACAAGTTTCGTGATGAATACAAAGACCAACTGAATGTTATTGCAGTCCATATGCCAAGATCGAAAGATGACCTGAATATGCGAGAAATCAAGAAGACAGCAGCGGAACATGGGATAACCCAGCCGATATTTGTTGACAGTGAGCACAAGTTAACAGAAGCTTTCGCAAACCAATATGTTCCCGCTTACTATGTTTTTGACCGGGAAGGCAAACTCCGCCATTTTCAGGCCGGAGGAAGCGGGACGAAAATGTTAGAAAAACGCGTTAACCGGATGCTGGATGAAATTGAAAAAACAGAATAGTTATGGATCGGCTGGCCAAGGTGCCAGCCTATTTTTGTGAGTAACCTGCATGATTAAATCGGGTGTGACCGGGTGAACTAGATATGATTGTCAAATTGGCCTCCTACGGGATAGAGGATGGGGAGACCCTTATTTTGAGGTCGTTCCCGCCTTTATAAGCCGATGAAAGAGGGGAAGGCATCCAATTTTAGTCTGTTCCCATCTTCATAGGCGGAATGAAGGATGGATAGGCATCAAATTTTAGTCTGTTCCCGTCTTCAAGGCCATGAAGTATGGATAGGAATGAATTTTAAGTCTGTTCCCGTCTTCAAAGCCGGAATGAAGGATGGATAGGCATCAAATTTTAGTCTGTTCCCGTCTTCACAGGCGGAATGAAGGATTGATAGGCATCAAATTTTGGTCTGTCCCCGTCTTCATAAGCCCAATGAAGAATGGAAAGCAGTCTATTTTCGGTCTGTTCCGGTTTTTAAGCTATGTCCCTGGATAATCTAGATTGATTCAATTGGAAGCTCCTTTATTTGAACTGTCACAACGTCCCGGGTAATACGTCTAATTAATAAACGAACCCGGGGAGTGACGCGTATGGCCATGATAAAAAGGTTTTCTTTCCTGTTGGTATCATTAATGCTGGTTATTTTGGTTTCTTGCAGCTCAAATGATTCTTCAGACAGTGGGATGGATGGTTCTGCAGGAGCAAATAAGGAGAAAGCTGCAATCGGCAATGAGATTGGGGTTGTTGAACGGAATGATGTCTCTAAAGATACAGGGGATAGTGCTTCACCTGAGGAAAATAAGCAGACAGGTAAAGATGCTGCCAAACAGAAAGCGAGGATGGTTATTCACGAAGCCGAGCTCCATGTACGCGTAAAGGATTTTGCTAAAGCCCAGCAATCCATTGAAACAAAAGCTAAACAATATGGAGGCTTTATTGTCGAATCAACTGTATCTAGGGATGAAGAACGAATGAGCGGGGTAGTAAAAATCAGGGTTCCAGCCGCCCAATTTGAAAAATTTCTTCATGAAGCCGAAAAAGAGGCAGCAGAGGTAATCGAGAGGGTTGTCAGAGGAGATGATGTAACAGAAGACTATGTCGACCTGGAATCCAGGCTAAAATCAAAACGCGCTGTAGAGGCAAGACTCCTGGAATTTATGAAGGGAGCTGAAAAGACCGAGGACCTTTTAAAAATCTCATCGGATCTTGCCACAGTCCAGGAAGAGATTGAACAACTGATTGGAAAAATGAATTATTTAAAGGACCGTGCTTCCTTATCTACCATTACACTAAACATGTATGAAACGAAAATTGTCGTAGCCGGCGTTAAGCCCGAAGACTTAAATACATGGGAAAGGACTAAAAAGCAGTTTTTAAGCAGCATCAACATAGTCCTTTCAGGTTTATCTGGTTTCATTGTTTTTTTCTTCGGAAATCTCCCAGTTTTGCTAGGGCTTGCCGCAACCGGATTTGTCCTTTATATAAGCATAAGGAAGCTTTTTAAAAATAAGAGTTAGCAAGAACCAATCGTTCCCAAGAAAGAATGGGTAAACAAATTGATTATTTTTTGCTACTATGGAAAGAAAGTGTTGGCATTGGAGGAGTCTTGGTGAAGAAGGATTTTGCAATCATAGGGCTAGGAAGGTTCGGGGGGAGCATTTGCAAACGGCTTACCGAATTGGGAATGGAGGTCCTGGCAATTGACAACAACGAGGATCGGGTTAATGAATATGCTTCTATTGCTTCGCATGCAGTCGTGGGCGACTCTACCGATGAAGCAGTTTTGAAAGGGCTGGGGATTAGGAACTTCGACCATGTTATTGTGGCAATCGGGGACAATATCCAGGCGAGTATCCTCACTACATTGATTCTAAAAGAGCTTGGCGTTCGCCACATCACAGCAAAGGCATTAAGCGATTATCATGAAAAAGTATTATTGAAAATTGGTGCAGATGTTGTTGCTCATCCGGAAAGGGATATGGGGATCCGGGTTGCGAATACCATTTCTACAAATAATGTCCTCGATTATATTGAACTATCCGACCAGCATAGTATTGTCGAAATAGTAGCAAATGAGAAACTTGGTGGCAACACAATTATTGGACTTAATATTCGTGCAAGATACGGACTAAACATTGTCGCGATAAAACGAGGAACGGACATTATTGTTTCCCCTCAAGCGAGTGAACGGATTTGGCTGGGGGATATTCTGATTGTAATTGGTTCTGATTCTGATATTGAACGGTTCCGCCATAAGGAAATGGAATAAAGTGAAACTTCAATGAGTGGGGGGGTTCTCCATTCCCAACTGATTGTTAGTCCCGTTCTAGTGCCGCTAATTCACCAAAACGCGAGGCGATTAAGCGGCACTACGAACCTGATTGGTTCAACTAAGCCGCTGAAGAACATAGCGGCAAGTTTCACTGTATCTTACTAATCGGGCTTTTACGGGCAGTTAATCCCCCACCTAATTTCCTCATTTGGCCATGGAATCTTGAGGTGGGGGGTACTGTCCGTTAATGCGGGATAAATACAAAAGGAGAAGCCGGCTTAGCAGGCTTCTCCTTTTTTCTTATATTTCCATTATGATTGGTAAGATCATTGGGCGGCGTTTAGTCTTTTCATAGAGGAAAGGCCCGAGTGTGTCAGTAATTTCATTTTTTATTTCAGACCATTGGGTTGTTTTGCGTTCCATAATCTTATTCAAATGTTTTGCTATCAGGCTTTGGGCATCATTGATGAGATCGCCTGATTCCCTCATGTAGACAAAGCCCCTCGAAATCAAGTCAGGGCCGGCGGCAATCTTAAATTCCTTCATATTGATGCTGACCACCACGACGACAAGGCCTTCTTCTGATAAAATTCTTCTATCACGCAGGACGATGTTGCCGATATCGCCGATGCCGCTTCCATCAATGTAGACAGAACCGGACGGGATTTTTCCTGCTACTTGCGCAGAATCCTCGGATAGAGCCAGAACTTCACCATTATCCATAAGAAAACAATTTTCTTCTGAAACGCCACAATCAACAGCAAGCTTAGCATGTGTCAACTGCATCCTGTATTCACCATGGATTGGCATAAAGAACTTAGGTTTCATCAGGCGGAGCATCAATTTTTGCTCTTCCTGGCCTCCGTGGCCCGAGGTGTGAATGTTGCTCAGTTTTCCGTGAATAACATCTGCTCCGGCACGGAACAACATGTTTATTGTCCGGCTTACGCTTATCGTATTGCCTGGGATTGGTGAAGATGAGAAAACGACCGTATCTCCAGGAATGATCTGTATTTGTCGATGCGTCCCATTGGCAATCCTTGAAAGGGCAGCCATTGGTTCTCCCTGACTGCCGGTACAAAGAATCGTTACCTTATTTGCAGGAAGCCTGTTAATTGTTTGGGCATCAATAAATGTATCCTTGGGAGCGCGAATATAACCAAGCTCCTGGCCGATATTTATTGCTGCTTCCATACTGCGGCCAAACACGGCTACTTTACGGCCGTTCGCGACTGCAGCTTCGGTAACCTGCTGCAGCCTATGGATATTAGATGCGAAAGTGGCGAAAATAATCCTTCCATCGACTTTTCTAAAGATATCATCGATATTCTCCCCAACCCGCCGTTCCGACATGGTAAACTCAGGGATCTCACTGTTAGTACTGTCAGAAAGCAGGCACAGTACACCTTCCTTGCCTATTTCGGCCATTTTTGTCAGGTTCGCTGGTTCACCAACCGGTGTGAAGTCAAACTTGAAGTCACCAGTATGGACAACTTGTCCATTTGGAGTTTTAACAACTATTCCGTAAGCATCAGGAATACTGTGGGTTGTCCGGAAAAACGTGACCGATGTCTTTCGGAATTTAATGATGTCATCTTCTTTAATCTCAATTAGTTTTGCAGTCCTTAGAAGTCCATGTTCCTCAAGTTTGTTCCGTATCAATCCCAGTGCAAGCTTTCCGCCATAAATCGGAATATTGACTTCCTTAAGTAGATAAGGAATACCGCCAATATGGTCCTCATGGCCATGGGTGATGAACAAGCCCTTGATTTTTTCTTCATTCTTCACAAGATAGGAATAGTCGGGGATGACATAATCAATTCCAAGAAGTTCATCTTCCGGGAACTTTATACCGGCATCAATCACAATAATTTCATCCTGAAATTGGACGGCATACGTGTTCTTCCCGATCTCTCCAAGACCGCCAAGTGCAAAAACTGCGGTTTGGTCATTCTTTACAAATTTCATAAATTATCAAATCTCCAATACATTAAAGTCTTCATTTTGTTTTTCGTAATCCAGAAATGCACCACTAACTGCCTGCACAAATTCGATATTATATCCCCGGTCGGAAATTTTCTTTCTTACATCCCTTTCAGAATCACCCTCGATGTAGAGTGTTTTTGTTTTTTCCCTAACCGGAACCTCATTAATGCTCTCCTGGTAGTAAATCTTGAATAACATGATAAATCGCTCCTGTCTCCAAAATAACTTGTCTATTTTAGCTTGTAAGAATGCATATTTTTATTAGTTTAACGCTTTCTTAGTTCGCATATGTGCAACAACGTCCCTGTCAAAGCCACAAGGCTTACTAGCGAAAATTTATTGGTTCACTGTTTTATTTCCACCTGGGCAGGAATTTAACCGGATTATAAAGGAACACTTGCTAAATTTTCACTGCTGCTTTTCAATTTACAATAAGGAAGGAGCCCTCCGCAAGTTTGAAGGGCTCAAAACATTTAGGCAATGGATTTTTTTCTAAGCAAATCTTTCCACTGTTTTAAAAGCTTCTTTCTGAGCTTCTTTAACATAGTGGATCATCTCCTTACCTTATATTTTAAACTATCCTTGTCCAAAGTAAAGCAGTGGAGGGTGTTTATCGCCAAATTTTTGCTGATTTTGGGGATTCTATCCGTTTTGTTACTATTAGTATATGATGAACTGGCTGTTATTTTCATGGTTAATCATGGAATTGGCAGTTGTTAACAAAATGACAAATTTAAAAGGAGTCCTTCAGTTGATTTCCGTTCCACAAAGGGATGCTTCTTAGAATTTCCATCGCAGGGACAGGCGTTCTTTGCCTGTCACGAGGCACTTCCTTTTCCGTGGGGCGGGCGGTGAGCCTATCTAGCTCCGGCTCCTAGCTCCTCGAGGTCGCTTCGGTTTTTCAACTGAAGTCGAAGAACGACTTCTGCTTCAGGCCTCCCACAAGAGTAAGCTTCGGAAGCATAAGCATCGCACGAAGAAAAAGCTTTAGCTTTTTCGAGGAGCGCTTGTCGGAGCTGGGCGGTCGCCTCCGCATTTATTACTCCTCGGCGTAAACGCCTGTGGGGTCTCACCTGTCCCGCTGCTCCCACAGGACGTTGAATAAACTTCCCTGAAAAAGCATCGCAGGAGAAAATGCGTTTTTTGCATTTTCGAACGAGCTACGTGCCTTCCACTCCAATCAATAGAAAAGAGAGAAAAACTTGGCCGATAAATTCGTTTTACATATGCTTAACTTCTTTACAACAAAAAACTGCCAGTTATTGTTTCCGGCAGTTTTCCATACGTTACCTTTCAATTGGAATGGCATTCTCTATCGGTTGGTGTGGATTATTCTTATCGATGTGATCGTAGAACATAATGCCATTCAAATGGTCGATTTCATGCTGGAAAACAACCGCAACCAACCCTTTAAGGCGTAATTTCACTTCATTTCCTTCACTATCAAAAGCCTTTACAGTAATTCGTGCATGGCGTGGCACATAGCCAGGATGTGGTTCGTCCACGGAAAGGCAGCCTTCTCCAGAAGCGAGGTAAGTTTTTTCTACGGAATGGCTTATAATTTTCGGATTGAAAAGGCTGTAACTATGGAGATTCCCCTTTTCATCATGAAGATGAACAGCTATCATCCGTTTTAGAACATTAATTTGCGGTGCCGCCAGCCCGATCCCTGGCCTTAGTCCATATGTTTCAGCAATTTCCGGTTTCTGGCTATTTACGACATATTCATGCATGCTTGCAAGTATCTGTTTTTCTTCTTCAGTCGGCGGAATTTCCACCTCCTCGGCCGGAGTCCTTAAGGAAGGATGCCCGTCCCGGATGATATCGCCCATCGTCAACATAATTATTCACTCCTGTAAACCAAATGCATTAAGTATCATTCGGGAAACCCGAATTTTTTTATATTATAAAGTCTAACAAAAATTAAATAAAAAGTTAAATAAATGAATGTGAAAAGAGAAGGCAGCGGCCTTCTCTTTATTGATTACAGCCAGGCGCAGCCTACGATGATCAGCAGGATGAACAGGACTACAATTAATGCAAACCCTCTTCCATAACCCACACCGCCAACAGCAGCTGGGTAGCCATATCCACAATGTCCATAATACCCGTACATTCAAGACCCTCCTCATTGGTTTTTCCCACCCATGGATATTTGCCCCGGGGGATTATTACAGCCTATGCATCAAGAGCTTTGCAAGTATAGGCCTTTGCCCAGTCATACTTGGTTTATGGAATGAATATGTTAAGGATGGGACAAGCCCGAAGTATTGGCGGCTTCTTTGAGTAACTATGAAGAGGTATAATATAAAGACCGCCATGGCTCTTTTGGCCAAAGCTGTCCTTTTGAATGGGCCTATTGCGGGAATGTTGTCAAAAACAGCAAGTACCGATATAGTAGAAGTGTTATGATAGGAGGGTTACGTATGCCATTATCCTTAATAAAATTTTTCCGGAATGTATTTTGCCTTGCGGTTCCTTTCATTTTACTGACAGGTTGCCTTGGCCAAGAACCCACGGCTGAACAACTTTATGATGTAATGGAGAAAGCTGTTGCCGCTGAAAAACAATTCGAAGAGCAACAGGCGCCATTGGTTCAGTTGGAAAAGAAGGAAAAGGAGCTATTTGATAAAATAGTCGCACTTGGACAAAAGGATTTTGAACAGGTGGAGAAATTGTCAAATGAAGCCTTGGAACTAGTAGATCAGAGAAAAGAACATATTGCCCTGGAGAAGGAGAGTCTTGAGGAATCAAAAAAACAGTTTGACGCTGCGAAAGTGCTGCTAGATAAAATCGGCGATCAAAAGCTTAAAGAAAAAGCAGGGCTGCTTGTAAGTACGATGGCTGATAGGTATAAGGCCCACGAAACACTCTATAAGGAGTATATGACTGCGATTGAAAATGATCAAAAGCTGTATACAATGCTTAAAACAAAGGATATCACCCTTAGCGATCTCGAAGGGCAGATTACCTCGGTAAATGGGTCTTATACAAAAGTACTTGAAGCAAACCAGCTATTCAACGAACTAACTGAAAAATATAATGAAGAAAAACTTTCCTTCTTTAAACTAGCCGGGCTGGATGAAAGCAATCCATCCTAGAAAGTAGAGAAGCCAGGGATTCCTGGCTTTTTCTTTTTTGAAATAATTTTTTATATGAAAATAATGAAACAGGCTTACTATTATCATTGATACAGTTTGGTTAAGAGTGTAAAAAATAAGTAATATAAATATAGTGATAAATTTGTGAAGCAATATGATTGACGGGTTAATCAGATATGTTGTACACTCAGTTTGCAGGTGAGAGTTGTATTAATTTGATGGGGTTGTTTTACTAGTACAGAATCAGGGCCTTGCAAATGTCCCAATTGGGTGTTTTTTAGGTGCCTGAATGTGGAAAACTACATAAAGATGTGCGCAAAAGACTATAGGCTCAAGGATAACCGCATAGAGGTATGAATATTTAATCAAATTCCTTCGCCTGAATGTCTTTAATGCAATTTTATGGGTAACATAAGCAAGTATTATTATCCCATTAAATAAGGAAAGCTCAAAAGAGAAAAACTATTAAAGAATCGATATTTCAAGCTTAGAAAGGAAAGGTGACCAACATGGCTTCTAAGACAAAGAATGCCCAATTCGATGCCAAAAAAACGCTCGATACTGTTGAACAGCAATTCGAAACTCTCCAAATCCTTAACGAAGAAGGGGAAATTGTAAACGAAGCTGCAATGCCAAGCCTGAGCGATGAGCAACTTCAGGAGTTAATGCGCCGCATGGTGTACACACGTATCCTTGATCAGCGCTCCATTTCCCTAAACCGCCAGGGGCGCCTAGGATTCTATGCGCCAACAGCAGGGCAGGAAGCTTCCCAGCTTGCTTCCCAATATGCACTTGAAAAAGAAGACTTTATCCTTCCAGGATACCGTGATGTTCCACAGATCATATGGCATGGTTTACCGCTTTATCAAGCATTCTTATGGTCCAGGGGCCATTTTGAAGGCATGAATGTACCTGAAGGTGTGAACGTACTTCATCCGCAAATCATTATCGGTGCGCAGTATGTTCAAACTGCAGGTGTTGCTCTTGGTATGCAGAAGCGCGGCCAAAAGTCCGTTGCCATTACGTATACAGGAGACGGCGGTACTTCCCAAGGTGATTTCTATGAAGGCATCAACTTCGCTGGTGCATTTAAGTCTCCAGCAATCTTCGTGATCCAAAACAACCAATTTGCTATTTCCACGCCACGCGAGAAGCAAACAGCAGCTAAAACACTTGCTCAAAAGGCAGTGGCAGCTGGGATTCCGGGCGTTGTTGTAGACGGTATGGATCCGTTGGCTGTTTACAAGGCAACACGTGACGCACGTGAGCGCGCGGTAAATGGTGAAGGGCCAACTTTGATTGAAACAATTACTTATCGTTATGGTCCACATACAATGGCTGGTGACGATCCAACAAGGTATCGTACAAAAGACCTTGATAATGAATGGGAAAAGAAAGACCCGCTTGTCCGCTTCCGCAAGTTCTTGGAGAACAAAGGCCTTTGGAGCGAAGAGCAGGAAACAGAAGTAATCGAGCAGGCGAAAGAGGATATCAAAGAAGCGATCAAGAAAGCTGACGCGGCACCTAAGCAAAAGGTTACAGACTTGATGTCCATTATGTTTGACGATATGCCAGATTATTTAAAAGAACAATATGAAGTTTACAAAGCAAAGGAGTCGAAGTAAGCCATGGCGCAAATGACAATGATTCAAGCTATTACTGACGCATTGCGCACAGAATTGCGTAATGATCCGAATGTATTGATATTCGGTGAGGATGTGGGCGTAAATGGCGGTGTATTCCGTGCAACGGAAGGCCTTCAGGCAGAATTCGGCGAAGACCGCGTTTTTGACACTCCGCTAGCGGAATCAGGTATTGGCGGCCTGGCTATCGGACTCGCTTTACAAGGATACCGTCCAGTTCCGGAAATCCAATTCTTTGGATTTGTGTTTGAAGTAATGGATTCCATTGCCGGGCAAATGGCGCGCATGCGCTACCGCTCAGGCGGCCGTTACACTTCACCTGTAACGATCCGTTCACCATTCGGCGGCGGGGTACATACTCCTGATATGCACGCTGACAGCCTTGAAGGGTTGATGGCTCAAACACCTGGTGTTAAAGTTGTCATTCCTTCCACTCCGTATGATGCAAAAGGTCTGTTGATTTCATCAATCCGTGATAATGACACTGTCATTTTCCTGGAACACATGAAGTTATACCGTTCTTTCCGCCAGGAAGTTCCTGAAGAGGAGTATACAATTCCACTCGGAAAAGCAGACGTAAAGCGTGAAGGAAATGACGTAACAATCGTTACCTACGGTGCAATGGTCCATGAATCATTAAAGGCAGCGGAAGAGCTTGAAAAAGAAGGGCATTCTGCAGAAGTTATCGACCTTCGCACTGTTTGGCCAATCGACATTGAGACAATCATTGCTTCGGTTGAAAAAACTGGCCGTGTGATTGTTGTACAGGAAGCTCAAAAACAGGCAGGGGTAGCAGCTCAAATCGTAGCGGAAATCAACGATCGTGCAATTCTAAGCCTTGAGGCACCAGTATTGCGTGTTGCAGCACCAGATACAGTATTCCCGTTCCCGCAAGCAGAAGCAGTTTGGCTTCCTAACTATAAAGATGTTATCGAAACAGCCAAAAAAGTTCTTTCGTTCTAATAGAGTAAATTAATCAAACGTGTTATTGCTAAGTACCCTCCTGCCCTTGAAACCTGTTGAGGTCTCAAGGGCTGACAGGGGCTTATGCGAAATTTTAGGAGGGTGAATTCATGTCATTCCAATTCAAAATGCCTGACATTGGTGAAGGCATTCATGAAGGAGAAATCGTCAAATGGTTTGTAAAGCCAGGCGATAAAGTACAGGAAGACGATGTTCTTTGCGAAGTGCAAAACGATAAAGCTGTAGTAGAAATTCCTTCCCCTGTAGAAGGGACCGTAACTGATGTATTGGTCGGTGAAGGAACTGTAGCGACAGTTGGACAAGTACTTATTACATTTGATGCACCTGGATATGAAAACATGTCATTCAAAGGTGATGACTCTGCTGATGAAACTCCTGCCCAGGAGAAAACAGAAGCACAGGTCCAATCCACACTGGAAGAGGGCCAGGATATTAAGAAAGAAGAAACCCAAGCTCCTGAAGCTGCAGGTGCGACAGGTGCTGCTGCAGCATCGGCTCCACAGGTTGAGGTTGATCCGAACCGCAGGGTTATCGCGATGCCATCAGTAAGAAAATACGCCCGTGAAAAAGGTGTTGATATCCGCATGGTAGCTGGCACTGGCAATAACGGCCGGGTACTAAAAGGCGATATCGATGCATTCGCTGCTGGCGGCCAGGCTCCACAAGCGGCACCTGCTGCACAAGCTGCTGAAGCGAAAGAAGAACAAAAGGCAGCTGCACAAGCTCCGGTTGTTCTGGAAGGCCAATACCCAGAAACAAGGGAAAAGATGAGCGGCATCAGGAAAGCAATTGCAAAAGCAATGGTTAATTCCAAGCAAACTGCCCCTCACGTAACTCTAATGGACGAAGTGGATGTAACCAAGCTTGTTGCACACCGCAAAAAGTTCAAGGAAGTTGCTGCCGAGAAGGGTATAAAGCTTACATTCCTTCCATACGTTGTAAAAGCATTGACAAGTGCATTGCGTGAATTCCCTGCACTCAACACATCCATTGATGATGCTGCAGGTGAAATTATTCAAAAGCATTACTACAACATTGGTATCGCGGCTGACACTGAAAAAGGCCTGCTAGTACCAGTTGTTAAAGATGCAGACCGCAAGTCTGTATTCAACATTTCCAATGAAATTAACGAACTTGCTGGCAAAGCAAGAAGCGGCAAGCTTGCTCCTGATGAAATGAAGGGCGGTTCTTGCACAATTACAAACATCGGTTCTGCAGGTGGCCAATGGTTTACTCCAGTCATCAACCATCCTGAGGTAGCAATCCTTGGTATTGGACGGATCGCTGAGAAAGCCGTTGTAAAAGACGGAGAAATTGTTGCAGCTCCAGTGCTGGCACTTTCCCTAAGCTTTGACCACCGGATCATTGATGGCGCAACTGCACAGAATGCGTTGAACCACATCAAGCGTTTGCTGAATGATCCAGAACTCTTGTTAATGGAGGCGTAAAAAGCATGGTAGTAGGAGATTTTCCGATTGAAACAGATACGATAGTAATTGGCGCGGGCCCTGGCGGATATGTTGCCGCCATCCGTGCCGCTCAGCTTGGACAAAAGGTAACAGTTGTTGAAAAGGCAACTGTTGGCGGAGTTTGCCTGAATGTTGGATGTATTCCATCGAAGGCATTGATTTCAGCAGGCCATCGTTTTGAGAATGCGAAGCATTCTGAAAGCATGGGCGTTATTGCAGAAAATGTTACTCTTGATTTTTCTAAGGTACAAGCGTTTAAAGAAAGTGTTGTAAAAAAATTGACTGGCGGTGTAGCTGGTCTCCTAAAAGGAAATAAAGTAGATGTCGTTTACGGCGAAGCTTATTTCGTTGACGCTAATACACTTAAGGTGATGGATGAAAAATCATCCCAAACATATACGTTTAAAAATGCAATTGTTGCAACTGGTTCCCGTCCAATTGAAATCCCTGCTTTTAAATATTCGAAGCGTGTTTTGGATTCAACAGGTGCACTAAACCTGCAGGAACTTCCTAAGAGCATTGTCGTAATCGGCGGCGGCTATATCGGAACTGAGCTTGGCGGCGCTTACGCAGCCTTTGGAACAAAAGTCACAATTCTTGAAGGCGCAGATGAAATCCTCAATGGATTCGAAAAGCAAATGTCAGCTTTGGTTAAAAAGAACCTTAAGAAGAAGGGTGCCGAAGTTGTTACGAAAGCACTTGCTAAAGGTGTGGAAGAAAGAGAAGACGGCGTAACGGTTACGTATGAAGTTAAAGGTGAAGAAAAGAATATCGACGCAGATTACGTATTCGTCATGGTTGGACGCCGTCCTAATACCGACGAGCTTGGCCTTGAACAAGCTGGCGTTGAAATGACTGATCGTGGAGTTATCAAGATTGATAAGCAATGCCGCACTAACGTAAGCAATATTTACGCGATTGGCGATGTCGTTGCAGGGCCTCCGCTTGCACATAAAGCTTCTTATGAAGCAAAAATTGCAGCTGAAGCTATTGCGGGTCATGCATCTGAAATTGACTATCTTGCAATTCCAGCGGTTGTGTTCTCTGATCCAGAATTGGCATCGGTTGGATACACTGAGGAGCAAGCTAAAGAAGAGGGAATCGAAGTTATTGCTGCCAAATTCCCATTTGCGGCTAACGGACGTGCACTTTCTCTTAACGAGTCAGACGGCTTCATGAAGCTGATCACTCGCAAGGAAGATGGTCTGCTCATCGGTGGTCAAATTGCAGGTTCAGGCGCATCTGATATGATTTCAGAGATCGGCCTTGCAATTGAATCTGGCATGACAGCTGAAGATGTTGCTATGACCATCCATGCCCATCCTACCCTCGGTGAAATTACAATGGAAACCGCTGAAGTAGCACTGGGTAACCCAATCCATATTATTAAGTAAATAGAGCATGCGGAAGTGCCGCGAATAGCCCCGACCAGCGCTGGAGGGCCTGAAGGGGAAGTCGTTCTTTGACTTCAACTGAAGGACCGAAGCGACCTCGAGGGGCTCGGCACTGCAGCTGGACAAATATAAAACCCTTCCTGCGAGCAGGAAGGGTTTTAATTTGCTTTTGAAATCGCCTGGGAAACGGGCATGAAAATCTGCTCTTTAGAAACGTCCCCGATAATCCGGACCATAACCTTCTCTTTATATATAACCAATAATGCCGGGCCTGATTGTATATCAAAATCATCGAAGAATTCTTTTTCAGACAAAACCATCAGGTTTTCCATTTCAGTTGGATATTCTTTCTTAAGCTCGATCAAGGCATCATAATAGGCTCCCTCATGCTCATAATCCGTTGCGTCCGAAAAGAAAATAACCTGTTTTATATTATGATCCAACGGTAGCGTATCCTGTTCCTCTTTGCTGCAGGATGCTGTAGCCACCAATACTAAAGCGAGAATATAAAGAGGAAAAGCTTTCATCGTTTTGCCTCCATTTTCTTTCCGGTATTTACCCCGAATCGGACAATTCTCCAATAACACGACTCTATTTTATCACAGTAGTATTTACATTCTTTTGTTGTCATCTAAATGTTACAGAAATGAAAAATAGATAGGACTGCCCTTGCATATAATTCAATTACGAAGCGCTTTTTGGCTATTTGAATTATTACGGGCGGGGCGGGTGATCCAATGAAGGTATATGTAGCATTGGTCCTGCAATTTATGGTATGGAGCGGATATACATTGACAGAGTGGCTTTCCAAGCATGACCATCCACTCTATAACTTTTTAATGTTCCTTATCTTTTTAAATCTCGGACTGACCATTTGCAATAAAATCGTCAGCTCATGGAGGAAAACCATCTTTGTTACAGTCTTCAGTCTAGGATTATACGCAGCATTTCATTTTACGATGTCTACGCTTCGATAGAAATCTGTATAAATGGCTAAAGGACAGGGAGGTGGGTGAAGGCTTAAACTGCAGACGAAGATAAGCTTCTGTGAATATGATGGTGTGCATGGGCCTAAGTGCGTTGCTACATGGATTGTCGCAGGGAGGAGACCTGAAGTTTGCGCTCGCGTAGGTGATGGTGTTAGAAAATAAAAAAGCACCCCCCTATAAAAGGGTGCTTGTCTATTTTCTCGGGTTGTAATACATGATTCTGCCATTAAATAAGTGGAGTTCTGCCTGAAGCTTCTTAGCTAGAAATTTACAAAACTCATTTGCTTTTCCTTTATCTCCTGCAGTTGCACCTTCCGGTAAGGTGACTTGTATGTATGGCTGAAGAATTGTAGTTCCGTCCTCAGCATCTATTGCTTCCTGCCCGACTCCAAGAATAATCGCATAATATAATCCGGGATCGATTGAGGAGAGGTAAAACCACTGCCCGCTTCCTTCTGACGTTTCTTTCATTTCATATGGAAAAGCAGTTTCTCCATATTCCCAATTAACCTGTTTTCCGGTTTTCGAAGTGATTTCCTTGTAGTAGCGGAAGTATTCCTTTAATTCATCTAATGTAATAGATTTTTTAACGGATGAAGGCACAAGTTTAATATAAGCGTTTTCAGCCATCACCATTCCCCCTTGTAGTCCGATTATCAATTCCATATCCATTGTAGCATTGTTTAAAATTTTTGAACAACGGAAAAAATCCGATTGGTTAGTACGTCTATTGACGACCGTGCACCTTATTTGCTTACTTACATGGTCGTCAAGAACCTATATTGACGACCGTGCAGTCCATTTCTATACCCGCATGGTCGTTAACCCCCTATTGACGACCGTGCACCTCATTTCCATACTTACATGGTCGTCAAGAACCTATATTGACGACCATGCCGTTAATTCTTTACTCACCTGGCCGTTAACCCTCTATTGACGACCTTGCACGCCATTTCCTTACTTACATGGTCGTTAACCGTCTATTGACGACCATGCAGTCCATTTCTATACCCGCAGGGTCGTTAACTCCCTATTGACAGCCTACATCTCAATTCCTAACTCACATGTCGTCAAGTACCTCTATATAACGGCCGTATATTCGAATTTTTACTCACTGGGCCGTTAAGTACTTGCGGTTTTATGAAATCTGAATTATAATAATATTCTAATAATAAAAAGGAGGTATGTTATGGATTTTTTCGAAAAGCTCTATGACGAGCATGAAAACGTTAAAGTCCGGTTTACCGGATTTGCCACAGAAAACGCCCGCTATGATTTCGGAATTGTTTATTCCTCACTGTTTTTCGGAAAACCTCTTGTTGTCTGCATGCAAACAGGCCAATCAGTCCTCCTTGATCCCAATGACTTGAATGATTTGAATTACCTCCAGCAAGTATTTCGCATTAATGGACAAGGACAGGCAGAAGACCTGGCCGAGTTTCTCACAGAAATACTGCCTGCTGTTCCGTTCCAGCCACAATATGAATAAATTAACACCCGACAGGCTTAAATGCCTGTCTTTTTAATCTGTCTTCAAAAATGAGCGTGAAAATCTTCAGACAATTAAAGTGTTCAGATTTAAATATGTGGGTAATAATAACCTTATTAAGTTAGTTAAGTGGATTATCGGGTAACAAAAAGTTAAAAGTGTCATACTTTTTATCTTGAAAATTCAATTAGGTTATACTATTATGGAATTAATCGATAAAAACGGCGTCATATCTAAATGCAAAGGAGTGGATCAAGATGGGAACAATTGTATGCCAGGATTGCAATTCAACGATTGATCATTTTGAAGACGAAAAAGTAACCGTACTTTATTCAAAGTGCTCCTGCAATAAATGCCATTCTCACGATGAGGAACTTTAAACTCCAATAGTGCTCATATAAAAACAGGATTCCAGCTGGAATCCTGTTTTTATATTTTAATTTATCCCGCATTTAGGGGCAGTAAGCCTTTTTCCGAGGCAACTGTCCCTAAATGCCCGATTGGTTCAACTAATCATCAGTGGAAAGTCACCACTGATGGATGTTTCACTTTATTTGATTGCTTTATATTCTTTAATAACACGGATCGATTTGATTTGGTCATCCTCAGGCCCTTGGACAGGAAGCCCGACTTCGAGGTTCTTTTTAATATAAAGAAGGTTTTCACTTGTAATGATTTCCCCAGGAATCATAATAGGAATGCCTGGAGGGTAGACCATAATGAATTCAGCTGTGATTCTTCCTTCTGATTCCTCAAATGGGACAACCTCTGTTTCAGCGTAAAATGCGTCCCTTGGAGTCAAGGCGAGCAATGGAATTTCAGGAAGGAATACCTCCAAAGGTTTCGGTTCCTCGGCACGGTCTCCAAATTCGCTGGCAAGCTCGCTAAGCGCATTGACAAGGATTTCAGCCTCATTTTGCGTATCCCCTGGTGTTACAATACAAAGAATGTTGTAAAGGTCCGATAACTCAACCTCGATATTATACTTTTCCCGAAGCCACTTTTCCACATCATAGCCTGTTATACCGAGGTTTTTTACATTGATAATTAGTTTAGTCGGGTCATAGTCAAAAGCGGCTTTGGAAGTAAGAATTTCAGATCCGACACAGTATAGCCTATCGATTTCGTTTATCTTGCTCCTCATCCATTGTGCCAGCTCAATCGTTTTTTGGATTAGCTCTCGGCCATCCATAGCCAGCCGCCTGCGCGCAGTATCCAGTGAAGCCAGCAGCAGGTAGGAGGTCGATGTGGTGGTC
Source organism: Bacillus sp. FJAT-27225 (assembly GCF_001685025.1). Taxonomy (GTDB): domain Bacteria; phylum Bacillota; class Bacilli; order Bacillales; family Cytobacillaceae; genus Bacillus_D. The sequence continues at coordinate 226,720 of NZ_MAYU01000021.1, read as the reverse complement.
AGCATACTGAGAATGGATTGCACTCGTTTTGAGGAAACAAGGCCTTCTCTTACATTTAATATCGAACTTTGTGTCATTGAGCCGCCAAGCTTGTGAACACTCGTCGCAGCCATGTCTGCACCTGCTTGCATCGCTGAAAGCGGAAGCTCTTCGTGAAAATGGATGTGCACCCCATGAGCTTCGTCGACAAGGACCGGAACATTATAAGAATGGGCAATCTCAACAATCTTCCTCAGGTCGGCAGAAACACCAAAATAGGTTGGATTAATGACCAGCACACCCTTGGCATCCGGATGCTGGTCAAGTGCTCTCGCTACAGACTCGGTTGTAATCCCATGGGAAATTCCAAGATTTTCATCAATTTCGGGATGGATAAAGACTGGAATCGCACCTGAAAAAACAATTGCTGACATAACAGACTTATGGACGTTTCTTGGCACGATAATTTTATCGCCAGGCCCGCATACAGTCATGACCATCGTCATGATTGCCCCGCTAGTTCCCTGGACCGAGAAAAATGTATGGTCTGCTCCGAATGCCTCAGCAGCCAGGTCCTGTGCCTGTTTAATGATTCCTTTTGGGGCATGTAGGTCATCAAGCGGCCCAATATTAATCAAATCGATGCTGAGGGCATTATCGCCGATAAACTCTCTGAATTCAGGGTCTGTACCTGTGCCTTTTTTATGGCCGGGTATGTGGAATTGAATTGGGTTCTTTTTTGCGTGAGCAACTAGTCCGCTGAAAAGCGGCGTTTCGTTTTGGGACAAATTTCTCCACACCTCTTTGCTGAAAAATAGTATGATAGACGCATTATGCGCCTTTATTTACAATGAAAATTTAGTGGTTGTTTCTATAGGCATAAAACAAAAGAATTATAGCACTTATACTCCAGTTTGCAAAGAATGAAATATGCCATTAAAGAAATTCCGCCTTTATCATTCTAGTTTCCCTTACTAAGAGGAAAATTAACCTATAATAGAAGAGAAGCAATGATACATACCGTACAGGAGGAGAAATAATGGATTGGACCACAAGGGTAACAGAGTTATTATCGGTAACGTATCCAATCATTCAAGGCGGTCTTGCGCACCTTGCCTATTCTGACCTTGCCGCGGCGGTTTCGAATGCAGGCGGACTGGGACAAATCACCGCAATGTCGTTGCAGGGCCCTGAGGAACTGCGAAATGAAATTAACAAACTTAGAAAATTGACTGACAAACCTTTTGGCGTTAATTTTGCAATCGGCCAGCACGGAAGGCCTTACGAGGAGTATCTGGAAGTAGCGATTGAAGAAAAAGTGCCGGCCATTTCGGTTACCGGCGGAAATCCAGCACCGCTGCTTGAGCGCCTGAACGGGACAGGAATTAAAAAACTTGTTCTTGTAGCAGCAAAGAGACAGGCTCTAAAAGCGGAGCAGCTTGGTGCAGATGCGGTTATGGTTGTTGGCCAAGAGGGAGGGGGACACCTCGGCAAGGATGATATTGGATCGATGGTGTTAATTCCAAGTGTTGTTGATGCGGTTTCAATCCCGGTCATTGCCTCCGGAGGGATTGCCGATGGAAGAGGATTTATGGCTGCACTGGCCCTTGGGGCGGAAGGGATTGAAATGGGGACCCGCTTTATTGCTGTCAAAGAGTGCATCCATGCCAGCGATGCATATAAGAGGAAATTAATCGAGTCAAATGAAGCTGATACCACAATTATCAAAAAATCACTCGGAGCCCCGGGGAGGGCAATTCGAAACAACTGGACAAGCCAAATCCTTGAACTGGAAAAACAAGGGGCCGACTACGAAGTGCTGCGGGAATATATTAGCGGGACCGCAAACATGAGATTTATTCACGAAGGTAAGGAAGAAGAGGGCTTTGGCTGGGCTGGCCAGGGGGTTGGGCTCATTCATGATATCCCGACTACGGCTGAGCTGGTTGAACGAATCATGAACGAAGCAGCTTCAATTCGCGATAAGTGGGGAAAATAAGAGTATTAAGTTTATTAAGCAGGTGAAAAAAATGGACTATCAATACCCAATTGATTATACGTGGTCAACAGATGAAACAATAAAGGTCATCCAATTTTTTCAGGCAATCGAGGATGCCTATGAAAAAGGGATAGGCCGGGATGAACTGATGAATAGATACAGAAGCTTTAAAGAAGTCGTCCCTTCCAAAGCGGAAGAGAAGAAGCTTTGCGGCGAGTTTGAACAAATGAGCGGTTATTCCCCCTATAGGACAGTGACCAAGGCAAAAGAACAATCAGCCGCTGATCGGATCAAGATGAAGGATAAATAATTCACACCCTCCCTTATACCCAGTTAATTGGCATAGGATGATGCTGGCTGGACTGGATTGCACAAGGAAGTGCATGTACGAGGAAAGCTAATTCTATGATATAGGACCGAAAAAGGCCACTGAAATTTTCAGTGGCCTTTTTTCGCTGACAGAAATCATGGGCAGCTTATCCAACCAGCCATCAGTGGAAGTTCATCGCTATTTATGGCTTTATTTTTCAATAATAATTTGAAGGTTTATGACAATTTATATAGGGGTAATATTTGTCTAAATACATCATCAATTTCCTTAAGCAATTCAGATGGGCCCATTTTCGTAACCGTATCCCGATCGAAGTGACAGCCGCAGAGAATTTCAGCTTTCTTGATATCTTTCAACCGCTGGAATGAAGCTGCAAGCTCGTCCTTACTAAGGCTGCTATGCTTTGTAGCATCAGGTTTCGTATGATCCTGTGACCAAACGAAGTGCCCAGGGATTGATTGATGGATTTTAGAAAGGTTCTCCAAGAACGTTTCACCGATTGATTGTTTACCCTGGCATTCGTAAATGACAGCAAACCAGATAAACAAGTGGGTTTCCCACAGCCCTATCTGGAAATGCGGAACCATTTTATAGCCGCGGGGATTGGCAGCAAAAGCGACCCAGGTATCATTTGGAGGATTGATTGTCCTCCTGGCATGCTTCGCAACATGGGCATGAAGTTCCTCCCCGGAAGCGATGGAAAGAATCGGTGAGAAATGATTGCCCAGGTACTCAAGTTTTGGGCGGATGTTGGTTATAATAGCATCCATTCTGGGCTCAAGCCCATCAATAGTAAATACGTTGAAATCATCTTGTGTAAATCCGTTGAATCCCATATTAACCTCCCGCTTTCACAAGTTAAAATTATTTTAGCATATAGAGTGGAGTGGGGAAATTAAATACACTTTTATCCCGCTTTAACGGGCTATAAGACCCACCTCAAGGCTGGGGAATCGATGAAGCGTAGGTGGGGGATAACAGCCCGTAAAAGCCCGATTGGTTCAACTAACAATCAGCGGGGAATGAAGAACCCCCCACTGATTGAAGTTTCACTTTATAAGGCAAATGCACATTTTATTGCCGTTTTGCAAAATGGCTCATACTATGATAGTAAAAACTGAAAAGTCAGTAAATAGTAGAAAAGGAGTGCTCCACTTATGAAACAGTTAATTAATTCGACTAGAAAAAAAGCATATGATAAGGAACGTACTGCGGTTTTACGAATGGAAATGGATTATGAACTTGCGACATTGTTTGAAGCAATGAGCGAAAACAATGAAGAGATGAAGCGAAGCTGCAAGCTGCGTCTCGAGAAGATACGCCAGGAATTGCTTAGACTCAAGGCATTATAAGGGATGCTGAGAGGAAGAAGGAATGCATAAATATAAGCCGCCTGATTAGAACGAACTCCTAGCCCTGCTGGTGAGTTCGTTTATTATTTTTGATGGAAGGGAAGCCTAGAAGTTGAACGAGAACTACTTTTTGTATAATCTTAACAAGTATATGCGTTGATTTTAGTAATGGAGGTCTTTGAATGGATTGGGAGAAACTGTATGAAAGTGCTAAGGGCTGGGTATACGAAGCCGGGGATAGAATTCGGGCTTCGTTTGACAAGACGTTGAATATCCAAACAAAAGCGAACCCTAATGACCTTGTTACCCATATTGACAGGGAAACGGAACAATTCTTTATTGAAAAAATTAGGGCAGCCTACCCGGGCCACCGGATCCTGGGGGAGGAAGGCTTCGGAGATACTGTCACCGATTTAGATGGCATTGTCTGGATTATTGACCCAATCGACGGGACAATGAATTTTGTCCATCAGCAACGAAACTTTGCCATTTCAATTGGAATTTATGAAAATGGAGTAGGGAAAATTGGTCTGATTTACGACATTGTCCACGATGAGCTCTACCATGCCTTTTCTGGAAAAGGCGCGTATTTGAATGACAAACAGATTCCAAAAGTAGGACAAACCAACTTGAAAGAAGCGATTCTGGCTTTAAACATCACTTGGGTCATGGAAAATAAGATGATTGACCATAACATGATGATCCCGCTCGTAAGGGAGGCCAGAGGAGCTAGATCCTACGGCTCAGCAGCATTGGAGCTTATTTATGTTGCGACAGGCAGAGTCAATGCCTATCTTTCGCCAAGACTGGCACCTTGGGATATAGCAGGCGGTGCTGTGATTGTGGAGGAACTGGGCGGAAAGATTACAGACCTGCACGGGAATAAGATTGATTTCCTGAATAAGTCTTCAGTATTTGCTGCCGACCCTGCACTTCATCAGGAAATCCTTACTCAATACTTAAAAAATGGGAAGTTCTAATTGACATCGGCGCGAAAACCGCCGATGTTTTTATTTCGCCTGAAAACAAGCCGGCTTTTTTATAAAAAATGTTGTACTGCTGGTAACAAGAAAAAGCGTTTGTTTGAAAGTCTTTGAACGGGCAAAATAATGAAATATACTACCATTCAATAAAATGCTAGGTTTTTACACTTGTTATGGTATAATATGTGAGTTGTACATTCGAACATACAATGAACCGCTTATAGAAGGCAGGAGTGAATAAAGTGCAAACAAGAAATGATATTCGAAATATAGCAATTATTGCACACGTTGACCATGGGAAAACTACGCTGGTTGACCAGCTTTTAAAACAGTCGGGTATTTTCCGCTCAAACGAACATGTTGAAGAACGGGCGATGGATTCCGGTGACATTGAAAGAGAACGAGGTATTACGATTCTCGCTAAAAATACTGCAATTCAATATAAGGATACTAAAATTAATATCCTTGATACACCAGGACACGCGGACTTCGGCGGAGAAGTGGAACGGATCATGAAAATGGTCGATGGTGTCTTGCTTGTTGTCGATGCATATGAAGGAACGATGCCTCAGACAAGGTTCGTGTTGAAAAAAGCGTTGGAACAGAACCTTACTCCAATTGTGGTTGTGAATAAAATTGACCGTGATTTTGCCCGCCCTGCGGAAGTTATTGATGAAGTCATCGATTTGTTCATTGAACTTGATGCGAATGAAGATCAGCTGGAATTCCCGGTAATTTATGCTTCAGGCTTGAATGGAACAGCAAGTTTGGATCCTGACCCAGCAAAACAGGAAGACAACATGCAGGTTCTTTATGAATCAATTATCGAGCATATTCCTGCACCAGTTGATAATCACGAAGAGCCGCTCCAGTTTCAGGTTGCACTCCTTGATTATAACGACTATGTCGGCCGTATTGGGATCGGCCGTGTGTTCCGGGGGACGATGAAGGTAGGCCAGCAGGTTGCCCTCATAAAACTTGATGGGACAGTAAAACAATTCAGGGTAACGAAAATATTTGGTTTCTTTGGCTTGAAGCGCCAGGAAATTCAGGAAGCATATGCAGGGGACCTTATTGCCGTTTCCGGGATGGAAGACATCAATGTCGGTGAGACAGTTACACCGATTGAGCATCAGGAAGCTCTGCCTGTCCTTCATATTGATGAACCTACACTGCAAATGACGTTTGCCGTCAACAACAGCCCGTTTGCAGGACGTGAAGGTAAATTCATTACTTCCCGAAAAATTGAGGAACGACTTCGTGCCCAGCTGCAAACAGATGTAAGTCTCCGGGTTGAAAATACGGAGTCTCCAGATGCATGGGTTGTATCAGGACGCGGTGAATTGCACCTGTCGATTCTAATTGAGAATATGCGCCGTGAAGGGTTTGAACTTCAGGTATCCAAGCCTGAAGTCATCGTAAAAGAAATTGATGGTGTCCGCTGCGAGCCGATTGAGCGGGTTCAGATCGACGTCCCTGAAGAATATACAGGTGGAGTTATGGAATCGATTGGAACGCGTAAAGGTGAAATGGCTGATATGATTAATAGCGGCAACGGCCAGGTCCGCCTTATTTTCATGGTACCAGCCAGGGGATTGATTGGTTATACAACAGAATTCCTGACACTTACACGTGGTTACGGAATTATTAATCATACGTTCGATAGCTATCAGCCTATGGTTGCAGGCCAGGTAGGAGGAAGGCGCCAGGGCGTACTCGTTTCAATGGAGACTGGCAAAGCCACAACGTATGGGATTATGCAGGTTGAAGACAGGGGAACAATTTTCGTTGAGCCTGGTACAGAAATTTATGAGGGCATGATTGTTGGTGAACATACACGTGAAAATGATATCACTGTCAACATTACGAAAATCAAGCATGCTACTAACGTCCGGTCAGCAAACAAGGACCAAACCTCAACAATCAAAAAACCAAGGATCATGACTCTTGAGGAATCACTTGAATATTTGAACGAAGACGAGTATTGTGAAGTTACACCGGAATCAATCCGTCTTCGCAAAAAAATTCTCGATAAAAACGAACGTGAACGGGTTTCCAAAAAGAAAAAATACGCTGACATGAATCAGGAGTAGGGGGAGGAACGGCGGAAATGGAAGCATTGCTGGACGAACGGCTATCCTTTTTTGCGGCTCTATTCAATGTAGAAGAAAATGGGACTTGGCCGTTGTATTTGACAATTGTCGCCTTGTCCGCGATTGTGTACAAGCTTGGGTTTGCAAAGAAACTTCCTTTAATGAAACAGGCAGTCATTTATATCTTTCTTGCATTGGGAGGGACCATCCTGACTGCCTTGGGCATTTTCCTTCCGGTTGCTGAGGGGCTTGTTGTGGCGGCGCTTATCCTTATAATTTATAAGATTCGCCTCCATCAGGAGCGGAAAGAAAGCAATCAAGCTTGAAACAGGGGGGATAGCTGATGAAATCTGTCCAGGATACACTATACAATTGGCTCACGATTAAAGTTGTGTGTGATGCTCGTCCTGACGATACCGCTGCCTTGGAAACAAAGGAGATTTTTGACGAAATGCTTGTAGAAACTCATGGCATTTCAGAAATCAACATTGAAACAGATGAAGAGATGTATTATGTTCACTATGTCCGTGAAGGTGAAACGAAAAAGGCAAGATTCCCTCGGGAGTTGATAGAGGTCATGCTGAACCAGATCAACCTCGAGCCTGAAAAATTCGTTAACTATCCGAATAACTAATATTAAAAATGAAGGCCCCCTGATATAGTTTTATCAGAGGGCTTTTTTCTTAAAAATCATCTTTATCGGTTTTGGTCCGATAGAGCCGGAAGTTGCCGCTGGCAATCCTATCGTTTGTTCTTTCGGAAATCCTTTCATGGCAAGGTTTGCACATGTACGTATGGATTGGCCGATTGCGAAGCCGTTTTGCCTCGTGTGAATCATCCGGTATATTTTCTATTTTGTCGCATAAAACACATTTTACCTTCAAGTTGAACCCACCTAACTTACTTGGATATAGTAATACAAGTATACCACGGGCCACACTCTTTTATATAGCCCTGACAGATGATTCAGTTGAAGGGGACCGGGATAAATAGTAAGATATGGGTACGGCAAGTGCGTAAAGGAGAGATTGAAGCATGCCCAATCGAGTTGAACCGAAACTGATTGAACCGTTGTTCGGAGAATTGCAAAAAGAACGTTTCGTGACTCTTGCTACTATCGATCACGAGACTGGCGGCCCAAATGTAAGTGCGATTTCCTGGCTTTTGGCAAGGGATGATTCCACGATCTTTTTCGCAGTTGATAACCGTTCCAGGATAATCGAAAATATTAAAAAGAACAGCAAAGCGGCAATCAGTGTCATTGCAAATGAAACGACATATGCAATTCATGGAAATGCCGCAATAAGAATTAAAAAAATGGATGGCATTCCTTTAAAGCTTGCCCTCGTGGAACTGAAGATACGTGAGGTTCGCGATGTGATGTTTTATGGTTCCAAAATGATTAGGGAACCACAGTACGATAAAACGTATGATCCGGATGCAGCTGCCCAATTGGATTCACAAGTAATGGAAGCAATAAGAAAAGCTTAGCCGATCCCGGCTAAGCTTTTTCTTTGGGTTACGTCTAGCTCCGTAAGGAAGGCTTCAATAGCACATTGCATCGCACGAAGAAAAAGCAATTTTCGAGGAGTGCCTACTCGTTCGAAACCTACATCTCCTCCCTGCGATAAACCATCATCGAATCGCATGGCTCCTGTGCATCTGTCACGAAGGTGCTTGCGCTTTTGTTCTTATTTCTGAAAATTGGATTCTTCTTCCTGTTTCTTTTCAAGTGTTTTTCTTTCATTAGAATTCAATTGGTTCTTTGGCTCGTCAATCTCACCATCGGTCTCCGGCTGGGTGATTTTTCCGGGAGCTACAGGAACAATTCTCCCTGCTATATCGGCCAGCTCATACATAATTCCTTGAATGGGGCGGCCCGCATCAAGATCAGCGGATATTTCCCTCAGTCTCGCATTTATGTCCGGATCGGCTACAACAAGGGCCCGAGCGCCATCAGGGTCTTCCTTTAGCGCTTCGGAAACGGAGTATTTTATAATGCCAGCTTCTGACCTTTCGACACCAGCGTTTATGTCAATCCCGACAATGGCATAACGTCCAAGCACCACCGCATTGGCACCATTTACTTCCGGAACAGATGAAGCCAATTCCTCAAGGCGCCTTGCCGATTGTTGCCCTTTTTCTCTGTCAGGCCCGCTGGTTTCCGTCTGCTGAACCTTTACTTTGTGGTTATTGTTTTGTTCATGTCCGGAATCATTTGCAGCACATCCGGTAAAAAGGAATAGAAGTGATGTGACAGTCAAGAGTTTGTGCATGCCGTGCCTCCTTTACTAACATACCGCGGCAAGGTTTTTAATGCATCCGCGATGAGAGATATATTGAACAAAAGAATGTCCGTTGAATTTTAGCGCCTCGTGCCAAAGCCAAAAATGAGCATCTCACGGCGATGATTTTTAAGGCAGCTTTCTTTTTTGGCGCGTAAATCCAGAAAAAACTTAAGTTCAATCTATAGATTATTGTCCGGAAAACCGTCTATCTTTATTCCTGAAAACATATATTTTACCAAAAGTTGAATAGAGGACAGAGAAGCGGGAGGCATGTAGTTGAGTAAAATATATGTATTAGACACCAATGTGTTGTTGCAGGACCCGTATTCACTTTTTTCTTTTGAGGACAATGAAGTTGTCATTCCTGCAGTCGTGCTTGAGGAAGTTGATTCGAAAAAAAGATATATGGATGAAGTGGGCCGAAACGCCCGACAAGTATCGCGGCTTATAGACAGCCTTAGAGAAACTGGTAAGCTGCACGAGAAGATTCCATTGGAAAATGGCGGGAATTTGCGAATTGAATTAAATCACAGGTCATTTCATGAACTCCAGGAAATTTTTACGGAAAAAACGAACGATAACAGAATTCTGGCAGTAGCAAAGAATTTATTTTTGGAGGAACAGGCGAAGGAGAACGGCAAGACCGTCATTCTAGTAAGCAAGGATGCACTTGTACGGGTCAAAGCCGATGCAATTGGCGTAAATGCCGAGGACTTTTTAAATGATAGGGTGGTCGAAGCTGACCATTTATATGATGGATTTCAGGAAGTACATCTCCCGCCTGAACTTGTAAATGCATTTTACAAAAACGGGGAACTTCCCCTTCAAAAACTTGGCAGCCAACGTTTGTACCCTAATCAGTTTGTTATAATGAAAGACGCTTTGGGTGGTTCGGCATCGGCTCTGGGTCTAGTAGACAATTCTTCTAAGTTCGTCAAAAAACTTGCAGTTAAAAGTGAGCATGTCTGGGGGATCCACCCCAGGAACGTACAGCAAACCATGGCAATCGAGCTCTTGCTAAGAAAGGACTTGCCGCTTGTCACCTTAATCGGAAAAGCAGGAACTGGAAAAACACTGCTCGCGCTTGCTGCCGGACTGATGCAAATCGAGGATTTGAAGGATTTTAAAAAGCTGCTTGTTGCCCGGCCAATCGTCCCTCTAGGAAAAGATCTGGGTTTCCTTCCTGGCGAAAAACAGGAAAAACTGCGTCCGTGGATGCAGCCTATTTACGATAATCTTGAGTTTTTATTTAATACAAAAAAACCTGGGGAGCTGGATGCAATACTGGCCGGATTAGGCTCGATTGAAGTGGAGGGACTTACTTACATTAGGGGAAGAAGCCTTCCCGACCAATACATTATTATTGATGAAGCACAAAACCTGACAAAACATGAAGTGAAAACAATTCTGACGAGGGTGGGGGAAGGCAGTAAAATTGTTCTGATGGGTGATCCCGAGCAAATTGACCACCCGTACCTGGATGCTTATAATAACGGATTAACGTATGTAGTCGAAAAATTCAAAGACCAGCCGATTGCAGGACATGTAAAGCTTTTGAAGGGCGAGCGTTCTGGACTGGCAAGGCTGGCAGCCGATCTTTTGTAGACAAACGCCCGTCAAAGGAGGAAGAATGGATCTATAAGGAGGAAGGCAGCCAGATGGCTGCCTTCTGGTTAGATAATTTTAAATGCGGTCACATTTTTGATTGGGTTATCCCGATTGGAACCATCGCCTTTATAAATGTGGATTGGCCCGTCTTCCCTAAGTGGCTTTCCTTTATTGGAAAATCCAGCTATCAGGGTAGTTGCCTCCTCTAGCGGAAATGAATATTCTTTTCCATCAGCCAAGATGACAAGCGAATGGGCATCGGCATGGGGCTCAGCTGTTTTTAGGAAGGGGGCAAGCTCCATGCCGAATGTTCCTTCCAGGATTTCGGTTTTTTTTAGTTTTGCTGTTGGCTTTTCCGGAAGCTGTGCACCTTCGGTAATCTCTTTGTCCCATTGTCTGGAGACAGACTGTTTGTACTTCTCGGAAAGGTCTATTTTCTGTTGGTCCTGGCTGAAATATGTATCAAGGTTGACTTTCCGTTCGTCGAATATCCAGACACCCGGGTCTATGGTGATAGGAAATTTAACTTTTCCAGTAACTTGTATGATTCCCGACATAATTATTCCTCCATCCTCTATCAAATTTGAGTATAACTTGTTTGTCATAAAAAGTCATAAAGAATAGCTTAGTAAGGATTAGCCCCGAAATCCTGATTCTTCTTGCAATTTTGGTCCAAGGACGGTAAAATTTAAAGATAGTTGGTAATTGCTCGGAACGGGGGGATCAATGTTGGCTTCCGAAATGATCATTAATCATCAGGAAAAAGCGCATGCCTTATTGCAGGCGGACGCTGATAAAATACTAAAATTAATAAAAGTTCAAATGGATAACTTAACGATGCCCCAGTGCCCTCTTTATGAAGAGGTATTGGACACGCAGATGTTTGGCCTATCCAGGGAAATAGATTTTGCAATCAGGCTTGGCCTTATAGACGAAAGGGATGGCAAAGCCATTCTTGAAAAGCTGGAACGGGAGCTTTCGGCCCTGCATGAAGCATCGTTAAGAAAATAATCCATCGACCCAAACAAATATGTTTGGGTTTTATTTATGAGCGATGAATTTTTCTTTGGCAGGAAAATGATTCTGAATTCCGGAGAACTGCTGGTGGAATTCACCAACAAAGTTACATTTTCATTTCAATTAAAGGAAATCGTATTTTCTTTCCCTAAAACAGATCTTTTTCATTTATAATAGACCTATTCATAAGAAACTTGGGAAGGGTAACGATGAAAAATAAACTTAAATCATATGATTATACGTTAATCCTGGCAATCATTGTACTTTCCATTTTTGGGCTGGTAATGGTCTACAGTGCCAGTATGGCAGCCGCGCTCAATCGCTATGGATACGAACATGACTTCTTCTATCAAAAACAAAAAATGGCTTTACTAGGATCAGCTGTCATATTTTTTGTGTTTGCATATGTTTTTCCGTACAGGCTTTTGAAAAAAACAGCATGGCTTATTTTGATTGTGCTGGCTTCGTTCGGTGCGCTGGGTGCCGTTCTCGTTATGGGCTCGGTAAAAGGGAATGCGCAAAGTTGGTTTGACCTGGGTCTTTTTAGTATTCAGCCAGCGGAATTTGCAAAGGTTAGCGTAATCATCTATCTATCGGCTGTTTATGCCAAGAAACAAAGCTACATAAACAATTTTAACAAAGGCGTTGTCCCGCCGCTTGCATACTTGATCATCATCTGCGGCTTGATTATCTTCCAGCCTGATTTTGGAACAGCTGCAATTATCATGGCAATTGCCATTTTTATTATTTTTTCCTCGGGAATGAATCTTAAAAATATAATGAAGCTCGTGGTGATTGGCGCTGCGGTTATAACGATTGTTGCGCTTGGTGCCCATGATTGGATTTTCTCCGAGGAACGGCTTAGCCGGCTATCCGTACTGGAGGACCCGTTTAGGGATGTAAGGGATGAAGGATTTCATTTATCCAATTCCTTGATTGCCATTGGATCAGGGGGAATCACCGGGCTTGGTTTGGGACAAGGCATACAGAAACTAGGATATCTTCCGGAATCCCACACCGACTTTATCATTTCGGTTATAGCAGAGGAATTGGGGCTGTTAGGCGTTACCTTCGTTGTTCTCTGTCTATGCTTCATTGTCCTTAAAGGGTATCGAATTGCAATGAAATGCCGTGACCCCTTCGGCAGTCTGCTGGCTATCGGAATTTCGAGCATGATAGGCATACAGTCAATTATCAACCTTGCAGGCGTATCGGGGATTATTCCTCTTACAGGGGTTCCGCTGCCCTTTGTCAGCTATGGAGGATCATCTATTATGCAATTGGCAATGTCGGCAGGGATATTAGTGAATGTATCCATGTATACGAAACTTGAAACGAATTCAAAAAAGGGAACGGCAAAGCCTGTCCCGGAAAAAAGTCCAGTTCAGTCAAAGTTTTACCGCACCAAGACAGGACGTTCCCTATAAAAAAGAAAGCCTCGCAGCCAATTGATTTTGGCTGTGAGGCTTTCTTGTATTAAAGTTCAAGTTCGCTGTTTGGTTGAGTGATTTGGATTGCTTCTTTACTAAACATCTGGTTTCGTTTGCTTCTGTAAACGAGAAGTAGGAAATAGCTAAAGACGCCAAACAGGCAAGTAATAAAGAACGCATGTGACAGGGCAATATACAAGTTCAGTCTAGTGAAAATAACCAATGCGCCTGCAGCTACCTGAAGAACCACGAGAACGAGGCATATAATCCAGCCCCAATATAAAACGCGATCCCGTTTATAATGCTTAATGACAAGCCAGGTGATATAAGCAACCCAGATAAGGATCAGGCCGGCTGCAGCCCTGTGGCCCATCTGGACCCACTCGTACAGATTGTCGGGAAGTGAAAACACACCGTTCGAACAGAGGGGCCAGTCAGGACAAACCAAGCTTGCATTCAAATGCCGGACCAGGGCGCCTGTATAAATAACGATATAACTGTAACTTGTTACACCGATAATATGTAAAGACATTCTTTTATCAATGATTAATTTTTCAGCTTCAAACTTTTTATCGATTTCAAAAATCAACAAAGTAAGGAGAAAGACAGCGGCAAATGATATTAGCGATATGCCAAAATGGAGCGCCAATACAAAATCGGATTGCCCCCAGACGACGGCTGCTGCGCCGATTAACCCTTGAATAACAAGGAAAGCAAAGGATAGGGAAGATAGGAATTTCGTTTCCCTTATATGGCCGATTACCCTCCAGGTCCAAATTGATAGGATCAGGACCATTAAACCTACAACACCTGATACCACACGATGAGCAAGTTCAATTACCAATTCAGGGGTTATGTCTGCCGGGACCAGTTCACCGTTGCAAAGTGGCCATGAACTCCCACAACCCATGCCCGAGTCTGTTTTGGTTACCAATGCTCCACCAAGCAGTACAAAGATCATTCCAATCGTAGTTGCAACCGAAAACCACTTCAGAGAACGCTTCAAAACTTTCACCTTCTTAAAATAGTTCAATAATTTGTCATAAAATCATACAGTAAGTATAATAAGTGGGTATGTACCCCCTAATACATAATAGCGGAGTAAACAGAAAAAGAACAGAATAAATGTCGATAAGACTACATACATCCTCCGAAAAGCCTATTTCTTATCTTGTTAATGCATAACAGTTGAATGACAAGCGGCATATTCCTTATAGTTGATTAAAGAGTGAATTTTCTTTCAATAATTTCGACTCAAAGACTATCATTATCTTGAAATATAAACAACGAGTAAATAGTTGAAATTCCATTTCTTTCAAAATTATAACTCTTAACCGGAAATTCTGCACCAATGTGCTTAAGTATAGCTCCTTCAATTTTATATGTTTTTATTATGGTTCAAAAATAAAAGAAGTTGGATGATGCGATGACTATATAAAAAATAGTTATATTAAATTCGAAAAAAGTTCACAAAAAAGCATGTAAGTGTGATTTAATATACAGAGAAAGCGCCCTTATTTTATTTCGAGGATTCATTTAATCCTCATTTATAGTAAGAAATGAACGATATGCCAATAATGTTGGCTTGGCCGCCATTATTCGGCAAGAAGAAGGAGGAACAAGAATGTCTAATTCGAAGGCTTACAGTGAAAACACTGGAGCCATCCGCCTTGAGAAATCTACAGCTTTTAGAGACTTCCTGGCACTCATTAAAATCGGAATTGTCAATTCAAATATGATAACAACGTTTACAGGTTTATGGCTTGCACTGCATTTCTCGCAAATGTCGTTCCTGGAAAACCTTGATATAGTCTTTTTTACTCTTGCCGGATCTGCACTAATCATTGCCGGATCCTGCGCAATCAATAATTATTATGACCGCGATATTGACCCATATATGGAGCGGACCAAGAGCAGGCCAACTGTAATCGGAACCATTCAGCCGTCAAAAGTATTATGGCTGGGAATCGGTCTCATTGCTCTCGGTACGCTATCGCTGATGCTTACTACATTCACTGCTGTAATTATCGGAATCGTAGGGGTATTCAGCTATGTTGTCTTATACACAATGTGGTCAAAGCGCCTATATGTCTCCAATACAATTGTCGGAAGTGTTTCCGGAGCTGTTCCGCCGTTAATCGGATGGGCAGCCATTGATGGCAATTTGGATCCTATCGCTTGGGCGCTGTTCGCCCTTATGTTTATCTGGCAACCACCGCATTTTTATGCGCTTGCGATGAGAAGGGTGGAGGAGTACAGAGCTGCTGGCATTCCAATGCTGCCTGTTGTAAAAGGATTAAAAACGACCAAGCATCATATCGTCCTTTGGGTAGCCGCGCTGATTCCGATTCCACTTTTCTTGACTTCCCTTGGAATCCCATTTCTAGTACTAGCTACCTTGCTAAATCTTGGCTGGCTGGCGTTAGGGATTTATGGATATAAAATGAAAAATGATATCAAATGGGCGAAGCTAATGTTTTTGTACTCGCTGCAATACCTGACGATTCTCTTTACTGCGATGGTTATTGTAACACTGATTTAGCTTCGCGCTACGGGGCATCTCCCTGCTGCGGGGGAGTTGCCCCGGTAAGTAAACTTTTTTACGGAAGAGGGGTTTGATTAAATTATGAAAAGGTTTGCAAAGTGGCGCTTGGCTGCAATGATGTCATTGTTGGCGCTAGTACTTTCCGGCTGTGGGAAACCATTTCTATCCACGCTTCAGCCAGCCGGGGAAGTTGCGGAAATGCAATACGGACTTATGAAGCTCAGTACTGGAATCATGGTTGGGGTAGTACTGATTGTTACGTTGATTTTCGTTATTGTTATGTTTAGATTCCGCCGCAAAAGTGACGATGAGATTCCAAAGCAAGTTGAGGGGAACCACACGCTTGAAATCATCTGGACTGTCATTCCGATTCTTTTGCTTCTAGTCCTGGCTGTACCAACAGTTGCAGCAACGTTTAAGCTTGCCGATGTTTCGGAAGCAGAAAAGAAAAATTCGGATGCCCTTGTCATTAATGTACGGGCAAGTCTGTATTGGTGGGAATTCGAATATCCAAACGAGAAGATCGTCACCAGCCAGGAACTTGTTGTTCCTACTGATGAAAAGGTTTACTTTAACCTGAAGGCTTCCGATGTTAAGCACTCGTTCTGGATTCCGGCCGTGGGAGGAAAGATGGATACCAACACGGACACACTCAACAAATTCTGGCTTGAATTTGACGGGGAAAAAGCAGAGGAAGTCGGAAACATCTTTTATGGGAAATGTGCCGAATTGTGCGGACCGTCCCACGCTTTGATGGATTTCAAAGTAAAGGCAGTTCCGCGTGATGAATTCGATAGTTGGGTCACCGCAATGCAGGATGTTGAAGAAGCAGTTGCTCCAACTACTGCTGACGCACAGGCTGGACAGGAAGTCTTTAATCAAAGCTGCATCACCTGCCATGCTGTTACACCAGCAAACACGACTCCAGAAGCAGCAAGGCAAGGTCCGAATCTGACTAACTTCGGGGACCGTGACTATATTGCCGGGATTCTTAAACATGATGAGGAAAACCTTGAAAATTGGATTAGAGAACCTGATAAGTATAAACCGGGCACACTCATGCCAGGGTTTGATAAAGGTCAATTGTCTGACGAACAGTTAGATCAGCTGTCGGCTTATTTGATGGGGTTGAAAATCCAGGAATAACCGGGGAATGGTGGAAAGGGAGGTAAAACTGTGAGTACCTACGCTCAAAAAAGGGGTTTCGGGGCAGTCTTGTGGGACTACTTAACGACTGTCGACCATAAAAAAATTGCAATTCTTTATCTTGTAGCTGGCGGATTCTTCTTTATTCTTGGCGGACTGGAAGCGATGTTTATCCGTATTCAGTTGGCAAAACCGAATAATGACTTCGTCAGTGCGGGAACCTTTAATGAACTTTTAACCATGCACGGTACAACGATGATATTCCTTGCAGCAATGCCATTGCTGTTTGCCTTTATGAATGCTGTTGTACCTTTGCAAATTGGAGCGCGTGACGTTGCGTTTCCATTCTTGAACTCACTGGGATTTTGGCTGTTCTTCTTTGGCGGGGTGTTCCTGAACCTTTCTTGGTTCATGGGCGGCGCTCCTGATGCAGGCTGGACTTCCTATGCGTCCCTGGCATTATACAGTGATGGACATGGGATTGATTTTTATGTCCTAGGATTACAGATATCCGGTTTAGGAACATTGATAGCCGGGATCAATTTTCTTGTAACAATTATCAATATGCGTGCGCCGGGCATGACCTATATGCGTATGCCATTGTTTACATGGACTACATTTGTAGCATCAGCACTTATTCTATTTGCGTTCCCTCCATTAACAGTCGGCTTGACACTCATGATGTTCGACCGTCTGTTCGACGCTAACTTTTTTGTTGTCGAAAACGGCGGTAACACTGTTATCTGGGAACACTTATTCTGGATTTTCGGCCACCCAGAAGTATACATTCTGATACTTCCGGCATTTGGTATTTTCTCTGAAATTTTTGCGATTTTCTCCAGGAAGCGCCTTTTCGGATATTCGTCGCTAGTATTCGCAACCATCCTGATTGGCTTCCTTGGTTTCATGGTTTGGGCTCACCATATGTTCACAACAGGCCTTGGCCCAATCGCAAACTCAATCTTTGCTGTAGCAACAATGGCAATTGCCGTTCCTACGGGTATTAAAATCTTTAACTGGCTCCTTACGATGTGGGGAGGAAGCATTAAATTTACAACACCTATGTTATATGCTGTTGCATTTATCCCAAGTTTTACTGCAGGTGGGGTAACTGGGATCATGCTTGCGTCTGCAGCACAGGACTACCAGTTCCATGATACGTATTTCGTTGTCGCTCATTTCCACTATGTTATTGTTGGCGGAGTCGTATTAGCCCTTTTGGCTGCTACCCATCTATGGTGGCCTAAAATTTTCGGAACGATGTTGAATGAATTGCTGGGCAAAGTAACATTCTGGCTGTTTTTAATCGGCTTCCATCTGACATTCTTCATCCAGCATTTGCTTGGCCTTTGGGGTATGCCGCGCAGGATCTTTACATTCTTGCCTGGACAGGGACTGGATGCAGGGAACTTTGTCAGTACAATTGGAGCCTTCTTAATGGCTGCCGGTGTAATCGTGCTTCTTGCAAACATCATTATCACACAAGTCAAAAATGTTAAGGTTGGAGCGGATCCATGGGAAGATGGAAGGACGCTTGAATGGGCTGTCGCTTCACCGCCGCCTTTTTATAACTTTAAGCAGACACCGCTTGTTCGTGGACTTGATGCATTATGGCTGGAAAAAACACAGGGTAAAAAAGGCATGATGCCTGCTGAACCGATCGGCGACATCCATATGCCGAATTCATCCTTTGTCCCATTTGTCATCTCTCTTGGTTTGTTCATTGCTGCATTCGGGGCAATGTATCAATCCGGTAATGATCCGAAAGCATGGGGTATCCCTGTTCTCGTAATTGGGCTTCTTATTACCTTTGGATCCATGCTGTTCCGTTCCGTCAAGGATGATCATGGATTCCATATTCATAAAGAAGATCTTATTGAAGAGGATGATAGGGGGGTTAAGGCATAATGCAAGCTGAAGAAAAAATGACATATGAAACATGGCCTGCTTCGCCTGAAAAAGCTACCCTTGAAGGAAAGAATAAATTTTTGGGCTTCTGGCTGTTCCTTGGCGGCGAAACTGTTTTGTTTGCGTCCCTATTTGCAACATATCTTGCCTTAAAGGATAAAGTACCTGATGACACCCATAAACTCGCGGCGGATATTTTCGACCTGCCGCTCACATTCGTGGCGACGATGCTCCTTTTAACCAGCTCGTTGACAAGTGTTTATGCAATGTATCATATGAAGAACTTTGATCATAAAAAAATGATGCTCTGGCTCGGAATTACGGTTGCTCTGGGATTTGCCTTCCTTGCACTGGAAATTTATGAATTCCAGCATTATGTTCATGAATATGGACATACATTCTCGAGCTCTGCATTCAGCTCTGCATTCTATTCATTAGTAGGTTTCCATGGAGCTCACGTAATATTCGGGTTATGCTGGATTTTGTCGCTCATGATCAGAAATGCTAAGAGAGGCCTTAACCTATACAACGCACCTAAATTCTATGTTGCCAGCCTCTATTGGCACTTTATTGACGTAGTATGGGTATTCATCTTTACAGTAGTATATTTAATGGGAATGGTGGGATAAACTGATGGCAAATCAAAATGTTAACTCAGGGAACCCCAAAATTGACTTAAAATATCGGAAAAAGAAAAGCAAGGAAGAAATGCGCTACCAAATCATCTCGTTCTCGATGATGCTGTTCCTTACCTTCATTGCATTTGGCGCGGTAGGCGTTGGGTTCTCTACCTGGTTTACAGTGCCGCTAATCGTGTTGCTGGCGGTAATCCAGGTAATCTTTCAGTTGTACTATTTCATGCATATGAGCCACAAAGGCCATGCGCTTCCATCTCTATTCCTATATGGCGGCTTATTGATTGGCCTGCTGACCATACTCGCAATGGTAACCATCGTCTGGTGGTAACAAGAAAAGCGGAAGCACCGTGGGCAGCCCCGACAAGCGCTGGAGGGCCTGAGGGGAAAGTTGCACTTTGACTTTCACTGAAGGACCGAAGCGATCTCGAGGGGCTCGGTGCTGCAGCTAGACAAAGAAAAGCGGAAGCGGCCGTGGTTAGCCCTGATAAGGCCGTATGGCATGTGGGATGCCAGTGACCTGGCTGAACAGAACACTAAAACCAATACAACATAGAAAATCGGCGCAAGCCGATTTTCTTTTTAACAAAAGACAAGACCTTTGCCAGCGAATTTAAGCCGGTTTATAATATAGGGAGAAAGAAAAGCGAAGGTGCCTTGTCCAGGGGCGACAAGCGCTCCTCGAAAAAGCTAACGCTTTTTCTTCGTGCGAGGTAATGCTTCCGAAGCTTACTCTTGTGGGGGGCCTGAAGGGGAAGTTGTTCTTTGACTTCCTCTAAGGACCGAAGCGACCTCGAGCCTCTAGGCACCGGAGCTAGACAATAAGAAAAGCGAAGGTGGCCGTTGTAGCTGGCCAATCGAATTAACCCGAGGTGATTACGGTGCTAAGTTTAAAGATATTTGGAACTCAAGCGCTTTGGAGCCCGTACTTTTTACTATCCATTTTGGCAGTCATAGCAGTTTATTTTTTAATAACAGTAAAATACAGAGAAAAGATTAAGGGGAGCGAACCTTTAAGGGCTCGCCAGGCAGGATTCTTTCTTACTGCAATGGTTTTATTGTACGCAATTAAGGGCTCGCCGCTCGACTTGCTTGGCCATATAACGTTTTATGCCCATATGATTCAAATGGCTACCCTATACCTGGTTGTACCGCCTCTGTTTATCCTGGGGATTCCTGAATGGCTTTGGAGAGCTGTAATAAGCCTGCCTATCATCAGAAATGTATTTCCTATTTTGGTTAAGCCACTCATTGCGATTATAGTGTTTAATGGCATGTTTTCCTTTTATCATATACCGCTCATATTTGATGCGGTAAAGCTATCCATATGGATGCATGCAGGTATAACATCGTTAATCTTTTTGTTTGCAACATTCATGTGGTGGCCAATTGTAACTGAACTAAAAGAATACCAAACCCTATCCGGCTTAAGGAAAATTGGGTACATTTTTGCTAACGGCATTCTTATCACTCCTGCGTGCGCGCTGATTATCTTTTCGAATGAGCCCCTTTATGCTACCTTCTCTGATCCTCGGGCCTGGGCGAAAGCACTGGAATTGTGTGTTTCACCGACCATGCTTGCAGGGCTTGATCTGAGCGGGCCGCAAATGTTCAGCTCCATGACGCTGGAGGAAGACCAGCGGCTCGGTGGTGTAATTATGAAAATCATTCAGGAAATTGTATATAGTTTTGCACTAGCAAGAGTGTTTTTTAAATGGTATAAGGATGAACACACTGGTATCGACCCTGAACCAGAACCATTCCCGGCAGAATAAGGTCCCATACGGGGCCTTTTTCTATTACGAAAGCTTGTTTTTCCGAGTTCATCGGTTTTATTAAGTAGGGGCCTTCAAGCCGTACGGTTACTTTTTCAAGCTAATCATTGAAAAAGTAAGGAGGCTCGTCTAAAATTATAGTAGTAAATAAGATTGTGAGGATCAATACATATGGAGCATTCCCTACCTATTTTACCAACGATCAGTACTATTTTCATTGTCATTAGTGCAATCCTCGTCGCCATTGGCTGGTATCAAATTTCAAAAAGAAGAATTGAAGCCCATAAAAAGACGATGTTCTTTGCAGGTGTTTCCGCGTTAATTTTCTTCATTATTTATGCTTCCAGGACAATTTTTATTGGCAATACATCATTTGGCGGACCGGATGATGTTAAAATCTACTATACGATATTCCTGATTTTTCACATCACCCTGGCTACGACCGGTGCAGTCCTTGGGATTATCAACTTTTACACAGGTTTTAAGAACCAACTCGCCACCCATAGGAAGCTTGGCCCTATTACCAGCATTGTCTGGTTTGTAACTGCAATAACAGGTGTTGCAGTCTACCTGCTTTTATATGTGTTTTATTCTGGTGGTGAAACAACTTCAGTTATTAAGGCAATACTTGGAACATAAAAAAGACGGGCTACTCTATAAACGAGTTGCCCGTCTTTTTAATATGATCAGAAATATATCTTCTTCTTTGAGAACGGTCTAGCTCCCTAAGGAAAGCTTCCCAGAATGGTTATCGGAGGGCCTGGCATTGTCTGTGCCTATCATGAAGGCCTTGCACTTTACTCATAATTTGAAATTAAATTTGAATATCCCAGCTTCCCTTGCTGCGCTGATACAAATTACGAGAATGGGGCCAAAAATAATCCCAATCAAACCAACTAGCTTAAATCCTATGTACATGGATGCCAGCGTGGCGAGTGGAGATAACTTCAGATAGCTGCCAAGCATTCTTGGCTCTAGATAATATCGGATTGCCAAAAGTATAACAGTGAGAAAGGCGAGCTTAAACGAGATTTCCATATTCCCGGCCAGAGCATAAAATAGTAACCATGGAACTAGGAGGAGCATAGAACCTACAACTGGTATAAAATCAAAAGCCCAAATTAGAAAGGCACCTATGAGCGCAGCCTCAGGATAATAAAGATATAAATATAACAAAGAAACAGCAAAGATAATGACACTTACCAGTATCTGCCCCTTCAAAAAACCAGTGATAACATAAAATAGCCTGGCCGACATAACGTTTGCCTTCTCGGCAGTTTTTGCTGTCAGATGTGCATATGCAGCCTTCTTCAAAGCAGGAATTTCTAGCATGAAGAGAAACAACGCGATGAGATAAACGAGAAACCCAATAAAAAATTTTGGTATTTGGGTAACGAGTGCTCTAACTTTTTCAATATTCATATATTCGAGTAAAACATTAATAACTGCATAAAGAGAATTTTCAATGCGCTGTATGATTTGTTGTACGAGTTGTTCCGGCAAATCTTGCATTGCCCTAACCAAGTTCCATTTTGTTTCAACCCAAAGCCTTGATATTTTATTTACATACCCAGGAACTTCATTCGCCATCGAGATCACTTGAGCCGCAAGCTTTGTCGTAATAAAATAACCGCCAAGGGCTGTTAAGGAGAGAAACAATAAAAATACGAGAAGTACTGATAATTGCCGGTTCAGTTTCAGTCGTGAGCCTGTGAACCGGACTGCCGGCTCAAGCAGCAGTGCTGTCAGGAGAGCAAGGATGATCGGGGCACCAGCAGGCACCAGGAAATAGGCGGCAACAGCTGTTAATAGAACTCCAATTATCCAAATAACTCTCTTTTTTGAAAAGAATCCAGCCATGGCAATGCCCCTTTGAATCTAATAGAATAATTTAATTATAGCCATAGGAATAAATAAAAAGGAAGGCATTTTATATGCCTTCCAAAGATAAAGTGAAACTTCATTCTGTGGGGGCTTCCCATCCCACTGATTTTTAGCTGAACGAATCTGGCATTAAGGCCAGATGCCTCTAAAAGAGGCTTACTGTCCTAAAGGCAGAATATAGTTATAAAGCAAAGGCTTCGATCTCTTCCTTAACCTGGTCTAAAAGGTTCTTGCATTGGTTAACAAGTGATGCAGGAAAGTTTTCACCCTCACCATACTCGACACCATGAGGGTAATAATGCTTGCCAAGAAGAGGATGCAGGAGTTGGATGACTGCCTGATGGGAGCCAACATCGCCTTCGACTGCATACCCGCGAAGCCTCAGATAGTAAATGTCATCTTTAATTTGAAATTTTTTGTCGTATGTAACCCTTTCATAATCCCACTGGCCTTCACGGACAAGGCCGTGTTCAAGCATAATCTCATCAAGCCTGTTCAAGTCAGCTTTCAAATTTTCAATCCCCGTGTTTTCAAACTTCATTGTTGATATCCCCCTTTGGAACATTTGCCATTGCATTCTGACATTCAATTCATTTTTATAATAGTTTAAAAAGTTTTATTATGCAATGAATTGATGTGGATTTGCGCATTAGCGGGAATAAAACTGGGGGTATTGCAAAAAATAGACTTATGATTCCTGAAAAAACACGGTGAATTTCGACGGGAGGAAAAAAAATTGGAAACAGTCCGTGATATTATGACCAGCAATGTTGAAACCTGTTCTCTTCTCGATAATATGTACGAAGTGGCACTTAAGATGAAGGAATTGAATGTGGGAGCAATCCCTATTGTTGACCAGGGAAGGCTGGTAGGGATGATTACCGACCGGGATATAGTCATTAGAGGAACAGCTGAAAAGCACCCTGGTTCAACAAAGGTAGAAGATATAATGAGCAAGGAGCTTGTGACTGTTTCTCCTGATACAACAACTGAGGAGGCCTCAAGGATGATGGCTGACAATCAGGTCAGGAGACTTCCGGTCGTAGAAAATGGAAAGCTCGTAGGAATTGTATCTCTTGGTGATTTTGCCGTCAGGGACATGACAGACAATCAGGCAAAGCGGGCTCTCTCTGATATTTCCGAATCAAATTATAACGGGGTACAACATTAATGGCGGCGTCTTAACGGCGCCTTTTAATTTTTTGTTATAATTGCTAAGTGCTCTATTTTTTGAAAAGTGTCAAATGATATAATTAAAGAGGAAAAAACATATAGATGATATAGAAAGAGAGGGGGGAGGGGTCTGAAGTCTTTAGGGAGAATTCTTTTTTTTGTGGCCATTTTTTTGGCTGTTGGCTTTTATGTAAACCATGATGAGACCCCGGAAAAGGACACCCTCATTAGAGAGGAGCCAGTTCCGGAACCGGCTGGCCAATCGAAGCTGGAAAAACGGACAGGCTACGAAATACCGCCACGCCCGCAAGAGGGTTTGTCAACCTTGATTGGAAAGCCATTAAAAGAAGTGGAAAAGATTTTAGGAAAACCGAACCGAATTGATAAATCAAGCTATGATTATGACTGGCATGTCTATAATGAAGAATTGGATAAGTATGTACAGGTCGGTATACAAAATGATAAAGTTGTGACTATTTATGCCATTGGCCCGGAAACCGATATAAATCCTTTTGCAATAGGCCAGCCTCTTGAAGAGATTTTTGCTGCTTTTGCTATTCAGACGGATATTGTCATCGATTATGAAGGGAACTCCTATCGGCTTGAATTAACTGATACCGATGTCAACACCCGTCCGCTTATTCAGTTTGGTGATATTTATGCCCAGCTTTACATTGATAAATTTACAAGCAGTCTTTCCAGTGTCCGGTTTCTAAATGCTGAGACACTGATTAAACATAGGCCTTATGAAATTGCGTATCGAGGGAAGCTGCTAGAAGCGAAACCACTTACTGATATGGATTGGCAGAAGGTTGAGGCAGGAAGTGAACAGCAAATATTTGACCTGACAAATGTGATCAGGCAGCGGCACGAACTTGAACCGCTCCAATGGGATGAGCGAACAGCACAGGTAGCTTACAGCCACAGTCTTGATATGTATGAAACAAATACATTTTCTCATGAATCTGAAAAATACGGTAAGCTTACGGATAGGTTAAAGAGGGCTTTGGTTGTCTACCAGACCGCTGGAGAAAATATAGCTGCAAATTATACAGATGGACCTTCAGCAGTTGAAGGCTGGCTCAACTCAAAGGGACATAGGGAAGCACTGCTTGACGAAGATTTTACCCATCTTGGTGTGGGGGTATACAAAAAATACTATACCCAAAACTTCATTCAGACATGGGTCGAATGAAGAGAGGATGGCATTGGCCATCCTCTTTCTATTAGCTGCTTGTTTCAACCCTGTTGGCGTGGAACCACGTATCTTGCCAGGACCCATATACCTTAACCGGTTGGCCTGATTCGTATTTGATGAATGTTGTATTTTTTGTAAGCGGAGTGTTAATTCTCACTTTCACGAGGCCAGCCGGAGTCTTGACCATTAACTCCTGGACCAGCAAATAACGGTGATAATAGAACCGCTGTTTTTCCTGTGAAACAGAAACAATGGTTCCGATAATA
The DNA here is from genome assembly GCF_001685025.1 of Bacillus sp. FJAT-27225. GTDB lineage: Bacteria > Bacillota > Bacilli > Bacillales > Cytobacillaceae > Bacillus_D. Next base: position 201,110 of record NZ_MAYU01000021.1, on the reverse strand, counting down.
ACGGCTTCTTCCTTTGCTATGCCTGCTTCCCGCCATTTGATTTCATGTTCCTTCGTTTCCTTTATGGAAATCCATAAGAAATAGAGGATGATAATGGGGATCAGAATTGCAGTGACCAAAAGAAATCACTCTCCGCTGCCTGGGTTATTTTCAACAATAAAGAAAGTTCCTGTGGAATGCGCAACTTTTTTTCCATCGCTCCGGAATACCTCACCACTGACAACAAGCGTATTTTTGCCAATATGGATGGCTTCAGCACGGCAGCGAAGGAAGTCACCCATTGCTGGTGCCAGATAATGGACGTTCAGCTGGGATGTGACAGCCCCAAATCCTTTTGGAACAAGGGCATTTGCGAGAGTCCCCATTCCGGAATCAAGCAATGTAGCTGTAATGCCGCCATGGACAATTCCCAGTGAATTATATAGGACAGGATTGATTGGAATCGTTACTTCCCAGACGTTTTGATTCGATATCTTTTCATAATGCAGGAGACCGCCTATGTATGTACTTATTTTCCCGTCAACTTTATCTTTAAGCCCGCTCATTACATATTTCAAGACATCAATATCTTGTTCGGTTCCATTTTCGAGATATTTTTTTAACATTACTTCCAATTCATGCGCCACTGTTTGTTCGCTCCTTTTCTATTACAAATACTAACATTATCAAAATGTTTTTTACAGAAATAAAAACGGCAACGCAACTACCTTTCACAAATCCCTGATATAGGCATACGGTATTATAGGTATAGTGGGAGGAGGGGATAAACGGATGGCTCATGTAAAGAAACTTCATCCATCTGTTATCAAGTTTAAAGAGTTTGTGGCAGAAAATCCCCATCTTGTAAGGGAAGTCCGCAACGGAACGACGACTTGGCAGCAATTATATGAGGAATGGTATTTGCTTGGCGAAGAGGATCCGCGCTGGAACGAAACCGGGGAGATAAAGAAGGAAACGAGTGAAGAAGATCCTTCAAAAAAGGATTGGCTTGGCCAGGTAGCAGAGCTTGCAAAAAAGGTTGAGCCTGGGCAAATCCAATCCCATTTGAATAATTTGAGCCAGGCATTGGGTGCCATTCAGGGGCTTATTAGTCAATTTCAACAACAGCCAGCCCAACAGGCACCGCCCCCCGAGCCAGTTGTGCAGCATCCATTCCCGTTCCGGAAGGATTGATTGGAGGACGCCATGAGAAGAGAAGTAACGGATTATATTAATTCAAGAAAAGATTTGAGGCAGTTTATTAGGGAACAGCCTGTATGGTATCGGAAGCTGACACGGAATCCAGCGATCCTTGATGAGTTCGAAATAGCTTCCCTCCATCATTTTGAAAAAACAATCCCGCACCGGGTAGCCAAGTTTGCTAATGGCGTGCAGATGGCTTCCATGATGTTCCATATGTTCCAATCGATGAAAAGCCCCAGCGGGTAAAGAATTGGGGTAAAAAGTTATGGGGTTTTCTGGTCCCATAACCTTTTCTGCTATACGGACGAGCTAACGCCCAATCTGATGGTACAAAGAAAGGTAAGCCATTGCCTCTTTTTCAGGTAAGAACTTTTCAAACATCGATTCTTTTGCCTGTTTGACTATGTTTTCCCTTAAAGTCGTATTGCTGACGATTGAATGGACTGCCTCAATGAAGTCCGGAATCGTTTCGTAAAGCCAGCCTGTTTTTTCGTGTGATATCAGTTGCAGGTTGGCATTGTTTTTTCTTCCTATGACTGGCAAGCCCAACCCCATCGCTTCCATTAGTGCAAGTGGCTGGCCTTCTGAAAGAGAAGAATTGACGATAATGTCTGCGCTTTCGTATTTTTCTATCATTAATTCGTGGGGGACTGCACCAACGTATCTTAGCCAGTACATGCTCAGCCTGTTTTAGCACATCCCGATGAACCGACCTATCTAAATTGGCGCCAAGAATGGTAAATGTCATTTCCGGATAATGATCAATGATCTCATCAAGTCCCGGAAGGATGTGCAGGACATCCTTGACAGGCCGCAGCCCTGCCGGTAAAAGGATAGAAGGTTTTAATCTATTTTTTGGTGAAGAAATTGCCCATGGCAACCAAACGCCCTGGGGGATTACGAACGTCTTTTTCATCCATGGAGAATACAGCTGTTTGATTTTATCTTTTGCGTCTTCTGTAAATACTGTAATAAAAACTGCTTCATTCAAAAATGAGAAAATTTCAGAACTCAAGTCTGTTTGTAAATCAACATTTATGTCCGTACCACCCATTGTAACTATATAAGGGTGGTTTAAGATGAACTGCCGGTCTTTTGCCCACCTTACAAATCGGGTGGCATGAAGAATATGGAAGATGTCTGCATCTGTACCATCGATACTGCTGTTTTCCAGATAGGGAATAACAGAAAGAAGAATGCCCATTTTTTCAAAATGATAAATAAGCCGTTTTACCGTGGTAGAATTGCCTCTTGGCTGATTATAATAAGGTGAAAATAATGCTATTTTCATATATGCCACCATTGATGTTTTAATAAAGGCATTGTGTTCGGATTTATTATAATCTATTGGATTGTATTCATAAATGTATTAGTTTGTCGTGACGAAAAGGTAAATTAAGGGAATAAAAAAGAAAATTTCACCTTTACCCTACCTTCATGGTAGAATAAGCAATGGAGGTGGGCAGATTTGCTTGCTACTAGTGAAAGAATAGAATTGCTTGATTTTGCTGATGAGTTGGGCAGCATGGTGTTACAGTCAGATGTTGCTGAATATTATCGGGATTGCCTATATAAAGTACGTACAAGCCCAGAAACGCAAAGAAAAATCTCTCGTTTTGTCAAACTGAAGGACCATTACGAGGATGTTCAGCGTTTTGGGAAATATCATCCGGATTATAAAAGCATTATGAAAGAAATCCGTGAAGCGAAGCGTGATATGGACTTGGACGATCACGTCGCAGAATTCAAAAGGGCTGAAAATGATTTTCAGGCTTTGCTGGATCAAATCAGCATGCTGATTGGCCACTCTGTATCCATCCACGTCAAGGTGCCAACTGGTAACCCATTCTTTGATACCGGATCAAGCTGTGGCGGAGGCTGCGGCTCCGGTGGAAGCTGCGGATGCTCAGCTTAACCAGTAGGGACGGTTCTCCTTTGCAGTGTGCAAAGGGGAACTGTCCCTATTAGCTTAAAACCATCCGTTTGGATTGAAACGCACGCAATCCACACATAAATTTCCACAGCAAAACATCTTTCTTTGCGGGACATAAAACCTATGTCGAAATACAAAGCTGTTAGGTTCGGATCTTACATAAATGGTTTCACTGCTCAGTTTCTTCCCTTTCATCGCCAAGGCTGAACAGCGCCGTATACTCTTTTCTACTAGTTCTGGATTAACGGGGGAGTCGACAGTGATATAGAGGAAAGGAATTCCGGCCATCTTTTTCAGCTCAACAGAACTGACCGGTGGGATTAGGCTGATTTCTTTCAGGAATGTGGACCAGACATGTTCCATTTCCATTCGTCATCATCCTTTATTTTTAATAGAAAAGTATTGTTAGAGCGCCTTTCTTGTTTCTATTCTATTCATAACTAGCTAGCCTCTTGCAGCCTGGCGGGATTGATTTAAGCTGCTTTCTTATGCTAGACTTATAAAAAACATTGAGTATGAAGGGGAAAGACTATGTTTGGACAAAGGCAAGGATTGGTGGTTTGGCTATATACGCTAAAGCAAGCCAAAATGCTAAGGCGGTTCGGCAACGTCCATTATGTATCTAAAAAACTGAAATATGCAGTTATTTACTGCAATCAGAGTGAGATGGAGAATGTAATGGCAAAATTAAAATCGTATTCTTTTGTTAAGAAGGTTGAGCCATCCTACAAGCCATTTGTAAAGATGGAATACGAGAATTCAGCTCCTGATAAAGCAAAAGAGTATGATTATAAGATGGGTATTTAAGTGAGGGTGATTCCCTCACTTTTTTGATGCTTAGAAATGATGGAGCCGTTCAGCCTCTTCTAGAAAAAATCGCATTCATTCCTACCAGTGAAGTGGAGGAATAAAGTGGTTAAGACGCAGGATTCCAATCAGATATTGGTAATATAATTCCTTATCCGCAAACAGTGTAGATGGTTTCACTGTGAGCTCACAAATAGTCTTGGACAGGTTAGCCGCTGTTTCCTCGAATAAAGTATATCTTTTGTTTGGAATCACCTTTGGATTGGGGATTCCTTCCCTGCAAATGTATATCGGCTGGAATTTTCCTTCTCCCGCTGGATCCAAAATGATGGCCAGGGATACAACCTGTTTACCTTCTATTGCTGTATGAAACGCAATAATATGACGAAGGCGACTGGAATTCGCTTTTGCGAGTTCGATCAGTTCATATAAGTCTCCATAGCCGCTGCCAAGTTCTACAAAACGCTGAATCACAGAAAACTCTCCTTTTGATATAATCTATATAAATGTTGGTGAATTAATGTCCAATTGGATTGAAACGGTTCATGACAAGAAAAAATTCCGTTTGCCCCTGAGATGAGGCTTTCCTTTGTAGAGTCGAAATTCAGAAACATATCTCTCTATATAAGAGGAACTAAAGAATCTAAATTTAATTGAAGCGCTTCGTGACAGGCAAAGAACGCCTCGCGACAGGCAAAAGGCGCCTGTCTCTGCGATGTTATGTCTCAGAAGCTTCCCTTTGTGTAGCGAAATAAAGAGGTTAAACTTAATAGTTCCTCTTATATAGATCAACATTAGCATAGAAGTTCCTTTCAAAAAAGAAAAAACCCTGCAGGAAACCTGCAGGGTCCTTCTATATCCCAAAGGGACAGAAGGCAAAGGGAGAGGAGAAACCGGAGGAAGAACTTATGGGGAAACGTAAGTCTTCTCCGCGGTTGGCAACAACATCCTCGAATGATGTTGTTAATGTCATTATTTCCAGCGAAAGATTGCTTATACACATTTTTCCACGAAAATTTAAAAAAGATAAAACGGATATTGATATTTGGCGAGGTTCGTCCAGTATGGTAGGATTATGAAAGTAAAAACATTGAGTAGCGGTGATTGACATGAGAGTTGTTTCAGGGACATGTAAAGGAAGGCAGCTAAAAGCCGTGCCTGGCCAATCGACCAGGCCGACAACTGACAAGGTAAAGGAAGCTGTTTTCAATATGATAGGCCCTTATTTTCAAGGGGGAAAAGGACTTGATCTGTTCGCCGGCAGCGGGGGGCTTGGAATTGAGGCTCTTAGCCGCGGGCTTGATCAAGTGATTTTTATCGACAGGGAACCGAAGGCAATCCATACCATTAAGGACAACATAAAGACCTGTGATTTTGAGGAACGGACGGAGGTCTACCGGACTGATGCTGAACGTGCTTTAAAAGCTTTAAAAAAACGCGACCTCACTTTCGATTTTATTTTCCTTGACCCTCCTTATAAAAAACAGCAGCTCGTTAAGCTGCTTGAACAAATTGATGCTGATGGCAGGCTGAAGAGGGATGGAATCGCTGTTTGTGAACACGGCAAGGATGTAATTTTGCCAGATTCCATTGGAAGTCTTGAAAAGATGAAGAGTGAAGTGTACGGTATAATAGCAATCTCTATTTTTTCCTATTCCTAAAACCACCAGGAGGTTTAGAACGTGGCTACTATAGCAGTCTGTCCGGGCAGCTTTGACCCGATTACATACGGACACCTCGATATTATCAGGAGGGGCGCAAGAGTCTTCGACGAGGTGTATGTTGTTGTTCTTAATAATTCGTCCAAAAATCCTTTGTTTTCTGTGGAAGAGCGTACTGGTCTTATAGAAGAGGTAACGAAGGATCTGCCCAATGTGAAAATCGATTCTTTTCAGGGCCTTCTTGTCGACTATGCGCAAAAGGTGCAGGCGAATGCGATTATCCGTGGACTTCGTGCAGTTTCCGATTTTGAATATGAAATGCAAATTACCTCAATGAACAGAGTACTGAATGAAAAAATTGAAACCTTCTTCATTATGACCAACAATCAGTATTCTTTTCTAAGTTCCAGCATTGTAAAAGAGGTTGCAAAGTATGGAGGGAATATCCATGAACTTGTCCCGCCTGCTGTTGAAGCTGCGTTAAAAAAGAAATTCGATCTATAAGAAAAACAAGTGAAATCACCAGTTAAACGGTGTAAGGCCTGAAGGTCCCACATGGCTGAACCTTGATATTTATTCATTATAGCATCGAAAAAAGCCAGGCATTGCCTGGCTTTTTCGTATGGACAGCCACAGTCTTCCTTTGGGACTGAAAAGCCAAAAGAATGATGATACGCTTTTCTGCTATCATCCATTTCGTCTTTTGAATAGAATGACAATATAGACTAACAGCGATCCAATGGTTATCAAAGGTCCGGCAAAGGCGATAATGGAATGGGCGGAAGTGAAGAGTTGCGCATTCTGCTGAAGCATAACAGGTACCGCATTAGGCGGGATTCCGGTATCCGCAAATTTAATGTAAATGGGATCCCAAAGTACAAAGGCAAAAATACTGGCAAAAATACCATGTACTATGCGTGCAATAAAAAACGGCTGAAACCGGATGTCAGTTTGTGCTAGAATACTGGCTACTTGGGCCTGGACACTAAAGCCGCTGAAGGCAAGAATAAAGCTGGTTACCATTGCCTGCTGGAGGAGCGTTGCTTCTTGAACCTGGCTCGTCAGCTGGCTTCCCAGCGTAATTTCAAACAGTCCGGATATGAACGGGATGCTAAGCATTTCAGGAAATCCAAGTGATGAAAAGAGAACTTCGATTCCTTTTGCTAAAAAGGCTGTAATGTGCAGATGGAATAAGATTTTATTTACGACGGAAAACAGGATAATGAAGCCGCCAATCATTAGCAAGGTTTGGATGGAAGAGGTGACGGCGTCCCCCAGCAATTTGCCTATTGGCCGATTATCCTTGATTCTCGTCCTATGAAGGGCAGCAAGAGCTTCACGTATCTTTAGCCGCTTATGGCGGCTGCTTCTTGTCATTCGTTCGTCCTTTCCATAGAAGCGCATGAGTAAGCCAACGCAAAAATTGCCAAGATAATGGGAAGCAGCAAGAACAAAGCCAAGGTGAGCATTATGGAAAAAACCAACTGAGACCGCTCCGAAAATAAATAAAGGATTTGAGCAATTTGTGAAGGATGCCAGCCGTTCAGCTTCTACCCTGGTCAGGCTGCCTTCCTGGCGAAGCCGTGCTGAAAGTTTTGCACCGGCTGGGTAGCCGGAAGCCATTCCCATTGCCCATACGAATCCGCCGACTCCAGGTACCTTAAAAAGGGGCCGCATGAATGGCTCGAGAAGAACTCCGATGAACTTGACAACACCAAAGCCAATGAGCATTTCGGATACAATAAAAAAGGGCAGCAAGGAGGGAAAAACAATTTCCCACCACATATTCAAGCCGCGAATTGAGGCGGAGAACGCCTCTTGCGGATATGTAATCAAGGAAGCTGCCATGATGGTGACAGACGCTGCCAAAAAGATGGTTTTTAGTTTCGAACGAAACATATTGGGCCTCCTTCAGGAGAATTGCGGAGTACTGCTTTAGTTTCAAGGCGATAGGACAACCAAAGGACGCTTAAATACAGACCTTGCGTACCATCAGATAAAGAGCAAGCAAAGACTTGTCCTGTAAAACAATATACTCATAGAATGATTATTTAGACCATAGGATTGAAGGAGAATTTAAGCTCGGTATTGATTATTGAAGGAGGGAGCATGAGTATGGCCCCAAAAATCGGCTTGGCGCTCGGCTCCGGCGGGGCAAGGGGTTTTGCCCATCTCGGTGTATTGAGGGTATTCCGGGATGAAGGAATCCCGATTGATATGATTGCCGGCAGCAGCATGGGGGCGCTGATTGCTTGCTTGTATGGGACCGGCATAGATCTGGACCGTTTTTATAAGTTTTCAATCGGATTTAAGAGGAAATATTTTCTGGATTTTGCCGTACCTAAAATGGGCTTTATAGCAGGAAAGCGGGTAAAGGAGTTTATCCGGGTTTTTACTCATAACAAAAACATTGAAGAGCTTGATCTGCCGATTGCCATTGTGGCGACAGACTTGATGAACGGTGAAAAAGTAGTATTTAAAAACGGTCCTGCTGCCGAGGCAGTGAGGGCCAGCATCTCGATTCCAGGCATCTTCATTCCTGAAAAAATTAATGGGAGGTTATTGGTCGACGGCGGGGTTGCAGACAGGATACCTGTTTCAGTTGTTAAGGAGATGGGAGCTGACATTGTTATTGCTGTCGATGTTTCAGGGGTTAAACCAAATGCGGAAATCGATTCGATTTACGATGTGATCATGCAAAGCATAGATATTATGCAAGCTGAGTTGCTCGTTAACCGCGAGATTGCCTCCGACATTATGATTCGCCCGGATGTAGGTAAATTTAGTTCGCGTGCCTTTACCAATATTGAAGACATTATTAAAATAGGAGAAGAAGAAGCAAAAAGACATATCGAACCGATAAAAGAAGTTATTGGACGGTGGAAGGAGCAGCAATAATGCGCAAGAAATACCCTCGGATCCCGTATGTTCTGGCGGCGATCCTAGTCCTGGCAAGTGTTTTTTATATGCTGCCTTATTATGTTTCCAAACCTGGGCTCGCAAAGGAATTGGAGCCGATTATAGAAGTAGAGGGCGGATATGATGAGGAAGGAAGCTTCATGCTGACAACCGTCAGGATGGGGCGCGCCAATATTTATACGTATCTAATTGCAAGTTTCAGTAAGTATCAAGAAATTTATTCTATGAAAGATATACTGAGGCCGAATGAAAGTGAACAGGAGTACAACAAGAAGCAGCTCCATCTAATGGAAGGCTCAAAGGCGAGTGCAATTGAGGCTGCCTATAAAAAAGCTGGCATTCCGGTTGAGTATCGCTATAAGGGTGTCTATGTCATGGAAGTTGTCCCTGGAATGCCAGCGGAGGGAAAACTGGAAGTAGGCGACCGGCTTTTAAAGGTGGATGGAAAGATATTGAAGTCAAGGGATGAACTTCTAGATTACCTTGCCGGCAAAAAGGCCGGGGAGACAGTGAAGCTCACTTTTACGAGAGGCAATAAGGAACAGTCAGCCAATTTGGAGCTACAGGCTTTTAAAAATGATCCGAAACGTGCTGGCATAGGGATTGCGCCAATCGATGACAAAGAAATTATCGTCGACCCAAAAGTCAATATAAAGACTGACGAAATTGGCGGTCCATCGGCAGGTTTAATGTTTGCACTCGAAATTTATAATCAGCTTACCGAAGATGACCTAACTAAAGGTTATGAAATTGCCGGGACCGGTACCTTGTCTGAAGGAATGGTCGGCCCAATTGGCGGAATTGAGCAAAAAATCGTCGCAGCTGATAAAGCTGGAGCCGATATCTTTTTTGCTCCGAATGAAAAAGGAGCAAAAAACTCCAATTACCGGGCTGCAGTAAAGACAGGCAAAGATATTGGGACGAAAATGAAAATTGTCCCGGTTGATACGTTTGATGAAGCAGTTGCTTATCTGGAAAAATTGAAACCTGAAAAATAAACAGAGGCTGTCCCAAAAGTAAGGGGCAGCCTCTTTGTGTTATTTTCATGGATTTGGCAAAATTCATTATGACCGAAAAAATCCGGAAACGAGTTGCATTCAATGGCAGGTACGGATTTACACCCAAAACCAAGTTTTTTTACTGCAAAATAAGGTTCTTCATTCAAGAAAGATCGGCGGCTGGCGATATTCTTGCTCGAGCAGTTTTTGGGACATGCTGCCATGAAGTCCCATTGCATAAACAGAAGCTGCCCGGATATCCAGCTCGATTTCTGGTGAAGTAAACCCAGACAGTTTTGAAACGAGCGGGATCGGCAAGCTGCCTTTCATTTTATTAAGATAGTTCCTTCCGGCCCCTGTCATTCCGAGTAACCGTAAATAACCCGGACGCATTGCCGTGCTAACGGCCATTTCTTCTTTCGTAGCATTGACGAGTATATGGGTGCAAAGCCGCTGAATCCTGGTCCATGTATAGCGTTTTGTTTTGGCGAGTTGCATAAAGCCGGCGAAGCTGTCTGCCTTTCTTGCGCAGTCAGCAAGCCGGTTCTCCAGGCCTTCCTCCGCTTCATATATTGAAGCCAATTCACCCCGGGCTGTCTGTAGCAGTCTGTATTTCAATAAAGGCCAATAGTTTTCCCAGTGATGGAGAGTTCCATATGTCTCTATGTATTCCAGAAGGGAACTTTCAGTAGCGGGCGGAATGTATTGCGAGATGGCTGGAATATCAACACCATCGGAAAAGAAAGCTTTCCGGATACTGGTTGCACTTGCTATCGTAGCTGAAGAAAAATCTTCATCATGGTATTGGGCATTCTTTCTTTTTACAGTCAGAGGCTCCATCCTGCAGCGCTGGTCAAGCATCGCTTTCACATAGTGATAGCCGAGAATATTATTGGGCTCGGACAGCGGGACTATTCCTTCGGGTCCATTCAATTCGGAAACTGCGAGCGAGGCTGCACGCGGGTAGCTGACCCCTGACTTAATATGTTTCTTTATTAAAGAGTTATATTCGGCCTCGTTTGCGGTCAGGAACTCTGCAGTCTTGATAAAACTGCCAGCATCGCCCGCCTCACTGCCAAAACAAAGGCTTGTACAGCCAGCAGCCTCAAGAATTGCAACAGCACCCCAAGCAAATAATTCAGCCTTCTGGACCGCGTATTGGTATGGGAGCTCAAAAACTATGTCAACTCCGTTCAACAGGGCCATTTTTGTACGGGACCACTTCGAAACCAGTGCAGGTTCACCTCTTTGCAAAAAAGAGCCGCTCATAACAGCGATGGCAATTTCCGCTCTAGAAAGCTGCTTTGAAGACTGCAAGTGGTAGAGATGTCCATTGTGAAAAGGATTATACTCAACTACAACACCAACCGCATCCATATTGACAGCCTCCTTTCTGATAGGTATACTTTCATTTCTACTATAAAACATTATGCACATATTAGTAAAACTGCCTGATAAGTAAGTATGTTTTCCTTGAGCCTGTTAAGGATAAACTATTGAATAGTAGTCTTTCTATTAGCCAGAACATGATTGGTTTCAAGCAATTCCTCTGTAAAGAAAAAATATTGACAAATAGTATGCATAAAAGTATAATTACCTTTGTTGCCTTGGGGTGATGTAAATGAAATGGACAATTAGCCAACTACAAAAAAACCGCAACAAGGAAATGCTGATTGATGAAACAGTCAATGCGGACGAAATCAGGGAAACCGACCCAACCATTAGGGACGTGTCCCCGATTCACGTAACCGGACGCGCCGATATCGGGTCATCTCGTGTGACCTTTCATATCAGGATTAAGGGACATCTGGTCCTCCCTTGTTCACGGACTCTAGTTGATGTCATTTATCCAGTTGATGTAGAAACAACAGAAACGTTTCTTTTCAATATTTCTGGATATGAAACGGATGAGGAAGCTCATCAGGTCAAAGGCGATGTGGTCGACGTCATGCCTATCATCAGGGAAATCCTTTTGCTGGAGGTTCCCATGCAGGTATTCAGCGATGAGGCGAATCCTGAAGGGGCGGCTCCGCAGTCCGGCAAGGATTGGGAAGTCGTAACCGAAGAGGACCAAAGCAACAGGATTGATCCAAGATTAGCGGGTCTGGCCAAGTTTTTTGACGACAACAAAACTTCCGATTCATAATCGGCAAAAAAAGTAAGCAAGTGAAGACCCAGCATTTTCTGGCCTTCATAACTTTCTTATAACTCTTTAAGGAGGTGGGAAGAATGGCTGTACCTTTTAGAAGGACTTCTAAAACTGCAAAAAGAAAACGTCGCACTCATTTCAAATTAAATGTTCCTGGCATGGTGGAATGCCCGAACTGTAAAGAAATGAAACTTGCTCACCGCGTTTGCAAAAATTGCGGAACATATAAGGGGAAAGAAGTTGTTAACGACTAATTTTCCGTTCGAACAAGCACAGGGGAAAAACCTCCTGTGCTTTTTTCGTACATATTTAGTTAGGGGGTAAAGCTTTTGGCTTATACGATGACTATTCTGGATGAAGGGATTCTCCTTTTTACAATTGATAGGGAAGAAAAACGGAATGCAATCAGCTATGAAGTCCTCGATGGACTCACCCGATTGCTGGAAGCAGCCCATGATGAAAAGGTTAAAATCGTCGCACTAACGGGTTCAGGCACTAAGGCTTTTTGTTCAGGTGGGGATTTGTCGGAATTCCATTCTTTAAAAACAAAAGAGCAAGCTCATCCTATGCTGTCCAGAGCGGCAGAGATTCTTTATTCCCTTGCAACCTTGCCAAAACCGACAATTGCGATTCTAAATGGGCCAGCTGTCGGCGGAGGCTGCGAGATTGCGGCTGCCTGTGATTTCCGGATAGCCAGAAGCGGGACAAAAGCCGGATTCGTACAGGGCAGACAAGGCATCATTACCGGATGGGGAGGGGCTTCTCTTTTATCGGAAAAACTGCCAGCTTCATGCAGCATGAAACTCCTAATGGAAGCGGGCTTACATCCTGTGGAAGAACTGAATCGAATTGGATTTGTTGACAGTGTCTTTAATGGACCCCCAATTGATGCGCTTCGAAAATTTGCCTCAGAAATGCTAGTAAAAGAAAGTGGAGTTCTTAAAGGCTTCAAGCAAGTTTGGGTGGACAAATGGGAGAGTGCCGGCCTTAAGAAGAGAATAGAAAACGAAGTCCGTTTTTGTGCGGAGCTTTGGGAAACTGAGGCCCATCATCAGCACGTTGCAAAATTCCTTCGAAAGAAAAAGTAGCAGAATCCGTAAAAATGAGACCTCCATACCAATTCTATCTTTCCTATTACCTGCATATGTATGAGGTAAAACGATAGGAGGGATAAGAAGGATGTCATCAACACGCCAGGATGCATGGACCTCGGATGAAGACCTGCTTCTAGCCGAGGTTATCTTGCGGAATATAAGGGAAGGCGGAACGCAGCTGCAGGCATTCGAAGAAGTTGGGAGAAAGCTGTCCCGGACATCGGCTGCATGTGGGTTCCGCTGGAATTCTCACGTTAGGAAACAATACAGGGCCGGCATTGAACATGCCAAAAAGCAGCGAAAGGAAGCGAAGAAGAACTCACGGGATGCTCCAAAAGAACAGGGGCTTCCGGTGGAAGAGCAACTTGTTTCCACTCAGGCAGAAGAAACCAAGCTAAGCGATTTACTTCCATCTGCCCAGCAAATAAGTACTCTACCCGTTCCTGACTTCAAGGCGATCCTGTCCTATTTGCAAGACCTCTATACACGTGCAGGAACCGCTGAAGAAGAAATCCAGCAAGCCCAAGCACGGATTAAAGCGCTCGAAAGGGAAAACGAACGGCTTCTAAAGGAATTGACTACCCTTGAGGAAGACTATCAAGCGCTGATGGCCATCCTCGACCGGGCTAGGAAGATGGCTGCGGATAAGGAGGACAGTTCACAGGGCCAGCATAAAGCGAAATTTCAGTTAGATAAGTATGGGAACCTTGAAAGGGTTGAATAAAACGAAAAGGCTGAACGGATAAAGTCCGTCCAGCCTTTTGATATTTATATAGAGAGATTTTTTGTACTATCGTAAAATGCTTGCTTGCGCACACATAATAGCCAGCCCGGGCTACTCGCATGTTGCAACTATGCGGATGTCAATTCTTAATGGTGCTGTGCGCTGACGCCTTCCGGATACCAGACGAGCGGATTTTCACCAAGATCTCGGTCTACCTCATATTCTACTTGTTTAAAGCCGTGCTTTTCCCAAAATCCCTTTGAACCGACTCGAGGGTTTGTCTTGATAGGAAGGCCCTGGTCCTTAGCGAACTTGACAAGAGCTGAACCATAGCCTTTGCCCTGATAGGCAGGGAGCACCTCAAGCTTCCAAAGTTCAATGTAATTCTGTGGAGGATTAAAATAGAGATCCCTTTTGGCATCAACCTGATAAAGGCTCATCCGGGCTACCAGCTTATCCCCGAAATAAATCCCGTAAAAGGGTGATTTACTATCATTTTCAATAATGTTTGCTTCAAGGTCTTCGAGCATGGACAATTCCTGAATTCCATATTCTTTGAATTTTTTAAACTCTTCAAGCGTTTTGTAATTGACTTTTAGTTTCTCAACTTTAATTGCCATGTATATGCCCCCCTATTATGATTCTCCCTTATCCCGGTATTGCTGAAATCAGGCCTATATCTTTAAGCTGATTTAATTATTCATATTATAACCTAAGAATATGAAAAATTCTGCATTTTAATATAGAAAGGCGTTTTCAAAATTTGCAGGATATTCAGAATGTATGGTAGAAACATAGTATAGGGTATGCAAGCCAGGGAATGTATTCACTGTCTGGCCAATGGCTTTCGAATACCCTGAGCTTTTGAGAAGGTCGCAAACAAGAAATCCGGGGGGAGAAAGGGGTATAGTGTGCAAAGGGTATTAATCGCAAATCGGGGCGAAATAGCATTAAGAATTATAAAAACATGCAAGAAGATGGGAATCGAGACGGTTGCCATCTATTCTGATGCAGATGCAGGACTTCCTTATGTACAGGAAGCCACGACGGCTGTCAGGATTGGAGAGCCACCTGTTGCCAAATCCTATCTGCAGGCCCAACAAATCCTCCATGCTGCAAAAAATGCGGGTGCAGACGGAATACATCCTGGTTATGGGTTTTTATCTGAAAATGCAGAGTTTGCCGAGCTTGTTGAAAAGGAAGGGCTGATTTTTATAGGTCCGAAACCAGAAACAATCCGGTTAATGGGTGATAAAGTTGCATCAAGAGCTGTGATGATGCAGGCTGGAGTGCCGGTAGTTCCGGGCAGCGAGGGCGGAATTGCAGCCCTGGAAGAGGCGAAGGAAATTGCCGAAAGAATCGGTTATCCGGTGATGCTAAAGGCTTCGAGTGGCGGTGGTGGAATCGGAATGGTTAAATGCGCGGATAACGGAGACCTGGAAAAGTCTTTTGCTTCAGTCAAAGCAAGGGCAAAGGCTTATTTCGGCTCGGATGAAGTGTTTCTTGAAAAATTCATCCTCAATGCCCGTCATATAGAAGTCCAGGTTTTTGGAGATGGAAATGGAAACATCGTCCATCTTTTCGAGAGGGATTGCTCGGTCCAGCGCCGCAATCAAAAAGTGGTGGAAGAGTCTCCGTCGCCATTTCTTTCCGATCAGGCGCGCGCTCAGCTTTTTGAAACCGCTCTCAATGCCGCGAGAGCAGTGGATTACAAGAATGCTGGAACAATTGAATTTATTTTTGATGAACAAGAGAACTTTTATTTTCTTGAGATGAACACCCGCCTTCAGGTTGAGCATGCAGTGACTGAAGAAGTTACAGGAATTGACCTGGTCGAATGGCAAATTCTCACCGCTAGAGGAGAAGCTTTGCCAAAGAATCAGGAGGATATCAAAAGCAAGGGGCATGCATTTGAGTTTAGGCTCTATGCC
Organism: Bacillus sp. FJAT-27225; assembly: GCF_001685025.1. Lineage (GTDB taxonomy): Bacteria > Bacillota > Bacilli > Bacillales > Cytobacillaceae > Bacillus_D. Next base: position 185,712 of record NZ_MAYU01000021.1, on the reverse strand, counting down.
GAAGACCCGGAAAAATTTCTGCCATCACCAGGGAAAATTGAACTTTTTGAAGTTCCCGCTGGAGAGGGAATTCGGGTAGATTACGGTTATAAATCGGGTGATGCAGTCACACCTTTTTATGACCCGATGATTGCTAAATGTATTCTATCCGGAGAGACAAGGGAAGTCGCTATGGAGCGTGCTCGGGCATTTTTCGAGAAACTCACAATAACTGGAATTAAATCCAACGCCCCGCTATTCACAAAAATTCTTACTAACCCAGATTTTACAAAAGGGAATTATACAACTTCATTTTTACAAACGAAAATCAAGACATAAGGAGGAAACAGAAATGAAAGAAATTACTGCATCCATGGCAGGCACGGTTTTGAATATACTTGTTTCAACAGGCGATGAAGTCAGCGAGGGCCAGGAAATCATTGTCCTTGAATCAATGAAAATGGAAATTCCGGTTGAAAGCACGTTTGCGGGAAAAATCAGCGAGCTGAAGGTTGGTATTGGTGATTTCGTTAATGAAGGCGATACTCTTGCCGTCATCGATAGGGGGTAAATACAGGTGACAGAAACAACAACATTAACTGAAAAACTGAATGAGAAAAGAAAACTGGCCGAAGCGGGCGGCCAACAAAAGTACCACGAAAAAAATAGAGAACAAGGAAAATTATTTGTGCGAGAGAGACTTGCGCTGCTGTTTGACAATGGCGAGTATGAGGAAGATGGGAAATTTGCCAACAATCAGGCCAGCGGGCTGCCTGCTGACGGGGTCGTTACAGCAATCGGCAAGGTTGGCGGGCAAACGGTCTGCGTCATGGCGAATGATTCGACTGTCAAGGCTGGATCATGGGGTGCAAGAACTGTTGAAAAAATTATCCGGATCCAGGAAGTCGCTGAAAAACTGAAGGTCCCGCTCTTTTATCTCGTTGATTCAGCAGGGGCAAGGATAACGGACCAGCTTGACATGTTTCCGAACAGGCGCGGTGCGGGCAGGATTTTTTATAATCAGGTGAAATTGTCAGGGATGATCCCTCAAGTCTGTCTCCTTTTTGGCCCTTCAGCAGCTGGAGGCGCGTACATACCTGCTTTTTGTGATGTGGTCATTATGGTCGATGGAAATGCCTCGATGTATTTGGGGTCGCCGCGGATGGCTGAAAAGGTTATCGGCGAGAAAGTAACCCTTGAGGAAATGGGCGGGGCTCGCATGCATTGTACGGTTAGCGGCTGCGGAGACATTCTCGCTTCTTCCGAAGAGGAAGCAATCGAATCTGCCAAAAAATATATTACCTTCTTCCCGGCCAACTTTCAGGAGAAGCCAAAAAAACATGAGCCAGTCCCGCCGCTTGCAGGGCGGCCGCTTGAAGCAATTATTCCTGTGAACCAGAATGCCCCGTTTGATATGTACGAAGCCATTAACAGCTTAATAGACGAAAACAGTTTTTTCGAAATAAAGAAGCTGTTCGCACCTGAGTTGATCACCGGATTCGCCAGGCTCGGGGGCCGGACAGTCGGAATCATTGCCAACCAGCCAAAAGTAAAAGGCGGGGTCCTGTTTGTCGACTCTGCTGATAAAGGCGCCAAGTTCATCCAGCTTTGCGACGCCTTCCATATCCCGCTGTTGTTCCTGGCGGATGTGCCAGGATTCATGATTGGCACGAAGGTTGAAAGGGCAGGCATTATCCGCCACGGTGCAAAATTAATTGCGGCCATGAGTTCAGCGACTGTACCGAAGATTTCGGTAATTGTCCGAAAAGCTTACGGTGCAGGCCTTTATGCAATGGCGGGCCCTGCTTTCGAGCCAGATGTTTGCATCGCCCTCCCGACAGCCCAAATAGCTGTAATGGGGCCGGAAGCAGCAGTCAACGCGGTCTATTCCAATAAAATCAATGAAATAACCGACCCGAAAGAAAAGCTTGCTTTTGTTCAGGAAAAACATCAGGAATACAAAGAATCAATCGATATTTATAAGCTTGCATCGGACCTGATCGTCGATGAAATTGTAGCACCCGACGAGTTGAGAGAGGTACTCATCAAGCGCTTGGGCTACTATGAAACGAAGGAACTCAACTTCAGTACCCGCAAGCATCCGGTTTATCCAGTATAATTATGATTTGCCCTTCCGTCATATGCGTGCGGAAGGGTTTTTGCATTTATGGATGGACTAATCCAGTGTGTAAGTATTTATGGGACGAATCTCTCCCCGCAGAATGCCATTCCGTCCCATAAAATAGCTTTATGGGACGTATTTCTCCTCGCAGAATGCCGTTCCGTCCTATAAAATAGCTTTATGGGACGAAACTCCCCTCGCAGAATGCCATTCCGTCCCATAAAATAACTAGATGGGACGTATCCCTCTTCGCTGATTGCCGTTCCGTCCAATAAAACAGCTATATGGAAGAAATCCCTCTTCGTAAAACGCAGTTCTGCCGATTGTTTAAGTAGGCAAGCTTTTTATGTGTAAGGTTCCAAATGAATCTAACTTACTATAGAAATAGAATTAAAGAATTACCTAGTCAGATTGAAGCGGAAGGCACGAAGCTCGATCGAAAATGCAAAAAACGCATTTTCTCCTGCTGTGCTTTTTCCGGGAAGATTATTCAATGTCGTGCGAGAGAAAAGGCCAGTCGGAGACCCTGAAGGAGCTTTAGCGACGAGGAAGCTCCCAGCTCGCCCTAAGGTCCACGAAGTGTCTCGTGACAGGCAAAAAACGCCCGCCCCTGTACTGACTGTTCAGGGAAGCTTTCCTTTGGACAGCGAAAATCAACAGAAAAACTTAGGATCTACTCAGCCTTCTTTTTAGAAAGATAGGAATTAAGTCATACAAACCTTGTCCCACTTTGGTAAAATGTAGGTAAAGAACAAACAGGGAGCCAGCGAAATGAAAATAGGTGTAATTGGTGCAGGATCAATCGGGTTGTTGTTTGCCGCCTATTTGCAAACCCGTTTTAAAGTCCTTTTATTTACCAGAACAGCAGAGCAGGCGGATGAGATTAATAAATCAGGGATTACCCTTAAAAGAGCCGATAAGGTCTATAACACTACTATTGAAGCCAGGGCATTGGCTGAAAAGCTTCCTGACATGGATCTTGCTATTGTTGCGGTGAAGCAATACCAACTTGAGAACATCCTCCCTATTCTTGATTCAGTATCAAATGTCCTGTTCTTGCAAAATGGCATGGGCCACTTGAAGCTGATCAGCCGATTATCTTCGAATAATTTATTCGTTGGAACAGTGGAGCACGGTGCTTTTAGGGAAGGGGCTGCAGCTGTAACCCATAATGGGACTGGCGTTACCAAAGCGGCGGTGTTCAGAGGCGATGGAAAAATGCTGTCTGCCCTGGCTGAAAGAGAAATCGGGTCTTTCCCTTTCACGGTTGAATCAGATTACTACTCAATGCTTGCGAATAAACTTGCTGCCAATGCTGTTATAAACCCGTTGACAGCCATTCTCCGGGTCGAAAATGGCCAGCTTATTGCGAATCCGTTTTATGAAAGGAATCTGGAAGCCCTTTACCATGAGGTTGCGTCTATACTAGAATTCGACGATAAAGAGGCCCAGCTAGAAAATATTAAAAGAATATGCAAAAACACCGCGGAAAATCGTTCCTCGATGCTGAAGGATATCGAGGCGGGAAGTGTGACCGAGATTGACGCCATCCTCGGCTACCTTCTCGAACAGGCCGAAGCCAAAGGGAAGAATGTACCGCTCATAACAGCTTTTTATCATTTGGTTAAAGGAATTGAATCGGGAATGGGGGGGAATCGATGAGCACATTCATTTCATCATTTTTTGCATTATTCATTGTCCTGCCGCTGCTTGGGTATGTGGTTGTCTTTACGATAAGCAAGACGGTAACCGGGGTACATAGGCAATCAGTAAACATTGCAATTGATTTTACGACCTTCCTCCTAATCCTGGCGGTCCATTTCTTAATTAGAACCATCTGGGGGCAGTCCTACCTATGGCTTATTATGATTATTTTATTTACTACCGCGATGATTTTTTCGATCCTCCATTGGAAAGTACGCGGTGAGGTGGTTGTCGGCAAAGTTTTCAAAGGGTTCTGGAGATTCAATTTCCTCCTGTTCTTTACCGGGTATCTTGGCCTTATCGTATTCGGCCTAATCCAGAGGGCGGTGGCCGCCGTTCAACTTCCCTGACGGATAATTGTCAGGCAAAGATTTTTTAAAACCTTTATGTAAATGCTATACTCGTATGGTATTGATACACAACCGTTTTTGCAGAAAGGAAGTACTATATGGAGATTTCAAATCTCTTATTGCCTGCAGCAAATCAATTTGCGTCTAATTATTTGCAGCAGACCAATGAAGTAACACCCTATTTTCACTATACATACAATCATCCTGTTTCAGACAGGGAACGCTTAAGTGAATTAAGTAACAGGGATTTCCCGAGAGAAGAGCTTGCTGCCCATATCGAAAAGTATATGGCGCGGTTTCAACCAACTGCAGCCACAAAAATATCGCTTGAAAAGCTGAAGCAGCCGAACAGCTCAGTCGTTATTGGCGGCCAGCAGGCAGGCATCCTGACCGGACCACTCTATTCCATTCATAAAGTCATTTCCATTGTTCAACTCGCTCGCCAGAAGGAAAAGGAGCTTGGCACTCCAGTCGTTCCTGTTTTCTGGATTGCTGGCGAAGACCATGATTACCAGGAAGTGAACCATATTTATGTACCTGCTGGCAGCAGGGCGGACAAATGGATTTTTCCGCAAAAAGTCATAGAGAAAAAAATGGTCTCGGATATCAAGATTGATAAAGAGCTATGCAGTTCATGGGTATCAAGCCTTCTTGCCATTTTTGGCGAAACTGGCTTTACACGGCAGGTAAGGGCTTTTATAGAAGACTCACTAAAGCGGTCGGATACATTCACTGACTTTTTTGCAGACCTGATTGCAGGCCTCTTTCCTGATTCCGGGATCCTGCTAATTGACTCAGCCAATCCTGAATTAAGGGAAATAGAACGGACAAGGTTTGAAGAGATTATCCTTAACCAGGAGGCTATCATTTCCTCTTTGCTGCGCCAGCAAGAGGAAATCCGAAAAGGCGGTTTCGCCAACACGATTGATGCTTCCGAGCATTCCGCCAATTTATTTTATTATGATAAAACCATCAATGAGCGGGTCCTCCTTGACTTTGAACCAGTTTCCGGCTGTTTCATAGGCAACAATGGCAGCCTTTCGTTTACACTTGAGGAATTGCTTCAAATTGCCAGGAACGAGCCTTCCAGCTTGAGCAACAATGTTGTAACAAGGCCTTTAATGCAGGAGTGGTTATTTCCGGTCCTGGCATTTATAGGAGGCCCTGGCGAGATCGCATATTGGGCTGAACTGAAGCTCGTGTTTGAACATTTTGGCATAAAAATGCCGCCTATTGTTCCAAGGCTGAATATTACCTTTATGGACAGGGCAACAGAAAGAGATATAAATGAACTTGGTTTGGATGTTGCTGAAGCAATAAGGCGGGGAACAGAGTCAGAACAGCAGATATTCCTGGAGTCAGTTCATGACCGTGACCTCGATTCAATCTTCCGGAACGCAATTAAGGAGATTAATGCCCAATATCGGCGAATTGAAGACAAAACCATCGAAATCGACCCAGCCATGCTTGCTTTACTGAAAAAAAATGAAAGCATCATCCTTTCGCAAGTCGGCTTTATGCAGAAGAAGCTTGAAGACGCAGTGAAAATGAAGCATGCGGTTAAATTAGGAAAATATACCAGAGTCGGATTGGAACTTAGGCCGGAGGGAATGCCCCAGGAACGGGTATGGAACATCCTCTATTATATGAATAAGTTTGGAATTAACTTTCCTGGCAGGCTCCTTGAACTCGACTTTGAGTTTGATGGATCCCATAAATTAATACGGATTTAAAAAAGGTTCCGCGGACAGCGGGGCCTTTTTTATTTGAAAAGGGATAGTGCTGAGTGTCAGGCATTCCCACTTTGCCCCACCACTTGTAATAAGCGTACTCCAAATTAGTTGGTTCCTCCTGTTGGAATCAACCCGTCTGCACCACAAATCTACCACAAACCTCCACTGAACCCTTTGCTGAATTAATAGTTCGGCCCCTTCTCCTACTAAGCACGAAAACTATATAAACGATTTTTTGTTAGACAGATTAATCCTTTAAGGACAGCAGTTTTTTCCATCAAATTATTTTTAATAAAAAAACATGTAGCTTCTGTCCGGCGATAAACCCTTAATTACCGCGGTATTTGGCGAATTTTGTCCCTTTAAGAAAGATAGTGTAGAACCATCATAGTCAGAATTTTATAGCATTTACATAATGGATGCGTAAAAAAGTAGTGGAGGAAAGTGGAGGATTGTGGTACATTCTAAATAGAAAGTGGGGGTAACGGGTATGTTCATGGGTGAGTACCATCATAACATCGATAATAAAGGCCGCCTGATCGTCCCTTCAAAGTTAAGGGACAACCTGGGGGAGATGTTTGTCATCACCCGTGGTCTCGACCGATGCTTATTTGGTTACCCGCTATCCGAGTGGAGCCTGATTGAGGAAAAACTGAAGGCCCTCCCGCTTACAAAGAAAGATGCCCGCGCTTTTACGAGGTTCTTTTTTTCCGGCGCAACTGAGAGCGAGATAGACAAACAGGGGAGAATCAATATTCCAACTCCATTGGTTGACTATGCTCAATTACAAAAAGAATGTGTGATTTTGGGAGTTTCCAATCGAATCGAAATCTGGAGCAAGCAGATATGGGAAGAATATTTCCAGGAATCCGAGGATTCTTTTGCTGAAATCGCAGAAAATATGATTGGGTTTGATATATAAAGGGAATGTTATCCTAGTATAATTTCTTTATGTATCGTTCGATTGGAAAGGTGGATAACAATGTTTGAACATACAACAGTATTATTGGAAGAAGCAGTAGCCGGGCTGAATATTAAGCCTGATGGGATTTATGTTGACTGTACTCTTGGAGGTGCGGGGCATAGCCTGAAGATTGCCGAGCAGCTGGGGGAGGGCGGGAGGCTCATAGCCTTTGATCAGGACGAGACTGCTATCGCCCATGCCCGGGAAAAACTATCCGCTTATACGGACAAGCTTACTATTATTAAAAGCAATTTTCTTCACCTAGAAAGTGAACTTGAGAACATTGGGATACATAGTGTGGACGGAATTTTATATGACCTTGGTGTTTCTTCTCCTCAGCTAGATACGCCAGAGCGTGGATTTAGTTACCACCATGATGCACCTCTTGATATGAGGATGGATTTGGAAGGGGAAATATCCGCTTACGATGTCGTCAACAACTGGAAATACGAAGAATTGGTAAAGATCTTTTTCCGGTACGGGGAAGAGAAATTTTCAAAGCAAATTGCAAGGAAAATTGAGGCTGCCAGGGCAAAAAAACCGATTGAAAGCACTGGTGAGCTAGTTGAACTAATTAAGGAAGCGATTCCCGCGCCTGCAAGAAGGACTGGCGGACATCCCGCGAAAAGGGTTTTTCAGGCGATCAGAATTGCGGTGAATGATGAACTTGGCGTTTTTGAAAAGTCGCTCCAACAGGCAATCAACTTGCTGAATAAGGATGGCCGCATTTCGGTCATTACCTTTCATTCCCTTGAAGACAGGATTTGCAAGGTGACATTGAAACAAGCATCAGAGACTCCGCCATTACCTCCGGGGTTGCCAATTATTCCGGATGAGTATAAGCCAGTCTTAAAACTAGTGAACAGAAAGCCAATTCTTCCCGGTGAGCAGGAACTGGAACATAATAACCGGGCCCGGTCGGCGAAACTAAGAATAGCTGAAAAATTGTAATCTATATAAAAAGACACTGATCCAGGATAAGCCCATGGAAAATAAGTGAGATTCAGGAGGGGAACGAATGAGCAGTTTGGCAAGAAAGCTCCAGGAACAGCAACACGAGCAAAGGCAGCAGATTGCCCAACCCGAGAGGCGCAGGGCTGCAAGACAAAAGGTTACTCCAGGCGAACGGGTCATTTGGATGTTATTTGCAGCATTTCTTTGCTTAGGTGCTGTGCAGATTATCTCAACACAGGCCGAAATTTACAAAACGAACAAGGATATTCAGAAAATGAAAGTCTCTGTTAGTGAAATGCAAAAGGAAAACGGTGACCTAACAGTACTTAAAGAAGAACTGAGTTCGTACGAGCGGATTATGGCAAAAGCAGAAGAACTGGGCTTGAAGTTTGATGACAAAAAAGTCAAGGTTGTGCACTAAATGATTAAGAAACAACCAAATATAAACAAGGGAGCAGTTGGATTGTTTTTCTTTTTCCTCCTGCTCTTTTTAATCGTACTATATCGATTTTCGGTCATAGGCATCACAGGAGAGGCTGCAGGACAGCCCCTGGCTGCAAAGGCTGAACAGAAGCATATGAGGCAAGACGTAATAAAGGCATCGAGAGGCTCTATTATGGACAGAAAAGGTGAAATAATCGCCGAGGACACTGCTTCCTATAATCTTGTTGCCATCCTTGATAAGAAAATGACCACCAATCCGGAAAAACCAAGGCATGTTGTTGATTATGAAAAAACAGCGGCGGTTTTAGCAAAGTATATTGATCTTGAAGAAAGTGAAATACTCAGAATCCTTTCCAAGAAGAAAGAAAACCCGAAATTGTTTCAGGTTGAGTTTGGGAATGCTGGAAGGGATATTTCCCATCAAACGAAAATACAGATTGAAAAAGAGAACTTACCCGGGATAACCTTCCAGCGTGGCTCAAAACGATTTTATCCAAACGGAAACTTTGCCTCACATGTTGTTGGCTTTGTTGAAAAGCAAGAGACGAAAGATGACGGGATTAGGTCCGTTGGAAGGCTTGGCATTGAAAAGTCAATGGATTCGATCCTGAAAGGCAAGGATGGGAAAATCAAGTTTGAAAGTGATGTTTGGGGAATGCTGCTTCCAGATGGAAAGGAATTTGTGGAACCAGCTGATAATGGTAAAGATATTTATTTGACCCTTGATAAAAAAATTCAGACTTTCCTTGAAGACGCGATGAATAAAGTTGCGAAAGAGTACACCCCCCAAAAAATCATTGCGATAGTTGCCGATCCGAAGACAGGAGAAATCCTTGCGATGGGGCAGCGCCCTGGCTTCGACCCCAAAACAAGGGAAGGGCTCGAAAAAACCTGGCATAATGAGGCGATTGAATATCCATTTGAACCTGGTTCAACTATGAAAATATTTACGCTCGCAGCTGCTGTTAACGAAGGGAAATTCAATCCTAACGAAAAATTTCAATCTGGATCATACCAGGTTACAAAAAAGGATAAACCCATCCACGATCACAAAAGGTCAGGATGGGGTAAAATATCTTACCTCGAAGGTGTACAGAGATCATCAAACGTTGCATTTGCCAAGATTGCAAATGAAAAATTGGGCTTTGAAAAATTCAGGGACTATCTTTCTAAGTTTGGGCTTGATAAGCCTACTGGAATCGACTTGCCTGACGAGGCAACAAGTCAAATCCGCTATGAATGGCCGATTGAGAAGATTACAACTTCTTACGGCCAGGGAACTGCGATTACTGCGATTCAACAAGTCCAAGCGGTTACAGCGGTTGCCAATGACGGCAAAATGATGAAGCCATATGTTATTAAAAAAGTCGTGGATCCTGATACAGGCGAGGTTAAGGAAAAAGAGCCTCAGGTAGCAGGCACTCCAATATCATCGGAAGCAGCGAAAGAAGTCCGGGATATTCTGGAGACGGTAATTACTTCTAAAAACGGTACCGGAAACCGGTATAAGATTGATGGTTATAGTGTTGCAGGCAAAACCGGAACAGCGGAAATTTCCGGAGGCGGCGGCTACTTGAGCGGACCGGGGGATTATATTTTCTCCTTCTTGGGCATGGCGCCTAAGGATGATCCTGAGCTGGTCATGTATGTAGCAGTCCAACAGCCTAAAATTGACCACTATTCCAAAGGGTCTATCCCAGTATCAATGATTTTTAATCCGGTAATGAAAAACAGCCTTCAATACTTGAATATAAAGCCGACTACAAAGGAAGCACCAACGAGTGCAGAGCTTCCAGATTTGTCTGGTGAACCGGTAACAAATGCACAAAAACAGTTGAAAGACAAAGGCTTCGAGGCGATCGTTCTTGGCAAAGGCAGTGAGATTGAAGCTCAGGTACCTGCCGCTGGGGAAACTGCGCTTGAGGGTGAAAAAATTATTCTCCTTACATCCGGTGAAGCGACGATGCCGGATATGAAAGGCTGGTCCCTTAGAGACGCAATGAAAGTAGCGACTCTATCTGGAATCCGCCTCGATTACAAAGGCTCGGGATACGTCGTAACGCAAAGCATTACGAAAGGAACGCCTTTGAAAAAAGGCGACTTGCTGACTCTCGAACTTGAAACACCGCTTCAAACCCTCGAAGGTAAAGAAGAAAAGAATCCAGATATTAAAAATTAATGTAAGGCTGACCCAAAGTCGCCGCGGATAGTTAGCGGCGCTTTGGGTCAGTTTTTTTTGTTACCTAAACTTGTTTAATATATATTTGGCAGGGGCTCGATTTTTAGCATCCTAGGGACCTAATCCCGTAAACTTTGTTTCGTAGATTAATCGCGTGTACTTTAGAAGGGATTAATCCAGTAAACCCTGTTTCGTAGATTAATCATGTGTTCTCGTAGAGGGATTAATCCAGTAAACCCTGTTTGGCAGTTTAATCGCGTGTACTTTAGAAGGGATTAATCCAGTAAACCCTATTTCGTAGATTAATCATGTGTTCTCGTAGGGGGATTAATCCAGTAAACCCTGTTTCGTAGATTAATCATATGTTCTCGTAGAGGGATTAATCCAGTAAACCCTGTTTCGTAGATTAATCATGTGTTCTCGTAGAGGGATTAATCCAGTAAACCCTATTTCGTAGATTAATCGCGTGTTCTTTAGGAGGGATTAATCCAGTAAACCCTTTTAATAAATCCCTTTTCCTTTCTGCATGAGTATCCTGGTTAAATGTAAAGCCCCTGAAGCAGCTTTAGAAAGCAATACTTTCCCTGAGAAATCTTTCCATCTTATTTCTTGTGGAAAAACATGGTTGGTTTCTTTTTGTAACACCCTCTTCTATTTTTGAAACACCCAGCATAAGAATGAACGACGAGCATGTCCTTCTTTTTGTCCAGGCATGCGGAATTAAGAAGGAACAGAATGAAAGGGGAGCATTCTTTATGCGGGTATCAAATGTGACAGTGCGGAGGCGCCTATTAATCGCTCTGTTTGCAGGGATATTTATATTCCTTATAATTGACGTCAGACTTGGCTATGTACAGTTTTATATGGGGGATATGTTAACTGACAGAGCAAAAGGCTCGTGGAGCAGAGACATCCCATTTGCCCCGGAAAGAGGGGAAATCGTTGACCGTAATGGTGTCCCGCTCGCAACGAATATTAGCGCCCCGACAGTGTGGGTGGTACCAAGGCAAATAGTGGATCCTGAGGCTACAGCAGAAAAACTCGCGGCCGTTTTGAATTCTTCGAAAGAAGCAACCTTAAAAAGTTTGACTGAGAAAGAGTCGATCATCAGGCTGCCATCAGGCCGGAAAATCTCACACGAAAAGGCAAAGGAAATCAGGTCGCTTGGCCTCAAGGGAATTTATATTGGCGAAGACTCAAAGAGACATTATCCGTATGGGAGCTACCTTTCTCACGTACTAGGATTTGCTGGCATAGACAATCAAGGGTTGATGGGCCTGGAGCTTTTTTATGACAAGGAATTGAGTGGGGAAAAAGGGTCAGTCCAGTTTTATGCCGATGCAAAAGGCAGGCGGATGAATGATATGGCCGATGATTACCAGCCGCCTTTGGATGGGCTTGACCTTCGGCTGACAATCGATACAAAGGTCCAGACAATTGTAGAAAGAGAGCTTGATATTGCCCAAAAGACATACAACCCTGATGGGATTATCGCAATTGCCATGAACCCCAATAATGGGGAAATCCTCGCAATGTCGAGCAGGCCGAATTTTGATCCTGCCAATTTTCGGAATGTGCCACAGGAAGTGTATAATCGCAACCTGCCTGTCTGGAGTACGTATGAACCCGGGTCCACCTTTAAAATCATCACCTTGGCTGCAGCACTTGAGGAAGGGAAGGTGAATTTAAAAAACGACCATTTTCATGATTCCGGGTCTGTTGAAGTTGGCGGTGCGAGACTGAAATGCTGGAAACGAGGCGGCCATGGAAGTCAATCATTCCTGGAAGTTGTCCAGAATTCCTGCAACCCTGGCTTTGTCGAATTGGGGGAACGCCTTGGAAAAGACAAGTTGTTTGGCTATATTAAAGGGTTTGGATTTGGCCAAAAAACGGGTATCGATTTGCAGGGTGAGGGAACCGGGATTCTTTTTAACATCAATCGTGTTGGCCCGGTAGAGCTCGCAACAACTGCTTTCGGGCAAGGTGTTTCTGTAACACCCATTCAGCAGGTTGCAGCGGTTTCCGCAGCTGTAAATGGTGGATATCTGTATACTCCATACATTGCAAAGGAACTTATTGACCCATTAACTAAGGAAGTTGTGATGAAAAACGCCCCGAAGCTCAAACATAGGATCATCTCCGAAGAGACATCTAAGCAAATCAGGCATGCTCTTGAAAGTGTTGTCGCTCAGGGGACAGGCGGCAAAGCGTTTGTCGATTCCTATCGGGTCGGCGGAAAAACAGGTACTGCCCAGAAAGCGCAGGGTGGCCGCTATCTGGAAAACAACCATATTGTTTCTTTTATTGGCTTCGCTCCTGCGGATAACCCACAGATTGTTGTCTATGTTGCAGTTGATAACCCGAAAGGAACAGTCCAGTTTGGCGGAGTGGTTTCCGCGCCAATTGTCGGCAATATCATGAAAGATTCTCTGCGTGCCCTTGGCGTCCCTCCAAGCAAAAACCAAATCGAAAAGAAAATGACTTGGACAGATGTACCGATGATTTCGATGCCGGAGCTTGAAGGTCTCACAAAGAAAGAAATTTCTGAACAGATGGTCAATCTTAAGATTGAAGCAAAAGGGGAAGGCGATGTGGTTGTAAAACAATTGCCCCAGGCAGGCACCAGAGTGAAAGAGGGTTCGACAATTATCCTATATTTCGGAGGAAAAGCTGAATGAATAGGCGGCGGGGATTCCCCCGCCTTCTTGGCGTTTATGAGCACATAAACTTCCAATGATTAATTCTAATGATTAATGGCTAAATAGAGATGAATCATGTAAAATAATATTCGATTGTTAGCTGGGAGAGGATTTGAAAAAATGAAACTGCAAGAACTTCTAGGGCATCTCCATATGTTCCGTCCATATGAGGGAGAGAATCCGGAAATTACTTCTATTGAAAATGATAACAGAAAAGTTAGTAGGGGAAGCCTGTTTATTTGCATTAAAGGCTACACTGTTGATGGGCATGATTATGCAAAATCAGCAGTTAAAAATGGAGCCGCGGCCATTATTGCAGAAAGACGCCTTGATGTAGATGTGCCATTGGTTGTGGTACCAGATTCATCACGTGCAATGGCTGTGCTGTCAGATGCCTTTTACGGCCGTCCAAGCCATCAGTTCCATTTGACTGGTATTACTGGAACGAACGGAAAAACTACAACGAGCCATTTAATTGAAAAAATATTTTCAGATGCCGGAAAAAAAACCGGCCTGATTGGCACAATGTATACAAGAATCGGCGCAGATGTATATGAGGCGAAAAATACAACGCCAGAAAGTCTTGCCCTTCAAAAAACATTTCGTAAAATGGCGGATGAAGGAATACAGCATGCTGTTATGGAAGTCTCATCACATGCTCTCGATTTGGGCAGGGTCCACGGTGCGGATTTTGATGTTGCTGTATTTACGAACCTTACACAGGATCATCTTGATTACCACAAAACGATGGAAAGCTATAAGAATGCGAAAAGCCTGCTGTTTTCACAGCTTGGCAATACGTTTTCGGATACGACCCCCAAGTTTGCCATCCTTAATGCAGATGACCCGGCGTCAGCTGATTTCAGCCGCGCAACTGCAGCACATGTTATTACATATGGGATAGACCAACAGGCAGACCTGCGCGCGAGGGACATAGCCCTTTTGCCAAACGGAACTTCCTTTATCCTTGAAGCAGCGGGCAAGACGTATACCATTTCCATGAAACAAATCGGTAAATTCAATGTTTACAATTCACTTGCAGCCATCGGAGCGGCACTTTGCTCAGGGATCTGCTTGGAAGATGCAATTAAATCCATTGAAAGTATTAAAGGTGTTCCGGGTAGATTCGAACTTGTGGATGCAGGCCAGGATTTTACGATTATCGTCGATTATGCCCATACACCTGACAGCCTGGAAAATGTATTGAAGACAATCCGGGAATTTTCGGAGCAAAGGGTCTTTGTGCTGGCCGGATGCGGTGGGGACAGGGATAAAGGAAAGCGCCCGTTAATGGCGAAGATTGCCTGTGACTACGCTACGGATCCAATTCTTACATCCGACAACCCGCGCAGTGAGGACCCGCTTGAAATTCTCCGCGATATGGAACAGGGTGTTGTCGGCCGGGAATACAAAGTTATTGCCGATAGAAGAGAAGCGATTGAATATGCAGTAAATGCTGCCAGGACTGGTGACATCATTCTGATTGCCGGCAAAGGCCATGAAACCTATCAGGAGATAAAGGGTGTTAAGCACGATTTCGATGACAGGCGAATTGCCAGGGAAGCTGTGACAAAAAAGAATTAATCTTCGTCATATGAAATGCGCAAAAAATAAATTTTTATAATTGGAGATATAGTCAGTGATATGAATAGTTTACAAGATGTTTTTTTACAAAAAATCCTTCTTCCAAGCTGGACTGAAACATATGATAAACCTGTGGTGGGCGGCGTTTCTGTTTGCCGTGTTCACTGGAAGGAGGGCTTTCAATGCTTGAACAAGTAATCTTTTTCACAATTTTGATGGGCTTTTTGGTAACTGTTTTGCTTTCGCCTATTTTCATCCCATTCTTGCGGAGGTTGAAATTCGGACAGAGCATCAGGGAGGAAGGGCCGAAATCGCATCAGAAAAAATCGGGCACTCCAACAATGGGCGGGATTATGATCCTGTTGTCCATTATCGTAACCACTCTTGTTATGACAGCTAAATTTGCGGAACCAACCGCACACACATACATGCTTATTATTGCTACAGCGGGTTTTGGCCTTTTAGGATTTCTCGATGACTTCATTAAGGTGGCAATGAAAAGGAATCTCGGTTTGACGTCCAAGCAGAAGCTGTTAGGTCAAATCATTATTTCGGTTGTTTTTTATCTAGTATACCGCCAGAACGGGCTTCCATCCGATTTGACTATTCCGTTTACAGATATAACACTCCATTTGGGCTGGTTTTATCTTGTTTTCGTTATTTTCTGGATGGTCGGATTCTCGAATGCAGTCAATTTGACTGACGGGCTTGACGGTTTAGTATCCGGAACGGCTGCGATTGCTTTTGGTGCATTTGCCGTCCTAGCCTGGAATCAATCACAATTTGAGCTGGCGATTTTTTCTGTGGCAGTGGTTGGCGCGGTTCTTGGATTCCTTGTCTTTAACGCACATCCAGCCAAGGTATTCATGGGTGATACAGGTTCACTCGCGCTTGGCGGGGCAATAGCAGCAATTTCCATCCTGACCGGGCTGGAGCTGCTGCTTCTGATAATAGGCGGCGTATTTGTCATTGAGACACTCTCTGTCATCCTCCAGGTCATCTCGTTTAAAACAACAGGCAAAAGGATATTCAAGATGAGTCCCCTACATCACCATTACGAATTATCGGGCTGGTCTGAATGGCGTGTCGTTGTAACGTTTTGGTCGGTAGGGCTGCTTTTTGCGGTACTTGGAATTTACATTGAGGTGTGGTTATAGTGAAAAAGATTGAAACCTATAAACATAAAAAAATATTGGTGCTTGGCCTAGCAAAAAGCGGAGTCAGTGCAGCCGACCTGCTGCACCGGCTTGGCGCTTTTGTAACAGTCAATGATTTCAAGCCGCTCTCTGAAAATATCGAAGCCAGGGGCCTTCTTGAACAGGGGATTAAAGTAATTTGCGGCAGCCATCCTGCGGAATTGATGGATGAAGGGTTTGAACTTGTTGTTAAAAATCCTGGAATTCCTTATTCAAATCCACTTGTGAAAAAAGCTGTTGAAATGGGAATCCCGGTTATTACTGAAGTTGAATTGGCCTATCAAATATCGGAAGCTCCGTTCGTTGGGATAACGGGCACCAATGGGAAAACAACAACGACTACATTAATCTATGAAATGTTGAACGAAGGCAATCGAGAGCCGTTAATCGCCGGAAATATCGGTACGGTTGCTTCAGGCGTAGCCCAGGAAGCAGGCAGCACGAATACAATTGTAATTGAGCTTTCTTCCTTTCAGTTGATGGGGATTGATACATTTAAGCCAAAAATCGCCGTTTTGACCAATCTCTATGAAGCGCATTTGGATTATCATGGAACGAAAGCGGAATATGTATCGGCAAAGGCGAATATCACGAAAAACCAGAATGAAACAGATTATTTCATCTACAATGCTGACCAGGAAGAGGTTGCGGCAATCGCAAGGCTTTCAGGTGCAAACCTTGTCCCTTTTTCGTCTACAAGGGATCTTGGCGAAGGAGCCTATGAAAGTGAAGGCTGGCTGTGCTTCGAGGGAGAAAAAATCATTCTTCGAGAAGAGGTTGTCCTCCCCGGCGCCCACAATCTTGAGAATATCCTCTCGGCGATTGCTGCCGCGAAGCTTTCCGGAACGAGCAACGATGCTATCCGTAAGGTACTGACAACATTCACAGGTGTCAGGCACCGCCTTCAGTTTGTAGCCGAAAAGAATGGCAGGAAAATTTATAATGACTCAAAAGCGACAAACATTCTTGCCACAACGAAGGCGCTTGAAGCCTTTGAAGGACCAGTCATCCTGCTCGCTGGCGGGCTTGACAGAGGCAATGAGTTTGATGAATTGCTTCCTTCACTAGGGAATGTCCGGGCGTTGGTCACGTTTGGCCAGACAGCCGATAAACTCGAACATGCAGCTATAAAAGCCGGAATAAAAACTGTTGTCCGTGCCGATAATGTTGAGGGTGCAGTTCCGGTGGCATTCCAGCTTTCCGAGCCGGGCGATGTAATATTATTGTCGCCAGCGTGTGCAAGCTGGGACCAGTACAAAACTTTTGAAGTCAGAGGCGACATGTTTATTGAGGCCGTGCATAAGCTTTAGTAAGGGCTTGTCTTTTTCAGTGGCCGGCAATGTCTCAAGACCCGGCGCTACCGGATAGCCCAATACATAGGGCAGAGGTGTAGGGCAGTGCCAGTTAAAAAAAATACTCCTGATATGATCCTGATGGTGACCACATTCACAATGCTTGCCATAGGCCTTATGATGGTGTACAGTGCCAGTGCAATCCAGGCAGAATTTAATTTCGGCGATTCATTCTTCTTTGCAAAAAGGCAGTTGCTTTTTGCCGGGGTTGGAATTGCCGCCATGTTCTTCATTATGAATGTGAATTACCTGACGTGGCGCGGCTGGGCGAAGGTTGCGGTCATCACTTGTTTTGTTTTGCTCATCCTGGTTTTAATACCTGGCATCGGTGTTGAACGGAACGGGTCACGCAGCTGGATTGGAGTCGGAGCCTTTTCGATACAGCCTTCCGAATTTATGAAACTTGCGATGATTGCCTTCCTGGCAAAATATTTATCTGAAAAACAAAAATTAATAACATCTTTCCGAAAAGGACTTGTCCCTTCCCTTGCGCTGGTTTTTCTAGCTTTCGGCATGATTATGCTGCAGCCTGACCTTGGGACAGGTACAGTAATGGTAGGGACATGTGTCGTCATGATCTTCGTTGCAGGCGGCCGTATCTTGCATTTTGCCGGTTTGGGATTGTTGGGGATTGCAGGCTTCGCGGCTTTGGTTATTTCGGCCCCATACAGGATTAAGAGAATTACCTCGTTCCTGGATCCCTGGTCTGATCCGCTCGGTGCTGGTTTCCAAATGATTCAGTCACTGTACGCGATTGGACCCGGCGGCTTGTTCGGCCTTGGACTTGGGGAAAGCAGGCAAAAGTTTTTCTATTTGCCTGAGCCGCAGACGGATTTTATTTTTGCAATATTAGCTGAGGAATTGGGTTTTATCGGCGGCTCGTTTATCTTAATTCTGTTTGCGCTTCTATTATGGCGGGGCATTCGAATTGCACTAGGAGCACCGGATTTATACGGCAGTTTCCTGGCAGTGGGCATCATTGCCATGGTTGCGATTCAGGTAATGATTAACATTGGTGTCGTAACCGGGCTTATGCCAGTCACCGGCATTACACTGCCGTTTCTAAGCTATGGCGGTTCTTCGCTGACCTTGATGCTCATGGCAATAGGTGTGCTATTGAACATTAGCCGCTATGTCAAACTCTAAAACTGAGATCCTTTACAGGGTCTTTTTTATTTAATAGTTGATTGCCAATGGCTGTTGTCTAATAGATTGTTGCTTTTTGTAGCTGTTGATTTCCGCTTCGCTAATGGAGGTTTTTTGGAATAAACATTGCGAGGCCATATATTTTTGCCTGTCCCCCTCCGCCTGCAGGACATGAGTATGATTTTTTGAAAATGCATTTTTTACATTTTCGAATGAGCCCGCAAACTTCTTGTCCAACCAACAGGGTTTAAAGTTTAAATAAAAAATGTCCAAATGCTCCGGTAAGCATCGGGAAGAAATCTGTTTACTTTGGCTTTTATTAAACAAGTAGTAAACAAGCCGGTGCAGTTCAGATTACGGGAAGAATATTCTGGTCGTTGATACAACAACCCTATCAACGACCTTTTTTCGGTTCCCGGTCTGTTTTAGGCGTTGATACAACTCTCTCAACGACCATTTTGCAGTTCTAGAGCTGTTTTGGGCGTTGATACTACCTTATCAACGACCTTTTTGTAGTTCCCAGTCTGTTTTGGTCGTTGATACAACCCTCTCAACGACCTTTTTTCAGTTCACCAGCCGTTTTGGTGGTTGATACAACCCTCTCAACGACCTTTTTTCGGTTTACCAGCCGTTTTGGTGTTGATGTACCACTATCAACGACCTCGGTTCGAAAATCAAAGAACAGCTCGAGCAAAAACCACCTCGCGACAGAAAAACGCCTGTTTATGCGAAGATTATTCACGGGAGCTTTCCTTTGTCTCTGCAATGAATACCTATGAAGCTTCCCTTTGTGGAGGGCAAATCAACAGACATGTACAGTATAAAAAATACTAATAAATCTTTTTTACCCCTGCTTGTTAAAAGGACTGTTGGAAGGGAAGCAGAACTTCAGAGAGCATTAGGAAAAATTCTACAACGGTTCCAATGAAACATGGGTGTTTTTCGATGTTTCCTTGTTTAAAGTGTAGTAGAATGGGGTAAAAGGAGTGGGTGCTTTTTTAAAGCATTCTGCTTGGATTCAAAGATACATAAAAGAGGTGGAAAGATGAGAATCGCCATTAGCGGCGGTGGTACCGGAGGACATATTTATCCGGCACTTGCACTGGTTCGTGAAATACAAAAGAAGGATCCCACTGCTGAATTCTTGTATATTGGCACTGAGAAAGGGCTTGAAAGCAATTTGGTACCGAGGGAGAACATTCCTTTTGCTTCAATACATATTACTGGCTTTAGAAGGAAGCTGTCCTTTGAAAATATTAAAACTATCTGGAGATTCCTTGCGGGTGTTCGAAAAAGCAAGGCACTTTTAAAAGAATTCAAGCCAGATGTCGTAATTGGAACTGGGGGATATGTTTGTGGACCTGTCGTGTATGCAGCGGCAAAATTGAACATTCCGACTGTCATCCATGAACAGAACAGCATACCTGGGCTGACTAATAAATTTCTGAGCAGGTATGTCAATAAAGTTGCAATATGTTTTGAAGAAGCAGCCAGCTTTTTCCCGAAGGAAAAGGTGGTGTTTACCGGTAACCCAAGGGCATCCGAGGTTCTGGGACGCGACGGCATCAAGGGCCGGCTATCAACAGGGTTGAAAATCGGAATGCCGGCAGTGCTTATTTTTGGCGGTAGCAGAGGTGCGCGTCCAATCAATGAAGCTGTCGTCCAATCCTTGGGGGAATTTGCATCCAAGCCGTACCAGGTTCTGTACGTAACGGGTGATGTTCATTATGAGGATGTGCGGAAAGAGGCGGAATTGTTGGGGAGCCCTGATAATGTGATTATTAAGCCATTCATCCACAATATGCCTGAGGTGCTGGCGGGTGTTGATTTAGTGGTATCCAGGGCTGGTGCAACTACTCTGGCAGAATTGACTTCACTTGGCATTCCTTCAGTTTTGATCCCGAGCCCATATGTAACAGAAAATCATCAGGAAAAAAATGCATTGGCCCTCAGTACGAAAGGTGCAGCCAAACTTCTTGTTGAAACTGCACTTTCAGGGAAGAAGCTTGTCTCAACTATTGATGGCATTATTTTGAATAAAGAAAAGCTAGCAGAAATGGGCAGGGAAGCCAAGGAGCTCGGAGTTCCCGATGCAGCTTCAAGGCTCTACAAAACTATGTTGGAGCTAGTATCCCAAAAGTAAGGAATATAGGCTGTAACCCAATAACCAACAATGCATAAAATGAAATAACTCTATTTGAAAGATAGGGAGGATATTATGGATGAGCTGAAAAGGGAATTGGAAACCGCCAAAGTTGGAAAGATAAAAGAAATGGAGCAATTGGCGGCTCATACAACGATAAAAATTGGAGGACCGGCAGATTTGTTTGTCGAGCCTTCGTCTATTGAAAATTTACTAAAGACTATGGAAATAGTACGGAAATGCAATGTTCCATGGAGAGCAATCGGCAGAGGTTCAAATCTATTGGTATCGGACAAAGGAATTGAAGGAGTCGTTATCAAACTTGGCGCCGGACTTGATAAGCTTGAAATAAATGGAACTGAAATTACTGCTGGCGGAGGGCAGTCAATTGTTTCAATGGCAACATCAATTAGCAGGAAAGGTTTGAAGGGCCTGGAGTTTGCCGGGGGCATTCCCGGTTCGGTTGGCGGAGCTGTATACATGAATGCGGGAGCTCATGGTTCTGATGTTAGTAAAATTCTCAAAAAAGCACATATCTTGTTTGAGGATGGAAGTATGGAATGGCTTTCTAACGCGGAACTTGAATTCTCTTACCGTTCTTCCATATTGCAAAAGAAACGGCCAGGAATCGTTGTTGAAGCAGTCTTTCAGCTTGAACCAGGCGAAAAAGATACAATTGTAAAAGAACTGCAAAAGAATAAAGATTATCGGAAGGAAACGCAGCCATGGAATTATCCGTGCGCGGGAAGCATCTTCCGTAATCCGCTTCCGAATTATGCCGGCAGGCTTATTGAGGTTGCGGGCCTTAAAGGCCATCGAATTGGCGGAGCAAAAATATCCGAAATGCATGGTAATTTCATTGTCAATGATGGCAATGCAACAGCAGAAGATGTCCTTGCCTTAATTCAACATGTCAAGGATGTCATCGTGGGATTATATGACGTTAAAATGGAAACCGAAGTTGAGATAATCGGCAGAAAATAACTGTAAATATCACTTGCGGGTGCATATTGTATGCTATAATATTTCCATTGAAATCAGGAATTAAGCTGTTTACCATGAACGACGGCATGAATGATCGTGCCGTTGTTTTCGATTAAGTCCGGTGAATGGGCTTCTAGCCAGGGTGGAGGTGGATTGATGCAAAAGGGAAAGGTACTTACTCTAGAGGACCGGATTCCTAAGCTGAAGGAACAAAGGCGGAAAAAAGCAAACAGAAGGCTTATACTATTGCTGTTCATGTTTTTTCTCCTTATTTTGTGCGTCATTTATATTCAGTCTCCCCTCAGCCATGTAAAAACTATTGAATTCCGCGGTAATGAAGCCTATACAGACAAGGAGCTTGCCCTGGCTACTGAAATCTCCACCAAAACGAATATTTGGAAAGTGGACAAACAATCAATTGAACAGAAATTGATGAAGCTTCCTGAACTAAAGGAGGCGGAAGTGAGCCTCAAGCTTCCTAATACTGTTATGGTAAATGTTAGGGAACATAGGCGGATTGCCTATATCGTCAAAGATTCAACCTTCTATCCTGTTATGGAAAACGGCACCGTGCTCAAAGGCGCGGAGGAAGCGCCACTGACAGTAAATGCCCCTGTTCTTGCCGGATTTAAAGATGGAAAAATCCTCGATGAAATGTGCAAGGCGCTTGTAAGCCTGCCGGCGGAAGTATATAACACCATTTCGGAAATTCATTATACTCCTCAAAAAACGGACAAATTCCACATTTCTCTGTTTATGAATGATGGGTTTGAAGTAAGTGCTTCGCTAAGGACATTCGCCGATAAGATGATTCATTATCCGTCGATTGCCAGCCAGCTTGATCCGAAAGTTAAGGGAGTCATCGACCTTGAGGTTGGATCATTTTTTAGGGCATACGAAAAAGAAGAAGGGGACGAAGGTGTTGAAGAAGCTGAAGGTGAAGGGTAATCAAGTGGTTTTATCGCTTGTCTGCCTTGTGCTTGGGTACATGATGGCCTTTTCCTATCATTTGACACGAGTCGAGAATGAAGAGCGAAATCCAGCCGTTACAGGAAAATTATATGAACGGACATTGGACCTGAGGAATCAGCTCATTTCCCTTGAGGAGACAAATCGGGAACTTCAGAAGGAGTTTAATAGCAAGCAGGCACAAGTGCTTGAATACGAAAAAGCTCTCTCGAAAGAGGAGCAAACATTTTCCAAAATAGCTGAAGAGGCTGAGAAGTACAGAATGTTTCTAGGCCATGTAAAGGTGCAGGGGCCAGGCGTAGAGGTTACGCTTGCTGATGGAGAATACAATTCGAAACAACCAAACATTAATGATTATCTTGTCCATGAATACCATGTTTTCAAAGTTGTAAATGAACTGTATGTTTCGGGTGCTTCGGCAGTTGCCATAAATGGGCAAAGGCTGACCAGCCGTTCTTATATTGTTTGTAATGGCCCTGTCATTACCGTTGATGGCAAGCAGCATCCCGCGCCCTTTGTTGTGAGTGCAATAGGCGACCCTGAAGTGCTGAAAGCAGCATTGAATATGACCGGGGGGGTAAGGGACCAATTAGTTAACGACAATATTGTGTTCACATTGGAGAGTAACGATTTAATTTCCCTTAATCCGGTATTGGGAGGTTAATTTTTAATCCGTAAGATGTCCACAGAAAAAGGCAGGGGAAGATTACGTGGACAAGCCGAAAATAAAAAACACCAACTTTGCAATTATCACAGCCATCATTGGGTTTATGCTAGCGGTTCAATTCCAGACAATAAAGGAGCCGGTAGAAAGGGATACCCGTGATATTTGGCAGCTAAGGGAAGATTTGCTTAAGGAAAAGAAGCTGCAATCCGAGTTGCTTGGCGAAATCCGGTCTATAGAAGATAAACTTGCAGCATATGAAACGATGAGGCAGCAGGGAAAGGGACAGGTCCTGACCGAAACTCTGGAGGAATTAAAAGAGGCAGCTGGGATGACGGAGGTAACTGGACCAGGTATTATTATATCCATAGAACCTGTTTTTGAAGAAATTATCCTGGGGAGCCCTATCAGTACTTCGGTTACACCTGATTTGTTAAAGCGGCTTACGAATGAATTAAACATGTACGAGGCAAAGCATATTTCCATAGACGGCCAGCGGATAATCAATTCCACGGTAATCCGTGAAATCGCCGGGGAGACAAGGATAGATGGCCACAGCCTTCGTGGCCTGCCAATTGAAATAAAAGTCATCGCCGAGAATGTCATGGATGCTGAGAAAATATCCAACAAAATGAAAGCATCTCAAATCTCCGAAGAATTTTTTATTGAAAGCCTAAGGCTGACCGTATCAGAGCCCAGTCAGGATCTAACTATAGAAGCTTATGATAGTAATATAAAACTAACGAATATTAAGCCGGCCGGCTCCGGTGAAGGAGGCAAACCGTAATGTGGCTTCCGCTGCTGGCCCTAGTCATTGGGGTTATTCTTGGTCTCATGACCGACATCCGGATTCCGGACGAGTACTCAAATTATTTATCAATAGCTGTCCTGGCCGCGCTGGATACCCTTTTTGGGGGTGTAAGGGCGCACCTGCAAAATATCTACGATGAAAAGGTTTTTGTCTCAGGGTTCTTTTTTAACATTATCCTTGCGGCAAGTTTAGCTTTTCTAGGAGTCCATCTTGGTGTAGACTTGTATTTAGCCGCTGTATTTGCGTTCGGGGTCAGGTTATTCCAAAATATAGCCGTGATCCGGAGGTTATTATTGACAAAATGGTCAACAGCTCGCGAAAAAACAGAAAAAAGTTGATTTTTTTTAGAGGGAATCATATCGCTCTGACGAATATTTTTATAATATAAATATATATTTACAATTTTATGAACACTATATTAATAGAAATAGAATGGTTTCTTGAAGGAGGTGCCATAGGATGAACAGCAATGAAATATTTGTCAGTCTTGACATCGGTACATCCAGTGTTAAAGTGATCATTGGTGAAAAAGTCAATGACTCATTAAATATTATCGGAGTTGGAAACGTAAAATCAGCTGGGCTCAGAAAGGGTTCCATTGTTGATATAGAAGAAACAGTTCATTCTATCAATAAAGCAGTTGAGCAGGCTGAGAGAATGATAGGGATGGAGATTCGCCAGGTTATTGTCGGGATTACCGGTAACCACGTAATGCTCCAGCCATGCCATGGCGTCGTGGCTGTATCCAGTGAGAATAAAGAAATCACCCGTGAGGATATTTACAGGGTCGAGGATGCTGCGAAGGTCATTTCGATCCCGCCAGAACGGGAAATCATCGATGTTGTCCCTAGGCAATACATAGTGGATGGCCAGGATGAAATTACAGACCCGATTAATATGATGGGTGTAAGGCTTGAAATGGAAGGTACAATCATCACCGGGTACAAGACTATTCTACATAATGTTTTAAGGTGTGTTGAACGAGCGAATCTGGAAGTACTGGATATAACACTCCAGCCTCTGGCTGCCGGAATGTTCTCATTGTCCAAGGACGAAAAGAATCTTGGCACTGCCCTTATTGATATAGGCGGAGGAACCACAACGATAGCGGTTTTTGAAGATGGATACCTACAGGCTACCAGCGTTATCCCTCTGGGAGGAGAACACATTACAAAAGATTTATCCATTGTCCTCAGGACTTCGACAGATGATGCCGAGAAAATAAAGCTTAAGTTTGGACACGCTTTTTATGAGGATGCTTCAGCTGAAGAGGTGTTCAGTGTCCCGGTTATCGGAAGCGATCAGCACCAACAGTTTACACAGCTTGAAATTTCTGAAATTATAGAGGCGAGGCTTGAAGAGATATTTGACCTGGTACTTAATGAACTTAAAAGGTTGGGAATCCGGGATTTGCCGGGCGGCTATGTACTGACAGGCGGTGTCTCCAACATGGAAGGTATCCTGGATCTTGCCCAGATTGTTTTTCAAAATCGAGTAAGGAAGGCTGTGCCGGATTATATTGGTGTAAGGGAACCGCAATATACCAGTGGTGTCGGGCTGATTAAATACGCCAGCAGAAATAGCCGGCTGGATGGGTACACAGTCCAATCGGTCACCATTCCACAGGTTTCCGAGCAAAAAGAGAAAAGGCAAGTTAAACACCAGCAGCCGAAACCAAAGCAGGAAAAGCAGCAGCCTGAAGAAAAAGTGACTTCAAAAGTAAAAAAGTTCCTGGGTTACTTTTTTGAATAAGGCGGGCTAAGATTGATGGAGAATCTCCTGAGATAGGCAACTGGCCTATCGGACCATGAATGGGTGGACAAGCCCGAGAATACGGAAATAGGACGAATTAGGAGGATATGGCATGTTGGAGTTTGATACAAATTTAGACCAGCTAGCAACCATAAAGGTAATTGGCGTTGGAGGCGGCGGGAATAACGCGGTAAACAGGATGATTGAGCACGGTGTCCAGGGAGTCGAGTTCATTGCAGTCAACACTGATGCACAAGCTTTGAATCTTTCAAAAGCAGAAGTAAAAATGCAAATAGGCGCTAAGTTGACTCGGGGACTTGGCGCTGGTGCAAATCCTGAAGTTGGTAAGAAAGCTGCTGAAGAAAGCAAAGAACAAATCCAGGAAGCTCTTCGCGGTGCCGACATGGTTTTCGTTACAGCGGGAATGGGTGGCGGCACTGGTACAGGAGCGGCTCCAGTTATTGCTCAAGTAGCCCGCGAGTTGGGAGCTTTGACAGTTGGGGTTGTGACAAGGCCTTTTACATTTGAGGGCAAAAAGCGCCAGGGCCAGGCACAAATGGGTATTGCCGGAATGAAAGAAGCTGTAGACACACTTATTGTCATTCCGAATGACAGGCTTCTTGAGATTGTTGATAAGAGTACTCCAATGCTTGAAGCATTCCGTGAAGCAGATAATGTATTGAGGCAGGGTGTTCAGGGGATTTCTGATTTGATTGCTGTACCAGGGCTTATCAACCTGGACTTTGCGGATGTTAAGACCATTATGTCAAGCAAAGGTTCAGCGTTGATGGGTATCGGTGTTGCTTCCGGAGAAAACCGTGCAGCCGAGGCAGCCAAGAAGGCAATCAGCTCGCCACTCTTGGAAACTTCAATTGACGGGGCACAAGGTGTTCTTATGAATATCACTGGCGGAACGAACCTGAGCCTTTATGAGGTACAGGAGGCTGCCGACATTGTCGCTTCTGCTTCTGACCAGGAAGTGAATATGATTTTCGGATCCGTTATCAATGAAAACCTGAAGGATGAAATTCTTGTTACTGTCATTGCAACAGGATTCAATGAGGAAGCAATCCAGCAGCGTCCGACGGCACGTCCAGCTTTTGGACAGCCAAAGGCCCCAATGGGCACTGTTAAACGTGAGCCAAAGCGTGAGGAACCTGTCCAGGAACCAGTCAGGCCTTCATCCGTTTCCCAGGAAGATGCTCTTGATATCCCAACTTTCCTTCGCAACCGTAACAGAAGAAGATAAAGAGAAACTTCAATTAGTGGGGGGTTCATCCCCACTGATTGTTAGTTAAACCAATCGGGCTTTTACGTACTGTTGCTCCCACCGTTTCTTCGATTTCTCTAAGGCTTTGAGGTGGGGTCTTACAGCCCGTAACTGCGGGATAATTTATTATTGCTAAAAACGGCATGGCCCACTGGGCATGCCGTTTTCATGTTTGGGGAAAGCGGCGGCAACTAGATCTAACAAGATGAAGGCTTTTAGATTACCTCTGTTCAGGGTCCTGTTTGGAGGCGTAGACTCTTCGAAATACGTACGCATTCTCCCCGGGGATGCTTTTGCAGGAAAGTTATGTAGCGTCCTGGCAGGATAAAAGGTGAGTGGAAAACGGCTTATCTCTCGCCGAAGCAGAAAGAAATGTGGAAGAGGCTGCTCAACTCAGATATAGGAAGACTTTGTTTTGATGGTAAAACCTTAGCCGCCCTTAATCCGAGAGAACTGTAGCCAGAACTAGGGACTGTAGCTGGCTTTTTATCATTACCATTAAATGGCTCATTTGTCCTCTGTGCCCGTGAGAACAATCCTTGTGGAACATTTGCGGTTGGTGTTACGACTCTTCATGGCGATGGTCTTTATAACGATTACAAATGTCTGGTGCTTTGGACCTCTCCAAATAGGTTGCTTGATTCAAAGGCTTGCATAATTCGAAAATAATCTTTAGAGGCTGTCCTAAATGGACGGCCTCTTTTTTACTATTACAAGATGCCAGAAGGTGAAAAGAGTATAACCTTATTGGAAAATGAGAACCGGCTCTATTGCGGGTTCTGACAAAAACCGCATTCATCGTCTGAAATTTCCTTTATTTCTCGTACAGAAAGTGACACACTTCCATCTCTTACATAGGCTATACTTTTTCGTAAACAGAACACGGTTACCCTGAAATGTTGGGGGTCCTGGAAAGGAGGAGCGTGTGGCTGTTTATTTAGATGTTATTTGGGCATTGAATTTTTTATTCGATTGCCTATTACTTAGTCTCTCCGCACTCGTTATTAAGAAACAGGTGCGCATTTGGCGGGTGGCAGCAGGGGGCTTCATTGGATCCTTAATTATTCTGCTTCATTTCACGCCGATTGGTTACTATGCTACTCATCCTCTTGCAAAACTGGCCACTTCAATTCTGATGGTTCTGGCAACTTTTGGTTATAGGCGGTTTGCTTTTTTCATTTCTGCGCTCTTGGCATTATACTTTTCGACATTTTTAATCGGGGGAGCATTAATGGGTGCCCATTATTATTTTCAAACTGCAGACGGACCCGCATCGGCGTTCCTCGCTTCTGCATCAAGCGGACTTGGAGATCCGGTTAGTTGGCTGTTTGTTATTATCGGATTTCCTGTGGCCTGGCATTTTTCAAGAAATCGGGTTGAAAGTATTGAAATGGCAAAAATCAAATATGAACAGCTGGTAACTGTAGACATTACCATGAATGAACAAAGCTACCGCTTTACAGGAATGGTTGATAGCGGGAACCAGCTATATGATCCTTTATCACGACTGCCTGTCATGTTTGCATCGATTAAAAATAGAAAGGACGAATTTCCCGAAGTGTTCGAGAGGTTTGCAGCTTCTCCTGATGAATTGATTAACGGTGAAAAAGCCATCCCTGAAGAGTGGGAAGGCAAGCTTAGGATTGTTCCATACTCGGTCGTTGGGCAAGAGCATCAGCTTGTAGTCGCCGTCAAGCCAGACCAAGTTTCAATTCTAGCAAATGGGCAGTCATATAAAACAACAAAAGCCCTCGTTTCATTCACATTCCAACAGCTTTCCGCAGATGGATCATTCGAATGCATTGTCCATCCAAAACTTTTATCCGGCATTTCAGATAACGGCCCGGGTGTTGCAAGTTAAGTTAATACGTTAATACTAATATACTCACTGATACATAATTTAGAAGGAGGAAAACATGTTGAATAAATGGAAGTTCCGCATTTCCTATTACTGGACGCGACTGCTAATAAAGCTCGGTTTCAAGAAGGATGAGGTTTATTATATAGGAGGCAGTGAAGCACTGCCACCGCCACTTAGCAAGGAAGAGGAGGAAGTGCTTCTTAAAAAGCTCCCTGGCGGAGATAAAACAGCGAGGTCGATGCTGATTGAACGGAATTTACGCCTGGTTGTATACATTGCAAGGAAGTTTGAAAATACCGGAATCAACATTGAAGACTTGATTTCTATTGGGACAATCGGCTTGATAAAAGCTGTAAACACATTTAATCCCGAGAAAAAAATTAAGCTGGCTACATACGCTTCCCGTTGTATCGAGAATGAAATTTTAATGTTTCTTAGGAGAAACAATAAAATTCGTTCAGAGGTTTCATTCGATGAACCGCTGAATATTGATTGGGATGGGAATGAGCTTCTTCTGTCGGATGTCTTAGGGACAGATGAAGACATCATTACGAAAGACTTAGAGGCAAATGTAGACCGAAAGCTTTTAACCAAGGCTCTGCATCAATTGTCTGACAGGGAGAAACAAATCATGGAACTTCGCTTTGGACTTGTGAACGGTGAAGAAAAAACCCAAAAGGACGTCGCCGACATGCTCGGAATATCCCAGTCGTATATTTCAAGGCTCGAAAAACGAATTATTAAAAGACTTAGAAAAGAATTCAATAAAATGGTTTAAAATCTTTACGAAAAAAAATCTTTTTCAAGTAAACCCTTATAGAATATGGCTTGTTTGTACCAGAGTCATTAAGGGGGCACTGAGTCACTGCATATTTTTCCCTTCCGCGGAGATACTGTTTTTTGAACAGCAGCTCCTATAAGGAGGGAAAAGGCATTGACTCGGAATAAAGTTGAAATATGCGGTGTGGATACGTCAAAACTTCCGGTATTAAAAAACGAAGAGATGCGTTTGCTTTTCAAGGAAATGCAGGAAGGTGATGTAACCGCCAGAGAGAAGCTGGTCAACGGGAATTTGCGGCTTGTGCTAAGTGTCATCCAGCGTTTCAACAACCGTGGTGAATTCGTTGACGATTTGTTTCAAGTAGGCTGTATAGGCCTGATGAAATCAATTGATAATTTTGATTTAGGTCAAAATGTTAAGTTTTCCACTTATGCCGTACCTATGATTATTGGGGAAATTCGCCGATATTTGCGCGACAATAACCCTATCCGTGTTTCAAGATCGTTGAGGGATATTGCCTATAAAGCCCTCCAAGTAAGGGAACGATTGATGAGTGAAACCTCCAGGGAACCGACAGCAGAAGAAATTGCAAGAGTTCTGGAAGTTCCTCATGAAGAAATTGTCTTTGCTTTGGATGCTATCCAGGATCCAGTTTCATTGTTCGAGCCGATATACAATGATGGGGGAGATCCTATCTATGTAATGGACCAGCTCAGTGATGAGCGGAACAAGGACACACAATGGATTGAGGAAATTGCCTTAAAGGAAGGAATGCGGCGCCTGAACGAAAGGGAGAAGCTGATCTTGAGGAAACGTTTTTTCCAGGGGAAGACGCAGATGGAAGTAGCAGAGGAAATTGGCATATCGCAGGCGCAAGTCTCCAGGCTTGAAAAAGCAGCAATCAAACAAATGAATAAGAATATTCAAAGCTAAGCTGCCTTAACGGGCAGCTTTTACTGTTTTTTGGAGAAATCTGCAACCAGACATAATTAGTTTGAATTGTAAACAACCTTCATGGCTAAAAATAAAAGCAAGTAAGCAGTACAGGAAGCCTGAATCTTTCCGTATGAAGTATGCAACAGCGGATGTACCTCCGAGGAAGAACAACTAACCCTTGTTTCCAGTAGCAGTACTACTATATTTTCACCGATTACCTAGTGATTCTCTGATTAGTACTAGTGAAAATCAGCTATTCGTGAAGAATCATTAGTAATAAAGTGTGGTTCGAAAAGGTAGTCCTTTGTAGTACTACTCAGAGTACTACTAGTTTTTTTCGGTGATTACCTAGTGATTCTCTGATTAGTACTAGTGAAAATCAGCTATTCGTGAAGAATCATTAGTAATAAAGTGTGGTTCGAAAAGGTAGTCCTTTGTAGTACTACTCAGAGTACTACTAGTTTTTTTCGGTGATTACCTAGTGATTCTCTGATTAGTACTAGTGAAAATCAGCTATTCGTGAAGAATCATTAGTAATAAAGTGTGGTTCGAAAAGGTAGTCCTTTGTAGTACTACTCAGAGTACTACTAGTTTTTTTCGGTGATTACCTAGTGATTCTCTGATTAGTACTAGTGAAAATCAGCTATTCGTGAAGAATCATTAGTAATAAAGTGTGGTTCGAAAAGGTAGTCCTTTGTAGTACTACTCAGAGTACTACTAGTTTTTTTCGGTGATTACCTAGTGATTCTCTGATTAGTACTAGTGAAAATCAGCTATTCGTGAAGAATCATTAGTAATAAAGTGTGGTTCGAAAAGGTAGTCCTTTGTAGTACTACTCAGAGTACTACTAGTTTTTTTCGGTGATTACCTAGTGATTCTCTGATTAGTACTAGTGAAAATCAGCTATTCGTGAAGATTCATTAGTGATAAAGTGTGGTTCGAAAAGGTAGTCCTTTGTAGTACTACTCAGAGTACTACTAGTTTTTTTCGGTGATTACCTAGTGATTCTCTGATTAGTACTAGTGAAAATCAGCTATTCGTGAAGAGTCATTAGTAATAAAGTGTGGTTCGAAAAGGTAGTCATTTGTAGTACTACTCAGAGTACTACTAGTTTTTTTCGATGATTGCCTAGTGATTCTCTGAGTGGTACTAGTGAAAACTGGCTATTCGTGAAGAGTCATTTGCAATAAAGTGTGAGTATGAAAAATGGAAAGTTCCCAATGTAGTCTCAACCTGGATACTTTGGCAGAGTACAGTGCTCTCATGTAAAAAGCTTTGCATGGTAATCTTTTTATAATAATCATCAATAGACAAGCCCGCCTGACATATATTCATACTAGAACAGGACAGGAGTGGGTAATGATGATACGTATATCCGATTTTCAGATGAAGGATGTCATCAATGTCGCAGATGGCAAGAAACTGGGCAATATTACTGATATTGATATCAACCTGAATTCCGGCAAAATCCAATCGGTGGTGATTGGGGGGACGGGCAAGGTTTTAGGGCTGTTTGGAAAAGATGAGGATATGATCATTCCCTGGGCCAATATTTTGAAGATTGGCCAGGATGTTATCCTTGTCAGGGCCGGAGGACTGCATCCAAAGCCCATTGAAGAGGAAGAAAGCACTGTTAGTTGAGTTCTTCAGTTCCGTAAAAAGCACACCTTGTGATAAGATAGAGAAAAAACAAGGGAGTCACCATGGAACCATTTCATACTAATAACGGAACACTTTTTATGATTGAGCAATGGATGGAGAGATTTCCCGGCCTGGTAGCCGGTTTCTCCTCAAAAAATGGCGGGGTAAGCAAACCGCCATTTATGAGTTTAAACACAGGCTATCATGTTGGTGATGATCCGAACGATGTGAAAAGAAATAGAGAGATCATTGCCAGCATGATTGGCTTTCCGCTGGATGCCTGGGTTGGCGCAGAACAAACTCATGGCGCGAATATCGTGAATGCATCTCGTTTCCATATGGGGAAAGGAGCGGGAGAATACTCTACTTCGGTAAAGGATACAGATGGCTTTTATACAAATGAACCCGGTCTTCTCCTTACGCTCTGCTTTGCAGATTGTGTTCCAGTCTATTTTTTGGCGCCTGAAACGGGGAAAATTGGGATTGCCCATGCAGGTTGGAAAGGAACGGTCGAGGGTATAGGGCCTCAAATGGTAAAGGGTTGGAAAGCAGAAGGAATACCACTTTCAAAAATCTATGCGGTAATTGGCCCATCCATATGCGAAAAATGTTATATTGTAGATGATTATGTTTTATCTTTTGTTAAGAAGAGACTAGAACATGTCGAAAAAAAACCATATAATCAGATTAGTGAAGGTCAATATAGTCTGGACCTGAAAGAAATGAACCGGCTGCTGCTCATTGAGTGCGGCATTCCGGGGGAAAATATTGAGATTAGCAATTATTGTTCCAGCTGTGAGTCTGAAACCTTTTACTCCCATCGCCGTGACCGTGGCAAAACAGGGAGAATGATGGGTTTTATTGGCTGGAGAAAGGGTGCCGAGCGTGGAAGTAATTGAAAACCTCAGGGAAATACAAACTAGAATAGCAGAGGCTTGTCAAAGGGCCGCCAGGGATCCCGGGGAAGTGAGAATCATAGCTGTAACGAAATATGTTAGTATAGAGAGAGCAATCGAAGCTGTGGAAGCAGGTGTGGCCGATATTGGTGAAAATCGGGATGCCGGGCTTATCGCCAAATGGGAAAAGCTTGAAGACAGGGCGTCGTTCCATTTTATTGGTACACTGCAAACAAGAAAAGTAAAGGCTGTAATTGGCAAAGTGGATTATATCCACTCGCTGGACAGGCTTTCATTAGCTGAAGAAATTAACAAACGTGCTTCAGGACCTGTAAAATGCCTGGTACAGGTCAATGTTTCGGGCGAAGAAAGCAAGCACGGCCTGAATCCTGAAGAAGCGATTGAGTTTATATCAGGGCTAGGCAACTTTGATAAGGTAATTGTCGAAGGTCTAATGACAATGGCTCCTTATACAGACGATGAACAAGTACTTAGAGACTGTTTCAGGAAGCTAAGGGAATTGCGCGGCCGTGTCCAGGAGCTGGGACTCCCGTTCGCGCCTTGCAGGGAATTATCGATGGGAATGTCAAATGATTATGAAATCGCTGTTGAAGAAGGGGCAACCATGATCAGGATTGGGACAGCGCTCGTAGGGAAAAACGATACGGAGGTGCGGGTAAATGAGCATTAAATCTAAATTCAAGACATTCTTTTTATTGGATGACCAATACGATGAGGAAGAGGAATATATTGAAGAGCCTGAACCACTGAAGCCCCAAAAGCAGCAGCATGCTGTAAAGGCCCAAAATGTCGTTTCTCTTCAAAGCGTCCAAAAATCGTCAAAGGTTGTATTGATTGAACCGAGAATGTACTCGGAGGCCCAGGAAATTGCCGACCATCTTAAGAATAGGCGTGCTGTTGTTGTAAACCTGCAAAGGATCGACCACGACCAGGCAAAGCGGATTGTCGATTTCCTGAGTGGGACAGTCTATGCAATCGGCGGCGATATTCAAAAGATTGGTTTGAGCATTTTCCTATGTACACCGGACAATGTTGAGGTTTCTGGCAATATTTCCGAACTGATGCAAGAAAATGACTTTCAGGATTCGAGGTGGTAAGTAGTAAATGGAATTTGTATTTAGAATTCTTGTGAATGTAATCAATCTCTATTATTGGGCATTGATTATCTATATTTTAATGTCATGGTTTCCGAATGCTCGTGAGTCAGCGATTGGCCAATTCCTGTCGAGGATTTGTGAACCATTCCTAGAGCCTTTCAGGAGGTTCATCCCGCCTCTAGGCATGATTGATATTTCTCCGATTGTCGCAATCATTACGCTAAGGCTCGCGACCTCTGGATTAGGTACTGTGTATCGTTGGTTAGTAACGAATTTTTAAAAAAGAAATTGTACTGGCTTGATTAAGCCAGTCCTTTTTAATTGCAGATATACTAAATTAGGAGTCCAGAATGAACATCTATCAGCATTTCAGGCCGGGAGAACGTGAATTCATTGACCAGGTCCTTAATTGGAAGGACACAGTCGAAAGCACATATGCCCTGAGGCTTACCCATTTTCTTGATCCAAGGGAACAGCATATTCTAAAATTAATAATCGGTGAAAGTGGCGATGTCCGTGTTGAACTGTATGGAGGCGTCGACTCTGCGGAAAGAAAAAGGGCACTGCTATTACCGGATTATGCTGTTGCAGAGCCTGATGACTTTCAAGTCAGCCTGATGGAGATAAAATACCCTGTCAAATTCGTGTCGATTGAACACCCTCAGGTACTGGGGAGTTTAATGTCACTCGGGCTGAAGCGTGAAAAATTCGGCGATATCCTCACTTCAGGGGACAGAGTCCAATTTCTTTGCGCATCAGAAGTTGCATCTTATATAACCATGCAGTTGGAATCAGTAGGACGTGCATCGGTAAGTGTATCCGAGGTAAAACTGGATGATGCAATCATTCCTTCCGAAACATGGACGGAGGATTCGCTGACAGTCAGTTCATTAAGGCTTGATGCTGTCCTTGCTGCCATCCATCATATTTCCCGGCAAAAATCCCAGGTTTTAATCCAGCAAGGATTGGTCAAAGTCAACTGGGCTGTTACCGAAAACCCAGCTTTCGAGTGTGGCGAAGGTGACATAATTTCCGCAAGGGGATACGGAAGAGCACGAATTCAGGCAATTGAAGGCAAGACCAAAAAAGACAAATGGCGAATAACCGCGGGGAAACAAAAATAATTCTTTTTCAATGCAGGAAATTGCCTGTTCCTGTCGAATTACAAATTGTAGTACATATAAAGTGTGGGATAAAGCTCTTTTCGGGCTAAAGGCGCCTGACTGGCAGATAAAGAAACTCAATTAGGGAGGTGGCGTCATGCCATTAACGCCGTTGGATATTCATAATAAGGAATTCAATAAAGGATTCCGAGGGTACGATGAGGATGAAGTAAATGAATTCCTTGACCAGGTAATCAAAGATTATGAACTTGTCCTTAGAGAAAAAAAAGAACTGGAAGAACGCCTGAACGATATGAATGACAGGCTTGGCCATTTTACCAACATCGAAGAAACCCTTAACAAATCTATCATTGTTGCCCAGGAAGCTGCAGAAGAAGTTAAACGGATCGCCCAAAAGGAAGCGAAGCTGATTATTAAGGAAGCCGAAAAGAACGCTGACAGAATTGTCAATGAATCGCTTTCAAAAGCTCGCAAAATCGCCCTTGAGATTGAAGATTTGAAAAAGCAGTCCAAGGTTTTCCGAACGCGTTTTAAAATGTTGATTGAAGCCCAGCTCGATATGATTAACAACGACGACTGGGATCACCTCCTTGAATACAAGGTTGATGCTTCCGAGCTTAAGGCAAGCCAGGAAGAAGATTCCCTCGCTTGACGTTTAGCACTATTTCGCATATAATTTCATAATAAACTCTATCTCATTTTTAACAGGCTATGACAGGGACAGTAAATTATTCATCAGCTTTTTTCAGAGAGCCGGGTACGGTGGGAACCGGCAAAAGCAGGAATAATTGAACATCACCCTCGAGCCCCGTGCCGAAAAGCATATGCCGATTAAGCACAGGCGTCCCATCCACGTTACGGATGTTGAGCGGGCAGTTCAGACTGCCTATCAGGGTGGTACCGCGGGAATAACCAAACCTTCTCGTCCCTATTTGGGATGAGGAGGTTTTTTTGTTTTTTCAAAAGCTGTTTTTATAAACTTGTTGCTATAAGAATAACACCTAGCAAGTTGATTGGAACGAAAGGGGCGAAGGGAGCTTTCCTTTCTGTCCCTGAGATGATAATTCCCAGGAGCTTCCCTTAGTGGAGCAGAAATCAACTACTAGTTAAAACAACAAACTTTTAGAAGACAGCGTGTCCAAAAAGCACGAGCGGCAGCGCCGATAATTGGTTACTAGTTGCTTAAGTTATATTCAGGAGGAAAAAGAAAATGGATTACAAAGACACATTGTTAATGCCGAAGACTGAATTCCCAATGCGCGGAAACCTTCCGAAGCGGGAGCCTGAAATCCAGGAAAAATGGAACGAAATGGACATCTACCGCAAGGTCCAGGAACGGACGAAAGGACGTCCAATGTATGTCCTTCATGACGGGCCTCCATATGCGAATGGCGATATCCACATTGGGCATGCCCTCAATAAAATCCTGAAGGACATCATTGTCCGCCACAAGTCGATGACAGGCTATAATGCTCCATATGTCCCAGGTTGGGACACTCATGGCCTTCCAATCGAGCAGGCGCTTACAAATAAAGGTGTAAAACGCAAGGAAATGACAGTTGCCGAGTTCCGCAAGCTTTGTACAGAGTATGCGCTCGAGCAAATCGACAGCCAGAGAACACAATTTAAACGGCTTGGTGTTAGGGGTGACTGGGAAAACCCTTATATCACACTAAAGCCAGAGTATGAAGCACAGCAAATCAAGGTGTTTGGCGAGATGGCAAAGAAAGGCTATATTTATAAAGGACTAAAGCCTGTTTACTGGTCTCCATCAAGTGAATCCGCACTTGCTGAAGCTGAAATCGAGTACAAGGATAAAAAGTCCCCATCGATTTATGTTGGCTTTAAAGTAAAGGATGGCAAAGGTGTCCTCGATGCAGAAACAAGCATTGTAATTTGGACAACAACTCCATGGACGATTCCTGCCAATCTTGGAATTTCCGTTCATCCTGAACTAACCTATGTTGTTGTTTCGGCAGGCGAAGGCAGTTACCTTGTTGCAGAAGCACTTCTCGAGTCTGTTGCGGAGGAAATTGGCTGGGAAACTTACGAAGTGACCAAAAAGGTTAAAGGAAGCGAGCTTGAATATGTTGTCGCAGCCCATCCACTTTACAAACGTGATTCCCTTGTGATGCTTGGCGAACACGTCACGACAGATGCTGGTACAGGGTGCGTCCATACTGCGCCTGGCCACGGGGAAGATGACTTCCAGGTTGGCCAGAAATATGGGCTCGATGTTCTTAGCCCTGTTGATGATAAAGGGGTAATGACAAAAGAAGCGGAAGGCTTTGAAGGTTTATTTTACGATACAGCGAATAAGCCAATTACAGAGGCTCTTAATGAAGCTGGGGCCTTGTTGAAGCTATCATTCATCACCCACTCTTATCCGCATGACTGGAGAACGAAGAAGCCGGTTATTTTCCGGGCAACAGCCCAATGGTTTGCCTCTATTAAGGATTTCCGTCAAGATCTGCTTGAGGCAATTAAAGAAACGAAATGGGTTCCAGCCTGGGGTGAAACACGTCTGTTCAATATGGTGCGTGACCGCGGTGACTGGTGTATTTCCCGCCAGCGTGTATGGGGGGTTCCAATCCCGGTATTTTATGCAGAGAACGGTGAACCTATTATCACGGATGAAACAATCAACCATGTATCCAATTTGTTCCGTGAACATGGTTCAAATATCTGGTTTGAAAGAGAAGCAAAAGATTTGCTTCCAAAAGGCTTTACTCATCCTGGTTCGCCAAACGGCACATTTACGAAAGAAACCGATATTATGGATGTCTGGTTTGACTCCGGTTCTTCCCATCAGGCCGTACTGGAGGAAAGAGAGGACCTGCAGCGTCCGGCAGACCTTTATCTTGAAGGCTCGGACCAATACCGCGGCTGGTTCAACTCTTCTTTGTCAACTGCTGTGGCAGTGACTGGCAAGGCTCCTTATAAGGGAGTGCTAAGCCATGGATTTATTCTCGACGGCGAAGGCAGGAAAATGAGTAAATCACTAGGAAATGTCGTGATTCCGGCAAAGGTAATGAACCAAATGGGTGCTGATATTCTTCGCCTCTGGGTTTCATCGGTAGATTACCAATCCGATGTTCGTGTTTCCGATGCTATCCTGAAACAAGTTTCTGAGGTTTACCGGAAGATTAGGAATACATTCAGGTTCCTGTTGGGCAACCTTGCTGACTTTAACCCTGATAAAGATTCCCTTGGGTTTGAAGAACTGCGTGAAGTAGACCAGTTCATGCTTGTAAAGCTTAACAAACTGATTAAGCAAGTTAGGGATTCATATGAACGCTATGAATATTCCTCAATCTACCATGCGGTGAACAACTTCTGTACGCTTGACTTGAGTGCGTTCTATCTTGATTTTGCGAAAGATGTCTTGTACATCGAAGCTGCAGATAATAAAGAACGCCGTGCTATTCAAACTGTTCTGTATCAATCGCTTGTTTCATTGGCTCAACTTGTTTCCCCAATTCTTTCTCATACTGCTGACGAAGTTTGGACTTTTATCCCGGGCGTTAAAGAGGAAAGCGTACAGCTGACAGACATGCCGGAATACAAACAGCTGCCAAACGCGGACCAACTTGAGAAAAAATGGACCGAATTCATGAAGCTTCGTGATGATGTATTAAAGGCATTGGAAGAAGCGCGGAATGAAAAGGTAATTGGTAAATCTTTGACAGCGAAAGTGACTCTTTATGTGAACGAAAAGACCCAGTCTTTGCTAAATTCAATTAAAGAGGATGTTAAACAATTGTTCATTGTGTCAGGATTTGAAGTTGCAGGTACTTATGACCAAGCACCAGAAAATGCAATCAAGCTTGAACATGCAGCAATTGTCATTACAAAAGCAGAAGGTGAAACATGTGACCGCTGCTGGGTTGTCACTCCAGAGGTTGGAAAAGATCCGGAACATCCAACCCTTTGCCCGCGTTGCGCAAGCGTTGTGAAGGACTCCTATTCAGACGCAGGTGCACAAGAATAACTAAAAAATCGCCCAGGGCAATATACTGCCCTGGGCTTTTCCTATCCGGAAAAATGGTGTTGCCTGCTTGATTTTGCACTCTTATATTGAGCCTTGACCAATAGGAATGGGCTAGTTGGCAAAGGCCCGATTTAATGGTATTGCCTAATAGGGGCGAGCTATCAGGCAAACCTTTAAATCCATTCGAAGTCCTTTTTAAGAATTATTGCTTTAATACCCGCTTTGCACCTACATACCGGTCCTTCCAGTACTTCGTATCCATTGATTGGATTGAAACTCCCTTATTCACTGTAACCGCGATGAATTTATTTTTGCCTAAATAAATACCTGCAAAGGAAACACCTTTGCCATCAGTATTGAAGAAAACAAGATCGCCTTCTTTAAGATTCTTTTTAGCGACAGCTTTGCCAACCTTATATTGATCCTTTGAAGAGCGAGGAAGAGTAATTTTTGCGGCTGACTTTTTGTAAACGAATTGAGTGAAACCAGAAGCATCGAAGCCTTTTGCTGTTGTACCGCCCCATTTGTATGGTGTACCACTATAGCGCTTCGCCACCTCGGTCACTTCTTGGCCCCAGGAAACGGAAGCCTCTGCTTTTTTCGTGAAAACTCCAGCGAATAGTGAAAGAACCAGTGCAAAAATAACTCCCCATACTATGAAACCTTTTGAAACGTGTAACCGAACTGCCATGTTGATGACCCCCATCAAAGTGATTTTGTTTGACACACCACTATAGTCGTGGTGAAGGAAAAATACGTTTCAATTTCTTAACAAGAAGTGTTCGACATAGTGTGAGGCAGGAAATTACATATTTTCGCAAAAAGAAGTTAATCGAAAGCTAAAGTGACACAATTATATATTTTTTTGTGCACAGTTACAGGTTTATGCTAAAATGCATAAGAAGTCATCGAGAAGATGTGGAGGGTTTACTTGGTGTTTTATTACTTAATTGCTGCTTTCATTATCCTGCTGGACCAAATTACGAAATGGCTGATTGTGAAATACATGAATATCGGTGACAGTATCCCAATTATAGAGGACTTTCTTTATATTACTTCACACCGTAACAAAGGAGCTGCCTGGGGCATTTTGCAGGGGCAGATGTGGCTTTTTTATATAATAACTGTCATTGTCATAATTGGAATTGTGTATTATATCCAAAAGTGGACAAAAGGTAAGCCTCTTCTTGGAGTTTCACTCGGTTTTATGCTGGGCGGGGCAATCGGTAACTTTATCGACCGCGTACACCGGCAGGAGGTAGTCGATTTCATCCACACATTCATATTTAACTACAATTTCCCAGTCTTTAACATTGCGGATTCCGCCCTGGTTATTGGTGTATTTCTTTTGATGATACAAATGATAAAAGAAGAGCGGGAATTGAAGAAGGAGAAATCTTATGGAAAAGATGGAACACACCATCCTGAATGAACAGAAGGGTGACAGAATCGATAAGGTAGTAGCATCCCTTAATGAGGAATGGTCAAGGACCCAGGTACAGGCATGGATCAAGGATGGAAATGTGCTCGTAAATGGCAAGCCGGTCAAAACAAATTATAAATGCGCACAGAATGACATTGTTGAAGTGTCGATTCCGGACCCGGAAGAACTTGATGCTTTGCCGGAACCTATGGAACTCGATATTTATTTTGAAGATAGCGATGTTCTTGTTGTGAACAAGCCGAAAGGGATGGTGGTGCATCCGGCACCTGGCCATCTGACCGGAACGCTTGTGAACGGGCTGATGCATCATTGCAAGGATTTATCTGGAATTAATGGTGTCCTAAGGCCTGGCATCGTTCACAGAATTGATAAGGATACTTCAGGGCTCCTGATGGTTGCAAAGAACGATATGGCCCATGAAAGCCTTGTTAATCAGCTTGTTGAGAAGACTGTCACAAGGAAATACAAAGCGATTGTCCATGGGACTATTCCCCATGATCATGGAACGGTTGATGCGCCGTTAGGAAGAGATCCAAAAGACAGGCAGAGCATGACGGTTGTCGATGGAGGCAAGCATGCAGTTACCCATTTCAATGTCCTGGAGAGACTTGGGGATTTCACATTTATTGAGTGCCAGCTTGAAACAGGGAGGACACATCAAATTCGTGTGCATATGAAGTATATTGGTTATCCGCTTGTAGGCGATCCAAAATATGGACCCAAGAAAACGATGGATATTGGCGGTCAGGCCCTGCACGCTGGAATACTTGGTTTCAAGCATCCTCGGACAGGTGAATACCATGAGTTCGAGGCACCCTTGCCGACGTATTTCGACAAAATCTTGGACGAACTTCGCAAAAACAATTGACAACCTCTATAAGTTGAGTTACTATGATTTTAACTTAATAAGCCCTTTAAAAGCAGTCCTGTGAGGCTGGAAAGGATACGGAACTCATCACCTGCCAAAGGTGTATTCTAGTAACCGATTTTCCCACCTCCCGCGTCTGCTGGGAGGTTTTTTATTACACTTCTTTAAAAAAGGAAGGAAGAGACATGGGCCAAAAGGCAGTTGTTTTGGATGAACAAGCGATTCGAAGGGCGCTTACAAGGATTGCGCATCAAATTATCGAGAAGAACAAAGGCATTGAGGATTGTGTCCTTGTGGGCATAAGAACAAGGGGCATCTACCTCGCCGAAAGGCTGGCTGAGAAAATTCAGCAGATTGAAGGAAAAGACATAGCTTTTGGTGAGCTGGATATAACCTTATACCGGGATGATCTCACCAAGAAGACCGAAGACCAGGAACCGCTCGTCAAGGGATCGGATATTCCTTCCGGTGTAACCGATAAGAAGGTGATCATGGTAGATGATGTCCTTTTTACGGGCCGGACAGTCCGGGCTGGAATGGACGCAGTCATGGACCTTGGGCGCCCGGCGCAAATCCAGCTTGCTGTTCTGGTGGATAGGGGCCATCGCGAGCTGCCCATCCGTGCTGATTATGTTGGGAAAAACATTCCAACTTCCAGCTCTGAACGAATCAAAGTTGAGTTGTCAGAAATTGATGGCCAAGATCAAGTAAGCATCCATGAATAAATAGTGAGAAAAAAATAACCCTTTTAAAAGCAGTCCAGAGAGCCTGCCAAGGGGAAAATGCCGGACAAAAGGGCCAGTATGCTCTGCCCAAAACAGGATACAACTGTATTCTGCCGCATTTACTACCTCCCTGCGCAAATCTCTGCACGGAGGTTTTTTTTTGGATAAAAAGAAAGGTGCGTACCCTGGCACAATGCTACCATTGGAGGAGAATTATGAACAACAAACCAGTTTTAGATGTTAATGAAAAACCAAGCTTGATTCAGCTCATTACCCTAAGCCTTCAGCACTTGTTTGCTATGTTTGGCGCAACGATTCTAGTACCGTACCTGGTTGATTTAAGTCCTGCAATCGCCCTGATTTCAAGCGGGCTCGGAACGTTGGCCTTCATGGCAATCACCAGATGGCAGGTGCCTGCGTATCTTGGATCTTCCTTCGCATTTATTGTCCCAGTTATAGCTGCGAAAGCAACTGGAGGACCTGGTGGCGCAATGATTGGGAGTTTTATGGCCGGGTTGGTCTATGGAATTGTCGCCCTGGTTATTAAGAAAGCTGGACACCGCTGGATTATGAAGCTTCTGCCGCCAATCGTCGTTGGCCCGGTTATCATAGTCATTGGCCTCTCGCTTTCTGGCACCGCAGTGGGCATGGCGATGAACACAGCAAACGGACCAGAAGGTTACAGCCTTACTCATTTTTCAGCTGCGCTTGTAACTTTGGCAGCAACAATTGCTTTTTCAGTATTTGCAAGAGGGATGTTAAGCATCATCCCAATCCTTGCTGGTATTGTTGTCGGCTACCTGTACTCGTTGGCAGTGGGAATTGTCGATTTCTCAAAAGTGATTGAGGCTGACTTTTTTGAAATGCCGGAATTTGTTTTTCCGTTCGTCCATTACAATGTGAATTTCTCTTGGGACCTTGTCGCTTTGATGGTGCCAGTTGCAGTTGTAACGTTATCTGAACACATCGGGCACCAGCTTGTCCTGAGCAAGGTTGTAGGGCGTAATTATATCAAGGATCCAGGCTTGCATCGCTCCATCCTTGGCGATGGGACGGCGACAATGATTTCAGCGTTGATTGGCGGCCCTCCAAAAACGACCTATGGTGAAAATATCGGGGTACTGGCAATCACGAAGGTTTACAGTGTGTATGTCATTGCCGGTGCTGCAGTAGCAGCGATTGTGTTTGGATTCATTGGTACCATCACAGCTTTAATCGGCTCAATTCCACCTGCTGTAATGGGGGGAGTATCTATACTGCTGTTCGGTATCATCGCTTCCTCGGGCTTGAGGATGCTAGTTGACAGCAAAATCGATTTTGGAAACAACCGCAATCTAGCCATTTCATCGGTTATTCTGATAGTAGGTATTGGCGGGGCATTCATTAAGTTTACCGAAGGCTTTCAGATTCAGGGCATGGCTTTGGCAGCCATCCTGGGTATTATCCTGAACATTGTTCTTCCTGGCAGGAACCCTGCGGAAAATGACATGTTTGATGAACAACATGAAGAAGATAAAAGACAAATAATATAACACCTTTTAAAACAGGCACAGAGAGGCCGGAAAGGGTGCACCAGTCGAATGGAGGGTTTTTTAACCGTCGAACCGGCCTGCTTTAATGCGCCCTGGCTTTTGCCCGGGCGCTTTTTGTGTAGGAATAGACTATGAATTGAAGACGCAATTTTCGGTAAGGTGCAACTCGTAACAGTGTTTTTTCTTAAAACCATTTAGAACATTAAACTTAGTTGGTGAAAAACTACGAGGAGGAATTAATTATGAATTTATTGACCTTAGCTGATTTGAAAGTGGATGAAATTAACCAGATTCTTGACGACGCCGCTCAGTTTTCAAAAGGAGCAAATTGGAGGCCGTCCAAGCAAATGTATGTTTCAAACCTGTTCTTTGAACCTAGCACGCGCACAAAATGCAGCTTTGAGATGGCTGAAAAAAAACTTGGGCTTGAAATCATTCCGTTTGATGTTAATACCTCCAGTGCCCAAAAAGGGGAGGGCCTCTACGATACAGTAAAAACCCTGGAAGCAATAGGTGTAGATGCGGTGGTAATCAGGCATCCATCGGATAGGTACTATCGCGGACTTAGAGGCATTAATATACCGATTATGAATGGTGGAGATGGCTGTGGGGACCATCCGACTCAGTCGCTTCTAGATTTAATGACCATCCATCAGGAGTTTGGAAGGTTCAGAGGATTAAAGGTTGCAATTATCGGGGATATCCGCCATAGCCGGGTCGCCCACTCAAATGCTGAAGTGTTAATCAGGCTTGGAGCAGAGGTTGTTTTCTCAGGCCCTGAAGAGTGGTTTGAGCCGAAACTACCCTATGTACCAGTGGACAAAGCAGTCAGAGAAGCCGATGTTGTCATGCTTCTTCGAATTCAGCATGAAAGGCACGAATACAAATATTGCGATTTTGAACAATATCATCACCGATTTGGCATGACGGTAGAGCGCGAAAGAGCAATGAAGCCAGAGGCCATTATCATGCATCCTGCGCCTGTCAACAGGG
Source organism: Bacillus sp. FJAT-27225 (assembly GCF_001685025.1). Lineage (GTDB taxonomy): Bacteria > Bacillota > Bacilli > Bacillales > Cytobacillaceae > Bacillus_D. Next base: position 140,803 of record NZ_MAYU01000021.1, on the reverse strand, counting down.
ATGTTGAGATTGCTGGAAGCCTAGTTGAATGTGAACGATCGCGAATTTTTAAACAAATGGAAAATGGCGTTTATGTACGGATGGCGGTATTAAAAAGAGGATTGGAATTGCGAAAGGGAGGCTGGAAATATGAAACTTTTAATAAAAAACACGCAGCTGTTCTTTGAAAACGAAACTGACGGAAGCAAAGATATTTACATTGTAAACGGAATAATCCATGAAATCGGTCCCAAGCTAGATTGGGATGCTGATAGAGTCATTGACGCAAAAGGGCTTGTCGCTGCCCCAGGCCTCATTGACCTCCATGTCCACCTAAGGGAGCCAGGTGGTGAAAAAAAGGAAACTATTAAAACAGGGACGAAGGCCGCGGCAAAAGGCGGTTTCACAACGATTGCAGCAATGCCGAATACAAAGCCTGTTCCCGATTCAAAGGAGCAATTGGAGTGGCTTAACGATCGAATTTCAGAAACCGCTTCTGTGAGAGTTCTTCCTTATGCAGCTATTACTACTCGCCAGCTTGGTGAGCAGTTGACAGACTTTAAAGCACTTAAGGAGGCGGGTGCATTTGCTTTTACCGATGACGGGGTTGGTGTCCAATCGGCAGCAATGATGCTTGAGGCGATGAAACGTGCTGCTGCTCTCGATATGACAGTGGTTGCCCATTGTGAAGAAGAAACGTTAATCAACAATGGGTGTGTCCATGAAGGATCTTTTTCCAAAGATAACGGATTAAGGGGAATTCCGTCTGTCTGTGAAAGTGTCCATATAGCGAGGGATGTGCTGCTTGCCGAGGCAGCAGGCTGTCACTATCATGTTTGCCACATCAGTACAAAGGAATCTGTCAGGGCTGTCAGAGATGCAAAACGAGCAGGAATTAAAGTGACTGCCGAGGTGACACCTCATCATTTACTATTAAGCCAGGATGATATTCCGGGGCTTGATACCAATTTTAAAATGAATCCGCCGCTTAGGGAAAATCAAGATCGTGATGCGCTTATTGAGGGATTAATGGATGGGACAATTGATTTTATTGCAACCGACCATGCACCCCATACACTTGAAGAAAAAGCAGAAGGAATGGAGTTAGCACCTTTCGGAATCACCGGCCTTGAAACGGCGTTCCCGCTTTTATATAGCCATTTCGTTGAAAAAGGAAGTATGTCCCTCCAGCAGTTAATCGAGCTTATGACGATTAAACCAGCAAAAGCGTTTGGGTTGCCGTACGGAAGGCTTGAAGAAGGTCAACCAGCGGATATCGTCCTCCTGGATTTACATGAAGCGAAGGAAATAAATCCGGAGGAATTTTTATCGAAAGGTAAAAATACGCCGTTTGCTGGCTGGAAGTGCAAGGGGTGGCCAGCCATGACAATTGCAGACGGAAAGATAGCCTGGGAAAAGGAGCGTGTTCAAGCATGAAACGGCAACTGATATTGGAAGACGGAAGTGTTTTTGAAGGAGAAGTGTTTGGGCATCTTGCTCAAACGAAGGGAGAAGTTGTCTTCAACACGGGGATGACCGGCTATCAGGAAATCCTTTCCGACCCAAGCTATTGCATGCAGCTTGTCGTCCTAACCTATCCGCTTGCAGGAAATTACGGAATCAATCGAGATGACTTTGAATCGATCAATCCAGCAATCAGTGCTTTGATTGTCAAGGAAACGGCAGATATGCCTTCAAACTGGCGAAACGAAATGACATTGGATGAATACCTGAAAATGAAGAAGATACCTGGCCTGAAGGGAATTGATACGAGAAGGCTGACCCGGGCAATTCGCCAGCATGGAACAATGAAGGGAGCTATTTGTTCAATGGACGTGAACCCGGTTGAAGTTGCTTCAGAATTAAGGACGGAGCAGCTTCCGAAGGACCAGGTGAAAACCGTGTCAACTAAAAATCCATATCCAAGCCCAGGCAGGGGAAACCGGGTTGTCCTCGTCGATTTTGGCATGAAACACGGAATTCTAAGGGAACTGAACGGCCGAGGCTGTGATGTGACTGTCGTTCCTTATAATACGACTGCCGAGGAAATCATGCAGCTGAAGCCGGATGGGGTCATGCTGTCAAATGGACCTGGCGACCCGAAGGATGTGCCTGAAGCAATTGAGATGCTAAAGGGTGTCCTTGGGCTAGTTCCTATCTTCGGGATTTGCCTTGGCCATCAGCTGTTTGCACTAGCGTGCGGGGCGGATACTGAAAAAATGCCATTTGGCCACAGAGGTTCGAACCACCCGGTAAAGGAGCTTGCAACCGGCAGGATTTCGATTACGTCGCAAAATCATGGTTATTCAGTAAATCCAGACTCTCTCGAAGGAACGGAGTTGGATATTACCCATATCGCCTTAAATGATAGAAGCGTTGAAGGTCTTCGGCATAAAAGTTTGCCTGCCTTTACGGTCCAGTATCATCCGGAAGCATCACCAGGTCCGGAGGATGCAAACGGATTATTTGACCGATTTATGAAAATGATTGAAGTACATAAAGGGGGAGCAGTATGCCAAAGCGTCATGATATAAACACCATCCTAGTTATCGGTTCAGGCCCAATTGTCATCGGCCAGGCTGCAGAGTTCGATTATGCTGGCACGCAGGCTTGCCTTGCCCTAAAAGAAGAAGGTTATAAGGTCATTCTTGTGAATTCCAATCCGGCGACAATTATGACAGATACTGAAATTGCCGACAAAGTCTATATAGAACCGTTGACCGTTGAGTTTGTGTCAAGGATCATCAGAAAAGAGCGTCCCGATGCCCTTCTTGCAACTTTGGGAGGACAAACAGGGCTTAACCTGGCTGTTGAGCTTGCAAAGTCCGGAGTTCTTGAAGAGTGTGGAACAGAGATTCTTGGCACAAAGCTTGATGCCATTAACAAAGCAGAAGACAGGGAATTATTCCGAAACCTGATGAATGAGCTGAATGAACCGGTTCCGGAAAGCGCGATTATACATACATTTGAAGAAGCCAGGTCGTTTGTTGAGGAAATTGGCTTCCCAGTTATTGTCCGCCCTGCATTCACGCTTGGCGGGACAGGAGGAGGCATCTGCTCCAATGAACAGGAGTTGGAGGAAATCGTCACAAGCGGTTTGAAAAATAGCCCTGTCAGCCAGTGCCTCCTCGAAAAAAGCATAGCCGGATATAAGGAAATCGAATACGAAGTAATGAGGGACGCCAATGACACAGCGATAGTCGTCTGCAACATGGAAAATATCGACCCGGTTGGAATCCATACTGGTGATTCAATCGTTGTCGCACCAAGCCAGACGTTAAGCGACCGTGAATACCAGCTTTTAAGAAATGTTTCGCTGAAAATCATCAGGGCACTCGGGATTGAAGGGGGCTGCAATGTCCAGCTTGCCCTCGATCCAGATAGCTTCGAATACTACATTATCGAAGTAAATCCAAGAGTAAGCCGGTCATCCGCGCTTGCTTCTAAAGCAACCGGTTACCCAATTGCAAAGCTTGCAGCAAAAATTGCTGTCGGTCTCACGCTCGATGAAATGCTTAATCCTGTCACAGGAAAAACATATGCCAGCTTCGAGCCTGCTCTCGACTATATCGTCACAAAAATACCAAGATGGCCATTTGACAAATTTGAAAATGGCAACCGCAAGCTGGGTACACAAATGAAGGCGACCGGAGAGGTAATGGCAATTGGCAGGACATTTGAAGAATCGCTGCTGAAGGCTATTCGCTCACTTGAAGCTAATGTATATCATTTCGAGCTTCCAGGTGCGGAAAACCTATCTGATGAGCTAATTGAAAAACGAATTCGCAAGGCAGGCGACGAAAGGCTTTTCTATCTTTCTGAGGCACTTCGGCGCGGAGTTGGAATTGAAACCATCCATGAATGGAGCAAGATAGACCTTTTCTTCCTACATAAATTTAAAGGAGTTATTGAGCTGGAAGAAAAGCTTGCAAACCGTCCATTCGATGAGGAGATTTGCCGCGAAGCGAAAAAACGCGGCTTCACCGACCTTGTAATTTCAAAGGCATGGAACTGTGATGAGGGTGAGGTAACAGATTGGCGGAAGCATAGAGGCATCATCCCGGTTTACAAAATGGTTGATACATGCGCGTCCGAATTTGAATCCGACACTCCTTACTTTTATGGGACGTATGAAGAGGAAAATGAATCTGTTAAAAGCGGAAGGAAGAGCGTTCTTGTGCTAGGATCTGGCCCAATCCGGATCGGCCAGGGTATTGAATTCGATTATGCTACCGTGCACTCAGTTAAAGCCATCCGGGAAGCTGGCTATGAAGCCATCATTATTAATAGTAATCCTGAGACGGTTTCAACTGATTTCAGCATATCCGACAAGCTTTATTTTGAGCCGCTTACGATTGAGGATGTTATGCATATTATTGAGCTGGAGGATCCGATTGGGGTTGTCGTTCAGTTTGGCGGCCAGACTGCGATTAATTTGGCGTCAGGGCTTGCTGCTCGGGGAGTCAGGCTGCTCGGTACTTCTTTAGAGGATCTCGACCGTGCCGAGGACAGGGATAAATTTGAGCAGGCACTCCAGAAGCTTGGAATTCCGATGCCACTGGGAAGGACTGCAATGTCTGTTGGCGAAGCAATTACGATTGCTGCTGAGATTGGCTATCCGGTACTCGTCAGGCCTTCTTACGTCCTCGGAGGCCGTGCAATGGAAATTGTCGGCCGCGAAGAGGAACTCATTCATTACATGGAAAACGCCGTTAAAATCAATACCGGCCACCCAGTCCTGATAGACCGCTATATAACCGGTAAGGAAATCGAAGTGGATGCTATATCGGATGGAACTGACGTGGTGATTCCAGGCATCATGGAGCACATCGAACGAGCTGGTGTCCACTCAGGGGATTCAATAGCCGTCTATCCGCCTCAATCTCTTACAGAGGAAAATAAGCGTATTCTAGCCGATTATACGGAACGGCTGGCAAGAGGACTTAACATTGTCGGGCTTCTGAACATTCAGTTTGTGCTCGCTGACAGTGGAGTTTATGTGCTGGAAGTGAATCCGCGTTCAAGCAGGACGGTTCCTTTTTTGAGCAAGATAACAAACATGCCAATGGCCAAAATGGCAACAAAGGCAATGCTCGGCATTTCGCTTCGCGAGCAGGGCTACACCAGCGGGCTGACTCCTGAACGGGATGAAGTGTACGTGAAGGTTCCAGTCTTCTCTTTTGCAAAATTAAGTAGTGTGGATATCTCACTTGGACCTGAAATGAAATCAACAGGGGAAGTAATGGGCAAGGATTTTACGCTCGAAAAAGCTTTATATAAGGGTCTTGTTGCTTCAGGCATTTCGATCAGGCAGTTCGGTACAGTGCTGATGACGGTTGCCGACAAAGATAAACAGGAGGCAGCGAGGCTTGCAAAACGGTTTGCGGCTGAAGGATACCGAGTCAAAGCCACAAGCGGAACCGCTGCTGTAATTGCCCGTGAAGGGATACCTGTTGAGGTGGTAGAAAAGATTGGCTCCAAAGGCCCGACTCTCATCGATATTATCCAAAAGGGTGATGTCCAGTTTATCGTCAATACATTGACAATGGGCAAGCAGCCTGAACGTGACGGCTTCAGGATTCGGCGCGAAGCAGTTGAGAACGGGATTCCGTGTTTAACCTCACTTGATACAGCCGGGGCAATCCTCCGTGTCATTGAATCAATGAATTTTTCTGCGGAAGCTATTTCCGCTGGCAAGGAGGAAGTATTGGTTTGATAACAAAAGAACTATGCAGGATAATCAGCAGCGAGGAAATTGCAGCCAACATCTATAAAATGACGGTCAAAGCCAGGTTTGCCAGTACCGCCCATCCAGGACAATTTGTCCATATTAAAGTAGGAGGAGGGCATGGGCCGCTTTTGCGCAGACCGATCAGCCTTTGTTCGATAGACAAGGAAAATAACGAGTTTACAGTGATTTTTAGGAGGTCCGGACAGGGGACAATGCTCTTGTCTGGCGAAGCTCCTGGAGCAGTGATCGATGTACTCGGCCCGCTAGGGAATGGTTTTCCTGTTAAGGAAGCCCTTCCGGGGAGTACCGCATTGCTTGTAGGCGGAGGAGTCGGAGTTCCTCCCCTTTATGAGCTTTCGCGCCAGCTAGCTGCAAATGGTGTTAAAGTCATCCATGTGCTCGGATACCAAACAGAGGAAGCAGTTTTTTACGAAGAAGAGTTTGCCAGTCTCGGAGAAACGTATATTGCAACTGCGGACGGCAGCTATGGGGAAAAGGGCTTTGTCACGGATGTGATTGAAGAAAAAAGACTTGATTTCGATACGTTGTATGCATGCGGCCCTAAGCCTATGCTAAAAGCACTGGAGGGGTATTCTTCTGAGAAAAATGTGTTTCTTTCCCTTGAAGAGCGGATGGGTTGCGGCATCGGGGCTTGCTTTGCCTGCGTCTGTGAGGTTCCTGGAGATTTTTCCGGGACCGCCTATAAAAAGGTATGCAGCGATGGGCCAGTATTTCGTGCAGGGGAGGTTGTCTTATGAGTATGCTTGACATTTCAATACCGGGGCTGTCTTTAAAAAATCCCGTCATGCCGGCATCAGGCTGCTTTGGATTCGGGCGTGAATATAGCAATCTTTATGATTTGAATCAGCTGGGCGCCATCATGATTAAGGCTGCGACAGCAGAGCCTCGCTTTGGCAATCCGACTCCAAGGGTAGCGGAGACGCCAATGGGAATGCTGAACGCCATAGGGCTTCAAAATCCCGGCGTTGAAACCATCATGTCCGAGGAGCTGCCTTTCCTTGAACAGTTTGATGTGCCAATCATTGCAAATGTGGCCGGGGCGACCGAAGACGATTACGTCCTTGTAGCTGAAAGGATCTCAAGAGCTGAAAATATTCACGCACTGGAGCTGAACGTGTCCTGTCCTAATGTAAAAGAAGGCGGCATTGCCTTCGGGACAGATTCCGAGGTTTTGAGAAAGCTGACCCGGAAGGTAAAAGAGGTTTCGCAAGTGCCCGTATATGTGAAGCTGTCTCCGAATGTAACGAATATCGTTGAAGTTGCACTTGCTGCAGAAGCAGGTGGGGCAGATGGACTGACAATGATCAATACATTGCTGGGCATGCGGATAGATTTGCAGACTGCTAAGCCAATCCTTGCTAATGTAACTGGCGGATTGTCAGGCCCTGCAATCAAGCCGGTAGCGCTCAGGATGATATATGAAGTAAGCCAGAAGACTCGCCTGCCGATTATCGGCATGGGGGGCATTTCAAGCGCCGAAGATGTTATTGAATTCTTCTATGCCGGGGCCAGTGCAGTCGCGGTCGGTACAGCCAATTTTACAGACCCTTTTGTTTGCCCAACTATTATAGAAGAATTGCCAGCTTTGCTTCAAAAGCTAGGCTATGAACATATTTCGGAATGCCGGGGAAGGAGTTGGAACGATGCAAGACAACCCGTTAATCATCGCGCTTGACTTTGATGGAATGAATGAGGTTGAGCGATTTCTTGAGCAATTCAGTGGGGAAAAGCTCTTTCTAAAGATTGGGATGGAGTTATTTTTCAAAGAAGGCCCTTCAGCTGTTTACAGACTGAAAGAATTGGAACATAAGATATTCCTCGATTTGAAGCTTCATGACATCCCAAACACGGTCAAAAGCTCCATGAAAGTGCTCGGAGGGCTTGGCTGCGATTTGGTGAATGTCCATGCCGCCGGCGGGAGTGAGATGATGGAGGCTGCTCTCGAGGGCCTTGACGCTGGCACTCCGGCAGGCCACAGGCGGCCAGCGTGCATTGCCGTTACGCAGCTGACAAGCACAACAGAAGAAACGATGCAGAACGAGCAGTTAATCCCAGTTAGCCTTGAAGAGTCGGTTCACCATTATGCCGCATTGGCTAATCAAGCTGGCCTGGATGGCGTCGTCTGTTCGGCCTGGGAAGCGGCCGGCATTCGCAGCAAGCTTGGGAGCGGCTTCCTGACTGTAACACCCGGAATCCGCCTTTCTTCTGATAGTGTCCAAGATCAAAAGAGAGTCGCGACGCCAACCTTTGCCCGGGAGAATGGCATTTCCGCAATTGTTGTTGGCAGGCCTATAACAAGGAACAATAATCCGCTAAAAGCATATGAAACCTGGCTGAGTGCCTGGAAGGGGGCAGTTGTATGAGCAAAAAAATCGCAGAACATTTACTGGAAATCAACGCAGTTTCCCTACGTCCACAAGAGCCGTTTACATGGTCCTCGGGAATGAGGTCACCAATCTATTGTGATAACAGGCTGACAATGTCTTATCCAGAGGTGCGAAGAGAAATTGCAAATGGCCTTGGCGAGTTAATTCAAGCACATTTTCCTGAAGCAGAAGTGATTGCTGGGACAGCCACCGCAGGTATACCGCATGCTGCATGGGTAAGTGCAAAACTAGATATGCCAATGTGCTATGTGCGAAGCAGCGCTAAAGGCCATGGCAAAGGTAATCAAATCGAAGGGAAAATTATGCCTGGACAAAAGGTAGTGATTGTGGAAGATCTTATCTCAACCGGAGGCAGTGTCATCACAGCTGCTGAAGCTCTACGTGCAGCAGGTGCCGAAGTGATTGGGGCAGTGGCCATATTTACATATGCATTGGATAAAGGGAAACAGCTTCTATCGGAAGCGGAATTAAAGGTAGCCGCTCTATCCAACTTTCCAGAACTTGTTGAAGCTGCAAAAGAAAAGGGATATATTTCAGAATCCGATATGGACGCTCTTTCTGAATGGAGAAAAGACCCTGCAGGCTGGAGCCATGCAAGAGTAAACTGAATAAACGGGCCGGCTTTTGGCATCTATTCCTGCCAGCAGCCGGCCTTTTGAGTTTTTTGGTAGCTAAACTAGGTTCCCGGACACTACTTTATTGCCATACTTGGAAGGGCTATGCAGTTTTTCACTAGCCATGCCCAATCCAAAAACAAATGTATAAAACACAAAACTGCCCCAAAAAAGCCGTCAACAACGACCTTTTCGGGGCAGCCTCTAATTTTTTCTTAGCGATAGTACTGCTTCTTCCTCGGGAGTCACATAGATGGTCTTTTGGTTATCATATATGACGAATCCTGGCTTGGCTCCGCTTGGCTTCTTCACATGGCGGACTTTTGTATAGTCTACAGGTACAGAGCTTGAGCTTCGGGCTTTTGAAAAGTAAGCTGCAAGCATGGCGGCTTCTTGAATGGTTTCCTCGGAAGGCTCTTTGCTGCGGATGACAACATGGGACCCAGGAATATCCTTTGTATGAAGCCAAATTTCATCCCTGGCTGCAAGTTTTGATGTCAGATAATCATTTTGTTTGTTGTTTTTTCCTACAAGGATTTCGGTCCCATCAGCCGCTATATATTTATCCAGCACGGGCTTAAGGTTTTGGGGCTTTTTGCCGTTTTTCCTTGCGCGCTGGCGGATATAGCCGCCCTCAGCCAGTTCCTCCCGAATTTCCTCAATATCTTTTGGAGATGCGGATTCAAGCTGCTGAATCAGTGTATCGAAATAAGCTACTTCATTTTCGGCTTTTTCGATCTGTTCCAACACAACAAGCACCGAATTTTTCGCCTTCTGGTACTTGGAAAAATACCTTTGGGCGTTTTCGGACGGTGATTTTAACGGATCCAACGGAATTTTAATCATCGCGCCATTTTCATCATAATAATCCAATACTTCAATTTCCTTCATGCCTTTTTTGGCTAGATGCATATTGGCTGTTAATAGTTCCCCGAACTTCTGGAATTCTTCTGCCCGCTCCGCATCTTTCAGAGTGGCCTTCAACTTTTCTATTTTCTTTTCATTTTTTTCCTTCTCATTGGCAAGGAAGCGTTCAAGTCCCCCCGACTGCTGCTTGACACGGTCGCGCTCGGCTTTTCCAAAATAATAACGGTCGAGCATCTCGCTTAACGACTTAAACGTTCTATGTTCTCCTTTTAAATGGTGAAGCGGGAACAAATAAAAGGATTCTTTATTGGCTGTATACGTGATGGAAGGTTCAATCGCACCATCCTTCAGTCTGCCAATCATGGAGATGAACGTCTTAGGCAGTGTCGCCCTGTTTGCCAGCCCGCATGCAAAAACTGCTTCTTTTGCAAAAAGCGGGGAAACCCCAGAAAACGCCTCGACGAGCTGGCGGTCAAGCTTGCCGCTGTTAAAATCAACCGCTTTTAGTACATCATCCTCGGTTGCTGTAAATGGGTCCTGTTTATGCTGTTCCGGAGGTGAAATATACGGCTGGCCGGGAAGGACGGCTCGGTGAGTATTAACCGCAAAAGAAACGTGTTTAATTGAATCTAGAATCATACCCCGGCCTTTATCAACAAGAATGATGTTGCTGTGCTTGCCCATAATTTCGACGATCAGCTGCTTATAACTGACATCACCAATTTCATTTCGTCCTTTAATTTCAAAAACGAGAATCCGGTCATTTCCAGCTTGATAAACCTCTTCAAGGATATGGCCTTCTATATGTTTCCTTAACAGCATGCAAAACATTGGCGGCTCGGATGGGTTGTCGAATGTATCCGAAGTAGTCTGTACCCGTGCATAGCTTGGATGGGCTGACAAAAGGAGACGGTGATTGGTGCCGCCCGCCCTGATCACCATGAGAATTTCATTTTTAAAAGGCTGATGGATTTTGTTGATTCGGCCGCCTGTAAGCGCAGCACTAAGCTCGCCGGCCATCGCCCTAGTAAACAAACCGTCAAATGACATAATAATACCTTCGCTTTCTTTTCATTTCTTCGAGTGATGTCCAGCTTCAGCGCCTATCGCCTAGAAAACTTCAGGTCTCCTCCCTACGATAAGTCATCATCGAATCGCTTAGGTGCTCCTGCGCCATAGCCTATTCAGGGAAGCATATCTTCAGCTCGTCGCAAAGCCCACGTAGCTTTTTCGAAGATGCTTCTTCATGATGTGATGCAGGTAGTAGCTTCGCTCTTCGTGATTCCTTTATCTCAGTCGAAGCCCCTCCAGTTTTTACGGCGATGACCAAGGCGCTTACGCTTTGAATTATAGCGCAAAACCTAAAAATACTCTGTTTAATGGCTTCCTCTATTTTAGCATTTTTTTGGACGAGTCTGAATAAGCTTACGTGAGAGCAGAATGCCCGGATTTAAAACGGCATTCCTGATATTGAAAAGGGGGAAGTGAGATGGCCGGATGAAGTTCCATGAAATGAACGCTAATGAAGTGGAAAAGGCACTGAATACTGACTATTCGTCTGGATTATCGATGCAGGATGCAGAAAAGAGGATTGGGGTGCACGGCTATAATGAGCTGGAGGAAGGGGAGAAGCAATCCGCGCTAATTTTGTTCCTCAGCCAGTTCAAGGATTTCATGGTCCTTGTCCTCGTAGCCGCTACACTCGTATCCGGCCTTCTTGGTGAATACATTGATGCGATTGCGATTATAGCGATTGTTATCCTAAATGGCTTTCTCGGATTCTTTCAGGAAAGAAAGGCTGAAAAATCCCTGCAGGCACTTAAGGAGCTGTCAGCCCCGCAAATCCAAGTCCTACGTGATGGCAAGTGGATTAAAATCCCTTCGCGCGAGGCGGTGCCAGGAGACATAGTCAAATTTGCAAGTGGGGATCGGATTGGTGCCGATGTACGGATTATTGAGTGCAAAAGCCTTGAAATAGAAGAATCCGCCCTTACCGGCGAATCTGTGCCGGTGACGAAGGACCCAGATATTTTACAAGCCGAAAACCCAGGACTCGGCGATATGGAGAATATCGCTTTCATGGGAACAATGGTAACGAGAGGCAACGGGGTCGGAACGGTTATTGCAACCGGGATGAAAACCGCGATGGGGCAAATAGCAGACCTCCTCCAAAATGCCGAGGCGGCGGAAACCCCATTACAAAGAAGGCTTGAACAGCTTGGAAAGATATTAATAACAGTTGCCTTATTGCTGACTGTACTTGTTGTAGGCGTTGGTGTTCTTCAGGGCCACGAATTATATGAAATGTTTTTAGCTGGAGTATCACTGGCTGTTGCGGCGATACCAGAAGGTCTCCCGGCAATTGTTACGGTAGCGTTGTCGCTTGGGGTCCAAAAGATGATTCGTTCCAATGCAATCGTCAGGAAGCTGCCGGCAGTCGAAACACTCGGCTGCGCATCCGTGATTTGCTCGGATAAAACAGGGACAATGACACAAAACAAGATGACTGTCACCCATTTATGGAGCGGAGGCAAAACATGGACAGTTGATGGTACAGGATATCAGCCAGATGGAAGGTTCTTTAGTGAAACCCGCCAGCCTATTGACATTAAAAATGAAAAAGCTCTTCAGCAAATGCTGATGTTCGGAATGCTCTGCAATCATTCTGAACTGGTTTCAAGAGATAATGAAATTGTCCTTGATGGCGATCCTACCGAAGGCGCCTTGCTCGTCAGCGCAATGAAGGCTGGCTATGACAGAAAGAAACTTCTTGAGGAATTCCAAATTCTAAATGAATTCCCGTTTGATTCAAACCGGAAAATGATGAGTATCGCAGTTAAAGATAAACAAGGCCGGTCTTTTATTGTCACAAAAGGAGCACCAGATGTTCTCGTTGGTGTAGCAAATGGAATCTTGGTTGATGGGCGGGTCCAAACAATGGCCGGAAAGGTGAGGGCTGATGTGCTTGGAGCTGTTGAACATCTGGCATCACAGGCGCTAAGGACAATAGCGGTAGCCTATAAACCTATTACACCTGGCAGGGTAATCCTTAGTGAACAGGAAGCAGAAAAAGATTTAATTTTTATTGGAATCCAGGGAATGATCGATCCGCCAAGGCCGGAGGTCAAAGATGCTGTCCGTGAATGCCGGGAAGCGGGTATCAAAACTGTGATGATTACCGGAGACCATGTCATTACAGCCCGCGCAATCGCGTCACAGCTTGGAATCCTAGAAAAAAACAGCAAGGTGATGGACGGGAATACACTGTCTGGCCTTAATGTTGATGAACTCGAAGAAGTAGTGGAGGATATTTCTGTTTTTGCAAGGGTGTCACCGGAGCATAAATTGAAAATTGTCAAAGCGCTTCAGAACCGGGGACATATAGTTGCAATGACTGGGGATGGAGTCAATGATGCCCCTGCTATTAAAGCAGCAGATATTGGAGTAGCAATGGGGATATCCGGGACGGATGTTGCGAAGGAAGCTTCTGCACTTGTTCTGCTGGATGACAATTTTGCAACTATTAAAGCTGCTATCAAAGAAGGCCGGAATATCTATGAAAATATCCGCAAATTCATCCGGTATCTGTTAGCATCAAATGTTGGTGAAATACTCGTTATGTTATTCGCAATGATTATGGCATTGCCATTGCCGCTTGTCCCTATTCAAATATTATGGGTCAATCTCGTAACAGATGGACTTCCGGCCATGGCGCTTGGCCTCGACCAGCCCGAAGAAAATGTAATGAAACGAAAGCCTAGAAGCCCAAGGGAAGGTGTTTTTGCCAGGGGGCTTGGCTGGAAGGTTGTATCAAGGGGTTTCCTGATTGGAATAGTTACTTTAATAGCGTTCATTGTTGTTTACGAAAATAATCCGGAACGCCTTCAATATGCACAGACCGTTGCTTTTGCGACACTCGTCATGGCACAGCTGATTCATGTCTTTGACTGCCGGAGTGAAATATCCGTGCTTTCAAGGAACCCTTTCGGCAACATGTACCTTGTCTGGGCTGTCATTTCATCTGCACTTCTCATGCTTGTAGTCATTTATTATCCGCCTTTTCAGCCGATATTCCACACGCTGGCAATTGAAGCCCGCGATTGGCTTTTAATCCTTGGAATGTCAGCAATTCCAACTTTTTTGCTGGCAGGGACATTTTTGGCAAGAAAAACAAAATAAGATATGATATAATCCAAATGGTAGTAGAGGAGACTCTATTGCCTTTTCTTTTGGTTAATAGGAAAATAAGATCTAAACTTTCCTAACGTATTAAAAATTCGAGGTCATCCGTGAATATTACTGGTGAAGGCCAGTTTTTTAAGAACGAATGATGGCAGTTTTATTAAGCTTTTCATGAGAGGTTGGTGCGATTATGGTTGTAAGCATGACAGGGTATGGGAGCAGCCGGAAGGAATCCGGGAATTTCGCTGTAAATGTGGAAATTAAAACTGTAAACCACCGATTTTGCGAATATAGCATCCGTTTGCCGCGCCATTTGATGAAACTTGAGGATAGCATAAAAAAAACCATAGGCCGCCATATCGAGCGCGGACGGGTAGAAATCCTTGTCACTGTTGAAGGTGGAGACAGTGGAGAAAAAGCCCTTCAAGTGAACTGGGAGCTGCTTGACCAGTATTTCCAGTTTGCTTCTGAAGCAGGAAAGAGATACGGATTTGATCCCGCCGAGGCCTTTAAAGCCATTTTGGCCCGTGAAGAAATTATACATATTGAAGAACGCGAATCGGTAGATGATGAAATAGGCAGTTTGATTCGCTCAGCAGTAGATGAGGCAGGCACATTGCTAAAACAAATGCGTATGTCGGAAGGTGAAGCACTGAAGGCTGATCTCTCCGGAAACCTGGAGCATTGCCGTGCACTTGTAACCGAACTTGAGGAGTATGCCCCGAAGGTTGCCGAGCAGTACCGCGAGAGGCTTGCTGCCAGGATGGAGGAACTGTTGGGAAGCGAAGTGGACGAATCCAGGATGCTCATGGAAGTTGCGGTTTTTGCGGACAAATCGGATATCCATGAAGAACTGGCCAGACTTGGCAGCCATATCAGCCAGTTTTTAACTATTCTTGACAATGGTGGAGTAATTGGCAGGAAGCTGGATTTTCTTGTCCAGGAAATGAATCGTGAAGCCAATACAATTGGTTCGAAAGCCAATGATTCCGCAATCGCCAAACGGGTCGTCGATCTGAAAAGCCTGATTGAGAAATTGAAGGAACAAGTCCAGAATATTGAATAGTCAGGGTTTAGGATGGTTGAGGAAGGGCGAAACTATATTATTGATGACTGGAGAATCGGCATGCAAATCAAATTGATCAATATCGGATTCGGGAATATTGTGTCTGCCAATAGAATTATTTCGATTGTCAGCCCCGAGTCCGCCCCGATAAAAAGGATCATCCAGGATGCGCGCGACCGTGGTTCCCTGATTGATGCCACTTACGGGAGACGGACAAGAGCGGTCATTGTCATGGACTCAGACCATGTTATACTATCTGCAGTTCAGCCGGAAACAGTAGCCGGCAGGCTGTCAGGCCGCGATGATATATTGGATGAAGGGTAGGTTGTACTACAATGCAGGAAAAAGGATTACTGATTGTACTTTCGGGGCCATCAGGTGTTGGAAAAGGAACCGTGAGAAAAGAAATTTTTTCACAACCTGATACCTCGTTTGAATATTCGATTTCAATGACCACCAGGAAGCCCCGGGAAGGTGAAGTCCATGGTGTCGATTATTTCTTCAAATCCAGGGAAGAGTTTGAAGAACTGATTGCCCAGGGCAAACTGCTTGAATATGCCGAGTACGTCGGCAATTATTATGGCACTCCTGTCGACTATGTCAGGGAAACCCTTGATTCCGGCAAGGATGTCTTTCTTGAGATTGAAGTAAAAGGTGCCAAACAAGTACGGGAGAAGTTTCCGGAGGGACTGTTTATTTTCCTTATGCCGCCAAGCCTGTCCGAGTTGAAAAATCGGATTGTCACCCGCGGAACCGAGACTGAGGACCTTATTAACAACAGGATGCTCACAGCCCGGGAAGAGATTGAGATGATGCACCTTTATGATTATGTGGTTGAAAATGATCGTGTTGAATTGGCTACCGAGCGGATCAAAGCAATTGTTACCGCCGAACATTGCCGGCGTGAACGAGTAGAAGCTCGCTACATTAAATTACTGGAGGCGGAATAAATGCTATATCCATCTATTGACTCTTTATTGAACAAAATCGATTCTAAATACTCTCTTGTATCTGTTGCGGCCAAGCGTGCGCGTTTCCTTCAGCAAAACGAAGACCCGCGCCTGGATAAATATGTTTCACATAAATATGTCGGAAAAGCACTTGAAGAGATAGATGGAGGACAGCTATCCTTTCGTGTTGCGAACAAGGCTGACACTCCTTCAGAATCCTGATTTTCCTGCGATAACTGAAAACCTTTAACAAGCGCCCGCCACCTGGGCGCTTGTTCGTTTTTAAGGCACTCATAAAGGGTCCTTTTTGATGCCGGATAGGTGAAAAATTGCCATCGTTCCGTCATAATGGGTATAGATGTTCGATACGAGACGGAGGAGTACCAAATGCTGAATGGTAAAAAAGTTTTATTGTGTGTAACCGGCGGTATTGCCGTATACAAGGCTGCCGCTCTTACTTCAAAGCTGGTTCAGGCAGGTGCGCAAGTAAAGGTCATCATGAGCGAATCTGCCATGCAATTTGTAGCGCCGCTCACCTTCCAGGCATTGTCCCGAAATGATGTTTATACTGATACATTTGATGAAAAAGATTCTGCAGTGATAGCCCATATCGATCTCGCCGATTGGCCTGATTTAGTCATTTGCGCACCGGCAACAGCTAATACAATTGGAAAGCTCGCAGCAGGAATAGGCGATAACATGGTAACGACTACTATGCTTGCTACTACTGCACCGGTATGGATTGCTCCCGCGATGAATGTCCATATGTATGACAATCCTGCTGTTAAACGAAATATTGAAACATTATATAATTTTGGATACCGATTCATTGAGCCAAATGAAGGATATCTTGCCTGCGGGTATGTGGGTAAGGGAAGGCTTGAGGAGCCCGAGAAGATCGTGGAGCTTGCCATGAACTTTTTTGCTGGCAGCCCAGGTTTGCTAGTAGGGAAAACAATCCTGGTCACCGCAGGGCCGACTCGTGAACGAATCGATCCGGTCAGGTTTATTACGAATGATTCAAGCGGAAAGATGGGCTATGCCATCGCTGAAGAAGCAGTCAGGCAAGGAGCCCGTGTCATCCTTGTAACAGGGCCAGTTGCCTTGAAACCACCCCAGGGAGCGGAAGTAATCCAAATTGAAAGTGCCCAGGATATGTATGAAGCAGTCCTAAAGTTTTTTGATGAAGCGGATTTTGTAGTAAAATCTGCAGCAGTCGCCGATTACAAGCCAAAAATCTCCCATGATCACAAGGTGAAAAAACAATTGGGGGACGAGACGATTGAGCTTGAACGGACCAAGGACATTCTTATGGAACTTGGGAAGCTAAAAACCCATCAGATATTAATTGGATTTGCGGCTGAAACTGATAATCTTGAGGAATACGCCAATAAAAAACTTCAGGTAAAAAATGCAGATATGATTGTTGGCAACAATGTTAAAACAGCTGGTGCCGGCTTTAACGCGGATACTAATATTGTGACATTGTTCAAGCGGGATGGAACGAGTGAGAGTCTGCCGCTTATGCCCAAGCAGGAGGTAGCCAAAAGGATTATTGAAGAAGCTTCGATTCTGGCAAGGGGAGGCCGGTAAATGAATATTGCAAGTGTAATAGTGGATGTCCCTGCAAAACAAACAGACAAGCCTTTCGATTATTTAATACCTGATAAGTGGGTAGGCACAATTGTCCCTGGTATGAGAGTTATCGTTCCTTTTGGGCCCAGGAAAGTCCAAGGCTTTGTGGTGGACTTGAAGAATTCCTCGGAATTTAACAGGCTCAGGGAGATCCAGGAACCAATGGATCTTATTCCTGTTTTAAATAAGGAATTGCTAAACCTTGGGAACTGGTTGACGGAAAATACGCTTAGCTTTAAAATATCGACATTTCAGGCAATGCTGCCGGCGGCATTTAAAGCAAAATATGACAAGAAGGTAAAGCTGGCGCAAGGCCGAAGCGTTGAAGAAATCCCGGAGAATCTTCGCCAGTATTTTGAGGGAAACGCTGTAATTGGCTGGGATGATGCTGTCAAAGGAGGGCTTGTTCCAGCTTTGCAAAAGCTTGCTTCAGACGGAATCGTGGAGGTCCTTTATGAAGTCCGTGGACGGTTGGGAAAAAAACATCTTAAATTTGTATATCCTCTTCAACCTGCAGAAACTTTAAGAAAAGAGTCCGCCGGGATTCCCGCCAGAGCAGTAAAACAGCGGGAACTTCTTGACTTTTTTATTGATAACCCCGAACCTGTAGAACGAAGAAAGCTTACCTCGGAGTTCGGTTTTTCCTCTTCTGCTGTAAAGGCGTTACTAGATAAAGAGCTTCTTGCGGAAAAAGAGCTTGAGGTTTACCGGGACCCCTATGAAAATAGACATTTCGCAAAAACAATGCCCCATAGTCTGACGGCTGACCAGCAGGAGGCAATTAAACCGGTGCTGGCATCGATTGAGGAAGAACGGCATGAAGTTTTTCTTTTATATGGCGTTACCGGCAGCGGTAAAACAGAAATTTATCTCCAATCCATCCAGGAGGTTATAAATAGGGGCAAAGAAGCAATTGTACTAGTTCCTGAAATTGCCTTAACACCACAAATGGTCGAGAGATTTAAAGGCCGATTCGGGGATCTGGTCGCGGTTTTGCACAGCGGACTGTCGGCAGGGGAAAAATATGATGAGTGGAGAAAAATTCAGCGCCGTGAAGTAAAAGTAGCTGTAGGGGCCCGCTCCGCGATTTTTGCCCCGTTTGAAAACCTCGGAATCATGATTATTGATGAGGAGCATGAAACCAGCTATAAACAGGAGGAAATGCCGAGATATCATGCCAGGGATGTGGCAATTGAGAGAGGCAAGAAGCATTCCTGCCCAATCATTCTTGGAAGCGCGACACCTTCACTTGAATCGTTTGCCCGAGCGCAAAAAGGTGTGTATACACTTCTTAGCCTTCCATACCGTATGAACGCGCAGGAAATGCCTGAAGTCGAGATTGTCGACATGCGGGAGGAAATGAGGTCGGGAAACAGGTCGATGTTTTCAAGGAAGCTTTTTGAAAAAATCGAAGACAGGATTGAGAAAAAAGAACAAATTGTCCTTTTGCTCAATAAACGCGGGCATTCCTCCTTTGTAATGTGCCGGGACTGCGGGTATGTAATGGGTTGCCCGCATTGTGATATTTCGTTAACCTACCATAGGATGAACCAGCAAATGAAATGCCATTACTGCGGCTATGAAACCCACGTACCTCTTATATGCCCGGAATGCAACAGCGAGCATATTCGCTATTTTGGGACCGGTACACAAAAAGTGGAAGAGGAACTTGGGAAGCTTCTCCCGCATGCAAGGGTCGTCAGAATGGACATGGATACGACAACTAGAAAAGGATCCCACGAGCGGCTCCTGAAGGAATTTTCCGAAGGCCATGCAGACATTCTCCTTGGGACGCAAATGATTGCCAAAGGGCTGGATTTTCCAAATATAACGCTGGTCGGTGTATTGTCGGCGGATACCATGCTGCACCTCCCGGATTTCAGGTCATCGGAAAAGACTTTCCAGCTGCTGACACAAGTAAGCGGCCGGGCCGGACGGCATGAATTGCCTGGCGAGGTGGTCATCCAGACCTACACTCCTGACCATTACAGCATCGAGCTGGCAGGTACCCAAAATTACGACCTGTTCTATCAACGTGAAATGATGGCTAGGAAGGTGCACAAATATCCTCCATTCTATTATTTAGCATTAGTGACAGTGACACACGAGCAGCTAATGAAAGCTATTTCTGTGACGGAACAAATTACGTCTTATATTAAGGCAAGAATATCGGCCGATGCGGTAGTGCTGGGACCTGTTGCGTCCCCAATCCCCCGTATCAATGACCGTTACCGCTACCAATGCCTTGTTAAATATAAGCGGGAGCCAGCCCTCAACGAGACGCTCAAAATGGTACTCGACCAGTACCAGAAAGAAGAAGGATCGTCAGGCTTGCAGGTTTCGGTCGATATCAATCCATTTATATTAATGTAAAGATTTTTCATCCTATATATGTAGCATTTAGAGAATTACTAAATCAGATTGAAGCGGAAGGCACGAAGACTCCTGCGGGAGAAAAGGCCAGTGGGAGACCCCGCAGGAGCTTTAGCGACGAGGAGGCTCCCAGGACGCCCGCGGAAAGCGAAGTGCCTCGTGACAGGCAAAAGGCGCCTGTCTCTGCGATGACTATTCATGGAAGCTTCACCCTTGTGCAGCGAAAATCTAAAGAAAACTTAAGTTCCATATATATACAGCAGGGAAAAGAAACAATTCTTTTCCCTGCTAATTAATGATAGTAACCAATGAATTTTGGGGAAAATAAGAAGTAATCCTTATCGATATTTAATCAGATAAGGCTGCATTTTAGAAACTGGAGGAAGTATAGTTGGCAATACGCAAAATGGTCCTGCACCCTGCCGAAATTCTTGAGCAGCCGTGCAGCAAAGTAGAGAATTTTGATAAAAAGCTAAAGAAATTACTTGATGATATGTATGAAACAATGATTGAATATGATGGCGTCGGTCTTGCAGCCCCGCAAATCGGGAAGCCAATCCGCGTTGCTATCGTTGATATAGATGATGAAGCCGGAACCATTGAAATGGTCAATCCTAGCATAGTAGAAACTTCAGGGGAACAAACAGGGGTCGAGGGATGCCTCAGTTTTCCCGGTTTATATGGTGAGGTAACGAGGCCGAATTATGTAAAGATTGAGGCACAGGATCGAAAAGGCAGATGGTATGTTCTTGAAGCGGAAGGCTTCCTGGCACGGGCCATCCAGCATGAAATCGATCACCTTGACGGCATTTTGTTTACGTCTAAAGTAAGCCGTTATCTTAAGGAAGATGAATTGGAGGGTGTGGAAGCCAATGACTAGAATCGTATTTATGGGTACTCCTGATTTTTCCGTGCCGGTTTTAAGGCGGCTGCTTGAAGAAGAATATGAAATAGTGGGTGTCGTTACCCAGCCGGACAGGCCGGTAGGAAGGAAAAAGGTACTGACACCGCCTCCCGTAAAGGTTGAAGCATTAAAGCACAATATCCCGGTCCTGCAGCCTGAAAAAATAAGGGTAAGAGAAGAATTAGACAAAGTACTTGCGCTAAGACCGGATTTGGTGGTAACAGCGGCGTTTGGACAGATTTTGCCAAAAGAACTTCTTGAGGCACCAAAATACGGCTGTATCAATGTCCATGCCTCATTGCTGCCTGAATTACGCGGCGGGGCGCCGATTCATTATGCAATTATACAGGGTAAAGAAAAAACCGGAATCACAATCATGTACATGGCCGAAAAACTAGATGCCGGCGATATCCTTACACAGGTGGAAGTGCCAATAACGGAAACGGATAACGTTGGGACCCTGCATGACAAGCTGAGCCAAGCAGGTGCCAAACTACTTTCAGAAACACTGCCAAAACTGTTGAACGGAGAATTGAAGGGGATTAAACAGGATGATGAACGTGCTACCTTTGCCTCTAACATCAAACGTGAACAGGAATTGATTGACTGGTCTAAATCAGGGGAACAAATCTATAACCAAATCCGCGGAATGAATCCATGGCCGGTAGCCTATACGACCCAAGGCGGGCAAACCGTAAAAATATGGACTGCGGAGAAAGTGTCTGGCGGGCAAAAAGGAGAGCCTGGTGAAGTGGTCGGCTTTGAGGAAGATGGGATTATTGTAGCGGCTGGCAGCGGCTCAAATGTAAAAATTACAACCCTCCAGCCTTCAGGAAAAAAGGCGATGGAAGCAGCCGAATTCCTGCGTGGGGCAGGTTCCCAATTGCAGATTGGCACTAAATTTGGAAGCTGATTCCTAAGGGAATAGTTTCTTTATCCCGCATTAACGGGCTGTAAGCCCCCCACCTCTTTGGGGAATCGAAGAAGCGTAGATGGGGGATAACAGCCCGTAAAAGCCCGATTGGTGAAATACAGTGAAACTTGCCGCTGGAACTATAGTGGCTTAGTTGAACCAATCGGGTTCGTAGTGCCGCTTAGTCGCCGTTTTTGGCGAATTAGCGGCAATAGAACGGGACTAACAATCAGTGGGGGATGAAGAACCCCCCCACTGATTGAAGTTTCACTTTATGTACGAAAGGAGAGAAGGGCTTTCACGTTCGAGCCCGAATAGATGGCGTATAGCAAAAATGTTCGTGAGGCCGCTTTGAGCCTTTTAGAGGCAGTAGAAAAAAACCAGGCATACAGCAACTTGCTTTTAAACAATGTGATAGAAAAAAATGCTGTTCCGCAAAAGGATGTCGGCCTTTTAACGGAATTGACTTATGGGACATTACAGCGTAGCATGACATTGGACTATTTTCTTGAACCTTTTCTTAAATCCGGCAAAAAAATTGAAAGATGGGTCCTTCTGCTTTTAAAGCTGACGGTTTATCAAATGATTTACCTTAATCGGATTCCTGACCATGCGGCTATCAACGAGGCTGTAGAAATCGCCAAAAGGCGTGGCCATAAAGGAATTTCAGGTTTGGTAAATGGGGTACTGAGAAGCATTCAGCGGGAAGGTGTTCCTTCGCTCGATAAAATTGAGGATCCGGCAGAACGCCTTTCTATTGAGACGAGCCATCCACTTTGGCTTGTTAAACGGTGGATTGAACAGTTTGGCGTTGAAAAGACACGGGAAATGTGTGAAATAAACCTAACGGCTCCGCTGCAAACTGCGAGGGTCAATCTATCGCGCCTATCGCGTGAAGAATGTGTCACACTATTAGAAGAAGAAGGGTATGCAGTGGAAGTCAGTCCAATTATCCCCGAGGCAATCAGGGCATTAAAAGGAAATCTTGCCTCTTCCAAGGCGTTTAAGGATGGCTTACTGACGATCCAGGATGAAAGCTCGATGCTTGCGGCTTACGCGCTTGGTGCCAGCGAAAATGAACATATCCTTGACGCCTGCGCGGCGCCCGGCGGAAAAACAACTCATATAGCTGAAAAGTTGAGTGGTACTGGTTCTGTCGTTTCTCTCGATCTTCATGAACACAAAGTAAAGCTTATCAAAGATAACGCTTTGAGGCTCGGCCTAAACAATATTGAGGCTCGGCCACTTGACAGCCGTAAGGCAGGGGAGCATTTTGAAAAAGGATCATTCGACCGGATCCTGCTTGATGCACCTTGTTCCGGGCTTGGAGTAATGCGAAGAAAGCCGGATATGAAATATGTGAAAAAAGAAAGTGATGTGACTGGCCTTGCAAAAATCCAGCAGGACTTGCTGAATTCAGTAGCTCCGCTATTAAAAGCAGGCGGTATTCTCGTTTATAGTACATGTACGGTCGACAAAGAAGAAAACCATGAAAGTGTGGAAGCTTTCCTGGCAAGGCATCCCGAATTTGAAAAAGATATGAGCCTGAGTAACCGTATGCCAGAGGCCATAAAGCCGTTGGTTTCCGGCTTCGATCTGCAAGTATTGCCACAGGATTTTGGCTCGGATGGATTTTATATCGCAAGTTTACGAAAGAAGGTGTAACAGGGTGGAAAATTTAAAAACAACAACGAGTCCTGCAACAGAAGAAAAGCAAAAGAGATCAATCTATTCCCTGGAGCTTCATGAATTAAAAGAATGGTTAAGCGAAAATGGTGAAAAGCCTTTCCGGGCCGAGCAGATTTTTGACTGGCTTTATAAAAAGAGGATAACTGCCTTTGAAGATATGAGCAATCTTTCAAAAACGCTCAGAGATAAGCTTGATGACAATTTCAAACTAACCACGCTGACAACGGCCATCCAGCAGACATCAGCCGATGGGACGATTAAGTTTTTGTTTGAGCTTCATGATGGCTATTCAATCGAAACCGTTCTTATGCGCCATGACTACGGAAATTCAGTCTGCGTCACAACTCAGGTCGGATGCCGGATTGGCTGTACGTTCTGTGCATCCACGCTTGGCGGCTTGAAACGCCATCTTGAAGCAGGAGAAATCGTTGCCCAGGTCGTCAAGGTCCAACAGGCCCTTGATGAGACGGATGAACGGGTTTCTTCAGTTGTCATCATGGGAATCGGAGAACCGTTTGATAACTATGATAACATGCTTTCATTCCTAAAGATTATTAATCATGACAAGGCGCTGAACATCGGAGCCCGCCATATTACTGTATCAACGAGTGGGATAATTCCAAAAATCTATCAGTTTGCCGATGAAAATATGCAAATCAATTTTGCAATCTCGCTCCATGCGCCGAACAGCGAACTCCGGTCAAGGCTAATGCCAATAAATCGTGCATATAAACTTGATGATTTAATGAAAGCTGTACGTTATTATATTGATAAGACAGGAAGAAGAATCAGCTTCGAGTACGGGCTGTTCGGCGGTGTAAACGATCAGGTCGAGCATGCGGAGGAACTTGCTGCCCTCCTCAAGGGATTAAAATGCCATGTCAATTTAATTCCGGTAAACTATGTACCTGAACGAAATTACGTTAGGACTCCGAAAGACCAGATTTTTGCCTTTGAAAAAGCGCTGAAGAACAAAGGGATCAATGTCACCATTAGGCGTGAACAAGGGCATGATATCGATGCTGCATGCGGACAGCTGCGGGCCAAAGCCCGCGAGGAGGAGTTGAAGAAGTAGATGAATGCGGTCTATATGACAGACCAGGGGAAAATTCGCAGCCATAATGAGGATACCGGTGGCATTTTTGTGAATAAAGACGGGTTCCGCCTTGCTATTGTCGCAGATGGCATGGGCGGCCACCGTGCCGGTGATGTTGCGAGTGCGATGGCGCTTGAAGGAATGAGAGAAGCGTGGGAGACAGCTTCTGGAATAACAACCGCTGGGCAGGCCGAGAGTTGGCTTGAGGAGAAAATAAAGCTGGTGAATAGCGGTCTATATGCGCATGCCCGTTCTAATGACGAGTGTGATGGGATGGGAACTACAATTGTTGCTGCTATTACGCTTGATGGGTTTGCAACCATTGCCAATATAGGTGACAGCCGCTGTTATCTCTTGAACGAAACAGGGTTCAGGAAAATTACAGAGGATCATTCACTTGTAAATGAATTGCTCCGTTCCGGCCATATATCCAAAGAAGATGCCGAAAACCATCCCCGGAAAAATGTTTTACTACGGGCACTTGGCACCGAAGAAAATGTAGAGATGGATATTAGCACAATAATGTTTGAGGAAGGGGATGTCCTCCTGCTCTGTTCGGATGGCCTTTCAAACAAGGTTAGTGAGCATGAAATGGAGGAAACCCTTAAGAGCGAAACCGATCTTACCGAAAAAGCGGCCAGGCTTATTTCCCTTGCAAACGAATATGGCGGAGAAGACAATATCACATTGGCAATCGTCGAGTTTACCGAAGTCAGCGAGGGTGATAACTAGATGATGATTGGAAAAAGAATTAGCGGCCGTTATAAAATACTCGATGCAATCGGCGGAGGGGGCATGGCGAATGTTTACCTTGCCCACGACATGATTCTTGACCGTAATGTTGCTGTCAAAATGCTCAGGCTTGATTTTGCCAACGATGAGGAATTTATCAGGCGTTTCCATCGTGAGGCACAATCGGCAACAAGCTTGGTACATCCCAACATTGTCAGCATCTATGATGTCGGTGAGGAAAATGACCTCTACTACATTGTAATGGAGTATGTTGACGGGCAAACACTGAAACAATACATACAGCAATATTCACCGCTAAGGGTTGAAGACACGATTGATATTATGAAACAGCTAACATCGGCAATCGCCCATGCTCATCAAAACCATATTATTCACAGAGACATTAAGCCGCAAAACATACTTGTTGATAACAATGGTAATGTAAAAATAACCGATTTCGGCATAGCAATGGCTTTAAGCGCAACAAGCATAACCCAAACGAATTCCGTCCTTGGCTCTGTCCATTATTTGTCACCCGAGCAGGCTCGTGGCGGGATGGCGAATAGGAAATCTGACATATACTCGCTTGGCATCGTCATGTTTGAACTGCTTACAGGAAGGCTTCCTTTCTTCGGAGAGTCTGCCGTGTCAATTGCCCTGAAGCATCTCCAGACTGAAACCCCATCAATCAGGCGCTGGAATCCCCAGATTCCACAAAGCGTTGAAAATATTGTTTTAAAAGCGACTGCAAAAGATCCTTTCCTCCGATACGACAGCGTGGAGGAGATGGAAGAGGATTTAAGAACGTCACTTTACCCAGAACGAATGAACGAACCCAAATTTGTGATCCCGGCGGATAACGAGGCAACAAAGGCCATTCCGGTCATAACAGCCGACAAACCATCGAAAAGTTTTGATGAAACCATCGTTCATTCCCAGGATAAAGGGAATGTTGCTGTAGCAGGGAAAGACAATAAAAAGGATAAAAAGGCAAAAGAAAAGCAAAAGAAGAAAAAATGGCCGATCATCCTTATCACAACGTTTATTCTGCTAGCAACACTCGGAATCTTGACCATTACTGTATTCCCCGGGCTTTTTGCTACAAAGGATGTTCAGGTACCGGATGTTTCTGGGGAATTAATGGAAGATGCAATTAAAGAATTGGTTGATCTTGGTTTGGTAATCAGGAATACAAAGGAAATCGAGGACAATGAAATTCCAGAAGGATTTGTCGTAAAAACCGATCCACCTCAGGGTGACACAATCAAGGAAGGATCCTCAATCGACCTGTTTGTAAGTTCAGGCAAGAAAAAATTTGAGCTTTCCGATTATGTCGGGAGCGACTTTAATGATACGGTAGCCATGCTCGAAAAGGAAGGATTCAAAAATATTAAAGAAACTCCTGTTTTTAACGAGCGCGAACCGGGAACGATTATAGAGCAGAATATACCAGCAGGTAGGGAAGTTGTACCCGATGAGGCTGAGCTCGAATTTAAAGTCAGCCAGGGGCCCGAAAAAATTACTCTCCGAGACCTTAGAGGATATAACGAAAAAAGCTTGGCTGATTATGCTGATTTAACAGGCTTGCGAATTGAGGTTGGCAGTGAGGAATTCAGCAACGATGTCCAGGCCGGTTTGGTCATTTCCCAAACACCAAAGGCAGGAGAGCAATTGGTTAAAGGCGATACAGTGACTGTGGTCATTTCTAAAGGGAAGGAAGAAATCCCTCCAAAGAAGAAAACAGTCGAAATTACGGTTGAATACAATCCATCGGTGCCAGGGCAGCCTCAGGAATACACGATTTTTATAGAAGATTTTGACCAGAGTATGACAGAGCCTTATAAAACTGGAGTACTGACTGAAACAAGTACGTTCATCATCGAATTGGAAATCCCGCACGGCGGTAAAGCCGGGTATAAAGTATTTGTTGATAATACCGTTGTTGAAGATGTAACCATTTCCTATGATGAGGCAGAATAGGCGGTTATTAAGCCGGGAGGGCTAATAATGCCAAGCCTTGGAAATTGAAGAAGCAAGGAGTGTAGCTATGCCCGAAGGGAAAATAATTAAAGCATTAAGCGGATTTTATTACGTCGTCAATGAAGGTACTGTGACACAATGCAGAGGGAGGGGAGTGTTCCGGAAAAACAAAATTACCCCTCTCGTCGGTGATGATGTTGTGTTTCAAGCGGAGAATGAGCAGGAAGGGTATATCATGGAGGTCAAGGAACGAAAAAACGAACTGATTAGGCCGCCAATTGCCAATGTAGACAGGGCGATCCTTGTCTTTTCTGCTGTTGAACCAGCCTTCAGTCCAGGCCTGCTTGACCGGTTCCTTGTCCTTGTTGAATACAATTCAATTGAACCAATCATTTGCATTACGAAAACCGATTTGGCAAGTGAACAGGAAATCGAACGGATTGAGGGCTATGCCCGGGATTACCGGGCTGCCGGCTATGAGGTGCTGCTTGTTTCTTCGGAAACGGAAGCAGGGATCGAACAGCTTTTTCCTCACCTTGAAGGAAAAATTTCGGTCTTCGCCGGTCAATCCGGCGTCGGGAAGTCCTCGCTCTTGAATGTTCTCCGTCCTGATCTTGAGCTGAAAACGAATGTTATTTCCTCGCATCTTGGAAGAGGAAAGCACACGACCAGGCATGTCGAGCTCATTGAAATTGGGGATGGGCTTGTCGCTGACACACCGGGTTTCAGCTCACTTGAATTTCTTGAAATTGAGGCTGAGGAATTGACCGGCTGTTTTCCTGAAATCCAAAAGCAGAGCGAGAACTGCAAATTCAGGGGCTGCCTTCATGTGAAGGAACCGAAATGTGCAGTTAAGGAAGCTGTTGAAACGGGGACGATCCCGCGTTACCGGTACAACAATTATTTGGACTTTTTACAAGAAATAAAAGACAGAAAGCCGAGGTACTAGTAATGGTCAAAATTGCACCATCAATCCTGTCTGCTGATTTCTCCCGCTTGGGGGAGGAAATTAAAGATGTTGAACGCGGCGGGGCAGATTATATCCATATTGATGTAATGGACGGCCATTTTGTTCCTAATATTACAATAGGTCCGCTGATCGTCGAGGCTGTCCGTCCAGTGACAGAGCTGCCATTGGATGTCCATTTGATGATTGAAAATCCGGACCAGTATATTGAAGCGTTCGCCAAAGCAGGCGCGGACTATATTACTGTCCACGTCGAGGCTTCAAGGCATCTGCACAGGACAATTCATTTAATTAAAAGTTTTGATGTAAAAGCAGGAGTAGTTTTGAATCCGGCGACTCCGGTAGATTCAATTAAACATGTTATTGAAGATATTGACATGGTTTTGTTAATGTCAGTTAATCCAGGCTTCGGAGGCCAAAAGTTCATCCATGGTGTTTTGCCGAAAATCCGTGAAGTGAAAGAACTCGCCTTTTCATTTGGAAAAAATGTGGAAATTGAAATTGACGGCGGGGTAAATGCTGAAACAGCGAGGCTTTGTGTGGAAGCTGGAGCGACAGTACTTGTTGCCGGGTCCGCAATCTATAATGAAAATGACCGGGCCAAAGCTATTGCTGCAATCAGAGGAACGGAATAAGAAATGCCAGTTGCCAGCTATGCAGCTGGCTTTTTCCTTTGGCAAAAGTATGGCGTCAGGAGGAATTGATTATGAAAATTATTAATATTATGGGCGGAGGGCCTCCAAGCCTGGTTCCGCCAATTGAAAAATTTATGGAAGAGGAATGGGTTGGCGTCGACAGGGGGACGGTTGAACTTTTAAAAAGAGGAATAAAGCCGATTGCAGCTTTCGGTGATTTTGATTCTGTTTCTATAGAGGAATTGGCTGGCGTAAAAGCTGAAATCCCCAATTTGGCAAAATATAAACCAGAAAAAGACGAAACAGATATGGAACTAGCCTTAATATGGGCACTTGAGCAGGAACCAGACTGTATAAGGCTGTTTGGTGCAAGCGGTGGACGGATAGACCATTCCCTGGCCAATATCCAGCTCGTTGAAAAGTATGCGGTCCTCGCCCCTCAATCAGCTATCTATATTTTGGATAACCGGAATGCTGTTTGGATCAAGGGGCCGGGTACATATCAAGTTCATAAAGATTCAACGAAAAAATATATTTCCTTTTTGCCCAGCACTGAGACAGTAAAAGGGCTGACGTTAAAGGGATTCAAGTATCCCCTTGTGGACCAGTATGTAGAGAAGGGCTCCACTCTATGCATTAGTAACGAACTTCTTGAGGATAGCGGTACTTTTTCATTTTCCGAAGGCATATTAATAATCATAAGAAGCAATGACTGAATACGCTTCGTCATTTAATGTACTTATTCATACTTTTCGGAATACCTTAATTATGAGTGCAGCTTGAATGGAGAGCGGCGTGAATAGGTGAGGAGGGGCGATATGAAATTCTATACGATCAAACTGCCGAGATTTTTAGGTGGAATTGTCCGAGGACTGCTAGGGATGTTCAAAAAGAGTGAATGAAAAACAAAAGCGGAAGCGCCTTGTTTATCGCCGTACAAACTGGAGGGGCTTCGACTGAGATAAAGGAATTACGAAGAGCGAAAGCGATTCGATGATGACTTATCGTAGGGAGGAGACCTGAAGTTTGCTAGGCGATAGGCGCTCCTCGAAAAAGCTAACGCTTTTTCTTCGTGCGATGATTATGCGCCGAAGCTTTCCTTGTGGAGCTAGACGTAGACTGACTTGGTTAAAAGTTTTCCATAGTCGCGAAAACGAAAATTTTCTTAACTACTGAAAATAGAACACCCTTGTGAAAGGGTGTTTTTATTTTGAACTGGTCTATGAATCTCTTTAGGCAAAAAGAAAAGGCACCCCGTGGGATGCCTCTCCTGTTTTGTAAATATTATACGCGTTCTACTTTACCAGACTTAAGCGCGCGAGCAGAAACCCATACACGCTTTGGCTTTCCGTCAACAAGAATGCGAACTTTTTGCAGGTTTGCACCCCAAGTACGCTTGTTAGCGTTCATAGCATGAGAACGGTTGTTGCCGGTTGTTGTTTTCTTACCTGTAATAACACATTTGCGTGGCATATTTTTTCCCTCCTTAACTTCCAAAAGCTGTCACATCTTACGCTTCTATTCGTAAAAATCCGGTTCTTCCCGGAATCGGGGCATACTAATCCCCCATTGCTTAAAGATACTTTAATAATTTATCACACAACGAAAATGAATGCAATAGCTTAT
The DNA here is from genome assembly GCF_001685025.1 of Bacillus sp. FJAT-27225. Lineage (GTDB taxonomy): Bacteria > Bacillota > Bacilli > Bacillales > Cytobacillaceae > Bacillus_D. The sequence goes on along the minus strand of NZ_MAYU01000021.1, from coordinate 110,456 downwards.
GTAGTAGGTTTCAAGAAAAAAACCTTGACATCGAACAGTATGTATTGCTGTATAATAAGCAGGGCAACTATAACTTTTAAAAATGATGTGACTATAGTAAAATGGCTTTAGCAAATAAGCAAATGAAAAATGCATATGAGCCTTGGTCCGCCCTGATCAGTTTGAAAACGGGGTTAGGCAAAGACTTTATTTATAAGTTGAACTAAGGAATTTAGTAATTGATTGAAGCGCCTAAAGCGGAAATCATATGTGAACTATTTAGTTCAACTTATAGAGTTCTTGATTTAAAACAGAAGGGGGAACGTTCATGTCCATCGAAATGAAAACGAAGTACGGGCAAATCGATATCTCAAACGAAGTAATCGCGACCATATCAGGCGGGGCTGCCATAGACTGTTATGGTATTGTTGGGATGGCTTCCAAAAACCAAATTAAGGACGGGCTCACTGAGATTCTCCGCAAGGAAAACTTCACAAGAGGTGTCATTGTTCGGCAGGAAGAAGACCAGGTACATATCGACATGTACATCATTGTCAGCTACGGGACGAAAATTTCGGAGGTTGCCCATAACGTGCAATCGAAAGTGAAATATACCCTCGAAAAAATGGTCGGCCTGAAAGTCGACTCAGTCAATATTTATGTTCAGGGAGTTCGTGTAACGAACCCGTAGTGAGAAGGGAGTAACTTTGTTAATGAAGCAATTAAATGGTACACGTTTTGCAGAAATGGTCATCCAGGGTGCCAACCATCTTTCAGCCAATGCCAAGTATGTTGACTCGCTGAATGTATTCCCGGTGCCGGATGGCGATACCGGAACAAACATGAATCTTTCTATGACGTCCGGTGCAAAGGAAGTCAAAGCGAACGTCCAGGAACATATCGGCAAGGTGGGAACTGCACTATCAAAAGGCCTCTTGATGGGTGCCCGCGGCAACTCCGGTGTAATCCTTTCCCAGCTGTTCCGCGGTTTTGCAAAGAATATTGAAAGCAAGCCTGCTATTGGAGGCAAAGAGTTTGCGGCTGCTTTAGAAGCTGGTGTTGAAACCGCTTATAAAGCTGTTATGAAGCCTGTTGAAGGGACAATTTTGACAGTGGCCAAGGATGCCGCCAGAAAAGGTGTCCAGGTTTCAAAATCCACAGATGACATAATAGAGATCCTGGAAGCGGTTGTTGTAGAATCAAAAGCATCGCTAAAGCGCACCCCTGACCTGCTGCCTGTTTTAAAAGAAGTCGGCGTCGTCGATTCTGGCGGCCAGGGCCTTGTGTTTGTATATGAAGGATTCCTTGCTGAGCTAAAAGGGGAGCAGCTGCCTGATACTCCGGAAGCGCTGCCTTCGATGAATGACCTGGTCAGCGCTGAACACCACAAAAGTGTTCAGTCGCATATCAATACAGAAGACATTGAATTCGGCTATTGTACTGAATTTATGGTCCGTTTCGAAGAGGAGAAGCTCGCGAGAAACTCCTTCAGGGAAGAAACATTCCGTCAGGATCTTAGCCAATATGGCGACTCCCTGCTCGTTATTGCCGATGAGGACGTTGTAAAAGTCCATATTCATTCCGAACAGCCAGGAACCTGCCTCAGCTATGGACAAAAATATGGTAATCTAATTAATATTAAAATAGAGAATATGCGCCTTCAGCATTCAACTATCGTCGGTGAAACCCATACGCCTCTTGTAGCTCCGAACCCTAAGAAGGACAAGAAGGAGTACGGGATCATTGCCGTATCGATGGGCTCCGGGATTGCAGAATTGTTCCGCAGCATCGGCGCACACTCCGTTATTGAAGGCGGCCAGACAATGAACCCAAGTACGGAGGACATTGTCAATGCAATTGAAGAAGTAAACGCCGAAAAAGTTTTTATTCTGCCAAACAATAAAAACATCATTATGGCTGCCAAGCAGGCTGCAGAGGTCTCAGGTACGGAGGCAGTCGTCATTGAATCAAAAACTGTTCCACAGGGACTGTCAGCGCTTCTCGCCTTTAACCCTGGCACTGGTATTGATGCCAACCAGGCCGCAATGGCAGAAGCTATGAACCATGTAAAAACCGGCCAAATCACCTTTGCCGTACGTGATACTTCGATAGATGGCCTTGAAATCGAGAAAGATGATTACATGGGAATTAATGAAGGCAAAATTATTGTAAAGAGCAAGGAAAAAACAGCATGTGCCAGGGAATTACTCGCGAAGATGCTTGACGAGGACTCCGAAATCCTGACCATCCTTTTAGGTGAGGACGTTTCTGAGGAAGAAGCTGAAGCAATCTCCACTTTTGTGGAAGAGAACTTCCCTGATGTTGAAATAGAGATCCATAATGGCCAGCAGCCGCTCTATAGCTTCATTTTCGCAATCGAATAGCAGTATCATAAGGCATCCTTCCGAGTCATGGAGGATGCCTATTCTTTTTAAAGGCTGTTTTAGAAAACTTCGCTGCAAAAAGAAAAGATGGAGGTTTGGTATCCAATGATTGTAGCGGAAGGTACGAGCACGTCTTTACCAGTAGAAAGAATTTGTCAAAATGAATACTAGTTCGTTAGAATAAGATAAGGCCTGTGTTTTTAGAATAAGGCAAAAAAATACCGGATATTCCGGAACGACCAGGGGATAGATATGAAATATAAAAGTGTATTTGATATAATTGGCCCGGTGATGATCGGTCCTTCCAGTTCACATACCGCGGGCGCTGCAAGGATTGGCCGGGTTGCCAGAAGCTTGTTTGGCAGGGAGCCTAAATGGGCAAATATTTCTCTATATGGCTCTTTTGCAAAGACGTATCGAGGCCATGGCACGGATGTTGCTTTAATCGGCGGGCTGCTTGATTTTGAAACCGATGATCAGCGCATTATAGAAGCGATTGATATTGCGAATGCGAAAGGGATAAAAGTCACGTTTATTGAGGAAGATGCGATAACCGACCATCCAAACACTGCACGTGTCATGATAGGCGATGATATGGGCGAGCTGGAGCTGGTTGGAATCTCAATAGGCGGCGGCAAAATCGAAATCACCGAGCTGAATGGTTTTGAACTGAAGCTGTCAGGCCATCATCCGGCGATTCTTGTTGTCCATAATGACCGGTTTGGTGCCATTGCAGATGTTGCAAATGTGCTCGCAAAAAATAAAATCAACATTGGCCATATGGAAGTATCTCGTAAAGATGTTGGGAAAATGGCGCTCATGACGATTGAAGTTGACCAAAATATCGATCAGGAACTGCTGGATGAACTTGAAAAGCTCCCCAATATCCTGAAAGTCACCAAGATCGTTGATTAATATACTAAGGGGGTAGCGCTGATGCTGTTCAGGAATGTAGCAGAGCTTGTTGAATTGGCAACGAGCAGGAATACAAAAATATCGGAAATCATGATAGAGCAGGAAGTAAAAGTAACTGGCCGCTCTAGAGAAGAAATCTTTAAGATGATGGAACGAAATCTTGAAGTCATGGAGCAGGCTGTTGAAAGAGGAATACAAGGAGTCCATTCCCATTCCGGACTGACCGGTGGAGACGCCGTTCTAATGCAGCAATATATTCAGAAAGGCAACTTTTTATCGGGAGAGACTTTGCTTGATGCGGTTAGTAAAGCGGTTGCGACGAATGAAGTGAATGCAGCGATGGGCACAATTTGTGCAACACCAACTGCTGGTTCGGCAGGCGTTGTTCCTGGAACGCTTTTCGCGGTGAAAAACAAACTTAATCCGACCAGGGAACAGATGGTATCGTTTTTATTCACGTCAGGTGCGTTTGGTTTTGTTGTTGCAAATAATGCATCGATTTCTGGGGCTGCAGGGGGCTGTCAGGCGGAGGTTGGCTCTGCTGCAGGCATGGCGGCTGCCGCGCTTGTGGAGCTAGCAGGAGGTACACCGGAGCAGTGTGCGGAAGCGATGGCAATAACACTAAAAAACATGCTGGGCCTTGTCTGTGATCCAGTTGCGGGCCTTGTCGAGGTACCATGCGTGAAACGGAATGCAATGGGAGCGGCTAATGCGATGGTTGCTGCAGATATGGCGCTTGCCGGAATCAAGAGCCGCATTCCTTGTGATGAGGTTATTGACGCGATGTTCAAAATCGGCCAGCAGATGCCGACTGCATTAAAAGAGACTGCACAGGGAGGTTTGGCGGCGACCCCAACCGGTAGGGAGCTGGAAGCTAAAATTTTTGGGATCCCGCTGACAAAACAGTGACTATAAATCTCATGCAATCAGTAAAAGTCCTTAAAGGGGTTGGCGATGAAACGGCTGAACTGCTTGCCGGCTTGAATATTGTCACAATTAGGGATCTCCTTGAACATTTTCCGTACCGCTATGAAGACTACAGGCTGCGCGATTTGGCTGATGTAAAGCATGATGAGAGGATTACGGTAGAAGGGAAGGTTCATAGTGAGCCTTCCCTTGCACGTTTTGGCAAAAAGAAATCGCGGATGACTGTCCGCCTTCTTGTCGGACGTTATCTTGTCCAGGCAATCATATTCAACCAGCCATACTTGAGGAGCAAAATAAAGATTGGGGAAACCATCACTGTTACAGGAAAATGGGACCAGCACCGGATGGCGGTTACTGTATCTGAAGTGCATATTGGTGAAAACCGCTCCGGGAAAATGTTTGAGCCGGTTTATGCACTGCGCGGCAACCTTACAATGAATAGTATGCGTAAATACATCGCCCAGGCTTTTTCACAATACGGCCACGAAATAGAAGAAACCTTGCCAGAGAGCCTCGTGAAAAAATACCGGCTGCCGAACCGGAGTGAAGCACTTAAAATCATGCATTTCCCTGATGATCCCGAAGATGTAAAAAAGGCGAGAAGACGGTTTGTATATGAGGAATTCCTTGCCTTTCAGCTAAAAATGCAGGCACTTAGAAAGGTGGAACGCGAACAGTCCCCCGGAATTGTCCATAAATACGACCTCCCGAAACTAATGGACTTTATCAATAGCCTTCCGTTTCCACTTACTAATGCCCAAAAGCGGGTTGTCAATGAAATTCTGGCCGATATGAAATCTCCATATAGAATGAACCGGCTTCTTCAGGGGGATGTCGGAAGCGGAAAGACCGTCGTTGCAGCAATTTGCCTCTATGCATCCGTGACAACCGGCCGGCAGGGTGCGCTAATGGTACCTACTGAAATCCTCGCTGAACAACATGCCGCATCATTAAAGGAGTTGTTCAACCCAATTGGCGTCCGGGTTGAATTATTGACAAGTGGGATTAAAGGGAAAACGAGGCGGGAGCTGCTTGCTGATTTGGCAGAAGGAAAAATTCATATTCTTGTCGGAACACACGCACTGATTCAGGATGAGGTTGGTTTTAAAAGCCTCGGTTTTGTAATCACTGACGAACAGCACAGGTTCGGAGTCGAACAGCGGAGGGTGCTTCGTGAAAAAGGTGAAAATCCCGATGTTCTGTTCATGACTGCGACGCCAATTCCGAGAACTCTAGCGATTACTGTATTTGGTGAAATGGATGTTTCCGTCATCGATGAGATGCCCGCCGGAAGAAAGACAATTGAAACATATTGGGCTCGCCAGGACATGCTGGAAAGAGTTCTGGGTTTCATGGAGAAAGAATTGAGGAAAGGGCGCCAGGCGTACGTCATCTGTCCCTTAATCGAAGAGTCGGATAAGCTTGATGTCCAGAATGCAATTGATGTCCATAGCACTCTTACATTCTATTTTCAGGATAGGTTTAAAGTCGGGCTTATGCATGGCCGGCTTCCTTCCGCCGAAAAAGAGGAAGTCATGCATGCATTCGCTGCAAATGAAACCCAGGTGCTCGTTTCAACTACAGTTGTTGAAGTGGGCGTAAACGTTCCGAATGCTACCGTCATGCTGATTTATGATGCTGAACGGTTCGGGCTTGCACAGCTTCATCAGCTCAGAGGCCGGGTCGGCCGGGGAAGCGACCAGTCTTATTGCATTTTGCTGGCGGAGCCGAAATCAGAAGTTGGCAAAGAGCGCATGAAGATTATGACAGAAACGAACGACGGTTTTGTTGTAAGTGAAAAGGACCTTGAATTACGTGGCCCCGGTGATTTCTTTGGAAAAAAACAAAGCGGGATTCCGGAATTCAAGGTTGCTGACATGGTCCACGATTATCGCGCCCTCGAAACAGCACGGGACGATGCTGCAAAATTGGTCCAGTCCAAGGCGTTTTGGGAGTCTCCCGAGTATGCAGGATTAAGGCGGGAGCTAATGGAAACCGGTGTCCTGACAGGCGAAAAGCTCGACTAAACCAGTCGGGCTTTCGATCTGAAAGGGGGACGGTTCCGGATCGTCTTTTAGATACCTCACCATTCAATGAGATTGATGTAAAACAATTAATTGTTGCAATCTGGGGTTCTTAATTTTATACTACTATTAGTACCTAGTCATAAGAGCTTGGCGGTGTAAAAATGAGGAGAAACAAAAAAGAGCGCCAACAACTGTTGGTGAATACGATTAAAGAAAATCCTTTTATTACAGACGAGGAACTGGCAGAACGATTCTCTGTAAGTGTCCAGACAATCAGGCTGGACCGTCTTGAGCTTTCCATACCCGAACTTCGGGAGCGCATCAAGAATGTTGCAGAGAAAAGGTTTGAAGATGAAGTCCGCTCGCTGCCGCTTGAAGAGGTAATCGGAGAGATCATTGATATAGATCTTGATCAAAGCGCCATATCTATCCTTGATATAAAGCGAGAGCATGTTTTTAAACGGAATAGCATTGCAAGAGGGCATCACTTGTTTGCTCAGGCGAATTCGCTGGCGGTTGCAGTGATAGATGACCAATTAGCTTTGACTGCGAAGTCTTCCCTTCAGTTCAAACGATCCGTCAGGGAAGGTGAGCGGGTAATCGCAAAAGCAAGGGTTACCAAAATTGACGAGGCAAACGGCAGAACCTTTGTGGAAGTAAAGAGCTTTGCTAACAATGAACTCGTTTTTACAGGAGAATTTGAAATGTACCGGTCAAAAAAGAACTAGAGGTGACATCTAGATGAAATTAGCAATTGATGCAATGGGCGGGGATCATGCTCCCAAGGAAATCGTCCTTGGTGCTGTAAAGGCCGCTGATACATATAAAGATATCGAGATTGTACTTGTCGGTGATGAGAGAAAGATACGTGAAAACTTCAACGGCCATGAGAGGATATCAATTTTACATACAGAAGAAGTCATTCTCGGGACGGACGAGCCTGTTCGTGCTGTAAGGCGCAAGAAAACCGCATCAATGGTCCTTGCTGCCCAGCTCGTGGCGGATGGAAAGGCTGACGCCTGTATCTCAGCTGGCAACACAGGAGCACTAATGGCAGCTGGACTTTTCGTAGTTGGCCGTATTGAAGGAATTGACAGGCCGGCGCTTGCACCAACACTCCCGACTATCGGGGGGGAAGGATTTCTTCTTCTTGATGTTGGCGCAAATGTCGATGCAAAAGCTGAACACCTATTTCAATACGCAATTATGGGTTCAGTTTACAGCGAGAAGGTTCGCGGGATTGCGAATCCCCGAATCGGACTATTGAATATCGGCACTGAAGAAAAGAAAGGCACTGAGCTAACCAAGCAAGCCTTCACTTTGTTGAAGGAGTCCGGTTTGAATTTCGTAGGCAATGTTGAGGCGAGGGATCTTCTTAATGGTGTTGCCGATGTTGTCGTCACTGACGGCTTTACAGGAAATATGGTACTGAAAACAGTAGAAGGAACGGCAATGTCCGTTTTTAAAATGCTGAAAGGTGCGCTTACAGCAGACCTGAAAAGTAAGCTCGCAGCGGCAGTCCTAAAGCCAAGCCTGAGTGGTCTGAAAAACAAAATGGATTACTCTGAATATGGTGGCGCGGCATTATTTGGCTTAAAAGCGCCAGTTATAAAAGCCCATGGGTCCTCGAATGCACAATCTATTTTCAGTGCTGTAAGGCAAACAAGGGAAATGGTTTCCAACGATGTTACAGGACTCATCAGGAAATCAGTTGAGTAGACTACTACTATTTAAATTGATTCAAAAAATAGAACGAGGTGCAAGATGGGAAAAATCGCATTTATCTTTCCAGGCCAGGGTTCCCAGGCCGTTGGAATGGGCAAGGAGCTTGCTGAAGCCAATGGAACGAGCAAATCTTTATTTGAAAAAGCGGACCAACTGCTCGGAGAGAGCTTAAGCAGCATTATGTTTGAAGGACCACAGGAAGTGTTGACAAAAACAGTCAACGCTCAGCCTGCCTTGTTAACAGTTAGCACCGCTCTGGTTGAATTATTCCGTGAGTCGGGGATTGAAGCCGACTATGCAGCAGGCCACAGCCTTGGTGAATATTCTGCTTTAGTTGCTGCAGGTGCCATTCCCTTTGAAGACGGTGTTTTTACTGTAAGGAAAAGGGGAGAGTTCATGGAGGAAGCTGTACCGGCAGGGCTGGGGACGATGGCTGCTGTCCTTGGGCTGGAACGCGGCCCATTGGAAGAGGTAACGTCCGAGATTACTGCAGAAGGCAACCCTGTACAGCTTGCCAATATTAATAGCCCGGGACAAATTGTTATTTCCGGCTCTGTTGAGGGGGTAAAGCTTGCGGGTGAAAGAGCGAAATCGGCTGGTGCAAAACGAGTTATTCCACTCGAAGTGAGCGGCCCGTTCCACTCGAGTTTGATGGAGCCGGCAGCTGGAAAGCTCAGCGAAGTCCTGGATAAAGCAGATATCAAAAATGCCCAGATCCCGGTAATAGCCAATGTCAATGCAGAGCCAATGTCTGACGCGGCTGCAATTAAAGAAAATCTTGTAAAGCAGCTTTATTCTCCAGTTTTATGGGAGGATTCAGTCAGAAAAATGATTGAACTTGGGGTCGATACGTTTATTGAATTTGGTCCAGGCAAAGTACTTGCTGGACTAGTAAAGAAAATTGACCGCAGTGTGACAGTCTTGTCTGTTTCAGACGAACAGAGCTGTTATGCGGCAATTGCGGCCTTGAAGGAGGAAACAAAATGAAACTTGAAGGAAAATCCGCTCTCGTAACCGGTGCATCACGTGGGATCGGCAGGGAGATTGCCCTTGAATTGGCTAGGCAGGGAGCAAATGTAGCGATCAATTTTGCCGGAAGTGAAGCAAAAGCCAATGAAGTGGCAGAAGAAATTCGCGCTATGGGCAGGGAAGCATTCGCGATCCAGGGTGATGTTTCCGACCCAGATGCAGTGGCAACGCTCGTCAAAGAAACAGTCGGAAGGTTTGGCAGCCTGGATATTCTTGTGAACAATGCCGGAATAACCCGTGACAATCTGCTGATGAGGATGAAAGAATCTGAATGGGACGATGTTATTAACATTAACCTAAAGGGTGTCTTCCTCTGTACAAAAGCGGTCACAAGGCAAATGATGAAGCAGCGCAGCGGCAGAATAATAAATTTGGCATCTGTTGTAGGAGTCAGCGGAAATCCTGGGCAAGCTAATTATGTTGCCGCCAAAGCGGGTGTTATTGGCCTGACCAAGACAACAGCCAAGGAGCTTTCTTCACGGAATATTACCGTAAACGCAATCGCTCCCGGGTTTATTTCAACCGATATGACCGATAAGCTAACAGAGGAAATAAAGGCGGAAATGCTTAAGCTCATCCCGCTCGCACGCTTTGGGGAACCAGCTGATATCGCCAAAGCAGTCGTATTCCTCGCTTCAGACGACGCCTCCTATATCACAGGCCAAACCCTTCATATAGATGGCGGCATGGTGATGTAGATAGAAAAGCGGAAAGCGGCGTTTATCGGCGACAAGCGCTGGAGGGCCTGAAGTGGAAGTCGCCCTTTGACTTCTACTGAGGGACCGAAGCGACCTCGAGCCGATGCCAGCTTGAAGCTGGACAGATAGAAAAGCGGAAGTACACGTTTAGCGCCGTATGGCCTGGAGGGCCTCGACATGAGATAAAGGAAACACGATGAACGGAGTAAATCGATGTTGACTTATCGTAGTGAGGGGACCGAAGGACACAAGGCGCTGTGTGCTGCAGCTGGAAAAAGAAAAGCGGAAAGCGGCGTTTATCGGCGACAAGCGCTGGAGGGCCTGAAGTCTATCAACGCCCAAAACAGCTCGGGAACTGCAAAAAGGTCGTTGATAAGGTAGTATCAACGACCGAAACAGCCCGGGAACTGCAAAAAGGTCGTTGATAAGGTAGTATCAACACCCAAAACAGCTCGGGAACTGCAAAAAGGTCGTTGATAAGGTAGTATCAACGCCCAAAACAGCTCGGGAACTGCAAAAAGTTAGTTGATAAGGCAGTATCAACGACCGATACAGCCAGAGAAACCAATTTTGGTTACTATTAGAATAAGGGCAACTCTTTTTACTTAAGAAATTCATCCCGGTTTCGCTTTCCTACTGCCGGGAAATACACTATAATAGCTTGAGGGGAGGTGACAAGCATGGCAGAAGTATTAGAACGCGTAACAAAGATTATCGTGGATCGCTTAGGTGTTGACGAATCCCAGGTCACTCTTGAAGCTTCCTTCAAAGATGATCTTGGTGCTGATTCCCTTGATGTTGTAGAACTAGTAATGGAATTGGAAGATGAGTTCGACATGGAGATTTCTGACGATGATGCTGAAAAAATCAGCACAGTTGGTGATGCTGTTAACTACATAAATAGCAAAAAATAATCGCAGGTTTCTCTCCAAGGCTCCGTTTTCAAACGGAGCTTTCTTCTGTATTATAGAACTATTGAACCCATTGCATAAATATATGGGCAACATAAAGACAAGGTGGAGACTTATGCGCAAACACAATAAGGAAAAAGAGCCAAACGCGAACCGCGCAAAAGAAAATCTATTTAAAGAATTCCAGGAAGAGATTGGAATTCAGTTTTCGGATGAAAGGCTGCTTAAGCAGGCCTTTACCCATTCATCCTATGTGAATGAGCATCGCAGGAAGCCATTTGAAGACAATGAACGGCTGGAATTTTTGGGAGATGCCGTCCTCGAATTAACCGTTTCAAAGTTCCTTTTTAAAAAATACCCGATGATGAGTGAAGGAGAGCTGACAAAGCTCCGTGCAGCCATTGTATGCGAACCGTCTTTGGTATCTTTTGCAAATGAACTTTCTTTCGGCAAATTGATTTTGCTGGGCAAGGGTGAAGAAATGACCGGGGGCCGAGAGCGTCCGGCGTTACTAGCCGATGTGTTCGAGGCATTCATTGGTGCGCTGTATCTAGACAAAGGAATTGACACTGTTATTCAATTCCTTGAAAATGTGGTCTTCCCAAAAGTGAATGCCGGTGCTTTTTCGCATGTGATGGATTTTAAAAGCCAGCTTCAGGAACTTGTCCAAAGAGATGGAATTGGTACAATCGAATACAAGGTCCTGCATGAGAAGGGGCCTGCCCACAACCGTGAGTTTGTTTCGCGTGTCACTTTGAATGGTGAGGAAATGGGAGAGGGTACAGGCCGCTCAAAGAAAGAGGCAGAGCAGTTAGCTGCGCAAATGGCATTGGGTAAACTGAAGACAGAGAAAGATGGAGAGGCAAAGTGAGCCGTCGCAACCTGGGGGAGAGACAATTATGTATTTAAAACGGCTTGATGTAGTAGGATTCAAATCCTTTGCAGAGAGAATTGGCGTTGATTTTGTACCTGGCGTCACGGCAGTAGTCGGGCCGAACGGAAGCGGAAAAAGTAATGTAATTGATGCCATCCGCTGGGTGCTTGGTGAGCAATCGGCAAAATCGCTGCGCGGTACAAAAATGGAGGATATTATTTTCTCGGGAAGCGATTCGAGGAGACCGCTTAATTTTGCAGAGGTTACATTGACGCTTGATAATGAGGACCAGAAGCTGTCAATTGACTATAACGAAGTTAGTGTTACTCGAAGGGTATACCGATCCGGAGAGAGCGAATACCTTATAAACAAGCAGCCTTGCAGATTAAAGGATATCATTGATTTATTCATGGATTCCGGGCTTGGACGCGAGGCTTTCTCCATCATCAGCCAGGGGAAAGTGGATGAGATCCTTAATAGCAAAGCTGAAGAACGAAGAACGATTTTTGAGGAAGCCGCGGGTGTCCTTAAGTATAAAACCCGTAAAAAGAAGGCAGAATTAAAGCTTGGTGAAACCCAGGAAAACCTGAATAGAGTACAGGATATCCTGCACGAGTTAGAAAGCCAGGTTGAACCGCTTAAAATCCAGGCATCCATTGCCCGTGATTACTTGGAAAAACGGGAAGAGCTCGAAAAGATTGAAGTCGCTCTGACCGTTTTTGATATAGAGGAACTTCATAAGAAATGGCAACAGTTATCCGAATTGCTTGAGCAGCATAAGCAGGATGAAATCAAGCTTTCTGCCCAGCTGCAAAAAAAGGAATCAGAAATTGAACAAATCCGTGATCGGGTTGCTGCGGTTGATGAATCTGTCAGCGACCTGCAAAATGTCCTTCTCCTGGCAAGCGAAGAACTCGAAAAGCTCGAGGGAAAAAAAGAGGTTCTGAAAGAGCGGAAGAAAAATGCTTCACAGAACAGAAAACAGCTCGAAGAAAATATTAAAGAGTATTCCGCTAAAAAGGAGATGCTTGGCCATGAACAGGTCAGACTTTCGGGTATTGCGGAGCAGTTAGGAAAAGAAGCCTCGGCCCTTCAAAAAAAGCTGAAGGCAAAACAAGAGGAAATGGCTCTTTTTAGTGAAAATACAGATGATAAAATCGAGTCACTTAAAAGTGAATACATTGAAGAACTGAATGCACAGGCCGGTGCCAGAAATGAAATCAACATTGTTCACACACAACTTGAGCAAATAGTAAGAAAGAGCTCAAGGCTGGACGAAGATAATAAAAGGTTTATTGAGGAAAGGGAAAATGCTGTAAGCTGGGTTGACCGGATACAGGCGGAGCTTAACCAGGTATCTGAACAGCTGCAAAATCAGGTGAAGACCTTTATGGATGGCAACCGTGACCTGGAAAGTGCTGCTTCTGCCTATCAAAAACAGGAGAAAATGCTTTATCAGGCATACCAATTTCTGCAGCAGGCAAAATCTCGGAAGGATATGCTGGAGGAAATGGAAGATGGTTACGCTGGGTTCTTCCAAGGCGTAAAGGAAATTTTGAAGGCCCGTGATGGAAGGCTCAATGGTATTGAAGGTGCAGTAGCGGAAGTCGTCAATGTGCCAAAGGAATACCAGGCTGCCATTGAGACCGCATTGGGCGGTGCGCTTCAAAATATCATTGTCGATACTGAGCAAAGTGCCCGTGAAGCAATTGCCTTCCTTAAAAGAAATTCCTTTGGGAGGGCAACGTTCCTGCCGTTAAGTGTCATTAAGGGTAAAACCATTTCAACTGCCCAGCTCGACTATGCCCGACAGCAGCCTTCTTTTATCGGTACTGCGGCAAGCCTGGTGAACTTTGAAGAAAAATACAGACAAATCATAGAAAATTTGCTTGGAACTGTCATAATTGCACGAGACTTGAAAGGTGCCAATGAAATTGCCCGCTCCCTTCAATACCGGTACCGGATTGTAACGCTCGAAGGGGATGTTGTTAATGCCGGGGGTTCAATGTCAGGCGGTGCATTAAAGCAGAACTCTGCTAGCCTGTTAAGCAGGAAAACGGAATTGGATGAACTCAAGTCCAAAATTGATGACATGGAAGAAAAAACAGTAAAGCTGGAGGAGAATGTTAAAAAGCTGAAGCTGGATGTTCAGCACAAGCAAGCTGCCCAGGAAGAGGCCAGAAAGGCGGGGGAGGAGAACCGCCTTGCCGAACAGCGCTTAAAGGGAGAACTCAGGGAGGCAGAACTTCAGCTGAAAAATATTAATGAGCGCTTATCTATATATGATATGGAAAAAAGCTTGCTGGAAGAGGAAAAACAAAGCCTGCAAAAAAGAAAACAGGAACTTGAAGAGTTTCTTCTCACCGCTAAAGAAAAAATTAACTCATTGGATGCTGAAATTGCAGGCCTGACAGAGAAGAAGGCTCTTGCGCGCACTTCACGGGATGCTCTGGCAGAGGAAATTAATAACCTTAAAGTGGACGCTGCATCTAAAAAAGAGCAATATGCCCATGCCAGGGAACGTGCTGATCGAATCATAGCAGAGCTTGGTGAAGTTTCAGGGAAACTGGAATCCTACCAGGAAGATCTCAATTTGCTTGTTTCTGAAATGGAAGGCAGTTCATCGGGCGAGGAACAGTTGAATGCGGCGGCGGCTGAAAAACTGCGGGATAAGGAAAATGCTCTCAAGCTTATTTCAGAGCGGAGGGAAGAACGGCTTCAGATGAGTTCCGCATTGGAGCAGTCCGAAGCTGAAGCGAAAGAATTGCGGCGCCGGCATAAAGGAATGTCCGAAGCCTTGAAGGATGAAGAGGTAAAGCTGAATAGGCTGGATGTTGAGCTCGAAACAAAGCTCAATCACCTGCGTGAGGAATATTTGCTTACCTTTGATGGGGCAAAGCAGCAATATCCACTGACCATTCCGGATGATGATGCCCGAAGGAAGGTAAAACTGATTAAGCGAGCGATTGATGAACTTGGAAATGTCAATCTCGGGGCAATTGAGGAATATGACCGGGTATCTGAACGATATGAATTCCTGCTCGTTCAAAAAGAAGACCTCCAGGTTGCGAAGGATACCCTTGTACAGGTCATCTCTGAAATGGATGAAGAAATGATTCGGAGATTTGAAGAAACATTTACGGCAATCCGTTCGAATTTTGAACCGGTTTTCCGTGCATTGTTTGGCGGCGGCCGGGCTGATCTCCGCCTGACCAATCCTGATGACCTTTTGAACACAGGGGTGGAAATCGTGGCTCAGCCTCCTGGCAAAAAGCTTCAGAATCTCGGCCTTCTTTCAGGTGGGGAGCGCGCACTTACAGCGATTGCCCTTCTATTTTCAATACTGAAAGTCCGGCCAGTTCCATTCTGTATATTGGATGAGGTTGAAGCTGCGCTTGATGAAGCAAATGTGTACAGGTTTAGCCAATATTTGAAACGGTACAGTGCAGGGACCCAATTTATCGTCATTACCCATCGGAAGGGAACGATGGAGGAAGCAGATGTCCTTTATGGCGTGACAATGCAGGAATCCGGCGTATCGAAAATGGTGTCCGTCAGGCTCGAGGATACAAAAGAGCTTGTTGAAACTTAAAAACGGGGTGCTGATATGAGTTTTTTTAAGAAACTGAAAGAAACAATTACGAAACAGACAGATAGTGTAACAGAAAAATTCAGGGATGGCCTGTCGAAAACTAGGAACAATTTTTCTGGAAAAGTGAATGATCTTGTCGCACGGTACAGGAAAGTTGATGAGGATTTCTTTGAAGAGCTTGAAGAAATCCTGATTCAGGCGGATGTTGGTTTTGATACCGTCATGGAACTGATTGATCAGCTTAAGTATGAAGTAAAAAGGCGCAATATCCAGGACCCTGCGGAAGTACAGAATGTAATTTCTGAAAAGCTGGTTGATATCTACAACGGGGGTCAAAATCAGTCTTCCGGCCTGAATATCCAGGATGGTGCCCTGACTGTCATATTGTTCGTCGGTGTCAACGGCGTTGGAAAAACGACGACAATCGGAAAGCTTGCCCACAAATTTATAAGTGAAGGGAAATCGGTGCTCCTTGCAGCGGGAGATACTTTCCGTGCAGGAGCAATCGACCAGCTTGAAGTTTGGGGGGAACGAGTTGGTGCACCTGTCATTAAACAGGCAGAGGGCTCGGATCCTGCAGCTGTCATGTATGACGCCATCCAGGCAGCGAAATCAAGGAAAGCCGATATTCTCCTATGTGACACAGCTGGCCGCCTTCAGAATAAGGTCAATCTCATGAAGGAGCTGGAAAAGGTTAAGCGGGTAATTGAGAGGGAAATTCCGGACGCCCCACATGAGGTTCTGCTCGTCCTTGATGCTACTACCGGGCAAAATGCACTTATTCAGGCAAAGACTTTTAAGGAAGCAACTGATGTGTCAGGTATTGTCCTCTCCAAACTGGATGGTACTGCAAAGGGCGGAATTGTCCTGGCAATCCGAAATGAGTTGAAAATACCTGTTAAGTTTGTCGGCCTCGGCGAAAAAATGGATGATCTACAGGAATTTGACGCTGAGAAATATGTTTATGGATTATTTGCAGACCAAGTGGACAAAAGCGTTTAGTAAAGAAAAAAAAGCGCATGCGCCCTTGTGACAGACAAAAAACGCCTCGCGACATGCAAAAGGCGCCTGTCTCTGCGATGATTATTCTCAGAAGCTTTCCTTGTGCAGCCAGACGCAGACAAACTTCATATAAGAGTTTCCACAATGATGAAATCTATAGTTTCCTGAAATTTTAAAAAACAGTATCGTTTTGGCAAACGGTACTGTTTTTTTATATCGTTATAGTGTAAAATTACACCAAAGGAAATTATTTCTTTTTTACATATAAAATGCAGTGAAAAGAACTTAACGAACGTCTAATTAAATGAAAAGAAAAAATAGGAGGAATTGTTTTGGTTCTACACTTAAGGAAATGGGGATTGCTTTTATTGCTGCTTTTGCTGCTGGCTGTTATTGTACCTCCAGCACAAGCTGCAGACAGCGGCATTACCATACGGACCGAGGCGGGATTCGATGGAAAAGTTAAAAATGGCCGCGGTTTCCCGGTAAAAGTGACGGTTGAAAACAACGGGGATGATTTCAAAGGGGACCTATTACTTAATTTTTACCCTACCTACAGCTCTTCTGGTTCAAAAGTAATCCATGTTGATGTTCCAAAAGGCGGCAAAAAAACGTACAACGTCTCTCTTCCTGGTATTTCAGATGACGGGATGTACAATGCTCCAAATATGCAGGCGATTTTTCTTTATGAAGGAGGATGGAAAGACGGCAAAGAAACGTCCTTCCGTGGTGCGAAAAAACTTTCTTTAAAGTATGTTGACCCATCCTGGAAGACTCTTGGCCTATTGAGCAAGGATCCTGATAGGCTAAAGGAGCTTAAATCCCTGCCTGGGGCTGCTAATACAAATTCACTTGTCATTGAACCTGATTTCCTGCCGGAAGATAAAACAGGGCTTGATAACCTGGATGTTCTGGCTATAGATGGGTTTCCGCTTTCAAGTCTGACTGAAGCGCAGCAGCAAGCGATACTAAGTTGGGCAAAGGATGGCGGTGTGCTTATTGTTGGAGGGGCGGCAGATGCACAGCAGGCATATGGAAGCCTATTCAATGAGCTTCCGATGCAGGCCCTGGACGAAACGAAAGCCGATTTGACCAAGCTTGAATCAGCAGTTAAACCAGACGGCAATTTTGCAGAAGTCCCTGCCTTCCATGGAGCACTGGCAGAAGAAGCCGACGTTGTCATAAAAAGTGGCAGTATTCCCCTTGTTGTAAACAAGGAATTTGGCTCAGGCGAAATCTGGCAAACAGCATTCTCATTGGGTGATAATCCAGTTGCTGCATGGAAAGGCTATGGCGAATGGTTTAGCACGACGATTCTGAAACATAGTACACCTTTCGGCTTTACTAGTTACAAGGGCTATACGAACCCACATGATCAGTACTATAACGAATTTGCGGAAACAAATGAATATTTCCCCTCAGTCCATTTTACAATTGGCCAGATCACTCTCATGCTGCTAATCTATGTTTTGCTGGCAGCCCCAATATTGTATTTGTTACTGAAAAGATATGATAAGCGGGAGCATGCATGGTGGATTGTACCGGCATTTGCGCTCTTTATTTCTGCCGTTATCTTTGGGATAGGGGCAAAAGATCGAATTGCCAAATCGCAAGTGAACCAAATGGCGGTTCTAAAAGCTGAGGGCGGTGTCCTTCAAGGGGTTGAAGCAGTAACGTTGCTTTCAAATACGAGTGGGGATTATAAACTGGAATTTCCGAGCGGTGAATTCAATGCCATACCCGGCTCTTTCTCAATGCAGCAGTCCGTACCACAGCGCTACGCAGTATTGGAGGAAGGGCGAAATAAAGATTCCTATACGTTTCCGAATGTAGAGTATTGGTCGACAAGGACAGTTTACGGTACTGTCACGAAG
Organism: Bacillus sp. FJAT-27225; assembly: GCF_001685025.1. GTDB lineage: Bacteria > Bacillota > Bacilli > Bacillales > Cytobacillaceae > Bacillus_D. The sequence continues at coordinate 92,519 of NZ_MAYU01000021.1, read as the reverse complement.
GAAGAGGATGGGCATTTCGCTGCGAATTTGCAATACGATGGCAAAAAAGTGGAAGGGACCATCGTGAATAACTTCCCGCATGATTTCGACCATATGTACGTGTGGTCGGGTTCAAAACGAATGGAACTTGGGCCGCTTAAGAAAGGCGATACACTTGAGGTTGATAAGGAGATTGCCCAGGGCTTCATGTCAGGCCCGCTGACTCCTGCAAATAGTGGATATTATAATCCGCAATCCAACACAGATATCGAAAAAATGAAGAAAGAGAAGCTTGAATACGGGGCAATTGAATACTTGTACAATCAAGGCCAGACCAAAAATCTGCCGATTATATACGGTTTGACGAAGCAGCCTGTCAGGAAAGTGGACATAGCTGGAAAAAGTGAAACGTTCAATCATATGACCCTAATCTATCAACTAGTGGACATAGAGGGAAAAATAAACGGGCCATTCACCTTGAAGGAAGACGTATTAACAAAGCGGCTTGTTCCTATTAAAGGAGAAATTCATGAAGAGATGCCAGGGGCAAAGGAAATTGTCGTTGCTGACGGAACCTATGATTACTCTCTCACTCTCCCGAAACAGCTTGCCACGAAGACAATCAGTTTGAAAGAACTATCGATTACCTGGTATCCAAATTCTTTAACATGGTCGATATTCGACCGTACGAAGAATGAATTTGAGGTACTAAAGGATATGACAACAAGGCTAACAGACAACCCTTCAAAGTATATTTCCGATAAGGGTGAAATAATCCTCAGGCTTGAAAAAAACGGCCAGCAGGACCCAATGGTAAGAATGCCATCAATAACGGTGAAAGGAGAAGCGGGCAAATGATCGAAATTATTGATTTGACAAAAAGATATGGAAGATTCACTGCTCTCGATTCCTTAAACCTAACGATTGAAAAAGGAACAGTTTTCGGCTTCGTTGGCGCAAATGGAGCTGGGAAATCAACTACCTTTTCAATTTTGGCTACACTTCTGGCACCGACATCAGGCACAGCTTATATTAATGGATATAATATTGCGTCTGAACCTGCAGCGGTCCGAAAGCAGCTCGGCTATATGCCTGACTTCTTTGGTGTCTATGACCAGTTGAAGGCGGTCGAATATCTGGATTTCTATGGATCAAGCTATGGCATTCCGGCAGCCGAGAGAAAAAAATTGATTCCCCAGCTGCTTGAACTTGTCAACCTTACCCATAAAGCCGATTCATATGTCGATGTCCTGTCCCGCGGGATGAAGCAAAGGCTTTGCCTTGCCCGCTCACTTATCCATGATCCTGAAGTGCTGATTCTCGATGAGCCAGCATCGGGTTTGGATCCCCGGGCCAGAGTTGAAATGAGGGAGATATTAAAAGAATTAAAGAATATGGGCAAAACGATCCTGATTTCGTCCCATATCCTCCCGGAACTATCTGAAATGTGCGATTCAATCGGGATTATCGACCGCGGGCGCCTGGTTGCCCAGGGCTCTGTTTCAGATATCCAGCAGCGCTTGAAGGGTGAAAGAATGATTATCGCGAAAGTAATGGATGATCTTGAACGTGCAGTGGCATTTTTCGAGGACCAATATCTTGTGAGCCGGGTTGAAAGAAGGGAAGATGGTGATTCATTTCAATTTATCTTCGGCGGAAGCGAGGAAGAACAATTCAACCTTCTTAAAAAGGCACTGGCCTCAGAGATCCTGTTGACCAGCTTCTCTGAAACTGAATCGAACCTGGAGGATGTATTTATGGAGATCACAAAGGGGGTGGAGCTATCGTGAGGCAATTCCTGCTCAACCCTGTCATGAACAAGGAGTTTAAGCTGAGATTCCGCTCCTTTAAAAGCTTCCTCGGGCTGATGTTTTACCTATTGGCACTATGCCTTGTCACTATTGGATATATTTTTATACAATCACAGGCATTTGGATCAAATTTATTTCGCCCTGACCAAAGCCGGATTATGTTTATGGTTCTTTCATTCATCCAGCTTGGATTGATACTTTTCATTACGCCTGGACTTACAGCGGGGGTCATAAGTGGGGAAAGGGAAAAACAGACGCTGAATATCTTGTTGACGACCACACAAACCTCTACAGGGATTATTATCGGAAAGCTTATCTCGTCCGTGTCATTCCTGCTCCTGATGATAATTGGAAGTATGCCGATTTACAGCATCGTCTTTCTATTTGGGGGAATCTCCCCGCTTCAGGTTTTATTAGTGCTCGGATACTATATTTTCTTGATTCTTGTTTTCGGCAGCATAGGAGTGCTGTTTTCCACCCTTATACGAAAAACGATTGTTTCAATGATTTCAACGTACGGTGTTACGTTGTTCATGGCAGCGGGGACGGCCTTCTTATTTCTAATATCAATACAGTATAATTCTATGTCAGGAGGAACAACTCCTGTGCCGTATTTTTTTGCGATGCTGAATCCTTTCATTACCATGCTCGGCATATTTGAGCCGGAATTCATAAAGGATATAAACCGCCAGTCGGGGATTGATTTCCCATTATGGGCGTCGCTCCTTATTTCATACACATTACTCGGAGCGGTTGCATTGATGATTAGTATTAACAAGCTAAGGCCGGTAATGAGGAAGAAAAAATAATGCAAGGGACTGGTAAACATGGAGGATAAACAGCAATTCCTGAAACTATTAACTCCGGTAAGGCGCCAGCTTCGCATACGGCGGGCTTTGCTTGGGCTGCAATATGGATTTATTGCCGGAGCAGGAGTAACCATGCTGATTTACTTTTTGGCTCGGATTGTTGTTCTGCCTTTTTACCACCAGTTTGCCATTTGGATCACTGGGCTTGGTTTCCTTGTTTCGGCTATTTGGGTTTGGCGAGGCTGGCCAGGCTGGAAGGATGCCGTGAAAGTATATAACTCCTATGTAGCAGAAGACAGAGTCCTGTCAGCGTTTTCGTTCTATAAGGAAGATGGAATGCTGCACAGGCTGCAGCTGGCGGAAGCCGTGCGCTGGATGAGAAGAGTAAGTGACCAGGTCTTAGGAAGGAAAAAGAAATATCAGGTAAGCAAGTGGATCATAGCAGGTATCCTATTTGGAAGTCTCGCTTATGCCGCCAACGAGCTCCCCAGCAAGAAAATGGAGCAGGCAGCCATGCAGGAAACGGAAAAGAAGATACTGGAAAAAGCTGAGAAAGAGCTGGATAAACAAATTGCCAAGGAAAAAGACCCCCAGGCAAAAAAAGTGCTTGAGGAGCTGAAGAAGGAGCTAGTGAAAGCCAAAACCCCCGAAGATGCGCTGAAAGCTCTTGAAAGCAAGAAAAAAGAACTTGCCTTGAAGGAAATGAAGGAGGAAGAAAAGGGAAATCAAATTGCCCGGAACCAGGAACAGCTTGAGAAGGCCGGTTTAACAAAACTAGCCTCTGCGCTCAAGGAAAAGGATATTGAAAAGGCTGTCCAGGAACTAAGTAAGTTAAATCAAGCTGCCGGCCAATTGAATAAAGAACAGAAACAGGCGTTAACACAGCTTACAGGCAAGGAAGGGCAAATGACCGAACAGGAACTGGCTCAACTGGCTGAGAAACTAAAGGACGCCCTGAACTCCGAAAATGCGCTGAACCAGCTTGCTTCGGCACGGGCAGCTCTAAGCCAGCAAGGCCAAACCGTGCAGAAGTTGATGAAAGATAACGGCATTCCGCCAGGGCAAATTGCAATGAACCCGACAACCGGTACCAGCCAGGGGCAAACGCCTTCCGGACAAAAAAATGGAAGCAGCGGGCAGAATGGCGCGCAGCAGCCAGGCAATGGCACTTCTCCTGGACAGGGAAATAGCCAGGGGAACGGTAATGGCAGTGGCCATGGGAATGGTTCGGGAACTGGAAACGGGAACGGGAACGGGACTGGCACTGGAACCGGCACAGGCACTGGCAGTGGAAATGGCGGCAACGGAGGAAATGGGACCGGATCAGGGGCTGGCCTAGGCCAAGGTTCAAGGGATTTCTTGACCGTACCGGAGCATATTGGCGGAAAAACAAATGTTGAGACCGATTCTGGCAACTTAGGGTCCGGGTCACCGGCCAGCCAGTATGAAAGTGATGGCCCGATTCTCCGTGGAACAATCCGGCCATACGAGGAGGTATATGGAAGTTATGCAGATTCTTACCGAACGAGTATGGATCGCATGAATTTGCCTGGTGGGCTCGAGACAATTGTTAAAAATTATTTTTCTGATTTAGATCCGAACAAGGAGTGAAAGCCCATGGAATCAGCACTAAAAGATAAAGAAACGCAATTCATCAATGCCGGCGAAAAACTAAAGGGAGCCAGAGAGGAAATTAAAAAGTTCATCGTAGGGCAGGACGAAGTTATTGACCAGGTTCTTTGGAGCATTCTTTCTGGCGGGCATTCGCTTCTCGAAGGCTTGCCTGGTCTTGGCAAGACCATGCTGATTCGGACGATAGCGGAATGCATGGATTTATCCTTTTCCCGGGTTCAGTTCACACCGGATCTAATGCCTTCCGATATTACGGGGACAATGCTGCTGCAGCCGGGTGAAGGGGGGAGACAGGAATTTACTTTTTATAAAGGGCCTTTATTTTCGAATATCGTTCTTGCTGATGAAATAAACAGGGCAACACCCAAAACACAAAGTGCCCTTCTCGAAGCAATGGGTGAGAAAACGGTAACGGTGATGGGCGAGACGAAGCAAATGGAAATGCCGTTTTTTGTTCTGGCAACCCAAAACCCGATCGATATGGAAGGTACGTATCCTCTTCCTGAAGCACAAATGGACCGTTTTATCTGCAAAATAAATGTCACTTATCCCTCAAGAGAGGAATTAAAGGAAATTGCCCGGCGGACGACCGGTACTGAAACACCTTCTCTTCAGAAATTACTTGGAACGGGAGATGTTGTCCTCGTGCAGCGGCTTGCAAGGGAAATCCTTATCTCAGATGAGATGCTGGATTTAGCGGTTTCAATTGTTTCCATGACCCATCCAGGCAAGGAGGGGGCACCTGAATCCGTAGAAAAGTACATTCAATATGGAAGCGGCCCCCGCGGATTGCAGAGTATCATCCAGCTCGCAAAAGCTCGGGCACTAATGGGCGGGCGATATCATGTTTCCACAGGTGATCTGAAGCAGGTCGCTGCCCCTGCATTGCGCCACCGGCTGTTTATGAATTTTGAAGGGGAAGCGAGCGGTTTGGAAGCGGATACCATTATAGCGGATATCGTCGATTCTGCAGTGAAAGGTATTCCGGCCAAATGAGCGGATCGGGCAAAGCAGTACTGGGGCGGCTCCAGCAAAAACGCCTTTTTGTCAAAACGAGAAGGCGAAGTGTCCATAAAGGGGCAAGAAGGGCTGGAAAGGCCGGAACTTCTCTAGAATTCTCGGATTTCCGTTCCTATCAGCCTGGTGATGATATCCGGATGATTGATTGGAATATTTACGGGCGGACAGGCAAGCACTATATTAAAAGATTCCTTGATGAACAGGAAATCCATGCAGCTGTTTTCCTGGATGCAACTCCTTCCATGCAGGCTATCGAAACGAAGTGGCAGCGTGCCCGCGAAATTGCTGCAGCTATGAGTTTTATTATTTTGAACGGTGAAGACAGGCTGACTTTCTTCCCGGTGGCTGCCGAATCTTTCGGGAAAATTGCCAGGAAGGGGACCGTTTATGCAAGAAACATGTATTCAAGTGTCCTCGCAATGAATGGGTCCGCACGTACCGGCGGCTTTACTGAACTAATTACCAAAGAGAGTCTAAAAACTTTGCAGGCAGCCATCCTAATTTCAGACGGGCTTGAATCACCTGTCGAATTTGAAGCGATGTTCCGGAAGTTTGCCGCAGCCAAGGTTGAAGTAAAATTCATTCAAGTCCTTTCACATGACGAATTAGAACCGAAGCTTTCCGGAGATGTAAAGTTGGTTGATAGTGAAACAGGCACTTTCGTGAATGTGACTATGCAGGAAAATGTTATCAGGCTGTATCAGAACCGGCTTACAAACCATAACGATACTCTTGAAGGCCTATGCCGGAAATATGGTTTTACATATGTCCCTGTTTCAGACATACATGATCTTCAGGACTTCCTGTTCCATAAATGCACAGCAAAAAAAGTGCTGGAATGAGGTGAAAAATAATGCACTTTGCCAATCCATTCTATTTTCTTCTGGGAATCCTGATAGCGGGCGTCATCCTGCTCTATTTTTTCCGTAAACAATATCATTCTGTTATCAATCCTTCGAATCTTTTATGGATTGAGGCAATGAATGAATGGCAGGCTTCGCCGTGGCTGAAAAAGCTGCAGCACAATCTATTATTCTGGCTGCAGCTTGCGGCACTTGCCCTGTTAATGATTGCCCTTGTCAAACCAGTTTTGGGAGGTTCCGGGTTGGCAGGTGAGCATCTTGTTTTCGTTGTGGACCCATCCTCATCCATGTCGGCAGAATCTGGTGGAGAGTCACGATTCACAAGGGCAAAAAACGAAATGCTTGATATTGCCCAAAGGCTTGACCGCCAGCAGGTAACCATTATCCTCGCCGGAGAGGAGCCTGAGATTATTATAAACAGGGAAGGAAAAAACGCAGCAATTAAGGCTGCAATCGATTCGCTTCAGCTGACATATGAGCACGAAAATATAAGCGATTCTGTCCGGCTTGCGGCATCACTGTCATCCGGGTCAAGCGGGGCAGTCCATATTTTTTCGGATGGTGTAACAAAAGAATTGATACAGCCAATTGCAGGGAATCAGCATATTATTGTACATAACGTTGGCGAGGAACTCGACAATCTCGCTCTCCTATCCTTTGGTGCGGCACGTTCCGGTGAAACGGTCACGGCGGTTGCAGTGGCTGAAAACCAGGGAAACAAGGACATCAGTGCGGATTTTCGGATAGTTGGCAATGAAGAGACTGTATTTGAAAAAAGAGTTGAACTGAAAGCAAATAGCCAGGAAATCATCGATATCCCAAACCTTCCTGACAGCCACTATTATCGCGCCGAAATAGCGGCATCAGACAAGTATCTTGCAGATAACAGTGCAGCGACAGTCCTTTCCCCAGTAAATCCACCAGTTTATGCGATTGGGGATGTGAACCCGTTTCTGCTGAAGGGCCTGAATTCAATTGGAATTACAAGCGTACAGCTTGATGAAAAAAGCCTTGGAACTGTTGAGGATGGTGCGATATTCCTAGTAGAAGGCGAGATGCCGGCAACCCTTCCTGAAGGGCCCATTTTGCTAATCAATAATAACAAGGAAGACCGGATTGAAATGAAGGAGCAGCCAAAGGTTTCGGATTCACCGCTCCTGGAATATGCTGCTTTTGAAAAAACGTATATCCAAAAGGCTTCCCAAGTCCTGCAAGGCCAATTTGATACGATTGCTGAAAGCGGTGGCCATCCGTTGATTCAATCAGGGCGGATGAAAGGACAGCCTGCGATTATCGTGAATTTTGCAATTGAACAAAGCGACTGGCCGCTTCAGCCGGGATTTCCAATATTCCTTTATAACAGCTATCAGTGGCTCTCGAGCCAAAATGGATTTCTTGGAAACTTCCAGCCTGGTGAGGAAAGATGGCTGAGTATCGATACAGCAGAAGGACCGCTGGAATTATTTGACGAGAAAGGCCGGAACCTAGGAAGTTTCAATTTGCAAAACGAAAACTTTAAAGCCCCTTATGAACCAGGAATTTACCAGGCAGTTGCCGGGGAGAGGGTCCAGTATTTTTCGGTCCTGCTTGATGACCGTGAAAAAAAGCCAGTTTACGAGAATTCATTTTCATTGAACGAGTCCGGCGATTCCAAGCTGAGAAAAGCAGAGACACAAGAAAATGGTACAGCATGGCTATGGCTGGGGTCATTAGCCCTCTTGATTCTGCTTGTTGAATGGGAGGTGTTCAGGCGTGGGCTTTGAAATGAATTATCCGTTTATGCTCTTATTTTCATTACCGGCGTTTTTCTTGATGTTCCTGTTTTTCAGGCAGGCAGTATCACTTGATCGAAAGGTTGTTGGAGTTCTCAGGAGCATTGTCCTGTTTTTGCTCATTTTTGCCCTCGCAGTACCTGAAGTTATTCTCCCTGCGAAAACTGAGTCGATTGTCTTTCTTGCCGACCGCTCAAGCAGTGTTGCTTCAAAGGAAGGGAAAGTACTTGACTGGATTGATAAAGCAGTTTCCTCAAAGGGTGAAGGCAAGCAATTTGCAATTGCTTCATTTGCGAATGGTGCACAGTCTGAAGCGACAATGTCCGGGGGGACAACAGTCCCGGAAGCGTTTCATGCAGAGCTTGATAAAGGTGAAACCCATATAAGCTCAGGACTCCAGTTCGCTTCCTCACTGCTGCCTAGCACGGAAGGGGGAAGAATTGTCCTGCTGACTGACGGCAATGATACGGTAGGAAAAGCAGGAGAAGCTGCCCGCCTCCTAAAAAACAAGGGCATTGAACTCGATTATGTTGTCCTCGAGCAAGATGCCAAACTAGATACAGCGGTTTCGGGACTTGATGTTCCCCCTTCGCTTTTCGAAGGGGAAGAAACGACGGTTACTGTAACATTGACAAGCAATATAGCGACAACGGCCGCAATTCGGCTATCTGTGAATAACAAGGCAATCCTTCAGCAGAATGTCCAGATCAAAGAAGGGGAAAACGCATATACGTTTACGCATAAGGCTGAAGAACCGGGTCTTGCCGTCTATAAGGCCGAGCTTGTTAATAAGCAGGATGCTTATATTGAAAACAATTCCCTTCATGCGGTCTCCACTGTAAGAGGAACACCGAGGGTACTCGTTGTTGAGGGAAAACCCGGTGGACCCCTTCCTGCCATTCTCGAAAGCTCTGACCTTTTAGTTGAAAAAACAGTCCCTGAAAAATTGCCGACGGCACTTGGCGGTTACCTGCATTATCAATCAATCATTTTTGAAAATGTCCCCGGCCACCGGGTGACTCAAAACCAGATGGATTTGATTGAAAAAGCAGTCAGGGAATTCGGAACCGGCTTTGTAATGACAGGCGGTGAAGGAAGCTTTGGCCTTGGCGGCTATTTTAAAACACCGATAGAAAAAGTGCTGCCTGTTGATATGGATATTAAGGGAAAAAAGGAAATGCCGTCACTGGGTCTGGTGATTGTGATAGACCGGTCTGGCAGTATGAGCGGGAATAAGCTGTCGCTTGCAAAAGAGGCAGCAGCCCGGTCCGTTGAATTGCTGCGCGAAGAAGATACGCTCGGCTTCATCGCCTTCGATGACCAACCATGGACGATTGTTGAAACTGCCCCTTTAAAGGATAAAAAGAAGGCAGTTAATAAAATCAGGTCCATTCCTGTCGGTGGAGGTACAAATATTTATCCTGCCCTCGCAAAAGCATATGAGGAACTTCGGGATCTAAAACTTCAACGAAAGCATATTATTTTGCTGACTGACGGACAGTCGGCGGCAGGCGGCGATTATGCAGCCCTTATTGGAGAAGGAAAGGACAAAAACATTACCTTGTCGACAGTAGCGCTGGGTGCCGATGCAGACAGGCTGCTGCTTGAGGATTTGGCAGAAATGGGAAGCGGCCGTTTTTATGATGTCTCAGACGCCTCTGTAATTCCTAGCGTCCTCTCCCGTGAAACGGTTATGACTACCAGGACGTATATCGAGGACAATCCCTTTTATCCATTGATTGAATCGTACCCTGAGTGGGCAGTCCGTTTTTCGGCTGGGGTTCCGCAAATGAATGCATATATTGCCACTACACCAAAAACAAGGGCAACAGTCCCAATCTTGAGTGAAAAGGAAGACCCGGTCCTTGCAGAATGGCAATATGGTCTTGGCAAGGCGCTGGCCTTTACATCCGATGTAAGCGGGAAGTGGTCCGGTGATTGGGCGCGCTGGGATGGCTGGCCTGGGTTCCTGAACCAGCTAGTATCTGCTTCGCTGCCGCAATATAATAGTGAGCCGTTCTCAGTTTCAGTCGGGAAAGAGGGCGGTGATACGATCGCGGCATTGAAAAGCGCAAGCAAGGAACCTCTTCCTGTCGAGGCATCACTTTTAGCGGAAAATGGGCAAAAAGTCGATGCTAACATGAAGCTTGTTCGGCCTGGGGAATACGAGCTTGTTTTCCCGTCGAAACCAGGAATGTATTACCTGTCACTTCAACAGACTGGGAAAAATGGAGAGGCTCAGCTATACCGAACTGGATTTTCTGTTCCTTACTCGGATGAATTTCTGCTTGAAGGAACAAATAGGGGTTTATTAAAGGAACTGGCTTTAATTAGCGGCGGAAAGGAACTGACCGTACCGAAGGATGCATTCAGAGCTCTGGCTAACTCTCCGAAAGAAAGGCAGCCAATCAGTGAATACTTGCTTCTGGCCGCGTTCTTGCTGCTTGTGCTGGAAATTTTCATCAGAAGGTTCGGTGTCCGGGTATTCTCAAAACTGATACCGAAACGAGTAAAGTTAGAGGATTCAGATGTTGCAGGTGGGGCGGTTATTGGCAGGCTTACAGGCGCGAAGGAAAAAGCTTCGCGCAAAAGGCCAGCCAAGGCAATTGTTCCTGCACCTGGCAAGCCTGAAAAGCCTTTAAAGGAAGTTCAACCACATGGTGAGCAGCAAACGCAAGTGAAACCAAAATCACAAGCCAAGCCAGCGAATACCAAACAAGAACTATCGCCGGAACAGAAACAGGAACGAATGAACCGGCTGCTTGAAGCCAAGAAAAGAAGCAAATAGGCAAATGCCTGCCCAACCCGGGGAACTTGTTCGAAAATCATGGGTGGCAGGCATTTTCTTATAGTTAAAAAGCCGGCCCATCTTGACACCATGGAGCCCTGCTTGTAAACTAACGATGTAAAGGTTTTTCACTTAACAAGGAGGGATTGGCATGCTTGAGAAAACAACGAGAATCAATTATCTGTATGATTTTTACCAATCGTTGTTAACTGAAAAACAGCAAAGCTATATGTCTCTCTATTACCTGGATGATTATTCGCTCGGGGAAATTGCGGAAGAGTATGATGTCAGCCGCCAGGCAGTTTATGATAATATTAAACGCACGGAAGCAATGCTCGAAGAATATGAAGAAAAGCTACTGCTATTGCAGAAATTCCAGGAAAGAACCGCCCTGCTGGGGCAAATGAAAGATCTGCTCAATTCCGGCCAGGTTCCGAAACAGGAATTGCTTGGGAAAATCGCAGAAATCGAGAAACTTGATTAGGAGGCGGCACTATGGCATTTGAAGGATTGGCCGACCGACTGCAGAATACAATGCAAAGAATCCGCGGCAAAGGCAAGGTCAATGAAGCGGATGTAAAGGAAATGATGAGGGAAGTCCGTCTGGCCTTGCTTGAAGCGGACGTTAACTTTAAGGTAGTCAAGGAGTTTGTAAAAAAAGTAAGCGAACGGGCTGTCGGCCAGGAAGTCATGAAGAGCCTGACTCCTGGCCAGCAGGTCATCAAGGTCGTTAAAGAGGAATTAACCGACCTGATGGGCGGCGAACAAAGTAAAATCGCTGTGTCAAACAGGCCTCCAACCGTCATCATGATGGTCGGCCTGCAAGGTGCTGGTAAAACGACAACCACCGGAAAGCTTGCTCTCCTGCTCCGCAAAAAGTACAACCGGAAACCTTTGCTTGTAGCTGCAGATATTTACCGTCCAGCAGCCATCAAACAGCTTCAGACGCTAGGCAAACAGCTTGATATGCCGGTCTTTTCCCTGGGTGACCAGGTCAGTCCTGTCGAGATTGCGAAACAGGCGCTTGCAAAGGCGAAAGAAGACCACAATGACTATGTCCTGATCGATACAGCTGGGCGCCTCCATGTTGATGAAGCGCTGATGGATGAACTGAAGGACATAAAGGAGCTCGCCAAGCCGAATGAAATTTTCCTTGTTGTTGATGCAATGACAGGGCAGGATGCCGTCAATGTGGCCCAAAGCTTCAATGAGCAGCTCGGTCTGACTGGAGTTGTTTTGACAAAGCTCGATGGCGATACAAGAGGCGGTGCGGCGCTTTCGATCAGGTCGGTAACCAATACGCCGATTAAATTTATTGGTCTGGGCGAGAAGATGGATGCACTTGAAGCGTTCCACCCTGAAAGGATGGCTTCCAGGATTCTCGGAATGGGCGACGTCATGACGCTGATTGAAAAGGCTCAGGCGAATGTCGATGAGGAAAAAGCGAAAGAGCTGGAGCAGAAAATGCGCACGGCTACATTCACCCTTGATGATTTCCTCGACCAGCTTGGACAAGTCAGGAAAATGGGGCCTCTTGAGGATATTCTGAAGATGCTTCCGGGTGCGAACAAAATCAAAGGCTTGGATAACCTCTCGATAGATGAAAAACAAATCGGCCATGTCGAGGCGATTATCCAGTCGATGACAACCAAGGAAAAGGAACATCCTGAAATCATCAATTCCAGCCGCAAACGGCGGATAGCCAAGGGCAGTGGAAGGACCGTTCCGGAAGTGAACAGGCTTCTGAAGCAGTTCGAGGATATGAAGAAAATGATGAAGCAGATGACAGGCATGCAGCAGAAGGGCAAGAAAAAAGGCGGCTTCAAGCTTCCGTTCAAGCCTTTCTAATGATTTTTCCTTATTTTAGGTGTTAAGAAAAAAGACTTTACAAACCATTTAAGAATTGGTAATATAATTTCTTGTGTGAAACTATTCGGAGGTGCAAGTTAAAATGGCAGTAAAAATTCGTTTAAAGCGTATGGGAGCTAAAAAATCTCCTTTCTATCGTATCGTTGTAGCAGATTCTCGTTCACCACGTGATGGACGTTTCATTGAAACAGTAGGCACATACAACCCAGTTGTAGCGCCTGCAATTGTTGACATCAATGAAGAATTGGCTCTTAAGTGGCTGAAAGATGGCGCGAAGCCATCCGATACTGTCCGTAACCTATTCTCTGAGCAAGGCATCATGGAGAAATTCCACAATGCCAAGCTTGGCAAGTAATAAGGCGGACCTTTATGAAACAGTTGATTGAAACGATTGTAAAGCCCCTTGTTGATTACCCAGACGATGTTCGTGTGAATGTGGTCGAAGAGGATCAGCGCGTAACCTATCATCTTTCCGTCAACAAGAGCGACATGGGAAAAGTAATTGGAAAGCAAGGGCGCGTTGCGAAAGCGATCCGCACCGTTGTCTATGCAGCCGGTGCATCGGAACACAAGAAACTGTTTTTAGAGATTGGCGAATAAGAAAAGCGGAGGCGGCCTGAATAGGGGCGACAAGCGCTGGAGGGCCTGAAGATGAAGTCGCTCTTTGACTTCACCTGAAGGCGTGAAGCGACCTCGAGCCCCTGGCCGCCGCAGCTAGACAAAACGAAAAGCGGAGGCGGCCTGCATAGGGGCGACAAGCGCTGGAGGGCCTGAAGATGAAGTCGCTCTTTGACTTCACCTGAAGGCGTGAAGCGACCTCGAGCCCCTGGCCGCAGCAGCTAGACATAAGAAGTATCCCTTTAGGGTATTTCTGGAGCAGGAAGGAGGGAGCAATCCCTCCTTTTTTGCTGTTCAATTGCAGGAATGTTGATTGCAAGTCCATGGTAGTGTTAAAGTGCAGTCATTTGTATCTAAATTGTGAATAAGGGCGATATATGGTTCGTTAAGGGTGATATAATTTTGATTATGGGATAAAAAAAGTTCGTTCAGGGCGATAAAGTGAAACTTCCATCAGCAGTATACTTCTGCTGATGGTTAGTTGAACCAATCGGGCATTTAGGGACAGTTGCCTCTGAAAGAGGCTTACTGAACCTTAATGCGGGATAAAGTTGTAAAACCAAGCGATAAATTTTTTGCAGTCGGACAGGCTCACCGCCCGCCCCACAAGCGAAGTGTTTCGTGACAGGCCAAAGGCGCCCCGCGAATCCGAGGAGCTTTCCTTTATGTCCCTGCAATGATTTTTCAATGAAGTTCTCTGTGTGCCACGAAAAAATCGACAGTCATTAATTAAGTTCCTTTACTATAGTAATCATCCTCAAAAGTAACGACCCATTTAGCATACATACAAGGAGGTTCTTATGAAAATTCTCCAAACGGTTACGGTTAAACAAATCCTGACAGAAACAAGCCGTAGAAAACTTCGGGAACAGTCCCTTCAAAAGAAGCTCCAGCTTGAAAAAGAATGTGCCCACCTGCAATTCGAAAAGAAAAAGTTGGAGAAAACCGGGAAGTATCCGCCCTCTGTTGTCAAAAACCAATTTGAAAAAGAAATCAGGCAGCGCGAAGACAAAATCAATGAGCTCGTGTTTCAACTTGAGCAGCTGGATATGCTACCATTAGGAAGTGAATTAAAGGAAACGGAAGTTCAGGCTGTTGTTGAAATTCAGCCAGGTGATACGTGGGGAGACGGGCTGCATAAGCATGAAATAATTATACGCGACGGAATTATAGATGAAATACGATAGAGGTGATACGAATGGAAAAATGGTTCAACGTGGGCAAAATCGTTAATACCCATGGCATAAAAGGCGAGGTAAGAGTCATTTCGAGGACGGACTTCCCTGAAAAACGATATAAAAAAGGCAGCACACTTCATTTGTTCCTTCCAAAAGAAAAAGAGCCGCTCGAACTTGTAGTGAAAGCCCATCGGCAGCATAAAAATTTTGACCTCCTGACATTCGAAGGATATGAGGATATTAACCAGGTAGAGAAGCTTAGGGACGGGATTCTTAAAGTTAGGGAATCCCAGCTGGACGAACTTGAGGAGAACGAATATTATTTCCACGAAATCATCGGCTGTACCGTTTTCACTGTGGAGGGGGAAGAGGTCGGCAGCATTACTGAAATCCTTACACCTGGAGCCAATGATGTATGGGTTGTAAAAGGCAGCAAAGGCAAGGAATATTACATTCCTTATATTGAGCATGTAGTTCTGAAGGTAGACACGAAGGAAAAAACGGTCGTTATCGATCCGCTTGAAGGTTTGCTATCATGATGAAAATAGATGTGCTGACTCTATTTCCCGAAATGTTTGAGGGTGTGTTTGGAAGTTCGATCCTCAAACGGGCTGCGGAAAAAGGAGCGGTCAATTACAACATCGTAAACTTCCGGGAATACTCGGATAACAAGCATAAGACCGTAGATGATTATCCATATGGCGGTGGGGCGGGTATGGTCCTGAAACCACAGCCGATTTTTGACGCAGTCGAAGCGCTAGGTCAGGATTCGCCAAAAAAGCCAAAGGTGATTCTTCTTTGCCCACAGGGAGAGCGCCATTCACAAAAGAAAGCAGAACAGCTCTCAAAAGAGGAGCATTTGATTTTCATTTGCGGGCATTATGAAGGTTATGATGAACGAATCAGGGAAATTGTCACCGATGAAATCTCGATTGGCGATTTTATATTAACAGGCGGGGAGCTTGGCGCAATGGTTGTCATTGATAGTGTCGTCCGCCTTCTCCCGGAGGTGCTGGGAAGAGAAGAATCGCATTTACAGGATTCATTCAGTACCGGCTTGCTCGAACACCCGCATTATACAAGGCCAGCAGATTTCCGAGGTTTAAAGGTTCCGGAAGTCCTTATGTCAGGCAATCACAAGCATATCGAGGAGTGGCGAATCAAGGAATCGCTTAGAAGGACATGGGAGCGGAGGCCAGACCTTTTTGAACAAATTGAACTCGAGCCGAAACACCAAAAATGGCTGGAAGAAATAAAAAAAGAAACCCGATAGTCATTGCGTACAGGCGCTGTTTATGATAAGATACTACTTGTGACTTGAGCCGAAAACCGGCGCGGTCTTAAAACGATGTTCCGCTGCACAGGATAATGGATTGCAAGAGCATCTGTGGGAGGAGTTGAATACGATGCAACAATTAATTAATGATATCACAAAAGAACAGCTTCGCACTGATCTTCCTGCGTTCCGTCCTGGTGACACTGTACGTGTACACGTAAAGGTTGTCGAGGGTACTCGTGAGCGTATTCAGTTGTTTGAAGGTGTTGTGATCAAGCGTCGTGGTGGTGGAATCAGCGAAACTTTTACAGTTCGTAAAATTTCTTATGGAGTAGGCGTTGAGCGTACTTTCCCTGTCCACACACCAAAAATTGCGAAATTGGAAGTACTCCGCCGCGGTAAAGTCCGCCGTGCGAAGCTTTACTACCTGCGCAAGCTACGTGGCAAAAAAGCCCGTATCAAAGAAATTCGCTAATAAAAAGCAAAAGTGCTCTGCGCTTGAGCTGGACAAGAACACAAGGAAGCGCCATTGCCAGGTTCCATTGCCACTTACGGCTGGTGCCGGGAATGGCGCTTTTTGTATTTGGGGGCTTGGAATACAAGTCCCCTTTTCCATATTAAGAATTGGCAAAACTTTTCATAGATTGGGCTGTAACCACATATTTCAAAATTTACTTGTGTTTAGGCATGCTTAGTTATGTAAAATAGATGTATGAGGAACTAATATTACATGTTACAGGAAATACATTCACATTGCGGATATGTATTTCCTATTTAGAAATGGGTGGGAAACTATGGCCAAAAAGAAAAATGAGGTTTGGGAATGGACAAAGGCGCTCCTTGTGGCAGTGGCATTGGCTGCAGTCATCCGCTACTTCTTGTTTGCTCCGATTGTTGTTGACGGGCAATCGATGATGCCGACATTGAAACACGCAGACCGAATGATTGTCAATAAATTCAGCTACCAAATAGGAGAACCAGAGCGCTTCGACATTATCGTCTTCCATGCTCCCGAAAACAAGGATTATATTAAAAGAGTGATTGGGCTTCCAGGGGACACTATTGAGTATAAGGATGATACTCTTTATGTGAATGGAAAAGCATATGAAGAACCGTACTTGGAAGAATATAAGAAAATGGTCGTTGATGGCCCTCTCACCGATCCATTTACTCTTGAGGAAAAGATTGGCCGAAAGACGGTTCCTGAAGGGGAGCTGTTTGTTATGGGCGATAACCGCAGGTATTCAAAGGATAGCCGCCATATTGGTACAATCCCAATGGAAAAGGTGCTAGGCAAGACCAGCGTCGTCTATTGGCCAGTAGAAGATATGCGTATCGTTAAACCTGACGAGGAATAACGGCTGATAAAAAAGGACACACAGACTGAATATGACTTAGGAGGTGGCCGCTTTGACCATTCAATGGTTTCCTGGCCACATGGCAAAAGCACGCAGAGAAGTAACGGAAAAATTAAAGCTAGTTGATATTATTTTTGAGCTTATTGATGCCAGGATCCCCTATTCATCACGGAACCCTATGATTGATGAAATCATCCAGCATAAACCCCGCCTAGTCCTGCTGAACAAGGCAGATATGGCCGATAAGGAAGCGACCAGGGAGTGGATACGCTATTTTGCTGACAGGGGAATCAAGGCTCTTGCAATCAATGCCCAGGCTGGACAAGGAATGAAGGAAATTGTCGCTGCATCCAATGAAATTTTAAAGGAGAAGTTCGATCGCCTAAAGGCAAAAGGTGTCAAACCACGGGCGATAAGAGCGATGATAGTGGGCATTCCAAATGCGGGAAAGTCAACGCTTATTAATAGGCTTGCCAAGAAGAATATTGCAAAAACCGGAAACACACCTGGTGTGACCAAAGCACAGCAATGGATCAAGGTCGGCAAAGAGCTTGAGCTTCTTGACACACCAGGAATACTCTGGCCGAAGTTTGAAGACCAGGAAGTAGGCAAGAAGCTTGCGCTAACCGGAGCAATTAAAGACACCATTCTTAACCTTCAAGATCTGGCGCTCTACGGCATTAGGTTTCTTGAGAAGCGTTATCCAGGCCGTCTTGAAGAGCGATATCAGTTTGAAACTGTACCAGAAGGTGCCGTGGAGCTTTTTGACCATATCGGAAAGCTCAGGGGCGCACTCGGCGGGGGCGGAATTGTCGATTATGATAAAGTTGCCGAGATGGTTGTCAGAGATATACGCATGGAAAAATTCGGGCCATTAACCTTTGAAAGGCCTGAGGAGCTTTTTGAAAAATCGGATTCTGAACAGGCGTAGAAAGGCTGACCTAAAAGTGGTCAGCCTTTCTAATGCCCAGGGTTTTTACAATGAATAAACCGTGCCGCAGCGACTGCCAAATGTCGTCCATAAAATGGAAGAATGACAAAGCAGGATTTGGAGTAAGCCGAATTATCATTCATAAAGCAGATTGGGCTGAAAAGATATCGAAATATCATTGATAAAGACTTGGAACCCAAAAGGAATAATTCGCTATAAACCGGGTTTTTGACTACATACAGAAGAGGTTAGACAAATGGAGAAACGAACAATCCGAGAAATTGGGGCAATTCTTGCCGAGGCAAAAGATGAACAGGATCCTTTATTCCTGGAAGCAGCCAGGGATACTCGAAAAGGGGTGCAGGAACTGATTCGAAAATGGAAAAAGGCTAAAGCAGAGGAGCTTAGTCTAAAGGACAAGTTTTTCGAAATGACAGCCTATGAACGGAAAGCACGCAAAGAGGGATTTAGGCTTGTTGCGGGTACGGATGAGGTAGGGCGCGGTCCTCTTGCAGGCCCTGTAACTGCAGCGGCAGTTATCCTTCCTGAAGATTTTTTCCTTCCTGGCCTGGATGATTCGAAAAAGTTAACCCGAAAAAAACGTGAAGAGTACGAAGAAATAATTAAACGGGAAGCAATATCCTACAATATCTGTTTTATAAGTGCCCAGGAAATTGATGAAATCAACATCCTCCAGGCTTCGATTAAGGCAATGAAACATGCTGCAGCGGCGCTAAGCCCTCAGCCTGATTATTTGCTTATTGATGCAGTCAAGCTAGAGATGCCATATCCCTCTGAAGCAGTGATTAAAGGCGATTCGAAAAGTGTAACCATTGCAGCTGCGTCCATCCTCGCCAAAAACGCCCGCGACAGATTCATGGAAGAATTGGCGAAGAAGTATCCGGTTTATGGGTTTGACCGAAATGCCGGATATGCGACAAAAGAGCATATGGCAGCAATTGAAATGTATGGAGTTACACCAGTCCATAGAAAGACATTTGCGCCAATAAAGAAGTAATCCTTCGTCTTCATTCGCTGAGTGGGAGGGAGAGTATTAGGACTATTTTAGACTATTCATCTTCTCATCTTTAGGCGAGAAATAATTATTTTCCAAAATCAACTAAGTTCTAGTTTGTGTTTTTCGCCCGGCCATTATAAAAGGCTGGGCTATTTTTGCATAGCAAAATAAAGTTTTCGGAACTTTTAGAGCAATAACAATCTTTAGGCTTAAGTGTGGACAATACTTGAATTCTTAATATAAAATGAAAGCGCAGTGCAATTTTCGATAGGTTGTTAGGAGGATGGGAAATGAATATCCACGAGTATCAAGGGAAAGAGATCCTCAGGGAATATGGGGTAGCTGTCCCTAATGGAAAAGTGGCGTTCACGGTTGAAGAAGCTGTTGAAGCAGCGCGTGAGCTTGGTTCACAGGTTTGTGTTGTTAAAGCACAAATCCACGCTGGTGGAAGGGGAAAAGCCGGCGGTGTCAAAGTGGCCAAAAATCTGGAAGAAGTTCGTACATATGCATCTGAAATTCTGGGAAAAACACTCGTCACGCACCAGACAGGACCTGAAGGAAAAGAAGTAAAGCGTCTTTTCATTGAAGAAGGCTGCGACATCAAAAAAGAATATTATGTCGGCCTTGTCCTTGACCGCGCCACTTCCCGGGTTGTCCTGATGGCTTCCGAGGAAGGCGGAACTGAAATTGAGGAAGTCGCCGAAAAAACACCAGAAAAGATTTTCAAAGAGGAAATTGACCCGGTGATTGGTCTGCAGCCGTTCCAGGCGCGCCGTATTGCTTTCAATATCAATATCCCTAAGGAATCAGTAAACCAGGCTGTTAAGTTCATGACAAGCCTTTACCAGGCTTATATCGAAAAGGATTGTTCAATTGCCGAAATCAATCCGCTCGTTGTTACGGGAGACGGGAAAGTAATGGCACTTGATGCAAAGCTTAACTTTGATTCAAATGCCCTTTACCGCCAGAAGGATGTCCTGGAAATGCGGGACCTCGAAGAAGAGGATCCAAAGGAAATTGAAGCATCCAAATATGACCTAAGCTATATCGCGCTTGATGGAAATATCGGCTGCATGGTTAATGGAGCTGGCCTTGCAATGGCTACAATGGACATCGTCAAGCATTATGGCGGCGAGCCTGCCAACTTCCTTGATGTTGGCGGCGGTGCGACTGCTGAAAAAGTTACCGAAGCATTCAAGATTATCCTGTCCGACCCTAAAGTGAAAGGGATTTTTGTCAATATTTTCGGAGGCATCATGAAGTGTGATGTCATCGCTACAGGCGTTGTCGAGGCAGCCAAGCAAATCGGGCTTGAAGTTCCACTTGTTGTCCGGCTGGAGGGTACAAATGTAGAAATTGGCAAACAAATCCTGAGGGATTCTGGCCTTAATATCGTTGCTGCCGAATCAATGGCGGATGGGGCCCAGAAAATCGTCTCATTGGTGAAATAGAAGGGGGTAGCTGTTGTGAGTGTATTTATTAATAAAGATACAAAAGTGATCGTCCAGGGAATTACTGGCTCGACTGCGCTTTTCCATACAAAACAAATGCTTGAATACGGTACAAAAATTGTCGGCGGGACTTCCCCTGGCAAAGGCGGTCAGGAAGTCGAAGGAGTTCCTGTTTTCAATACAGTCCGTGAAGCAGTTGAGGCAACCGGTGCGAATGCATCTGTCATTTATGTGCCTGCCCCATTTGCTGCCGATGCCATAATTGAAGCGGTCGATGCAGACCTTGACCTCGCAATTTGTATTACTGAGCATATCCCAGTATTGGATATGGTTAAGGTAAAACGCTATATGGAAGGCAAGAAGACACGCCTTGTTGGTCCTAACTGCCCGGGTGTCATCACAGCTGATGAGTGCAAGATTGGCATTATGCCTGGTTACATCCATAAAAAAGGCCACGTTGGCGTTGTGTCCCGTTCTGGAACTCTTACCTATGAAGCTGTACATCAGCTGACCCAGGCTGGAATCGGACAGACAACAGCAGTCGGCATTGGCGGAGACCCTGTCAACGGTACAAACTTTATTGATTGTTTAAAAGCATTTAACGAAGATCCTGAAACATACGCTGTCATCATGATTGGTGAAATTGGCGGTACTGCAGAAGAAGAAGCTGCAGAGTGGGTGAAGGCGAATATGACGAAGCCTGTTGTTGGCTTTATCGGCGGGCGTACTGCACCTCCTGGTAAAAGGATGGGGCACGCCGGGGCAATTATTTCTGGCGGCAAAGGAACAGCCGATGAAAAAATCCGGGTTATGAACGAATGCGGAATCAAGGTTGCAGACACTCCTGCCGTCATGGGCGAAACACTCATCGAAGTCCTGAAAGAAAAAGGGCTTTACGAAAAATGCAAGACACATTAATCTATTATCCTGGAATACTAGCCCTTCAGAAATGAAGGGCTTTTTCCAAACATATAGTAAAGGAGGATTTTAATGAATGAGGTAAGGAAGAAGTTAATTGGATTGCTTCATTACCCGGAAACCAGCTGGTTACAAATAGGGCGTTTAATAAAAAATGAACTGCCTTCAGATTTGATTGAGACGATTCCCCGGTTGGCGGACTTCCCTCTATTTTCAAAAGGACAAGCAGATAAAAACCCAATTTCCCATTCTCTCCAAAAAGACATCCTTTCTGAACGCCTTCACGAGTATAAAGTTAATAAAATTTCCATTATAACCATCCTAGATCCTGAGTACCCAGAGATATTAAAACAAATTTATCAGCCACCATGGGCACTTTTTGCAAAAGGTGATGTATCCATTTTGGCGAATGAGCCCAAACTTGCAGTAGTTGGATCCCGTGAAGCTACGCAATATGGTAAAAACGCTATCAGGCTTTTGTTTCCGGGTTTACTAGAAAGAGGAATAGTCATTGTTAGCGGCCTTGCAAAGGGAATCGATGCTTGTGCCCATGAATGCGCGATACGGAATGCAGGCAGAACAATTGCAGTAATAGCCGGCGGGTTATATCATATATATCCTGAAGAAAACAGAAAGCTAGCGAATCAAATGTTCAAAAGCCAACTTGTCCTATCCGAGTATCCACCTGATACGAAACCATCCCGATGGCAGTTTCCGATGCGCAACAGGATTATTAGCGGACTCTCAAGGGGAACTATTATAATAGAAGCAAAAAGAAAAAGCGGCTCACTTATTACCGCAAATTATGCGGTAAATGAAGGAAGAGAGGTATTTTCCCTGCCTGGCAGCATATTTAATCCTTTATCAGGTGGTGCCAATGAATTGATTCAGCAAGGGGCAAAGCTAGTTACAACAGCTGAGGATATAATAGAAGAACTTCGGTTAATATGAAGAAAAATAGATGTAAATATTGGTAGTAGAACGGGAATTTGGAAATTTTTAAGGCCAATTTAATTAAAAAGGTTGAAATTCTCCGGAAACTAGTATACATTTTGCAACAGGTGTTAGAAAAAAACACCTCGCTGGGAGGATGATTGAATGGCAGATTTTCTAGTCATCGTAGAATCGCCGGCAAAGGCGAAGACAATAGAGCGTTATCTTGGAAAAAAATACAAAGTGAGAGCATCCATGGGCCATGTGCGTGATTTGCCAAAAAGCCAAATGGGCGTTGATATAGCTAATAACTTTGATCCCAAGTATATTACGATAAGAGGCAAAGGCCCTGTAATGAAAGAATTGAAATCAGCCGCCAAAAAGGCAAAGAAAGTATATTTGGCAGCTGACCCCGACAGAGAAGGGGAAGCAATTGCATGGCATTTAGCACATAGCCTGGATGTTGATGTGAATTCAGATTGCCGGGTTGTTTTTAACGAAATCACCAAAGATGCAATCAAGGAATCTTTTAAACACCCAAGGCCGATTAAAATGAACCTTGTGGATGCACAACAGGCTAGGCGAATTCTTGATCGGCTTGTTGGCTATAACATAAGCCCGCTGCTGTGGAAAAAAGTAAAAAAAGGGCTGTCGGCCGGAAGGGTACAATCCGTTGCAGTTCGCCTGATTATCGACCGTGAAAAAGAAATCAAAGCGTTTGAACCAGAAGAGTATTGGACGATTGATGGAAAATTCCAGAAAGGAAAGGAAGCATTTGATGCATCTTTCTACGGTATCAATGGCGAAAAGAGGGAACTTCGCTCTGAGGAGGAAGTAAAGGCTGCTATTTCTGGAATCAGCGGTGATACCTTTAAAGTTACTTCAGTCACGAAAAAAGAGAGGAAACGAAATCCTGCACCTCCATTTACAACATCGTCCCTGCAGCAGGAAGCAGCAAGAAAGTTGAATTTCCGCGCCAAAAAAACAATGATGATTGCTCAACAGCTTTATGAGGGCATTGACCTTGGCAAGGAAGGAACGGTCGGTCTGATTACGTATATGAGGACTGATTCAACACGCATATCCGAGGTTGCACAGACAGAGGCAAAAAATTATATTACCTCCGAATATGGAGAAAAGTTCCTCAAAGATGGAGCGAATAAAGAGAAAAAACAATCGAATGCACAGGATGCACATGAGGCTGTCCGCCCAACAAGCACATTCAGGAACCCGGCATCCTTAAAGGAATTTTTATCAAGAGACCAGCTAAGGCTTTATAAACTTATCTGGGATCGTTTCCTGGCCAGCCAAATGGCGCCAGCGGTCATGGATACTATGAGTGTCGACCTTGTAAACGGAGATGTGTATTTCCGGGCCACAGGCTCAAAAATTAAATTCCCGGGCTTTATGAAGCTATATGTAGAGGGAACGGATGACCAAGCCGAGGAAACGGACAGGTTCCTTCCTGACCTTAAAGAGGGAGACGAAGTCAGTAAAACTGAAATCGAGCCGAAGCAGCACTTCACACAGCCTCCGCCTCGCTATACTGAAGCAAGACTGGTACGAACCATGGAGGAACTTGGGATTGGCCGTCCATCCACTTACGCTCCTACATTGGACACAATTCAGAAGCGAGGTTATGTGGCACTGGATAACAAGCGGTTTGTTCCGACCGAGCTAGGAGAGATTGTCCATGAGCTTATGGCTGAATTCTTCCCGGAAATACTCAATGTTGAATTCACAGCCAAAATGGAACAAGATTTAGATGATGTCGAGGATGGTAAAGCGGCTTGGGTCAGTGTCATTAGTGAATTCTATAAGGATTTCGAGAAGAGCCTCGAAGTTGCAGAAAAGGAAATGCAAGAGGTAGAAATCAAGGATGAACCTGCAGGTGAAGACTGCGAAAATTGCGGCAGCCCAATGGTATTTAAAATGGGCCGCTTCGGTAAATTTATGGCCTGCAGCAATTTTCCTGAGTGCCGTAATACAAAGGCAATCGTAAAGGATATTGGTGTTACATGTCCCAATTGCAAAGAAGGCCATGTTATCGAACGAAAGAGCAAGAAACGCCGAATCTTTTATGGCTGTGACAGATTCCCTGAATGTGATTTCCTTTCATGGGATAAGCCACTTCCAAGAAATTGCCCTAAATGCGATAGTATCCTAATCGAGAAAAAACTGAAAAAAGGTGTCCAGGTTCAATGTTCTTCCTGTGATTATAAGGAGGAGCAGCAAAGTTAGGAGCGGGCTTATGTCCGCTCCTTTATTCTGTTGAAATAAAGGCAAAGGTTACCTGGAAATATTAGAATGTGAAACTTTTTACTTGTTTTTACGTATTGTTATAATGTCTATGGGGTTAAGAAGTACTCTGTAATAGGCAGATTGTTTTAGTTTACGCGTGTGTAAATGTTATTCTTATTCAGGTATTATAGTCTGTAAAAAAGGGATAAATAGGTAATGACTCTGCCAATCAATAAATGCAGACCCTGTTTTATCCTGAGATACTGGTAGGTATGGTGAAAGAACGGGATTGTTAAAAGTTACATCGATGGTTCGATCTGGCACATATACTTTCTCCTGGGTGATTCTTGTCGCAGCAAATATTGTCAGTTTTAAGACACAATCTATTGATTTAATTGGATTATTTAGTCTTTCTGAAGATGGGCGGATGCGGTACGATGTAGCAGGACCATATACTTAAGCACAATATGCTTATCCACTACTTGGAAACTTCATTTCGTGTAATCCGTAAGAAATAGGGTAAAACGTAAACAGAAATGGTTCCTAAAATGCAAGATTTGGAAACAATTCAGAAATTTGTGAAAAATTTGTAAAGTTTCTTGCAACCGACATTTCGGTATGATAAGATTTAAAAGGCTGTGCGAGGTGGTCTTTTTTGGGAAATGTGAATGTTTGTTTAAAGTTATTCCTTGAATATTTACAAATTGAAAAAAATTACTCACAATATACAATTGGCGATTATCAGGATATAGTCATGGAATTTTTTGATATGATGGCCGAGCAGGGAATAAAGGAAGTGGCGGACGTCCGTTACCATGATGCCCGGCTTTTCCTGACAAGACTTTTCGATAAAAAACAGTCCCGCAAAACAATTGCAAAGAAAATTTCCTGCCTAAGAAGCTTTTACAAATTTCTTGTAAGGGAAAAGATTGTTGAGGAAAATCCGTTTACCCTTGTTATATTGCCAAAGGGCGAAAAGAGGCTGCCGGAATTTTTTTATGAAAATGAACTGGAGATCCTTTTCCAGGAATGCAAAACTGACACTCCTCTTGGGCAAAGAAATGCGGCTCTTCTTGAACTTTTGTATGCGACGGGTATACGGGTAAGTGAGTGCTGCAGTATTACCTTGAAGGATATTGATTTCTTCCTGTCAACGATTTTGGTAAAGGGAAAAGGCAGCAAGGAGAGATATGTTCCCTTTGGCTCAAAAGCTTCAGAGGCACTGAAACTCTATCTTGAGGATGGAAGAAAGAAACTTCTGAATGGAAAACCAAACCAGGAAGTACTTTTTATCAACCACAGAGGTGGTCCGCTTACAGCTAGGGGTGTCCGGACCATTCTTGATGGCATGATTGAGAAGTCGTCCCTTACTGGTAAAATCCACCCCCATAAATTGCGGCATTCTTTCGCGACACATCTTTTAAATAATGGTGCTGATATGCGAACAGTCCAGGAATTATTGGGCCATTCATTCTTATCTTCAACCCAGA
Organism: Bacillus sp. FJAT-27225; assembly: GCF_001685025.1. Taxonomy (GTDB): domain Bacteria; phylum Bacillota; class Bacilli; order Bacillales; family Cytobacillaceae; genus Bacillus_D. The sequence goes on along the minus strand of NZ_MAYU01000021.1, from coordinate 66,564 downwards.
TCTATACTCATGTTACCAGCGAAAAGTTGAAAAAGATTTATATGTCACACCATCCCAGAGCATAGGCTCGGAATGTAGGAGGTATCATCTTGTCACAATTCCATGCAACGACTATATTTGCAATCAAGCACAATGGCAAAGCCGCTATGGCCGGTGATGGCCAGGTTACTTTCGGAAATGCGGTTGTGATGAAACACACAGCAAAAAAAGTTAGAAGGATATTTAATGGTAGAGTAATTGCGGGATTTGCAGGATCTGTAGCAGATGCGTTTACTCTCTTTGAACTGTTCGAAGGAAAGCTTGAGGAATATAACGGAAATCTCCAAAGAGCCGCGGTCGAACTGGCTAAGCTTTGGAGAAGTGATAAAGTCCTTCGGAGGCTGGAAGCAATGCTGATCGTCATGAACGAAGACCATTTACTTCTGGTTAGCGGTACAGGTGAAGTGATTGAACCGGACGATGGAATCCTCGCAATTGGTTCCGGAGGGAATTACGCGCTCGCTGCAGGGCGTTCACTGAAAAAATTTGCCGGGGACCATATGGAAGCTAAGGAAATCGCTAAGGCGGCCCTGGATGTTGCTGCTGAAATCTGTGTATATACCAATACAAATATCATAGTTGAAGAGCTGTAACAGGAAGGAGAATGCAAAATGCCAAAGGCACCGAGTTTAACGCCCAGACAAATGGTTGAGAGGCTGGACCAGTACATAATCGGCCAAAAGGATGCTAAAAAGGCTGTTGCTGTTGCCTTGAGAAACAGATATCGAAGAGAACTTCTAGATGAAAACATCCGTGATGAGGTTATCCCCAAGAATATATTAATGATCGGCCCTACCGGGGTTGGAAAGACAGAAATTGCCCGGAGAATCGCCAAACTTACCGGAGCGCCTTTCATTAAAGTGGAAGCCACAAAGTTCACAGAAGTAGGCTATGTGGGCCGCGATGTTGAATCAATGGTACGGGATTTGGTTGAAACGGCCGTAAGGGTTGTTAAGGAAGAAAAAATTCTTAAGGTCAAGCCGAGAGCCGAGGAAAACGCAAATCGCCGCCTTGTCGAACTGCTCGTACCGTCTGCCAAAAAACAGGCTAATTACAAAAACCCTCTTGAGATGTTATTCGGAGGGGCGAATACCCAACAGGAACAAGATACAGCTTCTTCAGAGGACTATTCCTTACAGGAACGCAGATCAGCGATTCGTGAAAAGCTTGCAAAGGGAGAGCTTGAACAGGAATATGTCACAGTCGAAGTAGAAGAGCAAATCCCTTCCATGTTTGATATGCTTCAAGGTTCGGGAATGGAACAAATGGGCATGAACATGCAGGATGCCCTTTCAAACCTCATGCCAAAGAAGCGTAAAAAGCGGAAACTGACTGTAAGGGAAGCACGAGTAGTCCTGACAAACGAAGAAGCAGCGAAGCTTATCGATATGGATGATGTGACACAGGATGCGGTAAGACGCGCTGAGCAAAATGGGATTATCTTTATTGACGAAATAGACAAAATTGCGAGCAAGAGCAATGGTGGTTCAACAGCCGATGTCTCACGTGAGGGTGTGCAACGCGATATTCTTCCAATCGTCGAAGGCTCAACAATCGTCACCAAATATGGCCCTGTCAAAACTGACCATGTGCTATTTATAGCTGCAGGCGCTTTTCACATGGCGAAACCATCCGATTTGATTCCAGAGCTTCAAGGACGATTCCCGATTCGTGTGGAACTGACAAAATTGACAGTCGAGGACTTCTACAGAATCCTTGTTGAGCCCGATAATGCCCTGATTAAACAATATAATGCATTATTGCAAACAGAAGGTATAGAAATTGAATTTTCTGACGATGCTATTCGCAAGGTTGCTGAAGTCGCTTTTGAGGTAAATCAAAATACTGACAACATCGGAGCGAGGAGACTTCACACGATCTTGGAAAAGCTGTTGGAGGATTTGTCCTTCGAAGCGCCGGATATTAATCTGGAAAAGATTGTGATAACGCCTCAGTATGTTGAAGAAAAGTTAGGGGCCATTTCACGAAACAAGGATTTAAGCCAATTCATCCTCTAGACATTTTGCCTTAGAGGCAATAGTTGTAGAGTAATTCTAAAGGAATAATCATAGCTAATTCATTACAATGGACGCAGTTAATAGGAGGAATAAGAATGAACTTATTAGGAAAAACGAGAAAAATTAATGCACTGCTTCAAAAAGCAGCAGGCAAGCCAGTAAATTTTAAGGAAATGTCGGAAACATTGAGCGATATTATTGAAGCGAACGTTTTCGTAGTCAGCCGCCGCGGCAAGCTCCTTGGTTTTGCAATAAACCAGCAAATCGAGAATGAGCGCATGAAAAAGATGCTTGAGGATCGCCAGTTCCCTGAAGAATATACACAGGGACTGTTCAATGTTAAAGAAACATCTCCAAACCTGGATGTTGAAAGTGAGTACACAGTTTTCCCTGTTGAGAACAAAGATCTTTTCCGTGAGGGGCTCACAACGATTGTCCCAATTATTGGAGGAGGCGAACGCCTTGGCACATTGCTCCTTGGAAGGCTTCATGAAAAATTCCATGATGATGACCTAATCCTCGCAGAGTATGGTGCTACCGTTGTCGGTATGGAAATCCTTCGTGAAAAAACAGAAGAAATCGAAGAGGAAGCCCGGAGCAAGGCGGTTGTCCAGATGGCAATCAGCTCTCTATCCTACAGTGAGCTAGAAGCGATTGAGCATATTTTTGAAGAGTTAAACGGTAATGAAGGCCTTCTTGTCGCTTCTAAAATTGCTGACCGTGTTGGAATCACACGCTCTGTCATTGTTAACGCATTGAGGAAGCTTGAGAGTGCCGGAGTTATTGAATCCCGCTCACTTGGAATGAAAGGAACTTACATTAAGGTTCTAAACGACAAATTCCTTGTTGAATTGGATAAACTTCGCTCTAACTAATCGAACAATTTATGCCTGTCTGCCGGGTGGCGGACAGGTTTTTTATTCTGTATATTTAATAAAAAATAAGTTGTAGAAAAGAAAAAATAGTCGGATTGAAGCGGAAGGCGCGAAGACTCCTGTGGGAGGAAAGGGACAGGGGGAGACCCCGGAGGCGCTAAAAGCGCCGAGGAGGCTCCCGGACCGCCCACGGAAAGCGAAGCGCCTGGAGTGGAAATCATAAAGGATTTTACCTATATAGGATTAATCATTATTCATTTTCTCTTTTTCTAAGTTATTTCTTGATTGTATAAAATGATTATGCTATATTGATACATGGTGTTAATCACACACGCCTGTTGATTCACGCGGATGGTGCTGGTAAGCCAGTTCCCGCGCGAAAATGATATGGGCGGAGGAAAACAAACCATTAGGAGGAAACACACATGTCAGTAATTTCTATGAAACAACTGCTTGAAGCTGGTGTACACTTCGGTCACCAGACTCGCCGTTGGAACCCTAAGATGAAGAAATATATCTTCACTGAAAGGAACGGCATCTACATCATCGACCTTCAAAAGACAGTTAAGAAGGTAGAGGAAGCTTACAACTTTGTTAAGGAGCTTGCTGGACAAGGCGGCACTATGCTGTTCGTTGGTACAAAGAAACAAGCTCAAGATTCTGTTAGAGAAGAAGCAATCCGTTCTGGAATGTACTTTGTCAACCAGCGCTGGTTGGGTGGAACTCTTACAAACTTCGAAACAATCCAAAAGCGTATTGCGCGCCTTAAAGATATTGAAAGAATGGCTGAAGACGGCACTTTCGATGTTCTTCCAAAGAAAGAAGTCGTTCAATTGAAGAAAGAGCAAGAGCGTCTTGAAAAGTTCCTTGGCGGTATCAAGGACATGAAGACCCTTCCAGATGCATTGTTCATCATCGACCCTCGCAAAGAGCGTATCGCTGTTGCGGAAGCTCGCAAATTGAACATCCCGATCGTTGGTATTGTTGATACAAACTGTGATCCAGACGAAATCGATGTTGTTATCCCTGCGAACGACGATGCGATTCGTGCTGTTAAGCTTTTGACTGGCAAAATGGCTGATGCAATCCTTGAAGCAAAACAAGGTGAAGAAACAGCAGTTCCTGCAGAGCAAGCTTAAGCTTAAACATCCATGATTAAATAAAAAGGTGATAAGAGGGAACACCCTTTATCACCTTTTTTTAAAGTAAAAGCGTAAGTAGCCGGTTAGCGGCGAAGCTACTACGGAGAAATATCTGCATGAGAAACGTCTTAGAATTTGCATCATGCGCTTTGCGACGAGCTGAACAGTCGCTTCTTCGAAAAGCTATGGCGCAGGAGCATATTAGGCCTGGAGGGCCTCGACATGAGATAAAGGAAACACGAAGAGCGGAAGCGATTCAATGTTGACTTATCGTAGTGAGGGGACCGAAGGACACTAGACGCTGGCTACTGGAGCTAGATAGGTGAAAGCGCAAGTAGCCGGTTATTGATGGAGGATAAATATCCACATATTGTAACCCAAAAAGGTTTACAATGTCTCAGTCTGGCTATGATAATACAGTAGAAAACTGTATGAACCGCAGAATTAGAATGAAATTTTGTGTACATAGATTAAAGGAGGAAAAAACCAATGGCAGTAACAGCTCAAATGGTTAAAGAATTGCGTGAAAAAACTGGTGCAGGCATGATGGACTGCAAAAAAGCACTGACAGAAACTGGCGGTGACATGGAAAAGGCGATTGACTATCTTCGTGAAAAGGGTATTGCTAAAGCCGCGAAGAAAGGCGACCGTATTGCGGCAGAAGGCCTAACTTCCATTAAGGTTGAAGGAAACGAGGCTGTCATTCTTGAAGTGAACTCTGAAACAGACTTCGTTGCCAAGAACGTAGCATTCCAAGGCCTTGTAGAAGAGCTCGCTGCTCATATCCTCAAGAACAAGCCTGCATCTGTTGAAGAGGCTGTTGGCCAAAAAATGGACAACGGTACATCTGTAGAGGAATACATTAATGCTTCTATTGCGAAAATTGGTGAAAAACTATCCCTTCGCCGTTTCCAGATTGTTACAAAAACTGATGCAGACGCTTTTGGTGCATATCTCCACATGGGTGGACGCATCTCTGTTCTTTCCGTATTGGAAGGCACAACAGATGAATCTGCTGCAAAAGACGTGTCTATGCACATTGCTGCTCTAAACCCTAAATATGTTTCCCGTGACCAGGTTTCCGAAGAGGAAGTTCAGCGTGAGCGTGAAGTTCTCACTCAGCAGGCTCTTAACGAAGGAAAGCCTGAGAACATTGTTGCAAAGATGGTTGAAGGCCGCCTTGGCAAATACTTCGAGGATGTTTGCCTCCTAGATCAGACTTTTGTTAAAAACCCGGATCAAAAGGTTCGCCAATTTGCAGAGTCCAAGGGTGCCACTGTCCGTGAATTCGTACGTTACGAAGTAGGCGAAGGCATCGAAAAGCGTGAGGATAATTTCGCTGAAGAAGTCATGAGCCAAGTTAATAAAAAATAAGCAACCTTGATACGAGCCCAGCCGGCGAAACTGCGGATTGGACGGAGTATTTATTTTGCTCAGGAAAATAGGGAACACACAGTGTTCCCTATTTTTGAAGAGAAAATGTACCATCATGAATGATGGCCTGTTAGAGCCAGTATAAAAAGATTGGTTGGCTGCATTCCTACATAGGAGGTTTTTATGAGTAATCCCAAATATAAGCGTGTCGTTTTGAAATTGAGTGGAGAAGCCCTTGCTGGTGAGGCGGGATTTGGAATTAACCCTGCTGTTATTAAATCCATAGCTGAACAGGTTAAAGAGGTAGCAGAGCTTGATGTGGAGGTTGCTGTTGTAGTTGGCGGAGGAAACATCTGGAGAGGGAAAATCGGTGAGGAAATGGGTATGGACCGAGCTACCGCAGATTATATGGGAATGCTTGCGACGGTCATGAATTCACTTGCCCTCCAGGATAGCCTTGAGCAGCAGGGCATTGAAACCCGTGTCCAAACATCGATTGAAATGCGCCAGGTAGCAGAGCCTTACATCCGCCGCCGTGCGATCCGCCACTTGGAGAAAACCCGGGTTGTCATTTTTGCTGCTGGTACAGGGAATCCATATTTTTCAACAGATACTACTGCGGCCCTTCGTGCAGCAGAGATAGAAGCAGATGTCATTCTGATGGCGAAGAATAATGTTGATGGAGTTTATTCAGCTGATCCTAGAGTTGACCAGAATGCAACAAAGTATGAGCAGTTGACTTATCTTGATGTAATTAAAGAAGGACTTGCTGTAATGGACTCAACAGCCTCTTCTTTATGCATGGATAATAACATTCCATTAATTGTTTTTTCGATTATGGAAAAAGGCAATATCAAGCGTGCCGTTATGGGTGAAAAAATTGGAACAATCGTTAGGGGGAAATAATCATGCCGAAACAAGTTCTTAGCAATGCAAAGGAAAAAATGACAAAGGCTATCCAGGCTTATACACGTGAACTTGCCAGTATCAGGGCTGGCCGTGCGAGCGCATCTTTGCTGGATAGAATCACTGTTGATTATTACGGAGCTCCAACACCGGTAAATCAGCTTGCAGGAATCAGCACTCCTGAAGCAAGGCTCCTTGTAATCCAGCCGTACGACAAAACGATTTTAGGTGATATTGAGAAAGCAATACTTAAATCAGATCTCGGCCTAAATCCGACCAATGATGGTTCATTGATCCGGATTGCCATTCCACAACTGACCGAGGAACGCAGGAAAGAACTCGTTAAGGTTGTAAAAAAAGAGTCTGAAGATGCCAAGGTTGCTGTCAGAAATATCCGCCGTGACGCCAACGATGATTTGAAGAAGCTTGAAAAGAATGGCGATATCACTGAGGATGCATTACGCGGTTATGCAGATGATATTCAAAAACTGACAGATGATCATATAAGCAAAATCGATCAAATCACCAAGGACAAGGAAAAGGAAATCATGGAAGTATAGCTTCCTGGGAAAACCCCTCACAGGGGTTTTTTCGCTTTCATTATAAGAAACTATAAACTTTTCAAGACATGTATAGATTTTTATGAAAATGTTTACTTCGAGCTACATAAGGAAAGCTTCGGGCTTTGAACGAAGAAAGAGCGATAGCACAAGGGGAGCTTCTGAGAATAACCATCGCAAAGACAGTCGAATTTTGCATGTCACGAAGGTGCAAGCGCTTTTGTTCACCAATTTATTAAAACAGAATATATCTTCTGTTTTTTAATACGGGATATCTTGATGCGTTTTTGGTATGATAGAAGCATGCTCAAAATATACATAAAAGGGAATACAACTGCTCGTTCCTGGCCAAGGCTGTTAAAGGCTTGCTTAGCCCCCTTCTATGTGAAAAAGATCCTGCTACATAAAGTGCGATTGGAATACAGTTAAGCAATACCTTACATAGATGAAATCTGATAAAATAATCGCTGTTCCCTTTATCGGAGGGAAGAACCATTGAACTGGAGGAGCAAATTATGCTAAATAAAATCAAACTTTGGAAATCAACGAATGCGCCTTCCTCTCTCCGAGACCGGATTGACCATGTAAAAAAAAGTGGGGTTCCATCCCATGTAGCGATCATCATGGATGGGAATGGGCGCTGGGCAAAAAAGAGGGCGATGCCCCGAGTTGCAGGGCATCATGAAGGAATGAAGGTTGTAAGAAAAATAACCCGATTGGCGAATGAGCTTAATATTGGAGCATTAACGCTTTATGCTTTTTCTACTGAAAATTGGAAAAGGCCCAAAAAAGAGGTTGATTACCTCATGCAGCTGCCTGAAGAGTTCCTCGGTACATTTCTCCCCGAACTCATTGAACATAATGTTCGTGTTAAAATGATAGGAACTAGAGAGGGTTTGCCTTCTCACACCTTGAGGGCCATTGACAAAGCGATAGACGATACGAAAGATAATACTGGCATCATTCTGAACTTTGCTCTTAACTATGGAAGCCGGGCTGAGATCCTTGATGCAGTCAAGCAGGTCATAAAAGACTGTCAGAGTGGTATAATGAGTGAAAACGGTCTAAACGAAGAGGTTTTCTCTTCCTATTTAATGACCTCGGATTTTGATGATCCAGATTTGCTCATTAGGACAAGCGGGGAGATCCGGCTAAGTAATTTTATGCTTTGGCAGTTGGCTTATACCGAATTTTGGTTTACGGATGTCCTTTGGCCAGATTTCGGGGAGGAGCAATTCCTAGATGCTATTGAAGCATTCCAAAGCCGACAAAGAAGATTCGGCGGAATTAATGGTCAGAAATAATCGGGAATTGTTTTTAGAAAAACATTTTATTAAAACCTATTTTATCTCTAAAGGAGGAAAGGCAGTACCTCCACCTGTTTGGTAAATAATCCAGAATGGGGTGGCGCCTGCCTGCATATTTCATGAAGCAAAGGATTATAACAGCAGTCATAGCTGCGGGGCTATTCTTGCCAATTGTTATTATCGGTGGTCTGCCGTTAACCATATTGGTATACCTGCTGGCTAGCATCGGGCTATATGAGCTGGCCAAAATGAAAAAAATAAATCTTGTTTCCTTTCCGGGGATACTATCCTTATTCGTTTTATGGGTTCTGCTTTTGCCGGGCCGGTTTGATCAAATTCTGGACTTTTTGAACATGGGAAAACAGGAAATTGCTATTTTGGGTGTCCTCCTGATCCTGGCTTATACTGTTGCGTCCAAAAACCGCTTTACATTTGATGATGCGTCATTTATGGCGATGGCGGTTATCTATGTAGGGGCGGGTTTTTATTTTTTTATGGAAACAAGGGATCTCGGCGGACTCGTTTGGGTTTTCTATTCATTGTTCATTATGTGGGCTACCGATTCAGGCGCCTATTTTATCGGCAAAGCGATGGGCAAGAGAAAGCTCTGGCCTGAAATCAGTCCGAACAAGACAGTGGAGGGCTCAATCGGGGGAGTCGTTTGTGCGCTCGCTGTCGCAGTTTTATTTGTTGTGTTTAGTGATATTGGTGAGGGTTCTGTGATAAAATTGCTTGTAATTACCGCACTTCTTTCCGTTTTCGGACAACTTGGGGACCTTGCCGAATCAGCGTTTAAGCGGAATTACGGTGTCAAGGACTCAGGATCGATTCTTCCGGGCCATGGAGGGATCCTTGACAGGTTCGATAGTTTATTGTTCGTATGGCCGCTGATTCACTTATTTCAGCTTTTGTAGCCGGCCTATTTTTATTTGGAAGTAAATATAGTTTTATAATTGGTATTAGAAGCGTTTAAGCCCGTTTATTTAATAGATGAACTTAATACAAATGCGATAGAGCGAAGTGGCGCTTCTGCCTTTTAGGAGTTGTACGTATGAAAAATATAAGCATTCTGGGTGCTACAGGTTCTATAGGCATCCAGACTTTGGATATAATCAAGGAACATAGTGAATCCTTTAAGCTGACTTCTTTTTCAGCTGGAAGGAATATTGAACTTGCGAGGAAAATCATAACAGAATTTAAACCTTCTCTAGTTTCAGTACAGAATAAGACTGACTCAGAGCGCCTGCAGGCTGAATTTCCCGGTATTAAGTTTTATTGGGGATCAGATGGCCTAGGCATGGTTGCCAGCGACGGCCGCTCTGACATTCTTGTGAATGCAGTAGTAGGAAGCGTCGGGTTAAAGCCGACTCTAGAGGCAATCGAGATGGGTAAAACGATCGCACTGGCTAATAAGGAAACCCTTGTTACAGCCGGACATCTGGTAATTTCGGCTGCCAAGAGAAATGGAGTTTCCCTCCTGCCGGTGGATAGCGAGCATTCGGCTATTTTCCAGGCTCTGCAGGGGGAAAATGAAAAGAATATCGACAGGCTGATTATTACTGCATCTGGGGGAAGTTTCCGTGACCGTACCAGGGATGAGCTTGAAAATGTCACCGTGGAAGATGCACTAAATCATCCAAATTGGTCAATGGGTGCAAAAATTACAATTGATTCGGCAACAATGATGAATAAAGGGCTGGAGGTCATAGAAGCACACTGGCTTTTCTCGCTGCCATATAAGCAGATTGATGTTCTTCTCCATCGTGAAAGCATTATTCATTCGATGGTTGAGTTCCATGATTCCAGTATTATTGCACAGCTTGGAAGCCCCGACATGAGGGTCCCCATCCAATTTGCTCTTTCCTACCCTGACAGGCTTCCACTTCCGAGCTCGAAGCGCCTTAACCTGGCTGAAGTCGGAAAGCTGCATTTTCAGGAAATGGATTTTAAGCGATACCGTTGCATGCAATTTGCATACGATGCGGGAAAAGCTGGAGGCACTGCGCCAACTGTCCTTAATGCTGCCAATGAAGAGGCTGTGGCTGCTTTCTTGGCAGGGAGGATTCAATTCCTTGAAATTGAAACATTGATTGAGAAAGCCCTGGAAGCGCATGAGATTCAGGCAGATCCTGACCTTGAAACCATCCTCGGCATTGATGCCCAGGCAAGGGATTTCGTAAGGTCACTGCTTGATTCTTAAACCAAAATTTTCGTGAGTTTTAAAGGTCTCATCCTCTTGACTTGCGTATCTTTTTTAAAAAGGTGGTTTTTTATTTGACTACAGTCATTGCCTTTATCGTCATATTCGGGGCGCTTGTCTTCTTCCACGAATTAGGGCATTTTGTTTTTGCAAAAAGGGCCGGAATTCTTTGCCGTGAGTTTGCTATCGGAATGGGCCCAAAGGTTTTTACGCATAAAAAAGGTGAAACGGTCTACACTATCCGCCTTTTGCCTATCGGCGGGTTTGTCCGTATGGCTGGAGAAGATCCAGAAACGGTCGAAATCAAGCCCGGCTATCGGATTGGCCTCCTGACAGGCCAGGACGGCAAGGTAAATAAAATTATTTTAAATAATAAAGATAAATATCCAAATGCCCGGATCATTGAAGTGGAACATGCTGACCTTGAACGGACACTTGTAATAAAAGGTTATCCCGATGACGAGGAAGAAACCCTCAAGACATTCCTTGTTCATGAAGAAGCGGTAACGGTTGAAAATGAGGTCGAAAACCAAATAGCCCCGTATAATCGCCAATTCAACTCAAAAACACTCGGCCAAAGGGCAATGGCGATTTTCGCGGGTCCAATGATGAATTTCATCCTTGCTTTTATTGTATTTTTATTGCTGGGCTTCCTGCAGGGTGTTCCATCCAATGAGCCAAAGCTCGGCGATATCACTCCAGATGGTGCTGCGATAGAAGCAGGGCTTAAGAAGGGGGACATTGTTCATTCAATTTCCGGTTCGGAGGTTTCTGAATGGACGGATGTTGTTGAAGTTGTTCGGAAAAATCCCGAAAAGGAACTTCAGTTTGTCATTGAACGTGATGGAAAAGAACAGGAAATTACGGTTATTCCAAAGGCCCAGGAAGTCGAGGGAGAAAAATTCGGCCTGATTGGGGTATACAGCCCTGTTGAAAAATCTCCGCTAAAGGCGCTGACCTATGGTTTTGAACAGACAGTTACCTGGACCAAGGAAATCTTCATCATGCTTGGCAAGCTTGTCACCGGACAATTTTCTATTGATGCTTTAAGCGGTCCGGTAGGTATCTACAAATCAACCGATACCGTTGCCCAAACCGGTATTTACAACCTAATGAGGTGGGCTGCCATCCTCAGTATCAACCTGGGTATAATGAACTTATTGCCTCTTCCTGCGCTTGATGGCGGACGGCTTTTGTTCTTCGCAATTGAGGCGGTAAGAGGGAAGCCGGTGGACAGACAAAAAGAGGGAATGGTGCATTTCATCGGGTTCGCACTTTTGATGCTTTTAATGCTTGTAGTAACCTGGAATGACATCCAAAGATTCTTTTTATAAAAATTGCACTTTAGAAAGTACTTTAGCCGGCGCGGATGCTTCCACGCCGGCATACATATGCTTTTTTTTGAGTGAATGGAGGCGGAAAATTTGAAACAAAGTATGACACTTATTCCAACAATGAGGGAAATCCCTGCCGATGCTGACGTAAAAAGCCACCAGCTCCTTTTAAGAGCGGGCTTTATGCGTCAAAACGCGAGTGGTGTATATAGCTATATGCCGCTAGCGAAACGTGTACTGACGAAAATTGAGGCAATCGTACGTGAAGAACTGGATAAGGCAGGAGCCGTCGAATTGCTAATGCCGGCCCTTCAGCAGGCAGAGCTTTGGCAGGAATCAGGCAGATGGTATTCATATGGCCCAGAATTAATGCGTCTAAAAGACAGGCATGAAAGAGAATTTGCACTGGGAGCTACACATGAAGAAGTGATCACAAGCCTTGTTCGTGATGAAGTGAAATCATATAAGAGGCTTCCGTTAACCTTATACCAAATTCAAACGAAATTCCGGGATGAAAAACGTCCGCGCTTTGGACTGCTTCGCGGAAGGGAATTCATTATGAAAGACGCTTATTCCTTCCATTCCAGCAAGGAAAGTCTCGATGAGGTGTACGAGCGGATTTTTAAAGCGTATACTGCTATTTTTGAGCGCTGCGGACTCAACTTCCGTGCAGTCATTGCTGATTCAGGTGCAATGGGCGGAAAGGATACACATGAGTTTATGGTCCTTTCTGACATAGGTGAAGACACAATAGCTTACTCAGACACTTCGGACTACGCAGCCAACATCGAAATGGCTCCTGTTGTTACCCGTTATGAGAAAAGCAGTGAAACGCCGCGTGAAATAGAAAAAGTTCGAACAGAAAATCAGAAGACGATTGCAGAAGTAGCCTCCTTCCTAAAAGTTGACGAGCAGCAATGCATTAAGTCGCTGCTTTTCAAAGTAGACGATAAAAATGTTCTTGTTTTAGTAAGAGGAGATCACGAGGTTAATGATATCAAGCTTAAAAACTTGTTCGAAGCTGGTAGTGCCGAACTTGCGGATGCTAGTGAAACCGCGGCTATCCTCGGGTGCGAAGTTGGTTCGATTGGCCCGGTTGGCGTTAAGGGTGTGGAAATTGTCGCGGACCATGCGATTGAATCAATCGTAAATGGAATATGTGGAGCGAATGAAGAGGATAATCATTTCATCAATGTAAACCCCGGCAAGGATTTCCAAGTAAGCCAATATGCAGATTTGCGCTTCATTCAGGAAGGTGATCCATCACCTGATGGGAACGGCAACATCGTATTTGCAAAAGGGATCGAGGTCGGTCATGTTTTCAAGCTCGGCACCCGCTACAGTGAGGTAATGGATGCTGTATACCTGGATGAAAACGGCAGGTCTCAGCCAATAATCATGGGCTGCTATGGAATTGGCGTATCACGTACACTTGCAGCTATTGCCGAACAATTCAACGATGACAAAGGCCTTGTTTGGCCAAAGGCAGTTGCGCCATACCAGGTTCACCTGATTCCTGTTAACCTGAAGGACGAGGCCCAGGCGAAGCTTTCGGAAGAGCTATACGAACAGCTTGGCCAGCAGTTTGAGGTTCTCCTTGATGATAGGCAGGAACGTCCTGGGGTTAAGTTCGCGGATTCTGATTTGATAGGTATTCCTGTCCGAGTCACAGTCGGCAAGAAAGCAGCCGAGGGCATAGTTGAATTAAAAGTAAGAGCGACAGGAGAAGTGATTGAAGCAGAAGCATCCACTCTCACTGAAACAATTGAAGAGCTCCTGAAAAAACATAAATAATAGAAAGGTGCCGCACAAAGTTGCGGCACCTTTTGTTAACAAGGGGGGACGGTTCTCGTTAGCATTCCCTTATTGGTAACATTTTGGAGTGTCATTGAGTAAGGAGATCAAGTACAAAACACCGTGTCCAAATTATGAAAATGTCCCTGAGCAAGGTGTTTCAATGACAAAACAACACGTCGGAAAAGTGAAGTTGTCCTTGAGCAAAGAGTTTATAGACAAAACCTAGTCGCGTAGTTTCCGATTATGTATTTAATTCCTACATAAGAAGGCATCATTCTATGATATAATAAATTTTTGATAAATAGATAGAACAAGGTGGGAGAGAGTTTATGAACGCCCATTTAGATGATAGAGTGCAACGATTTCAAGTATTGCTGCACCAGCTTGAAATGACCGGGGACGATATTGTTCCGTATTTTCGAAATGCCCGCATTGAAAAAGTGCTTGTCGGCAAACAGTCGCGAAATATGCACTTTCAACTCATTGTCGAAAAGATCCTTCCAAGCAGTGTTTATTCGATGCTTGAAACGCAGCTTAAAAGAAAATTTTCAGAGATTGCAAGGAATACATCATTTGAATTGCACTGTCTTGACCAGTCTTTCACAGAAGAGCTCGTTGTTGATTATTGGAAAAAAACAATTCAGGAGATTGATGGCATCGCTCCGCCGCTCCTAAAGCTCCTGAACGAACAAATCCCTGCGGTGCAAGGCGCCAAGCTGACAGTTAAAGTCAGGAATGATGCCGAAAGCGGGACAATCAAAAACAAATATGGAAGTGTAATTTCATCCATATACCGCTCCTTCGGTTTCCCATCCCTTTCCATTGATACCGCCATTCAGGAAATGGAAGAAAGTAAAGAGTACATGCAATTCGTTGAGGCGAAGCAAAAAGAGGATGAGGAACGGGCCAAGCTGGCTGTAGTCGAAATGCAGAAACGTGAAGCTGATAGGGACAAAGCTGGCTCTGAAGCAGGTGATGGGCCGCTAGTTATCGGAATGAACATAAAGAATGACGCAGAGTTCAAGCAGCTTATTGACATTATAGATGAAGAGCGCCGGATAGCTGTTGAAGGCTATATCTTTGCCGCAGAAACAAGAGAGCTAAGAAGCGGGCGCACTCTGCTAACTTTTAAAATCACCGACTACACAAGCTCGATCATGGTAAAAATGTTCTCTCGCGATAAAGAGGATGCTGCATTGTTCCAACGTGTCAAAAAAGGCATGTGGGCAAGGGTACGCGGCAGTATACAGGACGACACGTTCGTACGCGACCTTGTTATGATCGGGAATGATATAAATGAAATTAAACCTGAAACCCGGAAGGATAAAGCGCCTGAAGGGGAGAAACGGGTTGAGCTCCACCTCCATTCTCCAATGAGCCAGATGGATGCCGTTACATCAGTTGCAGACTTGGTGTCACAGGCGAAAAAATGGGGCCATAAGGCGATTGCAATTACTGATCATGCTGTAGCCCAGTCATTCCCTGAAGCTTTTGCGGCTGGCAAGAAAAATGATGTTAAAATCCTTTATGGTGTCGAAGCGAACCTTGTTGATGACGGAGTTCCAATTGCCTACAATGATGCACATCGGAAACTCTCTGATGATACGTACGTCGTGTTTGACGTCGAGACGACCGGGCTGTCAGCTGTTTACGATACAATAATCGAGCTGGCCGCTGTGAAAATTCACGACGGGGAAATCATTGACCGATTTGAATCATTTGCAAATCCCCACCACCGATTATCCGCGACAACGATAAACCTGACCGGAATTACGGATGATATGGTTGAAAATGCGCCGGAAGTTGGCGAGGTACTGGAAAGGTTCCATCAGTGGGCAGGAGATGCCGTTTTGGTTGCCCATAATGCTTCCTTCGATATGGGCTTTTTGAATACAGGCTATAAAAAAATCGGACTCGGAAAAGCCGCCAATCCAGTTATTGATACACTTGAGCTTGCAAGGTTCCTGTATCCGGAAATGAAAAACCACCGGCTGAATACGCTGGCGAAGAAATTTGACGTTGAACTTACCCAGCATCACAGGGCTATTTATGATGCTGAAGCGACTGGGTACCTTCTTTTAAAAATGCTTAAGGATTCCTTTGACAAAGGCATCGACTATCATGACCAATTTAATGAAAACATGGGAAAAGGCGATGCCTACAAACGGGCCAGGCCTTACCACTGCACACTCCTTGCACAAAATGATATTGGTTTAAAAAATATTTTTAAACTCGTATCGATTGCACATATCAATTATTTTTATAGAGTTCCGCGAATTCCGAGGTCGGTTTTGCAAAAATATCGCGAAGGGATTTTGGTAGGCTCGGGCTGTGATAGAGGGGAAGTTTTTGAGGGGATGATGCAGAAGTCTCCTGATGAAGTTGAAGAGATGGCGCACTTTTATGACTATCTTGAAGTTATGCCTAAACCGGTCTATGCTCCGCTTATTGAAATGGAGCTTGTCCGGAATGAACGATCCCTTGAGGAAATCATTTCAAATATTGTCCAGCTTGGCGATAAGCTTAATCTTCCAGTCGTGGCAACGGGCAATGTTCATTATCTGAATAACAACGACAAGATTTACAGGAAAATTCTGGTTAATTCCCAGGGCGGAGCAAATCCGTTGAACCGTCATAATCTTCCTGACGTCCATTTCAGGACAACAGATGAGATGCTTGATGAATTCAAATTTCTTGGAGCTGAAAAAGCGAAGGAAATTGTTGTAACGAATACAAACAAAATTGCTGATATGATCGATGTAATCAAGCCTATCAAGGATGATCTATACACGCCGAAGATTGAAGGCGCCGATGAAGAGATGCGCGAGATGAGTTACTCAATGGCGCGGAAAATTTATGGTGACCCGCTTCCTGAAATCATTGAAGCCCGTCTTGAGAAAGAACTGAAAAGTATTATAGGCCATGGCTTTGCGGTCATTTATCTGATTTCCCATAAACTTGTTAAAAAATCACTTGATGACGGATACCTTGTTGGCTCCAGGGGTTCGGTTGGTTCATCCTTTGTTGCAACCATGACGGAAATCACCGAGGTTAACCCGTTGCCTCCGCATTACGTATGCCCGAAATGCAAGCACTCCGAATTTTTTAATGATGGTTCAGTAGGTTCAGGTTTTGACCTTCCGGATAAAAATTGTCCGGAATGCGGAAGCAAGTATAGGAAAGACGGCCATGATATCCCGTTTGAAACATTCCTTGGCTTCAAAGGGGACAAAGTCCCTGACATCGATTTGAACTTCTCGGGGGAATACCAGCCGCGGGCCCATAATTATACGAAAGTCCTGTTTGGGGAGGAGTATGTGTACCGTGCCGGGACAATAGGTACGGTCGCAGATAAAACAGCTTTTGGATATGTCAAGGCATACCAGCAGGAAAACAACCTTCAGCTTAGGGGTGCCGAGATTGACAGGCTTGCATCAGGCTGTACCGGTGTAAAGAGGAATACAGGCCAGCACCCGGGCGGAATCATTGTTATTCCTGACTATATGGACGTTTATGATTTCACGCCTATCCAATTTCCTGCCGATGCAACAGGGTCAGAGTGGAAAACAACCCATTTTGACTTCCACTCCATTCATGACAACGTTCTGAAGCTTGATATTCTTGGACACGATGATCCGACTGTAATCCGCATGCTCCAGGATTTAAGCGGTATTGATCCAAAGACAATCCCGACTGACGATCCTGAAGTTATGAAAATTTTCAGTGGAACAGAGACACTCGGAGTTACCGAAGAGCAAATCATGTGTAAAACCGGAACACTCGGCATCCCCGAATTCGGCACACGGTTTGTACGCCAGATGCTCGAGGATACGAAACCGACAACCTTCTCCGAACTTGTCCAGATTTCAGGGCTTTCGCATGGTACTGACGTATGGCTCGGCAATGCCCAGGAATTGATTCACAATAAGACTTGTACATTAAGCGAAGTAATTGGCTGTCGTGATGATATTATGGTCTACCTCATTTACCAGGGTCTTGAACCAGGTTTCGCCTTCAAAATCATGGAATCTGTCCGTAAGGGGAAGGGACTGACTGATGAAATGGAAGCGGAGATGAGGAAAAACAATGTCCCTGAATGGTATATAGACTCATGCAAAAAAATTAAGTACATGTTCCCGAAGGCTCACGCAGCTGCCTATGTTCTTATGGCTGTAAGGATCGCCTACTTCAAGGTGCATCTCCCGCTTCTGTACTATGCAGCCTACTTTACTGTAAGGGCAGAAGATTTCGACCTTGAAGCAATGGCGCGCGGCCCTGAAGCAATACGGGCAAAGGTAGAAGAAATCAATGCAAAGGGATTGGATGCCGCTCCGAAAGAAAAGAGCTTGCTGACAGTCCTTGAATTGGCACTCGAGATGACTGAACGGGGTTTTAGTTTTCAAAAAATCGACCTGTATAAGTCATCAGCTTCCGAATTTATAATCGATGGCCAAACTCTTATCCCTCCGTTCAATGCAATCCCTGGCTTAGGGACAAATGCCGCAGAGAACATTGTCAAAGCACGGGGAGAAGGAGAGTTTCTTTCAAAAGAAGATCTTCAGCAGCGCGGCAAGGTTTCGAAAACCATCTTAGAGTATCTTGATAAACAGGGTTGTCTTGAAGCACTTCCTGACCAGAATCAGCTTTCACTGTTCTAATCCTAGTATTATCTTACGCCGGGAACTGGCATGCAACCCTTTCTCAGCTATCACTGAATTTCCGATTATTTGCATTCGACATATGTGTATGGTATAGTTTTTATGGAAATACTAAGCAAAATGTCCGGAAGAGTGGGGGAACCCACTCTTTCGTTTGTGTATGGAGACGTTTTGCGAGGTACTAGATAACTGTCTACGTAAACTGCGCAAGATAAGGTAAAAAGCTGCAAAGGAGGTTTGCTATGAGCAAGGTAACAGAAGTTGTTGAAAGCCTGGCCTCTCCAATTGTACAGGAGCTTGGATTGGAACTAGTCGATATTGAATATGTAAAGGAAGGCCGGGAATGGTTTTTACGGGTCTTTATTGATAAAGAAAATGGCGTTGATATTGAAGAATGCGGAATTGTAAGTGAACGCCTTAGCGAAAAGCTGGATGAACTGGATCCGATTCCGCATAACTATTTCCTTGAAGTCTCATCTCCAGGAGCCGAAAGGCCTTTGAAGAAGGAAAAGGATTTTATCAATGCCATCGGCAAAAATGTTTTTGTAAAAACCTATGAACCGATTGATGGTGAAAAAACCTTTGAAGGAACATTGCTGGAATTCACTGGTGAGACAATCAAGCTTGAGGTTAAAGTGAAAACACGCAAAAAAACTGTTGAACTTCCGTACAGCAAAGTGGCAAGCGCGCGCCTTGCCGTTACGTTTGGCTGATTTGTCTGGCGTATAACTTCAGCTCCAACGACGGGGCTGGACTCGAAATGAATATGAGGTTAAAGGGGGATTTATTCAAATGAGCAGCGAATTAATGGATGCTCTGACGATACTGGAAAGAGATAAGGGGATTTCCAGGGATGTTTTGATTGAAGCAATTGAAGCAGCACTTATTTCGGCATACCGCCGCAATTTCAACCAGGCGCAAAATGTACGGATTGACCTGAACATGCAAACAGGAACCATGCGTGTTTTTGCAAGAAAAGAGGTTGTTGACCAGGTATTTGATCCCAGGCTTGAAATCTCGATCGATGAGGCAAGGCTAATTAACCCGAACTATCAGGTTGAGGATGTCGTCGAGATGGAGGTAACGCCGAAGGATTTTGGCCGGATTGCAGCCCAGACTGCCAAACAGGTTGTTACTCAGCGTGTCAGGGAAGCAGAGCGAGGAATCATCTATTCCGAATTTATTGACCGCGAAGAGGATATTATGACAGGCATCGTTCAGAGGATCGATTCAAAGTTTATCTATGTAAGCCTTGGCAAAATAGAAGCTTTGCTTCCGATTAATGAACAAATGCCAAATGAACAATACAAGCCGCATGACCGGATTAAGGTTTTCATAACTAAGGTTGAAAAGACAACAAAAGGGCCGCAAATATTTGTTTCACGGACCCATCCTGGCCTTCTGAAGCGCCTTTTTGAAATTGAAGTTCCGGAAATTTATGACGGGACTGTTGAAATCAAATCGGTTGCGCGGGAAGCTGGCGACAGATCAAAAATTTCCGTCCATTCGGAAAATGGTGAAGTCGATCCGGTCGGCGCCTGTGTTGGACCAAAGGGAGCACGTGTTCAGGCAGTCGTTAACGAATTGAAGGGTGAAAAAATCGATATTGTAAAGTGGTCGGATGACCCGGTTGTATTTGTAGCAAATGCACTAAGCCCGTCCAAGGTCCTTGATGTTAATGTAAATGAAGCGGAGAAAGCTACGACAGTCGTCGTTCCTGACTACCAGCTTTCACTTGCTATTGGCAAAAGAGGCCAGAATGCCCGCCTTGCAGCAAAGCTGACTGGCTGGAAAATTGACATCAAGTCGGAAACGGATGCACGTGAATTAGGAATCTTCCCTCGTGAAGAAACGATCAGGCTTTTTGATGAAGATGAAGAGTTTTACGAGGAAGACGATTACGAATATGATGATAACTATGAAGAAGAGTACTCTGACGATGATTATGATGAAGAATATGACGATGAGTACGAAGATGAAGACGAGGATAAGCGTTAAGGACCGGAGGGAGCAGCAGTGAACAAAATGAAAAAGATCCCAATGCGAAAATGTGTCGCTACGGGTGAAATGAAACCAAAAAAAGAACTTGTTCGCATCGTCCGTTCCAAAGAAGGGGACGTATCGATTGATCCGACCGGAAAAAAGTCGGGCCGTGGTGCATACCTTTCACTTAATCGTGAAGCAATCCTTTTGGCACAAAAGAAAAACAGTTTAGCAAACCATTTACAAACTAGCATAGATCCTGCTTTATATGAAGAGCTGCTTGGGCTCATTGAGAAGGAGAAACGGCAATCCTGATGAAAACAAATCAATGGATGTCATTGCTTGGCTTGGCAAATCGGGCACGAAAAGTCATATCCGGTGAAGAACTTTCTATAAAAGAAATCCGGAGTGGAAAGGCAAAATTAGTCCTTTTATCTGCAGATGCGTCTTCAAATACCGCCAAAAAAGTCACAGATAAGTGCAGCAGCTATTCAGTTCCTTACAAGATTGTTGACAGCCGGGAAGAGCTCGGTTCCGCAATTGGCAAAGAGGCGCGGGTAGTAGTAGCTGTACTGGATGATGGGTTCGCCACTAAATTGATGACACTGCTCGATTAATTTTAGCGGGGGTGAAAGAATGAGTAAAACTCGTGTATATGAATACGCAAAGAAATACAATGTTTCAAGTAAGGATGTAATCTCAAAATTGAAAGATATGAATATAGAAGTCAGCAATCATATGGCTACCATCGAATCCGATGCTTTTAATAAGCTCGAAGCCATTTACAATAAAAAACAGGATAGCCAGCCACAGACGGCTGTTCATTCAAGGCCTCAAAACCGGCCACAGGGAAATCGTGAGGGCCGTCCGCAAGGCGAAAGTTCAAATCGTCCACAAGGCGACCGTCCAAATCGCCCGCAAGGCGACCGACCGAATCGTCCTCAAGGCGACCGACCGAACCGCCCGCAAGGTGACCGACCGCAAGGCGATCGTCCGAACCGCCCGCAAGGTGACCGTCCGCAAGGTGATCGTCCGAACCGTCCTCAAGGGGATCGTCCGGCTCGTCCACAAGGCGACCGTCCGAACCGCCCGCAAGGCGACCGTCCGAACCGTCCGCAAGGTGACCGTCCGAACCGCCCGCAAGGCGACCGTCCGAACCGTCCGCAAGGCGATCGTCCGAATCGCCCGCAAGGAGATCGTCCGGCTCGTCCACAAGGCGACCGTCCTCAAGGTAGCCAAAATCGCCCGCAAGGCAATCGTGATGCGAGGCCGCAAGCTGCTACACAGCAACAAGGCCGTCCACAGGGACAGGGAAACCAACGTCCTTCTAAGCCAGCAGCACCAAAAACTGTTGATAGCAAAAAGAAGGAAAATGATTACAAATCAAAAGAAAATAAAGCATTCAATAAAGGGAAAGCTTCTAATAAGCCTGGCCAGGGACAAAACCGCAACAATAAGCCTGGCAAGAGGCCGCAGCAACAGCCAGCACCTCAGGTTAAAAAGGAACGCGAGCTTCCTGCTAAAATTACCTTCAGCGAATCCCTGACTGTCGCAGAACTGGCGAAGAAGCTTTATAGGGAACCATCTGAAATCATCAAAAAGCTGTTCCTTCTTGGTGTAATGGCAACAATTAACCAGGAATTGGATAAAGATGCGATTGAATTGATTGCGGGTGAATACGGCGTTGAAGTAGAAGAAGAAATCAAAATAGATACAACTGATCTTGAAGTGTATTTCACAGAAGATGAAACCGAGAACCTTGTCGAGAGGCCTTCTGTCGTTACCATTATGGGCCACGTAGACCATGGGAAAACCACATTGCTTGACTCGATACGCCATACAAAGGTATCTGAAGGTGAAGCAGGGGGGATTACCCAGCATATCGGTGCCTATCAGGTAGATGAAAATGGCAAAAAGATTACATTCCTGGACACACCTGGCCACGCTGCTTTCACAACGATGCGGGCTCGAGGCGCCAAAATTACGGATATCACTATTCTTGTTGTTGCAGCAGATGATGGTGTTATGCCGCAAACAGTTGAAGCAATCAACCATGCAAAAGCTGCCGAGGTTCCAATTATTGTTGCAGTAAACAAAATGGATAAGCCGACCGCCAACCCTGATAAAGTGATGCAGGAATTAACCGAACATGCCCTTGTTCCAGAAGCATGGGGCGGTGACACTATTTTTGTTCCAATTTCAGCCAAGACAGGAGAAGGAATCGACAACCTTCTAGAAATGATCCTTCTAGTCAGCGAAGTAGAAGAATACAAAGCCAATCCTGACCGCAGAGCAGTCGGAACGGTTATTGAAGCGCAGCTTGACAAAGGCCGCGGCTCAGTTGCCACCCTTCTTGTCCAAAACGGTACATTGAAAATTGGTGACCCTATCGTTGTCGGTGGAGCCTACGGCCGTGTCCGCGCCATGGTCAATGACAAAGGCCGCCGTGTAAAAGAGGCAGGACCGTCTACCCCTGTTGAAATTACAGGTTTGAGCGATGTTCCACAGGCTGGTGACCGTTTTGTCGTATTTGAAGATGAAAAAACTGCAAGGCATGTCGGAGAAGCCCGCGCGCAGCAGGCTCTCGCAGCATCCCGTGGCGAGAAGACCCGCGTTAGTCTCGATAACTTGTTTGAACAGTTAAAACTAGGGGAAATGAAAGACTTAAACATCATTATTAAAGCCGATGCTCAAGGTTCTGCAGAAGCAATGGCTGGATCACTTATGAAAATCGATGTTCCAGGAATAAATATCCGAATCATCCATACCGGAGTCGGTGCTATTAATGAATCGGACATCACCCTAGCAGCTGCTTCAAATGCTATCGTCATTGGATTTAATGTACGGCCTGATGCGAATGCAAAGCGTGCAGCTGAGGCTGAAAAAGTTGATATGCGCCTGCACAGGATTATTTACAAGGTAATTGAAGAGATCGAAGCTGCTATGAAGGGTATGCTTGATCCTGAATTCCAGGAGAAAGTTATTGGGCAGGCTGAAGTCCGCCAGACATTTAAGGTATCTAAAATTGGTACGATTGCCGGTTCATATGTAACAGATGGCAAGATTACCCGAGATAGCGGTATCCGTGTCATTCGTGACGGTGTTGTTATTTTTGAAGGTACGATTGATGCACTGAAGCGCTTTAAGGATGATGCCAAGGAAGTGGCCCAAGGATACGAATGTGGAATCACCATCAAGAACTTCAATGATGTAAAAGAAGGAGACATCTTTGAGGCGTTTGTAATGGAGGAAGTGGAAAGGAAATGATTATTGGCATTGCCAGGTGCGAGTGTTTGATTTATGATGCGGCTTCCTTAAAGGATAAGCGGGCCGTCCTGCAAAGAATCATCACTCGTATCCGGCAAAAGTACAATGTTTCCGTATCGGAAGTGGACTTTCAGGATGCATGGCAAAGGACAGCGATTGCTGTCGCCAGCGTTGCATCCGCGAAGGTCCCTGCCGAACGGGAACTGCAAAATGCCATCAAACTCATTGATTCATTTCCTGAAATTGAAAGAACTATCACCGATATAGAATGGCTTTAAGATAAGAGGTGACTGACATGAGCCATAGAGCTAACCGTGTTGGGGAACAAATGAAAAAGGAATTAAGTGAAATCATCGGCCGCAAAATTAAGGATCCGCGAATTGGGTTCGTGACTGTGACTGATGTCCAGGTAACTGGAGATCTCCAGCAGGCAACTGTTTATATTTCCGTTTTGGGTGACGAGGAACAAAGGGAAAATACGCTGAAGGGCCTTGCCAAAGCGAAAGGGTTCATCCGGTCCGAAATCGGAAGCCGAATCCGCCTTCGTAAAACTCCGGAAATCAGCTTTGAATTTGATGAATCAATTGATTACGGCAACCGAATTGAGACGTTGCTCACCAAGATTCAAAATGAAGATAAAGAGTCATCCGAAGGAAAAGAAGAGTAAATGGGATGGATAGACAAATGTCTATCCATCTTTGCTGTGGTAAAGGGGCGGAGCTTCGCCCTAGGTCTGCTTTTTTTAAAGGATGGATCTTGGATATTAAAGAATGTATTCTTAAAAAGTTAAACACAGCTTTGCTCCACTGCCTTCACGGTAATATATATGATGCAAGAAGCTCTAAGTGACTTTGCAGTTAAAAATTGTGTGACAAAGTCATTAATAAAAGCCGTAAGTGACTTTGCAGTTAACAATTGTGTGACAAAGTCATTAATAAAGGCTGTAAGTGACTTTGCAGTTAAAAATTGTGTGACAAGGTCATTAATAATGGCTGTAAGTGACTTTGCAGTTAACAATTGTGTGACAAAGTCATTGATATCGACTCTATGTGAATTTGTAAATATAACTGGAGAACAAGGTCACTAACAGATGTGTGCAGAACTGCTCCAGCATCGCCCAAAGATCAACAGACCTTTAAAAATCCATTTTTATATAACAACCCGAAAGGAGCTGATCCAATGGAGGGTATACTACCGCTGTTCAAACCGGCAGGGATGACATCCCATGACTGTGTGTTCAAATTGAGGAAAATCCTGAAAACAAAAAAGGTCGGACATACTGGGACACTTGATCCGGATGTCACGGGTGTGCTGCCAATTTGTATTGGAAGAGCCACGAAAGTCGCGGAATACATAACGGACGCTGGAAAAGCGTACGAAGGGGAAGTGACGCTCGGTTTTTCAACAGAAACAGAAGATGCATCAGGTCTGGAAGTCAGCCGTCTGCCAATCAACCGAGTCATTAGCAGGCGGGAGGTGCTGGATGTCCTGTCAACACTGACTGGAGAGATTGAACAGACTCCACCTATGTATTCGGCCGTCAAGGTTAATGGAAAAAGGCTTTATGAATATGCCCGAAAAGGAATTGAAGTCGAAAGGCCTTCCCGGATGGTGACGATTTACAGCCTTGAACTGCTTGATGAACGGGATGAATTCGCTGGTGAAACAATTACATTTAAATTCAGGGCGGTCTGCAGTAAAGGAACGTATATAAGGACCCTTGCAGTGATGATAGGCGAGAAGCTCGGTTACCCGGCTCATATGTCTTCGCTTGTCCGGATCCGCTCTGCGTCCTATAGCCTTGAAGATTGCCTTACCTTTTCGGAAATCGAGGAGTTGATGGCAAAGGGCGAGATTGAAAGGGCGTTGAAACCGATAGCGAGTGCGCTGTTGAATTTGCCGAAATACAGGATAAATGATACATTAGCAGAGAAAGTGAAGAACGGGGTGCGGCTTCGTATACCCGAAGAATTCAGCAACCATTCCGGCCCCATCGTTTTAGAAGGCATGTCCGGGCAGGTCTTCGCCATTTATCAAAAGCACCCTGAAAAGGATGGATTGATGAAGCCAGTGAAAGTACTTTGGACTGGCAGCGGCGAATGAACAAAATGGGCATGGGGACTAAACCCCCAGGAATTGGGCAGTTGCTTTAACAGGAAAGGTGAACCGCAGTGGAAGTTATCAAGCTTGGATTTCCCCATAAAATTGATAAAAATATGTTGCCGCCATCAGCGGTTGCACTTGGTTATTTTGATGGGGTTCATCTTGGCCATCAAAAAGTTATTTCTGATGCCCGGCTGCATGCTGAGCAAAAGGGATTAAAAACGGCCGTAATGACCTTCCATCCCCATCCGAAGGTCGTATTAGGCAGGATGGAACAGGATATTGAATATATTACTCCTCTTCATGAAAAAATCAGGCTGATAGGCGAAACAGGTGCTGATATATTGTTTATTTGTGAATTTTCACATAAATTTGCAAATCTGACACCCCAGGAATTCATTGATTTTTACATTATCGGATTAAATATCAAACATGTCTCTGCGGGATTTGATTATTCGTATGGCCGGATGGGAAAAGGAACGATGGAGACCTTGCCGTTCCATTCGAGGGGACAGTTTTCTTTCTCCACTGTTGAAAAACTTGAACGGAATGGGGAGAAAATTAGTTCCACCCTAATTAGAAAATGTATGTCTGAAGGCAGGATGGAAGAAATGAAAGACCTGCTTGGCAGAATGTATACAACCGCTGGAACAGTTGTCCATGGTGATAAACGGGGGAGAACGATTGGATTTCCCACAGCCAATGTAGAGCTCGGTGGAGATTATTTATTGCCGCCACTGGGAGTTTATGCTGTCCGGATTCATGTTAATGGAGATTGGCATTATGGTGTATGTAATTTAGGCCACAAGCCGACTTTTAAAAAAGAAATTGGCAAACCTTCCATTGAAGTCCATATATTCGATTTCAGCAAGGAAATATATGGGCAAAGTGCGATTGTCGAATGGCATACATATTTGCGTAAGGAACAGAAGTTTTCTGGGATAGACGAATTAGTTAAGCAAATCAGCAAAGACAAGGAGAGAGCTGCGGCACATTTCGGCCTGGATTTTTGATTAAGTCGAATAAATTGTGAGACTTTCGGTTTTTTCTTGCTTTTTGACTGGAAAAGTTGTATTCTTATTAACGTATCAAAAGAACCTTTGCTTGGCATGTCGAATCACCGGCGCTTGCTCAGTAAATGGGGATTGAAATTTTAGGAGGTGAACCAGGATGGCATTAACACAAGAACGCAAGAACGAATTGATCAATGAGTACAAAACTCATGAAGCCGACACTGGATCTGCTGAGGTCCAAATCGCTGTCCTTACTGAATCAATTAATAATCTGAACGAACATTTGCGTACCCACAAGAAAGATCACCACTCACGCCGTGGCCTTTTGAAAATGGTTGGTAAGCGCCGTAACTTGCTTACTTACCTGCGTAACAAAGACGTTCAACGCTACCGTGAGTTAATCAATAAGCTTGGCTTACGTCGATAGTCGAAAAGAAGCGGGAATCTTCCCGCTTTTTTGTTAGGTAAAAATTAAAAAGAAGCCCCATACATATTTTTAAGACACCGGTATCTTGTAAATACTATAATTAATTTGATATCTAATAGTAGTGATGGTTTAAAAGGATTTAGCCAGAAAGAGGGGTAATAAATATATGGAATCAACGAAACAAGAGTTCTCCATTGATTGGGCAGGCCGCAAGCTTACCGTTGAAATTGGACAGCTGGCAAAGCAAGCAAACGGGGCGGCATTGGTCCGTTATGGTGACACAGCAGTACTTAGCACAGCTACTGCTTCCAAGGAACCGAAAAATGTCGATTTCTTTCCGTTAACAGTAAACTATGAA
Organism: Bacillus sp. FJAT-27225; assembly: GCF_001685025.1. Lineage (GTDB taxonomy): Bacteria > Bacillota > Bacilli > Bacillales > Cytobacillaceae > Bacillus_D. The sequence goes on along the minus strand of NZ_MAYU01000021.1, from coordinate 39,203 downwards.
GAACGCCTATATGCTGTAGGTAAAATTCCTGGCGGTTTCATTAAGCGTGAGGGTCGGCCAAGTGAAAAGGCAATCCTTGCGAGCCGCCTGATTGACCGTCCAATCCGTCCGCTTTTTGCTGATGGCTTCCGTAATGATGTACAAGTTATCTCGATTGTTATGAGTGTAGATCAGGATTGCCCTTCAGATATGGCGGCAATGTTGGGATCTTCGATAGCGCTTAGCGTTTCCGACATCCCATTTCAAGGGCCGATTGCTGGTGTGATCGTCGGTCGTGTCGATGGCAAGTTCGTCATCAACCCAACTGTTGAACAAGCTGAAAAGAGCGATATTCACCTTGCTGTAGCCGGAACAAGAGATGCAATCAACATGGTTGAGGCAGGTGCGCTTGAAGTGCCTGAGGAGGTCATGCTGGAAGCAATTATGTTCGGGCATGATGAAATCAAACGCCTTATTGCATTCCAGGATGAGATTGTAAAAGCTGTGGGCAAGGAAAAGCGTGAAATTAAACTTTATGAAGTTGATCAGGAATTGAAGGCAGAAGTACTTGAGATTTGTGAAAAAGATATGATTTCCGCTATCCAGGTTCAGGAAAAGCATGCCCGAGAAGCTGCCATCAAAGAAGTGAAGGATGCAGTTCTTGCAAAGTATATAGATCAAGAAGCAACCGATGAAGATCTGAAACAGGTTAAACAAATCCTCGACAAGTTAGTTAAGGATGAAGTACGCCGATTGATAACTGAGGAAAAAGTTCGTCCAGACGGACGCGGTGTCGATGAAATCCGTCCTCTGTCTTCACAAGTCGGCCTGTTGAGCCGTACACATGGCTCCGGCTTGTTTACACGCGGCCAGACTCAGGCGCTCAGCATCTGTACTCTTGGTGCAATGGGCGACGTTCAGATTCTGGATGGCCTTGGGCTTGAAGAAGAAAAGCGGTTTATGCACCATTATAATTTCCCTCTCTTCTCTGTAGGTGAAACAGGTCCTATAAGGGGGCCAGGCCGCCGCGAAATTGGACACGGTGCACTTGGTGAGCGCGCACTTGAGCCAGTGATTCCTTCCGAGAAGGATTTCCCGTATACAATCCGTCTCGTGTCCGAGGTGCTTGAATCGAATGGTTCGACATCACAGGCGAGTATTTGTGCCAGCACTCTCGCCATGATGGATGCCGGGGTTCCAATCAAAGCTCCTGTAGCAGGTATTGCAATGGGGTTGGTTAAATCCGGAGAGCATTATACAGTACTTACAGATATCCAGGGAATGGAAGACCACCTTGGTGACATGGACTTCAAGGTCGCTGGTACTTCCAAAGGGGTAACTGCCCTTCAAATGGATATTAAGATAGAAGGATTATCCCGTGACATCCTTGAAGAAGCGCTTGAACAGGCGAAAAAAGGCCGCATGCAGATTCTTGAATCCATGCTTGCTACTTTGTCAGAACCAAGGGCTCAGTTGTCCCAATATGCACCAAAGATTTTGACGATGACAATCAACCCGGATAAAATCAGGGATGTTATTGGTCCTAGCGGTAAACAGATTAACAAGATTATTGAAGAAACTGGCGTAAAAATCGATATCGAGCAGGATGGTACGGTTTTCATTGCTTCTACAAATGAGGAAATGAACCAGAAAGCGAAGAAGATCATTGAGGATATCGTCCGTGAAGTAGTTGTAGGCGAGTATTATCTTGGTAAGGTAAAACGAATTGAAAAATTCGGTGCCTTCGTAGAAATTTTCGCCGGCAAGGACGGGCTGGTCCATATTTCCGAGCTTGCTGAAGAACGGGTGGGCAAGGTCGAGGACGTTGTCAAAATCGGTGACGAAATGCTTGTGAAAGTAACTGAAATCGACAGACAAGGCCGTGTTAACCTTTCCCGCAAGGCTGTCCTAAAAGAACAGCGTGAGAAAGCTGAACAGGAAAGCAAATAAAATACTTTGCAAGGAGGCTGTCCATACTAGTGGCAACCTCCTTTTTCGTTTGGTCAGGGCATGTTCTTCCCTCTAGATACATAACATACTGTGTAGGAAAGGGGGTAAAAGAATGAAAAGGGGTTTCTTATTTCTTATAACTTGCATACTTGTACTTTTGGCAATTAACAACCCATATGTTTCTGGCTATATCCAGGCTATGAAAACAAACTCTATGCCTGCACTCAAACAAAAGGACCCACTCTATGAAAAAATTGAAGCTGCAGCTGCAGAAAAAAATATAGCAGCCCAAGATGCAAAAATTGACAAAGTATGGAAACGCATTCCTGGCTACAATGGTTATGAAGTCGATATGGAAGCATCTTATAAAAAAATGAAAAAAGCCGGCAAATATGATCCTTCAAAACTGATTTTCAAGGAAATACGGCCAAAAGTCCATCTTGAAGACCTTCCACCCGCTCCGCTTTATAGGGGAAATCCATCTAAACCGATGGTTGCTTTTGCAGTCAATGTTGCGTGGGGAAATGAATATTTGCCAGATATGCTGGCCGTCCTGAAAAAGCAAAACGTTTACGCAAGTTTTTTTCTGGAAGGCAATTGGGTAAAAAAATACCCCGATCTCGCTAAGATGATTGTAGATGGCGGGCATGAAGTAGGGAATCACTCCTATTCACATGTAGATATGGCCAAAGTGACCAGAGAGCGGGCGCTGGAGGAGCTTCGTAAAACAAATGATGTGATTGAAGCAACAACGGGGAAAAAAAGCAGGTGGTTTGCGCCGCCGAGCGGAAGTCTCGGAACGAATACTGCAGAACTTGCTGCAACCTTGAAGCTCGGAACCATTATGTGGACAGTTGATACTATAGATTGGCAAAAGCCAAGCCCAGAAACTATACTTAAGCGGGTTACAACAAAAGCAGGTAATGGTTCGATCATACTGATGCACCCAACTGAACCGACTGCCGCAGCATTGGAGCGAATGATTTTGTCTCTAAAAGAGAAAAACCTGAAAATAGCCACTGTGTCCGAGCTGCTATCCGAAGATAGGATACACCCGGCTCAAGTTAAAAAGCGCTAAAATTTGGAGAAATCGGAACAAACATGTAAAATAATCTAAGAATAGCCGCAGCAGTTGCCCAAGAACAGGAGGAATTCAATGATTAAGAAATATACATGCCAAAATGGAGTAAGGGTTGTACTAGAAAATATTCCGACTGTCCGATCGGTTGCAATAGGTATCTGGATTGGCACTGGTTCAAGAAATGAAATGCCAGAAACCAATGGCATCTCTCATTTCCTTGAGCACATGTTTTTTAAAGGAACAAAAACCCGTACAGCTCGGGAAATTGCCGAATCATTCGACAGTATTGGCGGCCAGGTAAATGCTTTTACTTCAAAGGAATATACGTGCTATTATGCAAAGGTTCTTGATACCCATGCAGATTTTGCACTAGAAGTACTTTCGGATATGTTCTTCAATTCGGTTTTTGATGAAGGAGAATTGAAAAAAGAGAAAAATGTTGTCCTTGAAGAAATCAAAATGTACGATGACACACCAGATGACATTGTTCATGACCTGCTCAGTAAAGCTGTATACGAAACCCATCCGCTCGGTTATCCGATACTGGGAACGGAAAGCACCCTTGAAACCTTTAACAGCACTAAACTAAAGGAGTACATCCATAGCCATTATACACCCGAAAATGTTGTCATCTCGATTGCCGGTAATATTGCCGAGACCTTCATAGGCAAAGTAGAAAAGCAATTTGGGTCATATGAAGGTGGAAGGGCGGATATCAGTGATGATAAACCCGTTTTCCATGCCAATCGCTTGTCTCGTAAAAAAGAAACGGAACAGGCTCATCTTTGCATTGGATTTGAAGGGCTGAAGGTTGGCCATGAAGATATCTACAGTTTGATAGTCCTGAATAATGTACTTGGAGGAAGCATGAGCAGCCGCTTATTTCAGGATGTCCGTGAACAAAGGGGTCTTGCTTATTCCGTGTTTTCCTATCATTCAGCCTACCAGGACAGTGGTATTGTGACCATCTATGGGGGTACTGGCGCGAAGCAGCTAAACCTTCTTTTTGATACGATTCAGGAGACTCTCGATACACTTAAACGGGATGGAATAACAGATAAAGAGTTGGCCAATAGCAAGGAACAGCTTAAGGGAAGTCTAATGCTAAGCTTAGAGAGCACGAACAGCAGGATGAGCCGCAATGGTAAAAATGAACTCATTCTTAAATACCATCGCTCATTGGATGAAATTATTGAAGAAATCGACAGTGTAACAAAGCTTGGTGTTGACAGTCTAGCCAATAAAATCTTTACAGACCATTATTCAGTCTCTTTGATTAGCCCTGATGGGGAACTCCCCAACTTATTGAAATAACATCAAACAGCCATTGCGTCCGCAATGGCTGTTTTTTTTAGCTTCTTGCGGTTCTGTTAAGGTCGTTAACTATAAGATTCTTGCTGATCATAATAGCCATAAACACATGGTATGGTCGTCAATAGAGTAGACTTTATAAGAAAAGCTGAATCCTTGGATTATGCTTAACGATAAGTTTGAAGGTTTCCACTTTTAGGAGATTAGAACAGGCAGGTGAAGTTTTTTGCCTGGTGCCGCCAGCATACTTCCAAGTAGATTCCTCAACACGTTGAGAGTCATCTTAGTAAGAGGTGCTGTGAAAGAATCCGTTTTGGGAAAAGTAGTCTATTTGCCTCCAAGTGACTATAAACTAATAAAAAGGGCTGACAGGGGGCAAGGAGCATGAGATTGAGTGAATTAAGCGGCAAAGAGATCGTAGACGTCAAAAGGGCAGAAAGGCTTGGAGTTTTAGGGCAGACTGACCTTGAAATCAACGAGCAGACCGGTCAAATACAGGCACTGCTCATCCCTTCATTAAAATGGTTCGGATTCAGGAAGCAGGGAGAGGAGATTCGGGTCCATTGGAAGCATGTTAAAAAGATAGGTGCCGATATGATTATTATTGATATTCCTGGCCGGGACGAAAGCTAAGCCTGGCTGCTATAAATACGAACGAAAGGCCTCCGTTTAGAGCGGAGGCCTTTTACTATTTGTGCATGAGTATGGGATTTTTAAAACGGAAACTGAATGCTTTCACCTCTTCCAAGCCAAAAACATAAAATGTCAAGTAGCGTGAATTAGGCAGAAGTAAAACGAGTGGAATCTGTAAAAAAGAAGGTGAAGCATTTCATGCTGACAGGAATGCAGATAGCCATTATGGGCGGCGATGCCAGGCAGCTGGAAATCATCAGGAAACTGACTGAATTGGATGCCAAACTGTCACTTATCGGGTTTGAACAATTGGATCACGCCTTTACCGGAGCACAAAAGGAAAAGTTGGCGGAAGCTGATTTTTCAATGTATGATGCATTGATCTTACCTGTATCGGGAACGAGCATGGATGGCCATGTTGAAACGATATTTTCAAATGAACAAGTCGTGCTGACTGATGAGATTCTGGCTAAAACTCCCGAAACATGCACCATTTTTTCAGGTATTACAAACAGCTATTTAACCGGAATAGTCAAAAAGGCGAAACGCCGCCTCGTTCTCTTGTTTGAGCGTGATGATGTGGCTATCTATAACTCCATACCAACTGTCGAAGGCACAATCATGATGGCTATTCAGCACACCGATTTTACTATTCACGGATCAAATGTAGCCGTCCTTGGGTTTGGACGGACTGGGATGAGTGTAGCAAGGACCTTTCATGTTCTCGGAGCAAAGGTTAAGGCTGGAGCAAGAAAATCTGAGCATCTTGCCCGGATTACCGAGATGGGCATCCATCCTTTTCATTTGTCAGAAATTGAAAAAGAAATACGAGATGCCGATATTGTTATCAACACAATTCCTCACCCGATTGTTAGCGCATCTGTTATCTCAAAAATGGCCTCACATACATTGATTATTGACTTGGCTTCCAAGCCGGGCGGCACGGACTTCAGGTATGCAGAAAAGCGGGGAATTAAAGCGCTTCTCGCTCCAGGCCTTCCTGGGATCGTTGCACCGAAAACAGCCGGGCAAATCTTAGCGAACGTGTTATCACAGCTGCTCCAGGGTGACCTAAAGAATCGAAAGGGGAAATCAATATGAAACTTAAAGGGAAACGGATTGGATTTGGCCTAACTGGCTCTCACTGCACATATGACGAGGTATTCCCACAGATTGAAAAGCTTGTCAGTGAAGGAGCCGAAGTTATTCCAATCGTAACGTTTACTGTAAAAAACACTGAAACCCGATTTGGAAAAGGAGAGGACTGGATAGCGAGAATTGTAGAAGCTACAGGAAATGAAGCGATCGATTCAATTGTTAAAGCAGAGCCGCTCGGCCCGAAAACCCCACTGGATTGCATGGTGATTGCACCGATGACAGGTGCATCCATGAGTAAATTCGCAAATGCCATAAACGATTCCCCCGTTTTAATGGCAGCCAAAGCAACGCTCAGGAATCAGAAGCCTGTGGTGCTCGGAATTTCAACAAATGACGCACTTGGCCTAAATGGTGTAAACTTAATGCGTCTGATGGCATCCAAACATATATACTTTATCCCGTTTGGCCAGGATGATCCTGTAAATAAACCGAACTCTATGGTTGCCAGAATGGCACAATTGAAAGAAACAGTCGAGGCTGCCATTGAAGGAAAACAACTCCAACCCGTTCTGGTAGAAAGATATCTTGACTGAATAAAGCTTTTTGCTACAGCAAAAAGGTTTTAAGACTTTCATTAACAAGGGAATGTGTTAAAATGTAGAAAAGCATCAGCGGGTTTTTGCCCGCTGACCCTTTATACATATGGGAACTTTACGTGATCATTCCCAGATGAAATCACTTTTAAGATACGCATGGACGGAAGGAGTCTTGGGTTAGAATGAATGGACAAAATGGATATACTGTTGCTGTCGTCGGCGCAACCGGCGCTGTTGGCCAGCAAATGATTGATACTCTTGTAAAGAGGGACTTTCCTATAAAAAAGCTTGTCTTGCTATCTTCAGCTAGGTCTGCAGGCAAAACAATAAGTGTAAATGGTGTGCAGCATACAGTTCAGGAAGCAAAGCCTGAGAGCTTCGAGGGGATTGATATTGCCCTGTTCAGCGCAGGAGGGAGTGTCTCTAAGGAACTTGCACCGGAAGCCGCAAAACGCGGAGCTGTCGTCATTGACAATACGAGTGCTTTCCGGATGGACCCTGAGGTGCCTCTTGTTGTTCCAGAAGTGAATGTAGAAGATGTTCATACTCACAAAGGCATTATTGCCAACCCGAACTGTTCAACAATTCAAATGGTCGTTGCCCTAGAACCGGTTAGGAAAAAATTCGGCCTTAAAAAAATTATTGTTTCTACCTATCAGGCCGTTTCTGGTGCCGGTGCAGCGGCAATTGAAGAGTTAAGGGAAGAAACCAAGGCCAATAGTGAAGGTAAGAGCTACGAACCAAAGGTGCTGCCTGTCAAGTCGGGGGAAAAGCATTACCAAATCGCATTCAATGCAATTCCGCAAATTGATAACTTCGAAGATAACGGATTTACTTTCGAAGAATTGAAGATGATAAATGAAACGAAAAAAATCATGCATGATACAGGCCTTCAGGTTGCGGCTACTTGCGTCAGGCTTCCAGTTGAGACAGGCCATTCGGAATCTGTTTATTTTGAAATCGACTCCGAGGGGGTTACTGCCGGCGAAATGAAGGAATTGTTAAAGGATGCACCAGGAGTGGTCCTTCAGGATGATCCTGCAAACCAAATCTATCCGATGCCTGTCAACTCTGTTGGCAAACATGAGGTCTTCGTCGGAAGAATCCGTAAAGACCTAGACAACGATAAAGGCTTCCATATGTGGGTAGTATCAGATAACCTCCTTAAAGGTGCTGCATGGAATTCAGTACAAATTGCAGAAAGCCTGATCAAATTGGGAGTCGTAAAAGAGAAGTAATTCATACCGATTTTTTGGGGTGCAGGAATGAAAGTAATCGTACAAAAGTTCGGCGGTACATCCGTCAGGAATGAAGAAACACGGCTTCAAGCCAAAAAACATATAGAAAAGGCCCTTTCTGAAGGGTACAAGGTCGTTGTCGTAGTGTCGGCAATGGGCCGTAAAGGTGATCCTTATTCAACAGATACATTATTATCTCTTACAGGCGAAAGCTTAAGCAAAATCAGCCGCAGGGAGGTTGATATGCTACTTGCTTGTGGAGAGGTTATTTCAAGCATTGTTTTTACTTCAATGCTGCTTGAGTCAGGCATTAGGGCGGTATCATTGAATGGAGCCCAGGCAGGTTTTCGGACAAACGATGACCACACTAATGCAAAAATAATTGAAATGGACTGCGCAAGGCTAGTGGAAGAGCTCCAGGATGCCGATGTCGCCGTCGTAGCAGGATTCCAGGGGACTGCCGAAAATGGTGATGTAACCACGATAGGCAGGGGAGGCAGCGATACATCCGCTGCAGCACTCGGAGCAGCGCTCAATGCCGAGTGGATTGATATTTTTACTGACGTAGAAGGTATCATGACAGCAGACCCAAGAATTGCTGAAAATGCGAGACCCCTTCCTGTTGTTACCTATACCGAGGTGTGCAACATGGCATATCAAGGGGCAAAGGTTATCCATCCGAGAGCTGTGGAAATTGCCATGCAAGCAAAAGTCCCGATGAGAATCCGATCCACCTATTCAGACGGACCGGGCACACTTGTAACTGGCCAAGTCCGTTCAAGGGTAGGCGCAGATATAAAGGAGCGCCCGGTAACCGGGATTGCCCACGTTCCACATGTTACCCAAATCAAGGTACTAGCAAAGAAAGACCAATACAATCTTCAGGCTGAGGTTTTTAAAGCGATGGCAAATGAACGGATTTCTGTCGATTTCATAAACATATCGCCAAGCGGGGTTGTATATACTGTGTCTGAGGATTCTGCCGATAAGGCAATCGAGGTGCTGAATGAACTTGGCCACGATCCAGTTATTGAACGGGGCTGCGCGAAGGTTTCCGTTGTTGGCGCAGGCATGGCGGGTGTTCCCGGTGTAACAGCCAAAATCGTTACAGCCTTGACAGGACAAGGAATAAGGATCCTGCAATCTGCTGACAGCCATACGACAATTTGGGTTCTTGTTAAACAAGATGACCTGGTAAAGGCCGTAAATGCCCTGCATGATGCTTTTGGGCTCAATGAAGAGCAGAGCGAGTTTGGACATCCGGGCATATTATAGCAGATGCCTGTCTAGCCTTAACGGAAGAACTGGAAATTGCCAGCCTGATCAGCGAATGGCATAGTTTTTCTAATGCGCTGGGAAAGTATAGATCTATACTTTTCTTTTAGCTAAAAAAGGCTAGTCTCCTTAGCCAGGCGGGCCTAGCCCGCCAAACTAATAAAAAGGACAGGTGAAATCGAAAATGATCAATTTAGGCCGAGTTTCGACCGCAATGGTAACACCCTTTGATAAAAAGGGACATATTGATTTTCCGAAAACAACCCAGCTGATTAACCATCTGCTGGACAATGGGACCGATTCACTTGTCGTCTCCGGAACAACAGGTGAATCGCCTACTCTCTCAAAGGAAGAGAAGCTGGCTTTATTCGCCCACACTGTCAAGACAGTAGCAGGGCGTGTTCCTGTCATTGCAGGGACCGGCAGCAACAATACGTATCAATCAATAGAGCTTACAAAGAAGGCAGAACAGCTTGGCGTCGACGGGATTATGGTTGTAGCCCCTTACTACAACAAGCCAAACCAGGAAGGATTATACCAGCATTTCAAGGCAATTGCCGAGAACACGTCCCTGCCTGTAATGATTTATAATATCCCGGGCAGAACTTCGATTAATATTGCCCCAGAAACCATTATTCGGTTATCCCAGATTCCGAATATCTTTGCTGTTAAGGAGGCAAGTGGCGACCTGAATGCAATGACAACAATCATTGCGAATACGAGGGATGATTTCTACCTCTACAGTGGGGATGACGGCCTTGCCCTTCCAGTCATGGCGATTGGGGGAAATGGAGTCGTTTCGGTAGCTTCCCATATTATTGGGAACGAGATGCAGGAAATGGTTCAAGCTTATCTTGCAAATGACACGGTACGGGCTTCAAGGCTGCATCAGGAACTTCTGCCAATCATGATTGGGTTGTTTACAGCTCCCAATCCGGTCCCTGTCAAGACAGCACTGCAGTTAAAAGGGTTTGATGTAGGTTCTGTAAGACTCCCGCTAGTTCCGCTAAGTGCGGAGGAACGGGCCAATCTTTCGGCGCTATTGGGAATTCACCAGCCATTATAATGATTTTTAAGCTTCGTAATGGATTTAAACAACAGGCTGAACTTCGCAGCCTGTTGTTTTTTATCATGAAGACGTTTATAGAAAATAAGCCTGAGGGAGTAAAAGCAGCCATTGACTTACCTAAAGGTAGGAATGCAAAGCTATCAACTCTGTAAACCGGTGTATATACATAGGCTAAAGACATATATTTAAAGATTGCCAAATGATTTATGGCAGTTTTAAATCCTGGAGGAAGATTGAAGAGAATCTGCCTTGGGTATGGAAATGGTTGTAATAATTTTCAGTGTTCAAGTATAATGATGGTAACTGATCTAAGGTCGGCTAAATCATCATAGGAGGAAACAGAAATTGCGAAAGAAAAAAAATAAATCCATCAGGATCATCGCGCTTGGCGGGGTGGGGGAAATCGGGAAGAATATGTTCCTGTGTGAAGTAGACAGGGATATTTTTGTGCTCGATGCCGGGCTCATGTTCCCAGAGGACGAAATGCTGGGAATTGATATAGTAATTCCGGACATATCCTACCTGATCGATAACAAGGAAAGAGTAAAGGGAATTTTCCTGACACATGGCCATGAGGACCATATCGGGGCGTTGCCTTATATCCTGAGGCAACTAAATGTTCCTGTTTACGGGACAGAGCTGACGCTGGCACTAGCCAACGCCAAGCTAAAAGAACAGGAATACAAAGGTAAGGCTGAATTCATTGAAATCTCATCGGACTCTGTTGTTGAAATGGGAAGTGTAACAGTATCATTTTTCAGCACAAACCATAGTATACCTGGCTCAGTTGGAATATGTGTCCATACCTCAGAGGGAGCCATTGTGTATACCGGAGATTTCAAATTTGACCAGGGGGCTACAAGGCTTTACAGGCCTGATATTGGCAAAATGGCTGAAATTGGTGAGCAGGGAGTCCTTTGCCTTCTGTCAGACAGTACCGAAGCTGAAAAACCCGGCTATACGACATCAGAAGCAAAAGTTGCCAGGGAGATGTGCGATACATTCTATAGTGCTCCCGGGCGTCTGATTGCGGCATGCTTTGCTTCGGATATTAACAGAATTCAGCATATTTTTGATACTGCGGCACAGACAGGCAGGAAAGTGGCTGTTGTCGGCAAAAGTCTCGAACGTATTTATCACATTGCAGTTGATTTGGGATACCTTGAGATTTCCGAAGATTTGATTATACAGCTTTCAGAAATCTCTGAATACCCGGATGACAAGGTTGTTGTTTTAATGACAGGGTCCCAGGGAGAACCGTTGGAGGGCCTCCAAAAAATGGCCAGGAAATCGCATAAACTCGTCAATATTAAAGAAGGCGATACAGTCATGATCGCAGCTACCACTTTAAGGGGAAGCGAACTCTTCCTTGCCAAGACAGTGGACATGCTTCTGCGTGCGGGAGCGAATGTGGTTTCCAACAAGAAATTGATTCATGTTTCAAGCCATGGAAGCCAGGAAGAACTGAAATTCATGATTAACCTGATGAAACCAAAGCTATTCATACCAGTTCATGGTGAATACCGGATGCTTAAGGCACATGAAAACATAGCCAGAGAATGCGGTTTGCCGCGTGAAAGCATCTATCTTCCGGAGAATGGTGAAATTGTTGAAATTAAGGACGGGCAATTTATTCCTGGCGGGAAAGTGCCTTCCGGGAATATCCTCATTGACGGAATTGGAGTTGGCGATGTCGGAAATATTGTCCTGCGCGACCGCAGGCTTCTCTCACAAGATGGGACATTAATTGTTGTTGTCACTCTATCCAGGCAGGAAAAGAAGATTCTGGCAGGTCCTGAAATTATTTCAAGGGGCTTCGTGTATGTACGCGAATCGGAAAAGCTGATGGAGGAATCCTCAAAGCTGGTACGTGATATTGTTGAGAAAAATATTTCCAGGGATTTCTTTGACTGGTCGAGCTTAAAGCAGGAAATGAGGGACGACCTCAATAAATATTTATTCGAAAGAACAAAACGCAGGCCAATGATTCTGCCGATTATCATGGAAGTTTAGAGCTGAAGTAAAGACACCGGGAAACCGGTGTCTTTACTTTTTATTGCTTTCGATTATTAGTTTAGTATGGATTTTCTCTTTAACGGCATGTTTTCTTTCCTAAAGTTCAATACTAGACCTATAAGATAGAAGGGAGAATACGTATGGATGAACACTTTTTACCCGGCAGAATGAACGAAAATGGGGAAGAAAGCCCTGCACGTGAAGAAAAACCAGCTTCAGCTCTCATTGAAAAGATACAGCAGCTTGGGACAACAAATGTTCCTCAAATGACTAATGATTCAAGTATCCATTGCATGACAATTGTTGGCCAAATTGAAGGGCATCTGGCTCTTCCGCCCCAAAATAAAACAACAAAATATGAGCATATCATTCCACAGCTCGTTGCCATTGAGCAAAATCCAAAGATTGAAGGGCTGCTTGTTATTTTGAATACGGTTGGAGGGGATGTTGAGGCAGGGCTTGCCATTTCGGAAATCCTTGCATCTTTGTCAAAACCAACCGTTTCGATTGTCCTTGGAGGAGGCCACTCGATTGGAGTGCCGATTGCCGTTTCATGCGATTATAGTTTTATTGCCGAAACCGCAACGATGACCATTCATCCAGTCAGGCTTACAGGTCTTGTCATCGGTGTTCCGCAAACGTTCGAATACCTGGACAAAATGCAGGAACGGGTTGTGAGATTTGTGACTAGACATTCAAAGATTAAAGAAGAAACATTCAAGGACTTGATGTTTGCGAAAGGTAACCTGACAAGGGATATTGGAACGAATGTCATTGGCCGGGATGCAGTCGAAACAGGTTTGATAGATGAAGTGGGCGGGCTAGGGCCTGCAATGAAAAAGTTAAATGAACTCATTGAGCTTCATAAAAATAACCAGGAGGCGCTCATTCAATGATTTTATATACAATGATGCCGGAAGAACTTATCTTTCCTCCCGTTTTTGAACCGCAAATAAGGCAAATAATCAACTTTCAGGGAGTCCCGATGGAGATAGAAGCTGATGGGGATGGGTATAGAATTGTCAGGATTCTCAGCACGAATCCTGGAGATTTCCTGGATTCAAGATGGGCTCCGGGATCAAAAATTTCGTTTTAGAACGTCGGGCTTATCCAATCCGACCCTAGCTTATGGTATAATCAGGATACGGTTTAGAGAAAATCGGCAGTTGGCTTTTTACATCTGCCAGCTTGAATAAGGCAGCCGAAGGGCTGCTTGTTCTATTTAAGCTCTAATACCCCAAAGATTATACATACATAGGTGATTTAAATGGCCAAGAAGAAACGAAGGCAATCCCGCAACAGGGAAAGCACAATTAAAACAACAATAAAATTTGAACTGGCGGGGCTCATTCTCCTTGCCTTGTCAGTGATTTCCATGGCCGAGTTAGGTGCGGTTGGAAAAGGTGTCGTACTGTTTTTCAGGTTCTGGCTCGGAGAATGGCATATGGCAGGCCTCGCCGGGGTATTTATTTTAAGCATCTACATGATTTGGAAGAGGCAAATTCCATTCTTTTTCCACGGAAGGCTTGTCGGCGCCTATTCCATATTGGCGGCTTTGCTAATCCTTAGCCATATCACTCTTTTTAATCTGCTTTCAAGGAATGGAACGTTTGAAAATCCAAGTGTCATTTCGAACACTTGGAAGCTGTTTTTTCTGGAGGCAAAAGGAACTCCCGCGACTGGTGACCTTGGCGGCGGGATGATCGGAGCACTTTTATTCGCGATGCTTCACTATTTATTTGACGAAACAGGAGCGAAAATTATAGCCGGACTCCTGGTTGCCGCTGGTTTGATTTTACTAACAGGTAAAACCTTTGGTGAAGCTCTTGGTAAGCTGATTTCGTTTTTCACGGAGTTTTTCGCCAAACAGTGGAAAGCATTTAAGGCGGATTTCTCAGAGTGGAGAGAAAAGAGGAAGAAAAGAAGAAAAGCCCAGACTTCAAAGAAAGAGAAAAAAGCACCTGCCTCGCAGCCAGACAAAGGCGGTACTGTTCCTGTCCAGGCTGTTTTTATAGAGGAGGAATTGCCTTCTCCAGAGCCAATCATCTCAAGCTTTGCAGATAGGGCGTATGAACAAGAAAACAGCCAGGTCCCGCAGCAGTCCCCTGGAAAACCAAAAGAAAAAAACGCTGGCAAGGAAGAGGAGGACATTTCACCACCAATAACCTTTACGGAATTGGAGAACACTGCTTATGAATTGCCGCCGGTAAATTTACTGAAATTGCCTAAAAAGACTGATCAAAGTGGCGAATATGAACTGATTCACGCCAATGCCGCCAAGCTTGAGCGGACGTTCAACAGTTTTGGTGTCAAGGCCAGAGTCACCCAGGTCCATCTTGGCCCTGCTGTCACGAAATACGAAGTCCATCCGGATGTAGGGGTAAAGGTAAGCAAAATTGTCAGCCTTAACGACGACCTTGCCCTGGCTCTTGCTGCAAAAGACATCAGGATTGAGGCACCGATTCCTGGGAAATCAGCGATTGGGATCGAGGTTCCAAATTCGGAAGTTGCAATGGTATCACTAAGGGAAGTTCTTGAATCTTCTAAAAATGACCGTCCTGATTCAAAACTCTTGATTGGGCTTGGAAGGGATATTACCGGGGAAGCTGTCCTTGCTGAGCTGAATAAAATGCCGCACTTGCTTGTAGCCGGAGCAACAGGGAGCGGAAAGAGTGTTTGTATAAATGGCATTATCACGAGCCTGCTTATGAGAGCAAAACCCCATGAGGTAAAATTAATGATGATCGACCCAAAAATGGTCGAATTGAATGTTTATAACGGTATTCCTCATTTGTTGGCTCCTGTGGTAACGGAACCAAAGAAGGCTTCTCAGGCACTTAAAAAAGTCGTAAACGAAATGGAACGCCGTTATGAGCTGTTTTCACATACCGGTACTAGAAACATTGAAGGGTATAATGATCATGTAAAACGCCACAACGCAGAGGAAAATGATAACCAGCCTCTTCTGCCCTATATCGTGGTTATAGTGGATGAGCTTGCCGACCTGATGATGGTTGCCTCTTCCGACGTTGAAGATTCAATCACCCGATTAGCACAGATGGCGCGGGCAGCAGGCATACACCTCATTATTGCCACGCAGCGCCCGTCTGTGGATGTTATCACCGGTGTTATAAAAGCGAATATTCCATCCCGTATCGCATTTGCCGTTTCGAGTATGACAGACTCCAGGACGATACTGGACATGGGCGGTGCTGAAAAGTTGCTCGGCAGAGGTGATATGCTTTTCCTTCCTGTTGGAGCATCCAAACCAATTCGCGTTCAGGGAGCTTTCCTTTCAGATGACGAGGTTGAAGACACAGTCGAATATGTTATCTCCCAACAAAAGGCACAATATCAGGAAGAAATGATTCCGGATGATGTGCCGGAAGTTGTTGGAGAAGTAGAAGATGAATTATATGATGAGGCTGTCGAACTGATCGTCGAGATGCAGACAGCATCAGTGTCGATGCTTCAGCGCCGGTTTAGGATTGGCTACACTCGGGCGGCCAGGCTTATTGATGAAATGGAGGCACGTGGAGTGGTCGGGCCCTATGAAGGCAGTAAGCCAAGAACTGTCCTGGTTGCCAAGCAGAACGAAGAAATGGGTTAATAGAATCAATGTTGAAAAAGGCCTTCCGGGGTCTTTTTCTTTTTTTACCGAACTATAATTTTCATAAAATAGACACCAATAATAGTAGGAATCTAGCAAGCCAATAGTAAAACCTGACTGTGGCTGTTGGATGGCAAACAGCCTATATTCAAGAGATAAAGGGTAAAAAAGGATGAAATGTCAACCGAAATTTGAAGGTTTTTACTAGATTTGTTTTTCTGAAAAGTGTTTATTTCCTATTTATTTATCAGTCGAAAAGTGTTATAGTATTGTCGATTAGTAGGAATGATTATACATCAGATGTCTGATGTCTTAAGAAAAAACTGGAGGTACCTGCATGTCAATCAAGGCAGATAACCGTCACTTATATTTACAAGTAATTGACCGGTTAAAGCAAGACATTGAAGAAGGAGTATATAAAGAAAGACAAAAACTCCCTTCTGAATTCGATCTTGCCAAACATCTAGGAGTAAGCAGGGCAACACTTCGGGAAGCGTTGCGCATACTCGAGGAAGAAAACGTTATCATTCGCCGGCATGGTGTCGGAACGTTTGTTAATGCGAAACCCCTGTTTAGTTCCGGTATCGAGCAGCTTAGCTCGGTCACGGATATGATTCTGCAGGCAGGCATGAAACCAGGCACAATTTTCTTGAGTTCATCAACTCAGATGCCAGGAGAGGAAGACATTCGCCGATTTTCATTTACCCAGGATGAGGAAATCGTCGTGACCGAGAGGGTAAGGACCGCAAACGGAGAACCAGTTGTCTATTGTATAGACAAAGTTCCGGAGCGCATTCTGCCAGAAGCTTTCTCGCATAAAGAGGAATCGCTTTTCTCGATATTGGAGAATGAAGCGGGCCGGAGGATTACATACGCGGTTGCCCAAATCGAACCATTAGGCTACCACGATAAAATTTCTCCCATCCTTGAATGTGAACCCGAGACTGCGATGTTTGTTCTAAAACAGATGCATTTCGATGAGGCGGATGAACCAGTTCTCTATTCGGTGAATTATTTCAAAGCAGACAAGTTCAGCTTCAAAGTCTTAAGAAAAAGATTTTAATACTGGGCAAGTTGCAAGTAATTAGTTTCACATTCCTGCTAAATCACAAAATCTATAGGGGGTTCCAACCTTGAAAAAGCGTAAATTTGGTTTGGCTATGTCGTTGCTGTTATCTGCTAGCATGCTATTGGCAGCTTGCGGTTCGGATGAGAGCAATGGGGGTACTGGCAATGGCGGCAAGAAAAACGATTTAAAAGTCGGCATGGTCACTGACGCTGGTACAATCGATGATAAATCATTTAACCAAGGTACTTGGGAAGGTATCAAAAAAGCTGAGGAAGAGTTCGGTGTACAGACAAAATATCTGAAGCCAGCAGGAACAACTGAAGCTGAATACCTGAAGGAAATAGGTAACCTTTATGATGCTGGATACAAGTTTATCGTAGCTCCTGGCTTTAAATTTGAAACTGCTATATTCCAGGCACAGGAAAAATATAAAGATGCAAAATTCGTCATTCTTGACGGAAACCCACATTCAGGTGATTTTAAGCCAGTAGTTGCTAAAAATACAGTGGCTGTTTTCTTTGCTGAGCATGAGGCAGGCTTCCTAGCTGGTGTTGCGGCTGCAAACCAGCTAAAAGAAGGCGACGTTGGTTTCATAGGCGGTATGGAAATTCCTGCTGTACAGAAATTCAACTGGGGCTTCCAGCAAGGCATTAAGTATGCAAATGATAACCTGGGCACAAAAATGACAATCAAGCCTGAAAACGTCCTATATCAAGGTTCTTTCGACAACGTGGCTGCAGGACAGCAAATCGCTGCCCAAATGTATGACCGTGGGGTCAAAGCTATTTTCGCTGCTGCTGGCGGCGTTGGTGTTGGTGCGATTAACGAAGCCAAACAGCGTGCCGGTGCTGGTGAAGAAGTTTGGATTATCGGTGTAGACAGTGACCAGTATGAAGATGGAAAAGGTAAGGATGGTAAATCAGTAATCCTAACATCCGCTATGAAGAAGCTTGACCAAGTTGCGATTGATATGATCAAGGATGAATTGGACGGCAAGTTCAAAGGTGGCGAAACTCTTACTTTTGACGCGAAGAACGATGGTATCGGACTCCCTGAAGAAAACCCTAACTTAAACGATGATACGAAAGCTAAGGTTAAAGAAGTTTACGAAAAGATTAAATCAGGTGAAATCACTGTTGCTGACGAGCAAGGCTCTTTAATCAAGTAAATGACAAATGCAAAGGAGACGGGCACGTTCCGTCTCTTTTGTATCTAAGTCTATATAACCCATTGGAAAAGCTGGTAATGATTTATAATTACTGAAAAAAATAGGGGACCCCTATTTCAATAAAGGAACAGATGACTCAGATGAGGTGGGTGTTACAATGAGTTATGTAGTTGAAATGCTGAATATCCGCAAGGAATTTCCGGGAATAGTGGCAAATGACAATATTACATTGACTCTGAAGCAGGGGGAAATACATGCTCTGCTTGGTGAGAACGGTGCGGGTAAGTCGACTCTTATGGGTGTGCTTTTCGGGATGTACCAGCCGGAAAAGGGAATTATTAAAGTCCGCGGCAAAGAAGTGAAAATTACCAATCCGAATGTCGCCAACCGTTTGGGAATTGGGATGGTGCATCAGCACTTTAAACTTGTTGATAATTTTACAGTTACTGAAAACATTATTCTTGGCAGTGAGCCTCTAAAAGGCATCGTGCTCGATATTGACCGCGCTGCCAAAAGAATAGAAGAACTTTCAAAGCGGTATGGTTTGAATGTTGACCCGCATGCAAAAATCGAGGATATCTCCGTAGGGATGCAGCAGAGGGTTGAAATCATGAAAATGCTGTATCGTGAAGCGGAAGTTCTGATTTTTGATGAACCTACGGCTGTATTAACCCCAGCTGAAATCGATGAATTGATGAAGATTATGCGCAACCTAATCAAGGAAGGCAAATCAATCATCATTATTACACATAAGCTGAAAGAAATAAAGGCGGTTGCTGACCGGTGTACGGTTATTCGCAGGGGAAAAGGGATTGGCACTGTTAATGTAGCTGAAGCAAGCGAAGCGAGCCTCGCCGAGATGATGGTAGGGCGCCGTGTATCCTTTGCGGTTGATAAAGCCGAAAGCAAACCGGGGGAGACAGTCTTAAAAGTTAACGATCTTTCCGTCAACAGCAACAGAAAAGTATTGGGCTTAAAGAATTTCTCACTGGAAGTCCGGGCAGGAGAAATCGTTGGCATCGCCGGAGTTGAAGGAAACGGCCAGACCGAGCTTGTCGAGGCGATAACTGGCCTTAGAAAAGCCGAATCAGGCAAGATTGAGTTACTCGGAAAAGACATAACAAACGTACCTATAAGGGAAAGAATTGAATCAGGCATTGGACATATCCCGGAAGACAGGCAAAAGCGGGGGCTGGTTCTTGACTACACCCTGCAGTCCAATATGGTTCTTGAAATTTATAACAAGCCGCCATTTTCCAAAAAAGGCTTATTGAATGAGTCGGCAATGCGGAAGTATGCAGATACTATTATGCAGAATTTTGATGTGCGAGCGGGTGAAGGTGCCGGATCAAGAGCGAGGACTCTTTCAGGTGGCAACCAGCAAAAAGCAATCATCGGAAGGGAAATGGAACTGAACCCGAAGCTGCTAATTGCTGTCCAGCCAACTCGCGGCCTCGATGTAGGCTCCATTGAATACATTCATAAAAGGCTGATCGAACACAGGGATAATGGCAATGCAGTACTTCTCGTTTCCTTGGAGTTGGATGAGGTATTGAAACTTTCCGACCGAATTGCCATTGTCAACAATGGAAACTTGATCGGCATAGTAAATGCCTCCGAAACCGATGAAAATGAAGTGGGCCTGATGATGGCAGGGGTAAGTAAGGAGAGAGGCAAATGAGAAATACCATAGTTTCATTAATTGCAATAGCTTTGGGTCTCGTTGCTGGAGGAATATTGATGCTCTTCATCGGTGCAAACCCATTTGAGGGGTATGCATATTTATTCCAGGGGGCACTAAAGAATATTCAACGGATAGGGGATACACTCGCTACAGCTACACCCCTTATCTTTACCGGTCTTTCAGTAGCCTTTGCATTTAAAACGGGACTGTTTAACATCGGTGCCGCAGGCCAAATGCTAATCGGGGGCCTTTGTGCAACTGCAGTTGGTCTGACATTTGACTTCTCAAGGCCGGTTCTTCTATTGCTGATGATTTTTGCCGGCTTAATTGGTGGAGCATTATGGGCTTTCATCCCAGGTTTGCTCAAGGCAAAATTTAATGTTCATGAAGTTGTATCAACGATTATGATGAACTGGGTTGCATATTGGACTGTTTACTATACCGTCCCTGGCTATTTTAAAGGAGAATTCCTTGAAACAGAATCACGGAAACTCCCAGACGCGGCAACATTGAAAGCTCCATTTTTAACTGAAATGTTCCAGGGATCCTATATTAACCTTGGCCTTTTCCTTGGAGTACTTGCTGTTATCATTATTTGGTTCATTATTGAAAAAACGACCCTGGGCTTTGAATTGAAGGCTGTAGGGTTTAACAGGTTTGCTGCAGAGTATGCGGGCATGAAAGTAAACAGGAATATTATCCTTTCCATGCTGATTGCAGGTGGTCTGGCAGGTCTTGGCGGTGTTGCTATGTACACTGGTAATGCTTCCAGCATGCAAATCGGCATTCTTCCTGCACAGGGGTACGATGGTATAGCGGTTTCACTGCTGGCAAACAACCATCCAATCGGCGTCTTTTTCGCAGCTGTTTTCTTTGGTTTACTTTATTCAGGAACCGGCTTTATGAATGCGATGACCGAAATCCCGCCTGAACTGGCAAATACCATCATTGCTATCATCATTTATTTCGCAGCAACAAGTATTTTGATTGAACGTTTGGTAAATAAATTCATGAAAAATAAGAATAACAAAAAAGCAATGGATGCTCCTGCACCAGGGAAAGGGGAGCTATAAAATGTGGACAATCATTGAACAGATTTTTCCATATGCGATTGTATTTACTATTCCTCTTCTCATAACTGCATTAGGCGGGCTTTTCAGTGAACGAAGCGGTGTTGTAAACATTGCACTTGAAGGGCTAATGGTCTTTGGAGCATTTGCGAGTGCCCTGACAGTTTACTATTTGAATGGAACAATGAATCATACTGCGGTTCTATGGATTGGTCTATTGGCGGCAGTTGTTCTTGGCATGCTAGTTTCTTTGCTGCATGCATTTGCAAGTATCAATTTGAACGCAAACCAAATCATTAGTGGTACAGCAATCAACTTGATTGCAACCGCATTAACAATCTTTTTGGCAAGGAATATCACCGGCAGTGGAAATATCAGGGTAACGACTGGGTTTGCACCAAAAAATGTTCCTGGATTATCTGATATTCCAATTATCGGAGATTTATTCTTCACTAAAACCTATTCAACCACATGGTTTATTTTGGTTGTTTTAGTCATAAGCTGGTTTGTCTTGTATAAAACAAAGTTTGGCCTTCGCCTCCGGTCATGTGGTGAGTATCCACAGGCGGCGGAAGCTGCAGGTGTAAATGTAAGGCGGGTCCGCTACAGCGGTGTTTTAATCTCGGGTGCATTCGGCGGCCTTGGCGGAGCATTGATTACACTGACATATGCCGGGGAATTTACCGGTACCGTTTCTGGGCTTGGCTTCCTTGCTCTAGCTGCACTAATCTTTGGACAATGGCGACCATTTGGTGTACTCGCCGCAGCCTTCTTCTTTGGTTTTGCGAGTACAATTGCCAATGTATCACAGGTAATACCTGAACTGTCTGTTATTCCGCCAATCCTATTAAAGATTTTCCCTTATGTGGTAACTTTGATTGCACTGGTATTATTCTCAAAAACCTCCCAGGCACCAAAGGCTGCAGGCGAACCATTCGACTCAGGAAAGAGATAATATGTTTAGAAACCTTCTGCGTTTGCAGAGGGTTTTTTTAGTTATACGAATAAATAAAGCAATGGGGTAGTTTTATCTAGAACTGCTAGTGCAACAATTTCCGTATTAAAAGGTAAAAGTTCGTCCTAGGAGGGGATACAATTTCTGTTTTCTGGATGGAAAAGGAATAAGTGATCCCTTGGACAAGCATGAATTCCTGTATACGACTTAAAGAGTGTGATTCATTTTTGGGTAACATCACCGATTAATAGCGGGATATAAACAAAATAAGTTCATATATATAAGCAGATTGCTTAAATTTGTTAGGCTGACAATTTATAGTTAGAATATATTATAATTACCAGGCAAAAAATAAATACTATTGAATGCCGATAAAGTGAAACTTCACTCAGTGGGGTCTTCATCCCCCCACTGATTGTTAGTCCCGTTCTATTGCCGCTAATTCGCCAAAGAACGGCGACTAAGCGGCAATACGAACCCGATTGGTTCAACTAAGCCGCTATAGTTCCAGCGGCCAGTTTCACTGTATTTCACCAATCGGGCTTTTACGGGCTGTTATCCCCCAACTACGCTTCATCGATTCCCAAGACTTTAGGTGGGGGTCTTACAGCCCGTTAATGCGGGATAAACTTGTAGATTCCTTATAAAGGAGGATTTTAATGGCCGTCTTGTCAGAAAAAACAATCCCGATGCAGGGGTATAAACTGCACATTGCTAAAACAAGCAAATACAAAACCAATGCACTTGTATTTAAAATGAAAGCCCCATTAAACAGAGAGGATGCAACAGCCAGGGCACTTATCCCATATGTTTTACAAAGTTCCTCCGCAGCGTTTCCAACTACAGCGAAGCTAAGATCGTATTTGGATAACCTGTATGGAGCTGTTTTTTATGTTGATTTGGCCAAGAAAGGCGATTACCATATTATTTCCTTTTTTGTTGAAATAGCCAATGAAAAATTTCTTGCAGACTCCTCACCTCTGCTAAGAAAAGGATTTGAGTTTTTAAGAGAAATTATCCTCAATCCGCTTTTAGACGGGAACGGCTTTAACGGTGCCACGGTTGATAAAGAAAAGCGCACCCACAAACAGAGAATCCAATCTGCTTTTGATGATAAGATGCGTTATTCCAACCTCAGGCTCGTTGAAGAGATGTGCAAGGATGAAGCATATGCTGTCAATGTGCACGGTACATTGGAGGATGTTGATAAGATAACGCCGCAAAGCCTTTATAGCGAATACCAAAGGGCGCTGGATGAGGATGAGCTGGACTTGTATGTTGTGGGCGATATTGATGAACAGGAAGTGAAGTCGCTTGCTGGCGAACTCTTTACTTTTAAACCAAGGCAGCCTAAACATCCGGGAGAGCGGTCAATTGGAAAAAAGGAAAAAGAACAAGTTATCAAGGAAGTTCAAAATGTAAAGCAGGGTAAACTGAACATTGGTTATCGTACAAACACACTGTATGGTGACAAAGACTATTCTGCCCTTCAGGTATTTAACGGAATTTTTGGCGGCTTTTCACATTCCAAGCTCTTTATCAATGTCCGTGAAAAAGCAAGCCTTGCATATTATGCCGCAAGCCGGCTGGAGAGCCATAAAGGGCTTTTAATGGTTATGTCTGGAATCGATATAAATCACTTTGATAAAGCTGTTGGAATTATTAAAGAGCAGATGGATGAAATGAAAAAAGGCAATTTTTCAGATGCGGAACTCGAACAGACCAAAGCAGTCATTGTTAACCAGATTTTAGAAACCATTGATACGAATAGAGGCATTGTTGAAATTCTGTATCATAATGTGGTCGCGGGAGTGGAGCTGACTCTTGATGAGTGGATTGATGGAATGAAAGCGGCCACTCGTGAAGAAATTGTGGAAGTTGGACAAAAAGTCGATCTTGATACAATATACTTCCTGACGGGAAAGGAGGAGTCCGGGCATGAAGAAAATTGAGTTCAGCCAGTTAAAGGAAGAACTTTTTTATGAGAAGCTTCCTAATGGACTGGATGTTTATATCCTTCCAAAACAAGGTTTTAACAAAACGTATGCGACATTTACAACAAAGTACGGGTCAATTGACAATACATTTAAACCCCCCGGCAAGAATGAGTTTGTAATAGTTCCTGACGGTATAGCTCATTTTCTTGAACATAAATTGTTTGAAAAGGAAGACGGGGACGTGTTTCAGCAATTCAGCAGACAAGGGGCATCCGCAAACGCATTTACGTCCTTTACAAGAACCGCCTATTTGTTTTCTAGTACCTCGAGGGTTGAAGAAAACCTGGAGACATTGATGGATTTTGTCCAGGAACCGTATTTTTCGGAAAAGACCGTTGAGAAGGAAAAAGGGATTATCGGCCAGGAAATCACGATGTATGATGACAATCCGGACTGGCGCCTTTACTTTGGCCTCATAGAAAATATGTACCACGACCATCCGGTGAAAATCGATATTGCTGGTACAATCGAATCCATTGCCAAGATTGATAAGGATATGCTGTATGAATGTTATAGCACGTTTTATCATCCTTCAAATATGCTTCTTTTCGTTGTTGGCCCGGTCGAGCCCGAAAAAATGATGGCTCAAATCAAGAATAACCAGGGGAAAAAACAGTTCGATTCAAGAAACGAGATAGAGAGGAATTTTGAACCTGAGGCAGCAGGTGTATCAAAGGCTAAGCAAGTTCTTGAAATGAACGTCCAGACTCCAAAATGTCTTGTGGGATTAAAGGCTCTAAATGTTGATACAAACGGAGAAGAAATGCTGGCCCAGGAACTATCCATGAATCTGCTGCTCGATATTCTCTTTGGTAAAAGCTCGGATAATTATGCTCGCCTTTACGATGAAGGCCTTATTGATGAGACCTTCTCCTTCGACTATACGCAGGAACAGGGTTTCGGCTTCGCTATGGTAGGCGGTGATACATCAAGGCCTGATGATCTGGCCGATGCCTTGAAGAAAGTTTTACAGGCAGCAAAGGATGGAACAATTGAATCAGAACAGCTCGAACGGGCAAAACGTAAGAAAATTGGTTCGTTTTTAAGAGCGATTAACTCTCCCGAATTCATAGCAAATCAATTTACCCGTTATGCTTTTAATGAGATGGATCTTTTCGCTGTTGTTCCTGTTCTTGAAAAAATAACCTTGGAGGATATTCAGAAAGTATCCCGGGAACTTTTTTCAGAAGAACGTTTTTCGGTGTGCCAGGTTGTCCCATTGGCCAAGTAAAAGAGTAATCGAAAAGCGCCATGGTTGGCGCTTTTCCTTATTTAAAGAAAAACTGAATATATTCCATTCGAAAAAATGGCATGCACTGCCTAAAAGAGTGCAGGCAACAATATAAGGGTGAGGATTGTGAAGAAGTTTGCATTAATTACAGGCGCAAGTGGTGGAATCGGCATGGCAACAGCAAGGGAACTCGCGAAAAACGGTTATAATCTGTATCTCCATTACAATTCAAATGAAGGCCATATTAAAGACCTTATTGAAGAGCTTTCTGGATTAGGTGGCGAGTATCTGGCTGTTAAAGCGGATTTTACACAAACTGCAGGATACAATGAACTAGTATCACACATTCAGAACCTTGATGCAATCATCCATTGCAGCGGCAACAGTGTATATGGTTTGCTGCAGGATTTGGCTGATACAGAAATTCAGTACTTATTGAATATCCACGTTATGAACCCTATTTTGCTGACAAGGGCCCTCCTTCCAAAACTGCTTGCGAAAAAAACTGGCAATATTGTAATGGTTTCATCAATTTGGGGACAGGAAGGTGCGGCATGCGAGGCTGCGTATTCGGCTGCAAAAGGCGCACAAATCGCTTTTGTTAAAGCACTGGGCAAGGAGCTTGCCCCCAGCGGAATAAGAGTTAATGCGGTCGCTCCTGGTGCAGTCAGGACAGGGATGCTCGGCGGATTTAGTCCCGATGAGCTGGAGGCTATTTCCCTTGATATCCCGATGGGAAGGCTGGCCGAACCAGAAGAAATCGCAAAAGGAATCGCATTTCTAATATCGGACCATGCCACGTACATAACAGGCCACGTCCTCTCCATCAATGGCGGCTGGCATACGTAGGTTAAAAGGGACGGTTCTCGTTTGCCAATTCGCAACCCAGACCGTCCCTGATTTAAAAAAAGAATGCATAGGCAATTGGCTCTCCCGGCAAACTAATTGTGTAGTATTGAAAAGGAGGGGTTAAATAATGTCTGTACTCGACAACTGGAAACAGTGGGAAGACTTTCTTGCTGACAGGCTCCATCAAGCACAGGACCAGGGAATGAACAAAGAAGTGGTTTCAGATCTGGCTTACCAAATCGGTGATTATCTTGCTAATCAGGTTGAGCCTAAGAACGAGCAGGAACGCATCCTTGCCGACCTTTGGTCTGTAGCTGATAAGGATGAACAGCATGCCATTGCAAATATGATGGTAAAGCTCGTCCAAAATAACGGAACCCGCTAAAAGAGAGGACCCTCCTCTCTTTTTTTTTGTAAATAAATCTTAAACTTCTCACTTTTGGCCATTTTAAGGTATTACTGCTGCCCTAGTGAATATTCATATTTAGATGGTTTTTCCTTTCTCTTTACTTTAAAATCATTTAATATAGGGATAGATAAATTATGATGAATTTTGTCAGAAGTTCGGGCAGGAGGTACATATGGCAAAGAAAGAGTGGTACGTAGAGTACGAAATCACCAAAAACCGCCCTGGTCTTCTGGGCGATATATCCTCCCTCCTAGGCATGCTTTCTATAAACATCATCACGATAAATGGGGTCGATCAAGGCAGGCGCGGGCTGTTGATCCTTGCCGACAACGATGACCAGATCCAAAGGCTTGAGTCAATTTTACATACGATGGATACAATAAAACTAATAAAGGTACGTGAACCGAAACTTCGCGATCGCCTTGCGGTCAGGCACGGACGCTATATTCAAAGGGATGCTGACGACAAAAAAACATTCAGGTTTGTAAGGAATGAATTAGGTTTGCTGGTCGATTTTATGGCTGAGCTGTTTAAACAGGATGGCCATAAGTTAATAGGAATTAGAGGCATGCCTAGAGTTGGCAAGACGGAATCGATTGTAGCGGCTAGTGTCTGTGCAAATAAGAGATGGCTGTTTGTATCGTCCACACTCCTTAAGCAAACAATCAGAAGCCAGCTCATTGAGGATGAATATAACGCAAACAACCTTTTTATTATTGATGGGATTGTCTCAACAAAAAGGGCAAACGAAAGGCATTGGCAGCTGGTGAGGGAAATTATGCGGCTGCCAGCCGTCAAGGTAATTGAGCATCCTGATATTTTTATCAGAAACTCTGAATATACAATGGATGATTTTGATTATATTATTGAACTCCGCAATGATGCCGATGAAGAAATAACGTATGACGTCGTTGATCTTAAGGATGGATTCCCGGCCTCGGATTTTGGAGATTTCGATTTTTAATCCGATGGACAGTAAGCCCCCACTTTAAGATTCCAAAAGTTTAACCAAAAAAGGGCAGGGGATCAACTTCAGGATGAGCCCGATTGTGAAATACGGTGAAACTGTTGCTGCGCGCTTTAATGCGGCATAGTTGCACCTATCGGGTTCGTAGTGCTGCTTGGTCACCGTAATTTGGCGTCTTAGCGGCTAAACGGGACAAACAATCGTTGGGGATGAGGAACCCCCGGCTGATTGAAGTTTCATTTTATACAGTTGGAAGGTGTTAGTATTGACAGAACTAGGTAACAGGCTGAAAGAAGCCAGGCTTGCAAAAGGACTAAGCCTTGATGATCTTCAAGCCGCAACTAAAATACAAAAGAGATACTTGGCTGGCATCGAGGAAGGCAATTATTCCAGTATGCCGGGGGACTTTTACGTCCGCGCATTTATAAAGCAATATGCAGAGGCAGTTGGGCTTGATCCCGATGAGATTTTCGATACATATGAG
This sequence comes from Bacillus sp. FJAT-27225, assembly GCF_001685025.1. Taxonomy (GTDB): domain Bacteria; phylum Bacillota; class Bacilli; order Bacillales; family Cytobacillaceae; genus Bacillus_D. The sequence goes on along the minus strand of NZ_MAYU01000021.1, from coordinate 11,464 downwards.
GCTGAAATTCCATCCCCGATGCGAAAAGACTTGCCAGAGCAGCTTTCACGCGTTAAATCCAGAAAAGGCCTTGCCGAAGGGAATTCGCGTATATTTGATGTTTTGCCTAAAATCCTGATTTGGGTGTTCATTATTGGTGCTGCAGCCCTCGTGTACTTCCTGGTACAGCACTATGCTGCAAACGATTCAGGTTCGAAGCCAAATGAAAATGATGCTCCACCAACTATTGTGGAAAAGGAAAAACCGGCAGACGATGGCAATACTGAAGAGGATGAAGCAGGAGAAGAAAATAAGGGTGGAGAAGATGGAGAGAGTGAAGAACCGGCTGAACCTGAAACTCCTGCCCAAGAGCTTGCTGTTGTCCAGGCAGCGGGAAAACAAACAACATATGAACTGAAAAATGCTGAAAAATTTGAAGTCAAAGTTGTTTCTACAGGAGAAACATGGGTAAACATAAAGAATGGCAATGGGAAATCTTTCTTCCAGGGGATGTTGGCCGTTAATGGAAAAAAGGCTGATCATACGGTCGATTTCACTAATGAGTCTGAAGCTGTAATCGTCGTCGGAAGGTCCGTTGATACAGAGATTTATGTGAATGGCCAGAAGCTTGAATATGCTGTTCCACCCACGGACCAGGTTCGTCAGGATATAACGATTCGCTATAGCAAGGAGGAACAATAGTCATCCATTGATGATGGCTATTTTTTCGCGCCTTAGATTTTATCCAACTTGGAGGAAAGAAAATGAATGTTCCTAATAAAATTACAATATCTAGAATTTTTCTCATTCCGTTATTTTTAATCATTATGCTCGTACCATTTAATTGGGGTGAGCTAAGCCTTTTGGGTACGGTACTTCCTGTAAACCATTTGGTTGGTGCTCTGCTATTCATTGTAGCTGCTTCGACTGACTGGGTAGATGGATACTATGCGAGGAAATACAAGCTTGTTACAAACATGGGGAAATTCCTCGATCCATTGGCTGATAAGCTGCTTGTATCAGCGGCATTGATTGTTCTGGTAGAGCTGCAATTGGCTCCTTCCTGGATTGTCATCATCATTATCAGCAGAGAATTTGCCGTTACAGGTTTGCGCCTTCTCCTAGTCGAAGGGGGAGAAGTCGTTGCCGCCAATATGCTAGGGAAAATAAAAACATGGGCACAGATTGTGGCAATCTCCGCGCTGTTGCTTCATAATATCATTTTTGAAATCATTGGATTTCCATTCGATGACATAGCTTTATGGGTTGCCTTGATCTTTACCGTCTGGTCAGGGTGGGATTATTTTTCCAAAAACCTGCATGTCTTTAAAAATTCAAAATAGACCCTACTTGAAGGTGTGATTGACAGTTGAATGCTGAAATCATTGCAGTTGGCTCTGAATTGCTGCTTGGGCAAATTAATAATACAAATGCAAGGTTCTTGTCTGGGCAGCTTGCCCTGATGGGGATTAACGTTTATTACCATACTGTTGTTGGTGATAATGCTGAACGATTTAAGAGTACTTTGCAAATTGCTGAATCACGTTCGGATTTAGTCATTGTGACGGGCGGACTGGGCCCCACAAAAGACGACCTGACAAAAGAGTCGGTTGCTTCTCATTTAAATACTGGCCTTGCTATGGATAAGCAGGCGATGGAATCAATTGAGCAGTTTTTCAAACGGACAGGCAGGGAAATGACTGAAAATAATAAGAAGCAAGCATTGGTTTTGGAAGGTGCCAAAGTCCTCCCGAATGACCATGGTATGGCTCCTGGCATGCTGTTCGATAAAAATGGAAAACTGTATATGCTTCTGCCGGGGCCGCCAAGGGAATTGGAGCCAATGTTCCTTACCTATGGTGTACCTGCCATTAAAGGCAAAATGGACAAGAATGAACATATTATCTCAAGAGTTCTCCGGTTTTTTGGGATTGGAGAGGCGCTTCTTGAGCATGAACTTGAGGATATTATCGATAGCCAGAGCAATCCTACGATTGCCCCTTTGGCATCCGATGGGGAAGTAGCACTGAGGATTACCGCAAAACATTCACTTCTGGAGGCAGCAATTGAGCTTCTTGATGAAATCGAAGAAAAAATACTTGCCCGGGTTGGAGAGTACTTTTACGGCTATGATGATACATCCCTTATGAATGAATTAGCCAAGCTTCTAAAGGAAAATAGTCAGACCATTTCCAGTGCGGAGAGTTTGACAGGTGGAATGTTCCAGCAAGAGTATACAAGCATTCCTGGCGCCGGAGGCAATCTGAAGGGCGGAGTGGTGTGTTATACGAATCAGGTCAAGGCTGAGGTTCTCCATGTCAAGAAAGAAACAATTGAAGAACATGGCGTTGTGAGTTCCCAATGCGCACGTGAGCTTGCTGAAAATGTAGCAAGACTCACCCATTCCGATATCGGGATAAGTTTTACGGGCGTTGCCGGCCCGGATGAACTGGAAGGGAAGCCGGTCGGTACTGTGTATATTGGAATTAGTATAAATGGCCAGCCAACCACTGCCGAAAAATTGAATCTTGGCGGCAATCGGGAAGCAAACCGGATTCGGACCGTAAAATACGGTTGCTATTTTCTCCTAAAGAGGTTAAAGGAAACGAAGGACGCCTAATTAAAGGCTCCTTCTTTTTTTAAAATAGAAATTTCAGTTTTCATGGAAAAATTGTTTTTCTGCATCCAAATGGAGTGAATAATAGTGGATTCTGCCACGCAAATCGGGTATTTCAATGGAAGAGAGCTATATAAAAAAACAGAATAGATGTTCGCTTTTTTGCTGGACAAAAGGGTTGAATAATAGTATATTATTAATAGAAGTAATTTGCTAGATTGTATCCAATCGCTTATGCTTTTATATATATGATCTTAAGGAGGAAACACAGTGAGTGATCGTCAAGCAGCCCTTGAAATGGCGTTAAAGCAGATTGAAAAGCAGTTCGGAAAAGGTTCAATTATGAAGCTTGGGGAAAAGACAGACACACAGATTTCCATTATATCAAGCGGATCCCTTACCCTTGATATTGCCCTTGGAGTTGGAGGATATCCACGCGGGCGTATTATTGAAATTTATGGACCTGAAAGTTCAGGTAAAACAACTGTTGCGCTTCATGCAATCGCTGAAGTCCAAGCAAAGGGAGGAACGGCTGCGTTCATTGATGCCGAGCATGCCCTTGACCCTGCTTATGCGCAAAAACTAGGCGTCAACATTGATGAGTTGTTGCTTTCCCAGCCTGATACAGGGGAGCAGGCTCTTGAAATTGCCGAAGCTCTTGTCCGCAGTGGGGCAGTTGACATCGTCGTGGTAGACTCTGTTGCGGCACTTGTACCAAAAGCTGAAATTGAAGGTGAGATGGGAGATGCCCATGTCGGTTTGCAGGCCCGCCTGATGTCCCAGGCTCTTCGAAAGCTTTCCGGTGCAATTAACAAGTCTAAAACAATCGCCATTTTTATTAACCAGATTCGTGAAAAGGTTGGCGTTATGTTCGGAAATCCGGAAACAACACCTGGGGGCCGTGCCCTAAAGTTCTATTCAACTGTCCGTCTGGAAGTGCGTCGTGCTGAAACCTTAAAGCAGGGTACTGAAATGATAGGAAACAAAACGAAGATCAAGGTAGTCAAAAACAAGGTTGCTCCTCCATTCCGGACTGCAGAAGTAGATATCATGTACGGTGAAGGAATTTCCCGTGAAGGGGAAATTGTTGATATTGGCTCGGACCTTGACATTGTCCAAAAGAGCGGTTCCTGGTACTCCTACAATGAGGAGCGTATTGGCCAGGGAAGGGAAAATGCCAAGACATTCCTTAGGGAAAACCCTGAAATCCGTGAAAAGGTCAAACAGCAAATCCGTGATCATTACAACCTCGACGGCGTGAAAGTGGTAAAAGAAGAGGAAGAGGACGATCCTGAACAATTTGAATTGATCGACTAACTATTATCAAGAAGGCAAAGCCGGTATGGCTTTGCTTTTTTATTTTAGAATAATTAGCTGCATTTATTGTTCTTTTTCCAGTTACTGTCATATTTATTGGTAATGAAAGGACAAACCCTTGACAATGAATATTGACAGCTATACAATTAAAAATGTATATTTTACATTTTTGGTAATTTTACATGTTAAAAGCCTTGGTGCTTGCTGTATGTTGAACACAATGTACATGCCGACACTTGAAAATGTAACAAAAGTTCATAGCAAGAGGAGGTGTAACGATGGACGTCATTGATATCATCTCCATTTTGCTTGGCCTATTCGTCGGTGCGGTTGTTGGCTATTTTATTCGTAAGTCCTTTGCGGAAAAGCAGATAGCTGGCGCAAAAAGTGTAGCGGAGCAAATTCTTGAAGACGCTAAACGCGATGCAGATGCCTCCAAGAAGGAAGCGCTTCTGGAAGCGAAGGATGAAATTCACAAGCTTCGGACTGAAGCAGAACGTGAGATTCGGGAACGAAGAAATGAACTGCAAAAACAAGAGAACCGGTTACTGCAAAGAGAAGAAAATTTGGACCGGAAGGATGATTCGCTGAACAAGCGTGAAACCCTTCTGGAGAAAAAGGATGATTCTCTAAACCAAAGACAACAGCATATTGAACAGATGGAAAGCAAAGTGGACGAGATGGTACGGGCCCAGAAAGCCGAGCTAGAAAGAATCTCGGGACTTACCCGAGAAGAAGCGAAGGCGATCATCCTGGATCATGCCGAAAAAGAACTTACGCATGATATGGCCATGATGATCAAAGAAACTGAAAACCGCGCGAAAGAAGAGGCGGATAAGAGGGCAAAGGAAATCCTCTCCCTCGCAATCCAGCGTTGCGCTGCAGACCATGTCGCTGAAACAACTGTTTCAGTAGTTAACTTGCCTAACGATGAGATGAAAGGCCGCATAATAGGCCGTGAGGGTAGGAATATACGTACCCTCGAAACGCTAACTGGTATTGACTTGATTATTGATGATACACCAGAAGCTGTCATCCTGTCAGGATTTGATCCGATCAGGCGGGAAACTGCCCGACTGGCACTGGATAAGCTGGTCCAGGACGGTAGGATCCATCCGGCGCGAATTGAAGAAATGGTGGACAAAGCACGCCGGGAGGTTGATGAGCATATCCGGGAAATCGGTGAGCAGACAACCTATGAAGTAGGGGTACATGGATTGCACCCTGATTTGATTAAGATTCTAGGACGATTGAAATTCCGTACAAGTTACGGCCAAAATGTCCTTAAGCACTCGATGGAAGTTGCTCAGCTTTCAGGGCTGTTAGCAGCTGAACTCGGTGAGGATGAGACATTGGCCCGACGTGCAGGTTTATTGCATGATATCGGCAAGGCTATTGACCATGAGGTCGAAGGCAGCCATGTTGAAATCGGCGTTGAGCTTGCAACTAAGTACAAAGAGCATCCAGTTGTTATCAACAGTATCGCTTCTCACCATGGGGACAAGGAACCTACATCCATTATTGCAGTCCTTGTTGCTGCCGCGGATGCATTGTCGGCAGCTAGACCGGGTGCCCGAAGTGAAACGCTTGAAAACTATATTCGACGCCTGGAAAAACTTGAGGAAATCTCCGAGTCATACGACGGTGTTGAAAAATCCTTTGCGATCCAGGCTGGCCGTGAAGTTCGTATCATGGTCAAACCTGAAGCGATTGATGACCTTGCAGCTCACAGGCTTGCCAGGGATATCCGAAAGAGGATTGAGGAAGAGCTCGATTATCCGGGTCATATAAAAGTGACGGTAATCCGTGAAACCCGGGCAGTAGAGTATGCAAAATAAGTAGTAAAGGACAGCATCCCTTTGGGTGCTGTCCTTTTTTGAATTTTGGATAACCATGAAACTTGTATGATACAATTGGGCGTAAAGACTAACTGAAGTGGAGAAGGAAAATGAACATATTATTTATTGGTGATGTTGTTGGCTCTCCAGGCCGAGAGATGGTAAAAGAGTATTTGCCTAAGCTTAAAGATAAGTATAGGCCGCATTTGACCGTTATAAACGGAGAAAATGCAGCTGCGGGTAGAGGGATTACCGAAGCAATCTATAAGAGTTTTCTAGAATGGGGCGGGCAGGCAGTTACGCTCGGTAATCATTCATGGGATAACCGTGATATTCTTGAATTCATCGATCGGGCCAAATATATGGTGCGTCCCGCAAATTTTCCGGAGGGTACACCTGGAAAGGGCATTGTTTATGTCAAACTAAATGATCTGGAATTAGCTGTCATTAACCTGCAGGGAAGGACATTTTTGCCTGCAATTGATTGCCCGTTCCGAAAGGCTGACGAGCTGATTAAGGAGGCTAGTACAAGGACTCCGTTTATTTTCGTTGATTTCCACGCCGAAGCCACGAGTGAAAAGCTCGCAATGGGCTGGTATCTTGATGGAAGGGTTTCTGCTGTTGTCGGGACCCATACTCATGTTCAGACTGCAGACAACCGAATTTTCCCGGGCGGTACAGCCTATATCACAGATGTTGGTATGACTGGGCCCTATGATGGCATTTTGGGGATGGAGCGTGAGGCTGTATTAAAACGCTTCCTAACATCCATGCCTGTCCGCTTTGAAGTTCCTAAGGAAGGCCCGGCTCAGCTGTCTGCTGTTTCAATTGAGCTAGACCGCAAAAACGGAAAAGCGAAAAAGATTGAACGGATTCTTGTTAATCCGGACCATCCTTTTTATTCATAAGAAGGATACAAAAATCCTCCCGGCGGGAATATGTCCCAATCGCCATGAATATAGTAACAATGGAATGATATATACCTGAACTGTCCATGAGCTGCTCATGCGGGATCGGGATTATACGAGGAGGAGCTAGGAATGGAAATATTAAAAGTTTCAGCAAAATCTAATCCTAATTCTGTAGCTGGTGCGCTTGCCGGGGTCCTGCGCGAAAGAGGCGGGGCGGAAATCCAGGCAATTGGTGCGGGCGCACTGAACCAGGCGGTAAAGGCAGTAGCGATTGCAAGAGGATTCGTAGCGCCTAGCGGTGTCGATTTAATTTGCATCCCTGCATTTACCGATATACTGATTGACGGTGAAGAACGGACTGCCATAAAATTAATTGTAGAACCTAGGTAAATCCTTTTATCGCTGGCTTGTATTTAAACTGCAACCCATGATTCAGCCTGCTTGTAACCTTCAAGCAGGTTTTTTAGCTAAAGGATTTATACTTTACTAACGGATAAGAAAAACTATGCCATTCGCCGATAAGACTGGCGAATGGCTGTTTTTATAATGAGTTACGCGATAAATATCCGAGGAGGCAAATTGTATGGCTATATTTGATGCCCATTGTGACGTGCTTTTGAAATTATTTGAAGACCCTTCAATAGAATTTAAAGATTCCGAAAAGCTTCAGGCAAATTTGACAGGGATGCGTAATTCCCATATTAAACTTCAAGTGTTCGCCATTTTTGTTCCACCTGAATTGAGGGCAGATCAGTCATTCACGGCTGCTTGTGAAATGGCAAAAATCTTTCATGAGAAAATTGTCGGTGAAACCAATGGTATTGTCCATGTAAAAAGTAAAGCTGACCTAGCTTCCCTTAATAAGAATCAAATAGGTGCGATGCTTGCTCTGGAAGGATGCGACCCGGTTGGAAAGGATATCAACAAATTGAAAGAAATTCTCGGGATGGGTGTATCATCAGTCGGACTTACCTGGAACTGGGCCAATGCAGTTGCCGATGGGGCGATGGAAGCGAGAGGTAGGGGATTAACGCCGTTTGGCCGGGAGGTTGTCGAGGTTTTAAATGAAACGAATACGTGGTGTGATGTATCTCATCTTTCGGAGAGAGGCTTTTGGGATGTTATGGAGATAGCCGAGTTCCCAATGGCTTCCCATTCCAATTCTTTTACAAAATGTCCTCACCCGCGAAATTTGAAGGATGACCAAATTAGGGCAATCATTAGGAGGGATACAGTAATGGGGATTACGTTTGTCCCTCATTTCCTTACTAAGGCTGGGAAAGCTACGATTTCCGATGTAATCCGCCACCTTGACCATGTATGCTCACTAGGAGGAGAGGACCACGTCGGATTTGGATCTGATTTTGATGGGATTGAAAAGACTGTAGAAGGGCTATCATCAGCATCCGAGTATGATAATTTAATTAATGAATTGCAAAAATATTATTCTGAAATACAAGTAACAAAATTTCTATATGAGAATATGAAAAAGCGGCTCCCGCAATAACCCTAATAAATCAGTCTTTTTTGTTGTGTCGGCATACATCAATAGTAAGAATATAGGTTTATTAAACTGAGTCTGAAAAAATATTCAAATTTTAGACAATATTATGCCATAAAGTGTTGCAATTTTTGTCACATAGGTCTAGAATTAAAACCGTTTAGTACCTGACGGACAGTGCTTTGCAAACGCTTAATTTGCAAGCGCATTTCTAGTGAATTATCTGAAAAAGTGCTAAACTTCAGTTGTAAGGTATAAACTATTATTTTTTTACATATCCAAAGGGGTGTAAAGGATGATTAATCAACTTTCTTGGAAAGTTGGAGGACAGCAAGGGGAAGGCATTGAAAGTACCGGAGAAATTTTTTCGATCGCGTTAAACAGGCTTGGTTACTACTTGTATGGCTACCGCCACTTTTCATCAAGGATTAAAGGCGGCCACACAAACAACAAAATCAGGGTTAGCACCACCCAAGTCAGATCGATTTCCGATGATCTTGATATATTGGTAGCTTTCGACCAGGAAACAATTGACTTAAACTACAAAGAATTGCACAACAATGGCGTGATTATTGCTGATGCAAAGTTCAATCCAAAAAAACCAGAAGACACCCAGGCTGTCATGTATTCCGTGCCCTTTACCGAAATTGCTACAGAGCTTGGCACTTCGCTTATGAAAAACATGGTTGCAATCGGTGCCACTACGGCGGTCCTCGATCTTGATATCGCGGTCTTTGAAGAAGTAGTTCGCGAGATTTTTGGCAGAAAGGGCGATCAGGTGGTCGCAAAGAACATGGATGCGATCCAGGCTGGCCATGATTTTATTACTGAACAGCTTGGCGGAGTTCGTACCATGGAGCTTGAAAAAGCTGATGGGAAAAAGAGGATGTTCATGATCGGTAACGATGCAATCGCTTTGGGAGCACTTGCCGGCGGCTGTCGTTTTATGGCTGCATACCCAATCACACCAGCATCAGAAATTATGGAATATCTAATTAAGAAACTTCCTGCTCTAGGCGGTACGGTCATCCAAACAGAGGATGAGATTGCTGCTGCTACAATGGCGATTGGTGCAAACTACGCCGGGGTTCGCGCCATTACTGCTTCTGCAGGTCCCGGTCTTTCACTAAAAATGGAAGCAATCGGCCTGGCCGGTATTACAGAAACTCCAATCGTTATTGTAGATACACAGCGTGGCGGCCCTTCAACCGGCCTTCCTACTAAACAGGAGCAATCCGACCTGATGCAGATGATTTATGGAACACACGGTGAAATTCCAAAAATCGTCTTTGCGCCAAGTACTGTTGAAGAAGCGTTTTATGATACAGCTGAGGCATTCAACCTTGCAGAAGAATATCAATGTCCAGTAATCATCCTTTCCGACCTTCAGCTATCGCTTGGAAAACAGACTGTGGAACCGCTGGATTTCAACAATGTGGAAATTCGCCGCGGCAAGCTGGTATCAGGAGAACTCCCTGAAATTGAAAACAAGGGCTACTTCAAGCGTTATGAAGTAACCGAAGATGGAGTATCACCACGTGTTATTCCGGGTATGAAAAATGGGATTCACCATGTTACCGGTGTTGAGCACGATGAAACAGGAAAGCCTTCCGAATCGGCAGCAAACAGAATTGCCCAGATGGATAAACGTTTCCGTAAAATTGCGAATGTCCGTTTTAATAAACCAGTTCATGTCAACGCACCACATGATGAAGCAGATTTGTTAATTGTAGGTTTCAACTCAACTAGGGGAGCCATTGAAGAAGCAATGGGACGCTTGTCTGCTGAAGGCCATAAAGTGAACCATGCACATGTTCGTCTTATTCACCCGTTTTCGGTAGATGAAATCCTTCCGCTTGTCCGTTCTGCGAAAAAGATTGTTGTTGTTGAAAACAATGCGACGGGGCAGCTTGCAAATATTATGAAGATGAACGTGGGACATGCCGAAAAGATGTTCAAGCTGTTGAAGTATGATGGCAATCCGTTCCTTCCTAATGAAATCTACACAAAAAGCAAGGAGTTGTTCTAAATGGCTACATTTAAGGAATTCCGTAATAATGTAAAACCAAACTGGTGCCCTGGCTGCGGCGATTTCTCCGTACAGGCAGCAATCCAGCGTGCAGCTGCCAATGTAGGGCTCGAGCCTGAACAACTCGCTGTAATATCCGGTATCGGCTGTTCCGGCCGTATTTCTGGTTATATAAATTCATACGGTTTCCACGGCATTCATGGTCGTGCTTTGCCTATCGCCCAGGGAGTAAAAATGGCAAACCGCGATTTGACTGTTTTGGCATCAGGTGGTGATGGGGACGGCTTTGCGATTGGAATGGGGCATACCATCCACGCTATCCGCCGGAATATTGACATTACCTACATTGTAATGGACAACCAGATCTATGGGTTGACAAAGGGGCAAACATCGCCAAGGTCGGCAACCGGCTTCAAAACAAAATCAACCCCGATGGGTTCGATTGAACAAGCCATCGCTCCTATGGAAATGGCTTTGACCGCGGGCGCAACATTCGTTGCCCAAAGCTTTTCGACTGACTTGAAGGACTTGACCGCTTTAATTGAAGCGGGCATTAAGCATAAAGGCTTTTCGTTAATTAACGTTTTCAGTCCGTGTGTAACCTATAACAAAGTCAATACGTATGATTGGTTTAAAGAGAACTTGACCAAACTTAGTGATATTGAAGGTTACGATGCAAACAACCGCGAATTGGCAATGCAAACTTTAATGAAGCACAACGGCCTTGTAACTGGCCTCATTTATCAAAATACCGAGCGCCAATCTTATCAGGAGTTAATAAACGGCTATTCTGCCGAGCCGCTTGCTAAAGCCGATCTTAACCTTGATCAGGATCATTTTGATAAGCTTGTTGCTGAGTTCATGTAATAGTATATACAAAGTATAGTTTAAAAACCCTCTGGCCGATTAAGGAACTGGCCAGGGGGTTTTGCTATATATAAGGAAGAGTGAAGGGCCATTCTCTGTAAGTGAATGAATAGAAGGGATTGGGATGGCCTTGGTTTCTGTGGTTGGTTGATTATGATTGGAAATATTTATGCATTGAGTAACCTATTGAGGAAGTGGTATTATGATTTAGCTGCTTCGTTAGCGGCTAAAAAATCTGAAGGAAATAAAAAAACTTATTGACTTCTAATGATTCGTAATGTTATTATATTAAATGTTGCTGTTAACGATTTGAAAAAAACGTTGACATATCGCGACGGAAGTTATATAATAATAAAGTTGTTCCTTGAAAACTAAACAAACAAGCGTCAACAAACAATAATATGA
>NZ_MAYU01000020.1 GCF_001685025.1 Bacillus sp. FJAT-27225 | reverse complement strand
AAAAAAGACTGTAGTCAAACCCGATTTAGTTCGAGTTTGTCTACAGTCTGAAATCTCTCACACGAGAGATTTTTTTGTTTTATATAGATGTGAGGAAAATTTTACTAATGATAAAGTGTTGACTATTTAGCTGAACACTTGTATTATAGTAAAGGTCGCTGGTTGATAAAGCGAACGTAATAAAAAAGTTCTTGACTTTCTTGTTGCGGAATGTTATTCTAATATGGTCGTCGTTTTTACGAAGATCGTTTAAGTTGTTCCTTGAAAACTAAACAAACAAGCGTCAACAAACAATAATATGA
>NZ_MAYU01000019.1 GCF_001685025.1 Bacillus sp. FJAT-27225 | reverse complement strand
TTTTAATGGATACATTACTACTAACACGTACCGAAGTACAATCCCTATTAGACCCATTAGAGCTCTACCAATCTTTAGAGGCAGCTTTTGCATCATACTCTTTAAATCGTCACATCCCAGTTCAAAGATCTCGTTCCATTTTACCTCAAGAAAACACCAGTGTGATGCTCTTGTTCCCTGGACTCGTCTCAAATATTCCAGCTTATACCGTAAAAGATCACGCTAAATTTCCATCTCAATCCCCCTCTATTAAAGGCGTGATAAACCTCCATGACCTTGTAACAGGACAATTATTAGCAATTATGGATTCCACCTATATTACAGCTGTTCGTACAGGGTTATCAGGTGCAATAGGGACCCATTTGTTAGCGAGAAAGGATGCTAAAAATGTGGCGATTATTGGGGCAGGCGTTCAAGGTACACTTCAACTTCGGTCCCT
>NZ_MAYU01000018.1 GCF_001685025.1 Bacillus sp. FJAT-27225 | reverse complement strand
GTGTTACCGCCGTGAAAGGGCGGTGTCTTAACCGCTTGACCAAGGGGCCTTCATACAAATAAGCTTCCAAGCGGGCTCGAACCGCTGACCTCTTCCTTACCATGGAAGTGCTCTACCTACTGAGCTATGGAAGCATCATAAAAATAAATGGCTCCGCAGGTAGGACTCGAACCTACGACCGATCGGTTAACAGCCGATTGCTCTACCACTGAGCTACTGCGGAATAATGAAGCNCGTCCTACTCTCACAGGGGTTTGCACCCCAACTACCATCGGCGCTGAGAAGCTTAACTTCCGTGTTCGGGATGGGAACGGGTGTGACCTTCTCGCCATAGTTACCAGACAACGAAGACATTTACTATTATAATGCCTTTTAGATATTTTTCAAGGGAAATTTGTTCCCTCAAAACTGGGTAATCGTAATAGAAGAATTAGAAGAACGTTCG
>NZ_MAYU01000017.1 GCF_001685025.1 Bacillus sp. FJAT-27225 | reverse complement strand
ATATGGTTAAGTCCTCGATCGATTAGTATCAGTCAGCTCCACACGTCGCCGCGCTTCCACCTCTGACCTATCAACCTGATCATCTTTCAGGGATCTTACTTCTTTCGAATGGGAAATCTCATCTTGAGGGGGGCTTCATGCTTAGATGCTTTCAGCACTTATCCCGTCCGCACATAGCTACCCAGCTATGCCTTTGGCAAGACAACTGGTACACCAGCGGTGCGTCCATCCCGGTCCTCTCGTACTAAGGACAGCTCCTCTCAAATTTCCTGCGCCCACGACGGATAGGGACCGAACTGTCTCACGACGTTCTGAACCCAGCTCGCGTACCGCTTTAATGGGCGAACAGCCCAACCCTTGGGACCGACTACAGCCCCAGGATGCGATGAGCCGACATCGAGGTGCCAAACCTCCCCGTCGATGTGGACTCTTGGGGGAGATAAGCCTGTTATCCCCGGGGTAGCTTTTATCCGTTGAGCGATGGCCCTTCCATGCGGAACCACCGGATCACTAAGCCCGACTTTCGTCCCTGCTCGACTTGTAGGTCTCGCAGTCAAGCTCCCTTGTGCCTTTACACTCTGCGAATGATTTCCAACCATTCTGAGGGAACCTTTGGGCGCCTCCGTTACATTTTAGGAGGCGACCGCCCCAGTCAAACTGCCTGCCTGACACTGTCTCCCATCC
>NZ_MAYU01000016.1 GCF_001685025.1 Bacillus sp. FJAT-27225 | reverse complement strand
TAAATATATTAACAAACATAATAAGTAATGTCAATATATTTTTTAAAATTTATGGTGGAGGATAGCGGGATCGAACCGCTGACCTCCTGCGTGCAAAGCAGGCGCTCTCCCAGCTGAGCTAATCCCCCGATAATATAAACTGAAAAATGGTCGGGAAGACAGGATTCGAACCTGCGACCCCTTGGTCCCAAACCAAGTGCTCTACCAAGCTGAGCTACTTCCCGAAACAATATGGCGCGCCCGAAAGGAGTCGAACCCATAACCTTCTGATCCGTAGTCAGACGCTCTATCCAATTGAGCTACGGGCGCTTGATTTTTTGGAGCGGAAGACGGGATTCGAACCCGCGACCCCCACCTTGGCAAGGTGGTGTTCTACCACTGAACTACTTCCGCAAAAAAATGCGGGTGAAGGGAGTCGAACCCCCACGCCTCGCGGCGCCAGATCCTAAGTCTGGTGCGTCTGCCAATTCCGCCACACCCGCTTGATTATATGGTGAGCCATGAAGGACTCGAACCTTCGACCCTCTGATTAAAAGTCAGATGCTCTACCAACTGAGCTAATGGCTCTTACTATAAATGGTGGAGGATGACGGGATCGAACCGCCGACCCTCTGCTTGTAAGGCAGATGCTCTCCCAGCTGAGCTAATCCTCCATTATAAGAATAGCCCGGCAGCGTCCTACTCTCACAGGGGTTTGCACCCCAACTACCATC
>NZ_MAYU01000015.1 GCF_001685025.1 Bacillus sp. FJAT-27225 | reverse complement strand
GATAAGGGATGCGGGTTAGAATTTCAATACAGCCAGGGTAGTATCCCACCGACGCCTCCACCGAAGCTGGCGCTCCGGCTTCAAAGGCTCCTACCTATCCTGTACAAGCTGTACCAAAATTCAATATCAGGCTGCAGTAAAGCTCCACGGGGTCTTTCCGTCCTGTCGCGGGTAACCTGCATCTTCACAGGTACTATAATTTCACCGAGTCTCTCGTTGAGACAGTGCCCAGATCGTTACGCCTTTCGTGCGGGTCGGAACTTACCCGACAAGGAATTTCGCTACCTTAGGACCGTTATAGTTACGGCCGCCGTTTACTGGGGCTTCGATTCAGAGCTTCGCGTGAGCTAACCCCTCCTCTTAACCTTCCAGCACCGGGCAGGCGTCAGCCCCTATACTTCGCCTTGCGGCTTCGCAGAGACCTGTGTTTTTGCTAAACAGTCGCCTGGGCCTATTCACTGCGGCTCTTCAGGGCTATGAACCCTAAAGAGCACCCCTTCTCCCGAAGTTACGGGGTTATTTTGCCGAGTTCCTTAACGAGAGTTCTCTCGCTCACCTTAGGATTCTCTCCTCGCCTACCTGTGTCGGTTTGCGGTACGGGCACCTTCCATCTCGCTAGAGGCTTTTCTTGGCAGTGTGGAATCAGGAACTTCGGTACTATATTTCCCTCGCTGTCACAGCTCAGCCTTCACGGAAAGCGGATTTGCCTGCTTTCCAGCCTAACTGCTTAGACGCACATTTCCAGCAGTGCGCTTACCCTATCCTCCTGCGTCCCCCCATTGCTCAAACGATGAAGAGGTGGTACAGGAATATCAACCTGTTGTCCATCGC
>NZ_MAYU01000014.1 GCF_001685025.1 Bacillus sp. FJAT-27225 | reverse complement strand
CTCCTGCGTGCAAAGCAGGCGCTCTCCCAGCTGAGCTAATCCCCCACATATAAAATTCTGCTGGTCGGGAAGACAGGATTCGAACCTGCGACCCCTTGGTCCCAAACCAAGTGCTCTACCAAGCTGAGCTACTTCCCGTAATATGGCGCGCCCGAAAGGAGTCGAACCCATAACCTTCTGATCCGTAGTCAGACGCTCTATCCAATTGAGCTACGGGCGCTTCATTTATTTACAAATGGTGCCGAGGACCGGAATCGAACCGGTACGGTAGTCACCTACCGCAGGATTTTAAGTCCTGTGCGTCTGCCAGTTCCGCCACCCCGGCATAAATATGGAGCGGAAGACGGGATTCGAACCCGCGACCCCCACCTTGGCAAGGTGGTGTTCTACCACTGAACTACTTCCGCGTTAAACAATGCGGGTGAAGGGAGTCGAACCCCCACGCCTCGCGGCGCCAGATCCTAAGTCTGGTGCGTCTGCCAATTCCGCCACACCCGCATATTTATATGGTGAGCCATGAAGGACTCGAACCTTCGACCCTCTGATTAAAAGTCAGATGCTCTACCAACTGAGCTAATGGCTCTGAATATAAATGGTGGAGGATGACGGGATCGAACCGCCGACCCTCTGCTTGTAAGGCAGATGCTCTCCCAGCTGAGCTAATCCTCCAAATTGCCTNGCACCCCAACTACCATCGGCGCTGAGAAGCTTAACTTCCGTGTTCGGGATGGGAACGGGTGTGACCTTCTCGCCTTTACCGCCAGACAATGTATAAATCAACAAGACATATTCTATTATAATGTCTTTTTGAATTTTTTCAAGGGGAAATTTATTCCCTCAAAACTGGGTAATCGTAATAGAAGAATTAGAAGAACACGTGTAA
>NZ_MAYU01000013.1 GCF_001685025.1 Bacillus sp. FJAT-27225 | reverse complement strand
ACGTGAGGCTAGCCCTAAAGCTATTTCGGAGAGAACCAGCTATCTCCAGGTTCGATTGGAATTTCTCCGCTACCCACACCTCATCCCCGCACTTTTCAACGTACGTGGGTTCGGGCCTCCAGTAGGTGTTACCCTACCTTCACCCTGGACATGGGTAGATCACCTGGTTTCGGGTCTACGGCCACATACTCATTCGCCCTATTCAGACTCGCTTTCGCTGCGGCTCCGCTTTTTCAGCTTAACCTTGCATGGGACCGTAACTCGCCGGTTCATTCTACAAAAGGCACGCCATCACCCATGAACGGGCTCTGACTACTTGTAGGCACACGGTTTCAGGATCTCTTTCACTCCCCTTCCGGGGTGCTTTTCACCTTTCCCTCACGGTACTGGTTCACTATCGGTCACTAGGGAGTATTTAGCCTTGGGAGATGGTCCTCCCGGATTCCGACCGGATTTCACGTGTCCGGCCGTACTCAGGATCCACTCAGGAGGGAACGAAGTTTCAGCTACAGGGCTTTTACCTTCTACGGCAGGCCTTTCCAGACCTCTTCGCCTACTTNTTCCTTTGTAACTCCATATTGAGTGTCCTACAACCCCGAAAGGCAAGCCTTTCGGTTTGGGCTATGTCCCGTTTCGCTCGCCGCTACTTGGGGAATCGCGTTTGCTTTCTCTTCCTCCGGGTACTTAGATGTTTCAGTTCCCCGGGTATGCCTTCAATACCCTATGAATTCAGGTAAAGATACTATCCCATTACGGATAGTGGGTTTCCCCATTCGGAAATCTCCGGATCAAAGCTCACTTACAGCTCCCCGGAGCATATCGGTGTTAGTCCCGTCCTTCATCGGCTCCTAGTGCCAAGGCATCCACCGTGCGCCCTTTCTAACTTAACCTAAAAGGTTTGTTCACTCTATA
>NZ_MAYU01000012.1 GCF_001685025.1 Bacillus sp. FJAT-27225 | reverse complement strand
AAAAAAGACTGTAGTCAAACCCGATTTAGTTCGAGTTTGTCTACAGTCTGAGAAAGCCTTGTTGCTAAGGCTTTCTTTTTTTGTGTAACTTTCAGCTGAATCATTTTATAGGTAGTTCAGGGTTTTTAGGACAAGGCTCACTTCTTAGATTCACACAGTTGTAAAGTGGGCCATTGTAAAAGTGAGTACTTGATAAAAGACTGTAAACAGGGGGAAAAGAATTATCTTACAATAATTTGTAAATGTTCTATTAGCGCTTTTATCTTTCGCATTTCTTTTTTCCATAACCGGAAAAACTTTGTATTGACCGAGTTTTCATATTTAAACTACATCCCAGGATAACAGTGCTTTTTTCCTGGATAAAATGACCTAGATGATTTTTTAATCCAGTATTGCTCCCTGTTTGGAACCGCTTGTGACATGTCTGTTTTTTCGGTATACTTAAAAACATTGATATTCTGATATAATGTCGTCTGCGTGGGAGGCTTTTATGGCATACAATCATACGATTGATAAACTTAAATTTCTGGCCGCTATTGCAGTGGTTCTCATTCATACTACAGGTTCCATTAAGCAGTTTAATCTTGATACATTGGCAAATTATCATATTTACAGGCCGGTGCTTGATATAGCAGTCCCCTTTTTCTTTGCTGCATCAGGCTATTTTCTGTCTCATAAATCGGCATCGTATATTCCTGGCTATGTAAAAAAAATATCGTATATTTATATATCGTTTACTCTCTTTTATATTTTTTATAAGCTTTTAATTATTCTCTCTGACCGATTAGTCCTGAACACTCCTTTTTGGGTAAATTTTCATTCAGTTATCAAGGGATTGACCATTAAAGGATTTCTTAACGGAACTCTTGGCTCTTTCCATTTATGGTATTTACCAGCTTTGATACTGGCCGCACTTCTTCTGTTAATTTGCTTAAAGTTTGCGCTAAGACCTTCTATTGTTTTTCTTGCAGCTGGTGTACTGTATGTCGCCTTTTTAACAGGCATTGTTACGTTTAATAACGTATTCGTATATGGCGGTTTTGCTAAAGGTTTTTTCTATCTTGCAATGGGATATTATCTCGGGAAAAAGAACATTGAACATTTGAGGAATCCGTTACTCGGATTCGCTGTTGCGGTGATTCTCTATACGTATTTATCCTATTACCACTATAATTTGAATGTGATCTTCTTAGGTGCAGCTACTTATTACCTTATGGTTTTCGCTATTCGGAATCCGGGAAAAAGAACTTTTTTATCAGGAATGGGTCCAGCCTCTCTGAATATCTACATTCTTCATGTTTTCGTATACCAAACTATTAACAAACTCTATATCTATGGAGGGAGCGAGGATTTCTATCGTTATCCTTCCTACTATGCTATCGTTATTTTTGCAGCAGTCATTCTGCCGATTTTCATATTTAAACCAGTTGATAAGCTATGGTCTGCTCCTGTTTCCAAATGGATGTATAATCTTGCAAAATAGCTGAAAATGTACTTCTTGCGATCTATCGTTGCCACTTCTACATTCATGAGAAGACGGCGGAAGGAAATCATGATGGATTGTATAGTTGATGGTAGAAGGCCGAATTTCTTAAGGTTGTAAGCCCATTTATTTCACTTCCGGAAATGATACGAATTCTAAACTGGATTGATTGGAGCCGTGGTATGGGTTTTGTACGAATAATTGTTATAGGATATCCATCTCGGTATGGTCCTTTATAAGAAGTGGCCGAATGTGCTAGAATGATGTAAGTAAAATTTATACAATTCAGTATAGAAGGAGATATTCGATGGCAATTTTGGTTACTGGTGGGGCGGGGTATATAGGGAGCCACACATGTGTTGAATTAGTCAATGCAGGATATGAAATAGTGGTTGTTGACAATTTATCCAACAGCAAACCTGAAGCTCTCAAAAGAGTGAAAGAGATCACGGGTAAAGAAATTAAATTCTATGAAGTGGATCTGCTTGATAAAGAAGGATTGCGCAAGGTATTCGAGGAATCTCAAATCGATGCAGTTATCCACTTTGCTGGACTTAAGGCAGTAGGCGAGTCAGTGTCAATCCCGCTCCGTTATTATCATAACAATATAACAGGGACTCTCATCCTTTGTGAGGTAATGGAGGAATTCGGAGTAAAGAATTTGGTTTTTAGTTCATCGGCAACAGTTTACGGTATGCCTGAACAGGTTCCTATTTCCGAGGACTTTCCTCTATCAGCTACAAACCCATATGGAAAAACAAAGTTGATGATTGAGGAAATACTTCGCGATTTGTATGTCTCTGACAACAATTGGAGTATTGCCCTGTTAAGATACTTCAATCCTATTGGCTCGCATGAAAGCGGGAATATTGGAGAAGACCCAAGCGGCATTCCAAACAATCTGATGCCGTATATCACCCAGGTGGCAGTGGGTAAGCTTAAAGAACTGCAAATATTCGGTAATGACTATCCTACACATGATGGAACTGGCGTGCGGGATTATATCCATGTTGTCGACCTTTCCAGGGGCCATTTAAAAGCGCTGGAGAAGATTGTAGGGACAACTGGTGTGGAAGCCTATAACCTCGGAACGGGCAAAGGTTACAGTGTGCTGGATCTTGTTTCAGCCTTTGAAAAAGCATCAGGCATAAATATCCCCTATAAAATTGTCGACCGACGGCCAGGGGATATTGCAATTTGTTACGCTGACCCTTTGAAAGCCAGGGAAGAGCTGGGCTGGGAAGCGGAAAAAGGAATTGAAGAAATGTGCAGGGATTCGTGGAATTGGCAGAAAAATAATCCATCAGGATATTAATAGTTAGATACCCTTGTCCGGTGACAAGGGTATTTTTTTATTGCTAAATATGTAAAAAATTGATAGGATTCTACAGGAAAAGGAAAAAGTGCAAGGAGGGTTAATTTGGCAGCAAGGGTTGAATCAATACTTAAAAAAGTAATTATATTAATATATTTCCTTGTTTTAACGGTCATAATTGGTTTAAACATCTTTGAAAGCCGGGGGTATCATGCCACTGAAATGGTTATGCCAAGGTTTTTCAATATTTTAACATTAGTATTTAGCCTGTTTCTTATTCTTGTGGTCATCAAATTCAGGGAAGGCTTGCTGACATTTATTCATTCGATTAAAAAAGAATACATCTTAATTCCGTTTTTTATAGGAAGTGCTGCTGTCCAGCTGCTGGTTGTGAAGTGGTTTGATATTACCCCTTCCTGGGATTTCGGAACAATTGTTCATGATGCTGCGATTATTTTTGAGGGGCAGACATTAAATGATTATTTTATTAAGTATCCAAATAATATCTTTCTAGTCATCCTTTTAGGAGCGGTAGGTAAATTATTCAGCCCGACTCTATTTATTTTCCAACTCTTTAATATTTGTGTCATAACACTTAGTCAATATCTCATTTACAGCATTACAAAAAAGTTGGCCAGTTATGGAACAGCATTGGCCAGTTTGTTATTAAGCGGATTGTTCTTTCCTTACATATTCTTTGCTCCAATCGTATACACTGACACCATTTCATTGCTATTTTTGCTTCTGCCCTTAACGATCCTGATTGATCAGAATGGAAGATTCATTATAAAACTCACGAGAGTATTACCAGCTTCCATACTATTTGCATTAGGGATGATTTTAAAGGGGTCCTTAGTGATTTTTGTTATTGCATTTGCGATCGTACTGTTCATTTTCGGGTCCAAATGGAAAAAATCCTACTCGCTTATTCCTATACTTATATTACTTATACTAAAAGTCGCCTTTAATAGTTGGATCTATCAAAATGACTTTATCGATAAAGCTAAAATTGATCGATATAGCTTCCCTGTAACTCATTGGCTTGTAATGGGCCAAAATAGTGAGAGATTTGGGAAATATGCAGCTAATGATGTTGCCTGGACTGCTGAACTATTAAATAAAATGCCAAAGGAAACAGTAAGCCAAATTCATTTAAAGGAATTAATAGCAAGAATCAAAGAAAAAGGAGTAATGGGCAATATTGCTTATACAAAGGAAAAAATAAGCCATACATGGACAGATGGTACATATTACTCCTTAAACAAAATTAAAAGAAGGCCCATCCATCCGGAAAACATTGCTTCCTTATTAAATTATAAATCAGGACATATTATTCAAGCGTACGCGAGAATCCAGCACTTGTTCGTTATGGCGGGAATTTTACTGTTCAGCTTAAAAGTGAGGAAGGAAAAAAGTGAAACCTATCTGTTCTTCCTTTTATCTATAATTGGCTTCTTTTTATTTTTTATCATGTGGGAAGCGCGCTCAAGGTATCTTGTCAGCCTGACACCTATTTTTATTATGATGGCCAGCATCGGCTATTTTGGATTATCAAAAACAAAAAGCCAGTTTAATAAAGGAATTAGTTAATTGGGGGATGTATTTTGAAAAAGTTAATATCAGTCGTTGTGCCAATGTATTTCGAAGAGTTGGTAGTGAATGAGTGCTATGCCAGACTAACATCAGTGTTGGACAAACAGGAAGATGACTATGAGCTGATATTTGTGAATGATGGAAGTAAAGATAGGACCAAAGAGCTTCTAATGAAGATTGCAAAAGAAGATAAAAAAGTAAAGATTATAGACTTTGCAAGGAATTTTGGACATCAGACTGCTGTAACGGCAGGTATCGATTTTGCTAGAGGCGATGCAATTGTCATAATAGATGCCGATCTTCAAGATCCCCCTGAGGTCATTCAGGAATTGGTGGAAAAGTGGAAAGAGGGCTTTGAAGTTGTATATGCGAAGAGGAAGAAGAGAAAAGGGGAAACATTCTTTAAGCTAATTACAGCTAAATACTTCTACCGGTTTTTAAATTATATGTCTGAAATCGACATTCCAAAAGACACTGGGGACTTCCGTATTATTGACAGGAAAGTCGCGGATGTTTTTAAGCAGATGACAGAAAAGAATCGGTTTGTCAGAGGGATGATTTCCTGGGTGGGTTTCCGTCAAACGTTTATAGAATATGAACGGGATGAACGGTTTGCGGGAGAAACGAAATACCCATTTAGGAAGATGGTCAAATTTGCAGCTGATGGAATCATTGCTTTTTCAACAAAACCACTTAGACTCGTGACCATGATCGGATTAGTTGCAGTCCTTATTTCATTCCTATTGTTGCTATATGCGCTTATAGTCAAAATCTTTGGCTATCAAGTTGAAGCCGGCTGGACGTCCATCATCGTCGCGATTACTTTCTTTAGCGGGACACAGTTGTTAGGGTTGGGGATAGTGGGCCAATATATAGCTAGGATTTATGATGAAAGTAAAAACAGGCCAATTTATATTGTAAGGGAAACAATAAATATCGGTGAGGAAAGAACAAATAGCTAAAAGAGTGTGAGGCTGTAGATAAACTCATACGGGGGCGTCTGCAGCTTTTTTGGATTTGCCCCAAGTTTTAAACAAAATTGAAAGGAAAACAAGTATGTTTTTTCTAAAAGCAGAATTTTGGAGATTTGTCCTAGTTGGCTTTATAAACACATTTAACTATTATATTTTGTATTTAGTATTTTTTAATATTTTTAATATAAACTATATGGTCTCTCATATTAGTTCGTTTTTACTTAGTATGGTGGGTTCGTTTTACATGAACTCATATTTTACGTATAAAACCAAACCGACATTAAGAAAGTTCCTTCAATTTCCTTTGACCTATCTGGTGAATATCACAATAACAACCATTTCCCTTTGGATTTTTGTTGATATTCTAGAACTCAATGAAAATCTGGCTCCTTTGCTTGCAACCGTCCTGGCAATCCCTTTTACATTTGCATTATCAAAATTAATCCTGACTCAGAAAGATAAGGTGAAACTCTAGCATCTTTCATTTAACCTAGCTTTTAGAAAAAGGAAAGGAACGTTTGCCCTTTCCTTTTGAACTTTTTTAAATATTTATATTTAATAGTTAAGAGAAGTAATTCTAGGTGGAAATTTCAAACCAACGTAAGAAGAAATCTGGGTTTTATTCCTCTACTAATGGTATCACTTAAAATTTACTTCGCGAATTCTTTACTACAATAGTATGGATGTACCCCTTCCAAACTATCAGTCCTTTATGCCCCTTTAGTATCTCCAAGATTATCACCCCTTTTGCTTTTCTTTTCTTCCGTTACTATAGCCTAAACCGGAAAGAGGCATTCCTTTTCATCCTATTAATTTCCTTTCTTTGAACGTGGAAAAAAATAACAATGAATAAAATTGTTAACATTTAGTAAAATCTCTGGTATCTTATATAAAAGATTGGAAATTTACTTACACCAAATTCTAAAATAAGTCAAAAAATACGTTTTGGCCTGGAGTCATACTGATAAAAAGATGGATACAAGTAATTGACCGGCTGATAAATGTAATCGAATTGTTAAGAATGTAAATTTTTTGACAAGATGTTACAAAAAATATGTTATAATTTTATAAGCTAAAAATAACATTGGGAATAGGCTGGAAATATATAGGGTGAGCAGAAAGAGGAGGAAATAAATGAGTTATCAAAAACGTATGCTGCTTTTATCTTTTTTTGATTCGTGTTTAATTATTCTCGCCATTTATTTAAGTTATTTTTCTTTCCATAAATCTGTCTTCACTTTTGATTTCCCGGTATTACCACTAATAGTTGTCTCAGTGTTGTGCTACCAGTTTTTTGCTTTGCGTTTTAATTTGTATAACAAAGCATGGGAATACGCAAGCACAGGAGAAATGATAGCGATCCTTAAAGCGATTTCTTTATCTTTAATATCAACAGTAGGAATTCAATTCCTTTTGGGTAAGGATATCAATTGGACTCCTATGATTAATGTGTGGATGTTATTGGTTATATTTATAGGAGGGTCTCGCTTCTCCTGGAGGTTTTATAGAGACAGATATATAGTTTCAGGTCAAGAAATGAAAAAAGTACTTATACTTGGGGCGGGACAAGCGGGAACATTGTTGGCTCGTCAGTTATTAAAAAATTCGGACTTGGGTCTCCTGCCAGTCGCCTTTATAGATGATGATCCAAAAAAATATAAATTACAAATAATGGGCATTCCGGTGGAGGGGACCTCGAGGGAACTTTTTAAGGTTAAAGAAAAATACCAGGTCGAACATATGGTTATTGCGATTCCATCCTTGGATACTATTAAACTTAACGCAATTTTAGAAGAATGCTCCCGGATAAAAGTTAAAACACAAATAATGCCTAAAATTGAGGATGTAATGCTTGGAATGGTTAAAGTAAATCATTTCAGGAATGTTGAAGTTGAGGATTTATTAGGTCGTGAACCAGTCCAACTCAATATTGATAGTATATCAGAATATGTTACCGGCAAGGTCGTAATGGTAACTGGGGCTGGGGGCTCCATTGGTTCTGAAATTTGTCGACAAATTTGCAGATTTTCTCCAAGAAAAATTATCCTCGTAGGACATGGGGAAAATAGTATTTATCATATTGATATGGAGTTAAGGAACAACTTCCGGAATATACTGGAAATCATTCCTGTAATCGGTGATGTGCAAGATAGAGAAAGAATGTTTGAAATCATGGAAGAATTTAGGCCAAACGTTGTTTACCATGCTGCTGCACATAAGCATGTTCCGTTAATGGAATACAATCCTAAGGAAGCTGTTAAGAATAATGTATTTGGAACTAAAAACGTAGCTGATGCAGCAGATACATTCAGGGTAGGAACGTTTGTTCTGATTTCTTCTGATAAGGCAGTTAATCCAACAAATGTAATGGGATCTACTAAGCGTATTGCGGAAATGCTTATTCAGCAGTTAAGCAAAAAAAGCAAAACAAAATTTGTTGCTGTTAGGTTTGGTAATGTGTTAGGTAGCAGAGGAAGTGTCATCCCGTTATTTAAAAAACAAATAGAAGGCGGCGGTCCTGTTACAGTGACGCATCCGGATATGACAAGATATTTTATGACAATCCCTGAAGCTTCAAGGTTGGTTATCCAAGCTGGTTCATTGGCAAGGGGAGGGGAGATCTTTGTTCTTGACATGGGGGAGCCTGTTAGGATTGTTGATTTGGCGAAGAACTTAATTAAACTTTCAGGTTATACTGTGGAGGAAATTGGTATTCACTATACAGGATTGCGTCCTGGAGAAAAAATGTTTGAGGAACTACTCAACGAAAATGAAATACACAAAGAACCCGTATTTCCTAAAATCTTTATAGGTAGAGCTGTTCTTGAACAAGAGGAAGAAGTTAATTACCTTCTTGACCGTTTCGAAGACTTTTCTGCAGATGAACTTAAACAATATGTTATTAATCTTGCGAATAACCGTTTGAATAGGATTTTTCTGGTTGCTAAGTAAATAACATGGAAATATTACATTTCTTAAGGGCCTTCTATTCAGATTAAACTGATGAAAATAGAGGGCTCTACTTATGTAAGCATTAACCTTTACCCTTTATACATGACTTGTAAACCTCTTTGATGTTTTTTTATTATACTAGTGGGAGTGTCAAATATTGAAAGTTTACCTAAAGGTAAAAAGAGTACTCGATTTTTTAATAGCTGTTTTAGCGTTGGCTGTTCTATGGCCTATTCTTATTTTACTTGCTCTTGCAATTAAAATAGATTCAAAAGGTCCGGTATTTTTTAAACAAAAGCGTGTAGGAATAAACCAGAGCCACTTCTATATATTAAAATTTAGAACAATGAGAACAGATACCCCGCAAAATATGCCGACTCATTTATTGGAAAATGCAGATGCTTATATTACAAAAGTTGGTGGGTTTCTGCGAAAGACTAGCCTAGATGAATTACCCCAAATTATTAATATCTTGAAGGGGGAAATGAGTATGGTGGGACCAAGACCCGCTCTTTGGAATCAATCTGATTTAATTGATGAAAGAGATAAATATGGGGCGAATAATATTTATCCTGGATTAACCGGCTGGGCGCAAATTAATGGAAGAGATGAACTGCCGATTGCAATAAAAGCAAAATTGGATGGAGAATACGTGGAGCGGATGAGTTTTGGTTTTGATCTATTGGTTTTCCTGAAAACTGTGGGTAGTGTGTTGAAAAGTGATGGGGTTAAAGAGGGTAGAACTGACACAAATGCCCCTGTAAAAAAGGTAAATTAAATAAGGGAAATTGTGGGGGAAGCCATGCTTTTAGTAACAGGTATAACAGGACACACTGGAAAATATTTTATTGAAAATTTGGTCCAGAACCAATACAGGGGTAAAATCCGATGTATTGTAAGGGAGAGCAGCAAGATTGATGTCTTGAAAGATAATAATCTTGCAATCGAGATTATAAAGGGAGATCTAAATGATTCCTCTTTCATTCACGAAGCAATGAAAGGAATAGAGACTGTTTTCCATATTTATAATATTCACCATTCTCCTGTCATTTTAAAGGCGGCAATCGCTAATAATGTGCAACGGGCCATATTGGTTCATACAACAGGAATATATTCAAAACATAAGTCTGCCTCTGCAGGCTATCAACAAATAGAATCCGAGGTTCTTGAAATGGCCAAGGATAAGATAAAACTAACGATTCTTAGGCCTACAATGATTTATGGTGATATGTGCGATCACAATATGAGTAAATTCATTAAAATGATTGATAAGATGCCGATCTATCCTCTAATTAACAATGGGAATGGCCTTATCCAACCAGTGAATGCACGTGATTTAGGGAAAGCTTATTATGATGTTTTAATGAACCCGGAAGCAACTTCCAATAACCATTATAATTTGTCAGGTGAAAAACCAATTACAATGAAAGAAGCTCTAAGAATCATTAGTATTAAGCTGGGCAAAAAAACAATATTCCTTCCAATCTCCTTACGATTAAGCGGAATAGCAGCTTTTTTAGCAAAGGTAGCTACACTTGGTAACTTGGATATTGTGGAACAAGTACACAGAATGGGTGAAGACCGGGCATATGAACACAGTGCGGCCCGAAAAGACTTCAATTACTCCCCGATGCCGTTTGAAAAGGGAATTGAGTTAGAAATTAGGGAATATCAATCCCTGAAACAAAGAAAATTAACGGAGCGGTGAAAAATGCAGAGAAAAGTATTATTTGTGGCAACTGTTGATAAAGGCCATATTTTGAAATTCCATGTTCCTTATTTAAAATATTTTAAGGAAAAGGGCTATGAAGTTCACGTAGCTTGTTCTGGGAATGCGGACATTCCTTTTTGTGATAAAAAACACGAACTCCCCTTTGAACGGTCTCCATATAAATTTTCTAATATAACTGCATACAAAGCTTTGAAAAAAATAATTGAAACAACTCATTTCGATTTAATCCATTGCCACACTCCAATGGGTGGTGTCATTGGAAGATTGGCTGCACGTTCCGCTAGAAAAAAAGGAACAAAGGTATTATACACTGCCCATGGGTTTCATTTCTTTAGTGGGGCTTCTACCCTCAATTGGTTAATCTACTTCCCAATTGAAAAGTATCTATCTTCTTACACGGACTGTTTAATCACTATTAATAATGAAGACTATAACCTTGCAAGAGAAAAATTTAATTCTCCCCAAGTTGAATTGGTTCATGGAGTCGGTGTTGATTTAAATAGATTCACCCCGCAGTCGTTTGAGGAAAAAGTTAAACTGCGTAGTTCATATGGATATAATGAAGAAGATTTCATTCTTATGTATACAGCTGAATTAAATCACAATAAACATCAGGACCTTTTAATTGAAGCTATAAATTTACTAAGGGGAGAAATACCAAATATAAAATTATTATTAGCTGGCGAAGGAGTAATGGCGGCTGAGTATAGGGGGCTATCTGAACGCTTAGACGTAAATAGCCTAATTGATTTTTTGGGACATCGTAAAGATATACCTGAGTTACTTAAATTAAGTGATATAGCTGTTTCGGCATCCAGAAGAGAAGGGTTGCCGGTTAATATTATGGAAGCAATGGCTACAGGCTTACCTATTGTGGCAACTAATAGTAGAGGAAATAGAGATTTAGTCAAGCACAATGAAAATGGTTTTATTGTAAGCCTTAATGACCCGCAAGAGTTTTGTTCAAAAATTAAAGAGCTATATAAAAATGATTCACTAAGAAAAAAATTCGGAAAAAAAAATGTTGTGAATTCAAAAACTTATTCATTACAAAACATTATTTTGGAAATGGATCGTATCTATTCAAGGCATTTGCAGTGATTTCCTTAATCGATCTTTAAATGAGGTAGTAAAAATGGTTGAACCAAAAATTAGTATTATTGTTCCAACATATAACTCGGAATTAACTATAGAAAAATGCTTAAGTAGTATATTGGAACAAACTTACAATGATTTTGAAATCATTATTATTGATGACGGCTCCAAAGATCAAAGCGCTAAAAAAGCGGAAGATATTTTAAATGGGATAAATGTAAAGTACACAATTATTAAGAAGAAAAATGGTGGAGCCTCAAGCGCTCGCAATAAAGGATTGGAAATTGCAAAAGGTGAGTATATTGCATTTCTGGATAGTGATGATCAATGGCTACCAGAAAAACTTGCTGAAAGTATAGATGCAATAGAAAAGAATAAGGATGTTGTTATAGTAAGTAATCTAGCCAGTGATACAAAAACAACTTCCTTATACACAAAAGTAAGTTTTAACAAATTGCTCTATAAAAATTATTTCTTTACATCTTCTGTTTTAGTAAAAAAGTCAGTTTTGGATGATAGAAAGTTAAGATTTAATGAGTCTCTTCCAGGGGCTGAAGATTATGATATGTGGCTAAACATTTTAAAAGGGAATCAAGGGATAGTTATTAATAAGAAACTATTTGTTTATGGTGATGATAAAAGGATGTTCGGTGTATCTGGACTTTCCAGAGACATTTATACAATGCAAAAGTGCCTCTATAGAATTTATAACAGTCTCTATAAAGGGAATCATATTAACATGGGTCAATATTTTTTGGTTTCGTTTTATTCAACCTTGAAGTTCCTTAGAAGATTCCTCATTGTCAAGTTGTTTGACTAACTCGAATCTTTACTTTTTTGTAGCCTATAAATAGATTATTAATACGATATAAGAGGCGATTACTAAAATGTTTAACTTTCTTACTATGCTTTCAGATGAAAGATGGAGTTATTCCACTTTATTTTTATATATAGTTATTGTAATCTCCTCGTCTTTTTTCGCCTGGATTTCTCAGTCAAGATATAAAGAGAATAATTCGTTTGATTTATTTGTTAATAAAATTTTCGGGACTGTTAAAAGAATAATTTCAGGAGTATTAAAACCAGGGGTTATTTCTAAGATTAGAAACTTAATATTTGTTATCAATTTTAAGCAAAAAAGGGAAGATATTGATTTAGGAAAGCATTCGAAGATTAATTTTCTCCCACTTTTTATTTCATTTATAATCCTTTGGTTTTTTTCTGCCTTTCGAAGTGTTGGGGCTGATTACCTAACATATAAAGAGATATTTAATAACGCGAATGATAAAGAATATATTCAGTATCACGGGATAGAGACAGGATATGTCCTTTTAAATAAACTTATAAGAATCTTTACCCACAATGAATTTTTATTTCTTGCATTTATTTCTCTGATTACTACACTTTTGGTTTTTTGCACCATTTACTACTTTTCAAGTAAGATACATGTGGGGCTGGCAGTTTTAGCTTATACATCTATTTTTTATTTCCAAAGTTATAATTTAACAAGAATTTACTTGGCGTCGGCTATCGTCTTATTTGCATCTAGATTCCTATTCCAAAAGCAATATGGAAGTTATATTTTGCTTGTATTGATTGCTAGTAGTATTCATACTTCTTCAATTGTTATGTTCTTACCACTTTTTCTAGTTTTGCTCTTTGGGAATAACAAAAAGTGGATTGTTGGATTCTTATTCATATTTGTACTGACATGTTTTATTTTTGTGGATTACTTAATCTACTTTAATATTTCAGATAGATATGAAAAATACTTGGTTGATACTAATCTCGGCTCTATTGGATTGGGTCAGATGGTTATTCATGCACCTTTAGTCGCATTATTCCTATATCTAAGAAGGTTCGAACTGAATTTTAAAATCATCCATATTTTCTTTGTATTTATAGCAAGTTCATTTGCTATCAGTATGCTCGGTTACGCCGTCCCTATGATAGGGAGATTGTTTGCTCACTTTACTTTACCATTTTTAATATTTATTCCTTTTGGAGTTTGGCAAATTAGGAATGAAAAAGAGTATAAACCGGTCTTGGTAATAGCTATCCTTTATATGGTATGGCGTTTGTTTTTGTATTTTAGCGGTTATTTATTTTTGGATGGTATTATGCCATATGATACTATTTTTTAAAATTTAGACGAAATACCCTAGTTTTGAAGGGAAGAATAGCTATGAATAAACCTGTAAGGGTACTGCATTTTGTTTCAATTATGAATCAAGCAGGACAAGAAACATTATTAATGAATGTATATAGAAAATTGGATAGAGAAAAAGTTCAATTTGATTTTCTATGTACCGTTCACGAAAAGGGCGATTTTGATGATGAAATATATGCACTAGGCGGTAAAATTTATTACCTGCCAACCGGTAATTATAATTCAGGGGTTCTTAGATACGTGTCTGAATTCCTTCGTATTTATAAATTTTTAAAGAGCCATGGGCGTTATCGAATATTTCATATACACACTTATCATGCTCTTAATGGTTTTATTAGTTCATTGGCTGCTAAACTTTCGGGAATTAGAAAGGTGATCTTGCACAGTCATAATTCAAATGCACCGCATCCTGAATTGCATAAATTTATCAGATTATTTCTTAACTTTTTGACTATTGATAGATTTGCATGTTCACAACTTGCTGGAAGATGGATGTTCGGAAACCGAAAAAAAGACGGTAAAAACATTAAAATTATAAATAATGGTATAGATACTAAAAAATTTGTTTTCAATTCTACTGCCAGGGAACAGACAAGAACTAATCTTGGATTAAATGATAAGCTTGTCATTGGGCATATTGGAAGATTTAATTATCAAAAAAACCATGAGTTTCTCATCGATATATTTAACGAGATATATATAAAAAATAAAGACGCAGTTCTGTTATTGGTTGGCCGTGGCGAATTAGAAGATCAAATGAAAGATAAGGTATCCAAATTAGGTTTGAACTCTTCTGTTTTTTTTACAGGAATAAGATCTGATATACCTAATTTGTTAAATGCTATGGATGTATTTTTATTCCCATCGTTATTTGAGGGATTAGGAATTGTACTGATTGAGGCACAAACTAGTGGATTAAAATGTTTGGCCAGTGATAAGGTTCCTATGGAAGCAAAGGTTACTGATCATTTAGAGATAAAGTCGTTGAATGATTCTCCTGAATCATGGGCTGACATGGTTTTGAAAATAAGTAGATATAAAAGAGAGAGCTCCTTGGAGCAAGTTATCGATGCTGGTTACGATATAGAATATACAGCAAACTCGCTACAAAGCTTTTATCTAAATCAATAGAATAAGAAGTTTCTTAATTCGTAGTTGAAGTGATACGAGGAGAAGTTATGTGAAAAATAAGTTCCTAATTCTTAATGTGTTTTATGCGTTTTTATTGCAATTTTCAACTTTAATATTTCCTTTAATAACAATGCCGTATATATCCAAGATAATTGGGCCTTCAGGGTTAGGACGAGTTGATTTTGCAACATCTGTTGTGAATTGGTTTTTATTATTTTCAACTTTTGGTCTACTATCCTACGGGGTTAGGGAAGTATCTAAAATTAGAGATGATGAGAAAAAACTTTCTGTTTTTTTCTCAGAGATCTTAATAATTAAAGTTATACTTACTTTTGCTGTCCTTCTGGTGTATATCCCCTCTATTTTATTGATAGATCGGCTAAATGAAAATCTACCCTTATTTGTATTATACATTGTTCTAATTATCACTAATATATTTTCTTTAGATTGGTTCTTTCAGGGTCTAGAGAATTATAAATTCATTACTTTTAGAAGTATTATTTTAAAGATCCTGGCAGTAATCTCAATATTTCTATTTGTAAAAACGCACAATGACTTTATGGTATATGCAGCAATCAATATCCTAACATTATCCTTGGGGAACTTATGGAATTTCTTTCATTCCAAAAGATATGTGAAAATTTCATTAAAGGGCATAAATATAACTAACCACCTTAAATCAATGTCTACGTTTTTTATTACAACTCTAATCATAAGTATCTATACTCTCTTGGATACTGTAATCCTGGGTTTTATAAAGGGTGATGAAGATGTTGCTTTTTATACTAGGGCAAAAATGTTTTTTGGAATAGGTATGGCTTTGTCAGTAGCTATCAATAATGCACTTACTCCAAGATTGAATAATTATTTTCAAGGAGATAAGAATCAGTACTCTTCATTGTTAAAAACATCCTTTAATTTATTGCTTCTTATTTCAATGCCGATTATGGTTGGCGTTGGCATATTATCTGAAAACCTGATGGTTCTCTTCGGGGGAGAGAAGTTCCACCCTGCTAGTTTATCGTTAATGATTATAGCTCCTTTATTAGTTATAACACCCATGTCTATCTGGAATTATCAACAAAGAATCCTCCCTTATGGAAAGGAAAAAGCGGGATTATATATCAACTCTGTTGTGGCGGTTGTTAGTCTTATTTTCAATATTTCCTTAGTGCCTGTTATGGGATATATTGGTACTTCAATCAGTTGGTTAATATCTGAGGTAACTGGATTAATTATTTCTTTTGTCTATATGAAGCGAAAAGAATCAATAAAAATTTTTGACTCTATACATTTAAAATACTTTGTTTCATCTCTATTAATGGGTATGCTTATTTGGGGAGTTAATAGTTTTTTTTCATTAACTTGGTTTAATACAGTTATATGCATTGTTTTAGGGGGATTAATGTACTTTTGTTTCTTACTCCTTTTTAGAGAAGAGAATATTTTGTTGGTTTTAAAAATGGGTATGACTCTACTTAAACGAAGTAAGTCTTCTAAAAAGGGAGAGGGAAATTAATGAAAGTTGCCTTTGTATTTGACCAATTAATTTTTGGCGGTATCGAAAGAGTTGGAATAAATTACTTGAGGATTTTGGTTGATTTGGGGTATCAAGTAGATGTTTATATCCTTAATCCAAAAACTGAAAGCTTAGTAAATGAAATTCCAAAAGAATGCAGTATCAAGATAATTCGTTTTTCTCATTTATTATGCCCGGAAAAATATTGGTACATTGCAAAGAGGTGGAATTGGGGGAAGTTTATTTTCCCGTTGGTACACTTAGGGCTAACTTTGCTTTTTCCGTTTGTAAGAATAATAAAAGGTCCAAAAAAAGAATATGATCTAGCTATAGCTTTTTCAGGTCATATGAATGATTTAACCTTTGTAACCAGTTATATTAAGGCCACAAAGAAAATAGGCTGGGTTCATGGATCGATAAACAGTTATTTGTTATTATCCCCTGGTTACCAATTCTTATATAATAAAATAAAAAATTTAGTAGTGCTATCGGAAGATTCTCAAATAGAAGCGTTTTTGACCAATAAACTAACCATTGGTAGAATAGAGAAAATATATAATCCTATTTTTGATTTGAATAAAGACTCTGAGGTAACTACAATTGAAAAGTTAAAAAAACAATACGGGGATTTCGCTTTGATGGTCGGCCGGATTTCACCTCAGAAAGATCACTTCACTGTTATTCAAGCTATTAAAATTCTTAAAGAGAAATACGGGAAATATCTCAAAACCGTTTTTGTTGGTGATGGTCCCTTAAGAAAACAGGTTGAGGAATATGCAATTGAAAATGGGGTATCGGATTTAATTATATTTGAAGGAACAAGAGAGGACGTTCAAAACTATTATAAAGCGGCGAAAATCTTTATTCACTCAAGCCCGTCAGAAGGTTTGCCTACAGTTTTATTGGAAGCAATGGCAGCTGGGCTTCCCATTGTAGCTACCGATAGCAAGCCGGGTGTAAGAGAAATTTTAGGTGAAAATGATTGTGGGTTAATCTGTCCCATAAAGGAACCGGAAAAAATGGCTCAAAAAGTATGTGAATTATTGGATGATGATGATCTGTATAATCAGCTTATTATAAAAGGGAAACAGAGAATAGGGGATTTTTCTCCTGAAGCAATTAAAGTAAAGTTGAATAATTATATTAAAGAGATAAGGAATTAAACGTAATGACGAATAGGCTTAATGTTGCGGTAACAGGGTATGTAGGAACAGGTTCCTCAGCTGTAGTAGACTTATTGAAGGAATTCAATGGGTGCGGAGTAACGTTCGGATCAGATAAAGAGTACGAACATATTCCTTTTTATGCTGATAACGGTCTCTTTGACCTGGGTGCCATTATGAAAAATGTCAATAGTTCTATGAGGTCTGATACGGCTATTTCATCCTTTATTGAAAGTATGGAATGGCTGGATAAGAACAATTTTGGCTGGTTTGGCTCCTACAAATGGCTGGTTGGTAATAATTTTGAGAAAGCAGTTAAGAATTTTGTCGAAGAGATAAGTGTTCCGATTAGCGGTATCACTTATAGTCATTATAAACGGGTAAGATTCTCTTTATTTAAGGTTTTATTGCAACTTGCGGCCAAAATCGTTTATAAACGCCCGGTTACAAAATGGGGAAGGGTCTATGTCTACGATAAAAAACAATTATATTTCTCTATGCCGACCGAAGAAGAATTTAATAATGCAGCTAGAAAATTTGTGAATGCCTATTTTGAGATGTGTGCTGATAAGGATAAAGAAATTATGATTTACGACCATTTACTATGGCCGCAGCATACTCATTTAATTGCCGATTATTTTGGCGATAATTTCAAGATGATTGTTGTAAACAGGGATGCAAGGGATTTATATAATCTAAACAAGAACTATTGGTATAAACCTCCTGTTGGTAACGGGACACCGTTGTTCCCTACAACTCCGGAAGGTTTCGCCGATTATTGGAAAAGGGTTACCGGCGAAAAATCAGCTTCAAATGATAGAGTATTACATGTCAATTTTGAGGATTTAGTCTATAAATATAATGATACAGTTCAACAAATAATGGCCTTTCTTGATTTGAAGCCTGAGAATCATATAAATAAAAAGCAAATATTTAATCCTGAAAAGTCCATCAAAAATACACAAACTTTTTTAATCAACGAAGACTGGCGAAGAGAAGCGGAAATTCTAAAGGAAAAGATCCCACAGTGTACTTATGAATTTCCTTTTAAAGTTCAGACCAGTGTTTCGGAGATGTTCGACACCCCTGGTACGACACCTAAATTAAATCAGAAAAAAGATGATAAAGATTAAGAATAGAAACTCTCCTAAGAAAACCTAGTTTTCTAGGAGAGTTTTTTATTTGGAGAAATTTATATTAGGAAAAAGGTAATATATTCATAATTTATGTGTCGATAGACCTAGTAATATGGTATTATGTATGTATTGGTATTATTTTACTCTATTGGAAATGAGGAAAATGGGATGGGTAAAAAGTTGGTGTTTCTTTTATGGACAGTATTGTTTTTTGTACCAGCATTAGCCGTTGAAGCATCTGAAAGCAGCGGAGTAAATCCTGTAGAACAAACTATAAGTTCCGAAGGCACTTTTATTCAAGACCAACTTTCAGCAAGCGAATCTGGGAAAGAAGCAGCCGAAGACCAGCTGCAAAATGTTGAAATCTCGCCTGTTGAAAGAAATGAAGAAGTAGTAGTGGATGAAACGCAGGATATTCCCTCAGAGTCAACTACCATAGAGGAAAAAGTCGAGAATCCGGTTATTTCTGAAGATCCGGAAGGCATGACTGACAACAATCCTAAAACTGTGGAAGAGGCGCAGCCGGAACCAGCTGTCAAAGAGCAACAGTCTAATTCTACTGAAGTTCCAAAAACAGAACAATCATCCAGTGGTGCACTAACAGAACAAGTTGTTTATGATGGGTGGGTGCAAATCGAAGGCTCCTGGTATTATTACGAGTATGGTGAAAAAGTTACCGGAGAGCAATATGTCCCTTCACCAACCACTGGTAAATATGATTACTACTATTTTAATTTAGTAACTGGAGCACTTCGAACTGGCTGGATTACTGATTATGGTTATACATATTATTTTGACCCACAAACAGGGGAAAAGAGATATGGTTGGACTTACATAAATAATGAGTACTATTATTTTGAATCCTATTATGGTGTAATGGCAACAGGCCTTACTACAATAAATGGACAAGATTATTATTTTTTAAGTAATGGTGTATGGAAAACCGGTTGGGTAGCTATTTACGATGATTATGGCTCATATGATTATTTTTACTTTAACCCCGGAACAGGTGAGATGAAGACAGGATGGTTATATTTAAATAACCAATACTATTATTTAGGCCTAGATGGGAGAATGCAAACAGGGTTTTATTATATAGATGGAAATACATATTATTCTGATCCATCCGGTGTTATGAAAACAGGCTGGCTCCAGCTGACAGATGATTACGATGGGAGTAAATACTGGTATTACTTTGGACCAAGCGGAGCTGCGGAAAAGGGCTGGATTTGGTACGTAAATACATGGTATTACCTTAATGAAGATGGACAAATGCACACGGGTTGGCTGTATGATCGAGGTTACTGGTATTTTCTGAATGAAAGTGGACAAATGGCAACCGGTTGGGCTCAGATAGAGGGAGATTGGCATTATTTTACCCAGGGTGGTACTGAATATTATGGTTGGTTGTATTATGGTGGTAACTGGTATTACTTCGAGGATGAATCTGGTTCAATGGTTACAAATGGAGTATATCAAGTAAATGGACAAAAGTATTTCTTTGATAAAAATGGAATTATGAAGAGCAATGGCTGGTTTTACGATGGGTATGATTATTATTTTAGCAATCCCAATGGGACCGTTAAAACTGGCTGGCTTTACTATTCAGGTAAATGGTATTACCTAAGCGAATATGATGGGGCCATGATTAAAGGTGCTACTAATATAAACGGTGTAAATTATTATTTTGATAATAACGGAATTATGAAAACTAATGGTTGGAATTTCGATGGAGAATACTACTATTATAGCAAAAGTGATGGGACACTCCATACAGGCTGGCTTCAATGGGGAGGCAAGTGGTACTACTTTGACAGTTATGGAGCATCTGTATACGGGTTTAACAAAATAGGTTCACAATGGTATTACTTTGATCCGTTCACTTTTATAATGAAGACCGGATGGGCAAAAATAGGCTATGAGTGGCACTATTTTAATTCTAATGGAGCGGAGCAATTTGGATGGTTTTATGAAGCTGGTAACACGTACTTTCTTGATTTTTTTGATGGTATGTTATATGGAGGCTGGTATTTAATAGATAGGGTTTGGTATTACTTTGATTCCGCTGGAAGATTAATATACTAATAAAGATATCTATGAATATTAAAGTGGCTCCGGGAAACCAGAGTCATTTTAATTTTATTTTATTTTCCACAATAAGTTAAGTCGATTATTTTTAAAGTTTTTTAGTTCGTTCCTCTAAACAATTCTCATTCTTTTCCGAAAATAATTAGAAAGACAGGAAAAATTAGGAGCTAAATACTATGTTAAGGAAACTACCATTTCTTGCAATTACTATACTTATTTATATATTGGTATCTGTATCTCCATCAGAGGCGAGTGATGTAGAGCTAAGTGGAAACGGTTCTCCTGGAGTAATTGTAAAGTACAATTCATCTGCCATAGAAAAAGGGACTATAAAAAGAAGAGGAGCCAGCCTGGGAAGAGGAATGGAGCGCATCCAGATTCCTAAGGAAAAGACAATTAGCCAGTTTATAGAAGAGTTAGAACTAAGCAGTGATGTTGAATATGTAGAACCAGATTATAAACTTAAAAAGGAATATGTTCCTAACGATCCTTACTATAAAAGACAATGGCAACATGAAGCAATTAATTCAAATGTGGCATGGGAAAAAACCAAAGGTAACAATCAAATAACTGTTGCAGTGATTGATGATGGGGTTCAAATAACCCATCCAGATTTAAGACATTCAATTATTTCTCCCTATGATGTAATTAACATGACAAGCACTAATCCTTACAATAATCATGCTACACACGTAGCAGGCATCATTGCTAGTGCAATAGATAATGGTCAAGGGGGGACTGGGGTATCGCCAAATGTAAAAGTTATTCCAATAAATGTTTTTTCTGGAGAGAGTGCGTATGTTTCTGATGTTATTAAAGCACTGAATTACGCGACTGATAGAGGGGCGAAAATTATTAACATTAGTTTAGGTAGTCCTGATTATTCACAGGCTCTAGCAGATTCTATACAGGCTGCATATAATAAAGGCTCGATAATTATAGCGGCCGCAGGAAATGAATCGACCTCTTCTCCTTCTTACCCAGCTTCTTTTCCGAATGTCCTGTCGGTAAGTTCCACTGATATTGATGATGGTCTATCATATTATTCCAATTACGGTAGGAATATTGATATTGCTGCGCCGGGCTCAGGTATCTTTTCCACATTAGTTAATGGTTATGGTTTTATGAGTGGAACTTCAATGTCAGCTCCTGTTGTTTCCGGAGTAGCGGCTTTAATTTGGTCGACAGATCCCGCATTGAATAACTCCCAAGTTATAAATAGGCTTTTATATAGTGCTGATGATTTAGGTCCGCTTGGTTTTGATACTCAATTTGGATATGGAAGGGTAAACGCGGAAAAAGCTTTGATCCGAAAGAAGCTTTCTCCTCCATTGATTAATAATGTAAATATTGGCGGCCTAGTAATAGGGGGAAAAGTAACTAGTCAGGTAGAACAAGGGAGAATCCTTTTAGAAAATGGGGAAAAATTGCTTTCGGAAACGAATCTGAATTCAGATAATTCATTTCAGATTAAAATCCCTCACGGATATGAAAACGGGAAGCTCACAATTAGGCTTACTGATAAATACGGAAATTCGAGTGATTCTTATAACATATATGAGGGAAGACCAGCAGGCTGGGTTTTAAGTAATGGTTATTGGAGTTATTATGATTTAGTTACTGGAGAAAAGAAAATTGGCTTTCAACAAATAGATGGGAGTCGTTACTACTTTAATCCTGAAGGTAAAATGGCAACTGGCTGGCAATTTATTGAAGGAAGTTGGTACTACTTTAATGACAGTGGAAGATTAAACACCGGCTGGTTCTCTTTGGGAGGCGACTGGTATTATTTATCACCTCTAGATGGAAAGATGAAAACCGGTTGGCTAAATACAGATGGCATCTGGTATTACCTTAATCCAGATGGGAGTATGAAAACGGGATGGCTGAAATGGGGGGATTCATGGTATTACCTTAATCCAGATGGCAGCATGAAAATAGGATGGTTGCTTTTAGGATCTTCTTGGTATTACCTAAATCCTGATGGCAGCATGAAGACAGGATGGCTTCTTTTAGGGTCTACTTGGTATTATCTAAACCCTGATGGCACTATGGAAACAGGATGGCTTTGGTATTATGGGAACTGGTACTATCTTGAGGAAACTGGGAATATGGTAACGGGTTGGAAATTCTTTCAACAAAAGTGGTATTACTTTTATCAAGGTGGGAACATGGCAGTTAATACCTATATTGGGCCATATAAAATAGGCCCTGATGGGGCTTGGGTGAATTAAATACCTGTGTATCGACATGGGAATAACTGTAATTTAGTCGAGGTATCTATACTTGAGAGATAGTTTAGTAGAGTCAAAACTATATAGAAAACGCTTTTGCTTCATTCCTACGATGGGAAATTGAAGAAAAAACGATAAACGGGGGAGAGATATTGAAAAAGGTAGGGATTTTAGCATTCCTTTTAGCTTCATTTTTATTACTGTCTACAAACACATATGCAGCTACATCCGGCTGGAAGTTGCAGAATAATACCTGGTATTATATTAATTCTGATGGGAGTTATAAAAAGGGCTGGATGTTGGAAGGAAATAGCTGGTATTACTTTAATTCAACTGGTGTTATGCAGACTGACTGGGTTCTGGTAAATAACCAGTGGTACTACTTAGCTTCCAATGGAGTCATGCTTAAAGGCTGGCAAAATATTAATGGAGATTGGTACTTCTTAAACGACAGCGGATCCATGCATAAAGGGTGGCTATTGGATAACAATACCTGGTATTACCTATCCGATAGCGGCAGGATGCAAACAGGGTGGCTTTACATTAATAATACTTGGTATTACCTGTTAGATGGCGGAGCAATGAAGACCGGTTGGCTTGTACTAAATAATCAGAAGTACTATTTAGAGCAAAATGGTGCTATGCTTACAGGCACGAGAGTCATAGGTGGAAGCCCTTATGTTTTCTCCAGTGGTGGTGCCTTAGTATCCACGAATGTAACCGGTTGGGTGGATGACAGAGGAAAGCTTTATTATTTTGATAAACAAGGCAATAAAGTTACAGGGCTATCTACAATTAATGGCAAAACTTATTACTTTGGAACCGATGGAGTAGCTATACAAGGCTGGGCAGCTATAGATGGTTACAAATACTATTTTAAAAGTGATTGGTCGATGCATACCGGCTGGCTAAACTACCAAGGAACATATTATTACCTGAATCCTCAAAACGGAAGATTACATACTGGTTGGTTAATTGAAGGGGACAAAAGATACTATTTCACCTCTGATGGAAAAATGAAAACGGGATTGGTTACAGATGGCGGGAAGGCCTATTTTTTAAAGGCAGACGGTACACTTCAAAGAAGCTGGGTTTATCAAGATGGTAAATGGTACTACATAAATCTGGACGATTCTTTTGAGACTGGCTGGTTCCAATATAGCATTAATGATAAGTGGTATTACTTGGATCAAAATGGGGTTATGAAAACCGGCTGGCTGTATGTGAATTCAACCTACTATTATTTAAATTCGGATGGGTCTATGCATACCGGCTGGCTGACCTACAACGGGTATAAATACTATTTAAATAACGGTGGTGCAATGGTTACCGGCCAGCAATACATAAATGGAAAAGAGTATCATTTCTTTAGTACCGGTGAGTTGAATCCAGGCCCAATCGTCAATAGTACAAATTATAATTTAACCTTGCAAGAAATGATTGATATCCAAATGGGTGTTAACCCGCAAACCGATCTCTATAAAAATGAAAAAGCATATGTTAGCAGTACCTATATAATAGTAGATCCTACTAATCCTGGCAAAGGAACTGTAAATGCTTCAACGCTAAATGTAAGGGAAGGGACTAGTACGTCTGATAGGATTGTTGGCAGTCTTAAGCAAGGCGATACGGTTCAAATTGTAAGCTCCTTAAATGGATGGTATGAAATTAGGTTCACATGGAAACTTGCACGAGCAGTTGATGTTGCGTATTATGTAGACCCCAAAAACTTTACTATTGATGAACCGGAGTATTTTCAGTTTTTAATCTTATCCAAAAGTGCTGGAACGAGTGCAGCTGAGTTAAATTCTAAAACACTAATGGGGAAAGGAATATTGGAAGGAAAAGGACAGTCTTTCATTAATGGTGCATTAAAATATAATGTAAATGAACTGTATCTAATTTCACATGCACTTTTGGAAACAGGAAATGGAACTTCTCAACTTGCAAAAGGAATTTTGGTTAGTTCAGTAGAGGGAGAGCCGGTTACTCCAAGAGTTGTTTACAATATGTACGGCGTGGGCGCTCGTGATAGTTGTCCAATAACTTGCGGGTCTGAATATGCTTATAAGAGCGGATGGTTTACTCCTGAACTGGCGATTATTGGAGGGGCAGAGTTTATAGGGCAAAATTATATTAATAATGCAACGTATCAGCAAAACACGTTATATAAGATGCGATGGAACCCAGCTCGGCCGGGTACTCATCAGTATGCGAGTGATATCGGCTGGGCATCCAAGCAGGTATTCAGCTTAAGCAGGCTTTATTCTACCTTAAATGACTATACTCTTTATTTTGATGTACCTGTATTTAAATAGCTTTGTATTTTTTAAGGGTCTGCTCCTTATGAGCAGCCCTTTTTTATTTCCACGAATGGGTATCATCTTACACTCCATGAATTACATAAATAATTATGAAAGTTTTCCTTTTAAAATAGCCAAACACCTTTTTTTGAGGGGAGGAAAACATTGGTGACTTGAACCTGTATCCTGTATCTCGGTTACCAACTTTTTGAAAAAATTTGTAGAATCATGTTTACAAGAGTCGCAGTAATTGTTAAAATTTAGATGCGTTCAAAAAATGAATACATTAAGGGGATTAAAATTAATGGAGGATTTATTGAAAATTCTTGAGAGGATCAATAAAGATTCTGCTGTAAGCCAGAAAAAAATCGCAGGACTAATTGGTCTTTCTATCGGAAAAGTGAATTATCTAACTCAAGAATTAATAGAAAAAGACTATATTTATAGTCAAAAGCAAGGGAGAAATATGAAATACTTCCTTACTAATAAAGGAATGGATTATTTAAAGAAAGGAATTCAATCTTTTAAAGAAAAAAAGGTTAACATCCATGCCAGCCAGAAAACGGTTGATATTAAACTTGCGGTATTTCTTGCTGCGGGCTATAGAAAGGAATTCGATATACCAGCAGGCATGCTGGAGATAAAAGAGAAGCAATTAATTAAAAGAAATATGGAAATACTGCAAGAAAACGGGATCAACAAGTTTGTTATTGTGACAGGATATAAAAATTCCGCTTTTAATGAATTCCGGCTGCTGAAAAATGTAGAATTAGTTGAAAATAATCGCTATAAATGGACCGGATCAATGGCTTCTTTAGCAGCAGCAAAGAATTTTATACATGAAGATTTTTTGTTAATTGAAGATGATATATTGATTGAAGAAAATGCTCTCAAAAGCTTGTTACAACATCCACAGCGAGACAGTGTGCTAATTACGAATGAAAGTGGATCAGGGGACGAAGCTTATGTAGAAATAAGGGATGGATACCTTTACCAAATTTCAAAAGACATCCATCAATTGAATCAAATTGATGGGGAAATGATAGGCATTAGTAAACTCTCATACAGTGTTTTTGAAAAAATGCTTTATACATTTGAAAATTATAACAATAATCCATACTTGAATTATGAATATATGATTTTAGA
Source organism: Bacillus sp. FJAT-27225 (assembly GCF_001685025.1). Classification (GTDB taxonomy): domain Bacteria; phylum Bacillota; class Bacilli; order Bacillales; family Cytobacillaceae; genus Bacillus_D. The sequence goes on along the minus strand of NZ_MAYU01000012.1, from coordinate 979,732 downwards.
TGTTGCCAGGAACTACGATATTGGTTACTTGAAAATTAATAATATTGTATGGGCAGAAGTTGATACATTGGAACAGTACGACAGGGCTTTAAAAAAGGTTTTTCCTATCTTGCAGAGGAAGGAAGCAGAATATAGGGAAAATCAAATCAAGGATTACCTGGTGGATGCTTTAAACATAAAAGCAGATGATATAAGTGATATTCTTCCATTTGGAGGAATGACGAATAAGAACTTTAAAGTTAGCATCTCAGGAAAGGATTATGTTCTCAGACTAGCTGGAAGCGGCACTGAAAAAATGATTAATAGGCCAGAAGAAAACTATAATTCTAAAATTGCCAGTCGGTTAGGCATAGATACAGATTTACTTTATTTTAATGAAAAGAACGGTATGAAGGTTGCTGCTTTAATTCCGAATGCAGAAACATTAAATGGTAAAACGGCAAAAAGAGAAGATAATATGGCAAAGTCTGCTGCTCTTTTAAGGCGATTGCATGATTCGAAAGAACAAATGGCAAACACTTTCAATGTCTTTGAAAAGATCCAGGAATATGAAAGCTTGTTAAGGGAGGCCGATGGCTCAACTTACCCCGAATATTTATTGATCAGGGAGCAAGTAATGAGGTTGAAAGATATCTATGAAAATTTGGATTTTCACCTTGTACCGTCCCACAATGATCCGGTTCCCGAAAACTTCGTAAAAAGCGGGGAAGAAAAAATGTATCTCATCGACTGGGAATATGCTGGCATGAATGATCCATTATGGGATATTGCTGCTCATTCATTGGAATGTGAGTTTGCAGAAGAAGAAGAGGAATTGTTTTTAAGATATTATTACCAAACTAATACTATCCCGGAAACAGTAAAAACCAGAATTTTGATGAATAAAATATTCGTGGATTTTCTATGGACAATTTGGACTAATATTAAGGAAGCAAAAGGAGAAGACTTTGGCACCTATGGTTGGGACCGTTTTAAGCGTGCAAAGGAAAATTTGGTAATACTAAATATCACATTAGAATCCCAGGGGGAAATACATGAGTATTCAAAATAAGGGTGTAGCGTTTGGAATGATTTCTGGATTTACGTGGGCGTTGGATACAGTGTTAATTGGAATTATTTTGTCTACTACTCTCTTTATGTCAACGGAATCAGTAATCTTTTTAGCTCCTTTAGTAAGTACCTTCTTTCACGATACCTTTTCAAGTATATGGATGATGATATATTTAACAGCAAGAGGCAGGCTTGGAGAAACCTTTAAAAGGCTAAGGACAAGGAGTGGGCTATTTGTTGTTATAGGTGCCTTGCTTGGAGGTCCAATTGGAATGACGTTTTACGTTTTGGCAGTAAAATATATTGGTGCCTCGATGGCTGCCTCAATGTCGGCAATTTATCCTGCTATTGGTGCTTTCTTTGCGTTTCTAATTTTAAAGGACAAGCTCACATTTAAAAACTGGGTTGGGTTATTTATTAGTATATTATTTATTTTTCTTCTTGGGTATTCCAGTGGAGGAATAGAGTCGACAAATGCAATGTTAGGATTTATATTTATTTTGTTTTGTATTTTTGGCTGGGGAATGGAATGTGTGATACTTGCATATGGAATGAAGGATGAAGAGATTGCACCGGATCAGGCTCTCCAGATTAGGCAACTCGTTTCTGCGGTAATATATGGGTTTCTAATTCTCCCGTTATTTGGAGGGTACTCATTGGTTCCTAAGGTAATAATGAATATCGAATTTTTGTATATTGCTGTTATTGCTCTTTCAGGAACAATATCTTACTTATTCTACTACAAGGCAATTTATACAATCGGACCGACTCGGGCAATGGCTTTGAACATTTCCTATGCAGCATGGGCTATAATCTTAAGCTTTGTTATAACTGGAACTCCAATTACTTTCAAGCTGGTCTTCTTTAGTGTCATGATCTTGCTTGGTTCAATTATTACAGTAGCAAAGCCGGAGGAACTTGTAATTAAAAATATATTGAGGATGGGAAGAACAGCATAATGCGTGCCATAATTTTAGCAGCAGGCATGGGTACCAGAATGAGGCCGCTTACTCTAACTACACCAAAATCATTGGTGGAGGTAAATGGAATACCGATGCTAGAAAGACAAATCGAGTTCTTAAAGGAAAAAGGTATCAATGAAATCATTGTTGTTACAGGTTATTTAAAAGAAAAATTTGAGTATCTTAAAAGTATGTATAATGTAACTCTTATTAATAATGATGCCTATGATAAATATAATAATTTATATACTATGAATTTAGTGAGTGAGTATTTACCAGGCTCTTACGTATTGGAAGCAGATGTTTATCTTAATGAGAATTTTTTATTAGAGAACCCCAAAGATTCACTCTACTTCAGTGCTAAAAGGGAAGAATTCAATAATGAATGGATTTTAAGATTTGATGCAAATAATAAGGTGTATGACATTGAGATAGGAACTAGCAGGAATGAATATATCTTATGCGGAGTGTCATTTTGGAGCATTGAAGACGGTATTTTTATTAAAGGAAAGATTAAGGAAGCAATGAAACAAGGCAATTATTCCAGTTTGTATTGGGATGATATTGTTAAAAACAATATTAGTAAATTAAATGTGTTTATAAAAAAAATAAAAGCAACTGACTGCTTTGAAATTGATTCACTCGAAGAATTAGAGGATGTAAATAAATATTTTGCATTATAATCAGCTTAACATTGTAAGAGGGAGTAAGAATGAGACATTCCATTTTGTATGGTTTGTCTTTTTTTATTTCGGTTTTCCTAAAGACCTGATCTTTTTCTTGGTTTGAAAAACAAGTTTCAAAGAATAAAAATAAAAAAGATGATTCCCAAAGGCTTAGGAATTCATCTTTTTAGGTAAATACTCTTAATTATTACTTAGGCTAAGGTGTTCTTTTAATTGGTCCTGCAATCGTGACTTTTCTTCGTTGTTTATTATTTGATAGGAAACCCCATCTATCATTTTTCCGGTTGCCTGTACTTGAATCTGTTCGATTGATTTACTAGCAGTTTTATAGTTACTCTGAATAGTTATCATTTCACTAAAGGTCAAATTCGTCTTTACATTGTCTCCTAAGGCTTTAAAAATATCCCCGTAATTAGTCAGTGTGCTTAAGCTCGCACCCTCTTGAATAACCGCTTGTATGATTTGTCTCTGGCGCAGCTGTCTGCCATAGTCACCGCGTGGATCCTCATAACGCATTCTGGAATAGTTCAGGGCATCTTCACCGTTCAACGTTATTTCACCTTTAGGAAAATGTGTCCCTTCATGGGTGAAATCCAAATCATTAACTACGGTCACTCCTCCAACAGAATCAACTATGTCCTGAAATCCTTCCATATTAATTTGGACTACATAGTCAATCGGAATATCAAGGAAGTTTTCAACGGTAGCCATTGACATTTCTACTCCGCCAAAAGCATAGGCATGATTAATTTTATCAGTGGTTCCTCGTCCGATAATTTCGGTCCTTGTGTCTCTGGGGATACTTAGCATTTTAACGGATTCCTGATCAGGATTAACAGTTAAGACAATTATGGTGTCTGACCGGCCTCTGTCTCCTTGGCGTTCATCCACCCCCAGTAATAATACAGAAAAAGGAGTAGCTTTTTTTAAGGATACTTCTTCGGTCCTCTTTTCGGAAACTTCCCTGTCAATAGGATCGTGCATTCTCTCAACGGCATTTGTTAGAGAGCTATATACGGATAAAACGTAAACCCCTACACCAATGAAAAGCAGGGCGAACGTAATCAATAAAACTCTTAACCATCTTCTTTTCTTCTTGTGTGCTTTTTTGTCAAGTCTGGAACTCATACTAAGCCTCCTAATAGTTTGAACAGCATTTATAGGATATCAAATTCTATAATGAAATAAAATAGATTTTAAACCCAATAAAAAGGAAATTTTAAAAAAATCACCAAAAATCGTCAAATTTCCTTTATAATTCCTTTATTAAGTAATTTAGTAGGAGCAGGAAAAACGTATGAAAGAATTTATTTTGTTTGTGGCGGAAATTGTAAACGGAATCCATGATATTATTAATTCTTATGCCTTAGGTGCTGGCTGGGAATTGACCGATAAGGATCTGCATTTATATGTTTTTGGTATACTAGGCATCTTTAGTTTTCTTATAGTCCATCTAGTCTTTAAGACACTGGCTAAATACAGCATTACAGCTATATCATTTATTTATACTTTTACCGTAATGCTGGTAATAGTCTTTTCCATAGAGATACAGCAAAAAATAACTGGAAGGGGGGAAATGGATTTTAATGATGCCGTCATAAGTCTATGGGGATTTTTGTTGTTTTTTGGCATCTTTTTATTGCTAAAAGGTCTCTGGCTGTCTACAAAAAAGTTTATACGTAAAAGATAGTTTAAAAAATACATAGAGGAGAACAGCATGAAAAACCTTTTGAGAGTCTTCTTGGTTTCTATAGCCTTCGTATTCTTGTTCCAATCTTCTGCTTTTGCAGAAACTGTATCCAAACGCTTAGACGGGAAGGACCGATTTGAAGTAGCAGTGAAAGTTTCCCAGGAAGGCTGGCCTTCGGGAGCCAAAACAGCATTTTTAGTTAATTATGAGGCGTTTGCTGATGCTCTTTCCGGCAGCCCTCTTGCATTCAAAGAAGACGGACCGATTCTTCTGACCCGAGCTAATGCACTCGAAACTTCGATTATAAATGAACTCAAAAGACTTAGTCCCGAAAAAGTCGTAATTATCGGAGGGACGGGCAGCGTATCACAAAATATAGTGACACAACTTACTTCCATTGGAATTCAGGCGGTAGAGAGAGTAGATGGAAAAGACAGATACGAAGTTGCCCTTAATATCGCAAATCGAATGGGGCCTTCCGATACAGCAGTTGTTGCCAACGGCCTGGTTTTTTCGGATGCGTTATCCATCGCCCCTTATGCCGCAAAAAATGGATTTCCTATCCTGCTTGCAGGAAACAATTCTTTCCCTGCTCCAATGCAGGAGGCTCTTAAAATACTAAACGTAAAAAATAGTATTATATCAGGTGGGGAAGCAAGTGTAACACCAAGTGTTGCTGCTCAATTGCCTAATCCAACTAGAATTGGCGGCAAAGACCGCTATGAGGTTTCAGCTAACATTGCAAAACAGTTGTCTCCGAATTCCGAGAAGATCTTTCTGGCTACAGGCCTGACATTTGCGGATGCGCTGACAGGATCGGTGCTGGCTTCAAAAAACAATGCTCCAATGCTGTTGATGCATCCAACAAATGTTTATCCATCAGTAAAAGAAGTGGCAACTGGCAGCAATGTGAAAGAAATCGTTGTACTAGGTGGAACCGGCTCGATTCCGCAGGCAACCTTTCTGCAATTAATTAGCAAGGCACCATTGGCTGGCAAAAGAATTATTTTGGACGCAGGCCACGGCGGTTATGATCCTGGAGCTGCCCAAAATGGGCTGCTTGAAAAAAATTTAAATATCCAGTTTACTGAGAAGCTGGCAAATGAACTAAAACAACTGGGAGCGGAAGTGATTTTTACAAGGGCACCTGGAAATGACGTTTATATTTCTTTGCAAGACAGGGCTTTATATGCCAATAAAGTTGGAGGGGACTTATTCGTAAGCATCCATCATGATTCAAATGTTTCTTCCTCGCCTAAAGGATATAGTGTCCATTACAGCTCTTACAGGCCTGCAATTGATACAACGGATGTCTATGTTCTATCAAGTGGAATTAAATATCCGTTTATAAGGGAGGACACGGACAGGAAAGTATTTATTGTCCAAGATGGCAGCAGACAAAGAGAACTAAGCTATAATGGACCTAATATTGCTTATGATCCTACACCGGTACCACAGGTTGTCCTAAGCAGACAATTTGGAGAAGGTTTTGTAAAATCCTTGGCTTACCCAGGCATTAATTTTACAACCATATACTCTTCCACAGGCTTGAAAGATCATAACCTATACGTGACAAGATGGACAACAATGCCCTCGGTTCTTATAGAGTTAGGCTTTATTTCGAATCCTGATGAAGCCAAATTACTTCAAAATGCAACTATTCAAAGCGCAAGAGCGGCGTCCCTTGCTAAGAGTATTAGTTCAACATTTAACCAATAATGAAAAGGCTGTTTCCAATCATCTCATTGGAAACAGCCTTTTTGTTTTACAGAAATTAGCAAAATTTATTTTTGGAAAAAAATCCATTATTTTTCCAAAATCATGCTAAGATAAGGTCAGAGAAAAAATACCAAAAAAACCAAAATGGGGAGAGAATGATTGTTGAAAGGAAAATTAGTAATAAGAGGCATCATGGCGGGAATTTTTTTGTTTTTAGCAAGTAATGTAACTGTACAAGCGGAAAGCACTCCGGAAAGGATTGGGGGAAAGGACCGTTTTGAAGTTGCTGTTAATATCTCCCAAAAAGGATGGCCGGCTGGGACGACGGCCGAAACTGTTATTCTTACAAATTATTTGGCCTTTGCAGACGCCCTTGCAGCAACACCATATGCTTATCAAAAAAATTCTCCTATTTTATTAACTCATCCTTCTTCATTAACCTTGGCAACGAAAAATGAACTGATGAGGCTTAAGCCAAAGGAAGTTATTTTGGCAGGTGGCAGCGGAAGTCTAAACCCCTCGCTGATAACAGAAATAAAACAACTAGGTATTGAAAGGGTTTCAAGGATTGACGGCAAAAACAGATACGAAGTGGCAAAAAACATATCATTGCTGATGAATCCAACTGGGACGGCGGTTGTCGCCAATGGCCTTAATTTTCCGGATGCTTTGGCAATTGCCCCTTATGCCGCCCGAAGCGGCATCCCGATTCTCCTGACAGGAAAAGATGCATTGCCTGCCGAAACTCAAAACGCCCTCCAGGCAGGACAATTCCAGAAAACAATTGTCTCCGGGGGGGAAGGTAGTGTCAGCAAAGAGGTTTATAGTAAATTGCCTGGCCCTGAACGGATTGGCGGAAAAGACCGTTATGAGGTAGCAAGCAATATTTTCCGAAAATACTTTGCAAAACCATCAAAAGCTTATATAGCAAATGGCCTGACATTCGCTGATGCCCTGACCAGTTCTGTTCTGGCGGCAAAAGAAAATGTGCCGATTCTTTTGACGAGGCCTTCTTCATTGCCGGACACGACCCAAAATGTCCTCATCGATAAAATGATGACAAATGTTCTTATTATTGGGGGAACAGCGTCGGTTAACAATAATATTGTCTATCTGCCGGGAAAATGGGAGATTACCAGCCCGGGAGGCAATAGCCTGGAAGGGTATACTTCTGCTACTTCTGTTGCCCCCGGCCAATCTTTATCTTTTTATGTGAAGAGCAGCAAAGCTTACCACGTTGAATTCTACCGAATGGGCTATTACAACGGACGGGGCGGACTTTTGACAGGGACTAAAACTGGCCTTGCAGCAAAGGCGCAGGTAAATTCTCCGGATTCTATAACACTTAATGCTAAATGGAATGTTTCGTTTACCCATAAAATTCCTGGTGATTGGAAATCGGGAGCTTATTTGGCCAAGCTGGTCAATACCGATAAACAGGCAAGCTATATCCCCTTTGTAGTCAGGGATAGCTCCCCCAATGCAGATTTTATGGCTGTTATGTCTCACAATACGTACCAGGCCTATAATAACTGGGGTGGCAAAAGCCTATATGGATACAATAGCAGCAACAAAACACCGGCAATTAAGCTATCGTTTAACAGACCATACAAAAGCGGTAACGGTGCCGGCGAATTTTTTGCTTATGAATATAACCTGATCAGATGGCTGGAAAAAAACGGCTATAACGTTACGTATGTAACCGACCATGATATTCATAACGGAATTCTCGCCAATTCGAACGTAAAAACAATTCTAATTCCTGGACATGATGAATACTGGTCCAAACATATGCGCGATAATATAGAAAACTCTCCAGATGTAAATTTGGCGTTGTTCAATGCCAATATCGGCTATTGGCAGGTGAGATACGAAGACGGTGGCAGGACGATGGTCGGGTACAAAGCTTTGGCTTCCCAGGATCCATATAACAAAATTGATCCCGCTCAGGTCACTACCACATTCAGGTCTCCTCCGGTAAACAGACCTGAACAGGATCTGTTTGGCTCAATGTACCGGGGGATTCCGGAAAAAACAATGCCGATGGTTGTCACCAATCCTAGCCATTGGATTTATACAGGAACCGGCTTAAAACTGGGCGACCAAATTCCTGGGGTAGTAGGAGGGGAAGTGGACGCTACGACCTTAACGTCGAATGTTGAAATTATTTCAAGATCGCCTGTGACCTTGTACGGTCAAAAAAAGTCTGCGGATGTTATTTGGTTCAACAACCCTGATGGAAGAAAAGTATTTTCAGTTGGAACATTTTATTGGAACTGGTTCCTTGACCCGTATGGCCATACCGATAGGGCTTCTTACAATAAAAACATTGAAATCATGACCAAAAATGCATTGAATAAGTTACTAGCTTCATAGTTTCAAGGAATCAATAAATAGAAAAAGGGCTCCGATATAATATCAGGAAGTCTAGCTTTTGGGGAAAATGCAACTCCTGGAACATCTATCAATGGTTAATAATAGGGAGAGAATGATTGTGAAGGGAAAACTTTATTTGCAAAGTATATTTGTGGTACTCCTTTTATGGTGTTTTGCAGGAGAAGGCCAGGCTCAAGCACAAAGCCTTCCAGACCGGATAGGGGGAAAGGATCGTTTTGAGGTGGCGGCAAATCTAGCAAAAAAGTGGGATCATGCAGAGACGGTTGTTGTTGCAAATTATATGGCTTTTGCTGATGCGCTGACTGCTGGTCCGTTGGCGTATAAATTGGATGCTCCGATTTTACTTACTCATTCTAACGAGCTGACTCCAACAACCAGTGCTGAAATTGCTCGTTTAAATCCATCCAATGTCATTATTGTCGGTGGAACAGGCAGTGTTTCGGAAGCAGTTGCTTCTTCTATTCAAGCCTTGGGGATTCCTGCTATTGAAAGATTGGCCGGGAAAGATCGGTATGAGGTTTCAGTGAATGTGGCCCAAAAACTTGGTGATTGGAACACTATTTCAGTTGCGAGCGGATTAAATTTTCCTGATGCTTTGTCGATTTCCTCTTATGCTTCAAGGAATGGCGTGCCTATTCTACTTACAAGGCCTACTTCTCTTCCTGAAACGGTTAGCAGTCTGATAAAAAGCAGAGGGATCAATCAGTCCATTATCGTTGGCGGAGAAGCAAGTGTAAGCAAACAAGTTGAGGCACTATTGCCAAACCCTTATAGGTTGGGAGGCAAAAACCGCTATGAGGTTGCTGCAAACATATATAAAGAAAAAATGCCGACCGAAACAGTCTATCTTGCAACAGGAGTTTCTTTTGCGGATGCCCTGACAGGTTCGATAGCAGCGGCAAAGGAAAATGCTTCAATTTTACTTAGCCAGCCCCAAGGAACCCCCGCTGAAACAATTAAGATATTCAGTGAGAATATAATAGAAAAATATGTTGTCCTGGGTGGGGAGGGTTCAATAAGCGAACAGGCTGTTTCTGATATTGAATTTAATAAAAAAAGTACGGGACCGATATTTTATTTGGTACCCCATGCTGATGATGAGGTATTGACGTTTGGCGTCGATATATTAAATCAACTGAATAAACAAAGAAATGTACAACTCATCTTGTTTTCCGAAGGAGCAGATTCAGTTGCACGTGAAGTTGTAAATGGAGTTTATGACCTTGAGTCCCGGGTTTTTTCATTAGCAGGAACACGGGTAAAGTGTTCTTGGCACGGAGTTTATCATAATCCAGTAACAGAGAAGTATTTACATGGATATATTAGCTTAAAAGAGTTTGGTGAGATAAGAAAAGAGGATTACAGATTAGCCTCTGAAGCTTTGGGAGTTAAAGAACATCATTTTTCACAGTTCACTTTTAATGGGGCATATTATAGGTCAAACATTAAAAACGTTATTAGATCTTATTTAGCCAAATATCCCGATGCACAATTCCGTTCTATGTCCTGGCTTGATGCCCATTCCCCACATGCGATGATTGGAACAGCCTTAAAAGAGATGGAGGATAGCGGTGAAATCAATCCATTAAAGACAGCTTATTTTGTATCTGTTTATACCGATAGGTTCGCTAAAGTAAGTATACCTTATCCCGTAAGAACGCTGGCTTTGACCAATCCTGCCAGTAAAAAGGCTTTAGTTTCTTCTGTGGATGTATATAGAGACTTCAGGCCACAAGTAGGCCGCTATGCATCCGGATATCATTCTGTAAGAACTCAGTTTGATTCCGTAGTCAAAGAAACGTATGTAAAAATTCATTATTAATAGACAATTAAGGGCTCTTTCTAAAAATAGAAAGGGCTTTTTATTGTTTGTGTATCAAATTGCCCATTTACTCCTTTTACAAATTTTGATAAATTTATAGATATAATAAAAAAATTGGTGAAAAAGGAGGATTTTTCAAATCTAGTTTATTAAGTTGGGGAGGACACATAATTGAATAAAAGAATACTTTCTTGCATTCTCATCTTTGTTATTTCTTTTTTTTCATTGTCGACTTTTGCAGAAGGTTCTACCATTTCAGTAAAGCTGAGTAATTTTATTGGAAATTCCAAATCTATCGATATAACAACCACTGGCAGCTACAAGCTTGCAAATGGAAATATAAGATTGTCAGGAAGCGATCGATTCCAAGTTGCAAACAACGTAGCTTCCAGTGGATGGAACAAATCGAACTCTGTCGTTGTGGTAAATTATCTGGCATTTGCTGATGCTCTGGCTGCATCACCTTTTGCTTATTATAAAGATGCTCCAATATTGCTTACTTTACCCAATTCTTTAAAATCTGAAACATTATTAAAAATTAATGAGCTTGCGCCCCAAACAATTTATATCATTGGCGGAACAGGAAGTGTTTCGGCAACTGTAGAGAGCCAGTTAAGAGGCATGGCTCAAAATGTTATCAGGATTGGCGGGAAAGACAGATATGAAGTATCAAAAAATATAGCTGCTGAAATTCCGAATAACGGTGGAGCTGTTGTGGCAAACGGGCTCGTATTCTCTGACGCTCTTTCAATTGCTCCTTATGCAGCAAGAACCGGTTATCCAATTTTACTGACTGCTAAGGATAAGCTTCCAGATGCTACAAAGCTCGCGTTACAAGGGAAACAGAATACCCTGGTTATAGGGGGAGAAGGAAGTGTTTCCGCAGCTGTTGCAGGGCAGCTTCCTAATTCATCTAGGATTGGCGGTGCGGACCGCTATGAGGTTTCTGCCAATATTATCAGACAGTTGAACTTGCCAGCGGAGACCGCTTTTGTTTCTACCGGACTGACTTTTGCGGATGCGCTGACAGGTTCCGTTTTGGCAGCAAAACAAAACGCTCCTTTATTATTGACAAGGCCAGATAGGCTTCCTGATTCCATTAGGGCGGTAATAAATGAGCGCAGTATCTCCAGCTTCACGATTCTTGGTGGTACAGGGTCTGTAAGTGAAGCTGTAGTTTCAAGTCTGCCGAATGAAGTTTGGCTAGCACAAAATGCTGCTTATTCCGTAAAAAATGAAAATGGGAGACTGGCTTTATTCCAAGGATCTGAAAGAATAAAGGATTTTGGTACTGCTCCTTTTACCTTGTTGCCAGCGGGTTATGGAGACCAGCATCAAATCAAAATCAATAACCGCCCTTACATTGGGCAAATGGATTTTACCCTTGAAAATGGCAATGTAAGGCCAATTAATAGAAATATTCCGTTCGAGGATTATTTAAAAGGGGTCGTTCCGAGAGAAATGCCTGCAAGCTGGAGCCTAGAGGCACTAAAAGCCCAGGCGGTTGCTGCCAGGACGTACTCGATCGATGATATGGGCAAAGTAGTTGCGGATACTCAGGGCTACCAGGTATATGGCGGATATTCATGGGGGAAGGATCCTTATGAACAACGGACAAACCAGGCTGTAGAGGAAACCAGGGGCAAAGTTTTGAAGTACAACGGTAACCTGATTTCCGCTGTTTTCTCATCAAGCAATGGCGGTTATATTGAATCAAATACTGGTGCATGGGGCACTGCGCAGGTTCCTTATTTACAGGCTAAACCGGATTCCTTTGATCCTATAAACCCGTGGAGCATTCCTCTGAAGAAGACTCAAATTGATTTGAATGCTCTTGAAGCTAATAAGCCAGGTTCTTTAAAAAATCCCGGCTGGTGGTGGACAAGCACCACACCTGCTGAAAAGGATTCAGCCATCGCTGCAAAATTGAAGGCGTGGCTCCAAAACAAAGGGTTTGCAAATACAGAAATAAAAATTGTTTCAATTGACGGCTTTGAAGCTGCTCCGCAAAGGACAGCAGGGAACAGGGCAATCAACGCTACGATTAAGATGACGATAATGGTAAAGGATAAGGCTACCAACCAGTACCGTTATAACAGCTTAAGTGAAATTGACAGAATCCCGGTTGAGATCACCGATAGTGTCGGAGCATTTAGAAGCCTTTTTGGTACAGGAGTATTTAAGAGTACTCTCCTTGATCCTACTACTTATGATGCTGGAACCGATACATTGACCATTAGAGGTAAGGGCTTTGGCCATGGTGTAGGGATGAGCCAATTTGGGGCTAACAATATGGCTAAGCAAGGCTTCAAATATGATGAAATACTTCGCCACTATTATCCAGGAGCTTCATTAGTAAATTACTAAAAATTGAATGGTTATTTGGGAAAGATTGCCGGCAATCTGGCAATCTTTTCTTTTGGGCTTTTTATTGCAAGTTTAGTACAGCATGACAGATTAATAGACAACTAGGAGGTTTTATCAATCGTGAAAAAGTTTTATGTAACTCTTCTGTTTGCCGCCGTTCTTAGTTTTATGGGAATTGTCCAGGCCTCAGCAGAGGGTTACACAACGAGGCTTGGCGGACAGAATCGTTTTGAGGTTGCGGTTAATGTTTCTACTAATGGATGGACATCTTCTTCTACTGTTATTTTGGCCAATTATGAAGCTTTTGCAGATGCACTGGCAGCCGGCCCTTTGGCATATAGATATAACGCTCCTATCCTATTGACCCACCCAGGAGTATTAACTGCAGCAACAAAAAATGAAATTGTAAGGCTGAATGCAACCAAAATCATTGCAGTCGGGGGCCCGGGAAGCATTTCCGAGGATGTACTCAATGAATTGAGGGCGATGGGGAAGACCGTTGAGCGAATTTCCGGAAGTAACCGTTATGAAGTAGCCAATAATATTGCAACCCATCTTGGCCGCAGTGATAAAGTCGTCCTTGCCTATGGTATGAACTTTCCAGATGCCCTTGCCATTGCGCCTTATGCTGCAAGGAACGGATATCCGATCTTGTTAACTAACACAAATGAACTTTCACAGTCCACGAAGGATATAATAAACCAATTTGGTGTAAAGCAAACTATTATCGTTGGAGGCGAAGGGAGTGTCTCTGCAAAAGTCGCCGGCCAAGTACCTAGCCCATTCCGGATAGGGGGACAAAATAGGTATGAGGTTGCAGAAAATATTGCAGGTTTGTACTTTAATGCCCGGAATGAATCCTTTATCGCAACCGGAATGAATTTTGCAGATGCACTAACAGGTTCAGTCCTGGCTGCAAAGCGGAACCAGCCGATTTTGCTAACCAACTCAACGATCCCTCAAAATACTAAAAACGCCATTATAAATAATGGTTTCGAGGATTTCACAATTCTTGGCGGTCCTGGGTCGGTTTCGGATGAAATTTTCAATAAACTGAGTGTTTCTATTGTTGGTAAAACAATTATGATCGATCCAGGACACGGTGGAACCGATCCCGGCGCTTCAGGCAATGGCCTTGTTGAAAAGGAAATCGTACTGGATGTAGCGAATAAGCTCAATTCCAGGCTGAATGATTCTTTATCAAAAATTTTAATGACCAGAACTGAAGACTCCTTCCCATCGTTGAGTGAACGGGTTGCCCAGGCAAATAAATCAGGAGCTGATATTTTTATTAGTATCCATATGAATGCCTTTACGACATCTTCTGCAAATGGGACAGAAACCTGGTGGAATGATGTTTATGCCTCGGCGGATAGCAGATTGCTTGCCGAAGAAATCCAAAAGGAATTGGTTAAAGCTCTCGGGACGAGAGACCGAGGTGTTAAAGAAGGGGATTTCAGGGTAATAAAGGAAACAAGAATGCCGAGTGTCCTTGTCGAAATGGCTTTTATTTCAAATGGAACAGATGCAGGCAAATTTAAAACAGATGCCCAAAGGCAAAAGGCTTCGGATGCAATATATAGAGGTATTGTCAACTATTTCAATAAGCAATAAAACTAAACATAATCCCTGTGGGTGCATACCACAGGGATTATTGCCTTTAATTACACAGACTTAATTTAACCAAACGGATGGAAAATATAAATAATTGACATGTACCATGTTTTAGGCTGAAAATAAGTTTAAAGTCATTCGAATTTTGGTATCTGAAAAAGAACTGATTGGGAAATGTAACTTAAATGTAACTTTAGACCACTGTTAGTCGTCCTATTGTATGTTAAACTAGGTAGGATTGAAATTACCTCAAAAAAAAGGGGAAGCAAAATGACAAACCAATTAATAATAGCCTTCTTTGTATCCCTATTCACAGTTATCATCTGTACTCCATTTGTCATAAAACTTGCGATAAAGATAAACGCAACAGACAAGCCCAACGCCCGGAAGGTACATGAAAAGGTCATGCCGAGGCTGGGTGGGCTTGCGATATTCCTTGGAGTCGTAACAGGTTTTTTTGCTGCAGGCCTTCATGATCAAAAAGTAACAGGAATATCCATTGGTGCTATTCTTGTCATCATTATCGGGATTCTGGACGATAAATATGGACTTTCTGCCAAGATGAAATTTTTGGGTCAGATAGCTGCTGCTGGGATCGTTGTAAGTACAGGATTAACAATTGACTTTATTAGTATACCTTTTATGGAAAAAATTAATCTTGGTATATGGGCAATTCCTATCACGATTTTTTGGATTGTTGCCATAACCAATGCGATTAATTTGATTGACGGGCTTGATGGCCTCGCTGCCGGGATTTCATCAATAGGGATTGCAACCATTGCTTTTATGGCATTTATCGCGGGAAAGTCTCTGATACTTGCTTTGGCCTTAATATTACTGGGAAGCACGATCGGCTTTCTGTTTTATAATTTCCATCCGGCAAAGATTTTTATGGGAGACACCGGATCCCTATTTTTAGGTTATTCGATATCAATCCTTTCTTTGCTCGGGCTTTATAAGAGTGTGACTCTTTTCAGTATTGTTGTTCCAATCATTATTTTAGGTGTTCCTATTTTTGATACAACTTATGCAATAATTCGAAGACTTGTTAACAAAAGGCCGATCTCTGCCCCGGATAAGAGCCATTTGCACCATCGAATGCTCGCCCTTGGCTTATCCCACCGCAATACGGTATTAGTTATATATGCTCTGGGGATATTATTCAGTGTATGTGCTGTCCTGTTTGAAACCACAACGCTCTGGGGTTCATTGCTGATAATATTTGGTCTGTTGATATTCTTCCAGCTTATAGCTGAATTTATTGGCTTGGTAAATGAGCGCCATAGGCCATTTATAAAAATGTATAGGAAAGTCACTGGAAAACATTAATGAGAAAAACCGTTTGTGACTTTGGTTACAGACGGTTTTTTAAATCCAAATCGAATTGATGTGAACGGCATGAAAAATAAAGAATTAATTCTCATAACTCATCGTTATCCATATTATCCTGGTGAAGAGTTTCTAAAAGTGGAATTGGATTATCTTTGTGAAAAATTTGGCAAGGTACATATTATCCCTGTTAATGCACAAGATTTATCAACAAAGCGAGATGTACCCGGAAATGTGATTCTCCACGAGCCTATTAAGGCAGGTAAACGAAATCAAGCCGTTGATTCAGCAGGCTTATTCATTAATCTTCAGGCAATGCGTTGGATAGCAGCGGAATTTAAAACTGCTAAACAATTCGGCCTTAAAGGAATAGCCAAACTATTATCCTGGACCGCAAAGGCAGCAATTTTAAGAAATTATATCCGTAACGCAATCATAAGCGGGCAGAATGAGGAAAACTTCATACTTTACTCTTATTGGCTTTCTCTAGCACCGGGCCTCGGACTTCTTAAAGAAACTTTCCCTGGCCTAAAAGCATATTCGAGAGGGCATGGTGGCGATATTTACGATGACAGGCATTCCCCGCCTTACCTTCCGCTAAAGAAAAGAACAGTAGAAAGACTTGATAAACTTTTTTTAATATCGAATTACGGATTGAACTACATGAAAAACCAAAACGGTTTGAATTTTAATAACCTTGAGTTAGCGAGACTAGGGACGCTGCAACCTGCTGGCAGAGCTGAAAAATCTAGTGATGGTATTTTCAGGATAATCAGCTGTTCGTATATGGTGCCGGTCAAGAGGCTTGAACTCTTAGTGGATGCGCTTGCCTGCTGCGGAAGCACGATCCACTGGGTTCATATAGGTGATGGCCCGGAACGCGAAAAACTTGAAAAAATGGCCAAAAACCTCCCTTCTACTATTACGTATGAATTTAAGGGAAGTATGGATAACCATGAAGTGATTAACTATTACATTCAACATCCTGTAGATCTTTTTGTGAATGTAAGTTCGAGTGAAGGTATACCTGTATCTATTATGGAAGCATATAGCTGCGGAATCCCGGCAGTGGCAACGGATGTGGGAGGCACGGGAGAACTGGTTAACAGCGACAACGGGCAGCTCGTATCCAAAGATGTGAGCCCCAAAGAGCTGGCAGGCCAATTTGACCGTTTTGCTTCCTTGCCAGAGACTGATATCATCCGTTTTAGGAATAATGCATTTTCAATGTGGAATGAGAACTATAATGCCGAAAAGAATTATTTAGACTTTACTAAGCGGCTAGGCGGCCACGGGTGACAACTATGGCGAAAAATAGTTTTCTGAAGAATACCTACATCACACTGGTCCGCCAAATAACAAGTATTATAATTGGCTTCCTGCTAATTATGATCATAGCAAGGGTTCTGGGATCGACTCTGCAGGGACATTACGGAATCATCACTACTTTCGCTGCAACTCTGGTCATGATGATTAACATGGGATGGAATATATCAACCGTATACTATGTGAGTAAGGAAGAGGTCTCGGTCCAGCAGGCATTCTATAATAACCTTTTGATTGGGATTTTCCTTAGTGTGGTCGGAATCGCAGGGGGATTTGCATTTATTGCCCTTTTCGGCGGGGGAGCCTCTTTCGATCAAATACCAGATAAATCGTCTGTCTATCTCATATTGTTCGCGATTCCTTTTATGCTTCTAAATACGTTTTTTCAAACGATTTTTCAGGGAATCCAGGACTTTAAAATTTTTAATACAATCCTGGTGTTTACGCAAATTTCGAATTTGCTATTTGTCCTTTTTCTGGTCGTCATCTTTAATTTAGGGCTGCAAGGGGCTTTGTTTGCTTTTATTCTTGGGCATGTAGCTACATTTTTGTTTATAATAACGGTTTTCTTAAAAAAATTCTCGTTTTCAAAACAAGACCTTAAATTAAATGTCCCTTATTTAAAAAAATCTTTTCGCTATGGGTTTAAATCCTATCTGAGCAATCTGGTCACCTTTTTTAATTATCGAATCAATGTTTATATTCTTTATGCCTTTGCTAGTCCTGCAGCGTTCGGTGTGTATTTCACCGCACTTAATTTAAGTGAAAAGTTATCCGTTTTTACGCAATCCATTTCCTCTGTGCTTCTTCCGAGGATCGCCTCGATGGGAACGGAGGAGGAACGCAATAGGCTGACATCAATAGTGAGCAGGTTCACTATGATATTTATGGCTGCCTTTTCTCTGGTCGTTTTTCTGTTAATAGACATTATTGTCCCAATATTAGGGAATGATTATCTAGAAACACCGTTCCTAATTAAAGTTTTACTCCCTGGCATCTCGTTGTTGGCGGTTGAAAAAATTCTCTCAAACGATATAGCTGCACGGGGGAAACCAGAGGTAAATCTGTATGTATCCATTTTTAATGTTGTGTTAAGTACAATCCTGAACTTGATTCTTATACCTGAATATAAAGCGACAGGGGCAGCGATTGCTACATCCATATCCTATAGTTTAAGCTTTTTAATAAAATCATTTTTATTTAAAAGGATAACAGGTGAAAAACTGTCGGGATTTCTTCTTATTAAACCGGCCGATATTGTCCTTTTGAGGAAATTGATTAACCAATTTAAAAATAAACTTCAGCGACGACATAGTGGCTAAAGTGTGTTAGATTAATGAATGGTAGAAAAAAATGTCTTTTATTGCTGATGAATAAACGAATATTAAATTGATATTGTGAGGGATAGTACAATGAGTGAATCCACAACTTTAAACCAAACTGGCCAGGACCTATTTAATAAAATTAAAAACCGTGAAGCAACAATCGGCGTAGTCGGCCTTGGGTATGTAGGCCTTCCGCTAGCTGTAGAAAAAGCTAAAGCCGGTTATAAGGTTATTGGCTTTGACGTTCAGGAAAAAAGAACAGACATGGTCAATCAAGGCATTAACTATATCGGCGATGTCGTCGACGAAGAGTTAAAGGAGATTGTTATGGATAAGAGGTTGGTCGCAACAACCGATTATTCTCTCATCCAGGAAGTAGATGCAGTGGCAATGTGTGTTCCTACCCCGCTAGATATGTATCAGCAGCCTGACACTTCCTATGTGGAGAGTTCAGGCAAGGAAATTGCAAAGTATTTGCATAAAGGGATGCTTATTGTCCTGGAAAGTACAACATATCCTGGCACAACGGAAGAAGTTCTGCAGCCAATTCTTGAATCAAGCGGCTTGAAGGTGGGCGAAGATTTCTTCTTGGCCTATTCTCCAGAGCGTGTTGACCCAGGAAATAAACAGTATAATACCAAAAATACTCCTAAGGTTGTAGGCGGAATCACTCCTTCTTGTACAGCTATCGCATCAGAATTGTATCAAAGTGTACTTGAAGGTGATGTACATCAAGTTTCAAGCCCTGCAGTAGCTGAAATGGAAAAGATTCTTGAAAATACATTCAGGCATATTAACATTGCCCTTGCAAATGAAATGGCAATTTTGTGTGACCGAATGGGGATTGATGTGTGGGAAGTTATTGATGCGGCAAAAACAAAACCTTATGGCTTTATGGCATTTTATCCTGGGCCAGGGCTTGGAGGCCACTGTATTCCGATCGACCCATTCTACCTAACATGGAAAGCACGTGAATATAACTACCACACTCGTCTAATTGAACTTGCTGGAGAAATCAATAACAGTATGCCTGAGTTTGTTGTTACTCGTTCCATGGAAATTCTGAACAAAAACAAAAAGGCCCTAAATGGAGCAAAAGTGCTTATTATGGGAGTAGCTTATAAAAAGGATATTGACGATGTCAGGGAATCTCCTGCATTGAAAGTTATTGAAGGTTTGAATGATGCTGGTGCCGATTATACTGTCATCGATCCTTATGTTAAATCGTTCCGTTCCTGTGGCCTGACTGTGGAAACAGTTGAATTAACCGAGCAAATGCTCACTGAAGCCGACTTGGTACTGATTCTTACCGACCATAGTGATTTTGACTATAAATTAATGGGTGAGAAGGCCGAGTTGATATTCGACACTAGGAATGCGATGAAGGAATTTGCAAAGGGACATAAAGGATATTACAAACTATAAGCGTTAGAACCAGAAGTAATTCTGGTTCTAACTATATTTACGTCAATAATAAGACAGCAATGAATAAAGGAAGTTGAAGCCGTGATTAGTGTAAAACACTTATCGTGGACTAAAACACTCTTGAATTGAAGTTGGTGGTATTTTTGAAAATATGGATTTTAAATCACGCAGCATTAAAACCTGGTGAGAGTGGAATAACAAGACATTATGATCTGGCCAGCGTTATGGTTGAGAAGGGGCATGAGGTTACCATTTTTGCCAGCAGCTTTATCCCTTATTTTTTTAAATGGAGAAATCCTGCAAAAAAAAATTACAATGAAAATGTTAATGGAGTGCTTTTTGAATGGCTATGGACAATGCCATATAAAGGGAATAGTCCAATGCGTCTCCTGAATATGATCAGTTATTTTTTTATGTCCATTTATAGGGGCTTGCAAAAAAGAAAGGAAAAACCTGATGTTATTGTAGGTTCTTCTGTTCATTTGTTTGCTTGTTTGGCTGGATATTATTTAAGCAGATTTCTGAAGACACGATATATAGTAGAAATAAGGGATCTCTGGCCAAGAACGTTAATTGATTTTGGCGCAATAACCGAGAGACATCCTTTGGCAATCCTATTTGGTGCTATTGAAAAATTTGTTTACAAAAAAGCTGATCAAATCATTGTTACCCTCCCAGGTGCAGCAGACTATATTGAAGGCTGCGGGGTAGATCGAACAAAAATCGTCTATATCCCTAATGGGGTACATATGTCTCGTTTGGATGAATTTACGATTGAATCTTCGTTGAGTGATGAGTTTGAGGCTATAAAAAGCAAACATAAGAGAATTGCTGTTTATGTGGGTGCCCATGGAACCGCAAATGCTTTGGAAACTGTCATTGCAAGTGCTGATTATCTTAATCCTGATAAGGTGGCAATGGTATTTATCGGAGAAGGGCCGGAAAAACAAAAGCTGATAGATCGTGCAAAGCCTTACTCCAATGTTTACTTTTTTAATAGCATCCCAAAGGAAGAAGTTCTCTCTACATTAAGGCTGGCGGATATTTTAATGGTTTCAATGCTGGATACCCCACTCTATAAGTATGGTATTAGCCTGAATAAATTAAACGATTACCTGCTCGCGGGAAAACCTGCTATATTTGCAGGGAATGTATTGAACAATATAATTGAAAATGCGAAGGCAGGCATCACAGTGCCACCTGAAAATCCCGAGAAGTTTGCAGAAGGGATTAAACAACTGTTACAACTTAATCAGGATGAAATAGATTCGATTAAGGTTAGCAGTTTTGAATATGTAAATAAGCATCATAATATTGAGAAGCTGGCTGAAGAGTTTTTAAAAGCCTGCACTAAATAAACTGTTTGTTTTTTGGACAAGCATGTTCAAACTTACTAATAATGCGAATTCTTTAAATGAACTTGTAAGGTAGTGAACGAAATGAAAATCTGCCATTTAACCTCTCTCCATCCCGCAACTGATACGAGGATATTTATAAAAGAGTGCCAATCACTCGCAAATGCAGGGCATGACGTATATTTAATTGCACCCAATACTGAGAGTGTTAAGCAATCTGGAGTAACTATCATTGGAGTTCATTCCATCGTTAAGGGCCGCCTGGACAGGATGCGGAAGACGACTCAAAAGGTATTTGAAAAAGCGCTTGAAATTGACGCAGAAGTGTATCATTTCCATGATCCGGAACTGATGCCTGTTGGATTAAAGTTAAAAGCAAAAGGAAAGAAAGTTGTTTACGATGTCCATGAGGATGTTCCTGAACAGGTTATGTCAAAGCAATGGATTCCCAAGCCACTCAGGAAACTTATTTCGGTTTTGGTAAAAGGCTACGAACGGTATGCTTCTAAAAGGTTCGATGCAATCGTAACAGCTACTCCTACCAT
Organism: Bacillus sp. FJAT-27225; assembly: GCF_001685025.1. Classification (GTDB taxonomy): domain Bacteria; phylum Bacillota; class Bacilli; order Bacillales; family Cytobacillaceae; genus Bacillus_D. The sequence continues at coordinate 958,120 of NZ_MAYU01000012.1, read as the reverse complement.
TGAGGAAAGATTCGTTACGTATAATCCTAATACCGTAACGGTTCATAATTATCCATTATTGAATGAATTGGCCTCTGGTGAAGAAGTTTATGGCCAGAAGAACGGTCATAATGTCCTGTATATTGGCGGCATTTATGCCCTTAGGGGTATTAAGGAGATGGTACGCGCCATCGAAAAGGTAAATAAAGATTTACCGGCAACCTTCATACTTGCTGGGGCTTTTACACCCAAGTCCTTAGAGGCAGAAGTCCGGTCGATGCCGGGATTTAAGTATACGGATTTTCGCGGTTATTTAGACAGGGAAGGGGTAAAAAACGCCCTCTCAGAAGCAAATATGGGCATGGTTGTTCTGCATCCTGAACCAAGATTTGTTGTGTCGCTGCCGATAAAAATGTTTGAATATATGTCAGCAGGAGTTCCAGTCATAGCATCGAACTTCCCGCTATGGAAAGATATTGTTGAAAAAAACAATTGTGGTATTTGTGTTGATCCGCTAAATATCGATGAGATTGCATCAGCCATCCGGCGGATACTTGAGAATCCTGAACAGGCTGAACAGATGGGCAGAAACGGACGCCGTGCCATTGAAACAATTTACAATTGGGAAACTGAAAGCCAGAAGCTTGTCTCACTCTATAACAGGCTTGAAGGCAAACGTGTATCCACTTCTTATTAACGAAAAGGGGAGAAACCAATGAAAGTAACTATGCTTGATTTATCAGAACAATATCAAACGTTAAAAGATGAGATTCTCACCGCCCTTGATGATGTTATGTCAAAATCCCACTTCATTCTTGGTGACAATGTTAAAAAACTTGAAAAAGACATCGCAGACTACAGTGGAGTTGCTCACGGGATCGGTGTAGCAAATGGAAGTGACGCAATCCATATCGCTTTAGAGGCTTGTGGAGTCGGACCTGGTGATGAGGTAATTGTTCCATCTTTTACTTTCTTCGCAACAGCAGGAGCCGTGGCTAGGACTGGTGCTACCCCCGTTTTTGTTGAAATTGACCCTAAAACATTCAACATCGATCCAGCTAGTATTGAAGCGGCAGTAACTGAAAAAACGAAAGCAATCATTCCTGTTCATCTTTACGGACAAATGGCTGATATGGATGGAATAGTCGAGATTGCCAAAAAACATGATTTGTACATTATTGAGGATGCTGCCCAGGCAATAGGAGCCAAATATAAGGGTAAAAATGTTGGTGAACTGGGAACTGCGGCAACTTACAGCTTCTTTCCAACCAAAAACCTTGGTGCGTACGGTGATGCAGGGATGCTCGTTACGAAGGATGAGGAATTGGCCGAGAAAATGAGGGTTATCCGCGTCCATGGCAGCAAACCAAAATATTATCACCATGTACTGGGATATAATAGCCGTCTTGATGAACTCCAGGCTGCAATCCTGAACGTCAAGTTCCCTCACCTTGATTCATGGACCGAACTTAGACGCGAAAAGGCGGAAAACTATACAAAGCTTTTGAATGAAAGTGTCCCTCAGGTAGTTACTCCTTTTATTGAGGAGCATAATTTTCATGTATTCCACCAATATACAATCCGTGTGGAAAGAAGGGATGAATTACAAGCATTCCTTAAAGATAATGGAATCAGTACAATGATTTATTATCCAAAACCACTTCATCTTCAGCCTGTGTTTGCAGAACTTGGCTATAAGGAAGGCGATCTGCCGATCACAGAGAAGGCTTGTGCTGAAGCATTATCGCTGCCGATGTTCCCTGAATTGAAGCTTGAGGAACAAGAATATGTCGTTAGCAAAATTGCCGAGTTTTATTCAAAAAAGAAATAGAGGGGCAGATATGAATACACCTATTACAGGGAATAATGTAATCATCGGTAAAGATGTTGTTATTGGAAAAAATGTTACGATTGGCCATAACGTCATTATTTATGATGGTACCATGATTGGTGACAATGTTCTCATCCAGGACAATGCTGTCATAGGAAAATATCCAACTCGGGCGAAAAATTCAATTTTGCCAGAGGTTACAAAATTGCCTCCAGCAGTTATTGGGGCCGGATGCACAATTGGCACATCGGTCATTATTTATGCAGATGCAAAATTGGCCGATGATGTTTTTGTAGCCGATCTTGCGACCATTAGGGAAAGGGTCACAATTGGGGAAAAAACGATAGTTGGCCGCGGCGTATCGGTTGAAAATGACTGCAAAATTGGCAGCAAGTGCAAACTAGAAACAAATTGTTACATTACTGCCTATTCCGAGCTTGAAGACTTTGTTTTTATTGCTCCATGTGTTGTTACAACAAATGATAACTTTATGGCAAGGTCAAAGGAACGGTATGAGCAGTTTAAAGGTGTGACGATTAAAAAAGGCGGCCGGGTCGGTGCCAATTCGACCATCCTTCCTGGAAAAGTCATTGAAGAAGACGGAGCGGTTGCCGCCGCTAGCGTTGTAACAAAAGACGTGAAGCAAGAAGAGTTGGTGGTAGGGAGTCCTGCAAGGAAATTACGTTCTGTACCAGAAAATCAACTCTTGAGAAACCAATAGGGAAAAAATAGAAGTGTAGAAAGAGTACAGCGTACTTTTTTTACACTTTTTTAAAAGTTGGTGATGGTTTAATTGAAAAATTTAATGATACATAACAAGGAACAATTATTGGCACTACTAGTAGGAACCTCTATTTCGGTAGCTATATTAATTGGAATAAACGGGTCGCTATCAAGTAATTTGGCATTTGTTTTTCCAGTGGCCCTATTTGTAGGGATTCTAGTTTGTCTAGTATACAAAAAGAAGATCATAGACCGGTATGGCCTGTTAACAAACCTGCTGATTTTGTTAATAGCAACATCGTTTATAGGAGCGGCCTTCCTTAGTCTGAATGTCGGATTTTTTAGCCTTTTCCCGTACAGGATATTATTTATTGGGATCATCTTTTACATGGTTCTTTATGGATTTTTGAGGAATGATGTTTCGATATTCCTGAATAAAGTTTCTTTTAAGGCCCCCTTGCTGCTCCTTATTATTTGGTTATTATACGCCATATTATCGTTGATTTGGGTCGACAGTGTAGGAAGTGCGATTAAAGGGATTGTCCTGCTTGGATTTGGAATTGGACTTGTGTTTTTAATGGTATACATGATACGAAGCAAACAAGCCTTTATAAATGTTTTTTACATTTGGATTTTTATGGCGGTATTCCTAATTGCTATCGGCCTTGCCAACCACTTTTTTCAAATTCATCTTCCAATCTCAAGGATTTATCTTGCTTCGGCCTATCAAAAAATGATACCTACCTCGGTCTTTGTAAATGAAAATGATTTTGCAAGCTTTTTGTCTATAACCTTTTTCTTATTTCTAGCATGGTTCAATCAAACGAGAAATCTCTTAGTTAAGGCAATCAGCATAGGATTAATGATTATTTCGCTGTATTTAATTCTCGTCACATCAGCCCGGGCTAATTTGCTTGGAATATTTTTCGGTTCATTTATTTGGTTCGTATTTATTGCCAGGGGGACTCAAAAAATCAAGATTATCGTGCTGGCCTTCATGATGCTTGGTGCAGGGCTGGCAGCCTTTCCGGAGAAAATAGAAAAGGCTATAGATCCAATAATAAATGAATTAAGTAGTCTGAATGTGCCAGCAGACACTAGCGGGGGATCTGTCGAAATTCGCTTGAACTTAATAAAAAATGGATTGTACTCTGTCAAGGAGACCCTCGGATTTGGCGTAGGTGCAGGGAACGCGGAACGCTTCATGGAAAACGAAGGGGTTTTCCCTACTTACGGGGACTATAACGTACATAATTGGTGGATTGAAACATTAACTAATTACGGATTCATTATTTTCCTCTTATATAGTTGTCTATATTTCTCAATTGTTTATCATCTGTACTACTATTGGCGGAAAGCAAGGGACAAGAATATGAAAATGCTGCTGGAAGCCTTCTTTATGGGGATGGTAGTCTTTTCGATAGCAAGCCTCGGGCCAAGCTCTATCATGGGGCTTAACTACCATTGGCTGCTAATAGGCCTCTCCATATGTTTAATTAATCTAAACATGCTATCAAATACTGAATCGCTGACCAGGAGGTTAAGAAATTGAATGACATGCTAAAAAGGATAGTAAACAGGTTTAAGAAATGGTGGATTGTGCTGCTCATCATTCCGTTACTCACGGGAGCGATTGGCTATTTTCTGGCAAAGGGAGAAACGGAAACGTATACGGCTAAATCCGAAATTACATTGGGGAATTTTTCGGATAGAAGTATTACAAGTTCTGACTTAATGGCAGGACGGCTTTCACAAGAAGGTTTTTTACAAAATCTTAGTAATGAAACGGGAATACAACTTGACGTGGATTATCTAGCTGAAAATACGGCTATCTCAACCGGAGCTGGTAGGAAAATCATACTAACTTTTACAGGAACGAATTTAGAGAAAGTTAAACGGGAAGCTGAAAATTTAATAAAAGCGTTTATTCAATATAGTGATGAAAAGTACAATGGACAAAGAGAGGTACTTATTGAGCAAATTAATAAACTGCAGCAGTTTAGTGATGAAGAAGACCCAAATAAGTACATGAATACTTGGAAGATGAGTGATGAACTGGAAAATTTAACACCGACCTATTTAAACAAAGAAGTTACTGTTACAACGAACTCCTCCTCTCCTGTGACTAACTTATTGCTGGGATTGGTAGTGGGATTATTCATTTCTCTATGTATCCCGTTCATCCCTGAATTTTTTATCAGAAATGAAGAATAATTAAACAAAAACAAGCGGCCTATTTATTGGCCGCTTGTTTCAATCGTGGTTGATTCTGCTGTTTCATTCGAAGATGAAAGGCCAAGCTCCAAATGGCTTGCGAGAGTCTGTTTAACTTCATTTAAGCTTTCTTCTGAGGGGATAAAATAATACGTACCATAAGAATTATTATAGTCCTCTCCGGTTAACTCTAATTGTTCTATGGAAGAGGAATTGAAATCAGGATACTTTTTCCTAAAGGCCAGGGCTTCTTTCATTCTCATATTTGTCTGAATGTTGGTGCCAACTTCATCAGCAATATCATCAATTTTCAGCAAAGTACTAGGAGAAGAAAGTTTATCGATTAACCCGGTAATGATTTGCCTTTGGCGCATGTTCCGGCCAAAATCACCACGGGGATCCTTTTTACGCATTCTGGCATACACCAGCGCTTCTTCACCGTTTAGTTTCTGCTTCCCTTCTTCAAAATAGAAGCGATCCCACTTACTATTTATGTCATCGAATGTGAACGGGACATCAACGGTAACCCCACCGACAATATCAATGATATTCTTGAACCCATCGAAATTTACTGTAGCATAATAATCAATAGGGATATCTAGGAAATCCTCTACAGTTTCTATCACAAGCTCTTTTCCGCCATCCGCATAGGAATGGTTGATTTTATCTTGGTCGTAGCCTGGAATATCAACCAATGTATCCCTGGGAATACTAAGTAGTTTCATAGTTTGGAATTCAGGATTAAAGGTCGCAACCAATATTGAATCAGAACGGCCTTGGTCATAATCGTCTGAATAGTCTTCAATTCCTAGTAACAAAACAGAAAACGGGTCAGTTGAAATATATACAGGTTCGTCCCTAAGTTCAGATTTTCCGTCTCTGCCATCGATATCATTGAAAGCACTGCTTGAAACTTGGTATGTTTTTACGAGAATATATCCGAAAAATGTAATAGCCGAAAGGAATAGCAGGATGAGAAACCCCAGTAGCAACCTTCTGCGGCGCTTCTTCTTTTTAATTGCGTTATTACTCCTACTTGCTAGATTATAGTTATTCATAGGAACCTTCCTTTAAATAGTCAATGAAGTGCCATAATAATTATAATGCAATAGTTGTCTATTTGAAATATAAAATTTTTTACAATACGTGTTTACCCATTTTGGCTAACGGATTCCTCGAGGTATTGCAATTGGCCTTCAGAAATAGTCGCAGTTCCATTTGTTAGCTCTGTCATCCAAATTCGAAAAGCTTCTACTTTGTCAATTTCAACAAAGGTTTCGATCTCAACCTTGTCCAAATAATGGATATTTCGGATATGAGCAGCAGCGGATCTTAATTCATTTTCAACTTTTCCAAGCAGTGTGTAGTCGATAGTGGTATGCATCACACGCATCAGCTTGCGCTCAACAACCCCTGTCGCGTTAATCCCTTCGGATGCAGACTTCCCGTATGCACGGATCAGTCCGCCTGCTCCCAGCTTAATTCCTCCGAAATATCGGGTCACCACCACAACGGTGTCCTTCAGCTTTTTCTTCTTTAACACTTCAAGAATGGGGACCCCGGCAGTGCCGCTTGGCTCGCCATCATCGTTTGCCTTCTGGATTTGGTCGTTCTCTCCAATCAGATAGGCTGAACAATTATGGGTTGCATCCCGGTGCCTGCGTTTTATTTCAGCTATGAACTCCTGGGCGCTTTCTTCGGATTCAGCCCGGTTGACATGAGCAATAAAACGGGACTTTTCAATAATGATTTCGTGTTCGCCATATTCTTTCACGGTGAGATATGATGGAAGCATAAAGAATGCTCCTTCCCTGCTGTTATTATTCAGATAAAGTGAAACTTCAATCAGTGGGGGGTCTTCATCCCCGGCTGATTGTTAGTTGAACCAATCGGGCTTTTACGGGCTGTTACCCCCACCTACGCTTCATTGAGTCCCTAGCCTTGAGGTGGGGTCTTACAGCCCGTTAATGAGGCATAAATTTTCCAAACCTGCTCTAGGTGATGGTACAAAAATCATAAAGGTGTTACGTATTCTTTAAAAGAAAGTCGATTTTTGTAAATATACTTACACAAAGGGTGTTTATTGGAAAATTTGTTAGTTATTTACCCACATTTACAGATTTATAGTACAAACTGCACTCACCATTTTACCCTCCTTGAAATATGTCTTCAATGGGGATGGCGAGGCGAAGGGAGAAATATTTTCCCAATTCATTAGCCAATAAAAGAGGTGAAATGTTAACATGGATAAAAAGTTGCATGATATAATTAGCACTGCATACATAGTGAGAACATCTATGACTATCTAATATAATCATAGTGTTTGGTTAAAAAAACCCAGAGTAATAGGTTTATCGCTCCTTTATATAGGCTAAAGGATACAGACTGATATTGCAATTATAATCCTTATTGCCGATTTTTTCTTTATCCCGGAAATTATTTCAATTAATGGATAGTTTCGTTCATTCTTTCACGATAAACTAAGAATTAGAAATGGGAATCCAAGAATGTTCCCAACTAAAATCTTGAGTTTAACGGGGCGCTGGGCACCGGGAGGAAGATATGAGAATAAAGGATTTTGATACTAAAACACTTGATGTCATCCTGGCAAGAATGATTGAGTCAGTCGGAAGAAGCAAGAATGAAATCTACAGTATTGGTGAAGAATCTCGAGCTGATTTGGAAACATTGAATTCGGAATTGGCAGAAGTGGAGGAACTGACAGATAGGGTGGTTGGTGAAGGGGAGCGCCTCGAAGCCAAAGTCCGCCTATCCAGATCCAAGCTTTCGGAAGTCAGTATGCATTTTAAAAACTATAGCGAAGATCAAGTACGGGAAGCGTATGAAAAGGCGCATGAACTTCAGTTGGAGCTGACTCTGAACAGGCAGATGGAAAAGCAGCTGCATGAACGGAAGAAGGACCTGGTCCGAAGGATGAATGGCTTACATGAAACGATAGACCGTGCAGATCACCTTGTCTCCCAAATTTCTGTCGTCATGAATTACCTAATGAGCGATTTGAAGGAAATGGGGGAACTGATTGAAGATGCCAAGCTTAAGGTGGAATTCGGCCTGAAAATCATTGAGGCCCAGGAAGAGGAAAGAAAGCGGCTTTCACGTGAAATTCATGATGGGCCCGCTCAAATGCTGGCAAATGTCATGATGCGTTCTGACCTGGTTGAGCGTGTATACAAAGAAGATGGCATTGATGCAGCCCTTGCCGAAATTAAAAGCTTCAAGCAAATGGTCAGGAACTCTTTGTATGAAGTTCGCCGTATCATCTATGATTTACGGCCGATGGCACTCGATGATCTTGGACTTATTCCAACATTAAAGAAATACCTGCAAACAATGGAGGATTACCATAAAACAGTAAAGATATCCTTCCACAATCTTAGGGCCGACCAACGTCTCCCTTCCAACTATGAAGTGGCTCTTTTCAGGCTGGTTCAGGAATCAGTCCAGAATGCCTTGAAGCATGCTGAAGCCAGTGAAATCCAAGTAAAGCTTGAAATGAAGGAAACAGGAGTTACAGTTGTCATTAAGGACAACGGCAAAGGATTTGATCCGAAAAAGAGAAAATACAATTCGTTCGGCATCATGGGCATGAAAGAACGAGTTGATCTGCTTGGCGGACAATTCGCGATTTCATCCAAGCCTGGACAGGGGGCAGCAGTCATCATCCAGGTGCCGATACCGCAGGAATAATAGCGGGAGGAGTTACAAGGAGGCGATGGGAATGAAAACAAAGATAGTAATTATAGACGACCACCAGCTTTTCCGTGAAGGAGTAAAAAGGATTTTGGAGTTTGAAAAATCCTTTGATGTTGTTGCCGAAGGGGACGATGGGACAAGCGCTCTTGATTTGATTAAGGAGCATGACCCAGATGTTGTCATTATGGATATCAACATGCCGAATCTTAACGGGGTAGAAGCGACGGCACTTGTCATGGAGCGCTATCCGGAAACGAAAATCATCATTTTGTCCATCCATGATGATGAGAATTATGTGATGCATGCATTGCAAACTGGGGCAAGGGGCTACTTGCTCAAGGAGATGGATGCAGATGCCCTTATCGAGGCAGTAAAAGTCGTCGCGGCAGGAGGATCTTACCTCCACCCCAAAGTAACCCACAATCTTGTTAATGAATATCGCCGGCTTGTAGGGGCAGCTGAGGAAAGTGCTGCGGCCGGTTTGCAGCAAACCGAAATTCGCAGGCCGCTCCATCTGCTGACCAGAAGGGAATGCGAGGTTCTCCAAATGCTGGCTGATGGAAAAAGCAACCGCGGAATAGGCGAAGCTCTCTATATAAGCGAAAAAACGGTTAAAAACCATGTCAGCAATATTTTACAGAAAATGAATGTAAATGACCGGACGCAGGCTGTAGTCGTAGCCATCAAGAATGGCTGGGTCGAGGTTAGATAAGTATCCCGTGCTGTTCAAAAAACACTCCATTTGTGAAGTGACCCCAATTGTTAAGTGTGTCTAACAATTGGGGTGCAGTTCATTTGTTGGAGTGTTTTTTGTATTGATTAGGGTTATAGAATGATTTGTTCGGGTTTGGTTAAGTTGTAAATACAAAGAACTATATTTGTTTAAAATGTACCGGGCAAATAGAAGCATTTTTTGACGAAGAAAATTGTCGGAAATAGCAGTTTTACTGTCAGAAAGGGCCGATTTTCCTAAAATGTTCGGAAAATAGTTAAGAATGTGTAAAAAAAGTGCTTAATCTGCGAGTTTATATCGATAATAAACGAATATTTCCGCTTCTTAAAAGTTTACAAACGATTCTACTGATGACTAAAATGATAGAGGTGTCATACTTTTGGCACTAATTAAAATAATAGGGGAGTGCGCAATGTGAAGGGGTCCATTAAAAAGGTTGGGAAATCCTTAGCTGTGGCAACACTGGCATTATCTATTTTTTCTACACCATTTTCCATTAACCCGGCAACTGCAGCTAAGCCGGATCAAGCCGGAAAATTTGAAGTTGACTTAAGGATTATGGGAACGACAGATATTCATACTCATCTGGTTAATTACGATTACTACAAAGATGCTCCTACCGATGAGTATGGATTAGCTAAAACTGCAACTCTCATTAAGCAGGCAAGGGCTGAGGCAAAAAACTCACTCCTGTTCGATAACGGTGACCTCATCCAGGGTAACCCGCTTGGCGATTACAAAGCCAAGGTTGATGTACTTGAAGATGGCGAGGTCCATCCTGTATTTGAAGCGATGAGCCTGCTTGGCTATGATGCTGCAACATTGGGCAATCATGAATTTAACTATGGTCTCGAGTTCCTTGATGAAGTTCTTGACGATGCGCCAATGCCATATGTAAACGCGAACGTCTTTAAGGATGATGGAGACAGCAACCCTTCAAACGATGTAAACTACTTCAAGCCATACCAAATCATAAACAAAAAGGTTAAAGACAACAGCGGCAAAACACAAGTGATTAAAGTGGGCGTAATCGGAGTAGTTCCGCCACAAATTATGACCTGGGATAAAGCAAACCTGGAAGGAAAAGTCATTACAAAGGATATTGTCAAATCGGTAGAAACCAATATTCCTAAAATGAAAAAAGAGGGTGCGGACCTGATTATCGTCCTGGCCCATACTGGCATGGGAGATGCTGGTTATAAGGAAATGGACTTTTGAATCTGTTACTAACCATTTTCCCTTTACTTTTTCAATCACAATGTCCATGACACCGAGGTTGTTGCCCCAATTGCCGGCCATGATGAATGGAACGCCGTTTACTGTTCCTTTCGCCTGGTCAACTCCAGGAAGGTCTTTATAGCCTCCAGGGAACAAGCCGTGGTTATGTCCGGAAATGACGGCGTCGACGCCTTCAACTTTTGTCAGGTCGTAAGCGGCATCTTTATTAAGAACGTAGCAGACCTTTACCTGTATCCGAACACAGTTGCCACGATTAAAGTGACGGGTGCAGATGTGAAAGAATGGCTTGAAATGTCCGCAGGCCAATTCAACCAAATTGATGTAACAAAGGGCGGCGAGCAGCCGCTAATAAATACTGATTTCCAAGCTTACAATTATGATGTTATTGATGGGGTTACGTATGAGATTGATGTAACTGAGCCGGCGAAATATGATCCTAAAGGAAATCTGGTAAATGATTCTGCCAACCGAATCAAGAACCTTGAGTTCGATGGCAAGCCAATTGATCCAAACCAGGTATTCCTTGTGGCAACAAACAATTACCGTGCAAGCGGGAATTTCCCTGGTGTACGAAACAAATCGGCAGTAACAATGTACCCTGATGAAAACCGCCAGGCTATCATCGACTACATTCTGGAAGTTGGAACAATCAATCCTTCTGCCGATCAAAACTATCGGTTCTCGGCAGTATCGTCTGAGGTAAATGTAACCTTTGAATCCTCTCCAGATGCACAAAAAGTAATTGGCGATAACAGCCCTATTGCGTATGTTGGTGAAGCAGCAGGCGGGTTTGCAAAGTACCGACTGACTTTGCCAGTCGTTGCAAATCAATAGGTTGGGCAGCTGCCGTCTCTTTATTTGAGATATGCTAAGCTAAAGAATAGACTCCATGAAAGACAAAGCATGATAATGGGATAAGAACCGCATCCAGCAGGGTGCGGTTTTCCTCGTTTGAGATTCTAATCTTTTCTATTTACAAGGATGCTTTTTCCACTGGCTTCCTATAAAATAGGAACATATAAACCTATAAGGATGGTATTAATATATGAAAACTGCTGTTGTCACAGATAGTACGGCATACATACCACGGGAACTGCGCGAACGATTGAACATACATATGATTCCTTTAAATGTTATTTTTGGTGAAGAAGCGTATCAGGAAGAAGTTGAAATACATGCATCCGAATTTTACGAGGAAGTAAAGACAAAGGGATTGCCCACAACCTCCCAGCCTCCAATTGGGCAATTTGCTGACCTTTTTGAACGGCTTAGCAAGGAATATGATGCTATCATCAGCATTCACTTGTCGAGCGGGATAAGCGGCACCTATCAGGGAGCAGTCACGGCAGGCTCGATGGTAGAAGGGATTGCGCTTTATCCATTCGATTCCGAAATCAGCTGCATGGTCCAGGGCTTTTATGTACTTGAGGCAGCGGAAATGGCAAATCGCGGTGAAAATCCCGAGGCAATTGTCGGACGGCTAGAGGAAATGAAAAAGACGATGCGGGCTTATTTTATGGTAGATGACCTTGCCCATCTTCAGCGAGGCGGCAGGCTATCAAGTGCCCAGGCATTGATCGGCAGCCTTCTACAAGTGAAGCCCCTGCTTCATTTTGAGGAAAAGATGATCGTTCCTTTTGAAAAAATCCGCACCCGTAAAAGAGCAATGAACCGGATTGTTGAATTATTGAAAGAAGCCACCGTAGAAGCTGGGGAATACGAAGCGGTGATCATTCATGCTAACCGCGAGGAAGAAGCACTTGCATGGAAGGCAGAACTAGAATCAACCCTTCCCCAAGTCAGGTTTTCGATTGGCTACTTTGGCCCTGTTATCGGTACCCATTTAGGTGAAGGCGCAATGGGGATGGGCTGGTATAAAAAAAGATAATGTCTAACATAGCCATCTCATTTTGGGATGGCTTTTTAATTGGTGACTTCTCCGTTTGGTAGTAAGGGAGTGAGAGCTTTCTCACTAAAATTTGTGAAAGATTGAACATTCGATTACATTTCGTAACAAAAGACCTTATTTTGACCAAAATATGCCAAAATGTAAGGGAGCACATCATTTAATAAAAAATTAGGGTGATGAAATGGTTTACGATTTAGTATTGCTTCATCCGCCAACTGTTTATGATTTTAGGAAGGAGATGCTATTCACTGGCCCAATTAGCGATGTTGTCCCCTCTTCACCAGTGTTTGAGATGTACCCAATTGGTTTGACGAGTATAGGGGATTACCTAGAACGGTACGGACTAAAAGTCAAAATCATTAACATCGCCAACCGGATGCTGATGGACCCACACTTCGATGTAGAAAAAAAGCTCCGCCGGATTAAGACAAAATCATTCGGCATCGACCTCCATTGGCTGCCACACGCACATGGCAGCATAGAACTCGCAAACATTTGCAAAAAACTCCATCCGACAGTACCAGTCATGTTCGGGGGACTATCCTCCACCTATTTTCACGAAGAATTGCTTGAGTACCCTTGTGTTGACTATGTTGTGAGGGGTGATACAACTGAAAAGCTGATTCTGATGCTCTTGAATGCCCTGGATGCCGGGCACAGGGATTTGAGCATGATTCCTAATCTAAGCTGGAAACGGGATGGGGAACATATTCATAACCCGCATACGTATGTTCCGGACAGCCTGGATGATTTCAACCTCCCGGGCTACCGCTATGTCATCCGCTCAGTTTTTAAATGCTTCAACCTGCTTGACCCGCTGCCCTATAAGGGTTGGCTGCACTATCCGAATACGGCAATCCTGACTTCGAAAGGCTGCAATTATAATTGTCTGATTTGCGGAGGATCCCGGGATGCCTATGCATTGAACTGCAACCGGAAGAAAATCTTGATGAGGTCTCCGCAGAGTATGCTGGAAGACATCTCCCTTATTCAGCGATTCAGCCGGGCACCCATCTTCCTATTGAATGACATTCGCGAAGGCGGCAAGGAATACGTTGAAGAGTTTTTTGATGGGTTGTCAAAAATGAACCTCAAGGATGAGCTTGTTTTCGAACTGTTTCAGTATGTGGATGAGGACTTTTTCGAAAGGCTCCATAAAGCGGTCCCCAAATATAGCATCGAGATTACACTCGAATCGTCTGATCAGGAAATTCGCCGCGTCAATGGCAAGTTTAACTGCACCAATAAGAAGATTATTGAAACCCTGCAATATGCGCTACAGCACGGCTGTGCCAAGATTGATTTGTTCTTCATGACCGGTATCCCTGGACAAAGCTATCAGAGCGCTCTTGATAATGTGTTATTTTGTGAAAAGATTCACAATAAGTGTGGTAACGACTCACGCATATCGTATTTTATTGCGCCGCTCGCTCCATTCCTGGATCCCGGCAGCCCGGCCTATGAGCACCCAGAATTGCACGGCTACAGGAAGTTCTGTTTTCATCTGGAGGACTTTCGCCAGGCAATGCTGTCACCTTCCTGGAAGTACATGCTCAGCTACGAAACCAACGCCATGACCCGCGACGAAATCGTCCGCGCTACCTATGACTCGGCCCTCCTGCTAAATAAATTCAAGCTTAAATACGGCCTGATTCAGCAGGATGAATACGAGGAAATAGAATACAAAATTACCAAATCCCTAGAATTCATGAAGCGAATCGATCAAATGCTGCTCCTGCCTGAAGATGACAAACAAGCCGGACTCGCCCTCATCAAAAGAGAAGTCGAAGAAGTCAACCGCCACAGCATCTGCGGCAAAAACGAACTCAAATGGGAAGTCTCCAAACGCTACGCCGACTTCTTATCCCTCGGCTGGATAGGACTCGAATTGCTTGGTGACGAGATCCTACGTGGAATTCGCTGCAAGCTCGGTATCGTGGACCGCAAAAGCGTTTCGGTCTATTCCGGGGAGGAGAAAGGTTTTTAATTGTGTTTTAGAGTGTGTAGAGGTTTGGGTTTTGGATGATGGGGCCATCCTGCGTTAGCGGGATGGCTTGTTTCCTTTAGAGAAATATAATTTTTAATAGTCAGCTAGAGTTTTGGGGGAGGAGCAACTAGTATTTAATAGGTGGACCATAGCTTGTGCGCATATATTTCTGGAAGTACGCATAAAAACGGAAAAAGTGCGCATAAATTTTTAAAATTGCACATAAAAACAAAAAAGCACGCATAAAAGCTAGCTCTGCAATAGCAGAATGATAGCGGATTGAAAAATAGTTCATATTTTTTTCACAAAACGAAGAGTTGGCTGGAAGGAAGATTCAACGCATTTATAGAAAGTTCCTAGTAAACGAAAGGAGGAGAATGATTATTGAATTTAAATGAACGGAAAATTCCTTTTAAGGTACTAAAGTTAGAAGCGTTGCTCAGGAACCTCCCCAAACAAAGTTCGAAGCGCAGTGATATTGAAAGTGAGCTTTCTCGGAGAAAAGCAGGGTACTGGGGTGAAACTCAGTTAGATTTTTACCTGCGTATGCTTCCTGATGACGGGTATTTTATCCTCAACGATCTCCGCCTTCCCTTCAAAGACGACTACTTTCAAATTGATACTCTCATTCTCACCAGAAGATACTGTCTAATTATCGAGTCCAAAAATATCAAAGGGGTCCTGTTTTTCGATGGACATTTTGACCAACTCATCAGGATTGAAGGTGATATGGAAGAAGCCTTTGAAGACCCCATTGTTCAGTCAAAAAATTTAATCCTCAAGCTCAGCTCTCTTCTATCAAAACAATTTCCAGGCCTATCTTTTGATTATCTTGTTTCAATTGCCAGCCCAAAGACTATTCTAAAATCCAACACAGAAAAAGTAGATAGGGTATGTCATGCTAATACCATAGTCCAGAGAATCTTTCAGTTGGAAAGATTGTATAAAAAAGAGATTTTAACTTTTAACCAAGTTCAAGATATTTGCGCTTTCCTTCTTTCACTTAATACACCTTATAACAAAAG
This sequence comes from Bacillus sp. FJAT-27225, assembly GCF_001685025.1. Lineage (GTDB taxonomy): Bacteria > Bacillota > Bacilli > Bacillales > Cytobacillaceae > Bacillus_D. The sequence continues at coordinate 942,766 of NZ_MAYU01000012.1, read as the reverse complement.
TGGGACAAGCGCATTTCATATAACTCGAAAGGATTTAATGGATGGGGTTACTTGTCCCATCTGTAATAATCAATTGGTCTATATTAGAGGAAAAGGAGGTTGTTTTTTATGCAACCAATCTTTTAAAGATGCCTACTTAATAAAACTCATAGATTATTTTCTGCTTTGTGAGCCCACAGCCACTAATTCAGATTTAAGAGTATTTTTGGCAATTCCCAACCGCCATCATACCCATAACTTTTTAAAAGGAATAAACATTCCCTTTTCAGGTAATGCAAAAGGACATGTATACCATATGCCAAACAATATCAGAGAGCTCCTAGCCGATCCTTTTCTATTCCTAAAAACTAAACAAAAGGGGCATGTTCATGAAATTCACCATTGAAAATAGACTTATCACCCCCATCCTCCCAACCTATACTAATTCCGGCATCGCGCAGTTCCCATTCAATACAAAAAGAATCACTGACCTCCAGGCGATCCCCCGCCCAGACCTAAACCGTGACTTCCAATTCAACCCTGAACTTCAATCCCACTTGGCCGGAAAACAGCTGCTTCTAGATGATTTACCAAACACCCTCCAGGAAATTCACGATCACTATGAAAACGGCTTTATAACGTACCGAAGGGGAATTGAGCAAAAAGGCGGAAATCCCAGCTGCTACAGATGCGGGAACCGGGCTAAAGAGCTGTTTGCTTCCTTCCTCTGTGCAAGATGCGGAGAACTCTGCACGTATTGCCGCAACTGCATTATGATGGGCCGTGTCAGTGAATGTACTCCTTTAATAGGCTGGATTGGCGCGCCGCCTGATTTCGACCCGCCTGAAAAAATTCTCGAATGGACTGGGACATTATCCGACGGGCAGCAAAATGCGTCGAACCGCGCAGTTGATGCCGTTCGTCAAAATTCGAGCCTACTCGTTTGGGCGGTTTGCGGGGCTGGGAAGACAGAGGTGTTATTCGCGGCAATTGAAACCGCGCTAAAGGACCGGAAACGGGTGTGTATCGCCACGCCGCGTACAGATGTGGTCCTCGAACTTACCCCAAGACTCCAGGCTGCATTTCCTTCTGTAAAAATTGCTTCTCTATATGGCGGGAGCGAGGACCGCCATCTTTTTTCCCAGCTGACTATTGCGACCACACACCAGCTGATTCGCTTTTACGAGGCGTTTGACATGATGGTGCTTGATGAAGTGGATGCCTTTCCTTATACGGTTGATAAGGCTCTCCAGCATGCTGCGGACCAAGCCCGAAAACCGGTATCATCAATCATCTATCTAACGGCGACACCTAACCGGAAATGGCAGCAGGAATGCAGGTCAGGGAAACGTGTCTTTGTTACCATTCCTGCCCGTTTTCACCGCCATCCGCTTCCAATACCCGAGTTCCGCTGGTGCGGGAATTGGAGAAGAAGGCTTCAAAAAGGAAACCTTCCCCGTGATTGCCTGCGTTGGATTGAAAAACGGCTTTCAGCGGGAAAACAGGCACTGGTTTTTTTTCCGCATATTCAATCCATGCAAGCAGCACTTCCTCTTTTGCAAAAACTAAACCCGGACATTGAAGCTGTTCATGCGGAAGACCCAAACCGAAAAGAGAAGGTTGCACAAACACGAAAAGGTGCCATTCCAATCCTGCTGACAACGACTATACTCGAACGGGGTGTTACATTGGCCAATATCGATGTTGCCGTCATCGGGGCCGAGGATCGTACCTTTACGGATAGTGCGCTCGTACAAATTGCCGGACGGGCGGGCAGAAGCGCCGCATACCCGGACGGGACTGTCACCTTTTTTCATTTTGGTAAAACGATTGCCATGGAAAGGGCACAAATGCAAATTAAAATGATGAACAAAGAGGCGAAATCAAGAGGGCTTATTAAGGATTCATTGGAATAATTAGGGCATACTATAAAGGGATGAAATAAATGATTTATATAAATGAACGATGTTTGCTTTGTGGTGGAGAATCAGGTGAAGAACCGAGCTGGGCAAGCCTATTTTTGCCTGCAAAGAAAGGGGATGTTTGCAAAAATTGCCGTCCAAAACTGAAATCGATTATAGGAAACGGGTGCAAAATTTGCGGTAGGATGTTCAATGAACAGGCTGAAAGATTCAGTTCAGAAGGTGTATGCCATGACTGTATCCGATGGGAGAGTGATCCCAAGTGGGCTGGCATGCTTCAGCAAAATAAATCGTTATACGTTTATAATGATTCTCTAAAGGATGTAATCGCAAAGTTTAAGTACCGTGGTGATTATCAGATTGCCTTGGCATTCTCTGAGGAAACGAAAAACATGATACGCAGCTTAAAACCCGACATCATTGTTCCGATTCCGTTAAGCAATGAACGCCTGTATGATCGTGGCTTTAACCAGTCTGAGGCTATTCTGCGCGAAGCAGGTATCAAATGGTCTGCAATTCTGACCAGAGAACATTCTGAAAAACAGTCGAAGAAATCCCGGCAGGAACGGATTCATCTGCCGCAAGTGTTCAAAACAGATGCAGAAGTTGATGGAAAAAGAGTTTTGTTAGTTGATGATATTTACACAACAGGGTCAACCTTGCGCTATGCCGCAAAATGCCTAAAGAGAGCAGGAGCGAGGGAAATTATATCCTTTACAATTGCGCGGGGGTGAGAAACTTGGTGTAGGGTCGACAAATTTATAAGTCTTTTCCACATCACTCGAAGGTTGTCACTATCAGGCTATTGTTTTTGTCATAGATTCGACAAAATTTTTGTTCTGTTTTAGAAGGATTCTCATAGGGTAGAAGAGAATATAGTTTACATAGTCTTAACAAAAGGAGGCGTTTCTCATGAATTTCAATATTCGTGGTGAAAACATTGAAGTAACTCCAGCAATTAGGGAATACTTGGAAAAGAAGATTTTTAAACTTGAAAGGTATTTCACTGAAACACCGCAGGCAAATGTCAATGTGAATTTAAAGGTGTATCAGGATAAGACATCCAAAGTGGAAGTAACCATTCCGATGCCGCACCTCGTGCTTCGGGCCGAGGAAAGCCATGAAGATATGTATGCCGCAATTGACCTGATTACTGATAAGTTAGAACGCCAAATCCGAAAGCATAAAACAAAGGTAAACCGCAAATTCCGTGAAAAAGGCGACTTTGCTGCACTGTTCGCCAACGGGGATAACTCTTCCGTCGCTACCTATGATGAAGAAGACGAGCTTGAAGTTGTCCGCACAAAGAGATTCGAACTGAAGCCAATGGACAGTGAAGAAGCGATTCTTCAAATGAACATGCTAGGCCATAACTTCTATGTCTTCACCAATGCTGAAACAAACCAAACCAACGTTGTTTACAAGCGCCACGATGGCCGCTACGGCTTGATCGAGGCCCACTAATTTTATGAATAATCCGGTTTCCCATTTGGGGAGCCGGATTTTGTGCTTTTTTTAGTATCTGTGCACTTATGTTGGAATTTTAATAATTTATATTTTTGCAAGGCTGTGTGTCTTTTCCTGATTTAAGCGCAGTTTTGAAGATTTAGGCGCACTTTACCCGATATAAGCGAAATAAAGGTTATGCGCATTTGCTGGATATCTACAGTTTTTAAAAACAATGTGCAATTTCCCCGATATATGCACAGCCCCCAAATAAAGTACCAATTCAGAACAACTTTGTACACAACTACAGGAAGCCTGATTCGAATCAAAAAAGAAGCCGGCACTCAGCCGGCTTCCTTCCTTAAATGACTATTACGCGCCATGGCAGTTTTTATACTTTTTGCCGCTGCCACAGTAGCATGGATCATTGCGTCCAATTTGCACCTGTTTAGTGACAGGTTTTTTCTTGCTCGCTTCCCCATCTGCTTTCGGGTTAACAGCAACACCTTTTGCAACTTCCTGCCGTTCCAGGTTGTTGCGGATTTCAGCCTTCATAATATAGCGGGCTGCTTCTTCTTCAATCGACACGACCATGCTTTCGAACATTGCATAGCCTTCATGCTGGTATTCGCGAAGTGGGTCGGTCTGGGCGTACGCGCGAAGGTGGATACCCTGGCGGAGTTGGTCCATTGCATCGATGTGATCCATCCATTTCGAGTCAACCGCGCGGAGAACGATTACTTTTTCAAACTCGCGCATTTGTTCGGAAGAAAGGATTTCTTCTTTTTCGTTGTATCGTTCGACTACTTTTGCAAAGATGGTATCAATCATTTCATCCTGGAACTTACCCTTCAGGTCGTCAATGGTAATATCGCCTTCTCGAAGAAGATTCGCATGAATCCAATCTACAAGCGCATCGAGGTTCCAATCCTCTTCATCCCCGCCGCGTGGGGCATGGGAATCAACTGCACGTTCAATCGTTGCTTTAATCATGTTTTCAACGATATCGCGCAAGTTTTCCGCCTCAAGGACTTCGTTACGCTGCTTGTAAATGATTTCACGCTGCTGGCGCAGAACGTCGTCGTATTGGAGGAGCTGCTTCCGGGCGTCAAAGTTATTTCCTTCAACGCGCTTTTGCGCGGATTCGACTGCGCGGGACACCATTTTGCTTTGAATTGGCTGGGAATCATCCATGCCAAGCCGCTCCATCATGGCCTTCATATTGTCTGAGCCGAAGCGGCGCATCAGTTCGTCTTCCATTGATAAGTAGAATTGAGTGACACCTGGGTCTCCCTGACGGCCTGAACGTCCGCGCAGCTGGTTATCGATCCGGCGGGATTCGTGGCGCTCTGTACCAATAACGGCAAGTCCGCCCACTTCCTTTACACCTTCACCCAGCTTGATATCCGTTCCGCGTCCGGCCATGTTTGTCGCGATTGTAACAGCGCCAGGCTGGCCTGCTTCAGCGATGATTTCCGCTTCACGTCCGTGGTTTTTCGCGTTCAATACATTGTGCTTAATACCTTTCTTTTGAAGGTATTTTGAAATCAACTCGGACGTTTCAATTGCAACTGTACCGACAAGGACAGGCTGTCCCTTTTTATTGCGCTCGGCAATGTCTTCGACGACGGCGCGGAATTTTCCGTCCATCGTTGCATAAATCAAGTCCGCTCGGTCATCACGGACAATCGGGCGGTTCGTCGGGATGACGATAACGTTCATATTATATATATTGCGGAATTCCTCTTCCTCAGTCTTGGCTGTACCGGTCATCCCGGCAAGCTTTTCGTACATTCGGAAATAGTTCTGGAAGGTGATGGTTGCGAGAGTCATGCTCTCGTTTTGGACCTCAAGGCCTTCCTTTGCTTCAATCGCCTGGTGGAGTCCTTCAGAATAACGGCGTCCCTTCATCAAACGCCCAGTGAATTGGTCAACAATGACGATTTCGCCATCCTGGACAACATAATCAACGTCGAGATGCATGGAGACGTTTGCCCTTAATGCCTGGTTGATATGATGGTTCAAGGTTACATGGTTAATATCAAACAGGTTCTCGATCCCAAAAGCGCGCTCTGCCTTGGAAATCCCTTGCTCGGTAAGCATAACGCCTTTTGTTTTTTCATCATACGTATAATCATCGTCCTTATTAAGGGTGCGGACGAATGCATTCGCCTGGATATAAAGGGAAGTTGACTTTTGGGCAGTACCGGAAATGATCAGCGGAGTCCGTGCTTCGTCAATCAAAATCGAGTCAACCTCGTCAATAACCGCATAAAAAAGTGGACGCTGAACTTTTTGTTCCTTATATAAGACCATGTTGTCCCGAAGATAATCAAAGCCGAATTCGTTATTTGTTCCGTATGTGATATCGGCTGCATAAGCTTCCTGCTTTTCTTCCTTTGTCATGCTATTCAGGTTCAAGCCGACAGTCAGGCCGAGGAAGTTATAGAGCTGCCCCATCTCGGTGGCATCACGGCTGGCAAGGTATTCGTTGACCGTGACAACGTGGACGCCTTTCCCGGATAGTGCATTCAAATAAACCGGCATCGTAGCCGTTAACGTTTTACCTTCACCCGTCTTCATCTCGGAGATATTGCCCTCATGCAGGGAAGCACCGCCCATCAATTGGACAGGATATGGATATAAGCCAAGAACGCGGCGCGCGCCTTCACGGACGACCGCAAACGCTTCTACTAGCAGATCATCAAGAGTTTCCCCATTTTGATAACGCTTTTTGAATTCCTCCGTTTTATCGCGGAGCTGGTCATCCGTCAGCTTCTCCGTTTCGCTGGCAAGGGCTTCGATTTTGTCGGCAATCTTTGTCAGCTTCTTGATTTCGCGTTTGTTCATATCAAACAATTTATTTAAGATGCCCATATTTACGCTCCTTCTATATATGCATTCGAATTCTACAAGAGGTAAGAATTCGTTCTGTAACAGTACAATTCCTGTAAAAACATTTCGCCAATTTCTTTTACCATCTTACCACTTCCGCATACGTGTGACAACAAATGCCGCATAGCTTTGAACGTGTTCATATGTGTAATTTCTGTTATACTAGCGTACATTTTCTAAACTGGAACAGAGAATCTTTTACATTTCTGAACCCTTATTGATGAGGGAGGGTGGGTGATTGGATAAACCGAAAGAAACACTCTAAACCATGGCCATGGTCGCGACGCAATCCCGGAGGCGGACAAGTGTGTAGAGTGCCATGATGATACCCAATGGGTTAAGGAAATGCCTAAGCAAGATATCCGAACTCATCTGAAAGCAGAACAAAATGAGGGGTATACCCCATCCCCCGGCAAGCATAAAGGAAAAAGCACGTAATAATGATTTCTGTTATACATGTCATGGAAAAAGGCGACCAAGCCACGCAGAGATTGGGTTATGGCTTAAGGGACATTCACCTAAGCACAGGGCGACGAAAAAAAGCACAATGTGTAGTATGCCATGAAGTGGAAGAGACATTTCCTGAAAAAGGAACAAATGCACCAACCGCTGTTTATTGCGAATACTGCTATAACACCGGATTTTTTGGGAAACTCTAATTTACTATCCAAAGCTATGGCGATTTGCCATTGCTTTTTTAAATGTTCATACTTTCTTCACAAGTCACTCATAAATTCCACATTGCATCCACATAAATTCTTCATGTAAACAACACAAATTCCACATAACTTCGAATGCAAGAGGTATGTAACCGTATGCAAAAAACAGCGCTGAAAATGGTGAGATTTTGTATAAATAAACAATAAAATTAATAATTATAAAATTACTTTTCCCTTTTCACTACATAGGTGTTGTTAACATAAATGTTGATTTATCAACGTTTTTTAGGTGTTTACTTAAAGATGTTTCGTTGACAAGTTTCGCAGGTTTATTCACAAATTGTACATTGGAAAATAACGTAGAAATGTTAGATACTACCTTTAGAGGTTAAGTAAAAAATATAAAAAGCAGAGCTCAAACAGGAAAGGGTGAAACAGCGTGGCCTTTTGGAGGAGATCCAAAAATTCAGAGATAAGCCCTGAGACAGAGACAAGGGAAGGGAAAAAGAAGGTTGGCCTTATACGCGGACTTTGGCGGAAGTTCAAAAATATAGACTGGAAGAACCCGGTCAATAAGTGGAAACTCGGTTTCGTACTTTTGTTCGCACTAATCGCAATGAGCGGAACGGTGTACGGCGCAATTGCATTTACATCAAATCCGAGCTTTTGTGCAAGCTGCCATGAAATGGCCCCAGAGTATCAAACATTCAAGGCAAGTGCTCACAGTGAGATTAAATGTACCCAGTGCCACATCGAGCCAGGTGCAAAAAATATGGTCCTTCACAAAATAGAGTCAATGAAGGAAGTGTATTACCACGTTGTTGGCCCGCCAGATCCAATCGTACAGACAGTTCCAGTCATGAAGGTGAACTGCGGCCAGTGCCACTCGGATAACCGCCTTGTAACGGCTACAGGTGACTTGAAGGTGAACCACAAGGAACACGTAAAAGAAGGAGTTCCATGTATCACTTGCCATGCTGGTGTTGCACATGGGAAAGTTGTTGACCGGGGAATCAACGGTTCTGAAACATACGATTTTTGGACAGAAGAAAATATCGATAAGCTCATGACAAGAGAGTACATCAATCCGAATATGGGAACATGTATCGATTGCCATGACAAGGTCAACAAAGGACAAAAACCTTGGAAAGACATTGCGTATAGCCTGCCAGTTAACACTCACGGGCAAACCGATAAGAAGGGTGAAGGCCATGGCGCCGAAAAGGCCGTTGCCACACCGGAAGGTCATGGAGAGGAGACAGCTGCCGAGCCCCACGAAGCGACTGTAACCGGCGTCCAGGGATCCCATGAAACAACGAAGCAAACACAGAAAATAATTCTTCAGGCATTAGGAAAACAAACCGAAGGCGTAAAGCTTTCCATGGAATGTTTCACTTGCCATAAGGAAATTTCCATTCCGGAAAATCACAAGGATAAAAAATGGAACCAAGGCCACGGTGACTCAGCTATCAAAGAACTTAATACATGTCTTGATTGCCACGAAGACTCGAAGTGGATCCGCGATATTGCAAAACAAGATATTAAGACACTGATTAACCAGGACAAGAAAGAAGAGTATGTTCCAAACGCAAAGGTTGCTAAAGATAAATCACGGGAGAGCGCATTCTGCTCAACCTGCCACGCTGAACGCCCGGCAAGCCACGGTGACAGTGATGTCTGGCTGACAAAGCACTCGGAAAATGCAAAAACGAACGATGCGAAAGCGGAATGTTTTGTATGCCACGACAATGAAAAACCAGCTGAAGATGTTAAAACAAACGCACCGACGGATGTATACTGCCAATATTGCCACAGGACTGGGTTTAAAGGTAAAAAAGGTGCATAACCAAAACTCATAATGGAGGGACAGTCTTATGGAAGAAAATGAACAACAACAGCAGAACGAACTTCCGGCCCCTCCACGTTTTCGCAATACGATTTTTAAAATCATGACGTTAACCCTGTTGTTTCTGGCCCTATTCTTCTCAATTGGATTAATAGGGCTAGAAGCAACATCCAGTTCCAAATTCTGCTCATCCTGTCATGAAATGAAACCGGAGTACTACACCTGGAAGGCGTCCTCCCACGGTGAAGTAGATTGCGAAAGCTGCCATATCGAACCAGGGGTCGATAATCTAGTAAAAGCAAAAGGGAACGGAATTGTCGAACTGTACAAAAAACAGACACAAACATATACCGCACCAATACGAATGCCAAAGGATATACCAGATAGTGCATGTGAAAAATGTCACAATGTATTCAAGAGAGAGGTCACACCATCCGGGGATATTATCATTCCTCATGATAAACATAAAAATGAAGGTATAGAATGTGCGCAATGTCATAGTGGAGTTGCGCATGGAAAGATAGCTGATCGAAAAGTCACCTACAAAAGTGACTATAGTAGGTGGACTGAGGTCCAAGGACAGCGTTTAATGGCAGAGACCAAGTATACAAGGCCGCAAATGGATACGTGCATGGAATGCCATGAAGTTAGAAAAGCACCACTGGAATGTGAAGCCTGCCATCAGACATCGATGTTTCCAGAGGACCATAAAACCAATGAATTTAAAAATGGCGGCCACGGAAAAATAGAAACTTCTGAACTGCCAAAATGCGAAAGATGTCATTCATATATGTCCAGTGAGAAATATGACCTGTTTAAAGAAAGCTTAAGCTATACAAAGTACTTGAACGACGAAAAAGCCGACAGTAATAACGTCACAGTGCCTCAATACGCAAAAACAAATACTTTTTGCAAAGATTGCCATGGGGAACGTCCGAAGAGCCACAAACAATCCCACTTCCAGATGAATCATGGGAGATTAGCTGAAGATAAGGATAATTGCTTAACCTGCCATGATAATAAGATAGCCAGTGAGACTCCTGTAACGAATGTAGCTTGCTCTTCTTGTCATCCCAGCTCCCATAAAAGGGAGTGGAAGAAGAGTCACCCTGTTCCAATCCGAGAAAATCAAAAGTATGATGCCACTTGTACACAATGCCATGTCGAAGCAACGTGTGAAAACTGCCATAGCTTTAATCGCTATAGAGAAGAAGAACTCTAACCAAGAAAGGGGTAGTACTTATGGATACAGAAAACATTCCCCAACCAGTTAATGAAACCAAACAAAAGAATAAACCTAAAACGTTTACTATATTTCAAAGTATTCTTCTAATTTTTCTTACCTTCGCCCTTACCTCGGGTACAGGTTACGCAATTGGCCACTTTTATTTTTGGAATGATATAGACATGAAAAAGGTAAATGAACAGCTGGAGTACTATAAAGAGCGAGTAAGAGTGGATCCGGCCAACCTGGAAAACCGCGTTATTCTTGGATATACGCACTTTTTGAAAGGGGAAAATAAAAAGGCAATCCAGGAACTTCAATATGTTATTGACCAGGACAAAAAATATTATGATGCCTATTACAATCTTGGCCTAGTTTATCTAGATGAAGAGTATTTCAATGATGCGTTACTAGTTTTTAATAAAGCGGTTGAAATAGCTCCCAAGGATTTCAAAGGGCATGTCCAGCTGGGGATTACTTACCGGCATTTGAAGATGTATGAAGAAGCAACGAAAGCTCTTGAGTCAGCGAATAAATTGAACCCAGCTAATGCAGACATCATTTATCAAATTGGTATGGTTGCAGAAGCAAAGGGTGAATTAAAAATCGCCGCCGACATTTATAAAGATGCATTGCAATTTGATCCCTTATTTGAAGACGCAACAGCAGCTTTGGACCGCATAAATAAAGAAATCAAAACAGAGGGTGAATAACAATGAAACGTCGGACAGTTTATATATTGATGCTTGTTATTTCAGTCTCAACCGCAGCTGTTTTTACTTTTCTGTTTATAAACAACTCGGGTGATATCCCAACAGGTTTACAAGCAGTGATCAACCCATCGGATGCGCCACAATTTAAGCAACATTTGGATAGCGAATTTGGTGATTCATTAGCTAAACCAATGGATGTAACGAAATCAAACTCATTCATTTTTGTTACCGATACAAATAATAAACGGATTGTAGTCTACGACCTTGCCGGCTCCCCTCTATATAAATTCGGCGAAGAAGGAAATAAACCGGGACAGTTCAGATTCCCCTACGGGATTTCTGCCGATAACAAAGGCAATATATTTGTAGCAGATCTTTATAATGGGAATATCTCTATATTTGATGAAAAGGGAAAATTCATTAAATACTTTGCCGAACAGTCTGTAAAAGACAAAAAAATTACTTCCCCTGCTGGTTTAAGGATCATCAATGAAAAAGTATATGTGACCGACATTCAGCAAAATAAGGTAATGGTATTCGATCTTCAAGGAAAATTATTGCAGGAAATTGGCAAACCGGGAACCGGTGAGGGCGAATTCATGGCTCCTAACGCGGTAACTGCTGATAAAGAAGGAAATGTCTATGTTGTCGATACTGGTAACCAGCGGGTTCAGGCGTTTGATAAGGATGGAAAGTTTGTCAGGGTTATTAACGGAACCAAGAATGGGCAGGGAGAATCTTACTTCGTAAACCCTAGGGGTATTGGAATAGACAGCCGGGGATACGTTTATGTTGTCAGCAATCTAACCCATATTGTCTATGGATTCACCAAAGAAGGAGAGCAGGTATTCCAATTCGGTTCCATGGGCGAGGGGAACGGCCAGTTCCAGTTGCCTAACGGCCTATTCCTGGATGATGACGACAATGTTTTGATTACAGATACATTGAATTTAAGGGTTTCAGTCTTTAATTAGCTTAATGGAGAAGTTACTAAACTGGCATTTTTAAAGACTGATACTTTAGGGAGGTGATGAAGGGAAATTAATTAAGCTAGAGCAGGTAGTGAACAGATAGAGAAAAAAGAAGAGAGAAAAAGAAAGATTTATTAAGGGAGGTTTTTAAGCGTGAAAAGGTTTAGTTTAAGCTTTTTATTGACCCTTTTGTTGATGAGCATTTTTGCGATAGCAGCATATGCAGAAGAATCAGAGCATAACAAAACAGCTCCGGCAACAAGTGCTGTGACAGCCAATCCTAATGCCAACAATACGACTTCCGGGATTAACACTAATGACGGCAGCACCTTTGACCAGGTTATCAAGTCTACCGACATGAGAGATAATCATGGAGTCGCAGGAGACCAAAAAACACACGGCTCTTACCAAAATAACACCAACTCTTGTGCAAGCTGTCACCAGACGCATACTGCAAAAGCAAAGCAACTACTTTTTGCAGACAGCACCTACAACACATGTACAGCTTGCCATGACGGTACACTAGGTTTTTATAACGTTTTTGAAAATGGTAAAGACTATTTTAACTCTGAATCAACAGCTGGAACATTCGGCGGTAGCCACGCTGGCAATATGAGTGTTCACTTGGCAACAGGCGCATTACAAGTAAAAGCTGCACCTGGTGGGAATAAAGCGTCCAATGATGCGGCTTCTTGGGGTAGTAATTTCACTTGTGCAAGCTGTCATGCTCCACATGGATCATATAGCGACCGTTTGTTGCATTATAATCCTGCCAACATGGGTAATACTGTTCCAGAACAGGGTGGTATTAAGGCTGCTAAAATCGATGTTGTTAGCTATGCTGACAGAAACTCTGGGGTATCTGCTGATTCTCCAAAGTTCAGGGCGGTTAGAGGTACAAAATTAAACCACGGTTTATCAACGACAGCATATGACAGTATCCCGGGTGATGCTGTAATAATTATGGTCTATGAATTAAAAAGTACTACCACTAATGGTAATACTACTTATAGTTATGACAAAACAACTAGCCCATGGCTGTATGGTTATAGTGCAACATCGAACGGACGTAACTATCAATCTAGGCTATTTACAGTTACTGCAGATCAAATTAGTTCAGTTCTAAATGCTGATGGTACAATAAAGAACTTCCCAACTACTGGTGCGAACGATGCTTATCATTGGTCAAATGTGGTTATTGACCAAAATGACTATCAAAATGGAAAAGTAGGCGCACCAGTAAAATTCAAATACGATAAAGGTATGGTATACTCAGTTACTGCAGAGGGTAAGACCTTGCTAAACAATGCCTTGTCTGCCGACATCGGCCGTGCATTTGCAGTGAAATTGAAGCTAGATGCAGTTCCTGGTGCCGTATCAAATGTTGTAACAAAGCATGATGTTTCAGCTCTATGGGGAACAGGCGGTGCAGGAGTTCAAGTATCTCAATGGTGTTCAACATGCCATACAGATTACCTAACCGCATCCGGTGGATCTACAAGCAAGCATGGGAACTATAATGGCCAGAAGTATTATGGACATACAACTACAAGCTCTTCCTACACTTGCTTACGCTGCCACTATGCACACGGATCTGATGTTGAAATTATGGTAGATGCTGATGGTGCAACAATACACGATTTGCAAAAGCCTTATAATGCCGATACTGCTCCTCTAGGTAAAGGCTGGACTGAAGATGTTGCTAAAGAATACATGCTTGACAAAAATCCATCTTCTGCACTTAAGAAGTTTACCAACCTATCAGGATGCTGGGCTTGCCACAACAGTTCCAAGGCTGCTTCTCTGAAAAACACAAACCGTGATGAGTTGCATCCAGATGGCATGATTCCAGATCCATCAACAAAGAGCTATTAGCAATAAAGACAACATTTAGCCCCACTAAATGTTAGCCAGAAAAACGAGTAAGGTGCTGTGCATCTGCACAGCACCTTACTCTCTTACATATTTGTTTATCATATTGCTTCTTAATTTCATCTACCAACATTGATAAATGAAAATATTTAAAAAGTAAATTGGTTTTAGGAATTATAAAACCTTCCAGGGTAAACTGTCAAAAAGTGTTCCTTTTCGGGTTATAGTTAGTGTAATCCTCATTGATATAATAAAATTGGGTAGCCAGTAATAACCTTAACAGCACTTGAAAGGAGGGTAAGTCAATGGCCAGAAGAACTAACAAACCATTACTTCTAGTCGGGTTCACTTTGTTTACCCTTACAAGCATTCTTCTATTTGTTATAATTGGCACCAATATCGTCTATACTTCTGCAGCTCCCCAAATCGAAATTTTGTCGCCCAAGGAAAATACTACTGTTGAGTATTCAAATATAAATTTTAACGGAAGGATTGTGAATATAGGTTCTTCCGATCAGATTAGAATTAAGGTAATTGATGAACAACCCCATCTCGATAGCTCTGAAGGCAAAGACATCACCCCATTGGAAGGGGAAATAAAATTCAAACGAAATGGTGATGTAATTGAATGGTCCTTTACAAAAATGAAGCTTGATGTAAGGTTGCATAGAATCACCATTATTGTGTTGGATGGGGAAGGTAATCAGCTTTCCTCAGCAACAGTCAGTTTCGAGATTGGGGGGATACATGACCCAGTAATGGCAAATACAAATTCTTGTTCGTTTTGCCACAGTACACATATTGCTTCCGGAAACCAGTTAATAGGCGGGCAATACGGTCAACAGCAAACATATTCAAAATCCCCTGGAACAAAGGATGATTTTAAGTTATGCATCCAATGCCATGAAAACGAGATTGGAACATATTATGGAGATAAGGAATCTGGACATTACGTTACTTTGGAGGATGGGACTTCCGGGCATCTTTCCTGCTCGAAATGCCATAAGCTACATGATCCAAACTTTAAGTTAAAAGAGTTCACTTCTTCAAATGATAGAGAGTTCTGTATTAGCTGTCACAAAGATCTTTCTGATTTAAGGAACAAAGAGGGTGAATATATATTTCCTAGGGATATTGCCGATTATGGAAATGGGCATGACTCAGGTGAAACCATAAAATCATGCTCTTTATGCCATGGATATGGAACAAACAAGTATACGAGTTCTGCTCATGCTCCAAAGCGGCCTATCCTTGAAAAGCCTAACCCTCCATCACCAACGTCTAGCGGCCAAGCAGAGGGAACTGGCTTAAGCAACCCTGATGAAAAAACTGCTGTGACTGGAGAGAATCCTGTACTCGAACAACCTGAAGCAACAATAGAAACTACTAAGGCAACTAAAGAAACAGTTTCTGATTTAAGTAATTCTTCTAACTAAAAAACTGATAAGATACAAAAAAGATGTGTTTGGGGTTCGCGCAAGGACCCAACCACATCTTTTTTTACTTTCCTTAAAGGAATTAAATAGGATTAAAGAGCTGGAAATATGCCATCTCCAGCTCTTTATCTCTAATTAGCTAGGAATTACGTTTAACAGCTTCACCTTGGAATAACCCTTCATGGCAAAAGTCACAATACACATCCGAAGGAGCATTTGTTTCGTTTTTCAATGGCTTTTCATTATCATGACAGACAAAACAGCCTTTTCTCTCTTCAGGGGTCGATGATTCAAGGCGATGTGTGTTGTAAAGCCAGTCATTACGGTCCAGATGGTTTTGAGGCCGGTTGGCATGGCAGATACTGCAGAAATAATTACCTCGTGTTTCTTCTATAGCTACTGACCAGTCTTTATTTACACTTTCCGTATCTTTTTCACTTAATAATGTCTTTATATGCTGTTTTTCCAATGTTTTGATCCATAATGAATCTTTATGGCAATTCAAGCATTGCTCCAATTCCTTTACTGCCGAATCGCCGTGGTTTTGTTGCCACGCCTTGTTATCGTGGTTTTTTGGAGTGTTTATCTCCCTGTGGCAGGTCATGCACTCCATTGAAAGTTTTGCCTCTTTTTCTTGGCCGCTTATCGCTTCGAATATTAGTTTTTGTTTATTGTCAGGCAACGTTCTTTCCAACACCCCTGCCCTTGCTTCCGGGGAATCATCGTTGTTATATGCATTTTTTGAGATCCCGTCATTTGTTCCTGGTAAAATGTACTTCGGATCGGTCCAAGGCTTTTTACCAAGGTTGACCTTTTCATGGCAGTCAATACACGTACCCATATTTGGTTTAACATTTTTATCCTCAATCAATTTTTTGGTGTTTTCCGTTGTCCAGAATGTATACGAAGAGGTGTCACTTATCCCTCGTTCTACAACCTTTGCATGTACAACGCCGCTATGACAGGTTACACAGGGAATCCCTTCAGTAATATGTCCTTCATGATTAACAATAAGATCGCCGGTTGCTGAAACAAGCCGTTTTTTGGAATGGCATTGTTCGCAGTTTTCGTTTGATACTGTAACTGTCGGAACGATAGTCCCGGGTGGGGCTGTTATATGGGTATAAACATTTCTTATTCCATCGATCTTATGTAATAACTGGTTTTTTCCCCCAAGCTTAATATGACATTGAGTACATTTAATTTGATTGTGGGCACTTGCTTCATATGTTGCAAGCTGGGGTGTTATTTCATGGCAGTTTGCACAAAAAGAAGGAGTTGAAGCATAACTTAATGCACCATAGCCAGAAGCTGACAGTGCAATCAGCATCAACAATGTCCAGACCATAAACTTCCATCGTCTAATCGAGTTTTTTGTGCCTCTCTTCATGCTTTCGATAGGAGAAAAGTTATCTTGTTTTATTTCTTCTCCATTCTTGTTATTTCTTTGTTTTTTAAATATCATGGCAAACCTCCCATTCAGTTCCTATTTTACCAGACGCCACCTTCCTAATATGGATACATTGTGAAAACTTTATATATTTTGTCAAAACTATACTGTGAAATTAGGGAGAAATGAGGCTTCGAGGCTTCACTATATATTCCCGTAGAGGCAAGATCTTTAGGTGTAAGAGCGGCTTTTAATCGATTCAAATAATCTGTCTAATTTACACTAATCCTAACGTAAAAACATCCTTTCCCGGGAAATTTTTTGCCAGCCCCTGTCGGAAGATTTTAATCTTGTCGATTTATACAGCATAAAAAAACCGAAAGGCATCCGCCTTTCGGTTTCAAATTAGCCAAGTAATATCGCCCCATATACCAAACTCCCCACAATAACATAAGCAGGATGGACGTTCAGTTTTTCCATCAACAACAGGCTTGCACCAGCGAGCACAATCGTGTGCAGCAACCCCGGACCCTGATACGACTCGACAAAGAAATCCCATGCCATAACCCCAAGAAGAGCCGCAATGACAGGGCGGACAATCATTGTCATCCTCTTAACCTTTGGTGATTCCTTGTGCCGGAGAAGCAGACTGAGAAGGCCGATCATCAGTACAAGTGACGGAGCGACACTGGCAAACACAGCGACCACAGCGCCAAAAACTCCGCCGACCTCAAAACCGATATAACCTGCCATTTTCGTTGCAATCGGTCCCGGCAGTGCATTTCCCATCGCCAGAACCTCGGAGAACTCGCTTGTTGACATCCACTCGTATCGGTCGACAACTTCCGCTTCAATAAGCGGGATGGAAGACGGGCCGCCGCCGTAGCCAAGGATGCCTGGCAGGAAAAAGGCCCAGAAGATTTTAAGGTAAATCATGCTTTGCCTTCCTCCTTTTTGTCCTTCATAAGAAGTGCACCAAGAAGGAGGGTGAAGATAATGATAGCAGGATGGACACCGAGTGCTTCAAGCAGCACAAAGCTTGCAACGACGAGAATGGCGGTCCAAATTTTTCCAAGCTTCGAACCAACTGATTTTTTTATAAATTCCCATGTCATTGTCAAAAGCATGACGGCGACAACTGGAACGACGGCGCTTGCGGCACCGCTTACCCATGGCTCGTCCTTGAGGGCATTGAGCCCGGTCAGAAGGAAAATCATCAAGAAAATGGTTGGGAGAATTGTTGCCAGAACAGCATTAATCATGCCAAGATATCCGGCTATCCGGTATCCGACGTATCCGGCTAGTTTTGTCACGATCGGGCCGGGGAGTGCATTGGCCAATGCGAGGACATCACCAAACTCATCCGCACTCATCCATTTGTACCGGCTGACGACTTCCTTTTGAACTAGCGGGATGGATGAAGGCCCGCCTCCATATCCGAGCATGCCGACCCGGAAGAAAGCCATGAATAAATCTGCTTGTTTCATTTACTGTCATCTCATTTCTATTTCTGCTGCTGTAGTTTCATATAATCGAGCACGTCCAGGTCAATCATCCCTGTTTCCTGCTCCCGCATTTCAAAATTTTCGGTGTGAAGGTAGGAGGTCAAAGCCTTTTGGATATCCTCCTTGCCCGCGAAGTTGGTCTTGAAATATCCGAGTCTGCCGAGATGCTCAACCAATTCTGTTTCAACATTCCCATCAATCGGGACAATTCTCTCAGGCCTGGATGGGGCAAAATAAAGCTGCTGGAGTCCGTAAATACGGATAAGTTCCTTAATTGGCGCTGGATGGTCATCGACCCGAAGATCGATATAGCGATCGTTGAAGCCGCCATAGCCGCCGCGCTCTTTTACAATCAAAAGCGCTGCCGACTGCTGCCCGCGCGAATCCCCTCCAGCCTCCTGGCCAGCATCAAGGGCCGCAAGCAATCGCTCTGCAAGTGTTCCGCTAGCAGAGATAAATGTTTCAGCCATTTTGGCCACAGTTTTTTCATCAACAAGAATGTTTCCTTGAGCTGCAAAATTGGGCCCTGTTAACCCGCCAGCCCACTTATAGCATTGTGAGCCTGTAAACGTGGCGGCGTTTCCATTTGCATCAATCAGTCCAACCTGGCGCATTTCCCTTTCCCTGTCATCCTCGAGGATGAGCTTCAACGCTTCTTCCGCGGATTTTCCTTCGGCCATCAGCTCGAGTGCGCGGGGCCCGTATGCAGTATTTGCATAGGATTGGGTCGCTACTGCACCGACACCCGCTTTTGCCCATGGTACAACTGCTCCTACGCCAAGAAATTTAGATTGTACCGCAATTCCCCATTCTTTTTCAACAGGATCAAACCCAACAATCGAGAAGGTCATTGTTTTTCCTCCTTTATTATAGTAAATAATAGTTTTCCTTATTTACATCATTTCGATATCCGAAAAAAGAATCCTGCTTTTAAAATAGGTTTGCAAAGCGGATTTCCTTTAAGAAGAAGATGTTTGATATACTAATTTTAAGTGAATGTAGTTTATCATACTACTATTCTATTTCGTGCCTGAAAGCGGGGAAGGAAAACCCATGGAAATACATAAAAAGTATGTTATCGGCCTGGATATTGGAACAACCTCAACGAAGGCCTCCTTATTTTCAAAAGAGGGCTGGCAGGTTTCTTCTGCTGCAGTGGAATATCCAATTACTCATCCCAAACCCGACTGGGCAGAACAGAATCCTGAACAGATTTATACAGCGATATTGGAATCGATTAGGGAAGTAATAAAAAAATCGAAAATCGATACTGGTGAACTAATTGCAATTGGCATTTCAGCCGCGATGCACAGCATCATGGCAGTCGATGAAAACGGACAGCCGCTCACCAATTGTATCATTTGGGCTGATAACAGGAGCCATTACTATGCCGAAAAGTTAAAAGCGGAATGGAATGGACTTGATATTTATAGAAGGACTGGAACCCCTATCCATCCGATGTCGCCTCTTAGCAAGCTGCTATGGATGAAATACGAACAGCCGGCTTTGTATGAACAGGCGAGCAAATGGATTTCAATGAAAGAATATGTGATGTGGAAGTGGTTTGGGGACTATATTGTTGATTATTCAATTGCCTCGACATCAGGCCTGTTTAATCTGGAAGAGCTGGACTGGGATGATAAGGTCTTGGAACTGCTTGAACTTTCCAAAGATAAATTGTCCAAACCTGTGCCAACAACGGCGTTTTATAGGAATATGGAAAAGACAGCTGCTGAGACAATGGGGATTCCTGCCGACCTGCCAATCATAGTAGGGGCCAGTGATGGCGTTCTTGCTAATCTTGGCGTGGGTGCAATCAATGAAAGGGAATATGCGGTAACAATCGGGACAAGTGGGGCAATCAGGACCGTTGTAAACAAACCGCTTCTCGAACCAAAGGGGCGGACCTTTTGTTATTATCTTGCTGATGGAAAATGGGTGATTGGCGGGCCTGTTAATAATGGAGGAATCGCGCTAAGGTGGCTGCGGGACCAGTTGGCTAGTGGTGTTATTGAAGAGGCGGCGAGCCTGGGGAAAGATCCGTACGATGTGCTGATCGAGAAGGCTGCTGCCATTCCTGCCGGTGCAGAAGGATTGATATTCCTCCCTTACCTTTCAGGGGAAAGGGCGCCTATGTGGGATGCAAATACCCGTGGTGCATTTATCGGCATTACACTTACCCACCGAAAGGAGCATTTTATCCGTGCGGTCCTTGAGGGGATTATATATGCTGTATACAGTGTCGGTGTCCTTTTGGAAAACATGGCGGGAAAACCTGATCGGATAAGGGTATCGGGTGGATTTGCGCAGTCGGAAGTTTGGAGGCAAATTTTGGCGGATGTTTCAGGCAAGCCTGTTTCCGTCCTGGAAAGCCATGAAGGATCAGGTCTTGGTGCAGCTACCCTGGCTTTATATGCGTTAGGCTATATCGAGTCATTGGAAGACGTGAAAAAGATGGTTACGATCAGGACAGAGCATTACCCAATTGAAAGGAACAAACAGGTATATGAACGGTTCCATACTATCTATATGTCTCTTTATAGCACTTTGAAGGAGCAGTTTGACGCGATTTCCACTTTCCAACGGGAAGAGAGGGAATGAATGCCCTAGCCCTCAACCTTTTTTTACCACAGCCTTTGGCATTCCGGCGGTAACACGATATACTGTATAATGATAATTCTTACGGAAAGCATTATGAGGTGATCGATATGGAAATGGCAGATATTAGACATGAGTTGGAGAAAACAGCTAAGCGATTAGCGGGCTTTAGGGGGTCTCTTTGACCTCGAGGAAAAGGAAGCGCGGATAGCGCAGCTCGATAATGAAATGCTGCACCCGGACTTCTGGAATGAGCAGGAAGCCGCGCAAAAGGTTATTAACGAGGCAAATGCCCTTAAGGACCAGGTTCATGCATTCGTTGAGATGAATGAATCGTATGAGAATCTGGAAGTGACATTCGAGCTTTTGAAGGAAGAGCCCGATGAAGAGCTAATGGCCGAGCTTAAAGAGGAGCTTGCCGAGCTTACTTCAAGGCTTGATGATTACGAATTGGAAATGCTCCTGAGCGAGCCTTATGATAAAAATAATGCAATACTTGAACTTCATCCTGGCGCTGGCGGTACCGAGTCCCAGGACTGGGGATCCATGCTTCTGCGGATGTATACACGCTGGGCTGAAAAACGCGGGTACAAGGTCGAAACGCTTGACTACCTTCCGGGTGATGAAGCTGGAATCAAGAGTGTTACGCTTTCAATCAAAGGGCATAATGCCTATGGCTATTTGAAGGCTGAGAAAGGCGTTCACCGCTTGGTACGAATCTCACCGTTTGATTCATCGGGGCGGCGCCATACATCGTTTGTATCGTGCGAAGTCATGCCTGAGCTTAGCGATGATGTTGATATTGACATTCGGACCGACGATTTGAAAATTGATACGTACCGCTCTAGCGGTGCGGGAGGCCAGCATGTCAATACAACCGATTCAGCGGTAAGGATCACTCACATTCCGACTGGTGTCGTTGTAACCTGCCAGACGGAACGCTCTCAAATCAAAAACCGTGAGCGCGCAATGAACATGCTAAAGGCGAAGCTACTTCAGCGCCAGATTGAGGAAAAGGAAAAGCAGCTTGCCGAGATTCGCGGAGAACAGAAGGAAATTGGCTGGGGCAGCCAAATCCGCTCCTATGTATTCCATCCTTATTCAATGGTAAAAGACCACAGGACTGGAACGGAATCCGGCAATGTTCAAGCCGTCATGGACGGTGACCTTGACCAGTTTATCGATGCTTATTTAAGGTCGAAGCTATCCTAGTTTTTAAAAGTACCCTTAGAATATAATAAAGCCTTTGCCGCTGTTCTCTGCCGGCAAAGGCTTTTTGCTTTTATTTGAATTTTATTTTGCCGGAGAAGTTGAAGCCTTTGAGGTCTTTAGAGGGGACTTTATTGGAGGCGGTCTGCAGGGAACATGTGGTCATGCTGCCCCATTTTCGTTTCCAAGCTTAAAGTTGCTCCTGAATTCGGATGCCTGATTATTGACTGCATCTGTTAAGTCATCAATGCGGGAATCAATCCCATTTAACCTGGTGTCTACTACATTTAATCTGCTGTCTATGACATTTAGACGGATATCCATTCCATTCAGCCGCTTGTCGATGCCAATTAAACGTTGGTCCATTTTTTCAAAGTGCTTGTTGACCTGTTCGAATTGTCCCGTCATCTCTGCCATAAATTTTTTCATTAACTCTTCCATTTGTTTCACCTCCTTTAAGTGCAAGTATAGCGTGTAGAGGTTTGGTTAAGATGCTTGATAAGGGTGGAATCAGTATTCGTTTCCTTTTGTAACATTATGTTTACCACCCCTGTGATGGTATAATCAAAAAGGCCTTATTAATGGGCATGTTTTTCATTAGGAAGTAAGTAAGAGGTGCATATGTGTGAGAAAAAGAAGGAAACGCGGTTTGACCGTAACCCCAGCACAAAAAATTATGGAATATATATACATACTTACGGGCTCAGCGGTTATTGCCCTGTCATTTAACCTTTTCCTGCTCCCGAACCGGATTGCTTCCGGTGGTGTGAGCGGGATATCCACTATCCTGGATGCAGTCTTCGGGTGGGAGCCTGCGTTTGTCCAATGGTCATTGAATATCCCCCTGTTCATTGCAGGTGTTCTGCTGCTTGGAAAACAGTTTGGCATTAAGACACTGGTTGGGACAGTTTTCCTCCCGTTGGTTGTTTTTGCGTCAGCACATCTTGAACCATGGACAGCGGATCCCCTCCTTGGGGCATTGTTTGGTGGAATTGGTGTCGGGTTGGGGCTTGGAATTGTCTTTCGAGGGAAGGCCTCAACAGGAGGGACCGACTTGGCTGCGCAAATCATTCATAAGTATACAGGCATGACGCTTGGCCGATGCGTTGTATTGATTGACGGACTCATTGTCCTTGCGGCCTGTCTTATATTTGATATTGAACGGGGCCTGTATGCATTGATTGCATTGTATGTCACGAGTAAAACGATAGACCTCGTGCAGGTCGGCTTTGGCAACTCAAAAATGGCGATGATTATTACCAGTAAGCAGGAGGAAGTCCGCCAGGGGATTCTTACGAAAATTGACCGGGGTGTAACAAGGCTTTCTGCATTCGGAGGATATACCGATACAGAAAAACCGGTGCTGATGTGTGTGGTTGACCAATTAGAGTTCACAAATTTGAAACAATTAGTCAAAACTATTGACCCAGCTGCGTTTGTCATTGTAATGGATGCTGCTGAGGTGCTTGGCGAGGGTTTCAAACGGGAGTAGTCTTGGTATAATGAACTAAGGTTGATTATCTTGCCAAAGGAGTTAAATATATGAAGAAAAAGCTGGTTGGCTTATTGATGGGAGCTTCCTTGGTACTCGCTGCTTGCGGAGGGGATAGTGGCGGCGGCGATACTGCAAGCGCAGATCCACAAAAACTGTATGAACAAAAATGTTCAGGCTGCCATGGTGTGGATTTGACTGGCGGGAATTTTCCAGCCCTTACGAAAGTAGGCAGCAAATACTCGAAAGAAGAAATTGAGAAAATCATCGTGGATGGAAAAGGCGGCATGCCTCCTGGTCTCTATAAAGGTGAAGAAGCATCAAAGGTTGCCGAATGGTTATCCGAAAAGAAATAAAGTGAAACTTCAATCAGTGGGTGTCTTTCCCACTGATTGTTAGTTGAACCAATCGGGCTTTTACGGGCTGTTGTCCCCACCAAAGCTTCTTCGATTATTCTTAGGGCTAGGTGGGGATTATTACAGCCCGTTAATGCGGGATGAGTTTGGACGCTCTGTCGAAAGGCAGGGCGTTTTTATATTGATAAAAAAGAAGTTGTAAAGTAAAAAAGAATAACAATTTTCAATTGTAAACGCCTTCTCGAAAAAATTTCACAAGCTCGTCACAAAGACTTTGTCATCTCTTTGTCATCTCTTTGTCATATTGACTAGAGATGAAATGATATACAAGAAAAGCAATCTTTCCTTTCAAACCCTATTTTTACTATGAAGACACTATTAAAATTTAAAAAACAATATTATTTTTAAAGAAAAAAACACTGGATTATTTGTCCGATGGAGGATAAAAATGTCATAAAATCTTCTCTTTGAAAAGAAACTGTAATATTTCTACCCCTTTTTTTACACGATTTGAATGGTATAATGGGTTTGTGTTACAGATACACAAGGGTTTTTTGTCAGATATACAAGAATATTGTCAACCGGTTCAGTCATCAAGCTTTGGACAAAAACTAGTAAGGTGATTAATTAAATGATAGAAATGCAGAGCGTTTATAAGAAGTATCCAAATGGCGTAACAGCTGTTAATGGTATAGATATCAAAATCAACCAGGGCGAATTCGTCTATGTTGTCGGGCCAAGCGGAGCGGGTAAATCGACATTCATTAAAATGATGTACCGCGAAGAAGTCCCGACATCAGGAACAATCCTCGTGAATGGGATCAACGTAGCCAAGCTGAAACAAAAGAAGGTTCCCATCTTCCGCCGCAATCTCGGTGTTGTTTTCCAGGACTTTAAGCTGCTGACAATGAAGACAGTTTATGAAAATGTCGCATTCGCACTTGAGGTCATTGAGGAACAGCCGAAGATTATAAAAAAGCGGGTCATGGAAGTTCTGGATCTTGTTGGATTAAAGCATAAGGCAAGAATGCTGCCAACAGAGCTTTCCGGCGGGGAGCAGCAAAGGGTTTCGATTGCGCGTTCGATTGTAAATTCGCCAAAAGTGGTCATTGCGGACGAGCCTACAGGGAACCTTGATCCGGATACGTCTTGGGAGATCATGAAGATATTTGAAGAAATCAATATGAGGGGAACCACCATTGTAATGGCTACCCACAATCGAGAAATCGTGAACGCTATCAAGCATCGTGTTATTGCGATCGAGGATGGCAGAATTGTTCGCGACGAGCAAAGAGGTGACTACGGTTATGAAAGTTAGAACCATTGGCCGCCACGCTCGGGAAAGCTTGAAAAGCATTGGCCGCAACGGCTGGATGACATTTGCGTCCGTTGGTGCAGTTACTGTGACTCTCATCCTTGTCGGTGTTTTTTTCGTTATTATGATGAATCTTAACAAAGTGGCTACAACCATTGAAGAGGACGTGGAAATCCGCGTTCACATCGATATCACTGCTACTGAAGAACAGCAGCAGATGTTAAAGGAGCAAATCGGTTCCATCCCCGAAGTTGATGAAATTGCCTACTCTTCAAAAGAACAAGAACTTGATATTCTCATCAAGAATCTTGGTGAATCGTATAAGCTCTTTGAACAGGATAATCCTTTAAGCGATGTATTTATCGTAAAAACGAAAAATCCCGAAGATACAATGAAGGCCGCCGAAAAAATTGATGGCCTTGAATTCACGGATAAAGTCCAGTACGGACAGGATAGTGTTGAAAGGCTGTTTAAGTTCATTGGGGCCAGCCGGAATGTCGGACTTGCCTTAATTGCTGGCTTGCTTTTTACAGCAGTATTCCTAATCTCTAACACTATTAAAATTACAATCATTGCACGTCGCAGAGAAATTCAAATTATGAGATTGGTAGGGGCGACGAATGCGTTTATCCGCTGGCCGTTCTTCCTGGAAGGCCTAATGCTTGGCATTCTAGGTGCAGTTGTGCCAATTGTCCTGTTGTCGATTGCCTACTACCACGCGTATGAATTCATCTCGCCATTTCTTGAAGGACATTTCATTCAAATCCTTCCGTTTGACCCATTCATGTATCAGGTATCGGGACTTCTCATCCTAATGGGAGCTTTAATCGGAGTATGGGGTAGCGTAATGTCAGTCCGCAAGTTTTTAAAGGCGTAATAAAAACTGTCACATTGTCACTTTAATTTTTAAAAAAATAACCGGCGTTAGCCTAACAAAGAACGATTTACCTGTACATGGGTTGCACTGGAAAGGAGAAATCGGGAAGTGAAAAAATCAGTCATGGCGCTTACTGTAGCGGCTACGGTAGGCATAGGGAGTTTGTTTGGGGGCTTTACAACAAAAACAGAAGCCTCAAAGCTATCAGATTTAAAGGATCAGAAACAGCAAATTCAATCGGAGCGTTCGGGTATTGATTCCGATATTCAAGCGGCAGATAAGGAAATTCAAAGGCTTAAAGGTGAACAAGATAAAGTTAATGCAGAAATCAAGCGCCTTGATATGGCCATTAGTGATACAAATAAAAAGATTCGCGGCTTGACAACTGATATCGAGGAAACAGAAACGGAAATCAAAAAGCTTCAGGGAGAAATTAAAATTCTCCAGGACCGTATTGCTAAGCGTGAAGAACTATTGAAAGACCGTGCCCGCAACTTCCAGGTTAGCGGCGGGATGGTCAGCTATATCGATGTATTGATGGGTGCCACAAGCTTTGGTGATTTCGTTGACCGTGCAACCGCGGTAGCAACAATCATGGAAGCTGACAAAGGTATTCTTGAGGAGCATCAAAAAGACAAGGAAAGTCTTGAAAAGAAACAAAAGCAAGTGGAAGAAGAGTTGGCCAGCCTGAAAAAGATGAAGGCAGAGATTGAAGAAGCAAAGAAACAGCTCGATTCCCAGCGTGCAGCAAAAGACAAGCTCATGAAAGAACTGGTTAAACAGGAAGAAGAAGAACACGACCACAAAATGGCTCTCGAAGAAGAGGGTTCAATCTTAAAGGCACAGGAAGCTGCTATGGCGAAAGCGATCCAAATGGAACAAGCCCGGATTGCTGAAGAGGCAGAACGTGCCCGCAAAGAAGCTGAGCGTGCCCGTAAGGAAGCAGAAGCACGTGCGGCAGCCGAAGCCGCTGCAAGAGCAGCTGCTGCGAATAATAGCGGAGGCGGATCATCAAGTACCACAGCATCGGTATCTTCTGCTCCGGCACCTTCCACACCTGTTGAAAAACCAGCTGTAACTGCCGGCAACTTCATGAAGCCGACAACAGGTTATAACTCATCAGGATTTGGTCCGCGCTGGGGTACATTCCACTACGGCGTTGACTGGGCGAACCGTGCTGCCAATGTACCAGTAGTGGCAGCTGCAGGCGGTGTTGTCATCAAGTCTTATTATTCAAGCAGCTACGGAAATGCGGTATTCATTGCTCATTCCATCAACGGGCAGACGTTCACAACTGTCTACGCTCACCTTGACAGCCGCAGTGTTTCGTCTGGCGATGTTGTATCAAAAGGCCAGTTCCTCGGCTATATGGGCAATACCGGCCAATCGACAGGCAAGCACCTTCACTTTGAGCTTCACAAAGGCCAATGGAACGGCAGCAAATCCAATGCAGTCAATCCGTTCGCTTATGGAGTGCCAAGATAAAAAGAATACTATAGGTAAGGGCGGAAGAAGCTAAGCTTCTCCGCTCTTTTATTTTTTCGTTTTTTTAAAAATAAGGCGGCTCGTGCTGTCCCGTCGTGGTGTAATCTGCCGGCCTTACATTCTATTTATTTCCTTTTTCAAAGACTATTAAACTAATTTCTGCAAAAAAACAGAGTTTCCTTATGAGTGGTAAGCAATTAGTGTAAAGAACGCTGCCACTAGTTAAGCAGTCGAATCATAACTCGTCCTCTTCTGCATATATGTAGTGTAACGGGGCAAAAGCCGAAGTTTGGCCCAAATGATAAGGTTCCGCATTCGTGCGGACTGTACCGGGAGTGACGGGGATGAGGCGGAAGTGGTTGGTGCTAATGATGGCAGCGAGCTTGGCAGTTGGTTCTGGCGGAACATATGCCGGGATGAAATGGATGGAGTCACATGAAGGCGGATTTGCTGTCGATGTGGCAGGTGTCCTGAAAAAGGGAGACAAGCAGGCTGAAACGATGAATCTTAAAAAGGTCAGCCAGGCCTACGACTTGATTTACAGCGGGTATGTAGAGGAGGTTGACAAAGAGACACTGATTGAGGGAGCAATCGAGGGGATGCTTGCCAAGTTGGATGATCCTTATTCAGTTTATATGGATCAAGAGACTGCAAAGCAGTTTCATGAATCGCTGGACTCGTCATTCGAAGGGATAGGTGCTGAGGTCGGGATGGACGGCGGAAAAATTGTCATTGTGTCGCCGTTCAAGAATTCACCCGCTGAGAAGGCTGGCCTCAAGCCGAATGATGTGATCCGGAAGGTTGATGGAAAGAGTGTCGAAGGGCTTGATTTATATGAGGCAACCGTGAAGATTCGCGGCAAAAAAGGGACGATTGTGGAGCTCGAGATTGAACGGGCCGGCTTGAAGGAACCGATTAAGGTGAAGGTAAAACGCGACCAAATTCCAGTCGAAACTGTTTTTTCGGAAATCAAGGAAGTGAATGGGAAGCGGATCGGCTATATTGAGCTGACTTCATTCGCAGAAGAGACTGCCCCTGATTTCAAGAAGCAGCTGAAGGGTCTTGAGCGCTCGGAAGGCGGGATAGCCGGGCTTATCATTGATGTACGAGGAAATCCGGGGGGGCTTTTATCTAGTGTCGAGGAAATCCTCCGCGAGTTTGTGAGCGAAGATAAACCGTTTGTGATGATCGAACAGCGTGACGGCAAACGTGACAAGTACTTTTCAACTTTGAAGAAAGAAAAGGATTATCCAGTTGCGGTGCTCATTGACAAGGGCAGTGCCTCCGCTTCGGAAATCCTTGCCGGAGCTCTCGCCGAGGCCGAGGGGTACCCGCTTGTCGGTGAGAAGACGTTCGGGAAGGGGACTGTCCAGCAGGCAATGCCAATGGGCGATGGCAGCAACATCAAGCTGACACTGTTTAAATGGCTGACTCCAGACGGGAACTGGATCCACAAAAAAGGGATAAAGCCGACGGTGGAAGTCGCCCAGCCAGTAATATTTTCTACCCATCCGCTTCAAGTAGACGGGGCGCTTCAAGTTGACATGAACAATGAACAGGTAAAAACTGCCCAGATTATCCTTGAAGGGTTAGGTTATACACCAGGCCGGACAGACGGCTACTTTAGCGCCGGGACGGTTCGATCTGTGAAGGCATTCCAGCAGCAGGCTGGCCTCCAGCCAACTGGAAAAATTGATGCCAAGACTGCGGGGGCCCTAGAGAAAGCCATTCTAAAAGAGCGGAAAAAAGAGAAAAATGACCTGCAGCTGCGCACAGCGCTTACGCTGCTCGCGAAGTAATCGAGACAGGACTTGTTCCTGTCTATTTTTTGTTTTCGGAGTGTTAGCTGGTGGTGGTGGATGATCTAGTTAACGTATATATGCTCATATGTATGTGCAATAGCTCATTAAATTTAGTGGGTAGGGGTGGTACCATTTCAATAGTAACTACTTCTCAATTTATCAAGACTGTTTCTATTTTTATCGAGACTTTCTCTACGTTTATCAAGACTTTCTAGTTTTGTATGAGCACATTTTAGGTTTTATCAAGACTTGTTGTATGAGCGCGTCCTCCGCATTGGAAAGCTGAACAGAACACTTACTCGGAATCAGTCCTCTCCAATTACTATCCATGCCGCGAATCCTTCTTCAATGTTTATTAGCACCATTTCAATAGTAACCACTTCTCAATTTTATCGAGACTATTTCTGTTTTTATCGAGACTTTCTCTACGTTTATCAAGACTTTTTAGTATTGTATGAGCACATTTTTAGGTTTTATCAAGACTTGTTGTATTGGCGCGTCCACCACATTGGAAAACTGAACAGAACACTTACCTCGCATCAGTTCTCTCCGATTACTAATCCATGCCGCGAATCCTCCTTTAATATTTATGAGTACCATTTCGATAGTAACCACTTCTCAATTTTATCGAGACTATTTCTGTTTTTATCGAGACCTTTTCTACGTTTCTCAAGACTTTTTAGTAAGGTGCGAGTACGTTCTCGAGTTTCCGGTAAATGTCTATATGCTCAGATGTGGGTGAAAGACCCAGATGAGGCTTATAAAGTGAGGGTAGAATAGCTCATAAATCTGGTGGGTATAAACCTCCAAACCAGAAGCGTTGACAAACTTGTATATACAGGATATATTAATCATTGTAACTTGTATATACAGGATGAAAAGAAAAATGTAAGCGTTAAATTATAAAACTGTACGATACAAGGGGGACAACGGATAAAAAGAGCATGTTTACTTTTTTCTCTTTAGAGAAAAAGAAGGATGTGTTTAATCCCAATGGGACTTTAATTCCCAAAGAGCAAACGCTATCATCTTTATATTAGGAGGGGACAGTATGGATCTCAAAAAGTCAGCAGATGAGATCGTTGACGCAGTCGGCGGTAAAGACAATATTGCAGCCGCAACCCACTGTGTCACACGCCTGCGTTTTGCATTGAAGGACGAAGGCAAAGTAAATAAAGAACAACTTGAGAACATTGACGTGGTTAAAGGGTCGTTCTCCGCTAATGGCCAGTTCCAGGTTGTAATCGGCCAGGGAACTGTTGATAAAGTATACAATGAAATGACTGGCCAAACCGGGATTACTCAGGGAAGCAAGCAGGACATTAAGGACGCAGCTGAGTCCAACTTAAATCCGCTTCAGCGCGCAATCAAGACACTCGCTGACATCTTTATTCCGATCTTGCCAGCCATCGTAACTGCGGGTCTCTTGTTGGGTATCAACAATATCCTGACTGGTGCAGATATTTTCTACACAGGTAAATCAGTTGTCGAAGTTCACCCTGAATGGGCAGACTTTGCATCGATCATTAACTTGATTGCCGGGACAGCATTCGCCTTCCTTCCAGCCCTAGTTGGATGGTCCGCCGTCACAAAATTTGGCGGCAGCCCGCTGCTTGGTATTGTGCTCGGTCTTACGCTCGTCCACCCAGATCTTTTGAATGCCTGGGGCTGGGGAGCTGCACAGCAGGAAGGTGAGATTCCAGTATGGAATCTGTTCGGTTTGGAAATTCAGAAGGTGGGTTACCAGGGACAAGTATTGCCAGTCCTTGTTGCCGCCTATGTGTTGGCCAAGCTTGAAACATTCTTGCGCAATAAGATTCCGGATGCGTTCCACCTTCTGCTTGTAGCACCAATTGCGCTACTTGTTACTGGCTTCCTTTCTTTCATTGTCATTGGACCAGTTACATTTACAGTTGCTCAATGGATTACAAATTTGTTCACGGGCATTTTTGATTTCGCTCCAGCGATTGGCGGGCTTGTATATGGAGCACTGTATGGCCCACTTGTTATAACAGGTATGCATCATACGTTCCTGGCTGTGGACCTGCAGCTGATTGGCAGCACAGGTACAACATTCTTGTGGCCAATCCTGGTTATGTCCAATATTGCCCAGGGTTCTGCCGCACTTGCGATGATGCTACTCGTTACCGATAAAAAGGTAAAGAGTCTTGCTGGAACATCCGCAGTATCAGCATATCTTGGTATTACGGAGCCGGCAATGTTCGGGGTAAACCTCCGGTACCGCTTTGCATTTATTTCCGCGATGATCGGATCTGCAATTGCAGGTGCTTTCATCACAGTCAATAAAACACTCGCGCCATCAATCGGTGTCGGCGGCCTGCCAGGCTTCCTGTCCATCGTGCCGCAAAAATGGGTTCCATTCTTTATCGGGATGGCAATTTCCATCGTGGTTCCTTTCATTCTTACTTATCTATGGGGCAAAGGACGCGAGCGCCGCGGAGTGAAGGCATAACTAAATTTTAAAATTAGATACCATTGGCGAAGCTGCCAGTGGTATCTTTTCTAATCCGGGTGTGCCGAGTGCCATCCAACAAAAACCGGGGAGTGCAAACACACCCCAGAAAATGAGGTGCAAAACATGAACGAACCTTGGTGGAAACGCTCAGTCGTGTACCAAATCTATCCGAAAAGCTTTAAAGACTCTTCTGGAAAAGGCGTCGGTGACATTGTCGGGATCATCGACAAGCTTGACTATTTGAAACAGCTTGGGGTTGATGTCATCTGGCTGACCCCGATTTACAAATCGCCACAGAGGGACAATGGCTACGACATCAGTGACTATTTTGCCATTCACGAAGAATATGGCACAATGGAAGACTTTGACCGGCTCCTGGAAGAGGCCCATTCGCGCGGCATCAAAATCATCATGGATATCGTCGTGAACCACACGTCGACCGAACATCCATGGTTCCAGGAAGCGCGCAAGTCTAAAGACAACCCGTACCGCGACTTCTATATATGGAAAGACCCTGTAGATGGCGGCCCGCCAACGAATTGGGAATCCAAATTCGGCGGGAATGCCTGGCAGTATGATGAGCAGACCGGCCAGTACTACTTGCACTTGTTTGATGTAACCCAGGCTGATTTGAACTGGGAAAACGAAAAGGTGCGACGTGAAGTATATGAGATGATGACGTTCTGGTTGGAAAAGGGCGTAGACGGATTCCGGCTGGATGTCATTAACCTTATTTCCAAGGATCAAAGCTTCCCGAATGATGATATCGGCGACGGGCGCCGTTTTTACACAGATGGACCCCGCGTTCATGAGTATATGAAGGAAATGAACCGTGAAGTATTTTCGAAGTACGATAGCATGACCGTCGGTGAAATGTCTTCGACGTCGATTGACCACTGCATCCAATACAGCAACCCGGACAGCCGTGAACTGAGCATGACGTTCAACTTCCACCATCTGAAGGTCGATTACGAGGGTGGAGACAAGTGGACGCTTGCCGATTTTGATTTCATTGCCTTGAAACAAATTCTGTCAACCTGGCAATCCGAAATGAATAAGGGTGGCGGCTGGAACGCTTTATTCTGGTGCAACCATGACCAGCCTCGCGTTGTTTCCCGCTACGGGCACGACGGCGAATTCCGTGTTGAGTCAGCGAAAATGCTCGCGACAACGATTCATATGATGCAGGGAACGCCATACATTTACCAGGGTGAGGAAATCGGGATGACCAACCCGAAATTCGAAACGATTGAAGGCTATCGTGATGTTGAATCGCTCAACATGTACAACATCCTCCTTGAGCAGGGGAAGTCGAAAGAAGAAGTCATCGAAATTCTTAAAGCTAAGTCCCGTGACAACTCACGTACCCCTGTCCAGTGGGACGCGTCTGAAAACGCAGGTTTTACAACTGGCACGCCGTGGATTGATGTAGCCCGCAACTATAACGAAATCAACGTTGAACAGGCGCTCGCCGACTGTGACTCTGTGTTTTATCACTACCAGTCGCTGATTGCGCTGCGGAAAGGCTATGACATCATTACTCATGGAGACTATAAGCTACTGCTCGAAGAGGACCCGCAAATCTTTGCGTATGTTCGCAGGATGGGTGATGAAGCATTGCTTGTCGTTAATAATTTCTACGGCAAGGAAGGGAAGTTTAATTTGCCTGAGGATATTAGCTTTGCAGGGCAGGAATCACACGTACTGATTTCGAATTATAAGGATACACCGGCGGATTACCGCAGCTTTGACCTGCGTCCGTATGAATCTGTCGTCTTTCATATCCGCTAATCAGTGCTGCTAACAGGATCTAAAGTGAAACTTCAATCAGAGGGGGGCTTCATCCCCACTGATTGTGAGTTGAACCAATCGGGCAATTAGGAGCAGTTGCCTCTGAAAGAGGCTTACTGCTCCTTAATGCGGGATAAATGGTACAATAAGGGAGGCAGTGAATCAGCTGCCTCCTACATTATTATATGAACTGGGTGAGGGACATGGTCCAGAACAAGTATGACAGCATTTATCAGGATATTGCCGCCCAGATTGAATCCGGGGTGCTGAAGAAGAACACCAAGCTTCCGTCTGAAAATGAATTGGCTGACCAATATGGGACAAGCCGGGAAACGATTCGCAAAGCTCTCAACCTGCTATCACAGCACGGTTATATCCAGAAAATCAAAGCCAAAGGTTCGATTGTCCTGGATATTGGCCGCTTTGATTTCCCTGTTTCCGGGCTGACGAGCTTCAAGGAAGTGGCCGAAAAGGTTGGACAGCCGTTTTCGACAGAAGTACACGAACTTTA
Source organism: Bacillus sp. FJAT-27225 (assembly GCF_001685025.1). Lineage (GTDB taxonomy): Bacteria > Bacillota > Bacilli > Bacillales > Cytobacillaceae > Bacillus_D. The sequence goes on along the minus strand of NZ_MAYU01000012.1, from coordinate 908,995 downwards.
TATCATGAAACCAGATTCGTTTTTGCAAAATGAACTGAAAATCCCAGCACGTGAGGAAATCTGGAAAGTCGTTAGGACCCGGGAAACGGGCGGGGAGCGAATTATTTTAGATAAGGACTTCTTTATTAAAAAGCATGTCCCCGGCCTGACAAAGGAAATTTGTGAAAACAGCATTTATGAATACATTGAAAATGGCCTGAAGCTGAAAATATCATTCGCGCGGAAGGAAATCACGGTCGAGGAATGCACGGATGAGGACCGTAAGTACCTTGATTTGAATGGGACGACTCATGTCGTAGTTGTCAGGAATCATGTTTTCCTCGATAACGCCGTCTTGATTGAGTACACTGAATCACGGCATCGACTCGATAAGTTCCGTTTTGTCGACTTTGCAAGGCGAAGTAAATAGTCTTTTGGAAATGGCCGTCCGTTTGGGCGGCTTTTGTTTTGAAAAGAAGTTTGGTTGTTTAAGTATGTTAAGACGACTGGGGATTATTAATTATAAGCTGGCGTTTTGTATAGTTAGTTTTCACTAATTGATATAGTATTACTGCCGTTAGTAACTAGTCTATGTACGGCAAGAATCATATGGATAGCAAGTTCATACTAATGGTTTGAAGGCTGTTAGAGGAAGGGTCTATGATTAGTATTCTCTATAATATTCACTAGTGACCTATTGGGGTTTAAAAAGAAAAGCACTAGTAAGGTAAGGAGTAGCAAAAATTAATACCGGTTCTATAACTAGTAAAAACACTAGTCAGGAGCCCCAATTTAACCCAGCCATGGTCGAATAGTGTATCAGGTCTGCACTAAGAGACTGAAACTTGGCTAGGGCTTATAAATTTAAACCCAGAACAAAAGTTTCGCCCTACAAAACATTTCCTGGATTCAAGAATCTTGCAATATGTTTTGGTCCTGCTTTTTGATAGAATAAGAATAAGCTAATTGGACGAATAGTTACTTACAAACAGGGCGGTGCAGAAAAATGATTGAGCAATGGGGTTTTGAGGTGATAAAGGGAATAGGGAGGATGTTTCTGCATCCTGTCTTCTACTATGTGTTTTTCCTGGCTGCTGTGCTCGGGGTGAGCCGGGTGAAGCGTGAGCGGAAGAATTTCCACATTCGTGCCCGCGATGCGTATTTCGAACTGCGCCAATTGGTGCCTGCAGGCCTTGCCGTGGGATTGGTGCTGTCGGTTGCGGCAATTGCGTCAGGCCTGGCGGTTCCGGTCGCGGCGCTTATCCTGATCGCTGGATTCACACTGCTGTTCAGCCTGACAGGAAATATGCGGCTTATCGGGCCCGCCTATACAATAGGGGCGGCTTTCTTTGCGCTTGCCATTCTTGGCGGGGTCAGCGTCAATTTCCCAGTTGTGCAGGCTGCGTTTGAAGCGGCCGGTGATAAATTATACCCATCCGTTGCCATCCTGCTCGCCCTGCTCGTGATTGCAGAAGGAGTACTGATTTTAAAAAGGGGAAGCTTCGCCACCTCACCGAAGCTCAAAACAAGCAAGCGCGGCCAGCGTGTTGGCGTTCATGAGGCAAGGAAGCTCTGGCTGGTTCCGGTATTCCTGCTCATTCCAGGAAGTGCGCTGAGCCTGCCGGTAGATTGGTGGCCGGTGTTCACGCTTGGTGCAGAAACGTACTCACTCTTCCTCGTTCCCTTCGCAGTCGGTATGCACCAGCAAGTCTTTGGCATGCATCCCGTCGAGGCAATCCAGTCACAAGGGAAAAAGGTTATTACGCTTGGTATGTTTGTCCTCGTTATTGCGGCTGCCGGCTATTGGTATCCAATCGCAGCAGTCGGAGCGTCGGCACTGGCCATCCTTGGACGTGAAGCCCTGGCCCTTTTCCAAAAGCTGAAGGAAGACGGAAGGCCATTCTATTTTTCCCGGAGAAATAATGGGTTGATGATCCTCGGCATCATTCCGGGTTCCCCGGCAGAAAAGATGGGATTAAAGGTCGGCGAATTAGTCAGCAAGGTGAATGGCATGCCGGTCCACGATGAACAGGAGTTTTATGAAGCCCTCCAACATAACCGTGCCCAGTGCCGTCTTGAAGTATTCGACACAAATAATCAGGTCCGCTTCGCACAGCGTGCCCTTTACGAAGGCGACCATCATGAACTCGGGATCCTGTTTGTCCATGACGAGAAAAAATGGGATGACAAAGCGGTATCAGTGTGATTTTTCATCATTAATCGGAATTTGTTCATCATTCATACTTGGTAGAAAACAAAAAGCGGCCATTAACATTAATGGCTGCTTTTTTTGCATTCCTATAATTCACCTTTTACCTAGACCGAAATATGTTTTGAGACTACGTGGTTACATAGGTAGACTAGCTATTGAAAACAAGTATGAGAAATTTATGTAACTCGTTCTTTAATCCCCTATTAATTCTCACGCCGTTTTTCTCCAAATTAGAAATTTCAATAAGATAAATGCACCTTAAACTGAACCCTCTGCACTTCTTTATTTTCTTCGGTTCGCCTTATGCCCTAAACCTCTAAATTGTTACTGCATCGTACCAGAGAGCCGTTGTATTTTTATACAGTGATGCCGAAATCTCCATGGCTTTCCGTTCTTATTTTAATTCTTTTTCCAGCTGTAGATAAGGTTCCCTACTGGAACTATGATGAACAAAAGTATTTAAAATTTTCCCAACCTTGCGTATGGACTAGGGGAATTAAAGACAATTTTACGACCTTGCCTATTATTTGGAAGATGCCTAGTATTATTTATTGAATCCTTGATAAATTCCAAATATTAAGTTTTATGTTGTTTTTTGTATATCTAATATGTATATGTCACAAATCGTTTTTGAAACAAGCATTAATTACTGAAGGAGGTGAAGTTTTAGATTGGTTTTTTAGTAACTTTTTTAAAAATAGGGAGGGGTTTAATTAATGAAAAGATCAGGTCTTCTGTCATTGCTAATTATTTTAAGCTTAGCATTATCTGCATGCAGTTCGAATGAAAAGTCGAAAGGGAGCGTTAAAGGAGAAATATCCGGTGAAATAACAGTTTGGGCGCATCCGTATACTGGAGGACCAGAACTGGAAGAAGCAATGTGGGATGAGATGATTGCTTCTTTTGAAGACAAATTTGACGTTAAGGTAAATTTTGAGACAATACCTTGGCCAAACCGTGATCAGAAAATACTTACAGCACTGGCAGCTAATAGTGGTCCAGATGTTTTTTATGCCATTCCTGATCAGATGCCGCAATATGCTGATGTAGGCATGTTATTAGAACTTGATCCGTATTTGAAAGACAACGATATGGATGATTTTGTTGATACTGCATTAATTGCAACTAAATGGAAAGATAAAACATATGGTCTTCCGATATTACAAGAAGCAACTACATTTTTTTATAATGTTGATGTGATAGAAGCAATCGGAGAGGATCCAAATAATCTTCCGAAAACATGGGAAGAATTCGAAAAATGGGCTGAAAAAGCGAAGTCCAAAGGGTTTTATGCAATGAGTTATCCAGGTGGCGGATCGATGAATCACACGTTATATCCATGGCTATGGCAGGCAGGCGGGGATGTTGTTAACGAGGATAATGAAGTTTTAATCAATAGCCCGGAAGGCTTACAGGCATTTGAATTTATAAATGACATGTATAAAAAAGGCTGGATTCCTGAGGATTCAGTTACTGCAACCGATCATAATGAATTATGGTTTGGCGGAAAAATGTTGGCCAGGATGGGTTCCGCCGATTTAATAGCTGAGTTGGAGAAGAATGAGGATTTTAATTTTGTCATTTCTTCACCTCTAAAAAATAAGGAACAAGTAGCTTATGGTACAACTGGAATGTTTGTCGTTCCTTCTAATAGTGATAATCCAGATGCAGCAGCTGAGTTTGTAAAAACAATAACAAATGCAGAGAATCAAAGAAAATTTAATAAGCTTACCAAGTTTATCCCTGCAAGAGAATCTTCGAGAGATATTTTTGCTGATGAAAAATATTTAAGTCAGATAGCTTCGAACACAGAACACGTTCGCCCAGGAGTAATCCATCCAAAAGGCCGGGCAATCATGCCAGTAATTCAGGCTAAAATCCAGGCAATGATGGCGGGAGATTTAACCCCGAAAGAAGCAATTCAAGCCACTGAAGAAGCGATTAAGGCTGAGCTTGCGAAGTAAAGTGAATAACTGCCTATTCAATATAACTAAACTAAAGTATGCGAGGGAATTTAGTTAAATAAGGTGGGAAACGCAATGTCTAAAATCACCATCCTTGGAGCAGGAAGCACAGCATTTGCAAAAAATATATTGGGAGATTGCATGACTGTGGAAGCGCTTCAAGGATTTGAATTAGCTTTATATGATATAAATCATGAAAGATTAAAAGAGTCTGAGGCAATGTTGACTAATTTAAAGAAAAATCTTCAATCAACTGTGAATATTGTTTCTTATACTGACCGTAAAGAGGCTTTAAAAAATGCAAAATATGTAATCAACACAATCCATGTTGGCGGGTATGACCCTAGTACAATAATAGATTTTAAGATACCTAAAAAATACAACCTCCGTCAAACCATTGCCGATACAGTTGGAATAGGCGGGATATTCCGTAGTTTGCGGACGATACCGGTCATGATGGACATTGCTCGAGATATGGAAGAGGTTTGTCCGGATGCATGGTTTTTAAATTATACTAATCCAATGGCGGTTTTGACTGGTACGATGTTACGGTATACAAATATTAAAACAGTCGGATTATGTCACAGTGTCCAGGTCTGTGCCAGCAGACTGCTAGAGTCTTTGGAAATGCCAACTGATAAAGTGCAGTGGAAGATTGCAGGGATTAATCATATGGCATGGTTGTTGGAGATTACCCGAAATGGAAAAGACTTGTACCCGGAAATCAAGAAAAGAGCAAAAGCAAAACAAGAGACGCAGCATAATGATATGGTTCGCTTTGAGCTAATGAATCATTTTGGTTATTATGTTACCGAATCCTCGGAGCATAATGCCGAATATCATCCGTACTTTATTAAAAGCAGGTACCCGGAGTTAATTAATCGTTTCAATATTCCATTGGATGAATATCCAAGAAGATGCGTCAATCAAATTGAAGGCTGGAAAAGCATGCGTAAAGACTTGGTGGATAATAAAAATTTATCGCATGAACGTACACATGAATATGGATCACGCATTATTGAGGCAATGGAAACAGATATACCTTTTAAATTTGGCGGTAATGTCTTAAATACAGGTGGTTTGATTAGCAACCTGCCAGAAAAGGCATGTGTGGAAGTTCCTTGTCTTGCTGATGCAAGCGGGATTGCCCCTACCTATATTGGAGAGCTTCCTGAACAATTAGCCGCTTTAAATCGAACAAATATTAATACGCAATTACTTACTGTTGAAGCAGCAATGACTAGAAAAAAAGAATATATTTATCAGGCTGCCATGCTGGATCCGCATACGGCAGCAGAACTATCGCTTGATGATATTGTTTCATTATGTAACGACCTTATTGAAGCCCATGGTGATTGGTTACCAGTGTTTAATTAATTCTGTCCGTATACTAGCAGGCAGATCCTAATATGCCAGTTCAATGTGTGTTCTCTTATCATTAATCGAAAGAAGAAAGATTAATAAACAAATTGTAAGCGTTCGCAATGAAACTGGCATATAGGGAAAATAGTTTTATCGAGGAGGTTCTTTAATTGAAAATAGGCAGGAATAAAGCCCTCATAACCATGATGTGCTTACTTCTCACCATAGCTGGTTTTAGTGGAGGAACATCTTCGGCAGCAGAAAGCAAGCTTTCACAGAAAATATACGGGAGCCCAGAAGAGCTTCTATATCCGAATAATTACACTGTCGCTGTGTTTAACGGTACGGTCGGCAAGGAAGACGGGCGTAATGTACTTTATGCTACGGCGAAAGGAAAGCCGGGTTATTTGAATGTCATCGACCTGGATAATTACCAGCTGCTTCGAAGCATCCCGATCGCTCCATCGGAAAGCTCATGGGCACACACGATAGCCCCGGACGGGTCATTATACCTTGCTGCTGACGGAAGCGGAGCGAAGTTATGGAACTACTCACCTGTAACAAAAACCCCAGTGCTGGTTGCCGAATTTGCTGGACAATCCGTACCGAACAGCATTACAACGGATGAGCAGGGACGTGTTTACGTAGGCACTTATCCAGGAGGAAAAGTGTATCAGTACGATCCTGTCACCAAGCAAACGAAAGATTACGGCCGGATGATCGGTGCTTTAGACCAGGAATATGTTCGTTCGATTGCTTACCAGGGTGGACATATTTATGCAGGTACAGCTCATAAGCAAATTGTCAGGGTCAACCTTGAAACCGGCGAAAAAACAAATATTGCGGGTTCTCTCAATGTAAAAGAGGACACGGTATATGACTTAAGTACCATTGATGGCCGGTATTTGCTAGCTCGTTATACGGACGGCAGCGGGGTTCCGGGAGAAGGTTTTATCTACGATACTCAGACAGAAACTTGGCTCGACGTTGTATTGGATAATCTGGTTGGGCTCCATGCTACGGATTCATTGGATGGAAAATTGTATTTCCTGGCCGACAAGCAGTTGAAAACATTCGACTTGACGAGCCACCAGATAGAATCGACCGGCATGACATACGGAAGCGGGTTCCGGGGAGTGGATTGGGTTGAGTTTCCAAACAAGCCTGAGCTGCCCGGTAAGAATTTAGTAACCGTTCGTTATGATGGCGGCGTAACCATCATGAATATTGAGACAAAAAAGGTTCATACCTACCCTCCTATTATTCCTGGATTGCCAGGAGTCGTTAATCAACTAAGTGCGGTCTCCGAAACTCAGTTGATCGCAACGGGCTCGCAGGCGAGATCTTCTCTTGTCGATCTCGGGAGTAACACGACTAAGCCGTTCAATATTGGACAGGCGGACAGTGTATATACAGTAGGGAACAAAGTGTATTTGGGAGTTTATCCGGAAGGCGCGTTATACGAATACGATTTATCCGCGGAACCGAGCAGTACGAATCCGAAAAGTCTGGCAGTTCTGGGCAAACAGCAAGAACGGCTTGTAAATATTACGGGCGGCAATGACAAAATCTATATTTCGACAATTTCGGGTTATGGAGCTTTGGGAGGTTCTGTAACGGTATATGATCCTTCAACTGGGGAAACCCGTGTACATCGTAACGTTGTCGAAAACCAAAGCGTGTTAAGCACGACGTTCCATGATGGCAAGCTATTTGGCTCTACGACGATTCGCGGCGGCCTTGGCTCAGAGCCAACTGAAGCCGAAGCGAAAATTTTTGTTTGGGATACGGAAACGGAACAAAAGATTGCTGAATTCCCGCTTCGCATTCCAGGCTTGGATAAGCCGATCTTTATCGGAGATCTATCAGTAGGGCCTGACGGATTGATCTGGGGAGCTTCTTATGAGTTTATCTTCGCGATTGACCCGGATACATTTGAAGTTGTTAAAAGTAAGAAAATTCACCAGAAGCTGAATTTCAGTCATTGGGCTCACCATCCTCTCCGATGGTCTGAGGACGGACTGCTTTATGTCCTCTTCAATAACAAGCTGACCGTGATTGACCCGGAAACGCTGGAGTCACGTACACTGACCGATGCATCGCGCTTTGATTTAGGTCTGGACGGAAACATATATTTTACAGATGCACAGACGAATACGATTCTTTACCGAATCGAAGTGGACGGGGAAATCAAGGAGCCATTCCCGGACGTTTCGGTTCCTGTGAAAAACGCCGGCTTTGAAGGTGGCGGAAGTACGAATGCGATACCAGGATGGAGCCCGCTCTTTGCTACCGGTAATGGCTACACGTATGAGCTTAGCAGCGAGAGGAGCTTTACGGGCAGCTATAGCTTAAAGACGACAGATACGCTGCGGACAGCTTCTGTCGCCGTCATTAGCGACAGTATTCCTATAATTCCTGGAGAAGAATATGAAGCAGGAGTGAATTTGTACATTAAATCGGGTCAGCCAGGTTTTATGTTTCGCTTTTTTGATAAGAACAACGCTGTGATTTCGACACTGGAAACGCATTTAGACGAATCCCGGTTAGCACAATGGCAGCACGTGATTCTTAGAGGCAAGGCGCCTGCTAATGCGGCCTATGCAAAATTAATAGCCGTTACGTCGCGTTATAATATATCGGAAGCGTATTATGACGATTTCACTGTAAAATATAAGGATAAGGTTGTTCCTGTATCGCTCGCAAGCTTCGACCCAGCTCCAAACGAAAACGGCTGGATTAACAGCGACACTGTTATTTCGATTGCAGCAAACAATGCCTATTCGATCACGTATTCAGTGGAAGGCGCACAGGCTGTTGACCAAGTAACGGTAAAGGGAAATGCGGTTCAAGTACCAATAAGTCAGGAAGATGTAACGACGCTCACGTATTATGCTACGAACTATTCAGGTGTTCAAGAAGCACCACAGACGCTTGAAGTGAAAATCGACAAGACGGCCCCAGTTATTGAATTTACGGGTCAGCCGGAGTATTCCGTTTCAGAAACTGTCAAAATCAGCTGTACGGCGTCAGACCTCTTGTCTGGTTTGGCAGATGACCCGTGCTCAGGACCGTTAATAGAGCGCCCAGCCTACGAGCTTGAGCCAGGAAGCCATGACATTACCGTCACTGCTGAAGACAAAGCCGGCAATAAAGCAAACAAGACCTTTACCTTCCAGGTCACTGTGACGTACGAGGGGCTGGCTGAGCTTGCCCATCAGTTTGCAGGTGAGGATACCGGGCTTGCTCATGCATTAGCAAGTAAGCTTGAAAATGCACAAGACGCAGAGGAACAGGGAAATGCAAACGCAAACGCTGGAATGATTCAAGCATTTATCAACCAGGCAGAAGCTCAAAGCGGTAAGAAATTAACAGAGGAGCAAGCGCGAATTCTTAGCAAACTCGCAGGTTATTTATAAAAATGTATGTTTTAAGCCGAGCAGATTTCAGGTATAATATCCTGATTCTGGCTCGGCTTTTCTAGTTTATATTAATCTTATGAATCTAATGATGGGGTCGGATTTTTTCAAAAAAGAAGCGATCCAATTCTATTTGAATCGGACTGCTAGCTTGTCATGTAATTTGAGTTTTGCATTCGAACATTTCAAGCCGCCATACTATTGGCTTTCAATCACATTTCCTTCTGCCGGAATCGGATACTCTTTTAGCAACCGGGCAAAATGCAGTAAATTGTAAGCAGTTGTTTTTGCTTGCTGCATCGTAAAATCGTTCTCTTTCCCGTTTGCTTCTATAAAGGATGGACCAGGGCCCGCTTCCCCCACCCAATAGGTATCCACATTTGGAGGAATGGTAAACCCAATATGCGACAATGCGTAAATTAGATAGCTTGAGACGTTTTTCGCACCGTCTTCATTCCCGGTCACAACCGCTCCCCCCACTTTGTTGTAGTAAATGTACTGGCCTTTTTCGTTCGTAAGGCTGCTTCCGCCATACAATCTCTCTACAACCAAAGTGGCCAGACTGCTTTGTTCGCCAAGCCAAATCGGAGAGCCAATCAAAAGGATATCCGCCTGCTTTACTTTTTCAAAAATCTCTGGCCACTGATCCTTATCATTCACTGCCTCATGGGTAATGCCAAAGCCGATGGTATAATCAGCCATCCTGAGCACTTCCGTCTCTGCCCCGTTCTCGTCGAAAATCTTTACAATCTCGTTAATCAGCGCACGGGTATTGGATTGCTGCGTGCTGTCTTTCAAACTGCAATTCAAAACTAGCGCTTTAATGCTCATTGCTACATCTCCTTAAATCATGGTAATAGTTTTCTTTACCCTAAGGCCACTTTAAAAAACTAGGAATCTGGTTCGTTCGCGGCATATACTCGGTCACTGGTGCCTTTTTCATTATTGTTTTTCTGAGAGTTCGCTTTCCGTAACCCATTTATGATTTGTTACAGGTTCACTGCCATCAGTTGGTGTGAAATCAATCAAATAAACAGTAGTTTGTTGAGCCGAATCGATTGTTGCGGTCGCGCCTTTCATTCCTTTCATATGGACTGCCTCAAGTACAACTTCATCACCGGGTTTGTATGGTGATTCACTCGCGTTTTGAATTTCTTCATGCACGACCCATTTGTGGTCTTTTACTTCTTCTCCGCCGGTAGTCGGTGTGTAGGATACTATGTACACAGTGGTATCAAACGCACCTGCGATGGTTGCCTCGGCACCTTTCATCCCTTCCATATGTGCATCGGTAATAATGGCTTTGCTGCCAACCTCGAATTTAGGGTTTTCTGCTTCTTTCAAGCCTTCTGGTATTTCGCCTGATCCTGAATGATTCATATCGTGACCATTATGGCCACCGCTATTTTGTTCCTGTTCTTTTTCCTGTTCTTGTTCTGTTTCTGGGGCTGGATTTGCATTGTCAGTCCCGTTTCCCTGGTCATTATTGCCACATGCTGCTAAAAAAATGGACATTACCAGGGTAAGAAAAAAAAGAATGGTTTTTTTCACTATGAATACCTCCTAAATGTAGAGTTAACAATCATCTTATAGTAAAAATGTGCAGAATTTATGCAGTAAGATTCCTTTGTGTTTGAGAAAACTTTCACAAAATCATATGCCTGGTCTTAACAAAAGGATCGTAAAAAGGTTAGTGAATCCCCAAAGATTCACTAACCTTGAACAATACATAAAGTTAAGCGATTAGTTGTCGGCATGCTTCTGCACACTTGAAACAGGAATCCGCACATTTTTGGCAGTGCTCATGGTCGTGTTTCTTACATTCGTTTCCGCATGCTTCACATATTTTGGCACAAACTTCTGCCAGCTCCGCAACAAAAGGGGTTCCTCTTACAAGTGCCTGCTCTAAGTAAGCACATATATCCGCGCATTCCCTATCCAATCGGATGCACTCAGCCATCATTCCTACATGTTCCTCTTTCAGGCAAGCATCATAGCAGTGGTTACATGCAACCATACATTCGTGAAGCGATTGGATAACAGATTCATATTGTTCATGGGACATGATAAGATTCCTCCTTTTAAAGTTATTCTTGATTCTTATTCCCGTAGGATGGCATAGTAAACTTGCTTTTTACAATACCAGGGTAGGGTAATCAAAGTAGCCAAGAACTATACAGCTAAAGAAATAAAGGCAATTTATCATTTACCAATAGAGTGAAGGATGATTATTCTGGCTTCCTGATTTTCCCCGCTGTTTAGACTCTTATTCATACTTCTGCTTTGGCAGCAAAATAGCAGCTTGTAGTTGTACAGAGAAAACAGATTCAGGTGGATGTTGCAGTGGGAAAGAATAAGAATTGATGGAGACTACTAAGGTGGTCAGCTAACCCATCCTATGTAAAGAAACATTCAATGATAATGAAGGACTCGCCGTTATAAGCGCGGCCAGCCCTTTATTATTCAGACCATTTATAACCGACACCCCAAACAGTTAACAAGTAATCATCGACAGAAAATCCTGCTTTTCTCAACTTATCCCGGAGGTTCCTTACATGGGAATCGATTGTCCTGTCTTCCGTTACGACGGAATGGCCCCAGATTGTTGTTAACAAATGCTCGCGAGAGAACACTTTATTTGTATTTTGTAAAAATATACTGAGCAAACCGAATTCCTTTGGAGTTAATGATACTGCCTTGTCTTCAAAAGAGAGTTCAAAAGAATCTGGCTTTAGGACTAGCCCCTTAAATGACAACGTATCGTTTGAAGGACCTTTCCTTCTTAAAACAGCTTCGATTCGTGCAATCAGTTCCTCTTCATCGAACGGTTTTTGAATATAGTCGTCAGCGCCCAATTTGAGGCCTTTAACAATATCAGTTTTTTCGGTCCTTGCGGTCAGCATAAGGATTGGAATATCGGAGACCCGCCTAATTTCCCTGCACGTTTCCCATCCGTCCATCTCAGGCATCATGACATCAAGAAGGACCAGGTCAGCTCCTTCAGATTCCAAATAATCCAATGCAGCTAATGGAGACGTGAACTTCATGTACTTGTAGCCCTTCGGCTTTAAGTACAGGGAGATTAAATCAAGCATTCTCTCTTCATCATCGATTAAAACGACTTTTTTCAAGTTGGATTCCCCCCATTTGGCTGCCTAATACTACCTATTATAACTGTTTGTAACTTAGATAGATTTGGAGATTTTATGAAAGGCTCCTCCATCTGGACACAATCTATCTAGGTTTATAAACTATACTCCAAAAAGTGGATAGAGAAGGAAACTTGAATTCTCGGGTACACAAAAGCTCAGTAGTTGGCGCCGAGACAGAATAAAAGCTTTTGTTTAATACTTAATTCGTTGAAAGTTCACTTTCGGTTACCCATTTATGATTAGTTACTTTTACTCAACCGGTCATAAGTGTATAGGATGCTGTATAGACAGTTGTATCAAAGGCACCTGTTATGGTTGCTACAGCACCTTTCATCCCTTCCATATGGGCATCGGTTATAATGGCCTGGATCCCAACTTTTGAAGTCAGGATTTTGAGTTTCTTTTAAACCTTCGGCAATTTCGCCTGAACCTGAATGTTCCATTCCTTCAAGTCCTGCATGTTGCTCTGTTTCTTACCGTGTGTTCCTTTTTGTTTTGGCTGCTATCTGTCCCATTGGAACAGACGGCTAGAAACAGGGCAAGGGAGAACGTATGAAAAAAAGGGTAAATTTCTTGATGCTCACGGTGAATATCTCCATAATTTCAATTCATTTTAGAAGATATAATAAATATGTGCGGATTTTATGCAGTATGCTTCACAAAATGTTCAAAATTTACGTTAAAGCACTTTTGCAAAAAAATTAATACTTGCGAATTCCTGAGTGGAAACAATGGCTTGTATGTCCATATAATATTTTGAGGTGATATACGTGTGTGTACCTAATGACAGCATTGAACTAGGGATTCAAACCATCGTGCGCCAAATGATTCAGGATTCTGCCTATAGGATAACCGGCCTCGAAATCAATGGCGGAAGGGTTGTCTCAACTGCCGTAGTAAAACCAACCGATTTGATTACGAGCGTGTTACTCGTGGATAAAGCGGGAATATCGTATTCAGTGAAACCGGGTTTTCCTGGAATCCGATTTACTAGAGGGGAAATTACTTATGATGAATATGTAAGGTTGCAAAAAAGGGCAAATCAGCTTAGTTTCTGTTTATTTGGAGCTGCAGTCATCATATTGTTTGCTGCAGGAATCCTTTTATTGAAATTATATTTATAGAAAAAGGTTAGTAATCCTCTGTTGGGAATACTAACCTTTTTTGTTAAGCTTGCGGTTGATGGTATTCATGAAATTAACGTGAGATTACACAACCATTACCTTTTTCAATCCTGATTCTTGTTCAATCATTTCAATGAAAGGTTCCACGTATTGGGGATCAAATTGCTTTTCGGCACACGCCCTTAATTCTTCAATCGCTTCCTCGAAGGTTTTGGTCTTCTGGTAAGGCCTTTCGGTTGTCATTGCGTCGAACGAGTCAATAATGCAGAGAATTCGGGCCAGCTTCGGAATCGTTTTACCTTTAAGGCCGTATGGATAGCCATGGCCGTCATATCTCTCATGATGAAGCTCGACCAATGGAATAAGATCCTCCAGTTTTTTGTTGGTTGAGATGATTTCCTTGCCCCATGTTACATGCTTTTTCATGATTTCCCATTCATGGGGATCCAGCTTCCCTTTTTTATTAATAATATCCCTCGGAATCTCAAGCTTTCCGATATCGTGGAGAATTGCACCGAGGATAAGGGTTTTCCTGTCGTAATCGCTTAAATTCAGCTTCTTGGAAAAATCGACTGCGTATTGATAAACTCGCTTGCTGTGGCGGTATGTGTAAACATCCTTTGAAAGGAATATTTTCAGCTGCTGCTCTGCTTCCTCAAGATCTTTTTCAAGATTAAGAGACCGCTGAACAGAATAATCGGAATGCTCTTTAAACACCTGAACCAAATTTTTTCCCTGATTCTTTGCGGAATACATTGCTTGGTCGGCGTTATTTAAAAATTCCGAGGTGCTATATGTCTGCTTTTCCCATTCCGCTATCCCCGCGGAAAAGGATAAACAGCCATAAGGCAATGCCTCAACCCCTTTGAAAAAAGTATCGTTCGTCTTCTTCCTTAATTCGTTCATAAAACCGAACGCTAAATCCCTCGGTGTGTTTGGCATAATTATGGAAAACTCTTCGCCGCCATAACGGGCAACGATAAAGTTTTTGATTTTGGATTCAGATGCCAGCAGGGTGCCAAAATCCTTCAATAGCTGATCACCTTGGATATGGCCATATAAATCGTTGTATTTTTTAAAATCGTCAAGGTCAAGAAGGGCAATGCTTAGAGGGTGCTCTGTCTCTTTCACTAAAGAAACTTGTTCCTCAAGCAGCTCCTTGAAGTAGCCATGGTTATTTAACCCTGTTAAATAATCCTTATTGGCTTTGTCTGAAATTTGTTTATATAATTCAATGTGCTGTTTAAAGGCTACAGATAACAACAATGACATACTAATAAAAAGGAAAATTCCAAATATCTCTTGTGAATCTATTAAAATTACCAATACAAATGAGAGCAATAACGTGGTCATATAGGTGGGAAGTGTACCCTTAAGCATACCGTTTAATACTTCGCTAATGCTGTCAGAATTACCTAAAAGGAAATAAATTGCGATAAGCCCTACATTTAATACAAAATAGACACTTAAGGCAACAACGTATGGAAATAACGATGTAAATTGGTCGTTGCCAACGGATCCGCCAACAAATATAAAGAGATAATAGGCGCTTACAATCATAAAAGTATAAATGGAAAAATTAAAGACATGCTTCCACCATTCCATTTTTCGATAGGAGAACATATAAACTATTGAAAAGATTACTAATACAACGAGAGTCAATTCAAGGCCATACAAAAAAAGGCTTGCCAAGTATATGGACGAATCCATGGATAGCCGATTCCCCTCTGGAGGCAGTTCAATAGTAATATGATTAAACAGAAGTATGGAACCCGCAAGTGTAAATATCATAGGCCATTCAGAGGTAGCAAAGTGTCCGGAGCCGCTCATTAAAGCAAAGATTGTGATGCCGGATATGGAAACTAGAAGAAGGTATATGTCGGCGCGAGACTTAAGGAATTGCATGATACATCACTCTCATTTATAGAATAAAGGAGAAGTTATTGGTGAATAACTCCTCCCTTTCAATTTGGGTTATCATCCTAGCCTAAAGCCGGAAGTTAAAGCAACGATAACAGAACCAACAATAATTGCATTTAATAAAAGGTTTTTTACTTGTGCCTTGCTCATCTAGTTTCACCTCCTTCCATCGATAAGGAGTGATCTTGAACCTCGTTATCCTTGGAAGTAGGGACCATAAGATGCTGGATAAAAAGGAAGATCCCAATATTCATAATGACATCGCCAATGCTGATTACCTGGTCACGGGGATAGGGATTTGTCAACGGTATGATATCACCAAGGAA
Organism: Bacillus sp. FJAT-27225; assembly: GCF_001685025.1. Lineage (GTDB taxonomy): Bacteria > Bacillota > Bacilli > Bacillales > Cytobacillaceae > Bacillus_D. Next base: position 893,537 of record NZ_MAYU01000012.1, on the reverse strand, counting down.
TCCCAACCTTGTAGACTCATCCAAAATCATATGCTTTGCGTATAGGCTGTTTTTCATAACATCAACAAACGCCGGATCCAGGACAGCAGCAGTAGCTTCCATGGAAACAGGCATTCTGCCGCCATTCACAGCCATTACCAGGAAGTTTAGGAACACCCCTACAAAAATAACCATAAAACCGGTATGATGCCGATTGAGAAACAAAAACAGCAATCCCACAACATATACCAGCATATAGATATAAGCGCTTGCTTGCCCAAGAAAAGGTATCTTATTTTGTAGAACAAATACAATGATCTGTACTATTAATAACAGTGGAAAGATCCAGCCATATTTAAGTTTTAATTCAGCCAGGCCTTTTAAATTGCCTTTTCTAAGCAAGCCGACAATAAAGGAAATAATTATCCCGTCATATACCAATAAACTCTACCACCTAATTAAATTTGGCAAAAATGATTAAATTGTAAATATATCATAATAGTAAATTATAGACAAAAAATTGACAATCGTTTTTTGAAAAATTTGCAGTTTTTTAAATTATTTTGCAGATTGATGAGATTTCTTTGGGGTACGTATTGCCAAGGTACGCAAAAGCACAGAAGGACTAGTCAAGTTGCAAAAGTCTCATTTAGTCCTTCTGATGCCTGTATGTTCCTAAAGTGTTTCGGCGTGACCCCTATGTATTTTTTAAAAAGAAGAGTGTAGTAGCTTTGGTTGCAGTAGCCAAATAAATGGGCGATGTCACTTAGGGATAGTTTGGAATGCAGTAAAAAGTATTTCGATTCCTCCACCCTCCTGCGGTTAATGAACTCTGATATGGTTACCCCAACGGATTCCTTAAACACCTTCGAGAGATAGCTTGGCGTTACCCCGACATGGCCAGCAATTGTTTCAAGGGACAAGTCTTGAAAGATTTCCTGATTAATATAGGTGATTGCTTTGTTGATTATATTGTTGTAATAAGGGCGATTGGCTGATTTCAACGTATCGATGAATGAAGATACCATCTCATATTCAAGGGCACTAATGTCTGCCGGCGAACTTAGTTTTTCAATTTGCCGGATATAGACATCGCTAAGGTTGAATGCATCCTCGGGCAGGACACCGGCTTTAATGATGGAACGGGTAAACAGTGTACATGAACAAATCAGTGAATTTTTTAAAGAACGGACTGGATCATCGGCCAGCTTTGCCCGCTCGCTTGCATTGATCTGATCGAGGACGGCCTTTGCGTCTTCCTCGGCTCCACGCCCAATGCAGTCCATCAGCTGCTGCTCAAGGGCGTAGGAGGGATGGACAAAAAAGTTTTGTTTATTTTTCAGCCTGGTTTCAAAATATTGTTGAATAATCGCAGATTTCATAGATTGGTTTTGAATCATGGCATGTTTTCACCCTAAATAATTAATAAAAACTATAAAATAATAGTATAATTGTCAAATTCTTGTATATACAATCTAAGTATAAACCTTAAGGGGGTCAGTGTGACATGAAGAAAAAGAAAAGTTTTTTCACAAAAATGTTAGCGCTTTCTTTTGCGGCGAGCATTGCTTTAGCAGGCTGCAGCAGTGATGACAGCGGCAAGGAACCAACCAAAAAACCGGCGGGTGGAGATGCAAAGAATGAACCAGTTGTCCTTAAGTTTGCCGCTCAAAATGATAATACACCAGCCACACAGAAATTGTTAGATGCTTTTAACTCCAGCCAGGATAAGTACGAGATTCAATGGACCCAAATGACGAACGACTCTGCGCAAATGCATGACCAGCTGTTAAACTCGTTATCTAGCGGATCAAGTGAATACGATGTTCTATCCCTCGATGTAGTCTGGGCTGGCGAATTTGCCGGTGCAGGATACCTTGAGCCAATTGATGTGAGAATGAATGAAGCCGGACTGACAAAGACCAATTTCAACGCTGGGTCAATGGCTTCAGGAAATTACAAAGGAAAACAATATACGCTTCCTTTCTTCCCTGACCTGGGCCTTCTTTACTTCAGGAAGGATATCGTAAGCGCTGAAGATGCTGCAAAATTGGAAAGCGGCGGCTATACGTATGATGACCTGTATGCCATGGCTGAAAAATATACCGGCCAAAAAGAAACAAAGTTTGGATTCGTTTACCAGTCCAAGCAATACGAAGGCCTGACTGTTAACGTTACAGAGTTTTCCAAGTCTTACACAGATGTAAAAGGCGGACTTGAGGCGATGTACAAATTCACAAAGGCTCCTTTCTCGCCAAAGGATATTCTGAATTTCATGGAAGGCGAAACCCATACAAACTTTGAGCAAGGAAATGCCGTATTCTCACGTAACTGGCCATATGCTTTCGGACGTATTAATGGGCAGGAAGACGGAGTGAAAATCAAGGTTGACCAGGTTGGAATCGCTCCGCTGCCAAATGGCGGCTCTGTAGGCGGATGGCTGCTCAGCTTGAACAAAAACTCCAAGAATATCGATGGCGCCTGGGAATTTGTTAAGTTTGCCGCTGGAGAAGAAGGCCAAAAAATCATGAGCACAGAAGGCGGTTACCTGCCAGGCTTCAATGCTCTCCTAGAAAACGCGGATGTAAAAGGAAAGAATGTCATGCTTTCATATCCAGGCTTCCAAAAAGCCTTAACAACGACAATTGCCCGCCCGGTATCTCCTGAGTATTCCAAAGTATCGGATACAATCCAGGTACAGGCGCATAAATACCTGAGTTCCGGAACAGGGCTTGACGAAGCAGCGGCAGCCATTGAAGCAGCCGGTAAAGCCGAGTAAAGGATAAGAGGAGGAGGCTCTAATCACCATTAGAGCCTTTTTCTATAAAAATAAGTACTTGCCACTCTAGTCGAACGGCAATGCAAAACTGTACCTGGCTGATTGGTAACGTTTTAAGCTCTTCGGAGGGTCGAAATGTAGCCAATAGGTGCCATTGGTAACGTTTCAAGCTTTTCGGAAGGTCGAAATGTAACCAATAAGTTGTATTGAGGCTATCGCAGGCTATCCTTGCTAAATTCGGGCAAACTTGTCACTGCAGTACACTCAGTAGTACGACTTTATTGGACTGCACTTTATTACTACTTGGGCTTTAGGAATAGCCACTTTTCACTAGGAGTACTCAGAGATTCACTAGGCAACGTTGCAGGAAAACTAGTAGTACTCTGAGTAGTACTACAAATGACTACCTGTCTGGACTACACTTTATTACTAATCAAGCTTCAAGAATAGTTACTTCTCACTAGCAGTACTCAGAGACTCACTAGTCATTTTGACGAAAAAACTAGTAGTACTCTGAGTAGTACTATAAATGACTACTTTATCGAACCACACTTTATTACTAATTAAACTTCCGAAAATAGTTAATTGTTACTAAATAACGTTCAATGCAGTATTCAGCGATCAAAAGCGAAGCTCCCGATGATAAGGGAGTCCTGCCTCGAGGGAAGTTTCCCCTGTCGTAGAGCCGCTTTCGCTTTTTATACAGCCCATGAAAGGGTGATTCAATTGTGGAAAATGGGTTTTAAAGAATGGCTGTTTATTGTACCGACTATCATTTTTATAGCGATCTTCTCATTATGGCCGGTGTTCCAATCTCTAACGTATACGTTTTTTGATTATCGGCTGAATGACCAGCAAAAGGCCGGCCTTTATTTGAATGAACGGTTCAATGTCGACCTGTACAAAGAAACCTCGCTGTATGTGTCGATGTTCCTTGATGAAGATTTGCCAAATGTAGCGGATGCAGGAGACCAGCAGGAGATTCAAGGAATAAAGGAGCGGCTTGCTGAAACTGGCAAGCAGTTTGAAAGTGATAAAGGTGTTATAAAAATTAGCGAGGCTCAGAAGGACGAAATCTCTGCCCTTCACAAGGATACTAAGGAACTCGTCGACAGCCTGAATGGGAAGTATACACTCATTCATAAAGACGACCTGCCAGCCCTTGTTGGAGACATTCAGAATAGCATCATCCCGTCCAATTTTATTGGGCTGAAGGGATATGCGAAGGTATTTACGGATGACCGTGTCGGCAAGGCGCTTTGGAATACAACCCTTTTTACAGCCGTATCGGTGTTTATCGAACTTATTCTTGGGATTGGGCTTGCACTTATACTAAATAAAGCAATGGCTGGACAAGGGCTGGTCAGGACCACTTCTCTTATTCCCTGGGCGATCCCGACCGCAGTAGCAGCGTTGATGTGGAGCTATTTATACAACGGGAGCAGCGGGATTGTTGCCCATGTTTTTGAAAATATTGGCTTGATTGAGCAGTCCCAGGATTTGCTGCTGAGCGGCCCTGGCGCAATGGCTTCCAGTATCTTTGCGGATGTCTGGAAAACGACGCCGTATATGGCGCTACTCCTACTGGCGGGACTGCAAAACATACCGAAATCCTTGTATGAGGCCGGGGAAATTGATGGTGCAGGGAAAATCCAGTCGTTTTTCCGAATTACACTGCCGCTGTTAAAACCATCGATCCTGGTTGCGCTGCTTTTCAGGACGCTGGATGCGTTCCGAGTCTTTGACCTGATCTATGTCTTGACAGGTGGGGGACCGGGCGGAGATACGGAGACCCTATCAATCTATGCTTATAAAGTCATGTTTGGCCAAACCAACTTCGGCTATGGCTCGATCATTGTCATGCTTATGTTTGTATGTGTTGCGATTATCGCCATCCTGTTTGTCCGGTTCCTCGGTACGAATTTAATGGAGAAAAATTAAGGAGGGGAAAGAATGCAATCTTCAAAACGGAAATTATGGCTCACGCTTGGAGTATTCGTCGTATTGTATTTATTTGCGATGGTATTCCCGTTTTTCTGGGTATTCATCACCTCCTTTAAAACATCCGGGGAAATTTTCGGGACCGGTGCCTTTAATGTTATCCCGGAAAATCCAACTCTGAAAAACTATGTTCAGATCCTGTTTGAAAAGGGAATACTAAACTCTATAAAGAATAGTTTCATTGTTGCTACAGTAACGACCCTGTATGTCGTTGTGGTCGCTACGTTTTCTGCCTATGCGATTTCACGCTTTCATTTTAAAGGAAAAAATATTTTGCTCGGCTTGATTCTTGCGGTTTCGATGTTCCCGCAAATGATTATGACGGGTCCGGTTTATAATCTATTTTTGGATTTGGGGCTTCTAAACTCGTATGCTATTGTTTTGCCTTATTCGACGATTACCCTTCCGATGGCTGTCTGGATTCTGGTGACCCATTTTAACCAGATTCCGCTCGCCTTGGAGGAATCAGCAAAAATTGACGGCGCGACTACCTTTCAGACGCTTTATAAAGTCATTTTTCCGCTGGCGGCCCCCGGTGTATTTACCGTTGCAATTATTACGTTCATCGCTGCATGGAATGAATTTTTGCTGTCAATCACGTTAAACACGAATTCAGAATACCACACGGTTCCGGTTGCCATTTCATTCCTACGGACTCAGTTCGAAATCCTTTGGGGTGAAGTGTCGGCTGCAACTGTCATCGTTACGATCCCAACACTTATCATTGTCCTTTTTTTCCAAAAACAAATTGTGTCAGGACTGACAAGTGGCGGAGTGAAAGAATAGAGGTGCGTTTAAATGTCCTGGAAAATCAACTCGTATTCGCTGCAGGAAAACCAGCTTTTAAATGAAGAAAGCTTATTTTTCACGGGGAATGGTTACCTCGGGGTACGCGGGAATTTTGAGGAGGGTCTCCCTCCACAATTTACATCAATTCGCGGCACCTATATCAATGCGTTTCATGATATTGTGCCGATTGAGTATGGGGAGAAGCTGTACGGATTTCCGGAAACGCAGCAGAAATTGTTAAATGTTATTGATGCACAGACCATCCGTATAAAGCTTGGTGACGAAAGCTTCTCATTATTTGAAGGGTCGGCCATTTCGTATAGCCGGACGCTTCATTTGGATAAAGGGTATGCAGAAAGAAGTGTGCATTGGCGCTCGCCAGGCGGGAAAGAAGTGAGAATCAACTTCCTGCGGCTAGCATCTTTTAAGCATAAAGAGCTTTTTATCCAAAAGATTGTGATTGAACCTGTCAACTATCATGGCGAGATCACCATTGTTTCGACGGTTAATGGAGATGTTTCCAATTTTACTGATAAAAATGACCCGCGGGTTTCATCGGGGCATGCGAAACGCCTGAAGCTAAATGAGGCCTATCAGCAAGATGGCATTTCATATGTTGAAGTGGAAGCACTGGAGTCCAAGCTGAAAGCCTCCTGTGGGACGGTTCATTCTATTAACCAAGAGTCAGCCTGTGAAGGCCAAGTGAACGGGGGAAGTGTAGAGTCCTCGTTTAGTGGCGTATTAACTGAACCGATCGTTTTTGAGAAAAAGAACATCTATGTTGATACACTCAGGCATGGTGAGGAAATACGGGAAAAGGTTTCTGAGCTTGCTTCACAGCTGGAAGCTGTCGATTTTGAGGAGGCGCTCCGCGAGCAGATAGACTTCCTTAAAGAGTTCTGGTCGGATACAGACATTCAAATCGAGGGAGACCAGGGACTTCAGGAAGGGATTCGTTTTAACTTATTCCACCTCCTGCAATCTGCAGGGCAGGACAGGGTTTCCAATATAGCGGCCAAGGGTCTTTCCGGAGAAGGGTATGAGGGCCATTATTTCTGGGATACAGAGATTTACATGATTCCTGTTTTCTTGCTGTCCAACCCTGATATTGCAAAGCAGCTGCTATTGTATCGATATTCGATTTTGGACGGAGCGCGGGAGCATGCAAAAATCATGGGCCATAAAAAAGGCGCTCTTTATCCTTGGCGGACGATTTCGGGTTCGGAATGCTCGTCCTATTTCCCTTCCGGCTCGGCGCAATACCATATTAGTGCAGACATCGCCTACAGCTTTATCCAATATTATCTCATCACCGGGGACATTGAATTTTTAAAAGAGTATGGCGCCGAGGTTCTGTTTGAGACGGCAAGAATATGGGTTGAAGCCGGCCACTTCAAGGATGGCCAGTTCAGGATTGATGCCGTAACCGGACCGGACGAGTATACATGTGTCGTCAACAATAACTACTATACAAATGTGATAGCAAAGCATAATCTAAAATGGGCATTCAACACGTTTAAACTTTTAAGTAAAGAAGAGCCTGGCCTTGTTGAGGTGTGGAATAAGTCTCTTGGGATTGAAATGGAAGAAGTGGAAGAATGGAAGACGGCTGCGGAGCAAATGTATCTTCCTTACGACCCGGAGCTGAACATAAATCCCCAGGATGATTCATTTTTGAATAAACAGAAGTGGGATCTGCAGGCTACACCAAAAGAGAAATTTCCACTATTGCTGAATTATCATCCGTTGACATTGTACCGGTACCAAGTATGCAAGCAGGCGGATACGATTCTTGCCCATTTCTTGCTCGAGGACGAACAGGATTCTGAAACGATGAAAAATTCGTATGATTACTATGAAACCATTACGACACACGACTCCTCTCTTTCTTCCTGTGTGTTCAGTATAATGGCTGCCAAGCATGGCTATAAGGAGAAGGCGTATGATTACTTTATCGAAACAGCGCGCCTTGATTTGGACAACACACACGGAAATACAAAGGACGGGCTCCATATGGCCAATATGGGCGGCACATGGATGGCGATCATCTTTGGGTTTGCCGGGTTAAGAATCAAGGAAGACGGGCTCTCCCTGAACCCTGTGCTTCCGGAACAGTGGAAAAGCTATTCCTTCCCGCTCCGCTATCGGGGAAGGAAGCTTCTCATATCGATTACGAAAGAGAATACAAAAGTTGAGCTTGTTTCAGGCGGGGATATTGAAATAAAACTTTCCGAAAAACCATATGTTCTGGTTCAAGGAGAAAGCACTATTGTAAAAAGGTAATCTTATTTAAACGGAAAAGCAGTCCAGTTTTTATTAAATTGGACTGTTTCTAGCATAGAGATAGCCGTCGCAATTTCAAATTCACAAAATCCTTCATATACAAATAATAAGGCATTCTTTTTAGTCACAATCCTACCCCCTACACTCATTGGATTATTATTCGAACTCAGAAAAAATATGAGACTTAAAAATTTTCAGGAGAATTAGGAAGGGTTACTGGCCGTGTATGTTGAAATTTAGGGGAGTTTCATAACATATAGTTATGTACTATCTCGATAGAAAATACCCCGTGTATATCAGAGGCAGGATTGACGGTAGTTCCTGACCTAACAATAAGAGAAGTTTCAAATGATGATTATGATGTTTTGATAATCCCTGGTGGTGATTTAAAGCCAATCGCACAGAAAGAGGAGTTATTTAGCTGGGTTAAAAATTTTGTTGGCGAAGGCAAGATAGCTGCAGCCATTGCAGTGGCGTATTTGTGTTGGCCAAGGCTGACGTCCTGCACGATGTTCCGTATACCGTAACCTTATCAAAGGAACAAAGAGACTTTTTAGGTTGTTTTGATGAAGAGCATTATTGTTACAAACCATTTGTTCTTTATAACAATATTCTCACGGCACAGGGCCACGCTTATGTGGATTTTGTTATTCAATTGAATCAAATGATTGGAGAAGTCGCCCCAGAGTCAATAGATTTTTATAAAGGAAAAAGGAATAACCTCATGGAGACGTAAAAAGCCTGGTCACTAGTGGGCTCAATGTTTTTTGGCAATAGTTTACATTTTGGTCTATATTCTAATTTAAATACGAAGGAATAGGGTATGACATTATCCTATTCTATTTTCATTGAACAGGTATCCAAATTTCCATTTCATATTCATGGCTTTCTTCTTTACCAACCATAGCAGTCTTTACAATTTCAATTTCAGGCATTCCCTCTTTTATGGTGTACCCTTCCTCATCGAAAATTCTCCACAATTCCCCGTAAGTATTTGGGATGTTATTGGAGGGGCCGATATGTGTAAATACAACATATTTTTGTTCAGGGAAGGTATGTAGAGTCATTCCTTTCCCAATTTTGAAGTAGTCAACGGATTCAATTTCGATTCCACATGTATAAAAGTAGTGATCACTTCTTGGCGGCAGGCATACCCCGACTATCTGGTCCACATTGTTTTCGGTAAATTTACTACCCAAGGCCCATAATTGTGGAATTGGATAAACAATCCCATCATTCCACTTTCCGGCTGCACTATAACCTACAATTACAAACGAACCTTTAATAGCTTCTTTGAATAGCATAAAATTCCCCTCAATCCCCACTTGATATAGTCCAGTATAGTAGAACACTTAGAGAGTTGGCTTATCATTTCTTGCTCTTTTTCATTACAGATACGTAATAAAAGTAATTGGAATTCCGAGTCAACACAAAAAGAAACAGTCCAACCAAATGTGGATTGGACTGCCAGTTAGTTACAGTTAGTTTTGAAAATTGGGAACCCCGTAGTTTTTCTCACTCACTTAATATTCTTCAATTGTATGTGTGTGCTCGAACCTGATCGCGGCCTCAAGCGTCTGGGAAACGGGGCAGGCGCGCTCAAAGACCGATAACGCACGCTCGGCAGCCGAACGTGTGCCGGCTGGTATTTTTAGGTGGTAGTGAACACTGATTTTGGTGATTTTCAGAATGCCGTCGACATTTTTAATCGTTCCTGTCACGTCGGCACTGACTTTGTCGGGTACTGCGGGAATTTTACGCGCCTCCAGCGCGCCAGATAAGGTCCCGACCAGTCAGCCGCCAGCCGCGGCAACAATATGATCAAGGGTTGACGGATATTCTGTTTCGGGTGTTGCCCCGTAAAACTTCTTTACGCCGCTATGGACTCCAAACCGGATAGGCTCAGCGAAATCGCCGATGTACGCTTCCTTAACCTTATCCTGAACACTAACCTGATTAATTTTAATCCTCGTTAACTCAATTGGTTCACCCATTAGTAGGCCTCCTATCATTTGGTAAGTCGTATGTTCATGATACCAAAAAGTTCCTTAGGTTGCTTTGTGCAGGATTTTGGCGTGCAGAATGGAGAGTGCCGCTAGGAGCGTAGGCCCATTTTTCCCATAAAAAAGTTCACAATTTAGCATCTTTACAGGAGTGGTTGGCGGGAGTATAGTAAGTGCAGTTTCAAATTCCTGAATCGCTGAAACCATTTGGTGCGGGGGACCCACTCGTAATTTGGGGTGAATCCTTTTTAAAGGTAGGGCAACTCATGCGCCCGAATCCGGCAGCTAACCTCGTAAGCGTTACTGGTAAGGAAGATGAAGCTTGCCGGACTGATTCCAACATGTCCGCAAGTCTATTTCTTGTGGCTTGCGGGCATTTTTTTATCCTTTATTGCGGAAAAAGGCAAAAGGCAAATCTCTTCTTGAAACAAATTCATTAGTGGAGATGACCAGCGGTGAAATCACCTATTAAGCGGTTTTTGATTGGTCGGCCTTTGAAATCAATTGAGCTTGGGGAGCAGAGGCTAAGTAAGAGGAAGGCACTTGCGATCCTTTCTTCCGATGCAATGTCGTCAGTCGCGTACGGCCCGGAACAAATTCTGCTCGTCCTTGTAACGATTGGTGCCGCGGCATTTTGGTATTCGCTGCCCATAGCGCTCGGCGTCCTGGTGCTGCTTCTTGCACTTATCCTTTCGTATCGGCAAATTATCTATGCCTATCCGCATGGCGGAGGCGCTTATATTGTCTCTAGGGAAAATTTGGGGACCAACTACGGGCTGATTGCGGGAGGCTCGCTGCTGGTCGACTACATTTTAACGGTGTCGGTTAGCGTATCTGCGGGTACAGATGCGATTACTTCGGCATTCCCGGCCTTGCATAAACATAATGTCGGAATTGCGATTGTATTTGTTATCGTTATCACAATCCTGAACCTTAGAGGCTTAACTGAATCGGCATCTGTACTTGCCTACCCGGTTTATTTATTTGTGATGGCACTGTTCATCCTGATTGGTGCTGGAATTTTCAAAGTTGCAACCGGGCAGGTCCCGCCGGAGCTGAGTGCACCAATTGGAACACCGGTTGCCGGCATTTCGCTGTTCCTGCTGCTTCGTGCATTCGCTTCTGGAAGCTCGGCGCTGACTGGGATCGAAGCCATTTCAAACGCAATCCCAACCTTTAAGGACCCGGCACCGAGAAATGCGGCAAAAACGCTGGCAGCTATGGGAACTTTACTGGCAATTTTGTTTACCGGGATTGTCCTGCTCGGCTATTTTTACGGAATTAATCCTAAAGCGGAGGAGACAGTTGTTTCGCAAATTGCTTCCTCTGTATTTGGCCGATACTGGTTGTATTTCTTCATCCAGTTCACAACTGCACTAATCTTGATTTTGGCTGCAAACACTGGATATTCTGCATTCCCTTTGCTGGCGGTCAATCTTGCAAAAGATAAATTCATTCCAAGGATGTTCACGATTCGCGGGGACCGGCTTGGTTATTCAAACGGGATCATTTTCCTTGGGCTTGCATCGATTTTGTTGATTGTTGTGTTCAGAGGACATACGGAAAATCTGATTCCACTTTACGCGGTCGGGGTGTTCATTCCGTTCACGCTCTCACAGACCGGAATGATTTTGAAGTGGCTCCGGGAAAAACCAGCCGGCTGGAAGGTGAAGCTTGCAGTTAACGCGACTGGAGCGGTTATTTCCTTACTTGTTACAGTCATGTTCTTTTTGACAAAGTTTGCCCAGGTATGGTCTGTGCTTGTGTTCCTGCCGCTGATCATCTTTGTGTTCCGCCGGATTCATAAACACTATTACGAAGTTGCCGATCAATTAAGAGTGGCTTCATCCGAGCCTGCGATGGAGGTTGCCGGGAATGTCATCATTATTCCGGTAGCTGGAATCACGCATGTGGTAGAGAACTCCCTGAATTATGCAAAATCACTAAAAGCGGATAAGCTAATCGCAGTCTATGTTTCCTTCGATAAGGAGGAGCAGAAGCGCTTCGAAGAGAAATGGAAACAATGGCAGCCGGATGTACGTATGGTCACGCTGTACTCGCCGTACCGGAGCATCATCCAGCCGCTTACCAAATTTGTTGATATCATCGAACACAAGGCGGCGGAATCCAACTACAAAGTAACAGTCATCATCCCGCAATTTATACCAAAAAAGGGCTGGCACAACATTTTACACAACCAATCCAGCCTATTGATCCGTGCCTACCTCCTATACAAGCGAGACATCATCATCACCACCGTCCCCTATCACCTCAAAAAATAAAGGAGGGACGGTTCTCCTTTGCGCAGCGGTCCCTTTGAAGAGGGACCGTTCTTAGTTTTTCAAAAGGGATCCGTTGTTTGGAGATGATCCGTTTAGCGCTGTTATGGGCAATTACACAAACGATATATGAGAGAGTTGAACTTGGGGGCCGTGATCAAGGATATTTGGCCTTTCTGGCAGTGTCAAAATATATCTGGACGCACTGCTCAAGGACATTTCCACATTTTCATGACGCCGTTTTGTCCTTGATTACCCAAGCCTTTTTTCTTTTTAAATTATTAGTAGAGCGTCTTAGCCAGTTCGGCAAGCTTAACCGTTGTCCGCCAGTTCCGCAGTGTCGCATGGACGCCGAGTTTCATGACTTGTGTTGCCAGCTTGGAAGTATGAAAGTTTTTCCGCAGCAGTAAGTAGATGTTCTTCCCCATTAGCACAAATTCCTCGTTTTCCGAACAGTATCTCTCAAGGCGGTTTACTGCTTCCAAAGAAGGAATATCCGATAGGAAGACAACATGAACCAGCTCCCCTTCAGCTAGGGTTTCCGGCGGGTAGGGACAATTGGCAATGACGGAAACTAGCTCCTCGGCTGTCCGGATGACGACTGGGACTTCTAGGCCGAACCTTACCGAAATAGCTTTTTCAATTTGTAAAGCAAGCTCCGCAGCATCGTCCTCTACAAAAAATAACACATTGCCGCTTTGAATATATGTTTTTACTTTTTCAAATCCCAGATCTTCAAATAAAGCCCTCAGTTCGGCCATTTTGATAATATTATGGCCACTCGCATTGATGCCGCGTAACAAAGCAATATATGTCAATTCCGACCACTCCTATTTTTATTTTTCATATTACCAAAAATATCACATAAACAGAAATAAATGGTAATATTTTTATAGGTAAAAAGTCATGATAAAGGATTGAGGTATAGGAAATGAAAAGGGTGAAAAAGGGGATAAAGTTCATTGGGTTTGGATTAATTATCATCATTCTGCTTCTTTTAGGCTTGAGGGAAGTGAATCAATTTATCATTAAAAAGAATGCGGGCAAACTGGCTTCAGACGGTGGGGTTAGTGAGCTGGTTGAGCTTGATGTGAATGGAACGAAGCAATACCTCCTAATTGAAGGGAAAGACACGTCCAAACCAGTCCTATTGTTTTTGCACGGAGGGCCTGGCCAGCCGTTCCCTTTTGGGGTTAGTGCAAGAGGGAAATATCCTGAACTAACCGAGGATTATGTGGCAGTTTATTATGACCAGAGGGGTTCAGGCAAGAGCTATTTTAAGGATATCCCGATGGAAACAATGAATATCAATCAGTTTTTGGACGACACGGATGTAGTCGTTGACTATTTAAGGACTCGCTTTGAGGCGGAAAAAATCATGATTGCAGGCATATCCTGGGGGTCAATCATTGGTACAAAATATAGCAGCCTTCACCCAGAAAAGGTAGGGGCTTATATTGGCATTTCGCAATTTGTTGATTTGCAGGAAACCCAGCGCCGCTCAACAGAGTTCCTGAAAGGAATTGCACAACAAGAAAAGGATGAACAGATGCTAAATGACCTCGAATCTCTCGGGGAACCGCCGTATACAGGGAATGCGGACGAAATTTGGTCAAAGTACCTTTCAAGGTATGGAGGAGATAACTACGAGGACGAAAATGTCAAAAAGGCGAGTATTTTTGGCCTGATCAAATCCGCTTTCATTTCTCCGGACTATTCCTTATCGGATATATATAAATCAATGGCGTCAGGGGCGACATTCAGCCTCCTTGAAGCAAAAAACCTGCAGGCAGAAATCAATCAGGTCAATTTGATTAAAGATGTGCCGAGGTTCGAAGTTCCTGTCTACCTAATTCAAGGCAAGCATGATGGCCTTACAAACTATGAGCTTACTAAAGAGTATTTTGACAATCTTGAAGCACCAAAAGGAAAGGGATTTACAACTCTTGAGCAGTCGGCGCATTATCCGAATGAAGAAGACTTTAATATTTTGGTTGCTAAACTGAAGGAAATTTCCGCTGCTCAATAACGTTCTATGATAGCACTAGTTTCGGAGGAGGATATCCGGGGAATCGAAGGAGGGATAACTTTAACAAGGAGGCCTCCAACTATGCTAACGTTTATTCCGAGCAGGGATGAGTCAACGATTGCGGTTGAATTCAGCGGAACGGCGACAAAGGAGGATGCCGAGAAACTGGATCAAGTTGTGAAGGAAAGATTTGGTGAAAACCAAAAGTTTAATATATTTGCAATAATGCACGATGTGGATGGGACAACGCTAATGGGGATGGCCTATGGAATGAAGTTCGATGCAAAGCGCTGGGGACAGTTCAGTAAATTTGCCGTTGTTACTGACCTAAAGTGGCTTGAAGCCGTGACAGAATTGGGTAAATTCTTGCCCGGCCTTGAAGCGAGGCACTTTGACAAAGGTGCAGAAGAGGCGGCCTGGGCATGGTTGAGGCAGTAAGCTGGATATGCAACATAATACTCAATAACCTAGAAGGCTGGCTGCGCTTGATGCAGCCAGCCTTTTTCCAGTAAAAAAAGTATATAAACCCTGCTTTATTTCTCGATAAAACATATCACTATTGATATAGTAGTAACTACAAGGGAGAATGCTAGATTCCAAAGGAAAGTGGGTATAGCTGTGACTTTTAAGAAAAAGCAAATGTTGGGACTGGGATTAACAGTCTTCTTTTTAGTTGTGCTTTTATTTGTCATTTTATTTAATACAGGAAAAATGAGAGAAAATATGCTGGAAATCGTTGAGGATCGGTACACGAAAGTGAATGCCGCAATGGATATCAGGCAGAATGTTCTTTTGACGGACCGTGAGCTGGTCAATATTATTCTTGACAGTTCGCTTTCAGACAGTGCATCAGTCGTTCCGATGCTCCGGGAAAATCAGGAATTCATTAGGACATCAATCCTTGAGCTTGAAGATACGTTGAATATGCAAAGGTCAAAAACGCTTTTGGGGGAAATTGATACAGCGTATACTAATTATTTGAACATGGAGCAGCGTTTGCTGGCTGCCCTGGAATCAGGTGCAACAGAGGATGAAATGCAGCAAATTTATTATAGTGCGACAGATGATAAAAATCTTCTGCTAGATAAGGTTAATGAATTCAAGACATATCAGGAAGGCCTGATGAACGAGGCGTTTGAGACAGCGGATGCAGCGTATGATCAGCTATTCCTGTCACTGATTGCTTCAGTTGTAGCCGCAACGATTTTGATTGCTGGTGTCACATTGTGGGTCATCCGCAGCACGAGCCGAAGCTTGGAGGCGGTAACTGAAGGGATCCAGAATGTGGATTACAACAACTTGGAGAGGATTCCAAGGCTTACAGTGGAATCTCATGACGAAATCGGTAAAATTGCTTCTTCCTTTAACTCGATGGCTGCTTCACTGGAGACATTTTATAAGAAGGAAAGAGAATTTACAGAGGAAATCTCCGAGCAGAATTGGGTCCAGACCCAATCGGCTGAACTTGTCAATCTTTATACAAGAAGTACAGAAGTTGAATCTCTCGCAATGCAGTTGATGGAAAAATTGACACCTGCTGTCGGAGCTAGCCTTGGTGCTTTCTATTTGATGGAAAACAAATCGTTAAAGAAAATCGCATCATATGCTGATGGCGGGGGTTCGGCAGGCCGGGAGGAAATATCCTTGCGGGAAGGGCTGGCTGGGCAGAGTGCCGCAGTAAAAGAAATGATTTATATGGAAGATGTTCCGGAGGATTATACAGCCATTTCCACTGGGCTAGGTTCAATGAGGCCGAAGAGTATCTTGATTGCCCCGGTCATGGTCAAGGATGAAACGGTAGCTGTTGTTGAACTAGCTTCCTTGAAGCCATTTACACATGCACAGCGAAGGCTTGCCGAAAAGGTATTTGAGACGCTTGGAATTGCTGTAATGAATATCCTTGGCAGGATGGAAGTGGAGCGCCTTCTGCTTGAATCACAGGCTCAGGCTGAAGAGCTGCAGTCACAATCTGAGGAGCTTCAGGCTCAGTCTGAGGAGCTGCAAACCCAGGCTGAGGAACTGCGGATGATCAACGAGCAGCTTGAGGAACGCACGCGGGATGCCGAGCAAAAATCGGCTGAATTGCAGCTTGCCAAGGAAGATCTTGAGATTAAGGCGAAAGAACTGCAACAAAGCTCGAAATACAAATCGGAATTCCTCGCAAATATGTCCCATGAATTGCGGACACCTCTTAACAGCATTTTGCTGCTCTCCGAAATGCTCGGCGAGGATGAGGAATCAAATCTAACAGAGGAACAGAGAGATTTTGCTAATGTCATTCATTCTTCTGGTCAGGATTTGTTAAATTTAATTAATGACATACTTGATCTGTCAAAAGTTGAGGTAGGCAAGCTCGAGGTTGTTTTTGATGCTGTGAATATTTCTGACTTCGGGGGAAGGATTGAGCACGTATTCTCGCATCATGCGGTACGAAAAGGCCTTGGCTTTATGGTTGAGCTAGGTGACAACCTGCCTGAACTGTTCTATACCGATGAACAGCGCCTTCAGCAGATTGTCAAAAACCTTCTTTCAAATGCGTTCAAGTTTACTGAACAGGGAGCGGTTGTCGTTCAAGTTGAACAGGCTCCATCGGAGGAACAACCCGATTTCCCTGTGTCAGATACTTGGCTGAAGATTTCAGTCAGTGACACCGGTATCGGAATACCAAAGGATAAGCATCAGGAAATTTTTGAAGCATTCCAACAGGTTGACGGGGCAACGATGCGGAAATATGGCGGTACTGGACTTGGCCTGTCAATTTCGACTGAATTTGCCAGGCTGCTGGGCGGGACGGTCAAGGTGGAGAGCGAGGAAGGAAAAGGCAGTACTTTCACGTTGCTTCTGCCAAGCCTGCCGGAAGGTGTCCAAGAGGTTAATCCGATTCATGAAGCAAGTAAGGAAGTCGCGATCGGTGTTGAACAACAGACTACTCTGGCGGACCAAGCCGTTGCTGAGATGCCTGAACAAAGAGATCCGGCTGCTTTTTCAGGTGACGGGAACATGCAGGAACCTTCAAATGGCTTAAGAGGCAAAACGGTTGTTATTACGGATGATGACCACCGCAATATTTACGCACTCGAAAAGGCGCTCCAGAAGGAAGGTATGAACATCATAACCGCTGAAAACGGGATGGAATGCCTGGAGGTCCTTAGAACGACAGAGAAGGTTGACATTGTCTTGATGGATATCATGATGCCTGTTATGGACGGCTATGAAACGATGAGGCAAATCCGCGGGATGGATCGGTTTGATGAGCTCCCTATTATCGCACTGACGGCAAAGGCCATGAAAGGCGATAAAGAGAAATGCCTCGAAGCCGGAGCATCGGATTACATCAGTAAACCACTTAAAATCGACCAGCTTCTCTCCGCCATGAGAGTCTGGCTCGCTTAAAATTTGAAATATAGGAATGAATAAACCCTAATAATTGGGGAATCATTCCGGTGAGAATCACTTTATGGTGCAAACTTGTTTTGCATACGGGTAGGGGGTAAGGGTCAGACCCCTACCCCCAGGAGGTATATGGGTGCAAAAGGAAGATTTGGAATTGGAATTGCTGCTACTGGCGGTGTATAGGCTGTCGGGGTTCGATTTTCGACAGTATATGAATTCGTCTATCATGCGCCGGGTACAGAATCGGCTTCGTCTTGAGCAGCTGCCTGGGATTACCCGTTTGACGGAACGGATTATTGAGGACGAGACGGTCTTGAAAAAGCTGCTTGATGACTTTTCAATTAATGTAACTGAGATGTTCCGTGACCCAAGTTTTTTTGCCTCATTCAGGAGAAATGTCATTCCGCGCTTGAAGCAACTTGAACAAATCCGCATCTGGCACGCTGGTTGTTCGACTGGTGAGGAAGCATACTCCATGGCCATTCTGCTTGAAGAGGAGGGGCTTGGGAAACGGGCAAAGATTTATGCGACTGATATGAGTGAGAAAGTCCTGACTGTAGCAGAGAATGGAATTATACCACTGTCCAAAATGCAGGCGTATACGAAGAACTACTTGCAGGCGGGTGGTATACAGGCTTTTTCGGAATATTATACAGCCGACAGCCATTTCGCCACGATTATCCCTGAGCTGCGCGAGAGGATTGTATTTGCCCAGCATAACCTGGTTACGGACGGATCATTCAATGAATTTCATGTCATCATATGCCGGAACGTCCTGATTTATTTTAATCAAGATCTCCAGCGGCATGTGCTGAATCTGATTGATGGCAGTCTCAGCATCGGGGGCTTCCTCGGCCTCGGCAGCAAGGAAGCCATCCGGACTGACACATATACGAATTTCGAAGAATTCGATGCTACAGAAAAACTATATAGGAAGATTTCAGCAAAATAATACGAGCACCGGACTTCGGCGCTCGTTTTTTTTTTGCTAAACAGAACCACATAGATGGGGCAGAGCCTTCTTGACTGAATAGATCCGGGGCGCCGTTCAAAACAAAAACGCACAACTCCAATCAAGAGTTATGCGTTCGAAAGGGTAAAAAGTAAACCAAATCATTTAGCTAGCTTGGATCACAATGACGCAAATATCATCATCGGCCACTTTCTGGAGGTCCTTGGACAGCAAAAAGTCAACAGGTTCCTGTTCGTTGACTTCCAAGTGCTGAGAGGCAACCTCCCTCATAAAGTCCATTCCGGGAAGACCGTGCTTTTCCGCCGTTTCCGGAACTCCATCTGTAAACAGGAGAAGCTGAGCCGAGTCCTTATAGGTTAAAACTTGTTTTTCAACATTAATGGTATCAAAAAAACCAACTGCGAATGTAGTGGATTTTAGTTCTGCCAGTTCCGTTCCATCAATGAGGGCAAACCCGGATGGATGGCCGGCATTAACATATTGAAGTGTTTTCGCCCCCGTGTCCACAACACCATAAATAGCCGTAAAATAATACGGGATTTGCTGGTTCCGGCTGTTCAGTGAACTCATCCAGCGATTCAGCCCACGAATAACATGCTCGGGATCGGGATTGGCCCTGATCAAGTCACGGAGTACAGAGGAAATGAACATGCATACGAGTGAGGCAGAAATACCGTGTCCCATCATATCAAGCAAGATGACCGCATATCGATTTTTATCAATTTTATGCCAATAATACATATCTCCGGCAAGTGTATTGGCCGGCTGATAAGAAGCCTTAATCAACAAGTTGTCTTCAACTACAGGCTCGCTTAACAGGCTTTTCTGTACCTGCATTGACAGGTGCAGCTCGTTCTGGATTTTCTCGTCCTGCTCCTTGTGCCAGTCTTTTTCATATTTCAGTCTGAGCGCAACACGAATTCGCGCCAGCAGTTCGGTTTTGTTAATTGGCTTCATGACATAGTCACTTCCACCAGCATCAAGCGCTTCAGACACTTTATTCGAATCCTCCAGCGCGGTTACGAAGATGACAGGGATATCCCTTGTTTGCGGATGCTCCTGGAGGCGCCGGCATGCCTCAATTCCATCCATTTCCGGCATCATGATATCCATGAGAATAACATCTGCTGGCCGTTCAATTGGATGCGGATTGTCAATTTGTACATACTCGAGCATCTTCCGGGCTGACAAAAAGGACCGGTAATTTGTATAACCCGCCCGTTTAAGGATTTTTTCTATTAAAAATAAATTCACTTGGTTATCGTCAACTATCAAAATCGCCATCTCAATACCCCTTTGCCTTCCTTAAAACTGTTCTCTCTCTTTATTAAGTATATCCCTTTACATTACCCCCTGTGGAATAATTGAAACCAATTTCATGAGAAAATATAATTGTGACGAAATTAAGATACCTTGAATGAATTGGTACATAAAAAGAAATTTTTTGGTAAAAATAACTTGCATAGGGTAGGGGGGTATAGTAGAATAGCCATAAGGAGGCGATGGAATGGAATTAATTAATCCTGAAGAAACAGTACCTGTGTGCGAGGACCATTGCAATTCTGAAGGCTCGGTGCGAAAAAGCCATCATTCCGATAAAACGAAATCGAATCTTATCACCAGGCTAAATCGGATTGAGGGTCAAATCAGAGGCATCAAGGGCCTGATCGAAAAGGATACGTATTGCGATGATGTCATTACACAAATTTCGGCGACACAGGCCGCATTGAATTCCGTCGCAAAAATCCTGCTTGAAGGGCATATGAAAAGCTGCATAGTAGAACGAATCCAGGAAGGCGATCACGAGGTTGTCGATGAGCTGCTTGTAACCATTCAAAGGCTCATGAAAAAATAATTTACTTTTTGAGAGGGGAATTCACTCATGGAAAAAACATTGTTGAACGTAGAAGGAATGTCTTGCGGGCATTGCGTCAAAGCAGTTGAAGGAAGCGTAGGCAAGCTGGACGGCGTGGAGCGTGTCCTTGTTGACCTAAACGAAAAAACAGTTGCAGTCGAGTACAACAGCGATTCCGTTTCACTTGATAAAATTAAGGAAACAATTGAAGACCAAGGATATGACGTAGTTTAATTTTAAAAGCGATAGCGCCAGAAAAGGCCTGTTTAAGGCGAAGTTACTGGACGGCCAGGCTTGGTGCTGTAGCTGGAACTATTAGGGCGCGTGCCTCTCTGCTGGCACGTTCCTTTTTTCAAATAAATATACCCTAATGGGGTATAAAGGAGTTGAGAATATGAGTACTGGGACAGCGATTGAAAAATCAGCGAAAGAAACCACCATGCAAATTACCGGAATGACTTGTGCAGCCTGTGCGGTCCGAATTGAAAAGGGCTTGAACAGGCTTGAAGGTGTCCAGGAAGCAAATGTCAACTTGGCACTCGAAAAGGCCTCAGTCAAGTTTGACCCGGCTGTCACTAACCTTGCCGCACTGGAAAGTAAGGTCCGTGACCTTGGCTATGATGTTATAGCCGAGAAAAAGGAATTCGATATCACCGGGATGACCTGTGCAGCCTGCTCGACTAGAATCGAGAAAGGCTTGAAAAGAATGGACGGAGTGGCCAACGCAAATGTAAACCTTGCCCTTGAAAAAGCAACGGTTGAATATAATCCATCCCTTCTTTCGGAACGCGATATTATTAAAAAAGTTGAGGATCTTGGCTATGGGGCTTCCATAAAGGAAGCAGCAAACGAGCAGGCAACAGCTGACCATCGCCAGCGTGAGATTGAAAAACAAACCGGAAAATTCATTTTTTCGCTTATCTTATCGTTGCCGCTGCTTTGGTCGATGGTGGGTCACTTTTCGTTCACATCCTTTATTTATGTGCCGGATATGTTTATGAATCCGTGGGTACAGCTTGCTCTGGCAACACCGGTCCAGTTCATAATAGGCCGCCAATTCTACGTTGGCGCCTATAAGGCTTTGAAAAACGGCAGTGCCAACATGGATGTGTTGGTCGCCCTCGGCACATCCGCCGCGTATTTTTACAGCTTGTACCTATCGTTTGCATCACTGGGCAGCAGCGCGCATTCCGTTGAGCTTTACTATGAAACAAGTGCAGTCCTGCTGACACTAATTATCCTTGGGAAGCTTTTTGAAGCAAAGGCAAAGGGGCGTTCCTCAGAGGCCATTAAGAAACTGATGGGACTTCAGGCTAAGACGGCGATTGTGGAACGAAATGGGGCTGAGGTCGAAGTTTCGCTCGAGGAAGTGCTTGTCGGCGACATCATCCATGTCAAACCAGGCGATAAAATCCCGGTGGATGGGAAAATTGTCGAGGGACAGTCTGCCATTGATGAATCGATGCTGACCGGGGAAAGCGTTCCGGTTGATAAAACAGTCGGAGACGAAGTCATCGGCGCGACAATCAATAAGAATGGCTTTATTAAAATTGAAGCAACAAAGGTTGGGCGTGACACGGCGCTCGCCCAAATCATCAAGGTCGTCGAGGAAGCGCAGGGTTCAAAGGCGCCAATCCAGCGTCTTGCAGACCAGATTTCCGGTATATTCGTTCCAATCGTGGTTGGAATTGCCGTTGTTACCTTCCTTGTTTGGTACTTCTGGGCAGAGCCTGGCAACTTTGCCGAAGCGCTTGAAAACATGATTGCCGTCCTTGTCATTGCCTGCCCATGTGCACTCGGCCTGGCAACTCCGACTTCCATTATGGCCGGCTCCGGGCGTGCCGCTGAATACGGAATCTTGTTCAAGGGCGGCGAGCATCTTGAAATGACCCATAAAATTGATACAGTCATCCTTGATAAAACAGGTACAGTTACAAACGGAAAGCCTGTTTTGACAGATGTGATCCTTTCCGGAACGATGGCAGAAAATGATTTCCTTGCCCTTGTCGGCTCTGCTGAGCGGCAGTCCGAGCATCCGCTCGCCCAGGCGATTGTCCAGGGCATCAAAGAAAGGGAAGTCGCTTTCTCTTCTGTAACTGCTTTTGAAAATATTCCTGGCTTTGGTATAAAGGCTTCAGTTAGCGGCCGTGATTTGCTGATTGGAACCCGCAAATTAATGGCAAAGCATGGAGTCAACAGCGAAACTGCTTTTGAAAAAATGGATGCGCTCGAGCGTGAAGGAAAAACAGCGATGCTGGTTGCCATTGATCGCCAATATGTTGGAATCGTAGCAGTAGCGGATACGATCAAGGACACTTCAAAGGCTGCGATCAAACGCCTTAAAGAGATGGGCCTTGAGGTCATCATGATTACAGGTGACAATACCCAGACTGCGAAGGCAATCGCAGCAGAAGCCGGCATTGACAACGTGATTGCCGAGGTCCTTCCAGAAGGGAAAGCAGAGGAAGTGAAAAAGCTTCAATCTGCCGGTAAAAAAGTTGCGATGGTTGGCGACGGTATCAATGATGCTCCGGCGCTAGCAATGGCTGACATCGGTATGGCAATCGGAACCGGTACGGATGTGGCAATGGAAGCTGCCGACATTACCTTGATTCGCGGTGATTTGAACAGCATTGCGGATGCCATCTTTATGAGTAAGCTTACGATCCGCAACATTAAGCAGAACCTATTCTGGGCCTTTGGCTACAATACCCTTGGCATTCCAGTTGCGGCACTCGGCTTCCTCGCCCCTTGGCTCGCTGGTGCGGCCATGGCGTTCAGCTCTGTATCTGTCGTCCTGAATGCACTCCGCCTTCAAAAGGTAAAATTGTAAGGAGGAAGAAGACATGGTTAAAAAGTGGGCAATTGCAGCTGTTGCATATCTTGCACTGGTAATGGCGGGATATGGAATATACTCGGCAACAGCCGGAGCGGATGAAGTTCCGCAACAGGAACAATCGAACCATTAAAATAGCAAACTGGCTGGAATTCTTCTAATCCAGCCAGTTTTTTTACCTCTTTGGAATTTTTGGCAGATAAACCTTTCTCGGACATCTAAAAGGAAAGTGCTAGTTAAATTAATCTCAACTTGGACATGCATGATTACACGAATATTGCAGGCAATGGCGAAGCCTGCTTCCGCTGTGCCGAGGCATACCGGAAAATGGCGGCGTAATGTTGAAGCCGATATATACGAACAAGAAAAGGCATTCGCTCGAATGCCTTTTCTTTATGGGCTGTTAATTTGCAGGGACAGGTGTAGGGGTCCCTTCCCCCAAGTTCTTATAATGCTTAACAATCGTTTTATTGATTTCCTTCAGGCTTTTACCGTCTTGTTTCATCATACTCGCCTCCCGGGCGATATTGACACACGTGTCTCAAGCGGTGCCGTGAGGATCCCATTCGGTTACGGCATTGCCTTCACCCATTCCTTTGACAAAGCAATCAAGGTTGCTTTTGTGACCGTCATCCATTCCGCAGCCGCAATAGCATGGAGATGCAGCTAGAGCTTCAGGATATTTGGCAGCCAATAGGTATGTTTCCTGCACTTTATCAGAGCTTTGCAATACATAATCCGGCAGAGGTGTATGCTTTGCGTCCAGCTCAAGGTTTTCTGTATCCAATGAGTTGCAGGCGGAAATAATTCCGATTGCCAGGATAGAAAACATCAGTAACAGATATCTGGATAATTTCATCGTCGGACCTCCTTGTTTGTATAGTTTAAGAATGAACGAAAAATGTGCAGAAAGTATCGAGAAACATCTAAGAAATTGTGAACGGCGATTGGGGACTTTACAGGTTCCCTCTCTACTCTTAAAATCGCTGAATTATCTTCAGAATCGCTGAATTATTTTAAAAATCGCTGAATTATCTCCAGAATCGCTGAATTATTTTAAAGGTCGCTGGATTACTATTTTTGCTGAACTAGAAAGGCTCTTTTTTAAAAAAGAGCCCAGCTTTTCTAAGAATATTAATTGGAAGGTACTGGTGTTGGCGTTTCTTCACCGTACTGTGAGTATTTATCTACAATTGTTTCATGGATTTTCTTCAGGCTTTTTCCGTCTTGTTTCATTTCTACCGCCTCCCGGGCGATATTGACACAAATGTCTCAAGCGGTGCCGTGAGGATCCCATTCAGTTACAGCAAGGTCTGAATCCATTCCTTTAACAAAGCAGTCCAGGTTGCTTTCGTGGCCTGAACCAGTGCCGCAGCTGCAATAGCATGGCACGGATGCGAGTGCATCGGGATGTTGGGCAGCCATTACATATGTTTCCTGCACCTTATCAGGAGTTTGCAGGACATAATCTGGCAAGGCGGCATGTTTTGAATCCAATTTCAGCTCTTCAGTTGATGATTCCGAACTGCAGGCCGAAATGATGCCGATGGCCAGGATTGAAAACATTAGCAGCAAATATCGGGATAATTTCATGGCCCTCTCCTCTTTCATTTATTTATATTCCTATTTTAACAAGGAATATATGGTGGAAACCTGCTGCTTTTCAAACGTTTTGTGACGGAGAGATACGCGTATCGGGAATAAGGACAGGCCAACAGTGCTTGTCGTATGGCCAGCTATGAATAGGCTTCGGCGGCTGTTGGTTTTCCAAAAAGCAAGCGTCGTTTTTTTTGAAGTTGGAATGGGTATGATAAAAGTATTTACGAGATTCGGAGGGGGTTTGCACGATGGATTTGACACCGCAGCAGCGAGTGGAGCTGCATGGATTCAATAACTTAACGAAGTCGCTTAGCTTCAATATGTATGATATTTGCTATACCGGGACGAAGGAAGAACGTGAAGCGTATTTGGAGTATATTGACGAGCAGTATAACGCGGATCGCCTTACGAATATCCTGAAACATGTTGCCGATATTATCGGGGCGCATGTGCTGAATGTGGCCAAGCAGGACTATGTGCCGCAGGGTGCGAGTGTGACGATGCTTGTATCGGAGGGGCCGGTTGTCGAGGTGCCGACTGAGCATTTTGAGGAATCGCCCGGGCCGCTGCCCTCAAATGTAACGCTGGCCCTTGATAAAAGCCATATTACGGTGCATACATATCCGGAATATCACCCGGATGAAGGGATTTCGACGTTCCGCGCCGATATTGATGTGTCGACGTGCGGGGAGATTTCGCCGCTGAAGGCGCTCAATTACTTGATTCATTCGTTCGAGACGGACGTGATGACAATTGATTACCGGGTGCGCGGGTTCACACGTGATAAGGAAGGTTACAAGCTGTTCATTGACCACGAGATTTCGTCAATCCAGAATTACATTCCGGACGAAATGGCCGATAAGTTTCAGATGATTGATGTCAACGTCTATCAGGAAAACATCTTCCATACAAAGTGCAAGCTGCGCGATTTCGATTTGAATAATTACTTGTTCGGCTATACAAAGGATAAGCTGAGCAAGGAGCAGCGGAAGGAAATCGAAGGCAGCATCAAGTGGGAGATGGACGAGATTTTTTATGGGAAAAACATCTACATGGGAAGCTTCGACAAGAATGCGGAAAAGGCCTTCCGTGACAATTTGGAAAATGAGGTGCAGAAAAGGAAAAATGAGTTTTAGAGGGCTGGCCCTACTTTTTATGCGGGCCTCTCTAATATGAAAGGGGTCCAGCCAACAACGCGGCTGGGCCCTTTGTAGTTAAATCTATTACATAAGCTGCATGGTAGTGATGCACGTGTTTTCGCCCTGAAAGGTGCTGAGTTCGGCCTCAACCGCTTTGCCGTCGTGCTCAATTCTGGTTTTATACGTGTCATCCCGCGGCAGCCACAAATCGATAAATCCATTTTCTCCTGAAGCAAGAGTCTCATCGACTACTACATTTCCTTTGCTGTCTTCAATGTAAACGTCAAACTCGGTGTTTGAAAGCTCTCCTTGGCAACCTGCCAAGTTATGGATTGCTCATTCATGGGTTTGAGTGATATATGGAGCAATCGAAACAAAAAACTCGTCTGCCGGCAAGTTCTCAACCACTTCGCTTCCACCGGCTTTTCTAATAATCAATTCATCCGACGTGATGGAGGCCGATTCAACGCCCGCCTTGCCTGAACTAATATCGGCAACCAATTCCTTTATGGTTGGCTGTTCTTGAGATACAGCTGGTTTAGGAGGCGAAGTTTCTTCCTTTTCACCCTGTCCGCTGCAACCGGCCAGTACAACACCAACCAGCAAGGCAGCCGCAAACATTTTAAGTTTCAATGGATCCACTCCTCTTTGTTTTTACTAAAGCCATTATAGCTTACTGCTTTACTTGTGTTTACTTTTTCACAAAAAATCCAAAAAATTCTACCTTGGCACTAATCATTCGCTGGGTCATCCACGTTGATGGCTGGATTTGGAGATGAGAATCGTTCAGTTCATTACAAGAAACCGTTTTGTATACCAAGTATATCTCCTCACCTCAATGGCTAAGATGGGTGGTAGTTGATGGAAAAACTGGCATGCATGATGCATGCGGTATGCCGAGGTGGGAAATGGAAGCGGAAGTAAAGAATAAAGTTAGCACGAGCCTTGAGGCGAATGTTACTTTTTTAAAAAGAGAGCTTGGAGTGGGAGACAGTTTTGACGTCATTCACCTGGATGTCGAGTACTCCGGGAAAAAGATGAGTTTGTTCATGATTGATGGCCTTATAAAGGATGACATGCTGCATCTGCTTCAAAAATTCATGGCGAACCTGAAGCAGAATGAGCTCCAATCCTCAACCATTAAAAAAATGATGCAGTCCTATATCCCGTATGTTGAGCTCGATTCGACTGATGACCTTGATAAGGCTGTCGACATGGTATTGGCAGGGCCAACTGCTCTCGTCATTGACGGCGAATCGGAAATTATTTTGATTGATGCACGTACATATCCGGTCAGGGGTCCTGAAGAGCCCGATACAGAACGGGTTGTCCGCGGCTCGCGTGATGGATTCGTTGAGACGATTGTATTCAATACAGCACTGATTAGAAGAAGGGTGCGCGATCGGACGCTGCGAATGAAGTATCTGCAGGTGGGACGCCGTTCAAAGACTGACATGGTCATTTGCTATATTGACGACATTGCCGATCACGATTTAGTAAAAAAGCTCGAGGATAGGCTTTCGAAAATTGATACGGATGGGCTGCCGATGGCGGAGAAGACTGTCGAGGAGTTCATTACCGGAAGCAAGTGGAACCCGTTCCCGGCGGTCCGGTATACAGAGCGGCCCGATACATTAGCGGCCCATCTGTATGAAGGGCATGTTTGCCTGATTGTCGACGGGTCACCGAGCGCGATGATTGCGCCGACGTCCTACTGGCACCATTTACAGCATGCGGAGGAGTACCGGAACAAGCCGCTTGTCGGTGCTTACTTAAGGCTGGTGCGATTTCTAGCGGTTTGGGCATCCTTGTTTCTGCTGCCGCTCTGGTACCTTCTGGCAATCGACCCAAGCCTGGTACCGAAAAGTATGGATTTTATCGGTCCGAACGACCCTGGAAAAATTCCGTTGTTCCTGCAATTTCTGCTGATTGAAGTCGGGATTGATATGCTGCGGATGGCCGCCATTCATACACCGACATCGCTGGCCACCGCACTTGGCCTAGTGGCTGCGCTGATGATTGGCCAGGTGGCTGTCGAGGTGGGATTGCTCACAAATGAAGTCATCCTTTATTTGGCGCTTGCTGCAATCGGAACCTTTTCGACCCCCAGCTATGAGCTGAGCCTTGCCAATCGGCTTGTCCGCTTATTTTTGCTCATTTCCACAGCTTTGTTCCACACGCTTGGATTGGTTGTCGGCTTCGCACTCGTGGTGATTTATCTTTCCAGGATGAAAAGCTTTGGGGTTCCGTATATGTGGCCGTTCATACCCTTTAATTTTAAGGGGTTCAAGGATATTTTGCTCAGATCACCGATTCCGCTTCAACCCAAGCGGCCTGAAATCTTAAAGCCAAAAGATCCTGACCGGTAAATCGGGTTTTAGGTTATTTGTGAGGAGGACTTTAGAGGCGTTGCTAGCTCCACTTTAGTGCTAGTAGCGATCTGTGCAGTAATTAGTTGTACTCAGGTGCCTCTCGTTATGAAAATAGGAAGGCAGTCATATTCAAGCCTGTTCAGTTATATAATTCGTAATGGCAACCTTGCTTTGCCAGCCAGGGGGGAGGGACAGCATCCGTGTTGTCTCTCCCTTTTATTATTTTCAGCTTCGAAGCTTCTGAACGTTCACTAAAAGCCCTCGATTTTAATGTACATATTGATAGAATGTCGGCCGGATTTGCTCATCTCGGACTTCAACAATATATTGCTTGTACACATAGTCCTTGCCGCCATATGCATCGTACCAGGAATTGACCTGCTGCAGATGATCCTCGTCTTCGCGGATTGTCGCTTCTATTTCCAGGAACGATTCGAAATTATCATATTCCCAGATTGAGAAGATTTCAGTTGTCTCGGCATCAATCGGGACCATCCAGCGGCCTGTCAGCCGGGCACCATAATGGAGCCTTTTCAAAAACGAATAGTCATTGAATAACGTATTTAGGGAATCAACAAAGTCATTTTTAACAATATAGGATTTCCTGCGGTAAAACATTGGAAACGCCACTTCTCCTTTAATAGTTCATTAACTTCCATTTTGTTTGTCGTAATAGAATTGAAATAGTTTCATATTTTTGGGAATTTTTATTGAAAAAGCACCCTCATTGATATAGGGGTGCTGGAACGTACATTTAAATTGATTGCAGCGGCTTAATCCATGTTAAATAGGCTTACTTGCTTTTACTAGATTGTTTGAAAATCTATTGGTAGATGGTCGGATTTACTAGTAACTGATTTAAATTTACGGGAAAACTTGAAAAATTTACGGGAAACTGCTTTGAATTTACGGGAAAATTTGAAAAATTACGGGAAATTACTTTGAATTTACGGATAGCGGCTTCAAATTTTCGGGAAGAGTATAAACTGGCAACCTCGCCGCAAGTTCACCTTGGCACTTCACTCTCAAATACAAGCAACCTACATTTCTTCTTCTACAAACGGAAACATGAGCACTTTTTTTGATTTGCAAAACTGAATAATTGGGGCACCGTTTAACGGAACAGGGCTCATCGTATTGACGCCGACATCAGCAGATGCTGTTGACACATCCCATGGCAAGTGGTGGATATCGCCGCGCAGCACCTTCCCGTTCCGTGTTGTGAACAAGCAATACCGTTCAACCAGCCAGTGTTCAAGCGATCCAGGACCGCACAAGGCAGGCTCTGTTTCAGGCTTGTAAATAGCTTTGAATTCCCCGAATCCATCCTCGGCAGACAATCTTTTGTTTGTGAAAATAAAAGCATCCTCAGCCTGTTTGAATTCCATATCGGCATTTTTATAAGGAAGCGCAAGCAGCCCATTTGCAGCCAATACTGCGGGCGCCAAATTGGCATCAAGTGAAAAGAAATAGACGCCGCCTTTTCCGCCATGCTTTACGTATGTCCTCACATTCAATTCAAGGTATTCATTTAAAAGCGGAATTTCCGGTAATATCCTGAAGCGCTGGTGCTTGACCTGAAAAGGCGAAATCGTCAGCCAGGCCTGGCCTTCCCATGTGTCCAATTCAAGCTGTTCGGGAACATGCGCCCTCAATTGGTCAGCGGGAATCGGCCAATGCAAGAACAGCAAATTCTCCCATGTCTGGGTCATCATCCAAGGCAAATCCGGCAGCGGATAAGGCCTGTGCGCTGTTACTTTCACTATATCTTCCAAAAATATACCTCCATTCAGCATGGTTTTCCCGCATTTAGGGTCAGTACGCCTTATTCAGAGGGAACTGTCCTTAAATGTCCGATCAGTAGAAGGTACCACTGATGGAAGTTTCACCTTACCTACCCTTTACTCATCTTCCGCCAAGCCGAAACCAGTAAATCTGCATATATGCATTGTAATCGATTTTCATGTATGATAAATACGTGAAAGCGAATAAAATGGCGGAGGAATTAAGTGATAACAAAAGACCAGGCCCTTTATGAATACCTACTGTCTCATTCCTCGGATATGACCGATGAATGGCTTAGCCGGAGGAGTAAGGAAACAGGATCGCTATACTCGAGTGATGCAGCACCGGAATTAGTCCTGAAGCTCCGCGAGCAAAATAAACAATTCAATACTACTATTTCGAAAGTTTTTATAGAGGAAGAAGAGCCCTACAAGGAAGGCCTGATTCCATGGACAAAGATGGTTGCTGAAGACCGCGTCAATTCGGGTGTCCCGCTGCATCTTATCTTGAAGCAATTCGGAATTTTCCGGGGTGTTTTTTTGGATTTTATCGAAAAGTTCGCTGTTGAAAATCAAAACCTTGAAATTCAGCAAGGAGATATTTTCCGGTGGTTAAAAAAAATTAATATAGCTTTTGATAGAGTGATTGAACTATTTTCAGACCATTATCATGAAGTTAATGATAACCTTCTATCTGAACAGGAAAATATTATTCTGGAACTAAGTGCTCCGATTATACCGATTGCCGGTAGCATCGGCGTCATGCCGCTTATCGGCAAAATAGATGTTGAGCGGGCTCGTGCCATTATCGAATCGGTCCTGACCCAGAGCTCAAGAATGCGGATTACTCAGTTGTATATCGACTTGTCAGGTGTACCTGAAATGGATGCTGTTGCCTCTTGTGAGTTGTCCAAGGTGATTAAAGGACTCAATTTGCTTGGCGTCAAAACGATTTTGTCCGGCATGCGGCCGGAAGTGGCTCAGTCTGCGATTTTGGAAGAAATTACGTTTAGGGATACACAGATTGAACCAAACCTTGGTGCCGCTCTGGCGAAAGTAAAATGGTACTAAAAATGTGTTCAATTAACGGCACATGGACTGGAACTCCTCAAACGAGCCAATTTCTGCCGTGGGGAGCCACTAAGGACGATAAGCGCCAAAGCTAAAGAAGATTCGATTCTTAGGAAAGCGAAGTGGAAAAGGTGATTAAATATGTAGCCGCACTCTTCTTGCCTGGGCTGACAGTTCTCCTGTTTTCCCGCGTTACCTACAGCCGGGTTATTGGCCTTGTCCTGACAGTTGCCCTGATTGCAGCCTCTGTTTATAAAGGCTACACCGACAGCTGGGGGCTGATTGTTGTCGACGCCTTCTCGCTGACAGTGGGTTTTTGGGCAGCCTCATACCTTAAGCCGAAATTGTCCGGCAAGCAAACATAATCCCGTGTGGAACTCTCCCTCGGGTTTTTTGTTGCCAAAAAAGTTGGCTAACATACATTTTAAGGCGGTTGAACGTCCGCCAATTGCTGGGAAAAGCTATTTCTGTGCGGAAGCGCATAGTAAGCTCGCCATGTGTCTGGAACCCTCATCCTGCAAGGTTTGGAAAACCAGTATCAAAAACCGTTCCATTGCAGGTTGTTTCCTTAATTAGGCAAAAAAACTCGAAACCAATCGAATATTTGTTCGTATATTATTGGTTACTTTTATACAGTTTGTGGTAGAATGGTTAATATAAGTTTTGGGAACAATGCCGGGATTGTAAATTCGGGCATCCTTTTAGTTGCCTTTCCCTGCTATGCCGGGGAAAGATTTTTCAACAAACGAGAACCGTCCCCCTTTGCGGGGTTTCACTTTGACTATTGGAGGGCAGGAATGTGAAAAAATTTGAGCTAGTGTCCAAGTATTCGCCACAGGGAGACCAACCGAAAGCCATTGAAAAGCTGGTGGACGGAATTTATAAAGGCAAGCGTGTCCAGACACTGCTCGGGGCGACTGGTACCGGCAAGACGTTCACGGTTTCCAATGTCATAAAAGAAGTGAACAAGCCGACGCTTGTCATTGCCCATAACAAGACGCTTGCCGGACAGCTCTACAGTGAATTCAAGGAATTTTTTCCGAACAACGCTGTTGAATACTTTGTCAGTTACTACGATTATTATCAGCCAGAGGCCTATGTGCCCTCGACAGATACATTTATAGAAAAAGATGCGAGCATCAACGACGAGATTGACAAGCTGCGCCACTCGGCGACATCTGCTTTGTTCGAGCGCAAGGATGTCATCATCATTGCATCCGTTTCTTGCATCTACGGCCTCGGTTCTCCTGAGGAGTATGGTGAGATGGTACTCAGCCTCAGGACCGGGATGGAAATTGAACGGAACAAGCTTCTCCGCAGGCTGGTTGATATCCAGTATGCGAGGAATGATATTGACTTTAAGCGCGGGACATTCAGGGTTCGCGGCGATGTTATCGAGATATTCCCGGTATCGCGCGATGAGCACTGTGTCCGGGTGGAATTTTTCGGAGATGAGATTGACCGTATCCGTGAAGTGGATGCATTGACCGGAGAAATACTCGGTGAACGAAACCACATCGCCATCTTCCCGGCTTCCCACTTCGTAACCCGTGAAGAAAAGCTTCGCCTCGCCATTCAAAACATTGAGGCCGAGCTTGAGGAACGGTTGGAAGAACTGAGATCTGAAGAGAAGCTGCTCGAAGCACAAAGGCTTGAACAACGGACAAGGTATGACCTTGAAATGATGAGGGAAATGGGCTTTTGCTCGGGAATCGAGAACTACTCCCGCCACCTGACGCTTAGGCCGCCGGGCTCAACTCCTTATACTCTTCTTGATTACTTCCCGGATGATTTCCTGCTTGTTATAGACGAGTCGCATGTTACGCTGCCGCAAATCAGGGGTATGTTTAATGGAGACAAGGCGAGGAAACAGGTGCTTGTTGACCATGGCTTCCGCCTGCCGTCCGCGCTGGATAACCGCCCGCTCATGTTTGAGGAATTCGAGAAGCATATCAGGCAGATGATCAACGTTTCCGCAACACCTGGGCCATATGAAATCGAACATACGCCGGAGATGGTCGAGCAGATCATCCGTCCGACTGGCCTGTTGGATCCGACAATCGATGTCCGCCCAATCGAAGGCCAGATTGACGACTTGATTGCTGAAATCAATGAGCGTGTCGCCCGGAATGAGCGTGTCCTGATTACAACACTAACGAAAAAAATGTCCGAGGACCTGACTGATTACCTGAAGGAAATCGGCATTAAGGTTAATTACCTGCATTCCGAAATCAAGACGCTTGAGCGGATAGAAATCATTCGCGAACTTCGGCTTGGGAAATACGATGTCCTAGTCGGTATTAACCTCCTAAGGGAAGGACTCGATATTCCTGAAGTATCGCTGATTGGAATTCTTGATGCCGACAAGGAAGGCTTCCTCCGTTCCGAACGCTCGCTGATTCAGACGATTGGACGCGCGGCAAGGAATTCGAATGGACATGTCATTATGTATGCGGATAAAATAACCAACTCGATGCAGATTGCAATTGAGGAAACAAAGCGCCGCCGCGCCATTCAGGAGGAATACAACGAGAAACACGGAATTAC
This sequence comes from Bacillus sp. FJAT-27225, assembly GCF_001685025.1. Lineage (GTDB taxonomy): Bacteria > Bacillota > Bacilli > Bacillales > Cytobacillaceae > Bacillus_D. Next base: position 859,826 of record NZ_MAYU01000012.1, on the reverse strand, counting down.
GCCGACAACGATCCAAAAAGATATCCGCGAGGCAATCCGTGCCACCCAGGCGGCAGAAGAAACCGAGGAGTACTCAGCAACAGCCTCGCTAGCCAAGCTGGCCAAGAAAGATCGTGAGCGCGTAATCGCTCAAATGGAAAAAGAAATGAAGGAAGCTGCAAAGGCGCTTAACTTTGAGCGCGCAGCCGAGCTTCGTGATTTGATATTAGAGTTAAAAGCGGAAGGATGACAGAAGAATGGCATTGGATAAACTTGTCGTAAAAGGCGCCAGGGCCCATAATTTGAAAAATATCGATGTCACCATTCCGAGAGACAAGCTTGTCGTAGTGACTGGGCTTTCCGGTTCCGGAAAGTCCTCGCTTGCATTCGATACCATTTATGCCGAAGGGCAGCGCAGGTATGTCGAATCGCTGTCCGCCTATGCAAGGATGTTCCTCGGCCAGATGGATAAACCCGATGTTGATTCAATTGAAGGCCTTTCGCCGGCTATCTCGATTGACCAGAAGACCACAAGCCGCAACCCGCGGTCAACTGTTGGAACGGTCACTGAAATTTATGATTATTTAAGGCTTCTTTTTGCCAGGGTCGGCCGGCCGGTTTGCCCCGAGCACGGAATCGAAATTTCCTCGCAGACGATCGAACAAATGGTTGACCGGATTATGGAATACCCGGAACGGACTAAAATGCAAATTCTTGCCCCTGTCGTTGCGGGCCGGAAGGGGATGCAGGTTCAGGTTCTTGAGGATATCAAGAAGCAGGGTTTTGTGCGGGTCCGTATTGACGGGGAAATGGTAGACCTAAGTGAAGAGATTTCGCTTGAAAAAAATAAAAAACACTCAATTGATGTTGTCGTCGACCGTGTCGTCGTCAAAGAAGGAATCGCGGCAAGGCTGGCGGATTCCCTTGAAACTGCCCTCCGGCTTGGCAGCGGGAAGGCGGTTGTCGATGTCATTGGAGAGGAAGAGCTCCTGTTCAGTGAGCATCATGCCTGCCCGATTTGCGGATTTTCAATCGGCGAGCTTGAGCCAAGGATGTTCTCGTTCAACAGCCCGTTTGGTGCCTGCCCTGAGTGTGACGGCCTTGGTTCCAAAACCGAAGTCGATCCGGACCTCGTAATCCCTAACAAGGACTTGACCTTGAACCAGAATGCAATAGCGCCTTGGGAATCGGTTTCGTCCCAATACTATCCTTCACTTTTGAAGGCAGTCTGCAACCATTACGGCATTGATATGGATGTCCCGGTCAAGGATCTTCCCAAGAACCAGTTGGATCGGATTCTGAACGGTGCGAAAAATGATAAGATTTATTTTAAGTATAAAAATGACTGGGGACAGGTTAAGGAAGGCTATATCGTTTTTGAAGGCGTCCTGCGAAATGTGGAGCGGCGCTATAAAGATACTAGCTCGGACTGGATTCGCGAGCAGATGGAAAAATACATGGGCCAGCAAGCCTGCCCTACGTGTAAAGGCTATAGGCTGAAAAGGGAAACCCTTGCTGTCAAGGTTTCAGGACAGCACATCGGTGAAGTGACGGAGTATTCCGTCGCTGAGGCTTTGGATTTCTTTTCTTCACTTAGCCTGACCGAGAAGGAATTGCAGATTGCCAGACTGCTGATGAGGGAAATCGGCGAACGCCTGGGCTTTTTGAAAAATGTCGGCCTTGATTACTTGACGCTTAACCGTGCGGCCGGAACATTATCCGGAGGTGAAGCGCAGCGGATCAGGCTTGCGACCCAGATTGGCTCGCGCCTGACTGGCGTTCTTTACATTCTGGACGAGCCGTCGATCGGCCTCCATCAGCGTGACAACGACTTGTTGATTGGCACCCTGCAAAGCATGAGGGACATTGGCAATACACTCATTGTTGTTGAACACGATGAGGATACGATGCTTGCTGCCGACTACTTGATTGATATCGGTCCAGGAGCAGGTGCGCACGGCGGCGAGATTGTTGCTATCGGTAAACCTGAAGAGGTCATGAACAATCCCGCCTCCTTAACAGGCCAATACCTTTCTGGTAAAAAGTTCATTCCGCTGCCGGTCGAAAGACGCAAGCCTGATGGGCGCTATCTGGAGATCAATGGCGCTACGGAAAATAACCTGAAGAACATAAGCGTCAAGTTCCCACTCGGTGTTTTCCAGGCAGTAACAGGTGTTTCCGGCTCAGGGAAAAGTACACTTGTGAATGAAATCCTGCATAAATCGCTTGCTCAGAAGCTTCACCGTGCAAAAACAAAGCCAGGGGCATTCAAGAGCATCAAGGGAATTGACCACCTCGATAAGGTCATTGATATTGACCAGTCGCCAATCGGACGGACACCTCGTTCCAATCCGGCCACCTACACTGGAGTCTTCGATGATATCCGCGATTTGTTCGCCTCTACTAATGAAGCGAAGGTGCGCGGCTATCAGAAGGGACGTTTCTCTTTTAACGTTAAGGGAGGCCGCTGTGAAGCATGTAAGGGCGACGGAATTATAAAAATTGAGATGCACTTCCTGCCGGACGTATACGTCCCTTGCGAGGTTTGCCATGGGAAACGATACAATCGTGAAACACTAGAGGTAAAATACAAAGGCAAAAGCATTGCTGACATCCTTGGTATGACAGTTGCCGATGCTGTAGAATTTTTCTCGAATCATCCGAAGATCAGCCGCAAGCTGCAGACAATTGCCGATGTTGGCCTTGGCTATGTCACGCTTGGCCAGCCGGCGACAACCCTGTCCGGCGGTGAAGCCCAAAGGGTGAAGCTCGCATCAGAATTGCACAGGCGTTCGAACGGGAAAACGATGTATATCCTTGATGAACCGACAACCGGGCTTCACGCGGATGACATTTCACGCCTGCTCGATGTCCTGCAGCGTCTCGTCGAGAATGGAGATACGGTGTTGGTGATTGAGCACAACCTAGATGTCATCAAGACTGCCGACTACCTCATCGACCTCGGGCCTGAAGGCGGAGACAAAGGCGGTACGATTGTGGCGACCGGTACACCTGAACAAGTTGCGGAGATTCCAGAATCGCATACAGGCCGCTACCTGAAGCCCGTCCTTGAACGTGACCGCGACCGGATGCGCATGCAAATCGAAGCAACCGAAAAACAAGCTGCTGAAACGAAATAAGAGTGAAGATAAACAGGACCGCACTGGATCAGTGCGGTCCTGTTTTTTGGAGATCAGTAACTTCGAACCGGACTTTATTGCTACTCTCGAAAGGGTTATAGCAGTTTTTCACTAGCCCGACATGTCCAAATGTATATGTAGTCAAGCCTTCAAGTTCCTGTCCTGAGGACGGACCAGTGCTCAGCGAAGAGAGATTCATCCTATAAAAACAATTAAGAGACGGACCAGTGTTCAGTGAAGANGACCAGTGCTCAGTGAAGGGAGATTCGTCGCATAAAAACAATTTAAGAGACGGACCAGTGCTCAGTGAAGAGAGATTCGTCCCATAAAAACTATTAAGGACGGATCAGTGCTCAGTGAAGAGAGATTCGTCCCATAAAAACGATTTAAGAGACGGACCAGTATTCAGCGAAGAGAGATTCGTCCCATAAATACAATTTAAGGGACGGACCAGTATTCAGCGAAGAGAGATTCGTCCCATAAATACAACTTAAGAGACGGACCAGTGCTCATTGAAGGGAGATTCGTCCCACAAAAACAATTTAAGAGACTGACCAGTATTCAGTGAAAAGAGATTCGTCCCATAAAAACAATTTAAGAGACGGACCAGTGCTCAGCGAAGAGAGATTCGTCGTACAAAAACAATTAAGAGACGGACCAGTGTTCAGTGAAGAGAGATTCGTCCCATAAATACAATTTAAGGGACGGACCAGTATTCAGCGAAGAGAGATTCGTCCCATAAATACAACTTAAGAGACGGACCAGTGCTCATTGAAGGGAGATTCGTCCCACAAAAACAATTTAAGAGACTGACCAGTATTCAGTGAAAAGAGATTCGTCCCATAAAAACAATTTAAGAGACGGACCAGTGCTCAGCGAAGAGAGATTCGTCGTACAAAAACAATTAAGAGCCGGACCAGTGTTCAGTGAAAAGAGATTCGTCCCATAAATACAATTTAAGGGACGGACCAGTATTCAGCGAAGAGAGATTCGTCCCATAAATACAACTTAAGAGACGGACCAGTATTCAGTGAAGAGAGATTCATCCCATAAAAACAATTTAAGAGACGGACCAGTGTTCATCGAAGAGGGATTCGTCGCATAAAAACATTTTAAATTGTACCCAAATTGAAAAAATTCTGACAAAATTGTAAAATAAATGTAATAGAGATAGAAACGAGTTTGGATAAGGGGGAAGGCAAATTGAATATTGTTAATCTGGTCTTGCGCCAGGGAGCGTTATGGGTTGTGGCGACAATCCTTTTTTTGACGCTGTTATTTTTGCCAAGAACAGCGGTCTATACGGAAGGGCGTGCAGGTTCATATGAAGGGGCACGCTATGAGTATTCCTTCAAGGAACATGTACAACAGTTCAAGGGTTTCTTTACATATATAAAAGAAAATAAAGGGCTTGGCGATGTTATGGATGGGTACTCGATGACCACAAACATTGTCCGGACTTTTAACAAAAGCATGAAGATTGCTTTGCCTGCCCTTGTCATCGGCCTCTTTGTCGGAGTTGCTAAGGGGATATTTGATTACCGGTCTCGTAATAGAAAAGCTCGTTTCCTTGGCGAACCGACGACGCGGGTCTTTTTGTCGATTCCAGATTTGTTCTTGATTATTATGACTCAAATCGCCATTATGACTGCCTATGAATGGGGAGTTATGCCATACATGAGGGTATTTGGCGATTCTATGAGTGTGATAATCTTGAATATCATTTTCCTCTCAATCTACCCGGTATTCTATATTGCCAATATCACCTATTCGAGCATCCGCGATGAACAGGGCCGCGATTATATCGTCACAGCCTTTTCAAAGGGGACACCCCCTATTCAGGTGCTTTATCGGCATGTTTTAAAAAACTGTTACCCCAAAATTCTCAGCCATACGAACACCATCACACTTTATACTCTTTCAAACTTGTTCATTGTTGAGTATTTAACCAATTACCGGGGTGCCGCCTTCTTCTTTCTCGAAACTGTAGCCTCGCCCGATGTGTTTGCAGTTGGCCAGCCAAACTCTATCAACGTTTTTGGTGCAGCCGGCTACATCATCCTCTTTACAGGAGTTATTTTTCTATCAAAACTGGCAACAGGGGTCGGGAAAAATATGGTCTCTCCGCTGGAGAGGGGCTGATGGAGATGAAATGGAATTGGAGGCTTTGGACAGGTGCATTTTTTCTGCTGCTAGTCGTGCTTGTTGCGGTTTTTGGCCCGTATTTTCCATTTGTGGACACCGAGCTTAAGCCGTTGGGGGTAATTCGGACGGACGAGGGGAAATTTGTCTTGCCGCCTTTTCCGCCAATGGAAGGCTATCCGCTTGGCAGTGACCATAAAGGCCTGGATATTCTCAGCCTAATTATCCTGGGGGCGGGGGAGACGCTTTTGGTTGTACTTGCTGTTGTGGTTGCCAGATATGTGTTTGCAATCCCGCTTGCGGTCGCAGCTTTTTATTCAACGTTCATGGAAGGCTTTATGCATGCCTGGCAGCAGCTGTTTTCATTCATGCCCCCGATTTTCTTTGTTTCATTTTTCTCAGGCTTGCCAATTATCTTTTTTTCAGAAATCAGGCCGGTTTGGATTGTACTTGTGCTTGCCTTAATTGAAGGTGGAAGGGTAGCGGAAATCATCCATGAGCACATGAGGCAAACCGAAAAACGCCCATATATCGAGGCTGGCATCGTCTCAGGCTGCTCACCTTTTAAAATGTTCAGGAATTATTATCTTCCTGTCGTCATACCAAATATTATTGTGCTGGTAATCAATGACATCGGCAGGGTGCTTTTCCTGATTTCGCAGCTTGGTATCATCCATATTTTCATCAACCATACCTTCATCGTTCAGGAAAACGGTTTTCTGTATGATGTCGTCAATACATCGCTGGCTTGGCCAACATTGTTTATGACGATACTCGATGATGTCCGAATTTACAGATGGATTCCGTTTTCGGCAATAGCCGCGATCGGATTGACAATCCTGTTTTTAAATCTGTTTGCCGGCGGGCTTCAGCGCTATTTTGAAAATAAACACAGACTTGTTAGAAATGATTTATAACGTTTGAAGTGAAACCTTTGGGCTTTCGCCACGTACATTAAGTTTAGAGGAGTGATCCACATGGATACACAAAGAATACTTTCGGCGCTTAGTTATTTCAGCATCTTCTTTGCGGCTTTCCTGCTGCCATGCGTTATTTATTTTGTTGCTGACAATGAAGTGACGAAAAGCCATGCGAAACGGGCATTTCTATCCCATCTCATTCCGCTCGCTGGCATACCATTCATCATCATGCTTGCCATGTTTGCCGCTGCCACAGAACCAGGAGCTGGAATGGCGTTCGCAATTCTAGGCTTCATTGTGTATGGGATCCTTACAGTGGGTATAACAATTTGGAACGTCGTCATGGGAATTAAAGTACTTCAAGATCCGGCACATACGTATCATATGTAAAAAAATAGAACAATGTAAGAATGGAAAGGGGAGTTTTTTGTGAAGGAAGAACGGAAACGAATTCTTGATATGGTTGAAAGAGGCAGCCTGTCCGCATCGGAAGCAATCACGCTTCTGGAGGAACTCGAAAAGTCATCCAAATCGGCGGGGCAAAAGGAACAGGAAATCATGAACGACCTTTCGGTTGTTGTTGACCAAAGCTCGGAAAAGAAATCTTCCTCCTCATACGGGCAATACAAAAATAATTCGGCAAAGGATAAGCTGTTTGATTTAGTAGACACCGTGATTAAAAAAGTTAGAGAACTCGATTTGGATTTGAATTTCGGCCAGTCAGTGGAAATCTCACATATTTTTCAGCACAACGCAGTCAACGTTACGGATATTGACATTAGCATCGCCAACGGTTCGGTGAAACTTGTCCCAACCGACCAGGAGGATGTCCGGATTGAGTGCGAGGCGAAGGTGTACAGAGCCGATAATCAGGATGAAGCTCGGAAGGCGTTGCTCGACTCTGTTATTTTCATAGTCGAAGGCAGCAAGCTAAAGTTCCTTGCCAATGAAAAATGGATGAAGCTTGATGCAGTCCTATATGTTCCGGATGCCGCCTATGAAAAAATCCGCGCCAAACTGTTCAACGGCCCTGTAACAGGTGAGAACCTGCGAGTCGAGGATTTAAAGGCAAAAACCGGGAACGGAAAAATCTCCTTCAAGGGAGTATCGGGTGAAAAGCTTGAAGCCGAAACCGCAAATGGACATATAAAGCTAAAACGGTGTGCGGTTGAAAGAGTGGATGCGGAAACGATTAACGGCGGCATTAAGCTGGCCGGCCCATTCGCAAAAGCTGACCTGAGGACATTCAACGGAGGCATCGAGTGTGAAGTGCAGGGCGACTGTGACTTCCTTTCCGCCAAAGCCGTAACCGGAGGCATTGAAATCTATGTGCCTGCCGAGCTGCCAGTTGATGGGGAGTTGAGATCCAATCTGGGAGGTTTCCAGGTTGACCTTGACAGAATCCAGCTGCTTGAGGAAAAAAGTGAAATGATCCAGAAACTCCTTCGTTTTAAAACAATCCAGGAACAAGAACGCGTCTCAAGGATTGTCGCTGAAACAAAAACTGGTGGAATCTCTGTCCGCAAGGCAACTGTTTATAAAAAGGATGATCAAGAATAATAGTGTATTTTTTCAAGCAGTCTCATATACACTATTATTAAAGTGAAGTATGGTCCAGGGGAGGGTGAACAAATTGAAATGGTTACTCGGAATCGCAATCAATGCCGTTCTGTTCATGGCGATTGCAGGTTACTTTGATGATGAATTCAGGCTGACAGGGCTCGGAGCAGCAATCGGGGCCAGTTTCCTTCTGTCCGTTCTGAACATCATTGTCAGGCCGATTCTAATTTTGCTCACCCTTCCAGTTACGATTCTTACACTTGGTCTCTTCCTGTTTGTCATCAACGCACTGACCTTGATGCTGACCGACAAGCTGATGGGTTCCGCCTTTGAAATTTCAAGTTTCGGGATGGCGTTCCTCGTTGCTATCATCATATCACTCGTCAATCTGGTTGTTCAAAAAGTCGTCTTTGATAAAAGCAAGGACTGATGTGCAGGTCAATATGGATTTCTCCCGCCGGCCTCCCTAGCCAGGCGGGTTTTTTCTTTGTGCAGGGGCGTGGGGTAAGTAGATATAGTTTTGAGGTGGAGGATCCTCATTTATCGGCGCGTTGAATCACATTTCGCGGATTTGAAGGTAATTTTGTCATTTATTTGGTTTGTCAAATGTCTTTTCAAGTGATCGACTATTCATGACCCGAAAAAAATTCCCGCAAATCTGCGGGAATTAGTCTCGATAGACAAAGGCGTCGAACCTGTCGCGAGAAAGCTTTTTTACGAGGGTATCGGCATTTTCCTTGTTTTGAAAAGTGCGGGACTGAACTTTAAAGAACCCGTGCGTTTCCTTAATAACAAAGCTTTCATGGCCTTTGGCCTTCAACCGCTCTAAGAGGACATTTGCGTTTTGCCTGTCTTTGAAAGCACCCGCCTGAACTTTGTACAGATCAGCGCCAATATCCGGTTTTGGAGCATGTTTTGTAGCGGATTTTTTATTCAAATGATACTGTTCGGCAATCCCGGCTACAATCGCCCTGGCGACTGTCCTTCTGTATGTATCCGACCGGAGCAACGCTTCCTCTTCCTTGTTTGTCATAAATCCGCATTCGCATAAGATGGAGGTCATGTTTGTCTCGCGCAACACGTGGAAGTCTGCGGTCTTTACCCCCCTGTTCCGACGGCCAGTCATTGCAACCAGGTGACTTTGTACCTTTAGTGCAAGCTCATACGCTTCCGTCGGTTTAGTAATATAGACGAATGTGTCAATTCCATTGGCGCTGTTCCATGTAGATTGATAGGCATTTGCATGAATCGAAATATAGGCGCCGACGTTCAGCCTATTTGCTTTGTCTGTCCTTTCCTGGAGAGGTACATCATGATTATCGGAGTGGGCGAAATAAACCGTTACATTATGATGGGTTTCAAGCTCCTGACGTGCATAGGCGGCAACAGCCCGGTTAAATTCGAACTCCTTCATCCCAGAAGGGCTTCGTTTTCCAGCCGTTGAATAGCCATGGCCAGCATCCAGCATAATCTTCATTTTTGACAGCTCCTTTCCATACTGTTTTCATCTTTTATATATGGAAAAAGCATCACAAAGGACATGCCAAACTAGAAAAATAGTGACAAAACCTTGTCAGTTTCGGGGTGCCCACAGTATGACCGAAACCCCGACAAGACAAATTGCCGCTCCGATCCAGTCATACAGGTCTGGAGTCTTTTTGTCGACACCCCACAGCCCCATAGTACCGCCAGGATAACAAACACTCCCCCATAAGCAGCGTACACCCGGCCAAAGGTCGGGAATTTCTGTAATGTTGGGATGACGCCGTACGCCACAAGAATTAAGCTGCCGGCAATTCCGTACCATAACGGCCTGCTTTCCCTAAGCCATAGCCACACCAAATACCCTCCGCCAATTTCCGCAAGACCTGCTAATATAAATAATAAAATTGAAGCAGCCATAATCTTCCTCCTTTTGTAAATCACTATCTAAAAATATCAGTTAAAACGTCCTCAATAAGGTTATCGATACCATTTTAGTCTAATTTCTAACTAGACACTCTTGGTTACGGTTTGAGTCTTGAATTAGTATCAAATGTAACCAATAGGCGTTCAGGGCTTGAATGGACATAAAGGTTACATTTGCAAAATATAAGTAGTCATTTAATGATCGGGGAAACCCTTGTAAAGCATCAGCCTTGCTAAATTCAGCCGTTTGCTAAGTTTCAGTATAGGGCGTAATCGCTGTGCTGTCTAAACCCGGAATTCCACTCTTTGGTTCCAGGACAATTAATGCTAAAATAGGAAGAATGATAAACTGCATTTAAATCGACGGTTTATATATAACTTTACAATTGAGTCGAGAAGGGGGAACCGAGTTTGCAAAAAGTACGCACCAGGGATATTTATGAACATTTCAAGCTGGAACTCATTTGTGGTGAAGAGGGAATAGACCGGCCGATTACAACGAGTGACCTGTCACGGCCTGGCCTTGAGCTTGCAGGCTATTTCAACTATTATCCTGCAGACAGGATCCAGCTGCTTGGCATGACCGAACTTACGTTTTTTGAAAGGCTGGAAAAGACTGAACGCGTTGCCAGGATGGAGGAACTTTGTACCGACATTACCCCGGCTGTCATTATTACACGCGGGCAGGAAGTGCCGCCTGAACTGATTGAAGCCGCTGAACGCGATTCGGTGCCTGTGCTTAGGACAGGCCAAAAGACAACCCGTTTCTCTGGGAACCTCACTAACTTCCTCGAAGCAAAGCTTGCGCCGACGACAGCTGTTCACGGGGTTTTGGTTGATGTGTACGGTGTCGGTGTGTTAATCACCGGCAAGAGCGGTGTTGGTAAAAGTGAGACCGCTCTTGAACTCGTTAAGCGCGGCCATCGGCTGGTTGCCGATGACTGTGTTGAAATTCGCCAGGAAGACCAGGATGTGTTAACCGGTACCTCTCCTGAGTTAATTGAGCATTTGCTGGAAATTCGCGGTCTTGGAATTATCAATGTAATGACTTTGTTCGGGGCGGGCGCTGTCCGGAGCCACAAGCGAATCACGATGAACATTGACCTTGAAATTTGGGACAAGCACAAGCAATATGACCGCCTCGGTCTTGATGAGGAAAAACTTAAGATTCTGGACTCTGAAATTACCAAGCTGACCGTACCTGTCCGCCCAGGGCGAAACCTTGCCGTTATTATTGAAGTGGCTGCAATGAATTACAGACTCAAGAGAATGGGCGTCAATGCTGCCCAGCAGTTCACTGAAAAGCTGAACCATGCCATTGGTGATGGCGACCATGAAGATATGCTCTAGCTTTTTTAAAAAACAGAGAGAATGAAGGAGAATGAGGATGGAAGACAAGTATGCTGCACTTGATCCGATTGCGTTTTCACTTGGGCCGTTTCAGGTACACTGGTATGGGCTGATTATCGGCACTGGGCTTGCACTTGCACTGTATCTGGCGATGCGCGAAGGTGACCGGAGGGGGTTGCATAAGGAGACATTCCCCGATTTAATGATTTGGGCAATCCCGATTGCGATTCTTTCGGCTCGGATTTATTATGTCATTTTTCAATGGGAGCTTTATGCGGACAATCCCGGTGATATTATTAAGATTTGGCAAGGCGGGATTGCGATTCATGGTGCGCTGATCGGCTCAGTCTTGACAGCGTACTTCTTTACACGGGCGCGCGGTATATCATTCTGGAAGCTCGCAGACATTGCGGCGCCAAGCATAATCCTTGGCCAGGCGATTGGCCGCTGGGGAAATTTCATGAACCAGGAGGCGCATGGCGGAGAAGTATCACGTGATTTCCTCGAAGGGCTGATGCTGCCGGACTGGATTGTCAACCAGATGGAAATCAACGGAGTTTACTATCACCCGACTTTTTTGTATGAGTCATTGTGGAATTTCCTCGGGTTTGCTTTGCTGCTCTGGCTTCGCCGCGTCAATTTGCGCCGCGGGGAAAGCTTCCTTGCATACGTGATTTGGTATTCTGTTGGGCGCTTCTTCATCGAAGGATTACGTACGGACAGCCTGATGCTTGGGCCGCTTCGAATTGCGCAGGTCATTTCGCTCGTCCTGATTGTTGCCGCGGTAGCGCTGATAGTCTATCGGCGTAAAAAAGGCCTTGCTGAGGCGCGGTATCTTGATGACGATGGAGCTGGTAAGGACGTAGTAGCGAACTAATAATTCGTCATAATTCAGCGGTTTTTTCATGAATTCGAACAGTTTTTTCAACAATTCAGCGATTTTAGAAATAATTCTTTAAGTGCAGAATATTCTGGAAACAGGACCGGAGGAATTTTAAAGATATGCTGGCTGATTCATTTAAAAAAGGGCTCCTGGTTGGCATGAAGACCACGTGGTCGCTTGGGAAAGTGATTTTTCCGGTCACGCTGATCGTGTCCATTTTACAATATACACCTGTTTTGCCATGGCTGATGAAGGCGATTGAGCCGCTGATGAGGCTGATTGGCTTGCCTGGGGAGGCAGCGATTCCGCTTGTGCTCGGCAATTTCCTGAACCTTTATGCTGCAATCGGAGCGATTCTGACTCTTGATTTTACCGTAAAAGAAGTATTTATCCTTGCGGTGATGCTGAGCTTTTCACATAACTTGATTATTGAAAGCACCGTTGCGATGAAAGCTGGCGTGAAAATTTGGATTGTGCTTACCGTCAGGCTTGGGCTGGCGTTCATTTCTGCGGCGGTCATCAATCTTGTCTGGCATGGAGGCGGCAGCCGGGCGGTGTACGGCTTCATCCAGGCAACAGATGAACCGGCTGTCGGAACGGCTGCAATCCTGCTTGAGGCAGTTGAGAAGGCCGGCATTGGCATTGTCCAGCTTGCTCTAATTGTCATTCCGCTTATGATTGCAATCCAGGTGTTAAAAGACCTGCAGTGGCTTGGCAAGTTTTCGAAAACAATGGCGCCATTGACACGCACGCTCGGCATGCAGGAAAATACATCGACAACGATGGCAGCGGGGCTCCTGTTTGGTCTTGCTTACGGAGCTGGAGTCATGATCCAGGCTGTCGAAGAAGATGGTGTCAGTAAAAAGGATGTAACGCTCGCATTCATTTTCCTCGTTTCCTGCCATGCGGTTGTCGAGGATACACTTATTTTTATTCCGCTTGGCATTCCAGTTTGGCCGCTCTTGCTCATCAGGATTGGCGTCGCTGTTCTGCTGACGCTGATTGTCGGCTCAATCTGGAAGCGGGCCGGCATGATTCGCCGGAAAGAAATCAATGTTTAAGCTGTTTTTTAAGATGGAAAGGAAGCTACCTCGGTATGAAAATTGATACAATCCTGTTCGACCTCGATGGAACGCTGATTGATACGAACGACTTAATCATTCAGTCGTTCGTGCATACGCTGGGTATTTACTATCCGAATAAATACAGCCGGGATGACGTTCTCCCGTTCATGGGGCCATCCCTCCGCGAGACGTTCGGTGCGATGGATCCGGACAACGTCGAAGAAATGATTCTTACCTATCGAAATTTCAATCTTGAAAACCATGACACTCTTGTCAAGGAATTCACCGGTGTCCTGGAAGCGGTCAAGGAATTGAAAGAAGGCGGCTACAAGCTTGGCATCGTCACGACAAAAATGCATGATGTCGTTTTGAAGGGTTTGAAGCTTTCCAAACTGGACGAGTACTTTGACGTTATTGTCGCCCTTGACCATGTGACAAAGGAAAAGCCCGACCCGGAACCGATCCTGCTTGCTTTGGAAAAATTGGGCTCAAATCCGGATACAGCCATTATGGTCGGCGACAACTACCACGACATCCTGGCGGGTAAAAACGCGGGGACAAAGACCGCGGGGGTTGCCTGGTCAGCCAAGGGCCGTGAGTACTTGGAAAAATTCGAGCCGGACTTCATGCTTGAAAGCATGGCCGATATCCTCGATATTGTAGAGGCAAAGGCGGAATGAGGCGCACTGAGCGGTATCCCGTCGAAGGCGCAAATTCGCTTTGGCATATATACAAAACCGTCCCTTTTTTAAAAGTAGTCAAGAACTTCGCTGTCATCCAGTTGGCCCGCTATACGCCGTTTCTTGGAATGAAGAACTGGCTGTACCGGAATTTCCTAGGGATGAACGTCGGCGAACAGACCTCGTTCGCGCTGATGGTGATGCTGGATTGCATGTTCCCGGAAAAGATTTCGGTCGGGCGCAACACCGTGATTGGCTACAATACAACGATCCTCGCTCACGAGTATCTGATTAAAGAATACCGCCTGGGCGAGGTGCGGATTGGCAGCGAAGTCATGATTGGCGCCAACTCGACCATCCTCCCTGGTGTCGTCATTGGGGACGGTGCGATTGTTTCCGCCGGAACCCTTGTCCATAAGGACGTCCCGGCCGGCTCGTTTGTCGGCGGCAACCCGATGCGGATGATCTACACCGCCGAAGAACTCGCTAAACGAAATGAACAAGACCCGATTTATGGTACGAATCAATAATGTAGGGAGCTTTCCGCTGATGTGGAGGCTCTCTTTTTTTTAGCTATGTTAATAAATATTGTTGATTATTAGCATTGTTGATTGAAGCGGAAGGCGCGAAGACTCCTACGGGAGAAAAGGTCAGTGGGAGACCCCGCAGGCGCTTGCGCCGAGGAGAAAGAAAAGCGGAGGCGACTGCCCAGCTCCGACAAGCGCTGGAGGGCCTGAAGCAGAAGTCGTTCTTTGACTTCAACTGAAGGACCGAAGCGACCTCGAGGAGCTAGGAGCCGCAGCTAGACAGGCTCCCAGGCCGCCCGTGGAAAGCGAAGCGCCTGAAGCGGAAATCAACAACGTTGTTTAACATAGCTTTTTTTTGATAGAATAGAAAGAATTTTGTAAAAATGAGTAGTTTCTCCCAATTCGTAAGCACCAGAATCTGCTAAAATAGATTCGTATTTCAAAATATAATAATAGGAGCGCTACCATGAAACTAGTTTCAAAACTATCTTTAAGCCTAGCAACTGTTTTCCTTGTAGCTTCATGCGTCATGACGAACTTGCCCGCCCGTGCTAACAGCGGCCCTGCGGTTTCGGAGGGAAATGAAAAATTAAAAGCAGAGCAATATCTGAGCATGGCTGCTGACAGGGTTGAGCCTGCACCGGTTCAGCTAACGGCTGCCAGCACAGAGACGAATGCCACTTCCGTTACGCTTGCTAATAAAATTGATATGTATCAATTTCATGAATACTGGTTTGTAACTTTCGGTGGTACCTTGACGGTTGAAAATCAAGGAAGCAGCGAAGATGTTGAATATCTCATTTATGAGGTGGGGACAGAGGAACTGATAGAGGAAACAGCCCCTGGTAAGTACATACTTGAGGAGGGGACAGGATATTATTTTGTAACAATGGGCCTAAGTGATACGCCTGTCGGTTATAACTATGTTCTTAGGGGAGATTTTAACATTGCTCCCGACCCAATCCTTCCTAAGCTTGAAATTACCAACTGGCCGGGCAACGAAATCCGGTTAAGCAAGGGAACGTTTGCAAGCTATCCGGCAGAGGGCATTTTTGATGGTTACTATTTGGAAGTTGATATCAACAATGGGAATGAAACGTATCCGGTTTATAATATTGAAAATGATGGAACGTTCAAGTTTGAGAATATCCACCTGGCTGCAGGCCAAAGCGAAATCATTTTTACCGGAAGAGGGACAAATCAAAATATTGTCACTGAAATGTTTACTATCCTGCTTCCAGGAACAATGAGGATTCCGGGAAAAGATCGCTATGAGGTATCTTCCAATGTCTATAGTGTTCTTGAATACCGGGGGTTCGGAAGTGACACGATTATTCTCGCTAGAGGTGATTTGTATCCTGATGCCCTGTCCGGTGGGCCGCTTGCATATATGGAAAATGCTCCGGTTCTGTTGACTCGGACCAATAAACTTGAAGATCGGATTAAGGCAAGGATTGCAGATTATCAGCCGGAAAGGGTAATCATTCTTGGCGGGGAAGGTTCGGTTTCCCCGGCTGTAGTAGAGCAATTGAAGAACCTTGGTGTTACCGATATCCAGCGGATTGGCGGAAGTGACCGTTATGCGGTCTCTGCGAGTCTTGCTGAAAGGGTTTCATCAGGTATGGATTCGGATATGGCTATTATTGCCAGCGGGGAAGTGTTTCCGGATGCCCTGTCTGCTTCATCGATTGCCGGACCTGCCGGAATGCCGATTCTGCTAGTCCGATCTGGCACAATTCCAGCATCTATTGAAACATTCATCAAAAATCATCCTGAAATATCCAACTACATTATTGTCGGCGGACCTGGAACGGTGAAAGACACGGTTATCAGCAAGGTGAAACAGCTGCGTCCGGGGGCCGTAGTGGAGCGGATTTCGGGGAAAGACCGCTATGAAGTTAGTATAAATGTGGCAAAGTATAGTATGGCAAACTATAGGATGGATTTAAGCACAATAGCCTTTGTTAGGGGGGACCTCTTCCCGGATGCTCTTTCCGGAGCTCCGCTTGCAAATTATCATTTTGCCCCAATATTGTTAACAACATCAGCAAAACTTGAAGGGAAGGTTGCAAACTTCCTGGAGGCTAACAGGGGAAAAACAGACTTGATGTTTCTTGTTGGCGGGGAAGGGTCGATAACTCCCCAAACTGAGTCCCAATTGAAAGGTTACA
The DNA here is from genome assembly GCF_001685025.1 of Bacillus sp. FJAT-27225. Taxonomy (GTDB): domain Bacteria; phylum Bacillota; class Bacilli; order Bacillales; family Cytobacillaceae; genus Bacillus_D. Next base: position 843,502 of record NZ_MAYU01000012.1, on the reverse strand, counting down.
TTAAATAGACGGAAAGTATCGTAGCCATCCTGCATATCGCGGGGTGGCTATTTTTTTAGCATTATATTTGACGTTTTTTTGTCTAAGGAGTAAAATCTTTAATATATTATCACATTAGCGAACTAAAGCAATAAGCGCAGAAAAGGATGAGCAGAGTGGATCGTTTGTTTATGTTTGAAAAACCGCTGGGCATGCGTGATACGCTGCCTGAGCTTTTTGAAAAAAAGAAAAAGGTGCGCACTTCGGTCGAAGAAACGATTGGCCAATGGGGCTATCGGTTTATTGAAACACCGGCATTGGAGTATTACGAAACAGTCGGTGCGGCGTCAGCAATTCTTGACAGGCGGCTGTTCAAGCTTCTTGACCAGCAGGGGCACACGCTTGTACTCAGGCCTGATATGACAGCGCCTATTGCACGGGTAGCGGCATCCCGCTTGATGAAGGATGATACACCTTTGAAATTGGCATACTCTGCAAATGTATTTAGGGCCCAGCAGCGTGAAGGCGGCCGTCCGGCAGAGTTTGAACAAATTGGGGTAGAGTGCCTGAATGACGAGACGGTTTCATGTGACGGAGAGATGATCGCACTTTTAACAGAATCGCTGGAAGCGGCGGGATTGAAAGAGTTCCAGATTTCAATCGGCCACATCGGTTTTGTTGAGGAGCTGTTTCAGCAAATTTTAGGCACAAGCGAGCGCGCCGAGCAACTTCGCAAATTCCTTTATGAAAAAAATTACGTCGGCTACCGGGAGCACGTGAATAGTCTCGCACTATCTTCCATCGACCGGCAGCGGCTCCTACAGTTTCTCGAATTGCGCGGCGGACCGGATGTGATTGAGCATGCACTTGGTTTGACGGAAAACGGAACAGGCCGGGATGCAATTGGCCAGCTGAGTGAATTATGGGGAATCCTTGAGGATTATGGTGTAGGCAGCAGGGTAAAGTTTGACCTGACGCTTGTCAGCCATATGAGCTATTACACAGGCATCTTGTTTGAGGTATATGCGGATCGGGTCGGTTTTCCGCTTGGGAACGGAGGCCGGTACAATGGGCTGCTTGAAAAATTCGGCAGGACTGCGGGTGCAACCGGATTTGCAATCAGGATTGACCGCCTGCTTCAGGCACTTGGCACGATTAAAACGGATGAGCCGATCTATTGCATACTCTTTTCGCCGGAACGAAGGAAGGAAGCGTTCCAAACGGCGTCAATTTTACGAAAAAAAGGCAAGCGGGCCGTACTTCAGGACATTGGCGGTGTCAGGGATGTCGATGCGTTCGCGAGGAACTTTGATGAAATTACCTACCTCCTTGGAGGGATTCAGAATGGATAAATGGTTAACGATTGCAATGCCGAAAGGGAGAATTTTTGAGGAAGCGGCTGATTTACTTAGGGAAGCAGATTATCAATTGCCCCCGGAGTTTGATGAATCTCGGAAATTGATTATCGAGGCAGAAAACGAAAAGCTGCGATTTATTTTGGCAAAGCCAATGGATGTTCCCACCTATGTCGAGCATGGCGTCGCGGACCTTGGCATTGCCGGTAAGGATGTAATGCTCGAGGAAGAACGCGATGTATACGAACTATTGGATTTGAAAATTTCCTCGTGCTATTTGGCAGTTGCCGGGCTGCCTGGAACGAAAATGAATGATATCGCTCCGAAAATCGCCACGAAGTATCCTCAAGTGGCAGCAGCCTATTTTCGGGAGCAGGGGGAGCAGGTTGAAATCATTAAGCTGAATGGTTCGATTGAGCTGGCACCGCTAATTGGACTGGCGGACCGGATTGTAGACATTGTTTCAACCGGCCGGACACTGAAGGAAAATGGGCTTGTTGAATTCGAAAAAATAGCTGCCATCACCTCGAGGCTGATTGTGAATCCGGTCAGCTATCGGATGAAGGATGAGTTGATTAACGACATGGTCAGCAGGTTGAGCAAGGTTGTCGGAGGTGAACGTCTATGAAAATTGTTTTTGCAGAAGAAGCTGTATCGATTAAACGGTCGGTTGAATCAGGAACAAGCGACCAGCTCAAAATAGTCAAACGAATTTTGGCAGATGTTAGGGCCCGTGGCGACGAAGCAGTCCGTGAATACACCGAGAAGTTTGACGGAGTAAGGCTTGCTTCTTTTAAAGTGACGGAGAGTGAATTGGAGGCGGCGTACCGGGAAGTGGATGAAAGTCTTATTGAAATCATCCAGGAAGCATCGGCCAACATTCGCTCCTTTCATGAAAAGCAGCTGCGGCCGTCGTGGCTCACAACTGAGGAGAATGGCACGATCCTCGGTCAAAAGATCATTCCTCTTGATAGCGCGGGCGTCTATGTTCCGGGCGGCACGGCAGCCTACCCGTCATCGGTGCTCATGAATGTCATACCTGCCCAGGTTGCCGGAGTCGAAAGGATTGCGATGGTTTCACCCCCCGACAGAAATGGGCGGATACCAGCGGCAGTGCTCGTTGCCGCAAAGGAAGCCGGTGTAACTGAAATTTATAAAGTAGGCGGAGCCCAGGCCATTGCAGCGCTTGCCTACGGAACGGAGTCCATTCCCTCTGTTGATAAAATAACTGGCCCCGGGAACATTTACGTCGCGCTTGCCAAAAAAGAAGTATACGGCGATGTTGCGATTGACATGATTGCCGGGCCGAGTGAAATTGCCGTACTTGCCGATGAAACTGCCTATGCGGATGAAGTTGCCGCCGACCTGTTGTCACAGGCTGAACACGACCCGCGGGCCTGCAGTGTCCTGGTGACGACATCCCAGGCGTTGGCCGAGGAAGTTGCGCTTGAAATTGACAGGCAGCTGGATGTGCTGCCGAGGCGCGAGATTGCTTTTCGGGCTATTGAGGATTATGGTGCAATCTATGTGGCGCAGGACATGGATGAAGCGGTCCGCCTGGTTAACGAGCTGGCTCCGGAGCATCTTGAAATTATTACGGAAAATCCAATGGAGCTGCTCGGGAAAATAAGGCATGCAGGAGCAATCTTTCTTGGAAGGTATAGCTCGGAGCCTGTTGGAGATTATTTTGCCGGACCGAATCACGTCCTCCCGACGAATGGGACAGCCCGGTTCTCCAGCCCGCTCAATGTAGATGATTTTCAAAAGAAATCGAGCATTATTTCATATAGCGGAGCGGCTTTCAAAGCCAATGCCGGAAAAATAGCCAGCTTTGCCCGCCTGGAAGGCCTCGAGGCACATGCCAGGGCAGTTGAGGCAAGGCTTAAGAATAAATAGATGGGAACACTAGATTGGACGATGGATGGGTTTAAAGTGAAAGTCTCGATAAAGTTGAAAACTATCTTGATAAAATATAGAAAAGTCTTGATAAATCAGAGAAAACTCTTGATAAAACAGTGAACTCTCTTGATAAAGACGAAAACTCTCTTGATAACTTTTTTAAAAAACATATAAAAACTTAACTATAGCAAACTGGAATTGGATTGGAGGAGCAAGAATGGAGCGTATCGCAGAAATTGAACGGAAAACGAATGAAACAAATATTAAACTCTCAATCGAGCTTGACGGGGAGGGACGATCGGAACTGGAAACCGGTGTCCCATTTCTCACTCATATGCTCGATTTATTCGCCAAGCATGGCCAGTTCAATTTGATGGTGGATGCAAAAGGCGACATTGAGATAGATGACCATCACACAACAGAAGATATTGGGATTTGCCTTGGACAGGCAATCCGTGAGGCGCTCGGGGAAAAACGCGGCATCCGCCGTTACGGCAACGCGTTTGTGCCAATGGACGAGGCGCTTGCACAGGTTGTGATTGATCTGAGCAACCGTCCGCACCTTGAGATGCGTGCTGAGCTTCCTGCAGAGAAAGTCGGTACGTTTGATACCGAACTTGTTCATGAATTCCTTTGGAAGCTTGCACTTGAAGCCCGGATGAATTTGCATGTTATCGTTCATTATGGGAAAAACACTCACCATATTATAGAAGCGATTTTCAAAGCGCTGGCGAGGGCATTAAATGAAGCAGCATCGATTGACCCGGGCTTAAAGGATCAGCTGCCATCCACCAAGGGGATGCTGTAATGATTATGAAAAGCGGCGCAGGGCCATGAGGTTGAAATGAAGCCCCGGGCGCCGTCCGCTAGAAGGGACGAAAATGAATGATTGGCATTATAGATTATGGAATGGGGAATTTGTTCAGTGTCTCAAAAGCACTTGAACGGCTGGGAGCTGGCTACTTTCTTTCCGGTAACCGCGCGGAGCTGGCAGATGCCGATGCGCTTATCCTTCCGGGAGTTGGTTCGTTCCGGGATGCGATGTTTCTATTAAAATCGGAAGGGCTTGCCGACATGCTCCATGGCTATGCTGCTTCAGGCAAGCCATTACTTGGCATCTGCCTCGGCATGCAGCTCCTCTTTGAAGAGAGTGAGGAGAATGGCCCGACAGAAGGGCTCGGCATACTTCCTGGCAAAGTTGAACGGTTTTCCGGATTGGCGGATGATGGGACACCCTACAAGGTTCCGCATATAGGCTGGAACAAACTGAAATTCGCGAAAGAATCCCCAATACTTGCGGGACTCAACGAAGGCCATGTCTACTTTGTCCACTCCTACTTCGTTAAGGCGTGTAACCCGGAGTTTCTCATCGCTAAGGCAGATTATAACGAAGAGGTTGCCGCTGTCGTCGGGAAAGGCAATATTTACGGCATGCAATTCCACCCAGAAAAAAGCGGCCCGCTCGGCATCCAGCTCCTCCAAAACTTCCTCAACCTCGCCGAAGCAGCAAAAGCAGGACCGACCTGATTTGCCGATTAAACGTTGAGTGGAAGAAGCTTTGTCCGTGTGTGGTGGACAAACCGGGCGAAAAGTCCACGGCAGGGGTCTGACCCCTTTATTTAGGGAGGTATGAAAATGAGTTTTACGATTTATCCGGCTATTGATATGAGGGGCGGGCGGTGTGTCCGCTTGCTGCAGGGGGATTATGGGAAGGAGACGGTTTATGGGGATTCGCCGTTTGAGATGGCGAAGCGGTTTGCAGAGGATGGTGCGTCGTGGATTCATATGGTTGATCTCGACGGAGCGAAGGACGGCAAGCGGGTGAATGACCGTTTTGTGATTCAGGCTGCGCGGGAACTGCCTGGCGTGCAAATCCAGATTGGCGGAGGCATTCGGACTGAGGCTGATATCGCCCACTATCTTGATAACGGAATCGCCCGTGTCATTATTGGCAGTATCGCGATTTCCAATCCGGAATTTGCGCTTGCCATGATCGAAAGGTATGGAAGCCGGATTGCGATTGGACTTGACGCCAGGAATGGCTTCGTCGCCACCCATGGCTGGATTGAAACTTCCGAAGTGAAGGCTGTTGACCTGGGGAGGCGCTTTGCGGAAGCAGGGGCAGAAACGTTTATTTTTACCGATATTGCTACTGACGGAACGCTTGCGGGTCCAAATATTGACGCAACTGTTGCGCTTGCTGAAGCCACCGGAAAGGAAGTCATCGCTTCAGGTGGCGTCAGTTCGCTTGATGACCTGAGGAGGCTTGCTGCTGCTGAAGGAGTGAGCGGGGCAATTGTCGGCAAAGCGCTTTATGAGCAGCGGTTTACGTTGAAAGAGGCATTGCGGATAGGGGAATAAAAGACGAGATATTATGGGTACTCGGTAACAATGCTTCAATCTACCGTTATAAGATTTGTCCTAATTAGTTAGAAATCTGTCCGAATCACAAGAAAATTTGTCGTAATTATTCAGGGAATTGTCCTAATAAAAGATAAATCTGTCTTAATTATGAAAAAAACTGTCCGAATACGAAATCCAATCCAATATAGATTTGTAACCAAATCCAATCCAATATAGATTTGAAACCAAATCCAAACCATTTACAAAAAAGAAAGGCGGTGGTCCGATGCTGACGAAACGAATTATCCCCTGCCTCGATGTAAAAGAAGGGCGCGTTGTGAAAGGAATCCAGTTTGTCCAGCTCCGCGATGCCGGCGATCCGGTCGAGATGGCCAAATACTATGATGAACAGGGAGCCGATGAGCTTGTTTTCCTTGATATATCCGCGTCACATGAGGGCCGGAAGACGATGGTTGAGGTTGTGAGGCAAACGGCTTCCGAGCTCGCCATTCCATTCACAGTTGGCGGTGGAATCAATTCGCTTGAGGACATGAAAACGATCCTGCGCGCCGGTGCAGACAAGGTTTCATTGAATACCGCCGCGGTCCAGAAACCAGAATTAATAAAGGAAGGCGCCGATTATTTCGGATCGCAGTGCATCGTGGTTGCGATTGATGCGAAATACGAGCCGGACTGGGGAACGTGGCAGGTGTATACACATGGCGGCCGGAAACCGACCGGCATAAAAGCGCTGGACTGGGCAAAGCAGGTCAAGGCACTTGGTGCCGGAGAGATCCTCCTGACGAGCATGGATTGTGACGGCGAAAAGAGCGGCTTTGATATCGCACTCACAAAGGCAATCAGCGAGACAGTCACCATACCAGTAATTGCGTCTGGCGGGGCCGGCAACGCGGATCATTTTGCCGAAGTTTTCCGAGAGGGGAAAGCAGATGCGGCCTTGGCAGCCTCGATTTTCCACTATAAAGAAACATCTGTTGCCGAAGTGAAGCAATTTTTAAAAAGAGAAGGGATTGAGGTCAGGTGAACATTAGCGGCTTAACTTTTGACGAAAAAGGCCTGATTCCGGCGGTTGTCCAGGACAGCAAAACGAAGGAAGTACTGACTGTCGCCTATATGAACGAAGAGTCACTTCAGCGGACCATTGAATCAGGCGAGACATGGTTCTACAGCCGCTCGCGGCAGGAACTGTGGCATAAGGGCGGGACGAGCGGGAATACACAGGCAGTCACAGAGATTAAATATGATTGTGACAGCGATGCCCTCGTCGTCCTTGTCAATCCGGCCGGGCCTGCTTGCCACAATGGGACCACCTCTTGTTTCAACCAGACTCTTTATTCAAGGGATGCCATCCTGGAAGAGGCCGAGGACGTAAGCCTCGCAGACTATACACTTGTGAAAAAAATAATTGAGGATGAATTTGGCATTCTCAGAAAGCTTGAGGCACTCATCGAGGATCGCGAAAAGAACCGCCCGGAAGGCGCCTACACAACCTATCTTTTTGAAAAAGGTGTCGATAAGATCCTCAAAAAGGTTGGCGAAGAGGCGAGTGAAGTGATCATTGCTGCCAAGAACCGCGATCCCGAGGAACTCAAATGGGAAGCAGCTGACCTCCTTTATCATTTGCTCGTCCTGCTCCGTGAACAGAAACTGCCCCTCAAGGAGGTACTCTCCGTCCTCGAGGAGCGCCATGTCAGGGAAGATAACCACTAGCAAAAGAAGCCTGGCCTTAGTGCCGGCTTTTTTGCTCCAACTTAACTAGGTATTATTAACCCCTCCCATCCTCCCAATCTGCCAATCTTATCCTTATCCCTCAACCCCACCTCCACGTACCTCGAGTTTTGTGATATACTACTCTAGTTAATTACATTTGTGGAGGACTTCATGGGGAAAGACTCGAAAGCTATTAAATCCAAGGGGAACATTCTCTCCTTTTTCCCGACTGGTGAGCACTATTTCACAAAAGGGCTGAAGGCCTACCACCGCCGGGATTTTGAAAAAGCAAAACGTTATTTGCAGAGGGCATTGCAGCTTGAGCCGGGAGAACCGATGATTGCGTGCCAGCTTGCTTTGGTATTGACTGAAATAGGTGAATATAAACAATCGAATAGGCTGCTTCATATGATTTTGGATGAATTGGATTCGCATATGAATGAGTGCCATTATTTTTTAGCGAATAATTATGCCCACTTGGGTTTCTTTAAAGATGCTGTCCGCCATTCAAGGGTTTATCTTGAACTTGAACCGGATGGTGAGTTCTCTGATGATTCCGAGGATCTTCTTGAGGTGCTTTTCCTTGAAAGCGATGAAGAGGAAGATGAGGAAGAGTGGTTCCAGGAAGACGACTTGCTGATTCGCCAAGAGGAGGCCCGGAACCTGCTTGAAGCCGGCTATTTTCCGAAAGCGATTGAAATGCTAAAGGGGATTGTTGAAGAATATCCAACCTACTGGTCGGCCTATAATAACCTGGCACTTGCCCATTTTTACATGGGCGAGGCCGAACTTGCCGAAGGTGTCCTCGCCGATGTTCTTGAGCGGAATCCCGGCAACCTTCATGCGCTATGCAATTTGCTTGTCTTTGCGCATTACAAGCGGGACACAGCCGAAAAGACGAGGCTGATTGGCATGCTCGGCAAGGTCAAGCCGATGATGGTGGATCATCAGTTTAAGCTTGGCGCGACATTCGCACTCGCAGGCGAGTATGGGCTTGCCTTTGAATGGTTAAAGCGGCTTTACAAGCGAGGATTTGATGGAGATGGACCGTTTTATTACTGGTTTGCTTATTCCGCCTATTTTACAGGCAGGGAAGACCTCGCCAAGTCAATTTGGAAAAAAGTGATTGAACTTAATCCGGATAAAGAGGGCGCAGAACCTTGGAATGAATCGGCTGCCGCCGGGTACGAAGAAATCCCTCGTTCCATTTTGCATAAGATGGACAGCGACTATTTGGAGGAAAGGTTATTCGCTCTGTTTCTGGCGTCCATGTCACCTGAAAGGGAGGAACTTCTTTCTTCCAAACAAGCCTGCCAAAACGGGAAGTTTACGTTTCTGGAAAAAGAATACTTGGCCTACTTGAAATACGGCAATTCAACCGACATGAAGGATGCACATGAAACAGCTGAACTGTTCTATGATGCGTATCAGCCGATTGGCGCGCTTGAATCCGGATTGTACTTGATGTGGTTTGCGATTGCTGCTGAAGCCCAGGCCCAGGGACATAACCTTAAAAATAAAAAAGCGTGGGCGGCGGCAACCGAATATGCTTGGTATAAATACAAGAACGAACGAATCACCATGGCTGAACTGGCCGGCCGATATGGCCTGTCAGCTGGAACAGTCGGCAAATACGTCAAACTGGTCGACTCCTGCCTTTTATTATAATTAACATGAGCATTCTGTTGGACTCCGGCGGCTGTGTTTTATAGGATAAGGATGAATAGGGAACTCTATACAAAAGATATCCGAATCAGTGGAAGCTTAGTAAGGCTCCCCTTTTTTCAAAAATAGTAATCCGACCGTTTATATAGTTAGGAGTGACAGGCATGTCAGAGGAAAAAATTTATGATGTCATTATTGTTGGTGCCGGGCCGGCAGGGATGACAGCGGCTGTTTATACATCGAGGGCAAACCTTTCGACGCTGATGATCGAGCGCGGCATTCCAGGCGGCCAGATGGCGAATACGGAAGAAGTGGAAAATTATCCGGGTTATGAGCATATTCTCGGCCCTGACCTTTCCACCAAAATGTTCGAGCACGCGAAGAAGTTTGGTGCCGAATATGCCTACGGCGACATCAAGGAAGTCATCGACAATGGCGATACAAAAACTGTTATTGCCGGTTCCAAGCAGTACAAGGCTTACTCGGTTATTATCTCCGCCGGTGCCGAGTATAAGAAACTCGGTGTCCCTGGTGAAAAGGAACTCGGCGGCCGCGGTGTATCGTATTGCGCAGTCTGCGACGGTGCTTTTTTCAAAAACAGGGAGCTTCTCGTCGTAGGCGGAGGAGACTCAGCAGTTGAAGAAGGAGTTTACCTGACTCGATTTGCGACTAAGGTAACGATTATTCATCGCCGCGATGAGCTCCGTGCGCAAAAAATCCTTCAGGACCGTGCGTTTGCCAATGAAAAGGTAGATTTCATTTGGAACCACACAGTCAAGGAAATCAACGGCAAAGATGGCAAGGTTGGCAGTGTAACGCTTGTTTCGACTGTCGATGGTTCCGAAAAGGAAGTCTCTGCAGATGGTGTCTTCATCTATATCGGAATGGTGCCGTTGTCGAAACCATTTGAAAACCTTGGCATCACGAATGCTAACGGCTATATCGAAACAAATGAGAAGATGGAAACAAAAGTTAAAGGCATTTTTGCTGCGGGCGATATCCGTGAAAAAACTCTTCGCCAGATTGTTACCGCTACTGGCGATGGCAGTATTGCTGCCCAGGCAGCTCAGCATTATGTTGAAGAAGTCAAGGAAGAAATGAAAGCAAGGCAGGTATAGTGGCTTTATACAGCCATCCGGAAAAGGTGATAAACGAAAGGTTTGGCACACCTGAAAACTGAGTGGTCAACCGGGACAGAAACAGCCTCGATTTCGCCATGCCCCTCAGGCTTCATTCATTCTTGAAAATTTTGACTGCTCGTCTAAAAAAATTAACCTGTATTTAACCTGTTTGTAACAAGAGTGAAATAATGGTCGGGTATGATAAAAATAGAAATTGACCCCCTTTTTATATACCCTTTTAGCACGGGCAGCCGCCCGTGCCTTTTTTTGAATTTTTCCATGTACCTATGAGGTTTTTTACATAGAAATACGGGATTGTTGTATAAACTTATCGATTCCGTTCATTGTAGGGCAATACTAAAAATAGTATAATTAGGTGATACAACTCTAACGTTTTGGCGGAAGTGCCGTTCGTATATAATTTTGTAGCTGTTAATTGAGGTGGAAAGAAGTGCAGAGGGTTGCCAACTGTGTGTTGATGAAGGACAACAAAATCTTTCTTTTACAAAAACCGCGCCGGGGCTGGTGGTCAGCACCTGGAGGGAAAATGGAGCCGGGGGAATCAATCCGTGATTCGGTCATTCGTGAATACCGCGAGGAAACCGGAATGTATTTGAAAAATCCAAGGCTGAAAAGCGTTTTTACAATCATTATCCAGGAAAATGGCCAGACGGTAAATGAATGGATGATGTTTACGTTCCTTGCTACGGAATCGGAAGGAAAACCAAATGAAACGTGCGAAGAAGGTATCCTGAGCTGGCACCCTGTCGATAAAATCTCCGAACTGCCGATGGCACCTGGAGACTACCATATCCTCGATTATTTAATCCATGGGCAGGATATCATCTATGGGACATTTACTTATACACCTGATTATGAATTAATCAGCTACAGGTTAGATCCGCAATAAACAGACTATTTTTAGAAATTATGAACTAGGGGGAAAAAGCATGAGCATGGGTTCAGTCCATGATACACAAATGGTCATTATTACAGGAATGTCGGGAGCAGGTAAAACAGTTGCCATCCAAAGCTTTGAGGATTTGGGCTTCTTCTGCGTCGACAACCTGCCGCCGACCCTCCTGCCAAAATTCCTCGAACTTATGAAAGAGTCCGGGAATAAAATGAATAAAGTTGCCCTTGTGATGGATTTGAGGGGGCGCGAGTTTTTTGATCATTTGTTCAGGGCGCTCGATGAGCTTGCTGAGACTTCCTGGGTAACACCTAAAATTTTGTTCCTGAATGCGGATGATGCCGCTCTGGTCCGCAGATATAAAGAAACACGCCGCTCCCATCCACTTGCTACCGAAGGCCTGCCGCTCGAAGGGATTAAGCTTGAACGTGAGCTGCTTGAAGAGCTGAAGGGCAGGGCTCAAATCATTTACAACACCTCTGATATGAAGCCGAGAGAATTGCGTGAAAAAATCCTGAAAGAATTTTCAAAGGATAATCAAACATCCTTTACGGTGAATGTTGTGTCATTCGGCTTCAAGCATGGGATTCCGATTGATGCCGACCTTGTTTTCGATGTCCGGTTCCTGCCAAATCCGCACTATATCGAACATATGAGGCCAAAGACCGGATTGGACAAAGAGGTTTCTGATTATGTCCTTAAGATGAAAGAAACACAAATGTTTATTCAAAAACTGATTGACCTGCTTACGTTCATGCTGCCCCATTACAAACGGGAAGGCAAGTCACAGCTTGTCGTTGCGATTGGCTGTACTGGCGGCCAGCACCGCTCCGTTACCCTGGCTGAATACATTGCCGGTTTTTATAAGGAAGACTATAAGACAGTCGTTTCACACCGCGACATTGAGAAAAGAAAGGAAAAAACGACATGACCAAGACAGGACTTCCGAGGGTCGTCATCATTGGCGGCGGAACTGGCTTACCTGTCCTCCTGAGAGGGTTAAAGAAATATCCAGTCGATATCACAGCAATTGTGACCGTCGCGGATGACGGCGGCAGCTCAGGCAGGCTGCGTGAGGACCTCAATATTCCGCCTCCTGGCGATGTTAGGAACGTCCTTGCTGCCTTATCCGATGTAGAACCCCTTGTGGAGGAAATGTTCCAGCACCGGTTTGCCACTTCAAATGAACTTTCAGGCCATTCGCTGGGGAACTTGATTCTTGCAGCAATGGCTTCCATAACAGGCAATTTCACTCATGCGATTCAAGAAATGAGCAAGGTCCTGAATGTTCGGGGAAAAGTGCTCCCCGCGGCGGCCAGGAGCGTTGTCCTCCATGCTGAAATGGAGGATGGCACAGTTGTATCAGGGGAATCGAAAATCCCCTATTCGGGCAAAAAAATTAAACGGGTCTACCTGACCCCTGAGCGAATCAAGCCTCTTCCTGAAACACTGCAGGCGATCAAACAGGCTGATATGATTATTATCGGCCCAGGCAGCCTGTATACAAGCATCTTGCCAAACCTGCTCGTAAAAGAACTTGGGGATGCTGTCTGCAAAGCGAAAGCGCGAAAGGTATATATTTGTAATTTAATGACACAGGCGGGCGAAACCTTCGGCTATACCGCGAGCGATCATGTTAGGGCGATATATGACCATATGGATTGTGCGTTCATTGATACGATTCTGGTCAACAATGAGGAAATTGATGAGGACATTCAGCTTCGCTACAAGGAAGAGCTGGCACATCCTGTCAAATATGATACAGAAGCGCTCCGGGGTCTTGGCGTTGAGGTTGTTTTTGCTGAAATAGCGGTCCAGGACGGGACAGCGCTCAGGCATGATACAAAAAAGGTCGCATCGATTTTGTATTCAATGCTGAATGAAGAAAAAAACTAGACATAACTTTATGAGATTTCACTGTATGAATGACATATGGACAGGCAAAACGAAAAAAGTATTAAAAAAGAGTGACAGGCGAAACCAAACCGGTTTCCATCCGTACAAACATTAATAGCCATGCAAACGTTTGTCTGGCCTGGAGGTGAGGAAATGTCTTTTGCTTCAGAAACAAAAAAAGAACTGACCAATATTGAAGCGAAGCCTTGCTGCCAAAAGGCAGAGCTTTCCGCCTTGATTCGGATGAATGGATCCCTTTCATTCTCAAACCGGAAGCTCGTGGTCGATGTCCAAACGGAAAATGCCGCAATTGCCAGAAGGATTTATATTCTGATTAAAAAGAATTATCAAACTGAAGTTGAACTTCTAGTCAGAAAGAAAATGAAGCTGAAGAAGAACAATGTGTATATTGTCCGGCTTGCCCGTGAAGCAAAGGAAATCCTGGAAGATTTAAAAATCATTGGTGAGGGTTTTATAATCAATCATGCAATATCACCTGACCTGATTAAAACAAAATGCTGCAGGCGTTCTTATTTGCGCGGGGCGTTTTTGGCAGGGGGCTCAGTTAATAATCCAGAGACCTCGTCCTACCATTTTGAAATCTACTCAATGTACAAGGAGCATAACGATTCTCTCTGTGAATTAATGAATACCTTCGGGTTAAATAGCAAGACGCATGAGCGCAAAAAAGGCTATATTACCTACTTGAAAGAAGCCGAAAAGATTACTGAATTCCTGAATATCATTGGTGCCCACAACGCACTATTGAGGTTTGAGGATGTCCGGATAGTAAGGGATATGCGAAATTCAGTCAATCGTCTCGTCAATTGCGAGACGGCCAACCTGAATAAGACGATCGGTGCTTCCTTAAGGCAAGTGGAAAATATCCGCTTTATCGACAGGACAGTCGGCCTGGAAATCCTTCCGGGAAAACTGAGGGAGATTGCAGAATTGCGTGTCGCCTATCAAGATGTTACTCTGAAGGAATTGGGTGAGATGGTGTCTGGAGGGGCAATCAGCAAATCAGGCATCAACCATCGTCTTCGTAAAATTGACGAAATAGCCGAAAAGTTGCGTGCTGGGGAAATGGTTCCTAAAGTGAAGGGGTAAAATAAGTTTAAAGACTTTGTTAGAACTCGGCATAAGGAATCAGACCCATTACGTGGTGTTGGTAGAGGCCGCTCCAGCCAAGGGTGAGACCGGAAGCAGAGACAGGCATATTATACGAATGTACGGCAGAATAATTTATCTGTACGAAAAAAAAATGAGGAGGAATACGTATGGTAGAGAAACAAGTTGAAGTAAAATTGAAAACCGGTCTCCAGGCGCGGCCGGCAGCTCAATTCGTACAGGAGGCAAATCGTTTTTCATCAGAAATTTTTCTATTAAAAGACGGCAAAAAAGTAAACGCGAAAAGCATCATGGGCCTAATGAGCCTTGCAGTCAGCACTGGCGCTGTCATCGGCATCCAGGCAGATGGCCATGACGCGGAAGAAGCCGTCAAAGCTTTAGCAACTTTTGTAGAAAAGGACTAATTTCTTCAAAAAACTGTAAGCGGATTCGCCTGTTGGGTGAATCCGCTTTTTTTATTGGAGCTCAAAACGTGGTGCATAAGTACAGAGAGTTGGCGCATCTGGTTTTCCAGTAAATGTCTAAATGCTCATATCGGTGCGGAATCGGCTCATATGAGGCTCGTAAGTGGGGCAAAACGGCTCATAAGTATAGAGAGTTGGCGCCACTGGTTTTCCAGTAAATGTCTAAATGCTCATATCGGTGCGGAATCGGCTCATATGAGGCTCATAAATGGGGCAAAACGGCTCATATATGATGCAAATGGACTCATAACTAATTGAGAACACAAAACTCACTTTTTATTTAAAGCTAAATGTTTATGAAAAATAGTTCCTTTCTTGAGAAGGAGAAAGAGCTGGACAAAGCAAAGGACCGCTCTTTCATGGGAGCGGTCCGAAATGCGTTAACTTATTTATCGTCCTTTTTCTTTTCCTCGAGTACGTTTCTTGAAATAATATGGTCAACGAGTCCATATTCTTTCGCACGGTCGGCTGTCATGAAGTTATCACGGTCTGTGTCCCTTGCGATTACTTCAAGCGGCTGGCCGGTACGTTCAGAGAGGATATTGTTCAGCTTGTCGCGGAGGAATAGAATGCGCTTGGCAGCAATTTCGATTTCAGTTGCCTGGCCTTGTGCGCCGCCCAGTGGCTGATGGATCATGACCTCAGCGTTCGGCAGGGCGTAACGCTTACCTTTTTCACCAGCAGCAAGCAGGAATGCTCCCATCGATGCAGCCATTCCGATACATACTGTTGAAACGCTTGGACGGATGTACTGCATTGTGTCAAAAATCGCCATACCGGATGTAATGCTGCCTCCGGGGCTGTTGATGTAAACAGTGATATCCTTTTCAGGGTTTTCGGCTTCTAGAAACAAAAGCTGTGCAACAATTGAATTTGCGACGTTATCATCAATTGCGCTTCCCAGCATGATAATCCGGTCTTTTAAAAGGCGGGAATAAATATCGTATGCTCTTTCGCCACGATTCGTTTGTTCGATAACTGTAGGAATCAAATTCATTTAGAAATCCTCCCTTTTGTATACGTTATGTATGTATCATACAATAATGGTCAATTAAGGTCAAACAAACCGCTCAATGGTCAAGCTGTATTTCGTTCGACAATTTCCATGTCTTCCATCTTACCCAAACGGGACGAATTTAAACAAGAAAGGGGAACTTTTCCATTTTAAACCCAACGCTTTACGGATTAGTTCCCTGTGTCATAATATTTCTCAATATACTTCTTTTCCTCTTCGGCAGAAAGGATACCGTACGCCTTTCCAACCGTCCCGCCCAGCAAATCCCAGATGGCGTTATGGTCCTTATCAACCCTGCTAAAATCGCCTTCTTTCCATCTTGTCAGGATATCCAAATAAAGAGCCTCGTGCTTGAACTTTTTGGCCTCGAGAATAGCCAGGAGTCTGTCAACCCGCTGTTCTGTCAACGGCACCGAACCCCATTTGTCATCAGCCCTGACCTTTTGGTGGCTCATGAAATGGATATTGTTTTGCATGGTTGTTTCCCTCATCGTACTGGGCAGCTCTTTCTCCAGTTCTGCCGGAGACAGCGTATCAACAATCAAATAGGCGGAAGCACCATCCGAACCAGCACCCTCTTGACCAAGTGTGCTAATAGACTCATCTGTTTTAACTTTGACTTTCGATTTAGGGGTTAGGAAATCAGAAACGAGCAGGCCGGCGCCGAAAAGGACAAGTAATGTAGCGAACACAGCCAGCAGGATTTTTTTCTTGTTTCGGGATTTCCGTTTCGGCCTCTCCATTTCACTTCCCACTTTCTCAACAATCATATTTCTTTAATAATGACCGCAATTAGCCGAGTCTACAAGTTTTTTGCATTCAAACTTGGGAGGAAAGATGAAATTGGCAACTCCCTTTTGGTGTTTTACCATTGACAATGACAATTGATTTCGTTATTATTAGATAGGTCTTCACCAAATACATGCCCTCGTGGTGCAACGGATAGCACGCAAGATTCCGGTTCTTGAAATTCGGGTTCGAGTCCTGACGAGGGCGTACCAAAGTCCCAATGTTTGTTGTAAACAACAGACACTGGGGCTTTTTATTTTTCCGGAAGGATTTGATTTTTCAAAAAAGAAGCAGGGAACCATCCCCTGCTTCCTTATTCCTTCACATTCGTCACATCCACACTACCTAATTTCCTTTTAACATTCCTATATTGGTCCGCAACTCGATGAATGGCCGAGGCACATTGTTCGCTGCCGATTCCTTCAAATTCATGGCCAATCTCGCCGGCAATCTGCTCCAGCTCGTTGATGATGGTTTGCAGCTCTCGTTTAATCAGATACAGTTCCTGTTGAGCACTTGAACTCATACTGTGTCCTCCAATTTATAGACTGGTCAGGATATTCCGCTCGGCCCGTTCGAAGGAGTCGGCCGTGTCCTCCAGGTAATCAATGCATCTCGCAAGCCTCCTGTTTTCGCTCGTTAGGAGATCAGCCTGCATAAGGCTTAGTATATCAAGAAGCCCAACTTTGAAATAAAGCGAATCCATCCGCCGGTCCAGGCTGCTGATCCGGTTGTTAATGCTTTTCAATCGCTGCGAGTAGGAGCGGAGTTTAGCGGTGTTAACCCGAATCATTGGACTGGCTGCATCGGCTCTAAGTCCCGGATTCAAAAAGCTGTTAATCCAGGATTGCAGGTGGCCGACAGCGGTTTCAAGAAAAGCGGTTACTGAAAGAACAACAACGTTTCTCGCGACTTTATGAAGTACTTTAAGATCATCAATTGTTCTCAGGATAAAGTCTATGGCAGCACCTGCACCAAATGCCCAAAATGTGGATGGGGCATAGGCCAGCATGACAACGGCTGTCACAATCGAGGAAACCACTTCAAGATCCATTCCGAATTTAGCACCAATAAATTGAATCGTTGATCCTGGTATTAACTGCAAGGCTAATGGGATAGTGCCCAGCATCTCTGCCCACGATATACTCCCGCCATTCACCAATGCCGTACCTTTGCTCATAGCGATATGGGCAAATCCCATTCCGCCTTCGGTAATAACATTTCGGATAGGCGAAGGCAGTTTCATAATAAGAGTGGAAAGGCCCTCGAGGTAGGTGGAGTAATTCCCTTGAGAAGCAAAGTCAGTAAAGCGGCCATCCATCGTCAAGTAACTATCAGGAAAATGCCACGCCTTTTTCGTTAATAAGGATTCCATATAAATAATATGGTCTTCTGGAACGATGCGGGTGCCCAAAATATTTACATAGTCATTATCAGCAGCAATCGAGTACAGTTTATTCCGGCGATCATTAAATTCTTCCTCACCCAGCGCCGACCTCAACCAGGCGATCGCTTCAGGGGACATACCTTGCCCATCAAAAGAAAAACCGTGCCGTATCAAATGCGAGTATTCCGAAGTCATCGTAACAAATTGAATTTTGTTTCCGCCCTTTGAATGGCCGGTTATGTCGATGATTGGGGTGCTCTTATCCCAGCCGTTTGCTTCAATGACTCTGTCAAAATACTCCTGTGCTTCTTTTTGCTGCTCGGTCGCCACAACTGAACCGCCAAGCCCCGTCCCATTGTCAAGCCATTCGCCGCCGCCAGTTCCTCTGTAAACGAACGTTACGTTGCCATCCTGGTCAATAAAAGTCGTTGCATTTAACCCCCCGTTTTCATAGGGCGGGTTATCCATTAAAAGGCTCTGATTATCAATCATTAAATTACTGAAGTGCTCGTTTTGGCTGCTGGCATTGGCCAGCAGCTGATACTGACGTTGCCGTTCCTGATATTCAGCCTCGCTTCCAGAAGGGTGGTTGGCCATATAGGCATCGAATCCACCGGGAGCATCGTAAATGTCGCCTAATTTTACAATGATATCAGACATATACTCGCCGTCTTTAACGCCAACATCCTCAATATTCAAATACATGATAACATTCAATAGCGCGGCTTCATTGGCATGCTCCTGTAGATTGGGGTCGAGAGTATTCACTGCAATTCCCTCCACCTGGCCGTCCGGAATTGATAGTTCCGATCCATGGAAAAGTCGCCTCTAAGACTCGCCCAATTCTTGCCGGTTGCACCGTTGAATAGTTCATTGGCAGTCGAATCATCCAATTCCGCCAGTTTTCCATCCAGCATATAAAAAATATACAATTCGCTTCTATATTGTTTCTCTTCCAGCAGGGCGCGCAGTTTCTCCACTAGTTCATCTTTATTTGCCGGATCTTGTTCAACAGCGATTTGAACGGTCATTGGTAAATTTTTTACCTCTGAGTACTCGGAAACAGTCATACCTGGCTTTGCTTTTTCCGGCAAAGTCGTTCCACCGGATAGGTAGATGACCTTAAAGTTGTCATAAACTTGCGAAAGAATCGCCTGGAACTCTTCTTCAATCGGTTTTTTCATTAAATAATCAACATAGTTATCGGAAATCGTCCCGGTTTCTTTTGTCTTGCGGACGATAATCGATGCGTCAGGAAATTTACTAGACCTCACCCTCATTTCCGCATAGCCCGCAGACCAGGCCTGGGTATCCTTGCTAATGATTTCAAACTCTTCGTTGTATTTTTCCTCCATATGTTGAAGCATTTCTTCTTCGGCAGACACTTTCATGCAGCCACTCACCCCTACTGATAAAAAAATACATATCACAAGCGCAATCATTTTATTCAATACAGTCGACTCCCTAGTGCATAGATTCAAACCCAGGAATTAAAATTATGGAAAAATTATCAATTATTTTCAATTTTACAAGAACCGTATTCGATAGCCAATTGATATCATGACGTTTCCAAAAAGACAGGTCCTTAGTCCTGTATACCGAACGCGGATATCGTTCTTTAGGACGGCATTTCTGCATTTTTGAAAAATGCCGACAAATTTCCGCCATATTCTTGCAGCCTTTTTCACTTCAGTGACGCAAGTGCTTTAATTTCATGTAAAATAGGAGTGTGAGGTGGAGACATATATGGAAATGCATACCGGCTTATGGCAGCATCAAGAAATAAAATTGTCCCTGACCCAGGAATTGGCCCAAGCGATTGCTCTGTTACAATATAACACCCAGGAACTGTCAAGCTTCCTTGAAGCGAAGGCTCTGGAAAACCCTCTTATGGAAGTAGATACTACTGCCCGTTACAGAGGAAAGAAACGAGTAAGCACGAGCGAGCGGAAGGAAAACGATATTAATGGACTTCCGATGGAGGCGCATCCTACTTTAGAGGAACATTTATTTTCCCAAGTACCGCCCGGCGAGCTAAATAAATTTACAAGATTAGTATTCAAGCTTTTGATATTAAATATGGATGAAAACGGATATTTTCGCGGAGATATAGACCAAATTGCAACCAGCGCCAAGACAACAACGGACATGGTTGAGGGGTGTCTTGATGAAATACAAAAGCTGGAACCAGCAGGGATTGGTGCACGATCCCTTCAGGAATGCCTGCTTTTACAGCTTAATAGGCTGGGGGACGATGCGGAAAATGCAAAAACAATTGTAACCGATTACTTTACAGAATTTGCCGATAAAAAATGGAAGCAAATCTCGAAGGAATTAAAGCTTCCCCTGCATGATATCCAGCAGGTCCAAGACTTGCTTCAAACGCTTAATCCGAGGCCAGGCGCTCCATTTTTCACAGAGAAAGCGTCTTACATTGTGCCGGATGTTGTTGTTGAGTATTCAGATGGCAAATGGGCGGTCAAACTAGTAGAAGGGACCGTGCCCAGTATTGGTTTCAATGACAGCCTATACCAAAGTTTGAGTGCAGTTGGTGACAGGCAGGCTATCAAGTTCCTAAATGAAAAGTTCAATGATTATCAATGGCTTGCAAGAAGCATCAGGCAGCGCAACGAAACATTATTAAAGGTCACTGCCAAAATTGTTGAAAAGCAAACAGTCTTTTTTGAAAAAGGAAAAGGACAGCTTCGCCCGTTAACCATGAAAGAAGTTGCTGATGAAATTGGTGTTCATGAATCTACGGTCAGCCGGACTGTCCGTGAAAAATATATCGGCACCCCATTTGGGACCTTCGAATTGAAACTATTCTTCCTGTCGGGGATCCAAACTGTTGCAGACAGCAACGCTTCTTCGTCTCAAGTAAAAGCACTTATAAAGGAATATATAAATAACGAAGATAAACGGCGTCCCATTTCCGACCAGGATATTGCCGACAGGCTAATGGATTCTGAAGGCCTCGTCATTTCAAGGCGAACCGTCGCAAAATACCGTGAGCAACTTGGCATCCCGTCCTCGTCTAAGCGGAAACGGTTTTAAATAAGTGGTTAAAATGGCCGATGCCAACAGGGTCGGCCATTTTTATTTGAGCAGACGGGAAGTACAAGATAAAGAACTCTCCGCTTGAACCACTAAACTCTCACTGGGCAACAACCCGCTAGTTTCGGAGTGTACAGAAGCGCTTTAAAAAAATGCCGAACGGAACTACTAGTAGAAGTTTTTTGCAAAAAGCACTTCAGCACGATTACTATGGACAATAAGGAGGGATTCATTTGACAAAACTAACCTTATATACGCGCGCAAACTGCCCGCTTTGTGACAAGGCGAAGGCAGATATCCTCGATATCAAAAACGATATTGAATTTGAGCTTGAGGAAATTGATATCAATTCAAGCGATGAGCTGACAGAAGAGTTCGGCCTGATGATTCCTGTCATTTATATAGATGGCGAAGAAATTGGTTACGGCATTGTGAACGAAACGTATTTGCGTAACCGTTTACAAGAAAAACAACGCAATCATATTAGTTGAAAGTGACATTCACTCTTGCTACAATGGCTAGGTACAGGGGTGATTTTTTTTCGAGTAAGTGGGACAGAATATGTCTAGCTGGGACAAAAAAAGTCCATCATTACTTTTTCGGTATAACATAAACCGAAAGGCGGGACAATGTCCACTTTTTTAAAAAAGGAGCTACTGACATGCAATCGTTCCTCGATATTCAAAAAAGATTATTACCCGATCTCCTCGAGGTCATGCAAAAGCGGTACGCCATCCTGAGATACATAGGAATTATGCAGCCAGTCGGGAGGCGGAGCCTTGCAGCAAGCCTTGGTTATACAGAACGGATCCTCCGCGCTGAGGTTGAATTCCTTAAGGATCAAAACCTGATTGCGGCGGGTGTTGCCGGTATGTCCTTGACCCACGAGGGCAGGAATTTGCTGGAAGATCTCGAAGGCTTAATGCGAGAGCTGAAGGGTATAGATGTAATGGAAATGGAGCTGAAGCATCGGCTTGGCATCCGAAACGCCATTATCGTACCCGGTGATAGCGATCAGTCACCAATGGTGAAAGCCGAAATCGGACGGGCAACAGCCATTTGCATGAAAAAACTGCTGAATGGAAAAAATATCATCGCTGTAACAGGCGGTTCAACCATGGCTGCGGTGGCAGAAGAGCTTGGCCCCGACCTCTCCAATGAGGAAATCATGTTTGTCCCGGCCAGGGGCGGCATTGGTGAGGATGTCCAGAATCAGGCCAATACCATTTGTGCGATAATGGCTGCTAAAACTCATGGGAGGCACAGAGTCTTCTATGTTCCCGACCAGGTCAGTATGGAGATTTATGAGTCATTCATTAAAGAACCGATAGTCCATGAGGTACTTGGCTTAATCAAGTCCGCGTGCATGGTTTTACATGGGATTGGGGACGCTAAGACAATGGCTGAGCGCAGGAAAACAGCTGCTGCCGATATGGAGAAAATCCTCTCCCACAAGGCTGTGGCCGAGGCATTTGGCTATTATTTTAACAGCCATGGCGAAATCGTCCACAAGGTTCTTACCATCGGGCTTCAGCTTAATGATCTGATTCATGTCCCGGATGTTCTGGCCGTTGCGGGCGGAAGCTCGAAAGCAAAGGCGATCCGAGCATACATGAAACAAGCACCGCCCCAAACCATCCTTGTTACGGATGAAGGAGCAGCAAAGCTGATTTTAAAGAATTAACGTGTTATTTGTTAGTTAAAGGGTAAATACCCTTTGATATAAAAAATAAAAGTTTTACCGAATCAAAGGAGGAAATAAACATGGCATTAAAAGTTGGTATTAATGGATTTGGACGTATCGGACGTAACGTATTCCGCGCTGCCCTAGATAACCCAAACATCGAAATCGTTGCAGTTAACGACCTTACAGATGCAAACATGCTTGCACACCTTTTGAAATATGACACTGTTCACGGCACGCTTTCTGAAGATGTGACTGTTGACGGCTCAAACCTAGTAGTTGGCGGTAAAACTGTAAAGGTTCTTGCTGAGCGCGATCCTGCTCAACTTCCATGGGGAGACCTTGGTGTTGAAGTTGTTGTAGAATCAACTGGCCGTTTCACAAAGCGCGATGACGCTGCGAAACACCTTGAAGGCGGCGCTAAGAAAGTAATCATTTCTGCACCAGCTTCCAACGAAGATATCACAATCGTTATGGGTGTAAACGAAGATAAATATGATGCTGCAAACCATCATGTACTCTCAAACGCATCTTGTACCACAAACTGCCTAGCACCATTTGCAAAAGTACTGAACGACAAGTTCGGTCTTAAGCGCGGTATGATGACAACTATTCACTCATACACAAACGACCAGCAAATCCTTGACTTGCCACACAAGGACTACCGTCGTGCTCGTGCAGCTGCAGAAAACATGATACCAACAACAACTGGTGCTGCAAAAGCTGTTGCCCTTGTTCTTCCTGAACTGAAAGGCAAACTGAACGGTATGGCTATGCGTGTGCCAACTCCAAACGTTTCTGTTGTTGACCTTGTAGCTGAGTTTGAAAAAGATGTAACAGCTGAAGAAGTGAACCAAGCGCTTAAAGAAGCTGCAGAAGGCCCACTGAAAGGCATCATGGCATACACTGATCTTCCGCTTGTATCTTCTGACTACAACGGCAGCACAGTTTCTTCTACAATCGATGGCTTGTCCACAATGGTTCTAGAAGGCAACATGGTAAAGGTCCTTTCTTGGTATGACAACGAATACGGCTACTCCAACCGTGTAGTTGACCTTTGCGAATACATTGCAGAAAAAGGCCTATAATACAAGGTTAATTGATTTGGGTATCATTGGATATCCAGTCTCTAAACTTATATAATAAAAATAGCTTTTAAAGGGGAGCGGGGAAGAATCCCCCTCCCTATATTTATGGAGAAGGGGCGGAGCGGCGCAAGTGGATTGAATTCTGTGATAAGGGTTCAGAGGTCCAGTTATCTTTCTATTGACAAGGATAGATTGGCTTAGCTCCACCGCCTTTTTTTTGCTAAGGGTACTGTTCTCCTTTGCCGAAAGAAGAGAGACTCTACTCTGATTTAAATTTGATGTCCAGGAGGGTATCCATGAACAAGAAGACGCTTAAAGATGTCGATGTTAAAGGGAAACGCGTATTCTGCCGTGTCGACTTCAACGTCCCGATGCAAGATGGCAAAATTACCGATGAAACAAGGATCCGCGCCGCGCTTCCAACCATCCAATACCTGGTTGAACAGGGTGCAAAGGTAATCCTTGCAAGCCACTTCGGCCGTCCGAAAGGCAAGGTCGTAGAAGAAATGCGCCTTGCGCCGGTTGGTGCTAGACTCGGCGAGCTCTTGGGCAAAAATGTCCAATCCGCTACTGAAGCGTATGGCGACGCTGTAAAATCGCAAATTGACAGTATGAACGAAGGCGACGTCATCCTTTTAGAAAACGTTCGTTTCTATCCTGGTGAAGAAAAGAACGATCCGGAATTAGCGAAAGAATTTGCTGCACTTGCAGACATTTATGTAAATGATGCATTTGGCGCCGCTCACAGGGCCCATGCTTCCACAGAAGGCATTGCACACCATCTTCCAGCTGTTGCGGGATTCCTGATGGAAAAAGAAATTGAAGTGCTCGGCAAAGCATTCTCCAATCCTGAGCGCCCGTTCACAGCCATCATCGGCGGCGCTAAGGTAAAAGACAAAATCGGCGTTATCGAAAACCTGCTTGAACAAGTTGACCATTTGATCATCGGCGGCGGGCTTGCTTACACATTCGTAAAAGCACAGGGCCACGAAGTCGGAAAATCACTTCTTGAAGAGGATAAAATCGACCTGGCCAATTCCTTCATTCAAAAAGCGAAGGAAAAGGGTGTTTCCTTCCATATGCCAGTAGATGTTGTTGTTGCCGATGATTTCTCGCCTGATGCCAATACAAAAGTAGTCGACATCGACAAAATCCCATCCGACTGGGAAGCACTTGATATCGGGCCGAAGACAGCGGCAGCATACCGTGACGTCATCCAAAGCTCGAAACTCGTTATCTGGAACGGCCCAATGGGCGTGTTCGAATTTGATAAATTCGCAGGCGGAACAAAGGCAGTTGCCGAAGCCCTTGCAGAAGCCGAAGGTACATATTCGGTCATCGGCGGCGGGGACTCTGCGGCAGCAGTCGAAAAGTTCAACCTTGCCGATAAAATGAGCCACATCTCCACAGGCGGCGGTGCCTCGCTAGAATTCATGGAAGGCAAGCAGCTTCCAGGCGTCGTAGCATTGAATGATAAGTAATTGTTCATGTTGAATTGAACGGCGGGTCTTAAGCTAATAGAAGGAGAATTTCCCTTTAATTAAATTAGAGAAGCTTAAGAAGCAGAGATATAGGGAAATTTTCCCTTTAACTTGATTTTATCAAGCAAAAAACAAGTGTTTTAATCAAATAGAGGGAAAAACGCCCCTTATTTTTCTGGAAATATTGGTATTTCCCAGCTTAAAGGGAATTTATCCTCTAATTTTTCAAATTGCCTTAACTGCGCCTTTTGAAAAATGGGTCATGTCTACACGAACTATTTGGGGAACGAATGGCAGGCGGACAAGCCTCCGGCAAGCAGCAGCATCTGCTCGCCCGAAAGCAGAACCGCCCATATAGACAGAAAGGAAGTGCCAGTATGCGAAAACCAATCATTGCAGGCAACTGGAAAATGCACAAAACCCTCTCTGAGGCTAAAGCTTTTGTAGAAGAAGTAAACGGTCTTGTACCTGACAGTTCAAAAATTGATTCCGTCATTTGTGCACCGGCGCTGTTTTTATCCTCGCTTGTAACAGAAACGGAAAACTATCCGGTTGATGTCGGTGCCCAAAACATGCACTTTGAAGACAAAGGAGCATTCACAGGTGAAATCAGCGCGGCTGCACTGGCAGACCTTGGCGTTAAATATGTGATTCTAGGCCACTCTGAGCGCCGTGAAATGTTCAACGAAACAGATGAAGCGGTAAACAAGAAAACTCTCACTGCATTCAAACATGGTTTGACGCCGATTGTATGCTGCGGCGAGACTCTTGAGCAGCGTGAACGCGGCGAAACAAATGAGTTCGTTGCTGGACAAATCAAGAAGGCTTTGAACGGCCTGACTGAGGACCAGGTAAAACAAACAGTTATCGCGTATGAACCGATCTGGGCAATCGGCACAGGAAAATCATCTACAGCTGAAGACGCAAACGAAGTATGTGCCCATATTCGCAGGACCGTTGCAGAGCAATTTTCACAGGAAGCAGCGGACAGCATCCGCATCCAGTATGGCGGCAGTGTAAAGCCTGAAAATATCCGTGAATATATGGACCAGCCGGATATCGATGGCGCGCTTGTCGGCGGTGCAAGCCTTGAGGCGAACTCGTTCCTTCAGCTTTTGGAGGCAGGCAAGAATGAGTAAATCCCCTGTAGCACTGATCATTCTCGACGGCTTCGGTTTCCGGGGCGAGCGTTTCGGGAATGCAGTTGCACAAGCAAAAAAACCAAATTTTGAACGATACTGGAATCAGTATCCTCATAACACCCTGACGGCTAGCGGTGAAGCAGTCGGCCTACCTGAAGGGCAGATGGGCAATTCCGAAGTTGGCCACTTGAACATTGGAGCCGGCCGGATTGTTTATCAAAGCTTGACCCGCGTGAATATCGCAATTCGCGAGGGTGAATTCCAGAAAAATGAAACATTGGTTGGCGCAGTCCGCCACGCCAAAGAGAATGGGACCGCCTTGCATTTGTTCGGCCTCTTATCCAATGGCGGTGTACACAGCCACATCCAGCATATGTATGCACTGCTGAAGCTGGCTGCTGATGAAGGCCTCGATAAGGTATACATCCATGCCTTCCTTGACGGCCGCGATGTCGGACCGCAGACAGCAGGCACATTTATTGAAGAAACACTGGAGAAAATTAAAGAGTACGGCGTCGGCCAGTTTGCAACCATTTCGGGACGCTATTATTCGATGGACCGCGACAAGCGCTGGGAGCGTGTTGAGAAGGCATATCGGGCAATGGTTTATGGAGACGGACCTTCCTACTCCGAACCGATGGAAGTTGTTGAAGACTCCTACCAACACGGTATCTTTGACGAATTCGTCCTTCCTTCTGTTTTGACAGATCCAGAAGGTGAGCCTGTCGGGAGGATACAAGACAATGACGCTGTTATTTTCTATAACTTCCGTCCTGACCGTGCCATCCAGATTTCAAATACTTTTACGAACGAAGACTTCCGTGCGTTTGACCGCGGACCAGAACATCCGAAAAACCTGCACTTTGTTTGTATGACTCACTTCAGCGAAACGGTTGACGGTTATGTGGCCTTCAAGCCATCCAATCTCGACAACACGCTCGGCGAAGTGCTTTCCCACAACGGTTTAAAGCAGCTTCGGATTGCTGAAACCGAGAAATATCCTCATGTCACGTTCTTCATGAGCGGCGGACGCGAGGATAAATTCCCTGGCGAAGAGCGGATCCTCATTAACTCGCCGAAGGTTGCAACCTATGACCTGAAGCCTGAAATGAGTGCCTACGAAGTAACCGATGCACTTTTAAACGAAATTGAAGCTAACAAGTTCGATTGCATCATCCTAAACTTTGCCAACCCGGACATGGTCGGCCATTCAGGTATGCTCGAGCCAACTATCAAAGCCGTTGAAACAGTCGATGAATGCCTTGGCAAAATTGTCGACCTCCTTTTGGAAAAAGGCGGCACGGCAATCATCACTGCGGACCACGGTAACGCAGATGAAGTTGTAACAATCGAAGGCAATCCAATGACTGCCCATACAACAAACCCTGTCCCTGTCATCGTGACAAAGGAAGGCGTCGAAGTAAGAGATGGCGGCATCCTCGGCGATCTTGCACCAACTGTCCTTGATTTGCTTGGTGTTAAGCAGCCTGATGAAATGACTGGAAAAACATTAATCAAACAATAAATTATCTTTTAAGGAGAGATTTCCATGCCAATTATTTCTGATGTTTACGCACGCGAAGTTATTGACTCCCGCGGAAACCCAACAGTCGAAGTAGAAGTACTAACAGAATCCGGCGCATTCGGCCGTGCCCTTGTACCAAGCGGTGCATCCACTGGTGAATACGAAGCAGTCGAGCTGCGCGATGGCGACAAAGGCCGCTACCTAGGAAAAGGAGTTCAAAAGGCAGTTGACAACGTTAATGACCTGATCGCTCCTGAACTGATCGGCGAATACAGCGTCCTTGACCAAGTAAGCATTGACCAGGCTTTGATTGCCCTTGACGGCACTGAAAACAAAGGCAAGCTTGGTGCGAACGCAATCCTTGGCGTTTCCCTGGCAGTTGCTCATGCTGCAGCTGATTACCTTGGCATGCCATTGTACCAATACCTTGGCGGTGTAAACTCCAAGCAGCTTCCAGTTCCAATGATGAACATCGTCAACGGCGGCGAGCATGCTGACAACAACGTTGATATCCAGGAATTCATGGTTATGCCTGTCGGCGCGCCAAACTTCAAGGAAGCACTTCGCATGGGAGCTGAAATTTTCCACAGCCTGAAGTCTGTTTTGAAAGAAAGAGGCTTGAACACAGCTGTTGGTGATGAAGGCGGATTTGCTCCAAACCTTGGCTCAAACGAAGAAGCACTTCAAACAATCGTTGAAGCAATTGAAAAAGCTGGCTACAAGCCAGGTGAAGAAGTTATGCTCGCAATGGATGCTGCATCTTCCGAGTTTTACAACAAAGAAGACGGCAAATACCATCTTGCAGGCGAAGGTGTTGTAAAAACATCTGCTGAAATGGTTGACTGGTATGAAGAAATGTCTTCTAAATACCCAATCATCTCAATCGAAGATGGCCTTGATGAAAACGACTGGGAAGGCCACAAGCTTCTAACTGAGCGCCTTGGCGGCAAAGTACAGCTAGTTGGTGACGACCTGTTCGTTACAAACACCAAAAAGCTTGCTGAAGGAATTGAAAAGGGTATCGCAAACTCAATCCTGATTAAAGTTAACCAAATCGGTACATTGACCGAAACACTAGACGCAATCGAAATGGCGAAACGCGCTGGCTACACAGCAGTCATCTCCCACCGTTCCGGTGAAACAGAAGACGCAACAATCGCTGACATCGCTGTTGCAACCAACGCTGGCCAAATCAAAACAGGTGCTCCGTCCCGTACGGACCGCGTGGCAAAATACAACCAGCTTCTTCGCATCGAAGATCAGCTTGGTGAAACTGCCCAGTACCACGGCCTAAAGAGCTTCTACAACTTGAAAAAATAATAGCTAGCAGAGAAGGGTACGCATTGACCAATGCGTACCCTTTATTTTGGGTTTAAAAACTGCGACGGACTGGTTTGTCCTGGAAAATTGAAAAACTGTGCTGTAAAGTTTGGGAAATGTCCTGTATTTTTCGGGAAATGTCATGAATATCGAAAAAACTGTCTCGTATCTATAAAAAGTTGTCCTGATAGAATAAGCGGCAACTAATCTTTGGTGATCCAAGATTTAGTTGCAGCCATTCAATTCAGTGAGAATAGGTATTAGGATTAGCTCATATAGTTGTAGTGCAACACCTTTATGTACTTATTTATATAAAAAATAATATGAAAGAGGTGGGTTCTATGTTGGGCTATTTGCAACGGATCGGACGGGCGTTAATGCTGCCGATAGCTGTTATGCCTGTTGCCGCATTGCTCTTGCGTTTAGGGCAGGAGGATTTGTTGAACATTAAGTTCATGGCCGCATCAGGGGAAG
This sequence comes from Bacillus sp. FJAT-27225, assembly GCF_001685025.1. Classification (GTDB taxonomy): domain Bacteria; phylum Bacillota; class Bacilli; order Bacillales; family Cytobacillaceae; genus Bacillus_D. Next base: position 814,046 of record NZ_MAYU01000012.1, on the reverse strand, counting down.
CTGTATTCGCAAACCTTGCACTGTTGTTTGCAATTGGCATTGCGATCGGGATTAGCAAGGATGGTAACGGGGCTGCTGCACTTGCCGGTGCGATTGGTTATTTTGTTTTAACAAAAGGAAGCGCTACGATTAATGAAGACATCAATATGGGTGTGCTTGGAGGTATCTTGTCAGGTATTATAGCCGGCCACTTGTATAATCGCTATCATGCAATCAAACTTCCTGATTGGCTCGGCTTCTTTGGCGGGAGACGGTTTGTTCCAATTATTACCGGCCTGGTTATGCTGATCCTTGCCGGAGTATTCGGGTATGTTTGGCCTCCAATTCAAAATGTCCTCAATAATTTTGGCCAAGGGATTGTTGACGCAGGTGCAGTTGGAGTTGGTATTTTTGGCTTCCTGAATCGTCTGCTCATTCCTTTGGGGCTTCATCATGTTCTCAACTCGCTCGCATGGTTTGAATTTGGTTCTTTCACAAATGCGGCAGGAGAGGTAGTCAAAGGGGATTTGACCCGCTTCTTTGCAAAAGATCCTTCTGCTGGCAGCTTTATGACTGGTTTCTTCCCCATTATGATGTTCGGGCTTCCCGCAGCAGCCGCTGCAATGGTTGCGACTGCCAAGAAGGAACGGCGCAAAGCAACTGCCGGCGTAATGTTCGGCCTTGCGCTCACTTCATTCCTGACTGGTATCACAGAACCTATTGAGTTCTTATTCATGTTTCTATCTCCACTCCTCTATTTTACTCACGCCATCTTGACTGGTATTGCGATGTCAGTAACCTACCTGCTCGATATTAAGCATGGCTTTGGCTTTTCGGCTGGGGCATTCGATTATTTCCTTAACTATGGTATCGCCACAAAACCGCTGCTCCTAGCAGTAGTCGGCCTCAGCTATGCAGTTATCTACTTCTTTGTATTTTCTTACCTGATTAAAAAGCTCGATTTAAAAACACCTGGCCGCGAAGATGAAGTTGACGGCGAGTTTGAAGGCAGCACCAATACTGGAGGTGACTACAGCGCTGCAGCCGTTCAATATGCCAATGCGCTTGGTGGCAAGAATAACCTGCTCAATATTGACAACTGCGTAACCAGACTGCGCCTGACGGTCAAGGATATGGAATTAATCGACGAGAAACGGTTGAAACTGCTCGGTGCAAAAGGGATAATCAAAGTCAGCTCAAAAGATGTACAGGTCGTCGTAGGAACGGATGTTGAGTTCCTCGCTGATGAAATTAAAAAACTTTAAGAAATGCAGTGTGCCCGACGGAAGTTTGTCGGGCATTTTTGGTTTCGATACGAGGAACCTAAAAGTGAAGAGTCTGCATAAATCTCTGAAACCACGCGTAAATTCGAGAAAAGTGCTCATAAATTTTAAAAAGTGCTAACAAATCATCAAAAAGTGCTCATAAAAACTTAGAAAGTGCTCATAGGGATCCTCCGAAAGTACTAAGGAATCCTTGAAAAGCTCTCATACCTTCTCAAGACAAACACAAAAGTAAAAATTACCGGAGAACGTAGATAAGCTTGGAAACAGCCTGTCCCGAAACCTCCACAAATCCCGCTATTGTCGAAACAGGATTTTTATGTTAAATTAAGAATACTGTGAATGAACGTCTAACAGGAGGTGGCCTTCATGCATGCAATACTCGTAACGCTTTTAGTTATTGTCTCTATCGCACTTATTGTCGTTGTATTACTACAATCAGGCCGTAGCGCAGGTCTTTCCGGCGCAATTTCTGGCGGAGCGGAGCAGCTGTTTGGCAAGCAAAAAGCCCGTGGCATCGACTTGATCCTGCACAGGATTACGGTTGTATTGTCCGTGCTGTTCTTCGTCCTTACGATTGCCGTAACATACGCAAAGCTTTAATACCGTAAATTGAGCCCGGCCTTTGTGCCGGGCTTTATTTTTTCTGAAAAACAGTCCCCACAAAAGCACCAGTCCGAGCCGTATTTCTGGAATGTCGGGGCTTGCTTTGCTTAAACTAAAGGAAACCACAAGAGTAAGGAGAACTATAGTAATGAGAATTCAACCGCCTAAACCATTTATGTTCGAAGGAGGTCCGCGTGCGGTACTGCTTCTGCACGGGTTCACCGGGAATTCGGCCGATGTCCGGATGCTTGGACGCTACTTGAACGATAAAGGCTATACATGCCATGCGCCGATTTACAGAGGGCATGGAACTGCTGCTGAGGAGCTGGTCAAGTATACTCCAGAAGACTGGTGGCAGGACGTAATGGATGCCTATCAGTTTTTGAAAAATAAGGGCTATGAGGAGATTGCAGTTGCCGGGCTGTCGCTTGGTGGGGTATTTTCTCTAAAGCTTGGTTACACTGTTCCTGTAAAGGGTATTGTTCCGATGTGTGCCCCGATGGACTTCAGGAGTGATGAGACTGTCCATAATGGGGTCCTTTATTATGCGCGCGAGTACAAACAGTTCGAGAAGAAGACGCAGGCTGAAATCGAGGCGGAAATGGCTGCGTTCGATCCAAAACCGCTGCTAAAACAGCTGAACGGGCTGATCCAAGACGTCCGTGACCATGTGGACCTGATTTATGCACCGCTGTTTGTTGTCCAGGCACGCCATGATGGGATGATTAACACGAACAGCGCCAATATAATCTACAATGAGGCGGAGTCGGTGGACAAGAAACTGAAGTGGTACGAAGAGTCCGGGCATACGATTACGTTCGATGTGGAAAAAGACCAGCTTCATGAGGACGTTTATGCGTTTTTAGAAAGCCTGGATTGGAAAGAATAATAAGAAACACCCTGTAAGGGAGGGATAAGCTTGGAAGAAAACATTCAAGCGCATATAGACAAGCTTTTGCAATATATGAGGGATGAAGCGTATAAGCCGCTGACTGTCCAGGAACTAGAGGAAGCTTTCGGGATTGAGGATTCGGCTGATTTCAAGGAGTTTGTAAAGGCGCTAGTCCAGATGGAGGAAAAAGGGCTCGTCGTCCGGACCCGCTCAAACCGCTACGGCCTTCCGCAAAAAATGAATTTGATCCGCGGAAAGGTTGCCGGCCATGCTAAGGGCTTTGCGTTCGTTATGCCGGAAGAGCCTGGCATGGACGACATTTTTATTCCGCCAAATGAGACGAACAACGCGATGCACGGGGATACCGTTTTGGTCCGCGTTTCATCCGAATCTTCCGGTGAACGTCGGGAGGGTACAATTGTCCGGATTCTCGAACGGGGCATCACCCAAATGGTCGGGACCTATGTGGAAAGCAAGAATTTTGGTTTTGTGATTCCGGATGAAAAGAAGTTCGCTGGAGACATTTTCATTCCGAAGGCCGCTAATGGCGGTGCTGTCGAGGGCCATAAGGTAGTTGTTAAAATTACAAACTACCCGGAAGGGCGCACAAGTGCAGAAGGAGAAGTCATCCAAATTCTTGGCCACAAGAATGACCCGGGCGTCGACATTTTGTCCGTCATCCATAAGCACGGGCTGCCGCTTGCGTTTCCGCAGGAGGTGCTTGACCAGGCAAATGCGGTTCCGGGAGAAATTGATGAGCGGGACATCGGCAAGCGCCGTGACTTGCGCGACCAAGTAATTGTCACAATCGATGGAGCCGATGCAAAGGATCTTGATGACGCTGTTACTGTTACCCGGCTTGAAAACGGAAATTACAAGCTCGGCGTCCATATTGCCGACGTCAGCCACTATGTTACCGAGGGATCCCCGATTGACCGCGAGGCCGAGGAACGCGGGACAAGTGTGTATCTTGTAGACCGGGTGATTCCGATGATTCCGCACCGGCTGTCAAACGGGATTTGTTCATTGAATCCAAAGGTCAACCGGTTCACGCTATCGTGTGAGATGGAGATTGATTCTGAAGGTAAAGTCGTAGCTAATGAAATTTTTGAAAGTGTGATTAAAACAACCGAGCGGATGACCTATTCGGATGTGAATAAGATTCTCGTTGATAAAGACGAGGAAACGCGCAGCCGATATGAGTCGCTGGTGCCAATGTTCGAGCAGATGGAAGAGCTTGCTGCGATTCTTCGTAAAAAAAGAATGGACCGCGGCGCGATTGATTTTGACTTCAAAGAATCGAAGGTACTGGTGGAGGAAGATGGCAAACCGGTCGATGTAGTACTGCGCGAGCGCTCTGTTGGCGAGAAGCTGATCGAAGAGTTCATGCTTGCAGCCAACGAAACGGTTGCCGAGCATTTCCACTGGATGGAAGTGCCGTTCATCTACCGAATCCATGAAGACCCGAAAGAAGACAAACTGCGCAGGTTCTTCGAGTTCATTACGAACTTCGGCTACATCGTAAAAGGAACAGCCAATTCCATCCATCCTCGCGCGCTTCAGGAAATCATCGAAGCGGTTCAGGGCAAGCCGGAGGAGATGGTCATTTCCACGGTGATGCTGCGCTCAATGCAGCAAGCGAAATACTCGCCTGACAGTCTTGGACACTTTGGTTTGTCCGCTGAATTTTATACGCATTTTACTTCCCCGATCAGGCGTTACCCGGACTTGATTGTCCACCGCTTAATCCGGACGTATTTAATCCAGGGCAAGCTCGATCAGTCGACCCGTGAGAAATGGGATGCAAGGCTGCAAGAGATTGCCGACCATACGTCGAAAATGGAGCGCCGTGCAGTGGATGCCGAGCGTGAAACCGATGAGCTAAAGAAAGCCGAGTATATGATGGACAAAATTGGCGAGGAGTACGATGGAATTATCTCTTCCGTCACGAATTTCGGGATGTTCGTCGAGCTGCCGAATACGATTGAGGGGCTTGTCCATGTCAGCTATATGACCGATGACTATTATCGCTTTGATGATCGCCATTTCGCGATGATTGGCGAGCGAACCGGCAATGTGTTCCGGATCGGCGATGAAATCACTGTTCGCGTCATCAATGTCAATAAAGATGAGCGCTCGATTGATTTTGAAATCGTCGGCATGAAAGGCACAAGGCGTGAGCGCCCAAGCGAAAAGCGTGTCTTCAATACGGGCAGCACCGAAAAGAAACCTCGGCGCGGCAAGGAAGGCAGCGGAGCAGGTGGCGGACGTGGCAGCGGTGGCAGTGGCGTCGCGAAAAGCATCGGCCGCGAAGACAGTAATGGCGATAAGCCTAAGTATAAAAAGAAACGAAAATTCTACGAAAACGTGCCGGTAAATAAAAGCACAAAGCGTAAGAAAAAGAGACGTTAAGACTGGCTGCCTGGCGACCAGTTCGGAGGAGGGCCTCGCCGGGCGGGGCTCTCTTTTAGTACTGATAATTTAATCGGGTCAGAATATTCCAGACAAACTCGGTTGCCAATCAAGACAACTTTTTCACGATACAGAACACAATTTTAAAAATGCAAGACAGATTTTTGGAAAAACAGGACACATTTTTAAAAAATACAGTACACATTTTTGCAGATTCAGGACAAATAGAAACCCGGCTCCAACAATATCAAGCCGTACAAAACTCAACTAAGTGCCCACTCGTTGTAGGACGGCCAATATTTTGATAAAATAAAGAAAACCTTCCAGTAGAGAAGGTTTTTTTCACCAATGAACTTTACGGCAGCTGCCCTTAAAGTTCAGATATACCGCTAATGCGGCGGAAAAGAGAAACGTTAGGGGGGAGCCAGTATGCCTAAAGGTGCGGGTAAAACGGTTGCGCAAAATAAAAAAGCCTATCATGATTATTCAATAGAAGAAACGTATGAAGCAGGAATCGTCTTGCAGGGTACGGAAATCAAATCAATTCGTGCAGGCAAGGTCCAGCTAAAGGATTCCTATGCACGGATTCATAACGGTGAAATGTACTTATACAGTGTGCATATTTCACCATACGAACAGGGCAATATCCATAACCACGATCCGCTTAGGACCAGGAAGCTTCTTTTACACAGAAGGGAAATCAACAAGCTGATTGGTGAATCAAAGGAAGCCGGATATGCGATTGTTCCATTGAAGATGTACCTGAAAAATGGTTTTGCCAAGGTACTGATTGGTCTGGCAAAAGGTAAGAAGAAATATGATAAGCGTGAAGACTTGAAACAGAAGGACGCTAATCGCGACATCCAGCGCGCATTGAGGGAAAAGCAGAAGTACTAAGTACTGCGACTCAAAACAAGTCTTACCAATTGAAAATACCGCTGTTTATGGTATAATAAATAGTGTCACAGGGACTCTGTGGCAGACCATCAAGCTCACTGCTTGAGTTTTCCGACGTCTGGTGATTAACCAATCACCGCACATTTTATAATGGGGACGCTACGGATTCGACAGGGGTAGTTCGAGCTTGGGTGGCGAGTCGAGGGGATCGGCCTCGTAAAAACGTCAACGCCAATAACTGGCAACTCTAAACAAAACCTAGCTTTCGCAGCTTAATAACTGCATAGCTGTTCGCCCCTCCATCGCCCATGTGGTAGGGTAGCGGACTCACTCTTAGTGGGCTACGCCGGATTCCACCTCCTGAGGAAGAAGGAAGAGAACAACCAGGATAGCTGACCGGACGCCTGTCGACAGGCAGATGGATCAGCGAAACGCGAATATGTCGACTACACTCGTAGAAGCCTAAGTGCCGATATTCTTGGACGTGGGTTCGATTAGTAATTAGTCGCCTTGCATAGCAATATGCAAGTGAAAATCTGGCTTTATCGGTGAAACCTAAGTCGCAAAAACGATAAGGCAATACCGAGCAGTATGTGGAGCAATCCAACAGCTGTGTATCGACTTATAGGCTGCCCACGCGGCAGTACTAGGATGCGGGATCTGCCCGGGAGTCCGGGTAAAACTACATTCCGCATAATACGCCAGACGGCCTTCCCGTGAAGGTCGAAGATATAGTCAGTGCCATGTCGAAAGCATGGAAGGGCACGTCCCACCGTCTCCACCAATACATATATTGGTGGTTTTTCTTTTTTATTTTATAATGAAAGTTTTGTAAAGCAGAGCTTTTTTTTGAAAGGCAAGGCTTTATGGAGTTAATGCACTGTCTTAAGACAGTGTTTTTTTATTTAACAAAGCTTTCTAAATTCTCTGTCGGTTTTTGTATTATAATGAATTTATAGATAAAATTTTGGGGGGATACCAGTGAAGAAGTACGCCGAATTTTACAAGTGCGCTTTGCAAGTAAATCCTTATAGTTATATAGCATATCGGGGAGAAGACCATACTCTCGATGAAGAGGGTTATAATCAATTGATATTAGAAAATTGCATATCAGAAAATATAAAAGTTGTTGGGCTTGCTGATCATGGAAATATTGAAACTTCTGAAAAACTGAGGAAGTTGCTTAGTGATAACAATATTGTTGTTTTCCCAGGATTTGAAATAGCAACAGCTGAAAAGATTCATGTAGTATGCCTTTTTGAAGAAAATACAACTCCAGAGCAATTGAATCGTTACCTAGGAAGATTAGGTTTAACAAATGTAGAAAATGGTGTAATGCCAAGTAACTTATCCTGTTTAGACATTGCTAAAATTGTAGAGGATGACTTAGGTGGATTCTGGTATGCTGCGCATATTACAAGTGATAATGGCATTTTAAAAATGGGTCAAATGAATCATATCTGGCGGGATGCAAGGCTAAAAGCAGCTCAAATTCCCCGTAGCATTGATGAAGTTGATCCACGATATTTAACTATTATAAAAAATAAGGAACCGATGTACAAAAAGGAAACACCCTTTGCTTTTATAAATGCAAAGGATGTTTGTAGACCAAATGATATTAAAGAGAAAAATGCTTATTGTTTGGTTAAAATGTCAGAAGTAAAGTTTACTTGTTTCAAAGAGGCGTTTCAAGATCCTACAGCAAGAGTTAAGCTTTCTTATGACCAAAATGAACTTTTTCATAGTAGTATAGATAAAATTGAAGTTTACGGTGGTTACCTTGATGGTTTGTCAGTTGAGTTATCAAAGAATTTAAACACAACTATAGGTGGACGTGGTACAGGTAAATCAACTTTAATTGAGTTAATTAGGTATGCTTTAGATTTGGAACCAAAAAGTACAGAATCAAAAAGATACACTAAAGAATTAATAAGATCTAATTTAGGAGCGGAAAATGGTAGGGTTGAGCTATACGTTACTTCAAACCAACGCTATGGTAAAAAATATAAAATAATTAAGAGGTTTGAGGACCCTGTAGTCATTAAAAACATTGATGGCACCGTATCTAACCTTACTGTAAAAGATATATTGCCTAATATAGAAATTTACGGACAAAATGAAATAATGGAATTAGTATCAAATGAAGAGGCTAAATTAAATATATTAAATAGATTCCTTCCAAACCAAGAAGAAAATCTATTGGAGAGGGAACAGATAATAAAAGATTTAAAACAAAATGCTACAGCACTGTTGGATAACTTCCAACAGTTAGATGATTTAGAAAGCAAAATATCTAGTTTACCTAAATTAGAGGAAAAGGTTAGATTTTTTAAGGAAAATGGAATAGCTGAGAAACTTAGTACAATAGAACATTTATCAACCGAGGAAGAATACATAAAAAGTTCTATCGATGTTCTAACACAACATGAAGTAAACTTTTACGAGTTAAATAGTCCTTTTCCTGATGAATTTCTAGAAAAGACTCCTAACTCAAAAGAATTTTATGATATTAAAAATGTAATAACATCCTTTAATTTAGGTCTTTTAAAATTAAAGGATGAGTATGAGAGACTTGTTAAGGAGTCTGCCCAAAAAGTACAGCAAATAAAGTTGCAATGGGAAGAAAATAAAAGGGAAGCAGATGGTGAAATAAAACAATCAATCAGTTCATTGGAAGGGCTTAATGGTAAAACAGGACCTGAAATTGCTTTAGAATATAAAGAAACAGTTGCTGAGATTGCAAGGATTAATCCTAATAAAAATGAGGTAAAACGCTTGCAAGAAGAGAAAAGTAAACTTGAGACTGGAAGACAAGTTCTTATAGAAAAATTAAAAAAGAACCGTGATGAGTCCAATGATATTTTGAGAAAGGCAGTTAAGAAGATAAATAAAGGGAAATTAAAGGGGAAAGTTAATGTAGAAGTTCATTCTGGGAAAAATAGAGACCAACTAATAAAAGTATTATCAGAAGTAGATGGTCTTGGACCTAAAAGTTTAAACTGGATAAGAGAAAAAGATGAATTTTCATTATTTGCATTTATAGAGCATTTATTACAAGGCAGCAGCAAACTTATTGAAGAGTATAATATGACCCAAGCTAAGGCAGATTTAATAGCAGGGCTACCGTTAGAGAAAATATACGAACTCGAGACGGTGCAACTACTAGATATTATAGATGTAAAATTAAATACTGGTAGTGAGCAAGAAGAGAATTTTAAATCGCTTAATAAGCTTTCTAAAGGTCAGCAATGTACCGCCATTTTAAACATATTAATGTTAGATAATAACGATCCGTTAATTATAGATCAGCCAGAAGATAATTTAGACAATGCATATATAGCAAACAACTTTGTAGATGGTTTAAGAAACTATAAGCTAAATAGACAATTTATTTTTGCCACCCATAATGCAAATATTCCAGTATTTGGTGATGCCGAATTAATCATGGTTATGCAAGAAATTGAAGGACAAGGACATATTGATCAAACTTCGTTAGGGTCAGTGGATAATCAAAATGTTAAATCGGCTGTTGTTAATACCCTTGAAGGGGGAGATATTGCATTTAAAATGAGAAAGGTAAAATATAATCTGTAAATAAGTTACAATAAATACGAGATATAGTATTATATAATTTTGTATACGGTAGGCTAGTTTGAGTATGGGATTCTAGGTTTTCTTTGCTTATTGATTGAAGAGGTAGGTGCTATTGCGCTGTTCCTTGGTGTGGGAACAGGGATTGCTTCAGCACTTTTGGGTCTTATTATGATTGGTGCAATCTTTACAGTGAAATTTCCAGATGGTTTCCTAAATGGCTATGCGTACGATCTTGTATTATTAGCACTTGCAGTATACTTTGTCTTGAATGGCAGCAAGTTATTTTCTCTTGGCCAACTGATGGTTAAGGGAAAAGAAGCATAAACCCTTAGCCCAATAACAACATTTAAAATTACTAAAAGAGCTAATCAAGTAAAGTTGATTAGCTCTTAGTTTTTCGCCTAAGTTTAAGAGTGGACAAATTTTCATGAACTCTACACCATTACCCCGGTAACATATCAAAAAGTGCCAGGCACCACCATTTTTTTGAGTCGTTTCTGACACTTCTCTTCAATTTTAATATAGTAAAGAAACAAGGGTAACAAAGAGACGGTTCTCATGTATCATTTGAAAATGCAAATAATGCACGAGATCCGTCTCCCTAAATCAAGAAAATAATTCTGGGTTTTCTTTTAGTAAGTGATATAGCAAGTCTGTCATTTTTGCTGTGTCACATACTCTTACTGTTGCATCGCCGAATTTCCCTTTGTACATAACTTGATTATTTAGAAAAATATCTTCAACCCGATCGTATTTTTCAGAGACATGACCAATATGTCTTCTTTGCGGCACGGAAATTTCCGTTTTATCCGGTAATATTGTGTAAAGCATTTCGTGAGCATCGGTCAATCGACCTGGTATATCAAGCCATTCCTCGACTCCATGAATATATGTACATCTTCGTAAATCGACTCCGATTAACAAGATGGTTGCCTTCTGATCGAGTAATTTCCCCCAACTCGATTCTCGTGCACAAGGTGTGTCAAATTGTTCATTACCCGAAACAAATTCATGTGCCCCTTTTCCCAGGGCAGCTACTGAATGCGTTGGATGCCATGAGCGAACAACTCCCGGACGTTTTCGAAACCGTTCCGTTAATAACCCAACACAAGATGGTGAGTCATTGACATAAAACCGAGGATTTTCCGCATTAATATACGACCATGTATGGGTAGGAAAAACCAAAAGTCCATTTTTCATATATTCTGAAAGTGCATCAAGAACAGTATCCGGCCCACCCTCTACTTGCCCGATACTTTTCATTGATGAATGAACAAGTAATGTTCCATTTTCGTCGATTCCCAATTCTTTAAGATGATTTAATAAATCTTGTTTCTTGTACATCATATTCAGCCCTTCAATCCTTAAATATATTTAAAAGATTACCATATTCGGATTATTTGTCTATATTCCCTGGAAGCTTGCAGATATAAGAGAGATTACTTGTCATTTATTAGAAGGAAAAATGTAGAAAGAATATTTACCCCTATATTCTGCAAAAAAAAATAAAAGTTGGAGCTTTGGCAGATATGTTCTGCACAACACTCCAACTTTTTATACCTTATTGATACTTCTTGATTAATTCAACGAATTCATTAACGAAACCTTGTAGGAATTCTACTGTACCTTCATTCAGCTTACCATTTTCATCTAATAATTCATGTACGGAACCGATATATGCTTCTGGTTGTTGAACAACAGGCATATTTAAGAAAGTGAGTACTTGACGTAAGTGATGGTTGGAACCGAATCCAGCAAGCGCACCTGGAGATTGGCTAATGATTGCTGCAGGTTTTCCATTCCAAACACTTTCTCCATAAGGGCGAGATGCTACATCAAGTGCGTTCTTTAATGCAGCTGGGATAGAACGGTTATATTCAGGTGTTACAAATAATACCGCGTCTAATTCTTTAATCCTATTACGGAATTCAGTATATTCTGCAGGAGTTCCCAGGTCTCCTTCAAAGTCTTGGTTAAAAAGTGGCAGGTTGCCGATTTCAACAAACTCTGTTACATATCCTTCTGGGAATAAAGGTGCTACGTTATCAGCAACTTGTTTTGAAAAAGAATTTTTACGAAGACTACCAACGATAATACCAACTTTTGTCATACTATTCATCGCCATCCTTCTAACTTATTTTGAATTCAATATAATTATCTTTAATTAAAGGTAATTAGTCAAAAGAAATGCTTTAAATAAAATGTGAGATAGATCTACGGTAATTTCAATGGTTTAAAAGAATTGACCGAAGCTCTGTTGATCACTACTTAAATTAAAAATTGAGGATTATTTATTTGCGTTTGAGAGGGTAAGTTTAGAGATTAAATGGGGGAGTCCACTAATAAAGAGCCCAATTATTAGTAGGCTCTTTATTCCTTTTTCAATATTTACTTGTCAAATCCATTAAAATGAATTTTTTTTCTTATTTTTAAAATAATCATGATTGCTTCTGCCAGCACTAATCCGACAGCAATGGAACCTGCTGTCATAATGGCTTTTACGGAAAATTGAATTGCTAAGTTATAGTGATCTTCAACAAAGTTTCTTGTTGCCTCATAGGCTAAACCGCCAGGTACTAATGGAAGAATACCTGAAATACTAAATACAATAACAGGAGTCTTGTAAATCCTCGCAAATATTCGGCTAACAATGCCAATAGATAAAGCGGCAATTAATGTAGCTTGTACTGTATTGTAATCATGGTTCATTAATGAACTGTGTAAAAGTCTCCCTACCATTCCAACAACGCAGCATTGCAGGATATTCTTTACAGGTACATTAAATAGTACAGCAAAGGCCCCTGAAACAATAAAATTAGTCAAAAGCTGTATAATCATATCCATGTATTCCTCGATTTATTTAAATAGCGAAAAAACAACCGCTACACCAGCCCCAATGGCAAATGCAGTCAAGGCTGCCTCTGCACCTTTTGCTAATCCAGAAACAAGATGCCCTGCCATTAAATCTCTTACAGCGTTCGTAATCAGAAGGCCGGGTACTAGAGGCATAATACTTGCGACGATAATATTGGAAAGATCCTGTCCAAAACCTATGTGTCGGAAAAGATAGGACATTAAACCCACGATTAGAGCTGCTAAAAATTCTGTAAAAAATTTAATATCTACTATACGATCAATATAACTCACACAGAAATAACCTGTACCACCGGCCAGGAATGCCGAAAAAAAGTCATTCCACTCCCCATTAAACATGACGACGGAAAAGCCGCTTAAGATGGAAGCAGCGATGATCTTTACGTAGTTAGGATAGTTTAGGTTTTCTTTCTCGATTTTTCTTAAAGTAGAGTAGGCATCCTCTGCTGAGATTTCCCCGCTGCTTATCTTCCTGGATATACTATTTACGATAATAACTTTATATAAGTCCGTAGACCGTTTTGAGATTTGTGCTAATTTGGTTTCTTCAGTTCCACATATTGAAAATATAATTCCAGTCGGTGTCACATAACTGTTTGGGTTGTTTATCCCAAAAGCAGCTGCAATTCTCATCATTGTATCTTGAACTCGGTATGTCTCCGCTCCGCTTTCTAACATTATTTTTCCGGCAAGTAAACACAGCTCTCCTAATTCATCAGCGTTCATTCTTTTATCCAACTGTAACCCACTCCATTAAACATAAGGCTATTGTTATCTTCCAACTTATTTGGGATTATATACATTTAACGACATAAAGAATTTCTAGTTAAACACAGGCTTTTTACTATGGGCGGTAGGGAATGACAAAAGAGTCGGAAAAGCTTTTTAAAGAGGAAATCCAATAAAAGGCTGCTCGGCATTCTAGAACTGCTGACAATAATCTTAATTTCATTTTAGAATAGTAACAGGAGAAGAGGAATTTGTTGTTTGAATGATAGGGATAAGGGAATTGACTTATTGAAGGTATGTTTCTTTCCGGTAATTTAACTGATGAGTTATCTTAGAAACAATAAATCCCTATACAAAGATATCTCAATATGGAGATATATAGGTTAATAATTTTTCGTGTGATAATTTATCAATTGGAAATATTTTTAGGATTGCAATGTAAAGATTAAGTTTAAGGAAGCGATCTATCTATAGATTTTTTCAACTAAAAGCATTTGGCAAGAGGGATGGCAACAGGATAGATTTATACGAAACAGAGGTGATTTCCAGTGCTAAGTATTATTATTGGTTTGCTTTTGCTCGTAGGTTTAGCTTACCTTGGGTGGTCCATTATTTGGGTTGCACCGCTGGCTGCCGGGGTAGTAGCGCTTTTAAGCGGATTAAACGTTTTTGAAACGTATACAGTGACTTATATGGATGGCCTTGTTGATTTTGTTAAGAGCTGGTTCCCAATCTTCCTGTTGGGTGCCATTTTCGGAAAACTGATGGAAGAAACAGGGGCAGCAAGTGCAGTTGCTAAGAAAATAACTGGCCTCATTGGTGAAAAAAGAGCACTTCTTGGAGTGCTGATAGCCGCCGCTGTACTAACATACGGCGGGGTTAGTTTGTTTGTAGTAGTATTTGCGATTTATCCAATCGCTGTGGAATTGTTCCGGGAGGCTAATATCTCCAGAAGGTTGCTTGTTCCAACATTTGCACTTGGAGCGTTTACGTTTACCATGACGTCTATGCCTGGAACGCCGCAAATTCAAAACTTAATACCAATGGAATATTTTAATACCACTCCTACTGCAGGTCCTGTTATAGGGATTGTAACTTCACTTATTATGGCAATTGGCGGTTATCTCTGGCTTGCCCGCAGGCGGAAAAAACTAACTGCAAAAGGAGAAGTATTTACTGAACCTGCAAAGGGTCCGGAAGCTTCCGATGAGAAAGAAGAAAAAGAGATTCCGAACTGGATCATATCTTTAATTCCTTTGCTTATGGTAGTGATCCTTCTGAATATAGTCAAAATGGAAGCTTTGTATGCACTCTTAATAGGTGTATTGAGCATTATGGTTCTTAATTTAAAGAAACGCAAAAAGTTTATTTCTTCTATAAATGAAGGCGGCAAAGGCTCGGTCATGGCCATCTTGAATACAAGTGCCGCTGTCGGTTTTGGTGCAGTCATTGCAGCAGTACCTGCATTTGACAATATTACTACCTGGTTATTCAATCTTTCCGATAATCCATTAGTTGCCGAGTCTTTGGCTGTTCAAATTATGGCAATGATTACAGGTTCTGCTTCCGGTGGTATGGGAATTGCCCTTTCTACTCTGGGAGAATCTTTTTATCAATTATCGCAAACGACGGGAATTAGCCCAGAAGTCTTCCATAGGATGGCTGCGGTAGCATCAGGTGCATCCATTCTTCCAAACAACGGCGCGTTGCTAACGCTTCTCGCTGTAACTGGTTTGAGTCATAAGGAAACCTATAAGGATGTATTTATGGTTGCCTTGCTTATTCCGACAATAGCCATGATTGTTGGCATCATAATGGGCGCTATCGGATTGATTTAATAATTAATAGTGAATAGATGGAGGGGTTTTATTATGGTTGAAAACAAAGTTACGATTATTACTGGTTCTGCTAGAGGAATTGGATTTGAAATTGGAAAGCATTTTGCTGCGTCAGGTTCAAAGGTCGTTCTATCGGATATTAATGAAGAACAAGTAAAGGAATCTGCCGAATCTCTAAAAAAATTAGGCTATGAAGCTATTGGAATAAAAGCGGATGTAACAAGTGAGGAAGAACTGATTAATTTAGTCAATGTCGCCAAAGAAACATATGGCACTGTTGATATAGTCATTAACAATGCTGGGTTGCAGCATGTTTCACCAATTGAAGAATTCCCAACAGCCAAGTTTGAATTGATGCAAAAGATTATGCTTGTAGCACCTTTTATTCTTACTAAACATGTATTCCCTATTATGAAAGAACAAAAGTTTGGCAGGATTATTAATATAGCTTCAATTAACGGCTTGATTGGATTTGCGGGAAAAGCTGCATACAACAGCGCGAAGCATGGCGTAATTGGCCTGACAAAGGTAGCTGCACTGGAAGGTGCTGAACACGGCATTACTGTAAACGCAATTGCGCCAGGATATGTAGACACTCCACTTGTTCGCGGACAAATGGCTGACCTTGCAAAAACCAGGAATGTGCCTTTAGAAGATGTATTGGCAGAAGTTCTTTTGCCGCTGGTTCCTCAAAAGCGGCTACTTGATGTAGGCGAAATTGCTGATTATGCGTTGTTCCTTGCTAGTGATAAAGCAAAGAGTGTAACCGGACAAGCTGTCGTAATCGACGGTGGATATACAGCGCAATAAAAAGGTATATCTACACAAAACTCTGAAAGGCTGAAAGGAGGTAGTAACTCCTTTCAGCCTTTTTATAGTGAGGTGATTTATCCGAATCCGATTTATAGAGCTATTCTACTCCTATTCTATTGTGTTTTCAGATGAGGTCCTCATGCCAGAAGGAAATTGGTAATGTAAAGTTATTGTAAAATAACCTTACAATCTTGAATTAAAAATATATTAAACTATAATATATCAAGTGAAGATAAAATATTTAATTGGAGGTACATCTTATCTTAAACAAAAATGAAATTGGAACTTTAATCCTTCGTGTTGTGCTAGGCATCGTCTTTTTAGCACACGGCGTGTCTAAATTTCAGGGTGGAATAGAGAATACGGTAGGTTGGTTTGATAGTATTGGGATTCCAGGTTTTCTTGCTTATGTAGTAGCAGTCATTGAAGTGGCAGGAGGGATTGCGCTGATTCTTGGTATAGGGACCCGGATTGCTTCATTGCTTTTAGGCCTTATTATGATTGGTGCAATCTTTACGGTGAAATTGCCAGCTGGGTTCCTAGATGGCTATGCTTACGACCTTGTGTTATTAGCTCTGGCAGTGTATTTGGTCTTGAATGGCAGCAAGCTATTTTCTCTTGGCCAGCTGATGGGTAAGGGGAAGGAAGCATAGTATCCTAGCCAAAAGACCTTATACGTTCCTAGTTGGTAAATAATTTAGAGCTAATCAAGTCGATTAGCTCTTTTTTCTATAAAACCTTTCACATATTAATAAGATGAACTAAAGAATCTTAATATAATTGAAGCGGAAGGCGCGAAGACTCCTGTGGGAGCAGCGGGACAGGTGAGACCCCACAGCCGCTGGCGCCGAGGAGGCTCACCTCCCGCCCCACGGAAAGCGAAGCGCCTGGAGCGAAAATTAAATAGTTAAACTAAATAAGTTCATCTTATCTAGCTTTGGAAATTCATTAGTAAAATGGCGGAAATTGAATTTAGTTTTAATTTAGGAACTGATAAACTTTTATAAATACCCACACCATTACTCCAACCCAAAGTAGCACGATAATCGAGCCGGCAACCCAATTCTTCGGCTTACCATTCTTCATCAGCTGGTCTGCCTTACTTTCACAGTCAGACAACACCGCCTCCGGGATCATCCTTAAAGCAAACCATATCGCTATTGGAAGCAGAATCACCTCATCCAAATAACCTAGAATGGGAATGAAATCGGGTATTAAGTCAATCGGACTGAACGCGTATGCGACGATAACAGCAGTAAACACTTTCGCATACCAAGGCACTCTTTCATCTTTATAAGCAAAATACAAAATGAATATCTGCCGTTTTAACTGCTTCGCCCAAGCTTTAATCTTATTAAACATAGTATCTCCTCTTTTTAAAAAATCCTTTTCCGTTCCGAAGCGAGATTGCGCTTCTTGTATCTTTTCATTATATAGTACTAGAAAAGTGCCAGCACCTCTGTATTAAAAACCCGATGTTAAAAGCAAGTTAGTTGAACGCAATAAAAGAAAGTGGTACTCTAATGAGGGTTTACTAAATTCCGACTATTATAAAAATTTGTTTTCAATGGAGGAGTCTGTCACCGGGGGGAAAGTATGCCCTTTGGCGGCAGGCTTCTTTTTGTATCTTCAACTCTTTCGTTTTTGGGTAAAAAATAGACGGCGCCCTCTTCGCGTTTCCTTCACCTGGAGCCCAAAAACGGAAGTGAATTGTACATACTAAAACTACTAATCATGGATAGGAGGTTTTACCGTTTGTCTTACTTGCATTTGGCGATCGTTTCGCCGCTGTTATTTGCTATTTTCATTCCATTTTTCCATAACGGGTTTAGGCGCGTACATACAGGCTGGTTTGCTCTTCCACTGCCGATTTTGTTATTTATCTATTTTCTTTCCTTCCTGCCCGAAACGATGAGCCAAAAAACCGTCATGGCATCATTGGAATGGATTCCATCGTTAGGGATGAATTTCACGGCCAAGGTTGATGGGCTTGGCTTATTATTCGCGCTATTAATATCGGGGATCGGCGCTCTCGTAATACTCTACTCCATTTACTATTTGGCGAAAGATAAAGAGCGGCTCAATCACTTTTATGTTTACTTGTTACTGTTTATGGGAGCGATGCTTGGGGTTGTCTTATCGGACAACTTAATCGTCATGTATGCTTTCTGGGAACTGACCAGTTTTTCGTCGTTTCTGTTGATTGGTTATTGGTACGAACGGGAGAGGTCCCGATACGGTGCCCAGAAGTCGATGCTGATTACAGTGTTTGGCGGGCTGGCGATGCTTGGCGGGATTATCCTTCTTTATGTGATGACTGGCACATTCAGCATGACTGAAATCATCCTGTCAGCTAATCAGATTTTTAACCATGCACTGTTTATTCCCGCTTTACTTTGTATCTTGCTGGGCGCCTTTACAAAGTCGGCTCAATTTCCGTTTTACATCTGGCTTCCGGATGCAATGGAAGCACCAACGCCGGTTAGTGCCTATTTGCACTCAGCAACAATGGTGAAAGCCGGAATTTATCTTGTTGCACGCTTCACGCCGGTTTTTGGGGAATCAAGTGTGTGGTTCTTGCTTGTTGGCGGAGTTGGCCTGCTAACGTTGATTTGGGGTTCGTTTTTTGCAGTCAAACAAACCGATTTAAAAGCAATTCTTGCCTTCTCGACGGTAAGCCAGCTTGGTCTGATTATGTCCTTGCTTGGAGTTGGAGCAGCAGCGCTTCATTTCGAGGCGTTGGATGACAATATTTTTACTATCGCCATAATGGCGGCAATCTTCCATTTGATCAACCATGCCACCTTTAAAGGAAGCCTGTTTATGGCTGCGGGAATTGTTGACCATGAAACAGGCACGAGGGATATCCGCAACCTTGGCGGGCTCATACATCTTATGCCAATTACGTTTACAGTTTCGCTTATCGGGGCCTTCTCGATGGCCGGGATCCCGCCTTTTAACGGATTTTTAAGTAAAGAAATGTTCTTTACGGCCATGATTCAAGTTACAGAAATGAATATCTTTAATCTGGAAACCTGGGGAATTCTGTTTCCGGTCCTTGCCTGGATTGCCAGTATCTTTACGTTTGTTTACAGCATGATTTTTATTTTCAAAACATTCACAGGCAAATTCCAGCCGGAAAAACTGGCGAAAAAGCCTCATGAGGCACCAATCGGAATGCTGATTTCTCCGCTTATTCTTGTGTCTCTTGTGATTATATTCGGCTTTTTCCCAAACCTGCTGTCAAACAGCCTTATTGCACCTGCAATGGCAGCTATCCTTCCTAATTTATTGGGAGCAGGTGATGAATTTGATGTTCATATCTATTTCTGGCATGGGCCTAATTTGGAGCTGTTGATGACACTTGGCGTTATGGTGCTGGGGTATATCCTTTTTAAAACGTATCCGAAGTGGGGGAATATTTACAAACGTATTCCCGAAGGACTTTCCCTGAACCGATTATATGACGGTTTATTGAAAGGATCCCAAACAGGTTCGAACAAATTGATGAATAGGTATATGACTGGCTCCATCAGATCATATCTTCTTTATATCTTCGGATTCTTTATCATTCTTTTATTAGGGGTCCTCTTGAGAGAGAATGCATTTAAAGTTGATACAAGCAATGTTTCCGACATCGGTATTTATGAACTTGTGCTTGTTCTGTTTATCGCCGTTGGTTCTATTAGCATTTTATTTGTGAAGTCAAGGATGACGTCGATTATCCTTCTGGGTTCAGTTGGCTATACGGTTTCATTGTTTTATGTGCTGTTCAGGGCACCGGATTTGGCCCTGACTCAGCTGGTAATTGAAACGATCTCGGTCTCCCTGTTCCTGCTTTGTTTTTATCACCTGCCAAAACTCCGTAAGCTTGAAACGAGGATGAGATTCAGGCTGACCAACGCGGTCATTTCGATAGGGGTTGGGGCAGTTGTTACGGTGATTGCATTATCAGCGCATAGCAATAAGCTGTTTGATTCGATTTCGCAGTATTATGTTGAAAATACGTACGTTGAAGCAGCCGGGAAAAACATGGTCAATGTCATCCTCGTTGACTTCCGCGGCTTTGATACCCTTTTTGAAATAACCGTCCTTGCGATTGCCTCACTGGGGATTTTCGGTATGATCAAATTAAAGAATAGGGGGAAAGAAGGATGAGAAAAGTCAATAACATTATTCTTGAAACGTCCCTTAAAGTATTACTTTTTATCATCGCCCTCTATTCCGTTTATATTTTCACTGCGGGACATTACTACCCCGGAGGCGGCTTTATCGGAGGCCTGATGACATCGGGTGCGCTTGTTCTCCTGCTAATCACGTATGATATCGAAACGGTTGCAAAAATTTTGCCTGTGAATTATCGGTTCCTCACCGCAACTGGATTATTGATCGCCATTGCAACAAGTGCCGGGGCAATCTTGTTTAACGTGCCGTTTTTGACTCATGTTTTTACGGACGTTCAACTCCCGGTTCTTGGTGAGTTATCCCTCCATACTGCAACCTTGTTTGACCTCGGTGTTTATTTGGTTGTAATCGGTGTGACGATGACCATTATTCAAACAATAGGAGGGGATGAATAATGGAAATTTTAATGGCCTTTGTCATAGGGATTTTATTTATGACTGCTACCTATTTAATGCTGTCAAGAAGCTTGCTGCGGATTATCATTGGGACAGGCCTGCTCAGCCATGGTGCGCATTTGCTTATTTTAACGATGGGCGGCTTGAAGAGGGGAGCAGCTCCAATCCTAAGGGATGAAATTGACACCTATACCGATCCGCTCCCTCAGGCTCTAATTTTGACCGCCATTGTTATCTCTTTCGGAGTAACCGCCTTTTTCCTCGTTCTCGCCTATCGATCTTACAAGGAACTTGGCACCGATAATGTGGAAGAAATGAGAGGTACCAAGCCTAATGACTAACTTAATTGTTTTGCCGATCTTAATCCCTTTACTTACAGGGGCAATCTTAATCTTTTTTGGAAAAAATAAACTCGTTCAGCGCGTGCTGGCAACGTTGTCGGCTCTAGCGGGGATAATTGTTTCCTTCATTATTGTTCAAAAGGTCCGCACCGACGGGGTGCAATCACTCAACATTAGCAGCTGGGATGCACCGTTTGGGATTACGCTTGTTTCCGATATGCTATCGGCGCTGCTCGTGTTTACAACGAGTATCATCGCATTCGCATGCTTGCTATATTCGTTTAAATCCATAGGCGAAAATCGGGAAAATCATTACTATTATTCGGTTTTTAATTTTCTGCTGGTCGGGGTTAACGGAGCCTTTACAACCGGGGATATTTTCAACATGTTCGTCTTCTTTGAAGTGATGCTCATGTCTTCCTATGTGCTGCTGGTTCTAGGCGGGACGAAGATTCAATTAAGGGAGACCATTAAATATTTGCTCGTCAATATTATTTCTTCGGCCTTATTTGTCATCTCTGTTGCCTATTTGTATTCGGTCGTCGGGACGCTGAACATGGCTCATATCTCAACGCGGATCAATGAGATTAGCATAAACGGAATGCCGGGAATATTAACAGTCATTGCGGTCTTGTTTTTAATTGTATTCGGGCTGAAAGGCGCGATCTTCCCGCTTTACTTTTGGCTTCCTGGTTCCTATTACGCACCTCCGGCAGCCGTTCTGGCGCTGTTTGGGGCGCTGCTGACAAAAGTTGGCGTATATGCGATTACAAGGACCTATACGCTTTTCTTTTATCATGATGGCTTCGTTTTCCAGCTACTCGCCATTTTGGCTCTTTTATCGGTGATTGTAGGTGTAATTGGGGCCATAGCCTATTGGGATATAAAATATATTGTTATTTACAACATCATTGTCGCTGTCGGCGTAATTTTGTATGGCGTTTCTGTTATGAATCCTGCTGGCTTAACAGGTTCGGTCTACTACTTGATTCATGACATGATCATCAAAGCAGCTTTGTTTCTGATTGTTGGAATTGTGATTGCGATAACAGGGACAAGCAATCTGAGGAAAATCAGCGGACTGATCACGCGATACCCAGGACTTGGCTGGACATTGTTCCTTGCTGCTTTATCCTTGGCAGGCATTCCTCCGCTAAGCGGGTTCCTTGGTAAACTCCTGATTGTTCAGGGCGGGGTTGAGGGAGAAAGTTACATTGGGGCCGGCCTCGTCTTGCTGTCAAGCCTGCTTGTCCTCTTTTCAGTCATGAAAATTTT
The DNA here is from genome assembly GCF_001685025.1 of Bacillus sp. FJAT-27225. Taxonomy (GTDB): domain Bacteria; phylum Bacillota; class Bacilli; order Bacillales; family Cytobacillaceae; genus Bacillus_D. The sequence goes on along the minus strand of NZ_MAYU01000012.1, from coordinate 791,933 downwards.
TATAAATGGCTTTTGGGGAAAGGCGCAGACATATGAAGGGGAAGAAAAGACTCCTGTTAAATGGCTTCTCATCTCTCCGGCCATCCTGGTTGTTTTATCCGCTATTTACGGTATAGGTTCAGAATCCTTCCTGCCGTATATTAACATGGCAGCTGAAACGTTAATGGACCCAAGTACCTATATTGAAGCTGTCTTAAAGGAGTGATTCAGGTTGTCCCTTCAAATTTTGTTAAATGTCGTATTGGCTTTATTATGGATGTTCATCAAGGTTTCGTATGGCCCGATTGATTTTATAAAGGGATATATATTTGGTTTGCTTGTCCTTTTTGTTCTGAGACGCTTTTTCGAGGGCCGCTTCTATCTGTTTAGAATATGGTCTTGGGTGAAGCTCACACTAATATTTTTCAAGGAGCTATTGTTATCCAATATTGCAATTATCAAGATTGTCCTTAAACCGAAATTGGATATGCGGCCAGGCATTTTTGCCCTCGAGACAGAGTTAACAAAAGACTGGCAAATCTTGCTCTTGTCCAGCCTAATTACCTTGACGCCTGGAACCCTCGTCATTTCCGTATCTGATGACAATAAAATTCTGTTTGTCCATGCGATGAATATAGGGGAAATTGAGGAAGAAATTCAAAGTATAAAAAATACGTTTGAGCGGGCAATTTTGGAGGTGAGCAGCTAATGCTTGAAGTTGTCATTTGGATAGCATTACTATGCTGTTCACTCTCGATGCTCGGACTCATCTACCGGGTCATTAAAGGGCCTTCAACAGCAGACCGGGTTATTGCCCTCGATTCGATTGGCGTCAATCTTATCGCGATAACCGCCTTGTTTTCAGTTGCCAACAAGTCGACTGCCTTTCTTGATATTATTCTTTTAATCGGGATTTTGGCGTTTATCGGAACGGTAGCCTTTGCAAAATATTTGGAAAGAGGGGAGATTATCGAAAATGAGCCTAATCGTTAATTTCCTAATCGCATTTTTCATTTTGGCAGGTGCGTTCCTTTGCCTGATTGCTGCGTTCGGCGTGATTCGGCTTCCGGATGTGTACACACGCAACCATGCCGCCTCGAAAGCGACGACTTTAGGAGTCATGTTCATATTAGTCGGAACGTTTATCTACTTCTATGCCTTCCTGGATCATTTTAATTCCAGGCTGATTCTCGGATTTGTGTTCCTGTTTATGACTTCACCTATTTCCGGCCACTTGATCAATCGCTCTGCCTACAACTCCGGGGTGAAGCTTTGGGACAAAAGTGTCCGCGATGATTTGAAGGCATATAACGAAGGAAGAGACAAAAGTCCGTTATAAGTGTAAAAAGGCATAGCCCATTCTAAGGTGCTATGCCCTTTTGTATTTTGTATGGCCGAGTTAGTTATCATAAAGGTCCACAGTTAATTTCCCGAATGAATCGACTTGTGCCAAAAAGACCTTTTCGACAGTTAATCCCCGCTTTTCCAGTTCCGCCTTGAGCCATAAGGGAGTCCGTTTTGCGGCAGCAAGGGAATCGTATGATATTTTCCCGTCCATGATAACCGTTTGAGTGACTTGTTGATTTGTAACATTAAGATTGAGGTCTTTTGGAGTTAACGGCTGGTTCTCTTTTTTAAGAAAAACATTTATATCACCAGTCGGCTCCAAAACGGCGTATTCTACCTCAGAAATGTTAAACACGTTTTTATTCCGAAGCAATGTGTTTAAGTCATCAATCGTATAAAGCTCCTTTTTTAAATTCTCCTCAAGGACATTTCCGTTTTCAATAAAGACAGTTGCTTTGCCTTCAGTAAAATCCCGGACCTTTTTATTTTTTAAAGAAATATAGTCAACAAGGTAAGTGATCGCAAAAAATATAAAAATGGCCACAATCCCATGCCATAAGTTTCTCTCAAGGCCCATAATGACTTCAGCTGCTATACTTCCAATTGTAATTCCGGACACATATTCAAAAAACGAAATTTGCGAGATTTGCTTCTTGCCCAATAATTTAGTCATCAAAAAGAGGGCAGCTAAAAATAAAAAAGAACGAAGCACTATATCAAACCAGTTGCTGTCCACGTGAACACCTCGAATTAGGATTAAAATCACCCTTGCGATGATTGTTACATATTGCATGAAAGAATAACGAATGAAAGCGCATCTGTAGGCAGAATCATAGTTTTTTCATTAGTTTGCCGCTTTGTGCATGAACTATTTATGGAAAATTAAGCAAGTGATGGAAGGCGGGCAAACATGGAGATAAAAGCAAAAAGCACAACCCTGCCCTTCGCAAGGTTGTGCTTCCTATTTTGCACCAGCATCCATTAAAATTTGTTCAATTGCTTTAAATCCTCTTTCGCGGGCATGCTGCAAAGGGGTAATGTTATTGCTGTCGGGGATATTTACATCGGCACCATGTTCAATTAACAGCTTAATGGTTTGTTGTTGTTTTTTACCGCCGTCGTTAAGTATGATGGCTTCGAGCAGGGCGGTCCAGCCCAGATTATTGACGTGGTTCACGTCAACGCGAGTCTTCGTAAGGAGTTCTTTTACCACTTCGACATATCCATGTTCCGAGGCAGGAATCAAGGCGGTTCCTCCGTAGCGGTTTGTAATAGCTGGATCAGCCCCAGCGTCAATCGTAAGGCGCAGGATATCAAGATAGCCCTCAGCTCCTGCATACAGGAATGGATTATTTTTCATATCATCCTGTTTATTGACGTCAGCTCCTGCTTCAATCAATACTCTTGCCGTGTCAACATCGTTATTATAAGTTGCAATCATAGTTGGAGTTTGTCCCTGTTCATTTTGCACGTTGATGTTGGCTCCCTCTTCAATCAGCCTCTCAACTGTTTCTGTATCCCCGCTTTCAGCAGCTTGAAGCAGCTGCCCATCTAGTTCCGTTGTCATGTGTTTCATTTTCTCCTCTGCCTGTTCGTTATTGTTCAAGGAGACACAGCCTTGAAGGAACAGGAGGCAGCATAACACAATTACCGCTCGCATTGCTATTGAAAAAAAGCTGTTGTCCATTACGAGTTTAGCTCTTTCCAAAGCGGAGAGGTATTGTTCTCCATCCTTCATGACGATAGCCCTGAACGGTTTGCCTGTTTTGTTCTTCGTCCTACGATAAACCAATTCAATGGCCATCTCCATGTTCTCCTGATGAGCCACTTTCAAACCACTCCTAATCCTATAGTCCATTCCCTGTTAATTAACCATGTACTATACCTTTTTACAAGTAATTGAGCTGATTGAGGTTTTCCGCCTCTATTTTGGAGAACAAAAGAGGTGCAAGTGGGGATTGTCGGGAAAATTATATAAATATATTAATGTGTGATTTACATCACTTCCTTCATGTGAAAATTGATATATTATCACTATGTAAATAGTAATAACTACATATAGGGAGTGCTTGTTTTGCTAGACCAAAAGACGATTGAAATCATTAAATCCACTGTCCCAGTTCTGGAAGTCCATGGGGAAGCGATCACCACTCGATTTTATCAAATGTTGTTCACAAATCATCCTGAATTACTGAATATCTTCAACCACACCAACCAAAAACAAAACCGACAGCAAAAGGCGCTTGCTGCAACGGTTTATGCAGCGGCAAAATATATTGATAATCTAGGCGCCATCATTCCAGTCGTAAAACAAATCGCCCATAAACATCGCAGCCTTGGTGTAAAGCCAGAACATTATCCTATTGTAGGAAAGCATCTTTTAATGGCAATCAAGGATGTACTTGGCGAAGCTGCCACCGACGAAATTATTAATGCCTGGGCTCAAGCGTATGGAGTGATTGCCGATGCATTCATCAGTGTTGAAGCAGAAATGTATGATGAAGCATCCAGCCAAAAAGGCGGATGGGACGGTTTCCGGAACTTTGTTGTAGCTCGCAAGGTAAAGGAAAGCGATGTGATCACTTCCTTCTATCTGAAACCCGAGGATCGAAAGGAAGTAGCCTCTCATCAGGCAGGCCAATATATTAGCGTCAAGCTTGAAATCGAAGGCGAGGAATATACCCATATCCGCCAATATAGCCTTTCTGATGCACCAGGAAACGATTATTACCGAATCAGCGTGAAGCGTGAAGAGGGTGCCGACAATCCAGAAGGTATCGTATCTAACTATTTGCATAGTCAGGTTAGTGAAGGTGACATCCTTCCTGTCAGTGCTCCGGCTGGAGATTTTGTCCTTAATACAGAGAAGGAAAACCCAGTCGTATTGCTAAGCGGCGGTGTTGGCCTAACTCCAATGATCAGCATGCTCAAAACCGTTGCGGCAGCTCAGCGTGAACGAAATGTAACCTTTATCCACGCGGCTCAAAATGGCAAGCTGCATGCGCTGAGAGATGAGGTGGAAGCTCTTGCTGAAAATGAAAACATCTCAACCTTCGTATTCTATGATTCACCAACTGAAGAAGACCGGATTGGGGAAAAGTTCGATGTTGAAGGCTATGTAACCCGAGAGTGGCTGGAAAAGAATGTCCCGGTCGACGAGGCGGACTTCTATTTCTGCGGACCAGTTCCGTTCATGAGAGCAATCAATAGCGCTTTGAAGGAAATGGGTGTAGGAGAAGACCGGATTCATTTTGAATTTTTCGGGCCAAAAGGCAACCTGTAAGCGAGAAACGTAAATTGCAGACGGTCCAAAGGTTATCCCCTTTGGACCGTTTTTAATTTTTACCTGAAAATTAACCTGCGCTTTTTAAATAAATTTCGCAGATTAATTGCCTCTTCATAATTACCCACAAGTAATCCACAAAATGCAGTTTTGTAAATTAATCGTCTCTTTAAAACCATGAGTAATCCACAAAAAGTGGTTTCATAGAGATAAATTGACCCTTCAATTACACACAATTAATCCACATAAACTTGGTTCAGTTGGTGATAGGGGACATTAACGATCCAAACATGCAGCCTGATAAGTTGATTAGGACAACTTTTTCAATATACAGGACAGATTTTTACATATACAGGACATTTCCCGGATTATTCAGGACATTTCCCAAACTTTTTAGGGCAGATTTTCAGATATTCAGGACAAACTAGGTCCGCCAGCAGGTTAATTACCGTAAAGAAATCAGAAATTAGGATGACTTGAAAGCCCATTTTAAATCTCATTCTCCGATCACCTGTGCAGCTCCTAATTTCGATTCTGTTAATCATTTACACTATTGGTCCGTAGATAAATCGCCCCTTCAAAATCCACATCTAATCCACAAAAAGTTGGTTCGTAGATTAATAGCCTCTTCGATACCCACAATTAATCCACAAAAGCTGGATTCGTAGATTAATCTCCTCTTTATAATCCACAATTGATCCACAAAAGGAGGTTTCGTAGATTAATTGCTCCTTCAAAACCCACAATTAATCCACAAAAAGTGAGTTACGCAATTAATTGCCCCAGCTAACCCTTATTTACTCCAAGCTTGCTGTCCCGGCAACTCCCTGCCGTAACTTATAAACCACGAATCCTATTGCTGTGGCCCATAGGATGGCAAGGCTACCGTAAGTGAACAGGCTGATTGTCTGGGATGCACCGAGTGCTCCAAGCAAGGTTCTGATGTTGGTCAAAATGATGATCCCCCCGACAAGTGTGCCCAAAAGGTTCGTCGGAATGATTTTCACAAGCCAGGCCGCAATCGGCGCTGCAATTAATCCGCCAATCATTAAAGCAATCACCCATTGAACGTTCACCTGAGACCATCCAAGTGTCAGGAGGAAACCAATTGTTGAAGAGACGGCTATTGCAAATTCGCTCGTATCAACCGAACCAATAACTTTTCGCGGCTCCATCTTGCTGCTGGTCAGCAAAACCGGTGTAGCGATTGGGCCCCAGCCTCCGCCGCCGGTTGCATCAAAAAAACCAGCGATAAAGCCGAGCGGGACAAAGAACTTTTTGCCTCTCTTTTTAACAGAAGGCTTGTTCACATTGGAAAATTTGAACAAGAACCTGTAGATAACGAAGACGCCCAACAAAAGAAGGAACACAGAAACATAAGGTTTTATGATATCACCTGGGATGCTTCCGAGAAAAATGGCCCCGAGAAAGGCCCCGATTGACCCAGGAATGATTAGTTTGTTAACAACTTGTTTATCGACATTTCCAAACCGGATGTGCGAAACACCGGATGCAGCTGTCGTGACCACCTCTGCCATATGGACAGAAGCAGATGCCACGGCAGGAGCAATTCCAAACATGAGCAGCAATGATGTTGAAGTAACCCCATACGCCATGCCTAGGGAACCATCAACCAGCTGTGCTGCCAGGCCAATCAATGCAAGAATAATAAGCCTCCTCAATAATATCTCTCCTTTTTTCAAAAATCATGAATAGACTAGTTAGAGATGATTGTTTTGGGATTGTCGACTAATCTACTCAAGTTTGTAACCTACAATATGCGCGGACAAAAATGAGGGTTCGTTATTCGAATCAGAATGGGATAAATGCCTATATAAAAGGAGGGGGAGCAATGAGGCTATCGAGCAGGGGAGAGTATGCTCTACGCGCGCTTATTTGCCTTGGAAGCAACGATAGCAAGTTAGTCTCGATCAGTGAAATATCAGAAAAAACCCTCGTCCCGATCAATTATTTGGAGCAGTTGCTGCTGCAGCTGAAACGAAACGGTTACGTTCAAAGCAAGCGCGGCGTGAACGGGGGATATAAACTTAGCAGAAACTCTGAGGATATTATCATTGGCGAGGTTATCCGTAATCTGGAGGGCCCCTTGGCTCCAATGGGGTGTGTCAGCATAACATCCTATGAGAGCTGCCCACTCGAAGCTGGCTGCATGCTGAAGCCGTTATGGGCCTTGGTGAGAGATACGGTTGCGCAATTATTGGACCATACAACACTGAAGGATTTGCTGGAGGGAAGGGTTTATAGCTAACAATATCCGACACCGTTAAAATAGCTAGCAATGGAATACAAGCAGCCAATTCGAATGGCTGCTTTTTTATATAACAAACAGAATATTCTAATGTTCCTTGTTGAAGGTCTTTTATAAAGTGGATGAATGACAACACAGGGTTAGGGAGAGTGCTAGTTGTTAATCATAAAGCGATTGAATGACAGCACAGGGTTAGGAAGAGTGCAAGTTGTTAATCATAAAGCGATTGAATGACAGCACAGGGTTAGGAAGAGTGCAAGTTGTTAATCATAAAGCGATTGAATGACAACACGGGGTTAGGGAGAGTGCTAGTTGTTAATCATAAAGCGATTGAATGACAACACAGGGTTAGGAAGAGGGCAAGTTGTAAATCATAAAGCGATTGAATGGCAACTCAAGTTAAAAAGAGAGCGAGTTGTCATTCATACAACCATGGGCCGGTGTGATCGGGAATTTTCTTCTAAAAAATAAAAAAACCGGTCAGCTCCGAAAAGCTAAACCGGCATCACCCTTTAATAAATCATCCCATCATCATGGTAATACTTGAACTCGAGCAGATTGTTCGCAGGGTCAACCAGGAAAAATGTCACATGCTCTTCTCGCTTGCCTGCAAACCGAACCATTAGCTCCTGGAAAAACGGAAGCTCGTTTTTCTGCGCGTGATCGAGAGCCTGATTGAATTCGTCCCGGTCTACAAAGGTAATCCCGAAATGGCGGGGATACATTTTTGGAGCAAGGTCAATTTTGTCAGGATTCAAATGGCAGACAACCTGGTCGCCAAAGAAGTCGAACGTGACCCGGTCATGATACCTCCTCGCCAGCCGGCATCCGAGCTTTTCGTAAAAGTCGACGGTTTCATCAAGGTCCTTGCATGGAATTGCTAGGTGGAAAACCTTATTTGTATCTCTCATGTTCTTAACTCCTTTATATGAAAAATGTATCTGAGCGCAGCCCGAGGCGCAGTGTTTCCAGGGCGATTGCATCGGAAAACGGAATATTGGCCAGGTTTACATTCGGTCCGGCAAGCAGGATGAACGACGTTTGCATTTTTTTATTCGGTGCTTCAAAGATCATCTTATCCAACGCCAACCCGGATTCGATGATTTCGTCGATAATATCCAAGCGCATTTCCCCGCTTGCATGGCAGATGCCGCTTGTGCCGCTTTCTCTCGCCTCGGTAATCACTTTGGAGGCGCCTGCTTCAAAATCCTCAAGGATAAACTCCAGCCATTCGGACGAGTCAGCCTCCACACTGCTGTCCTTGCTGCCTACTTCACTGAAAACGTGGAATTCCTTTGAAAAATCAGCAATATATGCAGCCTTTTTCTTATTGGAAATCGGCAGTGTTCCGTTTGAGATTTCAATGTATTTGCAGTTATATTTTTTGCAGTAAGAATAGTAGTCGTCGAGTTTGCTTTGGCTAAGGAATTTTTCAAAAAGAGTTCCGCCAAAGAAATAGTCGACTTCATTTTCGATCAAGCATGAAATCTTTCCTTCAAGGCTATGCGTGACAACGGATGTGCCCCAGCCAAACTTCACAAAATCAACAAAGCCCGCAGAGCTCTTGATTGTATCCTTAAAAAGAGCTTCTGGAATGCCGTTATCAATTAAAATCGTTAACCCTCTGCTTCTCGGTTTCATTTCCCGAACCGGCAGCTCCAACCCGGTGTAGTTCATGTTCATTCACCCTCACTATTCGCGGCAGTCCTCTTGTACAATCCACATACATCACAAAATCACTTGCCAGTTCTTTCACGCAAAAAGAGATATCTTCCTCATCAAATTCACGCATGGCAGGTTCAAAAAACTTTTCAGCCTGCTTACAGCCCTTGATGCGCTCAACCACAACCTCACTCCTCGCACTTTCATCGCCAAGCAGGATTGCTTTTATATACTCGGCACACGCGAGGTCATCGTCGCCTTCTGGGTGGGAGGCAATGATATTAACAATCGAATCTGGCCCGCACAATTCACGGACAACTTGAGCGGTTTTTTTCGCGTTGGAGTAGCCTGTCACAAACACTGCCTCCGCATCAAGTGCATTAAGAGTCGCCCGTACTCCATTCGTCGTTTTTTGGACAAGTGTCTTTCCTGCCACATTTGCCTCTGACATCTTTTTCGGCGAATTGTCAAAATCGAAGCCTTCAATGGGCAGCCCGCCTATTTCGCCAGCAAGAAGATAATCCGGATTGGTTCTTTTTAAACGAAACGCTTCATCTGTAGTTCCAACCAGGAGTATTTCCTTTGCTCCGCGCTCGAACGCATAATGAGCGACCGTGAACGCCCGGATCACATCGATGACAATGTTGGCAGTTGAATGTGGCAGGTCAGGACTGTGGCCTTGAAAAATATTCACCTTCATCTGGTTATCTCCTATGGGGTTCAAATCTCTCCAAAAGTATATGCCCAGACCGGAAATGGGTACCTAATCCACTTTAAATTTGAAATAGGCTTTTACCATCCGAACACTTTATGTGAAAACTGAATAACCTGTACGTAGGTTTTAACCCATATCGGCAAAGTACCCCGGTACATTGAAAGATTGAGAGGGGATGGAGATGGCAGTTTTAACATATGAAACATGGGAGGAAGAGAAGGCCAGTACCATGCTTAGGAACAATGCGGATACGATGGAGGTCCTGAAATGGGCATTTAAGGAATATGGAGACCGCCTCGTCTATGCCTGCAGCTTTGGTGCGGAAGGAATTGTCCTGCTTGACCTCATTTCAAAGGTGAACAAACATGCACAAATCCTGTTTCTGGACACAGATCTTCATTTTAAGGAAACCTATGAGCTGATTGATTCGGTGAAAAAGAGGTATCCCGGATTTACCATCAATATGGTGAAACCTGATCTCACTTTGAGCGGGCAGGAAGCCATTCATGGGAAAGAGCTGTGGAAGTGCAATCCAAACCTCTGCTGTAAAATCAGGAAGGTTGAACCGCTTGCCCGGGAGCTTTCCGAAGTGGACGCCTGGATATCAGGGCTTAGAAGGGAACAGTCCGAAACCCGGAAACATGTTCAATTCATAAACAAAGACGATAATTTTAAAAACATAAAGATATGCCCGTTAATTCATTGGACTTGGGAGGATATTTGGACGTATATCGAGCTCAACAAGCTTCCTTATAATCCTTTGCATGATAAAAACTACCCATCGATCGGCTGCGAGCCATGCACATTGCCTGTAGAAGAAGGCGGGGATATGCGCTCAGGCCGCTGGGCGTTTGCACAGAAGACCGAATGCGGGCTGCATAGTGCCAATGCGAACAAGTTAAGCCGACTCGACTAGTTAGGAGGAAGTTACATGATCCAGCCCCATGGGGGAGTATTAGTGAATCTTGTGAACGAGGAATATCCCATCCCGAAACATTCGATGGCAATCGAACTGGATGCGATGGCCCTTAGCGACCTGGAGCTGCTGGCAATTGGCGCCTATAGCCCGCTTAATGGGTTTTTGGGCAAAAGAGATTACCAGTCAGTTGTTGAACATATGCGCCTTGAGGATGGAACTGTCTGGAGCATCCCGATTACATTAGCCGTTTCAAAAGCGGTAGCCAAACAATTGGGGCCGGCTGATACGGTCAGGCTCGAGAAGAATGGTGTTGTTTACGGAGTCATGTGGATTGCTGACAAGTTTATTCCCGATAAGAAAAAGGAAGCAAGGCTTGTCTACAAAACAGATGATATGGAGCATCCAGGAGTCAAAAAATTGTTTGAAAGAGGAGACGTTTATATCGGCGGCCCGGTTGTCATGATCAGGAGGCCAGAGAACCCATATCCTCAAGAAAACCGCGAACCGAAGGAAACCCGTGAGCTTTTTAGAAAAAATGGCTGGAAAACCGTTGTTGGCTTTCAAACAAGGAACCCGATTCACCGGGCACATGAATACTTGCAAAAATGCGCGCTTGAAACAGTTGATGCACTTTTCCTGCACCCACTTGTCGGAGAGACGAAGGCGGACGATGTACCGGGCGATATCAGGATGAAAAGCTACAAGGCGCTGATTGAAAAATATTATCCGAAGGACAGGGTGCTGCTTTCCGTTTTTCCTGCCGCAATGCGTTATGCAGGCCCGCGTGAGGCAATTTTTCACGCACTGATCCGAAAAAATTATGGCTGTACCCATTTCATTGTTGGCCGCGACCATGCCGGAGTCGGCAATTATTACGGGACCTACGATGCCCAGAAGATTTTTTCCGAATTTAAAAAAGAGGAAATTGGCATCCAAACTTTATTCTTTGAAAATAGCTATTTTTGTAAAGTATGCGGCAATATGGCATCTGTCAAAACATGCCCACATGGCAAGGAACATCACGTTTCCTTGTCAGGAACAAAAGTAAGGGCAATGCTCAATAATGGGGAAGCCCCTCCAAAGGAATACAGCCGCCCGGAAGTTGCCGAGATATTGATTGAGGGGATGCAGAAGCAGGTGGGCTCTCTTCAGGAGTCGGTGGCTAAACATGACTGAGCACATTGTCTGGCATCCGACTGTTATTTCAAAGGAAGACCGCCGTTTATTGAACGGCCATAAAAGCTTCGTTCTCTGGTTTACCGGGCTATCCGGCTCAGGCAAGTCAACGCTCGCCAATGAAGTAGACCGCAAGCTGCATGCACTGGGCGTGAGAAGCTATGTCCTTGATGGTGACAATATCCGCCATGGCCTCAATCGCGGTCTGGGATTCAGCAAGGAAGATCGGATCGAGAACATCCGCCGGATTGGCGAGGTTTCCAAGCTGTTTGTCGATAGCGGCCAGATTGTGCTGACCGCATTTATTTCACCATTCCGTGAAGACCGGGAAAGGGTAAGAGCATTGTTTGAGCCAGGTGAATTCATTGAAGTCTGGGTGCAATGCCCGCTTGAGGTATGTGAAAAAAGGGACGTCAAAGGTTTATACCGCAAAGCCCGGAAAGGTGAAATCCGCGAATTCACCGGAATCAGCTCTCCTTATGAAACGCCGCTTTCGCCGGAACTGGTTATTGATACATCGGAGAGTGGCGTTGTGGACTCAGCAGAGCGGGTCATTGAATATCTGCAGAATAGAAGATTGATATGATAAAAACTTGAGGGGAAATTGATATGAGTTTAGGGGACTAAATAGCAGCCTATTTAGTCTTTTTTTATTGCGTATAGCTTGGGCTTGAGAGTGTATATTTTTGTATTACAAAACTATTAAGAGAGTTTACTATTCTCTCTTATCCCACCAACGATTAAAAGGGCTCCCAATAAAAAGAAGACTAACCCCTTAGAAAACCCTAAAATAACGAATAAACTGCCGAGTACTAGATAGCTCGCAACCTTTGGATTTCTATAGTTAATATTTTTCAAGAATAATCCCTCCAGGAACTTACTGCTTCCTTTTATTATCCCTGATAGGAGTTGCCCGTTTCAAGAATTTATCCTCTGTTCTACTTTTCTAACAAGACTAGTTTTTCTTTATTGTTCTCCAAGGCTTATCAAAATGAAAACCTTTCCAAAAGTGATAAACTGAATATAGCAATTGAGCTCGGTTCTCCTCTTGGAAGAGCACAGTATGTTGGTAGCGGGGGCTGGTTATCGGAATTGACGGTTCCGCTACGAGAGCAACGGTTGAGAAGTTTATAGCCGAGAGCATTACAAAATTAAGCAAGGATACAAGCAGTGGGAGCTGGTAATAAAGTCAGCTTCTTTGGACTAGGAAAGGGGTTAATCATCCATGCTTTTTGAAAAATCACAAAAGCTGCTGTTTATTGGCGATTCAATCACAGATTGTGACCGTGCCAAACCGGACGGGGAAGGGCTTCACATCAACCGTCCATTAGGGACAGGCTATGTTTCTTTTGTTGACGCGCTCCTTCAGGCGACTTATCCCGAACGTGCAATCCGGGTTGTCAATAAAGGGATTAGCGGCAACACAGTCCGCGATTTAAAGGGCAGATGGCAGGAAGACGTAATTGCCCAAAAACCGGATTGGCTTTCAATTATGATTGGAATTAATGATGTGTGGCGTCAGTATGACATGCCATTTATTAAAGAAACACATGTATATGCAAATGAATATGAAAAGACACTCCGGGAACTGGTTTGTGAAACAAAGCCGCTTGTTAAAGGAATCATCCTGATGACACCATATTATTTGGAAGGCAACAAGGATGACAGCATGCGCAAAACGATGGACGAGTATGGCATGATTGTGAAAAAGATTGCCAATGAAACAGATTCTATTTTCATTAACACACAGGCTGCCTTCGATGTTGTCCTAAAGGAGTTTTACTCTGCATCACTTGCCTGGGACCGCGTCCATCCCTCCTCTGCAGGCCATATGGTATTGGCCAGAGCATTTTTAAACGCGGCAGGGTTTGATTGGAAACATTCTGGAGAGAAATAATCTGAAATGAATTATAGAGAATCATTAAGGCCCTGATTAAAATTATGTTTGGATATACCTTCCCGTTCTAGGTTGCGGGAGGGCTTGTTTTATAGGGTAGCGATTTTTTCGGACTGCTATGGCAGTCTTTTTTTCTGTAAACTTTGAAGATGGTCAGTTAATATATCAGTGGTTTTGCTTTTGAAGCAAATATATCCGGGAATTTGGATACTATATCCGGGTTTTCTTTCTGAGCGAATATCCGAGACTTTTTAGATATATCCGAGAATTTCACTATTCTGCCACATTTATCCTGCCAGGAAGACTACAAATGGCATGGCAGCTGCCATATTTTATTTTTTCGAAAAAGTGGTTTAAACAAAATGAACAGAGGGTAAAATCACTTGTTGGAAAGGGGAGTCTGAAGAAGATGTTTGATTTTTCGGCTGTAATAAAAAAAATCAGCGAAATAAAAGTAGAGTTGGCCAATGAAATAACCGATATACAAGTAGAGAGATATCCAGAACAGCTTGGTCCGATTTCAGATCAGCTTCGAAAAGAAAGAGTGAAACTGATCGGTTTGTATGAGGAATTGCTCGTTGATGACTTCGAAACCGCCATGGCAAAGATTACAGAATGGGGCGAAAAGACAGGAGCCTTTTGTTCCGAACTCGGGATGACGATCGACATGGCATTGGACGAACTGAATTATTACCGTGAGGAATTGACTGAAATCATATTTGAATTAGGCCAGGAGAGCGATAAATCGTTGGCCGAATATCATGAAGCGAACAAGAAATTGCAAAGAATTATAGATAAGGCGGCCCAGAGCTTCAGCATTGCTTTCGTTGCACATCATAAGGAAATAATGAAAAAGGCGCAAAGAGAGATTGAGGAATTGTCTGTTCCGGTTGTCCCGCTTGAGGAAGGCGTGGCTGTACTGCCACTCGTAGGGACAATTGACACGTATCGGGCAAAACTGCTAATGGAAGAGTCACTCAGAAAGAGCGCCCAGCTTGGGGTTACCTATTTTATCGTAGACCTATCCGGGGTTCCGATTGTGGATACAATGGTCGCGAACCAAATTTTCCAGGTGATTGATGCATTAAGGCTTTTAGGCGTTGAAGCAGTATTGAGCGGAATCCGTCCGGAAATTGCCCAAACGATGGTACTGCTCGGAATTGATACGTCTAAAATCAAAACATTCTCCAGCCTACAGCAGGCATTGCAAACGTATAAATTACAACAGGCAAAAGAAGCTGTGCTATAAAGGAGCAGGACAACCCATTATGATGTGGGGTTGTCCTTTAATTGTTTTATCATGGGCACTTCTTTATCGCATGGTTAAAAGCCTAAACGTTGCCAATCAGAGTTATTGGGCTCATTTAGCATGTTTGCGAAACCCTAAACGTTGCTAATGCCATCTATTGGGCACATTTTGCATGTTTGCGGAACCCCAAACGTTGCTAATGCGAGCTATTGGGCACATTTAATATGGTTATAGAACTCAAAACAGTGCCAATCCGACATATACATTTGAAACCTCTCATACAGTCTTACACCTTTTATAAAAATATCTATAAGCAATGCATCTCGGCCTCGGCTTCATCCCATGGCACAGTATAGCCATGCCCTTTTGCGCAAAAAATCGATGATGAAGTATAATCCGGGTCAGCATCCTTATTATAGCCAATTATCTCAATCACTTCCGCCTGGTTGTGGCAAGGAAAGTAGCCGGCAAGTACAAGGTTCATCGTTCCCTTTCCGCCAGTAATCGAAGCAAACTCCGGCCCATAATTCATGAACGTGGCAACCGGAACCTTGCCGGCCAAGAGTGTGTAGCTGCCATGAGTTTCTGGTGCCTCAAATCTGCCATGTGCCTGTTGGATGTCCGTTAATATTCTTCCAATATGATCGGTTTCTACTTTTATCTTAAATTCATAATAAGGTTCAAGCAGTATATTTTTTGCTTTTTCAAGGCCTTGGCGCAGTGCGCGGAAGGTGGCCTCCCGGAAGTCGCCGCCCGATGTATGTTTATTATGGGCTCGTCCGGTCAGGAGCGTGATCTGCACATCGGTCAAAGGCGAGCCTGTCAAAAGCCCGTGATGGTCACGTTCAAACAAATGGGTTCGAATTACATTCTGGGTGCCGATTTCAAGGTCGTTCGGATGGCAGACGCTTTCAAATGAAATCCCGCTATTGGATGGACCAGGCTGAATCTGCAGATGAACCTCGGCATAGTGGCCGAGCGGCTCGAAATGGCCATAACCGGTAACTGCCTCACCCTCGATTGTTTCTTTATATAAAATCTCCGGCTCGGCAAAGCCGATATCAATCCCGAACCGATCTCTTGCCACCTGTTTGAGGACCTCAAGCTGGATGACTCCCATCACATGAATATGGATATCCTGCGTACGTTCCTCCCAACTGACATTAAGGGCGGGATCCTCAGCATCAAGCTTTTTAAAATAGCCGAGTACATCCTTCACGTTCAAACTCCTGTCAAACAAAACCTTGGACTTGAGCGCGGAAACCATTTCATAGCTAACCTGCTCCTTTAAGGTACCGAGGCCATCACCAGCCTTTGCCTCAGACAGGCCTATAACAGCTACAATGTCTCCGGCAGATACTTCCTCGACAGTTTTAAACTTTGTACCATTATAGATTCGGAGCCCCGTTACCTTTTCGAATTTATCTTCACCATAACGAATTTCATCCCGCACATTTAGATCCCCGGCCAGCACTTTGACGAACGTAATTCTTGTTCCTTTTTCATCATAGCGAATTTTATAAACCCGTCCGGCAAAATGCTCATCCGGGCGGTAATCCGTTACAGTCAGCATGTCGAGCTTTTGCAAAAGCTCCCCGATCCCTTTATCCTGGAGGGCTGAGCCGCTCATGCATGGAAAAAGCCGTCCTTCCTGGATCATGTTTTTCATCGTATGGAACCAAATCTCCAGATCGCAGCCATTTTCCATATAATACTCGAAAAGCATATCATCCCGTTCGGCAAGAAATTCAATGACCTCGCTTGTCATCATGCCATCTGCCTGTAACCCAGCCACATCGAAAGCATCTCTGGTCAACTGGCTGCGGATTTCCTCTAAGGCCCGTACAGGATCCGCTCCAGCCCTGTCGATTTTATTGATGAAAAAGAAGACCGGAACGTTATGCTTTTTCAATAAGTTCCAGACTGTTTCCGTATGGCCTTCAACGCCCTCGACAGCACTGACAATAATGATGGCTGCGTCCATGACCGTTATCGCCCGCTCCATCTCTGGCGAAAAATCGACGTGGCCCGGTGTATCAATTAAATAATAGTCAGAGTCCCTGTAAGTAAAGTTAGCCTGTCCTGCAAAAACCGTAATACCTCGCTGTTTTTCGATATCATGATGGTCAAGAAACGTGTCCTGATGATCGACACGGCCTCTTTGCCTAATTGCGTTCGTGTGAAAAAGCAGCTGCTCAGCTAACGTAGTCTTGCCGGCATCCACATGTGCAAACATCCCAATCGTTTTTTTCATATTGCTACACCTCTATGGAAAATGGATACTCTCATTCTATCAAAAAAAGGCAAGTTAATTATAGGGATAGTAGGGATGATCTAGTAGGTGATATTACCCGGGGTTTAATCTTGAAACCAAAAGCTATTTGCTATGGCACAAAAGTTAGGAGGAAGGCGGAGTAGGAGTCCCCGCCTTTTTAATTCTTTAAATAACTATTTATAAATTGGAAGACTTGCCTATAAACGTCATCAATAACGGGTTTTGGTGAGTGCTTTTCGAAGTCATGCCCAGCCCCCGGTACGGTTATCAGGGAGGCTTGTCCTTTTTCTTTAAGAATGGCAGCTTTCATAAAAACGGATTGTTCATAAGGGACATCCGTATCCTTAGTGCCATGCACAAGCAAGGCTGGCGGAAAATCCTCCTTCAGCCTATATAACGGCGATAACTCCTTTAGGAGATGGGATTGTGCAAAAGGGTCAAAGCCAGTAACCTGCTTGGTCCACGTGCCGTGCTGCCTTCCATGAAGATAAAGAAGATAGCGGGGGTGAACCGGGCCTTCAGTAATCATTTCGCTAGAAGCCAGATTTTCGATATCCTCCCAGCTTATCAATTGGCTTTTTTGATAAAAGGAATTTGGATCTGCCGCCCAGCTGCTGCTGATATCTCCATACCCGTAAAATGATACAATGGCGCGGGGCCTGTTCGGTAATATTCCTGTAGAGAGAGCCAGAAATCCTCCTGCTGAAGCCCCCATTACTGCAATTCTCCCACTATTAATTGAATAACGGCGGGCCTCCTCTGTTTGCAGCCA
Organism: Bacillus sp. FJAT-27225; assembly: GCF_001685025.1. Taxonomy (GTDB): domain Bacteria; phylum Bacillota; class Bacilli; order Bacillales; family Cytobacillaceae; genus Bacillus_D. The sequence continues at coordinate 774,390 of NZ_MAYU01000012.1, read as the reverse complement.
TGTTAGCGCATCTCTGATGTCTTCAAGGATTTTATCCAATTTCGTTTCGGGGGCAAGCCTGTAGTCGATTGAAAAAACAGCATACCCATGATCATGGCATAGCTGAAGAAAGTCATGGGGTACGTCCTTTCTGGAGCCCCATATAAATCCGCCGCCATGAATATAAACAACAACCGGACAATCCTTCTTATCTATTCCGTAAAAATCCGCCTGGATGGCAAAGCCGGATTCCTTCTTGTATATAACCGTCTCTTTTATCACTGTTTCACATCCTTACCTCAGCAGTTTCTTGTTAAGCAGTCTGTAGATTTTCAGGGCAAGCTGTATTTGCAACAGCTCTTCAGAGTTTTTTAGGTCTGTGTTCAATATTTCTTTGATTTTGTCAATCCGATAAATCACTGTATTTCTATGCAGAAACATCGCTTTGGCTGTTTCACTAATGTTTATATTGTTCGCAAAATAGTTTTCTAGTGTTGAGATATAATCTGTACCTTGTGTTTTATCCTGTTCATATAGTTTTCCAAGCCTTTTCATGAAAAAGTCTTCCAACTGCAAGTCTTTTATATTGGAATCGAGAAAATGATAGACGGAATGGTCCTCGAAATGTGCCACACCGTTTTGGTGGTTCAATCTCTGCATAAGCCGTATTGATTCAGTAGCCTCAGAGAAGCTTTTATGAAGTGAATCAATCCGTCGGTACTGCCTTCCGATCCCAATTTGAAAGGCGGTCTTTAAAATGTGCTTTTCCAGGATTCGCAAGATTTCACTGCCGTAATTCTTTGCTTCGTTAACTGTTAAGGGCTCGCGGTTAGCGTTCTGGCCAAGCAGAATGATAATCCGGTTGTTTCTGTAAAAAGCAGTAATTTCACCGTGGGCAAATGAGCAATATTCATAAATAAGCTCAACAATTCGCTTTGCGCGATTCTCTAAGTGGTACTTACGGGCTATTAAATCCTCATTGTTTTCATAATCTAGAGGATCCATGTTTATAACGATGGTGCTGTACATATAATTTGCATTCAGGCCATGCAGGTCACAGAGAGTCTTAATCGTATCAGACGAAGTAATTTTCCCTGTCAGCAAATCATCAAAAAAGTCCTCCCGTATTCTTAGTTTTACTTCCTCAATTTCTTTTGCTTTAATCCCTTCCAAAGCCAGGATGGTCGATGCCTGTTCAAGGATAATGTAATCAAATTCAGTCAACTCGTTTACAGTCTGCCAGACGACAATATATCCGAAAAGCTGGCTGGAAACAGCAACCGGCAATACTCTGCACTTCACCTCAATTCCTTCCAGATCATAAATCCTTTTAATCGACTTTTTTATATCGTTAATTGTTATTGGAATGGAATCCTGGAAAGCCTGATTAAAGGCAGGCCTGTTTTTTACAAGATCAAGGCTATATTCAAGCGGAATTTTATTATTCTTGTGCTCCGTATAATGCAAAAGCCTCCAGTCTTTGTCTACTAGAACAATAGGGTTATTGATAGTTTCCGATAACAGGGACACAATTCGTTCAATGCCTCCGCCTTCTAGGGTAATTCGGAAAAACAAGTTATGCATGTCAAGAGTCTTTCTGTTTAACAAGTCATACCTTCCAGATGCTTTCTCGTTGATGATCGATATAACCTTCGAAAGAGTGTATTCAAATGGCAGTTCAATGAGGGGCAGCCCATATTTGTTCGCCTGCTCAATCATATTTTGGGGTAGCCTTTCAAAATACCGCCTCATTTTTACTATAAGACCCGCGCAGTTGATTTCAGCCAATTCTTTAATAATCCTGTTCTGGTAGTCTATATTGTCTTTGAAAATATAGCCTGTGGACAATAACAGCTCATTTGGCGACAGCCAATCGAAGGCATCGGGATTTTCAATGATATTGACAAGTGAAATTTCCCTGTTTATACCTTGTTCCCCCGCCACTATCTTCAGGCCGTCAATTGCCTTGATACTAAAGAGATCTTTGACAGTCAGCAAATCCACTCTCTCCTTTGTCAAAAAATTTACACAATTAATTGTGCAAGTTGCCCAATCAGAATCCTGTCTTTTCGGTTTTGGTAAACAGTGACCTGCAAAGGTATAGGGTCTACTATTGTACATGTAAGGCGGCTGGCTGCCCAGAAATTGATTTTGTTTTTGATAATAGCTCAAACAGCTTGCTTTGAAAAGTTGCGTTTTCGTGAATTTGCTTGTGCACAGCAAATTCGCACGAATTGGGTAAGGAACAGTCCTGTTATAAGTGTAACAGGGAAATGGCTGCGGGGCTTTATGAATCCGTTTCCAGTCCAGGCTTGGAATTTTCGCAGGCGGAAGGCGGGGTGGTATCGATGAACAGAGTTATTGCTGGGGAAGAAAACTTTCTCCTAGCCATATCCACCGGGTTTACAGGTACAGTCCATAGCGTTTTTGACCGGACTATTAATATTTTGAGGCAGGAAGATGGAGAACTTTATACGCTAGCTGCTCCCACTGTCGATTTGGCTCCAAATACACTCATTGTTGACTATACTAAAAGTTTCAAAGAATTGCAGGTTCGGATTCAAGACTCCGTCTATTCTGAGAACAACCGTTTATTAATAAGAAACAAGCTGTATAAAGCGGATTGGGAGACGGAATCGTGGAAGTGTACGATGCCCCCGTATCCAAAAGATCCACGCCAGTTAGAACAGAATATCGAAATCGTAAAGGACAGCCTTTCTCTTTTTGGAAAAAAGGGAGGGATAAAGCCTGTAGGCAGTTACGGTAACATGTTCGAAAACGAAACATCCAGATTGCTGGAGGAAAGGATAAAATCCTTGCTCGAAAATTTGGAGCTCGGCAGGGAAGCGGCAGCCATTGAAAAGGCAAGAGGATTGGTTGGCCTCGGTCCTGGTTTAACCCCTTCCGGAGATGATTTTTTAGTAGGCTTGTTCGCCGCCTTCCATTTTGTAGATTCCCCGGCCTCGAATTACCGTGGCTTTGCAGAGCGGGTAGCGGGGATTGCGAAACCGTTGACGAACGAAATCAGCTATATGGCGATTAAAAAAGCCTCTGTCGGTGAAGTAAGGGAATCGATTGTACAGTTGGCAATGTCCGTAATTGGCGGTTCGCAAAAGGAAGTGGTGGAACGGCTTAAGGCGGTCCTATCAATCGGTTCCACATCCGGGACTGATATCGCGTTTGGAATGCTTGCAGGATTGGAATTAATTATCAAAGTTGGAGGTAAGACATGGCTGTAAAAGTTGTGATTAAAAAGAACACGTATTTTGACTCTGTATCCCTGATGTCCCTTTCAACAAAAGCAAATCAAATTGAAGGTGTAGAGCAGGCTTTTGTAGCAATGGGGACTGAAATGAATAAAGAGGTCCTGCGTAACATAGGCCTGATTACACAGCAATTGGAAGACGCCCAAACAAGTGACCTAATGATCGTTGTAAAAGCAGAAACTGATGAATTGGCTGAAAACGGTTACTTGAACATAGAAGAATTATTTACTAAGAAAAATTCTGGCAAAAGCAAGGCGGAAGTTAAATTTTCAACAGTTGCATCTGCCGCTGCAGGCATCCCGGACGCAAACCTAGCCGTTATTTCCGTAAATGGCGCCTTTGCAGCAAGAGAGGCAAAAAAAGCTCTTGAAAACAATCTTCATGTCATGCTGTTCAGCGACAATGTCAGCATTGAGGAAGAGATTGAACTTAAAAATTTCGCGCACGACAATGGGTTGCTGCTGATGGGACCTGACTGTGGTACAGCCATCATCAATGGCGTCGGCCTTTGCTTCGCTAATGCTGTGAGAAAAGGGAACATTGGCATTGTTGGTGCTTCAGGTACAGGCAGCCAGGAGATGAGTGTCCGCATTCATGAATTTGGCGGCGGAGTTTCCCAGCTGATCGGTACCGGAGGAAGAGACCTAAGTGAAGAAGTTGGCGGAATCATGATGCTTGATGGCATTCATGCATTGGAAGAAGATGATGCGACAAAGGTTATCGTTGTGGTCTCTAAACCACCTGCGCCGAGTGTGGAGGACAAAATTCTAAACAAAATCCAGCAATGTTCAAAGCCTGTGGTTGTTTGGTTCATTGGCGGAGACGAAGAGAAGGTAACAAAAGCTGGAGGGCATTTTGCAAAAATGTCAAAAGAGGGTGCCCTGAAAGCAGTCCTTCTTGCAGGAGCAGATGAGTCAAAGATCAATAAGAAGGCCCTGAACATTCCGCTTATTGAAGAAGTGCGGACAAAGCTTTCTCCGGAACAACAATATATCCGCGGACTATTCTGCGGGGGAACACTTTGCGACGAAGCGATGTATGCAACTTTGGAAAAATTCGATAATGTCTACAGCAACATCCAGAAGGACCCGAATTATCAACTGGCTGATGTCCACGTCAGTAAGGAACATACATTTATTGATTTTGGCAGCGATGAATTCACTAATGGAAAACCTCACCCAATGATTGATCCTTCTTCGAGAATTGAAAGGTTTTTGCAGGAAGCAAAAGATCCTGAAGTTGGCGTAATTGTCATGGACTTTGTTCTCGGCTTCGGCTCACATGAAGATCCGGTAGGCGTTATGCTTCCGGCCATTGTGGAAGCAAAACAGCTCGCTGAAAAAGAAGGAAGGCATCTTGAAATTCTTGGCTATGTGCTTGGAACTGATGCAGACCCTCAAAATCTTGAGGAACAGGTAAACAAACTGATTGCTTCGGGTGCAACACATGCGAGCAGCAGCCAAAATGCCGGGCTATTGGCCAGGGAATTCGTGGTGAAAGGAGAATAATCCATGAGCAAAATTACAGAACTTTTTAATAGTAAAATCCATGCACTAAACGTTGGAATCGAGTTTTTCAAGGACGATATTCTAAAGCAAAATGCAAGCGCAACACATCTTGACTGGCAACCGCCGGGCGGAGGAAAGCCTGAGATCATCAAGGCTCTGGATAAACTGGAACGCCAGGAAATCCTCAAAAAAATCGAAGCGGCTAATAAATTGGCAGTGGAGCGGATTATCAATTCACAGCCAGTATTAATAGGTTTTGACCAGGCAATCAATGTTGTGCCTGGCATGACAAAGACGACAATCCTTCACTCCGGCCCTCCGATTACCTGGGATAAGATGAACGGACCAATGAAAGGCGCTGTTACTGGTGCAATTGTATTTGAAGGGTTGGCCAAGGACCTAAAGGAAGCAGAAGAATTGGCTGCTTCAGGTGAAATCACATTCTCCCCATGCCATGAACACAACTGTGTTGGTTCAATGGCTGGTGTTACATCTGCTTCCATGTTCATGCATATTGTCGAGAACAAGACATATGGGAACATCGCCTATACAAATTTGAGTGAGCAATTATCCAAGATTTTACGGATGGGTGCAAATGATCAGTCCGTAATCGACCGGCTTGTATGGATGCGGGATGTTCTCGGGCCGATGCTGCGGGAGGCAATGAAGCTTAATCCGAATGGAATCGACCTGCGTTTGATGCTTGCTCAGGCCCTCCATATGGGAGATGAATGCCATAACAGGAACGTTGCTGGTACAACCCTGTTAATCCAGGCGTTGACTCCTTATATACTGCAAACCGATTTCACAACAGAGCAGAAGCGCGAAGTGTTCGAGTTTGTTGCAAGCAGTGACTATTTCTCGGGCCCAACCTGGATGGCCATGTCAAAATGCGCCATGGACGCTGCCCATGGAATCGAAAACAGTACAGTTGTTACAACAATGGCCCGTAATGGCACAGAATTCGGTATCCGTGTAAGCGGCATTGGCGGCAACACCTGGTTCACTGGCCCTGCCCAGAAGGTTATTGGACCGATGTTCGCAGGATATAAGCCTGAAGATTCCGGCCTGGACATCGGAGACAGTGCAATCACTGAAACGTATGGAATTGGCGGTTTCGCTATGGCAGCGGCCCCTGCCATTGTTGCACTTGTTGGCGGTACAGTTGAGGAAGCGATTGGCTTCTCGACCAAAATGAAAGAAATTACAACGGCTGAAAATCCAAACGTAACAATTCCATTGCTCGATTTTATGGGCATCCCATCAGGAATTGACGTACGGAAAGTACTTCAAACAGGCATTATGCCGATAATTAATACTGCGATTGCCCATAAAGAAGCGGGAATCGGCATGATAGGTGCAGGTATAACATATCCGCCAGTTGAAGCATTTGAAAAAGCAGTCCTGGCTTTAAGCGAAACGATTCAATAGATTTTAACAACGCACTGGGGAAACCAATCATTCCGCGTTTCCCCAGTGTCTCCCATGCTTGTAAAAATGTAGACCGCAACAAAAAAATATAAATGTTAAGGGGATATTACATGGGACAGGTTGCTTTATGGAGGAGAGGAGACTTTGCGGCCTCCTTCGGATTGTTTGTTAACGTTTTAACAGACTTTTTGGTCATGATCTCGTTATTAATTTTCGTCGTTGGTATGCCAGGTGATTTTGTTTTTAAACGGATTGTTCCCGGCTTTGGATTTGCTGTCCTTCTATCCGGGATTATCCTTGCTTATTTTGCCTACAGGCTGGCTAAGAAAACAGGTAGAAAGGATGTTACCGCACTCCCATCGGGGTCCAGTTCACCTGGTATTTTCCTAATCGTCTTTGTGATTATGCTTCCACTCTACCATCAGACACAAGATGCTGTTTTCACAACAGCAGTCGCAGTAATTTGGGTATTCTTCGAGGCTTCCTTTTTATTTTTAGGTGCATTTTTTGGTGAAGCGATTAGAAGGGTAGTACCAACAACTGTATTGTTGGCAGCATTGGCAGGTTTGGCATTTGTATTCTTAGGTATGAATCCAATGATGCAATCTTTTGAAATGCCGATTGTCGCATTTGTTGCGCTCATCATCATCTTCATGAACTGGTTAAGCAAACATCCAATCTTAACGAAAATACCTACGGGTTTATTATTACTATTAGTTGGAACTGCAATTGCCTGGATCGCTGGATATCAAAATCCTGCTGATGTTACTGAGGCACTAAAATCATTTGGCTTTAATCCACCTAAGCTACATTTAAATGGGCTTTTCGACCATTTTAGCGCTGCTTTGCCTTACCTTTTAACGGCTATCCCCCTGGGATTGTCAAACTTCATTTTCAACTTGGAAAACATTGAAGCTGCTGCTATTGCCGGGGACGAATACAATACGAGAGACGTTATGCTTGCAAACGGATTTTCCACTTTAGTCGGCGGCCTTTGTGGTAACCCATTCCCAGTAACAGTCTATGTAGGTCATGCTGGGTGGAAGGCAGTTGGTGCAGGTTTAGGGTATTCGATTGCCAGCTCCGGTGCCATATTCTTATTATCGATATTTAGTCTAATGGGTCTGTTGCTTGCTATTGTTCCGATAGCTGCTATTGCTCCGATGCTCGTGTTTATTGCGATTGTTACGGGGCATCAGGCTGTCAGTGAAAGTCCGAGATTTGAAGTTCCTGCAATCTTTGTCACTTTCTTCCCATGGGTAGCAAACTGGGCATTAGTAGCTGTTAATAATGCACTTTCAGCAGCTGGTACGGCTGCGGGGGAAGCTGCCGGTCAGGTATCATCACTTGCCCTGGAAAATGCCGGACTTTTCTACGATGGCTTGGTTGCTTTAGGTACTGGCGCACCTATTAGTAGTGTTATCTGGGGTTGTATAGCTGTATTTACGATCCGAAACACGCCAATTGGAGGCATCATAGCTGCAGTGCTAGGAGCCATTTTAACTTTTGCTGGTGCCATTCATACAGTCTCGATCGGATTTGCACAAGAGGCTGCAATGCCTTTCGTTTGGGGATATCTGCTCATTGCACTCTTCTTGGCGTATAAGCTTTACGTAAATAAAAAACATAATATTGGTCCTGTTACAGAGTAAAACCTGATATGGAGGAGTTTGGATATGGATTATATGAAATTAGCGGCGGATGCAACGTTTGTTGGTATGGCCAACAAGGTTGGCGGGCCATTTGGAGCAACAATCGTACGCGGCGATGAAATTATTGCTGTCGTGAGCAATACGATGATGAGGGATACTGACATTTCCGCCCACGCTGAAATGGTTGCCATACGTAAAGCCACTAAAAAACTGGGCACGATGGATCTGTCTGATTGTGTTATCTATGCCACCTGTGAACCTTGTCCAATGTGTGTGTCCGCCATCATCTGGGCAGGAATTAAAGAAGTATACTACTGCAATACGAGCGAAGATGCCGATAAACATGGCTTCTCTGATATGCACTTACGCAAGTATTTAACAGGTGAAGATAAAAGTGTCCTCAATATGGTTAAGGTAGAGCAGCGGGAAGATTGCGATGAGCTGTTTGAGTTTTTCCATAAAAACAATAAATAGACAAATCTCCGGTGCTGGAACCTGCAGCGCTGGATGAATTTTTACCCGGAAAGATGTTCCTATGGGTCAGTGCCCAGGTAATTACGCTATAGAAAACGAACTATAAATGAGCCTCCCGTTGATTGAAGTGGAAGGCACGAAGACTCCTGTGGGAGCAGCGGGGCAGGTGAGACCCCACAGGTGTTTACGCCGAGGAGGCTCACCGCCCGCCCCGCGGAAAGCGAAGTGCCTGGAACGGAAATCAACAACCATGTTCAAAACTATTGTTCGTTCTATATTAATAAGAGGAGTATATAATGGTGACTTTAAATCAACAACTGATTGAGGCAAGTGAATATGGTGATGTTGATGCTGTCCGTCAACTATTAGCTGATGGAGCAGATGTTGAATATAAAGATGCAGCAGGCCGCACAGCTTTAATGGCGGCAACCCAGAAAAACAACTATGAAGTGGTTAAGAGATTATTAGAGGCTGGCAGTGACGTAAATACCAGGGATATCACTCTTTTAACTCCTTTTATTTGCTCCGGGGCAAACGGGTTTCATGAGATTTTAAGCTTAATGCTGAACTATGGAGCAGACTTGAAGAGTGTTAACCGTTTTGGCGGTACAGCATTGCTGCCTTCAAGTGAAAAGGGTTACCTGAAAACTGTACAGAGATGCCTGGAAGCCGGCATTCCTGTCAATCATGTAAACAATCTCGGTTGGAGTGCCCTGCTTGAGGCTGTTATTTTAGGAAATGGCGGCCGCTTGTATTCTACTATTATTGAACTGCTTGTAAAAGCGGGTGCGGATGTTCATCTTGAGGACAGAGACGGAACGTCATCATTGCAGCATGCCCGAATGCTCAAACAAGCTAAAGTAGAAGCCATTCTTGAGCAAAAATATGTAGAGCAGAATGAAGCGGTCAAACAGGCCAAATTGCTTTATCTGGAAGACCGGTATGAAGAAGCAATCTCGGTTATAGACGGGGAACTTCAGGAGAATCCTAATCTAGTAGACTTATATTTTTATAAGGGATTTTGCTTACAGGAATTAAAGCAGTACGCATTGGCTCTTGCAGAGTACAACAAGGCGCTGGAAATAAGCCCGGATGACCTGGATTTTTATTTCTATACAGCAAATTGTCTGCGGCTGATGAATGAGCCTGAAGCGGCTCTCCTTGAGTACGATAAGGCGGTTGGCAGGGACCCTGAAGAAACCTTTTACTTGTATCATAAATCAAATTATTTAAGGGAACTTGGCAGGCATGAAGAAGCGGTGCGGGCTATGGACCAGCTGCTGGCGATGCAGCCTCACCGGTATGATTTCTCGTTTCATAAGGCAAACAGCCTGAGGTCGCTAGGAAGGCACAGGGATGCGATTGAAGCGATTGAGAATGCGATTAAACATGATCCTGAAAACCCTTTGTATCACCAGCATAAAAAACAATCCCTGGAATTGCTTGGGGAGACTGCGGAGTAAAATGGAGGATACAGCTTTGGAAAATCTTGTAATAGTTGCTATAGGCGGTAACTCTCTGGTTAAAGACAATGGAAGCAATTCGATTGATGATCAATATGAAGCTGCGTGTGAAACGGCCCGCCATATTGTAGACATGGTGGAGGAAGGCCTTAATGTAATCGTTACCCATGGTAATGGGCCACAGGTAGGATATGAACTCAGAAGATCTGAAATTTCAAATGAAACAGCAGGCCTGCCTTCAGTACCTCTTGTTAACTGTGTAGCGGATACACAGGGCGGAATTGGTTATCAGATTCAGCAGGCATTAACAAATGAACTTGCCAGAAGAGGAATTAACAAGAAGGTTGCGACTGTCATTACTCAAGTGGAAGTATCAGCAGACGACCCGAATTTTTTGAATCCGACAAAGCCGGTTGGGGGATTTTATTCTTTCGAACAGGCAGAAGAGTTGAAAGGCGAGCATCCTGATTGGCATTTCATAGAAGATTCAGGAAGGGGTTACCGCCGGGTTGTCCCATCACCAAAACCTGTTGATATAGTTGAAAAAGACGTGATTAAATCACTGGTTGAGAAGGGATATATCGTTATTGCTGTAGGGGGTGGGGGCATTCCGGTTATCAAGTCGGATAATGGAACCTACCACGGAATAGATGCTGTCATAGATAAAGACTTTGCAACAAGTCTTCTCGCTGAACAGGTTAGTGCCGAAACCCTGATCATTACGACAGGTGTTGAAAGAGTTTGTATTCATTTTGGTCAACCTGCACAAAAGGCACTGGATCAGGTGACTATTCCCGAAATGGAAATGTTTGTGCAGGAAGGACATTTCCCGCCTGGAAGCATGCTGCCAAAAATAGAGGCGAGCTTGGACTTTCTTAAGGGCGGCGGAGAGAGAGTTATTATCACCAGCCCGGAAAGCCTAAAAGAGGCAGTAAAGAGAAATACAGGTACACACATTATTAGATAAGTGGATAAAAGGCAGCTGTATAACTCAGCTGCCTTTTATATTGGGGTCCCTGTTCCTGGTACCGATGGCTGTGGGAAACCTCTTTTGGTATAGTAAAAGGACTGAAAATTGTATGGGGACGGGAGGGTGACTAAAAGAGGAATGAGAGAGAACTATTATTTGAGCACGTTTCAATGGTTTGTTTATTTGTTGGCGAATTCGGTTGCCCTTCCGATCGTACTTGGAAATATATTTGATTTATCCCTTAAGGAAACATCGGAACTCATGCAGCGGACATTCTTTGTAGTTGGGCTAAGCTCCTTCATTCAAGCAAGATGGGGGCATCGTTTCCCAATTGCAGATGGGCCTGCAGGTTCCTGGGTGAGTATATTTATCCTGTATGCAAGTATCGGTGTAGAAATGGGCTATTCATTGAAGCATTCCCTGCAGATTTTAGAGGCGGGGCTAATGATTTCAGGCCTTCTTCTATTAATATTGGGAATAACAAAATGGGTCCGTATTTTAATAGCTTTGTTTACCCCATTGGTGACAGGTACATTTTTATTTATCCTGGCCATTCAATTGAGCGGGGTATTCCTGACCGGAATGATGTCCGGGAAACGAGCGGGCGGGGAATTGGATAGTGGCAGCTTCATTTTATCCGCTGCAGTATTTTTCCTGATCTTTTTATTAACAATAAAGGGTAAGGACTGGATGAAGAGCTACTCTATTCTGATTGGTATCCTACTGGGGTGGGGGGCCTTTGCTCTGCTTGGCAAAAGTCATTTATCGGAGCCGGCAGGGGGAGCAGCCGTTCAATTGCCGGGCTTATGGGAATGGGGAACGCCAGTCTTAAATGAAAGTATGATTATTACGGCTGTTTTATTTAGCTTTTTGTTAATTTCAAATACAATTGCTGCAATTACGGCTTCGAGTGAAGTTCACCAAAAAGAGGATACCGGAAAAGAGGTGGGAAATCGTCTGAGCGCAGGGGTTGCAGCGGGAGGAATTTCCCATCTTTTATCCTCTGTCTTTTCAACAGTCGGAATCGTTCCCCTGCCGGCCACTGCTGGTTTTGTTAAACTTTCAAGGCAGAACAAGATTATTCCGTTTCTATTCGCAAGTATAATCATGGTCGGTATATCACTATTCCCATTCATAGTGAGTGCATTATCCTCATTACCCCTGCCTGTTGCAAGTGCGGCATTGATGGCAACACTTATTGAAATGCTGGGTATTTCCTTAAAATCGTTAACAAGAAACGGCCTTAGCCAGCGTACATTGACAGTGGTGGGAATATCACTTTTAGTCGGAATTGGAATTATGTTTGTTCAAGGGGAGAATTTTACCGGCTTGCCCAACATCATCCAAAATTTAGTGAGGAATGGACTTTTGCTTGGTACGTTTACGGCGATTATTCTTGAACGCTTATGGAAAGAAGAGAGAATGTAATTTGAATGTGGACACTTTCGCCGTACGAAAGTGTTTTTTTGTTTGAATAGTAAGGTTAACCAAAGTTTTAGAGGACATTCGCAAAAGGGGAGGACAAAGGCAGTCAATTGACTGCCTTTGTCTCGGGCATTTTTTAAGATTTCTATCGTCCAAAACGGAACCCCTTACCTTTAGCAGGGTGTCCGAAAAGGGCTCAAGCACTAAAGCTATTCATTTTAAAGCAACTGCCCATAAGCTTGGTCAACGTAAAATTTCCAAGCAGCCTTTACCCACAAACGGAGTGGTTTAGGACTACCAGCACAACAGTCGCTCTGCCTAACCCAATTCGTTTCTCAACATCTCTATATTCTCCGAACTGCCGCTGACAATCAGCCGGTCACCAAGCAGCAGTTTAGTGTCGCCATGAGGAATAATCGGGATATCGCCTCGATACATTTTCACAATCAACGCATCCCCAAGGAAGGGAAGCTGGCGGAGCAGCAGCCCGTGATACAAGCTGTTGCCGACCTTCAACTGCTGCAGGGTACCAGGCTGGGAAATCATTTGAATCATTTCGGGATTATCAACGAGCGATTTCATCAGCACCCTTGTGGCGGTGGTTGTTGAAAAAACTGTGTAGCCTTCCTCAACCAGCTTGCTGTGTGTTTCAGGTAGCTCTGCCCGGACGATGATTCGTTCAACGCCTTTCTCTTTTGCAAATGAAGCTAATTCTAAATTCTTCTCCTCGTTGCCTGTACCAAGAACAAGGATGTCTGCCTCGAATGCGTTCGCAGCAACCAAGCTCTCGGTGCTTAGTTCATCGAGCTCAATCATTGGAAAGTGGTGTTCTTCTTCGTTTATCTTGTTCTGGGCAGCGCCGTAGACTGTTACGTCAAAGCCTTCAGCCTGCAGGTCGAGTGAGACTGGCAGTATAATCGTGTTTGCTCCAACCATCGAAACGCGTGGGTTCTCCGGCAAAATTGTCCTGACATTCCTTTGGAACATAATCGGAGATATGAAGCAGCTAAGGATGCAAACTAAAATGATTGCGCTGGCCACCGAATCCGTAATAAGGCCGAAATCGAGGGAGACGGTTGCGACCACGATTCCCAGGCTCAGTGTTGCGCCAAGCAGGACACCCGAGCTGGCTGCTTCCGTCCACGAATAATATCGTTTTAATAGAAGAGTCGGGGTGACCCTGGCGATATAAATAAAGATTAGCAGGACAGGGATAAGCATCCAGACGTTCGGATCATTAAAAATAGCCCGGAGATCGAGGTTGACGCCAATCATGATAAAAAAGATTGGAATCAAGAATCCATAGCCGAATGAATCAAGCTGGTGAGCAAAATCCTTTGACGGGGATAAGAGCGAAACAATTACTCCAGCCAAAAAAGCGCCTAGTATCGCTTGGGCACCAAGTGCTTCCGCCATGACCACAAACACGAGAATCAATGCGAAAGTTCCCCGTGTTCCCAATTGGGTTGTTCCACGGCGCAAAGAATCGTATACCTTGCCATTGTCCATTTTTTTAATAAGAAAATACACAACGAATACGAAAACCAACAACATTGAAATCCAGAACGGGCTTAAGCCGCCTTCCGTTCTCGAAGCAAGATAAAAAACAAACAGCAGCATTGTCACAAAATCAGATAGGACAGCCGTCAACAGAATTGTCTGTCCAAGTTCGGTGTTGAGCAGTTTCTTTTCCTTTAAAACGGGGACGACGACACCAAGCGAAACCGTTGCCAGGATGATGGCCATTACAAACGGATCCTTCACAAGCCCCATCCATTTCATTAATTCAGCCAATGCAAATGACAGCCCGAGCATCAGACCGAAAATAAGTGACGAGATAATAAACGGATTCGGCAGCTTGCCCGAACCTTTTCCTTTTTTGCTAAAAGTAGTGAAATCTATTTCAACACCGCTCAAAAACATCAGATAAATAAGTCCTAGAGCCGATAGCACTTCCAGCCAGGGGCCCGGATGAATGATATCAAGTCCGCTTTGACCGAGGATAATACCTACCAGGATTTCAGCCACAACGACAGGCATGAACTTAAGGCGGAAACGGTGCAGCAAGATCGGTATTAGAAACGCGGCTGAAACCACGAGCATGAGTGCGGTAAACGATGCATGTTCCTGCATCTGGCAACCTCCTTTGATAATCATTGAGTAGTAGTAAAAAACCAAACGATATCATAATTCTTACCTAAATACAATCTCTTTTTTCAAAAAGGAGGGAAGTGCGCTGACCGTGCGGAATAAAGTTAACCATCCAGGAAAAGGGAGATGAGGGAATGAACACGGAAACGAAGTTTTTGAAAATAGCCAAAGAAAGCTTCAAAGGAATGAAAGCACAGGCAGAGCGGGCAATGGATCAGTTGTCATTGGAAGAACTGCATTGGGCCCCAAATCCGGAGTCCAACAGCATTGCCATTCTTGTCAAGCATATGAGCGGAAACCTGAAGTCAAGGTTCAGCTCCTTTTTGACGGAAGATGGGGAGAAGCCGGACCGGAAGCGGGATGAGGAATTTGTTGGGTCGTTCAAATCAAAGGAAGAGCTGCTTCAAACTTGGAACACGGGCTGGAATGTCCTGTTCGAAACGCTGGAAGGGATGACGGATGATGACCTTGCCAGGACAATCACAATCCGCAGCGAACCTTACTCAGCCATCAATGCCATCCAGCGTGCGATCGTCCATCAATCCGGACATGTCGGCCAAATAGTCTACATTGCAAAAATGATCAAACATGAAAGCTGGAAAACATTGAGCATTGCCAGGGGGCAATCGGAGAAGTGGACTGAAGGATATAAGGAAAAATTCAAAAGGTAAAACAGGAAACAGCTTTAGCGGTTCAGCATAAACAAATGCCAAAGCAAAAGCGGGAGCAACCCCGCTTTTTTAAAATAGATTTAATAGAGTATTAGATTCCAAAACCCGCAGTTCTGCCTTATCACGTGGAATTTCACACTGCCAGTGCAAGGATTTCCGGGCGCCTTTCGTTTCAATTTGGTCGACAGTATATGTAGTCCAAATTGCCTTGGCTTGCGACAGCTCGAGAACTGCATACCCATGGGTGGTGCTGTCAAAAAGTTCAATCCAGGGATTTTCGAGCTTAATGATGCTTTGCAGTTCTTTTAACAAAAGCTCTGCAGTTAAAGTCGTCACGATGCCCAAGCGGCTCTTGAGAACCTTGATAATTTCATCAAGCACAGGGAGAGGGATTGGGCTGGAATTGGTTGGAACATTATTCAGCGCATTCCTCAATGCTTCGCGTAAATTGCTTGAGGTGACCGAACCAACCATCAGTTCAACCCCAACCGCTTCGGAATCAGGGTCATGTATGTAATCTTCTTTCATTAGCGCGGCGTCAAACGTATGGAAGTCACCTGTCAATGCGATGACATTCTTGACATTGAAGTTTTTCAAATGCCGGGCGATTTTCTGCCGTTCCGCATCATAGCCGTCCCATGCATCCAGATTCAGATATCGCCCAAGCAATTTCAAGACAGCGAATTGAACCTCGTTGCCCCAGATCTTCCAGACAGCGTCCGAGGAGGCAAGTTTTGAAAAAAACCATTCCCTCTGCTCTGTCCCGAGCATGGACCGGTTCGGATTATCGATATCGGCACAGCCGCTTGAAAAATATTTATCTGTCACCGCCGGCCCGCATGGATGGGGGCTGCGGTACAATCGTTCATCGGTCATGATCAGCTCAACAAGGCTTCCGATTTTAAAAGAACGATAGATTTGAATTGACTGATCGAATGGCGCACCCTTATCAAACATCACCCGTGCCGGCATATACTCGTACCACACCTGATTGGCGATAAGCCGCCGCTCGGGGTCCGGACTAAGGCTGTCGTCCGGGGCGATTGCCGGATAGTAGGTGTCATTTGCAAATTCATGGTCATCCCAAATGCCAATCATCGCATGCCGCTCATGCAGCTTTTGCAAATCCGCATCTTCCCGGTAAATCCGGTAAATAGTCCGGTAGTCTTCAAGCGTCGTTGCCTTGGTCCCGCCGCTTGGGAGGGTGATTTGCCTTCCTTCTATTGGGCTTTGATAAAGCGGATCACCGACAGATTCATAGATATAGTCGCCAACGTGAACGACAAAATCAAGCTCTTCCTCTGCCAAATGGTTCAAAGCGTTGAAATAGCCATTTGTATAATCCTGGCAAGTTATATAGGCAAATTTAACAGGGGTTTCATCCGTTTCTGCCGGAAGGGTTTTGAATCGTCCAGTTTGGCTGACGAATCCGCTTTTAGTCGTGAAGCGATAATAATAGTAGCTTGAAGGATCAAGAAGCCCATCAACATCGAGGCGGACAATATAATCGAAATCCTTCCATACAGGGGTGAAGCCTGTCAGGACTGTCGTGCTGAAATCACTGGATTTACTGATTTCAACCATAACCGCCTGCCCATTTTTAATGAATTCGGCGATTTTCACTGATGAGCCATTCCGCCCGCTCTCAAGCCATTGAATCATAGTTTGATCTACAATGTCTGCAGAGACTGCTTCAATCCCTGTTATTTCAGGATTTACCCGGGTCCAAAGCATTGCACCAGACGGAGTAGGATCTCCTGACGCAACAGATTGCGTAAAGCCGACTCCTGCAGGATGAACGGCTATATAGCGGGCAGCCTTTACAACTTGATTACTGGTTCTTGGTTTTGCAAGTGTATTGAGCGGTGATAGTGCACTTTCTAAAACGAAAAGGGCAGAACCAGCCAGAAAAGCCTTTAATAACTTTCTCCTGCTTTTATCCACATTTATCTCATGGTTCATAGCTTTGCTCCTTCTTTTTAGATATATTGTTGTATTGGCATTTCTCTTTATGGTAAATGGTATCAGGAGCTTGTTAATGGTGAATAAATCACGTGTAAACAAATGTAAGAATTTTATGAAATTTTATAGGCCTTAAATCCTGATTTTCTTTACCATTTTGAAAGGTGGTTTTTACTGTAGAAAAACCCAGGCAGTTATTCCGCCTGAGTTTCTTACACACTAGTTATTAAAATAGTGAGATTATTACTTTGCTAGTAACGGCAAAAGAATGCTCACAGCGGTCCCAATCGTTTCACGGTTTCTAATGTAGATTCTTCCGCCGTGCTCTTCTATTATTTTCTTGCACACCATCAGTCCGAGCCCGGTTCCGTTTTGTTTTGTACTGTAAAAAGGCTCGCCAATCTTCGCCAGATCTTCCTTTTCTATACCTGTGCCCTCATCCTCGACAGTAAGCCTGACAACGTCTCCTTCCCTCGAGATTGAAATGGAAAGTATTCCTCCAGACGGCATCGCTTCAATCGCATTTTTCAGGACATTGATGAGGACCTGCTTCATTTTGTCCTCCTCGCACTGGACAAGGATTTCGGAAGACTCGTAGTTTTCCTTGTATGTAATATTTTCAATCTCGGTAAATGGCTTCAGGAGAGCGAGAACATTTTGAGTAAGCCGGACTAGGTTGGAAACAACGGCATTAGATAATGGAGGCTTGGCAAGGACAAGCAGGTCGTTGACGATGCCGTCGAGTCGGTCCAATTCACCAAGAATGACCTGGCAATACTCATTCGGGTCTTTCTCGTTGAGAAATTGAGTAAAGCCTTTAATCGAAGTGATTGGATTGCGGACCTCGTGGGCAATCGCTGCGGCCATTTGGCCAATGAGAGAAAGTTTTTCTGCTTGAAGCAGCTTTTCCTCGGTTTCCTTCTGGGATGTAATATCCTTAATGATCACCTGAAAGATTTTCCTGTTCCTGAATGTCATAGGAATGAGCGAGATATGGGCTTTCTTTAAGCCGCCGTCTGTCCGTTTAATCGTCATCTCAAAATGCATATGCCGCATTTCCTTGAGGTAGTTTGTAAGAAGCGGATAATCTGAGAAGGGAATATAGTCAAAGAGAGAGGTACCAATTGCTTCCTTGGCACTGGCAAATCCGAACAGCTTCTTTCCCTGGCTGTTAATGTACGTCCAAATTCCTTTATCTGTCATCATTCCAATCGAATCTTTGGCATGCTCAACCAGGAGGCGGTAGCGTTCCTGTGTTTCAAGGATTCCATCCTCCATTATCATTTGCGTCGTAATATCCCTGGAAACCAATAGGAAGTCCTGGGAGCTCCCTACTTTTGAGCTGCTTGTTTCAACCCAAATATAATCTCCTTCTTTTTTACGGATGCGGAAGCGAACGCGCCGGTCAGAATTCCAAAGGTAAAGGAAAAGCTGATTCACTGTCGCTTTATCGTCCGGATGGCATAAAGAAAAAATAGTCTGTCCAGCGATTTCTTCCTGGGTGTAGTCCAGCAGCGTTTTGACAGAAGGAGAGACGTATGTAAAGAAACCATCCGCTGTATGCCTTGAAATTAAGTCTTTTGCAAAGGTGAGGGCCAATTGAAGCGTTTCGGACTCAACCTGCTTGTTGGAGCAGGAAGGTACTGCATTTGCTTGTTCCGAGTTAAACAATTCGTACCATTCCTTTCAAAATAGAAAATTATATATGTAGAGGGATTAAAGTCACGGTCTGGCTGAAAGTATTTTTGTATGTAAATATACATATGTTTCCACTCTTATTATACAAAAAATAGATTGCTTGTCCTATCCCTTTTCTCCTGGCAAGCCGGCCCTCCCGCTGAATTTTCCCAACATCTTTACAAACTTTTTACCTAGTAACCTATTCGATCTCAGTCTTAAGTCGTAGTGGAAAATCCTTCCACAGCTTCATATCGAGAATGTATAATCAGGTTAGGATAAAGAGGTGGAAAAACCCGCCAGAGCTGGCGAATAAATGGGAATGGGGAAAAGTATGAAAAACATTATTCAATTCAGTATGAAAAATGGGGTCGCTTTGTTGTTGATGGTCGCCTTAATCCTTGGGGGCGGGATTTACTCGGTAAAGGAGATTAATATTGAAAAATATCCCAATATCGATATTCCTTACCTGACAGTAGCAATTCCGTACCCGG
Organism: Bacillus sp. FJAT-27225; assembly: GCF_001685025.1. Taxonomy (GTDB): domain Bacteria; phylum Bacillota; class Bacilli; order Bacillales; family Cytobacillaceae; genus Bacillus_D. The sequence goes on along the minus strand of NZ_MAYU01000012.1, from coordinate 755,267 downwards.
GTGCATCGCCTGAGCAGTCAATGAAGGAAATAGGCGAGCCGGTCGAACGAGAGCTCATGAATCTGGAAGGGGTCAAAAATGTCTATACGGATGGCGTTGCCAACGCTGTCTATGCAACGATGGAGTTCGATATGTCCATTAATATGGATGATGCAGAACAGTCGGTCAGGGCGGCAGTCGATAAAGTATCACTTCCTGAAGCTGCTCAGGCGGCTGAATTCATTCGCCAGGGACCGGATGGCGACCCGACGATTTTCTACGTCGGCGCTTACGCAGATGAGGCGAATGCGGATGTCCAGCGCTTTGTAAAAGAAGAGCTTGTCCCTAGGTTTGAAACAATTGAAGGTGTTAGCCAAGTTGATACAGGCGGGCTTGCAGAAAAGAGCGTTCAGGTGCGCTTAATTCCAGAAGAGGCCGCAAAGGTTGGCCTGACACTTGATGCAGTCAAACAAGCAATCTCCGCTAATAATATGGCAATCCCGACTGGGGATGTTTCCTTATCAGATGAAACATTGCCGGTTCGGGTTAGCAAGGAATTAGGATCACTGGAGGATTTGAAGGAAATCACATTGTTTATCCCTGGCAAACAGCCAATCAAGCTTGGTGATGTTGCTAAGATTACCCACGAAAGTGAAAACAAGAGCGATTTTACCCGTATTAACGGAAAAGAAGGCGTCCGCGTTGGCATCGTTGCCGAAGGCGGAGCAAACGTCGTATCGATTGTTGAAAAAGCAAAGGAAGAGTTGAAGGAAGCAGGTACGCCTGCTGGAATCAAGACAGAAATTCTCCGTGACCAATCAGTCGAAATTAAGGACTCTGTTTACTCGATGCTTCGTGAAGCTGTGCTTGGCGCGCTGATGGCTGTTGTTGTTACCTTTCTGTTCCTAAGGAATATCCGTTCAACCATCATTGCAATCATTTCCATACCATTGTCCATTTTTGCATCGTTAACGGTCTTGAATATGCTGGGCTACACCTTGAACATCATGACGCTAGCCGGGATTGCAGTTGCGGTCGGCCGGGTCGTCGATGACTCGATTGTTGTTATTGAAAACGTATTTAGAAGGGTCCGGGCCGCAAAGGAACGCAATGAGGAACTGGTTGAAGCAGCAACCCGGGAAGTGGCCTCCGCAATCACGTCGTCTACGATTACAACAGTCGCGGTCTTCTTGCCAATGGCTTTCGTCCCAGGCGTTGTTGGGAAAATGTTTGCCCCGCTTGCATGGACGATCGTCATCTCGCTGCTATTCTCGTTAGTCGTCGCAATCACGGTCGTGCCGCTTTTTTCAAAATGGTTCTTGTTGAAGCTTTCACCTGTAGAGCACAAGGACGGCTTTATCCAAAAAACGTATCGCCGCTCGCTTGGCTGGGTGCTTAGCCATCGCTTGCTCACATTGGGCGCATCACTCATCTTGCTTGCTGGAAGCGTTGGCTTTATTGCTCCAAAACTTGGCACTACATTCCTGCCGCAGGAGCGCGTCAGCAATTTTGACATCAGCATGACAATGGAAAAAGGCTCATCACCTCAAAAAACAAGCGAAGCAGCCAGCCGCATCGAGGAAATTCTTCTTGAAAAAGACGAGGTAAAGCTGGTCAGCACAAGCGTCAACGGCCAATTCGAGACTGCCTCCATCAATTTTGAGATAAAGGAATCTCTTGAGGACGTTGATGGATTTATTGAAGATTTGCGCGGCGAATTTGCCGAGCTGAATATGGCAAAGGAAATTACCGTCACAGGAGTCGGCGGCATCGCAGGCGGCGGCCAGTCTCAATATGTCCTTATTGTCAACGGCTCAAATTTTGAAGACATCAAATCCGCGAGCCAGGAAATTGTCGGTGAACTGAAGGGAATTGAAGGCATGGCCGATGTCCGCTCCTCGCTAGAAGGGGATGAGCCGGAGATCGTCCTCGATATGGATGATAAGAAGCTTGCCGAAAATGGCCTGATGCCCGCGATGGTTGGAAAAAGCCTGCGCGAACTGATCCACGGCGATGTCGTGACATCGATGACACTTGATGATACAACTACCGACGTTAAACTTGGCTTACAGATGGATACCATTTCTTCACTGGATGAACTAGGTGAACAGCAGGTCACCAACATGATGGGCATGCCAGTAAAATTGAAGGAAATTGGCGAGCTGAAAAAGGCAAGCAGCCGGACTGTCATCACCCACCTGAACAAGAACGAATATGTCATGGTGTTCGCGCAAATTACTGACAGCAATACTGGGGCGGTGACTAAAAAAGCGGACAATGCAATCGCCGGCCTCGACCTTCCTGATACGGTAAACTACTACAAGGAAGGTGCTTCCGCTGTCATGCAGGAAGGCTTTATCAACATGGCGATCGCCATTGCCGTCAGCATCCTGCTCGTTTACCTTGTAATGGTTATCGCGTTCGGTGAAGGCAAAGCGCCTTTCGTCATCCTGTTCTCGATTCCGTTCTCACTGATCGGGGCACTGCTTGGGCTGTTCATTGTCAATGAACCAATCGGGATGCCAGCGATGATTGGCTTGCTGATGCTAAATGGAATCGTCGTAACAAACGCCATCGTTCTCGTTGACAAAGTCAAACAAAATGAAGGCAGCGGACTTGGCGTTCGGGAAGCTTTAATTGAAGCAGGTGCAGTGCGGATCAGACCGATCTTGATGACAGCCATCGCAACAGTTGGCGCGCTCATCCCAATGGCAGTCTCGTCACACGCCGGGATTGTTTCATCCTCGATGGCAGTCGTCGTCATCGGCGGGCTTGCAACCTCAACCTTGCTGACACTGTTTATTGTGCCAGTGCTGTATAGCCTGTTCCATCCGGTGAAAAAAGCAAAGCATGCACAGTCAGGCAGTATGGCTCAATCAACGAAGGGTGCACCTGCTGGAGTTGTCATGACGGCCACGAAGCCATCCTAACTGTAAAACCTGTCACCGTATAGTGGATTTAAATGAATACTCGGAATCAGGAGGAACCAGCCGCCATGGGATACATTGTCCGATGGTGGCTGGCTCTTTTTTTGTTGATTAAAAAGGAGGGGGGAAATCTTACTTTTGCAACTTGCAATCATTATAATTGGCCTCAACCATTACCGGCAGCCTAACTGCCATCCGGGACAGCCATCTGTACTTGGCTTGGTAGCAGAAACAGAATCTCTTCCTGAGAAATTCTGAAATAATTCCAGGCTCTAACTGGAATGTAAATTAAAAAGGGAAAATTTGTTATAATTTATTCATAAGGAAACTGTTATGGACAATTTATGTTACCTAATCAAAGATGAGACTCCAGCCATATATAATGGAAAAACACCTATGTTTTTTCTATTGCAAATTGTACCAGGTTCACCACGCAAATAGAATTGAGTTTAACAGGAAAGCCCGTACCTTCAGATATGAGTTGTTCCTGGGCAATCAATTGTACTTCTTTGCAACAACCGATTCTCAAATATCATTACACAAGTCTAGGAGGCTTAAGCGATGTTAGATTTATCCAAGATTCCTAACTTAATAAAAAACCAACCAGCAAGTGATGGTAAAATTCTTGAGGTGGAAAATCTGCTGGATATTAAACTGCCAACTATATATAAGGGTCTATTAAAACAATCAGATGGGTTTTCAATTGATGGAGGATTAACTATTTACGGTACTGAAGATTTCGTAGAACGAAATGAAACCTGGGAAGTGGCCGATTATGCAACTGGGTATATTTCCATCGGGGATGACGGAGGTGGGAATGTTTTCTTGATGTTGCAAGATTATGACACAACAGAAGTGCTTGTTGTGGATTCCGGAGACATGAACCCTCAAAATGCATCTTTCATTACTTGGGACTTCAGCGGTTGGATTCGTAACGGTTGTTTAACAGAGGAGGACATAGCTGGCGATCAATCTGATTATTGCACTATTTTAATAGATCGTACTCCTCCTGGCGGCCTAAAAGATTTAGCGAGAATAAAGAGGGAACTAGGTATTACTATTTCAACTGCAGAATTGCTAAAAGGTTCAAAAAATCCGCCTTTTATTCTGGCAGAGAACTTTCCATACGGAAAAGCAAGAAAAATGGTAGAGAAGTTAGGTGATACCGGCACTGTGATAAGTTTACGGCACAATAATTGATTCGAAGATTCAACTGCAAAAATATAGAATCGAGCATACATATAAATATGCTCGACTATGTTAATTTTGAAAGAGGTGTTGTATGAAACGAAATACATTTTTAATTACTATAACGCTCTTGGCTGCATTTTTCGCCTACAACTATTTTTCAATAGAACAAACTACTTATGGGGACGTTGTATCAAATTTACTTAAAGATAATGAAACTGTTATAAGAGTGGAAATATCCAAAACGTCATATAATGATAACGCAGTAACTAGTAGAAAAACCGCTATTATTTCTAATGAAGATAGTATAAACCGTTTGTTAAAAGAACCAGTCGATATGGAACTAAAAACACATGATAGAAATCCGGCAATTGTGTATTGGTTGACCTTCTATACTGATGTAGAAGAAATAAAAGGCTTCGACATTATAATGGACAACGAATTGGCACTCATCGGGAAAGAGCAATACCGAATATCCGGCAATAATAAACTCGCTGAGACTATAGAAAATTTACACATAGACTGGGAAACTCATTAAAAGCAGGGAAAACTCTGCTTATTTCTTTCTCGGAACACCATTTAGAACTCTTTGAAATCTTACGGTTTAGCCCCTTGCGTCGGCCCCTTTAACCCAAGTCGGCAATAACCCCGTGCCCAGCCTGTCTCCCGGAAAACAGGCAGCCGCCGAGGAAGGTGCCTTCGAGCGCCCGGTAGCCGTGGACACCGCCACCGCCGAACCCAGCAACTTCGCCTGCTGCATACAGGCCTTTAACAGGTTTCCCGTTAATGCCGAGCACCCGGCCATCAAGGTCAGTCTGGAGGCCGCCGAGCGTCTTGCGGCTGACAATGTTCAGGCGAACAGCAATCAACGGGCCGTTCTTTGGATCGAGCAGTTTATGGGGTTTCGCGACGCGAATTAGTTTATCTCCTATGTAATTTCGTGCGCCTCTTAACGCTGTGATTTGCAGGTCTTTTGTAAAAGTATTGTCCATTTCGCGGTCGCGCGCGATGAGCTGACTTTCGATTTCGTGAAAGTCGATCAGGTTTTCACCGGTCAGTTTGTTCATGCCGGCGACAAGGTCAGGGAGGTTGTCGGCAATGATGAAGTCTTCACCTTTGTCCATGAACGCCTTGACTGGTGCGGCCGGGCCAGGGAGAATACGTGACAGCACCTGGCGGATGTCTTTTCCGGTTAAATCAGGATTCTGCTCCGAGCCAGAGAGCGCGAATTCTTTTTCAATGATTGTTTGAGTCAGGATAAACCACGAGTAGTCGTAGCCGGTTTTCATAATTGTTTCGAGCGTGCCGAGCGTGTCAAAACCGGGGAAGTTCGGTGCCGGAAAACGCCTACCTCTTGCATCAAGCCAAATCGACGACGGCCCCGGAAGAATCCGGATGCCATGGTTCGGCCAGATGGGATCCCAGTTTTTGATGCCTTCGGTGTAATGCCACATCCGGTCACGGTTAACGATTCGGCCGCCTGCCTGTTCGGCGATTTGGAGCATCCGGCCGTCAACGTGCTCTGGGACACCGGAAATCATCCTTTTCGGCGGAGACCCAAGCCGAGTCGGCCAGTTTCTTCTGATAAGCTCGTGGTTGCCGCCAATCCCGCCGCTTGTGACGAGTACTGCCGGTGCTGTGAATTCGAAGCTGCCGATTGCTTCCCGGGAACTTGATTCACCTCGTTTGGCATCACTCGGAACAAGGATTTCGCCTTTGACGCCAGTGACAGATCCGCTTTGGGTGAACAGCTCTGAAACGCGGTGGCGCGGCCGGTAATCGACTAGCCCTTTTGAGATGGCATTGCGCAGTTTTTTCTCGAACGGTTTCACGATACCCGGTCCGGTTCCCCAGACGATGTGGAACCTTGGCACTGAGTTGCCGTGTCCCTCGGCCAGATAGCCCCCTCGCTCGGCCCAGCCAACGACTGGGAAGAATCGTATGCCCATGTTGTAGAGCCATTCCCGTTTTCCTGTGGCTGCCCAGTTTACATATGCTTCTGCCCACTGACGCCCCCAATAGTCTTCTTCCCTGTCAAATCCTGCTGTCCCAAACCAGTCCTGCATCGCGAGTTCCTTTGAATCCTTGATGCCAAGCCGCCGTTGTTCGGGCGAGTTGACAAGGAACAAGCCGCCAAAAGACCACCACGCTTGTCCGCCGAGTGACGCTTCCGGCTCCTGATCCAAGAGCAGCACCTTTTTGCCGGCCTCCGTCAGTTCCCCAGTCGCCACCAGTCCCGCGAGTCCCGCGCCAATTACAATTGCGTCGAAAGTCATAGTGAAAAGCCCCTTTTTGAATACATTAATAGTGTTAAAGGTTCCACAGATTAGGGTGATTTCCTGCATATTCATGTAAAAAATATAGGAAGTTATCGATTAGGAGGCTGCATGAATTGTATTGGTAACGTTTTAGGTGATAAATACTCCAGAAAAGCATCAATAAAGTCTATTGGTAACATTTTAATCTATTTTTATTGGAGAAATGTAACCAATAGATCGTATTGGTTACATTTTGAGAGACAAAAGCGACTAAAATGTAACCAATGAAAATCTGGAAAATCTTTGGTTAGCAATTAACTATAGTAGGACCATCTACTATTCCAGGTTAGTGTAAAGTTTTTTTCTAAAACTCTTCTTATTCTATTTTCAGGTATGATTAGGCACCATTTATGGATAAGTTGTGTTGAGATATTTTCATCTGGAAACAATAACTTCACCTCTTGAACATTCCTCATGATAGCCTCTGCCACTTCTTCCGTTTGTTCGCATTGTAAACAAACTAGCTTATGCCCATAAACCCCGATGTCAAACGAGTGACAATTGCAACAGGTGGGGCCCTTTCTAAGATTGCCGAATTGATACTCAGGAAGTTTTGTATATTCAGATTTTACCTTGTTTAATGAGATCAACTTGTCAGCAAGGTTCCAATGATACTGAGTTAAGGTTGAAGGAATGTTGTTTAATTGATCGGTCAATCGCTTAAGCTGGGTTGGGTAAATGATTGGCTGGTCGAGTGGGGCGTTGTACATGGTGAACGCGGGGTTAACGAACACGGTGGAGGCGTCAATGGGTAAGTGGCATCCGATCTCTTTGAATAATTGGCGGTATAGGCTCTCAATTCGTTTCGTTTGCAGCAGCGGATTATTTTTCTCTGTTCCATTCCTCATGAAAAACTTGTCATCGTTTAAGTAATAGTCGCCTTCAAGATTTTTCACTTCAAAAGGTTTGATAGTTTTTCCAAACAAGATGGTGGAATCGACTTGAAGGTCGGAGTTATTAACTTTGAAGTTTAAGTCACTCAAAACGATACATTGTGCTTGGAGTCCGGATGTCAGTTTTTCAAATTGGATTTCTCCCTCGTATCCCTTGTTTAATCTGTACAGCCGCTGTTTGTCGGATTCCGATAAGTTCATACGTCTGTCCAGATGTTCAAGGATAAGATGTTCCTCAGATTTAGTTCGGGCTTTGTAAAGCATACGCCACATCCTTTATTTATTTTTGATAAGAATGGAAAAATGATAGTATCGAGGGGTAAAAAAGAGGATAATAGAGAAGATTCCTTTTCCATTATACACCACCTTAAATTAAGGGAGAAGATGGAAAGCTATACATAAGAACGCAGGTGACAAAATGTCGGCTCCAGAAGTTTTACTTTTGAAAAAAGAACTTCAAGATAAATTAAATATTACAAATGCCCAACTAGAATCCTACATAAAAACCGGGCTACCTTATTACTCTCTTGGCGAGCAATATCGTTTTCTTGAAAGCGAGATAATGAAGTGGTTAGAGTCCTATGAGCAAGAACGGCTTGAAAGTGGCTTTCTTGATGAAAAAGGCAGGACGCTTGGAGAGTATGTAACAGAGGCAATCGCTCATTCAACATTAAGGATAAGCACGGTACATCTGAATTCTCTAAAAAACAAAGGGATGCCGTATGTAACAGTCGGTAAAAAGGACTTTTTTCATATACAGGACATATTGGATCACTTCAGGGTAGGCGACACGCTGCAAAAGCATGAAATAGAAGAACCTCTAAAAGCCCTTTTAGGCCTGCTTACCATGAACGTTCCTAAAGAAACACCAGTGTTAATCGTTGATGGCTCCTATACCAGACCAAAGGCTGGAACAGGAATTGTTCTTGTGGAAAACTGGGAGAAGGTTACAGGCAAGTCAAATGTTCATAATGTTAAAAATGAAAAATCAGTAACCTGTGAATACATAGCTGTAATAGATGCATTAAGATTAATTAAAAAGCGAAAGTTTACTTCAGCTGTTATACTTACTGACCAAAAGCACTGGACTAAAAACTTTTCAGTTTCTATAGAAAAAGCCGAGAAACCTGTTAAGGGAATAATTCAGCAAGGCAACCAGCTATGGGAGGAAATGAAGGAAACCGTTAAAATCAGATTCGTCGAAGACCTAACCAATGGAAAAAAGAATCCTCTGTACAAAACAGCCCATGAGTTAAGCAGGAATTATAAAAAAGAAACGATTCAAAACCTCCAGTCCAGGTGAAATGTCACCAATAAGGTGTATTGGCACCGTTTCGGGTACAAAGAGCAAGCGAAATGTCATCAATAGGCTGCTGGCACCATTTCGAGCACAGACAAGCCGTCATAGAAGGCTATTCCAACGACTGGGAATAGCCTCTTTTATGCATTCCCCACCGGCCTCAGCGCCGATTTTTCCTTGTACATTTCCTTGTCGGCAAGTTCAAGTATTTCCTCGGCGGTTGCTCCACAGCCAGGTAGATAGTGATAAAGCCCGATGCTGGCGGAAAGGCGGAAGTCCGAATTGGAGGTTAAGTTGAAAACGTATGTATATGGAAAATCGCGCTGTTATACGTTGTTGACTGATGGACTAAGAACTATTGATAACGTTTCGAGCTCTAGGAACGTTCAAAATGTAACCAATAATGTGTATTGGTAACGTTTCAAGCTTTGGAGAGGTCTAAAATGTAACCAATAACCTGTATTGATAACGTTTTAGGCTTTGCAGACGTTCAAAATGGCACCAATAACGTGTATTGGCAACGTTTTGGGCACTCGAGAGGTTCAAACTGGTACAAATGAGTTTTTTTTAAGGGGAGCCTACTAGCCGATCGCAAATCAGCAGGTATGAACCATTAAAAAGGGCTGTCCCAAGTTTTCATTTAGGACAGCCTCTTTCTTTAAGAGAATTAAGGTTTCAGGATAACCTTGACGACCTCATCTTCATGGTCATGGAAAATTTGGTACGCCTTGGCGGCATCGTCAAGCGGAACCTTGTGAGTGATGATTTCAGTCGGGTCAAATTCGCCATTCGTAATTTTATCAAACAGCATCGGCATATAATGGATGACCGGTGCCTGTCCAGTTTTAACGGTAAGGTTCCTTTCCCAAATATGCCCTAGCGGGAATGCGTTATACAGTGCACCATAAGCGCCAGTCACCTGGATTGTTCCAAACTTCTGGACCGCGTTCATAGCAATTTGGATTGGGCCAAGCGTACCACCCTGGAGCTTCAGTTTTTGCTGAACTTTTTCGATCGGTGATTTCTTTCCGTCCATCCCGACGCAGTCAATAACAACCTGTGCACCGCCATTTGTCAGCTCACGCAGGAACTTCCCAGCTTCAATTTCACCGTCATGGTCATCAAAATTGTAAATTTCAACATTGTTCATCGTTTTTGCCTTCATTAAGCGGTATGGTACATTGTCCACCGCGATGACACGCTCTGCACCGTGCATCCAGGCGAATTTTTGCGCCATCAAACCGATGGGGCCGCAGCCAAGGACAATAACGGTATCACCCTTTTTCACCCCGGCATTCTCAACGCTCCACCATGCAGTTGGCAGCACATCCGACATGAACAGAAGAGCATCATCCTCAAGCTCACACGATTCAGGAATTACGAATGGCATGAAATTCCCGTACGGCACGCGCAAATATTCAGCTTGTCCGCCCGGGTAATTCCCATACCGTTCTGTAAAACCGAAATAAGCTGCCGAATCCAGGAGCGGGTTCGGATTCGAATTATCGCACTGGCTCTCCATATCGTGCTGGCAGAAAAAACAATCGCCGCAGGAAATGTTGAACGGAATGATAACCCGGTCGCCCTTCTTCACCTTCGTGACCTCAGGCCCAACCTCCTCGACAATTCCCATTGGCTCATGGCCAATCACATAGCCAGGATGAGTCGGCAATGCACCTACATAAATATGCAAATCCGACCCACAGATTGCTGTCGATGTAATCCGGACAATAATATCATCCGGCTTTTCAATCCTTGGATCATCTACATTCTTTACTTGAATATCTTTTGCACCTTGAAATGTAACGGCCTTCATGTCATACCTCCTAATCTTGATTCATTTCCTCTTTACCCGTAATTTTCACGTATATGTTCTTATTATTTGGAAAAATGGGTCGATACCATCAGGAATAAGTCTAACGAACTAAGAAAGGCTATACTCATAGTCTGAAACTCCTCTTTTTGTCTGTTTACTGAATATTTACCAATGATTAACGGGTTTTTCACACGAACTTTCTATACTGGATGCGTACTACATAACCAGGAGGGATAAGTAAATGAAAAAAACGGTTAAGAAAGCATTATCTGTAGCAGCAATTTCAGCAATGGCAATTGGCGCATTTGCAGGAACATCGTTTAATGGCAATAGTGCCGAAGCCGGAAGTACGTACAATCCAAAAGGAAAAGCAAAAAATGTGATTTTCATGATCCCGGACGGCTACTCTGCGTCATACGCAACCAATTACCGATGGTTTAAGGGTGAAGAGAGCGCTATGGATTCCATCCTGGTAGGAATGCACCGTACATACTCAGCGAACTCAAAAGTAACCGATTCTGCGGCAGCTGGCACCGCGATGGCAACTGGTGTCAAAACAAATAATGGTATGATCAGCACCTCGCCAGATGGCGAAGAACTAAAAACAATTCTTGAGACTGTTGAGGAAAAGGGAAAGGCAACCGGGCTTGTTGCCACATCAACAATCACACACGCTACACCAGCTGTATTCGCGTCCCACGTACCTACTCGTGCAGATGAAGCAGGAATTGCTCCGCAGCTGATTGAGAATGGTGTAGACGTCATTCTTGGCGGCGGTAAAAGATACTTCCCAGACGCCTTATTAACTGAAGCGAAACAAGATGGGTACAATGTAGTATCCGATAAATCAGCACTTGCCAGTTCTGTGGGCAAGTCCGATAAATTGATTGGCCTGTTTGCCAGCGATGCGCTCGCACCTGAACTGGATCGTGATGAGACAAATGAGCCGAGCCTGGCTGAAATGACCCAATCTGCATTGGATGTACTGAAAAAAGACAAAGACGGCTTCTTCCTGATGGTTGAAGGCAGCCAAATTGACTGGGCCGGCCACGACAATGATGCCGCCTGGGCAATGAAGGATTCGGAAGCGTTCGAAAAAGCAGTTGAGAAGGCCCTTGCCTTTGCCAAAAAAGACAAGAATACTCTTGTAGTCATTGCTGGTGACCATGACACTGGCGGCATGTCCGTCGGCAATGCCAATGTAGAAGTTCTTCGAAATATAACTGCAACTGGCGACTTTATGGCAAGCAAGCTTGATGCTAACCGCAGCAATGTTAAGAATGTTGTTAAACAGTACACTGGCCTAGACGTGACTGATGCAGAAGCCGCAAAGATTCAGTCTGCCAAGGATGCAGGAATCGCGATTAACCAACTAGTCTCCGAACGTGCACGTGTAGGCTGGGCAACCACCGACCACACTGGTGTTGATATCCCGGTATACGCTTTCGGGCCAGGTGCTGACCTGTTCCGTGGCTTGCTTGAAAATACCGACTTCCCAGAACTCATGGCTGAAGCAATGAAGCTTAAGTACGGCAAGCAAAAATAAAGGACTCAGTTCTTTTTTAGAAAAAAAACACTCCTTTACCTACAGGGCATCGCTGCATGAGCGATGCTCCTTTCTTGTTTTTAAGAAGAATGTGTTAAAGATGGACGGACTTAAAAGGCTTGAACTTTTTGCATAATTCCAACTTGTATATACACTTTAGATTTAAAAAGTTGACATTCTTAATTTCTGAAAATATACTTAACTTGTGAGCGTATCTAAAACGTTTTCGTTAAGTAAATAATCATGTGGCTGGAATCATAATTCCTTATTCTAAAAGAAAACAATACTAGCCATGTAGAGTAGCTTTTATTTTTTAAGAAGAAACTAAAACGTTTTAGTGTAAACGCTGACAAAAATGTGCCGTGTCGTGTTGCGTACTAACCACCTTTTTTGCCACTGGTCTAAAACGTTTTTGGAAAGGGAAGGGTTTAACAACATGATGAAGTATAACTTAGGAACAGGAGAATATCAGAACTGGATTGTCTCTGATGTTGGATTTTCCACTGATACTCTAGGAAAAAGCGAATCTATTATGTATCTAGGCAACGGATACATGGGCTTACGCTCATCCATGGAAGAACCTTATCTCCAGGAAACGAGAAACCTGTTTATTGCAGGAACCTTCAACAAGTTTGATGAATATGAAGTGACCGAACTGCCGAACATTGCGGATGTAACAAGATTGGACATTCGGGTTGACGGCCAGCGCTTCAGTCTTGAATTCGGCGAAACAAAAGAATATGTCAAGCAGCTTAATTTAAAAACAGCTGAACTGACAAGAAGCTTCATATGGACTTCGCCAAAAGGAAAACAGCTTCGTTTCCAGTTTAGGAGATTTGTATCACTCGATAATCTTCATCTTATTGGTAAGAAGATTGAAATTGAAGCTTTGACTGATCCCGTCTCAATTGTTATCGATTCCGGAGTCAATGCACAAATGACAAATTCAGGTTCGCAGCATTTTCATGAAGGTGAAAAAAGGATTTTTGACAAGAAATTTGTTCAATCCATCCAGACGACGACAGAAACAAAAATTGATGTGGTGGTAAACACAGTACACAAACTTAGCGTAAACGGTAATGAAGTAAAAAATGAACCGTTGATGGTGATGGATCGCCGGAAGGTATGGCTGCAATTTAAAGCAGAACTCCAGCCAAACGATTGTCTCTCACTTGAAAAGCTATCGACGGTACATACGAGCCGTGACAAGGATTTTTCATCCTCCAGTGACAGCTATAGCCTTGCCGAATTGAGGGAAAGGTCCCTAGCAAACTTGCAAGCCGCATACGCAAAAGGCTATGAATTTTTATTTTTGGACAGCAAAGCTGCATGGGAAGAAAAGGTTTGGAAAAAATACAATTTCACCCTAAAAAGTGACGAGCCCTACGACATACTTGCTCTGAGATTTGCACTCTATCACCTGACAATCATGACACCTGCCCACGATGAACGAATGGGTATCGGTGCCAAGGCGTTGAGCGGCGAGGGCTATAAAGGCCACTCATTCTGGGACACAGAAGTGTTCATTCTTCCGTTCTTCATCTACTCGAACCCGGAAGTAGCAAAATCACTCTTGAAATACCGCTATCATGGGCTTGCAGGAGCAAGGAAGAAAGCACTTGAAAACGGCTATGAAGGTGCAATGTATCCCTGGGAAGCAGCATGGCCGACGGATGGAGAGGTAACTCCTATATGGGGGGCTGTTGATATCGTTACCGGTGAGCAAACGAAAATTTGGTCCGGTTTCATTGAGCAGCATATTACGTCAGACATCGCCTATGCTGTATGGCAATACTACAAAATTAGCCATGACCAGGATTTCATGGACAACTATGGCTATGAAATGATTTTTGACACAGCGAGATTCTGGGCGAGCCGGCTTGAATGGAACGAAGAAAAGCAGGAGTACCATATCAACAATGTTGTCGGGCCGGACGAGTACAAAGAGCATGTTGACAATAATGCATTTACAAATCATATGGCCCACTTCAATATCGAGCTTGCAATAAACTATTATGAAGAACTGAAGAAAACCAACCCTGGCATTTTGGAAGGGCTGCAAGGACGGTTAAACTTGGCCGATTCCTATCTCCTTTGGAAGGACAAGGTAGAAAAGATTTACCTGCCGCAGCCTAGAGAAGAGGATTTGGTCATTCCTCAGGATGACACATATTTAAACAAGAAAAAAATCAATCTAGAAAAATACAAAAATCAAACCAAGGTTGGAAGCCTTTTCCTCGACTACAACCTTGAACAAGTAAATGAAATCCAGGTATCCAAGCAGGCCGATACCATGATTTTGTTCCTGCTTCTTGAAAACAGGTTCAGCCAGGAAGTCAAGCAAGCCAATTTCAATTACTATGAGCCAAAGACACTGCATGATTCATCATTAAGCTTGTCAACCCATGCCATTCTTGCAAACGACCTTGGTGATACAGACATGGCCTATTCCCTTTTCAGGCGTGCGGCAGAAATCGACCTTGGCCCGGCTATGCATACATCTGACGCAGGTGTCCATGCAGCCTCCATGGGCGGCATTTGGCAGGCGGTTGTCCTTGGCTTCGGTGGAGTGAGGATGCTAGATGGCAAGCTTCGCATCAACCCGCGCCTTCCAAAGCAATGGAACGAGTTAAACTTTACCATTCACTGGCAAGGAAGCCCGCTCCATGTTCACATCGATCAAGAGTCGTTACACATCAAGTATGAGAATGATTCCACTGTAGAGATTGAGGTTTTTGGAAAAAGCTACACATTTACCGGCGAAACAGCGATTGCGTACGCGGGTAAATAAAAAATATATGGGGGTATCTAAATGAAAAAGTTTGCTGCTTTTGCTCTTGCAACATCCCTGATGGTTGGCCTTGCTGCCTGCAGTTCATCAGGTGAAAATTCATCGGGTTCATCAAAGAAAGATGAAATTACTCTTGCTGTATGGGGCTCTTCTCCAGCCGAAACAAATGCACTTGAAGCAACAATCAAAAGCTTTGAAGAATCATCAGGCAAGGATGTAAAGGTAGAAGTGATTCAGGATAATTTCCTTGATACCATTACATCAAGATTCGCAGCCAAAAATGCTCCAGATGTATTTTATATGGAAGCATATGCCGCACCTCGCTTCATTAAGTCTGGCGTCCTGACTGATATTTCAGGTGATATTAAAAACCAGGATGATTTCTATACACCTCAACTTGATGCTTTCAAAGATGATGAGGGCAAATTGTATGCTGTGCCAAAAGATTATTCAACACTTGCACTCTATGTAAATACAGATCTATTAACAAAAACGGGCTTTAACGTAGAAGATATTCCTTCAGATTGGGAAGGCCTCCTTGCTTTCTCGAAACAAGTCCAGGCCAAATTGGATAAAGGGCAGGCAGCCATGGTCGTCGATAACACACTGGCACGCCATTTGAGCTCATTGCTTGCAGCTGGCCTGAATCCTGTTAAAGAAGATGGAAATGCAGACTTCACTTCAAATCCGGAAGCTCTTAAGTATCTGCAATCCCTTGTTGATGGACAAAAAGAAGGCTATCTTGCCCATCCAAAAAATGATTTGGGCGTTGACTGGGCAGGAGCAGCATTTGGAACGAACAAAACAGTCTTCATGATCGAAGGAAACTGGGTGCTGAGTGCCCTAAAAGCGGACTACAGTGACGTAAAATATGAAGTCCTGCCAGCTCCGACAATAAACGGCAAACAGCAGACGATGACCTTTACAGTTGGCTATGCGATCTCAAAGGATACAGACAATAAAGAAGGCGCTGTTGAATTTATCAATTACATGACTGGCGATGGACTGAAGCAATGGAGCGAAGGCTCTGGTACATTGCCTTCACGCGCATCGGTTGCCGAAGAAATGAAAGTAACCGAAGATCCAGTCCTGAAGCCGCATGTTGATGGCGCTGAATATGGTACGGTTTGGTCTTCCGGCGTAACCCTGCCTGTTATTTCCCAGTCGTTTGACAACCAGTTCCTTGCCGCACTCAACGGTGACAAATCCGTTGAACAAGCAATGAAAGACGCAGAAAAAGAAGCAAACGACGAAATTGCTAGACAGCAGTAAGAGTTCAGAGTAACGAGTTCAAGGACAAACCGTCATGTCGGAAGTGTGACAATGTCCTTGCGCAACGAGTTCAAGGAATAAAGAAAAGTGGAAGCGCCAGTTTAGCGCAGACGCAGCAATACTAGTAATCCCAAGGGGGCGGGGACGTTTTCCTGCCCCTATCTACTTCTCTTGAAATAAGAGGTGAAAAAAATGGCCAAGAAGCGCCTTCATAACGTGCAGGGGTATTCATTCATGGCACCTGCATTGGTTGCAATTTTTGTGTTTACACTGATTCCGATTCTCTATGCGTTTTTTCTGATGTTCTTTAAAGTCGATATTCTGTCAGGTGCCAAGACGTTTATTGGACTCGATAACTTTAGAAAAATATTTGAGGACCCCAAGTTCTGGGCCTCGTTCAAAAATACATTCCGATATGTAGTATTCGTGGTTCCTATCCAGACCACCCTTGCTCTTATCCTCGCCGCCTTTTTGAACACGAAAGTGAAATTCAGCAGAGCCTTCCTGACGATTATGTTTATCCCGACTTTAACGTCATCCGCGGCCATGACACTCATTTTTATGTGGCTTTTCAATAACAACGGTTTGGTTGTAAACTTAATTGATGATATTTTCGGAGTAAGGATGCACTTCATTACAGACCCAAGCCTTGCCCTGACAGTCATTATGATTATGAATATTTTCTCAACGATCCCCCATTTCATGATTGTCTTCCTGTCAGGTTTGCAGGACATCCCGGAAAGCTTATATGAAGCAGCTTCTCTGGACGGTGCTTCTTCTTTCCAAAAGTTCCGTCATGTCACCATCCCTCAAATCGCGCCTATTACATTTTATGTTTTAACAATGGGAATTGTGGGCTGTTTTCAAATTTTTGACCAAGCCTTTATTTTATCGAATGGAACCGGCGGGCCGCAGAATTCCACGCTGACGTTCTCGCTTTATATTTATCAACTGGCGTTCAATAGCAATGATATGGGCCGTGCAACTGCCTTGGCATTCGTATTGGGAACCATCATCTTCCTTGTAACTTACACTGTCAATAAAATATTAAAAGCAGATGAGGTGAATGGATGATGGTAAAGAAAAATACTAAATTGAAAGCTATAGTATACACTCTGTTAATATTTTATTGCTTATTAACGTTAGTCCCATTTGCCTGGAGTATCCTGACTTCCTTTAAGACGACCGCTGAAATTGCTGGGGGCGGGACATTCCTCCCGCAGGAATGGAGTACGAGCGGTTATCAAAAAGTGTTTGATTCCCAGCTTCCAACATGGGTCATGAACTCACTGATTGTTGCCCTTGTCACAACTTTAATAAATCTTGTCGTAAATACAATGGCAGGATATGCGCTGGCTCGGATCGATTTTAAAGGACGCAAGCTTCTGTTTAGTTTCCTGCTTGCTTTGATCATGGTCCCTGCCCAGGTAACGATGATTCCTCTCTATATTGTCATTACGAATCTGGGGCTTGTCGACACCCATGCTTCAATTGTCCTCACGATGATGTTCAATATTGCGTACATCTTCATGATGAGGCAGTTCTTTATCAATTTCCCAAGGGATGTTGAAGAAGCCGCAACAATGGACGGGCTTACGAAAATCGGGACTTTCTTCAGAATTGTCCTGCCAAACGCGAAGGCTGCTGTTGCAACTCAGGCAGTATTTGTTTTCATGGGTGTTTGGAATGAATTTATGAAGCCGCTTCTGTTCATTTCCAGCCCGGATAAATATATGCTCACTCAGGGATTGAATGCTCTTGCAAAAACATTCAGGAACGCAACCGCCTGGGATGTCATCATGGCAGGTGCAATCGTGTCGATTATCCCGATTTTCATTATTTACATCGTGCTGAACAAATACTTCATAACCACCAATGACCAGACTGCTGGGATAAAATAGAAGTGTTGATGATAGTGTAGTTTTCACTCTAAGTTCTTGGTTTTAATATAAAGAACAAGTTGATTGAAGTGGAAATGTGTCCAATAGATTGTATTGGCATCGTTTTGGGTACCGGAGACAGGTGAAATGTGTCCAATAAATTGTATTGGCATCGTTTTGGGTAGCGGAGACAATCGAAATGTGCCCAATAGATTGTATTGGCATCGTTTCGGGTACTGGAGAGAATCGAATGTGTCCAATAGGTTGTATTGGTATCTTTCGGGTACCCGAGACTCCTGCGGGACAAGCAAGACAGGCTCACCGCATGCCCCGCGGAAAGCGAGCATCCTCGAGACAGGCAAAAAGCACCTGTCTCTGCGATGAATATTCTAAGGAGCTTCCCTTTGTGCAGTGGAAATCAACAAACTTCTTTTGGTGAAGAACTTCTTAGTAAAAAAGTTATAAAGGATGGGAGAAATGGTAAAAGCAATTATTTTCGACCTGGATGGAGTAATTGTCGATACAGCGGAATGGCATTATCTGGCCTGGAAGGAACTGGCGAACAGTATCGGCATCGATTTTAGCAGGGAATTTAATGAAGAGCTCAAAGGAATCAGCCGGATGGAGAGCCTGGAAAAAATCCTCGAGCATGGCGGAGTGGCCGGTAAGTACAGCAATGCGGAGAAAATTGAGCTTGCGACAGTGAAAAATGCCAACTATGTCCAGCTCCTTTCCGAAATGAAGCCGGATGATATTTTTCCTGGAATTAAAGAATTCCTTGAACAGTTAAAAGAAAACAACATAAAGATTGGCCTTGCCTCCGCAAGCAAAAATGCACCGGCCATCTTGGATTACCTGGAGATTACGGACTACTTCGAAACAGTCGTCAATCCGGATGAAGTGGCCAAAGGAAAGCCTGCTCCTGACATTTTTCTGCGTGCAGCTGAAAAGCTTTCCGTACATCCTTCCGAATGCATTGGGATTGAGGACGCGACCGCGGGAATTCAAGCAATCAAGGACGCTGGAATGTATGCGGTTGGAGTCGGTACGAAGGAAGTCATGGTAGAAGCAGGGGCAGACCTTGTGCTGGAAGACACAGCCGAGCTCGATTTGCAATCACTGAAAAGAAAATTTTTGGAAAAATAATAGATTGACACTGCTTGTGTTATCCGATACTTTGAAAAAAAGCGTACATGAAAGAAGGGTTGATGTTGGCTACCATTAAAGATGTGGCAAAAGAAGCTGGGGTTTCGATAAGCATTGTTTCCAAAGCTTTCAACAACTACCCGGATGTTAGTGAAAAGACGAAGAAGCGAATTCTTGAAGTAGCAAAGAAATTGAATTATTCCCCAAACATTGTCGCTAAGAATCTATCGTCGAAAAAAGCTTACACAATCGGGCTGATCACATCGGGATTTATTGACAGCGGCGTAAAGGATAGCAATAACTCATTTCAGCTATTTAAAGGTGTTTATACAGCGGTCGAGCAAAATGAGTATGAGCTGGCTATCTATATGATTGATTCCCAAAAGCAAAAAAAGAAGAGTTATGCCGCTTTTTGCAGGGAACGGAATATTGGCGGAGCAATCCTTGTAGGAGTCCGGACCGATGATCCTTTCTTTCTTGAATTGATTGGTTCTCATTTCCCGTGTGTTCTCGTGGACGTGAAAATCGCAATGGACAGTGAATATATCGGAAGTGTATCAACCGATAACATGGCTGCCACGAAGGAAATGGCGCTGCATTTGCTGAGGCAGAACCACAAAGATATCGTTGTGGTTGCAGGGAAGGCAGAAGCCTGGGTAAACAGCGAACGCCTTGCCGGGGTAAGGGAAGCAATGAAGGAATTTGGAATGGCTTTACGTGAAGAAGATATTATACATGCAGATTTTACCGAGGAAAAGGCATATGAACTCACTGTGGATTTTTTGAAAAACAGAAAGCCGTCCGCCTTCCTGTGCTTCAGTGACCTAATGGCTCTTGGCGTCATAAAAGCTGTCAAGGAAGCGGGCTTAAGAATTCCGGAGGATGTGTCGATAACTGGTTTCGATGGGCTCCTAATTAGCGAATTCACCCAGCCGGCCTTAACTACGATTGAACAGGATTTCTTTGAAATGGGCAGGCAAGCGGCACTTATGCTGCAGCGCATAATCAATGGCAACGCCGAAGAAACCAGCATCCAGGTAGACTACAAGTTTATTGCAAGAGACAGTGTGCGTGACTTTTAATAAAATGACTAACTATTTGGGCGTATCCCTTAAACGGGGATATGCTTTTTTATTTTGATTTTTTTATAAAATTTTCCAACCCTTTCCCCGAATTTATTGTCTAATAGAAATAAAGGGGGCGAGGGGTTGCCGACAGAGACAGAACATCAGCTGATTAGCACGATCTATGAACATAAACATTACTTCACCCGCATCGCCAGGCGGTTCCTCCGCTCGGATGCTGATGTGGAGGATGCAGTCCAGGAAATGATTTTTAAAGCCTTCAAATCTAGTAGAACATTAAAAGAACCCAACTATATGAAAACCTGGCTGACGAGGATCCTGATTAATCAATGCAATGACATCATTCGAAAACGCCCACCGATACAAAGCCACGCATTAAAGGAGCCCGGCGGCGATGATGCCAATTTTCATAAAACCGAAATCCGCCAGCTCTTTGACATGTTGAATCCGGGGCTGAGGTTGATTGCAATCCTGTTCTATTACGAAGAGATGACACAAAAAGAGATTGCTGTACTTCTGAATATGCCGATTGGGACAGTAAAATCCAAGCTGTTTGATGCACGGGCCGAGCTAAGGAAAATGCTTGGGGAAGGGAAGTGAGCAAAGTGAACGAGAAAGAATTTGACGAGTATATAAAAACTCGAATCAAGGAGGAAGAATGCTATGATACAAAGCCGATACCAGATGGGGTAGTGGAAACGGCCATCCGAAAAGCGAAATCGGACGCTCGAGGAAAAAGGCGGTTGCCTGGCCTTCTTCTGTCAGCAGTTATACTTGTTCTTTCAGTCACAGCTAGCTTGTACTCCCTTTTTCAAAAAGAAGAAATGTCGCTTGTGGCAGATGAGTCAGCAGTGGTGAAACAGCCGGGGCCAAAGGTTGATGTTGCGAAGACAAAGGCTGAGCTCGCTGCCCAGGGGTTTGCGGTCATACGTGAAGGGCTTCCGGCTTCCGAAGACACTAAATCAATGAAAATGAGTGATATTGCCATCAACTCTGGCCTCAAGGACTATATGTTCAACAGTGACACGGTTGTGAAGGGGCGGGTGCTTGGCACGCGGTCGTATATTGATGAGGATATGGCATTCACCGAAGTCAAGCTGCTCGTGGAGTACAGCCTTGCAGGAGAAGCGGAAAAAGGCGACATCCTCACCTATGTTTCGTCGGGCGGAGTAATCAGCAGGTATGATTTTAATAAAATTCACGGAATCGATGAGAAGTTCAATATAACTGAGGAAGAGATGGAAGCGGCAAAAAAGGAGCTGGTTGCGGCAACGTTCATGCAAGAGTTGGTTTATCCTGATGACGAGTTATACGTCTTTTCCAGTGGTTCTCGGAAACTGCCTGCCACTGGCGAGGTTGTTCCATGGATGGGCTTTCGAATCAATGTAACCGGCGGAAACATTCATGAAGCCGAGGTGCATTTTGAACTGGCTGAAACAGCAGCCTACAAGGAACTTGCCCTAATGGAATCTCTTACGGAACTCAGCAACACGCTGGAGAGGTTGGCCATGGAGAAAGCGGGTTATTCAACAGAGGCTGCGCGAGAAGCAGCTTACGAGTCGCTTACAGACATTGAGGAGGCGGGCGTCAAGGATTGGAAATCAGCCCAGGTGTTGTATCGGTCCAAAGGCGCATACATGAAGCACAGCAGACCGGAGCAGGAAGTAATCCAGGTCCAGTTTGAGGGAACAATGCCAATCACCGTGTATTTGCGCGGCGAGGACTTGAAGATTTATGAAAAGATGACTATCGTCCACATGGTTGAATACAGCATGCTGAAAGACGACCTTCGGAGTGGACGGGAGTTTGAATTTGCGTACGGGGACTCAATGTGGGGCGTCTATCATGAGCCTGAAGGATGGGTGATTGTCCGGGGGCTTGACCGCTACAGCGAATATTATGCCGACATCGAGGCGATGTTTGCCAACGCCAGGATTGATGGGAAACGGTTGGAGGAGATTTTGGGCGCCGAGGAAACAGAAATTACGGTGATGTACTAGGTGTTTTGACTTTATCAGATCGCCATGGTTTCGGGCTTACTCTAAAAAAAGGGAAAACAGAGCAGCCTGTTTTCCCTTTTTTGCACCTTTTAAAAGTCATATGTCCTTCTAAGCCTCCAGTAAAACAGCCATGTTCGAACTGTAAACGAGCCAAAAATAATAATACAGATAATGAACATAACCGTGTTAAACAGGTTTAGCCTGGTCATTCCGTTGGAAGCTGTATAGGTGGTGAACGCCACAATATTAAATAGATACATAATGACTATAGGTAAAAAGATAACTGTGTGGGTGATTGCTATCCTTTTCGCATGTTTTAAACGATGTGATTTATCACTATACAATTGAGGCGGTTGTTCAGCGTCTGGATACTCCCGGCTCCAAATCGTCCATTTTGTCAAAACTGAATTGGACATAAAAACACTTGTCCAGCCTGCGTCCCTGTGCATAGTAAAATAGTTCTCATTCGCCATGTTTTGATAATCGGCACAATAACGGACATTGCGGGGGTTCCCAATTGTAAAGTAAAAGGCAGTACCTGTCCGGCTGACCCGATACAGGTTGTACCCGCGGGCTTCCATCGCTTCGAGCCATTCTTCGAGCCGATCTGGAGAATACATCCAGCCGAACTTTCGTTTAACGACCAGTTGGCCTGAGCGTTTCAACTCCCGTTCATCCTCCTTATTCATGCTGGCACGGGAGTACTTCTTGTTATGACCATTGAGCAGCGATTTGTTTGTTTTATAAATCAACAGAATTTGATAGAGACAAAGGATATACACAACAACTGCCAAAGCAAATGCCGTATATGTAAAAGCCCACATCGGACTCGGAACAACCTCAACTGGTACATCTTCGAGCAGGGTAAATGCGAACATTGAAAGGTTAAAAACAAGCAGGAAAGTAAAATAGAGTACGATGCCAGCGAATATGTACGTGTGTATCCTGTTCCTTTTAACGATGCCTTCACGGACAGGGGAGGTCTTGATTTGTTCCAGAGGCAGTTCATTCGCGAGAAAATCCCAATTCCCCGTATGCAGGACTTGTTGCCAGCCTTCATTTACTAGAGATCTAGGCAATGACGTTCCTTTGACCTTGTCATATCCAATCCGATAGGTAATGGATTTGGGGCTGCCCTGCCTAAACGAAAAAGTGCGTGTGCTGCGATTCAATCCTTCAAGAAAGTAACCTCGTTCGGCCATAGCCGAAAGCCAAGTTTCAGTCTTTTGAATATCGTAGCTCCAATACGGCCTAAATGCTTTTTTCATAAAAAAGCCCCCTCGTATTTAATCGCATTTCCGTAAAGCTCCTTAAGCCTCTGAATCTCGGCCGCTATCAACTGCCTTCCAACCTCAGTAATCTCATATACTGTTTTTCGTTCTTCATCGGCAAATACCGTGATAACCCCATCTTTTTGCATCTTTGTCAAAGTACCGTAGACTGTCCCGGATCCGAGCTGTATCCGTGAATTCGAAATGTCCTCGACATGTTTTACAATTCCATAGCCATGCCTTGGAGTGGATAAAGACAGGAGAATATAAAATGCTGTTTCTGTCATCGGTATGTATTTTTTAAGGACCTTTTCCATGGTCAAAGCGGCCACCTCACTTATACACAATTTGTATCGCAGCTAGATATGTCATGATACGACTATATCACGGTGTGACATAATAAGAAAGAGGCTTTGGAAAAATATTCTTTAGTTTCTGGTGGCTTTATGAATTTTGGGCAATTATTTTCATATGGGATTGGGTTTTAGGTATACTTGATATAGATGGTTTTTATGCCGAACTGACGCGTGAAAGTGTAGCAATGGGGTAATAGGATGGAGCAGTGGGTGATTGAGCTTTTACAAACGTATCGCGGTGCAGCAATGGCGGTTAGTGTCTTCCTCAACATTGTCATCAGCATTCTCGGCGTTGTTCCGAGCGTGTTCCTGACCGCAGCGAATATCGTTGTGTTCGGGCTTGTTGAGGGCACTGTCATTTCTGCGCTTGGTGAAGCTGTCGGGGCAGCGGTATCATTTGTACTCTACCGCAAAGGCTTCAGGAAATGGGCCGGAGAGAGGCTGCCAGATAAGCAATGGGTCAACAGACTGCTCCAGGCACGCGGAAAGGAAGCTTTTTTTCTTGTATTCGGCCTGCGGCTGCTTCCATTTGTCCCGTCCGGCCTGGTGACCTTCGTGGCTGCAATTGGCACAATCGGTATCAGCACCTTTGTTGGTTCAAGCACTCTTGGTAAAATTCCTGCCCTGATCATCGAGGCATATTCCGTTTATCAGGTTACAGAGTCGACAATTCAGGGCAAACTGATTTTGTTGGCAATTGGATTCGTGTTTTTATATATCGGGTTTACGTGGCTGAGGCGCGGGAGTAAAGAATAGCAGCACTGGCATCGGACAATCGGTGACGAATGACAACTCGAGCGTCCAAAGGCCTCAAGATATCATTCATAAAGGTGATGAATGACAACTCGAGGGTAGAAAGGCATCAAGATGTCATTCATAAAGGTGATGAATGACAACTCGAGGGTAGAAAGGCATCAAGATGTCATTCATAAAGGTGATGAATGACAACTCGAGGGTAGAAAGGCATCAAGATGTCATTCATAAAGGTGATGAATGACAACTCGAGGGTAGAAAGGCATCAAGATGTCATTCATAAAGGTGATGAATGACAACTCGAGGGTAGAAAGGCATCAAGATGTCATTCATAAAGGTGATGAATGACAACTCGAGGGTAGAAAGGCATCAAGATGTCATTCATAAAGGTGATGAATGACAACTCGAGGGTAGAAAGGCATCAAGATGTCATTCATAAAGGTGATGAATGACAACTCGAGGGTAGAAAGGCATCAAGATGTCATTCATAAAGGTGATGAATGACAACTCGAGGGTAGAAAGGCATCAAGATGTCATTCATAAAGGTGATGAATGACAACTCGAGGGTAGAAAGGCATCAAGATGTCATTCATAAAGGTGATGAATGACAACTCGAGGGTAGAAAGGCATCAAGATGTCATTCATAAAGGTGATGAATGACAACTCGAGGGTAGAAAGGCATCAAGATGTCATTCATAAAGGTGATGAATGACAACTCAAGCGTCCAAAGGCATCAAGATGTCATTCATTGAGCCAAACAGAGTAACAACGAGAGCAAATTGTGATTCATATAGCAAAAACGTGCCAAATGGGTGGCGTAGGAGTCTGGTTAGAGGCTGGCAGCATGGAGCGTCGGCCAATTTTTCAAAAAAAAGGAGTGTTGTAAAATGGCAGAGTTAGCGACGTTTGCGGGTGGCTGTTTCTGGTGTATGGTGCAGCCGTTTGATGAGCAGCCGGGGATTGAGAAGGTGGTGTCCGGGTATACGGGCGGCCACACGGAGAATCCGACGTATGAGGAGGTTTGCTCGGATACGACGGGGCATTATGAGGCAGTGCAGATTACGTTTGATCCAGATGTGTTTCCATACAAGAAGCTGCTTGAGCTGTATTGGCAGCAGATTGACCCGACGGACCCGGGCGGCCAGTTCAATGACCGTGGGCTGTCGTACCGGGCGGCAATTTTTTACCATAGCGAGGAGCAGCGCCAGTTGGCTGAGCAGTCGAAGCAGGAGCTTGAGGCGAGCGGCAGGTTTAGCAAGCCGATTGTGACGGAAATCCTGCCGGCGAAGACGTTTTATCCGGCTGAGGAGAGGCACCAGGATTATTATAAAAAGAATTCGTTCCACTACAACATGTATAAAGAAGGGTCAGGACGGGCGCCGTTTATCCGCGCGACCTGGAAGAAGAAGAAAAGTGATGAGGAGCTGCGCCGGGAGTTGACGCCGATGCAGTATGAGGTGACGCAGAACAATGGGACGGAGCCTCCGTTTAGGAATGAGTTTTGGGACCTAGAAGAGGATGGCATTTACGTTGATATTGTTTCGGGAGAGCCGTTGTTCAGTTCGACCGACAAGTACGATGCAGGCTGCGGCTGGCCTAGCTTTACGAAGCCAATCCGGCGTACGGAGATTGCGGAGAAGCTCGATACGTCGTACGGAATGAGGCGGATTGAAGTTCGTTCGAAGACGGCCGATTCGCATCTTGGCCATGTGTTCGATGATGGGCCGGGTCCTGACCATGCGCGTTACTGTATTAACTCGGCAGCGCTTCGCTTCGTACCAAAGGATAAGCTTGAAGAAGAAGGCTACGGGGAGTTCAAGAAGTTGTTCGAATAGTTTTTTATTTAGGGGGCAGCGTTTGCCCTCTTTTTCTTGTATGTGGAAGTTGGGTATACTAGTACAGTCC
Organism: Bacillus sp. FJAT-27225; assembly: GCF_001685025.1. Classification (GTDB taxonomy): domain Bacteria; phylum Bacillota; class Bacilli; order Bacillales; family Cytobacillaceae; genus Bacillus_D. The sequence goes on along the minus strand of NZ_MAYU01000012.1, from coordinate 728,841 downwards.
ATATAGTTAGGAGGAATGAAGATGCACACTTTGCAAAAGATTAATGAAGCAAGAGATTCTATTTATGAAAAAACAAGCCATCGCCCCGAGATTGGCCTGATTCTAGGCTCCGGCCTAGGTGGGCTGGCAGATGAGATTGAAGACGCGGTTCATATTCCTTACAGTGAAATTCCTTATTTCGCAAAATCCGAGGCAATCGGCCATGCGAATGAGCTTGTAATCGGTCAATTGAAAGGCAAGACAGTTGTCGCCATGAAAGGCCGTTTCCATTATTACGAAGGGTATTCGCTTAGTGAGGTTACGTTCCCGGTTCGCGTTTTGAAGGCGCTTGGGGTGGAAACTCTGTTGATTACGAATGCTTCAGGTTCGGTGAACACGAATTATACTCCGGGGGATTTGATGCTGATTACCGACCATCTCAATCTTGTTGGCACGAACCCGCTTATTGGCCCGAACAATGATGAGCTTGGGACACGGTTCCCGGATATGACGAATGCATATAACCGGGAGTTGCGTGCGCTAGCCTATAAAGTCACGGAAGAGAAAGGCATGACGCTTCGTGAAGGCGTGTATGCATGGCTGAGCGGCCCAACATATGAAACTCCCGCTGAAATTCGGATGGTCCGCATGCTTGGCGCCGATGCGGTTGGGATGTCGACGGTTCCTGAAGTCATTGTCGCGGTTCATGGCGGCATGAAGGTACTCGGCATTTCCTGCCTGACCAATATGGCGGCAGGTGTCCTTGATCAGCCGCTGAACCATGATGAAGTCATTGAAGTTGCCGGAAAGGTCCGCGCCAACTTTGTCGAACTTGTGAAAGGTGTTATTGAACAAGCGTAATTTTATAGAATGCCCGGGGCCCTGTTAGGGTTTCGGGCCTTTTTTTATGTTTTCAACAAAATAGAATAAATGGTAAAATTATGACAAAGAGGAGTTGGTGGGAAAGGGGATGCATGAATCGTGAAGGTGCTGCGATTTGCGTTGCTGACGTTAGTGGTGATTGCTGTTTTGGCTGCAATAAGTTACTTTTTATCTGAAAAATTTGGATTAACATTAATCGATGCGATGTTTTATGTTGGGGTAGGTGCTTCGTTTTTCTCACTCTATTTTTCAAGCAGTGGCGGCCTGGCTGAGAATTTTGCCGAGTCGGAGATTGCTGCGAGCTACGAAGGGTTAAAGGCCGGTCATTCTTTTAAAAGAACCTTTCTATCATTAAACGTGAACTTCGTAAATGTGGGGTCTGTTATATTTTTGATTCTAGTATTTTTGAGTGTGTTTATTGGCTAATGGGGACGGTTCTTGTTAGCGGTCGGAAACAAGAACTGCCCTCATTAGCGTGCGAAAACAAATTGCTGGAGCGTGTCATGTAAGGACAAAACGTCATGGCAAAGTGTGAAAATGTCCTTGGCCTTGCGACTCAAGGACAAAACACCATGTTGAAAAGTGAAAATGCCCGTGAACAAGGATTACAGGCATGCCAATATGTCCTCGCTCACTTAAGTTATTCATTTACGAAGGGTGCTGGTGGAGAACCGGGCCCCATTTGCGGAGCCTTTAATAGCCAAGCGGTTCTTCCCCGAAACGCTCCCATAACCTTGGGTACATGTCTTCGAGGTCGTCTTCGTCCCAATCAAGGTCGATATCGGTTTGCGGCTTGAGGCCTTTTTTGTCCAATGCCTGCTGCAATTCATCGTAGGTGTCATCATCCCACTCGGTGTCGCCTGTCTTTTTCAAGCTATAGGCATCGAGCCCGACGGAGAGAAGTTCCTCGTACTCGGGAACGCCTTCCTCGCCGAGATTGTCCTCTTCAATATAGTCAGCCAAGTATTCCGGGTTCGCCATCACTTGGTTATAAGCTTCTTCTCCTTGTCCAATCAGCCAGCCGCGGAAATAGTCAAATGAGTCATCCGAACATCCACCCATCACAATATAGGCGGCAGCCCAAAGGTTGGATTGATAGCTTTCATTCAGCAGCCCCTGAAACCAAAATTCAAAATCGATGATTTCTTGGGCGTTGCGTTTGGCTAATTCCTCTGTCAGCCACTCTGCCTGATTTTCTTTTCCTTTCGACTTTTCAATCAATGCCCAAAATTCATGTCGTTCCATCATAACCCTCCCTGTAAGCAGTTAATTAACTATTCTACAATACTGCAAAAATTCCTGTTTCTGTGTCATAAATCTGAGAGGCGTTCGTCAAATAAATCGGAGGCGAAATCATGAAGAATCTACTAATCTGTACAATTGTGATTGTTTTAGGAGGATGTGATTTGTTCGTCAGCAAGGTGGTTAACAATCACGGCACCTATGAAAATCTCCTGGCGCTGGACGAGTTTGCTGCCGATGTGGAAAAAGGGCAGAATGCTGAGCTTCGGTTCATTGAATATGGAGTTGAAGGCCAGGAGGGTGTACGTAAGCTCAAATACAATAAAGATAGCGGTATTAATGTTCATTTCAGCGTTGATGGAGAGGAAATCAGCACCTATATGTGCGAAGGTATTAAAATAGACGCTGATGATTTTGCGAAACGATATATTCTTACTAACTGTTCGGGTAGGGGAGACCAGGAGTTACTTGTGTTATATGCTAAATAGCAGCTTGGAAGTTTGTGATTTTCAGCGGTGGAGAAATAATCGCGTTATGTGTTTCACCACCGCAAATGCTAATAATTCGCCACGTAAAAAGAACCGCTGCCATTTTACTCACCCTTAAAGACGCTAATGAAATAGTCCTCTTCAGAAAAATCACCGATATACTCGAGCCCTGCCGCCAAATAAAATTGCTTCAATTTCTCGTTGCCAGCCCAGCAGTCCAAATACATCGGGCTTCCTGCTTTTTTTGAAAAAGACCATACCCATTCAATGATGTGCATGCCGAGACCTTCCCCCTGAAACTTCGGAAGGACGGCAATCTTCGAAAGATAGAGGCTGGCCTTTCGTATAGGCACCTCGCCCAATTCATCTATTTTTCCAAGAAAAAACGAGCCTGCCGGGAAACCGTCCTTTAAGAGTAGATATGCTTCACCAGTTTGCGCCGCCCCCTGAACCATTTCCATTGGCCACGGGTACTCCCATTGATTTATTCCTTTTCGATGGAGGGCGAGGGTGGCTTCGTTGCCAATAGTCAAAATGGTCTCTACATCATCCGTGGCAGCTTTCGAGATCGTAATCATTCAAAAAGGCTCCTTTAAGGCGAATTGGTAGTTTAATTGTAACCGAGTAAAAGTAACTTTGGCTAAAAGGGACGGTTCTTGTTTGCGGTCACAACTTCGCGGCAACCCCTCTTTGCCAGGTGACATTCAGGCAAGTTTCCCTTAAGATGGATGGTAAAGGGGGAGTTTTTGATGGTGGTGAAGGTGTTTGCGAATCTCCGCGATATTTGCGGCGGCATGACGGTAAACGTCCAGCCTGATGGAAATCGGGTGATCGACGTTCTGGAGAAGATGGTGGAAATGTTCCCTCCGATTGAAGAGGAAATTTTTACGGCGGAACGGACGCTGAAGGATTTTGTTCAAGTGTATATTAACGGCAGGAATATTGTTCATTTGAACGACCTCCAAACGGAAGTAAGTGAAACTGATCAATTCGCACTGTTCCCGCCGGTTGCGGGTGGCTGAGATGAAGGAATCTGTCCTGGAATTCCGGGGAATCAACCTTAACCATCTCGGCATGTATTTTGAAGAGCTCGGCGCCGTCCGGAAAACAGACTCAATGCCGCTTGTGTATGATGCAGGCGACTGGAGCGGTGAAATCCTTTCCGAACAGGAGCTTTCTTTTACAAAAACCTTTAAGGTTAACGCTGTACATATCCGCTTCAAGGCGGAAACCGAGGATGTACTCACCGAGCTTATCAAAAACTACCGCTACAAAACGACAAGGGTTGGCGGATAGGGGGAATGGTTGTGAAACGGTTTCTCGTGACGATAGGTGCTTTTCTGTTAGTAACAGGCCTGCTCTACGGGATTGGCTATACCTTCAGAATCCCGGCACTTATGTTCAAGTATGAATACACGAACGATGCAGAAGGATTTTTCGTTCAAACGGGTTCAATTCTTCCTTTCCTAATCGGTTTGGCAGCAAGTTATGTGGCAGAGAAGCTATATCCCGCATTAACGGGCTGTAAGACCCCCACCTAAAGGGGTGGGGGATAACAGCCCGTAAAAGCCCGATTGGTTCAACTAACAATCAGTGGGGGATGAAACCCCCACTGATTGAAGTTTCACTTTATATCCGCAGAAAACTTGGTTGATCGCGGCCAAGTTTTTCGTTTTTTTAGGAAAAGATAATACATATAGGAATGGGGTTATAATATGACTGAAAAAGTAATTCTTGATGTTGATACAGGCATTGATGATGCGATGGCAATTGTATATGCGGCACGGGCTAGCGAGATTGAACTGCTCGGCCTGACCACCTGCTTCGGTAATACTTCTGTTGAGGGAGCGACCCGGAACACGCTGCAGCTGCTTGAGCTATTGGGGCGTGAGGATATTCCAGTAAGCATGGGGGCGCACACGCCTTGGAAGCGCGGACATCTTAAGGAGCCGGCGGTTCATATTCACGGCGAGGACGGAATGGGCAATCATTCCCTGCCACTGCCAAAAATAGAACCGACAGGAAAGCATGCAGCAGACGTCATGGCTGAAAATGTTCTTCGGTATCCGGGCGAGGTCACGCTCATCTGTGTCGGCAGCCTCACCAATCTAGCGTTAGCAATAGAGAAAGAGCCAGCGATAATCGAGAAGGTCAAGCGGGTTGTCGTCATGGGCGGTGCTGCAACTGTGAAAGGTAATATCACCCCTCATGCGGAAGCAAATATTTACACCGACCCGGAAGCCGCCGACTTTGTGTTCCAATCGGGATTGCCTGTTACAATGGTCGGTTTGGACGTGACCATGCAGACGCTGCTTCCAAAGGAACAGCTAGAGGAATGGCAAAATATCGGCACTCCGCTTAGCGGGTTTTTGTACCAAATCGTCGGCTTTTATATGAACGCCTATTTAACGCAGGGAATCAATGGCTGTGCGCTCCATGACCCGCTTGCGGTCGGTGCAGTCATTGATCCTGCTTTTATAAAAACAAAGCCGATGCATATCCGCGTCGACTGTTCCGAATCCGAGACGATCGGAAAAACGGTTAGTCTGCCTGGTGAAGCACCAAACATCGAGGTAGCGCTCGAAGTCGATGCCGAGCGGTTCAATCAGCATTTTCTCAGTTTGGTAAACTAGATTTTTAAGGATGATTTTGTGAAAAAAGGCATCGGGATTCTATCTGTATTAATTGCGGCCTCTCTGTACGGGTTCGTCAATACCATTATCAAATTAGCGTACGATGCTGATTTTCAGTACGCAGAACTAACGGTAAGCCAATATGTGTACGGCTCGTTGGGGCTATTGGTGCTCGTTCTTGTGACAAGGTCGTTCAGCAAAGTTTCGCTTAAGGATTTTGGCAAGCTTTTAGTGGTTGGAGGAGTTGGACTCGGCGGAACGAGCCTTGCGCTATACGCCAGCCTTGCCTATGTACCAACAGCCATTTCGCTGGTCATGCTGTTTCAGTTCACCTGGATCGGCCTTATCATTGAAAGATTTGTTTTTAAAAGGAAGGCCCGCCGCAACGAAATACTGGCCGTGATACTCGTACTCGCCGGGACATTGTTTGTTTTGCAAATCACCTCTATTGATGCAGGTTCTGTGAATTTGGCTGGAGTGCTCTACGGATTTCTTGCCGCTATTTGTTACTTAGTCTTCCTGACCGGGGCTTCCGTACTGCCAAATTCGATTCCCTCTTTTTATAAAACGTTCCTGATGGTAGGCGGGACAATGGTCTTGTTGGTCGTTGGATTTGCAGCCACAACCCCTCCTGCCGAGATGAATCCGTTCGGAGAGGTTCGTGGCTGGGGAATCCTGCTAGGGCTGCTTGCTCAAACGATTCCGCCGGTGCTTTTTACATATGGGGCTCCAAAAATCGGCGGAACGCTTACCTCGATTCTCAGTGCATTCGAGCTGCCAGTCGGAATCATTGCGTCTTACTTAATCGTAGGGGAGCAGGTTGTCCTCGCTCAGTGGGTCGGAATGCTCTTGATTCTTGCCGGAATCGTTGTTTCTCAGGTGGGCTTTTCGGAAAATGTACCAGAAAGGAAATAACGGTGGGTCTGTCCAAATAAAAAGAATTTGGGCAGTCTTTTTTCGTTGCTCTTATCGTCCACACCATATTGGTTACATTTCACACGTTTCTGGAGGCCAAAATGTTATCAATACACCTTGTTGGTTATATTTCACATGACCCTGAAACCCAAAACGTTACCAATACGACTTATTGGTTACATTTTGAATGTCCTTAGAAGCTAAAACGTTACCAATACAGGTCGTACGTTAGTGCCTTCCAGCTGCCCACCCTTTTCAATTAAATTTTCCTTTTCTATCTAGGAGTTTCGTCTTCAACTTCTCTTCTAGAGCATTCAATTTACACATTATGAAAGCAAGTAACCCAGTATCGCCGGCATTCTTTTTGCAAAAAAAGAATAGTGGTGAGCAGCGCCTTCAATGACCTCGAAGCGGGAATCCGCTACCTTATTTTTCAGCAAGGAGTACACGGCCTGATTTGATTCCAGAAATCCAGCACTGATGCGCTCGTCATTTGCCACTTCAGTAGTGCCGCAGTCAAGATACATTTTTTCAATTCCGAGCTGCTTGGATTCTGTAATCATTTCTTCCACAGCCTCCTGATTTCTCCAAAAAGCCCCCGAAATTGCGGCAACTCGCTTGAAAATGCCTGGATACAGGAACGCTGCCCGGAGCGTTATCAAACCGCCGAGCGAGCAGCCAGCCATCAATGTTTCATCCGGGGCTGTCTGGTAGGTGCTGTCGATCAGCGGTTTCAGTTGGCCGACGATAAATTCAATATAGCCATCGCCCTTGCCGCCATGAGGGCTAAGCGTGCCAGACAGCAGCCGGCTGTATTCGCCGCATGGCCACGGGCAGTACTGGTCAAGCCGATCTTCAACCGTAGGCGGCGTATCAATCGCCACTACTATCAAGCCAATCCCAGCATCATCGAGATACCCCTCGAGCTTCAAAGAAACCCCGCCGCCAATCGCTTCCTCATCCCGAAAAACATTTTGCCCGTCATGCATATAGAGAACTGGATAACGAACGCCTGAGTCGCCATACCCTTTTGGCAAAAAAATCCGGACAGTCCGCTCCTGCCCAAATAGCTCAACTTTTCTCATTTCAATCATCCACAATCCCCCTAACGTGAAAAAGCTCCCGCATGCATTCACACACGGAAGCCCGATCTTATCTTTCAAAAAGGATTTAAACCAACTGTGTTCCTGGCGCTTCGGCAGTTGGCAGGATGCCTAATTCACGAAGCTTTTCTTCAGGAACGACGCCGTCTCTCCAGCCGCGAACCTGATAGTATTCTTCAAGCATGATATCCATGCGGCTTACATGGCCGGCGCTGTTGCCAGTCGCAGGCTCTTCGGTGAAGCGCTTCGGCAGGAAGTCATCCTCACGCTTGTCGAAGCCGGCAAGGTTATTGTAGTAGCGCTCAAGGTTGTAAATCCGCTCTCCGGCCTTCATGACTTCATCGGCAGTCAAGGTATTACCGGTCATGGTGCTGTATTGCTCAGCATAATGCTCGGCGTTTTCGGAGAACGAAGAGAATTTACAAATGTTCATAGAGTCGGAGAATGCGAGCAGATCCTGGAATATTTTAAGAAGCTCGCCTTTTCCTTCAGCTGCCAAACGGTCAACCGGCTCAGGAATTCCGGCAATCTCAGCTGCAACTGTGTAGCCGCGCAGGTGGCAGGCACCGCGGTTGCTCGTTGCATAGCCAAGGCCGATACCCTGGATGCCGCGTGGGTCGTACGCCGGAATCGATTGGCCTTTAACCGACATTGAAAGCTCAGGCGCATTCCAAAGGGCAGCCGCACGCGCAGGCCCTTCAGCAAGAACGCCGCCAAGGCCTTCGCGGTACGCTATCTTCCTGGTCAGCTCGATCATTCCATCAGCATCGCCCCACTCAAGCTTCTCTTCGATCAAGCCTTTTTCGGAAGCTTCCATCGTGACAGAGAAGGCGTGGCCAAGTTCGATTGTATCAAGGCCATACTCGTTACAGCGGTCAATCAGGTATGCGATTGCTTTTGCATCGCTAAGCAGGCAGTTCGAGCCAAGCGACCAGGACGATTCAAACTCGAAGCTCTCAACGCGTGTCCTGTACGGGCCATCCTTAACCTCAACTTCAATCTTACAGCCGACAGGGCAGGCGTGGCACGTATTGTTTGCAACAAGCAGGTGCTTGTTGACATACTCGCCGCTATGTAACTCAGCCTGATCCCAGTTAGTCAGCTGGGAGTTCTTTGTCGGCAGGGCGCCGACTTCATTAATCAGGTTTGTGAGGACGTTTGTTCCGTAAACGGACAAGCCGCCTTTATTCGGTGCAGTCAAGCCGCCTTCAAGGATCGCTTTGACTGCTTTTTTGTTTGCTTTTTGATATTCCTCAGCTTGGGCAGGAACTGGCATATTGCCTTTCTGGGCCGCCTTGATGACGATTCCCTTCAGCAGCTTGTAGCCCGCAACAGCAGCTGTACCGCCGCGCCCTGCAGCTCGGTCATGTTCATTGATGAACGACGAGAAAAGGACTTTGTTTTCACCGGCCTGACCGATTGTGATCACACTGAGATTTTCTGCGCCGTACTCGTCCTTCATTGCCTGGACGGTTGCACGTGTGCTTTGTCCCCAGACGGTCGAAGCATCACGGAGTTCAGCCTTTCCGTCCTCGATATAGAGGTAGACTGGCTTGTCGCTTTTTCCTTTAAAAATAACGTTGTCAAATCCAGCCCACTTCAGGCGAGCTGCTGTCCAGCCGCCGATATGGGAATCCGTTACAGTTCCGGTCAGCGGGGACTTTGTGACTACACAAAGGCGTCCACTCATGGAGGAACGGGAACCTGTTACCGGGCCTGTCATAAAGCAGAGGATATTTTCGTCCGAAAGCGGTTCCACTTCCGGCCCGTTGTCAAGCACGTACTTAACCCCAAGCCCGCGCCCGCCAATGTACTTTCGTGCATCTTCTTCGTTGATGCTTCGGTACTCAACTGTGCCATTCGTCAAATCAACTACTGCTTCCTTGTTTTTGAAGCCGCCAAGAGTCATTGATTTGCTTACCCCCTTACATGAATTAGTTTCAAATCTTAGAAAAACCGGCATTCGCAAGTAGTTTCAGCGAATGTAACGTTTTTCTTTTGCTTTAGGCAGTATACTTGCCTAATAGCCTAAAAACTGCATGTACGTTTAATTAGATTCGACACCATATTGTCATATTCCTCCTATTGACTAAAACAAATTGAAATTTTTTGAATATTATTTTTCTTGGAGATTTGAACCATTTTAGCGCATATATGAGCCTTTTTGGCTTAGATATGAGCCGTTACACAATATGTGGAAATTTCAAACTGCTCGAAAAAAGGACAACAGACAGCTATAGTAAGAGGTAACAGAACACTTTTGAGATGAGGGATACGATGAACGGATTGGAACGCTATTCACGCCAGATTTTATTTAAGCCGATTGGAGAAGCAGGACAGCGAAAGCTGCTCGAAAGCCGGGCGGCAATCGTCGGGATGGGAGCGCTTGGTACGGTTATTGCCAACCACCTCGTCCGTTCCGGGGTCGGGTTTGTCAGGCTGATTGACCGTGATCTTGTTGAGTTGTCAAACCTGCAGCGCCAGACGCTTTACACAGAGGACGATGCCCGAAAAAATTTACCTAAGGCAGTTGCGGCTGCTCAAAAGCTTCGCTCTATCAACTCGGAGATTACAATTGAAGAGGTGATTGCCGATGTGAACCTCGACAATGCCGAGGAACTGCTTGGCGATGTCGATGTGATCGTCGATGGGACCGACAATTTTTCGATCCGCTATTTAATGAATGATATTGCGGTAAAGTTTAATATTCCGTGGGTATACGGCGGGGCGGTCAGCTCGCGGGGAATGTTTGCAACCATTATTCCGGGCACGACGCCGTGTTATCGCTGTTTGTTCCCGGATGCCCAGACCGGACTTGGAGAGACATGCGATACGATCGGGGTGCTGTCGCCAATCACGGAAATCATTGGTTCATTCGAGGCGATGGAAGCGCTGAAAATTCTTGTTGGCGCTCCGCACAATCCGAATCTCGAGCAAATTGATATCTGGTACAACTCGGCCATGCAAATGGACATCTCGAAAGGCCGCAACCCGGAATGCCCATGCTGCGTTCACAAGCAATTCGATTTCCTGGACAGGTCCTCCGACAAGCAGGTTGCTTTTTCAGCCCTGTGCGGACGCGACACCGTCCAAATTAATCCGCGGAAAAAGCAAGGGGTCGAGCTCGAGAAGCTCGCTGCCGTTTTGAAGGAAGCCGGCAAAGTGACAGCTGCCAATCCCTTTCTTTTGAAATTCCAGCCTGACGAGAAAGTTTCGATGGTATTTTTCAAAGACGGCCGTGTCCTCGTTCACGGAACAAACGACCTGTCAGAAGCAAAATCGTATTTTGCGAGGTATGCAGGGGCATAGATGTTGGCTTGGCGTGGGGAAATGTAAAAGATCTAAGTGACTTTGCAGAGAGAAAAGTTGTGACAAAGTCACTAAAACAGGCTCTAAGTGACTTTACGTTGAAAAAATTTGTGACAAAGTCATTAATAAAAGGTCTAAGTGACTTTGTGGTGAAAAATTCAGTGACAAAGTCATTAATAAAACTTTTGAGTCGTTTTGCTTGAATTTTCGTGCTTTCATATTAAAAAACTGAAAGAGGCCGGGATCTCCCTGCCTCTTTCTTATAACGGTCTTTTCATGAATTTATTGACATCCCGGAAGCCCATTTTTTCATAGAGCTTCATCGCAACTTCATTGTGGACGTATACATTCAGGCCGGCTTCCTGGTAGCCATTCTCCCTGAACTCTTTCAGGGCCTCGTCAATTAGCATTTTGGAATAGCCGCGCCCGCGGTATTTTGGCTTGACGAAAATATCGCTAATCCAGCCGACTTCATCCCCGGTCAGGTAATCATAGGCTTTATCAACATACACCCAGCCAACGAGCGTCTCACCATCCATCAGGCAGCGGAAGTAAGCCCCGTATTTAGCTGAATGCTCATAGGCTTCAATCATCCGCTCGCGGTTGTCTTCAGCATTATGATTGGTAGCCTCGCGGCGGTTTACCCCGGCAAGCTCGTAGATTTCTTCCATTTCGGTTTCTGTTGCTGTCATAAAAAATAAACCCATTTGTAATCCCTCATTTCAATCTTCAGAGTTTCAACAAGCCCACAGACCAATCTTTCTGGCAACTATATTTCTTTCGCTGTCCGGGTTCGGTTTTCCTTCCTGAGTATGTAGAAAATAGGCCGGCACGTCCTTCCCTGAGTGAGCGCTGGCCAGGGTACGGTTGGCATATGTTTTTTTTGCAAAAGATAAAGGGTATATGTATAGGGAAAGTAGACTGCATTGGACACGGAGAGAAGAGAATGTTAAAACGGCGGATTGAGTTTGTATTTGTGATTGCACTGACCGTTTGTTTGTATATGATTGTGTATACAAACATTGGACCCTGGTGGAAGCTGGGGTGCGGGCTATTATATGCGGGAATTATCCTGGTCAGTGTTATTTCCCTGTGTCTGGAAAACCGCTCGGCACCGCACACGCTTGTGTGGATTTATGTGCTCGTATTCATCCCGGTGCTGGGCTATATTTTTTACCTGTACTCGGGCCAGCTTTATTTGAAGGGGTACTTGTTCAAGAATAAAAGGCAGCTGAACCGGAATCAGTGGGAGCGGATGATGCGCTCGGAGACATCGCCGGACCTGACGTTTTTTGTGGAGAATCAGGAGAATTTCGCCAAGTTTGCCCGCAAAGCTGCCATGACACCGATATCAACTGCTTCCCGGTCAGTTGTTTTGAAAAATGGCGAAGAGACGTTTGGGCAAATCATTGAACACCTTCGGGCAGCCGAGTCGTTCATCCACATTGAATATTATATTTTTCGTTCGGACCGGCTTGGCAAGGAGATTATTGATATTTTAATTGAAAAGGCAAAGGCTGGAGTCGAGGTCCGGTTCATTTATGATGCGGCAGGCAGCTTAAGCCTGTCGTCAGCGGATTTGCGTGTTATGAAAGAAGCCGGAATTAAGGCGCTGCCGTTCTCTCCGCTTAAATTCGGGTTTTTTAACCAGAAATTCAATTTCCGCAATCACCGGAAGATTATCATTATTGATGGAAAAATCGGCTTTGTTGGCGGCTTGAATGTCGGGGTTGAATACCTTGGCCTCGATAGCAAAATCGGTTATTGGCGCGACACACACTTGATGCTGAAAGGGGAAGCGGTCTATACGCTTCATACAGTGTTTCTGCTCGACTGGGAGTATGTCAGCAGAGAGAAGGTCCTCGATTATGAACATGCGAAGAAGTATCCGATTGACGACGGCACACTCGATGGTGCAATTCAGGTTGTCGCGAGCGGACCGGATACGCAGCAGGGCATCATGAGTGATTTTTACTATGCAATGATGGCAGGTGCAACCCAGTCAATCTGGATTGCGACACCATACTTTGTTCCGGATGAAGCGATTAGGACGGCGCTTAGGATTGCTGCTTCCAAAGGGATTGAGGTACGGGTTATGGTCCCGGAAATAAACGACAGCTTCCTGACCCAATATGCGACTCGCTCGTATTTCTCCGAGCTGCTCCGCAACGGCGTCGAAATTTATTCGTATAAAAAAGGATTCCTGCACCAGAAGGTTATCATCATTGATGGAAACCTTGCGTCAATTGGGACTGCCAACATGGACATGCGCAGCTTTCACCTCAACTTCGAGGTGAACGTGTTCCTGTACGGGACAAGCTCAATCCGTGATCTGGTTGCGCACTATGAAGAGGATATGGAGGATTCAGAACGAATCGGCGCCGTTGAATTCTACAAACGCGGCCTTTGGAACCGCATGAAGGAATCCTTCGCACGCCTTTTCTCGGGAGTGCTTTAGGTGTACGGGGGCGGTTATCATTTGAGCCCGAAGGAGAAGGTAGTTTCGAGTGCCATTGAAGCCTGCAAAGTGGAGAGGTTTCGGAAAGAGAGTTGCTCACTGAAACCATTCAAATAGATTAATCTGACGTGTGCACAAGGAGTTTAATCTAATTAGGTTATGATTAGCAGAAAAAACGATCTTTTACGATGGGTTGGCGAAAGCAGGGGAGAAAGAGATTGCCCTCTCTGTAGACCAAGTAGAACCGTCCCCTTTAGCCATGATAGAATAAGGAAATTAGATGTATTAGTAGGAGGGTTTGCAATGAGCATTCAACAAAGGATTATTTCCGAACTTCATGTGAAACCTGAGATTGACCCGAAGGAAGAAATCCGAAAACGGGTAGATTTCCTGAAAAATTATTTGATTAAGGCGCATGCAAAAGGATTCGTGCTCGGAATTAGCGGCGGGCAGGATTCGACGCTTGCCGGGAAGCTCGCCCAGCTTGCGGCTGAAGAGCTCCGTGCCGAAGGCCGTCATGCGAAGTTCGTCGCAGTCCGTCTCCCATATGGTGTACAGCATGATGAAGACGATGCTCAGCTGGCGCTTGATTTTATCAAAGCGGATGAGGAGTATGTGTTCAATATCAAATCTACGGTTGATGCGATGGAGCAGGAGTACAACAAGTCTACTGAAGGTCAGGATCTTGCTGACTTCCAGAAAGGCAATGTAAAAGCGCGACTTAGGATGATTGCGCAGTATGCGTTTGCCGGAATGGATGGGCTGCTGGTGATTGGGACCGACCATGGGGCCGAGGCGGTGACCGGTTTCTTTACAAAGCATGGAGATGGCGGGGCGGATGTGCTTCCGCTGACAGGCCTGAACAAGCGCCAGGGCAAGCAACTACTTATTGAGCTTGGTGCTGTTGAACGTTTGTATTTGAAAGTGCCGACAGCTGACCTGCTTGACCAAAAACCTGGCCAGTCTGACGAGACCGAGCTGGGCATTTCCTATGACGTGATCGACGATTACCTCGAAGGAAAGCAAATTCCAGAAGAGGACGCTGCGAAAATTGAAAAGCGCTTCCTCATTTCTGAGCATAAGCGCCATACACCGGCAAACATGTTCGATGACTGGTGGCGTGACTAAACGAAGTGGTGTGCAAAAGGGAGCTGTTCCCGTCTTCAATGAAGGATGCGAAGACCACTTTTTTCTATGGACCCAATGTAAAATGAAAGAGAGGCTGACCCAATGGGCAGCCTCTCTCTTTATTTTGATTAAATAAACCCCAGCAGGCTCGCGATCCACAGAAACAACAAGAAATTAAACCCAGAGAATAGAGTTAAAAGATATTCCTTGCTTTCCTTTTTATACTTCCATTCCATAAATGTCCGAACCAGCATGGATAATAACACGATGATAATGAAAAATGGCGCTGACCCTTTAAAAAACCATAATCCAATCATAAACAATAGCAGGATTAACCTTTCAATCCTTTTGTGAACAGAATTAATGGGTCTATAAAAACCCCAATCCGCATGGCCAATCTCAAATCGCTTCCGCAGCATCCATTCCACTGTCAGAACAAAGGCGTAAAACCCAAGAACATACATCGCCATCTCCATAGTTCATCACCATTCCCACTGCCGGCTTCTCTGGCCAAATGAAATTTCACTATTCCAGCCTATTCAACTTCCTCAACTACGAGCACCGGAAAGCTGCGCTCCAACAAATTTTCATCCGTAACCTTGGCATTTTTTGTATAGGTGCCTATAAACGTATAGCTCCAGTAGGGGGTCAATTCGCCGTTCCATTGAATTAAAACGTATTCCGACACCCAGTGGCCGAGCTCCTCATCGTACACCTCATTCACCTTTGCCCAGCCGTATCCGTCTTTAACAATCTCGACCGTTTCAGTTAAACGGACCTTCTTTCCCTTATAGCTTGCCAGGTCGACGGCATCAATATCAACATAGTCGACGAGCACCTTATCAAATGCGTAATACCCGTCATAATCGAGTGCAAAGTACGCCCTTTTGCCCTCGCCGTCCCCTGTCGGATTGTCAGCGATCAGCACTTCAGCCGATTCGGCCTTCAGTCCATCTGCTTCAATATCCAGAATCTTCGCCAGGTTTTCGCTTCGCACCTCATATGCAACATAGCGGTTTTCACGAACTTGTGAGCCACTCTCAAAGTAAATCACCGGATTCGGGCCCGAACCAAACGAGGTGGAGAACTGCAGTTTCTTAACTGGAAGCGATACAGGCTCCGAACTGGTCACGACATCCATGCTGACCCTTCGAATTCCCATCGTCCCCGCGCCATCTGAATCTTCGTCCGCATCCGGTATCCCATTCCGGTTCTTATCTTCCTCACTGTCCGGAACTCCATCACCGTCAGAATCTTGATTGCCATCACGAACTCCGTTACCATCCCTGTCCTCATCCGCATCGGCGATTCCATTTCCATCCCAATCGCCATCAACCGCATCTCCGTCAGCAGAACCTCCGCTAATTTTTCCAAAATAAAGAATTCCGCCCTCGGAAATGGCCGCAAGATAGCTGTCCGCTTCAAACCCATTCCTGCCGTCAATGACCGTAACAAACTTTTCATCCGGATACTTTCGCTTCAGAACGCGGATTGGTTCATGAAGATCCCATTCACTCTCAAGTGCCGCGATCTGTTTTGAATAATCCGTCATCACACTGAGCGCCGTATAAATTTCAATCGCTTTCTCATACTTATGATTGCTGGCAAGCTGCCGCGCTGTCCGTTCAAGTCCTGCTAGAGACGAAGCCCTAAATGCAAATGCATTGCTATCCTTCATATCAGCTTCAAGGTCGCTTGAATCCTTGGCGCGGTGAACAAATGTCTTATAGTCCTTCTCATCAAAAGGACCCGTTAGCATCCCAAGCAAAAAGCTGTCCAGCGTATCAAACAGCCACTGCGATTCCAGCTTGAATTCCTTCAGCCTGTCAAACTGGCGCTCGCCCTCCTGGACAGCCGGATAAAACGACTCGGCAGTCAATAGCTTATCAAGCCTTCCGGAAAAGTACGCCGTAAAATTCTTTTCGATAGTGGAAACTTTTTTCGATTCTCCTCCGTAATACGAAGGCGGAATCATTGATAGGCTGTTGAACACAGTCAGCTCTTCATCGGCATGGAGACTGCCCTTGAGCTTCGCGAACAGGCTCTCTATCTGCTTTACAAAATAATTTTTCAAATCCTGATCAAGCTTGGTGTAAGCAATCATCTCGCCAAACATATCAGCTTCGGCAGGCGTCCCATTCTGCCACTTGTTCCGGTGCTCCTGATAGGAGGCTTCCGTTTCAACCAGGCCGGCCAGATTATCATCATCAATATAATCTGCCGCCTGCTCATCCAGTTGTTCCACCATCTCGCGAATCGGCGACAGCTCTGCCAGACGCGTATTGATCACATCATTGTGGTCGCGGACCGACACATTCAGCTTAGCGAGCCGGAATTTCTCCTCGGCCGCACGCATCTTGCCGGCAGCATAAAGCGCATCCGCCTCGTTAAAAGTCGCAATCTTTTCATGCGCGAGGACAATTTTCGACCCTACCCCAACCAGGCAAACAGCCAGGATAATCAGCAGCATGTTCCTTGACAGGCTCATCTTTCTATATGAAGTCAAACGATTACGAAAAGACATTTCCAAGATCCTCTCTTTTTTGGCTAATAGGAAAGTATAAATCTATACTTACCTAACGCATAAGAAAAGCTATGCCATTCGCCAAACATGCGGGCGAATGCCAGCTTTTCTAAAAAAACGGGCCAACGCCCAACTGTTGTATTTTCACCCAGATTCCTACGCGACCCGTCCAGCTACTGCACAGGCACCGCCGTCCTATAGAGTTCCCTGAACTCAGGGTCAAAGCCGAACCTCCGCTCAGCGGTCTGCCGAGCCCTTAGCTTTAACGGACCCCAATTTTCCTCCGGATCAGCTTCCAAAATCCGGCATAGGCGGAGCAGCCGGTCCTTTGGCAAATATTCAAGGAATTCAAGGAGGAACCCGGCGAACTCCTGGATGTACAGCTTTGCCCGAACCGCGGACCCGGCCACATTGATCAGTGCGTCAAGGCCAAAATCCCGCTCAATCTCGTACCGGTAATCGATGAAGTAGCCAATCACATTCCTTGTGACAAGTGAACGGTCAAGCCGGATGGCCTCGAGCGCATAATTCATGAAGTCCTTGTCGTAGGCGGACGGGACGAGAGAGTCAAGCTCAAGCTCCATATCCTTCCGCAGCTCGATGTCATTCAATGCCATGATGCGCCGTATCCGAATTTGGTCATTTTTAATAAAATCGCTGATTTCAGTCAGCTTATCGTAAGCATCGGCAACCCGGTTTTCTCTAATGTCGATCCGTGCCTGTTCGCTGTCGAACATGATGCCGCGCTGAATCCGCAGCGAATCTGACTCAAGCAGTTTCTCGAGCTGTAAATAGTACTCGCTTTTCAGAAACATGGCGGTCATCACCACATACCCAATGCAAAACAGCACCCCGGCAATCAGGCAGTAATAAAGTGAGTCGAGTGTGGTCGAAAAGATGATACCGAGTGATACGAGAATTAAAATCATCGCTGCCTCATTCAGGAGCTTCGTCCGGAATAAGGATCTTGCCAGTTGTTCGGCGTATGTATAGGTTGAACCGCATTTCGGGCACGTCTCATCCTTCAAAACCGAATAGCGGTTGCATTTTTTACACATTTTCAGCTTTTGAAAAAGATGGAGGGTCCGCTTTTTCCCGGAAATCTGGACAGCCTGCTTAGCCATGGAACTCACCTTCATTCAGCTTTTTAACAAGCCGCTCGTCAAGGTCTTGGTAACTGCCTGTCTTTCGCTTGTTTCCAATAAGAATCCAAAGTGTGCGGCCCGCAATCACCAGCAGGAACGCTGTGAAAAATAATTTGTACATGGATTTCCCCCCGCGAAGTGTATCTTTTTTCCGTTTACGTTCGTCTTTTCATTATAGCAATTGTAACCTATATTTCTATTTATTTTCATTGTGGGTAAAATCATCCATTAGTGGTAAAATGGTAAGAAAATACTAGTTTTGTCGAATCTGGACTGCATCGGAGGTTCACGCTTATGTATAAAAAGATTTTCAGCTTAATAGTTGCATTTATCCTTACTGTCGGCATCCTGGCTCAGCCGGCTGCTGCCGAGACTTCCCAAAATCGGATTGAAGGTGTGCTGGTCGTCGACGTTTCCCGTTCGATGCTCGACAGCGACCCCGGGAAAATAAGCAATGAGGCAATGAAGATGTTCATCGATATGTCCTCTCTTGAGGGCGATAAAATTGGTGTTCTTGCCTATACAGACGAGATCATCCGCGAAAAGTCACTTGTCAAAATTAGTTCTGAACAAGACAAGAAAATCCTGAAGGAATTCATTGATTCGGTCGGGCGCTATCCGTTTACAGATATTTCTGTAGGTGTAGGGGAGGCTGTCAATGTTCTCGACGTCGGGCACGAGGATGGTTACGCTCCGCTGATTGTCCTTTTGGCAGACGGAAACAACGACCTCGATGAAAAAAAGCCGAGGACCCTGAAAGATGCCGACGCTGATTTGGAAAAAGCGGTCGAGGCTGCCAAAGCTAAAGGCTACCCCGTCTATACAATTGGCTTGAACGCCGATGGCACGCTTAATAAATCGGTGCTTCAGAACATTGCTAACAGTACTGGCGGAAAATATTTCGAAACGAAAAGTGCTGACAGCCTGCCGGGCATTCTAAGTGAAATTTTTGCAAACCATCTTAAGCTAAAAATTGTCCCTGTCGACCAGTTCACTGCGAACGGCGAATGGCAGGACATCAAAATCAATGTCCCGAACGAAAGCGTTCTTGAGGGGAACATTTCCATCATGTCCTCGAAGCCTGTTGATGTGAAGCTTATCGACCAGTCCGGCAAGGCGGTTAAAATCCCTTCCGACGATGTCGTTTTATCAAAGTCGAAAAGTTATACGATGCTGAAGTTGATCAGGCCGGCTGCAGGCGACTGGACGCTCAGCGTTAAGGGTGTTAAGGAGGACAAAATCGATATCAATCTCGTCTTCAACTATGATCTCGAGCTGACGCTCTCCGCTGCGGGTGCAAAAACGTATAAAAGTGGGGATACGGTCAAATTTGAAGCCTCTTTTATGGACAGCGGAAACAAAGTAGAAGGCAAGGAATTCTATGAACCCATGACAGGTGCGCTCCTGGTCAAAAATACGGATACTGGCAAGACAGAGGAAGTCCCGCTTGCCTCGAGCGATTCGGGCTTTAGCGGTGAATATAAAATCCCGGAAGATGGCAACTATGAGATTGTTGCCAGGGCAGAGGACGCTAGTTTTACAAAAGAAAGCGAGCCTTTGAAACTATCAACAACGAAATCCCAGGCCGCACCTGCAGCCGCAAAACCAGCTCAGCCGGAGGAGCCGTTTCCGTGGATGACTGTACTCCTCGGCGTCCTTGGCGCACTTGTATTGCTTGGGGTGATTTGGTTCCTGATTACGAGGGCAAAGCAAGCAAACCGAGGCTTCAGCGGACAAATGGTTGTGGAGGTCAAGGATGAGGATACAGGCGAGCGTACCAGCCCGCAATACCGGAAACTGAACGTGTTCAAGGGCAGGTTCAAGCTTCATCAGCTGCTGTCACTCGCACCTGAATTCGCGGAGACGAACTCGATTCAGATAAAACCAGGCCCGGGCGACTCACTTGTCCTTATTAACAGTTCAAATGCCACGATTGAAAAAGGCGGGCGTGCGATTGACGCGTCCAAAGGACTGAACATCAGGAAAAATGACCGCCTTCGCATCGTCCTGAAACAAGTCAATAAATCTATTTATCTTGAATATATAAGTTAACCTTCAGACAAAGGGGAGAACATAATGAAAGCTAGCGTTAGAGAGCATATTGAACAGCTTGATGTATCAATGGGCGGCGGAATCGTCTCCGATAAAATACGTGTAGATACGATTGACAATCCGATGCTTGTCATCGGCCTGGGCGGAACCGGAATTGACGCGCTGCTGCGCCTGAAATATCAAATCAACCGCAAATTCAAGCTTCCTCAGGACCCGCTTACGAAAAAGAAAGCCGAGAAACCCGACAATATTGAATACCTGGCCTTTGAAACGAATGAAACGGAAATCAACAAAAAGCACAAAGGCATCGGCCTCGACCCGATCAAGGAATTTGTGCTCCTGTCCAATCCACAGATTGGCGCGACGTTGCAAAGCCGAAGCCTGTTGCCGGCTTACATAACCGACTGGCTTTCACCCGAGCTGACAATCACAGACGGCATTAACGGCGCCTCCGGTGTCCGCCAGGCAGGAAGGCTGCTTCTTTTTACAAAAATCAATCAGGTTGTCCACAGCATCAGCACCAAAATTGAAGCATTGCTTGAAGGAACGAATAAAAAGCTGTATGTGTTCCTGCTGACAGGCTTGTCCGGAGGAACCGGGAGCGGCAGCTATCTCGACATTTCCTATATTGTCCGCGGGATTATTGAAAGGAAATTCGGTCCGGCCGGTGTTGACCGCGTCCATTTGCTCGGCTATTTGTTCACCCCGGACGTCAACCTTGCCCGCCGCGGCCTGAATACGCAGACAAAGGACTATATCCAGAAGAACGGCTTTGCAGCACTTAAGGAGCTGGATTACTGGATGAACGCCGAGGAGCGCAAAGAGCGTTTCCAGGCCCAGTACGGCAGCGCGCTTACGGTGAATTCGTCGATGCCGCCGTTTAACCTGTGCCATTTGATTTCGGCAACGAATATTGACGGCAAGCTTCTTGAAAATGCGTATGACTACTGCATGAATGTGGCGGCCGAGAATATTACCAACTTTATGGCCAACGAAGAAAAAACCGGCGATGAATTTGCCATCCATGACTATATCAGCAACATCAGAACCAACATTGCCAATATGCAAAAGTTGTACCCTGCCAACTATGAGTACAACATTATCGGTGCCTCGCTCGCTGAGATTCCGATTGAGGAAATGACGACATACGTCGGCTATAAGCTTTTTGAAAAAATGAATTCAATGTTCGACGCGAACCCGGACCAGAATGATGTTGACCAGTTCGCAGAGCGCCTGCGAATCGACCCGGATTCCATCCACCGCCGCTTCAATGAGCGCGTGCCGGAACCGCTCTCGGGCTATGAGAACTCAGAACGATTTTCCTATAACAATGTCATCAAGCAAATCGTTAACCTTGATGAGGAATTGACGCGTGATTACTTGGAAAAGGCAAAGGACCAGTATCGGAAATGCACGAAACAGCTACCAGGGGAAATCGTCGAAGAGTTCCGAGCCCAAATGGAGCGCCTTTTCCTTAATCCGAAACAGGGGCCAATCTATGCCTCAAAACTCGTATATTCAAATAAAGGCTTCTGCCTTCTGAAGACGATTCAGGTGTACATTACCGGGCTTCAGGACCGGCTCGCCCGCCTGCCGCGCGATATCCAGGGAGAGCAGGATTATGCGTATGGCCGCTTTGAGGATGCACGGAGCGCGTTTATTTCAAAAGAAAAGAAAAAGAACGCCTATATCGAGGCGAAGCGCAATGAATATTATGCCCGCGCCGACAAGGCCCGCATTGAAGAAATGATCACGTTTTATGAGGATTTGTACCAGCTCCTCAACAACGAGAACAACCGGATTTATGATGTGTACCGCGAAATCCTTGAAACGCTGAAAGGAATTTTCCAAAAGAATGCCGACATCCTGGTGAACGGCCAAGAAGTGAAGACTGCGAACGAGGTTACCTACTATTGGCAGCTTGTGTCTGTTCCTGACGTCGCGCGGGAAATCCAGAGAATGTTTGATTCAAAGGACGGCGAGCAGCTTGTCCGCGAATGGTCGCAAATGCTGGTAGAGCGCTCCGTTAACTGGGTGAAGGAAACGGATATTGATGTCATTGGCTCAATTTCCGAATTTTTATCCGAGCAGTTCGGCGAGCTTATTACAAAGTCGATGGAAGACTTCTTGCGCCTGAAATACGGCGAGGATGAGCCGATTGACAAAATCATTGAGCAAAAAATTGCCCGCCAGCTTGATAATGATGCCTTGCCAGTGTTTGACCTGCAAAACTCGATTGGCAATCTCAACTTCCCGCACTGGGGATTTGTGTCCGTTCCGGCCAAAGCGCCTAACATTTTGAAGGGGATCCGGAATTACCAGCGTGTTGCCTTAAGCCATGCAAGCTTTACGGTAAAAGAAAGTGAATTGAAAAACCGGATTTTCTGGCTAAATACAAAGAACGGAATTCCGCTGTTCGCCTATACGCCGCTTAAAAACTATGAAGCCGCATACGAAAGCACAATCCTTGATAAAGAAGGCATCGGGCGCCACCTTGTCCAGACCGAAAAAGTGAACTGGGCATACTTGCCATCACCAATTCCTGAGCAGTCATGGGGCGATACGTATGAAAATCCAAGGCTTCGCGAATACAACAACCGGATCCGAAATATGTTCGACGAGGCACGCAGATACGGGGCAATTGTCGAGAAGGACATAGATACAAATTCCAGCGCACGCTATGCCTGTGTGTTTACGAAGTCGTTCTCGGTCGAAGCACTGCTTTTTGAAAGCAATATTGACCCCAAACAGCTTGAAAAGACCAGCATTGGCGAGCTGAAGCGCTTTGTTAGGCAGCTTCAGGACTTGTTCAACGGCGGCCTTGCCAAAGAACCTGCGACTGACATCTTTGGCAGCATCAACGAAATGATGGCCAAAGAAAACTTTATCCGCTCGCCGCGCCTAGTCGACCGGATGAAGGAAGAAGTGAAGAAATACCGGGCTCTTGAGGAATTAATTGCCACGCTGTCAGCCTACATTGACAGCCAGCGCAGCCGCGAACAGCTGCTCAAGGAATACATTGAAGCGATGTATACGAAGACAATCCAGAAAAAAGGTGCACTCTACGTCTACGACAAGGAACTTGAAGAAGACCCATGGGAGCCGTTCGCGAACATAATGAGCAACCCTGAATTCGTTGAGTACGAGGTGTTCAAGTCATTCCAGCTTCTTAACGAGCAGCGCAAAACCGCGCTCGTCCGCAAAGCAGCCAGGCGTCGCGATGAACTGACCCAAAGCGAAGATGCCACTGAGCTGATCGCAACCCTGCAAGAGCTCGCCTCCGCATTCGAACGCAACAAAGGCAAGCTAGACTACGAACGCGACGACTACATGGAAGGCGAAGACATGTACACCTTCTACAAAGACACCATGATCACCCTTAACAACATGCTCACCTCCCTAAAAGGAGTTAGCTCTCGTTAAGAGGGACGGTTCTCGATAGCTAATTTGGTAAATTCAGGATAGCGGGGAGCGCCTATATTTTCAGTGGAAAAGGCGTCAAGGACTAAACCCTGTGAGAGGAAAGTAAAAGTGTACTTGAGCAAGGAGTTCAAGGATAAAACAAGCTTCGAGCACAGGAAGTGTCCTGGGCAGATATCAAATATCGAAAAAACTCTTATATAAGATGAACTAAAGAATCTAATATAATTGGAGCGGAAGGCGCGAAGACTCCTGCGGGAGAAAAGGTCAGTGGGAGACCCCGCAGGCGCTCACGCCGAGGAGGCTCCCAGGCCGCCCGCGGAAAGCGAAGCGCCTGAAGCGGAAATCAAATGTAAAACTAATAAGTTCATCTTATCAAAAAGAAAAAATAGAAAGTTATAAACCCAATGGATTAACGGCCGCAACGCACATGCCTTGTGGCCGGCTCCAGTCAAAAAAGAGCAGCAAGGAGGGACAGCATGGACAGGGTGCTTCAGAAATACATAGATGACTATTCAGGCCGGCAGGAAAAACGAAATCGCGCGGAGGATGAACAGCGGAGCATCAACAACCCAGTCATTTTCATGTTTATTGGTGACCAGGCCGGCTGGGCTTTGGAGGCGACAGCCAAAATCAACGATGTGAATTGGCACAATTCCCCTGGTGTAGCGTATTTCCATGCGTATCAGACTAGTCCGGCAAACTACAGGGAAACGGTGTCCGTCAAAATGCCGGGAGCTCCTGAGGACAAAAGGAATGCCAGGCAGGAAGTGTATCAGGCGTTCCACCATGATGAAGCTGTCCTCATTGAGCTGAACCGGTCCTTCCGCATGCTTGCGAACAAGGTTGCTGAGCAGGGAAGGCTGTACACCTCTCTGCAGAAGGTCACTATTTCTGTCGTTACCCATATCGATGATCCGCTGAATGCGCTTGTTCCCGAGCTGACGCTTTTATTCAGGAGCATCCTCAACGATTCGTTTAAGATGGTCGAGGTTGATTTTTTGGGGCTTATAAAAGAAAAGTACGAAGGCGATGACTTTGCAACTTCGCTCGGCATAAGCTTCCTGAAGGAGCTGGACTATTATCAATCCGGAAATTTCAGTTTTGAAAAGGACATCCAGCTTGCCGCAGGTGATTTAAGGCTGCCGGTTAAGCATCAACATGGGTTTCCGCTATTCAATCTTGCTTACCTGCTGAGCGACAAGGACGAAAACGGGCGGATATTGCCCGAAGCAAACTGGAAAAATTGCGAAATCATCTCTTATATCAATCTCTTGAAAAACCGAAAAATCATTGCCGAGTACGATGAACATATGGACTCGTATAACAATGAGCAATTCCGAAAAGCCGTCCAGGGAAATGAACATACGCCTGCATATACGAGCGCTGCTTTTTCCAAGGTAAAACGGCCGAATCGAACAATTGCCCTGCATGCAGCATGGCATTTTTTCAAAATAGCCTCGGATTCGTTCCGGCAAGCGGCCAGCCAGCCTCAGGAGCGGATCCTGAAATTATTTGGACTGGATGAGGAACACCTAAACAGGCTGGTTGCAGAAGTTATGCCAGGCAGGGAAATCCTCGCCGATATGGAGTCGATCTTAATCCAGCTGCCTGGCTCATATTCTGCTATCAAACGGCTGACCGTCCTTGATGCAGAGGAAGAGATAGCCGGAGAGGCAGCCCGCAGGTTTTTTACCGCAAATGTTGAAACACCGCTTCGTGATACCCTCGCAGAAAAGGATTTTGCGGCCCGGCTGAATGCCAGGATTGATAGCAGTATTGTCGATAACAACAGTTATGGCCTGTATTGCGCCTACAGCTGGACGAGTGAGGAAAACGAAGAAGGTGCACTAAGGGCAGTAAGAAAGCTGATAAGCTCAACAAGGCGTCAGGCGGAGGAGGCGGGCTACAGAGTCTCGGAGCTTTACATGCAAACGGTGGACATGAGTGATTTCAAGAAAATCCACCTCCCATTTTCGGATAAAAAGAACATCAGAAATTTCATTGAGTACCTATATAGCGCTATTTACGGGGCAAAGCTTGCGGAGGCTGCCCTAAACGCAAGGCTTGAGATTCTAACCCAATATGAGGAAGCGTTGATTGGAAAAAACAGGCAGCTTGCGAGAACCATGGCCCTGCTAAACGAAGCCGGCCAAATCTTGTCCGAAGCTGCTAATGATAGCCTTCATGAAGCCGACCAATACCTTGGAAAAAATGTTCCTGAATACTATGAAACAGTTGTAGGAGCAGTCGTGAAAAGGCTGAAGGAAAGAAGGGGAACTTCATTCCTTGCCCAGGAGCGCTTCTTCGGCAAGTTGGAGGAGGGACTGGAAGCATTCATGGCGAGGCTTCTGGCTATCTGTTCGGACGAAATTCTAACTGAAGACGAATTCCATCGCGGCTTCGAGGACGAGTTGCTGGAGCGGGCAAATGCAAAGACTGAATATGGGAATCGGGATATCTTGTCAAAGGAAGATTTATTTAAAGAGCTATACAGGCGCTTGCTTTCCCAATCGTCCGTCCAGATTGAGCTGCAATCAATGACGCCTCATCAATACGAGGAAAAATACTTCTTCGGTGACTTTTACTCAAACTTCGTCAAGTACGCGGTCGGTAAGGAAAGTGACCTTCGCCAATACAAGGTTGGCTGCATTCATCAGAAAAAGAGCAGCGGCATCGCAAAGCTGTCCCTGTTAGGCGGTTTTCGTTCATCTGATCTCATGTATTGGCGGAACAATATGAAGTACTATGATGGCTATCGGAAAATGGGCTTCGGGCTGCATCCGGATTATTTGGCGGAAACGGTGGCCAAGGAAGGCGAAAATCAGACGGCCACTGAAGCTTAGATAAGCGAAATCGCAATCAAACGGCTTACTATACTAGGTAGAGATTAGGCTTAAAATGAGCCTTGCCAACACAACCCGGCTAAACAAATCTTAATACTGTCACAAAGTAAACTATACATCCACCCCGGCGCAGCCGGAATCTTTGAAAAGCAGGGAGACTAGCAATCATGCACATTCGTAAATTCAGCTTATTGCTGCTCATCTTTAGCATCGCGGCTGGCATAGCCGGTACGGTTGCCGGGGAATTCATTCTGGCCGGCCTTTACGGAGTTGTACCGAGCCCGATTCTGATTGGCATCTATTTTGGCGTGCTTGCCCTGCTTGTCGGGCTTTTCGCGCTGCTTGCCGAACTAATTTCACCCGTGGTTAATGGCCGGGGCTGGCGCACTGAATACGCCGGCTTCTCCTGGAAAGTGCTCGTACCCGCGACGTTTATCCTATTATTTTTAGCAGGAACACTCTTTCAATTCTTGTATTCAATCAATTTATCAAAACAAATGCCTCCTGATGACATTGTTGTTGCCCTCGACATTTCCGAGAGCATGCTTAATACAGACCCTGACCGCAAAAGCTTCAAGGCTGCACAGAATTTGATTTCCACCATGAAGGATACCCACCGGGCAGCGGTCATTTCCTTCAATGACGAGGCAGCCGTTACTCAGCAGATGTTCCCAATTTCGGACAGCGGCGCACGGGCCGAAGCAGTGGAACGGATTGGCGAGCTTCAAGCAGTCGGTGAAACGAATATTGAAGCAGCGCTGGCGGCCGCAATGGATGAGATTAAGGCAAATGAAGAAAGCGGCAGGAAGCCGATGGTCATCCTGTTTTCGGACGGTTACAGCAAAGTGAATCTTCCTTCAGCATTGAAGCCGTATAAGGATGCGGATATTGCTGTGAACACGATCGGCATGAGCCGCTTTGACATTGAAGGCTCCGGACTTCTCCGGGATATTTCTGCTGAAACCGGCGGAGCTTATTATGACGTACGAAATGCCGATGAACTTTCGAACGTTTTTGAAACGATTTATTTGAACAACGCCGACCGGCTGCTCGTTGACGAAAGGCGCGGACCGCTTCTTGACAGCACCTGGCTTTCGGTGCTCAGAGTCCTGTTTTACACATTGATTGGCGGCCTGATCGGACTTGCGCTAGGCGCTGTGTTTGACAACCGCTTTCTTGCTAAAAGCTTTACGCTGTCCGGACTCGGCTGCGGACTGCTCGCTGGACTTTTGGTGGAAATCGGGTTCAAACTCATCCCGGAAACAGGAATTTTCATCAGGCTCGCATCGAATATCCTGCTGGCCATCGTAGCAGGATTCGGAACACTGATCATCCCTGTCCGGGAAAAATTCAGCAGCGGCTCACTGATGCGCCGCGGCGGCCCGGATATACACGACAAAAGCTATGGCGTGCAAGGCGGACATGAACGGAAGGGGTTTTAGTGGAAACGAGACCCTCATTCAAGAAAACGGAACGGTTCATCAGCTGAATAAACAGGCGTTGCGAGCGTAGCCACATTCATGCAAGGGCCGGAAAAAGTTTCAAATACCGCCTACCCAAAAAAGGAGGACCACTATGATTTGGGCCGAGATCCCATCAACGGAATATGAAATCTACAACCTGCAGCACGAACTCCGTGACGGGGAGCTCGTTCTGACCTGGCAGTGGCCGAAAGGGATTGACTTCGTCTACATTTACAAGGCAAACACCGAAGCCGCACTTCCCGCCGAAGATTTAACCGAACAACACCTTAAGCTGTATACCCGAGAAGAGTACAAAGCGAGGAAAGCTTATACAACAAAGGCAGACACCATTGGCAGATACATAGTGCGGATATTCCCCGCCATTAAGACGGAAGGTACGCTGCAGCTGCTTAAGCAGGAAAATGACCGGAATACACTCACATTCACATCCGGAAAAGCGAAGATTTACTATTCGATTCACTATAAACGAAAGCTGTTCAGTTCGAGAAAACAGGCGCAGATTGTCATAAGGGCCGAGGTCCCAGTCTCGAGGGACTCCATCTGTTATGTAAAAAAAAGCGGGGAACCGCCTGCTTCCCTCCAAGATGGCAGAGTCTATACGTTTCAGCATGATTTCGAGCCAGGGCTCAACCCGCAGCCGGAAATCCCGCTGGACAAACATGATTATATTCGTATCTTTTTTACAAATGGCAAACAATCGGCGCAGCATTTCGAGCTGATACCGGAACAGGGGGAGAACTGATGATTGGAAAATTAAAAGAACTGTTTGGCGGAAAGAAGGCAGTCAAGGAACGGCCCGCCTATTATGATATTGTCTGCCCGTACTGCTTTTCAAAGTTCCATCCGGAAAAGGTCGTCTTCCGGGCCGCCCATCACCGGACAGACGATGAAGCGTATATGCTCCAGGAAGACGAACTCTTGAGCGACTACAGGGAAAAATTCCAGCTCGACCGGACTGGCGACATGGAAGCTGTCATCAACCCGGCAACCATCCCCCAGGAAAATAAAATCTACACAGACAACGTCCTGACCGGGATTTCCGACAAATACAGTGTTGTGACAAGGAAACGCCTCTGCCCGAACTGCCACAACAACCTGCCATCAACGGCCGGAAAATTCCCAAGCAATATTGTCTCGTTCGTCGGGGCCACGTCCGTCGGCAAATCGGTTTACCTGGCATCGCTCATCCATACAATCCAGAATACAACAGCGAGGAATTTCAATGCTGCCTGTATTCCGCTTGATAATAAAATTAGCGAGCGCTTCAGGAATAATTATGAACTCCCGCTTTTTGAGGAGGGTGAACTGCTTACTTCGACCCGCTCGACCCAACGGCAGGAGCCGCTTATTTTTCAATTCAAATTCAAGGATGACACGAAAGCCCCGCTGACGCTTGTATTCTTTGACGTTGCCGGTGAGGCAATGACCGATACCGACTACATGGAACTTCATGCCGCCCATATTAAAAACTCGGCAGGTATCCTGTTCCTCGTCGACCCGATGCAAATCCGCTCGATTCGCAGCAGGCTGCTTTTTAAAATGGGTGAAAACCCTGGCGAAGTCGTCGCACAGGGTGCAGACCCGCGCGATGTTGCGATTTCGCTTTATGAAAATTTCATTTCCCACGAGGATAATGGCAAGACCGGCATCCCGACAGCAGTTGTCCTCACCAAAAGCGATCTCCTTCATGCCCTGAAGGAAGAGGATGGCGACTATATTCGCCCGAACAGCAATGTATTCCGGAATGTCGTTCACAGAGATTTCCTTAACTTGGACGAATATGAAAATATCAATGGCGAGGTCCGCCGCTTTCTCGAAGAGGTTGACAGTCCGTTTGTCGATACGATGGACGTCTATTTCAATGAAGCCTCTTATTTCGCGGTGTCCGCGCTTGGCAGCAATCCAATCGACCAGCAGGTCACCGGGGTCATCAACCCGATCAGGGTCGATGAGCCGTTCGTCTGGCTTCTTCATAAGCTGGGCTATATTGAAGGAGGCCGCAGTCAATGATTCAGCAGCAATACTACACTCGAGCGCGAGGAGGCATCTTTTTAAAATCGGATGGGTATGACACCGTCTCGATTTCACCAAGCCTTGATAAGAACTTTGTTAAAAAGACCATCCATTCGTTCTGTACATACGACCCGCCCGCAGCCCTGGCAAGACGGCGGGAAAAAGATACAACCCTTTATCCGGAAATCATCACCTTTTTCCAGCCCGAAACAGGGGAGATCGTGATTGGAAAATCTGTCTATGTGCCAGCTGATTTTACCGGCCAGCGCAGCACCTACTTTGTCCATAACTATGTTGTTCCCAGGAGCGAAAAGGAGATTTTTATCGAAAAACCGGAAAAGCTTTTCAGGGCCAAGGGGTTCCAGACCAACTACTCTGCGGACTACCCGCTCGAGCTCGCTGAACTGTTCGATATTCCGTGTGAAGAAGGAGACGCCATTTCCGAACGAGAAAGTCTGTTCTCGGCACTTGGACTGAACGACCAGCTTTTCAAAGAGCTGCTGTTTGCTGTTTTTTCAGCTGCAACAGGCAAGAAGAAAGTGTTTATTTCACTCGGCTGTGACGTCCGTGAGTATGCCCGCTATGGAATGAAGCTGCTTGAGCTGATTGCCCACTACCTTCCCTATCCAGTCCGGAGAAGGCTTGGAGCAACCACTTATTCAAGCGCGGCCGAAAGCAGGAAGTACATACATGTTTCTTTTATTGAAAGGGACATCCTGAACAGCAACAGCCCTGAGCTCGACAAGCAGTACCTGTTCGACCTCGCTGCAGGAAGCGTAACCGGTGTCAACATCAGCGGCCAGACCCATGAATTTCTTGAACTCGCATCGGCCTACGAGAAATCAGGCCGGAGTATGGATGAGTTCTTTGCTTTTTGTGAAAAAGCACTCTCAGGGCTTGTCCCGAACGAAGAGCTCGAAATGGCCAACTATTACAGCCTGGCTGCAATCTATGCGGACTATAAAAATCAAAACACCTTTTATTATAAAAGAAATCGTCGTGGCATGCTTTCGGCGCTCCTTCACTTCCTGTCTGCCGAAACAGAAAGGAAGCGGGAACTACTAATGATGTTCCCTGCATTGCTTGCATTCGAAAAACGGGCGGAAGACCATGAGGATGCGCCGCAAATCCTGCGCCTGGCACTGGATTTTTCAGGGCACATCCACCATCACGCCGTTGAGCAATTCATTGTCGATACGCTTCAATATCATCTTGGAAAACCGTCCATTTCCGGCCTATGGTCGGTGCTTGAACAGGATTCTGTCTATTTAAGCGGGCTGCTGAACCATTTTGATGAAGAAAATCTCGAGGAGCATCTCGCTTCCTACTTATCAGGCCGGTTCGGCCCGCTCACAAGGCTTGAGGATATTCTAAATCAATTGAGGAATACGCTTGAATTGGCGCCGCCACTTGCAGAGAGTCCGGTAATGGCGGGATGGGTACTGAACAAACTGGGTGACGTTCTGGAAGGTGCGCGTACACCGTTTGACACAGTAATTGAGACAATTCGTTTTGTTCAGGAAATGAAGCAATCCATCGGCGGCATCTCAAGGTTTACGGAGCAGGTCGAAGAATTTATGCTGCAAAACCTGCTGCAAGCGATTGATTCCCGGAAGGTTACCATTAAAGAAATTGAGCAATTTACACTATTGTTTGGCCAGAAGCCGCCTTCCTACAAAAAGGAACTCAACAGCGAACTAATGTCAAAAGTCAGCATTTTGGAAGTCCTCTCAGCAGTGATAAGGAGGGACATCAGCGATTTTGACAAGCTCTCCTGGAAGGAACAGGAGCAAGCGAGGGAAGCGCTCCGGAACATTCTTTCAAAGAAGATGGGCAAAGCAGACTTTCCTCTCGTAGCCCTTGCTTTCGATGCAGACGGAGTTCCTATTTTTGCAGACATGCTCCGCTTCATCAGTAAGCAAGCCAACAACGAATTAACAATGGACTTTATCCATTGGGCTGTCTTCCAGTATAGGGACAATGAAGCCCTCCTGCTTGTCCTGAAAAACTATCTTTCCCGTGAAGGAAATCCGATATGGGAAAACAAGGAATACCGCAGCCGCCTGAAAAAAATCCGCCAACTAAAATTCAGGGACCTTATTAAAGAAATCGAGTATGAAAAAGCGAATGCTGTCGGAAAAATCTTCAAGAGACTTGGCTCAAAGCTTCGCTAATAAAGGGGCCGTCCGCTTTCATGAGGGACGGCCTTTCTTATGGGAAATTTTCCGATGTATGGAAGCCGTAAAGCTTTCTTCTCCGCCTCCTGAACAATTCGTATACCAGAGACATCCCACTCCCCGACAACGTTCCGAAAAAATTCACATCCACCAAATCTCCTTCCGGATATAATGGAGAAACAAGCATCTAAGGAAGGAACACATCCATGAAAAAGAAGCCACTTATCCTCGCTGCATTTCTCCTGGCAGCAGCAGCCGCACTTTTTATAATAAAATCCAATACCCTTCTCCTCGATTCAAAAGCTTCGGCTGAGATGGATATTCGTGATTATCCGTATGATGCCAATTATTCCGATCCCAAAACCCTTGTCCGAGCAGCTGATACTATTTTTTCATAGGAGAGGTCCTTGAGATGGCGGGTACTGGATTATGCAGCTTACGGACGTGAAACAATAACGACCGAGCAACAGAAGTTGACCCGAATTGAGGAAATCCGAGCATTATTGGATGAATAAAACTATATTAAAATAATCAAAATTTCAGATTCCTAAACGTTTTCTTTAAGCAGTTTCCAACCTCATACACAAAAAAACGCTAAACTAATGGGCACTATTGCAAACATGGAAACTAGAACATCATTCCAAATTTTTCAAAATTCATAAAGATGCTATATTCTCAAACGTTTGTACGTCATTCCAACCTTTATAATGAAAGAAAACCAGCCCACGGGGAGGTGGCAAGTTTGAAAAATTCATTAGCCGAAACCAGATTTCTCACCTATGCAACCGCAGCAATCGTCGCATTGATGATGATTCACGTCTTCCACCCGCAGCTCTCGGAAATTTATGACCCAGTCAACTATGTTTCTTTCCATACCGTCCTGGAATTTTTCAGTATCGCTGTGTCAATGACCATCTTCCTGTACTGCTGGAAAACATACGAGAAAAGCAAATCCATGGCCGCACTCTGGCTCATGTTCACCTTTTACACAGTCGGGCTTGTCGATTTGTTCCATACGCTGACCTTCAAAGGCATGCCATTCTTCATCACCGAAAGCTCCGTCCAAAAGGCAACCTATTTCTGGATTGCAGGGAGGGCGCTTGAGGCCGGGCTTATGGTCATAATCATGCTCATGAAAGACCGGAAGCTGACCCGGGACTGGCGCTGGCCAACTGTAGCGGCGTCACTCGCGACAACCGCTCTTATCACACTATTTGTTTTTACATTTGAACAGTCGCTGCCCCAGCTGGTCATTGAAGGCCGGGGTACAACGCCACTCAAAAATATACTCGAATACATCATTTCTTCTATGCATCTAGCGGCACTTGTCATTTGCCTGTACAAATATTATCTGAACAAACATACAGTTTACCTGAACCTTGGAATGGCGTTCACCCTGTTGTTCCTGTCCGAACTCATTTTCACCGTCTACCGGAGCGTGTTCGACCTCGACAACTTCTCAGGGCACATCTTCAAGGTGCTCGGCTACTATTTCATTCTTAAAGGAGTCTATGAAATCCTTCTGCCAATAGATGAATACAAACAGGAAGCCGCTGCAGCGGAATCAATCATTAAGAAAAACCCGGGCGCTGTCTTCTCTTTTACAAAAAAAGATGGCATCTTCACTATTACGTATATCGAGGGCGGATTAATCCGCGAGTTCGGCTTCCCTCCGAGCCAATTGCCCGGAACCCCCGTCGAGGATCTGCTTCCGGCCACAGGC
Organism: Bacillus sp. FJAT-27225; assembly: GCF_001685025.1. Taxonomy (GTDB): domain Bacteria; phylum Bacillota; class Bacilli; order Bacillales; family Cytobacillaceae; genus Bacillus_D. The sequence continues at coordinate 695,320 of NZ_MAYU01000012.1, read as the reverse complement.
GGTGAAATCATGGATTACTGCACCTCCAGCTGGGACTATTCCGAAAGCCATACTTTCATGGTCCAAATCAAACACCGTTATTACATGATCTCGCTCACACCGGTAATCGAGGAGGGTGCCACCATCGAAATTACCGGAGCGGTCTCGGAAATAACCCAATTTATCAACCAGAGCACCAAACAGAAACAAGCCCTTTAACCCCTTCCTTTTGGAAAAATGGGCCTACGCTCCAAGCCTGCATACAGAAATTACCTTTGACAGAGAAGAGCGAGGGCTTTATCATTGTATAGTCATTTAAAGCAGTGCCTATTGTCCGCATACGCCATCGAGTTTGGCACAGATGTGCCTCCTGGCTTACTCTGGGAGCGCCATCCACATTGATAGCGCACTGATTTGGGCATATGTCCGGAACAACAACTTAATTCAATAATCCTCATCAGTTCAAGATGAGGTAGAGGTCGCGGTTTTTAAGAGTACTCCAGAAGAGGGACAGGAATTCCCAACGAGGCTGGACAAAAGGAAAAACCGCCGAAGCGCTGCAGGGACCTGCCTGCAGTCGGCTGGGACTGTATCCGAACAGGTGCAGGACTGTCATGGCAACCGCCATGGTGAACTATCCGTTTTGTCTGATGCGGCGCAAACACACTCGTATCAGGGTGTGTTTTTTATTTTTATTATGGAGTAACTGCCGGCTCAATTGAGACAGGACAACTTTATATATTCAGGACATCTCCCGGAAGATACAGGACAGATTTACAGAAATTCAGGACAAACCAGTCCTCGGGATAGAATGAAATTGACTCTCAGTCTTGGTTGGTGCCCTGCCAGGAGTAACTGCCGGCTCAATACAACACTTAGTTCGTGGATTAATTGACGGTTGGCGGGTTACAAAAAGTCCACCAACACTTAGTTCGTGGATTAATTAACGGTTGGCCGGTTACAAAAAGTCCACCACCGCTTAGTTCGTGGATTAATTGACGGTTGGCAGGTTTCAGAAACTCCACCAACGCTTAGTTCGTAGATTAATTGACAGTTGGCGGGTTACAAAAAGTCCACCAACGCTTAGTTCGTAGATTAACAAATCATTCTGCCAACAGCATTAGCAGTAAATCGGCAATTCGCTGTAACAAATAAGATAGCTCCGAACATACAACAAGGAAGGGGACATCATAGATGGGCAAGAACGGAAAATTAGGATTATGGGTGTTGACGGCTTTAGTCGTTGGAAATATGGTGGGCTCGGGCATCTTTATGCTGCCGCGTTCACTTTCGGAAGCAGCAAGTCCGGCTGGCGTTCTGATGGCTTGGATACTGACGGGATTTGGGGTACTGATGGTCGCGCTCGTTTTTGGGAACCTGGCGATCCGCAAGCCTGAACTTGGCGGCGGTCCGCAAATTTATGCGAAAGACTTGTTCAAGCAGGGCACACACGCATCGAAGCTTTCAGGTTTCATGGCAAGCTGGGGCTACTGGATTGGGAACCTCGTCGGAAACATTGCCATTATTACAACGTTTGCGGGCTACCTGTCAACGTTCTTCCCGATTTTAACAAGCCAGGCTGACTGGTTTACTATTGGAAGTTTTACGCTTAAAGTCGGAAACGTGCTGACATTTATTGTTTGTACACTGCTTTTATGGACAACTCATACGATTGTCATGCGCGGTATTGAAAATGCCGGCAGGCTGAATTTCTTGGCGACTGCCGCAAAAGTAGCCGGCTTCATCATTTTCATTTTGATCGGCCTGTTTGCTTTTGACAAAACGAATATTTTGCCAATGGTTGAACCTCGTATAGACGCGCAGGGGAATTCGCTTGGCTTGCTGGGCCAGGTCAACTCAGCGGCATTGACGACGCTTTGGGCGTTTATCGGGGTCGAATCCGCGATGGTGTTTGCATCACGCGCGAAAAAGCAAGTTGATGTAAAGCGCGCCACAATTCTTGGACTGTTGATCGCACTTGCGATTTACGTTGGAATTTCAGCGCTTGTGATGGGCATGCTTAGCCAGGATGCATTGATTGCGTCTGAAAAACCATTGATTGATGCAATTACTGCTTTTGTCGGCCCGATTGGCGGCCAGGCACTTGCCGTATTAGGTTTGATCAGCTTGTTCGGCTCGACGCTTGGATGGGTGATGCTCAGCGCCGAAGTTCCATACCAGGCCGCAAAACAGGGCATCTTCCTGCCATCGTTTTTAAAAGAAAATGAAAAGGGCATCCCGGTCCGTTCGTTAATCATCACGAACTCACTCGGACAGCTGTTTATTTTTTCAACCATATCAAACTCGATCTCACAGGCGTTCGACTTCATCATCTTCATCGCAACCCTGTCGTACCTGATTCCATACTTCATTGCTTCTATGTATCAATTGAAGCTGGTGGTCACCGGAGATACGTATGCGATTGGTGAAAAGGCACGGATAACCGACGGAGTCATTGCCGTGGTTTCAACGATTTACTCAATCTGGATCATTGCTGCCGGGACAGCCGATATCAAGACATTCATGTTCGGCATGCTATTGCTCGTGAGCGGCATATTCTTCTACGGCCCGCTTCGAAAGTCAGTAGCCGCCTTCTTCAAGGCGATTGCTGCTAAGTTAAGTGCAGCCTAAATAACAAGGGCCAGCCGCTAATAGTGCGGACTGGCCCTTTCATTATTTTTCCTTCTTAAGTCTGCCATTTTCCTTTAGTGCATTTTTTAAAATGACCTCAATCTGGGCGTTCACACTCCGGAATTCATCGCTTGCCCACCGTTCAAGTGCATCATATGTCTTTTGGTCGATCCGAAGAAGGAACTTTTTCTTATCCGCCATGCCATCACAACCTTAATAAATCGATCCGGTATTGACGATTGGCTGATTGCCTTTTTCGGAAACGAGGGCGACCATCAGATTATTGACCATTTGCGCTTTCTTTTCTTCGTCCAGCTCAACAACGCCCTCATTGCTCAGCTGCTCAATCGCCGACTTGACCATGCCGACCGCTCCGTCGACAATCACCTTCCTTGCTGCCAGGACCGCTTTCGCCTGCTGCCTTTGCAGCATGGCAGACGCAATTTCACTTGCATATGCAAGGTGCATAATCCGTGCTTCAATTACTTCAACGCCGGCAACCTTAAGCCGTGCCTGCAAATCCTTTGTGAGCTCCTCGCCTACTTCGTCCGAATGCTGGCGGAGCGAAATTTCGTAGTCATTGTTGAAGTTGTCATACGGATACTGGCTGGCAATATGCCTGAGGCCCGTTTCACTTTGCGTGTGGACAAATGTTTTATAATCTTCGACATCAAACACGGCCTTCGCTGTGTCAAAAACCTTATAAACGACAACTGCAGCAATTTCAATTGGATTTCCTTCGAGGTCATTAACTTTGAGCCTGTCGCTGTTGAAGTTGAGTACCCTAAGTGACACCTTCTTACGGACACTTAGCGGAACCGTTAGCCAAAAGCCTTCCTTCTTGATGACACCGAGATAACTTCCGAACAATGTCAGTGCCATCGCTTGATTCGGCTGAATAATCGTGAAGCCGGTCATAATTAAAAAAGCAGCAGCCGCAAGGATTATGCCGATTACTGCCCAGACCAGGCTTCCTGTCATTCCGAATTGGACAAGAAAATACACCGCAGCGGCAACAACCAGGATAAAAATCCCCAACCCGGCAAAACCGTTCAACTTAAACACATCTTTTTCCTGCATTCCGATCTCCTCCTTATTTGCTTGTTATCATAATGATATCACATTGATACCAAAAATGGATAATTTTTCTTTAAATTTCAAAAAATAGGCTTTTGTGGATGACGAAGCAAACAAGTTCGGAAAATAAAATGGTGCAGTTTGAAGGGGCTCAAGGACGAAACCCCGTCTCGGAAATGTGATAATGTCCTTGAGCATGAGTTTCAAGGACAAAACCCCATGTCGGAAATGTGAACATGTTCTTGAGCAAGAGTTTCAAGGACAAACCCCGTGTCAGAAGTGTGATCATGTCCTCGAGCAGCGATTTCCAGGACAAAACCCTATGTCAAAAAATGAAAATGTCTTTGAGGCCAGGCCGGCTAATGGCATGTAGATAAACAATAAAAAAGCCATATTTAGAGCACGAAGATCCGATTTCCAAATTAAACGATTAACTGTGACCAAGCAGGGTAAAATATACAGAAATAATTTCTTTGACAAGGTGGCTGGGCGTGTACTATTATGAGGAATGTTGACCAATCCAATATGATTTAGGGGGTTTTACTTTTGAAGAAATTATCATTGTTTTTTGTACTGCTATTGAGCATGGTGTTAGTGCTTGCTGCGTGCGGCTCGAATGACAATGCCAACAATGGCGGCGGCAATAAAGGCGATACGAATAAAGAAGAAACTGCAAACAAGGACGATTTGCTGGCGAAGGTTAAGGATGAAGGCAAATTGGTCGTTGGTACGGAAGGTACATATGCTCCGTTCTCATTTCATAATGATAAAGGCGAGCTGACTGGCTTTGACGTTGAAATTGCCCGCGAGGTTGGAAAGCGTCTCGGAGTTGACGTTGAATTTCAGGAAACGAATTGGGATGCAATTTTTGCGGGACTTGATGCGAAACGTTTTGACATGATTGCAAACCAGGTAGGGATCCGTCCTGACCGCCAGGAGAAATATTTGTTCTCTGAACCATACATTACATCTGCAGCGGTTCTGATTACACGGACTGACAATAAAGATATACAATCATTTGAAGACATTAAAGGAAAGAAATCTGCCCAGACTTTGACTAGTAATTATGGGCAATTGGCAAAGGATCTTGGCGCCGAGGTTGTTGGGATAGATAGCTTTAACCAGGCGGTTGAGCTACTGAACTCTAAGCGAGTCGATGCAACGATCAATGACAAAATCGCGTTCCTTGATTTTAAAAAGAACCGTCCGGATGCACAGGTTGAAGTGAGAGCTGAATCTGAAGATGCTTCCCAGAGCGGCCTGATGTTCCGCAAGGGAAGCGAGACTCTTGTTGAAGAAGTCAACAAGGCGCTGAACGAAATGATTGAAGACGGTACGTACGACGAAATCTCCAAGAAATGGTTTGGTGAGAATGTACTTAAATAGTATTTTTGCCGACCCTGAACGGATGGACCGGCTTGTCAACATTGCGAAAAACTCTTGGATGCCGCTTCTGGAAGGGCTTATTCAATATACAATCCCGCTGACGCTTATTTCCTTCGTCATCGGGCTGGTCCTGGCCGTGCTGACTGCACTGGCCAGGATTTCGCATATCAAACCGCTCCAGTATATAGCGCGAGTCTATGTTTCTGCGATTAGAGGCACGCCACTTCTCGTGCAGCTCTTTATCCTGTTTTATGGGTTACCGACAATGGGTGTCGTCATTGACCCATTCCCGGCAGCGATTATCGGTTTTTCACTTTCAGTCGGTGCATATGCGTCCGAAATCATTCGGGCTGCGGTCCTCTCGATTCCGAAGGGACAATGGGAAGCCGGTTATTCCATCGGGATGACCTATCCGCAGCTTTTAAAAAGAATCATCCTGCCCCAGGCCGCCAGGGTTTCCGTTCCGCCATTATCAAATTCATTCATAGGCCTTGTGAAGGATACGTCGCTAGCCGCGACGATTCTCGTTACGGAAATGTTCCGGCGCGCGCAGGAAATCGCATCAACCAATTATGAATTCCTGCTGCTTTACTTACAGGCTGCCCTGCTTTACTGGATTGTCTGCTTCATCCTTTCCATCTTCCAGGGGAAATTGGAAGCGAGGTTTGACCGGTATGTCAAATAATGGAGAGGGGGAAGGCAAATGATATCAATTAAAGGCTTGCATAAGCAATTCGGCGACCTTCAAGTGCTTAAAGGCATTGATTTGGAAGTGGAAAAAGGGCAGGTAGTAGTCGTGATTGGCCCGTCTGGCTCGGGTAAAACAACCTTGCTTCGCTGCCTGAATGTGCTGGAAACACCGACGAAGGGGAGCATCTCGATTTCGGGGCAGACACTCGATTTTAACGGTAAACCTGTACCGAACAAAGCAATCGCTTCGTTCCGGCGCCTGACCGGGATGGTGTTCCAGAGTTACAACCTGTTCCCGCACATGACGGCCCTTGAAAATGTCATGGAAGGGCCGGTTGTTGTCAAAGGCGAAAACAAAGAAAATGCCCGCCAGAAGGCTGCAATGCTTTTGCAAAAAGTAGGGCTCGGCGACAAGCTCGATTATTATCCGCATCAATTGTCTGGCGGCCAGCAGCAGCGTGTCGGCATTGCCCGGGCGCTTGCGATGGAGCCGGAAGTGATGCTATTCGATGAACCAACATCCGCGCTTGACCCTGAACTTGTCGGTGAGGTTTTGAAGGTTATGAAGGACTTGGCCATTGAAGGGATGACGATGATCGTCGTCACCCACGAAATGCGTTTCGCCCGGGAAGCAGCCAATGAAGTCATCTTTATGGACCACGGTGTCGTCCTCGAACGCGACAAACCCGAGAACATCTTCACAAACCCAAAACACGAACGGACCAGGCAATTCCTCAACATGATCCAGCCGGAGTTGTAGACGGGGGAGAGGGGTCAGACCCCTGCCGTGACTTTTCTCTCCATTTGTCCGTGTGAGGTGGACGCTGCTTGTGAGACGAATCAAAAGAGGAGCCGGCCACTACTGGCCGGCTCTTCGTTTTGCCATTTTAACTGGTTTGTCTTTCAAAAGAATGGAATTGAAGAATAGAATTAACTCCCCGTTAAACTGAGGGTTTGGAGGATATGTGCGGCTACGTTCTTTGGGCTGAACGGCTTTAGGATATAATGCGTATCTGCCTCTTTTCCTGCCTCCTCAAGTTCCTCGGAGTACTGGGCGGTCAGGATGAGAATTGGTGTATCTTTTTGAATGCGAAGGTTTCTCCAAACTTCCAAGCCATCCATTTCCGGCATGAACATGTCCAGAATAATAAAATCGAAGTCCTGCTCAAGGGAGAGCCGCAGCCCGTCCCTGCCGTTATCAGCTTCGGTTATGTCAAAATGTTTTTTTAAATAAAGTTTAAGCAGGTCACGGATGTTTTGTTCATCTTCTACAATTAATAACCTCAAGCCGTTCTCCCCCTGTACACATTTTCGCTATATGTACTATATTAACATTAAAAAACAATTGGAAAACTCATAAACTAAAACGCGCTGAGCCAATCTGGTGGCCAGCGCGTTTCTTTATATTAGTCTGTAATTTTGCGTCGCGATACTTTTTCGGTCAAATATTTCGGCTTTTTTGATACGACATAGAGCGATGCCACGAACGAAACCCCCAACAGAGTTGGCACAACCCATGCCAAATAATCAATTGGTTCCATCACGCTGCACTCCCTTCGGATGTGTTATTGATTCTTTACCCGATATGAACTGCAAGTAAACAGGGACGGGCCGTTATGAAATTGAGCATCAAATGCTCCGCAGGAAAACTGTGCATTTCAAGATTCACTAAAATGCGGCAAAAGGAGGATGAAATCTTTAGAAAATGTTTACAAATTTTTCATTTATTGAAACTTTTTCTGTTTTTACCCGTATACCCTAATGTACAATAAAAGGGAAGACAATCGGGGGGTGATGGCAGAGATGGATTTATTGAACGGTTTGCCTATGGACACGATTTATCTTTATGGACTGATGATTGCTGGGGGATTGACACTGCTTTATGTGTTCTTCAGTGATCTGCTCGATGGAGCTCTGGACGGGCTGGACTTTTTTAATCCTGTGCTTTTGTTCTCATTCGTTACATTTTTATCTGCCGGAGGGTTTATTTTTGAAAAATTGACGCCTCTGTCGCATGTTGTCATTTTAATTATTTGTTCAGTCCTTTCTGTTATTCTTGTCACCCTGCTGAATGTATTCGTGTTTGTGCCGGTTAGGAACGCGGAGGTCTCACTGACCTACACTGAATCTGATTTGAGGGGCAGGATTGGCAAGGTGATTACGTCCATTCCCACAGATGGGTACGGTGAAGTGATGATCGACTCGATTAGCGGGCGGATCTCAAAGCCTGCGAAAAGCTTTGATGGCGCGGAAATCGCCAATGGGCACGATGTCCTAATTGTTGATACAGTCAATGGTGTGCTTCAGGTTGCAGTTAGAGAAAAAATAGAAAACGAATGGATCTAGGAGGAGATTGAATGGAAATGATGTTTTGGGTTCCAATAGGGGTTGCCGCATTTATTATTATTGCGCTTTTGGGTGTATTCGTCACGAAGTATAAGACAGCGGGTCCGGATGAGGCGTTGATTGTCACAGGCAGTATGCTTGGCAACAAGAATGTCCACCTTGACGAGTCTGGCAATAAAATCAAAATTATCCGCGGTGGCGGTGCCTTTATTTTTCCAGTATTCCAACAGTCCCAGCCGCTTAGCCTTTTGTCCAGCAAGCTGGAAGTAACCACGCCTGAAGTGTATACAGAACAGGGCGTTCCGGTCATGGCGGATGGCGTTGCAATTATTAAAATTGGCGGTTCGATTTCCGAAATCGCGACTGCAGCCGAGCAGTTCCTTGGCAAAGCTACGGCAGACCGCGAAAATGAAGCGAAAGAGGTCCTTGAAGGGCATCTTCGTTCCATCCTCGGCTCAATGACAGTTGAAGAAATCTATAAAAACCGCGATAAGTTCTCACAGGAAGTCCAGCGCGTTGCTTCACAGGACCTTGCAAAAATGGGACTTGTGATTGTATCGTTTACCATTAAGGATGTTCGTGATAAGAATGGCTACCTTGATTCACTCGGTAAGCCGCGAATTGCCCAGGTTAAGCGCGATGCCGATATTGCAACGGCCGAGGCAGAAATGGAAACACGTGTCAAAAGGGCGGAAGCCGCGAAGTCAGCGAAACGCGCCGAGCTTGAGCGAGCTACTGAAATCGCCGAAGCTGAAAAAACGAACCAGCTGAAAGTAGCAGAATTCCGTGCTGAGCAGGACATTGCGAAAGCTCGTGCCGACCAGGCGTACGATCTTGAAACAGCCCGCTCCAAGCAGCAGGTAACTGAACAGGAAATGCAAATTAAAATCATCGAGCGCCAAAAGCAAATCGAGCTCGAGGAAAAAGAAATCCAGCGCCGTGAGCGGCAGTACGATTCAGAAGTTAAGAAGAAGGCAGACGCAGACCGCTACTCCGTTGAGCAGGCTGCTGCCGCTGAAAAGGCAAAGCAAATGGCTGAAGCTGAAGCCAACAAATACCGGATTGAAGCGATGGCAAAGGCAGAAGCCGAGCGCATCCGCCTCGACGGTCTTGCGAAAGCGGATGCTGTCAGGGCACAGGGTGAATCGGATGCCGAAATCATCCGCCTGAAAGGTCTTGCCGAAGCGGAAGCGAAGCAAAAGATCGCCGAAGCGTTCGACCTGTTTGGCCAGGCAGCTGTCATGGACATGATTGTCAGAATGCTTCCTGAATATGCGAAGCAAGTTGCTGCACCACTTGCCAACATTGATAAGATCAGCATTGTCGACACTGGTGGTGGCGGCTCCGGCAGCGGCGCAAACCGCGTCACTGGCTATGCCACCAACCTGATGGCCGGCCTTCAGGAGACCCTGAAAGCATCAAGCGGAATTGACCTGAAAGAACTGCTTGAAAACTACTCCGGCAAAAGTGGAGTTCGCCCGGCAGTCCTTGAGGGAACCGTGAAGGAAGAAAAGAAAGAGCCTGCGAAGGTTTAAGTCGGTAAAAGAGGTAGCCCGGGACTTGTTCCGGGCTATATTTTTTTGGATAATTTGCTGCGCCTTAGTGTAAATGCTATAAAGAGTTTGAATATCGATGATAGAGTTTAAAAATATCTATTAAAAAGGTGACCCAAAAAGCCAGCACAATTCTAAAATAGCACTAAGTCAAAACGGCTCGTCCCTGAATGAATACAAGAAAGCTTCCTGTTTAACGGCAGCAGCCTTAACGGAGACGAAACTGTACAAAAAGGAGAGGCGATAAGGGTGCAAAAAAACCTGATAGAAGCTTTGTCAGACAGCCTGAAAATCGAAAACAACCGAATTCTTGCAGAATCGATTCTTCAATCAACCGACCCCATTGCAATCACCACTAGAATTGAGGAATTTTGTAAAACAGAACTCGGCATTCCCGTTGCAAGATGCCTATATGTAGGCTTTAGCGTCGGCGCTTCGTTTGGCCTAGTGCTCGAAGATGGAAGGAAGGTTTTCCTCAAGGCCCACAAGCAGACCGCAGGAGATGATTTAAATTCAATCTCTATTGATACCTTAACAGCCGTTTCAGAAGTCCAGTCACACCTGGCAACAGACGGCTTCCCATGCCCGAAAGTAATCCTTCCGCCCCGGAAATTCGGCGAGGCAATCATGACTGTTGACTCATACGAGGATGTCGGTGAGCAGCAGGACGCCCACAACCCGACTATCCGAAACGCAACGGCTCAGGCTTTTGCCGAATTGATCATATGTGCCAGGCCCCTCGCAACACGGCCAGGTATCACCCGCGGCAGGCTGTACGAAAGCCGGACCCTTTACCCGGTACCGCACAATGCCTTGTTTGATTTTGAAAAAACGGCGAAAGGGGCTGAATGGATCGACGAAATCGCGTTGGAGGCAAAATTGGCCGCACAAAGCTTCAAAGGGGAAACCGTCCTTGGACACGCCGACTGGTCGCTTAAGAACTTACGGCTTAAGGATGACAAAGTTGTGATGGTCTACGATTGGGACAGCCTCGCGGTGGATGATGAACTGAACCTGCTCGGAATCGCAGCAGCAACATTCCCGACAACCTGGGATATCGATACGAAAATCACCCCCTCCCGGGAGGAAGTATACCTTTTTGTAAAGGAATACGAGCGGCATCGCGGCAGAACTTTTACCAAAAAAGAACTCATGAAAATAGCGGCAGCAGCAACCTATACGATGGCCTACACAGCCCGTTGTGAACACGCCTTGAATCCTAAAGGTGAGAATTTCGAAGGCAGCTTCCGCCAGGCATTGATAGAAATGAAGAACGGTTTTTTAATTGACTAATAGGACAAAGGTATCCCGCTTCAAGGGCACCGATGCGTTGCGGTTCAAGGACAGGCATCAGACATGAGCGCGTTTTAGTCATGATATGGGACAGATATTAGAACCCTTGCGGAATTACCGAAAACCACTCTTGATTATAAAAAAGAACCTTGGTCGGAACTCAAATTTTACTTTACAATTAAAAGTGGACTTATTTTTTAAAAAAGGTGGACAGCATGATTACACTAGATGGCTTTAAAATTACGAAATGTCCCGGCGGAGTGCTGGTATACATAGAATCGTACGACCTTGAACTGCCAATAAAGAACAAAGAAATTGAACGGCTTTATTACAACGGGAACCTGGATGTACTTTTTTATAAAATCGATAAGGAAATGCTGAAGTTCCAGCTTGCAGAGATGGAACTTGAACAGAGGCGGCTGCACCGAAACGTTTACCATACACTTTTTCCCGAAACCGGCCATGACTACCTTAAAAATCCGAGGGAGTTTGTACTTGGCCTCTTTACACTTCTGATTAAGGCGTGTGAGGAGGAGTCGGATGAAAAGGTGAAGTTCCTGGCTTATTCCCTGCATAAGCTTGTGCCGACCGAAGCCGTTTTTGATGAGCAAGCCTTTCTCGATTCCTACATCCTGGATTCACAATTTGCGAAAAATGAATACCTTCACGATGAAGAAGCTGCGAAACTGAAGCGGAGGTACAGGCTGCGGCCAACTTTGAACGAGGGGGAAAAGCTGCTCGTCCGCGATATTGCCGAGTCCATCAACACTGAATATTTTGCCCTCCCGGCAGGAAGTGCTGCTGATTACTCGGCAATCCGTCTTGAAGCTGTTGCAGGCTATGAAATTATTCAGTCCGCGTATATTCCGGCCAAGGCTGTCCTTGATACAGCCGAGCTTCTTCACAAAGACGATGTGCTGGTGGATTTGAAGCTAAGCTTTATGGACTTGGAAGATGCCCTTGCCCGGTCACAGCCAAGGCTGCCGTCGGTGAGGATAACCTTTAAGGCAATCAATGAGCTCCATAACGATTACCAATTTTTCTATTATCACTACCGGTATCTGACTGAAGAGTCAAGAAGAAGGCTGGCAGCTGCCCTTACTGCGGAGAGGCAATACAAGGACTCGATGGATTTGTTTCCTTATGCGACCCACATCGCGTCCCTGATGGGTGTGATTGAAAGGGAAATGAACGAGATTATTAGTAAGATAGAAGGCAAAACAAAGGCGCGCTCCCTCAGCCAAGTTGCAGCCTACATGCGCAGCCAGCCGATTGCGGACTTTGCCAGCGCAGTAATGTATGAAGAGTACACAAGCACAATCGATGCCTTGCGCAGCTATCGCAATCCCGCTTCGCAATGGTCAGGCGCAACCGCTGAAGAATACAAGAAAGTGAAGAGTTTTGTGATGAAAAGCGGGATTCTCGACCGGATTACCGCATACAAGAAAAGCCATTTGAGCCGATAACCGGCTGGCAGACGAAGCATTACGTCAATATTTCTGCCACATACTGACAGAATGGCAAACAAGCTTAATGCGCCAGGTGTCATGTTGCCGGGATGGCAAACAATTGGCGGAAATCGCCACTTTCAGATTATTACAGACATAAACAAAACCCCTCCGGTTCGAACCGAGAGGGGATTTTCTGTGGAAAGGGGAAAATCCGCACTTGTTGGAGAATCGCTTCTGTATAGACACTCATTGTTTTAACCCAAATTCTGTCTATGACCCAACCCTGGCGTCCATTTTTACTCCTTGCTCGCCGTATACTTTTTCACATCAGGTAAGATTTTGGTTGCAATCAGCTCAATATTTCGCTTCAGCTTCTCAAACGGAACACCGCCAAAATCCATTTGCCCGATATAGCGCTGATGGCCAAACAGCTCATGTTGATACAGTATCTTCTCAACAATCTGCTGAGGGCTGCCAACATTCATTACATTTTCCAGCTCACCACCGTGCTGAAATCCGACCCATGGAAACCCGCGTCCATTCGTTAGTTTCATTCCCTCATTGATGTAAGGATGATACTCCCTGAGCGCATCCTGAGTCGTTTCGGCTGGAAAAAGGAATCCTGCAGTTGCCACTGGAAGTTCGTTTTTGTTAAAACCGCTTCGCTCGGCCGACGCCCGATAGGCATCTACCGAATACTTAAAGGTCGTCGCAGCTCCCCCAAGCATAGCAAGCATCATTGGGACGCCGGCCTGTCCGGCTTTTACCGCACTCTCCGGTCCGCCTCCCACTGCACGCCATATCGGCAGGCTTCCGTCTACTGGGCGCGGGATTACCCGCGCATTCCGGAGTGGCGCACGGAACTTGCCGCTCCAGTTGAGTGTTTCCTTCTCGTTTATCTGCAGCAACAAGTCGAATTTTTCCTCATATAGCTCTTCATAATCCCTTATGTCATAGCCAAGGAGCTCAAACAGCCCAATTCGCGATGCACGCCCGGCAATGATTTCCGCCCGTCCATTCGATATCAGATCAATCGTCGCAAAATCCTCAAATACGCGTACCGGGTCGAGGGTGCTGACAATCGTCGATGAGCTGCCAATCTTTATTTTGCTCGTTGCCTGGGCAATCGCTGACAGTACTACCGAGTGTGCTTGGGTCGTAAAATATTCCTGATGACTTTCACCAACACTGAAAAAGTCCAGCCCCGCCTGTTCGGCAAGCTGCGCGAGCTCAATCAGCTCCCGAATCCGCTCTTGTGCAGGAATCCGCTTCCCTGTATGCGGGTCCGGTATATGGTCGCCGAGCGTATAAAGCCCGAATTCGAGCCCTTTGCCCGGTTTAATTCGATACCTCTCCATCTGGCCAGCCTTCTTTCCTTTATTTACGAAAAAGAATACTACAGAACCGTTTTTTAACAAAGCGAACTGCCTAGTGTTCCAGCGGTCCAGAGCCGAAACGTTACCAATAAACCGTATTGGCGACATTTCGCATGTCTCCAGAGCCCGAAACGTTACCAATAAACCGTATTGGCGACATTTCGCATGTCTCCAGAGCCCGAAACGTTACCAATAAAACGTGCTGGTGCCATTTCGCGCGCCTCCAGCCCCCAAAACGTTACCAATACCTCTCGTCAATTTCGGGTTATCTGCCTGGTCCGAAAGTGGCAGTTGTTGACTCTTTTCCTACTCCATCCTCCGGTATGCCCCAGGTGAGATTCCGTATTTCTTTTGAAAAACCCTGTGGAAATATGGGTAGGCGCCAAATCCGCATTCTTCGGCTATCTGCTCAAGTGTCATCGTTGTATATTTCATTCTCTCGACTGCAGCTGCCAGCCGAATTTCAAGAGTGTAAGCAATGATAGTTTTTCCGAGACTTTCTTTGAAAAGATGTCCTGCCCGTGAAACACTTAGCCCTGCATGCCTGGCCACTTGTTCCAGCTTGAGCGGTGTGGTCGCGTGCTCCTCAATGTATCGCATCATTTTGGCAACCGGAAATGGAAGGCTGTTTGATGAAGACGTTTCTTTTATGGCCCGATCCAATGATAAGCAAAGCGCCCGCAAAAAATAATCGGATAGTTCATTGTAGTGCAGTGCAGATGGGCGGCGGTCTTCTATGATGAGGTGCCGCCATAAGGATAGAATCGTTTCATCGACTTGGATCCGGGTTATTCCGGATTCGGCACAGCGTTCCCACCAGTCGTCCAGCCATGCGCCCTCACATGCCACATGGTAATCGCCGCTCATGACCGACTGGTTTTTGGGCATTTCCTCAACGATTAAATCATATTGATCACCAGGCCGGACAAGAAGAAGATCCCCTTTTGTAAGAATCGCTTCCTTTCCATTAACCGTTGCTTTGCATGTTCCTTCTGTCTGGAGGCGGAACAGGTAGGAGGGATATCCTGACTTATAGGCAGAGTAAAAGGGCTGTGTATGGTAGGAATAGCCGCAAAAAAGAATTGTTGTTTTCATCGGGCACCATCCGTTTAGTTATTAAAATAGCAAAATAGTGGATGTCGCAATTATATCATTTATGTTAAAAATCCAACTATTCTTTTATCATTAACTCGAATAGTCAATGAAATAAATGATTGGGAAGCGAGGCTGGAAGATGAGAAAGATTCCTGTAGCGGTTCAAATGTATACATTGCGGGAGGAAGCCGAGAAAGACTTTGCCGGCACGTTACGAAAGGTTGCGGAGCTTGGATATGATGGTGTTGAGTTTGCCGGTTTCGGAGGATTGTCTGCCCAGGAAGTGAAAGGGCTAATTGAAGAATTGGGCCTCCAGGCGGTTTCTGCCCATATTCCTCTCCCGGAACTGGAAGGAAACTTGGAGAAGGTTATTAATGATTTAAAGACGGTGGGCATCCAATACGCAGTTTGTCCATATTTGCCGCTTGAACTAAGAAACGAGGAATTTTACCTCTCCATGATACCATCTCTTAATAAAATAGGAGAAACGTTAAAAGCTGAAGGAATCACCCTTTGTTATCATAATCACGATTTTGAGCTTCAACCATTATCAGACGGAAGAACGGCTCTGGAGACCATTTTTGAAGATACGGATTCAAACGCCCTTAACACTGAGCTTGATGTTTACTGGCTGAGTAAGGCAGGGGAAAACCCGGTCCGCTGGCTAAACCGCTACGCCGGCCGTTCCCCGCTCGTCCATTTGAAGGATATGACGGCTGATGAGGAGCAATTCTTTGCTGAACTTGGGACTGGAAGTATCGATTTAAACGCAATTCTCGACGCAGGCCAGGAAGCGGGCGTTCAGTGGTGGATTGTCGAGCAGGATGCATGCAGGCGCGATCCTTTCGAAAGCGTCGAAATAAGCCTGAACTATTTGCGGGCACAGCTTCCATACCTGTCTGAAAAAGTAAAGGGGTAGTGAGGAATGAAAGCAGGGATTGTAGGCTGTGGGAATATAAGCGGTATTTATATCGAAAACAGCAAACGCTTTCAAAAATATGAAGTTGTCGCCTGCGCTGATATTCATATGGAAAAGGCGGCAGAGACCGCACTGAAATACGGAATCGCAAGTATGACTGTTGAGGATATGATGGTTTCTCCGGACATTGACATTGTCATTAATCTTACGGTTCCGAGTGTACACGCGGAAATCTCAATCGAAGCGATTCGCAATGGCAAACATGTTTATTCGGAAAAGCCATTGGCGGTATCATTTGAAGATGGAAAAAGGGTACTTGCCGAGGCTGAGAAGTTTAGGGTTATCGTTGGTTCGGCTCCCGATACATTTCTTGGCGGCAGCATCCAGCTTGCCGGCGAGCTGATTGAAGAAGGCTCACTGGGAAGGATTGTCGGGGCTTCTTCGTTTATGATGTCACGCGGGCCGGAGTCGTGGCACCCAAATCCTGAGTTCTTTTACCAAAAAGGCGGTGGGCCTATGTATGATATGGGCCCGTATTACCTGACTGCGCTCGCGAACCTGTTTGGTCCTGTCAAAAGGTTGACTGGCTCGGCAGCAATTACGTTCAGTGAACGGGTCATCACCGCTCCGGAAAAATTCGGTGATATCATCACCGTCGAGGTTCCAACTCATGTTAGCGGCATCCTGGAATTTGCTGCTGGCGGCAGTGCAACCATTACAACCAGCTTTGATGTGTCCTCAGCAAGGACACCATTTCTCGAAGTTTATCTGGAACGCGGGACGATCAGTTTGCCCGATCCGAATTATTTCAATCTTCCTCTTTTGGTAAAACGGCAAAATGAGGATGAGTGGACCGAACTCAAGCCTGAAGGGGAAGCATATGACAATATGCGCGGCTTGGGGGTCTGTTACCTGGTGGATGCAATAACGGATGGCAGAGAGCCGCATGCAAGTGGGAAACTGGCACTGCACGTCCTGGAAATGATGCACGGAATCCACCAGTCGAGTGAAACTGGCAGCCATTATCAAATGGAAACCACTTATCAAAAAGTACATGTAAAGAAAGCTGAATATCAGGGATAAGGGAGATGGAGTTTATGAGCAAATTAAAAGTCGCGATAATCGGTTGTGGAAGCATCGCAAACTATCGTCATTTACCAGAATACCATTTGAATAAACAGGTTGAGATTGCGGCAGTTTGTGACATTGTTCCGGAACGGGCAGAGGAATTTGCCAAGCTATATGGTGCCCGCGCTTTTACAGACTACAAGGAAGCAATCAGCCTTGAGGGAATCGACGCAGTCAGTGTGTGCCTTCCCAACTATCTGCATGCCCCGGTTTCGATTTTTGCCTTGAATGCCGGAAAACATGTTCTTTGTGAAAAGCCGATGGCCACTTCCCAGCAGGAAGCGGATGAAATGATTGCTGCAGCCCGTTCAAACGGCAAAAAGCTGATGATTGCCCATAACCAGCGGTTTGTCTCTTCCCATAAACGGGCAAAGGAAATCATTGATAACGGAAAACTCGGCAAGATTTATAGCTTCAAAACAACCTTTGGCCACCCTGGGCCTGAAGGCTGGAGCGTCGACGGGGCGGGCAGCTGGTTTTTTAACAAAGAGCAGGCATTTATAGGTGCTATGGGTGACCTTGGTGTTCACAAGGCTGATTTACTGCGCTATTTGCTGGGTGAGTTTTCCGAAGTCGGCGCATTTATCGAAACGAGTGCGAAGCAAAATACCGAGGTTGATGATAATGCAGTCTGCATTCTTCGTACCGAAAGCGGGATCGTTGGAACACTCACGGCCAGCTGGTCTTATGTGACTGGCGGGGACAACTCGACGGTCATTTACGGTGAAAAAGGAATCCTTCGCCTCGAAGACCATCCTGACTATTCACTCATTGAACAGTATCAGGACGGCAGTGAAATCTACCATAAGCTCGACAAAATCCAGACGAACGAAGATGGCGGGCAAACAACCTCTCACGTCATCAACCATTTTGTCGACAGCATCCTCGAAGACAACGAGCCGTTAATCACCGGCGAAGAAGGGATGAAGTCACTGCAAATCATCCTGGCTGCGCTTGAATCACAGGAAACAAAGAAAATCGTTTCCTTGAGAAAGGAAGTATTGCTGTAATGAAACTTGGCGTCTTTACCGTTTTGTTTTCACAGAAACCGTTTGAAGAAATGCTCGATTATGTAAAAAAGGCAGGCCTTGATGCAGTTGAGATTGGAACCGGCTGTTACCCGGGAAATGCGCATTGCCCCCTCGATGAACTGCTTGAAGATGAAGGGAAACGAGAGGCTTACTTGAAAGCCGTCACATCGCGCGGACTGACAATCAGCGCGTTCAGCTGTCATGGCAATCCGATTACTCCCGATAAGGAATTCGCGCGGGAATCGGATGAAGTGTTAAGGAAAACGATCAAGCTGGCTGGGCTTCTTGGGGTACCGGTCGTCAATGCTTTTTCCGGAACAGCCGGCGACAGTGACGAGGCGAAACAGCCGAATTGGCCAGTCGTCCCATGGCCAGCCGAGTATGGCGACGTCTTGACATGGCAGTGGGAAAATAAACTTGTCCCTTACTGGAAGGAAATTGGTGAGTTGGCTCAGGAGAACAATGTCAAGATTGGCCTTGAACTCCACGGGGGCTTCCTAGTCCATACTCCATATACGATGTTGAAGCTTCGCGAAAAAACAAATGATGCAATTGGCGCGAACCTCGACCCAAGCCATCTCTGGTGGCAGGGAATCGACCCTGTCGCTGCTATCAAAATTCTTGGCAAAGCAGGTGCAATCCATCATTTCCATGCCAAAGATACGTACATTGACCAGGACAATGTCAATATGTACGGCCTAACGGACATGCAGCCATACGGTGAAGTCCAGACACGCGCCTGGATGTTCCGGAGTGTAGGCTGTGGCCATGGGCTGCAGGAATGGAACGATATGATCAGCGCCCTTCGGTTGTACAATTATGACTATGTTGTCAGCATTGAACACGAAGATCCCCTCATGTCCGTTGAGGAGGGCTTCTCCACTGCTGTGAAAAACTTGAACGACGTGCTCATCCGTGAAAAACCGGCTGATATGTGGTGGGCATAAAAGAATAGTAGAAGAAATCCCCTTGTCGGTGTTGGTGCAGGGGGATTTTTTAATAGAACTTTTTGCTCTCGGAAACCGGCTCTTTTGACTGCGTTTTGCAGGCGGTCGACAGACAGAGAAGCTGGCATAAGAGAACCTTTTTCTATGGAGATACTACCCTGTCCATCTACAATCCCTTTTGAAAAAAGAAAACTGAAAATCTCAAAAACTTGTTCCTCGTCAATTTTTTAAAGTTGAGCTGGCTTTACACTAAAGACATAACCAATAGGAGGAATTGTCTTATGTCAAAAGCTGTGTTTCAACTTGAACCGCTCACCTGTTCATCTTGCATCAAACGAATTGAAACTGCGCTCAGCACAACTGCTGGTGTCACATCTGCAAAGGTTATTTTTAACCTTAACAAAGTGAAAGCGGAATTTGAAACAGGAGCCATTACAGCTGTACAGATTGAAAATATTCTTACAAAATTAGGTTATCCTGTCTTGTCCTCAAAGGTGTCTTAGCCAAGTTTTCGACTGCATCCAGTAACTGGACGAATGCAGAAAAAAGAAGCAATATTAGGGTAACAATATAAAATGGGGGGGATGTGGGATGAACATCGTTCAAAAGAATAATCAGGCTGGCAGCAGTTGCGGAGCTGGAAATGGCGGTCATTGTACGCACCATGGGCACACGCACAAACCCTGCATTGCCCAGGTTCCAATTTTTAATCATCTTGAGCCATCACAAATGGACGAAATCATGAATGCTGTCCGGCCTGCTTTTTATAAGAAAGGTGAAATTGTCTACCATGCCGGGGACAAGTCGGATTCTCTTTACATTGTCCATAAAGGGAAGGTCAAGATTTATCGGTTGTCCGAATCAGGGAAGGAGCAGCTCGTGCGCATCCTCAATCCTGGTGATTTTACCGGGGAGCTGGCTTTGTTCAGCGAAGGCATTCATGAGTCTTTTGCCGAAGCGATGCTTGATACGGAGGCGTGCATGATCAGCCGGGAAGACCTCCAGCAATACCTGCTGAAATACCCGAAGATTTCGTTGGAAATTCTGGCTGAGTTCTCAAGCCGGCTGGAGCAGTCGGAAAAACAAACCACCCGGACGGCCACCGAAAAAGTTGAAACGCGGATTGCTCTGTTCCTTGCTGAGTGCCTCGAGGATGGAGCCCGCCCGCATGAATTCAAGCTCCCGATGAGCAGAAAGGACCTTGCTTCCTATCTCGGTACAACACCTGAGACGATCAGCCGGAAACTGGCAGAGTTTGAGGATGCAGGCCTGATTCTCCAGAAGCCGAAAAAGCGGATTGAAATCCTCGACCTTGACGGGCTGCTGCTCGTCTAGTTGGTTGGAGGCAAGCTAATTTATGAGCATAGTTAGTAGTTTTATCAAGACAATTTGAAGAGTTATCAACACATTTCAGAGTTTTATCAATACTTAAAGAAAAAGGCCATTCCGGTAATGTGGAATGGCCCTGGCTCTAGCTCTGAGTACCGCTGCGGATTCACCAACTATTTTTCCTGTAGCCACCTGGAACGGATTAGGTCTTTGTCGTTATGGGTTCGCTCTTTGACAGCCTCAAACATGACTCGCCATAACCCTTCCTTCCACTTCGCAGGGTCTTTTTCGTAATAGTAGATTCCATCAACTGTGGAAATATCATCAGTGAAGTCAAGATGGATTAGGTCGTTTTTCCAAAAAACGAACGTGATTCCGTGCTCAATTGACAGTTGGTTATCTTTATAAAAAGTTAACGCCAGGTATGTATAACCATTCTTTACAGTCTCGGGCCGGATTCGGAAAACAGGCTTGCCGATATAGGAATGGATCTCACTGCTGCTTGAAAAAGTAATTGGACTGAACGAGTAGTTTTCCTCGTTGAAAACTTCCCATTTGATCAATCCGTCCTCCTGCAAAGTAAAAAGTGTTTCAAGTACCGTTTTATAAATATGGTGAAATTCCTTTTTTAAAAAGTTTACTGTATTAAGCGCTTCGGCTGAGAGGGGAGGCTTGCTATTGCAGCCGCCAAGAAGTTCAATTTCTTCACTTCCAAACAGGTCTGCAGGGCTGGTTACAGTGAGCCACCCGTCATATTCTCCAAATTCTTCGTGATACTTGAAACGATCCACCTGATCTGCCAATCTATTACCCCCAAAATGTCATTTTCCCTGCTTATTACTATTTCTGTTTTTCTTACGTAAATTCCTTCTTTTGGATGTGCGGATGTCTGGACTTTCTTCACTGATTTCGAGTTTACGAGGTTCGATCAAGACTCGTTTGAAATAATAAAAGGCCATCCCTCAGAAGCGGGGATGGCCTGCTGATTCTATAATTCAATCACAAACTCGGTTCCATGGCCCTGCTCGCTGGTGACAGTAATGGTTCCTCCATGTGCTTCGATAAGTTCTTTGGCGATGGCAAGGCCGAGGCCGCTGCCGCCGAGGGCGCGGGTCCGGGACTTGTCGACGCGGTAAAAGCGTTCAAATATCCGTGGCAAATCTTCTTCGGGGATGCCCCAGCCTTGGTCACGGATTGAAATTCGGATGTGTCTGGAATCGGATGAAGCCGCAGACTCCGCTGTTCCCGCACGACCGCCAGCCATTCTGGATACTTTCAGGTTGACGGATTTACCCGGATCGGAGTACTTGCGGGCGTTACCAACAGGTTGAGAATTACTTGCTCGAAGCGGACTGGGTCGATGATGGCGGCAATATCATTCGGGCATACAAGTTCCAGCTTCATCCGCTTTTCCTCGAAAACCGGAGCGATCTTGTTGAAAATACCTTGAAGATAAGGATTTAGCTCAACGGAAATTTTGTCGATAGAGAAGGTGTTTTCATCCATACGAGCCAGGTTGAACAGTTCCTTTACGAGTTTCGCGAGCTTGCTGGCTTCCTCGGTAATAATTCCGAGGTATTTGTCGCGATCGCCCGGGTCGAGTTCCGGACGCTGCGCGATTTCGGCATACCCTTTAATGTACGTGAGCGGAGTCCGCAGTTCATGCGAAATCGACCCAAGAAAATCGTTTCGTTCACTCTTTAAACGATCAAGCTCACGGGCGAGAATTTCGATGGACTCGCCAAGTTCGCCAACCTCGTCACGTGATCGCTTTGGAAGCGTGAAGGAATAATCACCCTTCCGAATTTTCTTTGTTGCTTCGTTCATCTGGACAAGCGGTTCGGTCAGGAACCGTGACAGAAAGAAAATCACACCAATCATAAACAGAAGCGACATGAGGCCTGCAATTAGAAAATGCTGGTTCATCCCTGAGATCAGTTCTTTAATTTTGTCTGTGCCCTGAAACATAAATACGGTGCCAACAGTGCCATCCTGGAAATCAACGGGGGAGGCAGAGGAGATATACGGTTTGTCTTTCCAATCATCCTCGAGAATCACTCCCAATCCGGAAATATCACTGGGGCGCTTTGCCATGATTGCCTCCATCGCCGGTGCAACTTCGTTTGATGACATCACAATTGTACCGGCCGAATCGGTGAGGATGACAACTGTATCAGTTCGGGATTCCATCAATGCGATATGGCGGATCGTTTCTTCGTGAAAGTTTTTCTCAAGGATTTCCCGGTGGTTGTTGCCGCGTGTTTTTAGCGCGCTAAGTTCATCGTGGACTCGGGAGTGGATGATATTGTTGTGTAGCGCAAACATTAGGACTGTTTCGAGCAGGAATATCGCCAGGAAAAAGAAGAAACCAATCTTCAAGGAAATTTTGTTCATCGGAGGCCCTCCAGGTGTATAGTGACTGTGACTGCATAGTTTTAAAGCTGGACGGAAAGGGTGTGGATAAGCGAACCATGTGGAAACACGGTTAATTGGTAACATTTTAAAGTACATATTAGCACTTTGTATCCATATTTTCCTGCAAAGTAGAATCTATTTTTAGTAATCTTTTAGCTTTAGAATACACCATTCAGGGAGGGGTTTGACAAAAAAGGTCAAAAAAAGGGGTGCCTGCACTGTTGCAGGCACCCAAAAAGGGAGGTTAATTAAGTAAAGCAGATAGTTTAAAATTGGGTAAAACATATTAGATCTGATTTGCCTGGCGGATGTTCCGCTCACATTTCCATAGCCCCACTATGCAAACTTAAAGCTTCGACCCTGTCGGCATCTCAAAATTGTTAATGTAGGTTGTTTAAGAAGCAGTTCTTCTCTTAACCCATCTTTATCATAAAAAATCAAAATGTGAATGGTATGAAGAACTTATGTGTTTTTTGTGAAGACGGAGATTGTCCGCCCAGCTTGGCCAGCCAGAGCTATTCCCTTTTTTCCAAAGAAAAGAGGTGCCCGCCACGCGGACACCTGTATTATTAAAGGGAGGTTAATTAAGGGTAAAGCTAGTTCGTTCAAACTTGGGTGAAACAAAGTTAAATTCAATGATGCGTATTCAGAATTCTGGTTTGCCATGGGTTGCACACCCCACAGCCTGCACGGCCCCACCATGCTTGCTGTATAGCTAGCGATCCAGGCAATTCAGGATTTGGTTTTCCTGTTAGTGGTTTATGAGGGTTATTTCCCCTTTCCACATCTTTATATTAAAAAATAGGAATGTAGAAGCTATGAAGAACATGTGTGGTTTTTGTGAAGATGAACAAAAGGCACTTGTTGCTCAGAAAAAAGACGTAAAAGAGTTAAAAAACGTACAAAAAGAATTTACTCCGGAATGGTATGATGGAAGTGTCGGAAGGAGTGTATAATCTATGGTGAAAATTCTGCTTGTTGACGATGAACAGATGATTATGGAAGTTCTCGAGGCCTATCTCGTGCGAGAAGGCTATGAAGTTGTAAAGGCTGATAACGGGGTTGACGCGTTAAAGAAGGCGCGTTCGGAAAATCCTAATTTAATAGTGTTGGATTTGATGCTGCCGGATATTTCCGGCGAAGAGGTTTGCCGATTGATCAGGATGGATTCGGATGTGCCGATATTAATGCTGACGGCAAAGGGGACTGAGGAAGATAAGATTAACGGAATTGTGATTGGCGCAGATGATTATGTGACGAAGCCATTTTCGCCTCGTGAAGTTGTTGTCCGGATTCAGGCAATTTTACGGCGCATGAAAAAGACAGTTGAACCAAAATCGGAAAAGCTTGAGTTCCTGGGCGGGCTTACAATTGATACGGAGAAAAAAGAAGTGACTGTTGGCGGACAGCTTGTCAGCCTGACTCCGATAGAATACAAGCTTTTGACGAATATGGCAGAAAATCCGGGCCGTGTCTACAGCCGGATGGACCTATTGGAAAAAATTCAGGATGAAGGCATGTTTTATGAGGGATATGAGCGGAGCGTCGACACGCATATTAAGAATCTCCGCAAAAAAATCGAGCAGGATTCAAGGCAGCCCCAGTTTGTTCTGACTGTGTTTGGAATGGGCTACAAATTCGGGGGTACGCCGCATGCTGCGAACGCTAAGAGCTAGAGTTCTCTTTTATATGCTCCTTGTCTCAATGCTCGGGATTGTGATTGTCAGCATTTTTATTCAGTGGGGCTTTGACAAGAGCTTCAATATGTATTTGGAGCGGGGGCGTGAACAGAAGATTGAGCGGGTCATCAACCAGGCAAAGGCGGATTACCAGCGGTCTGGCAGGTTTGACAGCGAACAGCTCAAACGGCTGACTCATGAATATGCGTTAAGCGAAGAACTTTATTTTCAAATTTATGATACAAATGGGCGAGTGCGGCACAACACATTGCTGCTGAGGACGGTTTTGAACGGGATGGGTGTAGTAGTCCCGGCAAATGAAGAAGGGCTTGAGTCAAGGTCCTATCCGCTCATGATCGATGGCGGTAAGGCAGGCGAAGTTGTTGCGTTTTTTTCTTTGGACTTTGTCCAGGAAGAATCAAATTTCCTTCAGATCATTCAGCTGTATATCATTGGGGCTGTCTGCATCACGGTCATCATTTCAATTATTTTTTCGATGTTTTTTTCAAAAACAATGATGCGGGGTCTGAACAAGCTTCAATTCGCGGCGAATCAGCTCCAAAAGCACGACCTGGACATCCGGATTCCACTCGGAGGCTTGCCTGAAGAAATCAAGCAGCTCGCAATCTCGTTTAATAATCTCGCAGAATCATTGTCAAAAGAGGAAATGCTTCGCAAGAATTTCACTGGCGACCTTGCCCATGAACTGAGGACACCGCTTGCCACGCTGCGCAGCCAGATCGAGGCCTACCAGGATGGAATTTGGGAGCCGACTCCGCAGCGCCTCAAGCAGAGCCATTTTGAATTGATGCGGCTCGTCCGCCTTGTCAACGAGCTTGAAAAACTTCTAGCAGCGGAAAACCCGCAAATGCAGCTCGAACTTGTTAAAATGGAGGCCGGAATGGTGCTGTCGTCGATGTGGGAAATGTTTTCGCCGGCCTTCCACGACAAAGGTGTCACGCTCAATTACATTGAGCCGGAGGAAGAGGAATGGTTTTATGGCGACAGGGACAAGGTTAGCCAAATCCTGTCGAACGTCATCAACAATGCGTTGAAGTATACACCTGAAGGCAGACAAGTTACGCTGTCAGTGAATGGTGACAACGCCTACTCGGTCGGAATTGTGGTTGAGGATGAAGGAGCGGGGATGGCGGAGGAAGACCTGCCGCATATCTTTGAGCGGTTCTACCGGGGCGACAAGTCGCGCGACCGGAAGACAGGTGGCGCTGGAATCGGCCTGTCGATTGTGAAAGCGTTGATAGATGCCCATAAAGGCCGCATCCAGGTGAAAAGCAAGCTGAATAAAGGCACAACCTTCACTCTCTGGTTTCCGAGGGAGAAGGAGTAGTCTCGGATAATATAAAAAAAGCTACCTCCAAAGGGTAGCTTATTTTTATAACTGCCTGGCCATATTCAAGATATCCTTTTGGGCATTACGATAGGCTTTGGAGCTGTTTTCCAAAAAATCGGCATGCCTTTTCATGGCAGTATATATTTTTTGAAAATCAGTCATGGAAGCTTTTATTTCCGAAACAAAAGCAGTCTGATCGGCACCTTCCCATGCCGCACCGGTGCTTCCAACGGCATGGCGAAGTTCCCTGTCAATCACTTCGCAATCTTTGGCATGCTGATGGAGCTTTGCTGCTGCTTGATCCAGACTATTTGTGTCCACTTTAAACTTCATCGTTTTTTCACCTCTTTACTTGTACGTTTATGGAAGATTGATAGAATAAGCCATCTGCTAGTGCCTATTAAATTTTCATCGTCCATTTTGCTTGAGCATCATTTCTCTTTCTTTTTGTTTTGCTTCCTCTAATTGCCTTTGTCTCTCTTCTTCTGCTATCTCTTCCTGTCTGATTGCCTGTGCTGTGTGCACAATCGCTGCTTCCAATTGGGTTAGCGTGGCCGCAATACTTGAAAGTTCATCTTGAATGTTGTTAATAGCCCGATTGACATGATTCATTTCCTCTGCCTGCCAATGGCTATTCAGGCTGCCCTGAAAGGACTCCAACTGTTTCCTGATCGCCAGCAATGTACTTGCATTGTTACCAAGCATTTGTGCCTGATGCCTGGCTTCACTCACATTGATACGCACCGTGTATGTCACCCGTCCTTATAAAAATGTCGACTTAAGTTATTCACTATGTAGATAGGTTTTATTATAAAACAATATTCTAATTTTTGCCATTACCGGTGTTTAAAAGAAATGCTTTTTGAAGCGTAAATGCCATCTTAATAGTTACGAGTAAAATCAATTCAAAAAGCGGCCTTTTACATTAACAGCTTGTTCCTTAAAATGTAGAAGATTGTTGAAAAAAGTCATATTTTGAGATGGGTAAATATTGTAAAATAGGATTGATAGTGAAAGGAGTTCCCAATGTATAAAGACCTTATTTCAAATATAGCGATCTTGTTATCATTTCTGGCTGTTGCAGGGCAGCTGTTTAGATTAAAACCAATGAATTCATCGGCGAAAATGAAACTGCTGGGAGGAATCGCAGCCGGGATAATGGGCTCGGTGCTCATGCTGTTTTCGGTAAAAGTGGCTGACCACACCATTGTCGACTTCAGGAATTTTGCCGTCATCATTGTTTCGCTGTACGGAGGACTTCGCAGCGGGTTGGTGGCTGCAGTAATTATCTCGATGAACCGATTCCTGTTTTTTGGAGTCAGTCCTTCCTCGTATACAGCTTTCGCCGTTTTAATGTTGCTTGCCTTCATTGGTTCGTATGTTGCCAGGCGCAACTTGTCAGCTTTCATGAAATTCAACATTGTCAACCAAATACATATACTGCTTTTTTGTATTGCGATTACGTTTTTGGTCAAAGACAAGGCCCTGCTCGGCGAGCTGTATTTTTTCTACGGGCTTTTTTCGTTCTTAGGAGGAATGGTGATTTGCTATATGGTGGAGTACATCGTCCGCACGAACCGAAACTACCGAAAGCTTCAGGAATCAGCAACAAAGGATTTTCTCACCGGCCTTAACAATGTCAGGCAATTCGATGAAATATGGAACAGGGAAGTATCCGTTTCAACGCAGACAGGCGGAGCACTCTCTCTATTGACAATGGATATCGATTATTTTAAAGCGATCAACGATAAATTCGGCCATCCCGATGGTGATAAAATATTGAAGCAGCTCGCTGAAATCCTCGCAAATGCCGCAGCAACACGTGGCATCGCTGCCAGGAATGGGGGAGAGGAGTTTTCGATTATCCTCCCAGGGACAGCCAAAGCCGAAGCTGAAAAAATTGCGGAACAAATCCGGACAAAGGTTGCAGACACCGAATTTGACCTATCCAACAAAAAGAAAATTAACATCACGGTCTCAATTGGTGTCGCTTCATTCCCGGAATCAACCAGAGAAATCAACCAACTGATCCAAAAAGCTGACGATTGTCTATACCGTGCCAAGAAAACCGGGAGGAATCGGGTGTGTGCTTAGGATGTGGCGGGGTGAACCTTATCATAAGTAAATGAGGTTTTTTATTTCTTCTAAATCATTAAAGTGTTAAATTATTTTACCGATATAACTTTATATTGTACAAAAAAGCAATACTATAAAAATTAATAAATACTTTTAAAAAGTATATCCAAATTTCCTAAGGCTGTATTTAAGAAGGATACTGGGGAGAGAGGATTTATCTATTATAGATAAGTTCTCTCTCCTTTTTCTATTGAGGTTTATCATTAATGAACAGCAAATTTAATTTTATAGAATTAATTCTGCGAAAAAAATGATCTCTTGCACGAATTAGCGAAAATGAATCGTATTATAAAGTGAAGGGGGGTTGGGTATGAAAACGTTCGCCGGCTTGCGTGTTCATGAAATTGTTCAAACTTATAGCGACACCTTAATACGAATTGCTGTGCAGCAGACAAAAAATATGTCTGAGGCTGAGGACATTGTTCAAGAGGTCTATGTGACACTTATGAGACAGAAAAAGTCCTTTGATAGTGAAATACATTTAAAGGCTTGGCTCATCAAAGTGACTTTTAATAAATGCAAAGATTATTTTAAGTCCTCCCGCGTCAAGAAGACGTTACCTATAACAGAAGATATGACGTTTATTGCAAAAGAGGAACAGATTGTACTCCCTGAAATTTTTGAACTTGATCCAAAAGAGAGGGTTATTGTTTATCTACATTATTACGAAGGCTACACGACTGCAGAAATTGCCGACCTATTAGAGATGAATGTAAACACGGTAGGTTCAAAGCTGAGAAGGGTTCGAATGAAGCTAAAAATCATTTTAGAAGAAGGGAGTTAGGCGTGATGAGTGCTTATAAGAAAGTGATGAAGCAGATTCATGCTTCCGAAGAATTTAAGAGCAAAATGCAAAAAGAGATGATGGAATATGAGAAAAAAGAAAAGAGGGCCAATATGAAAAATATAAAATTAATAGTTGGAAGTTTAGTTGCTTGTGCAGTAATAGCTGTGGTTGCTTTAACCAATATAAACAACGATGCAGCATTAGATTTGACGGAGAGAATTGTGGTGGATAACTCAGGTCCTAGTGCGAAAGCAATCGTTAATATCGACGGAGTTATCACGGAAGTTGGAGAAGACGGAACGAGCTTTATGTTGGATAACGGAATGAAAGTAGTGGTCACAGATGAAACAGAGTTGGGGATAGATGGTCCAACAGCACCACCTAAGGAAAAACAGTTATTTGAGCCTACATTTAGAGTGGGCAATCTTATAGGTGGTTTTACGGAAGACACGACGGCAGATCCAGTGACTGCAGCCGTAATCTATACTAACTGGAACTTTGAGAATCCAATTAGATAAAAAGGTTGTCCACCTATCCAATTTGTCTTGAAATCGACGGATATGGCGCTTGATTAAAGAACATAAGTATTTGGCAGTTTTTCTGACAGCCTGTAACAAATGAGGGGGAAGGATGTTTTTTTATAAACCCAAGGGAACCTCATTTAGATACATCACGGTGAACCGTATCAAAAGTAAATGAGATTTTAAATTAACAAGAAACAAGGTAACTTAATACGGGAAAATTTACGTTTATAAGGTTACTTATCGACCTACGGTTTTGTTGAGTTCTCTTAGAGTAAAAGACAAAGTAAACTCGATGTGTTTTTTAGTTATGTCTTAAAACCTACTGGTTTTATTGATTGCTAACCTAAAATAAAACAAGGGACGATTCTATACAAAAGTATGAATTGTCCCCTTAATAGAATGCCTTTAGAAGTTCCCTGGATTCGTATTCGCTTACCTTATTTCTTTAAATAGAACCCTGACATGATCCAAGCTAGACCGTACAAACCGCCAGATAATAAACCACCGACGAGCGGATTAATGCTGTATATAACAATCATGGCGACGGCAACTGCGGGTACCGTCAGAAGGAATAACATAGCTGCGATACGAGGAAAATCATTCCTGCGGCGGAGCACCAGTCCAAGTGGAAGGGCGCCAAGATACATTACAATATTGCCGATTCCCGCGGCTAAATTGACCAAATCCATGAAAGATTTAAAGCCAAAGAAGCCGTGTAAAATAAACGCTAATGCCCCAATTGCAAAACTCCCCTGTCCGATTCCTGAAAGAAAGACCCCTGTTCGCCACATAAATCCAGCATTTGCAGCTGTAACTCGATTGTGGAGTCCGTAAAGTCCAAGTAGCAAACCACACATTGCCAAAAATAGCATGGAGTTATTAAGATAATAAGCATAATGAGTCACATCGTGCAGAATCCCGTCATTTCCAGGGGTCACATCGAGGTATCCTTGCCAAATGTTATCAAGGGCCAAAAGTGACCCGCCTGTTATTGCCCCAATGGAAGCCAGACCCAGCCTCCTGTTACTTGGGTACCCTATTGTGGAAGAAGTTTCGCCTTGGCCGCCATTTCCCATCCACACATCCCCCTCCAGAGTTTTCACTATTGCCTTAATAAGATATTCTTCTTCTCTGGTTTTGAGTACGTACAAATGGTTTTGGAGAAATATATCCCCATCCTTAGTAACATATAATATTGTAAAAGATTCACTATACGCAATGTTTATTATCCTCTTATAACTTTAAAAAGGAGCTAAAGAAATGCACTGGGGAAAAGTGGTGACTCATTGTTTAATGCTGGTTCTCCTGTTTTTGGCAGTTGCTATTTTTGTAAATCCGCTAACAGATAATATTGGTAATGGTACAGTTCGAGTGGTAGTAAAAGAACTTTTACGAATTGGGATTACTGTTGGTTTGCTTTGGTTGTATGTAAAACGTTTCTTTAATAAAGAAAGTGTATACTTTCGGGTTCAAAAGCCATTTAAATTGAAAAAAACATGGATTTTTCTTGGAATAGCCATGCCTTTTATAGTAATTGCGTTTTATGTACTATCACCATTCGTTATTTTTGAAAAACAAGACCAAATTTCTCTTAGTACAGTACTACCGTTTATTATCGGATCGTTCATAACAGCGTGTTCGGCAGGGATAATCGAAGAAGTTTTGTTCCGTGGCTATTTGTTTAAGATAATCGAGGACAAATGGAATGTGGCAATTGCTATTTTTGTCACTTCGGGCGTTTTTGGAGTACTACATTTACTTTCAGCTAATGAACAGCAGTTACTAGATATATGCTTGACCCTTATTGCAGGTGCCTTGGCGGGTACAATGTTTTCGCTTATTGTCTATAGGACAGGGAGTGTTTGGAATGCTGTAGTGGTGCATATTTTATGGAACTTTTTCCTCAACTCTAACATGGTACAATTTGTATTAGAAAATGGTAAAAGCCAATCCTCGCTAATTCTATTCCGGTTTAAATCGGATAGTGTTTGGATAACAGGTGGTGCCTTTGGAATTGAGGCGTCTATTCCTGCTGTATTAATGTATGTACTAACTATCGTCACGCTGGCCTTCAGTAAAACGAAATCCAAGAAAGATTCTATTACATTATAAAGAAATCCAACTAACTTTTTTAGATCCTCATGTTGAATAGTCACGGAAACCCGTATCATAAGTAAGTACGGTTTATAAAAATGCTGCCAAAACATCGGTGGCATTTTTATTTTATATTTAGAAATGACGGAATTGAATCTAATTCATACATCATCCGTAAATAAGAAAACAACTTATTTAAGGGGAATAATAGATGAAATCAAAAGTGGTTATTTTAGGGGTAAATCATTCGTATCAACTTGTTTCAAAGGAATGCCAGCCCGCTGCATATCGTGCTTTTATGGAACGGGTTAAACCAGATGGGATTGGTATTGAAAGGTCTCCAGAAAGCTTTGTTCGTGGTGATTATTACGAATTTACATATGAACAGCAAAACATATGTGTGCCTTATGCCTTGAAAAAGGGTATACAAATTCATCCGTTTGATTGGAATTTATCAACTGAAGATCAATTGCTAGCCTGGAATATTTCAAATATAGATGACCCGCCACTTATTAGACAAAATAATCATTATAACGATTTCAAGTATTTTCCTACACTTGAAGAAGACTTCTTTTATTCTGAGCGTCCAGAAATCAAAGGGAAAATAAAAAATTGGATGGAGATTCCGACGAACGACCAACATGATTTTCCGAGACGGCTCTTTTTGTATAGAACATATATGCAGGCAATGCGAATTAAAAAGATTGCTAACCAATATAATGGGAAAACTTTATTGATTATAGTCGGTCATATGCATAAATACGATATAGAAGAAATCCTTAAACAAGAAAAAGATATTGAAATAATTCAACCTTCTTCCTTTGGTTACCCTGAGGAAAGCGAAATTGTAAAAAATCAACATGTAGAAGATTTTTTCGCAATAGCAGCATTTAACTTGTTAGGGGTTCAGAGCCAATATGAAATAGATTATGAATGGCTGGAAGAAGTGATTGGAAAATTAAACAAGCAAGATTCTTCTATTGAAGTAGAGTTGTTTACATTGTTATTTAATCGAAATCATTACTCAAATGAGGA
This sequence comes from Bacillus sp. FJAT-27225, assembly GCF_001685025.1. Classification (GTDB taxonomy): domain Bacteria; phylum Bacillota; class Bacilli; order Bacillales; family Cytobacillaceae; genus Bacillus_D. Next base: position 663,068 of record NZ_MAYU01000012.1, on the reverse strand, counting down.
ACGAATCAATAAATATAATATACTCCTTCAAAAGGCTAGGGATGAACGAACCTTTACTTATACAGGGGTTGTTGATAAAACTAGATTGGATTCATTTTTCAATCCATTTGCTAGTTTATCTATTAAATCCTATTTGCAATTATTGATTGGCAAGGAATATAGTAAACTTGGCAACACAGAAAAAGCATTAGATTGCAAAATGGAACTTTTACAAAACGAACATCTGAACCCTAAACAAAAAGGGCAATTAGAAGCGTATTGGGAGAGATTTATACTTAAATAAGCAGGCCGGAATTTTTCCTAAATGGCAGTTATTTTTGAGCTGCTGAATCGTACCATCAATAGACAAGCTTTTTGCGAAACAGAACAGCACCCCTCCAATTTTCTGGAGAGGTGCTGTTCTGTTAGTGTATGCATGATCTGCATTTTTCGTGAAAGGCCAACTTCACTAAACGACCGAATTCTACGTTTTTTGCCTGCCTTAATATTCCCCTTTTATCACAAAATACGATCCCCGGATGGTTCCGGCCAGTTTAGACTTCCGCCTGGCAAACTTAAACTTCCCTTCCAGCTCCTTCGGTACTTCCATTCCCTCGGAAAGCTTAAAACCAACGGCTCGTTTCTTAGGGTCATCAACCGTATACAAGACATTAATCGAGAGGCCATCCTCGTAAAAGACATAGGTCCATTTGATGTTTTCAACTTGAAAACGCGACGTTTCCAAAGGTTTGGCAGCAAACTCAATATCGCGCTCTTCCTTCAAAATTCGGTTCACATATTCAAGAGTTTCGCTGGACTCACTGGCTGGTACAACCGTAAATTCATGCTTGTATTTGTTCATGAAGTAACGGGCTTCATTTGCGCGTAAACCGGCAAGCGCTTCTGCTACTGGAGAAGACTCTAACCCAACAGTAGAAACATTTTTAAAGTCAACGGTATAGGACAATTCCATCCCTCCTTTAACTAATATTGACTGGCTGTAACACCTTTATTTCCTGACAACAGGAATCCAGAACTCACCATATACCTGGCCATTTCGCTGTCCCATCTCAACTGCAGCATTTGGCCCGCCAACATAGGCATAATCCGTTACTTCCGGCAACACTTGGCCAAAGGCAATGCCGGTAAGCGTGTTACTCAATTCCTCAGCCGTATTCGCTTCCCCTTTAACAACCACGTATTCCCCCTTTGGAAATTGGATTACTCTGGTTGCTTCCGGTAACGTTTCATCTGTCATTACGCCAGCATAATGCATCATCTTGTTATTCACCGCTTCGTTCACAGTGAAAATATAGTCATTGGAGGCAACTGTTTTTAAGGCGTCTAGCCTTCCATCTTCTCTGACAGCCCGCCAAAAGTCAGCCTTTTCTTTGTTAATGCCAACGTAGTCCGTGTAATCACTTTTAAGCTCAGTTCCAATACCTAAAACGGTAAAGCTGTTTTTTTCTTCTATAGTATAATCTGCCATGTTCAAAACCTTCCTTTTCGTAAAATTAATCAAATGATATGTTTTTTCACCTGATGAGTTTATACTATCTTTAAATCATGTCAAAAAATGATACTGTTTAGGAGTCTTGATGAAAAAAGTTGAACGAATTAATACCATTATGCGCTATATCAACAACCGTGCGCACTTCACAATTTCTGAAATCATGCGGGAATTTAATGTTTCCCGTTCGACAGCTATCCGGGATATAAGAGAAATTGAAGCAATGGGGATGCCGCTTGTCGCTGAAGTTGGAAGGGATGGGGGTTATTTTGTTATGCAAAACTCTGTCCTCCCTGTTGTCCGCTTTACCGATAATGAGGTCAAAGCTCTTTTTATTGCCTTTATGGCCACAAGAAATCAACAACTTCCTTACTTAAAGAGCCGTCATTCTTTAGCTGAAAAGCTACTGGGCCTGATCTCGGAAAATCAGCAAGAGGATTTGGTTCACCTAAATCAAATCCTGCTTTTTGAAGGGACCAACCCCCATAATCCCGACTTGCTTGATCTGTCAGACCTGCCCCACCCTATATTGGAAAAACTTATCCAAATTCTTCTTCGGGATAGCTATTTACTAATTACCATTAAAGAAGAGAAAGAGATTAAGTCTTATCCCATTTATCTCTTGCACCTTTATCGTGAAAAAAGCCTTTGGCTAATTGAAGGCTTTGACGTGAAAGAAGAAAAGAGAAAAATCTTTCCTGTTGACAATTTAACCAATGTCGAATCTTTTCATCCAGAAAAAAGGTTGAGCAGGAAAAAAGTTATAGAAAAACTAGCGAAGCAGGAAGAAGCCATTAATATTGTACTTGAACTTGGTCCAAAGGCGATTGCCCAGTTTAAAAAATACCATCCTTTAAAGGTATCCATTTCCTATACCGATCCTTACCAAGCTACAGCTATTTTAAAGACTTTCGTCAATGTCAATAACCCCGAAGAACTGGCTGAAATAACAAGTTGGCTGCTTTTCCTGGGTCAAGATATCAAGGTTAGGGAAATGCCGGGCGAACTCATCGAAAGTTTTAAAGAAAGATTGTCCTTATTCTGCCCGTAAGAAGTGCCGGTTAAAACTAACAATAGCTAACGCCAACCGACTACCCGGGATATGCAGGTTCCAAAAGTGCGGTACGCACGATGTAGTACACATTCTCGGGCATTCTTTCCGAAGATGAAATCCGCGTAAACACATTGATCCCTTAGACAACAGGGACCAATGGTACAGGCTATTTTTAGTTATTATTATTAAAAAAAAGCTTAAATAGACGGAGAGATTCCGCTTATTGGCTCAAAAAATATGATACTAGGGCCTTTTGAATTGCATAACCGGAAAATCTCCCCTTATACACCTCAGTCCATAGCCCAATATTCCATTTAACCGGAAATCTCCTCTTATTCTCCCCTTACTGGTTACCTGCATAAGGACAGGACATCTTAGGTCTTCCTCACCTCATCTCCCACTAGAATAAATCCTAATAGTTCTTGGAATAAATCAATTGCCTCTATATAAAACGAACAAAGAATAGGCCAGATTTACTCAATAGATAGCAGGAGTATATTGGTAGTTCGGCTGAAGTCCAATTACTCTTTATGACCGTTGCTTGGTTTTTGTTATTGTTTTGTAATCATTCGTTTACACTTGCTTAATGATTTTCGTTATATTGCTATAATTATTAGGGGTGATGTAGTGATTATGGTATATAAAGAATTGGTTTATATTGCTATGCTTTGTAACTGTTTTGTAAACACCTATTCATTATAGTGTAATAGTTTTTCTTTATACTTAGGTTCTTGTTCGGCATTAAAGGAGTGATAGATGGTTAAACGAATTAATTCAATTTAGACAAATAGAGTTAGGGAGAGAATGAGAATGAATAGACGCTTTAATTTAATTTTTATTACAGCAATTATCTTCATGTCTTCATTAGTAATGCCTGCTAATGCGGAAACGACTAAACCCTGGATGAACACCAAGCTCTCTGCAGAGGAGCGCACCGAGCTGCTTCTTGATGCAATGACAATGGAACAGAAAATCCAGCAAATCGCCATTTCACGATTCAATGAGAACGACAAGGGTGATCCGGTCGTTATCAAGAGGGGCGGTACTAGCAAGTACCAGAACGGCGAATTCGCGCCCCAAGGTACCCTTCCTGGATGTGAGTGGCAGGACACTGGCCGGCAGATCCGTGGAATTGAGGAACTCGGTATTCCGACAATCCGAATGACCAACGGCGGTACAGGCGTGAAGGGCGGATCATGTGGAAATGATCCGCTTGCGACGGGATTGCCGTCCACTCTGGCGATGGCTGCTACATTCGATCGTGATTTGAACTATGAGGCCGGCCGAATCCTCGGCGAGGAGACTCGTGCATTCGCACATCATGTGTTACTCGGACCGGGTATGAACCTTGTGCGTCACCCGTACAATGGACGGAACTATGAGTACTTTAGTGAAGATCCATACCTGACTGGTGCTTTGGCGACCGAGCAGGTTAAGGGAATTCAGGACCAGGGTGTCCAGGCCCAGCTTAAGCACCTTGCCGGCAACGAGCAAGAGACTGAGCGTTGGACGATGGGTGTCCAGGTTCCTTCACAGGCTATGAATGAACTGTACATGCTGCCTTTCGAAATGACTGTAAAGGATGCTGACCCGGCTTCCGTAATGTGCTCGTTCCCGGATGTCAACGGCACATATGCCTGTGACAGTTCTGAACTGCTTCAAGATGCTCTTCGTGTCAAGTGGGGCTTCGATGGTTACGTCATGAGTGACCGTCGCGCAGTTCACGACACAGTTGCTGCTATCAAGGCGGGCATGAATGTTGAGCTCGACTGGGCACCTCAGTACTACACTCAGGAGAAAATCCAGGATGCTCTTGATTCTGGTGAGGTAACCGAGGACGACATCGACAATCTTCTTCGTCCGCGTTATATCAAAATGATTGAATTTGGCCACATGGATGAGCCTTATGACAAGTTCTTGCCGGAAATCGTCGATCCGATGGCCAACGGCGCCAGCGCGCGTAAAATGGCTGAGGAAGGCTCTGTTCTATTAAAGAACGAAGACAACTTCCTGCCACTTGACGGCAAGACGAAGTCTATCGCACTGATCGGTCTAGAATGGTTCGCCGGTGAGGCTAAGATGTCTCCACGCTCCGTTCGGGACAATAACGATAACGTAAATGCGCCATACACAGTTACACCACAAGAAGGCTTAGAAAATGTAATTAACGAATTGGGCTACGACACCAAAGTAACGTACAACGATGGCCGTGATCCGAAAGCTGCCGCCAAGCTGGCTGCTGAGTCCGACGTTGTACTGCTGATGATCGGCGACAACCCGCATGAGACTGCGGACCGCGATACCCTTGGCTTCCCAGCCATCGACCTCGATGAGCATAAAGATCGAGAAGACTGGGTGGAGCAGGAGCCGCTGATTGACGCTGTTCTAAAGGCCAACGCGGAGAACACCGCTGTTGTCTTGAAGACTTCTGGTACGGTGCTAATGCCGTGGCTAGATGAAGTACCTGCAGTTCTCCAGGCGTGGTTCCCAGGCATGGAGGATGGCAATGCTGTCGCTAACCTGCTCTACGGTAAGGTTAATCCTTCCGGTAAGCTTCCTGCGACTTTCGGTGCTACCGAGCGCGAAGCTGCATTCGCGACCGAGGAGCAGTACCCGGGAACTCGTCAAGATACTGGTAAGATAGGTGGCCCTGGCCCGTACGGGGACGGTTCCGACCAGCTAATCGCTAAGTACACAGAAGGCCTTGAGATGGGCTACCGCTGGTACGAAGCGAATAACGTGAAGCCGCTCTTCCCATTCGGATACGGCCTGTCATATACAACTTTTGAGTATGACGATTTAAAAGTGAAAAAGGTCCGTGGTGAAGGAAATGGCAAAAAAGACGCGTTGTCCGGTCTTGAAGTGTCATTCACAATCACGAACACAGGTGACGTTGCCGGTAAAGAAGCTGCACAAGTCTACCTGACTCTGCCGGACGAGGCGGGACAGCCTGCCAAGCGTCTCGTTAACTTCGAGAAGGTTGACCTTGAGCCTGGTGAGAGCGAGCGTGTGACTGTACAGATTAACCATGCAGACTCTAACCACCCGTTCTCTTATTTCGTTCCGGAAGACCCGGACAACCTTGCAAACTGGGCTGACGGCGACTGGGCAACTGCTGACGGAAAGTACCGCGTACATGTCGGTGGTTCCTCTGCAGACACACCGTTGGAAAAGGATGTTCCAATGAACTTCAAACTCAGCAAGGAAGATAACAAAGGCAAGGGGAAATCTAATCGATAGACCCCTGGCCATGGGATGACGTTGATGACAGGTAGGTGTCGTCAGGCATTCTGAAGATTGTGAGCCCGCGAGCACGGTGAATCAAGCCGAGGCCCGCGGGCTTACCTTTTTATCTCGATACCTGGATGGGCGACGAGAGGGACGCTAAGAAATAGGGGAGGACGTGAGAAGTGATGAAGGGATTTGTTTGGAAAGGTCGGCGAAATTCGGTGCTTTTATGGTGGGCTGCTCTAGGTCTGACGGTCACCTTGACCGCATGCACTAACCAGAAATCCGACCCGCCGGCTGTGAACGATGAAGCCGTTGAAACTGCTCCTTCTGGAAATAATGAAGCCGCAGAACCGTCTCCGTCCGAGCAAGGGGACTGGCAAGTACCAGGCTTGGTGGACCGCTCCGGCGAGCCGATTGAGGTACCGAAGCCAGGGCCAGTCACGGGAAAAACCATTGATGTCACAGACTTCGGGGCAGATCCGGATCCTGATTCACAAGATGACGCCGAAGCTATCCGGGCGGCCCTGGAGGCGGCTGAACCGGGTGATGAAGTTGTGCTCCCGGCTGGAACGTATGACCTGCGCTCTACTGACCCGGCTGACAAATCGGCTAACATCGTGTTGCGCAGTGGTGTGGATCTGCGCGGCGAGGGACAGGAGCGCACTGTGTTGTTGACATCCCTCGATGGAGAGGATGACAGCCGGGTGATCCGGGGCTCCGGCATCCGTGACGTTATCATCGCTGACTTCACCATAACCTCACGTCATGAAGGTCCACTAGGAGAGGATACCGACGATGGCGACGCGGGTGGCGGCCCGATGTACGGAGTTTACATTGGAGCTCGTGAAGGGAAGGCAAGTTCCCGTGTCCTGGTGGAGAACCTTGGCATCCGCAAGTTCGAGCGCCACGGCATCTCCGTAAAAGCCAGCCGTGAAATAACCCTCACTGGAAATTACATCAGCGAGGCAACAGCCATCGGCCCTGGTGGACAGGGCTACGGGATCGCTGTCGAGGGTTCAAGGGACCAGCGCGACCCGGATGCTGCCAACGATTCCCGGCACAATGTCGTCATAGGCAATACCTTTGATGGCAGGCATCTCAGGCACGCTATTCTGTTGCAGTTCCCCACGCATAACAATCTCGTGGCGGAGAACACCATCGTCGGCAGCCATCTCGACGCCATCGATCTGCACGGTGAGGGTGAATACCTGAACGAAATCCGGGACAACACGGTCATTGGCGGGCAGCGGGCCGGTATTGCGCTTGGCAATTCCGGCGGGGCCAAGAACAAACACGACGCCTCGGGTCCTGGAAACTGGGTGCACTCCAACCACTTGATTGGAAACCGTCAGGGAATCCTCGTTATCCTGGGAACTCCTGACACCCTCATTGAAAGTAATAGGATTATCGCCGGAGAGGATTCGAAGACCGGCATTGAGGTCCGCAATGCACCGGGCACGAAACTGCAAGGTAACCACATTACTGGAGGAACTGACGGATTCTGGGCCATCCGGCTCAATGAGGACCGCGGTACTGACGGACGGGGGAAGGGAATTCCCTCAGGCATCAGGATTGAACAGAACGTCATTCGACAGGCAGCCAACGGCATCAGAGTCGATGCCGGAGAAGACCTCAGCATGAGCGAAAACGTCGTTGACGCCATCGACGGAGCTAAGCTAAGGGTGGCAGACGGAATTGAAATGAGCAGGTCGACTAATTCAAATTAGTAACACGCTCAACGTTTTTATCCTTTATATACGATTAGTATAAGTATAAACTTTATTATTTTGGTCTCTAAAGACGGAAAATCACCCTATTAGCCTCACGTAGCTTAGGGTGATTTTTCTTGTCCGCTTAATGATAAGTTTGTTATTACTAACTGGACTATCAAAAATCCTCAAAAACCTGCTTGTGATGCAGGATTTTGAGGGTTTTTTTGATTGTACAAGACCTAGCAGCATAAGCTGACCAAACTTTTAACTTATTCAGATCGCTCCCTGTTTTCCGCTTACCTAATGAATGGTGTCCAAAGCCCGATTTCCTTTGTGATGCTTTACTGTATGAATCCGGATTTAGGGCGATATATTTTATAGTGCCCCTCATATTTCTTCCGCGGTGAGCATGACCCTTTTATGGCGAAATACAGTAACGGCTAAACGGCGGATACCGACAATACGTTCCTCATAGTAAAATGCAAAACATTCTTGGTGGATTGCTTTTGATTAATAAAGAAATAGTTGAAAGTCATGGAACGTATTTTCTTAGCCGATTCGAGTAATAGTTTAATTTTAATAATAAAGGTTTTAACAGTTCTACATGCCAGCTGCCAATTAATCCACGAACAAAGTGTTGGTGGAGTTTTTGCTACATGCCAGCTGTCAATTAATCCACGAACTAGGTGTTGGTGGAGTTTTTGCTACATGCCAGCCGCCAATTAATCCACGAACTAAGTTTTGGGGGACCTTCTTGCCTTCAGCTTAAAGAGCCAAATGTCTTCTCCCAGTATAATTTCTTGTGCATTTTTGCTCAAAGTATCCTGAAGAGTTTCATAAGGTGAAATTGCGATTAGCTAATTGAACATGATGCGATGAACCATATCATAGGTAAATGAGGAGTAGGAAATGTTTCGCTTTACTGGTAGTATTTAATAATTTATAATGCTCCTATACTAAACCGAGTTGACCTGTAGGAATAATAGGGGTAATATTACTTTATAAATTTTGTAAACTCATTATATTTTCCGAACATAATTTAAAGAATGTGGGGGATTTAATAGTGCCTCAAGTTAACGGTTTTTCATCTATTTTTGATGAAGTGGATGCGCAATTTTCAGATGTTCAGAATTGGCGTAGACATTTACATAAACATCCAGAGTTATCCTTTGAAGAAAAAAACACGGCAATCTTTATAGAAGAAAAATTGAGAAGCTTTGGGCTTCCTGTGAAAAAACAAATTGGCGGTCATGGGATTGTGGCGGAATTGGAGGGAAAAGAGCCAGGCAAGACTATTGCTTTACGTGCGGATTTTGATGCTCTGCCTATCTATGAAGCAAATGATGCGCCATATGCATCTGTTAATCCAGGTGTGATGCATGCTTGTGGGCATGATGGCCATACAGCAGCACTTCTTGGGACTGCACAATTGCTAAGCAGATATAAGGACCGACTAAAGGGGAAAATTCTCTTTGTTTTCCAACCGGCTGAGGAGAAGCCGCCGGGAGGAGCAAAATATATGATTGAAGAGGGAATTCTCGATGAAGTGGATTATGTGTTTGGTGCGCATCTCGCATCGGATATCCCATTAGGTCAAGTCGCTGTTGGCAGTGGATATAAAATGGCGGCAGTTGATAAGTTTAAGATAACGGTTAAAGGACATGGGGGACATGGTGCCAGGCCGAATGAATCGATAGATCCCATTGTTATTGGCAGTGAGATTGTTCAATCCCTGCAAAAAATTGTAAGCCGCAGAGTAAACCCCTTGAAACCTGCTGTTGTTACATTGGGTGTATTCCAGGCAGGCGCTGCATTTAATGTCATTCCAGATGAAGCTAAAATTGAAGGAACGGTAAGAACCTTTGATGAGGATGTACGCGATTTAATTGAAACTGAAATACACTCCATTGTGAAAGGAATAACAAGTGCAAATCACGCAAACTATGAGATTGACTTTCTACGAGGCTACCCATCCTTATTTAATCATCATGAAGAGACAGTAACCGTAGGACGGTTAGTGAAAGAGATATTTAATGAGGAAGCGGTTGTTGAGTTGGAGCCATCAATGGGTGCAGAAGACTTTGCCTACTTTTTAAAAGAAAAACCGGGAACTTTTTTCAAAGTAGGATCTAGAAATGAAAGCGAAAGCACTCATTATCCTCACCATCATCCAAAATTTGATATTGATGAGAGAGCTTTGCTTAATATTGAAAAGACATTTATAAAAATTGCTTTACACTATTTAGTTGACTAACTGCGAGGAGAGATCAGAATGCGTTTAAAACGTGCTTTACCCCTATTTACTATTTTCATATTGTCACTTATTTTGGCGGCTTGTGGTAATGACAGCCAATCCGGTAAGTCTGGAGAAGCAAATAAGAAAGCTGGAGAAAAACAAACTGGCGGAATAGTCGATGTTGCTTATAACAGTGAGCCAGATACATTGGACCTCATGTCAAATGCTTCAAGTCCGACAAGAGACATTGCATGGCATATTTTTGAAACATTAGTGGCTCTTGATAAAGATTATGCTGTTAAACCGATGATAGCTGAAGATTATAGCGTTTCAGATGATCAAAAGGTTTACACCATAAAGATTAGAGAAGGTGTGAATTTTCATGATGGTACAACTGTTGCGGCAGAAGATGTAGTAGCATCCCTTGAAAGATGGAAGCTTGTATCTTCTGTTGGTAAAACTGCAGGTAAATTCATTGAAGAAGTAAAAGCATTGGATGAATTGACAGTAGAAATTAATTTAAATGAAGTATATAACGGTTTTCTTGATGATATGGCTGCACCTAAAACAGGGTTAGTTATTATACCAAAGGAAATTGCAGAAGAAGCAGGGGAAAAGCCTTTAGTTCCGGCACAGCTAATTGGAACGGGTCCATATAAATTTGAAAAATGGGAACGCGGCAAGCAAATTGTGATTAAGAAGTTCGATGATTACTCCCAGCGTGAAGAAACAGATTGGGGCGGACTTACAGGAAAAAAAGAAGCGAACCTTGATCAAATCAACTTCTTAATTGTAAAGGATCCACAAGTGAAATTGAATGGTTTAAAAACTGATTTATATGATTATGCTCAAGCCATTCCAACAGATTTATACGAAGTCATTGAAAATACACCAAATACAAATGCAGTGACGTATATCAATGGGTATTCAATGCTTATTCCGGATAAATCAGAGCCGCCGTTTGATGATTTGAAAGTTCGCCAAGCTTTACAATATGCTTTGGATAAAGAGGAAATTGCAAAATCTACTTACGGGAATAAAGAATTCTACAAGATGGACGGAGCACTGTTTGATCCAACGCAAACGGAATTATATAATGCCGAAGGAACAGATTCCTACTTGGTGCATGATAAGGATAAAGCAAAAAAACTTCTGGAAGAATCGGATTATAATGGTGAAACTATTACCATTATGTATTCCAACAATAATGAAGGATATAAACGTATTTCTCAAATGGCGGAACAACAGCTTGAAGCGGTTGGATTTAAAGTCAAACTCGAGCCATATGAATGGGCAACGTATTTAGAGAAATGGCAGAATCCTGGAAGTTGGGATATCGTTACGATTGGGTATTCAACCAGATTTTCACCAAATGAGTTGGGATTCCTTGTTCTCGATAAGAACAGCAGTGGCTGGTATAACAGCGAGCGCTGGGCAGAATTGATGGATCAATGGGCTTTGGCAGCGTCTTCTGAAGAAAGGCAAAAAGTATTAGCAGAAATGAACAAAACCGTATCGGAGGAGCTTCCTTTCTTAAAAATAGCAAATGAAACGACATTAGATATAATGAGTGACGAAATCCAAGAATACGATGCCTGGATTGGTCCGCGATTCTGGAATACTTGGAAGAAGTAATGACAAATAGAGGGAGTCATGTCAGTTTTCTATGACACTGGCTCCCTCGTTTTATTTAGTAGACGAACATAAAGGAGGGAATAAGGGTGTTGCATTATACGATACGAAGACTTTACGCTATCATTCCTGTTCTATTCATAGTTAGTATCATTGTATTTATGATTATTCACCTAACGCCAGGCAACCCTGCTTTCCTTATATTAGGAGAAGATAGTTCTCCTGAGGCTGTCGAACAATTGGAACAACAATTAGGGCTGGATAAACCAAAAGTTGTTCAATACTTTGACTGGTTAGGGAGTATCTTGACAGGTGCCTTAGGACAATCGATCTATTCTGAACAGCCGGTATCTGAAATTATTGCAGAACGAATTGGCCCGACATTTAGTTTAATGATTGTATCGATGGTATTAACTCTGATTATTGCGATACCAACGGCTATTTTTATTGTATGGAAGCGCAATACAGTAATGGACCCTTTGTTTTTATCTGGTTCCCTGCTAGGGACTTCTATTCCTGAGTTTTGGTTAGCGTTACTGTTGGTTCTTGGCTTTGGTGTTACCATACCTATTTTCCCAGTAGCTGGATACGTACCAATTGCCGATGGAATATGGAATTGGCTGCATCATTTACTTTTGCCAGGGATTGTTCTGGCCACGGTGGAAATTGGCCTAATTGCCCGGATGCTTCGGGATAGTATGCTTGAATCGATGAATCAAGATTATACGAAAACAGCGCGAGGAAAAGGTGTGAAAGAAAGTACTGTGCTAATAAAGCATGTGTTATCCAATGCGCTTATCCCAACAACAACCGTAATAGGCCTGACAGTGGCTGGCCTTCTCGGGGGAACAGTGATTGCTGAAACGATTTTTACGATTCCTGGTATTGGGCAGTTATTAATTGATTCGATTCATCGCAGGGATTATCCGGTGATACAAGGTGTCGTATTATTCATTGCCATTGTTTACGTACTCGTTAATTTAATTGTCGACCTGTTATATGCCTTTTTAGATCCAAGAATTCGCTATGATTGATTCAGTCAAAAAGGAGGTGCCCTCATGTTAAGAAGAAAACGAAATCTTATTCCTTTTGTCTTTTTAATTTTATTATGTTTAGCAACCATAACAGCTGCATGGTGGCTTCCTGTATCTCCAAGTGTTATGGATTCAAGTCTGCGATTAATGCCGCCATCATCGGAGAATTGGTTTGGAACGGATCATTTTGGCCGGGATCTCTTTGGTCAAACGATTATCGCTGCTAGGGTTTCCTTATTTGTCGGTTTTACAGTTGCCCTGCTGTCAACGATATTAGGAACAATAACCGGTCTTGTCGCAGGATATTACAAAAAAGTAGATGCGATTATCATGCGGATTATTGACGGTATGCTCGCTTTTCCGTCGTTACTATTAGCTCTCGCTCTTGTCGCAGCTTTAGGCGGAAGTGTGACGAATATTATTATCGCGTTAACGTTTTCGTTTTGGCCTGTTATAACACGGGTCGTACGCTCCAGTGTTCTTCAAGTTAAGAATATTCAATATGTTGAAGCTGCCAAAACTTCGGGAGTTAAGGATCCTGTGATTTTAACGAGATACATTCTTCCTAACGTATTATCTCCGATTATTGTGCAAGGAACGTTTATTTTTGCAAGATCGATCCTGGCAGAAGCAGCACTAAGCTTCTTAGGTGTTGGCGTTGAGCCATCGATACCAACATGGGGAAACATGCTGCAAGAAGCACAGATTTATATTACAATGGCGCCTTGGTTTTCAATTTTTCCTGGTATTTTTATCGTCATGACAGTCCTCGCATTAAATATTTTAGGAGATGGGCTTAGAGATGCCTTCGACCCTTATGCCAAAGGGAAGAAGAAACGAAAAAAACGGCTGTTCGAACAGAAACAACAATATGCATCATGAGTATAAGGGAGGGATAGCTGGTGCTTGAGGTAAACAATTTGAAGGCTTATATTGATACGCCAGATGGGATAGTAAAGGCAGTTGATGGGGTATCCTTTGCAATTAAACCAGGTGAAACAATCGGCATAGTAGGTGAATCGGGAAGTGGAAAAAGTGTTCTAGCTCATTCTATTATGCAGCTGAATCCTAAGCCCCCGATCTTCTACCCGCAAGGAGAAATAGTGTTTGAAGGAAGAAATTTGCTCCAATTAAATGAAAAAGAACTTCGGAAAATACGCGGCAATGAGATTGCAATGGTTTACCAAGATCCAATGTCCAGTTTAAATCCCGTACTGAAAATAGGGGATCAATTGATGGAAGCGATAGTGACACACCATCCTATGCCAAAAAGAAAAGCGAGACAGAGAGCGATTGAACTATTAACGGATGTAGGCATTCCTGATCCGGAGAATAGGTTGAATGCTTATCCGCATCAATTTTCAGGTGGAATGCGCCAGCGTGTCTTAATTGCGATTGCACTTGCATGCAACCCGAAAATACTGATTGCAGATGAACCGACGACAGCGCTGGATGTTACGATACAAGCACAAATATTGGAACTTATGAAAAGTATCCAAGAAAAGTATGGTACGGCTATAATTATCATCTCTCACGATTTGGGTGTCATTGCTCAAATGGCAGAGAAAGTTCTTGTTATGTATTCAGGAAGAATTGTAGAAAAGGGGAATGTGAAAGATATTTTCTTTCACACTTCCATGCCTTATACATGGTCTTTGCTTAGATCGCTGCCGCGTATCGATTCTGAATCTCGTGGACGTCTGCTTAATATAGAGGGGCAGCCCCCAAATTTAATTCATCCGCCAAGTGGGTGTAATTTTCATCCGCGCTGCCCTTTCGCAACGGAACAATGTAAAATGATTGATCCCCAATTAACGGAACGATCAGCTGGCCACTCTGCAGCATGCATTTTATCTGAAGAGGAGTTCCAACAAGCGAAAACACGTATAGAAAAGATACAGCAGGAAAGGGGGCTGGAACATGTCTGAACCTTTATTGGAAGTACGTGATTTGAAGATGCACTTTCCTATGAAGCAAGGAGTTTTTCAAAGAACAACAAACTATGTAAAAGCAGTGAATGGCGTAAGTTTTACTTTGAATAAAGGGGAAACCTTAGGAATAGTTGGTGAATCGGGGTGTGGGAAAAGTACACTTGCCCGTACCATCGTTGGCTTATTAAAACCAACTTCTGGTGATGTTTTATTCGAAGGGGAAAGTGTTTTAAACTATAATGCAAAAGAATTGCACCAGCTAAGGCGGCATATCCAGATGGTCTATCAGGACCCATATACAAGCCTTAATCCCAGGATGAAGGCGGGAGACATTATTGCTGCGCCTTTAAAAGCGTACAATCTAACAACTAATCTAAAAAAACGTGTACAGGAATTAATGGAATTAGTAGGGTTAAAACCAGATGACTATAACAAATTGCCGCATCAATTTTCCGGGGGACAGCGCCAAAGGATTGGAATCGCTCGCGCCCTGGCGCTAAATCCAAAATTAATTGTATTAGATGAACCAGTGAGTGCACTAGATGTGTCCGTTCAGGCACAAGTCATTAATCTGCTGGAAGATCTGCAGGCGGAATTAGGTCTAACCTATCTATTTATTGCTCACGATTTATCGGTGATTAGACATATTTCAGATAAAGTCGGTGTGATGTATCTGGGCAAGATGATGGAAATGTCAGATAGCGAATCCTTGTATAAGAATGCCCGTCATCCATATACAAACGCATTACTGTCCGCTATCCCACTGCCATACCCTGCCGAGGAAAAAAAGCGGGAGCGTATTATTTTAAAAGGGGAATTGCCATCTCCATCGAATCCTCCAAGCGGATGTGTCTTTCATACAAGATGTCCATTGGCTACGGACTTTTGTAAAGAAAATGTACCTGGTTTAGATGAAAAGAATTCGACCGGCCACTTTGTGTCCTGTTTTTATCCAATCGAAAACAAGCAAGAGGAGTTAGCCCGTGAGTGAAAGGAGAAAATGTATGGAGCTGCAAAAGATTTCTTTAATGGATGCATATATGATCGAAACGCTAAAAAGTAAGGGTGTAACGAATCAAGAATTACTAGAAGCAAAGGATAGTAAAGCTTGGAATCATATACATGAATCTTTTGATTTTACTAATTTGCTAAGCTTAAGGGAGAAGGATCCTGCTGCCTTTCAAACGATTGTTGAAGATGGATATCAAGTGAAATTCGTGACTTTTAATGGTTTGAAAAATTTATTGAAATTAAAATTTAATAAAGTTGATGAGGTAGATTATCAAACAACGGAAAGAGGAATTCGAGGATTACATCTTCATCCGGAAGAACGTAAACAATTAACAAGTCTTCTATCTAAAAATTGGACCATCCAAGAGGAAGAAGTAAACGGAAATTCAGTTCTTCAAATTGAATTGGTTTAAATCTAATTGAACAAAAATAGGTGTGGTGGAGATTTATCTCTCCCCCTTAGCTTTAAAACAAAAACCTCGTTTAATTACGTTGTGATGAGTTGGTCCGTAAGTAAATAAACCACCTGGAAACAGTCTAGTGTCAATATGATTAGGCTGTTTTTTTTATTAAAAATTGAGGTGATTTTATTTAGTTTTTTTGTTGAAAGGAAGAAAGTAATTATCTAAATATAACATTTACTATTTATTTATGCGCAAAGATGATATATAATCGTTCGTGAATACTTAAACATTACCTAAAAATTAATTCGAATAACATATTTATTTGGTTTAAAATCGAACTAAAACTTTATAGATTGGTTTTAACGTTCGTAATTCAGGTTAAGTTAAAACGGAGGGGTTAGTATATGGACAAGTTTGAAAATAAGTGGATTCGCGCTGTACTTCCAGCTTTATTGATTCACTGCAGTATTGGAACAGTTTACTGTTGGTCATTGTTTAAGGGCGATATTGCCTCTTACATTGGGAAACCAGTAGGGGAAGTGGAATGGGCATTTAGTATAGCCATTTTTGTTCTTGGAATGTCTGCAGCTTTTGGCGGGAAATTTGTCGAAAAGGACATTCATAAGTCATCCCTGCTTGCTGCGATCTTTTTTGTTGTCGGGATGGCAGGAACAGGTTTCTTTATTTATCAAAAGTCATTGATTGGTATTTATCTTTCATATGGAATTGTTATGGGTATTGGGCTTGGAATTGGTTATTTAACACCAGTAAAAACATTAATGCTCTGGTTTAAGGAGCAAAAAGGGTTAGCGACAGGCCTTGCTGTTGCAGGCTTTGGCTTGGCGAAGGTCATTGCAAGTCCTTTAATGGAAAAGTTGTTAGGAGAAAGAAACAATGAAGGAATACTAGTAAATCCCGCAAATATCTATACGATGTTTTATGTTTTGGCGGGTATCTATTTAGTCATGATGGTTGCTGGGCACTTGGCATTAAAGAAACCAGCCGGACATGAGGAAGAAAGTGTACATATGCAAAACTTTAGTTATGGAAAAGTGTTAACAAATAAAACATTTATCGGTATTTGGTTGATGTTCTATATTAATATTACATGTGGATTAGCTTTAATTTCACAAGAAAAAGGCATTCTGGCATTCATTGGATTTGGGGCGATTGGGTTGGTCAGTTCGTTAACAGCTGTTTTCAATGCGGGCGGACGGATCGTTTTCTCTTCATGGGGTGATCGATTAAATGATCGTAACTCCATCTATAAGATTATTTTTATCTCCTCCATTGCAGCTATTCTTTTAACCGTTGTATTTGATGGTATGAATAATTCTATTGCAATCCTGATTATTGCCTTGCTTTGTATTGTCAATGCTGGTTACGGTGGCGGATTTTCATCTTTGCCGCCACTACTGTCCGACCGCTTTGGTTTAAATAGTATTTCAACTGTGCATGGATTAGCGTTATCTGCCTGGGCTTGGGCAGGACTGACAGGCAATCAGCTCAGTGCATTTGTTCTGGAAAAAACACAATCCTATGACATGGTGTTATATGTCGTTATGGCTTTGTTCGCGATTGCGACTTTAATTAGTATATTCGTTGTTAAACCTGAAAAAGTGAACTTGGAAAGTAAAGAATTTAATCGGAAAGAAGAAATGGCAATAGGGTAAACTAGAGGGAGATACCTGATAGTGAAGGCACCTAATTGATCAGCCTCCCATTGTTTCTGCCATTGAATCAAAAATAGTAAAAAAAGGATTCAACAATGTGGTCTTTATAGAATTATAATTTTACCCTCTCTGGACAGCCATACTTGAAATTAAAAGACTCTATTCCATGAGTTATGGATTAGAGTCTTTGTTGTAGCGGTATTCTATTTATCTGTTTGGATTTTGATTGTAATCGGTTCAACGTCCATTTGAACATTTAATGCGGCGTAAGATCCAACTTTGTCAATTCTGCCCCAGAACCCTTCCGTTTTGTCTGTTTTTCTAAAGGTAAATTTGAAGCCGATTCCTTTTTTGTCATCTTTCATGTCAAACCAAATGGCCTCTGCTTTTTTGGCCTCGTTATCGATTAGATCTTCAGTTAGAACCTTTTTTAATACTTGCGCACCGAAGATATCGGTTGCCATTGGATTTTCGCTGTAGTATTCAATCCCTTTTGTCGATTCATGCTTTTTATTAAGATCGAACGTCCCGGCAGTTACGTTAAAACGGTCACCTTTTTCCAAGTAGTGCATCGTTGCATTATTCATCGCAAAGCGCTTCCCTTTAGGTGTTGTCGCCTCCTGTAAATCGATGATTAATAAACCGCTCTCGCCAACAACTTCTATACTGTCATCCGCGCCATGATATACCATAGCGGAATTTTCATCAATTCCAAAGCCATAACGTGTTTTGTTATATTGTGTTGCCACTAGTAAACGCCCAAATCGTCCGCGTTGGAGGAAATGCTGGTCAACAATTCCATGTGGAAAAAATCCGAAGCCAGTTGTTAGAAACAGTTGATCATTATCTATTTCCTGATCAAAGTTCTTAAGAAGATGGACACCTTCAGTTAAGGCACTGACACTCGTTCCATTCGCAATCATAGGGTTGCTCATAATCGCAGCACCCGCACTTGAACCGCCTAGAACCGCTCCGTTTTCATATATTTTTCGAATCGCTTGTAATACGACTGTATCTTTTCCATCTGGGGCCACTAACGTTTTAACATGACGTAATTGGTCGCCGCCGACAAACCAAATTGCATCTACTTCCTCTATATTTTTTGCTATTTCGGTACTATTGCCATTATTCTTCCACGTAGATTCATCCACTTCCTTTGTCGAAGGATCATCAATTACTGCGATTGGTACCGTATAAACATTCGCTGCAGAAACACCGTATTGAATGAAATCATCTTTATATGAATTAGCACTTCCAATCGGTTCAGCGCTGCCAGCAGGAATAATGGCAATCTTTATATCTTTAAGAGATTTCCCTTGATATTGTTGAGCTAGGGTTAAGTATTTTTTGTAAACCGCCTCATTATCTGAATCCAGGGCACCACCAACAATGACGAGCGAACCATCATTCTTAGATACATTATTATTCTCAGTAGCTCCTACATCAAAAGATGATACCGTTATCGAAAACATCGTTAACACAAGAACAAAAATAATGGATAATTTTCTCAACCTTAGTCCCTCCAATTTTTTATTCAATGAGTAAGCATTGTTTTTCAAGTTAGAGAAATGTCTAGCTCCAGCGCCGGGTGGACTTACTTCCTGCAATTCGTGTTTCCTCAATCCTCGTCGGGAGGGGTCCAGTCGTTGCGGCGCAGAAAAAGGAGCTTGTGTTTTTTTATTCAAATGTACCTTTAACGATCGGCACTTTATTGTTGACCATCACTTTACCTTTGGAGATGACAGTGGCAATTTCGAGAGTCTCTTTATCAAGTAAAACAATGTCAGCATCTGTTCCTGCCTCGATGCGGCCTTTGTGCGAAAGCTTAAGTACATTCGCCGGGTTTAATGTAATGACTTGCAACGCCGCTTCTAATGAAACCCCATCATTTATGACGGCATCTCTTACCTCCTTATATAATGAAGAAACCTTTCCGACATCAAGTCCAATTAATTCTCCATTTTCGTTAAAAGCTGGCAGACTGCCTTGGCCATCAGAAGAAAAAGTGATATTCTCTAGCGGTACCCCTGCATCAAGCATCAGCTTCAATGCTTTGCTGCATTTCACTTCCCCTTCTTCTAAATACTGCGGGACCGTGCTCGTTGTTAAATCGATGTATCCGCCATTTTTGGCATACTCAATTCCAGCCATAAATAATTCTTCATTTCGGTTAATATGGGTTGGATGAAAGTGGGAAATAGGGACATTCGTTTGTTTAACCACTTTCTCAAGCAAAGAAAGCTTATCTTTCCCGTCGCCGACATGAATCTCAACAAGGCCGGCCTTACCAGCTAATATCCCGCCATTTCGTGCAGCGGTAGCAACTTTTGCAATTTCATCCACCGTTGGTTCAGATGACCGATGATCGGCGATGGCAATTTCGCCAACCCCTATAATTTTGTCGATAAAAATGATATCTTCCTCAATTTTGTTCGTGATCGTTCTTACTGGCAATTGGTACGAACCTGTATGAATAAAGCAAGTCACGCCTTCTCCCTCTAAGCCGTTCGCTTTCGCGAGCAGGCTTTCCATTCTTCTCGTCGTCCCGTCCGTACCAAGAAGTCCGACAACCGTCGTAATGCCCGCAGTCGTTAAATCCGTTAACATCAACTCTGGGGTCCGGGTTTTGAAGCCACCTTCGCCACCTCCCCCAATGATATGAACATGGGCATCGATAAAACCTGGAGCAACGATTCTTTCCGAAGCATCAATAACTGAAATCGGAACGAAATTGTTAGGAAGTTCAATGAACTCTCTTATATAACCGATTTTACTATCAACTAGTAAAATATCTTTCTTGCCTAAATAATGAGGTGCATACACTTCACCATTTTTTATTAAAGTAAGCAACTGTAATCCCCTCCTGAGTTCAATCTGGATGTACTCATTTTAAAAGGGACCGTAATTTATCAAATGTGCGATAACGACTGCAATTAAGCCGATGACAAATTGGATAATCACTAACGGCAGAACCCATTTTGCCCATTTCGTCCACGGAATCCCGGCGATCGCTAATCCAGCCATTAAAGTACCGGCCGTTGGGAAAATAATATTTCCGATTCCATCAGCAAATGAAAACGATAGAACAGCAGTTTGTCTTGTAATATCAAGCAAATCAGCGAGCGGTGTCATAATTGGCATCGTTAACATCGCATGGCCGCTTCCAGATGCTAAAATAAAGTGAATGACTGTTTGGAAACTATACATGCCGATAACACTGATCGTTCCAGGAACATGACTAATCGCTTCCGATATACCGTGCAGCATCGGATCGACGATATGCCCTTGGTTTAAGACAACTAACGTCGCGCGCGATACCCCTATAATTAACGCACCGGTTATTAAAGCAGCGGACCCGCTCATAAAGTTTTTCACAAGATCATCAATAGAAAGTTTACCAATGATGCCAATAACAATCGTTAAAATAATAAATAACGCCGCAATCTCGGAAAGGTACCACTCGTATTTAATAACCCCATAGGCGAGAACGACATAAGTTGATAGAAATGCTCCAAGTATTAGCTTGTGCTTTGTTGTCATATTCACTTTTGAATTCAGCAGTTTGTCGGTAGCTGACTGGTCGTAGTTTCCATAAAAACCTAATTCGGGATTTCGTTTTACCTTCATCGCATAACGATAAACAAAAATCACGGACACAAGATAAACAACAACAAACAAGATTAATCGTAATCCAATCCCTGAGAATAATGGCAGTTCAGCAATCCCTTGGGCAATCCCGACTGTAAACGGATTCATAACGGCCGTTGTAAAACCAGCAGCCGCACCAAGGAGCACAATGGCCATTCCGACAATCGTGTCAAAACCAAGGGCGATTGCAAGCGGAATTAATAAAGGTATATAAGCTAATCCCTCTTCGGCCATCCCCATTAATGATCCTCCGGCAGCAAAGAACAGCATCATGATCGGAATTAACAGCTTTTCCCGTTTCGCTAATTTTCGTGCCATTGTCGCAATTAAGACATCAATTGTCCCTGTCGCACTAAAAACACCAAAAAATCCTCCAATGATTAATACAAAGAAAATAATTCCGCTTGCTTCCACCATCCCTTGATGAATGGCTTTCACCATATCGAATGGATTTACTGGTGAGGATTCCGTCCATTTAAATGAATCTGCCTCGACCGATGTTCTGCCATCTACTTCTATTCGGTTGTATTCTCCTGCTGGCAAAACCCATGTTAAAATCATCGCCAGGATTACTACCCCAAATAGTAACGCAAAGGCATTGATGTGTACCGGCTTCTTTTTTTGCGGGGCTTGCGGCTCCACCGTCTTGCTTACTTGACTCATAAAACCCTCTCCCTTTTGTTTCTTTTTTGTGCATTACGCTTAATTAGAATGCAATTATCATGCCAACTCGAAAATTATATAAATTCTGAATATTTAAACCATTGGAAACTTTTTATTGGTCTTCATTGGTTCTTTTTGGTAATATAATAGAACCAATAACACCAAAAGGAGGGCTTTATCATCAAACAATCACTCACCTTAATTACTGGAAGCAGGCAAACAAAAAGAGTTTTGCATGAGCAGCTGCATAAGTTGTTGGGAGATTACGTTCAAATTGAAGTTTTTTCCACCGATGAAGGCCTCCCCACCCAACTGACAGATGATTTCTTTTTGTTTTCATCGGAAGTGACAAGGTTAGAAGCGTATGAGACGTGTCAGATTACCGGCAAAGAAATGATGGTTGGAAAACGGACAATTCATCATCGATTTATCGACCAGCTGTTAAAAATACCAGTACATTCGGATGTTCTGATAGTTAATGATGATGATTTCGCAACGATTGAAGTAATCGAATCGCTTTATCAGTTAGGTATTGATCATTTACGATTCATACCATTTAAGAAGGACCAAATTTTTTATGAAAATATCGATATCGCCATATCTCCCGGCGAAATCCATCTTTGTCCGCCTTCTATAAAAAAAGTAATTGATATTGGTGTTCGGCTATTTGATATGGCAACGATTTTAAAAGTAGTAGAATACTTTTGTTTAGGGGAAAAAATTTCGTCATTGATTTCAGAAAGATATATTCGGAACATTATTGATTTACAACGGGAGTTATCATTTGCGGAACAAAATGAAAAGCAAATGAAACAGCATATTCAAAATGTGGTCAACACTGTCGATGACGGCATTTTAGCAATAAACCAACAACATCGAGTCACCGTTTTTAACCGGCGCTTAGAGGCCCTTTTTCATCATCCAATTGAAGACGCCATCAATAAACAATTAGACGAAGTAATCGTCCAAAAAGATATTATTGACTTTATCTTACATAGTAATGAAGAAAGTAAATTTTTCACTATTTACGGTGTTGATATTGTGATTTACCGTCATCAAATGGAAACTGAAAATACAATTGTAGCGACTTTTAAAAGTATTCATCAAGCGTTTGAAGTCGGAAAAATGGCGCAAAGAGATTTAAAAAACAAAGGATTTTACGCAAAATACAACTTTGATGATATTGTTGGCGAACACCCACTCCTCAAAGAAACGAAACAAATTGCCAAAAAACTAGCTCTCTCTGAGCATCCGATTTTAATTCAAGGGGAAACAGGAACAGGAAAAGAATTATTCGCCCACTCAATCCATCTTCATTCAATGCGAAAAAATCAGCCGTTTATTGCCATTAACTGCAGTGCTTTATCCGAAAATTTACTTGAAAGTGAATTGTTCGGCTACGAGGAAGGAGCTTTTACCGGTGCGAAAAAAGGTGGGAAAAAGGGACTGTTCGAATTAGCGGATAATGGGACGATTTTTTTGGATGAAATTGGTGATATTAGTCTTACCGTTCAATCCCATTTATTACGGGTCCTTCAGGAGAAAGAACTGCGGCGAATCGGTGGGGGAAAAGTCATACCCGTAAATGTCAGGGTCATCGCGGCAACAAATAAGAACATTCAACAAAAATCGCAGGAAGGTTCATTTCGTTCTGATTTATTTTACCGCTTGAACGTTCTTACTCTTTCTGTGCCGCCGCTTCGAGCACGAAGATCGGATATCCCGTTTTTGGTCAAACATTTTATTACGAAAAGCGGAAAATGGGTCAAAGTTGAAGAAAATCTATCAGAACAGCTGCAAAAACATGAATGGTTAGGTAATATCCGTGAACTAAAAAGCACGATTGACTATATGCTCACCATTTGTAACGGGAATAAAATTGAACTGAACGACATTCCTTACAGCCGCATTCAAAAAAAGGGGAAACAAGAGATAGTAACCAACTATTCACTTCCTGAGACTTTATTAGAAATATATGAATATAAACTTATCCTTGAAGCCATTAAACACTGTAATGAAAATGGTAAGCCGGCAAGTCGACAGTATATTTCAATGGTTAGCGAGGAAACCGGTTCTTTTTTATCGCCGCAGCAGGTTCGCAGACGATTGGATTACCTCGAAAGCAAAGGCTTCATTACAAAAGGACGGGGAAGAACCGGCACAAAAATTACCACAATGGGGGTAGAGTATTTACACCAGCTTGAATTACATGCAACATAATAACAGCCGCCTCTTAAATAAACAGGGTGCAGCGGTAGTATAAATAAGTGTTTGTAAAAATGCCACCAAAAATCTGGTGGCATTTTACTTCAAGTAGAAATGATGTAATTGAATTTAATGAATAAGATGATCATAAATAAAATTTATGTAAGGGGATTAATAGATGAAATCAAAAGTAGTTTTAGGGTAAATCATTTGTATCAACTGTTTCGGATTAATGGAATTTACATTTTCTTTTCAATAAACCTTAAAATTTCATCGAGGGATTGATTGCGTTTATCTGTGGTTAACGGCTTAAACAAATCTCCTTTTTCTTCTATCCTTTTCATGATGTTTAACATAGTAAATTGTGCAGGTTGTATACCTCCTTCTAATTCAGACCAGGTCAGCGGGGTGGCAACCGTTGCATTTCGTTTGGCTCTCGGCGAATAGACAACCGGCATTGTTCTCCCTCTCCACAGCTGCAGGTAATCAAAATAAAGCTTGTTTCCTCTTTTGGAAACGACTCGCTCAATCGTAACCTGATTCGGTAGTTGTTCCAGAAAATAATTTGCAATAAAGGTAGTAATTTTCCTCGTTTTTTCAAAAGTATAAATGGGTTGAATTGGCACGAACACTTGAAGCCCTGCCGAACCTGATGTTCTTGGAATAGATAGGAGGCCGAGGGATTGAAGAAGCTCCTTTAACTTTAAAGACACCTCTACGACTAAATTAAAGCTTGCATCATCTGGAGGATCTAAATCAAACACCATTTCCAGAGGGAAATCGGGCTTATCATAGCGATCAAATGGAACGTGAAATTCAATCGCTCCGTAGTTTGCGGCCCAAACGAGTGTAGCAGTGTCATTTAATAGCATTCTGTCTTTGTTTTTATAGAAAATGCTGCTGATCCATTCCGGTGCAGACTGGGGAACCGACCTTTTTTCGATTTTTTTGCCAGCTATTCCATGGGGATAGAGCCACGCCATTAATAGCCTGTCTTTTGCATGTTCGATCATATACTGCGACACATTTAGTAAATAGTGAATATAGTCCAACTTTGTGATCCTTTGCGACTCCCAAATCATTTTGTCCGGGTGCGTAATGTCAATCCTTTTGCCATCGACAACCATTTCCTTCACCAGAAAAACCTCCTCTTTCTCTATATTTTCAAATCTTATTGTTAAAACTATGTATTATTTAAAATTGGAGTGATACATCTGGAACCAATATTTCCAATGGAGCCGGTTGCTAGTATTGCCATCCCGGATGGAGAGGAATGGATTGCACAAGTGAAATGGGACGGTGTGCGGGTTTTAACCTATGCGGATGATGCCGGAGTACGGCTTTATAATCGCAAAAAGAATGAGCGGACAATGCACTATCCTGAGATAGCGAACATTCAAGACTATTGCAGCACCAGTTCCGTCATTTTGGATGGTGAAGTGATTTCTTTAGGTGAAAAGGGCAGACCTTCTTTTCAACGGGTTATGAGGCGGGATGGTTTGAGGAATATCGATCGGATAAGGAGTACAGCCGAGTCTGTTCCAATTGTTTATATGATTTTTGACATTATCTACTTGAATGGCATGTGGATTGATCATAAACCGTTTCATGAGAGAAACGAGATTCTATCTCGGATTATCACCACTAATGAACATATACAGCTCGTTCCGACAATCAGCCAGACCGAAAGCTTATTTAACGCAATTAAGGAGCAAGAGATGGAAGGCATTGTGCTGAAAAGGCTGGGTTCCCCCTATTCAATTGGGAAGAAGAGGGAAGATTGGCTTAAGGTGAAAAACTTTCAGGATATTATCGCAGTCATTGGAGGTTTTACTCTAAGACATAATACAGTTAGTTCAATCTTGCTTGGGTTATATGATTCTAATGGGGCACTTCATTATGTGGGACATACCGGGACAGGAAAAATGACACAAAGTGATTGGAGAGAACTAACGAAAGAATTAACAGAAATCGTAACCGGGCAGCTTCCTTTCAACAAGATACCTCAGCGCCATAAGGATGCCATCTGGGTACGGCCGGAAATGACCGTGAAGATAAAATTTGCCGAATGGACAGAAGGAGGAGCGCTAAGGCAGCCAAGCATTGAGGGATTCATTGAATATCCGCCGGAAGACTGTTTGCTTGATACTTAAAATCTCAATGAAAGTTGTCTAACCTTACTATTAAGCTATAATTAATTCTTAAGTAATAGTAAAGGGATGATTGCATGTTCGAGGTGACAGAAGCAGCCATAGAGGAGCTGCAGGCCAGGCTAAAAGCTTCAACTGTTGGGAGGCTGGTCCGGCTGCAAATGCGGAAAAGCTGTTTTATGAAGGTTAAGGTAACAGTGGAAAATGCTGCAGCGGAAACGGATGAAATCCAAACAATCTCAGTGCTGGACTTCATTATTGATAAAGGGGAATGTCATTATTTCAGGAATAAAAAACTTGATTTTATCCGGGATCATACCGGCTTTAAACAATTCGAGGTTCTATAAGATGCACCTGTTTCCTAATGGAGACAGGTTTTTTTATTTATCAAGGAACTGCCAACCAGTAAATTGTTGGTGAAAAGTTTTTTGAGTAAAATATATTGACATAATAAATTTTGAGAATTAGAATGAAACCGTTAACAAAATTAATTTGCGAACGGCATTCGATAATGCCGAACGATAGGAGGGTGCCAATGGCTGAGCGCTTAATTCAATCAGTTGAAAGAGCGGCAGATATCCTGGAATTGTTTGTGGCGTCACACCCTGAATTGAGTATTAAAGAGATTAGCGATTACCTGGGACTTTCAAAAAGCACGGTCCACGGGATTATTAAGACTCTTGAGCATAGGGGCTATCTTCAGCAAAATCCCGAGAATCAGAAATACCGATTAGGAATTAAGCTTTTTGAACTGGGTAACTTCGTTGGCAAACATCTCGATATTGGAAATATTGCCAAGCCTATCATCCGGAAACTAGTTGAAGAGCTAAATGAAACCGTACACCTTACCATTTTTGAGCGTGATGAAATTATTTATATCGAGAAAGTGGAAGGTCCACGGGCACTTACGATCTACTCCCATACGGGAAAAAGGGCGCCGATCCATTGTACTGGTGTCGGAAAGGCCATTCTTGCACACTTAAGTGAAGATGAGGTGGATCGGCTATTATCAAAGGCTATTTTGAAACCGTTTACCGAGTTTACATTAACGAATCCGAAAGACATCAAAAACCACCTCGCTGTTGTCCGCGGGCAGGGATATGCGGTAGATGATGAAGAAATCGAGTTGGGGCTAAAATGCATTGCCGCACCGATTTTCAATCACCAAGGCAAGGTTGTATCTTCAATTAGCTGTGCTGCTCCAAAAATGCGGCTTGATGAAGAGAAACTTCCTAAAGTGATTGCCGGAATAAAAGGTGCCGCGGCTGAAATATCAAGGCAATTGGGTTATAAGATGCACATTTAATTTAGAAATATAAACATCCACGGAGAGGAGAATTACTTTGTCAAAAGTTAAAGTTGCTGTTCTCGGTTCAGGGAACATTGGTACAGATTTAATGATTAAACTTGGCCGCTCAGAGTTGCTGGAGCTGACGGCTGTAATTGGAATTGATCCACAATCGGACGGATTGCGCCGTGCGATGGAAATGGGCTATGCGGCTGTTGATACAGGGATTGATGGATTTCTTGCAGATCCAAACCTTGAAGCAGATATGGTATTTGACGCAACATCAGCCAAGGCTCACCTTTACAACGCAAAAGTTTTAAAGGAGGCAGGAATCAAGGTAATTGATATGACTCCTGCAGCGGTCGGTCCTTATGTATGTGCGGCAGTAAACATTGGTGAACATCTTGAGAAGGACAACATCAATTTGATTACATGCGGCGGACAGGCTACCATCCCAATGGTCCATGCAGTTAACCGCGTAAGCTCGGTTGAATACGCCGAAATCGTTGCAACCATTTCGAGCCGAAGCGCTGGTCCTGGAACGCGGGCAAATATAGATGAATTCACTGAAACGACTTCTCGTGCGATCGAGGTTGTCGGCGGAGCGAAAAAAGGAAAAGCGATCATGATCTTGAACCCGGCCGAGCCTCCAATCATGATGCGTGATACCGTCTACACACTCGTTGAAGAAGGCACAATGGACGAGGAGGCAATCCGGAAGTCAATCGATGAGATGGCGGAGGTCGTTCAATCGTATGTTCCTGGTTATAAGCTCCGCACCGAGCCAATCTTTGAAGGCAACCAAGTCACCATCTTCCTTCAAGTTGAAGGAGCAGGAGATTACCTGCCTAAGTACTCAGGCAACCTCGATATCATGACCGCTGCCGGAGTCAAGATTGCTGAAGAATTTGCGAAAAATCTATTGGCCAAAGAAACTGTTTGAGCTAAGGAAGGGGTTAACGAATCATGACAACTGAACGAGATATTCTTATTACAGAAGTGGCATTGCGTGACGGAAGCCATGCGATTGCCCATCAATATACGGTAGACCAGGTACTGAAAATTGCCAAGGCCTTGAATGACGCAAATGTCCCTTATATCGAAGTTTCCCACGGGGACGGACTGGCGGGATCTTCCTTGCAATACGGGCTTTCCCGTACAAATGAAATGGAATTGATTGAAGCGGCCGTATCAGTAGCGGATAAATCAAAGATTGCGGTCCTGCTTTTGCCAGGAATCGGCACCCTTCAAGATCTTAAGGAAGCTGCTAACCTTGGAGCGAAAATGGCCCGGATTGCAACTCATGTAACCGAAGCTGACGTTGCACCACAGCACATCGCTTATGCAAAGGAACTTGGTATGGAAACAGTCGGATTCCTGATGATGAACCATATGGCCCCAGTTGACAAGCTTGTCGAGCAGGCGAAATTGATGGAATCGTATGGCGCAGATACAGTGTACGTGGTTGACTCCGCGGGCTTCCTGCTCCCTAATCAGGTTCGTGAACGGATTCGTGCCTTGAAGCAATCGGTTGGCATCAATGTCGGCTTCCATGGCCACAACAACTTGTCCCTGGCAATGGCCAATACACTTGCTGCGATTGAAGAAGGCGCTACAAGAATTGATGGAAGTGTACGCTGCCTTGGTGCTGGTGCCGGCAATACACAGACAGAAGTACTCATCGCAGTCCTTGACCGGATGGGAATTAAAACTGGGGTCGATTTGTATAAAATGATGGATTTGGCTGAGGACATTGTCGCACCAATCCTTCAAGTTCCACAGGAAATCACCAAGGACAGCCTGACACTTGGCTATGCTGGAGTATACTCAAGCTTTGCCCTTCATGCAAAGCGCGCCGCTGAAAAATTCGGCGTTGATTCCCGTGATATTTTAATAGAACTTGGCAAACGCAAGGTTGTTGGCGGACAAGAGGATATGATTGTCGAAGTCGCAGCCGAAATTGCGAAAAGTAAGAAAGCTAGTGTCATAGGTTAACTCTGACTATGGTTTAAGGGAGGGGAACGGCTTGTATCCTTCTCTTATACCTAAGCAGGGAATCGTATTAACTATCACTTGAAAGCGCTTCTATCTAAACTTCACAACTACACAAGTCATACGTCAGAGGGGATATTTTATGGAACTTGTTATAATTCTATTAGCGCTCGGCATGCTAATGTTTATCGCATATCGTGGTTTCACTGTCATTATTTTTGCTCCAATCTGTGCATTGTTTGCCGTACTTTTAACTGAACCAGCCTGGATTTTACCATGGTACTCCAATGTATTTATGGGGAAAATGGTTGAGTATATTCAACTATACTTCCCGATTTTCCTGCTGGGGGCTATGTTTGGTAAGGTCGTAGAAATGTCTGGGCTTGCAAAAAGCATCGCGACTACATTAATTAAAGTCGTTGGCCAAAAAAGGGCAATGCTTGTCATCGTTTTGCTTGCAGCCATTTTAACCTACAGCGGCGTTAGCTTGGTCGTTGTAGCATTCGCAGTCTACCCGTTTGCAAGGCACTTGTTCAAGGATTCAAACATTCCAAAACGGTTAATTCCAGGTACAATTGCGCTTGGTTCCTTCACCTTTACAATGGACGCCCTGCCTGGATCGCCACAGGTGCAAAACGTCATTCCGACAACATTTTTTAAAACAGATCTTTATTCCGCTCCATGGCTTGGCATCATCGGTGCAATTTTCATTTTCGTATTCGGTATGCTATACCTTGAATCACGCCGCAAAAAAGCAGCAAAGGCCGGCGAAGGATATGATTCATTCGGTACGATAAAAGAAGAAAATCAAGTAGAAATCGATTTGAATGAACATGAAAGTGTTGGACGCCGAATTTTCGCATTCGTTCCGGTTATCCTAGTTGCTGTACTGAATAAAGCGTTTACCACGATTATTCCAAAATGGTATCCAAACGGATTTGACTTTGATGCGATCGGCCTTGCATTCCCGAGTATCGAAACGTCCAAAGTAGTTGGAATTTGGTCAGTCGAAATTGCATTGATTGTAGGGGTTATCACAACCATTCTTTATAATCACAAACCGGTTGTCATGGACTTTAAAGAAGGCTCGAAAATCGGTGTTGCGGGTGCGTTGCTCGCCATCATGAACTCTGCTACCGAATATGGATTTGGTGCAGTAATCTCAAACCTTCCTGGCTTCAAAATTGCCAGGGATGGAATCGCGTCCGTATTCCAACATCCGTTGGTGAACGGTGCTGTCACAACGAACGTCCTATCCGCGATTTCAGGTTCAGCATCAGCGGGTATCGCGATTACACTTGGTATGATGAGTGACACGTATATCAAACTAGCAAATCAGTTTGATATTCCGCTAGAGGTTATGCACCGCGTCATTTCAATGGCATCAGGCGGTATGGATACACTGCCGCACAACGGAGCAGTTATCACCTTGCTGGCAATTACCGGCCTGACCCATAAGCAATCCTATCGGGATATCTTTGCGATCACTATCATCAAAACAATCGCGGCATTCTTCATCATTGGAGTATACCTGCTGACTGGTATTATCTAAACATTCATAGTAAAAGGCATTCCGGCTTAGGCCAGGGATGCCTTTTTTTGGTGGCTGTTGATAGGTGGGGCAAATCGGCCATCTAATGAATATACCTTTCATTTTCAGCTCTTATCCAATGTAAGTTGGTGTAAAAATATATCAAAATAGTTTTTTAAATATTTATTTTTTTCGCAATATACAGACTTGAAACCGTTTACAAGTTGCTATATACTGGTTTCATAAATCGATTTAGTAACTCGGTTTAGTAACTTTGGATGAGGAGATAAAAATGGAACGAGTAACAATTGCTGATGTGGCCAGACTCGCAGGGGTATCTAAAAGCACCGTTTCACAATATCTCAACAAACGATATATGTATATGAGTGAAGAGACAAAAATGAGAATTGGCCAGGCGATTGACACACTAGGATACCATCCCAACATCATCGCCAGAAGTTTGAAGCAAAGACGAACTTCTACGATTGGTGTGATCGTTTCCAATATTCTTCATTCTTTTTCAACTCAAGTTATTCGTGCGATTGAGGACACATGCAGAGAAAATGATTTTCATGTAATTGTCTGCAACGCCGACGATGATCCTGCTAAGGAAGAGAATTACATCCAAATGCTGCTTGCCAAGCAGGTTGATGGGATGGCAATTGTTCCTTCAGGAGGAAACCTCGATTTGTATCATTCGATGGTTAAGAAAAACTACCCTGTTGTCTTCATAGACCGTATCATCGAAGACGTTCCAATAGACGTTTTTTTATTAGACAATGAAAACGCTTCTTTAATGGCTGTAGAGCATTTAATTAGTTTAGGCCATAAGAAGATTGGATTAGTTACCCCTTCCTTAGAAAAACGAATTTCGCCGAGGATTGAAAGGATTAACGGTTATAAAAACGCCTTGGAAAAACATCAGCTGCCAGTTATGGATGAATATATCAAGAGTATGAAGGTGAACGAGCTTCAATCAGGGTTAAAAGAAATCTTTTCCCTGCCAGATCCGCCAACGGCAGTAATTGCATCGAATGATCTAACTTTATTTGAAATTCTTAGGTTTGCAAAAAATGAGGGTTTTCGAATTCCAGAGGACTTAGCGGTTGTAGGTATAGATGATGTCCCATTTGCCTCTATTTTGGAACCGTCTCTCTCAATCTTCTCTCAGCCTACATTTGAAATTGGGAATAAAGCGGCTTCACTGCTTTTAAAAAAGATTAATAAAAATAAAGAAATTATAGAGCCGCGGGTTCACCGATTTCAGCCGACTTTATTGCCGGGAACCATCCCTGACAGTAAAACGTGATGGTTGGTTTGAAAGAATAATCCCTTCTGGGGAGCTCCAAACGAAAGAAATCAAATTTTCGCTACAACCTTTTTCTCCTTTACTAGACTTCGACATTGCCTGGAGGAACTTAAATTGAAGAAGTTAGATGTAGTAACCTTCGGGGAAACAATGGTTTTGTTTAATCCCGAACAAATGCTGCCACTTGAATATAATCATAGGTTCATGAAGCAAATCGGCGGTGCAGAATCAAACCTTGCAATAGGTTTGCAAAAATTAGGCCATACCACTGGCTGGTTCAGCAAGCTTGGTGATGATCCTTTCGGAAGGTATATCCATCAATTTATTCGTGGCCATGGTGTTGATACTTCACGATGTGTATACACAGACGAAGCGCCAACCGGTCTTTTCTTTAAAGAAAAAAGATCTCCGACAAATATTAGTGTTTATTATTATCGAAAGAACTCTGCAGCGAGTTTGCTAGCTTCTGAGGATTTAGACGAGGAATATATTGCCGGAGCAAAATTCCTGCATTTGACTGGCATTACGCCAGCCTTAAGTGAATCAATCCGCATGGCAGTTTTCAAAGCGATTGAAATTGCCAAAAAACATAAAGTGAAAATTGTCTTTGACCCAAATATTCGGCTCAAATTATGGAGCAGAGAAGAAGCAAAGCCGGTCATTACCGAAATCGCCGAAGCTGCAGATATCATTCTTCCCGGCCTCGATGAAGGTGAAATAATGACCGGGAAAAATACGCCAGAAGAAATAGCTGACCAGCTTTGTCTTAAAGGTGACAAAACAATCATTGTTAAGCTTGGTGAAAAGGGGGCCTATTATCAAGCCGGCAGTGATAAAGGTTATGTTGATGGCTTTCCGGTTTCCCAGATCGTTGACCCTGTAGGTGCGGGCGATGGATTTGCCGCTGGGGTAATCAGTGGAATGTTGAGAAATGAGCCGATTTCCGAAGCTGTGAAACGAGGAAATGCAGTTGGTGCTATTGTCGTGGGAGTGAACGGAGATGTAGAAGGACTCCCGAATAATGAAGAAGTTGAACAATTGATCAAGGGCGCCAAAGATAATCAGGATGTAAAAAGGTGAGGGGGGATTCCATGGAAAAGTTGATGAATATTCAACGGTTAAGTCAATCCGGTTTGGTAGCAGTGATCCGGAGGCCGGAAGCTGACCAAATTTCCTTTATTGCTGAAGCGCTTGTTAGCGGAGGAGTGGGAGCGCTTGAAATCACTGTCGATACTCCCGGCGCTTTTCGAATGATTAAACAACTTAAAAACGAATTTGGAGAGCAAGTCCTTGTTGGGGCTGGAACGGTTCTTGATGCCGAAACAGCAAAAACAGCCATTGAGGCTGGTTCTGATTTTATATTCTCACCAATAATCGATGAAAAGACAATTGAAATGACAAGCCGCTACGGGAAGATTTCGATTCCAGGTGTAATGACGCCAACCGAAATGGTTAAGGCCTATCAGGCTGGAGCTGATATTCTGAAGATTTTCCCTGCCGGTTCCCTCGGTCCGAAATACATAAGGGAACTAAAGGGGCCGCTTGGCCATATCCCAATGATGCCCACAGGCGGAGTCTCATTAGATAATGTTTCGGAATTCATAAAAAGCGGCGCGGCTGCCGTGGGGGTAGGCGGTACATTACTAAATAAACAAGCAATTGCAGAAGGCAACTATAAAGGAATAACCGACATCGCTTCCAAGTTCGTAACGTTAATTAAACAAGCCCGCCAGGAGGAATAAAGAATATGAAAATCACAAAAATGGAGACTTTTCTCGTTCCGCCTCGTTGGCTGTTTTTAAAAATAGAGACGGATGAAGGCATTACAGGCTGGGGAGAACCAGTAGTAGAAGGACGTGCAGCAACGGTTAAAGCTGCGGTAGAAGAATTGAGTGAGTATTTAATCGGCAAAGATCCTCTCAAGATTGAGGATCACTGGCAGGTGCTGTATCGGGCAGGTTTTTACCGTGGCGGCGCAATTACAATGAGTGCGATTTCCGGCATTGACCAGGCGCTATGGGATATTAAAGGGAAATTTCATCATGCACCGGTATATGAGTTGCTTGGTGGTCCGGTTAGAGACTCCATTCGTGTATACAGCTGGATTGGCGGTGATCGGCCGATTGACGTTGCAGAAGCAGCCAGGACCGCAAAGGAAGCGGGTTTTACTGCCGTAAAAATGAATGCCACCGAAGAACTCCAATATATCGATTCATATGAAAAAATAGATCAGGCTGTAGCGCGGATAGCCGCTGTGAGAGATGTTGGAGGCAGGGATTTTGGGATAGGAATTGATTTCCATGGACGTGTACATAAACCAATGGCAAAAATTCTCGCAAAAGAGCTCGAAGCATTCAGACCTATGTTCATCGAGGAACCAGTATTGGCTGAAAATAACGAAGCACTAAGGGATATAGCCAGCCATACGAACATCCCAATTGCAACAGGGGAAAGAATGTTTTCGCGCTGGGATTTTAAAAAAATACTCGCTGATGGATATGTGGATATCATACAGCCAGACCTGTCACATGCAGGCGGGATTTCAGAAGTGCGTAAAATTGCAGCCATGGCGGAGGCATATGATATAGCACTTGCTCCCCACTGTCCATTAGGGCCAATTGCCCTGGCTGCTTGTTTGCAAGTGGATGCTGTATCCCACAATGCTTTCATTCAGGAGCAAAGCCTCGGCATTCACTATAATCAGGGAAATGACTTGCTGGACTATATTATGGACCACTCAGTTTTCAAATACGAAAATGGTTTTGTAAAGATGCCGGCCAATCCGGGTCTTGGAATTGAAGTGAACGAGGAATATGTCCGCAAGATGGCAGAAATAGGCCACAACTGGAAAAACCCGGTGTGGAGACATACGGATGGTTCAGTTGCAGAGTGGTAAACTGTTGATTATTTTGGGATTTTTAAATAATGGTAGTAAAAATACTTAATAGACTAAGAGCACCTAATCTATCAGATAGAAAAGGAGGATGAATTTGAAAGCGCTCTTAAAGGTAAGAGAAGGGCTGGAAGGGGTAGAACTGCTGGATATCGCTGAGCCTGATGTTAAACCCCATGAAGTGAAAGTTAAAATCCATGCGGCGGGGATTTGCGGTACCGACATACATATTATCCATGATGAATTTTCCTATAAACCCCCGGTTGTTATGGGCCATGAATATTCCGGCACGATCGTCGAAGTTGGCACGAATGTCACCGGACTTCAAATTGGCGACAGGATCGTCTCACTTACAGCGGCAGTCACATGCAGAGCATGCTATTATTGCCGTTCCGGATTGTACATGCTCTGTAAAAAGAGGCTTTCAATAGGTTCGGGTGTAAATGGAGCCTTTGCAGAGTATATGGCAATCCCTGCGGAAATTGCCTTCAAAATTCCCGATAATGTGTCTATGGATGAGGCGGTTCTTACAGAGCCCCTAGCATGCATGGTTCGCTGTGTTATCGAACGCGGGACAGTAAAAGCGGGGGATTATGTCCTTGTATCCGGTCCAGGAACAATCGGGCTGCTGACGATGCAACTCGCCAAAGCAAGCGGAGGGAACGTTATTGTGACGGGAACTTCACATGATAAGGAACGATTGAAGCTGGCTTCAGAGTTAGGTGCTATCGCGACAATAATGGTGGACAAGGAAGATGTTCATGAGAAAGTAGCTGCTCTGACTGGAGAAATGGGTGTTGATGTCGCATTTGAATGCGCGGGGGCCGCGGCTTCCGCCAACTCATGCCTTCACTTATTGAAAAAGACTGGATTGTATGTCCAGGTTGGATTGTACGGGAAAAAAATTGAATTTGATTTGGATCTCGCACTTACGAAAGAAATCAATATGACAAATGGATTTGCATCTGAACCGACATCATGGGAACGAGCTCTCCGTATGCTGGAAAACAAACAGGTGAATGTCGCCCCTCTGATATCCATGAAATGGCCGCTCGATGAGTGGAGAAGAGCGATTGAAAGTGTTGAAAACAAAGAAGGATTCAAGGTTCTGTTTGTACCAAATGGAGACTAGGTTAGATGGGAGCCCAAGGAGGGACAAGGGAATGGGTTTAACATTCAGTGAAGGTAAAGAGCTGGATTTGATATCGGTTGGACGATTATGCATCGATCTTAATGCAAATGAAATTAACCGGCCGATGGAAGAAACGATTACCTTTACAAAGTATGTTGGCGGTTCGCCGGCCAATATCGCTATAGGGACATCACGCCTGGGGTTGAAAAGCGGGTTTATAGGGCGGGTTTCAGACGACCAAATGGGCCGCTTTATAAGGAATTACCTGAATGAAAATGGAATCGACACTTCCAATGTCATTACCGATGAAAAGGGCAGCGTGACGGGCCTAACATTTACGGAAATCAAAAATCCTGAAGATTGCAGCATTCTTATGTACCGCGATAATGTGGCAGACCTTAACCTTATGCCTGCTGATATTTCAGAGGCGTATGTAAAGAAGGCAAAAGCTATTTTGATTTCTGGTACAGCACTCTCAAAATCCCCTTCAAGGGAGGCTGTTTTCCTTGTCTTAAAATATGCAAGGAAACATGGGACGGCCGTATTTTTTGATATCGATTACCGTCCCTACACATGGAAATCTCCTGAAGAAACAGCTATTTACTATAGCCTGGCGGCAGAAAAGTGCGACGTCATCATCGGAACCCGTGAGGAATTCAATATGATGGAACAGTTTGATGAAAACCATATACATTCCGATGAAGTAACAGCAGGGAAATGGTTTAAACATAATGCGAAAATTGTCGTCATTAAACATGGGAAAGAGGGGTCAATCTCCTATACAAAAGAGGGCGGCCAATTTAAGGGAGCTACTTTTCCTGCTAAAGTCATCAAAACCTTCGGTGCAGGGGATTCGTACGCGTCCGGGTTCATCTATGGCTTGATGAACGGTTGGAGCATTGAAAAGTCCATGGAATTTGGCGCAGCCGCAGCTTCCATTGTTATCTCTAGCCACAGCTGCTCGGATGCCATGCCGACTGTCAGGGAAGTCGATGCGTATATTGAGAAGTGCAACGCAGTTGGGACTGAATGAGGGAAAGAGAAAATTCCTACCCGTTGAGTTGAAGGTCAGAGGAACGGCCGGGGGGAAATTAACGAATCGTAATTTTTTCTTGTTATATACCGGGCAAGGAGCTTTCGCAGGAACGCCCTTGCATCGTATATATAAAATTAAAACAAATTTCAAAAGGGGGATTAGAATGAAACAAAGGTGGAATCGCTTACAAAAGGCCAGTGCTGCTCTTGCAGCTGTTATCGGCCTGAGTGCAATGCTCGCTGGGTGCAGCGGAGGGGATAAAAAGGAGGTTTCGAAACCTGTTGATGGAAATGCAAAGACGCCACAAACTATTCGTCTTGTAGCATCGAACCATCCATGGACAGAAGCCATTAAGCCGCTCCTTCCTGAGTTTGAAAAGCAAACTGGTATTTCCGTAAGAGTAGACAGCTATTTTGAGGACCAGTTATCTCAAAAAACGTCCGTTGAATTTGCTGCAAACGCAAAGAGCATCGATGTGGTCATGTTCCGTCCTCTTCAAGACGGAAAGCAATTTGAGAAGAATGGTTATTTTGCCACACTTAATGATTACATTTCAAAAGGAAATTATTCTACCGACGATTTTATCCCCTCAGCTCTTGGAAGTGTAACAAATGGGGATAGGCTATACGGCCTGCCAATTATCACAGAAACGACAGTCCTATATTATAGAAAAGACATACTGGATAAAGCTGGACTTCAGCCTCCTAAAACGTTGGATGAATTAAAAGAGCAGGCGAAGCAGCTCAATGATCCAAAGAATGGATTATACGGATTTGTATCCCGTGGAAAGCGGGCACCATCTGTCACTCAGTTCTCAAACTACCTGTACTCATTTGGCGGAGACTTCATGAAGGATGGTAAAGCAACGCTTGATACACCTGAAGCTATTGAGGCGTTCGAATATTACGGAACATTGTTGAAGGAATACGGCCCTCCGGGAACTCTTAACATGAGCTGGCCGGAAGCGATGGCTGTGTTTACCCAAGGAAAAGCAGTATTCTATACTGATGCTTCTGCTCTTTATACGAATGCAACCGATCCTTCCAAATCAAGTGTCGCTGAAAACGTCGGATTTGCCCCGTTCCCAGAAGGCCCTAAAGGAAGAAAAGCTACTGCTCCTCCTGCCTGGGCTGTTGCAATTGGTGCAAATTCAGAGAAAAAAGACGCAGCGTGGGAATTCGTAAAGTGGGCCACAAGCAAGGATGTCGTTACGAAACTTCAGTCGAATGGAATCACTGGCGCCCTCAAATCAGTTTGGGAGTCTCCTGAAGCCATTGCGAAATTCCCGGCTGATTTGACCGAAGCAATCAAGACGAACAATGAAACGGGTGTTCCTTATGATCGCCCAGCGATCGTCAATGTCGGCGCAGCACGCGATGTCATTGGTGATGTCATCAACGCGGCAATAGAAGGCAAAGACGTAGAAGGTGCCGCTAAAAAATCAAACAAAGCATTCCAGGATATCCTGGACAAAGAATAATTCAGCATTCATAAGATGACTTTCGGTCAGATATTAGGCTCTTTAATATGGCGGCCGAAAGTCATTTTCTTTTTACATACTGTTGAAGAAAAGGAGAGGCAGCATGTCAAACTGGATTGATAAGAATATCAAATGGATTTACCCTATGCCAGCGATTCTGTTCGTTGGGCTTATGATGATTTTTCCAGTTGGTTACACAGCCTGGCTCAGTTTCCATACTTGGGATATGTCTAATATCAATCCGCCTGCCTGGGTGGCCATTGATAATTATAAGGAATTGTTCAAGGATGAACTCTTCAAGGAATCCTTGTGGACAACATTTTATTTTACAACCGCCGCTGTTATTATCCAAACGATTCTTGGGGTGGGGTTGGCCCTTCTAATGAATGCACATATTATCGGAAAAGGCATTGTAAAAACACTGTTCCTTCTTCCAATGGTTGCCACGCCCGTTGCTGTTGGACTTGTGTGGGTCCTTATTTATGAACCAAACGTAGGGATCGCAAATATTTTTCTGCAAGCTATTGGCCTTCCACCACAAGAATGGCTGGCATCGCCTGATTTGGTCTTGCCCTCGTTAATTTTTATTGACGTCTGGGAATGGACGCCGATGATCGCGCTTATCGTCCTTGCAGGCCTTGTCTCCCTTCCGAAGGATCCGTATGAAGCCGCGATAGTCGACGGTGCGAACCGATTTCAGATTTTCTGGAAAATTACTCTTCCGTTATTGCAGCCGACTATTTATTCAGCCGTTTTACTGAGGCTGATTGATGCTCTGAAAACATTTGATATCATTTATGCCACCACACAGGGTGGCCCTGGTACGTCCTCCCAGACTCTAAACATTTATGGATATGTGCTTGGATTTCAATATTTCCAAATAGG
Source organism: Bacillus sp. FJAT-27225 (assembly GCF_001685025.1). Classification (GTDB taxonomy): domain Bacteria; phylum Bacillota; class Bacilli; order Bacillales; family Cytobacillaceae; genus Bacillus_D. Next base: position 623,449 of record NZ_MAYU01000012.1, on the reverse strand, counting down.
GAAGGCTTCAAGTTTGTTAATGGTTTTCTTTGTCATTGTTTTGTCGCTTAGCGTTCTCGTGGTTGCGTTACGTAAAAAGGCAGGTGTCTCCCTATGAATAAGAAAAAGAGGACAATTTTATCAATTTTTACAAACTTCTCTGTGTATCTCATACTCTTTTTGTTTCTCCTGCCGTTCCTTTGGATGATTTTAGCTTCGTTTAAAACGCAGCAGCAGATTCTGGATACATCCAATCTGTTCGGATTCACCCCAAGTCTGGATAACTATACGAGTGTCTTTACGCAGTATGCATTCATGGATTTTATCATTAACAGCTTTTTGGTTGCTGTCGCCTCTACTGTTTTAGGCCTTTTGCTGGGTCTTCCTGCCGCTTACGGTATCGCGAAATATAAACAGCATAGTCTTGGTCTGTTGATTTTGATAGCCAGAATCGTGCCGGGGATTTCCTTTCTTATCCCGTGGTTCATTATTTTTTCAAAGCTTCAGATGATCGATACCTACACGGCACTTACAATGAGCCATATGCTTGTCACGATGCCCTTCATTATTTGGGTAATGATACCGTTTTTCGAAAGTCTTCCTGGTGAATTGGAAGAATCTGCACGGGTGGACGGATGTACCACAACAGGAGCATTCATTCGCATCCTGCTTCCGATTTCATGGCCAGGAATTGTAACAGCTTCTATTCTTGCCTTCATCTTTTCGTGGAACAATTTCATGTTCTCGCTCATATTGGCAGGAGAAAAAACAAGAACACTTCCAATCGCCGTATTCAATTTCCTCTCATATTCCGAAATCAATTGGGGAGGGCTGATGGCTGCGTCTGTTATTATTACTTTGCCTGTTCTCGTTATCGCCTTAATCATGCAGCGATATATTATCGCAGGCTTAACCGGTGGGGCAGTAAAAGGGTAAAAAGGCAATCGGAGGAAGACATAAATGGACTTCACTTTTCGTTGGTATAGGAGGGGCAGTGAAATAGCCTCACTTGGAAAAACAGGAAGAGAATATCACAGGCCCGAATTCATTTTGAATTCGGGCCTGCTGCTTATTAATTGTTAAGAATTAGTGCTTTGTCTTGTGATTTTCATTTAGAGTGTCTTTTAGCTATTCCTGCCATGGAGGACGGTTTCGGCTAATTCGATTTCGCCCCAATCCATTAGATTTTTTCCTTTTACCTCTTCAAGAAACGTTAACATAGTGTACTTTTTACTCTTTTCATTAGAATTTCCCTTTTCCATTCTAATCACCTCTTTCCATATAGTTTGGTTTAACGTATAAAAATGACATTAAATATTAAAGGGGTCAGACCCCTGCCGTGTACACCACGCCGGTACAACCCGTATTCCTGCGTTTGGGTGTCTTTTCCATACGTACAAGAAGAAAAAAACCAAAAAAATCTGTTATTGTATTCCTCACTAAGCAGGACAGTGAATTGGGCCGGTTCATTAAATCCTTTTTTATGGCGGCTATGGAAAACTTATCGCAAGACGGGCAAATTTACGGGAAAAACTGAAAAGTTTACGGGAAAGCGCAATAAATTTACGGGAAAACAACTAAAATTTACGAATAAAATGGAAACTACCACACTTTTAAACGTAAAAAACAAGCCAAAACCACGTTGGCTTGTTTTACTGCAGATGCTATTTTATTAATTGTTTTAGAATCCGGTAGTGGCCATTACCTCGGTTTGACCCCTTAATTCCTGACACTACCTTTAATTTTCTAGCTTTGTCTCAGTTTTTCACTTTTCGGTATTCCTTCCTCACTTTTTTGCCATTTTAGATGATTTCGCTACAGCGTCAAGCCCAAACCGCTTGACCCTTTCGCTACATCATCTAGTTGGTTGGCAAGTGAATAAGGAGTACCTCTGCCTGCTTACAGGCTGATTGCCATTTCTGCAGGGTAACCTATGTCTTGGTACTTCTCAATAAACTTCTTAGGTGACATGCGCCTCAGGCTGCCATGGTATCGTCTCTCGTTATAAAACTCAATGTATTCGTCAATACGGTAGTACGCTTCTTCAAAAAACTCGAAAGAATACGACGGTATACATCCCGCTCGATAATACTGAAAAACGACTCAATAAAGGCATTGTAGTTAGGCGATTTTGGAGGTATTCTTTCGTGGTAAATCATATTCATCTCACAAAATTCACCAAAGTGGTTGCTTACGAACTGAGGGCCATTATCTGTCCTGATTATGATGCAATGGCCGTCCTCTTCTTGGGGAACCTGTAGGTTCCTCCTGATGATTGCTTCTTTAAGCATTCCAGTTATGTCTTGTGCTTGGCATTCCGAGCATCTGTAATAGCCTACAATGCTTCTGTCAAAGACATCAATGGCACAAGCCAGTGAGAAAAATCTACCGCTTCCTTCAATCGATCCATACTTTATATCAAGCTGCCAAAGTTGATTAGGGGCTGTAATGAGCCGGTTCCTTACAAGTTTCTTAGGGTATTTGGATACCCCCGTCCTTTGTGGCAAAAGGATTCCCAAGCCAGCACATAAGCGATGAACCTTTTTGTGATTGATGATCAGCTTATGTTCATCCTTAAGGTATTGCGTTAGGTTCTTTACTCCGTAAACTGCCGCCTCACCTTCAACTGCTTCCATCAAGTACTCTTCAATTTGGGGGTCAGGAACAATTTTGCCGCAGCGGGTTTTCGAAAAACCTGGAATAGGGCTTCCTCGTTTCCCTTTCGATTCAGCTTCCTCGTCCTCTCCCGTGTGATAATAGTACAAAGATCAATTTACTCCTGTAACTTCTGTCAATCTGTTAATGTAAAAGCCCTCCTCTGCCCAAATTCGTAACTCCTCAAGAATAGCTAAGGCCGGTATTGGCTTTTTTTTAATAGATTTCGACGGTACTTTCATATCCCGGAGTTTTGCTGTTGCACTGGTTTTATTTGTAGACAAACAGATTCGCCTAAATCTCTCTATTTATATTAAGATTGATTTCTACACGAACTAGAAGAAAACCTTTATCGGTATTTTTAAAAAAATAAAAATCGACTATCTGCCAATTAAGACAGATAGTCGATTTGATAACGAGAATCAATTAATTTTGTTGATTTACAACAGTAACAGTAACTTCAGATACATTACCTGCTTTATCGGTAGCGGTTACAATTAGTTTGGTATTATTATTTAGTGCTTCCTTATCCTTTAGTTCAAAACTGAAGCTGCCATCTAGTTTAACTATTGTACTTCCAATCATTTTACCCTTTGTACCATTGTTATTAACTAAATAAATGTCTATGGTTGCATCTGGTTCTGCAAATCCACCTGCAACAGTTGTCAATTTATTACTTCCCGTAGCGTTAAAGGCTGTCACATTTGTTAGTTTAGGTGCAGTTTTATCAATTGTAAAGGTAACAGTTGTTTCGTTTCCGGCTACGTCTCTTACAACAAGTTTATACGTCCCTGCAGCAGAAATTGGGGTGCCAGAAAGGAATGTGTTTCCATTTAAGGTGGCTGTTCCTTCATTAAAGGTAGGAGTAACGTCTACCCTGTAAGTTTGATTGTTTACTACACCACTCACTACTGGAGCTGTTTTATCAATTGTAAACATAACAGTTGTTACATTTCCTGCTGCGTCTGTAACCACTAAAGAATAGGTTCCTTCAGCAGAAACAGTTGTACCAGAAGCAAACTCGGATCCATTTAAGGTAGCTGTTCCTTCAATGAAGGTAGGAACAATATCAGTGTTATATGCAAAGCCATTGATTACATTGTTAACTGTTGGTGGTGTCTTATCGATATTTGAAACCTTTACAGTTTTTCTAGTAACATTACCGGCCTCATCTGTTGCAACAAATTCAAATTCGCCATTCTGTTCGAAAGTATGAGAAGAGGCGTTTAAAGTACCTTCATTAGTTGTTACTGTTACTACAACATCCTGATTTGTTGGATCTGTGTTGTAAGAATTTACAGTAATGACTGGTGCTGTTTTGTCAATGTTTGTGATGGAGATCGTTTTAACTGTTACGTTACCAGCAGCATCAGTTGCAATAAAGTTAAAAGAACCGTTCTCTGTAAATGTATGGCTTTTTGTGTTTAGAGTTCCTTCATTGGTTTCAGCTGTAACAACCACATCTTGGTTTGTTGGTGCAGTGTTGTAGTTAAAGACAGTAATGACTGGTGCTTCCTTGTCGATGTTTGAAATTGTTACTAGCTTCTTAGTTTCATTGCCAGCGCGGTCAGTAGCAATAAACTCGAACTCACCATTTTCCGTAAAAGTGTAGCTTTCTTGATTAAGTGTACCAGGTTCGTCCATGCTTACTTTCACAGTTATGTCTTCATTAGTTGGATAAGTAATATAATCTTCAATGATAATCTTAGGAGCCACTTTATCAATATTGGAAATTATAACTGGAAGTTCGGTTACATTTCCAGCCCGGTCAGTTGCAATAAAAGTAAATGTGCCGTTTTCGGTGAAGGTATGGCTTGTTTTATTTAGTGTACCTTCTTCATTCATTTTAACTTCAACTGTAACGTCTTGATTTGTCCAATTTTCTTTATATGGAAGTACCTCAATCTCAGGAGCAACCTTATCAATGTTTGAAATTTGGACGGTATGTCTAGTAACATTCCCGGCAAGGTCTGTCGCTACAAACTCAAAGCTACCATTTTTTGTGAAAGTATGGTTTGTTGCATTTAGTGAACCCTCTTCATTCATGCTGGCAGTAACTGTAATATCCTGATTTGTCCATTCTGTTGAATACTCACTTATTGTGATTTCAGGAGCAAGCTTATCGATATTCTGAACACTTACTTTTGCGGTCCCTCTGTTACCAGCTTTATCGACAAAAATAAATTCAAACTCGCCGTTTTCGATAAAAGTTTTTGAAGGAGAACCTTCGTTGTTCAGGATCGTTACTTCTTCGCTTGGCTCGATAGTAACAACAACGTCTTGATTAGTCGGCCCATCAACTGAATAATTCACTGCAGCCGTAGGAGCGACTTTATCAATGTTCGCTACATTTACTTCTACCTCTCCGTTGTTACCAGCTGCATCTTTAAACTTTAAGGTAATACTTTCATTTTTTGAAAAAGTAAGATTGAAAGTTTTGTCATCAATTTCAATAAATTTAACAGTTTCCGGTAAAGTATTAAGATTTGTAAATTCAACTGGTTCAGTTGTTCCTACTGTTGCTGTTACATCTTGGTTCGTCCAAGCAGTAGTTGAATAGGTTATTGAACCGACTGGGGCCTCTTTATCAATATTTTCAACCTTCACAAGTACTGATCCTGGGTTACCAGCTCGGTCAACAAATTTCAATTCAAAGCTACCGTTCTCAATAAAGGTAAGCGTTTTGGCATCCGCATCAAAGCTAATCGTTTCTGGTAATTCATTAACATTTGTATAGTTAACATCTTCGGAAGGCACAATGGTTGCGACAACATCATCATTAATTGGGGAAGTAGTTGAATACTCGACTTTGGCTTTAGGTACAACCTTATCAATATTATCAATCGTTACTGTTTCAGAGGATGTATTTCCAGCTAAATCAGTAGCAGTAAAGGTAAAACTGCCATTCTCATGAAATGTATGGCTCTCGGCATTAAGCTTACCTTCTTCATTAATACTGGCAACCACAGTAATGCTTTGGTTCGTCCAATCCTTCGTGTATTCATTAAATTTAATTTGAGGTGGGGTTAAATCAACAGTCTTGGTAATTGGTTGTGCACCTGTATGGAAGGCACCTGCATTTTTCCCATTCTCATAAACCGTATAGGCCTCAACAGAGATTTGCTCGTCTTTATTATTAGAAAGATTTTCTGGCTTTAATTGATGATTAATTTCAAAAGTCCAAAGCTTATCAGAAAGCTTTTTCGTTTTTGCCTGTACAACTTTACCATTAACTTTTAATTCTAATTTTGGTCCATCAATCACGGCTGTCCCACTTAGTAGGACTGTGTTATCAACACGTGCAGGGATCGGGTTTAAAGTAGTAACACCAGTAACTTTGTTTAACTCTGTCCTTCCAGTTCCAGTAGAAGTAGAAGATTCTGTTTTCGCAGGGGCAGGTGCGGCATTAACGGCAGGGGCAAATGGGCTAAAAACTAATGAACTTGCTAGTACGAGTGTGCCTAACTTTCTTCCTTGGTGCTTGTTCATCTTATTCCTCCTAAAAGTAAATAACTTTATTTAAGAGGGCCGGTTACACTACTAGCTCTATATAACCCAAGTGTCCAGTTAAAGGTTATATGTCATTGCTTCCCAGGTAAAAGGCGACATAGAATGAACTTATCGAAAAACCCTTCACAATATCTTTTGATAGATAGGGTTTTCTTCCTAGTTTATTGTGTCGAATCTGCTACCAAGGATTATTATAAATAAATTGAGAGGTAAGAGATATCATTTCTGTGCGACAGGTTTTTGCCGATTTCGACCCGAAATCCTAAATATAGTAAAAAAAGACCAGCATATTGATACACGGAATGTTGAAAACTGTCTCATTCGTTCACAGAAAAGTAATAAAAAATCACTTGACAGTTTTTCCTATATTAAAGTTGCTTATCTTTTAAATGATTTCATAAAAAATCGCAACAAGGTTGCTGAACTGCAGCGACCTTGTTGCGCTGAAGCAAGATTTTGATTACATGTCATAAGAAATCAGGTTAAAGGTGTAAAAGATTGAGCTAATTTATCATCTACTCGAAGGTCTGAATTGAATATAAACTTCCATATTTAACTATAATTTGGAAACTTTTATTTGCTAAAGACGTATATGTAATTACGAATAGGAGGGGGAGCCATTGTTTTCAGAGATCAACGCAAAGCTAATGGTATTTCAGGGTGAATTGCGGAAGGCGACTAAATATAACATGCAGCTTGTGGATTATCAGGAAGAATTGGAGAAGCTGAAGGAGCGTATTGCTCAATTGCAGGATGATTTTGAAATAGAACAAGAAGATGTAAAGAGGCTGGAACGCTTCGGATTGACTTACTTATTTGCAACGTTGTCTGGGACAAGGGATGAGAAACTCTCAAAGGAACGGCAAGAATTGATCACGGCAGAGCACGCTTTAGTAGAAGCTGAGAAAGTGAAAGAGGATATAGAACAAGCCATCATAATACTGCAAGAAAAACTCCAAGCCGTGAAATTCTCCAAACAGGAGTACCAACAGCTTCTTAAGCAAAAAGAAATACTGATAAAAGAGAGCATATCCCCCTTTGCGGCGACACTATTTGAACTGGCTGAACAAGAAAGTATCCTCCAGGCAAATATAGCTGAACTCCAAGAGGCAATTACAGCCGGACAGCGTGTGAAGGAGAATCTTGACATGGCTTTAACGTCGCTTGACAAGGCTGCGTCATGGGGCCAGTGGGATATGTTCGGCGGCGGTACGATTTCCGGTATGATCAAGCATCAGCACATAGACGATGCGGAAGAGGATTTATATGAAGCCCGCAAAAGCATGCGGCTTTTTCAAAAAGAATTACTTGATGTAAAAATTGATTTGAACCAGGATATTCACATCTCTGATATGTTAAGGTTTGCGGATTTCTTCTTCGATGGGTTCATCGCTGACTATATGGTTCAAACCAAAATCAATGATATGATTGACCAAACTGAAAGCCATTACGATAAAGTAAGCGATGTGTTGGCGATGTTGAAAGGGAAATTTGCGGAAGAGATGAAGAAGCTGGACTCCATCCAAAAGGAAAAACTCGAAATTGTGGAAAAGTGTTAGCTGCCAAAAAGCCTATAAAAAACACGATTGAATCGGGTAGATCACCAATCGTTAGATAACTAAATAAGCAAAAGAAAAAGGCCAAGAGTAGTACACTCCTGGCGAATTGGAAAAATCAACTATGCCCGCAGACTGGCGGAATAGTAAGATTGAACAAATTGGGAAGCCTTATGAAGGGTCCTAAAAAGAGGTTACCCTAATGTGCATAGCAATATAAATATAATGCTCTTTATTGTTGAAAAAGTTATTCAGCTTCTTACCATTCTTTTGGCTCATAGTTGAGCTCTCTGAATAGTTGAGTCTTCTCTTTCTTTGATAAGTCTCTCCATTGTCCAGGAGGGAGATTTCCCAAATGGATATTCATAATCCGTATTCTCCGCAATCTGTAAACTTCGTAGCCTAACGCCTCACACATGCGGCGAATTTGGCGGTTCAGCCCCTGCGTCAGTATAATCTGAAACTCGAATTTGGATAATTGCCGTACTTCACAAGGAAGTGTTTTTGTTCCCAATATTTTTACACCCTCGGACATCCTCTTCAAAAATTCGGGGGTAATGGGCTTGTCGACTGAAACGATATATTCCTTTTCATGCCTATTTTCAGAACGAAGGATTTCGTTAACAATGTCGCCATCGTTGGTCATAAGGATTAAGCCCTCTGAATCTTTGTCCAGGCGGCCAATATTAAATATCCGTAATGGATGGTTAACTAAATCAACTATATTTCCCTTTACACCTTTTTCTGTTGTACTCGTAATGCCTACAGGTTTATTTAAGGCAATATACACATTGTTTCTAGCCACACGGATGGGGTCCCCATTCACGAGAACATTATCGCCAGGATTTACTTGGCTGCCGATTTCAGCGCGCTTCCCATTGATGGTAACTCGTCCTTCCAAAATTAATTTATCGGCCTGCCGTCTTGAGGCTTTTCCAGACTCGCTAATATATTTATTGATTCGCATGTAAACCATCCTTAAGTAGATATCATTTTTATTCCATTTAACCATACTTTATCCGTATACTGAAAGATAAAACAAAACATTGGCCATCGGAGTGAGTTTTTTCGTAACCATGGAAAAATCGGAGGCGTTCAAATGGAAATTGATTGGGAAGAAGTTAATTTAATTATTCAGGAATGGTCTAGCAAATGGTCATTTATGAAAAAACCCAATGACATGCCCCTTGAAGATTTTGAAAAAATTCGCTTTTTAATTGATGAGATTTACAGTTTTCCTGATAATCAAAAATCACTGTTAGAGTCAGCAGCTCTCTTTGAGAAACATCTAAATGGAACATACAGTAGGTTGTCCCCTAAAAGCATCAATTGGCTAGTTGATAGATTCTGCTTTTCGAATAGATAGTGATTTCAACAATAAAACTCGCATATCAATTTATGCGAGTTTTAGATTTGTTACGTATGCTGAATGCTTCGTTTTGCACCTCTTTGTGGCTGTGATTCCATTTCCTTTTCCAGGCCTTTCAGTAACGAGTAGCTCATTGCCAGCAGGATAAAGGTGAAAGGAAGTGCCGCTCCAATTGAAGCAGTTTGCAGAACGTTCAACCCGCCGGCCAGCAGCAATACAGCTGCAACAGCTGATTGGATAACACCCCAGGTCATCTTGATTTTATTGGACGGATTCAGCGTCCCGCCTTCGCTCAGCATCCCCAAAACGAACGTCGCGGTATCGGCCACGGTGATATAATAAATCGCCACTACCGCAAAGCCAACAATGCTTAAAAGTGAGCTTAACGGAAGATAGTCGAAGAATGTAAAAATTGCAAGCGATACATTTTCTGCAATATTGTTAGCAAGGTCATTATTTCCCTGGTCCTGGACCAGTTTAAGTGCCGATCCGCCAAAGACGGACATCCAGACGCAAGTCCCGATTGTAGGGACAATCAGCACCCCAATCACAAATTCCTTAATGGTCCTGCCTTTAGAAATCCTTGCGATGAACATGCCAACGAACGGCGCCCAAGCAATCCACCATGCCCAATAGAACAAGGTCCAGGAGGCAATCCATTCTCCACCCTTGCTAAATGGTGTTAACCTGAGGCTCATTTTTACAAAGTCATTGATATAAAGCCCCATCGTATTAAAGAACACTTGAACGATAGTCAAGGCCGGTCCCACGAACACAATGATCAGCATAATTAAAAAAGACAGGATAATCGCAGCGTTGGATAAATATTTAATCCCTCTATCAATGCCAGTATTGAGTGAAATAATGAAAATTACCGTTGCGACAACAATTACAACCAGTTGGACAAACAGCGTATTAGGGACCCTGAAAATAGCATGCATGCCGGCAGTAACCTGCATTGCACCAAGCCCTAGCGATGTGGCAATCCCAAATACGGTTGCAAAGATGGAAAGGATATCGATTGTCTTCCCGATCGGGCCATGGATCTTATCTCCCAAAATCGGATGGAACGCGGAACTGATAGACGCAGGCAGCCTTTTGTTATATTGAAAAAAAGCAAGCGCAAGGCCAATTACTGTATAGATAGCCCACGGATGAAATCCCCAATGGAAAAAAGTATACTTCATCGCAGTATTTGCAGCCTCAACCGTATACGGTTCCCCATATGGTGGAGCTGTATAATGGGTGATTGGCTCCGCGACACTCCAGTAGACGATACCGATTCCCATCCCTGCACCGAACAGCATCGCAAGCCAGGAGCCAGTACTGAAATCTGGCTTATCTGTTTTTCTGCCAAGCCGGATATTTCCATACTTTGAAAACAGTAAATAGACGGAAAAAACCACAAAAAATAGGGTCGAACCAAGATATACCCAGCCAAGGTAATCAATTGAGCCGTTGTAAACGGCGTTGGTAACCTTCGTTAAACTTTCTGTGAAAAAAACACCCCATATAATGAAAATGAGGGTAAGCGCCAATGATATAAAAAACACGGCATTTTCTTTGAATTTTTCCATAAAAACCTCCTGGAAATCATCGTTCAGTTGTTAAATGGGTTGTATTGAAATTCCCACTTATCCGAATTAATCAACTCGTCTTGGGCTACCTCAAAGCCGCCGCCCAGATAAATGGTTTGCCCTTTGATTGCAATGACCATTACTTCAATCAGTATCCCAGGATCGTTCTTTTTGAAAACATCCCCCAGCTGTACAGAAAAGCCGGCATATGGATGTACGATTTGACCGGAATTGTCATCAACGTCTTCCACCATATTTGTCATGTCCTTATAATCAATCGGGTGGCTGTCAGGGGCGCGGCCAGGAACCATCAATAAATACTCGCTATGCTTGATCCCGTTCAAGTCACTCGTAATAACTCCTTTATGATCCACTGTTTCCACTACTTCTATTTCATTCAGTGAATAATGGTCAAGCGTATCGGGAGCCGGATTGTTTATTAAAATTAAATCCCCTGCCACCGGCTTTTGGTTATTTCTGAGAGTGTAAACATTATGGTCAAAAATAAAGCTGTCATTTTCTTTTGGTATGTATCGCTCCACACTTGCCGCATCGGTTATATGCTGGGACATATCTCTCAGCTTATACAGATGGACGGACAGCTTGTACATAGGCTTTATTCCATATACCTTGTGCAACTCGTTATTATAGTATACAAATTGGCCTTTTCTGATTTGATACAGCTTCACATCATATCACCTTTCTTCTCGTGCTCGGTCGCTGGTTTTTCTTAGGATGCCTTTTTTTAGAAAAAACATGATAAGTAACCTGTTTTTAATGCTGCTTTTTAAATTCAGAAAACCTTGAACCAAAACTTTGGCCCTGCCCCGCGCCAATTTGTCCTCAGAACCATTGAAAAACAACAAAACAGGGACCCCAAAACGGTTCCCTGTTACTAAAGATTTGGGAAGGATTCAACTGCCCCTTCTAAACCTTTACTTTAATCCGATTAGTATTTCTTAACCGGAAGCTTCACGTTTCCTGATCTCTGCAATTTGTTCCAGCCGATCAAAATTCCTTTTCCGGCATATATGAAGGCTTTCCAAATGGAATAGACCAATAGCTGGCGATAGATAAAGCGTTGGACTATCAAATGGAAAAGTGGCCTGTAGCTGGTTCGTTCAAGCCAAAAAGCGTAAAAGCTGACGAGCAGGTCTACGAGAAAGAATAGTAGATAATATGTGATAATTCTTTCCGTATCCCCAAATAACCCAATAAGGAAAACGATATCAATGAGCGGGGAGAAGGCTTGAAATACATATTGAAACCACATGTAAGGCAGTCCGACAAAGCCAAGCCCTTTATTTTTTCGGCTGAAAAGGGCTCCCGAATGCTTCCATAAGCATTGCAATATTCCGTATGACCATCTGAAACGCTGTTTTACAAAGCTTTTAACAGTTTCAGGTGCTTCCGTATAGGCATAGGCATCAGGCTCGTAATGAATACGGTACCCCATCCGGATTAATTTCAGGGTGATATCGGTATCCTCTGCCAACGTATCATCTTTAAATAAACCAGCTTCAATAATTGCACTTTTTCTTAAAGCGCCTATTGCGCCCGGAACGACGGTGATGCAATTCAATTCATGAAAGGCCCTTTTCTCGAGATTGAAGCCAGTTACATATTCAATATGCTGCCAGAGGGTCAGCATGTTTTGTAAATTGCCGATTCGTACATTTCCAGACACACCGGCAACCTTCTTATCTTTGAAATGCGTGACAAGGCGTGAAATAGCATCTGGTGCGATTGAAGTATCTGCATCCATCGTAATAATGATGTCACCATGTGACTCTAAAATGCCACTATTGAGCGCTGCTGTTTTACCTTCATTTTCTTTAATGATTTGGCGGACAATCGTATTTTTATTAGCAATTTTTTTAACCTTTTTATACGTGTTATCAGTCGATCCATCATTTACGATAATGACTTCATAGTTCTTGTATTGGCTCTTTAATATGGATTTGATTGTTGGTTTAATGACTTTTTCTTCGTTATAAGCGGGGATAATGATACTGACAAAAGGTTCATATGGTAGTGACGATTTGGCAAGAGGCTTCCTTCTGCCGTGTTTTAGACTGAAAAAGAACAATAGAAGCAACCGGATGATTCCCATCACAATACCGAGTATGAAAAAAGCGGAGCAAAACTTTATTGTCCAGATAAACAGCGTATTGGCTAGTTTATAGAATTTCAAATAAGGAAAGGTCTCCTCTTCGACAGGAGGCATGACATCAAGCCTTTGTTTGCCAATCAAGTCTGAAACGGTGGCAAACGTATATCCTTCATCCTTTAATGCTTTTATGATTTTTGGAAGTGCTTCTACCGTAGCCGACCTGTCGCCCCCCGCATCATGAAAAAGGACAATGTTGCCGCCTTCCAGATTATTGAGCAGTCTTGCAACGATTTCTTCACTGGAGCCCGTGTTCCAATCCTTCGTGTCAATGTAGGAGCCCACCATCGTGTAGCCCATTTCCTGAGCCTGCAAAAAGGGGGTTAACTCCATGGCGTTTTCGACTAACAAGTCCGGAGTATAGGGAGGCCGGTAAAGATTCGTGGAATGTCCGGTAATCTGCTGGATTAGTCGCTGGGTTGAATTAAGTTCAGCCTGAAGCATGTAGGGACCGCTTTTTTGGATATCAGAATGGCTAAACGTATGATTGCCTATCTCATGTGCCTCTCGGTGAATTCGTTCAAGGATATCTGGATATAGTGCTGCCTGGCGGCCAACAACATAGAAGGAGGCACGAACCTGTTCCTCGCTTAATATATCGAGTATTTTCGGTGTGTAAGTTGGCTCGGGCCCGTCGTCAAAGGATAGGACAATGACCTTTCCTTGTTGCTCACCATACCGTTCGATGTAGTAGGGGAGAGGATAATCTGTGTAGGATTCTTTGGTAATATAGCCGTTCGAACCGAGTTGAAGGATTCTGCTTCCTTCCTGGGATTTTGATGAGATTCTAAGGATTTCCCCGTATCCTATATTCATAATCGGGATAGGGTTTTCCATTGTCTTTAATTTTTCACTGTTTGCTTCCATTCGGGATGTGTCGGTCAAATACTTCCATAGCCCAGGGTCTTCATATCCAAGCTGCTCAATGCCAACACCTTTCACACCGAGCGCCAGCCCCAGCTTGATTTGGTTGTATGAAGTGACTGCATCGAGAAACCAGATTAATTGGGGCACGCCGTTCTTTGTAAACCGTATATAAGGGTTCATGCTGTTGGAATCCCATTGAACTGTAAGGCCCGAACTCGAAGCCGCCCTCATCACTTCATGGAACTGCAGGTGATTGACCAGCTCTTGTTTATCCATATCCCACTCATATCCCTCATTGCTCAGCGAAACAATGATTTTCTCGCGAGGGATTGGCAGCCTTTTTAATGTTTCCTGAAACCATTCAATAGAAGCAACAGGGCCCGGACGCTCCATTTCGGGGAGTTCCTTGAAAAATTTAACGAAGACCCGGTCCGAGACTTCAGCCAGCTTTTTATACTCATAGGCTGGATGATCTGGAGAAACCGTTAGTGTCACCTTAAGGCCATCAGCAGAAAAACGTTGGGATAACTCGGAGACAAAAGCTGTAAAGTGTCCCCGGTTTTCAGTGCGGATTTGCCATATATCTATATTGATTCCGGCAAACTTATCTTCTTTGACCCTCTCATGCAGGGAGGTGGCCAGAGCCCGGCGAGATTCAACCGATTTAAGAAGTTGTTGAAACTTATCCTCATCCGTATCCTCATGCAGAGAGAAGCGGGGCATGAGCTTAACACCGTTTTTTTCCGCCAGCTTTATAATATCCTTTTCCTTGTTCGTTTGAAGGTCATAATCGGAATCAAGCCAGTACCAATTTGGAACCAGGACACCTAGGACATGAATATTCCTTGTGACTGTTTTTTTGCTAACTGCATCATCGGCTAAGTAAAAACCGTATAGTTCCTCCCTGGGAACTTTATATGGTTTTTGGCTGCCGCCGCCAAGCTTGGCTGGTTTCCCATTTTTGTTTAAAGGCTCGTTAATTGGCTGAATTTCCTCTTTTACTCCAAAGGATATCTGGGGAAGAACTGGATTTTGAAAAAGGCTTTGGCCAATGGCGGATAGAAGGACGAATAGGAAAAGAAATACTGAAAGCAGGATGACGACTAACCGGTTCCATCGTTTGCCGGTAGAATCCTGAAACACGAAGTTCTTGTTGTTTACTGACATCTGGTTCCCCCCTTATCGCGTTCTTTCACTAGGTGAAAAAGGATTCTCGTAAGACAAACCTTTTTGACATTCGCAATATTGTATGCAGGCAAGCTTTTTATTCACTAATAAAACAGCCCGTTATATGGAAAAGGGCTGTTTGCAGAGGTTCCGGAGTGAGCATCTATGGAGAACGGGGAAGGCCATGGGAAATGTTTTTGAAATCTTTTATTCAGTAGGGTTGCTGAACAGCGGGCTTCTGGATGATGATTTGTTCAAACGTCAACAAATCAATGATCCACATGGTTATAAGTCCGCACTCAACACGGAAAAATACTAGCAGGAATAAGGAAGCGAGGTTTTTGATTTGGAACTTATTAGCGTTGGATTTACCGGTCCTCCAGCCTATCATCCGATTCCGGAGATTTATCAGAATCTCGGACTGCCTGATTTAACTTCCCATGTAGAGCAGCGTTTTGATTTCACGGTATCAATAGGGAAAAATGAGAGGAAAGGCGCGGGAATCATCCGCTTTTACAAAGACCAGCCGGACTATCAAATCATTATTTCTGAGTCCATGCCGGGGATAGGCCCTGCAAAGCTGATTAAATTGAAGGAACTGTTATTAAATGAACTAAAGGATTCATTTAACCAGAATATTTTGGAGTTTGAGCCTGGGGAGAATGTTATTTATGTGGATTTTAGCAGGAAAAAATGAAAGGCATGGACTGCAGTGAGCCCATGCCTGATAACTTATTCGGGATTTGGAACGGGTTTTAGCACGACATGGTCGCCTGGTGGCGTCGGTCTGTATTCAGTCCTCACATCTGTTCTATGTTTAGGAGAATCGTTTGAAGCATTCCGTTTGTTTCTCGTGACCGCCCATAGCGATGCCCCGGCACCAGCCAGGGCCAGTGCAGTGACGAGCGGACGCTTGGTTGCTTTGACATACCAGCTTCTTTCCCGGATCCAGCCAGAGTTTGTCCCTCGTTCTTGCATTCCATAGCCAGGCTTGTACAAAGCACTTTCCTCGCGCGGATTGGATGGGCGGTCGTCATGCTGGGTTCTGAACATTGTTTGCTCCATCCACTTGTCCATGAGACGGGGAGCAAGCCTGCCAAATGCAGCAATAAATTTCGCCTGGGAGCCCACGTACATATCCCGCTTAGGATGGCCTGCCGCAAAGAGAATCGCCTCAGCTACTGCCTCCGGAGCATACATCATTCCGACATGGGAAGGCTGTTTTTCCAAATAACTCACCGCATGCTCATTGTAAGGCGTATCAATCCTCACAGGGTGAATCAATGTCACCGATACAGGCGCCCTTTCTTTCTCCAGCTCCATCCGCAGGTTTTCTGTAAAACCATGCAGCGCAAACTTGGCTGCCGAATAGGTCGACTGAACAACAGTACCCCTGTCCCCGAACAAACTGCCGACATTAATAAGCGCACCTGGCACACCCCGTTGTTTGAAATGCTCAACTGCCACTCTGGACCCGTACACCGCACCCCAGAAATTCGTATCAAACATACGCCGCATGTCTTCTATTTCCACATCAGTCGCTTTTCCAAAAATAGAAACCCCGGCAGTATTCACCCACGTGTCAAAGCCGCCATATACCTCAATTGCAGTATTCGCAATTCTTTTCACATCATCCTCGCTGCCCACATCGGCGACACAATAGGTGGACAGGCCGCCCTCAGCATTTATCTCGCTGACCAGCTCGAGTAGGGCTTGCTCATTTCTTGCCGCCGCCACAACCTTTGCGCCTTGTTTCGCAGCCATCCGAGCTGTAGTCAGGCCAATTCCACTCGATGCTCCTGTTATGACAATTACCTGGTCTTTAAGTTTTTTCAGTTTCAATTTAGTAAATTCGTTAGCATTGGATTCCTCGATTGATTGATCAGCTGAAGGCAGTTTATGAAGGCCTTTCAATGAATCCACTTCAATCCCTCCTCATAGTTGGTGAATACCTTTAACCATTTACCCGGCCGCAGAGGGAGGTAACCATTGGAAAAGTGGGGGCGGGGACGAGCGAGGTGTTGGAATGAAATTGGCAACTAAAATGGATGGGGAATTGGAATAAATAGGAAAATGGGATGAAGAGCGAAAGGATGAATGATAACTTGGGACTTGGAACGGGGTGAAAAATTTTTAAGAGAGGAGATTGGTAACATTTCGAGCTCTTAGGAGGTTCAAAATGTAATCAATAAGCTGTATTGGCATCGCTTCGGGCTCTGGAGAGGTTCAAAATGTAATCAATAAACGGTTAAAGGATGGTGTGAAATGTCATTCATAGTATGTTTAGTTCCCGATACGTCGAAGTGCCTGGAGTGGAAAAAGAGCAGCGGAGGAACTACTTATCAACAATTCAACTGAAACAAAAAAAGTCAGAAAAGTCACTTTATCCCCAAAAACAACCCCTTCTTATCCACAAAACCACAGGAAAACCTGCTTATCCACAACCAAAATGTCTCAAAGTGCGCAGCCTTTTGATTATTGGGCGTGGGTATCCACATTTTGTGGATGAGCGGAAAGCACCGCCATTTGCGAAAAAAGATGTGGATTAACCCATTTCCGGGCAGCAGAAGATAGAAAGCATCAGTATACGAAAAAGATTACATAAAGACAATACTAAATTCTCTAAATTTGCGGGAAAGCGTTCCAAATTTACGGATAAGCCATTAAATTTTACGGATAGGCGCTCTTAATTTACGGATGAGCTATTAAATTTTACGGATAGATGTGCTGCCCGTCCCAAAGTGTGGTCTCCCATTGAACAAACGAAAGGTTAAATCACGAAATAAAAAAACTCGAAAATGAGCAGTTAATTTCGTCCAATTTAACGTATTTTTGTTTCATATCAGCAAGTTTATAGTTTTAGTGTGATCAAAATTAATCGCCAGGGGGGCTTATGTATGGAAAATTTCATTTGTTCAAATTGCGGGGTGCAATACGAAAGGTCAACTCACTTTCCTGAAAGCTGCATCATTTGTTCTGATGAACGGCAATATGTGCCGGCCAGCGGGCAGAGCTGGACAACACTTGAACAGCTGCTGAACGGCAGTTACAGAAATGTTTTTCAAAAAGCTGAGGAAAACCTGTATACGATCAAGACTGAACCTCAGGTAGGAATTGGCCAAACCGCCTATATCATTAAAACCGAATATGGAAATTTCCTATGGGATTGCATTACGTTTTTAGATGTTGAAACGAAGCAGTTGATAGACGGCATTGGAGGCCTTAAAGGGATTGTTCTTTCACATCCCCATTATTACAGTTCGATGGTGGTGGGCGGATGCCTTTGATTGCCCAATCTATATCCATTCTTCGGATTCGGAGTGGATAACAAGGAAATCAGGGCGGTATATTTTTGGGGAAGGAGAAAGCATTGAACTCAATCCTGAACTGACTGTCCTTAGATTGGGAGGGCACTTTGATGGCAGTTCGGTCATGCTTTGGAAAAATGGATCAAATGGAAACGGCTCGCTGATGGTTGGAGACACGATTTTCATTGTGCCTGATCCAGGCTGGGTCAGTTTTCTGTATAGCCATCCGAACCGGATTCCATTGGCAGCTTTTGAAGTGGAAGAAATAAGGAATAAATTGCTGGACGTTAACTTTGAAAGTTTGTATGGCGCCTTCGGCAATTCAATAAAAAGCGGCGGGAAAGAAGCGGTGATGAAATCCGCTTTAAGATACATTTTCCATGTAAATAGAAAAGCACCGCAAGAAAAATCAGTTGGCATTATTCTTTAGGGGGAAGGGGTGGGAAAATGGGTTCACTCACAATCCAGGCTGCGAAACAAAGAACATTACCAAAAAAGCTTGTTTTAGTTACCTTTTTACTTGGTATTTTTATGGGAGCCCTCGACAATGGAATTGTAGGCCCGGCATTAAGCTCAATTAATGAGCATTATGGAATCGCTGCTTCATGGGGAGTCTGGAGTTTCACCATTTACACGTTATTCTTTTCGGTCAGTATTCCGGTAATGGGGAAATTGTCTGACCGGTTTGGAAGGAAAAACGTATTTACGGCAGGAATTCTTTTATTTGCAATAGGATCACTTCTATCAGCCATTTCACCAAACTTTGCATTTTTCCTGGTCGGGAGAGCAATCCAGGCAATAGGTACCGGAGGGATCTTTCCGATTACTGCCGCGCAAATCGCCGCATCCTATCCTACTGAGCAAAGGGGCAAATACCTTGGTTATATTGGAGTCATTTTTGGACTTGGGAGTATTTTGGGCCCAGTTGCGGGCGCAGGAATTATCGCCTATCTTCAATGGCAATGGATTTTTCTTATCAACATCCCAATTACTTTGATCATCCTGCTGCTCCTGACGAAAGTCGAAATCGAACAACAGCTAGTAAAAAAGCCAATCGACAGCTACGGCATTGTGCTACTCACAGCATCGATTCTAAGTATCATGCTTGGCATAACGATCGAGAATCTCGTCTTAATTGGAATTGGTGTTGCCATATTCATACCCCTAAGCCTTGTTGAAAAGAAAGCAAAAGATCCAATTATGAATATGAAGTTTTTTGCGAATAGAAATACGTTGTTCATTTTGCTTCTATCCCTTGCATCAGGCTTTATTATGGCTACGACCATCAACCTGCTGCCTATGTTTGGGGAAGAGATTCTGGGACTTAGTAAGGGAGAAGCGGGAATCGGTGTAACCCCGCTGGCGGTTTCGTCTATGGTTGCCTCGCTAGTCGGCGGAATTCTGGTTGATAAAATTGGTGCCAGGAACGTATTGTTTGCAGGCTTCTTGATTACACTTGTCGGCGGCTTATCCCTATATTTGTTAGTGAGCTCCGTTATCACACTCATTTTAACAATTGTGGTTATGGGGTTTGGAATTGGCATTATCATCGGTGCGCCATTAAATGTCATGATTATGCAGCATATTGCGCTGCAGGAAACCGGATCGGCAATTGGCTATTTAAGTTTGTTCAGATCAATGGGCTCAACAATGGGGCCGACTATAGCGGGCATTATCCTCATAACATTCACTAACGGCTTTACCTTCGTTTATTTGGCAGTTGCAATCTTGTCGATGGTCAGTTTGGTTTTACTGGCAACATTAAAAAGAGTGGAGGTTCAGAGATGAGAATTCTACAAATCGGCGCGAGTGGCACGATTGGAAAAGCAGTAGCGGAACATTTGGGCAATCGGCACGAAATCATTTCAGCAAGCCGTACTGGCGGAGAGGTTTATGTTGACTTAACTTCACCGCAGAGCATCAAGGACATGTACGCTGAGGTGGGGAATGTAGATGCGGTTGTCTGCACCGCGGGAGAAACCTATTTTGGAAAAATTGACGAGCTGACTCCTGAAAACAATGATATCTCGATTCAAAACAAGCTGAAAGGGCAAATGAATGTAGTTCTGCTGGGAATTGACTATGTGAATGATCGGGGAAGTTTTACCCTGACAACCGGGATTATCATGGACGATCCGATTATCGGCGGAATATCGTCGGCCATGGTAAGCGGAGGCTTAAAGTCATTCGTCAGGGCAGCCGCAATTGAAATGCCGAGGGGTATCCGGATTAACACAGTCAGCCCAGGTATTATTGCGGAATCCATCAAGAAATATGGCCCATACTTCCCGGGCTTTGAACCAGTCCCGGCCAGCAGGGTTGCTTTGGCTTACCAAAAAAGCGTCGAGGGCGGGCAGACCGGCCGAACATATACAGTCTATTAAGAATTGCGGCCAACTTTTTAAGGTTGGCCGTGATTGTTTAAAATTCGAACGGCAGTCCTTCTGCTACCAGCTGCTCATCGCTCTTATGTTTCTTTTCAAGATTATATGCCTGTTTGAAAAATGAGGAGGCCTTTTTGTATGCCTGCCTTTCATGAAAATAAACGCCAAGTTCCGAGGCCAAATATTTTCCGAGTGCAAGGTCATCCTGTTTTATACAGTATGTAAGCAGCTTCTGCATCTCTTTTTCATATTTATCGTCTAATTGCTTGATTTTATAAGTGAAAATTTCGAGCAGCATCATTTCCTGGTCAAAGAAAACCTTTTTGTATTCCCTGGCAACGCCCCGGGCAAGTTCAAGATAATGATCGGCGAGATCCCATTCTTTTAGATGAATATGGATTTCAGCGAGCCGTTTATACCCTCTGATTGCCTTTTCGGGAAAAAGGTCTTTGACTATCTCGATAAACTCTTTGTAATACTTGATAGATTCCGGATAGTTTCCCTTCATTTGAAAGACCCTTCCAAAATTAAAAACGATTGAGGACTTTAACCTAAGGTCATTGTCTGTGTGGGAAACAAGATTCTGTGCTTCGAAAGTGCACTCTAGCGCCTCATTGGGTTTGAATATGGAAAGGAACTGGATAGCCCGGAACAATAGGATTTTCACCGTCCTGTTTGCATCACCGGCTTTTTTCATAAAATGATAGGCTTTTTCCGAATACGCAAGAGAAATGGCTTTATCAACGGTAATCCTTTCATGTACAAGGCTGAGATTGTAATAGACCCTCCCTTTTTGCCAGTCATCGTCGGGAAGATGCTTTTCCGCTAGTAAAAAATAATCATGGGCAATCTGAAATTCGTATAATTCATAATGCAGAACGCCGCAAGCAAAGACGTAATAATAGATTTCTTCCTTATCGGTATCGCCATTCCCAAGGTTCACGACTCGTTTTGAAAGAGTATAGGCTTCCTTCGCTTCAACAAACCTTGAATCGCTGTAAAAAAAACGGATTAATACGGAAAAGACCATAAGTAGCACCTTGTTTGATTGCATTTCCGTTGAAAGCAATTTCAGCAATGCAATATCGCTGTCACTAAGGATTTTCTTTTTCCAATAACCATATAAAATGCGTCTTGCTCTTTCTTCAATATCTGGAAGAGAAGATGGTTGCAGTAAAATGGCTGGTTCAATCCCGAACCTATCGGCGATTCTCCCTAAAAATTGCTCTGAAGGCTTTGTTTGCCCATTTTCTACCTTACTCAAGTAAGCAATCGAGGCAATCCCATCCACTAATGCATCTTGAGTCATATTCTTAAAGATTCTAAGTTTTTTAATCCTGTCCCCCACCATGATTACGTCCCCCGATCCACTAGCGTACACTTATTATATTTCATAATTTTGGAAATTTGCACTTTTAGTTAAATGCATACTTCAAAAACATTGATTTTTTTCAAAAAATTTTATGAAATTTAACGAGTTTTTCTTTTCTCATATAAAAAATAAAATAATCTTAGAAACCAATTATGAGGAGTGGAGATGGAATGAAGAAAATCAATATTGTTGGAATCTGCGGAAGCCTTAGAGAAAGCTCAATTAACAAACAGCTTTTAACATGTGTAGGCAGAGCATTACCAGGTGATTGGACATTTGAGCTAGCCGACCTTTCAGACATTCCGTTATATAACACCGATTTGGAAGAGAATCTGCCCATTGCTGTCAAACGGCTTGCAGAAACAGTGGGGAATGCTGACGCAGTTATCATTAGTACCCCAGAATACAACTCTTCGGTTCCAGGCGTTCTAAAAAATGCTGTCGATTGGCTTTCCCGCCCGGCAGCCGGGATGCCATTATCAAACAAGTTGGTAAGTGTAATCGGAGCCACGCCCGGAATGCTGGGAACCGTCCGCGCGCAGTTGCATCTGAGGGAAATTCTTTTTGCACTGAATGTACAATTACTGCGAAGGCCGGAAGTGCTGATTCCCCAGGCTTCCTCAAAATTCACCGCAGACGGCGAGATTTAAGATGGCAGGACGTTGGAAGCCCAGCAGAATCTGGTCGCTGCACTGGTTATGGAAATCGGGGAAGAGACGCACAGTGTGATGATGAGCAAACAGGGACTGGCGGAGTCCAAAAATAAAAACTTCGTAAATTCGTAACTTTATAGAAACAAGAACGTCAAAAGCAGAAGAATAATTTTCCGGCGAAAGGAGATTCCAATGGTTCAAACTCTTCCTTGCGAGGGATGCAGAGGCCTTTGCTGCGGCCCTGTTCCAGTTACCGAAAAAGAACTGAAAAGGATTAAAAAGAGGATTAAGAGAATGCCGGCAAAGATGCGACTCTCCTTACAAACACAACAGCGATTCACAGGCACGTGCATTTTCTACGATCAGGAGAATGATAGATGCGGTATTCATGCTGACAGACCAGAAATCTGCCGAAAATTTGGCTATTATCAAGGGCTGGTTTGTTTTCGACAACCAGAACTCGCAGTTAAGAAATTGCAGCTTTCTGATGATGAACCGGTTGGCGTTCTATCAATAGATTTTAAATGGGACTATTTTATCTAAAGAATTTTGCTGTATAAGCTTTAGTGTCCTTTAGCATGGTCATAAAACCATTTAAAGAACGCCACCGTGTTTCGCGGGGAGTGATTCGTTCGGTAAAGCTAGTTTAATGGACGGAACATCGTTTTCCGGGGAGTGATTCGTCTAATAAAAGTAGTTTAAAGGACGGAACTTCGTTTTGCGAGGAGTGATTCGTCCGGTAAAGCTAGTTTAATGGACGGAACCTCGTTTTCCGGGGAGTGAATCGTCCGATAAAAGTAGTTTAATGGACGGAACTTCGTTTTCCGAAGAGTGATTCGTCCGATAAAGCAAATTAAAAGACGGAACTTCGTTTTCCGAAGAGTGATTCGTCCGATAAAGCAAATTAAAAGACGGAATTGTGTTTTGCGAAGAGCGGTTCGTCCCGTGTACCAACGTTTCTAGTACATTATGGGGCTGTCCGATAAAGGGGAAATGTCCACGAACCGATGGACCCTGAACATGTATCACTTTGAACACAATCAACTAACCAACAATCTGCTTGCCTCGTACAGTGTGCCGGCGGAAGGTTGGAAATGAAAGAAGGGGTAGGGTTGGCGAAACATATCGTTTATGTGGCAGCAATTGCGAATGCAGTCATTGTTGGTTTATCGTTCTTGTTTACGAAAGTTGCATTGGAAGCGACATCTCCAATTGAAACACTTGGGTATCGATTTTTAATTGGCTGGATTGCATTAAGTGTTTTTATGAAAGTGACTGGCAAAAGCGGCAAGCTTTCACTAAAAGGGAGAAGCAAGAAGCAACTAGGTTCATTGCTGGTGCTGGCATTGTTTTACCCAACATTGTTTTTCAGCTTTCAGGCGCTGGGGCTCAAATTTACATCTTCAGCCGAGGGCGGCATCATAATCGCTTTTTCCCCGGCCGTTACAGCGCTACTGGCTGCCGTCTTTATTAAGGAAAGAGTAAATGTCATGCAATCCCTGTTTATTTCTTTATCGATTTTTGGAGTCGTCTTTGTTTTTGTGATGAATGGCGTGGCATTCCACTTGTCAATCAGCCATTTGATAGGGATCGGATTATTGATTCTATCAACTATTGCCCTGTCAGGCTATGCAGTGCTGACCCGTTTTTTATCCGATTCTTTTTCACCCATCCAGTTAACCTACATCATGGTCACGTTCGGCTTTATCTTCTTCAACCTTTCCGCTATCGTTGTAAAAATTTCAGAAGGGAAGGCGGCCGATTACGTTAAAAATCTTACTCACCTTGATTTCATCCTCTCAGTCTTGTTTTTGGGCATTTTTGCGACAATGCTTACCGCTTTTTTATCGAACTTTATCCTTTCTAAATTAACGGCCTCCAAGATGAGTGTTTTCTCTAACCTTTCAACCGTCATTTCAATTCTAGCCGGCGCACTGTTTTTGCATGAGGATATAAGGTTTCATCATATCCTTGGCTCATGTTTTATCATCCTCGGGGTTCTCGGGACCAATTTTTATAAAACAAAAAAGCCGACGACTTTACCAGCCGTACAAAAGAAAAAGGAGGCCATTTCATGAATGTCAACTACTCAATGAACAAGGGTGCATTGGTTGAAAAAAGCACGCACAAAAGGGTGTACTTCTCTCTGATCTTGAGGTCCTTGTTATTTATTGTGACAGGTTTTGCAATTGTAGGGATTGTTGCGCTGGCGGGCTTTGATAACCCGATTAAAGCGGCAGAGAAATGGTGGCCATACCAGGCAATCGCCGCAAACATCCTGACATTTTTTATCATAAGGCACTTTTTAAAAAAAGAAGGCCTTTCCTACAAAAGCATGTTTGCCGGTCCGCCTATCAGAGGATGGAAGAAGGTTCAGGAGTATGCAATCCTGCTGGTCGCTGGAATAGTGGGCGGGGCGGTCCCGTTGTATGTTTCTTCCTATTTAATTCTTGGTTCATTCATACCGCCCGCCACCCATTTTCAGGAGCTGCCTGTCTTGTTTGCGGCAATTGCGTTAATTGTTTTTCCATTGACAAATGCCTTGGTCGAGCTGCCGCTCTATATTGGGTATGCACTCCCGAGGTTAAGCGGAAAAACTTCTGCTTTATTACTGGTTAGCCTGGGGCTTGCCTTGCAGCATGCATTTCTGCCGCTCGTCTTTGAAGCGGATTATATGCTCTGGCGTGTTGTAGCCTTTATCCCGCTCGCCATCATTGTCGGGTTTATTTTTGCAAAAACAAAAAGGCTGTGGCCGATAGTGGTCGTTCACTTTCTTATGGACCTTCAATTGGTCATACAGATATTCATTAACTCAATAGGGTGAATAGGGGGAGGCCGCCGGATTTCGGGGGCTTCCTTTTGATTTGTGGACAGCCGGAACAGGGACATAACGAGGGCTATCATCATATATAGGTAGAGATAGGTATCCTTGAGAGGGTGAAGGCATGAAGAATAATATCATCGTCCACCGGATGAAAACGAATATCATTTCCACAAACGGCAACATCAACCTCGGTTCGACGCTTCAGAACAGCCATACGAGCAATATAAAAGCGACCGGGGCTTCCTGGTCATTCGGCGACCAGTCCAATGTGTATGAACTGAACGAACATAACAAGTCTATCGACGTATCCAAATCCCAGCAAAGTGAAGCGCAATAGGGCATTTTTTTAACCAAAAAGGCAAGTTGGGCATATACATAACCAACCAGATGCAGGGAGGCGAGAATATGCCCGTAAATATCAACATATACAGCATTAAAATAAACAGTATCTCCAATAATGGCTCCCTCAATATAGGCGACGCCCTCCATAACTCGCCCACAGCGAATACAAAATCTCAGGGGACCAATTCGTCCTACGGGGATACTTCACCAACCACTTCCGGTATGGAAAATGTCTTCATTGATCCAGATGTTAACGATCAAGGCGATGTTGCGAATCCAGCCAATGTCAACTCAAAGCAGCTTTAATGAGAGGGGTACACCATGCCTTATTTTATAAATATTTTTAATATAAAAACGAATGGAATAACCCATAATGGAAACTTTGATATCGGTGCGACCATCCATAACAGCCATACGGCCAACACAAAGTTCATCGGGGCGAATTTCTCTTTAGGGGACATATCGCCATCCACATCTCTTATGGGCAATAATCATATCGATCCAGATGTAAGTGACCAGGATCAAATTGCGAATCCTTCAATGCCAATCAGCAATCAGTTTTAACATGTTAAAAGGGGGGAACCGAGCATGCTGCCGTTTCTTTTTCCAAAAGGCGGGCTGCCTAAATGGCTTGGCGAAAATTATTTAAATAATGATATTCAAAAATACGTACATGACATGATCGAGAAGTCAATGTCAACGGCAATGAGCCAAAAGTCGATGATTGAGGAGGCGGTCGCACAGGAGCCTGAAACAAAGCAGGAATCTGGCTCCTATCCTATGACTGCCAGCATATTTGAAAGCCATGAGCATGTATATGTGAGGCTTTTTATCGAGGACGAAAAAGTACTGGCAAACCTGAAAATCTACCACAATACCAATCAGCTTATGATTGAAGGGCTTCCCGGTGCAGTCGAAAAAACTGTCTTTACACTGCCGTCGCTTGTAAAAATGAAGGACACGGTTTCGGAATACAAGGACCAGTATTTGCAGATCAAAATGAAAAAGCGCCAGGACCCGCAAATGACCGAAGTCGCCGTCCCGATTGTGGAATGAAGGATAGGCTGATGGGGACGATTCTCGTTTGCCAAAGTGATGGCAAGGGTCAGACCCCTTGTTAAGGGTTCGGGTAGAAAACTTGGAATCCGTCCGGGCAATTTGACGGAAGGGCATAGTTTCATTCAAAGAGGTGGACGGATATGGATTTTGAAAAAATAAAACAATGGATGGAAATCACACAGCAATATCAGAACGGGAAGTTTTGGGAGATGGTTTTTGAAGAGGATCGAATGGATGGAATGGAGGGCATGCTGGCAGAGGCGGAAAGTGGCGTAATCAAGCCAAAGAGGCAATCCCGACCCGCTGATTTTCCAAGAACCGATATTTTTCTGACCGAAACAGATGTGATCCTCCTAATGGAAATTCCGGGTGCCATGAAGGAGGATATTGCCCTGTCAGTGTCTGGCACGAAGCTTTTGGTAAAAGGAATCCTCCAGCAGCCGATGATCAACGGAATGGCCGTCCGAAACGAGCGGAAGTACGGAGAATTTCAGCGCACCATCGAGCTGCCCGAGCCGACAGAAAGCCGGGCAATTCATGCCAGGTTTGAAAATGGCCTCCTGATTATTACCTACGCCCGGAAATTCACAAGAGAAGAACCAATCATGATTCGGTAAAAGGCGGGGATAACGATGCCTTTCAAAAAACAAACGCAAGAGGATACGGTACTTGGCAATGTCCAGCAAAAAACAGCTGACCTTGAAAGGCAATTAAAGCGGATAAATACGTTGGAAGTTGAAATAAAGCGGATTGGGCAAATCGAAAAGCAGCTCGGCTTGATGAAGCTGAAAAGCAACGAGAGCAAAAAGGATAGGGAGATAAACCGGATTGTTCAGGAAGCAGTTAGGGCGGAGCTTGGTGCGATTCGCC
Source organism: Bacillus sp. FJAT-27225 (assembly GCF_001685025.1). GTDB lineage: Bacteria > Bacillota > Bacilli > Bacillales > Cytobacillaceae > Bacillus_D. The sequence goes on along the minus strand of NZ_MAYU01000012.1, from coordinate 595,787 downwards.
GGTCTATGAAAGAAGAGCTTCGTGCCGAACTCGAGCCGATTCGTCGTTCAATGCACGAGATGTCTTCCCGTCTTTACCAAACGGAAAAGCGCCTTGCCGAAACAGAAAAGGAATTGCAGGTGTGCAAAGATCTGTTGAAAGGGATTGTGGAAGGCAGTAAAACGAGAGAAGGAACATTAGAGCCTGATGGCGGCTATGCTGAACAGTTGCAGAGCGGTAATAGCTGTGTCGGTGAAGCTTATGGCAGTGATTCAGGGGAAATCGGACAGAAATCCAGTGCTGAACAAGCGGGGATGAACAATCATCGGCCAATCATCATTTATCATCAATTCAAGGTTGATAAAATGTATGTCGACCAATTTGACCAGGAAAATTCATTCCGTAACCTCGGAATCAGGGAGCTTTCCGGAAACTTGAACATCGGCACAACCTTCGAAAAAGGGATGGTGCCGGCTGAGTTCCTCGAAGAGTGGGAAAAGGTTACCCAAAAGCTAAAAGAGAAAAAGGAAAAACTCAACCAGTCTGAAGAAGACGAAAAGAAAATGGATAATAAAAAGGGAACCGATAATGAAAAGGAAACTGAATAACGATCGGAGACCACGGCGTTGAAAAGGGAATTTGGACGCTGTTTTTCCTGTTATCCACCGGTTTTATCCACAAAATCACAGGAAAACCACTTATCCACAGCACCGCTAGAGAATTTTGATGGAACCGGCAATACATGTCTAGCTTTATTGGAACCGTTTCATGTGCAAAGAACGTACGAAATGTGCCCAATAGGGAGTATCGGGCACGTTTTAGGTTCGAAAGACAAGTGAAATGTCACCAATAACGCGTATTGGTACCGTTTCAGGCTAGGAAGGGGTTCGAAACGTCTCCAATGATTAGCATAATTAACTGGGCTTTTTATTTTTACTGAAAAATAACAGTTGAGATCCCGGTACTATCTACGCCAGCTTCCCCTGCTTTATTCAATCTGTTCCAGTTTGGTCTTCCACGCTTTCAACAGCTCGCTATGAAACTTCTTCGGCTGTGAAATCCACGTCCATTGGATGGCATGATCGGGAGTTGGAAGCTTTTGGCCATGCCGTAATCGAATCTTTTCATGGTGAGAATAGTGTGCATAAATGACGGTTGAACGATAACCGTCCCCCGAACGCCGCATTTGGATATCCTCAATCTCGTCCCAAAACACCTTGTTTCCGTTGTAATCAACCACCACGCCTTCATCATCCCAAAAGAAACCTTGTCCATTGATTCTATTCCGAAACAAATACAGCCCAATGGACAGGAAGAAAAGTCCCATGATCATTAGAGCTGCAAAACCTGACAAATTCGAGCGCAGTCCGTCCAAATCGGATAAGGGCATCAGCAAAATGCCGATTCCAATCAGAATAAATACGATCGTTTTATAAAGAGGCGTTTTAAAAGGCTTCATTCGATTATCTCCAATTAAAAGGATAACTGGCTGAGAACAAGCTCCTGGCTCTAACCAAATCCGGTAAACCAGAAACGTACGTTATCCGGTGTATTTTTTCCAGACTTCGAGGAAGGGGGCGGATTGGCTGTTTGGCTGGTCGATGATTTCCTGGGTTGGACCGGTCTGTGTGATTTCACCGTTTACCATAATCGCAAGCCTGGATGTCAAAAATTTTACTTCCATGAGATCGTGGCTGACGAACATTGCTGTCGTTCCGGAGTCGGCAAATATTTCGCGGAAGTCTTCCATCAGCTTGATTTTTGTCGGAAAGTCGAGTGCCGAGAACGGCTCGTCCAGGAACAAGATTTCCGGTTCAATAATCATCGCCCGCGCAATCGATACACGCTGCGCTTCACCGCCAGACAAAAACCGGGCGTTTTTTCGGGCCAGATGGCTGATTTGGAACCGATCCATCCATAGCTCCACGCGCTCGTTGATTTCGCGGCGGGCTAACCTCCTCAGCTTCAGCCCGACTGCGATATTTTGAAAAACTGTCGTGTCCAAAAGCAGGGGCTGCTGCAGTGCAATCGAAAACCTTCTCCGCAGCTCAAGTGACGCTCCGCCTGCAGGAACGGGCTCATTCTTGTAGGAAATAGTTCCGGCGACTGGCGCCTCCAAAAATGAGGCAATTTTTAAAAACGTACTTTTGCCAGCGCCGTTTGGTCCCATGACACCCAGGAAATCCCCGCTGTAAATCGTAAACTCAGGAATATCCAACACTTTTCTTTCACCAAAATAATGCTCGATATTATGGAACTGCAAGTATGGATTCATAGCGGACGCTTCCTTTGCTGAAGTGTTGTCAGGAATAAAGTAATCATGAATGCCAGTGTCATCAGGATAAACGACAATGCAATCGCTACATCAAAGTTTCCCTTGCCGACCTCCATTACAATTGTCGTGGTCAGGATGCGCGTATCACCCTTGATGTTGCCGCCGACCATCATCGCTGCGCCAACCTCGGAAATGACGCGCCCAAACCCTGCCATGACAGCGGCCAGGATTGCGATGCGCGTTTCTTTTATCAGCAGCCAGAGTGTTTGAACTCTTGTTGCCCCGAGAGCCTTTATTTGTAAAATAAGCTTTGGATCTAGCCCCTGGAACGCGGATGCCGTCAGGCCAGTCACGATAGGGAGTGATACCAGGATTTGCGCAAGCACAATCGCGGTCGGCGAGTAGAGCAGCGACAGGTCGCCAAGCGGGCCCGAACGCCACAAGAGCATCGTAATAGTGAGACCTGCGACAACTGGCGGGATGCCCATTCCGATGTTGATAAATACCATCACAACGCGGCTTCCGCGGAACTGGGTAAGTCCAATCAGCATCCCGAGCGGAATCCCGACAAGCGTACTGAACAGAATCGCCCGGAAACACACCTGAAGAGTCAGCAACGTAATTTCTATAATCTCACTGTCACCCGACAGAATCATCTCAATCGCTTTTCTAAATCCATCAACAATCAAATCCATCGCAGCCAAGCCTTTCTAGTTAATAGGGACAAGCAGTTTGTATGAGTAAAGGTGTTTTGGTGCGCTAAAATAAACGTCTTATGCGTATTAATAATGGCCAGAGGAAGAAAGTCTAGTGCGTTATAAGGCCAATCAGGCCTCTTATTCTATTTAACTATAAAACATTTCTGAAAGGAAGTTGCCCCTGGCATGACGTGCGAATTGTTAAGTCAATCTCTTAAATAGGATACCCCCGTCCTTGGCGAAAACGGGGGCAAGTTAAGGGAAGGAGTCCCTCTATAGAAACAGGATAGGGTTTTTCCTGAACTCTACCATTTAAGTGGGCAAACAAGTTATCCTCGGTTACCTCGTTTTGGTTAATGAGAACCGTCCCGGTTTACAAAACCTATTCGGTGTATTTGAAAAATAGGGATTGGCCGTATTCTTTTTTGCCGAATTCCTCGATTGTGTTTTGAGTATCGTCGGCGATCATGAATTCGACGAATTGTTTCGCACCTTCAGAGTTGATTTTGTCATTTTTGTCAGGGTTCACCTGCATGACGTGATAGATATTTTGCAGGTCTTTGTCGCCTTCAACAATGACCACAACGTCTTTCAAGTTCTTTTCCTGCGCAAGGAAGGTCGCGCGGTCAGTCAGGGTGTAGCCTTGCTTTTCGGATGTGATTTGCAAAGTTGGGCCCATGCCCTGGCCAGTGGAGACATAGTTGTCGCCAGCCGGAGTGATGCCAAGATTCGTCCAAATGCCGAGCTCTTTCTTGTGAGTGCCGGAGTCATCGCCGCGGGAAACAAAGATTGCTTTTGAATCGAATAGCTTCTTGAACGCTTCCCCAGTCTGCATACCTTTTATACCAGCAGGGTCGCTGGACGGGCCAACGAGGATGAAGTCATTGTACATAACGCGCTTGTAGTTGGTTACATCACCAGCGTCAACTAGCTCTTTTTCGGAGGCAGGGGAGTGTGTCAGAAGCACATCCGCTTCGCCTTTTTTACCCATTTCAAGTGCCTGGCCAGTACCAACCGCAATTGTTTTTACATTGGCATTATACTTTTCTTCAAAAATCGGAAGCAGCTCGTCAAGCAGGCCGCTGTCTTGGGTGCTGGTTGTTGTTGCGAGAATCAATTCCTTCGGCTCGTCTTTCTTTTCCGGTTCCTTTTTTGCGCCAGCTGTTTCGTCCGAGTTGCCGCATGCGGCAAGGGCGAGAAGCAAAAGAGAAATGATGATGTGCAAATAACGGTTTTTAAGCATTGACAGATTCCTCCTGTTGTTTCGTTTGGAATAGAATGCTGCCGAGTTCTGTGATGTCATAGCCTTCTAGGTCGGAAAGGCTCTTTTTAAATTCTTTGCTTTGTAAAAATAGAACAAGTTTAGCGAGCGTCTCTCGGTTTTCATCTGTCCAACGGAACACGAGGTCGAATTGTTCCTTGGCAACCGGGATAAAATCAAGGCCGAGATGGCCCGCCGCTGAGCGAATTCCGAACGCAACATCGGCTGAGCAGCGGGAGATATGAGAGGCGGTCGACAAATGTGTCCATTCCTCTGTTTCGTAGCCATTGATGGCGGAAGGGTTAATTCCGCTCGCGAGAAGCTTCGAATCCAGCAGGAAGCGCGTCCCGGATCCTTTTTGACGGTTGATAAATCTGACATCCTTTCGGGTAAGGTCATTGAAATCGCTGATGCTCTTTGGATTTCCTTTTGCAACAATAAATCCCTGCTCCCGAGCCGCAAACCTGACCACACTGATTGTTTCATAAACAAACAGCTGATGGATAAATGGCAGGTTGTATTGATGAGATGTCGGGTCAAGCAAATGCATCGCCGCAATATCCGCTTGTCCGCGGTAAAGCATCATCAGCCCCTCAAGGCTTCCGATGTATGTAGGTTGAACTTGGACCCCAAGCGTTGCCGACGCTTCTTTTACAAGATGCTCGACAAGAAAATCATGGCTGCCGGCGAGCCGCGCCTGAATTTGCTGGAGTGTGCCGGGCGTGGCGGTTTCCTGTACCGGTTTTCGGACAGGCGCCTTCATCGATTCCTTGTATCGTTCAATTTCTTCGTGTTCAATCCGCATTTTATTGCCGACCTTGAATGCCTGCAGCTCACCGCGCTTGATCATCTCGTAGACGGTATGCTTTGATATTTGAAAAATTTGAGCTACTTCATCCGGTGTATACGCTTTAATTTCCACGGAAGAAGCCTCCTTTAATTGGGTTTGGTTTAGTTTATAACAATGGCCATTTGATTTGATAGTTTCATAGTAAACGATTTCAAAATAAAGCGGAAGTGAGTTTTGTTACAAATCGTTGAATTTTATGTAGTTTTGTTAAGTTTTGTTTAGTTTTATTTGGTTTAGTTTTTGAAATAGGCATAGGAAGGGATTTTAATAGTAAAAGAGAATTCTTACAAAAGTGTGTAAATTATAATAAAATCCCCAAGCGGAGACAGGGGAAATGATATGAGAAAAGTACTTGTATTGGTTATGGTTGCTTTTATGACAGGCTGTTCTGCACCAACTCTTCAAGAAGCACTCGAGGATTCAGGCCGTGAAGATACAGAGGTTTTGTATCAGGATGACGAGAACCAAATCGCCATATTTGCAAGTAATGATTTTGCGGGTCAGAGGTTTATCACCATGAATACATTCTCCAAATCAAATCGCGGTTACAGATACGATGGAAATGGCGAGAATGCGCAATACATTGAGGACACAATCGGTTTTAAAGTTTTGACTATCAGCCAGCCAGGAGATCTTGAGGACTGGTAGATTTGGGGCTGGGCAAATATACCGGAAGCGCACAGTGTCAGCTATTCCCTCAAGGATGAAGCTGGGCAACAATTGTTTGAGGATGTGGCCAAGGTTAATGATAAGAAAGTTTTTATAGAAAAACTTCCAACAGAAGATTATGTGGAGCACTCTATTTTAGAGTATAAGTATTTGGACAGTAATGGGGACGTGCTTTTTGAGGACTCTTTCGGTGGAGAAGCCGGAGAGTAGACTAGGGGCGTTTGCATACGGCATGTAAAAGCCGGGTTTGAGAGCGTCGACCCATTTTTCCAAAAAAGTCCTTCACACAATGTCCATATTCGTCACTGATTGTTCAACGATGCACAGATGGTTTTTACTATAAAATGAGAGGTAGTATACAAAGGAAAGGGATGTTTTTAATGGCAAAGCTTCTCTATGTAACGGCAACTCCGAAACCGGACAGCAAATTTTCGAAAGGCATGCAGCTTGGCGATGCGTTTATTGAAGCGTTCAAGCAAGAGCAGCCGGATGTTGAAATTACTCATATGCACCTTTATGACATGGATATCCCGAATATTGATATGGATATGCTTTATGCCCGCGCCAAACTTAGCTTTATGGGCAAGAAATTCGACGAGTTGTCCGAGGGTGAACAAAAGGCAATCTCCTCGATGCATGAGTTAGCGGATCAGTTCATCGACAATGATTACTATGTGTTTGTGTCGCCGATCTGGAACCTTGGTTCACCAGCGGTTTTGAAGGCGTTTATGGATAACCTGTTCATTGCCGGGAAGACGTTCAATCCAGACCCAGGCAACCGCCATGGCCTGTTGACTGGCCGCAAAGCGATTCACCTGCAAACACGCGGCGGCATTTATTCGGAAGGCCCGTTGAAGGATTTAAACTTTGGCGATCAGTACCTGACAACCGCTCTAGCCTTCCTTGGCATGGAAGTCCTGCCGACCGTCTATGCGGAAGGCGTCGACCACTTCCCGAAAGAAGTACCGGCCATCATGGAAGCAGCCAAAGAGAAGGCCGCAGCAGCCGCACGCGAAATGGCCCGGGGGTAACGGGACGGTGTTCTTATAAAAAAGCAAAACTCGCCAACTATCGGCGAGTTTTTTTATAAAATATCCGGGTCTAGTTCAAAATAGAAAGATTCTCATTAAGACGGCTATTATCCAATATGGAATTAGAAAAATCGCGAAAGTTAGTAGGACTTCAATAAATCTTATTTGTTGTCTTTTCTTAAAATACTGAATGAGCATCGGAATCGAACCAATCGCATTTAGTATGAAAGAACCCATCAAAGCATTAACTAGCCAGTCGTTTTTCCCAGTGGACATATAGTATCCCAATGCCATTGAACACCACAGTAAGAAATGTATGGGGATATAGGCAGAATTGTATCTGTACAGATATAACACAGGGTTCCTCCTTTAAAAAGGGAAAGAATCCCCCAAATGAATTAAACTATTTTTTACACGAAAACCGGAACCATCCGCCGCACCCAGCGAGATTCAAAACTTCCCTGTAAACTGGAACGCCAGGACAGCCACGCCCAAAATCCATACATAAATTGCGAAAGGCTTCAGCGAATGATTTTTCAAATAGCCGATCATCCACTTTATTGCGATATAGCCGAAAATCGCCGACGAAATGATTCCGACAACCAGCGCGGAAAGTGAAATTTGTTCGCCAGTGCCTTCCATCAAATCAAGAGACTGAAGGAGCACCGCGCCGACAATAGCAGGGGTGGAAAGGAGGAACGAGAAGTAGGCAGCCGTCTCGCGGTCAAGCTTCCGCCAAAGCGCCGCAACAATCGTGAAACCGGAGCGGGAAATCGCCGGCATGATCGCGGCTGCCTGGAACAAGCCAATAATGAACGAATCCTTGTAGGAGATGTCCTCCATTTTCTTTTGGCCGTTTTTAATCGAATCAGCCATCCACAAAAACAAACCGGTAATCAGGAATTCCCAGCCGATAGTCGAACCGGTCTTTGAGATTTTGTCAATATAATCCTCGAGTGTCAATCCAACTACCACCGCCGGAATCGTACCAACCACCAGCAGCCAGGTCAGCTTGCCAAACGGGTTTTTGAGAATTTTTAAAAACTCATGCCGGTAAAAGACGAACACAGCCGCCAGTGTCCCGACGTGCAGCATCGTGTCGAGCAACAGCCCCGCTTCCTGGAGCCCAAACAAATTGCGGCCAAGATACAGATGGCCAGTTGAACTGATTGGCAAAAACTCCGTCAAACCCTGAATTAGCCCAAGGATAAACGCTTCAATTTTTGATAACATACCGAACCTCCAATACTTATGTAACATCAATCGTCCTCGATTAAAATGCTCAAGGACATTTTTACTTTCCAATTTAGAGCAAAATGTACTCGGGCGGATTGCCCAAGAACATCCGAAAAACGGTCCATCTGATTAACGTTTGAAGCGAGACAGGCCCCTACAAATATATGATGAAAAATCGCAAATATTTCGCGTGTTTAATAATAGAGAGGAAACACTAAAAGTGAATTTCCAATACACACCATTTTATTGTAGTGGGCGGCGTTTTAAGTCGTCAAGAACAAATATCGCTGAGCCAGGTTTTTTAGGAGTTCAAAAGAGGTTGAGAAGGGGCAGAGGTTATAAGGGATATTCGTGACTGTATGTGTCGGGTGAGATTTTCTTAAGTTTTTGCTGCGCGGCAATCGAAGCACCGCGAGGGGAACTATGTAGGTGGAACAACATACCAACCAGCCAATTTTAACCAGACATCCCTAAATAATTGAGAATTTCCCCGGAAGAAAATATAATGAACTATTGTAGGTACGACAAGATTCGACGTTATTAACAAAAAGGTCCACACCGGGTGGACAAAAATAAAGAATTGTCCATTTTAGGGGTCTGACCCCCAACGTGGACAAAGTAGCAAAATTGTCTTTCTTGGGGGTCAGACCCCCATCCGTACGATTTCTGCTACAAAGGAGAGTTCCGATTAATGAAGCAACATTCGAAAATTGATTATAGTTTGGCACTGATTCTCTTCTTATTGTTTTTGGCAAGCTGTGTGGCTATTTATAGTGCGCAGACAAGTTCAGGGCAGTACGGAGGCAACTTTTTAATTAAGCAAATCGTCTGGTACGCGGTCGGCTGCGGGATTATTGCTGGGGTCATTACTCTTGATTCCGACCAGTTAAAGAAGGTGACCTGGTATGCGTATGGCTTCGGCCTTCTGTTGCTGCTGGCTGTCATTATCGCTCCAGAATCGATTGCTCCTCGAATCAACGGTGCGAAATCGTGGTTCCGTGCCCCTGGCATCGGATCATTGCAGCCATCGGAATTCGTTAAGGTATTTATCATCCTTGCTTTGTCTAGGGTCATATGGGACCATAATCAGAAATATCAAGTAAAATCCATTGGCAGCGACTTTATGCTGCTATTAAAAATTGGCGCGGTCACATTCGTTCCGCTGCTGCTCGTCATGCAGCAGCCTGACCTCGGAACATCGCTTGTTTTCCTCGCGATAATGGCAGGTATGATTTTTATAGCGGGGATTACATGGAAACTTCTCGTCCCTATATTTGGTGGCGGGGCACTCCTGGCGGGAGGAATCCTCTCACTTGTCATTTGGAAGCCTGAAATACTAGAAAAATACCTCGGCGTTCAACCATACCAATTTGGCCGAATATACTCCTGGCTTGACCCATTCAACTATCAAAGTACAATCGGCTACCAGCTGACCCAATCTCTGCTGGCGATTGGATCTGGCCAAACAGATGGGAAGGGCCTTGGCAAACTTCAAGTCTATTTGCCGGAAAGCCATACTGATTTCATTTTTTCGGTAATCGGTGAGCAATTTGGCTTTATAGGCGCAAGCGTCCTGATCAGCTTGTTCTTCATCCTTATTTACCATATTACTAAGGTGGGTATGGAAACGAAAAACAACTACTACACGTACATTTGCGTCGGTGTCATCTCGATGATCACCTTCCACGTATTCCAGAACGTCGGCATGACAATTGGGCTTCTGCCAATCACGGGCATCCCGCTCCCGTTCGTCTCATACGGAGGCAGCTCGCTCATGGGAAATATGCTCGCCATAGCCTTGATATTCTCAATTCGTTACCACCATAAACGCTATATGTTCTCAACCACAGAATAACTTAGTCCCAAACCGTATAGACAGTGAAAGAAGCAAATAGAATGTCAAAAAAAGTTGAGCGAATAGAAAAAAGGGTGCCCCATAAAAAGGCACCCTTTCTAAATGTGTCCGCTGTAGGAAGACAAAAATCAAGAAAAGTCCACGAGAGGGGTCTGACCCCTAAATACTTCCCTATTGGATAACCCCGGTCTCATAGATGTTAACTTTTGCGTTTACGGTGACTTTCATATTATTGTAGTCATTTTTCTTCCATCCTTCATAATCAAAGCCACGGGTTTTTGTTTTGACGAAGTGGGTGAGGCCGATGGGATCGATTTTTTCTTTTTGAAATTGCTTAATGAGGTCCGTGCATTCTGATTCGATTTGGCCTTTGAGTGCCCGTTTTATGTCGTTAACGATCTTTTTGTCCATGTTTCTTCCAGTATACTGGTGAATCAAGCCTTTCACTTCAATATCGACGGTTAATTCATAGGGATTCCGTTTCACCAGCTTCCGCTTGTATTCCGAACTGAGGCTCTCGACAACAGCCTCTTGTTTTCCGGTTACAACCTTGATTGTTCCCTCACTATATTTTTCAACAAGCAATTTAAAATAGAATAAATCTTTCTCAGGTATCGAATATACCAACTTATCGTCTTTAAAAACCCCAATACCTGCAATCTTTACGTGATTTTTCCCCTTCAATTTTAGAATGGGAAGATAGGCACTTTTGCCGGTTTTAAAATAATCCGACAGGAACAGGTGCATATTCGTCCTTGGCAAATCCCTGTTTTTTGAATTGTGCTTGATTAGGTCTGAAATGTACGAAGCATTCCCTTTTTTTCCGAATTTTCCATTCAGTAAATCTTTCGCCTTCCCGTCTGCAATTGCAAAAAAAGCATTTGAGCCAACTCCTGGATCACGTTGGAGAGAATCTAGAACCTGGTAAACCCCATGCTTGGCAGCAAAATCCTTTCCAAACAGAGCGACCTCAAGGGAACCGCCAACTACAGGATCTGACGAGCTTTGCTGGTAAAGCCTAAAAAGATCACGGGTCGGTGAGCCTACGGCGGTAATGGTGTTGTTCTCAACCTTTTGGTCCGGAAGATAAAATGGCATGAGAGCGGTGCCTTCAATTTTTCCATTCTTGGCGGCATCATATCCAATACCGGTGACGAGAGATACATCATCAATGATTTCCTTTTGTACACACCCTGTTAGCAAAAAGGCTGCCAGTACACAATGCAGGCTACGTTTTAGCACGTTTTTTCACCTTCCTAGCCACTAGTACGGCCAAAAATAATAAAGGCAAATAGGCAAAGTTGAACCATAAACCTACCTGTCCCGTCACAGTATTAATCATGTCCACCTTGCCGCGTCCTGTAAGGAGAACAGAAACGATTAGACAAACAAGTGAAACACCAATTACCCCATTTTTTTGCCTTACCTGAAATGCCCGTTTCAGGCACCGGGTCGCTGCCCATATTCCGAGGCATATATTTGGCAAAATAATCAGGCCCCAGGTGGCAATTCCGACATATTCAAACCGTTCAACAAAAGGCATTTCAACAATCTTAAACATTGACAAAGTCGCCCAGACTGTCCGCTCTAGCTGCCCTTGGGAAAAAAAAGCAAATGAGATAATCGTAATATAGGTATAAATAAATGTCGTTAATAGTAACCCCCAATGAGCAAACTTTTGCGACTGTTGGCCATTTTTAATAAAAGGCAAATAGACTAGAATGAGTTCCCATCCAATATAGGTTAACGACATTTTAGTTGATGCTTTCGCCAAATCTTTAACCGAATGATCGAGGATCGGGAGCAAATTCGTAAAATCTGAAAAAGGGATTGTATAAAGGAACATTACGAGTATATAGGATGGAAGAATAACACTAAAAAACACAATCCCAGTCACGGTTCTGAATCCGCCGTAAATGATATAGACCGTGAGCAGTAAAAAGGCAAGCCCGAACCAAAAGGTGCTTAAATCCTGGAACATCCATACTTGGACGACTTCAATAAAAGTCCTCAGCGTCGTGATACTTGTCAGGATGCAATAAACAATAAAGGGGATTGTAAGCAATTTTCCAACTGTGTTACCAAAAGCATATTGGTGGATGGACACGATATCGCCTTCAGCGATGCTCATCATTTTAAAGGCCATCCATAAAATAGGATGGATAAGCAATCCTGCAACAATAACGGAAATCCAGGCATCATATCCCGCCTCTACAGCAATAATCCGCTGGAAACCGAGAACACCAATTCCAAATTGCATTGTGTGTACTAGGAAGAAGGTAAAGAATGTCGAGACTTGGTACTTTTCTGGTATTTTCACAGCCGACAAGCTTACCACCCCCATTTATTCGTCAATATCTTCCCTATTTTTTTTCATTACCTTTGGATTAAAGCGAACAGGATTTAACGTACGTAAAAACATTGGCCTTGTTTTTTGCCAAGTGAATGAAAGCCTTACGAGTGTATCTTTATTGTCAGCAATCCTAGGCGGATAAAAAGGCTGAAGGAAAGGACGGTTCAGGGACTTTAGCCTGATCAAATGGGTCATCATTAAGGAAAAACAAAAGACAATTCCGAGAATTCCCCATAATGAGGCAAAAAGTAAAAATGGAAAGCGTAAAATCCGCACCGCATTCCCCATTTTATAAATCGGCGTTGTAAATGAAGCGAGTGCGGCCAAAGCGACGAAGATGAGCAGGACATTACTTGTCAGCCCTGCTTCCACGGAAGCAGTCCCAATGACTATACCGCCAACAATGCCGATTGTCTGGCCGACCTTTGATGGCAGCCTGGCACCTGCTTCCCGTAAAAGTTCAATCACCAGTTCCAAAAACAGGGCTTCAAGTATAGGGGGAAGAGGAACAAGCCTTCTTGAACTGACAAGCGTGCTCATCAAATCCTTCGGAATTAATTCATAATGATAGGAAAGCACCGCCACATACAAAGGAGTAATCAGCAACGAAAACAGAATGGCAAATACGCGAAGCAATCTCAAGAATGATGCCAAAATCCAATTCAAAAAATAGTCGTCAAACGCGCTAAAAAATTCACTAAGGGTAGTCGGGCCAATGATAGCATGTGGGGAACCCTCCACAATCGCGACTACCTTCCCCTCGGACAGAACCGATACGACCCGGTCCGGCCTCTCTGTATCCAAAAACAGGGGGAACGGCGAATATTTATTATCAGATATCAACTGGACAATATACGAACTATCCACAATCGTATCAAAATCAATGGCTTTGATTCGGTCTGTCATCGTCTTCACATTTTCGGGGTTGGTTATCCCTTCAATATGAAAAACGGCAACCCTCGATTTCGAAAGCGTCCCAACCGAAAATTCTTCAATCATAAGCTCCTTTATTGGGAGGCGTTTTCGGACCATATTTGTATTCTGGGTAAGGGATTCGACAAACGCTTCTTTCGGGCCAAGGACACTGAACTCGACCTCAGGGGGAGAAATCGACCGCACATTTACCAACTTAGCTTCAAAAAGCGCAAAATTCCCTGGATCGCTATCGACAGTCAATAATAAAAAACCAAGCATCAATTTCTCTTCGACTTCAGAAAGGTCCTCTGTCAAAGTAGCTCCCGTCATAGGCACAACGGCCGGAACATCAGAAATAAACTCAAAATCCTTACCAATTAAATAAGGGAGGATACTTTTCTGGACCAGCTGCTCATCAACAAGCGTCGAAAAATACGACAGGTGAAACGAAACTCCTGTCTTTCGATTCTTGTACCTCTTAACCACAAAATCACTCGAACCCTTAATCTCCTCCGAAAGAGGAACCTCGCCCTCCGGCTTCTTCCGCACACCGAACACCCCCTAACACAAACAAAACACCCCAAAAAGTAAACTTATTATCACCTGAAAAGGAAAAAATATTCGGGGGTCAGACCCCTGCCGTGGACAATACATCACCGAAACCCGCATTCCCCTGTGGGGGTGTCTTTTCCACGCGGACGGATAGCCCCGAAAAACAAAAAAAGCACCCGCCACAAAACCGGGCGGGTGCAAAAATATTAAAAGGGGAGGGTAATCATCAATACTAAAAACTGAATCACCCTTTGCAATTCCAAGCAAAAAACTCTACTTCACCATAATCTTCTCAATATCATCCAGCATCAGTTTAGCCGCAATTACGCCACCGGCCGTGTTCCAAATTGTGTCGGAAACCTTATGGACGTTCCCAGCCTTGGCCACTTCAAGGTTCTTAAACAAAGGGTCATTGGTCCAATTTTTTTCAAGTTCGGAAGCCTTGCCATCGCCTTCCTCATACGTGAAGTAGAAGAGGATGTCGCCTTCCATCGCTGGAATTCGTTCCTTCGTCACATTCTTTTCAGCGAAATCGGGTTTATCCTGCTCGGCAGGGCGCTTAAAGCCAATCTCCTTCAAGATTACCCCTGAGAAGGAATCATTATGATAAATCCGGACATCGCCAGCCATAAACCGGACCATCGACACTTCCATATTCACCTTGTCGCCAAGCTTACCCTTCAAATCCTCAATCCGCTTTGTATAATCCGAAAGCACCTTATCACCTTCAGCTGTCTTATTCACAGCCTGGGCATACAGCTTGAAATTCTCCTTCCAATCACCGCGGAGCGTCTCCGCGAACACAGTCGGCGCAATCGCCTTCAGCTGCTCATAAATCTCTTCCTGGCGCATCTTATTCCCGATGATTAAATCAGGCTTCAGTGCCGCAATCGCCTCAACATTCACCTGGCTCTCAACCCCAACAACCTTGGCATCCTTCATCTCATCCTCAATATGATCATACCAAGGGTCGCCTGTCCACGACTGAACCGCACCTACCGGCTTAATGCCAAGTGCTAACAAAGCTTCAGTACCCTCATTTGTTAAAATGACCACACGCTCGGGTGTTTTCTCAAGTGTCGTCGAGCCCATCGCATGCTCCACAGTGTAGCTCGTATTCCCCTTTTTCGCAGTTTCCTCTCCGCCACCTTGGGCTGAGTCATCGCTGCCCTTCCAGCAAGCAGCCAGCAAAAACAAAGAAAATAAAGTAATCAGCACAAATATCGATTTAAATCGCCTCATCGTAGTAGTCCTCCTGCAAATTGTAATTGATAATCATTTTCAATGACAACTTCATAATAAAATCATACAACGCTCATGTCAACGCTTTAAATGAAAATTGTTCTCAATTATTCACTTTAATTCACAAAGTTTTCAAAAAGAGTATCTTTATTCATATTAAGTTGAGAGAGGGAGCAGAATTTTCCAAATCGATGCTAACTTATCTAGTGATAATTTTATGAAAAGTGAGGATTTCTAAATGAAAATGATTATCAGAATCATTGACAGGGTTGCTCCATCAACTTAGACTAGTATATAAGAACAATAATGATACTAAGTATGTTAGAAAGGCCGGAACAGCAATCATGGTCCTGAAAAACAAAGCGTTAAAATGGGCTGGCTTATTCGCCGCCATCATTTCGCTACTTGTCCTAATGGGGGCAAGCATTGTCTTTGGCTACACAGACACAACTATCAAAATGGCCATTGATGCATTCACAAACTTCAATGGATCCAATGAACATATTATTATCGAATCAGTCCGGCTTCCGCGCGCCTTGATTGCGGCAGCAGTCGGAGCAAGCCTCGGCATCGCCGGAGTTTTGCTGCAAACATTGACCAAAAACCCGCTTGCGTCACCCGATATTTTCGGTGTCAACGCGGGTGCGGGAATGATGGTGGTTATCGCCGTGACGCTCCTGAAAGTCGATAGCCTCCAGGCCTTCACATGGCTGAGTTTCTTCGGTGCAGCCGTGGCGGCTATCGGCATCTACGTAATCGGCTCATTCGGCCGTGAAGGGCTTACGCCGATGAAGCTGACACTCGCCGGGGCGGCAATCACTGCGATGTTCGCAAGCCTCACACAGGGTCTGCTTGTCCTGAACGAAGCGGCGCTCGAGCAAGTCCTGTTCTGGCTTGCCGGTTCGGTTTCAGGCCGCGACCTTGAAAACCTGACCGCCGTCCTGCCATACCTGATCGCCGGCTGGCTTGGCTCGCTTTTAATCGCCGGAAAGATGAACGTTCTGGCGATGGGGGAAGACGTCGCGAAAGGCCTCGGGCTTAACACCGCTTTTGTTAAAATTGCCCTTGGCGTGCTCGTTATACTGCTTGCGGGAGGGGCCGTTGCCGTCGCGGGGCCAATTGGGTTCATCGGCATCGTCATCCCACATATTACGAGAAGCATTGTTGGCATCGATCATCGCTGGACGATTCCCTTCGCAGCACTGCTCGGCGCCATGCTTCTGCTTGCCGCCGACATTGCCAGCCGCTACCTGCTTATGCCGCAGGAAGTCCCGGTCGGCGTCACAACAGCAATTATCGGTACCCCGTTTTTCATTTATATTGCGAGGAAGGGGTTCAATAGCCGATGAGTCAATTCAGAACGATACGTATACTAAAAGGAAAAATCTCTTTCCTCCTTGATAAAAAAGCACTGATTAAGTTCCTCACCTTGGCAATCGCCGCAGCCGCGCTATTTATCATCAGCACCGGCGTGGGCGAAATGAAAATCAGTCCGCTCACCGTGATCTCAACCTTCTTTGGCGGGGGAACTGAAATGGACCGGCTAATCATCACGTCTTTCCGGCTCCCGCGAATCATCATCGCTCTTGTCGTCGGGATGGGACTTGCCGTCGCGGGCAGCATCCTGCAAGGAATGATCCGCAACCCGCTCGCATCGCCTGACATACTCGGCATCACCGGCGGCGCATCTGTAGCGGTCGTGGGATTCCTTGCAATTTTTAGTGATGAAAACAACGCACTAACCGTCCCGATCGCCTGGATGCCAGTAGCTGCCTTCATTGGTGCCGCACTAGCCGCTTTCCTCGTCTACATCTTGGCCTGGAAAAATGGCGTCTCGCCAATTCGGCTCGTCCTGATTGGCATCGGCCTGATGGCGCTCATGAAGGCACTGACAACGTTAATGATG
Organism: Bacillus sp. FJAT-27225; assembly: GCF_001685025.1. Lineage (GTDB taxonomy): Bacteria > Bacillota > Bacilli > Bacillales > Cytobacillaceae > Bacillus_D. Next base: position 578,965 of record NZ_MAYU01000012.1, on the reverse strand, counting down.
ATTCTCGGACCAATCTTTCAGGCAAGCCAGGCAAACATCTGGCTGACCGGAACCGTTTACGGATCGACTTGGGCAAACGTTTCAATCGCCCTCCCGGCAACACTGATTTTAATCCTACTCGCGCTCATCGCCGCCCGGAATCTGAACATCCAGGAACTCGGTGACGAGGTTGCAACCGGCCTGGGTTCGCGCGTCCAGAAACAGCGGCTCGTACTGCTTACCATTGCAACCGGGCTGATTGGAACATCCGTCGCATTCGCAGGCGGCATCGGCTTCGTCGGACTCATGGCGCCGCATATGGCGCGAAGGTTAGTCGGCTCATCGTTCGGAGCACTGCTCCCGGTATCAGCCGTCATCGGCGGAATCCTTGTCATGGCGGCCGACCTAATCGGGCGCACGATGTTCTCGCCGCTCGAAGTCCCGGCGGGCGTTTTCACTGCCGCAATCGGCGCGCCATACTTTATCTATCTGCTTTTTAAAACAAGAAACCAGTGACATTCGATAAATTCTGGGGCGTGTCCGTCACCACCCGAAAAATCTTTAAAAGGAGCTGTCTGAATTGACGCAAGCAACCGCGATCGAGACGAAAGACCTGACCCTGTCCTATGGAGATACGCTTATCATAAACGAACTGAATCTCACCATTCCGAAAGGTGAAATCACCGTCTTCATCGGAGGGAACGGCTGCGGAAAATCGACCTTGCTCCGCTCAATCGCACGCCTCTTGAAGCCGAAATCCGGCAATGTCCTACTTGAAGGCAAAGCTATCTCAAAACTATCAACAAGGGAAGTTGCCCGTAACATGGCCATCCTTCCGCAGACACCCGTCGCGCCGGAAGGCCTGACCGTACTACAGCTCGTCAAACAGGGCCGCTACCCATACCAATCCTGGCTGAAGCAATGGTCAGAAGAAGATGAGCGCAAAGTAAATGATGCCCTGAAGGCAACCAATCTTGACGACTTGAAGGACCGTCCAGTCGACTCCCTATCCGGCGGCCAGCGCCAGCGTGCCTGGATAGCGATGACACTGGCTCAGGATACCGATATCTTGTTGCTGGATGAGCCGACAACATACCTTGACATGACCCACCAGATCGAAATCCTCGATCTTCTCTGGGAACTGAACGAGCGCGAAGGCCGGACCATCGTCATGGTCCTCCACGACCTGAACCTGGCTTGCCGCTACGCGCACAACATCGTTGCCATCAAGGAAAAAGCCATCTATGCCCAGGGCCGGCCCGAAGTCGTCATCAACTGCTCATTAGTAAAAAACGTCTTCGACATGGACTGCGAAGTCACCATCGACCCGCTCTTCGGCACACCGCTCTGCATCCCATACGGCAAAGGCCGCTGCATCCTAAAACAAGCGGCCGCCAACTAAGGGATACCCACTGGGGGTAGGGGTCAGACCCCTTGTGAAATTGTGAATTTTACCAGGTTATGCGTTTGTCCTAATTAGACAAATGTTAGTCCTAATTATTAGATACCGGGTCCGGGTCCAACCTAAGATAAACAATCCGCATCCCGCAAAGGACGGTGTATCTCCAATGAAGCTGAAAACTAAGAGGAATCCACTTACCATCGCAGAGAAAACAACACTGAAGGCATACCGCTTTACTGATATCCCGAAAAAGGGGATGATTCAGGTATCAGCGCTGCTCGATTCCGATACACTCAAGGCATTCATCGAGTCAATCATGCCGGTGATCCAAACCGACTCACCGAAGGTCGCTGCTTCGGTGTTCATGAAGCGATATGCGTTCATCGCTGTGCTGTCGCTGTACAGCGTTACCAAGTGGAACAAAAAGCTCGACCTCCAGCCCGAAAACATCTACTTTGAGCCGCCAACCGGGAAGGGAACATGGCTTCCGAAGTTTTATTTTTCGAACATGGAAGCGGAGAAGTGGGATGGGGGACACCGCAATGAATGGTTCAAGCAAGTACTCACCGAACTATTTGCCGGGCACCTATTCCCGCTCATCGATCTGCTCGGAAAGGTCACCGGCGTCTCAAAACTTATCCTATGGGAAAATGTCGCCATCTACGTCATGTGGCTGTATGAATCGGAACTCGAAGGCCAAACCCAGGCCAACGATGATTTTGATTTTATTTTTAACAAAGCGGAAGGGGCGGTCTTCGGGAAATACCGCCGAAACCCAATCACCAAATTCTATTCTGAAAAAACGTATCTGGACGACCTGGACGAACTCGTCCGCGTCCGCAAAACGTGCTGCTTCTCCTATTTAACGGGGGACAGAGACACACGCTGCAAAACATGCCCGTGCAGGCGGCTGGAAATGGAGGGGAAATGCGCCAATGGAACAGACAACATTTGTGAAGCAGCTCGAAGCCTTACTTGAAAAATACGCCGAGCTACTCGTTGGCCAATCCGACGAAGAAACAACCGAAAAAGTGAAAATGTATGCACTGTACACACACATCGCCAAAACGATGCCGGCACTCGCCCAGCACTGGAACGCACTCTACCCGGACGCCAAGAACGAAATGAAGGCACTCATGCTCGAAATCAAACGCCTCAACGAACAAAAGAGGCAAAGTGGAGACAGTTCTCGTTAGCAACAGCCGCTTGAGTTTATATTTTTCATAAAAACGCGCTCCTTCACAGCTCAGGAGCGCGTTTCTGGCAAAGTAGAACTGTCACCGTTTGCTATGTAAGCAAGAGCATATACAACCGACATCCACAACGTGAAAGTCTCATACCCCATATCAAATAAGTAGTTCACTCCAAACAACGGTGTTGTAAACAGCAAATAAAGTGGATACTGAATAGACACGATTATATCCAAAATAGCTGAATCCATCATTGACCCCTCAAACATTTTAATAACATAAACAACTAAGCAGGATATAAATCCCGCTAGTAAAAATACCTTTACTCCTTTAATAGCTTTACCACTATCCAATCCCTCTTTAATAAATACTAGCAAAGCGAACAAGAACAAAGCTGTAGCAAGTAAATTGAATATATTCATAGATGAGTCTGGATGTTTCACTGATGGAATTAAGTTTATTGAAAAAGAAAGTAAATATGAACAGATAAGGAAAGTAAATAATTTTAGTTTCATTGCAATTACCTCGTTCCAGATTTGACTTTTTTCTGCCTGCTTTAATATCTTAAACTCCTTTTCCTGATCACCACTACAAGAGCTGCAACGGCCCACAGCAAAAGCCAATCGCCACAAAAGGATAAACCGAATGAGTAAGCGCATAGATAATTTTATGCAGAAAGGAAGGGTTCTGTGAGTCTTCGAATGAATGACCTCCGATAATCCCACTCATAACGATAAACAAAAGAAAACCTATAGTAGATACAACTAGCGGAAGAACAGGGAATGCCTTTTTCATTCAACCAACCTCCTAAAATGCCCTTTTGGTGTAATTTTACACAAAACGAGAATGGAGGTCAACTAGTTTTCAGAAAATTCCACGAAAAAAAGAAGCAATCCCCGACACCGGAAATTGCTCCTTACTTCATCTATGCTCTCCCAAGCTCGCTATTCTTCACCACAAACCCAACCATTGCCGACTTCAATACCTCAGGCTTCTCGAAAATCGCCACATGGCCGCACTCCGGAATCACCATATATTCGGCCCCGGCGATTCCCTTAGCCAAAATGTCCGAAGACCACCGCGGTTTCAAAATATCGTTCTCACCGACCACAACCAGCGCTGGGCACGCAACCTTCCCAAGCTCATCCGTAAAATCCGCATCGCGGAGGAACGTTTCATACAGCGTGACCTGGCCGGCAAAATATTCGTCATCAATCTCATTCATCATCCGGGCCCGCTCCGCCAAAAATTCCTTGTTCTGCACAATAAACGCATTGTAATAAAGCGAAGGAGCAGCGCCCCAAAAGAACGCCTCACCCTTGGACGTGAGCGCGAGCTGCTTCCAGCCCTCAACAAACAGCTTCGTCGTCTCATCCAGCTCACTCGTCGAATCAATCACTACTAGTGAAGCCGCCCGTTCCGGATAATCAATTGCAAACCGAACCGCAACCTCTCCTCCATACGACGTTCCAATTAAATGCACCGGACCGTTGACACCAAGCTCATCCAGCAAAGCAACCGCATCGTCGGCGTGCCCCCGGAACGAATACGGTCCCGGAGGCTTCGCCGACTTCATCTGCCCTTTGAAATCGTGCAAAACAACCCGGTACCCCAATTTTTCAAACAGCGGATAATACAGCGCCCACGAGCTTGTCGTCGTCATTACCCCGTTTAAAAACATCACCGTTTCCTTTGCATCCTCCGGCCCAAACACCTCGTAAAACAAATCATTTCCATGAATCGTCATAACCGGCATCCCAAGCACCTCCTATGTAATAGGGGGCCAACCCGCCTAAATTCGCCCCCGAATCCGGATACCCCCTCAGGGTAGGGGTCAGACCCCTTGTGAATTACAGCACAACCCCGCCATCGACACTCAGCACAGTCCCGGTCACATACCGCGCCTCGTCGCTCGCCAGGAACAAATACGCATTCGCGATATCCGAAGGTTCACCCAAAATCCCGAGCACCGATTTGCCTTTCATCATCTCAATAACCTTCTCCGGCATTTTCGCCACCATAGGCGTATTAATGAATCCAGGGGCCACTGCATTGACACGGATGCCGTACCGGCCAAGCTCCTTCGCCCACGTCTTCGTCATCCCGATGACGCCCCATTTCGTTGCCGCATAATTCGTCTGCCCAAAGTTGCCGTACAAGCCGACAACCGAAGACGCATTCAAAATAACCCCGCGCTGCTGCTCCTTCATCACCCTCGCGGCCGCCTGGCCAACCATGAATACACCCTTCAAATTCACATCGATCACGCGCTCCCACTGGGCTTCTTCCATCTTCATCAGCGTCGCATCAGCCGTAATCCCCGCGTTGTTCACTACAATGTCAACGCTTCCAAATTGCTCCACAGTGTCCTTGACCATTTTTTCAACCTGCTCGCCGTTTGTCACATCGACAACCATCCCAACGGCCGTGCCGCCAGCTTCCACAATCATTGCCACAGTCCGGTCGATATCCTCAGAAGTAACATCTGCCACAACCACCTTCGCGCCCTCAGCCGCAAACCTCACAGCCGTCGCCTCGCCAATTCCTCGGCCTCCGCCAGTCACAACCGCAACCTTGTCCTTCAATCTCATCCTGCAAACCTCCTAAATAATTAATCAACCTTTTACTATGCAAGAACCTTGCCAACTTGAAAATTCAAAGCCAACCCCCGCTTTTGGAAAAATTGGCCTCCGCCAGCTGTGTAGGAAAACACTGACACTGTCCAGAAATCCGACACCAGTTTGCCTTCGCATAGCACTTATACCAAGTTGGCACATTTTACAACCGTCGTCTCAGAATCACAATGTCCTCGAACCTGTTCTTAAAGGACAATCTGACACTAGTAATCCTAAAAATGTCCTGAAACAGGTCTTTTGAGAAAATGTTGAAGTTCAGACAAGTCAGAACATCCACCACCATGGGTTTCGTGGACAATTCGCAGTTCTGAACCAGCCAAAACTCCACCACCATGGGTTTCGTGGACAATTCGCAGTTCTGGACCAGCCAAAACATCCACCAACATGGGTTTTGTGGACAATTCGCAGTTCTGAACCGGCCGAAACGTCCACTAACATGGTTGTCGTGGACAATTTGCCCACCCCAAATTGTCTTGAGCACACCGCCTAAAAACGATTTGCATCGCAATGTCGGAATTCCTCTATCTCTGCATCCCTATATTCGCCACTTATCTGCCTGCATCCTTCCTTAGACTAGCAATACCGAGTTACAACTCTGTTACAGCAAAGAAATTCGATAAATATAATATGAAAATTGATAAATATTTATTGATAATCAATAAATAACATGCTATTATCAATCTAACGATAAAACAGAGAGGTGCTTTTTATGAAACGAGGATCTACGTTATTTTTAAGAATGGCTGTTTTTCTAATTGGAACTCCAGTTCTGGCATTGGGTACATTCGGCCTGTTCTGGCTGGCAAAGAACCCGGCAAATCCGGATTATGCCCATATCCTGTATCCGATTGTCATCGGCCTGTACGTCTCGGCGATTCCATTTTTCGCTGCATTGTACCAGGCGTTTAAACTGTTGGGCTTTATTGATAGGAACGAGGCTTTCTCCGATTTGTCCGTGAAGGCCCTGAAGAGGATTAAATTCTCGGGCATCTTTTTTAGCGGTGTATATGCTGTCATTCTGCCGTTTGTATTTATGGTGGCGGAGCTGGATGATGCACCTGGCCTGGTCTTCGTCGGAGCGGCCCCAGTGTTCGCGGGGATGGTAATAGCTGTGTTCGCTGCAGTCCTCCAAAGGCTTTTAAAAGAAGCGATTGATATAAAATCCGAAAATGATTTAACGGTCTGAGGTGAAAACAATGGCGATTATTATAAATATTGATGTCATGTTGGCCAAAAGGAAAATGAGCGTAACCGAACTTTCGGAGAAGGTCGGAATCACCATGGCGAACCTATCCATTTTAAAAAACGGCAAGGCCAAAGCAATTCGCTTTTCCACCCTTGAAGCAATCTGCAAAGCACTTGATTGCCAGCCGGGGGACATCCTTGAGTACAAAAGCGACGAAGAATAACCACAAAAGCATATACAGATTTTTGAGTACAAAAACAAAGAAGCAGTCCAATTCACAACCGAATTGGGCTGCTTTTTTTTTGTATGAGTAAATTAGCACCCATGAAGTTATAGTCAGTAAAAATAAAAAAATGGGTTTCTGGATATTTATGTTAAAATTTTAGGGTGAGCTTATATAACTGTGGAAGGATCCCTGTAGTAAAGAAAAAATGCCCAGAAATACATAGATACCTAGGGGAGCGGTGAAGGTGGAGAAGTGGAAAAAGATATTAATAGGGATTGGTATTGTTTCTATTTATGTCGTAATTGGTACAGGGTACTATGAGTCAATTGCATCTGAGAATACCGTATTAGAATCATTTATATCTATTGATTACTTTGTAATTTTATGGATAGGGTTAATTCTTATGGGAATACCGATTTTGGCGATGCTAGTAATTTGTCTATTCATTATTGGGAAATATGTTGGATTGGTTTATTGGGTGTACTGGTCAATGGGCTCTGCTAGTTTAACAAAAAAATGTATAGTAGGGTTAATTATAATTGGTATATTACTATCTGGATTTATTTTAAACAATGAGTGGGCAGGGTTTATTCCTGGACCGTAGAAAGGAAAAATGGCTGGAGCAATCTCCAACCATTTTTCTATGCTAATTTACTTGCAAGCAGTGAATAGCATGGTTTATTCGATGTTTGTACTACAAAACTAAACCCGTGGTGCTTTGGGCATACACTTTTATTTCTGTTGATCTTCCCGAGTAGGGCCCATAACTCCCGGTACATTCAATCCAGCCTGGCGGAGAAGCACCGTCATTTGGCCGCGGTGGTGTGTCTGGTGGTCAATGAACAGCCTCAAAACTGCACCTCTTGGCATCTTCTGCCCAAGGGCTTCAACAGTTTCAACCATGCTTTCATCAGTCAAATTGGTCTCCACTTCACGCACCAATTCTTCAGAAGCTTTTTTATAGGCATCGGCAATCTCGTTTGCCTTTGAGGGAACGGAACCTGGGTCACCAGGCATCGCTACCTTCAATCCGGCTTGTCCGGCAAAAAACGGCACGCTCGTCGCCAAGTGCCAGCCCAGCCAGCCTAGTGTGCTGTGTCCTTCAACGATTGCCTGATTTAATTTTTCATCTGTCAAAGACTCGAGGACCTGTAACGTTCCACCTGAAGCGTTCGACCATTCTCCGAGAAAATCACTGACTGTTCTGTACATACTACCACTCCTAAACTTAATGAACTTTATTATTATCATAAACATTTACCGTATTTATTCACACTTATCTGCTTTTGTCCAAAATTATCCAATATTATATGGAAATATCAATGAATATTTTTATAAAATAAAAGAGAGGAAGAAACAGAAAAGGAGGGGAATGAATGGGGCAGGTAGGCTCAAGTGTTGTGACCTCTTTAGAAATGGAACTTCTGGGATCACAGGCATTCCTGAATACTGTTGAAAAAATTTTCGACCCAATTTCAGTACCGGTTATTTTAATAGGAAAAGACACGAAGGTGAAAATGATCAACCAGATTTTCGCCGACTATCTTGGGTTTCCAAAGGAAGAAATCATCGGCAAACCAGTACTGGAGGTTGATGAATTTTCGAGGTTCCCGTACGTTTTTACAACAAAAAGGCCCGAGATTGCCTGGAAGCACCGCTTCAAAAGCGGCAAAACAGCAATCGTCCACCGCATCCCGGTCCTTGACGAGAATCATGAGGTTGCCTATGGCTTCGGGATGCTCTTGTTCCAGGACGTCAAGGAGTTCAAGGATATTATTGAAAAGAACAAGCTGCTCGAGACAGCGCTCAATTACGCCGAACAGCAGCTCGAGAAAATCCAGGGCGCCAAATACAGCTGGGAGAACATCATTGGCACGAGCGAAAAAATGGTGCTGGCCATTTACATGGGAAGGCGCGCTTCGCAAACAAAATCAAATGTGCTGTTGTTAGGCGAAAGCGGGACAGGCAAGGAGCTGTTTGCGCATGCGATCCACCATTCGTCGAACCGGGCTCGCCAGCGTTTCGTAAAAGTGAACTGTGCTGCAATCCCGGGTGAACTGCTGGAGTCCGAGCTGTTCGGGTACAGTGACGGTGCGTTTACCGGAGCCAAAAAAGGCGGCAAGCCTGGAAAATTCGAACTTGCACATAACGGCAGCATTTTTCTCGACGAAATTGGCGACATGCCGCTCAGCATGCAGGCAAAGCTGCTCCGCGTTCTTCAGGAAAAAGAGATCGAGAGGGTTGGCGGTACCAAAACGATTCCCGTCGATGTCCGCGTTATTGCCGCAACCAACAAGAACCTTGAAAAAATGGTCGAGGAAGGGACATTCCGCGAAGATTTATTTTACCGGCTGAATGTCATGTCAATTGAAATCCCGCCGCTCCGAGAACGCGAAAACGATACGGAAGCATTGGCAAACATGCTTCTGAAAAAGCTTTCCAGCCAACTCGGTGTATATGTAACGGCCATTTCCAAGCATGCAATGGAACATTTGCTGAACTATCATTGGCCAGGCAACGTAAGGGAGCTTGAGAACGTGCTCGAGCGCGCCATCAACCTGACCGATACAAACTTGATTCAGTCTGTCCATCTGCCATACAGCATCACCAAATGCAAAAAGCAGCACAAACTCGGAACTGGATTAGAGGGTATTTTAGAAGAAACCGAGAAGGAAATTATCAAGAACTGCCTCGAAGAATTAAACTATAACAAAGTAAAAGTTGCCGAAATCCTCAACATCAGCCGATCCAGCCTTTATGACAAAATCGAAAAATATCAATTGGATGTGCCGGTAACGTGATTTGCCTCCCGACACGTGGTTATTCGGCTTACTCGGAAAAATAATTCAGCGACTTTGAGATTAATTCAGCGGGATTTGAAATAATTCAGCGCTATTGATCCCCGATGTCGCAATTCCAAACAACTGTCGGATTTCCGGACACCTAAATCGTAAGCGTTTTCAAAAACTTTATCACTAAAAATGGCTTGGACCAGTTCCAAGCCATTTTTCATTTTAAAAAAACAGCGAGCTATCAAGCTTTCAAACGTTATTTTGAGATTTTAAATGCGCTTCACTAAAACTTGGCACGATAGTTGCAAAGTATAGGAGTGTAGAAATAGAAAAGCAGAATTCAATTATGCAAGAAAAGGAGGGCTATATATGGTTGAGTTTTTACAAAACGTGATAGCAGGCTTGGAAACTGGCAGTTTGTATGCCCTGGCTGCCCTTGGCCTTGTTTTAATTTACAGGACGTCGGATGTCATCAACTTCGCGCAGGGGGAGATGGCGATGTTCAGTGCCTTCATGGCATTTACGCTTTTTCAGGAAACGATGTCCTATCCGGCGGCGTTTATCGGCGCGATTTTGTTCGCAGTCGTGCTCGGCTTCCTCGTCGAGAGAGTGTTCATTCGCCCGGCCGCAAAGGCGACGCTTGTCAGCAAGATGATCATCACGCTCGGTCTGATTATGGTGTTCAATGGGGGAGCGTCGGCGATTTTCGGCATCGACATGCACCCATTTAGGAAAGCGTTAACAATGGACAATATCAACGTTGCTGACGTTATCATCCAGCCAAACGCGATTTTCATTATTTCCATCACGCTCATCATCATGGCCATTTTATTTTACCTTATGAAAAATACATTGATGGGCATCGCCATCCGGGCCACTGCCCAGAATGAAACGACTGCGAAACTGATGGGAGTCCCGGTTTCAAAAGTCTACTCGTTATCGTGGATCATCGCGACCGTCCTCGGCGCAATTGCGGGAATTTTAATCGCACCAACCACAAACGTATCGACAACGATGATGGGCGAGGTTCACTTGAAGTCGTTTATCGCGGCGGTGCTTGGCGGGTTCGGATCGTTCGTCGGTCCGGTTGTCGGAGGCTTTATCATCGGGGTGTTTGACAACCTCGTAGGCTACTATATCTCGCTGCAATGGAAAACCGTCATTGTATACGCATTGCTCATTATTATCCTGATCGTCAAACCTACTGGCTTGTTCGGCAAAGTTCATCGGAAGAAGGTGTAAGGCATGAAGGGCTTGTTAAAAAACAAACCATTCCTTTATATACTCGGCGGGCTGGTTGTCGCTAGCTTGCCGCTGATTATGGAGTTCGAGCGGTCAACAATGACAATGATGAACCTGATTGTCATCTATTCGATTGTGGCGATCGGCTTCAACATCCTGCTTGGCTATGCCGGGCAAATCTCACTCGGGCATGCCGCATTCATGGGTCTTGGCGCCTATATATCGGCGTATATCACAGCAAACTTTGAGCTGCCGTTTTTGTTGAGCCTGCTGCTCTCCGGGCTGATTCCAACCGCAATCGGCCTGATCCTTGGCCTCGCTGCACTCCGGCTTGAAGGCCATTACCTGGCGATTGCGACTCTTGGATTCGGTGTCGCCATCCAGCAGGTATTCAAGGAATGGATTCCATTCACGAACGGATTTTCGGGTATGCGGGCAAGCTTCCCTGAAGTTTTCGGCTTCGCACTCCGCGACCGCGAGCATTACTTCGTGTTCGTGATCATCATCCTGGTGCTGCTGATCCTGTTTGCCCACAACCTTTTATCGTCAAAAACAGGCCGGGCACTGATTGCGATGCGCGACAGTGAAAGTGCCGCCCAGGCGATGGGCATCTCTCTTTTCAAATATAAATTGATTGCGTTTGCGCTTAGCGCTTTTTACGCGGGAATCGGCGGCAGCTTATATGTCCACCTGATCCGCTTCACAGAACCGAACCAATGGGGAATAGACCTCAGCTTGAACCTGCTTGCGATGGTGGTCATTGGCGGCCTTGCCTCCATTCCGGGCAGTATCCTTGGTGCCGCATTTATCGTCTTCATTCCCGAATTCATCAAGGACATTGAAGCGCTGCAGGACATTAAAAACGTTGCCAGCATTTTCACAGGGGCTGCGATGATTCTTGTCATCATGTTCCTGCCGCATGGAATCGCCAGAATTGGTACGCAGCTGAAAGCCACATTTAGTAACAAGTCAAAGCAGCCAAAACAGGCGAAAGGACTGGAGGGATAACGATGGAACCAATTTTACAAATAGAGGGGCTGTCGATTTCCTTCGGAGGCCTGAAGGCGGTTGACAACTTAAGTTTCACTGTCGGACAGAACCAGATTTACGGCTTGATTGGTCCGAACGGTGCTGGAAAAACTACCGTGTTCAACTGCATCAGCGGCTTTTACCGGCCTGATACTGGAAAAATGACCTTCCAGGGCAGCACGAATTTACTCAATTACAAGGTCCATCAAATGATTGATATTGGCCTCGTCCGGACGTTCCAAAACGTTGAACTGTTCAAGAACCTGACCGTCCTTGAAAATCTGATCATCGGCCAGCACCACCAAACGAAGGGCGGATTCCTGGCACAAGGCTTCCTTCTTCCAAACGTACGACGGGAAGAAAAGCGAATTCGCGAAAAAGCACTTGGAATCATGGATTTCCTCGGTATTCGCGGCATCGAGCATCAGCCGGGTGCGGCCCAGCCGTACGGTGTCATGAAGCTGATTGAACTCGGGCGCGCGCTCATGTCCGACCCGAAGATGATCATCCTCGATGAGCCGGCAGCCGGGATGAACCATAGCGAAACCCAGGTACTGACCAATTTGATTAAAAAAATCCGCGACGAATTCGGCATCACGATTTTGCTCGTCGAACACGATATGAATCTCGTCATGGAGGTGTGCGAGCGCATTTGCGCCATTAACTTCGGCAAAAAGCTGGCCGAGGGCACACCAAAGGAAATCCAGAACGACCAGGCCGTGCAGGAAGCGTATCTTGGTAAGGAGGATGAGGTACATGCTTAAGCTTGAAAATATTGACGCTTACTACGGTTACATTCATGCCCTTAAAAATGTATCTCTTGAAATAAAAGAAGGCAATATTGTCACCCTCCTAGGTGCGAATGGTGCCGGGAAAACATCAATTCTGAAAGTGATTTCCGGGCTTGTGAAACCGCAAAATGGAAACGTCACTTTTAAAGGGACAGACTTGACCGGGCAATCTCCTGACAAGGTGGTCAAGCACGGCATAGTCCAGTCACCGGAAGGAAGGCAAGTATTCCCCGAGCTTTCGGTAAAAGAAAACCTGCAAATCGGCGCCTACACCCAGAAGGACAAAAAGGCTGCCGCCGACTCACTTGAAAAAGTATATACGTATTTTCCAAGACTGAAAGAACGGGAGAAGCAGTTCGCCGGAACCTTATCTGGCGGGGAGCAGCAAATGCTCGCTATCGGAAGGGCATTGATGGCGAAACCGAAGCTGCTGCTTTTGGATGAACCATCACTCGGGCTCGCGCCGCTGATTGTAAAAGACATTTTTACGATTATCAAAGATATAAACGCAGAAGGCACAACCGTCTTCCTCGTAGAACAAAACGCCAATCAGGCGCTCGGCATCAGCCACTACGCCTACATTCTCGAAACCGGCAAAGTCACCCACCACGGGCCAGCCGCCGACATCAAAAACGACCCGGAAATCAAACAAGCGTATCTGGGCGGGCACTAGAAACCGTTCACGGGTTGTTGGTAAACAGGGACTGTTCTCATTTCCCGGGTTCCTGACTCTTATCAGGTTATTGGACACGTTTCAGTAGTTTTCGAGGTTCGAAATGTTTCCAATACATCGTCTTGGGCACATTTCACCGAGTTTCTAGGTTCAAAACGATGCCAATAGACCGTCTTGGCACCGTTTCGCGATAGTTTGAGCTCTGAAATGTCGCCAATAACCCGTCTTGGACACACTGTGCAGAGTCCGGCGCTTCAAACCGAGTTTAGAGACATTTTACATGGTGGCGAGACCAAACCAATTCTGCTCATGTTTCACAAAGGTCTGAGCTTCAAAACATCACCAATAGTCCGTCGGACCAATTTCGCAACAAGTCCAAATCTAAAACCGCACCATCCCCAGCAATCTCGTACACTTACAAACGGCATTCCCCAGGCCACACCAGCCTGGATGCAAATACAAAAACCATAAAAAGGGAGATCAACGTCATGAGAAAATTTTGGCAAAGAGGTTCGTTAGTCGCTTTGGTTTTTATCCTCCTGTTTTCACTCGCAGCATGCTCAGGCGGCACCACGTCCACCAGCAGCGGCAAGGAAAAGGAAAAAGAGAAAGAGAAAGAGAAAGTGGAATTGGCACAGGGCGTGACTGACGACACAGTGAAAATCGGCACCATCGGCGTTCAATCCGGTACATTGGCTTTCATCGGTACTCCGTACTTCGAGGGCATGGAAGCGTATTTGAAAAAAGTAAATGACGAAGGCGGAGTCAACGGCCGCAAAATCGAACTGCTCAAGAAAGACGACGAATTCAAGCCAGACAAAGCCGTTCAGGCAATGGAAGAGCTTGTCTATGATGATGAAGTATTCGCAATCGTTGGCCAGCTTGGAACACCAGGCGTTATGGCGACTGAAAGCATTGTAAAAGACGAAGGCATTCCGGCTGTATACTTCGGTTCTGGTGCGAAGCAGCTGACAAAATCCGGCGAAAACTTCTTCCCGGTCCAGCCGAACTATTTTTACGAAGGCAAGCTGAAAGCGAAATATGCGGTTGAAAAATTTAATGCTAAGAACGTAGTTGTTATTTACCAAAACGATGATACTGGCCGCGACGGCCTTGAAGGGTTCCAAGATGGCCTGAAAGCACTTGGCAAGGAAGACATACTGAAGAATGAAGGCAAATTGGCGGTCAGCGCTGCCGACACAGACTTTACTGTACCTGTCCAAAAAGCAAAAGCTCTTAACCCTGATGTCGTCATCGTCTATGCTCTCGCTGGCGCAACAACCGGGATCCTGAAGGAATTCGAAAAAGTAAACTTCAATGTTCCAATGATCACAACTTATTCAAACGCTGATGCATCATTCCTTGCACTTGCTGCACCAGGCGCTCCAAATGTCATCAAGAACCTGTATGTAATGGGCTGGGTTGAAGCAGATGAAGCAAAACTGAAGCCATTGATGGATGCAATGGCTAAGTACTTCCCAAATCAAAAGGTTATTAACGCGTACACAATGGCTGGCTGGGTTGCAGCTGAAACATTTGTGGCAGGACTGAAAGCCGCTGGCGACAACCTGTCATGGGAAGGCTATGTTGAAGCAATGAACGGCATGACCTTTACTGATGGCCTTGCTCCTGAAATCAGCTATAAAGACGGCAAGCGTGAAGGTGTAACGAAGATGGCGCTTAGCAAGGTTGACCAGGATGCAAACGGCAGCTTCATCTTTAAACTTGAAACCGAGTACATGGAATTCGAATAATATTCTGGAAAAAGTGGATTCCTAAATGCCGCTCCCCCTGGCATTTAGGAGTCCCTTCTTCAAATAGGAAGCAAAATGTAGCAGTTTCCGGCAGTGTACGGAAATCCGACACCCTTCCGGACAGCAAAACGCGCCTGTAGTGTCCTCATAGGCACTGAGCGTTGAAACAAGATTGCACTCTACGTTTCTATTTTTCTAGCATCTTCAAGAGAAGGGAGATCCGTTTTGTGACAAAAGTAAATGCGAATGGAATTGAATTTTACTATGAATTGCATGGAGAAGGCCCGCCTCTTGTGTTGCTGGAAGGGCTTGGCTACGCAAGCTGGATGTGGGCCCGCCAAGTCGAGGAGCTATCGAAACAGTTCCAGGTTGTCATTTTTGACAACAGAGGCGTCGGCTACACCGACAAACCTGATATGGAGTACTCTATTCAATTATTTGCGGAAGATACGGCCGCACTTCTAAAGGCCTTGAATATAGAAAAAGCACATATCCTCGGAGTCTCGATGGGCGGCTTCATCGCTCAGGAATTAGCGATTTGCCATCCGGAAATGGTCGACAAGCTCATCTTGTGCAGCACCTCATTCGGAGGGACAAACAGCATTCCGATCCCGAAGGAGACGCTCGAAATCATGCTGCAGGGCGCAAGCAAGGGCAGTGACCCGGAGCGTGCTCGCTACGCGGTTTCCACCGCATTGAACTTGGAAACAGTCGAGCAGAACCAGGACATTCTCGATTTTATCATCGCTGAGCAAAAGAAAAACCCGCAGCCGAAGGAAGCCTACCAGCGCCAGCTGTTCGCCGGGGCATCGTTCAACGCCGAAGACCGCGTCCAGACGATTTCCGCCGAAACGCTGATTATCGCTGGCAGCGGAGACCGGGTCGTTCCTTACGAGAATGCGCGGCTTCTTAATGAGCAAATTGCCGGGTCACGCGTTGCCATCATTGAACAAACCGGGCATCTGTTTTTCATGGAAGCACCCGAAGAAACAAATCAACTAATCATCAACTTCCTGAACGAAAGGCTTTGTGTGGATAATTGACCGCACGTAAAATTGGCTCCGCAACTCAATTGTAACTGCAGTTTTTTAAACTATAAAAAATCCTCAAAGGAGGAGATAGACGTGACAAAAACACATGTTGGAATATTGGGGACTGGCATTTATATCCCCACTCCAAGAATGACCGCGAAGGAAATAGCCGAAGCAACAAATGGCGTCTGGACAGAGGAAGCAATAGTCAACAAACTCGGCATCAAGGAAAAGCCGATCCCTGGCGAAAATGACGGAACCCAGGAAATGGGCGTGCAAGCCGGTCTTGCTGCCATTAAAAACACAGGAATTGACCCGAAAGAAATCGACCTGGTTATCTCGATTGGCGAGGAGTGGAAAGAGTACCCGCTGACCACTTCAGCCATCTATATCCAGGAAAAAATCGGTGCGACCAATGCGTGGGGCATCGACCTCCAACAGCGCTGCTGTACAACCGTTTCAGCGATGAAAATTGCCAAGGACATGATGATGTCTGATCCTGACCTGAACACCGTCATGATTGTCGGTGGCTACCGGAACGGCGATTTCGTTGACTACACCGACAGGGCGATGTCAATGATGTATAACCTGGCAGCCGGAGGCGGGGCGATTATTTTGAAAAAGAACCTCGGCCGCAACATCCTGCTCGGCTCGCACATCATGACCGACGGATCGATGGCGCGTGATGCAGGCGTCGAGTACGGAGGCACTGAAAAACCGATTACGCCTGAAAACTACGAAGAAGCCTATAAATCTCTAAGGCTATTTGACGAAAAGCATATGAAGGACCGCCTGAACGAAGTTTCGATGCCAAACTGGTTCCAGTGCATCGGCCGGGCTTTTGAGAAATCCGGCGTTGCCAAGGAAGAACTCGGCTACCTGGCTGTCCTGCACTTCAAATACTCGATGCACAAATTCATGCTTGAAACGCTTGGGCTGACCGAAGAGCAGACCATCTATTTGAGCGAATACGGCCATCTTGGGCAAATCGACCAGATTCTCTCCTTGCATCTCGCACTTGAGCAAGGCAAGGTCGAGGACGGAACCGTCATCTCAATGATTTCCGCGGGAATCGGCTATGCGTGGGCTGCAAATGTCATCAAATGGGGGCCGATTGATCATGGCGACACTCACATCCAATAAATACAGCGACCTTTATTTTGCTAAAAAAATATCCGTCGAAAAAGCGCTCAGCTTTGTGAAAAGCGGCGACCACATCGTCTCCGGGCTCGCCGCAGCCGAACCGCGCAGCTTCCTGTCCAAGCTGCACAAATTGCCCGAGCATATTGAAGGCATCAGGGTCTCAACCTGCCTGCCGATCCTTGAATATCCTTATTTCAGCGCCACCGACTACAAGGAACGCTTCCTGATGGAAGGCTGGTTTTACATGCCGGCCGTCCGGAAAATGCACGAGGCCGGGACGGTTTCCTACATCCCGAACCACTTGCATTTTGCCGGGAAAAGGCGCCATGACCACCGCCACGTCAATATTTTCGCTGGTGTGGCTTCACCGATGGATGAGCATGGCTACCTGTCGCTTAGCCTCAGTGCTACTTATGAAAAAGAACTTGCTGAAGTCGCCGACCTGGTAATTCTTGAAGTGAATCCAAACATGCCGCGTACGTTCGGGGATACAACAATTCATATTTCGGAAATCGACTATCTAATCGAAGCAAACTACGAGGTTCCGCTGTTCCCATCCCCGGAACCGAATGAGAAGGACCGGATCATCGGCAGGCAAATCGCCGGCCTGATTGAGGACGGTTCAACGATTCAGCTTGGCATCGGCGGCATCCCAAACGCAGTTGCCTACGAGCTGAAGAGCAAGAAGGACCTTGGCATCCACACCGAAATGTTCACAGACGGCATGGTTGACCTTTTTGAAGCAGGCGCCGTTACTGGGAAAAAGAAAACCCTTCACCCTGGAAAAATGGTCGCCACCTTCGCACTCGGTACGAAAAAGCTGTACGATTTTATCAACAACAACCCGGGTGTCCTGATCCTAAACGGCAGCTACGTCAACGACCCGTACGTAATTGGACAAAACCATAAAATGATTTCGATCAACACAACACTCGAAATTGACCTGACCGGCCAATGCTGCTCGGAGTCGATCGGCCACCGCCAATTCAGCGGCACCGGCGGCCAGGCAGACACTGCAATCGGCGCTCAGTTGTCGGCTGGTGGAAAATCATTCATCGCCTTGTACTCGACAGCCAACGTCCGCGTCCCGGGATCAAGTGAACGCAAGACCATCTCAAAAATCGTCCCGAGGCTGACCCAGGGAGCAGTCGTCTCGCTATCCCGAAACGACGTCGACTACGTCGTCACCGAATACGGAGTGGCTCACCTGACCGGCACATCCATCCGCGAGCGCGTCGACATGCTCATCTCGATCGCTCACCCCGACTTCCGGGATCAGTTGAGGGAAGAAGCCCGCAGCCTTATGCTCTGGTAAAGGGCGTTTGGTGAATGGTCGTCAGGTAATTTGAATAAAAACTAAATAAGAGACGGGCGGAAAGTATGTACTTTTTGCAAACTCCCTTTCTAGCTGTCTCTTATTTTAGTAAGATATCTTGTGAAATAGTGAGCAAACTTAATGAGGAGGCAACCATCATGGCAATTAAGATTGGCGACAAAGCTTCAATGGCAAAAACAGTGACAGAAAGCGATGTCTATCTGTTCGCCGGCATCACCGGCGACCTGAACCCGGCGCATGTGAATGAACAATACGCACAAGGCACGCCGTTCAAAACAAGGATTGCACATGGAATGCTGAGCGGCGGCTTCATATCTGCCGTGCTCGCAATGAAACTCCCAGGTCCGGGCACCATCTACCTGAGCCAGGAAATGAAATTCACAAAGCCCGTCTTCATCGGGGACACCATCACCGCAGAAGTCGAGGCCATTGAATTTATCGACAAAGGCAAGTTCAAAATCTTAGAGCTAGCAACCACCTGCTACAACCAGCACGGAGACGTCGTTCTTGAAGGCAGGGCGAAGGTCATCCCGCCGAAAGCCGAATGAAGGTCATCACCGCAGCAAAGTAAAATCTACTTTTTAAAAAGGAGACATGACAAATGATCATAGAAGCAAAATTAAAAGGCAATGTTTCAAGGGCAGCCCATCCAATCGGCTGCAAGGCCGCGCTGCAAAAACAAATCGACTATATAAAAGGGCAGCCTCGCTTTGATGGCCCAAAAAAGGTGCTCATCCTCGGTGCATCTTCCAGCTATGGACTCGCATCCCGCGTTGTCACGGCGTTTGGGACAGGCGCAGACACAATAGGTGTTTCTTTTGAAAAAGGCATTACCGACGATCGGTTAGCGACCGCGGGCTGGTGGAACAACATTTTTTTCAAAGAAGAAGCCGAGAAGGAAGGCCTGATTGCGAAAAACTTCATTGGCGATGCGTTTTCAAATGAAATGAAAGAAGCCGTCATTGAGTATGTAAAAAATGAATTTGGCGGAAAAATCGATCTGCTCGTTTACAGTCTCGCCTCGGGGATGCGGAAGGATCCTGATACAGGAATCACCTACCGTTCCGTCATCAAACCAATCGGCGAAACTGTCTCTGGAACGAACATCAATCTCGAAACCGGCGAGCTCTATGAGCAGGTAATCGAGCCGGCAACGGAAGAGGAAATTGAAAACACCGTCAAGGTAATGGGCGGCGAGGACTGGGAGTGCTGGATTCATGCACTGAACGAAGCGGGCGTCCTTACGGAAGGCTTCAAAACAACTTTATATTCCTATATCGGGCCGGAAGTCACCCAGGCATTCTACGGAGCAGGCACGCTCGGCCGCGCAAAGCGTCATGCCGAAGACACCGCCAATACGCTCAATGAAATCCTTTATGAAAGAATCGGTGGGGAAGCCGTAATCTGCGTCAGTAAAGCCGTCACCACCAAGGCAAGCGCAGTCATCCCAACCTTCCCGATCTATGCATCAACACTGTACAAGGTCATGCTCGAAAAAGGCCTGCACGAAACGCCAATCATGCACAAATACCGTTTCTTCACCGACATGTTTTACGGAAATGCCCGCGAACTGGACGGCGAGCGCCGCATCCGCCCAGATTACTGGGAGCTTCGCGACGACGTCCAGCAGGAAGTCACCGCGATCATGGCCGAGGTCAACCAGGACAATATTCACAACCTTACAGCCATTGACCTTTTTAAAAAAGAATTCATGGAACTGAACGGCTTCGAGATTGAAGGTGTTGACTATGACGAGGAACTGGATATCGATGCTTTGAAAAAATTGCAGCCATAGGGTTAATGTTTGAGGCGGGCCCAATCATACAGCGGACCCTTCAGTCGTTATGGAAAGGGTCCTTTTTGTGTGCTTATGGTCAGCTTATACCGGGTGGAAGGTGCCATCATAACTAGTTAATTGACTACAATTACAGGCATGATTTTCATGTATTACTAGTGAAATTTTAAATGTATAGCAATTAATGGCTACTAGGCATCACTAGTATACCTTCAAGCCCTACTAGTTAGCCTTCAAGCTGTACTAGTTATTTTCATGCTTCTCGTTAACTGAAATAACCAGAAATGATAGCTCTATTTTACTAGTAACTCACCCTGAACATAAAAAATCACCATGTGCCAACTGCACTCTTTTATCAAGTTTTTAAAGAGCAACTACAGCATTCGAATACATTTCACCAAAATTCCTTTTCCACAGATCCGGAGCTTAAAATAAATACTTATAACCACCTTTATATGGTAAAATTCCGTTATAAAGTCGATGCCACTTGCCCCTAGGAGGGACCTGATGGAGAACAAAGCTAAACCCGAAAAAATGACTAAACAGTTGCGCGTTGCCAGTAATGTCTTAGGCGTAATTGGAGTAGCGGTCTATGTTTTTGTAACCATCAACTATGGTACATATTCCAAGTACAGAAGCATCGCAATGCTACTTTTTATGGCTGCCCTGACTTGTTCATGTTACAGTGCATTCCTTCAGAATAAGGTCACTAAAAATGTAGTCACTGCCTATATCATTCTATTGGGTGCCTTTCTGCTTCTCCTTTTAGTCGAATTGGCTTGGTCTTAATACAATATGGACCGTAAAAGCCCCTGGTGGTCCTGCAATTTTTAGGATTAATCGTCTATTACAGCTTTTCCTTGTTCACGTAACTTTTTTAAAGATGCAAGCATATGATTTATTTGTTCATCAGAATGTCTTTCCCATGAACTTAATTCTGCTATAATCTTCAAAGGATATTTAGACCTATAAGACCGTGTTGGGTTTCCAGGAAATCTTTTGTCAGTTAAATTCGGATCATTTTCAAAATCACCTAATGGCTCTACAATGAAAATTCTTTCTTTTGCTTTAGATGTCGCTAATTCAGCACCCCATTTAGCAGCATCTAATGTTGCGGTAAAGTATATATAGTTAGATTTTTTATCTTGGTAATTTGATAAGTGTTGTGGTTCTAATAAATCTCCAATTTTTAAATCTGCTTTAGTACCATGAAAAAATGGACCTTTATCTAAGACATCTTTTTTGTCATTCATACTGATACACCTCTTCTCTTGGATTTGTAAATAACAGTATAGTATAGGAATTACAAAAAGAGCAGTCTATAAATTGTTTATAATAAGATGTATAATATAAGTAGAGGAATGATTAAAAAACCACAAGAAAAAGGCAGCGAAATGGCTGCCTATTTTTATTGGGATTTTATGTGCTAAATCCTCCAAAACGGAACCCGTTACACCCAAAGAGGACTTCTCGTTTTTAAACTATTACTGCATCTGCCCGCCGCCGTGATTCGGCAGTTGGTTCCGGTACCCCTCAAACTGCTGGGCTTTTTGCTGAAGTGTCTGGTTCTGAGCTGGCTCCACCTTATACCAGCCTTCCTGGAACATGACATTGTACAAATGGCGCTGACAATTCTGAGTCTCGTTGAAAATCTCGAGTACATCGTTGTACAAGCCTGAATGGCTGGCTTCATTCAGAAACACATTGTATCCATCTTTCAAATACTTCTCCGTAGACAGCAAATCATTGATAAAATCGCGGTCATTCATCGATGGATTCTTCTCAACCTTTGTGGCTGGATTAGAAATCGAATTATTCATCATGTGCACCTCCTATTGCTGCATATACTGCTGCGGATTTTGATTCTCATGCGCACTCAAATGGCCAAGGATCTTCTCATAGTGGCGCTCATGCATCTCGCACACTTTCTCCGCCTCGGCACGCATCGCTTCAATCTGGCAATGCTGTGCGAAAAAATGTGCCTTCTTTGCTGCATTCAAATTCCATGTCAGCATATCCGTCAAATACAGTGCATCCTTCCCCGACAAAACATTCGGCGGCTGCTGCATATATTGCTGCTGACCTTGCGTACCCTGATTCTGTTGCTGCATAACAAAACCTCCCAACAAAAATTCCTGCACCCTTAACATCCCCAAAACACTCCGCCTTATACCATGTGCAGCAAACGAGGTTCACGGGAACAGAACCAAGAGTGACGGTTCTTTTGGTCACAGCAAATTAAGGAGACCGAAGAGGCGGAAATCCTTTGGACAAACTAAAACAATCCGAGATATAAACAAAAACTATAATCCCATTTCTTACTCAAAAAGAAAAACGCAGGGACTCATCGCCCCTGCGCCTCAAGCTCTTCCTTAAATTTATGTAAACAGCTTTTGCAAATACAATCCTTCCGCAAACTTTCCGGAGGCACCAAATCAAAAATGCCTTGTGGAAACTCCTCAAGCGCACACCAGCACGGCACCTTCTCCCCAGCCGTACATCCATTTTCTCCTCCGCAAATCGGACAACGTTTACCAGACACACCATCACTCTCCCCAATCCGTCTACCTCCATTGTACAGCAAACAGCCAGTCCAAGAATTGAGCATTTAGTGATATGATGAAAGAAAAACGAAAGGTGTACTTTTATGAGAAAACTCCCAATTATTCTTGCGATAATCGGTTTGGCAACGATTATCTATGCCTTCACAACAGAAGGAATCTACCGCGCGCTTCTTCAATTAGCCGCCCAAATCTTGATCGGTGCCGCTCTCCTTGTCCTCGCGCCACGATTCAAAAACCAGCTCCCAAACGGTATATACTATACTTTCTTTACATTCATCGTCATCATTTTCCTCATGATGATTTACCTCTTCATCGACATGTTCATCCGCTACTGATGCAAAGGTGGATGGCTCTCCTTTGCCGGCGAAATAGAGCTCCCCAAGGGGGATTTGCCAGCAGCACGGGGCAGCAGCAACATTTCCTTGCCACACAAAAAGGGCACCCACCGAGGGCGCCCCTAACATTAATGCTTTTTGAACTGATTATTTTGGCTGTTTACTTTATTCTTGCGGTGCCGAATATTGTGCGGTCCCGCATTGCCCTTCACACTCGCCGCGCTGACTCCCGCATCCGACGGATCCTTCTTCAGCTTCGCCATCAAAAATCACCCCGTTACTTAGCGTACCCATTCTTTATTGAAAAACCTCGGCCAGTTTCCCATCATTCTGCGTCAACGATTGGTACAGACGATAACTGGTTTCTAATAGGTGTTCCCTCTGAGCAAAAAATATCCGGCCAAATATGGCCGGGCAGGGGTTTGTTTCGAGTCAAAGGGGGGAGGGTAGAAAAGTTGGAGGACTTTTCATAATTCCAGAGTAACGAATAAATATAAACCCAAACTAAAAAAATCATTAACGTTTTCTTAAATCAACATCGTAAGTTGGGGGGAAGTCTCCCCGGAAACAGAAGTGAGTGGTGAAACATGAAAAAAGCAACCTATCTCGGCTATATGAGCGCGACGCTGAACGCGCTGATTGTCGGACTTTCCTTTCTTTTTACAAAACAGGCAGTCGAAGCGTCGAGCCCTCTCGATACGCTGGCATTCCGATTCACGGCTGCGTTCCTGGCCGTCAGTTTCCTTATGGCTATAAAAGTCATCAAAACCGATTTCGGCCGCTTCCGCCAATACTTGAGGGTCCTGCCGTTAACACTGTTATACCCAACGTCATTCTTCATCTTTCAGGCGTACGGCCTTGAAACGATCTCGTCATCGGAAGCAGGCATTCTTTCAGCAATTATCCCAATCCTTACGCTAATTCTCGCGTCGATCTTTTTAAGAGAGCGAACCAACTTGCTGCAAAAACTGTCCATCGTCATTTCGGTAGGAGGAGTGATCTTTATTTTCGTCATGAAAGGGAGCTCAATTTCTTTTGCCGACTGGAAGGGAATCATTTATATGATGCTGTCATGCCTGTCGATTGCCGGCTATACCGTCATGGCCCGAAAACTCACAAAGGAATACGACCCGATTGAAATTACCTACTTCATGCTGGGCGTCGGCTTCCTCATTTTTAACGTGATTGCAATTGGCCTGCACCTGTACAACGGCACCCTATCCAGTTTTGCCAAGCCGATGACCAATCCGGGCTACATCGTCGCGATTTTGTTCCTGGGCGTCCTCGCCTCGTTCCTGACGTCCCTGTTATCCAACTTCGCCATTTCAAAAATTCCCGCTTCAAGGATGAGCGTATTTGGAAACATGTCAACCGTCATTTCGATTGTCGCTGGCGCAGTCATCCTAAATGAGGATGTGTACTCGTATCACATCATTGGGTCCATCCTGATTATTGTTGGGGTACTTGGAACAAACTATTTTGGGGAAAAGAAAGAAGGAGACAAGCCGGAAAAAGATGCGGCGTAGTGTAGATTCTTATGAGGTGTGTTCAAACCTATTTATTTTTATGAGCACTTTTCAGGATTTATGCGCATATCTTAGAAGTTTATGCGCACTTTTCAGGAATTATGCGCACTTTTAGAAATTTACGCGTACTTTTCAAATTTTATGCGCACCGCCTTACTCCCTATCCACAATATAGGAGACCCGCCGGACAGTTTCTCCAACTCTATCCTTAAATTTATGTATCTTACCCGTAAATTTTGGGTGGTTTCCCGGAAGTTTATCGTTCCTATCCGCAAATTTACTCGTAACAAAAAGGCTCTTCCATTAAGTAATGGATAGAGCCTTATCTTATAGCTGGAGCCGCTGCCATCAATCGCTGGTATTGCAGGATGTAGCGATCCAGTTCATGGCTGAGCTTCAGTGTTTTTTCATGTGCAAAGCCAAACTGAGTACTCCTTACAATCAGTTCAGACCGCAAACACTCAATATTTTTTAATAGCTCTTTCGGGTCCATGTTAATGTGCCTTTCCATAAAAAACCTCCTCCGTAAAAATACAAAAAAAGTTCCGGCCCGAGAGCCGGAAAATTAAGGGGTTTGATGGTATCTCTCTATATATAATAAAAGGGGGAGTGAGTATGAAAAAGGTTGGGGTCCTTTTCACCACAAACTAAGCATACCGTACAAATATGAACAAATTATGACCAAACCTTTAATAATCAATAAAAAAAAGCAAGCCTCTTGCCGGTTCAGTCCATCCTGCAAAATCTCCACACATTATCCAGTATGTCTCGATCAAATTGTGAATAATCCACTCAGCATCCCACTTGGCTACACTTTCATCAATCCTTGTTTTTTTAAAGATGAGAGAACTAATCCGTAAGACCTTCAAGAGCGCTTTTTTGAAAAAATTGGTCTACGCTCCAAGCCCCCAGCTAATTCAAGTTTAGCTACGCCCCACATTATCCTAAAGAAGAATCCCAGTGGGGAAAAGGTGTAGGAGGCCCAACATATTTTGGAATAAAATGTAGACAGCAAACCCCAATTGGCTTTTTTTGCCTTTTGGGGTTTTTTCTTTTTGTAAAAACTAGTAAGCTATAAGTAAGTGAGCAAGTAGGTGTTGTTACATTTAAAAGAGCAAAATGCTACTAATTCTTACGGCAATAGAACGATCGAGGCCAGGAGGTGGATTAGTGGTAGGTCTTAAAGAAGGGAAGCAATGGCTGTTATCGATGTTAAAAGAATACCTTGATCCAGTCTGTGAATCTCAGAAGTTCAAACGATCCAAAAATTCTACCGTCTACAAAAGAAAGAGTGTATGTGCCACACAATACATAGAAATGAATATGTTTGTAAACCCAAAATATGCCCCCGATTCTATTACACATATATATCCATGGGTGCGAATTGGAATTCCAGAAGTCAATGCACACGTGACCAAAATGGTGGAGGACAAATTATTGCTTGCCAATGCTCCTGAACTGACCATTAGGCAGCCAATTGATACGTTACTGCCCAAGGAATACCAAAGCAGATGGCTGATTTAAGGAGAACAAGAAATAATAGAGTTAGGCAATGAAATCGGGGAAGTTTTTAGAAAGTGGGTTTTTGCTTTTCTGGATGATTATAGTTCAGCTAGCGGGATTGTTAACGGATATGAACAGCAAGATCAAAGGCCGTTGCCATCGGAAAAGTGGGTACTTTATATCACCGCTTCTTATATTGCTTTGGGGAAAGTCGAAAAAGCGGAGCAAACATTGAACGATAACTTTTCAAGGCCTGGATTAAAGAAAAAGTATGTCTCAGCGTTTAAATATGTTTCTAATCTAAAGAATTAAATCGGTTTCTTGGAGTTGAGTAGTATGAACTATAATGAGTTTCTTAAAATTGTTAATGAAGCCAGGGACAAACGACCAATATGGCTTGAATTAGAATCAGAACCTAAAGCCAAAGATTATCAAATTGAGAAGGCTGAAAAAGTACTGTCGCTTACCTTACCTGATGAATACAAAAGTTTTGTAAAGGATTTTGGTGGGGGCTACTTTGCCTTCACTACACTATTTTCAGTAAGTCCGGGCGATTGGAATATTGTCAGCTTAAATAAAGAATTAGGATTTATGAAAACGCATTCCTTTTTAGCGGTTTCTGATGTTGGGACAGGTGATTTCTTTGGGTTCTCAATTGAAAGAGGGGTTTGTGGTTCAAGGATCATGTTCTATGACCATGAGACAAATAAAGTTGAAGAAACGAACTATGAAAATTTGTTTGATTATCTTATAGAGGTTGGGTTAAATCAATCGGTTTAGTGCGAAACGAAAGTTAGTATATTAGCTAACGAAAGGGGCTATTTATTTGAGGAAAAAGTTAGAGGAGAAAATAATTGATCAAGGGTATCCAGATGCACCAACTGCTCCGATTATATCACTGGAAGACTTTTTTGAAGGAAATGAAGATGAAGGCTCGATTGGCTGCAATCTTTTAGAACACCCTGGCATTGAGGCTTTTTATAATGTGTTACTCGGAATTAGAAATAAGGAGAATGTTCAGGATGTGCTGGTGGAAATTATGGAGATTGAGGATGATGAGGACTATTGGGCATTCTCGGAAAGAATTTACATCCTCACTTCCGCTGAAATGTCAGAGGTAGAAGAATGGACCGAACAACTACAACCATCTGAAATTGATGAAGGTTATGCTTTTGGCAAGCCACCAGTTGCACCTGATCTAAAAGAGGGGTATAAGGTTTTCTCTATTTGGTGGGATTAATAAAGGGATAGTAGGCTATCCCTTTATACAAAATCACTGGTTGGTAAGGTATCCAAACCTTCTAATTGTAAAATTAACCCTCATGAGGTCTCCCTCAACTAGAAGAGGGCCATTTAATCTTCCGGATAATTTAATAGAATTCGGGTGCTAAAAATCAAAATAGATGTGAAGAACTACATAAGAAAAGACCTCATAATTATAGGTCGGGCAAGCTAACACATCTTCATTTCAGCTTTTGTTATCTCTCCATTATCGTCGTCAACATAGTCGGTTCCACTCGAGCAGTTTGCTTTGTCTTCCCATTTAACAATATACTCATTGTCCTGATGACTAACTGAAATGATTTTAACTTTCCCATGTTGTAATAACACAACTGATTTTGCTTCCTCTTTGGAGATTTTCGGCGGCACTGAGGAGTTGTTACAACCGCTCATTATTAAAAGTAGCGATAGAAAAAAAGCTGAAATTATTTGTTTCATCACTTTCCGCCCCCACATTTCATTTTGTACCAACATACTACTATTTTAGTGGATTATTCTTACAAAAGAAGAAGTTTCTTCACCAAGCCCGAAAAAAAACAAATAGAGGAGAGCCTATGAACGACATCCTTAAACTAAACGCAATCAGCATCTTGTACGCCTTCATCATTTTGATTCCAATCGAACTCATGTTGAACACATACCGTATCGACCGGCTTACTGGGATGGACAGCCAAACCGTCTCAACCATAACCGATATCGCCGGTTTAATCATTGCAATCGCAGGGGGCTTCCTTGCCTACTTTTTCTCGAAAAAATGGCTTGGCCAGCGGAAAATCCGCTTCTGGTCGATACTCCTTTGGCTGCCATATTTCGCTCTATTCCAATACATAATCGGTGCACTATTCCCAATTACACACGGAGGAGACGAAATCAGTGCGGGTGCCGGGCTCCTGGCATTAGGCGTCATGTTCCTTTTCCCACTCTACATTCTCTTCATCAACATCTGCGCAGAGGGGGGAGATTCTCATTTGCCAAAACAAAGTTCATGAGGCGGCATACTTATACTTTTTAGAGCCAGAGGTTTCTGGCGGACATGGTGAAAGAACAGTATATGGAACTGAAGAAGATGTGAAACGCGGAGGCATATCCGGAAAAGTGAAATTCCTGCATTATGAGTTTGATGGGTGGCTAGGGGACGAACTTGTAGAGTCAACTCCGGCTTTCATAGTGTCCAGCAGATTGGCAGAAGGGTTGAAACAAAGTGAATTTAAGGGTTTTACGTTGCAAGATTGCTTGGTAACTGCCTCAGACGAATTTGAAGAATTATATCCGGACATAGAGCTTCCAAACTTTGTTAGATTTATACCTCAAGGGACCGTGGAATTAGAGGGGGAACAATTTAAAAATTGGTCTGGACATGACTTTTGTCTTTCTGCAAAAGGGGAGCTCGTTGTAACTGAAAAAGCTTTGGCTTTTTTGAACAACTATTCAATTAACAACTGTGAGATAGTTGTTTTAGGCCATAGGGAAGACTAAAGCCCCCATGGCCTATTTTGGAATTATATTTCTTTCCTGCAAAACCCGTCGACCAGCTTCATGACATCCTTCAGCACATCAATCGACCCGATTGCATCTCCTTTGAGCTGCAAACTGTGTTCCGTGCCTTCAATTAAATGACAGTTCAAATGAGGCAGTTTCTGTAATTCTGAAAACCGTTCCTCGATAAAAATAGGATCTTCATCGCCAATCACAACCAACCCGTCATGGCCACTCGATGACATTACGTCAAAAACATGATCAGAATCAAGAAGCGGGGTTAGCCAGATTGCTCGAGCCGACTTAAACCGGTCATCCTTAAGCAAATAGCTCAACGCAATCGTTCCAATCGACTTGCCGATAATAGAAAACTCAGTATATGTAGACTCGCTCAGGACATAATCAAGCACCGCTCGAACATCACCCGAAAACTCCACACCACTTAAGGCTTTCATCTCATCTCGTGAATATTTATAATTCACTTGCAGCACATCATATCCCGCATCAAAATAAATCCCAGTTGCAAAATGCAACAGCGGAGCCTGCGCAGTATACCCCAAACCCGGCAGAACAATTGCCAGCCCAACCGCAGCCCCGTCCTGCTTAAATAACGTATACGCAATCTCCTTACCCCTCGAAACAGATGACCCATTCAAAATCTCCATCCAAATCCCCCCTAAAGAATTATATCCATTATAAACCAATTGGGGCGAATCTGGTTTGCCAAGAAGGAGGAATTTCAATAGTGCGCATAAATTCCAAAAACTACGCAAAAATGTAGGCCAACTAGGGACTGTTCTAGTTAGCCAACTACATAAAACCTTACAGCAAAGGGGTCTTGTTCTGTTTGCGGCCAAACTTCTAAATTGAAGTAGCGTAAGTGAAGCAACCTCCCAATATCCCGGCAAATGCTCAAGACAATTTAACTATCTTCACCTATGCTCCCCGGGTGTTGACCTTTCCCACCACGTGATCAGCCATTTACCATCAATATATTCAAACCATACCTCAACCATATAATCATCGCCATGCATATCAGAGTCGGTGACCTGCGTGAACCTGTAAGACGTTTCAGTCAGCTTAACGGTTTTATATGGGGCAGAGGGTACAATATAAAGTGGGCCTTCCTGAGGCAACAGGTACAATCCATCTGGCTTTTCTTTAAAATGGTGCTCTAAATTTCGTTCCAGCACATCCAGAACGGCATGATCCCCCAAATGCTCATATAGTTCCTGCTTTGTTTTAAAGCCAGGCAGCTTAAAATCAGGTTCAATCGCCGTCTCTACTATTGCATCAAGAGCTTTATCAAACTTTACCAGAAGCTCCATCAGATCAGGCGCAGGAACCGCATCGGGTACAGAAGAATCATTATCATCCGGAGTCACCACAACAGGAGATTTGTCTGGCTCTTCCTCAGTCTCACCTGACGGAATCTCTTCCTTGTCACTAGGCTCAACTTGATCCGGTTCATCCTCAGCAGTTTCCAGACCGGGATTGCCGCCGCCAGGCTGAATCACATTTGAATTTTTCAACCCAGGCATGACGACATATTGATACAGCCCTCCAAAAACCATCATTACAAGAGCCACACTCAATAACGATGGCAATAGCTTTTTTGAAAATGGGGTCCTCTTTTCCCCGGAACGGATAGACTGCATCACATTCTGCTTCATCTCAGCCGAGAATTCCCAATTGGCCAGTTCATCCTTGAACATTCTTTCTTTGGCTTCCTTCAATCTCTTCTCCATCCCAACCACTCCTCTCAGCCATTGATTTCCGCAGCAGTTCCTTTGCCTTAGAAGCTCGTGATTTCACAGTGTTCACGTTGACCCCGCATACCTCGCCAATTTCATTCATCGTCAACTCGTGGAAATAGGCAAGGATGATCACTTCCCTGTATTTCATAGGTAACCGGAGGACCTCCTCTATGAGCGCATCCCGCTTTGCTTTTTGTAAAAAATGTTCCTCTGGACCATGCTCCTGCCCCTTAATAAGACTGGAAACATACTCACTCGCCTGCACCCGCCGATAATGCCAGCTCTTCACATGGTCCTTACAGTGATTCACCGCCACGCGATACAGCCACGTCTGAAGAGACGAATCCCCCTTGAACGAATCCAACTGCTTATAGCATTTAATGAAAATTTCCTGTGCTAAATCTTCAGCAGTCGCGCGATTCCGGACAAACGAATACGCCAAATGCAGCACTTTCGTTCCATACCGTTCCATCAAGTCGGCAACTACTAAATCCTTCTCCAATCTATTCACCTCCAGGGAAGCAGGGACGGTTCTATGCTTCCTTACTTAGTAAATCGCTTTCTCTTACTCTTTAGACGAAAGCCGTTTGAAAACAGTTGGCATTTAAATGTACTAAAAATGAATCTCGATACATATCAGGTTATCTTGGCGTGAAACGACAGGGGAGCCCAACTAATCTGCTCTCCTAAGTCCTTGAATTCACTATAATCTATCCCTGCGGGTTCACAATGAAAAAGAGCAGCGAACTCACTCGCTGCTCTTTGAATATAAGCTTTATCAGTCATTTTCCCGTTCATTCACCAGCCCTTTTTCTACAAGCACGTTCATCTTTTCCTGTGGAATACTCGGGACCAAATCCCCGTTCTCAACATCAATGGCTTCCCACTCTGAAAAAACAACAAAGTCCTCAGTCACCGGAAGAAACTCGCCCCAATTATAGGAGTTTAACTCCATCGCAATTTCAAAACGAAGTGCTTGGCATGCCGCCCAAATTTCTTCCCATCGGTCGCCTCGCAATAATTCTGCCAGCTGATCTTGATGTGCCCTAAAGGTCGAGTCTTCAATGGTAGTTTGATAGTTAATTGGCATATTTCCAGAGTTCCAAATACTGTACTTGTCTTCAATGCCGTATTCTTCAATGATTTCTTTTCGGTGAGATTCTATACCCAAAGTAATATAACCTAGAACGGGCTCATAATCGGTACCAAGCAGAGATATGTAACAAACCATTTCCCCTGATTCTAATCTTATGCTTTTTACAGCTTTCGGTATTTCATTTAATAAAATACTCTTCATTTCCTTTAGTAACTGTTCCTCTTCCATAATCCACCTCTTTTTGGCAATATATATAAATTAATTCGCGGAATTTTACAAAAATCCTTCTGGAAAATAGCGAATCGGGACGTTTTTACTTTGCCCGGTTCGCAAACTCGAAGTCAGGTAGGCTTTCTCAAAGGGTATACCTTTTAAGGTTGAATCATAGACCGGCAACAACTCCATCAAAACAGAAACAAGACAAAACGAATTCTTATTGATATAACTAGTAAAAAGGGACAAAGCGATTACAGGGTATATGAAAACTCCGATCCCAACACAGTTTTATAATGAGGTGAAATGAAATCGTACATAAAATGGGTTTGCATGAAGAATATTTTCAATCAATCATTGAGGGAAAAAAGAAGGTAGAAGTTCGGTTAAATGATGAAAAGAGACGGAAAATTAGAGTTGGCGATACAATCGAATTTATTAAAATTCCAGAACAAGATGAAACTTTAACCGTCCAAGTAACAGAACTTAGGGAATACAAAACATTTTATGAGATGTATAAAGATATTCCGTTTGAAGATTTCGATTGTGAAGGATGGGCAATGAACGGAATGATAGACGGGACTTATGAAATCTATACTCCTGAACAAGAGAAAGAATGGGGAACGAACGTTGGCAATTACAATCCAATATAAGTAAAAAAGCAATGGCGGCAATATCCCCATTGCTTTTTCAAACGAACGATGAACTCTTCACACTCTCCCAATCAGCGGCCGTTCCCGTAAGTACAACCCAAGCTCCCTGCAGTCACCCTCAACAATATCACGCGCAATGAGCTTTGCCAGCAGCTGCCCATACACCATCCCGTTATCCCCGAACGCAAACAAAAAGTAACAGCCCGGAAATTCATCATACAACCCAACGATTGGCATCCCATCACTTACCGACGCAAAAAACGCCCCCACACAATACTCAGCCTCGGCCTCGACACCCGGAACAGCTTCCCGAGCTCTTCCATCAGCCTATCCCGCTTCTCATCAAGCTTCATATCCCGCTCGCTCGCATCCGACACATCCTCATCATGGCCGCCAATTATAAAACGCCCATCCGGAGTCGTCCGCATGAACAAGAATGGAGCCGCCGTTTCCCACAACAGCATTGGGGTCAGACCCCCAACTCGGCTCGTCGTCACCACATACGTGCTCGTAATCGACGCCTTCTGCTCGGCCTTGATATCCAAACCTTCATACCCTGTCGAAAAAATGGCCCTACGCGCCTTGATGGTATGCCCACTGGAAGTCCGCAACACTACGCTTCCAGGTTTGGCTTCCTTATCCTTGCTCGCCAAACCAACTTGATTCCACTGGGCTCCCTCACCGACCCCTCTGCCAAAACCCCCGGAAGCATCCTCATACTCACACCCAACTACCACGGTCGCCTCAAACACCCGCATCCCTTTTTCAACCGCATAATCAATGAGTGCATGGGTGAACCGGAACGGGTTCATTTCTCCATCGTTAAACGAATAAATCGCTGCCTCCCGGTTAAAGCCAAACCGCTTTTTAATCTCAGCCTTCTGCCAAAAATCCACATTAAAGCCGAACCCTCTCAGTAAATCATACTCCGCCTCAAGCCGCCCTACATCACTCCCGGAGCTAGCGACATAGAGCGTATCCCGCCGCACAAATTCACTGTCGATTCGCCCGTCTCTGGCTGCCCGCTCAATATCATTAATCGCATCCTTTATCAAGTCTAAATGCTGCCTTATGTACTCTTTGCCAAACCGGTCAACAAGCTTGGTATACATCGTTTCACCTGCATATTGAATCAACGCCGACGTCGCACTCGTTGTCCCGCTCCCAATTTGCGCTTTTTCAACGAGCACCACATCAAGCCCGGTCCCGGCCAAATAATAGGCACACTGCGCACCCGAACTGCCGCCGCCCACAATCACAATATCGCATTCAATATCCGCCTCAAGAGCAGGGTAGGAAGGGGCATCGGGGAAAGTCGTCGGCCAAAAAAACGTACCAGAATGCAAATCCATACAAATCCTCCTGAAAATCAACCATACCTATACTATCTCCAGAATCCATTTGAATTAAAATACAAAGGACACTCGTTCTGGTCCGCCGCTGCGATGGCTAAGGGGAGACGGCTCTGCTTTGCGGAACTGTGCTAAACGAAAGCCTTAAAGGATCTTAATTTGCCGAAAAAAATGTAGCAGGCCGATACCTGCTACATTTTGCCCAACTCACTATCAACAATTTCCTTCTGCCGCTCAATAATGTCAATGGCCTGGTCAGATACATCTTTCAATTCCTGGTAAAGCTGCTGTGATGCCTGGGAATCACCCTGGTTCACTTCTTCGTAAATCTGTTCGACCAGCTGACGGCGTTTGTGTCCGGCTTCACGCAGATCGTCTCCAAGCTTTTCAAGTTTCCCAAAGCCCATAACAATCCCTCCTGAAAGCTTTTCACTTATTTTCCCGGAACAAAGTGTTGGCAATCCTGCCCGGTCATGGTAATTATAGGAATGAAGCAGGAAACAACAATAAAAAAGAGAATAAATAATAAACAGCAGGTAGGCGCTAGGAAGGACACTGTTGGATAGACTATACCCGAAAGCTTACTTTTTGAAAAACATTATCATTCGCTATGAAAAGGAGAGTTAACCATGGGTATGTATGCTAGCTTTTACAGAATTAAACCCGAACTGCTTAGGGAACTGAAAGCAAATCCAGAAGAATTCTGGGATATTTACGACACGTCGGATGATATCCAGGATCTTGAACTCGACATCGACAAATCGTGGCACGGGATTTATTTTCTTCTAACTGGGGAAACAGGCGAAGACGAAATCCCTGATAACATTGGCAAAGCCGTCCTTGGCGGAACCGAAATCGGAGAAGATATTTCTGATTATGGACCGGCCCGTTATTTCGAACCACAAGAAGTCGCTCGACTATACGACGAACTCAAGCAAATCCCAGCCTCACAACTTGCCGAGCGATTCAATATAGAGGCACTGAACGCCAATGACATCTATCCGATGGGCAACCGCTGGAGCGCTGAAGATAAAGACTATTTAATCGAATACTATGACTTCCTTGTCAATTACTATAAAACAGCCGCTGAAAATAACGAGGCGATGCTGATGGTGATTGCATAGGCGAGAGGCGGTAGACGATGATAACCGAACTGCAACAACATAATTTCGATAAATGCCAGCCTCTCCTGAACCCGGCTGGCCAGTTGGAGGCAAAAGCAGTCGTGTCTGGCATCAACCCCGGCCGCATTTTCGTTGACAACCCTGATAACCCCGAATCAGGCTTGATCTGGCTCGGTAATAACGATGGCTTCATCTTTATTGGAAACGAGAAAAATGACCAATTTAACTCTCATCTACATTCATTTCTCACCGACACGATTATCCCCGGAGCCAGGAAAGCGGGCCTGGAATGGTTTGAAGGAATGGGCAACCATCCTGGCTGGAATCAAACAATTGAAACTGTCTTCGAAAACCGAAAGCTTGGCACATGGGAGCAGCTTGTCTACAAGATAGACAAGCTCCCGGAAACCGCCATTAGTCTACCGGGAGGGTACAAGATAGAACCGATCAATAATGCGTTGTACAACTCCGATAACATTAAGAATATCGATTTTTTGCACTCGAAAATTCGTTCGTTTTGGCCAACACCACAGCAATTTTTCAAAAATGGACTCGGATATTGCATCATTCACAACAACGATATCGTAAGCATCTGCTTTACTGGTTTTGTTCATGAAAACGTCCATTGCGTGGATATTGAAACAGCCAAGACCCATCGCGGCAAAAAGCTTGCCCAAATACTGGCCGCCATTTATGCAAAAGAGTGCCTTGAAAGGGGAGGTACCGCTTACTGGGACTGCATGAAAAGCAACAAACCATCCGTCGCAGTCGCGGAACAGACAGGCTTCAAACTTTGTTTTACATACACAGGCTATGAATTTCCCTTTTGACAATAGGAAATCAAAAAGGGCGTAACCACATCCGAATCTATTTCGACAATTTCCAAGGAAATATTTTTGAGGGGGTATAGGAACGATGCGCAAATGAGCCCCCCTTTGCCGACAGTACGCCAACCGGGCAGCTCAATTCAATCTACTTTCCAAAATTCATATACTGGTAGCGTCCCCGAATGATTTGGTAGATTCCATATAAAGCAAGTCCAACTGCTACGATTCCCAAGATATACTGGCCATATGGCTGGTTTGCCAGTTCTGTTAAAGCACCTTCCAGGCCTTTGGATTCATTGGGGTCGTGAGTGTATGCCGTGCGCACGAAGAAATACCCAATCATAATTAAAACAATTCCTCGTGAAATCAGCCCGATTTTTCCTGACAGCCTGGCGATTTTCCGTTCCTTGTCATTCATTTCATATGTTTTGAACCTGGCCATGAATTTCTCTTTGGCCCCAGTATAAAGTTCGACAACGCCATATCCGATGATAATAGCTCCGACCAATCCGACCAGCCACACCCCGAATGGCTGCTCCATCAACTTGGCTGAAATCGTCCTCTCCGAATTTTCACCACCCGCACTACCCGTGTGGCTTGCCAGTTTGATTGCAGCGTACGCTACGTTCGTATAAATAATCCCGCTTACAAAGTACCCGGTTCTTTTAACCAGGCCCTTCGCATCTGTCCCTTCATTTTCTGGATCCTTTATCGCCCGAATGAACTCCCATGAAATGTACCCGATTAAGCCAACACCGATTAACGTTAAAACAACTTCTCCAAATGGCATTTCTGCGATTGATTGAAGAACACCCGATGTTCCGGTAATGTCACCTTCTGCCCCGATTGCTGCCAAAGCGGCAAGAACTCCAATCATTCCATAGACGAAACCTTTCGCAATATAACCAAACCGGCCAAAGCGGCGCACCCATGGTTTCACTTCTTTCACTTTATTCATCGTCAATGCTTTTGACGGCATATTCATGCTAGGGACACATCCTCTACAAGTCTCTTAACTCTGAATTCCCGCTTTATAGGAAAAGGAAACAGAAAACTGCTGGCAAAATGGTATTATTAGGATACGGTGGTGGGTGTGATGAAAACTAAAGCAAAAGTGCTTATTGGATTAATTGGTTCTCTTCTAATTTGCCTGTTTGGAGTTTATCGATTACTAAACGAAATTCCAGAAGATGTTCAGCTATTGGTAATTCCGATTGTCTTTGCCGTTTCCGGCTCTATCGGTGTTATTGGTAATGTAATGACTCTGAGAAA
Source organism: Bacillus sp. FJAT-27225 (assembly GCF_001685025.1). Classification (GTDB taxonomy): domain Bacteria; phylum Bacillota; class Bacilli; order Bacillales; family Cytobacillaceae; genus Bacillus_D. The sequence goes on along the minus strand of NZ_MAYU01000012.1, from coordinate 541,781 downwards.
AATAAATCACACTTCTAATTGAACGAATGTCGTGTCAATCCATGAAGGATTAACGCTTTTTTATGAAACTCAGATAGCTCGGAGGAGGGAATGAAAATGGATAACTTTGAAGAATACCAAAACCCAATTCTTTATGATACGGAAAATGATACCTACACAGACGATATTGAGTTTTTACTAAAATGGACAAACGGCATGCGAGGCCCGATACTCGATATAGCCTGTGGAACCGGGCGGGGCACGATTCCATTGGCAAAGAGGGGACTGGACCTAATTGGTGTCGATATTCATGCTGGAATGCTTGAAGAAGCGAAGAGAAAAGCAGAAAAACTGGAACTTCAAATTAATTGGGTCGGGCAGGATTGCCGCACCCTTAACCTGGATGTGAAATCACCGCTCGCTTATACGATTGGCAATTCGTTTCAGCATTTCCTTACCAACGAAGACCAGGATTCGTTTTTATCCTCAGTACATAGACACTTGGAAGCCAATGGCCTGTTTATTTTTGGAACACGGTTTCCAAATGAAGAAGAGCTGCTTGCAGCAAGTGAAGAAGAACTGTGGAGAACATATGACGATCCTCAAACAGGATTAACCGTAGATGTTTTCGGCTTGAGTACATATGACTCCCTTAATCAGATTCAGCATAATAAAACAATGAGAAGATTCCGGACAGGCGCTGGCAAAGTCGTCGATGAAAAAACAACCAACATCAGCCTCCGTTACGTCTATCCAAAAGAAATGGAACGAATCCTATCCGCAAATGGATTTAGGATTCTACACGCCTTCGGGGATTGGAGGCAATCCCCTCTAACCAATGAAAGCACCCAAATGATTTACGTCTGCCTGGCAATCCTCTAGCCAGAATGAATAGAGGAGTAGAGCTTCACCCAATTTCTAGAAACAAGTTACTCCTTTGGATTATGACTGAATGGATAGTTGTGGTAAAATGACCCCAAGGACAGCCTCACTGAAAGGGTGATTTATATGGCTAACAGAAAAGAAGTATGGGAATGGATGAAATCAATTGGAGTCGCCCTTGCTATCGTCGTTGTTGTCAGGGCATTCCTGTTTACACCAGTCGTAGTAGAAGGGGCGTCAATGATGCCAACTTTACATAACAACGAACGAATGATGGTCAATAAAATCGGCGATCTGGAACGCTTTGACATCGTGGTCTTCCACGCAAATGAGGAAGAAAACTACATCAAACGCATCATCGGCCTGCCCGGTGATAAGGTAGAATACAAAAACGACAAGCTATACGTTAACGGTAAGGACTATGAGGAAGAATACCTTGATGAATACAAAAAGGAACTCCGTGCTTCCGGTGACAACGGTCCGCTTACATCCGACTTCACCTTCACCGTTCCAAAAAACAATATTTTCGTCATGGGTGACAACCGCCGTAAAAGCATGGACAGCCGCCACATCGGCCCGGTTTCCATGGACAAAGTCATCGGCAAAACCAACATCGTCTTCTGGCCGATCCAGGATGTTAAAATCCTCGATAAATAATTGGCAAAGAGGATGGTTCTCTTAACCAACCAAATAAAGCAGGCTCGGTCCGAGGTTGACCGGGCCTTTATATAGTTGGGGGAACGAGAACGCATTTAATTTAAAAAGGAAATGGGTGATCGGATGAGGATGAGCACTATTTTGTTAAAGCGAATTTATGAGCCGTATGATGAAACAGATGGATGCCGGATTTTGGTGGACCGGATTTGGCCGCGGGGGATTTCAAAAGAGTCTGCCAGGCTGCGCTATTGGTGTAAGGATATTGCTCCGAGCAGTAAATTAAGGGAGTGGTTTTGCCATAAGCCGGAACTGTTTGAGGAGTTCCGCGAACGGTATACGAACGAGCTTCGTAGAGATAAACAGAAGCAAAAACTCCTAAACCAAATTCTTGAAACAGCTGACAATGAACGGGTAACAATTTTGTACGGAGCAAAGGACCAAATCCATAACCATGCGGTTGTATTGTATGAGGAGCTAATAAGCCGGATCGGAAGGTGACATCCGGGCAACAAAAGTCCAACCGTCTACTATCAAATAAGAAGCTGCCCCAAAACTCGTTGATGACGATTCTTTTTAAGGGACAGCTTTATTATTTCCTAACTAAAAAGGCTGATTCAAAGCCCCCTTTAGATCAGCCTTTCCCCATCATATCCCTGAATAACGTCTCCATGTCCTCATCAGTCATCATTCCTTTCGGGAACAACCGGCAATCCGTATATTTTAAGCTGTTATCCGTAAATTCCGAGCTCCTACCCATAAATTTTAAGCTTTTATCCGTAAATTTCGAGCTCCTACCCGTAAATTTTAAGCCTTTACTCGTAAATTCCGAGCTCTTATCCGTAAATAAAATCCTTTATCTGTAAATTCGAAGTTCTTATCCGTAAATTCGAACCGTTTTCTCCTAAGTTCCCCCAAAACGGAAATTGTCTACACTCTCCAGTATAATAATTTCCTTCTACAGGCCTCAACCGGAAATTGTGGGACATCATCCACACTATAATTTCCCTTTAAAACCGGATGATCAATGAAACTGGCCTTGCGCACGTTTTAGCCCCTTATAAAAATAGCCGCGGAGTGCTTATCCTGCAAACGAGTACCGCCCCCACTGGTTGACCATTAATCTTGCCAAACGAGCACCCTCCTCATTAACATTTTGGTGAAAATTTTTTCCAAAAATATAAATTTAAAAGAAAATAATTGCGCTTTCATTTTATTGTGATATAGTTTTTGTGAAAGCGTTTTACTCGCAAAAATAAGGAGCGACTAGAAATGATAGCAGATCATCTTCAAAATTTTGAGCTGTATAAAGGCATAGATGAAAAGGTGAATCAGGCCGTTCGGTACATTCAATCCCACTCGTTCACGGATCTGCAACCAGGGATGCACGAAGTAGAGGGTGAAGAGATTTTTTTCAATTTAATAGAATACGAGACAAAAACGGAAGAGGAACGCTTCTGGGAATCTCACAAAAAGTATCTTGATCTTATTATATTCTTGAAGGCAAGGAATTTATCGCCCATGAGCAATTCGACAGAATGACTGTCAAACAGGATTACGAGGCACAGGATGATTTTTACCTGCTGGATGGCAAGGTGCGGTCCAAGGTAAAGCTGGAACAAGGTAATTTTATGCTGTTATTTCCAAGCGATGCGCATATGACCGGCATTAAGGTGGAGGGGCCCGAGAAGGTAAGGAAAGTAGTTTTTAAAATAAAATTGTAGGATGTGCAATGCAAATGATTAAAGAGATCTTGACAACAGATGTCTTGGTTGTTGGCAGCGGGATTGCAGGTTTGAAGGTAAGTATGGAATTGGCGAAGGCCGGACAGGACATCATTATGTCTACTAAAACTCAGCTATGTTCCGGGTCAAGTTTTTTTCCACTAAAGGCTTCCCTGGGAACACAGGTAACAAAAAACGAAGAAGACAAAACGGTGTTTTTGGAGGATATAGAAGCTGTCAGCCATAATATGCAGGACAGGGAAATGGCGAAAATATATATCGAAGAGATTCAAGACAGGGTCAAGGAATATCCTGAAATCGGTATTGAGCCATATAAGCTTTCTGATGACCGAAAAGCCTGCTTCGCCAACAACGGCAGAACGATTTACATGCTGAAGGACTGGGACAAAATCAGGGAGAATGTTACTGACATTATGGAGAGTTATCCGAACATCTCTCTGATGGAAAGAACAGCTGTCGTTACCTTGTTGAAGGACGGCGAGAGAATTACCGGAGCGATTCTGCTGAACCATGATAATGATTTTATCATGATTAACTGTAAGGCAGTCGTCCTTGCGACAGGCGGATTCGGCAATATTTACAAACACAATTTGAATCCGAATGATGTGGATGGTTCGGGGCATATCCTGGCGCTTGAGGCAGGGGCTAACCTCGTTAATATGGAATTCATTCAGTTTATTCCGGGCTTTACCTCGCCAAAATATAAGACGTTATGGGGAGAGCATACCCTTAATTATTGCCGCGATTTTGTCGATGCGGAAGGAAAAAGCATTTTAAAAGAAGTGCTTCCCGAAGGTATGACGAAGGAAGAGCTCTTTGAAATTCGAAGTACACATGGTCCATTTACCAACTCTCTGCCGTCCAAATATTTCGATATTGCGATGATGAAAGAGATTTTAAAAACGAAAAATGAGGATGGGTTCGAGCTACTCTATGATGCTGACATTTACAAAAATGAAGGCGATTTCTATACCATTTATTTGAATTGGCTGGAAGACCGCGGCATCAACTTGGCCAGAGATAAAATGAAAATCGCGCCTTTTGCCCATGCCAGCAATGGCGGGGTGAAAATCGATGGCCATGGCAGAACTGGGATACCCGGGCTTTATGCGATCGGCGAACTGGCCGGGGGGATAGAAGGAGCCAACCGTTTGGGCGGGAATTCAACCGGAGCATGCATGGTGTTTGGGAAACGAGCCGCGCAGGATTGCCTGGAATTTGTAAAAAGCGCAGAACGGGTAGACATCAATCCTGACGAGGTGGCGACTCACCTGACTCGTCTAATCCAGCCGTATTCAAAGGAAACACAAGCTTCGCTGACACCGAACGAAGTAATGGATGCAGTCAGGGAAATCATGTGGTTTCATGGAAACGTGATTCGCACTGAAAAAAATCTTCAAGCGGCTTTGGAAAAAATCGCCGAAATTAAGTCTTCCTTCAATATGGAATCCTTTATCACTTCAGTAAAAGAGCGAAAAAGTGCGTTTAAAGCTAGAAACTTCCTGATACTTTCGGAACTCCTCTTAAAAGCAATGCTGGAAAGAAGAGAGAGCAGAGGGGCACATTATCGCGAGGACTATCCGGAGGAGCAAGAATCGTATAATAAAAGGTTATTTGTTTCACTGGAAAAAGAGGATATTACCATGTATTTTGAAAAAACATAAAACCAAAAGGTGAAAATTTTTTCCAAAAACAAATAAGATGAAGAAAATTAGTTGCAAAACTCTTAATATATGTTATATTCAAAATGTAAACGATATCAAAATAATAATTCAGGTGGGGAAAGACATGAATCTAGAAAAGTATAAAGGTATTATCCCTGCATTCTATGCTTGTTACGATGAGTCGGGAGAAGTATCGGAGGCTAGAACAAAGGATCTATGCAACTACCTTTTTGAAAAGGGTGTCAAAGGCCTTTATGTCGGTGGAAGCTCAGGGGAATGCATTTATCAAAATCTTGAAGAAAGAAAGGCAACGCTGAAATATGTTGCCGAAGCTCTTAAAGGAAAGCTGACATTGATTGCCCATGTTGGTGCGCCTTCAACAAGAGAAAGTGTTATCCTGGCAAAATATGCGGCAGAGCTCGGGTATGATGCGCTATCTGCTATTCCGCCAATTTACTTTAAACTGCCTGACAGTTCGGTAATCAAGTATTGGACAGAGATTATCGACGCGACTGAACTGCCATTTATTATTTATAACATTCCACAGACAACTGGATACAATCTATCAATTCCAACCTTTAAAAAGTTGATAGAAAACAAAAAGGTAATTGGTGTAAAAAACTCCTCCATGCCAGTAATGGATATTGAAAGATTCAAAGCGGCTGCCGGAGAAAACTTTATCGTCTTCAATGGCCCGGATGAACAGTATGTATCCGGAAGGTTGATTGGGGCAGACAGCGGAATTGGCGGCACATATGCGGCAATGCCTGAATTGCTGTTAAAAGCAGAAGAGTTCGTTTCGACCGGCAATTTTGAACAAGCAAAAAACATTCAGCGTGATATTAACGACATCATCATTGCTTTATGTTCCTTGAATGGCCATATGTATTCCGCCATTAAAGAGCTGTTGAAATTAAGAGGCGTCAATATCGGAAGCGTACGAGGCCCGCTTGAGCCAGTAACAGGCGAGGATTTGAATAAGGTAGCAGAAATTAAGGATCACATTGACAATACAATTCAAAAATACAGGGCATAAAAAATGAAAAGAAGAATCGTCTGCTTCGGTGATTCGAATACGTGGGGCTTTGATGCAAAATCCCAGGAACGATTTCCAGAAGGCGTCAGATGGACAAGCCTTCTTGCTGAAAAGCTGGGCGAACAGTTTCAGGTTGTGGAAGAAGGGCTTTCGGGGAGGACGGCTGTTATCGATGATCCTCTCTTTGAAGGATTAAATGGCCTGAATTATATCCATCCGTGTTTAATGAGCCATGCGCCGCTTGAAATGGTCATCATCATGTTAGGTACAAATGACACGAAAGAGAGATTTCATTTCACTTCGTATAACATTGCACAAGGGATCGCACGGCTCGCGAAAAAAGCCAAAAGTACGCCTGCCGGCATAAACGGCGAAGGTCCGAACGTGCTGGTAATTGCTCCGCCTCCGATTGGCAAGGAGTACTTCGATACCGAAGTAGGAAAATCGATGGGAAAAGGCTGTGACATCAAGTCGGCAGAGTTATCCCTGCACTTGGCGGAACTCTTGCAACTGGAGGAAATAGACTTTCTCGATACAAAAGGCATGGTTCCAATGAATACGGTTGATTTTATGCATTTAGATGAGGAAGGACACAAGCTTCTCGCAGAGCTTGTCTTCAATAAACTAAAAACTATGTTATCAAGGGAGAGAAAGATATGAGAAAAAAGCGTTTTTTTGCAACCGCTTTATCCGGCATCCTGGCAGCTTCCGTTTTCTTGGCTGGATGTTCAAGTGATGAGTCCGGCAAATCGTCTGGAGGATCATCAGACGGAAAAACAGTCGAATTGTCCCTGATGCTGACGCCGCAATGGAAGGGTGTCATGGATTCCTCTGAACAAGGGGCAGATTATGACAGCTTCTTCAAGCATGCTGCCGAAAAATTCTCAGAGCAATACAAGGAGCATGACGTTAAAGTAAACGTGGAAGTCATTGCCAGTGACCAGCGTGATGAACTGTTGAACGTTAAATTAAACGGCGGTACTCCGCCAGATATCTTCTTTGAAAGTACATTTGCCATGGGTGACTACGCTCATCGCGGTGCATTGGTTCCTCTAAATGATATTGTCGACGAGGATGCAAAGAAGGATATTGACCAAAGTTATTGGGACAGCGTGACCTTTGGAGAAGATATTTACTTCTATCCGTTCTCCCATATGCCGGGAACGTTATCCTACAATGCAGATATGTTTAAAGAGGCAGGCCTTGAAGAATATATCGGCGATGAGAATGAAATTAAAACATGGACTCTCGAAGAATATGAAACAATTTTAAATACGCTAAAGGAAAAGTTGCCAAACGATACGTATCCAATGGGCCTTTATGCGCTGAATAATCAAGGTGATACATGGAATCTTGCTTATTTAAGGATGTTTGGCAGTGAGTTCTTTGATAAAAAAGGAAATATTATCGTTGGTGATGAGAAGGGTGCAAAAGCAGCTGAATGGTTAAAGAAAACATATGATGCCGGTTTGAGCAATCCTGGTGCAGAATCTGTTTCTTCCAACGACGTACTGGCTATGTTTAAAAACCAAAAAATTGCAATCGCCTTCACAAACTCCGTTTTATTTAATAACACAAAAGCGGAAATGGAGGAAGGGAAAGCACCTAAATTCGATATCAGACTAGCAAACATTCCATCTGAAAGCGGCGACCCATTAAGCTTTACGTATGTGTCCGGCGCGGCAGTATTTAATACACAAGATGAAACTAGAATGAAAGTAAGTAAGGATTTTGTTAAATTCTTCTCGACTGATCCTGAACTCGTTAAAGCATCGAAAAATGGTGTTCCTGTCAGAACGTCTGTGGTAGATGAATTTAAGTCAGAAAACCCATTATTTGAAGCGTATGATAAAAACTCTCCATACTTGTTCAACTTTACAGGAAGCGTACCTGGTTACAGCGAGTTGAGACAGGCGTTATATCCTGAACTGCAAGCGCTCTTTACAGGCCAGAAGTCACCAGAAGATGCGGTCAAGGATTATGAGAAGAATGGCAACCGAATCATAAAAGAAGCGAGAGAAAACTCTGCCATTGAATAACCTTCTTCGTTAAAACATAAACAATAAAGCCCCTCCTTTGGGGCTTTACTGTTAGAAAGGTTAAGGATCTTTATGAAGTTTAACAAGCATGTTTTTAAGGAGAATATGACAGGATACTTGTTTATCGCTCCGCAGCTGATCCTGTTTTTACTATTCCTTGTCTATCCAATCATTGAAGGAATTCGCTTATCCTTATACAAAATTAACTACACTAATCAAGTATTTGTCGGTTTTGAAAACTATCAAAGGCTGTTTGAAAACCCTGTGTTTGTCAAATCGACAATCAATACCGTCATATTCGTCGTTTGTATAGTTGCTTTAACAGTAGCATTTGCCTTGTTTGTGTCTGCGGCTGTATTCGATAAAAACGCAAAATATGTTTCGTTTATTAGAGGAGCCTATTACATCCCGGTAATGGTTTCAATGGTTGTAATGAGTATGGTTTGGAGCTTTTTGCTTAATCCGGCAAATGGATTAATTTCGTATATCATGAAGCAGATGGATATGGGGCAGATAAACCTGTTGGGGAATCCGAACACCGTATTGCCCGTGATTATATTCGTGACTTTTGCAACTAACGTTGGTCAAGCGATCATTCTTTATATAGCTTCGATGATCGGGGTTCCAAAGGAACTTTTTGAAGCGGCAGAAGTGGATGGTGCCAGCCGTAAGACGATCATCTTTAAAATTCTGATTCCATTGGTAAAACCTACTACAATCTATATTACAATTATTAATATTATCGCCGTTTTAAAAATCTTCGTTGTCATCCAACTCTTAACTGGCGGAGGACCAAACAATGCATCAACGACACTAATGTACTTCTTGTATAATAACGCCTTTAAGTACAACCAGCTCGGAATTGCTTCTGCTGTCGGCGTGATTATGTTCTTGATTACATTGGCGTTATCGGTTCCACAATTAAGAGCAATGTTTAAGAAGGATTGAGGTGACAGGTGATGTTGAAGGAGAAAAATAAAAATAAACGAAAAAGAGAAACGGTTGACGTTGTTGCAAACGTGATTGTTATATTCTTTGCAATCCTGAACCTGTTTCCTCTTTACTGGTTAGTTACCAGCTCATTTAAAAATAGTGCCGATGTTATAAAAATGCCGCCAGATTGGTTCCCGACTACATTTACTTGGAGTAACTATATAGATGTGTTCCAGAACCAGCCGGCCTTGAAATGGACATTTAATAGTATTTATGTCTCGTTAGTTACCACGATTGCCGTGATTATCGTTAGTTCCCTTGCAGCCTATGCATTTTCAAAGCTCAAGTTTAAAGGGAAGAATGTTATCTACATTATCTTTATTTCCAGCTTAATGATTCCAAAAGAAGTGATGATTGTTCCATTGTTCAGGATTATCCAGGATTTCGGCATGGTCAATTCGCTTCAGGGGATGATTTGGCCGAACGTAGCGACAGCCTTTGGGGTATTCTTGCTGAAGGGATTCTTTGACTCAATCCCTGACTCACTTCGGGAAGCCGCCAAGATTGACGGCGCGGGTGAATTTTATACCTTCTACAAGATCATTATGCCGATTGTAAAACCAGGTATTGGTGCCCTGTTCATTTTGAACTTCGTAACGGTATGGAACGATTACCTATGGCAGCTCGTTGTTGGCCAGAGTTCGGAATCGAAAACGTTAATGGTTGGTATTGCTTCATTAATGCAGGATCTAAACCCGAACTTTGCCTATAAGATGGCAGGGGCAACAGTTGCAGCAATCCCGATGATCGTCATCTTTATTTTCTTCCAAAAATACTTTACTAAAGGTTTGGCGATTGGTGCAGAAAAAGGATAAAATTTTACTTGGAGTTGCTATAAATGGATAATAAGAATAAAATTTTTGACCAGCTTAAAGGAAATTTAATTGTTTCCTGCCAAGCTCTGCCCGAGGAGCCGCTTCATAGCCCATTTATTATGGGCAGAATGGCATATGCAGCCAAACTTGGCGGGGCAAAGGGTATTCGTGCTAATAGTGTAGAAGATATAAGGGAAATCAAGAAAACAGTTGATTTGCCAATTATCGGTATTATCAAGCGCGTCTTTGACGATTCCGATGTGTTTATTACTCCTACTTTAGAAGAAATTGACCTTCTTTATCAGGAAGGTGTCGATATCATTGCCCTGGATGCGACCAATCGAATCAGGCCTGACGGCAAGACGATCGAAGAAGTATTTCCTGTTATAAAAGAAAAATATAAAGACCAACTCTTTATGGCAGATTGTTCTACTTTTGAAGAAGGAAAGAAAGCATACGAACTTGGCTTTGATTGTGTTGGGTCGACGTTGAGTGGCTATACTGACTACACACAAGGAAGAACGCTGCCTGACACGGAGATGCTTCGGAAGTTGGCTAGTGAACTGCCGGTCCCGGTAATTGCCGAGGGAGGCATTTGGACACCTGAACAATTAAAGGCTGTTTTTGAAGCTGGAGTTCATACAGCTGTAGTCGGCACAGCGATCACAAGGCCGATGGAAATTACGAAAAGGTTTGTCAACGCCATTCTTTAATGGAGAAAATTTTTTCCAAAGCATAATCCCTCGAGTCTCTCGCGGGATTTTGTTTCTTAACGTGTAAGTAGCGAGAGGGTGAATAAGGTGAAAATAGTTGCCATCGATATCGGGGGTACTTCAATCAAGACATGCCTCTCCGATGAAGCAGGAAATATAGAGCTATTTCAAGAATATGATACTGAAAGTAAAAAGGGCGGCCCATATATAGTAGAAAAACTGATTAAGATTATTTCAGGATTTACTGGCTTCGATGCGATCGGCATAAGTACTGCCGGGCAGGTTGACAGTGAAGAAGGTTCTATTATTTACGCCAATGAAAACATCCCAAATTATACCGGAACACGATTAAAAGAGATTTTAGAGGGAACATTTAAAGTGCCTGTTAAGGTCGAAAACGATGTAAACGCCGCGGCGTTAGGGGAAAAATATTTTGGCGCCGGACGGCAATTTACAGATTTCCTCTGTTTAACATACGGAACCGGGATAGGCGGAGCCATCATCCTTGATTCAAAGGTTTACAAAGGAGCCAAGGGGGTTGCCGGCGAATTTGGGCATATGATCACCCATCCTCACGGCAATCAATGTAACTGCGGCGGACGCGGGTGCTACGAAACATATGCTTCTACAACCGCCCTAGTAAAAAAAGCAATGGAAATTGATCCAGAATGTACAAATGGCAAGGTTATTTTTGGTAAAATCAAGCTAGGGAATTCTGCGTTAGAAAACGTCGTGAACGATTGGGTTGAGGAAGCCGCCCTGGGGCTGGCATCATTGATCCATATTTTCAACCCGCCTGCGATTATTGTCGGCGGCGGTGTCATGGAGCAGGAATTCCTAGTAGAAAAAGTTTCTGATCAAGTACAAGAAAGTATTATGGAAAGCTTTTCTGATGTAAAAATAATCAAAGCTTCGTTAGGAAATAAAGCCGGGATGCTGGGGGCAATTTCACTTCACCTGCGAAGTGAGGATTAAAAGGAGTGTATCATGGCAAATGTCGACATTTTTTCACTGATTCGTTCAAGATATAACGCTTTTACGAATACCGAAAAAAAAGTTGCGGACTACATCATTGAGAATACAAAAGATGTTCTTTATATGTCGATCACAGACCTTGCTGATGCCTGCAATGTAGGTGAGTCTAGTGTTTTTAGATTCTGTAAAACAATGAATCTGAAAGGATATCAAGAATTTAAAATCGTCCTCGCTCACAGCGTATCATCACAAGACGAAGGGACTCCTCAGCTATCAAGCGAAATTACGATGAATGATACAATTGGGGACCTGTCTTCGAAAATTTTAAGAACAACTGTAAATGCCCTAACACAAACCCGCAACCTGCTAAATGAAAGCGGTATCTCGTTGGCAATCGATTATATGATAGCGGCAAACCGAATTCACTTTTTCGGAGTTGGAGCCTCACTCATGACGGCTATGGAAGCCAAGAATAAGTTTATACGGATCACTAATAAAACCGAATGCTCGCTTGACACACATCTGCAGGTGATGTCAGCCGCGTTGATGTCGGAAAACGATGTCGCCGTGTTAATCTCTTATTCAGGATCAACTAAGGATACCATCGATGTCGCAAAAGTAGTAAAAGAACGGGGAGCCAAAATCATCTCCATCACCCGATTCGCCAAATCGCCGCTAACGAATTATGCGGATATCACCCTGCTTTGCGGTGCCAATGAAGGCCCGCTCCAAGGCGGCAGCCTAAGCGCAAAAATCTCACAGCTATACCTGCTCGACCTTCTGTATGTGGAGTATTTCAAACGAACATTCAAGGAATCAGCGCAAAACAAGGAATTGACCGCTAATTCTGTTATTGAAAAAATGCTGTAGCAGTGAATAGGCGGTTAAGGGGGCGGCTCTGGTTAGCCAACTTTCAACATAATGAAAGGCCCGGTCATTTGGACTGGGTCTTTCGTGTATTTCTCTGCATCCCAGAGCTATTGGTGACGTTTTGCGTGTGTGCGAGGTCTAAAACGTTACTAATACGCGCTATTGGTAACGTTTTGCTTGTATGCAAGGCCTGAAATGGTACCAATACAAGCTATTAGTGACATTTTGGGTGTGTGCAGGGCCCAAAACGGTACCAATGGCTGCCAGGAAAAAACCTAAAGGATTGTAAATCAGTCAATGAAATCCTAAGTGTTTATTAAACTCAATACAGGGGAAGCCACAACTAATTGGTTGGTGGACATTTCATCTGTTCTAGACACCCAAAATGTCCACGAATACCTTGTTGGTGGACGTTTCATCGGTTCTAGACAACCAAAACGTCCACGAATACCTTGTTGGTGGACGTTTCATCGGTTCTAGACACCCAAAACGTCCACGAATACCTTGTTGGTGGATATTTCATCGGATCTAGACAATCAAAACGTCCACGAACACCTTGTTAGACAACCCGACGCCAGATCGTTGAGAGCCTTTTTAAAACCAGCAGGAGAAAATGCAATTCATTTTCGAACGAGTCTCACACATCTTTACGATCTTATCAGTATTCAACTATTATTTTTGTAAACAATTTCCTTTTGTGCGTCTCAACCGGAAATTGTTTGTCCTCACCAGTACACAAATTTCCTATAACGAAAGTTTGCTATCCTGTAAATTTTAACAATCAGCCGCTGGCATACTCACCCCGCAAACCAGAACCTTACCCTTCAGCCATCCCCCAACACTTCATCAACCGATGGATGCCTGCTTCAAGGTGCTCGAGCGGAATGCCGCCAAAACCCAATAAGAAAGTAGGATGTGCATACTCAATAGGCCGCAGCAAATAATCGCTTACCGGATAAATAGCGATGCCGTGATCCGCTGCAATCTGCTTTAATTCCGCTTCATTCTTAGCAAGCGGCACAGAAATTAAAATATGCATCCCGGCCTGGTCGCCGGTGAATGCGACATCAGGATAATACGTCTCAAACACCTGCGTGATTTTGTCATGCTTTTTGCCGTAAATTTTCCGCATCCGGTTCAGGTGTTTTGAAAAATGCCCGTCCCTCATGAAGCTGGCCAAAATGTGCTGGTCGAACCGTGGTACGGTTGCCGAGTAATAGCTGAAGGTCTCCTTGTATTTCCTAAGCAAAGTAGCTGGCAGCACCATATAGGCCACCCGCAATGATGGCATTAACGACTTGGTAAACGTGCTGATGTAAATAACCTTCCCGTTCTTGTCCAGCCCATGTAACGCAGGAATTGGCTTTCCAATATAGCGAAACTCGCTATCATAGTCGTCCTCAATGATATAGCGATTTTCATCCGCTGACGCCCATTTCAACAGCTGCGTTCTCCTGGCTGCTGATAAAACGGCTCCGGTCGGAAACTGGTGAGAGGGGGTAATGTACACAACATTGGCGTTTGTATTTTCAAGTTCGTCGACAACCAGACCATCTTCATCAACCGGCACCGGAATGGCGCTGCCCCGCAAGTGTATTCTCGGAATCGCAGAATATCCTGGGTTCTCGAGGGCAAACTTCGAGTCGTTCTCCAACAATCGCAAAATCATCGGCAGCAGATGCTCCGTCCCCGAGCCAATCACAATCTGTTCCGGCCGGCAGACAATTCCCCTCGATTGAAAAAGATAGTTCGCAATTTCTGCCCGCAGCGCGTATTCCCCTTGAGGTTCGCCAATTTGCAAAAGTTCCTTTGAACCGTCTTCAAATAAATCTTTTGCGTATTTCCGCCAAACTGAAAACGGAAACGAGTCCCCATCTATTTTTCCGGGATGGAAGTCGAATTCGTACGATTTTTTCACATCCCGCTCAACAGGCAAATCCAGCACTTCTTTTTCGACATAAGGCAATTCATCAATCTCTTCGACAAAAAAACCCACCCGCGGCCGCGATACGATAAAGCCTTCCGCTAGAAGCTGGGCGTAAGCAATTTCAACCGTCGTTTGGCTGATATTCAGGAAATCAGCCAGTTTTCTTTTAGAAGGCAATTTCGTGCCGACAGCGATTTGCTTATGGATAATCGCTTCCTTTATTCCGCTATAAAGCTGGTCATATAAGGGCTTGTCTGTACTCTTATCCAACCTAAACATCAGCATATCCATTTGCAACCCTCCAAACTGACCTTAGCGTTTTTCGAAAAACTGAGTCTTTTACTATAGTCAATATCTATTATACTGAAAATTATTAACTTATTGGAGGGTTTTTTCATGAAACAGCTTGGAACCGAACTAGTAAAACGTGGAATGGCCGAAATGCAAAAGGGCGGCGTCATCATGGACGTTATCAATGCGGAGCAGGCAAAAATCGCTGAAGCTGCAGGCGCAGTTGCGGTTATGGCGCTTGAGGCAGTTCCATCCGATATCCGTAAGAATGGCGGAGTTGCCCGTATGGCAGATCCCCGCATCGTTGAGGAAGTGCTGAATGCTGTATCGATTCCGGTCATGGCAAAAGCACGAATTGGCCACATCGTTGAAGCACGCGTGCTGGAAGCAATGGGTGTCGACTACATAGACGAAAGTGAAGTATTAACACCTGCTGACGAAGAATTTCATCTTTTAAAAAGCAATTACACTGTACCGTTCGTTTGCGGTTGCCGTGATTTAGGAGAAGCTGCGCGCCGGATCGGTGAAGGAGCGTCAATGCTTCGCACAAAAGGTGAACCAGGAACAGGAAACATCGTTGAAGCAGTTCGCCATATCAGAAAAGTGAATGCACAAGTACGACGCGTCGTCGGTATGAACGAAGATGAATTGATGACGGAAGCAAAAAATCTTGGAGCACCATTTGAATTGCTGTTGGAAATTAAAAAACTTGGACGCCTGCCAGTTGTTAATTTTGCTGCCGGCGGAGTAGCGACACCTGCTGATGCTGCGCTAATGATGGAACTGGGGGCGGATGGCGTATTTGTTGGTTCAGGCATTTTCAAATCCGAAAACCCTGAGAAGTTCGCTCGCGCAATTGTAGAAGCAACAACTCACTACCAGGACTACAAACTGATTGCCGAAATTTCTAAAGAGCTGGGCACGCCGATGAAAGGCATCGATATTTCAACACTTCATCCAACAGAACGGATGCAGGAACGTGGCTGGTAAGATGCTGAAAATCGGAGTACTGGCATTACAAGGTGCAGTCAGAGAGCATGTGAGGCAAATTGAAGAGCTAGGCTGCGAGGCAGTTGCGGTCAAATCAGTTGGAGATCTCCAGGAACTGGACGGCCTCGTACTACCTGGCGGGGAAAGCACAACCATGCGGAAGCTGCTTGACCGTTACGAGTTGCTTGAGCCAATCCACGGATTAGCCGCCCAAGGCGTTCCGATGTTCGGAACATGTGCGGGCCTGATTCTTTTGGCAAAAGAAATCGTCGGTTACGATGCGCCGCATCTAGGCGTAATGGACGCAGTCGTCGAACGGAACTCATTCGGGCGGCAAGTTGACAGCTTCCAAGTCGAACTGTCTGTTGAAGGAGTCGGCGAAGACATTCCCGCCGTCTTCATCCGGGCACCGCATATCGTATCGGTCGGGGAAAACGTCAAAGTCCTCGCAACTCACGAAGACCGGATTGTCCTGGCTCAAGACGGCCAATTCCTTGGCTGCTCCTTCCACCCTGAACTTACACAAGACACCCGAATTATGCGCCACTTCATTGAAATGGTCACACTCAGCAAAGAGGGACGTTTCTCATTAGCTGAAGCGAACTAACAACACAGCAAACGGGGACGGTTCTATTAAGCTTTCGCTAAGTAGAGCCGTCCCCATTCACTATGACTTTGCATTTATAACGTATACTAGATGATCAGTCCATTTGTCGTCTTCGTAAATGAACCCTTTCCTCGTGCATTCATAAACCATTCCAACGCTTTCTGCTATCTTTATAGATGCTATATTATCAAGGTTTATATGGGCTTCTATCCGATGGTAATTTAATTTTTCAAATGCAAAATCAATTGCTGCTTTTACGGCTTCTTTACCATAACCTTGCCTCCAGAATTGGTTATGTATTGTATATCCAAACCTGGCCCATTGATATTCTTCCCTCATAATTGTCGAAAAGTCTATAAAGCCAATATGAGCATGATCTGCTTTTCTAAACACCCCAAACACATATACCTCGTCATTCTCGGCCATCTGATGATGTTTAGTAACTAAATCCCGGAACCATTCCTTCGTACAGATGCTCATATCCAATTTCCCTTCATCGTATTTATGTTGAGAAGGGAACCGATTTTCATATTGTGTAAGCCATGTGGAATAATCTTTCTCTTCTAGTAATCGAATAACTAATCTTTCTGTTTCAGTTCCTACCTTATACAATCAAACACCTCATCTAGAAATACTTCCTTATTTATGTGCTCGAAAACCGAACCCGTCCTATTTTGCCCCGGGCCTTTTCCTGTCTTTGGTTTTGTGTAAAGAAATGAACTAATAAATAGTGCCAATGAGAGACCCGTCCCTTTAGCCATCTACACGTTTAAACTCCGGCGTTTCCATTAACCTTTCGAAGAAGCTGTTTTTTGCCTCTCTATAAAGTTCCATATCTCTTCCTTCATATTTTCTCTTCAAATCATCATATTTCTTTCTGTACTTATCATTTGACAGCAAAACATCTCGTAGTTTCCAGAAGATATCAAGTTCTGAATCGATAACAGTTAGCTGCACACCCAAAGGGAGAACTTCTGAATCGTCTTTAAACGCTCTGAACGATTCCGTTTTTGAACTGCCCTCGTTAAGCTGATACAACTTTGAAAGTTTCCGGACTGCTTCTGGAAAGTCAGTTGCGCTAACCCTGACTTGTATATCCAAATCCCCCTTTGTCAGGCTGTTTGGGACTGCTGAACTTCCAACGTGCTGGATATCTGCTTCTGGCAGTACTTTTAAGATTACGGCTTTGTGCCGCAAAAAAGTTTCCTCAACCTTTTCAAAGATAGCATTGCTTTTAGTAAAATTAACCGTCTCCGTTTAAATCGCCCTCCATTACATTACGTTCTTCTGTTCTATGAAATTCAACATAAAGCATCGTAATCCTTCTTGAAAGTTTGTCAGGTTCACATGCTTTATGAGAAAATTATATAATAGTACATAATTTGGGGTTTTTAAGAAATACGATGCTATAAAGGATTCCGTAAGCAGGTTGGGGTGTTGAACATTTTAAAATTTTTAAAAACATTGGCTTTAATTATTTTTGGATTTATTCGCTTTATAGTCATGTTCGTATCGTTATTCGCAAGTGTGTGGTTCTTTGTAGTCGCTATTTTTAGCGTAATTGTAGCAATTGGCGGGGACCAGAGTGATTGGATGTATGCATTGAGGCAGTACCTCTATTTTGTTGGCTGCTCGGTCGTGCTGGGGGTAACAAATGATATCGAAGAAAAAATCAACGGAGATCCCTATGATTACCCGCTCGGCTGTTTAATAGAATGGTATATTCTCTTAATGTTCGCCCATTACGAGCTTCTAAAAAAAATTGTTATGAAAATCGTCAACATATTCAGGCCTAACCCAGAAGCC
This sequence comes from Bacillus sp. FJAT-27225, assembly GCF_001685025.1. GTDB lineage: Bacteria > Bacillota > Bacilli > Bacillales > Cytobacillaceae > Bacillus_D. The sequence goes on along the minus strand of NZ_MAYU01000012.1, from coordinate 523,795 downwards.
TAGTTACAAAATGACAAAAGGGGGGACAGTTTTACTTAGGTCGCTAAGTAGAACGGTCCCCCCTTGACTGCTATTTCGCGTTGACAAATTCCAATTGATTTTCTTCATTTAACTTTAAGGTCACCCATGCCCTTGCTTCACTAATGTCAACTCTTCGTGTAGTCCGAGGATTTGTTCCATCATTCTTTTCACTATATTCGAGTGCTATTTCAAGCTTGTCCTTTTTGGATAATGGAACATCAAACCACACATTTTCCCCATTACTAAGTGCACTTCCATCTGCGTTAATTACGCTTTCACCGACAATTTCTCTTCCATTTACATACTGAACCACCGTAATATGCTTGATCGTTGGCGACCCAGCCATTTCCACAGAAATCCCCTTGCCATGTTGTTCAGCGGTCTTCCCTTTTCCAGCACATCCAGCCAGTACGATTGCTGCCAAAAGTAACACCAATACCTTTTTCATGAAAAAGCCCCCTTTTAATAAAACGAAATTTACACCCTATTACATCTTAACACTATGTACATAGAATATCTATATACTTAAAGTTCTACTTTGCTAAAAAATAACTACTCTTAAGGCTGGTTAGAAAATATAAAGTCTCAAACTTTTATATCGACATGAGACACTTTAGCGGAACCATCGTCAATTTAATGAATACGTTTCTTAAGTAACCAGTACGGCAGCCTGATCGCTTTACAGGCTGGCAATCTCACAAATTCAAATTCGGAAAAAAGGTCCAGGAGGGCAAACGAATGAGAAGGTTAAAAGTTTGGGGACTGGTGGCTGCTGTAGCGGGATTGCTGATTGGGATTGCAGCCTGGTGGGAAAAGACCGAGGCAGAAGTCCGTGCCGAACCTTTAAACCAACATGAAGCCTATGTATACACCGACAACGCCAGGATTTACTGGTTTGAGCTGGATAGCCGAAAAGGGGAAATAGAAGGGTATTTTCACAATGGCAAACTGATTGAAGAAGACGGGGAGCCGCCTTCACTTGTGAGACAGAGATACCGCCTGACTGGGAAGAAAACCGAGAATGGCTATGAATTAACAGTAAATAAAGACGGAAAAATGATTACCTATGACATTGCATTTTCTGGACCACATCTTTCCGTAAAAAGACACGGCGACCCGGAAGCAATCTTGTACAATCCCGTTAATCAAAAGGAACTCGATGAATACGTTATTGCGTTACTAGATTATAATACCGAGTCAAAAGAAAATGAGCAGATCCGGCAATTTTTCAGTGATTTAAACAGTATGTACGGATATCTTTCCTTCTCAGGGGAAGAGCATCAGCTGTTCATAAAAATCGATGAAGCCTTGCAGCAAGGTGAACTGTCGGGCTCTCTACTCATCATGACTGACACAGGAGATGCCAACACACCGTACAAAGGAACCACATACAATTTAAACGGGATAACTGACGGAAAAATAGTTGAATTCTACACCAATGTAGACGGAAAAGACGTAAAGCTGGAAGGCGAGTTTCAAGGGGACGCAACTAGTTTCACCCTGTCATTTTGGACAACAGGCGAAATACTATCCTTTACAGCTATAAGAGAAGAAGAATTCAAGCAATATTACGAAGAATTTAAGAAGAAGTCACAAGATTAAGAGGGACGGATCTCATACCCATTAGCGACTCTCTGACTAACAAGAACCGTCACGTTAGCCTTTTGTCGTTTTTTATCGTTCATTGTCGACTAGAAAAGGTTTATTTCAACTTCAGTTTAAACTATAATTTCCTCATAGATATTGTTCGATATAACGAATTATTCATGTTGTATCCAACCTTGTCTAGTTGATACTATACATATTTTATTAGGCTCTATGATTGGGAAGCGATGAATTATAGCCTGTAACTGGACACTTGGGCTATAAGGAGCTAGTAGTGTAACCGGCCCTCTTAGTTTGTAAATCTGAGAGGAGAGGCGAAAAAATGAAGAGAAAAAAGAAATCCAGCTTTAAGAAAAAGGCTGTAGCTTCACTAACTGCCCTTATGATTTCTGGATTAATACCAGCCGGAGTTGCGTTGGCGCAGGGGGAACTTAAGGCTGAACTTGTCGCAGAGCAGGGTACTATCATCTCAGGAAAGCCCGGGGAGACTATAATGGTCCCTATAATGATTTCTGTAATTCCATTCGGAACAAATGAAACAAGTGCAGTTACTGTAACTGCAAATTTTGATGGAAAACCTAGCAAAACTGTTTCTTTTAAAGCCAATGAACTTAATGTGAAGAAGCAAGTAACCCTAGAGTACACTATTCCTATTACTGCATCAGGGACAGTTACACCTAGGGTGAATATGACCTCCACTGATGAAAGTGGAAACGATAAAGTAGTAGATGAAAAGGCTGATAACGTAAATATTAATATTATTCAAGCTCCAGCAGATACCACAGCACCTATTATCACACTCGAAAACCCACTCAGTGGTTTTTACAACGCCATCACACTCCCAAACCGATTTGCATTTACACTTGATGAAGCTAGTGAAGTATTTGTGAATGGTGAATCAAAAGGTGCATTACAAACAGGAAGGCAAGAATTAGATTTACCTGTAGCTTCACAAGGAAACAATACAGTAACCGTTTCAGCCAAAGACGCTGCCGGCAATGAAAGCGAACCAGTGCGCTTTACGTATTTCTATGACTCTATTAATCCATTAGTAACGGCATCTGCCGATAAAGATCTAAATGAATATGGCTGGTATAACAGTGATGTACAAGTATCTTTTAAGGCTTCTGATGTTAATGGTTCAGGCGTTGCATCAGTCGATGAACCAGTGACAATCAGTGCAGAAGGAGCAGATCAAATCATTACTGGTAGTGCAACTGACAAGGCTGGGAATGTAGGCACAGGAAGTATTAGCCTTAATATTGACAAAACCGCTCCAACTATTAGTGGCAGTACAGACAGGAATGCTAATTCAAATGGTTGGTATAACACAGATGTCACGGTTAAATTTACAGCAGATGATAGTTTGTCTGGTATAGCAAGTTACACAAATCCAGTTACATTAGATGAAGGTGAGTCCCAATCTGTCGAAGGTATTGCCGTTGATAAAGCTGGTAACTCTAAATCTACTACTGTATCCGGTATAAATATTGACAAAACCGCTCCAACTATTAGTGGCAGTACTGACAGGAATGCTAATTCAAATGGTTGGTATAACACAGATGTCACGGTTAAATTTACAGCAGATGATAGCTTGTCAGGTATAGCAAGTTACACAAATCCAGTTACATTGGTTGAAGGTAAGGACCAGTCTGTCGAGGGTATAGCCTTTGATAAGGCTGGAAACTCTAAATCAACTACTGTATATGGTATAAATATTGATAAAACCGCTCCAACTATTAGTGGCAGTACTGACAGGAATGCTAATTCAAATGGTTGGTATAACACAGATGTCACGGTTAAATTTACAGCAGATGATAGCTTGTCAGGTATAGCAAGTTACACAAATCCAGTTACATTGGTTGAAGGTAAGGACCAGTCTGTCGAGGGTATAGCCTTTGATAAGGCTGGAAACTCTAAATCAACTACTGTATATGGTATAAATATTGATAAAACCGCTCCAACTATTAGTGGCAGTACTGACAGGAATGCTAATTCAAATGGTTGGTATAACACAGATGTCACGGTTAAATTTACAGCAGATGATAGCTTGTCAGGTATAGCAAGTTACACAAATCCAGTTACATTGGGTGAAGGTGAGTCCCAATCTGTCGAGGGTATTGCCTTTGATAAAGCTGGCAACTCTAAATCAACTACTGTGTCCGGTATAAATATTGATAAAACTGCTCCAACCATTTCTGGATCTGTTGACCGGCAGGCCAATGAAAATGGCTGGTATAACAATGATGTAACTGTCACCTTTAGGGCTGATGATAGCTTGTCCGGGATAGCAAGTTACACAAAACCAGTTACATTAGGTGAAGGTAAGGCCCAATCAGTCGAGGGTAATGCTTTTGATAAAGCTGGGAACTCTAAATCAACCGCTGTTTCAGGCATAAATATTGATAAAACCACTCCTGAAATCTTAGGTGTTGAAGATGGCGCTACATTTACCCTTAACCAAGTTGTCAATTGGACCGCAAGTGATTCACTATCAGGGCTTGTAACTGAAGAAAGCGGTACAATAGATACTAGCAAAATTGGAACATTCACTGTAAAAGCTACAGATAGAGCTGGAAATACAGTTGTGAAAACCTATACCATTGTCTACAACTACAGCGGAATCCTCCAGCCAATCAACCAGAACGGATCCAGCATTTTTAAAGCTGGCAGTACAGTTCCGGTGAAATTCCAGCTAAGAGATGCCCAAGGAGGATTTGTTTCATCTGCAATTGCAACAATTAGTTTTAAGAAAGTAGGTGCGGAAGCTCAAGGGAATGTAATAGAGGCAGTTTCAACTAGTGCAGCGACTACTGGAAATCTTTTTAGATACAATGCTACTTCAAATCAGTATATCTTTAACTTAAGTACAAAGGGGTATGAAAAAGGTCAGTATAACATCACAATTACACTGAATGACGGAAAATCATATACAGTTGAAATTGGTCTTAAATAGAATCTTCAAAGAAAAACCACTCTGCTATAATAGAGTGGTTTTTTTGAGGACTTCATTTGCATCAAATCAATGCCTTGATAATCCATCTCAAGGTAACTTACTGCAAATTAAGTGCACTAAGTAATCCCTCTTATTAACCAACACGATTACAGTAAAAGTCCTGGGCCAGTCATCAAATAAAATACCGGCCTAACAGATTGCCAACTAGGAAAACCATAATCATAACCAAACTAACCGGAAGGCTGATGAATAGTAAATGCCAGTCCAACTTTCCGTTTTCGACTAAAAAAAAATAGGTAACGAGGCAGTAAGGGATAAGGAGGAGCAGTGACGTTAGGATGCCTGGTGTGTAGCCCTTGAACATAATGGTTTGAACAATATGCATGAATGCCTGCAAAACAAATAAATTAAGGATGGCTATAAATAAAAGAAAACTCCCTCCCCTGGATGTCATCACTGTAGTGAAGGAGATAATCAGTAAAATCCATGTAGCCGAAACAGCCAGCTCGGCAGCAGTCGAACCTAGTTTTTCTCTCATTCTAACTGTTTGTTCGATGAAGTTCGTTTTCGGATAGATGTTTTTGCTTGCAGCCATGGATGATTCGATGGTTATGATTTCTTCTAAGTCATGGAAAATAAATATGATGGGAAACAGCCAAATTACTGTTTTAAGATCCAAAAATGGATGGAGGGCCTCCAGCATCTTTTGTCTGCCTCCTTTTAGTGGGTGTTGTGGTTTGTTCATTTTATGGGACGGGGTAAAAAAATATGCCAAGGGTCACTCAGGAGATTATTTGAATATCCTTAATTAAATTCCTTACCCGTTAGTAGCTGCCCACCTGCTAATTTTTGATAATGGGCCAGGGCGATCAACGGAAAAACATATTCATAACAATGATAATTGAGGTAAAAGGAGCCTGCCATGCCCCTTCCTTTTGGGTAGGCCGTCGTCCACTCTTTTTCCTTCCTATCTATTAAAAAAGCTGCACCGTTTTCAATTTCAGGTGTAACTCCAGTTGCGGCCGAGATGAGGGTGTCAAGTGCCCAGGCAGTGTGAGTGCGGGTGCTTTCGCCCAATGGCACATACCTATTTTTGATATCACTTTTACACGATTCTCCCCAACCCCCATCGGGATTTTGAATTTTCCGCAGCCAGGTGAGAGCCTTTTGAATAGCTGGATGATTCGGGGGAACCCCAACTGCAACCAATCCGGTTACAGCTGCCCATGTGCCATAAATATACACGCCCCATCGCCCAACCCAGGAGCCGTCCGAAATTTGATGCTTTAACAGCCAACTAATTCCATCTTTCACCATCGGATGGTGAAGGTCCAAATGGGTATAGTTTCCGAAAAACTCCAAAGTCCTTCCCGTTAAATCAGCTGTCGACGGATCAATCAATAAATCTTTTCCACCCTCTATCGGTAACAAATTCAGTACTTTCTTATCCACATTCTTTTCGAAAGCCGCCCAGCCTCCGTCATTGTTTTGCATCGAAATGAGCCAATTTACTCCACGGTTCCATGCCTGCCGACAATCGACTTGCTCTGTGGCCAAAGTACGGATCGCCCTCAGTGCAGCTGTTGTGTCGTCGATATCTGGGTGGATTGTGTTCAGGTCCGCAAATCCCCAGCCTCCCGGGGCCAGGTTCGGTTCATGAATGACCCAATCCCCGTATTTAAGATGCTGGCGGGAGAGAATATAATGATTTGCCTGTTGAACAGTATTGGATGAATAGGGGAGCCCGGATTCTTGCAGCGCAACATTAATTAAAGCCGTATTCCAGACCGTAGCGGTCGTGTACTGGCAGTGAAGTTCTCCGTCAATCCGGCAAGTCATCGCTTTTAAACCTTGGACGGCACGAGTAATCACTGGATGTGTAGTCGGATACCCCCTCGCCAGTAAGGCATAAATCATGAGAGAAGTCGAGCTGAAATAATTTAAAAAGGTACCGTCCGGTTCGATTCGGTCCAGCATATATTTTTCGGCTCTATATAATGTTAATTCGCGAAGGTTTCCATGGTATTTCAGACCCTGAATCCCCTGTTTAATCCATTTGATCACCGAACGGGTCTCTTCAGTTAAATCCTCTGCAAAAAAACGAACCTCTCTTTTTTGAAACAAATCGGACAGATTGGGCGAGCGTTGCGTTCTCTTGCGAAAATTAGTGTTAGCGAGAATTAAAAAGGGGATAAGGTTCGCTCTGCAGTATACGGAGAGGTCAAAAAGATTAATTGGGAAGGAGTCGGGTAAAAGCATTACCTCTATATTAATGGGGAAGTGCGGCCACTCGCATTGTCCTGTTACGGCCAACAAGATTTTCAAAAACATATGGACTTCCGTGGCCCCTCCGTTGGCTAAAATAAACCTTCTTGCTGCCACGATTTCCCGGTCTTTTGGATTCCGGTAGCCAGAATAAAGAAGGGCATAATACGCTTCCACTGTGGATGTCAAATTTCCTTTTTCCTCATCATGAAACAGCTTCCATGACCCGTCTTCCTGCTGTTTTCCGGCGATACGTTTCACCAATTCTTTTATGAACTCCTCATCATCTATCTCCAATGTCCGTAATAAAATAATCATACTGCAGTCTGACGCGATACCGGTCTCGAAAGGATAACGCCAGGCCCCGTCCTTTGATTGGTCCTGAACCAACTGATTAGCGATTTTGTTCATTTCCTTGTATGCCCGGTGCCTCATATGACCCATCCTCTCCGAATATTCATCTTTGTATTCATATTCCGTGGGCAATATGAATATGCATTCCTTTGAAGGGGAACCGATACACTCAAATAAAGGGTGATGCCGTTTTTGCTGGACTCTTTCTCAGATGTAAAAAAAGAATTGAAAAAAAAGATGAAAAAGCAATCTTCCGGCGTTCTGCCCTGTTTATCAGAAAAAGATAAACAACGTATTCACCTTATAAAGGAACAGACGAGACTACTTAACCAAAACAATGTAACACGGACGCAAGCTTATTTTCAGTTTTATCTTCAGCACCCCGAAATACATTGGGCCCTTCTCGGACATATGGTATCGCGAAACGTCGGATGGAACATGACGGATTTAAAAGGAGAGTTGCTTACAAAACTTCTGCCTGAAGGAGACCAGAAAGCTATTTTTCCCTTTTTGGAACGCGGCAGCTGGTTGATCTTTCAAGATGTGTTTCCTCAATTTTTGGTTTATGACCTGAGTATGAGAGGCAGCCGAGAAATGTTCCATCTCTTACCCTTTCTTCACATCTCCACCTTCATGGAATCGATGTGGCGTTATTTTTGGCGCAGTGGGGATAGCTATACATTGGCGATTGCAATGGTGATAAATGAACAAAGCTATTTGGAAAAAAGGTTGATTCAAAATAATCATTTCAAAAAGACCGTAACAGGTACAGTCAGCTTTAAAATGTATGACTTTTTGCGGCTCAATAACATTCTTTTTCCCTACTGTTCAGGGGAAAAAAGCGAGAAAGCTTCACTTGCCGGCGTCACTTCCCGGTATTTTACTTCGCTCCACGAAAGGATTTTAGTCGGCAAAGAATTGTATTCCCTTCTTTTTCAGCGTGAAAAGATTCTAGGGCAGGTGTTGAAATGGGCGCATGAACACCCTCATACCGGCTCGCGGAAAGATTATTGGCCTGACTTATTTAATGATGTAAATGAATCTTATCCTCGATCGCTTTACAAGCGGCGGGTCAAGAATTGCGAGTTGAGGAAGGGTGCTGAGCGGCTGTACAGCCCGCCTTTAAAATACGCCTGGCCGAATACCCATCATGAAGGTGCGGAGAGAGGGGATTGGTTTGAGGATTTGAATGTTCTGGATTATATTCATAAAGAGGTCAGTATGGACGGAGAGATTTTAACGAATTATTGCAAAACCCTTGAAACAATTGAACTTGCTGTTATGGCGAAGGAAGCCCTTTTGTTTCGGGAAGAAGAATAATTTGCGAGAGGTGGTCCCGATACTGTTCAAATGATAGCAATGTGGAAAGATTCAAGCAGTGTTGCTGACACTGGTATGTACCTTTGTAATTGGGATAATAGGCTCGAGATAGTTTGGGGTACTTATAAAAATGGGGTGCGTTAATCCGGGAAAGGATTAACGCTATTTTTTGTGTATTATCTTATCAAACGAGGGAGATGAATATCGATGTTTACATATAATCAACCACTTTGGACTGTTTGATGTCAGTTATTGAAGTGTCTGATTTGTGAATAGGGGCGATAAATGCTTCATTGAGGGCGATAAAATTTGCCGTGGGTGAATCTCGCCTTTACCTGTCCGGGCAACCTCTCTACAAAAAGAACCGTCCCTGTTGTTGCCATTTTCAATTAAATGGATATAATAGAGAATAATATACGCGAATATCGATGATGAAGAGAGTAGTTGTTTGTGGTGGCGAAGCGAGCCGGGGAGGGTGGGAGCCTGGTGCGAAGCAAATGATGAACCGCACTTTTGAGATGCTGTCCTGAAGAGAGTAGGGATAGCCGGGGAGAGACCCCGTTACGAATGTCGAGTGGTTTTTGCTGATGGGCAAAAACAAGCAGAGTGGTACCGCGGGAATGGAATCAGGCTCCCGTCTCTTTTTTAACAAAAAGAGGCGGGGGCTTTTTATTTTTGGAGGGAAGAGCGATGAACTTTAAGACTGGGTTTGCTGACAACCTGTACAGTGCTTTAAACGGGCAGCTTGAAAAAGACAAACTGATTCTGATGATTGAAAAACCGAAGTTCGAGAACATGGGCGACCTCGCTTTTCCATGTTTCGAGCTGGCGAAGCTGCTCCGGAAATCGCCGCAGAGCATCGCAACCGAACTAGCAGAGAAAATTGAAGCACCACTTTTTGAAAAAGTAGAGGCGGTTGGCGGCTATGTGAATGTGTTCCTCAACAAATCACTAGTTTCACAGCAAATCATTCAAAAAGTCCTTTCTGAAAAAGAACACTTTGGCGACAATAAAATCGGCAATGACCAGATGATGACGATCGATTTCTCATCACCGAATATCGCGAAGCCATTTTCAATGGGGCATTTGCGGTCGACCGTCATCGGCAATGCCCTTGCGCTGATCGCCGAAAAATCAGGCTACCGCCCAATCCGGATTAATCATCTGGGCGACTGGGGAACCCAGTTCGGTAAGCTAATCGTTGCCTATAAAAAATGGGGAGACGGAGCTGCCGTCAGAAAGCAGCCGATCAAAGAGCTGCTGAAATTGTATGTCCACTTCCATGATGAAGCCGTAAACGATTCAAGTCTGGAAAACGAAGCCCGCGCCTGGTTTAAAAAGCTGGAGGAAGCGGACGCGGAAGCCATCGCTCTCTGGAAATGGTTCCGCGACGAATCCCTGAAGGAGTTTGCAAAAATCTATGAGTTATTGGGAATTGAGTTTGACTCCTATCACGGGGAAGCCTTTTACAATGACAAGATGGACAGAGTTGTCCACATGCTTGAGGACATGAAGCTTCTCGAGGAATCAGAAGGGGCGCAGGTCGTTTCGCTCGAGGATCTCCCGCCATGCCTTATTAAAAAAAGCGATGGCACCACTCTTTATGCGACTCGCGACCTGGCAGCGGCCATCTACCGGCAGGAAACCTACCAGTTTGCAAAATCACTGTATGTGGTCGGCAATGAGCAAACGCTCCACTTCAAACAAGTATTCGCCGTTCTCGAAAATATGGGGTTTGAATGGCAAAAGGGAATGAGCCATGTTCCGTTTGGGATGATGCTAAAGGACGGCAAGAAAATGTCGACACGGAAAGGGAAGGTTGTCCTGTTGGAGGAGGTCCTAAATGAAGCAATCTCACTGGCCCTTGACGATATCGAAAAGAAAAACCCCAACCTTACGAACAAAGAGGAAGTTGCTCGCCAGGTCGGAACAGGGGCCGTCATCTTCCATGACCTGAAAAACTTCCGCCAAAACGATATTGAATTCTCGCTCGAAGACATGCTGCGGTTTGAAGGCGAAACCGGACCATACGTTCAATACACCGATGCCCGTGCGTCTTCGCTTCTAAGAAAAGGGGATTTCAAAGAAAACGATGATAGCATCAGCATCTCGGACCCGGAAGCCTGGCCAATCATCACAAACCTTATGGGTTTTCCGGAAGCAATCAAACGTGCAATTGAGGACTACGACCCGTCCCAAATCGCCAAGTACGTCATCGAGTTGTCCAGAGCGTTCAACAAATACTACGCCGCCGTTCGAATTCTTGATGACAGCGAGCTGAAACAAGCAAGACTCTCGCTCGTATATGCAGTGAAAATCACTCTTCAAGAGGGACTGCGACTATTGGGGCTGCAGGCGCCGGAAGAGATGTAAAGCAAAGGGTGGACAGTTCTAATTCGCCAGATTTATTTATCTGGAGAGCCACCAGTAAATAGAATCGTCCCAGTTTAGGGGGGGAAACAACTAACAAGGTTAGCATGCTCACCCCTTGTTAATACGCAATTTCCTCCGACTGTGAAGTTTATTCTGTTACTTCAATTTGCCCATAATAGAAATCTTCGAGTTGTTTGGGGTCAGGAAAATAGATAATAATAGACATCTGTAACACCTCCTTGTCAAAGCAATATAACCCTTTCACGTAAGATGTCAATAATTTATTGCGATTTTTCTGCCAACTATGACTCTTATAATAATCGCAGAAACAATTCCATCTTATAGTTGATTTGGAGCAATTACTAACACTGTAGCCGGCGCTTATTCAGTGGCCCTGGCTTTACGGAAACCTTCTATATGTATTAATGGCTACGAATACACTAAAGATGATGATAAGGAAAGAGATTAACCAGGAATTAATATTTTCGAACTCATTTTTGTAATGCAGAAATTCTGGATTAAATATGTTAGGAGTTAGTAAAACCATAGAGAAAATCACTGTTGTGGCGAATTCAATAAGGTATTAACGACTGCCATTCTTTTTGTCCATTGTCCTTTAATGAATTTATAGATTGCTAGTACAATTTTAAAAGCGATAAGCGCTACAACCAATGGCCAATATTGAAGCCAGATGTCTCTTGATTGAATACTGGTGCGATGAATGTTAATCATCGTTCCGCTTTCATTGATACCGATGAGCTGGTTCGCATAGAAGTAGAGCGTTACCCATATTGCGGTCCACAATAATCCGAAAAAGCATTTGATTTTACTGGGTTTACCTGTACACGATTTACTTTGCGGCTTTCCTACTTGGCTGGACCGGATGATAAGAGTAAATGAAGAAATGTATTAGGAATGGGTAGGTAAAGAGTTGTAACCAAGGGGATTCATTGGCGTAAGAGGAATTGTTTAAGCTTAGGTATCATTTTTTCATCCGATAATTTACTGAACATTTACAATTATTTGCAATAACTTCATTCTAGCTTAAAACTCCCCCTCTATAATGAAAGATGTTGGAAGAACATTTGATACTAGGGGGAATTACAAAATGAAACTTTACAGAAAAATGGGACTGGGCCTGCTGATGGCAGGAGTAATGGCATTCACTGCTGCTTGCGGGAACGACGACTCAAAGGCCAGCGGCGCAAAAAATGAACTTGAAGGCAGCGTTGTGATAGACGGTTCTGGAACAGTTTATCCGTTCATGGCGAAAATGGCTGAAAATTATATGGATAAAAACGGTGATGTATCAGTTGAAGTAAGCCGGGCTGGAACGTCGGCTGGTTTTAAAAAATTCCTAATCGAGGATGGAACAGATTTTAATGATGCATCCAGGACAATTAAGGAAGAAGAGCAGGCCAAGGCAGACGAGCTTGGAATCGATGTTCAGGAGATGAAGGTTGCGCTTGATGGTCTCACATTTGTCATCAATAAGGAAAATGACTGGGCTACTGAGCTGACCGAACAGGAAATCATCGATATCTTCCTGGCAAGCAAGGAGAAAAAGAAATGGTCCGATGTACGACCTGACTTCCCGGCTGAAGAAATTAAAACATATGGACCGAATGAAAACCACGGAACCTATGAATTTATGTTTGAAAACATCCTCGACGAGCAGGACCTGCCAGAAAATATTAACCTGCAGCAGGATTATTCCACTCTCGTAGATCTTGTTTCCAAAGACAAAAATGCAATTGCATTTTTTGGCTATGGATACTATAACAGCAATAAGGAAAAGCTAGCTGCAGTTAAGGTGGATTTTGGGAACGGCCCAGTTGAACCTTCATTGGACACTATTGCAGAAGATGGAGAGTATGCTCCATTTACTCGCCCGGTATTTACTTATCTAAATGTAGGCCATGCAAAGGAAAAGGCACAGGTTCTTGATTACGCGATTTATACGATGAAAAATGCCAAGGATGTGGCAGCGGAAACAGGCTTTGCCCCATTATCTGATGAGGATGTAGAATTGGTCCTAAAGGAACTGGAAGCAGTCAAAAAATAACCTGGCCTTAATTAAAGGCAGCATATCCCGCTCTACAGTAATTGCGTGCTGACCTTAAGTCGGCACGCATTATTTTTTATTAGTCCTGTGTCCTGGAAAGGCTAAAGAATATTCACCTATACCTTAAAATTTACTAATGAGGATTTTTCGGTATGGTAAATTAACCTTACTTAAATTTTTATCATCATATAAATGTCAATGGATACAGGCTGATTATCATTCTTTGCCCATACATCTATAGTTGTTTCAATAAGGACTTGGCATAATTAGAAACAAATAACAGCAAAAACCAACAATTACTTGAGTGCTGGTTTCCGTTTTCTTTTTTCCTTATTGAATAGTCGTTACCATAGAAGTAGTGCTTCAATTTCGGGTGTAAATCCCTGGTGTTATGCTATTTATATTTCCAACTATTCATCACTCTGTTTCTTTGCTAAATAATAGCTATTAATGCCAACTGAATTTACACATACCAACATAAAATGGCGCTAGCCCCAAGAATTCCCCGGATGTATATTCTCTTCTACAAGGCTTCTCATCATATCAGCATCATATATTACGTAATGAACTTACATGCTAATAATTTCAGAACTATTGTTGCTTGCTATTACAGTTGTTTTACCGTTATCTTGAGAGCCTTGAACATCAAATCCTTCAATAACTTATATATTCCTTCCTAATCAAGTCTATTCTTTATTCTAATATTTAGGCTACTCACATATATTATATGAATAAAATGGTAATTATATAGAAAATATTATATAATAAGGAGAATATAATATGGGGGATAAATTTGTGAAATTAGTAAGTCTTAACGTTAGAAATTTATATGGATATTTTGACTATAATATAGATTTTAACTCAGATGTAACATTTATCTATGGGACAAATGGGTGTGGTAAAACAACAATTTTAAATATAACTGAAGCTATCATTACTGGACAACTTTATAAGTTGTTTAATTATGATTTTAAAGAAATTGAATTACTATATACTTCAAGTGTTAAGAATGAAAAAAGTAAAACAATAAAAATAATTAGAAGTAAGAGTAATTTGAAAGTTATTTTTAATAATAAGGATTATAAAATAATAAAAGGATCTGTTCATGAAATTAGTAGAAAAAATCCACAAGATTCTCGTGAAGTTTTCCGCTATTATTTTGATCAATATGATTTTTTAAATACGATTAAACAAACTTTTAATTATGTGTACCTCCCTTTAAATCGTTCATCAGTTTTATATGAATATGAAGACGAAATTGATTATTTTATGATGAGAAGATTACGTAGTATACCATCAGATGATGATTATAATAATGATTTTGATAATAAAGATATTGCTATGATGAAAATTGAAGCGTTAATCAGTTTTAACTATTCACGAATTAATTCGACCATTTCTAAATTTAGCGATGAATTTAGAAACAAAATTTTAAAATCTTTATTAGAGGTTAATCGTCAATATTCTATAGATAACTTGGTTAAAGATATATTGAAGCAAGGAAATACAGTTTCTGAACTTCAAAAAACAAAAAAGGCATATATAAAAATACTTAAAGAATTAGAGCTCATAGATAAATCAGAGGAGGAAGATTATAATAAATTTTTTGCAGAGTTTATTAATGAGTTTTCAACCTTCCAAAAGAATGAGTTTGAAGGTTTACCTCTTGATTTAGTTATTAAATTCCAAGAAATTTCTAAAATAAAAAATTTAGTTATTCTTGCTGAAAAAATGGAACAAAGAAAGTCTTTAGCAAGAAAGCCTATTGAAATTTTTCTCAGTACTATGAATGAGTTTATCGGAAATAGTGAAGACGAGAAGGAAATTATTATAAATTCAGTTGGTAGAGTTTTCTTTATTACTAAATACAGTAATAAACCCATAAGTATTCAATATCTTTCTTCAGGGGAAAAGCAATTAGTTACTTTTTTCGCTAATTTAATTTTTAGTGTTAAAAGTAGTACTTCTGGTATTTTTGTTGTTGATGAGCCTGAACTATCACTACATTTATCTTGGCAAAAAAGGTTTGTTGAAAAGACTTTAGAAATAAATAAAAATATCCAATTGATATTTGCAACTCATTCCCCTGAGATTATTGGTAGAAATAGAAATAAAATGTATAAGTTAGAGAAAAAATATGTGGAAAAGGTGGAGTTACTAAATGAGTGATTCAGATGAATTGTTGTATTCATCTGAAGCATCCGCCACTAGATATATGTATTATCAAGATTTAAATGATATTAACATTTTTGTGGAGGATTCAGGAAAAGAATATGAATACGAAACAATTTTTAAGCGTCTACTCGGAGAGAACTATAAAATTAGAAGTATATTTTCGGCTGGAGGAAAAAGCGGAGTAGAAGACAGGTTTGAAGAATTTGGAATCAATAATCCAAGCAACCCAAAAATAAAAAACCTTTATATTGTTGATGGAGACTTTGACAGATATATTAATTCAGAGGAAATGATAGAAAATCCTTACTTTATATATTTAAAAACATACAATATAGAAAACTATTTTATTGATGAAGATGCTTGTGTTCAATTTTCAAAAGGTAGATTGAAGTGTCTAGACCACGAAGTGAAGGAGAAATTAAAATTTTCTTGGTGGAGAGATTTAGTAGTTGGACAAGCTACGAAGCTTTTCTTGGCATATAGTTTTGTGAAGAAGTATTATCCCGAGCATCCAACTGTATCAAGATCAACAGGGGAATTTATTGATGCCACAACAGGATTTGAAAGACAAGACGGTGCTTTCGATAGATATTGGGATTTTGTTAATTCTCTCGACAACAGAGCAGAAGCCGAAATTTTGATAATAAAAGAAAAGTATATCGACATAAATGGAGAAGATTTTTTCAATTTGATATGTGGGAAATTTTTATTAGATAGTTTATGTTGGTATATACGGGTAATTATTGAATCAAAGTTTAACCACGACGATTTCAAATGGCACCTGATTAATCATTTTGATATATCTAAATTAGATTATGTAAAAGATTCTATAACAGAATTAATGTCTGCTTAAAATTTTAATAAGATAAAACAAAAAAGGCTTAGAGCTCTAAGCCTTTTTTGTTTGTGAAGATACTGTGATTTTTGTTGAAAATTTTTTGTTATTTGCTATGTGATTAGATCTGCGATTTTAACGTTTTGTCCCTCTGTATTTTTACTTGTCAAAAATCGAATTCGATAGGAGCCTGAATAAGTAATCTGTATGGTTTCGGAAGCCTGCTTCTATGCCAATCAGCGTTACAGGGCGGTTCTTTTCTTCAACAATAATAGCCTGACCTGATGCTGCTTCACGGTTTTTCCAGTGGCCGGATTCAAAAAAGTCCGGACTTGTGGCAAAGGTTGCTTCGACATTTTTATTGTCTGTATTCGTATACCAGACAGGACCATAAACAAATCCCACGTCATTGGCTCCATATCCCACTGTGATTCTAGTTCCTTTATAGTCAACCCGTACAATTCCGTTGCTGCTTGAAGACCCAGTATTTACAGTCACGTCGGTCAGCCCAAGTGTTTTTGCAACACGGGAAGCACCTGCACCGACTGCAATAAATCTGCCGTTCTGTTCGACAAACTCATTCACGTTTTCTTTAAAAGCAATGTATTCAGCTTCATTTGCAAGCGTAAATTCCTTATTGGCGGCGCTGGAGTTGAATGATACTAAATTGGCACTTCCGCTATAAACAAATACATCGAAACCGCTAAGCCCTGATGCAGCTACCTGCTGCGGATGAAGTTCGGTTACATCAAAGCCCAGTCGCTCGAGGGAGATTCTCACGCCTGAATGAGATTGTACTTTCCCCATACCGCCGTCTTTCAAAATAGCAACCTTTACTTTGGTGACAGCTTCCGGTTTTTTCGACCTCCATGACCTCATTTACTTATGATATGGGTCACTTCAAGTAATCTATATTACGTTTTTTTAAAGTATTTACAAATGTAAAAATATAGAAATATTATTGATTTTTTTTATTAATGTACTTAAAATATACTTAAAATCTATTAGAATGGATGACTAATTTTGGATTTTATCATTAATAAATTTAATAATCGTATAAAAAGGTATAGGAGAAAGGAAAATACAGTAATCTTTCAGAGTATTTTAAGACAGAGAACAGATTATTTATTTACATTATCCATTGCATATCTGTTAGAAAAAAATAAAAATGAGATTGATTTTGATAGTCACTCTAAATTTATCTATGACTCTAGTAAACTTTCGACTGGGCATTATATTAAATATCTCCGTGAATTTGATTTATCTAAAGAAATATTTATTAATAAAAAAGTAAAAACAACACTAAATAATTTCCCAAATATAAGAAATAATAAATATGGCCATGGCTTTACAATGACTGAAGTTGAATTGAACAAATTTAATGATTCAATGGTTGATTTATATGAAATATTAACTAATGAGGTGGATGTATTAAAGTCAGAATACTTTTACTATTATGTAGAAGGTAAGGATCAGGATGAATATTATGGTTATAGAATCGGCCCCGATGGAGAATTTGATGAATGGTCAGTTACCCCAAAATACTTTTTTGGGTCAGAGTTAAAATTGTATAATACTTATATTTCAGCACCCAGTAAGCCAAATTTTTATATAAAAGTATCACCATTTATACATTTACAGGATGAAGAGACAGCTTTGTTATTTTTAAAATTAGAAGAAAAATTAACTGGCAGAATAAAATATTCAAAAATTCTAGGAGAGGATGATTATTATTTAGAGTGGGAAGAAATAAAAGATTTGTTTTATAGTCCCGATCAAGAGAGAAAGCTAAGCTTAAATGGATTAATCATGAATAAGTTTGAAAATAATTATTCTGAGTATTTTAATTTGGATAAAACCTTAGAGAAAGGCATCTATGATTTTTTAATTAAAAACAATTCAAGCGTTGCCTTGACTTTATGGGGCCATGGGGGTGTAGGTAAAACTGCACTGGTCCAACATATATGTAATAGGCTTTTTAATGACTCTAAGAAATTATTCGATTATGTAGTTTTCATTTCTGCTAAAGATAGAAAATTCAACTATATGAGTGGAGAAATTGAGACAATTGAAAATAACATTAGATCTTTAAATGAAGTTGTCTATAAGATTTCACAAGTACTTTTTGAGCCTATGCTTGAATATGATTATTTCCTACAAAATATTGATGTGTTTAAAGATAAAATTTTTTCAATATCACAAAAAGCACTTTTTGTAATAGATGACTTTGAAACATTCAATGAGAATGAAAGAGAACAAATCATTGATTTTGCAAAAAAACTTAATATTAATTACCACAAAGTAATTTTCACTAGCAGAATAAAGCATGGATTAACCGGAGAACAATTGACTAGTGTTGAACTTAATGAAAACGCTTCAATTGACTTCCTAACAAATGTATTTAAATCTGAATTTAAATGGAATATGGAAAGAATCGACGAATTAGTCTCTGATTCTTCGAAAATGGATTTAATACATAAAGCAACAGAAGGAAGACCGCTTTTCTTGTATCAATTTGCATATATGTATAAAAGCTATAGCTTTGTAGATGACCACTTTAAGACACTTGCAAATAGTGAAAACGCTAAGAAATTCTTATATGATAGACTTTATGATTACTTACCGTACGAAGCTAAACTTATTTTTAAGTATTCTTACCCCATTATTATTAAAGAATCCCTATCTATAAATATTTCTGTACTAAGGTATTTGTTAAACGATCTTCAATTCCAATTTAATGTGGATGAAGCCTTGGATGAGTTAAACAATTTACGTATTACAATAAAGGATTCTAACGAATTACACAGGATTTATTCAGAAGATATTCTAAGGATAATGGAAGATTATTATAATGGTATCGATAATGAATTAAAAGAGACTATCAATTCGATTATCGAACAGATTGGCTGGAAAAATAACACTACAAATATTTATATCGACTTACTTGAAAAATTAGGTAGAGATAGGGACTATAAGACTGAACAAGAAAATATAGATGCGTACCGAAAATTATTAAATGATGACAATTGCAGTGAGGAATTAAAAATTAAAGCTTTAAGTGGCATTACTGGTTACTTAAAAAATATGAATTCGAGGAAATACGCAATAAATCTTTATAAAGAGTTTTCACACTTAACATTTTCCCATATCGATTTAATTCGTATGTATGCATTAATGCTTAAAGAAGAAGGAGATGTTGAAATAGCATGTAAAGTGCTAAAAAATTATCTTAAGTCATTAGATAAACAAAATATTAATGTCAATGATGAGATTTTAATTTTTTCTTTACTTATCACTTATGAAGGAAAACGGTTAATTACAGATAGGAAAATTAAAATTAAAAATTCTAATGATGATTTAGACCTTATTACTAAAGTTAGGTATAAATTCAAACAGAGAATCGCAAAATTTATCTCAGACTATCAAAAAAAATTAGTAAGAATCATTACTGAAAATGATGCAAACCAAATTATTTCTGGAAAAAATAAGGAATTAATAAAATCAAATTTGACCTCGGCAATAAATGCCATTGTAAAACTAGGAACTGAACTTAATAATATTTCTGAAATTGATACAAATCTTGTAAATCGTGAAAACACATTCATATTAATAAATTTTGGTTTAAATAATTTACCGAATCATATACATGAAACCTTAATCAACTGTAAAAACAATCTCCAATCCACCCTTAATAATGATTATAAAATTGAAAAAGGAGAAAAAATTAGCATACTTATTACAGGTACAAATAAAAAGCATGGGGTATTCGGAAAAATAGATGATTATGTTGGTTTATTACACATCTCAAAGCTAAATGACGAACAGGTCGCCAATCTTGACCTCTTATTTGTAAAAGGTAATTATGTTGAAGTACTTATTGAACATGTCAATGAAAAGGGCAAGAAACTGAACTTATCGTTAATTTAATAATCTAAATTAGAAAAAGGCATATGTTTTAATAGCCTTTTTCTAATTTATTGATGCCTCACTTACTTTTCACGTTGATCCCGTTTAGAAAAAAGCAGACCACCCCAAATATATATTAATTTTCATCCCACTTATTTGTTGCACCAATTTTCTAAATATTTTATTATTAGAAGTAACGAGGCTCAGTCATGGAAACAAAGCCAATATTTTTTTGCCCAGAAAATGAATGAGCGTTCATTCAACAACAACGAGACAATCCTGCTCAACCAATCAACCGACTAGCCCATCAACTAATCAACTGCGTTAAGACCGCATTTCAGCCACTCAACCCACACCCTAACGCAAAAAAGAAAGGGGAGACAAATGTGATTCAATCGATTAGAAAAGCTGCCGTTCTTGGATCCGGAGTCATGGGCTCAGGGATTGCCGCACACCTTGCGAACATCGGCATTCCGACGCTTGTCCTCGACATCGTCCCAAGAGAACTGAATCAGGCCGAACAAGCAAAAGGACTTACACTTCAAGACAAACAAGTCCGTAACCGCATAGCCACCGAGTCGCTCCAGAAGCTGCTTAAGCAAAAGCCGGCACCGCTCACAGTCAAAGAAAACCTGAACCTTATCGAAGCAGGCAACCTTGAAGACGACATCCACCGAATAAAAGAAGTCGACTGGATCATCGAAGTCGTCACCGAGAACCTCAACATAAAGAAGCAAGTATTTGAAAAAGTAGACCAGTACCGCAAACCAGGTAGCATCGTCTCATCCAACACATCCGGTATCTCAGTAGAAGCAATGGCAGAAGGGCGCAGCAAGGATTTCCAAAAGCACTTCCTCGGCACACATTTCTTCAACCCGCCAAGATACTTAAAACTACTGGAAATCATCCCGACCCAACACACCGACCCTGAAGTGCTCAGCTTCATGAAGACCTTCGGCGAAGACACACTCGGCAAGGGCGTCGTTGTCGCAAAAGACACACCAAACTTCATTGCCAACCGAATCGGCACCTACGGCCTGCTAGTCACACTTAGAGAAATGCTGAAAGGCCGTTATTCTGTTGGCGAAGTCGACTCAATCACTGGTCCACTGATCGGCCGCCCGAAATCAGCAACATTCCGTACACTTGATGTCGTCGGTCTTGACACATTTGTCCATGTTGCCAAAAACGTCCGTGATCAGGCCGAGGGTGATGAGAAAGAAGTCTTCACCGTTCCAGAATTCATGAACCAAATGCTCGAAAAAGGCTGGCTCGGCAGCAAATCCGGCCAAGGGTTCTTCCTAAAGCAAGGCAAGGAAATCCTTGAACTCGACCCATCAACACTAACCTACGGACCTCGGAAAAGACTGAAAACGGCTGCAACCGAACTGGCCAATCAAGAAAAAGGCACAGCAAATAAATTGAAAGCGCTTGTATACGCAAATGACCGCGCTGGCGAGCTGCTTTGGAACATCTTCAGTCCCGTCCTGATTTATTCCGCAGACCTGCTCGGCACCATCGCAGACGACATCCCATCAATCGACTGTGCGATGAAATGGGGATTTGGCTGGGAACAGGGTCCGTTCGAAGCATGGGATGCAATCGGCATTGAAAAATCGGTTGCGAAAATGCAGGAGGAAGGCCGCGAAGTATCGGGCTGGATCTACGACATGCTCGCTGCCGGCCACACGTCATTCTATAAAGAAAACACCTATTACGACAACGGCGAGTACAAACCGCTCAACGTGAACCCAAAGGTAATCAATCTAAAGCAAATCAAAAAAGAAAAAGGCGTCATCAAAAAGAACTCCGGTGCAAGCTTGATCGACATCGGTGATGGCATCGCACTTCTTGAGTTCCATTCGCAAAACAATGCAATCGGACCTGACATCCTCCAGATGATTAACTTCGCCATCGACGAGGTTGAAAAGAACTACAAAGGTCTCGTCATCGGCAACCAGGGCAAGAACTTCTGCGTTGGTGCGAACCTGGCAATGATTCTAATGGAAGCCCAGGACGACAACATCTGGGACCTTGATATGGTCGTCAAGATGTTCCAGAACACAATGATGAAAATCAAATACTCTCCAAAGCCGGTCGTCGTTGCACCATTCCAGATGACACTCGGCGGCGGAGCTGAAGTTTGCCTTCCTGCTGCACACATCCAGGCCACACAGGAAACCTACATGGGCCTCGTCGAAGTAGGTGTCGGCCTTATCCCGGGCGGAGGCGGAAACAAGGAGCTGTACATCAAGCACCTCAACTCGCTGCCAAAAGGAGTCGACTTCGACCTGATGAAAGTCGCGGCAAAAGTATTCGAAACAATCGCGATGGCGAAAGTCTCCACATCCGGAGCCGAAACGCGCGAAAACAACTTCCTGAACTTTGCAGACGGTATCTCGGTCAACGCTGACCATCAGCTCTACGATGCCAAGCAGGCAGCACTTGGCCTTTACGAAGCAGGCTACAAGCCGCCTGTCCGCAAAAAAGTTCCGGTCACAGGTGAAACCGGCTATGCCGCACTCATCCTCGGAGCCCAGGCGATGCAGCTGTCCGGCTACATCTCCGAGCACGATATGAAGATTGCCAAGAAACTTGCATACGTTATCGCTGGAGGCAGAGTCCCATACGGCACCGAAGTCGACGAACAATATCTGCTCGACCTCGAGCGCGAAGCATTCCTAAGCCTCGTCGCCGAACCAAAATCCCAGCAGCGCATGCAGCACATGCTCGTCAAAGGCAAACCGCTAAGGAACTAAGAGCTTAAAGGCGCTTTTGGAAAAAGCCGGCTTGCGCCGGCGCCTACGCTCTAAAGCAGGCAACTCATATCTACGCACAATCATTTGGCGACGGGCACCTCCCGGTACCCAGCCGCCTAGATTCATATAATAGTAGAGCGAAAGAGAGGGAAACCAATGAGAGAAGCGGTGATTGTTGCCGGAGCGCGCACACCCGTAGGGAAAGCGAAGAAAGGTTCGCTCGCCGGGGTCCGCCCCGACGATCTCGGTGCGCTAGTCATCAAGGAAACCTTGAAGCGCGCCGGCAATTATGAAGGAAACATAGATGATTTGATTATCGGCTGCGCGATGCCGGAGGCCGAACAGGGCCTGAACATGGCGCGCAACATCGCGGGCCTTGCCGGGCTTCCTTACGAAGTTCCGGCAATCACCATCAACCGCTATTGCTCATCCGGTCTGCAGGCAATCGCTTATGCGGCAGAACGAATCATGATTGGCCACGCCGACACCGTCCTTGCCGGCGGAGCCGAATCGATGAGCATGGTGCCGATGATGGGCCACGTAACCCGTCCGAATATCAAACTCGCTGAAACCGCACCACAATATTACATGAGCATGGGACACACGGCAGAGGAAGTCGCAATAAGATTCGGCATATCCCGTGAGGACCAGGATGCGTTTGCCGTCCGTAGCCATCAGCGTGCTGCCCGCGCCATCCAGGAAGGCAAATTCCAGGACGAAATCGTCCCAGTCGACGTCACGATCTGCTCTATCGGCAATGACAACAAGCTAAAGGAAAAATCCTTCCAGTTCGCCCAGGACGAAGGCGTCCGGCCAGAAACAAACATGGAAACACTCGCAAAACTACGTCCGGCCTTCTCAGTTAACGGCACAGTTACAGCCGGTAACGCATCCCAAACTAGTGACGGCGCAGCTGCTGTCATGGTCATGGAGCGAGAAAAAGCAGAATCGCTTGGCCTTAAGCCGCTTGCGAAATTCCGCTCGTTTGCAGTTGGTGGAGTTCCGCCAGAAATTATGGGTGTCGGTCCGGTTGTCGCAATCCCGAAAGCATTGAAGCTGGCCGGGCTTGAATTAAGCGACATCTCGCTGATTGAACTGAACGAGGCGTTCGCTTCCCAGGCCATCCAGATCATTCGTGAACTCGGCCTTGACGAAGACAAAGTGAACGTCAACGGCGGTGCAATCGCTCTTGGCCATCCACTGGGCTGTACCGGAGCAAAGCTCACTTTGTCCCTGATTCACGAGCTGAAACGCCGCAACGAGCAATTCGGTGTTGTCACCATGTGTATCGGTGGAGGAATGGGCGCAGCCGGTGTGTTCGAACTTCTTTAAACGTTCTATTTAAAGCGCCTTCATTTACGCATATATAATGGTAGAAACTCGCCGATAAAACCGAAAATATTGGCCTAAACGAAACGGAGGAATCAAAATGACCAACACGCTCGACCAGTCCATCAAGGGCGGCAGCTTTCTGATTGAGGATGTATCGCCTGACCGTGTCTTTACCCCGGAAGACTTTACCGAAGAGCATAAAATGATTGCGAAGACAACCGAGGAGTTCATCACTAAATCTGTGCTTCCACAAATCGAGCACCTCGAAAACCATGAGTTCGACCGTTCCGTCAAACTGCTAAAAGAAGCCGGCGAACTTGGCCTTTTAGGCGCAGATGTTCCAGAAGAATACGGCGGCCTGGGCCTTGATAAAGTAAGCTCTTCTGTTATCGCTGAAAAAATGGCCCGTGCTGGCGGTTTCTCGATTTCCCACGGAGCCCATGTCGGTATCGGTTCCCTGCCAATCGTCTTGTTCGGAAACGAAGAGCAGAAGCAGAAGTATCTCCCTGACCTGGCAACTGGCGAGAAGCTCGCTGCTTACGCCCTGACTGAGCCATCATCCGGGTCCGATGCACTTGGGGCAAAAACAACCGCCAAGCTGAACGCGGCGGGAACCCATTACATCCTCAACGGGGAAAAGCAGTGGATCACCAACTCTGCATTCGCCGATGTCTTCATTGTCTATGCGAAAATTGATGGCGAACAGTTCTCCGCATTCATTGTTGAGCGCGAGTTCCCAGGCGTCTCCACTGGTGCTGAAGAAAAGAAAATGGGAATCAAATCATCGTCTACCCGTACACTAATTCTTCAGGATGCCGAAGTGCCGAAAGAAAACCTACTTGGCGAACCGGGCAAAGGCCATGTCATTGCCTTCAACATCCTGAACATCGGACGCTACAAGCTTGGTGTCGGTGCGAACGGCGGGGCAAAGCGCGCCTTTGAAATCACCGTCCAATACGCAAACCAAAGACAGCAGTTCAAAACACCGATTTCAAGCTTTAACCTGACAAAAGAAAAGCTCGCCACGATGGCGTCAAAAATTTATGCAACGGAAAGCTCCGTCTGGCGTACAGTCGGCCTTTTCGAAGACCGCATGGGCCGCCTCTCCGAAGAGGAAGCAAAAGACGGCCTTCAGGTTGCCAAGTCAATCGCCGAGTACGCAATTGAATGTTCGATGAACAAAGTATTCGCAACCGAAACGCTTGACTATGTTGTAGACGAAGGTGTCCAAATCCACGGGGGCTACGGCTTCATGGCTGAGTACGAAATCGAACGTGCTTACCGCGACTCACGAATCAACCGAATCTTTGAAGGCACAAACGAAATCAACCGCCTGCTAGTCCCAGGCACCTTCATCCGCAAAGCAATGAAAGGCGAACTGCCTCTTTTTGAAAAAGCAATGAAGCTTCAGGAAGAGTTGATGATGATGATGCCGGAAGAGCCAGGTGACGAACCGCTCGCCCAGGAAAAGCATCTCGTTACCAACGCGAAAAAAATTGGCCTGCTCGCAGCCGGTCTTGCTGCCCAAAAGTTCGGCAAAAAACTTGAACAGGAACAGGAAATCCTCGTCAACATTGCCGACATCATATCTAATGCCTATGCAATGGAATCTGCCGTCCTAAGAACCGAAAAGGCTATCACAAAGCAAGGCCTGGAGAAATCCCAGCAGAAGCTCCTGTATACTCAAATCTTCTGCCAGGAAGCCTTCAACGAAATTGAGCAGCACGCGAAAGAAACCCTTCTTGCTACAGAAGAAGGCGATACTCTCCGCATGCTACTTGCAGCACTCAGGAAGTTCACTCGCCATACCCCGATTAACGTCGTCGCCAAGAAACGCCTGGCAGCCCAAAAGCTAATCGAAGCAGAGAAGTTTGTAGTTTAATATGAGATCCCCTAGAAAATTGGGCAAAGTTCATAGTTTAATAGAAAAACACAAAAACCTGCGCACTAGCGCAGGTTTTTGTAACGCATTGCACATCAAAACTTTTATATATTCCCCAATCTCGCCAAAATAAACCATCCAAAATATAGAAATTCTGAAAAACCCTACAATATTTAACAATTTTGTGGTTTAATTGTTTCAGTGAGCATGTAACAAAAGTAAAAAGTTTGTTATATTAACACATTTTTCTCGACACTATCATGCTATAATAGTGAAAGTTTGACACGAAAACCAGGGGGACCAAAATGGAAGAAACAATAAGTTTGAAGGAATTGCTCGAAACTCTGAAAAAACGCCTCGTAATGATACTATCTATTACAATTGTTGCTGCATTTGCCAGCGGGATTGTCTCATTCTTTTTTCTGACACCGATCTATCAGGCTTCGACACAGATAATTGTAAATTCCGCGAAAAGTGACCAGTCATTGATTAACCTTAATGAGATACAAACTAACCTTGAGTTAATTAATACGTATAGCGTAGTTATTAAAACTCCTAAAATCCTGGATAAAGTTAAAGAAAATCTTGATATGGATAATTCTATTGATCTCAACTCGAAAATATCAGTTACAAGTGAGGGAGAATCTCAGGTTATCAGAGTAACAGTTGAGGATCCTAATCCTAAACTGGCCGTTGATATTGTAAATGAAGTTTCATCGGTTTTTGAAACAGAAATCAAAAACCTTATGAAGGTCGACAACGTTCAAATACTTACCTGGGCAAAATATGCAGAAGATCCGTCACCAATCAAGCCAAGGCCGCTCCTGAATGTAGCAATCGCGATTGTAGTTGGATTAATGGCGGGTGTCGGCCTTGCCTTCCTACTAGAGTACTTTGACAATACTGTTAAAACAGAACAGGATATTGACCGTATCCTTGGTCTTCCTGTCCTTGGCGTAATCGCGACAATTGATAGCGATCAGCTTGCCGAAATGAAGGCGAAGCGACAAGAAAGAAGATCAAGAACATCAAGGAGTGAGACCATTGGCTCTTAATAGGCGAAAAAAACCTCAAACAGGTGACAAAAGAGTCAAGCTTGTCACCCTGTTCGACCCAAAATCGACTATATCTGAACAATACCGGACGATCCGTACGAATATCCAGTTCTCCTCAGTGGACAGGGAAATTCGTTCATTGATGATAACTTCATCAGGCCCAGCCGAAGGAAAGTCAACAACAGCAGCAAACATGGCAGTCGTTTTCGCACAGACTGGAAAAAAGGTATTGCTAATTGATAGCGACTTGAGAAGGCCGACGGTTCATTACACTTTCAGTCTACCTAATACGTATGGCCTTACGAATGTGTTGACAAAGCAAATTCAGTTTGAAGAAGCCATCAGGGAAACCGAAGTGGAAAACCTGTTTATTATGACGAGTGGACCGATTCCTCCAAACCCTGCCGAGTTGCTTGGTGCCGCTACGATGAATCAGCTGTTTGAAACGGCTTATAGCCATTTTGACATTGTGCTCTTTGATACACCGCCAGTTCTCGCGGTAACAGATGCGCAAATTCTTGCCAATAAGTGTGATGGCACTTTGCTTGTCATCTATAGCGGGAAGACCATTATCGAGCAGGTCACAAAGGCGAAAGAACTGCTTGAAGCTGCCCAGGGAAAGCTGCTGGGTACGGTTCTGAACCATAAGGAAATAAAGGGTAACGATTACTATTACTATCAATACTACGGAGGAAAGTAACAGGGTTCGACATTTTCCCCCTCTTTACTAGAATGCAAGTTGTTGATAGTATTAATGTCATACGATTTTGACATTATATTGGAAAGAGTGTGGGAAAATGGTCGATATTCACTGTCATATCCTCCCCGGTGTTGATGACGGAGCACAGACCTCCGAAGATGCTATAAATATGGCAAACGCTGCGCTTAAGCAAGGCATCTCAACAATCATTGCCACACCGCATCACTTAAATAGCCATGAAGTGAATCCAAAGCAAGCTATCCAAGAACAACTAGAATCTCTTAACCGTCTTTTCCAACAGGAAAAAATAGATATAAAGATAGTACCTGGCCAAGAAGTACGGATACATGGTGAGCTCTTAAAAGGGATTGAAACCGGCGATATCCAGCCATTGGGAGATTCAAACTATATTTTAGTAGAATTCCCTTCGAGCAATGTCCCGCACTATACCGAAAAGCTATTTTTTGACCTTCAACTGAAAGGGTACACCCCAATCATTGCCCATCCCGAGCGGAATCAGGAACTGATCCAAAGGCCTGAAATCCTCTATCGGCTGGTAAAGAATGGGGCACTTTCACAAATTACCGCGGCGAGCGCGGTGGGTAAATTCGGAAAAAAAATTAAGAAGTTCACAATGGAACTTCTTTCATCTAACCTAACCCATTTCCTTGCATCGGATGCCCATAACACTACGAACCGCGGATTTATGTTGGTAGAAGCATATAGCACAATTCAGTCACAACTTGGCACGGATATGGTTTATCTGTTAAAGGAAAATGCCGAGCTGCTGCTTGAAGGGAAGCACGCCATCTGCGACATACCTTCACGAATTAAACAGAAAAAATTCCTTGGCCTATTTTGATTGGATATGAAGAATTATTGATCAATAATTTGCCAGGGGATAATACTCCCTGGCCGGCGAGGCTATCCTGTCCGTTATCCATGGAAGCACTCGGTCATGCAGTGGGAGAGTCTACCCCTCCTTAGACGCCAGTCGTCGGTTGCATGATGTGAGGATGGGTTAGATGCCCAGATACATAAAAGCGCAAGCGCCTTACGATGCCCCGGTTTCTTCGACCGGACTAGTGGCAAAACCGAACGCATTCAAAGCGGCTGTAGGAACGGGGGCTCGTCGCGCTTTCATAATGGTTGGTTTAAATACCTAACGTGAATACATGTGCTAAACATGTATTGCCTTTAGGTATTTATTTATTTTAATAAATTTCGTAAACAACATTATATAAAAGTATATAGGGGGAAGTCAATTGAGAAAGGTACGTAAAGCAATTATTCCGGCAGCTGGTCTTGGTACAAGGTTCCTTCCAGTTACAAAGGCAATGCCGAAAGAAATGCTTCCGATAGTCGATAAACCTACAATTCAATATATTGTGGAAGAAGCAGTTGCATCCGGCATAGAAGATATCATTATCGTTACTGGGAAAGGGAAACGTGCAATCGAAGACCATTTTGATTTTGCTCCTGAACTTGAACAGAACCTGATTGAAAAAGAAAAGTTCGACCTGCTAGACAAAGTACGTTACTCTACGGGACTTGCAAATATTCATTACATTCGTCAGAAACAACCAAAAGGACTTGGACATGCAGTATGGTCAGCTCGGAAATTCATTGGAAATGAACCATTCGCAGTCTTGCTGGGTGATGATATTGTTCAAAGCGACACGCCATGTCTTAAACAGCTAATCAATCAATATGAAGAAACTTATTCATCAATTATCGGGGTACAAGCGGTATCTGAAAATGAGACACACCGTTATGGTGTGATTGATCCAGGAGACCACGAAAGCCGACGTTACCAGGTTAGGAGATTTGTAGAAAAGCCTCAACCGGGAACTGCTCCTTCGAACCTTGCAATTATGGGCCGTTACATCCTGACTCCTGAAATATTTATGATCCTTGATAAGCAGGAGACAGGGGCAGGTGGGGAAATACAATTGACGGATGCTATTGAGCAACTCAACCAAATCCAGAGAGTGTTTGCTTACAATTTTGAAGGCAAGCGTTACGACGTCGGTGAAAAGTTAGGCTTTGTCAAAACAACTGTTGAGTTTGCGCTGCAGCATAAAGATATAAGTGAAGATATGCTCAAATATCTAGAGGAACTGATTGCTTCCTATAAAAAAGAATCGGTATTGATTTAGGGAAGGAAGGGAACTTGGTTGGACAATTTTGCAAAAACTGATTCTATGTATCTTAAACAACAGCAATCATATCGGATTAATCTGAGTACCGGAAAATACTATATTGCTATCAAAAGACTCATTGATATTATAGGAGCAGCTACTGGTCTAATTGCTCTAAGCTTTGTCTTTCTGATTGTAGCACTTTTAATAAAAGTGGAAGATCCAAAAGGGAAGGTCTTCTTCTCTCAAAAACGTGTAGGTTTGAACGGTAAAGAATTCAATATGTATAAATTCCGTTCCATGGTCTCTAATGCTGAAGAAAAGCTAGGAGAACTGTTAAAATATAATGAAATTAGCGGTGCGATGTTTAAAATGAAAGAAGATCCGCGGATTACAAAAATCGGCAGGATTATCCGTAAAACAAGCATCGATGAACTTCCGCAGTTGATTAATGTGCTAAAAGGCGACATGAGCCTTGTTGGCCCTAGACCGCCACTTCCCCGGGAAGTTGCTGAATATACAAAATATCACAAGCAGAGATTACTGGTAACACCAGGCTGTACAGGACTCTGGCAGGTAAGCGCGAGAAATAGTGTTGGATTTGAAGAAATGGTGGAGCTTGATTTAAAATATATAACTAATCGATCTATAACACTAGATACAAAAATTATTTTGAGGACTATTATTGTAATGTTTGGATCAAAAGATGCTTTTTAATCTTATTAACAAACCGGGTGTAATAAAGGATTTTTGTGGAGAGGTAGTTTGTTACAATAATGCTACCTTCTTTTTAAATAATAAGAAAGAGGGAAGAGTTTATTGAATATATGTTTTGTGGCTTCATCTGGGGGGCATTTCGAACAACTTATGATGCTTTACCCAATGATGAAAGAACATAATAGTCATATTATTACGGAAAAGACTGACTATGGAATAAATTCGAAGGGTATAAAAACATACTTTGTTACTCAAATAAACAGAAGAGAACTATTATTTATATTAAAAATAGTATCCATACTAATTAAGTCAATTATAATCTTTATTAGAGAAAAACCTGATGTGGTTATTTCTACAGGAGCTTTGGCGACTGTGCCTATTTGTGTGTTGGCGAAGTTATTTAGAAAAAAACTTATATTTATTGAAAGTTTTTCGAAAATCCATTCTCCAACTATTACAGGAAGAATAATGTATAAATTTGCAGATTTATTTATAGTTCAGTGGGAAGAGATGAAAAAAATCTATCCTAATGCAAAGTACGGAGGTGGGATATATTGATATTCATCACTGTTGGTTCACAAAAGTTTCAATTTAATCGTCTACTAGAAGAAGTAGACGATTTAATTTCATTACGAATTTTGAGCGGTGAAAATGTTTTTGCACAAACAGGTTATTCGACTTATAAGCCTGTAGGATATGCATATAAATCTTTTTTAAGTAATGAGGAATTTTTAGAAGCTATGGAAAATAGTGAAATTATTGTCTCACATGGTGGTACTGGCTCTTTAATTAATGGAATCAAAAAGGGAATACGAGTAATTGGGGTTCCTAGAAAAGTAGAATTTGGGGAACATGTTGATAATCATCAAGTAGAGATCATTAAACAATTTTCTAACTCCAATCTAATCTTGGGCATATCAAATCCAGCGGAATTAAAAGATGCATTAATTAGGATAAAAACGTTAGATTTTAAAGAATATAAATCTAATACTAAAAACATTATTAATATAATTGAGAACTTTTTAGCAAAATAAGGAATTGGGTGAACGAAATTTGAAGGTAATAATGATAGGTTCACATTTACGCGTAAATGGGGGGATTACGAGAGTTGTAAAAAATTATTTTGAAGCCGGACTTGATAATAAAGTACAACTTGAGTATTTCCCAACGTATTATGGGATGAATCATTTTATTAATATACTTTTTTATATAATCCAATATTTTAAGTTTAGTCTAAAACTATTTATTTTTAAAGAGAAGTTTGACGTTGCACATATTCATATGTCATATAAAGGAAGTTTTACTCGTAAAAGGTTATTCATAAATTTATTAAATGCTAAAAAAGTTCCAATTATACTTCACATGCATGGTTCTCAGTTTAAAGATTTTTTTGGTAAAGGTTCTGAAGCGAAGAAAAGGCAAATTACTGAAACCTTAAACAAAGTAAATGTAATAATTGCTTTGGGAAGAGAATGGAAGGAATATTATGAATCTATCTGTAATTCAAGGGTGCTTTCTTTAGATAATGCTGTTTTCCCAAAAAAAATTAATAATAACCAAGAAAAAGTATATATAACAACAATGGGAGTTCTCTCAAAACGAAAGGGAACTTACGATTTAGTTGAAGTGGCGTCCAAGGTAAAAGGTAAAATTGACCGTAAGTACAAGTTTCTTTTAGCTGGGGATGGTGAAATTGAAAATGTCAAAAAAGTTATTAAAGAGAAAAATGTTGAGGATATGTTTGTAATTCCTGGCTGGATTTCTGATGAGAATAAAATTGAGGGTATTTACCTTAAATCTATTGTTTATGTCCTACCTTCATACAATGAAGGCATGCCCATGTCCATCCTTGAAGCAATGAGTTACGGGTTACCAATAATATCAACAAACGTGGGTTCAATTAATTCAGTGGTTAAAGATGATAATGGATATATTGTAAATCCAGGTGATACTGAAGCTCTGGCACAAAGGTTATTAGAAATTCTAAACAATCCACAGAACTGGGGCAAATATCAAGAAAATAATAGTAAAGAAGTGGAGTCTAAATATAATATTTATAATTCAATTGAAAATCTCAAATTGATATATCAAAGCTTAATATAATTTATATATCAAATTATAAAGTGAGTTGAACCTTCATGCCAGGCTTTACGGGTTATATATCATGTCAAAAACATAATCTTAAAGAAGAAATAAACATGTTTGATGTAATAGATATGAACGAGTCTTTATTACAAGAAGAAATTAGAATTAAAGGACCATATTTCTATGGGAAAGTTATAAGGAATTCTATTAAAAAGTTTACTAGAGATAAAGTCTTCTGTTCAAAAGGTAACAAATGTTTTGTTCTTGATGGGGTTATTCTAAATAAACATGAATTGTTTAAAAAATATGATATTCAAGATGATAGTATGGTTAGTTTATTGGAAACAATGTCTTTTACAAATCCTGAAACTTTTTACAAGGAGTTCCGTGGTACCTTCGCAGGGCTTTCAATAGTAAACAATTCCTTATATCTTTTTACTAATCATATTGGGGATAAAGATGTTTTTTATTATATGGACGAAGATAAAACCCTTTTTTTTGCAACGGATTTTGAAGCGTTAATAAAAATAATAAATAGGGTTAATGGCAAAAAGTTCAAGATAAACAAAAATGCTGCGTACAGCTTGCTTACGCATTCCCATGTTCTTTGTAACGAAACATTATTTCAAGACGTGTATAGATTAACACCAGGTCATTATCTAAGCTACTCGAAAGAAATCAAAAAAATAGAAAATTACTTTACCTTAAACAATAATCCTAAAAGTATTTCTGAAAAAGAGGCTACAAGGAAAATAGATTTACTTTTTAAAAAGGCTGTTAAATTAGCATTTGATAAAGATTTAGAATATGGTTATAAACATTTAGTTGCATTAAGTGGAGGACTGGATTCTCGCATGACAACTTGGGTAGCATATGACCTTGGTTATAAGAACATGTTGAATTATACTTTTTCTCAATCTGACTATTTGGATCAGACAATTCCTAAGCAAATAACGAATAGATTAAGAACTGAGTGGCTATTTAAGGCTCTTGATAATGGAACTTATTTATATAAGTATTTTAAGGATTCCATTAAAATTTCAGGCGCTAGAAGTCAGTCGAGTACAATTGCTCATACATTGAGCATGGTTAGTAATATAAACCTTGATAAGTATGGTTTAATTCATACTGGACAATTAGGTGATGTAATAATTGGAACATTTTACGATAACGGAAAAAAGTCGGCATTTACCCCAGGAGCCGGTGCTTATTCTACGAAGTTAATTGATAAAGTTGATTATAGTATTAAAAATGCATTCCATATAGAAGATATGGAAATTTTTAAATTTTATAATCGTGGTTTTACCGGAGTCAACACAGGATTAAAACCAATGTACCAGTATACCGAAACCATATCTCCCTTTTTGGACATTGACTTTTTAGAATTTTGTCTTTCCTTACCACTTGAATTTCGTAGTGGTCATAAAATTTATATAAAATGGATTAATGAATACTATCCTGATGCTGCAAACTTTGTTTATGAAAAAGTAAAAGGGAAAATAAATCGAAGGACAATTACTGTAAAAGGGATACCTGTTCCATGGACAAGCATCCCAGGAGCTGCTATAAAACTTATTAGAAATAAACTAGGCCTAAAATTAAGCACTAAAAATCATATGCATCCAACTGATTACTGGTATAAAACTAACCCTGAATTAAAGAAATTCTATCATGACTTTTATAATAATAATATTAATCTAATAACTAATATAGAATTAAAAGCTGACTGTCGTTTATTATTTGAAGGTGGAACAGCTTCGGAAAAAGATCAAGTAATTACTTTATTGGGTTTTGTAAACTTATTTGATAGTTACATTAAAGAAAATATCTGATACGACACATTTTATATCGTGAAAGTCTTGGCCAGTAAAAGAAAAGGAAAACCTTTTCTTTTTTAATATAATTAATCTAGTATCCATGTATAAATCCTTTAATTTAAATTGTAGTCTTTTCTAAAACTATAAAAGAAAAAGGAGGCGGTGATGATTTCACGCCATTTTCTGGTGACCTGCTTCAAAAGCAGCCTGATGAGCTGATTTTTTTCTATGTCAAAAGTTTGAAGGGATGAAACCTCACAGATGCCATATACAGTACGCCTTATTTGAAGTACTAGCAAGAGCCCTTAGAAATAGCAACACTCGTTCGGTAAGGTTTTTTTCGATTTAGATAGAAGGAACGAAGTGTGGGTTGGTACGTTCAATCGATACGGCGGTCAGACCCAACAACACAGAGGGGACGTCATTATAAGTAACTAGAACCCTATTGTGCAAAGATAATAATTGATCACTACTACTAAAGAAATAACATATTTCTTTAGGGTATTTACTAGAGAATGTTTAAAAAGCCACTGAAGGCGTAGATAAATGAATAAATTAAAGGGAGGGAAGGACATTGTTGAATACATCATTAAAAGAATCTACTATTACTATTGTTCTTCCTTTATTTTGTATTCTTTTATTTTCAATTCTCCTAGCTACCAGTTATTATGGATATTTTTTATATTTTGTATTAGGGATTGTTTTGTTCTTAACAACAAAGTTAATAGGTAAGGAGTTAATATTCTATTTTTTTATATTTGTGCTTATTTTCGCATTGGAATTGTTAGGACCATTATTTCTCCTAGACATAAATAACAATAATGGATTAAATGCTTTAAAAGTTCATCCTTTTATATTTACCTGGATAATTGTCTTTTTTTTATACTTGGTTGAAGGGTTGGTAAAAAAAAGAATATTAATTGACAAAACAATAATAATTTCATTATTAGTGCTCTTTGCATTTTTTGGAATAACTTATTTGAACAGGGGAATAAGTGGGATATCTTTAGCAGTCCATAATTATCTTGGTCCTATTTCATTCTTTTTGTTCTTTTACTGTAGTAAGAAAGTTGATTATAAAAAAATTAATAGCGCTGTTTTAGTATTTATATCTTTGTCTGCATTAATTGGGGTTTTAGGGATATTTGAGTTTCTTGTTCAGTATAATATATTCCAAGGCCTTTATAAAAACCAGGGATCTTGGTTTGCGTCTCAATTTGTTGAGGGATATAGAATAAAAACCATAATAGGTCACCCGTTAAATAATGCAATTTTCTTCCTTTTTTCAATGATTTTGGTTCAAATTAGTATTAGAAAGGTAAAGCTCAAGTTTATTCTATTATTACTATTTACAATTGATATACTTTTAACTGGCTCTAGAAGCATATTTATTATTTCCTTTATAGTTTTGCTATATAATGAGAAGGTTTTTACTGGTGGTTGGAAAACAGCTAAAAATTTCTTTTTTACTATTACAGTTCTTGTGACTACGGTTTTAATAACTCTTAATACCCCTTTAGGGTCTACTTTCATAAATCGAGCAGGTAGCGCTGATGATTCCGCCAATGCTCGATTATTATTATTTGATTATTTTATTAATAATTGGACTTCATTTAATTTATATGGTTTAGGAGGAGCAACGGAAAATATTCAAATATTAGGCAAATATAATACACCAATTATTCTTGAAATTCCATGGATAATGTTGTTTTTTGACGTAGGATACTTTATTTTGCTTTACATTTTACTATTAGTATTGATCATTCGTAAAGTAGAGTTTAAGTTTCTAGTGATAATCTTTATTATTGCACTTTCAGGATTTGCCTCATTTGGAGTAAAATCCAATGTAAATTACTTTTTATTTTATTTATTGACGTATGTCTATTGTATTGCGAAGTATAAAAAATATGGGGATTAGTATTTTTAGCAATAATAGGGAATGGTGATTACGGATGGAAAATATACCAAAAGTTGTACATTATTGTTGGTTTGGTGGAAACGAAAAGTCGGAACTTATTAAAAGTTGTATGGAATCGTGGAAGAAATATTTACCTGATTATGAAATTATAGAATGGAATGAAGAGAATTTTGATATAAATAGTAATCGATATGTCCAAGAAGCTTATAAAGAGAAGAAGTGGGCTTTTGTGTCCGATTATGTTAGATTGTTTGCTTTGTATCATCATGGGGGTATTTACCTTGATACAGATGTAGAAATTGTAAGAGAGTTGGATGTTTTTTTAGATAAGGGTTGCTTTAGTGGTTTTGAAAGTAATGGGAGTATCCCTACAGGGATAATGGGAGCTGTAAAATATAATCCTGTATTAGAAGAATTAATTCAATACTATGAGAATCGCAGTTTTTATTTACCCAATGGAAAATTAGATTTAACAACAAATGTTCAAATCATTACAAATATTTGTTTGGAACGTGGATTTATTCCTAACGGTAATTTTCAATTATTAACAAATGGTTTTCATATATACCCTAAAGATTATTTCTGTCCAAAAGATTATGTTTCTGGGAATATACACCTTACAGAAAATTCGTATTGTATTCACCATTTTAATGGATCTTGGATAAATAATAAGCAAAAAACAAAGAAGACCATTAGGTTATTTTTATTTTCAATTCTAGGCGAAACAATCATGAATACTGTTCTGAAAGTTAAGAGGAAATTATTGCGAATATTGGGTCTCAACCATTTGAATAGCTGAATTCTCCCCAAAAAGTATTTACCAATTTAAAGTATCAATGAGTATGAAATCCTATTAGCCATTTCTAATATTTTAGGGCATAAAGGTGAAGAGAGTGAATTTAAAAGATATTATAAAAAATGCGTCATATCTGTTTTTTGGAAATATGATAGTTCGCTTTGTGGTTGCTATTTCAATGATTCTTTTTGCTAGATTTACAGGGGCAAAGGAATATGGAATTTTCTCTGTTGCAATAGCCTTTACCTCTGTTGTTGTTTATTTCACGGATGCTGGGTTAAGTCAAACTTTTCTTCGTGAAGGAACAAAAAAAGAAGGAAATTTAGGAGTTTTAATAAGTAGTTACCTAAGGGTTAGATTAATTTTAGCACTCATTGTAACTATTTTTACTCTTTTCTTTGGACAGATTCTATATCATGATAGCGAACTAATAAATATCGTCTATTGGATGGTGATCCCAACAATATATGGAGCTATATTCCAGGGGGTTGGCACCATATATTTTCAGGTTATTGAGAAAATGGGGTTTAATGCTATTATCCAAATTATGCAAGGCTTGGGTAACGTTACTGCATTAATATTGGGAATGTTGTTTAATTTTTCACTATTAAAGATTGCAATTTTGTTTGGGCTTTCAAGTATTTTTGTTGGAATTGTCGCCATATTTTTAGTTACGAGGCATATCAAAATTCATAAAGGCTGGGATAAAAGAATTTTAGCCGAATTACTCACTTTTACTATTAATGGAGTAATTTTAATGATAATTCCGCAACTTGGTCCTCTCATATTACAAAAGGTCACCAGTTTGGAAGAAGTAGGCTATTTTTCTACAGCTTTTAAAATCCCATCTGTCCTATATCAAATACCAGCTGTTATAGCTGTTGCCTTTTACCCAAGATTATTTTCGTATGGTAACAAAGGAGATAGAGAGACTCATCGAAAACTATCACTTATTGAGTTAAAATTAATGTCTTTTTTAGGATTTGGAGCAGCATTACCATTTATAGTTAATCCGTATTTTTGGATAATTACTATATTAGGTAAGGAGTGGATTCCATCTGCAGTTGCTTTATCAATTTTATCGGTTTTAGTTATTTTTCATTCTCTAAATTATCCGATGGCCGACTTCTTAACTACAACGGGAAATCAAAAGAAACGTACAATTATAATGAGTACTGGCTTATTAGTAGCTATTTTAAGTTATTCAATCTTAGGGTCTAGCTTTGGGATGATTGGAGGAGCGTTTGCACCAATTCTTACGGAAATTATAATATTAATTGGGCTTTGTATCTTTGTTCCTAGAGGTTTTTCTTTTCTTGCTAAAGGGGTATTTATAAATTTAATAGGAGCATTAGTGGCAATAAGTATTTATTTTCTAGTACTTTATAATCTATATCCTATTATTAGTTTTATTCTACTAGAGATGATCTATTTAATAATAATAATAATATGTGATAAAGAAATTTTTCAGCAACTTAAAGTCTTACTATACAGATTCCAATTTAAAAAAAATAAACTAGGAATGCAAAAAGAGCATAATTAACTTTACTCTTACAATTTATTATATAAAACTACTGTCTGTATATAATTTACTTAATTTTTTATTTATAAAAAGGAAACTAGTTTAAGTTTATTTAACTAGTTTCCAATAATTAATTCATTAAAATTTTGAAGGAAAAAAGCTACATATGTCACCGATTTGACTATTTCCGTTTCTTATTTCCTCCAAAAGTTATCAAAATATACAACCCTTTTACTTGATATAGAACCATTATTTGGGTCATCCCATGGCCATTTATAAATACCTAGCTTTTGGTAAACGCCTTTCTTATCGTTGTAAGTATTAGGATGGCCGTTTCTTTTATATACTAACTTACCGTTTTTATAAACTTCTGTAATTGGATTTTGTTCCGGTAACCATCCCCATTTAACATGGAAAACCCAATTTACCCATTTGCCCTTATCAGGTGCGTAATCGCCTAAATCCTTTGTAAAAATGGGTAATTTATTTTGCTCAGTTATGGGATCGTCTTCCCATCTTTGTACAATAACGTAACGACCTTTATGTGTTTGTAATGATAAGGGAGGTGACACTTCTGCCTCTCCAATATCAGGATTCGCATGCCATTGAACAAGTATCTCTGGTTCTGTGTCATAACTAAAATTTTCTTCCCCATCATCGGGTAGATAAATGCTAAATCCATACCAGTGTTCTTCTAAAGGTTCCTCATCAAGAAAGTGAATTTCACTTCTATGACTACCTACATTTGATGGAGGATCGCTTTTATTTAATTCAAAACGTAAAGATTGCTTACCTGATTTTTTAACAGTTGGATCCAATGTTAGTGAATAAGGGAGCCCTGCAGTGTGTTGTGTCCAGTAAGCTCTCAAAGTACTATCTTCAAATCCATCAACATAAATCTCAAGTTTCTCATTGTTAATAGCATCTGAAAACATTTTCATTTTTCTCCTTTCCTAGGGATTTTTGGAATATGGAATAATTACTTGTATAATCCCCTTTTTTATGATTAATAAAACATTTAGTTATTCTTACACTATGTTAGTTCAAGGAAGAAAGTTGATTAAGATGATAGAGATTTCTTAGAGGTTTTTCTGGAAAATAAAAAGAAAAATAAGATAGAAAAGGAGAAATGTTGTAATCGGTAGTTTTTTGTTTAATAAGAAATGGTAATGAAAAGAGTGATTGGAATTTTATTAAAAAAATTAAGTGAAACGAGGGAGAAAAAATATATGAAAATAGCAGTAGCAGGGACAGGATATGTAGGCCTAGTAACTGGTGTTTGTCTTGCAAATTATGGACATTTTGTAACTTGTGTAGATATAGATGAAAACAAAGTATCATTAATGAACTCAGGTCAATCCCCTATATATGAACCTGGACTAGAAGACTTAATGACCAAAAATATTGAGCGTCTTTCGTTTACGACGGATTATAAAAATGCATATAGGAATGCAGAGGTAATTTTTATTGGAGTAGGGACTCCGGAAAAACAAGATGGTTCTGCAAATTTAAATTATGTTTTTAGGGTGGCTGAACAAATTGCCGAATGCATTGAAAGGGATTGTGTTATTGTAGTTAAGTCTACTGTTCCAATTGGGACAAATGACAGAGTAGAAAATCTCATTAAACGAAAATTAAAAAATCCTGTACGTATTTCCGTTGCCTCTAACCCTGAATTCTTGGCTCAAGGTACAGCCATTAGAGACACTTTACATGCCTCTAGGATTGTAATCGGAGCAGAAGATGAATTTGGAGCCGAAACTTTGAAAGAAGTTTATAAGGAATTTAATGTGCCTATAGTTGTAACTAACAAGAAAAGTGCTGAGATGATTAAATATGCTTCAAATGATTTTTTGGCCTTAAAAATCTCTTTTATTAATGAAATTGCTAATCTTTGTGAAATTGTAGGAGCAGATATAGAGGATGTGGCTCTTGGTATGGGATTTGACAGCAGAATTGGAAATCGTTTCTTAAATGCTGGAATTGGTTATGGAGGCTCTTGTTTCCCCAAAGATACAAAGGCCTTGCACTGGCTGGCTAATTTTCATGACCATGAGTTAAAGACAGTCAAGGCTGCAATTGATGTAAATGAAAACCAGAAACTTAAACTAATCAAAAAATCCAGGAAATATTATGATAGTCTCCAAGGATTGAATGTTGCTGTTCTTGGTTTAACCTTTAAACCTGGTACTGACGATTTAAGGGAAGCTCCCTCTTTGGTAAATATTCCGATATTGCTGGAGGATGGAGCCAGGGTAAAGGCCTGGGACCCGGTTGGGATAAAGAATTTCAAGAAACTTTATTTAAATGAAATTGATTATTATGAATCAATCGAACAAACAATTAAGGATGCTGATATTTGTTTTATTTTTACAGAATGGGATGAAATAAAAGAGTTTGATTTAAATAAATACAGGGAGTTAATGAAAAAGCCAATTATTCTGGATGGTCGAAACTGCTATGATTTAACCAGTGCTAAAAATGCCAATGTTACTTATGACTCAATTGGTAGGGAAACCATAAATAATTTTAAACCTGTATTATTTAATAGTTGGTAACAAAGTAAGATTGGGGGAAGGACATTTATCCTTTCCCTTTTTCAGGAGAAATATAGCATGATATATCCAAAAAACAGATTCTCATGGGATAGTTATAGAGTAACTCACGCACCACTGAACAAAATAAGTACAATGAAGGCTGTATTTTTTGGCGATTCTTTTTTAGAGTTTTGGAAATCTTATTTATAGAAATGGATTTTGATTCCGTAATAATTTGATCAATTATCTTCAGACCTTGCTGCATTCCTTTTGCTACTACCACTTCTCAATTGCTATAAAGCGATTACAGTGGAGAGAGTGGGAAGACGGGCAAGGTCTTTTTATTTTTAAAAATAGAAATGTAAAGTTGTTGCGTAACCTTACACTTCGAATTGTTTTAATAATTAAATCGCCAAGGATCCCGTACTAAAAGGCAATACGGGAGTGTGTTGGCAGCTTTTGTTTAAGCTTTACCTGGATTAGAAATTACTTTTTAACTGACTATCCAAAATTTCTGTTGCGTACACAACAACTTGGTCGGTTGCCCCTCTGTTACTATTCACAATATTAGCGGGTGAGCCAGCAATTGTAACATTAGGTGTTAAAAAAGATTTATTAACTACACTGTTTGCTCCTATAGCGATATTGTCGGCAATTGAAACTCCTCCAAAACAGATAACACCGGGGGCTATAAAAACATTATCACCAATAACAGTTCTATCACCAATTGTTACTCCCGTAGAAACTCTACAATTTCTACCTATTTTTGCATTTGAATTCACAACAATAGTTCCCCTGTGAGATATAGACAAACCAGGTCCAAATACATTTAGGGGTATAGAAAAACCAATTTGAATACTCTTTCTTTCTAACAAAATTCTATAAAAACTATATCTTAATTTTCCAATGAACCCCTTTTTGCAATTTTTGAGGTACTCAGTCTTCCTAAGAAGTTTTAAAAATATCCAAATCTCATCAAACCAAATAACTGGGAATCTTTTGTCGGTGTAACGATTAGCTATTTTATCAGCTTGAAGGTAATATTTGTAATCCTTTTTACTATTAATCAATTTAAAATACCTCTTCTTTAAGGATACTATCAGACATCTTAATTATAAAGCTAGGTTGTATTTTTTTCTACTCTTCGTCAGTCAATATTAACATTATTTCCATTTTTTAAGTTCAATTTCTTACATTGACTTGTAAACCTATTTACATTCCAGCATCTATTTGGTTTTGTTGTTACTATTCCAAGTAGGGAAAAAAATTCTTTGATATTTTATTTATAGGTTGTAAATGTAACGGACAAGTAAAGATTTCTCTAATTAAGCTTATACTATTTATGAAAAAATTGTGCTGTCTTTTTATTCTAAAACTGCCTCCAAGAAGGTGATTACTTTAACTCTATTAAGAAAATATTATATTGTCATTTCTTCATTAATCAAAATCCTTGTTTAAAGGAAGATAGAACTTGTTCAAATAAAACTTAACTAAAGGGACTTCACTTTCCTGTCTATCCATTTTTTTAGACATTAAATCGGCTATAATCAATAGCTTCCTACTTAGTAGCCTTCACTTAGTGGTGTGTTTAATGGAAGTACTTATTACCCCCGAATATTTTATATTGTGTATGAATACTATTAATAAGAAACGGGTATATTTAATAACAAACTGAAACTTAGGGGCGGGGGCAAAATGCTAATGCTGGTAATAGGAGTTATACTTGGATCTGTAGCTACACTCTTCACAATGAGTTTAATGATTGCCGCAAAAAAAGGCGATGAACGTGATTATTATACTTCAGAATAATAAAGAAACAGTTGTTTACTACCACTCGAATGTACCACTTCTGCCATATTAAGGAATGGCAAGAAATTCATTACAAATTGGCAGCATATTTAACACTTAAAACCTTCCGTCTAATTAGTAATTATATCTTACGATATGACAATTGTATGGTATGATTTTTATAATTCTTTAACAGAAAATATTGGAATTAGTATGACGAGAGGATCAGTTCAAGGGGCTTTGCCGCCGTACAGGCTATGTTAGACCTCTCTTGTTAATCCATGATGTGTTCCCTCATGGAAATTTCTCCATCTAAAGTATTTTTTAAGGGAGGTGCACTGGCGCTTCCCTATTATCTTGTTTTAGTTGTTTCACAATACTGGACCCTTTAAGTTAAACTTTCTTGTTTAGGATTGTCCCGATTTTGTTATTGCAAATGCGAGGGATTTTTCCCTAGAAATGACTCACCGCTTCATCCCCATCAGCTTCCCTTATGAAAATTCCCGTTTGTGCATATCAAGCCACTGTATAATTTCGACTGTTAAACTCCCTAAAATTTGTAAACTACATATATCCCTTAATACTTTCAACTTTGACCGATATGATTGTCATGCATTTGGCCACCCTTTCATCCTTTCAATTAGAACCAAGCACATAACTTGGAACTGATACTAGTTACAGTTTTTTGTTTCTTTAAATTGACTTTTAAAGAATATTCAGTAATTGGTGTTCCTTAAATATTTGGAAGCTAAATTGGTGTGACAAACTTGTGCTCAAACTAATGGATAGTAAACTTTTTTTAAAATCTGTTATAATTACATAACCGAACACTCTTGGGAAATAACTAAAGGAAATGAAGACGTGTACGGAGATGCCTGAACATACCGATCGTTTAAGGGAAAGTCGGCGGATAGTCAAAATCTCGCCTTACTAATATGCTACGAGAAGTACTTCTCCTTAAAAATTCTATGAGTATTTATTTGTTATGTCTGCTAGTAATATTGGACTTAACCGGCCAGGATAAGGAGAAATTGGCTTTTTGTTTTTTCAAATAAAGGGATTAGAGGTTCAGAGTAATAAATGCGGAATGTGCAAAAAATTTGCAAGAGTAGGTGTGGACAATGAAGAAGAGGGTAATGGTTGTCTTTGGCACAAGACCCGAGGCAATCAAAATGTGTCCTTTAGTTAATGAATTAAAAAGAAGAGAAAATTTAGAAACAGTGGTTTGTGTTACGGGTCAGCATAGAGAAATGCTTGATCAAGTTTTGCATGCCTTTAATGTTGTGCCTGATTATGATCTATTTATTATGAAGGCAAAGCAAACATTATTCGATGTAACAGTTAATATTCTGGAAAAAATGAAAGTAGTCCTTGAAGAAGTAAAGCCTGATGTAGTATTGGTTCATGGTGATACTTCTACGACATTCGTAACAGCTCTAGCTTGTTTCTACCTTCAGATTCCAGTTGGTCATGTTGAGGCGGGGTTAAGGACGTACAACATTTACTCCCCATATCCAGAAGAATTTAATCGTCAGGCGGTTGGAATTGTAGCAAAATATAACTTTGCTCCAACTGAGATGTCGAAAGAAAATCTCTTAAAAGAAGGAAAAGATCCTTCTACTATTTATGTAACAGGTAATACTGCTATTGATGCACTTAAAACAACAGTACGGAAAGATTATTTTCATGAACAGCTTGAATGGGCAGCGTATAGTAGACTTATAATGATTACTGCTCATAGAAGAGAAAATCTCGGTGAACCAATGAGAAACATGTTTAGGGCTATTAAACGGATCGTGGATGAACACCCAGATATTAAAGCTATTTATCCGATTCATATGAACCCAGTTGTAAGAGAAGCCGCTAATGAGATTTTTGGCGATTGTGATAGAATTAGAATCATTGAGCCTTTAGAAGTCTTAGATTTTCATAATCTTTTATCAAGATCCTATTTAATTCTGACTGATAGTGGAGGTATTCAGGAGGAAGCACCCAGCTTAGGTAAACCGGTATTAGTTATGCGTGATACAACGGAGCGCCCTGAAGGAATTGCTGCTGG
The DNA here is from genome assembly GCF_001685025.1 of Bacillus sp. FJAT-27225. GTDB lineage: Bacteria > Bacillota > Bacilli > Bacillales > Cytobacillaceae > Bacillus_D. Next base: position 478,812 of record NZ_MAYU01000012.1, on the reverse strand, counting down.
AACACTAAAATTGGTTGGAACAGATGAAGAGAATATTTATAAGACCTTTAAACTACTTCTTGAGGATGAAGAAGAATATGAAAAAATGAGCCAGGCAAGTAATCCTTATGGTGATGGCTTTGCTAGTAAAAGGATAGCTGATGTTTTAGAAGAGAGAGAGTAGATTACTAAAAAACTTATGCGGCATACATTCAAATCCTTTTAATTTTGGTGACTTCACTTCTGGCTTTTCTTTATTCACAGTAATTATTTCACCGAATATTGGATTGGTTATTTGAAATGAAAAAGGCATTGTGATGTGACCCCAAAAAGTTAGAGTTTTATATTAAGTAGCTAATTGGTTGGTATGGATCCGGTATTGAACCGGGCTCATACCTGCCAATTTTTGCTTTATACGCTTGTTATTATAATAATTGATATATTCTTCAATTCTATTTTGGAGGTAGAATACTTAAAAAAGCCTTGATTAGAATGCACAGTAGTTCTGTATTTAGAATCTTTTAGCCACCCTTAACTTTACTCTTGTCCATGTAGTGGTATGAATGCAGGTTAGCTCAAACAAAAGAGGCTTACCTACAACTATACTAACAAGGACAACTTCCCCGCCATCGACTTATAAGAAGTAGACGTTTCAGTCAATGGCAAGCAGCTACGCTTTGGTTCTGATTCTCTTTTTTTAAGCGATTGTTCCATTATTGGCTTCCAACTGAGCAAATGGTGGCTCGTTTTTCCGCAACCGATGGCCCAAAACTCCACATAAGTGGCTCGATTCAACTGCAATACCTTAATGTTCAGTAATACGATTCCATCTCCAATTCTTCCAGTTCCACAAAGTACAGCTCCATGAATTTGTTCTCGAGAATTCCGTAAAAGTAGGCGAATGGGTTGCTGATGAATCTGTTTGACCTCAGTTTACCGATAAGCTGCTTAAAGGCATGGATGGCTGTTTCAATGATTGTGTCGGGTTCGTTTTCTTTGTTGTTACGGTAGGCAGCGATTCTTGCCATTCTCCAATACCCCTCGATGGTCTTCGCGGATGGGAAGAAGGATTGGACAAGGTGGATGAAAGCTGGTAGAACCCGATCGTTTGTAAATGTGGAATCAAGCTCAACGGGTTCGGGATGTTTACTAAGATTTTGATTTTTTTGTTTTAAAGGACTGCTAGTTTCTGGGGGGTTCAATTTTTCCGGTTTGGGTGGTTCATTCGAGGGAAAACGGTTGAACACATACAAGTTGCTCGACTGCGAGCCATTTTTGCGCTCGGTTTCATGAACGGTAAGGATGCCCAATCCAATTGCCTTTTGAACTATCCGTTTGAATGTGGAACGGGATATTCCGTTCTCCTCATATTCTGCATGAATCGCTTTCAGGATTGTCCCGATTTTGGCATTGCAGACGCCAGGAATCTTTGCCGAAAAGCGAATCAGCCGCTTCATCCCGATCAGCTCTCCTTTTGAAGGTCACAGCAAGGTGCTTATGTCATAGTATAGTTTTTCAATCAGCTGCTCAAATTCCTCTTACCTAGTTCCTATTAACTTTTAATCCCCATATACAATAATAAGTATATTAGTGTATAAGTTTATTGTTGAAGGTGAGCCACGACAGAATTGTGGTTATGGTTAATAACGTGTTGAAAAGAATATTAGTACAATATGTCCCACTAGTCTCTAATCGGATGACGTTGAGGATATACTGAATCTAATTGAAAAAGACATAGGAAACTTAAATTCTATACATAAAACGAAATTTTACAGCTAGAGAAAGTAGGAGGACAAATGTTTACGAGTGAACCGATTTTTTTGAAGCCAGTTTTTCAGGAAAGAATTTGGGGTGAGAGCAAATTAAAAACTGATTTTAACTATCAGATTCCTGGTTGAAAAAACAGGTGAAGCTTGGGTAATTTCAGCCCTTCCAAATGGGGCAGTGTTATTCAAAACGGTCCCTTAGCGGGAAAAACATTAGCAGATGCTTGGAAAGAGCATGGTGAATTATTTAATAAACAAGCAGGAAATGAAGAAGAGTATCCGTTGGTCAAAATTCTTGATGCAGCTGATGATTTATCAGTCCAGGTCCATCCTGATGACAGGTTTGCCAGAGAAGTAGAAGGGGTGCCTTACGGAAAAACCGAATGCTGGTACATTATTAGTGCTGAGGAAGGGGCGGAGCTTGTCTTTGGACATCATGCAACAACACAGCAGGAACTAGAAGAAAAGATCGAGCATGGTGAATGGGACAAATTGCTGAGACGTATAAAAGTTAAGGCTGGTGATTTCTTTTATGTTCCAAGCGGCACCATTCATGCAATTGGGGCAGGTATTGTTATCCTTGAAACCCAGCAGAGTTCGGACATTACCTACCGCGTTTATGACTATAACCGGACCGATGCAACAGGAAACAAGCGTGAATTGCACCTTGAACGTTCTCTTCAAGTAACCTCAGTTCCGCATCAAGTGGCATCTATGGAGCAAAGAGAAGAGATTTTTGAGGGCCTTATCGAAAAACAGCTTGTGAAAGAGCAGTACTTTACCGTTTATCACTGGAATTTGGATGGAAAGTCCTTACGAGAGATGGAGGTTGATTTCATGCAGGTTAGTGTCCTTGATGGTGAAGCTGTTCTTACTCTTGATGGCCAAAAGTTTGAACTAAAAAAGGGCAGCAACTTTATTTTGCCTTACGGAATTAAAAGGTATCAACTCCAGGGGAAAGCTGAATTCATTGCCTCTCACACTTAGGAGACGAACTCCGGGGAAATTCCATTTGAGATTCAAAATAGAAAATGGCGGAGAGGTTCTGTAGTGAAGATCCGATATACTAGGACTAATGTACTTTTTGAGGCAAAATTCCTATTATTACTAATCTCCCATTGCTATTAGTAACAAAATTATATACCATTTTAATATACATAGTTCGTACGAAAAGGCAAAGTCATTGAAAGGTGGCGACGCAAAACTAGTAGGGGCTAAAGTTTTTAACTATGCCAGCCAGTTACCGAATACGAGCAACAACATCCTGCGGACTATGTAAAAGAAAGCAGGAGGTAATATTATGTTGTTTTTACTAGCCGGACTATTAATAGGTTCACTCAGCACACTTGTCATCATGAGCATTATGGTTGCTGCAAAAAATGGTGATGCTCCATTTGTAAACTAAAACTGTAAAATCGCAACAACAGATAAGGACTAGTTAACTCAAGTGAAGTTCTATTCCTTCAGAAAAAATACTGAATAAAAAACGGCACCCCTTTAACTTTTGAACTATGCCCCAAAAAGTGGACAGTAATAAAAAAGGTCCTTAACTAAGCAGCTATTAGATGACTTCGGTATTGTGCCGGAGTCATTTTGTTTAATGTCCATTGATAACGATCATTGTTGTATTCCTCGATATAGTTTCCGATTATAGTCTCTAATTCCTTAAATGTTTGGCAATCAGAATATTCCACCTCATCCTTCATATGGCCAAAGAAGTATTCCATTGGAGCATTGTCCCAGCAGTTTCCCTTCCGGGACATGGATTGGATTAACTTCATTTCCTTCACTTTCTTTTGGAATTCGGGATGAGTGTAATGGAAGCCCTGGTCCGAGTGGATCATTGCTTCAGGGTGTACCATTCCACCAAAGGATTGTTCCAACTTTTTAAGAGTACTATAAACAATGTCCATTTTTAGATTGGTGGACAGATGATACACTATTATTTCTCTAGTTGAACCATCTTTGACACAAGACAAATAGGCAGGTTTCCCTTGGCCATAATAAAGATAAGTAATATCTGTAAGATAAATCTTCCCGGCTCTTCTTGATCGAACTTCCTGTTTAGAATATTTGGAAGGGTCTTATGCTCCTGATTGGCCTTGGCCATTTTACGGTACGGGTTTACCTGTCTAACTTTGGCAACCAAGTTAAAAGTCTTCATGATTCGACGGATTTTCTTTGGATTCATAATGACTGGGTTGTCGTTTTCCAGAATCATCTTTATAACTAAAGCACCTGCTTTTCCTTTCTTCTTATCGAAGACTTCCTTGATAAGTTCGTAGTCCTTAAGATCATTTTCTCTCCTGGCTAACCTGCTTTCTTCAGCTTTAAGCCATGTATAAAAACTACTTCGACTTACCCTAACCATTTTACAAAGATATGTGACCATACCTGTAATTCCATACTTGCGTAGGACTTGTTCAATTAACATGAACTTATCTGTTTTTGTTACTTCCTCTTCTTTGATGCCTGCCTTTCGAGTTCTTCTAACTTTTTTAAAAATTCCAGCTCAGCCTCCAAATACTTAATACGTGCTTCTGCCTTCTTTAGGCTTTCTTCCACAGTGAGTTCCTTTGATGACGGTCTGCCGGAGCTCCCTTTCCCTCTACGTTCCGTAAGGAGCCCATCCTCGCCAAATTCATTAAAGGTGTTCCTCCACCTTCTAAGACATTGCTTAGGTTTTTGGGAGCCAATTACTTGTAGGTCAAAACCGTGTTCAATAAATATCTGGGAAGGACTCTTCCCAGTCAAATATTCTTTAACTGATTTAACTTTAAAATCAGATGTATAAGCAATGGAACGTTCGGATACATGTTCCACGTTAGGGTTAGCTTCTAATTGTTTCATTTGTATTTCATTAAATATTATCTTACTCAACCTTATTTCCTCCGCTCATATCTCTCATGTGATTATAAACGGGTTCTGGTTCTAAGAACACAAAAAGCCCCGAATAACGGACGCTTTTTTTCAAAGTGTCCATTATTCGGGGTACAGTTCATTTAGCTAAAGGAGTGCCGTTTTATTCATGCGCTAAATCCCAAAAAAAGTTCTCATAGGCTTTGGAATCACCAAGGGAAAGGAATTAAAAAGGTAATCATATGGGAATTGGCATTACTGAAGGAGAGTTCTACTCTCAGGATTGAAGTCGTGACATGTCAATTTCATATCATTCTCTGAAAGAGCATGAACCATCATGCTTTTAAAAATAATTGATCTGGGGGGACTTAACATGTTTGGTGCAATTGAAGCTGGAGGAACAAAATTCGTTTGTGCGGTAGGAGACGAAAACGCCCGTATAGTTGACCGAATCAAGATTTGAACAACTTTTCCAGAGGAAACGATGGCGGAGGTAATGTCATTTTTCAAAAAATATAAATTGAACGCAATTGGTATTGGCTCATTTGGTCCCGTTCATATCAATCGGGAAAGCCCGACATATGGAAGGATTACCTCTACTCCTAAATTGCCCTGGAGAAACTTTGATATTGTTGGGGCAATGAAGGATGCCTTTTCCGTACCGATTGGTTTCAATACTGATGTGAATGTAGCCGCCCTTGGGGAGACGGTTCACGGCGCTGCTAAAGGATTAGACAGTTGTTTGTACATGACGGTGGGAACTGGAATTGGCGCAGGCGCTGTGGTTCAAGGCAAACTGCTTCAAGGTTTGTCCCATCCTGAAATGGGTCATATCTTGGTTAGGCGTCATCCGAATGACAGTTACAAAGGGAAATGTCCTTATCATGGCGATTGCCTGGAGGGCTTGGCTGCTGGCCCGGCAATCGAGGAACGGTGGGGAGAAAGATGCGATTCTTGACCGTATAGTCCATGATTCCTATAAAATACTAATGGATGGAGAAGTCTCCATGAGAGAACGTCATAGTCTGGTGGCATCAAGATGACTCCAATAGACGTAGAACATCGAATAGCCACCTATTTCTTCCACAGATACTTACCAGAAAAAGTCCTCATCGAACTCGAAAGCACTCTTCTTCCGTTATGCCTGATGGTTGAAGAGGAAGGTGAAATAGATAAAGATGAGTTGGTGAAAATAGCACTAGACATTATAGAACATCATTTAGAGGGCAAAGATTTCAAGTAAGAGAGGATAGCCATCAGAGAATTTCATGCCTCTGATGGCTATTAAAATGGCTCTCCCCCTGCAGTTACTGGCTCATTTGTCCGCAATCGCTGGCTCAAAACTATGCATACCTGGCTCATTCTCTCCGCAATACTCAGGCCATTAGCCAGTTGGCCGATTTCATATCCAGAAAGCCTTCTACATAACTGAATTGGCTGTATGGCAATGTCGCAATAAAAAGATATACCGGAATCGTTTTCCAATGTTGTAAGAAGAGAAATGTGACCAGGCCAGAAAGGCACTGGCAATGTTCCAATTTGCACCTTTGATTGTTTCCGGTTTGGGATGGTGTCACCATAGAGCACTTCATAGATTACGACAGGAAGATTGTATCGCCCTGTTGTTTTTGTTCTGGTGTAAATTTTAGCCATTTACCATGTCGCCAGCTGGAATGGCAGAAGCATTCTTTATCAGCAACAATTCGTATGCTAGAAACTAAAATCTCCATAAATGAAATAAGTTAACTTTTTTGGGGGAAATTTCTTCTTATGGTACAATTTATATTTAGAGAAGACTAAAGCTGCAGGTGATTCGAATGGATATTACACCAGAGATAGCACAATCAATCGTCGAGGAAATGGAGAAAATCATTAATCGCAATATTAACTTTATGAACAAAGATGGTAAAATTATTGCCAGTATTGATAGAACGAGAATCGGAGATATTCATGAAGGCGCGCTTGAGGCAATTCAAACTGGTCATAAAGTGGTAATTACGGAGTCAAATTTGTTGAAGGGAGCTAAGCCAGGAATTAATCTTCCTGTTTTTGTGAATCGTAAGATTGTAGGAGTCATTGGAATAACGGGCCCAGAGAAAGTTGTAGATCCGTTTGGCAAAGTAATTAAAAAGATGGCCGAGATATTATTGAAGGAAGCCTACCTGGAAAAGCAAACCGATCTTGAAATTCGAGCGAAGGAGTCTTTTACTGATGAATGGATTTCCGCGAATTGGGAGAACGATAAATTATTTGCTGCAAGAGGCTGGATATTAGGAATTAATGTTCATTTACCGAGAGTTGCGGTCATAATCAAACTAAATGATTTTAATGATTATGTTTATCATAAACTAAAAAGCTCTCAAGCAAATGTCGAGGGTGAGCTGGAAATTCAAAAGCTTAGGAGAACAATCCAAAAAACAATTGAAAATCAATTTAAGTATGAGAAGCAGGATATTGTCTTTTCATCAGAAAGTTCAAAATTTATCATTGTACTGACGATTGATACAAATATAGATAGTAAACTTCAAAAGACAATGATTGAATCACGTTTAAAAAATGTTGTTACTTTATTAAAGGAAAAACATCAATTAGATGTTTCTGTTGGTATCGGGAGGCATCATCCGGAAATGGGAGGAATTCCAAAATCCTATAAGGAAGCGATGAGAGCAGTTGCCATCGCGCAGAAGAATAAGCGAATCACATTTTATGATCAATTGGGATTAGAATCATTTATAGAAGAAATTTCTTTTGAATCCCGTAATGATTTCATTGATAGAATCCTAAGAATAAAAGATTATCCGGAAATGGAGTTTTCGGTTAGAACTTTGGAAGTCTTTTTCCAATCGAACCAATCTATCAATGAAACAGCAGAAAAGCTTTTTGTTCATAAGAATACGGTTCAATATCGCTTAAAGAAAATAAAAGAACTTACCGGTTATGATCCACGGAAGTTTTCCGATGCCGTTCTTTTACATGCCGCGCTTTCTTTTTATAGTATTAACAATTAAAGATTTTGTTACCAAGAATAAAAAAACCTTAAAATTCATAAGGTTTTTTTGTTTTTAGTAATATGGTAGTTGTCATAGCTTTTGTGTACTATTAACAATAGTGATAAGTAAAATTGTACTAATTTTAAGGCTTATAATGTAAATAAAGGGTGATTTAAGTGGGAAAATTCAACGAGGAAGAATCCGTTGTAATACTGGATAAACTCTCTTTGGTATACGGTGAAAACAAAGCAATAACAATTTATGCAAGTATCCAAACTTTAATCAAACAATATCCTTACGGAAAAATAACGCCCAAAAATTTGTGGGTGGATGAAAACGATATCATGTTAATTACTTACGGTGACTCGATAAAGGAAACAGGAAAATTTCCTTTGCAAACATTATCGGAATTTCTCAATGAATTCGTACAAAAGGATTTAAGTTCTGTACACCTATTGCCGTTTTATCCATATTCATCCGATGATGGATTTTCTGTCATCGATTATAAACAGGTCAATCTGGAGTTAGGAGATTGGGATGATATTTTTCGCCTTTCCCAAAAGTATGATTTAATGTTTGACGGAGTCATTAATCATATCTCCCAAAAAAGTGATTGGTTTCAAGAATATCTAAAAGGGAATCCAGAATTCGAAAACTTTTTTATTGCAGCCAACCCAAATGCCGATTATAGCAAGGTAACAAGGCCTCGAGCCCTGCCGCTATTAACTAAGTTTGAAACCAGCAAGGGTACCAAGTATATTTGGACTACCTTTAGTGAAGACCAAATAGATCTGAATTTTGAAAATGAAAAGGTATTTTTGGCTATTTTAGAAGTGCTCCTTTTCTATGTTCAAAAAGGTGCCAGGTTTATCAGAATGGATGCCATTGGTTTTCTTTGGAAAAAACAGGGTACCAGTTGCATCCACCTTGAAGAAACCCATGCTATTATTCAAATCTATCGAACCGTATTGGATGCCGTAGCTCCTGGCACGATTCTTATTTCCGAAACTAATGTGCCACATGAAGACAATATCAGCTATTTTGGTAATGGTTATAACGAAGCACATATGGTTTATCAATTTCCTTTACCGCCTTTAACCCTATTTTCGTTCCAACAGGGAGATGCCTCCTACTTGTTAAAATGGGCTGATTCATTGGAGCCAACCTCTGAAACAACTACCTTTTTTAATTTTCTGGCTTCCCATGATGGGATTGGGGTTCGGCCTGTAGAAGGAATCCTACCAGAAAAGCAAATTCAAAGCATGGTTGACAAGGTAATCGCAAATGGCGGGTTCGTCTCGTATAAAGATAATGGTGACGGTACAAAAAGTCCTTATGAACTAAATATTAATTATTTGGAAGGAATCTCTCAACCGGGTGATTGCCAGGATGTGAAGGTCGCTAGATTTATTGCGGCACAGTCCATTTTATTATCCATGATGGGGGTACCGGGAATCTATATTCATAGTTTGTTAGGTTCAGGAAATGATTTGAATGGTGTGGAGAAAACAGGACGATTTCGCTCTATTAATCGGGAAAGATTGAATAAGGAAAAATTGGTGGAAGAGCTCAAAAATCCAAAAACTATTCGCTCGCAGGTCTTCACGAGATTCAAAAAAATGATTGCACTACGGAAGGCAGAAAAGGCATTTCATCCGAATGCTGCACAAAAAGTCTTATTTTTTGATAATCGTCTATTTTCTATTATGAGGATTTCTCCGGACCAACAGGAAGAAATTTTAGTCATCATTAACGTTTCAAACAGGCCTGTTTCTGTCCAGCAAACATTCATGGGGTTTAGAGCAAGGAATTTACATGCATTTCATGATATTGTTTCGGGAGAAATTATCGATGTCAGAGATGGAATTATTAATATCTGCCTTTCTCCTTATCAAGTCATGTGGCTTAAAGCGCAAATCTAAGGAGGAAGATCAATGAAAATTGCTTTAGCCCATTTTAGGGTAGGGGAGACAGATGGAGTATCATTAGAAATGGACAAATGGAGGCGGGCATTTGAAAACATGGGACATGAAGTTGTCTTTCTGGCTGGAAGCCAAGGTCAAACCGAAGCCTATGTGATTGAAGAACTTTACTATATGCATCCGCTTAATAATAAATTTGTTTATAATGCATATGAACGAATGATGGATTATGAGGATGAATTATCGTTTAAACAGGATATGTTAAAGTTTGCTGAAAGCATTGAGAAGAAATTAGTGGAGTTTATTCGAAATGAAAAAATAGATTTACTTATCCCAAATAACATCCTTTCATTAGGCTGGAGTCTTCCTGCAGCTATTGCTTTTTGTAGTGTGGCTAAGAAACTGAACATTCCCATGTTGTGCCATCATCATGATTTTTTCTGGGAACGGGAAAGGTATAGCCAACCCACTTGTCGATTCATTCATGATTGGCTAGATAAATATTTTCCACCTAGGATAGAAAATGTCCATCATGTTGTAATCAATCAAATTGCTAGGGATCAATTAGAGACAAGAAAAGGGTTACAGGCCGAGGTGGTGCCAAATGTATTTGATTTTGATGGCGATCCTTGGAAAACGGATGGATATAACCATGATCTTCGACGTTCAATAGGAATCGGTGAGGATGATCTAGTCATTTTACAAGCAACCAGAATTACAGAAAGAAAGGCCGTTGAGTTGGGCATTGATGTGGTTGCCGAGATACAGAAACACTTGATTCAACTGAAAGGGAAAACACTGTATAATGGCAAGCAAATTACTTCTAATACAAAAGTCGTTTATTTGTTGGCAGGTATGCCTGAATCCACCCCTCGTTATTTGGAATTATTAAAGAAGAAAGCAGCCGAACAACACGTTAATATGCTTTTTATTCATGAACAAATATCTCACACTAGACGACTGGATAATCATATAAAGATTTACTCCCTTTGGGATGCCTACTCAATCGCAGATTTGATTACTTATCCCAGTATTTTGGAGGGGTGGGGGAATCAGCTGTTGGAGGGCGTATTCGCCCAAAAACCGATTGTTATTTATGAGTACCCGGTTTTTGGAACAGATATTGCGGACAAAGGATTTTTCTTTATTAGCTTGGGTGCCAACTACCAGCTGACAAGTGATGGTCTGGTGTTTGTGCCTGATGAAAAAATAACCCATGCCAGCCGAGAGGCTGTTCTTATATTAACCGATCATGAACTATATCAGCGGATGATAGAGGAAAACTTTAAGGTAGCCCGAAAACACTATTCTTATTTATCACTTGAACAGTACCTACTGAATATTCCTTTATTACAAACCTTTTATGCAAATGCATAAGAGGTTTTTTGTTCTCCATAACAAAAATAACCGAAATGAATTTGTTATGAATAACATAGAAAACGCTTTATTTCCTTGATAAGATAGGAATTAGTTAGTGAATATAAAAAATATTCTTAGCTAAAGTGTGCACACAGAAACAAAACCGTTGGTCGATAAAATTGCAATTTAGGAACAAGAATGTTCAAAAGCTGCGCTCTGAAAAAGGAGAGAATTAAATGAAAATTGTGATTGCTCCTGATTCCTTTAAAGGGTCAGTTACAAGTACGAGTGCCGCGCTCAAAATTGAAGAAGGCATTAAAAAGGAAAACAGTAAAATTGTCACGATTAAAATTCCTGTAGCAGATGGTGGTGAGGGTACTGTTGATTCATTTTTAACTTTTTTACATGGTGAAAAGGTTAAAGTAGTGGCAGAGGACCCACTTGGAAGAGAGATTATGGCTGAGTATGGATGGGTGCCGGAAGAGAAAACGGCCATCATTGAATCTGCTTCTGCGTCGGGTTTGCCGTTGTTATCTGATACGGAACTAAATCCATATAAAGCATCGACATTCGGAACGGGCCAGTTGGTTAAACATGCATTGGACCAGGGGGCAAAGAAAATCATTATCGGATTGGGCGGCAGTGCAACGGTGGATGCAGGCACAGGGTTCTTGCAGGCGCTTGGAGTGGCCTTTCTTGATAAACACTATCAAATTCTGAAAGGTTCCGGTGAATGTCTGGATAAAGTTCATGTCATCGATTTAACGGGTATGGATCCGCGGCTGAATGAAGTGGATATTACTGTGGCTTCGGATGTTTCAAATCCCTTATTAGGCGAAAACGGGGCTGTATATGTATTTGGACCACAAAAAGGTATTTCAGACAATGCGTTATCCGTTTATGAAGGCAGCATGGAGCGTTTTGCCGCGTTAGTGAATCAAACTGTCTCCAAAAATGAAGCCAATACTCCTGGAAGTGGAGCGGCAGGCGGATTTGGTTTTTCTCTGCTTTCGTTCCTGAATGTAAGAATGAGAAGCGGGTTTGAATTAATTGCCGAATTAAGTGGTCTTGAAAACCTCATAAAGGATGCCGACCTTGTGATTACTGGGGAAGGAAAATTGGATTTGCAATCTTTAAATGGCAAAGTCCCAGTGGGTATCTCCAGAATCGCAAAAAAATATAATGTCCCGGTAGTGGTCTTTACCGGTAAATTTGAGGGCTACCCCTCAGAGCTTAAACAAGAAGGAATTCATCTCGTCTGTCCCATTGTGGATGAGGTTATGACTTTAAGTCAAGCAATGACCACTGGTGAACAGCTTCTGGAAAAAACGGCCAGAAGATTGATTAACGCTATTGAGTTAGGGCAGAAGACTCAAGGAGGCAAGGCTTTAAGAAATAACAAGTACGATAATTAGGAGGGATAGTAATAATGAGTAAAAAGCTGTATTCGATTGTAATGGTTTTTATCCTGCTACTTGGAATTCTGGCAGCTTGTACACCTGACTCAAAAACAGGCCAGTCAACTGATAAGAATCAATTTAAGGCGAAAGAAATGACAATCTATATCCGTATGATGGAAGCTCAGGACAAATGGTTTAGAGAAAATATTATCAAATCTTTTGAAAAAGAATATGGGGTAAAAATTAACGTTCGTACATACCAAACAAGTGTAGACCTTCAAAACGTGCTAAAGCTTGATGAAGGCAAAAAGACGATTGGCCTTGTCAAGACGCTGCACTCTGATTTAGTTCCATTTGTTGAAAATGGTTATATCATGGACTTGGAAACAGCCGTTGGTGAAGGCTATAAAAAGGATTTAGAAGAATACACTGAGGCTGCCGTAGAAATGGGAACTGTTAATGGGAAAGTGTACTATATTCCTCGTAAGCTCGAAACAAACACATTATTATTTGTAAAATCAAAAGTAAATGATGCCGTTAAAAATTGGGAGAAGTTTGAAAGTGATATCCAAGCTATGTTCAAAGCTGAAAACGGAGTAGGACTTCCGGATGATTATACGCTCGAGGCAGATCCAAACGAGTGGGATTGGTACGATCTTGCTGTTGTAGGTTATTACTGGGCAAACACAGAGTATGACGGAAAGAAGGAGCCAAGAATTGCCCACCGTGCGCAAAAGTATGAAGGTACTGTTACTGAGTTGGTCACAAAGGTATACCAAACCGGTGGAACCCCAGAAGATGTTCTTAACTTGAATTCACAGCCGGTAAAAGATACATTCCAATGGGAAAATTTCTATAAGAATAATAAAATTTATAACCCCGGCATGTGGGAAGAAGGCTGGTCAGGCGGCGGAATTTGGCAGGCTATGGCAAATGGTAAAGTATATTTGGCATTCATGCACCAAATTGATGCATTCTTCATCCATGGCGGTTCTGATCCAAGTATGACGGGTTATTTAGCAGATCCGGATGATATGGGATTAGCGATTATGCCACAGGGTGTTTCACTTGAACTTAAAGATGGCAATCCTGCCCGTGTTGGTACACATGGTTCCCAATTGGCCGGATTCTGGTGGGGCATTCCTAATTCCACTCCTGATGCAAAATTATCTTATGAATTGGCACGATGGATTACGAACGAAACAAACCATAAAGCAGAGACGCAACAATTTGGTATGATGCCAGTTAGAAAAGATATTATGAATGACCTAAATGGTACATTTAAAGAAAAATGGATGCAAGAAGTCTTTGACGTAGCAAATCGCCAACTTGATGAAGGCGTTCAAAAGATCCCTCAAGTCCAAACATGGCCAGAATATGTTGAACTCTATTTAAATGCCTGGTATGACATTGTGGTTGACCAAAAATATACAGTTGACCAAGGACTGGCTGAACAGTATGGGCCTAAATCAGATCAATTAAGAAAGTAAAAAATGACTAATTGGAAAGAGGGGATACTCCCCTCTTTCTTCTAACTGTTAGTCTTGTGAAATGGAGGACCGTTTATGGAGCTGTCAGTTGGTACTGGAAACAAGAAAAACAGTTTTGTAGATGTGATAAAAAAGAATAGTTTTCTACTCATCTCACTTATACCGGGTTTTCTTTATATATTGGCTTTCTTTTTAATTATTGTCTTTTTTATCCTTAAAATGTCATTAACCACCTATGTTGGCGGAATGGCCGAAGCTAGCCCTACGCTAGAAAACTTTGTTAATTTAACTAACAGTAATGAATTTAAAGATGCCTTTTCAAGAACATTTGTATTTGTAATAATTACCACTCCTCTTCAACTGATCACCGGATTAGTGACCGCAATGATTGTTAACCGGAGTTTTAAAGGAATAGGAATTGTACGAAGTATTTTTCTACTGCCTTTGGCTATTCCAACCATTGTAACAACCTCAACGTTATTGTTGCTTTTTGCAAAAGGCGGCCATGTTACAAGCATGTTAATGGGTGAATATAGCTGGTTTCCACAAGTCGTCAATCATGAGGTCTCTTTCTTGAACAATGAGACATTGGCAATGAGCTTATCGATTATCGGCAAGGTATGGCGTGATACTCCCATTTCCATGTTAATCCTGCTGGCAGGACTTCAAGCAATTGATGAATCGCAATATGAAGCGGCTAAAACAATGGGTGCTAATAGTATACAACGATTTATGTACATCACTATTCCACTATTAATTCCCGCGATTTCTTCTGTATTAGTATTACGCTCCATTGAAGCGTGGAAAGAATTTATCTTCCCTTATATTCTGGCACCATCATATCCAATCTTGGGTGTGTTGATTGAAAAATACTTCGTCCAATTGAATAATCCGGGAATGGCAGCAGCTATAGGTGTTATTTTAATTGTGTTAATCGTATTTTTCACCTTGTTCTTAAATTGGCTCTTAAAAGTAATGAAAAATTATTTAGTAAGGGTATAGAGGGGGAACATTATGAAAAAATGGAGCGGAGAAAAAGTAATTTGGTTTTCATTAATGGTTATGTCCATATTAGTGGTTCTATTTCCAATTTACATTATGTTTAAATACTCAATAAGTGACCGTACCAGTTGGGTCACTGGTGGTAAATACCCCATACCCTGGTGGCCATTTGAACCAACTATGGAAATGTATAAATATTACTTAGCAGACGGACGCTTTTGGTCAAGTGCCTGGTTTAGTGTGAAGATTGCCCTGTTAACGATTGTAATTTCGTTGGGGTTGGGTGCTCCTGCTGCCTATGCCCTGGCCAGGTTTAAATTTTGGGGAATGGGTTTTGTGATTTTCTTGATTTTATCGGTTCGGTTATTCCCTGATATTTCTTCTGTTTTACCGGTTGCCAATGTTTTTAATAGCAGCTTACTATCCAATCTACCTATAACGTTAAAAGTAGCTCTTGGCCACTCTCTGCTTAGTCTGCCGTATATCATTTTGATTGCTATCGGAGTTTTCCAAACGATTCCGGTAGATTTAGAGGAGCAAGCACAAGTCATGGGGGCAACTAAATTTTATACGTTTACCAGAATTATTTTACCGGTGGCTTTGCCAGGATTAGCTGCAGGTGCCATTTATGTATTCTTATTATCATGGAATGAGTTTGTCTTTTCCTATTTTATAACTGCGACATCGTCAGCTGATAATATTCCACTACCGGTTTACCTAAAAAGTCTATTAGGAACTTTTTCACCAAATCCTGTTTCCATTGCAACCCTATCCTTACTAGTTTCATTACCTGTTATTCTTTTTACTTTTATTGTTCAAAAATACATGATAACAGGAGCAACGGCAGGTGCTGTGAAATAAGTTTTCTTACTTAGGAGGAGAAAAAATGGCGGATTTACGTCTTGACCACATTCAAAAAAGATACCCAAATGGCTTTCAAGCCGTAAAGGATTTAAGTATTCATATAAGAGATGGTGAATTTGTATCACTGGTTGGTCCTTCTGGTTGTGGAAAGTCTACTACACTTAGGATGATTGCCGGCTTGGAAGACATTACGGGTGGTCATTTATATATTGGTGACAAGTTGGCAAACAACGTACAGTCAAAAGACCGTGGAATTGCTATGGTATTTCAAAGTTATGCTCTATTTCCACATATGTCTGTGGCTGCAAATATTGGCTTTGGTTTAAAGATCAATAAAGCAGATAAAAAGATTCGGGATAAAAAGATTGAATGGGCATTGGATTTACTTGATTTAAATGGATTGGGAAATCGTAAGCCGTCGGAATTATCCGGAGGCCAGCGGCAGAGGGTTGCCTTGGGAAGGGCCCTAGTCTTGGATCCGGAGGTATTGCTTCTCGACGAGCCGCTTAGTAACCTGGATGCCAAGCTGCGTGTAAAAATGAGAACGGAGCTAAAACGGATTCACAAACAGCTGAAGGCGACCATTGTTTATGTAACCCATGATCAGGCTGAAGCGATGACGCTAAGTGATCGAATCGCCATTATGAAAAATGGGGATCTCATGCAGATGGGCAGCCCAACCGAGATTTATAACAAACCGCAAAATCAATTTGTCGCTGGATTTATTGGCAGCCCGCCAATGAACTTCCTGGAGGGCGAATTGGTAGATGAAAATGGCCGGTTTATCTTCCGTAATGAGTTGACCAAGTTGTATTTGCCAACTAATATGAAGCCATATATTAAGGAAAATATCACCCAAAAGCAAGTAGTCCTTGGAGTTCGGCCGGAAGATTTACAAATTAGCCTGTCCCATGTGGAAAACTCGATAAGCGGTACCTCGATTGTGACAGAAACTCTTGGTTCAGATGATTTTGTCGCCGTTGAGGTAGGAAAACAATTATTTAGTATCCGTATTGATCCTGGAAGTAATTTTCCACTTGATAAACAAGTTTATCTAACTTTCAAGGAAGATAAGCTTCACCTTTTTAATAATGATACTGCGAATCATGAAGAGGCTAAACTTGCTTAATAAAAGAAGAAACAAAATAAGTCAATTCTTTTAAAAAGGGTTGGCTTTTTTTATAGCTTTGGTATATTCCGGCCTTGACCTTGACAGGGTTTATAAATGTTTGTAGGTATTTGCAAATAAATTGCTAGCTTATTTTCTATTACAGTTAATCAGGACTTTCATGTTGAAATTGGAGGATTAATTCAAATGCTGCAGAAAATACATGAAGAAATAAATAGTTATGATTTGATACCACTATTGAATCGTTCAAATCAAAAGCCAATTGATATTGGGAATGGGGCGATGTCAGCTAGTGTTACACCTGATGGGCGAATTTGCTCAATCAATCGGCCGCACCAAAAGCACGGATATATCACCTTAACATCAATGGAGCAGTTTCCAAACGATAAGTGGTATGATCCGTCTTTTGTAAGAAATTATCGAAAGGAGCTTGCTGTAGGGACGAGCGGATTTGGTTTGCTGCCACAAAAACGGAATGGAACTCCTGAAATATATTTATTAGACAATAAGCATCCCTATTTTTATTTTCATGATTCGGATGTGGACGTATCTTCTTCCTTTTTTATTGAAAAAGAATGGGGAGTTAATTTTCTGAAGCAACAAATTAATCTAGTGAATAAAACGGATGTAGAAATGCTTTTCCCAATGGAGGTTATAGGCCAGTTAAGTTTGAATCGTGCAAGCTATGGGCAGCTAACCGAGGGCGGACCAATACCAATTCCCCGTGCAGTGCTGGATGTTTCCTTGTCAAGAAATAAACTGGTAATTAGAAACCCCAATCTTGGAGCCAGGGCTGAGGTTTCCATTTTTGAAAATAATGAACCGGTTCTCTTGGAAGATGTAAACATCAGAACGACCAAACCATTTACTTTGAACCAGGTTTTCTACGTTTCTATACAGCCATATGAGAAGAAGGTGTTGACAGCCGTCTATGCATTGGATGAACAAGAACAGATACAGTTGATTGCAGATGACTATTTCCCTTCCATTGAAGACAAGTTAGTGGAAAAATCAAGTACGATGCCGATTGACTGGAAAGAGTTCGTAATCAGCCGCAATATCAACTATATTGTATCTTGTTGTTCTGTGCCCACCAATGGCGAATCAATCTGCGTCATAACCGACCACCAATTATTGCCGCTTGCCTGGAATCGTGATGCGTATTATATGATGCAGCTATTATTTCATTCACTTTCGGAAAAACAAGAAGAAACATGGCGCCAAGAGGTAAAAAGGATAATCAAGGGCCATCTGATTTGGATGTTTGAGGATGCCCAGCGGCCAGACGGATATTGGGGGCGTGCATATTTAACCAATGGCCAAAGTAAAGACCCCATTTTCCAGCTTGATCAGCAATGTTATCCGATTCTAGAGTTATGCGATTACTACCTGGAGTTTGGTGATCATGGTATGGTTTTGAGACTTTTTCCATATGTCAATAAGATCCTGCTTATGCTTAATGAACATAAGGCGGAAAACCATTGGCTTTTCAAAACAGGTGAGACACCGGCTGATGATGAGGTTGAGTATCCCTACCATTTCTCGAGCCAGGTTCTAGTGTGGCATATGTTAATGAAATTGGATAAGGTGAACAAGGAGCTAAATCTAAGTGAAGTGGATTATAGTGTCTTAGCCAATAAGGTAAAACGTGATTGTCTTGCTAATTTTATCACTAAAAGTAGTGAAAAAGAGTTATTTGCCTATTTAACTGACCTTGAGGGTAATTATCAACTTTATCATGACGCAAATGATTTACCGACCGTATATGCTCCTTTATGGGGATTTTGCGAAAAAACAGACCCTGTTTGGGTTGAAACGATGAAGTTTGCGTTTTCCGAGGCGAACAAGGGCGGTTATTATCCTGGCCCATTTGAAGGGCTTGGTTCGGTCCATACCCCTAATAAATGGCCGCTTGGTGATGGGCAGGAGCTGTTGTTTGCGTGGTTGACCGGCGATAAAGAACAGGAAGAATATGTGAGCCGAAAGCTTAAACAAGTGGTACAATGGGATGGTTTATTCTCCGAGGCAGTATATGAAGAAAGTGGGGAGATAGCTTCACGCCACTGGTTTTCCTGGCCAGGAGCGTTTATCTCAAGTGTCATCCTTTTGAAAAAAAGTCAGGCCGATTAGAATAAGGCTGTGATTTTTAATAGCTAGTACGATACTCCTAAGTATCATTAAGGTGAGGCAGTGCTTGTTCATAATGAAGAAACACCCACTATTGAAGATGCCCAAAAACGGGGTGTGGTGAAGACTCGGTTAGTTTGCACAATGGAGCATAGGACCATTTTGCAAAAGGAAAAGGTGACGAGGCCATAAAGCTAGGCACTGTTCTAAATTGCCCCTATGATTGTTCCCAGTTGTTAGGGATGGTGTTAACCTAAAAATAGATTACTAATCTATTTTTAGGTTATCACCCGGCGGTAAGTTGATATTTAGTGAATTTGAAGGGATACTGGGTTGAATGCCGAAGGGCGAAAAGAGGAGGGTTCTGGGTTTGCGATTGGCAAACCCAGAACCCTCCCCACTCTTCTTCCTCTATGATGATGATATAGGTGCCTGTTCACTTCCCGAGGTTTGTCGTATTTTTTTGAATGAATTGTTGTGTTAAAGGGCCTTATTACTCTAGAAGTCCCGGTTCTTTTATTTTCTGAAAATAAAGAGCAACGTGCCCCTCCCTAATAAATTATAAGCCGAATTATTTTAGACTTTCTTTGAATTTTTTTGAATTTATTAGGATGGGAGGTTGCCTTTTGCTTGAAATTTCAAAAACAGTAGATATCACATATCCGATATAATAAATAACTTTCCAAGGGGTTGCTTGTGTTTTTTAGGATTGTCGCGGTTTTGGCATTGCAGCCGCCGGCAATCTTTGCCGAAAAGCGGATCAGCCGCTTCATCCCGATCAACTCCCCTTTTGAAAACTCCCTCTTATGCAAAGCGAGCCACTGTTCGATATGGCTGTTAAACTCCTTTAAACTTTTAAACTGCGAATACTCTTCAAAACTCTCAATCTTGGCCGATTTGATTGTCATGGTTTTGAACCAGCCTTTATGGGTTAACCATATAATCTATAAACTCACTATTACCACTTTTGTCTAGCCCAAAATATGAAATTAGAAGTGTCCCCGTTTCTTTCAATTCATTTATTAACCTCGATAACTCCTGGTCCTTTTCATTTCTCTCAATTCTTTTTTTTAGTCTGGTTCTCTAAAATAATCATATCGAATCGCTTAATAACTTGAGTCCAAATCCGCTGGAAAATCGAGAAGGCTTACCGCTATTTCAAGGAAATGATGGGATTTGACCATTACCAGATGCTTTCATTCAAGGCCATCCAACGGTATTGAGCCATCCAGTACCTTACACAGAATTTCCTGGAACTCAGAAGAGTGGAATGGTCAAAGGAAACAACCATCACATTCGGAGTAGCAGTCAAAAAAAACAGAAGCGGCATGTTTGGCCAGCTGGTCGTCTATGTGTACTAGGAACGCTGGGCCAACACACCATTGGATAATGTGTTGAAAACCCTCAAACTAATCGCTTAAAAAAGCCTGATTTTTGATTGCACTACCCGTATGCCCTTTTATAGGAATTTATTTAAAAATGCAAGAGTCAAGCAATAAATTGGGAATAAGTAAAAATTACTATAGCGACGTAGGTCTATAGGTCTGAAAATTTCGTGTTTTAAGACTTGTTGAGTAAGACAAAAGAACAGAATATACATAAATGCCTTAATTATTTTACAATAGTATGATTTAATAATGAAAATACATGACAAAAACCTCTAAAATTTTACAGGGAATCAGAAAGTTGTGAGAAATGAGTAATAAAAACTTTTTTTACGTGGGTTTTTGCAAATGTTATTGTCGATTTTACGAGGAATAACACGAGGAGGAAAACAATGAAAGGCAAAAAGATTCTTATAACGGGTGCTGATGGATTTATTGGTTCCCATTTAACTGAGGAATTAGTAAGAAGAGGCCATAATGTAAAGGCATTCGTTCTGTACAATTCCTTTAATTCATGGGGATGGCTGGACCAGTCACCTAAGGAAATCAAAGAAAATCTTGAAATTTTCTCTGGTGATATCAGAGACCCATATGGTGTGAAAACTGCAATGAAGGATTGTGACGTCGTCCTTAACCTGGCTGCGTTAATCGCGATTCCCTATTCATACCATTCACCGGATACATATGTTGATACAAATGTGAAAGGAACGTTGAATGTTGTCCAGGCGGCGAGGGAACTTGGCGTGGAAAAAGTCGTCCATACTTCGACAAGCGAAGTATATGGAACAGCTAGATTCGTGCCAATTACAGAAGAGCATCCGCTGCAGGGGCAATCTCCTTATTCTGCTTCAAAAATCGGCGCTGACCAAATTGCAATGTCATTTTACACATCTTTTGAAACACCTGTTGCAATTATCAGACCCTTCAATACATACGGACCAAGGCAATCCGCTCGTGCAGTTATTCCGACCATCATTACGCAAATAGCAAATGGCCAAAGAAAAATTAAACTGGGTTCCTTGTCCCCAACAAGGGATTTCAACTATGTCAAAGATACAGTGAATGGTTTCATTTCTGTTGCTGAATCAAAAAATTCGCTCGGTGAAGTAATCAATATCGGAAGCAATTACGAAATTTCAATTGGCGATACTGTCAAGGTGATTGCCGAAGTGATGGGATCCGAAATTGAAATTGAAACTGAAGATGTACGGTTGAGGCCGGAAAAGAGTGAAGTTGAACGGTTATGGGCGGATAATTCTAAGGCGAAAAAACTATTGGGCTGGGAACCTGCATATGGCGGTTTGGAAGGTTTCAGAAGAGGGATTTCCGAAACGGCTGAATGGTTCACTAATCCAGAAAATCTTAAGGCATACAAAGCCGACATATACAACATATGATGAACCAGTTCAATACGCCTTTACTAGTAGAAAAGTTAAGGAATGTTTTGCCCAAAGAAAGAGACTTCATCGCGCTTCACGAACCTGTCTTCAGAGGAAATGAATGGGAGTATGTTAAAGAGTGCATCGACACCAGCTGGGTATCATCGGTTGGCAAATATGTAGATTTATTCGAGGAAAAACTGGCTGAATACACGGGAGTAAAGAAGGCAGTTGCTGTTGTTAACGGAACAGCAGCCCTTCATGTATCCCTTAAATTGGTCGGGGTTGAACAAGGGGATGAGGTGCTTATCCCTGCTTTAACGTTTATTGCGACTGCCAACGCGGTTGTATATACGGGCGCAGTACCGCATTTTGTAGACAGTGAGCATAAAACACTTGGGCTGGACCCGCGTAAATTAAGGGATTATTTATCAGAAATCTCGGAAATGAAAAATGGGTTCTGTGTAAATAAGAAAACTGGCCGTAGAATCAAGGCGGTCGTTCCGATGCATACATTCGGGCATCCAGTAAACCTTGACCTGCTGACGGAGCTTTGTGCGGAATACAACATTGAACTCGTCGAGGACGCGGCAGAATCGCTCGGTTCGTATTATAAAGGGATTCACACCGGAAATGTCGGTAAAATTTCCGCACTCAGCTTTAACGGAAATAAAGTTATAACAACTGGGGGCGGCGGGGCGATCTTGACGAATGATGAGGAACTTGGGAAACTGGCCAAGCATATTACCACCACAGCAAAAGTTCCGCACAAGTGGGAATTCAACCATGATATGGTCGCCTTCAATTACCGTATGCCGAATATCAATGCTGCGCTTGGCTGTGCGCAACTGGAAAAATTACCGGACTATCTAGACAAAAAGCGGGCCCTCACAAACGTGTATATCGAGGAGCTTGAAGGTTTCAACGGGATTTCAGTATTTAAGGAACCAGAATTTGCAAAGTCAAATTATTGGCTGAACGCATTGGTATTGGACGACGGATTCGAACAATACAGGGACGAAATCCTCACTGAAACAAACAACAACGGAATCATGACTCGTCCTGCTTGGACCTTAATGCACCAGCTGCCAATGTTCAAGGACAATCCGAAAATGGAATTGCATGTTGCGGAATCATTGCAAAACAAACTGATCAATATTCCAAGCAGCGTCTTTCTGGGGGATCATTATGAATAAACGGAAAATTTGTGTGGTGACAGGAACCCGGGCGGAATATGGGCTGCTTTACTGGCTGATGAAATATATCGATGAAGCACCGGAATTTACATTGCAAATCATTGCGACAGGAATGCATCTTTCCCCGGAGTTCGGACTTACATATAAGCAAATTGAAAAAGATAGTTTTACGATTGATGAGAAAGTCGAAATGCT
Source organism: Bacillus sp. FJAT-27225 (assembly GCF_001685025.1). Classification (GTDB taxonomy): domain Bacteria; phylum Bacillota; class Bacilli; order Bacillales; family Cytobacillaceae; genus Bacillus_D. Next base: position 455,770 of record NZ_MAYU01000012.1, on the reverse strand, counting down.
GCTTTCCAGTGATACCCCGGTCGGGATAGCAAAATCGATTGGTCTTGCAACAATCGGCTTTGCAGACGCCTTGGAGAGGCTGAAGCCTGACCTATTGGTAATCCTGGGCGACCGCTATGAAATGTTAGCTGTGGCCCAAGCTGCACTAGTCGCCAGGATTCCGATTGCCCACATTGCGGGCGGGGATGTAACAGAAGGGGCTTTCGATGAAGCGATTCGCCATAGCATTACGAAAATGTCGCATATCCACTTTGTGACAAATGAACAGTCCCGCCAAAGGGTTCGCCAGCTTGGAGAAAACGGAGACTTTATTTTTAATGTCGGCAGCCCGGGGATTGACCAAATAAAAAAGATCGACTTACTCTCAAGGGGTGAAGTGGGGAAAAGGATTAATTTTACATTCCGGCAAAAGAATTTGCTCATCACTTTCCATCCTGTGACGCTGGAACAAAAGCCAGCAGTGGATCAGTTTAAGGAATTGCTTGACGCCCTTGATTCACTAGGACCTGATGTAGGACTAATTTTTACAAACCCGAATTCCGACAATGAAAGCAGGCAATTGATAAAGCTGCTTGACGAGTTTGTAAGGGAAAGGGAAAACGCTGCTTCTTACACCTCATTGGGGCAATTACTTTACTTAAACACAATAAACCAGGTTGATGCAGTGGTCGGCAATTCGTCAAGCGGGGTTTATGAAGTTCCGTCATTCAAAAAACCGACTGTCAATATTGGCAGCAGGCAAAGGGGCAGATTGTATGCATCATCTGTCATCAATTGCGAAACCAATGCTGAATCGATCAAGGCCGCTCTGAAAACGGCCTTCAGCATGGATTGTGAAGACACGGTAAATCCCTATGGAGACGGAACTAGCTCAATTCAGATTGTTGAGCACCTGAAATCGATATCGGATTATAAAAAGCTGCTAATGAAGAAATTTTACGAGGTGGGCATCTGATAATGGAGAAAGCCAATCATGTTTATATTATTGCTGAAGCAGGAGTAAACCATAACGGCTCGCTGGACTTGGCAAAACAATTAATTGATGCCGCTGCTCAAGCCGGGGCTGACGCTGTTAAATTCCAGACATTCAAAGCTGAAAAGCTGGTAAGCAAACATGCTCCCAAAGCTGAATACCAATCGAAAAACACGAATTCGGATGAATCCCAGCTCGAAATGCTAAAAAAGCTTGAATTAGATGAAGATGCTCATCGTCTATTGATCAACTATTCGAATGAAAAGGGAATTGAATTTCTGACAAGTCCTTTTGACAGCGAAAGCCTTGATCTTCTGACAACTAAATTTGAGATGGCTAAATTTAAAATACCATCTGGTGAAGTAACGAATGCCCCGTTTTTGCTGGAAATCGCGAAAACAGGCAAAGCAGTCATCCTGTCAACAGGGATGTGCACCCTTTCGGAAATCGAAATGGCACTCGCTGTCCTCGCATTTGGTTATACGAACCCGGACGGGCAACCGTCACCACAGGCTTTCCAAGCAGCTTATGCTACGGAAGAAGGGCAAATGGCGCTAAAGGAGAAGGTAGATCTCCTTCATTGTACAACACAGTATCCAACGCCTTACGAGGAAGTGAACTTGCTGGCAATGGACACCATTAAGAGTGCGTTCGGTATTCGTTGCGGCTATTCAGATCATACTCTGGGTCTTGCGGTTCCACTCGCAGCCGTTGCGCGCGGGTCGCAAATGATTGAAAAGCATTTTACTCTTGACCGGAATCTGCCGGGGCCAGACCATAAGGCGTCGCTTGAGCCACATGAATTAAAGACACTGGTTGAAAGTATCCGCCAGATAGAAAAGGCGCTGGGTAACCCTGTTAAAAAACCTACCGTCAGTGAGATGAAAAATAAACCAATTGTCCGCAAGAGCATTGTTGCCTCCAGGAAAATCAGAAAAGGCGAACAGTTCTCGATGGATAATCTGGCCATCAAGAGGCCGGGCACTGGTTTGGATCCTATTCATTATTGGGATTTACTCGGAAAAACAGCCGGGAAGGATTTTATAGAAGACGAGGCCGTTAAGTGATGGCGAAATCTGTACTCATTCTAGGTGCAGGCGGCCACGCTAAAGTGTTAATAGAAATACTCAAGCAAACCGGTACACCGATTATAGGAATCACTGCCCCTCATAACGTGGAAAACGGGAGGCATTTAATGGACATTCCGATAATCGGTGATGATGAGGAAGTATTGAAGTTTCAGCCTGCTGATATCGATCTAGTAAATGGCATTGGTTCAGTTGCCGAAAATAGAATTCGAAGGGCCGTTTTTGAACGATTTACTTCACTCGGATATTCATTCCCTCCTCTGGTACATCCTTCTGCTGTTATAGCTTCGGACGCAACTCTTTATGAAGGAGCACAAATAATGGCAGGTGCGATTATCCAGCCGGATTCAACAATAGGCAGGAATGCGATTGTTAATACGAAAGCGTCTGTTGATCATGACTGCATTATAGGCGATCACGTTCATATTGCTCCAGGGGCAACGATTTCGGGAACGGTTACGATTGGAAGCAATGTTCATGTTGGAACAGGAGCAACAATTATTAACAACGTCGTAATAGGGACAGATAGTTTTATTGCTGCTGGAGCGGTTGTCACAAGGAGTATTGCCAATGGAGTAAAAGTGCGGGGAGTCCCTGCAAAGGAGGTACCTTTATGATTGCTTTAAAAACTAAAAAGAAGACTGATAGCTTGATTTCAAAAAATGCAGCTATTAAGGAAGCGATAAAGGTTATTGACTATACCGCACAACAGATAGCGATAGTTGTCGATGCCAGTGAACGGTTTCTTGGGACAGTATCAGACGGAGATATCCGAAGAGCGATACTTGAAGGAATCTCGTTGGATAAACCAGTCGAAACGATTATGAATACAAGCCCGGCCCTTGTAAATTACGAGAATGGGTTGTTTTCAGCCCCATTCAATGAAGCAGGCCAAGTAGAGAAAAATATAAAGGATAATTGGGTTGTATTAATGGCGGGGGGGCTTGGAACAAGATTGCGGCCATTAACCGACAACTGCCCAAAACCGCTGCTCAAAGTCGGCGATAAGCCAATATTGGAAACAACTATTGAAAAATTGAAAAAGCATGGGTTCCGGCAATTCTTTTTATCTGTCAACTACAAGGCGGAGATGATTGAGGAATACTTTGGAGATGGCTCTAAATGGGACGTCGAAATCGATTATCTTCATGAAACAAAAAGACTGGGAACCGCGGGTGCGCTCAGCCTTCTTCCATCTGTCCCATCTAAGCCAATTCTCGTTATGAACGGTGACCTATTAACAACCGTCAATTACAATTTTCTGCTCGATTATCATATGAAACAGCAATCAGAAGCCACAATGTGTGTCAGGGAATACAATTACCAGGTTCCATACGGCGTTGTAAAACTTGACAAAAACAAGCTGCAAGGCATTGAAGAAAAGCCCGTTCATCGCTCGTTTGTCAGCGCTGGAATTTATGTTCTTGACCCAATCACAATAAGGGAGATACCGGAGGACGAGTTTTATGATATGCCAACATTGTTTGAAGACATGATTAAAGGCGGCCGCAATTCGTCTGTCTTCCCCCTAAGAGAATATTGGTGTGATATTGGCAGAATTGAAGATTACAAGAAAGCCAACACAGATTTTGAGAAGGTGTTTGGATGATTAACAATCAGAAAGTGATAGCTATTATTCCGGCGAGAGGCGGCAGCAAAGGCATTCCCTATAAAAATATTAAAAATTTGAACGGGAAGCCGCTAATTGCCTGGACGATTGATACAGCGAAAGCAATGCCGGAAATCGACCGAACCATCGTATCAACAGATGATGAAAAAATTGCCGCTGTCGCCAAACAGTATGGCGGCGAAGTTTTCATGAGGCCGAGTCATATCGCCCAAGACACATCACCGATGATGGATACGGTTTTGAATATCAGGGATAGGCTTGAAGCGGCAGGCAATCTCGATGGCAGTGAGATCATAGTGGTATTGCAGCCGACAAGCCCATTGCGTACAGCAGACGATATCCGCAAGTGTTTGGAATTGTTGTCTGATGAAGGAGCCAACTACGATTCGGTTGCTACGTTCAAAGAGGCGGACCTTCACCCGCACCAGGCGTGGGCCATTATTGACAACTGCCCGAAGGTTTTTATCGAAGGCGCAATGCCATGGGTTCCGCGGCAACAGCTGCAGGATGCATACCAGCTGAATGGCGCTGTGTATGCTTGTAAAATGGCGAAATTGGAAAAAAAGACTACTTCCTTCCTGTTTGGCAATGCGGGAGCGGTTGTGATGCCGAAGGAGCGGTCGGTCGATATTGATGACATGATTGACTGGCAATTGGCAGAGATATTGCTTTCCCAAAATTAACAGAGAGGGAAGATTTTTTTGATAGCAAATGTTGCAATTATCGGAGCGGGTCACTTGGGCAGCCGGCACCTTCAGGGGTTAAGCAAAATCAAACGTCGTATCAATGCGTACGTAGTTGATCCTTCCCCTAAATCGATTGAAACAGCAAAAATTCGCTATAAAGAAGTAATAGTAGAAAATAGGACGCAAATAGAATCGATTTCCTTTTATGAAGATTTGACGTTGTTGCCGGATAAAATGGATGTCGTTATTGTTGCGACAAACTCCAATGTGAGAAGGAAAGTCGTTGAGACTTTGCTCAATGAGAAATCGGTTAAGAATTTAATCCTGGAGAAGTTTCTGTTTCAGGAAATAAGTGACTTTGCGGTTGTCGGGGAACTGCTGAGAGAAAAGAACGTGAAAGCATGGGTAAACTGCCCGCGCCGGATGTGGGACTTTTATCAGTCTTTAAAAACGGATATGGCGGGTGCGACCCATATTGATTATTCGGTAAGCGGCTCAAATATCGGGATTGGCAGTAACTCAATACACTTTCTTGACCACCTGGCTTTTCTGTCTGAAGACTCCGGCTTTGAATTATTACCGGCGTTTTTGGATAATGAAATCATTGAGAGCAAAAGAAGCGGCTATATTGAGTTTACCGGAACTCTGAGCGGAACTACTTCGAGAGGTCATCGTTTCGGTGTCACTTCCTACCGGCAGGAAGGGATTCCGCTCGTTGTTCAAATCAACAGCGATAAAGTCCGGTGTTTGATAAGAGAGACGGAGCAAAAAGCGTTCATCGCTTATAAAAAGGAAAATTGGGCGTGGCGGGAAGCCGATTTCAGGGTAATGTTCCAGAGCGAACTGACACATTTGACTGTCGAGCAAATTCTCGATACCGGAAACTGCACGCTGCCAACATACGAGGAATCGAGCACCCTGCACATCAAAGTGTTAACTACTCTTTGCTCACACTTGGAAAAAATACAGAATAAAGAGGTATTGACGTGTCCAATTACATAAACCATCGTACGTTACTCATCGGCGCCGGCGAGATGGCGGTTGCATATGGCAATGCTATGAACAAGCTCGATATGCCTTTTACCGTGATTGGGCGGGGCGAAGAATCGGCAAGGAAGTTTACTGAACGCACCGGTTCCTCCATTCTTACAGGCGGCGTGGATAGCAATGCTGAAACGGCGAGGGAGCATACACATGCGATCGTCACTGTAAATGTCGAGGAGCTTGCGAAAACAACGATTTCCCTAATCGAACTTGGCGTCGAAAACATTCTCGTTGAAAAACCGGGTGGTGTGACGCCTGAGGAAATAGTGGAGTTAAAAGAAATCGCAGCGAAAAACGGAGCGCGGGTTTACATAGGCTACAACAGGCGGTTTTATGCTTCCGCCCTTAAAGCGAAAGAATATATCATTAACGATGGCGGCGTTGAGTCGTTTTCTTTTGATTTTACGGAATGGGGCCATGTAATCGCCAACCTGCCAAAAACGCCGATTGTTAAGGAAAACTGGTTTCTGGCCAACTCGACACACGTCATTGACATGGCGTTTTATTTAGGAGGACAGCCAATAGAAATGGTTAGCTATACAAAGGGTGGTGTTAGCTGGCATCCTATAGCTTCTGTTTATGCGGGTTCAGGAAAAACGGATACAGGGGCTCTGTTTTCCTACCAGGCAAACTGGGAAGCACCAGGCAGGTGGGGGATTGAAATCAATACGAAGCACCATAAACTGATTTTTAGGCCACTGGAAGCACTGCAGGTGCAAAAACACGGCTCGGTCGCGATTGAGACGGTCGACATCGATGATTCGCTCGACAAGGAATTTAAGCCGGGGATTTACAGGCAGACAGAGGCCTTTTTTATAAAACCTTCGATACTGTTATCGCTCGATGAGCACGCCGAAAAGGTTGAAGGGATTTACAAAAAAATCGGGAATCTCTGATGGTTTAGTTTGCGGGGGAGACTATGAAGGTTTTTTTCATTGCGCAGTATAAATATTTGCATTATCAGCCTTATCTCAGGGTGATTAAGGAACTGCGGCGTAAGGGAATACGGGGTTATTTTGTCAACTTGAAAAACATGAATTTCGTGACAAAGTATGATGAAGAAAAATACAACAAAAGCCTCTTCATCCATGATGGCGTGCCGTTTAAGGAAGTCGAACTTTTCGCCAATGAGTTCAGCAACAGTTTTCTGTTGCATCGTTTTTTCCTGCCTTATCTTTTAAAAAAACGAAAACTTGCCGCCATCAGGTTCCTGCAAATTTCCCTTAGCAGATGGAAGCTGTATGGTTTTTTTTTCGTACAAAGGCCAAAGCTGATCGTAATCGGCTCTGATTTGGGCGGTGTCTATATCCGAATCATCCAGGATTGCTGCCGGAAGCTGAATATAAAAGTGTTGATTCTGAATACCCACCCGAACCGGCCAAATATGAAGGATGCCGAGTATTCGATACCGACCCGGAGATTGCAGCTCATCCGTAAGTTTAATCTGGAAAAGACACTCTATTTCCCCAAAAGGACAATCGGTTCTTATTTGCCGAATAGCGCTGTAGCTGTTCCGGGCAAGGTTGTGAAAGAACATCTTGTTAAACAAGGAATCAGCCCGGATCGCATTTTCATAACCGGCAACCCTGTCCATGATGGGGTGTACGAGCTTGTGGCTAATAAAAAGATAAATATTACAAAAGAAAAAGAGCGCCATGGCTTGGACGTATCGAAGAAATTGATCGTCTATTTCTCCAGCCTAGCCAATGAAAAATACGGTGCCGAATACCTTGATTCCCTAAATACACTTATTCATAAGGAATGGGAAGGATCTGGCTCACAGCTTATCATCAAGTTCCATCCGCGTGAAGATGACGAAAGCAAACAGATTTATGTCAATACGTTCGGAACGCAGCATGTTAAGTATGAAGCAAATGAATTTGATTCCATACTCTTGATGGCGATGGCGGACATTGTCATCACCGATACAGGCTCGAGCATCCTGCCCCAGGCGATGCTGCTTCGAAAAAGATGCCTCGTCCTGAATTTGATGAAAGACAACACTCCGTACAAGATTCCTGATGCTTTCCTCGCTTCGAGTGAGGATGAACTGCTTGATAAATTCAGACGTCTGCTTGAAGAAGATGATGGCCCCGATCCAGAGTTACTGGATTCAGTGGTGAAGGAAAACTTTCACCTGTTTGATGGCAAAAGTAGTGAACGCTGTGCAAAACTGATTGCTGAATTGGGATTAAGAAAGGGATTTTAGAGGCTTTTTTGTAGGTTTTTAAAAATTTTGTAACAAGGTGAAAGTCCTTTTCAATAGAGTTTCGAAAACTAAAAGCCCTAACTATAGGGACGGGGATTATGCATGGATACATTATTGAAAAAAATCATCTTCCTGTTGGGAAGAAACAAAATAAAAAGGTTATTGTTCCTGCTTTTGCTTTTGACTATAAGCGTAGTGATGGAAACAGCGAGCCTATTAATGATCTTCCCACTCATGAAGCTTGTAACCCAACCGATCCTGGTTGAAAGCCAGGGTGCAATTGGACTAATCTATAAACTTTTTAATTTCTCAAGCTATAATAGCTTTCTTATCGCGTTATCGATCACGCTCATTTTGCTGCTGACGTTGATTAACGGTTACCGGATTTGGGTTAATGACAAGAGAATTAAATTCCTCAGTAAGGAGCAGGAGCTTCTTTCTTCCTATATGATCAGTTGTTACTTGTCCCAGCCTTATCCGTACTGGCTTAATAAAAACAAGGGCGAGTTGATAAAGTACATCAACTCGGATATTGACATTGTTTTTAATAAAATCATCACTAAGGCGATTGCATTCTGTACGGACCTGCTGTTGGTATTTTTAATCCTTATCATTTTGTTCACTATTAATCCGCTAATGACGTTTGGTATTTTGCTAGTCGGTTCCCTTTTGGGATTCATATACTTGTTCTTCCAGATAAAGAACCAGAAACTATTTGAAGCACAACGGATTCAGAAAGCCAAAATGGTTGATTCATTAAAGCAAATTGCCCAGGCAGGACCAGAAATAAAAGTGGCGGGACAGGAAAGTTATTTTTTACAGGATTTTGTGGTAAACATGGAACGCTATTTGGGAAAGTCCAATATCTACAAATTGTTTCTCCAGATTCCTACAGTCTTCAATCAGACGCTTAGGATATACGGCATCCTCGTCCTGCTGCTGTTTTCGCTAGTAAGCGATTATGATTTCAGTTCGATGCTGCCTTTGCTAATCGTGTACGGAATCGGGTTGCTGCGGATTATCCCCGCGTTCAACCGGTTATTGAAATCTTACTTTGAGATTAAAATGTTCAAGCCATCTCTGGACACTATTCACAAAGAGCTCAACTTTTTAGAAAGGGCAAAGTCCGGCCGAAACCAACGAACAAGAAGGCAACTTTCGATTCCTATCGATTCAGACCAAGAGCAGGATAAAGCCCATTTCAACGGGAATTTTAAGATGATTACAATCAGTGATGTCCATCACTCTAACAAGAGGCCCAAACCAGTAACAATAAAAGCGGCATTGATGAATATTCCAGCCGGAAGCACTGTGGCGATTACCGGCTCTCCAGGTTCAGAAAGTACGATGGTTGGGGAAATCATTGCCGGACTAATCCAACCAGATGGTGGCCGGGTATTGGTGGACAACATTGATATAAAGTACATTTCAAACGGTTGGCGAAATAACGTTGGCTATGTTTCAAAGTCGATTGCGGTATTTAATGATACAATCCGTAGAAACGTTGCTTTTGGAATAAAAGATAGTGTGATTAACGATGTAAGGGTGTGGCGTGTGCTCGAAATGGCAGGCCTGGCGTCTTTTATAAGGGGGTTGCCGAATAAGCTATCTACGACAATCGGTCCAAAAGCCGATTCATTCTCCGATACAGAAGTGGACCCTTCTGGCGAGGAAACGGATGAAATACCTTTTAAAAATGAACAGGTCGGCACTTTAGAATTAACAGCAACGCAAATCCGGCAGCTAGGCCTCGCCAGGGCATTGTACAGCAATCCGGGGGTTGTCATTCTTGATGAAACTACTGCCGGTTTTGACGGCGATACCGAAAAGGCGGTCCTTGAATCGGTGTGGGATAAAACTGTCATCCTTATTACGAGAAAGCCAAGGACAATGGAATATTGTGACTATATTTATGAAGTTGTAGATGGAGAAACAGTACTAAAAGGTAGCCAGCGGGCCCATCAAATATAAAAAAGCAGGCAGGAAGGGTTGGGTAGAATTCAATGTATACATTTATAAAACGTTTACTTCCTAACAGGATCAAACGTTTTATCGGCATATCCATTAACCGATTTTTCCCTAAGAACGACACCGGCGGCAATATGGAGGCCGCAAAACGAATCGAGACGAAAAAGAATAGTGGCAGCTTATTATTCTCGGGACCTGAAATTGAAAAACAAAATTTCGCCATTCTTGTTTCGTCTGTAAACGTCGTTTTGAAAAGGAATGAAAAGGTCCTGTTATTTATTGAAAGGGGCGCCATCAAAAACAATTCGGATTGGCTAATCAATATCCTGGTAAAAAAGACAGCTTTTATTGTTTTTAAATCAAAAAACGATTTCGAGGAATTTATCCAGGCATCCAACTTTACGGTCGAACAAAAAAAACGGGTAACATTTATCCAAAGAATGGCCACCCAGGTGGAAGAAGCAATCAGAGCAAAAGCTAATAGCTACTCAGATTCCATCCTGGAAAACCTTCAATCCTATTTCTCTGGCACTGACATTGCCGAGATTTCCAACGATTTACAATCAATGAAGGCAGCGATATCTGACCGCTTAGTCCCATGGCTGCGTAATGAATATTTCCTTTCCAGCCTCGTTACAGAGAGCGAAATCGATCAAGTCTATTATGTTGGCAACGGTACGATCGCGGCAAATTTGCTAGCGTTCAGACTGCAAAAGGGTTCTAGGATGAAGGCAAGAATCCTTGAACCGAACAGCAGTTGGCTCACAGTCAAATCCGTTGACTTGCTCAACGTGCTGAAGCTTTCCGCCCCTCCACTGGGAAGGACTGCGGTAACACGCTATATGATTGCTGGGGACCGTGAGTTAACAGGCGAATATATAGCCTTGATGGAAACAAAAAAGGATTACGAGGATACTGATTTTGACGAAATGCTCAATCAGCTTGAAAAAGATACAAATAAAAAGCTGTTGTTCATTAGGACAGCGGATAACCACTTGCCGGTGAAGAGTAAAAACGTTGATTTCCTACTGCCAAAAAGCATGCCAGATGACCTTCCTTTGCAAAAGGAATATGCAACTGGATTGGACGTTTCATTGAACAGACTGATTAAAGAAGGTTTTGCGGCAAGTTCACACGAAGGTATAGTAACACTTTACGCGGTTGTAAACTGCAGGAGGGCAATCCACCAAATCCTCAGACAGGGATTTGCCATAAAAAGAGATATCGACAGCGTAGTGAAAAAAGCAAAAATCACCAGTAGGGTTCAAAGGCAAGGCCGCTCGCTATCCCATGATTTCGTCAATCATTATCTGAAAGATGTACCTTCCATTAAAATAAGGAAAAAGACACCTTTTGATAAGGTGCTAAGGGAAGCAAATAACTCGATCAAAGTTCATTCTCTTATTGATTTGGACATCGGGAAAGAAGAGAAAACTTTGCTGTTTATTGAGAGCGGCGCTAGCAAAGCTTCCTACAATTGGGTTCATAGCCTTATGGAACAGGATAATGTACTTTTGGTATTCAAGGCGAAAAGAGACTTTCTTGATTTTTCGGAGAAAAGCAAGCCAAATAAAGACCTGGCAGGGCGCATCCACTATATTCAAGGGATTGATCCGGAACTTGATGAAAAAATTTACGCGATAGGGGACGAGTATGCTGATGCAATTACCAGCCTGTTGCAAAAAAACTTATGTACCAGCGTCTATCATGAATTCGCCAAGACTATTCCATGGGTCAAGGTTAGCGTTTCCGACAGGCTCGTTCCGTTTATCCGAAATGTACACTTCCTTGCCAGTCTTATTAAAAAGAACGGCATCAAAAAATATATCCATGTCGGCACCGACCTGCTTTCAACCAATATCATAACGTTTGTACTACAGCAAAGGTGTAATGTCGAACCTTTCATCCTTGATATAAGTAATAAAAATTGGGGCGAAAAAGTCGATCTATTCGATTTTGCATGGGAGTTATCACAACCGTTAAGAAACAGCCGTATCACATCGTATGATTTTTCGGAACATAGAGAAAAGATGAGTGAAAGTGTACTCTTCGTCGGAAACTTTAAAGACCCGCAGTACCGGGAAACACTGTTACCCATCCTAAACAGATTTACCGGCCGGACGAATAAAGAAGTTTTTGTTATCACCCCTGCGGTAGATGATTTTGATAAAAATAACCTGAACGTTCATTTTCTTACACCATCAGTCCAGATGGACGAGCTGCCGGGGGGAGAAGAGTTTGAACAATTACTCGACGAGTCATTAAACCGATTTATTGAAAGTGGATTCGAACAAAAAACAGGTGAAGGGCTGTTGCGTCTTTATGTTGCCATCAATAACCGTAGGGCCCTATTCCGGGTACTCAGGGAATGCTTTTCGCTGAAAGCTCAGATTGATACATTATCACCAACAAGCAAAATTTCAGCAATCGTTTCCAATCCAGGACGCCTCTGGGTGTCCCAGTTTTTGGTCGGGTACCTACAGCATATACCATCAGTGGAGATAGGTGGGGTTATTTCGAAATCTAGGCGTTATAAAAAGCCTCATTCACATAAATTCCTTGCTATCGATGACTACTCCAAAAGTGTTTATGTCGACTATATGAAAATTGACCCTAGCAATGTGGAAATTGTTGGTTCTCCGCGTATCGATGCGAAACTGGAGGTTATTAGGGGATTTACGCAGTCCGAGAGCCGGATGGAAATTGCCTTCTACGATGACCGCTATAAAATCCTCTGTGTAGCTACCCAGCCATACGGAACTGAGATTATGACCTCAATGGTCACAGTAGCAGCCAAGTTTGTCGTGGAAAATCCCGATTGGTTTTTATTGATAACAATGCACCCGAATGAAACGGTTTCCTACGAAAATGCGTACCAATCAATCCTGAGCTCTTTTGGTATCAGAGACCGAGCAAGCATATCGAGAAAAAATGTTTACCATAACCTAAACGCTTCCGATGCGGTTATTACCTACTTCAGCACAACCGGTCTAGAAGCCTTCTGCCTCGATAAGGCGGTCTTTGCTTTCAGGTCCGCGGATTATCCAACAGTTCCGTTTGATTTATGTGAGTTTGGAGTTGCCCGTCCGTTCATGAGCTCGGAGGACTTAAGCGGCTACCTGTCCGATGGGTTCATACAGGAAAATCTCACGGAAGGGCTGCTTCGTCTTAGGGACGGCCGTTCAGTAGAACGGATTTGCAAGTATATCGAAGGAATGATCGAACAGCAAGAACAACCAGTGAAGTACAATTCTTTCGGCAAAAAGGAAAAAGAGTTAAATACAAGTACTTGTATTTAACCCTTACCTTAGAGGGGACTACTGGAAATGGCCAAGTTTTCAAGCAAAGAGATATTCCAAAAGCTAACTGACATTGAAGAAAGATATAATCTGTTTTCGTATGAAGTAAATGGGATAAAAGTTTGGGAAGTAATGAGGTTCGAAGTCTTCAGGACAGCGATTACTAGCGCCGGACTTCAGGGGCAGCCCCACAACATTTTTTCGCAAAATGTAAAAGCCCATGTCCGCCTGTTTCGATATCTCAAAATCTTATATTGGTCTTTTTCAAAAAACCCATTTATGGGAAACTATACAAAAGAGATCCTGGTCTTTGACAGCCCCAGGAAAGTTCTGATAAACGGGCAGTTCCAGGATAGGTTCACGAACGATTTATTGGAATCCTTTAATGAAACCAACTATGAAGTGCTCGAACGGCACTTTTTGGGACAGCACTTGGGGACAAACAAAAAAAACAGAAAGTATCTGGACATCTTCAAGCTGTATGAAATGATTTTTGAAAGGAAGTACAACACAATCTTACATCACAGTGTGGACTTTTTGGATAAAGCGGAGGAAGCAATTAAGGAAGAAATCGGCATCGGAATGAATTTAAAGGAAATTTGCTGCAAAAAAATACGCACCTTTATGATTTACTTCACTTTGTACGACAAGCTTTTCCGCAAGCGGCGACCGAAGAAAATTTACCTGCTTGTTTCTTACTCGAATCATCCGTTAATCGCTGCTGCGAAAGCGAACAATATTCAGGTAATAGAGCTGCAGCATGGAGTCATCAGCCGTTACAACCCGGCCTACACCTTCCCATATTCTAAACAGAAGCTCGAATACTTTCCGGATCTGTTATACGTTTTTGGCCAGTATTGGAAGGCAAGTGCTGATTATCCGATTCCTCTAAGCAATATCAAGGTCACCGGTTATCCGTTTCTCGGTAGTCAGATGGAGGAGCTTAAAGGGACACCCAAAAAGAAATACCAAATCCTGTTCCTATCTCAGGGAACGATTGGCCACGAGCTTTCGGTGTACGCTCACCAGTTGGCAAAGATACTACCGGACTATGAAATTGTCTACAAGCTGCATCCTGGCGAGTACGGAAGATGGCAAAACTATGATTATTTAGTCAAAGCGAAAGAATTGAAAAATTTTAGCTTAATTGAGGAAGATAACGATCCTCTTCATATTTTGCTAGCCGAATCAGAATTTCAGGTCGGCGTCAGTTCATTCGCAATCTTTGAAGGACTCGCCTATAATTGCAAAACCATCCTGATGGATCTCTCCGGCATCGAACATATGGAATTTCTGCTCGACAACCAGTTGGTGATGCTCGCTTCAAACAGTACGGAACTAGCTGATCGGATTGAAAACTTTCAGGCGAAAGTAATGAATAAATCTTTCTTTTTTCAAAATATCATTGATAATGAGTAAGATATACAAAGGAACTGTTTAAAAAGTTTTGGAACTTAGTTTTAGTCCAGGTGCCTGTCACTCCCCGGTTTTTCGAGTTTCACAGATTGATTGTTCCACAGTCTGTGTGTAAATTGAATGGAGTAGATAGGTTGAGTGATAGGAAGAAAACCCACTAGGCAGTTGGAGCTTGGGCTGGGTTTCTGTATGCCAGAGAGGAAGCAGAGTGGGGACGGTTCTGGGTTTGCCGGTTGGCAAATTCGGTACCGTCCCTTGTTTCCTTTGGAAGGTAACCAGGATTGAGGGTTATAACGACTCACTTGGAGGGACAGTGATAAATAAGGCGATTTGGCACTTACACTTGGGGTTGAAATCCAGTGCCTGTCACTCCTCGAATTTTCTTTTTTCATAGAAATTGTTTCACAAAATATAGATTCGGAAAATTCGAATGAAAAAGGCATTGTTGAATGAATAAGTTCATTATGCCTTTTGTTTTTGAAGCAGCAAGAGCGAATGATCAAGATGGTACCCCGTTATGACGGTTTCTATATGATGATTCTTATAATCCTTTCACGCTAGAAGATTTCTGTTTCATTTTATTTCTCAGCATGAATTTTACCAATTTATGAAGTTCATCTTTCGGAGTAGAGAGGATGATTGATTTTATATATTCTATTTTCCAAGACAACATTGTGAACGATATACGCATTGTTTTTTATTTTTATCATGCTATTTGTTAATGCATATTCTTTAATGATCCAGCTTTCGATTGTGTTGGTTTCATAATTGTTGACCAATTTGAGATAGTGCTGAAGTCTGTTAATTTCCTGTTCTGCCTGGCTAACTGTGATTGGTTTCCACATCGTTCTGCTCCAAGTATTTAATTGTTTTCATTCGGTTCACTGGAACCTTTCGTGTCTCCTCGTAACAGCCATACAGGATTGACGCCCAAGATCTCTGCTATATAATTCAACTCATAATCACGTACCCCGCGGACACCTCTTTCAATTTCAGAGATATCCGACTGAGTCAATTTCAAGTGAAATTCAATATCAAGAGCAGCAGATAAATCTACCTGATCGAGATTCGCTCTCTTCCTTGCAATCCTAATTCTAGATCCACTAATATTAGCCCTCTCCATCAAATCGTCCTTTAATTTCTTGATAAATTAAAGGTAAGAAAAATGGATTTTTCTGTAGACGATTTTCGGCTATACAAAGATGTGCAGGCTTTTATTTTTGTCCTGGCATGGGTGCCTGTCGCTTCTCGATTTTCCTTGTTTCACGGGAAGTGTGCCACGGAGTATTACGTCAATGGATAAGATGACATAAATGAATATAGCCATTAATTTGTGCCAAGCTTGCCATGTTTTTGGTCCACTTCTGACTAGCTATTGTTCCACCTCTGCCATCTTTTTTACCACGCTTTGACAGGGAGTTTACCAGCCTCTCCTTGGATATTAACAGACATCATTAAGATCACAGGGATAGCGTTGAATCAACGGTCCGCCATCCTTAACTATACTCTTGTCCGTGTAGTGGCATGAATGCAGGTTAGCTCAAACAAAAGACCAGAGGCTTACCTGCAACTAATACTAACAAGGACAACTTCCCCTTCATCGACTTATAAGAAGTATACGTTTCAATCAATGCAAGCAGCTGCGCTTTGGTTCTGATTCTCTTTTTTTAAAGCGGTTGTTCCATTATAGGCTTCCAACTATGCAAATGTCGGCTCGTTTTTCCGCAATAGATGGCCCAAAACTCCGCATAAGTGGTTCGATTCAACTGCAATACCTAAATGTTCAGTGATACGATTCCATCTCCAATTCTTGCAGCTCCTCAAAGTACAACTACATGAATTTGTTCTCAAGGATTCCGTAATAATAGGCGAATGGGTTGCCGATGAAACTGTTTGACTTCAATTTACCGATAAGCTGCCTGAATGCATTGATTGCCATTTCGATGATTGTGTCGGGTTCGTTTTCTTTGTTGTTCCGGTAGGCAGCAATTCTTGCCATAGCACTCCTCAATGGTCTTTGCGGATGGGAAAAAGGATTGGACAAGCAGGTGTAAGCGTCAAATAAAATTGAAATTTTTTGCTTATTTTTTTTGAACAGTTTTCTCACCAAAAATGGAGGGCAATGAACTATATACTATTTCTATAATATTTACCTTGAAGAAGTAACAGATTTAATGGGATAAGGATTTATCATCTGTATAAGGACCAGCCCATTAGGAATTGACAAGTATCAACATTATAAAGAAATACTCGATGGACGTATATAATATTCCAAGTTTAAAATTATTTTACAAAAAAGCGAAGAGTCGATCTTAACTTGTTAGATCGCTCTTCGCTTGAAAATTTATAGTAATATTAATCTACAATAAATCCGTGTTTAAATGGATCGTTTGGATCAATTAAAATATTTTGGAATCCAGTAATAAAGGCCGATCCAGTTATTTCTGTAATAACTGCATCTCTATCACCGAGCTGTATCCGTTCAGTAGCTTTTCCTATAAATTTGCCACCAACAAATCCTTCGCAGATTACTTCTTCATTTAAATCTAATTCATTTCTTCCAACCATTCTCGCAACCATAGCTGTTGTCCCAGTACCGCCAGGTGATCGGTCAGCTTGCTGTTCACTAAACATATGAACATTCTTATAAGTTGCTTCGGGATAAAGCTGAGGCTTTCCGTAAAAAGTTACAATATCAATATAGTTAATAAAGGGTTTAGTAGGATGTTGTACTTTTAACTGTTCATTTACATGCTGTTTAATAATTTTCGCCATTGCTTTAAGTTTTGTTCCATTGGAAACATGAATTTCTTCATTTAACTGTTCAATATTCACCCATGCAAAATAGTTACCACCGAAACTAATATCTACTGTAATTTCCCCAAGCTCCCCAGCATCTATTACAACATCCCTTTGTTCAAGGAAGCCTGGAACATTTGTAAAAGTTACTGACTCTACACGACCATTTTCTACTTTAACTCGGGGGTAAACGAGGCCTGCAGGTGTTTCTAAAACAAGTTCAGTTACTGGGCCTTTTACTTCCACTAATCCAGTTTCAACTATTGCAGTTGCTACCCCTATAGTTGCATGCCCACACATATTTAAGAAGTTTGTATTATCCATATAAATGACTCCAAAGTCAACATCATCTCGAAGAGGGGGTAACAATACTGCCCCAAACATATCACGATGGCCACGAGGCTCTTGAATGAGGGAGTTACGGAACCATTCATAATGTTCTGCCATATAATCTCTTTGCTCAGCTACAGTATTTCCTTTAAGTTTTAATAATCCGCCATTAATAATTCTTGTAGGTTCTCCAAAAGTATGGGTTTCGATAGTTTGAACGACATTTGTAAAATTCAATTTAAAATATCTCCTTATATTCAATTTACTAGGTTATTAACCTAGGATATATAACATTATACTTGTAACAAAATGTCATTCCGATTGGTACTCCGTAAAGGAAAAAGACGGGCTACAAAAAGCCTCAAGATAGATCCATATAGAGTCATCGGAACACTTTGGGGAAGGACACTTTCTCCGAAGAAAACTTAGCTTATGTTACTGCCGCCGAAAAACTTGGGGAGTAAACCTTTTCCTTCAATTTAGAGTACTCTAACCAAGTCTTTCCTAACACTCAAGCAAATACTGCTTTCAGTTAAGTAATCCAAAATTTCCATAT
This sequence comes from Bacillus sp. FJAT-27225, assembly GCF_001685025.1. Lineage (GTDB taxonomy): Bacteria > Bacillota > Bacilli > Bacillales > Cytobacillaceae > Bacillus_D. The sequence goes on along the minus strand of NZ_MAYU01000012.1, from coordinate 437,772 downwards.
CAGGTAGATTGATAATAATTTCCTGAGAACCTGATAGACACTCAATTACTCTTTTTGAACCAACAAAATGAACATTTTTAATATTTGCATCAAATGAAATGTGGTCTGAAGGTAGGGAATTATTTGTTATTTTCAAGTGTTCAGGTCGAATTACAAGTTTTTTATTTGATGTACTAATTTGCGGAAACTCTTTGATTATATTTTCTTTATTTTTGTTGTGTAATAAATCTACATCTATTACGTTAGTTTCACCGATAAAATCAGCAACAAATAAGGATTTGGGATTGCTATAAATTTGTTCGGGAGTATCAATTTGTTCAATTCTCCCACTGTTCATAACTGCAATACGGTCTGACATGATTAAAGCTTCCTCTTGATCATGAGTGACGTATATAAATGTAATCTTAAATTGTTCATGAAGCTTTTTTAATTCGAACTGCATTTTTTTTCTAAGCTTTAAATCTAGTGCCCCGAGTGGTTCATCAAGGAGCAACACCCTGGGCTTGTTCACCAAGGCTCTAGCTAATGCAGCTCTTTGCTGCTGACCGCCAGACAGTTGCCTTGGGTATTTATTTTTGTGGTGTTCCAATCCCATAATTTCAATCATTTTATTTGTTTCGCTGTTAATTTGAGCTTTTGATATTTTCTTTTGCTTTAGTCCAAAAGCGATATTATGAAAGATGCTTAAATGGGGAAACAAAGCATAGTTTTGAAAAACTGTATTAACTGGACGGTGATTAGGTGGTAACTTACCTGTTTCTTTACCGTCAATTTTTATGCTTCCTTTACTGGGTAATTCAAAACCGCCAATCATTCGAAGAGTGGTAGTCTTACCGCACCCACTGGGACCAAGAAGGGAAAGGAACTCCCCTTCTTTTATTCTTAGAGAAATGTTATCTACTGCAATTGCCTGATTATATTTTTTAGTCACCTCATTAAACTCAATTATGCTATTTTTTTCTTCGGTCTCATGTATGGTACGGGTTTTTGCTAAAGGAACCGCTGTCATGTTTGAAACCTCCTTAACTTCCCATTTGTCTATTCCAAAGTTCGTTCCATTCATCCCTATGGTTGTTTATGAGATTGTAATCTGGCATATTTAAATCCTTTAGTGATCCGTTTTTGCCATATGGCATCCTTTCAAGTGTCTTTTCATCCAATTTAACATCCTTATGAATAGGTGCTAGATATAAATCATTAGCGATTCCTTCCTGTGCAGCCTTTGAAGTAGCATAGTTTAAGAAGGAATAGACTTGATCGGATTTTTTTGTCCCTTTCACAACATGCCAAAAGCTACCTGCACCTAAAACGCCTTCTTCTGGAACGACAAACTCAATCGGCAAACCTTGGTCTTTCATGACATATGCAGGTCCACCATAATGAGCTCCAATTGAAGCTTCTCCGCTTTGATATAAATTAGTTGCAGCTCCTGACCCGTCAAAATATGCAACTACTTCTAAAGACTTTAATTTTTCCAGTCCCTTTTCTACTTTTCCTTTTTCTTCCCCTTCCAGCTCAGAAATTTGCATTAATAAAGGGAGTCCCCCAGTAGTTGCAGGTGTTGGAATTGTTACTTTTCCTTTGTATTCGTCATTCCAAAGATCCTTCCATGATTGTGGTGGATTTTTAACGACGTCTTTGTTATACACGATTCCTAAGCCCCAATATCCAAGGGCTACACCAAAGGTTTCTCCATCAATTTCTTTAAATGTCTCAGGTAAAAGAGAATCGATTTCTTTAAATTTGCTTCTATCAAGTTTTTCGACAATATCATTCTGATATGATAATTCGGAAATTCCTGAATCCAATAAAGCTAAATCAATAGTAGGAGAGCCCTTTTCCTGTAATAATCGGGAATAAGTTGTTGTTGAATTTCCTTCGATGATATTCACTTTAATGCCGGTTTCTTGTTCAAAAGGTTTAATTATGTGGTTTTTAATAGTTTCTCCCCAATCACCACCAAAAATCGCAATGGATATTTCCTGATTTTTTACATCTGTATTAGCCTTTGTTGCATCACCTTTGGGTTGAACAGGCTTTCCACATCCAGTGATAACCATTAACAAACATACGAATAATATTGTATATACTCTTAATTTTTTCATAAAGAAGCTCCCCCAGTGTTATGTTTTATTTTGAGGCAATATTCTCAATTCCCACTAACATATCAATAATGAGAATTAGGATAAAAGCGAAATAAATTGTTACGGCGGAAACAGCAGCAATCATTGGATCGATATTATACTGAACATAATTGAACATTTTAACAGGAAGTGCCATTTGATCGGCTGAGGTTAAGAAAATGGTCACTTCTACATTTATCCAAGAGACAGCGAATGAAAATAAAGTTCCTGCAATAATACTTGATTTCATTAGTGGCAAAGTTATGGAGAAAAAAGTTTTCCATGCTCCTGCACCCAGATCCCTGCTCGCTTCTTCTATATATGGGCTTATTCCAATAAAGCTGTTCACGCATGTCCGAACAACATATGGCAAAATAATAATTATATGTGCAAACACTAAAGATACAAAATTCTGTGGGCTGTTCGTAAAGTAGTAAAAAAACTGTAGCAGAGCCAATCCTAAGAAAATTTGAGGAAGCAAGAGGGGGGATGAAATAAGATTCATTACAATCCCTTTTCCTTTAAATGTATTCCGCGCTAAACCATAAGAAGCTGGAATACCGATCAATAATGCGCAGAGTGTTGCTGTTCCGGATAATTTGAAGCTATATAGGAAGGAATCTACATAAGAAATATCTTCAAAAAGCTTCTGGTACCACTTTAATGTAAACCCTCGGCCAGGGAAGCTTAAATAATTCAGTTCTGTGAATGAAACATTAATTAAAACCAATAGAGGGAAGGCTAGGAATAAAAAAAGGAAGCAACCTAAAATCCACATGAATATTTTAGAAATCAACGTCTTCCCTCCTCAATCCAGTCAGATCTTAATATGTAATGATTCAGTCCAATAATCAGGAAACTAAAGATTAAGACTGCAAAAGCAACAGCTGAGCCAAACTGATAATTAAATACTTGCATCATCTGTTCATAGATAACAGTAGCAATTAATTGAACTCTTCCTCCCGAAAGCATGGCAGGTGTTACGTAGGCACTCATAGCTAAGGAGAAAACCATAACACTACCGGCTAAGATTCCTGGAACTGTCAGTGGAAGAGTTACCTTTATAAAAGTTTGTAAAGGGGTTAGTCCTAAATCTGATGCAGCCTCTTCAAGCTTAGTATCTATATTTTCTAATACTGTTGTTATAGATAAAATCATAAAAGGAACTAGGATATACACCAGGCCTATTATGACTCCCGTTTCGTTATACAAGAGTTTTATGGGCTCAGAGATGATACCAAGGCCCATTAAGGATTTGTTGATAAATCCGTTATTCCCCAAAATCACCATCCAGCCAAATGACCTGACAACTGCACTTGTGAATAAAGGGGAAATAATCAGGATATAAGCAATTCTTTTCAAAATCTTTTGCTTAATATATTTGGTTGTAAAGTATGCGATAAAATAACCAATTACCAGAGTGATGAAAGTTGTAATTAAAGAGATTTTTAAAGATCGGAGCGTAATGGACAAATAATGTTGATCTTTAAAATATAAAAGATAATGTTGGAATGTAATACTTCCGTTCTCATCCAAAATAGAATTATTAAGGACAACAATTAAAGGAAAAACGAAAAAACCCATTAGGATCAAGACAGACGGAGCCAAAAGAAGGACGATGTTTTTTTTTGACATAGCTGTTCACCCTAACACTATACGTTTAGGTAAATTAAAAGCATTTTCACAAATAGACTCCACTTTATCATATTCTATTTTTTCTATTGTATCTGTCGGACATTGATAGTCCGGTAATCTCCAAAACATAAGCCGAGCTGAACGTTGATAAATATAGTTTGTCCCTTTCCATTCAGCTTCTGTACCACCAAATCTTTCCCATATTTCAATGTTTAGAACTCGAATTGTTTCTCTCATTTTCTCACGAGCATTTGTAAATTTAATATCATTCATTCCAATCCTCCTATAGGTTTGAATTTATTTGTTCCAAGGGCATATTATCTTCTATTACAACTTTTGCATAATCTGTAATACCACTCAAATGTTCGATGAATACTTCTTCAACCTGTTGGGGATCTCTTTTGCACAAAGCCTCATATATTTTTAAGTGCTCCTTAATGGATCTTTCTACTAGATGGGGTCTACTTAAAAAGGAATGTCTAAAATGAACTATATAATCATGTAAATTTTCTAGAATATTAATTAATCTGATTAAGCCAGAAGTTTTAATGATTTCCGCATGAAATAAATCATGGACTTTTATTAGCTCATCAACTTTACCTTGTTGAAAGTAGAATTTTGAAAGGTCTAGATAGCTTTTTAATTTCAATAGTTGTTCATCGGTAATTTTTGTTGCTGCAACTTTAGCTGCGGTAGGCTCTAATAGGGTACGAATGAGGATAATTTCTTGGATGGACTCGAAGGATATTCCTTTCACCCGGCTCTGTGTTCTCGGGAGTATTTCAACTAATCCTTCTTGTTCTAATCGTTGCATAGCCTCTCTCACAGGAGTTCTACTAACTCCTAGGTTCTTAGCTAGTTCCATTTCTACTAATCTTTGTCCATTTTTTAACTCACCATTTATTATTTTTAATCTGAGCTGATTAAAAACCTCAGAAGCAATAGAAACAGATTGAATTTTATCTAACTTCATCGCATTTATTAACCACCTCTCATTTTAGGATTGAATTCATTATAGGACATATTGTATACAATACACAATACATTTATCAGAATATTTTAATAAGCGGAATATACACAATTATATAAATACTAGGAAGATATTGTATTTTTTGATCTACTAGGTATCCGCTAAATTGTTTTATAAAGGGCATTAAGTTTGAAGTTTTAGTTCAAGTGCCCAGTATAGAAAATAGATTCAAACCGTGAAACAAATAAAAAGATAAACAAACATTTTAATACTGATGTACACAAGAGGTTAGGAAAAAACATAATGCCCACATTTAAAAAAGAAGAACTGGAATTTATGCTGCTAGATTTGTTTCCCCGATACTACGCAAAGAACTTGACGTTATATAGAGAAGAATATAAAAAAAGGGATAAGCAATTATCTTTATTGTAAAAACATAGTTATAGAGGAAACTCGTCCAAATAGCTCGCTTCCTTAGTTGGATAGAGAGCTATTTTATTTTGCGGATTTTTATCTAGTCAAGCTGAACCGTGAGGACCGTTCCAGTGGCCTTTGACAGGGAAGATATATTTTCATGCCTGTGATGGAAGTTGAAGGAGTCATGAATGGTTTTTTGAAAGCCTTGGATTTTCACTATGAAAATAGCGAAAAGTTAAATATAAGTATAAAATTTCTTGTATAAGAGAATCAAAATTCACTTTGGATGATCGGCTGGGAAAAGGTGAAAGGGGAAGTGAAATGAAAGCTAATAAAGTACGGCATGCATTTGTAAAGGGAGAAGACATGAAAAAGAATTTCCGCTTCATTACAGTGGGCTTTTTCATTCTCGTACTATTTACGACATTACTAAATTTACAGTCATACGCAATCCTTCCAACGTGGTTGAAAATAAGTACTATTCTTATTCTTATCGTTTATGCTGGTCTATTTGGATATGGATTCTTTCTTATTAATAAATTCCAGCCGGAAAACTGGATGAAAAATGCCAGATTCATTTTTCTTGTCGTCATGCTCTTTAGCGTTCAACTGTTGCTGATATCGAATGCAATATATATTGTCGAGGTCAAGGAAGATAGAATTAGGGAGCAGGTAAACTACTTGCAGTTTACCCTACTAATCTATTCCTCAGCAGCGGTCATATTTTTCATCCTGTCCCTATTCGTAACTGCTCCGAAGCTAAGGAAAGTCAATAGCATGAAAGCATACGTGATAGGCACTGTTACCGCTATGGTCATCATCACTCTAATATTCCTCGTTTTATTCATGGTGCGGAATGCAGTTTTTACTGACGCAAGGACAGATTTAGGTTCTTATGACTTTTTTATCGGTTCGGTTCTGGCACTCTTTCCGGCAACAGTTTTAGGAACCGGTTTGATGCAAATAAGTTTGGAGGGGTCCAGGAAATGAAATTTGCCGAAAGCCACGGGGACGGCTCCGATGGCTGTCTAAAATTCTTTAAATTGGATTTACATATTGGCTTTCTAACCAACCTTTACTCCCTCCAAAGTGTTCAGTCATTTACATTGTCTATATCAGTTTCCTTATTATTTCGGATATCATTTGCTTATTATTAGCCTTGAGATAGCAACGTACTTGTTATAAAAGAAGGGGAAATTATATGGGGAGGACTCAGGATGATTGTATATCTTAACAAAAGTGAACGGGATCGCTTGATGGGTGAGCTGAACGATGAACAGCGAGGGTTTCTACAGGATTCCCTTAAGAGGGGCAAGAGGACATATTATGCGAATTTCATAGCCCGCTTGAAGGCGAATAAAGGTAATGCTTTATCGGAACATGCCATCCTTGATGAAATGACACAATGGGAACTTGTCGATTATATCGATGGGGGACTGGTAACGGACGAACTGAAATGCGAGTGTGGGAAAAGTCTCCGTTATCAGTATATTGTCCAAAACAACAAGACTGGGAAGGTGCTGAAGTTTGGCATAACCCATTTCGAGCAACATACCGGCTTCCCTCCCCATATCGCAAAAGATGTTGTTAAAGGTTTGCAGGAAGTTGACCTGGAAATGGACGAGGTCCTGAGCAAATGGGAAAACGGGTGGAAACCATCTTTTGATTTTCCGAATACCGAGCTCCTCCCAGATGAAATGCAAAGGCAGCTTTCCCTTGGCCTTCCCCTCACAGACAGGCAAGAAGAAAAAGCAAATGATATCATCCGTGAATTTAAGAGGAAACAGGCTGAAGAAGAGAGGGGACTAGAGAGGAAGAACCTTGAACAAGAATTGAGTTCCCTTCACGTTCCCGAGGTGAATTCCCCGCTCGACCCCATCATACAAAAGGCTGTATTTTACTACTTCAGCCTTTATGGTGCGTCCAACCTCGAGAATCTTTGCGAATGGCTGCTTCAGATGGAACTAATTACGGGTGAAAGGTTCCTGACAGGGAAACTGAAGGCCCAGGTTGATGTGGGAATATACCTTGAGTCCCTTGTTCAAAGAGGTTATTTCTCACGGGCTGGAGAAAAATTAAAGTGGGTGTATGTACTGAATCATACTAGTTAGAAAACCGCGGCCGGGGACGGTTCCAGTGGCTTTTACATGCAAAAGAACAGACCCTATAGATTTTGTTTGTTGTTTCGGAATTGGTTTATATTGAATATAGCCATACCTTCTACAATATCCCGATGTTTTTCGGTTTGCCAATGCCAATTGTCATCGAGGCATCCTGTTCTGGAACATGAAGCCGGCTGAATCGATGAGGCGGGGAGGTCATACAACGGGGGCCATCGGCTATTCAGGACATTTCCATTGCTGACTTATTGAACATGATACGGAGTATCGGTTGCCTTAAATAAGGAGAAGAAGCAGGGGGAGGGTCCCTGCTTCAACTTTCCACTTTTTCTGGCCGAGGTGCACAATGACAAATCCATATAACTAAATCTTTTCTATCGTTAACAATCTTTCATAATGAGTCGATCAGCAATGGCAGTACTCAGTTTTCAAGAATCCTATTTACTATACCCATTACTCTATCCTGCAGGAAAGCCCGCTTTTCTTGGCTGTTTTTCATAGAATCGCCTTTTACAGAGAAATAAAATTTTGCTTTTGGTTCTGTTCCGGATGGCCGGAGGCAGAACCAGGATCCATCGGCTAAGTGATATTTCAATACATTTGATTTAGGCAGATGAATGTTGCTTTCCTTCCCATCCTGATACTTGATAGAGGCCATATAATCTTCAGTAGCCGTTACCTTGATTCCTGCAACTTCCATTAACTGCTCATTCCTAAATGTATCCATTAAACGCGCAATTTTTTCTGCGCCGTCTTTACCCTTTAAAGTGATTGATTGAAGGGATTCCTGATAATAGCCGTATTTTTCAAATAATGCTAGCAGCCCTTCATATAAAGTCATACCTTTTGATTTATAATACGCCGCTACTTCGGCAATAAAAATCGCAGCTTGTACAGCATCTTTATCGCGGACAAAATCTCCTATTAAATAGCCGTAGCTTTCCTCATATCCGAACAAGAAGGAGCTTTGCCCTGTTTGTTCAAATTCTTTTATCTTTTCACCGATAAATTTAAATCCTGTTAATGTATCCAGGGCTTTTAACCCGTAATGTTCCGCAATGGCACGACCAATTTCCGAGGTGACAATCGTCTTTATGACCACTCCGTTATCAGGAAGGATGCCCTTGTCAAGTTTCTGAGATACTAGGTATTCAAGCATTAATGCACCTGTTTGGTTCCCGGTTAAAACGATATAATCCCCATCATTGTTTTTTACAGCCACCCCTAAACGATCCGCGTCTGGATCAGTAGCCATAAGAATATCAGCCTGGATGTATTCCCCGTATTGTATCGCTAGCTCAAAGGCGGAATGCTCCTCTGGATTAGGTGATGATACGGTTGAGAAATTAGGGTCTGGGTGCTCCTGTTCAGCCACAACTGTAACGTTTTTAAAACCGAACGCTTCCAATCCAGCACGAACCGGCTTGTTTCCTGTTCCATGTAATGGTGAATAGACTATTTTCAACTCATCGGCCACGCCAGCAATTACATCTGGATTTAATCGCAATGTTTTTAGCTGCTTCAAGTATGCCTTATCGACATTTTTCCCAATGTACGTCAGCAATTCTCGATCAAGCAGGTCCTGTTCGTCGGCTACTTGAACTGTTAATTCATTTTCAACTGCATCGACATATCGGATAATGGTACTTGCCGCTTCAGGAGGGATTTGTCCGCCATCTTCACCATACACCTTAAATCCGTTATACTCAGGCGGATTATGGCTTGCAGTAATGACAACACCTGAGAATGCATGTAAATGACGGACAGCAAATGATAGAACCGGAGTAGGATGCTGCTCATCAAAAAGATAAGCTCTAATCCCATGATTTCCAACTGTTTTCGCAACTTCCAATGCAAACTCGGGTGACTTATGCCGGGAATCATAGGCAATCACCACACCTCGCTGCTTCGCTGCTTCCCCGTTCTCTAGTATGTAACGGGCAAGCCCCTCAGCAGCTCTTCGAATCGTATACGTATTTAACCGATTTGTACCTGGACCGAGCTCTCCCCGCATCCCGCCAGTTCCAAATTCTAAATGTTTATAAAAACAATCCTCAAGAGTCTTTTCATTATCATTTATTTCAAGTAATTGGTTTTTTAACTCACTATCTAAGTTGGTAAATTGCAGCCACTTGTCTCTAGCTTTTTCCCAATTCAAAAAAAATCTCCCTTTCTTATCCGAATTCCGCGAAATGTAGAACCTTCTTCCTCCAGCCATGCAAAGTGTTATCGTTCACACGATTTAGGAGGAAAAGGGAATAATATCTAAAAAATAGTAAATATCGTTATACTATAACCTTAAAATCTCTTCCATTCATAATCGTTTCAACAATCTCAGCGGTAGATTTATAGGTTGTCTTAAGGAGAAATGGTCTATTAGATGGAGTTGAAGTTAGTTTGTTTAATAAGCACAAAGATCGTTCAATAGAATCGGAATCTCCCCTCATCCGAATCCGTTCAAACAGCTGCTCTTTTTCGGCAGTTAAGACAACATAGTTTAACGTTACAGGCAGATCTGACAGGTTTCTGCAAAACCACTCCAGTTCCTCTTCTACAACAAAGTCGATCACAATATTATAGCCATTTACTAGAAAATTTCTTGTGATGCTTAAAATATTGTCCCATGTGATCCTCAAGCGGTCTTCCCATTCCGTTTCTGCCCCGTATTCAAGCATTTTCAGTATGTTGTCACCTTCAATAAGGACACAGTTCTTGAGTGTTTGAGCAAGTGTTAGAGATGTAGTCGATTTCCCAACTCCGACCGGCCCGGATATAAGGTAGATTGTTGATTTTTGTCCTTCATTTTCCACTGCTAGTCTCTCCCTGTATTAAGAAAGTTTCCTTTTTGAAGTTGATTCTCTTTGAATGATGTTTGTTGGCAGAAGGATTTCATGAATCGGCTCATTTTTGTTATGAATTCTCCAGCAAAGCTGTTCCACTGCTTTTTTTCCATAATAATGTAAATCTATATTGACCGTTGTTATTTTCGGATTGGCGATTTGCGATAATTGGCCGTTATCGAAGCTGCAGACAGACGCATCGTCCGGAACGGAATACCCATTTCGCTGTAAAGTGGACTGAACGAGGAATCCGAGCCCATCATTCACACAGAACCAGGCGGTTGGCGCTTCGTTCAGGTTTTTTATATAACCTTGAATTTCTTCATCTTTCTCCTGTGCTTTCTTATAGATAAAAGAAGGGTTCGGTTCAATCCCATGCTTAGTTAATGCCAGTATATAGCCATCCAATCTTTCCTGGTAGCTAGGTGAAAAAGTAGTGTCTCCCACAAACGCAATATCCCCGTGCCCCAGCTTGATTAGATGTTCCACTGCGGAATAGGCGCCAAACCGGTTATTTGTCAGAATTGAATCTACTTGCAAATAAGGAGAATGGTGATCAATCAGTACAACCGGAATGCCGGTTTCGATAATGCTTAGAATATATTCGTCACGAATGTGTGACAAGATTAAGATCCCGTCTATTTGGTGATTCGTTAGAAGGGAGGGAAGGGTTAACTGATCTGCCGAAGTTTGATCAATTGATTCAATAAATAAATTGATACCTCGTGCCCTCGCTTCCTTTTCCACGCTCAAGTAGATTTCGCCAAAAAAGCTTTTTAAAGAAAAAGCAAAGTCAGATGCGATCAGTGCAAAATTGAGCCCTTTTTTCTGACCCAAAGTCTTGCTAGCAGGCTTGTTGCCTGGATATGTGTAGCCGAGCCGATTGGCCATCTGCTGGACCATGAATCTCGTTTCTTCACTTACCCCTGGTTTTCCTGTTAATGCCTGGGAAACAGAATTTTTCGAGATATTTAATTCATTGGCAATGTCTTGCATTGTCACTTTTTTCTTCATTCGCCGAGCTTCCCCCTAATAATGTTCGTACTAATTCGATTTGTAATTCTATTGTAACGTTACAAACTTAAATTATCAAGACTGCAAGTAAATCTATTTAACTCGAAAACTAGATTGAAAACGTTGACAATCTAAAAAACAGTGTGATAATGTATTTGTAAGGTTACAAAAACCATTACTTTTCAATTACAATATTCGTTTGTCATGATACCGTACGTTTTTGAAAGTGGGGTAGATAAAAGAGTAAATCTTTGAACCGGTGTTGAATCACTTCTATTATACTTTTTAAAAGCTGTTTTGATAGCAGCGCTCAAAAATATTGCTTGTTCAGAAATACCACTACAATTACTTTGGGGGAAACTACAATGAAAATGAAAAAACTTGCCTCTGTCGCACTGTCAGCTGTACTATCCGTTTCCGTTCTGGCAGCTTGCTCGAACGATAGCGATACTAGTGGAGGCGGCTCGAAGGACGGAAAAACAACGATTGAGTTCTGGGCTGCTCCAAATCCAACACAGCAAGTGTATTGGAAAGAAGTAGCGGATGAGTTCAATAAGGAACATTCCGATATTCAAGTGAATGTTAGCCCTATGAAAGAAAGTCCGACATCTGAGGCCAGCATTCAGTCAGCGATTGCCGGTGGCAGCGCGCCTACTATGTCCGAAAATATTAACCGCGGATTTGCGGCACAGCTGGCTGAAAGTAAAGCGCTCCTTCCTCTCGATGAATTTGAGGGCTGGGAAGAAATCAAGAAAAACAGAAATATGGAAGAAACGATGAAGGGCTGGGAGTTTGCTGACGGCCACCAATATGTATTGCCAATGTACTCAAATGCCATGCTGTTCGGCTGGCGCCTGGATGTCCTGAAAGAGCTGGGCTATAATGAGCCGCCAAAAACCTACAGTGAAATGCTGGATGTAGCGGAAAAACTGAAGCAAAAATACCCTGATAAATATGTATGGGCAAAAGCCGACCTGGCCGACCCTACTGCCTGGAAAAGATGGTTTGACTTCTTCATGCTGTATGATGCGGCTTCCGATGGCAATAAATTCGTCGAAGGACAAGAGTTCACTGCCGACAAAAAAGCAGGCGAACAGGTTCTTGGATTTGTCGATGACCTTCGTAAAGCAGATGCGCTTATGGTAAGGCAGGCAAAGGATCCGTTTGAAAGCGGACTGGGAATCTTCACTGACGTCGGCCCTTGGACCATTCCTTTCTGGGAAGAAAAATTCCCTGAAATGAAATACAATGAAACATTTACGCTTGCGGCGCCTCCGGTTCCAGACGGCATGAGCACAGAAAATGTGAAAACATTTGCTGATACGAAAGGAATCGTAGTGTATGCGTCCGCAACGAAAGAACAACAAAAGGCAGCCGCCACATTTATGAACTGGGTATTTTCAAATCCGGAAAATGATGCGAAGTGGCTTGAGAAGACAAGCTTGCCTCCAGCACGTGATGACCTGACTGAAAATGAAGCGTTCAAAGCGTTCTTTGACAATAACCCTGCATTACAGCCATATGCGGCTGCTGTTCCAAATGCAATCCCGCCAATGGATAACGCAAAGTATAACGACATTCAAACATTTATTGGCCAGCAAGCCTTCAACCCGGTTGTAAAAGGAGAGAAAGACCCTGAAACTGCGTGGAAGGACATGGAAAAGGCCATTGAGGGGGCCCTCAAATAATGAGTAACAAACAAGGATGGATGGGCTGGCTTTTTGCCAGTCCTTATCTTGTATATGGAATTGTTTTCTTTCTGATTCCGCTCGGTTGGTCGCTTTTCCTGTCTGTAACCGACTGGAACTTAATTTCACCGACCTTTAGCTTTGTCGGAATCGAAAATTATCTGACAGCTTTTAAAAGCCAGGGAGTCCAAAGTGCCTTCTGGGTAACATTCAAATTCATGGCTTTATTTGTACCGATGGTTGTTGCTTTTTCAATCATTGTCGCCTTGATCGTCCAGGGGCTGCCAAAGTTCAGAGGATTGTACCTCATTGGCTTCTTCCTGCCGTATCTTGCATCAGGCGTTGTTTCATCGCTGATTGTTAAAGGACTTTTATCGCATAACAGCCCGCTGAATGAACTGCTTCGCGGCAAGTTCGGCATTGATATCGACTGGCTTGGAAAGCCGTTTTCTGCGTTGTTTGTCGTCGCCTTTATTATCGCCTGGAAATTTACCGGCTACTATGCGCTCATCCTGACTTCAGGATTTGAAAGCATTAATAAGGAAATTTATGAAGCTGCGGCGATTGATGGTGTGAATGGATGGCAGCGTTTTTGGAAAATCACCATGCCATTGCTTTACCCGGCCCTGTTTACAGTTCTGATTTTATCAATTGGGGTTACATTCGGCATATTCACTGAGGTTTACCAATTGACTGGCGGTGGCCCAAACTATGCAACCAATACATGGCAGATGGAGATCTTCTCTAAAGCATTTACGAATCTCCAGGCAGGCTACGCTTCAGCGATTGCGATTATTGCTTCTGTCGTAACCTTCATTGCGATTTACATCATTCGAAAACTCTTGGAAATGTGGGGGAAACGAAATGGTTGGAGCTAAGAAAAAAGGAGTATTTTTCCGGTACCTGTTTGCGACTGTCCTCCTGCTCATCATGATTTACCCGTATATTTATATGGTCTTGAATTCATTTGCGGACTGGAACCAGGTCGATAAGAAATTCTTTCCGACCGAGTTTACATTAAAGTCCTGGACATGGCTGCTTGGCGGCGGGGAAGCCGTCATACCGCGCCCATGGATTAATGCGTTCTTCAACAGTTTCATCGTGTCCGCCGGCTCGACATTCTTAATGATGGCTTCGGCAATTATGGTTTCGTATGCACTGGCAAAAATCCCTTTCAAAGGAAGGGATACGATCAATAACTTCATATTGTTTCAAATGTTTTTCCCGGCGATTATTTTGCTGATCCCTACGTTCCTTGTTATTCAAAAAGTCGGCATGTATGACTCCTACTGGGGGATGATTCTTCCGAAAGCGATGAGTTTATGGGCCGTGTTCATGTATACGAACTTCTTTAAAGTGATTCCGAACACCTTCATTGAAGCAGCAAAACTGGACGGCGCAAGTGAATTGCAAATCATGTTCCGGATTGTGCTGCCAATGTCAAAATCAATCACAACTGTTATTTTCTTGTTCCTGTTCATGGAAAGATGGACAGAACTCCTATGGGATATGATTGTGGTCAATAGCGATAAGATGCTGACATTGAACGTTCTCTTATCGCAAATGTTCGGACCTTATGGAGGCTATCCAGGACCGATGTACGCTGCATCTGTACTGCTGACACTTCCAATCATTATTATTTTCCTTCTATTTGCGAAGAAGTTCCAGGAGGGCATGCAGTTTACTCTTAAGTAATCGACGATGGGAGTTCTTGATATGGAAAAATGGTGGCAGAAATCTGTGTTCTATGAAATTTACATGCCGAGCTTTAAGGATGGCAATGGCGATGGGATAGGCGACTTTCGTGGAATCACATCGAAACTAGATTATCTTGCCGATCTCGGTATCAACGGATTATGGCTGACTCCCTTTTACCCTTCGCCAAGAGTCGACAACGGCTATGACATTTCCGATTATTACGGAATTGATCCCATCTATGGAACGATGGAAGACTTCGAACGGTTTCTGGCCGAAGCGCACAAGCGGGGGATCAAGGTAATTGCTGATCTCGTCCTGAACCATACTTCTTCTGAACATCAATGGTTCAAGGAGTCCAGGTCGTCAAAGGATAACCCGAAGCGGGACTGGTATATATGGAGGGACGAACCGAATAACTGGGAATCGTTCTTCAGCGGTTCGGCCTGGGAATACGATGAGGCAACAAAACAGTATTATTATCATGCTTTTGCGAAGGAACAGGTGGATTTGAATTGGGCCAACCCTGAAGTTAAGCAAGCAATGTTTAATGTCATGAAATTTTGGCTGGAAAAAGGGGTTGATGGCTTCAGGCTTGATGTCATCAACTACCTGAAGGTCAACAATACTTTTCCGGATAACCCTTATGATGAAAAAAATGAACAGATCCATCTGTACGACCAGGACCAGGAAGGCATTCTTGACGTTATCAGTGAAATTGCCGAGTTGGTTCACCAATACCCGGACAAGTTTCTTGTCGGCGAGGTAGGTTCCGAAGATATACATGTTTTAAAACAGTACTCTGGTTCTGGGAAACTGGATGTTTGCTTCAATTTTAATATTGGCAGCATCGAAACGTTTGATATTGAACAGCTTTTCGGCCAATTGTCTGCAACGGAAGAAGCATACGGACCGGACCAGACGGCTACGCTGTTCTTTTCAAGCCATGACATGTCCCGCCATTTTTCCCGTTTTGGCGGCAATCCTGAACGCGCCAAGCAGATGGCAGCATTGATGCTTACTGCGAAGGGAGTCCCATTCATCTATCAGGGCGATGAAATCGGAATGCCGGATTGGGTGCCGGCTGACATTGCGGACATGAGGGATGTGCAGGGGAAACTTGAGTATAAAAAGGCGATCCGTTCAGGAGCTTCCCATGAGGAGGCGCTCGCCCAAGCGAATGAACGGTGCCGCGACAAGTCGCGTACCCCGATGCAATGGGATTCAAGCGAATATGCGGGCTTCTCGGAAAGCGAACCATGGATTACCGTTCCTGCTGAATCGTCAGACGTGACTGTCGAAAGTCAACATGGAGTACCAGGTTCCGTCCTTTCTTTTTACAAAAAGCTGCTCCAACTTCGCAAAGAGCATCTGTCGTTCCAAACTGGGGACTATGAAATTTTGCGTAAACAGGGCGAAGTGATTTATTTCGTGAGAACCAATGGGAAGGAACGGACTCTTACTGCCCTTAATTTTTCTGGAGAAATGCAGACGCTTGAGGTTGAAACCAAAGGTATGGCCTTACTGCTATCGAATAAAAGGACCGAGCTTGAACAAGGAAAGCAATTGGAGTTATTGCCTGATGAAGCAATTATTTTAGTGGAGGATACAAAAAAATGCCTGTTTTAGAAAAAGGAAATGTAAAAACGTGCGCACAGCTTCTCGACGAATTTTCAGTACGGGAACAGCCTGGTAATCCTGAAAAAATCCGTTTTTCCGGTGTTGGAAATCAAGATGTCTACAATATTTCAGCACCTTTTGAAGATGAAGGCGAACTGGTCATCGCCGGCCGTGTAGAGTCCCGTGATAGTGAGCACTCGACCGTTTACTTCTTTGTTGAAAGAGATGGCGAATGGATTCCAAGGGATAACGCCCCTGTCTTCGAACTGCAAGATCCCTTTTTTACAAAAATAGCTGGACAGCTCGTTTTTGGAGGAGTGCAGATTTTTCCACATCCAGTACATACAGGGCAGCTTGGCTGGAGAACAGTGTTCTATAAAGGAGATTCAATTACTGGCTTGAAAGAGTTTGCAAAAGGTCCGGATGGCATGAAAGACCTTCGCCTTGTCGAGTTGAACGATGGAAGTATTGGTGTACTGACCAGGCCACAAGGTGAAAAAGGCGGCAGAGGGAAGATTGGCTGGACGAAGATTTCTGGATTGGATGAGTTGACATTGGACGTCATCAATGAGGCTCCGCTACTTGAGGGGCAATTCATTGACGAAGAATGGGGCGGCGCGAATGAGGCGCACGTACTAGCCAATGGCCTGATCGGCGTACTCGGGCATATTGCTTCGTTTGATGAAGCGGGTGACCGCCATTACTATCCGATGGTGTTCGCACTCTGCCCAGAGACCGGCACCTATTCCGACATCGAGCTCATTGCGACAAGGAGCAACTTCCTGCCAGGCCCTTCTAAGCGCCCTGACCTTGAAGATGTTGTCTTCAGCGGAGGGCTCGTCCGAAAAGGGGATGGCACGGCTGACTTCTACGCGGGAATTAGTGATGCTGAAGCCCAAAAACTAACGATTGTTGATCCATTCCTCAAATACGAACAAAATACTGATGAAAATTAGGGAGAGAGCTGGCATGAACGTATATCGATATGAAGAAAATCCTCTAATTACCCCGGTGGATGTAAAGCCACATAGGGAAGATTTTGAAGTCATCGGCGCATTTAATGCTGGAGTAGCCGAATACAATGATGAAATCATTATGCTGCTTCGTGTCGCGGAGCGTCCAATCAGCACGGATCCAGCGATCGTGAAATCGCCTGTTTTCAATCCGAAAACAAACGAACTGGACATTCTTGAGTTTGACTTGAACGATCCTGCTTACGACTTTTCTGACCCGCGAACAATCGGGAGAAAGAATGAACCGGGCCGTTTTGTCTATTTGACGTCACTTTCTTATTTACGGATTGCCAGAAGCAAGGACGGCCACCAGTTTACTGTCGATGAAAAGCCGTTTGTTTACCCTTCCACTGAGCTTGAGACATTCGGAATCGAAGACCCGCGGATTACAAAAATTGATGATACGTATTACATCTATTTCAGCGCGGTTTCACCTGTTGGCGTTGGCGAAGTGATGGTTTCGACAAAGGATTTTGTCAAAACCGAGCACCATGGGATGATTTTTGCGCCGGAAAATAAAGATGTGTTGATTTTTCCAGAGAAAATCAACGGTAAATACTATGCCCTTCACAGGCCTGTTCCAAAAAGCACCGGCAACCCGGAAATTTGGATTGCCGAATCTACGAATCTCCTTCATTGGGGAAACCATAAATTTTTGCTAGGCTTGCGCGAAGGAATGTGGGACAGTGGCCGCATGGGCGGTGGAGCAGTTCCGATCAAAACGGAAAAAGGCTGGCTCGAGCTTTACCATGGCGCGACGTCCGACCACCGTTATTGCATGGGAGGCGTTCTGCTTGACCTCAATGATCCAACCAAAGTCATTGCCCGGTCCGATAAGCCGATTCTTGAACCTGAAGCAGATTATGAAGTCGAAGGATTTTTCGGCAATGTGGTCTTCTCCTGCGGTGCTATCGTAGAAGGCGATGTTGTCAAAATGTACTATGGCGTGGCTGATACATCAATGGCCTGCGCTGAGCTAAGCCTCAAGGAAATCCTGGATTCTTTGACATATATAGAGTAATCCATATAGAAAGTGCCAAAATCGCTGTTGATTTTGGCCTTTTTTAAAGGCTTGGCTCTGTTATTATTCATTGTTAGTTGAGAATTCATAGGCGGAGAATTTCCGGCTAATGTATATAGAGGCAGCTTATGAAGCGGCAATAAGCGGAGATATTCCGCTTACCTGCTCTAAATAAGACAAAACCCAATGATTTGAATCCTATAACCGGAAAAATTCCCCTTATTTTTAGGGAAATATGGGTATTCCCCAATTTAGCCGGAATTTCTCCGTTATTTTTTCAAACAAAGAAAATCAACGTTCATTTATAACACACAAAGGGTAACCGCATTGAGTGAAAAATCCCAATTAGGAGGATTTATTCGAATGGAACTAAATGACAACTGGAAAATCCGCCATTTTAATGTTGGTGAAGTCCGCGACCTCGAGGTTGCATCCCCTGACTATATTGATTATTTCTGGATGACGGCTTCCGTTCCCGGGGATGTCCATTCCACGCTAATTGACCGCAAGTTGATCGACGATCCGTTCTTTGGCCATAATGATTTGAAATGCCAGTGGGTGGAGGAGAAAGTATGGTGGTATCGGTCCACTTTTGAATTCGAAGGCACGGGAAACCCCGATGAACGCTTCGAACTTGTCTTCGAAGGCCTTGATACATATGCGACGGTTTACCTGAATGGTGTGGAACTGGGCTCGACTGACAATATGTTTATTGCCCATACGTTTGAGGTCACGAGGGAGCTGAAAAAAGGCAAGAATGTGCTTGCTGTAAAATTCGACCCTGTCAAAGAACATGTCGGGCAGAAAGTTCAGTATTACTGGTCCGGCTACAGCAAGAAACGGATTTGGACAAGGAAAGCCCAGAGCCATTTCGGCTGGGACTGGGGCCCCCGCCTCGTCACTGCAGGAATTTGGAAGGATGTTCATCTTAACAAATATACCTCCGCAAAACTGGACTCTGTTTTTGCAAAAACCGTCTCTATTTCAAAAGAAAAAGCAATTGTCGAAGTAGAGGTGGATGTAAAGGCATTCCGGAAAGAAAAGAACTATGAGGTCCTGGCGAGTCTTTCTTTGGATAGCGAAACATTCTCTGGAAGGGCGTCACTATCGGGCAAAAAGGCGTTCATCACGATTGAAGTCGATCATCCGAATCTATGGTGGACCCATGACCTTGGTACGCCCAACCTGTATACATTCGATGTCTCGCTATATGCCAATGGTGAAAAAGTCGACGCCAAACAAGAGGATTTCGGGATCAGGACCATTGAAGTCCGTCAGAAGGATAAGGACGGCAATCATTCATTTACCTTCGTCTTGAATGGGGAGAAGATTTTTGCAAAAGGGGCCAATTGGATTCCAATCGATAGTTTCATAGGTGCGGTACCCGATTCGAGATATCAGCATCTGATTCGAATGGCAAGAGACGCAAATATGAATATGCTCCGTGTCTGGGGCGGCGGCATTTATGAGCGCGATGTTTTCTATGACGAATGCAACCGGCTCGGGATTCTTGTCTGGCAGGATTTCATGTTTTCCTGTGCCCTTTATCCTGACTACAATAAAAATTTCATGGACAATGTTCGGAATGAAATCATTAACGTTGTCAAACGGCTGCGGAATCACCCTTCCCTGGCCCTGTGGTGCGGGAACAATGAAAATGATTGGCTGTATGAAGCGTTATCCTCCTCAGGAGAAATCACAGATCCCTTTTATGGGGAGAAGATTTATCACGAACTCATGCCTGAACTGCTGGAGGAGCTTGACCCAACAAGACTGTTCTGGCCAAGCTCGCCTTATGGCGGCAACGACCACAACTCAAGGGAGCAGGGCGATACCCATAACTGGCAGGTTTGGCATGGTAATATCGAGCCCCGTGTATTTGGTGAACCGCAAAGGGTCGACTATTCTATAGAAGGCTTAAGCTTTAAAAAGTTTAAACAGGATACGACGAAGTTTGCGAGCGAATTCGGCATGCATGCGTCCTCTAACCGCTATACCCTTAAGCGTAACATTCCGGAGGAGCAATTTTACTGGGGAAGCGAAGAAATGGCTTACCGTAACAAAGATATCCATCATCCTAAGGGAATTTTGCTGATGGAAGGGTATACCGGGGTGCCGGAAAATCTTGATGACTATATTGCTTATTCGATGCTTACCCAGGCAGAAGGGCTGAAGTTTGGTATTGAGCATTACCGGCGGAATAAACACTACACAAGCGGGGCTTTGTTTTGGCAGCTCAATGACTGCTGGCCGGGGACAAGCTGGTCTGTCATTGACTATTATTTGCTGCCGAAAGCATCCTATCATTATGCGAAAAAATTCTTTCATCCGATTTTGCTGACCATCGACCATGAGCCGATGAAGGATCTTAACATTTGGATTGTCAATGACACGCTCGAGGACTATGAGGATAAAGTGGAGCTTGCGGTATTCAGTTTTAATGGAAGTAAAGTGTATGAAAAGCAGTGGGATGTTTCAGTAAGAGCGAATACTTCTTTTCATCTCGATACGATTCTAGAGGAAGTGGCCCTTCAAGGGATTCAGCCGGAAGAAGCTGTCGTCATCCTCAAGTCTTTGAAAAAGAAAACCTATGAAAATACGTATTATTTACGGGACCAGAAAGATTTACTCTTTCCTGAAGTGACACTAAGGGCAAAACTTTGCAGGGAAAAAAGCGAGCTGACTATTGTCTCTAATGGGCTGGCAAGGATGGTCACAATCGAAATGGATATGGAACAGCTTCTCATCGAGGATAATTTCTTTGATTTACAGCCAGGTGTCAAAAAGGTGATCCCGATTAGTCAGGCGGAAGGAAAAAAACTTCCGTGGGAAACGCTTCAGGTGAAAGCCATCAATAGTGTGAAGTCGGAAATGGTTGAGGTGGATGCGGAATGAAAGCAGCGATTTTAACAGGAATCAAACAAATTGAATTCATGGACACCACTATGCCTAAATTGGTGCACGGTGAGGTCGTCATTAACGTAAAAAGCTGCGGCATTTGTGGGACTGACAAGCATATTTACCACGGAGAGCCGGGTTCTGCAGCGGTCATACCGCCCCGTATCCTTGGCCATGAGTTGGCCGGTGAAGTGGTGGAGATTGGCACAGGTGTGACAACGCTGAAGAAAGGTGACCGGGTAACCATCGACCCGAATATTTACTGTGGGACTTGCCATTATTGCCGGAACAACCGCGTGAACCTTTGTGAGAATATGCAGGCAATCGGCGTAACAAGGGATGGCGGAATGGGTGAGTATTGTGTCGCCCCGGCAGCCAATTGCTACGTAATCCCGGATTCAATAACCTTCGAGGAGGCAGCTTTGGTTGAACCGTTAGGCTGTGTTTTGCACGGTTTTAAGAAAGTCGAACTGTCTACATTGAGCAGAGTGCTTATTATTGGCGGCGGCTTTATTGGCCAGCTATTCCTGCAGCTCGTAAAAGGACAGAACGTGGCATCGGTAGTTGTAAGTGAACCGTCCGAATCCAAAAAAGACCTCCTTTATCAGCTTGGCGCAGATGAAGTTATTAACCCGTTGGATAATCACCCAGTCGAGGCGGATGTCGTGATTGAATGTGTCGGCAAAAAGGAGAGTATGGAAGCGGCCTTTCGTTCCGCTGCTAAGGGCGGCCAGGTCCTGCTGTTTGGCGTGGCTTCTCCTGAAACAGCGATTTCAGTGTTTCCTTATGAGATTTTCTCAAAGGAACTGACCATCAAAGGTTCGTTCGTAAACCCGTATACCCATGAGGAAGCAATCGCGCTGATTGCCAATCGGGTTATCGATGTCCAGAGCCTCATTTCCCATCAGATATCGCTAGAAGAACTGCCATCGGTCATGGCCGATTATCCGTCACTTTCTGTTTCGAAGGCGATCGTCGTGAATAAATGATAGGGGATCCCGCCCTTATCTTTCAAGGGAGTTCAACCGATGTATTCTATTTATAAGAGTTTTTCTTCAGAATTAAAATTTTATATGTGGATGAATGCCCTGTTTGGTTTTGGAATGGCCTTATCTGGGATCTTCCAGAGTGTCTTTTTATGGAGGCTTGATGAGACGTATTCCCTGCTCGCTTATTACAGTTTGTATTGGTCCGTCGCGATTATTGTCAGCTTTGGCCTTTGCGCATGGCTAGCCAGAAAGACGAGCCCGATGTCCACGATGCGGATGGGCTTTCTGTTTTACCTGATTACGTATTTGATTATCCTTGTTTTCCATGACACTTTGGATGAGCACATTCTTTTACTCGGCATTTCTAATGGCCTGGCAATGAGCCTTTATTTTGTTGGTATGCATATGGCTGTACTCGATTTGACGACGAACGACAAGCGGGATAGCTTCCTGTATATCGAGGGGATCCTGTCTACTGTTGGCGGAGTGATCGCCCCGCTTGTTGCCGGAATCACCATCTCCCGCTTCGATGGCATGGCTGGCTATTATGTTGTTTTTGCGGCAACCTGCTTGTTTATCCTTGCTGCCCTTGTCCTTTCGCTTAAGGTGAAAGGAATCGGGATCGAAGCGAAAAGTCATTTTTGGGATGTTATTAGGAACCCTTCCCGGGAATGGCGTAAAATGTACTTAGTGATGTTCTCCGATGGGATCGTTTCGGGTGCTTTTGTAACGTTTTTAATTACAATGATGACATTTAAAATTGCTGGCGGGGAAATGAATCTTGGTATCTATAATACCGGTGCCCAAATTGTTTCCATCTTTGCTTTCTATCTGCTGGCGCGTTTTTCATCAGCGCAGAATCGGCTTAAAGTTTTTGCGTTAGGGGCGGTTACGATTTCCCTAAGCTCTGTACTTCTGGCTGCGAAGCCAATCCTGCTGTCACTGATTGTTTTCGGACTGCTATCCCCGATTGCGTTGAACATGATTAACACATCCATGAATGCGATGATTTACGAGTCGATCGAAAAGGATCCGTTTTATCACGAACGAAGGCTCGATTACATTATCATTCGCGAGATTCCGCTCGGGGCAGGCAGGATTGTAGGAGTATTCATGTTTTTGGGGATGAGGAGCTATTTTGACCTCGATGCACTGCTGCCGATTTCTTTCAGTGTTTTTCCGATTGTCTATGTTCTAATGATTCCAGTCCTGTATTTTACCTGGAAAAAACCAAAGGAAGTACAGCGGCAGGCGTAAACAATACGAGCTGTTGGAATGCAGTTGATGTAATATTTAGAATGAATAGGAGGAGAGTACATATGCTGGGTGCAATTGAAGCCGGGGGCACAAAGTTTGTCTGTGCTGTCGGGGATAAAAACGGGACAATTTTTGACAGGAAGGTTATTTCAACCACGATTCCATCAGAAACGATTCCGCAAGTCATTGCTTTTTTTAAACAACATCCTGTTGAAGCAATTGGAATTGGTTCGTTTGGGCCGATTGACGTAAATGCTGAAAGTACTTCTTATGGATATATTACCTCAACGCCAAAACCGGGATGGCGGAACTTTCCGTTTGTCCAAACAATAAAGGAGTCTTTCCCGATTCCAATTGGCTTCCATACGGATGTCAATGCAGCAGCGCTCGGTGAAGCGACATTTGGCGCGGCAAAAGGATTGGATAGCTGCTTATATATAACAGTCGGAACCGGTATCGGCGCCGGCGCGCTTGTCCATGGAAAACTTCTTCAAGGGCTTTCCCACTCTGAAATGGGGCATATTCTTTTAAGACGCCATCCTGAAGACACGTATGAGGGGAAATGCCCTTACCATAAGGATTGCCTCGAGGGCCTTGCAGCCGGGCCTGCAATCGAAGAACGGTGGGGAAACAAAGGCCAGCATCTTACAGGGAATCCAAAGGCCTGGGATTTGGAGGGGTACTATCTTGCCCAGGCACTGATGAGCTATATTTTAATATTGTCTCCAAAGAAAATTATCCTTGGCGGCGGCGTGATGAAACAAAGTGAAGTTTTTGATGCGATATATAACTATTTACCGTCCTTTCTCAATGGGTATATGGAACTTCCGAATCTACCCGATTATATTGTCAGTCCGGGACTTGGCGACAATGCCGGCATAACCGGCGCTTTGCTGCTGGCACAATTTTCCCTGGAAGGAAGAGCGGTATAACGTTTTGTTTTTTCAGCCTTAAGATAAATGCCAAGCTAAACACAATGAGTAGGAGGACCATATGTATAAAAATGAACCGATTTTCCTGGAACCCGTTTTACAAGAACGGATCTGGGGAGGCAATAAACTGAAAACCGAATTTAATTACGAGATTCCGAGTGACCAAACAGGCGAGGCTTGGGTGATTTCAGCTCATTTGAATGGGCCAAGCGTAATTAAGAATGGTCCATTGTCAGGAAGAACGCTGGCGGACGCATGGAAAGAACATGGAGAGCTTTTTAATAAAAGGACAGGGAATGTAGAAGAGTATCCGTTGCTTATAAAAATCCTGGATGCGGCCGATGACCTTTCCGTCCAAGTCCATCCAGATGACACGTTCGCACGCGAGGTCGAAGGGGTGCCTTATGGCAAAACCGAATGCTGGTATGTCATCAGTGCGGAGGAAGGGGCGGAGCTTGTCCTTGGGCATCACGCATCCACACGGGAAGAACTTAGAAAAATGGTTGAGTCCGGTGAATGGGACAAGCTGTTAAGGCGAGTAAAGGTCAAGGCGGGGGATTTCGTGTATGTTCCAAGCGGCACCATTCATGCGATTGGAGCAGGGATTGTCATCCTTGAAACCCAGCAGAGTTCTGACATTACGTATCGCGTTTACGATTATGACCGGACAGATGCAGCAGGCAACAAACGTGAATTGCACCTGGAACGCTCCATTCAAGTGACCACAGTTCCACATGAGGATGCACTCGCGGAGCAAAAGGAAGAGTCCTTTGGCGGTCTCGTCGAGAAACAGCTTGTAAAAGAGCAGTATTTTACGGTCTATCATTGGCAGCTGGACGGACAGTCCTCGAGGGAAATGGATGCTGATTTCTTGCAGGTCAGCGTCCTTGACGGGGAAGCTTTGCTTATTCTTGATGGCCGCGAGTTTACTGTGAAAAAAGGGAGTCACTTTGTCCTGCCATATGGAGTTGGCAGCTGTCAACTCCAAGGTCAAGCCGAATTCATTGTCTCCCACACCTAGAAGGGAGCCGGCAGGCCATTAAATGAACACACAGATAGCAGTCCAATTCACAGCAGAATTGGACCGCTTCTGTTTGTTAAATTTATGAAAGAATGGAGACGTAATGGAGATAAATACACGTATTTCTACTATTTTAAAAGATAACTATGGAATTGACGCAACTTCAATTGAACAGCGTCCAGGCGGGTGGTCGGCTTTAGCTTTTTTAGTGGAAGATAAAAGTAATAAGTATTTTTTAAAGGTGTACAACAAAAATAAGCCCTCCAGCTCTCAGTGGATTGATGCAATCGATAGATATACCCCTTTAGTCAACTGGCTGCATCATCATACTGATTTGCAAAACCATCTCTCCAAACCAATTTTTACGAAGTCACAAAGGAATCAATGTGAAGACGAACAGTATGTGTATTTGCTTTCAGAGTATATAGAAGGAACGACAATTGGTGAAAAGCAGCTAAGCCCAAATCAGGTAAAAGAACTGGCAAAAATTCTGGGCCTGCTTCATAAAAACACTTCAACTATCCCTCATGAACTAAAAAAGCAGCAAGTAAAGGAACGTTTTGACATTGAGTTCTGTGAAGACCTATTTTCTTTTATTCATCATGACTTGGCTAATACGAATGATATCCTTTTAGAGATTGTAGAGCCCTATACTGAAATATTAGTAGAAAAGATTAACAGGCTGGGGTATTTAGCAAATGCATTGAAAAGCAAATCTCACATGTTTGTTTTGTCCCACTCCGATGCTCATAATTGGAATCTTATGCAAGGGCAAAACCTTATGCTTCTTGATTGGGAATGTGTTAAACTTGCTCCGCAAGAACAAGACCTCATCCTCATCATAACTGAGCCATATGCAGAACAATTCTTGACTGAATACAGAAACTATATGAGCTATGAGAATCCTGATATGGATGCCTTTGAGTTTTATTTTTTAAAAAGAAATCTTGAAGATATCTGGGAATGGATTAAGGACTTGCGTTTTGAAGGTTCTCTAAAATCAGAAGAAGTGACACTCGAGCATTTAAAATCGAGCCTGGATACGTGTTCAAGAACTGAGGAGATTCGGAAGAAAATGTTAAAGGTGTTTAATTAGTTTCTACCGCATTGTAGTGCCTGGGAAAAACAAATTTGCGGCTGCTGCCCAGCAATTCACAGTTGGCCCTGTCGCCCGCTTCCAGCCAGCCGATACGAGGAAATTTACTGGAGGCGGCACAATTGTGCAGGGGATTGAGACACCGGAATTATATTACAGAAGCAACAAAAGACTGACCAGTATGGCTTCGCCTTGAACTGGGGTCAATGGGCTGACTGGTGGTTCGGAATGTTGTGGGCGAGCTCGGATGTCGGGAGAATGAGGAGGCGGTCTAAATGGAGGGGAAGTTCTAGGTTTAGAATTGGAAAGACTGGTCGTGTAGGAGCTCCCCGCTGGCATAGGCCAGTTTTTCAAACAGGCAGCCCCAGCCCATCTTCTGTCCAGAAAGCTGAAAACAAAAAAGCGATTTTTAGTCTTTCGATAATGTAAAGCATATCCCCCGCCTTATCTCTTTACCGTAATTCTCCCTGAATTTTAGGAACTCCACCAATCTCAAGCGACAATGATTTAAAAGATTATACTACACATTAATTTTCAAAATAATGAATATTTTGATAGTATAATTGGTAATTATTTGTTGAATTTTAATGCGATTTAAGCAAGTACTATTATGTTTCATTGAAGGAGACTTGTTGATGCAAGAAACAGCTACGGTGTCCAATTTTAAAATATTGATTTCAAATTTGTTAAAGGCGCGTTTTCCCTACCTGTATATTTCTACTTGGGAAGAGGAACGTGCGTTATCGGTGATTAAATCGGTTGTGACCGATGAGAACCTTATTAAGACTACACGGCGGGTATTTACGTGGAGCGTGACAAACGGCTTGTCGGAGGATGGCCACAAAGGCAGAGAAGAAACAAAGAATCCCCTAAAAGCACTTCAATACATAGAGAATTACAGTGATCCCGCTATTTTCATCCTGAAGGATTTCCATGTTTATTTCGGTTCGAATGGACGACAGGCGGATGTGCAGGTTATCCGGAAAATTCGTGACTTGCTGCCATTATTGAAACAGAGTCCGAGCCCGAAGAACGTCATTTTTGTAAGTCCCACCCTTGTCCTCCCGAATGATTTGCAAAAGGACGTTACAATTGTTGATTTTGACCTGCCGTCCTTCAGGGAAATCAACGATGTCCTGGATGAAATGATTTATGCGAACGAGCGGAGCGGAAGGATTCAATTTGATTTGAAACCTGAGGAGAAGGAACGTCTTGCAAAAGCTGCGCTTGGCCTGACGCTGCATGAAGCGGAAAATGCATTTGCAAGGGCGATGGTTCAGGACGGGCGCCTTGATGTAAGCGATGTTGAAATCATATTGGAAGAAAAGCGTCAGAATATTAAGAAATCCGGAATTCTTGAATTTATCAAGAGTGACTTGAAAATCGAGGATGTCGGTGGTCTTGAGAATTTGAAGCGCTGGCTGAAGAAAAGGAATAAATCCTGGCTTGATTCGGCAGAAAAGTACGGCTTGCCTGCACCAAAGGGTGTTTTAATTACCGGAGTACCGGGTTGTGGTAAAAGCTTGATTGCTAAGTCAGTTAGTGCAATGTGGCATCTTCCGCTTCTTCGCCTCGATATCGGGAAGATTTTTAGCGGAATTATCGGAAGCAGTGAGGAAAACATGCGCAAGGCCATTCAGACAGTCGAAGCAATTTCACCGAGCATTTTGTGGATCGACGAAATCGAGAAAGGCTTCAGCGGTCTAGGCCAAAGCGGTGACAGCGGGACATCCAGCCGGATATTCGGGACCTTTCTGACTTGGATGCAGGAAAAAACAAAGCCAGTCTTTGTTGTGGCGACAGCAAATAACATACATTCCCTGCCAGCCGAGCTGTTGCGGAAAGGGCGCTTTGACGA
This sequence comes from Bacillus sp. FJAT-27225, assembly GCF_001685025.1. GTDB lineage: Bacteria > Bacillota > Bacilli > Bacillales > Cytobacillaceae > Bacillus_D. The sequence continues at coordinate 409,565 of NZ_MAYU01000012.1, read as the reverse complement.
AATCTTTTTTGTCGATCTGCCAACCAAAAAGGAGCGGATGGACATTTTTAAGCTTCATATTGACAAACGGCTTACTGACCCGGACGTGATAGGGCGTTTTGAATGGGATCACTCTGTTCTTGAGCAGCTGGCTTCTCTGACAGAGGGATATGTAGGAGCTGAGATCGAGCAGGTGGTCATCACGGCGCTGTTCGAAGCATTTTCCGAGGACAGGAGCATTGAATACACCGATTTTGAAAAGGCGATTGCCAATACTGTACCGCTTTCAATCACTCAGGCCGAGCAGATCCGTGGTATCCGCGAATGGGCAAATGTACGCGCAGTTGCTGCTACCCCAAAGGAAGACCGAACTGAGTATGACAGTTTAAAGGATAGTGCTGCACCGGTCGCTCCCAAGAGCGATGATGTAAAATCAGCCCGGGGCGGACGTGCATTGGATTTTTAAAAAGGATGGTGTAGCGTGTGAAAAAACAATTTAGGATCCAACTATTTAGCGACGGCCAAATCCAGGCAGAGGTTCTAGGTGTTAAAGGTAAAAAGTGTACCGATTATATTTCCCTGCTCGAAGAGTTGCTCGATGCTGAAACAATTGATTCGGAATACACGGCTGAATACTACGAATCTGAAAAAGTTGAGATTGAAGAAACAGAATGGGACTATGAACGCCGGATAACAAGGGAGGAATTGTAATGTCTGTTTCACTCGCGCTAATACCGCTTGCCCTCACTCTCCGGGTCGTGATGGGCAAGGACAAATTTAATAACTGGGTTGAGTCGGCGCAGTTGAAGGTGCCGACGACGTTTGAAAATGAACTGGATTTGGTCCGGACTGTGCGCATGGCTGGGTATGATGCCGAGAAATGGGGCGGGAGCATTAAAACCCATCTTGACGGGGAGAAACAGTTCTTCTTTTGGGAGCTTGTTGAAGGAAAGTGGCATGCAATTTTCAGCAAACACGACCCGATGCCATTGTTGGAAGGGTTTATGAAGGATCTTGAATTAAAGTCCAACCGAAAGCTGTTTGTCACCGCGATAAAAGACATAGAGGCTCAGGTGACCGAGGATGCCGTAAAGGTCTTTCCAACCAATTTTGTGGACGGCGATTTACTGACAAAGACCTTGAGGGAATTTGGCGTGAATCCATATCGAAAAGACAACGGGGAAATTGTTTGTACCGTTCAGGGCACACCGATGACTTTCAGGCAGACTAGCGCTGATACACCCTTCACGGTGGAATTGAGGAATCCGCCTGACATGCATGAGGTGTTCATGTATATGTCGGATATCGATGAAGAATACAAGCGCTGCCTGCAGTCAGCAGTCTATGAAAAGCTGAAACAGCGCGCGGCGGCAAAGAATCTTTCCGTTGAATCGGAAGAGGTCCTTGATGACAATTCTATTGTGATTACATTGAATATTCAGGGGTGACGATATGGTGGTGGCCAAAGACATTTTAAAAATATGCAGAAGGTACAGTTGCAGCGATTTATACATAGGCACTGGCATTCCCCAAGACAAATTGGCGAACGCGATGAAGGGTCTTCCCATCCCCGCCGCGGAAACAGTTCTAGCATTGATTAATAGCAACCTATTTAAAAGCTGTAAAAATTCTTTTGCAATTGGTATGCATGGGTTTTACTGGCATACGAATACAACACGCCGGGTAACTTGGGAAGAGTTTCTTGAGATGGGCCCAATGAAGCTGAGCTTTGGAGAGATTGTTTTCAAGCCCGGTTTCGCTTGCAGCTTGGCCGGTAGTGGCATGAAACCTAAGGCGCTGATTGCCTTGCTCGAGGATATTCGTTCTTACTTTAGGGCCCGGAGTGATATCGGACCTCCTGTTGTTAATCCTGAACCGGTCAGTTATTTAGAGAGCTCCTATATTAGAACTCCTTCCAGGGGGGAGTTTGCGGGCAGTACGATCGATTTGGAAGGCATTCGAAGGATTTGCGAGAACTATTCTAACGCTTCTTATTATGTGGAGGAATTGATTCCTGCGAAAAAGCTTCAGGCGGCAAGGGAGAATTACTCAATCCCTGCTGATGAAGAAGTTTTTGCGCTGATCGATGCGACCATTTTCGGCAGTGCCAAAAATGGACTCGCTATTTGTAGCGGAGGCCTTTATTGGAATAATGACTGGACAACGGTCAGCCGCAAGACCTCGGTATTATGGGATATCTTCCGTGACGCCACCATTAAGGTAAAAGGCAAATGGGAACTAGAAATTGGTCACGGTAGGTTATTCGGGATGTCGGGGTCCAACATGAAAAACGAGGAACTGTGCCGGCTGCTGACGGAAATCCAATCGTTTCTTACCTCACCACAAACTGAAGCAAATGCGATGCTCCCAGAATGGCATTTAGAGGCCAATGGACAGCGATTTGGCCCTTATGACCGAAGAACAGTGGCATGGCTTGCAGAATCACGGCAGATTGATGTTGGTGGGACACTTATTTGGAAGAAGGGCAGGGATGAGTGGAGCCCTTTGTTGGATGAAGAAATTTTTGCTGGATTGGCTGTACCTACCTCTGCTTCACCTCCGCCACTGTCTGTTAGCGGAAATAGCGATATCAATCCTTTGTTTGAAGAGCTGGAGACTAGCCAAGGAGAGCCGGAAGCCCTTGGAAAAGTCGATATTAATACAGCGCCCTTAATTGAATTGGTTGGCCTGCCGGGGATGACGGCAATCAAAGCGAAGAAAATAATTCAGGAACGGGAACGGCGCGGAAGTATTGGCTCTTTAGAAGAGTTAGGCGTGCTTCTTGCCTTTAAGCCACACGTGGTCGAAACACTGAGGCCACTTGTCTCGTTTTCATCCCTTCCTATTGAAGTAAAAGAAGGAAGAAGAATTGTAGATTTCTAGAGGAGGATGAATGAATGACATCAACGAAGAAAAGCGCATTATGGGGTTTCCTGAACTCTTGGTGGATTCTTTTATCTTTTATTTTTCTATTTAATTGGACTGCCTTTTTCTTTGTTGGCTTTAAAGTAAGGCACAGGAAATGGGCCATTTGGGGGTTTATTTATTCAGTCCCGTTCATTTTATTCTTTATTGGGCTAGAAACATTAAATACAGACAAGTGGCCATTTAATATGATCATGATACTTGCGCTGCTTGGCTGGATTTCCTCCATTATTCATGCATTTCGAATACGGAAGGAATACCTTCTTCGGCTTGAAGCCCTAAAATTAATTAATTCGAATGAGGAGCGAAGAATGCGCGAGGCAATTGAGTCTGAATATGGAGTAAGGCTAGGAAAGCAGGCACCGCGCACCGTGGCTAAACAAGAAACTCGCCAAACACCGCGGTCGACTGAGGAACGAGCGATACGTCAGGTATACCATACAGAGCAGCAACAGACCCCGGCTTATGAAAAAACAACGGAGATGAATGTTTCTCCTAAAGGGAATTTGACAGACGTCCCGGAACAAGAAAGAATTGCACCTAAACCGGCAGAAATCGTTCAAAGCTCACTTGAGGAACCACTTCTTGACTTGAATGAAGCGACCGAAGAGGAACTCGCACAGTTGCCAGGTGTTGGATTGATTTTGGCGAAACGGGCAGTATCGGAACGTACAAAAAAAGGCGGCTTTCGTTCATTAGATGAATTTACCGAATTGCTTAACCTTAAGCCGCATAACATTGAAAAAATCAGGCTGCTTGCCACCGTGAAGGCTTCGGAGTCCGTTGCCCCGCAAAAGGCCGGCCGGATGGTCGATTTCTAATGAAACTTTGCATACATCAATTCATCCCGTTCACAAGGGTGGAGGGTCCCGGCGACCGGGCCTGCATCCAAGTCCAAGGCTGCCCAATTCATTGTCCAGGCTGTGCGGTCCCGTTCACCTGGTCAAAACAGGGCGGCTATGACATCGACGTTGAGGAACTTTATTCCCTTATTATCGAGGGGCCAAAGGTTGAAGGAGTTACTTTTCTTGGTGGAGAGCCATTCGAGCAGGCAGCTGCACTTGCGGAGCTGGGAAGTAAGTTGAAGTCTTCAGGCTATTCCATCATGACTTTCTCTGGTTATTATTATCAAGATATTAAGGCTGCGAACCGGGATGACTGGAATCATCTTCTTTCAGTTACGGACATCCTTTGCGACGGTCCATTCGTCAGGGAACAGCGAGATTTGAGCCGACCCTGGATTGGGTCAGCCAATCAACATATTCGCTTCCTCACTGACAGATACAAGCATTTAGAGGGAGAATTGAAAAACACCCCTAACAGACTTGAAATCTCCATCAAACCAGATGGGCGAGTGCTAGCCAACGGCCTGGCCAGCGTAGAGAGCATGGAAGCATTGTTTAAAAATTTGATAAAGTAACAAGAGGATGGGACTGGCCATCCTCTTTTAGTCTCTAGGTTTGTTGGTTATCTCACTTGGTCGTAGCAGTTTCCGAGAAGTTACTCTAAGCTTAGTAGCTATCGTATGGATGTTTTCCAAGGGGAATCGAACCGTCCCTATTTGCCAAGCAAACGATTCAAGACATTTCCCGGATGATTCAGGACATTTCCCAAAGATTGCGAGACATTTCCCGGAAGATACAGGACAGATTTTCAAACTTACAGGACAAACGTAACTGTAAAAGGATCCACACCTTAATTTATAGGCATGGACCCTTTAAACTGTTCTTATTCTTTATTTCCTGTAAGAAGGTAACACTGTTCCGGCCTTCTTTCTTCAAATTCACATAAGCACAATAAATACCGGACAACGTATTTTCAATGAATTCAAATGTTCATCTTCATCTGTATCAATTTCCAATATATTATTTGTAACCTTAATACCCCAATGCTGGAACGAGCGGATTTTGTTGTATAATAAAGTAATAGGGAGGTGAAGAAGATATGGAAGAAAGGCTTGCGAGAATGGAACAAATGATAAGCCAATTAGTAGGGATGGTCACGAAAACAAACACTTTACAACTAGAGATGCAAAGTGACCTAAAAGCTACGAGGGAGGAATTCGCATCTGAAAAGCAAAAAAATGCTGAGCGCCATGACGAGGTTGTCGGCAGACTTAAAAGTATGGAGTTAGACCAGGATTATATTTGGGAAAAGGCTGCCCGAAATGAAAGAGAAATTGAAGTGCTCAAAAGAAGGATGAGCTAGAATTTTCCTCATATTGCATTCCTCGAAAATTCCTCTTTCGATGCCTTTCAGACATCCCGTCTTTGTGTTCAGATTAAACAGGTGGCCGGGTATTCGTTACCCGGCTATTATTTTTGCTTATTTTGTCTATGCAGACCATTCATTGGTTTCATCGCCTTTTGAGGTTTCAAAAGTGCGTTTTAAAATCTCTGTGAAACGCCTGGTCTGATGCGGATGAGCAATCCGTAAAAGGGAACTCTATTTTATGGAGGTGGTTATGTGAGCAGACTGGTTTTGTTCATGTTTGCAATCGTTGTTTTGCTTATTGTGCCGGACCGGGCATTTGCGGAGAAGAAGGTGCCGATTCTTGTTTACCATTCGATAGCGGAATTCACAGGTAGCGGGCAAAAGGATCTTTATGTAACCCCGGACAACTTTGAGAGACAGATGCGTTATTTGAAGGAACATGGTTACACACCATTGACGTTTGAACGCTGGGATGAGATTGACAGGGTAGACAAGCCTGTGTTCGTAACGATTGACGATGGCTATAAGAATAACTTGAGCGTGAAGGCAATTTTTGAAAAAGTGAGGGGTGGAGGCTTTCAGCCGTCAGCTACCTTGTTCGTTATTTCCGATTTTATTGGTAGACGGAACCGTCTGTCTGAGGCGGACTTGAATGAGCTTTCCAAAACCGGGATGTTTTCGGTCCAATCGCATACGGCCACCCACCCGGACCTGACCAAGGCGGTAAACTTCGTGCACGAGCTAAAGGATTCAAAAGATAAAATTCAGCGGATTACCGGGAAGCCAGTTATTGCGCTGTCGTATCCATATGGAAATGCAAACGCGAAGGTCGTGGCTGAAACGAAGAAGTATTATCAATTTGGACTGACGACTACCCCAGCTCCTTTTGTCAAAAAGAATGTGGCTGACGAGAATTTTATTCTGCCGCGGTTGTATGTGAAGTATTCGACAACGATTGGTGATTTTGCCAATATTGTTGGTCCGTGAATAATTCGTAATGATACAATCCATTTTGGTAACATGATAATGTTGAAAGCGAGACAAGCGGTTAAGGAGTCCGTGCAAGTTGTAAACTTCACTTGCATTGCAGGGAACTCAATACCCCGGACAGAAATCAGGGAAGCATTTCCATGGTTCACCGAAAGAGGCAATTAACCAGGTCCTGGATGGAATTGAAATCGCACAAGTAAAGAGCTTACCGGGACTTTAAAGAAATGAAATTCTTCGTAAAACAAAGAAATTGAAGGCTTGTCACAACGGCAAAACAGCCAGAATTCTAGGTGTCTCACGGACACTCATCTCAAAAGCATAACCGACCTGAGACCAGAGGGATGGTTTAATTGGCTTATCGGTGGAATGCCATAAAAACCGTCCCTGCGGGGTCCATCTCATTATACGAAAAGCATTAGAGTATTCTGAATGGTTTTTGCAAAAAAAGAAACCGGGAAGAAACGTTCCCTCCCGGTTATCTGTTTATTTAGCTTGCTTTTTGCAAAGCCGTTCTTCAATTACCTGAAGCGCCTGGCTTAAATCATTGATGAGATCCTGGGGACACTCCAGCCCAACTGACAAACGAATCAGCCCGTCCGTTATGCCAAATCTTTGTTGTTCTTCAGGCGGAATCGAGAAATGCGTCATGCTTGCCGGATGTTGGATCAGGCTCTCGGGATCGCCGAGGCTGAAAGAAATCATAATTAATTTGAGAGCATTTATAAATTCCTTGCTTGCTTTTAATCCTCCTTCAACTTCAAAGGAAATGATTCCTCCCATTGCCCTCATTTGTTCTTTTGCCAACTCATGCTGTGGGTGTGAAGCTAACCCGGGGTAATGGACATTTTTTACCGCTGGATGGGCTTCCAAATATTCGGCCACCTTCTGGGCACTCGTACAATGGCGTTCCATTCTCATCCCCATCGTTTTGATTCCTCGTAAAATTAAAAAGGCTTCCCAGGCATTTAAATTTTGGCCTAAATCGCCCATGAGTTTTTTCCTCATGAAATGAATCAGCTCCGCGTTTCCAACGACAAATCCAGCAACAACATCGCCGTGCCCGTTAAGGTATTTGGTTGCACTATGGACCACAATGTCAGCACCAAGTATGAGCGGATTTTGTAGATAAGGACTCATAAACGTGTTATCTACAATTAAAGGGATACCATTTTTCTTACATAAGCCTGCCAGAGCTTTAATATTCAACACGGTAAGTAAGGGATTCGAAGGGGTTTCAATATATAAAGCTTTGGTATTTGGCTTTATGGCCAGTTGGACTGCTTCAATATTCCTGCAATCGACAAAATCAAATTGAATCCCGAACCTGGGTGCAAGTGACGTTAAAAAACTGTATGTTCCCCCATACACATCCTTCGTTACTAAAATATGATCGCCCTGCTGGCAAACAGCTAATATGGCGGTGGATATAGCGGCCATGCCGCTGCTGACGCCCAGCGCTTCTTCTCCTTCCTCAAGCTCAGCAATTTTCTTTTCCAGCACCTTTACCGTTGGATTCCCATAACGCCCATAATATTCACCATTCATTTCACCTGAAACGACAGCTGCTGCAGATTCTACGTCCGGAAAAGAATAGGCAACAGCCGGTACAATCGGCTGGGAAACAGCACGAGTAATGGGATCTGGTGATTTGTGAGAATGGATGGCTTTTGTATCAAAATTCCAAAAATAATCCAAGAAATTTCCCCCTTTCTGAATTTTATAAATTGTTTGACACTTTAATCATACTACTGGTATGATTAAAGCGTCAATTAAAAATGAAACTGGGGTGAAGAGTTGAATAAAAAAGAGCGAGTCTTAAGGGCTGTTAAAGGAATGGAAGCAGATCGTGTACCCGCCGGGTTCTGGCTGCATTTTCCGGAACACATGCATAATGGAGATGAAGCTGTACATGCCCACATTGATTTTTACCAAAAAACGAATACAGATATTCTGAAAATTATGAACGAGAATCTTGTTCCATACAATACACCTATAACAAAGGCTGAGGATTGGAAAAACATTCGGCCTTTAAGTCTGAAGGACGATTTTATTGTAAGACAGCTTGATATTATCAAAAGAATTACAGACCAGCTTGGCGATGAAGCAGTCATTCTGACCACCATCCACGGAACAATCGCTTCTGCATTCCACGCAAGGGGCGGAGGGGAGAATTACGATGCTTTAAGAACTGTCTTATCGAGCCATTTGCGCGAACAGCCCGAAATTGTCTCTAATGCATTTCGGATTTTATCGGAAGGAATGGCGGAATTTGTTCACGCTTGTCTCGAGGCAGGAGCACAGGGCATCTATTACTCTGCTCTCGGGGGTGAGAGAGAATTGTTTACAGATGAGGAATTTGAGACTCATATTAAGGACAATGATCTCATGATATTAAACGCAGCGAAAAATGCTAGCGCCTTCAATGTCCTCCATATTTGTAAGGACAACGTGAATTTTAATCGTTATACTGATTATCACCCGGAAGTTGTGAACTGGGCTATTCATGAGAATGATTTAAGTTTGCCAGAAGGAAAGCAGTTATTCCCCGAAAGCGTGATTCTTGGCGGTTTGGACGATCGGAGCGGGGTTTTAGTTAATGGCACACAAGAGGAAATTGAACAAGCTGTCTTTAAAACACTGGATAAAATCGGCACCCGCCGCTTCATTCTTGGCGCCGATTGTACCTTGCCGACGGAACTTTCCTATGAACAAATTAAACTGGCAGTTGAGGCAACATGCAAATATAAAACCAAATCCTAATTTAGCAGTGGGGGGAAGTAAAATGAAGAGCAAAATAAAAAGAATAATTGGTATTTCTTCTTTATCCATGATTCTTTTTGCAGCAGGATGCTCCAGTAAAGATACGAGCAGTGAGGGCCCAAAAAAGGATGGGGAATCAGAAACTTTCCCGGCCGGTACGATGCAAATCTATGGATATGGGCAGCCGCAGTATACAATGGAATATTATAATAACTGGTTGGAGCGGAACAGAAAAATAGCACCAGAAGTGAGATTTGAGATGGTTCAGACAGAAGGCGAAGCGGATGCAAGACAAAAGGTGGTCACGTCTTTTGCGGCTGGGGCTTATGATGAAATGGCTGATGTTCTCCAAACCGCACCTGTCAGTATGATTGATATGGCCGAGGGCGGCATCCTAATGGATTTAACTGATTTTGTTAAGCCTTTGGAGGACAAACTCGTAGACGGGGCTTTGAACCAAGTCACCTATGAAGGAAAAATTTACGGGCTGCCTGACTCCGTTCGCCCGCAGATGCTTTTTTACAATCAGGAGATTTTTGATAAATATAATATCGATCCAAAGGAAATGGATACGATGGAGGGTTATATTGAAGTAGGAAGAAAGTTAAAAGAAGCAAGCGGCGGTAAAGTTAAACTTTCCTATATTGATCCGGGCAGCTTGACATGGAGATATTATGGACGCCGTGGTTTGATGCCGCAGGCAAATGCAAAAATCTGGGATGAAAAAGGTAATATTGTCATCGATAAGGATCCTGGTGCGAAGCTTGCATTTAAAACGCTTGAAACGTTGGTGAAAGAAGATTTAGTGCTGAAAAGCCAAATTATGCAGGCGCCTCTCTATGATGCAACCAGAAGAGGAGAAGTTGCTACCTTCTATATTGGCGCATTCTGGGATGAATTCATCCGTAAAAACCTGTCAGATATGGAAGGAAAGTGGCGAGTGATGCCGGCTCCAATGTTTACAGAAGTTGGCAAGCGAGGTGCCCCTGTTACCAGTATGTTTGCTATAGTGAATAAACCTGAACCGAAGTATGAGGGTTTATTTAAGAAACTTTGGCATGACTTCCAGTTTGATGCGAAAGAACGCCAAGTCTGGACAGAATCAATGGTTAAGCAAAACGCACCATATGCAAACCCAATCGCTAATGACTTGCTGGAAGATCCGTTCTGGAAGGAGCCATCTGATTACTACGGTGGTCAGTCTTTTAGAGAAATGGAAGGATTTTCACTGGAGAATGCAGCTGAAAACCTCCGGGTAACGAAAGATGATGCGGAAGCGGACCAAATTATTTCAGTCGAGCTTGAAAAGTTCATTGCTGGTGACCAGACCATGGAAGAAGCAGTTGCTAACATGGGTAAGAACTTAAGAGCTAAGATTGGAAAAACAGTACCAGAAAAATAAATAGAATAAAATTTTAATAAGAGCTAGATATAGTTGCCTATAGATAGCTCTTTCCCTTTATAACCTTAAGAAAGGGGGGCGGGATTAGAGTGATAGTAAACTCGATTAAAAAGATTAGTAAACATCGTAATCCTTATTTATTTATCTCTCCATTTTTTATCCTGTTTTTCGTATTTCAACTATACCCAATGGTTGAGACGTTTCGGATTAGTTTTACTGAATGGAACGGCATAGGCGAACCGAAAGATATCGGTTTCGCTAACTATAAACTATTAATGAAAGATTATATGTTTTGGGATGCAGTAAAAAACACCTTTATTTATTGGATTACTGCCCTATTATCCATTATTCCACTGGCCTTACTCATTTCAGTCCTGCTGAATTATAAAAACCTAAGGGCCAGGCGGTTTTTTCAAAGTATGACTTTTTTCCCTTATGTGTGTGCAACCGTGGCAATGGGCCTGATTTTTAATATTATGTTCGATGAAAATTCAGGAATTATTAATGAAATAGCAGGTTTATTTGGATTCAATTCCGTCCAGTGGCTGACCAGTTTATCGTTATCCAAAATTCCAGTTATTGTCTTAAATGTTTGGCGTCATACCCCTTGGTTTACTTTGATAATTTTATCCGGTTTAATGACGATTCCAACTGAATACTATGAAGCAGCTAGAATAGATGGAGCCAACGTGTTTCAACAATTTTTCAAAATTACTCTGCCTTCTTTAGGTGGCATTCTATTATTCTGTTTCATTACCATTACCGTTGATTCGTGGAATATTTTTACGGAGCCGTATATATTGAAGGGGCCAGGTACATCAAATATTTCCTTATTTCAGTATATGTATGAAAGCAGCTTTAAGCTCTTCAAATTTGGATATGCGGCCGCCATCGGCTATATCCTGACAATCATTTTGATTGTACTTTCGGTGATTCAGCTGGTGTTAATGAGAAAAAGGGGCGGATTATAAGGGAGGTTAGCTTCTGGTATGTATATGACCAGCAAAAGAAGGAACACAACTTGGGATAGAAGAATAACCAACTTTGTGGTATATTCTCTATTGACCGCTGTTACCATAATATGTATTTTTCCAGTCATTTGGATGATTGCGATAGCGCTTAATCCGGTTTCAGAAAGCGTCGCCGGATTTAAAGCCATTAATCTCAAAAATGCAACTTTCGATAATTTTGCTGCAGTAGCGGAACTTATTCCAATCTTTAAGCACATGTTTAATAGCTTGTTTACGACTTTGGTTGGTACAGCATCAACATTGTTTTTCTGTGCGCTTGCCGGCTATGGATTCGCCAAGTTTCGATTCCCGGGGCGCAATGTCTTATTCTATCTTGTAATTGCGACGATGTTAGTTCCCCTTGAAGTGGGAGTGATTCCCCTATTTGTCGTCATGCGGAATTTAGATTTAGTGAATAGCCTTTGGGCGCTCATTATTCCAAAAGCAGCTACGGCGATAGGCATTTTTTATATGAGACAATATATTGAAGGGGTTCCGGACGAAATTCTCGAAGCAGCGCGGATAGATGGCTGTTCTGATTTTAAAATATTTTGGCGGATCATTTTGCCGATTATTCAGCCGGGATTAGCAGCATGGGCAACACTTACATTGATCACGCGGTGGAATGATTTCTTCTGGCCGTTAATTTTCCTGCGTTCCCAAGAGAAATTCACTTTAATGGTCTCAATCTCTTTATTACCTGTAAGTGAAGGCCTATCAACACCATGGCCTGTTATTATGGCTGGGACAACACTGGCTGTTGTACCTATTATCATTTTGTATTTTATTTTTCAACGTTTTCAAAAGGAGGAAATTACCGCAGGTGCAGTAAAGGGGTAAAACTCAAAGGAGTATACAATTAAATGAAAAAAAATAATTCTTTAAAGACAGAAATCCATAATAAAATTTACACAGAAATCTTAACTGGCAACTTTCCAGTTAATAGTATTATTACTGAAAAACAGCTTATTGAAATGTTTCAAGTAAGTAAAACGACGATTCGTGAAGCACTTGTGGAGCTCGGGAATGAAAAGGTTTTGGAAAGTATGCCAAGGTATGGCTATCGGATTGTGCAGCTGGACCAAAACGATATTGAAGAGGCCATCGAGGCGAGATTGATACTGGAGCTTTCCAGCTTTGACAGGATTGTCCCCCGTTTTAACGATGATTGGATACAAAAATTAAAAGATTTTTCGGGTCAGAGTGACAAAACCCGGATTCGTGGAGATATTTGGACACATTGGAACAATAACCTGCAGTTTCATTTATTGTTAAATAGCTTTTCAGGCAATGCTTGGGTAAAGGAACTCCTAGAAAAAACATTGAAAATTTTAGGGCGTGCCTATGCGCAATGTTATTGGAATCAGCAGGGAAATCAGCCTTTTGATTTAGATATTGTTTTGCATCATGAGTTTGTTGCCAACTTGGAGAAAAGGCAATTCAATGTGGCAAGGCAGAAACTGGAGGAAGATATTTTAGCCTTTCGTGCTATATCCCCGTATAAGATGCGGAACTTTAATAACTAGGTCCATCAAGAAGTAAGAAGTGGTATCCTTATTAAGGAGGCCACTTTTTTGTAAAAAAAAAGATTCTGTGGCAAAAACACTAGGGTGACGCTCATGAACTTCTTGCATAGTAAATACTATTATATTTTTGAAAAAATCTCGAATTTCCTTCTCTTAAATTTATTGTGGTTGTTACTGAGTATGCCTGTGATTATTCTCTTACCGGCAACGGCAGCAATGTTCGGGGTAATAAGAAGTTGGATAAAAAATAAGGAAACAAGCGTAATTCGTGTTTTCTTTGAACTATTCAAAGAAAATTTTAAACATAGTCTCCTTTTCGGTATTATCTGGGCCATTTACGCGGCTAGCGCATATATCAATCTAGTAATTGCCGTTGGTTATTGGAAGGTTACATTAACTCTTCTTTTAATAGCCTTGGGAATTATTCTAACTTTTATGACGGTTTATATTTTTCCGGTTATGGTCCATTACCAGACAAGATTTATTGAATTGATGCAAAAGTCATTGTACTTTTCGGTGAGATTTCTTCCGTTCACCATTTTATGCATTCTCCTATTCATTGGTACAATAGCTGTAATGATACATTTTCCGGTTTCCTCTCTCATTGTTCCCAGCCTTGCAGCTTATGTTATTTCTATAATATGTTTGAAGACCTTTAACTTATAGTAAACTGGAAAAGGTTTAAACAGTAACAGTAAAAAGGTTGCCTCATCTAGTAGTGATAGGGTGAGGAGAAGGGAAGGGGGGAACTAGGATAAAAACCAGTAAAACACGACCGCTGTTCGAAAGCCGGGAGTTATGAAAAAGAATTTGCGCCTTATAACAGTAACCTTTTCTATTTTCAGTCTATTTATATCACTATTAAGTTTACAGTCATTCTCGATCCTGCCATTGTGGTTGAAAATTAGTATTGTTTTAATTGTTATCAGTTCTGCTGCTCTTTTTGTTTTTGGTCTTTATTGGTGAAACAATTAAAATTTGAAAACTGGATCAAATATGGAAGATATATTTTTCTGTTCCTTCTTATCATCAGTGTTCATCTGCTGCTAACGTCGAATGCAATGTATATTGTTGGAGTCCATGAGGGTGAAATCAAGGAGCAGGTAAACTTTTTGCAGTTTACCATTCTCATGTATTTCGCTGCTGCGGGCACATTCTTTATCTTGTCTCTTTTGCTATCTTCACCTAAGCTAAGAAAAGTAAATAGCCTAAAGGCATACATAATAGGATCTGTTACCGCCGTAGTGATTTTTGCTACTTCATTGGCTATTTTGAATAGAGTGGAAAGGACTGTATTTATCAATTCGGAGTGGTTTCTTTCGCTTTTGAGTTTTTTACAGCGGCTGTACTGATACTCTTTCCAGCGACAGTTTTAGGAACAAGTATGATACGTAAAAGCCTTGGAGGTTTTGAAAAATGAATTTGTCAGTTTCACTTTGTGGAAGCAACAAAGGAGTTGAAGGCTGATAAAATTTAGGACTATATTGCCTGCCTTTATCCAGAGGGTAACTTAAGAATTTAAATTACTATTTTTTTTCATTCTGAGTTGGCTACCTCTACTACATTTTTCTAGTTTCAAGTAATTGTTATTTGGACGTTGTTACGAGTAGGCTTTTTATGTGGTATCGATGATTCCTCGTGGATGGTTGACATCCTCTATTGTCTAGAAAAGTGTTCCTCCATTGGCAGCTCCAGTTGATATCGATTCCATTAGAGGAGGCAATCTCCCTTGTGGTCTTTTTTTCACTCAGGTCATCTGGCTCGTTTGAGTTTTAAATTCTAGTGTGTATTTAACCTCCATCAACATCACCTCATTTTTGCCTAGTTTTATGGGAACCATTATTTTCGATTTATTTCTTTTATATTTAAAATATTATGATTAATTAATTATATTAAAATACCTTTTTTTATGGTGAATTTCCTGATATAATCGACTAGCAATCAAATAAATAGTTTCACTCATATAATCGCAGGGATATGGCCTGCAAGTTTCTACCGAACCCCGTAAAGGTTTCGACTATGAGTGTCGATATACTTGTGTTTAATTCTTTTATAGAGAAGAGACCAATTTGAATTGGGAGCCCAAGATATATTGTTCACTCATCAGAGCGTACAATATATCTTGGGCTTTTTTAGTGAATTTATACAAACATAAGGTTAGGTAATTCTCAATTTAACAGTTTTCTGTGGGAATAGTTGTGCAAGTAGGAAGATGTCAAATGGTATATTTCTTGGACATTTTTACTTACACATAATTTTTTTACTCGTTTTTTCGTAAAAATACGAACATTGATTATTAGTTAAATGAAAATATTCACATTTATGCTTCCTGGACCTTTTTGTATTAGCTAAGGGTTATTGCTACGCGTTGTTCATCATCATTTAATAATACCGTTTTAAAAAATGGAAAGTGAGGCCAGACATGAAACAAAGAAGATTCCCTTATATCATCTTGGCTCCAGGTATAATTCTGTTGATTTTATTCTTGGTATTGCCTTTGATATCAATTATTTTTCCCACCTTCTTTGATGGAGGATTTACCCTCGCCAATTATACTGCATTCTTCATGGATGATTATAATATGGGCATTTTTTGGCGGACGATAAAAATTTCACTGGTTGTGACGTTGATATGCGTAGCCTTAGGAGTTCCAACTGCTTACTATATTTCCCAGAGTCCGAAGAAGTGGCGCGGCCTGTTGATGTCTTTAACATTGTTTCCGTTACTAACCAATTCGGTTGTACGAAGTTTCGCATGGATTACCATTCTAGGACAAGACGGTGTTGCAAATAATCTCTTAATGAGCGCAGGCTTGATTACCAAACCGCTTACCTTGCTTTATACAGAATTCGCGATTGTGGTTGGATCAGTATATCTATTCTTGCCCTTAATGATCATAACCTTAGTTGGGATTTTAGAAAATATTGAAACCGAAATTATGGAAGCGGCAGAAACCTTAGGTGCCAATCGCTTTATTGCTTTTATCAAGGTCATATTGCCGTTAAGTGTGCCAGGGATCATTGTTGGCAGTATATTGGTTTTCACAGGAACAATGACAGCCTATACGACTCCACAACTATTAGGTGGAAACCGAAATATCATGCTTTCTACATTCCTGTATCAGAATGCAACTGCATTAGGCAACTGGCAAGGTGCAAGTGTCATTGCATTGATTATGATTGTAGCAACTCTAATCGTTATGAAGTTGTTTAACATGGTTGCCAGGCGCATGGATAAGAGAGGTGAGGTAAGTGCGTAAACAAATTGGCTTAAAAATCTTTGCGGGTTTGGTATTTGCGTTTCTATTTATTCCATTACTTATTATTGTCATAACCTCTTTTGGAACAAATTCAACGATTCAATTCCCAATTGAAGGTTTTACTCTTGACTGGTACAGCAAGGTATTTAGCACCGAGTCGTTTGTGGACAGCTTCCTTCTTAGTTTGCAAATCGCTTTTTTCGGGACAGTTTTGGCGCTGTTAGTCGGGATTCCGGCAGCCTATTCACTGGCGCGCCACAACGTATTTGGGCGTGATTGGATTAAAAGCTTCTTTCTTTCACCGACGATTGTACCGGGTTTGGTCGTTGGCTATTCCTTGTATCAATTTATTGTTATACAATTCCAATTTCCGGTCATTCAAGGCTTGCTGCTGGGTCATTTCTTGATTTGTTTGCCTTATGTCATCCGGGTAGTAGGTTCAGCCATCGAACAGTTAGATACTTCAATTGAGGAAGTATCATGGACATTAGGCTGCACGAAATTACAAACATTTAGCAAAGTGGTACTACCGAATATTTCTTCAGGTATTTTTGCTTCGTTTATGCTGGCATTCATTAATTCTTTTAACAATATTCCGGTATCACAGTTTTTATCAGGCCCCGGTGTGACAATGCTGCCAACGAGCTTAATGAATTATATCGAATACAATTATGACCCATCTGTATCAGCGTTATCGGTTATTTTAATGCTAGGCACAATCGTCCTCATGTACATTATTGAAAAAACATTAGGACTGGCAAGTATTTCATAGGAACAGCCAAGATAGAACAGCAAAGGGGGGACAACCATCATGTCCTATGTTGAATTAAAAGATATTCGTGTAAGTTATGATAACCAAACCAACATATTAAAGGATTTAAATTTATCAATTGAAAAAGGCGAATTGGTTTCCTTATTAGGTCCATCTGGCTGCGGGAAAACAACCACTTTACGTGTGATTGCAGGGTTGATCCAACCAAATGAGGGTGAATTCCTTGTTGATAATCAAAACTTGACAAAGGTGCCGGTGCATAAGCGTGAATTTGGTATGGTATTCCAAAGCTATGCTTTGTTTCCCCATCTCACCATTAAGGAAAACGTCGCGTTCGGATTAAAATTACGCAAAGAAAAAAAGAGCACGATTGAAAAAAAGGTCAAAGATATTTTAGCGATTACAGGCTTGGAAGAACTGGGTGACCGCTATCCAAAACAACTCTCGGGCGGCCAAAGACAGCGTGTGGCTTTAGCGCGGGCTCTCGTAATTGAACCTAAATTATTATTATTGGATGAACCATTGAGTAATCTGGATGCTAAATTGCGTGTGGCAATGCGGATTGAAATTAAACGTATCCAAAGTCAATTAGGGATTACATCTGTATTTGTCACACATGACCAAGAAGAGTGTTTCTCTATTTCTGACAAGGTCGCTGTCATGAATAAAGGGATTATCGAACAGTTCGATACCCCTGAGGAAATTTATAAAAACCCAAAAACGGAGTTCGTCGCTCGCTTTATAGGCTTTGAAAACTTCTTTGATTTAACTCAAGTGCAAGATGGCAAGTATAAAGCGGCTGATGGAACGGTTTTCTTAAGTACCCGCCAATGGGAAACTGGAAAACGTACCGGAACCATTCGTCCAGATGACATCGATATTGTAGCAAGCACTGAATCAAATACTAATAACATCGTGTCCGGGACGATTAAAGTCCGTACATTCTTAGGGAAGGCATATCAATACGAGGTTGATACCTCTATCGGTACATTGCTTGTCAATGAAGCGGATGATGTCATTTATCAAGTCGGAGATTCTATTACCCTATCAATTCCAGCACATAAACTTATCGTTGTTTGATTCATCATGAGAATTGCTGAAAAATAAAAAATACAACAGGATCAATCAAAAGGAGAGAAAAAAATGAAGAAAAAATTAGGCTTGGCAAGTTTAACGTTAGTAACGGCTAGTATATTGGCTGCTTGTGGCGGCGGTGAATCTGCTGCAAAAAAAGATCAACAAACCTTGATTGTTTCTACGTTTGGTCTGGAAGAAGATAAAATGCAGGAAGATGTCTTCAAGCCGTTTGAAGAAAAATACAATGTAGACATTGTATTAGAATTGGGTACAAGCTCGGAACGTGTTACAAAACTGAAAAGCAACCCAAACTCAACGGTTGATGTCATTGAACTATCCCAATCCAATGCAGCTGATGGAGCGGCGGCAGACTTATTTGAAAAAATTGATAGCACCAAAGTACCGAATATGGATAACTTGATCGATAGCGCAAAAGAATTATCTGCAGATGGTTCTGGCCCTGCATACACGTTGAACAGTATTGGGATTATTTATAATAAAGAGGCAGCAGGCATGGAAATTGATGAATGGGAAGACCTTTGGGATCCGTCCTTGAAAGGAAAAATTTCGATTCCTGACATTGCTTCAACATTCGGCCCAGCGATGCTTCATTTAGCAAGTGATTACGAGAATGTCGACATTACAACTGATAATGGAGAAGCGGCCTTTAAAGGGATTACAAAGTTAGCGCCAAATGTTGTAAAAACGTATAGCAAATCTTCTGATCTAGCAAACATGTTCCAATCAGGTGAAATTGTCGCAGCTGTTGTAGGTGACTTTGCAGTTCCGATTATTTCTGAATCAAATCCAAATGTTGAATATATCGTCCCACAATCCGGAACATACGCAAACTTTAACACAATCAACGTCAACAAAAACTCTAAAAACAAAGACTTGGCTTATAAATATATTGACTGGAGATTAAGCCAGGAAGTACAGGAAAAAACGGCTGTGTCTATTAATGAAGCACCATCAAATAAAGAAGTTGTTCTAGACGGAGAAACGGCAAAGAACAAAACATATGGTGAAGTGGCAGAACGCACTAAAAAGATTGATCCACTATTCGTAAATGAAAACCTTAAATCATGGATTGATCAGTGGAATAGAATTCTGAATAAATAATAATATCACGAAGGAGGAGAAAGGCTAAGAATGATTCTTGGCCTTTTTCTCTTTTATGATGAGTAGGATGGAGGGACAGGTAAATGCAAGTCGATTTAGTGATTAAAAATGCACGGGTTTTTAACACGTTTACAAAAAAGTTTGAAACGAAAAATGTTTCTATTGTTGGCGATAAGTTTTTCTACTTGAAGGCTGGCGAATTTGAGGATATAGAGGCTGTTAAAGTGGTGGATGCTAAAAATCAGTATATGGTTCCAGGTTTAATGGATATCCATATGCATATTGAAAGCTCCATGACTTCACCTTCTATTTTTTCGGAGGCGGTCTTACCACACGGAGTGACAACTGTTGTTGCTGATGCTCATGAGATTGCGAATGTGTTTGGGATGGAAGGTTTGGAGGCGTTCTTCTCACAGCCTAGTACGATGGATATTTTCTTTGCAATTCCTTCCTCTGTCCCTTCAACTACGCCCGAATTAGAAACAACTGGCGGCATTATTGGGGTTGAAGAAGTGAAAAGGCTTTTGCAGCATCCTAAAGTCATTGCGCTGGGTGAAGCGATGAACTTCAATGGAATTGTGAATGAACCCGATTCTTTGATTCGGCAAATTATACATGCAGTTCAAACGGAGAGACCTTTTATGCCTTTGGAAGGCCATATTCCTCGTGTTTCTGAAATGGATTTGGCAAAATTTTTATACGCAGGCCTAACGGCTGACCATACTCACCAGTCGCCCGAATCGGTTTATGAGAAGGTCACGAGCGGGATGTTTTTGGAGTTGCAGAAGAAATCAATTACACCGGAAAATATACGGGTGATTGTTGAAAATCAATTTTATGAATATGTAGCCATCATTACGGACGATATAATGGCGGACGATTTACTCGAAGGACACTTGAATGCAAATGTGCGTTTGGCGATTGCATGCGGAATGCCAGTGGAGCAGGCACTATACTGTGCGACTTATACGCCTGCCAGACGGATGGGATTTCAGGACCGGGGGGCGATAGTCCCTGGCTTTAAAGCAGATTTCCTATTGTTGGGGGATGTTGAAAACCTGGATATTGCTGCAGTTTATAAGGATGGCAAATTGGTGCATGAAAAAGGAAATGATTTCAGGTACCCAGCCAAGAAACCAAATTTCCCTGAGCATTTTTACCAATCTCTTCAATGCCGGCCCTTAACATCAGAGGATTTGCGTATTAAGGTAAAGGCTTCTGAAAAGGCGATAGTCAACGTGATCCAAATTTCTGTAGTGGGTACATTTACCGAACATGTACAGCGGGAAGTCAGAGTTGTAGATGGATACCTGGATTGGGAGAATAGTGGATTGGCCCTGATTGTTGTGATGGAGCGATATGGAAAGACTGGAGACATCGCCTACGGTTTTGTCGAAAATGCTTTAACTGAAAAAGGAGCCGTTGCCACTACCTGGGCTCATGACCATCATAATTTAATGGTGATGGGAACGAGTGTGGAAGATATAGTAATCGCACAAAACCAATTATTGGACATGCAGGGTGGGTATACCGTTGTACAGGACGGAAAGGTACAAGCGATTTGCCCATTACAAGTGGGAGGCATTATGAGCGATGCACCGATACAAGAATTGGGTGCACAATTGAAGGCAGTTCGCCAAGCGATGATTAGGTTAGGGTATCGCAACAGCAATGAAATTATGTCTTTCTCGACTTTGTCATTGCCAGTCTCACCAGCTATAAAGATTACAGACAAAGGAATGATGAATGTACGTTCCCAACAGATAATCCCATTAGTAGAAGGTGAACAAATGTGAGGACACTCATCAAAAATGCCTGGATTTTAACGATGAATGAACAAATGGAGCAATTTCAAAATGGCTATTTACTAATAGACGGGGGGGAAATTGCGGATGTTGGTGCCATGGATTCATTGCCGAACAATACCGCATATGACAGGTGCTTGAATGCCGAGGGGGCTATTTTACTGCCTGGTATGGTAAATACGCATACGCATATTGGCATGATTCCCTTCCGTTCTTTAGGTGATGACTTTCCAGATCGGCTGCGCCGTTTCTTATTTCCATTAGAAAATGAGTGTATGAACGAACAATTAGCCTACACGAGTGGACGATATGCGATTGCTGAAATGCAGCTTGCCGGTGTAACGACTTTCTTTGATATGTATTATTTTGAGCATGAATTGGCGAAGGCAGCAGAGGAAATGCATAGCCGTGCCATTTTAGCAGAAACGGTTATCGATTCGATAACAGTGGATGTCACAGAGCCAATGGGAGGATTGCAATACGCTGAACAGTTTATTCCGAAGTGGCAAGGAAATAGCAGAATCCAAGCTTCAGTAGCCCCGCATGCACCTTACTCGAATACCATTGAAGTGCTTCTCGAAGCCGATCGTTTGTCTCAAAAATATAATGTGCCATGGATGATGCATGTGAGTGAAATGGATTTTGAAATGGACAAATACCGTGAAGAACGCGGTCAAACTCCGATTGAATTTTTAGAGGAAATCGGCGTATTGAGCCCAAGACTCGTAGCAGCACACTGCATTCATCTGTCCGACCATGATATTGAGCTCTTAAAGAATTATGATGTGAAAGTGGCTCATTGTATCGGTGCTAATACGAAATCTGCCAAAGGAGTAGCGCGTGTACGAGATTTATTATCTGCCGGTATAGCGGTGGGGTTGGGAACAGATGGTCCAAGCAGTGGCAATACACTCGATTTATTCAGCCAAATGCGATTGTTTGCCAATTTTCATAAAACCTATTTAAAGGATCGCAGTGCATTTCCAGCAGAAGAAATAGTCACGTTAGCGACAATGGGGGGAGCGAAAGTTTTAGGCCTGGAGGAGAAAATTGGCTCAATCGAGACAGGAAAACAGGCCGATTTCATCTTGGTAGAAACCGACTCAGTCAATATGTTCCCCATATTTGATCCGTATTCTGCTTTAGTGTACTCCGCTAATGCTTCAAATGTAAAAGATGTATTCATCGCTGGCAAGCAGGTCGTTGCAGGAAAAAAAATAGTTCATTTCGATTTGGCTGAATTAAGAGCAGAGCTTGCCGGAGCTATGGAACAATGCGGTTTTAAAAAAAAAGCCTTAAAAGCGATGGAAGTTTAGATGCCTGGGACTCCCCGAATGATCTGTTTCACATGATATTTTAAAGTGAAATACTGAATTATTACGATTGGCCGGGTATTCGGTACCCGGCCATTCTTCATGTCAATTTTTATCCTTTGGAGGATTGGGGTCGTTCCCATAGCTGTTTGAATTTGCTATTTTTCCATCTTTATTATGAATGCGGTGTTCTGTGTTATCTTGTTTTGCTGCGCGTCGGCCGCTTTCTTCCGCATCTGCTTTGGTTCGGTGATGGCTGATTGTCTTACCATCTTGTTTATTATCCCAGCCCCCAGCATTGTTCGGGACAGTATGGACCGACGGTTTCTTATCCGGCATATAGTTTCACCTCACTATTAGGTTCTTTGATTTAGTCCATAATTCCCTGTTACATAGTTGGGTGAAACCTGGTTATCTTGGGCTTAGGGTAGGGCTTTTCTATCCTTTGGAAACCGCTGAATTATTTTTAAAATCGCTGAATTAATCGCCCAAACCGCTGAAATATTGTGAGAAACCGCTGAATTATTATTTCAGTGCCGAAGAGTCGGTGAAGTTAAAGGGGACGGTTCCGCTTGGCATACCAGAAACATTCCCTTTAAACATTTATTTCACAGTTTTGCCATCTAAATTCTATTGACTCCCCTTCTAAAGTCCTATAACCTTGGTAAGTATGACTTTTTTAGGAGGAACAAATGGATACTCAGAAATCGACACAAGTAAAAATCACAACCGCAGATCCATCTGCACTTGGCCTATTCGGGCTCGCAATGGTAACATTCGTTGCATCTTCACAAAAATTGGGCTTAACTGAAGGGCTTTCCTTTATCCTGCCTTGGGCTTTCTTCCTCGGCGGTATTGCACAGCTGTTCGCGGCTGTACAGGATTCAAAGCACAATAATATTTTTGGAACCACAGCGTTTGGCGCCTTCGGACTTTTCTGGTTCGGAGTCGGCATGTCATGGCTAATCCAGCTTGGAGCATTCGGTGATAAGCTTGCTTCCGATGCTGATCCGAAACAGCTTGGCTTTGCATTTATCGGCTATTTAATCTTCAGTATCTTTATGACAATCGGAGCGATGGAAACACACAAAGTCTTGTTTTCCATTTTTGTCATGATCGACTTTCTATTTATCGGTTTATCTCTAAGTTCGTTCGGTATCATGTATGAAGCGACTCACATGCTCGCTGCCATTTCCGAGATGCTCATTGCACTGCTATCCTTCTACGGCGCAGCAGCCATTGTATTGAACACTCACTTTGGACGAGTTGTATTGCCAATCGGAAAACCGTTTGGGATTTTTAAGAAATAAATACTAATAGGGACGGTTCTCCTCAGCCATTTGGCAAAGGGGAGCCGTCCCTGTTTTTTGGAAGAAATACAGGGCGGCATAAACGTTACTCTATTGCCTACGCACTTAAGTCTTTAGTGTTGCTAAGACATCTATTAGAGGAGCAGCCCAATCCGGATAGTATGGTACCATATTTAATAGGCCATTACATCTATCCTAATTACAGAGAGTGAATTAACAGCTTCAAGAAATCCTTCATCCTAAAGAGAAAATTAAGTTAACTAAAATATTTGCTTATTTGTCCTATCAGAAAAACGGTATGGGTTTTATTCGTATTTTGGCAGTACCAAGACTGCCTGAACAGAATATTACGTAAAGGATTATAACTAAAAAGTAAGTTTTAATTCACAAATGAAAGCGTTTACCCTGTATATAAATCTTTTAATCAAATATAATTAATTTGAAAATAAATTACAAAATAAAGGAGTGATGATATTTAATTACATTGAAAAGATACAAAAAAGTTCGTGTCTCCATTGAATTCCAAATGAGGTTAACAAAAGGGAGGGATAGGAATGTTTGAAAAGCTTCAGCGCTTAGGAAAGGCCTTTATGATTCCTATTGCTGTATTGCCAATTGCGGGTTTGATGCTTGGAATCGGTGCTGCATTTACCAACCCACTTATGGTTGAAACCTATGGATTGACTGGTATCCTGGGTGAAGGTACGATTTTATACTATATTTTAAGTACGATGTCAGCGATAGGAAGTATCGTGTTCAGCAACTTGCCATTAATCTTTGCGGTTGGTATTGCCTCCGGGCTGGCATTACAGGAAAAAGGAGCGGCCGGGTTATCGGCATCAATTGCTTTTCTTGTCATGCATGTTATTATTAGTACCATTTTAGGATTTTTGGGTCATACTCCGGATACGACTTCGGTCGACTATTTCTTAAAACAGGGGTTAGATCCGGTAGAGGCTGCAAAACAAGCAAACGTTTATGGGTATGAACTTGGCATTTTTACCGTTAGAATTGGTGTGCTTGGAGGAATTATCGTTGGGTTGCTTGTCGCCTTTTTAGCAAACAAATATTATGACAAGAAGCTGCCGGATGCGCTATCTTTTTTCTCGGGAGTAAGATTCATTCCGATTATTTCAGTTTTATCCATAAGTGTAGTAGGTGCTATCATTCCATTTATTTGGCCATATGTTCACCTTGGCATTTCAACGTTTTCGGAATTCTTTGGGAGAACTGGCCCGATTGGGATGTTCTTCTATGGATCCCTGATGCGGCTTCTCAATATCTTTGGCCTTCATCATGCGATTTATCCGTTATTCTGGTACACATCCCTTGGTGGGGAGATGGAGGTAGCCGGAAAATTGGTGCAAGGTGGACAAAGTATTTTCTTTGCCCAGCTGGCTGACCCAGCAACGACACAATTTTCTGCCGAGGCTACTAAGTATTTTACAGGCGGTTACTTACCGATGATGTTCGGCCTCCCGGCTGCCGCACTTGCCATGTATCGGACTGCAGAAGATAAAAATAAAAAAATTGTTGGCGGTATCCTGTTTTCTGCTGCCCTGACATCGTTCTTAACAGGAATTACCGAACCAATCGAATTTACATTCCTTTTTGTAGCACCGCTCCTTTACGGAATTCATGCGGTATTAGAGGGATTATCGTATGCAATCCTCTATGCTCTTGATGTAGCAGTGGGCGTTACTTTTTCAAGGGGGATTATCGATTTTACTTTATTCGGTTTATTGCAAGGTAATGAAAAAACGAATTATATTTGGATCCTGATCCTCGGAATTCCAACAGCGATTATTTATTACTATGTATTTAAGACACTTATTTTGAAATTCAATCTTAAAACTCCAGGACGTGGCGAAGATACTGAGAATAAATTATATACAAAGAAAGATGCTCTTTTGAAAGACGTTGATGTTGAAGAAGTCATTGCTGCGCTTGGTGGAAGAGATAACCTGGTTGACGTGGATGCATGTATCACCCGGTTAAGGGTAACAGTAAAAGATACAAGCAAAGTAGCCGAAGATTCGGTTTGGAGAGGAAATCTAAAGGCAAAAGGTGTTTTCAAAAGTGGTTCAGGTGTGCAGGTCGTATATGGAGCACTTGCTGAGATCTTAAAGAATGAGATAAATAAGGTCAAATAGTGTTGTTTACACGTTAAAAGAATTCAACATCAATATCCAGATATAGCAGGTGACAAAATGCTAGAACAAATCAAAAAAGGCCTTGTTGTTTCGTGCCAAGCGTTAGAAAATGAGCCGCTTCATAGCTCATACATCATGTCAAAAATGGCCCTTGCCGCAAAACAAGGTGGAGCAGTCGGGATACGTGCGAATTCCAAACAGGATATTTTCGCCATCAAAAAAGAGATAGATCTTCCTGTTGTCGGAATTGTAAAGAGAGACTATCCAGACAGTGAAGTCTTTATCACAGCGACAAAAAGAGAAGTGGCTGAATTAATTGAATCAGGGTGTGAAATGATTGCGATGGACGCAACACTCAGGAAGCGTCCAAATGGCGAAACAGTAGGAGATCTCGTTTCATATGTAAGAGACAATCATCCACAGGTCCAGCTTATGGCAGACATTTCTACATTGGAAGAAGCATTAAAAGCAGAAGGGTTGGGGTTTGATTGTGTCTCGACCACCCTGCATGGTTATACAAAAGAGACAAAAGGATCTAAACTATACGAGAATGATTTTGAGTTTGTAAAAAAAATCCTTGGTCACGTCTCAATCCCTGTTGTTGCTGAAGGAAATATTATGACGCCTGAAATGGCAAGAAAAGTTCTTAGCCTTGGTGCTCATTCAGTTGTCGTGGGCGGGGCCATCACGCGGCCTCAGCAAATTACCAACCGCTTTGTGGAAGAAATAACGAGGGACTGATTCTTCCATCAGAGAGTGATTTTCTCTATTGGTGGGTTGCCCGTTATGAGTGGATAACTAATGAGAAGAAAGGGGGAATCTAAGGTTACGCTTTTGAAGGAAATTCAATCGAGGTATTCTTCCTTATCCGATAAAGAAAAAGGCATAGCAGATTATTTACTTTCTTCTCCCACCGAGGCTTCCCAGAGCACTATCAAAGATATAGCAGACAAGACAGGTGTATCCGTTGCAACGGTTACCCGTTTTTGCAGAAAAGTGGCCTGTACGAACTTTGTAGAATTAAAAGTAAAGCTGGCAAGAGAACGCATCACGAAGAAAATGATAATCTTGATTCAGAAATAACAAGCCAGTATGCAGATGTGCTCCGCCATATGCAAGGCCTCAACAGTTTTGGGTCGATTGTAAAAGCACTTAAATTGTTGACAGATGCAAGGCGGATTTACATCTTTGGTTTAGGAAGTTCGGGCCTCGCTGCGCAGGAATTAAACTATCGATTGAGCAGAATGGGATTTGTTTGTGAAGCAGTGACTGATCCACACTTAATGATTATCAGAAGTACTTTATTAGTGAAAGGCGATTTGCTGGTAGCCTTTTCCCGTTCGGGGCAAACAAGGGATTTAATCACTTCTGTAAAGAAAGCTAAAGGCAATGGGGCCAAGCTCGTTTCTCTGACTGCATACGGTAATACCTATCTGACAAAGCTTTCTGATGAAGTGTTATGGACCATTCATCCCCTTCGCAATGCCTATTTATCAACAGGTTTAGATTTAAGTGCGCTTTATCTGATTGATTTAATTAGCATGCATTTCTTAAAGGACCCGAAGAGAGAATATACCAGGAGACAGTTTCCGTAATTTCATCAGAATCGCATATTACTAGTTGACAGACGCAAAGGGACGGTTCTTGTTTGCCAAAAAGCAAACCAGGACCGTCCTCTTGCCTTTATTCCCCCTCACTGTTATGACATCTTTCGATCGTCATTGGTCTTATTAAGATTTAGATACATTATGAATTTGGAGTATGTGTCCCACTTGAAAAGGCTGCCTTCGGGTCATGAAAAGCATTCTGGCAAGTCCAATTACCAACTCTTCAATTCTTGCTGGGCTTCATGTTATTGAGGATAATCGTGAGAATAAATTGAATTAAGTTAAAATTAGGAAGCCGGAAGTGTCCCGTGCTTCTATTTTTGTGCCAGCGACTACCCAAATTATTGTATGGAATTGTATTTATATTTAAAAGATTCCTAGTGTGATTTTATTCACAAAACGTTAAATACTAGTATAATAGTCCTGTATGTATAAAACATAATTAGGTCTTTTGTCTGTTTGAATCTCTGACAAAGTCAACAGCGTAAATTCAAAGTAGGAGGATCAAAATGAGTTATGGAGTTTTTAGCCTTTTTGCCTGGGCTAGTATCATTGGTTTTTTTGTATTTCTAATTGGTGGTTTTGTATTAATTGCCAAGAAAAAGCGCAAGCGGGCTTTTCAGTGGTTTGGCGGTATGGCAGGGTCTATACTATTATTTATCCTGCTTTTTCAATTCGCTTACCCCGAAGAGTACTTATATGAAGACGTCGGTGCAGCGGAGTTGAAACAGACTGATAGTATAGAGGAAGATCCTATAAAACTTGATAAAAATAGTTTTAATATCTCACTTAAAACATCGGATTATAATAGTGAGGAAAACTCAATACATATTGAATATGAAACAGGATTACCTGATGGAACAGTCGTAGAGATAGCACGTTTCTCACCCTCTTTTCCTGATAGTTGGGGAGAAAAATATAAGCCGTTTTTTGCATACACCCAAAAATTAATTCCAGATGCAATCGAAACAACAGTAAAAGATGGATTGATCAGTTTTACATTCGATAATGACGATTTAAATGGACAGCTTTTTCCTAATTCAATTTTGTATACAACCATAAAGATTCCTTCAACAGATGAGGTAAACCCATTTATTCAAGAAGAGATGGCATCAGGAGACGAATTTAATCAGAAGTATTCTGAACTTATTAAGTCAATACAAGAAAGAGGGCATGACTTGTATGCATTGGATAACGACAATGGTTTTGACGTTATGTTTTATGATGACTATGAAGTGAAAAATGCCTACCCAGTTGGTGATATTCTTGCATTTTATAAAAAAGGAACTATTTCCTATAAGGAGTTAGAAAAAAACCCTTCCAAATATGAAGGAACACCTATTTCATTCACCGGCAGGATTCTCCAGATCCAGACTGAGGAAGAAGACAATCCCGACAACATTTTCCTGGATAACTATTCAGTTATTCGGTTGGCGCTTGATGGAGATTCAAACCGAGTGGTATACGTAACTGTACAAGATTCGAATGGAATGGAAGGAATCGTTAGTGATGATACGATAACAGTTTATGGTGAATTGACCGGTTCTAAAACATATGAATCTGTGGCGGGCTATCAAATTACAATTCCTTCAATGGAAGCTGTCATTTATACGAAATAACACAGAGAAGCTCGGGTCGTTAGTTTGTATCAATGGGTTTCCTGGAAAATTTCGAGATGTGTTGCAATGTGTGTTATCGGTAAAAAAGTGCCTGTGCGTCTGCTTTTAGGCGGACGCACAGGCGTTTGTTTCTTTATCTAGTCGTTCCAATGTTGAACTGCATCTCCAGGATCAATTATACCATTATCATTTGCGTCGCCATTATTCCGTGATTGTACCGCTTTGACAAATATATCGATGTAGCCATACTCTGCTCGTTGATAATGGTTGGGTGCATTTCTAGGGAAGGTATAGGTTACATTTAATGTTGCAGTCTCACCGGGCTTTATTAGTTTTACTGCAGAATCATAGGTGATTTTTAAAGGTGTGTTATTGCCTTCGAAAGCCGTAAATAAATCACCTTGGATACTTGCATTGGATTGTTCCTGATCAAATGTAACCCAGGCATTCAGGTTTCCATCATTTTTGACCTCAAGTTGAACAGTTTCAGAATCTCCTGGTGCTAAATTTTCCATGTGGATAGCTTGTTTAAAAGCTGCTCCTCCTCCGTCTGCAGGATTAATTTCTAATTTACCTGGTTTGAAATTACTTCCTTCGTAAGGCGCTTCGCCAGTCCACAATGCAAAGGTTCCTGCACTTATTAAAGCTGCCCCCATCGCTGTTGTTAGTAAAGCCGCTCCTACTTTCCTTTTTAAACTCATTTCCCTTGCCTCCCTTTTCTAACCTAGTATGTGAACTCCGTTTTAGGAGATTCAGCCAGCTGGTTTTGCCTCTTTTGAATCTACTTTTGAAATCGCCTTCCATAAGCTAATGACAGACCATAGAATCATTAGTACTCCTGGAATAATCATGAGAAAAATTGCCCCATTGTCTGATTGAATAAAAGCGAGCAACTTTCCGACAAAAGGAAGGGTGAAGCCGCTATATACCCCAACAACATTTTTTGCCGATACAGGGGAGCGGTCTTTTGTGTCGTTGTTGTCGCCTTTTGTAATATACTGGATAGATTGATTTTCTTTTTTTACTTCAATAATTCTATGAGTAATCAATGTGTTAGGATTATCTGCTGCTTTGAAGGTGATTATTTGTCCTTTTTTGAGCGTTGAACGATCGAAATCCGGCTTTACTGCAATAATTGCCCCCGTTTTAATGCCAGGTTCCATTGACCCCGATAAGACAGTCATAATTTCATAGCCGAAGATTTTAGGGGTGCCACTACTTATTTTTGTTGATATCACTGTCATTACCATGAAAATTAACAAACCATAAATAATGATTGATGTAATTCTGCCTGTCCATTTTTTAAAAGCCTTCATTTTATCCCCACCCTGTTTTGACATTCACTTTATTGATTAACATTAATTTTCTTGCTAATAGCTGCTGGTATTCCGTTTATCATTACTTCTTTTTCGTTAGGCAGTTCATGATTTTGAAAAGCAACGAACATATAGAATCCTTTTTTTCTTGGCGAATAAGTAAGCTTTATCGCTTCCCCGTTTGCTGCCATTTTTGGGATTATTCCTTCAGAAAAAACGAGTTCACCAATTTTTCCATGAGGATCAACGGGATTTCCAGTTGAACTATAATAAACGTAATATGTTGAGTTTGTGGCCATATCTCCCGGACCGGTATTTTGGAGATACGCAAAAATTTCCTTTTTATCATAACCAGCGTCTATAAATGATAATGTACTTTGATCAAACGAGGGATCTACTATAATGCTAGTTTCAAACTTTGCCTGGCTAGTAAAAAGTGCAGTTGTTGTTGAAGTTAAGTTAGAAGCTGTAAACATTAGGAATAACCATGCAAGAGTAAAACTCCAGATAAGAAGAAGGTTTTTGTGTTCCTTTTTAAATTGTCTTAATCTATTCAATTTAATTCGTTCTCCCTTCCTATATCAGTGTTTACATATAAAAGCAGGGGCGATATTCATGCGAGTAGATAGATGTAAATGTATTGTTCTTTATAGTGAACACTACGTTTTAAGTATAGTACTAAATATCTCTATTGAAAAATTCCTAAAACAATCAAATTTCCGCAATAAAGAACGATTTTTGCTCTAAATATCGTTTTTCCTCCTTTTTCCTCAGTTTTTCGTATGTTATAAAGAATTTTTGTTCGTTAGATTGTAAATAGTGGCGGTTCTAGTCTACATTGGCCAAAAGAGAAGTATGAAGTTATTTATCTCTTCTTTTTAAATAAATGTGACAAGGTTCGACATTCACTATATCCATTAACTGGTAAGATGAAGCCAAGGCATAGTCAAGGAGGAGAAAATGAAAAAGATTACGGTTGTGATAGCAAGTTTGATTCTTATGCTTATCATTAGCGGATGTGGTACGAGTACAAAGGTGACCAAGGAGGATGTCATTTCGGGGGCACTCAACAAATCAATGGACAGTTTTGAAACGGATATGAAGACGGAATTAAAGATCAGCTCCAATGGACAGGACATCAGTTCAACGATGGATATTGCATTGGTTTACAAGAAAGAACCTTTTTTAACGCATATGAAAATGAGTACGATCGAAGGGGAAATCGAATTATATATAGATAGGGAATCAACCTATATGATGATGCCTGCGGAAGAAGGCTGGATCAAAGCCCCGACCGGCAGCATCCCGGAGTTTGAGGAAATGGCCAATGGAGATTCAATCCAGAAAGACCTGGACAAAATAAAAGAGTTCAGTGAGCTGTTTTCATTTAAACAAATAGACGACGGCTATGTCCTGGATGTCAAGCTAGACGAAAACTCCTCAGACCAAGAAAAGGAACTTGTCACGAGCGTGCTGACGGAGGAAATGAAAAATCAATCCATCGAGCTGTTAAAGATCAACAGTTTCAATTATTCCTACAAAATCGATAAAGACTATAACTTGAAAAACGTACTGACCGAGGCCGACCTGGAAGTCAACGTTAACGGCGAGACAACACTAATCAGCATAAAAGCAGACGCAGACTACAAAAATATTAACGGCGTCAAAGATTTCTCCATTCCGGCAGAGGTCAAGGATCATGTCATTGAGATGGAATTGGGGAATTAAAGATAAGAAGAGCCGGGCATCAATAGGGGGAGGGTTCTGGTTTGTGCTTCTTAATAAACTAGAACCTTCCGTGGTTTAGTGTTTTTTGCTTTTTTGAAATATTCATCTTTAATTCGCGATAAAATTTTTTGTATTTTATGCCGTTTCCTAATAACAGTATTTACATCTTCAAAGAGAGGTGAACATTAATTTTATTTAGTCTATTGACAGCATTTATACCCTGAGGCAAGCCTAATGGATTAACGATAAAAACAGTAGGTCAATAAGCGTGGCCATACCTGAAGCTATCCTTTAAAACTTAAAACTGCTGAGCAGGTACAAACTTCTCCACAATAAGGACAATATGCTGTAATAACATTTTCCGTAGAATACCAAAATCTTTCCTCTTTGGATATTATTTCAAATCCATTATCCAGGAAAATTGTTTTGGCATTCCAACCATTTGGAGTAACCCATCCAACTGCTACAAATTGTTTATCATGTCCCTCTCTCAAAATAAACTTCAATAATTTATTTCCAATCCCTTTTTTTCTAAAGATTGGATCAACCACCATATGTGTAATATAAATTGCTTCTTTTTTTGAGTTCATTCTAGCCATATTAAAAGCATCAATGAATTTACGGTTATAATTTAAATCCTCCTCTATATTAATTACCTCTTTTGAAGATATGTATCCAATAACTTTTTGGTTTATCTCTGCACAAAGTGTATATCTCGAATTACATAATTTAATTAAATTTCTTTCATTTGCATTCCCAAATGATAAGTAATTGTTCAATAAAGTAGCAATTTGAGAGACATCATTTTCATTAATAATTCTATATTTAATATCAATCATTTATTGTTCAAACCCTTCTTTTGCACTATAATATTGGTATATTCTGTTAATTTCAGGAGGAAAAATGAATATAAAATTTCAGTCTAATATGAATGATTTTATAGGAAGAGACAAAGAGTTAAATGATTTAAGTGATGCTTTTGAATCTATTAAAAAAGGGAATACCAAAATGCTCTTGATTGAGGCAGATACTGGTGTAGGTAAAACCAGATTAATTCAGGAGTTTTATCACATTTTATCAATAAAAGAAGATGCATCTCAATATTGGCCAGACAATCTTGAGGATACAAAACATACGATGTCAATAGTACCTGAGTTTCAAACTTTAGTGGATGGTAGAATTTCTGAGCTTCCTTGGTTATGGCTCGCTATTAGGTGCCATAACAAAGATGAAAGAAATAGCAATTTTGAAAATACGGCTTTAAGCCAAATTAGGAAACAAATAAGACTTCATTTAGGTGCCATTTTCGAGAACAAAAAGCGTAATGCACAAAATGTTCAAGCATTAAAAAGTAGTTTAACTTTAGTGGCAAACTACGCTTTTCCCGGGCTAGGTTCTATTGCCCAAGTAGTAGGCGATATAGTTGGAACCATTGATAAAGGTATTGGTACATATGACTCTATTAAAAATTTATTTATGTTTTGGCAAGATAAGGGAAGCAAACAAGTGGACCGACAACAATTAATTATAAATCAAGAATATAATACATTAGTTGATCAGACCTTTGAAACTTTTAGTGCAATTTTTAACCAAAAAGCTGCTAATAAAAGATTTCCAATAATACTTGTAATTGATGATGCCCAATGGGCAGATTCTTTAACATTAGACTTTTTAATGAATCTAATTGAAAGAGGGACAAAAGAAAAGTGGCCTTTATTGATTATTGCAACATGCTGGGAGTCTAGTCTTAAAGAGCAAAAGATTATTTATGAAGTCAATAGTACGTCCCATTCTTTCGGGGCTTTTTTAACTAAAAGTTCTATTGAATATCCAGATTCTGTTCAGATACTACCCCTAAAAAAATTAATCACAAAACAAATGGTTGAAGTGATTAATTTAGAACTTCCCAATATAAGCCTTCCTGCAAAAGAAATATTATCAAAAAATTGCAGCGGTGATTTGGAAATATTATGGGATTTTATTAGAAGGATAAAAAGTACTCCCGGGTATTTGACTAAGAATGGTGAACTAAATGTACCAATTGAGCGTTTAAAGTTCAAATCGTTTAAGAAAAAAGAATTAGTTAGAGAAAGAATATTAGAAATAGGACAGGAAATAGCTTGTTTAATAGCATGGGGAAGTGCCCAAGGAATCCGATTTTCAAAAACATTCCTTAATAAATGTATTCATACATTTCAAGATGACTTTATGGTAGATTTGGAGCAATTTGTAAGAATTGATAACCCTCTAAACATTACTAAAAATGAGAAGCATCCTAACTTTGTAGAAGTCGCAGAATTTAGAAGAAGAATATATTATGAGGTTGCAAGAGAATTATTAGATGATATGCCTCATTCAGATACTGTAAAAAGTATCCTCCTGGATTAT
Source organism: Bacillus sp. FJAT-27225 (assembly GCF_001685025.1). Classification (GTDB taxonomy): domain Bacteria; phylum Bacillota; class Bacilli; order Bacillales; family Cytobacillaceae; genus Bacillus_D. The sequence continues at coordinate 375,290 of NZ_MAYU01000012.1, read as the reverse complement.
TATATTGAATTATCTGAGTCAGAACAGATTCATACTCTTGAGCCATATGAACAAATATCAATTCTAGAAGAACTTAGACATTTATTAAAACAAAATCCCAACAATGACACAGAATCATTGCTCCATTATGTCCAAGCAGGAATGGAGCTGCTGCAAATATATTTAACAGAAGGATTATTTACTAAATGTTTTGATATAGGCGAGGAATTAATAATTAACTATTATAATTCAATAAGTCCAAGAGAAAAGGAGTATATTATTTCAATACTAATTGAAGCCTCCTTTGGTTCGGGGAATATAAAGAAAGAAGAATATTATATTGGACTGTATTCCGAAGAAAAGGATTTGGCCATTAGTAAAAAGCCTGAGAAACTCCTCTATCAATCTCGTTTTAAATTAAGATGCTCACATACAAAGCAAGCTATCCAACTTGCAATAGAAGCTGTTAATCTAACTAAAAATCGGCCTGCAGATTATTTTTCTTATCAATGTTACGAGCAACTAGTTAAAGCATACTTTTATGCTGGTGAAAATTTGATCGGAATAAATCTTTTAAATCAAATGGAAAGAAAGTTTGAGAGTTTTCTAAGGAGGAATGAAAAAATTAAATCTTCTTTTGAGCATAATATTTCTTTGCTATGTCATAACATTGATCTAAATGAAAGGGTTGTACACAGTAGTAGAAATGCAAAAGAAAGTTATGGATTATTAAATGATAAATATAACAGTATGTTATCAAGTGTTAATTTAGCAGATGCTTTAATGGCAATAGGAAAATTAAAAGAAGCTGAAGAAGAAATACAAAATGTTTACAATTCAGCAAAGGAAACCAATTGGAAACATGCTCATAATATTGCAGCGATTTGTTATGCAAATATTCTTTATTGCCAAGGAAGAATTTCAGAAGCTCTTAATTTTTATGAAGAAGGGATATTATTATCAAAAGAAATCAATCATAATTGGGATATTTTGTATGGTAGGATTTGGAGAGAATTGTGTTTATCAGAATTTGGAAACTCAAGTGATATTGAAAAACTTAACAAGTTAATAGCTGAATGTGAGCAAAGTGGATATGAATATTTATCATCATTGGCAAGATGTTTTGCGGTAATTATAAACTTTAAGATTAATAGAAAGTTCAATCTGGATGATTATAAAAAATATGTTAATCCACAACTTACGCCTGGTTTATATGCCCAGATTATTGCAATAGAAATATTATTAAATAATGATAAAGCAATTTTGACTGAAAAGATTGAGGAACTGTTAAATATTACTTTAGATTGCCAAGGGGTAAAAGGAGATATTTTATTATTAATAACAGCAATTGATAAGCATTTAAAACTGGTAAAAGATGAAAACACAAAAATAAAATATAGTAATTGGAAAACAAAATATGCTAATTCAATTGTTGATTATATAAAAGAAGTAAATAGTAACATAGAAAGTCGTTATAGCTCTATAAACACAAAAATTAAAAAATGTAGTGGGAATTGTGGAGCTACCTGCTGTTATGATGGAGTTTATCTTAATAAAGGTGAAGAAGAAAACATTAAAAAATTCATTTTAGAATTCCCAACCTATTTTAATCATTTACCAAAGGAATATATTATAGACGGGAATTGGAATAATTTAGTTTCCGGAAGAAAAACAAATACTCGTCCTCATCACTACACCGTCCCTGGATATCCAAAGCATTTTGAAAATACTAGATGTGTCTTTGCTTACGATAATGGTTTATGTTCATTGCAAATAGCTGCAGTTGAGAACGATTTACACCCTTGGAAATATAAACCTAAGGCGTGTTGGGTGTTTCCTTTAAATATTATTAATGGGCAAATAGTTGGACCGCCTGAAAAAGATCAAGTGGATCCAGACTACTTTGATGAAAACTATCCTGGCTATACAAAGTTTGTTCAATGTGGTAAAGACGATAATTGCGGTATTCCGTGGTATACGGCTTACAAGCAAGAAATATTAACCCTGGAACAAACTCTAAAGAAAAAGTAAAATGCCTAGTATTATTCTTAATTATTCGCTTTCTATTATGATTGTTAATCAGAATTAATATCCGAAGAGAAAGATGATTAAATGTAAATTTAAGGGGTGTATAAATAATGATAAAAGAGGATTTTTACCAAGATTTACGGATGAAAATAAGGGATTGGATTGGCTCCGAGAACGGTAAGACTAAAAAGTTTGCTGAATATGTATTGTTTGCTCCTGACTTGTTTCATCTATTATGCAAGCTCTCCCTTGATGAAAATGTTTCGGTTATGCATAAAGCAAAACTTGCGGGTGCCATAGCATATTTTGTTTCTCCTATCGATGTAATACCTGAAGCGATTACTGGTCCTGTTGGATATGTTGATGATATTGCAATTGCCGCATATGTTTTAAATAATATTATAAATGATACAAATCCGGACCTTGTAAAAAGTCATTGGGCAGGGGACGAAGATGTACTTAATGTTATTCAAAGAATTTTAGAAATTGCTGATGGGATGCTAGGATCAGGTGTTTGGAATACATTGAAACGGAAATTCTCCTAACTCGAAAATAGAATTAACCATATTAGTCCAAACCACGGGGACGGCAGGGTAAAGCCGTCCCTATTTCCATTGTCGCAAAGTGTTCAATTTTATAGAGAGTATCAAGGTAAAGGGTGGGAAAAGTATAGATGAATAGAAAAAAATTCCTAGTGGGGGGAAACAGCTATGATACGCGATTTGGAGAAAGCAGAGGTTAGTTCTGTCATTTTCATACGTGATTATATACAGCTACATTTTGAGGGGGAGCGGGCCAACGGAATGCTTACTGCCTATACGATGCCGCTTTCGGTGGTCAGTGGGCAGGAGTTTGATTCCAACACTCCGGGCTATAGAGATTCGTTGTGTTCTTTCATTAATCATCGAGTGAGAAGGTCCGAAATGGAGGAGTGGAAGATTAAGCTCGTTTTCGATAATGACGACATGCTTGAAATCCCGTTGCAAGCAGCTGATGAGCTTGGAGTTGAAGCCGCCATGCTGCGCATTGATGACGAGATATTAATCTGGTAAGTGGCATAGGGGGACGGTTCTAGTTTGCCGGTGGCAGACATGAACCGTCCCCCATTCGTTTGGCAGAACTCTTTTGTAGGAAAATGGTGGTAATTATATGGTAGACTACTAGTTATATAAGGGGGTATTTAGATGAAACGTCTGTTTTTGATAGGGTTAGCCACTCTGGCATTAGGGATCTTGGCGGCTTGTTCGAACTCAACTGAGGAGTCAAAAGCCCAGTCTGACAAACCATCAGAAACTACCAGTTCAAGCCAAGATGCCAGTAGTGACTCGACAAATATGGATTCTATAGATGAAGCTAGTACAGAATCATCTTCCGCAAAGGATGGAAACACAAAAATACATAAGCAGGCTGATAGCGCGTCTAAAGGTTCAAAAGAAGAGAATTCGTCGAAGTCCGATGTACCTGTTAGTAAAAAGCCTCAACTTACAAAGGACGAATATCTCAAAAAGCTGAATGAAATGGAAGAAGAGGATCGACATTCGGAGGTTGGAGAAACAACAGTAGAGTTGGAGAAGCAAGAAGCGGAGAGATATAAAAAGTGGGATAAGGAATTGAACGAAATTTATGCCGTATTGAAGGAACAGCTTAGTCCGGAGCAGATGGACAAAGTGAGGGAAGAGCAACGGAACTGGGTAAAGGAGAGAGATGAAACTGCCAAGGAGTCATCGCTCAAGTATAAAGGCGGTACGTATGAAGCACTGGAATATGTAGCTACGCAGGCAAGTCTCACCAGGGAACGATGCTATGCGTTGGTTGCGAAATATATGTCGTGAGCTTCTTCTACATTATATTGAGAATTGCTACTCGTGCCTAAAAGAAGAAAAAGGCGTTATTCATCTAGGAATAATGCCTTTTTTGGTCGATTGTAGCTTTCTTGTACCAAATTTGTATCAATTAAGTTCAAGTTTATTTAAGAATATCATTCAAGGCGCTATCAAGACTTTCAAAAGAGAAAATGTGCCCTTCCTTTTGCAAGCGTTCCGGAATAACCCAGCGGCTCTTTAAAACCAATTCCGTTTCCGTGTTTATAAGCAATGATCCCATTTCCAGCAGCCATTTGGGCGAAGGAAGGCCAAACGGGACATTCATGGCATTCCTCATCTTTTTCATGAAATCACGATTCGAAACAGGCTTTGGAGAAGAACAATTAAATACACCATCTAAATCTTCCCTTTCCATTAAGAAAAGGATAATTTGGTACAAATCTTCAATATGAATCCAACTGAATATTTGATTTCCATTCCCTTGAATACCCCCGAGACCGAACCTCACTAAATTTCGATAAGGCACCATCACGCCGCCATCTTTACCAAGAACGATTGCAATGCGAAGTGCAATCTGCCTGGTATGGGGTAAGTTGAATGAGAAAAAGGTATTTTCCCAGTTTGTAGCGACATCAACAGAAAAACCGGTGCCAATTTCGCCATTCTCTTCTGTCATCGGACGGTCTTCGGCGTGGCGATAAATGGTTGCGGTACTCGAATTCATCCATAGCCTTGGCGGGTTTTTACATGATTGGACACATTCTCCAAGGATTGTGGTCGTCTGGATCCTTGATTTCATTATTTCATTTTTATTCTTTTCATTATATCGGCAATTGACAGATTTTCCAGCCAGGTTGATAAGCAGCTCAGCACCTTCCAAAGCAGCAACAATGGCCTGCCTATCTTCCCATGAAACAGCGTGGTTCTGCCTTGAAATAATAATTACCTTATACCCTAATTTAGTGAAATTGTTTTTTAGATACTCTCCTATAAACCCTGTTCCGCCAGCCAACACAACTTTCTTCATAAAATCCCCCCGTCTGTCAAAAACCAACACTTTCTCCCAATCCCATTGTACCTGTTTTTGGAAAAATGCGGAACTTAACCGGCACAAGAGCCAGATTTAATGTCCTTGCCAACCGATTTTTGGATTTATAAGATTGATTCTTACTTGTTTTAGAGGGTAGTTGGTGCTAATTGATTCTATAGAAGAAAACTATGGAGAATGTTTGGCACAAATTTGCTGAATGAGGTTTACCAACAAAAATAAGGTTTAGCCAAAGGGACTTTAGTTTATACAGTTATTAAAGAAGGAAAACCTTCTGCTTATAGAATGAACAAATGGTTCACAACGTCCTGCCATCTGGATTGCTAAGAATCCTCTGGGAACTCAAAGTTTGGGTGTAGTTGTAGACGCAGATCAAGGTTGCTTGGTCGGTAAGAAGCATTACATAACAAGAAACAGGAGGTTTTTTATATGACTCGCGTTAAAATTAAACCATATCAAGCAAAATATGATAAAAGTCATGATGTTCTCCATGTTTTTTTCTTTCTTGACTTTCTTACTGTCGACGAGGAAGAATTTCCTGGCGTTTTAATCCGTAAGTCTATAAGGGATGAGGAAACAATAGCTGGTCTAACAATTCTCGATTATAATGAAAGAACTGCGGACGCTTTAAATAACATATTACCCCAATATGATTTCACTGAAATTCAATTGCATTAAAAGCCTTCTCCTTCAATTTTCGATTGGAGGGGATTTTTTTATGTATATAGCTATTTAAAAATTTACCTAAGAATATGGTGCTTTGATCTAAGAAGGATTAAAGCACTTTTCTGTTGAATTCCTTATTGGTGATGCAGTCCTGATTTGGCCTATCTGGATGGCCAAGGGAAAACACGCCCCTTTAAGATTAGTCCATTATGTTTTAGACCTTGTTAATTCTTACCTACTATTTTGGCTAATAAGGACCGTCCCCGTTTACGATGGCAAACAAGAACAGTCCTATTAGTAGGATGAGCTTAGGCGGGTATATTCGTATGTAAAGGGGTGTGTAAGTTCGAGGGCAGCAATGTCTTCATCGAGATAGATATAGCCATTTTTTTGTTGGGCAAGCAGAGCCTTTTTTAGCTGAAGCATGCTCATCCCAGGGCGTTTGTTTAGCATTTCTTGTAATGTGGTTATCATGCTAAGCCGTCCTTTCATTCTTTGTTAACACTATTATCACATTGTTTTTATTGTAATGGATGCTAAAATGTTACGGGATGATGTCTGAATCGTGTCGATTTTTCGTCTATTTAGTAAATGATGTGGCGGGTAGTGGACGTTTCGTGTAAGGGGACTGACCTGGGGATGGGATATTTGATGGCATAGGCTGTTTTTTCAAAAAAAGAAACACAACAGCGGACAAATTTTAAAAATACTCGAACATGACGACTAAAAACCGCACATGAGTGCGGCAGTTTACCATTTTATATTTCCTCCTCTTCGTGAAAAGCTTCAGGAGAGGTGGAGTCGCTGCAATTCCAGCAATAACATCTAATGCTTTCCCACTTCGTCAGCTGGTCCCCGCAATATACGCATTCATTTGGGCCATAGTTTGTCATCAACTGTTCCTCCTTTGTATTTTTTAAACCATAAAACGTCTGAACAAAACCAGGGAATCAAAGTTTAGAGCATTTGCATTACCCTGTTAAACTTTTAAAAAAAGTTTCGTTGACCTTTCAGGCTCCGTGGACAGCCGATTAATCCACGAAATGGTGTTTCGTTGACCTTTCAGGCTCATCGGATAGCCGATTAATCCACGAAATAGTGTTTCGTTGACTTTTCAGGCTCATCGGATAGCCGATTAATCCACGAAAAGGTGTTTCTTTGATTTTCCAACCCCATCGGACTGTCAATTAATCTACGAAATTACTACTACAGCAAAGAAAGGCATTGTTTTGATTTACAGGTTAACAAGGCCTTTCCTGGTTTATCATCTTATTCAAACGGTCTAAAATGTGTGACTCGATAATAGAGGAAGGACGGTTAAGAACCGTCCCTGTTTGCTAAGTAGTCTGCTTTTTGTGTGCATCATATACGTTTAGTGCGGCCTGCAAGCTTTCGCCTTTGTTCACATTAAAGCCTTTCCGAATCAGTGTTGCTTCTAGGGCTGAAAGAACATGAAGAATGTTTTTCTTGCGGGAACTGTAGCCCATTGCTCCGATTCTCCAAATCTTGCCGTGGAGCGGTCCGAAAGAACTGGCAATTTCAACTTCAAAGTCTTCCAGCATCATGGAGCGTACTTCTTCACCGTTAATTCCTTCAGGGATCTCAATTGCTGTTACAACTGGAATCTTGTTCTTTTCATCACCAAATATCTTAAGTCCCATTGCTTTTACTCCTGCAACTAGAGCTTCTTCATTTAACTTATGCCGGGCAAATCGGTTTTCCAGTCCTTCTTCAAGGATAATACGGAGGCCTTCTCTTAGGGCATATTGCATACTTGTCGCTTCGGTATGATGATTAAGGCGAACAGGGCTCCAATAATCCTGAAGCTGGGCTAAATCAAAATAATTACTTACAATTCGATTGTTGGAAGGCTCGCTGTTAAATGCTCTTAAGCCCAATTCAATACTTTTTCTCCTATTTATAACTTCCTCAATTCGGCTGTTAAAGGTGATCGGTGCTAAACCGGACGGAACAGATAAACATTTCTGCGTGCCGCCGATAACTGCATCAAGCTTGAGTTCATCCACCTTGAGGTCGACTCCGCCTATTGACGCTACAGCATCGACAACCAACAGAACATCTGCATTTCTGCATGCTTCTCCAATTTCCTTTAACGGCTGCATGCAGCTAGTTGAAGTTTCGGCATGGACGATGGCAACAATTTTCGGTGAAACCTCATGAATCTTATTTATGACGTCTTCCGGGTCAAATACCTCTCCCCACGGAACCTCCATTGTCGTAACGTCTGCTCCATAACGCTGGCAGATTTCGGTTAGAAGGTAGCCAAATCGGCCGTATATTGGAATCAATACCTTGTCGCCAGGTTCAATAATACTGACGAGGACAGCTTCGATACCTGCCCGTGACGTTCCATCGACCGGGAATGCCCATTGATTTTCTGTTTGAAACACGGCCCGGAGCATTTCCATTGTTTCATTCATGATATTTGTAAAAGCGGGATCGAATTGCCCTAAAATCGGAGTTGACATCGCCCTTAGTACTCGAGGATCAACTTCTACTGGCCCAGGTGTCATAATTGTTCTAAGTGGGACATTTAAATCTGTGTACTTGGTCATATGTTGTGCCTCCCATTGTATATTATTTAGAGTTTCTGAATAATTATGAATCGATTAGTATTAAAAACATTATTTCAAAAAAATATAATTCATTTTAACAAAGTTATGAGAATGAATCAACGAACAATTCCAAAAATTCATTTCCATATGGTAAAGGGGAACGGTTCTTGCCTGCCAAACTATAAGGTCAGCAGACGGCAAAAAAGTAAATTAAGCAATCCAGTCAGGTTTTCGGTTGACGTTGTTCATATGTATTTAAGAGTGGGCTTTTAAAAAAGTAGTTAGATTATCTTTTAATTACCTTCAGCTGGTCAATAGGTGAGTTTTTAAAGACTACATTAAATTATTATTCCTTTAATACCAATAATTTATTTTTGAAAACAGTTTAGCCCATTGAAAAATGAATGAATGATCAAGCCAGCAAACGAGAACCGTCCCTTTTAGCAAAAAAATAAAAAGCACCCCTGAAGAAAAACTCCAGTGTGCCTTTTTAGCAAAAGACTTTGAACGCTACATTTGATTGGCTAAAGCCGGCAAACGAGAACCGTCCCTCTTAGTAATCATCCTCTTCGTGAAAAGCTTCAGGGGAAGTTGTTTCACTGCATTTCCAACAATAGCTTCTAGTGTTTTCCCATTTCGTCAGCTGGTCACCACAATAAATGCATTCGTTTGGATCGGAGTGTCTCATCACTTTTCCTCCTTGCATTTTTTTAGCCATAAGAGAAGTGGAAAACGCCTGAACTTCACCTAAACAACGGATTGTCCCTTAGGGTGTTTTCTTTACCCTATTTTATTAGTGTTTAAACCTTTTTATGACAAAGTTCAGCATGCCGATTTTAACCGGAATAAGAAAAGGCACTGTTGACAAGGATTCACAATGCCTTTTCCTAGGTTTATTATTTTATTCAGCAGTGCAAAAAGTGTGACTGGAAAGTGGATTAGTTGTTAATGTACTTCTCGAAAACAGCTCCGAAATCTTTTTGGTGGTATTGTTCGCGGGTCGACTTCAGCCAGTCGAAGCTAAACTCGGTCAGCTGCTTGTACTGGTCGGCGAGTGCTATGTCAGCTGGCCGTGTGTTTTGCAGGATGTTTGTGGCTTTATCAAGGCTTGCGCTGGCCATCTGAAGCATAATGTTGTTTTCGATTGTGACTTCGGATATGTAGAGCAGGGCTTTGTAGAGGTCATTCAGCTTATTGATTTGCTTTTTGTCGACATCGATGCTGTAATGCTGGTTCCCGAGCGTAAACTTGATTTCGATATCGAGGTCAATCTTTCCCGCTGTTTCAAGCAGTACATCGGTGATTTTGTGCTGGGAGTATGGATAGCGTTTTAATACACGCTTGGAAGAAACCGCATTCGCCCCGTCAACATGAATGAAGGCCAAATTTGTGAAGCAATATTCGTCTGCTTTCGTCTTGATTAGGAAGTAAATTTTCTCATTATCCTCATGACGGACATAATCATCTGCACCTGTCTTGTCATAATCATGAGGCTCAATAATTTTTCCGATATCCGACAAGCCAAGCGCATCGGAAGCAAACTTCTTTAACATCTTGCTCTCCCCTTTTTCCAAATTTATGAAACAGTTTCATTATATCATAGACAGAGGAGGACGGTTGTACTTAGCCGTTTTGGCAAAGTAGAACCGTCCCTGTTTCCGTTTATTCTGCCCAGGAGGCTTGGCTTGCAATGGCAAGGTTCCCTTGTGAATCTTCGTACAGCTGGCTTGGAATGACTCCTGTACCCACGAGGATCGTTTCGCCATTTACTTTCAACGTATTAAATAACTCGGCAAAATCCGTTCTATTAAAATAGAGAGTCCAGACATCCTTAATGCTGCTGGAATCTTCTAAAGGGTAGATCTTTACTGCAAAAAATTCCTTTTCCAGCTCGCTGAATCCATAATTATAATAATCTGATAGGGAAGCAGTTCCTATAATTGCAAACTCTCTATCTAGTTGATTTGCCATATCGTATTGCACATCTATAGCTTTCATGGCCAGGCCGGTTTCGTCCATATAAGAATTGAGAAGCTCTTGTACTTCCGCCAATGATGAGGCATCTGAATATGTATCTTGCGAATTCGAACTTGTGTCTTCTTCTGTCTGATTGGCCGTTCCTGTATTTGTACCCTCGGATGAGCCTGAGTTGTCGGTTTCCTCAGGTGTGTCTGCTGAATTGTCCTTATCAGTTGTGTCAGTGTTGTTGCTGGCAACGACTGCCTCGGGTTTGTCCTTGCTTATAGAGTCTTGGGCAGTACTGTCGAAAACATAGGCCATCGCTACATTTATTACCAGGTACCCTACAAATAAGCCAAGAACGATAAATACGCCTCCCCAGCTGGCACCACCTTGTTTACGCAGTGCATCCAACTGGCCTGCCGAATTATCGGGGAACTGTTTTTTAACATCCTTTATCTTGTCCTGGGCAGTTTTATGGTAATAATAGTTTCCTTGCATTCCTAACAAAGCAGCAGTTACCATGCCTATCGAGTAGTTCATTTGGTCCAAGATGGGATTGTCAATGATAAGCGAAATAATATCAAAAGCCAGGAAAGCACCTAAAATGATCAATACAATCTTGTACATTTTTCGATAGCCGAGCCAGAACATACCGGCAAAAAAAGCGGCCCAGTTCCAACCCATTAAACCTGACTTACCCTTAGGCTTGCTCCATTTTCGTAAATAATAATCGGACTTTTTTCCCACAAATGTCTCCAGTTCCTCTGTTTCCGATACCGGTCCGGAAGTAGAGGGAGAAATTTCGGTAGCTGGAGAATCTACCGCTTTTCCGCATGAAGGACAAAATCTGCCGCCTTCCCCAATCTTCGCACCACAATTCGTACAAAACATAACATCACCTTACCATTTTAATAGTTTTAAAATTTCCAAGCACTACCATTTTACAATTTTCCCAACATTATTACCATAAATAACATAAAAAGCTATTCGCTGGAGAACTGTTCCTGTTTAAACATTCGGTTTTTGTCGAATTATTATACATAAAGAACAGTTGGCCCATTGCGATACTCATTGCATTATCTTAAAAATGAGGTTTTTCAAGAATAATTGATGGGTGAAATTTATAATTAGTGATATGATTAATTAGATGTAAGCTGTTACAATAAAAGTTTTTTAGGAGGAAATAAAGAAATGGCAGAAAAAAATTTTACAGTCATTGACGAGTCAGGAATCCATGCACGCCCAGCAACAGTATTAGTAAGTACCGCTTCCGCGTTTAATTGCGATGTGAAGCTAGAATACAAGGAGAAGCAAGTGAACCTGAAATCGATTATGGGTGTCATGTCACTGGGGATCCCGGGTGGGGCGCAAATCAGGGTCATTGCAGAAGGTACAGATGCAGATGCATGCGTCGAGAAGCTTGGTGAAGTATTGAAGACCCAGGGGCTGGCTGAATAATTCGCCACATATAGCTCGTTTTTTCGTAAAGGTTAGATGATAGGTAACATGGAAAGGATCGAAGTTCATTTTTATGGAAAAACAAGTGTCTTTTTTGATATTGATGGGACACTCCTTGACCACGATAAAAAACTTCCGGCTTCTACAAAGGCTGCGGTTACTAGATTGAAAGAGCTGGGACACGAGGTTGCGCTTGCGACTGGCCGGGCACCGTTTATGTTTAAGGATCTTCTGGAGGAACTTGGGATTGATTCTTATATAAGTTTTAATGGGTCCTATGTTGTTCATAAGGGGAAACCGGTATACTCCCGGGTCCTAGATAAAGAGGAGCTTATTCGTTTAACTCTATTTGCCGAGGAAAATGCCAATCCCATTATCTATGAGAACCACGAGAAGATGTTTGCTAACATTGAATCCCATCCACATATGACTGCTGGGATTGATTCATTAAAAATTAACCAGGCGCCCATCTATGATCCTGCTTTTTATGAAAAAAATGACGTATACCAATTGTTATTGTTTTGTCTTGAGGATATGCAGGACGCCTATGCTGCGCAATTTAAGAAATTTGAATTCGTCCGATGGCACCAATATTCTGTCGATGTATTGCCTGCAGGCGGATCCAAAGCAAAAGGTGTAGAAGCGTTCATCCAGCATTTAAATATTCCGAAGAAAAATGTATATGCTTTTGGCGACGGACTGAATGATATTGAAATGCTTACATATGTTGAAAATAGCGTGGCGATGGGGAATTCAGAACCGATAGTCAAAGGTTTAGCTAAATATGTTACCCATCCCGTAGATGAAGATGGGATCCTAAAAGGCTTGCAATTGGTTGGCCTTTTATAATAAGGCTGTGTTAAAGGATATTGTTGATTTTTTAAAGCTGTTGATTGCAGCGTAAGGCGCGAAGACTCGTTCGAAAATGCAAAGAGCGCATTTTCTCCTGCGATGCTTTTTCTTGGAAGCTTATTCAACGTCCTGCGGGAGAAAAGGTCAGTGGGAGACCCCACAGGCGCTCGCGCCGAGGAGGCTCCCAGACCGCCCGCGGAAAAGCGAAGCGCTTCGTGACAGGCAAAGTTCGCCTGTCCCTGCGATGATTATTCACAGAGGCTTTCCTTTGTGGAGCGAAAATCAACATCCTTGTTTAACAGAGCCTATAATAAAAAAGGAAGCGTTCAATTCGGATAAAGAATTGAACGTTTTTTTTATTTTTTTACGCAATAATCATGGTAAGGTAGTGAGTAATAAAACAAGTGTAAGGCAGGTAAACAAATGTAAAGTACAATCTTAAACATAAATTGGACGGATGTGTGTAAACAAATTGGTTTGAAAACGGTTACAGAATTGCGAAAACTCTGGATATAATCAAATCAGGGAGGTTTTATCATGTACCTTGATGAGCGAAGCGTTCAATTACTAAATGAATTGGTAAGAACTCCTCAAGTAAAAAGTAAGGAATTGGAGGGGAAATTCCAATTAAGCAGAAGGCAAATCAGTTATTCGTTTGAAAAGATTAATCAGTGGTTACAATCGGAAAATCTCCCGGTGATAACCAAAAGTAGAAACGGAAATTTTATTATAGACAAAAAAATACTCACTCTTCTTTCTGAGGGTGGCTCCAATGTGGACTCCACAAACCACTATATTCCAACAGAAAAAGAAAGAATCCTTTTGATTCTGTTATATATTCTTGGAAAGAAGGAAGAAATATCGCTTTTTCATATTACGGATTTATTGGAAATTAGCAGAAATACGGGGATAAGTGATTTAAAGGAAGCGGCTGATTTTATTAAATCATATAACTTATCAATCGTCTATTCAAGGACAGATGGATACGATATCGAGGGCGAAGAGCTTCAGGCTCGGAGGCTTCTGATTGAGGTAGTGAAATCAGTGTTGGATTTTTATAACGGACATACGTATTTCGAAAAGATTTTGAAGCTTGATATTTCAGATATGCAGAAAAGGATATCTTCTATCGAAAATACCCTGAATATTCACTTAACTGATGAAAGCTATGAGACTTTGCCTTATATCATTGAAATCATTTTTACCAGGATAGGGCAAGGAAAGCTGCTCGATTCAGACTTTAATATAAATGTAAACGAATTGGCGGATACGGAGGAATACAGTGCCTCCCAAATGCTAATTAAAGAAAACGTTGAGCTTCCGAAAGCAGAGCGAATCTGGCTTACCCTGCAGCTCCTTGCCTCTCATGTCCGTTCTGCAGATCTCTTGACGGATCGGCGGATAAAGGATTTAAGGACAGCAATCGAAAAGATGATTGATGATTTTGAAAGACGATCCTGTACCTTTATGGCAGGGAAAGAAGAAATCGTGGAAAAACTGCTCCTGCATATGCGTCCTGCATATTATCGCATCAAATATCATTTAACACTAAAAAACCAACTCTCCAATCAAATAATTGAAGAATATAGCGATTTGAATGGAATCGTTGCGGCTTCCATTAAGCCACTCGAAGATTTAATCGGAGAAAAGTTCCCGCCAGGTGAAGTAGTTTTTATTACAATGTTTATCGCTGGCCAGCTAATGAAACAAGGCCAAGGTTTAATGAAAAGAAAACGGGCACTAGTTGTATGTACGAATGGTTTAACCATTTCAAAAATCATGCAGCAGAGCCTGCAGGAAATCTTCCCTGAGTTTTACTTTGCTGAAAGTCTCTCATTAAGGCAGTTCCTGGATTATCAGCTTGATTACGACATCGTTTTCAGCACAATTCCGGTTCAATCCAACAAGCCCATGTACTTGATCAATCCGTTAATGAACTTAGGTGAGAAAAAGGCCTTAAGAAGGCAGGTATTAAATAAAGTAGACCGCGAAAGCTACGCAACGATTAACATTAACAGATTAATAGAAACGATTAAAGACAATGCAATTGTAACAGATGAAATGGCGCTGTTAACATCGCTGTCTAAACTTTTTCAAGAAGGTCAGAAGAGAGAGATAAAGGAAGAAAAACAAGTCCATTATGGTCTAAAACAATTTTTACCTAATAATTTTATACAAATAGTGGACGAAGTGAAAACGTGGCAAGAAGCAATTACACTGGCTTGTGCACCGCTTTTGGAAAGGAATATCATCAAGCCATCCTACGTTACGACATTAATTGAAGCCAATAACCATAAGCAGCTTTACAGCTTCCTGGGAAAAAGTATGGCGATTCCCCATGCGGCTCCGGAGGCTGGCGTGTTGGCCGATGCCTTCGCAATGCTGATATTAAAAAAGCCCGTTGCATTTAAAAATGGACATAAGGTTTCCATTATTACACCACTGGCCATTTTTAATCAAAAACGCCACTTAAAGGCGCTTGCGGAATTGGCGGATATTGCGGAGTCCAAGGATAAAATTGAAAAATTAATCAATGCAGAAGATGTGTCAGACGCATGGTTTATTATAAACGGAAGTTAATTTCGTAGGAGGAAACAACATGTTTTTTGATAGGAAAATAACCTTTTTTGAATTAGAAGTAGACAACCAGGAAGACGCATTGAAGAAACTGGCCGACAACCTATATACAGCTAACCTGGTAACCTCTTCTTTCCATGCTGGTATTTTAGAAAGAGAAAAGGACTATCCTACTGGGCTGGGAACCGTACCATACGGAGTAGCAATCCCCCATACCAATGCAGACAAAGTCATCATCCCTCAAATTGCTTTTGCCTCACTGAAAAGTCCGGTCAAATTCCGGATGATGGGAAGCCAGGATGAGGAGGTGGATGTTAGTGTAATCTTTATGCTGGCTTTAAACAAAGCAGAGGATCAGTTAGCGATGCTCCAAAAATTAATGGAGGTCATTGAAAATCAAGCCTTATTAACTGAATTCGCAAGATGTAAAAATCAGGATGAATTTGAAAAGCTTCTGGAACGAATCGGGCTGGAATAGAACGGCAAGTGAAAATAAATCAATTCGGGATTGTTCCTCTCTTTCTGCTATCTTGTTAGTCACTGTAAAGAAGGGGGTGGTAAATCGAGTTTAAGTGATTTTGATTTTATAAATTGAATAGAAGGGGGATTTTTTATGTCAGTTTTACAATGGTTTGTTGACCTAGGTCCGAGTGTCATGCTGCCGATCTTATTATTTATTTTTGGAATTATTTTAGGGACGAAGCCCGGTAAAGCCTTTAAAGCTGGTTTAACCGTAGGAATCGGATTTATCGGTTTAAATCTTGTTATTGGATTACTCTCCGAGAGTTTGGGGCCTGCAGCAAAAGCAATGGTAGATAATTTTGGGTTTCAATTGGCGACCATTGATGTTGGCTGGCCGGCAGCCGCTGCTATCTCATTCGGTACAGCGTTGGGAAGTTTAGCGATTCCCATCGGTATAGGGGTGAATTTACTTTTACTAATAACCGGACTTACCAGGACACTGGATATTGACATTTGGAATTATTGGCATGTTGCGTTCACAGGTTCCCTTGTTTATGCACTGACAGGAAACTTTGCTCTTGGATTGTATACGATTGCGATTCATTTAGCTGTTATTCTGTTCCTGGCCGATCTGATTGCCAAGGATGTTGAGAAGTTCTACGGCTTTTCTAACATTACATTCCCACATGGAACATCCGCTCCGTCCTATATCATTGCGAAGCCATTAAACTGGGTTTTTGATAGGATTCCTGGATTTAACAAGCTGGAAGCAAATCCTGAAACGATTCAAAAACGGCTTGGGATTTTTGGAGACTCCACTGTAATGGGTGTCTTAATCGGGCTTGTGATTGGTATTTTAGCAGGTTATGACGTAAAAGGAATATTAAATCTAGCCGTTCAAACAGGGGCAGTTATGTTGTTAATGCCTCGCATGGTGGCTTTGTTGATGGAAGGGCTTGCTCCGATATCAGAAGCTGCCAGTGAATTTGTCAGAAAAAAATTGCCTGGCCGTGATTTATATATTGGTATGGACAGTGCCCTGTCGGTTGGCCATCCTGCTGTTTTGTCAGCCTCGCTGATTATTGTTCCGATTACATTGTTTTTAGCAGTCATTTTACCTGGAAATAGAGTTTTGCCATTCGGTGACTTAGCGACGATTCCATTCCTCGTTTGCTTAATGACCCCTGTATTTAGAGGCAATATTATCCGGACAGTGGTTGCAGGAACGATTTATATGGCGGGGGGGCTGTTAATTGCTACGTGGGCGGCTCCGTTAATCACAAGTTCGGCACTTGCCGCCAACTTTGATATGGCAGGAAATACCAGTATTTCTTCACTAGTAGATGGAGCCGTATGGACGACCTTGGTTTTTGTTGGGTTGGCGAAAATATTAAGCTGGGGTGGAATCACAATTATTGGTGTGGTCGCCTTGGCAGGGCTCTTCTACTTGAACAAAATTAAGCCAAAGCGAGCTGCAGCTGTTGAAGAAACAAAAACAGTTAATCTGTAGATATTGCCTATTAATCTACGGACGAAACTACAAAGAAAGTTGGGAATAAGGACAATGAAAAAATTACTGATCATGTGTGGAACGGGCATTGCTACTTCTACCGTTGTTATGGGAAAAGTAAAATCGTGGCTAGAGGAAAATGGTTTAGACAATAAGGTGAAATTGTACCAATCTAAAATTGCGGATGAGCTTGGCCGTATTGATGAGTACGATATCATTGTTTCTACTACTCTGGTTCCAGATAACTTAAAGGCCAGAGTCATTGATGGAGTTCCTTTGCTGACCGGGATTGGTAAGGACGCTATGTTTAAAAAAGTTAAAACTCAAATTCTATCTTAATCGCCGAAAAAGTTTGCAGCCTATACCAGTCTGCAAACTTTTTTGTTTGTATGCAATGGATAGTAAAAATATGCACAATAAATATTTTGTATGGTTGTTGACATTGTTTATTTTTTTTATTATTCTAAATTTATAACAAATGCAAACATACGTAACAAATGTTACCAAATGCGTTCCGTGGTAAAAAGCGTGACATTTGACACTCTCTTGCGTTTGATTTTTTTAGAAATGAAAGCGGTTTAATCAATTCGGGGAAACCAGGGAGGGAGCCGTTTAAGCGAAAAGATGAGAAAAGGGGTGATGTAATGAAGCTGGCAATTATTTTATGTGCTGTTCTCGTTGTCCAATATTTGCTTTCATTCATTCAAATTCAGCATTACAAAAAGAATATCAATAAAATTGTAAGCGATTACAGGGGAGAAGATGGTTTTTTCATGTTTTCCGGAATGGAAAGGGGGAAATTTCGGCCAGGTGCTATCGCGGTTTTGGTTGTCGACAAGGAGTATATTGTTCATGAATGCCATCTGTTAAATGGGATGTCGGTTTTAACAAAATTCAAGGCGATTGAAAAATACAAAGGCCAGCATGTCGGGGAAATTTTAAGTGATATCAACGAAGACCATGCAGCCAAAGGCAGAAACAAAGTTCCCGCGTTCCAAAAGGCACTTCTAAAAGCAGGAGAAAATGCGTTATTAGCGATATCAAAAAATAAGGTCTCCATGGGAGTCTAGAGGAGGAAACCAAAATGGATTGGATTAAATGGTTTGGTGAACATTTCATCGGCATGTTTAATGCGGGTGGAGAAACATTTATGGGGTTGTTTACAGGTATTGTTCCTACCCTGATTGTCCTTTTAACATTTACTTATGCCATGATCAAGTTTGTCGGCGAGGAAAGAGTAACAAGAGTTATTCAGTTCGCCGCAAAATATACACTGCTGCGTTACACGTTAATGCCAGTTCTATCCGTGCTGATGTTAACAAACCCGATGGCCTATACATTTGGCCGCTTTTTGCCAGAGAGACAGAAGCCGGCATTTTATGATTCCGCCGTATCCTTTGTCCACCCGGTTACGGGGCTATTCCCATATGCCAACGCAGGCGAGTTGTTTGTATATTTGGGTATCGCCAATGGAATCCAGGAACTGGGTCTTCCGGTAGCCGACCTTGCTGTACGTTACTTTATCGTCGGAGTTGTGGTTATTCTTATCCGAGGTATTGTTACAGAAATGATTACGAAGTATTTAGCTAAAAAAGAAGGAGCAAGCTTGCTCTAGGAAGGGAGAGACTGCAGATGAGTCATCAGGGAGTTTTTGTATCAAAAGGTTCCGGCGGTTGGGGTACCGGTCTATATATTGAACCAAAAGGTCAAAAAACCAAGGTTGTTTCGATTACTGGAGGAGGAATCCATCCGGTAGCGAGAAAAATTGCAGAGTTGACGGGTACAGAAGCAGTTGATGGGTTTAAAAACTCTGTACCTGAAGAAGAAATGATGTGCGTGGTTATCGACTGCGGCGGGACTGCCCGTATTGGAGTCTATCCAATGAAGCGGATCCTGACAGTTGATGTTCTACCGTCCTCTCCTTCTGGCCCGCTTGCTAAGTATATTACTGAAGATATCTTTGTTTCCGGTGTCACTGAAAAAGAAGTTGCATTGGCAGAGGGGTACTCCGAGGCAGCGGGTGCCCAGGAAGTGACAGATGAACGAAAATTCGATACAAAAGATAAAGAGAAGTTTAAAGAAAACTATAATCAGTTAAAGCAAGAGCATGCAAGCCAGCAAGACGGGAATTTCTTATTAAGGTTTTCAAAGGGAATCGGAAATGTTACCGGTACGTTCTATCAAGCCGGCCGTGATACTGTCGATATCCTGATTAAGAATATCATTCCATTTATGGCGTTCGTAAGTATGTTAATTGGTATAATTAACTATACAGGCATTGGGGATGTTATCGCCAACTCTCTATCACCGCTTGCTGGATCGCTTTGGGGACTTTTGATCATTGTTCTTATCTGTACGATTCCATTCCTTTCCCCTGTATTAGGGCCGGGTGCTGTTATTGCGCAGGTTATTGGCGTACTGATCGGGACTCAGATTGGGCTGGGGAATATTCCACCGCAGTTCGCGCTGCCGGCGTTGTTTGCAATCAACGGCCAAGTGGGCTGTGACTTTATTCCGGTAGGTTTATCTTTAGGAGAAGCGAAGCCTGAAACGGTACGATACGGTGTGCCTGCGGTATTATACAGCCGCTTAATCACTGGTGTTTTATCGGTTGTCATTGCTTATGTTGCCAGCTTCGGCATGTATTAAGGACGTTTAAACTATGCATGAAAGCCAAGACCTGGCTTTTATGCATAGTTTCCCGATTTTATAGTACTCTTTGCCTTGATTATGCAGAAACACATCCATTAGGGAGAATTGTAATTGGATTGTCCTAGATTTGTATGAAAGAGGAAAATTGATGATTATTTTGGATAATAGACGCGTGTTGGTCAAAGTAGCTCAAATGTATTACGAGGAAGGTGCCACCCAATCGGAGATTGCCGAAAAAATTGGTGTCAGCCGTTCACTTGTCTCCAAATACCTGACCAAGGCAAAGGAATTGGGAATCGTGGAAATCACGATTCATGATGACGGCGTCCATCAGTTCAGCCAGCTGGAGCGGAAGGTAGAGCGCCTCTATAACTTGCGTGAAGTTATCTGTATTGAAAGTGTAGGGGAGTCTTCCAAAAAACATCTGGGTGAGGCGACAAGTGAATTTCTGTTAAGAGTCATTAAGGATGATCAAATAATCGGCTTTTCATCGGGGACGACATTATATGAAGTAGCCAAGGCCCTGCAATCACGCCAGATGTTCCCATCAGCCACTATCGTTCCTTTAGTAGGCGGAGTCGGAAATGAACGGGTCGATATTCACTCCAATTATATTGTTGCCAAGATTGGGGAAGCACTGCAGGCAAATTTCGAACTGCTTCATTTACCTGTGATCGTCGATACGAAGGAAGCCAAGGAAGTGCTTATGAGGCAGCCTTCCATTAAAAATATCTTTGATTTGGCAGAGAAATCGAATATCGCTGTTGTAGGGATCGGCGGAAATCCAGAACATTCAACTATGGTGCAATCCTATATGGGCTGCGTTCATCAAAAGCTGACTTCTGATTCGGAAATTGTCGGAGATATCTGTTATAACTTCATTAATAAATTCGGAAAATCTGTTGATAATGAGTGGAATGAGCGGGTTATTTCGTTAGGACTGGAAAAGTTGAAGAAGATTCCTCTTGTGATTGGAGTGGCTTCTGGCTTAGAAAAGGTAAATGCCATTAAAGCGGCCCTTGAGGGCAACTTGATTCATGTTCTAATTACAGATGAAGTGACAGCAAAGGCATTAGTTGAATCGTAATTGAAAAGCTGCACTCAGCTGAAAGTGCAGTTTTTCTTTTGCAGTCCGATACTTTTTGTTTTTGGTGAATATTCTATTTTTCTGAAAGTTCTTTCTTGACAGGGCTTACATGAAGGATTACACTAAGTTTGTAACATATGACACAGTAATTAACAAATGTTATATAATCGCTGAAATTGTCACAGTATATAACATTTGTTTAAAGCTTAACAATAGTTTTTTTGTTTAATAGAATGTAAACGCTTT
This sequence comes from Bacillus sp. FJAT-27225, assembly GCF_001685025.1. Taxonomy (GTDB): domain Bacteria; phylum Bacillota; class Bacilli; order Bacillales; family Cytobacillaceae; genus Bacillus_D. The sequence goes on along the minus strand of NZ_MAYU01000012.1, from coordinate 354,364 downwards.
AATCTAACATGTTTGAGGAGGAAATTTCATGTCAGTCTACACACAGCTTTTGAAACGTGAACGCGACAATAACCCGATTAAAGTAGGTGTCATTGGCGCAGGGCAAATGGGATTCGGAATGATTGCCCAAATTTCGAATATACCAGGAATGTCTGTCACAGGAATTTGTGATGTGAATCTGGAAGCAGCGCAGCGAGCAGGAGATTTTTACAATTCAAAGGTGAGCAGAAAAGAAGCGATGGTCATCTCCTCGGATTACCGCGAAGTCATCCAATCACAAAATGTTGAGGTTGTCGTTGACGCGACTGGTGTTCCTGAAGTGGGAGCAAATATCTCACTCGAAGCACTCCGCTCAAAAAAGCACATTGTTCTTTTAAACGTTGAAGTAGACATTACGATCGGTTCTTTGATGTATCAAATGTTTACCAACGCTGGACTAATCTATACGGGTTCAGCAGGTGATGAGCCGGCTGCAACACTTGAATTATATGAATTTGCTAAGACGATGGGATTGGTAGTATTAGTTGCAGGAAAAGGAAAGAACAACCCGTTCATCCCGACCTCAAATCCAGATGTTGTCGCGGCAGAAGCGAAAGCGAAGAATATGAGTGCCCATATGCTGGCAGCATTCCAGGATGGGACGAAAACGATGGCGGAAATGAACCTGCTAAGTAATGCAATCGGTCTGCTTCCGGACAAAGTAGGAATGCATGGTGTATCAGCAACGGTTGAAGATGTGGCTGACAAGCTGACTACGAAAGAAAACGGAGGAGTACTGAATAACTTCGGTGTCGTTGAATATGTAAACGGATTAGCACCAGGTGTATTTGTAATCGTAAAGAGTGATCTTGCTCCAGTGGATGAAGAGCTTCGTTACTTGAAAGTTGGTAAAGGACCTCATTATACTTTCTACCGTCCATACCACCTTGCAAGCCTGGAAACACCAATTACCATTGCAAAAGCTGTCCTGCAGCATGAATCTTCCATTCATCCGTTGGGTGCACCAATTTCCGAAACGGTTGCAGTGGCGAAACGGGATATAAAAGCGGGCGAAAAAGTGGATGGAATCGGTGGATACAGTGTCCGAGGTGTACTGGAAACTCATGTTGATATGAAGAAAAATGGCCACATTCCAATTGGCTTGATTAGTGGCACGGTAGTAGCCAAGCGCGATATTAAGTTTGGCCAATTCCTGACATTGGAAGATGTGGAATTAGACACAACTACAACGGTTTGGAAGTTAAGGGCCCTTCAGGACCAATTATTTCCGGTAAACACAGAAAACCCGGCACTTGTAACATTATAAGAAACGAATGTATGGAAAGGGAGGCAATAAAGTGACTATTTCAGTTGTAAAGGAAATCGGTGTATTAGTGCCGACTTTTAAGGAAGATAAAATTGTGATTCTTTTTGGACCGCAAGCACCTAAGGAACTTCGCGAAATGGCCGTTATTCATGAGTTTGAAATTTTGTCAGAAGAGCCGCTTAAGGTTGGCGGAACGATCCAGTTTGATGACGAATCGTTCACGATTACTGCCGTGGGAAGTCATGCGAATAAAAACTTGAAAGAATTAGGCCATGTCTCGATTTACTTCCAGGAGCCGTTGGAAGATGTATTGCCAGGAGCAGTTTTTGCAGCGCCAAACCACTTCCCGACGCTTAAAGAGGGAACAGTCATTACGTTTAAATAATCGATAGGATACCGTCAACTTCCTTTGGAATGACAGGGAATAGGGAAAAAGAGGAAGAGGTGAAACCACCCTGCCCCTTTTTCCTTATTTTTTATCTTCATTCACGGCATTTTTGTAACCGTTATCATAGTTTGGATGCCTATTTTTTACTATATTAGAGGAACTAAAGAATCTAAATTTAATTGAAGCGAAAGGCGCGAAGCTCGTTCGAAAATGCAAAAAACGCATTTTCTCCTGCGGTGCTTTTTCAGAGGAGATTATCAACGTCCTGTGGGAGCAGCGGGACAGGTGAGACTCCACAGGTGCTTGCGCCGAGGAGGCTCACCGCATGCCCTCGGAAAGCGAAGCGCCTGTAGCGAAATTCAAGGGTTAAACTTATTAGTTCCTCTAAAATATTTTCATTTATAAGAATAGTGTGTTTACGCTTGACGGAAAATTAAAATAACGTTATGATTTTTACAAATGTAACTGTATGGAACAAATGTAAAAGGAGGAGCTGGAATGACAGTGAAAACTTTAAACCTTCCCGAAATGATTACGGAAGAAAAATTGAAAGATTTATATAAAGAGATGTGGCTGATTCGTTATTTTGATGAGAAGGTCGATCAATTTTTTGCAAAAGGCTTGATTCATGGAACGACACACCTTGCCGTCGGGCAGGAAGCTTCTGCATCAGGATCGATTGCCGTGCTTGAAGCAAGAGATAAAATCGTCAGTACACACCGCGGTCACGGCCATTGCATTGCTAAAGAGGGCGATGTGAACAAGATGATGGCTGAACTGTTCGGCCGGACGACTGGATACTGTAAAGGAAAAGGCGGTTCCATGCATATCGCTGACGTTGAAAAAGGGAACCTTGGCGCGAATGGGATTGTTGGTGGCGGTATTCCAATTGCTGTCGGAGCGGCACTTACTTCAAAAATGAAAGATCAAGGATATGTAGTGCTCTGCTTCTTCGGTGATGGTGCTTCCAATGAGGGAAGTTTCCATGAATCCGTTAACCTTGCATCGATTTGGGATTTGCCGGTTGTCTTTATTTGCGAGAACAACCAGTATGGCATGTCAGGATCGGTGAAGGAAATGACGCGAGTGGAACATATTGCGGACCGGGCTGCAGCCTATGGGATTCCTGGTGAAGTAGTGGACGGCCTTGATATGGTTGAAATTATGAAAACGGTTCACGGTGCTGTTGAACGGGCGAGAAGTGGCCAGGGGCCAAGTTTGATTGAAATGAAGACGTACCGCTGGAAGGGGCATTCAAAGAGCGATGCCAAGAAATATCGCACACGTGATGAGGAGAATGAGTGGAGAGCGAAGGACGGCATCAAGCGATTTAAAACTGTCCTGATTGAAGCAGGCGTATTGACAGAAGAAACAGCAAAGCAACTCCAGGATGAGGCCTACAAGCAAATTGATGATGCGGTGAAGTTTGCGGAAAGCAGTCCTGAACCGTCACTTGATACTCTGCTGGAAGACGTTTATGCCGATTAATAGAGACATCCACAAGTAACGATGGATGATCCGGAAGTGTATACCAGTAAGGCTATTTGAAAATGGATACCGAGATGAAGGGAGGCGAATCCTGGCGGTATAAATGGGATTGGACGGATTTCATACCGTTTATACGGCCGGGACGACTATTATGGCAGATAGAATCATTACGTATTTAGAAGCAGTCCGGGAAGCAATGAGCCAGGAAATGCGTCAAAACGAGGACGTGTTTATCCTTGGTGAGGATATTGGTGTATATGGTGGTGCGTTTGGCGTGACGCGCGGCATGATTGAAGAGTTTGGTCCTGAGCGTGTGAGGAATACACCGATTTCAGAAGCGGCCATTGCTGGAGCAGCGGTTGGCTCCGCTCTGACAGGCATGCGCCCGATTTTGGAACTTCAATTCTCTGACTTTATCACTATAGCAATGGACCAAATGGTCAACCAGGCCGCAAAGACAAGGTACATGTTTGGCGGTAAGGGAAGTGTGCCGATGGTATTAAGAACTCCGTCAGGTTCTGGTACAGGTGCGGCAGCCCAGCATTCCCAAAGCCTTGAGGCATGGATGGCACATATTCCTGGATTAAAAGTAGTCCAGCCTTCCACCGCCTATGACGTAAAAGGCCTCTTGAAGGCGGCGATAGATGACAACAACCCTGTTATTTTTTATGAGCATAAATTACTTTACAAAACTTCCGGCCATGTACCTGAAGAGTCTTATAAAATTGAACTCGGCAAAGCGGATATTAAACGAGAAGGAACGGACGTTACCATAGTTGCAACAGCAATAATGGTGCATAAAGCACTGGAGGCAGCCGCAGAGCTTGAAAAAGAAGGCATCAGTGTAGAAATCGTCGATCCCCGGACAATCGTCCCTCTAGATAAGGAAACGATCATCAACTCCGTAAAGAAAACCGGCCGTTTAATCGTTGTCCATGAAGCCGTGCAGCGCGGCGGAATTGGCGGGGAAATTGTCAGTGTTGTCGCTGAAAGTGAAGCGTTCGACTACTTGGATGCCCCAATTAAGCGTCTAGGCGGTAAAGAGGTTCCGATTCCTTATAACCCTAAGCTTGAAAAAGCCGCAATTCCGCAAGTGCTTGATATCATTCAAGCTGTTAAAGAAACGGTTAAATACAAATAAGAAGGAGGGGCAAATCATGGCAAAGGAAATTTTCATGCCCAAGCTGAGCAGTACGATGGCTACTGGTACCCTCCTTCAGTGGTTCAAAGAAGAAGGGGACAGTGTCGAAATTGGCGAGCCGCTTTTTGAAATCATGACTGACAAAATTAACATTGAAGTAGAATCCTACGATCAAGGGGTTTTACTGAAGAAGTATTTCGACGCGGATGAAGAGGTACCGGTTAACCAGATTGTTGGGTATATCGGAGAGGCGGGCGAAAACATTCCGGCTTCTTCACCCGGCCTATCTGGTGCTGCTGAAGAGGAGCCTGAAGATAATGCGGCCGAGTCGGAAACCCAGGAACAAGCTGCCCCTGTCGAGACAAGCAGTGTACAAGCAGCAGAGGAGAAACCTCGCGCAACCCCGGCAGCCCGCAGGATTGCACGGGTAAATAATCTTGTGTTGGGAGCCATTCCCGGAAGCGGTCCAAATGGCCGTATTCACAAAAAAGATGTTACCGCATTTTTGGAAAATGCCGAAGCAGAACCAAAAGTAACGCCGCTTGCCCGTAAAGTGGCTTTGGCAGAGCAGGTGGATCTCGGTTCTGTAAAGGGCAGCGGGGTCAATGGAAAGATAGTCAAGGACGATGTCTTCTCGGCTGTACCGAAGACAGAAACCTCTGCACCAGCTGCCTCAAAGCGGAAGAAAATGTCCGGTATGAGAAAAGTCATTGGAGAGCGGATGTCGCAGAGTGCGTATACAGCGCCACATGTGACATTGACATCAGAAGTAGACATGTCCAAGGTAAAAGAGCTTCGTGCCTCACTTCTTCCGGTTATCGAGAAAAAGACGGGATTCCGTCTATCCTATACAGATATTTTGATTAAGGCGGTGGCATCAGCATTATCCCGCCATCCGCAAGTGAATGTCTCCATTGAAGACGATGAAATTGTCCAGCATAGCCATGTTCATATCGGTCTGGCTGTAGCTGTACAAGATGGCTTGATGGTCCCAGTTATTAAGGATGTCCCTGGCAAAGGCCTGGCCGAGATAACGGCGGATGCAAAAGAGATCGGCCAGCTTGCACGTAATAATCAATTACGCCCTGATCAGTTAAAGGGTTCTACTTTTACGATCAGCAACCTTGGCATGTATGCAATTGATGCATTTACCCCGATCATTAACCAGCCGGAAAGCGCGATACTTGGGGTTGGACGTATCCATGATAAGCCGGTAGCTGTGAATGGAGCACTGGAAATCAGGCCGATGATGGCTCTAAGCTTGTCGTTTGACCACCGTGCAATGGACGGTGCGCCTGCTGCTGCCTTCCTGACTGAACTGAAACAAATCCTGGAAAATCCTTTTGAATTACTTGTGTAATGGAGGCGATGAATTGACAGCATCTTATGAAATCGTTGTAATTGGCGGCGGTCCTGGAGGCTATGTTGCAGCTCTTCACGCTGCCGAACTTGGCAAAAAGACTGCTTTGATTGAGGCCGATCATCTTGGCGGTACATGTTTAAATCGCGGTTGTATCCCCTCCAAAACGTATTTAAAGCATTCAGAAGTGATTGACCAGATTGAAAAGGCCCGTGAGTGGGGAATTGAGACAGGTCCTTTAACTCTTTCTTTTGAAAAAATGAGGAATCGGAAGGATGACGTCATTCAACGGCTTCGCAGCGGAATCGCGTTTTTGATGAAGAAGGGGAAAATAGACGTTTATAACGGCTATGGGACACTGGCGAAGGATGGCACAGTCAGGGTAAAGACAGAAACAGGGGAAGAGACACTTCAAGCCGGTAAGGTTATTGTAGCGACTGGCTCGACACCTGCTGTCCCGCCAATTCCTGGGCTTGAATCCGTTCAGTACGATACAAGTGATACAATTTTTGATCTTGCTGATATTCCAAAAAAGGTTATTATAATTGGCGGCGGGGTAATCGGTGTTGAATTTGCCACTATTTTTGCCTCATTAAAAGCTGAAGTAACCGTTGTGGAAGCAGCTGATCGAATTATTCCGACAGAGGACGCGGAGGCATCCAAGTTTTTAGCCGGAGTATTAAAGAAAAAGGGTGTTAAGCTTCATACAAGCTCTACTGTCCAGAAGGTGCAGGAAGCCAATGGTGCCAAAAAAGTCATCTGTTCAGATGCTAAGGGTAACGAGCTAGTGCTTGAGGCAGATATCCTTTTGGTCAGCACCGGACGCAGGCCGAATTTATCAGCGACGAAGGATTTGAACCTTGCCCAAAATGGCCCATTCATCCAGGTGAATGAGAAAATGGAAACCAGTATGGAGAATGTATATGCAGTCGGCGATGTGATCGGGGGCTGGCAGCTTGCTCACGCAGCTAGTGCAGAGGGTGTGGTTGCTGTCAACAATGCTGCTGGAATCGAAGACCATATGGACTATAAGGTCATGCCGCGCTGTATCTACACCCTGCCTGAAATTGCCTCTGTTGGTTTGTCTGAGGAAGAGGCCAAGAAACAGGGAATGGAAGTTCGCGTAGAAAAATTCGACTTTGCCGGGAGTGGTAAAGCACTAAGTGCCGGTGAACCTCAAGGATTTACAAAGGTTATATATGAGGAAAAGTATGGAGAAATTATTGGGGTTGTGATGGTCGGATCTCACGTGACTGAAATGATTTCCGAGGCTTCTGCCTTTATGTACCTGGAAGGAACCGTTGAAGAAGCAGCTAAAATGGTCCACCCGCATCCAACAATTTCTGAAACATTTTTTGAAGCGGCGGTTAATGCCGTTCATAAATTGAAAAAATCAAAACACAAAGTAGCATCTGCAATCTGATTTTATAATAGAATAGATTTTCCAAATGCCGGGTATGAAGATACTCGGCATTTCGCTATAGAAAAGTGATTTTGAAAAGAAAATCATGTAAAATGTTCTTATAGATGACATTTGTAATGGTTTAGAGGAGAAGGTAAATATGGATTGGTATGAGAAACGGCAATTGGTGAAGGTATCCAGCCTGTATTATAACGATGGATGTACCCAAGCGGAAATTGCCAATAAAATTGGAGTCTCCAGGCCCGTAATTTCCAAATTGCTTCAGAAAGCAAAGGATGAAGGGATTGTTAATATTTATATAAAAGATGAAAGTGTGCATACAGTTGAATTGGAGCAACAGCTTGAAAAATATTTTGGATTGGAAACGGCGATTGTCGTACCGAATAATGGCTTAACGAAGGAAATGGTCATGCGGTCTGTAGGGCTCGCCGGTGCTAATTACGTTAATCGAAATATGAGGGGAGTGAAGAGTATAGGGATATCCTGGGGCATGACACTTGCCGGCCTTGTCCAGGAATATCCATTTGAACGAAGGGACGATATCACTGTTGTACCATTAGAAGGTGGTATGGGGGCAAAAGCGGTTGAGATTCATGCCAATCAGTTGGCCAATGAATTAGCTAAAAAAATAAATGGCACCTGTACCTATTTATATGCTCCGGCCGTGGTGGAATCTGAAGAATTGAAGGACCGTTTAATGGCTATGCAGGATATTCAAACGGTGTTGGAAAGCGGCAGGAATGTAGATATGGCCCTTATTAGTGTGGGCAATCCTTTTAAGGATTCAACACTAGTGAAAATTGGTTATCTTCAGGAGGATGACTTAAGCTATCTTCAGGAAATTGGAGCTGTCGGAGACATTGGCTTCCGCTTTTTTGACAGAAACGGCTCCTCTCTGAATCATTCCTTGGACCGCAAGGCCATCGGAATCAGTTTAGAAGAACTGAAAGATATTCCTAAGGTGGTTGCCGTTGTCGAAGGAGAGAATAAGGTTGAAAGCATAGTAGGAGCCCTTCGCGGGGGAATCATCAACGTTCTCATCATTGATGAACAAACCGCAGCTTCTATAGTTAAAGGTTATATAGAGTAAGGGGAATTGTTTTATTTGTTAGGATTTATGGATATAGTTGAGTAGAATACGTTTTTATTTAAATTTTTTAAAAATAAATGTAACTAACTTCCGTAATTGGAGTAAAATAATAATAAGCTTTAAGTGGGTGAAGGGTTTATCCCACACCTGCATTTCATTGTTGTATAAAAATAATTGCGTAGCGCATGTTCTTTCCAATAATCGATTCTGTGTAAAGGGGAAGGCCAATGAAATATTCAGAGATGGATTCCAGCTTATTTTGTTCCCGGTGTAATGATGAATCTCTGCATAATGTAAAATATTTAAACAATAAAATTTATAGCGTCGAATGCACAGTATGCCATAGTAAAATTAATTTGCAAGTTGACCCCATAAGGGAAATATATAAAGAAGTTTATAAGAGAGTAACATCAAAACCAACAAGGCTGATAAGTGAATACGAAAAAAGCCATGACAAATTCATCACGGAGCTGCCAAAACGGGTACTAAGCAAACCCTACCGGCTTAAAAAATACGTGGCAGATACAACGGAAGCCTTAAAAAAAATCAAAGGCGAATAGAGCAGTGACGTGGTGGCAGGCACTACTATGAAAAGTTTTCGATCAAAACCTCAGGCTGAACTGAGGTTTTTTTATACAAAAAGTTCGGGTTTTGATAACTGTGTTATCAACGCCCTTTTTTCGTATAGATGTGTCGTTCGGTCGTTGATACTGTGTTATCAACGCCCTTTTCCCGTAAGGACGCCTCGTTCGGGCATTGATACTGTGTTATCAACGCCCTTTTTCCGTAAGGACGCCTTGTTCGGTCGTTGATACTGTGCTATCAACGCCCTTTTTTCGTATAGATGTGTCGTTCGGTCGTTGATACTGTGTTATCAACGCCCTTTTTCCGTACGGACGCCTCGTTCGGTCGTTGATACTGGGTAATCAACGCCCTTTTTTCGTATAGATGTGTCGTTCGGTCGTTGATACTGAGTTATCAACGCCCTTTTTTCGTATAGAAGTCTCTTTTGGTCGTTGATACAGGGTTATCAACGCCCTTTTCTCGTACAGACGCCTCGTTCGGTCGTTGATACTGTGTTATCAACGCCCTTTTTTCGTAAAGACGCCTCGTTCGGGCATTGATACTGGGTTATCAACGTCCTTTTTCCGTACGGATGCCTCGTTCGGTCGTTGATACGGGATGGGCTTCGCACTATTTACTTAAAAGCTCGTACACCTTCGTTAAGATACTTAATTAAATCTATAATTCTTTGTTTTTGAGATTCAGCCATCGGTAACGTTGTTGCTTGTTCAAGATTAGCCCATTGGTATGCTGTTGATTCATTGTCTAATTGTAATTCTCCGCCTTTTATTTTTCCGCTGTAGACAATTGCAAATTCTTGACGGACCTCGCCATCTGAGTACGCAATGATGTTTTTGGGATTCGTATAGGTTCCGACTATATCGGTAATTTCTACATCGTATCCAAGTTCTTCCCGGACTTCTCTTATAGCGCAGCCTTTTAAATCTTCACCGAAATCCTGAGTCCCTCCTGGCATTGCCCATTTTCCGCTGTCACGCCTTCTTACCAGTAATATCTCGTTTTGTTCATTAACGATAGCAACTGATGCAGCAGGTTTTATCGAGTTTGGAATAGGTGCCTCCTGGTCATCCGTATAGTCAAGGCGCAAGGTTTGTATTTTATTATCGAGCCACTCAGTAACCGCAGGTGTTAACTCAACTGCTTTCTTATCATTTCCCGGTGGTGTTTTAATAAATATAAGTGTCGTTCCTGGCTTCGACTTTTGAGCATATTTTACGCCTGGGGGGATTAAATAAAAGTCCCCTTTTTTAAATGGATATACAGTCCCTGTCTCTAAATCCATGTATTCCGTCATGCCGCTAATCATATAGTGGTATTCAAATGCTTGAGTGTGAACATGGGGTGATTCTGTTGTAAAGTCCCCATACGAAGTAATCCCTATTTCCAATTTGTTATCTTCTATATGTATAACAGTTTGTGGCTTTGCTAACTGGCCAACAAGGTATTGCCTTGTTGATTCCGACAGTGCGAGCTCTATCTCTTTTTTTGGTATAGACTGTATTTTCATAACCATTTTCCCCTCCGAATTGTAGGAATAGTAGTGGGGTGTTCCGTTAAGTAATTTTCTTTGAAATATGGGAGAGTTGAAACGAACTCCGGTATAAAAGTTCTTGCCTATGAGCACATTTTCCATTTTCAGGAGTACATTTCGTGTATTTATGAGCACGTTTTTCAAATTTATGAGCACGTTTTTGAATTGTATGAGTACATTCCTCATTTTTATGAGCACATCACTATTCGTCCATCTCGCTCATTGGCGATTCCCCTATAACCCCGAATTTCTCCATTTCTTGACTCTGTACACATACCCAAGATAAGGGAGTCCGGTAAATACTAAGCAGATCACTGCAAGTAGTTGCACAATCGCAAATACTATTTTTATCGTAGATTCATAGGTATGGAAAAAGTCTAGGGTTATGACAAAAGAATAGACAGCCGCAATGCAGATATTGATGAGGAGAGTGATCAATGCAGCTTTACCCATTGAACTTTTTTCATTTTCATACTTTTCAAGGATTGAAGGTTTATCTGTATAAATGGGAGCTGTCCCTTTCGGTGCGCTGAACAAATGAATATAGTCACCTGAGCTCCCTTCATGCCTCCAGCCCGCTTCCGCAAAATAAGCGAAGTAATCCTGGTCAGCTTCTTTCCGATAGTCAATTGCATATTGAAGATCTTGGGGAGACGACTTTTTCAACTTATATCCTAAAAAATAGAACTTATCAAAAGTCCATCCTTTTCGTGCCAGGTTCTCGAGTTTTTCCATATCCTTCTCTTCCTCAAAAGCCAAGCCACCACTCGCGACATACTTCGTCTTAGCCATTATGTTGAAGCCTCCTTCTTTAAAAGAATCTTTTTGGCGTGCTCAATCATCATTTCACGGCGGGTAATATTTTTATTCAGTAATTCCAAACCCTTTTCGGTTGCGATGTAGGTCTTGCGTTTGTCAACTTCCTCCCCCAGTTGCTCAATCATACCTGCTGACAGCAGCTTTTTTATGGTTGTGTACATGGAGGCTGGACCAATCGTAAATTCATTGTTTGTCAGTTCTTCGATGTTTTTCATAATTAAATATCCATGCCTGGCTTCCACCAGTGAGAGCAGGATATAAAAAGAAGTATCTGTTAGTTCACCAGTTTCCAGGGTATCATTCCGAGCCATATCATCACCTCTTTATATCATTAAATGATATATCGTTAAATGAAATATATCACTTAATGATATAGGGGGTCAATATAGATATTGCCGTTTGGTGGAAATTTCTCGTATCCCTGAACCCTAATTAATCCACCAAATGCAGTTTCTTGGAAGTTTATCGTCTATCGGACCTCGAAATAATCCATCCACCAAATACTAGTTAATTGCAGAATGCAAAAAAGTACACCACACCGGAATGTAAGATGAGTGGAAATAGATAACGGTAAAAAAGGGGATACAAAAGGTACAATTGGTCTGTGGATACTTGTAGGTACACTATAAAGGAGGTAATTATTTTGGGATTTTTAAAAGAATAATGAGTTAGGGGGTTATTTTCGGATGGAAAAGAAGAAACGGGACCTCTAATGAAACACAAATAGACCTGGTGAAGCCAGGTTTACGGTGAATTTATGGAAGAATGGATACTTACTCGAACGGACACCCAATACTTGAAAAAGGAAAAATACTTCAGGATAAATAGACAAAGGGGGACGGTTCTCATTAGCCCAATCGGAGAGGAGAACCGTCTCTATTTGCGACCCTATATTCCATCCATCCCATTTTAAAAAGAAAAAATAAAAAAGAAGAAAAGTATTGCTTGTTAAATCTAACGGACATAAGTGATGTGGAATTAACCATAAGTGAATCTAAAAATATTCCCTTATTCTTATAAAACAAGAGACAGTTAATTGATGGCTTTTGGTTCCTATTGTTAAGCCTCCATGGCACTTGATTGTTCTTTTACAAGTAACGTATCCTTATTGATTTGAATTAGGCGTTTTAACATTACAAATAAATAGAAAGGAGCCACAAATCCACCAATAAACCAGGAGATAAGAAACTTAATAAAAGGATATATTAACCAGCCTCTAATACCCATGAACAAGACCCATCCTGATAATATCTTATTTATTAATTGCCAACCAAAAGGAATAGCTGCAAACCAATAAACAAGCAAAATGTTCACACCCGGAGCAGAATCCATAATACTTATAAATAATCCAATGATTAACATAATGCCGGATCCTATTAAACTTTTTATTAATCCTTTACGTTCATTACGTAAGTTTTCTGTAAAACATCCCTCACACAATATCGGCGAAAATCGGTCGGAACAGGGACCGCATAGAACTCTTCCACAATCATTACATGCGGCCGAACCGGGAATATCCTGATGATTATAACAATTCATTATTAAACGCACCCCCTATGTAGTTTATTTTAAATATATTCCTTATATGGAAAGTAATTACTTTCCAAATGATTTTTTCTCGTGAACTGTGGTTAACACTTTTAATGAGGAAATTATTTGCAAAATGAATATTTTTATAAATATGGAAATGTAGGATATGAGGGTGGAATATTCCTTTAAGTTAATATGAGGATTTATTACCTGAAGGCAACAGGTGTTAATAGAAGAAACGATATAAAAGGAGTTTTTGGATTGGAGAAAGATAGCAATGGGATTGTCTTGACGAGGCTTGAGGGGGTTCAATTCAAACCTGAAGTCTTTAGAGCGCAAGAGAAGGATATTTGAGAATACTCCCCTTCAAGTAATCAGATACCTAAAGGGGAGGAGATTTATATTGGTTCCCAGCTTATTTTGTGTCAAAGTTGTATAAGAAATTTTCCCAATACCTGATCGAAATGCCAAATATAAAAATGCTTGCTGTGGTTCCCTTTCAGAACCGTACCAATTCGGGAGTACTTTCAACTCGGAGTCGATTTATTCTTAAACAAAAGAGAACCCTCTTTCTGAATACTAGGGTTGTAACGCCCCAATAAACTCCAGCTCGCCTACATCTTTGGAATCTGCTGCTCCGTTCATAATTTCTTTTACATCATTCAAGGTTTCTTGAAGGCTTACAGATAGGCCCGGTTTTTTGGTGAAGGGTTCGGCAACATAAAACGGCTGGGTTAAATAGGCTTCAAGCCGTTCGCCTCTTTGATAGGTTTGTAATTCGGATGCCGGAATCCGCCCAATTCCGCTAACATTCACTAATGAGCGGAGTTCCCGGTAGCGGCGCAGAAGTTTTAATGCTTTTTGTTGAATGGTGAAGTGTTCCTGATCGAGATGTGCTCCTTCGAGTACAGAGGATGTTGAACTTAGAGGATTAACGGCTGGAAAGCGGTGCCGTGCAGCAAGATCTGCATCGAATTGCCATAACGTTTCAAGTGGTCCATAAGGCAAATCTTCATCAACAACCTCGCCTGACAAATCAAGCAGGAAAGTTGTAACAAAATGGATTCCAATCCCTTGCAGCTTCTCCTGAAGTTGTTGGATGCCACCTGTTATCACATGGGTTCTGTCCGCCACGAACATAATCTCTTTGTCCGTACCGATATTTGCAATGGTCTCATACGTGTCTTCGATTGTGTTCGTGATGATTTCTACATTGTCAGTGAGTTCATCTACTCCCTGGTGTTCACCTTCAGGCATTAACAGGATTGTTTTAAATCCTTCATTTTTCAAACGGTAAAGTAATTCCGCTAATACCACGAGCTGCCCCATACCAGGTCGTGCAACCAAACCTACAGTGCCTCCTTTTGCTAAAGGAGCAAATAAATCCAACGTTTTAATTTTGGTTTCGATCATATCAATTTTCTCCCCTCTGATAATCAGATCATCCAAACTGCAGTCTGCCAATGATGCGAGTGCAACCAACGTTCGAACCTCAGCTCTTCCAACCGGTATTTTTCCTGTGCACAGGTTAGAAACGGTAGCCGGCCGTAAGCCGACTTGCCGGGCGGCACTTGTTAGATTCGGTACCTTCCTGCGCAATAAACTGACATTCAATCTTAAGTCATCCAACTTTTCCATAAACTACCCTCCTTTACTTTATATAGTAAATTAGATTGCGTTGAAACGCAACAATAATTACGTTGAAATTAATTTTTATTACTTTTGAAAGTAATGATGGTGTTCTCTTTAACTCGTATTCTTTGAAAAAACTTAAGATATAAAGGATTTACTGCTTTTTTGGTGAATTTCTTATTAAACAGACAGCACAGTTGGAAACGAGCAAACTTATAAAGGGAGGTACCATATGCTTGAACTACAAAATTGCTTAACAGAATTCACCAAAATGCATGATGATTTTATTCGTGATTGGAACTTTGCAATGAGTCAGGGGACACATCCTCTGTAGAAAGAATGACAGAGGATTATTATGTAGCCTTTTTCAATCATGGAAATGAAAAACCGATTTTTTTCACCAAACAAGAAGCTATAAATGGCATGGAACAATCGGTGAGGCATTTCTTAGGCGCAACTAAGAAGTTTGAAAACCGAGTCATTCGATTGAGGAGTAATGATAATGCTGCAGTGTTCTATGAACAACTAATCGTAAAAGATGAGAAAGTAGTAGCACGTTTATTTACCATTGAAAATTGGCGATTGATGAATGGGAAATGGATGATTATAAGAGAAATAGAAGAACCAGTAAATTAGGGTAAGATGCTTCTTCGATAAAGTAGAGAACTTGGAGGCATACCGGTTTTCAAGCTTTTCTAATAAAGTTTAATCTGTTAACAGGTACCATTCTTATGTTGGTTGGCAACCAACCGATTTGGTATTTATAAGGGGGAATTTTCATGTCTAAGTCTGTCCAAAAAACACCTGTCAAAAATCGAATCGGCAGTGTGTTTATTCCGGTTCGTGACCTTGAAAGGCAAAAGAATGGTACACTAGAATATTTGGGCTGGAAGGAGGACAAGAATATTTCGGCCATATTTTTGTGGCACCCATGGAAGGAACAGCCGGATTGATTTTAGATACAATGCCAAGGTGGAGAAATAAAAGTGGCGATATTTCAACTTACCAGGTTCCAGCCATTCAGTTTTTAACAGATGATATCCAAGCTTCTTATACGTTTATGAAGGATAATAACGTGGAACTGGTTACTGAGATTCAGGATGATTTTTATTTTGTAATCAGGGATCCTGATGGCAATTTGCTGATGATTTGTATGGTTGAATCTTAACATGTATTATGCTGAGGTTATGTTTGTGAACATCTTCAATAACAGGAGCTTGGAGCCAAAATTGGTCTCCAAGTTTTTTCGAAGATCATGTGAATAGCTTCTTTACGTCCCTCTCCGGCATTTTGAATATTTTGACAGTTGTTGGAAACTATGTTAAAACGATTATGTAACAAAAGGGGGACGAAGATGGTCGTACATATTGTGAAATTAATTCAGTATTGTTTATTACCAATCATCTCTATTGGATTGACTGGTTCATATGGCACTTTTTTTGAAGGACTTAAAGAGGGTGAAACCTTGGCAGGACACATTGTTGTTTTAGTTGGGGTAGTTATTTTTGCGTTTTCTTATTTCTTTTTAATGAAATGGATTGCTAAATATGAGATTACGTGGTTTGGGGTATATTTTGTTTCTGGATTGCACATGATGGTCCTATTTTTTCTAATGGTTCTTCCTCTTGATGTTTATTTTGGAGATACTATACGAGAATCTTTTGGTCACCGCATTTATCAAGGTTTATGTTTCTCTCTAATACCTATTTGTGTTTTCATCCATTGGAAATGGGACATTCTTTTGCTTATAAGGAAAAGATATTATCGGCCCAGTGCATATTCTAAAAGAGATTGGTACAAAGCATAAAGGGTCATGGAATGGTGCATAAAATAGTTAAATCTCTACAGAAAGGGACGGTCTCGGTTGCCATATCCGGCAAACGAGAACCGTCCCTATTTGTTTTCTTCTTCAGCCCAGGCATTATAATGTTTGAGCTTCTGGAATCTTTTTTTCTTTTTCAGGTATTTTTCGTTGAGGATAAGGACTTTGCCGTCGTCTGCTGATTCATATTTTCTATAGATAAATTTGTATTTTTCAAAGGCGAAATGCCCTGGGATGTAGAGGGCAAGGACGATGAAAAATAGGATGATCGTTTGCTGTATATAATGGTAGTCTTCGCCAAGGATATAAATGGTGATCATCGCTTGCGATGTGAACGCGACCATCATGATGATTATGATATTGCAGATATGGAAGATGAATTCCGGTTTTCCTTCAGTTAACATCCGCTCCAATTCATTTTTGAAAAAGAGAGTAACAACTACCGAAACCCCACAGAATATGGCAGTGATAAAATAGGTTAGCATTGTCACCCTTTATACCCCTCCGTTTCCATTAGTCCTTATTTGCATTGTAACATAAGTGAAAACCTTTTCAGCTTTCCTGCTTTATAATGGGAGCAAGTGTTTTTGGGGATCCGTTTGGCCCGGACAATTGTTGAAAATCGGTGACATGCTTCTTGTTAGTGGCAGTACCGAAAGCATCGACCGAAAGAGGGAAGAGTTGGAGTATGTTTTAAAGAATGGTAATAAAGTGCAGGAGAGGGGACTAGTACACCTTCAAGCCCTACTACTTAAATTCGCAGTATAACTAGTAATATCTCGAGGCATGGCTAGTGAAAAGTAGTTATAGCTCTTCTCAGAATGGTAATAAAGCATTGTCTGGAAAACTATTAAGGTTTCGAAATTAATCACACAAACAATTAGAAAGGCCTGCTGCTTGGGTGGAGCATATGTCAGCAGTCGGCCCTTCTATATTTTTCTTTCTATGGCAAGTCCATTTCTTTACTTAATTAAAAATCTAACTTTTTTCTCCTCACCCACTGTGTGGCGACCCATTTTTCTCCGGTGATGACAGGCATTCCGCTATGAAGTGTCAGCTCGTTCAACGCCTGGTCTTCATAGAAATATTCAAAGTAAACAGCCATTCCTTTTTTCGGTGTAACGGAAAAGTTCAACTTCGGAAACACGGTTTCGCCGCCTTCCTCAACATCGTTCAAATACATGACAAGTGTGCTAATGCGGTTGTTTTCCGCTGCTCTGCTTTTGGATGAAAAATAATCAAAATGGGCTTTGTACTCTTGCCCAGGGAGATAATGAAGGACTTGGATTTCCTCTCCATGTTCGATCGGAATACACATAATCTCTGAAACTCTTTTTTCAATCTTTGAGACTAGTTGGTTTTCTGCCTTATCAAAAAACATGCCACTGCTTGTCCGAATCTCATTTTCCAGATGATTCTCACTAACCTTGGAACGCTTCATTCGATCCTTGGCCAATCGAATCAACTCATCACATTCTTCACTATCCAATACATTATCCAGTACTGCGACCAATGGTTCATCTATTTTCGCGACAACCTTTACGACCCTGTCTTCCGTATTGATCTTGTTTTCTTTGTGATTGAAAATCGTTTGTTCTTTAGCTATATTCGACATATTTTTATCACCCCTACTTTTACCAGTCTACTATCATTATATAACAAAAGTTTTGAATTTATAAAAAATTCGCTTCAAAGAGGAACCATTCTGTTTTGCTTATAGTACTGCGAGACTAGGGAGTGTGAGCAGAGGTATTGAAAAACTGTCCTGTAAGGTTCCTCGGCTGCGGCTCCAATTGTATTTATTTTTACATAAATGATATTCTTGTCTAAAATCTCCACTGTGAAAAAGTGGGGCATACCAATTTAAAAACAGGTAAACAAGGAGAGAAAAACATGGCGATTAGAAAAATAGAGCACGTTGGAATTATGGTTCGTGACATGGAAAGTTCCATACATTTTTATGAAGACGTTCTTGGTTTCGATGTATTGGAGACGGGGACTGCCGGTGACGTAAAACTGGCTTTTTTAGGAGATAGAGAAAGCGGGCAAGTATATGTTGAATTGATTGCCGGAAATCCGACTGATTTTCCAAATGAGGGCAGGGTTCACCATTTGGCTTTCACCGTGGACAACCTGGAAGAGGAGATTGAACGTCTTTCTTCTTTGGGCGTTTCTTTCGGGGATGGAACGGTGAATTCACTTGGGAATGGCTCTAAATATATTTTCTTTAACGGGCCTGATGGAGAATCATTGGAGCTATTCCAACCCGTGCAATAAAAGAGGTTATTGAAAAGAGGCTGTCCCAGAAGGTTTGGGACAGCCTCTTAATTTGTTAATTAAAATGGGGGTGGCGGCTGGGGTGGCCGCCGTTTTTTCGGCAAAATACCGTTGAAGAAAAGAATTGATTGTTCGAACAATTTTCGTAGCCCCAACATTATCTTCATGTAATGCTGAAACCAGAGAGTGTATTGCTCGAACAACGCTGTCTGCATTTATTAGTATAGGGCTTAAATATTAAGGGAGTTTTAATAGAGTGTGAAGTATCTTGTAAATAAGTTTTAATAAATTGAAAATTGGGTGGAGGGGCTTCATCCTTTTGCGGAGCCACAAGTTCAAAAATGAATTGTTTTTTATTAGCTAAATTACCTCCGGGACACCGATGCTTTATTGGTTAATTCAGCTTTTCCATGGCATGAAAAAGGCGACTGAGATTTCCCCTCAGTCGCCTTCTCCTGTGAAATTTTATTCTTCGTCCTTATCGAAATACTCTTCATTCTTTACTGTGAATTGATCGATTGTTTCACCATCTGATGTGATGGTTGTAAAAGTGATTGTGTCCTTTTCGACTTTTGCATGCATGGAGACTGCGATTGGGTCCATGTTGACGTAGTCGAATTTTTCATCGGCGACTGCGTCGTAGTGTTTTTTACCAGTAGTGCCAGCGACGATGTAGACAGTGCCGTTTGTGTCTTCCTGGCCGCCCTTGATTTTCTTCGTCCTGCCATAGGAATGGTCGTGGCCGGAGAAGACGATATCGATGCCAAGTTCATCGACAACCGGCGGAAGCTTCTGATTCATGATGGCATTGCCTCCGAATGGGTTCGTGAAATATGGCGGTTTGTGGGTAACAAGGATTTTCCATGGTTTATCGCTATTCTTTACATCCTGCTTAAGCCACTCGAGCTGTTTGTCGAGTACTTCGGCGCTGTCTGTATAACCGAGAACACTAATGTGCATGTTTTGGTACTCAATAGAATACGTGCCGCCCTTGTCAACGTCTGGCCCGTTTTCCGGGTTGTTGAAAATGGCTTTTGCCAGGCTGCCATCTGGGTCGCCCATGTATTCATGGTTGCCGAGCGCAGCTACTAGGTCGGTTGAGCGGATGGAGCTGATACTGCTCATCAGGCTTAGTGCGTCATCCCATTGTTTGAACTTGGCCGATTCATCGATCAGGTCACCGACATGGATCATGAATGATAAATCGTTTTTGCTTTGGTTCTGAAGAATTTTGCCAAAATCACTTAAATCGGAAGGAGATTGAGTGTCGCCGAAAACGGCAAACTCGAAATGCTGTTTCCGCTTCTCAGTCGTGAATTCCTCGATTGCTGACCAGTTCTGTCCGTCGCCAACCTGGTAAACATACGTTGTTCCCTGCTGCAGTTTGCTTAAAGTTACCTCATTGACTCTGACAATCCCGTTTTTTGCAATATCAAGCTCGCCCGAGAAAACCTGGTTACTTGATGTACCAGTGGCGGTCGTAAGTGCATTTTCGCCTTTGCGCTCGTAATCCTGCTTGCGGGCAAACTTGACCATCGCCTTGCCGTCAGTCAGAGGGCTGGACATCCAGGTGAACGACTTCATTTTATAAGGGTCTCCTGCGGGATTGGAAAGGATATTTTTGATTTCATCTTCCGCAGCTAGGGCAGGGTATGTCTGCGTGTTCACCTTGAACGAGTACTTGCCGTCCTTTACCGCATATAGGGAAACTTTTTTGACTTCATCTGTGATTGGGCCAGAGATTAGCTGGCCATTTTCATCAGTTGTGCCAAGTGATAGCGGCTCACTGCCGCCTTCAATGGCTGCAAAGACTTCTGCGCCGCTTGCTGGCTGGTTATTGCTATCCTTAACTGTCATGGGAGTTGGTTTGCCGATTAAAATCGGGTCGGCTGTAATCGTAAACGCACCTTTTACTTCCTTGCTTGCCGGAACCATTGAAAAAGTCGGAACAAAATTGCTGCCGGCATCATTCCTGAATTTCAGCATTGCCTGCGCTATCTCATAGGTCAGCTTGCTGCCTTCTTTTGTAGCAGCAGGTATACGGACTTGAATGGTTGCTGCATCGCCGGTAGCTGTTGCCCCGGTATTCGTGAGATTTAAGGTAAGCGTTCCGGTTTCTTTTTCATAGACATACGTACTTTCGTTGAACCCGTTTCCGAACTGGACTCCCTCAACAGGGAAGTTTTTATCAATATTCAGCTTAATGGTTGAACCTGTCAGTCCCGCTGGATTTGTTGCCTTTACAGCCAGGTTGAACAGGTCACCGAGAAGCGGGTGGTCCTGCTGACTGGAAACTTCGATTTTTGCTGCCCCGGTGTTCACGGTAAAATAGACTGTCTTAATGGCTTGGTTGCCGAATTTGTCCGGTACCATCAAGGTGAGTTTATGGGTTCCGTCCGCCCATGTCAGCCCGCTGAGAGACACGGATCCGTCCATATCATACGAGTAATGGCCTTCCTTGTTCGTGTAATTTACCCCATCAACATAGATTCTGATTTTTTCCCAGTCGATGCCGGTTTTGAATGGGTCGTCTTCATATTCACTGACATTTGCCTTTATACCTACTGCATTTGTGTCAAAATTTTTCCCATCAACATTGATGGACTCAATGACTGGAGGATTCAAATCATCCATCTTTTCACCGTATACGGCACGGATGTTGTCAATGTAGACTGTTCCTTTTGACATCGGGCCTGTAATGCCTGACTTTGTCGACATCATCCGGAATGTTTGCGTAGAATGCAATTTGAATGGGCCTGTGGAAGATTCTGGAATTGGTGCTTCAATGTACTTCCAGCCTGTCCAGTCGACGCCCGGTTTTTCTTTTGTCAAATCAATCGATTGGTTCTTGCCGTTTCCATCGACAATCATCATCCTCAACCAGTAGCCCTGCGCTTCAGGAGTTGCATACACCCACATACCGATGCCGGTCGGGCTGTCGCTGATTGGCGTATTGGCGCCAGGCCCTGCATACACGCCAAGAGTTGTTCCGGTCTGTGCATTCGTAAAATCAAAATCCAATTTTAAGGACTGATTGCCGAATCTCACTTGATCCGGGTAGGTGGAAACGCTAAGAATTCCTTTTTCACCGCGGCCGGCAGTGGACGTTCTCCAGCCAGTCATGCCTTTTTCATAGTCAAAAATAACCTCTGGCATTTTTCCGACCGATACCTTCATTTGCGCGGAAAGGCTGGTTCCCTTTAGAGTCGCGGTAATCATACCCGATACATTTTTATCACCTGTATGTAGGACTCCTGCTTCATCAATTGTCCCCATTCCTTCAGGGAGTGAGAATTCTATGTCCTGAAGATTCCAATTGACCACCCTTTTTTGGAACTTGGCAATCAAATTGAGCTCGGCTTCATTGTTTCTAGCGACTGTGAGTTCAGGTGAAGCGAATGCAAGTTCATCCGGCTGGGCGATTTCGATGATACTCCTGCCGACCTGCTGCCCTTGGTGATTTAAAAGAATCTCGAATTGGCCAGCTTTTCCGTTTGAGACGAACGTTCCAGTTTCATCGATTGTACCAAAGGACGAATCGGATAATGACCAACTTAATCCGGATTGCGGAAGAGGAGCAGACGCCATCGATTTGTCTCTTCCCTTTGCCGAAAACTGGATGGTTGACCCTGGTGTAAAGGACTTGTCATAAGGCTCGATATGTGCCGACGCGAAAATTTGATCGGACGGTTCTTTTGTAACCACGAGCCAGGTGTTGGCCACACTTCGTTCATTGCGGTCGGACGGTTTATTGTCGAGTTCAAGTGTATCTCCGCCTAGCGTGCGGGTTGTGAACGTTGCTGAACCGCCTCCATCTAGATTCAGGGCACTCACCGCCCCAAGATCAATCATCAATTGTGCCAAATCAGGCATGGAAATACCGGCAGAATACGGTTCTTGCCGTCCATCAATGACTACGAAAAATACATCGCCATCCTGTTTGATTCCGACTGCGGTCCGTGGTTCCTTATCTGCCCCCGTTTGTGGGGTCTGAAAGATTTTACTGTCCTTTACAAGGATGGCATTGCCGCCAAGGGCTTCCTTGAGCTGATCCTTTATTGCGGCATGTGCAGTTGCATCGCCGATCACGGCTTCCCCGGATTTGGTGATTCCGAAGAACTTGTGCGATCCGCCATTTCCCTTTATTGCCTGTCCATCTTTGTAAACAATGCCAAGCGGCTCACCGGTAGCCATATTGTAAAAATCAGCATTCACGGCAGCAACAACTTTATGGTTTTCGCTATCCGCAGCTTTTGCCTGCTGCCTCACCGGCTGCAGCCCAAATGCAGTGCCGTCGTTCGGTGTACCTGCTTCGATTGAGACAGTTGGATTTTGGATATCAACATCGACTACAAAACTCTCAATCTTCTTACCGTCTTTTCCTTCAAAGCTATAATGCTTCTCTTTTACACCTGGTGCCAAATCTGCCTGGTACTGATTGATCGGGACAGGTGCGATAGAAGACTGTAAATCAAATGGGCCAAGGGCGGATGTCAAGCTTGGCGAAATAATACTTCCTGCGAGGGCAAAAGAGAGAGTAACGGGCAGTATTCGTTTTTTCCAATTTGGACGCATGAGGTTCCTCCCAATTTAATAAGAATGATAGAAAGGCAAAACACAACAATACTAGTGTAACGGACAGGTACATTTTTATTATTAAGCGAATGTTAAGAATTTACAAACCTTTTTGGGGATAAAGCCTTAGTGTTAACTTGGGAAAAAAATGCTGGGGTTGCCTGGTTTACGCTTAGAAATAATTTAAATTTTCTCGGATAAGCGGTAAGAAATCTCGGACGGATAAGTTGTGTGCAATATAAATTAGCGGCTTGTTGGGTTGGTGGAGCCTTTTAGAATATTGACTGGCTTTTCTTTCACTTTGATGTTTTCCGAGGCAGGGAGATAGTATCGAAGTTTTGAAAATCTCGGATATATGACGTAAACCCTCGGATAACCATCCAATCAATAAGGGAGGGGGCCAGTGTATGTGCCTCATGTTTAAAATACAGGGGAAAGGAAATCGGTTGGCCTTTGCTCTTTTTTGGATTCAACAAAAATCTGCTCGAGTAAGGTTTCGGTTGGAGGGCTTTCTAAAAGCCAATTGAAGCCACGCGTTTGATTAAGTACAATTATTCACTATCTGAACCAGAAAAAACTTTGATGAAATTTTTTTAATACGATGGCTATTTATGACAAAATTTTCATGTCATTGTTACAAACCAATGTTATGCTTGGAAATGTAGGTAGCTGAAAAGGTGATGATGAATGCCCCTGTTACCATACTTCTTCACAAAGGAACTAAGGGAGTTTTTTACTAGCTTATGATGAGAATGGGGTGCCGTATTGGAAAAAACGAATTTTAAAAGTATCAATCACCTTAAAAACCATACTGAGGGACATATATTATATATTTTCGAGAACCTAGAAGAGTATATAAATCATATAGAGGACTTTGTTATTAGCGGTTTGGAACAGAATCAATATTCAATCATAATAGAAAATGACCGAATTAATCTCATGTTGAAAAAAAGGCTTGCAACGATTTTGAGCCATAGCCAATTAAAGAAAGTAATCATCATCAATAATTTTGATTTTTATTATGCTAAGGGAGATTTTCAATGTAATTCAATCTTCGAATGCCTGCCTAACTTAATTGAAGGCTATACAGAAGAGGGAGTTGCTGTCCGAAGCTGGGCTCACGTAGAATGGGGAGATGAACGTGAAGTACATAAAAAATTATCCATCTCTGAAAAAGAAGCTGATGTAATTGTTAGTGAAAAAAGACTTCTCTCCGTTTGTGCCTACGATTCTGATAGGGTCAATGAAAAACTAAAAGGAAACCTTTCAGGTCGGCACAACTATCTTTTGAAGGATCTGGGAAGCAATCATGAAAGTTTATTGAAAGAATCCAGCGAAGAAAGAATCCAGCTATTACTGGATAGAAGGGCATTCAGAGAAGAATATTATAGAAGACTCGCTAAGAAGTGGCATTAAATGTACTGTTAATTCCAATCGCTAAAAAAATAAGGAAAAGACGTGTGGCCGATACACACGTCTTTTCCTTATGTCATTTATTAGAAAGCACCCAAAAACGTATTTTTATTAATTGCGTTTTTTCATAACTTCTTGAAGACGGTCCGGGAAGTTGGTGAACATGCCTGTTACGCCCCAATCCAGCAGTTTTTCCATATCGGCTGTTTCGTTTACTGTATATGGATGGATCAGAAGGCCGCTCTCACGGACCTTTTGTACATAGGCTTCATCGATTGTGTCATGGTTCATGCCAAGTCCAATGCTATAAGATTTGTACTCTTCCAGCTCTTCATCTGTCAAAGTTGCTGGCTGATCGTACCAAAGCAATTGCACCAATGGAATGGTCGGATCCATTTCGTGCGTAATTTTAAGGCTGTCTGCGCTGAAGGATTGAACAATGACTTTACTGGAAGGCACATTTTTCCCTGTCAATTTATACTCGTTTAGGATTTCCACTAGTTTTTCTTCCATGCCAGGGTAAACTTCAGGAGATTTTGTTTCAATGTAATAGCGGGCGCCGGTACCGAATGTTTCAATAACTTCCTGCAATGTCGGAACTTTAAGGCCGACATACTCTGGCTTTGCATACTGTGGATATTTCTCATTGAACCAAGAGCCAGCATCAAGCTGTTTGATTTCAGCGAGTGTAAAGTCCTTTACAAGGCCGGTCCCGTTCGTGGTACGGTCCAACGTTTCATCATGCATGGCAATCAGTTCGCCATCTTTTGTCATTTGAAGGTCAATTTCTATGTAGTCACCTTTCATTTGCTGGCCGAGCTTGTAAGCAGGAATCGTATGCTCAGGAGCATGGCCCGATGCACCGCGATGCGCAACATTCAGGATTTTGTTGGGATTAAGAGATGGCTTAATCAGTTCCGCCGCCTGTACCTGGCTCACTGCTCCAGTCCCAATACCGATAATTGCTGCAGACATCATGACATTTCGGAAAATACTTTTCATCTTCATTTAAAATCCCTCCATTCATTTAGTCACTTAAAGACTACTAAACGTAAATGAATTGAGTGTGAAGGAGGAGTAATTATATAGTTATAAAATTGTAAAAAGTGAAAATGCCAGGATGCTTTTGGTAAACAGGGGATGTTCCGGAAACTAGAACCTCCCCATTTGCATACTATTTCTTTAATAAATACATATCCTTTGATATAGCCAATTTCAAAGGAGTGCTTATGTATAAACGCAAACGTCCAGCATTGTTGGTGGTTGGCCTGATTTTAGTGGCGATTGTTGGTTATTTTATTGTCCTGGCAGTATCTCCGAGCCAGAAGGCGAAACGAGTTGTGGATGAATTTTATTCATTTGAACAGGAAGGGAATTTCGGCGATTCGTGGAACCTATTGCATTCAGTTATGAAGAAAAAGTGGCTAAAAACTACGTACATAACCGATCGATCACATGTATTTATAGGGCACTTTGGAGCGGACACATTTGAATATTCGATTGGGGATGCAGAAAAAGTTAGTGGCTGGAGGATGTCCAAGGATACACCCGTTTTTAAAAAGGCTTATAAGTTTGAGGTGATTCAAGAGTACAGGGGGAAATATGGGAACTTTGCATTCTTGCAATATGTTTATGTGGTGAAAAATAAAAGAGGGGATTATGAAATTATTTGGGACTATAACCAATAGTGTTGGCAGGGAGGGACGGTTCTGGTTTGCCATGAGGCGAATGGGAACCGGCCTTTTATCCGTTGAGAAGGGAACTTCCGGTTTTTGTTGAATTATAAGGATAGAAACGTAAATGTCAGTTGGAAACGGAAAGGGGGTAAGTCCCATTTTCAAATTAAGATTACTTATATTACTTTTTGGCCTATTTTTCTTAAGTGGATGTGCAGGGGACCAAGAGGAAAAAGAAGAGCTCAAACAACATGAACATGAGTTTAAAAGTTACTTGCAGGAAAAATACGGGGAACCCTTCGAAATCAAGGAAATATCAAAGGTAAGAAAATATTTCGGCGGCCCGATTATTATTAGAGCGAAAGTTTTCCCCGCCGGCCAGGAAAAGCTTGTTTTTAGGATGAGTGCCTATGAAGAAGAAGGAAAGTTTACTGAAGACTACTTGGCAACTAAATGGAGCAGGGAAGCAGAAGAACTTACAAAACAAGCAATCGAAGAGGTTTATGGTAAAGATGTGGAATATCAGTTTAGCTTTTTTGTAAAGGAAAACATAATGAAGCAGGAAATAATAAGCAAAAAAGAGCAGTCGTTATCCTATGCCTTGTCCCAGTTCAACGATCAACTTGATCCTTTTGTACATATTATTGATGTAAAGAAAAAGGTGAATCACGATATACAATTTTTAGAACTATATGATTTCATATCTTTTTTAAAAGAGCACAATCTCCAAAATACACGGATTCATCTGGAAATCTATTCCAATCATTATAAAAATAAGATTGCGAGAAACCCGAAAAAATTTCTTGAATTAGGATTCACCGATAGAGTTCGTTATGAGCAGGATAAGATTATTTCATTTAGCATTTTAGTTAAGGAGGGTGATACTTCCTCAGTGAAGTCTCCAGAAGATATTGCTCGTATTTATTATAATGACTAATTGTAAATGGGGACGGTTCTGGTTTGTCTATGGCTAACCAGAACCGTCCCCCTATTTGCTTAAACCTGCACAGCAGTTTCTACATTAATTCTTTTTTTGTAAATGAAGCTGGAGAGGGATACGCTAATTTCGTATAGCGTCAGCAACGGAACGATGACCAGGATGTCCGATACTAAATCGGGCGGCGTGATTAGAATCGATACAACGACCAACGCAAAGTAGGAGACTTTTCGTGCCTTCTTGAGTCTAGCCGGATTCAAGATTCCCAGTCGGGTTAAAAACATGACGACGAGTGGCATTTCAAAAATAAACCCAAACGGCAGAGTAAGGTTGATCATAAACCCGAAATATTTTTCCGCCGTAAACATTGTTTCAAATTCCCCCGCTGAGAGGCTTGTAAGAAAGCCCAACACGATTGGGAAGAGTACGAAATAACCAAAACAAATTCCCAAAATAAACAACAAAAATAAACCCGGAATAAACTTAAGCGTTACTTGTTTCTCTTCATCTTTCAATGCAGGCGCAACAAACTTCCATAGTTGATAGGCAGCCAGGGGAATGGTGCCTGCAATTGCAAACACACATGCTAACGTCATATATACCCATAAAATATCACTTGGGCCAAGCACAGCCAGCTTTCCGTCAAAATCCCTGATTAGCCAGCGATACAAATCAGATACAAACACCATACTTACAATTAAAAAAAAGATAAAGCCGCACATAGTTATGATGATACGACGGCGGAGTTCCTCTAAATGTCCAATGAGATGTATATCTCTGTCTTGCATTTGCATTGCCTCCTCTTTTATATGTGCAGGAAAATCTAAAAGAAGATGTAAGCACAACGTGTCGCTTACATCTTCTTATCTTTGGCTAAGCCTTTTTTTCTTCAGCAAGCACTTTCTGTTCTTTTGTTTGATCTTCGTCGGCTACCAGCTCACGGGTGGATTTTTTAAATTCCTTTAATGTCGATCCGACCGCTCGTCCCAATTCAGGCAATTTAGATGGTCCGAAAATAATTAACGCAATCACAAGGACGAGAATTAATCCCGGAATTCCGATGTTTTGTAGCAAGAACTACACCTCCAGTGAGATTATTATGGGTGGAAATGAATCTAAAACCGTTTCTTTTTTCAGGCTGTGTTAATGGATGGTGTTGATATTTTAAAAGCGTTGATTGAAGCGGAAGGCACGTAGACTCCAGCGGGAGAAAAGGTCAGTGGGAGACCCCGCAGGCGGTTACGCCGAGGAGGCTCCCAGGCCGCCCGCGGAAAGCGAAGTGCCTCGTGACAGGCAAAAACCGCCTGTCTCTGCGATGATTAATCTTAGAAGCTTTCCTTTGTGGAGTGGAAATCAACATTCAATTTAACTAACACAGTCTTTTTTCAAAAAAAGAATGGTTTACTGTTGTATGCCTCCTTTGAAGTTGGTTATGTAAACACCTTGATTATAGTGAAATAACAAGTAAATGTTTATAAAACGAGTGTAAAGAATAGTAAAAATAGTATTAAAATTGTTAAGGCAGTATAGTTTAAACCTTGGTTTTTCTGTGATTTTCGCCCGATAAAGTGGATATTCCAATAATAACCAACGCAGGAAGTATAAGCCGTATCAGTCTTGGCAGCCCTTACAACCCTCCTTAACATTACTTAATAATTTTTAATTTAACACTTACATGGAATCCATCAATTATTAAAATTCGCAGACTATTCTAAACGTGTGCTTCAAAATTTACCTGCGAAGGAGATACATACCATATGGATACTAAACAAACTTCGAAAAATGGCTTGAACAGACGCGATTTCCTGAAAGCTGGAGGAATGGGTACACTTGCTCTTACTCTCGGATCAACTGGTGTTCTAACACTTGGATCAAAGGTTTTAGCTGATAAAAATGATAATCCTGCAAGCGGCTTTGCCGGATATGGCCCTCTTGTCCCAGACCCGAATGGAATTCTAGATCTTCCACAAGGCTTCCACTACAAAATTATTTCAGTAGAGGGCGAAGCGATGACAGACGGAAGCAAAATTCCTGGAATGTTTGATGGGATGGCGGCTTTTGAAGGACCAAATAATACAACGATTCTAGTTCGTAACCATGAATTAAGTAATAGCGCAAAACATCCTGTCGTTGGAAAAAACCCTTATGACCCAGCGGCTGCAGGTGGAACAACGGCGCTAGTTGTAGGTGCAAATCGTGAGGTTATCAAAGAATATGTAACTTCTTCCGGAACAATCCGAAATTGTGCTGGCGGTGCAACTCCATGGGGAACGTGGCTGACTTGTGAAGAAACACGTTCCGCAACACACGGTTATGTATTCGAGGTCGATCCAACACAACCGGAGAACGAATTGTCCAGAACTCCTATCAAGGAAATGGGGCGTTTCTCACACGAAGCATGTGCAATCGACCCATCAACAGGTTATGTATATTTAACTGAAGATGCCAGCCCAAGTTATTTCTACCGTTTCATTCCGAATGACACCAGCCAAACAGTAGGCTCTTTACATAAAGGCGGTAAGCTTTATGCGGCAGCGATTGAAGCAGTAACAGATCCAAAAGCAAGCACGTTTAAAACAGGCCAAACATTCCAAATCGTTTGGAAAGAAGTTGATCCTCACTTATGCCGCGAGGAAGCTAAGGCTCAAAACTGTATCGAATTCTCTAGACTAGAGGGGGCGTTCTTCCAAAGCGGAGTCTTCTGGTTCGATGACACATCAGCAGGCGAGAAAAAGCTTGGACGCGTGTACCGTTATATTCCTCACACCAATACATTAGAGCTATTCTATGAGGGAAATGACGCCAAGGATATGGAATATCCAGATAATATCTGCATGACTCCATGGGGCGATCTGTGGATTGCGGAAGACGGCTCCGGCCAGGACCGTCTGCTTGGAATTACACCAGAAGGAAACGTCTATGTTTTTGCCGCCAACCGCCTGAGTGATTCTGAATTGGCAGGCCCAACTTTCTCACCAGATGGAAACACTATGTTTCTAAATATTCAAGATCCAGGTAAAACCTTTGCGATCTGGGGACCTTTCCAGCGCAGGAACTCAGCACGCGCAAGGGAAATGTCTTATGCTGCTCCAGCGAAACTTGCTCCACAAGTATCGGAAAAAACAGCAAAGGCTGCTGAAGCACAAGGCATGTCCATCCTCGAGGCAGCAGCATTCGAACGCGCTGGTGTCAATATCGGTTAAGGCGAACAGTTCTAGTTTTCTGGAAAAAGCTTAGTAAAGATAGATACAGGTATCAGGAAATCTCTCCAGTCTTATGCTGGAGAGATTTTTTTTGAGAATATCACATCCCGCTTATGTAAGGGAGAAGATGAAGTGGCTGGTTTATCTTTTTGTCGGCAGCCTTTGTTAATTTCATTTGGGAAATATTATTTAGGTACTGTTATCTTTATAGGGAATAATGACCGTTGCTCTGGAACCATTATGCTCAAACAGCTCTCAAACAGGGACTAACTTCCTGTATTTACCATATTTATTGACATCAAAATATTCTGAATATAGAATGGGGACTAGTAAAGATCTTTACTTTCATACTTAATCTCTCACATATAAGGAGGCTGCAGGAGCTGCCTTTTTTAAGGAAAAAGAATGCATAAGAGCGGTGAAAATAGGAGGTTCAATATGAAAAAGCTATTTTATCTGGGTTTGGTGACGCTATTGGCTTTGTCTGTCTTTCTTACGGCGGGCTATTCTTCAAACGCAAAACAGCTTTCTGCACGGGACATCCATTTTAATGCAACAGTGGTAGATGGCCATAACGATACGATGATGAAAGCCGTCAATCCGACCACATGGCTTCCTGAAACCGACATCAGAGGCAATACCGACTTCCACATTGATATTCCAAAGCTGCAAGCGGGAGGACTGAACGTTCCTTTTTTCGCGGCTTATACATCCGGATATTATGGAAATAATCCTCGCAGCATCAGCAGGACTTTGGCTCTGATCAATGCTCTTTATTGGACGGAAGAGCGAAATTCAGATGTTATGGAAATCACCACATCTCTAAAGGAAATTGAAAAGGCGAGGAGAGAAGGCGCCTATTCCCTTGAACAGCACAATGCCATTGAATTGCTTCACCAATATTATGACCTTGGAATAAGAGCCCTTGGCTTTACATGGAATTATTCCAATGCGCTAGGGGAAGGTGCCAACAGGGTGTATGGAGATCCAGCCAGGACACCGTCCCCGACGGGATTAACAGAGCTAGGAAAAGAAGTAGCGCAGGAAATGAACAAACTGGGGATGATTATCGATGTATCCCATCTATCAGAACAGTCATTCTGGGATGTGATTGAGGTTTCAAAAGCGCCGATTATGGCCACCCATTCGGGTGCATCCTCATTAAGGGAACACGCACGCAACCTGACAGATGAACAACTGAAGGCTCTCGCTGAAAACGGTGGTGTCGTGGGAGTTGTTTTCTATCCTGATTTCCTGAAATACGGCTATCCGAATGAAAAAGTATATATTAAGGATTATGTCGACCATATCGAGCACGCAGTAAAAGTAGCCGGAATTGACCATGTGGCCCTCGGATCCGATTTTGACGGAGGACCGCTTCCTTCTGACATAAAAGATGCATCCGAGCTTTACAAAGTAACAGAAGAATTATTCAGCCGCGGCTTTTCTCAGCAGGACATTGAAAAATTACTTGGAAAAAACACACTGCGGCTCCTAAAAGAAGTGGAGAAGGCAGCAGAGCATAATCCTATAGAAGCTGGCCAGGGACTGACCATTACACCAGCATTAAAAATGGGTGAAACTGTTCCAAGCAATTCACCGCTTTTGACAGCCAACCTGAAAAGAATAAATGGCGCACCGATTGATGAAAGCAGCCTTAGGGTGATAGTGGACGGAATTCCTTACAGTCCAGAATATAATAAGGAAACATCGACCATCTCCCTCCAGCTAAAAGAACCATTGAGAGAAAAATTCCATGTTGTAACATTTGAAGCGGCCAATACAGCTGGAAAAGTTGAAAAGGAAACAAGAATCTTCTATATTAACCAATAATCTGAAAGAAGTACCCCCTTCAGCCGTTTTATCCGTGCTGCCTGGGGTACTTTTCTTTTTGCTTATTTAATCACCATGGATGGTGGATTGACACGAGCAAAGAAAAGGGGACGGTTCCGGTTTGCCGGTTGGCAAACTAGAACCGTCCCTGCTAATCTACATTTGCTGCTGTTTGAATTTCCTCATTTGGTGCATGTATTCCGGTGCATCCATCGGGTCGGCGGCGATCATTTCGATCAAACAGAGTTTTTCGTCACATTCCTGCTCCGCCTCGGTTATCGCCTGTTCAAGCTCCCCATTGGTCCGGACTGTTTTTGTGAACAAATTGCCACCAAAGGCTTCGGCGAGCTTTGTGTACGACCAGGCCGGGATGTTGTTGTACTGCTGCTCGTCCGGTTCGGTTTTGACATTCAAGTATTTCTCGATGGTATAGCCATCGTTGTTCAGGACGAATATCATCGGTTTGCAGCCATAATAAAGCATCGAGCTGATTTCCTGGGCCGTCAACTGCAGGGAGCCGTCTCCGGTAAACAGCAGAACCCGTCGTTCCGGCGCGGCGATACTCGCACCGTAGGCCGCTGGGGTGGCATACCCAATCGACTGCCACCCTCCCTGTGAAATATAGGTTGTGTTGCGGGGCAGTCTTACCTGGGACATCCCGTAATAGAAAATTCCTGTTTCGGCGATGACAATATCGTCTTCTTTCAACATTTGCTGAAAACGCGGAAAATAGCTGGCAGCCTTAAGCGGATCATCCGTACTGCCAGTGATTTCTTCGTACGGAAAGCTCACTTTTTCCGGCTTCGCCTTGCTCCTGTATCCAATTTGTTGTACCTCCTGCAGCATGTCGGCAGCCTGTACATCCGGATATTCAGATACACCGATTTTGACCATGTCTGGCTGGATTTCAATTGTGTTATGCGGATTCAGTTTTGCGGTGAACGACGCAGTGTTCGTATCCGCCCACACCGGCCCAATCGCAATGACGCAATCCGAGCTTTCCACAATGCTTTGGACTTCGGAACTGCCGAACGTACCGGCGTACATTCCGATATAATTCGGGTTGGATTCGTCAAATGCACCCTTCCCGTACATCATCGTCGCGACAGGCACATTCATCGCATTGGCCAGCTCCCGGACGGCCGTTTCAAGGCCAAATCGCACTGTCTTAACATCGACGAGGATTACCGGCCGCCCGGCAGGCTCCAGAAGACGGCGGACATGATCCGCAGCTTCCTGCAGTTTATCCTGGTTCGAGGTTGTGAGAGGCGATTCCAGCTCATCAAGGACGGATACCGGCTTAGCCACTACATCGTCGGCTATAACCAGATACACAGGCTTTTTCTTTTCCTTTGCAACCCGGATCGCAGCCGTAATTTCCATTCTGGCGTTATTCGGCGTCACAACTGCAGTATACGCGGTAATCGGCTCATAGACTTTTCGGAACACGTCGAAATTTCCGTCCATCAGAGTGTGGTGCATAAGTTTCTGGTCTTTTTGAGACTTCTCGGGTGGTGCACCGACAATATGAATGATTGGGACATGTTCGCTATTGGCACCGGCTATTGCATTACAGGCGCTCAGCTCGCCGACCCCAAATGTCGTAATCAGAGCGGACATGCCATTGATCCTGGCATACCCATCCGCTGCATACCCCGCGTTTAATTCGTTCCGTCCATTATAAAATTGAATGCCGTCATATTGCTGAAGTGTATCAAGCAATGTGAAATTATAGTCTCCCGGCACCCCGAAAATTTCAGTAATGCCCTCCTGTTTTAGGCAATCAAACAAATACTCGCCAACCGATTTTTGCTCTATTGGAGTTTGCTTGCTGTTGTTATTCATTGAGGTCATGTTCTTTATTGCACGCTCCTTTCAATCATAGCTGCTTACGTTTAAGATTTACCCTACTTGAGGGAGAGTATTCGTTGGATGAAGAGGGGGGTGATGCATTTATGATTAATCCAGGAAGGATTACCAGAGTTTTTGTTGAAATTCATATATAAGGAAGGAAACGCTATTGGTATTTATCGGGCGTTGAGGTTAAGCAAAAACTGTCAGGTGGGTTTCAAATGAAGATAATACGATTTTTCTTTGAGGATCAAAAAAGAGAAAGCAGCAAACCTTTTAAGATTATCCATACATTGATTACTGTTTCTTTACTAATCACAGCACTTCTAGCCTTTATAGTTGGATTTGGCTTTTTTATAAAATCAGCTCTTTTACTTGGTGGTATTATGTTCTTAGTCAATGGAATAGAAGGCTATTTAATGAAGGATCAGAGGAAGAAGATAGTTACAGATTTATGTGTATCGGTTTTATTGTTTGTAAATTACTTTTTGCAATGATGGAATGCAGTGTAATTAAAATTCATGATAGGGATGAGAATATGAAGCAAATTATCGCTCTTGGCGGTGGTGGCTTTTCTATGGAGCCAGAGAATCCATTACTAGACCAATATATTTTAAAGCAATCGGATAAAAATAAGCCGAAAATTTGTTTTGTGCCTACAGCCAGCGGTGATGCAGATGGTTATATTTCAAGGTTTTATCGTTATTTTGGAAATCTCGAATGTGAAACGTCTCATTTATCGTTATTCGAACCACCGACAAGAGATTTAGAGGGATTCGTATTGGAAAAAGACATTATTTTTGTAGGTGGCGGAAATACGAAGAACTTACTGGTTTTATGGAAAGAATGGGGTCTCGATCATATTTTGAGGAAGGCCTGGGAACAAGGGATCATCCTATCCGGAGTCAGTGCAGGGTCTATTTGCTGGTTTGAGGAAGGTGTCACGGATTCTTACGGAGACGGACTTGGACCGTTAACTGCTTTAGGATTTTTACCGGGAAGCAATTGTCCGCATTATGATGGGGAATCAAAAAGAAGGCCAGCTTATCAGTCGTTTATATCAGGACATCTATTAAAGCCCGGTATTGCGGCGGATGATGGAGTGGCCATTCATTACATTGGCCAGGAAATCCATAAAATTGTGAGCTCAAGGCCTAACGCTAAGGCATATAAAGTTTATATGGACAAAAACAAAATCAAAGAAGTTGAACTAGAAACCGAATATCTCGGTATTTTATGAACCTGTAATTTAGCTAGCGGATTTCAATGTAAAAGGGAGAACAGTCGTGTACAAAATCTTGCTTATTGAGGATGACCCTCAGCTGTGCGAATTGATGAAGGAAAATCTGGAACGGTATGGCTATGAAGTGCATCTTCCGGAACACTTTTCAAAAATAGAGGAAACGTTTGCCGAGGTGAATCCCGACCTGGTCCTGCTTGATATTAACCTCCCTTACTACGATGGGTATTATTTATGCAGGAGCTTTCGCAAGAAGTCCAATGTCCCGATTCTGGTGGTTTCGGCGAGGAGCCACGAGATGGACCAGGTTATGGCCATCGAGCTCGGGGCAGACGATTATATTACGAAGCCTTTTACGTTTGAAATTCTGCAATCCAAAGTAAAGGCCTCGATCCGAAGGGTATACGGAGAATACGCAGCAAAGGACACGACTACCTTAGGTGTCGGGTCGCTTTGTATTGATGACAAGGCACTTACCTTAACGTATGGCGGTAATCAGGTCGAGCTTTCAAAAAATGAATACAAATTACTGAAAAAATTGATGGAGCATTACGATGAGTTCGTGTCCAGAGAAGAGCTGATTGAAGAAGTGTGGGATTCAGTCACCTTTGTGGATGACAACACACTCACTGTAAATATGACAAGAATCAGGCATTTGCTGTCAGATCTGGGGGCCAGTCACGTGGTAAAAAGTAAAAGAGGAGTCGGGTACAAACTTTCCGATTCTGTTTCCATGAGGGATTAATGATGCAAAAAGCAATCTTTATACATTTCCTAAAAGATAAACTCCCAACCATCACACTTTATCTGGCTGGCACCGCCGCCATCATTATTTTTTTCCATCTCATTGAACCCTCCAACACCGAGATTTTTTATCCGATTACGATTGCCGTTTTTTTATTGGCCGTATGCCTCGCCATCGACTGGATGCGCTACTACCCCACCAACCGGGCCATCGCTCTTATGCTGATGAATCAGGATACGGAGCTGCAGCCTCATACGGAAGAACAGAAGGCCTTTCTAAAATTAGTACATAAAATGACGGGGCAATACACCCGGGAAAACAATGAATTGAAGGAACAAAATAAAGAGCGGCTCTTTTTTCTGTCCCACTGGCTGCACCATTTGAAAACGCCTGTTTCCGTAATTGCGCTTCTCATGAACAAAGAAAATCAAGCTGAGGACGACCCAGAAATTTTAAGTAAAATCAGGCAGGAGAATAATCGGCTTCACACATCCATCCAGCAAGGTCTTACCATGATCAGGATGGAGAGCTTTGAAAACGATCTTGAAGTGAGGTCGGTCGATTTGCTGCCTTCCTTGAGAAAATTGATAAACGATAGAAAAAAAGTATGCATCTATCAATCTATTTTCCCATCCATCGAATTCGATGGCGAGAGCGCGATCATTGCAGCGGACATAAAGTGGAACGAGATTTTACTCGAACAGCTCCTTTCAAACGCAATCAAGTATTCGGCCCCAAAACCCGGGAGCAAAAAGCTCATACTGCAAATTGAAAAAAACAATAAGCATGTCAGCTTAACCGTAAAGGATGAAGGGATTGGTATTCCAGCTTATGACCTTGAGCGTGTTTTCCAGCCTTTTTTTACAGGAGATAACGGAAGGACCATCTCGAACTCCACTGGAATCGGTTTGTACCTAAGCAAGAAAATTGCCGAAAAACTTGGGGCCGCCATCACCATTGAGTCTGAACCATCTAAAGGGACCGCGGTCACAATCCGGTATTTGGCCGGAACTGATAGAACGGCTTCCAAATCGTAAAACTGGCAGGCCCCGATTGAACCCGCTGTTAATCTGTCATCTGCAGAAATCAGTACTTTCAATTAGCGGTTTTCCTAGTTTCACTGGATACCTTACAAAAATGTAAGGTATCTCTTAGTGTTTCCGATGGTTGCGTTTTTACGGTTGCCTTAAACTGATGGTAGCCGAACGACAGGGGGAGAATGTATGGTTATTTTAGATGTGAAAGATATTGTGAAAATATATGGCGGATCAAGTGGGGATGGCGCGACTACTGCATTGGGCGGGGTGAGTTTGTCTGTTAAAGAAGGAGAGTTCATCGCTGTTATGGGTCCATCAGGAAGCGGAAAAACCACTCTGCTGAACGTGCTGAGCGGAATCGACCAGTCAACTTCTGGGGAGGTCTCCATCTCGGGCCAGGAAATAAGCGAGATGAAAGGAGACGATCTTGCTCTATTTCGCAGGAGAAAGCTCGGGTATGTGTTTCAGGACTTCAATCTGTTGGATAGCTTAACAGTTAAGGAAAATATCCTTCTCCCGATGGTGCTGGAGAAAAAGACAGCATCCGAAATGGAAGAGAAGCTCGGCGAACTGGCGAAGCTTTTTGAAATCGAATCGATTCTGTCAAAGTATCCTTATACCATTTCTGGCGGCCAGCAGCAAAGAACCGCGGTAAGCCGGGCGCTTGTGAATGAACCGGCGATTCTCTTTGCCGACGAGCCGACCGGGAATTTGGATTCCAAATCATCCGCAGTCATCATGGAGTGTTTTGAAAAAATTGTAACCGAACTTTCCACCACGGTACTGCTCGTGACCCATGATGTGTTTGCCGCCAGCTACTGCCAGAAGGTTGTTTTTATCAAGGACGGACTCATTTACTCGACGATTGCAAAAAAAGGGAGCAGGAAGGAGTTCCTGAACCAAATCATGGATAACCTGGCTGTCCTGGGGGGCAAAACCCATGACATTTAACCAAGTCATTTTGAAGATGGCCAAGGCCAATTATAAAAAGTACATTTTCTATTATTTGTGTAACAGCTTTGCCGTTATGTTTTTCTTTATGTACTCAACCGTTTATTTCAACGACCAGGTTGAGAAGGCAAGAAAGCTCGACGGAATCCAGGATGCCCTGTCAATTCCGGGGGTTGCCCTGATCGTTTTTACGATCTTTTTCATTGCAATGGCACACACTATATTTATGAAAAGAAGAAGAAGTGAATTTGGGCTTTTCATGACTCTGGGCATGGCCAAACGCGATATTATGAGATTGCTCGTTTTGGAGAATGGGGTTATTGCAACTTCTTCCATCGCAACCGGTATGCTGGCCGGGACTGTATTCTCGAGACTGTTTTTTATGATATTAATGAACCGTGTCGGGCTTCAGGATGTTTCGTTCCATCTAAGCGGAAGAATGTTCCTGTACACGCTTGGCGTATTTTTGGCAGTTTTTCTGCTCGCGGTAGGAAATTCGCTTTTTCTCACGCTAAAAAGAAGTTTGCTGCTAAGCATGAAGAGCAACAGGGTTTCTGAATCGATAAAACTGAGAAGCCCCATCATCGGCCTATTTGGGTTTGTGACGATGGTCGGCTCCTTGCTAACCATGTATGTTAAATATCAAAATTCGTTAGACGGGTTTTTGCCGTTATGGACAATCGGTGTTTTTGGGGGTCTGTATATTACGCTTAACCAGTTTACTAGTTTCATTATTGCAGCTGCTAAAAAAATCCCGGGCTTTTATTTTCCCAGAATGCTGTTTTTTACAAGCCTTGATTACAAGTTTAAACAGCTTACTTCGATTATTACGCTCGTTTCCATCATGACAATGATAACGATTTTTTACAGCACTTTACTTCTTACGTTCTATAATTCCTCCGAAAAGGATGCGGTTAGCAACAATCCTTATGATGTCGCTTTTTATCAGACGGAAACGAAAAATAACTTGCCTGAAGAAGAGCTGGATGCAGTGCTTAACCAGCCGGAGCATCCCATTAAAGTACATATCGCCATTCCAATTCTTTCGCACTTTCAGAAACATCCATATGCCGAGGGATTTGAACCATTTCTTTTCATGGGACTTGATGACTTCAACACGTTAACCTCTCGTTCTGCAACACTGAAGGATAAGGAATATCTCGTCTATTTAAATATGGAACCCCAATACGGGGACGTCGATGTTAATCAATCACTTCAGCTGACCATTGATAACAAAGAGGCAGAGTATGACTATAAAGGGAAAGTTGTTCAAAAAACGATTAACACATTGCCAATTGCGTATGAATTTATCGTTGTAAGCCAAAATGAATTTGACTTCCTGGCTGATTCGTTGAATGCATTTAAATATAATCTCAACCTAATCAATATGGCTGACTGGAAGGCAACAGCTGCTGCAATAGAAAAGCTCGAAAACAAGTTTGCTGACTACAACCTGCGCACAGCCCCAATTGAGGATCTGCGCACAGAGTTTATAACTGAAGAGCAACTGTTCCAGGTTGCCTCCAAGGCAGGGGATTATAACAAGAAGAGGAACTCCAACGGCATGATATTTTTCGTGACTACCTTTTTAAGCATCATGTTCTTCTTTGGTACATTCATCCTTCTGTATCTCAATCTTTTCTCGGAGATTGAGGAGGAAAAAGCTAAATACAGAAAGCTATATAAAATAGGAATGGCATTAAAGGAAGTCAGGAGGAATATCTCAAGGGAACTCATCACAATCTTCTTTGTTCCATCTCTGATTGGAACTGTATTGGCGGCTCTGTACGTGATTATCTTGTCTGAAGATGTTGGCGGAATCATGAATAACCTGGATATGCTGTATCATTTCTTTTTGATTTCATTCATTTATCTAGCCATCCAAATTATCTACTACTTCTATTTACGGAATAAAATGATGAAGTATTTAATTTGAAATTTTTGAAGGAGATTCCTGTGTGGATTTTATTCGTTTGGTAGATAGAAAAAAGACTAAACCAGAGAGTTGGTTTAGTCTTTTTGATGCAGTAGGCACAAGTTTATTCTGTCCTCTGAAAGACAATGGCTGCCCCGCTAATTTTTATTGAAGTTCCATTTTCAAATCGGCAGCTTTTGTCCAACCTTTTAGGCTGAGAAGTTTATAGATGGACAGTGAAATAATGATTGGCAGGATGATTCCAACCGCAATATAAATTGCAAGGACAATTGGGCCTTGTTCGGCCAAGATGTTAATCGGCGCAATCAAGGAGTTCAACCCGAGACCAGCAAGTTGATAAGGCACTTTAAAATCAAAAATCACAGTTGCAATCGGGGCACAAATGACAGCCGCGATAAACGGCGGAATTGCCAATCGAGGATTTTTCACCAGGTTAGGGAATTGAACCTTTGGTGTAATCAATGATTGTGCAATATTGGCGCCAACATCGTTTTGTTTATACGACATAGCTGTAAATGCAGCAAACTGTACGGTACATCCAATCAATGCTGCAGCACTTGAAACTGGATCAAGCTGCAGCGCGACCGCGATTGCCGCCGAGGATGCTGGTGACATAAGGAAAATGCTCCATACAAGTGATATTACCATAGGTCCAATAATAGGTGAACCTTCCACTGATGCTGCGATCTGTGCACTTAGCCAGTTAATGAAAGGAGTCGTAATCATTGCCAGGAATACCCCGGAGACCCCGCCAACAAAAACAGCCGAAAATGGGATCGCCATCATGTCGAGCTTTGTTTTTCCCATCACTCTTTTTCCTACCCAAGTAGCGATGATCGCGGCCAATACAGCACTGAGCGGCTGCCCGGTTACAAGGGTTACCGCACCGCCTTCAGTCAGTTGGACGGCTTGGGCACCTATCGTACTTGAAGCCATCGCACTGAAAATCACCAATGTATTGCCGCCGAGCTGGTAGGCGATTCCCGCGCCAAGTGCCGGAGCAAGCATTAGCTGTGTTGCTTTTCCAATTTGATTAAAGCCTTCCCAGCCAGTAAAAGTCCCTAAAGATTCTATAAGCAGGCCGATACCGAGTGTAACTAGGACCGCATTGGCCAGACCTTGTGAAGCTTTATACATTCGGTCAATCAGGTATTCCTTTGTCTGTGGTTTCATAAGTTGAACTTCCTCCTAAAGCTATGTAATCTAAATTTTCTAAAAACTTTTTACAAAACCTACGTCTTTAGAACTAGATATTTATATCTAGTAATAAATTTTTAGATAATTGTTATTATAGTATAATTATTTTTTAGAGGTGTCAACACTTTTTTATTTATTCAGAAAATTTAAGCGCTTTCATTTTTGGGGTTTTTTATCTTCCACTAACTGTAAAAGAGTATAATGGTGACTTTGCCCGGGGTGAAGTCATCATTATACTGTTATAGGAAAAGGTAGGGTCGGATTTTCCAGGTTAGGATAGGCGAGGGGTGTCAATTTAGTAATGGTTTTTTGGCTTAGGCCTTAATCAACAAAGTGGAGTGATATAGTTGCTATGTGTTGCTAGGATTAACATGCCACAAATTAAATCTGATGGCTGATAAGAATTTAAACAATTATAAAGCCCAATTGCCAACGGACAACTAGGCTAAATGAATAGATTTAGTAAAACCTATCAATTTTTGCTTCAGCAAACCATTTAAGAAAATACAGCTTGATATTTTAACTGATCAATTAGATAGCCTTCAATGAGTTTGGAGTCATCCGGGTGGAAAAAATGTGAGCTTTTTGGAAGTAAGTATAGATTTTTCGGATATGCAGAGTCTACTTTCTCATAAAAGTCGAGGACAATCAGTTTGCTGACATGAACATCCTTGTCTCCATGCAAAAACGTGACAGGCAGGTTTAGTTTTTTTATGGATTCTTTAAAATTAAAAGTGGATAGGTCGCGAACCAAAACCATCTTCTTGTTGTACACAAGCTGAAAGCCTTTTACAAATGTGTTATAAACATCTTTTAGTGTATAATCCTTCGATTGGAATAATTCCTTTGTTGATTTCAGCATTCCAGGGTGTTTGATTTGGTCATCGGAGTAAATCATACTGTTGAATCGGACGAGCCATTTCCGTAAAACGCCCCACTGCTCATAGCTGTCTAAAAATGGCGGCTCTCCGACAGACTCCAATTCCTTCAGTGCTTTTTTGTTTCCTCTTTTTCGGGCCTGCTCTTTTGCCCACTGCAAGGCAAATCGGTCGGTTTCTGTCCAACTGATGATTTGGGATACCCCAACATAGGAGTGGAATTTTTCAGGCTGTTCACTCGCCAGGTGCAGCCCGATTACACTGCCCCAGGAATGGCCTGCGAGAAAGATTTTCTCTTTGTTGAAACGGTTCCTCAGCAAATCGGTCAGTTCATTTGCATCAGAAACGAATTGCCGGATGGTAAAGGAGTCCTCGGACAATTTTGGATTGTACGATTTCCCAGTGCCCCTTTGATCCCAGAAAACTAAAACAAAATGCTTCACCAATTCCTTTGTATTCGTTGCAATCGTATAATCCTTGCCTCTGCAGGCAATCCCCGGAATCGGCGTGGAAGGCCCTCCATGAAGGAACAATAGAACAGGATTATCAGGGTTCTCAGCCTGAATCAGGATTGATTGCGTCACGCCGCCAAGCATAACTTCCTCGACTGAATCAATTCCCTTCTCTCCTATAACAAAATCCGGTTTCGCCGCCAATAACTTCAACTCACCACACCCCTTATAACGGAAGAATACTTTCCATAAATATTATATTATGGAAAAATTAACCCTTTTGTATGGATTATATAAGAATGCCTGCCATCATTCAATCGTTTGTTAGAGTTTAATAGGGTTCTGCTCGCGATCGGAAAGGTGTATGCGAGGGGAACAAATCTGATTTGCCGAGATGGAATGGGGCATTCGGATATAATACTGCTGTATTGGGATTATGTCTTACGCGACAAGGGAAACCTCTCCCGAACATTTTACTGAGGCTGGCAAAGAAATACAGGTGCAGAAAAACGATTGGTTTTCACCACCTGTCCGGCTTTAGGGACTTTTTTCAAGGGGTTTAAGGACAAAACACCGTGACCGAAATGTGAAAATGTCCTTAAGCAATAGACTCTAATTAAAACGTTCTGTTTTTATCCATTTCGATTGTTTCGATAAATTTTTCAATTGTCGAAGTTAAGAATGTATCTGCTCTTCTAATAAAAACGGTTTTAATCTTACTGTACTGATCCGGAAGTGTATGACACTGTATATGTCCGCTTTGTTCCATATGGGCGACTGCTGACTTTGGAAGGAATGAAATGCCAAGTCCCATGGCAACACTACGCAAAATAGTTTCTAAAGTACCGAATTCCATCACTTTTTGCGGTGTGGTGTTTTGGTCTTTATACCAAGCCTCAAGCCTTGCCCGGTAGCCACAGCCTTCGCTAAAGCATAAGAACGGTTCCTCTTTCAACTCCTCCAGGGTGAATTTGCTCATATCTGAAATTAAAACGAGCTCTTCTTGAAACACTTCATAAGATACGAGATCGGGATGAAAGGCTGATTCTGTAACGAACGCTCCGTCCAGCTTATGATTCAACACGTTTTCTTCTAATGCTTCTGTAACACCTGTAACTAACGACAAATCGACATTTTTATATTTTTTAATATAGTTAGTTAATATAGTTGGTAACTGAATGACCGTTTCAACTGTTCCAATTTCTAATTTTCCAGACGGTTCTTTTTTACTTTGCACCGCTTTTTTCATTTCATCTGTTAACAATAATATTTCTTTGCTATACGTTAATAGTTTTTTTCCTTCAGGGGTCAAACTCATGCCTCGGCGATGCCGGTTAAACAATTGAGTATTGAGTTCAGTTTCGAGCTTTTGAATTCTTGATGTAATGTTGGATTGAACGTATTTCAACTCTTTTGCCACTTCTGTAATGGTTCCTTTTTCGGCCACCATATTAAAGATTTCCAAGTCCTTTAACTCCACTTCTCTCCATCCCTTACTCTTTTCTAATTCTCCTCTTATGGTATCAAAAAAAGTGATAATAATCATTGCTATTATTCATTTTACGAGATATTCAAATCCATATACAATGATGATTACGATTGTTTTATGAAAGAGGGAAGAGAAATTGAGAAATTCGGTGTTTTTAGGGGCTATTTTATGTTTTATTGCGGCAGTTTCATGGGGGGCAATGTTTCCTGTAGCCCATGCGGCTTTCAAACATATTGATCCATTCTATTTTACAATCATTCGTTATGGATCTGTC
Organism: Bacillus sp. FJAT-27225; assembly: GCF_001685025.1. Lineage (GTDB taxonomy): Bacteria > Bacillota > Bacilli > Bacillales > Cytobacillaceae > Bacillus_D. Next base: position 310,285 of record NZ_MAYU01000012.1, on the reverse strand, counting down.
TCGATTATTTTAGTAGCGCTCCTATTATGGAAAGAAGGAAGGCAAGCTTTTCGATTTGAGGGAAAAGGCCTTTACTTATGGTTTTTCGGAACAATGGCGTTTACCGTCTATAATCTTTTCATCTTCTGGGGAGAAGATTTATTGGGTCAATCAGGAGTGATGGTGGCATCGATTATGGAGTCGCTCATGCCGATGATTTCCATCGTGATTGTTTGGATGATTTTTAAAGACCGACCTCAACTATTTACATTACTATGTGTAATCGTCTCATTTATTGGTGCCATGTTGGTAATCACAAAAGGGGATATTAAATCATTTCTAGGTGGAACAGATCAATTTATCCCGTCAATGCTCATCTTGATTGCAGTTGTTGGATGGGTCATTTATACGATGGGCGGCAAGGAGTTCGGTGGCTGGTCAGCATTGCGGTATTCAACATTAACCTGTTTACTTGGAACAATCACAGCCGTAGGTTTTACACTCGTCGCAACGCTGGTTGGTTATGTCTCGGTTCCAACAGCAGATAGCATCACAGCAGTAGGTCCACATTTAGTGTTTATGATTATATTCCCGGGTCTCATTGCGCTGCTTGGCTGGAATATCGGTGTGAGTTTCTTATCACCATTGAACGCACTGTTGTTCATTAACTTTGTTCCCGTTACAACCCTGTCCATTTCGATTTTCCAAGGGAACGATGTTACAACATTCGATATACTCGGCACTGTTCTAATCATCGTTTCACTTTTATCAAATAATATTTTTGTTAGAATCAATTCAGCAAGTTCGAACAAGTTGAGTGAACGTATATCATAAAGGCTTTTTTATAAAGCTCCTGTTATTACTGAATGTTGAATTCACTATGTTTGAAAATAAGCGGATAAATTCCGCTTAAAGCGGGAAATGATGTTATTTCCTATAAAATAAAGGGAGTTTTTTTCCGCTTATACCATCCAAACTATTGTATTTTTTTAAAATAAGAGATGATAGACGGAATATTTACGCTTATATTTACTTTTTAGGCATGCTCCAATACATTAAACGGAAATTCTCCGCTTATTAATTTTTTAAGTTACATGCTAATCAATAATAACAAAGCCTTTTATAAAAGAGTCCTGCCACGAATAGCCTCAGCCTTAAAAAGTCGATTCCTTTTAAAGAGAAATCGACTTTTTTTATTCCGTATAAATAGGCAGTAAGTCCCAAAAGTACCCTGCATAATAGTCCACTCTGCAAACGAGAACCGTCCCCTTATCCTTGAAATGAGGATTCATCTCGTGTATAGTAGGAAAGGTGTTTTTCAGAGTACCAACTTATTAGGATTATATAAGTTGTCACCGACTAGTTTCTCCCCTTTTTGGCGTTTTTCTAAACTTTCCGGGCAAATTTTATTAAAAATGGAAAAACTGATAGATATGGGCAATTTAAAGAATGAGGTGATTTGATGAATCCCAAAGTAGAAGTCAGGAATGTTTCCAAGATTTTTGGAAAGTCTCCTAAAGCTGCAATTGATTTATTGAAGCAGGGTAAATCGAAGAATGAAATTTTGAAACAGACAGGGCAGACGGTCGGCGTCAATAATGTCAGTTTTGAAATATACCCGGGTGAAATTTTTGTCATCATGGGTTTGTCCGGCAGCGGAAAGTCCACGCTCATCCGGATGTTCAACAGGTTAATTGATCCGACACTCGGTGAAATATTGATTGACAATGAGGACATCGTCAAGATGAACAGTGCCCGGTTGAGGGAAGTGAGGCAAAAAAAAATCAGTATGGTTTTTCAAAATTTCGCCCTCTTCCCGCATAAAACGATTCTGGAGAATGCCGAATACGGACTGGAAATCAAGAATGTACCTGTAAACGAACGGCGTGAAAAAGCAATGCAGGCGTTAGCCAGTGTTGGGTTGAAAGGCTATGAGAACCAGCTGCCATCACAGTTGAGCGGTGGGATGCAGCAGAGGGTCGGTCTTGCACGGGCGCTCGCGAGTGATACTGATATTATTTTAATGGATGAAGCCTTCAGTGCGCTTGACCCGTTAATCCGTAAAGACATGCAGGATGAATTAATTGAAATTCAAGAACAATACCAGAAAACAATTATTTTTATTACCCATGACCTGGATGAGGCATTACGGATTGGTGACAGGATTGCGTTGATGAAGGACGGCAGCGTCATTCAGCTGGGCACACCGGAACAAATCATGATGGAGCCTGCCAATGCATTTGTGGAAAAATTCGTTGAAGATGTCGACATTTCTAAAGTGTTAACAGCTTCTCATGTCATGAAACGAGCAGAACGAATTAATGCAGACAGAGGCCCGAGGGTTGCTCTTGAAATCATGCGGAAGCAAGGCTATTCGAGCATTTTTGTCGTCGATCGCCGGCAGAAGCTGCTTGGAGCACTGACCGCTGAACAAGCCCGCCAGGCAATTGACCAAAACCAGTCGATTCCCGACGCCATGACAACCGACATCCCGACGGTTACTGAGGATACAATATTGGCGGATCTTATGGATACGATGGCAACGTCAAGCCTGCCAATATCTGTTATAGATGAAGAGAAAAGATTGAAAGGGATTATTATCCGCGGAGCGGTTATTGGCGCTCTAGCAGGAAATAAAGATTCTTTGAACGAAATGAAGGGGGAAAACTAACATGAATTTGCCTAAAATCCCTCTTGGAAGTTGGATTGATTCATTAGTCGATTGGATTACCGTGGCGTTCGCAGGCTTGTTTTCATTTATTACAACAACGATTGATGGGTTATTGGAGCTTATCGTTGATGTATTAAGTGCAGGCCCGCCGATAGTGGTAATTACGGTCATTGCCCTTTTAGTTGCCTATACTAGCAGGTGGCCATTAGGAATTTTTTCATTGCTTAGCTTACTGTTGATTGACAATTTAGGGTATTGGGACTCAGCCATTCAAACATTGGCGATTGTACTAGTGTCAGGATTTTTGACAATTCTAATCGGTATTCCAATTGGAATTTGGTGTGCTCAAAGTAAAACAGTGCAAAGGATTGTCACACCAGTTTTAGACTTTATGCAAACAATGCCTGCATTTGTTTATTTGATTCCTTCGATTTTATTTTTCGGAATCGGAACCGTTCCGGGCATTATTGCTTCATTTATTTTCGCAATTGCTCCAACCATCCGTATGACAAACCTTGGAATTCGAGAAGTGCCTAAAGATTTGATTGAGGCAACGGATGCTTTTGGCTCGACGAGCAGCCAGAAATTGCTGAAAGTCCAGCTTCCGCTAGCGATGCCAACCATTTTAGCCGGGATTAACCAAAGCATCATGCTTGCTCTATCCATGGTTGTAACAGCTTCGTTAGTTGGGGCGCCTGGCCTTGGGGCAGATGTTTACCGGGCTGTCAGCCAAATTAATGTCGGCCAGGGATTCGAGGCTGGATTATCGATTGTCTTTATCGCAATTATTCTCGACCGGTTAACGCAAAACTTGCGCAAGCCGGCATACCGACATGTTGTGAAAGCTAGGTATGTCTTTGCTGCGTTGGCGGTGCTTGTTGCAGGGACTCTCCTAGTTCAAGCATTTGCCAACAAAAATGCAGTTCAGGTGGATCCCGCTTCGATTGGCGGCCAAACCAATTATGAAATTATCGGGATTGAACCTGGGGCTGGAATCATGTCTCAGACCAGCACTGCGATATCTGAATATGGCCTTGAAAATTGGAAGCTTGTTGAAGGTTCTTCAGCAGCCATGTATGCAGAATTAGACAAAGCTTACAAAAATAAGAAACCAATCATTGTCACTGGCTGGGCACCACACTGGAAGTTTTCCAAATACGATTTAAAATTTCTTGAAGACCCGAACGGTATATTCGGAGGGGTAGAAGGAATTCATACAATCGTTCGAAAAGGACTTGAGCAGGATGCTCCGGGAGCCTATAATATCCTTGATCAATTTTCCTGGGAGACGGGGGATATGGAAGCCGTAATGGTTTATATCCAAGAGGGGATGACTCCAGCTGAAGCTGCTGAAAAATGGATAGCTGAAAATCCGGAACTAGTAGCCAAGTGGACAGACGGTGCTCAGACAGGTAATGGCGAAGAAATCAACCTGGTCTACGTGGCCTGGGATACAGAAATCGCCAGTACAAATGTCATCGGCAAGGTCCTTGAACAAAATGGCTACAATGTCTCCCTTAGCCAGGTTGAAGTTGGACCAATGTTTGCCGGGGTTGCCAACGGCAGTTCTGATGCAATGGTTGCAGCATGGCTGCCAAGCACCCATGTCGAATACTATAACACCTACAAGGACGATTTCGTTGACCTGGGACTAAACCTTAAAGGAACCCAAAACGGATTAGTCGTACCTGAGTACGTCGACATTGATTCCATTGAAGACTTGAAATAGCCCGACAGAAAAGTATATATAAAGAGGAGAAACCCGCTTAGTGGATACTAAGCGGGTTTTTACTGTTCTGAAACAGCTTTTTGATAGCACTACAAGGGGATAGAAGGGCGTTCGATTGGAAAGAACCGTTCCCAATTTGCCACCTTAGTCTTCCCTTCCTTCATCGGGTCAATGAAGACGGGAACAGCCAGAAAAAAGCGGTATTCCCCTTCTTCATTGGGTATGAAGACGGGAACAGCCAGAAAAAAGCGGTATTCCCCTTCTTCATTGGGTATGAAGACGGGAACAGCCAGTTGGTGAAGCTGTGTTCTGCGGTTTTCGTGAGGCAGTGTTTTTTCGATAAATAGGGTCCGGTTCAATAAGGTATATAAGCGTAAACGTTATTTACTATTTCGACACAAATAAGACTCAAAAAAAGGTGGAAAGAATATCCGATTTTAAATAAACTAATGGCAACATTCCCTTTTTTAGCAATACAATGAAAATTGAGAAAAAAGCACTTTGAGAGGTGCGTGCAACCTTTACTTAAGAAACTCGAAGGAGGCCTGGTTGTTTCTTGTGAGGCTGTAGAAAATGAGCCATAGCACGGATCTACCATTATGAGTAAGATGGTGATTGCTATCCGTGAGGCGGAGCAGTTGGGATAAGAGCAAATAGGCCGTCGGGTATTAAAGCGTTAAAACAGGTGATAGATTTGCCGGTTATCGGTCTTTATAAAAATAACTACCAGGATAGCGAAATTTACATAACTCCATCCCAAGAAATTTCCAAGTTGAAATGAAAGGGTTTACGTGGTTAGACCGAATGTATCGTACCGCCGGAGGGGATTTAAGGAGGTGGGCCCATTTATTTAATCTACATAATTATAGAATGAAGCAGATTGTTCATTATTTAGCTGATTGGAGCCGAATTCGCAGACGAATTTAACTCAGCCTAAATCAAAAAAAGAAGAGGGGTAAAATTTTTTATGAAAAAGAAATTAAAATTGTTTTTAACATCTCTTATAGCAATGGGTACGATTCTTGCTTCTTGCTCTAATGAAGAAGGCTCAGCACCAGCTGATGATGGGAAAGTTAAAGGTGACATTACAGTTTGGGTGCATCCTTATACAGAGAATGCAAAGGTTGAAGAAGAAATGTGGGGGAAAATGGTCGCGAACTTCAACAAGGAATTCCCTGATGTCGACGTTAAAATTGAAACACTTCCCTGGACTAACCGGGACCAAAAAATATTGACCGCTTTGGCTGCAAACAATGGACCGGATGTATTCTATGCAATTCCTGACCAAATGCCACAATATGCAGAAGCAGGAATGCTTTTAGAGTTAAATCCTTACTTAAAAGATTCTGATTTAGAAGGATTTGTAGATTCAGCATTGCTTTCAACAACTTGGAAAGATAAATTATATGGCCTTCCAATTTTACAGTCATCCGTTACATTTATCTACAATCAAGACATCATTAAGGCAATTGGAGAGGATCCTGACAATCTTCCTAAAACATGGGACGAATTTGAAGCTTGGGCCAAAAAAGCGAAAGATGCTGGATACTATGCTATGAACTATCCGGGCGGCGGTTCCTTGAACTTAACAATCTACCCATGGATTTGGCAAGCCGGCGGAGATGTACTGACTCGGAACGGCGAAATTAAAATCAATAGCGCTGAAAGCGTTGAGGCGTTAGAATTCATTAATAATATGTATAAAAACGAATACATCCCTAAAGATTCAATTACTGCAAACGCCCATACTACGGAGTGGTACGGTGGAAAAATGTTAGCTGTTCTAGGTTCAGGTATCGATGTAACGAGTCTTATAAAGGAAGATGAATTTGATTTTGTCATTGGACCGCCTTTACAAAATAAAGAGCAACTAACGTATGGTACAACAGGAATGTTTGTTGTTCCTGCTAACAGTGATAATCCAGATGCAGCTGCTGAGTTTCTAAAATCAATAACAAGTACTGACAACCAAAGGATCTTTGGTGAAGTGACACAATATATTCCAACTAGGGAAGAAGCGAAAGATATCTTTGCTGATAATCCGCACATGGCTCAATTGGCTTCTTACACCGAATATGTATTATCTGGTGTTATTCATCCGCTTGGACGTACTATTATGCCTCATATCCAAGCTCAAGTTCAAGCAATGATGGCAGGGGACGTAACTCCTAAGGAAGCAGCTGATGCAGCAGCGAAAGCAATTCAAACCGAACTTGATAAACAGTAAAAATAGTTTTCCAAGCCTTCTTGTTGTGGTTGCAGGAGTCATTGGAATCAGTCTATATGTCTAAAATTATGTGCACGCGCAGGAAAACGCGTGCACTTTTTAATGGTTAGAAAAGGAAGCAAGGGAATCATTCCCTGCTTCCTTCATGGTCCTTTATGGGTTTCCCCGGACACCATTTGCTATTGTAACCCGTACTTCATTGGAAGTATAGGTGTTACCATTCAGTTCAGCGCTAAGTGTAACAAGTGATGTTCCAGGTCTCAATCCAATTATCTTGCCGTTGTCATCCACTTTCACAACATCTTTATTGCTAACAGCCAGAGAATACTCATTGTTTGGTACTTTAACTTTCGCGCCGTTTACCATGTGGGCAGTTACGGTTGGCTGGACAGCTTTCCCGGTTATGAGTTTTTGCTCAACATCGAGCTCAATATAATCGACTTTTGCCGGGATTTTATACAAGTTGGCACCTTTCCCATAATAAATGCTGCCGTCTTCACTTAGATCCATTAAGTCAACTGTACCTTCGACGAGCTGCTCGGACTGAAGTGTTTCCGGATTCACGACAGTCAGCTTTCGGTTTAGCGTTGTATAGAGATTTCCGTCCGGTCCCCATACGAGATAAAATGGTCTCCACTTGGAAGAGAGGAAAGTAGTTTCATAGATTTCTTTGCTTTTCACAACTTCGTACGTTTCAGGATCCATTGCAAAAATCGTTCCATCAATGATGCCCCAAAGCAGGCCGTCAGGTCCAAACGACAATTCTCCGATATTCTGGAACGGCGTGTCCTCCAAACCTGGAATTTCCGGAGTGAATTCGGCTATTTTTTCACCTTTTTCCACATCGAAAACAAACATTTTTGCTTCCTCGGCTACAGGGTCAATGCCAAGGCCGCCATAAATGGATGTGCCGCCATACACTTTGCCATCCTTATAGGCCAGACCGAAAACGCTTTGATTTTCAACGATATTCCGGTACGTTTTTGACTCTATATCAACAGAGCCGTCTTCAGCCTCTTTTTCTTCCAAAATCGTCAATGCCCCGCCATTCACTCCATAAGTTGGAATAGTTCCAATGAAGAGCTTGTTATCCCCGGTAGTCATTGTGAACGGGCGGTCCTGCTCATCCTCGATATCCAGGTATAATCCCGGGTTCGCTTTGCCGGTTTCATTGTACTCAATCGGCAGCAGCGGATCGTAACGGTACATTTTCGCTCCGGTATACGTTCCAAAATACACCTTGCCATTGTACTCACGAATGCCTTCCGCCTGGTGGAAGGAGTAGTTTGTATAGGTATAGTCTTGAAGTTTTTCGTTGTAAATGCTCATTCCGCGCTGGTAGGCGGCAGAATAGACATTTCCATCAATCACAGCGATAGACTGGAGGGCTGCTCCCTGGGCATCCACATCCGGGAAATGAACAGAATACGAATTGTTTTCAGGATTGTAGAAAAATGAATCGGTGAATGCAGTCATGCCTGTCAAAACGGTTTCGCCTGTACTCAATGTCATCCAGCTGTGTGCCTTGACCGCTGTCGAACTAGGCAGGGACGGGATGTTTTCTACTTTTGAGACAGTATCGGTTGCCGTGTTGTAGGAGAACAAGTCACCCTGAAGCTTGTAGTAAATTAAATCTGGGTTGTAAGGGGATGGTGGTGAGATTTTGCTTTGAAATTTCATCGTGCGAATATGTTGCTCGGTTGCCTCGTCAATGACAATCAAATCCGCCCCTGCATAGACAAAAAGCTTACCGTTATAGATCGCCACTTCGGAAATGGTTAAAGTTTGTCCGGATACAGGAGTCGGTATTTCCTTCTTTTCACCAGTTTCTCTGTCATAGCGGACTACACCTGCAGTCGTACCAATCCCCACATACAGATATTCGTCGGTTACGCCAAGGCCGCGGGCATATTTCTCGCCTTCCTTCATCGGCCCCAAATCTCTGAATGTGTTGCTGGCAATATCATACTCGAACACTTTCGATTCATCATAGGTGGCTCCATAGATTTTTCCATCCGGGCTGCTTTTAATATCCCAGACAAAGTTGTCAGAAGGGTTTTTCCCGATCGTTTCCATCCGGTTTTCTTCCGGGAGATATCGATATAAGACACCGTTTTGGGTACTCGCAAAATAAACATTGTTGTCGTTGCCGATCGTCATAGCCCAGATTACATCTGAATTAGGAATGGGCTGTGAGAATAAGCGCTCGCCTGTTTCAGCGTTAACAACATAAAAAACTGCCGGTGTACCGGTGATTGCTATGTACTGGAGATTCTCGCCTTTGCTGTTTTGGCCATACGCAGCAATCTGGGACAGCGGGCTTTTCACTGCTTCTCCTAAGTTCACTGTTTCCTCAAACTGGTGTTTAACGGTGAATGCGCTTTCATTTGCGGATGCAGTTGGCTGGGGCAGGGCGGTTGAAATAAGAAGAACGAATAAAGCGGCAATTATACTAAGCTTTGATTTCAATTGGTTCCCTCCTAAATAAGAAGTAGTAAATGATTGTGCTACATAGCCATTGCCATATACCCGACTAGGAACATTCCACTCTCGCATAGTCACATAGCTATCTTTGAGATGATTCTTGTTCCCTATTTTCTTACATGTAACTTTATCCTCCTTACTAGTTATTTCTGTTTCACACTACATATTAGAGAGGGAGCTGTGTAAGCGTCAACGTTGTTTGAATATTTCGACACATTTAAGACACAAAAAGACAATGAAAATATTATCCGTCTTCTATAGAATAGGTGGAGAGATTCACCTTTTTCAAAATGGAATGAAAATTAAGAAAATAAAAGTATAAGAGGTGTCAGCATGAATTCTTTACTAAAGAAACTAGAGGGAGGTCTGATTGTTTCTTGTCAGGCCTTGGAAAATGAACCTTTGCATGGATCAACGATTATGAGTAAAATGGCGATTGCTGCCCAGGAAGGCGCGGCTGCCGGGATAAGGGCAAACAGTCCAGCAGATATTAAAGCTATTAAACAAGCAGTTGATTTGCCAGTTATCGGTTTATATAAAAAAATCTATCAAGATAGTGACATTTACATCACGCCAACGATGAAGGAAATTGGAGAGGTAGTGGAGGCTGGTGCTGATATTATCGCTTTCGATGCAACCTTCAGGGTTCGCCCAGGTGGACAGCAGCTCGACGAATTTGTGAAAGAGATTCAGTCCATATTTCCATCAACACTATTAATGGCTGACGTAGCCACTGTTGAAGAAGGTTTGCATGCAGTGAGTTTAGGCTGTGATTTGGTTTCTACCACTCTGGCTGGATATACTCCGTACACTGAGCATGTTACGGCATTTGATAAAAAACTACTTTCAATTTTAGTGGAAAAATCAGGGTGCCCTGTCGTTGCGGAGGGGAGAGTCAATACGCCTGGACTCGCAGCAGAATGCATCCGTGCAGGAGCTTTTGCAGTGGTTGTCGGCTCGGCGATTACCCGGCCGCAGGAGATTACTAAACAGTTTACAAAAGAAATTTCAGCCGAAAAATGAAAGGGTTTACAAAAATATAGCGCTCGTTGCCGGATTTAAGGAGGTGGACGCATGTAGGTAAATTTACATAGGCATGAGGTTAGTGGATGTGTAACACATAAAATCCAAACGAAAAAGGGGATGTATATGAAAAAGTTTTTGTTGCTGTTAGTTGCCTTGATGGTCATTGCTGCCGGCTGTAGCTCAAAGGAAAGCACGGGTAAAGGCGGAGATAAAAAGGTAGAAATCGAGGTTATGATGTTTGAAGGCGGATTTGGCTCTGAATGGGTAAAGGAATCGGCCAAAGCGTATATGGAGAAAAACAAGAATGTAAACATTAAGATTACCGCAAGCCCGGACATCCACACTCAACTGCAAACGAGATTTTTATCAAAAGATGTTCCTGATTTGATGGTTCCGGGGCCAAGCTTTGATATTCAGGGTGTCATTCGCGACGGAATGATTGAGCCGATTGATGATGCGCTCCAGGAAAAGGCGTATGATAGCGAAGAAAAATGGGTTGATACGTTTGAGCAAGGCCAATTCAACCAAAAGAAGGATGGCAAAACATACGGAATTCCAACGATTTTTTCACCGGGCTATATTTGGTGGTATGACGAGAAGCTGTTCGAGGATAATGGATGGGAGCTTCCGCAAACACAGGAGGATCTTTATAAATTAAAAGCCGAGGCTGATAAAAAGGGAATTGCTGTTTTTTCAGTGCCTGGAAAAGCCCCGGGTTATTATTTCTTTGGTATTTACCTGCCGTTTGTTGAACGGATTGGCGGTAAGGAGGCACTTTTGGACGCATTTAACCTGAAGGAAGGCGCCTGGAAATCGCCTGCGTTTGTTGAGGCTGCAAAAGAATCACAGCGGATGGTGGATGAAGGGTTATTTTTAAAAGGAACATTTGGGTTGTCCCACACAGAAGCGCAGACCTTGTTCTTCCAGCGCAAGTCTCTGTTTGTTATGGCTGGCTCGTGGCTTGAAGGCGAGATGAAGGATGTTATTCCGACTGACTTCAAACTTCGCGCATTCAATCAGCCTGCATTCCCTGGCGGCAAGGGCGAGCAGCTTGCTCCGGTATCGACTGGTTGGGGCGGTGCCTGGTATATTCCGAGCGGCTCGAAAAACAAAGACGAAACGATTAAGTTCCTGAAGTTCCTTTCGAGCGAAAAAGAAGTAGAGAAAATGGTTGCTTCCAAAGGGCTTGCCAGTGTTGTGAAAAATACGGAAGATGCGATTCAGTCAGAGCCTTTAAAGAGCGCGCTGAAAGTTCTTCAGGATGCGGGCGGCTCGTACGCTCCAACAGCCATAAACGATTCTTATCCTGAATTGGTCGGAAATATGAACAATATATATCAAAGCCTTATGCTTGGCGAACTGACTCCAGAAAAGTTTACGGAGCAGGCAGAGAAATTCGCGGAACAAATCAGAAAAGATGACAATATAGAAAAAACAACATACTCCTGGTAATTTCATATTTTTGCGGAGAGGTCTGAGGGTTCTTGGGCCTCTCTGTTTTGAAAGGTTGTGAGTTTTTGAGAAACAGAAGTGAAAGATGGTCGATTGTCGTGTTTTTACTGCCAGCCTCCGCCCTTTATCTCTTATTTGTCCTCTATCCCTCCTTCAATGCCTTGCTGATGAGTTTATACAACTGGCGCGGGCTTGGTACGAAAACGTTTATTGGCATGGATAATTATCGGCGAATGCTCGAGGATGACATTTTTATCAACACATTGAAGGTAACAGGAAAATACATATTGGTACAAGTCCCGGTCGTATTAGTGCTATCTGTGGTTATAGCGCTGTCGATTGCTTCTTTTTTAAAAACAAGATGGTTAAATCTCTATCGATCAATCACGTTCTTTCCTTATATTCTTCCAGGAGTCGCGATTGCGATGCTCTGGTCAACAATTTTAAATCCGGTCAATGGAATGTTCAACGGATTGTTGGATGCGATAGGTTTGGACTTTCTTATGACGGAATGGCTTGGAAGGACGGAGACGGCTTTCGAAAGTGTCGTGTTTGTTAATGTGTGGGGAATGGTCGGGTTTTACAGCATTCTCATTCTCGCGGCTATCCTGAATATTCCGCAGGATATTCTGGAAGCGGCTGAGATTGATGGTGCGACCAAATTTAAAAAGAGCATCTATATTACAATTCCGATGCTGAAAGATATTCTGCAGGTCGTCACTATTTTTGTATTGATTAATACAATCAAAATATTTGAAATGCCTCAATTGTTGACGGGCGGAGGGCCGAACCGATCGACCCAGCCAATCTCGCTTTATATTTATGAGCAGGCGTTTTCAAATTTCAATTTTGGCTATGCTTCCGCGCTGGGGGTTATCTTTTTAATCCTTACGTTGATTGCTTCGCTGTTGACGTTGAAGGTTACCAGGAGGGAAGGCTAGATGAGTAAACTTTTTCGGAATATTGGCAGCCATGTGTTCCTGATTCTTTTATCCTTGTTAATTATCATCCCGGTAATTTGGGTTTTTGTAAACTCAGTTAAATCATCTGCGGATATTTTATTAAAACCATTATCTTTTCCGGAAAAAATTACGTTTGATAATTACGTGAACGCATGGAATGAAGCTGGGTTGGGGATAGGATTTATTAATAGCGTTATCGTTACACTTATTACAGTAACCCTGATTGTGATCATTTCCGCGATGGCTGCCTATGTATTAAGCAGGAAAAAATTCCGTTTCCGGATCGCGGTTCAGAATACATTTTTAATGGGATTGATGCTGCCAACGTTTTTGGCGATGGCACCACTGTTTTTATTAATGAATGACCTCGGGCTTGTTAATAGCCTCCCTGGCTTGATTTTGGTGTATATTGCCTATTCATTATCGTTTACAATCTTTATGTTGATCGCTTTTTTTAATCAAATTCCGGATTCTTTGGAAGAAGCCGCAATCATTGACGGCTGCGGGCCTTTCAAGGTGTTTTGGATGGTGATGTTTCCGTTGGCAAAACCAGGGCTGATTTCAGCGGCGATTTTTAATTTTGTCGGAATCTGGAATGAATACATTTTGGCACTCATTTTAATTACCGACGATGAATTGAAGACATTGCCGGTAAAGCTTGCCAACATCATGATGGTTCAGCAATACCATACCGACTGGGGTGCATTGTATGCCGGGCTGGTATTATCATTCATTCCGGTAACGCTGTTCTATTTGCTTTTCCAAAGGCGGCTGATCGAAGGATCGACAGCAGGGGCAGTCAAAGAATAAAGGAATGAAGGATGGACAATGATGTCTACCACTTTAAAAATCAAAAGCTATTATAATAGCTTAACGAAAACGGAAAAAAAAGCAGCCGATTATATAGTGGCAAATCTTACTGCGATTATCTATTGTTCGGTAACCGAATTGGCTGAAAAAGCCGAAGTTGGCGAAACGACGGTTTTGCGGTTGTGCAGAAAAATTGGCTTTACTGGTTTTCAGGACTTTAAACTGGCGCTCGCACAGGAATCTGTCATGATGGCGGCAGAAGAAGAAACCGAGCAGTCGATTATAAGCAAGACAACAGCCAGGCATTTGAAAATTCTTGAGGAAAGCAGGAAGCTGCTGGAAGAAGAGCAGGTCGAAAAAGCCGTCCAAACCATTCTTTCCTCGAAAAATAACTTCTTTTTTGGAGTCGGATCTTCCGGATTAACCGCTCAGCAAGCAGTGAATATTTTTACACGAATCGGAATTAAATGTGACGCCAAGCAGGATAGCCATTTTCAAGCAATGAGCGCGTCATTGTTAGAAGAAGACGACTGTGCAATTGGGATTTCTGTTTCGGGAAGCACAAAAGATACGATTCGCAACCTGGAAATTGCCAAAAAGGCCGGAGCCATAATAATTTCTATCACGAGCAATCGAAAATCACCGATTACAAAATTAGCGGATATTGTCCTGTTAACGTCATCAAAGGAAGGCCCGTTTGAGGGGAGCTCAATCGTCTCCCAAATTGCTCAATTGTCTATAATTGACATCCTGTATTCAGCAATTATGAACAAAAAAGAAGACATGGCTCAAACCGTTCGTAAAGTTACTGCAAAGGCTGTAACAGATAAGATGTATTAAGGATGGTGCTTTTTGAATGGGGAGAAATGTAGGAGATTTTTCTTTAGAACAGCTGCATTCTTATAAACCTGAATTGGTGAATAAACCGGCTGATTTTAATCAATTTTGGGAAGGCAAGAAAGAGCAGGTTAAAAGATCCGGCTTTCGCGTTGACCTTCAGTGGGCTGATTATTCGCTGCCTTCGGTCGAAGTTGCTGACTTAGCGCTTCAAAGCTGGGATGGAACTCCAATTAAGGGGCATCTCATTCGGCCTAAGGGTCTGGGGGAAGGTCCGGTCTTGTTATGTTTTCATGGTTATACTGGGAGCAAGGGTTTGCCATCGGAATACTTAAAATGGGTCCTTCAAGGGATAACGGTAATTGCATTTGATGTAAGGGGACAAGGTGATTCACCGGATTACGCACACTATCCAAATGGCAGCAGAGTCACTGGATGGATGACTCTTGGGATTTTTGAAAAAGAAAACTACTATTATACAAATGTTTACCGTGACATCATTGCCCAAATGGAATGGATTAAGGCTGGCTCGCCTGTAAAGCCTACAATCTTCGGAATCAATGGCGCTTCCCAGGGAGGGGGACTCGCCCTAGTTGCAGCCGGCTTGGAAGAGAGAGTTCAGTTTGTCGCCTCTGATTGGCCGTTTTTGACCCATTTTGAACGAGCTCTTGAGGTCGCGTTGACTGGCCCATATATGGAAATAATCAATTTTTTAAAATTCCATAATCCGGAGAACAGCCTGAAGTCATCTATTCTGGACACGCTTGCTTATGTCGATGCCTTGCATTTTTGCCCGGACATTTTTGTGCCGGTATTAATTGGAATCGGCCTGGAAGATTCAACTACTCCGCCTTCATCTGCTTATGCAGCGTTTAACCATATAGCTAGCCAAAACAAAACCATTGTTGCATATCCACAATATGTCCATGAACACAACCCATTCCATGAAGAAAAGAAAGTTGCCTTCATCTACGAGCAGATTTTCGGCAAATAGGGTAAAGGGGGGACGGCGGGGTCCGTTCTTATCCATTGGGAGGGATTCGTTTGATGGTATTTGAAAACCAATTGAAAGAATTTCAAAACTATTTGCCTCCTTTAACAAAAAGGAAGCTTTTGATTGTTTTTGGAAGAAAAGTCTTAAAGAAGCTGCTGAAATTCCGTTAAATAGTGTTCTGAAGGAAGTAGACTATCCAATTAAGCAGATAAGGGCTTATGATGTTTCCTACCAAGGGTTTGGCGGAAATCCGATAAACGGATATTATATTCTGCCAAAGGAAACAAGCAGCTCTGTGCCTTGTATCATTTGTTATCACGGTTATGGAAGTGATAAAGGATCGATTTCGAATTATATGAAATGGGTTATTCAGGGGTACGCGGTTCTGGCCGTTGATACGAGAGGGCATGGAGATAGTGGGGATGTTTCGGGCTATATGACAGGGACAAATGGAACTTGGGTATAAATGAAAATTGCTGAACTGATTCCTTAACGCTGAATTAATCTTAAAATCGCTAAATTACTCGTCAAAACCGCTGAATTAATTTACACGGAGTAAGGGTGGTCCATTTTCTTGTTTTGCCTTATATATATAGAAGAAATGCAGATTAAAAAACAAACGCCATTCCAAATTGGAGTGGCGTTTGTTGCTTTTTTAGGTGTTGTAGTTAAATCCATAATTCTGAAAACATCGAAGTCTTCAGTTTGCCGCTGAAAATGGCATAGTAGAACCGTCCCTAATTAGCCCCTTGGTAGCTGATCAAGTTGGTGAAGATTCTATATCCGCCCGGCACTTGCCCCTGGATCTGGCGATAGAAGACGAGGTTGGTGTATAGGTACGTACCTTCACCGTAATTTGCCATCAGGATACCGCCGTCGAATGGTGCTTCGCCTGGGTCTGCCATGCTGACGAAGGTTTCATATTCAGGCGCCCATGCCATTGGGTAGTACAGTCCGCGTTCTTGTACCCAGCCGGCCCAGTCGCTGTCGCCGATTTTGTTCGGATAGTTGAACAGCGGGGATTCCGGCTTCAGGACGTTGACGGCTGCGTTTTCATCGGTGACCCTCCATTTGATGGACGGGTTTCCGATGGTTAATGGATACGGTGCCGTCGTATCCTTGTTCCAGCCGTCTCCAGGCTTGTGGTATTGGACAACGAGGTGCCCGCCGTTTGCGACGTACTCTTTCAGTCGTTCGTTGTTGGCCTGCAGATCAGGTCGTGACAGATAGGCACGGATGCCGGTTACGATTGTATCGTATTGGCTCAGGTCGCCGGAAGCAAGGTCTGCTTCAGTCAGTTTTGTAATGTTCAAGCCTGTGTTGGCAAGATAGTCGGCAACCATGTCAAATCCGCTTTCGATATAGCCGATTTTCAGATTCGGGTCAGTCAGCAATTCAAATGCGACACCGTTCACCTTGGCCGGATAGAGATAATAGAACGTACCAATATGGTCGTAGCTGATTTCCTGGACGGTTGCGTCGAATGTTTTGCCGTTTACTTCCACAGCAGCATCAATCTCGAACTTGCCATCCTCGATATCTGCAGGCGGTACGAGTGTAAAGTTTACTTCCTTTTGCTCAAGCTTTTTTGAAAAATCAACCTGGACGCTAGAAGGCGAGACGCCCCAGCCTTCAGGCACATTCAGGGAAACGATCGCAGAAGCTGCCCCGCTTCGGAAGTTCTTGGCCTTCACGGTAACAGGAATTTCTTCTTGAACATTGGCTGTATTCACAACAATATCTTCTGGCGACAACGTCAGACCGACATCTGGAAGGACAGCGACTGTGCCCTCGAGCTGCTTCAACTGAGTTGTCGTGGCGCCTTTTTCTTCAAAGCTGACCTTTGCCTGGATGGCAGGGTCCACATATGCATGGTAAAATTCAGCGTTTTCCAGAACGGTTACCTCAAAGGAAACAACTTCTGTTTCACCAGGGCTTAGCTTAAGTTCGGAAGACCCACCGGATACTGTCCAGCCTTCTGGAACGATCAGCTCGGCGGCTGCATTTTTCAGCGCTTGGCTGCCGTTGTTGGTTAGTGTCACAGTAACAGTTGTGGTTTGCCCTTTTGTCAGGATGTTTTCTTCTGCCACTGCTTCAACGTCAAGGCCTGATGCAACAAAGCTTGCTTCCTGAAGCTGTTCTGACTTCAATGAAAGCTTATGGAGCAGGTCATTTTTCAGAGCATCATTAATGTTTTTCTCTTCAGTTTTGGCAAGAAGCCTTTTAACATCCTTTAGTGCCTTTTGTGTTTTTGTAAAAACAGCTTCCCTGCTAGGATACGCATCGATAATTGAATCAAGGTCAGCCTGAAGCTTAGTGAACTGAACCTTCAAATCATTGGCGTTCTTAGGAAGTACGTCAGCCCACTCGTTAAAATCATATGGGATTCCTGCAAACAGGTCGTTGCTGCCGTTTGTATCAACAGCGGTGTGAACCAGTTTCAGGTGCGTTTGCCTTGGGGCAACCGGGATATCATTGCCCATTCCCTGGCTCTTGTGCATATAGCGGGATGCTTCGCCAATTTGCGGGTAGGACATTTGGTAAATTGGGTCATACATCCCGATTTCAATTGATGTTGTTGCTTCGTCCTTTGAAACTGGCAAGTAATACTTTTTCACCTGCCATACATTTAATCCTTCTTCTAGCTGGTTGGGAAATATATTTGGGTCAGCAGCATCCTTGAATGCTTTTTCACTGAGAATGTTAATTAAGCGGTGGTGTCCGTGCTGGGTGTCGACGTTCAGGAAAGATGGCATGACGATATCTGGCTGATACGTCCTAATAAAGCGGATGAGTCTTTCATATGTAACTTCCTCACCCCATTTTTCCAATGTTTCGTCCGGGCTTTTTGAAAAACCGAAATCATAAATTTCGTCAGAGGTCGTCTCGCTGAGATGGTAGGCTTTAACGCCGTTGATTTTGGCAGCTTCGATCATTTCACGAGAACGGATGATTCCGAGGCCATTGTCCAGTTCGGGACCGATTTCATTCTGTCCGCCTTCGCCGCGATTTGCAATCAGGCTCGCTGTTTTGACGCCAAGCCCCCTGGACAGATAGGCAAGGAAATCGCTTCGTTCGTCATCGGGATGTGCTCCGGTATTGACAAATGTAACGGTTGTCCCAAGCGGTTTCACGACATTCCAGAGATCAACATCCGGCTTGTTTGTATTGGCAGAGCTGCTTGAAAAAGGTGCTAATGTAATGATTAAGAGAAGTGAAAGCAGGACACTTAAAAACTTTTTCATTTTTGTAACCCCTTTCATTTTTGGTTTACCTTACCCTCACACTGCTCTCCTTTCTTACGAATTTTATAGATAGTTAGTTAATGAGGTTAACCAACTGTCTATATTCCCCTCACATAAGAAATAGCATAGGTAAGAGGAAGAAGTAAACAATCCAATATTGGGAAAATTCAAAATAGTCATAAAGCCCTAATCTCGTTTTTAAAATAAATTTAGAATATTAAAACTTGTCTGCGGTTACATTATTGGTTATATTGGGGTTAATTAGTGAAGTTTACTAACCAATTTAACAAGGCCGTGATTGAATGAACACAAATGGAATGACGACCAAGCTGAAAAACAAGAAACTGGTCCTTTCTTGCATCCAGGAGAATTTCCCGATTTCACGGGCGGAAATCGCAAGCAGGATCTCTGTCAGCAAACCGACAGTATCCCTTCTGGTGGATGAACTCATTAAGGAAAAATGGGTGATTGAAAAAGGAATAGGCGAGGCTTCCACACAAGGAGGCAGAAGGCCAATCCAGCTTTATTTTAACGAAAAGGCTCATTATATTCTCGGAACCGATATTGGCGGTACAAAAGTGAATACTGTTCTATGTGACTTGGGCGGCAACATTCTTGCATCAAGCAACTTCAAGACGCAGTCTTTTTTAAAAAAAGGGCTCTTGAAGCAAATTGGCAAAGAGGTTGAAATGCTGATTCAAAGAAGCGGAATTGATTCCGCAAAAGTTCTCGGCATGGGTGCCGGTGTTCCAGGCATTACCGAAACCGAGCGCGGAGTCGTTGTCGAGGCACCGAGCCTCAACTGGGTGCGCTATCCGTTTATTAATGAAGCGAAGGAAATCTTTCCGTTTCCGGTCTATGTCGATAATGATGTGAATGTCACAGCTCTTGGGGAACAATGGCTCGGCAACGCGAAGAATAAGGAGAACGTGCTGTTCATCGCGGTTGGGACAGGAATCGGCAGCGGGATTATCATCCACAACAAGCTGTATCGCGGCGCATCCTCGGCTGCCGGAGAAATTGGCTATATGGTCACCGATAAAAATGAAATGAAGGGCGACTTTAAGCCTGTATTTCACCGATATGGCTATCTCGAAAGCGTCGCTGGCGGGAAAGCAATCGGCACAAAGCTGACAAACGAAATTCTCAAACAGCCCGGCCATCCTCTGCATGAGGAAGCAAAGGCGGGGGAACTGCCCGGCGAACTTGTGTTTGAGCTTGCAAAAACCGGCGACCGGACGGCGCGCGCTGTTCTGGACGATATGGTTGAGCACTTGGCATATGGGATTATAAACGCGGCAAGTCTATTAAATCCGGAAGTGATTATTTTGGGAGGTGGTGTCTTCGAATCTGCTGAAATGCTGTTACCCGATTTACGTAGAATCGTAAATCACTATTTACCTAGCCCAGTAGAATTGAAGCTATCAAAGCTTGGTGACAACGCAGGGGCATTAGGTGCTGTCTCACTGTTTATGCGGGAATACGAAAGCATGATCAAATTTTAATCATTAGGGGGAAGAATTTTTATGAAAAAGAAAAAGGTTTCCGTACTAACTGCACTGACTATGTCGACCGCGCTTCTATTGGCAGCATGCAGCGGCTCGGATGAAGGTTCGGGCGGCTCAACAAAAACCGGTGGATCGGGTGAGAGCAAGGAAAAGCTCGAGGATAAAGTCGTTGTTTATTCACCACACGGCAAGGACATCCTTTCAAAATTCGAGCAGCAATTTGAAGCAGAATACAATGTCGATGTCGAATGGCTTGATATGGGTTCCCAGGAAATCCTCGACCGGATCCGTTCCGAAAAAAACAACCCTCAGGCAGACATCTGGTGGGGAGCACCATCCGTGAACTTTGACCAGGCAAAAGACGAAGGCCTGCTAGAACCGTATGAGCCATCGTATGCAAAGAGCCTTGCTGAGGGCTTCTATGATCCGGAATGGAACTGGACCGGCACAAGCCAGACACCTGAAGTTATCATGTTTAACACGAAAGAGCTGAAAAAAGAAGATGCCCCGAAGGACTGGGATGAATTGCTTGACCCAAAATGGAAGGATGAAATCATCATCCGTTACCCGCTTGCATCCGGTACAATGAGGACGATTTTCTCGTCGATGATTTACCGCGATTTCAAGGATTCCGGTGACCCGGCAAAAGGCTATGAGTGGCTGAAAAAGCTTGATGCCAATACGAAGGAATATGCCGCAAACCCTGAAATGATGTACAACAAAGTTGCCAAAGGCGAAGGCTCACTGTCTGTTTGGGCAATGCCGGACGTTGTTATGCTGAAGGAAAACAAGAACTATCCATTCGATTTCATCATTCCTGAAAGCGGTACACCGGTTTTGACTGAAGGGATTGCGAAAGTGAAGGGAGCCAAGCATCCAAAGGCTGCCGAAGCATTCTATGAGTTCGTGAATACACCTGAAGCTGCGAAGATTTTGGCTGAGGAGTTCTACCGGATTCCAACAAGAGAAGATGTTGAAGGATTGCCTGCGTGGATTACTGAAACTGAAATTAAGCCAATGGATATCGACTGGAAAGTGTTCCAGGAAAACAGCGATACATGGATGAAGTATTGGGATGAAAACATCAAGAGTGGAGAGAAAGAAATCAAAGAATAGGAAGTGTACTCGGTATGGCGTCTATAAAAATAGAGAATGTCCAAAAAGCTTTCGGGAAGGTGATCGCAGTCGATCATTTGAACCTTGAAATCAAAGACGGTGAGTTCTTTACCTTCCTTGGCCCGAGCGGATGCGGCAAAACAACTACCCTCCGGATGATTGCCGGGTTCTATTACCCGACAAAAGGCGTCGTGCGGTTCGGTGAAAAAGATATGACGCGTGTACCTCCTGAAAAAAGAAATACGGGCATGGTTTTCCAAAACTATGCCCTTTTTCCTCACATGACGGTTTTTGAAAATGTCGCCTATGGCCTCAGGGTCAGGAAGGTCGGGTCCGCGGAACTGAAATCGCGTGTCCAGGACGTCCTGAAAAAAGTCAGGCTTGAGAATTATTCAGACCGTCAAGTCAGCCAGCTGAGTGGAGGGCAGCAGCAGCGCGTCGCCCTGGCGAGGGCATTGGTTATTGAGCCGGAAATCCTGCTCCTTGATGAGCCGCTGAGCAACTTGGACGCTAAGCTGCGCGACGAAATGCGCAGTGAGATTTTACGGCTGCAAAAAGAATACAAGATTACAACGATCTATGTCACCCATGATCAGGCGGAAGCCTTATCCATGAGCGACCGGATCGCCGTTTTCAACTTCGGAGTCTGCCATCAGGTCGGCACACCATCGGAAATTTACAATGAGCCGGCTAATGATTTCGTCGCCGGATTCATTGGGGAAATTAATCTTCTGCCGGTAAAGGTCGAGAAGGTTGAGACTGATTACGTGACCGTGAGCCTTCAGACTGACGGGGCGTCGAAGACAATCGCCGTACATAATGATCTGTATAATTTTAACCCGGAGAATAAGGGGCAGCTTGTCTTGTCGGTCCGGCCGGAATCAATCAGGATTTCGGATGGAATCGCTGAGGGACCGAATGTGTTCAAGGGCAAGGTGGAAGAGGTTGCGTTCTTCGGCTCTCTTGTTAATGTGAAGGTCAATATTGACGGTGTTGCCCTCGAGGCAAATATGTTGAACAATGTAAAAACCAATCTGAAGGTTGGCACCGAGGTGTGGGTGACGCTTCCTGAGGACCAGATTCGGATCATTCCAGCCGTAAGTGGTGAGCCTTCATGATTAAAAACCGCGATACAAGGCTGACACTATGGCTTTTAATCCCGGTCCTATTGGTCCTGGTTGCATATGTGCTTTACCCGTCGGTGCGGACTCTGATGGAAAGCTTGAACAGGGGCGGCAGTTTCACTCTCGCAAACTATCAGGATTTCTTCGTTCAGGAATCACGGACGAACCTGCAGGCGCTTTGGAACTCGATATATATTTCAGTTCTGAGTGTCCTGATGAGCGCGCTAATTGGAATTCCGCTTGCGTTTATTTTTAACAAATACGATTTTCCGGGGCGCAGCTTATTTGCCTCGGCGGCAATCATGCCAATCGTCCTTCCGTCGCTCGTCGGCGTTATGGCGTTCATGTTTCTATACGGCGAAACAGGCCTGATTCCGAATTTGATTAAGGACTTATTCCGGCTTGACGAGGTGCCGTTCAAAATTGGCGGTGTTTCCGGGATTCTGATTGTCCACGCCTATACGATGTATGTGTATTTTTACATGACCGTTTCTTCAGCGATTCATAAAATTGACCCGTCGCTGGAAGAGTCGGCTTATAACCTCGGTGCATCGCGCTTCAAGGTGTTTTGGACCGTGACGTTCCCGCTGTTGACACCGGCGATTGTCGCTGCCTCTCTGTTGGTGTTTATGATTTCAATGGCATCGTTCAGTGCACCTTTCTTGCTCGCGGGCGGGTATCGAGTCTTAAGTTTGCAGATTTATTTTTCAAAACTGAACGGAGACATGGAAGTAGCAGCTACACAGTCGGTAATCCTATCCGTCGTGTCGATTGCATTCCTGCTGTTCATGCGCTGGTATCAAAACCGCAAGGATTATCGCATGGCCTCAAAAGGGATCGGTGCCCATCGAAGCGAAGTCAAGAATCCTGTGCTGAAGTGGATTTTGGTCGTCGTCGGCGTGATTGGTGTCATCATCCTGCTGCTTCCGCACTTCACCATTCTGTTGTTGTCGTTGGTTCCGGACGGTACATGGACATGGCAGACGTATCCAAGCGTGTTCAATTTTGAAAATTACCGGCTGCTGTTCCAGGATCCGAACATTTTCAAGCCTTTGAAAAACAGCTTGCTGCTGTCGTTCATTGCAACTGCCGGGAACCTGGTCTTTGGGGTGCTGACATCCTATCTGCTTGTTAAACGGAAGTTCGTCGGAAAAAACTTCGTCGACATCCTGGTTATGATTCCGTGGGCCTTGCCGGCGACTGTTATCGGGATGAACCTAATTTTCGCATTCAACGAACCATCGGTATTCTCGTTCGGACAAATCCTAGTCGGCACGTTCTGGATTCTGCCTTTGGCCTATTTTGTCCGCCATATTCCATTGGTCGTGCGGTCGACAAATGCTGTGCTCGAGCAGATGGATGACTCGATCGAAGAAGCTTCAAGAAACCTAGGCGCGAAATGGTTTTATACGTTCAGGAAGGTCATCCTGCCAATTATCATGCCAGGTGTATTAGCAGGTACGTTGCTCGCATTTGTCGAGTCGGTCGGCGAATTCCCGACCTCCGTACTGCTTTACACCATTTCAAACAGGCCGATTTCCATTGAAATCATGAACCAGCTGCGCATGTTCAACATGGGGCAGGCTGCTGCATACGGGATGATTCAGATTGCACTGATTGCTGTGGTGCTGTTCATTTCGAATAAGTTCTTTGGCGTTAAGGCGGAGAACTCGCTGTCGTAAAATAGTGAGGTAATTTCGTATTGGACACGTTTTGACCGTTCCCGGAACCCGAAACGAAGCTAATGAAGCCTATTGGGCACATTTTGATGGTTCCCGGAGTCCGAAATGGTGCCAATGAAGCCTATTGGGCACATTTTGACCGTTCGCAGACTCCAAAACGGTGCCAATGAAGCTAAGATTAGTAATCACTAAACACAAATTCCTAGTACGAATCTACTGAAAAGTGTTTACTAGACAGAACAGGGTTTGGTGAGCTGAGTTTTGTCCACTAAAGTGTGTTTACTAGCCGGAACAGGGTTTGGTGAGCTGAGTTTTGTCCACTAAAGTGTGTTTACTAGCCGGAACAGGGTTTGGTGAGCTGAGTTTTGTCCACTAAAGTGTGTTTACTAGCCGGAACAGGGTTTGGTGAGCTGAGTTTTGTCCACTAAAGTGTGTTTACTAGCCGGAACAGGGTTTGGTGAGCTGAGTTTTGTCCACTAAAGTGTGTTTACTAGCCGGAACAGGGTTTGGTGAGCTGAGTTTTGTCCACTAAAGTGTGTTTACTAGCCGGAACAGGGTTTGGTGAGCTGAGTTTTGTCCACTAAAGTGTGTTTACTAGCCGGAACAGGGTTTGGTGAGCTGAGTTTTGTCCACTAAAGTGTGTTTACTAGCCGGAACAGGGTTTGGTGAGCTGAGTTTTGTCCACTAAAGTGTGTTTACTAGCCGGAACAGGGTTTGGTGAGCTGAGTTTTGTCCACTAAAGTGTGTTTACTAGCCGGAACAGGGTTTGGTGAGCTGAGTTTTGTCCACTAAAGTGTGTTTACTAGCCGGAACAGGGTTCGGTGAGCTGAGTTTTGTCCACTAAAGTGTGTTTACTAGTTAGAACAGGGTTTGGTGAGCTGAGTTTTGACCACTAAAGTGTGTTTACTAGACAGAACAGGGTTTGGTGAGCTGAGTTTTGTCCACTAAAGTGTGTTTACTAGACGGAACAGAGCTTGGGTGAGCTGAGTTTTGTCCACAAAAACTATTTACTAGACGGAACACAGTTTTTGGAGTTTGAAGACTGAAAATGATTGTCATAAATGGAGATGAAGATGTGAGTAAACTAGAGGATTTTATCACGGATGAAGGGGTTGCCTTCCCGGGGAAAACCTATGTTGAAAAGCTGTTGAAGCCGGTTTTTAATGACCAGAGGGATTATCTGTTCGACGTCATGTTTGATATTCATCGGGCTCACGTCATTATGCTTTCAGAGCAGAATATTATTTCGAAATCGGAAGCGAAGCGGATGCTTGAGGGTATTAACAAGGTCGGGGAATCGGATCGGACTCTCCTTTCCTATCAGCCCGAGTTTGAAGATTTATTTTTCATGATGGAGGCGAAAATAGGCGAAGAAATCGGTGACGAGTTGGCCGGGAAAATCCACATCGGCCGCAGCCGCAATGATATGGGAATTGCGATGTACCGCCTTGTGCTCAGGGAGCATTTGCTTAAGCTGCTTGGGAGTGCTCATCGGCTTAGCGAGGCATTGCTTGAGCAGGCCGAGCGGAATAAGGAAACCTATATGACTGGCTATACCCATACCCAGCCTGCGCAGCCGACGACTCTTGGCCATTATTTTCTAGCCATTTATGATGTTTTGCAACGGGATATCAAACGGTTATGGAACGCCTACGAGACGGTCAACCAATCGGCTTTGGGCGCTGCTGCGCTGACAACGACCGGTTTCCGGATTAATAGGGACCGTACGCGCGACCTGCTTGGTTTTGACAGGTTGATTGAAAATTCCTATGACTGTATCGGCGGAGCAGATTACTTGCTGGAGACAGCAACCGCGCTGATGACGTGTATGGTCAATACAGGCCGCTGGATTCAGGATTTCCTTCAGCACGTCACAAGGGAGTTCGGGACGTTCTATGTTGCCGATCCGTATGTGCAATGCTCTAGCATTATGCCACAAAAGCGGAATCCGGTGTCAATCGAGCATTCACGTTCAATTGCGAGCAGTGCTTACGGAGAAGCGTTCGCTGCGGTCAGCATGATTCACAATACGCCGTTTGGCGATATTGTTGATACCGAGGATGACCTGCAGCCTCATCTATACCGCGCCTTCGATAATGCGAACCGTGTCATGGCACTTATGTACGCCGTCATTGCAACACTGAAGGTGAATAAGGATCACGCCAGGGAAATGGCCCGGAAATCGAGCATTACGATTACTGAGCTTGCCGATACGCTGGCGAGGGAATACGGTATCTCCTTCAGGAAAGCCCACTCCATCGCAAGCTATATTTCAAAGGAAACCATCAAGCAGGGAAAAGAGCTGTATGAGTGGGATATTGACCTGATTAACGAGGCAATCGGCAAATTCGTGGATGTCAAACTGACAAGCCAAGAATGGCAAAAAATCATCTCGCCAGAATACTTCGTTGAAATCCGCGACATCCAGGGCGGCCCAAGCCCAAAAGAGGTCACCCGTATGATCAACAACCGAAAAGCCAGTCTCCAGGCTAAAATCAGCGACTATGAACAAGTTGTCCAAACGTTACGGGACAAACGGAAAGAGCTGCTGGAGTACAGTTTATGATTATGTAAATCCATTTATAAATGAGGGAAACCCGCTTAGTTTGTTCAAAGCGGGTTTTATTTTCGCAGTCTAGCAAATGTCATGTGAAAGGTGCTTTTAAGCTTTTAATAGATTGTACTGGGAAATTTAGTATAATGGTAGTGATCTGCATTGAATTTTTAATAAGAGGAGAAACCATGAAGGAACTTTCTAGTAAGACTGGAAGTGTTGAAAAAGCCTTGCAACTCATCGAGTGTTTCACTATCGAGGAACCCACCCTTACCCTGGACGAGCTGTCTGAACGAACTGGTTTTTCAAAGCCGACTGCGTTCCGGATGGCTTGTTCGCTGGAAAAGTTCGGTTATCTAAGAAGGGCGGATAAAAAGGGCCAAATGGGGTTTCAGCTCGGCATGGCTTTTTTGGAAAAAGGCGAGATGGTTAACCGCCAAATCGATATCAGGGACATGGCCAGGAAGCAGATGCTTCAGCTTAGAAATGATACGGGGCTGTCTGTACAATTGGCGGTAAAGGACGGCCAGGATGCAGTATATGTTGAGCAGTTTGAATCATTAAAGCACATCCGAGTGTTTCCGCAGGTAGGACGAAGGGTTCCATTGTATGTGGCGGCCTGCCCGCGAGTGTTGCTGGCTGCCTTAACGGAAGAAGAACAAAAGTGGATTGTTGAGAAAAATGAAGTAGAACCATTTGCTGCAACTTTAAAACTAGACCGTAATCAGCTTCTTAAGGAACTGAGTAAAATTGCAAAACAAGGTTACGCGATTAGCAGAGGCGAGCTTTATAAAGGAACGGTCGCGATTGCGGTCCCTATCCGGAACATAAACGGGAATGTTTTAGCCGCTTTAAGTGTAATTGGGGTTGAACAGGATTTTACTGACGGAAGAATGGATTTTTATATAAGAACGTTAAAGGAAACAGTTCGGAAAATTGAACAGGAACTTAGTTGAAACATCTCGATTAGAGGTGTTTTTTTATTTCGCTAAAGGATTTTAAATTTTTTGATAATAAAAGAAGGAGATTTTAAAGAAAGAGTCGAATTAAGTAATCTTTATAAAATGAAATTATGATTTCATATAATGAAATGGGGGATAATGATGAAAACTCAAACTGCTAATCAGGCAGCCATCTCTGAAGATGGGAAGTTAAACCGAGGCTTAGGATTTGTTGATTTATGGAGTGTTGGTGTCGGGGCATTGATAGGCGGTGGAATTTTCACCGTTATTGCACCGGCTGTTGCCCAGGCAGGGCCAGCCTTATTCGTTGCGTTCCTTATTGCAGGAATTATTGCGATTTTATCGTGTATGAGTTATGCGGAGCTTGCTTCGCTTTGGCCATACGAAGGGGCTTCCTATGCTTATTCGAAGTTTGCGTTCACTCCGATTCATAAAGACCTTGGCAAGTTGATGGCATTATGGTGTTCGGGCCTGTATTTTCTTTCCTTTGCGTTTGCGGCTGGGGCTGTAAATTTAGGTTTTGCCGGCTATTTTAATTACTTATTTCCATCCCTACCAACTACAGTTGTTGCTCCTGCTATCTCAATTTTGATTACAGGATTATTGCTAATGGGAATTTCAGCAACGGGGAAAATAAATACCTTTTTTTCAATTATCCAGGTTGTGGCGTTATTTGCGATTGCTGTGATTACAATATCCCATAATCCATCCGGGCCATTTCAATTTGCAG
Source organism: Bacillus sp. FJAT-27225 (assembly GCF_001685025.1). GTDB lineage: Bacteria > Bacillota > Bacilli > Bacillales > Cytobacillaceae > Bacillus_D. The sequence goes on along the minus strand of NZ_MAYU01000012.1, from coordinate 282,193 downwards.
AGTTTTTGCCGAATGGATGGACTGGCGTTTTTGCTGCCACAGCACTTATTGCATTCGGGCAAATGCAGGTTGAGGCAGTGTTGACACTAGGGGAAGAAGCGAAGAATCCGCGCAGGAATTTGCCTCTTGCGCAAATTTCCGCCTTGGTGACAGTCGTTATCCTCTATTGTTTGACAGGTTTTGGCGTGGTATCAGCAGCGGATCCAGCTTTGCTGGCAGCGTCAACAGCTCCTTTATCGCTGGCGGTTGAGACTGTATTGCCTGGGATCGGCGCAGTGCTGATTGCGATTGCAGCTTTAACTGCGACCGGCACTTCAACAGTGGGATGCTTATTGGGCTCTTCAAGAATGCTTTTTGCTGCCGCAAGGGAAAAAGCAGTTCCGGGTATCCTCGGCAAGGTCAGCCCAAAAACTCAGGTTCCGGTTTATGCGACTATCTTTACTGGTGTTATTGCGCTTGGAACAACGATGATGAGTACGATGGGATATGGCAAGGCGATTTCGATTGCCGTTGGGGCAGCAGTTTTCTCCAACTGGCTGATGATGGGGCTGATGAATATTGCTGTTATAGTCGTCAGAATTAAACAGCCGCACCTAAAAGCGCCGTTCCGGTATCCGGGCAACATAAAGAATATTCCGGTATTGGCCATTTTTGCAGCTATAGCTTCTTTTTGGATTTTGACCTATATCGAAACAATCCCTTTGCTCATCGGATTATCCTGGATCATTTTGATTACCGCATTCTATTTCCTGTATTCCAGAGACCGTTGGGAGTACCTTGATGAAAATGATATGGAGAAGTTGAATCAATAATATTCTGCCAACCGGGGAAGGTTCTAGATTGCGGAACATGCCAAGCGGGAGGACCTTTTGACGGAAATACTTAAAAAGAAACAGAAAGGAAGATTTTTTTGAAAAGTATATGGCTTCAGGAAAATAAATGGGAAGATGTAGAGAAGTATTTGGAGACGAAAAAAACAATCATCGTTCCGGTTGGTAGTGTGGAACAGCATGGTAAACACCTGCCGCTTGGGACCGATTCCTTTGTGGCCAATAAGGTTGCGGAAGACCTTGGCCGTCAGACGAATACCCTTGTCGCTCCGCCAAACTGGGTTGGGTGGGCTCCGCACCATATGGCGTTTCCCGGCACGATTACATTAAGGCCGGAAACGTTGACTAATCTTATCTATGATATATGCAAGAGCCTTGTTTACCATGGGTTCAAAAAGATCATCATCATAAATGGACACCGCGAGGCGAACCTGCCCCCGTTAAAAATTGCGATAACGAAGCTTAGGAATGAAACTGGCGCTTTCCTTGCCATCGCCGACCCGTTTTATATCGCCGAGCAAATCGGCAAGAAAATCAAGAAATCCGAGCCAGGAGGAGTCGGGCATGCGGCTGAGATGGAAACATCCCACATGCTGTACATCCTGCCTGAACTATGTGAGATGGACAAGGCCATTAAAAATATTCAACTCAAGCATGAGTTTCTCCAGCACGATCCTTTCGTTGAAGCAGATAGGATGTTCGTGCCGAGTGATGTCGCGGGATATCGGGAAGGAGCCGTGAACGTTGGCGTAGTTGGGGACCCCACTGTATCCACAAAGGAAAACGGTGAAATCTACCATCATGAACTTTTAAAAAACCTGGTTGAATTTATCCGATACTGTGACGAAGAAGTCGAGGTGGAAATCCGGTCACGGGAAATTCCGTTATAGGAAAGGTTGATTTGTAGCTGGGGAAGTCCAGGTGATGTATAAAGTCTAAATAATGAAAAAGAATGGGTTGATAGTATGATTGCAACCCAGTTATATGTGGCAAGCCACAAAATCTAATGTAAAATTTTGTGGCTTGCCATATTTTTATATACAATTTAGAATATTATAATAAATTTTAATAGCTAGGGACCGGCAAAGAACCATTACTTTTGTTAGGAACGATTTTGATTTGCCGGAAATATTAGCAAAAGAGGAGGGGGGAGGAAAAATGGTTCAAACGTACTTTAACTATATTAATGGCGAGTGGGTTCCAGCTTTATCTGGAGAGGTGTATGAGAGTATCAATCCGGCAAACACGGAGGAAGTGCTGGGTTATTTCCAGAAATCCGATCAGCGGGATGTCGAGGCGGCGATTTTGGTTGCGGAAAGGGCGTTTAAGACGTGGTCACAGGTTGCTGTTCCTGAGCGGGGCGATGTTTTGTTCAAGTTAATCTACTTACTGGAAGAGCAAAAAGAAGAACTGGCCACGATCATTACAAAAGAGGTTGGTAAAACCTATAAAAACTCTTTGGCTGAAGTGAACATCACGATTGATGCTATGAAGCAGTTCAGTGGTGAGGCAACACGGCTAAAAGGAGAAACGGTTCCATCTAAAAATGCCGATATTTTTGCATATACCGTGAGGGAGCCGCTTGGAGTCGTCGGCGTCATTGCTCCTTACAATTTTCCTCTTGGAATTGGAATATGGAAGATTGCGCCTGCAATCGTTGCTGGCAACACGGTGATTTTTAAACCGGCAAGCAATACATCCCTTATCAGTGTGAAAATTATTGAGCTTTTTGAAAAAGCTGGAGTACCAAAAGGGGTTGTAAATATGGTGACAGGCCCCGGTGGCGTGATTGGTGGTGCAATTGGCGAACATCCGAAGATTAAAGCCGTTTCGTTTACCGGTTCAACCGATGTTGGCCTGGCATTGGGAAGGGCAGTCACGGCCCGCGGGGGGAAAATGCAGGCTGAGATGGGCGGCAAGAACGCGTCAATTATCCTTGAGGATGCGAACCTGGATGAAACGATTGAAAATGTTGTCATTAGCGGATTTTTTGATAATGGCCAGCGGTGCACTGGGACAAGCAGGCTTATTGTCCCGAGAAGCATTTCGAGAGAGGTTATCACGAGATTGACAGAAGCGGCAAATGCATTACATATTGCTGATGGATTTGATGAAAAGGTGGACAATGGCCCTGTTATTGATGAAAGCCAAATGAACCTTTATTTGAAACATATTGACTTGGCTGTTAAAGAGGGCGCTACCCTTGAATGCGGCGGCAAGAGACTGACAGACCAGGGCAGGGGCAAAGGCTATTTTGTCGCTCCGACTGTCTTTAGCGGCGTCACACCCGAGATGACCATTTTCAAAGAGGAAATCTTTGCTCCTGTTATTGCGGTCATTGAGGTCGATTCGTATGAGGAAGCGTTGGAAGTAGCGAATGATAGCGAGTTCGGCTTGTCCTCAACCATTTACACAAAAGATCTTGAGAAGGCGATGCATTTTGTGAAGCACATTCAAACAGGCGTCACACATGTGAATATACCTTCAAATTATTTTGAAAACCAATACCCGTTTGGCGGCAAAAAAGCATCCAGTCTAGGCCCAAGAGAGCAAGGCTCAACCGCTCTCGACTTTTGGACAGAATATAAGACTGTTTATATAAAGGCCTAAAGGGGCGGTGAGAGAATGACCAGGGTTGGTGTGATTGGATGCGGGCTAATGGGAAGCGGCATCGCGAAAAACTTACTTAAGCATAACTACCAGGTGCATGTATATGATATCGATTCGGATGCGGTAATGAGATTAGCCAGTCTAGGAGCGATTCCTAGTCGGAGCCCTGACGAAATGGCAGGCGAACTCGATTATTTGATTCTTTCTCTTTCCTCACCAGATATCATCAGGGAGACTCTTTTGGATAGCAAAAAAGGAGTTCTTTTTAACATGAAAAAAGGATCTTTCATCCTGGATATGAGTACGAATGATGTGGCTCTGACGAGGGAAATCCATGAGATTGCCGAAACGAGGGGTGTTTCGTTTTTCGACTGTCCGCTAAGCGGTGGCCCGGATGGAGCGGCGAATGGGAAGCTGACGATCATGGTTGGGGGAAACGAAGAGGATTATCCGAGCATTGTTCCGGTTTTGCAGTCGGTAGGTAAACATATCGAATATGTTGGAAAAAGCGGGGCCGGACAAACCGTTAAGCTTTGCCACAATATGGTCGTAGCGGGTGTGATTACTTTATTAAGTGAAGCGTTCCTGACGGGAGAAAGTTCAGGCGTTTCAAAGGAAAAGCTTGCCGGGATCCTTCAAAAAGGATCGGGACAAACGAGGGCGATGGATGTATTTGGCATCAATATTTTAGATGAATCCTTCGATAATGTAAAATTCTCGCTTGCAAATATGGCGAAGGATATCAACTTGTATCGAAAATTGGCTGAGGATTCCGATATAACCACCTTTGTAAGTGATACTATACATCAGCTTTTCCATTTGGCTAAGAACAAAGGAATAGGCCTGCAAGACTCGTCAGCAGTTTACACGATTTTGAAAGAACTGAATGAATAACAGGAGGGATTTGCTTGAAAAGCTTATTTGAAAAGCTTGATGAGGTTTATGATGAAATTGTTTCAATTCGCAGATATTTGCATGAATATCCGGAATTGTCGTTTGAGGAAGTGAAAACAGCGGAATACATTGCGAATTATCATCGCAGTCTGGGGCACGTCGTACGGACTGGCGTTGGCGGCAATGGAGTTGTTGCTTATTTAAAAGGAGACCGTCCAGGGCCAACTGTTGCCTTGCGGGCGGACTTTGATGCGCTGCCGATTGTTGAACAAACCGATTTGCCCTTCCAGTCCAAAAATGTTGGAGTTATGCATGCATGCGGCCATGATGGCCATACTGCTACACTGCTGGGACTTGCTAAAGTGTTGAATGGGTTTAAGTCTGAGTTGGATGGCATGGTTGTTTTTATTCATCAGCATGCGGAGGAACTTCCTCCAGGCGGCGCGATTTCCATGATTGAAGATGGCTGCCTTGACGGTGTCGATGTCATTTTCGGTACACATTTACAGGCTCAGATGCCTCTTGGTGAAATCGGGTATCGAGTCGGTGCGATTCAGGCGGCTCCCGACCGTTTTGATATTAAAATTCAGGGGCGGGGAGGACACGGTGCCTATCCGCACCAAACCGTTGATAGCATCGTAGTCGGCGGCCAGCTCATCAACAATCTTCAGCAAATTGTAAGCCGGAAAGTGGATCCTTTGGATTCCGCAGTCGTATCGGTAACGTCATTCGTTGCCAAAAATCCGTACAATGTCATTGCTGATGTTGCCGAAATGATCGGGACTGTCCGTACTTTTAAAGAAGAAACTCGTACGTTCATAGAAAAAGAAATGGAAAGAGTTGTTCGTGGGACTTGTGATGTCAATGGTGCAGAATATGAGCTTACGTATTCGCGCGGCTATCCAACCCTCGTTAATCATAAAGAAGAGACAGAATTTGTCGCCAGGCTGGCAGAGGATGTTCCTGGCGTTGAGAAGGTTGCCGAAACTGAACCAGTCATGGGTGGCGAGGATTACGCCTACTACCTGCAGCATGTGAAAGGCACGTTCTTCTTTACCGGTGCAAAGAATCCTGAATGGAAGGAATCCTACCCGCATCATCATCCTAAATTCGATATCGATGAACGAGCACTGCTAATTGCAGCAAAGGTGTTAGGGAAGGCAACATTGGAATACATGAAAACAAATGGGAAAAAGGATGGGCAAATAGGGACGGTTCTCGTTAGCCAAGCAGAGTAGAAGGTTGTTAGGATAGGTGGCACCTTAGCCGTCAAGTAGGGACAGTCTAGAATCAGTTTTTAATCATGGAGGTAGTGGTTAATTCCCCTACTGATTGAAATTTTTTACAAAGGTTGAATTAAAAAAGGGGGAATTGAAGTTGAGCGAAAATGCCGTGAAATTATGGAAGGATTGGCGCTTGCATCTTATTGTACTTGCCATTGTTATTGTGACTGAACTGATTGGTACACACCGAATTGCTGTTGGTGTAGGGGTTATTTTATTATTGCCGATGTTGTATGCCGTAATTATTGGCATTGCCGTCTATTTTACTCCAGCCGTTACAAAAAAGCAGTCCGAAAATGCTGAGACTCTCGTGTTTATAACACTGACTCTATTGATCGCAAAATTCGGCGTCCAGGCAGGCCCTGCTTTGCCGCTGCTAATTGAAGCAGGCCCGGCACTGATTCTTCAGGAGATTGGGAATCTGGGTACCATTTTATTCGCATTGCCTATAGCTGTTTTACTAGGCTTGAAGAGAGAAGCCATCGGGATGACACACTCAATTGGCCGTGAGCCAAACCTGGCCCTTATCACGGATAAATATGGCCTTTCTTCTCCGGAGGGACGCGGAGTAATGGCGATGTATATCTTCGGTACAGTTTTTGGATCGATCTTCCTTGGCCTCATCTCAGGATTCTTAGCAACAGCTACACCTCTTCATCCTTACTCATTTGCGATGGCAACTGGAGTAGGGAGCGGCAGCATGGCAGCAGCTTCGCTTGGTCCGCTTGTAGCCGCCTATCCGGACATGGCCGATGAAATTACTGCCTTCTCTGGAGCTAGCAACCTATTAACATCTGTTACTGGGTTATACGCGAGCATTTTGGTAGGTTTGCCGTTAACCGAAAAACTCTATCAAATTCTTTCTAGAGCGAGAAGTAAAAAAGAAATTCCGGCTAATACAAAGGAGGCGTAATAACCATGTTGAAGAGTATTCAGGAGTGGGTCTTATTATTTATCATTATTTCACTTTTAATTCTTGTAGGGAACTGGATTGGTTATGAGGTAATGCCGCTTGCCGCGCTTCCAGGGCTTCTCGTTTTAGTAGTGATTAGTTTGATCGGGCTGATTATTCATAAGGCTCTTCCATTTAAAAAGATACCGAGTGTTGCCTACATCGGGATTCTCGGGTTCATAATTACGATTCCAGGCATGCCGTTCCAGGAAAAGTTTGTCGAATGGACAGGACAAGTCAATCTGTTAGCAATCGCCACACCTATTTTGGCCTACGCAGGCATATCGATTGGCCGCTCTTGGACAGACTTCGCCAAGCTTGGCTGGAAAACCATCGTCATCGGAATGTGCGTACTTCTCGGAACATACCTTGGCTCCGCACTGATTGCAGAAATCATTTTGCGATTCCAGGGAGTTATCTAAGATTTCCAAAAAGGGGGACGGTTCTACTTTGCTTGGCAGAGTAGAACCGTCCCCTTTTGTGATTATTCTTTTAGAAGTTTTTTATTTCCTTTGTTTAATATATTCTCATAATCGATATATTCGTAAATATCGTCCGAGATGCTGCTGCTGAATGTTGCTAATTCATCCAGGCTTAAATCTTCGATGCTTTTCTTGTGCTGCTCGCAATGGATGATGATTTTTCCGACGATTTCGTGGGCATCCCTGAAGGGGGTTCCCTTCCCCACCAAATAGTCTGCGACCTCGGTGGCATTCAGGAAGCCTGCTTTGATTGCTGCTTTCATATTCTCTTCCTTGACATGGAGGGTATCGATCATTTTTGACATGATCTCAAGGCAATCCATCACGGTATCCAGGGCATCAAAAAATTGTTCTTTATCTTCCTGCATATCTTTGTTATAAGTGAGCGGCAAGCCTTTTAGTGTTGTCAATAACGAGAAAAGCGAGCCGTACACCCGGCCTGTTTTTCCTCGAATCAGTTCTGCCGCGTCAGGGTTTTTCTTTTGCGGCATAATGCTGCTGCCTGTTGAATAGGCATCATCTATTTCAATGAACCGGAATTCCTGGCTGCTCCAGAGAATCAGCTCTTCGCTTAATCTGCTTAAATGCATCATTGTGATGGAGAAGCCGGACATCAGTTCCAGCAAATAATCGCGGTCGCTGACTCCATCCAGAAAATTGTCAACAGGCTTGGAAAAACCTAAAAGTTCAGTCGTGATTTGCCGGTCGATATTATGGGTAGTTCCCGCCAACGCACCGCATCCCAATGGGTTTTCATCCAAAATCTCAATCGCGTTGGCGACTCTTTTTTTATCACGGGTAAACATTTGAACATAAGCGCCAAGGTGATGGCTGAATGTGACAACCTGCGCACGCTGCAAATGAGTATAACCGGGCATGATCACATTATTTTCAGCGGCTTTGTTTTTTAAAGAATCGATTAGTTGCTGTAGGGCAGCCATCACTTCCTGGCCCTTTTGTTTAGCATATAGCCTCATGTCGACCGCTACCTGGTCATTTCTGCTTCTTGCTGTATGCAGCTTTTTACCTGTTTCGCCGATTCTTTCGGTCAGGTTCATCTCTACAAAAGAATGAATGTCTTCATAATTTCCTTCTACTTTTAGAACTCCCGACTCTATATCTTTTAAAATTGATTCAAGTCCGTCTATAAGCAGATCGCCTTCCGACTCTGATAGCAATTCACATTTTACAAGCATTTTTACATGAGCAATGCTTCCTGTTATATCCTGATGATAAAGTCTGTGATCGACAGGAAGAGACGTATTGAATTCTTCCATAATTTGATCTGCTTGCTTTGAAAAGCGTCCGCCCCATAATTTCACTACAGTCCAACTCCTTCACTTACTGCATGCTTTTTTCTATGAATCTTGGATAAGATAAAAATAGCCAATATGAGCAAGGTAAAGTTTAAGATTAACGTGAATGCACTGCCTGTTATTCCCGCGACAATATATCCAATTAAGGCAATCGATGCATTTAGAACCGCATACGGAAATTGTGTTTTCACGTGGTCAATATGGTCTGACCCTGCGCCTGTTGAAGATAAAATCGTTGTATCGGAAATAGGTGAACAGTGGTCGCCGAAGATTCCGCCTGACAGAACAGCACCGATGCAAACGAGTAAATGTGCATCAAGAGCAACAGCCATAGGAATGGCAATCGGCAGCATAATCGCAAATGTTCCCCACGATGTTCCGGATGCAAGTGACATTAAAACACCGACCAGGAATAAAACCGCTGGAATAATGAATGCCGGCACATTGCCGTCCATTGCCTCAACGATAAATTCAGCAGTGCCCATTTCTTTCATAACCTTACCTAGTGACCAGGCGAGGATCAGTGTAGCCGCAACATAAACCATTTTTTGCATCCCGGTTGTGTAAATAGAAAAAATATCACTCAATTTTTTCACTTTATAAACAAACATTAAGATCATAATTGAAATGGCGGCAAATAGATAAGCTGTACTTAAGGCAACCCTGAAATCATTTCCCGGCACTGGCTCCAATGGGAAGCCATACGAAATCAATAAACTGAACAGGGTAATTAATAACACTAACAATGGCAGCCAAATTAGGATAGCGTGCTGGTGCTTGATTCCTGCTTCACTATTCTCCGCTCTCCTTAATGGCTTGGATTCAGGCCAATACAGTTCCCCAGTCGTTTGGACCCTGTGCTCCGCTTTTGCCATTGGCCCAAAGTCCAGCTTGGAAAAAGCAATTAACGGAACCATCACAACAGCCAGGATGGCATAAAACTGAAAAGGTATGACCTTGACGAGTGTAGTGAATTCAGATGTTGTAATATTCAGCGCTTCGTATTCCTTTTGAATGAGTCCCATAATGTAAACGCCCCAGCCAATAAACGGAACTAAAACTGCGACCGGTGAAGAGGTTGAATCAATAATCCAGGCAAGTTTTTCTCTTGAAATCTTTGCCTTATCGAAGATTTTTTCAAAAACCGGACCGACAATAAGCGGCGTGCCCAAGTCGGAGAAGAAGATAATAATTCCACCAATCCAGGCCGAAATTTGTGCTTTGGCCTTCGTATTAATAAATTTAATAGTATTGGTTGCAAGAGCGGCTCCCCCGCCGGATTTCTCCATTAGCGCGACAAAACCGCCGATAAAGAATAACAAGACGATGATTGCTGCATTGTAGCTATCCGCCGCTAGCGGGAAAAAGTAGTTTCCTATTGTCTCGGTTGTTGCCTTAATAGGGTTTCCGCCCATCAGAATCAATACTCCCATAAAAGCTCCTGAGAATAAAGACACAACTACATTCTTCGTAATAATTGCAAGCACAACTGCAATGATAGGTGGGATCAAAGATATCCAGCCCAGGTGTTCCATAAACATTCTCCCCTTTTTCTGCGATGTATAAATATGAAAATTATTTTATAATAGATTTGATTATAGTGAATGACAACGTGATATGCAACAAATTATTTAAATATAATTATAATTTAATTGTATTTTTATTCATAGGAGGTTGCAGGATAGGGGTCGGTTCTAGTTTGCAATAGGGGGATGGTTCTTTTTTGTCATAACGTTGGGTGGACTAAGGAAAAAGGGTTCCGATTTAAGGCCTAAACAATAGATAAAACGTAAAGCCCAATTGCCGATAGAACAATTGGGCTTCTAATTATTTTGTTTTTTATTGAATTGCAGCCCTTCCTCCTAACTGAAGCTCTTTATAAATGCGGCGACTTCTTTTTCATCGCTCGGCAATACGGTTGGAGTCAGTTCTGCGGCTGTGAGGGCGATGTCTGGGTCTTTTAGGCCGTTGCCTGTCAGGACGGCGACGATGGTGCTTCCCGGTTTGATTTCGCCACTCTTCACTTGTTTGATGACGCCAGCGAGTGAAGCAGCTGATCCTGGTTCGGCGAAGATTCCCTCGGTACGGGCCAGCAGCTTGTATGCCTCGAGTATCTCCTCATCGGTTACTGAGTCAATTTTCCCGTGTGATTCTTCGGCTGCTGCGACTGCTTTTGACCAGCTGGCTGGGTTGCCGATTCGGATGGCTGTCGCGATGGTTTCCGGATTTTCAATGACTTCGTTCCGAACGATGGCTGCACAGCCCTCTGCCTGGAAGCCGCGCATCTCCGGCAAGCCAGTTTCATTCCTCTCATTGTACTCCTTGAAACCTTTCCAATATGAAGTGATGTTCCCAGCGTTGCCGACCGGAATCGCAAGAATGTCAGGCGCTTTTCCGAGTTGCTCGCAAATTTCAAAGGCAGCGGTTTTTTGTCCCTCAATTCGGTACGGATTGGTCGAGTTGACAGGTGTGATAGGCAAGTAGTTTTTCAGATTGGTCACAATCTCCTGGGCCTGGTCGAAGTTGCCTTTGATTGCGACAATTTTGGCGCCATGGATAGCCGCCTGGGCAACTTTGCCTGCCGCGACTTTTCCATCCGGGATGACGACGATGCACTCAAGGCCGGCTCTGGCCGCGTATGCAGCTGCTGAGGCGGAGGTATTCCCGGTTGATGCGCAAATAATCACGCGTGAGCCTTCCTCTTTGGCCTTGGCAACCGCGAGGACCATGCCGCGGTCTTTGAACGATCCGGTCGGGTTGGCGCCTTCTATTTTTCCAAAAAGATTGATGTTGAGCTTTTCGGATAAATGCCCCAAATGTACTAGAGGTGTGTTGCCCTCGTTTAAGCTCAGCATAGGTGTTTGGTCGGATACAGGCAAGTATTCGCGAAAGCGTTGCAGAATTCCATATGTACTCATAAAAATCCCCTTATATATAGACTTTTCTTATAAAGTGTACACCAATAAAAGCTGCTTTTCTATTGTTCTAATCTTCTTTTAACTATAATTACAGTGTAAAATGGTTTTAGGACTATTGGATTAGCAGGGGGAGACTATGAATTTAAGTAAATATAAAAAACCAAGGGGCTTTAAGGCAAACCGTGTGTTCACGGACCGAAATGAGCCACGCAAACTATATTGGAATACATACGAGAAACTAAAAAATGACGAAGAAATTTTTAAAGTGCTGGCATTTTACGGAATGGGCGGGATTGGAAAAACAAAGCTGCAGACTCACTTGTATGAGGAAGTAGAAAAGAAGCTTTCTGTTGAAAAAAATAAAAAAATCCGCCAAATCTTCATCAGCTTGGATGCATTCGAGTTTGATTCGCCGACTGATATTATGATCGCAATCCGGAAGCAGCTTGCCGTTCCAGCGCTGCTGTTTGATTATGCGCTCGTCAACTATTGGTCTTCGGTCGGCTATACTCCGATTGAAATCAAGAAACGCTTCAATTCCGAGGATAGCATCATTTGGGATATCCTTGAGGAAGTTGGCGGAGTGAGCGGCTTGAAAATACCGCTCAAGCTTATCCGCTCGGTTTCCGCAAAGGTGTTGGATAAATACACGAAATCCTATAGCCAGTTTAAAGAAGAGATCCACGAAATCGATCATAGCCAGCCGATTGATATTTTTCGAAAGCTGCCGTACTACTTGGGGCTTTCCTTGTATAATGCCTATGAGCGTGATGGGGTCAAGCATATCATTTACTTCGATGCCTATGAGACGATGCTGAAAAAACTGAAAACGAAGTCTGTAACCGAATCTGCCGATGAATGGATCCGCGAATTTGTAGCGGCGAGCGAGGTCGGCCTGTTTATAATGGGGAGCCGGGATGCAATCAATTGGGAGAGCTACAATCCTGAATGGAAACAGTATATTAACAATGTCGACCTGGACATCTTGCCGGAAGATGATGCCGACTTGTTTCTCCGGATGGTGCCAATCGAGGACGAGAGCATCCGGAAGGAAATCGTTATGTCGGCGAAAGGCATTCCGCTGTACTTGAATCTTTGTGTCAATATTTATGAGCAGAAGGTTTCCGCCGGCCAGAAGCCGCAGAGCGAAGATTTTAAAATGGCTGAATATGAGGTGATTGATCGATTCCTCAGACATCTTTCTGATGAGGAAGCCGAACTCGTCAAAACGCTGTCGGCGATCCACTTTTTCGATTATCAGCTTTTTGCGTATTTGCTTGGTAAATTCCATATTGGCTATCCTCTGACGAAATATGAGCAGTTTCTTGAAAAATCGTTCGTGCTCAATATTGATTCGGAGTACGGAATGAACAAAATCCATGACAGCATCCGCGAGTATATTTTTGATGGAGTCGCAAATGCATCAGGGACGCCTAGCCAGCTGAGCATCAGTGTGATTCGCAGCTTGTTCGACTTTATAGATGAGCAGAAGGAAAAATATGATTACCGGCTGCTGGAGCGATTCTTTAGCCAGCTTGTGTCGTTAAGTTCCTTTTTGCCGCAAGTGAATAAAGCGGAAGTGGAGGCGCTGATTGAGACCGGCTTGTATTTGATTGACAATGGCTATTGGAACGATGTTGAAGAAATCTCGATTCGGGCCGGGCAGCAGGAAAACTTGAAGGATGTTCTTTATTTCCTTAGGGCCAATTGCCTGTTGTGGAAGGGCAAGCTGATTGAAGGACTGGACGTGATTGGCAAAGCGGATATTTCGGCAAGCAGGCTCGGCCGCTTCGACACGATGGCTGAGTATGTGAAAACGCATATTACCGCGTTGTCAGGAAGGTATGATGAAGCGGAAGTGCTATATGAAAATTTGACAAAACGGATTGCCTATACGAAGGAAACGGAAAAGTTGTACAGCAAGATTTTCCGCCAATGGGGCGACCAGCTTTATTTGAGAGGCAAGTACAAGAGATCTGTGCAGGTACTCGATGAGACGACCGCGACAATCTCGAATATTTTTGAAAAAGCGGCGACAATCCGGACGAAGGGCCATGTCTACAGGCTGAACTTTTTATCAGATGAAGCGGAAGAAATTTATTCGAGTGCGCTGGCGATGTTCCAGGGTGAAAATACCGATGGCTATATCGGAAAATCCCATACAAGCCTGATGGAAACCCTGTGCTGGTCAAAGCCGGAAGAAGCGATCAAGCTCGCGCCTAAAGCAATCGAAATCAACGAACAGCAGGATTCGAAAATTGAACTTGGGAGAATCTATGCAGCATTGGCAATCGCGCATGTTTTGCATGATAAAAATGTCGTTCTGGCGGAGGAGTACGCAGAGCTCGCAACGCAAACCCAGGAAGAAACAGGCTTTCAATCGGGAGTACTCTTTTCCTATATCGCAAAGGCCATCATCGCAATTGCTGGGAAGGACCCAGTCAGTGTTGAGCGTACGGTTAAGCTAGTCGAAGACAAAATGGATGAACTACAAGTCTATCATTGTCTGAAGCTGCCTTTATATGTGTACTTGCAGGATGAAGAAAAGATAGAAGGCTTGCGCGAAAGTTTGGATTGGCTCGACTTCGAACGGTCACTGGAACGGGCCAAGGAGATAGTAGAATTGCTCAAATAAGCAGAGGGGGACGGATGCTGTGAAAAACCAGAACCGTCCCCCTTTATTTGTGCTAGTATGGAAAAAAGAGGGTTTTAAGGGGGAGTTGCGGTGTACTGCAGCAACTGTGGGAAATTTTTAAGCGATCATGACAGGTTTTGTTCGAGTTGTGGGAAGGCTATTGTACTTGACGCAGAGAATAGGGAGTTGGAAAGTGTCAAGCCTGAAGAGTTGGAAGCTGCATTTGTTGTGGATCGATATCACTATTTTCATAAGAAGTGGAGAACGATAGAGAAAAAGAATACAGTGTTTACCGTTAGCTTTCCGGCACTTCTTGTAGGGCCGCTTTGGTATGGGTACCGGAAAATGTATGTTGAGGTTCTTATTATTGTGATCTTCTACTTTCTATTCGATCTTGCATTATATGCGCTGGGTTTCCTTGGTTCGGAGGGTGGTTTACTTAGGAACCCACAGGGTCATACACTGTTTTTTATCCCTTTTTCCATACTTTTGTCCCTGGTTGGCAATGCCGCCTACCTTAAACATACGAAGAGAACCATTCAAAAAGTAAGCCTCTCCCCCTATCCTGGTGTGCAACAGAAAATTTGGCTGGAGCAAAACGGAGGCACAAGCTGGCTGGGAGTGGTATATGCTTTTGCATTAACTTTTGTGTACGGTGTCATGTCCGCTTTATTCATTCCCGTTCATGATGAGGCAATCCGTCTTGTTAAAGAAGGATATTTTTATGAATACCCTACACAGAGTATCGGCGAAGGGTTTGAAGCGTATTTCACTGTTACGAACTGGGAGGAGTTTCCCGGTGAAGGGCGAAATGAGCTCGTCCGTTTTACGGGGGTAGCGGCAGAGGCAGACCCGATGGGGGAAGTTATGATCGAGTTTATGATTGACCGAAATGTACTAGATGATCATCCCATCCTTGAAATTCACTCGATGATGATAGAAGGTGAGCACGTTCCAAAGGATACCTTCGATTACATCCTTGAGGAAATTTTCAATAGTACTGAGACAATGTAGGGAGGGTTCTAGTTTGCCAGTTTGTATAAGAATCGGTACAGGCATATTGGGCGGCTTTGGTGACCCCCTTTTATTTTAAAAGCTAAATGTTGATTTTCTATTGTTTGTAAATAAACGGATAATTTCCGCTTAAATCGGGAAATAATGATATTTCCCTTAAAATAAAGGGAGTTTCTCCGCTTATATGACCCAAATTATTGATTTTTTTAAAATAAAATGATGATAAACGGAATATGTCCGCTTATATTTACTTTTTAAGTCTCCCTTAAATACATTAGCCGGAAATTCTCCGTCTATAAATTCACGCCTATCAATTCTTGGAGCTCCACGAAAATCAGCAATGAATAATAACAGGGCATTTTAAAAAGTAGATTTAATATCTGTTATGATAATAACAAGAAACGCAGCAGAACCGTACCCCTCTGCGCTAGGAGTGTGAAGATGAAGATACAGTGTACGAAGAAGTTGTTGGATAAGCTTGATGTTGAGGTTGTGGCAGGGCAGGAGGAGGATCCCCTGTTTTCCTGGCATGCGAATTTAATTACGTTTAACCGAAAGAATGTGGTTATTCTCGTGAATGACAAAAACCGTTTCTCGGTTATTTTGCATGGACTGAAGGCGACGACGAGCTTGCGGCTCAGGGGATTCGGGAGGCGTTCCGGGTTGAGGGGATAAAGGACGACGTCATTGATGCTTATTTCGGTGCAGCCGGGGAGTCTGTTTTTTCAAAAACAAAAGACCGGACTTCGGTTGCAAGGATGAATAGGACTGTTGAGGAAGTTAGCTACTTTATTCATGATTTTCCTACAGATGCACTATTTCATACAGAATTGGCAGCCAGGGTAAACCGGCTATTGGCCGGGGACGGTAAAAAGAGTTATATTTATCCAAATGAAGCGATGTATAAAGATTTGGAGGAGTTTGCCGGTGAGCCTGTATTCGGGATGGATGCTGCTCAGTTGAAGATTGTACTCGCTCTTGAGGAGCATCGGGTCTGGAGGAGGGTGGTTGTGCCGCTGAACCGGACGTTTGAGGGATTGCATGAGATTATTCAAGCTGCCTTTGGGTGGCAGGACTCTCATCTTCATGAGTTTAATTTATATGATCAGGCGGCAGCCAAAAACGTTTTGTCGGGGAAGGCATTCAATGTTCATCCGTTTCTGAAGCTTGTCTGCACGGAAGAAGCTTTCTCGTATGCGGTTGCCGGGATTGAGCTGAAGCATGAGGAAGGTGTTGGGTTGACTAACTACCTGCCAGAGTGCAAGGTTTTCACCTATGTGTATGACTTGGGTGATGATTGGCAGCATGTGATTGAGGTGGAAAAGGTTATTGAGGAGTATGATAAGCCGTATCCGATTTGCCTTGAAGGCGATGGGAATACGCAACCGGAAGATGTTGGCGGAGAAGGCGGCTATGCCGAGTTTCTCCGGATTCTTGCTGACCCATCGGACCCTGAGCACGAGCATATGGCCGAGTGGGGAAGAATGCAGAAGTATAGAGAATTTGACCTTGACGAAGTTAATCGAAAGCTGAAAAGGGCTGGCGTGTAGACCAAGGGCAACAAAGGGGGACGGTTTGAACCGTCCCCCTTTGCCACGTTAGCGCTGCTTCTTTTTACGTCTGCGGATGTTGAATTTTTTGATGCGGATGCCCCGGATGGGGAGCAGTTTGATTTCTTTTTCCTTAATGAAGCGGAACACCATGAAGACGATGTACATGCCGAGAGCGACCCAGAAGAAGATCGGCACGCTTTCCATATTTGCTTTTACTACCCGGTACGTCATATAGAAGATAAATGCCGTAATAATGACTCCGTACCGTGGGAGCGGGATGCTTTTGAAGCTTGGGATTTTCAGTGTGCTGGCCATCAGATAGCACAGGAGCAGATAAATGGCAGCGAACAGAACCACAGGTATACTGTTGTGGAACAAAATTAAAAACGTGACCAATCCGCCTGCAAATGTAATCGGAACACCCTGGAAGTGGTTCAGTGACGCATCCGACTGAGTCAGGTTAAACCGTGCGAGCCGGTAAGCGCCGAATAACGGGAAAATACCTGCGAGTACCATGCCTGTCATTCCGAAGTCCGCAAAGTACGTATGTACTGCCAAATACGCCGGTACGACACCAAAGGACACGACGTCCGCCAATGAATCCAATTCCTTCCCGAATTCATTGGAAACACCAAGAATCCTTGCTACCCTTCCATCCAACGCATCGAGCATCATCGCGATGAAAATCAGGATAGTCGCATTCCGGATATCCCCATTCATGATATACCCAATCGACAGGAACCCGCAGAACAGGTTTCCGAATGTAAATGCATTGGGAATGTATCGTTTTTTTGACATCTTGTCACCCTCTATTTGAAGTATCTTCATTTTACCATACTAGGGACGATTCTCGTTTGCAAAATCAAACCGGCTTCGATTTTTTTTGCTGTAACTTAGATTAATTCGCAACATGAAATGTCCTTGTTCTTCACTAACCTAAATTTGCAATTCCTAAACGGAAATTTGGGGATAAGTGTTTGCATCCGGTGTAATTTTGGGATGATTCATCGGGGATTTTACAGGAGGAACAGGCCCCTTAGTTCCGGGGTGAACATTAGTTCCTATGTCTTTCAAGGTGAAACATCCCGAATCTCCCGTTATCAGTTTTGGCAGGGAGAACCGTTGCTATTTTTCAGTTTTTTTAGCGTGGTTATGATGATGGTATACCGCTTTTTTTGTTCCTCTCTAACTTCTTTTTTCATCTCCTTTTTTCCTTCTTGTACGTTTTTCTTTTTCAATTACGCGGACTTTACATTTAGTTGGAGGTGTCGTTTGCCCAGAAGAGCTTAGCAGCACCAGAGTTATCATGTTAAGCTTCGTGGTGCGAACAAACAGGATATTTTTCGTGATGAGGAGGATAGGCGGGATTCATAAACGAGCGGGGCGGACTGAAAAGTCAGGCGGACGTCAGACGGATCCGAGGCATCCCCCTTCGCATCTCAGTGAGCTTGATTTAAGAGGTTAAGAGCAAAAAAATAGGGACGGTTCTCCTCTGCTCTCAGGCAGATGAGACCGTCCCTATTCGTCCAGGCTGGCTCCGGAGAACCCCTTTAGCTGACTATTTCCTGCAGTTCTTCGATATCTTGATTCAGTACTTTTTTCATTTCATTGTATTTGCTTGAGATGCTGCCTGCTGATACGCCGTAGACCTCAGCAAGTTCCTTTTGGGAAAATGGCATTGGGGCCGGAATAACGGTTGTTACCAAATAGAGGAGTGCAGCCTCGTAAATCGCGGGTTTGTTTATTTTCAGGTTTGCGGTCGTGCAGTATGTATGCCACAAAGTAATACCGAGATTAATGAATGTTTTTGGTATTTTGCAGTCCTCCATGAAATTCTGGAAGCCTTCCGCGACGTCCCGATGATTTTGGTAAGTCCATTCCAACTCTTGAATTGGGTCGATGACGTCTGGAAACATAATAGAATCGAACACTTCGAGAAAAGCTTCCTTCATAAACGCCTTTGAATCGCCATGTCCGCTGGCGCTGAACATCTCGAGTACACTGTTTTCAATATTCTCCGCTTTTGCTTTTGAGGCAGGGATAGTGAAGAACGTTCCGAGAATAACAGCAGGTTGTGATTGAAGAACCGTTGCGATGAGTAAATCTCCTGGTTGGGGCAGGTCTTCAGTATCCAGCATTTTCAGCTCGGAGGTTTCATTTGTAAAAATGTCCTCCACTTTTAGCAGGTTGCCGTTGTCGACCTGGATGGTCCGGAAAACCGAAGAGTAACTATTCCGCCATGACTGGACGATTTCTTTTGTACGAGGCCTGGAAATCGTGTTCAATTTCGTATTGAGGTATTCCTCCATTGGGGTTTTTCCGTTTTTATTAAAAGTCGTGGCAAACCAGGTGAGTGAGTAAAACTCCAAAATCTCGAGTGCCTCGTCTGGTACTGTGAGAGTGTTAAAGTGTTCCTCGAAATTAGCTATAAATTCATTTTCGTAGCGTACTAGTGTATGCCTTAGGATATCTCCTTGGATTCGTACTAGATCCGCGTCTATTAAATGATCCAGCTGGATCACCGAGTTTTTCCCACAGCACTTCTTGAATTTCTTCCCGCTGCCGCACGGGCAAGCATCATTTCTTCCTATCATACAATCAACTCCTTAACTAACTAAACCATAATACCATAATAGGAGTGGTTCATCATTGTCAGGAATTGCAAATAGGGAAGGTTCTCCTCTGCCGGCAGCAGACGAAAGCCTTCCCTCGTTGGTACTATTTGCCGTGCGGCACTAGAGCCGTCCCCTATAGCCGTGGGTCGAGCTCCTTTTCTCTTTGTTCTTCAAAGAGGAGGTTGGCGACGGCTTGCTGGAATGGCTGGTTGGCCTTATTGATGGTGCTGGCCGGGTGGGCGAGCATTTCCCGCCCAAGTCTGTGTTCGTTGAGAGATGTTTGCAGTTTTTTCGCGATTGATTTTTCCTTCAAAAGTTTTTTGTATTTGTGCGGGAATGTGTAGTCGTACCCGTACACAATCGTGAGATAATCCGGATTGCGGACTTTCATAAACGGAACGACGCCTGGCGCAACGTGTTCAGGCTTAATGACGACGCCTTCCATACCCTCGGCCATCGTCAATGTCTGGAAAAACTCTTCAGCCTGAGCGAACGATTCCTCCTGGCGCAAATCGAGGACAAGCTGTCTGTCTCCATTGACAAGCGCATAAATCTCCGACGTTCTCAGCGCCGGGATTTCCTCGCTTCCATCCTCATAGACCACTTTCAGGATATTGAATGGTTTATAGTGGACCTCGGTTTCCTTTCTGTACAACTCCAGTTGGCGTTTGAAAACCTCGCTCGCTTTGATATGCTCATCGACCCCGTGGTATGTTTCAAGAATATCGTCCATTTCCTTGAAGTTACCATAGGCGGTTGTGCCAAAATTGCGCACCAAATCCTTTTTCGAGTTCTTCACTTTGGCCGTCTTAAAGCTACTAGCCTCGTATTGCTCGACCAGCTTACCGAAATGCTCATCGAAGCCGTTTTCCTTCAGGTAAGCCAGCTCTGTGTCGAGTGCTTTTTCGACAACCTTGAACTGTTTGTCAATCAAGCCCTTCCCCAAGGCGCTCCACGGCAGAAGCTCGCCGTCAAGGACAAGCGTCTTGATCCGGTTTTCTTCTATATAAAAAGCAAATTTTTGAAGCAGTGCCGAGTACACCGATTCGAGCTCAATATGGTGGATTTTATACCCATTCCGGCTTGTTGCGTAGCTGCCTTCCTTTGAAAGGTAAATCGTGCAGCGCGAGCCCATATACTTCGGCTGCAGGACAACCTCGGCCACCCCCTTATTCTTAAAGTAGTTGAGCCCTTCCTCCAGCGATTCCAATACCCCGGCAGCCAAATCCTTGTTGGCCGGGCTCATCGTCCCAGAAATGTAATTGATTTTATTCTCCAAAACATAATGCATTCTTTTTTTCGAGGCATCATCGAGGTTGGATAGGTCAACCGACTTTGTTTTTTGCGGAAAAAGAACTGGCAGTTCGGCTTGAGTACCAACCTTCACGCTTCTGAAAAACGGCTTGAATCCGTTCAGGGTCACACTTGTCAGCTCGTTTCCATGGACAGCGCCGGTATCAATGCCAAGCTTGTTTTTCAACATAACTACGTTCTTGGTAGCAATATGTCCCCAAACATGAAACGGGTGGTTATGAACTGCTTCCTCTTTTAAAAAGTGGAGCCCGTCCTCGATGTTTCCAAAATTCGTCGCGAACCTGCGTTGGGCTTTGCGCGACTCCTTGTCAAGCTTGCCGATGTATTTCGTTTCGCACGGGGCATGGGTAATAAAATAGCCCGGCTGCGTCAGTCCGATAAACCGGTAGAAATCCTTGGCAAGGCTGAACAGCTCCTCGAACTTTCGGCGCGACTCCGTGTCATTCTCGAAATGCGGGATCGAGTCAAAGTACAGGCTGTTGTTTTCCTTGATGTTTCCATTCAAAAAATTGTACACAAAGTTCTCGTGATTTCCTTTTACAAATAGGAAATGGTGTTTATTTTCATAAAGGAAGTCAATCGTCGCCTTTGTGTTTTCCGCATCTATCGATATAGTCGCCGACAAGGACGAACTTCTTATCTTTGTTTTTCTCATCCGCTGCCATCCGCCCATCGGTTATCTGGAAACCGTGCTCGGTGACAAGCGCCTTCAGGGCGTCAACCTGTTCATGAACATCACCAACAATCACATAGCGCGAGCCGTGTGGAAGCAGGTGGGACAGGTAATCGTCGCGATCAGCAGCAACGATTTCAATGCCGGTAAAATTTTTCTCGCGGATGCGGTGGACTGCATCAAACCATTTCCTTTTCAAATTCGGAAGAACTTCCTGCCTCATCCGGGTCAGCTGCTGGGCGATAATCCGCTTGCTCCGCTCGGATGCATAATGGTCGCGGATGTTTTTATAGTCAAACAGCAGGATTTCGACCCGGTAATGGTTTTTGCGGCCAATCTCAAGGATTGCGTCACGAAATCCTTCCGACAACCCAGTTGTATCGACAATGGCATAATCGCAGTTAATCGGGAACTGGGTGACAAGGTCAAGCTTTGTATAGAGAAGATTAAACGCCTGTGCGCTTGCCTCCATCATGTTTTCATTGTATTTGTCATACGGGTATCCGAGAATATCCTGGCGCAGGCTATCGGAGGACAGGTACTGGATGTTCGTCCTGTAGCCCGTTGCTTCGTCAGCGAATTGCAGTGCCGGAATCAAGGTCTCGGTGACGAACGTCGTCTTGCCAGCTTCGGAAGGCCCGACTGTTAAAAAAATCGTGTGAGTATGCGCGTGGATCTTCATTGGGCCTCGTCCTTTCCGGTAATAAGTGCCGGCTCTGCTGAAAGAGAGATTTTTCCTGTTAAGAGAGCCTGTGCGGTCTTTGCTTTTCTTTTAAAAAGAACAGCCTGGGTCGTATGGATGCCATCAACCGAGTCGCCAATCCCAAAACATTCGGCTTCAATCCCGGCAGGAAGGAGGCTGGTAATCCATTTTTCAAAAGCAATGCTCCCAAGTTCCCAGTGATGGTCGTCATGCCTTGAATCAATAGAATAGTAGGAGTTGAAATCATGGTTGGGCGTTGTGACGATGAACGTGTTCCAGGTAACGGTTTCGAGAATTTGCTTGACCAGCGCTTCCGCTTCATTCAAGCTCATGTGCTCGATTACTTCGGTCAGGATGACATCGATGTCCTCGCCATCATATGTATCCATGAACGCTTCAAACGAGTTATACAGGACGATGTTATCAATTTCCTTTACCCGCATTTTGTTCGCGACTTTTTCGCGTGCTGCGTCGTCGATATCAATCGCATGGACGAATTGTGGAGCGATTTTTTTCGCATACGGAAGGCTGTAAGCCCCCTCGCCGCAGCCGACATCAAGGATCGGACGCTCAAACGTGAGGTTCTTCGTAATCCACGCCTGCCGCTGCTGAGCCGTACTGCCGTAGTACAGGTCAAGCTGGTAGCGCTTTGTTTGCTGAAGATCCTCTTTATATTTGTAAAACTTCTCTTTCGACACGAACGCATTCCGCGCGAACAAATAGCGAATGAAATACGGAGCGTCAATCGTGTTGATGCTTCGCAAGTATTTTTCAACGATTTCATTGTTGAGGTCAATGTATTCCTTGCCCATAATCGTCAGGAACAGGAACAGCACATTCGCATAATTCAGGAGCTCGTGAACCGATTTGTCTGTCGAGAGTTTAATCCTCGCATTCTTATGAGCCAGCCACTCCCACTCAATCTCATACTCTTTAAAATGAGTTTTGAAGAACGTGAGGTAATGTTCGTTTTCTATGTGGGTCATGTTGACAGAGAGAGTCGTTTTGAACCCATCCGTATCCTTTTCATGGAGCTTTTTCGAAGCGGTTGAGTAGAAATCGGCAATTAGCGTTAGCGGAATGCGCGGCGAATTATAGCGCGACACGTTCAGATACTCAAACTTCTCATCCTTGTTTTTTGGGAATGAAATTTCATTATCCGCATCCTTGAAATAAACGCTGTACGTCGTTGCGTTCGGATACCAGCCAAACGCCCGCCCCTTGCGAATTCCCTTTACCAGCATCCCGCTCGCCGGATTTTTGGAAATGATATAGGAAAAATCAGGATTCTGCGATGATAGCTCGAGAATACTCATCTATGTAGTCTCCTTTTTAAACAAGTTATCACCATTAACAGTAAATGCCAACGGGTTCCTTGGCAAGACCAATTTGGTGAGGGGGAGAGCTTCTGCAGGGTCTGTATGACTTATGCTTTTTCGAATATTCTGCACTTAGAGAATTAATTTAAAAACCGCTGAATTAGTTGCAAAACTGTTCGAATTACTGAAAAAACCGCTGAATTAATTTGAGGAGAATACAATATTTCAACTATTTCCATAGGAATAAGATTGATTTGCCTGAAGTTAACCACGGCAAACCAGAATTATTCCTGTTACGTTTTTGTTACCTTTTTGTCATTTTGTCGTTTTTTGTCCGTTTGAGTGGGGTAGAGGGGACTGGGAGGCCTTTTTCCAAGAAGGGATCTACTTACGACTAGGAGGATGATGATGAGAGACAACAGAAATTCCAAGTTGAACAAGAAGCAGGAGCAGCTTGAGCAGTTTAAGGTGGATGACAGCGGTGAGAAGCTGACGACGAATCAAGGTCTGAAGGTTTCGGAGGATGAGTTTTCCCTGAAGGCCGGCGTTCGCGGGCCGACGTTGATGGAAGACTTTCATTTCCGCGAAAAAATGACCCACTTTGATCATGAGCGGATTCCGGAAAGGGTTGTACATGCCCGGGGGTTTGCCGCCCATGGTGAATTCCAGGTGTACGAGTCAATGAGGGAGTATACGATGGCAAAGTTCCTGCATGATCCTTCAAAGAAAACGCCAGTCTTTGTCCGGTTCTCAACGGTTCAGGGTTCGAAGGGTTCGCCGGAGACAGTACGTGATGTACGTGGATTTGCGACGAAGTTTTACACAGAGGAAGGGAACTATGACCTGGTTGGCAATAATATGCCGGTTTTCTTCATGCAGGATGCCATTAAGTTTCCTGACTTTGTGCACGCAGTAAAGCCGGAGCCGCATAATGAAATGCCACAGGCCGCTACAGCGCACGATACGTTCTGGGACTATATCGCCAATAATCAGGAATCGGCACATATGGTGATGTGGGCAATGTCGGACCGCGCGATTCCGCGCAGCTACCGGATGATGGAGGGGTTCGGGGTACATACATTCAGATTTGTGAATGAGCAGGGCAAGGCACATTTCGTCAAACTCCATTGGAAACCGGTGCTTGGTGTGCATTCACAGGTGTGGGATGAGGCCCAGAAGGTTGCCGGTAAAGACCCTGATTTCCATCGCCGCGATTTGTACGAAGCGATTGAAAGAGGAGATTATCCAGAGTATGAGCTTGGCGTTCAAATAATACCAGAGGAAGAAGAATTCCGGTTTGGCTTTGATATTCTCGATCCAACGAAATTATGGCCTGAGGAAGAGGTTCCAGTCAGGCTTATTGGAAAAATGACGCTGAACCGTAATGTGGACAATGTGTTTGCCGAGACTGAACAGGTTGCGTTCCATCCTGGCCATGTTGTGCCTGGAATTGATTTTTCCAATGACCCGCTCCTGCAGGGGAGGTTGTTTTCCTATACGGATACGCAGCTCTTGCGCCTTGGCGGGCCGAACTTTCACGAACTGCCAATCAACCGCTCTGTCTGCCCGTTCCACAATAACCAGCGTGATGGCTTTGGGCGCCAGACTATCAACCGTGGCCAGGTGAGCTACCATAGGAACTCACTTGCGCAAAATACACCCCGTCCCGCTGCTCCAGAAGAAGGCGGCTATGTCCATTATCAGGAAAAAGTCGAAGGCCAAAAAATCCGGGCTCGCAGTGACAGCTTTAAGGATCATTTTTCCCAGGGGTCGATGTTCTGGAACAGTATGAGTCCGCCTGAAAAGCAGCACATTATTGATGCGTTTACGTTTGAACTGGGCAAGGTGAAATCACCGGATGTCCGCCAGCAGGTTGTCGATATGTTCGCCAATGTCAGCATGGAACTGGTAACCCCGGTTGCCAAGGGTATTGGAGCCAGGGTACCTGAGCCGAGGGAACCGGCTTCGTTAAAATCGTCCCCCGCGTTAAGCATGGCTAATACGGTAAAAACCGCGAAAACTCGGATGGTTGGTATTCTGATTGAGGAAGGATTTAATGGGAGAGAGGTTAAGGAAATTCTTGATGCCTTGAAGGCGGAGGGAGTTCTCCCTAAGATTATTAGCGAAAATCTCGGTACAATCCGCGGAACCGATGATTTCGAGCTTCCAGTTGAATTCTCCTACCTAACGGCTGATTCCGTGATATTTGACGCAATCTATATTGTGGGCGGCGGCGCGGAAAACAGCCCGAAGTTAAAAAAGAAAGCTTTGGAATTCGTGCAGGAAGCGTTCGAACACTACAAGCCAATCGGTGCCACGCATGCAGGTGCGGAAGTGGTTTCGCAAGCCGGCATCGTTGGACAGCCGGGTGTTATTACAGCAGGAGCTGGCCCAGCAGAATTTGCGGCTCAATTTGTGCAAGCCATTGCCGAACACCGTTTCTGGGAGCGGGAAATCGAATAAACAAAGGAGGGACGTTTTTCCTCTGCCATAGGCAGGCGGGAGGCGTCCCTATTGGTTTTTAGAAAACAAAAACCGTCCTCTTTAGACATTTTTTAAAATATTCACAAAATTTATAGGAGAAGTATATTATAATAATTTGCAAGGGGTAGTACCAATTTTACAGGGGGAAGATTATGGCTGTGCAACCTGATTTTCAGAGTATGCCAAATGATATAATGGTTGCTCTTGAACGGACAATTAGTTTGTCCGTTACAGATTCGACCGGGATGATTGTTTATGTCAATGAGGTTTTTTGCAATGAGACGAAATATCAAAGGGAAGAACTGCTTGGAAAAAACCATACCCTGTTGAATTCGGGGCATCATTCTGAAAGCTTTTTTAAAACACTGTGGGCCACCATCCGTTCAGGGGAAACCTGGAAAGGCGCAATCCGAAATAAAGCGAAAGATGGCAGCCTTTATTGGGTTGAAAATGAAATTGTGCCTCAGTTGGGAAATGACGGTTTACCGGAAACGTACATATGCATTAGCCGGGATATAACTGAGTATAAACTCAAAGAAGAAAACATGAAAATTAGCATTAACTCATTATGCTCAGTTGCGAAAGCGCTTAACGAGTCATCTATTATAGTCATATTGGATCCCGAGGGTAAAATAACCTATGCAAATGAAAATTATTGTGGACTCTCAAAATATACGATGGAAGAGCTATTGGGCGAGGAGCAAAGTCTCCTGAATTCAGGCCTTCACCCGGAATCTTTTTTCAGGAACATTTGGAATACGATCAATCAGGGAAAGGTGTGGAAGGGGGAAATTTTTAAAAAAGCAAAAGATGGCACCTACTATTGGCTCTATTCCACTATCGTTCCTGTCTTGGGGCCTGATGGTGAAGTTCTAAACTTTGTAGAAATCAGCCATGATATTACCTCTCGGAAAAAAACAGAGGAAATGCTGATGAGGACTGAAAAATTATCGGTCATTGGTGAGTTGGCTGCAGGTGTGGCCCATGAAATTCGCAATCCGCTCACTTCCCTGCGCGGTTTTGCCAGGCTGCTGAAAGAAAACCACACGACTAACCGTGATATGTATTTGGATATTATCATGGATGAAATCGAACGGATAAACCATATCGTCAATGATTTTATGGTTTTGGCCAAACCGTATGTTGTTGAGTTCAAGAAAAAGGAACTGCTCCCTATCATCAAGCATGTCGTTTCGCTGCTTGAATCAGAATGCCACTTGAATAATATCCAAATTCAGCTTGTTACGAATGGGGACATGAGTGGCGTCACCGTCTTTTGTGATGAACACCAGCTGAAACAGGTGTTTTTAAATCTGATAAAAAACGGCATGGAAGCTATGCCTAAAGGCGGCAATATTGTTGTGTTGCTTTCCACCGATAAGGAGAATGTCTACATCGACATTAAAGACAACGGGCTCGGCATGTCCGAACAAATGCTCAACCGACTAGGCGAGCCGTTTTATTCGACAAAAGAACAGGGAACCGGGCTCGGGCTCATGGTCAGTTTCACCATCATCCACAACCACAAAGGCACCATCAAAGCCACAAGCGAACTAGACAAAGGCACCACCTTCCGTATTCAGATGCCGAAGGGGTAGGGAATTGGATAAGATTTGAGTAATCAAAATAGCTAGAACTAGGGGGAGCAGACAATCGTTTGTTTCCTTTTTAAATTGGGAGGGAAACAGAATGAAAAAGATAGAAGCAGGGAACTATTCCCTGCCTCCTTGCTGAACCGTCCTAATTGGCTATTTCCAGCCATGGCGGTCAAGGTACTCTTCGATGGCAATAATTTCTTCCTTGGTGTCGCCAGCGAGGATGGCGCTGATTCTTGGTCTAGCGTTTTGGTTGTCCTCAGGTTTGTAGATGGATAGCGGGAACAGTTCCCTGTTTTCAATCATGGACTGGCAGGTTCCATAGAAATCCTCCCAATCTGTTTCGATTTGCCACGTCCTATACAATAGGTATTCCTTTTTGGTGGAACTGAGGATGCTGTCCTTCAGCAGCAGAGCCGGAGTTGAGGCATTCAGCCTAAAGTTGAGATCAATGCAGACAATCCTTCCATCTGTAGTAGTCAGGATGTCAAAACCGCCTACACCGACATAGTCAAGCTTAGCGGCGTTTTCCATGATTTTTTCCCCAACGGCCATGACGTCATCAGGTGCTGCCTCACAGTCGCTCAGCCAATTCCCGCTGTGATTTCCATCATCTGTCGTGATTTGCTCGGCCGCCCCGAGACAGATGATTTCACCTTCGTGTGTCCTCGCAAATTGAACGCAGTAATTCTTTTCGATATTAACAAGTTCCTCGACTACGATTTGCTCGCTTTCCTTGAATGCTTCCCAAGCCTGGTTGACATCTTCTTCCGTTTGGCAGAGCGCTACATCGATACCGCCCCCGTTCGGGAGGTCGGTTGCTGTTTTTAAAACAAACGGCAGTTTCCATTCCATTTTTACCCGTTCCCGCTCGGTTGGTTTGACTGCGATCCTGCGCGGATAATGGCCTTCCGGTACAAGTTCGGACAGGCTTGCCTTGTTGTTCAAGTATGATAGCAGATCTGGCTTGATCCAATAGCCTTTTTCCGGAATTTCTTCCGGAGGGTAAATTTGATTGATTACTTGCTTTTTCCCCTCTTCAACACAATTGTTGATTAAGCTTTTAATTGAATTCTCATCATTGTAAACATACAGGTTGGAAGGCTCAGTGATTCCGGCAAGCCGCATGAGCTTAAGCGACTCCTCCGTAACAACACGTTCGTTCGCAACCATCGGCATCTCACCTACAATCGACAGCGGTGCACCTGTCCGGAAATCATCAAAGTCATGGTTGTCAGTCGGAACCCAGCCAAAGCCCGAGTACGAGGTCCGCGGATTGAGGATGAATTCTGGCCCATATATATCAGCTAACGTTACATTCGGATTTACGTTCATCGTTTATCACCTCTTTGTGGTCTATGATGCTTGTTACTGAAATAACCGCTCAGAGGAACATTCAAACGTACTAAATATAGGAAGCTGTGTGTGTCAGAGGAGGCGGCTCTGATTCAATAAGTAAGATTTTTAATAGAAGTAGAGGATAGGGGGGAATGGGTGAGGTACACGTTACTTGGATGTCCTCGGCTGTGGAACACATGCGTGTGAAACAAGAAAATTCGGGGAGTGCCTGGCACTGTTCGCATTTTTCAGCGTCCCCCTTTGCTATTGCGGGAAAAAAGAACCACAAGAATATTCTGAATATTAGTAAAATGGTTGGTTGTTTTTAAGTGGAAAGGTGAGCTAGGATATAGGTGTTACTTCTTAGGGCTACTAATGATAACTGATACTAATTCAGTTTATAGATTAGTAGTCTATTATTTTAGGGGGGATTGCATGGTTTTTCGCAAGAAGGGATTAAAGGTAGCGGCTTCATTATTGGCGGTGTCGATGGCATTTGGTTCGGTCGGGTATGCAGCGAATGACACGGCGGGGAAATCGGCCTACTCTCAGGACCAGAAGATTGTTGCGCGCGTCGATGCGGAGCGGGCGATTGAGCATGTCCGCTATTTATCCGAGGAAATCGGGCCGCGTCCCGGCGGGCTTGAAGCAGAGCATCAGTCAGCCGACTACATTGCCGATGTACTGAAGGGATATGGCTACAAGGTGGAATATCAATACTTCCCGGTTGCTGACCAGTACATAGGTGCTGCTAGTTTTGCGGACGGAACCTCTTGGCAGATGGGCGCCGCCCCGAATGGGAAGATTAATAAGGAGGCAGTGACAGCAGAGGTTATTTTTGTGGAAGGCGGAACGAACCTGGGCGATTTCCCGGCTAATACGGCTGGGAAAATTGTTGTCATGGCAAGGGGGGCCTCGACAGCAGATTACCGTGCGCAGGTAAACAATGCGGTTGAAAAAGGCGCGGCGGGTGTCATCCTGCAAAGCCTAGTCGGCAGCCGCGGCAACTACGGACAAACTTTCAATCCCAGCCTAACTGGAAAGGTAGATGTTCCAGTCTTTGGGGCAGCTTTTATCCAGGGGGAATGGATCAAGGAAAAGCTTGCGGAAGGCCCTGTGAACATCACATTGACAGCAGAGCAATTTAGCAATCTTCAGTCCGTAAACGTCATCGCCACGAAACCAGCCAAATCCCAGGGAGATGGGAAGCAGGTTATCCTCGGGGCGCACCATGACAGTGTGGTTGGTGCTCCAGGCGGCAACGACAATGCATCCGGTGTTGGCTTGATGCTTGAGCTTGCGCGTGTGTATAAGGGCTACAATACAGACAAGGAAATGAAGTTTATCGCGTTCGGCTCCGAGGAGCGCGGCCTGCTGGGTGCAAGGCATTATGTGAACCAGCTGTCCCAGGCGGAAAGGGACAATATTGAAGCGGTCTTTGTTCCGGATATGGTTGCAACCAGCTACGGGCCTGCGAAGAACCTATATGCGATGACACCTGACGGCAGCAGGAATGTCGTGACAGACTCTACGACTGCTGCAGGCGCACGTCTTGGTAATTCCGATATTTTACCAGGAACGTTCGGATCCAGTGATCATGTTCCATTCCACCAGGCTGGCATTCCGGCAGCGCTGTTCATCTGGATGGGAATCGACAGCTGGAGCCCGCTCGTTTACCACATCGAAAAGGTTTACCACACTCCCCAGGACACGATTGAAGACAACATCTCGGTTGAACGGATGCAATCCGCTCTTGACGTCATCGGCTCTGGCTTGTTTGATGTCGTCAGAAAAGATGTACCGGCACTGAATAAATAATGTAAACGACGGTTCCCTGCTTCCATGGAAGCATGGACCGTCTTTTTTAGTAATTTATGGTATTCTAAGGGTAGGATATCGGGAAACAAGGGGAGATGCAGTTGGAAGCGATTGAAATGATAGGCATAACCGAAGATAATGTAGATACTCAAGGCTGTTTTTGCCTGCGCAGTAAACCAAATTCAATAGGTTATAAAAATAAAAAAAGTTGGCTTTTGGACCGAGTGGGCGAAGGGTTAAAGTACATAAAACTAATCGAGAATGGCAAGCCGGCGGGGTTTATTGAATATACACCGATTGAAATTCGTCACGAGTCGTATTTGGTGAAAATTATTTGGTTATCCATTGCCTGTGGGTTAGCGTGACGGGAAAAGGGTATGCCACGAAATTGATCCAAACATGTATTCAGGATGCAAAGGAACAAAATAAAGCCGGGGTAATCGTTATTACAAACCCTGAAACTTCGTGGACACCGAGTAAAGATGTATTTTAAAAAAATAGTTTTGAAGAGGTGGACCGTACGCCTTACGGCTTTGAACTGCTTGTCTATAAATTACAGCCTGCACCTAATCCTTTTTTTCCAAATGATTGGGAGGAGCGGCTTAATCGATTTGACGATTTGACAATCATCCGGACACAGCAATGTCCGTTTATCGATGTAGCCACCGAAAATATGGTAGCGGGGGCAGACAGACTGGGCATAAATGATGCCATTATTAATATTAAAACAAGAGACGAATTGCTGGCTTTATCACCAACTCCATATGGTATCTATGGAGTCGTTTACAAGAAGAGGTTAATTGCGTATCACCGGCTCACGGTGCATTCGGCAATGAAGCGATTAAAGGCGGTGAAATAGGAAAAGGCGGGAACGGGTCACTAATGAAACCATGAACCGTTCCCGTGCTCAAGACTAAAATCTAGAGTTGCGCCGGCAAACGCGATTGCGCTTAAATTAAAACAGTGCCGGCGACGAAAATGCTATGCATCAGTCCGAT
This sequence comes from Bacillus sp. FJAT-27225, assembly GCF_001685025.1. Lineage (GTDB taxonomy): Bacteria > Bacillota > Bacilli > Bacillales > Cytobacillaceae > Bacillus_D. The sequence continues at coordinate 250,849 of NZ_MAYU01000012.1, read as the reverse complement.
CATAGTGGCGGCCAGGGCAGATGCCATCAGTATTGCTCCATGGGTACGGCTCCGGTCAAAAAATATCATCGCTCCCATATATAATGCAGCTGCCCCAAATACGAGCGGCAAGAACATCACTGACAATGCGACGAACAGCCAGCCGAGCAGCACATACATGACCCCTTTTTTCTCCCCTGTTTTCTCCTTTACAATCCCGATTGCAGCCTGCCCGCAGTGGTTGGCATACATTCGCTTCCATCCCCATCATCCCTTCTAATTGATTTGATTGGTTTTCACTATATTGATGTTGGAAACTATAGTAGTATAATAATTTTTCTTATTTCATTTTATTATAAAGTTCAGAAAAAATACACAAAAAAGTCACAGAAAGTTCAAAATATATTCAAATTTATGAAGGGATAATTTAAATGATGTTGAAAATAAGCCGGTGTAAGGAAGTTTTCATTCCGCTGCCACTGTCTTCACAGGTGGGTATTAGCGTGAGAATCAGCTTTATAAAAAGAAAGGATGTGGAGTATGGCGTACAAAGATCGGTGTAAGCCTAAGAAGCTTGTTATCTACGAATCGTTGGCTGCAAGAATGCAGCTGCCTGACGATGATTGGTCGCACTATTGTAATTTGCTTAAGGGATATGAAGGGGAGTTGAAGTTTGATGCACTGACCGAACAGCTGCAGTGCGAGTGCATTATCCTGAATGATTTGCTGCTGGAGGTTGGCGGAAAGACGTTCCAGATTGATACGCTGATTATTACAGCAAATCCAATTTATTTGTTTGATGTGAAAACCTTTGATGGCGACTATGTTTACGATTCGGAAGAGGATCGGTTGTTCAAAAGGCCCAACTATGAGATTGATAACCCTCTAACCCAGTTAAAAAGATGTGAAACCTTGCTTCGTCAGTTGCTCCGCGAGTTAAGCTATTCTTCATTCCCCATTAACGCTTCAATCGCTTTCGTTCATTCCGAATTTACCCTGTATCAAGCTCCTCTTGATAAACCTTTCATTCTCCCAAATCAGATTTATCCCTTTTTGCGAACATTAAATAATGCCCCACCTGGATTGACGGATAAGCACCGGCGCCTGGCCGAGAAGCTCGTTGCACTCCATCAGCCGGAGTCGCGGTATGACAAGTTTCCAGCGTATACGTTTGAGGGGCTGGAGAAAAAGCTTAGGTGCGGAAAATGCGGATCACTTTCGATTTCAATTGTTGGGAAAAAAGGTATTTGCAAGTGCGGAGAAATCGAGAAGGTAACCGATGCAATCATCCGTCATGTTCATGAATTTCAGCTGCTGTTTCCCAATGAGAGAATTACAACGAAGAATATTTATGAATTTTGTGGAGAGGCATGTTCAAAAAGGAGAATTAATAATGTTTTGAGGAAGTCCTTTAATAGAAGAGGTGCCGATAGAAAAGCATATTATGAGAGAAGAGATATTTAATGTACAAAAACTTGACGGTTGGATGGTGTCAAAAGTCCAGTAACGCTTAATTCGTAGTTTAATTGACAGTTGGCAGGCGGTAAAAAGTCCACGAACTTAGTTTGTAGATTAATTGACGGTTGGCAGGCGGTAAAAAGTCCACGAACTTAGTTTGTAGATTAATTGACGATTGTCAGGTGGTAAAAAGCCCAGCAACGCTTAGTTCGTGGATTAATTGGCTGTTGTTAGGTGGTAAAAAGCCCAGCAACACTTAGTTCGTGGATTAATTGACGGTTTGCAGGTGGTAAAAAGCCCAGCAACGCTTAGTTCGTGGATTAATTGACGGTTTGCGGGTGTCAAAAAATCCACCAACACTCAATTCGTAGATTAATTGGCTGTTGGCAAGTTGCAAAAAGTACACTAACTCTATTTATTAGATTATGAAATACGGGACCACCAGAAAAGTTTATAAAACCTCGCCCGCCTAAACAGCGGGCTTTTAATATTTCCAAAAATATTATCCAGTAAATTGAATTTTTTCAACTAATAAGAAGCCCTGACTATAAATGGCTTACACTGCCAAAGCGGATTCGACAAATTTTTCATATGATGGAACCCTAGCGGCTATAGACTTTAAAGCGCTTACCGAAAAACGGATGTTTTTAAATTTTAGAATTATTATTGCATTTTAAATATTCCTACCCTATAATACGTTTAATCCTAATAAAGATACTAAAAATAAAGAAAATTACCGAAAATGAACCTGATAAAAACAATTTAATACCAAAAAAGGAAGTAGAAAAGCGGGAAGGAGGAAGTTGTTTGGAATACGAAATAGATGAATTGGACAAGGGGATTATCAAGTTTCTATCGCATGATGGCCGGATGTCATTTTCGGAAATTGCGGCAAATCTGAAGGTTAGCGAAAAAACAGTCAGGCTGCGGTATAAGAATTTGATTGATACAGGCATCATGGAAGTGGTCGGGGTAGTGAATCCGGTGGCGATGGGCGTGAAGGCTGGGGCCATCATCCAGTTGAAGGTTCAGCCTCAACGTGTGACTGAGGCGATTGAGGAACTGTCGAAATTCAAGGAAATCCGCTATATTACGCTGACTTCGGGCCCGTATTCGCTGCTGGTGCAAATCGCGGTTGCCACTCAGGAGCATATTACCCAAACGCTGCTGAAGCTAAACGAGCTCCCAAGCATCACTGAGGTGAACAGCATCATTCAGCTTGAAGTCTACAAAAATACATTTGAGTATTTATAGGTGGTGTAAAAATATGCTTGAGCTTTTAAAAACATTAACCGGGCTTTCGGGTCCATGCGGATATGAACACTCGGTTTCTTATTTTATAAGAGATTATGTAAGGGAAAAAACGGATGAGGTACGGATTGATCCAATTGGGAATGTCATCGCCCGCAAAAAGGGCTCTAAATCCGGTCCGGCCGTGCTGCTCACCGCGCATATGGATGAAATCGGCTTTATGGTCAAGAAGATTGAGGAAAATGGGCTGCTAAGATTCGAGAAGCTTGGCGGCAACGACGATCGGATCCTCCTGGCCCAGCCGGTGACCGTAATGGGTTCACAGGGACTGCTCCCAGGACTCATCGGCACCATTTCCGCACATTACGCAAAGTTCGATGACCCATCCAAAGTCAGGAAGCACCAGCAATTATACATAGACATTGGCGCAGCATCAAAACAGGAAGCGCTCGATATGGGAGTCGAAATCGGAACTCCAATCACGTGGGGAAGCGAATTTACCGTTTTTGGACCAAAATCCAAGCCAAGGGTCAGGGCGAAATCGCTTGATGACCGGGCAGGCTGCGCTGTTCTCCTCCAGGTGCTCGATGAAATCCAGGACCAGGATTTCGCGGGAGAATTGATTTTCCTATTTGCTGTCCAGGAGGAAGTCGGCTTGCGCGGGGCAAAAACAGCTTCCGAGCATTTGCAGGCAGATGCAGCAATTGCAGTGGATACGACGGCTGTCAGTGATACCCCGGAGGAAATGATGGACCAAAGCCTCCGCCTCGGCCGGGGGACTGGAATCAAGGTGATGGATTTCAGCTTAATCGTCCATAAAACGATGAAAGACAAACTCATACATCTGGCAAAAGAAAACAACATCCCATACCAGCTTGAAGTATTCCCTGGAATTGGCACAGATGGCGGCGCGGTAAACTACGCGAACAAAGGGATTCCGACCGGTGTACTTTCGATCCCTTCCCGCTATGCCCATTCCCCGGTGGAAGTTGTGGACCTGGGCGACCTGGAAGCCACCAAGGATCTCGTTAAAGAATTTGTTCTATCATTAGAAAAAACCACTAGTTTTGAATTTTAATAGAAAGCGAGACACGATACGATGAAAATTTTTATCTCAGCAGACATGGAAGGCATTTCTGGAGTTGCGACAAATCAGCAGTTGAAAACTCCTTCTGAATATCAGCGGTTCCGGAAGCTAATGACCGCGGATGTGAATGCAGCGATTGAAGGGGCATTCAACGGCGGTGCTACTGAAATTGTTGTAGCGGACGGGCATGGCAATATGTCCAATATTATTATAGAGGAACTTGATCCGCGGGCTCGCCTTGTTTCAGGCAGCAACCGCGTCATGTGCCAGCTTGAAGGGCTGGACACTAGCTTCGACGGAATCATGTTCGTTGGCCATCACGGCCGCGAAGGCGGTTCGGATGTAACGGTCATCTCCCACACACTCGCTGGCATTTGCGTAGAGGAAATGAAAATCAATGGCAGGGTCGTCGGGGAAACCGAGATGAATTCATATGTTGCAGGTTCCCTTGGAGTTCCGCCATTGTTCATAAGCGGTGACGATGCCTATGTAAAAGAAGTGCAGGAAACCTTGCCTGAAGTTGAGGGAGCTGTTACGAAGCGGGCAGTCGACCGCTTTGCCGCAGAATTGCTGCATCCGGAAGTGGCCCGAGCTGAAATCCGGACTAAAGCCGAAGCTGCTGTTAATAAAGCAAAAACAGCCAAGCCGCTTGTAATCGGGGAGGGTCCGGTTACATTCGACCTGATATTCAAAGGCCCGCAGCAGGCAAAAATGACAACGACCCTTCCAACCGTCGAACTGACGGGACCAAAGAGCATCCGATTCACCTACGAAGACATGGTAACTGCATACAAGCATATGTGGGGCTGCGTGATTATCGCGATGACCGCGACAAACGGAGTTCTTGGATCAGTTAATGCGTAATTTTTAAAAAGAAACCGGGGCTGCTGCTTCCGCAACGAAGAGCCCCGGTTACAATCGAATACAAAAACGGGTTTACAAATATGAGTATCCATAAAGTACCAACTTTATGTCTAGGTAAAAATTGTCACAGCCGATAAACGAACTTGCCCATATTCGGGTTCCATGCTATACAAACGAACGTGTCCCGGCGCAAGTCTCGTGCTACCCAAACATACTTGCCTCAGTGCCAGCTGATAAACTACTTACCCGTGACAACTTACTAGAAAAACTCAATAGTTAAATCTTACTAAACTGATAGGGGTGAATGGATATGTACATTCTCAAAAGGCTTGCCACGATGCTTTTGACAATCTGGGTGATCGCGACACTTACCTTTGTCATCATGAAATTTATTCCCGGCGATCCATTCGCATCGGATGCCAATGTCCTCCCGGAAGAAGTTCTGCAGAATATGAGGGCAAAGTACAATCTTGATGAGCCGCTGCCGGTCCAGTACGTCCTCTATATGAAGGACCTTCTGGTGTTCGACCTTGGGCCTTCAATTAACTCAGAGACTCGTACTGTCAACAGCATCATTGCAGACGGCTTGCCGGCATCGGCGACTTTAGGTATTCAAGCCTTAATCATCGCTTTATTTTTCGGGCTGCTGCTTGGAATTGTCGCGGCGCTTAACCATAATAAGCCGATTGATTTCGTAGCGATGACGATTGCGATTCTCGGCATTTCGATACCGAGCTTCATTCTCGCACCGCTGCTGATCAAGTATTTTGCAGTCGAATGGGGGATGCTGCCGGTTGCGTCCTGGGGGTCGTTCCAGCACAGTATCCTGCCGTCCTTGGCACTTGCAGCCTCGCCGCTTGCGGTCATTGCCCGGTTTATGAGGTCCAGCATGATTGATGTCATGAATCAGAACTACATAAAAACGGCGAATGCCAAAGGGCTTTCTACATTCCAGCTTGTCGTCAAGCACGGAATCAGGAACGCGATCCTGCCGGTCATCACATTTATCGGGCCGCTTGCAGTTTCTTTGATTACAGGTACGTTTGTTATCGAAAAAATCTTCGCCATCCCGGGTCTCGGCAAGTATTTCGTAGACGGCATTTTTAACCGGGATTACCCAGTCATTATGGGGACAACCATTTTCTTCAGTACGATTCTTGTTGTCATTCTATTCCTGATCGATATTTCTTACCGGTTGATTGACCCGAGAATCAAATTAACGAGCGGGGGGAATTAACATGCAGCCGAACCTACAGGAAAGCAATCTTTTCAGGCCTGTGTCTCCCGACCAAAAAGCGCAAGACCCGATTCAGCGCCCATCCTTAAGTGTATGGAAAGAAACGCTTCTCAATATTTTTAAAAATAAGCTGGCCGTTCTTGGATTAGGGCTGCTGCTTGTCATCATTTTCTTTGCGATTTTTGGACCGAAGATGGTGCCTTTTAGCGCATCAGACCAGGACTTGATGAAAGGAAATATGGCGCCTAACAGTGAGCACTGGTTTGGCACAGACGACCTTGGCCGCGACATGTGGAGCCGGACTTGGTACGGAGCAAGGGTTTCCCTCACGATTGGATTTGTGGCAGCTTTGATTGACTTGATCCTTGGGGTCACGATTGGCGGAATTGCCGGTTATATGGCAGGCCGCAACAAAAAAGGCGACCGTGTCGATAACGCGATTATGAGGGTTATCGAAATCCTTTACGGCATTCCGTACCTTCTGGTTGTAATTTTGCTGATGGTGATCATGGAACCCGGTGTCACCTCGATCATCATTGCCTTGTCCGTGACAGGATGGGTAAGCATGGCCAGGATAACGAGGGGCCAAATTCTTCAGCTGAAATCTCAGGAATATGTGATGGCAGCTGAAAAATTGGGTACATCTCATGCCAAAATTATTCTCCGGCACCTGCTGCCGAATGCACTCGGTATCATTATCGTCAATTTGACATTTACAATTCCGGCGGCGATTTTTGCCGAATCGTTCCTGAGCTTCCTCGGGCTTGGGGTCCAGGCGCCGTTTGCCAGCTGGGGTACGATGGCGAATGATGCAATGGGTGTCATTCTGAGCGGGCAATGGTGGAGGCTGTTCTTCCCGGCGTTCTTTATCTCGCTGACGATGTTCGCATTTAATGCGTTTGGAGACGGCTTGCAGGATGCGCTGGATCCGCGGAATCGCAAATAGGAGGGAACAACGATGAACCACTTGCTAGAAGTAAAGAACCTCGAAGTGAATTTTAAAACATACGGCGGTGAGGTCAAGGCTGTCCGCGATGTTTCCTTCCATGTCGACAAAGGTGAAATCGTCGCGATTGTGGGAGAGAGCGGAAGCGGAAAGAGTGTGACTGTGCAAACGATCATGGGCCTTATCCCTACACCGCCCGGGATTATAAAAAATGGACAAGTCCTGTTTGACGGCAAGGACCTTTTGAAACTGCCAAGGCGGGAGATGCAAAAAGTAAAAGGTTCGAAGATTAGCATGATTTTTCAGGACCCGATGACGTCACTCAATCCAACGATGAAAATCGGCAAGCAGATTGAAGAAGGGCTGATTGTCCATCAGAAGCTTTCAAAATCAGAGGCGAAAAAAAGAGCTATTGAAATGATCCGCCTCGTCGGGATTCCGAATCCTGAAGAGCGCTATAATCAATATCCGCACGAGTTCAGCGGCGGGATGAGGCAGCGGGCGATGATTGCGATTGCGCTTGCCTGCAACCCGGAACTGCTGATTGCCGATGAGCCGACAACTGCACTCGATGTCACAATTCAGGCGCAGGTTCTTGATTTGATGAAGGATTTGAAGGAGAAGACGAACACTTCGATTATCTTGATTACCCATGACCTTGGGGTTGTCGCCGAAACAGCTGAGCGCGTCATCGTCATGTATGCAGGAATGATGATCGAAAGCGGTACGGTCCGTGAGCTGTTTGAAAATCCTAGGCATCCATATACATGGGGCTTGATGGAGTCGATGCCGGATCATACAAGCACAACAAAGGAAAGGCTGGTTCCAATCGAGGGTACCCCTCCGGATCTTTTTTCGCCGCCAAAAGGCTGTCCGTTTGCTCCAAGATGCAAGTTTGCGATGGAGATTTGCCTGCAGGAGATGCCGCCTGCTTTTGAAGCGGAAAAAGGCCATTATGCAAAATGCTGGCTGAACGATCCAAGGGCTCCCAAGGCCGAAGACTTTGTCGCAGCAGGGAGGGAAACAGTATGACCTTACTCGTACCGGAAACAAAGACAGACACGATTCTTAAAGTTGAGAACTTGAAAAAGTACTTCACGATTAAGAAGGACCAGACAGTTAAATCGGTAGATGATATTACGATTGAGATCAAGCGCGGCGAAACGTTCGGCCTTGTCGGTGAGTCTGGGAGCGGCAAATCGACTCTTGGAAAAACGGTCGTTGGTCTGGAGTCCCCGACGGAAGGAAACATCCTTTACAACGGGGTAAACGTTGCCGACCTCGACCGAAAGGCAAAGGCAGTGGCCAACCGGGAAATGCAGATTATTTTTCAGGACCCGCACGCATCGCTGAATCCAAGGATGCGTGTCGGCGATATTATCGCTGAAGGCATTGATGCCCATAAGTTGGCAAAGGGCAAGGAACGGCAGGAGCGCGTATACGATTTGCTCGAACGAGTCGGCCTGCGCCCTGAACATGCCAAGCGCTATCCGCATGAATTCAGCGGCGGCCAGCGCCAGCGGATCGGGATTGCCCGCGCACTTGCTGTCAACCCAAAATTCATCGTAGCCGATGAACCGATTTCCGCGCTCGATGTTTCGATACAGGCTCAGGTAATCAACCTTTTGGAGGACCTGAAGGAGCAGGAAGGCCTGACGTATCTGTTCATCGCCCATGACCTTGGGATGGTCAAGCACATCAGTGACCGAATCGGAGTCATGTATTTAGGGAAAATGATGGAACTTGCCAGCAGTGACGATTTGTTTGCCGAACCGCTGCATCCATATACCCAGGCGCTTATGTCCGCAATACCGATAGCAAAGCCGGGTGCTGCAAAAAGGGAGCGAATTGTGCTCCAGGGCGATCCGCCAAGTCCGGTCAATCCGCCAAGCGGCTGCCGGTTCCGTACAAGATGTCCGCATGCCATGTCCATTTGCGCCGAACTTGTTCCCGAGTTCCGGGAAGTTAAGAAAGACCATTGGACTGCATGCCATCTATATAAGTAGTTTTTTTACATCAAGGAGGAAACTGGAATGAAGAAATGGCTTAAAACGATAGCCTCCGCACTAGTTGTCACAACAGCATTGGCTGGCTGTTATGGCGGGGAAAATCAGTCTTCCGGCGGAGATTCAAGTGCCAACGCCAAAGACGTGAAACAGGAAATTGTCTTAAATTTGATGACCGAACCGCCTGCATTGGATCCTGCAATGGCGACCGATGTACCGTCAGGCTGGATTATCGACCACACATTTGAAGGCTTATACACAAAAGATAAAGAAGGTAAGCCTGTTCCTGGTGTGGCCAGTGATGTCCAGAAATCAGAGGACGGCAAGACTTACACATTTACAATTCGTGACGATGCAAAGTGGTCCGACGGAACTCCTGTAACTGCCCATGATTTTGAGTACAGCTGGAAGCGGACGCTTGATCCTGCAACCGGAAGCCAGTTTGCTTTCTACCTTTATTATTTAAAGGGCGGCGAGGAATTTAACCAAGGTAAAGGTTCGGCTGATGAAGTCGGCGTAAAAGCAACCGACGATAAAACGCTAGTCGTTGAGCTTAACAGCCCGCTTGGCTACTTTGAAGAGCTTTTGACAATGTGGACATTCTATCCGGTTAAAAAGGATTTGGTCGAGTCCAATAAAGACTGGGCAGCCGGAGCCGAAACGCTCGTTGGGAACGGTCCTTTCAAACTTGTTGAATGGAAGCACGACAGCCAGGTTGTTGCAGAAAAGAACGAACATTACTGGGGTAACAAAGACGTCAACCTGGAGAAGGTTACCTGGAAAATGGTCAATGACGCTACTACCTATTACCAAATGTATAAAACTGGCGAGCTTGACTTGATTCAAACCTTGCCATCCGATGTCGTCGAACAAGAAAAGAATAGCGAAGAATTCCTGAATGTTCCTTATTTCGGAACGTACTTCTACATGTTTAACGTTGAAAAAGAGCCATTTAACAATGAGAAAATTCGCCGTGCCTTTGCAATGGCGCTTGACCGTGAAAGCTTGACGAAAAATATCACCAAAGCCGGTGAAATTCCTGCCTATGCATTCGTTCCGCCAGGCGTTGAAACGTCCAAAGGCGACTTCCGCGAAGTTGGCGGCGAGTACTTCGAGGAAGATTTTGCAGAAGCGAAAAAATTGCTTGAAGAGGGTATGGCTGAAGAGGGCTGGACAACCCTTCCTGAAGTAGAACTGCTTTACAACACAGCTGAAAACCATAAGAAAATTGCTGAAGCCGTACAGGAAATGTACAAGAAAAACCTTGGGGTAGACATTAAGCTTACTAACCAGGAGTGGAAAACATACCTGGATACAACCGACCAGGGCAACTTCCAAATGTCTCGTATGGGCTGGATTGGCGTATTGAATGACCCTACCGTCCTACTCGACTATTTCCTTGGTGACAGCCCGAACAACCGCACCAATTGGGTAAATGAAGAATATGACAACCTCTTGGATCAGGCGAAAGCCGAACAAGATCCGGACAAGCACTTCGAACTCTTGCATGAAGCTGAAAAAGTGCTCATGGAGGCACTGCCATTCGTTCCAGTTTACCATTACACAACCACATACTTGACTTCACCTAAATTTGAAGGCCTTGTTTATCCAAACAACCGCTATCCAAACCTGAAGTGGGCGAAGAAAGTATCTGAATAAGTATTGATATATGGCAGGGGAGGGGTTCCTATACCTCTTTCCTGCCCATATTTATTTTTTCGGTTTGAAGGAGGAGTTTTAGGCAATGTTTAAAAAAATCATTTTGTTTGTGGTGTTAATCGCATTTTGGCCTGCAGCAGGCAAGGTTTTTGGGTTAACCCCGCTCGAACTTGTGAACCAGTCATTTTTGGTCGGCCTGGTAAGCCTTTTGGCAGCCGCCAGCTTCCTCATTCTGCGAACCGGCTTCTTATCCATGTTCTTCGGCGGCTTTAAAATTTTGGGTTCCTTCATCACACCCAAATCCAACGCCATGCAGCGCGAAGACGAACGCGCCCGCAACAACGAAGATCTAGCAGAATTCAAAAACTCCCTCTATGTAAAAATAGTTGGCCTGTGTTCACTAGTTGGAATCAGCTCCGTCACCTTCTCAGTTTTGGCGATGCTGGTTTAGTACGAACAGTGGGTGTCAAATCTATAATTTTATTTGGTTAATTTTTGCAAGTGAGGGGTTATTTTTCTAAAATAAAATTATATAAAGAAAGGAAGTGGAGTATGGAATACAAAGTTCGAAGTAAATCAAAAAAGCTGCTGATTTACGAATCTCTTGCTGTGAGAATGGTATTGTCTGATGAAGACAGGGCAGTTTATAAAAGGCTGTTGAAAGGCTATGAGGGGGAACTGGCCTTTGATGAAATGACCAGAAAGCTGCAGTGCGAGTGCATCATTTTAAATGATTTGGTCCTGGAAATTGGCGGCAAGACATTCCAGATAGATACCTTAATTATTACTGCGAAGCCGATATATTTATTTGAAGTTAAAAATTTTGAAGAAGAGTATTATTATGATTCCAAAGAGGATCAATTCATTAAACTCCCCAAGTTGGTGGTTGATAATCCTTTAGTTCAGCTAAAAAGAAGTGAAACCACACTCCTTCAACTGCTCCGCCAATTAGGCTACACTTCGATTTCCATTCATGCTTCAGTAGTTTTCATTAACTCCGAGTTCACTTTATTACAAGCCCCACTTGATAAACCTCTTATTCTCCCGACTCAGCTTAATTCTTTTTTGCGAAAATTTAATAATATACCTAGTGGATTAACCGATGCGCATTGGCAGATGGCGGATAAGCTTTGTGCGCTTCATCAAACTGAAACACGCTATGATCAATTGCCAACATATACTTTTGAGGATTTGCAACCTGGCATGAGATGCCGGAAGTGCGGAGCCCTTTCCGTGACGGTGGTAGGCAAAAAAGGTATCTGCCAGTGTGGGGAAAGCGAGAAAGTAACGGATGCAATCATCAGACAGGTACAGGAATTTCAGTTGTTGTTCCCAAATGAAAAAATTACAACAAAAATTATTCACGCGTGGTGTGGGGAGGTATTTTCCAAAAAGAGGATATGTAATACCCTGCAGCGAAATTTTAAAAGAGTTGGAATTGATAAGTTAGCTTATTATGAATGAAGGATATTGGTTAGAGAGGAGAAATACCGCGGAAATAATAAATTGGGTTAGTTGGTGAATAAGTGATTAATCGGCGAAACACATTTTTAGATTAATCTTGCGTTGCGGCAAAAAATTAATCTGCGAAACACAATTTAGTGGATTAATCGTAGGTTTTAGGCAAGTGATTAATCTGCGAAACACAATTTAGTGGATTAATCGTGGTTGGTGAACAGGAGATTAATCTACTAAACGCAATTTAGTGGATTAATGGTGGTTGGTGAACAAGAGATTAATCTACGAAACACCATTTAGTGGATTAATCGTGGTTGGTGAACAAGAGATTAATCTGGGAAACACAATTTAGTGGATTAATCGGTTTTGTTCAACATGAGATTAATCCACTAAACCTAAAATAAGATCTGCCTAAAAAACAGTCTCCCCAATCAGCAGCACCTTCAACTTTTCCTCCGGCAACCCTTGTTCACCCCATGCCCGCAGCAGCCGCTCGAGCGCTTCGGGCCCGGTGTCGTCGGCCAATCGATAAGCGCCGTAATGCATCGGCACAAAGGTACGGGCTCGCAATTCAATGAACGCCCGTACACTGTCCTCGGGTGAGATGTGGGAAGCGGCCATGAACCACTCAGGCTCGTAGGCGCCGATAGGCATGAACACCGTGTCAATCTCAAACCGCTCTGCGATCATCTTGAAGCCGCGGAAATACCCTGTATCGCCAACAAAGTAGAATGTTTCCTGCCCCGTCTCAAAAATCCAGCCTCCCCAATGAGAGGTGTTCATGTCATTCAGCGACCGCCTTGTCCAGTGCTGGGCCGGAACGAAGTGGATCCGCACTCCGCCAATCTCCTCAATATCCCACCAATTCATTTCGACAACCTTTTGAAAGCCTTTTTTTAAAAAAAGAGCCTTGAGCCCGACTGGAACAAAGTATTGCGGGTTCCCCTTCAGTTTTCCGAGAGTCGGGAAGTCGAGATGATCGTAATGAGCGTGAGAGATGACAACGATATCGATATCCGGCAGCTCGTCCAGCGTCAACCCGGGCTCAGTCAATCGTTTCTGAAAGCCCATTCGCTTCGCCCAGACCGGGTCGGTCAGGATATTCAAGCCATTCATCTGAATCAGAAACGTGGAGTGGCCAATCCATGTGTAGGACGTCCGACCGCGATTACCAACCAGTTCCTTTACCATTTTAACAGGACTATGCTCTATATTCACTGATAAATCCTTTACTTTGCTGCGCCGTTCCTTTTGCCAGCGCCTCATATCCCGGAACGATTTATTGTTTAAAACATTATTTAAATTGGCGTATCGTTTCATCTTCCTCCACCTTAAAACCAAGAATTGTATTTTGAGTATAGCAGTACAGCCATAATTAAAAAAGTAGAAACTTCCCAGTGGACACGTGCTTTTATTCTGGGTACACTAAAACAATATTTTGTGTTGGAAAGGTGTTTTGGTGTATGGTTAAGAACCCGACGGGAAGACAGCGGATTGGTTTGGCATTTCTTCTTAGTATGCTTTCCATATTGGGTCCGTTAAATATTGATATGTATTTGCCGAGTTTTCCGGAAATCGCGGAAGTTTTTGGTGCGGAGGCTTCGCTTGTTCAACTAAGCCTGACAGCTTGTTTGTTGGGAATTGCAATTGGGCAGCTGATTGTGGGGCCGATTAGTGATTCGAAGGGGAGACGGAAGCCGCTTTTGATTTCCGTTTTTCTTTTTGGGCTTTCCTCGCTGTTTTGCGCGTTCGCGCCCACTATTGAGATGTTGATTGTTGGCCGTTTCTTGCAGGGCTTGACTGCATCGGGAGGGATTGTCCTTTCTCGCGCGATTGTCCGGGACATTTTTGATGGAGAGGCCCTGACGAAGTTTTACTCGTTATTGATGGTAATCACAACTGTCGCTCCGTTGGTCGCGCCGATTGCCGGAGGACTGATTCTGCTTTTGCCATTCGGCAATTGGTCGATGATTTTTGTGTTCTTAAGTTTAATCGGCTTCGTTATTTTGGCTGTTGTTGGAATTAAACTAAAGGAGACACTGCCTGTGGAGGAGCGGACGGCCAGTTCCATTGGCGGAACTTTGAGGGCAATGGGCGGGTTGGTAAAGGACCGTTCTTTCATTGGCTATGCGCTAATTGTAGGCTTTGTCCACGGCGGGAGTTTTGCGTATGTATCGGGGACGCCGTTTGTGTACCAGGGGATTTATGGCGTTTCACCGCAAACGTTCAGTATTCTTTTTGGCATAAATGGTATTGCCCTTATTTCCGGAAGCTATATCGCAGGGCGCTTTAGCGGGCGGGAACGGGGACTCCTGCGCACGGCGGTGCTTACTGCGCTCACCGCAACGGCATTCCTTCTAATCATGACTATGATAAAAGGTCCGCTTGCGACGCTGGTTATCTCGATTTATATTTACATGACCGCGATGGGCATGATCCTGACGAGCTCTTTTTCACTGGCGATGGAAAAACAGGGCCGCCGGGCCGGAAGTGCGAGTGCGTTTTTGGGAATGCTTCCGTTGCTGATTGGCTCTGCCGTTTCACCGCTGGTTGGGCTTGATGAAACAACGGCAGTGCCGCTTGGAGTGATTCTTTTTACGACTACATTAATAGGAAACATCTCCTTCTTCGGATTGACGAGGAAGCCCGAAACGGAAAATAAAATTATTGGCTGAAACTTCTTCGTAGGTTGTAAGAGGTGTTTGAAGCAGGGAGCGGTTTCCTGCTTCTTTTTCTATGTGGAAGTTTTGATAAAAAGTTGAAGTTAGAGGAGACCGACTCAGATTTGCTCCATAAGACAAGCAGCAGGACTTTATGTCCATGCTGCTTTTTCATTTTATAGGCGGAAAAAAGTCTCGATCAGTCTAAAAATTTGCTTCCCCGTCTTATGGGTCAGACATTAGAGAGGTTCTTGCATTCAGGTATTCCGGGGTTTTTCTCCATTTTAAATGGGAAATGAGAATGACCAATTTGCCAAGCAGGCTGAAACCCTTATAAACTTTTATCTCATCAGCCGCAAACCCGCCGAATCCTTTTTTGAACTCATTAATGCCCTGTCTTTCCTTATCATTTGGATCTTGTGACATACCGCAAAAGTCGTACCACTGGCAGCCTTTCTCTTTGAAAAAAACAATGGATTCCCAGTGCAGGAGGCGGTTGGCCCGTCCAATACAATTCTTTTCTGTAGAATCCTTGCCTGCCCGGCTCGAAGCGGAATAAAGCATGATTGCCCGATTCCCATCGACTATGTAGCCGTGGCAGCAAAGTGTTTTTCCTTCATTCTTCGCCATTGTGATGACAAAGGCTTTCTTATCCCGTAACGCTTTCATTTTGTCCGGAAGGCATAGCATAATTTTCTTCGTTTTTGCAAATGCATTAAAGAACACAGCAAACTCTTCTATGTCTTGATCAGTAGGCTCATCCAGTACAGTGAAGGTGATGCCTTCCCTAATGGCTCTGTTAATTTTATACTTGACCGATTTCTGAAAAGCTCCGAAAATCTCATTCTCGGATTTCCCCAGGTCAATTACATGGGTTTTAACCTTTTTCTTTAAACAAAAAATCGTCGATGGGTCGGGAGGCAAAGTGCCTGGCGACAAACCGGTATTTAGCCAGGACTCAATCTGAACGTCTGTTTTTGGGGAATTGTCCAATTTCATACCATAGGTTTCAGTAAATAAAAGAAATTTGCGTTTATAAGTAACCACCAGCATTCAAATATAGTTCTCCTTCCATAAGTTTTATTTACAGATACCTTATATCTGTATTCAAAGCAGGAAGGAAATACGACAAATTTACAGCAAAACGTCCATTAGAGAATGTCACGGCCAAATTCGTTCAATATAGTAAACGGAATAAACCGGACTATAAGGAAATAAAATTTTTAAAAGAGGACAAGTTGCCAGCGTGCATACTGTTTATTTTTAATAAAAAAATGAAAAACAATGTGACCTTCATCCAAAAAAGGGGGAGTGCAAACCTCTCGGAAAAAACAGCAAAAACTGTTAGTGACGGAAAGGAATAATTAGCCAAAATCCTAATACACTATTCCCATGACTCACTAAAATATTGGGAAAATAAAAGCAGCTGGAACCGTTTTTCGGTTTAAACGAATGAGGTAATGTTCGAAAAATTGTCTCTGGATAGGACTCTATGGACCGGGATATCAATCCAATTTGCGAAGGGATAAAAACTTTAGAGCTTCGTGGGTAAAGACGTAATCAAACAACCATTTAAGGTGACAGCCATAAAAAGAGGGGGCGAAACGAAAATGTACAAGTATTACCAGGATGGATGAACCAGGCGGCGCCCCAACCTACCTAAGGGATATCCGCTTCTCCCTGAAGCAAAGGGACCATGCCTTTAATGTCAGACCGGCGCGCAATTGCCGATTTTTCAAATTAAAGGAGAGCTGAGTTCTGAGTTCCTTTTTATCCTTTAAAAGCTTGGTCAGACATGCTTCTTGAGAAAGAGTGATAACATGATTAGTATTTGGAGAAAATTGTCAGTGGTTGTTAAGATGGAGCAAATCTATTTTCCAGAGGATGAAAGTTTCCTATATAGTTCATCTTCCGATTTGGTTGGCATCACACAATCAGTAATCCCAATAAAGGGATTGCGTCCCATAGAAACGCTGCAAACAGATTTGACTAAAAGTGAGGATGATTTGTGGGCGGAGATAAAGAAATCGACAAGACAGCACATTCGCCAGGCCCAGAAGAACTACCGGTTAAGCTATTTTGCCACTGACGAACCGACAGATGAGCAGATTCACCAATTCCGGGACTATTACAATGAGTTTGCACGGGCAAAAAAAACACGTATATGTACGTCCTTTAACGTAAACACTATGAAGCTGTTACGAAATCAAAAATCTCTGTTTATGAGTTTCATGGAAACTGAGGACAACAAACCAATCTGTTACCGGGTTTATGCAGTGGATGGAAAAAGAGCAATGGCTTTGTATAATGCTTCGCACTACCGGATGGAAGTCGATACCGATAGAAAGAAGATGTTAAGTAATGGACATCATCTTCAAAAATGGATGGATATCCTAAAATTTAAGGAAAAGGGCTTTCTAATTGTTGACTCGGGTGGACTGACCAATGATGAGAAAATTAGAAATTACAAGCTCCAATTTGGCGGGAATATCGTAACCGAGTATTCAGGTTATCTTCCCAAGACGGTTCTCGGACAGTTGGTTATTTATGCCAGGAATAGATCGGTTGGCGTTTAAACGGGGCTTCAGCATTGCTCTGAACCTAATGGTTTTGTTGTTTTGTTATAGCTGAACTCCTACTACACAAAGAGAGGCACACAATATAATGGAAAATCTATTAAAAGTTTTATTTTACAAACTTCGCATATACAAATATGCCAAAAAATATTTGTTAAAACCGTATATCATGCTAATGACCGTTATGTTTAAGTTCAGTTCCAAAAAAGCCATAAAGAAACTAGTAAAAACGATGGATAAACATAACCCTCGATACTGGTTGGAATTCGGTACGCTTCTTGGTGCAGTGAGAGAAAAGGGATTTATTTCTCATGCTGCTGATATTGATATTGCCATGTATATTGAAGATCGTAATCCGGACCTGGACAGCATTTTACGTTCAAATGGATTTAAATTAAAAAAAAGAGCCAAATTGTTATCCGGAGATCTTATAGAAGAATCCTATCATTATAAAACTTCCCAGGTAGATTTCTTTTATGCTTACAGGAAAGATGGGCAAATCAAACTATTTGATTATCAAACGATTGATAATCTCCCTCCCAATGAATGCATAAAAAAATATGGGGGGTTAAGGGTGTATGAAAACATTGTTCCAGATTCTGATCGAATACAATATAATTTCCTGGGTTTAGAGACTTGGATTCCTAACAATTATCATGTTCACTTACAAGAGCTGTATGGAAGTGATTATATGATCGTCAATAAGAATTGGACTGAAGACTCAAGCCCTGCAAGGAAGGAAACAAGTCAATTTGCCGTAGTTGAGTATTTGTAGATTAGTAGAATATCTTAAAAGGCGAAAGCGGGAGTGAGGCCAATTTGAAAGAAGAAACTGCCCCGCGAGACGTCTATGTAAAAGAAATCAGCGATCATTTCTGGGCAGAAGTAGATTCGATGGGACGACTAAAGACGGATTATCCGTTTCGTAGAAGAGGAAGATTATGCAAAGGTATTTGTACTCAATACAAAATGATTTTATAAAGGTGGCATAACCTTTTTATGCGAACGAAAATGGCATTTTATACTCTGATTACTAATCTTGCCCATCAACTTGTTTATGCCTTAATCGGGTTGATCCTGCCCAGGTTGTTTATCACTGTTTATGGATCGGCAATAAACGGCCTGATGTTATCCATCAGGCAATTTTTAATCTTTTTAAATATTGTCGAAGCTGGAATCGGGCGAGCGGCAATCACTTCGTTATTAAAACCGATAGCAGCCAATGATAAGAACGCAACGAATGGGATACTTTCCGCAGTAAGATTACTCTATATACGGACTGGCTATATTTTCGCCAGTCTTGTTGTCATCCTCGCTATCATTTACCCCTTCTTGATACATGGCCAGGTTAGCTATCATACTTCCTTTTTCTTGACTCTCCTTTTGGGATTAAGTGGTTTTGTAGATTTTTTCATTATCGGAAAATATAAAGTGCTGCTTATTGCTGACCAAAGAGGATATGTATATAACACGATCTTAATAATAAGTTTATTAATACATGCAATTTCTAGCGTGATTCTAATTAAGTTGGGTTGGCCTATCCTTCTTGTCAATGGCATTGCAACTTTTTTAGCCGCATCCAGAGCTTTATTGATGATTCTTTATGCCAAAAAGAACTATTCACATGTTAGTTATAATGTGACACCCAATACAAATGGTATTGCCCAGCGCCGGGATGTCTTATTTCACCAACTGGCCACACTTGTTGGATACAATGCGCCAGTGATAATCATTACAGCATTTTTAGGGCTGAAGGAAGTTAGTGTATTCACGACTTACAATATGGTTTTTTCTGCAGTTACAATGCTAGTCGTATCTTTTTCAGACGCGTTATTCGCAGGTATCGGTGATTTATTAGTAAGAGGTGAAAAACAGAGGGTAATCGATGTTTTCAATACGTTTGAGTTTGTTTATTATGCCATCATTTCATGGGCCTATACGACCGCACTCGTATTAATCGTGCCATTTATTTCAATTTACACGGCTGGCGTTTCAGATGCTGAGTATATTCGTCCAAGCTTAGCGATTTTGTTAGTAATTTCCGGGGTCGTAACGAATTGCAGAATGCCATCCTCAACTTTGGTGAATTCTGCAGGACACTACAAAGAAACAAGGAACCGAGCGATTGCAGAGGCGATCATAAATGTTGCTGCTTCGCTAACTTTCGTGCATATATGGGGTGTTGAGGGTGTGGTAATAGGCTCAATTTGTGCTTATACTTATCGGACTATTGATCTTATAATCTATGGCTCAAGAAAAATATTGGATGCTTCTATTAAGCCTACTTTATATAAGTTACTTACTAACTCAGGCCTGGCCATAATTGCGTTTATTTCAATCCAATGGATATTCACTATTGATCCGAAAAATCTATACGAATGGTTCGGCTATGCGTTTATCATCTCTTTATGGAACATAGGCATTATCGTTCTCGGGAATTTCATTGTACATCCAAAAATGTTTAAAGGCGTTTATTTAAGAGGAAGGTTGATCCTAGCCAGAGAAAAGGGGCTGTAGCCGCATTGAGGATAGAGTAAAATGGAGGACCCGTTACAGAATAACGCAATTTTTCCCTGGCCTAGTATGCCAGGCCCGGCTTTACACCATGAAGGAAAAAGATTGCCAATGTCTTTTTATTAAGTAAAGATTTGGTGCATACTAATTTCGGTGATGATTATGCTCTGTGAATCAAATGAAGAGTTGGATGTGCTGGTAGAGGAGGCTCGGCCGTTTACGAAAAATGGGAAGGTGGCCGATTACATACCTGAGCTGGGAAAGGCGAACCCGGACGATTTGTCGATTGCGATCCATTATCCAGATGGAAATTGCGTTGCGGCAGGAGAGGTAAGACGGAAAATTACACTCCAAAGTATTTCAAAGGTGCTCAGTCTCGCCTTGGTGCTGATGGATCGGGGGCAGGACTATGTGTTTGAACGGGTGGGGATGGAGCCAACTGGTGATCCATTTAACTCGATTGCCAAACTGGAAACAATGGGAATCGCCAGGCCGCTGAATCCGATGATCAATGCCGGCGCCCTGGCTGTAACCCATATGATTAAAGGCAGCTCGGTTGATGAGCGGTTGCAGCGGCTTTTGGAATTTGTGAAGGAAATGGCTGAAAATCGGGAAGTCAGTGTTAATGAGAAAGTTGCGCGTTCCGAGTTCGAAACCGCGCACCTGAACAGGGCTTTGTGCTATTTTTTAAAACAGCATGGGGTAGTTACCGAGGATGTTGAACCGTTGATGGATTTGTATACGAAGCAGTGTGCGATAGAAATGGACTGCAGGGATTTGGCGGATATCGGGCTTGTGTTTGCAATGGATGGCGTGAACCCGGCGACAGGGAAGCGGATTATGCCAGCGGATGTAGCGAGGATTTGCAAAACTTTTATGGTCACGTGTGGCATGTACAATGCTTCGGGCGAGTTTGCGATTAAAATCGGTATTCCTGCCAAGAGCGGCGTTTCGGGCGGAATTATGGGTGCGGTTCCGGGAAAGGTCGGAATAGGCATCTTTGGACCGGCACTCGACGAAAAAGGGAATAGCATCGGCGGAATCAAACTCCTCGAACTGCTATCGGAAAAATATAGCCTGTCCATGTTCTAATAGGGACGGTTCTGGTTTGCCAAAGCATAATTGCGGCAGATGAGAATCGTCCCTATTTTTTGTCAATGGTCTTAGACGGCAAACGATCATAAATAATTGCCGCCACTTAAGATGGGAAAACTTTTTTAGGAGAATTGAGGACTCTGTTGGCACTTTAAAAGAGAATGAGGAATTTATGGGATTTTTGGTATACATTATCTATTTTTCACATTTTATATATATATAGGTAAAACTAAACAGGGCCTTTTTGGCATTAGGAGCTGTTTTTGCATTTATTTTTGTCATAGTAATTTGCTTTTTACTCTCAAGTCTATCTCTGGCATATACACATTCAGCACTTGGAAAAATTGGTGAAGGCTATAGTTTATTGGGAGAAGATAAACCAAGCTTAGAACTTATTCAGGAAGGTGAAAAACACATGCAATCCATCATATTAGCTGCAGGAATGGGAAAGCGTCTTAAAGAGCTAACGAATAATAATACAAAATCTATGGTTAAGGTTAATGGAATTACAATGATTGAAAGGATGCTCCGCCAACTCGATAAATTAAACTTAGAAAGGATAATCGTGGTGGCGGGCTTTAAAGGTCAAGTGCTTATAGACTACATTTCCACTTTAAGGATTAAAACACCAATCGAATATGTAACAAATGAGATTTTTAATAAAACAAATAATATTTATTCACTTTATCTTGCAAAAGACTATCTTTTAAAGGATGACACTATATTATTGGAATCTGACCTTATTTTTGAAGATGAAGTATTAAATAAGATTGTTAAGGATCCATACCCAAGCCTTGCGCTAGTTGCAAAATACGAAAGCTGGATGGATGGTACAGTTGTTACCCTGGACGAGGAAAACAATATAAAAAGTTTTTTGGGTAAAAAAGATTTTAGATATGAAGATATTCAAAAATATTATAAAACAGTGAATATATATAAATTTAGTAAAGAGTTTTCTACAACACATTACGTCCCATTCTTAGAAGCCTATAGTAAAGCGCTTGGAAATAACGAATATTATGAGCAAGTGCTTAAAGTAGTTACTTTATTGGATAAGCCAGAAATTAAAGCAACTATCCTAGGTGATGAGGCATGGTACGAGATTGATGATTTACAAGATCTTGATATTGCAGAATCTATTTTTACAACTTCAACTGAAGATAAATTAAAAAGAATTCAGAACAGATATGGTGGTTATTGGAGGTATCCAAGTTTAATTGATTTTTGTTATCTAGTAAATCCATTTTACCCTTCGTCCAAACTATTGGATGAAATAAAAGCAAATTTCGAACGTTTAATTTGCGATTATCCTTCAGGTATGGGTGTTAATAGTCTGTTGGCAGCAAAATATTTTGGTTTGAAAAAAGAACATGTAGTTGTAGGAAATGGGGCAGCAGAGTTAATTAAATCAGTCATGGAAACACTTCCTGGAAGAATTGGTATGGCGGTTCCAACATTTGAGGAATATCCAAATCGTAAACGTCCAGATGACATTGTTCCATTTTTCCCTACCAACAGAAATTATTCATATACGGCTAAAGATTTAATGGACTTCTATATAGATAAAGATATTTCTGTTCTCTTATTAATTAATCCAGATAACCCTTCTGGAAATTACATTAAGAAGGTAGATATTTTAACAGTTGCTCAATGGGCAGAAAATAGGGGCATTACATTTATTGTAGATGAATCTTTTGTAGATTTTGCAGAAGAGGATGATGCCACCCTTCTAACCGAAGAAATACTAAATAATTATCCTAGCTTACTTGTGATAAAAAGTATTTCAAAATCCTTTGGAGTGCCAGGGCTTCGTCTAGGTATACTAGCTTCCATAAATTCGGATCTTATTGACTATATTAAGAAGGATGTTGCGATTTGGAATATCAATTCCTTCGGGGAATTCTATATGCAAATATTTGAAAAGTATAAAGGTGATTATGAAGAAGCGATGAGAAGGTTTAAAGAGGTGAGAAGGGAATATATTGAACATCTCTCAACATTGGAGAATATCCGCGTAGTACCATCACAAGCAAATTATATTATGTGTGAAATACTTGGACCAAAAACAGCTAAAAAGGTAACAGAAGAATTATTAGATAAATATAACTTGTTGATTAAGGACTTATCTTCAAAAAATGGATTTGAAGGAGAATATATTAGAATAGCTGTAAAACGCCCCGATGAAAACGAAAAGCTAGTTCAGGCATTAAAGACGGTGTTAAAATGAAGGGCTGCTAATTCCGAAAAACTTTGGGCTGAGGACGGTTAAGGATATTGTTGCCTTCTATGGACAAAAAAATAAATCTTAAGTTGGAGAGGGAAATGCAAATAGATCTAATTGAAGATTCTTACCTGAATATTAGTGGCAAAATATATGACTCTGAATTTATTAATTTAGTAAATATAAAAGATAATAAAGTTGCCTTGGATGAAAGAACACTCTTCCTTACTAAAAAGGATAAGGAACTATTGAATGCACAGCCAATTAGGAAATTTAATGATGTTGTATATGTTTTTAAATATGAAAACGTATATGGCCTAATTAGCGATGTTCCAATTACTGAGTACAATACTGGTAATATAAAATGTCATGAGTTAGTTATTCCAGACACTATTCAGGGAATGTTAAGCAATCTACATGGATATAATAGCGAAGCTGCTCCCATCTTAATCGCTCATCAAAAAAAGATTAATTATAAAGCCTTTATAGATAGTATGAAATATGAAGAAAACTTTAGCTTAAATAAAAATCTAGAGATCTATGTGTTTTGCGGTACAGAAGCTAAGAAAATAACTTCAGAATTTTTGGATGAGAAAAACTTATATGTTGCCGATGGACATCATCGATTATATACAACCTCATTATCAAATTTTAAAAACTCAGTTTTGTCCTGTCTAATATGCTTTGATTATTTGGATATTTTGCCAATTCATCGGATTATCCCAAAGGTAGATGCACAGCTTTTTGAAAAAGCCAAAGAATTTCTGTATAGCAGATTTGAGATTATGCCAGAGGGGACACTCCTTTCTAAAGGAAAAGTACAAATCGAATATGAAAAGGATAAATTTGTCGTAAATCTAATAGACCTAAATTCAGATGCTTTTTGGAATAATGATATTTACAGGTTGAATACGCAAATTATTTCTCAAGCATTCAGGATTTTTGATACCGGAAACTTAGAATATCTTTCTAATACCGAACTAAAAAACTATAAGGTAACACCTAGAAAAAAAGACGTTCTTATCGAAACATACCCAATTGAAAAAAAAGAATTTATTGAGTGTGCAGATAAAAACTCAATCATGCCACCAAAATCAACCTGGTTTGCCCCTAAATTCCCTTCGTTTTTAATATTTAAAAAGTACAAATAAGCGGGATGTTGCGAGAAAAGACGAGTATTTCGATATTAGACCGGGACCCTAAGAAACCACCCTTACTGTAGCCTAAGGGTGGTTTTTTTAATCGCTTAGCTAGGCTTCCCGTTAACAACCGGAACCTTTTCCCTAAGTTCATTGATGAGTTTCATGTCCTCCTGGTATAACAGGTCGTCTCTGTACTCCTTCTCAAAAGTGTGCTTTTCGGAACCTGTGTCAAGTGTCAGCTCCATTTTCACCTTCACGCCATCACCGGCCGTGCTGTCCTCATCACCGAGTGGGGAACCTTCCTTTGGGAGTTCTCGTTCGTTAATATATAACGTTGCTTGCCGCGCCCCATCTGCTTTTGAGACAAAGTCAGTTAGTGATTGAATTTCTTGCATGTTATCACCCCTTATTGAACTATACCTTGCATTTACTACAGTTAAACTGCCCAATTGGTTATTGGTGGATTCATGGAAAATAGTAAAAGCGGCCAACTTTATGGCCGCTTTATGCTTTGGGGATTATGAGAGTTCAAGGTGAGTTTTTAATTCAGCCTGGATTTTTTGTTTCTCATCATCTGGAACAATATAATACCAAATTTTATTTATTATGGTCCCGTCGCCTTTTATTTCTACTTGCTGAACGTTGCCGACGGCAGGTTTATAATTTTTTTGGATATCCATCATTTGGTCAAAGCTTAAGTTAGTCCGGACATTTTTGCCCAGTGCTTTGAAGATGTCTCCAAAGTTTGTTAAGGAAGAGAAAGAAGCCCCTTCTTTTAAAACAGCCTGAATAATGTCACGCTGCCGATTTTGGCGGCCAAAATCGCCCCTTGGGTCCTCGTATCTCATTCTGGAATACTTTAGCGCCTCAGCACCTGTCAGTTTAATTTCTCCTTTGGGAAAATGCTTGCCATCATAGGTGAAATCCAATGTATTGTTGACCTTGATTCCTCCTACAGCGTCCACAATATCCTTGAACCCTTCCATATTAATTTGGGCATAGTAATCGATAGGAATATCAAGGAAGTTTTCGACCGTATTCATTGACATTTCAACCCCGCCAAACGCATAAGCATGGTTGATTTTATCGACTGTGCCATGGCCAACAATATCAGTCCTGGTATCCCTTGGTATGCTGAGCATTTTAACGGACTTCTGGTTTGGATTTACAGTGAGCACAATCATTGTATCCGATCGGCCTCTGTCTCCTTTTCTTTCATCGACTCCAAGCAGGAGCACAGAGAAGGGCTCTTGTTTTTCGAACGTTACTTGTTCTTCCCGTTTGGGGGATTTATCGCGGTCGATGGGCTGCTGCATTGTATCCACAGCAGCTGTTAAGGATCTATATACAGTAAAGGCATACGTGCCGACAGCTAGCAGCAAAATAAACAAAGATATGAACAATATGCGAACCCAATGGCTTTTCTTTTTTCTTACCGATCTCATTTTGTCTCCTCCGATATGCTCAGCGCTTCTACTAGAATACTACTAAATTGATAGAACAATATAGTTGAATTTCAACAAAATAATAACAATCGTTTGTCTCAGGTTTAGAAATTTGATCTCCATTTTCAGAATATGGGCTGAATAATTGGGTTAGAACCATTGCTTGATTGTTTCAATATACTCGGGCTGATAGTAGAAAAGCCAGATTGCTGTACCAAGGATGAGCAGGATAACCAAGTTCAGCAAGTATAAACACCTCACCGCCCAATCGGATTTTGTTGATTTGTACTTTTTCATGTCATCCGCCTCTGGCACATTATTTACAAGATTAGACGGATTTTGTGCTAAAAAAGTTTCGGGACAGAGGAATTTTCATTTGTAAAAGACTTGTTTGGAAAGAAAAATGAAAACCAACCATAAGAAAGCCAGCCAATAGATCGAAAATGTTTTTCCGTAACACATCATTATCCTCTTCAGGGGGTGTCCGCACCGGGTGGACAAAAATGGAGGGAAGTCCACGGCAGGGGTCTGACCCCTGCCGTGGGCACTTGCCATGACCCCCTTAAATAAGCCCTTCGTTTTTTGCTTTGTGGATGGCTTTGTGTCTGCTGTGGACGTTGAGTTTTGAGTAGATGCTGGAGATGTAGTTTTTGACGGTGCCTTCTGTTAGGTAGAGTTTTCGGGCGATTTCTTTGTTGGTGGCTCCGTTTGCGAGCAGGTGTAGGATTTGGGTTTCGCGTTCAGTGAGGGCGTATGCAGCTGGTTTTCGTGACCCATTTCCTACTCCCGGAACGTTTAAGGAGTTTGACCCCTGCAACAATCCCATTTCAGAGCCATTTGGCGGTACTGCCTGATTGACCCATTCAGAGATTAGCTGTTTTGCGACTTCCTGGCTGATTAATGTGCCGCCGTGGTGGACGAGCCGGATGCCGCCAGCGAGGTCCTTTGGGTGAACAGCTTTCAGCAGGTAGCCCTCCGCTCCTGCGGCAAGTGCATCCCGGACTGTGCCGAGCTCCTGGAACGTTGTCAGCATAATCACTTTTACTTCAGGAAACTCCCCCTTGATAAGCCGCGTCGCTTCAACACCGTCCAGCTCCGGCATATTGATGTCCATCAAGACAATATGGGGGGCTAAATATCCCACCCGGTCAACTGCAGCCCTGCCGTTTCCGCAAGTACCGACAATATCAATATCCTCTTCACCGCCGAGGACGATTGACAGGCTTTCCCGAATCAGCTCCTGATCGTCTACAATCAGCACTTTAATCAATTTCCCGCCACCTCCTTTACATAATTCCTTCCGGCTGGCAAAAGACACGTGACAGTTGTCCCTGCACCCGCCTGCGATTCTATTTTCAATTCCCCATTTAGCGCTTCAATCCGTTCCTTCATCCCGGTGAGCCCAAATCCAAAACTTCCAACCTCCATACCGCAGCCATTGTCATTGATAATCAGTGCGGCCAGTGACGGTTCTTCTTTAAAAATAACAGCTATCTTGGTGGAACGGCCGTGGCGGACGGCATTTGTCAGCGACTCTTGCAGGCAGCGGATCAAAGTCAGGACACCTTGAGAGGAAAGAGCTGCTTGGCTGTCCGAAACATGTGTGAATTCAATATTGATTTTTGTATGCTCTGCAAACTGCGCAGCCACCCTCCTAAGCTGTATCGCCAGCTCCTCCGCTTCACCAGCCGGGGCAATCTGGTGGATATGGGCCCTAATTTCCCCAAGCGATTGGCGCATAACGTCCGCTAGGCGGTCGACCTGCTCCCTGGCTTTATGAGGTGATGTTTCAATCAGGTAGGATGCCGCATCAAGGCCCATGATTACAGAAGTATATGTATGGCCAATCGTGTCATGCAGGTCCCGGGCAAGCCGGTTTCGCTCCTCGAGCAGGGTGATTTTTTCAACCTGCCTCGCGTATTCCTCCAAAAGCTGATTCTGCTTGCGGTTTTCCACGAGCAGGATGTTTGCCTTCCGCTCGGTTTCAAGAACCTTTGCAATCGCAATTCCGATTCCGTAAAAAAATATCCCTTCAATGACGCCCATGCCGAAGTGGTCCAGTCCGACCGCAATTACGGCTAAAAGTGGCAAAATTGAAAAGGCAGCCCAATGCAAAGCTCTTTTTTTACCAGGAGTGCTGTAAATCCCGGCACAAAGTGCTGGATAGGCGAGAAAGGAAGAAACTTCGCCAAGAAGGTAGCAGCCAACGACCAGGAACAAGCCGCTGAACACCAGCTCGAGTGATGGATAATAGGCAGAACCGAAATTCGCCTTTCTTTTTCCGGGCCATTGCGGAATAAGGAAAGCGGCAAAGAACAAGGGCAGCACCAGCCACAATGATGGTGACGAAGCCATGAATACAGGCAACAGCACAAGATGAAGCAGGAACCAGACAATCCGGATTAACAGGGCGGTTTTATAGACCCAATGGGTTTCAGTCATTTTATCCATAACCATTTCCTTCTTTTTAAAAAATAGGACCTTCTTACTAATTCGGCGTGAAAACAACATCTCCTCTAAGAGTCATAAAAAGTCATATGACCGCCGTTATGACCAAGTTCACTATGAGGTATGACCGGCGGTGCCTGATAATGAAGCTACAAAGTTTCCAAGGGGGATTGGCGATGAACGGTGGAGTTGGGATGGAAATAAGAATTGGCGAGAGTGGCCGGCCAGTTTTAACATTTTTGATGGTTGTGGTGATTTTAGTTAGTACGGTTGTCGTGAGCTTGCTGCAGTTAAGGACACCGGAAGTAATATCGACGACTTCGGCAGACGGGTTCTCAGCAGAACGGGCATTTTCGTATCTGGAGGAATTCGCGGTAAAGCCGCATCCGCTTGGTTCAGAGGAGCATGACCGCGTCCGGGATTACTTAGTTGAAACGCTTGAAGGCTTCGGTTTGAAGCCCGAGGTACAAAAGGCCGAGAGTGTTCATATGCCAAAGGGCTATATTACCGGGGGAATAATTGAAAACGTTGTTGTACGGATAGAAGGGAAAAACCCTTCAAAAGCGATTATGCTTGCAGCCCATTACGATTCGGTGCCCGGAAGCCCGGGCGTCTCCGATGACGGGGCTGGGGTTGCGGCCATCCTTGAAACGGCCAGAATTTTGACTGAAGGGAAGCAGCTTGAAAACGATGTGATTCTTCTTTTAACAGATGGTGAGGAAAACGGAATGCTCGGCGCGAAGGCGTTTGTCGATGAACATCAATGGGCAGACGAAGTCGGACTGGTTTTGAATTTTGAGGCGCGCGGAAATGAAGGGCCTTCCTTCATGTTTGAAACGAGCGACAACAACGGATGGCTGGTGAAGGAATTTGTTGAGGCTGCGCCGTCACCGGTTGCGCATTCGTTCATCTACAGTTTATATAAATTGATGCCGAATGATACCGACCTGTCAATTTTTAAAAATGCCGGGCTTAACGGAATGAATTTTGCATTCGGGGAAGGCGTTGGCCATTACCATACAACGAGCGACAGCCTTGCCGAGCTTGATAAGGAGAGCCTCCAGCATCACGGCGAGTATATGTTGAGCCTTGTGAAGCATTTTGGCGGTTTGGATCTAGACGCGGATCGGGAAGGCAATCGGTTGTTTTTCAACCTGGTTGGCGGTTTGATGGTAACGTATCCTGAGGTGTTGGTTTTTCAACTTATGCTCGTTGCAATTGTGCTTTATGTCTTGACGATTGTCCATGGACACAAACGGAAATTGCTTTCGATTAAGGGTGTTATCGGCGGTTTCGGGGTCCAGATTGGTGTAATGGCCGGTGCATTTCTGATAGGACTGGCGGGCTGGAAGCTGCTGACTGCTTTGTTTTCGGATATGGCATGGCTGATGGGGACAGATGTTTCGTTTGGAAAAATATATTTACTTGGGTTTTCGTTCATTGTGTTTGCGTTCCTGGGTTATGTGTATGCGAGGGTTAGCCGCAGGATGAAGCTGGGCAGCCTTGCGATGGGTTCGCTTCTTGTGTGGCTATTGTTCGCGGTTGTGACCAGTTTGTTTTTAGAAGCAGGAAGTTATGTGTTTGTTTGGCCGCTGCTATTCGCCTTGGTGGGGATGAATGGTGTGTTCTGGTTTAAGGAGATGGCAGGGAAGAGCTTGATGGTTGTGGCTGTTTCTGCGGTTCCGGCCTTTCTGATTGTTGTTCCGGTCATTTACTTGGTTCATATGCTCGTATCGATTAATTTGGTTAGTGTGCTGATGGTGCTGGTTTCGTTGCTAGGTGCATTGCTCGTGCCCCTGTTCGGCTCGTTTGGCGGGGCTTCAGGTACAGGCAAGGTGGAATGGAGGGTACCGGCTTTACTTATGGTGGTTGGCTTGGCGATTGTGGTTATTAATTCAGTAAACGTTTTATCCCAGCCATCTGCCGAGCATCCTAAGGCTAGCGATATCACGTATTTGCTGGATGCGGATAAAGGGGAAGCGTATTGGGTTGCCCGGCACGCATTGGATGAATATTCTTTGAGCTATGTAGAGGGGAATGTTGAGAAAGGAAATGTCAGTGACATTTTTCCAATCCTGAACTGGCCGAATAGTTCCTATGCTGCTGCCAAGATACATGATATAAAAGGACCGGAAGTAAAGGTGGTTTCAGACGAGGTTCGTGAAGGGGTTCGTGAGCTTGAGTATGAAATTCAGTCCGTCAGTGCGGCTGAGGAAATAATGATTAAATCCATGACCGACCTGAATGTTTCTGAGCTTGAAGTGAACGGGAAGAAAGTCGAACTGCCGATTAAGAAATTTACCAAGGAAAAACCGTTCCTTATCACATACGTGGTCGGACAGAAAGGGAAACTGAACATGAAGATAAGCATCGCGGCTGATGACAAAACCGACTGGATCATCGCAGCCCGTGCCTACAATATTCCAGAAGAAAAAGCAAAGCGGGCCAACAAATACAGCACCTACGGCGACAACTCTTTTATCATGACGAGGCTAAAGGATTAAAGAGGCTGGCCGAGTAATATAACAACACAAAAAATACCCTCATCAGGCTGATTGCCTGGTGAGGGTGTCTGTTTTTTAGGTGGTGAATTTCATCCCGAAGGTTAAGACTTCAAAATCATTTTTAAGGATGAAACCGTAATTGTTTTTATAATCAATCACGACATCACTATCCAGATTGTTTATTACCGATGGGTCTAGCAAGACTGTAATTTCGCCGCTTTTAAATACTTCTTCAGTTGATGACTGCTCAGCCTGAGCAAGTTCGTACACATTTGTGGCTCCTCAGCCGGTCGTCCGAGCTTCATGGATTTTAACGGTTGGCTCGGGCCCAAGTACCTTGATTAGGTGCTGGTGTGCATCTTTTGTTATTGTCACGTTCATTTATCTCACCTCACTAGAAACTTTACCCTTCCAGCCCAAATTGAATCAAGTTCACAGGCTCAAGAAGTATGTGCCTTCAGGTGAATGTCGCTGCTAATCATCCGGCCGAGTTTTCGGGATTGAGCCGTGGCTTCTTTAATGCAATGGATCAGGCTTTGCTGGACTTTGTGGTTTTCAAGGACGCGGATGCCAGCCTCGGTTGTGCCGCCAGGGCTAGTGACTTCATGGCGGAGCTGGCGCGGCGGCTTGTCGGATTTGGTGAGCATTTCGGCTGCTCCAATTAATGTTTGAACGATAAGTTCCTTTGCCAGCTCGCGGTCAAGGCCGATTTCAGCTGCTGAGTTTTCCATCGCTTCGACGAGATAATAAATGTAGGCTGGGCCGCTTCCCGACAGTCCCGTGACCGCATCGAGCTGGTTTTCGTCAACAAAGGCAGCAAGCCCAACGGTTTCAAACAGCATTTTGGCCAGCTCGGCTTGCTTGGATGTGACATTTTGGTTCAGGGCAAGGCCAGTGGCTGATTTTCCGATTGCGGCTGATGTATTTGGCATAGCCCGGACAATGGCGAGCTTCTTGTCTGACATCGATTCAATTGTTCCAGTCGAGAGCCCGGCAAGAACGGAAATGACAAGTGTCTGTTCTGATAAGTAAGGCAGGACAAGCGGGAGGCCAGCCTTTGCGTCCTTTGGCTTCATGGCCAGGATGACAGCATCGGCACCCTCGAACAACGCGTCCTTATCATAGGAAGTCGTAACTCCATAGCGCTTGCTTAAATCGGTGAGGCGTTCCTCGTCGCTTTTGTTTGTTACCCAGATGTTGGGGGATTCGAGAACACCATTGGCAATAATTCCTGAAATCAACGCTTCTGCCATTGATCCAGCTCCGACAAACACTAACTTTCTCACGGGAACTCCTCCTTTTAAAAGAAATAAATACAAAAAGGCCTTTCATCCGCAAAGGACGAAAGGCCATTCTTCCGTGGTACCACCTTTATTAGCCTCTTGCCGGGTGTTGGTTGTAACGAACCAAATCCGGGCTTAAGGCTACTTTAATCCTTTATCGCAGGAGTGCGGCCAGGTTTTCCTGGCAGCTCATAGGGTAGGTTCAATGTTCCAGAGGACTGTGAAGCCTTTCAGCCGGTGGGCTTCACTCTCTTTTGCCATAGTTCATTTACTGGTCCTAGTCATAGCTTTACAGTATGGGACTCACCATTTGGAATTTTCAGACTATAATTGTCATTATGAACGGAGTCTGGCTTGTCTGTCAAGGGTCAATTGTTTCTTTTATTTAAAAAGCTTTTCAAGAATTCGCTTCAGGGATTTTCCCTTTTTAAAATAAAGATCATCGCGAACCTTTTCATTAATTGTCTGCCAGAGCATAATTTCTACATCGGTTAATGGTTCTGTATCTTCCTCCTTGATGAGCGAGGCAAAATATTCAAGCGGCACACCATAGAATCTTGAAATATCTGCCATAATTTCAAATGAAACAGATTTACGCGTCCCTTTTTCAAGCATGCTTAAATATTGGAGTGTAACGCCTGTACCATTTGCCACATCCTCAAGCCTTAACCGTTTTTCCTGCCTAAGTCTTCTCAATTCCTGACCTAATGGCGTTGACATTTCATATTCCCACTTTCCTAAATAGATTCGTAGTAATTATTTTTAAGAGTTATTATGTAATACCAGCTGATGATTGCCTCGCCAAAGGTGACAATGATCTCCTCAATTTTTTTCGGGATCTTGTAGCTGTTCATATAAAAATGAAGCAACTCGTGGATGAGTGTTTGCATTTGCTCGGGATAGTCCAGATTTTTATTAATGACAACAAGCCGTTCTCTTGGAGAAAAAACACCCTTTATCTCCTTTAAATCCAAGAATATGATCGTTAAATTGTGTGTAGACGTAATTTTTTCAGATAGTGCATCAATATGTTCCTGGTTGACCGATAGTAGTTTTTTATGAAAATAACCAATAAAGGTGTAATAGGATAAAAAGAGTATAAGGACTACATTCATTATTAAGTGGTCGAAGTAGGCGAGGATTGGAAATATTAATACAATCTCGAACACCATTGGCCCGAATCTTTCCAGGAAAAGCTTGCTTGTAACCACCCCTGTTTCCAGAAAAACGTAAAGATATTTTAGCAGGATACTAAGAAACAGCATGAAGAGAGCCGTTAAGTAACGAGCCAAATAATCTTTGTCGGAATGTTCGTTATAGAGTTCATTGCAAAAAATGATAATCAGCAAGTAAATCGATGTCAGCGAAACAATCTTCTGCAGACGGCCGCGTTTTTGGATAACGATCGATACTAGTGCATCAGCCAACAAATAAAGCAGCCCGTAGACAATCGAAAACCGGTCAAAAATGATTAATGAAAGGATTACGTTAAAAAAAGAATAACCAAAGCCAGAAAATACCTTAAGGTTAACCTGGTCGAAAATCACCATGATAAATAGGAATAGTACAATATCCCATTCTAATTCCGTCGGGAAGTCAATGTAATGAATGGTTCCCCAGGCGGCGGGAAGAAGAAATATGAGAAAGATATAGTTTCGTAAACGAGTAGTCATGGGGGTTTCTCCTGCTTGAGTAATGTATCTTTCTTGCTTTAATCTTATAGAAGATAGCCGGTGATTTTAATAACTTTTCTTCTACAAAAAGTGAGATATTCTGCGTTTTTTGTCTATTTAAATTTCTAGGATTCAACTATTGTTTAATTTATACTTTAGGGGAGGAACTAATAGAGTTCCGAGCAGTTCGTTTCCACTTCCTCACTTTTCGTGCATTGGCTGAGGCCAGTGCCTTTTTTATTCTTTTTTTTGTCGTTTTGCAGATAGGTAGCTGTCGAACGAAATGGATATGATTTAACTCTTGTTTAAATTATAATAAGGGTGGTTGTTCTTTATTGAGAATATGTGTTACTAGTAAAGAAGGCTAATTAAGTTTACCAGGGGGAAATTAGCGATGAAAAAGCTTTTATCAGGATTGGCAGCCGGAACACTGGCAATGGGGATTTTGGCAGGATCGGTCTTTGCGTCAGTTACGTTTGATGCTTCTACAGGTATAGGGTTCGTTGGCAAGGGGGATGTGCAAACGGCATTGGGGTGGAATAATAGTGAGCTGCAAAAGAATGCTAAAAACCTTAATTTTACCTACGTTTCTGAAGAGTTGTATGAAGTGACAGTAGAGTGGACTACCGGAGAAGGGACGAAAGGTGAGAAAACACATACAGTAGAACATAAAAGAACCGCTTCTGTTAATGGTGATGTTACTTATGAAAGCAGAAAAGCAAATCAGGTTAACGGCTTTAATTTAAAAGGTTTTGAAAATCTAGTAGTAGAAGAGGCTAAACTTCCAGAAGTTGGGGATGAGTTTCCGGGGAAGTCAGGTCATACTGTAGCAAAAGTGGAACTTGTCTCAAGAACTAGCGAATTATTTGTAAACGGTGTCCTCCTCCAACAATAGCCGCGTGCAGTTTAGGGTGGATGCTGGCAAGAGGGCGTAGACCCATTTTTCAAAAAACAAAGGCCAGGCAAAGAGCCTGGCCTAATTTGCTACAAATACATATGCCTGTTTAATGTCTTAGACTCGAGAAAGACGTTTTGGATATCTTGACGCTGGTGCTCTTCGACTTCGGCAAAGATTAGGATGTTGCCTTCTTTGACGAATTTTTCATATTCTTCTGCATCGTTTTCAGGGATGCCCGCCCCAGTCAATGCGCCAACAATTCCTCCACCTGTTGCGCCGACAGCCGCTCCAGTCAACGTTGCAGCAAGCGGACCCGCTGCGGCTAGAGGGCCAATCCCCGGAATGGCAAGCAAACCGATTTCTGCAATGAGTCCAGTGATTCCGCCAATGACGCCGCCTGTTCCAGCGCCGATTCCAAAGCCTTTGCCGATTTTCTTGGTAGGATTTTTGTCCCCGTCAACTGGCTCAACGTCAGTGCGCAACTCAATTTCATCGACAATATCATCATTCTTTGCAAAAACAGACAAGTTGTTCGGCTCAAAGCCCTTCGCCTTAAGCGTCTCAATCGCAAGAACCGCTTCCTCCTGGCTATCAAACACCCCGCCAATAATCTGCTTCTCCATCAAAAATCCTCTCCTTCTCCTATAAACTCCAAGACAAGCCGCTCCCCGACATGCCCCATACCAACTTATTTCCCTTTGGTCAATGGGCGTAAACTTTGGGGGTCAGACCCCTGCCGTGGACTTTTTCTCAATTTCGTCCGCGTGTGATGGACAAATAGAAAGGAGAAGGGGAAGATTGACCTAAAAAGGAGGATTTTTTGTTAGGACGGCAGGAGTTTGTCGTTGTTTGGAGAATAATTTCATAGATGCAAGTTTCAGGTAACATCTCCTATTTTTCCTCTGTCTTTTTATTACACAATCAACAGTTTTACTTCTATTCTTCTCTTCCTCTTGTTTCCAATCTATTATCGTTCATTCGTTTTTATTGTTCTTTAATTGAACACAAATTGTTTTCACATTAATCGATTCCGTTGAATTTACTTTATTTTAATTGGAGTGATGCTTTTTGCCACGAAAGAGGCGTAGTTGGTACCCGGGAGCTATTTACCATTTAACGTGCAGGGGAATTCGGAAGTGGTTGCTGTTTTTCGACGAGGAAGATTACTTGAAGTATTTATGGCTCATGGAGAAAGCGAGGGAAAAGTACCCGTACGTACTCCATGCTTATTGCATAATGACAAATCATGTCCACTTGCAGCTGGAGACCATTAACGACCCGCCATGGAGAATCATGCAGTATGTTAACTCTATGTATGCGGCGTATTTTAACAAAAAATATGAGTTTGACGGGCATGTATTTGATAAGCGGTATGGCTCCGAACTTGTAGATTCGGTTGATTATGAAGTCGAATTGAGCAAGTATATTCACCGAAATCCTCTAAAGGCGGGAATGGTTAACAGTCTTGAAGAATATCCGTGGAGCAGTTATCACACGTATGGTGGGCTCCAGGCTTCCCCTTATCTGCACGTGCAGACTGAACGGATATTAGGTTATTTCCCCGAACCTCGATCCGCAAATTACCTCGACTATGTTCACTCTTCTATTATTGACCTGCCTGAAAATCCCTTGAATTCTACCCTCTTACTTTTATAGCCTTTTCTAATAGGTGAAGCGCTGAGATAAACAATAGCTCTACCGTAATAAAAAATGTTTGATAGCCCAAAGAGTCATTTTTAGCAATTATGCTAACTGAAGGAACCAAAGGTAAAATACTATAATGTGATAGCCCGCCAGTTAGAAGGATAAACTAACCGGCGGGCTTCTTGCTTGCAAACCGGAAGAAGATGTTAGTTAATAGAGCTAAATAACTATTGATTGGTGCGCCTCTCTCTAAGTCCGTCTCCTGTGGATACCTGCCCTGGGAATGCGGGTTTGAGAGGCAAAATGTCCACGAAAGGGGTCTGACCCCCATGTTTAACGATATTAAGCTTTTAATTAAGGGGCCGGTGTTGGTGGCGAATGTGCTGCCTGTTTTTTCGGGGTTTTGGCTGGCTGTTGTGTTGAACGGGCACTCGTTCGCAGGGCTGTGGGCTGAGTTTTTGCTGACGATAGCAGGGAGTACTCTCGTAATGGCGGGGGCGCTCGCGTTGAATAACTGGTATGACGTGGATATCGACAGGATTATGGAACGGACAAAGAAGCGCCCGACAGTGACGGGGCACTTTTCGCTGAAAACAGTCCTTGTTACCGGGCTGGCTTTATCTGTCATTGGCCATATCCTGCTCCTGTTTGTATCCCTTGAAGCCACACTCTACGCTTTACTAGGCTGGGTCACATATGTGCTTTTATATACAATGTGGTCAAAGCGGCGCTATACACTGAACACTGTTATTGGCAGCATTTCCGGCGCGGTCCCCCCAATGATTGGCTGGACTGCGATTGAACCGGGTTTCCAGCTTGTCCCGATCATCCTGTTCCTAATTCTGTTCCTATGGCAAATGCCGCATACGTTCGCGATTGCCATCCGGAAACATGATGAATACAAGGCTGCCGGGGTCGCGATGCTGCCTGTTGTTCACGGGGTCGCCATCACGAAGCGCCAAATCTTCATTTACAGCTTGTGCTTGCTGCCTTTGCCGTTTTACCTTATACAGCTTGGCTCGGTTTTCATTGGGCTGGCGACTCTCTTGAACATTGGATTTCTCGCTATCGCAGTCCAGGGTTTTTTTGCAAAAAACAACCTGAAATGGGCAAGAGTACTGTTCCTTTATTCAGTCAATTACATCATGATTATCTTTCTAATGATGATTATCGTGACACTGCCGATTTTCTAATCAACTTGAACATCATTTACCCGTATTTGCACAAGAGGGTCCACCTCCTCAAACCCATCAAAATCCTTTTCAGTTCCCAAAACGAAGCTCTCTGCTGGTATTCCCAGCAGGGAGTTTTTTAATGATCAAAAGGGACTCCACAACATTAAAAAACACTTTTAAACTCCTCCCACCCACACCCCATATTTGTAAATCGTCACCATTTTGTAACGATTTATTTCGAAAGAAACCATTCCTATTATTACTATTTGCAAATTGGAAACCAAGATCCCCAGTAACAACAGGGGTTATACCCCTAATTTCCACCTGTGGAATTTTGCCGAAAAGAAAGTTTTATCTTTTTTCAATAGTGTGCGATTCCTCACACTATTGATAATCATTCCCACTTATCATGAAGGTAAGAAAACAAAAGGGGCTGATTTGAGTGCCAAAGGTAAACAGCATCAAAAAAGCAAGCAAGGAAAAAGAAACATCCATGATGGGGACGTTCATTTCATTGGGCGGATTACTAGCTGTCATTGTCATAACGTATTTTGTACTATTCGGCCTGTTTATGGCCAGGTTGTAGGAGGGATCTCACATGCATCGTTCAGAAAAAGTCTGGCTGTCGTTAAGTTTCGGAATCATTATGATTTTTATGTTAATCACTGGATATCAGACGTTCGCATTGGAACTGGGGCCTCCAAGTGCAAAAGAAACGATTGACCCGCAAAAGGTCGACCAACATCCACTGTTCAAAGAACCTGGAGTAAAGAAGGTCGGCGACAATGAATACGAAGTTGTCATGACACTTCAGGCATTCAGCTTCACACCCGCAAACATCGAAATTCCGGCAGGCGCAAAGGTAACGTTCATCATGACTTCAAAAGATGTTGTCCACGGCTTTGAAGTGGCGGGCACGAATCTTAATACAATGGTTGTCCCGGGCCATATCCAACGGATCACGCAGGTTTTTGACGAACCTGGAAGCTACTTGGTCCTTTGTAATGAATATTGCGGTATCGGCCATCAAGTCATGAGCACAACGATTACGGTGAAGTAAAGGAGGGAAGCAAACCATGAATGCAATATTAAAAGAAACGTTTAAGGAAAAGGCATCAAAAGTATTCGGAATGAACCCGAAAGATGCCGTCCTCGCGAAATCATATATGGTAGTGTCGTTTGCATCAATATTGATTGGCGGATTCCTCGGATTGCTGCAAGGACTTAACCGGGCGGGGGTTCTTGAACTGCCAACCTGGTTCAACTATTATCAGGTACTTACCGCACACGGACTACTATTGATCCTTGTCATGACAGCATTTTTCACAATCGGCTATTTCTACTCGGCAATGTCCAATGACTTTGGCGGACTGCTTCCGAAAGTCCGAATCATGGGCTGGGTCGCGTACGGATTGAAAATTTTCGGTTTTGTAATGGCAGTGATTCCAATCCTGCTCAACAAAGCATCTGTTTTGTTCACATTCTATCCTCCGATGGCGGCATCACCGTGGTTCTACATCGGGCTCGTTTTCATCGTAGTCGGCGTCTGGGTGGCAGCGTTCGGTTCCTTCATCCAGGTTGCGACGTGGAGGAAGCAAAATAAAGGCCAGCACGTACCAATCATGTCGTACTTTGCAACCGGCGTCTTTG
Source organism: Bacillus sp. FJAT-27225 (assembly GCF_001685025.1). Lineage (GTDB taxonomy): Bacteria > Bacillota > Bacilli > Bacillales > Cytobacillaceae > Bacillus_D. Next base: position 211,976 of record NZ_MAYU01000012.1, on the reverse strand, counting down.
TGCTCTTGTTCTTCAGCTCCATCCCTGTGGCAATTGAAGTATTCATGATAATCCCATGGGCATTTGGCTGGGTTGAAACCATTAACGTCATGCTTGCTCGTACATTGTTCTGGGCATTCGGCCACACACTTGTAAACATCTGGTATTTGACAGCGACTTCTGCCTGGTATGTGGTCATTCCGAAAGTAATGGGAGGCAAGCGCTGGAGCGATACGCTGACACGTGTTGTCATCATTTCCCTCGTCGTTATGAATATCACTGGCGGTTTCCATCATCAGATCGTTGACCCAGGCATTTCCGAATCAGTCAAGTTCATGCACGTATTCATGAGCCTTGCCATCGGATTCCCGTCCTTGATGACTGCTTACGCACTATTCGCTACCTTTGAAAAAACAGCAAGGCGGAAGGGCGGGAAAGGCCTGCTTGGCTGGTATAAAAAAATGCCTTGGAAAGATGTCCGCTTCCTTGCTCCGTTCATTGCAATGGTTGCATTCATTCCAGCCGGTGCCGGCGGGATCGTCCAAAGCACAAACCAACTAAACCAGGTTGTCCATAACACAATGTGGGTAGCCGGCCATTTCCACCTGACACTTGGCATGACGGTCATTATGACATTCTTTGGCATCAGCTACTGGCTTATCCCGTATATTTCTGGCCGCGTTCTGACTCCGACTATGAATAAAATCGGCCTAGTCCAGACTTGGGTATGGACAATCGGCATGACAACGATGGCGTTTGCGATGCATGCAGTCGGGCTGTTGGGCTCACCTCGCCGGACATCCTACTCCACCTACGGCGACCATGCGACCGCGCTTGGCTGGGATCCTTACCTTGCACTGCTCGCAATCGGCGGAACGCTCTTGATCGTAGGTGTTATTTTACAAGTTTACGCAGTTGTCAATATGATGTTCTTCGCTCCTAAAGGCGTTACAGAGTTCCCGGTCGCAGACGTAGAAGAAGATGGATCGAAAACTCCTTACTGGACCGAGCGCTGGGGCGTATGGATTATCGTCATGCTTGTCCTCGTCGCAATGGCCTATGTCATTCCAATCACTGAATTTATTGTTGACGCACCTCCAGGGTCGCCTCCGTACAGGACCTGGTAAAAGACCTTTGCTTTTTTAAAAAAAAGATAAACATTCTGGTTCAGCAATCCCAATGGCCCCTATGAACAGAGATGGCGCATCGAGCTGCTGAACCTGGTTGGGAAACCTTTCTGAGAGAGCAGGCACGGATTCATTTCCAGGGCCTGGCGCCCTAAAAGTCGCTTGGAAATACATCTGGGAAGTGATTGCAATGAAAAAGCTGGGGCCCAATCTATGGGCAAGTATAGTTGTATTGCTGTTTGGCCTTGGGCTGTTTTATGCAGGAACAGATGGATTTAGTGCGTTTACGGCTGAAGCAGCGAGGTTGGAGCGGCTGAAGGAAGAGCAGCCGAAGTTCCCTGACGTCACACTCGAGGATAGCAAAGGCCGGCAGTATGGGATTTCCGAGTTTGAGGGGAAATACGTGTTCATTACCTTCCTCTATACTAGCTGCGGTACCGTCTGCCCCGAGCTCGAAATGAATATGGCGAAGGTGTATGAAAAGCTGCCGAAGAAGTATATCGGCGAGGATATCGTATTCCTGAGCATCAGCTTCGATCCGGAGCGGGATGACCCGAAGAGATTGGATGTTTATAAAGATATGTTTGGCAGTGACGGGGAAACGTGGCGGATGGCGAGAATTAGCGATGAACAGGAGCTTGATTCCTTGCTAGACGAGTTTGGGGTGATTGTCATTCCGGATGATGATGGCAACTTTGCCCACAATTCGGCGTTTTACCTTGTCGGCAAGGATGGTCACCTGGAAGATGTGATGGATTATACAAAAATTGATGAGGCTGCCGACAAGGTTAGCCGGTTGCTGAAGGAGGGGAAGCAACCATGAAACAAGCATTGTACGGTTTGATGCTGCTAGTCATTCTGGCTTTGCCTCCGGTGGCAAATTTCCTTGAATCAATCATGATTATCCATATGCATATGCAGATGCCATTGCTGGTGATCTCGGGGTTCTTTATTGGGAGGTTTTTTCAACTGAAATTCCCGCAGTTTTTTGCAAAATGGAACGGAAACGGCGTGCCGGGAATCATGCTGTTTGCAATCATCATGATGTACTGGATGCTGCCGCGGGCTATGGATGAAGCGCTGTCCGAACCGCTGGTTGAGTTATGGAAGTTTGTCAGCCTGCCGCTGCTGGCAGGCGTACCGCTGCGCGACAGCTGGATGAAATTGACCCGGAACGCGCGGAATATCGTCATCGCCTTTTTCACGGCAGCATTCATCCTGATGGGCTGGATATACGTCATGGCACCTGACAACCTGTGCAACAGCTACCTCATTATCGACCAGGTCATCCTGGGCTGGGGCTACATCACCACCGCAATCTGCCTCATAATCTACCTCGCCTACACCTTCTTCGTTGATCCGTCGGAGTATGAATAGAAGAGGCAGGGCTCAAAGAGGCAGGGGTCAGACCCCTGCCGTGGACAAACTAACAATTTTGTCCACACCAGGTGGACTTTTGGCCAAGAGGGATAATTCCAATTTGCATGGGTATGCCTAATGCAAATTGGATGTCCCTCAAAATCTCTTAAACTTTCCTAAGTGACTTTTGTGCTGAAATTTTTCTCCCCCTAAACACCCAAACTCTGCTTATCCCCAAGAAAGTCAAGCCATTCTTTTTCAAGTGCTTCCGGCGTTTTTTGATAAATTTTTTCAATCGCGGTTGTCAGATTGGTGTTTCCGTAAATCTCCATAAATTTCTTGATTCCATATGTATCGATTAGGTAGGAAATGAAGCTGAATGTTTTCGCTTCGGTTTCTTTCGAAAGTGTGTTATCAAGTTCATCCCCCTCGAACGTTACAAAGTAATTGGCGCTGAACTCATACGGGTCAAGCAGCTCAACCATGCCAGGTGCCTGTTCAAATCCAATATATGCTGAATATTCCTCATGAACCGGCCTGCCCCACAGGCTCTTGGCCAGATATCCCGTCAACCCTGCAGAGGTTAGGCGGCCGCGGGTATTGCCATCCTGCTCAAAGAGATTCGAGACAATTTGAAAATAATAAAATTGCTCGTCAGCCATTAGCTCGTCATCAAAGTAAAAGACCCGATTGTTGGACATTGCAGGGTCCTTGGTAATATCAAATTTTAGTTCCTTACGGAGTGGAAGAGTGTCTTCGGTCAAGTGAAGGACTTCATCAACCTGGTAGTCAAATTCTTCTTTAAACGCCTGAAATTCACCCTTATTCAGTTTCCCGCTGTTAAGAAGAGTAATGGCAATTCCGTGTGTTTCGAACGAGTAACTCGTTTCGACAGGTTCCTTATGTAAGGTAGACTCGTCCTCCAAGGAGCTGCTGGGCTCCGATTGGCTGTATACACCGCCAAAGCGCAGCAACAGGTAGCTGATTCCGATCCCCAGCACAATCCCAATTATTAAGAGCCCTACAACCTTCTTCACCATACCATCCACCCCCATTTAGATTTTTCTGGATAATTTGATTTTAACATGGAAGGAAATGGCTTGATATAGCATTTTAAGCAGCTCTCCCCAATAGGAACATTTCAAGACGAGCAAAGCAGTGGCGGATAAAGCCCAACTCACTTGAAACCAAGCTGGATTTTAACCGTAGGAAAGGTATGGAAATAACTTAGGAGGGTGGTTAAGGTGAAGAGTTTGGCAAAGCGCAGAGAAGAACGGGAGCAGCGGCATAGAAAGAGAGAACAAAAGGATAATAGGCGGTTTATTTTCATTGACACTCTTATGGATATCCTCATCGTATTGGGTGAAGGCTTGCTTTGGGTCATTGGCAGAATCTTTAGAGGAATAAGCAAACTGATAGATTAACAGTAGCAGGTTCATTCGAAAAAAATTTAATAGCCTAACACATACAACCGCCAGAGAGTGATAATCTGGCGGTTTTCCTATTCCCCTTCCACAAATGTCCGCCTGGAAAAGACAAATGGGCGGAATTGTCCACGGCAGGGGTCTGACCCCTGCCGTGGAAATTCTCCACTTCGACATAAAATTGTCGAAAGTAAGCGTTGCATAGTGAAAACCCCGTGCTAAACTAATTTTACGGATGAAACCGTTATTATTACTCTCGTAAAGCAAGGATGTGCTGCCTATGAAACTACCTGTTTTTGTTACATCGCAGAGGGGTGTCACGCTGATTGAAATTGTGGCTTCCATAGCGATTCTTTTCCTCATTATTGTTTTCCTCGTGCCCATGTTTACCCAATCTGCCCGGTCAACTAGCCATTCACGGCAAATGATGAACGGTACGTATGTTGCTGAAGCCCATATGGAGACAGTTTATAATCTTATTGTTAATGTACCGCCTCGGGAAAATGCTGATACGTACCTGAATGAAGTACAAACCTCATTAACCGATCGAAATTCCTTCAATTATACTCTAAAGCCTTGTCCTTCCGGTGTAACTGGTAAATGCTTTGAAAAAAACGACAACGGCCACTACGTCAACATTCAATTATCCAATTCCGGAACAAATCTGGTAAAGGTAAAGGTAGAAGTCTATAACGAGTCAAAGGCCATCCAGCAGTCAAAAATGGAGACTGTATTGGCGTGGGAAAAATAGGGGGAACAAGATGCTGCGGAATCAAAAGGGGTTAACGTTAGTGGAAATACTGGCAGTCGTGTCACTTTTGTCATTGGTTACTCTGTTGGGAAGCTCTATCCATCTTTTCAGCCAAAAGCAGGCACACAACCAATCCACTAAAATTAAAAATGAATCGGATGTACGCCTGGCAATGAATATCATTACGAAGGAAATTAGAAAGGCATCCACTGTCAAAGTTGAGGTTAAGGAAAAAAACAACTTTATTTTGACATTGAACGAAACAGATATATATAGGCTTGATCAGCAAAGCATAAGAAAGAATGACACCGTGATTATCTCCAATATTAAAAGTTTCACAGTCAATGCCGAGAACGCAAATAAGGATACGACTCTAAATAAAACTAACTATTTTTTGATAGCTGATAATAAAATTTCCCTTACCATAACAGCCGGCAAGAATGCCGAGAACAGCGGGTCGACCCTATCAACGATTGTTTATATTAGGAGAGGATCCCAATGAAACAGCTAACCCGACTTTTAAAAAATGAAAACGGCATGGCACTTGGAATTGTATTAATGATCTTTGTAGTGGTATCGATCCTGGGTCTAAGCATGCTTGGTATGGCAGCTAATAATATGAAAATGGGAACTGGGGAGAGGGACAAGCAATCCGCCTATTACATAGCCGAGGCAGGTATCACAGCGAAAATGGCTGAAATCGATTCGGTTATAAAAAGGGTATATGGAAGGACTACTACACTGGAGAGCTTTTTTACAGAAATCGATACGGCGCTGAATACGAATCAGGCACCTTTTATCTCAACGGAGTCCATTTATAAAGACTTTGAACTATCTTTCGGCTCCCAACCTGAAGCAAGAGTGACGATTGAAAAATTGAAGCCTGACACAATTATCTCCTATTCCAACGAGTATCGAATCACCTCAGTCGGGACCATCGGCAATCGCTCAAGAAAGGTTTCCAAAGTCATTCATGTTACATGGAAACCGAGAAAAAGCTTCGTAAACATTCCGGCAAATACAGTTCTTTACGGCAAGGAAAAAGTTGAAATAAAAAACGTCCCAATCACTGGAACCATTGCGTCCTTTGGAACTGTCACCTTCAACGGGAGTGCTGTTCCACCTCCAATTAGAAGGAATGTTGACCTTGACATAAGGTTGCCCGATTTCCCTAAATTCAGCATCCCTGCAAGTGCCGGGAATTTCACTGGAACCTCATTGTCAATGAACCGGGACATGGCAATTACAAATTTAACTGTAGGCAGCAGTGCAACTCTAACTATAAATGTTGGTGACTATAACCGAAATCTGGTGGTCGATAAACTTACTCTAGAGGCTTATGGAAAAATAAAAATTGTGGGCAAAGGAAAACTGTCCATTTTTGCCAAGCAAGTGATTGTAAATACTGGCAGCATCATCAATGTTGATAGGGAAATGGAAAAGCTGTATATCTTCCTTGAAGGAGGGAGGATTAATACATTGGAGGGGCTCATCTATGGTTCAATGTATTATTATAAAGCACCTTTAACATTAGAATTAAATGCTGCAAAAGGAGTGCAGGGGCACTTTATTACCGATTGCAAAACACTCACCTTAAAGGGGAGCGCCATGGTATTTCCAAGAATGATCTATGCCCCTGAGGCAAGTGTTACAATCAATGCTTCTTTTTCAGGCTCAATCATAGCAAAATCCATCATCTCCAATGGTGCGGATGACCAAGGGACTTTCCAGTTTGTTCAAATCAATTATGAAAACTCACCGCTTTTCATTGACGATGGCTCCGGAAAAACCGCAGTCCAGGACGTAATAGTCAGTGAGCCCGTCCGGGAAGAATAGCATCAGGCCCCTGAAACTAGGAAGGACTCCTGTTCATATTAGGATGCCCACCTAAACCAGCTCGGGTGAGGGATACTCCGCAACCTAGACTACTCTCTAAAGCAAATTAACTTAATTACCTATCAACCTAGCCCGGAACAGCACCCCTAGCGAGTGCCAGCTCCGGGCTTCTTTTTTTGCCTATTTTACTTTTTCACTGGCAACCCCGCCATAGATATACCTAACAGCTGCTACCTCGGTCAATCCTTTAATCATATCTATCAGTTGTCCACCTGGGAAAGACACCCAGCATAAGAATGCGGGTTTGAGGAGGAGAATGTCCACGGCAGGGGTCTGACCCCTAAAGATGACCCCAAAATTTATTTAAAAAAAGTTCTTGTTTTTTTTGATTTTGTATTGATATAGTTACTAAATGCTTGGTTGGGGCATAGGGTGCTGAGCGCACGGGTGTGTGTGAGGAGAGTTTACAGGAGGTTTCGCGAGGGGACATTGTTGATAAAACTTGTGGCCGAGTTAGAGGGAGGGCTCGTTTGCTGATTTAAATACAAGTAAATAGGTAAGGTTAGTTGGTTTAACTGCTTTAAAAGTTTGCAATGATTTTAAATAAAAGGAGATTTACATGAGTACACAAATGAAAGTTAGAAATCCAAGAACAATGGCATTTATCTTAATGTTCGGTGCGTTCTTAGGCTTATTTGCTGAAACAGCTTTAAATATGGCCTTAACAAATATTATGGAGCAATTTTCAGTCAAGCCGGCAATTGCGCAGTGGCTGACGACAGGTTATTTATTGGTATTGGCGATTTTGGTTCCGATTTCCGCACTGTTAATTAAATGGTTTTCAACAAGGCAACTGGTTGTCGGCGGACTTGTAATCTCGCTGGCCGGGGCCATCTTAGCAGCACTGTCTCCAAGCTTTGAAGTATTATTGGCTGGCCGTCTTGTCCAGGCGATCGGTACAGGTATCTTAATACCAGTTATGACGAATGTCCTTCTGCTTATTTTCCCGATTCATAAACGTGGGGTTGTAATGGGGATCATGGGCCTTGTCATTACATTGGGACCCGCTCTGGGGCCGACCTTTTCCGGAGTCATCATTAGTACGCTCGGCTGGGAGTATATTTTCTGGATTAGCGCCATTCTTTATGTAGCGTTAACACTATTCGCAGCAGCACAAATTGTAAATGTTTCCGAAATCACCAAGCCTAAAATCGACATCTTTTCGATTCTCTTTTCAACTATCGGGTTTGGCGGATTGATTTTCGCCCTGAGCACAATGGCTGAAGAACCGATTTCATCACCAAAGGTATGGGCACCGCTGCTCGCAGGAATTCTCGCCCTTGTTCTATTTGGAATTCGCCAAATGAACATGGCACAGCCAATGATCAATTTGCGTGTGTTCAAATATCCGATGTTTACATTGGGAACGCTGATGATGTTCCTGAGCATTCTGGTTATTTTATCAACGGCGATTCTTTTGCCTCTTTATTTAAAAGGAGCTTTACTCGTCAGCGCGGCGGCCGCTGGGCTGTTGCTATTGCCAGGTAATGCTGTAAATGTCATTTTGTCTCCGGTCGTTGGGACGCTATTTGATAAATTTGGACCGCGTGCATTTGTTATCACTGGTTCAATTATTGTATTGATTGGAAATATAATCTTTATGCTGTCAATATCAGCAACAACACCTGTTTGGCAAATTGTTGTAGCCTTCATGGTTTTATTTGCAGGCCTTACGATGGTAACGATGCCCTCCCAGACAAATGCGCTTAACACATTGCCGCGCCAGTTTTATGCAGATGGATCTGCTGCGATGAATACATTGAACCAGGTTGCAGGTGCAGCCGGGACAGCCATCGCAATTACACTATTTACGGCAGGCCAAACCAACTTCGTACTCGATGCACCATCCGCTTCCGAGGGTGAAGTATTGGCAGCTGGCGTTAAGTATGCTTTCTACTTTATAACTGGAATTTCAGCTTTTGCATTAATTTGCTCTTTCTTTACAAGAAAACCAAGCGAGCTGACAGCAAAATCCCCATCTATGTTAAAAGCAACAGAGCCTATCCGCAGGTAATATGAAAAAGCCATTCGTGAATGCAAATTCCGAATGGTTTTTCTTTATGTTTATAGGGAAACAGCATCACCCAGATGTGACTCGTTTCGATATATTCTCAATGATGTCACCCCGGCTTAGGACCCCAACCACACGGCCAGCTCCATTGACGACAGGAAGTTTTTTGTATTGGTGTTTGGACAGGAAATGGATGGTCGTCTCAAAATCATCATCAGGCGATACGGTAAGGAGATTGCGTTTCGTCATAATTTCCTTAACAGGTGTATCAAGCTTTTCCTTCATAACATCGTCAAGTTCCCCATCTTCCCCAACAAAAACAAGCCCAGCAATACCAAGCCGTTTTGGAGCAAGATAGCGTAGCACATCTCCATCAGATACCATCCCTAGCAAATTGCCCTTTTCATCAACGACTGGCACACCGCCAATCCGATTCGTTTTTAAAAGTGTGACTAACTCTTTTACTGTATTGAAAGGACGAATTGTATAAACTTGTGTAATCATGAAGTCTCTAACTAGCATTTCTCGTTCCTCTTTCTCAAATGTAAACGTATACATTATTGTTATAGTACTATCTTAACATATACCCCGCCCCTCAATGTAAGTGAAAAAATATGACTTTTTTAAGGCAATGGACTTTCTGGCTGCTCTTTTACTTCCTATTTCAATATTTATTTTAGAGTTGTTGTTTTAAAATAGAGATAAGATCCATCTCCTATTTCAAATCCGTTTTCCACTCCACAGTTATTCAAGTACTTCCCTTATCCCTTTTTATTAAAAGAAATTGAATAAAGTTCCCATTATTATTTGAATTTGAACCCCTTACTCTCGGTGGGTTCCAGAGCCGTACTTCCTGAAAGGAGGAGATAGTCAAAATTATAAGAGGTAGTGCTGTTCGAATATATAATAGGAGGAGACTGTCATGAATGATGTATTTGAGAAACGTACTACAGTACATTTGGCCGGAGAGGATGTCCGTTTGTTTTGGAGATGGCGGGGGGTAATCGATTATTTTGAAAGGAGCGGCAGAAGCCCTGATTTGATTATGGACGTATTTACTAAGCTCGATATCCCAAACGATCCCCACATGAATCACTCCGTGAAACCACTCGAACACTCTTTCCATAATGAAATTGACCCATATGATGATGATTACGATAACGGTTATTTTGATAGGTTAGAATTTCAGCAAAATAACACCGGTTTATGGGACAAGCCGAAGCCGACCGGGACTATCCTTAAAACGTTAGGCGGCAGTAATTTTAAATATGAAGGTGACGTAAAGAAGGGAACTACGATAACGTATGGAGGCTGCTCGATAGTTAGCGCTTCGCAGGAATTGTATCAACAATTGCTAACAACGTTTTCGGGACAGACGATTTTACTTAAAAATCCTCCAATGGCTGATGATAGCCCTTGCTACCTAAGAAATTGGCTATTAGTAAACAACCATCCTAGAATTCTCAAACATTATATCCCATCCATTTTAATCAAAGAAGGCTATGCCGAGTTGGTGGAAGGAAGCACTACAGAGTTAAAAATTCATGCATATGAAGAGAAAACCAACTAATCCCTTTGGTCCGAACCTGACTGATCCCAGGTTCGGATCATTTTTATTTGTTTTAAACCCAATCGGAATTTCATCTGTTTGAAAAAGAAACTCATTCAAAATTATCGAACCTCCCTCCCAGGCCAAACACACATCCTCATTTTCCTATTCTAAAAAAACTTCTAATACTTTAGACCTACTTCTTGAAAATTCGACAAAATTCTACACAGGACCTTCGATTCATTTTTTGTTACATTGGTAAAATTACTGTAAATTTCTAGGGTTCAGAAGTGAAATTTAAATGGAAAATGGTAGAATGTTTCTTATATAAAACACTAAACACTATATACATAGGATAAACTACATATATCTTTCACATTCTTTCATAAAAATTGCAGCTCGGTGTAATAAGGGGAGTTTTAATATGATAGTTACGTTGATTAATAAAGAAAGCCTACATTCGATTACGCTCCCGGAAAAAATTACTGGCCAATATTGGATTCATGAATCCACCGGAAGTGTTTTGAGGAAGTTGGTTGGAATCGAAGGCATCAATGGCGATTGGGTCCTAAAGTCAAATAAGGACGTGAAAGTGAAGGACCATTCTGGGAAAACAATCCGGAACACTGTCCTAAAACCGCTTAGCATTTACCATTTGGCTCTGGGCCAGTCCGGACAGCTGGATGCCCACCTTCGAAACACCCAAACAACTAGCGGAAGCGGCCAAACCAGTGGACCTCAACCAACCATTGGCGGCAGCCAGCCCGGCATGACCCGTACCCATCCAGACAGCCGTAAAAACCAACTAGCCCACAACATCAGTGCTGTACAAGAATCTGGAGCCGCAAACACCGCCTACAGCTACCAAGCTGAGACCTTCCGTGACAGCCAAAGTGCCCTCGTGTTTACTGAACCGAATACCGAAGACCGCCAGACGTTCACCAAGTTCCTTGTCGACCGCGATATGGAAATTACGATTGGAAGGTCCGAACAAAGCGATATTGTTCTGGCAAATCAATTTGTTTCCGCGCAACACGCCAGATTATCGTTCAGGCAAGGACAGTGGCGGATTGAGGATGACAGCACAAATGGGACATTCGTTGACGGCATTCGCGTAAAAAAGCGCGACCTGAAGTTTGGCGATATGATCTATATCATGGGTTTTAAAATTATTGTAGGAAACCATTTTCTCGCCTTTAACAATCCTGGCGGGACAGTGCAAATCCGTAAAAATGCCTTAAAGCCATTTATCGGCCAGACTGCCGATCAATATGATGAGGAAGAAGAATTCGAGCTGCCGGCCCAGGATTATTTTTACCGGTCACCCCGTTTTAAACGGGATGTCGAGCGCCCTCGATTCAAAATCGATTCACCGCCTCCGAATGCGATAGGTGATGAAACGCCAATCATGCTCATAATCGGCCCGTCGATGACGATGGGGATGGCATCAATGACCATGGGGATTTTTGCAGTGAATAATGCAATGGCTGCCGGCGATATAACAAGGGCTATTCCAATGGTTGTCATGTCAGCAAGCATGCTGCTCGGGACTGTGCTTTGGCCAATCCTTACAAAGCAGTACGATAAAAGGCGGCGCCGCAAAAAGGAAAAGGTGCGTCAGAATAAATATAAAGCCTACCTTGACCGGGTTGCCGTCATGTTTAGTGAAGAAGCTGAGAAGCAGGAGGAAATCCTCCGTGAAAACCACGTCCCGATTGAGGAATGCGTAGCAAGAATTGAACAGGTCGACCGCAACCTTTGGGAGCGCGGGCCAGGCCAGAATGACTTTTTGAAAATAAGGGCAGGTGTAGGAAACGGCCTTTTGTCTGCAGACATTACATACTCCGAGAAAAAATTCGCCATAGATGACGACAATCTGCAGGAAGAGCTCTACACCCTTCTCGAAGCGCCAAAAGTTTTAAAAAACATACCTATAACACTATCTCTCTATGAAAATCATATATCCGGCGTTATCGGAAACCGGAAACAGACAGTCGAGTTTGCAAAAGGACTCATTTTTCAGCTAGCCGCCCTTTACAGCTATGACGAAGTAAAATTGGTGTTTATTTACGATGAGGCAGAGGAGTCCGATTTCGGGTTTACAAAATGGCTGCCGCATGTCTGGAACAATGACAACACGTTCCGTTTCATTGCGACTACCAATACGGAAGTCAAGGAAGTGTCCGCATACATAGAAAAAGAAATCGAATTGCGCGATGCGGCCAGCGACACAGAGATGGAAGACGTGAAGCCATATTATATTATTTTTGCGTTAAGCAGGCAGCTTGCAATTCGAGCAGAGATGCTTAAGCAAGTTTTTTCAAAGAAAGAGAATCTTCATATCAGTGTCGTGACCTTCTACGACGAGCTGAAAAATCTGCCTAAAGAGTGTACGACCGTTGTTGAAATTGAAGAGAAGAGCGGCAAGCTTTTCGATAAAAATGACATTACCGGGCAGACGGTGATGTTCAATCCGGATATTTACTTGAATGCCAGCCCTGTAGATTTAAGCGTAAAGCTTGCCAATGTCCAGCTGGATACACTTGCCGGCTCGTTCAATCTGCCTAAGATGGTGACATTTCTTGAGATGTTCGGTGTTGGCAAGGTCGAGCATTTGAATGCCCTGACACGCTGGAAGGACAATGACCCGACCAAGTCGCTAGAAGCGCCAATTGGCGTTGATACGTTAGGTGAAACGTTCAAGCTTGACCTTCATGAAAAGTTCCATGGCCCGCATGGACTTGTCGCCGGGATGACTGGCTCCGGTAAAAGTGAGTTCATTATTTCCTATATATTGTCGCTCGCTGTGAATTATCATCCGCATGAGGTTGCCTTTATCCTGATTGACTATAAAGGCGGCGGAATGGCGAAGTCGTTTGAAAAATTGCCGCATACAGCAGGAATCATTACGAACCTAGACGGAGCCGCCATCAAGCGTTCACTCGTATCGATTGAAAGCGAGCTGAAGCGGCGCCAGGCTGTTTTTGCCGAAGCGAGCAAAAAGGTCGGCGAGAGCAATATCGATATCTACAAGTACCAGAAGCTTTACCGCGAAGGTGTTGTTTCTGAACCACTTCAGCACTTGTTCATCATTTCCGATGAGTTTGCGGAGCTCAAGACACAGCAGCCTGAATTCATGGCAAAACTCGTCAGTGCTGCAAGGATCGGCCGAAGCCTTGGTGTCCACTTGATCCTCGCGACACAGAAGCCGAGCGGGGTTGTCGACGATCAGATTTGGGCGAACAGCAAGTTCCGGGTCAGCCTTAAAGTACAGGAGCGCGCTGATAGTATGGATATGCTGAAGCGGCCGGATGCTGCTGAACTTACCGACACTGGCCGTTTTTACCTGCAAGTTGGCTACAATGAGCTGTTCGAAATGGGCCAATCGGCCTGGGCAGGCGCCCCGTACTATCCGTCTGACAAAGTTGTTGCCGAAAAGGACAATAGCGTTGTCGTCATTGACAGGAACGGCCGCCCACTTAAGCAGGCGAAAATAGATAAGAGGAAAAACACGATTGCCAATCCGAAGAAACAGATGGATGTCATTACCGACTACTTGAGCGCGATTGCCGAGGAAGAGCAAATCAAAGTAAGGCCGCTCTGGCTTGAGCCAATTCCGGCTGTGATTCTGCTTGATGATATTAGGAAAAAGTACGGAGTCCGGACGAAGCGTTTGGCAGGTACAAACAGGGTGAAGAGTGCACTATCGGCTGCCAAGCAGGAAATTGCTGCAGCGGTCGAGGCTGGAGGAGCGGAGATCAAAGCGGCCGAAGCTGTTGCTGATGTAGAGGCAATTGCAAAGGTCAAGGATTCATTGATGGCCCAGGCGATGATTGGAGATTCAAGCATTATCGAATCTTCTTTTGAAACGGGCAGTTCAGCCGGAACAGCCCTTCCAATCAAATCAGCCATCCCAATCAAAACAGGTGGCCAAACTGAAACAGCTGCACGAGCCAATATCGTCCTGAACCCGGTCATCGGCGAATATGACGATCCGGCAAGGCAGCGCCAATGCCTGCTAAGGCTTCCGCTTACTGAGGAAGGCAACGTCATTGTCTATGGGGTTGCTGGCAGTGGAAAAACAACCTTCCTGAATACGATGGTGTACTCGCTCCTTCACGAACATACACCGGAGGAAGTCAATATTTATCTGCTCGATTTCGCTTCCGAAACATTGCGCGCGTTCGCAAAGGCGCCGCATGTAGGCGATGTGATTTTGTCCTATGAAGCGGAAAAGGTAAGCAACTTGTTCAAGATGCTTCAATCCGAAATAAATAAACGCAAAAAGCTATTTGCTGATTACGGCGGCGACCATGCCTCATATGTTGCGGCGACCGGTAAAAAGGTTCCGTCGATTGTGGTGGCTATCAACAATTTCGCCGCGTTTACTGAGATATACGAAGAGAAGGAAGAGGCTGTCTCGTACTTGACGCGTGAAGGGACGAAGTACGGAATTTATTTTGTCCTGACCGCACTCGGTACTGGGGCTGTCCGTTTCCGCCTTCTTCAGAATTTCAAGCAGCTGATTACGCTGCAGCTGAATGATGAAGCAGATTATTCAACAGTCGTCGGAAAGACAGATGGCCTGTTCCCATCCAAATTCAAGGGACGCGGGCTTGTGAAGCGGGATGAGATATACGAATTCCAAATTGCGAATGTGACGGAGGCAGCGGTGCCATACCAGTTCATCGCAGAGCAATGTTCGAAACTGCAAGCCAAGTGGCAAGGACCTTTTGCAAAAAAAATCCCGATCCTCCCAGAAAAAGTGGATCGTCCGTTCCTGGCAGAGTCGATTGGAGCAGAGGGGCATCAACTGTCAATTCCGGTCGGTGTCGAGAAGCATACACTGAACGTGCATGCCTATCCATTTGACTCCAGCTATATCACAATGGTTCTTGCTGCAGGGGATGAATATCAGCCGTTCCTTCACGAGTTGTCAAGGCTGATGGCTGATGATGCGAGCCTTGATGTTACAGTGCTCGATGCGCCGCAGGCCTATAGTGATAAAGAACAGGGTGAAGTAACGTATTATCATTCTTTAAGGGATTGCGAGGATGCGATATCCGCTCTATTCGACCTCGTTGTGTATCGAAACAATTCGTATAAAGAAGCGTTGGAGAGTGGAATGGAGCCCGAACCATTCGGCCTGAAGGTAATCGTCATTAATTCTGTTACGGCGCTAAAATCGCTGCTTTCCGCAGAAGGTGCTGAAAAGCTCGGCCTGATTCTTGAAAAGGGCGAGGCAAAATACAATATCTCCATTATGATTGGTGAACAATCCCGGAACTTGTCCGGCATTACATTTGATAAATGGTATAAACGCCATATTTCCGGAAGCGATGGAATTTGGGTCGGCAGCGGCATTACAGAGCAGTTCCAGCTAAAGCCGTCCAAGACGACTTCGGAAATGCGCGAGGATATTCCTGCCGAATTCGGCTTCTCGTTGCAGAAAGGAAAGAGTGTTAAGGTGAAACTCCTAACCGGGGAGGGTGGCAGCGATGAATAAGGTGTTGGTGGAAGTGTTTCTTCCTGCCGCGAATCAAAGCTATGATGTGTTCATTCCGCTCGACAGCCGGATGAGCGAGGTGCTTCAGATGGTATCCACGCTTCTCAGCGAGCTGTCGGACGGGAAGTTTAAAGCAACAAGAGATGCGGTCCTTTGTGATGCAGCATCCGGAATTATTTTCAATATTAACATGTATGTTTCGGAACTGGGCATTAAGAACGGTTCGAAACTCATGCTGATATAAAGTGAAACTTCAATCAGCCAGGGCTGATTGTCAGTTTCACAAAACAGGCTTTTAGGGGCGGCTGCCCTCCAAAGGGAATCTTGCCGCCCGTTTAAGCCGAAAAAGTTTAATTTTGAAAGGAGCAAAAAGGATGGGAAAAAGGATTAGAGTCACCCCGCAGGAGCTTGAAACAGCTTCAAAGAAGATGGCAGAGCTTTCACAAACGTACACAGGCATTTACACCCAGCTGATGCAGGTTGCCGGCACAATGGGAGAAGCCTGGGAGGGCGAGGATAACCTCGCATTTGTCGATCAAATCAACGGGTTCAATGACGACTTGAAGAGCATGGCTGACAAGCTGCAAACAGCGAGCCAGGCTCTTGCAAACCAGAAAGCCAACTACGCCCAAAGGCAGGAAGCCAACATGGCTGGGGTCAGGAAACTATCGAATTAATTTGGGGAAGTTGTTGTAAAGCAGCAAAACTGCCCGGGTAGGGGCGTATGCATTTTTAAAAAAGGAGTGAAGGAAATGGCAGGGCATATTAAAGTAAATACGGCTCAAGTAGCCGACATTGCCAACACTATCGAAAGATTGAACACGCAGCTTGCTGATGAGCTGAAGACTAGCCAGTCGACCGTCAAAAACTTGACTAACACGTGGGAAGGGGAAGCCGCTCAGGCAACTGTTTCTTCCTATGATCAATTCGCAGCGAAATTTTTCCAACAATACTATGACATTCTTGATAGCTATGTGAAATTCTTGCGCATGAACGTTGACCAAGGGTACTTCGAAACCGAAACAGCCAACACGAATCTGGCTGACGCATTTAAATAAAATGAACCCATCAGCGGGGATGTTGTATCCCTGCTGATGGTACCTAACGAATTGACTTTGAAAATAACTCTTTATGAGTGACTATAAATGGCTAGAGAACTCTGCTAGACGGTGCCAATGCACCGAACTGACTGGTAAACACATTTTTTAGACAGACTGAAATCCTCCGGTTTTATTTATCTGTTGATTAACAAGTACATGGTTCAAGGATTACGAAGTTGTTGATGATATGGAAATCCTGTACGACGAAAATGGGTTCCATACAAGAGCCTCTGACAAGGCAGGTTTGTAAGTAAAGCACGGCTTGACCATTAAATGGCTCGATTTAAATCAAATCCGATACTCAGGTAATCAAAAATAATACATAGGGAAAACGATTCGCCGCTTTCCAGAACGGCCAACAAACAGCCTTCTGACCAGCAAAATACAAAGCAGTCCCGGCAACGATGGTCTTTACCGGGCAAAGAGCAACACTTTAACTAAAAACAATTCCTATACGGTGGCTATAAATAAATCTTTTTTTGATAAAGGCAGGGATGATATTGCTAAAAAAATTACGTAAAAGGGTGAGTGTGTCCATCATGATGTTAATGTCGATTTTTAGTTTGATAGGCTGCAATGCGATTGATGAGAGCCAGGCAGCTGTTGTTGAAGAGCTGCTGGAAAAAAAGTATAATCAGGAATTTGTTTCGACTGCTATTGGCGGCAGATACGGTACAGCCAACAATGATACTGTGACCACATTCCTGCATCCAAAAGGGAAGGAAGATCTTGTTTTCCGAGCGGTCATGAACAAGGACCGGGAACTGATTTCCGACACCTATATCCCTCGTCTGATAAGTGCAGAAATCAACGAAATGTTACAAAGCGGGCTTGAAAAAGAAGGAATTGAGAGCGCGACTCATACGTATGCGATGAAGGCAAATAGCGCTGGTGAAACCAATCCGAATATTACACTCGGAGAATATACTCAATCGTATAAGCCTGCCTATTTTTCAGGCCATATGATTGTAAAAGAAAAAGAAGGCCTGACTCCTGAACAATTTGAAACTGCGATGAAGGCAGTCTATGAAACTGGAAACCAGACGAATTTCCAGATAAAGATTCGGGTGATTGCCGCTGATGAATATGAAAAGGCACTAAAGGATTTTAAAGAAGAACCAGATGTAACAGATACGTGGTTCACGGATTATGATGTTGTTCGTTACATTGTTGCAGCGGTCGATGGAAATGGCTTTAATTACAGGGAAGACGGTGCAAGGGCATCTGTAGGGGATGGTGAATAGCCTTGATAGTTAATGTGACCTCTCCCGACAAACCACTCTCTCACCTCGAATTGAAGTATGCAACAGATATTGCCTATCTTGATCTAGAGATGCTTAAAAGCAACCAGTGGGAACAAGTTTCTGGTCCCGAAACTTCAGATAATAGTTCTGGCAATAAAATCAGAGACCTTTTGGAGCTTCCTCCCGATCGACCGTATAAACAAGAGCATTTCGACAGGATTGGGGCCGATGCGGCAATAAGAAATAACGATAGCATTGTCAGCCTGGATGCTGAAAAAATTAACAGCCTGCCTAATGATGTACTTAATTGGAATGTTATTAAGACCCATGACAGAAACAGAGAAGGGGAGTCAGGTTTATATGCAACTGTAATTGAAACTCCCAAGGGCATCATTGTTTCGTTCCGAGGAAGTGAGCCGTTCTCAGAGTTTCAAAATGTTGAACAGGATTGGATAGGAGCCGACGCTGCGCTTATTTCAGGCGAGTTGACAGCCCAGCAGAAAGATGTTGAGCTTTTTCTGCAGGAATTGAAGAACGAAGGCTTTTTCGATAAATACGACAATATCACGTTCGCCGGCCACTCGCTGGGCGGCAACCTGGCAGAGCATGCGACTTTTATGGCAGCAAAGCTGGAGGTAATAGACAAAATTGACCGGACAATCAGCTATGATGGCCCCGGTTTTGCCAATGAATATTTGGAAAGGAACAATCAATTTATTCAGGAAGCCACTTCGAAAGTTCAAATGGAACATGTCGAGCAATCGCTTGTCGGAGGAATTCTTCAGAGTGTCCCTGGTATTGAGTACTTTTACTCTGAACTGTGCGGAACGGGCCCGGTTCAGCATGGTACAGAAAATGTTGTTTTTGACGGCGATGGTAATATCGTCAAAAAGGAAAATGGCCGGACATTTCTTTCGCACATTGTCGCCCCGTTTACCCAGGGCATTGACCGGATGCTCGGGGAAAGAGCAGGGGCAGTGCTTGTCAGCGGCTTGATTGCTATGACATCAAAAGTGAAACCGATAAAAGATGCGATAATCGGCCCGAATGGAAAATTAACTGTCGCCGGGGGTCTGCTAGTGACCGGACTAGTAGTCGGGCTTGTAACGGCAGTCATCGTCATAGGTCCTGTTGCACTGGTTTCAGCAGTTGCAGTGCTTGCGGCTAAACTTTTGGGAGCTGTCCTTACTTTTGTTGCAAGTGTCATAGTTTTTGAGTATCTTTCCGACATGGTTGAAGCCGTTTATGGTTTTATAGACTATTTGGTAACAGATTTCGTCCCTGCGATGATCAGCCAAATTGCTGACGCTGTGGGTAAAGCCTTCCAGTGGGCCGGAGCGCAGATCAATGAGTTTATGACCACAATGGCTGGTGCGTTCCGCGGGTTGATGGATGGGCTTCGCAGCCTGTTTTCCTCCGGCAGGGCTGTCGCTACGCCATATATTGAAGTGAATACGTATAAACTGCGCCAATACGCGTCACGGCTCGATCAAGTCAGGGCACGAATCCGGGATCTCGATGGCGCTATGAACTCTCTCTATTTGACAGCCGGGCTGCTGGATATTTTGTCTATCCTCCGGGCAAACAGCCTTCCGGGCAGCTATAAAATGAACCAGTGCATCAACTATTTGGAGGAGACCGCAGAAGCATTTGAACGCGCGGAACGAAATATCATGAATGCAATTTAATCGCTTGTACGTAAGCCACTTCATAACAAGGAGGAAACCTGATGGCAAGTCTGGGTGCTATGAAAAGTGAATTAAGAAGTATCATTCGCGAACTGGAGGATATCGCATCTGGCCTTGGACATGATTTTGAGGGAATTGGCAGCGAGGTTGCCGCTGCAAAAGTGCGCCAGTACGCCGATCAATGCGAGCGGGCGCTCCAAAGTCTGAACAACGTGGACCCAAACAATGTGCATCCGGATTATGTGAAGGATAAAGCGAAATCGTAAAAGGAGGACATTAAAATGGCTAATCGAATTGAAGTTGATGTCAATGCGGTCAAGTCTAAGGCGGAAAGAATCGCAACGATTAATAAAACGATTCGCTCTGATTTTCAAGATGTCGAACAGGCAATTCGCAGCCTGAATGGGAGTTGGAACAGCCAGGCAGGCGATGCTGTCATCCGCCACTTTTCTTCTATTAAAAATGCATACTACGACCAGCGCTTTCAAGTGATGGCCGATTATAGCAAATTCCTCCTGACCCAAGTGTCAGCGGGTTATACCGAAACAGAGAGCAAGAACGTTTCACTTGCGGACGCATTTAAATAGGGGGCGATTTGTCAGATGAGTTCGTATATAAAGGTAAACTACAACGAATTGGAACGAGCAGCCGATGCGATTGATTCCTATATATCCAAGCAAAAAAAGAATATGTCCCTCGCTTCCCAGGAAGTTCAGTCGATGAACGCTGCCTGGAAGGGTGAAGATTTTCAAAGCTTTTTGCTGAAGTGGAACAAGCTGGACGACAGCGACTCGACTTCTTATGCCTTTATGAAATCGCTCGAATCGTATACCAAGGTTTTGCGCCATTCTGCAAGTCAATATAAGGACGCCCAGGCAAAGGCCATTCAAAAAGCAAACAGCCTCTGATGTCTGCGAACTGGCGAACTAGGTTTTAAGAAAGCGAGTCTGGGATATGCGCAGTTTCCAGGATTTATGCGTACTTTCCGCGATTTATGCGCAGTATTTAAGATATATGCGCACTTCCGAATGGGACAGCGAACTATCCAGCCACAACAACCAAAACAAAACGATTTAAAAGTAACACTCAGGGAGAGTATGTATGGGCAAGAAATCGATTGTACAAAACCAGAATACATCTATAGTAGAAAAAACGCTTACCTCTTTTGAAGCGGTCAATGAGCGGGAGCTGCAGGCAATTGCCAGAGGGCTGATGGATACACTCAATCCGGTCACCACGAAAACCGGCAAAAAAGGCGTCATCACCATTACCAGCACGATTACCGACATGATCACCTTAAAAACGTATTTTACGAGAATCGTCAGCAAGAAAATGTTTCTAGATACGGTCATCCAAATCGTGTCGGTCATCAAGGAATGCGAAGCCAGGTCAATGAATCCGGTTAACCTGATGCTCAATGCGGACCATATTTTTATCGAACCAAGAACGAAAAAGGTGACGTGCATCTACTTGCCGATCGTGAACAACCATGCCCCTTCCTCCGCAGCCACGTTTTTCAAGGAACTGCCGTTCAGTATCGTGTTTACGAAGCACGAAGACCACTCCTACATCAAGGAGTATCTGAACTATTTTAATACCGTTCCACCTTTTTCAATCAACAGCTTTGAAAAACTCATTCTCGGCATGATGGGAAAGAAAGCCGACTCGAAACAATTTTTCCCTACCGGCGGCACCCAGCCTGGAGCAACAGGAGGTTTTTCCGACAACGTAAAAATCCCAAACGCCAATATTGCCTATAATCCGCTTGGGAATAGTGGGAAGAGTTGTCCGGGCTGCGGCCGTACTGCACCCAATTCCGCCAATTACTGCCCGGCCTGTGGAATAGCTTTGGCAGCAGATTTTGTTCAAGGCTCTTTTGGAAAAAAAGGCACCCAGTTTTCCAGCGAAACGACGATACTCGGTGCTGGCGAGGCAGGCGGTACAACCGTGCTGGGAGCGGATTTGAATAGCGAATTAATTTTCCCTTATATGATCAGGGAGAAGAACAAAGAAACAATTATTATCAATAAGCCTTCGTTTCGGATTGGAAAAGAGAAAAGCTTCTGCGATTATTTTATTTCCGACAATCATGCAATCAGCCGCAGCCATGCCGACATTATTACCAGGGAGAACCGTTACTTCATCATCGACCATAACTCCACCAATAAGACGTATGTGGATGGCCGAGCAATCCCTGTCAAACAAGAGGTCGAAATTTTCTCGGGCACAAAGCTGCGCCTGGCAAACGAGGAATTCATTTTTTATCTCTAGCCTCACGTGATTTTTCTATACAAGTAAAAGACATATATAATAGAAGGAATTTTTCCTTCAAAGCAAGGAAGGGTACAAAATGGATGTTTTAACAGCTGCGTATACCGATGTAGGAATCAAGAAAGCGACCAATCAGGACAGCCTTTGTATAAAGGTGGCTGAGACACCGCTCGGAAAAGTTGTCCTTGCAGTAATTTGTGACGGGATGGGCGGCCTTTCAAAGGGGGAGCTGGCAAGTGCAAGTGTCATCAAGGCGTTTGCCGCCTGGTTTGATGAGGAGCTTCCGGCCCAGTTGGCTGTAAGAGACTGGGACGATATCCGCTACCGCTGGGAAAGGATCATCAAGGAACAGAACCATCGGATCGGTGAATATGGAAGGCGGGAGCGAATCCAGCTTGGTACCACAGTTACCGCACTCCTCCTCATTGACAGCCAGTTTATGATGATTGGCCATGTTGGCGATTCGAGAGTGTACCGAATCCATGAAAATTTAAACATCCTGACCGAGGATCAAACTGTTGTTGGCAGGGAGGTTAGGAGCGGCAGGATGACTCCCGAGCAGGCAAGGAAGGACCCGAGGCGCAATGTCCTATTGCAATGCATCGGTGCTTCCAGGCTTGTTGAACCGCAATTTGTGTTCGGCCGGCCTGTTCCTGGAGAGGTATATTTATTATGCTCGGATGGTTTTCGCCACACTGTCAGTGAAGATGAGATTTTCCGCGCCTTCGTGCCTCATGAACTTCAGGAAGAAGCGGTCTTGATGCAGAGGGCAATAGGGATGGTTGAGTTGAATAAGCAAAGGCAGGAAACAGATAATATCTCGGTTCTGCTCGTTAAAATTCAGTAAGGATGGGGATTTCAATTGGCGGCAATCGGGTCTGTTTTAGAAGGAAAATACGAAATACTTAAGCTGATTGGCCAGGGCGGCATGTCGAAGGTGTATCTTGCCATGGATAAGCGGCTCAACAAGCAGTGGGCTGTAAAGGAAATCGAGAAACGGGAACGTGACAGGAACTACGAAATCATTTACCAGAGTGCGATTGCTGAAGCGAACATGATCAAGCGCCTCGACCATCCGGCTTTGCCGCGAATTGTCGATATAATCGATGACCGGGACCGGATATTTGTCATCATGGACTATATTGAAGGCGAGCCACTCGACAAAATTCTTGATGAATATGGCGCTCAGCCACAGGAATTGGTTATTGAATGGGCCAAGCAGCTATGCGAGGTCCTTGATTATTTACATACTAGAAATCCATCGATCATCTACCGGGACATGAAGCCCGGCAATGTGATGTTAAAACCGGATGGCAATTTAAAGCTCATTGATTTTGGGATTGCCCGCGAGTACAAGGAGCAGAATCTTGCCGACACGGTCAGCCTTGGGACAAAAGGATATGCCGCACCGGAGCAGTTTGGCGGAAAGGGCCAAACCGACCCTCGCACAGATGTGTATTGCCTTGGCGTCACACTCTATCATCTTGTGACCGGCCATAATCCAAGCGAGCCTCCTTATGAGCTGTATCCTATCCGATACTGGAACCCGCACTTGTCCGGCGGCCTTGAACGGATTATTGAAAAGTGTACTCAACTAAACCCGGACGACCGCTTTCAGTCATGCGCCGAGCTTCTATATGCACTCAACCATTATGAGGAAGCCGATGATGTGTACCGGGAAAAGCAGAAGAAAAAGCTGCGTAATTTTTACGCTGTGGCAGGTTCGTCGCTTTTGTTTTTGATGATTGGGATATTCGGGCAGGTTATGAATGTCAAAGCCGATAATGCCGATTACAGCCGGTACATCGAATTGGCCGAGAAGGCTTCGGCACCTTCAACAAAAATTGGCTACTATTACAATGCGATTGATATAAAGCCGACAGAGAACACAGCTTATATCGGTCTGATCAATACATTTAAGGCGGATGCGAGCTTCACGGTCGAAGAAGAGGCTAGTTTTAAAAAGAAGCTGAATCCGAACTTGATTAAATTCCGGGAGAATCCAGAATATGCGGATCTCGCCTTTGAAGTCGGCAAGGCGTATTGGTATTACTATGATTATGGAAAAAGTGAAACGACCGATAATCAAGTAACAAGAATGAAAAGTTCAATTGGCTGGTTCGAGGACGCAGTCGAATATGGCTCCAAGGAAAAGGACTATTATGAAATGGCGGTAATTTACCGTGATATCGGGAAGTTCAACCAGAACATTCTGCTTCAGATTGAAGAGGCTTCCGACCAGGGCAAATACAAGCCTTACTGGGAAAACCTCAAGAAGCTGATTGCGCTGATCGATAAAAAGCCGAACGAAAGCGAGATCGTCAAGCTCGAGCTTTATAAACTGGCGATGTATTCGATTGAAACGTATGCACGGAAATTCAAGCTGGATGGCATCAGCGAGAAAGACATGCGCGCCCTGGCAGATGCCGTGAAGCGCTCAACGAACGATGTAGCCGTCACCGCAGAAAAAACAGAAGAGATTAAATCTAACATCATAAGCCGTTTCGAAATCACCGACCAGGCGATTGAGAATGCGTACAGGAAGTAAAGGGGGATTAGGATGGACGCTTCCATATGGAAAATCATATCCATAGCCGGGTATTCCCTGGCAGGATTGCTGTTTATCACAGCCGTTTTTATGTTTTTTAAGCTGAATATCCCCGCAATTATCGGCGATTTAAGCGGCCGGACCGCAGCAAAGCAAATTCGCGAAATCCGCGAGCAAAACGCAAAGTCCGGAAGAAAGATGTTCCAGCCCGATGCCTTTAATTTAGAGCGAGGTGTGCTGACGGAAAAAGTAGATTCCAAGTCCCGTAGTTTGCTAAAGTCCCTGACGCAAAAAACCGGCTCTAGAAAGCTTGATAAAAAGGGAGAAACGGTAGAAGTATCGCGCCCGGTTGTCGCCGTTATGCCAACAGAGCAGACTGTGCCAGACATCCAGCCACAAGCATCCGCTCCGATTTATAGCAGTGACGGTACAGTTGTCCTATTTTCAGAAGGTGAAGCTCCTGCCAAAGAAAGGGATGTCACCTTCAACTGGGGAACCACAAAAGCAGACGGCACTGACCATGCAGGTGATTTTGAGGCTGAAAAGGCTGCGGAAACCACCGTTCTTGCAGAAGGCCAAGGCGGGAGTGCTGAGACTACAGTTCTGGAAGAAAGCCAAGGCGAGAGTGCTGAGACCACAGTTCTTGCAGAAGCCCGTGGTGGGAGTGCTGAGACGACAGTTCTTGGAGAAGGCCAAGGTGGAAGCGAAGGAACCATGGTGCTTGCTCCTGAAACAGTGACGCATGGTGCAGAAACAACAATACTTGCAGTGGCGCAAGGATTTGTTGCTGAAGAGTTGAACACCAAGGGGAATACAGCTGAAACGTCTGTTCTTTTCCAACAAGTTGATGGGACAGAGATTTTGTCCCCTGACACTGAAGTCCTGGAGCCTGAGGGTGAAAAGGGGACTGAGGTGCTGATGCCTGAAGCAGTGGCAGCAGGGGTTGCCTCCGGCTCAGGCGACATTCCGCATCCATTCGTGACGGGAGCGGGTCTCCATGGAAATGAAACTGTCGTACTTGAGACAGCATATAACTCTTTAGGAAGCGGTGCAGACAACGGTACGATTGTATTACAGGAAGGAACAACAGTCCTGGGCGCCACAACGGTACTCGAACAGGACGGCGTTGAGCCAGAGCCGATCCCATTTAAAATCGTGAAGGATATCGTCATTATCCATACGCATGAAATTTTATAGAGGTACTCGAGAGAATGAGTGAGGAGGGAAAGGAATGAGAATGAGCAGGAAAGAGAAATACGTTCGGGCCAGGAAGAAATCCAGGTTCACCCGCGCGATGGCAGTAGTTCTCGCGATTATGCTTGTGACCTATAACATGCCATACAGTGCGATTGCCGAGACTGAAACAGAACCACCTGCGGCCGAGGAAAATTACACCTTAACGGTGGTTAATCAAGATGGCGCTGTTGCTAATCAGGAGGTTGTTGTACAGAACAAAGATGGTGAGGTAAAATTCACGGCAACAACCAATGAATCTGGGGTAGCAGAGTTTTCTGACTTAGCTAAAACTGTTTTTGGAGAGGATTTTTCTTTTATTATTGGTGAGCAATCTTTTGTTAGAACAATAACGGAAGGAAAGATTGAGCATCTCATTTTTGATATCACAACAGGAGAAGTTACAACCGAGGAGCCGCCAGTAGAGGAGGAGCCACCAGGAGGGGGAGAACCTCCGGGAGAGGAACAACCTCAGCCAATCTATACGGTTACGGTCAACCAGGCAGAAGGCCAGACCGGCACTGGTAAGGTTTCGGTTAACGGGACAGTCTATAATGATACTCCATTTGAATTTAAGAAGCCCACTAAAGTCGAAATTGTTATTGAACCGGAAAGCAATTCTTTCATTAAATCTGTTTCTATCGATGGTGAAGTCCAGAATGTAAAAGATGTTGATAAACCATTTACGATAGATATGGGCAAAATTAAAGAAAGCAAAACCATCAGTGTTGAATTTGCTGTGAAAACGTACAAGGTCAACTTCAAAAAATATGTGAATGGTGAATTGAAGGATAATAACGGTCAAGTAATCCCAACTAGCGGGGGAGTGGTCACTGTCAATCATGGTGAAGCAAACAGTTTCACTATGGACCCTGCGGACGGCTATCATTTGGAAGCACTCAGGATTGACGGAGAATTTGAAGACTTCGGCAATCCAGACGAAAGCGGTGTTTATACTTATACTTTCAATGAAGTGACCACCGACCACGAAGTCGAAGTTATTTTTGAAATCAATGTCTATGATATAACAGCAACGGTTGAAGGGTCCGGCACTGTTGAGCCGGCCAGCAAGAAAGTAAATCATGGCGAAAATGTAACATTCACCTTCAAGCCGGATACTTCCCATATTGTAGCCCAGCTTTTTGTAAATGGCGTGGAAATTTCTCCCGACAAGATTACCGATGAAGACGACGATGGCATTTTTACATACAAAGAGGAAAATATATCCGGGAACATCGATTTAAAGGTTAAATTTGAAAAGGTTCCTCCTCTGACGGGAGAATGGCAGACGTATGTAACGATGGAAATTGTAAAAGGCCAGCTGCTGAAAACGTATCAGCAGGGTGGCAATGAGATAATGGTCTTCTCTAAAGATGCAGAGGTCAAGCTTACTCCTGCAGCACCATACACCACGCTGGCTGTGAGTAAATCCTTTCCATGGTTCAAGGATTGGATCAAGGAATTAACTATTCAAAAATCCAGGTCAATTGATGAGCTGCATGTAAAAGAAAAAGGCAGATGGGGCCATGAAATCAAGCTGCCTGGCAAGCTGGTTTTTGTATTCGATACCCAAAGCCCTGCCCTTGATAAACCAGCTGTGACTGGTCCGAATGAAGTGAAAATAGAGGATACAGTCTGGTTCAGCGGCAAAGGGACTATTAGCGGGGAACTGGAAAATGTAACGCAAGAGTTTGACGGTGTCACATATTCAACAGATATCGATAAGGTGTATTACAGCAAAGGATCGGATTCAGGGAATGAACCTTTAGAGGCCATTTTTGATCCAAAAACGAACACGTACACCTTTGAAACAGTCGATGAGGATTACCAGGGAACGTACAAAATTTGGGCGGTGGACCTGGCTGGAAATGTCTCTCAAACGGAGGAAATTACCGTCCATATTGATAAAACCAAGCCATTGCTCTCAGAAGGCAAAGAGGCTGTCACCTTTAACCAGAAAAATGATGGTCTTATTGCAAAAACACTCAATTTCCTTTCGTTCGGAACGTTTTTCAATAATGAAATTGAAATTACTGTAAAAGTGCAGGACGAAGCTTCCGGTATTAAGGATATTATTTTGACAACGGACGATGACAAGGCTGTTCCAGTCCAGAAAAGCATCGTAATCAATGGCCGGACAGCTGAAGCCGTGTTTACACTTGATCAGACTAGTTTTGAAGGCACATTTGCCGTTAATGTGACGGACAATGTGAAAAATAACAATAAAATTATGGTTACAAAAGATAATTCGAACATCGAAGCTGATAACAGCGGTGTAGTGATGATTGAGAAAGAGGCACCGTCCGGAAAAATTGTTGTCCAGCCAAAAGAAGGCGTGTCTTCGAACGGCGGCAATCAGTATAACGGAGATGTCACATTTGAAGTCACTGCAGAGGATACCGATTCAGGTGTCAATACGGTCATCATCGATGTGAATGGCATGGAATTCAAGCACGACTACTCCGATGAATCAGAAAAATTAACTGGCCCGATCGAGTATTCAGTACCAACTGACGATCCGGATATAAAAATCAATGAAGACGGGTCCTATGTTATTTCCGTTTATGTGATCGATAATGCCGGAAATACAAACAAGGCTGAGACAACGATTTTGGTCGATAAAACAAGCCCGAATATCGTTGACTATACGTTCGCTGTTCAGGCTGGAAACGGGAAATTTGAGGCAGTCGGGGAGACCGCCGAGCTAAAGAGCAGCGTTGAACTGACTCAGTACGGCTTTTATTTTAAAATGCCGACAAAGGTCACCGTAACAGCTGAGGACCCGCAAGTCGCCCATGAATTCACAAGTAAAGTGAAATCAATGGTTGTGTACTTGAGGGACCATGACAATGGCAAACTATATGCTGTTTTGGCAAATGGATCACTTAAAGAAATTAGTGCTGCGGACATTGATACGCTTACTCCTGTAGCAACTAAAGATAAGTTGGCCTTCGATGTACCGGCTGCTTTCAAGGGACAAATTTTTGCAAAGGCGACTGACCATGTGAACAACACTGGTGCATTTGAAACACCGGATGGAACGGTTGTCGAAAATCCTCAGCAGCATGCCAAGGAAACACATATCGAGTTCGAAAAGCCAAAGGCGAGTTTCAAGGACCAAAATAACCTTGAACTTTATCCAAACAACGTCGATGTCAACCTGACAGTGACGGATACGTATTCCGGATTGAGTGAAATTGAATGGTCTGTCGTTTCACCGCATGATACGAAGAACAATCAAAGTGGAAAAATTTCTATCAACAACGATAAAACGTATGCAAAGGACAGCAATGCAGAAGGCTGGAAGCAAACAAGGACCGAAAAAAACCTTGTAACACAAATGACCAAGACGTTAAGGGTTGCTAATAACAGCAATAACATCGTCATCAAGGTTAAAATGACTGACCGGGCTGGCAACTCGTCTGAGGAAGAGATTGAGTTCAGCATTGACAAGACGGCTCCGGCAATCGAGGTGACGTACGACAATAACTCGCCTGACCCGGATTTTCCGGACTTTTACAAAGCTGACCGGACTGCGACGATTGTCATTACTGAGCGCAATTTTAACAAGGAAGATGTTGAGCACCTGATCACAAATAAAGATGGCGCTATTCCAAGTTTGAGCGGCTGGACAACCCGGACGAATTCCGGTAATCCAGATTTGACGACTCATACTGCCACTGTCCGGTTTGCAGCAGATGGTGATTACACGTTTGATATTAAATTCAAGGACCGCGCCGGCAACACAGCACCGCCTGTCATGCAAAGCAAGTTCACGATTGATAAAACCGAGCCGAAGATTGCTGTTTCCTACAGCAATAACGCTAGCGTGAACGGTAACTATTACAACGCTCCAAGGACGGCGACCATTTCCATCACCGAACATAACTTTGAACCAGGCAGAATCCGGGTGACCGGTTCGGCAACTGACAATGGCAAGCCTGCAGCGTTCCCGGGGATAAGCGGCTGGAGATCGAATGGGGACGTCCATACTGCTACGATTACGTATGCAGCGGACGCCAAGTATAGCTTTGATATTGACTATACTGACAAAGCCGGCAATGTGATGGCTGATTACCGGACCGAAGAGTTCATTGTTGACAACACCGCACCTAAGCTCGAAATTACGGGTGTAAAAGACAAATCAGCCAACAAGGGAGCCGTTATCCCTGTCATCAGCTATTCTGATACGAACTTTGACAAGAAGGCAGTCTCAATCAAATTATCCGGTGCAAATCGTAAAGCAGTTGCACTCGACGGCAAGTACGCGGATATCCCGAACGGGCAAATGTTTGCATTTAACGATTTTAAAAAGACAAAAGAAAATGATGACCTGTATACATTGACCGCCTCTTTGGTCGATTTTGCAGGAAATCAGACAACACAAACGATCCAGTTCTCGGTTAACCGGTTTGGCTCGGTATATGCATTCGATGAGTCACTTCAGGCAATTGAAGGCAAATATGTCCAAAACGAACAGGATATTATTTTAACCGAAACAAACGTCGACAGCCTGAAAAAGGACACAATCCGTGTGAAAATGACAAAGAACGGCACACCAGTTGACCTTGTCCAAGGAACGGATTATACAGTCAGCGAATCTGGCGGCGGAGGCACGTGGAGCCAGTACAAATATGTGATTGGCAAAGCGCTGTTTGCCTCGGACGGCAAGTACACTGTTACACTGTATTCCGAGGATGCAGCAGGCAACATCAATGAAAACATTGATGAAACGAAAAAGGCCGAAATCTCGTTTGGAATCGATAAAACCGCTCCGGTCATCACGCCAATCGATATCGAGAGCGGAGAGCAGTATCCGCTTGAAACCAAGCCGGTGACCATTTCAATCAAGGACAATCTTGTCCTGCAGGATGCTACCATTTATCTGAATGATGTCGAAGTGGCCCATCAAGCGAATGGCGAAAACTATACCTTTGAGATTCCAAGCTCGAATCAAA
Organism: Bacillus sp. FJAT-27225; assembly: GCF_001685025.1. Taxonomy (GTDB): domain Bacteria; phylum Bacillota; class Bacilli; order Bacillales; family Cytobacillaceae; genus Bacillus_D. The sequence continues at coordinate 181,332 of NZ_MAYU01000012.1, read as the reverse complement.
AGCAAAAGGTTAAAATCGTCGCGGTCGATGCTGCCGGCAATGAGCTGACAAAGGAAGTAAAGGACCTGCTCGTCTCCACAAACCCAATCGTCCGCTGGTACAACGACAAGAAGCTCTTCTTCGGTTCACTGAGCAGCATTGGTGCCATCGGAGTAGCCCTGACAGCGCTGCTTCTGTTTAGAAGAAAGAAAGCTGTCAGTGAAAGCACAATTGATGAAAAAGTAAGTTAGATGTTTATGGCTTCGGAGGTGTAGTTGCTCACCTCCGAAGTTTTCTTTAGCTAAATGAGAAACTAACAGAAAGAAAACTCCGAAAATACTGGTGGAGACCAGTTTTTCTGACTGGAGGGAGAAAAGATGAACGTAAACGATCCGTTGCTGCTAGTCGTGCTCGTCGGAGTTAGTTTGTTACTTAACATCATCACTCTCGGAGTGGTGATATCTATTAAGAGGAAGATGAGTGCGGGGGCTGCGCCAACAAAGCGGAAAAACGCTTCGTCAGCAGAGGCTGCCGCCACGATTGAGGCAGGTGTTGTCTTCTGCAGGAATTGTGGTTCCCAGTTCGACTCAACAAGAACGGTTTGCCCGCATTGTGAGACAGCGAGGTAGTTAGTTTTAGGAATTGATGAGATCGGCTCTCTGATTTTTTCAGGGGGCCGTTTTTTCGTGTTGATTCAGTCTCAATTGGGAAGGTTCACTACTTCGAAGGGGGCTAGTAATTAATTACTAGCAAATAAACTATATAATAATAAGGTTTGACTATTTAACCTTTTGTTATAACTAGTGAAAAACTGCTAATTTATTGGGCAACTATAGAAAATACCTAGTAAGGCTTGAAGGTTTACTATAAATGACTACTCTTTTGGAATCACTCTTTTTTACTAATGCAAAATTATAAATAGTGATTTTTCACTAGCCACGCTCGGACGCTCACTAGGAAAATTGCGGAAAAGGATAGTAGGGCTTGAAGGTTTACTAGTCCTAACGATAATACTTTATTGCTATTACAACCAAACAAGCAGTAACATTTCACTAGCACTTTCAAAAAATGACTAACCCGTATTTATTTTTAAAAAAAAGCTAGAATACTAATGAACCATCTGCAGGAATTTTACGGGCAAGAACGAATTGTTTAGAGAGTACTACAAATCCTCGCCAATCTCCAATATTCACCCATCTAAAATCCCCTAAAAGGAAGTGACACAATGCCTTCAATCAAACGCACGTGGTTTAAAGGAGCAATGTACCATATTATGAATCGAGGAATCCGCAGAACGTCCTTGTTTCATGATGATGAGGATCGAGAGATGTACCTTATGTTCCTCGCAATGGTCAAGCTGCGGTTTCCATTTCATCTTCATTCTCTCTGTCTCATGCCCAACCATATCCATCTCCAAATTGAGACAATTGACTACCCCCCCTGGAAGATTATGCAGGCTCTCAATTCCAGTTATGCCATGTATTTCAATAAGAAGCATCACTACTCCGGCTCAGTCTTTGAAAGACGCTACAGGTCAAAACTTATCTTATCACGGAGATATGAGCTGGAGCTTAGCCGATATATTCATTTGAATCCTCTTAGGGCAGGCTTGACTGATAAGCTTGAGGAATACGTTTGGAGCAGTTTCAAATCATACGTCCATGGTCAAAATCCCTCACTTGTTAAAACCTGTAGGATCCTTTCCTATTTTCCATACCCCAGGCACGACAACTACATTGATTTCATCCTTTCCTTTAAACCCAATCCACTTACCAAACATATAAACTCTTAAAGTCGCAGAAATCCATGAACCAATTCTCGCAATAAAAAAACTCCGGGATGTCCCGGAGGCAACTAAATTAATAATTTGAAGGCAACTTTTTAAAATCAACCTCTCCGTCCTCAACAAGATGGCACACCGAGCGGTGGCCTTCGCCATCCACCTCATAGAGTGCAGGTTCTTCGACGCGGCAGCGGTCGAATGCGAACGGGCAGCGGGTGTTGAAGCGGCAGCCTTGTGGCGGGTCGATTGGGGAGGGAACGTCCCCTTTAAGGATAATTCGCTCGCGTTTTTCTTCAAGGTTGGTGCCGGGATTGCTGACAGCAGCGCATATGTATACGGATGCTGAGGGTTTTCGAAAAGTGTCTTTTTGTGAGCTGGATCGCGTCAAGGGAACACGTATGGACTATGTAGGCTTCAATATGAAGAAGAAACCGTTTGACAATCTAAAGGTGCGCCAGGCAATCGCAATGGCCATCAATAAACAGGACATCGTTGATGGCATCCTTGATGGACAGGGCGTCGCAGCGGTTGGTCCGCTTGCTCCGACTGTTGTCGGAAATTCCCAGGATGTCAAACCACTTGAATACAATGTGGAAGAGGCGAAAAAGCTTCTTGCAGAAGCAGGTTTTCCTGATGGATTCAAGACTACTCTTTGGGTTAACGAAGGAAGTAAGGAGCGCGCAGATATCGGTGAGCTAGTCCAATCCCAACTTGCTGAAATCGGCATTGAAGTATCCATTGAAACAGTCGAGTGGGGCGCATTCCTTGAAAAGACTGGCGCTGGCGAGCATGAAATGTTCGTGCTTGGCTGGACGACAGTAACCGGTGATGCGGACTATGGCCTATATGCCCTATTCCACTCCACAATGCACGGGTCACCTGGCAACCGTTCCTACTACAGTAACCCTAAGGTAGATGAATTACTGTATAAGGGACGTACTTCCACTAACCAGGATGACAGGAACGCTGCATACAAAGAAGTATCGCAAACCCTGATCGACGAAGTGCCTATGGTTTACCTTCAGTACCCTGACTTCGTTCACGGTATGAAGGGAATCGACGGCCTGTTCGTCAACTTCAGCGGCACACCGTTCTTCCATAAAGTGTCTTTGAATCAATAACATTATTACCAGGGAAATTTAAGTTGAATAACTTAAATATGAGAAAAGCCCGTCTGGCTGCTATCGCCGGACGGGTTTTTGCTTTTCAACCGTCATTAGTGAGAAGGAGTTTTAAAAAGCTTTACTGGATGAGCCCGAGGTGCCGATACAAGTGCTGGTTTTCTTTCTAAAAAGTGTCCTCCTGGGGGAGACGATTTCCTGGGAATGTCCACGGCAGGGGTCTGACCCCTAGTTAAAACCTATTAGACAGAAAGTTTACAAAAAAGTTACACTATATTGATATATTAAAATAAGATAGTTTGATATATATTAATATAAGCACTATTGTCATAGTATTTTCTACTAATATAATATTTGCAAAATTGTAGAGCAGCAATAGTCATGTATTAATGAAAATTTATGAAAAGGATTGTGTTTTCATAAAGGAAAAGAGGGATGCGGTAGGTTTCAATTCCAGCTTAATTTGCTTGTTTCACTGTCTTATAGTCAGAACTGACTTGATCAAGTAACAATAGCAATAAGGTTTTTAAACGTATTTCGGTACATGTACCAATACCAATCTACCAGGGGGAGAACCATGAAAAGAAGACAGAAGAGAAGTCTTATTATTACTACAGTGCTTGCTTTGCTTATAAGCATCGTTTCACCAATCACAACTGTTAATGCAAATGCTGCAACTCCTGTAGCTGCAGATTTAATTATTTCTGAATATATTGAAGGATCCAGCTTTAATAAAGCTATTGAGCTTTATAACGGAACAGGCGGGGATGTTGACTTAAGCGAATATACGCTTAATCTTTATTCAAACGGGGCAACTGCTGTTTCATCAAAGCTGAATTTATCAGGTACATTAAAGAATGGGAATACATACGTTTTATATCATAAGGATTCCAATGAAGACATAAAGAACAAAGGGAATCTTGAAAATTCAAGTGCCATTAATTTTAATGGTGACGATCCTGTTGTTCTAACAAAAGCCGAAACGGTGATTGATTCAATCGGCCAAGTTGGTACAAGGGATGAATGGGGAAAAGATGTCACATTAGTTAGAAAAAGCAATGTTCTAACAGGTGATACTACTATTGCGGATGCTTTTGATAGAAATATTGAATGGAACATTCTTGAAAAAGACGATTTTTCAGACCTTGGCAAACACTCGTTGGGTACGGCCGATCCTGGTGAACCAACCAATCCAGGCCCGGAACCAGAACCAGAACCAACTGATCCAGAACCAGTCCAAGCCATCTCCATCGCTGATGCACGTAATGCAGCTGTCGGGGACACTGTAACAATTGAAGGAATCGCAACCACTCATACAGGCCTTTGGGGGAACGATACCTTCTATATGCAGGATGAAACTGCTGGGATGTTTGTGTTTAGAAGCTCCAAATCAGTTAAACCAGGCGATAAAGTAAGATTGACTGGTGAATTGCTCACATATAAAGGCGAACTTGAGATTCAACCATCCAATCTTGAAATCCTCTCAGGTGGCAATCCGCTTCCAGCCGCACAGGTAGTAACGGAAGTAAATGAAGCGACCCAGGCTGAACTGCTAAAACTGCAAAATGTCACCATCACTGAGTTGGACAAAGATAACTATGGAACAGCCACGTTCCAGGCATTGTTTGAAGACGGGAAAAAAGTACGAGTAATCCACGACAACCGGACAGGCTCCAATTATGATGAACTCATCAAGCATTATAAAGAAGGCGATAAAGTTCATCTAATCGGAATAGGATCCACTGATGATACTGGTTTCCACTTAAAAACAACTGGCCTCGACAGTTATGACTTGGTCAATAAGCCAGCCGTTTATGCTGTACAAACACAAGGCGTTGTTCCAGCAGGTACAAAAATTGAATTGAAATCAGGCCTTGAAGATGCTGAAATCCATTACACAACAGATGGTTCCACACCAACTGCAGCAAGTACAAAGTATGTTGCACCAATTGAATTGGGAACTGGCGAAACGACAATTAAAGCTGTCGCTGTAAATGGTGAAGTTGTAAGTGAAGTTTTCAGCTTTACGTATAAAATCCTAAATACTGAAGGCGTCAAAATCCATGATATTCAAGGGAAAGGACATGCTTCCGAATATAATGGTGCTTCAGTAGCAAACGTCACGGGTGTTGTCACCCATGTCTTCGGTTCTGGCAGCTTTGTCATGCAAGATGTTGAAGATGCAGATGATAATCCTGCTACATCAGAAGCGATTGAAGTGTCCAAATCCTCTCATGGAGTAAAAGTTGGCGATACCGTTTCTGTTGATGGAACTGTTAAAGAAAATGGCGGCGGCGCAAATCTTTCCACAACCCGGATTACTGCAACAGCAGTTGAAAAAACAGGCACTGCCGAATTGCCTGCGCCACTTGTTGTTGGCAAAGACATCGTGCCTCCGAACAAAGTCATTGATAATGACAAAATGCAGTCCTTTGATCCAGAAGAGGATGGCATTGACTTCTGGGAATCTGTTGAATACATGCGAGTTTCATTCTCGGATGCCCTTGTAGTTGGACCTCCATATAATAATGACGTTCCAATTATTGTGGAAAGCACTACAAATAATCAATTGAATGTTCTGGGCGGTCTGAATATCGCAAAAGACGATTACAATCCGGAAAAAATCTTCCTTGACAATGTCGGTTCCGATTTCCGTTCCGGCGACCGTTTTGATGGTGATGTTATTGGTGTTGTTACATATGCAAGCCAGGGCTATCAACTAGTTACCGATAAAACGAAACTACCTGAATTAATTAAAGCAGACTTAAAACCAGAAGTTACTCATATTGAACCGGCTGAAGATAAGTTAGCTGTTGCTGCTTACAATATTGAAAACTTCTCTAACAACAAATCAAACACTCCAGATAGTAAAGTTGCTAGAATTGCAGATTCATTTGTAGACAATATGAAGTCACCAGACATTATTACTCTTGTAGAAGTGCAGGATAATGACGGCCAAACCAATTCCGGCAATACAGATGCATCTGAAAGTTATGGACGTTTAATTGAAGCAATCAAAGCGGCAGGCGGCCCTTCCTATGCCTGGACAGATGTTGCTCCCGTAAACAATGATAACGGAGGTGCACCAGGCGGTAATATCCGTGTTGGATACCTTTATAATCCTGAGCGCGTTACTTTGGTTGAAGGTGCAAAAGGGACAGGCACCCAGGCAAACGGCTGGACAGAAGACGGGAACTTGACGCTTAACCCGGGCGTAATTGATCCTGCTAAATTTGCTGATACACGCAAACCAATCGCGGCAGAATTTGAGTTCCAGGGTGAAAGAGTCGTAGTCATCGGTACCCACTTGAATTCTAAAGGCGGAGACCAATCATTATGGGGATCCAACCAGCCGCCTAAATTAGGCTCAGAAGCCGAACGTCTTCAACTGGCACAGGCAATTAATGACTTCATTGATCAAGGATTGGCAAAAAATCCTGATTTGAATATTGTTCTTGCTGGAGACATGAATGATTTTGAATTTACACCAGCTCTTGAAACCCTCAAAGGCGATGTTTTAACCAATATGGTTGATCTTGTTCCAGCCGAAGATCGGTTCTCTTATTTCTTCCAGGGAAACAACCAGGTACTGGACCATATTTTAGTGTCAAATAATTTAGTACATGCGACTAAAGCAGATATGATTCATATTAATGCGAATTTCACTGAAGCACAGGGGCAAGCCTCTGACCATGATCCTGTATTGGTTCAAATTGATTTAAAAGATAAATATGACTTAACGATCATGCATACCAATGATACGCATTCAGCTTTGGAAAACATGCCAAAGACTGTCACTGCTGTGAAAGATGTTAGAAAGACATACCCAGGGTCACTGCTTCTCCATGCCGGGGATGCATTTACTGGTACTCTGTATTTCAATGAATTCCAAGGCGCGGCGGATTTAGCATTGATGAACTTGATGGGCTTTGACGCAATGACGTTCGGAAACCATGAATTTGATTTAGGTTCTTCACAGGAAGGACATCAGGCACTGGCAGACTTTATCAAGGGAGCGAACTTCCCATTCGTAAGTGCAAACGTAGACTTCTCAAAGGATGCTAAATTTGATGGAATCTTTAATGATTCGATTGAAGCCGATTTTGAAAGTGGCGAAATTTACAATGGCATTATCAAGGAAGTAAACGGCGAGAAAGTCGGTATCTTCGGCTTAACAACTGAAGAAACAGCAGATATTTCAAGTCCAGGATCGATTGAGTTTGAAAATTATCTTGCCGAAGCTGAGAAGGCTGTAAAAGCTCTTGAAGAAAAAGGTGTAAATCGGATAGTCGCATTGACTCATATTGGTTATGACGACAATGCAGCAATTGATAATGACCTGCTCCTTGCTGAAAAAGTTGAAGGCATTGACATTATTGTTGGCGGGCATAGCCATACTACATTGAAGAAACCATTTGTAGTTGCAAAAGATGCAACCCCTACAATTATTGTCCAAACAGGAAATGCGAACGGCAACCTCGGTGTTTTAAATGTTGAATTTGATGAACATGGTGTGGTAGAAGCGCATGATGGCCGATTAATTGCCATCGGAAGCCAAGCTGCAGATCCTCAGGCAGTTGAGGTTTTAAAACCGTACCAGGAACAAGTTGACAGAGTAGCTCAGGAAGAAATTGGCGTAACGACGGAAGCAGCACTGGAAAACCCGCGTACAAACGGTGATAATACAAAGCCAAGTGTACGTAAAAATGAAACCATTCTCGGCAACCTGATTACAGACGGAATGCTTGAAAAAGCAAAGTCATTCACAGGTAAAGATGTCATCATGGCATTGCAGAATGGCGGGGGTATCCGCTCTGCTATCGATGCTGGCCCAATCACTGTGGGTGAAGTGATCTCTGTACTTCCATTTGGGAATACATTGGCGACCATGGATGTGACAGGTGCCGAACTTAAAGAAGCATTTGAAATCTCAGTTGGCCAATACCCAGCAGAAAATGGCGGTTTCTTACACGTAGCGGGAGGTAAAGTAGAATTTGATTCTACGAAACCGAAAGGAGAACGTGTAGTATCTGTAAAATATCTAGACCAAAATGACAAATATGTAGAAATTCAAGACGGAGAAACATACACATTAGCAACCAATGCCTTCACAGCTAAAGGCGGAGATGGTTATGATGTTTTTGCAAAAGCGTATGAAGAAGGCCGTGTAACAGACCTGGGCCTTTCTGATTGGGAAAACTTCCGCGATCATTTAGCCGGAATTGGAAAAATCCCAACTGAGGTCGAAGGCAGAGTTGTAGATGTAGCAGGACAATTTGACCTAACAGTCATGCATACAAATGATGTTCACTCAGCATTGGACAATATGCCGAAAACAGTAACTGCGGTAAAAGATGTTAGAGCTGTAAAACCTAATTCACTTCTTCTCCATGCAGGTGACGCATTTACCGGTACGCTATATTTTAATGAATTCCAAGGTAAAGCAGACTTGGCATTGATGAACTTGATGGGCTTTGACGCAATGACATTCGGAAACCATGAATTTGATTTAGGTTCTTCACAGGAAGGCCATCAGGCACTTGTTAACTTTATCAAGGGAGCGAACTTCCCATTCGTAAGTGCAAACGTAGACTTCTCGAAAGACGCCAAATTTGATGGAATCTTTAATAATTCCATCGAAGCCGATTTTGAAAGTGGCGAAATTTACAATGGAATCATCAAGGAAGTAAACGGCGAGAAAGTCGGTATCTTTGGTTTAACTACTGAGGAAACAGCAGATATTTCAAGCCCGGGTTCCATTGCATTTGAAAACTATCTTGAAGAAGCAGAAAAAGCAGTACAAGCTTTTGAAGCTGAAGGTGTTAACAGGATTGTTGCATTAACGCATATTGGTTACGATGACAATGCAGCGATTGATAATGACAAAATCCTTGCCGAAAAAGTTGAAGGGATTGACGTTATCGTAGGCGGACATAGCCATACACCATTGAAAGAGCCGGTCGTTGTGGCAAAAGATGCAACCCCTACTGTAATCGTTCAAACTGGTAATGCAAACAGCAACCTCGGTGTGCTGGACGTTACTTTCGATGATAATGGTGTAGTGATTGACCTTGATGGCGGCTTAGTCGCGATTGGAGACCAGGCAGCTGATCCTCAAGCAGCAGAAATATTGGCACCATTCAAAGAACAAGTTGATAAAGTAGCTCAATTGGAAATTGGCGTATCAACCCAAGCTGCACTGGAAAACCCGCGTACAAATGGTGATAATACAAAGCCAAGTGTACGTAAAAATGAAACCATTCTTGGCAACTTGATTACAGACGGTATGCTTGAAAAAGCAAAATCTTTCACTGGTAAAAATGTCATCATGGCATTGCAAAACGGTGGGGGTATCCGCGCTGCAATCGAAGCTGGCCCAATCACGGTGGGTGAAGTAATCTCAGTGCTTCCTTTCGGGAATACATTAGCGACGATGGATGTGACAGGTGCTGAACTCAAAGAAGCATTTGAAATCTCGGTTGGCCAATACCCATCCGAAAATGGCGGTTTCTTACATGCAGCGGGTGGCAAGGTAGAATATGATTCTACGAAGCCAGCAGGACAGCGCGTTGTATCTGTATCTTATCTTGATCCAAACGGCGTATATGTAGAAATTAATGACGAAGAAACATATACGGTAACTACCAACGCCTTCACAGCTAAAGGCGGAGATGGCTATGATGTATTTGCAAAAGCATATGCGGACGGTCGTGTAACAGACTTGGGACTGTCAGATTGGGAAAACTTCCGTGACCACCTAGTTAGTGTTGGCAGCGAAGGAATCCCAACTAAGGTTGAAGGCCGAATTGTAGATGTAAGTGAAGAACCAGGCCAAGGGCCGGGCGAAGAACCAGGTGAAGAACCGGGTCAAAACCCAGGCAACAAACCGGGCGAAAATCCAGGCAACAAGCCAGGTGAAAATCCAGGCAACAAGCCAGGTGAAAACCCAGGCAACAAACCAGGTGAAAACCCAGGCAACAAGCCAGGTGAAAAGCCGGGCAACAAGCCAAGTGAAAAACCGGGTAACAACCCTAGTAAAGAGATTAACGTGCCAGTAGTAAAAGAGGGTAACAAATATTCATTAAGTGAAGATGCACTTGATAAACTAGAAGAAAATTCAATAGTGAATGTTAAGGTTGATAATAAAACAAATGCCACATTCACACTTACTAAAGAACACATTCAAGCTTTAAAAGATGCAAATACGATAATTGAGGTAAGCAATGGAACCGTAAATGTTCAAATTCCTGCCTCAATCCTTCCATTAGCAGAAAATCTAGATATTAAAGTAAAGAAGATGGAAATAAAAGGTTCACTGGGGGTTTACGACTTTACAATTGAAGCTGATGGGAAACCGTATCACCAATTCAATGAAAAAGTTAAGCTAACATTCAAAGTGGATCCAAAACAAATTAAAAATCCTAACAATGTAAAAGTTTATTATTTCAATGAAGAGGAAGAAAAATGGGAACTAATTGGTGGAGAATACAAAAATGGTGAAGTTTCAGCTTACACCGACCACTTCAGTACGTATGGTGTATTTGAAACTGAACCAAATTCTACTATGGTTCCAACTGAACATGAACTTCCAAATACAGCAGCAAATGGCTTTAACATTTTACTATTAGGATTCGTTTTAGTTTTAGCTGGCGGGATTTTATACTTCGTTAAAAGAAGGTATACTATCTCACATTAATATGTTTGAATTAGAGGAAGGCATGCCAATACAGGCATGCCTTTTTCTATAGCAGGGGCCAGCAGCCACGAATAAAAAGTGGCTCCAAGCTTTTGCCTGGAGCCATTTTGATTTTCTAATTATGCGTACCGAATGCCGGCAGGTTTAATGTTTTGACTATCTCCTGAACTGCACGGGGTCACTGCGTATGTCATTCCACAGCTTGGGCAATTCATGATGACGGTTTCCAGCGTGAAGGTTTCATCGCATTCGCAATGAATTTCATGGGCAACCAATGGCGGATTGAAATGTTTTCCTTTGCTCTTCACATGATCGACAATTGCTTTGCCATCCTCAAGTTTTGAACAACCACAGCTCATGCTGCAACTCTCCTTTACTTTGTTACTGCGAATAACTATTTTATTTTCCTATTTTAAAAGTAGCAGAACCTTGTTTATTCCGATATGTGAAAAGTCACACCCATTGGCGTGGTTATGAATAGTCAGGACTCCCCATTGGTACATGATTTATTCCGTTAATTTCCTCTGTTTCTGGATGGTATACTTGGTGTGCAACTAAAATTTTTCCAAAAGGGAGGAGCATCTACATTGAAACCCAAAATGAAAGAAAGCCAGTTATTGAACCGGGACGACATTTGGAATGCAGTTATAAGGGCTTTGAGTAAGGAACTTCATGAGGAGGATCCAATTTTTCGAGAACCATTTATAGTGTTCCAGTATTACTCTGAGCTTGAGAGCGGCGGCCATGAAGCATGGCTGACCTGGATGGGTGAAGATATATCAAAGGCAGGAATAGAGGCCTATCTAAAGGATTTAACGAATGTCTTGAAAAAAATCCATGCTGATGAATACTCGGCTATCCTTGATACATATGGAAAGAAGATGTGGGAAAAATACAGGGCTCTTGAAAAGGGAGAAACAGCGGAAGATGATTTTTATGAGGTCATTGAAAAAGCTGACCAGCGACACTATCAATTAAACGGGAAATTGCACGAATTAATTGAAGATTATTTTGTAAGCATTCACAGAAGTTTGATAGATGTGGTATAGCGCTCGCAGGAAAACAAGCCTGTTGTTTATAAAAGGATTTGATGAGACATTCTGCAATTTTCTACATTTTTAGACTTTCGAACTATTTTAAAGACTTAAAATCTATTATTATTAAAAGAAGGATGTTCTGCCTGGTAAATAGAGGCGGAGTAAATCCATTCAAGTATAAAATTGGGGGGCGCTATCTTGAACAAGGAAACGTGGAAAAGAGTCTTTGAATCGTTCGATGACCAGGACTTAATTATGCTATCGGTTCTAGGCAACATAAAGGTCCAGGGGTTTCGGCAAATAAATGCAGGCAATATAAAAGGTGCTAGAAAACTAGTTATAAATGAAGCGATTAAACCCAAAAAACTTTCATCTATTATTACTATTTTTAACAAAAAAGCAGAATCTGAAGAAAAAGAAGACGAAGGCAAACAGTTTCGTTCCATGAATCTTGATGAATTGCTTGAAGCTGTTGAGAATGGGACCAAGCCGCATGAAATTCTTGTCTCACTCTACTCTTGTAAAGACGAAGAAAAACATAAGCTGGCAGCAGAACTTGAAGAAAAGCTTACAGAACATGGGAAGAGCCAGCCGAAAGAAGAAGAGTCCACTCCTTCTCCCCAGGAAAACTCAACAGAAGATGAACTAAGAAAAATCATTATAGACCTTGAAAAAAAATTAAAAAAGGCGGAACAAAAAAATGCAGAGCTATCCTCAAAAATTACAAAACTCGAAAAAAACGTGAGTGATGCAAAAGAAAAGCTGAAGGAAGAAAAGAAGGAACTGAATAAAAAGCTGTCCCAAACCGGACAGGAGCTTTCAAAAGCAAATGGACTGCTGCAAAAACTTGAACAGGAAGCAGAGAAAAACCAAAAGCTGCTTACAGAAAAGGATGCCTTGGTGGCGGAACGGAATGCGGCCATTTCGCATTTGAATGCCAGATTGCTGAATAGCGCCAAACCCGCCAAAGAACCAGATTCCGATACCGGTGCACCTTTGCAAACCGGCGAGCCGGCAGCCAAAAAGAAAATAGCCCTATTGGGCAATCCAAAAAACAAGTCGATTATGAAAAATGAACAATATGAACTGGCCATATTTGAAGCGTCTGAAATTGAAGACATTTTTGAAAGCGTTGATTGGGATGAATTCAAGGAAGTTTGGCTCCTTAACTATAAGGTGCCAGCCACAAAGCAGGCATTCATCCACACGCATCTTCAAAAACCAGTGAAAATTATCAATACATTCATGGATTTACGGAATTTGATTGAAAGAGGGAATCGTTATGCATAACAAAGTTTGGACTACAGATTTAATTGGCGTTGTCGCCGAGGATACTTATATTGAAAATACGTTCCGGGAAGCTGTGTTTGTTAACAGCCAGGATTTGCTGCAATTTCAAATTAAGCTTATTTCACAACCGCCTGACAGTTTCCCGAATGTTAAATATATAACCGGGTTTGCATCAGATCTCGTCAAGTGGGGGTTTGAGGACGACCCATATACCACTGACGATGAGCGGAAGCAGAATTTGCGTGATTGGCTGAATGACAGTCTGCTCGTATTTATTGCTGAAAGAAAAATCCTTTATAACCATAACGAGGTTTATCAGGCGAAAAATATCAGGCTGATTCCGAAAGCCGAGAGCTTCCATGATAAGGTAGCATTGTTCCCTCTGCCAATTTTTTCTTGTGAAGCCCATGGAATGGCGTATGAAGAGTTCCTTGAGAAGGTGACCAAGCGGAAGTTCATTGGCAGGATTGAGGGAATATCGACCGAAGCGAATGATACCCCAACCATTATTCTTTGGAAAAATGAAGAGAATGAGTATATCGCGTTCGGCGAATTTGATAAGCACCAATATGCGCATGGCGGCTTTAGTTTTTCCATAAGGGGAGGGCTAAAGAGCACTCCTTTTGAAAAGGAATGGCTCGACGATTCCTATATTGACCCAATTCATATCCCGAATGTGATGTACGTAACAATTGATACGTACCAGTACTTGGCTGGAGCAATTGAAGCTTCTGCCGAAATTGATTTAACAAGCGCCCTTCAGGAAGCTGCTGTTGGCCTTGCTGCTCCTGAAAAAGAAGATGTGAAAGCTGCCTTAACAGCCGAGCCTGTCTCAAAGGCTGTCTCAGAAGAAAAACGCTCTGTTTCGAAACCTGCAGGAATAGGTGCGGAGCGGACACCATCATCCGTGCAGCAAGCTGCTCCGCAAGCTGGTTCATTCCCGGCAGGATCCCAGGCTGCTTCCGCTCAAGCTGGAAGTCCCCAGCCGCAAACAAAGGAAGAAACCTCGGAGTCGCGTTTCCTTGATTACTTTGTCGCCACAACGCAGGAGATGGGGCTTCTATATTCAGAAAAAGACCTCGTCAACTTCCATACAGCGATGAAGTCTTCAAACCTTGTCATTTTGGCAGGTATGAGCGGAACGGGGAAATCAAAGCTCGTCCAGGCGTACAGCCGTGCACTCGGATTGTATTCCGACCAGTTCACCTTTATTTCAGTCCGCCCGTCCTGGACTGACGACGCTGATCTGATTGGCTATGCTGACACGCTGCATATGGTGTATCGGCCTGGTGATTCCGGCTTAATCAATGTCCTTAAACAGGCTGAAAAGGAAAAGGACAAGCTGTTCATCATCTGCTTCGATGAGATGAACCTTGCCCGCGTCGAACATTATTTTTCACAATTCCTGTCCATTCTTGAAATGGATTTTGGCCGCCGCGAGCTGCGCCTGTATAATGATGAGCTTGCAACCCGGCTGTATAACTCGGCTCAATATCCGCCAACCATCTCAATCAAGGATAACGTCATGTTCGTTGGTACAGTCAACCTCGATGAGTCGACCTATCACTTTTCCGATAAGGTACTTGACCGGGCCAATGTTATCCAGCTTGAAGTCCTTCCGTATGAACAGCTGAAGGAGCTGGGGGACAAAAAGAAGGTTTTCCATTCCCGTGATCAAGTGCTGAATTATGAGGATTATGATTCCTTTAAAAATAACAATACTGCCTTGAACCTGACGAGCCGCGAGCTTGAATTTCTTTGGAAGCTGCATAATGGGCTTCAGCAAGTCAACAGGCAGAGTGGCATCGGCCAGCGGATTGTCCGCCAGATAGATGGCTATCTTAAGAACCTGCCTGCTCAGGAAGCTCTCTCAAGGGAAGATGCATTTGATTTGCAAATCGTCCAGCGGATTTTAACTAAAATCAGGGGCTCCGAGGACCAGCTTTATTCTTTCCTGGGCACGTATGATAAAAACTCGGGCACGGTAGCGAAAAGTTATTTATGGGATCTGCTGGATGAGTACAAAGATATATCGGATTTTGAACAGACCCGCCAATCTGTCGTCGACAAAGCGAAAGAGTTGAAGCTGAATGGCTATACACTATAGTGAATTGCCGTTCTCAATTACCTTTACGCTTGGGTTTTTGGCGGGAAGTGTTGATAAACAGGCAGAGATATTTTACGAAACAGAGCAGGAACTGTTCGAACATGTTGATTCAACAGTACTGGAAATTCCCGAGAATGTTCCATTGAACGTGACGTTCATGGCTGAAAACAAAACGGCCAGGTTATTCATGGATGGCCTGGATGCCCTCCCGGCCCGAATGTTGGAGGAAGAAGGGGATGGCTCTAACATCTTCCTCAAGCCATCCTCTTCCCCGCTAGTTTTGTTCGAGCATAATGGAGAAGAGTATTATCCTTATATCCCTGGTTTGTATCGGATTATGGTTGATGTCGGGGAAAGGTCTTATTTTTCATGGCTGAGGATTACACCAAAGCAAATCAATGCTGACCAATGGGAGACGATGCGGGACGAGGTCGAAGCGGAGCTCCGCGGCCTTGCCCAGGACTTGATCAGGAAGAGCTACGGGTTTCCAAAGGATGCCGACATCAAACTATCGCCGGACATCCTCAGGCAATTCCGGGTCATTGTGCACCGCTTCCCGGCAATTATGGCTTCAATCACCGATTTATATAAGAAAATAAATTTTGCGATTAAAAAGGAATATCAGCTTATGCCTGAGGAGAAGGCAAAGATTGTTGATGAGATTACAATCAGGCATCGGGTCCAGCATCCGGAATCAGAAGAATGGCTGATGACGCCTATTAAAAAAATCAATTATGATTTGCCTGAAAACCGGATAGCCAAAAAAATTGTGAAGTCGCTTATTTCAACACTAAGCAAATTCATTCTCTCCGTGGAAAATTACCAAAATGAGCTTGCTGCCGAAATAGAAGCCCTTGGACAGGAACGGTTCAACCAAGCTAATACGATTAGCAGAAAGCGGCTTGTCCTAAAAGACCTTGGAGTGTATCTCGACAAATCGAAAAAAATGCGCGGCGCTCTGAATTGGTTTCGGACAGCACCATGGTATGGTGATGTGAAACAGCAGATGGATGCAAGGATTCCCCATGTGATGACGACGGATGTCCGCTACCGGACACTTTACCAAGTGCAGCGGGAATTAAATAATGAAACGATTAACATTTCCTTTGACCAGGAGTATACGTACCAGTGGAAGCGCACGGACAAAATCTATGAGATCTGGGGTTTCCTTCAATTCGTAAAGCTCTTGCAGCACGAGGAACTTGGCTTTGTTCCGACAGGCGGCTGGATTTATGGAATGGATAATGTCATTGAGGATATCATTATACCAACGATTCCGCCTGGCACGAAAATCACCTTTGCAAAGGACAAGCTCACCGCGTCGCTTGTCTATGATGGGAAAATTCCGTCCCAGAGCACCGAAACGAATGCGGAAAACGCCCCTCTTTATACAAACGGAACCAACAACCGTCCTGACGGGCGTCTCGATTTATATGAGGAAGGCATCTATATTGGAAGCCTTGTTTTTGACTTCAAATATCGTCCTAAAGCATCAATTTGGAAAAAAGAACTGATCTCCACCAATGCCCAGACGAACACGATGAAACAGCTTGTCAGTTATGCATTCAACTTCAGCTCAAACCATCTTTACGGTGACAGGCTGAACGACTTTTTGAGGAAAAGGCTGCGTCCGGTACCAGAGGTGTGGGCATTGTATCCGAAGCGGCATTCCAATGGCGCTTCGGATTATTACGAAGACCATGGAGTCCGGCTTGTAGAATTGAGCCCGTCCTTCGACAACAGCCACCTTGTCCACGAGCTGAAAGAAGTGATCAGTGAGATCATCCAAACAAAGGAATCTGTTCTGCATCCTATGGGGTAAAGGGGGGTTCTCGTTTGCCGGCCTGCGCAGTTTGTCTGCGCAGGCCGGTTTTCATTGTTTTGAACGATTTTGCTGGTTGGTTTACTAGTGATACTCGTGAGCTGCTAGTGAAAAAGTGTAGTGCGGAGATATAGTCATTTGTAGTACTACTCAGAGTACTACTATTTTTCCCGCGGGAGTGACTAGTACTACTCAGAGACCGACTAGTGAAAAGTAACCATTCAGCTAATCTGCTTAGTGAAAAAGTGTAGTGCGGACGCATAGTCATTTGTAGTACTACTCAGAGTACTACTATTTTTTACGCGAGGATGACTAGTACTACTCGGAGACCGACTAGTGAAAAGTAGCCATTTCGCTAATCTGTTTAGTGAAAAAGTGTGGTGCTGAATACTAAAAGGGGTCTGACCCCTACCCCCGGCGGGTATGGATCAGACCCTTTTTCTAGTTGGTTTCTGCTGCTTTTCTGTCCGCGAATTCCTGTTTGACTGACACGAGTGCTTCTGAATCGGTTATGAGTCTTAGCGCGGTTAATGCGAGTGCTCTTGCGCCGGTGATCAGTGCCTGGTCTCCTTTAGGGGAGGCGGCTGCCTCACGGAATGGGACGGTGTGGGCAACAAGGTCTTCGGGGCCAATCGAGATATACGGATGAATGGTTGGAACGACTTGGCTGATGTTGCCTGCATCGGTCGAACCGATTCCGTCACGCTCTCCGGTAAATACCGATTCGCCAAGTTCCTCAATGACCTTTTTAAACAGCCCATCAAACGTTCTATTTAATAGAAGATTATCGACTTCGTTTTGGAATGCGATGACATTCAGCTTTGCTCCGGTGGCGAGTGCAGCACCTTCTGCTACGGCCTTCACTCGCCGGGTTACTTCATTAAGTCCGCTCCTGGTTGCTGCACGAATAAAGAAGCGTGCCTTTGCGTATTCCGGAATGATATTAGGTGCATCACCGCCATGTGTAATGATGCCGTGGATACGGACATCGTCGGTGAGCTGCTGCCTAAGTGCGCTAATTCCGTTAAAAAGCTGGATGACTGCATCCAAAGCATTAATCCCTTCATGCGGGGCCCCGGCTGCATGGGCAGGTTTGCCGATGTATTCAAAATCAAGTGGATCGACTGCCAGGGAAGGGGACGTCAGGGCTGTCCTTCCTGATGGATGAATCATTAGCGCTGCGTCAATTCCCTCAACTAGGCCGTGTTTGACGAAACTTCCTTTGGCACTGCCGTTCGGGCCGCCTTCTTCGGCAGGAGTGCCGAACACCACTGCTTCGCCACCGGTTTCATCGATGACTTTGCTCAATGCGATTGCAGCGGCAACACTTGTGGTTCCAATGATATTATGTCCGCAAGCATGGCCAAGACCAGGAAGCGCATCATATTCAGCAAGGAAGGCGATTGCAGGACCAGGCTTCAATGATTTCTTCCGTGCAACAAAGGAGGTTTCGTGACCGGCAACAGCCTTATCGACCTGGAATCCCTCATCTTCCAATAGCTTGATGTGCTGTGCTGAGGCAAAAAACTCCTGGTTGCCAATCTCTGGCCGTGCATGGATTGCGTGGCTGGTTGAAATATAAAGATCGCGCTTGCTGTCAATGCTCTCAATAATTACATTTCGAAAATCTGTTTGTACCGATACTGCCATCACTAACTCCTCCTTAAAGGTGAGGAAGGGCTATCCCCTCCTCCCGGAAAACTGATCAAAACTCCGTCGCATCACAGCTCGTGCCGATTGTCCAGGCTGATTTTTCCTTTGAACTTGGCAAACGAGCACCGTCCCGATTAGCCAGGGAACAAACCGCGGCCATCAGCCAACTTACCAGCCGATTTCGCTAAGTGGAACGAAGGTTGGAATCATGTTACCTTTGTATTCTTTTTCAATGAACTCGGCAGTGTCGTCGGATTGGTAAAGCTCAGCAATTTTATTGTACGTTTTGTTGTCTTTGTCTTCCGCACGTGTTGCAATAATGTTCAGATATGGAAGGGCTGTTGCGCTTTCGTGAAAAATCGAATCCTTGGTCGGTGTGAAGCCAGCATCCACGGCGATCCCGTTGTTGATGATAGAAGCGGCAACGTCAGGCAATACCCTTGGAGTTTGTGCAGCAACCAATTGTTCGATTTTCAGGTTCTTAGGGTTTTCGACAATTACTTCAGGGCCAGCGATGCCATCGTAGTCTTCAGGCAGAGTGATTAGGCCAGCTTCCTGAAGAAGCAGCAATGCACGGCCGGAATTGGATGGGTCGTTTGGAATTGCGATTGTTGAACCTTTCGGGATGTCTTTTACGTCCTTATATTTTTCTGAGTATAGGCCCATTGGCGCAAGGACAGTAGTTGCAATTGGTACAAGGTCAACATTGTGTTCTTCGATGAATTCGTCAAAATAAGCGACGGTCTGGAAAGCGTTGATATCAACTTCCCCTTCAGCAAGGGCAGTGTTTGGTGCAACATAATCCGAGAACGTAATAACATCAATTTCAATGCCTTCTTTTTCGGCCTTTTTAGCGATAAAGTCCCAAATCCGGGTGTCTGTGCCACTGACACCGACTTTTACTTTAACAGTGTCATCCGATGCCGATGATGAGTTTGAGCATGCTGCACTGAAAACTGCCAGCACCAATACGAGAAATGTTAGAAATACTTTTTTCATGATGTTTTCCTCCTGAGTTATCTTCTTTTGTTTTTTGAAAAAATTGTACGAGTTGGCCAGGCTTCAACCTGTTACCTCCGCCTGATTTTCTTCGCTAAAACATTACCTGCTGTTTGTAGGCCCTGAACCATGACAACGAGGATGGCGACTGTGATCAGCATTGTCGTTGTATCGAAGCGCTGGTAGCCATATGTAATTGCCAGGTCGCCAATTCCGCCGCCGCCGACAGCCCCGGCCATTGCTGATGCACCGACAAGGCCTATGGTTGCAATCGTGAAGGCGAGAACAAGTGAACTTAATGCTTCCGGAATTAGGAATCGGAAGATGATTTGTGCTGGAGTGGCTCCCATTGCTTCCGCCGCTTCAACTACGCCCGGATCGACTTCAAGCAGCGAGTTCTCTACAAGCCTTGCAATATAGGGTCCGGCATAGAAAACCATTGGCACGATTGCGGCAGCAGTACCGATTGATGTGCCGACGATCAGCCTTGTAATTGGAATGATCGCGACTAAAAGGATAATGAACGGAACTGACCTGAATACATTTATGATGCCGCTCAAGATGTTAAAGAAGGGCACGTTTTCCAGTAACTGGCCTTTTCTTGTCACAACAAGCAGGATTCCGAGCGGGAGACCAAGAAGAGCTGAAAACAATAGCGAGAAGCATACCATCTGGATTGTTTCGATAAGTGCTTCAATGATTTGATCCGAATTAACTAGCATTTGCTGTCACTTCCTTTATCGAGACATTCTGTTGATGAATAAATTGCAATGCCCTTAGAATTTCTTTGTCACTGCCCTGGAACTCGACAATCAGATTTCCGAACGGAGTACCCTGGAGCTCGGTGATATTCCCGAACAGCACATTAACGTCGATGTCGAACTTTTTGGCAAGCTGGGAAAGCAGCGGCTGTCCGGCGGAATTACCGACAAAATTAATACGGTAAACTTTCTGCAGGCCAGCATGCTCCTCAATAAGGCTGGTGACGGATTCAGGCAGCTTGTCATTCATAACAGAAGAAACAAAATTGCGTGCAGTCTGTGTTTTCGGTGCCGAGAATACGTCAAACACTGAACCTTCCTCGATAATCTTTCCACCTTCAATGACAGCAACCTTGTCGCAAATTTCCCTGATGACTCCCATCTCATGGGTAATAATCAGGATCGTGATGTTGTATTCTTTGTTGATTTTTTTCAACAGCTGAAGAATTGAGCTTGTTGTCTGCGGATCGAGGGCAGAAGTCGCCTCGTCGCAAAGCAGGATTTTTGGCTGAGTCGCCAGTGCCCTTGCGATGCCAATCCGCTGCTTTTGGCCGCCGGAAAGTTGATCAGGATAGCTGTCAGCCTTGTCAGCAAGCCCTACAAATTCAAGAAGCTCATGGACGCGCTTTTTGATTTGTTCCTTAGGCAGCTTTGCCAGTTTCAAAGGCATTGCTACATTTGTGAAAACCGTTTTAGAGTTTAATAGATTAAAATGCTGGAAGACCATCCCGATATTCCTTTTCACTTCACGGAGCTCTCTCGCAGAAAGGGTTGTCAGGTCCTGGCCGTCGACGATTACATGGCCGGATGTTGGCCGCTCCAGAAGATTGACGCAGCGGATAAGGGAGCTTTTTCCGGCGCCGCTGAAGCCGATTACGCCAAAGATTTCACCTTTATCAACCTTCAAGTCGATGCCGTTCAGTGCGGTAACTTGATTTCCACCGCTGTCATACACTTTTTTGACTTGCTGAAATTCAATCATGTTTGACCTCCTGTTATTTCTTGCTGCCATAAACGGCAGGCTTTATTCGTATAAAAAAACCCTCTTCCGGAAGACAGAAGAGGGCAGGCAAGCTGAATGCAAGCGCGTCTCTTCTTATCTTCCAAGCTTGTCAGCTTGCTGGAATTGGCACAGACCATTACGTCCGCTGCCGAGGTATCATAGGGCCAGTCCCTCAACCTCTCTTGATAAGAATTTCGCATATTCATTTTTTTGAAAAAATAAAAATCCCCTTCAGACAGAAGAGGACATGTACGAACAGATTCGGCCTCTTCTTATCTTTCAAGCTTCTGCTTGCTGGATTTGGCACAGAACGATTAGTCCGCTGCCGAGGTATCATAGGGCCAGTCCCTCAACCTCTCTTGATAAGAAGGTAAGTTTATTTGCTTTTCGGAATTGCTTGACACTTACTTTACTAGGCTATTTCATATATGTCAACAAACTTATACTCTACTATTTTCAGGAAAAGTTTCCCACACTATAATGAAGCGCTTTCAATTAGTGCGTGTTGTTCAGATATTCCTAAATGGACTTCCCAGTTTAAAATTGTCATAAAGTCCATCCGCAGCCGGAAGCGGGATACTATTTCACTATACATTTTGGCTTAGAATTTTCTTTATTGTTTCTTTATAGCTGTCCTCTTCAAAGCTAGAATTATTGACAATTACTTTCCTCATTTCAAGGCTGTCAAAGATTTCCTTTTCCAAGCTTTGCCTCGCCTCCAATACTTGCAGGGTGCCTTCCAGTCCCATAAGGTTATGTGCTTTTCCATAGCCTTGTTCGGTATAATAGGAGATGAATCCGTTGGACCATTCGACAGGGCGCTCTTTTACTGCTTTTCTAAAGGAGAGTTCAAGATTGTCCTGTGCAACATATATCAGCAGGGGGTTCAGTCTGGTGATGGAGTCAGCTAATTTTTGGACATAGCCGATCGTTGTTTCCTTCGGCGCGTTGTATTTCACCATGCCCATTGTTACTGGGTTCTGGATAAAACAGCATTCGAAGATAAAGATTTTCTGTCCTGACGCTGCGCTGTTTGCAAAGTCAGCCCATCTGTCTGCAATAAGTTCGATGTTTTGCTCGAGTGGCAATTCATAGATATCATGTTTAAAAATCAGTTGGATAAGCTCATCCGAAAGGCTGTTTCTCATTTTTTGATAGGGCAGAAGGTAATGGCCATCTTTCTCCTGGACATTTACGAGCAATGCTGATTTTGCATCCCCGCTCATTGAGAGGAGATTCTCCCAGCCGTTCTTGTCAAAACAGGCGACCCCATCATAATCTGCCGGATGTTCAAGGTTTCCTTCGAAGAAAAGTTCGGTTTCTTTGTTCATCCCGGAAAGAATTTCGTGGACTAATTTTGCAGTCGTCGACTTGCCGGAACCAGGCAGTCCTTCGACAAGGATTAATTTCGTATTCATACTAAAGGCATCCCCCATTTTCAATTAACTAAGCCCATTATCTATTTAAAATTTATTAGGGGCAACCACTATTTTTCGACGCAGATTGTAATGAAAGTACCATAACCAACTAACAAAACGAGGTGAACAATGAATGGAAATAAAACGTATTCATCATGTTGCGATTATTTGCTCTGATTACAGCAAGTCCAAGGATTTCTATACGAGAATCCTGGGCTTGAAACCTATTAACGAAATCTATCGTGATGAAAGGCATTCCTATAAGCTAGACCTTGAAGTAAATGGAGCTTATCAAATTGAGTTATTCTCTTTTCCCGATTCGCCGGCGCGGCCAAGCTACCCGGAAGCTGCAGGCCTGAAGCATCTGGCGTTCGAGGTGGAAGATGTGGAACAAGCCGCTGAAGAATTGAAAGGACTGGGAGTTGAAGTGGAAGAAATTCGCATCGATCGGGTTACAAGCAGGAAATTCACGTTCTTCCATGACCCAGACGGCCTGCCAATCGAGTTATATGAAGGAAATTGAAAGCAGCGGCTTGACTAAATTTTAAAATTAATTTACGATATTTTTATTACGAAAAATATTGTAATAAAGGGCTGAATTTGTTGAGAACATTAGAATTAACATTGGAAGAAGCAATTGAGATCTGCAAAGCGCTTGGACATGAACACCGCATGCAAATCATCCGAATTTTGACTGATGGCCCGCAAAATGTAAATGAATTATCTGAAAAGCTGGGCGTTCCATTTTCGACAGCTGCAGCGAACATAAAAAAATTGGAAGATGCCAAGATTATCTCCACTGAAATCGTTCCTGGAAGAGGGTCGCAAAAGGTAAATTCGAATCGATATGACCGAGTTGTCATTAACCTTACTGATAAAACTGGCTCCGAAGAAAATGTCTTCAGGATTGAGATGAATATTGGAGAGTTTGTGAATTGTGAAGTTGAGCCGACATGCGGCTTATTAAGTGATACCGGAATCATTCATTTACTCGATGATCCGCGCGCGTTTTACGAGCAGGAGCGAAAACTTGCCCAATTGTTGTGGTTCAGAAAGGGATTTGTTGAATATCATTTTCCTAATCGGGTTCCGTTTGGATTGAGGATGGAAGAACTGAATTTTTCGGCTGAAATCTGTTCTGAGGCCCCGTATTACAAAGAGGATTGGCCCTCCGATATTACTTGCTGGGTGAACAACGTAGAAATTGGCACATGGACATCGCCAGGGGACTTTGGAGGAGAGCGCGGTTTTCTTACTCCTTCATGGTGGAGTACCAATAGTACCCAATTTGGCCTGTTGAAAAATTGGAAGATCAATGCTTCTGGTTGCTTTGTCGATGGGATTAAAATATCAGATGTAACCATCTCGGATTTGAGGATCGATACAAGACCTTTTATCTCTGTGAAAATTGGGATAAAGAACGAGGCGGTTAATAAGGGTGGATTAAATTTATTCGGTAAAAAGTTCGGCAATTATGAGCAGGGAGTTATATTGATAGGTAAGTATCGATAAGGATCAAGCTTGGTTTTGCAAACCAGGCTTTTTTTATTACCGAAATACTTGCAATATAATAAGAAAACGTGTAATAATGTAGTTGTAATAATTTATAATCATAGGAAGCTAGATGAAGCGCTGTATAATGATGTGAATGAATCCCTCGCTTTATCTCCTGTTTCCACCTTCTCAAAGTCGTACAAATTAGGTTTGTTGCGGTTCGGTTTGCACTTTCTTTATAGTCATCATTCCAGATAGTCATGTTAATTAAATTGTAAGGGCTTACATTACATCTGGAGGGAAATACACCTACAGCTATTCTTTATCCGTTTTTTTGAAAGCGCAAACATTCTAAGACTAACCCTCAAGGAGGCGATTTGGAAAAAATCGATTTAAGGGGTTGAAATTTTGAAAGAAAAGCGCAAACAAACAACAATACGGTTGAAAATTTTGGCCGTGGTGGGGGTTGTGATCGTAATGGCAGGAATAGGAGTCTTGGCTGCAACGCTTCAGGGCGGAGACCAACCAAACTATATTACCTACAAAAACCCGGTCGGAGAGATAACAAACATCGGGGACCCTTTTGTCATGAAGGATGGCGATATGTACTA
The DNA here is from genome assembly GCF_001685025.1 of Bacillus sp. FJAT-27225. Classification (GTDB taxonomy): domain Bacteria; phylum Bacillota; class Bacilli; order Bacillales; family Cytobacillaceae; genus Bacillus_D. The sequence continues at coordinate 156,558 of NZ_MAYU01000012.1, read as the reverse complement.
TATGTACGCAACATCGGCTGCAACCATTGGCTTTAGAGTTTGGCAATCGGAAAATTTAGTGGACTGGGAAGAAAAAGGAATGGCTTACGATATCGCAGAACAATCTGACGAGTGGGCAACAGGAGATTTTTGGGCACCCGAGGTTATTAAGCATAAAGGCCAGTTTTATATGACTTACAGTGCCAGGAATCAGGAAGGCTCCTTGCAAATTTCAATTGCAACCAGCAAAGATCCGTTGGGCCCTTTCAAGGACGTAAGTACGGAGATTGTTAAAGAAGAAGGTTCCTATATTGATGGACACATATTTTTTGATGATGGGAAGCCTTACTTCTATTATGTGAAGGATTGTTCTGAGAATATCATAGACGGCTATCATGTTAGCCAAATATTGGTCCAGGAAATGAATGAAGAATTGACTGCCCTTACAGGCGAACCGACGCTGCTGCTCGAGCCCGACCAGGAGTGGGAAGGGCTAGGCGGGGATTATCAGTGGAATGAAGGCCCGTTTGTATTAAAAAATAATGGCAAGTACTATCTGATGTATTCTTCCAATTACTATGCAAGCTCCGAGTACGGTGTTGGCTATGCCGTTTCGGACAGCCCGACAGGACCATTTGTGAAAGCTGAGGAAAATCCGATTTTGGCAAAGGATCTTGATAATGGGATATCAGGGCCCGGGCATAACAGTGTGACTGTTGGCCCGGATGGCAAGACGCTTTATACCGTATATCATACACATACGTATCCTGAGTCGCCCAGCGGAGACAGGCAGATGAATATGGACCGGCTCTATTTTGAAGATGGAAAGCTTAAAATTGATGGACCGACTCACACGGAGCAAAAAATTGATTTAGGGGGAGAGAAATAATGAAGAAAAGCAAATTATTGTTAAGTTTGACGGTAGCTGCATCCTTGATTTTGGCAGCGTGCAGCGGCGGCGGAAGTGAAAGCTCTTCAGGCGATGCAAAAAATGAAAAGAAGGAAATTGTTCTATGGAGCGGTACGACCGGCCCGGATGGCGATTTGATTAAAAAGGATATCGATCGTTACAATGCAACAAATCCCGATTACAAAGTAAAAATTGTAGCAATGGAAGGCGTAGTGCTTGGCAATAAGCTTGCCACAGTTACGCGTTCCGGCAAAGGTGTTCCAGATATTGCTCTGATCGCATCAGAAGCTGTTTCGACTTACCATTCCCAAGGTATGCTCGAGCCGTGGGATGAGTACATCGAAGGAACTGAAGTTAAAGGCGAAAACTACCTTGAAGAAGCATGGAAGGTTGGTACCCAGGAAGGCAAGCAATTTGGTGTTCCTGCAACTATGGGAAGCTGGGTCATGTACTACAACAAAGACTTAGTTGATAAATATGTACCAGGAGCTGCGGATGACAATATCATCACCTATGAGGAAATTGAAAAAGCCGGTGAAGCTGCTAAGGCAGACGGTATCTATGCTTATGGTTTCACTTGGGGAATGCAAAACTTCAACAACTTGTACCTGCAAATGGGCGGTAAGTTCTCTGACGGTGAAAAGCCAACCATTGATAACGACACTGCTGTAAAAACAATTGAGCAATTCAAGAAGCTTCATGACCTTGGCTACATGAACAAAAAGGGCGAAGACATGAACAAGCTGTTTAACAACGGCAAGGTTATCTTCCTGCCTGAGGGAACATGGATGTTGTCGCAAATGGAAAAAATCACTAGCTTTAAATGGGCCCAAACATTCACTCCGCAATGGGATGCAAATAATATTATCCAAGGCTCTGGTGCTGACCAGTTCGCCATGTTCGTAAGTAAAGAACGTTCTGAAGAGAAAATCAAGAGTATCGTAAAGTTTCTTGAATGGCTACAGGGCAACACGACAGAATGGATTAAATCCGGTGCAAACCCTACTGCGCTCGGCATGTTGGACAATCAGGAATATACAGACATGCCACAATCCTTCTTGCTTAAAACGGATGAAGCTCGCCAAGCCGTAACCATCATTACAGACCCAGGCAGCTCTTATGTATTCGGTGAAATCGATACCGGAATCTGGGATATGATTCAAGGCAAGGCAGACATTAAAGAACAGCTGAAGAAAATCCAGCAGACTGTAAACGATAAGATGGCTCAATAGGTTTAACAAAAGGGGGAGGAACCTGTTCCTCCTCCTTTTCTCTTAAAACCGGCTAATGGCAGCACGACCGGACGAAACTTTGTTTCGAGGCACACGCACTTTTCTTAATTAATGGGGTGAAACTATTGGCGGCGATTGTTGAAAGAAACGTAACAGATAAAAAACGCAAAAAGCCGAACCTTTGGCCGATATTATTTGTTGGGCCGCATCTTCTGCTATTCCTGATCTTTTTCCTCCTGCCTTCCTTTTATGGTATATACATTGCATTTACCAAATGGAACTTGTTCACATCACCTGAGTGGGTAGGTCTTCAAAACTTCCAAACTATCTTATTTGACAAAGAGTCGAGCTTTCATAACCAGTTTTACAATGGCATAAAGAACACGTTTATCTTTGTGCTGATTACAGTACCGTTTTGTATTATTGTTCCGCTCCTGATTGCGACTGCGCTATCAGTAAAGCCGAGATTGAACAGAGTATTCCAGTCATTGTTTTACCTACCCTCGCTCTTTGCCATTTCGGCCGTTATGATTGTATGGAATTTCTTACTGAGCGTAACATACGGGCCTTTACAAAACTATTTAGGCATTTCGACCAATATGCTTGATAACCAGCCGCATGCCTGGATTTCACTTGTTATTGTAACCGTTTGGTGGACGATCGGCGGTAATATGGTTATTTATCTTGCTGCACTGAATGGCGTGCCGAAAGATTTGCTTGAAGCTGCAGAGCTGGATGGCGCGGGGATTTTCAGTAAATTTTTCAGAGTGACTCTTCCTAGCATCAAATACCAAATTCTGTTTACGACGGTCATGACGACGATTGCCCAGTTCAATGTATACGGGCAGCCATTAATGTTGACAGGTGGCGGACCGAATGATTCGACACGCGTTCTTCTTATGTACATCCAGAAAAACGCATTTGGTTCAGGAATGTCGGTTGCCGGTATGTCTTCCGCAATGGCCGTCCTGCTTGGGCTTTGTATCATGGTCGTTTCGGCAATCCAATTCTACCTGTTAAGGGACAGAGATTAGGGGTGACAATATGAAACAGGGCTCGTTATCAAAAATAGCTGCTTTTATCTTTTTGCTGGTTATGGCTATAATATGGGCTTTTCCAATCCTATGGGGTGTGTTTACCTCTTTCAAATCGGAGGAGGAAATAACATCGGCCGGGGTTAGCTTCCTGCCAATCCACTGGTCGCTTAGCAACTATGTCGAGTTGCTATTCAATAATGATTCAACCCCAATCGTCAAATGGTTCACAAATTCTCTTATCATCTCAATCGGCCACACGATTCTCGTTCTGATTGTAGTGGCTCTCGCTTCCTATGGCTATACACGCCTTGAATTCAAAGGGCGCGACTGGCTGTTTGGCGCTTTGCTCGCATCAATGATGTTTCCAAGCGTCGTCAACCTGATCCCGCTATACGGAATTATGGATTCCCTTGGCTGGGTCAATAACTTCCTTGCCGTCATCGTTCCGGGAGCCGCTGGCGTGTTCAACGTTTTTCTTGTCCGGCAGTTCGTGCTTGGAATACCGAAGACTTTCGATGAATCCGCAAGAATAGATGGTGCAAATGAATTCCAGATCTTCTGGCATATAATCCTGCCGCTCATCCGGCCGGTATTGACGGTGGTTGCATTGTTCAGCTTTACAGGTGCATGGAATGACTTTCTGTGGCCTTCAATCGTTCTGAATGACATTGAAAAACTGCCAATCACCCCAGGCCTTCAATTGCTGCAGGGGCAATACCTGACCTATCCGGGAATCGGGACTGCCGGGGCAATGATTGCACTCGTGCCGACGTTCTTGCTCTACTTATTTGCACAAAGATATTTTATGCAATCAATGTCGCTTTCATCGGGAGTTAAAGGATAAGGTTCGGCCTGAACTTGTGAGGAGTGATTTTAATGGACAGATCCTTTGAACGGAAAATTATTTATATCGCTAGCGGCTGGCAGATTGTCACTGGGATGATTACGATGTTCTTTTACTCCATGTACGTCAAACAGCAGGGAGCAAATCTGGAGCATCTTCAGATTCCTGAGCAGATGGGTGTCCAATCACTTTTTGATAGCATGTTTACTTATACAGTCACCTACGGCCTGTTTTTCGTGATCATCGGGGTTTTGAATGTCATTTTTGCAAAAAGAATCCTTAAGGACGACACGCTTCAGCATAAGCTTCCGCTTTATTGGATTTTGCTTGCGATAGTTTGTTATTTCCTTTCTGACTATATTAGTCTGGCATTCCTGATGATGGGGGCTGTGATAGCTCTCGCAAAAAACAAACCAATCCAGGCGTATCGGGCAAATCAGAAGTAAGTGTATTTAGCAGTCATGCAAGACCTGGCCGCGGCACACGGATTCTATAACATAAGGGGGATGGAGCGAAATGTTCAATGGTTTGGGAATGGGGCTTGGCCAGTTGTCCCGTTTATCAAAGGCAAAGACAAGATCGATTAGCCCTGAGAATTTTACTGGAGAAAAGGGAAAGGGCGGCATGGCAATCAAAGGGACAGGTGAGGGTCCTGCGAGGGAGCTTGGCCAAGGTTGGAAGGTATCTCCGTCTGTCCTCGTCAAGCAAAACTCTACCCATGTGGTTGCAGATATTCACGAACAAGGTGCGATTCAGCATATTTGGCTGACATGCCATCCTGATTCATGGCGGAGGCTGATTCTTAGGATGTATTGGGATGGTGAAGACAGTCCGTCCGTTGAAGTCCCGCTCGGCGATTTTTTTTGCAACGGCTGGTGTGAACGGGTCAATGTAAATTCGCTTCCGATTTCCGTAAATCCTGCTGGAGGCTTTAACAGCTACTGGGAAATGCCGTTTAGGAAGTCGGCAAAAATGACAATTGAGAATATCTCTAATGAAGACTATTACGTCTACTATCAGGTTACTTATACGATGACGGAGGTTCCAGATGACGCAGCTTATTTCCACGCATCGTGGAGGCGCAGTAATCCATTGAAATACAAGGATGTCCATACTATTTTGGATGGTGTCAAAGGCCATGGGCATTATGTCGGAACGTATCTCGCCTGGCAAGTCAACAGCAATGATTGGTGGGGAGAGGGAGAAATCAAGTTTTACATGGATGGGGACCAGGATTTTCCGACAATCTGCGGAACGGGGACTGAGGATTATTTTGGTGGAGCATGGAACTGGGAACAGCCTAAGGGTCAGTATTGCCCATATTCAACTCCCTTTTTAGGAATGCATCAGGTGATTAAGCCTGATGGCTTATACAGGGCGCAACAACGCTTCGGTATGTACCGCTGGCATGTGATGGATCCAATTCGATTCGAGGAAGATGTAAGAGTGACGATTCAGGCACTGGGATGGCGTTCGGAAGGCAGATATTTGCCGCTTAAGGATGACATTGCATCAGTCGCCTATTGGTACCAGGCGGAGCCGCATACCACTTTTCCAGAATTACCGGGCAAAGACGACCTTGAAGTAACCTAATCCGCCACTGAATAACAGGATAGATTTAGCATAGGAGTGATATGGATGAATTTGAGGCCGGAATATCCGAGACCGCAATTTGTAAGGAAAGATTGGAAGAACTTGAATGGTGAATGGGATTTTGCCTTTGATGACAACAATATCGGGGTTAAGGCAAAATGGTTTCAGGACGGCGGGGGATTTGACAGGAAGATCAACGTACCGTTCGCTTACCAGTCGAAGTTAAGCGGTATCCACGATCCATCTTTTCATGACCATGTATGGTATCGCAGGGAATTTACTGTTCCTAAAGAATGGTCAGGGCGAAACGTTGTCCTCCACTTTGGGGCAGTCGATTACCGTGCCTGGATTTATGTGAATGGCAAGTTTGCCGGTTTTCATGAAGGCGGGCATACCTCGTTTTCACTGGATATCACAAACGAACTGACATGGGGAACAGAAACCCTTGTTGTAAGGGTGGAGGACCCATCCACAGATGAAACGATTCCAAGGGGCAAGCAATTTTGGATTGAGAAATCGGATGCGATTTGGTATACGAGGACAACGGGAATCTGGCAGACAGTCTGGCTTGAACCGGTTGCTCCCGAAAGTATCACCAAGCTCCGAATGACTCCGGATATCGACAATGGCAATGTGATTGTCGAATGGGAAGTAACCGGTGAGTTTGAAGGTAAGGCCGTTGATATTGACATCCGGTTCAAGGGTGAAAGGGTCGTAAAAGACACTGTTGAAGTAGTGGAGGCATACACAAAACGGGCCATCAATCTTTATAATCGGAAAGTATTCCGCACGTCTTTCCATCACATTGGCTGGAACTGGTCGCCCGAGACACCGAATCTGTTTGATATTAGCTTGGTCTTGAGAAAAGCCGGTACCGACGAAGTGCTGGACAGTGTGGATTCTTATTTTGGGATGAGAAAAGTCCATACCGAAAACGGAATGGTCTACCTGAACAACAAACCGTACTACCAGAAGCTTGTCCTTGACCAGGGATATTGGCCGGATGGACTTCTAACCGCTCCTTCTGATGAAGATTTAAAACGGGACATCGAATTAACACTCGAAATGGGTTTCAATGGTTGCCGAAAGCATCAAAAAGTGGAAGATCCGCGTTTTCTTTACTGGGCAGACAAGCTTGGCTTCCTTGTATGGGGTGAATGCGCGGCGTCTCCTTCCTATAGTGAAGATGCGGCGGCCCGGCTGACGAAGGAATGGATTGAAATCATTGAGCGTGACTACAATCATCCATCGGTTGTCGCCTGGGTACCGGTTAACGAAAGCTGGGGTGTACCTTTTATTAAGAACAACAAGCAGCAGCAGCATCATTCTCTTGCCATGTACCATCTTATTCATTCGCTTGACCCGACCAGGATGGTCATTTCGAATGACGGCTGGGAACTGACTGTTACAGATATTTGCGCCATCCATAACTACAATCATGGCAACGCAAGCGAAAAGGCGAAATACGAAGCTTTCAAGGAGTCCATTTCTACGAAAGAAAAGCTGCTGCATTCCATGCCGGCACTTCGGGGCGTATATGCCGATGGTTTTGAGCATCGCGGTGAACCAATCCTCCTCACCGAATTTGGAGGTATTGGATTTAAAGTTGGAGAAGACAGTGGCTGGGGCTATACATCTGTTAAAAATGAAGAAGATTTTGTAGCAGATTACAGGCGTGTCATGGAGGCTGTCTACGCCTCAACAGGACTTCATGGTTATTGCTACACACAGCTGACCGATGTGGAACAGGAGATAAACGGCTTACTGACGTACCATCGTGAACCGAAATGCGATTTGAAGAAAATCCGGGAAATCAATGATACGTGGCATCCAAAAACATTACTAAAATCTTACTAAATTTTAGTGAAATTCTATAAAACTTTTACTTAAAACTATATACTATGAGCAGTTAGAAAAGGCGAAGCACACAAGGTGGGCGAATACCTTAAATGATATGCTAGCTTCTCGACAAAATCCCTTTCCAAAGGACTGTAGTGAAACAATAATATGTTCACGTTCTTAGAGAGGGATTTTTTAAAAAACCAACTCTTTGTGGGCAGGTTGCCAGCGATGTGGGATTACACTATTAACGGATAAGGAGAGTGACCTATGAATCTTCACCATTTAACAGCAGACTTTTGCAGTGTTTTTGGTTACGAAACCGCGGATGGCATCCGGACGTTCTTTTCCCCGGGCCGGATTAATTTGATTGGTGAACACACCGACTATAACGGCGGGCGAGTCTTTCCAGCGGCAATCACATATGGAACGTATGGAATCGTCAAAAGGCGCGATGACCGGCAAATAAGGCTGTATTCCATGAATTTTCCTAATGCTGGCATCATTGAATTCAGCCTTGAAGAACTCGATTATAACAACGCGCATGGCTGGGCGAACTTTCCAAAGGGGATGATTCGCTACATTAAGGAAGAAGGTTACGGCCTGGATGGCGGCCTTGATATTTTAGTGAATGGGAATATCCCGAATGGTGCAGGCCTGTCGTCTTCCGCATCGCTTGAAATGCTGATTGGTGTGATTGCCAATGAGGTTTTCGAACTGGGCATTGACAGGATTGCGCTCGTGCAGCTGGGTAAAAAGGTTGAAAATCAGTTTATTGGTGTCAATAGCGGCATCATGGATCAGTTCGCTGTCGGGATGGGCAAGATGAACTGCGGCATTCTTTTAGATTGTGAAACTCTTGACTATGAATATGCACCACTTAATCTAGAAAACCACCAGATTATCATTATGAATACAAACAAGCGCAGAGAGCTGGCTGACTCCAAGTATAATGAGCGGCGCAGTGAATGCGAGGCAGCCCTTTCCTATTTGCAAAAAGAGCTCGACGTTACATCGCTAGGCGCTCTTAGTGAACAGCAATTTGAGGCGCATAAACATCTTATTCCAACCGAAGTTTTACAAAAACGGGCAAAGCATGCGGTATACGAAAATCAACGAACTGCAAAAGCCCTTGAAGAATTGAAAAATGGCTATCTCGAAAACTTCGGCAAGCTTATGAATGAATCGCATCGATCGCTGAAGGAAGAGTATGAGGTCACCGGCATAGAACTGGATACACTGGCAGAAGCATCCTGGAAACAGGAGGGTGTGCTCGGTGCAAGGATGACCGGAGCAGGCTTCGGAGGCTGCGCAATCGCGCTCGTTGAAAAAGCCCATGTTGACAATTTTATAGAGGAAGTAGGCAAGATTTATAAAGAGAAAATTGGCTACGGGGCAACCTTTTATGTCGCAAGCATAGGTGACGGAACAAAAGAAATAAAGCCGGAGGGATAAACATGAGCATATTGGTGCTGGGCGGGGCCGGCTACATCGGTTCCCATGCCGTTTATCAGCTGATTGACCAGAATTATGATGTAGTTGTAATTGATAACTTGCAGACCGGGCATGAAAAAGCAATCCATCCTAAGGCTAAGTTTTTCAAAGGTGATATCCGTGACAAGAAGTTCCTGCGAAGTGTGTTTGAGAAAGAAAAAATTGACGGTGTTCTTCACTTTGCCGCCAATTCACTTGTCGGCGAGTCGATGGAAAAGCCGCTTGACTATTTTAATAACAATGTATATGGAACCCAAGTATTGCTTGAAGCAATGGTTGAATTCGGCATCAAGAACATTGTTTTTTCTTCAACAGCCGCAACATATGGTGAGCAAGAAGTAATGCCGATAACCGAGGAAGTTCCGACTAACCCAACCAATGCGTATGGGGAAACAAAGCTGACAATGGAAATAATCATGAAGTGGTGTGAGACCGCCTATGGGCTGAGATATGTGTCTTTACGGTATTTCAATGTGGCCGGCGCGCGTTCGACTGGCGAAATTGGCGAAGACCATAATCCGGAGACACACCTGATTCCGCTCATCCTCCAAGTACCGCTTGGCAAGAGAGACTATATTTCAATTTTCGGCGACGATTATGACACCGAGGACGGCACATGCATCCGTGACTATATTCATGTTGAGGATTTAATCGATGCGCATATCCTTGCCCTGACCTATCTGCAAAACGGCGGAAATAGTGAGATTATTAATCTCGGCAGTGGGGAGGGCTTTTCTGTAAAAGAAATGATTGACGCTGCCCGGAAGGTGACCGGCCATGACATTCCCGCCAAAGTTGCACCAAGGAGAGCGGGAGACCCAAGCCGCCTGATTGCATCATCCGAAAAGGCAAAGAAGGTATTGGGATGGAAGCCAAATAAAACATCGGTCCAGAAAATTTTTGAAGATGCCTGGCAGTGGCATCGAAACAACCCGGATGGCTATCAGGATTGACTGATTGGAGGTACCGCAAATGGATGTATACCAGGCACTGCAATCCCTGCTGAATAAGGCTCTGGAGACAGAGCTTATCCTTGAGCAGGATGAGATTTATTCCCGTAACCAGATTCTTTCTTTATTAAGTCTGGATGATTTCCCTGCTGAAACAGAAACAAATGGGGAGCTCAGCATCCCTGAACTGCTTGAAGTTTTAACAGACTATGCTGTCGATCGTGGACTCATTGAAGATGTGTCAAGCGAGAAAGATATTTTTTCTGCAAAAATCATGAATGTCTTTATTCAAAGGCCATCCGATCTGAACAGGACCTTTAAAGAAAAATACAGCGAGGATCCAAAAAAAGCGACAGATTATTTTTATAAATTAAGCCTGAACAGCAACTATATCCAAACAAAGCAAATCGCCAGGAATATTAGCTATCAGATTGAAACGGACTATGGGACGATGGATATTACGATCAACCTGTCAAAGCCGGAGAAGGATCCGAAGCAGATTGCCCTTGAGAAACAGATGAAGCCTTCTTCATCCAATTATCCGAAGTGCCTCCTCTGTATTGAGAATGAAGGCTATGCGGGGAGGATTAACCATCCGGCCCGTTCGAATCATCGGGTTATCGGGATCGAACTGACAGGAGAACCATGGTTTCTGCAGTATTCACCGTATGTTTATTATAACGAGCATTGCATCGTCCTTAGCGCCGAACACCGTGATATGAAAATTGATAAATATGCGTTTTCGAGATTGCTTGAATTTGTAGGGAAGTTCCCAACCTATTTCCTTGGTTCGAACGCAGACCTGCCGATTGTAGGAGGCTCGATTTTGACTCACGACCATTACCAGGGAGGCAGCTATGAATTTGCGATGGCGAGAGCGGCGGAAATATATTCGTTTGGCATGAAAACATATCCCGGGATTGAGGCTGTTACGCTGAAATGGCCGCTGTCGGTTATTCGCCTGAAAGGAAGCAACCCGGAGGAGCTGGCCGATGCCGCACAGTCCATCCTCGAAGCATGGATTGGCTACAGTGATCCGGAGGCTGGCATCCTTTCACATACAGGCAATGAGCGGCATAATACCATTACGCCAATCGCCAGGGTACGTGACGGAAAGTTCGAGCTTGACCTTGTACTCAGAAATAATAGAACGAGCGAAGCGCACCCGCTCGGCATTTTCCATCCGCATCAGGATGTCCATCATATTAAAAAAGAAAACATAGGGCTGATTGAAGTAATGGGGCTCGCCGTCCTTCCGGCAAGGCTGGAAACAGAGCTGAAGGAGATTGAAAAGTACTTGCTTGGCGATGCTGCCGATGTGAAAGAGTACCATCAGGCATGGGCATATGAAATGGAGGAAAAACATGCCGCCGAATTGACTGCGGAGAATGTAACAGAGATTGTCAGGAAGAATGTTGGCGCCAAGTTCGTCCGTGTCCTGGAGGATGCAGGAGTTTACAAGCAGACAGAAACCGGACAGCTTAAATTCAGGAAGTTTATTGAAGCGCTATAAAAGTAGGATTGCTGCCTAAACATCCATTAACGTAATGGTCTTTGGGCAGCTTTTTTATATGTAAATTATTCACACTATATATGTTAAATTTGAAAAATTCTTGTTTGCAGTCCTGTTGATTGGAGAGGAAGGCGCGAAGCTCGTTCGAAAATGCAAAAAGCGCATTTTCTCCTGCGATGCTATTTCAGGGAAGCTTATTCAACGTCCTGCGGGAGCAGCGTGACAGGTGAGACCCCACAGACGCCAACGGCGGCGAGGAGGCTCAGCGCACGCCCCGCGGAAAGCGAAGCGCCTCGTGACAGGCAAAGAACGCCTGTCCTTGCGATGAAAATCCTAAGAAGCTTCCCTTTGTGGAACGGAAATCAACCTATTTAGAAAATATTAATTTCAATCTATATATCATCAATCTTTCAGGGTTCAGCGGAATTGACTTTAAAGAAATATTCATTTTAGCCTGAATTCTGACTATTTTGTGAAGGTAAGCCAGGCGTTGTCAAAACAATAGTAGGTCTAATAATAATATGAAAATAGTGAGAAGTTGATAGGATAGGCTGAATATAAAAGAAGGATATTACTTAAAGGAGAAGTTTTTGAAAAAAATAAATATTATAACAAAGAGTGTATAACTGGTTCAATAGGATTTACAATTATGAACAAAAGTGTTGGAAGTCATTGGAGGAGGAAATTATATACAATAATAGTAATTTACAGGATATAGAAGCTATACGTATAATTAAATCGATAAGCTGTGACATGATGTGACAGAATTCATCCCAACTTTCAACGAAGTCTTCTAGAGCTTGCCCCGTCTCATCTCATCTCATTTGCTGCTTTGAACCTCTAGAACTATGGCATTCAGATCGCTTGCCTGCCTTCAGCCAACGCCCATTTCTAATTGTTATTACCCCAGGAATGATTTTGCAAAAATAAGATGGGGCAGACGAATGGCCACTAAAATAAGGAAGGAGGGAATGCTTCTTACATAACGATATGGTTGTATTTGTTCGGCCAAAGGAGGGGAGGCCTTTGCCGAAGTCGGGAAAACCCCGGGAAACAGTCATCGCGGACATTTTTCCAGGGGCCTCGGTTGGGAGTATACCAACATAGTTAGTATACTCCTTTTATGATAAATAGCAAATGTTTCCTAATGGGGGAATATTTGCTTAGGAGGAAATGGATGAGTACGATTGTGGACGATTATTTTATAAACGAAAAAACAGTCCTGATTACAGGAGAATATAGCCCGTATGGAAAACTGTATTCTAAAATCCTTGAGGGGGAGGAGCTTATTTTTGTCAGTATGCCTCCTGTACAGGTGATAAACCGATCACTCTTGAGGCTGGGCTCAAGCTTCGATGGTGCGCGGCACAGCTCAAAAGTGCTCCTTGGCGATATCCGCATGCACCCGGTCACCATCAATACGAGCCTGGGAATCTGGTTATTTCCGTCAAAATCGTTTGAACAGCCTACGTGTGTCTGGTTCTCACTTACTCACGTGAAAGGAACCAAAAAGACTGGCCTAAAAAAGACGTTAATTTACTTGAGCTACAATCATACATTTGAAATTAATATGAAGGAAGCTTTTTTTAATCAAAAGCGAAAAAAGGCGGAAGATTTAAGAGAAATCATTACTAAAAACACGACAAGCCCTCTCACCTTTTACATTGAACCAAAAAAAGGACTCCAGGTAAGCGATGAAGAGGAAAACCGCCTGTGGATTAAAGAGAATGGAGAGGGAGCAGAAGAATAACATAGCAGATAGCCTGTGCCGGCCTTGTCGGTACAGGCTATTTTACTATTTGTAGAGATAAATGAAAAAGCCGGAATAAGGTGACGGACAGAAAGATACGATAGTCATCGAAAAGTTTTAAAAAGTAGTTTACCAAGGAATAGTTTTGGGAAAAACCAATATGTATGTGTATAAATGAAACTATTCATATGGTTTATATGGGCTGCCAATTTTTGATAAGTTAATGACATAAACACATAATTTATGTAAAAAAGGCAAACCCGTTGAAAAGCGGGGGCGCAAAGCTAGAGGGGCTAAGGCTTAAAAAAGCTGCGTCAGCCAGTTGCCGCCGATAAGGCCCAACTTTTTTAAAAGGGGGAAATTGTGTGAAAACCATTTTAAAAGCAAAGTATTATTTTCATCTGTTTTTACATAATCACAACCAGCAGTTAGTCAATGATGCAATTTGCGAGGAACTAAAAGCGGAGCTTGTAAAGAAGGCGCGCTACCATTGGTCGAAAGCAATCGGCCTGACTGCCAAGTTTGAATAATAACAAAAGCACAAGCGCCTGAATCATCGCCGTACAAACTGGAGGAGTCCTGAAGGAAGCTTTCCTTGTGGAGCTAGACTTCAAAAATTGCCTGGGAGATTAAACTCCCAGGCAATTTTTTTGTCCAGTGTCCACTGGACAAAGACAAAACATTTAACTATGCGGGTTCGTGAAGCTAAGTGTCCACGAGAGGGGTCTGACCCCCTTGACCCTTCTCTCTTCTATTTAAATTGGACCGGCTGCATTTCGCTTGTGAGCGGTTCAAGGGTAAAATTTTGTTTTTTCAGGTAGTCCATCAGTTTCGGAAGGTGTGCAAGTGTTTCCGGGCGTTCGTGAAGCAAAATGACAATCGGGGCGGAACCATTCTTCTGTTTTTCAACCTGCTCTATGACCGCATCTACATACCGGCTGCTCCGGTATTGCCAATCCCTGCTGTCGACTGTCCAGTCCCACATCCGGTATCCATTTTCACTGACCGCCTGTTTATAGGCAGGAGTCATGTGAGGGGAACTGCCAAAAGGCGTCCGAATCAGGATTGTATCAATTCCGGTTAGCTTTTTAACAGTCTCTCTTGCCTGATTCATTTCCGAAATTACTGTTGTTGAAGATTGATAGAAAAGTTTTTTGTCATGTGTTACCCCATGAAGGCCAAGAGCATGCCCGGATGAAGCCATCCTTTTGACTGCTTCCGGAAATTGATTCATATTCGGGTCCAGCATAAAGAAGGTTGCCTTTGCGTTATATTGATCAAGTATATTCAAGATTTGCCCTGACACCTTATTTGGCCCATCGTCGAAGGTCAAGTAGACAGGACGTGGCTTACCAGGAGCGGTTACTTTAACAGGAGCCGGTTTTTTGACTGGTACTGCGACTACTGGCTGCTGCTTGACGGGAGGAGCTTCATTCTTTGGTGCAGTGGCTGCTGGCTCAGATGGTTTCACTGTTGTTTCTGGTGTTGGCTGTTGGCTGTTGTTTTCCTCTGTCGTTTTGTCTGGCTGGGCTGGAGCCGGCTCCTTTTCCTCTTCTTGAATTGGCTGTGCGGGGACATGCTTTTCAGGAAGAAGCCGTGTTCCATAGTTCGGGAACTCTGCTGAAGGTTCAATTTTCTCGGGAGCTGTTATGACAGGAAGGGCTCCCTCCTTCGTTTTAGCGGTCGATGTTAACGAAAATCCAGCAAAAATTAATCCATAGACAAGCGGAACCAAGACAACGCAAGCCAAAAAAGCCCTCAGCCTCATGTTGCTAAGCATTTTTTCCTCATTTCCTTTCCCTCTGTTCGTATATTTCGCAATCACTTAATTAAACGAAATATATTTCTATTATGTTACAAATATTGCTGATAGTTTACAAAAATACTTAAATTTTTTGTGAATAATAGAGTCGCAAAGCGAGGCTGGAGAAAATAGTTTACTAGTAGAAGGATTAAAACGTTTGGCAAAAAGAGTGAATACGAAGCATTTAAGAATTCTTTATCCATTAAAGAATCCATTTCAGAAGGATATATCTTTGGACAAGAGGATTTTGTTATTGCTCCTTAAAAAGTCCCTGTGAGGATATTTTCGTTGTATATTCAGAAGGTGTTAGAAGCAGTGACAATGGATTTACACAAGCTTTTTAAAAAGCATTGCCTTTTATAAAAGTTGCAAAAAAGAAATGGGCCTTGCTAATATCGAGGTCCATTTCTTTTTTTGTTGAACGTTAGATTTCTTTAATTGTGGATGTTCTTTTATTCAGATTGTCTACGTCTAACTCCGTAGGAAAGCTTATTAGAATAATCGTCAGAGGGAAAGGCGCCATTTGCCTGTCACGAGGCGCTTGTGCTTTTGTAGTCTAATTATGAAGCTTAATTACTTTGCGAGTGGAGTGGTACCGTTTGCCGCCAAGATGCCGGATGGTGTTAGCCAAGGAGTGTTGGCCGATGGAAATTGCATAATCATAAGGGGTTTCTTCTTCGTCCACATAATTGATATCCGCGCCTTGGTCAACAAGGAATTTCACAATATGACCAAATCCCGCTTCAATGGCAGAATAAAGGGCTATAGATAGAACAGTTCGAAGGTCTTCGCTGGATGTGTTTATGCGTCCGCGCCGGATGAATTCCTTCAGCAAATCAATCTGGCCATGGTAGGCGGTAATTGGAATTGTATTCAGCTTTTCATCTGTATAAAGCGAAAAGTGGTCATCTTTCGATAACAAGTAATAAGCCATCTCATATTGGTTGGCCATGCAGCACCAAAAATAGGCATGGTGGCTGATTGGCGCACCTATATCCAACAGCATATCGACCTTTTCCTGATCACCGCTTTGCGCTGCATAGGAAAGGGCTTTTTTCAGGTCTTCATTCCTGATAACAGCCCCGTATGCCTTTAGAAGGTCAAGGATATCTGTCCTTCCGTAAGTCAGAGCTTTCTGGACCGGATTGGATTTATTTTTGTCCGGGGTATTTGGATCGGCTCCGTGTTCCAGAAGAATTTGAATAATTCCCGGGCGATGCCTCGAGTACGGTATAATATTATTAATCGGCTGAATTCCAAAATGGTTCGGGTTATTCACATCCGCCCCTTTTTGAAGAAGGAAGCGTACGCCATATTCATATTGATTCATAATCGCGCCATGAAGAAGGCGGTTCAGCGTAGATGTAGTAAACGTGTATTGAGCAAAAACAATTGGATAGAGAGCATCAATTTTCAAATAACCGTTCCTCGCCAGCAGGTCGCACGCTTCCTGGTCAGTGAGGGTGACGTGCGGCAGCTGTGTTAAGATTGTCTCTTTCCGTCCCTTTTTCACTGCTGTCCAAAAAAATTCATTTGCCGTCAAAATGGCAATCATCCCCCTGAAAATCGATCAACTGCTTATCGGATTTTGGTTGTAACTCCATTATAACGCGACCTGGGTGTCAGTGGGACTTGTTTCGACAATTTATTAAATTTGCCAATTTACATTATTTTGAAAAGGGGAAAAACTCCATGCTTGACAAACTAAAAGGTTCATTATATGGCTTGGCAATAGGAGATGCTCTGGGAGGAACGACGGAATTTTTAACAAAACAGGAAATCGCAAGAAGATATGGCAAGCTGACGCAAATCATTGGCGGCGGTGTTTGGAAGCTTGAAAAAGCCGAGACGACAGACGACACTGCCATGACTCTTGCAGTCGCAAGGGGAATACTCGCAAATCCGGCTGAACCTGTCGAGCCCATTGGGGCAGAATTCCTCGCCTGGAAAAGGACGAATCCGAAAGACATCGGGAACATTATCGCAACCGTTCTCTCCATTTATAAAGGGAACTGGGAGGAAGCGGCACGAACAGCGCACTTTACCTATCTCGGAAAAAAATCGGCCGGAAACGGAACCTTGATGCGCTGCCTGCCGGTCGCGCTTGCCTATAGGGACTTGGCAACGGTCGAGAAGGTAACAAAGGCTCAGTCCAAAATGACTCATTACGATGAATTGGCAGACGAGACTTGTATTATTTACAACCGGGCTGCCTGGAGAGTTCTAAATGGGGAGGACCTTAAAGAGGCGATAAAGGCCGAAATCACAGGCACGCGGTATGAGGAGGTACTAAACGGGGCTCCGCCGCAATGCGAGCAGAGCGGTTTTGTTGTTGACACAATGAAATGGGTTCTTCACTGGCTGCTTGTCTCGGACTCATTTGCTGAGGCTGTTATCGGAGCCGCAAATGAAGGATATGATACTGATACAGTTGCTGCTATTGCAGGCGGGTTGGCAGGGCTTGCCTGCGGATTTAATGCACTCCCTGATGAATACACAAGCTCCCTTTTAAATAAAGAAGAACTCGATGAGATTTCTGAAAAACTCGCCGGGTTATCTGGCAATCGTTAGCTTTCTGTCATTCTGTATCTACCAAAAATAAACCTTTGGGGGTTTCCCGGTATGAACAGAGCAATTGATTATACGAAGAGGTGTCCGGAATGTGGTGCTCCTGAGGCGAATGGGCTTGATTGCTTTGGGCAGCTTGGTGAAATTCTTTCTTGGGAGCATGCAGACCCTGACTTGAAGAGCCAGCACTCCTGGGCTGTTGCATGCTACACTATCCAGCATCCGGCCCGTTTCAAGGAAGATGCTGAGCGCAAGCTGAAGGAAGTATTTTGCCAGGCATATGACAGTCAGCTCCCTGGCAGTGACATCTGGAAAGAAGTATCAGCATATGCCGAAGGAAAGGCTAAGCCCCATTATACGCCTGTTTTTCGCGACTGGGCGATGACCATTTCGGAGGTTTATCTAGTTGGCGAACGAAAGGGTGCAGCCGACCGAGTCCGTGCCTGGTCGAAAATCGTCCGGAAGCAGATGCAGCAAGAGTAGATGGGCTTGTATACCACTATCGCAACCAATTGCGCTATAATGAATCGTATTCATTCCATCTACATCAAGGAGAGCGCGTGTGAACCAGGAATTTCTTTATATCATATTACTTATAGCCCTCGGGTATATCTTAAAACGGCTGAATATCCTTCAAGAAAAAGACGGGGAAACGATTTCAAAACTCATTTTTAAAATAACCCTGCCGGCTTTGGTGATCGTTACATTTGATTCAGTTAAAATTGAGACTTCCTTAATTTTGCTGCCGGTTATTGTGCTGGTTTACGGGATAGTTAATGCGGTTGTCGGCCCGCTAGTTTTTAAAAACGAGGACCGGGAGCTGAAAGGCGCATTTTTAATGCTGGCCTCCGGCTTTAATGTAGGATTGTTTGCGTTTCCGCTCGTATACGCAATTTGGGGGATGGGTGGCTTATCCTACTTCAGTATGTTCGATGTCGGGACATCGCTGATTGTTTTCGGGATTGCCTATATAATGGGCAGCTATTTTTCGAAGGAAGGGCTTAAGCTGAACCCGCTTGAAATTGTAAAACGGCTTGCTTCTTCTGTTCCTTTGATGGCCTATCTGATTTCAAGTATCTTGAATCTTGCCCACATCAAATTGCCTGATGCAGTCATTGAAGTGGCAAGCTTGATATCCGGCGCCAACATCCCGCTTTCGTTATTGCTTCTCGGGATTTATCTGAACTTTACATTCGATAAACAATTCATTCGGCCGATGCTGAAATTTTTGGTTTACCGCTACAGTTTGGGCCTTCTATTCGGTTTAACGTTGTACTTTGTACTGCCGTTCAATGAGATGTTCAGGTATACTGTCCTGATCGGCCTGCTCCTCCCTGCAGCAGCGTCAGCTTTAACGTTTGCGGTTGAATTCAACTACAGTGATACCGCAAAACGGCTGGTTGCCACGATTTCAAATATTACTATCTTGGTGAGTATTGTAATCTTGTATGTATTTGCTAACTTCGTTTTATAAGGTCAATCTGTAATTAACCGGCCCTCATGTACTTGCTGTACAAGGGCCGGTTTATTTTTTGCGTTTAAACCAGTTTGTCGGATTCAAGTTTTTCCGATAGTGCGTCACAGCTTCCTTGCCGACGATAATCCCGCCAATCCAGAACGCTGCCTCCCCTGCAACAACCAGCCCGCCAGTTATCGCAACCTTACTGCCCGTCGAAAAGTCTGTCATGGGAACAAGCAGAATGGCCAAATAAAAAATACAGGATACTATAATCAGGCCGACTCCAATTCTGATCAATGTTTTGGACTTCTGTTTCGGGACGGCTGCACTCTGATGATTTTCTTCCATCTGATTCCT
This sequence comes from Bacillus sp. FJAT-27225, assembly GCF_001685025.1. Lineage (GTDB taxonomy): Bacteria > Bacillota > Bacilli > Bacillales > Cytobacillaceae > Bacillus_D. The sequence continues at coordinate 137,229 of NZ_MAYU01000012.1, read as the reverse complement.
CCACAAACTGTTTGTAAAAAATTATAAAGGAAACGAAGGGGGAGGACTACTATAAACGAGTCAGCTGCTGATTTTAATTGCATTTTTGATACTCGTACATATGAGCCAATAAGAACTGATATGAGTATTTAGACATTTGCTGGGAAGCAAACAACCAAAGCCTGCTACTTCCCATCTGTTCCCATCTTCATAGACAGAATGAAGGAAGGTAAGGCCACTATTTTGCGTATGTTTCCGTCTTCATGACCCGCCGCCCGAACTTTCCAAACAGCCCGGCCAACCATTCAGGAAGGTTCACTTGATGGATTAATTATGCCAACTTCTGTACAATGTGGGCAATGAAGCCGGCAGCCCGGCTAGTGTTTTTAAAAAATAGAAAGGTGTTGGATATGGAAAAGAATATTATCTTCTTTGATATTGATGGGACATTATACGATGACAACAAACGCCTGCCTGCGTCGACGAAAGAGGCTGTCTTTAAGCTGAAGGAGCTTGGCCATGAAGTGGCCATTGCGACAGGCCGCGCGCCATTCATGTTTGAGGATTTACGTGAAGAGCTTGATATTCATACATACGTTTCCTTCAACGGACAATATGTAGTTCTGCAAGGCAAGCCGATTCATACAAATTGCCTTGACTTTAATGCACTTGAGCGTTTGGCCGATACAGCCGCCGACAACAGTCACCCGCTCGTTTACATGGATGCCGATGACATGAAAACGTCGGTACCCGAGCACGAATGGGTCACCGAAAGCATCAGCACCCTGAAGCTTAAGAAAGAGCCATCGCTTGATCCCGATTATTTCCGCAGCAGGGAAATTTATCAGACGCTGCTATTCTGCCAGGTTGGCGAAGAAAAGGCGTATGAGGATACTTTCAAGGAATTCGACTTTATCCGCTGGCATCCGTTTTCCGTTGATGTTTTGCCTGCCGGCGGCTCCAAGACCCATGGTATTAAAAAACTGGTCGACGCTCTCGGGCTTTCGATGGACAATGCGTACGCGTTCGGTGATGGCTTGAATGATGTTGACATGCTCAAAAAGATTCCAAACAGCGTTGCAATGGGCAACGCCCACCCGGAAGCAAAAGCGGTCGCCAAGTACGAAACGATTCATGTCAACGACGGCGGTATTTTGCATGGGCTAAAAATGGTGGGCCTTCTTTAATCGATTGATAATGCCAAACTGAATGGGCACACAAGTGACTAAGGCAATATGAAGCTTGCCATATTTCGCTGAAAAATATCGAAAAGAATGCAGGAATTCCGGGCTAAACAGCGAATATTACAGGTGGACCTTCTATAAACACAGTGATTGGGATTTTTCCCGTATTTATGATACTATTTCAGGGGAAAAGGATTAGGGGTGATTCAAGTGGCATTGACATTTTACTGGTATCCGAAATGCGGTACATGCCGGAATGCAAAAAAATGGCTGGACGAGCATGGGATTGCCTATAACGCTGTACATATTGTAGAGGAGCCGCCATCAAAAGGGACCCTCAAAGATCTCCATGAAAAAAGCGGGCTGGAGTTAAAGAAATTCTTTAATGTGACTGGCCAGAAATACAAGGAACTCGGCCTGAAGGACAAAGTAAAGACGGCGTCAGAGGACGAACTGCTGGATATCCTTGCATCCGATGGCATGCTGATTAAGCGGCCAATCCTGACTGATGGTGAAAAAGTAACCGTCGGCTTCAAGGAAGACCAATATCAAGAAGCCTGGCTTTAAAGCCTCTGCCGTGACCGGCATTCGTGGGCTATCGATTAGCATATCGATACAAGATAAAGAATTTATTTTTGGAGGGATTGCAATGAGCACACCGAAGGATTTGCGGTACTCAGAAGAACATGAGTGGGTAAAGGTTGAAGACGGAAAAGTACGCATTGGCATTACACATTTTGCACAGTCCGAGCTGGGTGACATCGTATTCGTCGAGCTCCCTGAAGCAGGCGACGAGATTACAGCGAACGAACCATTTGGAAGTGTTGAATCCGTCAAGACCGTTTCCGAACTGTATGCGCCAATCAGCGGCAAAGTTGTGGAAGTAAATGAGGACCTCGCTGACAGCCCTGAATTCGTCAACGAATCCCCTTACGAGAAAGCATGGATGGTCGTTGTTGAACCAGCAGACATGAGCGAAGTTGAAAAGCTAATGGATGCTGCCAAATACGAAGAAATGATCAACGAATAATACACCAAGGCCGGACCTTCAATGGTTCGGCCTTTTATTTTTGTAAAAATGGTTCTCCCCCCTTTGATTCCCAACCATGCGAAACGCGACACGTGGGCATGCTAATGGAAAAACAAAAAGGGTGATCTTCTATGGCGTTAAAAGAGCAGAAAATCGATATAACAGACAGAGTGGTTGGAAAACTCAAAGATGGGGAAATAAAGCTGTATCTGGAAAAGGAAGAAATCGGCCGAATCATATTAAGCGGCAAGGCAGAATTCGAGCTGGACAAGCGTTTTGAAGTGAATGAGCAGCGGATTTTGCAGCCTGTTACCGTGCTTGGCGGACCGGATGAGAAATACACAGACTGTGACCAGCTTGGATGGTGCTAAAATTTTTGTTTTTCAAAAGGGATTGTATTGAATATTCGTCAGTGGGCTTAAAGCAAAATTCTATAAGTAAAATAGGCATCATGATATAGTGAAAATATGGTGAGAGGCAACACAAAACCAAAGTATGCGAATAAGCTATTACTATCAACTTTCCTGCAGGTGATACCAAATGAGCGAAGAATACGCAGACAAGATTTTAATTGTCGAGGGCAAGTCGGATAAAAAGAAAGTCCAAAGCATTATCAAGGATCGAGTGGAAGTGATTTGTACCAACGGGACGATATCCCTTTCGAGGCTTGATGAGTTAATTGATTCGTTTGGTGACCGGGACGTGTATATCCTCGCAGATGCCGATGAGGCAGGGGAAAAACTGCGCCGGCAATTCCGGAGAGAGTACCCCGAGGCTGAACATTTGTACATCGACCGCATGTATCGTGAAGTGGCGACAGCTCCATACCACCATTTGGCGATGGTACTGCTCGGTGCCAATATTGATGTTCATGCGGAATATTTGGAAATAGGGCGCACTGCTGAATGAAAAACTGGACAAGCGCCGATTTTACTGCCTTTCTGGATGAAGGCAGAACCGGATTGGCCTACTTTTATACGCCGATATGCGGAACATGCCAGGTAGCTTCAAGGATGCTTGAAGTCATTCAAGCAATGAACCCCAATTTGGAAGCCGGCAAGATTGATTTAAACTATGCCACGGAACTAGCCGAGGAATATGAAATCATGAGTGTACCGTGCCTGTTTTTTATAAAAGAAGGCAAGGTTGCCGATTCCATCTATGCATTCCATTCCGTCCCTTACCTGCTGGAGAAAATAAATACCGTGTTAATGTGAAGCTGCTCAAATACGCTTGGGCAGCTTTCTTATTTTATTTATCAGGACATTTCTTGAGTGATTCAGGACATTTCCCGCGCGGTTCAGTACAGATTTACAGATATTCAGGACAGTCGTCCGCCGGGAGTGTAAAGTGGACTTATTCCTGATAAACAACTTGCTTTCACATCCACAACCCCCTCTTTTAAAATCACTCAATCCCATGTTGTTCCACCATTTACAAATGGTTCCTGAAAAGTTAAACTATTTAGGGATGCGAAATAAAAGGGATTGGCAGCTGGGGTAAGGGGAGAGGCAAGATGGCGTTTTATAGGCAATGGGCAGCAAATTATCGTACATATACTCGCAATATTCGGTTGAGCATGACGGCAAACATGATTACCCAGATTGGACTGGGTATTTTTATTGTTATTTATAATTTTTATGTCCGCGAACTAGGATACACGGAATCAGTAAATGGGCAAATTATTGCAATGGCCTCTTTGGCCACAGCGATTATCCTTGTTCCTGCAGGGATGATTGGTGACCGGTTTGGCCGGAAACGGGTCATTTTGGCCGGCATTCTTGTGTCGGGGCTGCTGCTTTTCTCAAGGGCTGTTGCAACCGACGAGGGATTACTGATTTACCTGGCCTTCGCCGCCGGGCTTGCCGGTGCATTCCTGCAAGTATCAGGAATTCCGTGGCTTGCCGAAAATTCGGAACCGTCTGAGCGGGTGAATTTGTTTGCGCTTCAGGCTGCCTTAATGACCGCCGCCAGCGTGGTCGGCAATCTGCTGGGCGGGCTGCTGACTGATTTCTTCGGTTTATTTATGTCGGACCTGGAAAGCATTCGATTAACCTTGCTGATTGGCGCAGGAATTTATATTACCGGTGCAATTCCGGCCTTCAATTTCCAGGCACCGATAAATCGAGCGCAATCCTCGCCATCGGCAGCAGGTTCTTCTGGTAAAAAAAGCAGCTATAATTTGTCAGGATTTAAGATTATTGCGCTGTTTGCCATTTCGCAAATGCTAATCGGTTTTGGGGCAGGGCTCGTTATTCCATACTTGAACTTGTATTTTGCGGGAAGGTTCTCGGCCTCCGCTTCAACGACAAGCTTTATTATTTCGCTGGGCCAGGCTGCAACAGCATTTGCGATGTTCATTGGCCCGCAGGTCGTAAAACGAGTCGGAGAAGTAAGGGCAGTTGTATATTTGCAACTGGCATCCCTGCCATTTTTGATTCTGACAGCTTACACCCAAAATTTGTTCCTCGCAGCGGTCGGATTTTTGTTCAGGCAGGCGTTGATGAATGCAGGTAACCCGATTCAGAGTTCATTAATTATGTCAAAGGTGGACGATGGAATGAAGGGGCTAGCCAACTCAATCAACCAGATGGTTTTCAATCTCGGCTGGGCGCTGATGGGTCCGGTCTCGACCGGTATCGTGGTCCTATATGGAAACTATTGGGGCTATGCGTATGTTTTTTCAATTACAGCAGTCCTTTATCTAATAGGATCCGTTTACTTCCTGTTGGTGTTTGGAAGGAAGGAACTCAAGAAGCCCGCTGCGACTGTGTAAAAAGCTGAATAAACTTTGAGGCTTGCTGGAGGCTGCTTTCGCAATTAATTAGGTCGGTTGAGAGCCTCCGTATCAACGCCCTTAAATGATTTTTTCAAGCAAAAAGATCGTTGATGCATGCTTATCAACGCCCATAAATGACTTTTTCAAGCAAAAAGGTCGTTGATGCACCCTTATCACCGCCCTTGAATGACGTTTTCAAGCAAAAAGGTCGTTGATGCACGTTTATCAACGCCCTTAAATGACCTTTTCAAGCAAAAAGGTCGTTGATGCATCCTTATCACCGCCCTTAAATGACTTTTTCAGGCAAAAAGGTCGTTGATGCATCCGTATCAACGACCTTAAATGATTTTTTCAAACAAAAAGGTCGTTGATGCCAAAACGCCCAGCCACAAAATCTGTCGAACGATTAATAAAGGGTTTGAGGTGCCTTTATTGAATTAAGTAGGCGGAGGGATGAGGATGATCGCCGAAATTCAGAGGTTTACCAACAGCTATAATAAGAAAAAACAAATATCCGGGCTGTTCCGGACCAACCGTCTGCTGGTGGTAGACTTCGGGGAATGGTTGATGCAAATATCGGCAGAATCGGCAGCCCTTTTAGAAGACATACCCAATGGCGATGCCGATTATATTTCCATAAAGGGTTCAAGGGAAGCGTTAAAGGAATTAGTGGGTGGGAGAGAGCGCCTGAGGGCGTTGGCAGCACTTGGGGTACTGGAAGTAACCGGGTCGTTCCGATCCGTACTTTTGCTCGAGGCTATTTTTCTTTTGGCAAAGGAAAATCATTTCGAGGACAAGGTAAACTTATTTATTGACGAGCGGAATAGTGTGAGATAGAATAAACTCATTCCTAAAGAAGAAATTCAGCAAAAATTTAATAAATCTTATCAAGAGAGGCGGAGGGACTGGCCCTATGAAGCCCGGCAACCAGTTTTAATACAAGGTGCCAATTCCAGCAGGAGATCCCTGAAAAGATAAGGAGAGATAAAACCTCTTCTTATGAAGTGGTTTTTTTGTTTTACAGATAAGTATTGGATTAAAGAATATTTTCCAAAAATTCTTTATTGACACGTTTTTTTATCCCTGATACTCTATCACCTGTGATTAATTGAATACTATTTATTGCTCTTATCAAGAGAGGTGGAGGGAAGTGCCCTATGAAGCCCGGCAACCGTCACTGAATTTTTTTCTCAGTGAAATGGTGCCAATTCACGCAAAGCGTTTGCTTTGGGAGATGGGAGAAAGGATAACTGTTTATTATGCCTTTCTGCCGTTTCGCAGAAAGGCTTTTTCTTTTTAAAAGAATGATAAAGGTGATATTCTCAAACGATAGATAGAAAAGATACGATTTCTACAAATATTGCAGGGTAAATGGGTGTAAAGAGGGTGAAGAAACGATGATTTCGATAAAAAATGTCAGCAAGCTGTTCCCTTCAAAACAGGGAGCGCTTAAAGCAGTGGAAGACGTAAATCTCACCATTAATGAAGGTGAAATTTTTGGCGTAATTGGTTACAGCGGCGCCGGAAAAAGTACATTGATCCGGATGCTGAACAGGCTTGAAACACCAAGCGAAGGGTCGATTACAATCGGCGGCAGGGAGATTTCAAAGATTAAGGGCAGCGAGCTAAGGAAGGCGCGCATGGAAATTGCGATGATATTTCAGCACTTCAACCTTCTTTGGTCCCGCACTGTCCGTGAAAACATTTCATTCCCGCTCGAAATCGCCGGTGTATCAGGAACAGAACGGAAAAAGCGGGTTGATGAATTGATTAAGCTGGTCGGCCTTGAAGGAAGGGAGAATGCCTATCCTTCACAGCTTTCCGGCGGACAGAAGCAGCGTGTTGGCATCGCAAGGGCGCTTGCCAATAATCCAAAGGTTCTTCTCTGTGATGAAGCGACCTCGGCACTTGACCCGCAAACAACTGATTCCATCCTTGATTTACTGGTGGATATCAACAAGCGGCTCGGGCTTACAATTGTCCTGATTACACACGAAATGCATGTGATCAGGAAAATCTGCCATCGGGTTGCTGTCATGGAAAGCGGCCGCATCGTCGAGCTGGGCCCGGTTCTTGATGTATTCAGAAATCCTAAGCAGCCGATTACAAAGCGATTTGTCCAGCAGGTTACAGAGCCGGAGGAGACAAAGGAAACGATAGAGCATCTTCTGGAGCAATATCCATCAGGGACGGTCATTCAGCTTACCTTTGTTGGTGAATCAGCGGAGCAGCCGTTAATCACCAACTTGGTCCGTCAATATGATCTTACAATTAACATCCTGCAGGGTAAGATTTCGAAAACCCAGAGTGGCTCGTATGGGACTTTGTTCGTCCATCTCGATGGAACCGATGAGGAAGTGGAGAAGGCGCTGGAATTCATCCGCTCCCAGCAGGTCGGAGTGGAGGTGATTGCGAATGCTTGAGGAACTTTTTCCAAACGTTGACTGGGAAGACATTTGGGAAGCGACTGTTGAAACGCTTTATATGACAAGCATTTCGGTTGTGATTACATTTATTCTAGGTATCATTCTCGGTTTGCTGCTTTTCCTGACAGGCAAAGGAAACCTATGGGAAAATGCTTTTATAAATAAAATTATTGCTTCCTTTGTCAACGTATTCCGGTCGATTCCGTTCATCATTCTAATTGTGCTATTGATTCCTTTCACTGTTTGGCTCGTCGGTACAATGATTGGGGAAGATGCAGCCTTGCCGGCCCTGATTATCGGCTCGGCACCATTTTACGCAAGACTCGTTGAAATCGGCCTTCGCGAAATTGATAAAGGTGTGATTGAAGCAGCAAGATCGATGGGAGCATCTACGTGGACGATTATCTGGAAGGTGCTTTTGCCAGAGTCGATGCCAGCTCTTGTTTCAGGGATTACCGTGACAGCCATTGCGCTAGTCGGCTATACGGCGATGGCAGGTGCGATTGGTGCCGGGGGGCTTGGAAACCTTGCCTATCTTGAAGGATTCCAGCGCACAAGGCCTGATGTAACTCTCGTTGCGACGATTGTCATCTTAATTATCGTTTTTATCATACAGTTTATTGGAGACGCAATTACTAAAAAGGTTGATAAGAGATGATTCCTTCGGCCGCAAATGGCCGGTTTAAAACACATATTCTATAGTCCAAAAAGGAGAGGGAACAAATGAAAAAATGGTTTGGCTTACTATTAACACTCGCGCTTACGTTGGCGCTTGCAGCTTGTGGCAGCTCAGAAGATAAATCAAGCGGCAATGGCAAGGAAGAAAAGAAGGAACTGGTTGTTGGTGCTTCAAACGTTCCACACGCTGAAATTCTAGAACAAGCAAAGCCGCTTCTTGAGGAAAAAGGCATCGAGCTTGAAATTGAAACCTTCACTGACTACGTCTTGCCAAATAAATCTCTTGATTCCGGGGATCTGGATGCTAACTTCTTCCAGCACATCCCGTATTTTGAGGCGCAAATCGCAGAAAACGGATATGAATTTGCTAATGCAGGCGGTATCCACATTGAGCCAATTGGCGTTTACTCAAAGAAATACAAAACCCTTGAAGAACTTCCGGAAGGCGCGCACATCATCGTGAGCTCTTCTGTAGCAGACCATGGACGTATTTTGTCTATGCTTGAAGCTAAAGGCTTGATTAAACTCAAAGAAGGTATCGACAAAACGACTGCAACTGCAAAAGACATTGTTGAAAACCCTAAGAACCTGAATTTTGATGCAAAATACGAAGCAGCGCTGCTTCCACAAATCTACAACAACGGTGAAGGCGATGCAGTCCTAATCAACTCCAACTATGCTCTTGATGCTGACTTAAACCCAGTTGAAGATTCAATTGCAATTGAAGAATCCGATTCCCCATATGTTAACATCATCGCAGTCAACAAAGGTGATGAAAACAAAGAGGAAATCAAAACTCTTGTAGAAGTGCTTCGTTCGAAGGAAATCCAGGACTGGATTCTGAAGGAATACGGCGGTTCTGTCGTACCTGTATCTGGTGAATAATGAGATTATGAAACAGGCTCCCAATTTGGGGCCTGTTTTTTTGTGGAAAAATGAATGGGACAATGTTGGGTTTAAACCTAGGTTGCTTGATTTGTCCACGTAACCCACGTTCGTGGACGCTTCGCCTAGTTCAGAGCTTCAATTTGTCCACGAAACCCACGCTCGTGGACGTTTCGCCATGTTCAGAGCTTCAATTTGTCCACGAAACCCACGCTCGTGAACGTTTCGTCAAGCCCAGCGCTTCAATTTGTCCACGAAACCCACGCTCGTGGACGTTTCGCCATGTTCAGAGCTTCAATTTGTCCACGAAACCCACGCTCGTGAACGTTTCGTCAAGCCCAGCGCTTCAATTTGTCCACGAAACCCACGCTCGTGGACGTTTCGCCATGTTCAGAGCTTCAATTTGTCCACGAAACCCACGCTCGTGAACGTTTCGTCAAGCCCAGCGCTTCAATTTGTCCACGAAACCCACGCTCGTGGACGTTTCGCCATGTTCAGAGCTTCAATTTGTCCACGAAACCCACGCTCGTGAACGTTTCGTCAAGCCCAGCGCTTCAATTTGTCCACGAAACCCACGCTCGTGGACGTTTCGCCATGTTCAGAGCTTCAATTTGTCCACGAAACCCACGCTCGTGAACGTTTCGTCAAGCCCAGCGCTTCAATTTGTCCACGAAACCCACGCTCGTGGACGTTTCGCCATGTTCAGAGCTTCAATTTGTCCACGAAACCCACGCTCGTGAACGTTTCGTCAAGCCCAGCGCTTTAATTTGTCCACGAAACCCACGTTCGTGGACGTTTCGCCAAGTCCAGAGCTTTAATTTGTCCTCGAAACCCACGTTCGTGGACGTTTCGCCAAGTCCAGAGCTTTAATTTGTCCTCGAAACCCACGTTCGTGGACGTTTCACCAAGTCCAGAGCTTTAATTGGTCCACGAAACCCACGCTCGTGGACGTTTCGCCATGTCCAGAGCTTTAATTTGTCCACGAACCCATGTCCGTGAACCTTTCGCCTAGTTCAGAGCTTCAATTTGTCTTCGAACCCCAATCAGCGGAAGTTTTGTTCCATCGAAGTATCCTTACACGGCTGGGTGATTTGTCCTGAATTCCTGTAAATCCGTCCTGATCCAATTTACGAACACCTAAGAGCTGCCTAACAAATTGTATCCGAACACATGTTCTAGCGTTTAACTTTTGGGGCACTCGTATTCCTTTTGTAAAAAATACTTGAACAAGGTCCCGGTATGTCGGTGCTGTTTCGTTACGAATACTCTCCCATTTGTTATTGCATACTAATCCTTGTGATGACTAACGTTAGGAGTGGGAAAAATGGAACATTTTCATGAGCCGCAAAATTCAACGGAGGCAGCGTTATATGACTATAAAGCTGGCCTTGGCCTTTTCACACAAAAGATGCCGGATATAGCCCGCCATTATAATGCCTTTACGGAGGCATGCTTTAAAGAAGGGGCTCTTTCACAAAAGCAGAAACAATTAATCGCCCTCGGTGTCGCTCTAAATGCACAGGACGAGTATTGCATTGTCTATCATTTGAAAGGATGCCTTGATCAGGGAGCATCCGAACAGGAAATTTTGGAGGCAGTCGGTGTAACAGCGGCATTCGGCGGGGGAGCCGCGATGAGCCAGGGCGTAACCCTTGTACAGGAAGCGATGGATGAATTAAATCAGTTAAAACAATAGAAAGATACTTGCGGCCTTTTACAAAAAGGGCCGCATTTTTTATGCGTTGTTCCTGTTGATCGATTGGCACAGCTGGAACAAGTTTCCATTAACCCGTTTTTCAAAAGACGTTTCCTCAAAACCTCTAAGGGTAAACAAAAAATGGCAGAGTTTTTGGCATTGATTTAAAAAGATGCCAAAACTGCAAACAGGCAGCAAAGATAGTCTACAGACATAGCCCTCGCTTGAGGTGTAGGCCATTTTTGCAAAAAACAGCTAGTGTTACTGGAAAGGGAGAGGAAAATGGATAACAACAAACTTGATATGAAGTATACGTCTGAAATGGAAAAAGCGATGCAGCAGTCCCATGGAATTGGCTATGAGGAGTATAATCTTAAGCATGAGGTACGCCTGGAGGTCGAGCAGCGCCGTGAGGAAGAGTATCTCAAAAGCCAAAGGATTGTAGCTGATATTGACCGGAAGGTATTTTAGGTTTATAAGCGGGTGATAAGGGCCCGAAAACAATTAATATATTATAGGAAGAAAGCCGGGATGCCAGTGGACCTTTTCACTGGCATTTCGCCATTTTTTGAGCTATTGTAGGTACGTATGATACATGAAGTCAGGCTGGCAGGGGAAAATAGCTGTAGAATTATGCTCGGCTCATTCTCACTGGGGCGTGGTTATTGAAAATGGTGAGCAGCTTTTTACAACGTTTGAAAGGGTTGCTAACTATTTAAATTTGTTATAAGATTGTAATGAGAATAAAATGAGAATGGAAGCTTGGCTGGCAACAACAGCAACTAAGCTTCTTACTTTTAGCGGAGGTATGGAAATGGGCGGATCAACTTTAACGATCAAAGACCTGCATGTCGAAATCGACGGCAAAGAAATTCTTAAAGGGGTTAACCTGGAAGTAAAAGGCGGGGAAATCCATGCGATTATGGGACCTAATGGTACTGGTAAATCGACTCTTTCCTCAGCAATCATGGGCCACCCTAAATATGAAGTAACGAGCGGTTCCATCACACTTGATGGTGAGGATGTGCTCGAAATGGAAGTGGACGAGCGCGCTCGCGCAGGCCTGTTCCTTGCCATGCAATATCCAAGCGAAATCAGCGGCGTGACAAATGCCGATTTTTTACGCTCTGCAATCAACAGCCGCAGAGAAGAAGGCAGTGAAATATCCTTGATGAAATTCATCCGCCAAATGGATGAAAAAATGGACTTGCTGGAAATGGACCAGGATATGGCCCAGCGCTACTTGAACGAAGGTTTCTCCGGAGGCGAGAAGAAGCGCAATGAAATTCTCCAGCTAATGATGATTGAGCCTAAGATTGCGATCCTGGATGAAATCGACTCCGGTCTTGACATTGATGCACTTAAAGTTGTTTCCAAAGGAATCAACCAAATGCGCGGTGAAGATTTCGGCTGTCTGATTATTACCCACTATCAGCGCCTTCTAAACTACATTACTCCAGACCATGTGCATGTAATGATGCAAGGCCGCATCGTGAAGTCTGGCGGACCTGAATTGGCCCAGCGCCTTGAGGCTGAAGGCTATGATTGGATCAAGCAAGAGCTTGGCATTGAAGATGAATCTGTCGAGCAAGAAGCTTAAGCTTAGGGGGATTAATCATGACAACTGAAACTTTACTTCCTTTTGACCAAGAGTTCGTAAGCTCTTTTTCAAAAGAGAAGGCCGAACCGGAATGGCTTACCGAGCTGCGCGTTAAAGCGCTGAAGAGTGCGGAAGAGCTTCCGATGCCAAGGCCTGATAAAACTAAAATCGATAAATGGAACTTTTCGAAGTTCAGCCATTTTACTGTTGAAAGCGCACCATACGCATCGCTTGATGAGCTTCCTGAAGAGGTGAAATCGTTTGTTGACGCGGATGCGCAAAAAAACTTGTATATCCAGCGCAATAATACGCCTGCTTACCTTTCTCTGTCACAGGAGCTGAAAGACCAGGGTGTTATTTTTACAGATATCCTGACTGCAGCAAAAGAGCATGGCGATCTGTTGCGCAAGTACTTCATGAACCAGGCTGTCCAGGTTGACGAACATCGCCTGACTGCCCTTCATGCAGCATTGGTGAACGGCGGAGCATTCCTTTATGTTCCAAAGAATGTTGAAATTGCCGAACCAATCCAGGCTGTGTACATTCGTGACAATGAAAATCTAAGCCTGTTCAACCATGTGATTATCGCAGTTGATGATAACAGCTCCGTTACCTATGTTGAAAACTACATTTCCACTGTGGAAGGCGAAGGTGTTTTCAATATCGTCAGCGAAGTCGTCCTCGGCACGAATGCACGTGTCCGTTATGGCGCAGTTGATAATCTTGCAAAAGGAATTACGACTTATGTAAACCGGCGCGGCATTACCGGCCGTGATTCCCATCTTGAATGGGCACTTGGCCTGATGAACGACGGCAATACAATTTCCGATAATGTTACAAATCTAATTGGTGACGGCTCGCAAAGTGATCTGAAAACGGTCGTTGTAGGCCGCGGGGAACAGATCCAGAACTTCACGTCCAAGATTGTCCATTTTGGCAAAAATACAGAAGGTTTCATTCTGAAGCATGGCGTTATGAAGGACAGTGCTTCTTCGATCTTTAACGGTATCGGCAAGATTGAACATGGCGCTTCCAAATCGAATGCCCAGCAGGAATCACGGGTATTGATGCTGAGCGAAAAAGCTCGCGGCGATGCAAACCCAATCCTGCTTATTGATGAAGACGATGTAGTCGCTGGACACGCGGCATCTGTCGGCCGTGTTGATCCTCTCCAATTGTATTATTTAATGAGCCGTGGAATTTCGAAGACTGAAGCCGAGCGCCTGATCATTCATGGATTCCTCGCACCGGTTGTCGATTCTCTTGCTATTGAAGGCGTGAAAAGGCAGCTTTCCGAAGTGATTGAGAGGAAAGTCAGATGATTAATTCTGCAGAATTGCGTGAACTGTTTCCAATTCTGAATCAGGAAGTGAACGGGCGGCCGCTTGTCTATTTGGACAGCGGCGCTACTTCACAGAAGCCGATTCAAGTCATTGAGGCGCTTGATGCTTACTATCGTGAGTATAATTCCAACGTTCACCGCGGTGTCCATACGCTTGGAACAAGAGCAACCGATGCCTATGAAGGAGCACGCGAGAAGGTCAGGAAGTTCATCAATGCCAAATCGATTCAGGAAGTTATTTTTACACGAGGGACGACGACCGCTTTGAACACAGTCGCCCACAGCTATGCGATGGCAAACCTAAAGGAAGGCGATGAAATCGTCATTTCCCCGATGGAACACCATAGCAATATCATCCCGTGGCAGCAGGTCGCAAAGCGGACCGGCGCCATATTGAAGTATTTGCCGCTTCAGGAAGACGCAACGATTTCCCTTGAAGATGTCCGCAATACGGTGACATCGAACACCAAAATCGTATCGATCATGCATGTTTCAAACGTGCTTGGCGTTGTAAACCCTGTTAAGGAAATCGCAAAAATAGCTCATGAGAACGGGGCAATCATGGTCGTCGATGGCGCCCAGAGCGCTCCTCATCTTAAAGTGGATGTCCAGGATTTGGATTGTGATTTCTTTGCTTTTTCCGCCCATAAAATGTGCGGACCGACCGGAATTGGGGTATTATACGGTAAAAAGCATCTTTTGGAAAATATGGAGCCGATTGAGTTTGGCGGTGAAATGATCGATTTTGTCCATGATTATGAGTCAACCTGGAAGGAGCTTCCGTGGAAGTTCGAGGCTGGCACACCAATCATTGCAGGTGCAATTGGACTTGGCGCTGCCATTGACTTTTTACAGGAAGTGGGACTTGATAACATCGATGCCCATGACCGCAAGCTCGGAGCCTATGCTTTGAGTAAAATGTCCGAAATCGAGGGCATCACCATTTATGGCCCATCTGATATATCGAAGCGGACAGGGATTGTTACGTTCAATATTGAGGATGTCCACCCGCATGATGTTGCAACAGTCCTTGATGCGGAAGGCATTGCAGTCAGAGCCGGCCATCACTGTGCCCAGGTGCTGATGAGGTGGCTGAAAGCAAGTGCGACTGCGAGGGCAAGCATGTACCTATACAACACCGAAGAAGATATTGACAGGCTGGTAGAAGGCCTTGTCAAAACAAAGGAGTATTTCAGCGATGTCTTCTAATAACTTGGACCAGTTATACCGCCGGGTCATTATGGACCATTACAAGAACCCGCGCAATAAAGGGGTCATTGAAGATGGAAGCCTGACAATCAACATGAATAACCCTACATGCGGAGACCGGATCCAGCTCACAATGAATGTTGAAGACGGGATTGTAACCGACGCGAGATTTGAAGGGGAAGGCTGCTCGATTTCGATGTCTTCCGCTTCAATGATGACACAGGCGATCAAGGGGAATTCAATTGAAAATGCCTTGAACCTTTCCAAAATATTTTCCGATATGATGCAAGGCAAGGATTATGATGATTCGATTGACCTTGGCGATATCGAAGCGCTCTCTGGCGTTTCAAAGTTCCCGGCCCGAATCAAATGTGCAACCCTTGCATGGAAGGCAATGGAGAAGGGCCTTGGCGACCAAACCGAAGAATAATGCATTATGCTTTAGAAGAGCTAACCGAAGCTTTTAAGGGCTTCACTACTTCAGGCTAACGCGGCAGCATACGGTGAAATTGCGTGCAGTGACCGCAATTTTAAAAAACTGCCCAGGCGCCTAAGAATGGAGGAATATGGAGATGGCTAAAAAAGCACCAGAAATCGGCGATTACAAATATGGATTTGCCGACCGCGACGTTTCCATCTTCCGATCTAAGCGCGGCCTGACGCGCGAGATCGTTGAGGAAATCTCGAAAATGAAAGAAGAGCCGCAGTGGATGCTCGATTTCCGCCTAAAATCCCTTGAGCATTTTTATGCGAAACCGATGCCTCAGTGGGGCGGCGACTTGAATACATTGAATTTCGATGAAATCACATATTATGTCAAGCCTTCCGAAAAAACAGAGCGTTCCTGGGATGAAGTTCCTGAGGAAATTAAGCGTACTTTTGATAAGCTTGGTATTCCGGAAGCAGAACAGAAATATCTTGCAGGTGTATCGGCTCAGTACGAATCCGAGGTTGTATACCACAATATGCAGGAAGACCTTGAAAAGCTTGGCATCGTCTTCAAGGATACTGACTCGGCACTTAAGGAAAATGAAGACATTTTCCGCAAGCACTGGGCAACAGTTATCCCTCCAACTGACAACAAATTCGCTGCTCTTAACTCAGCGGTATGGTCTGGAGGTTCATTCATTTATGTCCCTCCTGGTATAAAAGTGGATACTCCGCTTCAGGCGTATTTCCGCATCAACTCCGAGAACATGGGGCAATTTGAACGTACGCTGATCATCGTTGATGAAGGAGCTTCTGTTCACTATGTAGAGGGCTGTACAGCTCCTGTCTACACTACAAACTCACTTCACAGTGCGGTTGTTGAAATTATCATTAAAAAAGACGCCTATTGCCGTTATACAACAATCCAGAACTGGGCGAACAACGTCTACAACCTCGTTACTAAGCGTGCGGTTTGTGAAGCGAACGCGACGATGGAATGGATTGACGGTAATATCGGTTCCAAACTGACAATGAAATACCCGGCTGTCATCCTAAAAGGTGAAGGCGCGCGCGGCTTGACCCTGTCTATCGCTTTGGCAGGCAAAGGCCAGCACCAGGATGCAGGTGCAAAAATGATCCACCTAGCACCAAACACATCTTCAACAATCGTGTCAAAATCAATCTCGAAGCACGGCGGAAAGGTAACATACCGCGGAATCGTCCACTTCGGACGCAAAGCTGACGGTGCCCGCTCCAATATCGAGTGCGATACACTGATTCTTGATAACAAATCAACTTCGGATACGATTCCTTACAACGAAATCCTCAATGATAACATTTCGCTCGAGCACGAAGCGAAAGTTTCAAAGGTTTCCGAGGAGCAGCTCTTCTACTTGATGAGCCGCGGTGTCTCCGAACAAGAAGCAACCGAAATGATCGTCATGGGCTTCATCGAGCCGTTCACAAAAGAACTGCCAATGGAATACGCAGTTGAAATGAACCGCCTGATCAAATTCGAAATGGAAGGCTCAATCGGTTAATATTGCTTGCTAAACCCGGCCGGGGCTCTCCTAGGCCGGGTTTTTTGCGTTTTGGATGTTGGCTTGGTTGAGAACTATAGTTTCAAGCGTTGATAATAACAACTTGATAGTGAAATGCCTAAGAATTGTCATTCATAGTGTTAATGAATAACAACTCGAGTGTGAAATGCCTAAGAGTTGTCATTCATAGTGTTGATGAATAACAACTTGAGTGTAAAATGCCTAAGAGTTGTCATTCATAGTGTTGATGAATAACAACTCGAGTGTGAAATGCTTAAGAGTTGTCATTCATAGTGTTGATGAATAACAACTCGAGTGTGAAATGCTTAAGAGTTGTCATTCATATCATGCAATCGTATTTTCGCGTAGTGGTAGTTGGCTGTTTACTTTCCCTTCCCAGGGGAAACTTGTCTACATAAGTATTTTAGAACGTTTGTGCTATGATGGTACTGGAGGGATAGTATGATCTATATTGGGGTTACGGGCTGGGGAGACCATGATAGCCTATATGGGCCTGGGGTCTCGGCCAGGGAGAAATTAAGTGAATATGCGGGGCACTTCCCGGTCGTGGAAGTGGATGCGGCATTTTATGCGATTCAGCCGAAAAAGAATGCTGAAAGATGGGTCGACCAGACGCCGGACTCGTTCCAGTTCATCGTCAAAGCCTATCAAGGCATGACCGGGCATCAGCGCGGCGAATCGCCATTTGAATCAGAAGATGAAATGTTCGAGGCCTTCAAAGATTCACTAGAGCCTTATAGAAAACGAAATAAGCTAGCAATGGCACTGTTCCAGTTCCCGCCTTGGTTCGATTGTAAAAAGGAAAATGTTGAATACCTTCGTTTTTGCAAAGCAAAAATGGAGGACATTCCGTGTGCAATCGAATTCAGGCACCAGTCGTGGTATCTGCCGGAATTCCGTGAAGGGACTCTTAGCTTCCTTAGGGAAGAAAAGTGGATTCACTCTGTCTGCGATGAGCCGCAAGCAGGCACAGGTTCCATTCCTATTGTCCTTGAGGCAACAGACCCGAGTAGGACGCTTGTCCGTTTCCATGGCAGGAACGTACACAGCTGGCAAAAGAAAAATGCGAAAAATTGGCGCGAGGTGCGCTATTTGTATAAATACAACCGCCAAGAGTTAATCGAGTGGGCGGAATATCTTAAAGAACTTCAGCAGAAAAGCAAAGACTTATACGTCCTGTTCAACAACAACTCGGGCGGAGATGCTGCCGGCAACGCCAAAGATATGATGGAGATACTCGGTATTGAGTATCACTTCCTCGCCCCTAGGCAGCTGGACTTATTTTAATAAAAGAAATGGTGGCTCGAGTTAAGTTTGGCTGGTAAGCAGGTCTAAAAGGAAATAATACATCCCGGGAAAGCGACAATTTCCTCATGAGGCGTGCAAAAGGAAAAAGTACTTCCCGGGAAGAGCAACTTTTTCCTTTTGAAGCAGATTCCTTTTACTGAGGGAAAATCTCTAACCCAAGTAAAAAAACGAATTAGTTTTAAGAAAGAGAAAGTTATAGCTAACGCGGGGAGAGAATAGGATGGAATGGCTGCTGATACTATTAATTGGGCTGGCGGCAAGTGCGCTTGGCTCATTAATCGGACTTGGCGGTGGGATTATCGTTGTCCCTGCGCTTCTTTTTATCGGTACGTTTGGCTTACCTGAAGTTTCCCCTCAGGTAGCTGTCGGAACCTCACTTTTTACGATGATTTTCACGGGGATGTCCTCGACAATTGGCTATATTAAGCATAAAACAATCGATTACAAAAGCGGTCTGCTGTTTCTGATTGGGAGCGCTCCCGGCGGTATTGCTGGTGCATATTGGGTCAAGTTTCTTGATGTCCAAGCCTTCAATTTTTACTTTGGTACTTTTATTTTGTTGGTTTCGTTTGTAATGGTGATTCGAAATAAAATCAAGCCGCTGCCATTCAATAAAGAGACAGGCTATGTGCGGACATTTACCGACCCATCAGGGAATACATATGAATATGGCTTCAACCCTTTCGTTGCAATCGCTGTTGCGCTGATTATTGGTTTTATTTCAGGGATCTTCGGGGTTGGCGGTGGGTCGCTGATGGTTCCGGCAATGATTATCTTTTTCTATTTTCCGCCCCATGTAGCAGTGGCCACGTCTATGTTTATGATTTTTCTATCCTCAATTGTAAGCTCGGTCGCCCATATCGCACTCGGCAACATTGACTGGCTATATGCGGCTCTGCTTGTTCCTGGTGCGTGGATAGGTGCCAGGGGTGGGGTATACTTGAACCAACGGCTAAAAAGCAAAACGATTGTACTCATATTGCGAATCGTGTTGGTCATAATCGGGGTCCGGCTTATAGTTGAAGGATTCGCAGGTTAAAAAGGAGACAAACGATGTGCTATAAGAATACGTTCATAGTAAAATCCGAGGATTGTGAGTTAAAAGAAGCGGTCATCCCTGGTCCCCGGAACGGCAAGCCGACTATTGCGTCAATCGAATACGAAATAATCTCTTCAAGCCCATATCAATTTAGTCAGGAAGACGTCCAATTTCAGACATATGCAGCGAAAAATCAGCTGCAAGACAGTCCAAACCTTGAAGAGCTGCGCGAGCAATTTTTCGCCAAATCGAGGGCGTGCTTCAGAGCTTCTCCATTGGTAAAAAAATATGGATGGGGCATTCACTATAATGAAGACGGGCTCATCGCCCTTTATAATTCCGGGTCAGATGAGTATCAAACTTTCCTTCGCGACGGGATCGTCAAAATTTTGAAAGGGATGCGCTCAAAAAGGAAATAAAAAGGAAGCGACCAACATGGAAACAATACATATTTATCATACAAATGATTTACACAGCCATTTTGAGCATTGGCCAAAAATTAGCCGCCTTATTCGTGACCGGGTCAAGTTTCATCAGGAACATGGCGAACCGGTCTTCGTATTTGATATCGGTGACCATGTTGACCGCTGGCATCCCTATACGGAAGGAACGATGGGGAAAGGCAATACCAAGATGCTGAATGAAACAGGCTATACAGCAGCAACCATTGGCAATAACGAAGGAATTACCCTCTCATATGAAGGTCTTGATTCCCTTTACCAAAAGAAGACTTTTGATGTCATCGTTGCCAATCTCTATAACAAGAACGGTTCCCGGCCAGAGTGGGCCGTGCCCTATAAATTATATACAACGAGGGAAGGGACCAGGGTTGCGGTCATCGGCTTAACTGCCTATTTTGCACTTTTCTATAAAATGCTCGGCTGGAAGATTAGTGACCCGCTGAAAGAACTAAAGCAACAACTAGCAGAAATAAGCGGGAAGGCTGATATCATTGTCCTCCTTTCCCATCTTGGCATTCATGATGATGAGCGGATTGCCGAAACGTTTCCAGAGATTGACGTCATTCTGGGCGGACATACCCACCATATCCTTCACGATGGAAAAACGATAAATAATACATTGCTTGCGGCTGCAGGAAAGTATGGCAATTTCGCAGGGCATGTCATTCTTGAAATTGACCAAAAACAGCTTATAAGTAAAAAGGCGCTTCTATACCCAATTGGCCAAATTTCTCGTGAACCATGGGAAGCCGAGGCTTCAGCCGGTCTTTACGATGCAGGTAAAAGCCTGCTCCAGGAAAAGGTGGCAGAGCTCGAGGGAGAATTGACAGCCGATTACTTTCAAGAATGCGATCTGCCGCAGCTTTTATGTGAAGCACTTCGTGACTGGTGCGGGGCGGAATGTGCCTTTTTGAATGCCGGACTGATTTTGGGACCGCTTCAGGGAACTGTAACAAAGTTCGACCTTCTGTCCATCTGTCCCCACCCTATCAATCCTTGTCTTGTCCAGTTAAATGGAAATGAGCTTAAGGAAGTACTCAGGATGACGCTGGACGAGGACTTGCACCATCTTCAAGTTATGGGACTCGGCTTCCGCGGCACTGTAATGGGAAAGTTCGTCTATGATAATATCGAGATAGTAGAGGACGGGCTTGAATTCCTCGTTAACGGTAAGCCGATAAGTGGCGATCGGGACTATTCTGTTGCAATTCCGGACATGTATACATTCGGCAGGCTGTTCCCGGAAATCATCCGTACTAATGATAAGAAATACTTCATGCCTGAATTCCTGCGAGATGTACTGGCTTGGAAACTGAACCAGTTATGAATGAATTGGTAAATTGAGTGCATGATGAAATAAATTTTACCCAATACTGGAATTTCAGGCTCAATCATCCAGTAAACGGCACGTAACGGACAAGTTCATTCTTCCTGCTTCCCCGCATACTGTATAGGGACGGGAAAGGAGTGGGCGGATGATTGAAGTAACCCCAATTACTATTCAAGGTAAAACATTTCTCGGGATAACTGTAAAGCTGCCAAAGACGACCCTTCTCGCCGTAACAAGTGATTTGGGCTATATTATGTGCGGTGCCCTTGATGTCGGACTGCTAAATGCGAAGCTGACGGACAGACGTGTCCTTGCAGGGCGGGCTGTCGGGGTAAGGACGATTGACCAGCTTCTGGACGCTCCGCTCGAATCGGTGACATACGAAGCAGAAAACCGAGGCATCCACAAAGGAATGATTGGCAGGGATGCACTCCTGAAAATGATATAGAGTTGTGGACATCCATATCAAAGTGGATGTCCTATTTTTTCACAATAACAAAAAATGTAAAAAACACTAGATAAAAAACCAAATAACTATATTTTACAATAATAATATTCTTGACATGCTCTTAAAACCAACATATAATAGCGTTATGCAAAAAATCAGAAAACTTTAAATCTTATATTTATTCATTGCATCTTAGGAGGTAGTTCGATGGAAAATCGACCACAATGGGGAACAAGAGCAGGCTTCGTTTTAGCGGCAATCGGCTCGGCGGTTGGATTGGGGAATATTTGGAGGTTTCCGGCTGTAGCCTATGATAATGGAGGGGGAGCATTTTTTCTTCCTTATCTATTTGCACTTTTAACTGCCGGAATACCGCTCCTTATTCTTGAATTCACCTTGGGGCACAAGTATAAAGGATCATCACCCCTTACATTTGCAAGGATCAGCAAGAAATATGAATGGCTGGGCTGGTGGCAGGTCGCGATATCCTTTGTAATATCGACCTATTACCCAATCATTATTGCATGGGCATTGTCATATGCGGTATTCTCTGTGAATCTTTCATGGGGGGACAAGCCTGACGAATTCTTGATGGGTAACTTCCTAAAGGTTGCTGAAAATCCTGGAGATGTCGGAGGGATTGTTCCCGGAGTCTTTATCGCCCTTCTTATCGTCTGGGCCCTTACATTTGGAATTATGTTCAAGGGTGTCAAAAAGGGAATTGAAATTGCCAACAAATTCATGCTGCCAACGCTGGTCATAATGTTCCTCATTATCGTGGTCCGTGCTCTCACACTTGAAGGAGCCACAGATGGTTTGAATGCATTTTTCAAACCAAACTGGAGTGATATTGCAAAGCCAGGAGTATGGGTTGCTGCCTATGGACAAATTTTCTTTAGTTTATCAGTCGGTTTCGCTATCATGCTTACTTATGCGAGCTATTTACCAAAGAAAACAGATATCACCAATAATGCATTCATAACAGGTTTTGCCAACTCAGGCTTTGAGTTACTGGCTGGGATTGGCGTCTTTGCTGCTCTCGGATTCATGGCAAACCAGCAGGGTGTTGCAATTGATGAGGTGGTTGAATCGGGCATCGGCCTTGCATTCGTTGTCTTCCCGCAAATCATTAACGAATTCCCTGCCATGAACGGATTTTTCGGATTCCTGTTCTTTGCCTGCCTCTTCATGGCTGGGCTGACTTCATCCATCTCGATTATTGAAACATTCGTTGCCGGGGTACAAGATAAATTCAATGTCAGCAGAACAAAATCGGTAGCAATCGGTGGAGGCCTATCTGCACTTATTTCAATTCTTTATGCAACAAATGGAGGGCTCTACTTCCTAGATTCCGTTGATGCATTTATCAATACATTCGGTATCGTAGTTGCCGGTTTGGTTGAAGTAGTTCTTGTTGTCTGGGTTGCGAAAAAACTTACCGAGCTACAAAACCATGCAAATGCGATTTCAGACATTCGCATAGGCAGCTGGTGGAAAATATCATTGGGCTTCATTACGCCAATCGTCCTTGGTTATATGACAGTTCAAAACTTTATCACGAACATTCAGGAAAATTACGGGGGTTACCCGACTTCATTCTTGCTGGTCGCAGGATGGGGAGTCGCCATCCTCGCCCTTATAGCCGCAATCATGTTCTCATCCTTGCGCTGGGGGAAGAATACCTTGAATTCAGGAACTGAAAGGGAGGTTTCCTAAAATGTCCGGAGATGCAATCGTCATGATGGTTATTGGAATGATCATTATTTGGGGCGGCCTCGCTGCAAGCCTGGCAAACGCTGTAATCAAATCCAAAAGAGCAAAGTAACAACAAAAGCGGAAGCGCCTTCGTGACAGGCAAAGAACGCCTCGCGACAGGCAAAAACCGCCTGTCTCTGCGATGATTATTCAGGGAGCTTTCCTTTGTGTCCCTGCGATGATTATTCTTAGAAGCTTTCCTTAGTGGTCATCGCCGTACAAACTGGAGGGGCTTCGACTGAGATAAAGGAATCACGAAGAGCGAAGCAACTACCTGCCTTACATCATGAAGAACCATCTTCGAAGAGCTGCGTGGGCTTTGCGACGAGCTGAAGATATGCTTCCATGAATAGGCTTTGGCGCAGGAGCACCTTACGATTCGATGATGACTTATCGTAGGGAGGAGGCATGAAGTTTGCGCACGCGTAGGCGCTAGAGCTAGATGCAATGAGGGGTCTGACCCTTACCCCCACCGGGTAAGGGTCAGACCCCTGTTTATTATTTTTTCTTCCCCTTCTTTTTGTCCAGCCGCTCCCATTTCCTGAGGTAAGGGTATGGGTCGAAGGACCATTCGGTATACCCGTTATCTTTATACATTCCATAGTGAAGGTGGGGAGGAAACTTGCCCGATGTTCCCGGTGGACCGTATCCGGAACTGCCCACCCCGCCAATAAGCATGCCGGGTTCAACTATATCGCCAACTTTTAAATCCTTGGCAAAGCCGCTTAGATGAGCATAATAATGGTACGTATTATTCTGGTCGCGGATGCCAATTCTCCAGCCGCCAAAGCGGTTCCAGCCCTTCATTTCAATAATTCCGTAACTTGTGGCCCTAACGGGTACGCCATAACCTGCAAAAATGTCTGTCCCTTCATGCATCCGCCGTCCGCCCCAGCCGCGGGCGTCCCCCCATGTATTTTTATAGCTGTGGTTCATTCGATAGGGAACGGGAAATGCATTTCCCTCAAGATCAATCCGTCCATATTTTTTATAGAGCTTAGCTATTCCCATAATGATGCCAACGGTTTTATCCCGATGATAATATTCCCAGAGAGCAATCCTGAAATTATCATCGTCATATCCATAACTAAGCACATGGTTGGAGAATGCCTGGAGCACATCCTCGCCTTCATTAGGGCTTGCTTTCCGATTGCCATTTCCATCTACGCCAACCCCGCCGAAAAAAGCAATTGAGCCTGGCTTTTTATCGTTCGGATTTGGATTGGTAAGGCCTGCCCATATTTCAGGGCTGTAATAGATTGCAACTGCTCCTTTAGGGTCAGGCAAGTCCTTTCGGGTAAGTCTGATATTTCGCTCATATTGATCTACCGCTGCAATGTAATACCATGGAATTTGTGTGATTGCCTCGTTTTTTTTATAAAGTTCCATTCGCTTGTTATACAAATCTGCAGGGCTTGCCTCTTGTGGGGCGGCAAGGGCATTCCCAGCCAAAGCGAAGGATAGTGCCAGCAATAGTAGTACCCTCACAGGGCATCCTCCTTTTATAGTGTGAATTCTTATAAGAATAGTTTGGCGTCTTGATGAAATGTTCATAACGACAATAATTTCCAGAAAGACAAACCTAATATAAATACTTCTCAATGGGAAAATATTTTTTCAAAAAAGTACCAACTTAGGAATGACAGGGCTTTCAATGGGAGCAAAAGGCTTCTTTCCTTGAATGGCGGGGCTTTGATGTGTTAAAGTACGAAAAGAGCTTCAATATCCTATACATAGCATTGGGGTGGATCAATTGACAACGAGTAAGGAATACAAACGTAAGCCTGACTGGCTGAAAATAAAACTAAATACAAATGAAAATTACACAGACCTCAAGAAAATGATGCGCTCAAAGAATCTTCATACAGTATGTGAAGAAGCACGCTGTCCGAATATCCATGAATGCTGGGCTGTCAGAAGGACGGCTACATTCATGATTCTTGGTGATATTTGTACCCGTGCATGCCGGTTCTGCGCAGTCAAGACGGGCCTTCCAAATGAACTTGATCTTCAAGAGCCAGAACGGGTTGCGGATTCTGTTTTACAGATGAACCTGAAGCACGCTGTCATCACAGCAGTTGCGCGTGACGATTTACGTGACGGAGGGGCAGCCGTTTTTGCTGAAACCGTCCGGGCTATCCGCCGCAAAAATCCATTTACAACCATCGAAGTTCTGCCTTCGGATATGGGCGGGGTTGAGGAAAATCTAAGAACGCTTATGGATGCACGTCCTGATATACTGAACCATAATATCGAAACAGTCAGGAGGATGACTCCTAAAGTCCGCGCCAGGGCCACCTACGAGCGTTCACTTGAGTTCCTGCGCCGTGCGAAGGAAATGCAGCCTGATATCCCAACTAAATCCAGTCTTATGATCGGTGTCGGTGAAACATGGGACGAGATTATTGAGACGATGGACGACCTTCGCGCCAACAATGTTGACATTATGACAATCGGCCAATACCTGCAGCCAACCAAGAAGCATTTGAGAGTGGACAAATATTATACTCCAGATGAGTTTAACCAGCTTAAAGAAATCGCTCTCTCAAAAGGATTCAGCCACTGTGAGTCCGGCCCGCTAGTCAGATCCTCTTATCATGCGGATGAGCAGGTCAATTCAGCTGCAAAGGCAAAGGCAGCCATGGCTGCCTCAGCAGCAACTGGTGAAGCACTAGAGGCGTAAAAAGATAAAAACTACATTGGCATCCGCAAAACTGCGGGTGCCTTTTTAAAACGCGCCTGGCCTAAGCCAGACGCGGATATTAGGATTGGCCTTTTTGATGATTGTTTTTCATATCATCTTTGGTTTCCCCATTGTCATTTTCCAATTTACTCATCGGTTTTCCCTGTGGAGATTTCTTCATTTCCTTGACGACCGCAGCGATGGCAGCATCAGCATCATCACTGAGAGTATTCAAGCTGGACAATGTTTCAATATCATTCATTAGCATTTTGTTATCGGAAACATACACATGGAAGAAACGCGGTACGACAGACATGGCGGTTTGTTTCACCTGGTCTGCTGTCAGTTCACGATTGTTTGTATCTGTCTCATAGGCAATCAAGACTTCCTCATCTGTTACAAGGGTAGTGACTTCATTTACATTTGGCAAATCGGTGCTTAAATCACTAATGTTACGGGCTAACTCCTGGCGATCTAATATCACTTGGTTATTATCGGTGGAACGGTCGCCCATAACTGGACTTTTAAATTGGCGAACATATCCAAAGCGCTGGCTTTTGGCGGCTTTTTTCTCTTCACCTTGATCCAAATTTTCGGCGCGGCCGTTGTTCGAGTAGATATGTGTATTATTCCCGTAGCGGTCTGCCCCGGCGTTTTCATTTCCACATCCCGCCAGTAACAGGCCGAAAAGTAATAGGATATACAACTCCTTTTTCATAGAAACGCACCTCCTACCAGAAGTATTGCCCTCAGCAGGATTTTTCTATTAGTAAATGGTTGGGAATCGGTTATAATGGAATAAAGATTTGCCTGTAAATGAGGTGATAGAATTGGTCGTAGTTAACAATGCAGCATACGAGGTTGTAGAGGATTTCAGGAATGGATTCAATGAGGATGCGTTCAAGGAACGGTATAGTGAAATCTTGGCGAGATATGATTACATTGTTGGTGACTGGGGATATGGACAGCTTCGTCTGCGGGGCTTTTTCGATGACCAAAACCAGAAGGCCACTTTTGATACGAAAATAAGTACATTGACCGAGTACTTGTATGAATACTGCAATTTCGGGTGTGCCTATTTCGTTGTAAAAAAAGTGAAGAAATAAGAGTAAAGGGACAGCGGTTATTGGGCTGTCCCTGTTTTTTGAGCCTGCTACACAACTTCAGCAAGGAACGAACAGAGCTCTTCAGCATCCTCTTCCGAAAGCTGAAATGCGTATTCAAGGTAACCTTCTTCTTTCAAATCATCATCGCCAATAATTGCGAATCTGTTTCCCTGCATATCGAGTACAAGCGTCTTGCCAAAATGCCTGTCGGTTTGAATAAGCGCAAGGTCGAAGCGATTGTTTTCCCCAACAAAGCTTACAAACCTTGTTCTTGCCTGCTCAACATCATCATATAAGAAAAATCGCTCTGCCATAGTAATCTCCTTTAATCGGTTTCTTTCCCCATCTTACCAAAACAGCCGTTCCTTTGGTACTGAAATACTTCGTAGGGCTGGCTTGTTTCCATGTCGACAACTTTTGTGAAATTCCAACATGAAAAAACACGGAAAATGGCAAATTGTGTTACAATACTATGGTAGGTACACCGGAGAGGAATGAAACGAATGGTCTGTTATTACGCGGCTAAAGCCAAACAGCTAATGCAATGGGGAAAAATCGTTTTGCCCCTTTCAACAATAAAATTCTATCCTCCGCAATTCGTCCTTCGGGACCCGGTTGCCCAAGGGGTCAAACAAGCCTTTAAAGATGGTTTTGAGGCTGCAGTCATCGTTTTTAATTTAAAAAATATAAAAGAAATTGCCGATTATCTTGGGCCGTTCCGGTTTCCTGAATTCATGCTCCGGTTTAAGCGGACGTTTCGGCAAGCTATAGAGCAAGAAGTTGGAAATGACGATATATTAACGGTACACGATTTTTTTGGTGATGGTATCTCTCTATATATCAGGGTCACTCCTGAGTGTGGGATTTCAGCAATAGAAACGGTTATGAGGAAGGTTGCCAATGAAGCAAGAAGAAACCTTCATGCCGAGTACAGTGGTGTCAGCATGGCACTTGAGAGCGGCTATATGTTTGTTGAAAAGCATACATTTTCCGTCCATGAAGCAGTTCAAAAAGCGCATCAGCAGGCAGTTGCAATGGCAGAAAAGCGGGTCGAATCCGAATTTAATGAAATGCTGTTTGTGATGGGCAAAATCGTTTCCAGAAAAGAAATATTCCTGCTTGCCCAGCCAATCATTGATGTGGCAACAAAGGAAGTACGCGCCTGGGAAATGCTGACAAGGGGGCCGGCTGGGACCATGCTCGAAACCCCGTTAACCTTGTTTTCAGTTGCCAGACAGACCGGCAAGCTGTACGAACTCGAAATGGTGGTCCTTGAAAAAGCGCTTGACCAGGTAGCTTCGATTGGCTGCAAGCATGATGTGTTCATTAATTTTACTCCGCTTACGATGGGGAATAGCCGTTTTATTCGGGATGTAAAGAGGCTTATGCAAAGGCATAAAACAATTTTACCGAAGCAGATTACCTTTGAGATAACTGAACGGGATTCAATCGAGGGGATGCGGGATTTTATTTATAATATTAAAGTCCTGCGGCTGATGGGTTTCAGAATTGCAGTTGATGATACTGGGTCAGGCTATGCAAGCCTGAACACCATCAGTGAAGTTATGCCGGATATCATTAAAATCGACCGTTCAGTCATTCAAAATATAGATAAAAATTCTGTGAAAGAATCCATGTTAAAGGGGCTGCTGCTTGTAGCGAAAGAAGCAGGCTCACTTGTCGTTGCCGAGGGGATAGAAAACGAAGAAGAGGCATCCGTGCTTTCCCGAAACAATGTCGACCTTGCCCAGGGCTACTTCTACGCCAAGCCGGCAATGCTGCCTAAAAAAATCGCAACGTAGGAAGTGACACTATGTATTTTGTTGATCGTGGCTTAATTGAACAAAAACTTAACTATATTGAACGGCAGACAGTACTTTTCCGAAGCCGTGAAAAATGGGATTCAGATTTGGAAAAGGCCGCACTTGAGCGTATTGCACATATGCTTGCCGAATCCGTGCTCGATGTAGGAAACGCCATGATTGATGGTTTTATCATGCGTGACCCGGGAAGCTATGAGGATATCATAGACATCCTTCTTGATGAAAAGGTTATTGATTTCAGCATGTCTGAGGGCCTAAAGGTTTTAATTGGCCACAGAAAACAGCTTGTCCAGTTTTACACCTCCATCGACCACGAGAGTATGGCTAAAGACCTTACCCGCGTTCTGGATCAAATTGAAGCCTTTCCGGGGAAGGTAAGGAAATACCTCGTCGATGAGCTGGGACCGGTATCTGCTTTTGTAAACTAAGGTGGGAATATTGATTGAATGAGAGGCCGCCTAATAAGCGGTCTTTTTAATTGAACACTAAGGTCTTGGGCATTTTACATTTCTGGGATTAATCTAAAAGAGGGTTCCAATTTGATTAATCGCGGGCTCAGAAGTGGAGATTAATCTAATAGAGGGGCCCAATTAGATTACCCTATGGCAAGCAACTTGATTTGCCTATGAAGACGGGAACCCTGGAAAAGTTGCCAAAACCTAATGCCTAAAGCAACACGAACCCCCCAAGAGGTATTTATTTCTTTTCAAATGAATTTATTTACGGCATGATAGGGTAGGACTAGTTTGACAGGAGTGAGTGAATTGAAATCGTATAAAGGCTATCTAATTGATTTGGATGGAACGATGTATAAAGGCTCGGAAAGGATCGAGGCTGCTTCAGGATTTATTCAGCGGCTTCAGGCGAAAGGCATTCCGTATCTGTTTGTAACCAACAATTCAACCCGGACACCAGCCCAGGTTGCCGAAAAGCTTAGAAGCTTTGATATTCCAGCTGAAGAGCAACAGGTGTTCACCACTAGCCAGGCTACAGCGAATTACATTTACAATCAAAAGCCGGATGCGAGTGTGTATGTAATAGGGGAGGAAGGTTTGCTTACAGCTTTTGAGGAAAAAGGCATCAGCTTTGCAGGCGAGAATGCCGATTATGTGGTTTCCGGACTTGACCGCGAAATTACCTATGAGAAGCTGGCAGTAGGCTGCCTCGCAGTCCGGAATGGAGCAACCTTCATTTCAACGAACGGCGACATTGCCATCCCGACTGAACGTGGAATGATGCCGGGGAATGGCTCCCTTACCTCTGTAATTGCTGTATCAACTCAGACAAAGCCTATCTTCATTGGCAAGCCTGAGCCAATTATTATGGAGCAGGCATTGAAGGTACTGGGTACAGCAAAAGAAGACACGCTAATGGTCGGAGATTATTATGATACCGATATTATGGCGGGGATCAATGCCGGAATGGATACATTGCTTGTCCATACAGGGGTTACCACCAGGGAAATGGCGCAAGGCTACGAAACGAAGCCAACGTATGCAATAGACTCGCTTGATGAGTGGGAAGTATAAGAAATGGCCGCCTTCGGTAAAATCCGGGGCGGCCATCCTTATTTAAAAATAATGAATTTATTCCACATTCTCGGCACGATGGGCAAGCCGGCTAGAAGCTGCTGCTGCAACTGCGCCGACGATGTCATCAAGGAACGTATGGACAGAGCCCGATGATTTGTCGTTCAATTGGCGAAGGATACCGGGTTTTTGTTTATCAATATACCCGTAATTTGTAAAGCCGATTGAGCCGTACACATTCACAATTGAAAAGGCAAGAACCTCATCGACCCCATAAAGTCCTTCATCCGTTTTGATAATGGATTGGAGCGGTTCTTCAAGAAGCCCCTTTTCGGCGAGCATATCGAGCTGAATTCCCGTAATAATGGCGTTTTGGACCTCACGTTTCGAAAGGACACGTTCTACATTATGGAGGCAATCCTCAATTTTTAGATCCTCATGGTAATTTTGTTGTAAAAAATATACGAGGTCAGCAATATCCTGAACCTCGACACCGCGCTCTTTCAGCCATCTTCGAGCAGTCGTTTCTGTCAAATCTGCTTTCTTCATTTCTCCCATTTGCGAATCACCTTTTCCATGAATTTTCACTATCTATATACCCTTTTTCTTTACATTATGCATGACCTAAACAAAAGGCACAACTTTAGGCTGGCATTCTCTTCTATTCTGTACAACTGCTTCTCATTCATTCCTGAGGGGAAAATAGCCAAAACCAGTTGTTTAAACGGTACTCCTAACCCAATCAACATCAACATATACATTGAGTAGGAACAGAAGGAAAGCAGGTGGCGTGATGCTTGGGCAAATGCTTGAACAAGTGTACGGTATTAAAACTGAAAAATATATGAGAGTGGAGTCATTTGATGCGTTTCTAGCCAATGGATTTTGCTATTTTGTTGCAGATCCTGGCACAAGGGATGAAGAAGAGGCAGCCGAACTTCAAAAGCTTGCTGCACATGTGGCTGCGTATGGCGACAGGAATGTACCCGCACTTTTGCCAACAAAAAATGGCCCCATTATTGCCGAATGGGAAAATAGACGATACTGTCTGTTTGCCGGCCAGCTCTCGGAGCGCAATGTGAATCAGCGGATTGGCAGGAGGCTTGCCAAGTTCCATGAAAGAGGCAGGCTGGTTCCTTTCGAAGTGCAGAAAAACTCGCGAATCGGAAAGTGGAAGCAGCTCTGGGAGGCAAGGCTGGACCAAATGGAAAAGGTGTGGTCGGCGAAAATATTTCAGCCATCTGACGAGGAATTTGAAAGACTCTTTATTGAGTCCTTTCCTTATTATTTGGGTCTTGCGGAAAATTCAATCCAATACCTTGTCGATACTGAAATTGATGATGACCCAATGGATAGCGACAGCGGCACTGTATGCCATGAACGATTTTCCAATGATACCTGGGGTAAACAATATATGATTAAAAACCCATTGGATTGGGTGTTCGACCACCGGAGCAGGGACCTGGCCGAATGGGCAAGGGCCCGATATTTTCACAACAGCCGAACATCCGGGCCAGAGATTACAAGGTTTTTTACCGAGTATCAGCAAGTTGCAATGCTATCTCCATTCGGCTGGCGGCTTCTGTATGCCAGGCTGCTTTTCCCGCTGCATTATCTCGAAACAGTTGAAACGTATTACAGTGCAGCCCGGGAAACAGATAGAAGGGCCGCGGAGGAGAGGCTTACAGGGATCATCAATAAAAGCAAAGATTATGAACAATTTCTTACGAGTTTTTATGGGCTCGCAAATGCACCCGTTGCTGCAAAGCTGCCAAGGCCGGAATGGCTTGTTGCAAGATAGGATGAAAGGGGCCGTTTTTTAAAAAACGGCCCAGTCTGTGGCTGGTCATCATGGTTTTGTCTTTCGGAGTAAAAGGCCCTTCACAGCAGAAATTATGCTAGAATATGGTTAGAATAGGCAATCAGCAATCAGTGGAGGTCAGCCATGAAACCATATGTATACATAACAAGAAAAGTTCCAGAAGAGATCGTTTCAGTGTTAACAGAAAAATATGAAGTTGCGATGTGGGAGAAAGATGATACTCCAGTTCCAAGGGAAAGGCTTCTTGAAGAAGTTCAAAAAGCAGATGCGCTCTTGAGCGTCCTGGCCGATCGCATTGACGAAGAAGTTCTTTCAGCAGGAAATCGATTGAAGATTGTGGCGAACCTCGCTGTTGGTTATGACAATATTGATCTGGCAGCGGCCAGCAAAAATGGTATCGCTGTCACAAACACACGGGATGTTCTTACCGATACAACAGCTGATTTGAGTTTCGCACTATTAATGGCTACAGCAAGAAGGATTGTCGAGGCTTCAAACTTTATCAAGGAAGATAAATGGATTAGCTGGAATCCTTTCCTGATGGCAGGCCATGATATCCATCATAAGACAATTGGAATTGTCGGCATGGGGAAAATTGGCGCTGCTGTTGCGAAGCGCGCAGTCGGTTTTGATATGAATATTCTCTATCATAACCGGTCGAGAAATATGCCAGTGGAAGAGGCAATCGGAGCCCAGTATGTATCCTTCGGGGAGCTTGTTGCCGAGTCGGATTTCATCGTCTGTCTTACTCCGCTTACTGAGCAGACACGCAATATGTTTACAAGAGATGTCTTTAGAAAAATGAAGAAATCTGCTATTTTTATCAATGTTTCCCGAGGTCCAGTCGTTGATGAACAGGCTTTGTATGACGCGCTCGTTGAAGGGGATATAGCCGCAGCCGGACTGGATGTTTTTGGAAAAGAGCCAATCAGAGCAAGCCATCCACTCCTGAACCTTAAAAATGTAACGGCCATTCCACACATTGGGAGCGCAACTGTTGAGACACGGTCAAACATGATAAAGATTTGCGCGGAAAACATTGACCTTGTCCTTTCCGGAAAAGAACCGAAAACACTTGTCAACAAAGATTGGGAACGAATGTAGAAAACAAAAGCGATTGCCCCATTTGGCAATCGCTTATTTTGAAAAGATTAAAATACTTGTTCTACTTCTACAACGCCAGGAACTTCTTCAAGCAGGGCGCGCTCAATACCAGCCTTCAAGGTAATTGTTGAGCTTGGGCAGCTGCCGCAGGCACCGAGCAAACGGAGTTTTACAATGCCGTCCTCGACATCTACTAGCTCACAATCGCCGCCATCGCGGAGAAGAAATGGACGTAATTTATCTAGTACATCCTGGACCTGTGAAAACATTTCTTGTTCGGTCATGAAAATCGACTCCTTTCATAGTATCTATTATAATCGGAGAAAGGGTAAAAATCCATTCTCTGAAATAGGAAATCTTATTTTTATATCATATTTTATCTTTTTACGTTCGAAATGTTGTAAAATTTGCTTTAAGGGGGGATTGAAATGCCGGAATCAAAAGTGGAAATCGTTGTATACGGGGCGGAGCAGCTTTGTCCAAGCTGTGTAAACCTCCCGTCCTCAAAGGAAACGTACGAGTGGCTTGAAGCCGCCGTGGCAAGGAAGTTCCCGGACCAGCCGTTTAGGATTACCTATGTGGACATATTCAATCCGCCAGCAGATCCAGACAAACGGGACTTCGCAGAACGTGTCATCGAAGAAGACATGTTTTACCCAGTTGTCCTGATTGGCGAGAAAGTCGTGGGTGAAGGCAATCCGCGCTTGAAAACAATCTTTGCCGAGCTCGAAGGTTATGGCTACCGGGCTGGATAGAAACAAACAGACAAGTAGCAATGAATGAATTGACTGGTTTTTGGCCTTCCTCAACGATAGGAAGGCCTTTGCCATCCATAAAGGCCCCCTGCTGAGCGGGAAGGCGCCAAGCCGCAATGCTAAATTCCCCAAAAAACTGAAATCAGCAAAAAAACTTTATATCACTATAATCCGTTAACCTCACATTTGCCCCTGTAAAAGCAAATCCTAACATCCCGGTAGAAAAAATTTCACCCCTTGTGGTATTTGTATAACCAAAGCACACCGGATTTGATAAGCCGTGCAACCCGGCCAGTAATCGCGCGGTCCGCCATCATTCCGAAGCCCTGTTTTTTTCCAAGAGACCCTAGGACACCTTTCAGTTTAATCGGTGGAAATGTTTCGGGCAGCGGTTCTCCTTTCCAGCGTTTCTTCAACACCTCGGCAATTTGTTCTGCCTGTCCCTCTGCAAGCTGGGCGCTTGGGGCATGAGGAAGGCTTGCGCAGTCCCCAACCGCAAAGACATTCTCGTAACCTGGCAAATGGTGATGGGCAGTAATCTTCAGCCTGCCGAGCGAGTCCTTTTCGGCATCAAGCTTCCTGACAATCCTGCTCGCCTGAATGCCTGCCGTCCAGACGATCGCATCGCATGGAACCGGGTCGGTGTGATTGTAAAGCAGTCCTTCTTCTACTCTAGTAATATTGGAATTATTCACAATCTCTACATTGTGTTCAATGAACCAGTTTTCGACATATTCACTTAGCCGGTCAGGAAAAGCAGGGAGAATATGATTACCGCGGTCAAACAATTTCACATGCAAATCGGCCCGGCTTTCACTCAATTCACTTGCAAGCTCTACACCGCTAAGACCCGCACCGACAATGCCGACCGTAGAACCTGGAGCAAGGTTGCTAAGCACTTGATAGGTTTCTCTTGATTTTCCAATACTCTGGATACTGAGCGTATATGTATCTGCGCCAGGCACATTGTGATATTTATCCTCGCAGCCCAGACCGATGACCAGGGTGTCAAACATGACCTTTGAGCCATCCGCAAGCTCAACGGCCTGGTTATCTAGATCAATATTTTCAACATCCCCATATTGGATTTTGAGGCGGTCATGAACTGGAAAATCGACACGCAGCTCCCGGTCGGATACCGTCCCTGCAGCGAGCGCATAATATTCAGTTTTCATGCAATGATATGGTACTCGGTCAATAAGCGTAATCGACACATCTTCCGGCAGATGGTCAGGCAGCAGCTCATTCACCAGCTTTAATCCCCCATAGCCTCCGCCCAGGATCACAAGATTCTTCATTAAAATTACCCCTTTGTTCTGTCGCAAAAAGTATGATATCTTGCGGGTTATATTTTTAATTTTCATCAGTCTCGCGCCAGCACCAGACAGTTTTTGCGTGTTCTGTTTATGGCACTAAAGTTTTTCTACTATAAGACTTTTCAGAATTTATTCAGATAAAGTATAGCCCAGTTGTGTCAATATCTCAACAAAAAGCGCTTTCATATTGACTAAAGTACAGTTATGTGTTAATTGACTGAATCTTTAAAAAAAGATAAGATAGTACATGCAAAAGAGGTGGATGAATGATACTAAAGCTCCCAGTAATTGAATTTTGTGTTGATAACCTTGCCAGCGGCGCCCAGGCCGCCCGGGCAAAGCTTGAGAAGGATCCGAACCTTGATGTCATTGAATATGGATGTCTGGGCTACTGTGGCAAATGCGCCTCTTCCTTTTATGCGCTCGTCAACGGCAAAGCCATCCAGGGCGAAACACCCGACAAACTTGTTCAGAACATTTATCGCTATCTGGAAGACAATTAAAGCTTTTTTGGTTAAAGGCCTATTTCCTATACCATTTCCTTGGTAATAAAGAGCAGACTGGTTGTGGAAATGCTCCCAACCGAATATACTATTAATAAGGCAATAAGCAAGGAGGAACACGAATGGAAACTCAAGTAGTTCATATAACTGAAGCAGCAGCGCTCCAGATTAAAGATATGATGAAGCAAAATGAAGAGGAAGGCTCATTCCTGCGTGTCGGTGTCAGAGGCGGCGGTTGCAGCGGCCTTTCGTACGGAATGGGATTCGAACAGGAAATCAGCGAAAACGATCTTCTCCTGGAGCAATATGGGATACAGATTGTGATTAATAAGGAAGACGGCCCAATCCTGAATGGAACAAAAATTGACTTTAAAGAATCCCTGATGGGCGGCGGATTCACGATTGACAACCCAAATGCAATCGCATCCTGCGGCTGTGGCTCATCTTTCCGGACTGCTACCAAGACCGGTACGCCTGAGGAATGCTAAACAACTTTTATCATGGATAAACAAATGCCTCCCGGTGAGATTATC
Organism: Bacillus sp. FJAT-27225; assembly: GCF_001685025.1. Classification (GTDB taxonomy): domain Bacteria; phylum Bacillota; class Bacilli; order Bacillales; family Cytobacillaceae; genus Bacillus_D. The sequence continues at coordinate 100,915 of NZ_MAYU01000012.1, read as the reverse complement.
CGGGAGGCATTTTTTTGAAAAAACACACCAGCCAACTGGACTGGTGTGTTTACACTTTTATTTGAACATCGACGAACTGTGGAGCGGCTGTACTCTTGCTTTAGGATCAATATAGGCTTTAGCATTGTTGACAGCTGTGGGCGCTTCGCCAAACCCGCTGGCAATCAGCTTTACCTTTCCATCGTATGTGCAGATATCGCCAGCAGCGTAAATCCCTTGTACATTTGTTTCCATTCGCGAGTTGACGACAATCGAATTTTTCTCGATATTCAAGCCCCACTCCTTGATTGGTCCAAGTGAGGAAACGAATCCGTAGTTAACGACAACAGCATCCACATCAATAACTTCCTTCGTTTCGCCATCGGCAGTTGCAATCACAACCTGCTTAACTTTTCCTTCTTCGCCGATCAAGTCGGACGGCACGAAAGGAGTTTTAACGTCGACCTTGGAGTTGAACAGGTTTTCAACACTGTGTTCATGGGCGCGGAATTTATCACGGCGGTGTACAATGGTGACTTTTTCTGCAATTGGCTCAAGCATTAAAGCCCAGTCAACCGCGGAGTCGCCGCCGCCAAACACGACAACCTTTTTTCCAGCGAAGTGGTTCAGGTCATCGATAAAATAATGCAAGTTCGCTTTTTCGTACTGTCCGGCGCTTTCCAATTCAAGCCGGCGAGGTTGGAATGCACCATTTCCAGCGGTAATCACGACGGTTTTTGTATAGTGGATTTCTTTGTTGGTTGTCAGCTTGAAGACGCCGTCAGCTTGCTTTTCAACTTTTTCAACGGATTGCTCCAGGGCAATTTCAGGATTGAACTTTGCCATCTGTTCCTTCAGGTTATTGACCAATTCCTGGGCGCGGACTTTCGGGAAACCGGCAACATCATATATGTATTTTTCAGGATAAAGCGCCGATAACTGGCCGCCTAATTGCGGAAGGCTTTCAATTATTTTAACCGAAGCCTGTCGCATCCCGCCATAAAAAGCGGTAAACAGCCCTACCGGCCCACCTCCGATAATTGTAATATCATAAACCTTTTGATCTTCTTGCACTCTATATCCCCCCAACAAAGTAGTAAAGGTAGTCCACAGACTATCATACCACAAGTGCTGTAAACCTAGCCATCTTTCCCTTGTTATCTTTCTCCTTAAAACTGCTTTTCTAACGTGAGAAAGCTCTATTGTTTGTTTAGTAATACCAATTTAGGGAAAAGGGAATATACTGAAAAGTAGAATATTTACAAAGCGGACATTTTAAAATAGATATTTCTTGAAATTGAGTTTGAAAAGGAATAAGATGAAATGTGGATAGATTGTTACTATTTTGTGACAAAAAAAGCACATTTTTTTATGTGACATCGTGAAATTTCTCACAAACTCATTTTTTATTCTTTACTAGAATCTTCATAGCAACAAATAGCTTTTACTTACCTAAAAACCACTGGTTGAGCAAAGGCTAAGAGCAATTATCTTATTTTTTCGTAAAGGTGGAAGTGATTGCATTGAAAAAGCCAAAAATAGTGATTCTTGGAGCTGGTTACGGCGGGCTTATTACAGCAGTCCGGCTTCAAAAAATGACAGGTGATAACGAAGCCGAAATCATTCTTGTCAACAAGCACGATTACCATTATGAGACAACCTGGCTTCATGAAGCCTCGGCAGGAACGCTTCACCATGACAGAGTGCGTTATGACATCAGCAGTGTAATCGACCGTCATAAAGTTGAATTCAGAGAAGATGTCGTCATTGAAATCAAGAAGGATGAGAAGAAGGTTGTTCTCGAAAAAGGCGAAATCGACTACGATTACCTGGTTGTCGCACTAGGGGCAGAGCCTGAAACCTTTGGAATCAAAGGCTTGAAGGAGTATGCATTTGGTATTGTGAACGTAAATGCCGCCCGCCAAATCCGGGAACATATTGAGTATCAATTTGCAACCTATAGCACCGAAGAAGAAAAGAAGGAAGAACGTCTGACCATTATAGTCGGTGGGGCTGGATTTACCGGAATAGAATTCCTTGGGGAGATTTCCAATCGAATTCCTGAACTTTGCCAAGAATATGATGTGGATTTTAACAAAGTACGCGTTATTTGTGTAGAAGCTGCTCCAACCGTATTGCCTGGTTTTGATGCTGATCTTGTCAATTATGCCGTCGCGGCACTTGAAAGAAAAGGCGTTGAATTCATGATTGGAACCGCTATCAAGGAAGCGACTCCGGATGGCATTATTGTTGCCAAAGGTGAAGAAGTCCAGGAAATCAAGGCCAACACAGTTGTTTGGGCAGCTGGTGTCCGCGGCCACTCCGTCATTGACAAATCCGGTTTCGAGGCAATGCGGGCACGCGTAAAAGTCCAGCCAGACCTTCGTGTACCTGGCTACGAAGATATCTTTATCATCGGTGACTGCTCGCTAGTAATCAATGAAGAAACGAATCGCCCGTATCCGCCTACAGCGCAAATCGCCATCCAGCAGGGTGAGCATGTTGCCAAAAGCATTGCCGGCCTGATTCGCGGAAAGAACGAGCTTGAGACTTTCGTTCCCGACATTAAAGGAACAGTTTGCTCGCTTGGTGAAGACGACGCTATTGGCGTTGTATATGGCAGGAAGCTTACAGGAGCAAAGGCATCCTTCATGAAGAAGGTAATTGATAACCGTTCACTCTTCATGATTGGCGGAGCTGGCCTTGTCCTGAAAAAAGGTAAATTTAATATTTTTTGATTAAATGGAGGGCAGAGCAATCTGCCCTCTTTTGTTATGGAATCGTATTGGCATCGTTTCATACGATAAATTCCTCTTAAACGGTTCCAATAGAGGCTATTGGAATCATTTCATATCAAAATTTTCTTTAAAACGATTCCAATAAGCGCTATTGGCATCATTTCAAGCAAAAACAGGGTCTGAAATAATGCCAATAAATTTGTGCATAACGATTTTCTAAAACAGACTTGTGGCTCGCTCGCTTAATCGCGGGTTTTTTTATAATATGATGGTAATAGTTTCGGGGAGGATAATATATATGGCCTCTAGCAAGCGGGGAAAGGTTTGGCTGGCCGCAGCGGGCTTAGTCGTTTCTAAAGAAGGGAAATGGCTTGTTGTGAAAAAAAGCTATGGCGGTCTGAAAGGAAAATGGTCGATTCCGGCTGGATTTGTCGATGAAGGCGAGACTGCCGACGAAGCAGCCGTCCGTGAGGTGAAGGAAGAGACCGGGCTTGATTGTGAGGTAATTGGCCTGATTGGCCTAAGAACCGGAGTGATAAAAGAAGTAACAAGTGATAATCTGCTTCTTTTTTTGCTGAAGGCAAAGGGGGAGGGGATGATTTCGTTACAGGAAAAGGAAATAGTGGAAGCTGCCTATTTATCTCCTGCTGAATTAATGGAGGATCGGGATTCCTCTATCCTCATTCACTATTTGATTGGTTTAGGAAAGCTTCAATCCCTTGCCGGAAAAGAAGGGTTGAATCCCGGAAACCAGTTTGGCTACACAAGTTATAAACTGTTTTTTTAGAACCGGATAGGGAGAGTTGGTTTGAGTTTATTTCCAAAAAATTCATAAACTTGTGAAATAGTTAGCTAGAGTTAGAAATATAAACTTGTATGCGTTTACATGGGAGTATTTAAAGGTATATCCTGCTTTTCGTTTTCATATAATCCTGTTATATTATCAGAAAATTAAGTTAAATTAAAAGGAGCGATTGGATGATGGCGACAACGAAAGCGAAAGCAGATTCTAAAAAATGTGATTATTGCGGGGGGCATGGTTATTTTCAGCTGCTGCTTGGCGGTTCTGAAACATGTTCCTGCTGCGGCGGTTCAGGGAAAAAGGGAAAATAGTTTTATGAGGAAAGGAGTTCAACCTTCCTGTAAGTAAGTCTGTTGACTCACTCTCCGAGGTTAAGTAAACTAGACTTGAAAGTCTGGGGGGAGTTATATGGGACTGGTTGAACTAATTATCTCGGTATTGTTGTTCTTTGTATTGTTTTTCGGGATCGGATTTATCCTGAATATGCTATTAAGAATGTCATGGGTCATGGCAATCATCTATCCAATCGTAGTCTTTATGATCGTTGATAAAGTCAGGTTTATAGAATATTTTACAAACTCAAAAGCTGCATTTTCAGAGCTGGGTGAAAGGCTCGTCTCGCTTGCTTCCGCCGATATTATCATTCTTACAAGCGGGATGGTAGGGGCATTGGCAGCCGGGGCTGCAATCAAGCTTTTACGGAAAAATGGATACCGGATGTTCTAGCCTTTTTCTTTCGTGAAGAAGGTTTTTTTTCTGTCCGTCTAGGCAAATTTTCCTGCTGAAAATTATTTATTTCCTCCTTTTATGATTATTTTCCTGAATCTTGGGAAAGATTGTGTTGGGAGGAGTGAAAAATTTTATGAACCTACTTACAGCATGGGCAAAGCGATTGGCCATGGCAATTTTGTTTGTAATGGCGCTCACAACCACTTTCCAGTCCATCTCGGGAGTAGAAGCGAGGATGCTTATTACCTATTCCGGATCAGGACCGGTTGCCCACGAAAAGGATACTAGTTTTGAATCTTTGTTTGCCCATAAATTTAAAGAAATTGGATTGGCATTAAAAAGTCTTGGCCAGGCAGTTATGCCGGAGCAGCTGATTTCATCGAGTACCGCGGTTGCAGGCCCGCCGCCAACTCTTGAGGAAGCGATTGACTGGAGCAAGTACAAGAAAAAAACCGTCATTGCAACAGGTTACACCGCCGGCGTTGAATCGACCGGAAAGGACGAAAGCCACCCAGCCTATGGAATTACATACTCCGGTGTAAAAGTGAAACGGGATTTATTTTCAACGATTGCTGCTGACCCCAGAGTTTTTCCGATAGGGACGGTCTTGTTCATTCCTGACTATGGTTACGGTGTAGTGGCCGATACTGGCAGCGCTATCAAAGGACATAAGCTCGACCTGTATTATGAAACAGTTGATGATGTCTACAACGATTGGGGCAAGCGCACTCTCGATGTGTATATCGTTAAAATGGGCAAAGGCAAGCTTACAGAGAAGGAACTTGCGAACATGAATGCAACAGAGTCGCTGCAGGTTTTCAGGCAGCAGTATATCAAATCCGAAAAGAAATAATACTATTTTTTACGGCTGACAAAATGTTGTCAGCTATTTTTTGTTTCCTGAAAAATTTGCCTCTTGCTTTGTGAAATGCTCATGACCCGGTTATGATGAACTTTAAGGGAGGAGGGTTTATGATGTATCCGCCGGAGTATTACGAGTTTTTTATTAAATTTAACGAGGGCGACTATTATACATGCCATGACCTTCTTGAGGAGATGTGGATGGAGGAGAAGGGAAACCTGTTTTTTAAGGGCCTCTTGCAGATGAGTGTTGCCATTTACCACTACGAATATGGAAATGTGAAGGGCGCTCGGTTAATGATGCAAGCGGCCCATGACTATTTACAGGGGTATCGGCCGCGGTACTGGGGGCTTGATTTGGAAAAAGTATATGCTTTTATTGAAGAATGCCAGAGGCGGATTCCGGATGCCGTAGACCGGGTTCCGTATGAAAAAGTAGGCTTGCTTCCGGCCCTTCCTCAGCTGTATTTGTATCTGGAGGATTAAAGGGCTGCCTCTGGGTATTTTTCGCAAGATTCGCTATAATTGAAAGGTAGGATTTAAGGAGGTTAGGATATGTTTACTGTTAAAACCGAGGTCGACTTTAAGGCCAGTCACGATAATCTGCTAATCGGTCTTTACGACCGGCCGGTCAAATTTGATGGCGTACTAGCCGGACTAGATGAATTGTTTGATGGGCAGTTGAATGAGCTTGCTAAAGAAGGCGACCTTTCGGCAAAGCTGAAGGAAGTTGGGAAAGTACATAGCTTTGGAAAAATTGGAGCCAGGAAACTTTGGTTCGTCGGCCTTGGCCGGGAGAAGGAGATTACGTTTGATAAACTGCGTGAAGCACTCGGGCGCGCCTTTAAAGCGCTAAACGGGGCAAAGCAGGAAGAAACAGCTGTCCTGCTCGATTCATTTGTTACAGATGATCTTGAAGCGGATGATGCCGCCTATGCAGTGGCTGAGAGCTTGACCTTGGCTACATATAAATTTGACGGCTATAAGCAAAAGCCGAATGAACCGGAAAAGAAACTTGATAGCATAACAATTTATACGTCAAATGCTGATGAGGATGCAATCAGGGCATCCTTGATTGTTGGGCATGCCTATGGACAAGGGACGAATTCCGCACGGACGCTTGTAAACTTGCCAGGCAATATGCTGAAGGCTTCCGATATAGCGGATTATGCCAGTGCACTCGGTGAAAAATATGGTTTTGAAACAGAAGTTCTTGGGCTTGAGGAAATTAAGCAATTGGGAATGGGCGCCTTGCTTGCAGTCAACCAGGGCTCAACAGAAGAACCTAGGATGATTGTTCTCAAATATCAGGGCAAGGAAACGTGGGAAGATGCGATCGGCCTTGTCGGCAAGGGAATTACGTTTGACACTGGCGGCTATTCTATTAAGACGAAGACCGGCATTGTTGGCATGAAAACCGATATGGCGGGTGCTGCAGCAGTTCTTGGCGCAATGGAAATCATTGGGGAGCTGAAGCCGGATCAGAATGTTGTCGCAGTCATCCCATCAACTGACAATATGATCGGCGGCCAGGCATTCAAGCCTGATGATGTCATCACCTCTTTGAATGGAAAAACAATCGAAGTGCTGAATACGGATGCAGAAGGCCGTCTTGTCCTTGCTGACGCGATTACATATGCGAAACAGCATGGAGCAAACTATCTTGTCGATGTTGCGACGTTGACAGGCGGTGTTATTACCGCACTTGGGCTCCACACAACCGGTGCAATGACAAACAATGAAGCACTGTATGAGCAGGTGCTCGAGGCATCGTTTGAGGCTGGCGAACAAATGTGGCAGCTGCCAATTTTTGAAAAAGACCTTGAGCGAGTGAGAGGCTCTAAAATTGCTGATTTGAATAATTCTCCTGGCTCTGAAGGGCATGCGGTCATGGGCGGTGCGTTTGTTGGCGAATTTGCCGAGGGCACACCTTGGGTCCACCTTGATATTGCAGGAACAGCCACAACCAAGAGTGGCAATGATCTTGGACCAGCAGGCGCGACAGGCGTCATGACAAGGACACTCGCCCTGTTTGTTGAGCGGTTCGATCCGCTGGAAAAATAATATATATGCCAATAAACCCCTGGTTGGACCGGGGGTTTTTGTCTGTATATGAAAGCAACTTCTGAACAAAAATTTGGACTCAAGGACATTTCCACATTCAAGACAGGTCAATTTGTCCTTGAACGGCTAGCTCAAGAACATTTCGCGCATACCCTCAGGTTTAACATGTCTCTACCATTCTTTAAGACCCGAAATAGCATGCCCGCCCACGCCTCCTACTCCGCTTTTGCATATGTAATAAAGAAGGGAGAGTTTTTATAAAAAAAGGAGGTTCCCGGATGTATCAACATCAACCAATCAATTATTATCACCGTGGAGGAGACCAGAGGATATTTGCGGCACCGCTGGTAGGAGGTTTTCTAGGAGGCTTATTGGGCAGCGCTATTGCACCACGACCATTCTACGGAGGCGGGTTCGGCTTCGGTGGCGGCTTTGCTCCGTATGGGGGTTATGGAGCTTTTTCACCGTATGGTTTTAACCAACCGTTTGGCTATGGTTACGGATTTGGTAATCCTTATTTCATTTAGTAAGCAAGTGAGCTGTCCTTCAATGGGGCAGCTCTTTTGTTTATAAAGGCCTGTAGTGGGGGTACAAATTGATTGAACAGATGAGGAATGGCAGCGGGGTTGTTTTTCAACATGGAGGTAGTGTGATAAAATAGAAGAATAAACTCCATTTGATTGTATACCCCTTCATCTCTCTTCTGGTCATCGGTACGTAGTCTGAATAGCTTCATGCCTTATAACAGACTGCTTTATCATAGGACAACAGCTTTATTAAAAATGAATGGTTTCCGCAGAGTAGATTCCAATATTCCATCATATAAATGTAAGTCTTTTCCGGCAGTACCCGCCATACTGTATATGAACAGACGTTAGGCGAAGGTGAAAGAAGGGTTCACCAAAAGCATCATTCGAAATTTGGCAGGCGAGGAGGGATTTATGTATGGATTTTGAATTTTTGGTTGATATACTGGAGAAAAGCGGCTACAGCGGTTTGTTTTTGTGGATTTTGCTTGGTGCTTCCACGCTGCCTGTCCCAAATGAATTGATTATGATGACGATTGGTCTGGCTGCTTCACAGACTCCATCCAATGCCATCCCTATTTTCCTGACAACTAACGCTGGAGTCCTGGCAGCAGTTAGTGCAAGCTATCTGCTTGGCCGTATCATTGGCCGCCCGCTCCTTCAGTTTATTAGTAAAAAGAAACGGTTTGCGAAGAAGCTTGCAAAATCACAAAGGCTCATGGATAAGTACCACGCATACTCACTCTCTTTCAGCTATTTTTTGCCGGGAGCACGCAGCATCATCCCGTTCCTTTATGGATTCAGCAAGCTATCTTTTCAAAAATTTGCTTTGTACGCCTATACTGGCGCGACTCTCTGGCTGCTTATTATGTTCACAACAGGCTACATATTCGGGGATAATATTGATGTAGCGGCAGCATATGCGGGTGAAATAGGGCTGATTGTATTTGTCTTCGGGATTATTATCTTTGGTGCCATTAAGCGCCACCGTAAAAAGCGGCTTCCTGGTGATGATCATCTTGTTCAAGCAGCTGTCCCGGCCCTTCAAAAAGGAAGTTCGGATTAATCAGGAATATGTTTACAAAAAAGACAGCCCGACTGAACCGGGCTGCCTCTCATTCGCGGAAACTCCTTTTACAACTCATTTCTGTGTTCGAATAGGTCAATTGCCCCAAGCACAACATGAGCAAGGCCGAACCCCATCACAGTATTGGATACCGTCTTATTGAATCCACTGTTTCGGGACATCGCGTAGCCGGCTGCAGTGACAGCCGTTCCGAGAATTGTCGGGACAAGCCCTTCTCTGTTCATTTCCAAACGGCTCACCTCTTTTGAATCGTAGGGTTGTGTTTTGTTTTCCGCCAGTCCACGCTTGTGGACATACATAGTATGAGCAGTCCTTATTTAATTACTATAGAACTTTTTTTATCCCGCATTAAGGGTCAGTAAGCCTCTTTCAAGGGCAACTGTCCCTAAATGCCCGATTGGTGAGATACAGTGAAACTTGCCGCTGTGAACTTCAGCGGCATAGTTGAACTAATCGGGTTCGTAGTGCCGATTGGTCGCCGTAATTTGGCGAGTTAGCGGCAGTAGAAGGGGACTAACAATCAGTGGAAAATCACCACTGATTGAAGTTTCACTTTATGGAAAGAAGGGGTTAGGATGGAATTAAAGAACACGATGATTGAAACGCTGGGCATGGAGATTACGCTGCTTGAAAGAGGAAGGGTCGAGGCAACGATGCCTGTGGATAGCCGGACGCACCAGCCGTTTGGCATTTTGCATGGGGGGGCTTCTGTGGCACTTGCGGAAACAGTGGCCAGTATTGGCGCGTATGAATTAGTGGATAAAGAAACTGAAGGCGTTGCAGGGCTCGAGATAAACTCCAACCATATTCGTGCAAAAGCAGAGGGAACCGTCAAAGCCGTTGCTACCGTCCTCCACCAGGGTAGGACAACACAGGTGTGGGATATAAAAATCACTGATGAACAAGACAAGCTGATTTGTGTTTCAAGATGTACGATGGCAGTTCTCAAGCTGAAAAAATAATCAATCGCAAGGCAGCCATGGCGCTGTCTTGTTTTTTTTTGACTAGGGCATATTCACTTTTGTTTTATTGTAAAAAAATTAAAAAAATTCACTTTTTCCATGCTATAATATAAGAAAAATTTAAAATATAGAGCACGCGCACAAGTATTTGTACATGTTCCTTTATATACTGTAGTACAAGGCGTGCAGGGGAAAGGAGTGGATGAAGTGACACTGAAAAAACAGTATTTGTTTATTGATTTTGAATTTACCATGCCTCAGAAGAATGTAAGATCCAGGGAATTCTATCCTGAAATCATTGAGGCTGGCATTGTATCAGTTGTTGATAACAAGATTCAATCCCAGTTTTCAGCTTATGTAGTGCCGGCACGGTTCCCAATACTATCTGAACGTTGCAAATCATTCCTACATATTACCCAGCAGCAAATTGATACAGGGATTCCATTTTCCGAATTGGTCAAGCATTTTGAGGAATTGGGGCGCGGGTACGAAAACATCATTGTTACATGGGGAAACATGGATATGAAGGTGCTTCGGCAAAATTGTGCCGCATCGGGGCTGGCATTCCCGCTTTCGGGGCTTGAAGTCGATCTATCGATGGAGTACAAACGGTTTTTTGGCGACCAGAATCAAACAGGGCTTTGGAAGGCTGTACAGGAGTATGGAAAGGAAGGCACCGGAAAGCACCATCGTGCACTTGATGACGCGCTAACGACCTATAATATTTTCAAGCTTGTAGAAAAGGATAAGCGGTATCTGGGAAAACCAAAGCCAACAACGATTGGTGACAGGGTTGATTTTTCAAAGCTGTTAAACGAATTCGCATAAAAGGCCAAATCACTATCATGTGGTTTGGCCTTTGTCGTTGTTTTACTTGAAATAGTCCTTCTCAAGGGATTCGATGTTACGCAGGCTCATTTGCGCGAAAGCACTTTCCTCACCTTCAAGTTCATCCTTCAACTTTTCAAGGGCAAGCTTTAATGACTCCTTGTATTCCGGAACATCACCCTCATGCTTTTTGACCATTTGCTTTGGGATCACTGCGCCTTCGCGAAACGATAATGCACGGCGTTCATGGAAAAAGCCAACTTCTGCATCCTTCGGGTGATGGAGATCACCTTGCATTGGGTGTTTGGTAACAGCCAATACCCGAACCAAAAAGCCTGCTGGCCTTTCCTCGACGAATTCTCCTATGTACTTTCCGGTTTTGTAAATTGCCGTTACAATGTCGCCCTTCTTAAATTCGGACAAGCAGGACCAGCTCCTTTTCTTTAAAAATTGCCTTTGTTCTTATTATGAGGGAAGATTATATAAAAACAAAGTGCAAAACAACTGTGTTTCATGTAAATTAAAACAATGGAGGGATGCTTTTATGAAAAAGAAGATTCTTGCGTCTTTATTTGGCGCTATGCTGATTTTATCCGCTTGCGGCAACTCTGAGGACAATGCCGAAAAGCAAACGAACAACGGTTCTGGCGGCAATGCCGGACAGGAAGCTCCAAAGGAGGAAACACCCCAGGAGCAAGCCAAGGCACCTGAAGGCGGCTATCCTCAGCTTTCAACTGAAGTCGCTGAGAATGAACGCCTAGTTGAGATGGTGACCTCAATGGGGACAATCAAAATCAAGCTTTTTCCTGAGCTTGCACCAAAGACTGTAGATAACTTCATTAAACTGAGCGAAAAAAATTATTATGATGGAATTACCTTTCACCGAGTTATTAAGGACTTCATGATACAGGGCGGCGACCCGGAAGGCACTGGAAGAGGTGGAGAGAGCGCGTTTGGCGGCCCATTCGAGGATGAGTTCAGCGAAAGCCTGCTGCATTTCCGCGGTGCTTTATCAATGGCGAATTCCGGTCCAAATACAAACGGCAGCCAGTTCTTCATTGTCCAAAACGACAACCTTGATGAAGGCTTGGCCGGACAAATGAAAAGTGCGGGCTATCCTGATGAAGCGATCAAAGGCTATGAAAAGGGTGGTACCCCAACACTCGACTTCAGGCATGCTGTGTTTGGACAAGTTATTGAAGGAATGGAAGTTGTCGACAAGATTGCCAGTGTGGAAACCGGCGACCAGGACAAGCCTGTGAAGGATGTCGTCATAGAGGATATTAAAATTGTGAAATAATTTGATTTAGAAACGGTCACTTGTGGTATGCCTGGTTCCGTATCTTTATTCAGGTTTTTCAGATAACGGTATGCTATACTACAAGTGTATTTTGTCCGAGAGGAAGTAATTGCAATGGAATCCCTGGTATTGTCGATGTTCCTTTATTTTCCGCAAGACAAAACTGAATACATTCCTGCTGCGATTTCGTTCTTCTTTTTCTTTGTGGCCTGTGTCCTCACCTTTCGGCTGATTCTGAGGGTCTCGCAAAAGGAAGCAAGAAAAGCGAAGGAGCTCGAGGAAAAGCTGCTTCAAAAAGAACAATCGGGAGGAAACAGTTGAGAACTGTTTCCTTTTTTAATGACCTCTTTCCGGAAACCATGAATCTTCACGGCCGTGCTTTAGTGGTTATCCGGGTTTTGCTCTTTCTTTGTTGATTTTTCTTCACGTCCTATTTCATTGCCGGTTGTAAATTCATACGATGCTTCGACACCGGAATATTTGGCTTTATTGCCTTTTGGGACGCGGTACTGAGAAAGATTTCTGTATGGCATATTCTTCTTCCTTTCTAAAAAAATGGACCTGTCGCCTTTACCTTTTACGAATGTAGCGTTTGCAATTCAAGGCAATTTCGGTTTTTTTGCTGGCAGATTAGAAATGAAGAGGAATAACTGATAAAATAAAAAACGCACACTATATTTTATGTTTTTCAAGGAGAGAATTGTTGAATGAATAAGGTTCTTGTATTCGGCCACAAAAATCCTGATACGGATAGTATTTGTTCCGCTATAGCGTATGCGGAGTTAAAACGGAAGCTTGGCGTTGATGCGGAAGCTGTTCGCCTCGGTGAAATCAATGGCGAAACTGCTCATGCACTTGCTGCATTCGGTGCTGAGGCTCCACGCCTTGTTGAAAAAGTTTCTGGTGAGGCTGCAGGTGTTATCCTGGTTGACCATAATGAAAGGCAGCAAAGTGCGGACGATATTGCAGAAGTCAGCATCCTTGAAGTGATTGACCACCACAGGATTGCAAACTTTGAAACAAGCGATCCTCTTTATTACCGCGCAGAGCCTGTAGGCTGCACAGCAACGATTTTAAACAAGATCTACAAGGAAAAGGGTGTTGAAATTGAAAAGGCGACTGCAGGCCTAATGCTGTCTGCAATCATTTCCGATTCCCTTTTATTCAAATCGCCTACATGCACACAGGAAGATATTGATGCAGCTGCCGAGCTTGCTGAAATCGCTGGTTTTGATGCGAATGAGTACGGCCTGGCTATGCTGAAAGCTGGAGCGGATTTGAGCGACAAGACTATTGCTCAACTGATTTCGCTTGACGCGAAGGAATTCCAAATGGGTTCAAGCAAGGTCGAAATTGCTCAAGTGAATGCTGTAGATACAAACGATGTGATGAGCAGGAAAGCTGAGCTGGAGGATGCGCTTACCGCAGTTGTAGAGGCGAAGGGTTTAGACTTGTTCCTATTCGTTGTAACAGATATTTTAACAAACGATTCAGTCGGACTTGCGATTGGCCGCGCAGCTTCTGCAGTTGAAGAAGCATACAACGTCCCACTCTTAGATAACACTGCTGTACTGAAAGGCGTCGTGTCACGGAAAAAACAAATCGTTCCGGTCTTGACAGAAACATTCCAAAAGCGCAATCAATAAACAAAAGCGGAAGCGCCTCGGTCATCGCCGTACAAACTGGAGGGACTTCCACTGAGATAAAGGAATCACGATGAGCGAAGCGAGTCGATGATGACTTATCGTAGGGAGGAGGCCTGAAGTTTGCTAGGCGATAGGTGCTGGAGCTAGACGTAGGTACGCTCAGTAAAAAAGTTTTACACTGTCGCGAAATCTATAACTTCCTTATTAGGATTGAAAATGCCGTCCCTGGGCTGTTCCCGGGGGCGGCATTTTTGTTTCGAATTTCAGTTTGTCCTGATTAAATGAAAACCTGTCCTGAATCATTGATTTTTTGTCCTGTATTTACAAAAATGTGTCCAGATTAAAAAAAGGACGGCAAACGTGAACCGTTCCTCTTAACACGCAAGCGAGAACCGCTCACACGGCAAGAGAACCGTCCCCGTTGTTCGGCTGGCTGCCTTCTAGCCGAGTGCCTTTTTTATCCTCTGCAAGCCGTCGATGAGGACGTCGCGGGGGCAGCCGATGTTCATGCGGAGGAAGCCTTCGCCACCTGTGCCGTATTTTGGGCCGGGTTCGAGTCCAACTTTGCCAACCTCGACCAGCCTTTTCATTAGTTCGTCATCCGTCAGGCCAAGCTGACGGCAATCAAGCCAAAGTAAATAAGAAGCGTCAGGTTCGACCAGCTTCACATCAGGGAGCTCACGGGCAATAAATTCCCGGGCAGCCGTGACATTCTCATCAAGATACGTAATAAGTCTTTCAAGCCAGTCCGAGCCATGTGCATAGGCCGCCTCCATTGCCGCAATCCCGATAGCATTTAGGGTGAAAAAGCCCTGCCGTTTTTGATTGGCCTGAAATGTTTCCTTTAGGCTCTCGTTGGAAATGATTACAGCAGAGGTTTGCAGCCCAGCCAGATTAAAGGTTTTGCTTGGTGCAATACAGGTGATCGTCTTCTCAGCGATTTCGTCACCCAGGCTTGCAATCGGAATATGGCGGTGGCCGCTAAAAACAATATCCGAATGAATCTCATCCGATAGAATCAGACAGTCATATTGAATGCAAAGTTCCGACATCCTTAACAGCTCGTCCTTTGTCCAGACGCGCCCGCCAGGGTTATGCGGATTGCAAAGCAAGAACAGCTTGCAGCCTTTTTTCAAAGAGGCTTCAAAGCTGTCAAAGTCAATTTCATACCGGCCATCCTTCAAAACGAGGGGAGACCGCTCAACGATTCGCCCGTTTAGTTCGGCCATGTCAAAAAACGGTGTATAGACGGGCGGCTGGACAAGAATCCGGTCCCCTGGCTGTGAAAAGGATTGAATTGCGATGCTTATCGATGGGACAACACCTGGTGAAAACAAAATCCATGAAGGGAGGATTTGCCAACTATGCCTTTGTTCAACCCAGCTGCTGATTGCGCGATAAACAACAGGCGGAACAAAGGTGTAGCCAAAAACGCCATGGTCAACCCTGGCTTTAATTGCATCCAGTACCTGCTGTGGCGGGTGGAAATCCATATCGGCGACCCACATCGGCAAAACGTCAGCCGTCCCGTAAATCTCCTTTGTCATTTCCCATTTAACCGAGGCGGTCCGTAAACGGTCTATTTTCTCATCAAAGTTCATTATAAATTCCCCCTTCTTGATACATTTCAACAACTCCCGCGCTATGGTAAGATAGTCAGGAATAAAAAAGAATGCAGGTGAAAGCATGGAAACAGCCACATTGAATTTTCTGCTTGCAGATGAAGTGAATGATTGGGATCCATTCCGCCTTGGTGGCGGGTGTTATGATACAGAAATCGCCGATATCGTCGCGGCTGTCCATGAGCTTGACAGTGTCGCGGAACTAGCGAGGCGTATCCAGGATATTTTTGATTTTTCATTCGAGGAGAAACTTCCACTCGATGAATGCCGAAAAGCCGCAAGCAGGATGCTCATGCTGAAAAATGATAGTTCGTGTGAAATCTAGGCTTTTCGCGGCCGCCATGCCCATGCAATAACGGGCGTAGGCGCAAAGCACTTTTTAAAGAAAAGTCCTTAGCCAATAAAGTCACGCATCAGTTCATATACCTTTTCGGGCTCCTCTTCCATGATGAGGTGCCCGGTGTTTTTCAGAACGACCAGCTCCGAGTTCTTGAGGTCGCCCTGGAGCCGTTTGCCGACTGCTACAGGTGTGACGCGGTCGTGTTCTCCCCAGATTAGAAGGGAGGGCACATCGAGCTGCTTGAGTGCTTCCGGAGGCAGGTCGCCTTCTCTGTCATGAATGAATTTTCCGAGCCCGTGGAACATTTCCTTGTTTAAAAAAGGCTGCATATAGCCTCTGAGCATGTCTTCGTCAATGAGTGACTGGTCATGCACGACAAGCTTTAGGTTGTCCTTGACGCCCCCTGAGCGGACGAGCCAGCGTTTGACGGCAAGATGGAAGAGTGGAAGCCTGCTCCCAATCGATAAAAGGCGGCCCGGCGGCTTGAGGTATCCGGAGCTGCATAATAGTACAACCTTCTCGGCAATATCGGGCTCAAGGGCGATCATGTTGAGTGAATGTTGTCCGCCCATTGAATGCCCGGCGAGGATCGGCTTTTTTATTTCCAGATCCTTTAGCAGGGTAATAAGGGTTGAGGCAATGTTTTTGTATGTATACAAAAAGCTTTTTGCTTTGCCGCTTTTTCCAAACGGCGGAACGTCGACCGAGAGGATATTATAGTCCTTTTGCAATAGCGGCACGAGCTTTCGGAAGCAAAAGGTGGATGCGAGAAATCCGTGGATAAGGACGACTGTTTTTGCTTCCGGGCGGCAGGGATGCCATTCGTAATACAGGTCAATTCCATTAATCTTTTTTATGTTTGCTTCAGCGGTTTGAGACATGCCCGGCCTCCTTTGTTATTTTCTACTAAAGTATATACCTTTTTAGCATGCCCCTAAATCATTTAAGCTTTTCTATTTTCATTGAGGAGGAGACAAGGTTGACAATCCTATGTGCAGGGGTCACCGGTTTCGAGCCCGCACCATCAGTAGACAGTGTCCTTTTTAAAAAAATCTGCCAGTCTGTCCCTGGTTTTAGAGTTGTTGATTTTTCGCCTGCCCACCCAGGTCGGAACTATCATGAGTGCAGTGCTCTTACCGAAGAAGGCAGGTTTCGTATCTTGTTGAATGCCCATTATCCGTATCTGGCTTTTGCAAAGTCGGAAGCACTCGAATTTCTTGATAAGCCTGGACTAACCGGTATGTTTGAGCAGCATTATCAGGTACTTAGTCCATTGCAATTGTCCGAACCATTGCATTTTGGAAAAAAGGGCAAAAAGATATATGTGGTGAACGAGAATACACTGCATGAAGCGGACCTTTTGCAACTTGCCTATTGGAGGCCAGGCACTGTTGGGGAGGCAGTCTTTAACCACTGGGATTAAAGCAAAACGGCAAGCCGCGTGGGCCTGCCGTTTTTTTATGAAAAATCATGAGGTAATTGCTTTGTCATCAACTGCCTTCTGAAGGATCAGTCGGGCTTTTTCCTTGCCGAGCTCATTGATGAGCAGGTCAATCTCCTGATCGAGGACAGAATGCTTTGCGTGGCAGGTTGTGCCCAATAAGTCTGAAGGAGCAACATCAAGGACAGTAC
This sequence comes from Bacillus sp. FJAT-27225, assembly GCF_001685025.1. GTDB lineage: Bacteria > Bacillota > Bacilli > Bacillales > Cytobacillaceae > Bacillus_D. The sequence continues at coordinate 83,798 of NZ_MAYU01000012.1, read as the reverse complement.
TAATTTTCAGTACGGTTTGGACTTCCGGAATCTTTGCACCTGTTTCATACTTTTCAAGTGTCTGTATACCGATTCGGGCTTTTCTGGCAAGCTCCTGCCTTGTCATGTTTTGCATTTCGCGTATTTCCTGAATCTTTTTCCCTATCATGCTCATTGCTATTACCTCCCTTGTAAAAATACATCTTATGGCGAGAACGGAGAACTCTGGATGAGGTGCAGTAGGCATATTTAATTTGCGAGACTTTTCTACTATTATTGTATCACTTGGAAGAAGTGCATTTTAGTCGAAATTCTGAACAAACTGTTACCATTATCCAGTCTTTCCCTATAAGTTGCGTTTAATCTGGATAGGTCAGTGGAATACGTGTAAGGAGACATCATTCGCTGGCTTTGATTAAGTGAGTCATTTGTGATATAATTTTATATTGCGTATAAATGAGAATAAATTAATTCAAACCTAGGAGTGTTACTATGTCGGAAAAAATTGAAACAGGTAGTGTCCTGACAGGAAAAGTTACCGGGATTCAGCCTTACGGAGCGTTTGTTGCGCTTGATGGAAATACCCAGGGACTCGTCCATATTTCAGAAATTACTCATGGCTATGTAAAGGATATCAATGACTTTCTAAAGGTCGGAGATGAAGTGAATGTAAAGGTTTTGTCTGTTGATGAAGAAGCTGGAAAAGTAAGCCTATCGATCAGGGCTACTGAAGAAGCGCCTGCACCGCAGCAGCGTGCTAAAAAGCCGCGCCCCAAGCGCCAGGCTGCGGCTATTATGCCAGAAGCTGAGCAACAGCAAGGTTTTAACACCTTGAAAGAAAAACTGCAGGAATGGATTGACCAATCCCAGCAGGAAGAAGTAAATAAGTAAGAGTGAAAAGTCTGTACCTGAATGGGTATGGGCTTTTTTTATTTTACTGGACTATTTCTGAATCCTAGCGGATCCCACCCACCTTTCATAGCGGGCCCCGCATCTTCTTTTCGTTGTGCTTTTTTCTATTATACAATTACTACAAAATTCCCGTTCTGTTATGTACAATAGTAGTGCATGGATTTTTTTAAATAGAAACCGAGAATGTCCATAAAATGGAGGGATAAACATGGTACATACTGCAAATAGCCACGATATCATTGAACAAACAGAAAAGTTCGGGGCCAAGAACTATAATCCGCTGCCGATTGTTATTTCGAAAGCGGAAGGAGTATGGGTTGAGGATCCAGAAGGCACTAGATACATGGATATGCTGAGTGCATATTCGGCGGTCAACCAGGGCCATCGCCATCCAAAAATCATTCAGGCGCTTAAAGACCAGGCAGATCGTGTAACGTTAACTTCCAGGGCATTCCATAACGACCAGCTTGGCCCATGGTACGAAAAGGTTTCAAAACTGGCGAATAAAGACATGGTATTACCAATGAATACGGGTGCTGAAGCCGTCGAGACTGCCATCAAGGCAGCTAGGCGCTGGGCTTATTTTGTCAAAGGAGTGGAAGACAACAAGGCGGAAATCATCGGCTGCACAGGCAACTTCCACGGCCGAACGATGACAGCAGTTTCCCTTTCTTCGGAGGAAGAATATAAAAAAGGATTCGGCCCGATGCTTCCTGGCATCAAGCTGATCCCATATGGAAACCTCGATGCATTGAGGGATGCGATAACACCAAATACTGCAGCTTTCATTATTGAGCCGATCCAGGGGGAAGCAGGCATCATTATTCCGCCGGAAGGCTTCCTAAAGAAAGCGTATGAGCTTTGCAAGGAAAACAATGTGCTGTTCGTCGCGGATGAAATTCAGGCCGGGCTTGCCAGGACTGGAAAAATGTTCGCCTGCGAATGGGAAGGCTTTGAGCCGGATATGTACATCCTTGGTAAAGCGCTTGGTGGAGGAGTGTTTCCTATCTCATGTGTTGTGGCGAATAAAGATATACTTGGGGTGTTCAATCCAGGTTCACATGGCTCTACCTTCGGTGGAAATCCGATGGCTTGTGCGGTTTCGATTGCGGCTCTTGACGTGCTTGTGGATGAGAAGCTTGCGGACAAATCGCTTGAACTTGGTGAATACTTTATGGGCAAATTAAAGGAAATTAACAATCCGCGGATTAAAGAGGTGCGGGGTAGAGGACTGTTCATTGGTGTCGAGCTTACCGAACCGGCACGCTCTTATTGTGAGCAGCTGAAGGAAGAGGGCTTGCTTTGCAAGGAAACCCATGAGACGGTTATCCGCTTTGCGCCTCCGCTTGTCATTACAAAAGAAGAACTGGATTGGGCAATAGAGCGGATTAAGAAAGTACTGGAATAGGACCGCGCAAAGGTTGGGAACGCCATGCTCAATAGGCTGGATAGTTTGCGCCAGCCATCTGCCAGTACGAAATGAAAGCTAAGGAGAGCCAAACATGCTTCAATCGACACAAACACTAATGAAAGAGGCAATCCGAAAGCTTGGCTATGACGATGGAGTTTACGAGCTTTTGAAGGAGCCTGAACGAGTGCTGGAGGTTCGTATTCCGGTCCGGATGGATGATGGGTCCGTAAAGGTTTTTTCCGGTTTCCGAGCCCATCATAACGATGCGGCCGGCCCGATCAAAGGCGGGATCCGCTACCACCCCGATTTGACTGTGGATATCGTGAAGGCGTTATCGGTTTGGGCGGGATTGCAATGCGGAATTGCCGGACTGCCCTTTGGAGGCGGAAAGGGCGGTATTGCCTGTGACCCGCGCCGTTTAAGCTTTGGGGAGCTTGAGCGGCTCAGCCGGGGATATGTTCGCGCGATTGCCCAGATTGTCGGGCCTTCCAAGGATATTCCCGGACCGGATCTTTTTACCAACTCTCAGATAATGGGCTGGATGATGGATGAATACAACAAGCTAAAAAAATACGACTCTGCAAGCTTTATTTCCGGCAAGCCTCTCGTCCTGGGGGGCTCACATATCCGGGAACAGGCTGGTGCAATCGGTATTGCCATTTGTATCGAAGAGGCGGCCAGGAAAAGACGTCTCCGCCTTAAGGGAGCAAGAGTCATCATCCAGGGCTTTGGAAATGCAGGCAGCCACCTGGCGAAACTAATGGTAGACGCAGGTGCGATTGTCATCGGAATTTCCGATGCCTACGGCGCACTATACGATCCTGACGGACTGAATGTTGGCTATTTGCTGAGCAGGCGGGACAGTTTCGGAACAGTCACTTCCTTGTTTGAAGGAACCATTCCCAATGAGGAACTGCTGGAACTCGATTGTGATATCCTTGTTCCTGCAGCAGTTTCAAGGCAAATTACGCTTAAAAATGCGCACAATATTAAGGCTTCCATTATTGTAGAGGCCGCAAACGGCCCGACAACATTAGAAGCTACAACCACTCTAATGAATAACGGCATCCTCCTGGTTCCTGACGTTCTTGCCGGGGCCGGGGCAATTGCAGCTTCGTATTTTGAATGGGTCCAGAACAAACAGGGACTTTATTGGGATGAAGAAGAAGTGGAAGCGCGGCTGCGCAAAAAGATGACAGATGCTTTCAATAAAATTTATGATTTGGCGATTGAGCGTAATGTTGATATGCGGCTTGCGGCGTACATGGTGGGAATCGGCAGGATGGTTGAAGCTGCCCAGTACCGAGGGCTTCTATAACGGAAAAAATCCCCGTGAATGGGGATTTTTCTGTTTTATCCAACCTTATGTGCCCATAAGCTACTGAGCAATTGGGCTTTGTTAACTAATCACCTTTGGAGACGAGCTTCCCAATTATGGAAAGAATCATTTATCTTGATGGGTTTGTTTGTGTTGCCTCTTCACGTTCGTGGCTTGGAGCAAACAGCAGGCCAAGGTTAATTAATCCCGCAATTCCCACTAAGCCATAGATAATCCTTGAAACAGCCGAATCCTGGCCGCCAAAGATGGAGGCTACCAAGTCAAATTGGAAAAAGCCCACCAGGCCCCAGTTGATTGCGCCGATGATAGTAAGAATCAGTGCCAGCCTTTGAATTGTGCTCATTATGATCCTCCTTGAAGTTAAAATGTAAACGTTAGTAATGTTCCCAAATTATCACCAACTATACATATAGAAACTATTTTTACAGGGGCAGGCTAAACCGAAAGATGCGCTTTTTGAAAAAAGCTTCGTTCTTTTTGCAATTATGGTTGGAATCATAAATAATAGTGATGTGAAAAGGAGGAGATTAGATGGAGAATTTTACATTTTACAACCCAGTTAAATTAATCTTCGGAAAAGGCCAGCTTGACCAACTTAAAAATGAAGTACCCCGCTATGGAAAAAAGGTATTGCTTGTGTACGGCGGAGGCAGCATTAAGCGGAACGGCCTTTACGATCAAGTTATATCCCAATTAAATGAAATAGGTGCCGAGGTTTTTGAACTTGCCGGGGTCGAGCCAAACCCCCGTGTTTCTACTGCCCGTAAAGGTGTAGACATTTGCAAGACGGAAGGAATTGAATTGTTGCTTGCGGTTGGCGGCGGCAGTGTTATTGACTGTACGAAGCTGATTGCTGCAGGGGCAAAATATGACGGTGATGCCTGGGACCTTGTAATCAAAAAAGCTCAGCCTCAGGATGCCCTTCCATTTGGGACTGTCCTGACACTTGCGGCAACTGGCTCAGAAATGAACGCTGGTTCGGTCATCACCAATTGGGAGACAAACGAAAAATACGGCTGGGGTGCGGGTGCATTAACAATGCCTAAATTCTCCATTCTTGACCCGGTCAATACATTCACTGTGCCGCGCGACCAAACAATCTACGGGATTGTGGATATGATGTCACATACATTTGAGCATTATTTCCACACCGCCCCAAACACTGAATTTCAGGATCGTATGTGTGAGGGCCTTCTTAAGACAGTCATTGAAACGGCTCCAAAGGCTCTTGAGGATCTCGAAAACTATGAACACCGTTCGACCCTTCTCTACTGCGGTACAATGGGGTTAAACGGGATGATCAACATGGGATTCCGCGGTGATTGGGCTACACATAACATTGAGCATGCCGTATCGGCTGTTTATGATATTCCGCATGGAGGCGGACTCGCCATCCTTTTCCCGAATTGGATGAAACACAATTTGAAGCATGACCCTGCCCGTTTTGCGAAAATGGCTGTCCGTGTATTTGATGTGGACCCATCCGGCAAAACGGATGAAGAAGTCGGACTGGAAGGCATTGAAAAGCTCCGTGATTTCTGGACAAGCATTGGTGCGCCATCCCGCCTTGCCGATTACAATATTGACGATAGCAATGTAGAGCTGATGGCCGACAAAGCCATGGCAAATGGTGAGTTTGGCAACTTTGTAAAACTAAATCGCGACGACGTTACATCCATACTGCGAGCTTCTCTATAATGTATTATGACTGCCCTTTTATAATAAGGGCGGTCACTTTTTTTGGGAAAAATGGAAAGGGTAAATAATGCAAATTTTTTAAAAAAGACAGTCTTTAAAAATGGTTCCCTTAATAAGGGGTTATGTGACGGATCTGACTTCTTTGGTGTGCGATCCGTCCCATAAAAAAAGCTAATGAGACAGACTTGCCTGATTGGGTATGCAATCCGTCTCATAAAAAGAGTTTATGGGACGGAATTGGTTGCTTGGGTGCGCAATCCGTCCCATAAAAAAAATTAATGAGACGGACTTGGCTGATTGGGTATGCGATCCGTCTCATAAAATGTGATTATGTGACGGAACAGGCTGCTTCGATGTGCAATCCGTCCCATAAAAAAACTAATGAGACGGACTTGGCTGATTGGGTGTGCGATCTGTCTCATAAAAAGAGTTTATGGGACGGAACAGGCTGCTTCGATGTGCAATCCGTCCTATAAAAAAGCTAATGAGACGCACTTGGCTGATTGGGTATGCGATCCGTCTCATAAAAAGAGATTATGGGACGGAACAGGTTGCTTAGGTGTGCGTTCCGCCCCATAAAAAAGCTAATGAGACGCACTTGGCTGATTGGTATGCGATCCGTCTCATAAAAAGAGTGTATGGGACGGAATTGGTTGCTTGGGTGCGCAATCCGTCCCATAAAAAAACTAATGAGACGGACTTGGCTGATTGGGTATGCGATCTGTCTCATAAAAAGTGATTATTGGACGGAACAGGTTGCTTGGGTGTGCAATCCGTCCCGCAATAATGAGCAGGAACAGGTTGCTTAGGTGTGAGATTGGACCCTTAAAGAGCTGATGAGACGAATCTAGTGGATTAGGAGTTCGAGCCGTCCGAAAAATGAAAAGATTGAAATCTTTTCGAACTTCAGAGACCAAATTCCCATCCTGCAAAATGGGTCGAAAAAAATCCAGTACTGAAGCCGCTTTCAGAAAAGGCTGTCCCTTGATTATCCGCAAGTCATTGGGTAAAGTGAGTAATGATAAGGTGAGTCCATATTCAGCCATACTCTGAATATGGCCAAACCAGAACAATCGGCACGAGATTGCCCAGTTGCAAGTCTCATAAACGCTGTTGGCAGTCCAACCGATAATCCATAGAACACGGAGGTTCCAAAATGACACATATCCGTTTTGATTACACAAAGGCAAGTAGCTTTTTTGGTGAACATGAATTAACATATTTACGCGATGCAGTAAAAGTTGCCCACCATTCCCTTCATGAAAAAACCGGAGCAGGAAGCGACTACCTAGGCTGGATTGATTTGCCTGAGAATTATGATAAAGAAGAGTTCTCCCGCATCCAAAAAGCAGCCGAAAAGATTAAATCAGACTCCGACGTACTTGTTGTGATTGGCATTGGCGGCTCCTACCTCGGTGCCCGTGCAGCACTTGAAATGCTTGGCCATAGCTTTTACAACGCACTCTCTGCGGAAAAGCGCGGCACACCGCAAATCCTGTTTGTTGGCAACAACATTTCTTCCACTTATATGCATGATGTTGCACAGCTATTGGAAGGCAAAGATTTTTCAATCAATGTCATTTCCAAATCCGGCACAACAACAGAACCTGCGCTTGCTTTCAGGCTGTTCCGAAAGCTCCTTATTGAAAAATACGGAGAAGCAGAGGCGAAGAAGCGCATCTACGCCACTACGGACAAAGCACGCGGCGCGTTAAAAACACTATCAGATGAGGTAGGCTACGAAACATTTGTGATTCCTGATGATGTCGGCGGACGCTACTCAGTGCTAACAGCTGTCGGACTCCTGCCAATCGCGGTAAGTGGCGCCGATATCGAAAAGATGATGAAGGGTGCCGCCCAGGCGATGAATGACTACAGCAGTTCAGAGCTTGATGAGAATCCGGCTTATCAATATGCAGCCGTCCGAAACGTGCTCTACAATAAAGGCAAGACCATTGAAATGCTTGTCAACTATGAGCCAGGGCTTCAGTATTTCTCTGAATGGTGGAAGCAGTTGTTTGGCGAAAGTGAAGGCAAGGATCAGAAGGGGATCTTCCCAGCTTCGGCTAACTTCTCAACAGACCTTCATTCGCTTGGCCAATATATCCAGGAAGGCCGCCGCGATATGTTTGAAACGATTATCAAAGTGGAAAAACCACGGTATGAGCTTACGATCGAAGAAGAAGCAAATGACCTTGATGGCTTGAACTACCTGGCTGGCCAAACAGTTGATTTTGTCAACAACAAGGCATTTGAAGGAACGATGCTCGCACACACTGACGGAGGCGTACCGAATCTGATTGTTTCGATTCCGGAAATGGATGAGTATACATTTGGATATATGGTTTATTTCTTTGAAAAGGCTTGTGCGATGAGCGGTTACCTGCTCGGCGTCAATCCGTTTGACCAGCCCGGAGTGGAGGCCTACAAGGTCAACATGTTCGCCCTCCTTGGCAAGCCAGGTTTTGAAGAGAAAAAGGCCGAGTTGGAAAAGCGCCTGAAATAAATTCAAGCGCAAGATTGACATGCTGGAATAGGAGAATTCAGAGGAGTCCGGAACGTGTGGCGAAGACCAGTTTCATCAAGAGAAGCGGCTCTATTGCAAACAACAATTTTTCCTGCTTAATGCTATTTAGGAGGGACTGCAATGATACCGATTAAAAGCAATGTAGAGGGCAAGGATTTTTCATTGCGAGAATTAGAGGATGCGTTGAAACCACTTGGCTACACCATTGGCGGTAACTGGGATTATGATCATGGCTACTTCGATTATAAAATTGACGACGATGGAACGTATCATTTTTTTAGGGTGCCAATCCAGGCCATTGATGGCCAGCTTGATGGAGGTAACCCGAGAGTCCGGATTGGGACTCCGTTCCTGCTCGCCCATCAATATGAGGATGGAGTCGATGATGAAGGAAATATCGGCACGTTCTCCGGATCTGTAAATCAGTTTCAATCCCCGGAAGTGAAGGATGCACCTATTGATTTGGAGTATGTTAATCTTGCTTCCAACCTTGTCCAAAAGCTGGAAGCAGCGCTTTTGCAGTAGGTTATATAGTTCCATTCCAGGCGGGGAACGGTTTGGCCCCGCCTGAAAGCTTACGAGTTATGCGGAAAACCTAAGCGGCTTGAATTGCGGGCTCAAATTCGCTGGGTTTTTGATGTTTCACTTAATGGCGATGAATTCATCGCCGTCTTCAATTTGATAAGAGAGGGGTGGATTGATAAACAAGTCCTCCCCTTTTTTTATGCCGAAAAGCAGCAATTCCTTTTTTGCCCATGCTTCTTTTGCGTCTGCAAAACTCTTTCCGATTAATTGAGTCTCTGCAGCAGTTGAAGCAAGCCGGTTTTCCTGGAGCTCGCCCATCATTTTTAAAAGCAGGCCTGCACCTCGGGAGTGCAGGCTGCTCAGCATGAAAATGCTTGCAAGCTTGTTTGATTGGAGAACCTGATTGGCGCCTGCACGCTTTGCATTGACAACCTGCTCGGGAGTCAATATTTCCACAATGCATGGCACTTCAGGGCAAAGTCCTTTAATTGTCAATAACGTCAAAATGGAATTCATATCTGCCTGGAGTTCCTCGGGGCTATGGTCAGCTGTAATCAGCACCATTTCTGCCTTCGGAATATTTGCTTTTAAAATTGTATGATCGACATGAGGCTTGCCCTGGATAAAATGAATCAGCTTGCCCGGCAGGGGATTTTCTGGGAGTGTCTCATCAATTAGTACAATTTCAAGCCCTCTCCCTGAGGCGGTTAGCTTGGTGATGACTTCTCGGGAACGCTCATTCCAGCCGATAATTGCTACATGGTTGATTCCTTTGTATGCGAGCTTCCCTTCAGAAAAGGCGTTCTGCCTTGTTACGGCGGCCGTTGCAAGAGAGACTAAATAAAAAGAAACAAGTCCTGCACCCGTTAAAATCAGGACTGCAGCAGCAATTCTGCCAGGAAGGGATTGGGGGACATAATCCCCATAACCAACTGTTGTTGCCGTAATAATTGTCCACCATATCCCGTCGTACACAGTCGGAAATGTATTCGGCTCCAGGAAAGTCATCAGTATTCCAAAAGAAAGAAAACAAAGAAGTGTCAGGACTGTAATCCGAATCAAAACCGGCAAGCGCAAAAAATGTAAATACCATCGATTTGGCATATAAGCTCCCCCTTGTAAAACTAAGTCGCATTAGTCATCGCTATTTTCTCGATTACCAGTATGGTCAAATTAGCGGAAACTCATAAGTGAGCCTCATGTCAAAACTCCCCCAAACAAACTAAAAACACCTTCCCGAAAGGAAAGGTGCCATAGGAAAGTAAAAAAATCGACTAGGATAGCTTTTATCGGGATTGTCTACGTCTAGCTCCAGCGCCTATCACCTAGCAAACTTCAGGTCTCCTCCCTACGATAAGTCATCATCGAATCGCTTACGCTCTTCGTGATTCCTTTATCTCAGTCGAAGCCCCTCCAGTTTGTACGGCGATAATCAAGGCGCTTGCGCTTTTGTTCTACCAGAGATACTCTCCCTCTTTTTTTACATCTGATTTTGTTACATATTCCTTATTTGGGATGTGAACAAAGCTTTCGGATTGTACATCAATATAGCCGGCCCCGCGTGTTGTATCCATTGGAACCCAGCTGCCATTCAGTTTAATTTCATTCCATGCATGGTCCTCACCATAAACAATTTTTGCTTCAATGCCAATTGCCCGGTGCAATGCAGCTGTAAGGTGTGAAAATCCCATACACAATGCCGTTCTCGATTCCAGCGCTTCAAGAGCAGATTTGAACGTGAAACTCTCACCCCTTAGGAATGCAAAATAGGTTGCTGCATCATACTCGAGGTTTTCAGTGACCCAATCATAGATGGCTTCCGATTTTTCACTATCGGATAATTTGCGAGCACTAATTTCTTTGGCTAGCCGAATGATGGCAGGATCATTGCTTTCCACAACAGAGCTGGGCAGGAGAAAAGGGGTTCCATCGATTGTTTTTGTGATGTGATAGGACAGCACTGTCGCAAGGCCATGTTCTTTATTGCGGAGGCTGCCAGCTTCATTTAATAAATCCTTCGCCATAGCGAACGGCAGGATTGATTTTAGCTGTTGACAATCGGGTATAACCATTTCTTTTGTAGTTTTTACTATAATAATTGTATTTTTATAAAATTCCAATGCCCTACTTTATACAACTAGGAATAAAATCCGAATTTTAGGTTAATGCTAGGACGGGTTTAATCCGCAAAGTAAAAGGAGGGCACACCATGGATACACAAACGAGTGAACGGAGGCAAACAGGATTGCTTACCATCCTGCAAACGGCCAAGCGAAGGCAGATTGCGTTTGCCATGGCGGTATTAGCAATCTATTTAATGCCTCTTTTTATTCTCGGTGAAAAAGCCCATATTCGGGTCCACGATAATCTTGACTCCAACCTTGCATGGTATAAAGTCTTGGCTGAAAGCGGACAAATTTTTGGCCCGCTAGAAGGGATCATTCCGCAGATTGTTAATGGCGGACTATCCCGGAATGCCTTTGGGCCTGAGCTTAGCGGGATTGTCTGGCTGCACGCACTGCTGCCAACTATGGCTGCCTATTCACTCAGCCAGGCACTTGCTAGATTCCTTGCCTTTATAGGAATGTATCTTCTTTTAAAAGACCATTTTATAAAAGAATCAAGCCGGCATTGGATCATTGTTGTTACAGCGCTTGCTTTCGCCCTGACCCCATTTTGGCCGTCCGGGATGCTGAGCACTCTCGGAATGCCGCTTGCATTATGGGCGTTTCTTAATATTCGCACAGGAGATAAACGGCTCGCGAACTGGATGGTACTTTTGCTTTTGCCGCTATATTCAAGCTTTGTGCTGGGGTTCTTTTTCTTTCTCGCTGCAATGGGACTCTTTTGGCTGGTAGATGCCTTTAAAAGAAAAACGCTGAATCTGAACTTGTTTTTTGCGATTGCTGTTATGACGGCCATGTTCTTGCTCGTCGAATACCGGCTTGTCTATTCCTTCCTATTCGATGATGAACCAAACAGCCGGGATGAATACTTTCATGCCAGACTCTCCTTTTTGCAGGCAGCCAGGCTATCGGTGAAAAATTTTTTCCTTGGGCACACACATGTCATGACCGTTCATGGCCTGTTTATTATGGCTGCGACGTTGATTGCGCTTTGGTTTGTTTTGTCAAAAAAAGTTTGGCGCAAGGAATGGCCGTTCCTGCTGTTGCTTGGGATAAACACTTTATTGTCGATTTGGTATGCGTTCTGGTTTTACAAGGGGTGGCTGCCGCTGACTGAAAAATTCCACTTTCTTGATACGTTTAATTTTGCCCGTTTTCATTTTTTAAGGCCGATGATTATTTATATCGGCTTTGCGCTGGCCCTTAAAATTTTGGCGGACGCCGGAATTGCGTGGAAAAAGACGGGGATATTTCTTTCAGTTTGCCAGCTTCTTCTTTTGCTAAGCTTTAATGATGAAATTGTGTACCGCAACAAGCCATCGGTAGGGGAATTTTATGCAAAAGAACAGTTTGCGGATATCGCTAGGCATATCGGCGAGCCGAAGGAAGGGTACGGGGTCGCCAGTATCGGCCTGCATCCGGCAATCGCCCAATACAATGGTTTTTACACGCTGGATACATACAATAATTTCTACCCGCTTACCTACAAACATGAATTTCGTAAAATCATTGAAAAGGAATTGGACAAGAACGGAACGATTCGGACCTACTTCGATGAATGGGGTGGCCGCTGTTATTTGTTCACTGCCGAGCTGGGCAAAAGCTATATGTTCAAAAAATCTTCCAAGGCAGCTTTGAGAAATTTGGAACTCAATACGGATCAATTTAAGAAAATGGGCGGCACGTATATTTTTTCTGCGGTGCCCATCCTGAACGCCAATTCAACTGGCCTGAAGTTAGAAAAGGTTTTCGATTCAGATGAGTCTGCCTGGCGGATTTATTTATATAAGGCAATTTAACGTAAAAAGATCTTGCAGGAATTTGTTTTAATGCATGAAAAATCTGGACGAAGCAGATTATGTCTAGCAGAACCGAATGAATCAACCGACTATAAAATGAACGTCTTACGCTTGGAGGTACCTTATGAATGAACCAGTTTTAACGATTGTGGTTCCTTGCTATAACGAGGAAGAAGTGCTGCCCCTAACTATGCCTCGCCTGACCGGGCTGCTGGAAGGAATGATAAAGGACAAGCTTGTATCAGCAAGGAGCCGGCTATTGTTTGTCGATGACGGGAGCCGTGACCGCACATGGGACATTATCTATAAGGCAGGGCTGGATCATCACCTTGTCAAAGGTGTCAAACTCGCCCGGAATGCAGGACACCAAAATGCGCTTCTCGCCGGTATCTTTGCGGCCAAGAAAGCTTCCGATTGCATTTTATCGATTGATGCCGATCTGCAGGATGACATCCAGGTCATTCCCCAGTTTGTTGAAAAATTTCTTGAAGGTAATGAAGTGGTGTACGGGGTCAGAAGGAAACGTGATACCGATACGTGGTTCAAGCGATTTACCGCGCTGAGCTTTTATTCCATTATGGGCAAGCTCGGAGTTAACCTCGTTCACAACCATGCAGACTTCCGGCTGCTCGGCCGAAGGGCAGTTGCCGAACTGGAAAAATTCAAGGAAGTCAATATGTTTTTAAGAGGAATCGTCCCTTTACTTGGCTTCAGATCGGCTGAAGTTTTCTATGACAGACAGGAGCGGGAAGCCGGCGAGTCCAAATATCCGCTTCGGAAAATGCTCAGTTTTGCCTTCGATGGTGTCACATCGTTCTCGGTTACGCCAATTCGTTTCGTCCTTACAATAGGCCTTACGTCTTCGTTCATTAGCCTGCTAGTCGGATGTTACTTTTTGTATTTGAAGTTTTTTGATAAAACCGAGACTGGCTGGACCTCGCTGATTATTTCCATCTGGCTGATCGGAGGGCTTCAGCTTGTTGCAATCGGCTTGGTTGGGGAGTACATTGGTAAAATTTATAAAGAGTCCAAGCAAAGGCCAAAGTATATAATTGACCTGGATATGTACAATCTTCCGTTCCTGGACGATAGCCAGCTTGAACCTGAAATGGAGCGGATTCTGCTTGATCGAAGTAAAATATCTGAAAGCAACTAACACTTTTGTCCGCTTTGTGATGGTCGGTGCAGTCAATACGGCGGCCGGCCTTTTTATTATGCTTACTTTGCTGAATCTAATTGGAGTTTCTTACTGGCTGTCTACTTTCATTGGTAACTCAGCAGGAGCTATACTCAGCTACTTTCTTAACCGCAGCTTCACATTCCGCAGCTCGGTAGGTTTAACAAAAGCGGCCCCGCGATTTATAGCCGTCATTTTGACTTGTTATGTTTTTTCCTATTGGGCAAGCAGCAAGCTTGTCGCCCTTGAATTTGCAAACTTCCTGCCAGCAAGGCTCCATAACGATGCTGCCGTTTTGATTGGCAGCGGCATCTACACAATCAGCAACTACTTAGGGCAAAAGAAGTTCGTCTTTAAATAGTCTGGATTGCTACTGTAACCCCTGCTGTTTGAAGTTTCATTTTATTGTCGTACAGGCCCACCCCCTTGAATACAATTTGTAGACAGGCTTTTTCAGGGGGGACTAAATGAAATGAGTGTCTATTTAAGTTACATACTGCTCGGACTATCGCTTGCGGCGCCAATCGGGCCAATCAATGCAGCCCAGCTTGACCGCGGAATTCGCTACGGTTTTTGGCACTCCTGGTTTACTGGTATTGGTGCCGCCGTGGCCGATGGGGTGTATATGCTGATTGTGTATATAGGCGTTGTCAAATTTATTGATGCCCCGATTGTCCAAACCTTCCTGTGGCTATTCGGCGCATTCGTCCTCATTTATAGTGGTGTTGAAAGTCTTATCGGAGTAAAAGGACTCACTATAGACCGGAACCAGCAGAAGGAACCGCTCATCCGGTCGTTTATGTCCGGTTTTTTCATGAGCCTATCCAACCCGCTTACAATTCTATTCTGGCTCGGCATTTACGGCTCAGTCCTTGCCAAGACAGCTTCAAGCTACGGACATGGCCAGCTTGTTCTCTATAGTTTGGCGATTTTCACAGGCCTGCTAATCTGGGACATTTCCATGGCAGCCCTTGCAAGTGGAGCCAAACGGTTTTTAACCTCGGCACTTCTTACCGGTATATCCATCCTTTCCGGGTTGTCATTAATTGGATTTGGAGTGTATTTCGGCTGGCAGGGCATTAAGGCAGTTCTATCATGGTGAAAAAACCAACTGAAGGGGTCTGACCCTTACCTCCCGGGGGTAAGGGTCAGACCCCCTTTGCTATATACACCTCGTTAAACCTTCCTGCCCACTGCTCCTGGAGATTTATCTGTATTCCCTTGTCCGTTATAGTCTCCACTGTATTTTCCCCGCGGCTGATCACGGTCTGTTCCAATGTACTCTCCCTGGTGCTTTTCCTGTATATGCTGGAATTTCCCTTTGTCACGATTCGGCATTGTCTTCCCCTCCTTATACCTTTAGCTTGCAACTTCGGCTCCGCCTTATCCAAACAAAATTCTGCATAATAACAGGCAGTTAATTTGAAACTAAAGAGAAGATTGCACCGTGCCGAATTGGTGCGGATTATTAGGAAAGGGGCCAGCATATGTTATCTTCAAGCCAATTGGAAGAGCTGCGGTCTCGCTTGCTTAAGGAAAAGGCGGACCTGGATAAGCATTTTTCGGAAAACGACGAATTTGGATTGCAGCGAGGGCACGACCATGAATCAATGGGAGAGCTTTCAAGCTATGATAACCATCCGGCCGATGATGCGACCGAATTATATGAACGTGAAAAGGACATTGCCCTAAACGAACATTACAACCAGCAAATTGACAATATTAACAGGGCACTCGAAGCCATGAATAACGGGACATACGGAAAGTGCCAGGTTTGCGGAAAGGAAATACCAATTGAGAGGCTTGAGGCACTTCCGGATACAACCTACTGCAAGGAGCACAGCCCTGACAAGGTAACGTCACATACCCGCCCAGTCGAAGAGGGAGTTCTTATGCCGCCGTTCGGCAAATTCGACAAGGATGAAGAGGATGAAAGTGTATCCTACGATGCGGAGGACTCCTGGCAGGAAGTTGCCTCGTATGGAACATCCGAAACACCATCGGATTTTGCATTCACCGACGAAAAAGATCATTACAATGACGATTACATCGAGTCCGAAGACCCGGTCGGTTATGTGGAGGACTATGAAAACTTTGTTGGCGTTGACATGTATGGAAAAAACCTGACTGTCTACCCGAACGGACAGCACCGTAAATACGAACAGGAACTTGATGAGGCCGGTACAATGACGGCATTTGGTGATCTGCCCGCTTTCGAACATGATCCATATGTTGATGATGACCCCGCTGACGGGCTGCAAGATAGGCATGGAGATGGGGACGGGCGCTAAGCCCGTCTTTCTTTTAGTTGTGGTTAACCCGAGGGGGTCGTTATTTTTTGGAATATTCTGCACTTGAAGAATTAATTTCAAAACCGCTAAATTATTTAAAAAAGTGTTCGAATTAATCTTAAAATCGCTGAATTATTCATTTTCTATGTAAAAAGGTCCTTGAGAAGACCTCAAGAACCCTGTTTAACTACTTGTTTTTCCCGCGGGGAAGATCATCTGCGCTGCCATCAGGCCGCTCGATTTTACCGCCGATTTCGCCTTCCATATACGCGTCCATTGCTTGCTCATGAGTTTCAGCCAATCCGGAGGACAGTTCGTTATCCTTTTGATAATCAGTGACATCGTAAATCTTTCCGGCAATTTTTGTAGAGTCCGTATTATTTTCTTTGCTCATGTAAGCTCATCCTTTCTAGCCAGTCTCAGTACCAGGTTATTTTTCGCAAATAAGCAATGAATTACTCATTTTTCCCTAGTTATGTTTCTAATTACCCTAATTGGAGAAAAGTAAAAGAAAAGGAGGCGGGATACCATGAAAGAAAATGAACAAATACCATTTCCATCAAGAAGAAATCTCGATGAGGCGTTTCATAGCCTTCAGGACACAATTACTATGATAACAGTAGAGGAAGAAGAGGAAATGACCCGGCAAGAGGTTGAAGGAAAGAAAACGGATGAGTAAATGATTAATCGCCGTCCCCGTGCATTCAGGGAGCGGCGCTTAATCGTTATTGTACTGCCAGCCAACTTATTTTCCAAATTCCTTTATCGTTTTTTGAGAGCCTGAAAGCGTGGCCATCGGTTTCCGAAATGTGAATGGTCGCTGTTCCGTCGTTAAGGATTTCCTCTTTTACAGTACCAGCATCCCTTACAGTTTTCAGCAGCTTCGAACTGTTTTCTATTAGTATCGGCTTTTTAGATTCAGCAGTAAACTTTTCAACGGTGCTGAAATCAGGGGGAATTTCCATACTAAAGTTATGCAGCCAATATTGAGTTTCGTCGTCACTCTTTTCTTTCGCGTAAAAATACAGCAGGAAAACAGAGAATGGGTCAAGCCCGCTAAGCAACTGATCGTCATGGCTCGTTGAATACTTATCGTATATCGATTGCAATTCGGTATTTAACATAATCCTTCCAGCCGAATCAACAGAAATCTTTTTGGAGGTATATGTCCGGGATGGTTCATCCTCCATAACCGCAGGGTTAAAATTAATCACATCGGCAACATCTTTGTCGCGATACTGATGGGCGATATAGGAAGTAATTTCTATTTTTACATTTTCTGCCACACCGCCGGGATTAAGTTGATATATTTTCTCGACAGTTTTCATGTCCATATCATTAAAGACTAACTCCCGGACCTCGCCATGGGTTGTAGGAAGCAGCTTAGCGGAACCAGTATCAGGAACAAAAACAATCTTATTTGCAAATTCGCCGCTTTTTTCATCATGATAGATAAGCATCCCAGACACTTCTGCAATTCCTTCAAACGTTGCCCCCATTAAACTGGATTGGCCGTAATTAGGTGTTTTTCTAACAAGCTCCCATCCCTTCAGGAAATCTCCTTTCTCCATCTGGTCATAAAATGGAAGGCCGCTTGACTGAGATGTTGAAGGGGATCCCATTATGCCTTCCAAGTATCCCAATTTTGTTGCTGCAATTCCGCCTGTAACAAAAATAAAACATGCAGCTACAAGAGCTGTGAGCGTCTTAGGTAAAACATCCCTCTTGTTTCGTGGCTTTCTTCCCTTTACTGACTGTATCCGGTCCCTAATTCTCTCCTTTTCGCTCTCCGTTAAACGGGCTTCCGCAGGAGAACTCCCGTTGAGGGCATTTTTAAGCTCTTCGCTAAACTGATTCATACTTGCCACCTCTTTCAGTCGGAGTATAGGTTTTCCTCATTTTATCCTGTGCCCGGTACAATCTTGTCTTTACAGTACTCGCCGTCAGATTAAGTGCTTCACTTATTTCAGAAATCGAGAGATCCTGGTAATAGTGAAGGAGGAGAATTTCTCTGTATTTTAAAGGAAGCGACCAAACTGCTTTTAAAAGCTGCTGGTTTGCATCACTGGCAAGTACTTCTTCCTCAGGTGTCCGCCCTTTGTCTTTCAAAAACGAAAATACTTTCTCGGCAGCAGATACATGCCGGTGGTGCCAGCTTTTTAAATAGTCCTTTGAACGGTTAATGGCTATTGTGTAAAGCCATGTTTTGTAAGACGAACGCCCTTCGAAGCTGTCTAACTTCTGAAAAACAGCTACGAACACTTCCTGGACAAGATCGCTGGCAATGCCCCAATCCTTCACATACGAGTAAATTAAACTCTTTACCCCATCACCATAGACATCCATCAGCGCTTCAAGTTTGGCCTCATTGCCTCGCGCCTGTGCAATCCGCCATTCTGCTAGTTCATTTGGCATCTTGAACCCCCTAAATGCTTCCTTGTTTCCCCTTAGACGAATCTGTTTCTTAATGAGCTTCACTTTTTTGGAAAAATAAAGGGCGGAATTTCATCTCCACCCGAAAAAAGAATATTATTTAGTGTTCAAATGGCTTCTTATTAAATCGAGGGAATCATGGACGTCCTTTCTATTCTGTTCAGTGTTCAATTTATGCCGGGCGTGGAGGAGGACGGGGCGTACGGATTCGATGGAGCGGCCAAACGCGTTCATCCAAGGGTAGCGGGGTACCATCCATACATGAAAATGGTGGGTGGTATCTTCGTTATAAAAGTAATAAACATAGTCAATTCCTAGCGCCTCACGCTGGGCTGTGCGTATTTTCCTCAGCATCCGGATTAGGTCATCCGCTTCTGCATCGCCTATTTCATCCAGGGCTGTAAAATGCCGTTTTGAAGCAAGAATCACCAGCCCTTTAATCGGATACGCGACATCCTGATGGGCGTGGAAGTACTGTGATTCAATGAGGGTGCCGCCTTCAGGTTTAATTATCCCTCCGGTTATCGCGCAGCTTAAGCAAGCCACCTCTACTGTTTCACCAGTGGCAAGTGTCATTCTTCTCATTCCAGTTTCCCCCAATCCCTTTTTCAACTAGTAGAATAGCAAATTATCAGCTAGTTTAATACAGAAAAGTTAAAAAAGGAGTTGGTTTTTGTTAAAAATTTCAATAGAGGAACGCTGCCTTCAAGGATCGGGAAAGGGAGGAATTTACCGATCCAGAATGAAAACTTTTCTTTTGCTTAAAAAAATATTGGGAAAATATACAATAAAGTGAAATTATATACAACGGTACCTGCGTGAAAAAGGACCCCGAATTTTCGGGGTCCCCTATCTTTTTAAAATTTTCCCAACTTAAAAATGGTTTGGGTCCATCATTTGAAAGTTTTTGGACGGCTCTGCACCACCAGTGTCATGGCAGCTCTCATACATGTCCTTCAGCTCTTTTTCATTCATTTCTGGGTGCATTTGCTGCAGATGTCCTTTCATTTCCCCGAAATTAATCAGATCTGTACCTTTACCTGGGCCTTCTGCCAATGCACCTGCAGAGCCTGCCCCTAACAAAATGGCTGCCCCGAAAATCGTAAGCGCAAATTTTTTCATAGTATCTTCCTCCTTTTCTGATTACTCTTATTCTACCTTGCAAATATGCAAAAATTTTGCAGATTGAATGAACAATTTGTGATGCATAAAACTTTTATTTTCCCAATAAGAGAGTAGGGATTATAGATTGCTACATTCAGAATAGTTTAAATATACTAAAACTAGGCGGCTTAGTTGCTGCAGAATTTTTATACTCGAGAGGAGCAAGCGAATGAAGAAGAGAACCAAAATTGGATCAGTTGTTTTAAGCTTAATGTTGGGAGTTTCCGTATTTGCTACAGCTGCTTTTGGGCAGGCGCCAGAACAGGCTGCACAGGATTCCTTCCGGGTATTGATTAAAGGCAATAGCAACGAAAAAGCGAAGGCGCAGGCCAGCTATGGAAAGCGGCATGATTTTGGGGCAGAGGGATTTACTACGAATGTCAATGAAAGCCAATATAAGGCTTTGTTGAAAAATAAAAACCTCAAAGTTGAACTGGTAGAACAAGTCGAGATTTACGCCAAGCCTGGCGCAGGAACAATGGCGCCAACTGACCAAACTCCATGGGGAATTGAAGCCATTTATAATGATTCTGCTATTACACAGACATCCGGTGGCGATGGCATCAAGGTAGCTGTACTTGATACAGGGGTCAATAAGGCACACACAGATTTGGCTGCCAATGTTGAGCAATGTAAGGACTTCACTCAGCGGACATCTCCACTTGTTAATGGGGTATGCAACGATAAAAACGGCCATGGAACACATGTTGCCGGAACGGTTCTTGCCAACGGTGGAAACGGCACCGGTATTTATGGTGTTGCTCCCCAAGCAGAACTCTGGGCATATAAAGTCCTGAATGACCGTGGTTCAGGCTATTCCGATGATATCGCGGCTGCAATTGAGCATGCTGCAAATGAAGCGACTCGTTTAGGTGTAAAAACGGTTATTTCAATGTCCCTTGGTTCCAGCACCAAAAACACATTGATTTCTAACGCTGTTGATTATGCATATGGCAAAGGTGCCCTTGTTGTGGCTGCGGCTGGTAATTCTGGCCCTAGTGCGAACACAATCGGCTACCCTGGCGCACTCGTAAATGCAATCGCTGTTGCCTCCCTTGATAATACATTTGTAAATGGGACACATAAAGTATCCGACTTCTCATCAAGGGGCAACCCAAACACAGATGGAGATTATGTAATCCAAGAGCGTGATATTGAACTTTCCGCACCGGGTGGCGCAATTTATTCGACTGCAACTAGCGGCGGCTATACTACCATGAGCGGTACATCCATGGCTACCCCACATATCTCCGGGCTTGCAGCGAAAATCTGGGCTGAAAACAAATCATTGTCAAATGTCCAGATTCGTACGGAGCTTCAAAACCGTGCCAAACTGTATGACATAAAAGGCGGCACAGGTGCTGCCACTGGTGATGACTATGCTTCCGGTTTCGGTTTCCCTCGCGTTCGATAATACTGATAATAAAATACAATACAACACTTGTACCCGACTCATACCATCCGGCAATAAAGCCGGATGGTTTTGGGTATTTACTATCGTTATGGTATAATAAAATTCAAATTATTAAGAATTATCTCGTTTCATAATACTCAATTCATGATAGAGTAAAAAGAAAACAGTTGGTGAGTTTTATGGAAATAGGCCCAATAATCAAGTATTACAGAACCCAAAAGGGAATGACGCAAAAAGAGCTCGCTGAAGGGATATGCTCGATTCCGCATTTAAGCAAGATCGAACATAACTCAAAGGAGGGAAACAGGGAAACAATTGCACTCCTGCTTGATAGGCTGGGTATAGAGGTTGAGGATATTGAGGGAAAGGATGAGGAAATCAAACAGCTGCTGGACGCTTTTGATGCGGCGATGAATTTCCAAATTAACTCCGAGGCGGATTCGGTATTTGAAAAGCTTGCGGAACTGGGCAGTCTCGTACATTTCACATCGTATATGTATACATATGAACTAGCTAAATACAGATACTTTTTGTTTAAGGGGTATGCAGACGATGCGGAAAACCAGTATGAGCTGCTAAGAAAACAGTCGAATAACTTTTCGCGCCCGGAGAGGAATTTGTTCGATTATTTTACAAGCATCCATTTAATGAAAAAAGGGAAGTATCATCAGGCTGATTTAATCCTGGAGAGGCTTGATGGAGAGTTTATCGGTACTGTCAATATTGGCGAATTCCTGTACCATCGTGCGTTTGCCAAAAGTCATATGCTGCAGCCCGGCCACTCCATCCATTTTGCCAAAAAAGCCCTTCAGCATTTTATGGAACAGCATAATTTCAGGCGTATTCTTCATGCATTGGTTCTCCTAGGAATTGACTATACCTACTCAAATATTTATGAGGAAGCCTCATCGTGTTTTGAGCATCTCATACGGAACGCCGAGCTTTTAAATGAACAAAGGCTATTGCCGATGATTTATCATAATATGGGCTTTTTGCAAAGGAAAATGCAAAAGCCTGATGCAGCGGTTCACTTTTTTGAAAAAAGTTTATCCCTGCAAAAGGAAAAGGGGCTCGGTTATCTGGTCACCCTGTACGCAATCGGGGAGATGAAGCATTCAGAAGGAGAAACCGAGGAGGCTAAAACCTATTTTGAAGAAGTGCTTGCACTGGCGAACGAGCTGGGAAGCAAGAAATACAGGCATTTGGCGTCGTTTTATCTGATGGTTGACACTTCAGGGCCAAAAGCTTTCGAGTATTTGCAGGCAAAAGTCATTCCACTGTTAGAAGATGGGAAAGAGCACAAGGATGATCTTGCCCATTTTTATAAAATGCTTGCCGGACATTATACCCGTGAGGGACTGTTCGAACAGGCAGTCTATTATTTAAATAAAATTTTTTAGGAGGAATACGAATGAGAAAAGCACTTATCGTTCTTGGTTCGGTTTTCACTTTTGGATTGTTTGCAGTAGCTGCTGGACCAGCATCTGCGCACCCAATTTATCCGCCGCTAAAGATTGAGGACACTGCAGCAGGGCATCCAATTTATCCGCCGCTTTCAATTGAAGCAACTTCGTCGGGACACCCAATTTATCCTCCGCTATAAAAAATTGCCACTATATAATGAAGAAGGCGTACCCAATAATGGATGCGCCTTTTTTCATTCCTTTCCTTAGTGGTCATCAATCGCAAAATCTATAATTCTCTTTCTTTTTCTTTGAGTACTGTCTAGCTCCAGCGCCTAGCGCCTAGTGTCCTTCGCTCTCCGCCCTACGATAAGTCAACATCGAATCGCTAACGCGCTTCGTGTTTCCTTTATCTCAGTTGGAGAGACTCCAGGCCATACGGCGCTGGGCATTAAGGAAAGCTTCCAAGAATAATCATCGCAGGGACAGGCGTTCTTTGCCTGTCACGAAGGCGCTTGCGCTTTTCTCATTAATCATCATCGTCTCCGAACATGTACTTTTTCGTTTTGGCAGAAATGTTCAGGACAAGCGCCAGTGACAGCATCGTCCCAAGCAGGGAGCTTCCGCCGTAGCTTAACAAAGGCAGCGGGATTCCAGTAATTGGGACAAGCCCGATGACCATGCCAATGTTTTCAAAGATATGAAAGGTAAGGACTGACACTACGCCCGTTGCAATCAAGCTCTCATAGTAGCCTTTGTTTTGGAGGGCAATCACGATAATCCGATAAATTAGCATAAAGTATAGGGAAATGACAATACTTGCCCCGAAGAAACCAAATTCCTCGCCGATAATCGTGAAGATGAAATCCGAGTGGGCTTCGGGTACATTCACCTGCGCCATGTTAAAGCCTTTGCCGTACATTGTCCCTGAGCCTATCGCCAGAATCGAATTCGCCAGCTGATAGGAAGTATTTCCGCGGTCTTCAAATGGATCCAGCCAGGAATGAATCCGGTTGAGCTGAAACGGATCCAAAAAATTAAGGAACCAATCAGGATTGGTAATATACATATACGCAAGCCCGCCGAGTACAGCAGCAGCGAATAAACCAAGTGTTGCGAGGATCCTCCAATTAATTCCTGAAATAAAGACCATCCCTATGACCATTGCTGCCATTGCCATCGCCGTTCCCGCATCCGGCTGCAGGAGAATTAAACCGAGCGGTACGGCGGAAATCAAGCCGATTTTACAAAGAAGCACAATGTCTGTTTGCAGCGTCCGGTCCAAATATCGTTCATTGTGGTTAACAATAATCCTTGCCAGGAAAATTATCAGGAACACCTTCATGAATTCGGAAGGCTGTAGTTTACCGAATCCTGGGATTTCGAACCATGCCTTTATTCCTTTCGTTTTCGGGGCAATGGTTTCGGGAGCCAGAAACAGTACGAGTAAAAGAAAAATGCCAAACCCGTAAATATATGGTGAAATTCTTTTAATCTGTTCAAAATCAAACAAGTAGACAAAGGAAGAGACCCCAATGGCAACTACATACCAGACAACCTGCCTTAGTGCAAAGTTAACCTCATAAGGCGAATACTTTTGTGCGCTGTAAATGGAAATACAACTTATAATCATAAACAGGAATATAATAAATAATAAGGTGATATCAAAATAGTTGCGTTGTGATTTATCCATTTTTCATTCTCCGCTACATTTTAGTTTTCAATGTAAGAATTATCAGGTTTTCTGAACCTCTTAATCTCGGATTCTCACATTCCTATTTAGTGTACCTTATTTTACATACTAAGGTAATTTTTCCGTCGAAAAATTAGAAAAGTTTTCTATCCCACATAAAAAAAAACACCCCAAAAATCCGACCGGTTATATACAAGGTAAGCGTATTCTTTTCAGGCGGATCAAATGATTGAAACTTCCTCCCTAAATATGCTGATTTTCCAGTGATGGAAAAAAGAGGGGGATCAATTTTTCTTTCGGCACTTGCCTTTTTATTCTAGACGTGTTATTCTTATCAAGAATTATTTTTGTTCGGTAACATGCGACATCGCCTGGATACGTTTGAGCAAGAATAGTAATACAATTGTGTGCGAACCACACGAGGAGGCAACAAACATGGAAAACGGTAAAGTTAAATGGTTTAATGCAGAAAAAGGCTTCGGTTTCATCGAACGCGAAGGCGGAGACGACGTATTCGTTCATTTCTCAGCTATCCAAGGCGAAGGCTTCAAAACTCTTGAAGAAGGCCAAGAAGTAACTTTTGACGTTGAGCAAGGCGCTCGCGGACCTCAAGCAGCAAACGTTCGCAAAAACTAATTAGTTTTTGCTTTTACAAAACAGGTTCCCTGATGGGAGCCTGTTTTTTTTGTCTTTTTTCAATACTTCATCCTTTTTTTGTTAAAACTAAACAAAAGCTGCAAAAGGATGGGATTTTTTATAATGGAAGAGCAATGGGCCCGAGATGTGGAAATTTGCCTTGAACTGGGAGATAGACGAAAGGAATTTGGCGGGGCAGTTGTACCGCCTACCTTTGGGAATACCTTATTTGTTTACGATTCAACTGACAAACTTTCTGAGGCTGTCCTGAATGAGCAGGGAAGCTACGTATATACACGCGGGACGAATCCGACTGTCGAGACGGCTGAAATCAAACTTGCAGCACTTGAGAGAGGAGAGAAGTGCAGGTGTTTTTCATCTGGCATGGGAGCAATCAGTGCGGCTCTCCTGAATTCTCTGAAAAGCGGCGACCATGTGCTTTGTGTAAGCAATTTATATTTCTCAACAATGGGTTTAATCAACTATTTAAGTAAATTCAATATCAGTCATTCTGTATGCTACGGGACAGACGCTGAAACAATTGAAGGCCACCTCCTTCCCAGCACTTCTGTTATTTTTATGGAAAGCCCCTCCTACATGACGTTCCGGGTAGCAGACCTGGAGGGTATTGCTTCGCTCGCAAAGGAAAGAGGCATCAGAACAATTATTGACAACACTTGGGCTACGCCGCTTTTTCAAAAGCCTCTTTTACATGGCATAGATATCGTTGTTCACTCACTTTCAAAATATATGGGGGGCCACAGCGATTTGATAGGCGGTGCAGTTATCGCGAGCAAGGACATTATTGACACCCTTTTTAAAAAAGAGTTCCTGTTAGTCGGAAGCACGTTTTCCCCCTATGAGGCTACATTGCTGATTAGGGGGCTGCGTACATTGCCTTTCCGGATGCTCGAACACCAGAAAAATGCCAAGAAGGCAGCAGCCTTTCTGGAACAGCATCCCAATGTAAGACAAGTCTATTATCCAGGGCTGCCTTCCCACCGTGAGTATGAGCGTGGAAAGAGGTATTTCACAGGTTATAGCGGGCTGATGGGCTTTGAAGTCACTGGGGGCTATAAAGGTGTGAAGCGTGTTCTGGACAAGCTGAACTATATAAAAATTGGCGTTTCCTGGGGTTCGTTTGAAAGTCTGGCACTTTCCCCAAATACAGGGCAAAATGAGCGCCAGCTTGCCAATGAACGAATCGCCCCCGGCACAATCCGCCTGGCAGTGGGGCTTGGACCAATTGAAAGGATTATTGAAGACCTGGAACAGGCATTGCGCTGAAGCACGTGTTCTGCCCAAATTAATTAGGTGGGACATTTAACCAATTCCCAGACTCCGGAATATCGTAAAGTGATGTTGAGAAAACGGAGGTATGAGAAAATGAATGATGAACAGCGCAGGACACTTGCATGGCACGAAACACTTGAGATGCATGAGTTGGTAGCCTTTCAATCAATTGGAGTTATGAAAATGAAAATAGGCATTAAAAAAATCGCGGAAGCTGAACTGCGTGAAATTTATCGCCGGACGATCCGCGACCTTGAGGAAAATTTGACTGAGCTGCTCCAGTTTTACCCTTCGGCGCCTGGTTATGGCAGTCGGGATGAGGATGAATTTAGAGAAGATACGACCTTTTACGCCGGTGACCTGCTTGCAATGTCCAAAACATTGGTCAGGAATTACGGGATCGGCATTACGGAAGTGGCCACCCCTCAACTGAGGCGTACATTCCAAAACCATCTCACAAAGGCTGTCAAAGGCCATGAACGGATTTATAATTATATGTATCAGAGAGGCCTATATCAATCCTACGACCTTGGCAAGCTGCTCCAAAATGATGTAACACTCGCCAGAAAAGCAATCAGCATGCAATAAACCTCCTGATTCAGTAAATAACGAGTTCAGTTTTCGAGCAAAAATCTAATAAGAACGCCAATTTAGCAGTCCAATTCGTAATTGAATTAGACTGCTTTTTTGTTAATATAGAAAGGTATGGAATAAAATGAAGGTTAAACTCGGGCTGCAATTAGTATCTCTTTTGACAGAAGTTATTGTCGACGCAGCGTTAGATTGTTAATTGTTTGTCACTGTTCAGATTTTTTATTGATCGGGCCAGCAATCCGTGAATCAAGGAAAATGCGGAGAAAATCCTTCTTGTAATGAGGGAGGTGGGTGGAACAAATAGACAAAATGGAGATGAGACAGGTGGAAATATATCTAGAAAAGGCTTTTGATTTACGGAAGAGTGGAAATCATAAAGAATCTAATGAATTACTTATAAAGCTGGCGGAGGAATTCCCTCATAATGCATCCATTAACTATCAATGCGCTTGGAGTTTTGACTTATTAGGAGAAGAATCAAAAGCAGTCCCTTTTTATGAAAAAGCAATCAAATTAGGGTTGTCTTTAACGGAATTGGAAGGAGCCTTGTTAGGATTAGGGAGTACATATAGAACATTAGGAGAATATGAAAAATCAAAGAGTATATTTCTAAAAGGGATTGAACTATTTCCAGACAACAGGGCTATTCAGGCATTCTACTCAATGACCTTATATAATTTGAATGAACATAGCAAAGCGATGGAATTGCTATTAAAATGCCTAATAGATACAACAACCGATGATGAACTATTAAAATATAAAAGAGCGATAAATTTCTATTCGAATAAATTAGATGAAATTTGGAATTAGGTTGTGAAAAATACATCCCCTTTTCAAACTGAGGTTATATACGTTAAAAGGCCGTCCCGAAAGTTAGCTGTTGGAACGGCCTCTTTTATTGGTTTAATCAACCTCGCGATAGTGAAGCACTCGAAAACCCGTTCCATCCTTAACGAAATTTTCTGAAAGGGGTTCCCCCGTCTCCCGGACTATAAGGAACATATCTCCGTCACTCGGGCGAGAGCTGCTGCGAAGTTTTTTAAATAGCAGGTCTGAGGCTACATCTATACAGGAGGCTTCAATAGTCCCAAACTTACTAATTGCTGAATTTTTATTTTGTTCCGCTTTATATATGGAAAATTTCATATGGCGTCTCCTTCTGTTTCCCCATATTCCCGCTTAAAAGAAAAATTAAACCGGAAAGCCTTAGGTGAAAAAGATGGGGAAGCGCATTCATGTATGAATGGAAAAAAACGAGTAAAAAGAATAGGGGCAGGATATTCCTGCCCCCTGCTGAGTATGCCTTAACGGCAGCCGCAGCCTTTTTTATAGCCGCCCATTGGCTGGCCGGAATAAGCGCCGGCTACACCTGGTGCTATATTTGGACCTGGTTGAAAAGCTCCGGCAACTCCAGTGCCAGGACCCATCATGCCGGGACCCATCATGCCAGGCATCATCCCAGGCATCATTCCAGGACCCATTCCCATTCCGGGAGCCATTCCCATACCAGGACCCATTCCTGGGCCAGGCGCGAAAGCACCGGCTACTGTAGGAGCAGGTGGAAGGCCCGGTTGAGGCCCAATGTCAGACATCGAAGTCACATTCTCGAAGGACTGGGACTGCGGGAAGTAGTGAGCATTTTCGATGTTCGTATGGTTCACGTGCGTATTATGGGTTGGGTGCACGTGCGGCTGAAGAAGATTGTTGAATGAATGTGTAACGCAGCACTTGGTTGGATGTACGACAGCCGGAAGTACTTGTGTTGGTCGTGGACAAAACATTTTGTATTCCCCTCTCATTAGTTTTTGTTACAGTATCAGATTATGAGAGAAGGTGTGCTCCTGTACTAAGGCAAGTACCTATTTTTCTCAATATCCCTTATAACGAAAGGCATTTGCCATAAGATGCTGCGCTTTTCAACTTGTCAATCCTCGTCCTTTATGTCTGGGTCTTCCGGAATCGGCTCATTCCGCCATTCTTCAATCATCCGTTTTGCTTGCTCAACATGGTCCCAATGGTTGCTGAATTGCTCCCGGTTAATAAGATATTGCTCGCCATCAAAGATTGCGCGGATTTTCTTTTGGCTCACTAGTGACTTTATTTGGGCCTCCGTCATGGCTAAATATTCGGCTGTTTCTTTTATGGTTAAATACATCGCTATTCCTCCTTCAAAAAATATTTCGGTTTCGGAAGTTTATTGCTCTTTCTTTAGTCATGGTTGCGGTACAATAAGGAACATACCTATCAACATTCTTTGTTCATCCAACATTATACATAATGGGAGGGGCCTTGTATGCAAATCGGACAGGCAAACCGGCAATCTGATGCAAATACAGGCAAGAGTAAAATATGGACACGTGATTTTCTCCTAATCTGCTTAGCGAACTTCTTCGTTTTCCTTGGCTTTCAAATGACATTGCCAACCATTCCGCTTTTTGTTGAACAACTTGGCGGGAACGACCAAATGATCGGATTCGTTGTCGGTGCGTTTACCCTAACCGCGCTGCTCGTTCGCCCATTCGCCGGGCAATTCCTCGAAACGTTGGGACGGCGGTTCGTGTTTTTGACGGGGCTTGCAATCTTTGTTATTTCGGTTGGAGCCTTTGGATATGTAAGCGGGTTTCTGTTTCTATTCCTGATCCGGTTTATTCAAGGCGCAGGCTGGGGTTTTTCCACAACAGCCTCCGGGACGATTGCAACTGACCTGATTCCTCCCGAACGCCGGGGAGAGGGAATGGGCTATTACGGCCTGTCGGGAAATCTTGCCCTCGCTATGGGCCCTTCTCTCGGACTCATTCTGGCTGGTTCAATATCGTTTAAAACACTATTTCTTATTTGTTCAGGCTTAGGCTTGGCCGCTTTGCTGTTATCATCAACAATACGTTTCAAGCAAGTAGAAAAAAGCGCAAAAACAACGGTACTGAAGTGGGACTTTTATGAAAAGAGTGCTTTGCAGCCGGCTGTCCTAATGTTTTTCATTACCGTAACATTTGGAGGAATTGCAGCCTTCCTGCCTTTGTATACAGCACAGAAAGGTATTGGCGGGATTGAAATTTATTTTCTAATCTATGCCCTCGCCCTAATGGTGACACGCGCTTTCGCCGGCCAACTTTATGATAAGAAGGGCCACCGAGCCGTAATCATTCCGGGAACCTTGCTAATCTTGCTTGCCATGGTTTTGCTCGCCTGGCTGCCGAATGAGGCAATCCTTTATACAGCTGCAACATTGTACGGATTCGGTTTTGGTACGATTCAGCCTGGGCTGCAGGCATGGTCAATTGAAAGGGCACCAAAAAACAGAAGGGGAATGGCGAATGCCACATTCTTTTCATTCTTTGACCTCGGAATTGGCATCGGTTCGCTCCTGTTCGGGCAAATTGGCCATGTCCTTGGTTATTCCAGCATTTATTGGGCCTCCGCCGTTTCAGTGCTCTTCTGCATACTGTTTTATTTCTTCCTGTTGTTGAAGGAGGGAAGGAAGGAGAAGCAAAGATAGCCAATGGTTTTAAAAACCAATAAGGATAGATTGAAATGAAATCACTGTCGAACATCTTAAAACCCATCTCCCTGACATTGCTCCTTGCCATCATTGGAGGAGCTGCATTTAGCTTTGCAATGCTGCCGGTGCCTTGGCTTCTGGGCCCCATGGCTGGCACATTGTCAGGGTCACTGCTGGGACTAACCCTGCACTGGCCATCCAAGTTAAGGGATGCAGCTTTAATTATCATCGGCTATTCGCTCGGATTATCGTTTACTAGTGAAGCAATAGAACAAATCACTAGCCACTTTTTATCGATTGTTATGATGACGGTCTTGCTTGTTGGCTATTGTGCAGGAATGGCTATCCTTATATCCAGGTTTTCCGGCCTGGATTATAAGACGGTTCTTCTAGGTAGTATCCCGGGAGGCTTATCGCAAATGATTACGCTCTCAGAGGAAATGAGGGAGACCGACAGCGCAGTGGTCACAATTTTTCAGGTTGCACGCCTTCTATTGATCCTCGTTGTAGTACCGTTTATTGTGGTTCAGGCGGTACCTTATTCCCTGAATGATTCAAGCACTCCCAGCAGTCCGGGAGATGATTTGTTTCCATCCTTAATCTTTTTTGCTGTATTAGCGATCTTCTTTGCAGTTTTAGGAAAAAAAGTCCGGCTGCCAACCGCCTATCTTACAGGGCCAATTTTAATAACAGCGTTCCTGACGGCTAATGGAATTGAGGGTCCTGCTCTCCCGGATAGCACATTGGATTTATCACAGTTATTGATTGGTGCCCATCTTGGGCTGATGTTCAAGAGAGAAACTTTTTCAACTCACGGAACCCGGCTCATTTGGGCAATTGCCTCGGGAATAGCGTTGCTTGCCGGTGCAGCTGTATTGGCAATTCTATTAAATAAAGCTTACGAGATGGATTTTATTACCAGTTACTTAAGCGTGGCTCCAGGTGGAATGGACCAAATGAGTATGATTGGGCACGAAACAGGGGCTGATTTATCTATCATAGCGGGATACCAGCTGTTCAGGATTTTCTTCATCTTTTTTGCATTGCCATATTTGATAAGGGGGTTATTCAGCCTCCTTGGAAAACGAGAGAAAAAGTGGCTATGAAGCAGGTTTACAAGCGAGATAGTGTATTCTAAATATATTCCTATGCAAATCACCAAAATTATCTGTATAATGATGGGGACATAAAAAATATTCTTTTTTGAACAGGTGCTGATTGTAAATAGATCAGCTTAAAAGGGAAGTTGGTTAAAATCCAACGCGGTCCCGCCACTGTAAATGCGAGCAACCTATATTTGCCACTGCCAATAAGGGCGGGAAGGCATAGGAAGCAATGACCATGAGCCAGGAGACCTGCCTGTTTAATGCACCAAAAGCCTACGCGGATAGGAGGGTGTTAAGACAGGCCTTTTTGTATGCCTGCTTAACGGTCAACCTCCTCCTTCAACAGGGGGATTTTTTTTATGGGGAAAAATCAGGAATGGAGAGAGAAAACGTGGCAGTAAACGGAAACACAAAACTTTTCATCGTACTTTTGCTTGTCTTTTCACTATTTGCAGGCGTAATGGCGCCGAAAGTAAACGCGGACGCAGCTAACGTAACGGTCAAGGTACTTGGCGAGCAGGGGGCTGTTTTAGCTTCCTCTGAAACAGTACTGGATGAGGGTGAGACGGCGTTTGATGCATTAATTAAAGCTGTTGGCCAAGACCAGGTTGGGATAATGGAATACTCATGGGGGAAAATGGTTACCTCGATTAAAGGACTAGAAGCCAAGAACAATTATTATTGGGGTTTTTATATCAATGGAATCTCGGCCCCGATTGGTGCTGATTCCTATAAAAGCCAGAGCGGAGACACCCTAACCTTCCGCTATCAAAATGCTTCTCCGGCCGAAAGTGTGAATCTTGAAATTATCGGTACTGATAAATCAACTAGTAAATCTTTTAAGGAAATTTCATTTATAGATGATCCCAATGCATTTGACTTGTTACTGGCTATTACTGGCCCAGAGAATGTAACGTACGACCAGTACGATTTTGGGAAGATGATATCATCTGTCTTTGGGCTTGAAGCTGGTGAAAATAGTTTCTGGGGTTTCCATGTTAATGATGAAATGCAAATGACAGGAGCGGAAGGCTATACGCTTGAGCCTGGAAAAACAATTCAGTTTAAATATGAAACCTTCGCTTCTCCTGGAGAAGAGCCGGGGGAAGCCGAACCTGTAGAGGAAACTCCTGCATCTGAAGCTAACGCATACCCTGGCGCAAACCTTCCTGCAGATGTGGGCAACGCTATCTCTTATATTCAAACAACCAGCCAAATCGGTGAGTGGGAAGCGATTGCTTTGAAGCAGGCCGGTAAGCCAGTTCCATCAGGCTACCTGGACGCTGTTGCAAAACGAGTGATAGAAAGACAGGGTAAATTCCGGACGATTACCGAGTATGAGCGCTATACACTTGGGATTCTCGCGGCAGGAGGAAATCCTCAAGATTTCGCCGGTTACAATCTTGTAGAAGGAATTTACAATGGTGATTTTACAAAGCAGGGGTTGAATGGAGCCGCTTATGCGCTGATTGCCCTTGATAGCGCAAACTTCGTAATTCCGGAAAATGCAAAATGGAACCAGAGGAAACTAGTAACCTATTTGCTTAATAACCAGGGAAAGGAAGGCGGCTGGGGCTTCGACAAGGAGGCTGGCAGCGATCCGGATACCACATCGATGGTGTTGACAGCACTTGCTCCTTATCAAAATGAGGACCAGGTCAAAGCTTCAATCGACAAAGGCATAACCTATCTAAAAGGTCTTTTCGCGGGCTCTAAAGTGGATAATAGTCCGGCGGCAGCCCAGGCAGTCATTGCCCTGTCTGCGTTGGGGATTGATGCTAATGGCGGCACAATGTCTACAGAAGGTAAAACACTTTTAGCCTATCTCGCATCCTTCCAAATGGATGATGGCGGTTTTGCCTGGAAACAAGGTGAAAAATCCGATACACTTTCAACTACTCAAGGGCTTCTGGGGCTGGTTGCTTACCAGCTTTACAAAGAAGGAAAAGGATCGTTATACAGCCTGAAGTTAGCTGAAACTCCTATCCAGCCGTTAGCACCTGAGGAGCCGCAACCGGAAGAACCAGTGATAGATACAGAACAAAAGACAACAACCAGTGAATCTCCGGCAACAGCTCAAGAAAACGGCCAGGCAGCTGAAATTCAAGGACATAGGCTCCCTGATACGGCTACAACTAGCTATACACTGTTGCTGATAGGAGGAATCATGCTGGTTGCAGGAGGTATACTCTTTATAGCAAAAAGGCGTAAGCATTCTAACTAGGAAAGGAGATCAGGCGATGGGAAAAGGAATAATCAAAAGATATTTGTGCGTTTTTTCATTGCTTGCAGCCCTTGTTCTTTCCGGATGCGGCACAGCCGCTGAACCACAGCAGCAGACAGGCGAGCCAAAGGATAAAATAGCGTTAACGGAAGATGCGGCAAGCAATCAAAATAATACGCAGGAAGAGAAACCTGTAAGTAATCCAGAAGAGACAAACAACGATTCAACTAGTTCTGCAGCAAATGAAGAGGCTGGAGAAGAGGAGGCTGGCTCGGCTAAGGAGACAGTCCCTTCAGAAAAAGCAAGTCAGCCTTCGGGCAGTACAGAAACTTCTTCAGCAGGCTCAAAAGATCAAGGCAATTCCGGCCAAAAATCTGAATCGAAAGCATCATCAACAGAGGGGGCATCTTCAACAAAGGCAACGGCTCCGTCTAATGAAACTGGCGCTGCCAGCTCTAAAGCGAGCGCTCAGCCGACATCAAAACCGGCTGCAAAGCCGGCGCCAAAACCTGCACCAAAGCCCGTTCCTGTTGCAACCGCGACGGTTTCTATTAAAGGGCCTGATGAAGTTGGCATGATTATGGGAGCAAAAAAGGTTGAGCTTAAAGAAGGCGACACTGTAATCGATGTGCTTCTCCGGGCTGCCGGGAAATCAATATTTGTTGATTACAGTGGAAGCGGTGCAACAGCATATGTAGCAGGAATCGACAATTATTATGAGTTTGATTATGGCCCAAGGAGTGGCTGGATTTGCAAGAAGAACGGAGTCACCCTTGAAAAGGGAGCCGGGTCGACGAAGGTATCTGAAGGTGACAGGATTGAGTGGATTTATACGGAAGACTTCCTGAAGAAAGAATGAACAGGCTCCATCCTTTCACCGCATTTGTCTACTATGCAGGTGCCCTCACCATGCTAATCCTTTTCCAGCATCCGGCCTTCCTTTTGGCCGGATTTGCTGCCGTTCTGGTTCTGAATTATGTGCAGGACCGCGGCAAGGGGCTTCGGCGCTGGCTTTTTTTTCTGATAACATCAGGAGTGCTCATCCTTGTGATTAATCCACTATTTAATGAACGCGGCCGCCATGTTCTTTTTCATATCGGTGACCACAGGATTACACAGGAGGCCGTCACACTTGGTTTCATGTCGGCATTGTCCATTATCGGGATTATTGCTCTTTTTGTCTCCTACAACGAAATTATGACGCCAAACAAGCTGTTGTTCCTGTTTGCGAGGGTGACACCTCAGTTTGCGATCTTGCTTATGCTCACTTTGAGATTCATTCCGCTTATGCGCCGACGGCTTGAAGAGATATCGGCGGTCCAGGCTAGCAAAGGGATTTCGCTAAAGACCGGAACTTTAAGGGACAGAGCGAAAAACGGGATGAGCTATATTCAAGCATTGCTTGTTTTTTCACTTGAGGAAGCAATCCAGACAGCGGACTCCATGAAGGCGCGTGCCTATGGGACAAGGAAAAGGTCGGCCTACCATCACTTCCGCTTTAAGGTGATTGATATGGTATCATTGGCACTGTTAGCGGTATTTTTTATAACCGCCATTTTCGGAAGGATAAAAGGATGGGGGCTTTTGGCCATTTATCCAGTTATGGAACCGTTCAGTCTATCCATTCAGGATGGAATAGCGTTTATTGGATTTCTCCTGTTTATCGGATATCCAATCATTATTGAATTGAAAGGGGCATTCGGATGGCGTACATCGAACTAAAACAGATTAGCTTCACCTATCCCGATGCCCCGGAACCTGCTCTTTCTTCAGTCTCCTTGAATATGGAGAAGGGAGAGTTTGTCGTTTTATTCGGGCCTTCCGGCTCTGGGAAAAGTACATTGCTCCGTTTATTAAAAGAAGAAATCAGGCCGCATGGAAGCTTTTCCGGTCAAATTTTAATAAGAGGAGCCGATTCGAGCAGCATCGGCTTTGTATTTCAAGATCCCGAGAACCAGGTCGTTGCAGATGATCCCCTGCACGAAATGGTATTCGGGCTTGAAAACCAGGGACTGCCTGCAAGCGAGATGAGAAATCGGGTTGCGGAAATCGTCAGCTTCTTTGGGGCTGAGCCGATTTTGTATAAAAAGATGCACGAGCTGTCAGGCGGGAAAAAGCAGCAAATGAACCTTGCATCAGTGCTGCTCATGCAGCCGGATATTCTTCTGCTCGATGAGCCAACTTCCCAGCTGGACCCTGTCAGTGCCCGTGAGCTGCTTGATATGCTCAAGCGGCTTAATGAGGAATTTGGAATGACAATCATCCTGGCTGAACACCGTCTTGACGATTGTATCATGCTCGCCGACAGGATGGTCATGATGGATAAAGGCAAAGTCACTTATGACAGCAATCCGAGGCACGTAATGGAAAGGCTTTGGGAGGAAGGAGAAAGGGCCTTTGTTCCCAGTATCCCGGCTTTGTTCCTGAACGTAGCGGGAAGTACCGGGCGTGCTTATCAAGAGGGCGGGTCAGCGGGCGATTTCCCGCTGCCGCTTTCGGTTAAGGAAGGCAGAACGTTTCTTCATGTACTTGAGCCAAGAAATAGTGAAGGAAGAAAGCAAACGAAAGCCAGTGGGCAGAATCATAATCCAACCCTTTTAAAGGCGAAAAACGTAGGCTTTCGTTACGGAAAGGACAGCAGTTCAGTCCTTGATGGGCTTAATTTCGAACTGAAAAAAGGTGAATTCTATAGCTTGCTGGGCGGCAATGGATCCGGCAAATCAACCTTGCTAAAGCTTCTTTGCGGGGTCATTAAGCCTGTCTCCGGGAAGCTTGAACTCGATGGAATTCCTTTAAAAAAGATAAAAGAAATGGATATGGCGCAGAGAATCGGCTACCTGCCCCAAAACCCAAAATTGTTTTTTCTTCATGATTCACTCGGTGAAGAAATCTCAGCAGTCTGCAGGCAATGGGGGACCCCTTCGGAGGACGCAGACATTTTAATTGAAAAATTTGGCCTCAGCCATCTGCTCGAGGCCCATCCATATGATTTGAGCGGCGGCGAGCTGCAAAAAGCCGCATTTGTTTGCCTGCTGCTCAGAAAGCCGGACGTGCTTTTACTTGATGAACCAACCAAAGGGCTTGATCCGCTATCAAAGGCAAGCCTGGCAATGGTTTTGCAAGAACAGAAAGACAACGGAGCTGCAATTCTGATTTCGACCCATGATATTGAGTTTGCCGCCCAGCATGCAACCCGCTGCGGTATGCTGTTCCAGGGAGAGATTACATCCGAAGCTGGCCCTGAGGACTTCTTTAGTGGAAACTTTTTTTATACAACGATGATTCAGCGGATGTTTCGGAATTACACTTAATGTTTAGGAAAAAGGGTGGTACGATGAAGGGCAAACTTGTGCCTATTATAATTATTTTCTTCATAATCTTTTTGCTAGTCTATTCATCCTACCATCCCGAAAACACCTTGTTGTCCAGTACCGCAATTGCGGGGCTATCATTCGCTTATCTCTTGTTCCGTTTTGAAAAAAGAAAGGTTGAGCCAAGGGAACTTGTCCTGTTGGCAGTGCTTGCCTCGATTGCCGCTGTAGGCAGGATTCCTTTTGCAGGCATTCCGGGTGTGCAGCCAACTACGTTCGTGATTATGATGTCAGGACTCGTATTTGGCGCAGAAAGCGGGTTTCTGATTGGGGCGGTAGCGGCGCTTGCCTCCAATATGATCCTTGGGCAGGGACCATGGACTCCATGGCAGATGGCGGCATGGGGGCTTGTCGGATTGACAGCTGGGCTTCTTCGCGGGTCACGTTTCATGAGTACCTTAACGGGCAAGCTCGTATTTGGTTTTAGTTGGGGCTTCTTATTTGGCTGGATCATGAATCTTTGGGGTTATCTTGGTTTTGTTCAAACAGGAGGAGAAATGACGCTTTCTTCCTTGCTTGCCTATTTTGCGGCAAGTTCCCTTTTTGACTTTATGCATGCAGCCTCAAACGTTTTTTTTCTGCTGCTTTTTGCAAATGGCTGGGTCAAAAGCCTGAGCCGGTTCAAACGAAAATATGGATTATTGGAGTAAAGAAAGGAATATGGATGTCTATTCCTTTTTTCATATAGGTAACTGAACCTACAGTAAAATGATAAAAATTGTTCACACCGTCTCCCTTCAAATAGGTCAAAAGGATGCTATTATGAAATGTGAAGGAATTCACATTTTGAAGGGATCATGTATGATGGCATCCGCTTATTATAAACCCGAGGAAATACTGGATATAACAATAGAAAACGGTGTAAAAAAAACAAGGTATCCTTTTAAAAAGTCGGCAATCCTGGGCTTTCAGGCAGGGGCATTCATTGCGCTTGGATATCTTCTTTATATCCGTGCCACGGCACCTCTGACAGGAGAAATCGCTGGCCTGTCAACATTGTTGGGGGCAAGCATCTTCCCAATTGGCCTGATTTTGACGTTGCTTGCCGGCGGGGAACTTCTAACCGGAAATATGATGGCTGTGCCCCTGGCCGGTTTTGCAAGAAAAGTACGGATAAGGAGTGTCCTCCACAACTGGGCGATCATTACGTTGTTTAATTTCATTGGAGCGATAACGGTGGCTTATTTGTTTGGCCATGTCGCCGGACTGACTTCTGAAGGAATATTCCTCGAAAAAACAGTCAGCATAGCCGAGCATAAACTAGAAGCCAGCTTTATGCAGGCTTTCGTTTCGGGCATTGGCTGCAACTGGCTTGTTGCTGCTGCCGTGTGGCTATCCTATGGAGCCAAAGATATGATGGGCAAAATAGCAGGGATCTGGTTTCCGACAATGACGTTTGTCGCAATTGGCTTTCAGCATGTCGTAGCAAATATGTTTGTCATCCCTGCGGCTATTTTTGAAGGTCATTTTACCTGGATTGAATACTTAGCCAATTTTGTACCCGTCTTTTTGGGGAATGCCGCAGGAGGGACCGTTTTCATTGCTTTTGCCTATTGGTTTGCCTACAAAAAAAACACCGGGAAGAGAAACAAAGAAATAGCTCCTTTTGTTATCCTTAAAAGCAAAGGATCGTAGTGTTCTTTACAATAAGTAAAACTAGGAAAGCTGTCCCCTAAATAAGTGGGACAGCTTTTGTGTTTTCCGGGCCGCTAACTTCTCCTTTTTAAAGAAAGCCAGCTTGTACCCTGGATGAGCACGTTCTAGTCATTTATTCCACAAAAACTACTCAAAGTAGAATTAGTGGGAAATCCAGTATTTTCTAATTATTTCAACATTTCATGAAACTTTTCTGTACTTGGTTCGTCTAATTATAAAGAGGCTTTGTACGGAAGGAGTTGGACAATGCTAACCGTTGCGCGAGAATTGGAGTTTGAGAAGATACATAACTTCAGGGACATTGGCGGGCTGCCAACTAAAAACGGGCGAAGGATGAAAGCCGGGATTTTGTATAGATCGGATGATTTGTCTGCTTTAAGTAAAAAAGACCTTGCAAGCTTGGAGGAAATTGGCTTGCGGATGGTTTGCGATTTAAGGACAGTAAACGAGCGGAGGTCAAGGCCCAACCGTATACCACCCCATTGGGGGATGAGGGAGTTCCATGTTCCGATTCAGCATGGCAGCCAGGACTTAAGTACGCTTGATTTATTTAAAATTCTCAATAGTAATACAGATAGCCTCGATTTTGAAAATGTAATCCACGACTTTTATCGGTGCCTGGTTGAGGAAAGGAAGGATCAAGTCAGGCAAATATTTGAGCTTATCGATGTAGAAGACCATGTTCCTGCATTAATCCACTGTACTGGCGGAAAGGATCGGACCGGATATATTGCAGCCCTGTTCCAATTATTGGCCGGCGTTCCCTATGAAACTGTTATTAACCAATACCTGCTTTCAAATGAGAGAATAGCTGAAAAAATGAAGAAGCGGGAGAGGTACTTGCGAATGCTGAGCCTTTACCGGATCCCTCCTGAAAAATTCCAGCCGATGCTGGCTGTGGACCGGAAGCATCTTGATTTTGCAATTGGGCAAATACATAAGGAATACGGTACAGTAGAGGCTTATTTGACCAAAGGCTGCGGGCTGAAACTTTCACAAATCAAAAAAATTCGAATGATGCTTGTAGAGTAAAGGGGATTTTGCCATTGGCAAAGTCCCTTTAATTTTCTTTGGGATTCAATTGGAAAGACGTTATTATTTTTCCAATTAGAATGGGTAGGATTCCTTATTAATGGGTATTAAAGATTGATAGCTAAAACAGGAGGTCGAAAATATAATGAACGATTTATTCAGCAGGGGTATTCTGCTTGGTTTAGGTGCGGCAGTTGCAGGAAAGGAAAAACTCGAGGATACCATTATGAAAATGGTTAACCAGGGAATGATGTCCAAAAACGAGGCAGACAATCTCTTTAATGATTTAGTCAAAAAAGGAGCCGAAAAAAGTGAAAGCTGGAACAGTGAAATCAGGACATCCATTACTGACCAGCTGAAGGAACTGGGTTTTGTCACAAAGGACCAGGTCGATACATTACAGGCCCAAATCGTTCTGTTGCAGCAGGAACTGGCTGCACTGAGGAACAAAACCAATCCTGAAACAGAAAAAGCGCCAGAGGCAAACGATACAGCCATCATTACGGATGTGAATAAGGAAGCCGGCTTTTCAGGCAATTTGACAGATTCAAACGGTACAAGCATCCCTCCAAAAACTGATATTGTAACGGATTGATAGTTGGTGATTGAATGTTAACAGACAAATTAAGGCGCCTGGGAAGATACAGAGAAATCATATCCCTGCTCGGGAAATACGGCTTCGGCTATTTAATTGAAGAAGTTGGTCTCAGCCAGCTTCTTTCATTCAAAGAGCGAATCAAGGCTGATTTTCAAAAGGAAAATACACAGGAGCTTGGAATCAGGATTAGGGGGCTCTTCGAAGAACTGGGTCCGACCTTCATTAAGCTCGGCCAGCTGCTCAGTATCCGAAGCGACTTGCTGCCAGCCGATCTCATTCGAGAACTCGAGAACCTGCAAGATAACGTCCCACCCGTTCCGATTGGAAAAATCAAAGAGAAACTTGAACGTGAACTGGGTAAGCCTCCTGAAGAGTTATTCCAGTTTTTCAATGAGGATTATGTAGCTGCTGCTTCCATCGGGCAGGTGCACGAAGCCAGGCTGTGGACTGGCGAAGAAGTTATGATAAAAATCCAGCGACCTGATATTAAAACCAAAATTTATACCGATCTCGATATTCTAATCGATTTATCAAGACTTTTGGAACAGCATTATGAATGGGCTGAGCAAAATAAAGTAACTGAAATATCGGAGGAGCTCTCTGAATCAATCCGAAAAGAACTGGACTATATGCTCGAAGGACGAAACACAGAAATGGTTGCTCTCCAATTTGAAAACACGGATGGCATCAAGGTCCCGGAAATTTATTGGGACTTTACAACATCGCAAATCCTGACGATGGAAAAAATAAACGGAATTAAAATAACCGAGATCAATCAGGTCGTCCGTGATCAGGAAGAAAAGAGAAATGTAGCCGATCTGCTTGTCCAATCTTTCGTGACACAAATTTTAAGAGAAGGCTTCTTCCATGGGGATCCCCATCCCGGCAATATGCTTTATATACCAGATACTCGCCAGCTGGCGTTCATTGATTTTGGGCAAGTTGGCAGGCTTTCCAAAAAGATGAGGTATGATACTGCCTCAATGATGATTGGCCTTATGCAGGAAGATACCGACATGATCGTAAAATCGATTTACCGCCTGTCCGATGTCCCCTCTGATGCAGATGAAGATGAATTTTATGGTGATGTTGACCGCATTAGCAAAACTGTCAGCCGGGTTCCGTTCGGAGAACTTGACCTTGGCATGACGGTCCAGGATTTGCTGTCAACGGCACAGCAGCACCGGATTATTGTACCAACGCAGCTGACAATGCTCGGCAAGACACTCATAACAGTAGAAGGCATTATTTCAGGGATTGATCCGAAGCTGAATCTTCTTCAGTTGGCAAGGCCTTATGCAGAAGAGCTGGTGATCGAGCGATACAACCCAATTAAGATGGGGAAAAGGCTATTGGCTGATGGGGAGGAAATCGCCGAAAAAATCACGAAAATCCCGGGCCGGGTTGACGAAGTGCTTGAGCAGGCAGCCGATGGCGACCTGAAGCTGAAAATCAGCCTTCAGCAGATAGATTCCATCTTCAACAAAATTGACCGGATTTCAAACCAGGTTTCGTTCAGCCTGACACTCCTTGCTTTCAGTATTGTTGTCCTCGGGCTTATTGTTGGTGCCACATTCGGGACCGATACGTTCCTGACCAGCATCCATGCACTTGAAATAGGGTTCGCTGTGGCGTTCTTAATGTTTTTATGGATACTCTATTCGATTTTAAAATCGGGAAGGTTTTAGAGCTAGATCCGGCTGGGTACGTGCCGGGTCTTGTTTTGATGGAACGGTTCACATTGAAGAGTTCCTTGTTTGACGCTTAATTACTAGTTACGCTCTTTGAATAGTTAATTATCACTAGCACTACTCAGGTGACTAATAATTACCGGCAATAGGTTAGATTGCTGGATTAATCACAGTCACCAAAGCGGAGATTAATCCACGAAACGCTGTTTACCAGATTAATCACAGTCACCAAAGCGGAGATTAATCCACGAAACGCTGTTTACCAGATTAATTGCAGTCACCAGATCAGAGATTAATCCACGAAACGCTGTTTACCAGATTAAATACAGTCACCAAATCAGAGATTAATCCACGAAACGCTGTTTACCAGATTAGTCACAGTCACCAAAGCGGAGATTAATCCAAGAAATGCCGTTTACCATATTAATCGGAGTTACCAGAGCAGATAGTAACCCCCGAACACAATTCGCTAGATTTTAACCGTACCTGCCAAACAAATGATACCTACACAAAAGTAGTCAAACAAAAAACCGGCCCCAATCGGGAACCGGTCATAATTTCAATAAGGAAAGCCGCATTTGCCGTAGATAATAAGAAAGTTTTAAACCACCACTCCTCAAAGTGGGTGTCTCCAGAAGCTTTCCTGCTTGTCCTCCTTGCCGTATAGGCAGAGGCATGTCATTTCGGCTCCGTTCAAAAACTCCCTGTTACAGCTTAAAGGTTAAAACTTTAGTATGAATACGAACAACGCAGCTTTTATAGTAGTATCATACACCGTCTGGCTCAATTATTCAATGTAAATAAGTTCCATACAGTGTTAAACTGCAGCCTTTTTTGGACTGGTCCTAAATTGTTCAATTATAAGCGAGGCAATTGCCTTATAGCCAAGCTGGCTCGGGTGAACCCCGTCCGGAGACAGGTTTTGAAGGTTTTCCCCATTTATCACCTTTGATGTTTCGACTACAATCGAACCCGGTATTGTTTGTGCGGTTTTATAAATATTAATGTTCCATTTTGGCAATAATTTCTCTGCCAATGTGTAATATCCCATATCAGGGCTAACTGGGTTATATAGCTCAAGGAACACAATCGTTGCGTTTGGATTGATTTCTGTAATCCTGCCCACTATGTCCCCAAGGTTTTCAGAAAAATTAACTTGAAGAGTGTCAAAAGCTTTAAAGGCGGATGGAATATCATGCCGCTGTTTCTTAATTGTTCTTAACACATCATTCCCGCCGATATTGACAGTGATGATATCAGACTTCTTTATTTGCCCATCATATTGGCCAGAGTATACAAGCTGCTTTAATTCCGTACTTGTAATCCCGTTAATTCCCTCATTATTAAAAGAAACCTGCTTTCCTGTCTGCCTCTCAAGTTCAGCAGAAACCTCGC
The DNA here is from genome assembly GCF_001685025.1 of Bacillus sp. FJAT-27225. Lineage (GTDB taxonomy): Bacteria > Bacillota > Bacilli > Bacillales > Cytobacillaceae > Bacillus_D. Next base: position 40,812 of record NZ_MAYU01000012.1, on the reverse strand, counting down.
TGACAAGGTTTTGATGTTGCCCAACCCCATACCCGCGAATCACCGAATCGCCGATAGCGAGATGGTAAAGAGACTCGTTTTCGGATTTCGAAAAATAATCTATATAAGTGGGAATGCTTCCATCTTGGGAAGCCTCCAATGACTGTTTTTTCATTTGCTGGATCTGGTATTGCGGATAATAAAACCAGCCAGCTATACCGAGGACTATGACTGCTGCAACAATGATAAACGATTTTATAACCACCGATGCTCCCTTCATGAAGTCACACGAATTTCCGGATGTCCAATAATAACGCATCCGGTCTATCTCAATTGTACCAAAAATTGTATTAGAACAAATTAGGAAAACGCTGGTAAATCAGTGTTTATGGCCGTAGGATTTCTTGCTCGTATGGAGAGAGCTTTCCACCCTAATTCGTTAAAACCATTTCAAAAATTGAATGAAATCCTTCCTTTGACAGACAAACTTCAACAAGACCATTTGAGTATTTCTCTTACCAAGATATAGCTATTTATATCAAGTTTGTGAAGAAAGTAGCAATTTTTGTCGCATTTTGTTCCGATTCTCACTGAATATAGATAATTTGTATCTAGAAATCAGGCCTATTGTATGACAAAATACATCTAGTAAGGAGGGGGAGTTTTGAAAAAAAGAATTTGGGCTAGTTTAGTGGCTTTAGTTGTTTTAGCTCTAACAGCCGGAGGGTATGCGGCGTATGGAATGAATAAAGATAAAAAAGCTGAGAAATCAGTTGAAGAAGCCAAAGCCTCAGCAACTGAATTATATAATGAAATGAAGAAGCGTATCCTCGAAGGTGAGGAAAGCGGGAAGTTTGAAAAAATCGATGGAGAAAAGGTCCTCCAGGCTGAAGCTTTGGCCGTTGTCGCAAGGACTGATGTCCAAAAGGCATCCAAGGAAGCAATCCGGAAATATGGAGAAATACTCGCTGAAACTGTTTCGCCCAAGATCAATGAAGTAAAGGAATATAACAAAGGTGCGGAAGTTGCCATTGTCCTGTATGAAAGGATAAACAAAGCAGAAAAGATGGCTGCTGAAAATCCGCTTTCGCCGGAATTGATTTCAGGACTACCAAATCTGATGGAGACTGCAAAACAGGAAAACGAAAGGTTCAAGCAGTTGAAGGATCCATATTCCAGCTTATTTGCCGACCGGTATATCGAGAAGGTTGAAAAGCTAGAAAAAATATTGAATCTATTTTTGACAGCGGATCAGGCAGTCCAAACAGTTTTTGACATGTCTACAAATAGCAGGATTGATAAAGCTGATTTCGATAATAAGGTTGAGGAAGCAAGAAAAAGGATTAACGAACTCACAAACCAATCGGTGAAGGGGAACCTCACTTCGAAACTGGAAGGTGCAACCAAAGCATTTGGCTCAATGGATGCCAAGCGCAAAGCAGCGGAAGCAGAACAGAAAGAAGAATTGGCTAAGGAAATAGAAAAGGCCGAGGAACCAAAGATTTTTACTGCACCGGACGGAACAAACTTATTGCTTGGTGAGAAGTCCGTCACCAATCCGGATTGGAAGGTTGCCCAAAAACATGGTGCGGGGGTTTACTATCTACCAGGTTCAGATGTTGGCATGATTGTAAAAAACAATAAATCCCTGCTTACATTTAGCTCGGGCACCATGGCGACTGAAACAAGCCAAGCAGCCCTGCTCGCTGATTTGCTTACAGCAAGGGGTTTCTCAGTTACGCAAAAGGAAGTAGAAAACGTAGTAAAATCAGGATCCCCATTTGAAAAGGAAGCTGATTACTTCCGGGTATACAGAGAAGGAACTAAATTATTCGCTGAAACATGGTAATGGATTAGAGCACTCCAGCTTCGAGCTGGGGTGCCTTTTTTGGTTTTAAGTTGATAAGTATTTCTTATTGACTTCTATCCGATTCTTCTAATGTTAAAAACCTTCCTGTCAATTGTCGTTAAGCGCTTTAACATGATATTATTTTTGTAAAGTTCTTTATTTTTCGAAACTATTATTTGCTCCAAATGCCTGACAGAGCTTCACCATATGGAGAGCAACTTTTTCGGGCAATTTGTTCGGAACTGTGAGCGACAAAAGGAGGTTGGAAGGGTTGGCAATCTATGAAAAAGCTGGAGGGCTTCAGGTAGCACAAGAACTGTACGAATTCGTTCAAAATGAAGTGCTGCCAGGTGCGCAGGTCGAAAGTGAGGCGTTTTGGCAAGGCTTTGGAAAGCTGGTCGAGGATCTTGTTCCAAAAAACAGGGAATTGTTGGCTGTACGCAATCAATTCCAGGAAAAGCTGAATCAGTGGCATCGCGACCATAGCGGCACTTTCAATTTTGAGGAATACAAGGCGTTCCTTGAAGAAATTGGCTATCTAGAACCAGAAGTCGAGGATTTTCAAATTCGGACGGCAAGGGTTGACGAAGAGGTTGCCCTTCAGGCCGGCCCTCAGCTTGTCGTTCCGGTAGACAATGCCCGCTACGCACTGAATGCAGCCAATGCCCGCTGGGGAAGCCTGTACGATGCACTTTACGGTACTGATGTTATTCCGGAAAAGGATGGAGCGGAAAAAGGGCTGCGCTACAATCCTGTGCGCGGGGCAAAGGTTATTGAATTCGGGCGCCAGTTCCTTGATCTGGCAGTACCACTTGATGGAGCATCCCATTATGAAGTTGTTTCCTATGTGGTCGAGGAGGGAGCTCTTAAAGCTGGGCTTGAGGGCGGCAAAAAAGCAAGTTTGAAAGATCCGTCTAAATTTGCCGGCTACACAGGAAGGGCCGAAGAACCAGAGTCTGTGCTTTTTAAAAACAATGGCCTGCATTTTGAGGTGCAAATTGACCCCTCTCATGCAATCGGCAATACAGATAAGGCAGGAGTAAAGGATATTCTTGTTGAAGCTGCCGTGTCCACAATCATGGATTGCGAAGACTCCGTTGCAGCGGTCGATGCAGAGGATAAGGTTCGCGTTTACAGGAATTGGCTTGGGTTGATGAGGGGAGACTTGAAGGCAACCTTCAAAAAGGATGGCCGGGAAGTGACGAGAAGCCTGAATCCAGACCGTACATATTTATCACCGGCTGGGGAGGAAGTTTCCCTGAACGGGCGTTCGCTCATGTTCATCCGCAATGTCGGCCATCTTATGACAACTCCTGCCATTCTTGATTCCGAAGGGCAGGAAATACCAGAGGGTATAATGGATGGTGTATTGACAAGCCTGATTGCAAAGCACACTTTGCTTGGTAACGGTTTTTACCAGAATTCGAAAAAAGGTTCGATTTATATAGTTAAACCGAAAATGCACGGATCAAAAGAGGTTGCTTTTGCAAACGAGTTATTTGACCGGATTGAAGACCTTATCGGCGTGAGCCGGAACACGCTAAAAATCGGTGTCATGGATGAAGAACGAAGAACAACGTTGAATTTGAAGGCATGCATCAGAGAAGTAAAAGACCGAATCGTCTTTATCAATACAGGATTCCTTGATAGGACTGGCGATGAAATCCATACATCGATGGAAGCCGGCCCAATGATCCGCAAGAACGAGATGAAGTCATCGGCATGGCTGACAGGTTATGAAAGGTCCAATGTTTTAACCGGACTTTTGGTAGGCTTTCAGGGACGTGCCCAGGTTGGAAAAGGGATGTGGGCCATGCCTGACATGATGGCGGCCATGCTTGAGCAAAAAATAGGCCATCCCGAGTCAGGTGCCAATACGGCATGGGTACCTTCGCCGACTGCAGCTGTACTGCATGCACTCCATTACCACCAGGTCAATGTAAAAGAAGTACAGGATACAGTAAAAGCAGAGGCAAACAACCTTCGGGATGAGATCCTCCAGATTCCGGTTGCGGAAAATCCGAATTGGAGCCGTGAAGAGATACAGGAAGAATTGGACAACAATGCACAAGGCATTCTTGGGTATGTGGTTCGATGGGTGGAGCAAGGCGTTGGCTGTTCCAAGGTGCCTGATATTAATAACGTCGGTTTGATGGAGGACCGCGCAACACTGCGAATCTCCAGCCAGCATATGGCCAATTGGCTGCATCACGGAATCTGCAGTAAAGAACAGGTTCTCGAAACCTTTAAACGGATGGCAAAAGTCGTTGACAAGCAAAATGAACACGATTCGTCCTATCGGCCAATGTCAGCGGACTATGAGCAGTCTGTAGCATTCCAGGCCGCACTTGATTTAGTTTTCAAGGGCTATGAACAGCCAAGCGGCTATACGGAACCTATTTTACACAGAAGGCGCCAGGAGGCAAAAGCGAAATCTCTGGTAGAAAATTAATAAAAATTGTACGAAGCCGGTACCGACCATCAGGGTATCCGGCTTTTTTTAACGAGCTTTGGACTCGGGTAAATTCCCCTTAATTATGAACAAACTATTTCTAAACGATTAATGAAAATGGAAACTTACGCAAACAAGTTGATTCGCGGCTCAATTAGATTTACCTTTGTAGTAACGGAGTGCCGTTTTGGAGGCGATTAGGATGAGAATTCTTGTTATAGAAGACAATGAAAGTGTTTGTGAAATGATTGGCATGTTTTTTTTGAAAGAAGGAATTGAAGGGGAGTTTGTCCATAACGGATTGGAAGGCTACAACCGCTACAAGGCAGGCGGATGGGATTTGCTGATTGTTGACTGGATGCTCCCCGGGATGGATGGCGTAACACTTTGCCGGAAAATCCGCCAGGAAAACAGCTCGGTTCCAATCATTATGCTCACTGCCAAGGATAGTGAATCGGATCAGGTACTTGGACTTGAGATGGGAGCAGATGATTATGTAACTAAGCCCTTCAGTCCACTGGCATTAATGGCACGGATTAAAGCGGTTGCCCGCCGTTATAACAAAGCGGGTGAAGGGGTGCAAGAATCAAGGCATGTTATTTCAACAAAGCATTTTGTTATCAATAAAGATACAAGGGAAGTCCTTCTTGATGGAAAGGCGATAAACAACCTGACACCGAAGGAATTTGACCTGCTTTCGTACATGGCTTCCAATCCAAGGCAGGTTTTTACGAGGGACCAGCTTCTTGAAAGGGTGTGGGGCTACCAGTTCTATGGAGATGAACGGACGGTTGATGTGCATATAAAACGGCTCAGGAAAAAAGTCGGCAGCGCAGCCCAGCCATTTTTCCATACGGTATGGGGCGTAGGCTATAAATTCGATGAGACGGTAGAGACAAATGAAAATTAAATATTTTTATCAGCAGCTTTTCAGCCATATTGGGGTGCTAATCGTAGCATTTCTGGTTCTTAGCCTGCTTTTTACAAACTACGTCGAAAAAATAATTTTCCAGAGCAAAACGGACGAGTTGCTTGAATATGGGCAAAACATCCTCTTTGACCTGGAACGGAGCGGCCAAAATCCCATTGCAGTCGAAAATGTGATTAATCAGTATGCCCGAGTGCTGTTTAGCAGGGATATTCAATTCAGCGTGTTCGAAGTGAATGGGACGGAAGTGGACATGCTGAATCCGTATGTCTGGCGCGGTCCGGCGATCCTTCTCGATCAGAAAGACTGGGATATGCTGCGTTCAGGGACACCTGTCGTCATTCGATCGGACTTGAAACGATATAAACAGAATGTGTCGATTGTGACAGTGCCCTATATTGCAGGCGGATCGTTTGTGGGCGGCGTCCTGTTGGTTTCTCCAGTCAAAGGCCCGAGGGAATTGATTAGTGGCATCAATGAGTATTTGCTTTACACCGTCCTGATTGCACTTGGGGTCTCTTTCCTTTTAAGCTGGCTGTTATCCCGAATGCATGTTATCCGGATTAAGCGGATTCAGAAAGCGGCGTCTGCTGTTGCTGCCGGGGATTATAGCGTTCATATCCCCTCATCCAATTTTGACGAAATCGGCGAGCTGTCCAACGATTTCAATCGAATGGTCGATAAAATAAGCCGCTCGATGGAAGAAATCGATAGCTTGGAAAATCGGCGCAGGCAATTCATGGCAGATGTTTCCCATGAAATGCGGACACCTCTGACGACGATTAGCGGGATTATAGAAGGGCTTCGAAATAATATGATTCCGGAAGCAGAGAAAGAAAAAGGTATCAATCTGGTCAGCAAGGAAACGAAGCGGCTGATCAGGCTTGTCAATGAAAACCTCGATTATGAAAAAATCCGTTCAAACCAGGTTACTTTGAATAAAGAAGAAATCCAGCTTCTTGAAGCTTTTGAAATCATCAAGGAGCAGCTCGACATGCAGGCGGAGGAAGGCGGCAATACAATTGAAATCAATGTTAAAGATGACATTATGATTGTTGCTGATTATGACCGGCTCTTGCAAATCCTGATTAACATTACAAAAAACAGTATCCAGTTTACGAACAACGGTAAAATTACACTGAGCGGCCGGGAGAACGATGGACTAACAATCATCGAAATAGAGGACACCGGGATCGGCATCGATGCCGAAGAAATCGAAAAAATATGGCGGCGCTTTTATAAGGCCGATACGTCAAGAAGAAACAATCCTTATGGAGCATTTGGGCTCGGCCTCTCGATTGTGAAAAGGCTTGTCCAGCTTCATGATGGGGATATTCGTGTCGAAAGCGAAAAAGGCCGGGGCACGAAGTTTACGATTAAAATTCCGTCTCCGAAGAACCAAACTTAAATCTGTATTGATACCATTTCGGGATGTCCGCTGCACTTTAATGGTATCAATATAGCTTGTTGATAACATTTTGCTTGTGTTGAGAACCTGAAACGCTACCAATAGAGCTTGTTGGTTACATTTCAGAGGTATTTTCGACCTGAAAAGTTACCAATAGAAGCTGCAGGACTCCAGATCCCTGCAGTTTTTTTATAAAAATAGTAATCAGCAGCCCTATACATACAGCCATTCCTGTCAAAATCCATATTTATCCTAAAAATTTAAAAGCCTTGCCCCAGTTTGTTAATAATTTGTTCATAAATACGGAATATGATAAAGACAAGTTAACAAAGACACGGGGGGAATAAACATGGAGGACTTTAATAAAAGCTACGGGCCACTCCTGCCAGAACCTGTACAGGAACCTGTACAACAGCAGGAAAAAAAGCCTGAGAAAAAGCATGGAAAATTTAAAAGCTTCTTGTCAGCCGTTTCAGCTGGTGTAATTGGTTCGGCACTCACTCTGGGTGTCGTTTACTATACAGATTTCAATCCTTCAGGAACAGCAGCCAAGCAGGAGAGCAATGGTTCGGAATTACAATCGGCAACGGCGGACCTTGTTCCGGCTTCAACAGTAACGAATCCTGAAACCGGTTCAATTGCGGATATGGTCGAGACAGCTTCAAAGGCTATCGTTGGCATAGTCAATATACAGGAAAACAGCAACCCATTCAGCGGAATGCGTGGAAGTGTGGAAAGTGGTTCAGGGTCTGGTGTTATTTTTAAAAAGGCCGGCGACTATGCTTATATTGTTACGAATAACCACGTAATTGAAAATGCAACAAAGGTAGAGGTATCCTTTTTTGATGGAGAAAAAGCAACGGCAGAATTAGTAGGAGCAGATGCTTTAACTGACCTAGCCGTTATCAAGGTGGATGAAAAATATGTTTCACAAACTCTCGATTTTGCCGATTCTTCAACATTAAGGCCGGGTGATGAAGTATTTGCAATCGGAAACCCGCTTGGACTTGAACTTTCGAGAACCGTCACCCAAGGAATTGTCAGTGCAATAAACCGCAGTATTGATGTGTCTACGTCTGCGGGCCAATGGGAACTTGATGTTATTCAGACGGATGCAGCCATCAACCCGGGTAATTCAGGGGGAGCGCTCCTTAATACTGCTGGGCAGGTTATCGGAATCAACTCACTCAAGATAGCGAATAGTGGAGTAGAGGGCCTTGGCTTTGCAATTCCAAGTAATGACGTTGTGCCAATTGTGAATGAGATGATTGAAAAAGGGAAGGTTGAGCGGCCTTATATGGGTGTAAGCTTGGCAGACTTGGAGGAAATCCATGCATCTTATCTCCAAAACCTGCCTGAAGGAGTAAAATCGGGAACGATGGTTACCTATGTTCAGCCAGGATTTGGCGCAGCTAAGGCTGGACTAAAACAGCAGGATGTCATTGTCGAAATTAATGGAGAGAAGGTCAATAACTCGGCAGAACTCCGCAAATACCTTTATACAAATGTAGAAGCTGGCGACAAGGTTACACTGAAGTTTTACAGAGATGGAAAAGCACAGACAGCTGAAGTGACATTGACTGGAGACACCATCACCCATTAACACGTGAAGATAAAGCTATTCAATTACTAGGAAAAGCTGTATCGAAGCTGTTACAGCTTTTCCTATTTTTATAATCAGGGGGAAAATAAATGTTAGAAAAATTGAAGAACAAGAAAATCATTTCGGTTGCAGCCTGCCTAGCGATTATTATAGCTGTTGGACTTATTGCAGCCTTTACGGGACCGAAGGCAGCTGCGACGATTGATAAAGAGAAAATCTCCATGAATGAACTTAATGAGAAATTGAATGAATCATATGGTGCGACTATGCTTGATACAATGATTAACAATAAAGTTGTTGAACTCGAAGCTAAAAAAGAAAATGTCTCTGTAACCCAAAAAGAAATTGATAGTGAGTATGATAAGCTGATCGACGCATATGGCAGTGAAGAAGCATTGAATGCCGCGCTCGAACAGAATCGGACAAACGAGAATGTATTGAAGCAGGATATAAAAGATTACCTGCTTGCTGAAAAGCTTATGAGGAAGAAAATTGAGATTACTGATGAGGAAATGAAAACGTATTTTGATGAAAATAAAGAAAGCTTTAATACAGAGGAACAAGTTGAAGCAAGCCACATCCTCGTAAAAGATGAAGCCACTGCCAAAGAAGTAAAGGAAAAGCTTGATCAAGGTGAGGACTTTGCTGCTCTTGCCAAGGAGTATTCCACTGATACAGCTAACGCCGAACAAGGCGGGGAGCTCGGCTTTTTCGGAAAAGGGGATATGGTGGCTGAGTTTGAGAAAGCTGCCTTTAACCTGGGTATAAATAAAATAAGCGAGCCTGTAAAGACCGAATTTGGATACCACATTATTAAAGTAACAGATAAACAGGAAGCGAAAGAAGCTGTCTACGAGGACAGCAAAGACCAAATCAAGGAACAGCTTTTTCAGCAAAAATTCCAGACCGAATATCCTTCATGGCTGGAAGACGCTAAAAAGGAATACAAGATTGAAACTTTTCTAAACTGATAAGGAAGGGTGTCCCGAAAGACGTGGGACACCCTTTATTATGTGGCGGCTGTTTACGATATAACAAACACAGCAGGGCTTCGAGCAGCGTACCACTTCAAGAGAGCGGGTTTCACCAGATATCCTATCCGTAAATTATACCTGTCTATCCGCAATTTTTCTCTGCCTATCCGTAAATTCAGAAGCCTTTCCCCAAATTAAAAAGGGCTGCCCGCCAGTGACCGCAAAATTTATACAAGTAATAAAAGTACTAACGACTTAATATACACAAAAACAGCGGTCCATCCGGAATCCGCTGTTTCTCTAATTAATGGTGATTGCCTGGCTTCCCAGCTGCTCCCAGGCCTTGATAAAGTTTTGCCTGTCAACTTTCAAATTCTTCGTTCCATACGGATCGTTTACATAAATATGGGTTTCGTCATACCCGGTAATCGCTACGCTATGCATTTTGAACGTTATGTCTACTGGCCCATCTGGTGTATCCCATGTAGCAAAATTGCCTTTTCCAAGAGGGGCATAGATTGTATTGATAATTACCCAAACTGGTGACCCATCGGCAAGTTTTTCGATTACCATGTCAAATGATTGGCCCGTTAGATTTTCCGCCCGGTCACCGGCGTATTTTTTTGCCAAATCAAAAATGGGTTCATGATAAACACCGAGCCCGGGCCCATTCTCCATATCACCAACAAAACCAGCATTCGGATTCCCTTTTTTTCCGTTTCTATAATTAAGAGGAACTCTCTCTATAGACTTTGCCAGCTCATTTTTTGTAACCTCTATACCTTTAAAGGTTAAAATCATTGCCAGGCTTGTTACTTCGCAGCCATTATAAAGCCTTGGTGCTGCCATCTGATTGAACAGCGGCACATCCATTAAAATGCTATCAGGCAGCCAGACCGGGATGTCCTTGGAAGGCAAATATCTTTCCGCGGTTGGTGCCTCTTGAAAGGAAGTATCTGGAATTGGGGTTTCAGCTAAGGTGGCAGTGTTAGTCTGCGGCGGAGCGGAAGCCGCTTCATCTTTAAATGATAAGGCAAATGCAGTGACTGCAATTGCAGTACAGGCAAATACTCCACCGTATTTCCAAATCTTCTTCATCCCATGACACTCCTCGACTACATTCTTCATAGCAAAACAAATTTCACTACCATATTACTAATCTACCAAACTTTCGGAAATAAGTTCACTATTTATGGAAAAATAGGAATTTTTCACTATGATAAAGAGTTTTTCCTGATTCAAATGAGCAGTAGGACTCTGGCTAATGTCAAGTTCATGATATTGAAAAAATAAAAGTGCGGGGATTGGCTCCCCGCACTTTTAAAATGAATTCTTATTCTGCACCTTGAGTTGCTTGAATTTCAAAAGAAATTTTAATTTTGTCGCCAACAAGAACCCCGCCAGTTTCAAGCGCAGCATTCCAGGTCAGCCCGTAATCTCCACGGTTGATTGCACCTGAACCACTGAATCCTACTTTTTGGTTACCCCATGGATCCTTTCCAGCCCCTTCATATACGACAGAGAACGTTTCAGGTCTGGTTACGCCACGAATGGTCAAATCACCAGTAACATCGTACTCCCCTTCATCGGTTTTTGTAATGCTTGTTGAAGTGAAGGTGATTTTTGGGTTGTTTTCTACATCAAAGAAATCAGCTGAACGAAGATGGTTGTCACGGTCTGTATTTCGGGTGTCAATGCTTGCGGCATCTACCGAAAATGTAATGCTCGCAGTTGTTAAATCTGCTGCATCCGCTTGTACATCCGCATCAAACGCTTGGAAAGTACCTTTTACATTTGCAATCATCATATGCCTTACCGAAAAGTCAATGCTGCTGTGTGCAGGGTCAATGACCCATTTAGTTTTTGCCATTTTTTTCTCCTCCAAAATAGTTATTTAAAACATCTTCAAATTGAGATAACTTAATTCAATTTAAATTATATAAGCATTTTTTTTGGATGTCAACTTATTTTCTAAATTTTTTAAAATCACTGGGAAATGATTGATTCAGTACATTGAGGGTATATTTAAAATGTGCCTAATTTGACATCATTGTGAACATTTCCCCTTTTGCTTAGGGGAAAGGAAATTGTTGGGCTATACTATGTATGGGCAAACAAGAGCTAAAAAGAGGAGGAATGAAAATGAGTAATAATCTAACTGCAATAGTAAATAAGCAAGTTGCGAACTGGAGTGTATTATATATTAAACTCCATAATTATCACTGGTATGTAAATGGTCCTGAATTCTTTACTCTTCATGCGAAATTTGAGGAACTTTATAATGAGGCAAACCTTCATATTGATGAATTGGCTGAAAGGCTTCTCGCATTAGGGGACAAGCCAGTTGCTACAATGAAGGAAATTCTCGAGTTGTCTTCAGTCAAGGAAGCTGCTGGAGGGGAAAGTGCGACTGAGATGGTCATGGCGACTGTTAATGACTTCTCAATTATGATTGGTGAACTAAAAGAAGGAATGGATCTTGCGGATGAAACGGGAGATGAAACGACTGGCGACATGTTGCTGGCGATCCATGCAAGTCTCGAAAAACACGTTTGGATGCTCAACTCTTTCCTTGGAAAATAACAAAAACAGGACCGGTGAATATTCACCGGTCCTGTTTTTGCATAAAAAAACCGGCCCACTGGACCGGTTTGGTATAAGGAGAAGATGAGATTCGAACTCACGCAGCGGTTGCCCGCCCTAGCGCATTTCGAGTGCGCCCCCTTGAACCACTTGGGTACTTCTCCGTATAGTTGGAGCGGGTGAGGGGAATCGAACCCCCGCCATCAGCTTGGGAAGCTGGAGTTCTACCATTAAACTACACCCGCAGGCAGAAAAAAATTTGATATTGCCGGGAAGCCAGGATTTGAACCTGCGCCCCGCATGTCCATAACTTCCCGGGAACGCAAGGTTGTGCACCAAGAGAGAGAGCTGCGCAATCTTCGTAAAACAATAATGCGGATGAGAGGACTTGAACCTCCACGGGGTTGCCCCCACTAGAACCTGAATCTAGCGCGTCTGCCGATTCCGCCACACCCGCAAAAATAAGTGAAAAAAACGACAAAATTAATATACCATAATAACGACAAATTGTGAAGAAGATTTTTTCGCTTGAACGGTTTGTAAAGATTTCGTAAATTCACTCGTATGGATTGACGAACAAGGTCAGCCTCCTATATAGTAGTGGTATCAGTTTGAATATGTTTTCTCCTAAAGGGGAGTAGCTTTTACAACATGGTCGTCATTACGGGGCATTTGCCTTCGGCTTTGTTGGCAACATTACCGTTGTTAGCAAGACCTTTACCTCATTGGTAAGGGTCTTTATTTTTTCCTCCTGGAAGCCTTTGCCAATTAAAATGGTGAAGGCTTTTTCTATTTTATTGGAGGGCACGATGGAAAATAAAGAATCGTTACTGTTATCCATTTTAGAGGAGAAAAGAAAACTTGAAGTCCTTGTGGAAACAAGAGGCTTATCAAGCTGTGAGACGATCTGGCAAAGCCAAAGGCTTGATCAACTGATTGTAACTTATCAAAAACAGCAGGGGAGGGAAACCAAGTGAGAAAATCAAAAAAGGCTCCAATTTCCGAGCTTATCAAAGCGAACAAGGATGAGTTATTGGAGAATAAAGAGCAGCTGGATGAAATAGAAAAACGGATTGAAGAGAAATTAGCAAATAATAACTAGCTTATTTCAAAATGATGATGCTTTTTCATTCTTTAATACGGGGAAAACTACAGACAATCTTGATTCACTTTACATTTAAGCATTCAAAAAATGCTGTTTCTCAATTCAGGTGTCCATGTAATCCCAAGTTTTAAAACAAAATAAGCGGGAACCTGATTGATGATTATATTAGAATAATTTTTGTCAACAGTTGTTAAACAATCATTGGAGGTATATAAATGGATTTTTCAATTTTACTGGAATACGGATGGGTATTGCTTTTACTGATTGCAATTGAAGGCTTGCTCGCCGCAGATAATGCCCTCGTGCTGGCTATTATGGTAAAACACTTGCCTGAGGAGGAGAGAAAGAAAGCACTTTTTTATGGACTAGCAGGAGCATTCGTGTTCCGGTTTGCTTCGTTGTTCGTTATTTCTTTCCTTGTCGATGTTTGGCAGGTACAGGCCATTGGCGCCCTTTACCTATTGTTCATTTCGATTAATCATATTGTCAGAAAAGTGGTCCTTAAAAAGGATAAGGATAAAGATAAAGATAAGACAAAAGATGAACCTGATAAGAAATCCGGGTTTTGGGGAACTGTATTCAAGGTTGAATTGGCTGACATCGCCTTTGCTGTAGACTCCATTCTCGCTGCTGTAGCACTGGCTGTCAGTCTCCCTAAAACCAATTTGCCACAGATAGGCGGCCTTGATGGTGGCCAGTTCCTAGTTATCTTTGCTGGAGGGATGATTGGATTAATAATAATGCGTTTTGCAGCAAACTTCTTTGTGAAGCTTCTCCAAACAAGGCCAGGGCTTGAAATTGCCGCTTTCGCTATTGTAGGCTGGGTTGGCGTTAAGCTTTCTGTTTACACACTTTCCCATCCGGCACTTGCTGTATTGCCGGAAGGCTTTGCAACGTCAACAGGCTGGAAACTAACATTTTATGCAGTGCTCATATTAATTGCATTAGCAGGCTGGTTTTTGTCAAAGGAAAAGAAAGATCCGGAGGAAAAATTGGAAGGCCATGCATAAACATGTGAAATGGGACCCTAAGGGGTCCTTTTTTTGTATTCTTGGTCGCAGTTCATGGATAGTAAGTTTTCACTAGCAGTACTCGGAGTATCACTAGGCAATCAGCAGAAAAAACTAGTAGTACTCTGAGTAGTACTAGAAATGACTACCTTCTTCAACCACACTTTCTTGCTAGTCAAGGTTCATGAATAGTTAGTTATCACTAGCAGTACTCGAAGTGTCACTAGGCAATCAACAGAAAAAACTGGTAGTACTCTGAGTAGTACTACAAATCACTACCTTCTTCAACCACACTTTCTTACTAGTCAAGGTTCGAGAATAGTTAGTTATCACTAGCATTACTCGAAGTGTCACTAGGCAATCAGCAAAAAAAACTGGTAGTACTCTGAGTAGTACTACAAAGGACTAATTTAAGGGACGGACCAGTGCTCAGTGAAGAGAAATTCGTCCCATAAAAACAACTCAACCACACATTCATGAAGTCAAGGTTCCCGAATAGTTAGTTATCACTAGCAGTACTCGGAGTATCACTAGGCAATCGCCTTAGAGAACTAATAGTATACAGAATACTACCTTTCTGAACGATCTCAATCTGTAAAAAAATAAGGATAATACTGGAATTCATATATCGATTTTTTCAGTATTGTAGATTAAGATAAAAATAGATAGAACATGTTTAAAGGGGGGGAATTGGTGGATATTATTCAGGTAAAGAATGTACATAAACAAATTGCCGGAAGAGTGATCTTGGAGGATGTCAGTTTTTCCATTAAGGAAGGGACCATCAATGGTTTGCTCGGGCCAAATGGTGCCGGTAAAACGACAATGCTCAGGCTGATGAATGGAGTTATTGACGCTACGAGCGGTTCGATGAGCATCCTGGGATATAACCCGATGAAGGAAGGTGACCAAATACGGAAACGTTCAGGCATCGTTACTGAAAGTGCCTCGCTCTACCACGACATGAGCGCTTCAGACAACCTTGCGTTTTTTTCGAAAATTTACGGTGTAAAGGAAACGGGACGTGCTGATGAACTGCTTAAACAGTTTAACTTGAAGGCAGTTGAAAACCAAAAGGTAGGCACCTTTTCAACAGGTATGAAGAAGCGGCTGGCTCTGGCAAAAGCACTTCTGCATAGGCCACAACTCCTCTTTTTGGACGAACCTACAAATGGATTGGATCCGGAGGGGATAAATGAAGTCATTCACTACTTAAAGGAAGTGAATGAAAAGGAAGGCGTTTCGATTCTGATTTGTTCCCATGTCCTTCATCAGCTCGAAGAAATTTGCGATGGTTACCTTTTCCTAAAAAAGGGCCGAATGATCGAAACGGGCACAAAACAGGAGCTGGAAAACAAATATTTAGCCGAAATAAAGCTGTTAGTTGAGACAAACCTATCTCCGCTAGGGAAGACCCATCGAGGGTTTTCTTTTATACGCAAAGCCAGCAACGAGCTGGAATTCACCCTCCAGTCCAAAAATCAAATCCCTAACCTGCTGAATGAAATCTTAAAGGAAGCTTGGATACATGAATGCAAAATAACCAACAGGAGCCTTGAATCCTTGTACTTCAAAATTAAGGGGGATAGCTCCTATGAATAGAGCCATTATAACCGCAATCGCAAAGAAAGATATAAAGGAAACCTTCTCGTCAAAGAAGGTTTGGGTGCCAATGATTTTTGTTGCTCTTATGCTTTGTACAGTTCTCCCATCGGTGATGGCATATCTTGGACTCCATACCAATGTGTTTGCTGCCGATGCTAAGGATATTGAAAAGCCGATTAACTCTTTCATTGCCAGTTTCCCGGACAGGGATATGGCGGAATTGCTGGCTTCATTGCCGGATTTAGGCAGCAAGTTCACCTACTTTTTCCTATCTTTTATGTCGATCCCGTTTTTTCTATTAACCGCTATTATTAATTCGTCGGTTACGGCTTCCAACAGCTTTGCCGGGGAAAAGGAACGGAAAACACTCGAAACACTGTTGTTTGCCCCGATCAGTGTTGTCGATTTATTCGTTGGCAAAGTTCTTGCCTCACTACTGCCCGCTTTAGGGATTCTGTTTGCTGTCTATTTTATTGATGTAGTTGTCATCAATCTTATAACGTACCCATATTTCAAGGAGCTTTTATTTTTGAAAAGTGTCTGGCTTTTGGTCATGTTCTGGGTTACCCCTGCATTAGTATTACTTACAATTATCCTGAATGTGTTTGTGTCTGCAAAAGTGAAGACGTTTCAGGAGGCCCAGCAGTTTGGCGGCCTGTTGGTCCTGCCGATTGTTGGAATCCTGATTAGCCAGGCAACAGGTTTATTTTTCCTGAGCCCACTGCTTTTGTTTGTAATTGGCCTGGTGCTTCTGGTGGCTAACGGCGTCCTGCTTAAAGTGATGACAAAGTTTAATAAGCGAAACGCCTTGTTTGAAAGCCAAATTCATTAATTGGATATAATGGAAACTGCATAATATTCTCAATGGGAGGAATCGTCATGTTTATGGTCAAGCCAGTAGGAAGGGTGCTAAATTCTCGTAAAACACCAGAAGATGATCATTGGGGAGAAGTCACCTCCGTTATTGAAATGAACGAAATCCTGGATGGTACATGCCTAAAGGGAATTGAGGATTTTTCACACCTTGAAATTTTGTTCCTGTTTCATCTTGTCGGTGAAGACAAAATTGAAACATGTGCCCGCCGGCCGAGGAACAACCCGGATTGGCCAATGACCGGGATTTTTGCTCAAAGAAGCAAGAGCCGTCCAAACAGGATTGGTTCGACAATTGTCCGTTTGGTAAAAGTGGAAGGCAGCAAGCTAACTGTAGCGGGACTCGATGCTATTGACGGTACTCCGGTTATAGATATTAAGCCAGTTATGAAGGAATTTTTGCCGCAGGAAGAGATTAAGCAGCCTGAATGGTCAACCGAACTGATGAAAAACTATTGGGAATAAGAAAAGCGCCTTTGCCGTACCGGCAGAGGCGCTTTTCGCTTATACAATGTATTCATAATACTCCTGGGCGTGGAAGGATTTGAAACCGACAGATTCATACAATCCAAGGGCATGGGCGTTTTTTGCCTCAACCTCGAGAAAGACCGGAAAACCATTCTTATGTTCTTTTTCAATGATCCAGGCAAGTGCATTACGTCCAATTCCTTGGCCCTGATGCTCGGGAAGGACTGCGAAACCATATATCCATGCTTCTTCATCAGGATGGTCTACACGCATTTTTCCGACCGGCTTATCGTCCGCCTCGATGATATAAAATTCTTCGCTGCTTGCAGCCTTAAGTTCATCGTAAAATTCAGCCGCCTCCTGCTCGGCGAACCCAAAGCACTCGACTTCGAGCCGAATTTCAAGAGCTTTGTCTTCTTCACTGGAAGGGCGAAGCACAATTTTTTGATGTCGATGTGGTTCCTGGCCCTGCCATTTCATTTGGTATTCAGTCATATGATGCCGATTTGGGACCTGGGTAAGGAAGCCTTTTGCAGACTGGGAACCAGCAGGGGCATTTAAAAGGATCACCCTTGCACCCCTTTGTTTTGCCTCCGTTACCCCGGCATTTAATAGCTTTGTGAAAATCCCTTTTCTTCGGTAAAGCGGATGGACCATCCCGCAAATTTCGACCTTGTTGCCAAAACCATAAACACCAAGGAAGCCAACTAGCATCCCGTTCTCGTAATGAAAGAAATCCTCCTTGCTGCCCTGCTTGCGTGACTGCAGCATATCCCAATTGAGCTTAAGGCTAAATCCGCCTTCTTGTTCACATAGTTGCTGTAAATGTTTTATTTCATCAAGCTGTGTTTTTGTTAAAGCCATCCCAATCCCCCTCTAACTAACTCTTCTATCTACTTACCAGGCTTTTATCTATTCGCTGTCCTTCAGGATAAACCCTTTGTTCTTGGTCACAAACTCAACAAATAACTTCGAGATTAGCGGAAGTGTCTTATTTACGTTGTAAACCAAATAAAAATAGCGGTCATCTTCAAAGCCTTCAATGGAATAGAGATTTACGAGCTTTTGTTCGGCATAGTCCTTTGCCGCGATTTCAGACATGATGGAAATTCCAATTCCCTGCCTGACAAATTGGATTAAGCTTTGCCCTGAATCGGTATACGCAATGATATTCAATTGGTCCTTTGGCAACTTGTTTTTCTTCAAGAACCGCTCCAGAATTGAATTCGTTCCTGAATCGGAATGCCGCATAACAAATGGATATGAAGCAACATCCTCAATTTTAACCTTTTCTTTCAATTTAATTGTTGTAGGGGTCACAAGCACCAACTTTTCTTTTAATAAGGGAAAGTATTCAAGTTTTTCATTTTCATACTTTTCACCTAGTACACCAAAATCGACAGCACCGCTCAACACTTTATCTGCCACAGTTCGGGAAGGAAATTGTAAGATATTAAAAGTGGCAGCAGGATATTCATCCCTAAAACTTTTAACCATTTTAGGAAGGATAAACTGGCCGGGTACCGAGCTAGCGGCCATCGTGATGACACCGCGAAATTCTGCCATTCCCTGATTCAAGTCGAGTAAGGCTTCATCCTTCATGAGCAGTAATTTTTGTGCCCACTCGTAAAGCCGTTTTCCATGCGGGGTCAGGATATTTTCACGGCCAACCCGGTCAAACAGCTTGACGTTGAGCATTTTCTCCAGCGACTGGATATGGGATGACACAGTTGATTGGCTGAGGAATATTTCTTCTGCAGCTTTTGAGAAACTTTTATGTTCGACAACTTTTGTAAAAACAAATAATTGATGGAAATCCAATTCGAAGTCCTCCCTTCTATTTATAAAAGCGATTGAAAGTATCGGAAGAGTAGATACATATAGAGTAGCATTTTAGAAAAGTGATGGGAAGTACCTGAAATAAAGGATTCTAGTTTTGAAAAAGAGATTCTTATACGTTAATAAATGCAGTCCAAATCAATAAATAAAAATGTTCAATTAAATTTATGTATTTTGCAACTTTTTACAGTGTCGAAACGTGGATGTATTGAAAGGGGGAAAAAGGTTGGAGTTGGATGAGGTTTATCGGGTTTATGTAAAAGATTTATATCGCTATCTATTTTCCCTTTCAAAAGATCACCATGCTGCTGAGGATTTAGTGCAAGAGGCTTTCTACCGTGCCTACATCCAACTGGCCGATGAGGAGATTTCCAATATAAAGGCTTGGCTTTTTAAGGTAGCTTATCATGCTTTTATAGACTCAACGCGGAAAAGTAAAAGGCTGGTCATTACAGATAAAGTGGGGGAAGTACAAGAAAGTGCTTCAATGCCAATTTCGTCGCCTGAAAAAAGCATCCTTGAAAAAGAAAGCTTTCAGCTTCTCCTTCAAGATATAGACTCATTAAAAGAGGAAGAGAAACATGTTATTCTGTTATGCGACCTGCACAAGATGAGTAATCAGGATGCAGCAGCAATTTTGGGGATGAAGATTAACACATTGAAAAGCCATTTGTACAGGGGACGAAAAAGGATCATAGCGAGGGTAAAAGAAAGGAGGAACTTGTATGAAGGACAAGGATAAAAATAATAAATCGGATGTAGATATTTATACTTCATTTATTAACGAATCTATAAATGAATTTGAGAAAACTCATGCACATGATGAAAAAGAACAAAAACGGATTGTCCAAAGAAGTAAACATTCTGCTTTGCTGACGAATATCCTTATCAGCCTTGCATTATTACTATTGATTGTTCCTGTGATGACGCTGGGAACCTATCTTTACTATGTGATTGGCGGAAAAGCTAACAATTTAATTGAGGTTGCGTCCAAAACCATTTATGTTACCGAACCAAATATGAGTTTGGAGGAGATGGAACTAGAAGAGGATATAGGATTCTTCTCAATGACCTTAACATTTGACGTTTTTAAAAGGATCGGCAAGGAAGATTATAAGGCAGGGGAATATGAAATTTACCATGCTTTTGATAAACCGAGCTTCCCGAAAAGAAATATGTTGCTTGATAGGCCGATGCCGGAGATTTCTACACAAGATCCTCAGATATTAGTTCACCCGGATGCCCCAGCGCCTCTTGGCCGAGCTGTGGAATGGAATATTCTTGAAGGCCTTCCTGATGGAACTGTGGCTGAGGTATATCTATCCCTTAATGAACTATTGGATCCTGAAGAGGTTAAAAACCGTTTTGGGGATGATATTGAGGTTCGCTGGCTTGCTGTAGACACTGGTTTTGAAGCAAAACAATTAGACCAGGAGGGAGTGCCTGTATCACCAATCGGTTATCCAGCCCAGGTTGACCAGACGACTTGGTCTCCGTTTAACGGCAGAGATCACAGCAACGAGGAAGTATTCATGGACATTTTGGAACTTCTTGAAAAAAATGAGGAAACAGCGACAATAGTTAGCAGTTCAAAATCCTTAGTATTAACCGAAAGAATCGAGTATCTAAAAGCGAACGGAATCCATGTATATGGGGCGGTCGTTACTGGACCAGTACCTGCACTGCGTACTCTGGAAAACGATGAACTCGTTCGCAGTATGAAGGTAGGGGAAGTGAAATTATGGAACTGGAAATAGGGAAGTATAAACAAAAACTCCATAGAATCTCGTCTATTGCTGGATTCTTATCGTTTGTATCAGCTTTGATTGCATTGTTTAGTCTGAATATCGGATTGCTCCTAAAAGCGAATGGATTCCCGGACTTTTTTATCAATACCCTACCGATGGCAGGGCTCATGCTTGGGATAATGGGCTTATTCTCGTCTAAGCAGTCAAGATTATATGCTTACTGGGGAATTGGGCTCTGTTTATTTATATTTATTTTTCTTGGCCTCATGTTCGGTTTGGCATGGACCATCAATTCAAAGCCTTAGAAACCTCCCAATGTAAAAAGCCGGAGTCAATCTCCGGCTTAAACTTAATATGGCTGCACAAACGGCGTTTCTTTTAAGTGGCTTGTGTGTTCCTTCATATGGTGGTAAAAGAGCTCATATCTTACCCACTTAAGCGGGAATTTCAACGCGAGCTGCTTGTCTCTGCCGTAAACCATAATATGTTTTTTATTATATTCAACCCGCTTTATGTCATGGAGAGCGATGTTTTGAGCCTTTTTCCCGTCTCTCATCACCAGTTGCTGGCCGACAATTGAAATGCTCCTGGTTTTATTTTTCTGAAGTTCATAAAGGGCAAGGGCTCCACCGAGCGCGGTAAATGCCAATGAAGGCCAAAATGGGCCCTGGAAGCCATCAAGCGCAATTCTTACCCAGTGAGTAATCACAAGGGCAATAAAAAACCATAGCCCTTTGCTGAGCTTTGGCTTGCTTTCAAAATAAACAGAGTTCATATAATCCGCTTTTTCTTCTTCCCGGCTCTTGAAAAAGACCTGCTTATGCTCGTCAATTAGCATGGAATCAAGCTCAACGAATTCTGTATATGTTCCGTCCCAAAGATGAGCTGTATCATCTCCGTCCTCAAGGGCAAATCCCCCGACCCATCCTACATACGTCCGGCCAAGTTCCTCAAAGCTCATCATCAAGTAGCGCACAGGCTGTCCATAAAAGTTTTCGGTATCGATTTTATCGATTACCTGAATGTTTTCGGGAAAATGGCCCACGCCTTCTTCGTCTTCAGGCAAATTGATGATCGTCGAGAATAGCCTTGTTTTTGCAAGGTGCTGCTGCTTTCCATCTTTAATTGGATACAAGTGCTCCCGATTTTTGCTGTGTAATTCCCAATAAACCATTTCCGCGCTTTCAATATTCTCCGCACAGTCATAAATCACTTTTGGTTCAACAGGGAGGTTCTTCGCCAAGCAGGCCAACATTGCCTCAGACTTAATGACCGGATCCCTGAACTGTAATGCCTCTTTAAGCTCATTTTCGGTTTCACTCGTAAAATAGTACTCCATTAAACTGATGAACAGCCTCATTCTGCTGCGGATATAGAAATAATTATCCTTCCAGGAAGAATAAACGTATTTAGTAGAATAATCACTGTCAAACTTCATATACTGCTGTTTTGTTCCATGATAGTCTTCCAAAATCGACGGAAGGATAGCCTCGCTTTTATATCCGAGTTCCAGTCCGGATGCATTCACTGCCAAAATTAAATCGTACATCATGTATTTATAGTGTGAAGACTGTAATTTTGATAAAGTTTTGTCCAGGATATCACGCGATAAAACGGGATACGAAGAAAGCTCTGTTACCGGAATAACAAACTCCTCGGAATCGTTAATAAGCCCTACAAGCTTTTCTTCAAGGAAAAAGAAAATCTTTTCATTCTCTGTGCCTAGAAGGAATTCAGTCGCTCTTTCCTTTGCGAGGAGACTAAGTCCATCAAAATGCTTGATGAGTGACTCAACAACTTCCGCCATCGGGAAGTCACAGACAAAATCGGTTAAATAATAGGATGGATTATCCCATCTGTCTACTGGTTCCGGAAAGGTCCCCGCAGCCGTTTTTATCATATCCTTTAATACATCGATTTGGACTTCAAGGTTTTCCGTACTTTTATATACAAACAACTCATCAAGTGCATTGTAGCGCTTTTGCGGGTTGTCGTTTTTAACTTGCCTGAGAATATTCCGCAATTTTAGTTCTATCACTGTTTTTCTCCACCCTGCTATCCTATTTCCATCTATTTTATTTCATTTCCTTGAAACCGAAAACACTATTTTTACGTTAATTACTACATTAGATGAACTTATTAGTTTTATCATAGCTTTGCGCTACAGGCGCTTCGCTTTCCGCGGGCGGTCTGGGAGCCTCCTCGGCGCGAGCGCCTGCGGGGTCTCCCACTGACCTTTTCTCCCGCAGGAGTCTTCGCGCCTTCCGCTCCAATCAAATTCAGATTCTTTAGTTCATCTTTTGTAGTTTGCGGTTTTTAAATAAATAAAGGACAATTAGTGTAGAGGTGAAGGAACGTTGGAAACAAATGAATGGCTCCAAAAGGAACTTGAATTAATCGGGAAATGGGAGAAGGATCAGGGCAGCCTGATGATTTGGGAGCGGCTCGGCCGGCTTCCTTACAAGCTGCTGGACAAAATCACACCGAAATTTATTCATGAAAAAATTGGTGTGCTGCTTGATGAATTGGGCAGCTATATCCAGACAGGCGGAAAATATCTAATCAATGAAAAAGCCGCATTCAAGCTGATTGAAAAAAGCACAGGGAACAAAGTTGAGTCCTTTACGGATGCAGCCAATGCACCGATTGCTGCAATGGACCAGGCATGCAGTGATTTGGCCGGTCAGCGGAAAAAGTTCGCCGCCTTCCAGGGAGCAAGTACAGGCATCGGCGGAATCTTTACATTGGCAGTGGACATCCCAGCCCTTTTAGCTACTTCGTTGAAGACGTTGCAGGAAATTGCGCTGATTTATGGATATGATCCGAATGAAAAAAACGAAAGAATCTTTATTGTGAAATGCCTGCAATTCTCATCAGCTGATATTGTTGGTAAACAGGCTATTCTTAACAGCCTGTCTGCAGCAGGACGCCAGGGTGAAGTCATGTCAGAACTACAGGGATGGCGTGAGGTTGTCTATGCATACCGTGACCAATTTGGCTGGAAAAAGCTTTTTCAAATGGTTCCTATCGCAGGAATTGTTTTCGGTGCCTGGTCAAACCGATCCATGATTGCAGACCTGTCCGAGACGGGCCAAATGCTTTATAAAAAAAGAAGAATCCTTGATAGGCTTGCTGAAAACGAACAAAACGGCGAGAAGTTATCATAGATATAGGGAGATTTATGATATTTGGTCAATCGGGCTATTCCATCCGCGTTGAATGGGGAAGAAAAGGAGCAAGGGATGCAGCCGGTCGCGGAGATATTGTGATCGTAGTAGATGTCCTTAGTTTTTCCTCAACAGTAGTGACAGCCCTTCATCATGGGTGTTCCATCTATCCGTATCCGCCTCATCTTGATGGCAAATTGTATGCCGAAAAAATTGGCGGTGAATACATACTAGGCCGTGCCGAGGCTGCAAAGATTAGCAGGGCGACACTTTCGCCGGTTTCTTTTAACAGTACTCATAAAGGAAGAAAGTTTGTGCTTACCTCCTTAAACGGGGCATTTTGCACATGGGTAGCGGAACAGGTTCCGGCCCTATTAATCGGCTCTTTCTTAAACTTATCCTCAGTAGCGAAGGTTGCTAACAATATCAAGCAGGAAACTCGTTCAGCTATTACGGTCATTCCGTGTGGGGAACAATGGAATGATTCGAGAGAGCACGAAGACTCATTGCGGCCTTCAATAGAAGATTATTTGGCTGCTGGGGCAATCGTTTCGTTGTTGGAAGGTGAAAAGTCACCGGAAGCACTAGTCTGTGAAGGTGCATACAGCCAACAACGTGATAACATCAGCAACCTTATATGGGAGTCAGGGAGTGGCAGGGAGCTTCGCGAAAAAGGATTTGAAGCCGACGTCACCCACTGTTCCCGAATAGATGTGTATACTGAAGTCCCGCTCCTAAGAAACGGGCACTTTACAACGCAGAAGACTTTATAAATAAATAACAAAAGAATAATATCCCTCTTTTTTCCTAATCCTATTGGTAAAAGGGGGTTTTTGTATGCAAAATGAAAATGAAACAGCCATCAAAGAACTGAACGCATTTCTCCAGGGCCAATACATGGGAATCAGGGCTTATGAGCATTTGATTGAGAAGCTTGACGACCCTGCTATTAAAAAAGAGTTCCAATCGATGCAGCAGGATCATCGCCTTCATGCCGCTATGGTTGCCGAGAGAATTCAAACACTTGGCGGGATGCCCGTGAATAATGAGGGCCTGACCGGAAAAATCCAGGGATTCATCAGCCAAATGATGATGCCGGAAAGTACCGAAAATATTATCAAAATGGCAATCAAAGGCGAGGGTTTGTACGGCATTCAGCTGTCGGAGGAAATTGTAAAGGGGGACCTCGATCCCGAAAGCAAGGAAATGGTTGAAAGCATCATCGATACCGATAGGCGGCATCTTGACTATTTGAAAAACCTTGTCCATTAAGCAACAGCCCGGCAGAAGAATATGCCGGGCTGTTCATTTGTTACAAAATAAAGAAACTGCTTGCCCGCTTCATTAAATTGCCACAGAATGATTCTCCTTTTATATAAGTTTGATACTATATTTAACTTGTATTGATTATTAGGAGGAATCCACGATGAAAAAGATATGGACAGCATTATTGTTAACCGCATTAATTGCCGGCGGTTGCAGTTCGGATACAGCAAAAGTTGTAACAAAGCCACAGAAATCTGCTAATACTGTAAATACAACTGTTGATGAAACGTTAGCCGGAGGAAGGCTCGGCCATGAATCACTGGCATTTGTGGGTGCCGGTGTCAGCAACAAATTATGGGTGTTCGATGCTAAATACCACAACCTCGTCACAACCATTGATACTGGGGGGCCATATGTGGAACGCACCGAGAAAGAATGGTACCCAAATCTGAATGATACACATGCCATCGCTTTTACTAAAGACTTCAAAACCTTGTTTACAGGGAATTGGTACAACTATGATGAACCATCGTATCTCATTGCAATCGATCCAATCACGATGAGGGAACAGTGGCGGTTGCCAACAGGCAAGGGCGCACACCATATCGCGCTTTCTCCTGATGACAAATATCTTTATGTGGCAAACCAGCATGACGGGACGACAAGTGTCATCGATATGGCCGCCCGGAAAAAAATAAAGGATATTAAAACCGGCGATGGAACTTGTTACCTAAGCCCAACGATGTACTGGGAAGGCAAGAAAATCGATACGAATTACATGTTCCTCAGCATTGAGCGTGAGAACAGAGTAGTCGCCATTGATATGAAGACAAATGAAGTTGTAAAAAGCATGGATGTCGGCGGCATGGTCCACGGTGTTAACTTGACTCCTGATGGCAAAACAGTATGGGCAGCGGTTATGGGCGATAAGAAGGTGGCTGTCATTGATCCGAAGTCACTTGAAGTCACAGGCGAGATTAAATTTGACGGCGGTCCGATACACATAGCGTTTACACCTGACAGCAAGTATGGCTTTGTCACAACAGGCGGAAACAAAATTTACAAAATAGATGTTGAAACCCATAAAGTCGTATGGGAAGCAACGGGTACCACTGTCCCGGCCCATGTTGGCGTAACCCCTGATGGAAAAGAGCTTTGGTCCTTGAATCATGGAATGGACAAACGCTATCCGTACCAGCTTGGCGGCGCGGCAGTCAGCGGCGTTCAGGTATGGGATGTCGAAACCGGTGAATTTATTACTGAAATGGTCTCAGACGGAGTGCCTCATGAAATCCAGTTCGTACCTTATAGTGTATTTGGTGCACCTGAAACCCCAGCAGCTGAAGAGGGCCATGGGTCCCACGGCGGCGGCGAAGATAAAGCAGGGGAGAAGGTTTCTGCAGCTGAGGAAAATTATAAGCAATCCTGCCTGAACTGCCACGGCAATGACCTGACGGGCGGAGGCGGGCCGGATATCTCCAAGATTGGTGGAAAGCTTTCTAAGGAAGAAATTGAGGACATCGTCAAGAATGGCCGAGGCATGATGCCAAGCGACCTCCTTTCCAAAAAAGATGCAAAAGAAATGGCTAAATGGCTGTCTGAAAAGAAATAATATGTGATAATAAGAAATCCGGTATCGAATGGTGCCGGATTTTTGTATTTGTATTTGCTTTTTACACAGAAAACAAGCACAATCAAGAAAGTGAAATTATTGAACACAGGAGAATGTAAATGTCTGATTTTATAAAGCTTGGAATATCAAAAAAGGTCACAAATATAATAGCTTCGAGTGGAATAGCTGTGCCAACCCCGATACAGGAGAAAGTCATTCCGCTTGCTCTGGAAGGCCGGGATATTATTGCCCAGGCACAAACAGGAACAGGAAAGACGTTCGCGTTTCTTTTACCAATCCTCGAAAAACTTGATTTGGAAGCAGGTCATATTCAAGCACTGATTGTTACACCAACTCGTGAACTGGCTATCCAAATTACTGCTGAACTCGAGAAGATTGTTAAAGAACTGAATGAGGTTAAGGTTCTGGCTGCCTATGGGGGCCAGGATGTTGACAAGCAGCTGAAAAAGCTGGCGAAGTCTGTCCATATTGTGGTCGGAACACCAGGCAGGCTCCTCGACCATATCCGGAGGGGAACGATTAGGCTTGGGGAACTTTCCGCGCTTGTCCTTGATGAAGCGGACCAGATGCTTCATATTGGATTTTTAGATGAAGTCGAAGCAATTATTGAGGAAACCCCATCAACACGGCAAACGATGCTTTTCTCAGCAACTATGCCATCAGAAGTTCGGGACCTAGCCCAAAAGCATATGCAGAAACCCGAGTATATCCAAATTAAAAAAACACAGGGCCCGGCAGACACTGTCAGCCAGCTGGCCTTTCAAACAACGGACCGCGGCAAGCAGGGGATGTTAATGGAGTTAGTCGGGACACACAGACCTTTTATGGCAGTTGTATTTTGCCGGACAAAGCGCCGGGTGGGCAGACTTTATGAAGTACTGAAGACGAATGGGTTTTCCTGCGATGAATTGCATGGAGACCTATCCCAGGCTAAACGTGAGCGGGTAATGGAACGATTCAGGAAAGCGGAGTTTCAGCTATTGATAGCGACCGATGTTGCAGCGCGGGGGCTTGATGTCGAGGGTGTGACCCACGTCTTCAATTATGATATGCCTGAAGATGCCGAAAGCTATGTCCATCGGATTGGACGGACAGGAAGAGCAGGAACAAAAGGAGTTGCAATCACCCTTTATACTGCATCGGATTCCCAGCAGCTTCGTTCTATTGAAAAAGAACTGAATATCCGGATGAAAAAGCAGGAACTGGAATTGAGTAAACAGGATGAGACAAGGAAACCTCAAAGGCGTTCAGATAATAAAAACACTGCCCGTTCGGAAAAAACTAAAAAAGGTGAAAAAACCACAAGAACAGGAAGGGCCTCATCGTCCGAAAACGGCCGTTCGACTCACGGTAACAAGCAGTCAAACCGTCGGATGGGAAAAAGTACTGCAAAAAAGAAAAGAAGATAAACAGGCTATATCTAGCCATAAAACTGTATTTAATGTTACTATCAGGATGTTATTAGAGATATTTAGCCTTTATGGCAGAAAAACAGGAGAGAAGAATGGAAAATTGGATTATTTCAATCATGAATGATTTTGGATATATGGGCGTCTTTTTGCTCATTGCACTTGAGAATGTATTCCCACCGATTCCGTCAGAAGTCATCCTTACGTTTGCTGGCTATATGACCCTAAAATCTGAAATGAGTGTGTTAGGAGTCATCTTTGTGTCTACAGCTGGTTCGGTGACCGGCGCCGTTATTTTATATGGAATTGGCCTATTACTTGACGTGGAGCGTCTTGAAAAGATTGTTGACCGTTGGGGGAAGATCCTTCGTGTGTCCAGAAAAGACATACATAAAGCCGATGCTTGGTTCGATAAATATGGCCCATGGACAGTGTTTTTCTGCCGGCTGATCCCGTTAATCAGAAGCTTGATTTCCATTCCAGCCGGGATGTCCAATATGAAGTTTTGGCTATTCCTTATCTTAACTACCGCAGGTACATTGATTTGGAATACACTTCTCGTCAACGCCGGAGCAATACTGGGGGAAAACCGGCATAAAATTGTGGAGTATATGGACATCTTCTCGAATGTTGTTTATGTATTAATAGTTCTTGCCTTCATCTATTTTGTTGTGAAATTCATCAAAAGCCGCAGGTAAAGTGAAAGGCTCCCGCTATAGCAGCAGGAGCCTCTCGTTATTTATATTCAAGATGTTTGTGTTCAAAAATATTTTCGCTTGAGTTCCGGACCAGGATAAAATGGTTGATATTATCAAGCCCATCTAGATTTGCATTATGATGGTCGATGATTTGGCTTGCACTAAGCACTTTATTATCTGTCGTGGAGTGTGCATCAGCAACCAGTGTCACATCATACCCAGAGGTCGTTGCCCGCCTGCAGGTAGTATCCACACAGAATTCGGTTTTGCAGCCGATGACAACCAGATGATCAATATTCAACGTATCCAAATAATCGTTCAGGCTCGTTTGGTAAAAAGCATCGGTTGCTTTCTTTGTAATGACCGTATCATCCTTTAATGGTGCGAGATGCGGGTGAACTTGGTATTCCATCGTATCCGGCTCAGCCACATCCGTGTCCACAATATAGATGACCGGAATACTTTTCTCTCTTGCTTCATCAATGACCGTCTTCATTTTTGCAAGCAGCTCTTCTTTTTTAAAAACAGGACCGATTTCAGGTCCCTCAATAATGCCGACCTGAGCATCAATAACCAATAATGCGGTATTTCCCACTACATAACCCCCGCTTTTAAAAATTCATTCAGTATTACTAGTGTACTAGATAAATAGGTATTTAACTAATTTTTATCACATCACCAACTGAAATCTCAAGCTTGTTGATTATCCCCTCTGGGAGTTCAAGCGTTGAGTAGGCATGTTTATTTGGCTTCGTAACCCTCCACGGTTCCAAGGATGGATAAAGCTGGACAACCTCCATATGTTCGTTTAGAAGAAGGACGTCAATCGAGAACGACATAAAGAACATATGGACGGAATTGCAAGGCAAGATCCAAAGCCCTTCATCCTGAATCGCTTCTTTTTTGAACATCAACCCCTTCAATCTTGTAAAAAATGTATCCGCCTTTTTTATCGGAAACGGCATAAGCACAGTCTTCTCCTGCATATAATTCCTCCTATAGTGGGATTTTGGTTATGTGTTCATTATAGTAAATTCGAGGTTCTTTAAAAAGAACAAAATAGTTAGTAATTTAAAGGAAATGAAAGAAAAAGGAGGAAAAGCCCATAAAAAACCTCAATAATGAACAAATTCGGGACTTTTCAACTAATTTTGTTCGTTATATAATTCAATCAAGTTCTACATATAGAACCCAAAAATAAAGACCATATCATAGGAGGATGAGAAATGAACTTGCTTAACAGGTTGGTAAAGGATGAAGAGGGCCAGGCACTTACGGAGTATGGATTGATTGTAGGGTTGATTGCAGTTGCTGTTATTACAGCGGTAACATTACTAGGAAATCAGATAAATGCTTTATTTGGTAAAGTAACTGATGCATTAAAAACTCCATCAGGTGTTGATAAATAATTTTTTACCCTGCTTTTCAAGCATGAGAAGCAGGGTTTTTTAGAAGGAAAGGAGGGCTTTCCATGGAAAATATACTTCTTCTTATCGTACTGATTATATGCACGATAACAGATATTAAATTTAGGAAAATCCTGAATATCGTGACATTCCCAGCAATTCTGCTGGGCTTCCTCTATTATCTAATGATCAATGGCTTTGACGGCTTTTTGTATAGTGGCAAAGGTTTCTTGGTTGGGCTAGGCGTCCTTTTAATTCCCTTTGCAATGGGAGGCATTGGTGCAGGTGATGTAAAGCTAATGGCTGCTATTGGGACGATGAAGGGTGCCTTTTTTGTTTTTTATGCGTTTTTATATGCTGCGATTGTTGGCGGCTTTATTGCTTTATTTATCATTATCCGAGGTAAAGATGTAAAAGGTTTTATTGCAAGGATAACCAATTCAATTCTTCTTCTGTCTTTAAATAAAAGCAAAGAGTCAATCCAAGTCAGCAAAAAAGATCTTGCTCCATCTTTTCCTTATGGAGTGGCCATAGCAATTGGAACTGTAGCTATGCTTTTCATGGAGGGAAGGATATGAGATCTGAGAAAGGGCAGTCAATGGTTGAAACAGCCCTTATTCTTCCTATAGTTCTTATGTTATTGTTCGGGATTGTGGATTTTGGTCGGATTTTTCATGCGTACCTAACATTGGATCATGCCGGCAGGGAAGCTGCGCGGCTGGCGAGTATCCAAAAAAGTAATGATGATATAACCGCGAAGATAAATTCTTCAATTGCGGGGCTTGAATCCAGCAGGCTGACTATAACGATATCTCCAAACGAGACAGCCAGGACGAGCGGGACAGATGCTACGGTTACGCTTGTTTATAATATTGATTTCATAACTCCTTTGGTAGCCAGTTTAGCATCACCGTTAACATTGACCGATACTACCGTAATGAGGGTGGAGTAGTATGACAAAAATACTAAAAAATGAAGATGGGAATGTATTAGTAATTGTTGCAGTCTTTATGATTGCCATTTTTGGTTTTACAGCAATGGTCGTTGATGCGGGAGGGCTTTTTTTGGAAAAAAGCAAGCTGCAAAAAGCACTTGATTCCGCAGTACTAGCGGGCGGAAAAGATTTATTAAAAGGGAAAAATGTAGCAGTTGCAACTGCTATTAATATTGCAGGAAAAAACGGAGTTACGTTAACGACTGATGATATAGAAACTGGCGATGATTATATAAAAGCAACAAAAACAATCAGTAAAAATCTGACTTTTGCAAGGGTGCTTGGCTTCAATAATTCTGATGTCTATGCAACTGCTAAAGCCCGAATAAGCAGAAACCTTGTAAAACGTGCTGGTATTGTCCCTGTAGCTATCCCAAAAGAAAAATTTCCTGATGAACCACCGAAGCCAGGAGAAACACCGGCCTCTTTTACAATCCATTTTCAGCCTGGAAATAGTGGCAAAGGAAACCCCGATGAAGATAATTCATCGATTAGCGGTAATTTCGGGTTTCTGGAAATAGGCGGATCAGGCGGAAATGTTCTCGAAAACAACATCAAGAACGGGGTTGAAATGGAAGTTTCCGATAATATGTGGGAACTGACTAAAACGGGTCTTAGCTGGGGAAATGTGAAATCGGGATTTCAATATAGAATTGATAAGGATAAAAAAAGTCCAACATGTAATGATTATTCAAAGGCCGATGCTACCTGCGGCCGGGTCGTTATTGTTCCAATGGTTGAGTCATACGAAGGGGCAAATGGAAAAACACTCGTTAAAATTATTGGTTTTGCTTCAATTTGGTTAGATAAAATAACGGGCCATGATATTCAAGCCAAATTTATATCAACGGTTACTTTTGGTGAGTTTGAAGAAGGCGAAGATTTCGGGGTTGTCGGTGTCCGCCTCGTTGAATAGAGAGAAGGGGAGATTATGAAATCTAAGAAACTATGGATTTGGTCGATGGTATTCGGTTTATGTGTTACCGCCGTACTATACTTAATTATTTCAAATAGAGAATCTTCTCAGTCAATAGTAACCTCGGCATCTTCGCAAAATGTAAGAGAAAACAAACCGGACACCAAAAAGGCAGGAAATTCAACTCCAAAAGGTGGGAATACAGGTACTGCCAAAGCTGCTGAGGCTGACGAAGAAAAGAAGGGGAACGAACTGCTTCCTATAGGTGATGGTAAACGAGCAATGACCATTAAGGTATCCGAAGTACAAGGAGTAGCAGGATTTATTAAGCCAGGTTCCTACGTTGATGTTATTGCAAAGTTAACTGTTCCGGAAGATGAGAAGGAAGATGAGAAGGAAGATGAGAAGGAAGATAAGCATGCAGCAGGTACAATCATCATTCAAAACTCAAAAGTTCTAGCTGTAGGCCATGCAGCTGATGAAGCAGAAAAAATGAAAAGGTACAAAATGGTTACATTAGAGGTAAACCCCAGAGAGGGATTAGCCCTGGGTTTTTCAACTCAGTTTGAATTGTACCTGATGCTTAGGAAAGACGGGGATGAAAAGCTTATCGAGAAAGATACATTCTTAAGTGAAGATGATCTCCGTAAAGAGGTGTTATTCAAATGACTTGGAGTTTGTTAACTACTAATCCTGACATACATGAAAGACTTAAAGAGTATGCTATAAATTTGGGTCATGAACTGCAGTGGTTTAAAAACAATAATGAGTTTCTTGAAGCAGCCCATAATGGGCTTGTATTCCTGGCTGTCGAAAATGAGAAGCAGTTATCTGAAGTCCTTTACTCTATTAACGGAGCTTTTCAAAAAAGTGTACCTATCATAATAGATTCCGAGAACAAAGTTAATTTAAGAAAGGCACTGCGGGCAGGAGCCTTTGATGTCTTGCTATACCCTTTTAATGGGGAGCAGCTATTCTCAACAATTCGAGAAGCTGAGGCAATGTTAAGTGAAATTGGAGGAGACCCTAAAAAGAAACAGGATATAGCCATTAAGAACGCTCGAATCATGACTGTCTGCAGTACAAAGGGAGGAGTCGGAAAAACAACATTTACAGTCAATCTGGCTGCTACCTTTGCCAAGCAATATAGAAAAGTTGTTGTAGTCGATCTGGATTTGCAATTTGGTGATGTTTCGATGTTCTTTAATAGTCATCCCAAGAAAACTATTTATGAATGGGTTAAAGAAAGTTACAATGCTCAGCCGGAAAAAGTAAAATCGTATGTTTTTCAAGTGAATGAATTTATTGATATTATGGCTGCTCCAATCCGGCCGGAATTTTCCGAGGTCATCCTCGAAGAACATATAATGAAGCTTATCGACAATTTGCGAACCCAATATGACGTAGTCCTGATAGATACAGCACCATATGTGGAGGGGAAAATTTTAACTGCCCTTGAAAAAACAGATGATATTTTCCTCGTAACGTATATGGATCTTCCAACGTTGAAAAATTGTAAAATATTCATCGAAACCCTTCAATCTCTTGGACTCGCTAAAAAGGTGAAAATAATCCTTAACCGTGATTCAAAAAAGAAGGGACTTACAAAAGATACCGCGGAAAACGTATTAGGATTCCCAGTACATACTAGGGTGCCGGATTTAGAAAAGGTCGTTGTAACTTCGGTTAATGAAGGGTATCCATTCGTCTATTCCTACCCAAGAGCAAAAATCTCCAAAGTTTTCTATGCCTTTGCCCAAGAGCTGACCGGCAGTGAGGACAAAGTGTCTAAACGATCTTTCTTTTCAAAAAAAGCTTCAAACGAACGGAGGCTGGTTTAGGTGTCTCTTTTAAAAAGACTGGGCAAGGAAGAGCTCCTTGAAAAGAGGAAAGAGAGTATAGAACCTCTGTTTCATTTAAACCGGAACATTCCAGAAGATGGTTTAGAAAGCAAGCTTCATAATTATCTTGTAGATGAATTCAAAAAGGTAAGTGAAAACCAGGAAATTGATTATGAAGAGTTGATTGTAAGAAAGTCGGAGGAATTCCTTCAAAATGAAGCAGCCCTTCTTACGTTTGAAGATAAACAGGCAATCTTTTTTAGCGCTAAAAATGAGTTGATTGGATTTGGCCCAATAACTCCACTTTTATCAGATCCTGATGTAACTGAGGTAATGGTAAATGGACCAAAGGACATCTACGTTGAGAAAAAAGGTAAGATTAGCAAGACTCCGGTCCGGTTCAAGGATAATGACCATGTTTTGAGGATTATTGAAAAAATAGTTCATCCTTTAGGCAGAAGGATTGACGAAAGTTCGCCTATGGTCGATGCACGGCTTCCGGATGGCTCCCGTGTCAACGCAATCATTCCGCCGCTTGCCCTCCATGGACCAGCTCTAACAATACGGAAATTCTCAGAAACACCATTTACAATAGAAAACTTAATTCAGTTTCAGACGCTTAGCAGGGAGATGGCCGATTTTATAGAAGCGAGCGTTGTTTCGAGGTTAAACATCTTTATTAGCGGTGGAACTGGTTCTGGTAAAACATCTACATTAAATGTCCTTTCGTCCTTCATTCCCGAAAGTGAACGGATTGTAACAATTGAAGATGCTGCCGAGCTAAAGCTATCACAGGAACATGTTGTTGCACTAGAGTCTCGGCCGCCAAATATTGAAGGGCAGGGAGAAATCTCTATTCGTGACCTTGTAAGAAACTCGCTAAGGATGCGTCCCGACAGAATCATAGTTGGAGAGGTAAGGAGTGCCGAGGCGCTTGATATGCTTCAAGCCATGAATACAGGACATGAAGGAAGTCTTGGAACAGGCCATGCAAATTCTCCTAGAGATTTGTTGGCCAGGCTTGAAACAATGGTACTGATGGCAGGATTTGATTTGCCGGTCCGTGCTATAAGGGAACAAATTGCAAGTGCCCTCGATATCATTGTCCATCAAACAAGGATGAAAGACGGAACAAGGAAAATCACCCATATAACAGAAGTTCTCGGTCTTGAAGGCGAGACGATTGTGTTGCAAGATATTTTCCTATTTAAGGAAACTGGTTTGACAGAGGATGGAAAAGTTAAAGGTAAATTTGTTTCTACTGGAATCAGGCCGAAATGTGCTGAACGGCTTGAGCTATCAGGTTTCACGATACCATCTTCCTGGTATATGGAGGAATGGCGTGTATGAACGCGGAACAAATCATATACATTCTTATTTCAGTGCTCTTATTCGCTTTTGTATTCCAGATAGTGGTGGGTTCCTTTATACAAAAATTGGAGATAAAAAAGAGATTAGGCAGCTATTCTCTTTTTCAAAAAGAAGAACAGGAGCTAAATGAGAAGAAAAAACTTGAAAAAGAGTCTCATGTCTCGGTCATTAAAAAGGTTGGAGGAAAGTTTAATACAGCTTCGCCTGCAATATCGAAATGGGAAAAGAAGTTGTTACAGGGGAAATCTTCGCTTTCACCAGGGGAATTCTTTTTGTTTCGTCTCTTATGCACAATTTGTTCAATTCTCATAGCTTTTCTTTTAAATCTTCATTTTCTTCTTATTAATCCAATAGGGGTTGCTGCTTTCTGGCTTCCGGTTCTCCAATTGAATAAAAGGATCGAAAAGCGCCTAAATCGCTGTGCATTCCAATTGGGTGAAGCACTTGGAACAATGGCCAATTCAATGAGAGCTGGATTTAGTTTTATGCAAGCGATGAAATTGATTTCAGAAGAATTTCCTGACCCGATTGGAACGGAGTTTGAAAAGACGCTTCAGGATATAAATTTTGGGGTGCCAGTTGAGGAAGCTTTCCAGCGGATGCTAGAAAGGCTTCCAGATAAGGAGCTTGAAATGGCCGTTAAGTCGATGCTCATCCAAAGGGCGAGCGGGGGAAATCTTGCTATTCTTCTTGAGACGATCCGTGAAACAGTTACCGGCAGAATTCAAATCAAAGAGGAATTAAGGACGTTAACCGCACAAGGCAGACTTTCCACCTGGATTATTACTGGACTTCCGATTGCCTTAACTCTTTACTTAAAATTGGTTAACCCTGAGTATTTTGATTTAATGCTTGAGCATCCACTTGGTATCTTTATGCTCTCAGTAGGAGCCGTTGGAATTGTAATGGGCTGGTTCTTTATCAGGAAAATTGTCAGGATTGAGGTGTAACCATTGACGCAATTTATTCTATATTTATTGGCATTTTTATCAATGAGTTTCCTTATTCGGACATTCCTGCAATTTTTTTATAAAAGTGAAATTATCATTAACGAAAGAGTGGAAGGGTATCTTGGTGTTGAAAGCCACCAAAAAAATAAACAAAAACCAATAAGGGGCATGAAATTAGTTGGAAGCGGTAAAGTTGAAGACCTCTCTGGAAAGGCAAAAGTATTTTTATCGAAGAAGCTGACTCGTGAAACGAAAAGTGAACTGGAACGGAAATTACGGGATGCCGGTTTACCATATACCTGGTCACCAGTAGATTTCAGGCTCATGCAGTTGTTAATCGGTACAATTGTATTCTTTCTAAGCTACCTGTTGTTTGGCAAAGCGTCGGGTAAAATTTTGAATGTATTCTTTTTTTCGCTATCTTTTGCTGCACTTGGTTACTACTATCCTTCCTTTTATTTAAGTGTCCTAAAAAAACGGCGATTTGCAAAAATTGAGAAAAGCCTAGCCGACTTTTTCGATATGGTTAATCTCTCGGTCGAAGCAGGCATGGGCCTCGATGCTGCGATTATGAGAGTATGCAAAACTAAGGAAGGTCCTTTATCAGATGAATTCATGAAAGCGATGGAAGAAATGCGTCTAGGGAAATCAAGAAGGGAAGTATTTATCAATTTGAGAAGCAGGGTGACGCTGGATGCTTTCCAAAGCTTGATGACTTCACTCATCCAAGCAGATCAATTAGGAATTGGAATGTCAAAGGTTTTAAAGGCGCTAACCGACAGAATAAGAGAGCACCAAAGGCAACGAGCTAGAGAACAGGCAATGAAGGCTCCGATTAAAATGATGCTTCCAATGGTTCTTTTTATCTTTCCGGCAATTTTCATTGTTCTGTTAGGCCCACTTGTTATTTATCTTTTACAAAATGGATTGGGAGGATGATTCCCTTTTCTCTACTGGACCAATGGAGGTCTTAAAATGGAAGGAAAAAGAATAAGGCAACTAAGGGAAGAGAAAGGAATATCCCTCAATAAATTAAGTGAAATTACCGGGATATCAAAATCATATTTAAGTTTTTTGGAACGGGGTATACAAAAAAATCCAAGTATCTATATACTTGAAAAATTGGCAGAAGCATTACAAACGGAAGTGGGTGTGCTAATTAAAAAACATCCAATTCCTCCAAAAGATTATAAAATCAAAGAAGAACCGAGTATCCTTAAATTACATGTGGAGCTTTCCGAAAAAGACCTTGAAAAAGAAAAGTATAAAAGAGTTAAGGAATTATTAGAGATATTAAATGAGCCTAGTGGTAGTTAGTTCCCTCACTTATCAAAGAGAGGGAATTTTCTTTTGGAAGGAAAATAACCCCCTTGCTCGGCAAGGGGGGTTACTGCATTCGCTCCGATGTTCTGTAAGAATTCCTCCCTACATCAGGCTCAGCCCCATCATTTTGGGCAAGATGGGTCTTGGCTTTCCATTCATCGCGTTCCTTCCTGGCTTTTTTCAAATCTTTCCTTAATTTATACAATCTGGTTTCGCCAATGGCTGCCGTTATAATGACACCGGCAAGAACGGAGCCAAGGATAATAAGAATCAGAGGCCATTGGGCAGTTCCAAAGAAATAATCAACTTCCACTGGATCGACATTCATTACAGCAAAAATCGCAATCAATAATGCGAAAACTAAAGCAAGTAACAGGCTCCATTGTGACTTCATTCAATATCCCTCCCTGGGCATTATCCTGTTAGTCTAAGGATACCCCGGAGCAGGGAAGGGAAAACAAAAAAAGAACTTCTGCAATTTTTGCAGAAGTTCTTTAGTATGGAGACTATCGGGATCGAACCGACGACCTCTTGCATGCCATGCAAGCGCTCTCCCAGCTGAGCTAAGCCCCCGTTGTGTTTCTGGTATTCCGGATTTGTGGTACAAGAAAGATTATATCTACCTTCTTGTTTGTTTGCAAGAGGTAATTTTATTTTTTTATGATATAATTTTTTAGGCCAGTTTTATTATGTCCTTATTTCATTTTGGATGATGGAGGCATTGCCGTGAGAAATATTGTTTTTTATGTCATGATTGCGCTCTTGCTTACAACCGTTGTCAGCATTGTGATGGGTTATCATAACTTCGGGTTTACGGTAGGCTATATATTCGCTCTTTTCGCACTGGCGTCTGGATTGTTTTTTGCCACGAAGAATAGTGATTATACACATAAGTTTTGGCATAAGGATTTTGTTAACCGCAGAAGGCGCGGTAGGCATGGAGAAGATGAATAATTAAAACGGCGGCAGATGCCGCCGTTTTAATTTAGCTGATACTTTCTATTTCGACTCTTTTTACACCTTCCAATTCAGAAATCAAATTGTACACCTGAGTAGTTTTTAGTTTTAAATCAACAGCAATTTGGAGATTAACCTGATGTTCGCCATCGCTCAGGTCTTTAATCCTTATTCTTCTAAGGATGTATTTTTGAGAATAAATAAAATCGATCAGTGCATCAATCTGGTGGCGTTGTGCCATGTGAAGCTGAAGGAGGATTTCTTTTTCGCGAAGCTGTTTTGGCCCAATCAACTTCATGATGTATGGCATGAACTCGACACTGAAAATAAGAAGTGCGACACCAGCAAACGCCTCAAGGTAAAATCCTGCGCCTACCGCAATCCCTATTCCTGCGGCTCCCCATATCATTGCCGCAGTAGTTAGGCCTGAGATACTGTCATTGCCTCTCCGTAAAATAACCCCCGCACCCAGGAAACCTATCCCGGAGACGATTTGCGCAGCAAGACGGAGAGGATCCATTGTGATATTGACAGCACCAACATGGGCATTATAGGCAGATTCAATTGAAACAATTGTTAAAAGACAACTTACAATTGAGATGACGAGGCTCGTTTTTAAGCCAACAGGTTTTCTTTTTAACTCCCTTTCAAGCCCAATAACCAATCCAAGAACCGCTGAAATGCCTAACTTAAAGAGTATCTCTGTGTCTACTGTACCCATGTCCTTTTCCCCATCCAATCATTGTTTTTTCACAAAAAGATTATAATATAATAGAATTATGCGGTATTTACGTGTAAAATACATATTTTAATCTTAGACTATACATCAAAAGGAGTCAGTCATGAAATCAGTCATCAACCCTTATGTGGCATTGGCAGTCGGAATTATCACAGTTTCCGCTTCAGCCGTATTAGTTAAATTAAGCCATTCACCATCTGGAGTAACAGCATTTTACCGGCTCTTCTTTTCGGTACTGTTCATGCTCCCGCTTTTCTTGAAAAAATACACACATGAGCTAAAAAAAGTAACAAAACGAGATTGGCTCTACACTTCTATCTCAGGTGTATTGCTGGCCTTTCATTTTATCCTTTGGTTTGAATCTTTAAACTACACCTCTGTAGCAAGCTCTACGGTCCTTGTCACATTACAGCCTTTGTTTGCATTTGTTGGAGCATATTTTTTCTTTGGTGAAAAAATAACCCTTGGAGCGATAATCAGTGGAATTATCGCTATAGTTGGAAGCTTCATTATTAGCTGGGGTGACTTTCAAATAAGCGGATCTGCTCTTTTTGGAGACGTTCTCGCATTACTGGCTTGCGCATTTATCACAGGATATTTACTGTTCGGCCAGACGGTCCGAAAAAGAGTGTCCCTGATTACATATACTTTCCTTGTATATTTGATCAGCACTATAACCTTATTTATGTATGTTGTTATAAAAGGTGAACCGCTGCTGCCCGAAGTGCAGACCGATTGGATTTATTTTATCCTACTTGCAATATTTCCGACTCTTCTCGGGCATAGCCTGTTCAATTGGGTCGTGAAATGGATGAGTACCACAACGATTTCAATGGCAATTCTGTTGGAGCCTGTTGGTGCAACAATTATGGCCTATTATATACTGAACGAAGGTGTAACCTGGTCGCAAATTGTTGGCGGGCTCGTTGTAATCTTTGGGCTTTCCCTATTTATAATTGATGAAAGAAGATTAAAGGCAAAGCAACCTTCACCACAATTATAATCGGTGAAGAAAGTTTATTGCTGAAGATGTTTAGGCTTTTTATAAAAATCCAATTTAGTTTATCCGGCATCATGGCCTGTGGCTGCCATGAAAATTGAAATACGGATTTACTCTTGAGTAATGCTCCTACTTTACCTTCATTGATGCAGCGTTTCTTAAAGCTGTTTCGATGAAGGTTTTTCTTATTATATAGAAAAGAGCAAGAAGCCAAAGTTTATTTTCATTAAAAAGATTACTGAGAGATAGGTTCGATCTACTCTTGTTGAAAGTATGAGGGAAGGGTTCTGAGTTGAAACTTGTAAGGTTCTTCTCGTAAAATAATTCTTGAGCTAAGAGTAATTAATACTAAATCAGTTCTCCTACGATAAAACAATCATCGTTAAACGTTACTTGAAATGATTTTTAATTCTATGGCAAGGTAGAAGCAATTAATGGGCAGCCATATAGTTTTAGCTGAACATGATAAAGGAGTTATCATAAAAAAATCAGAGAAACTGAAAAAAGTTTTAAAATTATATTGCAAACATTTTTTGAACGTGTTATATTATTTCTTGTCCTCTTCGAGAGACATTGAATCAAAACGAAGTAAATTGCTTTTGAAAAAGCGGTTGACAGCTTCGAAAAAGATATGATATAGTAACTAAGTCGCCAAGGCGACAAGCTGAAATTGTTCTTTGAAAACTAAACAAACAAGCGTCAACAAACAATAATATGA
>NZ_MAYU01000011.1 GCF_001685025.1 Bacillus sp. FJAT-27225 | reverse complement strand
CAGGATTCGAACCTACGAATGACGGAGTCAAAGTCCGTTGCCTTACCGCTTGGCTATAGCCCATCGATATTTTTAAAAACATTAGAGTTTAAAAAGAAAGAACATACATAGTATGTCTTTAAGTAATGATGCGTATTCATAAAAGATGATGGTGGAGGGGGACGGATTCGAACCGCCGAACCCTGAGGGAGCGGATTTACAGTCCGCCGCGTTTAGCCACTTCGCTACCCCTCCACAAATGGTGCCGGCTAGAGGACTTGAACCCCCAACCTACTGATTACAAGTCAGTTGCTCTACCAATTGAGCTAAACCGGCATTGTAAAATGAANAAAAGATGATGGTGGAGGGGGACGGATTCGAACCGCCGAACCCTGAGGGAGCGGATTTACAGTCCGCCGCGTTTAGCCACTTCGCTACCCCTCCAACAATGGTGCCGGCTAGAGGACTTGAACCCCCAACCTACTGATTACAAGTCAGTTGCTCTACCAATTGAGCTAAACCGGCATAGTTAGTATAAATATATCAATTGTCCCTCGATTGGGTGAATGGTGGAGGATGACGGGATCGAACCGCCGACCCTCTGCTTGTAAGGCAGATGCTCTCCCAGCTGAGCTAATCCTCCAAATGGTGACCCCTACGGGATTCGAACCCGTGTTACCGCCGTGAAAGGGCGGTGTCTTAACCGCTTGACCAAGGGGCCTTATTTAAAATATGTATGGCGGAGAGCAAGGGATTTGAACCCTTGATACGCGGTTAGCGTATACACGATTTCCAATCGTGCTCCTTCGGCCACTCGGACAGCTCTCCATTTTTGGCTCCGCAGGTAGGACTCGAACCTACGACCGATCGGTTAACAGCCGATTGCTCTACCACTGAGCTACTGCGGAATAATGAAGCCTGNCGTCCTACTCTCACAGGGGTTTGCACCCCAACTACCATCGGCGCTGAGAAGCTTAACTTCCGTGTTCGGGATGGGAACGGGTGTGACCTTCTCGCCATAGTTACCAGACAATGAAGACATTTACTATTATAATGTCTTTTTGATTTTTTTCAAGGGGAAATTATTCCCTCAAAACTGGGTAATCGTAATAGAAGGTTTAGAAGAACGTTCGCAATCAAATATGGTTAAGTCCTCGATCGATTAGTATCAGTCAGCTCCACACG
>NZ_MAYU01000010.1 GCF_001685025.1 Bacillus sp. FJAT-27225 | reverse complement strand
ACGAGTTGCTTGAAGTGGGGGATTCCTAAGTACAGAAGCCTATTGGCTTCTAATTGATTAGGCTAGCCCCACAGTTCCTGTGGTTAGAAGCCTTATGGCTTCATTTTTAAGATTTTGTCCTGCGTTAATATCCCGATCGTGATGCGTACCGCAGGAAGGGCAATCCCATACACGGAGGTTAAGGTTCTTAACGTCTTTGTTTTGATAGCCACAAACAGAACATAGCTGGGAACTGGCAAACGTTTTGGAGACAGTGACTACTTTCCTGCCATACCATTTTGCCTTGTATTCAAGCATGGTTCTAAATTGTGACCAGGATACTTCACTGATCGCTTTGGCTAATCTGTGATTTCTTAACATGTTCGATACCTGCAGATCTTCAATCCCAATTACATCGTGGTTTTTGATGATATGGGTAGAAATTTTCTGCAAGTAGTCCATTCTTGCATTAGTGATACGTTCATGGATTCCTGCAACCTTAATACGCTGCTTGTTCCAATTGGAACCGCCCTTCAAGCGTCTGGATAGGATACGTTGTGCTTTTGCCAGTTGTCCTTCGAGTTTACGGAACCATTTTGGATTGGAAAACACTTCACCAGTACTCAAAATGGCAAAGTCTTTCAAACCAACGTCAACTCCGACCGTTGAGCCTGTTTTCTCTAGTGGCTGCACATCTGATTCCGCAAGAATTGAAACAAAATATTTCCCGCTTGGATTCCGTCTAATGGTTGCACTTAGAATACGTCCTTTTACTTCCCGGCTTTTAGCAAAACGGACAAAACCAAGCTTAGGAAGTTTAATTTTGTTGCCGATTACGGCAATATTGCCATTTGTTTCTTTTGTCGTGTAAGACTGGACCTTATTCTTTTTAGACTTGAAGCGGGGTGCATTGTTTTGTTTTTTGAAAAAGCGTGTATACGCATCGGAAAGATTTTTCAATGAGGATTGAAGCGCAATGCTGTCAACTTCTTTCAGCCATGACAACTTCTTTTTCAACAGAGTTAATTCAGCTGAACAGGAATTATAGGTCAGTCCCTTGCCGGTTTGTTTGTATAATTCATTCCACCTGGCCAGGAACCGGTTGAATACGAAGCGGCTGCAACCGATGGTTTTGGCAATGAGGATTTCCTGTTCTTTTGTTGGATAGATACGGAATTTATATGCCTTGTTGACTAACATGGTGCTTCATCACCACCTT
>NZ_MAYU01000009.1 GCF_001685025.1 Bacillus sp. FJAT-27225 | reverse complement strand
TCAGACTGTAGACAAACTCGAACTAAATCGGGTTTGACTACAGTCTTTTTTTGTATAG
The DNA here is from genome assembly GCF_001685025.1 of Bacillus sp. FJAT-27225. Classification (GTDB taxonomy): domain Bacteria; phylum Bacillota; class Bacilli; order Bacillales; family Cytobacillaceae; genus Bacillus_D. The sequence continues at coordinate 1,691 of NZ_MAYU01000009.1, read as the reverse complement.
CTTGTTGATTTGCGTTCCAGGCGCTCCCTTTCCGCGGGCAGTCCGGGAGCCTCCTCGGCAAACTGCGCCTGCGGGGTCTCCCCTGGCCTGCTTTTCCCGCAGGAGTCTCGCGCCTTCCACTCCAATCAACCTACATAAATCCATTATTGGACTGAGTGAAAGAATATTTTAAAATGTATATATAAAATGCTTGAGGTGATAAATATGATTTCAAAACACAGTTCCATTCAGAGGAATCAAATAGAATTTGTAGCGTTGGATCAATTGGTTCCAGAGGACCATTTGGTCCGAAAGATTGAGGCCGCCATCGATTTCTCCTTTATTTATGATCTTGTGAAGGATGTGTATTCTGAAATAGGACGCCCTGGCATTGATCCTGTCATTTTAATAAAACTAGCTTTTATCCAATATACCTTTGGTATCCGTTCAATGCGCCAGACAATCAAGGAAGCTGAAACGAACCTGGCCTATCGGTGGTTCCTCGGTTTTGGTTTCCATGATAAAATTCCTCACTTCTCTACTTTTGGCAAGAACTATGAACGCCGTTTCAAGGATACGGACTTATTTGAACAGATTTTTTATCGGATTCTTCGGACCGCAGCTGAGAAGAATCTGGTGAGTGCTGAACATGTCTTTATTGATTCAACCCATGTCAAGGCAAGCGCAAATAAGCGTAAACTCGTTAAGAAAGTAGTACGTAAGGAAACACGCGCCTATCAAGAAAAGCTAGAGGAGGAAATAAATCAAGACCGTGAAGACCACGGGAAGAAGCCGTTTCCTCCTGACAAATTTGATAAAGAGGAATTGAAAGAGATTAAGGAAAGCACAACCGATCCAGAAAGTGGTTACTACGTAAAGGATGAGAGGACGAAACAGTTCGCCTATTCCTTTCATGCAGCCTCAGACCGTAATGGTTTTATTCTAGGTACTATCGTGACACCGGGAAACACTCATGACAGCCATATCCTTGAGCCGTTGGTAAAAGAGGTTATTTCAAAGGTTGGTAAACCAAAAGCCGTTGCCGCAGATGCAGCCTATAAAACACCTGCCATTGCCAAGTATTTGATTGATAACGAAATGATTCCAGCCATGCCCTATACACGACCAAGAACGAAAGAAGGATTTTTCAAGAAACACGACTATGTCTATGATGAACATTTTGACTGTTACCTTTGCCCGGCAGGGCAAGTTCTGAACTATTCCACCACGAACAAAGAAGGTTATCGGGAATACAAGTCCCAAAAGCATCTTTGTGCTGCATGCCCATTCCTATCGAAATGCACGGAAAGCAAGGATCACCAAAAAGTAGTGACGAGGCATATCTGGCAAGGGTATGTAGAAGAGATGGACCACCTTCGCCATCATAGTGATGTGAAACCGATATATGAGAAGCGCAAGGAGACAATAGAGCGCGTTTTTGCAGATGCAAAGGAAAAGCATGGTATGCGTTGGACAACTTTGAGGGGACTCAAAAAATTGTCGATGCAGGCGATGCTTACTTTCGCTGCAATGAATCTCAAGAAGTTGGCCAGTTGGACCTGGAAAAGTCCAAAATTGGCCTGAAAAACAGGTTAGGCCTGAAAAACAGGTTAGGACCCATCCAACCTGCCCTTTCTGGATGAAAAATTTGTACTTGAACACAAAAGGGGTTCGGAATGAGACCATTCCGAACCCCTTTTGTCGACAATCTG
>NZ_MAYU01000008.1 GCF_001685025.1 Bacillus sp. FJAT-27225 | reverse complement strand
AAAAAAAAAGCAGGCAACCTGATGATTGCCTGCCTTCCTTATGAGGATTATTTTTTATTTCCTGCATTTCCGTTGTTGCCGTTACTGCCCACTTTTACTGTGTTGGACGATGCGTTTCCTGCATTATCTACAGCAATGACTTCAACAGTTTGGCCGTTTTTCACTGGCTGCTCGAGTACAAAGGAGGTTTCCCCATTTACAAATGGTTTTTCCGTAGCAAGATTTCCATCAACTTTTACATACCAGTAAGCGACGCCGCTTGTTTTATCAGAAGCATCGACTGCAACCGTTTTTCCGTCTTTCTGTAATACTGTTTTGAGTTTTGGAGTAGAAACGTCAAGCTTCACCGGTAATACAACAGTTTGCGGTTTGGCACCTTCATAATCAAGTGTTGCTTTCACCTGCAAGTAATATTGGCCTTCCGGAGCCATCTTACCATTATGCATTGTGCCATCCCATGTCCAGTCGGATGAAAGGTGATACATTAGTCCCGCGCCACCGTTATAGTAATTTTTACGTAATTCTTTTACAGATGTAATTTCCTTTACTACTTCGCCATCAGCGTTCAATACACTAAAATTCAATTCTTTTGCATTACGGACCAGGGATAGAATGTACGTCCCACTATCGTTTTTACCGTCACCATTTGGCGAAATGGCAATAAAATTAGGGTTAAGCTTGCCAGTTGCCTGGTCAACGCCTAAATAATTGTATTTGCCTCCTCCAACATGTGTCATCACTCCCGTGTATCCATAGTAAGACATTGGATCCCAGGCAGGAGTATCAAGGATTGGAGCTGCATTCCAGTCGCCTTTAAAACCGACATATGGGACGACCAAATCTGGGTTTGTATTAGTTGGGTCGGTTAACTTAACAAAGCCTTCCAGCCAATAGCCGTTTGTGAAAATTGACTTTAAATCTGCATCCCACTCACTAACGTCAATAGAGACTTCAAAAGTTGTTTTCCCTTTGGCAGGTACTTCGATTGAATTGACTGCCTTTCCGTTAACTGTCGTGATTTCTCCTAAATCAAGACCTCCGGTTAGGTTTGGTGCTGTTACCAAAACGCCGCCTCCATTAGCAGGGCTATCTGTTTGAGCACTTGCACTGACATCGTAAGTTACGGCATCGTCAGAGTAGTTTTCCGCTGTTAACGTAAACGTTACAACATTGTTCTTAACTTCTTTGAGAGCAACCTTTGCTTCACCGGTTTTCGAATCAGTCACAGTTACAGGTGTGGATAATGCGGCATGAAGCTGCATTAGGCCTGCACCCTGTCGGCGTGGAGAAACAGGTGCTTTTCCAAATACTACTGGCTTAGCGGTATTCAACAAGAATTTTTTCGCAAGCTTGGACCGATTCGCGCCTTGAAGGCCGAATTCATTATCGACTCTTTCCAGAATCAATGCCGAACCGCCTGCTACATGCGGTGCCGCCATTGATGTACCACTCATAATCTGGTATTCATTATGATCTGCAGTTGAGTAAATCTGCCCGCCTGGCGCGGTGATTTCCGGTTTGAAATCAAGGCTTGGCGTGATGCCCCACGATGTGAAGGCGCTCATTTTGCCTGCTTCACTATTAGGAACGGTTAATTTTCCGCCACCGAAATTTACAGTAACAGCCTTTCCTGCTTGAAGTGCTGCCGCAAAGCGAACTCCATCCGCTTGTAACATGAACAGTTGCGGAATTGTAATCGCCGCATCTGTTGCCATATTAACAGTTCCACCGGCATTGTTGTAAATGATTACTCCAGCTGCTCCAGCATTTTGAGCATTTAAAGCCTTTTCAGTAAATGCGATGGCCCCGCGTTGAATTAATGCAAACTTTCCTTTCAAATCTTTTCCCTTGAGATCTGCAGGTTGTCCCAATCCTCCATACACCAGTTCAAAGTTTGTACCCACTGTCGGTGCAGTTTGGCCCGCAGACAGGAACATAACTTTTTCAGCTTCGCCTCCATCAATTGAAACATCAGCTGCATCTACATCCATTCGAGTGTTTTCGTAGGATGCAACGGAAATGGAATCATTGGATACACTTGGAGAACCAACTACCCCATAATCTGGATTTGAAGCATACGGGTAGAAGTAGCCTTCACCAAAGTGATTGGAGTTACCAGCAGAAATGGACATTACCACCCCATTGTCCACTGCGCGCTTAACCGCCTGTTGCTCAGGGGACTGTGCATCTACAAACCCGGCAGGTGATCCTAGGCTCATATTCAATACGTCAGCACCAAGCTTAATTGCATCATCAATCGCTTTAATATAAATATCTCCCCATGTAGTGGCCTCCTCTTCGCCAAATACACGCAAAGCCAGTAATTGAGCTTCTGGAGCAACGCCTTTAATCCCGCCATTTTCTTCGTCGCCATTGGCGGCTACGGTTCCTGCCACGTGCATCCCGTGCATTCCCGTATCAGCATTGTCATCTAGAATATCATCGTCATTGTCCGCATAGTTCCAGCCATAAGGAACCTTATCATTGAAATAATGTCCCGGAAGGCTTGACTCAGTGATTTCGTTTTCTACCGCGCCTTTAGATAATTTAGCGGAAGAAGAATCAGTCAAAAGGAAGTCTTTATGGGACGGATCGACACCAGAGTCAATGATTCCGACAACCATTCCCTCCCCTTTATAGCCGAAATCACGCCAGGCTTCCTGGGCTTCAACTAGCTCTTTACTGAACTTCATATCCGGCTTTTCAGCTGGAAGCTTGTACTCGTTTGCAAGATATACTTGTTTTACTTCTGGCACTTCCTTGATTTTTTCAATATCACCGTATTTTACTTTCGCACTAAATCCGTTTACGATTGCATTGAATTCCTGCTCGTATTTAATGCCGAGTTTTTTTCCATTGATTTTACCCTTGGCAGTCTTTTGTTTGTCTTTTGCGGCCTTTTCCAGCTGCTTACGCTCTGCTTTCGATAGCTTATCGTACTTTATGCCTTTCTTTGTTGCCGTTTCAACAGGTGCACTGCCATCAAGTTCAACAATTACCCGAACCTCTTTGTTTGGATCAATGTTTTGGTGGTCAGTTGCTGTTAGATTGGTTTTTGGTAGCGTCGGTTTATGTAAATCTAATTGTTCCGGAGTGATATTGCCTATCGAGGCAAATCCACTGCTGCCAAATGCTAATAAGAAAACGAAAATTATTACAGTAATTCTTTTGCCCATGCTCTTCCCCCTTATCTGTTTTGCAGAAAATAATAACTAGTGTCCTCCTCCTGAATTATTTAACTGAAAACACAAAATTTTCAGTATAATGTTATAATACTAAACTACTATTATTTCGGCTAGCGAAAATTATTTTTAGTACATTATTTAAAGGAACGGTCCCAATTTCAAATATTGTATGTTTTTGCTGGAAAAGAGTTTAATTTAGCGAAGGAAAGATGTTTTTGAACTTAAAAGCAGGATTTAAAGTGAAAATTTAGAAGAAAAAACGGGGATTTCTTCGAAAGGTTTTTAAGTGGCAAAGGGGATGATTGGGCAAATAGGTACTTTGTCATGAGGGTTATCATAATAAACTTGTCCCATTTTCAAAAACATACGAATGCTTGCTTCTCAAAATTATCCTAGAAAAAAGACTTCCCACAATTAAGTAAGAAGCCTTTTAACAACAACAGCCCTGTCGTTAAGTGATACCGGTGGCCGGGTTCAAACCGGCACTCCCGATAACAAGTAAGTGTACCGCTCCTTTTTCTTTGCTCCTTTTTCATCCTCAAAAATAATTCATCCAATTTTAAGTCATTATTAAAATATCCGTCCCATGTACCTTTTTTGTACCAACGGCTCAAGAATTTTGTTCTGACAAATACCTATGTTATCGAATGATGAATTTGATTAAGCAGATAACCAAGTGGCACTCCGATAACTGTTAAAAACGCCCCCACCGCTACTGCATTCATGGTATTAAACAGTTCCAATAGTTCCTTTTGTGAAGAAAACATAAGGACCTAGTGTCATAATTAATATCCATCCAGGGATTCCCCATCTCACTAAGTGGTTTGTATCAAAGTTCATATTGAATCACACCTCCCGTCCCAATATTCGACAGCCGTTTCCAATTCCTTCCACAGCAAATAAAAAGGCATCGATTACTCGGCACCTTCTGCTAATACTTCATAATTTTCCTCAATGAATGCTTTTTCTTCCGCAGGTGTTAAAACTCCGTATGCTTGACCAACTTCACCATCTTGGAATGCCCACAGTGTATTATGTTGCAATTCAACTTGAGAAAAGTTTCCTCGCTTCCAGCTGTATAACATCTCGAGATAGGCATCTTCCTTGGCGTATGTATCTACATTTGCTTCCACGACTTGTAATAATCGCTCAACCCGCTCTAAAGTCATAGGCGTTAGACCCCGTTTCATTTCTGCCCTAATTTTTTGATGGGTCATGCCATGTAATGTGTTTTGCATTTCCAGTTCAGTCATGGTGAGCGGATACTTCTGCTCGATTTCTTCCTTGGTCAACACTTCTTGAAACAGGAAAACAGGACTTGATTCCTCAACAGGTTCCACTGTTTCTTCAATAGGTTCGATCACAGTTGCAGGTGCTTCAGGTTCCTCCGTAAGTTCAATGACTTTATCAGATTCCTTTTGTTCCTTCTTCTTTTGGGAAGTATCATATGCCATATAACTTCCTAATCCGATAATCGCTATAAAAAGGAGGGTAGTTATCCTTTTCATTATCTTTATCAACTCCTTCATTTTGAGGAAGCATCCGCCAGCGGAGGATCTTCCGCTTTCTGTAAGATTCACTCCGAACTCATCTCGATGGATTACTTGTAATGCCTCTCAAGTGCTTCTCAATATCGTCAACAACTTCATTATCGACACTTCTCATTATCGGTAAAAGTGCAAATGCTCTTTCTTGCTTGATAATCTTTGCAGTGAGTCCTACATCATTAAATATGCCCACATCAAAATGGAGTAGCATTGACCCGTATGCTGTTGTCTTGTCCTTATGATAGTAATTGAAAAACAAATCTATAAGAATCCGTACTCCGCCTTCTCGTCAAATCTTTGTGCATGTTATCACTCCCATATATTGAGTATTTCTTTTGCATTATCCGTTACCACCAATGTGCTGGCAACTTGTTTCCATCTCTTATTTTCGACAAACACCCGCAAGAGAAAACAGCAGCGTAGTCTGGATGCCGCATGTACCTAAGCGCAAGGGTGAGCCCACGGCGAACCCAAGACTTCCCCACGATAAGGCCCAAGGATTTCAATCGTCAATTTGAGTTAAACCCTCTATCTGAAAAAACCCCATTATCGAGCAAAAGGTTATGATGGCATATGTCCTGACCGCTTAAAAGTCATCAATACTATATATACGTAAACAATCCTTTAAGAGGACATACACAATGAAAATACAAAAGCAGAAAGTCATCATGAAAAAATCACTGGCGATTTACCTAATGCTAAAAGGACACACATTGATTTATTGTGTTCCTAACAAGTTCCGAAGCAGTTACTTTGTTTACAAATTTATCGATTCTCCAGAGCTAATTGCCTATATGTTGGCATTTAAAAGTTAATAGGTGAGTAGTTCCCTATATTACACACTTCAAAGTATATAGTTTATAGCGATATGCTAACCTATTGGAAAAATCATACACAAGCAATGTACAAACAATAAACAAACAGAGGAGAAAATACTAAACATGGAAAAATTATCGACAGCGGACTTTTGCGAAAGATTTAATATAGGGGAAAAGTCATTCAAGCTTAAAAAGCGGAGAGAGGCAGATCTAGCCAAAGCACGTAAGTCCCCTGATGTAATGCAACAAAAGGAAGGCAAGGAAAACTTCTACTACATATGTAAAAAGACTTCCCACAATTAAGTGAGAAGCCTTTTTAAAACAGTGATACCGGTGGCCGGGGTCGAACCGGCACTCCTTTCGGAACACGATTTTGAGTCGTGCGCGTCTGCCAATTCCGCCACACCGGCATAATAAAATGAATTGGACTTTATGGAGGCGGCAACCGGATTCGAACCGGTGGATAAAGGTTTTGCAGACCTTGGCCTTACCACTTGGCTATGCCGCCGAATCAAATGGAGCGGAAGACGGGATTCGAACCCGCGACCCCCACCTTGGCAAGGTGG
>NZ_MAYU01000007.1 GCF_001685025.1 Bacillus sp. FJAT-27225 | reverse complement strand
AGAAGCCAATAGGCTTCTGTACTTAGGAATCCCCCACTTCAAGCAACTCGTGTGAGTGCTAAGTGGTGGGTAGTTCAATTCAGAGTTACTTGATTTTGAATAGTAAAACCAGATTTTTTAACGAAAGTAGGAAAGTAAATTATACTCAAAGAATACTTTTCATCGTGAAGAATATATACAGAATAGGAACCTAGATATTTATTTTGTGGTGAATGGAGAATTTCATGAGTAATCTAGTAAATGACAATCTCTATGAAACGAGAAATAATTTAGTAAAGGAGATTGCTTCATTAAGTTATACTCAATTTAATAATAAGCTTGGTATGAATATGTGGAGTATCGCACAGGTTTGCCATCATTTAGTACTAGTGGAACAGGCCACAATAAAGGCTATTGTTTGGGGATTAAAAAAGGTTGATCATACACGAACAGAACGTAAAAACGTTCATCATATTCTGGATCGAACGAAAAAGTTTAAAGCACCCGAAATCGTTGAACCAGATGTAGAACCATTTGAAGTGCAGTCAATCATTGATTTGTTAAACGATTCGAGAGAAAAACTTCTGACTTTCCTTAGTACAATAGAGGATAAATCAATTTTGGCGGAAAAATCATTTAAGCATCCTGCCTTAGGTGAATTGCCACTTGACCAATGGATTGAACAGATATATTTGCATGAACAACGACACACTGAACAAGTAAAAGAGAAAAAGTTACTTTTAGATGCGACGCACTAAACGTATGATTATCAACAGATTCCTGGATAAGTAAAGGGGAAAAAGAAATTTTAACAATGTAAAATATTATACTTGAAGTAACGGGTGCGTTGATCCAGGAAGGATTAACCGCCTTTTTTGTTGAATTCCTTATTGAACAAATGAGGCGGTATAGTTTAAGAAATGAAGATTGGCTATGTTAAGGAGTAATGTTGATATAAAATAAATAATAAAGGAGACTGTCTCATGCAGTCCCCTTTTTACCATAATGGTTCTTCTTTATTAGTTAATTTTAGTAGTAATGGCATTACAAACAGAGCCACAAGCATTAAGGCAAGTCCTAAAAGTAGTACAGAAATAGGGGATAAATCAAACATTATAGAAAGCGGAATAATGCTAATGGGGAGTAAAACTAATAAAGATGTCGCATTTCTGGAAGATGTACTTTGGTATTGAATTTCTCCACAATGATTACATTGCATGCTTTTACGAAATGTTAATAACTTCTTAATAGAGTCAACCCAAGACCATTTTCTTTTACAGCTTTGACAAATAGGCATTACTAATTCCTCCTTACTAAGAAGCTTTTATGAATAATCATACGTTCTAAATGTTCGATAAGTTTCATTTACTGGGTACAAACGACTTTCTAGCGATATGAGGAAAAGGAATAGTATTACTTGATATTGTAATTAATTTAATAGGGCGCATTGTAAATTCTCTGAATGTGAAGAAAAGCAAGGAGCTTGATGACTACTCTCCAACAAAGCACGGCGTCAAGGACGACAGAGTCATCGCACAATTGGTCAAGGACGAAGATACACGAACCCACAATTCCACAAGGAGTTACCAGAACTTAGCGTGGCTAAAAATTTCATGATCTTCTGACTGTAGACCAACAAATTATTCAGGGACAAATATATAACTGGATTGACCGGTGCTCTTTAAATTAAACTGTTGGATTTTAGGAAGTGGAAAATATAATGGTTACAGTATACTTAATGAAGTTAAATTATTGTTACTAAAGGAGATGAAATAATGGTGAACTCTCAGTTTATCAATGTTGAGGACATTTTAGATAATTACAAAACTGCAATTTATGAGAAAGATGTTGAGAGGTTTTTATCTTCATACCATTCAGATATACATATTTTTGATTGTTGGGATAATTGGGAATGCACCGGTATTGCCCAATGGCGACAAATGGTTAAAGACTGGTTTAATAGTTTATCAAAGGAAGGTGTTTTACTTAAAGTAGATTTTAATGATTTAGTAAAGGTCGAAAATTCAACTATCGCTTTTGTTCACTGTGCTGTTAAGTTCTCGGCTTACAACCAATTGCAGGAGAAACTTCGTCAGACGACTAATAGATTTACCTTCTGTTTTAAAAAAGAAAAAGAGTTCTGGAGCATTATACACGAACATTCATCCTTACCGATAAATATAGAGACAGGGGAGGGTATTTTTAACTATAGGTAAGACCATAGCCAAATTAATTACTACCAGGGCCATCTTCTAAATGGAGGCCTTTGTTTTTTTAAAACTAATGGGGCAGCATTGCCTGCAACAAAGAAAAATTCGTGAAAAATTACACTTAAACTATAGGTTAAGTTCTAATTTTCCTTTGGATTACTGGTTTAGTATATTATATATATATATCATTTCAACAGCAGTAAACGTTGGGTTTAACAAATCAGTAATTGGTCAATTTATTGAAAAATAGTGGAGTAAATCAGACAAAAACTAGATAGTCATTTAGATAAAGACAAGTAACGTGGCGCGTTGATCCAGGGAGGATTAACGCACTTTTTTTGTCCTTTTGTTTTAAAAAACGAAAGAGGCTTATAGGGATGAAGTTAGACTTAACTTCTACTGATGATAAATTTTCAAATTGGTTTCCACTTATAAAAATTTGGGTAAAAATTCAAAACCTGTCGAATGTAAGGCGTAAGTGTGATTAATTAATGGCTAATGGTGAATAAATTCAAGAAAAAGACTATTTTCAACTGTAAACTTACCCATAATACTCGCTAAGGAGATTCGACAATGAATAGAGAATTATATGATCTAATGGTAAAGATAATAAAAAAAGTTGAAAATATTAAATCATATATTCAAGAAACAAAACAAGACAATGGAATCACTTTGGATGAAACTCAGAGGATAATAACGAGGTTAGAAAATATTTCAAAAGAAGCTGACGAGGAATTGAATCATACGCTTATTAGAATTGAAGAGAACTTTAATATTGAACAAAAGAAATCTAAAAAACAAGGAAAGCATAAACAATAGTATCGAATCATTTAACACTTACAGGGTTTTTATCCAGAAGGATAGATACCGAGATTATTTGTAATCATATTTCGGGTGCTTTAATCCAAGAAGGATTAAGGCATCTTTTTGTGGAAGTTCTTAGTAAACAAACGGGCAGGAAAATAATTGTTATAAATAAAAGTCCCAAATTAAGGTGAAAAAATGATGCTATCTAAAGAGGTACTTAGATCATTTAATGTAAACGGTGAAATTACTCCATTGAAGGGTGGTCAGAATACATCAGTAAGAGTGAATAATGTTGTATTAAAACCAGTAGAAGACGTGCTGCATTCTGAGCGATTATTTAAAATTATATCCAGTATCAATCCTCAGGGTTATAGATTGTCAAAACCTATTAAAAGTAATAAAGGCACATTTGTAAGTAATGGTTGGGGGTGTACAAACTTTGAACGAGGTCAGGAGGTAAACGGTCAGATTAAAGAGAAACTTCGTGTATCAAGATTATTTCACCGTGATTTATCTAATATCAGATACAAAGACTTTTCTCAAGTCGATAACCCTTGGTCCAAGGCACATCGTATTGCCTGGCAAATTGATGGGTTACGTATGGGAGCAAATACTGAAGCAAGAAAAATAATAAACGAATTACTGCAAAAAATACAACTAAGAGAACAGTATAATCTGCAAATTGTCCATAGTGATCTGGCAGGAAACATTCTTTTTGATGATGTTTTACCGCCTCTTATCATTGATTTCTCTCCAACAGTTGCACCAGTTGAATATGCCGAAGCAATTTTAGTATGTGATTGTATAGCGTGGCAAGGAAGTAAAATTAGTGATATTGATTTGCTTCCCGGCAATAAAGAAATGTTCATAAGAGCTGTGGTATTCCGATTAGCAGCTGAAGCAATAATTTCAGGGGAAAACTCCAGTAGATTTAATGGCCAATATAATTTATTTAAACAAATTATAGATTATGTAGAATCGGATTCTTATTAAGCTAACGAGTGCGTTAATCCAAGAAGGATTAACCGCCTTCCTTATTGAACAAACGGGGCAGGATAATTCAACAAGCAATGTATGTTTCAATACGAAATCCATAAAGGGTGTTTGGGATGAGAGAAAAATTAATGGAAATCATGAACCAAAAAACTTCAAATCCCTTAATTATCATGATGTGTGGTGTAGCAGGTTCAGGGAAGACTACATACGCACAACAGTTGGAAAAGGAAGGCTTTGTTCGTCTTTCGATAGATGAAGAAATCTGGAAGGTAAATGGACGGTATGGAATAGATTATCCTACTGAAAAATATCGCGATTATCAAATCGAAGCTGAAAGAAGACTTCGTAATCAGTTAGTAAGTCTTATTAAGGATAAACGAAAGGTTGTTATTGATTTTAGTTTTTGGCAAAAAGCAAAACGAGTTGAATACAAACAGCTGATTGAAGAAGCTGGTGGTGAGTGGAAACTTATTTATTTGAAAGTTAGTCCTGAAGTTATTCGTCAACGGCTAGATGCACGTAGTAAAAGATTTGATGCAAATTCAGCCTTTCCAATCACTGAAAATACTTTAACTTCTTACCGAAATGGGTTTGAAGTACCTTCACATGAAGGGGAAGTTGTAATAGAGTCAATATAAAAAGTTTTGTTTTCAATTAAGTAGCATAGTATCTTATTTTTATTGAACTAAAGGGTGCGTAGATCCAGGAAGGGTTTCCGCACTTTTTTGTTCAATTCCTTATTGAACAAACGAGGAAATTTGTTTAGGAAAAAATGATATATGATGAAATCAAAAGATAACGAAAAGGGGGTTAAAATATGCATTGGGGAGATCTGATTATTGACTCAAAAATTTTCAGGTTAATTATTAAAGGTGCTTTTTGGACTTCTATTGTCATAGCTTTATTCATTATTTTTATGATTGGCAATTTCATTTTTAAAATTACATTTTTAGATTATAGGTTCGATGATGGTGAACTAATACCGCCAGTTGAATCTGCCATAAATTATGGACAACTCTTCCACTAACAGGTGCGTTGATCCAAGAAGGATTAACCGTTTTTTGTTGAATTTCTTATTGAACAAACGGGAGGTTATTGGCAGTAGGAAAATCGAGGTATCGAGAAGCAACTTAATAAATAATTTTAGCATTATTCTCTAGGATTACCTGTTGCTAAAGTGGGAAATCTACAGTTATCGAAACTTTTCACATGAAATTTTAGTTAAAGATAGGGGAGAAGTAGATGGAGTCAATTTGGCTGGAATATGCTTGGGCATTGTTAATTCTAATTGGATTGGAAGGGTTGTTATCGGCTGACAATGCTCTTGTATTAGCAGTGATGGCCAAGCATTTACCCGAAGAACAGAAAAAAAGAGCTATAACTTACGGAATCATTATGGCCTTTGCTTTCAGATTTGCTGCACTTTTTGTCATTTCATTTATTGCGAACGTCTGGCAGATACAAGCTATAGGAGCGGCTTATCTTCTTTACCTTGGATTAAAGCATGTCATTAAGGCAAAGTTCGGGAAAGACAATAAGAATATTCATAAGGACGATGAAAAGGAAGCCGCTGGGAAAGGTTTTTGGCCCACTGTAGGGAAGATCGCATTAGCGGACCTTGCTTTTGCCATTGATTCGATTCTAGCGGCAGTTGCTATTGCCCTTGGTCTTCCAGATTCACCGCTAGACGATTTCGGTGGTATGGATGGAGGGCAGTTTATTGTTGTTCTTCTTGGAGGTATTGCTGGCCTTGTCTTGATTAAGTTTGCGGCAACCTGGTTTGTGCAGCTTCTTCAAAAACGTCCAGCATTGGAAACAACAGCATATGCCATTGTTGCCTGGGTCGGTGTCAAACTGGCTGTAGTTACCCTAGCTCATGAAGATATTGGTGTTTTAAATCATGATTTTCCTCACAGTACCACCTGGACTCTGATCTTCTATGGAGTATTAGTGGGTATTGCCTTAATCGGATGGTTTGCACCTGGAAATAAGTCATTGCAACAAGATAAATCCTAAAAGGTAACAAGGCAATTTTTAATTTTCTCTAATTTTTCCTTTAGGTAGTAACGGTGGGTTAATTTTTTGCATTAACGTGGGAGTTAGTTAATAAGGGAGTTTTATGATAATTACTGAATTTGAGTTGAGGAACTTGGTTCAGCCCCCATATCGCAAAATGCGAAAGTAAAGGTATTAATAACATTGTAAATGCTTCCAATCACGAACGATAATTTCAATTTAATAAAAAAGGTTCGAGATTTGGTTGACGGAACCCGATGTGATTGTTATTATAAATGCGAATTAAATATAGAAAAACGTCGTATAATATTGGGGATAGGGCCCAAGAGTTTCTACCAAGCCGCCGTAAAGGGCTTGACTACGAGGTAAGTGTTCAATGGAAGAAGGGATTAATTCTTCCTTTTATATTTACACATGCCCTAGTCAACGCTCCGGTAGCTATCGGAGCGTTTTTTATATTTGAAATGTTTATAAGCGATCATGCTAAGTGGCGCGTCAGGCAGATTTTGATCGCTCTAAGTGTGGAAGTGTGATGTTATCCGAGTGTTCCATCAAGAAAACATTTGGTAAATCCCCAAGCAATTTAAAAAAGTTCACCATGAAGGGATCGAGAAAAAATGAAAAGGAAAATTTACTTTAATCATGATGGCGGCGTTGATGATCTAGTTTCGCTATTTTTATTACTAAAAATGGACAGTGTTGAACTCACAGGCGTTTCAGTCATTCCAGCAGATTGTTATTTAGAACCAGCAATGTTTGCAAGCAGAAAAATTATTGATCGCTTTGGAAACGGGGGCCTTGACGTAGCCGAGTCAAATTCTCGCCCAAAAAACCCTTTTCCAAAAGATTGGCGTATGCATGCGTTTTATGTTGATGCTCTGCCGATTTTGAATGAATCTGGACAAGTTGTAACACCAGTGGCTGATAAACCAGCACATCTTCATTTAGTAAACACGGTTTTAGCAACTGAAGAAAAAACAACTTTATTATTTACAGGCCCGCTTACTGATCTTGCTCGTGCATTAGATGAAACTCCTGAAATTGAAGAGAAAATTGAAAGACTTGTTTGGATGGGTGGCACATTCCGTGAAGCAGGAAACGTACATGAACCTGAACATGATGGAACGGCCGAATGGAACGTGTTTTGGGATCCAGAAGCAGCAGCTCGTGTATGGGATACCGGCATACAAATTGATTTAGTGGCGCTTGAAAGTACAAACCAAGTACCGCTAACTTTAGATGTACGTGAGCGTTGGGCTAAAGAACGCAAATACCTGGGTGTTGATTTTCTTGGACAATGTTATGCGATGGTACCACCACTTGTTCACTTTTCAACGAACTCTACATACTATTTGTGGGATGTGTTAACAACCGCATTTGTTGGCAATCGTGATCTTGTGAAAGTACAAACTATTAATAGCATTGTTCACACGGAAGGTCCAAGCCAAGGCCGTACAGTTGAAACCCCTGATGGACGACCTGTGAATGTTGTTTATGATGTGAATCGCGATGCGTTCTTTGATTATATGACTGAATTAGCTAAAAAAGCTTAATAACTAGAAAAGTACAGCTTAGACACCAAACTTAAAAGGAGAAAACAATGACAATTAAGAATCGACTTAGAGTTATGATTTTTCTCCAGTTTTTCATTTGGGGATGTTGGCTAATCACACTTGGCTCGTATATGATCAATACATTACACTTTTCTGGCTCACAAGTTGGAGCGGTTTATGGCGCATCTGGACTTGCTTCTCTTATAATGCCAAGCCTTGTAGGGATTATCGCTGACCGATGGATGAAAGCGAATAGATTGTATGGAATTTTTCATTTTCTTGGTGCGTTTTGCTTATTTATTGCGGCACAAGCTTCAGACCCAACCGTTATGTTTTGGGTAATGTTTTTTAATGCTATGGTTTTCATACCGACAATTTCATTATCCTATACCATTTCCTATATTGGTTTAGAAAAAGAAGGACTCGATACGACGAAAGAATTCCCGTCCGTTCGTGTATATGGAACCGTTAGTTTTATTCTTGCCATGTGGCTCATTAGTCTTGGTGGATTTGAGTTAAGCAATATCCAGTTATACATTGCAGCAGGGTCGGCCATCTTACTGGCACTGTTTTCAGTTGTGCTGCCTGATTGTCCAACATCAAGTGTTAAGAGGGACAAGTCGTTGGTAAGCCACTTAGGACTCGACGCTTTTGTCCTATTTAAACAAAAGAAAATGGCCATCTTTTTCGTATTTGCAATGCTGTTAGGTGCTGCACTGCAAATTAATTTGGCATTTGCAGACCCATTCCTTCATGATTTTGCGCTAAATCCTGATTATAAAGAAAGTCTTGCTGTGAAATACCCAGCGATTTTATTATCAATTGGACAATTTTCAGAAGTAGTCTTTATTCTTGCCATACCATTTTTCTTACGTAAATTTGGTATTAAAACGGTCATGCTATTGAGTATGGCGGCTTGGACGTTGCGATTTGTTTTATTAGCATTTGGAGACCCAACCGGATTAGGGTTCATATTATTACTATTATCCATGATAGCGTACGGTGCAGCGTTTGACTTCTTTAATATTTCTGGATCGATGTTTGTAGATAAAGAAGTGGATCATCGAATTCGTGGGAGTGCACAGGGCTTATTCATGACAATGGTGAACGGATTGGGAGCTTATTTAGGTGCTATGATTAGTGGAAGAATAGTGGATTATTTAACGGTTGACGGCATAAAAGATTGGCAGAATATCTGGTTAGTTTTTGCTGCCTATACCATCGTTCTTGGAATCGTTTTTGCGATAACTTTTAAATACAAACACCCCAGGATACAGTGAACCATGTAAATAAAGCTACTTGATCTGTATGATTTAGTGTCAAGTTGGAATATAAACGATAAAATTAGCAGCCAATTTCTCCTTTGGGGAAATGCTGCTTTTTTGAATTAGCATGGAAAGAGGTCTTATGTAAACACAAACAAGCTTATGAAATGAGGCGGTCATTGGGCTCCATTATACGTCAATATTCTTTCTAAATTTAGCGGATAACATTGACGTATAACGGATAAGCACCAATTCAATTAAACTTTTGTTTAGGTTAGCTGTTAAAGGATTTTTGTTGAATCGGTGCTAAATTTGTTACAATGAAATGGATTTATTTGTTCATTTAAGGTTTGTGTGTATTTGAGATAAAGATGTACCATTTAAAAAGTTTAATCAAAATTGCTGTATTATAGGTTTTTTTATTCAACAATCGGGCGCTTTTCTTTAATAAGAGGGCGTCTTTTTCTAATGCTCCAACACATTTAAGAGTTTAGATCTTGTTAGGGAAAAGAAAAGAATACTTTCCTTCTTGAAGTAACGGTTGCTTTGATTCAGAAGAATTAAGGCACCTTTCTTATTGAATCCTTATCACGCTAAAGGGGCATGGCTTAACAACGAATTCCTAATGATGGAGGATATTTCTTACCCTTAACAGAATATATAAGTATATATAGTATGTTGGAGGAGTTCTATGGAGTTTTCAGATATTAATAATATTTCCTCAAATTGGGGTATTGAAATTTATAACTTTAAGAAGCTTTCGGAACGGGCAACATTAATCCTCACGAATGATGAGAAGAAATTTATTATAAAGAGAAAGGATAATTTAAAACAGTTTTATAGTGAATTAAAACTCATCGGGCTCTTAAGAAAAAATAAATTTTTAACTCAATTTCCTTTAATTAATAAACTAGGGGACTTTAGTTTACCTTACAAAGATTCGCATTACTCTATATATAACTATCTTGAAGGTTCCACCTTTGGGGCAGAAGAAAGTTTGCGAAGTCCTATAATACCGAAGCTTCTTGGAGAAACTATTGCTGACTTAAATAAAATAATGGAATCTGCTGATTTTTTAAGCGAGTATCCTATTAAAGATTTATATCAAATGGTATACGGTTTTGCCGTAAATGAAATTATCAAAATAGATCCTTCAGAGGAACTGCTTAATGTGTATCAACAATTGGAAGAGGATATAAAGGACCTATTTAATATTCTCCCAAAACAGTTAGTCCATAGGGATGCTCATATTCATAATATTATATTTAATAACAACAGTCTTTCTGGTGTAATTGATTATGAAATTGTGGAGGTCAATCTTAACATATTTGATCTTTGTTATTGCTCCACAAGTGTCTTAAGTGAAGTATTTTCTAAAGAGGAATTAAGGGGAATGTGGATAACCTTTGTTGGAAATTTAGTAGCTAGTTATAATCAAGTTAATCCTTTATCGACTAATGAAAAAGAGTCTATTTGGTACGTAATGCTTTGTATCCAAACTATATTTATGGCTTATTTTACAAGTAACGATGAAATTTATAAAATTAATAAAGCTATGTTCCAATGGATTTTTGAAAATAGAAATCAAATAGAAGGTAAGCTTTTTGTTTAACTCACGTGAAAAAGCAAATATTGAAATGATTGTAGTGAATGTACTTAAATAAACGTGTGCGTTGATTCAGCAGGATTAACGCCTTTCTTATTGAATTCCTTATTAAACAAGCGGGGCAGGTTAGTACATAAAGGAATTCAATAAAATGTATTAATGTGGTTTTAAGGGGGGAGTTCACTTGTCTATATTAGACTTTCTATTTAAAAAAGAATTAGTATATACGGCAAAAAATCACATTGATTATTTTAAAGTAGCCCAATTATTCAAAAATGGAGGCTTGAAGTATAAAGTAAAGAAACAATCCACGCATAGTTCACCTTGTCAACCGTTTAGTGCCGATGAATTTAGACAACCTGTTATTTACGATTTTTATGTTCATAAAAATGAACGGCATCTTGCCCAAAAGTTGCTTTCCACATTAAATGAATCTAAATCATTAGAATTATCCAACAAACGGGACAGGTTAGCTAAACAAAAGGAGTTTCTCAAAATGGCAATTGATTGGGAGGAAGTTAATTTACTTATTCAGGAATGGTCCAGCAAGAAACCCCTTGAAATGTCTCCTGAAGATGCTGCAAAAATTAGCTTTTTGATTGATGAGATTTACAGTTTTCCTGATAACCAAAAAACAGTAGTTGAGTCAGGAGATCTTTTTAGGAAATATCTTTATGAGAAATATGCTAAGTTATCTCCTGATAGTATTGAGCGTTTAGTTTATAGATTCTGCTTCTTGAATAGATAAATGCTTATTTAGAAGTGGAGGGGAAAATAGCCAATATTTAAGGAGGCTATGGCGAATGTTTTATTACTCACTTGTGAAGAATTGTACTTAAACAAACGGGTGCGAGTGTATATGAGCAACGCTTGAGGGGCGTTGCTCTTTGCTTAGAAATATTTTTGATGAAATTCCTGCCTTAGCCTTCCGCTTAGCTGTGCATAAATTCGAGTAGTCTCACTCTTCTCGTGGCCCAAAAGACTCGGGGCAGTTTAGTTGAAAAAGGACGAAGTGAAAAGAAGGTTATAATACACAAGTTGTATTACATATAATTTCGTTTGGAAGGAGATCGATATGATAATTGAAATGACTCAATTAAATATGGAGGATTTTAAGAAACCAAACGAATGTTTCGTTGTTTCGGGGAGAATTATACCTACATTTGAAAACTATGTTTGGAAATATACCGAGGAGATATTTTCTGAACCTTATTTTAAAAAATATGAAGATGATGAAATTGATATCAGTTATATTGAAGAACAGGGGAAAGTTGTATTTTTTTATTATGATGAAAACCACTGCATCGGTCGGATTAAAATTCGTTCTAATTGGAATGGATATGCACTAATTGAGGACATTGCTGTTGCAAAAAAATATAGAAAAAATGGTGTTGGAACAGCATTATTAAATAAAGCTATTGAGTGGGCAAAGGAGAATAACTTTAGTGGGCTTGTGCTTGAAACACAAGATATTAATGTTTCAGCTTGTCATTTTTATGCCAAAAATCACTTTGTAATAGGTGCAGTTGATACTATGCTTTATTCAAACTTTCCAACTGCAAATGAAATTGCAATTTTTTGGTACTATAAATTTTAACTAATTATAGTTTTAGTTGTTGTTTAATAATATTACTGATGGTAATTTGATGTTTCGTCTTGTTGAAATATCGGGTGCGTTGATCCAGGAAGGATTAACCGCCGTTTTTGTTGAACTCCTTATTGAACAAACGGGAGTTTAGTTCAACAAGAATACCTAGCCGATGTTTATTGCTCTGTTTAAGAATAATGGTGATTTTTGATAACTCTTCGAAATCTTACTTTCAGTTATCTGTCAAATGGTAAGAGATATAGGAATAGTATATTACTGGATTAATAAAATTGAAACAGGAAGAAAAATGAGGTGATTTTATTTTAGAAAAACTCAGGAAAATTAATATGAAAACTGCTGTATTTATGGGAATTATTTTTTACTCTTTGACTATCTTAATCCACTTTCTTATTATAAGCAAAAGTATTCCATTCACATGGGTTAATGGTGGAAGGTCTGAATCATTCGCTGAACAGCTACCAATATCTGTTATAAATATCGTTATTTCTATTATTGGAGTAGTTTTTACGTTGATTGTCGGTAGAATTAAACAATATAAATACAAAAGAGGATTAACCGTTATATGTTGGTTTTTTGTTGTACTTTGGTCTTTTGGATTTATACAACAATTGTTTGGAACACCTTTTGAAAAAATGGTTTGTTCGTTAGTATTGCTTCTTGGAGTTATCTCGAACTTGCGTATGGCGATTGAAAAAAAATAGATGTAACTATTTAATTATATGTTTGTGAACAATTACACTTAAACTAAGGGGTACTAATCTTCAATAAGGAATTAAAATAGGACCCGATTTTGGGTCTTTACTTATAAGGTATTTATTTTTTATAGTATTAAATAATTTAAATAAGGTAAGAAGGAAATCACCAAGAGGATTCCCTGCACAAGTGAAGCCCATGTCAGACATGCCATGGGCCTTTTCGTTTTTCTCCATATAATGCTCTTAATGCCTACCTCACAGTTACGTTACATATCAACAAGTTCCATAATAGTGGGGCACATTCATTAAAGCGAAGTAATTGACTTATGAAATAGCGGGAAGGGAGAATAGATTGGTAAGCATTTGTTGAAGATTCAGGGAGTTTGCTTCCGCATATAGCCGATCAAGGTATTTCCCTTGATGAAAACAGCAAGGCACACCTGTAGATAGAGAGAAACAATGCCGAAGTCCAACTTGGCGGCGTGAATCTAAAGATTACTAAAAGGAGTGGTGAGATGATTGAATTTGAAAATGTATCAAAGATTTTTGATAATGGCACGTATGCCGTAAAGCCATTAAACTTTACGATACAAAAAGGAGAATTTTTTGTTTTAATCGGGCCGAGTGGAAGCGGGAAGACCACAACCTTAAAAATGATGAACCGGCTAATCCCCCTGTCTGGAGGAACCATTCGTATTAATGGGAAGAAAATTAGCGAGTATGATATTCATGAACTACGTTGGAACATAGGATATGTTCTACAGCAGATTGCCCTGTTTCCCCATATGACCATTGAGGAGAATATTGCGGTCGTTCCCGAAATGAAGAAGTGGACGAAGGCCGAAATTAGCAAAAGGGTCGATGATCTGCTTTCGATGGTCGGTTTGGAACCTGGCAAATATAAGCATAGGAAACCAAAGGAGTTATCGGGCGGTCAACAGCAGAGGATTGGGGTCGTCAGGGCTTTGGCGGCTGACCCTGAAATCATCTTAATGGATGAACCATTTAGTGCGCTTGACCCGATAAGCAGGGAGAAGCTCCAGGATGATTTGCTTGACCTCCATAAAAAGCTGCAGAAAACCATCGTTTTCGTTACCCACGATATGAAAGAAGCAATGAAGCTTGGCGGCCGCATCTGCATCATGAAGAATGGGGAAATTGTCCAAATCGGAACTCCCACTGAAATTATGGAGAATCCAGCCAACCTATTCGTAAAAGAGTTCATTGGCGAAGAATCGATCATGGAATCTTCTTTCGATTTGAAAAAAATACTCGACAGTGCAGCAGAATTCAAAGGAGAGGCTGTGATTCCTAGCACAAGTACAATAGAACATACACTTGAAGCTCTATCCCAAGCAGAGCAGGCCGGGGTAGAAGAAGACGGAAGAATCATTGGTGTCGTGAACAGACAATCGTTGATTCAATATTTATTGGGCAGCATGAAAGAAGGTGGCAATCAGTGAATACTTTTTATGAAACGTTCCTTGCGAAAAAAGAGGATGTGGCACACGGATTGCTGCAGCATATCGAGCTATCGTTTATTTCACTCTTTTTCGCCTTGCTGATTGCTGTTCCTCTAGGGATTTACCTGACCAGAAAGAAAAGGGCAGCAGAGATTGTGATTGGAATTACGGCTGTCTTCCAAACGATTCCGTCATTGGCATTATTGGGCCTGCTTATACCGCTCGTAGGCATTGGAACAATCCCGTCGATTATCGCCCTGGTCATTTATGCTTTGCTTCCAATCCTTAGAAACGTATACACGGGAATAAAAGAAGTGGATCCGAATCTCATTGAAGCGGCAAAAGGATTGGGGATGAATAACCGAAGGCTTTTATTTAAGATTGAGCTGCCTCTCGCCATGCCGGTCATTATGGCAGGGATACGGACAGCCATGGTTTTAATCATTGGAACGGCAACTATCGCTGCCCTGATTGGGGCTGGCGGATTAGGAAATTTAATTACAGTAGGAATCGACCGCAATGACACCAATCTTATCTTGCTTGGAGCGATACCAGCCGCACTGCTGGCATTGTTCTTCGACTTTGTACTTAGAAGGCTGGAGAGATCATCGTTTAAGAAATCATTGATATCGATTGTATCGGTTCTTGTTGCATTCTTCCTCGTCATCGCCGTTACGACGTTCAGCCAGCCGAAAGAAGCGGATATTGTCATAGGTGGAAAACTAGGGCCTGAGCCTGAAATTCTCATGAATATGTACAAGCTGCTGATTGAAGACCATTCGGATTTGAATGTGGAAGTAAAGCCGCATATGGGCGGTACATCGTTTGTGTATAACGCCCTGCAAGCCGGCAGCATCGATATTTATCCTGAATTCACCGGAACAGCAATCGTTGACTTACTAAAAGAACAGCCAAAAAGTACAGATAGAACGGAAGTCTTTGAACAAGCAAGGGAAGGGCTGGCAAAGGAACTTGGTTTGGCCCTGCTTGAGCCGATGGAATTCAACAATACATATGCGCTGGCTGTTCCGGCTTCACTTGCCGAACAATACAATTTAAAAACCATTTCCGACCTTAAAGCGGTTGAAGGCGTAATAAAGGCTGGGTTTACGCCTGAATTCCCAGAGCGCGCGGACGGGTATCCCGGCATCCAAAAACTATATGGAATAAACTTTCCGCAAATCAACATCATGCAGCCTAAATTACGGTATACCGCCGTTGATTCAGGCGACATTAATCTGATCGACGCCTATTCCACGGATAGCGAACTTGCAAGATACAATCTAACGGTCCTGGAGGATGACAAGAACCTTTTCCCACCATACCAGGGGGCGCCGCTACTAAAGGAAGAGACATTAAAACAATATCCGGAGTTAGAAGAAATCTTGAACAAACTAGGTGGAAAAATTACCGATGATGAAATGAGAGAAATGAACTACGAGGTTGCCGTCGAAAAGAAAAGCGCCAACAGCGTGGCGAAAGCATTTTTGGAAAAGCATAGCCTGTTAACGAAATAAACAGGAGCATCGAGGGAACCAGTGTAATCAAGGTAATAAAAGGTAAGTATTGAATAAAAAAAGGGAGATAAAAACATCTTTTTGAACACAATCGCAAGAAACATTATTATTGTGAAACTGTTCATTACATGATTCCACTTTTATTCCAATAAGGGGCGTTGATCCAGGAAGGATTACCGCCTCTTTTTGTCGAATTCCTCATTAAACAAACGGGACAGGTTAATTCAATATGAAGATGTTTTGTATAGTATTCGAAATGTTGTGTTTTGGAAGTTGTTGGATTTAAAGAGTTTGAAAAAGGGATGAATACATTGAAAAAAGCATTAACAATAGGTTTGATTTTTGTTTCTATTTTGCTTTCAGGATGTAATATGAACAAATTTAGCAGTGCGGAATTTACTAACCTTACCCCAGCAGTAATTAAAATGGACAACTTAACCTATCTAATGACGGATGAAGTTTTAGGTACTAACGAGGTTGAACAACAAATCGGGAAAATTATTCGAATTCAAGAAATAGTTTCTTACACTGAAGACCAAAATCCATATAAAAGTCCGAGTAAAATCTTTAAAGTAAAGGATGCATCTATTAAAGATGCAATAGCAATTAAAGTTAACGACAAACTATATAAAGCAAATAGTAAGCAATAGAAGGACACTGCGAAAAGTGAATAAAAATAGAAGAAATAATTGATTTTTTAAAGGTTTACTGCGTTATTTTCCTTATTCAAGGAGCGGGTGGGTAATCCAAGAAGGATTAACCGATTTTTGTTGATTCCCCACACACTTTTGGGTCGTTGATGGCTATGTATCAACGCCCTTTTTAGCCTCTCGCACGCTTTTCGGTCGTTGATGGCTATGTATCAACGCCCTTTTTAGCCTCTGGGACGCTTTTCGGTCGTTGACGGCTATGTATCAACGCCCTTTTTAGCCTCTGGGACGCTTTTCGGTCGTTGACGGCAATGTATCAACGCCCTTTTTTGCCTCTAGTACACTTTTCGGTCGTTGATGGCAATGTATCAACGCCCTTTTTAGCCTCTAGTACGCTTTTCGGTCGTTGATGGCTATGTATCAACGCCCTTTTTTGCCTCTAGTACACTTTTCGGTCGTTGATGGCTATGTATCAACGCCCTTTTTAGCCTCTTGTTGAACGGCAGGTTAGTTCAACAAGGTTAGTAAACACTTAATCCCGGCTTAATCCCCTATCGGCTTTTTTAATTTATTTTCTACTTTTTCTGGGTTTATTGTAATTTTCCGTTAAAATGGAGGTAGACAAATAGCTGACGGGGGAGCAAAAAAGTGATCATATTCAATAAGCTGTTTATTTTGTGTACGATGGCAATGATTTTAATTACAGGATGTCAATCAAAAGCAAATACACAAGTACTAATAAAGATGAAAAGTGAAGAGGAACAAAAAAAGATTTTGGATACTTATAATTTGGATGATTATAAAAAGGTTTTTGATGATGCTGTATCTGAAGCTAATGAATTTGAAGGTGATGAAAAGCTAAAGAAATGGATTATCAGAACATTAGCTCAAGAAAAACTGTATTATGAAACAGATTTGACTGATGAGCAAGTATTAGAACTATCTAAACAAGCGATGGAAGAAGATAAAGCGTGGAAGTCTATTGCTAAAGATGAATATGGTATTACTGTAACTGTTGAAGAGGTTGAAAATTTTATTAAGGAAGGACCCGATACTAGTGATTTGCCGCAACACCTAGCATATGCAGATGCTTTAGGTTTAACATTGGAAGAACTTAATCACGATTTTGACAGAGATATTTATGAAAAGAATGTTATTTGGTTAAAGCTGAAACCTGAACTGGAAAAGAAATACGATATAACTGACAATAACAAACAGGTTAAAAAATATGAAGAGGAAGTAAAAAAACACCTAAATTAGATAGAAATCATCATAATAAAAGGCATTGAACTAATGCCTTTTTATTATGAATTTGGCAGCTTTTTTCTTAAGCTAACTGGGTGTCTTTTAATAATGGTAGCGAATTAAAAAGTTTAATTTAGGAGGGTAAATATATGAATCAACAACTTCTGGAAATCATTAAAGTTACCAGCTTAGTTATTATTGCAATAAGTTTGAGTGTAATAGCATACAAAATTGATTCTATTGCAGACGCTATATACGGGATATTCATTAATAACTAACTCAATGTTATCGAATATTACTTTTTTGGAATCCTTATTAAACAGAGGGGGCAGGTTAGTTGAACATTTGGGGAAGTTACAAAATGCAATTGTTTAAAGTGAAGAGTGGATAAAAATGGGGGTAAAGGTATGTCGACTTTTTCAGTAAGTGTGATTCAATTAAGAGATTCCTCTTTTGATATTGGGTTAAAGATGGGGAAGTATATCAAAAATAAACCAATTTTAAAAACCCTAGAGTTGATTACAAAATCAGAAATTGACTATAAAAATATGAAAGCCATTTTTTCTTACTTTGCACCTCATTTACTTGATGAGCTTGATGGTTTATCTCAAGGATTGGAAATTTCACTTAGCAGGGCAGCTTCCTTGTTTAGTGGCTATGATATGCCAAAGACGGAGGCTATGGGCTGCTCGGCATTAATTACTAAAGATTATTACGTTAGAAATTACGATTTTTCACCTGTTTTATATGATGGTGTTTTTAGTCTAGTTCAACCTGAAACAGCTTTTGCTTCAGCAGGATATAATCTTCAAATCTTAGGAAGGCACGATGGTGTTAATCAAGAAGGGATAGTAGTAGGTCTCCACTTTGTAAGTAATAATGGTTATACAAAGGGTATTTCTCCTTGGACAGCAATTAGGATGGTTTTGGATAAGTGTTCCTCAATTGATGATGCAATTTATATGCTGAAGGAAATACCTCATTCCGCTTGTTATAATTTCTCGCTCGGAGATAAAGAGGGAAATATTGCTGAGGTAGAAGCAACCCCAGAAAAGGTTATTGTTAGGTATGGTCAATCATTTATGACTTGTGTTAATCACTTTCAGGATGATTTGCTTAAACATAAAAATAGAATATCAATTGAAGGTTCAATCCAGCGAAACCATTACCTACTAGGTCTCAAGGATAAAAATTACACACATCGGCAAATGTTCGAAGAGTTTAAAAGCATAAAATCTCCAGTGTTTTTTACGGACTATCGAAATTTGTTTGGAACTCTCCATACATTTTCGTACTCACATAAAGATTCAAGAATTCTTACTACTATTGCTAAAAGTGATCAAGTCTTAGACATTAACTTTCAAGATTGGGTAGATGGGGAAGAAATAAACGATCAAGTTTTAGATGGTGTTATAGAAGTATGATAAGGGATGAACTCTTCGGATAACGAGGGAAAGCCAAAAAAGATTAGCCTTTTTGGAATCCCTTATTAAACGAAAGGGGCAGGTTTGTTTAAGAAAATGTTTAGATGAGCTATTAATTCGCGCAAATAACTTTAAAGAAAAGTTTGTTTTTTCGAAAGATTGGAGATGGTCAATATAGCAACCCTTCATTTAATGGTTGGTCTCCCGTGCAGTGGTAAAACTACACTTGCACGTGAACTTGAAAAGAAATATTCAGCACTGCGTCTGACTCCTGATGAATGGCACATCCGTTTATTCGGGCAGGATTACGGGGAGAACATGACGGAATCAGATGAAGCTAAGCACGATGCTAGACATGATACAGTGGAATCTCTTATGTGGGACCTTGCAGCTAGAGTTTTAGCTCTAAACATTGATGTTATCCTCGATTTTGGATGTTGGGTTCGAAGTCAACGAGACGAGTTTCGTTCTCGAGCAAAGGACATAGGGGCTGAATTTAAAATTCATTTTGTTGATGTATCTGAAGAGTTATTGTTTGAACGTCTAAAGATTAGGAATAAACAGAATCCAGAAGGAACTTTTTTAATACCTGAAGCGAAACTTAAAGAGTGGATACAAATCTTTGAGCCACCTTCTTCAGAGGAACTTGAATAATTGTATACTTATAACTAAACAAGGTAATAGAAGATATTTCTTGTTGTATTAACGAGTGCATTCATCCAGGAAGGATTAAACGCCTTTTTGTTGAATTCCTTATTAAGCTAAAGGGGCAGGTTAGTGTAAGAATATATGTCATAATAATATTATTTATAGGGGAGTTAAATTTTGGGGAAATTCTTTGTGCTAATTATATTTTTTGTATTTCTATTATCTGCGTGTCAAACCAAAGAGAATGACTTAACGTTTGTTGGCGAAAGTGAAAATTGGTTAGCTGTAGTAACCGTTCACCAAACTAATGGAGAAGAAACATATCAAATAAAGCTTAATAACAAAGGAAATAACATAGATGGTAATGACACTTTTCGTTATTATGTAGAATCAAAAAATAACGGAGTAGTGGATTTTGGTGCGAATGATCCTACCTTAAATCAAGAAGGCATATATAATAAAAAATTATTAAGTGTTAATAGTCCTTCCACTAGTGCAGAAGATGAGTTAGTGATAAAAGTAGAATGGAGCAATGCAAGTGAAAGTTTTGATTTAAGAAACAAGTGATGATTATGTGAATAGATGCTTAAAGCAATGGGTGCGATGATCCAGGAAGGATTTCCGCCCCTTTTTGTTGAATTCCTTATTGAACAAAAAGGGCAGGATTGTTCAATAAGAAAAAAATTATTATAAGAAGGAAATTAATACAAAAAATGGTATGATTAAATAGTCTAAGAACTATTTGATATATTTTTTAGGCAATAGTTGTTAGAGGAGGCGTTCACTATGGCAAACAAAAGAATTTTTATTATTAATGACTACAAGGGGAAAACGACTAATTAAAAAGTGTTTAGCGTTTCCCCGAATTTTGAAAGGGGAAAATTATGAGTACAGAAAATGTGAAAATTGTAGAATTAAATGCAGAAAACTGGTATGACTGTTGTGTATTAGAAGTATTAACAGAACAAAAAGAACACATTGAGCCCAATGCTATATCAATAGCTCAGTCAAAGTTTGAGCCTACATTAAAGCCATATGCTATTTGTGCTGAAGAGAAAGTGGTTGGCTTTTTGATGTACAATTCTGTTCAAGAAGAACTTGATGGTTATTGGGTATATAGAATAATGGTGGATAAGGAATTCCAAGGCAAGGGTATAGGAAAAGCTGCAACTAAGTTAATGATTTCAGAGATGGCTAAATTACCTAATGCGAAAAAAATTGTTGTTGGTTATCATCTTGAAAATTTGGGAGCACATAATCTTTACTCTAGTTTGGGATTTATTGATAATGGTGATAGGTTCGGCAAGGAAATGGCAGTTATAAAAAATATAACCGAATGATAGGTCAATAGAATATCTCAATAAGAAAGGACCATTATTGGTTCTTTTTTATTGTGCTAACGGCTTTGATCCAAGAAGGATTAAGGCACCTTTTTATTGAACTCCTTATTGTGCTAACGGGGCAGGTTAGTGAAAGAAAAGGGGAGATGATTCGGAGTGAAAATGAATAAATGGATTAAATTATGTTTATTTGTTTGTTTATCTATTATTGCGATATTTTCATTAAGTTCTTGTGATAACAACAATAATGAAACTACAACCATTGAACAACAATTACTTGATGCAATGAAAGATACAAATACGGATGTAGAAGAGATAATTCATTTAGAAGCTGTTAAAGACGGTATTCTGGTTTTTTATACGAAAGATAACAAGCTTTACGATGGATTTATTAAATTGAAAAATGCTAAATGGGAATGGAATGCCGGAGGAGGTTCAATTCCTCTTCAAACAGAAAATGGTTTTAACTGGTCATTTACTAACTTTGATGATTTTTTTGTTCGTTATGGAGTGATAACAGACGATAAAATTAAACAGGTAAAAGATGAGGAAAACAACTATCCAAAGATCATACAGGATGAAAATGGCACTAGAATGTATTTCTTCTTAGATAAATCTGTTGTATTTGATAGTAAGAAGAATCAAACACATTACTATGAAATTTTAGCTGAATATTAAGAGAGATATATGAAAAATGTTATTAAACTATCGGGTGCGTTGATCCAGCAGGATTAACCAACTTTTTGTTGAATTCCTTATTGAAAGAGGCAGTTTATTAAAAGAAGGATTACTGATAAATAGGCAGTTTTTTTATTATAAGAGATTATTTAGGAATATAAATAGCAATTAATAAAAAATATTATTGACCTCTTTATAAAGGAGAATTATTTTAATGGATACATTACTACTAACACGTACCGAAGTACAATCCCTATTAG
>NZ_MAYU01000006.1 GCF_001685025.1 Bacillus sp. FJAT-27225 | reverse complement strand
TGTTGATCCAGGAAGGATTAACCGCCCTTTTTGTTGAATTCCTTATTAAGCTAAAGGGGCAGGTTAGTTCTATAAGGCAGAAAGTGCGAATGGAAAAATTTCAAAAAATTATAAACTCACAGCTGAACAACCTTTCCAGCAAAAAAGACCCCTAATAAGCGGAATTAGGGGGAAACAAGGTGTGCGTCTCAAAAAAGAAACTTATAACATATGGTTCAGTTCCTAAATCTACCAAGAAATCGGGCAGATATGAAAAGGCTTAACATTTTTTCTTTTTGCATATGCTATTATTTGCGAATATTGCGATAAAGGCACCTGACAAAGCTGTCATCCATAAAATAAGTTCCATTTTTTCAACTCCAATCATTAGTTTATTTAGTATACGTCCGATAATCATAAAAGATTAATTAAAGATTCAGTATGAAAATAATGTGTGATAAAAGAGAAGGTGCTTACGGTTGATTCAGGAAGGATTAACCGCCCATTTTGTTGAACTCCTTATTGAACAAACGGGGCAGTTTAGTTGAAGAAGGAGATTTTATCTTTTGGATTGAATATGTAAAGTAATGCCCTAAATAAAGAGGTGGCTTTTGTGCTTTTTCATTATCATTTTTGGACTCCTTATATAGAAGAAACAGAAAGATTTTATGTAGATAATGGCTTTCGGATATTTCAACGGATCGGAAAATACCAAGGAGATTTTCACAATTTTGATCCTCCATTAAAGTGGGATGATTTCCGAAAAAAAGATATTCTTTTTCGTATAATTGAGGCAAGGAAAGGAGCCATAAATATCACCTTTGGATACGGAAAGAGGATTGTATTTGACCATATTGGCTTTTTAATATCAGAAACAAAACAAGAAGTTATATGTAAAAATGCAGATAAATTAAATTGGTCAGTTGATAAAGGTGAACGAAGAACTTTTATTAGGACTCCTTACAATTTTAAAATTGAACTTCAAACAAACAAAGACTTAGTAGATTCGATTACTGATAACATCAAAATAACTGAATTAACATTAGAAACAAAAATAAAAGGACTAGAAAATGACCTTTTCAGTTTGTTCGGAAAACCTATTGATACTATTAAATCGATAATTGGTGATACGTTACAATCAGGGAAGCTGTTGTAAAGGGTTTCTCAACTAAACAAGAAGACCCTAATGGTGTAAAGATTTTGAACTCATAATTAGGCTGCCAATCGAGGGCAGCTCTTTCTGATTAGAGGGGGAAGATGGTTGAAGCACGCATTAGTTGTTGGTGGTACTGGTATGTTATCAAGAGTTTCTCTTTGGTTAATAGATAACGGCTATCATGTGTCTATTATAGCTAGAAATGCCGAACGAATGAATCAACTTCTACAAGAGACCAGTTCGGATAGTCATATAACTCCATTAATAGTTGATTATAGAAATAATGATGAATTAAAAGAGAAAATAAACAGAACAATTAAGCAAAATGGAGATATTGATATGGTAGTGGCGTGGATTCATTCAATTGCAGAAAATGCTCTTCGAATTATTACCAATGAGGTTTCAAAAGGGAATAACGGTTGGGAATTATTTCATATATTGGGGAGTGGTTCCAACCTAGATGAAATCCAGAAAAAGACTGCTGCACCTTACAGTTATGTATATTATCAAGTTCAATTAGGTTTTATATCTGAAGGTGCCCATTCAAGATGGTTAACAAATAACGAAATTTCTGATGGGGTAATTGAAGCTATTCAGAAGAGAAAGAAAGTGCTAACCATTGGTCAAATTGAACCTTGGGAAAAGCGTCCTAATTGATAATTTATAACGTTGTGAAGGGTAGTTCTTAATAAACGGGTGTAAAATATATAACTGGACTGTTGCGGACCAACCTTTCTTCTTCTGCTAACGGGGCAGAAGAGTTAATAAGCAAAATAATATACTTTTTAAAAAGGGGGAGATTAGTTGATTTTAGAAGCAGTTATGCTACAAGTTAAACAAGGTATGGAAGAGGAATATGAGGAAGCATTTCGAGAAGCATCAAAAATCATATCATCAATGAGAGGGTATATAACTCACGAATTACAACAATGTGTGGAAGTTAAGGGAAAATACTTATTGTTGGTGAAGTGGGAAACATTAGAAGATCATACAATTGGATTTAGGCTATCGAAAGAGTATCAAGAATGGAAAAAACAACTACATCATTTCTATGACCCATTTCCAACTGTGGAACACTTCAAAAATGTACCACTTTAATACGTTATTCAACTTTAGGTGCGGTAATCCACGGAGGATTAACCGCCCTTTTTGTTGAATTCCTTATTAAGCTATTAGTGGAAGAAGACATAATAATGACTATGAAATAATAATATCTGTATAGTATGTCTAACTACTTTAAGGGAGGCTTTAATATGGAGGAAAGTTTAATTATTGATTATGAAGAACGACTGCGAGAAGCAATGCTGATTGGGGATGTTAAGAGTCTTGACAATCTGATTAATGATAACCTTATCTTTGTGAATCACTTGGGACAAGTATTAACTAAGGAAGCCGATATTGAAGCACATCGTTCTGGAGTATTGAATTTTACTGATATTAAAATTTTAGACCAAAAAGTGATTCTATTAGAAAATTCTGCTGTAACTGTAACACGTGCTGCTTTAAAAGGGTTATTTGGTATAGAGCCAATTGTAGATGAAATGTGTTATTCACGGGTTTGGCATAGGAATGGAGATAAATTAACAATCGTTTCAGGTCATTGTAGTTTAGTTCAAAAATAATTTTTATTAAAGTAACGGGTGTAAACCTTCAACGTACAGAAGGATTCTCGATTAAAGGATCCTGAGGTAAATGAGTATTTTAAGGTTAAATTTAACCACCGTTCTTTTTTAACTTATGGGTGGACCAGAAAGGATTAGCCGCCTTTTTTGTTGAATTCCTTATTAAGCTATCGGGGCAGAATAGTTGAACAAGATTGTATTAGCACTGTGATAGCAGTGCTGATTTGCTTTTATTGAGAAAATATTCAATCTATTAATATCCTTTAAAGTTTAAGGGTGGTAATATGTATTGTATCTGTTCAACTCAAGGTGTAAGCATGTTGAAAAAATAGTTCTGGAGGTTTATGTGAAAACTAATATTCTTAATCGTATTACCGATATTCAGAGTCAGAATAAATTCTCAGGAAGTGTTCTGGTTCAAGAAGATAATGAAGTTTTGGCAGAAGTTAGCTATGGTTATGCTAATCGTTCAGAGCAAATTGAAAATAGCCCATTTACACGATATGGAATAGCATCAGGCTCCAAACTGTTTACATCAATAGCAATTTGCCAACTTGTAGAGGGTGGAAAATTGACTTTTGAAACAAAGTTAGCTGATTGCCTTAATGTTTCTTTCCCAAATTTTGATAAGGATATAACCATTCATCACCTATTAACACATACGGCTGGAATACCAGATTATTATGACGAGGAAGTAATGGATGATTTTGAAGAGTTGTGGGTTAAGAATCCGATGTACCATATTAGAACTTTAGAAAACTTCTTACCACTATTTCAGAACCAGTCAATGAGAGCAAAAGTAGGTGAAAGATTTCATTATAATAACGCTGGTTATATTTTACTTGGGTTAATTGTAGAGCAAGCAAGTCAGCTTCAATTTGCCAATTATATTGAAGAAAATATCTTTAAAAAAGTAGGTATGAAAAACTCGGGATATTTTGAATTTGATTCCCTTCCTGAAAATACAGCACTTGGTTATATAGACCTTCCGAATGGTACTTGGAAAACAAATATTTACTCATTGCCTGTTAAAGGTGGCTCAGATGGTGGGGCATATGTAACCGTGAACGACATGGCAAACTTCTGGGATTCGCTTGTAAATAATCAATTACTTAGTGAAAAATACACTTATATGTTACTTACTCCATATATTCAAACGAATGAAAAAAGTGGCTTTTATGGTTATGGATTATGGATTGAAAAGAATGACGATGAAATTTATAAAT
This sequence comes from Bacillus sp. FJAT-27225, assembly GCF_001685025.1. GTDB lineage: Bacteria > Bacillota > Bacilli > Bacillales > Cytobacillaceae > Bacillus_D. The sequence continues at coordinate 18,201 of NZ_MAYU01000006.1, read as the reverse complement.
ATCATATAATGGGTTATGACCCTGGGGTTAGTTTTCATTCAGCATATTATCCCAAGACCACAATAAAAAGTGTTATTTGTTCTAATAAATCTGAAGGAGTTATGGAATATCTATACTAGGACCAATAAATCTAATATTAGGACCTATTGTGGCACCTAACTTTCAAACAGCTGCTTTATTACTGGATAGGCTGGCTTTTAGACATTCAGGTAGATTAAGGATTGATGTGCCATCAGGTAATCACGAATTTTCGTTATTTTTGGAGCAATGCGGTTTTAAAAACGTTGCTAAACCATCAGTAATGATTATTAATTCCTATAGTGTTCCATCTAGAAACAGAAACTTATTCGGAATTGCTGCCCAGATTTTTGGGTAGAGGGAAACAAAGAAACTTTAAATAATGAGTGCGTAGGTCCTGAAGGATTTATGCCTGGTTATTTGAATCCCTATTCGATTAAACGGAGAAGTTTTTATTTTAAGAGGATTACTGCCAAATAGGCAGCTTCTTTATTATAAGAGTTTGTTTTCGAATATTAATGCTAATTATGAAAGGTATTTATGACCTTTTTATTAAGGAGAATCTTTTTTTAATGGATACATTATTACTTACACGTACAGAAGTACAATCCCTATTAGATCCGTTAGAGCTCCACCAATCTTTGGAGGCAGCTTTTGCCTCATACTCTTTAAATCGTCACATCCCAGCTCAAAGAGCTCGTTCCATTTTACCTCAAGATAACACCAGTGTTATGCTCTTGTTCCCTGGACTCATCTCAAATATTCCAGCTTATACCGTAAAAGATCATGCAAAATTCCCATCTCAATCCCCCTCTATTAAAGGCGTGATAAACCTCCATGACCTTGAAACAGGACAATTATTAGCAATTATGGATTCCTCCTATATTACTGCTGTTCGTACAGGGTTATCAGGTGCAATAGGGACTCATTTGTTAGCAAGAAAGGATGCTAAAAATGTGGCGATTATTGGGGCAGGAGTTCAAGGTACACTTCAGCTTCGGTCCCTTAATTGTTTTAGGGAAATCTCAGGAGTGTTTGTTTATGACACAACATTAGAAAAAGCAGTTTCTTTTGCAAGAAATATGACTGAGGAATTAAATATTCCTTTTACTATATGTAATAGCGTTGAAGAAGCCATAAACGATTCAGATATTATTATTTCTGCTACATGGTCAAGGGAACCTTTCTTGTTTTCTAGTATGGTTAAGAAAGGTGTACATATAACTACGCTCGGTCCAGATGAGCCAGGAAAATGTGAGGTAAGTGCAGAACTTATAGAAAAATCTATTTTTGTGTGCGATGATCGGGGGCTTGCGGTACAAATGGGTGCTATCGGTGGAGTAGGATTAACAGAAGATAACATATATGCTGAAATTGGAGAGGTTATTACAAGTGAAAAACTAGGAAGAACAAACGATGATCAATTTACAATTTACGGATCCGTCGGATTAGCATTTCAAGATTTAGTGGGGGCATGGCATGTCTACCAAAAAGCAAAACAACTGAATCGGGGACGATATATAAACTTTTTAGGATAGTCTTACCTATTTCTTATTCCGACTAACGGGTGCGTTGATCCAGGAAGGATTAACGTTATTAATGTGGAATTCTATTGAACAAACGGGGCAGGTTAGTTAATGATAAAACAGCTTGAATTAATAATAACGGGTTCGGTTTTCGAATACAAAAACTAAATTAGCACACCCATTAACAGTCGATTTCGCACCTGAAATGGACTGTTCCTTTTTGTTGATATATAAGGTTTTTAACCGAATTATGGATGATTAAGCACCCTAATTCGCAACCCTTTTGATAGGTTGACAAAAGTTATTGTAAGTGTGCAAATGGTTAAGAGGATTAGGATTAACTTTGTTGAATATTATTAATTGTAGTTAATTTGAAATGGAACCTAAAAATAGAAAAAGGAGAATATTGATGAATCCAATACTTATAATGGCAATAGGATTACTGACAGTTATTTTTACTTTTGTTCTAATGAGTTTTTATAAAGTGTTTGTCAAAAAGAAAAATTTGACTCCTTTCTACACACCCTTTGATGAAATAACTGGACAATCTCAAGTGGAATTTCACGTTGAACAAGAAATACTAGTGGTAGATGAAGAGCAGGGAGATGACAAGGATAAGAATAGGAATAAGAAGAGTAGAAATTTGTAAAAGGGCTAGATTGTAAAAGAAGGTATGATGGTAATGTAATCAATATAAAAAATAGTTTTACTTAATTATTGAGGGAAGGTATAAACCTCAAACGCTTTTTTATTGCTAACTTTAGTTAAACAAAGTCGTAAAAGTAAAAGGCGTGGAGACCGAGATGCTCCAAGCCATTTTTGTGCTAATTTACTTTCCAAATTGCTTGCGAATCTTAATGCGGATTTAAATGCTAAAAGCACTGTTAATTTAAATTTTGTACCTCACAACTGAACCTGTTAAATTAATATCAACGAGCTTATTTTTGGGATGCAAAATATATATTCACAAGAGAAGAGCTTGATTATGTCAAGCTCTTTTTAGTTATCCAATATGTTCATTTATGACTTATGAATGGATGAAATCAACCGCTTCTTTTAATAAATCAGTAAAATCCGAAGGGAAGAAGTGACCTAAACCTTCTTTAACCATCAATTTGCATTGAAAATCATTTTCTCCCAAAAGTTTTGCTAATTCTACCGTTTTAGTATAAAAAAAGTCTTTATCTCCTGTGATGATACATCCCTTAATTTTATTTTCACTTCTTACTAATAACCCTTCTAATGAAGCCAAATCCTGAATGGCAGGAATAACTGCTATAAATCCTTTTGTTCCAAGAATATTTCCGTTTAGACTTAGCTCAATCGCTAATTTCCCGCCCTGTGAAGCACCAGCAATAATATCTTGTTTTGTATTAAATTTTTCTTTGAAATCTCTATATGATGTGATAATTTCTTCAACTGCAATATCTTGCTTGTCCCAACAATAAGCATTGTACCCGAAGACTTGAGAAGATTGTGGAAATCCAAAAAGATAATCGTTTAACAAATTATTGTCAAACCAATATGGTGCGAAATCCTTTACATTAGAACCACGCCAATGTAAAGAAAATAATCCGCTATTTGATTTATCATTTCCATAAGTAAACAATTTAGGCGATGACATACCCTTGTAACTGTCGAAAATATCCTTGCACTCATTTACTATGACTTGAAATTCTTTGTTGTTTTGGAGGTTATTTAAATCAGGGTCACGAGTTAATGCCAACGGGTTCCACCATACTCCTTTTTGTATTCCCTCTTTTAAAACTGCAATGGCGTTTTCTTGATTTCCTTGAATAGAATAAATACAAGCCTCCCAAAAAATTGTTTTATCCAGTCTTTTGGGAAATTCCTTTTGTGCTTTTTCAATTAGTGTATGAGCTTCCTCATATTTTCCAAGCTCAAATTTAATAAAACTATTTACAATATTTTCGAAATTTAAAGTAAGTTTGTGAAGAAATGCACTTAAACTAACGGGTGCTTATCTTCAACAAAGCCGCTACTATAAATGAAAGCTCGAAGCATAATGGCTCCGAGCTTTTTTCGTGTTAATTTTACTGCTAAAGTGTCTGCTAATTCAATTGCGAATTACACTGATAAAAGCACTGCTAATTCTAATTTTGTAACTCAAAACCGAACCCGTTAGCTTACTTCAGCCATCCCCCATTTTTTTGGACAGGTTGTATGGTCAAATAAACCCCGAGTATCCATTACCTCAACATACCCCTATATGACGCAATCGATCGATCCAAATCCAGACCAAAAACAGAAACGGATTAGCTAGAACCGCTAGTAACAGGGCATAGTAAGAATGATGCATAAAATGGATCAATCATGGAAGAATGGGTTAACACTATTTCCTTACTAAGAGGGCGGATGCTTTCATGAACATGGAGAGATGGATTTTAATAGGTGTTATTGTCATTGCGATTTTCACCATCATTAAATTAATACCCAGAAGCAGAGCGAGGGAGGCGTGGGTGAACCTTTTATTTCTTCAGGTCATCACCTGGCCGGCCGGTTTATTCGTAGTAGAGATGGGATGGATTGATTACCCGATTCAATTGTTTGACGGTAAAAATCACTACAACCGAACAAGTTTAACATTCGAATTTTTCGTGTTTCCAATTGTGGCCATCATCTTCAGTTTATACTTTCCCAGGGTCGGAAAGCTCGGAGCAATGATTTATTATGTTTGCTTTACCGGATTTTTTACAATTATAGAGGCAATCCTGGAAAAAACCACAAGACTTGTCGACTATCACGAATGGACATGGTACTGGACGTTTATTACCGTCAACATCGCGTTATTCATAAACCACAAGTACTATCAATGGTTCAAACAAAAACTCATCACGGTGAATAGCAAATGAGCAGAGAAGTAGTGATACTCGCCTTTATCTGGATTATTTCAATCGTTACCCTGTTATGGATTTCAAAGAACAGGCTCCGAATAACCCAAATAACCATATTATTTTCTCAAGCAGTATCCTGGCTTACAGTCTATATCCTTGTTACCTTTCACATAGTCAAATTCCCCTACCGGGAATTCGGGCTTGCAACAAAGATGGGCTTCTCGCACTACTACGTACTGTTTCCAATAATCGCTGCTCTGTTCATTCACTTTTACCCAAAACGATCCGGCAATTGGAAAGTACTCCTTTATTATTTGGCTTTCTCAATCGCAATCCCAACCATTTATGTAATAGAAGAAAAATATAGCAACCTCATCGAATTTCTCCACTACAACTGGGGTCTTCATGTTATAGCCAACTTCATTCTCTTTTATATCGTAAAGAAGTTTGTATTCTGGTTTCAAAAAGGCCTGGCAGACAGGTAAGGACTTCACTCCTTTTGGGAAAAGCCAGCCTGCTGCGCAGCTGGCGCCAACGCTCAAGGATAGAAATACATAAGCTACGCACACGAAAATGGCGCTAAGCCAACCTGGTTAGCGCCATTCTTTTTTTGTTTGATTGAACGAACGAGCAGGTAAAAAATCGTAGTAGTTTTGGAGCCGTTTAAAGAGATGCCCACAGGGTATTCAAAAAATGGAACAGGATTGTAGATAGGGCAATCGGAGAAAGGTTTTAATAGCCAATCAGATTTTTTTTTTTTGAAATCCTTAACATCTAAAAATTAACCAAGATAGGAGATGATTTTTGATGGGAAACCCACATTTAACTGACCCACGCAAGAAGTTTTACACGGAAAAGTTTCCGGATCAAGAACAGGATACTCCGGCGTTACAGAATGAAATGAGGCCCAAACCTGACTGTGGAGAGGAATCTTATAAAGGATATAATCGTCTTGAAGGACGCAATGCTCTGATTACCGGTGGCGATTCCGGGATTGGCCGTGCCGCTGCCATTGCCTATGCACGCGAAGGAGCCAATGTGGCCATTCAATTCTTCCCTGGCGAGGAAGAGGATGCCAACGAAGTCAAAGCATTAATTGAAAATGCAGGCAGAAAAGCATTGCTGCTGCCGTATGACTTGAGGGAAGACGGGGCAGCGACGGAGATTGTTACAAAAACTGTTGAAGCGTTTGGCGGATTGGATACGCTCGTATTGAATGCCGCGCAGCAAATCGCGCAGCCATCGCTAAGTGAGCTAACAATGAAGCAAGTACATGACACCTTCAAAGTTAACATCATCAGCATGTTTGAGACCGTAAAAGCGGCCGAAGAACATCTGGAACCAGGAAGTGCAATAATCACAACGACTTCCGTTCAGTCTTTCAATCCATCCGAATCTTTAGCGGATTATGCTGCTACAAAAGGTGCGATAAGCAACTTTACGGTTGCCTTGTCCTCGTACTTTGCATCGAAGGGTGTGCGTGTCAATGGTGTCGCGCCAGGCCCAATTTGGACGCCGTTGCAGCTGGATAATGGAAAATTGGATGGACAAATCCCTGAGTTCGGCCAAAATTATCCTCTAGGCCGTGCAGGACAGCCAGTGGAGCTTGCGCCGGTGTATGTTCTTCTGGCCTCCGATGAAGCAAGTTATATCACCGGTCAGATTTATGGAGTGACAGGCGGCAAGCCGATAGACTTGTAATATTATGTGGTGACAAACAATAGAGCCTCCCCCGAATTCAGTGATGTTCCACTGAAGCCCGCTTTATACTGGACGGGAACATGTAATAGAAGGTGGACGAACAATAATCAAAATGCATAAATGATATGCCCCCTACAGTTGGTGTTATGTATCCAACTTTAGGGGGCATATTTTTGGGAGTAGAGATACACCTAAACGGATAACAAAAGCGGTCTTCACCTCGGTGCGGGGGCAGGTTAGCACAACGAGGAATTGTCAGTTTTTACACATTTATTATATAAAAAATGATATGATTAATTAGACTTATGTAAGATTTTAGGGAAGGTGATAAATATCAATAAACTTTTTAATTACACCACCATATTAACAATTTTCCTTTTAATTTTATTTAGTGTGGATATGATTAAACAAACAACTTTTGTGATTCTTTTTATTCCTTTGAGCCTTTGTGTATTAGTGATCGGAGTAATTCAATTTAAAAAAACTATAAAAAAAAAGAAATAATATTGAAGAATACATATAAAGCTTGGTTAGAAGAAAGAATCAAATAAAAGAGCAACAGTTGGTATTGTTGCATCCTTATTTGTTTTTATGTTGCCATACAGGAATTTTTCTTGTATTTACGGGTGTCTTAATCTAGGAAGGATTAGGGCACTTTTTTATTAAATTCCTTAATAAACAAAACAGGGCAGGATAGCCTCACAAAGGTTGGATATTTAGGATAAAATGTTAGTGGATTATGTGGAGGGAATTTATGGACTTATTTTTCTTTTTTAATTTGTTAAAAAACATTATTACTACTTTTTTTCAAATGGGATATGGGTAATCGGCTTTTTTTACTTGTTAATTAAGACTTTTGAAAGCGATAAACTTAAACATTTCTCCAAATATGTTATAGGAATTGTTTTGGGAATGTTATTTGTTTATTCAGTAATAGTAAGTATATAAACTTTATTTTCTTATTCAAGTAACGGGTGTCGTGATCCTGGAATGATTAGCCGCCATTTTTGTTGAATTTCTTATTAAACAAACGGGGTAGGTAGTCGAAAAGAAGGAGATATTACTGTTTCTGTGGAATTAAAATAGATTTTCTTTGGGGAGTTGTTAGAATGGGTTTAGTAGTCGATAAAGGATTAGCAGAGAGGTTGGAGATTTCAGAAATTGATACTTTAAGCTCCAGATTAACAGAAATGCAAAAAATAGATAGGAACCCAATGAAAGTTGAAATTCAAAAGTTTGGCAATGCAATAGCATTCTCGGTAAAGAATATACCTGGTCCATCCTTCAACACGGTTAAGGGGCTAAAAGCAGGTGATGAAACCAAATAGGCAACATAATAGAATTTTACAAGCAAAAGGACATTCCTGTTCGATTTGAATTAACTCCAGCACATACTTCTTCATACTTACTAACACACCTCAGTGAAACTGGTTATTATCATAATGATTTTCATACAACTCTTTATGCTCCACTCCCATACGAATTAGATACAAGCAATAAATGGAATGAACAAAAAATCGTAATCCGTAAGTTAAAAAGCAACGAATTTGATATTTTTGCAGAAATCTACACAAAAGGTTTCGAAATGCCACCATTCTTAAAAAGTGGGATAGCACAAAATAACGAAATACTTTATAACGTTAAAAATTGGACCTTTTATCTGGCCAGCTATGAAAACGAACCTGCTGGAATTGGAGTTTTGTTCATAAAAGACCGCATGGCTACTTTAGCTGCTGCAGCAACATTACCGAATTATAGAAATAAAGGGATTCAAAGTGCATTAATAAAGCATCGTATTCACCAAGCAAATTTACAAAAATGTAATTTAATTGTGGGACAAGCAAAATTCGGCTCCGTCAGTCAAAATAATATGGAAAGAGCGGGAATGAGTATAGCTTATACAAAGGCAATATGGGTTAAAAAGCAACTATAGAGTGCTTTAATCGAGGAAGGATTTTTTTGTTTAAGTCCTTATTGAACATACTGGGCAGGTTGGTTGAAGAAGGAATTTTAATTTCTCTTGTGGAAATTAAAGAGGGACGTGGGAGTGGGAAAAATGATATATAGAAGAAAAACTTATAAAATTAAGCCTGAAAAACTGAACGATTTCAATCAATTCTTTCATTCCTATATATATCCAAATCAAATTGAAAACGGTGCAAAATTAATAGGCCGATGGGTAAATGACAACAAAACCGAGATTTTAGCTATATGGGAATATAAAAGTATAGAACATTATAAAGTTATAGAGAGTCTCATAAGAAATAGTGAACTTCACAAACAGGCTAAAGAAAAAATAAAAGAATTAGGCGAACTATACATTGAGAGTGAGCAAGACTTTTTAATTTCAACTGCTAACTATCATCCACCTAAACACTTATTGTCTGTAAGTGGATACATAACAAATAAAGCAGGTGAAGTATTGCTTGTTAGAAACTTTCATCGTTCTGATACGATGGAAATGCCGGGAGGCCAAGTAGAAGAAGGTGAGACCTTAGAAGAAGCTATACACCGAGAAGTAATTGAAGAGACTGGAATCAAGGTGGATTTACTGGGGATAACAGGTATTTATCAAAATATTTCCAGTGGGGTGACTTGTACAGTATTTCGAGGTGAGTACCAATCTGGTGAAGTAAGGACTGCTGAAAATGAAACATCTGAAGTATTTTTTACTAAATTAAATAAAGAAAATATAGATCAATTTATTACGAGAAATCAGTTTAGAAGTAGAGCTCTTGATGCAATGGAACCAAACTATTTACCTTATGAAGCATTTAAAGTTAAACCATACGAACTAATTAATCGTTTTGAGGTAAAAAGAGAGTATAGTTAAACATTTTTTTCAATTAAGGAGAGTTGAAGTGAAATAAAGGAATTGCGTTAGGCACTCCTTTTTCTTATGGAACAAAAGGGGCAGTTTAGTTTAATAAAGTTGATAACAAAGGCGGAGTTTTTATTGTCTTTCAAAAACTCATAAGGACATTGAAAAGGGGGAAATGAATTGGGGTCAAGAATAATGCACCTGGTTATTGCAAATAGAATTGCAGATGACCTATCGATAAAGGATAAGACATCATTTCTTTTAGGCGGCATTGCAGCGGATGCGGTTTCACCTAAAGACTTATCTCATTTTTACAAAGGCGACGTAAAAGACTACTCTCGATATATAGACTACCAGGAATTCATCCATAAATATAACTTTAATAAGGATTCCCACTTTATACTGGGATACTATACTCACTTAATTGCTGATGACATTTGGTTAAAAGGCTTTTATTTACCTTGGCTAAAGAATCGAATGGAGGCAGATGAAAACACATTCAATCGATACCATAATGATTTTCGATTACTTAACGGTAAACTATTGGACTACTATGGCTTCAAACAACAATTAAGGGAAGAATTAAGTAAAAGTGGTATAATCATTGACACAGAAGAAGTAAAATCTAACGATATAAAGGAATTTGTCCCTTATGTATTAAGTGATATGGATTACAGTAGGGACGATCTCGAACAGCCACTAACAGTATTCACACTTGAACAGATTATTGGCTATATAGAGACTTCAGTTGATAAAGGTTTAATCTGCATTAAATCTTTAAAAAATTAAGGTGTGTTCGCCTTATTGATGGGGTGCGTTGATCCAGGAAGGATTAACGCATTTTTGGTAAAGTCCTCTTGAACAAACGGGCCAGAAGAGTTGAACAAGACGGAGGTAAGTTATAAAAATCATTTCAGACAAAATCCTAGGAGTGGTAAGGATCATCCTATAAATTTAAATCAGATTTTAACCTTAATAACTGTATTGGATAGCATATGCTTCCTGAACGTTATTTTCTCGTTAATTTATCGGTTCTGTATCCAGTCCAAGTCTGTACTCTTTATTAATTCCATAAAGTTCTTTCCCAGAATAAATTCCTTATGTTCTTGAGGAATGTCTAAAGAATCAACCCAACTCCTTTTATCCGAGTAATCGTACTCATTAAACCTTTTCATTCCATATGGTCCATCGCAGCCATACAATACTTTTCGATATCCAAGTTCCTGAACTGCATTTCTTACGATCGTAGGGGTAAGGTAATCACTTGATGTATCTACGTAAACATTCGGCTTTTCCTTTGCATAGTGCCACAGGCTTTTCCAAAAAGGAATCCCTGCATGAGCATATATAACTTTGAGGTTAGGATATTTCCCAGGTAAGTATTTGTAGGAATCTGGTTCTGAAGACAGATGAATAATGATTGGGATGTCTCTGTTTTGGCATAAGGCTCCAATCGAATCAAGTTCTTTAATACTATACTTATGCATAAATGGGTGGGCTTTTACTCCAATAAAACCAGGCAGGTTAAGGTATGTCTCTAACGTCTCCATTGATTCTGGAACAGTTGGGTTAACGGCAGCCCAGCCTAGAAAACGATCACGATATCGTTTTATCGCATTTGCTACAATGTCGTTATTTGGCTTGGTAAAAATCTTAAAGCTTCCATTAACTTTAAAGTAACCATCTTTAACCAATCCGTCATAAATTTTAAAGCCTATTCTTGGGAAATTCATGATTAAAAAGCGGAATAAGTGGTGCAGGTAATCATGGTATGTGCTTTCTTTTTCATACATAGTTTCATTAAAAGGTGGAATTAATGCAGTAATCTCAACGTTGTTTTTATCCATTTCTTCAATCATTTTTTCTAGCTCTAACATCGTTTCATCAACATGGAAATGGCAATCAATAATCATTGGTAATCTCAGTCGTCCCTTCTTATTAAAATTAAATTTTATACTTTTCTACACAAGTTACCACAAACTGTATCAGGTCTTATTGGAAAATTGCCATCAGTTTAATGTGTAGTACAAGGATAGGACGTTTTTAAAAGTCCGCCTTTTTCTTTTGCTCAACGGTTAATATTACAGATGAAAAATGGGAGGGCAACGTGAATGCGTTACCTTATTGTTTTCTGACAGGAATTAATATCCTTTGACCAATGTTTAAATACGCAGTGGGGTTGATGTTGTTCCACTGGGCAATGGCGTTAATGGTGGTGCCATATTTTTGGGCGATGGACCATAAAGTTTCCCCACTTCTTACATTGTGTACAAACTGCCCTATCACCCGTATCCGTGACCAATCAAATAACGTTCCGGGATCGGTCCTCCTGCCCGGTGCGTATTCATCATGCCCAACAACGTGCCGCCTGTCTCTTATTATTGAGGGATTACGCCTGATGATTTTATCGAGGAGCCAATTTAATGAGCGGTACTGTGCATCCGTGTAACCGATATTGCTAGGATCAATCGAATTGTACGTCTGAGATTGGAAAAAGGGCAGCATCTCATCCCGGGTTCCAATTGCCATTAATTCTATCCCGATTGAATATTCATTTAACTGGTTTTCGTATCCTGGGAAACCTGGGAGATTTCCTCTCCCGGCATGATAGGCAACACGATTTTCATTTACAAGGCGATAAATCTTCCCATTTCTTCCGATTAAGTAATGTGAAGAAATCCCTCCATTTAATAAAATATAATATATATCCTGGAGATTGTATGGGTTACGAGGATCATTTGCAGCATTGGAAATGAAGTGAATAACGACATGCGTTATATTCTCTGTTCGAGGCTTCGAATTTTCCAACGGAAGGTAGTAATTTTGAACATCAATCGTTCTTTCAGGGATAGTTATCGCAGTTCCGGGGTAAATTTTATTTGGACTTTGGATGTTATTCATCCTCATGATTTCTAAGACAGATGTATTGTATTTTTGTGCAATTTGCCATAAGCTCTCCCCTGGCTGTACGATATGAACTGGCATTACACAGCCCTCCCCTGTATAACTTCTATTATAAATATTCGATTTGAAGCCATTGTAGTATATGATGTTGTTTTTTGAATGGCAGTTTTAATTACAGTGGTTTTTTAAAAAATGGACCCCGTTTCAAAATCTACGCTTGAAGGGATGTACAAAACTACAAAGAATGCGTTAATTCAGGGAGGAATAGCCCCCCTTTCTTGTTCAAATCTTTATTGAAACCAGCAGGTTAGTAAACAAGTTCTTCGTCCCTATGGTAAAATATGTGAGTTATATTTGACATTACACACATTTTGGTATAAATTTAACCATATGCTTAATTAAGGGGTTGCTTAATTGGTTACAAAGGACACACTCAGTCTCATCTTCGCTGCGCTCGCGGATCCGACGCGCCGAAACATCCTTACTAGGCTGTCACAGAGTGCCGCGACAGTTGGGGAGGTCGCTGAGCACTTCGAGATAAGTGCACCAGCAATCTCCCAGCACCTCAAAGTGCTGGAGCGAGCAGGGTTGATCGAACGCAAAGCAAACGCCCAGTGGCGGACCCTCACGTTGCGCACCGAGCCTCTCGATGAGGTGTCGGACTGGGTCGAGAAGCACCGTCGTGAATGGAATGAGCGCTTTGACGCACTGGAAGAACACCTCAAGACCATGACACAGGGAGGAACAATGAACATGCCCAATAAGCACAAAGGAGGAACAACGAACATGCCCGAATCCGCACCGGAGTTCACCATCACCCGCACTCTGAATGCCCGCCGCGAACTCGTGTGGCGCGCCTGGACCGAGGAGAAGGAACTCGCCGACTGGTTGCCTTCGACACCCATGGAGTCCATCTCCTTCGACGTCCGTGAAGGAGGACGTTACCGCTATACAATGGTCAACAATGAGACAGGCGAGGAATATCCTACCGGAGGTGTGTTCCTAGATGTCGTACCTTTCGAACGGCTTGTCTTCACCTGGGGTTACCCCGATGCTCCCATCGAGGACTCTCCTGTAGTGACCCTAACCCTCACCGCACTCGGCGACCGCACCGAGATGATTTTCAACCTGCGCGGATTTGCCGGTCACCCCGGAGATAGGTACGTATACGACGGCTGGTCCGATGCACTTGACAAGATTGTGAAAAAATATACTTAAACAAACGGGTGTGTTGATCCAGGAAGGATTAACCACCCCTTTTTGTTGAATTTCTTATTTAACTATCTGGGCAGGTTAGGCCCACAAGATAATTTTTGTAAATTTGTTCCAAAGGTAATATCGGGGCAAGGGTAAAGTTAATCGCTACTGCTGTGTCTTTATTCAGTACCTTAGTATTTATTTCAAGGTTTTCAACAATGATCCAGCAACCCTTGACAGCTAAACTCATTGCAGAAGCGCCTGAGACTAATAAACTTCAATTCATTGAAGAACAATACAGGATTTTGATTGGGGTTACATCCATTGGTGTCTTACTTGGAATCGTTTTATTCCCCACTTTTATCAATATCTTCTCAAGAGCAATTGTTCTTTTATCCAAAGAGCGTGGTTCATTAGTTTCGCTTTTTGTTAAATACTTCAATTTATCAGGTTTAAAAAAGGTTGTTAAATGTGTAAGAATGCCAAGATGGTCAAATCTTGAGGGAATAACTTTAAACACTATTCCTAAACGTCTTTTTTTAATTAATGTTATTATTTCTGCTGTGTTTACGACAGGTGTTCTTTCTTCGATTTATGCCTCAATGTTAGTCCCAAGTGATTATGCCCAAGCTGCATTGATGTCTTCTGGAATTATTAATGGAATTGCGACTATTCTTCTGACCTTATTTGTAGATCCAAAAGCCTCTGTTTTGGCTGATAGGGTGGTTAATAACCAAAGTCAGTATATCTTCTTGAAAAGTTATTCTTTAACAATGGTTAGCTCCAAATTGGTTGGGACGATAGCTGCACAGCTACTATTTATTCCAGCTGCGTACTATGTCGCCTGGTTCGCAAAATGGATTTAGATTTTTCGTACTAATGGGGCAGTTTATTGTTTAAGAACCACTTATTAGATACCTTGATTTGAAACCAAGAAGGGGGTAAGTAGATGAAAAAGGTTGGATTTTTACTAGGTAGTGTAATAGTTATTATTGCTGTATTCATATTTGTAAATAAACTATACTATCCCTCTCTTCCAATAGAGAAGGTATCAGCGAAAGAGGCAATTGATAAACTAAAAGAATCAGATAGTAAGCTAGCAGAAATTGCAGTAGAAGGCGATTTTATATGGTATATCACAAGTAGTGAGAACAAAGGTATTTCGATTGCTGATGAAAATATAAAACAAATGGTTGGTTCAAATGGATGGGAATTTAAAGAAAAGGATGGTGCTGGTCTGTTCTTTGAAAAAGACGGAAAAAGGTTAATTGCCACCACTCAAATGTGGACTGAAAAGTATGTTCTCGTTAAAATTCCAAGTAATTTTAAATAATCTAGAGAGGTTTTTATTAAGCTAACAGGGCAGTTCAGCTGAAGAAGGAGAGTACAGACGGAACGTAGAACGTATTAAGACTATATTGTAAGAATGTGGTGATATGAATGACAGGAGAGAAACGTAAAGGGTGATGCTTAAACAAGGCATCGCCCTTTTTAGGTTGATTAATGGTAGAGGTTGAGTAAATTGCACTAAACAAACGGTGCGTTGACCCAAGAAGGATTGCAAATCTGTAATTGCATTACTACAGAGTAATTGTATTACGGTAGGAAGTGCAACTTCTTTAGAGGGTTATGGAAACGGATGAAATAATGCTGTTAGGTGAATTTTATAAAAAAGCCTAGTCTATCTTTGTGAACCAAGTCGGCATTGCCATAAGGTTTGTCCTCTTCACGGATTTCACAGTAACCAGAACTGTATTCGTATAACAAAAAGTGTTTTTTCCATTGTAATAAACAATCTCGTATTCCATGAATACACCTCAATTTGTTATGGAATGGTTAAAAACACTATTCGACATAAAGAAGAATTTTCCTTTTTCTTGACAACATAATAGCAGGTTAATTTGAAATAAAAAGACCACTATTCAGGAGTGGTCAGAGCTAAGGCTAGAAAATTTAAGTTGTAATTTTCCTGGATGTTGTTCAATTCCTTATTGGCAGCTTAGTTTAATAAGGATCCGTTTGAAATACAATCATACCCAGAAAGGATGCTTAGAAGCGATGCTTCAAATGAACCTCATAAAGGAATTCAACACGTCATACCAAATTAAAGCTTCAAACAATCATCGTTTTTTATGCCATATAACGGGGAGTAAAACAGTTATTTATGATACAAGTTCTTGGAAAGAAATAGCGGCGCTAAATAAGCCTAACCACCCTGGGAATATTCATTTCTCAACAGACAGCAAATACTTATATATCAAAAGCACAACAGGATCAATATGGATGTATGACACCTCTGAATTTAAAATGGTCAAAATGATGAAAGCCAATAATATGGTTGAGGGTGACTTTGCTTTAACAAATGATCCATTAATTATCTTGGGTACGGTCAAAACCAAATTGGAAAATCAGCTTGCCTTGATTAACCTTACTACCGGAAAATATGAGCTTCTAACCGATTTTCGAGAACCTGTAACTCTTTTTGATTATCATCACTTTATACGAAACGAACATTCACATCTCTTTACTTGGAGTTATGTTAATGAAAAAACAGATTATCGAGAATACAAACTTCTGAAGGTTTCAAAAGTTGATAGTGATCTCTCCATTAAACTGATTGAAAATCCCATTCATTTATACTGGGAATCAGTACTATTTGACTCCATACACCAAACTTACATTTTACTATCTGACTATGAACTGATTGTAGTTGATTCTACATTTAGTAAGATTTTAAGGAAAAAATCGATAGTAGAGTATGGAAATAAAGACGACATCGGGTACTTCCAGTACATCCATCAATCCGAAAATTGTCAATGGATTATTGTAACGTATAGTGAAGGAGTATTCATTTTTCAATATGAGGACCTCCATCTTTTATTGGCTGAAAAAATTCAATATGCTTGTTTTGCTGAATTCAGTTATCAGGATAAATATTTGCTTATTGGGACCTGGAAAAAGGGTTATGTAATAGAAAACAACTTGAGCAAGTATACGCATACCGTTATTGAACATGCAGAATGAGCTCCAGGCCAGGCGGAATTACGGTGACAGAAGCTCTAAAATTGAGAAAAGTGTTCAGATGATTGAGTTTTTACATGCTATAGAAATGAATTAACATTTTCTGAAAGTTATTTAATTTAAGGGTGCGTTGAATTCCTTATTGAACAAACGGCGCCGTGAAAAAAGGAAACTCCGTAAAGTCAGTCGTTGTTTACTGTTTCTACTCAATAGTATGGTGACTGGACGGATGTTATGAATTGCAATATGCTTGGTTAATAACCGAGTAACATGACTAAAACTAACCAGAATGGCAACACAACCTAGAATAATAATGGAGGGATTATATGAGTAAAGCTAAAGGAAAAGGTGGAACAGGGAGAGGAACAGACAAGAAGGGTTGGAATCGTTGGCAAGCGAGTGCAAACAAAAAAAAGAGTGCAAAACCTTATATAAGTAAAGGTACCAAAAAAACGGGGGTTGAAATTGACCCTGCGAACAAATAGGTAAAGTCCATAATCCGAAATAAGCAAATGCTGAATAAAACAATTTTTTAATGACTTAACGTGTGCGAGCCTCTTTAAAAGAGTTCGCTTTTTTCTTTTTAGCTAAGTTTAACTCAGTTTTACCACTTATCAAAAACATTGGTATTGACACAAAATGGAGTTTGACGGAATGAGGAGGATTATTATGATCGATATAAATATATTTCCTGTCATTGAAACCGATAGATTGATTTTAAGACAAGTAACCAAAGATGATGCAGAAAGCATTTTAGAGTATTTGTCTGATAAAGATGTAATGAAGCACTACGGAATAGAACCTTTTAAAACAACTGATGACGCATTGGATGAAATTTCTTGGTATCAATCAATATTTGAAAAGAAAACTGGAATTAGATGGGGAATTACCCTAAAAGGCCAAGGTAGTGTTATTGGGAGTTGTGGTTTTTTAAACATAGTTCCACAGCATTGCCGTTCTGAAGTTGGTTTTGAGTTAAGTAAAGAATATTGGGGGAAAGGCATTGCAAGTGAGGCGTTTGAAGCAGTAATTAAATACGGATTTGAACAATTGAGTTTACAACGGATACAAGCATTAATTGAACCCCCAAATATTTCATCACAAAAGTTGGTAGAAAGAAAGGGATTTATTAAAGAAGGACTTTTAAGAAATTATGAATTTACTTGCGGAAAATTTGATGATTTACTTATGTATGCATTGTTAAAGCAAGACTTTGAAAAAATGCAATGTTAATAAAGGTGAATAATTACACTTAAACAAAACGGGTGCTTTAAATCCAGGAAGGATTAAGGCACCTTTTTGTTGAATTCCTTCTTAAGCTTTACTTCAAGAAGTATTAACAGAGGATTGAACGTACATCAGTTATTAATTTACGATAATTGGGGGATAAAATGAAAACGTATTTTGAAGCAATAGCAAAAGATTTGTATACTTTTTTAGTATGGGATGAATCTTGGAACTCATATAATAACTGCTATTTATTGCTTGAAGACAATGATATTTTACTTATTGATTCAGGGAAGGTAGAACATTCTCAATCACTATTCTCTGCACTAGATAGTATAGGGATTTCTAAAAGTGATATAACTCAATTTATTGCCACACACGGTCATAGAGACATATTGGGGGAATGCAATTTTTAGAGGGTATAGACGGCATTATTCATAAAAAAGATTTAGAATTGGTTCCAGAAAATCTTAGACAAAAACTGAAAACGAACCTCCCGGATAATGGTTCAATTGCAGGTAATTTAGAATGTGTTCTCCTTGGACACCATACAAAAGGGTCTGTCTTACTATATCACCGTAAAAGCAAAGCATTATTTTGTGGTGACCATATTTGCTTCTTTGCCGAACCTTTGAATGAAAATAAAGTTGTAGATATAGGAACCTATGAAAGAGAAAAGTTTAAACGGTTCGTTTCAGATTGGTCTCAAAATGAGGAAATGAGAAAACAACGCAATTTTAGTTTATTTATCGTTTTCCTACAGAAGACTCCCTCTTCAATCGTGTGAAGGGCAAAGCCCAACGATAAGGGGGAGATGAATGGCGGTTGGCATTAGCCAAAGTCTTCCTTGTTTGATATAATAAGAACATACATTCGACTTAAGGTGGTGATGAAGCACCATGTTAGTCAACAAGGCATATAAATTCCGTAT
>NZ_MAYU01000005.1 GCF_001685025.1 Bacillus sp. FJAT-27225 | reverse complement strand
AAAAGGGGTTCGGAATGAGACCATTCCGAACCCCTTTTGTCGACAATCTGAAATCTCTCGTGTGAGAGATTTCTCTTCGATAATATCCCTACTATCCTAAAACCAACATATCCACTGCTACCAGTGCAGCTACTCCTGGCACTCCCAGGAATCCAGATACAGCCGTTGTAAAAAAGTTAATTGGGACATGAATTCCGTATTGGTTTCCCAATGTATTCAAAAAGAACAAAAATAAGGCACCTACCAGCAGTTTCATAGCCGCCTGGCCTAAGAGCCTGGCAGGTTTAATAGGTGCGCCCATAATTAGTAATAGAATGATTAAACCACCTAAAATTGATATGACAAGAACTGGCTCCAAAATAAAAACTCCCCTCCCTTGGCACTTGTATTATTAAAATATGTACAAGTCCAGAAAAAAGACCTCGAGAAAGGAGCTCTGTAGGTAAACTTATTTTATTGATATCTTTCGGTACTTTGCTTCCTTTAAAAGAAAGAAGTATCGTGCTTCTGCAATTTTTGTCTGGCATATTACCTCTTCTGATGGATCAAAGGATTTATCCAGCAGTTCTTTCTGCTGGCGCCAGTCTGTCTTAAGCTCAGTCAGCAGGTTAAGGAACTTTTCATTTGATTCGGCACGCAGCCTGCCTTTTTTACGAAAAAGCATTTTTGTCCTCCTTATAGCTCACGGCGGCCTTCCAATGCTTTTGAAAGGGTAACTTCGTCTGCATATTCAAGGTCTCCGCCAACCGGAAGACCATGGGCAATCCTTGTGATCTTTATTCCCGATGGCTTAAGTAATCTTGAAATATACATAGCAGTTGCTTCACCCTCAATATTAGGATTAGTGGCCAGGATTACTTCCTGTACTGTTTCATCCTGTAGGCGTTTAAGCAGATCCGGGATATTGATATCCTCAGGCCCTATTCCATCCATGGGCGAGATTGCTCCATGGAGTACATGGTAACGGCCGTTAAACTCTTTCATCTTTTCCATAGCGATAACATCCCTGGGATCTTGTACCACACAAATCATACTTTTATCACGGCGGTCATCCTGGCAAATATAGCAGGGGTCCTGATCGGTTATATGCCCGCATACGGAACAATAACTCAAGTTTCGTTTTGCATTCACTAATGCTTTTGCAAAATCAAGGACCGTATCCTCTTTCATGCCAAGAACAAAAAATGCCAGACGAGCGGCCGTTTTCGGGCCGATCCCTGGCAGCTTCATAAAACTATCTATAAGTTTTGATATTGGTTCAGGATAATGCATATCAATTCCTCCTAGAACAAGCCGGGAAGGTTCATTCCTTTTGTAAATTGCCCCATTGTGGATTCGGAAAGCTCTTCTGCCTTTGTTAACGCATCATTCACTGCCGCAAGAATGATATCCTGCAGCATTTCAACATCCTCTGGATCCACTGCTTCCGGATTGATTGTTATGTCTACAACCTTCCTATGACCGGTTACCACAACTGTGACCATTCCGCCACCGGCAGTTCCTTCAACTGTTTTTTCACCAAGTTCTTTTTGGGCTTCCTCCATCTGCCTTTGCATCTTCTGCATTTGCTTCATCATACCTTGCATATTGCCCATACCCGGCATACCTTTTCCACGTTTCATACCATACTACCTCCAATATTTAATCAACTATTTCAACTAGATCTCCACCAAACAATTTTTTGGCTTCATCAATCAAAGGATCTTCTTCTTTCTTCATTTCCTCATCTGGCCCGGACTGCTGTCCGGCAAGGAAGCTTTCACGTATTTTTATCCATTGATCCTCCGGGACACCTGCAAAAGTAAATATTCTGCCGGTTGTTTCCCGAAGGCCATCCGTTACGGATTCCGTAAACTTTGGATTTTCCATTGCCATTTGACAATGAATTTCGTGTTTAAATTTAATAACAAAAGCATTTTGTGATGCTGCAACAGGTTCTGCCTCATTTAGCAAGGCTGAATGAGATTTCATAAGCTTCTGAAGCATTTCACCCCATTGGCTTTTAATCAAATTGAGATCCGGCTTTGTGGCGCTTTTCAAAATTTCATTTATTTTTCCTGTCGGAGCCTGGAAGCCTCTCCTTGATGTCCGGTGTGACTGCTTCTGGACTTGGCCGCTGCCTTCACCGGGGGATAAAGCAATCCCGTTCTTGCGGATTTCCTTCAACTCAGCCTCAAGCTTATTAATTTTATCCAAAAGCCCTGATACATCATGATTTATTGTATTCCCACCAGGTTGTCCAGGAGAGGATTCCATCTGGCATAGCTTGACTGTCGCTACCTCCAGGAAGATTCTCGGGTTGCTTGTCCAGCGCATATCCTGCTGGGTTTTATTTAACATGCCTATCAAATCATAAATTTGTGGTGACGAAAACTTTTCAGTCAGTTCCCTAAAAGCATCATCCATCATAACCCGTTCAAGAGATTCTTCAAGGGACGGGGCTGTTTTAAATAAGAGCATATCCCGGAAGAACAAAATAAAGTCTTCTATAAAACGGGATGGGTCCTTACCCATATATAGCAATTCATTTAATGCCTCAAGCCCCTTTGCTACATCCTTTTCCACTATGGCTTCTGCCATCTGATAGAGAAAATTTTGGGAAACAGATCCTGTAACAGTTAAAGCATCCTCAATTGTTACGCGGTCATGGCTGTACGAAATCGCCTGGTCTAAAAGACTCAATGCATCACGCATCCCGCCTTCAGCCGCACGTGCAATGATTGGAAGGGCTGCAGGATCATAAGATGTGCCTGTTTCGTCTGCAATCAATTTCATACGGCCCACGATTGCTTTTGAGGTAATTCGTTTAAAGTCAAACCGTTGGCACCTTGATACGATAGTCAGCGGGATTTTATGAGGTTCAGTCGTTGCCAAAATAAACATAACGTGGCGAGGAGGTTCCTCCAAGGTTTTCAGGAGGGCATTAAATGCCCCAGTTGAAAGCATATGCACTTCATCGATAATGTAAACCTTGTATTTTACAGAACTAGGTGCATACTTCACCTTGTCACGTATATCACGAATTTCATCAACGCCGTTATTTGAGGCAGCATCTATTTCAATGACATCCTGTATTGTGCCGTTTGTAATTCCAAGACATGCACTGCATTCATTGCAAGGTTCCGTAACAGGAGCATGTTCACAATTAACCGCCTTCGCAAGGATTTTTGCCGCAGTTGTCTTTCCGGTCCCGCGCGGTCCTGAAAAAAGGTAAGCATGGGTTGTTTTTTCCTGAACCAGTGCATTTTGCAAGGTTTTAGTAATATGCTCCTGGCCTACAACATCAATAAACTGCTGCGGACGCCAGACACGATATAACGCCTGATAAGACACTGGTACTGCCCCCTTTCTAGTCGCTAGCGGTTTTAAATGAATCTTTTCTATTATACCGTATTCTTATGTAAAGTGTAACTAGATAAGCCAGACTATAATTGGCCTTTTAATACAAAAAACCCACCCCTAAAGGGATGGGCATTGTTTATCATTTTTAGCTGCCGTGCACCTTCCATCGACTGTCATCCATAAGCGTTACTTAAGCAGTTAGCTCAGCCCAGGCAACCCTGCGGCACATAGGAGTGTCCACTTAATGCTGCTTCCTTCCGGACCTGACATGGTTCATAGATTCCCATTGCGCAGGACCCGGACGTCAACACCACTTACTTAAGGCAAGCCCTACAGAGTGGCAGCCTCAGGAAGGAATTCAACCCCGCTAGAGCGGATTGCGGGTACAGGGCACCGCTACCTCCCCGTCTAGCACGGCAAAGAGTGCGTCATGATGACGCCTTTTAAGTATACATAGTTTCTGGCGAAAAATCAATGGCCGACTAGTTGTCAATTCCTGTATGGATACCCAGGCCTTTTTGTTTAGAAAGGCTCTTTTCTGTTTTTTTCTTTTGCCGGAGATTACGAAAAAAGCTGGAGAGCATTGAGCTACACTCCTCTTCTAGTACGCCGGATTCAACTGTACACTGATGGTTGAACCTACTCTCATCAAGAAGATTCATTAACGTGCCTGCACAGCCTCCCTTTGGATCAGCAGCACCGTATACAACTCGTTCAACCCTGGAAAGTACAATGGCACCTGCGCACATCGCACAAGGCTCGAGAGTCACATATAACGTTGCCCTTTCCAGCCGCCAGCTGCCAATTTTTTCACAAGCCTTTTCAATTGCTAGTAATTCCGCATGTGCTGTGGATTTTTGGCGGGTCTCCCGAAGATTGTGGGCCCTGGCAATAATCTCGTCATCAACAACCAGAATTGCTCCAATCGGAACTTCCTCGAGTGCCTCTGCCTTCTCTGCTTCTTTTAATGCTTCTTTCATATAGAGAATATCCTGCAGGTTCTCCATCCCGACACATCCTATTTGAATATTGACTTTGCTTAGTATAACATGAAACCTATTTTCCCTTCATACAATGGTCTTAGTGATAATTTCTGCTAGGAGGGAAGAACATGCAGATACATGTAGTGGAACGGGGGGAATCGTTAACCACCATTGCCCGAAGATATGGTTCTACCGTTGATGATATTATTGAAGCAAATGACCTTCCGAATCCGGATGACCTTGTCATTGGGCAAGCGATGGTAATTCCAATAGTAGGCCGTTTTTATTATGTCCAATCAGGTGATACCCTCTACTCTATTGCCAAAAGATTTGGCACTACTTTTCAAGAGCTTGCCCGTATTAATCGAATACCTGCAGATCGACCACTTAATGTAGGTTTTCGTCTCTATATCCCACCCCGGCCCAAGAGAGCAGGCGAATTTAATGCATATGTGGAGCCTAGAGGAACAACAGTTGCACCTGCCCTTGTATCAGCCGCCAGGCAAGCTGCGCCTTTTTTGACATACTTAGCACCTTTTAGTTTTCAGGCCCAGCGCGATGGCTCTTTAAAAGAACCGCTATTGAATAACTTTTCTGCCATTGCCCGGGCAAATAACAATGTATTAATGATGGTAATAACGAATCAGGAAAATGATCAATTCAGTGATGAACTTGGGCGCATCCTTCTTAATGACATGGCCATTCAAGAACGGTTCCTAAACAATATTGTTACAACTGCCAGAAGACTGGGCTTCCGTGACATTCACTTTGATTTTGAGTATTTGCGCCCAGCGGACAGAGAAGCCTATAATACCTTTCTTAGAAAAGCAAGGGACCGATTCAAACGTGAAGGCTGGCTAATTTCTACAGCGCTTGCTCCTAAAACGAGTGCGGCCCAAAAAGGAAAATGGTATGAAGCGCATGATTACAAAACCCATGGCGAAATTGTCGACTTTGTTGTAATTATGACCTATGAATGGGGCTATAGCGGAGGACCTGCCCAGGCTGTTTCACCAATCGGACCTGTCCGTGAAGTACTCGAATATGCTCTTACTGAAATGCCTGGCTCTAAGATCATGATGGGTCAAAATTTGTACGGGTATGACTGGACACTTCCATTTGTCCAAGGGTCTGTTGCCCGAGCAGTAAGCCCACAGCAAGCGATACAGATTGCTGCCCGCAATAATGTCACTATCCAATACGACCCAAGAGCTCAGGCTCCATTTTTCCGTTATACAGCTGAGGGCAGGAACCATGAGGTTTGGTTTGAGGATGCCCGTTCAATTCAGGCTAAGTTTGATTTGATTAAAGAGCTCAATTTGCGGGGAATGAGCTATTGGAAGCTTGGTCTTTCTTTCCCTCAGAATTGGCTGCTGATTACAGAAAACTTTAATGTAACAAAACGGGCTACTTAATTTGGCGAATAGCTAGGCAGGCTGTCAACTCTATAGACAGCCTGCTTTTATTTAGAATTTATTTTCTCTGTTTTCAAGGCTTCATAAGAAAAATAACAACTCCCTTAAATATTCCATATCCTCTAGGGTATAGAATATGGTAAAATACTCTTTGTCTAATTACGACATATTTCTACTTTATTCTTGCTTTTTTCTGCTTATTTACATACAGATTTATAGGACGAGCAGGCGTGGAGAAGGAGGACTTGAAATGGGGGAAGTACCCTTTATAACAGTTGAGGGGCCGATTGGAGTTGGGAAAACATCTTTGGCCAAAGCGATTGCAGACCATTATCAATTTGCGCTGCTAAAGGAGATAGTGGACGAGAATCCCTTTCTCGGGAAATTCTACGAAAACATTGAGGAGTGGAGCTTCCAAACAGAAATGTTTTTCCTGTGCAACCGGTTTAAGCAGCTAGGGGATATTAACACCCACTACCTCGCAAAGAATGAGCCTGTTGTTGCAGATTACCATATTATAAAAAATCTGATTTTTGCCCAAAGAACTTTGAGTAAAGATGAGTATAAGAAGTACTTCAAAATTTATCAAATTCTAACAGAGGACATGCCAAAGCCGAATGTAGTCATCTATCTGAACGCTAGCCTGGATACACTTCTTTCCCGGATTGAAATGCGCGGCCGTGAGGTTGAAAAGAATATTAGCCCATTATATCTCGAACAGCTGTCCCTTGATTATGAAGATGCTATTACTGCTTTTGAACAACAGCATCCTGAAATACCTGTGCTTCGCTTTAATGGCGATGAAATGGATTTCGTAAAAAATGAACAGGATCTGGAAAACATTTTGGATAAGCTTTCACTGTCATTGGCAAAAAACAGCTGGACCAATACATTATAAGGATGGGGAAATAGTTTGAGTATCGTAATTGGCGGCATGATTGGCCTTGGTAAAACAAGTGTGGCGGATTTATTGAATGATTATTATCAAAGTAAAGGGATCGACAGCAAGGTATTTTATGAAACAGTTGATGATAATCCGATTCTCCCTCTTTATTATGAGTTAACACCTGAAGAGCTCGATGCAAAAAGAATTCCCTTTCTTCTGCAGCTGTTCTTCTTGAATAAACGGTTTAAAACAGTTAAGGAATGTATAAATTGGCATGAACCGATTTATACCATTCAGGACCGGTCCATCTATGAAGATTGGTATTTTGCGTATGTTAATAAAAAGCTGGGGCGCATCTCGGAGCTAGAGTTTAAAATTTATGAAGACCTTGTTGATAACATGATGGAAGAGCTAAAGGAATTGCCCAAAAAGGCACCGGAACTAATGGTTTATTTAAGAGGATCGTTCGATACAGTTATTGAACGGATTATGTCCCGTGGGAGAAGCTTTGAAATAAATCCAGAACTGAAAGAGTATTACTTTGAAGTTTGGAAGGATTATGATGAGTGGGTCATTAACCACTATGATGCAAGCGAAGTCCTTATCATCGATATGGACACAACAGATGTCGTCAATAATCCTAAAGATGCAGAACATGTCTGCAAGCTGGTGGACAACAAATTAAATGAAATCCTTTTTAGTAAAACGCATATCGGCTAATCAGCTGATATGCGTTTTTTAACGTTTGCCTCATTAAAAAGCAATTTGGATACTACTTGATGGCTCATTAGACTAATCTCCTTACACTGGCTAACGATTAAACTAATTGGATGGTTTTATAAATTAATCGAAGTAGATGCCTTTTAGCGCTTTATGGCATGGCAAGAATAACCTTAAATTCGCTAACCCTATTAAAATAAAAAATCCGCTGCAAGGCGACCCTTGCAGCGGATTTTAATCTCCAGATTTTATGCGCGTTGAAATTCATTATCGAAAAAATGGCGGAGGAAGAGGGATTCGAACCCCCGCGCGGTTTAACCCGCCTGTCGGTTTTCAAGACCGATCCCTTCAGCCAGACTTGGGTATTCCTCCGTTTCGACAATGGCTATATTACTATAGAATGAGTACCGTTGTCAACAGTTACCACCAATGTCTATATATTTTGACAAACTCACTTGAAGTAAAGGGGGGCGGTTTCCCGTCCCCTCCAACTTGATGAACAAGTCCTACCTTATTTCACTCCGCCCACCCATATATGGCCTGAGGACTTCCGGGATGACAACTGATCCATCTTCTTGTTGATAGTTCTCGAGTATCGCTGCGACCGTACGGCCAACCGCAAGCCCAGATCCGTTCAACGTATGGACATGTTCTGGCTTGGCGCCTGGCTCCCGGCGGAATCGGATGTTGGCCCGCCTTGCCTGGAAAGCTTCAAAGTTACTGCAAGAAGAAATCTCGCGATAGGTCCCATAGCTTGGAATCCAAACCTCGATATCGTATTTCTTTGCCGCTGTAAATCCTAAATCTCCCGTACACATACTTAGGACCCGATACGGCAGCTCCAATAATTTTAGTACCTTTTCAGCATCGGCAGTCAATTTTTCAAGCTCATCATAGGAATCCTCCGGTTTGACGAACTTAACAAGCTCCACCTTATTGAATTGGTGCTGCCTGATTAATCCTCTTGTGTCACGGCCAGCGGAACCTGCTTCAGAACGGAAACAAGCACTGTAGGCTGCATATCGGATTGGCAGCTGTTCTCCATGTAGAATTTCATCCCTGTGCAGGTTGGTTACAGGCACCTCTGCTGTCGGGATGAGGAAATAATCTTCGCTCTCAATTCTGAATGCATCTTCCTCAAATTTCGGGAGCTGTCCAGTGCCAGTCATACTAGTTCTGTTTACCATGTAAGGTGGCAGTACTTCCTCATATCCATGCTCATCAATATGGAGATCAAGCATGAAATTCATTAATGCACGCTCTAAGCGCGCGCCTAGTCCTTTATAAAAAACAAATCGGCTTCCAGCTACTTTCGTTGCCCGCTCGAAATCAAGAATTTGAAGATGATCAGCTATATCCCAATGAGGCTTCGGCTCGAAACCAAAATCCCGTACCTCTCCCCATTTCCTAATTTCTACGTTATCATCTTCAGTTTCACCTACAGGGACACTCTCATGAGGAAGGTTCGGAATGCTTAACATTAACTGGTCAAGCTCCTCTTCAACATCACGAAGCTTATGATCAAGCTCCTTAATCCTGTCACCTACATCACGCATCTGTACAATCAACTCATCTGCATTCTTTTTCTCGCGCTTTAAAACAGCTACTTGCTGGGAAACCTCATTCCGCTTGCTTTTCAGCTGTTCAGCTTCAACAATAAGATCCCGCCTTTTCCTGTCAAGCTCCCCAAACTTTCCGAGATCGGTTAGATCCTCTCCACGATGCTCAAGTTTTTTCTTTACTTCTTCAAAATCGGCTCTTAAAACTTTGATATCAAGCATTTTATTCGCTCCTTCTTTTATTATATTCCATGAGGCGGGCGTTTTTTAAAACGCAAAAAACTCCCGTCCCCAAACAGGGACGGGAGTTAACCCGCGTTGCCACCCTGGTTGGCAGCAGTTGCTGCCCACCTCAATTACATAACGGTTTGACCCGAAAGCATTTACTTGCCAATTGGCTTTCCATGCCTTGCTCAAGGATGGATTCACAGGGTCTGCACACCGGTTTCCACCAGCCACCGGCTCTCTTTTGAGCAGAACTCCCGCTACTTTTTCCTTTCAACGCTTTATCATTATCGTAAATTTATACTTTAAAATCTACTACAATTATCGCCTGTTTGCAAATGAATTATACAAACCGGTTTGTTAAGCTGTATGTACGTATAGTTAAAACACCGTCAACATCCTTCAATTTGCATGAATAAAAGGCTCCTGTCACAGGAGCCCTTCAGTAATGTTAGTTCGTATTAAAATAAACCTTTAATCCCTGATACAATACTTCCCCATAGGTCTCCAAAGAAACCGCCAATGCCGCGCATCATTAGAACAAACCAATTGGCTTTTTCAACACTTTCCGCTGCAATGACAGGAGTCCGTACGCTGTTCTGGCCATTTTCTGTCAAATACGATGCCTTAGAACCGTCCTTTAATTCAACTGTAACATAGCCGACAACCTCTCCCTTTTTAATTGGGGCTGTCAACTTCCCATCCTTTGTTAGCTTCTTTTTATCAAGAACAAGGGCCGGTTGATAATTATCCTGCTCGCCATTTTTTATCATGGCAGAAACAGGTTCTTTCGTTTGAATTTTTACAGTATCCTCTTTCCCTTTTGTCACCTCAAGAGATTTATGGCCCTTAATTGCAGAGTTGGCCGGAAGGATTTCTGTTTTTGTGTAATTGGCAAAGGCATAGTCAAACATTTTTCTCGTTTCGTCAAAACGAGCCTTATAATCACCTTTACCATTTGGCCCCTTAGCATCCATCACGACAGTAATGAAACGTTTTCCGTCCTTCATTGCTGTACCTGTGAAGCAGTAACCAGCAAAGTCAGTTGTTCCGGTTTTCAGTCCATCTACGCCAGGGTATTTGTAAACTAGTTCTGGAAGCATCCAGTTCCAGTTTTCCATATTGATTGCATCTTCAGTTCCTTCCCTGAATATCTTTTTCGGGATACTTGTTGTCTTCAGTACTTCTGGATAGTCCTTCAATAAATGGTAGGCAAGCTGTGCAGTTGACCGGGCCGACATGACGTTTTCATCTTCTGCGCCTGTTCCAGCCGGATGCCCACCCTTGTAATCACGGTTGTTAAGTCCTGTTGAATTGACAAACTTATAATCTTTAAGGCCAAGTTCCTTCGCCTTGTCATTCATCATTTTTACAAAATTAGATTCGGAACCAGCAATGGCTTCTGCAATCATGATTGTGGCACCATTTGCAGAATAAATCGTCATTGCTTCATAAAGTTCCCTAATATTATAAGTTCCGTCTGCCCTTAATGGGACATTGGAAAGACTTCTATCATGGGAAATGGCATGGACAACGTTGGAGACTGATTGCTGCTGATCCCATTTTACTTTTCCTTCCTTAATTGCTTCAAGAAGGAGATATTCTGTCATCATTTTAGTCATACTCGCAATGCCGAGTACACTGTCGGCATTTTGTTCATATAGAACTTTTCCTGAATCCGCATCTACAAGAATTGCAGCCGCTGCCTTAATATCAAGTGA
Source organism: Bacillus sp. FJAT-27225 (assembly GCF_001685025.1). GTDB lineage: Bacteria > Bacillota > Bacilli > Bacillales > Cytobacillaceae > Bacillus_D. The sequence continues at coordinate 14,955 of NZ_MAYU01000005.1, read as the reverse complement.
TCCCTCTTCCGCAGCTAGTGCCGGTGCCGGTACTGTCACAATGCCAGCAAGCATGGCAACCGCAAGCACAAGTGCTATGTACTTCTGATAAATCTTTTTCTTCACTGTTACGCCCTCCAACATTTTTATACACTTTTTTTATCTTAACATACTTATTCCGGGATGGATAGAAGGAGGGTAGGCCTATATTCTTGCCAAGATTTACATATAAAAGACAGGGATTTCTCCCTGTCTGAATTAACTTATTTTGAATAATTAGGTGCTTCTTTTGTAATCTGTACATCATGCGGATGGCTTTCGCGCAGACCGGCGCCTGTCATCCGGATGAATTGGGTATTTTCACGGAGATCCTTTAATGTTGCGGCGCCACAATAACCCATGCCTGCCCGCAGGCCGCCAGCAAGCTGAAAGATTGTATCGGAAAGAGGACCTTTATATGGAAGGCGCCCTTCAATGCCTTCAGGAACAAATTTTTTAGCATCCTCCTGGAAATAGCGGTCCTTTGAGCCTTTTTCCATTGCTCCCTCAGAGCCCATCCCACGGTAGACCTTATATCGACGTCCCTCAAAAATTTCTGTTTCCCCTGGGCTTTCGGAAACCCCGGCAAGCAGGCTGCCTAGCATAACTGCATTTCCACCGGCTGCTAGGGCTTTGACCACGTCTCCCGAATACTTGATTCCGCCATCAGCAATAATCGTCTTACCGTGCTTACGGGCTTCTGTTGCACAATCATAAATTGCGGTAATTTGCGGAACACCGACCCCTGCTACGATTCGAGTCGTACAAATAGATCCGGGGCCAATTCCAACCTTTACGACATCCGCTCCAGCTTCAAACAATTCTCTTGTTCCCTCAGCTGTTGCCACATTGCCTGCAATGATAGCCAGTTCCGGGTATGCATCACGGATTTGGCGGACCGTATCCAGAACTCCTTTCGAATGGCCATGCGCTGTATCGATAACAATCACGTCAACTTTTGATTTTACAAGTGCCTCAACGCGTTTCATTGTATCTGTCGTAACGCCTACCGCAGCGCCAGCCAGCAGCCTTCCCTCTTTATCCTTGGCTGAATTCGGGAATTCAATAACCTTTTCAATGTCTTTAATCGTAATGAGACCTTTTAGGACTCCATTGCCATCAACAAGAGGAAGCTTTTCAATTTTATGTTTTTGCAAAATTTGTTCTGCTTCCTTCAAGGTTGTTCCAACCGGTGCAGTTATCAAATTTTCCTTTGTCATGACATCGGAAATCTTAAAAGAATAATCCTCGTCCTGAATAAATCGAAGATCCCGGTTTGTTAAAATACCAACAAGCTTTTGTTCCTCTTCATTATTTACGATTGGCACACCTGAAATCCGATACTTGCTCATTAAATACTCGGCATCAAAGACTTGATGCTCAGGTGTAAGGAAAAATGGGTCCGATATAACACCTGACTCAGAGCGTTTCACTTTATCAACTTGTTCAGCCTGCTGTTCAATGGTCATGTTCTTATGAATGATGCCAAGACCACCCTGCCTGGCCATTGCAATCGCCATCTCAGCTTCAGTCACCGTGTCCATCCCGGCAGAGATAATTGGCAAATTCAATCTTATAGTCGCGCTCAGTTCTGTTTGGAGGCTGACATCCTTCGGCAGCACTTCAGACTTCGCTGGTATAAGCAATACATCATCGAAAGTCAAACCTTCTTTAACAAACTTGTTTTCCCACATTTTTGTCCCTCCAAACTCAAAATATTATTAGTACTTTAACAATTGGGCAATCTACTGTCAAGGATAGAAAGAGTTGTCTGACTATTCTATATCGGTTACATTCAGTCTACTCAATCCTATAGTAAAGGAGGCTTACCTTGTGTGGCGCACCTACAGAGGGTGGGATAGCTTCTCTTTTTTCCTGTCTGCGGACTATGCCCAATCCTATCTGCAAGACTGCTACAAGAAGCTAGGATGCAGCTCACCTGAACAAAAAAGTTATGAAAAGAGCTATTCATTCATTTATTATCTCGAGCACGGGAGCATTTATTACTCCCAAGCAGAATATGCACCTATCGTCTTACAGCCTATCCTGCTTTTTTATGGACTTGTCCACTTAGCGAAGGCATGCATCCTTACAACCGATCCTTTTTACCCTGAAACCACTGCGGTCCTTGCCCATGGTGTTTCAGCCCGAAAACGGAAAAAACAACAATATCAATTCTTCGAGGATGAAGTAAAGTTTCAAAAAAATGGCCTTTTTCCGCACATCTCCGACAAATTGTTCCACATGAAACAGATTGAAGGAGATAAAATGACTATGGAAGAATTGCTTCGTCTTATACCTGAGTTGGACTCCCTCTTTTGGCCACTAGAAGGACAAGCAAATTTCTTTTCCCTCCATGAACGAGATGGAGTATATTTTATCCCTGAAAAAACGCTCGATTTCTATCATATGTCAGAAGCCAGGTTTCAGGAATTTTTTACTGCACAAACTGGAATAAAATTAGCAGCAATGAAAGAGGGCTTTGCAAGGCTGGAATCTCCCCTCTCCCCTTATTCACTTAACCAGCCTTCTGTTCTTAAATATCATTTTTTTGATAAAAGGTTTGTAATGCCTTTTAAGAAGAGCCACCGTTCGGTATTCCCTGAACTGATGGCCCATTACCTGCTTTTATACAATTTAAGTATGATTGCCCGGTATGAAACCGAGTGGTGGGGAGAGGCTGTCAAAATAATGCCGAATCGCGATTATCCATTCATCAAATCTTTTTTAGAAATCACTCGTGAAAAAAGCCCGTTCCTGATCTATTGTTATCTCACTAATTCATTAAAGGGCAGGGGCAAATTTTAATGCCCTTGCCCCAATATCCCTTCGGTAGAAGGTTCCATTGGAATTGATTTTCTCCATATCCTTATAAACCTTCTCCAGTGCTTCTGCCAACGATGGTGCTTTGGAGGAAGCAAGATAGACACGGCCACCATCAACATAAAATCGGCCCAACCCATCTTTTTTCGTCCCTGCATGAAAAATAGTTGTTTCAGAGCTAATGGTATCGAGCCCTTCAATTATCGCTCCCATTTCTGCCTTTTCGGGATAGCCTTTTGCAGCAGCAACTACGCCTACTGAAAAGGAATCGTCCCAGGTTAATTTAGGAGCCTTCCCATCAAGAATCTGAAGAATTGCCTCTGCCAAATCTGTTTTTAAACGAGGCAGAACAACCTGAGTCTCAGGGTCACCAAACCTTGCATTAAATTCAATTACTTTAGGTCCCTGTGCTGTTAAAATAAGACCGGCATACAAAATCCCGCAAAAACTTCTGCCTTCCTGAACAAGTGCTCTCGCTGCAGGCCTCAGGACCGTTTCAACTGCAGAGTCAACTGCACTTTGGGGAATGTGCGGCACTGGGGAATATGCTCCCATTCCACCAGTGTTTGGTCCCTGGTCACCATCATATGCCCGTTTATGATCCTGAGCGATTTCAAGGGGCACGACTACTTCACCATTTACAAAAGCCATTAAGGAAAACTCTTCACCCTCAAGGAATTCCTCAATAACAACTGAAGCTGATGCATTCCCGTACTTGTGGGCAATCAGCATGTCTTCTAGTGCTTTGATGGCCTCTTCTTTTGTAAGGGCAACCGTAACACCTTTACCGGCTGCTAATCCATCGGCTTTTATAACAATCGGTGCTCCCTTTGCCTCAATATAGGCTTTCGCTTCGTCAAAGGAATCAAAAACTTGATAGTCTGCGGTTGGAATTTTAAAGTTTTTCATTAATAATTTGGCGTAGGCTTTACTCCCTTCAATCAGGGCCGCCTTGCTTCCTGGCCCAAAAACGGGTAATCCAGCTTCCCGAAACCTGTCTGCAAGCCCAGAAAGAAGAGGAATCTCTGGCCCAATCACGGTAAGGCCTATGCCTTGTCCCCTCGCGAACGATGTTAATTTTTCATAATCCGTTTCTTCTATGGGTACCAGACTTGCTACATCGACCATTCCGGCATTGCCTGGTGCTACAAATACATTTTCCACTAAAGAACTTTCATTAAGCTTTTGGCAGATGGCATGTTCACGCCCTCCCCTGCCGATTACTAAAACATCCATGTGGATCCTCCTTAGTGTTTGAAGTGGCGTACCCCTGTGAAGACCATAGCAATTCCATATTGGTCTGCCTTTTTAATTGAATCCTCATCCCGGATTGATCCGCCTGGCTGGATAATTGCAGTGATACCTGCCTTGGCAGCTGCTTCTACCGTATCATCCATAGGGAAGAATGCATCGGAAGCCATTGCTGCACCAACTGCCTTAACACCTGCTTGTTCGAGCGCTATTTTTGCAGAGCCGACCCGGTTCATTTGCCCGGCCCCAATACCGAGAGTTTGTTCCTGATTTGCAACAACAATTGCATTTGACTTTACATGTTTAACAACTTTCCAGCCAAGTTTCAAAGCCTTCCACTCTTCCTCGGTTGGCTGGCGCTTCGTTGGAACGGTAATAGTCGCTTTTTCCAAGGTATGTGAATCCTGATCCTGGATGAGCAGGCCTCCTTCAATTGAAACAAGACCTTTTTCTGCTTTCATTTCTTGATCATCCAGGATTGTGAGCAAACGAATATTTTTCTTTTTCTGTAAAACCTCAAGTGCTTCTTCCGAGAAGGAAGGTGCTATGATGATTTCAAGGAAGATTTCATGAAGCCTTTCTGCTGTTTCCTTGTCTACTTGTCTATTGAAAGCTACAATGCCGCCAAAAATGGACACAGGATCTGCTTTATATGCCTTTTTATAAGCAGCAAGAACTGTTTCACCAGTACCAACACCGCAAGGGTTCATGTGCTTAACAGCAACAGCAGCAGGCTCTGAAAATTCTTTCACAATCTGAAGTGCAGCATTTGCATCGTTGATATTGTTATAGGATAGTTCCTTCCCATGCAGCTGTTCTGCGCTTGCAATTGAAAATCCGGATCCAAGCGGGCTCTTATAAAAAGCCGCCTTTTGATGTGGGTTTTCTCCGTATCTGAGGGCATTCTTCAAATCATATGTAATTGTCAGGCTTTCAGGCTGTCCCTCTCCAGCCAACTCTGTCAGAAAAGATGCAATCAGAGCATCATAGGCAGCGGTATGGCGAAATACCTTTGCTGCAAGCTTGCGCCTTGTTTCCTGTGTGGTCGCTCCCTGCTCCTTCAACTCGCCGAGCACAATTTCGTAATCTTTCGGATCGGTTACAACCGTGACGTGCTGGTGATTTTTCGCAGCCGCCCTCAGCATTGACGGTCCACCGATATCAATATTCTCAATCGCATCGTCCACAGTGACATCAGGCTTTGAAATTGTCTCTTTGAATGGATATAAATTTACACATACGATTTCAATTGGTTCAATCCCATGTTCCTGAAGCTGTTCAAGGTGGTTTGGCTCATCCATTTTTGCCAAAAGCCCGCCGTGAATTCTTGGGTTGAGCGTTTTAACTCGGCCTTCAAGAATTTCCGGGAATTCTGTTACATCGCTGACGCTAATGACAGGGATGCCCGCCTTCTTAATCGCCTTTTTTGTTCCGCCAGTCGATACGATTTCGTAGCCAAGCCCAGCAAGTTCCCTGGCGAAATCCGTTATTCCTCTTTTATCGGATACACTAATCAGTGCCCGTTTTTTTGCCATAATGCCCGCCTCCCTGTGTAGTAACTAATGATTGGAGTACCGTTGGATATAGCCTGTGCTCGACTTTTTGAATTTTTGCCTGCAGGCTTTCGGTTGTTTCTTGTTCCGCTATTGAGATTTCAATTTGTTCAATAATAGGTCCTGTATCCATTCCTTCATCCACAAAATGGACTGTGACACCCGTATTGCATGCCCCGTCGGCTAATGCTTGGCCCACCGCATCCTTTCCTGGATATAAAGGAAGCAGGGAAGGGTGAATATTGACAATCCGGCCTTCGTACGATGAAAGAAGAACAGTGCCAATCAGCCTCATGTAGCCTGCAAGGGCAATCCACTCAATTTGTAAATCTTTGAGTTTTTTTGCAAGAATTGCCTCGTACTCCTCTTTGCTGGAAAATTCTTTTGGTGAAAAAACAAAGGTTTCCACTCCCGCCTTCCTTGCCCGTTCAACTGCAAACGCTCCTGGCCGATCACAAACAAGCAATTTGATCGTTGCGTTTAATAATCCATTGTGGGAGGCGTCGAGTAAAGCTTGGAAGTTGCTGCCGTTGCCCGAGGCAAACACTGCAATATTCATCATGATACTCGTATCCCTTCCTGGCTTGTAACAGTTCCAATTACTGATGCACATTCTCCGGAAGCTTTAAAGTGGCGGATTAACCCCTCAGCATGCTCTTCTCCAATGGCAACAACCATGCCAATTCCCATGTTGAAGACATGATACATTTCATCTCTGGTTATTCCCCCCATTTGTTGAAGCAGCGTAAAAACTTTTGGAATTTCCCAGCTTCCTTCAGTAAGGCTTGCACCTAATCCCTCAGGCAGCATCCTTGGAATGTTTTCATAAAATCCACCGCCAGTGATATGGGACATGCCTTTTATTGGAAAGTCATTCAAGGCAGATAAAATCGGTTTTACATATATTTTTGTAGGCTTTAGTAACTCATCCCCCAGCGTACAGCCAAGCTCTTCGATGTAGTCATGGACTTGTAAGCCTGCTTTTTCAAAAAAGACCTTCCTTGTCAGCGAAAAACCATTGCTGTGAAGACCACTTGACGCAAGGCCCACTAGGACATCACCAGGGCGGATTGCTTCCCCTGTAATAATCTCTGACTTCTCGCATGCGCCGACAGCAAAGCCTGCTATATCATACTCATCGAGGGAATACATACCTGGCATTTCAGCTGTCTCCCCGCCAATCAGGGCACAGCCTGCCATTTCACAGCCATCCGCAACTCCCTTTACAATTTCTTCAATCCGGTATGGCTCTGCCTTTCCACAGCCAATATAGTCCAGAAAATAGAGGGGTTCTGCCCCCTGGACAACGATATCGTTCACACACATGGCTACAGCATCAATACCGATTGTGTCATGCCGGTTCATCATGAAGGCCAGCATTAGCTTTGTTCCGACCCCATCGGTCCCTGAAACCAATACTGGTTCCTTCATATTCAGAGATGAAATATCAAACATTGCCCCGAACCCGCCGAGGCCTCCCATAACGCCCGGCCGTACGGTCTTCTTTACGTGGCGCTTCATTCGATCAACCGCCTCATAGCCTGCTTCAATATTGACACCTGCATCTTTATAAGCTTTTGACATAGCGGCCTCCTAGTGGACATGGGGCGGAGCTTCGCTTCGCTACTCTCCACCGCCATTTTGATTTGGGCGGAGCTTCGCTTCGCTTCTCTCCACCGCCATTTTGATTTTTGGGGCGAAGCTTCACTTTGCTTCTCTCCACCGCCATTTTGATTTTGGGGCGGAGCTTCGCTTCGTTTCTTTCCGCCGCCATTTTGATTTTGGGGCGGAGCTTCGCTTCGTTTCTTTCCGCCGCCATTTTGATTTTGGGGCGGAGCTTTGCTTCGTTTCTCTCCACCGCTACTTTGATTTTTGGGCGGGTTTCGCTTTGCTACTCTCCACTGCCATTTTGATTTTTGGGGCGGAGCTTTGCTACTCTCCATCGCCACTTTGATTTTTCATTTAATTTAGTTCGTCTTCACTGGTGTGGGGCTTTTTTGGTAATAGTATTGAAGTGTATCCGGGTAAAGTTCGGTTGGATACTCCCCTGTAAAACAGGCAAGGCATTGGCCGCAATTCTTTCCTTCGCTCTTCCGGCCAATTGCTTCAAGCATTCCTTCCACGCTCAAGAAAGTAAGTGAATCAGCACCGATGATTTCCCTTATCTCTTCAGGCGAATTTGAGTGGGCAATCAACTCCTCTTTTGCCGAGGTATCAATCCCATAAAAGCAGGGATGTGTAATGGGTGGGGAACTTATCACTACATGAACCTCACGTGCCCCTGCCTCTTTCAACATTGACACAATCCTCCTGCTTGTTGTCCCCCTGACAATGGAATCATCAACCATAATGACACGTTTCCCCTCAACTACACCTCTTACTGGTGCAAGCTTCATTTTTACGCCCTGCTCACGGAGCGACTGGGAAGGCTGGATAAACGTACGACCGACATAGCGATTTTTAATCAAGCCCATCTCATACGGGATTCCGGAGGCTTCGGCATAACCAATGGCAGCAGAGATGCTGGAATCTGGGACTCCAGTTACGACATCACCTTCGATTTTTGCTTCATGAGCAAGCCTTTTGCCAAGGCTTTTCCGTGCAGAATGAACATTGATCCCATTAATGTTGCTATCGGGGCGTGAAAAATAAATATATTCCATCGTACAGATTGCCTCTTCCCGGTTCTCTGCAAAAAATTCAGTATGAAGTCCATGCTTATTTATAACTAGTAATTCTCCTGGCAGAATATCACGGATAAACTCGGCACCTACAGCGTCAAAAGCACATGTTTCTGATGCAACCACATAGGCGTCTCCCAATTTTGCCAAAGAAAGAGGCCTTAGTCCCTGGGGGTCAAGTGCAACCATCAATTCGGTTTCAGTAAGGATCCCGTACGCAAATGCACCTTCAATTTGCTTAAGGGCATTTTTCACACGGTCAGAAAGCCGCCATTCGCTGTTTTTTCGTATTAAGTGGGCAAGTACTTCTGTATCGGAACTAGTTTGGAAGATGCTGCCCTGCTGTTCAAGAATTGATTTAATTAGATTAGCATTTACAAGATTGCCGTTATGGGCGAGTGCCATGCTGCCAGTTTGCGAATGGAAGAGAAGTGGCTGGACATTTTCATACCCACCCCCGCCAGCTGTGGCATAACGGACATGCCCAATTGCAGCTTGACCCCTCAATCCTGATATTGCCGGCTCAGTGAAAATCTCAGACACTAAGCCTTCCCCTTTCAGGCCAGCGAGCTTTTCACCGTCTGAAGTGATAATTCCCGTTCCTTCCTGGCCGCGGTGCTGGAGACTGTGTAGACCATAGTATGTCAGCCTGGCAGCATCCTCATGACCCCACACTGCAAATATCCCGCATTCCTCATTCAAGCCTTTTAGTTCAGCAAGCATGGGATAGCTCCCTTCCATGCTGTTTCCAATGTTCCAATTGTTTCATTAATGGCTTCCTCACCGTTCACTTTAATGTTCAGAACCGGTTCGGAAGTGACTGAACCAATCAGCATAGCACCCGTTATTGATTCAAATTCTTCCTGGTGTTCTTTTTTCACTGTCAGCACGAAGCGTGATTGTGATTCGCTGAAAAGGGCAGAAACTGGATTGCCGCTAAGTTGTACCGCTGCTCCCAGACATTCTGACCCAATCGCACACTCAGCAAGGGCAACAGCAAGACCTCCTTCTGATACATCATGGGCAGAAGCAATTAGGCCTGACCGGATTGCATTCAATACTGTCTTCTGATTACTTGCCTCTACATCGAGGTCAAGTTCAGGGCATTTGCCAAAAATTTCTCCGTACATCAGCTTCTGAAGTTCGGAACCTCCGAATTCATCCTTCGTTTCCCCTAGCAAATAAATAAGGTCGCCAGCCTGCTTGAATTGCTGTGTCGTTATATGGCTTATATCCTTCACAAGCCCAACCATGCCAATGACTGGTGTTGGGTAAATGGCATTGCCATTTGTTTCATTGTAGAGTGATACATTTCCTCCAATGACAGGTGCATTCAGCGTGCGGCATGCTGCACTAATGCCGTCAGCTGCCTTTTCCATTTGCCAGAAAATTTCAGGTTTCTCCGGGCTTCCAAAGTTTAGATTGTCGGTTATAGCCAAAGGCTCGGCACCTGAACAGACAACATTGCGGGCTGCTTCCGAAACCGCAATTTTTCCACCTGTTTCTGGATCGAGATAAATGTAGCGTGAATTGCAATCAGTTGTCATCGCAAGAGCTTTTTTTGTCCCCCTAATTCTGATGACTGCTGCATCCGAACCTGGTGCGACAACCGTATTGGTCCGTACCATATAGTCATATTGATTGTAGACCCATTCTTTTGACGCAATGGTCGGCTGTTTTAACAAACTGATAAGTGTTTCCCCATAGTTTGCCACGTCCGGAATGCTACTCTCCATTGCCTGGAACTCACGGAAATAAGCTGGCTCAGCTGATGGTTTATGGTAAACCGGCGCTTCGAGTGCCAGCGCATCAACCGGTACATCTGCTGTTACTTCCCCCTGATGGATGAGGCGAAGTCTTTTATCCTCTGTGACCTCTCCAATTGCAACGGCTTCAAGCTGATATTTTGAAAAAAGATCAACGATTTCCTGTTCGCGGCCGCGCTTTACAACAATCAGCATCCGTTCCTGAGATTCAGAAAGCATCATTTCATATGCAGTCATCCCCGTTTCGCGCTGTGGAACAAGGTCAAGGTTCATCTCGATTCCGAATCCTGCTTTACTCGCCATTTCTGCACTGGAGCTTGTCAAACCTGCAGCACCCATATCCTGAATGCCTACTAGGGCATCAGATTGAATCAGCTCGAGGCATGCTTCAAGCAAAAGCTTTTCCATAAATGGATCTCCAACCTGGACCGCAGGGCGTTTTTCATCAGATTGGTCGGTAAGCTCTTCTGAAGCGAAAGTTGCTCCATGGATGCCATCGCGTCCTGTTTTGGCGCCTACATACATGACGGTATTGCCAACTCCGCTTGCTAGCCCCTTTTTTATATCTTTATGATCAATGAGGCCAACACACATTGCATTCACAAGCGGATTCCCCTCATAGGAAGCATCAAATTGGATTTCTCCGCCCACGGTTGGGATACCAATGCAGTTTCCATATCCAGCTATTCCGGAAACGACTTCCTTGAACAAATAGCGGACTCGGGCTGATGAATCAAGCTCACCAAATCGTAATGAATTCAGCAGCGCTACCGGCCTTGCCCCCATGGAAAAGATATCGCGGATAATACCGCCAATACCAGTTGCAGCTCCTTGATACGGTTCGATTGCCGACGGATGATTATGGCTTTCAATTTTAAAGACAACCGCCTGGCCATCGCCAATATCGACAACTCCAGCCCCCTCACCAGGTCCTTGAAGGACATTTTCTCCTGTGGTTGGAAACTTTTTTAAAATCGGCTTGGAATTTTTATAGGAGCAATGTTCCGACCACATCACTGAAAACAAACCAGTCTCAGTATAGTTCGGAAGGCGCCCGAGAATTTCTTCGACCTTTGTGAACTCCTCATCAGAGAGGCCCATTTGCTGATACAATTTATCTTCCCGGATTTGATCCGGTGATGGTTCAAGCGTTAACAACATATGATTCCCTCCATTGCTTCACAATCGACCGGAACAGAAGAAGACCGTCAGCACTCCCAAGCAGTTCATCCACAGCCCTCTCTGGATGCGGCATCATTCCGAGGACATTTCCTTCTTTATTGATGATTCCGGCAATATTGTCCAGGCTCCCATTAATGTCTTCTGAATAAGTAAATACGATTTGCTTATTTGCCTTTAGCTCAGCGAGAGTTTTTTCATCACAGAAATAGTTTCCTTCTCCATGCGCAACGGGGATGGATAGAGTTTGCCCTAATGCGTATTCACTCGTGAACATTGTTTGGTTGTTTTCTACCTTTATTTCTGCCGGAGAGCAAATGAACTTCAGGCTTTCATTTCGTCTTAGAGCTCCTGGCAGCAAGCCAGCTTCAAGGAGTATTTGAAATCCATTGCAAACACCAAGGACTGGCTTTCCTACTTCTGCCGCTTTGATAATTTCAGTCATAATTGCACTGAAACGGGCAATGGCGCCGCAGCGAAGATAATCGCCGTATGAAAATCCTCCTGGGAGTAGAATCCCATCATAGCCATCCAGACTAGTCTCTGTGTGCCATACAAAATCTGCTTCGGCACCGAGTTCATCCTTAATGGCATGATACATGTCGGAATCACAGTTCGATCCAGGGAAAACAATGACTGCAAATTTCATCGGACTAGAGCCTCCTCAATTTCGTAACGGTAGTCCTCAATTACTGGATTCGAGAGCAGCTTTTCACAAGCCTCGCGTACAACAGTTTCAGCATCCCTGCCTTCTGTTTCAATAAACAACTCCATATACTTTCCAATTCGTACGTCTTTAACCTCTTCATATCCAAGCGAGTGCAGTGCATTTGAAACTGCCTTTCCCTGTGGATCCAGAACGCTTTCCTTTAATGTGACATAAACCTTTACTTTTACCATGATAAGCCTCCCAGTCTATCAAGTATTTTTTCATAGGCTTCCGTCAGGCTTCCAAGATTCCTGCGGAAAACATCCTTATCCATTTTTTCACTCGTTTTGCTATCCCAAAGCCGGCATGTATCAGGTGAAATTTCATCAGCAAGGACAATTTTGCCTGACGCATCCTTCCCAAATTCAAGTTTAAAGTCGATAAGGTTTATGCCCATTTCCTTAAAGAAGCTGGATAAAACCCGGTTGATTTCAAAAGCCTTTTCCTTCAAAATTGAAATTTCGCCATGAGTGGCCAGTTCCAGCTCAAGAATATGGTCTTCCGTAATGATTGGATCACCAAGGCTGTCATCCTTTAAATAAAACTCGACAATTGGTTTTTTGAGTGGCTTTCCCTCTTCTATGCCTAACCGTTTTGCCATACTTCCAGCGACTACATTTCGGACAACTACTTCCAGAGGAATAATTGATACTCTTTTTACAAGCTGGCTAGTCGATGACACTTTTTCAACATAATGCGACTCAATGCCTTGCTCTTTTAGCATCATAAAAAGCTTTGAACTGATTTCATTGTTAAGCTGGCCTTTACCTGAGATTTCTGCTTTCTTCTCCCCGTTAAAAGCAGTGGCTGAATCCTTGTATTCTACAAGCACAATCTGTTCATCAGCTGTGCTGTATATCCTTTTTGCTTTTCCCTCATACAATAGTTCTCTCATATGTAAGGGCTCCTCTCACTTGCCGGCAGCAGCTGTTTCTTTTGCATGCCAGATTCCTGTTTTTTCAATCTCATCTAACGCTTCATCTATTGTGTTCCGCAGCAATGTTGCATGACCCATTTTTCTGCCCGGCTTCGCTTCGGTTTTCCCATATAGGTGCACATTCCAATCTTTCAGTTCAGATATCTTTGACAACAGGTCTTTCTGATGTTCGCCAAGAATATTAACCATAACAGCAGGCTTCAAAAGATTGGTCCTGCTTAACGGCAGGTTGCATACAGCCCGGATATGCTGTTCAAATTGGGATGTTTCGCATGCCTCAATTGAATAGTGTCCCGAATTATGAGGCCGAGGGGCGACTTCATTTATTGAAATTGACCCATCCTCCAACAGGAACATTTCCACAGCCAAAGTACCAATCATTTTAAGCGAGTCCGCAAGCTTTATAGCAAGGGCAATTGCGCTTGCTTCCGTTCTTTTGCTAATCCTCGCAGGAACAATGGTTTCATGGAGGATGTTGTTATAATGAATATTCTCTGCAACTGGAAATACTGCTGTTTCCCCGCTTGTGCTCCGTGTAACAATAACAGATATCTCTTTCTCAAAGGTTAGCCATTGTTCGACGACGCAAGGGCCATGATGGAGAAGTTCAGCCGCAGCAATCATACTTTTTTCATCTCTTACTACACGCTGCCCTTTTCCGTCATAACCGCCTCTTGCTGTTTTTACAACACAAGGATAACCCAAGTGAGCAACAGCCTCTGCCAGATGTTCTATGGTGGATACCGGTTTATAAGGAGCGACAGGAAGCCCGGCTTTTGTTATTGCCTGTTTCTCTTTTATCCGATCCTTGGCTATCTCGAGTACTTTTGTGCCTTGTGGTACCCATGAAAACTTGCCTGCAGCTTCTAAAGCATCTTCATCTATATTTTCAAATTCGTATGTTACTACATCGCTTACTTCCGCTAATTGTTTCATTGCTTCAAGACTGCTATATGATGCGATAACTTTGAAATCGGCCAACTGGCCACAAGGGGAGTCCGGGTTTGGATCTAGTACAGCAATTCGGTAACCCATTGCCTTTGCCGCTATTGCCATCATCCTGCCAAGCTGTCCGCCGCCGATAATACCAATTGTAGCACCGGGTAAAATTGGATCCCTAAACAAGCTGGCTACTACTTTCGAGGGCAGCATTCTCTGCTGTTTTCCTCATTTCTTCAATTCTTTCGGCAAGTCCATCATCCTTTAAAGCAAGTATTTGGGCGGCAAGAATACCTGCATTTTTCGCTCCGCTTTCCCCTATGGCTACTGTTGCTACAGGTACTCCAGCCGGCATCTGGACAATCGACAGCAAAGAATCCAATCCGTTTAATGCCTTTGATTTAATTGGGACTCCGATTACTGGGACAATAGTCTTGGCAGCGACCATCCCAGGCAAATGTGCAGCACCGCCTGCACCGGCAATGATAATCTCTAGCCCCCGGCCCTTTGCGTTTTCTGCGAACTGGAACATATAATCAGGGGTTCTATGAGCAGATATGACACTTTTTTCATAAGGTACACCAAGGCTATCTAGTATGGAGCATGCATGTTTCATTGTTTCCCAGTCTGATTTACTCCCCATAATGACCGCAACTCTCACACTCATGTTCATCACATCCTTCGAAAAAAATAAAAGACCCTGGCAGACTGCTCCCTATTAAAAGAGAAAGCAGTCCGGCCAGGGCCAGAAAGGCAAATACAAATAGAAGCTAAATGAAAAAAGGTATCCATCGCTTCTTATAATGCGGCTTTCCCTCATAGTCCGGCCATTTACGGTAGCCGGGTAGAAACTTATGGGCCATATTCCCATTATTATACGAGGTGCAATTACTATATTTATTCTTAATGGTTCAATCATAACAGCATTATCACTAGTCAGTCAACCAATACAGCGAACGTTATATTTAAATATTTTCTCATTGTTCGTCTTTAGATTATAATTTACATACAAAAAAGGACAACCCAAGTGGATTGTCCTTTTTTAAAATTGCCCGGCAGCGTCCTACTCTCACAGGGGTTTGCACCCCAACTACCATCG
>NZ_MAYU01000004.1 GCF_001685025.1 Bacillus sp. FJAT-27225 | reverse complement strand
GATGGTAGTTGGGGTGCAAACCCCTGTGAGAGTAGGACGCTGCCGGGCTATCCCAATTTTATTTTTGTTATTTGTAACTAAAAATAAAATTGAGATCATAAAATAAATTATATTATCGTCGCGGGGTGGAGCAGTCTGGTAGCTCGTCGGGCTCATAACCCGAAGGTCGCAGGTTCAAATCCTGCCCCCGCAATCATATGGTCTGGTAGTTCAGTTGGTTAGAATGCCTGCCTGTCACGCAGGAGGTCGCGGGTTCGAGTCCCGTCCAGACCGCCATTTCAGTTTAATAGACTGGTAAAGGAAAACGAAACAATAGGTTTCGTCTTTTTTTATTTCTAGGGGACATACCCTTGGAATGCCTGGCTTTTTTGCCCATTTCTATAAAATCATGTACACTACATATATGAGCAAATTCCTTAGGAGCCAATCTTCCTAAGGTTTTTTTACAGCTATTCAGACAAAGATAAGTAAAAAAGTTCCGGTTGGATAAGGTGATAACATGAATTCATTTGACTATATCTCATCAGGCAGCGAGGATACCCTGCGCTTGTCTGAGAGGCTAGCTGGCTTTCTTAAGCCGGGGGATGTACTGACACTCGAAGGGGACCTTGGTGCGGGAAAAACAACCTTTACAAAAGGTTTGGCAGTTGGTCTTGGGATTAAAAGAATGGTGAACAGCCCAACCTTTACAATTATTAAAGAATATTATGGACGGATGCCCCTGTACCATATGGATGTATACAGAGTATCCGATCAATATGAGGATCTTGGGTTTGATGAATACTTCAATGGGGAAGGCGTAACTGTTGTTGAATGGGCGCACCTGATTGGCGAGCAGCTTCCCGCTGAGAGACTGGATATACGTATAACCCTTGAGCCAGATAACAGGAGAAAGCTTCTTTTTACGCCAAGGGGAAGCAGGTATGAGCAATTATGTAAGGAGTTCTTCTTATGAAAATCTTAGCAATCGACACATCAAATTATCCGCTAGGGGTAGCTGTGACGGATGGGGATCGGGTAATTGCGGAGTATATTACCAACTTAAAGAAAAACCATTCAATAAGGATTATGCCTGCCATTGAACTTGTTTTACATGAGGCAGGATTAAAACCAGCCGACCTTGATCGAATAGTAGTGGCGGAAGGACCTGGTTCCTATACGGGTGTAAGGATTGGGGTGACCGTTGCAAAAACGATGGCCTGGTCTCTGAACATCCCGTTGGTGGGCATTTCAAGCCTGCTGGTATTGGCTATGAATGGCCGACATTTTGAAGGTCTTATCTCACCTCTTTTTGATGCTCGGCGCGGCCAGGTTTATACGGGTCTTTATCAAGTGAAAAATGGGACAATGGAGACTGTCAATCCGGACAGGTTGATTATGATGGAGGAATGGTCAAAGTATCTCGCAGGGCTCGAGGAAAGGGTATTATTTTTGGGTAATGATGCCAGCCTGCATGAAACAGTAATTAGATCAGTCCTGGGAAGGAATGCAGTCCTTGGTTTGTTCCCTGAAATGAACCCAAGGCCTTCAGAGCTAGCTTTCCTAGGAAAGGATAAGAAGCCAATTGATACTCATTCATTTGTACCTAACTATATTCGTCTAGCCGAGGCTGAAGCAAAGTGGCTTGAGGCGAGGGGAACTGAAAATGAATGATACGTATGGAACCCTCTCTTTCAGATATATGAAGGAAGAAGACCTCGACCAAATTATGATCATTGAAAAAGAGTCATTCACCTTGCCTTGGAGCAGGGAGGCCTTTTATAATGAGCTACACCACAACCAATATGCTGTTTATTTCGTTGTGGAGGATAAGGGCGAAGTCATAGGCTATTGTGGGGTTTGGATCGTTGTGGATGAAGCACATGTAACGAATATTGCGCTACTTCCCCAATTTAGGGGGATGAGGCTCGGAGAAGCGTTACTGAGGAAGGTGATGGATCTGTCTAGGCAAATGGGAGCAACAAGCATGACCCTTGAAGTACGAGTGTCCAATACACCTGCAAGAAGCCTTTACAAGAAGCTTGGCTTTCAGGAAGGCGGAATAAGAAAAAAATATTATACAGACAATGGCGAAGATGGGATTGTCATGTGGGTGAAACTATGATGAAAGAACAAATCATATTAGGAATAGAAACAAGCTGTGATGAAACAGCTGTCGCAATTATAAAAAATGGAAGACAGATTGTAGCAAACGTAGTAGCTTCCCAAATTGAAAGCCATAAACGGTTTGGCGGGGTTGTCCCCGAAATTGCCTCGCGCCACCATGTTGAGGAAATGACGATTGTGCTTGAAGAAGCATTGAAGCAGGCGGATGTAGCGATGGAGGATATTGATGCTATAGCGGTAACTGAGGGCCCTGGACTAGTGGGTGCACTTTTGATAGGGGTGAATGCTGCAAAGGCTCTTGCTTTTGCACACCAGAAACCGTTAGTTCCCGTCCACCATATCGCCGGTCATATTTATGCCAACAGGATTGTGGCTGAAATGAAATTTCCGTTAATGGCCCTTGTTGTTTCAGGGGGCCATACCGAGTTGGTCTATATGAAAGAACATGGCCACTTTGAAGTGGTCGGAGAAACGCGAGATGATGCTGCTGGGGAAGCTTATGATAAGGTGGCGAGAGTCTTGAACATGCCGTATCCTGGGGGCCCTCACATTGATAGGCTTGCCCAGCAAGGAAGTGCTTCTATTCCACTCCCACGAGCCTGGCTTGAGGAAGGGTCGTATGATTTTAGTTTCAGCGGCTTAAAATCTGCTGTTATTAATACTGTCCATAATGCCCAGCAACGTGGTGAAACAATCGAACCGGCCGAACTGGCCGCAAGCTTTCAGGAAAGTGTTATAGAAGTACTTGTAACTAAGGCTGCGCTGGCTGCAAAGGAATACAATGTTAGACAAGTTTTACTTGCCGGTGGAGTTGCTGCGAATAAAGGATTGAGACAGGCTCTAGAGGAAGCCTTTATAAGTATGCAGGATGTCGATCTTGTCATCCCTCCTCTTTCCCTATGTACCGACAATGCAGCAATGATAGCAGCGGCTGGGAGCGTTATGTACGAAAAAGGAATTCGGGCCAATTTAAGCCTGAATGCCAATCCGGGATTATCTATTGAAAAATACAATTGATTAGTAAAATGCCGGTAGGATACCCTATCGGCCTTTTTTGTGGATAAATAGTTGAAAATTCCATCAATAAAAAAGATGGATTGTGGATAAGCACGTATGTTCCTGTTGGTAATGTGGATAAAATTTAGTTTAATTGTGGATAAAGTGGATAAGTCGGTTGATAACTTATTTATAAAGGGATTTATTGTGGATAAATATGTGGAAAAAGCGCAGGTAATCCTGCGCTTACTCTGCCAATTCGGCCCATTCTTCAAGCAGGGAGTCAAGTTCGGTACGTACTTGTTCATTTTGCTGATTTAATTTCAGTACTCGCTCATGATTTTGATAAACATCAGGTTCACAGAGAAGCTGTTCATTCTCCTCTAATTTACCTTCTAGTTCTTCAATTCTTCTTTCAATCTCCTCAAGCTTCCGTTTGCGCTGTCGGTCAAGCCTTTTAAATTCTTTTTCCTGTTGAAAAGTAGTTTTTCCTGTATCTGCAATGGTATCACTGCTAGCAGAAGGTTTTTTATCAAGTTCCGCAAGTTCGAGCATCTCTTGTTTTTTCTCCAGGAAGTAGTCATAGTCTCCAAGGTACTCGGTACAGTCTGTCTTACTTAATTCGAAAACTTTTGTTGCAATCCTGTTAATAAAGTATCGGTCATGCGAGACGAATAACAAAGTCCCAGGATAATCAATTAATGCATTTTCCAATACTTCCTTACTGTCAAGATCAAGATGGTTTGTTGGCTCATCCAATATGAGGAAGTTGGACTTTTCGAGCATGAGTTTCGCTAATGCTAGCCTTGCTTTTTCCCCTCCGCTTAATGCTGAAACGGGCTTTAGCACATCATCTCCAGAGAACAGGAAATTTCCAAGGATTGTCCGGATTTCTTTCTCGGTCTTTAAAGGATAATCATCCCAAAGTTCATTTAGAACGCGTTTATTTGACCTTAAATTAGCCTGTTCCTGGTCATAGTACCCTATTTTTACATTTGTTCCATAATGGATGGATCCGGAAATACTAGGTAAAAGCTTGACGATTGTTTTTAGCAGTGTGGACTTGCCAATGCCATTTGGCCCAACAAGAGCAATACTGTCCCCTTTTTTGATACTGAATGTAATGTTTTCGGAAACAGCTTGTTCATAGCCAATTGCAACGGAATCGACGTTCAGGACATCATTGCCGCTTTGCCGTTCAATTTCAAAGGAGAAGACAGCAGATTTTTCATCTCCTGAGGGCCGTTCCATTAAATCCATTTTCTCAAGCCTTTTTCGTCTGCTTTGGGCACGCTTTGTCGTTGAGGCGCGGGCAAGGTTCCGCTGGATAAAATCCTGGAGTTTCGCTACTTCGTCCTGCTGTTTTTCATATAGTTTCATTTCTCGTTCATAATTTTCGGCCTTTTGATCGAGATATGAGCTATAATTTCCACTGTATTTCTGTATTTGCATCCGCGAGAGCTCATACACCTGGTTAACGACCTTATCGAGGAAATAACGGTCGTGGGAAACAATCAAAATGGCTCCCTCGTAGCTTTGAAGATATTGTTCAAGCCACGAAAGTGTTTCAATATCAAGATGATTGGTGGGCTCGTCCAATATCAGAATGTTGGGTTTTGCAAGCAGGAGCTTGCCTAATGCCAGCCGGGTTTTTTGACCGCCACTCAACGATGATACACTAGTTGAATAATCGAAACTATGAAAGTTCAGGCCATGCAATACCGAGCGAATGTCAGCCTCATATTGATATCCGCCTTGTTCCTTGTATCGTATTTGGAGAGTATCATATTCTTTTAATACTCTCTCGTACATCACCGCGTCCTCAAAAACAGCGGGGTCCGCCATTCTGTTCTCGAGTGAACGCAAAGTGGTCTCCAGTTTACGAACTTCCTCAAATACCTTAAGCATTTCATCCCAAATGGAAAGGTTTGATTCTAGCCCGGTATTCTGAGCAAGGTAGCCCATTGTTGCATCCTTTGGCTTTATTATTTCTCCGCCATCATGACTCATTTGGCCGGAGATTATTTTCAAAAGTGTGGATTTGCCCGCGCCATTTCTGCCGACAAGCGCAACCCGGTCCCGAGTTTGCAGTTCCAGCTTTATATTGGATAAGATTAAGTCAGCACCAAAGTATTTTGCAACCTGGTTTACTTGAAGCAAGATCATTCGTAATCACCTCATTACCCCTAAAGTGTAACGTATCATTACTAAGTCGGCAATAATCTGACCGAATAGGACGCTTTGTTAAGCAAAAATTATGTTAACAAAGTGTTATAACGAAAATATAGCCAATACACAATTGCCGGAAAATAGTGTATTATTCAAGATGAAACAAATACTAACACCCACAAATTGCTTATCTGACCGGTTAAAAACAGGTAACAGCACTCGAGAGGAGTTTAGATATGGCTGAATTCACCCATTTTAACGAAGAAGGCCGGGCAAGGATGGTCGATGTCAGCGATAAGCCTGAGACACTTAGAACCGCAGTTGCCTATTCCAGCATACTAGTGAATAATGAAATATACGAACGGATAACGAATAATCAGATGAAAAAGGGCGATGTGCTTGCTGTTGCTCAAGTAGCCGCCATCATGGCCGCAAAGAAAACGTCGGAAATCATTCCGATGTGCCATCCCATCCCATTAACAGGTGTTGATATAACATTCCAGTGGGAAAATGACGAAGAGGGATACAGGCTGAAAATTGCTGCCGCCGTGAAAACGAAAGGAAATACCGGTGTGGAAATGGAAGCTCTAACCGCGGCTTCTGCTTGTGCATTGACCGTTTATGATATGTGTAAAGCAGTTGATAAAGGAATGATTATCGGCCCAACCTACCTAATGGAGAAGACGGGCGGAAAGAATGGGGATTTTAAAAGGGAAACTGAAGTGAGCTGAGATTGATTTAATTGATTACACGTGGCATTAGAAGAAAAGAATTGGGGGATAGGGATGAGTGAAACAATAAAAATACCGCAGGCTACTGCCAAGCGCCTGCCTCTTTATTACAGGTTTTTAAAGAATCTCCACACATCTGGTAAGCAAAGGGTTTCGTCTGCGGAACTAAGTGAAGCAGTTAAAGTTGACTCTGCTACAATCCGCAGGGATTTTTCATACTTTGGCGCGCTTGGCAAAAAGGGATATGGGTATAATGTGAATTATCTGCTCGGTTTTTTCCGCAAGACACTTGATCAGGATGAGTTGACAAAGGTTGCCCTGATTGGGGTGGGTAACCTAGGTACGGCTTTTTTGAATTATAACTTTTTAAAAAACAACAATACAAAGTTTGAAATGGCGTTCGATGTCGATCCCTCAAAGGTTGGAACCAAAATTAGCAATGTGCCAGTCTTTCATATGGATGACTTGGAAAGCCGTTTAGAAAATGAAAATATTTCTGTAGCGATTTTAACAGTGCCTGCCTCTGCTGCTCAGCCAATTACAGATAAGCTTGTCCAGGCAAATGTGAAAGGGATTTTGAATTTCACGCCTGCACGGTTAAACGTCCCCCCATCCATAAGGGTTCATCATATTGATTTAGCAGTCGAACTGCAATCCTTAATTTATTTTTTGAAAAATTATCCTTCTGTAGATTTCGTGGAGGAAGTCGAAGAAAGTTAAAAAGTGAGTCCGAATCCGGACTCACTTTTTTTGGTTGTTCTGTGCTTTTTTAATTTTGTAATAAAACAATATGATTCTTACACCTGCTCCAAAATCAAAGGTAGCGAGGATAACAAGCAACCAGGAAAAAAACCCCCAGCCTTCCTGCCTGACATTTTCAATTGCAAAATAAGTGAACAATACCCCTAGAAGGATATAGATAAAAGCTGAAAACAAAGGTGTCGGTCTCATAGGAACCCTCCGATGAAGTTTTGCATTTTTTCTGCTTCTTGCATTATTTTTTCAATTTCTTCTTTAAAGATAAATTGGATAATCACGACAATTGTGTTCATAGCGACATGGGCAAAAATGGGTACGATGATTCTTCCTGTTTTAACATATAGGAATGCAAAAGTGAAGCCCATTGCGGAATATAAAAGAATATGCTCAAATTCCATATGTGCCGCTGCGAAAATGAGAGAGCTGAGCAAAGCTGATATAAAAAAGTTAAAGCGCCTATGAAGGCTTCCAAAAATGATTTTACGAAAGACGATTTCCTCAAGTATCGGTCCAACTATTGATGTGACAAACATGACCGCTGGAAAACCATATATCATTTTCATAATTTCCTGAGTATTTTCCGATCCAGGCTTAATTCCAAGCATCTGTTCAATGGAAGCAGCTAAGATTTGTGCAAAATAGGCCAGGAAAATCCCGCCTATCCCCCAAAGTAAAGCTTGCCTGGCGTCCTCTCCCCGCATCCTTTGAAGCGATTCACCCATTTCTTTTCGAAGGATGAACAGAATGAGGAGGAGGGCACTTATGAAACTGATTAAAATCCAATAGTTCATTGCGTCTGCCTGTACAACTTCAAGGGCCCTCCCGCCCCTGGACAATCCTATGGCCAGTAACGGTACACCAATAAGGCTTGAAAGCTGCATGGCAATATAGACAATCAAGACAAATCCATATTCACGTTTCAAGTCTGTAGCTCCTTTTATCCCACTCTTACAAGCGGTAAAATCCCAGCGATTAAGTTGAGAGGTATATTAGTAAAGGTCTCGTTGGTCACCTAACCATCAGTTTGGCCTAAATGCCTCCACTGATAGGAGGTTTACATTATAAAGTTCCCTTTAATTTAATTTAGATGCCAGCTGTAAAAAGGTATATGCAGGCCAGCACGAAATCCCATTTCTAAGCGCTATCCCTAATTGTTTCATAAAGTAAAGTGTATTTCAAATAAGAAACGTTCTGCATATCTGTACCACTAAAGGATATACTTTTAAGGTTGATTTTTTTTAATAAAAATTTATACTTCACGCTTGCAAATGAAAAGCCGATTCATTATTATAATAATTGTGTTAGCACTCAAGATGAGAGAGTGCTAATAAAAACTCTACATAAACTTTGAGGAGGTTGTTTACATGTTAAGACCACTTGGTGATCGCATTATCATTGAGCTTGTTGAGTCTGAAGAAAAGACAGCAAGCGGAATTGTATTGCCAGATACAGCTAAAGAAAAGCCACAAGAGGGTAAAGTTGTCGCAGTTGGCACAGGCCGTATACTCGACAACGGTGAACGTGTTGCCCTTGAGGTTTCGGAAGGCGACCGTATCATCTTCTCAAAATACGCAGGAACAGAAGTGAAGTACCAGGGTACTGAATATCTGATTCTTCGTGAAAGCGACATCCTTGCAAAAATCGGCTAATAGCCAGTATCGTAATAAAAAAATCTTGACATGGAGGTTTTGAACAATGGCTAAAGACATTAAGTTCAGTGAAGATGCTCGCCGCGCGATGCTACGCGGTGTAGATGCACTTGCAGATACTGTTAAAGTTACACTCGGACCTAAAGGGCGTAACGTTGTCCTTGAAAAGAAATTCGGTTCTCCGCTCATTACAAATGACGGTGTGACAATTGCAAAAGAAATCGAGCTTGAAGATGCATTCGAAAACATGGGTGCGAAGCTTGTTGCAGAAGTAGCGAGCAAAACAAACGATGTTGCCGGTGACGGTACAACGACTGCAACGGTTCTTGCTCAGGCGATGATCCGTGAAGGCCTTAAGAACGTTACAGCTGGTGCGAACCCAATGGTTCTTCGCAGAGGAATTGAAAAAGCAACAAAGGTTGCCGTTGAAGAATTAAAGGCAATTGCCAAGCCAATCGAAGGAAAAGAATCGATTGCCCAGGTTGCTTCTATTTCTGCTGACAACGATGAAGTTGGCCAATTGATTGCAGAAGCAATGGAACGTGTAGGAAACGACGGTGTTATTACAATCGAGGAATCCAAAGGCTTCACTACAGAGCTGGATGTAGTTGAAGGTATGCAATTCGACCGTGGATATGCATCTCCATACATGGTAACAAACACAGATAAAATGGAAGCTGAGCTTGAAAATCCATATATCCTGATTACAGATAAGAAAATCGCCAACATCCAAGAAATCCTGCCTGTACTTGAGCAGGTTGTCCAACAGGGCAAGCCATTGTTGCTGATTGCTGAAGATGTTGAAGGTGAAGCTCTAGCTACTTTGGTAGTAAACAAGCTCCGCGGTACATTTAATGCTGTTGCTGTTAAAGCTCCTGGCTTCGGTGACCGCCGTAAGGCAATGCTTGAAGACATTGCTGCTCTTACTGGTGCAGAAGTCATCACTGAAGAGCTTGGCCGTGACCTTAAGTCGGCTACAATCCAGTCTCTTGGCCGTGCTTCCAAAGTTGTGGTTACGAAAGAAAACACAACAATCGTTGAAGGTGCAGGCGATTCAGATGCAATCGCAGGCCGCGTAAACCAAATCCGTGTTCAACTGGAAGAAACAACCTCCGAGTTTGACCGTGAAAAGCTTCAGGAGCGCCTTGCAAAATTGGCTGGCGGCGTAGCTGTCATTAAAGTTGGTGCTGCAACTGAAACGGAATTGAAAGAGCGCAAACTTCGCATCGAAGACGCCCTGAACGCAACACGGGCTGCTGTTGAGGAAGGAATCGTTTCTGGAGGAGGCGTAGCCCTTCTAAACGTGTACAGCAAGGTGGCTGAAATCCAGGCTGAAGGTGACGAAGCTACTGGTGTGAAGCTTGTTCTTCGCGCTATGGAAGAGCCAGTGCGCACTATTGCCCAAAACGCTGGACTTGAAGGTTCTGTTATCGTTGAGCGCCTGAAGCGTGAAGAAATCGGTACTGGTTTCAACGCTGCGACCGGCGAGTGGGTAAACATGATTGACACCGGTATTGTTGACCCAACTAAAGTAACTCGTTCAGCACTTCAAAACGCTGCATCTGTTGCGGCTATGTTCCTGACAACTGAAGCAGTTGTTGCTGACAAGCCGGAACCAGCTGGTGCAGGCGGCGGAATGCCTGACATGGGTGGAATGGGTGGCATGGGCGGCATGATGTAATAAGCCGTCTGAACCCTTAAGACGACCTATGGCTGTGTTTGTATGTAAGGTGAAAGTGAAATGCTTTTGCTAACATTTCTCTCCTAAAATTAGAGGTTTCTCATGAGTTCCGCGAACTTATGAGAAGCCTCTTTTTTTAGGACAATAGTCCTTCAATACATCTGCCAAACTTTAGTATAAATCAGGTAACTTGATGACGCTGCTGTTTAGTACCTGAATTTCATCACCTTGCCACTAGCTTATTAATAAGCGCATACTGTTTCGCAGGCATGCTTTATGGCAAGTACCACTGGCCGTAGCCAATCGAAACTCCCCTGAATAGTTACTGCAAGAAGCCGTTCCCGCTAATCTAAGTCTCACAATCCGGTCATAAACAGCAGAAAGACCTTGTCTAATGATTGCTATGCTGATTTTCTGTATCGGCTCAGCTCACCAGACCTATTATGTAGTGTGGTATAAGGGCGTTATGCCACGGGGAAATGCCACAACTGTTAAACATATTGTCGATTAGGGACAAGACTTGCTCACCTTTATCCCATCGGCCACCCTCAACTCGTCTCCCTCAATGCCGTCGAAAGTGTTTTCCATTATACAGAGGTTTTTCCCGGCATCGATCTTGATGCCATTGGCGGCCTGAATGACGTTGTCCTTGATCCTGATGTCTGACGGGATTCCTTTGCCCCGTCCGTCAGCACCGCGGTCCTTGATGAGGCGGATGGCCGAGAACTTGTCAGTCCCTCCAGTGATGTGGTTACCGTTTATCTTTGTGCCTGGCGCATTACGGACCTCAATGCCGACCCGTGAATCATCCCCAGCGGTGATTCTGTTGTCCTCAATGAGGGTGTCAGGAGTTCCCAAAATAACAAGGACTCCCTGACGGTTTCCAATCAAGTCATTGGAGTGCACCCAGTTTCCAGGACCTGAGGCATCATGCTTGTTCTTAGCCCCGCCGGAATTACCGAGCGCAATTCCCGCCCTTTTCCCGCCGATTACCTTGTTGTTCCGGATCTCGTTTAGGTATTCACCCTCGCCGTGCAGGTCGATGGCATCGAGGATGCTGCCGGTGATGGTGTTCTCCGCTACGAGATTGTTGTGCGTGGGGAACTGAAGCAGAATGGCATGCCGCAAATGCCTGCCATCGAAGGTATTGCCGATCACCATGTTGTGCCTGGAATCGTTGGCAGCATTTGGGTCGTGCTGATCCGCTGAGCCCTCGATAGCAATTCCATAGCCCTGTCCTCCGGGACCAACGGCAGTTGCCTCACTTACAGAGTTTTCAGTGAGGGTCACTTCACGGCTGGCCTTGACGGAGATTCCGTGGCGCTTGAACCTACGAATGCCCATGTTCTCCACAAGGATCCGGGAGCTGGCCTTCCCTTCGTGGGCTCCGAGGTAGATCCCGTACATAGGACCTCCACCCGTATCGCCGTTGTCGGGGTCATCGCCGAGCGGTCCCTTATAACGGGAGGTAATGGTGAAATCAGCGATGATGACGTCGTGGACACCGGAGCCGCGGATCACCCGGCTGTCATCCTCACCGTCGAAGGAGGTCAGCAGCACGGTGCTCTCCTGACCCTCGCCCCGCAGGTCCACGCCGCTGCGCAACACGATGTTCGCTGACTCGTCGTCCGGGTCAGTGGTGCGCAGGTCATACGTGCCGGCCGGCAGAAAGACCTCGTCACCCGGCTTTGCCGCTTCCAGGGCATTCCTGATGGCTGCTGCGTCGTCTTTTGAGTCCGGATCCGGATCTGCCCCGAAGTGCGTGACGTCCAGAGTCCTGCCCTTGGTCGGACCCGGCGTCGGCACCTTGATTGGCTTGCCGGACCGGTCCACCAAGCCGGGGACATGCCAGTCGCCGCGCTTGGACGGGGCTGGTTCGACAGTTTCATCGATCTCGACTGGCTTGTCAGGTTCCTTCACGGTACATGCGATCAAGAGGAACATCAGGCCAAAAACCACCCACCACGAATTCGCCAAACCTCGCCGGCTGTTCCGAACTGATTTCTTCATCAAACTTCTCACATCCTTACTGGAAATTTTTCATCCTCTCGTCGCCCATGGAGACAAGGAGAAAAGCGGTGAGCTACTCGCTCACCGCTTTTGGGATGTTTCGACGACCTCTGCCGGTCGACGGCATCATCCCATGACCCGGGGTCTATTACTTAGAGCCCTTTCCCTTGTTGCCTTTGCCGAGTTTGAAGTTCAACGGAATGTCCTTTACCAGTGGAGTGTCTGCCGAGGAACCACCGACATGTACGCGGTACTTTCCATCAGCTGTTGCCCACTGGCCGTCAGCCCAGTTCGCCAGGTTGTCCGGTTCTTTGGGATTAAAATAGGAGAACGGATGGTTGGAGGCTGCCTGGTTAATCCTTAGTGTCACCGTCTTGCTCTCACCGGGCTTTAGGTCAATCTTCTCAAAGTTTACAAGTCGCTTAGTCGGCTGCCCTGCCTCGTCCGGCAGGGTTAGGTAGACCTGTGCCGCCTCTTTTCCGGCAACGTCACCGGTGTTCGTAACGGTAAAGGACACGTCAATACCGGACAACGAGCCTTTGTTGCCGCGAACCCTCTTCACCTTAAGGCCGTCATACTTGAAGGTCGTGTACGATAGACCGTATCCGAAAGGGAAGACCGGCTTTACATTGTTGGCCTCGTACCAGCGGTAACCCATCTGCAGGCCTTCGGTGTACTGGGCAATCAACTGTTGGGAACCGTTACCATACGGGCCTGGGCCACCAGGCTTGCCGGTGTCTTGACGAGTTCCTGGGTACTGCTTCTCGGTCGCGAAAGCGGCCTCTCGAGCTTTAGCACCAAACGTCATAGGCAGCTTTCCGGAAGGATTGACCTTCCCGTAGAGCAGATTGGCAACAGCATTGCCATCTTCCATGCCCGGGTACCATGCCTCGAGTACGGCAGGAACCTGATCCAACCACGGCATGAGCACTGTACCGGAGGTCTTCAGGATCATAGCGGTGTTCTTCGCGTTTGCCTTCAGGACCGCATCGATCAGCGGCTCCTGCTCCACCCGATTGATAGCCGGGAAGCCGAGAGTTCCGCGGTCGACGGTCTCACCCGGGGTGTCGCCGACCATGAGCAGCACAATGTCAGACTGTGAGGCCAGTTTGGCAGCAGCCTGCGGGTTACTGCCATCGTTGTACGTCACCTTGGTGTTGTAGCCCAGCTCCTTAATAACGTTTTCCAAGCCCTGCTGTGGGGTGACCGTGTAAGGGGTCACGACGTTCTCATTGTTTACCCTAATGGAGCGCGGGGACATCTTGGCTATACCGGCGAACCACTCGACGCCGATCAGTGCGATCGACTTCGGCTTTCCATCAAGTGGCAGGAAGCCGTTTTCGTTCTTCAACAGCACGGCCCCTTCCTCGGCCATCTTCCGAGCGCTCGTACCATTTGCCTTCGCATCGACGATTTCCGGCAGGAACTTGTTGAAAGGCTTATCCATATGGCCGAATTCGATCATCTTGATATACCGTGGACGAAGCAGATTGTCGATGTCGTTCTCGGTGACCTGACCCGAATCAAGGGCCTTCTTGATTTTCTCCTGGGTGTAGTACTGTGGTGCCCAGTCGAGCTCAACATTTGTGCCCGCCTTAATAGCAGAGACCGTGTTATGAATCGCGCGACGGTCACTCATGACATAACCGTTGAAGCCCCAGCTTTTGCGTAAAGCATCCTGAAGCAGTTCAGAGCTGTCACAGGCAAAGGTTCCATTGACATCTGGGAACGAGCACATAAAAGAGGCTGGATTAGCATCCTTAGCGGCCATCTCGAAGGGCAACATATACAGCTCGTTCATAGCACGTGAGGGAACCTGTACACCCATCGTCCATCGCTCAGTTTCCTGCTCGTTGCCTGCTAGATGCTTAAGCTGGGCCTGGACCCCCTGGGCTTGGATTCCCTTGACCTGCTCGATTGCTAGTGTACCCGTCAGGTATGGATCCTCACTGAAGTACTCATAGTTCCGGCCATTGTACGGGTGACGCACGAGGTTCATGCCCGGCCCGAGCATCACGTGATGTGCAAAGGCCCGGGTTTCCTGACCAAGGATCCGACCAGCCTCATTGTTTAGCTTGCGATTGAAAGTCGCGGCCATGGCCAAGGTGGAAGGTAGGCCAGTCGCCAATGGGTCATTGCCACACGACCCGCCCTTCACACCTGTACCACCGTTGGTCATGCGGATTGTGGGGATACCTAGTTCCTCGATTCCACGGATCTGCCGACCGGTGTCCTGCCACTCACATCCAGGCAGAGTACCCTGGGGCTCGAATACCCCGTTCTGGTACTTACTGGTACCTCCCCTGTTGATGACGACCGTCTCACCGGTATCGTTTTCGTTGAAGCGCGAGATAACGATTTGCTGCATCTTCTGTTCAATCGTCATCGCATCGAGAAGCAGCTCGGTGCGCTTCTCAGCAGAGAGCTTGGTGTTCATCCAGGGCCTATTCCCTTGTGTTCCACCGTTCTCCGCATAAGTAGGCATTACGAACGTAGACATGAAGATTATTGCTGTCAAAAAAATTGTAATCGTTCGTTTTATCAACTTAATATCTCCCTTACTATTCTATGTAGTGCGTTAGTTTTGAAATAATTTGTTAAATTTCTCCCTTGCTATCTATAATGTCTTTTAGTTTGGAAATAATTCGTTAACATATCCATTTCTAAAATTAAAAAATGAATGGACGCTTATTCCAAATCGCAAAATTTCAGAAGCATGAGGACGGTTCGAGGTCACTGAAAAACACACCCCAAAAACTGGAGTATACATTAATAAAAGATGATAAGAGACAACTTTAAGAGTATATACATACCTTTTGAAAAGAACTAAGAGAAGAAGATGAAGAACTAACAATACAACCTTTTGAAGATATGTATAAGTAGTCCCTACACAAATTTTTCAACTGTTTACTGCTTTCTCTGCTGAAATTTTTAGTGAAATAAATCAATAAAAATGTAAAATCACTGCAAAACAAAATCCATTCCTTTCGTTTTCTAACGTATTCCGGGAAAACAAAAAACACCCATAAACATTGATGTATCAGTGTTTATAGGTGAATAATACTTTTATGAATTAACTTAAATTATGTAGATAGTACCGGAGGAGGGGGGCGAAGTGACTCCTGAACAACAAACGCAACAATGGAAATCAGCGTTAACACTTAAATTCCGTTCCAAAAATGTCTTTGCCTTCGAAAGGGTTGGCCTATCGAGTTAAGTGATCATTGTATTTATGTTGGCTTTCCAAATAAAAAAGTAGGAACTTCGCAGAATTCCACCTGTCTTTTCTTAATATTTTCTTACCTTTGTATAGGAAAATCACATAACATGTATATTGACGAATAAATGATCGCAATATAAGAAAGTGTAAAACAAAGGAGGGTTTTTATGAAACGAATAGCTTTAGTTTCAGTTGCATTAACAGCTTTGGTTCTTTCAGCCTGTGGTGTTAATAATGACGGCTCAAATGATAACAATAGACATGATGCTAATATAAATAATGTTAACGATGATACACAAGGGATGAAGGGTGCAGAACAAATTGAGGATAAAATTGTTTCAATGAATGAAGTTGATAAGTCGAATGTAACTATAAAAAATAATAATGCTTATGTAGCTGTACAACTCAAAAATAACAATAATGATCTACCTAAGGACGTTGCACAAAGGATAGCGGAACAAGCAAAAACAATTGACCCTGATATTGAAAATGTATATATCTCAGTTAACCCCGATGCCTCAGTTAACCCTGATGTCTATGATCGAATGAATGATTTGTCTAATGATAGCCAGTGGACATCCAATTGAAGGATCCTTTGAAGAATTTGGAATGCTATACATCGCGGATTACCGTTACCGACACACCTAAAAATATACTGCACCCCAAATGTTAGAGTTAAATCTGATCTTTTGGGGTGTTTTTTTAGTGACTATATATAGCGAAGGGTTTAAGTTGAGGTAGTAAAAGAGTATCTAGAAGGAATTTTGATCTTCATATTCTTCTAAATTCTTTTGACACAACCTATCTGAAAACTGTTAAGAATGTTAAAGGGTTATAGTCTTAATCCGGCATCAATTTTAATAAAACTGAGGCATGGCTTTTTTAGGTTGATCGAACAAAATATTTTGAATGGGCCTTTTCAATGAAATAATAGCAGTGATTAGATATACTTGAATAGTAAGGTAATTCTTAGACATTCCTATAAAAATGAAAGTTTAAGATTTAAATAAAAAGAAAGGCGGAAGTAAAATGAATACGTTAGTAGCTCAAGAAAGAAAAGACTTTAAAAAGGGTTCATTGAGGAAATTGAAAAATAATGGAGAGATTCCTGCGGTTGTTTATGGTAGTGAGATTAATACAAAATCTATCTCTATCAAAAACGCAGATTTACTAAAAGTGATAAAAGCTGGTGGTAGAAATAGCATAATATCTCTTAACCTTAATGGAAAATCAACAAATGTTATTTTAAGAGATTATCAAAATAAAGCTATAACAAAAGAAGTAATTCATGTAGACTTCCTTCAGGTTAATCAGCACACTGAAATCGACACTAAAGTGAATGTAATTCTAAAGGGAACATCGAATGGCGAGAAAGCCGGGGGAATAGTGAAACAATTTCTTCACGAATTGAATATAACCGCTAATGCAAATGATATCCCTGATAATATTGAAATTAATATTACTGATTTTGAAATCGGTCGGACTGTACGAGTAGGAGACCTTAAAAAAGATTATAGTAACTTTACAATCAATCATGAGAATGATGAAACTATAATAATGATAGACAATGTAGAGACTACAGAGGAAGAAGAGGATATAAGTGCAGTTGAAGTTTAAAAATACTTTCTGCAACAAATAGCCTCCTTGCTAATGCTCTGCCAAGCTTAGCTAACTTCAAATTACCGTTTAGAATTATAAATAAACCGAAAAACTTTGTCAATACATTTAAGAGCAGCAATACTATTCATACCACTTCCCTTAATCGGGGAAGTGGTTTTTTAGTCTGTCAAAAGATTGACACATGTCCTAGCCCCAGCCGTTTACACGATTTAGCCTTTGTGTATGAGGTAAAATACCCATTTATCTAAAAAGTAGATTAATTTTTATAGAAATTATCTATAAAATAAATTTAACCTTAAAAAATCAAGGCTTATACTTAAAGAAGCTAAGTTTATAAATGGCAAATGTGAAGGGAACGAAAAAGATGGGAGAGCAGTACTCACCAATAGTGACCTATGATGCGGGCCCGACAGGCTGCGGCGAGTTAATTATGAACTTGTTTTTAACAATGAAAAAAATGAACAGTGGAGAAATAATTGAGGTTATTTCCTATGACCTGGGGGCGCGTGAAGATATTCCTGCCTGGTGCAGATTGCAAAATCACCATTTGGTGCACCGGTATGATGAAGGGAATGTCTCCCACTATTTTATTAAAAAAGGCTGATTCAACCTTTTTCATATTAAAACAAAACATTTATTAGGAGGATTACCATGTCTAAAAAATTTTTAGTCAGTTTAACAAATGCGAAAAATGATTCTGATAAAGCCACTGTTGGCTTTGTTGTTGCGAATGCGGCTGTTGCATCCGGTCAGGAAACGGTTGTCTTCTTGAATGTTGAAGGCGCCTACCTGGGATCAAAAGGCTATGCTGAAGATATTCATGAAGAAGGATTTGCTCCATTAAGACAACTGATGGACCAATTTATTGAAGCAGGCGGAATTATTTGGGTATGCAGCCCATGCTACAAGAAGCGCAATCTTGGCGAAGAGGACTTAATTGAGGGGGCTACGATTGTTGGCGGAGCGAAAGTTGTTGAATTCTTAAGTCAGGGCGCTGCTTCTATAACTTATTAAAAATTACATGAAGGTGTTTCGATTAAAAATTCCATTTAAACGATATGGTTAACTGAAAAAGGTGATGTTATGGAGACTCCAAAAGCGGTTTGTGATGGCGGAGATTTGGATTGTGGTTCAGGCCTATTGTTAATCATCAAAAAGGCAATGGATCCTTTAGCAAATGGAGAAATTTTAGAAGTACGCAGCCGGGAACGGACGGTTGCGGAAGATTTGCCTGCCTGGTGCAGAATGGTTGACCATGAATTTCTCGGTTCAGAACCAGGAGATAACACAACTCGATACTTTATCCGAAAAGGTTTCAAACTGGAAGAATTAACAACAGATTTTGAGGCCGCAAGGGGGTATAAATGGAATGTCCGAGTCCAGGCTGAAAAGGGTTTAACTGCTAAAGTTCATTCCAGAAACCATACTTTCCTGGTCGGACAACCTGCCGATTTTGGATCTAAAGTTGATGCTCCCAGCGCAATCGATTACTTACTGGGGTCTCTGGCTTCAGACTTAGCGGTTGGTTTTAAGGCTCAGGCTTCAAGAAGAACTATTGAAATTGACCAATTGGAAGTGTCCATTAAAGCCGGTTTGGATAATGTTCTTTATCATTTGGAATTGGAAGACGAAGGAAGCCCGCGGATTCGGGAGATTAATGGAACTTTCTACGTCTCGTCAACACAGCCGGAAGATGACTTGGAGAAGCTGTGGGAAAATACACTCAAAAGGTCTCCGATTTATCAAACTCTTAAACAAGCAATCAACATCAATATACAATTTATGATTGTGTATTGAGGAGGTTTTGTATATGAAGTTGCCAAAATTTCCTGTAACCGTCATTGGCAGTTGGCCGCGGTCGAAAGAAGTACAAAGAGCCATGCGAGATAAACGTGCGGGTAGAATAACGGATGATGAATTCCAGGCCGTTGCGAACCGCGCAGTCCTGCAATGCTTGAAATGGCAGGAGGAAGCAGGCATTGATATTGTTTCCGATGGTGAACAGCGCCGTGATAATTACATTTCTTTTGTAGCTGAGCATTTAAATAATGTTCGAATGCTAAGTGTTTCCGAACTGCTGGATTATGTTGAAGATAAATCAAGCTTTGAAGAAATATTGGGGACACTTGATGTTCCGGCATTTTCAATGTCCAACCCTGCCGCAACTGGCAAGATTAGCCGAAAAAAACCGCTTGCATTACATGACTTTTTATTTTTAAAACAACATACAGACAAGGCGGCTAAAGTAACATTGCCAGGGCCTTATTTATTAACAAGATCAATGTGGATTGAAGGGCTGTCAACAGATGCATATCCGACAAAAGAAGATTTATCAAAAGATATTGTACATGTATTGCGTGAAGAACTAGAGGATCTCATTGCAGCTGGAGTAGAGTTTGTCCAATTTGATGAGCCGGTCTTAACAGAGGTTGTGTTTACAAAAAAGAATGCAAACCGGACGTTCATGTGCGGAGCACTGACAGCCAAAGCGGACGCGGATGAGGAGTTGGCGTTTGCTTTAGAGTTGATTAATGAAGTTACGGAAGGCATGCTGGGAAGAGGAACAACGATTGGCGTGCATATTTGCCGCGGGAATTGGAGTACTCAAGATGACATCTTGCTGCGCGGCCCATACTTTCCATTAATTCCATACCTTGAAAAGGCAAATGTTGACCAGCTGGCTCTTGAATATGCAACGCCCCGTGCTGGTGAAATTGATGCCATCCGAAATATTGGCGGCAAAACACTAGGGTTTGGCGTCGTCAATCCGAGAACGGTGGATGTTGAATCTGTCGATGATATTGTCGCACGCGTGGAAGAGATAAGAGCGACCCTGCCTGATGAAAAAATCTTTTTAAATCCGGATTGTGGTTTTGGAACCTTTGCCCAACGTCCGATGAACAGTGATGAAATTGCTTGTGGAAAGTTAAAAGCAATGGCATTGGCTGCAAAAAAACTCCGGGAAATGGCTAGCGTTTGAATAATTTGAGGAGTGAAGAGCATGGGACAGCAAATGAAGGTAAGAATTGAAGGAATCGGAAATGGAATGAGAACCGATTCAGTGGCAGGCAAGCACAAAATTGCCATTGATGAACCTGTTTCAATGGGTGGGCAGGATTCTGCCATGGATCCACTTTCAACTTTTTTGGCATCACTGATTGGCTGTGAAAACGTCATGGCTCAAATCATCGCCAAGGAAATGGACTTTGACCTCCAAGGGATTTCGTTTGAAGCAGAAGGTGACCTTGATATTAGCGGTTTGATGGGGAACTTGGACGTAAAGCCATATTTCCAAAAAGTAATCATTAAAGCTGCTGTTGAAACATCGGAATCCCAAGAGAGAATCGATGAGATGCGTACTGCCGTTGATTTGCGCTGCCCAGTCTTTAGGACCATTAAAGACGCGGGAATTCCGATTGAAAATCAGTGGGTAAAAGCGACTGTTAAAGCATAAGTTGCAGTATGATCAGCATAATGTAAGACTGACAATTACTCCATTTGATATGAGTGGGTTCTTAGTAAGATAAAAGCAATATATAGGGGAATTTAATAGAAGCTTTCCATAAGATGAGCAAACTTGTGGGAAGCTTCTTTTTCATTTTTTTCGTTACATGAAACTATTCATTCTTATAAGGTTGCTTGCCCCGTTTTTTTTTCCTCTCGGTAAGAAAACTTATTGTTCCCCATGCCATGAGAGGAAACGTATATATCGTGTTATCAAGTTTCCTATCCTCAAAATAGCCGTAATTCTAAAGGTCGGTTTAGTGGTCATTTGATTTAAGTCATTTAAATCAAATTTTTTTAGGTTTAAAAATAGTAAAAAAGTTAATAGGAGTATAACAACGGGAGTAAGGCGGAAAACGATTGCACTTAAAGTATCTGGTTTTTCCGAATCAAATTAGAATAATGTTTTTGTGGAGGGGACTGGTGAAGACTTCCATAATATTAACGTTATCGATAATTTTGGCGAAAATCATATTTATTGGTTTGGATTGAAAAATATTATAGGATAAAAAGGTTCGTTATTTTTGCGATTATAGGCAAAAAAATTTATGCATAGAATAAGAAGGGAAGTTTTGATGAAGAAAATATCAAATGTTTTTTGGATATCGGTTGCAGTTATTTTAGTAGCAGTTATTTTTGGTGTAGCTGCACCAAATAGTTTTGAAGAAGCAACCGCAAATCTACAAGTATTTCTTACGTCAACCTTTGGCTGGTATTATCTAATTTTGGTTACAATCATTGTAGTCTTTTGTGTTTTCCTCATTTTCAGCCCTGTTGGGGCAATAAAATTAGGAAAACCTGATGAGAAGCCTGAGTTTTCAAAAGCATCTTGGTTTGCAATGTTATTTAGTGCAGGGATGGGGATTGGCCTTGTGTTCTGGGGAGCGGCAGAACCCCTTTCGCACTTCATGAATCCTCCACTCGCTGAGGCAGGCACAGCCGAAGCCAATAAAGAGGCTATGAGATACACCTTTTTCCACTGGGGTATTCACGCATGGGGGATTTACGCCATCGTAGCATTATCGCTGGCATACTTCAATTTTCGAAAGGGAGAACCTGGTCTCATTTCCGCTACATTAAAGCCTGTCTTAGGGAAAAAAGCGATGGAAGGTAACCTGGGAACAGTTATTGATGTATTTGCTGTTGTTGCTACAGTTGTTGGAGTTGCGTCAACTCTGGGATTTGGTGCAGCACAAATTAATGGAGGACTATCCTATTTATTTGGAATACCAAATAACTTTACCGTTCAATTTATCATTGTTGCTGTTGTTACTGTTCTTTTTACTATTTCAGCATCAACTGGGTTAGCAAAAGGAATCAAAATTTTAAGTAATGCTAATATGTATATAGCACTAGGATTATTAATCCTAATTTTTATCGCAGGACCTACAATCCTCATCTTGAACATGTTTACGGATTCACTTGGCGGCTACATTCAAAATATCGTTCAAATGAGTTTCCGTATTGCACCATTTAATGAAGAGCACCGCTCTTGGATAAATAGCTGGACTATATTTTATTGGGCATGGTGGATTTCATGGGCGCCATTTGTAGGTATTTTTATCGCCCGTGTATCAAGAGGCAGAACAATACGGGAATTCGTCATTGGAGTTTTATTACTTCCAGCTATCGTTAGCTTTATATGGTTTGCTGTGTTTGGTACAACAGCAATCGAGGTTCAAAAAGCTGTAAGTGCTGATTTATCCCAGCTAGCTACTGAAGAGGTTTTATTTGCCATTTTTAATGAATTACCTTGGACGAACATTCTATCTATTATAGCTATTGCGCTTGTTGGTATCTTTTTTATTACGTCTGCTGACTCAGCAACATTTGTACTTGGCATGCAAACAACATATGGATCACTTACGCCACCAAATAGTGTAAAAGTTACGTGGGGCATTGCGCAGTCACTTGTAGCTTTAGTTCTTTTATATAGTGGTGGATTACAAGCTTTGCAAAATACATTAATCGGTGTGGCCTTCCCATTCTCGTTTATCATTATTCTAATGATGATTTCGCTTTATCGCTCTTTAGTTAAAGAGAAAGAAGAGCTTGGGTTGTATCTCAAACCAAAACCACGTAAGAAAAAGGAGGAGACTCTAAAGCAGTAAACAAATATATGGGTACTTTAATGCAGGTTTCTTAAAAGTTGACCCAACTTTTAAGAAGCCTCTTTTTTATCCTTTTTCCAAATCCTTTTTATTCCATATATAACAAGGGATAAATTCCCTTTTACTAATGCTCAGTTCAAGCCACGTCTGCTTTTATGGCACTTTAATCAAACGTTTGATTAATAAATTTTTACTAAAATTTTTGGTAAACTTCTTAGGTAGAAGACCATTGATAATAGTTACCCCTGATTCTATTTTAAATGAAGACTATGTATCGGATTGAACATGAAGCCAATTAATAGCATCCTTTCATTATTTCCGAATAATAAAGGTTGGTTTTAAAAAAGTATTCATGTTTTGTTGACGGTTTAATATTTCGATGCTACTATGGGAAAGTAAAAATTAAATATTATTCTCGTATAATATTGGGGATATGGCCCGAAAGTTTCTACCAAGCTGCCGTAAATAGCTTGACTACGAGGTTGTGTATATTATGTATGGGAATATACTTATGTTCATTTCCATCATTTACCTTCCTGAAGTCAAGCACCGGTATATTACTCGGTGCTTTTTTTAATTTTTACGAGAATGACAATCAACAAGACTATCAGAGGAGGGTCATTTAATGACTAAAGGTACAAAGAAACTAGCATTGGTATTATTCATTGCTTTACTAACTGTTGTTATGGCAGCATGCGGAAATAATTCAGCCAATGAAAAAGAAGCTAAGGCTGGAACA
The DNA here is from genome assembly GCF_001685025.1 of Bacillus sp. FJAT-27225. GTDB lineage: Bacteria > Bacillota > Bacilli > Bacillales > Cytobacillaceae > Bacillus_D. Next base: position 20,567 of record NZ_MAYU01000004.1, on the reverse strand, counting down.
GATAAAGATGGGTTAAAAATTGCCATTGTAACAAGCCCTTCAGGCGTTGATGATGGCAGCTTTAATGAAGATAACTATAACGGTATTTTGAGCTTTATTGACAAGCATCCAAATGCAACAGTAAAGGCGATTAAAGAAGAAACAGGTGATCCTGCTGCGGCTGTTCAAGCTGTTGCTGATATTGTGGCAGATTATGATGTCATCGTAACACCTGGATTTCAATTTGCTGGAGTTTCCAGTATTGCTGTAGAAAATCCTGATAAAATGTTTATTTTAAATGACTCTGAGCCTGCACCAGTTGGTGACCAAAAAGAATTCGATAATATCTATGCTATGAATTTCGCTGAACAAGAAAGTGGATTTTTTGCAGGAATGGCTGCAGCACTTGAAACAAAGTCAAATAAAGTAGCGGTTGTAAATGGCATTGCATATCCTTCAAACGTCAACTATCAATATGGCTTTGAATCAGGTGTAAACTATGCTAATAAAGTTTTTGGCAAAGATGTAGAACTTGTTGAATTATCAGGGTATGCAGGAACTGATGTAGAAGGTAATGATGTTGGCGGTAACTATGCAGGTTCGTTCGCGGATGAAGCAACTGGAAAGGTAATCGGAAATGCATTAATTAAACAAGGTGCAGATATCATTTTTGTTGCAGCTGGCGGAACTGGTAATGGTGTATTCACAGCAGTTAAGGAAGCTAAAGACGACGTAAAAGTAATTGGTGTCGATGTTGACCAATTTGATGACGGTAAAAATGGTTCTGAGAATATTGTTTTAACATCTGCAGTAAAATTCATGAGCATGAATATCGAAAAGACATTAAATTCTGTTGCGGATGGAAGCTTTAAAGGTGGAAACGTTGTTCTTCATGCAGATACAGATTCAACTGGATTTATTAGTGAAGAAGGCCGCCACCAATTATCAGAGGACACACTTGCTAAAATGAATGAGGCTTATAAGTTGGTACAGGATGGCACAATCGTACCTGCTTCCAACTTCAATGGCCATACTCCAGAAAAGTTCCCTGGTCTATAACATTCAAATAGTAATTTTTGAAATGACAGCAGAAGTTTATCATTCCCTGAACCCCAGGGGGTGATGAACTTCTTTTACCTTACTTTCCTGGTAAAGGAGAAAAAAGATGTCCGATTATATTGTAGAAATGAAACATATAACCAAACGATTCCCAGGCATAGTGGCAAATGATGATGTATCCCTTGGCATTAAAAAGGGAGAAATTTTTGCCTTGCTTGGGGAAAATGGTGCAGGTAAATCGACTTTGATGAGTATGCTGGGCGGAATGTATGAACCGGATGCAGGAGAAATTTATATCCGGGGAGAGAAGGTTCAAATTAGCTCACCCAATCATGCTGCAAAGCTTAATATAGGGATGGTCCATCAGCATTTTAAGCTTGTTTCCGATTATACGATTACAGAGAATATTATTTTGGGAGTTGAGCCAATTAAAAAATTGGCAGGTCTTTTTCCATATGTTGATATTCGAAATGCTAATCGTAAAATTGAAGAATTATCCAAAAACTTCGGCCTGGAAGTAGATCCTACGAAAAAAATAGACGATCTTACTGTTTCCATGCAGCAACGGGTGGAAATTTTAAAGGTGCTTTATCGTGAGGCGGAAATTCTTATTTTCGATGAACCGACCGCAGTTTTGACACCTCAAGAAATTGAGTTCCTGCTTGATATTATCGAAGGTCTGCGAAACGGTGGAAAGACAATCATCTTAATTACACATAAGTTGGAAGAAATTAAGAAAGTAGCCGATCGATGTGCTGTTTTGAACAAAGGCAAATTAGTTGGCGTGTTGAATGTAAAAGAAACATCTACCCAACAAATGGCCAGGCTCATGGTCGGCCGGGAAGTAAATTTTGAATCAGATAAAGCCCCTGCAATAATGAAAGAGGAAGTATTGAAGGTAGAAAACTTAACCATTAATAATGAAGATGGATTTGAAGTAGTAAAAGATGTTTCCTTTACCATCCATAGTGGCGAAATATTTGCTATTGCTGGAGTGGCAGATAATGGGCAAGTTGAAATAGCAGATGCGATTGCCGGATTAACAAAGGTTAGTAGCGGAAAAGTGTTCCTCCAAGGTAAGGACATTACGAATGAAAGTATAAGAAACAGAACAGAAATTGGAATATCTTATATACCTGAAGACCGACAAAGATTTGGACTTGTATTGGATTTTGATTTATCAACAAACTTAGCATTAAAACAGTACTATCAGGAGCCTTTTTGCAGTAAGGGAATCCTGAATAAAGACGAAATTGACCAATTTGGCAGCAAATTGATTGATAAATATGATATTCGAAGTGGACAAGGGATTAAGACTCAAGTTCGATCGATGAGTGGTGGTAATCAGCAAAAGGCAATTATTGCTCGTGAAATCGAATTACAATCGCCGTTGATGATTTTCGTCCAGCCAACACGAGGAGTCGATATTGGCGCGATTGAAAATATTCATAAAATGATCATTGAAGAACGGGATAAAGGAAAAGCAATTTTGCTCGTTTCATTGGAGCTGGATGAAATTATGAATGTAGCAGATACCATTGGTGTTATCTATAATGGCCAATTTCAAAAAATAGCCAGCAGTGAATCGTTAACAACGAATGAAGTTGGCGAATATATGATGGGGGCAAAGCATGAATAAAGATAGTAAAAGAAAAAGCTTGCGTTATAGTCTTCTTCGGCCAATAAGCAATGAGAAATGGCAGCATATCTCAATTCCAATAGTCTCCATCCTATTAAGTTTTATTGCTGCGGCCATTGTTATTTTGTTGATTGGCAAAAATCCTTTACAGGCATTTTACAATCTGCTCCAAGGGGCAGGAATCATGCCCAAACCTTCTTATGCTGGCTATAAGAGCATAGTGACTGATTTTTTGAGTCTGCTAAATGCGATGACGCCGCTTGTGTTTGCAAGCCTTGCAGTGGCTGTTGCATTCAGGGCAGGCCTATTTAATATTGGTGTTTCCGGCCAAATGCTAGCCTCTGGTTTTTTAGCGACGATTATCGTCGGGTACAGTGGCTTAGATGCCATAATTGCCAAGCCGCTTGTGCTGGTAATCGGAATCGTCGCGGGGGGATTAATGGGAGGATTAGTAGGCTGGCTAAAATATAAATTTAACATTAATGAAGTCGTATCGACGATTATGTTAAATTATATTGCTCAATATGTAATAAGCTTTTTTATTCACATGTATTATATTGATCCTGTATCAAGACAATCCAAGTATATTGAAGAAGCAGCAAGGTTGACTTTAGTAAATATCGAGATAGCCAACCTGAAAATGGACATTCCATTAGGCTTTATTTTAGCCATCATTACCGCCATTTTAATTAAATTTGTCATGGACAAAACAGTGGTTGGTTTTGAAATTAAAGCGGTGGGTTCAAATCGGAATGCAGCAAAGTATGCAGGAATTAATGTTGGGAGAAATACAGTCCTCGCCATGGTTATGTCAGGTGGTCTGGCTGGCCTTGCAGGGGTCACGTACTATTTAGGTTACTTTTCTTCCATCCAGCCAAAGGTTCTATCAAGTATCGGTTTTGATTCGATTGCTGTATCACTATTAGGAAACTCTCATCCAATTGGCGTTATTTTTTCATCATTTTTAGTCTCAATTATTGATCAGGGAAGCACATATATGAGCTCACAGGCTGGAATTAGACAAGAAATTTCTTCTGTTATCATCGGGTTAATCCTATTGTTTAGTGCATGTGGTGAATATTTGAAATATAAACTCCGCCGCTTGAAGGATAAAGAAGTGGATCGAAAGGAGAATGAATCATAATGGATACAGTAATTATTGATGGATTATCCTTTGCTCTGCCTCTTTTTATTATTGCGATAGGCGGTATATACAGTGAAAAGAGTGGTATTACCAATTTGGCGCTTGAAGGCTTTCAAGGCTTTGGGGCATTCATCGGAGCGCTGTCTGCAGTTTTAATCGCAAATGCTTCTGGCACTGATATTCAAGAACTCGTTTATGTTGCGTTCCTGTTTTCCATGATTGGCGGGATGTCGTTTTCGATTATCCATGCTGTACTAAGTATTAAGTTTAAGGCAGACCAAGTTATCAGCGGTGTTGTAATTAATATTTTGGCTTTGGCATTAACGACTTTCTTAACGACACAAATAAATGCACTCGTATTCGGATCGGCTTCGGACAAGTTTCGTTTGGGTGTTTCGGAGCGGTTTACGATTGAAGGTTTAGCCGATATACCAGTGATTGGTGCAGTCTTTACGAATGTGTATCCGTTCCAAGTAATCATCATCGTGATTGCCATTTTTGCCTGGTACCTTTTATATAAAACAAAATTTGGCATGCGCTTAAGAGCAGCCGGGGAAAATCCCCATGCAGTGGATGCTGCAGGTGTAGATGTATCAAAAATTAGATTTTCGGCGGTTCTGATATCGGGCCTGTTGGCAGGTCTGGGCGGTATGTGTTTTGCTTACTCCATTTCAGCCAACTTTTCATCAAATATTTATATGGGATATGGATTCTTGGCAATTGCTGCATTAATTTTTGGCAATTGGAGGATTCTCCCTACGTTAGCCGCCTGTTTATTATTTGGTTTTGCAAAATCCGGGGGAGCGTTTATTGCCCAGTCAATGGCATTGCCAAGCAGTTACACTGATTTATTCATGATTTTGCCGTATGTAATAACGTTATTGTTATTAATCTTTTTCTCTAAATCAAACCGCGCACCAAGGGCGTTGGGTGAAATTTATGACAAAGGAAAAAGATAATTGAACACGTTGGAATGAATAAGCTTTATAAATATAGTAAACGAAAAGTCTTTATTATATGAAAAAATCTAAATTAATTAACATTACTGTTGATTTCCGCTCCATTTTCGAACGAGTCTTCGTGTCTTCCGCTCCAATCAACAGAATGGGGAAAACCTGATTCATTCTATTGTTGCTTTATATGTTTCAAAAGCTATAACCACTTCCTTTCAAATAGGGGAGTGGATTTTTTTGTTTGAACATTATGTATTGAAGCTTTTAAAATAAATCGAACATAAACTGACAAAATTCCGTCAATTATGACAAATAAATGAAATCATTGCCAATCTAGTTGAATTCAAAAAATTACTACAGTAATATAATAGTAGAACTTGTGAAATATTTCACAATATTTCGCTGACAACTCGCCTGCTTAATGATAAGCAGGCAGGAAAGTAGTTCAAAAATACAGAAGAGGTGTACAACATGGCAAAAATTTTAGTTGCTGGAGAAATTCCGAAAATTGGGCTAGAGCTTCTTGAAGATCATGAGGTAGAAATCTTTCCTGTTGAGGAATTGATTTCAGAGGCGGAATTGAAAGATCGCATTAAAGACAAGGACGCGCTTTTAAGTCTTCTTTCTACTCCTGTAAGTAAGGAAATTATTGACCAGGCACCAAATCTTAAAATCATTGCCAACTACGGTGCTGGTTTTAATAATATCGATTTTGAATATGCTGCTTCAAAAGGTATTCCTGTTACTAACACACCGATTGCTTCAACAGCATCTACTGCTGAACTGACATTTGCCCTCGTACTTGCTGCAGCAAGAAGAATTGCTGAAGGAGATGAAGTGTGCCGGACTGTAGGCTTTAATGGCTGGGCACCTCTTTATTTCCGTGGGCGTGAAGTTTCAGGCAAAACAATTGGTATTATTGGTTTTGGCCAGATTGGCCAGGCAGTAGCAAAGCGTGCACGCGGTTTCGATATGAGGGTTCTATACAGCGATATTAGACAGCAGAGCCCTGAGGTGGAAGAGGCACTGGGTGCTACCTATGTTTCATTTGAGGAACTGCTCGCATCTTCAGACTTTATTACATTAAATTGTGCTTACAATCCAAGCATGAAGCATATGTTCAGTACAAAGCAATTTGAAATGATGAAACCAACTGCCTACCTGATCAACTGCGCACGCGGTCCGATTGTCGAAGAGGCATCCTTAATCAAGGCTCTTGAGGAAAAAGTGATTGAAGGCGCAGCTCTTGACGTCTTCGAATTCGAGCCGGAAATTGGCGAAGGCTTGAAAAAGCTAAAAAATGTTGTTCTGACTCCGCATATCGGCAATGCAACATTTGAAGCCCGTGACTCGATGGCTGAAATGGCTGCAGGCAACATCAAAAAGGTATTAAACGACGAGGCTCCTTTATATGTGGTTAACGGAGTAGACGCAAAGTAATTATCGGTAAAGAGACAGGCAGCTTGTTCTGCCTGCTTCTTTTCCCTAAGATTGTTCAGTATTTCACAAAGTTTTCGTTTTATATCGTTTATAGACCAATTGTGAAAGAAAGGTGTAACCCATTATGCAATGGACTCAAAATTATGCAGCTCTTGGCGATAACATCGTTCTTACTGCCTTTGTCGTAGCCATACCGATTTTTTTCCTGATATGGGCATTGGCATTTAAACGCATGAAGGGCCATATAGCAGGATTACTTACATTATTAATTGCATTAGTTACGGTTATTCTTGTTTATAAAATGCCGTTCACCGCAGCAATCTCGGCCACCCTGCTTGGAATGGTGAATGGGCTTTTCCCGATTGGCTGGATCATCATTGCTGCGGTGTTCCTATACAACCTTACAGTGAAATCGGGAAAGTTTGATATTGTTAAAAGTTCAATTTCATCGATTTCCGATGACAGAAGAATTCAGGCACTTGTAATCGCATTCTGCTTTTCTTCCTTTCTTGAAGGAGTTGCCGGCCAGGGGGCACCAGTAGCAATAGCTGCTGCTATGCTGATTGGGCTGGGATTTAATCCTTTGAAGGCTGCAGTAATCAGCCTTGTCGCAAACGTCCCGCCAGTGCCTTTCGGGCCAGTCGGAACACCAACCATTATGATGTCTTCTGTAACAGGCATTGATGAAAAGGTAATCTCTCATGCGGTAGGCACCCAGGTTACCTTCATCTCAATTATCATCCCGATTTTTATGTTGTTCGTAATGGTAGGCTGGAAGAAAACGGTTGAGGTCCTCCCTGCTGCACTTGTTGCAGGCATTGGCTTTGCCATCCCATTCTACTTTATTACGAAATATATGGGACCAATTTTGCCAAGTATAATTTCTTCCGTTATCTCCCTGCTGGCTCTTGCTGCCTTTACAAGAGTCTGGAAACCTAAAACGATATACCGGTTCCCTGATGAAAAAGAAACAACTTCAGGGGAACAGAAGAAATATTCAGCTGGGGAAATTATTCATGCCTGGTCGCCATTCTATATTCTAATGGGTGTTATGACTGTTTGGGGTACGCCTAGCTTCAAAAATTGGGTTTTAAACGATCTGAAATGGTTCGTAAGTATTGACAACTGGCCTGGTCTTGGCGGAGTTGTCTACAAAGCAGCACCAATTGTTAAGCAAGCAGAAGTTTATGCGGCAGGATATCGTTGGGATTATTTCTCAGCTGCCGGCACAGCATTGATGCTAACTGCCATCGTTTCAATTTTCATCCTGAGAATCAAGCCAGGAACCGCTGTAAAGGTTCTTGGGGAAACTGTAAATCAGCTTAAATTCTCACTTATAACCATTGCATCGGTTCTAGGCCTCGCCTATTTGTCTAATTACTCTGGCCTATCTTTCACACTTGGTCTTGCGTTTGTTGAAACAGGAAAAATCTTTATCATCTTCTCGCCAATCCTGGGCTGGCTTGGGGTATTCCTGACTGGTTCCGTTACTTCATCTGCTGCCCTATTCGGTAAAATGCAGCAGGTTACAGCTGAATACCTTCAGTTAAATCCGCTGTTGACCATCTCGGCTAATATGACAGGCGCTATTATGGGAAAACTGATTTCACCTCAATCGATAGCGGTCGCCGCCGGTGCGGTTGGGCTTGCAGGCAGGGAAAACGAAATCTTCCGCCAGACGATCAAGTATTCACTCATGCTCGTAGCACTGGTTATTGTCATTATTCTCATTCAGGCCTATCTTCTTCCAGGAACATTACCTAAAATTTAGTCAAGGTTTCAGAACATGCGTTGCCAATTTAAATTATATAAGAGGAACTATAGAATCTTAATTTAATTGAAGTGGAAGGCGCGAAGACTCCTGTGGGAGCAGCGTGACAGGTGAGACCCCACAGGCGCATGCGCCGAGGAGGCTCACCGCACGCCCCACGGAAAGCCAAGCGCCTGTAGCGAAAATTAAAGGGCAAAACTTATAAGTTCCTCTTATATCAAAAATATAAAAGTATAATGAAAGGGGTTAACTTAAATGGCCACTATGGCAACTAAGGAAAAAAGCATGATGGATGGCAGGCTTTTCAAAATTGATGAAGTGCTCCAATTTGATTCAGAGGCAGGGAAAAGGACGTTAATCTATGAAACAGATAAAACGTCTGCTGTTATTTGGGGCATTGAACCTGGTCAGACTTGCTTCAATCATTCACATTCGAAAGCAGATGATTTTTGGATTTGTATCCAGGGAACAGGGGTTTTCTATCCTGGGAACGGTGAAGAAGTTGAAATTAAAAAAGGGGACATGATTATCTCCAGAGCAGGAGAGCATCATGGGATGAAAAATACTGGAGATGAGCGCTTCATTTTTATCGGTGTAGCAGGCCCGATGCCAATGGACGTAATCAGGTATTAAAACACTAAAAAGAATAAAATAAAAACAGGCTGTCCCGTTAGTTTCGGGGCAGCCATTTTATTGTTTGCTAAAGCCTTCTCAGTTACATAATTGGCATTGGGCTTAAGGTTCATGGGTAGTAAAAAAGTGTCCGTTTCTACTAACATAATCTGGATAGGTAAAGGGTATTTAAGACTATTTTGTTCATTCCGCTCCCCCTTTGTTTAATTCCTTATCCTTTTTTGTGTATAGTGATTTTGTGATAATTTATCAGAATAAGAAAAATACTAAAGATCAAAAGGATGATAATGGGGAATTGAAGATGCAGATTACTTTAAGTGAATTACTTCGCCGGGTAGGACTATCCTGTAATGATGAAACGATAGTAGTTAACGGGATTGAGTCTGACTCAAGGAAAATTAAAAAGGGTAATCTATTCGTAGCCATTAAGGGACACGATAAGGATGGGCATGTTTATATTGATTCGGCGATTGAAAACGGCGCCGCCGCCGTAATTGGTGAACAAGAACTTGATAGCCTGCCTGTCCCGTATTACAAAGTACATAATTCAAGGCAAATCGTTTCCGTTTTGGCGAATACCTTTTATGGACATCCCCAAAATAAACATATAATTGTTGGCATTACCGGAACAAATGGAAAAACCTCAACAGCTTATCTTCTTCACCATATCTTGTCTTTCAATGGGAAAACATCCTCTCTTCTGGGGACGGTGGAGTATGTTTTTAATGGAAGCAGACATGAATCCAGTCTAACTACACCAGATGCGGTATCTCTTCAAAAAATGATTCATGAAAGCAAGGATGAATTTATTATAATGGAAGTGTCCTCACATGGCCTGGACCAGTTCCGCTTGGCAGGCCCAATGCTTGACTACGCTATTTTCACAAATTTAAGCCATGAGCATATGGATTATCATTCCGATTTTGAAGAGTATTTTCAGGCGAAGAAAAAAATATTTAAATGCCTGAAAACTGGAGGAAAGGGCATAATTGGAGCCTACACTCCCTGGGGCGAAAGAATGGCTGAGGAGCTGGCTGCCGAAAAGGTGCCCTCGATATCATACGGCAACAGCAATAAGAAAGAAGCCATTTACCTTAAGTCGTTTATGACTGTTCCAACATTGTGTTTGGTCATAGACGATAACGGACAAGAGTATAGTCTTACTATGAGGATTCCAGGAAAGCATAATGTTTACAATGCCTTGGGAAGTTATATTTGTGCGAGGGCAATAGGATTAACACCCCAGCAAATTATTCGTGCTTTGGAGTGCTTCCAAGGAGTTCCTGGAAGGTTTGAGCAAGTTGACCTTCCCTTGGGTGCAAGAGCCATTGTGGATTATGCCCATACACCTGATGGGTTAATTCATGCTCTTGAAACTGCAAGCCACTGTGTGGAAAATAATCTTTATCATATTTTTGGTTTTCGGGGCAGGCGGGATCCTACGAAGCGGGAAGAAATGGTGAAAATCAGTCAGGCAATCTGCAGCCATGTGTTTTTAACTCTCGATGATTTAAATGGAGTAGATAAGGAGCAGATGGTCGAGGAGTTAAAGGAACTAAGCAAACCGTATCAAAACATTACTGTCATCGAGGACCGTACAGAAGCAATTGCTCATGCCATGGGTTCATTGGGACAAGGCGATGGGCTCATTATAACTGGTAAAGGCCCGGAACCTTACAAAGACGAGTATACGTATAAAACAAAAAGCGACATAGACACAATTTATTACTTCCTTACCGAAGGAAAGATAGTCGAGCCAATTAATGGTTAAACATTTAAAGACAGCTGAGCGGATCAGCTGTCTTTTTGTCAAAAAAGGATTCCCGATATGTGACTCTTTCCTTACCAGCTTTGGCGCGCGGTTCTGTTTTGAGAGCGATAGGCATCAATCAGGATGACAATTGCTGAAACCATATGCATAAACATGCCAACGAAGGGAATCCAGGCAATTAGAGAGGTAATGAGCCCCAGGATGTTTCCTCCCTTAGGCTCGTTTTCCCTGGACGCAAAAACGATTGTCACGATATGAAGAATGGCCATGAAAAACAATGCGGAATAACCAGTTGAAATAACGATGAACGCGCCCAACAGTGGTACCCCCAGCAAAAATTCCAATCCGCCTGAAACCCATTTCAAGGTTGTAGAAGTATTATTCATGTTTCCGACCCCTTTCTTAATCCGTATAAGTATTACGTTAAGCCTATTTAAATAGTTTCGCTTTTTTAGCAAAAACCTAAAGAAGTTTCGTCATGACAATATATTCGATAGGGCCCCGGTAAAACCGGCAGGCCTCCTGGAATCCAAACGTTTCGTAAAGGCGGGCTGCCCTTTTATTGAAAGATGCGACGGTTAGGCGAAATGGTTTGCCATGTAACTCCAGATTTTTAAGAATGTATGAAAAAAAGGACCGGCCGCGGCCTTTACCTGTTAAGCTGGGGTTCATACCCAGTCCAACATCTATATACCCTTCTGGATAAGCCCCAAGCTCTCTTCCAGCCGGCACCTGTGCCGATGCCCCCATGCAATAGAACCCAATAAGTCCCCCTTTTATGTCAACTAAAGCATAGTAGGGAGTTTCAAGCAGCTCCTGTATCCCTTCTTGAGATCCATCACCGTTATACAAATCATAGGGAGGTTCATATCTCCAATTAATTATTTCCTTTGCGAGTTGTTCATTCATATCTACACTGCGCAGCTGCATCTTGGGACACTCCATTTAAAAATAAATTTTTAAAATTGAAACTTTTTACCAGAAATAATCGTCTATTAATAACCTGATTTTTTGTTATTTTTTTGGATTACAGGTATTTTACAGAATTTATAGAATTTTATATGTATGTTAAACTTACTATAAGAGTTCTGGATTTTCAATTACTAGAAAGCGGGAGGAAAAAGATGCTGCATGAAACAATGAATCTTAATATTAACAAAATTTTATTAAATATCGAGAAAGTTATGACTGGCAAGCGGAAGGTAGCTGAACTCAGCTTGGTAGCGCTTCTTGCTGAAGGGCATGTATTGCTGGAAGATGTTCCTGGAGTAGGGAAAACAATGATGGTCCGCTCGCTTGCGAAATCAGTTGGTGCGTCATTTAGAAGGATTCAATTCACCCCCGACCTGCTTCCTTCTGATGTAACTGGGATTTCTATTTATAATCCAAAGGAGATGGAATTTCAATTCCTCCCCGGACCGATTATGGGAAATATCATTCTTGCAGACGAAATAAACCGGACATCTCCGAAAACCCAATCTGCCCTGCTTGAAGCAATGGAGGAACAAAGTGTGACGATTGACGGGGTCACACATCGACTTGAAAAGCCCTTTTTTGTTATGGCTACACAGAATCCAATTGAATATGAGGGAACCTACCCACTGCCTGAAGCACAGCTCGATCGTTTCCTTCTTAAAATGAAAATGGGCTATCCTGAAATCAATGAAGAAATGGAGGTACTGAATCGGGCTCAAAACACCCCGCCAATTGATGAGCTTGAGCCAGTAGTTAGCCTGGAAGAGTTAAGAGATCTCCAAAAGGAAATTAAAAATGTGTTTGTTGATGAAACGGTCAAACGTTACATAGTGGATATTTCAAACAGGACAAGGATCCACGAAAATGTCTACCTTGGTGCCAGCCCCCGCGGGTCAATAGGTTTGATGAAAGCAGCACAGGCTTATGCCTTCGTCTCTGGACGCGATTATGTACTTCCGGATGATGTACAATATCTCGCACCATTTGTACTGTCCCACCGGTTGATATTGAAATCTGAAGCTAAATTCGAAGGGATTACAGCAGAAGAAATTATTAACCGGATTGTCGCAAGGGTGCCGGTTCCGGTTCAAAGGCTTGTGAAATAAATGAAGGGAAAGCTGGCATCTATAAAACAAACTTGGAAATTTGCCATCCTAGTCTTTCTACTCATTTTGGCTTTTTGTTACGCGATGTTTCAGGGCGGATTTGTCAGCTGGTTTCTATTCTATAGTTTTCTGCCATTTGCCATCTATTCTTTGGCTGTTTCTTTTTATCCGGTCATGGAGATTGAAATTGAGCGGCATTTGCCAAAGCACGAGTACAATGCTGGTGAACCGTTGACGGTTCGGACTATCCTGAAGCGAGCCAATTCCTTCCCATTATTTTATCTGCTGGCCGAGGAACAGGTAAGTGAATCGTTAAGAATTCCTTCAAAAAAAGCCTTGTTGTTTCCCGGGTTCCAAAAAGAAATTATGTTTGAATACTCGATCGAGGATTTGCCTCGTGGAGAACATTTTTTTCAGTCATTTAAACTCAAAACGGGCGACCTGCTGGGAATGATTGAAAAGGAGCGGACTATTGAGTCCGAAAGTAAAATTATTGTATACCCTTCTTATACAGAAATGATTTATCGTCCGTTTGAAAATCATTACGATCAGGGTATGACGGCCTCAAGGGAAAGAGTCCAGCGGGATACAACGATGGCAATCGGTGTCCGTGATTATCAGCCTGGTGACCGTTTTTCATGGATTAACTGGAAGGCAAGTGCAAAGCGCAATGATATTATGACGAAGGAATTTGAGCAACGGCAATCACACGATGTCATGATTGTCATGGATTGTGCACCGGATAACCGGTTTGAAGGAATTGTATCATTTTCTGCATCCATTACTAGAGCAATTTTGAAAAAAGGGGCACAGGCTGGCCTCCTTACGGTGAGTAAAGAGCGTGCATCCTTTCCGATTCGGGGAGGAGAAGCCCATCTGCAGCAAATTTTTTATCATCTAGCCAAAATTCAGCCGGTATGCAGTGTACCCATTGATAAAGTGCTTGAGGCCGAAATGTTTTATGCCGGACAGAATGTAACAATGAAGATCGTGACATCAACTCTTTCTAAAGCACTCATTGAACGGGCAAGTTTTATTGGACAAAGGAAAGGAACGGTTACTATTTTTCTTATAAAAAGTGAAAAAGAGTCGCCAACCAATGAAGAACTTTCCCTAAAATCAATGGCGAACGCACGTGGGGTAAGGGTGATCATGGTCCATGAGCATCAATTTGAATCAGCCTTCTCGGAGGTGAGCCTGCGATGAACACAAATGCACCAGCCAGGGACTTAACAACGATGATTCTTTATGGACTTGGTTTTCTGCTTATTTGGGAGTGGCTAAGGCCTGTCCAGGAGTTGACTGACACCGAACAAATTGAAGTCTTTTTAATCTTTCTGCTCCTATCGTTTGCCGGGCCCTTATTCAAACTTCCTGGGTCGATGCAATTCTTTATCAAAATATTTTACATGTGCTATGCCATCTACAGGTTTTATTTTGCAGGAGGTTTTTTTAAGTTTGAATGGTGGGGGCAGTTTTTTACTGATATAAAAATGAACCTAGGCTTAATCATGAGCCGGGATTTTCAACAGCTTTCCAACAGCTTCAGGACATTGATGTTCTTCCTTCTCCTTTGGCTGATGGTGTATCTTATCCAGTACTGGCTCCTGAACAAACGCCGGATTTTTGTTTTTTTCTTGATGACAGTCATTTATATTACGGTACTTGATACGTTTACGAATTTCAAGGGAGATGGAGCAATAGTCAGGATAGTTGCCGCGGGCTTTCTGGTAATGGGGATTCTCACATATTCCCGCCTTTTGGCTGAGGGGAAGCTTGGCGGGGGCTCTTCTCTTGCCCGGAAATGGATGGTACCGCTCGCAGTCATGATTTTCTTCAGTACAGCAGTCGGATACGCAGCACCAAAAGCGGAGCCGATTTGGCCTGATCCCGTCCCGTTCTTGAAATCATTTAACCCCGATAGCGGAGATGGCTCTGGAGGAGTTTCCCGAATTGGTTATGGAACGAACGATTCCAGGCTTGGCGGACCATTCTTGCCTGACGACACAATCGTGTTTAGGGCAAAGGCTGAAAGCAGGCATTATTGGAAAGTTGAATCAAAAGATGTCTATACTGGCAAAGGGTGGGTTCTTTCAGACAGTGGAGCTGATTCCCATGAGTTTACACAAGAGGAAGCCGTCCCATTGGAAGGATACCCTGACACTGTGAAAAAAGAAGAAGAAAAAGCCGATGTATTCATGTATTTAAAGTATCCTCATATTGCATATCCCGCGACGGTTAAGCAAATTCACACCGATCCCGGTGTGACCTATGCAATGGATCCGGTCTCTGAGAAAATTCTTTCTATGGATCAAGGACGGCCGTTGCTGCTGGATAATTTCTCTTTTACCTACGATATCCCCGCCTTTAAGATGGAAGATTTGAGGCAGGCAGATAGTTCCGATAGCAAAGGGCTTAGCCCTGCATTTCTGGAGCGCTATACCCAGCTTCCCGACTCGCTTCCTGAAAGAGTGAGGGAGCTTGCCCAGAGCATTGCCGGAAAGGCAGACAATTGGTATGACCAGGCAAAATTGATTGAGAACTATTTTGACAGCAATGGATTTACTTATGATCAAAAAGACGTAGCTGTTCCCGGCAAGGAACAGGATTATGTGGATCAGTTTTTGTTTGAGACTAAGAAAGGATATTGCGATAACTTCTCAACCTCAATGACTGTGATGTTAAGGAGCATAGGCATCCCTGCACGCTGGGTGAAGGGGTATACAGAGGGGGAAATAAAGACGTTTGATAAACAAGGACGCATGTTTGAAATAACAAATAACAATGCGCACTCATGGGTTGAGGTATATCTACCGAACCTAGGCTGGATTCCACTCGAGCCTACGAAAGGATTTTCAAACAGCATCCAGATTGACAGGAGTACTGATGCCAATCAGCCGGGGACTACTCCGGATTCTACTCCAACTCCTAATCAAACCAACCCGAATAATCAGTTGGACCGACTGGAGGAAAATGATCCCATTGCCCAGCAACGAAGCAGTGTTGCTAGTCCATTAGAGGAAGCGAGGACGTTCGTCGAGAATCAGTGGAAATGGATTGCGGCGGGTTTACTGGTAATAGCAGCAGCAGCCCTGTATATTTATAACAAACGGAACAAATGGCTTCCTTACTATCTTGTTTACCGATTTAAGTTCGGAAATAAAGATGACCAGTTTTCAAAGGCTTACCTGGCTCTGCTTAGGCAGCTGGGAAGATATGGGCTTAAGAGGAAGGAAGGACAGACTCTTAGGAACTATGCCGGTTATATCGACAGCTTCTTTTCTTCAAGGGAAATGGGCAAACTGACAGCGTATTATGAACAATACTTATACAAGCGGGAAATACCGGAAGGAACATGGGAGGAAACGAAGCAATTGTGGGAAAATTTAATTAAAAAAACTATCTCTTGACCCAATGAATAAGGGTAGCTAGAATAGTATAGATAATTGAATCCGTACGAACCTTCATATATCCTCGATAATATGGATCGAAAGTCTCTACCGGGCCGCCGTAAATGGCCTGACTATGAAGGCAGTAATTTCATGTCCTGTTACCGGTGACCGGAATTCTGCCTTCTTTTTCTTTTTAAAGAGGGACAGGGTTCCGGTTTTTTTATAGTTAATCAGGGTGTGTTCTGCCTGTTTTTGTGTACATACTAAAGTTGAGGTGGATAAAGTGAATGTGAATAGCGCAAATTTGGACCAGGAAATGATTGTAGTTCTTGATTTCGGGAGCCAATATAATCAACTCATCACAAGGCGAATCAGGGAATTCGGCGTATATAGTGAGCTTCATCCCCATACATTGACAGCCGAAGAAATTAGAGCAATGAATCCAAAAGGTATTATCCTTTCCGGAGGCCCGAATAGTGTTTACGATGAGAATTCTTTCCGGTGCGATGAACGCATCTTTGATCTCGACCTTCCGGTTTTAGGCATATGCTATGGTATGCAATTAATGGCTGTTCATTTTGGTGGCAAAGTTGAAAAAGCGAAGAACCGTGAATATGGCAAGGCTGCTATCGCAGTCAATCGTGAGAGCCGTCTGTTTAGCGGACTGCCTGAAAGCCAAGTTGTCTGGATGAGCCATGGTGACCTTGTTACAGAAGTCCCTGCCGGTTTTACGGCGGATGCTGACAGTCCGTCCTGTCCAATTTCATCAATGAGCGATGAGGACAGAAAGCTATACGGAGTCCAATTCCATCCGGAAGTACGCCATTCAGTACATGGCAATGAGCTGTTGAAAAATTTCGTGATTGGTATCTGCGGCTGCAGCGGGACATGGTCGATGGAGAACTTCATTGAATTTGAGATGGAAAAAATACGCCAGACAGTCGGGGATAAAAAGGTATTATGCGCCCTTAGTGGCGGCGTTGATTCATCCGTTGTGGCAGTGCTTATTCATAAGGCAATCGGCGACCAACTTACATGCATTTTCGTTGACCATGGGCTTTTGCGCAAGGGAGAAGCCGAGCAGGTCGTACAGACATTTGCCGATGGATTCCAAATGAATGTCATTAAAGTGGATGCCCGCGACCGCTTTATGGAAAAGCTCCGGGGAGTATCCGATCCGGAGCAGAAGCGAAAAATTATTGGTAACGAGTTTATCTATGTTTTTGATGATGAAGCCAGCAAACTCGAAGGAATCGACTATCTGGCTCAAGGCACCCTTTATACTGATATTATTGAAAGCGGGACAGCAACAGCCCAGACAATCAAATCTCACCACAACGTGGGCGGACTTCCTGAGGATATGCAGTTCCAGTTGATTGAGCCGTTAAATACCCTCTTTAAGGATGAAGTTCGCGCGCTTGGGACAGAGCTGGGTATCCCGGATGAAATCGTTTGGAGGCAGCCATTCCCTGGTCCGGGCCTTGGGATCCGTGTTCTTGGGGAAATCACCGAAGATAAGCTTGAAATTGTACGTGAATCAGATGCGATTTTACGTGAGGAAGTTAGAAAAGCCGGCTTGGAACGGGAAATCTGGCAATACTTTACTGTGCTTCCGAATATCCGCAGTGTCGGAGTTATGGGGGATGCCAGAACCTATGATTACACAATTGGCATTCGTGCGGTTACAAGTATCGATGGAATGACCTCTGATTGGGCAAGAATCCCTTGGGATGTCCTTGAAACCATTTCAACCCGGATAGTTAACGAAGTGCCGCATGTTAACAGAGTTGTTTACGATATCACAAGCAAGCCACCCGCAACAATTGAATGGGAATAGGATTCATACGAACAATTTTTAATTTTTATTAAAAATTGTTCGTATTTTTTGTTGACGTCGACGCGGGTTAGCTGATAAAATGTCAACGTACTGATTATTTTATATAGTTTTGCTTCGTATAAAATCGGGGATATGGCCCGGAAGTCTCTACCAAGCTGCCGTAAATAGCTTGACTACGAGGTAATTATAAGTTGCTGCCCCTAAGGCTGCATTTATATTTGCCTTTGTCAGCGTCCCGGCGGTTTTAAGCCAGGGGCGTTTTTTGTATCTGAACTGGGCAGACTATGCCTAAAATAAAAATAGGGGGATTTTAGGATGAAAAAGTACTTCATGTTTGAAGAACTAGGCACCAACTACCGCAGGGAAGTAGTAGGCGGCATTACGACCTTTCTTGCAATGGCATATATCTTGATTGTCAACCCGCTGACATTGACGCTTGCCAATGTGGATGGCTTGCCTGAAGCAATGCGCATGAACCATGGGGCGGTCTTCGTAGCGACAGCACTGGCGGCTGCGGTTGGCTCTATTATCATGGGGCTGATTGGAAAATATCCAATAGCATTGGCGCCTGGTATGGGATTGAACGCATTCTTTGCATATTCGGTCGTCCTTGGACATGGTGCACCATGGCAGCATGCCTTGGCGGCGGTTTTTATTTCAAGTGTGTTTTTTCTTCTATTAACTTTATCTGGCTGGCGTGAGAAGCTGATTAACGCTATACCAGTTGAATTAAAATATGCAGTTGGGGCCGGAATTGGCTTGTTTATAACCTTTATTGGTTTGAAAAATGCAGGGATTATTGTAAATAACGATGCAACATTAGTGGGGCTTGGGGATCTTACCTCGGGTAATACCTTGTTAGCTATTTTCGGTTTATTGGTTACTGTCATGATGATGACCAGGAAAATTAACGGAGCAGTTTTTTATGGGATTGTCATTACGGTTATTATTGGTATTATTTTTGGCCTTATTAAAATGCCTACAGCGGTCGTTGGTGCGGTACCTAGTATTGAACCAACCTTCGGCGCATTGTTCTCATCCTTTAATGATGCTTCATTCTACACTTCTACGATGCTCGGTATTATCCTGACTTTCCTATTTGTGGACTTCTTTGATAACGCGGGAACTTTGGTAGCTGTTGCAAACCAGGCAGGATTAATGAAAGATAACAAACTGCCTCGTGCTGGCCGGGCCCTTTTTGCGGATTCGGTCGCTTCATTAGTAGGTTCAGTCTTTGGGACATCAACAACGACATCCTATGTTGAATCGACAGCTGGAGTTGCGGCTGGGGCAAGGTCAGGGCTGGCGGCTCTCGTTACTGCAGCGTGTTTCATTTTATCGTTATTTTTCTTCCCGCTGCTTTCTGTCGTTACATCACCGGTTACTGCACCAGCATTAGTCATTGTCGGGGTGCTGATGGTTTCAAACTTAGGGAAAATAGACTGGAACCGTTTTGAGATTGCTGTTCCTTCCTTTTTAACGATTATTACTATGCCACTTTCATCGAGTATTGCAACAGGGATTGCCGCTGGGTTCATTTTCTATCCGATCACAATGCTTGTTGCCGGGAAAAGGAAAGACATTCATCCGATTATGTATTTGTTCTTTGCTATTTTCCTTCTATACTTTATATTCTTGACCGAATAGTTCTTTAAAGGATCGGCCTTCTGAGCCGGTCCTTTTCTTTTTTACGGGCTTTGTTATTTGACTATTATTTAAGGGTCTTTAACAGTTAAGTTAACAATGTAGAAAAGCAGGTGCAGTCTCCGTGGCTAGCTTGTCAATAGGCAAGATTCTTAACAACAATGTACTTATAGCAGAAGATCCGGACTATTGAGAGGTTGTCCTAATTGGAAAAGGGATTGGTTTTAATCGTAAAGCCAACGAGCTCCTTGACCCCCTTGCTTGCAGAGAAAGTATTTGTTTAAAAAATGGAAAGGAACAAAAAGCTATATTAATCTTCTGCCATTCCTTAAAGATGATTTGCAAAGGCATATCATTTTCGCGATTGAATTTAATAAAAGAGAAAGTTCCACTGATGAGAATGGTGATGAATTGGTTGATACCGGAATCGTTTCTCCATTAAAAGGAGAACTAAAGCCGATAACTGATGTCCCAGACCAAGTGTTGCGGGAAAGATGATGGGAGATGGTTTTGCGATTGAACCGGCTGAAGGTCTTGTGGTATCCCCTGTTGATGGCAAAATCATTAACCTATTTCCGACAAAGCATGCAATCGGAATATTGTCCGATGCTGGGAGAGAGATACTCATCAATGTTGGAATTGACACTGTAAATTTAAAGGGGCAAGGTTTTGAAACGTTGGTGGAAGAGAATGCTGTTGTCAAAAAAGGCCAGCCTCTTTTGAATTTTGATATTGAATTTATAAGAAGTAACGCAACTCAGTTATAACTCCAATCGTTTTTATTAATCTTCAGGACGGGGAAAGTATTTCAATAGAAAAGCTTGGTTCCGCTCAACAAGGTGAAGAAGGAATTGTTGGTTTTAAAAAGTAACCAAGATGACAGGCCTCTTTAATAGAGGTCTGCTTTTAAAGATTGGTAAAAATAGGCAGCGGGACCGGAGTGGATATTGGTTGACGGTAGATTGGTTATGGTGATATTATAGTTAAACACCAGCGGAAAGTGTTTTTTACTTTCAGTTTCATTTATGAAAATTGATTGTTGACAGCTATTCGTAATGGTGTTATATTAGAAAAGTTGTTTCGAAAAATAACTTTCTTAACAAAGCAAGTTTATAAAAGAAAGTTGTTGACAAAGAAACGACAGAATGCTATATTGATATAGTTGTTCTGAAAGATTGTTCCTTGAAAACTAAACAAACAAGCGTCAACAAACAATAATATGAT
>NZ_MAYU01000003.1 GCF_001685025.1 Bacillus sp. FJAT-27225 | reverse complement strand
AAAAAAGACTGTAGTCAAACCCGATTTAGTTCGAGTTTGTCTACAGTCTGACAGACTCTATAAAGAGTCTGCTTTAGTTTGTTCTCATTATTAAGCTTTACGAACGTTAGCTGCTTGAGCTCCACGTTGACCTTGCTCAACGTCAAAAGTAACTGCTTGACCTTCGTCTAAAGATTTGAAACCTTCGCCTTGGATTGCTGATAAATGAACGAATACGTCTTCTCCGCCTTCACGCTCGATAAATCCGAAACCTTTTTCTGCGTTAAACCATTTTACTTTACCTTGTTCCATTTTGTTTCCTCCTGCTGTGTGCTTTGCACACAATGTGTTACTATCCTTGCACTCAGTGATCATCAAGACGAAAAGTTAATCTTTAGACTATCCTTTACACCGAACAAAAATAATTCTTCTAAAGTTTAACATTTTTCAAACGTATTTGCAAGAAGAAAGAAACACAACAGATTTGCCACTTCTGAATTTTCAATAATAACTTCGCATATCGATTATTCCGGAACAGGGTAAAATAGCCTTAATTGGTGTTATGGTCGTTCTCTCCCTGAGCCCTTCAACCTCTTTTGCTTGCATGAAGATGCCAAATAGCTCGTCAAGAGTCCTCTCATGTATAACTTGTGCCTCTTCCTCAGTAAATCGCCTTGATGCTGTCTTCTTTCATTCCTTCCGTTTGCTTTGTTCAGCCAAAACAAAAACCTCCTTCGCATTTTTGATGCCCAAGCCCAAACATACGCAAAGGAGGTCAAACGATCTGTTTTTTAAACCCCACACGGTCTATGGGAAAACAAAACAGTATGTATAAAATTCCACTTCATTAGAAACCTTGATATATCAAGGTTTTTAGCGGGACTGTGTGGGAATCGAACCCACTGACCTGGCACTCAGGCCACAAGGGGGGTTGAAGTTTGCTAGCATCTGTTTTTCTAGTACCTTGATGTACTCAGAAGTACTTATAATCAAGGTTTCTTGCTTTCTAATATTCCCCTGTGATTTCTAACTTTAAAAATTTTGGCACCACATGCAGCACAAACGGTTTGGTCTTCCTAACTTATGATGGCTCGATATCTCTTGAACACCAAACTATTCAATTGACTTAAAAAACCAGCGACTCAGCGTATCGATGTTTTTTTGTCATTTTATTAAAGTAATTTCCCTAAATAATACGGCATTTGGCGTCTCCACCAAATCCAATCATGCGAAACATCTTCGCCCCACTCATCAAACAAAGCTGGAATTTGTTTTTCTTCAAAGGCTTCTTTTAAGGTAAAGTATGAAGGCAGCCCGTCCTGTTCCCAATCACCCAGGCCGGTACAAATAATGATAGTTGCTGACCGATATCGATCAATAAACCAGCCGTCATTTTGATTCCAAATGTAATCACTCGGTGAATTTTGGTATACAAGCGGATCATTTCCGTAATCCCCAAAAAAGTAACGCGCATCGTAAATACCGCTAAGTGCAATGGTCGTTTGGAAAACATCCGGATGTCTCAAGAAAAAGTTCAACGCATGATATGCCCCCATGCTACATCCCGTTGTCATCATTGGATCAAACCAACCTGTTTTATGTTTTATAAATGGAATAGCTTCTGATATCACATAACGGTCATATGCTTCATGAGCTAATGCACGGTCATGCGCTGGTTTTGAGTCGTGCAGCCAACTTTCGCTATCGATACTAGCCAATGTAAAAAACTGAACTTTTCCGGATTCAATAAAGTCATGACACACATCAATCATTCCAAAATCATGATATTCAGTGTGCGTCCCTCCAGATGAAGGAAAAACGACGATTGGCATGCCACTGTGTCCATATCTGTTCACCAGCATTTCACGCCCTAATTCGCCACTCCAATGGCTTAAATGTTCTATATGCATAGCTGAATCTCCTATCCCTAATTATTTCGTTCATGTACAAAACGGATAATGTCATCGACTTCTTCCTGCGAATCTGCAATAATCGCATAAAACTGATTTCCTTGGAGTTCCGCAAACGCATCTGGTATGCGCTGTGCCAACTTTACACGATCGCCAAATCGTTCATAAATAGCATTCGTACCATGTTTATACTCATACGCATCACGCTGTGTTACACCTACACAGAACTGGTTTTCAGCATCGGACTCCTTAAATTTTCCGCCTTTCACTAAAGAAGCATACTGAGCAAATAAATCAATGGAGTACGCGAAATTGTACATATCGACCGTGTAGCCGCCAGCCAAGCGATTATTGTATTCAAGTGCAACATAATCCCCATTTTCCAATCGAAAAAACTCAATATGGAAAAAGCGTTCTTTCATGCCAAATGTTTTCACGATTGCCTTACCATACATTTCGAGCCTTGGATCAATTTCTTTTTGAATCACATAGGCCATATCCAGTTGGCCATTAACCAGTTCCAGAGTTGGCACATTATACGTAAAGCTTGTTTGGAAAACAATGTTCCCTTTCTGATCCACTAAACCATCAAATGTACAAAGCACGCCTCCTTCGACAAATGGTTCCAAGAAGTATACTTGTGCTTCTCCCCATTCTTCTTCAAAATGATGTACAGCCTCTTTTGAATCCAATTTAAAGGTGGCAGCCGACCCCACTCCGTTATCGGGTTTAGCAATAACCGGCAGTCCTAATTCATCAATGGCTTTGGATAACTCCTCTTTAGTTTTTACGACTCTTCCTTCTACGACAGGCACTTCTGCTTTTTTAAACAACTTCTTCATTTCAGATTTATACTTAACTTTTTTCAAGTCATCCGTTTTATTGCCGTACACGTTAAATTGCTCACGCAACTTCGCATCAAGTTCCAGCCAGTGCTCATTATTGGATTCAATGCGGTCAATTGGACCATGTTTATAAAATAAAAATGCAACAGCCCGTTTCACTTCATCTAAATCTTCTAAATTATTGACACGATAATATTCAGTTAAAGATTTTTGTAATTTGGAACCTAATTGGTTATATGGCTCTTCGCCAATTCCTAAAACATTGATACCTGCTTTTTTTAAACGATGAGCGAACGGCTGGAAATTAACTGGATAATACGGTGATATCAAAATATAATTCATAAAAAAGGCTCCTTTCTTAGAATCAAAGAATCTTAGTTTTTACAAATGATACAATCTTTTATATTTTTAATCAAATTAAATTCAAAAAATTTCAAAAAAAGTGTGAGAGTTTCCTCCCACACTATCAATTAAATATATTTATTCAGTTCGTTCAAGACCACTTTTCACTTAAGAAACGTAAACATTCTGGCAAGTGTTTTGCCCAGGCTTTTTCATTATGTTCTTCATCCGCAAAAATATTAAAACGTATGCTATCAATTGGAACAGAGCCTTTTATTAGTTGTTTATAATACTTAAGCGAGCCATCGATATATGCCTGCTTCATATTACCATACATCAATTGACGGTCTGCCTCATCGCCTTCCTGAGTCCCAACTTGAATGTACACGCGTTGTTCAGGATCCAACTCTTTTCTAGCAATATAGCTGTCAAATGCTTTATTTGTAATCCAATTGGCTAAAGAAAAAATACCTAATCCACCAATTTGATTTTTATATTCAATACCCATAAAAGCCGAAATATTACCTCCAAGTGAACTGCCAATCATCGCTGTATGATACTTATCTGATTTCGTTCGGTAATGCTTATCTATAAACGGTTTCACGACCGTCATGACAAATTCAGCAAATTCTGCGCCTCTTCCCCCTAGCTCAAAATCTTCAGGAAGTGGGCTTTCAGTAATTTTCCAAGGCGTATATTCATTAATTCGCTCTTGTCCACCATGATCAATCCCAACAACAATCATTCTCGGCAAATCGGGATTTTGTTTAATTGCCGGAATCACCTTCCATGAAAACCCGCTATAAGATTCACTACTGTAGAAAACGTTTTGCCCATCATGCATATAGACGACTGGATAACGTTCAGACTCATCTTTATCATAGTTTTTCGGCAATAAAACACGCACGCGGCGTTCTTCATTTTTATAAGGCATATATAACTCATGTGTTTCTAGTTTTAAATAAAAATAGGATTCGTTCAATTTACCACTCCTCACTCCCTGATATTACATTAAATATACTAATCTTTTTCTAATTAAACCCCTTTGTTTATTTCAACATTTCCAGTGCTACTAATCTCCCCTTAGAACAAAAATGCTATAGTGAAAACAGGCAAGAATTCCATTCAATTTCAAAAACAAATGCCTTCCATTATTCCCCATAATGAATTAATAAGGCTTTTGTAGGTAGAAACTCTACGTTAGGAGTTGTATAATCTCATGGTAGTGGTAGTGTTCAACAAAAAACGGTAGAGGTGATAGGCATTGAACTTTTATTCAGAAAATGAGCATCCAGAAAAAGTCGATGGCCAAAAATATAGAGAACTAATACGGACTGAGGAACCCCAGGCAGAATCGGAGACAGACCAAAGGGGTAATATACGGGAAACAAGGGAAAGCAGGGCCAGCAGCTCAAGGATGGAGAGGCGAAACAAAATGGCTGGTACAGGGGCCAAAGTGGGGGCCACTCCACCAAGCAGGACGAACTCCAAGCGCAACTTTAACTTTAGACCTTTCGATAAGAAAATAAAAGTGAAACTGCCCAAGGTAAGCGTAAATCTTGTAGTAAAAATCGCAGCCCTCCTAGCGGTACTTTTCAACGTTAGATACGTTATGGGTCTGATGGAGGACCCGGTCGGCACCTTCACATTCAATGATTTGGTGATAAAGTTAGCAATATCAGTTGGTATCAACTTTGCAGCAGTCTGGGTTCTGTTTGCCAAACAGTCCCGGATTAAGTATTTTCTTTCACTGTTTGCAGTGTTAGCATCATTTCTGCATTACTTTTATGGCCATTATACCAATCATACTTTATTAGTGAGGAGCAACTTGATCCCTTCGGTGCTTGTCATCCTATCCGTTCTGATGGTGGTCAATTCCAGGTCCAATTATTACCTGAAAAGCATCCTTTTGTTAATTATCTCCACTGCCGGAATCTATTTTAGCAGCAATCAATATGTACTTGAGTGGATGTTGATAGGCAGTGCTGGACTGGTGATGTTTTTCAGAGTTTCCAAAACCAAAAGGAATGACAAATCCACTAAAAAGGATAGCAGGATAAGAAGGAGCCAGCGGCGGTCAGCTTAGTTTAGCAAGAAAACCACAGTACGCAAATAAGGCCACCCATATAGTCAGGGTGGCCATTTTTATTAGTGAAATAAAAATTGCTCGGCTAAAAGATAAAATGTCCAAGTGATTGGAGTTGTGCTTCAAGTGTGTATTGGCGGGACTGTGTGGGAATTGAACCCACCTGACTGGGACGTAGGTCAAAAGTAGTTTTGAAGTTCTAGACAGTACGTAATTTTAGTATCACAAAGTCCTGAATAGTCCTACAGAATGAGGTTTATGTGATTAAAAGTAGTTTGGTGTATTTTTAATGAAATTTAACTATACCTATCTGAGTTTATTGAGTGGAGCCTTATAATAAATGCTGGAATAAACCCGTTATATAGGATAGTCCTTTTATACTGAATGATTTAACCCAACTTACTTTACCTGGTTTTAAGTTTGGGTCCTCTATATACGACCCATCCTTTGCTACCTTTAAGCTCTTTTTAAAATACTGGTTCATTTCTTTTTCGAGATTCTCGGTAAATTCCACGCTATCAATAACGACCATAGACTCAGTATTTAAAAACGTCGACCTGGAATCCATATTAAATGCTCCAATGGAACTCAATCGATTATCAAAGATAAATGTTTTGGCATGTATGGAGTCACGCCCTTGATATTCCAATACATTCACACCCTTTTTTGCCATCCCGTTAATATGTTTAATATGTCCTGAATAGGCCATAACATTTGCTGTCGATGCTAAAGAGTTCGTTAAAATCGTTATCTTTTCGGGAGGTACTTGTAAAGTATCCATATAAGGAAGCATAGGTTTCGTTGGAATAACATACGGGCTTTGAATGACTATGGACTTTTTCGAATTCTTCATGAGATTCGTTAAATCATACCAAGCCCAAGGTTCTTTATTAAATCTTTGTATAGGATTATGAATAAAGGTGATATTTTTAGTAGGAAGGGACATTTTCACCCAATCATAATAACTAGCAAATAATTTTTTATCCGTTTTTTTCAAATTTTCTAGTTTCTGTTTTAATTGTTGATTGGCTTCTTTTGCTTTCTTTTGTTGGTGTGTGGATAGCTTTTTAAAAGGAACTTTTGTAATGGGATGGTCCCAGACTTGATTAAAATAGCCTTCCATTTGATACAAAACACTGCCTTCCTTTGACTTGGGATCCGTATTAATGATTAGAACATCTCGATCATTCGTAGGGGATTTTTCACCTTCTGGAATAAAATAACGATCCCCGATATTTCTGCCCCCGATAATTGCATACTTATGATCGATAATAAGAAATTTATCATGGAGTCGATTATTCCATGTCCAAGGCAATAAAGGATTTAATGGTTCATAAAATTTAATTTCGATATTTGGATGATGGATTAAGGCGTATTGAACATCTTTCAGACTAAATCTAAAACCATGGAAAATTCCATCCAAAAGGATCCTTACCTTTACTCCACGATCGGCCGCATCCAATATCATTCCTAACAATAAATCAGTAATATATCCTTTATGAATCGCATAATAGGAGACATCAATAGATTCCTGTGCATTTTCCATTAAGTTAACACGTGCTAGACCTGAAAACATTTTTTCTTCCAGTAGAATCACACGATCCTGTGACGTCTCATTTCCATAGAATCTTTCCACTTTATGCTGTTCCTTATAAGTGCTACTAACCTGCGGATGCTTATCTTTAAAAATAACGATGCCAAATATGGTAATATACATTAAATAAAAAATGAGAATAACAATAGCCGTTTTCCTAACCTTTTTTATCGGATTTACCTCCTTTCTAACACCTCTAAAGCCCCACTAATTGTTAATAGTTTGTCCAAATTTATTTACATTACAAATATCAGAGCAATAAATAACAATATAAGTTGTTAATATCTATTATATTTCGTCTTTACCAAATCTTAAGAGACACTCTCTTCCCAAAATGAACAATGGTACAATTTTAGGCACCACCTAACAAAAAAAAGACCGAGTTGCCTCGGTCTTAAGTTCATATGTTGATATGTAAATTTGGCGGGACTGTGTGGGAATCGAACCCACCTGACCTGGCACGCAGGTCACAAGCGGTTTTGAAGACCGTGGAGGACACCAGTACCCCATTCAGCCCCGTGTTAATATGATGACAAAAGTTATTATAGCAAAAAACTACTATAGTTGCTATAGAAATGATCCAATGCCACAGTCTTGTCATAATTTGCTGAATCGTTTTATAATAAGGATAGTGATTATAAGACGCAGGTGAATGCAATGATCGATATTTTAAAAGAATTAATGATTGTGATTTGGGTCTTCTTGCTGTTTGGCTTAATGGCCATTGGCGGGTTTTTTATGTTTCGGAAGTTCCTTAAAAAACTTCCTAAAGAAGACGGCAAGTCGATCATGGATTGGGAAGAGTACTATGTGAACCAATCTCGCCACCTTTGGCCGGATGACCAAAAGGCGTTTCTGGAGGAACTTGTCCAACCTGTACCCGAGCTGTTCCGTGATGTAGCCAGGCATAAAATAGCCGGGAAAATCGGTGAGCTTGCCCTAAACGAAAAGGTAAGCAAGATTGACCAGGAGCTTGTCATTAAAGGCTATATCATGGCTACTCCAAAACGCGACCATAAGTTTTTGAAAAAGACATTAAATGAAAAACAAATCGATCTTACTCGATACCAGCACTTATTTTAGCCGCCATTAGAGCGGCTTTTTACTTTTCCATTTTATTCGCTTAATGGGTCAGTTTTTGCAGCTGACTAAGCTAATAAAAATTTTTAATAGATTAATTCCTCTTCCTTTTAAACTGATTTATCCAATATCTACAGATTTTTAGATTAATTATCCCTCCACTAGTGCCCATTTACCAAAAAACCACCTCCCCCTTCCCCACCAACTCTCCCACATAACAAAAACAGCCGACCCAACTAGGCCGACTGTTTTGTAAGAGTAATTTGCTTCTGCAATTTTTTAAAGTCGCGGTACATGGCAATCCGCCAGGGCAGGATCATGGAGAAAGCTAAAAGGAAGAACATTCCGGATAATTCCCCAAAGTCGATTGTCGCACTCAATATCAACTTCATGGCCAGCCTGACAATTAGCAAGCCAATCAGAATAAAGAAAAATGCTTTCGAGCGTTTTACATAGATCTGTTGATCCTTAACTTCGAATGAAGAGGTTTTTATCAAAAGGATCGAAAATAGCATCCCCAATATAACTGCTTCAACAATTTCCATCCCGGTAAGCCGGAATTCAGGAACTATATACATAAGGGAACCTGTGCTCATTCCAATTGGAGGCATGATGATTTTCATAGCAGTCGCAGGTTTTTTTGCTGCCTTCATTCTGACAAACATGGCCATTGTTGCCATGCCTATTGCGACAACTGTTGATGCAAGGGCAAGATTCATACGTCTCATCCCAATCTTCTAAGTAGGTTAACAAGTTCATTATATTACAAAAACAAAGCTCACGCACGCTATTCTTCCAAAATCCTAAAAACCTGTGAATCCGCCAAACAACGGCTGAAGTACCTGAATGATGACGGTCAGCCAGTCAAAGAATAGCATAATCCCCATACCAATCATGATGTAGCCGCCGATTTTCATAATTTTGATAGAGTTCCGTTTAATCCATGATATTCTGCCAATGAAGAAGGACAGGATGAAAAACGGAATCGCAAAGCCCAGGATATAGGCGATCATAAGCGGCATACTTGAACTTGGATCGGTGGCTGCCAGCGAAAGCACTGCGCCAAGGATCGGACCGGTACATGGAGTCCAGCCAGCGGCAAACGCCATACCAATCAGGATGGAACCAGCATAGCCAGCAGGACGGTTCTTGAATTGGAATTTACGGTCTTTCATCAGGAATTCAGGCTTAAATAGTCCAATAATCATTAACCCGAAGATAATCATAAAAATCGCACCGATTTGCCGGATTAAATCCTGGTTTTGAAACAAGAACTGTCCAATAAAGGAAGTCACAAAGCCCATCATAACAAAGATGGAAGAAAACCCTATCAGGAAAAAGATGGTATGCAGGATGCTGCGCCTTTGCATCATCGCATTATCACTCTTCAAATCACTTACTGACATTCCAGTTATATATGAAAGGAATGCGGGATAAAGCGGCAGGCAGCAAGGTGAAATGAAGCTTAGAAACCCGGCACCCAATGCGAGGAACAAATTAACTTCGGTACCCATAAGAAAACCTCTCCCAAAACTATACTTGTATGTTGCTTCCATTCTAACAAATAGTTAGCAGGAAGGTTAGGAATCTGCATGAAAGTTTTGTGTCATCTCCCCAAGTTTGATAAGATTGACATAGTGTCAATCTTTTGTAAGTTTTTTTACAAATATCTTTTGAATTATTTACCATTATACGATATACTTAGTCGAGTATCCCATTTACTAAAATCTTCATTGTTCTCCTAAAAATGACATATCGCAGAAAGGAATTACAGCCGTGTTAAAACAGGACTTGCTTTCTCTAATTGAACAAAAGCGGATAGAGTTGTATCAAGTTGCTGCAGTAAACGGCTTAAGCTCCTCGGTCGCTATCCAGTACAGCCAGGAACTCGATCACCTGCTCAATCAGTATAATGATACATATGTTCAAAAACTTCAAACCCAATCATAAAAAACAGCCCTCCATTCATATCCGGGCTGTTTTTCTTTTGGCTAATTCACGGCATCTTGATACCGTTCAACTAATCCGTTTTGCAGAAGGTACATCTTATGATAAAGCCCCCTTAAAGCCAGGAGCTCCTGATGGGTACCTCTTTCAACAATCTCCCCTTTATGGAGGACAAGGATCTGGTCCGCATCCTGAATGGTCGAGAGCCGATGGGCAATCGCGATGGTCGTCCGCCCTTCCCTCATTTTGTTCAGTGCAGTCTGGATGGCTTCCTCTGTTTCTGTATCAATATTGGCAGTCGCCTCATCAAGGACAAGTATTTTGGGATCGGCAGCAATCGTTCGTGCAAAAGCTATCAATTGCCTCTGGCCGCTTGAAAAGGCGGCCCCGCGTTCCACAACTTTATGTTCATACTTGTCTTCCAGCTTTTCAATAAATGTATGCGCCTGGACGAATCTTGCCGCATCTATAATCTTTTCTTCTGGCATCTTTTTATCATGCAGGCGGATATTGTCAGCAACCGTACCATAAAACAAGAATGGGTCCTGAAGCACGAGGCCCATTTTTCTCCTCAGCTCATCCTTTGTAAAATTTTTCAAAGACTCCCCATCAATTAAAATTTCGCCCCGGTCAAATTCATAGAACCTCATAAGCAAATTGATGATTGAGCTCTTTCCGCTTCCTGTGTGGCCCACAAGAGCAACAGTTTCACCTGGGTTGGCAGTAAAAGATATATTTTTCAAAACATCGGTCTCGCCGTCATAGGAAAAGCTGACATTTTTGATTTCAATTTTCCCATCCTGGACTTTAAGCCCTTCTGCATTCTTCTGCCCGGGTGCAAGCTCTTCCTCATCCAGCAGCCGGAATACTCTTGATCCCGCCACTATTGCCTGCTGATAGAGGGAAAGCCTCATCATCATCTGGTTAACCGGCTCAAAGAAGCGGTCAAGATAATTAACGAAGGCATAAAGCACACCTATTTCGACCGAAACTTCCATGGAGGCAATCCCGAAATAACTCAATACAAGAATCAAAGCAAAGATATAAATCATGTCAATTGCCGGTCTTAACAGCAGCCCGTCAAGCTTGAGGTTCTTCATGCCCGCCTGATAATGATGTTCATTGATTTCGCCAAATTCCTTGCGAAGCCGCTTTTCCTGCCTGAATACCTGGATGATCGGCATTCCCTGCAGTGATTCACTAAGCTTCGCATTTAACTGGCTAAGCCGCTCCCTCATTGCAAGATAGTAGCGGGAGCTATACTTCCTGTACGTGGCGATGACAGCAACGATAATCGGGAGCAGGAGTGTACAGAATAAAGCAAGCTTCACATCCAGCATAAACATCGCAGTGAAAATACCGAACAAGAGGAACCCGCTTTGTATAAATGTCGCAATGACAGTAACAAACATATCTTTTATAGCCTCAGTGTCATTGGTAACCCTGGAAACAATGCTCCCAGCCGGCGTTTTGTCAAAGTAGCGCATTCCAAGCGCCTGTACTTTGGAAAAAACATCAATCCTTAGCTGCTGGATGATTTTTAGAGCAATTTCCTGGAATTTGACTAACTGAAAGTATAGGAGGAATGCTTTCGCTACTTGGATTGCCATATAAATGATTCCCAGTGCCAATATCGGACGAAATTCAATGTTATTAGGAAGCAGGTAATCGTCAATAAAGATTTTTACTAGATAAGGCCCCGCAATGTCACCAAGTGTAGTCAAGAAAAGAAGCAGGAACCCAACGCCTATAGCTTTCTTATGCGGTTTCGTATAGGACAGGAGCCTGTATAGAACCTTTCTTTGTTCCTTATCAGTCAAGTTTTGATCCAACTTAATGCCCCCCATGTTCAACCAACTCCTCCAGCTGCTGGTGCAAGTACATTTCACGGTACCAGCCGCCATGTTCCATCAATTGTTCATGCGTTCCCCGCTCAATAATTCTGCCCTCTTCAATGACAAGAATTTGGTTTGCATGCTGGATAGCACTAAGCCGGTGAGATGTAATGATGGTTGTTTTCCCTTCCCTTTCCTTCTTTAAGGCACCAAGTATTGCTTCTTCAGTCTTTGCATCAACCGCAGATAAGGAATCATCCAGAATCAATACTTCTGGATTAAGAAGGAGTGCCCGGGCAATCGAAATCCTTTGCTTTTGTCCGCCGGATAATGAAACTCCCCTTTCCCCGACAACCGTTTCATACCCATTGGTAAAGCCAAGAATATCGTCATGAATATTTGCCAGTCTTGCAGCGGCGATAATCTCATCCCTCGTTGCGTGTGGCATGGCAAATGCAATATTTTCTGCGACGGTTGCCGAAAACAGAAAATGGTCCTGAGGAACATATCCAATTGCCTCCCTTAGCAGTTCAAGGCGATAGGTTTCAATTTTTTTCCCGCCAAAAAGGATTTCTCCTGATTCAATAGGGTATTCCCTGATGAGCAGCTTAAGAAGTGTCGTTTTGCCAGCTCCAGTTTTGCCGACAATGCCAAGAGTCTCGCCTTTTCCGATAGAAAAATAAATATCTTTTAAAAGTGGCCTTTCTTCACTAGAAAAAGCAAACTCCCGAATGCAGTAATCGATTTTACCTGCAGGTACTTCTGAGAGGGCATCTTGTATGTCTTGTATATCCTGGGGCTGCTTCAGAAGAGACGAAACCCTGTCATAGGATGCCCGCCCTCTTTCAACAATGTTAAAGAGCCAGCCAAACGCCAGCATCGGCCATATCAACAGCCCTAAATATGTAGTAAATGAAATCAGTTCACCGATTGTCAAATTGCCATTGAGAACATCCCTTGCCCCAAAGCCAATTGAAAGGAAGAAAGAAATGCCGACAATGATGGATATGGTCGGATCGTATAAAGCGTCAATTTTTGCAACCGTCATGTTCTTTTCGACAACGTCCTTGGATTGTTGTCTGAAGTCTTCAATATCCTCTGATTCCTGTCCAAAAGTCTTAATAACCTTGATTCCCGAAATACTTTCTTGCGTCTTGTCATTTAGTGAAGAAAATGCCTCTTGGGCTTTATGGAACGAGCGGTGCAGCATCGTTCCGAACCAGCTTGTAAGCCATGCCATTAACGGCATTGGGATAAGGGCAATCAGTGTCAGCTTCCAGCTAATCGTAAAGGCCATCGCCAGAATAACAAAACCACCTGTGGCCAGAGAGTCTACAAGCGTCAAGACGCCTACCCCAGCAGTCTGCTGGATTGCTTGAAGATCATTTGTAGCATGAGCCATTAAGTCTCCTATTCGTCTCTTTTGGTAAAAGGCCGGAGACATTTTAGTAAAGTGCTGAAACAATTGATCCCTGAGATCCCTCGCCAATTTTACGGCTGAACCAAATATCATGACTCGCCAAATAAATCTTAAAACATACATTACCAAGCCAGCAGCCAGCAGGACTGCAACCCATATTCCTAGGCCTGCAGCGGTAATGGTTCCATCCTGGATGCTATCGGCAATGATGCCGATGACTTTTGGAGGAATAAGCTGAAGGAATGCAACGAACAGCAATATCGCTATTCCCGTTATGTACGACTTTCTTTCCTCCCAGAAGAACCATTTTAACTCCGCAAATATTCTCATGATCTCCCCCCTCTATCTCTACTAGTTATGTAGTTCATAAAACACTCCCACAAGAAAATCATTTTATCAAATTTTTCAAAAATAAGGAAGATTAACACAACATAATTCAAAATAAAAAGCACCCTCACCGAGGATGCCTGTCCAGCTTATTTTGATTGCTGCTTGTTCATGGCAGCCATCATTTGATTAATTTTCTTCTGTGAAGGTTTCATGCCCATCTGCATCATCATAACTTTCAACATTTGCTCATTAATAGGCGGATTTTTCTTCAAGTAATCCATCATGTACCTGCGTGTTATAAAAAATCCGATTACAATGCCGACAATTAGCGCCAACACTGCAATGGTAATCACCCAGCCAGTAGCCATCGTATTTCCTCCTCCATGTTGTCCTTCAAAAATGTAAATTACCAAGCGTAATTATACACCAATTCGCCTGTATTAGACAAATTTTCTTTCTTTAATTGGTTTCAGCCAGCCATACCTTTTGTTATCCAGGTCAATGGCAAGGAAAGACGATTCACATTTCCTTAACACCTCGAAAAAAGCGGTTTCCGCTTCATAACCCCCGTTAGCGCTTACAACAATATGCTGT
Source organism: Bacillus sp. FJAT-27225 (assembly GCF_001685025.1). Classification (GTDB taxonomy): domain Bacteria; phylum Bacillota; class Bacilli; order Bacillales; family Cytobacillaceae; genus Bacillus_D. The sequence continues at coordinate 31,544 of NZ_MAYU01000003.1, read as the reverse complement.
TCAAAAACAGCAAGAGTCGCCGTACTGAACTTGCCATTCACTTCAATTTTATAGATTCCATTTTCAACTGAAAATCCTTTGGTCTTTTCCAGTTGTTTGTGGAGGAGCTGGTGTATTCGCAAGACGGGCAATGGCCTTGTAATATACTTAATTTGCAGATCCGTTACTTTTTTCAATTCCCCTTCAGCCTGCCTATTTTCTCTGAACAAATAAAAAAATATGCGCTCCCTTCCGAAGTAATGGGACGCAAACTCTTCTTTAATTAAATAGAGTTCATATTTTCTCATTTTGATCTCTCCCTGTTTTTGGCCTTACGGAAAGGCTGGCTTCATCTGATTACAGGCTGGCATTTATTCGGGGATGAAGAACGTGATGGCAAGAGTCAATGGGTTCGAAAAATGCATGTCGAACTATTCCAAAATTTTCTTATCCTTTATTATACTATCCAAGCTTGGTTGTGTCACGGATTTACTTTTTTCTTATCATTGATTAAAGAATAAAGAAAAACAGTCCAGATCCAACGTTATAATTCCACCTTTTGCTCATACGCGCCATCACAATTAACCATAGGATATTATAATTAAGCATGTAGGGAGGAATTTTTGTGAATAAAAGGGTTGGAAATAATGATTTATCTGGCGATATTATGAAATTTCTAGTCTCGAAAACACTCAGTAAGTACAATGTGGATAAAAAATCGCTGTCATCAGATGAAAAACAAAGGCTGAGAGACATGGTATACCGTTTAAAAGAGCAAACAGATGAGTTCCTGGCCAAGCATAATCATGAAGAAAAAATTGATCAGGAGATGGAGAAACATACGTCAACTGCTGACAGCCAGGAAGTCACACCGTTTATGCATAGCAGTAACAATGACCTGAGTCTAGTTTGGAAACCAGGAAAAAAATCAAAAAAATAGACTTTTCCCCTCCATAATTTGTCCATACCTTCTCTCTTTCCCTTGAATAACCTAGTAGGGAAATCAAAGATAGGAGGAATAACATTGAGCAGAATTAAACATCGTTCAAACTGCATGACTTGGGACGCATTAAGCGGAGAAGATCATCCGCTTGCTGTTGGGTCGGGCCGAATTAACAAAAGACAGGAAGCACGCCAGCGCAGCGTTGCTACCCAATTCTCCGATGAAGTGATCGTTGTGAGGAATTCCGTTGACGTTACGGTTACTTCAACTGACACGAAAGCCGCCATTTCCCTGCAGGTTGCTTTGCAAGCCGCTATTCAAGCAGTCATCCGCATTTCCATTGCAGATAGCACATTAGCTGAAAGGATCTCCCAGGAGCTGCTGGAATCATCCAGAATTCATCAAACAACCAGGCAGCGTACCATCGTTGAAAACAGCCGTGGTGTGAATGTAACCACAACTGACACTCAAATTGCTGTGAACATCCAAGTATTGGTACAGCTTCTGCTAGCCTTGATCGTTGAATTGGAAATTCTTTAATCATTGCAAAGGTAAGAGGCCGGAATACATTTCCGGCCTCTCCTGTTTTTATTGATTGAGAAGGTCTTTAACTTTGGCAACAACATTGTTGACGCTAAAGCCGTACTCTTCCATAATTTTTTCACCTGGTGCTGAAGCGCCGAATGTTTCGATGGCAAGGACTTCTCCTTCGTCTCCTGTATAGCGATGCCAGCCTAAAGGTGCTGCCATTTCAATGCCAAGACGCTTTTTGACAGACTTCGGAATAACAGACTCTTTATATTCCTTAGATTGCTGTTCGAACCGATCCCACGATGGCATGCTGACAACCGATACATCGATGCCTTCCTTGGCTAGCTCTGCCTGGGCTTTAACCGCAAGGCCGACTTCAGAACCTGCTGCCAGAATCAGTGCGTCAGCTGTTTCCTTTTTAGCCGGAGAAATAACATAGGCCCCCTTGGATACACCCTCATACGCATTTTTGTCGGTGTCTTTAATTGTCGGCAGGTTTTGCCTGGTCAACACTAGAGCGGTAGGTTTATCGCGTGATTCAATGGCAAGCTTCCAGGCTGCTGCTGTTTCATTACCGTCTGCCGGGCGGATTACAGATAGATTTGGCATTGCCCTTAAAGCCGGTAGTTGTTCAATTGGCTCATGGGTAGGGCCGTCCTCACCAACAGCAATGCTGTCGTGGGTGAAAACATAAGTTACTGGCAAGCCCATCAGTGCCGCAAGCCTGATTGCCGGACGCAGATAATCAGAGAATACAAAGAATGTTCCTCCGAATACCTTTAGCCCACCATGCAGTGCCATCCCATTTAAGGCTGCACCCATTGCAAATTCACGCACACCGAACCAAATGTTCCTTCCTTCGTAGGAATGAGGCATAAAGTCCGAAGAATTTTTAATCATAGTTTTGTTTGATCCAGCCAAGTCAGCGGAGCCGCCAATCAAGATTGGCAGGTTTTTGGCGATAGCGTTAAGTGCTTCCCCGGATGAAGCACGGCTGGCAAGGCTCTTTCCTTCCTCATAGACAGGAAGGTCCTTATCCCATCCTTCAGGAAGTTCACCGCTAAGTGCTAGCTCCAGTTGTGAACCTAATTCAGGATAGTCCTTTTTATATTGCTCAAATAGATCGTTCCATTCCTGTTCTTTCTTCTCGCCATTTTCAGCTATTGTTTTACGGAAATGGTCGTAAACTTCTTCCGGCACATGGAAGTCCTGGTCAAACGTCCATTTATAAGCTTCTTTTGTTAGCTTCAGCTCGTCCATTCCAAGCGGAGCTCCATGGACATCGGATTTTCCGGCAAGATTTGGCGAGCCGTACCCAATAACAGTCTTTACTTCGATCATGGTAGGCTGTTCCGTGTTATTCCTTGCTTCTTCAAGCGCACGTGCGATTTCGTGAAGGTCATTGCCGTCTTCGACACGGATGTATTGCCATCCGTATGCAATGAAACGGTCTTTTACACTTTCAGAGAATGATTGATGAAGGTCGCCGTCAAGAGAAATATCGTTTGAATCATAAAGAACGATTAGCCTTCCAAGCTTTAGATGGCCAGCAAGGGATGCAGCCTCAGCAGACACACCTTCCATCAAGTCACCATCACCGCAGATGCTGTATGTATAGTGGTTAACAAGCTCGTAGTTTTCTTTGTTGTACACAGCAGCTACATGGCGCTCAGCCATTGCCATTCCAACAGCCATGGCAATTCCCTGTCCCAATGGGCCAGTTGTTGCTTCTACTCCCTCAGTATGGCCATACTCCGGATGACCTGGTGTTTTGGATCCCCACTGGCGAAAGTTTTTTATATCATCCATTGTTACGTTATATCCGGATAAGTGAAGCAGGCTGTACAACAGCATGGAACCGTGTCCTGCTGATAAAACAAAGCGGTCTCTGTTAAACCAATTAGGGTTACTTGGATTATGGTTCATAAAACGCGTCCATAGAGTATAAGCCATAGGAGCAGCGCCCATTGGCATTCCTGGATGCCCTGAATTTGCTTTTTCAATTGCATCGATCGACAATGTTCTGATCGAGGTTACGGACAAAGCATCAATTTGATCAAACATGAAATACATCCTTTCACTATTCAGTTTCGTGCCACTTAACTATTATAGCCTAATGCCTGTATGACAACAAATTCTACTCTCTTCACCTATGAAGATTCCCTATTTTGCCACAAAAAAAACCTGGGACAGGACTGTCCCAGGCATCTGCCGCCGCATCACCAATCAATGCAGATGCTTCCCCTTCTTTCTATCCTTAATCTTTTGAGGAGTTACATCATTCCCAATTGGGTCTATAAAAGTCGTATTAGTCAAAGTATCAAGCATTGAAGAACGAAAAACCTGCAGGTATTCCTTTCTGAGCCTGGACTGTTCTTTCGCTTCATCTTCTGTTAAACCATCTGCTTTTGCCTTCCTGGCCAACACATTGATGCGGTCTAACTTTTCCTTAGAAAGCATGGCAATCCCTCTTTCGATTAAACTACCATGCATGATACTAGAATTTCGTCCTATTTACAAGGCAGATGCCTATTCGTCATCCCTGGACTCTATTGCATCCCGATATCTTCGGTGAACTGTTGCTTTAGACACATCGTAACCAAATCCTCTGAGGGTGGCTGCGATTTCTGCGAAAGTCAGGCCATTTCCCCTTAATCGGATAATTTCATCAGCCGGCAGTTCTTTTCTTTCCCTGCCTGGAGCTTGGTCTATATTTTTCAAATTTCTCTCTGGCTTGTATCCATTGTTTATCGCGCGTTTCATTCCACGCTTAATTTTAATATTATGTAATTTTCGTTGGTATTCTTCAACCATTCCAACAATATTCAAAATCATTGAATCTGATTCGGATAATTGCAGTTCACCATCATGAGCAATGCTGTATAATTTAACGCCTTCCTTCGTCAACACATGAAGGATGGCAATCTTTGCATTCCCTCTTCCAAGTCGAGTTTCATCCTGAATAAGGACTGCGTCAACCTCTTTTCCGTGTACGAGGTCAAGCATACGGAGCAGTCCGTCCCTTTCGAGTTCATACCCGCTTGCCTGTTCAGTAATAATGGATACGATATCCATTCCATTTTGCCTTGCCAGTGCCCTTAATTCTTCTTCCTGCCTTTTTAGCGATGATTCCTGGGCTTCTTTATTTGTGCTCACCCGGCAATATAATACAGCTCTCACCATACCTTGCCTCCCTGCCTATCTATTTTCATCAGCACTAGCAAGCTCGGTACCAAATCCCTGTTCAATCTTCTTTACAGGAACAATCATTTTTTCGCCGGCAATGATTGTCTCGCCATCAAGGCTGTTATACTTCATTAACCAATTCATGATTTCGGCACGGTCCATCGAATGGGTATTGGAAAGGTCGCCAGCTATACCCCAAAGAGAATCGCCTTCCTCTATTGTAATCGTTATGTACTTGCCCTGATCTTCAGTCTTGTTCAGTAAATTTGCCGTAAAAGCAATGATGCAGCTTAGTGCCAATATAATAATAACATAGGAATAATTGCTCCAAAGTTTTTTCATTTTTTACCCCTCCACGAATATATGTTCGCTTTATTGACATCATTATATTCCGAACACTTGTTTGTTGTCAACGGAAAAACTCGAACTTATGTTTGTATATTGGAGGAGGACATGCTATAATAAGGTAACATTACCAGAAGAGGTGTATCCATTTATGGCTAAAATATCAAAGCGTCAGCAGGAGATTCTGGATTTTATTAAAGGAGAGGTAAAAAAGAAAGGCTATCCGCCTTCTGTCCGTGAAATCGGGGAAGCTGTCGGCCTTGCATCCAGTTCAACAGTCCACGGCCATCTTGAAAGGCTCGAAATGAAAGGGCTCATCAGAAGGGATCCCACCAAACCAAGAGCAATTGAAATCCTCGAGATGGAAGAAAGCTACACCCCTCAAGTAAGGGTTGTAAATGTTCCGGTCGTTGGGCGTGTAACTGCCGGCCAGCCTATCACTGCTGTGGAAAATGTCGAGGAATACTTCCCTCTTCCGGAGAGAATGGTACCATCGGACGAGCAGGTATTTATGCTTGAAATAATGGGGGAAAGTATGATCGAAGCAGGCATACTTGACGGCGATTATGTTATTGTCAAACAACAACAGACTGCCAATAATGGAGATATTGTTGTTGCCATGACTCCTGAAGATGAAGCAACCTGTAAACGATTCTATAAAGAAAAAGATTACTTCCGTCTTCAGCCTGAGAATTCTACAATGGAGCCCATCATTCTACGAGAAGTATCCATCCTGGGTAAGGTGATTGGTGTATACAGGAACATCCACTAAAAAACAGGCTACCGCTAGATAGCCTGTTTTTCCTTTTTATTTGCCTATCGACCAACAGGTGCGTCTTCCCTTGCTTGCAACCGTTCTTCATACCAATTCTTAATTTGCGACAGAATTGAAAAAACGAGGAAGAAGTTCATTGACCAAACCCCAACAAATGGAGCGATTCCTCCAAATTCTATTGTTGCATACCCTTTCAAGGCCATTACTATGTACGATTCGATAAATACCAATACAAAGCCGGCCACTCCAGCTACCGCCATTCTAATCATTTAAAATCCCCCATTTCCCTTATTCATAAGTTTGTCATATTGTTTTTACGGTATTGTGAACTTAACAAGAATATCAACATTTCTACGTTGGAATTTGATAATTTATAAGTACAGAGAAACATCACCAGCAAAACAGCACCAAGAAATATACAATGATCGTGAATTGGCTGGACTAGATTCAACACCATGATTAACTTGATGTTTTCACTACTCAACCAGATGATTTCTCTTCTTGCTTTTAAGCACAGCATGAAACAACGAGAAAAACTGCTTTGATGCACACTTCACGAAATCCAGCCAAATTTTCAACAAGAAAAATAATACTTTAGCTGATGGTACCTCAACTCGTTATGACACCCTGCCTCATTCATAAACAGCAACTTACTGCCTGGAGCCTGTTTACCCATCAGTTCAACAAGAGACACCAAGATTAACACCAAAGTTATAGTTTACTGCAGCATCATGATGCATCATTGCAAAAGCTGCCAGATACACCAGGGTTATCACCAAGAAACAGCATGAAAACGCAACCAGAAACACCTAAAGGATTTCCTCCTGCGGGCCATGCCTGCAGGACCAGATAAAAGCGCATTGTAAAATGCTCTCTATATCCAAGCAACCGCCTCTTCCCTCTTGGCGGTTGTTTTCTTTTGGGTTCCTCTATATTATATCCTAATCCTTCGCGATTCGTCATGATTAAAGTTCACTATTTTGCCACATATTTTATAGTTAATTAGCTATAAATGATTTGACAAATTCATAATAATGCGGACAAATTACGTTCCGCTTCTCAGTATTGTCAATAAGGTTGACAATTATTTGATTTTATGTTACGATATACATAGTTGACAAACAATAGGAGCGAAGCAAATGTACGATATTGGCGATTTAATTATTTATTCCGCACATGGCATTTGTAAGATCGAGGATATTTGCGATAAGACGATTTCAGGGAAAACAAAAAAGTACTATGTCATGCACCCTCTCGAGAATAATCACAAACTCACCATCAGTACTCCGGTAGATAACGAGAAAGTCATCATGAAAAAACTAGTTCCCAAAGAAGATGCCAAGCTTTTAATCGACTCTTTTAAAGGGGAAGGAAAAAAGTGGATTGATAATCCAAATATGCGCTCACAAAAATATAATGAATTGGTTGCCACAGGGAATCGCCTGGAGATAGCCAAGATTATTAACACGTTGATGCGCATGCAAATGAAAGTAGAAAGTGAAGGGAAAAAATTTTATGAGCAAGATCGGAAACTGCTGGGCAGCCTCCAAAGCATCCTTTTTAAGGAATTGGCCATTTCATTAAACACCACGTTTGAAAATATACACCAGACAGTCCTCCGACAAATCGAAAAACGAAACTAAAAAAGCGGGCCATTATATGAAATGGTCCGCTTCCTTTTTGTCCTTCATTCAATACTCGTCTTGTTCTTATACGTCAAGCGTTGCATAAACCGCGTTTTCTTCTATAAATTCGCGGCGAGGCTCTACCTTGTCACCCATCAGCATATCGATAATTTCATCGGCATCCGCAGCTTCCTCAAGGCTTACTCTAAGAAGAGTCCTCGTTTCAGGATTCATGGTTGTTGACCATAATTGATCGGGATTCATTTCCCCAAGCCCTTTATAGCGCTGCAGATTGGGCCTTGGCGAACTAGGCAGGGCCGCCAGAACTTCTTCGAGCTCTTTATCATTATATGCATACTGAATATGTTTTCCCTGTTGAATTTTATATAAAGGCGGCTGTGCAATATAGACATAGCCTTTTTCAATGGTTTCCCTCATAAAACGATAAAAGAACGTTAACATAAGTGTCCTTATATGGGCTCCATCGACGTCAGCATCCGTCATGATGACGATTTTATGATATCTTGCTTTTTCAATATCAAAGTTATCGCCAATTCCTGCCCCAATTGCCTTAATTAGTGTACCTATTTCTCCATTTTGAAAGATTCGATCCATCGCCGCTTTTTCAACGTTGAGGATTTTACCCCGTAATGGGAGAATCGCTTGGAAATACCGATCCCTTCCCTGTTTTGCCGATCCGCCAGCCGAGTTTCCTTCCACGATATATAATTCACTAATGGAAGGGTCCTTTGAAGAGCAGTCTGCCAGTTTGCCTGGAAGATTCGAGACTTCCAAAGCGGTTTTTCTTCTCGTTAATTCCCGGGCTTTTTTGGCTGCAATCCTAGCTTTTGAAGCGAGCACACATTTATTGACAATACTTTTAGCAACATTCGGGTTCTCCAGCAGAAACTGTTCCAGTTTTATCGACAAAATTGATTCCGTGATTGGTTTTACTTCAGAGTTTCCGAGTTTTGTTTTTGTTTGCCCTTCAAACTGCGGATCTGGGTGTTTCACTGAAATAATCGCAATCAGGCCTTCCCTGGTGTCTTCACCGGAAAAATTAGCCTCATTCTCTTTTATCATTCCACTTTTTCTGGCATAGTCATTAACCATTCTAGTCAATGCTGTTTTAAATCCAGATTCATGTGTTCCGCCTTCGTGTGTCTTAATGTTATTTGCAAACGATAATATGTGGCTCGCAAAACCATCATTATACTGAAGAGCTATTTCCAATGTAATGCCATCTTGCTCACCTTCTATAAATATGGGTTCATCATTAAGCGGCTTCTCCTTGTTTAAATGCTGCACATACAACTTAATGCCGCCTTCAAAGTAGAATTCACTCTCGCGTCCTTCACCGCGCTTATCCTTCAGGGTAATTTTAATTCCCTTATTCAAATAAGCAAGCTCTTTTAATCTTTCTTCTAGAATTGCATATTCATATTCAAGTGATTCTGTGAAAATCTCCCCATCCGGGATAAAGTGGATCGTTGTACCAGTGTGGTCTGTATCCCCGATTACTTTTAGTTCTGTTTGAGGGATCCCCCGCGAAAACTTCTGATAATGAATCTTTCCGTCCCTGTGAACCCAAACCTCTAGTAAAGAAGAAAGGGCATTTACTACCGAGGCACCTACACCATGCAAGCCCCCCGAAACTTTATAGCCGCCGCTGCCAAACTTCCCTCCAGCATGAAGGACAGTCAAAATGACTTCTACTGCAGGCCTTCCTTCCTTTTCGTGCATGCCGACCGGGATTCCCCGGCCGTTATCCGTTACGGTAATACTATTATCCTTTTCGATTACCACGTTGATTTCATCGCAAAATCCAGCTAGCGCTTCATCGACACTGTTATCTACGATTTCCCATACAAGATGATGAAGCCCTCTTGAAGAAGTAGAGCCAATATACATGCCTGGCCGTTTTCGGACTGCATCCAGCCCTTCCAGTACTTGAATTTGATTTGCATCATACGTTTGATTATTTATTTCTGTTTCGGTCATGTTGGTTCTCCCTGCTTTCCGGCCTCTATTTCTCACTGATGGCATGCCGGCTTATTATTTCCATCACCATCTCCAGATTGTCAATTAGGTTGACTATTTTATTTTACTAAAAAACCCTTACGTTGTCAATTTAGTTGACAACGTAAGGGTGATTCCCATTTCCCGGTATTAGGACTGCTGGATTCCCCAATCCATTTTTAAGATTTCCTTTAGCAACCTCAATTTGTCGCTCCCTATTTGGTTTGCGATTTCTTCTTCCAGTTTAGACTTCAATTCCTCATTTTTTTCGTAGCATTCTTCCCCAAGATTCGTGAGCTTAATTGATTTCTCTTTCTTGTTGTTTACCACATTGTTTACTTCCACAAGGCCCTTCGCTTCTAAATTCTTGATGAATTTATGTGTGGCTTGCCTGGATATACTGACGTTTTTTGAAACATATGAAATGGTCGGATGTTTTTTATATATGCGTGACATAATATACCATTCAGAGTTGGATATATATATATCACTATTATCATTCCACGATTTCTCAGCAATTGCACGGACTAAACCATGCCGTTCACTGAGTAAATCAATTAAGTCAAGATTGTGCAATTCTGAACTCGAAGTCAAAATGGTTCACTCCATTCTTATTGTTCGCTCCTACTATACAAAAACCAAGCTAAGATTTCAACCTGGTTGACAATTTTTATAGAAAAAAACCGGCCAGGGAGTGATTTCCCACCGGCCGGTTCTTGATTATTAATACATTTGCAAGTACTGCTCGCGCTCCCATGGATGCACTTGTGTACGGAACATATCCCATTCAATCTCCTTCGCCTCAACGAAGTGTTCGAAAATATGCCCGCCTAAAGCTGAAACGATTACTTCATCAGACTTCAAGTAATCCAACGCCATTGCCAAAGTTGCAGGAAGGTCTGTAATCCCTTCAGCAAGCCGCTCTTCCCTGTCCATTACATAGATATTACGGTCAACTGGAGCAGGTGGTGTCAACTTGTTCTTGATTCCATCCAGGCCCGCCTTCAATAAAACAGCCATTGCCAAATATGGGTTTGCCGCAGGATCGACACTTCTTACTTCAACACGTGTGCTCAGGCCGCGTGAGGCAGGAATACGAACAAGCGGAGACCTGTTTTGAGCAGACCATGCGACATAGCACGGCGCCTCATAACCTGGAACCAGGCGCTTGTATGAATTTACAGTAGGATTTGTAACTGCAGTGAAGTTTGGAGCATGCTTCAGGATACCTGCGATAAATTGATAAGCTGTTTCACTAAGCTTGAGTTCCCCTTCTGTATCAAAAAATGCATTTTCCCCGCCTTTAAACAAAGATAGGTTGCAGTGCATTCCGGAGCCGCTTACTCCAAAGAGAGGCTTCGGCATGAATGTTGCATGCAGGCCATGCTTTCTGGCAATTGTTTTTACAACAAGCTTGAAGGTTTGAATATCGTCACAAGCTCTTATAGCATCAGCATATTTGAAATCAATCTCGTGCTGGCCTGGCGCTACCTCGTGGTGGGAAGCTTCAATTTCAAAGCCCATTTCTTCAAGCTCAAGTACGATGTCTCGGCGGCAGTTTTCACCAAGATCGGTTGGTGCAAGATCAAAATACCCGCCGTTGTCATTTAACTCCAGAGTAGGTTCCCCTCTTTGGTCAAGCTTGAACAGGAAAAATTCCGGTTCAGGCCCAAGATTGAAGTTCGTGAACCCAAACTCTTCCATCTCTTTCAAGACTTTCTTCAGATTATTTCGCGGGTCCCCTTCAAAAGGAGTGCCATCAGAATTGTAAATATCACAAATCAATCGGGCTACCTTGCCCTTTTCAGCTGTCCAAGGAAAAATAACAAATGTATCTAGGTCAGGATAAAGAAGCATATCAGACTCTTCAATTCGCACAAACCCTTCGATGGAGGATCCGTCGAACATCATTTTATTATCGAGCGCCTTATCAAGCTGGGAAATAGGAATTTCCACGTTTTTAATCGTTCCCAGGATATCAGTGAACTGAAGCCTGATGAATTTAACATTTTCTTCTTTTGTTACTTTTTTAATGTCTTCCTTTGTAAACTTAGCCAAATTATTTCCTCCTTGTAGTAAAACGGCCTATTGAAAAAATCGGGACATGTCCCCGGCCCTGAGTGTAGTTCGGTTAAACCGTCCAGCATGAAGCATCTCATTGCGGAGTATCTTTCTTAGTTCTTCATTCGTAAGTTTCTTTTTTGGTTTATCTACTGCCGCTTCAGGTTCCTGCTGAGGATGTTGCACAAGGAATAGTTTCTTGATCCCGGCCATGTTAATACCCTGGTCAAGCAATTCCTTGATTTCGAGTAGACGGTCAATATCGTTCAAACTAAACATCCGCCTGTTTCCCTCAGTTCTTGCGGGCGAAATCAGCTGATGTTCTTCATAATATCGAATTTGTCTCGCAGTCAAATCGGTAAGCTGCATGACAATTCCGATCGGAAACAGTGGCATGGAGCGGCGAATTTCACTTCCCCCCATGAATTCTCCTCCCTTGGGCTCTTTCATAGTTGAATTATATTCCTATGTTAGCATTATTGTCAACGTCATGTTAGGTTTCCTAACATGGTTTTTAAGAATGAGAGGAGAAAATGATATCCATCGTACGGATTCCCTTTCATTCCTCAATTTAAACGTTTTTTTATGCTTTCCTTCTGAATCCTTTTACTTACAATTTGATTATAGTAGCCCGAAGTGTCCAAAAACCTTTAGTTAAATATTCCTCTGCAAATGAAAAAACAGCGGATAATCCGCTGTTTCGATTAGTCTGCCATTCCATTATCAATCAATCGATCCATAGCCAGGCAAACCGCAATTTTTACATGGGAATATGTAAGTCCCCCCTGGACATAAGCAGCATAAGGCGGCCTTAGCGGGCCATCCGCTGTCAATTCAATACTTGCCCCTTGTATGAACGTTCCTGCTGCCATAATGACATCATCTTCATATCCCGGCATATATGCAGGGTACGGAGTTACATAGGAGTTAACTGGAGAAGCATATTGGATTGCCTGGCAAAAGGCGACCATTTTGTCCCGATCGTTGAATTCTACGGATTGGATGAGGTCGGTCCTTTTCGCATCCCAGGTTGGGGAGGATTTCATCCCGAACCTTTCAAGCATAGCAGAAGTGAAGACAGCACCTTTAAGTGCCTGTCCCACTACATGCGAAGCAAGGAAAAATCCCTGGTACATCTCCTGAAGGCTATACAAGGATGCACCCGCCTCGGCACCAATGCCAGGAGACGTCATCCGGTAGGAACACGAATTCACATATTCCTGTTTTCCGACGATATATCCGCCTGTTTTAGCGATTCCTCCACCTGGATTTTTTATGAGCGACCCAGCCATCAAATCGACTCCGGCATGGCAGGGCTCCAGCGTTTCAACAAATTCCCCATAACAGTTATCGACAAACACGATAAGGTCGCTGTTAATTTTTTTTACGAATTTACACATCTCACCAATTTCATCCACCGTGAAGGATGGACGTGTATCATATCCTTTTGAACGCTGGATACCGATCATCTTAGTGTTTGGTTTGATTGATCCGGCAACTCCCTGCCAGTCTATTTGTCCATCCGGCATCAGGGCAACACTGTCATAGGATATACCGAATTCCTTTAGAGACCCATTTCCCGTACCCCGGATGCCGACAATCTCCTCCAATGTATCGTAAGGTTTGCCTGTTATGTACAGAAGCTCGTCACCAGGCCTTAGGATTCCGAATAAGGCGATGGAAATAGCATGTGTGCCAGAAATAATTTGCGGCCTAACAAGCCCCGCCTCCGCCCCAAACACATCCGCATAAATACTTGCCAGCACATCCCGACCGGTATCATCATATCCATAACCAGTGGAAGGATTGAAATGGATGTCACTGACCTTATGTTTTTGAAAGCTCTGGAGGACCCTGAATTGATTTGTTTCTACAATCTCGTCAATTTGCTGGTGGACTTCCCGTACCTGGTCTTCTACCTCCTTTGCAAGTTGCTTTAATCTTACTCCGTGTTTCAGTTGCTCAAACATGCTGTTGCTCCATTCTAAACTGTATATTTTTGTAGTTGTCCAGTCACATGATGTTCTTTTAATGTATAGCCTTTACAGCTATAAAGCTGATGTTCCTCGATAAAGGAAAGCTCTCTTAGAATTGTTTCATTTTTTAACTGGGACAATAATTTCCCTTCAGTAGCTGGTATAAGGACATTATACAGCTCCATCATCGCAATCGCTGTTTCTTCAATTTTCCGTTTCAGGGCATCCCGGTCATCCTTATCAAAAGCGGATATAAAGGCCGTTGGTGTATCAGCAGTCGGCACAAAATCAGGATGCTGAATATCCCTTTTGTTGTATACGGTCAGTTGAGGAATATCATGAACTTCCAATTCTTCAAGCAGCCTTTTCACTGTTTTTTCATGATGAAAATAATCCGGATTTGACATGTCGACCACATGAAGGATTAAATCTGCTTCCTTTACTTCTTCGAGAGTAGAACGGAAGGCCGCGATTAATGACGTCGGCAAATCCTGAATAAATCCAACCGTATCGGTGATTAATGCAACGAAGCCGCTTGGTAAAATAACCTTCCTGGTCATCGGATCCAGCGTTGCAAACAACTGATTTTCCTCATACGATTCTGCTTCGGAAAGCCTGTTAAACAACGTGGATTTTCCTGCGTTGGTGTAGCCGGCTATCGCCATCTGAAACGCCTTGTTCTTTTTGCGGCGCTCCCTATAGCGGTCACGATGCTGGACAATGACCGAAAGCTGCTGCTTAATTTCATCAATCCGTTTGCGGATATGGCGGCGGTCTGATTCAAGCTTTGTTTCACCAGGCCCCCTCGTTCCGATACCTGCACCGAGTCGTGACAGCGCAGTTCCCTGGCCAGCAAGGCGCGGCAGCAAATATTGAAGCTGGGCGAGTTCCACCTGAAGCTTTCCTTCTTTGGAACGGGCGCGCTGAGCGAAGATATCAAGAATTAACTGGGTGCGGTCGATAATCCTTGCATCAAGAGCCGCTCCAAGATTCCGCTTCTGGCTTGGGGACAATTCGTCGTTAAAAATGACCAGGTCCGCTTCAAGCTGGTCGACGAGCGCCTTCAGCTCCTCCACTTTTCCCTTGCCGATATATGTAGCTGGATGGATCCTTTCCCGTTTCTGGACAACCGATACCATGACCTCTCCCCTTGCCGTTTCAGTTAGGGAAACCAACTCCTCCATTGAATATTGAAAACGAAGATCATCCTCTTCTGTCGTCTGGCAACCGACCAGAATTGCTTTTTCTTTCTCTGTTCTTGTTTCCATCGGTCCACCCCATTTCACATTTTCTTTTTCCCATCATACCAAAACTTCAGGGAATACTCTAATCCGGGAGGTATAAGGAGTCTGATTAGGTTGGACTTAAGCTATAAACCTTTTGTCCGTTTAAATTTAGGGTGGGTAATAGTACAAAGTTGGTTTGCGGAAGGGTGGCTAATGCATATTGTTGGGTCCGTGCTCATGTTACGTGGCGCTTGAAAGTATATCCGAGACTTTTGAACTTTTATCCGAGATTGTAGAAGTTTATCCGGGATTTTCACAAAGCTGCCACAAACCTGTTGCCTTGCCGTACAAGCATCTTGAAAAAACCAGGCTGTGTAACTTTTTCTGTGAAACAATAAAAACCGGGGCGTGCCTGGCACTGTTCGCATTTTACCGAGCTCTGTTCGCGTTCTCCGGAGGTACTGTTCCCAATCTCGTGAAACAATGTTCGTTTTGTGAATCCAGCTACACCAGTCCATTTACATTTCGGCAAAAAAAAAGAGGCAAAAGCCTCCTTTTTAACAAAATTACTTATTCACATACTGCATCAGTGTTTCAGGATCGAAGCCGAGCACCCAGTGTCCATTTACTTTTGTCTGAGGGACACCCATCTGCCCAGTTTCATTGACCAGCCGCTGTGCGGCAATCGGATCTTCTTGTACATTTACAACTTTATAGTCCAATCCTTGAGCCTCAAGGAAGTTTTTCATCATTGTGCAGTACGGTCAGGTGTTGGTAGTGTACACAGTAATATCGTTCATTTTCCATTCCTCCAATCATTATTTACTCATAAAGGTAGCAAATACCAATGGTCCTATCAAATTATCTGCCCACGGTCAAAGGGAAAAGCTCCCCTACATTTGTCTTTCCCTCTTCTCCTGTTTTTAAGCAGAAAAAAATTTTAAAAAAGCGAGTACTCATCTTAGAGCAGGAATCAGGCCTACGTTATCTGTACTGAGCATCTCCTTTTTTATCATCCAACCCAGTACAAACTCATACATTACACAGCACACTCACTACTGCCTTCAACCATACGAAAAAATACCACAGTTCCAGACTGTGGTACCTTATCTGTTAAAACAACCTCCCTATTCTTCCTCAAAGACGAGGTCGTTGCTGCGGATTGTCATGAGATCGTGACGGTCATAGCTGCTTTGCATCAGGAGCCGCATCGCCTGGGAGCGTATCGACTTCTCAATTACATTACGGATATACCGGCCATTCGAGAAAGCATTTGGAGAAAGTGCAGACCTGAGCCAAACGAGATGCTCGCGAAGTTTCCGTTCTGCTTCATGGCTAAGAACATAATCCCGCTCTTTAGCCATTCGCACCGCAATCTCCATAAGTTGTTCGTTTTGGTAATCAGGAAAGTCAATCACAAGCGGGAATCGTGAATGGAGCCCTGGGTTTAGTGAAAGAAAATGATCCATTTCACGGGAATACCCTGCCAAAATCAGAATAAAATCATGCTGTTTGTCCTCCATATGCTTAACCAGTGTATCAATGGCTTCTTTTCCAAAATCCTTTTCACCGCCTCTTCCAAGCGAATAGGCTTCATCGACGAATAAAATGCCCCCCATCGCCTTTTTTACAAGGTCGCGGGTCTTTTGTGCAGTATGCCCGATATATTCTCCAACCAAATCCGCCCGTTCCGCTTCTATTAGATGCCCCTTGGTTAGAACATTCATTTTAAGGAATAATTTCCCGATCAGCCTCGCTACGGTTGTCTTTCCTGTTCCCGGGTTGCCCTTGAACATCATATGGAGTGCCTGTTTTTTGGCCTTTAACCCCGCCTCTTCCCGCTTTTTATTGATATAAATCCAGGCATAAATTTCTTTTATTGTCTTCTTCATTTCTTCCATCCCGACCAACTCACCCAACTCTTCCTCGATTTCCTTTAAAGCGGTATGTTCCTGGCTGGATATCTTCGGGGTGTTGTAAGAAAGATTTATATCCGGGGAGGCAGGCTTTCGTTTCTGTGAATTCAGGACAATGCTGATTTGGCCATTGTCTTTCATGCGCATAGGCTGGTCCAAAGCGTTCACCTCTCATTATCAAACAATATACACAGTTCTTGGCTGTATGTTTCCTGATTAGGCTTTGGAAACCGGACTCCCGGTATTTCTTAGATCGAGAGAGCATCCCTTCTTACTATACTTATTCATACACGGCTTAAAATATCTGGAAAAATAAAGTGAAACTTCAATCAGTGGGGGTTTTCTTCATCCCCCACTGATTGTTAGTTGAACCAATCGGGCTCTTACGGGCTGTTATCCCCCACCTACGCTTCTTCGAGCCTCATTCTTAAGGTGCGGGTCTTACAGCCCGTTAATGCGGGATAAAAAAGGCCCGAATCTAATCCGGCCAGATTTATTCCATATTCATGTCTAGGCCTCTCTTGGAGGCAATTACCCCTGAAGGTCGGATTGGTTAAACTAAAAAATCAGTGGAGGTTGAAGCTCCTCCACTGATTTAAGTTAACTTTATCTTTTACGTTATGGGTTATTATCCTTCCAAATCCAACTGGACATTGCGGGAAGGGGCAAATGTAGAAATGGCATGCTTATATACAAGCTGCTGTTTTCCTTCGGATTCAAAAAGGACAGTGAAATTGTCAAAGCCTTTGATTTGGCCTCTCAACTGGAATCCGTTCAAAAGGAATACAGTTACATTTGTATTGTCCTTGCGAAGCTGATTTAAAAATTGGTCCTGGATATTGATAGCTGTTTTCATAAAAAAATCCTCCTCTTTTATCTCTACTACTATGTATTCGATTTTACTTGAAGCTTTCCTTCAATATACCCTGAAATTTCGGTTATTTTTTTTGAAAGGGTATCTTCATTTGTCATATCATACCATTCCACATCCATCTTATTTCGAAACCATGTGAGCTGGCGTTTTGCATATCTTCTTGAATTTTGTTTTAATAATTCCACTGATTCTTCGAGAGTTCCTCCCCCGTCGAAATATGGAAAGAATTCCTTATATCCGATTGCCTGCATAGCCTGGGTATTGCGAAAACCTTTATTCACCAAGGAATGGACTTCATCGTGGAGTCCTGCCTTCATCATGAGGTCAACCCGTTTGTTAATCCGCTCATATAATTTTTCCCTCTCCATCGTCAACCCTATTATGGCAGCCTGATAAAGAAGGTCCGGTTCATTCTGCTTTTGAACATCACGTAAAGGCATTCCGCTTTCCTTAATGAGTTCGATTGCGCGGATGACCCTTCTCAAATTATTCGGATGCAACTGGCTTGCCGCCTCTGGATCCAAATTGGCAAGCTCGTTATGGACCGCTTCATTGCCCTCAGTCATTGCCTTTTGCTCTAGTGCGGATCTGAACTCTTCGTTAGCAGGTGAATCAGAAAAGTGGTAATCATAGAGGACCGCTTGGATATAGAGCCCGGTTCCGCCAACGATGATGGGCAGTTTTCCGCGTGAGGATATTTCACCAATCTTCTTCCTGACGATGCTTTGGAACTCCGCAACAGAGAAGGGTTCATCCGGTTCTTTTATATCAATAAGGTGGTGCGGTATGCCCTCTGTCTCCTCTGGCGTCACTTTAGCAGTTCCAATATCCATGCCTTTGTAAACTTGCATGGAATCCCCGCTGATAATTTCACCGTTATAGCGTTTAGCCAGTTCAACACCCAATTTGGTCTTTCCAACAGCAGTCGGCCCGATGATCACAATCAATTTTTGCAAACTATCCAAAATGTCCCTCCCGCTATCCATTTACCATATTGTCTCTATTATACACAAACTTGGTTCACGTTCCAAAATTCGAGGCAATTTCTCATCCAAGTATGGGCATAGAATACCATTTGTATTCTTTCAAGCTTTTCATATTCTGCATAAATTTACATCTTTCTTTACAATTCGATAACGATTCGGTGACAAACCCGCTATTACCCCCAAACCGATGGTAGTCTAATAGAAGTCTATTTTGTGCAGATTTGTTCGCACATGATATTTATGATTACCGGCGGCTCTTGCCCGCGTTTGAAAAAGGGGGACATATTAGGGTATGTTATCGAATGCTGAAATTGGAATCGATTTAGGTACAGCCAATATATTAGTTTATAGTAAAAACAAGGGAATTGCAGTAAATGAACCATCTGTTGTAGCAATTGACACCCAGACGAAGAGTGTCGTCGCAGTTGGGGCGGAAGCTAAAGTAATGATCGGGAAGACGCCCGGCAAAATTGTCGCAATCCGCCCGCTAAGAGAGGGAGTCATTGCCGATTACGATATGACAACCGAAATGTTGAAAAGCATTATGAAAAAAGCTTCTAAGAAATTGGGCTTGTCCCTGCGCAAGCCTAATGTTGTCGTTTGTACACCATCCGGTTCGACAGGCGTAGAGCGCAGAGCGATCACCGATGCGGTCCGGAATGCAGGGGCAAAGAAAGTCCACTTAATTGAAGAACCCGTTGCCGCAGCAATTGGGGCGGGACTCCCAGTCGATGAACCAATTGCCAATGTCGTTGTTGATATAGGCGGGGGTACAACCGAAGTAGCCATTATATCTTTCGGTGGGGTCGTGGCATGCCACTCGATTAGAATTGCGGGTGACCGCATGGACGAGGATATTATTAAGCACGTACGCAACGAATATAACGTCCTGATTGGCGAAAGGACTGCGGAGCAAATTAAAATGGAAATCGGCTATGCTCTTGTAGACCACGCAGAGCTAAAGATGGAAGTACGCGGCCGTGACCTTGTTACAGGCCTTCCGAAAACAATCACTCTTTCTTCCTACGAAATCAGAGATTGCGTAAAAGAGTCACTTCTTCACATTCTTGAGGCGATCCGTGCTACCCTTGAGGATTGCCCGGCTGAGCTGAGCGGTGATATCGTTGACCAGGGTGTTATAATCACTGGAGGCGGCGCCCTGATGAAAGGCATGGAAGAATGGCTTTCCAAGGAAATCTTCGTTCCTGTCAATGTTGCAGAAAATCCGCTTGAGTCGGTTGCTATCGGTACAGGAAGAGCTCTTCAATTTATCGGAAAACTCCAGGCTGCAGCAAAGTAAAAACAAAAACATAAACATACCAAGAAAAAAGCACGCCGTGCAATTATGGCGTGCTTCTTTAGCTTGTTTCTTTTAAAATTGTGATAAAGTGCGCAAGAATCCGAGCGGTGAGCCCCCAAATAATCCTGCCTTCATATTCATAAAAATATTCATCCATCCTGGCAGCCCTGAAATCGTAATCCCTTCCGCCGACAACCTTATCAAATGGAAAGTTTTCTTCTGGCTCAGGCCTGATATTAATATGGTAAACATCAGGTTCGGTCTTCATAAAAAACTCGAGCGGAACAGTAAATACCTCTCCAACTTCCGCCTCGTTAGGGCACAGCTTTTCAAACCCTCCCAGGAAACCGGCAAAAGGGTAAATAATCATACCGAACGGGGAAATCATAAAGTCTAGTGGTTTTACATGAGTAATGTGTTCACGGGCTATCCCCAGCTCTTCAATTGTTTCTCGAATCGCAGCTTCTTGTTCATCCTTGTCCCCAGGGTCTATCCTGCCTCCCGGAAAACAAATTTCCCCAGGCTGGCGCCTTAGTTTAAGCGAGCGGATTTCAAACAGAATCGATATCCCTTCATTTGTTTTTACAAGTGGAAGGAGAATCGCATACTTCCTGAAATTTTCACTGCCAAGAATCTTCGGTCTATGTGTATTCAGTTTTACTATGATATCATTGGGATTCATTCAGCATCATTCCTGTTTCATCATTAAACACGTTCGAGCTTAAGGTTATATCGGTATACTTCCTCATCAGATGATAGTTTAAAACCCATTGTGGAATTAAAATCAAGTGTTATTCGGTTATGAAGATGTTTCTGGCTTTCCTTTGAGACAAGTACCGGAATTCCTTCAATCCCGAAACAATCATCGTCTTCATGTTCTTCGTCAATCTTTAAATAATGTTCGGCATAGATTGAACAGCTTCCAACAAAAACTGCTTCAATCCTGACACCTTCATTTTCATTATACTCATATTTTTTTAATTCTTGAGCCGCGGCATGTTTAATTCTAACATCCACCCTAACCATTCCTTCCTTTTCTTACACGCAAATAAACGAAAAGTGCTGCCTGGGCAGCACCTTAACATCCTATTCTATTACTTCAAGAATAACATCAACATTCCCTCGGGTCGCTTTGGAATATGGACAAAATTCGTGCGCTTTATGGACGAGGCCCTCCAGGGTTTCTTTGTCAACGCCTGTCCCTTTTACCTCTAGCTTTACTGCAATCTTGAAGCCATCGTCTGTTTCATCTTTTAATAAGCTTACATTCGCGGTTACCTCAGAGTCAAGCTTTACGCGCTCTTTTCTCGCCATCAACTGCAGAGCGCCATCAAAACAAGCTGAGTAGCCTGCGGCAAAGAGGAGTTCAGGGTTCACAGCATCAGGAAGCTGTTCCGCTCTTGGCGTGCCAGGCATGGCTGTATCAAAATCAATATTCCCATTTGAAGACCGTACATGTCCCTCCCTGCCGCCGGAAGCAGTTACTGAAGACGTAAATAATTTTTCACTCATACTAATACCTCCATATAAGTTTAAATTAGAGCTATGTACCCTCAGGCTCTCCTATCTATTTTCCACTCAAAAAATTTACTAAACCCTCCGCAAACGCCCTTTCATTATTTATAAAATTTCATATTTATGTATAAACCGAAAGATGCCTTACAGCCTTACTGCCAGCCAGCAGTCGCGATATTGTCGAAAAATCGGATAATTGTGGCACTATGGATAAGCTATTATTAATGGAATGAAAGAAGAACGCGTGAGGAGAGATTCAAGTTGCAGCAGGATTCTATTAAAATCCATACCGGAAAAACACAAATAACGCTGAGTGACAGCGGCGAGGAATTGGATAATACCAAACTAATTGTCGGCAAGGAATATACAATCAACATACACGTGACAAAACTTAAATAAAGTGAAACTCAATGAGTGGGGGGTTACCCTACTCATTGTTAGTTGAACCAATCGGGCTTTTACGGGCTGTTGTCCCCACCAAAACCACTTCAATTACTCTATGGCTTTGAGATGGGGATCTAGCAGCCCTTAATGCAGGATAAACAATCCCCCTGGAAATCCAGAGGGATTTTGCTCTTTACATAACCCGCTTAAACAACTTTTCCATTTCATAACTTGAAAAGTGAACAATAATCGGCCTGCCATGAGGACATGTAAACGGGTCGGATGCCTCCCTAAGCTCGTCAAGCAGCGCCTGAATCTCATCATTCCGCAAATGCCGATTCGCCTTGATTGACCCTTTGCAGCTCATCATGATGGCCGCCTCTTCCCGAAGTTTCTTAATATCGACTTTCTTCATGGACAGAAGCTGTTCAATCATTTCCTCAATCACTTCCTTCTCCTCACCAGGAGGAAGCCATTGTGGATGGGACCGGATGATAAAGCTATTCGGGCCGAAATCTTCCAGAAAAACGCCAACCCTCTCCAGCTCTGCTTTGTACTCCTGAATCTTAAGGCATTCATCAGTCGAATACTCGAAAGTAATCGGCACAAGCATTTCCTGAAGCTCACTTTCGACCTTGCCGACCTTCTCCCTGAAAAATTCATACTTTATCCGCTCCTGAGCGGCATGCTGGTCAATAATATAAAGGCCATTTTCATTCTGTGCAAGGATATACGTACCGTGCATTTGCCCAATCGGATACATCCGGGGGACACGCTTCCTATCTTCAGGAACACTGGTTGGTACTGCATTATCAGCAATATGCTCTTCAGGAACCTGATTGAATCCCATACTCCCTTCAGCTTTTGGCAAAAGGGCCTCCTTGACACGATCAGGCAGACTTGGCCAGCTTTGTTCGTACTTCCTTTCAGGGATGGCGGCAAAGCCCACACTAGAGGTATTCACCTCTTGCCTAAGCCCGTCATTTTTGGAATTAAAGTTCAATCCAGAAGTTGAAGCCGGGCCAGCCGCTTTTTCCCGCGAAAAACCACTGGTCCCCGATGATCCGTCAAGCTCAAGTGCCGTTTGCTCGGATGCCCGCCGCTCACCTTTTTCAGGTTTAGCTCCCGATGGAATAAGCTGGCGTTGTTTGAAGGCGTCCGAAATTGTTTGAATGACAAGTGCATTTAATTCAGCTTCTTTACTGATGCGAACTTCCATTTTCGAGGGGTGGACATTGACATCAACCAGAATCGGATCCATCTGTACATTCAGCAGAACAATCGGATAGCGGCCAATTGGGAGCAATGTATGATAACCCTCGAGAATCGCCTTTGACAGAGGGTAATTTTTAATAAACCGGCCATTGATCATCGTTGAAATATAGTTGCGTGATGCACGGGTCACCTCCGGCATGGACGCATAGCCGCTTATATGATAATCAAGCGAACGTCCTTCGATTGGTACAAGCAACTTCGCGATTCCCATGCCATAGATTGCCGCCAGCACTTGCCGGACATCGCCATTTCCATTCGTATGGAGCAGCTTTTTCCCGTTATGGACAAGCCGGAATGATACCTCTGGATGTGAAAGCGCGAGCCTGTTGACGAGGTCCGTTATATTTCCAAGCTCGGTATGGATTGTCTTTACGTACTTCAGCCGGGCGGGTGTGTTAAAAAACAAATCCGTGACAAGAATGTCTGTGCCCTTACGGCTTGAATATTTTTCAACTGTGACAACT
The DNA here is from genome assembly GCF_001685025.1 of Bacillus sp. FJAT-27225. Classification (GTDB taxonomy): domain Bacteria; phylum Bacillota; class Bacilli; order Bacillales; family Cytobacillaceae; genus Bacillus_D. Next base: position 8,164 of record NZ_MAYU01000003.1, on the reverse strand, counting down.
TTACCGCCCTCAAGAACAATCTTAGTTCCCGGTGCATCTCCTGTTGACGTTGCCAATTCGAGACGGGAAACCGAAGCAATACTCGGAAGTGCTTCGCCGCGGAAGCCTAATGTCCTAATCCGGAACAAATCATTTTCATCCCTTATTTTGCTTGTGGCATGTCGATAGAACGCCTTGAGGACATCACTCTCCTCGATTCCTTCACCATTATCGGTAATCCTTATTTTGGCTAACCCTGCCTCTTCGACATCTATTTCAATAATCGTACTCCCTGCATCAAGGGCATTTTCGACGAGCTCCTTTACAACCGATGCCGGCCGTTCAACGACCTCTCCAGCTGCTATTTTATTCGACAAGGCCTCATCGAGTTGAATGATCTTCCCCATATTCCTTCACCCCCGTCTAATTTCTTACTTTTTTTTGCAATTCATAGAGTACATTCATAGCCTCTAATGGTGTCAAGTTCAAGATATCAAGGTCTTTCAGCTTATCAACAACTTTCTTTTCCTTCGGTGATACATCGGTCCTTCTTTGGACTATAGGTTCATCAAAGAATGAGAGCTGCGCTGAATCAGATTTCTTGGATGGTCCTGATTCCTGCACAACGGTTTCCTTCCCATCAGGCAGGACAGGAAGCTGTTTGACTGGTTCTGCCTGCTCAAGTGAGGTGAGGATTTCCTGTGCCCTATCGGTTAGCTCTTTTGGAAGCCCTGCGAGCATTGCCACATGAATTCCATAACTTTTATCGGCTGGTCCTTCTTTAATTTTATGAAGAAATACAACTCGCCCATTGTGTTCAATGGCACTCACATGAACGTTGTGGAGTTTATCAAGCTCTTCCTCTAGTATAGTCAGCTCATGATAATGGGTAGAAAAAAGTGTTTTTGCGCCAATCCTGTTGTGGATGAATTCGATTATCGCCTGGGCAAGCGCCATACCGTCGTATGTCGAGGTCCCTCGCCCGATTTCATCAAATAAAATTAAGCTATCCTGCGTGGCGTTGGCAATCGCATTTTTGGCCTCTAGCATTTCCACCATAAAGGTACTTTGCCCGGACACAAGATCGTCTGCAGCTCCAATCCTTGTAAACACTTGGTCAAATATCGGCAGGATTGCTTCTGCGGCAGGCACAAAGCAGCCTATTTGAGCAAGGATGGCAGTCAAGGTAACCTGGCGCATATAGGTACTCTTACCAGACATATTCGGCCCAGTAATTAGCAACATCTCTCTTTCTGGTGACATGATGCAATTATTCGGCACATATTCCTGGGCATCAAGGACTTTTTCAACAACAGGATGCCTGCCATCCTTAATCGTAATTTCACGTGTAGATGAGAATTGCGGACGAACATATTTTCTTGCCTCGCTGACCTCGGCGAAACTTTGCAAGACATCAATTTCACTTACTGTCTTGGCAAGCGCCTGGAGCCTTGGTATTTGCTCTTTGACTATCTCACGAATTTCGCAGAACAATTCATATTCCAACTCGCCGCCTTTTTCCTCAGCCTCCAGAATCAACGCTTCTTTTTCCTTAAGTTCGGGGGTAATGAAGCGTTCAGCATTGGCAAGTGTCTGTTTCCTGTCATACTGGCCTTCTGTCAGGAGGTGGAGATTTGATTTTGTTACTTCGATATAATAGCCAAACACCCTGTTGTAACCGACCTTTAATGACTTGATCCCTGTCTTTTCCCTTTCTTCCTTCTCCAATTGAGCAATCCACGTTTTACCATTTCGGCTTGCATCCCTGTATTTGTCCAACTGTTCATTGTAACCATCACGAATCATGTTGCCTTCTTTGACAGAAATCGGCGGATTATCGACAATCGCCTGCTCAAGCAAATCGGAAATTTCTTCACAAGGGTCCAATTTTGAAGCGAGCGTCCCCGCATCATGGCCTGGTATGCGTCCAATAATGTTCTGAAGATGCGGGATTTGCTGAAGTGACCGCATCAGTTGCTTCAAATCACGGGCGTTTACGTTGCCATAAGCGACTCTCCCCGCTAGCCGTTCAAGATCATATACTTCCTTCAACAGCTCCTGAAGTTCCTTCCGTTCAAAATAGGCTGCGATGAAGTTTTCAGTCAAGGATAGTCTCCTTTCGATTTCATCAACGTCAATCCTTGGCCGGTCAATCCATTGCTTGAGGAGACGTCCACCCATCGCGGTCTTCGTTTCATCAAGCAGCCAAAGCAGTGATCCTTTTTTCCCTTTTGAACGGATGGTCTCGGTTAACTCCAAATTCCTCTTAGAATAATAATCTAGTTTCATAAATTGATGGACTTGATAAGTGGAAAAAGGCTGAAGATGGTCAAGGCTCCTCTTTTGTGACCTGAATAAATAATTCAACAGCCTTGAAACAGTAACAATCAGTTTTTCCTGATTAAGTCCAATGGTCAAAGAATGGAATTCATCCTTTATATCTGTTTCTTCTTCATGTGATATCGTAAGAATATTTCGCTCTTGCATCCTTTTTTGCAAATTTTCGTCTAATGAGGTAGAGATTACAGCTTCTTTAGCTCCAAGGACAGACAATTCATTTAACACTTCTTCGTCGTTTGAGGATAGAAGGGTTACCTTGTTTTCTCCTGTTGAAAGGTCTGTATAGGCAAAACCATATGTACCATCTGCAAAATTGGTTATTGTGGCAAGATAATTGTTTTCTTTTTCATTCAGGCTGCGCCCTTCCATTATTGTACCTGGTGTAATGAGCTGTACGACTTCCCGGCGGACAACGCCTTTTGCCTGTTTCGGATCTTCGGTCTGCTCACAGATTGCTACCTTGTAACCTTTTTCAATCAGCCTTTCAATGTAGGTTTGCGCAGAATGGTAAGGAACCCCGCACATCGGAATCTTTTCCTCGGTTCCCCCGTCCCTGGCTGTAAGGGTAATTTCAAGCTCTTGGGAAGCCTTGATTGCATCCTCAAAGAACATTTCGTAAAAGTCGCCGAGGCGGAAGAATAAAAAGGCATCCTGGTATTCTGCCTTGATTTTTAAGTATTGATTGATCATTGGCGTATAAGCTGCCATCGTATCCTCCAAATATAAGTCATTTATTTCGATTAAGTTCGACAATCTATTATACCATATTCCAACTTACCTGCTTTACCCGCCCGACTACAAAAAATTTCATGTTGGGAAAAAAAGAGAGAGGTTTATGAAACTGTTTAAAAATGGATGATAGGGGGAATTACTCAATTATAGTAGTAAAAATTACATAAGTAGCAAATCTTTATAAAGTGACTTTAGGAGGGTTGTAAATGAAGTATTCGGATGTTAAGGTCATTTATTTATTGGAAAATCGATATGTACCTGGAAAACAGGGGAAACCCGTTTTGTATTATCCAGGTGCCCTAAAAGAAGCCTCACTTTTATCTGAACAGGAGCTCGTAAACCAATGGAGCAATGGCGTATCCGGATATTCCCGCAACCACCGATACAGTCATGAAGTTCTCGGTGTAATCCAGGGGAGCGCCGCTCTTGAATTAGGTGGAGAAAGAAAAGTTCATCTCGAAGTCAAATCAGGCGATTTGATTGTTTTCCCGTCCGGGATTGAAAAAAGGCATATATCTGTAAGCCCTGACTTTAGGGCCGCAGGTTTTAATACGAACGAAGAAGACGCCGAGCTTGCTAATATTTTATCCGAGGTTCCCTTTTTCCTAAACAATGGGACTCAGTATTATCAATTATCCTTTAATATTTAGGAACAATGATTGTCTGCCCCACAAGGAAAGCATCCAATTAAAATGGCAGCGGCCACTTAGCCGCTGCCATTTTCATCTGAAAAGTAATCCTCAAACTTCTCTTTATCTGAAAGCTCTTTATTTTGATAATAAGGGTTGTCCTCGGTAGCATCTTCGGGATCCAGATTTGTTTTGATGACAAGCATCGGCCCACTGGTTCTCCTCTCTGCTATAACCCTGTCCTCAAGTTCCTTGAAATCGGGCAAACGTTTGTTCCCAGGCTTGTATGGTTCTGTCATTCCTGCACCTCCTCTTTTTATCTTTCCAAACGGCCTGAGCCTTATGTATGTTTTGTGGCAGTACTTTTTAAAACATTTGTGAAACATAGAACAAATTATCCTTTTCCTTAAAAATAAAAGGTAAAATATAATAAAAAGGGGAGGCGGATTGCAATGTCGATGCTTACAACTTGGCTGGAGAGCCTCGCCTATGAAATTCAAATAAATACGCAATGCCTTCATACAATTAGCCCAAAAAGCAGTTGCCAAAATTGCAGTGTTGCATGTCCGCAAAACGCAATTACAATCACCGAGAGCAAGGCAGCCATCAATGAAGAATTATGCACGAAATGTGGAGCTTGTATTCCTGTCTGTCCTCAATCATCCATTCAAGGGCGCTCACCAGAACGTTTCACCGTTAAGGATATTCTTCTTGTTGATGAAGGCCATCCGCCTCCGGGTGTTGAAGAACTTTTATATTTTTACAAAAAAGGCATACGATACTTGTCTGGGAATGAGGATGCCCAAATTTCATTGGATACCACAAATCGCCTGCTCTTGGAAATGGGTCTGGAACCGATTAAAAAATCGGTAATCCCGGAAGCTTTGGAGGCAGCACCTTCATATTCTAGAAGGGGCTTTTTCCAAAAAATCTCCTTTGAAGGACGACGGCTTGCTGCAGAATCCATTACACCGGTAGCATGGCAGTTCAACCACGAAGTTTTTAATATGACTTCAATGTTTGATAAAATTTCACTATATGAAACAATCATTGACTCCCGTACCTGTAATTTATGCGAGGCATGTTTTAAGTTATGCCCAAATCAGGCTCTTTCACTAACGGAGGAAGGGCTTGAAATCAATCAGTCTCTCTGTAACGGCTGCTCGCTTTGCACAGATGTTTGTACCATTGGCTCAATTTCCGTTTCTTTAAAAGCCCGGCAGGCTGGAAAAAGCAGTTTGGATGTGGCTAGGATCGACTGTTCCGGATGCGGCAGCCCCTTCTATGTATGGCCAGACGAAATCACTGAAGAATGCAGCTTTTGCAGGGAAAGGCGGCAAAGGGGCTATTTAAATCCTAATGGGAACTAAGGCTAAGCCATTTTTCCATAAAAAGAAGAACTAGGAAGAAAATCCTCCTAGTTTCAACTTATTCTTCCTCTTTGCCGACAAGGAAGCCTGGATCAATCTCTTCAAACTCCTCATCGTCCAGAGACAGATCCCATTCATCATCACAGTCACAGCCATCCGGGTTGACGGCCACGCAAATTTTAGTTTCGCCTACTACTTCTACGGCTATTTCCCTTTCCACATGAACGATAATTTTCGTTCCATCGGATGAAATGGATGCCTCACAGCAATTCGGCTGCTGAAGAACTTTGGCGATAATGCTATCATCATCCAGTACATGCTTATCACGGTACTTCAGTTTGATAACATCTTTATAGCGGACACGGTCCGTTGCAACATCTGTCTTTGTGTTGTCGTTATAGGAGTACCAGACGTTACAATCGTAGGAGCCGTGGATTTCTACAGTCTTGCCAGCTTTTTTCGCTTCATATTTATGATTGATAATCCAGCAGCCAAGAATGCTGGTTGGATTATGTGCCGGACAGATTGTATGTTGGGACTGGGTGAACTTCTGTCCCTTTGCTACGACCGCTTTTGTAATAATCTCTCTATATTCTCCCATTCGAGCAAACCCTCCTCATTCAGTTTCACTTCATCCTATGCGTGCGCAAAGATTTGGGTGCGATTAAAATTAATGCATTGGATAAATGTTTAGGCATGCTTCATCATATGCAATTACTGAATATAGGTTCCTGCCCGGATGGTGCCTAAGAGGATTAACAAAAAAAATAGGCCCTTAACTAGGGCCTATTTCTTCTTAATGATCCTCATGTTCATGGTCGTGGTCACAGCTGGAGCCTTTCCTAACATTGGCGCCAGTCTCACCGCGGAGTATATCTCCGCCTGTTGACTCAATCACAATATCGGTTACTCTATTTGAAATGGTTGTTGCAATTAGTTGAAGCAATTCATTCACATCGACCTGTGATTGTTTGAAATCCTGGACAACCGGAATTTCATCTAATTGCGCTTCAAGAGAAGCAATCTTTTCTTCAACTTTTTTAAGAGCTTCAGGCTTGCCATAATGCTGAAGATTAACAGCCTGTTTTTGAAGACCTTTAATATCAGAAATTAAGGTGCTAACCTTAGGGTTCTGATGAATTTGAGCTTCCGCACGCTTGAAAAAGTCGACCTCTTCCGTATTAGCTATCATTTTAGCTAATTCTGTCGCCCTTGCAATAATATCGTCCTTTGTATAGTTCGCCATTTAGTTCACCTCTGCAAGCGGTACAGCCTTCTCGGACCTTACCACCATTTCCCCATTCAATGACCAGGTTTTGGCCTCATTTATTTTTACCTTCACTATTTTGCCAATTGCGGTTTTTGGTCCCCTGAAGTTAACAAGCTTGCTCTTTTCAGTATATCCAGCAAGTACATCAGGATTGTTCTTGCTTTCCCCTTCAACAAGAACATCGACTATTTGGCCTTCATATTCTTTCATTGCCTGAGCTGATAGTTCGTTAACAAGCTGATTCAGGCGCTGAAGCCTTGCCTTCTTTACTTCCATTGGGACATTGTCCTGCATTTTCGCAGCTGGCGTACCTTCCCTTGGAGAATAAATGAATGTATAGGCAAGCTCATATCCAACTTCTTTGTACAATGTCATTGTTTCTTCAAATTGCTCATCGGTTTCATTTGGATACCCTACGATGATGTCAGTAGTTAGAGCTACATTTGGAATTGCTGCTTTGATTTTCCTGACAAGCTCAAGGTATTGTTCCCGAGTATATTTACGTGCCATGATTTTAAGAACATCTGTTGAACCCGATTGGACTGGGAGATGAATATGCGGCATCAGGTTTCCACCTTTTGCAAGCACTTCAATCAAATGGTCATCAAAGTCTCTTGGATGGCTTGTTGTAAACCGTACCCTTGGAATGTCGATTTTACGGATTTCATCCATCAAATCCCCAAGGCCGTATTTGATATCTTCGAAGTCTTTGCCATAGGCATTAACGTTTTGCCCTAGCAGTGTGATTTCCTGATAACCTTGTGCTGCGAGATGGCGAACCTCCTGGATGATATCCTCCGGGCGGCGGCTTCGCTCTTTCCCGCGTGTATACGGTACAATACAATACGTACAGAACTTATCGCAGCCATACATGATATTAACCCAGCCCTTAATATTGCCGCGGCGGACTTTTGGAAGATTTTCGATGACATCGCCTTCTTTAGACCATACCTCGACAACCATTTCCTTAGACATATAGGCTTCATGGAGAATATTCGGCAATCGGTGGATGTTGTGTGTACCGAAAATCATGTCGACATGATGGTGTTTCTTAAGAATCCTATTTACGACTGATTCTTCCTGGGACATACAGCCACAAACACCCAATAGCAGATCGGGCTTTTCCATCTTAAGGGCCTTGAGGTGGCCAATTTCACCAAACACCTTGTTTTCCGCATTCTCACGAATTGCACATGTGTTAAGAAGGATAACGTCTGCATCCTCGGTACGATCCGTTGGTTCATAGCCCAATGCCATAAAAATACCGGCCATAACCTCTGTATCATGCTCGTTCATTTGGCAGCCATAGGTCCGGATATAAAACTTTCTGCCTTCGCCCATTCCTTTGAATTCTTCAGAAATGGTGAAGTCATTGTGATATTTTACCTCTTCCTTGCCGCGTTTTTTTGCATCCTTCAGGGAAGGTGGTACAAATACTGTTTCAAAATACTTGCTGTAATCCTTGGCGGATTTTTTGTCCGTTGGATTTGTTTGTGTTGAATCTAAGCGTTGGTTTTCGTTCACTTGTTCATGCCCCTTTCTTGATTGTGACTGAATGATGGAACAAACGTCTCTTAATCACCCAATTCCTTTAAGGCAACCAATGGAATAAATAAATTATGTACATTACTATAGTATAAATGGTAAATCGGACTAAAACAATAGATAATACAGGCCCTTTCTGACTCCCTGCTCTTTTCATCCGTTTCCTGTATGTATTTTGTTTTTCAGTTCTTCTCCAATTGAAAAATATGATTACAAAAAAAAAAGACAACCTGAATCGGTTGCCTTTTTTGTTGCCCGGCAGCGTCCTACTCTCACAGGGGTTTGCACCCCAACTACCA
>NZ_MAYU01000002.1 GCF_001685025.1 Bacillus sp. FJAT-27225 | reverse complement strand
TTGGAGCGGGTGATGGGAATCGAACCCACGACATCAGCTTGGAAGGCTGGAGTTTTACCATTAAACTACACCCGCATATAAAATTGAATGGTCGGGAAGACAGGATTCGAACCTGCGACCCCTTGGTCCCAAACCAAGTGCTCTACCAAGCTGAGCTACTTCCCGTAATATGGCGCGCCCGAAAGGAGTCGAACCCATAACCTTCTGATCCGTAGTCAGACGCTCTATCCAATTGAGCTACGGGCGCATATATAAATCTAACATAATAGTTGGTGCGGCCGAGAGGACTTGAACCTCCACGGTGTTGCCACCACTAGGCCCTCAACCTAGCGCGTCTGCCGATTCCGCCACGACCGCATGTATTTCAGCGACAAGATTTATCTTAACACTTTCTCGTTCGTTTTGCAACTGGTATTTTTTTCTTTTCAGTGGTGCGGGTGAAGGGAGTCGAACCCCCACGCCTCGCGGCGCCAGATCCTAAGTCTGGTGCGTCTGCCAATTCCGCCACACCCGCTTGATTATTATGGTGAGCCATGAAGGACTCGAACCTTCGACCCTCTGATTAAAAGTCAGATGCTCTACCAACTGAGCTAATGGCTCGTAAAGGGATAGAACCCTATAAAATAGTTAAGCTTACAGTCTGTGCTCCGCAGAACTTACGTCCCGCTCCGCAACTCGCAGCAAACGCATTGAAGCGCCGCTCGTCTCTACCAACTGAGCTAATGGCTCAAAACAACAAATGGCTGGGCTAGCAGGATTCGAACCTACGAATGACGGAGTCAAAGTCCGTTGCCTTACCGCTTGGCTATAGCCCAATATATGGAGAGATTTCCATCTCGATGACCCCTACGGGATTCGAACCCGTGTTACCGCCGTGAAAGGGCGGTGTCTTAACCGCTTGACCAAGGGGCCACATTAAAAAGTTATACAGAGCGGAGAAGGAGGGATTTGAACCCTCGCGCCGGTTGCCCGACCTACACCCTTAGCAGGGGCGCCTCTTCAGCCTCTTGAGTACTTCCCCAAAAAATGGCTCCGCAGGTAGGACTCGAACCTACGACCGATCGGTTAACAGCCGATTGCTCTACCACTGAGCTACTGCGGAATAATCAAAAATTATTAACTTTTACTGCCAACATCTCCTGTCGACTCTTTACATTATAATGACCGCTCAAACCAAAGTCAAGGAGAATTAAACAATAAATTTTTCCTGAACTTCCAATCACTGCACGACTCGAACTTCCTCGACTTTGCGGAGTTTTCCACGGCATTTCCCACATACATACCTCGATACATCCAGTTTTCTCTTACGTTGATAGGTTGTCCCACAAGCAGCACATTCATAAGTGATAATTTTGCCGGACCTTCTCTTCATTTGTTTTTCTGGCAACTGGCCGCAAAACCGCGGAGCATCAACCTTTTTCAACAACAGCCTGAAATCAGCGTCCCTATGTCGGTATCCTTTGCCTGCAAGATGAAGGTGATAATGGCATAGTTCGTGTTTTATAATCCCTACCATCTCATCAAAACCAAGCTGATCGAGATATTTCCTGTTTATCTCTATATTATGGGTATTCAGCAAATACCGCCCACCCGTTGTTTTTAGCCTTGGGTTAAAAATAGCCTCATGCTTGAAGGGAATACCAAATAGCTGCAACGATAACTCCTCAGTCAGTTTTTGAAGCTCGTGATTCTCCATTCTTACTTTTGCCCCACTTTCCATGAACATGACAACCAATTATAACATACTATACAGAAATCAGGGAGCGACGGGAGGGAATCCAATGCCTACTTGGTTTCAGAACAGAATGAGGCGGGCTTTTTACGAAAAAAACCGTTATCAAATCAAACTCTTGAACCAATGCTGGTTCTTTTATAGAAAAAACAACCCCGCCTGACAGTACAGATTCTTACACACATAAATTGTATAGTAGAAAAACTGGAATGCGCCAGTATTATCGGCAAATGGCAAAGTTTTTCTTATGCGTTAGGAAAGTATCCATATATACTTTCCTATTAGCCAACAAGACGCGCCCTATGGCACGCCTTGTTTATTTGATGGCATTTTGTCGTTGACTTTTATTTTTGCACCAAGGTTATGTTTTCAGGACCTAGCATGGTCAGGGATACACGGCCTTTTTGTTTGTCAACAGAATCCACCCAAACCGTTACTACATCTCCTACAGATACAACATCCAACGGATGCTTTACAAACTGTTTCCTCAGTTTGCTAATATGAACAAGGCCATCTTGCTTTACTCCTATATCCACGAATGCACCAAAATCCACAACATTCCGGACAGTTCCCTGCAGTTCCATACCCGTCTTGAGATCTTCAAGTTTAAGGACATCCTTTTTCAACAAAGGAGCATCCAGCTCTTCGCGAGGGTCCCTCTCCGGGCGCATTAAAGCATCAATTATATCCTTTAGTGTAATTTCACCTATGGAAAGTTCCTGTGCCAATCCGCTAATATCCAACCCAGCAAGAGCAGCTTTTAAACGTTCGCTTCCCAAGTCTTCTGAAGTAAAACCAAGGCTTGAAAGCAATTTTTTAACCGAGTTATAATTCTCGGGGTGTATTCCTGTTCGATCCAACGGCTCGGCCCCCTCAGTTATCCTTAGAAAACCAATTGCCTGTTCATATGTTTTAGCCCCAAGGCGAGGAATTTTCTTTAACTCTTGCCGGTTCGTAAATTTCCCTTCCTCTTCCCGTCTTTTAACGATGTTTCCAGCAGTCGTTTTGGTCAAGCCAGCTACATATTGCAGTAGTGACACTGAAGCAGTATTTACATTGACTCCTACCTGGTTTACAGCTGTTTCTACTACAAAGTGAAGAGATTCAGAGAGCCGTTTTTGAGAAACATCATGTTGGTATTGGCCAACTCCAACTGATTTTGGGTCTATTTTAACGAGCTCAGAAAGCGGGTCTTGAAGTCTCCTTCCGATTGAAACAGCACTTCTTTCCTCTACCTGCAAGTGGGGAAATTCCTCGCGTGCCAAATCAGATGCAGAATATACACTAGCACCCGCTTCATTTACTATCAAGTAGAAGATTTCGCGTGTTACCTCTTTAAGGATATCTGCAACAAATTGCTCGGTTTCCCTGGAGGCTGTTCCATTCCCAATCGCAATCATCTCAACGTTAAATTCCTCAAGGAGGTGAATGAACTTTTCATTGGCTTCCCGCCTTTTGGCTACAGGAGGGTGAGGATAGATAACATCAATTTTTAATACCTTACCCGTATCATCAATTACTGCAAGCTTGCATCCTGTCCTATAAGCAGGGTCGACTGCAAGTACCACCCTTCCTTTTAAAGGAGGCTGCAGCAAAAGCTTCCGAAGATTTTCCGCAAAAATATGGATAGCCTGTTCCTCAGCCTTTTCAGTTAGCTCATTTCTGATTTCGCGCTCAATCGAAGGCTGTATCAATCTTTTATAAGCATCCTCAATCGCTTCTTTTACAACAGATGCGGCTGGGGAGAACGTTTTAAGTATCCATTTCTTAGTGAGATAATTCAGGATTGAATCTGTTCCAGCCTTTATCGATACGCGAAGAATCTCGTCCTTTTCCCCGCGGTTTAAAGCCAAAATGCGATGCGGGACAATTTTTCCAGCTGGTTCTTCATATTCATAATACATTTCGTAAACCTTTTTCTCATCCTTGTCAGCATCTTTAACAGAAGATGTGATTACGCCGGATCGATATGTTTCCTTACGGATCCATTTCCTGCCGTCCGCGTCATCTGAGACGCGTTCGGCAATGATATCCTTAGCCCCATTAATCGCTTCTTCGGCTGAAAGAACTTCTTTTTCTTCCGAAATGAATTCCTCAGCTTTTTGCTCAACGGATCCTTTTGAAAATGTTAGAAGCCATTCTGCTAAAGGTTCGAGTCCCTTTTCCTTTGCAACGGTCGCCTTGGTCCTGCGCTTCTGTTTATAGGGCCTGTACAAATCCTCCAGCTCCTGGAGCTTTGTCGCTTGGTTAATTTTGAAAGTTAATTCATCAGTCAGTTTCCCTTGTTCCGAAATGGATTTTATTATTTCACCTTTTCTTTGATCGAGGCTCTGCACATAATGCCAACGATCCAATATAGCGCGAATCTGAACCTCATCGAGGGAGCCTGTCTGTTCTTTACGATATCGGGCAATGAATGGCACTGTATTCCCTTCATTGACCATAGATATGACATTATGTACTTGTTTAAAAGCAAGTCCTTGCTCTTTGGCAATTAGCTTTGCAAATTCATCCTGCTTTGATAACGTGTCGTTCATCCAAGCATTCCTCCACTCATCTGACTTACCTCCTTATTGTATCAAATTATCCTCGATTCCTCTCTTTTTCTTGGGATTTGCCGCGCATCAGGTCATTAAAAAAGAAGCCTGCATTATTGCAGGCTTCCAATAATAAACGTTGCATCGTCTGATTTGTTCGTGTACTTTCGTTTAATTTCTTCCGCAATCATTGTTACAGGGAACAATCCTTTCAACAATGCTTTTACTCCCTGAAACTCGTATCCATCTGAGAAAATTAGGAATTTTGAATGGGGGTCATAAGAAAAGCGCTGTGTATGGTAGGTTTGTGGTTTGCCGGATAAGTATCCAGTCACAGGCAAGGGATAGGTCAGCTTTCCCTTTGAAGAGTAAAGGAAGAATCGAATATTGCCGACGCAGCTATACACAAATTCCCTAGCATGAAAGTATACTTTCAAAACCGAAACAGCCGCACCCCTTTTATGCAAAAGAGCATCATTGCAAAATTTCATTAAAGTCTCTACATCTTCATGATGATTTTGTTCTACTGCCACTACTACAGACTTTGAGGCTTCATACGCATGCTCGCCACTTCCAAGCCCATCAGCCAACACACAGACGAAGTAATCATCTGTGGCCATAAAATAATAGCTGTCCCCGCAGTAAGCCTTGCCTTCTTTGGCTGTCTGATATGCATAAACTTCAATGTTGCTTTTCACAAGATGATCGTTCATGAAAGACACTCCGAATTGTTTGTCTCCGAATTAATGGCTTCCTGCAATTTCTTAATTGCGCGCCTTTGCAAACGGGAAACGTGCATTTGAGATATCCCCAGCTTATCACCAGCATCCTTTTGGCTCATGTTTTCCAAATAGGTGTACTGGATGATTTTCTTTTCACGGTCATTCAAGACATGAAGGACCTTCTCAAGAACGAGGCGTTGGTTTATCCTTTCATATCCTTCGTCTACACTTCCTACTATGTCAAGAAGTGTTACTGTCCCGCCATCAGAATCAGCCTCGATCGAGTGATCCACTGAGAGAGCCTGGTAGCTTTTCCCCATTTCCATGGCTTCCAGTACTTCTTCCTCCGAAACCTCGAGGGCCTCCGCTATTTCAATAACCTTGGGAGACCGGTGCAGTTTTGTTGTTAATTCTTCAACAGTCGTTTTAATTTTTGGCCCAAGTTCTTTTATTCTTCTGGGAACATGAACACTCCATGTTTTGTCACGAAGGAAACGTTTAATTTCCCCAATGATTGTAGGTACGGCAAATGCCTCAAAACTTTTCCCAAAAGATTCGTCATAACGCCTGATTGCCCCCAGCAGGCCTATCATGCCTACCTGGAATATATCCTCATGGAACGAACGGCCTTTTGAGTACTTTCGGGCAATCGTTTCAACCAAGTTCTTATAATGAAGTACTAATTGATCCTGTGCACTTTCATCCTGGTGAAGCTGGTATGCTTTGATTAGCTCATTTACTTCCTGTTTGCTAGAAGTATTAGGTTGAGATTGTTTCGACATCCGTCTCCACCTGCTCTCCTTCAAGGTATTTCGTCATGAAGACGGTAACACCTTCCTTGTGGTGAATCCTGACTTCATCCATTAATGTTTCAATCAGGTAGAGACCCAAGCCTCCTTCACGCAAAAACTCCACGGAATCATTTTCTTCATAGCGGCCCAAGCCTTTTCTGGCTGATTCAAAATCAAAGCTTTGCCCGCTGTCAGCCACCATAACTTCAAGGCGGTCTGAATACAGGCCAAATCCAACTATTACTTCACCGGGTTCATTACTTTTATAGGCATGCTGCACAGCATTTGTACAAGCCTCACTCGTGGCAATTTTCAAGTCTTCCAAATCATCATATGAAAAACCCATTCGGCTGGCAATCCCCGATAGCGTCAGGCGTATGACACCAACATATTCAGGCTTTGCCGGGATTTTCATTTCGATATAGTCAAACGCCTGGCTCATTGCACTCCACCTTCTATCTGGCTGTTGATATCGATAATATCTGCCAAACCAGTAATCTCAAACAACCTTTTCAACCGGTCAGACAACCCCACAAGCTTGAATTCACCGTCATGGCTCCTAACCGATTTAAAAACACCCACGATTACGCCTAGACCGGTACTATCCATGTAGGAAACTTCAGAAAGATCTATTACCATTTTGACATTATTTTTCTCGGAAAGCGGGAAAACAGCCTCACGGAGTTTTGGTGCTGTATAGGCATCGATTTCCCCGTTAACATATATTTCAACAAAATCATTTGATTCATTGACGTCAAGTTTAATATTCATTTGACCCACCCCTGTCTATTTTTTATATACCGCTTAAAACTTTACCCTTTTTAAACAGGCTTAAACGTTTCTTTTTAAAATGATTAATGTAAAATCATCCCTGAGCTGGAAGTCCTGTAGCCTTTCCAAATCTTTATAGATATTATTGACGATCTCCTGGGCTTCCATATGGATATATTTCCTTATGTATCCAATCAATGCATCCCGTTCAAGAAATCCTTCCTCGGTACGGCACTCGGTTACACCATCAGACATTAGGATAATCATATCTCCTGGTTTTACTTCCCGCTCAAATTGAAGATATTTAGTCTTTTTTTCAATTCCCAGCAAAAGGCCTTTTGCCTCCATCTCCAAAAACTCATCGGTTTCAGCAACATAGTAAAATCCTGGTTCATGGCCCGCGGATGAATAATGAAAAACGTGGGTTTGTGGATTATACATTCCATAAAACATTGTGATAAACATACTTGGGTCTACGTTCTGTTCAACAACACGGTTCAGGCTTTCAAGTACCATATGAGGCGCATGCCGGTTTTCAGGCAGGCTATCCATTGCATATTTGATCATGGACATACAAAGTGCGGCAGGAATTCCTTTTCCAATTACATCGGCTATAGCAACGTTTACACAGCCATTGTCATCCAAAACAAAGTGAAAGTAATCGCCGTTCATATGCCTGGCCGGTACACTCAGAGCACCGATGTCCATCCCTTCTACTTTCGGAATAGAAGTTCCCAAAAGAGTTTGCTGAACGTTTGCCGCAATTTCCATTTCTGTACGGTATTCCAACTGCTTGTTTCTTAAGCTTTGATGTTCCGAATATGCAAGGCCATACCCTACCATCACCTCAAGAAGAACATCGAAGGAATGGACTATGCTCTCGGGAACATCAGGATAAAGATCAAGAAGCAGGCTTTTATGAAGGCTGACAATTTCCTCCGGGGATATGTTTTTCTCAATTAATTCCCTGGTAAACTTTTGTCCCTGGTACAAGGTTTGCTCTGATTGCTCTTTCAGGTAATCCATTAAAATATTCCGGTACTTTTCTTCCATGTTACCCCGCAAATCCATCGTATTCCCCCTAACGGAGCCATTTTACTGCTCGTATATCCGTTCCTTTGCCAGGCGATGAGAGAATGTCAAATTCATCCATGAGTCGCTTTACACCAGGAAGGCCGGCTCCGAGGCCGCCCGATGTTGAGAATCCATCTTCCATCACCTGTCTGATATCACCAATACCCGGGCCGCTATCTACTGCAATTACTTTCAGGCCTGACTTGTTGCCCTCATATATTTTTTCTATACAAATTTGCCCCTGTCCGGCATATAAATAGATGTTTCTCGCCAGTTCACTAATTGCGGTAGTGATCCTGGCTTGGTCCACTGTGCCGAACCCCAGCTCTTTGGCTACATTACGGCCAAGCTGGCGGGCAGCCACAATGTCCCATTCGTTCAGGATTTTTACACAGGATTGGATGCCCATCTAGCTAATCCCCCAATTCCTGTTGTAATTTCTCCAAACCTTTTTCTAAGTCTAATGCCGTCAGGACATCTTCCAATCCAATTCCCAGTTCAATCAGCGTAATTGCAACAGCAGGCTGAATCCCCGTAATAACGACCTTGGCTCCCATCAGTTTGGACATGCTAATCACATCGCCTAGTACTTTGGCGATAAAGGAGTCGATAAAATCAATTGAGGTAATATCTATGACAACCCCATTTGCACTTGTTTCGTGAATTTTATGGAGCAGATCTTCCTGGAACTGGAGGGCTGTCTGGTCATCCAGTTCCCACTGAATGGAAACAAGCAGGCAGTCATGCAGCTTTAAAATCGGTATCCTCATTCTCATTTTGTACCCTCCACCTTCATTATTTTCCTATTTGTAAGTTCAAGTGCTGCCTCTACACCTTTTTTTAATGTATTTTTTGTTGTGAATTGATTTAAGTCAATTCCAAGATTGACAATTGTTTGGGCAATCTCGGGCCTGATTCCGCATAGCATACATTTCGCACCGACCAGGCGAACTGCTTCTGCAGCCTGGATAATATGGTGCGCAACCATTGTATCTACAACCGGAACCCCTGTTATATCTATCAATACAACCTCGGACCGGTGTTTAACCACCCCGGTCAGCAGGTTTTCCATGATCTGTTTTGCCCGTTCTGTATCAATTGTACCAACCAATGGCATAACGGTAATTCCTTCAAACACAGGTATGAGAGGAGCAGATAATTCCTGGAGGGCAATCTTTTGCAAGGAAACAGTTCGTTCCCACGTCCTCGAATAAACATCGACCACTTCATTTTGCAAAGGGCTTATCCAACGGTCGAACGTATAGATAACCTCCATCTGGTTAACCTCGTTGACAATTCCCTTCTGCTGCATTCCTTCAAAAACAATCTTGCTGAATACTCTGATTCCCTCAATAACAAAATGGAGAGGCCAACCGAGCCTGACCACCTTTTCGGCAAATTCAACAAGCCTGTTTTGGAATTCCTCTTTCGATCCCTTAAGGCTGGAGATGATTAAATCAATGAACTCTGAACTAGTCATCACAAAGACCTGTTCAGTAACGAGCTTTGTTCCTCTTTCATCACCTTCTGACTTCATTCGGTCAATCCATTCTGTCACAAGCCCGTGTTTTTGTTCTTCTACATATTCCACTATTAAGTTCTCCACTCTGCCCCTCCCATATCTCCAGATATCTTTTCATCTACTTAAAAAATCATTTCAATAATGATTTGTCATAAATTGTTCGGATTTATCCTAATTTAATTAAATGATAACAGTTTTAAACAGTCAATTCCAAAATATCGTATTTCTTAAAAGTATAAGCGGTTATTTCGGAAAGACACCATAAATTGTTTATAAACGGGGGGATATCTGCCTATAACTAGAATCTGCTTATAACTAGAATCTCCCTAACCAAAGACTATCACTTATACCCGTATACCTCTATATTCAAACTCATTATTTAACATAAATTAAAAATTATTGTATTCAAGTTGCTGATAACTTTTACCAGGGTCTTACGCTTTTGTAAGAAAGGATGGGAGACTGTGGAGATATCGCAAGTCTTTCAAGTTGGCCAAACAAGCAATAGAGAATGAGGATCATGAAATTCAAATAAAAAGACAAGCCACTTAGGCTTGCCTGGATCAGAATCATTCGTATGAGGTGGTATGTAAAGTACGCTCAGAAAAGAGCGTAAATTTGTTAAAATTCGATGAGACCCACGCTTATTTGCAAGGCTTCATCCACTTTTTCCATCATTTCGTCATCAAGATGTGTGATTTTATCAGTCAATCGCTGTTTGTCGATTGTCCGAATCTGTTCCAGCAAGATAACGGAATCCCGTTCAAAACCATAGCGTTTCGCATCGATTTCAACATGGGTAGGCAGCTTGGCTTTCTGGATTTGAGCCGTGATTGCTGCAATGATTACTGTGGGACTGAACCGGTTCCCGATGTCGTTTTGAATGACAAGGACCGGACGGACGCCGCCTTGTTCAGAACCGACAACTGGGGATAGGTCTGCAAAATAAACGTCACCACGTTTAACAATCAAAGGATTATCCTCCGCTTACAAGACGTTCAACAGTATGTTCCGCCTCATATTCAGCGAGGAATGCTTCTGATGCAATCGTCAGATTAATTTTGGCCATCTCCATGTAACCGCGCCTCATGGCTTCACGAATTTGTCTTTTTTTCCGTTCGCGCATATAAGCCTTTGTTGCCTGGTAAATAAATTCACTGCGGTTTACATTTTCAAGCTTGACGATTCCGTCCAACTCGGTTAAAAGATGTTGCGGTAATTTCACCAGGATTTCCGTTGTTGCGCCAGTCTCTGACACAAGCTACACCTCCACCATCACTATACAGACCATATTTTGTTACAGCCCGGCATACGCCAAGCCTCTCTCTTTAACGGGCAATTCCGCCCTTTTAGTTTCGGACAAGAAGTTGCCATACTTTCTACCAGTTTTAATAATAACACGATTCACAAGGCTTGCAAAGCGAATTTAGTAATCCAAAGCTAGTATCGGCATAAAAAACAGGTTTTTATACGCTTTATTCGCGATACAGACATTATAAGCGCAGCAGATTGTTCCGAAGCCCCACAGTTTTCCCCTCTTTTTTATACACCCTGGGCACTCTGTTTGAAATAATACAGGGAATTTCATAATTAATAGTCTCAAGCTTTTCTGCGATTTCGTCAATGCTGACAAACTCGTCCCCCTGTCCTCCAATCAGGGTGACAGAAGTACCGGGAGGAAGATATTCATTAAGCCGAACCATACATTGGTCCATACAAATTCTTCCCACAATCGGTGCTCTTTTGCCATTCACTAGAACTTCTTGGCCTTGGAGCCTGCGGATCCAGCCATCGGCATACCCGATTGGAATTGTACCAATCCACTCATTGCCAGACGCTTCATAGGTCGCTCCATAGCTGACCTTCTCTCCTTTATGAAGCTGTTTTACCTGGACCAGCCTAGAGTGGAGAGTAAACGATTCATGAAGAGAGACAGGCAAATCAGCTTTAATTTCCGTTGAAGGCGATAAGCCGTACATCGATATACCGAGCCTCACAGCATTGAATCTGGCATTTGCGTATCTCATCCCGGCCGCGCTGTTACTGGCATGGATATAGCGCGGATATATTTTTAAAGCTTCAAGCATTTCTTCAAATTGCTTGAGTTGCTTCATAAAATATTTGTCGTCCTGTTCATCTGCGGTAGCAAAGTGAGTGAAAATCCCCTCAAAATTAATCCTCGAATCATGATAAATGAAATTTTCGGCGGTTTTTAACGCCTCAATATCTTTAAAACCAAGCCGCCCCATTCCCGTGTCTACTTTTAAATGAACATTCAGCCTATGGCTGCCAAGATAATCTGCAGCTTTTATAAGCCATTCCATATCATATGCTGTCACAGCCAGATTATGGCTGGCAGCAATGGACACATCTTCCGGACGGGTAGCCCCTAATATAAGAATAGGAGAAGTTAATCCTTTTTTGCGAAGGGCAAGTGCCTCGTCCATGAAGGCAACTGCCAAATAACTGGCCCCCGCTTCAAGCGCAGTCTTTGCCACTTGTATATCACCGTGGCCATAAGCATTTGCCTTGACTACTGCAATCACTTCAACATCCTCAGGCAACAATCCTTTAATGGCTGATACATTTTTATAAATTGAATCCAAGTCTATTTCAGCCCACGTATCTCTGTAAAAAAAACCTTGTTCTTCCATTTGTTCACTTCCTGATACATATCAATGTTCAATTTATTTATTTTATTTATACCGCGTTTACGGGCTGTAAGATCCCCCACCTTAATTGAAGAAATGCAGGTGGAGGACAACAGCCCTAAAAGCCCGATTGATAAGGTACAGTGAAACTTGCCGCTAAGTACTTCAGCGGCTTAGTTGAACCAATCGGGTTCGTAGTGCCGCTTTATCGCCGTGCCTTTTGGCGAATTAGCGGCACTAGAACGGGACTAACAACCAGCGGGGGATAAAAGACCTCCGCTGACTGAAGTATCACTTCATTTTATCATACTCTCAACCGGGCCCCTAACACGAAGATAAAGCTAACATTTACCAACAGCCATCAAATAATTCGGCAGGCCTCCTTAGGCCTGCCGAATTTGTATTGTTTTGTGAAGTTATTTTACCAATTCACCCTGCACCGACATGGCAATCGATACCATTTCTGCTGCTGTCAAGTCTTTAGAGGCAATCCTATAGTCTATTCCATCCTGATTCCAGGAGATTGACTGTTTCGTGATTGCTCCGATTGTAAAGCCAAGATCGACGGGGTCCCCGTTCATATCAGCCGGATAGGAAGCAGTTGCCTGTTCAACCAATCGTTTTTCCTGAATAAGCGTGAATGACTTCTCTCCGCCATACGTTAAGACCACCCTTTTGCCATCCTCGATTGATACTTCCTTTTCTTGCACAAGTGAAACTCCAGGCATTTCTGCCGATGGATACTTAACAGTAAAGGATGTGTCTTTGCTTCCTCCATCAGCCATGGCAGGCATGCCAACCTGTGCCCTCGTCATATTCTTTTGCATATCAAAATCCTTTTTATTAAAACTTGCATTGAACTTTACCTTTGAAAACTTGACTGTCACCAATGAATTCCGATCAGCGTCCATTACTTTTACAACAGCTGGCGACAAGTCATCCTTATTCAGTTTTATTTCCTGTAGTGGCAGCATTTGATTGTTTTGGTATCTGGTTTTGGTTTCAAAAACATAATAATCATCCGTGGATGAAAATTTGGCGTTTTTATCATCAATAATATCTTGAATTAATGACTCATATAAATAGGCCTGGCTGCTGTTCTTTGGCCAGTCACTTTGGAACCGAAAACTTTTGTTTAGTGCTGGTGTAAGAACGAAAACCCCTTCATCGTTCCGTAGAATCATCTGGCTTTGATCTTTCTTGGCATTTTTTAGATTGACCCGGTAATAGGAGGGATCCTTATGCCAAATTTCAACGTCATAAACCTGAGGGCTCGCACCCATGGCAAGGGTCATTTTTGCATTGACCTTATAGCCGGACAGGTCCTCGAGCTTTCCTTCCAAATCTTTGCGGACAGACTCCTGTGACTGAGCGCCACAAGCCGACAGGGCCAATACAGCCAGCAGCCCGGCCATTAGCAGCAATACTTTTCTCCTCATTCCTTCAACCCCTTCTTGTCTATTCAACTCGTTTCGGGATCGGCGCTCTCTTGCCTTTACAGCCCGTCTTCCCTATGTCAATACGAATATATGAGACAACCTTGAGGTTTATGATAGCTTGCCCTTAAAACTTGGTTCGATTTTTCCCCTCTCCAATGTCCACAACCAGGATTGTTACCGACCAGACTATATAATTTTCAGACCGTTTGGTCCGGCATTGCATCATCCGCCTCAATAACAACTTGAGCCGCCGCAAATTGAGCAGTATGAGTGATGGACAGGTGGGCAGAGACATTCCCCGGCTTTTTAAAGTAAGGCTTACCGCTTAATGCCTTTCCAATTTCGATATCATGAAACGAGAGTTTTTCCCCAATTCCAGTTCCAAAAGCCTTCGCAAACGCCTCCTTCGCGGCAAACCTTCCTGCGAGGAACTCAGCACGCCTTCTCTCCGGCAGGGTTAAATACAAATCCATTTCCGCCAATGTTAAAATTCTCTCCGGAAATCTTTCCTGCCGTTCGATCAGTTTTTTTATCCTGCCAATCTCTACTAAATCCATTCCAATTCCTTTAATCATGTCCTTCTCCTTCTATTTAGGATTTTATTTACATACCAATAGCATAAGTTGGATTTTAAAATAGAATAACGGCTATCATGGTAATAAGAATAGGTTATTCATCAAATAATCTGGTTAAATTAGTTTGTTGATTTCAGCTTCACTAATTCCAAGAATAATCATTTCAGAGACAGGCGCATTTTCCTGTCGCGAGGGTTCTCGGACCTTAGGGGCATGCGGCGAGCCTGTCTAGCCGCGGTTCCAATTTGCTCGGCTCTAAAGCGTCTGTGGGGTCTCACCTGTCCCGCTGGACGTTGAATAATCTTCCCTAAAAAAAGCACCGCAGGAGAAAATGCATCTTTTGCATTTTCGAACGAGCTCCCACCTTCCGTGCCAAATCAACTGTTCTATTATCGCAAACCAGAACTTATGGTTAAGTTCTAAGAATAGAATGCTATAAAAGGCAATCACCGAAAAAGTCATTCGCTAAAGGAGTGGGCCACATGTTTACGAGGACTGAGAGTCTCGGCCAGTTTATCCGTTTCTATCCAATCGTGTCCGCAATCATTGCTGTTAATATCGTTATCTACCTTTCGACGGAATTGCCATTCCTCCCAAACTATTGGATTATGGAGCGTTTAACAGGCGTAAACCTATATATAGCTGAGGGAGAATGGTGGAGACTCGTCACTCCAATTTTTATGCATGGCGGATTTTCACATTTGTTATTTAATTGTTTTTCGCTTGTTTTATTCGGCCCTGGCCTCGAAAGGATGCTTGGCCGCGGCAAGTTTGTTTTCGTCTATCTTCTCTCCGGGATTGCCGCTAATGTGGCAACCTTTATTCTTGAGCCTCTCTCATTTAGTCATGTTGGATCCAGTGGAGCGATATTTGGCTTATTCGGATATTATGTTGCCATTGTTCTCTATAAGAAAAACAGGATGTCCCAATCGGATAGCCAGATTATTTTAACGATCGCCGCCATTTCTGTTGTCATGACCTTTTTTCAGCCCAACATTAACATTACTGCCCATGTGTTTGGCATTTTAGCCGGCTTCTTAATCGGCGCTTCTTCGAAACGGTAGAGAGATGGCCGCTCCACTAAATTAGGAGCGGCCATCTTTTATTTCAATTCATTCTGTGAATACCAGGTATAAATGAAAAGTGCGTCAGCAGCATCCAAATCGCGCACTCCACCTCCCGCAATGCCGAACCCCGACTTTGCATAAGCGTCGACTCGTGCAAGCTGCTTTCGTTTTTGAAAATAGCTTTCACTCATATCCAAGGATTGAATTTTATTTTTCAACAAATAAACAGTTGTTTTGGAAACAATTCTAAATCGCAGGCTCAACTGTCTTCCACTTACCCCCCAACCGGCTGAGCGATAGCAAATATAGGCCCAGACTACCCCCAGGATAGGGAGCAATAAAGCAAGATAACCCCATGGCCTTAGTAAAAATATGGCTGCCGCCGCAATAGGCAATGTATACAGCATGCTCCTGACCGCATATCGGACCAGCGCCCTTTTTGGAATCCGAACAAGATTTGTATTAAAATGGTAAGAAGGCAACTGTCCGCCCAGAATCCTTTCAATTTCACTTACCTTTACAAGTGGTAAAAGAAGAACCTTTGCACTATCCTTATCCACCGCTGAACCCCCAGCGCTCTCTACCTGCACTGAAGCATAGCCAAACAGTTCCCTCAAAGGGTTTTGGGTAATTTGAATGGCCTGAATCCTCTTTAGAGGAATCGTCATTTTCCTTTTTTCAAGTAAACCACGGGAAATGATTAAATCATCATTTGTTTTCATTACTACATAGTTTCCGTATTTAATCATTGTTCCGGCAATTGCCAGTATCCACGCAATAAGAAACCCCAAAAATATTAGGATTGAAACAAAAATTACTCCATTAGCAATAATTGTTTCAACCTCGCTGAAAATTCTTTTATACGGTATGAATTCATCAAATTGAGAAAATAAAGCAAAAACCGCTGATATAACAACGCCAATTCCACCCGAAGTGGATGCCATTAAAAGCAACAAAGGCGGTGACAGCGTATAAATGACATGATCAACATGTTTAGTTTCCGCTTCATTGCTTGTGCCAGCGAATTTTCTTCCAGAAAAGATTGCTTCCTCTAAAGCCTCGGCTTCCTTCCTAGTGATTGCAGTTAACTCCGCTTCCGTGGCCTCACTCCCAGTGCCCCCGCCAGCGGTTTCAATTTTAATCTGCACTAAGCCGAATGGGCGATGAAAAATCCCCTCGGACTGATCAATACTTTGAATCCGTTCAAGCGGTATGTATCGTTTCTTTCTAATAAAAATCCCGTATTCCAGCTTTAGTTCATTTTCCTCTATTCTATAAGTAAACCGGAGCCAGGTTAAAATCCCGCTTACAATTGCTACTAGAACGCCGATAATTGCAAAAAGGATAAGGACTATTCTCCGCCCGCCACCACTTGAACCGAACAAAAGGAACGCTACGGCCGGTACAATCAGCTCTTTCAACTTTTTAATGGAAATAATTGCAGCAGATGCGGGATGAAGCCGCTTTGGTTCAAACATCATCGTCAGTCACCCTCGCCAACCTTGATATTTGTACCCTCAAACCTTCTGCCTCTGCTTCCTCAAGGGCAGGGATTTCATGAGTTGTCGCAGCTGTAGATATCATCACAGTTGCCAAATTATATTTCCGAAGAATCGGACCCTGGAATGTATCGACATGCTGAACACGGACCATTGGGATTAGTGTGCGCTGAACAACAAATAAACCTTGCTGAAGTTCAATCTCTTGTTCACGAACCTCATACCGCCACCGTCTCCACCGAATTCCAGGGAATACAATAACTGATAGGATGGTATGGATTAGCTCAAGCAATACCAGCAGTGCCAATATCCAGAGAGGCCAATCAAAAATAAAGAAAAGGGATGCAACCGTTACCAGAACCGACCAAGCACATGCTGCAATGATCCCATTTGATATTCTCCAAACTTTAAGTGCTTTTTCAGAAATCCTTGTTTCAGGCCGTGATATCATGGGTATCCTCCGTTTATGTAATCTATCTTTAAGTATAACGAAGGGGCGTGACACTAGCACGGAAAAAATTTGGTTCTAGTTCATATAGAATGATGCACCATCTATTATTTCAATTCCAGCCTCCGATTTTAGGTCTCCCATTAATTTAAACAAGGCGGCATCCTTCGCCTTAGCTTCGATCATGCAATCCAATTCGGGAACTGATCCTTTTATTCCATGCAGAAATTCCAAAAACATTTTTGGATCGATAAAGTCGGCATGAGCCCGATATTCCCGTTGTGATTTCGGGCTGGAGATATGCATTTTAACAGGAAGACTTGACCATGACCAGGAGGAAACGACACGAGTCCAATTCTGCTCCCAATCATCACCCTCATTGTGAACAAGATGGTGATGATAATCAAACACACAAGGAACCCCAAGTTTTTCACATAGATACAGGCATTCCTTTAAGGTAAAGGTCGTATCATCGTTTTCGAGCATAATCATTGACTGTAGACGCTGAGGTATATACCCCCAGTTATGGATGAACATCTCAAGCGCCTTTTCCTTATCTGCATAGCCTCCGCCTATATGGATGACACAGCGATGCTCCACAGGGACCCCCATCTCTTTTAAAAAGCGATAGTGCATACCAAGAGTCTGAATGGATGTTCTCAAAATATCTTGTTTATTTGTATTAAGAACAACAAAATGGTCAGGATGAAAATCAACTCTGATAGGATGCTCTTTTAGGAAATTGGCGATTTCTGTGAAACCCTCTTTCAATGGGGTGATATAGTCCCAATCATCAAGCTCTTCATGATTAGCGAGCGGCACAAGCCTGGAGGTCAAGCGAAAAAAACGGATATCATTAGCCAGGTTGTGCCTAAGGAGCCTTAAACAGTTGTCCAGATTTGACTGCGCAATCCGCTCTAGCTTACGGATGGCAGCATCACGGTCCTTTAGCCGCTGGAACTGTGCAAATGTCATCGTTTGCGATGGCGAGCAGTGTGGAAGTGTGGTACTCATTGCTACATAGCCTAACCTTACGATTGTCATATTCTTTCTCCATTCCAAGAAGGTCTATACTGTTACTATTCCTTACCGGGATGAAAAACATGTTTCTTAAGGAAAAAGAAGCATTTTACCAAAAAAAGCACAGGCGAATTTCACCTGTGCTTTCATTTGTTTATTATTCAAATTTTGAATTATTATAGCTGCGCTGTTTGGAGCCTGTCCGTTTCTCATACGGGCGTTTTTCTCCGCCACGAGCGCCATATGAACCTTTTTTCCGGCGATCATATCCGCCTTTTGCATCACCAGTCCTTCTCCGGTCATACGGCTTGCGATCCCTGTCCCTTCTTTGTGGAAGAGGGGATTCTTCCGTAAGCTTAACTGGAGTCGTATCAGGTTCTTTGGTCAACATTTTCAATACAGCTGCAACAACAGTTGAGGCATCGTGATCTTCGAGCAACTCTGCCGCGGCTTGAGAATAAAACTGAAGATTGTTATCCTCAATCGTTTGATTTATACGATCAATCACTGCCCTTTGCTGTCCTTCGAGCGCCTCATCAAGAGTTGGCGGCTTCATCCGCTCCATCTTTCGCTTGGTAGTGCGTTCTACAACAGAAAGATAGGACTTTTCACGAGGGGTCACGAATGTAAGGGCCATACCCGTTTTCCCTGCACGGCCTGTTCGGCCAATGCGGTGAACATATGACTCAGGGTCTTGTGGAATATCAAAATTGTACACATGAGTTACACCGGAAATATCCAAACCACGTGCCGCAACATCCGTTGCAACCAAGACCTCGATTGTCCCTTCTTTGAACTTTCGCAAGACGGACATACGCTTAGCCTGAGTAAGGTCACCGTGAATTCCTTCCGCAACATAGCCTCTTAAGGTTAGGGCCTCAGCAAGCTCGTCGACACGGCGCTTAGTACGGCCGAAAACAATGGCCAATTCAGGCGATTGTATGTCAAGAAGTCTTGTTAGGACATCAAATTTATTCTTCTCTTGAACTTCAACATAGTACTGTTCAATTAAAGGAACCGTCATTTCCTTTGTTTTTACACGGATAACCTGAGGGTCACGCATGAACTTCTCTGCCATCCTCTGGATCGGAGCCGGCATTGTAGCTGAGAATAAAAGGGTTTGGCGTTCTGCCGGAATCTCGGCAAGAATTGCTTCAATATCCTCAATGAAGCCCATATTCAGCATTTCATCCGCTTCATCCAAAATAGCGGTATGAACCTGGTCAAGGCGAAGAGTTTTCCGGTTAATATGGTCAATCAAACGGCCTGGTGTTCCAACAACGATGTGCGGGCCTTTCTTTAATGACCGGATTTGGCGGCTGATATCCTGGCCACCGTAAATAGGCAGGACCTGGACACGTTTGCCAGAACCTATTTTATATAGTTCTTCTGAAACCTGGATTGCAAGTTCCCGAGTCGGTGCAATAATAATTCCTTGTACAGCATGGTTGGAGATGTTGATTTTTTCAACAAGCGGAATTCCGAAAGCGGCGGTCTTCCCGGTACCTGTTTGTGCCTGTCCAATCAAATCCTTGTTTTCCATGCTTAGCGGAATTGTTTCAGCCTGAATTGGCGTTGCTTCTTCAAAACCCATTTTCAAAACAGCTTTGAGGGTCTGCTGGCTCAAGCCCAAATCTTCAAACTTGGTCAATGTTATTCATTCTCCTTCTTGTAAAACTCTATAGTTTACGTGCAGAAAAACGTCCTGAATTCACATAAGAGGTTAATCCTAACCCATCACTTCTCTATTTTAGCAAAAAAAGACATTCTCCTCATAGGAGTATGCCCTGTAATGACGAACTTTTAGACACGTTGAGTGTAATCATACCATCTTTGCCGGTTTAATGCAATTAAGCGCCCCCTAGTTGGATAGGGACATTTCAGGCATTTCCTGCAAAAATGTTTCGACCTCGGAAAAAAGGGCAACTCTTTCCTGGCAATGGCAAATATGATGGGCTGAACCTTTGATATAAGTCAATCGTTTTTGTTTTGCCGGAATCGTCTCGTACAGATATTCGGCACTTTTTGGGGGAACCAATCCATCTGATTCCCCTTGGGCGATAAGGGTAGGAACCTCAATTAATCCGAGCTGTGGACGCACATAGCTCACCAACCTTTGGAACTGTATAGCAGCGGAAAGGGGAGTCTGAGTTATTTTTTGTTTATAACGCAAAAATAATTCATTTTCAGCAAGGTTTCCATTAACCAAGTCCCGCGCAAACTCTTTGATTTCCAGTGCCATTTGCTTTGGATTCAAATAATAGGCAGCAGCACTGAGAAGAACGAGCTTATCAACTTTATGATTCGCGGCTATGTAGCTGGAAATCATCCCGCCCATCGAAAAGCCGATTACGTAAATCGTCTCGCATGTAGCTGCAAGTTCGAGATACTCACTTTCTGCGTGGTCAATCCATTCCTGGAAGATAACCCCTCTTAATGAAAGAGTTTCTCCGTGGCCCGGTAAAGTCGGCACCCGGAATTTCCAGTCTGGATGTGCCTCCATTAAATACTCTACCAGGGGCTCTACCTCATAGGGGCTCCCTGTAAAACCGTGAATGCACAAGCAGCCTATCATGTATGTTTCACTCCCAGGCAAAGGATTTTTAAAAGTAATTTAGTTGAGAAAATAGCAGGGATGCTGCGGTCTGTAAGCTATTATTCCTCTTTTTTCTGCAATGAAGCGACGACTTCCTCTAATCTCATTCCCCTTGATGCTTTAACTAAAACAAGAGTTTGTTTATCTGTATGGTTTTTTAATTCTTTACTCAGCATTTCCTTGCTCGAGAACGAATACACCTTTCCTTCACCAAGAACTTTCCTCGCCCCTTCCGCAATACGGGCACCAAGTTCTCCAAACGTAAACAGAAGATGAACCTTTTCGGGATCAATTGTTTCACCAATTTTATTATGATACTCTTCCTCCAGCGGCCCCAGCTCCAACATGTCCCCCAGTACAAGCACTTTTTTGGTATATCCAGGCAGGTTGGCAACAAGGTCTATCGCAGCCTTCATGGACGTAGGGCTTGCGTTATAAGCATCATTAATGATTTTCTCACCGTTGCTCCCCTCTGTCATTTCCATTCTCATCTGTGTTAGTTTTGTTTCTTTCAGTCCCCTTGCAATTTCCTCACACGACACTGAAAAATGGCGTGCAATTAACATGGCACTTAATGCATTGATGATATTGTGCGTTCCAAGAACCGGCAGAAAGAATCGCTGCTCAGATCCACTAATAGTAAATTCATTCCCATTTTGAGTCTGAATAATATCGATTGGGTAGACATCATTATACTCGCCTCTCCCAAACGTCTGGATATTCAGCTCACCTTTCCGGCCTGCAATTCTATCCATCAAAAGAGGTTCATCCCCATTCAGGACAGCTAGCCCCCCTTCCTTCAGCCCTTCAAGTATTTCAAGCTTCGCTTCAGCAATTGCTTCTCTCGAGCCGAGGTCAAGCAAGTGTGCTTCCCCTATATTGGTAATGATGACAGCATCCGGCTCAGCGAGTTTTGTCAGGAAAGAAATCTCACCACGCGCACTCATACCCATCTCAAGGACAGCCATCTCTGTGTCCTGATCTAATTGGAGAACCGTAAGAGGCAGGCCAATATGATTATTGTAATTGCCTTCTGTTTTTTGCACTTTGTATTTTTGCGATAACAGGCTTGTTACCATATCTTTTGTCGTGGTTTTTCCATTGCTGCCCGTGATACCGACAACCTTAACTGTCAGCTGTTTTAAATAGGCCCTGGCAAGCTCCTGGAGTGCGGCCAAGCAATCATCTACAATCAAGATTGGCAGGCCTTCCGGTGGGTTTGGGACATCCTTTTGCCAAAAGGCAGCCGCTGCGCCTTTTTCAATTGCCGAAATGACATATTTATGGCCATCCACTTTTTCACCTTTGAAAGGAACAAACAAGTTTCCTTGCTCAATTTTACGAGAGTCGATTGACACCCCGCTGATTACTCTCTCTGCAAATACTGTTATGTCATTGGAAACAGGTATCATCTTTGTAATTTCTCTTATTGTTTTTGAAATCATTTTGAGCCTCCCATCGCAAAAAGGACACTGCCTAGGCGTGTCCCTCCCACCATTTGTTAAAATGTATATTTAATCTTTTGTTTCTCGGCATGCCTTTCCATGCCTAGGCTGACCAGTCTCTCAATCAGTTCGGGATAATCAATCCCTGTATGTTTCCAAAGAAGCGGGAACATGCTGAATGGAGTGAAGCCAGGCATTGTATTTACTTCATTGATCAGGACTGTTCCATTCTCAGCAACGAAGAAATCCGCCCTGACAAGCCCTGAACAATCAAGCGCTTTGTATGCTCTGACTGCCATTTCTTTCATCCTGCTGTACGTATCATTGCTAATTTCAGCTGGAATAATCAACGCTGTATTGCCGTCTTCATATTTGGCCTTGTAATCGTAAAAATCTTTTTTGGGAACAATCTCCCCTGCAATCGAAACCTTAGGGTCATCATTCCCAAGAACAGCTACCTCAATTTCCCTGGCTTTGACACCGACTTCTACAATGATTTTTCGGTCGAAGGTAAAAGCCTCTTTAAAAGCTTCCTCAAGCTCAGAACGGTTTTTGCATTTGCTGATCCCAACACTTGAGCCAAGATTAGCAGGCTTTACGAAGCAAGGATAACCAAGCTTTTCCTCAACTTTTTCATAGGCGGTTTCTTTTCCTGCTTCCCATTCGCTTCGTATGAATGAAGAGTAATCAACTTGGGCAAGCCCTGCTTCTGCAAAAATATTCTTCATCACTACCTTATCCATTCCAGCTGCAGAAGCTAGAACTCCGTTTCCAACATAGGGAAGGTTTAATAGTTCAAGCAGGCCTTGGACAGTGCCGTCTTCCCCGTTGGGACCGTGAAGGAGTGGGAATATGATATCAAGATCCTTACCATCTTCCCCTTTAAAAATTGAAGGGTCAAATTGATTTGTTCCTCCTTCAAGGGGTTTATATTGAAGTTCTTCAATGGAAGAAACCGGGCCCATTAATTGTTCCCCTTTTACCCAATTCCCATCTACCGTTATGTAGATCGGGTTAATTTCAAATTTTTCAAGATCGAGTGCTTTAATAACAGCCATGGCTGTTTGCATGGATACTTTATGCTCGGCGGATTTTCCGCCATATAATAAGCCAAGTTTAGTCTTCATTCTGCAACCTCCAATTTTCTTCAACCTTATTTTACATAAGTGGGAGCCTGGAGAAAAACGATTTCCCTCTAAAATATTTAAGAGGAACTTATCCGTTTAATCTTTTAATTTTCGCTAAGGGCGCTTCAATTAAATTAAGATTTCTTCAGTTCCTCTGCTATAGTTTATTAAAAATGCGATTGGGCGAAACCCTTAGTTTTTAAGAAAAAGTCGTCCCTAAATGCCCTTCTCCTTAAATCTATATCTCAAGGCTTGAATTTCATATGTATGCACTGTTTAACCGGATACCACCTTGGGCCTGGCCGGTTATATAACATATAGCTTCCAGTCTTTTAGTTTTTTATCAAAGACTAGCTTGGCATGGCATGGCTTACGGACTGTTTTTGTGTATGCCTCAAACATATCATCCATATGTGCAAAATCCCCAACCATCCAAATCGGGATTTCAATCCTGCCTTTTTGGGAATCCGCATCCTTCACAGAAATACAGATGCCTTCTTTCATAAATGGGACAAGCGATAAGAGAAGGTCTTTATTCACAATTGGATAAACCCGTTTCTTTTTCATTCCAAAAAGTGTTTTTTCAAGTTTTAGATTCCCCATTTTCAATGGGATCACAAAGCTCAGCATCGAAAAGAAGTCCATCATGCTACGATAATACGTTTTATTGAGCCAGCCATCATCTTGGGCCAAATATACAAATCTATTCTCTAGCTGATTATAAAAAGGAAGCTTTAAATGCTGCATTGCATGGCCTAGATAAAGCAATTCAGCAATTTCCTGTCCGCTCAGTTCGTTCAGCACTGCCTCTTCGGCAAAATCTATCCAGCAAAAATCCCCATAACCATTCACATTTTCCTTGGAAAGCCTGCCAATCTTATCTTTTGTGACATATTCAAACCTTGTATGGCTGTTAAACTCCCCATCCTCAAATCGATGCTTCAATAAGAGTAGATGATTTGGGAAGCCTGAAAAAGCAGTGATAAATTCATGGAATTCTATGCCACAGGACAGTACATATTGAGATGTTTGATTTAAGTGAACGTAAATGAGATCACGCACGTCCTGATCTTGCTTTTTCAATGGCAAACCCTCCATTCTTTCTTCATTAAAGTTCCCTACTCATCATAACAAAAACCAAAAAAAAATTCGCTTTTCTATCCCTATTTTCCTGTTGTTTGCGTTTCCGTTTTTGTGGAATAATTTTAAGAGCCAATGAATTAATCTGCTATTCCCTAAATATTGCCTATTTATATATATGAACTGTAGTATTTCTGCGCCTCAAGGAAAGCATTATTGAATAGCCATCGAGCGAAATGATGCGATACCACAAGGAAAGTTTCCATATGAATTTTAGTCAAGTATGAATAAACCAAAAAAGTTGTCCGCTTTTTATTTCAAATTACCGTCCATTTTCATATAATGTACATGGCAACTGCCGGAAAGGAGCGTGGGCATATGATTCAAAACATGTCGGAGGACCAGATTACCCTTCTGGTTATAAAGGCAATGAAAGAAAATAAAAGGAAAGAAATCGAAGCAATACTTGATGAGCTGCAGCCGTACGATGTGGCCAGACTCTATGAAGACTTCCCGGAAAAGCACAAGACCCGCTTTCTCCTTTTCCTGAATCCACATCTTCTTGCTGACTTGCTAGAGGAGCTTGATACTGAAGAGCAGCATGATGTGCTTAATAGATTAGGGATTGAAAAGTCAGGGAAGGTCCTTGATTTAATGGATAATGATGACCTTGCCTCTCTACTTGAAGAGCTGTCCCCTGAAAAAATTTCCGCCCTTCTCTCAGGTATGAAAAAAGAAGAATCAAAAATTGTCCAGGACATTATGAATTATCCGCCCGAAACAGCAGGGCGCCTTATGACCAACCGGTTTGTCTGGATTCGCAATTACTACACTGTCCGCGAGGCAGTAGGAAAATTGAAGTCTTTCGCTGAACTTGCCGAAACCATTAATTATTTGTATGTAATTGATGAACAGCGCCGCCTTGTAGGGGTTGTTTCCTATCGGGACCTGTTAATCGCCGATGCCAATGAAATTATCAATAAAATTATGTTTGAGCGGGTTATTTCGGTTACTGCAGAAACAGACCAGGAAGAAGTTGCCCGAATGATTGAACGGTATGATTTTATGGCAATTCCAGTTGTAAATGCGGATAATGTCCTTGTTGGGATTGTTACGGTCGATGATATCATTGACGTTGTCATTCAGGAAGCGAATGAGGATATCGAAAAGCTATCTGCTTCCGGGAAATCAATCGACTTTGATACAAAGGCTTTTGTGGCGGCGTATCGAAGGCTGCCCTGGCTTATCCTTCTCTTGTTTATTGGGCTTGTATCCGGTCGGATTATCAGTTCCTATTCCGAAACGCTTCAACAGGTTGTCGCACTGGCATTTTTTATGCCGATGATTTCCGGGATGACTGGAAATACAGGAACACAATCGCTTGCAGTCGTTGTCCGGGGCTTAAGCACCAATGAAATTGACAAGACGGTCATAGTAAAGTTAATTGGGCGGGAGCTTGGAGTTGGCCTCATGATTGGACTTATTTGTTCAATCCTGATAGCCATTATCGCCTTCATCTGGCAAGACAGCTTTATATTAGGCATTGTTGTCGGAAGTTCCCTGTTTTTAACATTGATTATTGGAACACTTGCCGGGACAATCATTCCGATTATTTTGTATCACTTCAATATAGATCCCGCGGTTGCTTCCGGACCGCTCATCACGACCTTGAATGATATTTTTTCACTTATAACTTATTTTGGCATTGCCACATTATTCCTAAATCAACTCACATAATCACTAAGGAGGCTTCTCACTATGGAGGCCTCATTTTTTATGGAAACAAATTGGCCGTTATAAAATGATACTCTCATCGACATCGGGGGTAATTGCGAGAATATGATGTTTCAGTACCTTTACAACTGCAGGCGTTTTTAAGTAGACCTCTCCATCTGTATCGGCCTCCATCCTTTGGTCAGTTGAAATAGTTATTTCACTCCCCAGGGAATGGAGCACTTCTCCAGACGTATCGTTCTCGTCCATCACAGTAATATCCCTTGTTAAAATATCCTTTATTAATCCCATGTTTGTATTTCTAATTATAAACAGGTTGGCTTCGCCATCATCAATATGGATATTACGGAAAGGCAGCTGGTTGGTTCCAATGAATTTCCCATTCGCAACTAAAATCATGACTGCCTCCCCTTCCAAGGTTTTACCGTTGCAATTGATATGATAGCGAAAAGGCTCCATCTGGCGCATTGTCCGCATTGCACTAAGGTAATAACTAGCTTTTCCAAATAGCTGTTTCTCTGACTCTTTTATATTATTGGAAGTCTCGGTGACCAGGCCAGTTCCCCAAAAGTTAAGAGCATAATGGCCGTTTATTTCCAAAACATCAATTGGAACTGGTTTGCCGGCCAACAAATCCTCTGCTGCCCTTTGGATATCCTGGGGCATATTGAGGGTACGGCTGAAATCGTTACAGGTTCCTCCTGGCAAAATTCCTATTATCGGCCTTTTTTCCAGACCAGCAAGGCCATTAATGACTTCATGAACTGTTCCATCTCCGCCAAGAATAATGACAAGGTCTGACCTTTCCCCATAGGTTTTGCAAAGCTGTTCAGCATGCCCCGGCTCAAGCGTTTTTAATAAAATCAATTCATTGATGTCCCTGCTTAGTACTGGAATACATGCCCCTAGGCGTTTCTCAATATCCTTCTGTCCAGCATTTCCATTATAAATTAATAATGCACGATTGTACCTGGCCATGCCCGGTCACTCCTTCTTCCAATATGCCTTTCCAAACTATTTCTTTATACCCATCCTCCCTTCTCTTCAAAAACCTTTTTGCTGACCGCAGGAATATTATTTTTTGTCCGTTTAAGAACCCCAAACCCGGGTAAAGCAGATATAGTCTGAAGTCAAGACAAATAGAAAGAAGGAGTGACCTATATTGAGAAGTAACAATGACCTATGGGGAGGCTGGGAGCAACTAACCTATAAGCTTCCCGACCTATTAATCGCTTTGGCAGTCCTTTTAATCGGCTGGATCCTTGCCAAAGCTATAGAAAAAGGGGTATTTAAAGCCCTTCAAAAATCAAATCTTGATAATCGTTTATTCTCTCATGTAAAGGATAGAAAATTTTCGTCCGAGAAGATAATCAGTAAAATTGTTTATTATCTTTTGCTAGTCTTCGTTTTTATCCTATTCTTTAACATACTTGATCTGGACATCATTGCCGGTCCGCTTGTAAGCATGATGACAGCGATTACATCTGCGATTCCTAGTATCCTGAAGGCAGCACTAATCTTCGCTGTAGGCTGGCTTGTTGCTTCAGGCCTAAGTTATCTCATCAGAAAAGGCGGCCGTACATTAAGAGTCCATCAGATTTCACAAAAACTAAATATGACAAAAGACAGCGAAGATCCCGGGCAGCTAGCAGATCGGGTAGCTAAAATTGTCTTTTATCTCGTCCTGCTCCTGTTCTTGCCGGGAGTTTTGGCAGCTCTTGACATTAGAGGGATATCAGAACCGTTTTCAACTATGCTTGGCAATATTCTTTCGTTCCTGCCAAAACTATTTTCGGCCGCACTTATCATTCTGGTCGGCTGGTTTATCGCGAAAATTGTCCGGGATATCGTAACCAACCTGCTCCAGGGAGTTGGACTAGAAAAGGTAGTCGAGCGTTTCGGGGCAAAAAGGCTCTTTGAAGGGACAAGCCTTTCTTCGGTAATTGGAACCATTGTTTTTGTTCTTATTCTAATTCCAACATTCATCACAGCACTCGAACGACTTGACCTTGAAGGAATATCAGGCCCTGCCATCAATATGCTGAATGATGTTTTAACAATGATCCCAAATATCATCGTAGCCATTGTGATGGTACTCATTGGTTTTTGGCTGGGCCGATGGGCCAATCGATTTATCACAGACTTGCTTGACCGCGTAGGCTTCAATACGTTTTTAAGAGGAATTGGAATTGGCAAGAACACCGCATCCGCCCTTTCACTGTCAAAAGCAGTTGGAACCGTTGCACAAGTAATCATCGTCCTTCTTTTTGTTGTCGAAGCATTAAATTTAGTGGGACTTGATTTCCTTGTAACACTTGGAACTGGTGTTATTGCGTATCTGCCACATGTCATTGCAGCGTTAATCATACTTATAGTGGGGCTTTATGTTGGCAACCTTCTCAAGAAATTGCTTTCCAGCATGCTCCAGGGGCCTCATTACGGCATGCTATCTTCGGTGGCAAAATACGCAGTCATTGCCATTTCTGTCTTTATGGCACTTGCCCAGCTAGGTGTAGCAGCTTCCATTGTAAATGCCGCATTTATTTTAATTCTTGGCGGACTTGCATTGGCATTCGGACTGGCATTTGGACTTGGCGGAAGGGAATTCGCCTCTAAATACCTTGCACGGCTAGACCAGAAATTCGAACAAACAACTGTTGTTAAACAACCGAATGGGCCTGGATTTGCTGGTCCAAATGCGGGACAAAACAACCCAGGTTTCCCAGGACATAAGGGCATGGGGACGGCTCCTGGCCAGCCAGGGAAAACTAACCATTCAAATCAGGGCGGCACCTTTACCAATCCGAATAATCACAATCCAAATGATCCAAATAATCCTTTTAATAAAAAGTAAGCCTTGAAGGGTGTTCCACATTAACGTGGAACACCCTCTTTATTTGTTTTCGCTCCTTAGGACAGCCTCCATTCAACCCTTTCTTAAATTGTCCAAAAATCGACATGGCTTTATAGTCTCGAATTATGCTATTCTATAAAGGTTTCCCGCATTTTTTGTCAATTTTTGTTTTTGACACAATGCCCCCTGTCTCATTAAAATGGGGAATGTGCTTTTTTTCCCGTATTACCATCAGTAAGTCCCTTCCCATTTGGAGATTCAACTCCCCGTACTATCTGTTAATCCAAATGACATTGGCAGAGGTCAACTTTGCGTAAAAGCCCAATTGGGGCAACCACCATTCAATGGGAGCGGAAATACTCCCATTAGTTAAAGTTTCACTTTATAACCAAATCCAATAAAGGAGTTTGATAAATATGAGAAAAATTGGTTTGGCATGGCAAATTCTAATCGGCCTTGCACTCGGTATTGCCGTTGGTGCCGTTTTTTATGGCAATCCATCTGTACAGGAATGGCTGCAGCCGATAGGAACTATTTTTATACGACTAATAAAAATGATTGTTGTGCCAATTGTCATAGCGAGTATCGTGATTGGCGTTGCAGGTGTTGGTGATCTGAAGAAACTTGGTAAACTTGGCGGTAAATCACTGCTTTATTTTGAAATCATTACAACAATCGCAATCTTAGTTGGATTGCTTAGCGCAAACATCTTTAAACCTGGGCTAGGCATTGATATGAGCTCCCTGACAAAGGGCGATATCGGCAGCTATCTTTCAACAACAGAGGAAGTCCAGTCCCACAGCATGGCAGATACATTTATAAATATTGTTCCTACAAATATAGTTGATGCGATGGCAAGAGGCGATATGCTGGCTATCATTTTCTTTTCAGTCATGTTTGGCCTTGGTGTGGCGGCGATCGGAGAAAGAGGAAAGCCTGTATTGGCCTTTTTCCAGGGAACTGCCGACGCCATGTTTTACATGACAAACCAAATCATGAAATTTGCTCCATTCGGCGTATTCGCCTTGATTGGTGTTACAGTATCAAAGTTTGGAGTCAGCTCTCTTGTTCCACTAAGTAAACTTGTCCTCCTAACGTATGGAACAATGATATTCTTTGTCGTCGTCATTCTTGGTATAACTGCACGTCTATTCGGAATCAATATCTTCAACTTGTTTAGAATCTTAAAAGATGAGTTGATTTTAGCTTACTCAACAGCAAGCTCAGAAACGGTTTTGCCAAAGTTAATGGAGAAGATGGAGAAGTTCGGATGTCCAAAAGCGATAACTTCCTTTGTTATCCCGACAGGTTATTCATTTAACCTTGATGGATCGACACTGTATCAGGCGCTTGCTGCCATCTTCATTGCTCAAATGTATGGAATTGATTTATCTATAAGCCAGCAGCTTTCACTCGTCCTTGTCTTGATGGTAACTTCGAAAGGTATCGCGGGTGTTCCTGGAGTCTCATTCGTTGTTCTTCTAGCTACATTAGGAACAGTCGGAATACCGGTTGAAGGGTTGGCATTTATCGCTGGTATAGATAGAATTCTTGATATGGCTCGGACTGCTGTCAATGTTGTCGGCAATTCACTTGCTGCCATTGTTATGTCGAAATGGGAAAAACAATTTGATGAATCCAAAGCAGCTGCCTATTTAAATGAAATACGCGGCAGCGAGAAAACCGCAGAAGCATAATTCACGATTACAGCCCCTGTAGAATAGGGGCTGTATTTTTACTGTTTAAGAAAGTATAACTTTTCATTAACTGTCTAGCTCCAGCGCAAACTTTACGGCTCATCCCTGCGATAAGTCATGCACAAACGCGCTTAGTGCTCCCGCGCCAAGGCATATTATGAAAGCATAACTTCAACTCGTCGGCAAAGCCATGTAGCTTTTAAAAGATACACTTTTACGAAGTAATACAGGGTAGTTGCTTCGCTCTTCGTGATTCCTCTATCCCGCCTTAATGGTCAGTAAGCCTACGGCAGCTGACCCTAAAGGCCCGATTCATTCACCTAACCATCAGCAAAGAACGCTGATGGAAGGTTCATTTTATCTCAATCAAAGCCCCTCCAGTTTGTACGGCGATGTGCACAAAGGAAAGCAAAAGAATAATCATCGCAGAGACAGGTGACTTTTGCCTGTCACGAAGGCGCTTGCGCTTTTCTTATAAAAAAATCCACCCTTAGGTTTAAGGCTGGAATTTGTGTGGTATTAAAAATATGTTTACATATCTTAATAGAGCCATTTTATAATTTTAATGCATGTCCCTTTTCCAGGCACTGTTTCAATGGAAAATTCATCGGCCATTCTTTTCATTGCCGGAAGGCCCGCTCCCAGACTTCCGGAGGTGGAAAAACCTTGCTTCATGGCACGGTCAACATCTACGATGCCTGGCCCATCATCTATAGCAAGAAAGCAGAGGCCATGTACGCCATGCTCTTTTATTTCTTCAATGTATATCCTTCCGTACCCCGCATACTTATAAATATTGCGAGCAAGTTCAGAAATCAGCGTAATAATCCGCGATTGATCGAACAGGCTGAAACCAAGCTTTTTTGCAGCCTGGCGTGCTTCCTGCCTTGCAGACATAATATCATGTTCTCCACTTATCTCAATATATGATTGAGCGTGCAGCAGGTAATCCGGGTTGATTTCATTTATAATACCAAAAACCTCCACCATTGATTCCCCCTTATAAAATAAGCCAGAAATATACTCGTAAATCCTTCCTGGCTCCGGGCAGTTATCTCCCTGCATACACCGCCTTATGGCAGAATTTATATGAGAAGAACTTTCGCTCCATATTTATACGTCCATGTGTAAATTTTCCCTTTTCATTTCAGTATACTGGAAAACCTTACAAATAACTATGGGAACATTTACCCCAGGCCTTTTCTCATTTTCCTCAGCAGTACAAACTCTTTACTAGGAGGCATTCGCCCAAACGTTTTTATAAAAAAATAATAACCCAATTTGCAAAAGCTTTTTGTCATAATATGCCGATAATCCCCTCTATTTTTCGCCATTTTCTTCGAAGGTTTTCGGATTCTATATATGTGGAATAGAGGGCATATAGACTTCTAATTTGCCAGGAATGTCTATACTTTGCTAATAATAAGGAAAGAATGGCTTTACAGGCAGCATTTACCCTTTGCCAGAACGTTTTATAAAACCAGGAGGTGTGACCCTGAAAAATTAGGGGCATATATTGACAACAACACTCATCAATCTGTTACTTGTATTCATCCTCATTGCTATGACAGCCTTTTTTGTTGTAACTGAATTTGCGATTGTCAAGGTTAGAGGATCCAGGATTGACCAGCTAATAGAAGAAAATAGAAAAGGCGCGAAGGCAGCTAAACATGTTCTTACGCATCTTGATGAATATCTGTCAGCCTGCCAGCTGGGGATTACCATTACAGCACTTGGGCTGGGCTGGCTGGGGGAGCCAACTGTGGAGGCACTTTTAGAGCCTGTCTTCCACAATATGGACATCAACGAGTCTGTTGCTGATATTCTTTCTTTTGCTATTGCCTTCTCCCTCATAACATTCCTTCATGTTGTTGTGGGTGAACTGGCACCAAAAACTTTTGCCATTCAGATGGCTGAAAAAGTGACACTGCTTTTAGCAAAGCCGATTATTATCTTTTATAAAATCATGTATCCTTTTATCTGGGCATTAAATGGTTCTGCCCGATTCCTTGTCGGTCTATTTGGACTCAAGCCCGCTTCTGAGCATGAGCTGGCCCACTCGGAAGAAGAATTGCGGATCATCATATCCGAGAGCTTTGAACAGGGTGAAATCAATCAATCTGAATTAACGTATGTAAATAACATCTTTGAATTTGATAATAGGATTGCAAAGGAAATCATGGTGCCCCGCACCGAAATTGTCACACTTTCCATTGATGACACCATACCGGAGATACTTGAAACCATTCGCCGTGAAAAGTACACACGTTACCCGGTTGTCAACGGGGACAAGGATAACATTGCAGGGATGGTGAATATTAAGGAAATCCTGACAGCTAACCTAAACCATGAGGCATTGATGGAGAAACCACTCACCAACTTTATCAAGCCAATTATTCATGTAATTGAGACAATACCAATCCATGACCTGCTCGTTAAATTGCAAAAGGAACGGACACATATGGCGATTCTAGTTGATGAGTATGGCGGGACGGCTGGAATTGTAACGGTTGAGGATATTCTTGAAGAAATAGTCGGTGAAATTCGGGATGAGTTTGATGCCGATGAGGTGGCTGAAGTACGCAAAATTGCTGAAGGCCATTTTATTATGAGCGGAAAAGTTTTAATTGGAGATGTAAATGACCTGCTAGGCACGTCCATTTCTGATGAAGACATTGATACTCTGGGCGGCTGGATTCTTTCCCATACGTATGATGTTAAAATAGGAGATACCATTGAGGAGGAAGGCTATACGTTTAAAATAACCGACCTTGATGGACATCAAATCCTTTATGTAGAAATTAGTAAAAGCCCTGAGCCTGAGCATACCGACTTGGATGTAACAAGCCCTTCTTCTTAGGAAGAAGGGCTTCGTTTGGAGTTTAAAAGGAAACAGGAAGCAGCAATGCCGCTTCCTGTTTTATTTATGGTTTAACAATATCAAGCTTAATTGCAATACCAGAAGGATCCTTTACCATATATTCTTCATCAACAGGTACACCAAGTTCACCTAGGTTTTTGATTACCTTTTCCCTTTGTTCTTCCGGCATTAGAAGTGTAAAATACTTTAATCCTGCACTGTTCTCTTCTGGAGCAGGCGCTCCAACACCATTCCAAGTGTTCAATCCAAGATGGTGATGGTAGCCGCCTGTTGACATAAACAATGCCTGAGGAAATCGGCTGACTAATTCAAAACCGAGTCCCTCACCATAGAACTTTTTGGTTTCCTGCAAATTCGCAACATGTAGATGAACATGCCCAATGATTGTATCCGCAGGCATCCCATTCCAGCTTTCGCCTTCGCCGGAAGCGAGAATTCCCTCTGCATCGATTTGCTTTGTTGTCATTTCCACTTCGGTTCCATTCCAAGCCCAACCGGAAGATGGACGATCCGAATAAATCTCTATTCCATTTCCATCCGGGTCATCCAGATACAAAGCCTCTGATACAAGATGATCTCCCGCACCAATCGGTTGATTGATTTCAATAAAATGACGCAGAACCTTGCCCAAATCCTTCCTTGATGGCAAAAGAATTGCATAATGGTATAGCCCTGACCTTCGCTGCTGCTTTGAAATGACACCTTCCGGCTGTTCAAGTGTGACAAGGGGCTTTTGCCCTGCACCTAGTACCGCTTTTCTATTGCTTTCCTCCAGCACTTCAAAACCGATAATCTTTTTATAAAACTCAAGTGACCGACCAAGGTTTTCGACCTTCAGATTGACTCCGCCTATAAATGTATTTGGGTAGCGATGAAATTTCATTTCCATATTCGCTAACCCCCTCTCATTATATTGGTTACTTTATGTAAGTTAGTATACTTTTATTATTATAAATTGTCAACCTTATCCACTTAAAATGTACATATAACGGAAGTTTACATTCCATTTCCCCTATTTTACTGTAGATACACTGGTTCTATGTGAGAAGAGGGCGAAATCCAATAATTTTATAATGTTCCATTTTGTGGTTGTCCCCAATTTTATTAAAACGTACAATAAATATTGAATGAAACGATTATAAAAAGAAGTAAATCAAATGGAATATAGGGTTATGATATGAGCTTTTAAAACAGTTGCCTGGAGAGGATGCTTTACCTTGGAACAAGCAGTTAAACGGAATTTATTCCTGTTCGTCCCCGCCAAGATGGTCGCGGTACTTGGCTCTTCTATTTACAGCTTTGCAATTGGGCTATATATTCTGGATCAAACCGGATCAAGCCTTAATTTTGCTATCACCTTATTAATGTCTACCCTTCCACGTGTTCTTCTCTCACCTTTTGCGGGTGCCCTTGCAGACCGATACGACCGGAAGAAAATTATCATCTTCAGTGATTTTGCCTGTGCCATCTGGCTGGGGATTATTTTCTTCTTATTCACCTTTGTCACAAAGGACATTTGGCTGCTCTATGTCGCTGCAGCTGTGTTAAATACGTTCAACACATTTTATTCAAATGCAGTAACCTCCACTATTTACAACATGGTTGGCCCTGATAATCTCCAAAGGGCCATGTCATTGAATCAATCGGCTGCTTCATTATCGACAATCCTCGGTCCAGTTCTGGGTGGTGCCTTTTTCGGTTTCATGTCCGTTACATCGTTTATGGTCATCAATATCGTTGCTTTTTCCATTTCCGGCCTGTTAAGCTTATTCATCCGCTATAATTTATTTGCTGAGAAAAGGATTCATGCAGTGAAAACTGGCTTTTTTCAAGATTTTAAGGAAGGTTTTGTCTATGTTAAAAATGAAGCGTTTATTAAACATCTTATCTTTTTTGCAATTTGGCTGAACTTTTGGTTCACGGCTTTCCCAATCGGCTTGCCCTACCTCGTATTAATTGTCCGGAAAATGCCATCGTATCAATTGGGAATTATTGAGGGATTTTTTTCCGCCGGGACTCTACTGCTTGCACTATTCTTGTCTGTGCGTTCCGAAATTAAGAGGAAGGAGTTCGCCATCCTTGGCGGAGTATCAGGAATGTCTGTGGCCTTGATTTTAATTGGCCTTCCCAGCATCCCGGCAGCATCCGTTGTCCCGAACAGCCTTATTTTTATTTATCTTATTATCCTGGTTTTAGTTAGTTCCTCACTTTCGATGATAATCAATATGCCTATCTTTGTCCTATTGCAAAAGAAGACTCCGGATGAATTACGGGGACGCGTCATGTCCCTCTTAGAAACAGGTGCAAGCGGGATGGCACCGATAGGATTTGTCCTGTTCGGGCTATTGTTTGAAAGGGTTCCTGCCTGGAT
Organism: Bacillus sp. FJAT-27225; assembly: GCF_001685025.1. Classification (GTDB taxonomy): domain Bacteria; phylum Bacillota; class Bacilli; order Bacillales; family Cytobacillaceae; genus Bacillus_D. The sequence goes on along the minus strand of NZ_MAYU01000002.1, from coordinate 14,957 downwards.
TTTGATGGCAGTCTGCGGGACAGCAATCTTACTGCTCGTTGCTTACCATGTATGGAATAAAACGTTTACCCATTACTTGCGTGAAGAAGAGCCACAAGGAAGTCCGTTTTCTGTCCAAGCGGGACCATGAAAAATCTTCCACTACATACAAGAAGCACCGGCTTATCCCGCCGGTGCTTCTTGTACTTGAACCTGATTTCTTCCAAGCTGTTTTGATGTATAAAGCGCTTTGTCTGCCCTGTCCAGAAGAGTGACAATTGTGTCTCCTTTTATATAGCCTGTAATACCAATACTGGAGGTGATTCTTCCTACTACTTTAAAGTCATGGTTTTCTATTACTTTACGCAACTTCTCAGCGAGCTTGAGGGCATCATCTTCCGATTTTTTAACGAGAACGATAAACTCCTCGCCACCCCATCTTCCAAACCGCTCATCAGGCCCCAGATTTTTCTCTATCACTGCAACCAATTCCTTTAACGCTTCATCCCCCACATGGTGGCCATATCGATCATTTATCGCTTTAAAATGGTCGATATCAAAAAAGGCGACAGATAATGGGGTATAGCTGTTAATACCATCCTGGATGAATTCTTCAAGCCATTTATCGATTTGATGCCGGTTTGCTATTCCGGTAAGCGAATCTGTATATGCATCACGTCTGGCTTCTGCCAACTCCTTATAGACTCCGAAAAGATATTGTGTGAAATAAAGAACAACAATATAAACGATATTTGCTACGTAATACTGGATAAACGAGTCCAGAGCCTCAGCGGAAATTACAGGCATGTTTAGCAGTCCGGGAATCAGTGTAAGGACAAACACAGTAAGCGCAATTAAAAGGCTATATTTTTTACTTGTTGATACAAATATATACATCATGATGATAGGCATCCATATTATAAAATCGCCTAGAGAATTTTCTCCAGCCTTTAAAATAACTTTGTCAACAGAATCATAAAAGATAATAACATGATAGAGGCTTACAAGAAGTACGTTGGAAAGCTCAACAAAACGAAGTTGCAAATTTTTAAATAACAAAACCCAGGATATACTAAACCATATTATCAAAACTGTGTTTGTGACAGTGCCAACAATATGGTCACTGCTCGATGTATTTTGCAAGTAATTATTAAACAACAGGGAAATAAGGATACAAGGAATGACCCACAAATAGATTGTGCGTTTTAATGAGCTGAACGTCTCATATTGATTTTTCATTCACAGCCTCCTTTGCCCTCGTATCAGTACATACCAGTTAACGTAATCGGTTTAACCAACCTCTATCCTTAATTTAACTATACTATAATTTCAAGTTTCGTCTATCAAGTAAATGGGGCATAGCAAGAAATTTTCCGTAATATGTAAAGGTTTCGAAACTGTTCTTCTAGACTACAAAAAAACCGGACCTTTATTAGATCCAGACTGGTTTTTGCTGGACTAATTCGTATCTTTTCCATGCTTTATTCTCTTGCTAAAATTATGGGTGCACCAGGCTTTTCCTATTTTTAATCAAATGTTTGATTAAATTATGAACGAATAAAAAGAGAACCGAGAATACCTGCCAATGGCACGTCTCCGATTCCCTGAAATATGTCCGATACTTACTTTCCCCGTTCTGGAATCATATAGTTGTCTGTTATTTTACGTAACTGAGTAAATTCTGCATCCAGGCTGGGGTTGCTTGCGCCCGCTTCTTTTACCTTTTCATTTATTCCTTCGAATAGAGCACGTACTTCAAAAACCTCAGGGTGATTCTTACCATGTGCACGGGTAATCGCAATAGTGTATAAATCCAACTTTGAGAAATAATCGACAACAGCCTCGTTAAAGGTCTCCTAATTTGTACTGACATTATTGAATTCCTCCCTCAAGTGAATTTTATTATGGGCCTAGAAGGATTTTACCTTTGATTTAATGATGGGATATCCCAGGTTTTCAATCACTTTTTCAATATCTCCTATCACCAATGTTTCTGAATCAAAATCTGCTTTTACTTTGCTAGAATTGAATAATACTTTTACACTTTCTTGGTTGATCCCATTCAATCCCTTTACTGCATTCTCAATCTTTTGCATACACGATGGACAAGATAATGTTTCTAATTGAATGACTGCCTTTTGCAATGCTTACATCCCCTTTTTATAAATTTGAGGCTTCATTGTTCTGCCTCTTTCTCTTTCACAATTCTAGTATAGCTCTGTTTTAATTTGAAAAAATTGATAGAAATCAAGTTTTGCACATTCTTTAAGCCGCTTTAACTGTTTCTATCTTTGCTGGGGCGGCAGTCTTTTTGTCCCTTAAACGATATCTCAGCAATCTCATGCCGTTCACGATAACAACCAGGATACTTGCCTCATGAACCAGCATACCAATGGACATGTTCATCCATTCACTGAAGAACACACTAGCAAGTAAAACCAATACCACACCAACCGCAATTGCGATATTTTGTTTCATGTTTCTTGCAGTTGCCTTTGTTAAACCTAAAGCATGTGACAAGTTATTGAAGTTGGAGTTCATCAAGACTACATCAGATGTTTCAATTGCAACATCTGTTCCGCTGCCCATTGCGATACCAATATTCGCGAGGGCTAATGAAGGGCTGTCGTTGACCCCATCTCCTACGAAAGCGACGATGTGGCCTTCTGTTTGCATTTTTTTGATATGAGCAGATTTATCCTCGGGCAACATATGTCCATGTGCTTCTGTCAATCCAAGCTCACGGGCAACTAAATCAACTGTTCCTTGGTTGTCTCCGGAAAGGACGACGAGATTCTTTACTCCTAACTTTTTAAACCGTTGAAGTTCTTCTCCCATACCTGGACGGATCCGGTCACGAATGCCCATCAGAGCTTCCAATTTTCCGTCGATTGCAGTCAGGACAAGGGAGTTTCCTCTTTCTTCAAAACGCTTCACATCTGCTTTAGCTTTTTGACTTAGTTTAATATTTTCCTTTTCCATCAAAGCGACATTTCCTACTGCTACACGACGACCCTTTACCTTTGCGACAATTCCGCCGCCTTTGATAACTTCTGTCTCTTCTACTGGATAGGTAGTGATTATGCCGATGTCATTTAAGACAGCTTTTGCAAGTGGGTGGTCTGACTCACGTTCTACACTTGCCAGGTATCCCAGAACTTCCTTACTGTTTTTTCCATAGTATTCACTTTCCGCTACTTCAGGGTTTCCTGCTGTCAGTGTTCCTGTCTTATCAAAGACCATTGTATCTACTTTGCTGAAGTCATTGATGACTTCACTGCCTTTTAGGAGTATGCCATTACGCGCACCATTTCCGATGCCGGCAACGTTTGAAACGGGTACCCCAATAACCAGCGCACCTGGGCATCCTAAAACCAAAATGGTTATGGCCAGTTCTACATTCCGTGACAATAACCACACGATGAGTGCCAGGACTAAAACCGCTGGAGTATAATATTTGGAGAATCGGTCAATGAACCGCTCCGCTTCCGACTTGGAGTCTTGGGCTTCTTCTACCAATTCAATGATCTTACCAAATGTCGTATCTTCTCCCACCCGGTCTGCCCGAATTTGAATCGTTCCATTTTCCAGAATCGTTCCTGCAAAGACATCAGAATCGATGACTTTATTCATTGGTACAGATTCACCTGTAATGCTTGCTTCATTGATGTAGCCTTCTCCGCTTATAACTTTTCCATCAACTGGAATTTTTGCGCCGGTTTTAACAAGCAAAACGTCTCCTTCGTTCACCTCATCAACATCCACTTCTTCAACTTCCCCATTCTCCAGTTGCTTCCACGCACTTTCTGGTGCCATTTCAGTTAACTCTTTGATGGCAGATCGTGTTTTGTTTAATGTGCGTTGCTCCAAGAAAGAACCAAATAGGAATAAGAATGTAACTATTGCCGATTCTTCGTAGTTTTGTATCAAAAAGGCACCTATAACGGCAATCGTAACTAACACGTCAATGCTGACAACCTTTACCTTCAAGGCTTGATAGGCTTGGATGGCAATTGGTGCTGCTCCAAAGATGGAAGCGATAATGAATGACCAATAGAAAAGAGTCGTGTTATCTAAAGCCAAATGACTAAATAATCCAATTATAATCAAAATTCCACTAAACAGCGTAATTATATTTTTCTTACCCAATATAAATCTTTGCAATTTTGGTCTCCCCCTTAATTTACTGCTGTTGATGACTTTATTATAGGATGATAATGGATACTAAAAATTGATGGCAATCAACTTTTAACATGTATTTGTATCTATCTTTTTGAGTCGGAAGAGTATTGGGCAAAAATAAAAGGGACAAAATCCTATCGGACCCGTCCCGAATTTGTATTAATTTTTGATAAAGAAAGCCTTTGATTTTAGATTCTCGTTTTTTTAATCAAACGTTTGATTAAATTATGAAACAAATAAAAAAAGAGAATCGAGTAAACGTACCAATTGTACGTACCCCGATTCTCTGGATAGCTTTGAATAAATCTTTATCTCGCGCATCTTCCCCGTGCAGATAACAGTAGGTACAAACTTATTCTACAGTTACTGACTTAGCGAGGTTCCTTGGCTTGTCGACATCACAGTCACGGTGCAATGCTGCATAATATGCAAGCAACTGCAATGGAATGACGGAAACAAGCGGTGTAAGCAATTCGTGTACGGTTGGCAGGACGAAGCTGTCTTCATCCGCTTCAAGCCCCTTCATCGAAATAATGCAAGGATTTGCACCGCGTGCAGCCACTTCCTTTACATTCCCGCGAATGCTTAAATTCACCTTTTCTTGAGTAGCCAGAGCAATGACCGGAGTTCCTTCTTCAATCAAAGCGATTGTTCCGTGCTTCAATTCACCGCCGGCAAATCCTTCAGCCTGGATATAGGAAATCTCTTTCAGTTTCAAGGCGCCTTCCATGCCTACATAGTAGTCAACTGCCCTTCCGATAAAGAAGGCATTGCGTGTTACTGTCAAAAACTCGCGGGCAATCTGCTCCACAATTTCCTTTGAGTCACATAGGCCTTCCATGGAATTGGCAACGATCCCCAACTCTTTTACCAGGTCGAAGTTAATCTCAAATCCTCGGCTTTTTGCTATCACATCAGCAAGAATAGCCAGAACTGCCAGCTGGGCTGTATAAGCTTTTGTCGATGCTACCGCAATTTCCGGGCCAGCATGAAGCAGCAATGTGAAATCTGCTTCTCGGGATAGGGTTGAACCCGGAACATTTGTAATCGTAAGAGCAGGATGGCCCATCTCTTTTACTTGTACGAGTACAGCCCTGCTATCTGCGGTTTCCCCGCTTTGCGATATGAATACAAACAAAGGCTTCTCTGAAAGAAGTGGCATATTGTAGCCGAATTCACTTGAGATATGGACCTCAACTGGAACCTTGGCAAGAGTTTCTATCATTTGCTTGCCGACAAGGCCAGCATGATAGCTTGTTCCAGCTGCAATGATATAGATCCTGTCCGATTGTTTAATTGCCTGTACAATATCCTCATCTATTGCCAGCAAGCCGTTTTCATCCAGGTATTTTTGGATGATTTTTCGAATAACAAGAGGCTGTTCGTCAATCTCTTTCAGCATATAGTGAGGGTATGTGCCCTTTTCAATGTCGCTTTCATCCAACTCTGCCTTATATGGATTTCGGCTGACCGTTTCGCCCTCAAGCGTCTGAATTTCGACCAAATCCTTCTTTACAATAACAATTTCTTTATCCATTAGTTCAACAAACTGGTCTGTCACCTGAAGCATAGCCATTGCATCGCTGGCAACCACATTAAATGTATCGCCAAGGCCTACCAGCAAAGGGCTTTTATTTTTTGCTACATAAATGGTTTCATTATCTTTATTGTCAAGCAATGCAAGTGCATACGAGCCTTTAAGCTGGCTTAATGTTTTGCGGAAAGCTTGCAGTGCTGTTAATCCATCTTTGGCAAAAAGCTCAATCATCTGGACAATGACTTCTGTATCTGTATCACTCACAAGTTCCACATCAGTTAAATAAGTGCGCTTTAGTTCCTCATAGTTTTCAATGACTCCATTGTGGACAAGAGTAAACCTTGAAGCGCTGCTTTGATGTGGGTGTGCATTTTTTTTGCTCGGAGCCCCGTGAGTTGCCCAGCGAGTATGGCCTATACCTGCATTTGCTTTTACACCTAGATTAACAATTTCACGAAGGTCTGCAATACGGCCCTTTTCCTTGAATACACTGACGCCGTACTCGTTCATAACGGCAATCCCTGCAGAGTCATAGCCGCGATATTCAAGTTTTTCAAGACCTCTAAGCAATATTTCTTTCGAATCCTGGTTTCCGATATATCCAACGATTCCGCACATATAATCTTATCCTCCTGTAACAAGAGGGCAAGACAGTACCGAGGGCACAGCTTGCCCCCTATCTCCGTATAATAAATGGAACGGCTTCTTTTACCACCATGCCTATTCCGTTTGCGCATCCTGGAGCCCTTTGTCCATCAGGTTGCCCTAATGATTTCAAGCAGCAGGAATCAGCCGTGCGCTGCGGCCGGGAGGCATCCGCCGAAAATTCGATAAACCTCCACCTCGTCAACTAACCCAATTTCCGATCCGGATTAGTCCTGGCGCTTTTAGTATGTGTAAACCCCTGCCCACCTTTCCACAATTAGCTATGCTGGTTGCATCTTACAAAAACCAAGCAAACCCCATATTACATGAGAACAGAATTCTCGTCAAGATGTAAAGTTTTTCCTCCCTTTACCCTCATTTGTAACTTCAAAAACTCTACTCACTTGACCCTCTACTTTAGTAACAAAGGTCATAAAATAAAATATGCATAAGGGAATGGTGAAGTTCCCTTATGCATGAAATATGGTTATGCCTCTACTACATTGGGCTGTTGATAAACCTTTTGATTGAGCTCACCAGTTATTTTGCTAGTAAGCAGCCCTGATGTCATTGAGCCACTTACATTGAGAGCAGTCCTTCCCATGTCGATTAACGGCTCAACTGAGATGAGAAGCCCAACAATCGCTACTGGGAGATTCATGATGGACAACACAATCAGGGCTGCAAATGTAGCCCCTCCACCAACGCCTGCTACACCAAAGGAGCTAATCGTTACAACAAGGATGAGGGTTAGAATAAAGGATATGCTAGTCGGATCTATTCCTGCTGCAGGAGCAACCATAACAGCAAGCATGGCTGGATAAATTCCCGCACACCCATTTTGACCGATAGTTAATCCAAAAGAGCCAGCAAAATTTGCAATACCCTCTGAAACACCGAAATCTTTTGTCTGTGTCTTAATTGTCAGGGGCAGTGTGCCCGCACTCGACCGTGAAGAAAACGCAAATGTTAAAGTAGGGAAACCTTTTTTCACATAAAGAGCTGGATTAATCTTTGCAAGTGCTAACAGTGCCAAATGAACAATAAACATTAGAATAAGTGCAACATAGGAGGCAATTACAAACTTGCCTAAATTCACAATTGCGGCATAGTCACTTGTTGCAGCAACTTTCGTGATAATTGCTAAAATCCCATAAGGTGTAAGCCTTAGGATTAATGTTACAACCCTCATTACAATTGAATAAAAGGTGTCAATAATTTTCGCAAAAAACTCAGCATGTTCTGGCTCTTTTCGTTTAATTCCTAAATAGGCAATCCCAATAAATGCTGCAAAAATAACTACCGCAATTGTTGAAGTAGGACGCGCACCTGTTAAATCGGCAAATGGGTTTCCAGGGAACATCTCCAGAATTTGCTGGGGAATTGTCATGTTTTCGACAGTCACAACCCTTTCTTTCAACAACTCATTCCGAGCAGCCTCAGCTTCCCCTTCTGACAGTTGAATTCCTTCAAGTCCAAACCCAAGCGCAGACCCTATACCAATTACCGCCGATACCGCTGTCGTACCAAGCAAAAGGCCAATAACAAGGAAGCTGATCTTCCCAATATTTTTCGTCAGCTTAAGTTTTGTAAAAGCACCAACAATTGAAATGAAAATAAGGGGCATGACAATCATTTGCAATAGCTTTACATAACCTGTGCCGACAATTGAAAACCATTCCATTGATTTTGAAGTTACTTCTGAGGCCGTACCATAAAGCAAATGAATGACCGTTCCAAACACAATCCCCAACCCTAACCCTGCAAAGACACGTTTTGAAAACGATACATGTTTCTTTTGCAAAATGAACAACCCATACATTAGCAAAAGAAGAACAGCAATGTTCAAAAAGATAAGCAATGTATTCAATTTTTTCCCTCCAATCCTAGTTATTACTATATGAATACGAAAATAGTAGTATAATTATTCCTATAAGTCAAGTCGGATTTTATTTAATTACTGCAAAAAAGCACCAGCCTTATGGCTAGTGCTCGATTATTATTTATTCGGCCAATCCCATTTCTGCCCTGACAACGTCAACAATTCGGGTTACATAATCCTTACACTGTTCTTCGGTCGGGGCTTCAGCCATTACACGGACGAGAGGCTCTGTCCCGGATGGGCGAACGAGAATACGTCCATCTCCTCCCATCTCCCTTTCCACCTCTTCAATAATTGCTTTAACCTTCTCATTATCTGTTACATGATGTTTATCTGTCACCCTCACATTGACAAGAAGCTGAGGGAACTTCTTGAATTCATTCGCTAGCTCGGACAAGGGCTTTTGGGTGGCTTTCATTATATTTACAAGCTGCAGTCCTGTCAGCAATCCATCACCTGTTGTGTTGTAATCAAGGAAAATGATGTGGCCTGATTGCTCTCCGCCGAGATTAAAGCCATTTTTCTTCATTTCCTCTACAACATAGCGGTCTCCGACAGCAGTTTGCGCGCTTTGAATGCCATTCTTTTCAAGAGCCTTATAAAAGCCGAGATTGCTCATTACTGTGGAAACAACTGTTGAATGCTTTAGCCTGTTATGCTCTTTTAAGTACTTTCCGCATATATATAAGATTTGGTCGCCATCTACAACTGCACCGTTTTCATCGATTGCAATCATCCTATCGCCATCCCCATCAAAGGCGAGCCCGATGTCAGCGCCCTTTTCCTTAACAAATGAAGCTAGCGTCTCGGGGTGAGTTGAACCCACTCCAGCGTTAATATTCAATCCATTTGGAGATGCTCCCATTGTTGAGATATCAGCATCTAAGTCCGCAAACAAATGGGTTGCCAGAGAAGACGTAGCTCCATGTGCACAATCAAGAGCAATATGGATACCAGAGAAATCCTCGTCGACCGTCTGTTTCAAATACTGAAGATATTTCTGGCCACCTTCGAAGTAATCATTTACCTGGCCAAGTTTTTCACCTACCGGACGAGGAAGCTCATCAGCCGGAAGATCCATCAGCTTCTCAATCTCATCCTCCTGTTCATCCGATAGCTTGAATCCGTCAGGGCCAAAGAATTTTATGCCATTATCCTGAACAGGATTATGAGATGCGGAAATCATAACTCCAGCCTGGGCCCCAAGTGCCTTCGTTAAATAAGCAACACCCGGTGTCGAAATAACACCAAGCCTCATTACTTCAGCACCTATTGAAAGAAGGCCGGCAACCAGTGCTCCTTCAAGCATATGACCCGAAATCCTTGTATCGCGCCCTATAATAACTTTCGGACGATCTTTATCCTTTGTAAGAACAAACCCTCCAAAGCGCCCCAATTTAAACGCCAATTCAGGTGTCAGTTCACTATTTGCAACGCCCCGTACTCCGTCTGTACCAAAATATTTTCCCATTTTAATTCTCGCTCCTTCTACTACAGCCAATGGTAGTTACACCTCTGTATTTGTAATCGTAACTGTTGCTGTGGACTGGGCCATCCTCCAGGAAACCCCATCTGGCCCTTCAACTTTTATTTCAACATTATGCCTTCCTTCTTCAAGTCCAGTCAATTCTATAAACAGCCGGAAATCATCGGGATTTATGGCCTTTACCCGGTCTGACGGTCCATATACAGTCAGGCTTGCTTGGCCATTTTTGGGATTTTCAAATGTCACGTCATTTCCCTCAGCAAGCCCATTAATATCGACGGGAAGGGCAGAAAGGCTAACTTCCTGCTCCGATTTCCGGACTTTTACTGTAATTTTGACCAACTCTGGTGTTACAGCTGAAATCCCATCGGAAATAATGACTGGGACGGTAACAGTTGTGTTTTTAGTAATTTCACTTAGATTTACTTCGGCCCGTACCGCATCAGTCTTCTCCAAAATGGATTCATCAGCAGTTATAACAGCCTCTTTGGTTTCTAATTGCATTGATTCAAGGATAAGCCCCTCTGGCAAACTTCCTTTTTCGACTATATTGATTGGAACTTTCTTCGTCAAGCTTTTAATAGGAATGGTTACCTTTACCGTATCAGGATCAACAATAACATCCAGTTTATTTAGATCCTTATCGAGGACTCTGATTTTTGCATCCCGTGTTGTTGTTTCAAAAATTGGATCTTTTATGTCTACCGCAGCCTTTACATACGTAATTCTTTCAATTTCATCACGCGGTCCGGTTATTTTCACTTTAGCTGGATTTATTTGCGGTGCAGACGTACCAAACCCATCCTGAACCATGCTATTATCAAATTCAGCCGCAACCCGAAATTCACGTGTAATCCGTTCCTGTATAGTAATATTGGCGGAGGAAGGCGAGAGCTTGGCATCTAATTTATCGGATAATTCCCTTATTTTCAGCTTTACATTTCTATTGCCTACCTCAGCATCCGACAACTCCACATACACTTCAAAGTTCTTTAGTGTCTTTGCATTTTGAACATGGCTCTTCGGACCCGATACCTCTACATCCACAGTCTCGGGTAAGCCTGATACAATTAGATTTTTCGTATCATAATAGGCAGATACAGGAACATCTTCTATTGTTTCAGTTGTTTCATCGCCGGGAACGTAAATTTCATTAAGTTTACTTCCATCTTTTACTGGAACCGACGAATAGAGCAGAAATGCGAGCAGCAGAGCAACCACCTTGACAAACCAGCTGTTGTCCAGCAATTTATCCATTTCTCTTCATCCTCCAATTCCAACGAGTTGAAGAAGCAGGTTTAGCCCTTTCTGGTCCTGCCAATTCATTTGTAACCATTTCCTTAAAAGACTCCATTGTTAAATCCCGATATAACTCCCCATTTTTGGTCAAGGAGATTGCCCCTGTCTCTTCTGACACAACAATTGTAATACTATCGGTAACTTCGCTAATTCCAAGAGCAGCCCTGTGCCTCGTTCCCAACTCTTTCGATATGAAGGGGCTTTCCGAAAGGGGAAGATAGCAGGCCGCAGCAGCAACATGATTCTTTTGCAATATTACTGCCCCATCGTGCAAGGGGGTATTTGGGATAAAGATATTAATTAACAGCTCTGATGAAATTTTTCCATCTAGCCTTATTCCTGTTTCAATATAATCGGTCATTCCAGTTTCGCGCTCGACGGAAATTAAGGCACCAATCCGCCGCTTCGCCATATAATCGACAGCTTTAAAAATTGCCGTTGTCGTCCTCTCCAGCTCCTCCTCTTCCTGATTTCCAGTTCTGGAAAAGAACCTGCCCCGGCCAAGCTGTTCAAGGGCCCGCCTCAGCTCAGGCTGGAAAATAATAATAATCGCCAGAAACCCCCACGTAATGATGTTATCCACAATCCAACTCAAGGTTTTTAACCCAAGAAAGTCACTGAGCAATTTCACCAGAAGGATAACAAAGATGCCCTTTAGAAGCTGGACTGCCTTTGTTCCTTTAATAAGCATAATCAATTTATAAACGACATACCAGACAATGGCGATATCGACAATACCGGCCAAGTAGTCAAATAGCGAAAAATCTCCAAACGGCATTGGCTTTCCTCCGGTAAATTAATATGTAAAACCCGCTTTAGGGGTAAGGATTTTGTATAAAAGATAGCTTTCTTATTATAGCACAAAATCCAATATTATTTAGTACCTCACTTATTAGAGGAAAAACCCTACAGAAAATAATTAAGGCATCGGTCTTCAACCGATGCCGATTCTAATTGATTTGTTAGCCTTCTGTATTATTCATCCTGGCCAACTTTAAAAAGATTAGTTGCTGTTCTCTTAATATGATACCAAATAAGGTCAAAGGTCTTATCAACCTTTTCAATCTTGCCTGTCACATTCCCTGCTGAAGCCAAATAATTTTCACCATTTATGACCGTTACATCTCCCTGGACCTCACCTTCGATCTTGATGTCCCCGTTCTTAACTACTAAATCCCCGCGGACAACTTTCCCGGCTGGAACAATAACCGTTTCATTTTCAATAACTACCTGGTCAGCATTGGTTGTCGAAAATTCCTCGCCACTATTATCTACTATTGAAAAAAGACTTCCAGCCATTAAAACAAGGAATACAGCAGCAGCCGTAAGCATCGGATGTCCTTTCATCCAGCGCTGAATACCAACCTTTTTCTTTTCCTTCGGAAGTTTCGCCATGACGGATTGTGTAAATCCCTCCGGAGCATGGACATGCGCTGTGCTCTTCACGAGTGCCACAGATTTTTCAAGTTCGTGAAAGATAGTCTGGCATTCTTTGCATGTACCCAAGTGTTTCTTAAGCAACTGTTCATGTTCTCGTTCAATATCTTCATCCAGGTATTCGTGCATATAACTAATGATTTCGTCAGGACAATTCACATCGTTCACCTCTTATACATGTCGTAACTGCTTTCTTAACGCTTCCCGCCCTCTATGGATACGGGTTTTTACCGTCCCGAGAGGCAAGTCAAGTATCTCACTTATTTCATTTAATGATAATTCTTCAACATATTTAAGCACAATCGCTGATCTGTATTTTTCAGGCAGCTTTAATATTTCTCCCTGTATTGTTTCCTGAAGCTCCATTGTTTCCAATTCCCTTTCAGGAAGAGGTGTATCTGACGGAATTCGCGAGTATAGGTTTAGGCCTTCCGTCCCTGCCATTTCAGCATCCAGGTAGAAATCCGGCTTTTTCTTCCGAATCCTGTCTATACATAAATTGGTAGCTATTCGATATAGCCAGGTAGAAAACTTATATTCCTGATTATAGCTATCAATATTCACATACGCCCGGATAAACGCTTCCTGGGCAATGTCTTCCGCCTCATGCCGATTTCCAAGCATCCGATAGGCCAATTGAAACAATTTGTCTTTATAAATTTCAACAATTTCAGCAAACGCATCCTGGTCGCCTTTTTTAACTTGTTTTATCCGTTTTTTTACAAGAGCATCCAATGGTTTTCCTCCGCCTCCAATTGCGGCTATGCGATTTTACGAATCGCGTGCAAAAAGGTTTCATTTATTTTAAAACAATTTTATCAAATTCTAGATAAATGTGGTGTATTTAAGGTTTGAATTTACACAATAACGGAGATAAAAATAGTAAATTTTACAAAAGGGAATGGTTGCTATGAGTATCAAGCTCGCTAAACTTGCCCAAGACATTGAAACATCCCGGAATGAGATGGTGCAACTTGCCTCAAACACATCACTCACCGACCGAGATGTTGTTGAGGCAAGCATTAAATTAGATTCCTTGCTTAACACGTATCATTTGCTGATTACCAAAAGAGGATGACATTTAACCAGGGGGCAATTTTCAACTAAAAAACCAGCAGCTTAAAACAAAGACTGCTGGTTTTATTGTACAGAGTTAATTAAAGCAGTTTTTCTCCAAATAATGAACCCATTAATTCTACAGCCACTTTAGCCGTCTTGTTCCGTTCATCTAATATCGGATTTACTTCTACAAATTCGGCGGAAGTTATGATTTCGGCCTCTGCGAGCATTTCCATGGCAAGGTGACTTTCCCTATACGTAATACCACCATACACTGGCGTCCCTACCCCAGGGCAATCCAGTGGGTCTAGCGCATCAAGATCCAATGATAGATGGACACCGTCTGTTCTATCTTTAAGGTAGGCGATAGTTTCTTCCATCACCTTTGCCATGCCCATTCTATCTACTTCATGCATGGTATATACCCTTATACCTTTTTCCTTTATGAATGTCTTTTCCCCCTCATCCAATGCCCTTGCGCCAATAATAACAATATTCTCCGGCTTTACCTTCGGGCTGTACCCTCCAATTTTAGTTAACATCTCATGCCCAAGACCGAGGCTGACTGCGAGAGGCATACCATGGATGTTTCCGGATGGAGATGTATCGGCAGTATTAAGGTCACCGTGTGCATCATACCAGATAACACCCAAGTTGCTATAATGCTTTGCTATACCAGCAAGAGTTCCGATTGCAATGCTATGGTCCCCGCCAAGAACAAGAGGAAATGAGCCTTTTTCAACTACCTTATCTACAGCTTCGGCCAGCTGTTCATTTTTTTCGGTTATCAGTTCCAAGTTTCGTAAGTTTGATTGCTGATCAATCACAACTTCCGGGCGACCAACTGCTATATCCCCAAGGTCCTCAATCTCATCAAACAAGGTTTTTAGCCTATCCACCACCTCGGCATAGCGAATCGCACTCGGACCCATATCGACGCCGCGCCGCAGTTGCCCAAGGTCCATTGGCATACCAATGATTGATAATTTCCCCATTGTCTCTCCCCCTTTTTCTCCATTTTAACCTCTCATTTCCATTTGACTCAACACGACAAGATTCTGTATATATATACACTTCTACATTACATCAGCCCACATTTCTTGAGTCACGAGAATCACGTGGTATAAAAAAAGCCTTCAATCCAATGGAATGAAGGCATAATAGGTCTTTATGTAAGTGTGATGGTGGAGCCTAGCGGGATCGAACCGCTGACCTCCTGCGTGCAAAGCAGGCGCTCTCCCAGCTGAGCTAAGGCCCCAATAAAAATGGAGCGGAAGACGGGGCTCGAACCCGCGACCCCCACCTTGGCAAGGTGATGTTCTACCACTGAACTACTTCCGCATCTCTAAGTAAAGTTTACCTAAAAAACTTTTATTGGACAATAGCTTTTAAAAATAAAATGAGCCATGAAGGACTCGAACCTTCGACCCTCTGATTAAAAGTCAGATGCT
>NZ_MAYU01000001.1 GCF_001685025.1 Bacillus sp. FJAT-27225 | reverse complement strand
AGCGTACGGTTCATACCCGTAAGGTCGGGGGTTCGATCCCCTCCGCCGCTACCAATTTTCATTAAGGACCTTTAGCTCAGCTGGTTAGAGCAGACGGCTCATAACCGTCCGGTCGTAGGTTCGAGTCCTACAAGGTCCACCAATTTTATATATAAATGGAGGAATACCCAAGTCTGGCTGAAGGGATCGGTCTTGAAAACCGACAGGCGGGTTAAACCGCGCGGGGGTTCGAATCCCTCTTCCTCCGCCATTTATATTCTTTTTATTATCGCGGGGTAGAGCAGTCTGGTAGCTCGTCGGGCTCATAACCCGGAGGTCGCAGGTTCAAATCCTGCCCCCGCAATACGGTCTGGTAGTTCAGTTGGTTAGAATGCCTGCCTGTCACGCAGGAGGTCGCGGGTTCGAGTCCCGTCCAGACCGCCATTTTTTTATGGCTCAGTAGCTCAGTCGGTAGAGCAAAGGACTGAAAATCCTTGTGTCGGCGGTTCGATTCCGTCCTGAGCCACCATTATCGGTTTTATAGATAATGGCGGTTGTGGCGAAGTGGTTAACGCACCAGATTGTGGCTCTGGCACTCGGGGGTTCGATTCCCCTCAATCGCCCCATAATAAATTCATACGCGGGTGTAGTTTAATGGTAAAACTCCAGCCTTCCAAGCTGATGTCGTGGGTTCGATTCCCATCACCCGCTCCAAATATGGGCCTATAGCTCAGCTGGTTAGAGCGCACGCCTGATAAGCGTGAGGTCGATGGTTCGAGTCCATTTAGGCCCACCATTTTTGTGTTTAGATTTTTATTTTTCTATTCCACAGTAGCTCAGTGGTAGAGCAATCGGCTGTTAACCGATCGGTCGTAGGTTCGAGTCCTACCTGTGGAGCCATATGGGGAAGTACTCAAGAGGCTGAAGAGGCGCCCCTGCTAAGGGTGTAGGTCGGGTAACCGGCGCGAGGGTTCAAATCCCTCCTTCTCCGCCATATGGCCCCTTGGTCAAGCGGTTAAGACACCGCCCTTTCACGGCGGTAACACGGGTTCGAATCCCGTAGGGGTCATACTAAGAGCAGCAGACACGATGTCTGCTGCTCTTTTTTTGCCTTTGGAGCAAGAGTATATACGAGATAGTAATTAATATTTTGTGCAGAATTAAGCACGATATATAAGCTCTGGATATTGGTTGAGGTCTATGCTCGTTTCAAGGCATTAAAAAACACACAGCTAACGGATTCTTTTATACTTGAAGTGTTGAGCAGCAAGTAAAAGGAATGGAGCTGCGTGCAATTGAATTTACACATGAATTTGCGTGGATTGAAAGAAACTACTGTAACCAAAGTTGAGGAAATTGAAGGCATACTCCGGATTCATGTGGAAGTTCCCCGGAAGCCTCACAAGTTTCCGGTTGTAGATACGTGACTCAACTATTCCGATGGATTTCTGGATAAAATCAAATAATTCAACAAAGGTTCCCAATCGAATGCTGTTGGCTTCAAAATAGCTCAGAATTTCAGTGCTAAAATGTTATTAAATCATCTGTATAAAGAAATTGATAATCACGATTGGTTAGCGAGAGAAGAAATTTGGTCTCTAGCCAAACGTTTGACGTAAATTTGTTATTTCTTCTTTTACCCCAAAAATTTAAGGTTCCGCATAAAAGTTATCCGGCATGTGAATTAGTATCGGCTCGAATTGTTTACAAAATGCTAGCTTTTAAAGGCAGTGAAGCATTCGTTTGCCTAAAAAGCAAAAGTCCCCCCAAATGACACCACTATTAATTCACTCTCCTAATTCCAGCCTTTCTTGTACCGGAAATATTCTCTCAATTTTCTGATATTTTTATAAAAGATTTCGAAAAATAGGATTAGCTCCCCTGTATTTTGGGTAACTAAATATAATCACTTACTGCATACCCCAGGTTTACCCGGAAACGTTAATCCTTTAGAAGAGCTACATACCCTTTCCTTTCTGGCAGTCACTAAGTTGCCACTTTTCTTTCGACTTTTCAAAACGAATATTGTCTATTTTTGAAGCAATAGTTGTCATGTGAACATGGTTGCGGTTGAATTTATAAAGCTTCTAACGGATTTACATGGTTTTTGTCAAAATAGTACGGTTTTTTTTACAAGGAAAAAGAATAGAATTAACGAATTAAAGAGCGTATTAGGAATATTCTTTTCAGAGGGGAAATTTGTATCACCGTAAGAAGGGTGGTACAAAAAAATAGGCAAATGATTTGTCTATTGAAAACTGCGGGGTATGGGGGAATAACGGTTCCAATCTTTAATCAAGCCGGACAGCCAGGAAAAAGCCTCTTGAGGTTAGGGACCTCACTTATAGGCTTTATTTTATTATTGTCCGGAAAAGAGAGGAGCGGCTGAATGGACAAAAAAAAGTGTGTGGCGATGCTTCTTGCAGGAGGCCAGGGAACGAGGCTAAAGCTGTTGACCGAAAAAATTGCAAAGCCGGCTGTGCCTTTTGGAGGAAAGTACAGGATTATTGATTTTACCTTAAGTAATTGCACGAATTCCGGTATAGATACGGTAGGGGTGCTCACCCAATATCAGCCCATGCTGTTAAATTCCTATATTGGGATTGGGAGTGCTTGGGACCTTGATAGAAAAGAAGGGGGGGTTACCGTATTGCCTCCATTTAGCGAATCTGCGGACGTTAAGTGGTACACAGGAACGGCATCTGCTGTTTATCAAAACCTGAGCTATTTAAGGCAGTATGATCCAGAGTACGTGCTTATTCTTTCTGGGGACCATATTTATAAGATGAATTATGAGGAAATGCTGAAGTTCCATGTTGAAAAAAAGGCGGATGTTACGATCTCAGTTGTCGAGGTACCCTGGGTGGAAGCAAGCCGCTTTGGCATATTGGAAACTGGTTCTAATATGAAGGTACTTGAATTTGAAGAGAAGCCTGAGAATCCCAAAAGCACCCTTGCATCCATGGGCATTTATATATTCAGCTGGGAAGTCCTGCTAAATTCCCTTGAGTCTGACTATAACAATCCGGATTCAAGCCATGATTTTGGCAAGGATATTATTCCAAACCTTGTTAAAGGGAAGGAAAGAGTCTTTGCATATCCATTCACAGGATATTGGAAAGACGTTGGGACAGTTGAAAGTCTTTGGGAAGCGAATATGGATCTTCTTGATGAGAAATGCAGCCTTGATTTATTTGATCATGGCTGGAGAATTTATTCGGTCAACCCAAACCAGCCTCCTCAATTTATTTCAGCCGATGCCACGATAATGGAATCGTTAATTAACGAGGGATGTACGATTGAAGGCGACATCGTGCATTCAGTTATTTTTCAAGGTGTAACGGTTGGAAAAGGCTCACATATCAAAGATTCGGTGATTATGCCTGATGCTGTCATCGGGAAAAACACTGAAATTGAGAGAGCAGTTGTTCCAGCAAATATGGAGATTCCAGACGGGATGGTCATTTGCCCTCCTCCAGGAGAAATTGTATTAGTCGATAAAAAAATGTGCCAGAAATATACCTTGCCTAGTAATTAAAAAGGAGGGACAGGAAATGTTAAAACAGCTGTTAGGTGTAATTGACGCCGCTGCTAACCACGAGAATCTACAGGAATTGCTGCTGCATAGGCCAGTCGCTGCCCTGCCTTTTGCCGGAAGATACCGGCTAATAGACTTTGTCTTGTCAAGTATGGTGAATTCAGGGATAAGGAGTGTTGCTGTGTTTCCCAAAACCAGCTATCGCTCGTTAATGGATCATCTAGGGTCCGGAAAAAATTGGGATCTTAATCGGAAGAGGGATGGGCTATTCTTTTTTCCACCTATGAATATAGAGGAAAGAGAGTTTAATGGAACAGGCTGCCTTGCCCATTTTGAAGAAAACATCGATTTCTTTTATAGGAGTTCACAGGAATATACATTACTATCTAACTCGAATACCGTCATTAATGAAGACTTTAGGCCTTTCCTCAAGGCACATTTGCGGAATAACTGCGATATTACTGAGGTTTATAAAAATGGCAAACCACTGAATATATACTTGCTGAAAACCTCGCTTTTAATTGAATTAATCGAGAATAGGCAATTCACGGGTTATACTAGCCTGAATGATGTTGTTGACGATTTTGGGAGCCCATATACCATCTGCAGATATGAGTTTGATGGATATGCAGAACAGGTAGATTCAGTAAGTAGTTATTATAGGGTTAGCATGGATTTACTAAAAACTTCCATTTGGGGAAAGCTTTTTAAAAAAGAACAGCCTGTTTTCACTAAAGTTAAGGATGAACCGCCTTCTCATTACTATAAAGGAGCTTCGGTTAAAAAAGCTCTTCTGGCTAATGGCTGCCAGGTCAGGGGAATGGTGGAAAACAGTATTATTTCAAGGGGAGTCACGATAGGCGAGGGCGCAGTGGTTCGTAATAGCATCATTATGCAAAAAAGCCAAATCGGGGAAAATTGTATCCTGGAGTCGGTAATCCTTGATAAGGATGTGAAAGTTGAACCAGGGACAATCCTTATCGGAACCCCGCAAAAACCAATCGTGTATGGCAAGGGGTCAATCATCAAACCGACTGCTGTACCCGTTAAATCGCTGCTGGCTTTGTAGAAATGACAAACAATCACTGGCTCAAACGGCTGTCAGAAGACGCGTTTTGAGCCAGTTTTTATTTTTAAAAAAAGGATGTTCCACCCTTGTATGGAACAATTTCTAATTAATAGATATCAATCATCTTCTTCTAAATAGCTGTCTTTGCGTTTATACGGAACGTCTCCCATTTGGGAGTCAATGCCTTTACGGTCAAGGACTTCTTCAAGATCTTCCAGTTTATCTACTTTATTGAACTGACGGTTGCCGCCTTCCATATCGTTCGATACGATTTCCTCAATATCCTCCGCCTGTGCTTCTTCATTGACTCCTTTATTATACAAGTCATTGTAGCTATCGTAATCGCCAACCATATCCTGGGGGCTATCAGCTGTTCCAAAGCGGGCAACCTCTTCAAAGCTGTCGTTTGTATCGATGACTCCGCCAGTGCTTCTGCCCCGGAAGGAATTCGGAATGGATGGCGTGAGGACATCCTCTTCAACTGGACGGTCGCTTGCCGGAATTCTTTCAGGGGTATGCTCTACGCAATATAAGGTGGAGGGAATGGCCTCCAGACGCTCATATGGGATGTTATTTCCGCACTCACGGCATACCCCATACGTACCATCCTCCATGGCTGATAGGGCCCGCTGTACCTTTTCAAGCTCTTCGCTGGTATGGCTTTTAAGCGCATAATTTTTCTCGCGTTCAAAAAGTTCTGTACCCAGGTCAGCCGGATGGTTATCGTAGGCAGATAATTCACCAACCGTTTCCCTTTCCGATGCATCACGGTCTGTATATCCGCCATCCATATTAAGTTGATTTTCTAGTACACGTTCTTCCTCTTTCAAGCGGTATTTTAAAGTGTTTTTTTGATTACCCGTTAACATATATATCCACTTCCATTTCATTGCAATTTACTCACTGTAATAAAATTGATACCCTTTCGGAATGCAATGAAACATGCAAAAGCGCAGAGCGCCTTCGTGGCAGAAGTAAAAGAATGGGTTTTTATAAAACATTGAATCATAATCAGGACAAGCCCTTCCTCCTAAATTCCACACTTAATGCTGCAGAACCCTTCCTGACATGAAATAAGCCCCCGCTTTTGGCGGGGGCTTATTTCATTAAATATAGTGGCCGATGAATAACCCAATGGCGAGCAAGAAACCAAAAATGGTATTGGTTTGTGCGGTTGCTTTCATGGCAGGCATCATTTCAATAGGAGTCTTGCCAGCTTTGAATCCTTTAATTGCCTTGATTGGTTTCGGCAAGCTTACGATTACAATGGCAGCCCATGGTGAAGCTATTCCTAACGCAATCAAAATCGCTACAATACTATATGAGGCAGCGAACATCCCCGCAAGGAACATGATTGCTTTTTCCCGTCCAAGAAGGATTGCGAGGGTCCTTCTGCCAAACTCCTTGTCACCATCCAAGTCACGGATATTATTTGAGAGAAGAATGGCACCGACAAGAATAGATACAGGAAGGGATACTAAAATGCTTGTTGAATTCACATAGCCGGTTTGAATAAAGAATGATAGCAGAATGATTAAGCAGCCCATAAAAAAGCCGGCAAACAATTCGCCAAATGGGGTATAAGCGATAGGGCGGGGACCACCGGTGTAAAGATAACCGAAAAGCATTGAAATGCTGCCGATTACAGCAACCCACCAGCTGCTTTCCATACAAATATAAACGCCCAGCAATACAGAAATTCCGTAAAGAGTTAGGGCTAATTGCATGACCGTTCTTGGCTTTATACCATCCCTTACAATGGCACCCCCAATGCCAATCGACTCTTCTGTATCAAGTCCACGGACATAATCATAATACTCATTAAACATATTTGTTGCTGCCTGTATCAATAGGCACGCTAGCAGCATTGCACCAAACAGTAATCCATCTATTTTCCCTTCTTCCAGGGCCAAAACAGTGCCCAGAAATACAGGGACGAACGCAGCTGTCAATGTATGGGGCCTCGTAAGCTGCCACCATGCACGGAAACCGCGGTTAGATTCAGGAATATGGGGTGTGCCAGTCTGTAACTGTGTCTGCATGCATAACACTCCCTGATAGTATTTGGCAATGGTAAAGAACACGCCACACTTAAGTGTAAGAAATATAGCGAAAGGTGTCAATTACTTTTTACTGGCATTAGCTTTTTCAAGCTCTATTTCCCATGTGGAAAAATCGGAATGTGATTAATCGAGCTTTGTGGCAGAATAAGATATAATAAAGGAAAAAACATGGTGTACTGTGACTACTGTTATTGACACTCCTGCAAATGGAGTAGTATTTTTAAATAGGCTTTAAACTGAATGGGAACAGTGGTTCGCGCTGTTTTGGAGGGATATAGTTGGTTACCATCCACGGTACAGAATTAAAGGAAGGCATCCTTCAGGGAATATCAAAAGCAAGGGAATTGGGCAGGCCTATACTTGTCAGTGAGATTAGCAGGATAGAGTCCCTTGAACCTTTGAGTTTTTTTGCCAATGGGAAAGAATCGTTCTTGGGTGAACGTTTTTATTGGAAGAGTCCGGGAGAGGAATTTTGTTTGGCCGGACTGGGTATCGCCGCTCAATTAGGCAGCGATAAAACGGATACCCGTTTTTTGCATATTAACAAGCAATGGGAAATGCTTGTGCATGATAGCATTGTGATCGGCTCTTCTTCATCAGAGGGAGTCGGGCCTTTAATGTTTGGGGGATTTACATTTGATCCTCATAAGGAGAAAACCGCTCTTTGGTCAAAATATCAAGATGCTCTGTTCCATATTCCACGTTTTATGATAACAGTCCTGAAAAACAATGAAGTATATTTCACTACTAACATCATGTGTACGCGGCATGATGGGGTCTCGCTCTTCAATAAGGTTGCCTCTGAAAGAGAGGCACTATTAACTATAGCAATGGAGCGAATGAAAAGTAAAAATGCTCCCCTTGTTGATATGGAAGAAATCGATCCAACTAACTGGAAGAAAACGGTAGAAACTGTTGCAAACGATTTAAAAAATGGCGGTCCGCTCAAAAAAGTTGTTCTGGCAAGAGAACTTCGGCTCCGATTTAATCGTCCGATCGATACAGGAACGATACTTGAAAATTTGCAGAAACAGCAAAAGTCCAGTTATATCTTTTCGTTTGAATCTGGAGGAGACAGCTTTATCGGAGGATCACCTGAAAGGTTAGTTAAAAAGGCTGGCCCAAAAGTCCTCTCTGCCTGTCTGGCCGGGTCTATTCCAAGAGGCAAAACGGAAGAGGAGGACAAAAAACTAGGCAGCCTCTTGCTTTCGGACGAAAAAAACCTTTCCGAGCATCAATATGTTGTCGATATGATAAGAGAAGCATTGGAGGAAACTTGCGAAATTGTTGCCATTCCCGAGAAGCCCCAATTAATGAAGGTTAGGGATATTCAGCATCTTTATACACCAGCAGAGGGAATCGCAAAGAAAGGTACAAGCCTCCTCCAGCTTGTTGAAAGGCTTCATCCAACTCCTGCTCTGGGAGGGCTCCCCAAAAAGCTTGCTGTGGAAAAAATCCGGGAGGTAGAAGTGCTGGACCGTGGCTTATATGCCGCGCCGGTCGGATGGATGGATTATTTCGGGAACGGTGAATTCGCAGTAGCAATCCGATCCGGCCTCATACAAGGAAAAGAAGCGTCCTTGTTTGCCGGCTGTGGTATTGTTGCAAATTCTGACGTAGAAAGTGAATATCTGGAAACAGGGCTTAAATTCAGGCCAATGCTTTCAGCCCTTGGAGGAATGAAGGAATGAATCATCAAGAAGCTTTAACATCCTATTTGGCGGCATTTGTAGCGGAACTTGTAAAGACTGGTGTAGAGGAAGTTGTCATCAGCCCGGGTTCTCGGTCGACCCCGATGGCTATGGTCATGGCTGAACATCCCGAGCTTACCGTCCATATCCATGTCGATGAACGTTCTGCTGCCTTTTTCGGACTTGGGATTGCAAAGGCGAGCGGCAGGCCTGTGGCACTCCTATGCACATCGGGAACTGCAGCGGCCAACTACTTTCCAGCCATTGTGGAGGCACGCTATTCACGGGTGCCTCTTCTTGTTTTGACTGCAGACCGGCCACATGAATTGAGAGATGTTGGAGCTCCTCAAGCAATCGATCAAATAGACCTTTATGGGAAGCATGTTAAGTGGTTTTCGGAAATGGCTTTGCCTGAAGAAGGCGCGGTAATGACTCGTTATGCAAGGACAGTATGTGCTCGGGCAGTCTCACTTGCAAGGCAGGTGCCAGCGGGGCCGGTCCATCTAAACTTTCCTTTCCGTGAACCACTCATCCCAAAACTGGATAATCTTCAGGCATTTGAGATGTTGGAAAGGCCCGACCGATATGTTTCGATCAGCCAGGGAAGACTTGGCTTGGATAGTGAGGAATACAGGGGAATAGCCAGGGTTTTTAATAAAAATAAAAAGGGAGTCATTATTTGTGGCCAGCTGGAAGGCAGGGATTTTGCCAGGAAGCTAGAACAGTTAGCCAGGAAACTCGGTTATCCGGTGCTTGCCGATCCACTGTCCCAGCTCCGAAGCAATGATTTCGGTGATGGCGTCCTTATTGATACGTATGATGCTTTCCTGCGTTCTTCAGATGCAAAGGAAATGCTGAAGCCTGATGTAATTGTCAGGTTTGGGGCGATGCCTATATCTAAAGCACTTACGACTTTCCTTAAAGAAAGCCATCTTGCCCGCCAATTTGTCGTTGACGGAGGAGGCGGGTGGAGGGATCCGCACTCGTTGTCGACTGAGATGGTTTATTGTGATGAAGACGTTTTTTGTGAAGGCATCCTGCCCTTCATCACGCCAGCAATTGATTCCGCTTATCTGGAGAAATGGGCAGATATAAATCATCTTTCCAAAGAAACGATGGTTTCGGAAATAAACAAAGAAGAATTAAATGAAAGCCTTGTCTATCATCAACTTCCAGATCTTCTTCCCAAAGGCTCAAGCCTCTTTGTAGGGAACAGCATGCCAATCCGGGATTTGGACAGTTTTTTCTGGAAAAACGATAAAGGTATAAGGGTCCTCGCCAATAGGGGGGCAAACGGGATTGACGGAATTATTTCCAGTGCGCTCGGTGCATCAATTCACTCTAACCCAATGTATCTTGTAATTGGTGACCTTACTTTTTACCATGATATGAATGGGTTGCTTCCGGCAAAACTGTACGGTTTGGATATAACTATTATTGTAATAAACAATAATGGCGGCGGGATTTTCTCATTTTTGCCGCAAGCCGGGGAAAAGAAAAACTTTGAGCTTTTGTTTGGAACTCCAATCGGGTTGGATTTTTCACATGCAGCTGCATTATATGGCGGGACTTTTACTCGGGTTGAAACCGTGGAGGACTTCCATGCTGCAGTTTTAAGTGCAAGGAAAGTACGGGGATTAAAGATTATTGAAGTGCTAAGTGAAAGGGAAGCGAATACGGCAGACCACCGCAGAATTTGGAAGTCTGTTTCCCAGGAAATAAGTAAGTTGGTAAAGTTAAAATGAATGCCAATATAAATAACCTGAATTATCACGTTGAATTGCGGGGAAATGGTACACCCCTCCTCCTGCTCCATGGCTTTACCGGGAGCAGCGGAACATGGAGCCCGTTTTTTACTAAATGGGAAGTTCATTTCAAACTGATTTGTCCTGATTTGCCTGGCCATGGCAAAACAAGGCCGATTTCTCAACCAGAGAGATTTTCCATGGACAATACAGTCGAGGACCTAAAAGGAATTCTTGATTATTTAGGGGTTGAAAAAGCGGATGTTCTCGGTTATTCGATGGGCGGGCGGATTGCATTAGCGTTCGCTCTGGCTTATCCAGAGCGGGTCCGGAAGCTAATAATGGAAAGTTCATCTCCGGGTCTTGAAAAGTCTTCTGACCGAAAAGAAAGACGCATGAAAGACAGTGAACTTGCCAATTTTATTATAGACAATGGGGTTAAAGCGTTTATCGATTATTGGGAGAACATCCCCCTCTTTGCATCACTTCAGAAAATGCCGGATAAAATCACTTCTGAGGTTAGAAGGGGAAGGCTTGAAAATAATCCAGAAGGGCTTGCACATTCTTTGTTAGGAATAGGAACTGGAGCCCAGCCTTCCTACTGGGAAAGGCTTGGGGAATTGGAGCCCGAGATACTACTCCTCGCTGGAAGCATGGATGAAAAGTTTTGCAACATTGCCGTTAACATGTCTAAAAGAATAAAAAATTGTAAAATGGCTATCATTCCTGAAGCTGGACATGCAATTCATGTGGAACAATCGGAAATGTTTGGTACAATAATAAGTGGGTTTTTGACAAATACATAAAGGAGGTTTTCTATTTTGACAGTAGAATGGGTGGCAGAACGCCAATACGATGAAATTCTCTATGAAACATATAATGGAATTGCCAAAATAACCATCAACCGTCCAGAGGTTCGCAACGCCTTCACTCCTAAAACAGTGATGGAGATGATTGATGCCTTTGCCTATGCAAGGGATGATTCAAACATTGGAGTTATTATTTTGACAGGTGCAGGGGACCTTGCATTCTGTTCCGGCGGTGATCAAAAGGTACGCGGCCATGGCGGCTATGTTGGGTCAGACGAGATTCCACGCTTGAATGTCCTTGATCTTCAGCGCTTAATCCGCGTTATCCCAAAACCAGTTATCGCAATGGTTAAAGGTTATTCAATTGGCGGCGGAAATGTCCTTCAGGTTGTCTGTGACTTGACGATTGCCGCAGATAACGCAATCTTTGGGCAAACTGGCCCGAAAGTCGGCAGTTTCGACGCTGGATATGGATCCGGTTATCTTGCGAGGATAGTCGGCCATAAGAAAGCTCGCGAAATTTGGTATCTGTGCCGTCAATACAATGCCCAGGAAGCGTTGGAAATGGGCCTTGTGAACACAGTTGTACCTCTTGATAAAGTTGAGGAAGAAACACTCAAGTGGTGTGAGGAAATTCTTGAAAAGAGCCCAACCGCTATTCGCTTCCTGAAAGCTGCAATGAATGCGGATACTGATGGACTTGCCGGCCTCCAGCAATTTGCCGGAGATGCTACGCTTCTTTACTACACAACGGATGAGGCAAAAGAAGGCCGCGACGCCTTTAAAGAAAAGCGCAAGCCAGACTTCGGCCAGTTTCCAAGATTCCCATAAGAAAAGCGGAATCGCCTTGGTCAGGGGCGACAAGCGCTGGAGGGCCTGAAGTGGAAGTCTTTCTTTGACTTCAACTGAAGGATCGAAGCGACCTCGAGCCCCTAGGCGCTGCTGCTGGACAAAAGAAAAGCGTAAGCGCCTTGGTCAGGGGCGAAGCTAAAAAATCATTGACGTTTACAGCTTGATGGACATTCCATCAGGCTGTTTTACTATTGAATAGAAAACCAAGTTCAATGTTAGGAACAAACCGTGTATGCCGTTTGGACATTAAAACGGGTAAGAACTATTAAGAAGGTGCACATCATGGATGTAAAAATGCCGCAATTTTTGAAAAAAAGAGCCTTCCTTACTCCGGAACGCCCGGCTTTGATATATAATAATCAACTAATAACGTTTATGGAACTATACCAGGAAAGTTTGTCCCTGGCAGGCAGGTTGACTGCTGTGGGAATTGGTTCTGAGAACTATACAGCCGTACTCATTAAGAATAATCTTGATTCCTCAATTCTGCTTTATGCCCTGCAGTTATGCGGCGTACCGACAGTCATGCTGAATAACAGATTGACCTCTGCAGAAATAGCGTGGCAGCTTCAAGATTCAAATGCCCAGTTCCTGATTAGTGAGCCCTCTTTGCTTTCTCTTGCAAAAGAAGCATCCTCAGGAATTGAAGGGTTACAAACCGTTTCCCTCGCTGAGTTATCCAACAAACCGCCAACAGAATTTGCAGAGCCAGATGAAATAGCCCTTGATCAAGTTTGTACCGTTATGTACACATCAGGTACAACTGGGCATCCGAAGGGAGTTTTGCAAACCTATGGCAACCACTGGTGGAGCGCTGCTGGGTCAGCCTTGAATCTCGGGCTGACAGATCAAGATACATGGCTTTGTACTGTCCCGCTTTTTCATATTAGCGGTTATTCAATTCTTATGAGAGGAATCATATACGGAAATTTGGTGGTGCTGCATGACCATTTCGATCCTAAACAGGTAGTTAAGGATATTTTTGAAAAAAAAGTATCGTATATGAGTGTGGTAGGAACAAGTTTAAATCGCGTTCTTGAAGAGCTGGAACCCAGAAAGCTTCCTGATACATTCCGCGCTATGCTGCTCGGTGGCGGGCCAGCACCACTCCCTCTCCTTGAAGCTTGCATCAATCAGAATGTTCCTGTTTTCCAGACGTATGGTATGACCGAGACGGCATCCCAATCGGCTACCCTTGCCCCTGAATACAGTCTGTCTAAATTAGGCTCAGCAGGAAAGCCGCTTTTCCCGGTTTCAATTAAAATTCAGCTTCCTGATGGAAGCGAAGCACCCGCCGGAGCAGAAGGGGAAATTCTTGTCAAAGGGCCAAATGTTACACCAGGATATTTGAACAAGCCAGATGTTACCGCGGAAAAAATTATCAATGGATGGTTACACACAGGTGACATCGGCCGAATGGATGAGGAAGGTTTCTTGTACGTTGTCGACAGGAGATCGGATTTAATTATTTCGGGAGGGGAAAATATTTATCCTGCAGAAGTTGAAAGTGTGCTCGTTTCTCATCCGGACATTTGGGATGCAGGAGTGACGGGGGTGCCTGATGACCGTTGGGGCCAGGTTCCTGCTGCTTTCATTATCCCTATGGAAGGGCGCACACTTACAGAAGAAGACTTGCGCGATTATTGCTTAACCAGGCTTGCTAAATATAAAGTTCCTCGGGACTTTTATTTTGTAAAAGAGCTGCCTAGAAATGCCGCAAACAAGCTCCTTCGCAGAAAGCTGCTTGGTCTCATTGGAGGAAATGGTCAATGAACCTGCATTCCATAAAGATATCAATCCTATCAATGCCTTTGAAACAGCCGTTTCATACACATCTAGAGACGGTTCGGACAAGAGAAGGGATACTAGTTGAAGTAGTGGATCAAAATGGGCTTGAAGGCTATGGGGAAGGTGTGGCATTCTCGTCTCCTTGGTATACCGAAGAAACGGTCGCCAGCTGCTGGGATGTAATGACATCCTACCTAATCCCAATTATTAAAAGAAATACAATCACTCATCCCGAGGAAGTATTCCGCTTATTTAGCCCGGTCCGTAGAAACCATATGGCCAAATCCGCCATTGAAATGGCGTTATGGGATTTATTTTCAAAGCAAGCTAAAAAACAACTTTCCCGGCTGCTAGGCGGTGACAAAAAGAAAATACCTGCGGGGGTTGTCGTTGCAGCCAAGAATCAAGCGGAAGCCATTGAGCAGACAGCACGCTTTGTAGAGGAAGGATATCAGCGCATCAAGGTTAAAATTAGTCCTGGCAATGATTATTCCCTGTTATCTGCACTGAGGCGTGAATATCCGGAATTGGCGATTATGGCAGATGCCAATTCTGCCTATACATTGGCAGATGCAGAAAAACTAAAAGCACTCGATGAATTAGGTTTGCTTTTAATTGAACAGCCGTTGGCTCATGATGATTTTCTTGAACATGCAAAGCTTCAGAAGCTGATTTCTACACCGATATGCCTGGATGAGAGCATAAACTCCTACTCTGATGCCAAAATGGCATTGGAATTGGGCAGCTGCAAAGTATTGACCATAAAGGCTGGAAAAGTCGGTGGTATTGGAGAGGCAATCAGGATCCATTCTTTATGCGAAGAAAAGGATATCCCTTTATGGTGCGGCGGGATGATTGAATTTGGTGTATCCCGGGCTCATAACATCGCTCTGGCGTCATTGCCAGGTTTCATTATACCAGGTGATATCTCGGCATCTTCCCGGTTTTGGGAAGAGGATATTATAGAACCCGAAATTACTGTCCAAGATGGATGGGTATCGGTGCCTGAGGGTGAAGGGATAGGGTTTCGCCTTAATCGGAGGCGAATTAACGAGATTACGTTAAAGGCGGAAACGTTTGTTTTCTAGTATTCATTTACAGGCCAGCTGGTTTTTAAGATTATTTACTTAACAAGCTGCCATTTTGGGCGGCTTTTTCTGTTTAATTTGGAACGGCTATAGGCGATAGACAGCTTTAGATTATAATTCTATGGACCTTTCCGTTGAAGGCTGGGCAAATGTATTTGTTTTAATTATGTTCCTTGTGGCTACTCTCATTTTAACGATTGCAATGATTTAAAACAGGAATAACATTCATCTTTAAGAGCAGTACCACAAAAATAGGCAGTTCAATGGTGTCTGATAATTTGCATAAATTATCTGACCATTTTATAATGAATTTATATATTGGATTTTTAAGGAGGTGGGATTTGAGATGAACCGGTCTGTTGGATTGCAAGGGCAGTTTATGGAATATGTCTATATTTGCCGTGCAATTTTTCATGAAATTGCTTTTAACGGGATACGTATGCCCTTTTTTAGCAATTTAATATGAACAGAACGGTAAGAGATCTCAATTCCTGCCCGATCAAATAAATCGCTGGCATTGTGGGCTGCAGCATGTCTATAATGCTTTAAGCTGGCATTCGGCGAAAACCCCATTAGCTGGGGATTTAGAAGAGTGTTTAGCGGCGAAATAAATGTCGATTAGCCATGGAAGACAGAGTCTTCTATGGCTTTTTTGTGTATTGCCTCTTACCGAAAATTTAATCGTGAAAGGAAAGAGGAACATGACAATATGCAGCATTCACCAGATTTCGAAAATGTTTGGCGGCAATAAAATCTTTGAAAATCTGTCTTTTGAAATCCAGGAAAAAGCCCGGATTGGATTGGTAGGCCGAAATGGCTCTGGAAAGACAACTATCTTTAAATTAATGGCTACAATTGAAATCCCGGATGAGGGAGAAATCCATATGAAAAAAGGGGCAAGAGTAGGGTATCTTGCTCAAATTCCACAGTACCCACTAGGAACGACAGGCCTGCATGTCCTGCAAATTGCATTCACTGACAAGATGAAAACAGCCGTGCGCCTTAGAGAGCTGGAAGAAAGTATGGCCATGGAAACGGATGATGTAAAGCTAGCAAAAAATATTGAAGAGTATGGCCGGTTGCAAGACGAATTCATTCTTTCAGGCGGATACGAGATGGAGGCAAATATAGCGAAGGTTGCAAATGGGTTGGGAATTACAGATCTACTCCAGAGAGATTTCGGGGAATTAAGCGGCGGTGAAAAGACAAAAGTTTGCCTTGGGCTTGTCCTTCTGCAGAATCCAGATTTGCTCCTTCTTGATGAACCGACGAATCACCTTGATATAGCTGCTGTAGAATGGCTTGAGGAATTCCTTAAGGAGTATGAGGGAACGATCGTCTGCATCTCGCACGATCGGTATTTCCTTGACAATGTCGTTACAAAGGTATTTGACCTTGAGGATGGAGAAGTTGCAGTGTACCATACAAATTACTCAGGATTTGTAAAAGAAAAGGAGGAAAGGCTGCTGCAAGAGTTCCAGGCCTACCAGGAGCAGCAAAAGAAAATAAAGAAGATGAAAGAAGCGATAAAGCGGCTTAAGGAGTGGGCGAACCAGGCAAATCCTCCGAATGAGGGCCTCCATAAACAGGCAAGAAACATGGAACGGGCGCTCGAACGTATGGAAAAATTAAAACGGCCCGTCCTTGAACGGAAACAAATCGGACTTGAATTTGAGAAAACGGACCGAAGCGGAAAAGAAGTTTTTATCATGAAAGATGTCTCAAAATCCTATGGAGAAAAAGAATTGTTCAGGAAGGCAAACCTCCTTGTCCACTATCTGGACAGGGCTGCAATTGTCGGTCCCAACGGAACAGGGAAATCAACCATTATTAAAATGGTCCTCCAGGAGGTAATGCCGGACAGTGGGGAGTTGAAGCTTGGCAGCAATGTAAAGATAGGCTATCTCTCCCAGCATTTTAATGCTGCAGACCCCAATATGAGGCTGATTGACGCGTTCCGGGAAGAGGTACATGTTGCGGAGGGAGAAGCACGCCATATACTGGCTAAATTCCTTTTTTATGGAGCAAATGTTTTTCGAAAGGTTGGCCAATTAAGCGGAGGCGAAAAAATGAGACTCCGTCTTGCCCAGCTGATGTACCAGGATGTTAATTTCCTTGTCCTTGATGAACCAACCAATCATCTTGACATCGACTCCCGGGAAGTACTTGAAGAGGCTTTGGAAGAATTCAAAGGAACCATTCTTGCAGTTTCCCATGACAGGTATTTTTTAAATAAGCTTTTTAAACGAACATACTGGCTTCATAATCAGAAGCTTTATTCTTTTGAAGGCGGGTATTCCTGGGCTAAGGATAAACTTGAGGAAATGCAGGCTAGAGTGGCTGTTCCTGAAACTGCGAGACCAACACAAAAGGCGGTTAAGCAAAGATTACCTGAACAAAAGGATGAAATAAAAAAATTGGATGAAGTGGAATCGGTCCTTATAGGTGTGGAGGAAAAATTGGCAGCTTTGGAAATCAAAATGTTAGAAGAGAAAGACCTGGCTAAATTGCAGGAGATATTCTCCTATAAAGAGAAACTTGAACAGGAAAAAGAAGAGCTATATGAGCAACTAGAGGGATTGATTTAAATCTCTTGTGTACAAATTTTATGTTACATGAATCCTGAAAATGTCCAGTCCGCAATAAAATAGTAGAAATCAAAAAGAGGCGTTTAGCCTCTTTTTTGATTATATGGTGCCAATACCTCCAAGCCCTCCGTTTTACTTCCTAGTTTCTCCCGCCTTTTGTCGTAAGTATTTTTTATCATGCATAAACAGACTCCAAAAGTATATAAAACCAGGAAACAGAATCGCAAACCCGACGATATAGGTTGCAAAAACGGCCCTGAAAGAATTTGGGTCGGTAAACGCGGTATGAATGGTTACATCCGGATAAACGAGATAGGGCAGGTGCGCCCTTCCGTATACATAACTTGCGGCAAGGTACTGGGCGGTAATCGCAATGAC
Source organism: Bacillus sp. FJAT-27225 (assembly GCF_001685025.1). Taxonomy (GTDB): domain Bacteria; phylum Bacillota; class Bacilli; order Bacillales; family Cytobacillaceae; genus Bacillus_D. The sequence continues at coordinate 1,267,505 of NZ_MAYU01000001.1, read as the reverse complement.
CGCTAACCTGGGCATTCCGGTCACTTTTTTTCCATCCTTAAAGGTAGGAAGAAATAGCGCCAGACCGCCAAGCAAGAACAATCCCAATGATAAGAACAGGATTGGAAGGTCATCTAACATTCTTTCGTATAGCCAGCCGGCTTCCCTATTCAGGGTAATCATAATTGCAAGAGCCATCACGATGGAAACCGGGCCCATGATCAGTGCATCGCGCCGGTACACTTTATATGCATCCATTTCATTCGAAACCTTAGAATAGTCGGCAAGCAGGAGTGAAGAGAGAAAAAGTGTCGAACTGATTGCAAAAGCAAAAAAGGCATACTCATTCGGGCTTGTAAAAAGACGGACTAAGTTAAGAGTCTGGCGGCCATCCTCAAAGGTATCGATATATTGGCCGTGAGTGATTGGCAATACACTTATCAGCAGTCCGGGAATCAGGAAACCGCAAATACCCGAAACATAGGTGAGCGGTTTTCTATATTCATCGGCAATATTTGAGAATACAAGAAAGGCACTTCTTAATGTTAAAAGAACAAGGATGAGACTTCCGGGTATCAGCAGCACCGTACCGAGCGTGTATGCTCCACGTGGAAATAAGCTGTACACGGCGACAACTAGTGCAACAATGAATGTATTTGTTACCTCCCATGTTGGCGATAAGTAGCGGTTGGCAATATTGGTTGCCATTGTATGGGGCTTATTGATGTAAAGCATCGACCAGAAGCCTGCCCCAAAGTCCATCGTTGCCATGACCGCATAGATGAAAACAAAACCCCAAAGAATCGTAATTGCAATATAGGCATCAACCATCGGGCCACCTCCTATGTATTGGAACTGAATAGCTGGACATCCTCATTTTCAGCCCGCTCCAAGTCTTTTTGAACAGGATTTTTTTTGAAAAAGTAGAGCAGTACAAAAATTGCAGCAGCTGCAAGTATCACATACAATGTTGCGAACATTGCATATAGCGGGCCTAGATTCGTCTGTGTCGTAACGGATTCCGCAGTCGTCAGCATCCGGTATATATTCCATGGCTGGCGTCCGGTGCAGGCGAAAATCCATCCAAGTTCAATTGCGAGAATTGACAGTGGCCCTGAAGCGACATAAGACCAAAGAAGCCATCTTGGATACTTTTCCTTTTTCAAAATCTTCTTCCAGAAAAGTCCGAAGAGGGAAACAACAATAAGATATACCCCGATAAAGACCATTCCATTGAATAACGTATGTGTGAACAAAGGAGGCCACTCTTCCTCCGGCCATTCATTCAGGCCTTTTACGACAGTATCAAAGCGATTCCCGGCTAAAAAGCTGAGTGCCCACGGGATTTCGATGCCATATTTTACAGATTGTGTTTCTTTGTCAGTAATTCCTGCAATTGAAAGCGGGGCGTACGACTGTGTCTCAAAAAGCCCTTCAGCGGCAGCCAGTTTTTCAGGCTGGTATTCATGAAGCATTTGCGCTGATTCATGCCCATTTACTGCTGTGAGGATTGAAAAAATAGCTCCTACTACAAGTGACAGGGTAAGAGCTTTTTGATGGAACTTATAAATTCGTGAACCGTACTCGGCTTTCATCATTTTATAGCCAGCGACCATTGCAACGACAAATGCGCCAACTATATAGGCAGACAGGGCGACATGCCCCGCAGTCACGAAAAAGCTCGGGTTAAAAAATGCTTTCCAGGGATCAACATTGACGATTTCGCCATTCACAATGTCAAAGCCGGCCGGAGTTCCCTGGAAGGCATGGACATTTGTAATCAGAACAGCTGATGCGAGCGCACCGAGAGCAACGAGTATGAGACTGACAATCCGCATCCATGGCTTGATTCGTTCAGCTGCATACACATAAATGGACATAAACAAGGCTTCAACGAAAAAAGCATAAATTTCAATTTGGAAGGGAAGCGCCATGACCCGCCCAATCACTTCCATGAACCCTGGCCATAACAAGGACAGCTGCATTCCCGCAATCGTCCCGGTCGGTATCCCGACTCCAAGCAGTACCGCGAATGCCTTCGTCCAGCGTTTGGCCATGACGACATATTCAATGTCTTTCGTCTTTTGATAAAGCAGTTCTGCCAGCAGCATCATGAGAGGCAACCCAACACCGATTGTTGCATGGATAATATGGAATCCCATCGTTGTACCGAACAGGGACCTGGCAATTGTTAAGTCACTCATTTTATTCTTCTCCCTTTCAATGTCACATAGTTTTAGTTTGACCAAGTCAGGAAATTTTAGACAAAAAAACCATGTCTGGAGTCTGGCTAACGGGTGCGGTTTTCGATTTCAAAAACTAACTTGGAAGACAAATAGCAGTCCGATTTACAATTGAATGGGGCTGCTCCTACTTGTTGAATCATATAAAAAATTCCCATCTTAGTTAGCACCCCTTTTAATAGGCTGTCAGAAATTATTGACAGTGTGCGATTGGTGTGCTGAAAATGATAAAAAGTTATTGGATATTTATGTTAAAATTAAAGGGGATTATTCACTCATTAAAGTTAGTTGATGATGATAGTTTGAAAGGCAGCAGAAAAAATAAGAGGATTTAGTCCCTTGGTATAGTGAACCAACGTGGCAATTTTTATTGAAGGATTAAAAAAGGGTGGAGAAGCAATATGAATAGGAGTATAAAATACTTACTTATTTCTGTTACGTTGCTTTGCATTTTAATCCCAAGTTATTTTTACATTCGATACCAGATGCTCCCGGTCTACCAAATTGAGTATAATGCCAGAGATGAAATGATTGACGGTATCACCTACACAGTAGATTACGCTTATTTTAAAAATCGTTCATATAGGTCTATTGTTAACCGATTAATGTATGAGGATGATTATCCTCTAGGGAAACAGATTGGGAGGACGGAGACTGAAACCGTTTTTGCAGTAAAAGGGCATAAAGATTTAATAGCTGTAAGAGGATTTATGAATGTGCCGCATTATTTCAAAGAGACTGAGGACAATGATTAGGTGCACTGGTCTACTTTAGATATGGGATGTCCAGCCGATTAAGCCGTAATTGTCAGGTGGGATTATATGTGGTTTTTTCTTAACTACTTTTTTAATTCTTAATGAACAAACAGGGGCAATCACTCCATCTGTAAGTTAAGTGTGTCATTTTCAGTATCTTCTCCTATGGCTTGTACATATAAATGATCGTGAAGGTATAACCGATCAATGCTCCAAGTTAAAGTAAAGCTGTTATCTTGTTCATCAGTTTTTAAATCGTAGCCGATTAACATTCTCTCGTTCCACGTGCCGGTGCCGGTTGGGATTAACCAGAACAAAACGGTTTCGGTATTACGAGCTTGTACATTAAATGTAATCTTCTTTGTCCCTTTCGGAATTTCAACCCAGCTTTCTTTTACAGGGAAATTGGAAGAGATACTGATTATTTCAGGCACAGATGGATTAGTTGGTTGAGTATAAATTAAAAGAGCTAAAGACAGAGCTATTTTCATCATTGACAATTGAATTCACCTCATACTTTTAGTATGTATGTTTAAAAGGTAAGTATGAGGAAGATACTCCACAACTCGGTGCAAATTAATAAGCGTCGAGTGAGAAGTTTAGCATTCAAACAATCAAAGTGCTGTAAAAAAGGGCTTGGAGCATAATGATATGCTCCAAGCCCTTACCAAGTTGCTTGCTGATTATTCGAATTTTGCACCTTCAAAACCGGCTATAGTGGGAGAAATCTTAATTCATCGCTTTTTCCAACGTTTTAAGATTTTTCTCCATAAGTGTAAAATAAGTTTCCTTGTTTTTTATATCCCGGTCGGTCCGAGTTGAGAGATTATGGACTTTGAGAAGCTCTGAATCTGTTTCTGCAGAGATAGCCTCAGCAAGCTTTGAGCTCACATTTTGCTCTACTAGGATGTAACGGATGCCATACTTATTTATCGTTTTAATTATTTTTTCCATATCCTTCTGAGTTGGCTCGCTTGAAGTTGACATGCCGGCAATCGGAACCTGTTCTATTCCATATCTTGATTCCCAATAGCCAAACGCTGAATGAGAAACGATTATTTTATTAATCTTTGCATTTGCGGCAGTTTCTTTAAAGTTTTGGTCGAGCTCATCCAGGTCAGCAATCAACTCTGTATAATTTTTTTCAAACTCATCCTTTAAATTCGGTTTTGCTTTTGAAAGTTCATCCTTAATGGACTTCGCAAGCTCCTTTGCATAAACAGGATCAAGCCAAACATGGGGGTCTACATCTCCGTGGTTGTGTCCATCTTCATGTTCATTTTCATTTTCATCCTCATGGCCCTCGTGTTCGTCTTCCGCGTTCTCCTCTGGATGAATATCCTTCGCGGCAGCCACCATCCGGACATTTTCACCCTTCATGGTCGATTTCGCCTTATCCACAAAACCCTCAAGACCCATCCCAATGTAAAAAAACAGGTCCGATTCAGCAAGAGCAATCATATCCTTTTGGGAAGGTTCAAATGTGTGTTCATCCGCCCCGGGAGGGTAGATGGAAGAGACATCAGCATGCTCTCCTGCAATTCTTTCGGCAAAATATTGAAGAGGAAAAACAGTTGTATAAATTGTCAATGTTTCTTTATTCTTTGTATTTTCTGTATCGTTGTCATTGCTGCACCCGGCCAAAAGAAAGGCAGCGAATAATAGTATCAGTAGTTTTTTCATAGTTTGCCTCCCAGCAAATCGTAGTAATTCCGATTTATAAAGTAAAAAAATTTATGTTAATAAAAGCTTTTCAATTGAGATTGAAGCGCCTTCAGTAGAAATTAGAGAATCATAAGTTTAACCTATATATGTTGAACTTAATAATTTACTTTCTGAGCCCTGTTGATTGGAGTGGAAGGCACGAAGACTCCTGCGGGAGCAGCGTGACAGGTGAGACCCCACAGCCGCCAAGGGCGGCGAGGAGGCTCACCGCACGCCCCGCGGAAAGCGAAGTGCCTAGAACGGAAATCAACAGACCAATTTAGAATATTATAATTTCAATCTATACATAGAATAACTTTTTATATAAATATAAAAAGTTAAATTGTAATGATTCCGATTTATCGACTTGACTATAATACAAAAAAATGAACATGAAAGCAAGCGAAAATTGATTTTTTAACTAAAAATCCTGTATCCTAAAAAAGGACCCAACATGGGCTTGCATGCTTATCTTATGTTTAGGAAAGGTGAAAAAGAAGATATGGACAGACTTAAAGAAATTTTAAACTACAATGAACAATTTGTAGAAAACAAACAATATGAACAATTTCAGACTACCAAGTTCCCAAATAAGAAGGCAGTCATTTTGACATGTATGGACACTCGCCTCCTTGAACTATTACCAAAGGCAATGAATCTTTCGAACGGGGATGTAAAATTAATTAAAAATGCCGGGGCACTGATTGCCCACCCATTCGGAAGTATTATGCGCAGCATTTTGGTCGCAGTTTACGAGCTACAAGCCGACGAAGTATTTGTTATTGGCCATTATGATTGCGGTATGAATTCTATGAAAGCAGAGAGTATGATTGAGAAGATGGAGGCAAGGGGTATAAAAAAGGAAACCCTTGAAACTCTCAATTATTCCGGGATTGAGATTAAGCAATGGCTGCATGGGTTTGACAGTGTAACCGACAGCGTCAAGCACAGTGTCGACACAATAAAAAAACATCCGCTAATGCCAGCAGATGTTCCTGTACACGGCTTGGTCATCGATCCTGAAACTGGCCGGCTTGATTTGGTTGTTGAAGGATATTAATTGTCCTTTTATCATGAATGGCGGTGCTTCCTGGAATCTGGCCAATCCTCGGGAACTGGGTCAAGGCCGCCAGGATGGAGCGGATGGCATTTAAGAATTCTTTTTATCGTTAAGTATCCACCTTTAAGTGCGCCGAAGCGTGAAATTGCTTCGGCCCCGTAGTTTGAACAGGTAGGATGGAACCTGCAGCTAGGCGGTTTCAATGGCGATATTGCCTTTTGATAGAATCGGATAATTCCGAGAAATAGTTTTGTTATCATAAATAGGTCTCCTTTTTATTCTTCATTAATTTAACACAAACAGGAAGAAACGTCTAAAAGGTGAATTTCCTTTAAAGTAGATGAAAATAGTCGGATTTTATGGTAAGATACAGAGAGAATAAAAAAGGAGTGACTTTCATGCCTTCAGTAGAAAGCTTTGAACTTGACCATAATGCAGTTAAAGCCCCTTACGTCCGCCATTGTGGTGTCCACAAGGTAGGCAGCGACGGTGTTGTGAATAAATATGATATTCGTTTTTGCCAGCCAAACAAACAGGCAATGAAGCCTGATTCCATCCATACACTTGAACATTTGCTTGCCTTTAACATCCGGAAGCATTCTGAAAAATATGACCACTTCGATATCATTGATATTTCACCAATGGGCTGCCAGACAGGCTATTATCTAGTTGTCAGCGGTGAGCCGACTGTAGAGGAAATTATCGACCTTCTTGATGCAACAATGAAAGAAGCGGTAGAAATCACTGAAATTCCGGCTGCCAATGAAAAACAATGCGGCCAGGCAAAGCTTCATGACCTTGAAGGTGCCAAGAAACTGATGCGTTTCTGGCTGACTCAAAGCAAAGAAGACCTAAAGCAGGTTTTTGCATAATATCGTAAAACGAGGCTTCCTTTTAGGGGCCTCTTTTTTAATGGTTAATATCATATAGCAGGTTGCCCATTTTAAATATCAGTTACAGTAATCCTATTGGCGCCATTTTGCTACTTTTAAAGACGTGAAACGATGCCAATAGGGTTTATTGGCACCATTTTGCAGTCTCAAAGACGTGAAACGACGCCAATAGGGTTTATTGGCACCATTTTGCTACTCTGAAAGACGCGAAACGATTCCAATAGCGCCTAGGGATAACCATCAGTCTATCACCGCAACTTGAAATATTATCACTGAGCTCTTGATTGAATTTGCTTACATCTGTATTAGAGAAAAAGCAGAGCATCATCGGCAATAATTATGCAATAAAAAAACCCGACTTCTATTGTCAGGCTTTTTTCTCCTGCCGATCCTCAACCAGAGAGGGAGATTCATCGGCAGGATCTACTGTGTGCCTAAAGGCATAAGCTTTATTTGTGGTAATTACCGCCAGTGCTATGACCACCAAAAAAATGACGAAAGATAAGACCATGATGATTCCCACTATCATACTCAATTTCCCATCCCCCTCGTACGACATTATTTAAAAACCATTCTATCATACAGGAAGAGAATGGCACAGTTTAGCGGAGCGATTATTTTGAATACAGAAAAAAGAGCCTTTTCCAAGGCTCCCCACTTCCAACCCCTATGTACTGTTTAATGTATATTCCTTGGATGAAACCCAGTAGGCCGCTGGCCGTAATCATCCCTGGCAAACTTGCCTTTTAGGCTTTCAATCAGGTAAATCCCCATTAAATTGTACAACTCTTGTTTGTCCATGTCCTGGATTAATGCTAATAAATCTTCATGGCTCATTTCTTCAAGAAACGCAAATGCAAGCATATCGATATCCTCTTCGTCCCCGGTAAGCTTGTTGCGGTATAATTCATAAAGTTCGTCAACCAATTTCACAACATTTCACCTCCAGACAAGAGAAATTTTTTAAGCAATAAAATCACCGTTTCTCTGTCTTTATATAAATTTTATACCCTTTGTTTAAAAAAGTATTCCTGCAGCTGAGACGCTGTCTTCTTATTTTAAACAATTTATGGCGGGAATGGCTGAAAAATGAATAAATCGTATAAAAAATATAGAAATGAGGGAAAAGAAGATAAAAATGGTATTCAACTCACGGAGGACTGACAAGCTATGGATGGACAAAAAAAGAAAACGTATTATATTTCAATAGCAACAGGTGAGATATCTCAAAGTGCGACAAGTTCTCCCTGGAATTTTAAAATTGAAGCCACCGATGAGGAAATTATCCAATTGCGGGAATACTTTGATGAAAACTATAACAATGAATTGAGCACATATGTCAGAGCCCATATCCCGTATGTTGAATATCATCATGACAAAGCGAATGATGCATATGATGACATGATGCAAAAGATTTACAGCCTTATTTATGAATTAGGGGACAATGAAGCTAAAAACCATATTGACTCAATGGGGATTCTTAACCAGGCTCCCAACCCTTAAGCTTTGCTGCTTCGATTGATAAATTGTATTTATGGGACGAATCTCTCTTCGTTGAACACTGGTTCGTCTATTAAATTGTATTTATAGGACGAATCTCTCTTCGCAGAGCATTGGTTCGTCCCTTAAATTGTATTTATGGGATGAATCTCTCTTCTCTGAACACTGGTTCGTCTCTTAAATTGTATTTATAGGACGAATCTCTCTTCGCAGGGCATTGGTTCGTCCCTTAAATTGTATTTATAGGACGAATCTCTCTTCGCTGAACACTGGTTGTCTCTTAAGTTGTATTTATGGACGAATTTCTCTTCGTTGAACACTGGTTCGTCTCTTAAATTGTATTTATGGGACGAATCTCTCTTCGCAGAGCATTGGTTCGTCCCTTAAATTGTATTTATGGGATGAATCTCTCTTCGCTGAGTATTGGTTCGTCTCTTAAACCGGCCCAATAGTTGAAGCTTTTGCTCATCCACGCTACGATTGTACTTATGAACACGATCATTCCTATTAGGCGGGTAACGATGGAAGAGTTTAAAGACATAAACGGGAACAGAATTCAGCTTTCTTTTAAAGACAGATTCTTCGATGAGGAAGCAGGGCATGTCCTGGTCATTTGCCAGTTGGATGGGCGCTGGCTTTTAACACAGCACAGTGAAAGAGGTCTGGAATTCCCCGGCGGCAAAGTGGAACCAGGAGAAACCATTGAACAAGCGGCCAGGAGAGAGGTTTATGAAGAAACAGGTGCCATCCTCAAAAAACTAAACTGGATTGCCGACTATCGGGTCCTGGATAAGGATACAGGGGAAGCGTTTGTTAAGGCTGTGTTCTCGGGGATTGCTGACAGGGTCGTCCAAAAGAAAACCTATTATGAAACAAAAGGGCCTTTTGTTTTTCAGGGAAATTTAACCGAAGCCCGACATGGTCCGAATTTCAGCTTTATTATGAAGGATGAAGTAATAGAGAAGTGCCTTAAACAACTGGAGTCAATAAAGAGTGGAAAATAATTGCGGCCGGCATCGATGAGCGCCGGCCGTTCGTTTGAATTTGGCTAATCTTTGACAAGCTTTTTCTCCACAAGGGCAACAAGCTGGTACATAAGTGTAGCGAAAACAGCAATTACTAGGAGCGACAGCAGCACAAGAGTAAAATTGAATACTTGGAAGCCATAAATAATCATATATCCAAGCCCTTTGGATGAAGCCAGAAATTCGCCTACAATAACCCCGACCCAAGAGAGTCCCACATTTACCTTTAAAGTTGAGATAATAGTCGGAAATGAAGCGGGGAGAATCGCTTCCTTAAAGCACTGAAATCTCGTTGCCCCGAAGGTTTTAAGGACTTTCAGGTAATTGGGATCCACTTCCTTGAACGAAGTGTAGACGACAATAGTCGTGATAATGATCGATATAATTGCTCCCATTGAAATGATTGACGCAAATCCGGGACCCATCGCTACGATTAAAATTGGACCAAGTGCAACCTTTGGCATTGCGTTGAGAACAACAAGGTAAGGATCCAAAATCTTTGATAGAAGCGGCGACCACCAAAGGATGGCCGCAATCAGGGTTCCCAGCAGCGTCCCAAGCAGAAAGCCGGCCACCGTTTCCGTCAATGTAATTCCCAGGTCTGCCAGAAGTGTTCCATTCTGCAATTTGGTTAACAGCAAATTCCAGATTTTCGTTGGTGCACTGAAAATAAGCGGGTCAATCCACTCTTTACGGCTTGAAAGTTCCCAGACTGAAAAAAATGCACAAAATATGAGAAGTTGGTAAAAACGTACAAGAACCTGTTCCTTTTTTAAGCCTTTCAAGTATTCCGCATGCTGGGAGCTGATAGGGGGATGGTTATTCAAGCGACTCCAGCTCCTTCCATATTTCTTTGAACAGTTTTCCGTAACTTTCATGATTTCTAGTTTCAAAGGGCTGAAGTTTCCTTAATTCATCCGGAATATGAAATACTTTATGGATTCTGCCCGGGCTTGCCGAAAAAAGGTAGATGCGGTCGCTCATCGCAATTGCTTCGCCAATATCGTGAGTCACAAGGATCGCCGTTTTGCCCAATCCTTTTAAAGTGGATAAAACAAGATCTTCAAGTTTTAGTTTTGATTGATAATCCAATGCAGAGAACGGTTCATCAAGCATCAGCACTTTAGGTTCGGCAGTGAGTGTCCTGGCAAGGGCGGCCCTTTGTCTCATTCCTCCGGATAGCTGTTTAGGCAGCTTTTTTTCAACTCCAGGCAAACCAATGTCCTGAAGGAGCTTAAGTGCCCGGGCTCTTCTTTCGGGTGTCAATTTCTTCGTTAGCTTTAAGCCTATTAAAACGTTTTCCTCAATGGTTTTCCATGGGAAAAGATAGTCCTGCTGGAGCATGTATCCGATATCATCCCTTGCGTCTTCAATCGGCTTGCCTCCGAGCAGGACTTTGCCCTCTGTTTGCTCAATGAGGCCGGCAATGATTGAAAGCAAAGTAGTCTTCCCACAGCCGCTAGGCCCGAGGAACGAAATGAATTCTCCCTCCTCGACTGAGAGGCTGATATCAGAGATGGCCGTAACTGCCATGTCTTTAGTAAAATATGTGTGCCCGACGCCTTCAAGTGAAAGCAAACTCATGCAGCGGCCTCCTTTTATCATTTTTTGCCCGCATCAAGGGGAGTTAGAATAAGATTCCGGGCATATGAAGCTTGATGGAGAGGGATGCCTGGTTCAGACAGCTCTGTTCAATTGAAGCCTGTGGAATCCCCATTATTAATTTATAAAGATAGCTGTCAGTTATTTTACTTTTTCAGCAATTTGGGTATTAACAAGTGTTTTATGGTCAATTCGCTGTGGGAGCTCCCCGGCTTCATCCATAATATTCTGAAGGTTTGCCCACTCCTCTTCATCAAGGATCGGGTCTGTAGCAAAGGAACCCTGGCTCTTATACCGTTCAATGACTGTCGCCATTATGCCGGGGTCTGTATCTTCAAAATATGGCTGAATTGCTTTTGCGATTTCGTTTGAATCGGTTTCCTGTACCCATTGTTGAGCCTTGTAGATGGCCTTCGTAAAATTTTCGATAATTTTTGGGTTTTTCTTCATATAGCTTTCTTTTGCCATAAAAGTGGTATATGGAACATGTCCGGACTCTGTTCCGAATGAAGCGATGATATGGCCTTTGCCTTCCTTTTCGAAGATACTGGCCGTTGGCTCAAACAATTGGACAAAGTCACCTGTGCCTGAGGCGAAGGCTGTTGCAATATTCGCAAAGTCGATATTTTGGATTAAGGTCAAATCCTTGTGAGGGTTGATTCCGTGCTTCTTCAATACAAACTCGCCGACCATTTGGGGCATTCCGCCTTTGCGTTGGCCAAGGAAAGTTGTGCCTTTTAGCATATCCCAGGAAAAATTGTCTATCTTTTCACGGGCAACGAGGAATGTTCCGTCAGTCTGAGTAAGCTGGGCAAAATTGATAACAGGGTCACTTGAGCCCTGGGATTGAACATAGATAGATGTTTCAGAACCAACAAGAGCGATGTCAGCTCCGTTTGAGAGCAGGGCAGTCATAGTCTTGTCGCCGCCAGGAGTTGTGGTTACTTGGACATCCAGTCCTTGTTCCTTGAAAAAGCCTTTTGCAAGGGCAACATACTGCGGAGTATAGAATAGAGAATGGGTAACTTCAGCAACTCGCACCTTTTCAAGCTTCTTCTCTTCTGATGTATCCTGGCATGCTGCCAGTGGCAGTGCCATAAGCACAGCAATCATGACTATAGACGCTGCCTTGAACCGTCTCAACATGGTGTTTACCTCCCGATATGAATTGGGCTATGTGCCTGTGATATCGTATGAAGAAGGAATGATTGTGTGAATGCCCATTGCCCGAAAAAATAAAGGAGGATGTATTATGGAAGTAGCAGCAGATGGAAAAATTATCTCAAAGGAAAAATTCCCGTCTCCAAATCCAGATATTGGATTATGGCTTATTACATATATGTCAGGCGATTTAAAGGTAAAAGGTCTTTTGGCAAAGCCGCTTGCTGGAGAGGTGACGGATGGATTTTTGTATTTGCGGGGCGGTATTAAAAATGTAGGAAAGGTCCGCCCGGCTAGAATTGCCCAATTTGCCGCCGAGGGCTTTGTTGTTTTTGCACCTTTTTATCGAGGCAATCAAGGTGGGGAAGGGGACGAAGACTTCGCTGGGGAAGACCGGATTGATGCATTTTCGGCCTACCAGGTGTTGAAGGAAATGCCTGGTATTTCCCATATTCATATCTTTGGGTTCTCAAGGGGAGGTGTAATGGCACTCATGACGGCCATCGAGTTTCCTGAGGCTGCATCTGTCGTAACCTGGGGCGGTGTGAGCGATATGAGCCTTACCTATGTAGAACGTGAGGATTTACGGAGGATGATGAAACGGGTCATTGGAGGAACACCGGTAAAGTACCCGGAACGGTATGAAAGCAGGACACCGCTCTATGAGCTTGAAAGACTCGTGCCCCCGGTATTAATTATTCACGGTGTCCATGATGACAATGTATCCATTGAACATGCCTATCGTTTGGAAAAACGGATGAGAGAACTCGGAAAAGACCCGGAAACTTGGTACTTTGACGAGTTTACCCACTACTTTCCTCCGAACGTAAACAGAAAAGTAGTCAAAGACCTCTGTGCATGGATGAAAAAGCAAGCTTGGTAGTGATAAAATAGAATGAAGGATCATTGCATAAAGGAGGAACGGTCATGGGCATGCCTCTAGAACTGAACACCATGATTGTCACAAAGGGCAGGGAAGAAAGGCTTGAGGAGAATCTATTTGTTCTTGAAAAAGAAGGCTATCGACTTTATCCAATCGATATCCCAATTGACATCCGCAAAACCATTGATGCTGACTCGAGCGGAACGGCAAGAATCACGAAAGTAGAATGGGGAGGGACGGTAACAAGGATTACGTATGAACTCATCTCGCTTTATTCTCCAAATTAGCAAACAAAAATGAGGCTCCCGTCTGGAAGCCTCATTTGCTTTTTCCACCTATTTTAGCGGCCCGCCTTTTTGTTCAATCAAAGGATCGATACCCTGAAACTTTTTAAAGTTTTCACGGAATTGGGCGGCCAATTCTGTTGCCTTTCGTTTGTAATCTTGCGCATCCTGCCACGTTTTTTCCGGCTGGAGCACTTCATCAGGCACACCTGGTACATGGAGGGGGACATAAAGCCCAAAAATCTGATCGCGGACTGTTTCACTATTGTTGAGTTCCCCTTCAAGCGCGGCCTGGACCATTGCCCTCGTGTAGCTTAATTTCATCCTGCTGCCAACTCCGTACTCTCCTCCTGTCCAACCTGTGTTAACAAGAAAGACCTTTGAATTATGCTCGAGAATTTTTTCGCCAAGCATCTCCGCATACCGTTTTGCCGGCAATGGGAGGAAAGGAGCCCCAAAGCAAGTCGAGAACGTTGCCTCGGGCGAGGAGATGCCACGTTCGGTGCCAGCCAATTTTGACGTATAGCCGCTTAGAAAATGGTACATAGCCTGTTCCTTCGTTAAGATAGATAGTGGCGGAAGGACCCCGAACGCATCCGCAGTTAGGAATACAATCGTATTCGGATGGCCGGCAACGCTTGGGGTAACAATGTTGCGAATCGCTTCGAGCGGATAAGCCGCCCGAGTATTTTCGGTCAAGCTGCCATCGTCATAATTTGTTCTCCGTGTTTTCAGGTTAACCGCGACATTTTCAAGGACTGCTCCAAAACAAATGGCATCAAATATTTGCGGTTCCTTTTCTCTCGAGAGGTTGATCGTTTTTGCATAACAGCCACCCTCTATATTGAACACCCCATTAGCGGACCAGCCATGCTCATCATCACCAATCAGACGGCGGTTGGGATCAGCTGAAAGGGTCGTCTTTCCAGTGCCGGAGAGCCCGAAGAACAATGCAACATCCCCTTCACTGCCTACGTTTGCCGAGCAATGCATCGGCATAATCCCGGATTCGGGCAAAAGGTAATTCATAACAGAGAAGATTGATTTTTTCATTTCACCTGCATATTCCGTCCCACCGATCAGGACTGTTCTTTTTTCAAATGAAATGATGATGAATGTTTCCGAGTTTGTACCATCGAGGGCAGGATCTGCTTTGAAACCGGGAGCAGAGATGACTGTAAATTCCGGTTTGTGCCCAGAAAGCCCGGATTGGCCAGGGCGGATGAATAATTGGCGGGCGAATAAATTATGCCAGGCAAATTCATTAATAACCTGGATAGGCAGCTGGTATTTCTGATCAGCACCCGCATATCCATTGAAGACAAAAAGCTCATCTTTTTGTTTTAAATAATCAATTACATTATTATATAAGGTAGTAAAGTTTTTTTCGGAAATAGGGCGGTTGATTTTACCCCACTCAATTTTACTGCTAATGGAGGGCTCGTCGACAATAAATTTATCTTCTGGCGAGCGCCCAGTGTATTTTCCAGTTGAAACGGAAACGGCACCAGTAGATGTAAGGATGCCCTCTCTGCGGCTAAGGATTTTTTCAACGAGCTGTGGTACAGAAAGTTGGGTAAGTATGTTGCCCCCGCTTAAGAGATTGCTCAGATTCTCAGGAATTTGTACTCCATTCATGGTAAATTTATTTCCCCTTTTAGATAATTTTGTAAAGCCTCATCCCGAAAATAGTATAACACATTGGTGTAAATGAGGTACATTATTAGCCGGCGAATCTTTTTTTAAAAAACGGAGGGTCGTTATGGCATTACTTGCGCTTTACGATGGAAATTGTGCATTATGCAAAGCTTCGAAGGAAAAGTCGATGAAACTTGACTGGCTCAGGCGAATTAAATGGGTGTCGCTGCAGGAGTATGAAAAAAAGGGCCTCAAGCCTTCTTTCCGCGCGGTTGATCTGAGAAGGGAGCTGCATGTATTGGAAGGTGCGAAGGTTTATAGGGGATTTTTCGCCGCCAGAAAAATGCTGCTTCAATTTCCGTTAACATTTTTGCCTGGTATTCTCCTGTATTTCCCCTTTGCGTCAATCATAGGTACACCTGTCTATAACTGGATTGCCAGGAACCGCTATAAGTGGCTGGGAACAACGTGTGAAAATGGAAGCTGCTCTTTATAGCATATTTGAAACACCAAGTGACCCATTTTGCCATAAACTATTGAAATTCTTGTTAAATCCATTGACATGCGAAGCGTTTATGATAATATTTACCCTTGAACGGATACTCTCTTATCCTGAGCCGGTGGAGGGACAGGCCCAATGAAACCCGGCAACCTGCTAATTGTGAAACCTTTTAGCAAAGGTGCCAACCTGACGCAAGGCGTATGCCTTGAACGATAAGAGTGAAAGGCGCGAATTTTGCAATTGAACCTTTCCTCACTACAGGGAAGGTTTTTTATTTTTGCTGCCTTTATTGGCGTCCCTTGGGGATCTCATTAAATCCAATTTGGCCCAGCCGCCTAAAGGGATTGGTGTAGTTATAAAAACCCCATGTTTACTTCATACTACTTAGGGAAATGAGTACCGTGACCGAGGTTTTTTGCAGGCCGGAGTATGTCCACAGCTGACCTCATTTATAAAAAATACGCCGATTGGCGAAGCCAGAGGCATAGTTTCAATGCTTACTTGGAAAGTGTTCAGCACTTTCTATTAGCAAAACATATAGGAGGAATCCAGATGCCAGCAAAACGCCGTTTATTTACTTCAGAATCAGTAACGGAAGGCCATCCAGATAAAATCTGTGACCAAATTTCTGATTCAATCTTAGACGCAATCTTGGCAAAAGACGCAAATGCACGTGTCGCTGCTGAAACGTCTGTCACAACTGGGCTTGTCCTGGTGGCAGGCGAAATTACTACATCAACGTATGTTGACATTCCAAAAATTGTTCGTGAAACGATCAAGGACATTGGCTATACTCGTGCCAAGTACGGTTTCGATGCGGATACGTGTGCAGTATTGACATCAATCGATGAGCAATCCGCCGATATCGCACTGGGTGTAGACCAAGCGCTGGAAGCCCGTGAAGGCCAAATGACCGATGCAGAAATCGAAGCAATCGGTGCGGGTGACCAGGGTCTTATGTTCGGGTTTGCCTGTAATGAAACTGAAGAACTCATGCCGCTTCCGATATCGCTTGCACACAAGCTTTCCCGCAGGCTGACAGAAGTCCGCAAGAACGAAACTCTCCCATATCTTCGCCCAGACGGGAAAACCCAGGTAACCGTTGAATACGATGAAAATGACAAGCCAATTCGGATTGATACAATTGTCATTTCAACACAGCACGGTCCAGAGGTAACTCTGGAAGAAATACAGCGAGATCTGAAAGAACATGTCATCAACCCAGTTGTACCGTCCAATCTGATTGATGAGAAGACGAAGTATTTTATTAACCCTACCGGGCGTTTCGTCATTGGCGGTCCTCAGGGTGACGCAGGCCTCACTGGCCGCAAAATAATCGTTGACACGTATGGCGGTTATGCCCGCCACGGCGGTGGTGCCTTCTCCGGTAAGGATCCTACTAAAGTCGACCGTTCAGCAGCATATGCAGCCCGTTACGTCGCGAAAAATATTGTGGCGGCAGGCCTTGCAGATAAGGTTGAGGTTCAGCTGGCCTATGCTATCGGTGTCGCTCGTCCTGTATCAATCTCAATTGATACTTTTGGCACGGGTACAGTAAGTGAAGACGTTCTGATTGAATTGGTCGAATCCAATTTCGACCTGCGCCCAGCCGGCATTATCAACATGCTTGACCTGCGCAGGCCGATCTATAGGCAGACAGCTGCTTACGGGCATTTTGGACGTAATGATGTTGACCTTCCTTGGGAGCGTACTGATAAAGCCGAGGTTTTAAAGGAGCAGGCTTCGAAATAAAGGGTTCAATATCGGGAGTTGCATATTTTATGTAACTCCCGTTTTTGTTTTTCGTCCAATTTTCTGTGATGTTTATTTTTTAAATTTGTTTTGAATGTTTAGATGGAGCGAAAATCCAGAAAAACTAATGTTCAGACTAAATAAATTTAGGGTATAAAATATGATAGGATGCATAATGGACATGGCTTATTTTTCCTAAAGCTGCCTATGCCATTTTTTGCTGAAAAATGATAGTATAAACTGTATGCCTTATAAAGGTATAGTCAAAAATGCAATGATCGGAGTAGGTGAACTACATAATGTGCGGTTTTATCGGTTGTGTCCATGAACAGCCCCAAAATTATTCAAATGAAGAAAAACAACTATTTAAAAATATGAATAACATCATCACTCACCGTGGTCCTGATGATGATGGTTATTACTATGATGAACACATCCAATTCGGTTTCAGGCGCCTCAGCATTATCGATATTGAATGCGGAGCTCAACCGCTTACTTATGAAAATGAACGCTATTGGATTATCTTCAACGGAGAAATTTATAACTATGTTGAATTGCGTGAGGAGCTTCTTAAAGAAGGCTTAACGTTTGAAACGCATTCAGATACGGAAGTTATTATTGCATTGTACAGCCATTTAAAGGAAAAGGCTGTTGAAAAGCTTCGCGGTATGTTCGCGTTTGTTATTTGGGATAAGCAAGAAAAGATGTTGTTCGGTGCTCGTGACAATTTCGGGATTAAGCCATTCTTCTACTACAATGAAGGGGATAAAACCTTCTTTGCATCAGAAAAGAAGAGCATCTTGCTTGCCCTCGAAAAAACGGACATGAATTATGACTCGCTTCAGCACTATCTTACGTATCAGTTCGTTCCGGAACCGGAAACGATGACAGAAGGCATCCATAAGCTGGAGCCTGGCCATTATTTTACTAAAAAGGCTGGCCAGCCAATGGAAATCAAGCGTTACTGGAAGGCTAATTTCGTACCGGTCTTTAAGTCCGAAGATGAATTTGTGAAGGAAATCCGTGATATCCTTTATGATTCAGTGAAAATCCATATGCGAAGCGATGTGCCTGTAGGTTCCTTCCTTTCAGGGGGGATTGATTCTTCAATCATCGCCTCAATTGCAAAGGAATTCCACCCGGCAATTAAGACATTCTCGGTTGGATTTGAACGAAATGGCTTTAGTGAAATTGATGTTGCGAAGGAAACAGCCGAAAAGCTCGGTGTGGAGAATATCTCATATGTCATCACACCGGAAGAATATATGGCTGAGCTTCCAAAAATCATGTGGCATATGGATGATCCATTAGCCGACCCTGCTTGTGTTCCGCTTTACTTTGTTGCCCGCGAAGCCAGAAAGCATGTAACGGTTGTCCTCTCTGGGGAAGGTGCCGATGAGCTGTTTGGCGGCTACAATATTTACCGCGAACCAGGCGATCTTCAGGTATTCAACAAAATACCTCGTGTTGGAAAGGTCCTTCTTAAGAGAATAGCCGACATCATGCCTGAAGGAACAAAGGGGAAAAGTTTCATTGAACGCGGCGTAACTCCAATGGAGGAACGCTATATCGGAAACGCGAAAATGTTCTCCGAGGACGAAAAGCGTGAGCTATTGAATATATACCGGAATGGCTTGGATTTCACTGATATTACAAAGCCGCTCTTTGCCGAAACCAGGGGCTACAACCCTGTTGACCGTATGCAGTATATAGATATTCATACGTGGATGCGCGGAGATATTCTTTTAAAAGCAGATAGGGTAACAATGGCTCATTCTCTTGAACTGAGGGTGCCATTCCTCGATAAAGAGGTATTCAGGGTTGCTTCGCAAATTCCTGCTGATTTAAAGACGGCCAATGGGACGACAAAATACATCCTCCGCAAAGCAGCTGAAAGTTTTGTACCTGCACACGTCCTTGACAGGAAAAAGCTTGGCTTCCCGGTACCAATCCGCCATTGGCTTAAGGATGAAATGAACAGCTGGGCTAAGGATATTATTCGTGAAAGCAATACGGACCACTTATTCAATAAGCAGTATATCCTTGGACTCCTTGATGACCATTGCCAGGGCAAAGCCGATAACAGCCGTAAAATCTGGACTGTTCTTGTGTTTATGATTTGGCACCAGGTCTTTGTTGAAGAGAAGTATTCATTCGGAGAAAAGGAATTTCAAACCGCTGGGAATTAACAAAGAAAGGAGGCGCTCCCTTAGGGTCCGCCTCCTTCTGTCTATTTATCTTCGCCGCCTTGGGCAAGTTCTTTATAATACTGCGCTTTTTCTGCATATTCCTTTGTAATTCTCTGCATTTCCTGGATATCTTCATTATTCAGTTCCCTGATTACTTTGGCGGGACGTCCAAGCGCGAGTGTGCCTGGGGGGATTTTTTTGCCGGGGGGAACAAGGCTGCCAGCTCCGATAAATGCCCCTTCACCAATTTCCGCTTTGTCCATAATGATAGATCCCATACCGATTAGCGCATTTTTCCTGATGATGCAGCTGTGGAGGATACATTGATGCCCGACTGTAACCTCATCCTCAAGAACTAACGGATTATTGGGGCTTTGGTGGAGGACTGAGTTGTCCTGAATATTAACACGCTTGCCAATAATTGTCGGCGCGATGTCACCGCGGATGACGGTATTAAACCAGATACCTGATTCTGGTCCGATTTCAACATCACCGGTTATGGTCGCAAAGTCGGCGATGAATGCCGTATTATGTATTTGAGGATACTTGCCTTTGTAAGGGTAAATCATATTGACACTCCTTTACCACAATCTATGTTTCATTTTATCGAAGCGGAAAGCAGATGCAAGCAAATTGGGTTTTCAGTAAACGCAGGTGTGATATAGTACTTTTATTGAGCAGTTCGGTTTTAGGAGGAATTCGTATGTGGAAATGGGAAGCTGACGGAGAAGCGAAAGCGGTTATTGTCATGATTCATGGAGCTATGGAGCACCACGGGCGCTATGGATGGCTAATCGAGATGTGGAGAACATCAGGCTTCCATGTTATTATGGGTGATTTGCCGGGCCAGGGAATGACAACCCGTTCACTAAGGGGCCATATTGATTCCTTTGATGACTATTTGACAGAGGTGAAAGATTGGATTCAGGCCGCCTATACATATGGATTGCCTGTGTTCCTGCTTGGCCATAGCATGGGAGGGCTCATTGCGATCAGGCTATTGCAGGAAGAGGAACACACACTAGCAGGCGCTATTTTATCCTCGCCATGCCTCGGGCTCGTCCATAAGCCATCAAAGGTTATTAATGGCCTTTCCTACGGCATGAATGTTATTTTCCCTTCGCTTCGGATGAATTCAGGGCTTACTGTCCAAATGGCGACACGAAACAAGGATGTCCAGGAAGCGGACTCGAATGATACGTTGTACGTGACCAAGGTATCGGTAAGATGGTATCGGGAATTGCAGGATGCAATGAAAACAGCGTTTGAAGATCTGTCCAAAACCCAGGACATCCCAACTCTCGTCATGCAGGCTGGCGATGACCTGATCGTAAACAAAAAGGCTGTCAGCAGCTGGTTTAACCAGGTTCCATTGTCGGAGAAGCGGTATAAGGAATGGCCTGGCCTTTACCATGAAATATTCAACGAACCAGAGCGTGAGCAAGTATTTCAATATGCAATAGATTTTGTAAACAGTCAATTAAGGGCAATCGGCTATATCATTTAGCCGCTCTTTTGACACTTGCAGGGGAGAACACTCTCCTCCTGCTTCAGATTAGATCCAGCCTTGCTTTTTTCAAAGCAAGTGCTTACAGAAGAGAAGTAGGTGGTTTTGAATTGATTATTCCAGTAAAACCAGTCGGGCTTATGGCGGTAAGCTACCGTAAAATTTTCCCGGCAGTAAAGGAAGAGTTGGCTTATTGGAAAAAGCGTGCTCAAGCAATTCCAAATCACGAGCTCCGCAAACAGGCACTTGCCAGTATTGATACAAAGACCTTCCATTGTGAGGGAGGATCCATTCTTGGGTTAATAGCAAAAAAAGAGTACAGGAAGGCAATCAAATTTATTGTTGCCTACCAAACAATCAGCGATTATCTCGATAATCTGTGCGACCGCAGCACCTCGCTCGACCCTGATGACTTTGCCAGCCTGCACGATGCCATGTTCGATTCCCTCTTGCCTGGCCCACGCTATGGAGATTATTACAGCAAACGGGAAGACCAGGATGATGGAGGGTATTTGGCAGAGCTTGTTTCCACTTGCAAGAAAGCCCTTCAGTCGGTGGATAGTTATCCAGTTATCCAGGATTATCTCCTTGAGCTATGCGGCTATTATTGTGAGCTCCAGGTTCACAAGCATGTACGCCAGGACGAAAGGGAAGGGCGGCTGAAAGAGTGGTTTGAACGCCATAAAAAGAGAATGCCCGACATGGAATGGTATGAGTTTTCGGCGTGTTCAGGGTCTACACTTGGCGTTTTCTGCCTTGTTTCGTATGCAATGGGAAGTGGCTTTAAAAGTGAAGATGCCAGGAAAGTTGTCAATGGCTATTTTCCTTATATCCAAGGATTACACATTCTTCTTGATTACTTTATTGATCAGGAGGAGGACAGGCTTGGCGGAGATCTGAATTTCTGTTTTTATTACAAAAACCAGGAAACTTTGTTCAATCGACTTCTACACTTTATGAAGGAAGCCGATCGCCATATCGAGGGTCTGCCAAATCAGCAGTTCCACAAGCTGATTAACAGAGGACTTCTGGGGTTGTATTTATCAGACAGCAAAGTTCGTAGCCAGGAAGGAGTCAGAAAGCTGGCTAAACAAATCATCAAAGCTGGCGGACCGATTAGCAAATTTTTCTATATGAACGGTATAGCGTACCGGCTGTTTCAAAAACAAAGCTGATTTAATCAAACAAAGCTGCCCCGAAAGGTACTTGCCTTTCGGGGCAGCTTTTAATTTGTACTGCTGAATTATTTGGATGATTTGAATAATTTAAATCATAATATCTGATCAGGGAATTCAAGAAATTCGTATTGGCCCAAGAGCGTCTCCCGCTCCTGCAGCAAGACTCAATGAATTGATTATACAAACAGTTCGCAATGGGAAAGGGTTTTTAGCTGTTATAACTGAATGTTGATTTCCCAGTGTTTGATAAATAAACGGAAACATTCCGCTTAAATTGGGAAATACCCATATTTCCCTGAAAATAAGGGGAGTTTTTCCGTTTATATGTAAAAATCATTGTATTTTGACTTTATTTAGTGAAGTTAACCGGAATATCTCCGCTTATACCAACTTCTTAAGCCCCCTTATATACATTAACCGGAAATTCTCCGCCTATGAATTCTCATACATATTCTATCTCGGCCGTAAGTTGATTAATCACTAAAACACCAGTGGTTTCAAATGGAAAAAGCATGGCGATCGCCATGCTTTTCCACTTTGCACCTAAAGAGAGAACCCATTAGTAAAGCCTCTTACCTTTTTTCGATTGCGACAATGAATGGAGGATTGTTTTTCTGGTTGATGAATCCGTATTGGAGGACATAGGCTTTCTTTTGGTCGAGCCCAATTGCGAACTTGAGCAAGTTGTCTCGTTCTTCTGCACCGCCTTCATGGCCGTGATAAACTACCAGAACAATGATGCCATCGGGGGAAAGCATTTCGAATATTTGTTCCACCGCAGAAATGGTCGTCCCGGATTTAGTAATGATCGTCTTGTCACTGCCTGGCAGATAGCCAAGGTTGAAAATGGCGGCCTGCAACTTTCCGTGGAAACTCTCCGGAATACAGGAGGCGGCATTCTCGTGGCCCGTTTGAAAAAGCTTCGCCCTGTCTGCGACGCCTGCATCCTCAAGCCGTTTAGAGGTGGCTTCGATTGCTTCAGCCTGAATATCGAACGAAAAGACTCTGCCCATTTCACCAACGAGATTTGCCAGGAAAAGCGTATCATGGCCATTCCCCATCGTCGCATCGATTGCGCTTCCGCCTTCTTGAACCGCTTTTTGTAAAAGCCCTCTTGCAAAAGGAAGCACTCCGTCAAGCTTCATGGAAAATTCTCCTTTCCGCCATCTCGGCCTTTTCAAAAAGCTTCCCCTGCCAGCTGTTCCGCCGCACTAGTTCCGCATCGATACTATTCAGCACTTCCCATTTATTCACACTCCACATTGGGCCGACCATCAAATCGATAGGCCCGTCCCCGGTTATCCGATGGATAATCATTTCAGGGGGAAGCACCTCAAGCTGGTCGCAAACGAGGGTGACATAGTCTTCAAGGGACAAAAACTCGAGCAGGCCTTTTTCATACTGTTTTACCATCGGTGTTCCTTTTAGAAGGTGGAGGAGATGGATTTTGATTCCCTGAACATCGAGCTTTGCAACCTCACGTGCAGTTTCCATCATCATTTCCGGTGTTTCTAAAGGAAGTCCGTTAATAATATGTGTACAGATTCTAATTCCGTGCTTGCGGAGCTTTTCAATGCCCTTTACATAACACGCAAAGTCGTGGGCCCTGTTGACCAGTTGTGCTGTGTTTTCATGGATCGTCTGCAAGCCAAGTTCAACCCATAAATACGTTCGTTGATTCAACTCAGCGAGGTACTCAACCACGTCATCAGGGAGGCAATCCGGTCTGGTTGCAATTGAGAGGCCGACCACTCCATCCTGCTTAAGAACCGATTCAAACTTTTCCCGCAGTACTGATACTGGAGCATGAGTATTTGTGAAAGCCTGAAAATAGGCCATGTATTTGCCGTCTTTCCATTTTGTATGCATTTTTTCCTTAATTTCGTTGAATTGGACTTCGAGCTCATCGATTCGCCTGCCGGCAAAATCGCCAGAACCGGCTGCGCTGCAAAATGTGCATCCTCCGTGGGCAACAGTGCCGTCTCGGTTAGGGCAGTCAAAGCCGCCATCCAATGCGACTTTAAATACCTTATGGCCAAACTCCTGGCGCAAGTGATAATTCCAGGAATGGTATCGTTTATGGTCTAATGCGTATGGAAAAGGGTTTAAACGTTCCATTTCGGGACACCCCATCATTTCTTAGTTTTGCCAAAGATGTTTGGCATAAAAAGAATTTTACCATGAAGTCCACTGTTAAGCCATTTCATTTCTTCCCATTAATATCGAGTGATAGATAACGCGGCAGTGAACAAAATAAGAGGGAAGCTGCATGCTGCAGATTCCAGTCCAAAAGAGGGCTGAATAATAAGTAGGGGGGACGTTAATGGCAACCCGACAATCAATTGAGGATTATATCCATAGATGCCAGCAAGCAATTGAATTTGCGCAGGATCAATATAACCATACTGCCAGGCAGGAGCATTATAATGCAGAAGGGTATACCGAGGCATTGCAAGTACTGGAGAATGCTTATAACGAAATGGCAGTCCTTGCAATGAGTGCCAACTCCCAGCAGCGCGAAAGGCTGAACAGGATGAGGCTTCAACTCCAGCAAGTCCAGAATGATTTGATTCTGCAGCGTTACTAAGGGAGGCGGAAGGATGAAAAAGCGTTCAAAGCAAAACAACCCTGAGCAAAAGACCCGCAATGGCTATAACAGCCAGGATGTAGAAGTTGGAACTGATTTAAACCTCATTGACAGGGCAAAGAAAGCCTACGAAAGAAAAGGCGGCCAGCCAGTCAAATCAAAAATGCATGTGGAAAATAATCAATAATTTTGAAGGCAGGGGCTTAATGGGCTCCTGTTTTTTTGCTATTAAAAATATTTGTGAACGTTTTGTGTAAGTTCATCAAATCTTCATATTTACTTCACACGTTTCACATAAATAAAAAGTGAGAGTAAAGCGAAATGCTGGGTTATTTGTGAAAGACTCCCTCATTTTACGTTCACAATTCGGTAAGAACTAGAAAAAATTTTGTGATTTAGGTCACAGAATGGCACTCCTATCCATGGTTTAAATAAGGTATCAACTTGAATGCTAATTGTTCGAATTAGTGGGCGTAGGCGAATAATCAAATCGCGTAAACTTAGCTCTTTGAAAGGAAGTGGCCAGATGGGCAACAAAATAGCCAGTCTAATCTTTTGTTTCATACTATTGCTGCCGGGAGCGGCTTTTGCAGAAGAAAAGAACGAGAATGTCCTGAAGCTTGAAGAGCTGACGGTCCAGGTTCTGCCGGAATTCGCGAACCATCCAGAGGATAAGAAATCGGAACAGCCTCCGTTGTTGATTGGATATCAAGGCAGCCTGATTAATTCCTCGGACAAGGCGCAAAAGGGAAAAATAGAAATCCCGCTGCCGGTTGAGGACAAAAACTTTCGGATCGGATTTGTAGCCGATTATGCAAGTGACCTGTCCCAGATGTACGAAATTGAGTATGAGCTTGATCAGGAGAAAGGGACGATTTCCTGGCAAACAAGCAGGGAGATCCAGCCTAAGGAACAATATAAATTCATTATCGAATTTTATACAGATGCGATAAAAGCAGATAAACAGAGTAAAATGCTTGACTACACATTCAAAAGCTTTACAGATATTGCGATGTTTAATGTGGTTGTTGTGGAACCAATGGAGTCCTCAAAATTGAAACTGGATCCGGCTCCAACTGAAACACCTCATGGCGATTCTTATGGTTTGAAGAAGCATATTTACCAGACAGCGAACATGAAGCCTGAACAGGATTTCACTGTCCACCTTTCGTATGACCGTACAGAAACAAAGACAACGAATGAATTGATGGAATCGACTGTTGGGAAACAAGCGCCGGCAAAGGCCGTTAAGGCGGAAAAGGTGCCGCTCGGATTTACGATAGCAGGCATTTCTGCTGCGAGCGTCCTGACTGCAGGATTACTGCTGCTCTTTATGAAAAGGCGGCAACAAACCGTGCCTGAAGCTGCAATTGAAACGAAAGTGGATGGGATGAAAGTCGCCCAGCTTCGTAAAATGCTCGTTGATGGATCGATTAATGAAGAAGAATATAACGAATTGCAAAAGAAACTAAAGTCTTAGAACGAACAAGGAGGGCGGCCGCATGTATATCATCGGGAATGTATCGTTAGTGCTCGGAATTCTGCTCTCCGCCTATACCATCATTGCAACAGCGGTTGGGGTCAGGAGGCAAAGCATGCAGTGGCTAGAGAGTGCCAAAGGCGGTATTGCAGGTACATTCGTAGCCGCAGTAACCTCGTCTGGCCTTCTCCTTTACCTGCTAGTGACCGGGCATTATGAGTTTACGTATGTGGCTTCCTACACGAATGATGCATTGCCGCTTATCTATAAACTGACCGCCTTTTGGGCAGGAAACGCGGGTTCGCTCCTGTTTTGGACGGCGCTGCTGGCAATTTATGCAGCTGTAATTGCTTTATCAAAAGCGAAAAATAACCCTTATAAGCCATATGCGCTTGCGATTCTGGCTATGAACTTGATGTTTTTCTTCATTGTAAACGTATCACTGGCCAACCCTTTTGAAATTTCAGAAACTGTGCCAGATGATGGCAACGGGTTGAATCCAATGCTTCAAAACCCTGGAATGGTGATCCATCCGGTTACCCTTTATCTTGGTTATGTAGGGCTGGCCGTTCCGTTTGCTTATGCCATGGCCTCACTGATGCTTAAAAATATGGATTCGTCCTGGCTAAAGCTTACTAGGAAATGGACACTGACTGCCTGGATGTTCCTGACAGCTGGAAATTTGTTAGGAGCCTGGTGGGCATATGTAGAGCTTGGCTGGGGAGGGTATTGGGCCTGGGATCCTGTTGAAAACGCTTCCTTCATGCCGTGGCTGACCGTTACTGCTTTGCTTCATTCAGTTATGATACAGGAACGAAAAAATATGCTCAGAAAGTGGAACTTGATTCTTGTCATCGTTTCCTACGGATTGACCCTGTTTGGTACTTTTCTCGTCCGCAGCGGTATCCTGACAAGCGTTCATGCGTTTGCAGACAGCAGCCTTGGCACCTATTTCTTCATTTTCCTGTCGTTCATGATTCTGTTTGCCGCGTATCTGGTTGTGTCCAGATACAGCCTGATTCACTCAAGGAGTGTTCCTGTAACGACAACATTCTCAAAGGAAAATAGTTTCCTCCTCAATAATTATATTTTGCTGGCGGCAGCTTTCGCCGTATTTTGGGGAACGGTCTATCCGCTCATCTCGGAAACGTTCACCGGAACTAAAATCAACACGGGAGCTCCTTATTTCAATATGGTGATGTCACCTATCCTGTTGGCATTGATTTTGCTGATGGCCGTCTGTCCTGCGATTCCATGGCAAAAAGCAGCCCCGGGACGATTCCTGAAGCAAATTCGCTGGCCGTTGGTTTCTACCGCAGTTTTCGCAGCACTCCTGATCATAAATGGGGTTAAAGGGACTTTTGCACTCATCGGAATATCGGCATGCATGTTCATGTTTTTAACCCATGTGGCTGAAGTAGTGAACGGTGTCAGAGCTCGTAGAAAAGCTACTTCTGAGAATATAGCCATTGCCACCATAAAACTTTTTAAGAAAAACAGCCGAAGATATGGCGGTTATATTGTCCATATCGGAATTGCGGTTCTTGCGGTTGGAGTCATCAGTTCACAAGCTTACCCGCTTGAAGTAATCAAAACGGTCAACAGGGGAGAAAGCTTCAAAATTGGCGGCTATAAACTTACTTTTACCAACTTTCATGAAGTTGAAAAAAGTGACCGCGATATTTTATTCGCAGAAATGGCAGTATCGCGTGACGGGAAGAAGCTTGAAACAGTCTATCCAGAGAAAACCTACTATGACAACTGGGCGGAGCCTGCAACTGAAGTGGCAGTGCAGTCACACTGGAATGAGGATCTTTATGTAGTCCTTAGTTCATGGGAAACGAAAAATAAAATAACAATCCTGGCCCGGGTTAACCCGTTTATCAGCTGGATTTGGGCAGGCGGGTATATCATGCTTGCCGGAATTTTACTCGCACTGGCAGGTGGAAGACGGACAGCAGGCAAATCAATTGTTCACTATATCACAGAAAGGCGGCCAGCATGATGGAGAAGAACCTTATGGCGAAAGCAGCGATTCTTTTTGCGGTAATGGCCCTTTCCATTTTTCCATCAGCTGTAATGGCCGCCTATACGGCCAACTCTCCCGAATTTAGGGAGGTGACAGGACAGCTCCATATGGATGGACATTCAGACCACGAGCTTTCAACGTGCAAGGTAAGGAAAGTGTACAACAGTGAAGTGCTCGAGATGCTGAACAAAGGAATGCAGCCTGATGACATCATTAGACATTATACAGATGAGTTGGGCCCGCAAGCTTTAAAGGTTCCCGATACAAAAGGAAGCGGGCTGATTGCCTGGATAATCCCCGGCATCGGTGTACTGGCTGGCGGCGCGGTTGTATCGGTTGCGATCAGGAGAGTGACAGCTCGCAAGGCTATACTGGAAAAAGTCAATGAAGATTCTACTGATAATGCCGGCAGTGATTTTTCAAACTTTGAAAAAACACTTGAAAATGAGCGGAAAAAACATTTCTAACATGCAGAAACAGGGAGGAGTTTGGTATATATGCTTGTTATCATACTTGTTTGTACAGCAATCATCGCTGTTTGCCTATACCTAATTATCTGGCCCTTTTTCACAGTTAAACATGCAGCAGCCGCCGCCGGCAGTGACAGCCTTGACATTGAATCCGTATATGAAGCGGTGAATGAGCTGGAAATGGATGCACTTATGAATAAAATCTCTGACGAGGATTTTAACGGTCTGAAAGATTCTTATTACCGGATTGCAGCTGAAGTAATCGAAAAGAAAACGAAAGCCGATCAAGATATCCTTGCAGCGCTTGAAGAAATACGAAGCGCGAAAAAACAGGCCGAACAATGATAGCGGCCCCACGGAACAGGCAGAGCCTGAGATTTTCCACTCAAACTTGGTTAGAACACATAGTGTTTTAATAGATAAACATTTACCTGGGGAGGTGAAAGAATGTTTAAGAAATTATTGGCGATAGACAAAAAGATACTCATTTTTGGCGCGCTGTTCGCAGGGATTGTCCTGTCGGTTGTGACAGTGAAGGCCATGGCCTATACGGACTCGCCAGATTTCTGCCAGAGCTGCCATATTATGGGCTCTGCGTACGGATCCTTTACGGATTCCACCCATTCTGAATTAGCCTGCAACGATTGCCATTTGCCGCACGACAATGTTGCAAAGAAGCTTGTCTTCAAAGGGAAGGCCGGTATGGGTCATATGTACTTTAATACTCTGGGCACAGAGAAAATTCCGGACGTTCTCCACGCAACGGAGAATACGGAAACTGTCGTCGAGCAAAACTGTATAAGCTGCCATCAAAGCACATTGACGAATATTGAACATGATGCGAAAGAAAGCTGCACAACTTGCCACAGAGGAGTACCACACGGAAAGAACTTTAAAACAGATGAGACATTCAATAAGCCGCCAGTATCAGGTGAGCTGCTTGAAAACAAGGGAGGATTTTAAGTATGAAAAGGTTCCGTTTAGGAGCTTACCTGATGCTTATGGCTGTCATACTGATCATCACCGGCTGCAGTTCGTCTAATGAACAAACAGCAGGCGCAAAAGCCAAGACAACAGGGCTCTCGAAAAATGAAATTTCAAATGAAGCGTTCAAGGACATGTTCCCGCTTCAATACAATAGCTATTTGAAGAATGAAAAAATGGAAGATACAAAATACAGCGGCTCAGTAAAACGTTCCAAGTATGATGCTGATAAAGAGCCTTATCTTCCAATCCTGTTCAACGGCTATGGTTTTGCTACTGAGTACAACGAAGACCGCGGCCATGTGTATGCGCTCGAGGATATTAAAAATGTTGCCCGTATCACGGACAAATCAGTTGGCTCCTGTTACACATGTAAATCAACTGCAGTCCCGCAAATGATCGAGGAAATGGGCGATGATTATTGGGGCGGCAATTTCAAAACTGAAATTTATCCTAAAGGGGAAGCTATGGGCCACTCTCCAATCGGCTGCTCCGACTGCCATGACCCGCAAACTATGGACCTTCGCATTACCCGTCCAAGCTTTGTAAAAGGGATGGAAGCACAGGGAATCGATGTTTCAAAAGCTACGAAGAATGAAATGAGAAGCTATGTTTGCGCACAGTGCCACGTTGAATACCATTTTGCTGCTTCCAACAGCGAAGTTACGTTCCCGTGGGACAATGGCTTCAAGCCTGAAGAAATGTATGAATTCTATGAAACAACTGCAAAGGAAAACGGCTTTGAAAAAGACTGGGTACACAATATTTCTGGAACGCCAATGCTTAAGGCTCAGCACCCTGACTTTGAGACGTTCATGGAAGGAACCCACGGTAAAGCGGGAGTATCTTGCTCCGACTGTCATATGCCATATGAGCGTGTAGACGGCAAACGCAAAATTTCGTCCCACTGGTGGACTTCACCGCTTAAAACTATGGATACGTCCTGCGGCCAATGCCACGGCGACCGTGACCTTGACAAGCTGAAAGACCGTGTTATGGAAATCCAGGATACACATATGGAGCAGCTTCATGTTGCCGAGGATGTTTCCCTGTCTGCCCACTACTATGTGAACAAAATGATTACTAGCAAAGTAAGCTCCGAGAAAATTAAAGCCGCTCAAGAGCATGTCCGTAAGGGGCAATGGTTCTGGGATATCGTCGCAGCTGAAAGCTCCGCCGGATTCCATAACCCACAAGGCTCAATGGATTCACTGGCGATTTCGCTCGAAGAGTCAAACAAGGCAATCATGATTGCGACCGAAGAGCTTGTCAAGAAAGGCGTCAATATCGACAAACTGAAAGAAGATATTGAAAAAGCCAAGAAAGCCGTAACAAGCGAAACAGACAACAAGAAAAAGAAAGACCATGCCATTAATGGGGAATTCCCGGCTCAACAGCCAGTCGTTCCGGCAACACCTAAGAAGTAATGAATGAAAACTGAAAGCACTGTTCCTTAGTGGAGCGGTGCTTTTTTTTGTGGAAGTAATTAGGGGAAATAAAAGTTCTTGGAATCGTTTGGTTGGTTTTTTGGGGGTGAAATGGTTTCAATAATGGCTATTGGCAACGTTTTGCCTTGTTTAAGAGGCTGAAATGATTCCAATAGAGGCCATTGGTAACAGTTTACCGCTTATAATGTGCTGAAATGATGCCAATGAATATTCCGGCCTAGTTAGTTGTGGTGTCATCGAAGAGTTTGTTCTGTTAATATCGGCGGGCATAAAAATCCATTGCATCGATCCTGCAAAAGGAATAGAATATCTCTTGGTGCATTTTATTAAACGACTTGCTTCAGCAAGTCTTGCCAACTATTTATTGCCTTATCGGGCAACTAGCAAAGGAGTTTCATGTATGCCGCGTTCGTTATGGCTCTTAATAATCGGGATGGTTGTCAATGTTATTGGCTCCTCTTTTTTATGGCCGTTAAATTCCATATATATTCATGATTATCTTGGAAAATCCTTGTCAACAGCAGGGTTCGTCCTAATGCTTAATTCAGCAGCAAGCGTCGCCGGCAACCTTGTAGGGGGAAGCCTATTTGATCGGCTTGGAGGCTATAAATCTATATTACTGGGTATCGGTATTGCCTTGGCTGCACTTCTCGGCCTTACACTCTGGCATGAGTGGCCGCAATATGTCATCTTTCTGACTCTGGCTGGATTTGGCTCGGGCGTTATTTTTCCGGCTATGTACGCGATGTCTGGTTCGGTTTGGCCTGATGGGGGCAGAAGGGCGTTTAATGCGATTTATGTGGCACAAAACCTTGGTGTTGCGGTTGGGTCCGCTCTTGGCGGAATTGTAGCAGGTTATTCATTCGAGCTGATTTTCTTTGCAAACCTCATCATGTATGTTCTGTTTTTCGGGATTGCCTTTTTTGGCTACAAGGGAATCAAAGTGGACAGCACAGCCCAGTCTTCCGTCTTGCAGGAAAATACTCCAAGATTTAAAGGAAACAAAGGCCTTCATGCCTTATTGATTTTATGTATTGGCTATTTGCTTTGCTGGGTGGGATATGTCCAGTGGCAGACAACGATTGCTTCCTATACACAGGAGATCAATGTGTCCCTTACCCAATACAGCTTGTTATGGACTGTAAACGGTGCGTTGATTGTCCTTGGCCAGCCATTCCTGAGTGCGTTCCTCAAGTGGTTCGGCCGTTCCCTTAAAGCCCAGATAATACTTGGAATGGTGATTTTTAGTATTGCATTTATTGTAGCCGCGTATTCAAACGGCTTCTCTGGCTTCATGGCAGGAATGATTATTTTAACAGCTGGTGAAATGCTGATATGGCCGGCAGTACCGGCAATTGCCAGTGAACTTTCCCCAAAAGGGCGCGAGGGCTTTTATCAGGGGATTGTCAACAGTACAGCAACTGGCGGCAGGATGATTGGCCCGCTGCTTGGGGGAATACTTGTTGACCTGTATGGCATGTCGATGCTTTTCACAATCCTGATCTTGTTATTCATTATCTCTATTGGCACAACGCTTATTTACGATAGAGGAATCCGAGGACAGAAACAATCTGTGAATGTCTCTTAAAGCGATATACAGCCCTGCCGGATTAGGCAGGGTTTTTACTGTTGAAAAATCAGTTAGACGGCGAATGAATTGTGACAAAATCGGTAATAACTGTAAATATCTCGGATAAATCTGCAAAACTCCCGGATAAAACCGAAAAGAAGTCCCGGAATATTGGAATGTACTTGAGCAAGGGTATCTAAGACAAAACCCCGTGACAGAAATATGCAAAATGTCCTTGAGCAGGTCGCACATATAAAAATGATGTTTCATCTCTGAAACTTATGTGTTGAAACGCCGCCAGAACCCATTTTTCTGCAGTTTGCTTGCATCCAAGCGAAATATTATATAAAATATCACTATCTCAATCCCATATACTAAACATGGCAATGAGAAGGAGCAGTAGTGAAGGCGTCCCGCCATTTAGAGAGCTGGCGGTTGGTGCAAGCCGGCCGGGACATTCATGAACTCGCCTTTGAGCCGCAGGTATGAACAGCTAGTAGTAATGCCTGCCGTTTTCCGCGTTAAGGATGAATGAAGCGAGTGTTTTACACTAATTTGGGTGGTACCGCGGGAAGATACATATCCTCTCGTCCCTGTTTATGGGATGAGGGGTTTTTTGCTTTTTTTTAAAAGAAATTGGCTGCATATTTTGCCAGGCCCAGCCTGGTCTTTGCAGGATAGATTGTAGGGAGGAATAGACAATGAGCTTCAACCACAGGGAAATTGAAAAGAAGTGGCAAACGAAGTGGGAAACAGAGAAAACGTTCAAAACAACCGAGGATAAAGGCAAGCCAAAGTTTTACGCGCTTGATATGTTCCCATATCCATCCGGCGCCGGACTTCACGTAGGGCACCCGGAGGGCTATACAGCTACAGATATCCTGTCACGTATGAAACGGATGCAGGGCTATAACGTGCTTCATCCAATGGGCTGGGATGCATTCGGGCTTCCGGCTGAACAGTATGCTTTGGATACCGGCAATGATCCGGCAGAATTCACGAAGAAGAATATTGATACTTTCCGCCGCCAAATCAAATCACTCGGCTTCTCTTACGATTGGGACCGTGAGTTCAGTACCACTGATCCGGATTACTATAAGTGGACCCAATGGATTTTCTTGAAGCTTTATGAAAAAGGGCTTGCCTATGTGGATGAGGTTCCGGTCAACTGGTGCCCGGCGCTTGGAACAGTCCTTGCCAATGAGGAAGTTATCGATGGGAAAAGTGAGCGTGGAGGACATCCTGTTGAGCGCCGCCCAATGAGGCAGTGGGTACTAAGGATTACTGAATATGCTGACCGGTTGCTTGAGGACCTTGAAGAGCTTGATTGGCCTGAAAGCCTGAAAGATATGCAGCGCAACTGGATCGGGCGTTCCGAGGGAGCCGAAGTTACATTCAACATCAAGGGCCACGATGGTACATTCAAGGTATTTACAACCCGTCCGGATACGCTTTTCGGTGCAACATATGCAGTCCTCGCTCCAGAACATTCGTTAGTTGAAAAAATAACGACAGCTGAGCAAAAAGAGGCAGTAGAAGCGTACCTCAATAAAGTAAAGGCAAAAAGCGACCTTGAGCGTACCGACCTTGCGAAAGAAAAGACCGGTGTCTTCACTGGCGCATATGCAATCAACCCTGTTAATAACGAAGAAATGCCTATCTGGATTGCAGATTATGTCCTTGCCAGCTATGGTACAGGAGCGATCATGGCGGTACCTGCCCACGATGAGCGTGACTATGAATTTGCCAAGCAGTTCGGGCTTCCGATTGTCGAAGTTGTTGCTGGCGGAGATATTGAAAAAGAAGCGTATACAGGTGATGGCGAGCATGTCAACTCGGGCTTCCTGAACGGCTTGAATAAACAGGATGCCATTCGTGACATGATTGCCTGGCTTGAGGAAAAGGGAGTCGGAACGAAAAAGATAACATATCGTCTCCGCGACTGGCTGTTCAGCCGCCAGCGTTATTGGGGCGAGCCGATTCCAATTATCCATTGGGAAGATGGCACAAGCACGGCTGTTCCTGAAGACCAGCTTCCGCTTGTTTTGCCGAAAACGACAGATATTAAGCCTTCGGGTACTGGCGAATCACCATTGGCGAACATTGAAGAGTGGGTAAATGTAGTCGATCCTGAAACAGGCAAGAAGGGCCGCCGCGAAACGAATACAATGCCGCAATGGGGCGGCAGCTGCTGGTACTTCCTGCGCTACATTGATCCAAAGAATGATAAGCAGCTTGCCGATCCTGAAAAATTAAAAGAATGGCTGCCGGTCGATATTTATATTGGCGGGGCCGAGCATGCGGTACTTCATTTGCTTTATGCGCGTTTCTGGCATAAATTCCTGTACGACATCGGTGTTGTCCCGACGAAGGAGCCGTTCCAGAAACTGTTTAACCAGGGTATGATTCTTGGCGAAAACAATGAGAAGATGAGTAAGTCGAAAGGCAATGTCGTAAACCCTGACCATATTGTAGAATCACACGGTGCAGATACGTTGCGTCTTTACGAAATGTTCATGGGGCCGCTTGATGCTTCGGTTGCATGGTCTACAAATGGCCTTGACGGTGCCCGCAGATTCCTTGACCGGGTATGGCGCTTATTCATTGAGAACGATGGGTCTTTAAGCTCGAAAATCCAGGAAGGTGCTTCGGCTGACAATCTTGAGCGTGTTTACCACCAAACTGTCAAAAAAGTTACCGAGGATTACGAAGGGCTCCGCTTCAACACTGGGATTTCCCAGCTGATGGTATTCATTAATGAAGCGTATAAGACTGACGTTCTTCCTAAGCCGCTTGTCGAAGGATTCGTAAAACTTCTTTCTCCTGTTGCACCGCATGTTGCGGAAGAACTTTGGGAAAAGCTTGGCCATACGGATACCATTTCCTACGAGCCATGGCCAACATTTGACGAATCCAAGCTAGTTGAAAACGAAGTCGAAATCGTTGTTCAAATCAACGGCAAGGTTAAGAAAAAGGTTATGGTTCCTGCCGATGCAACGAAGGAAGCCATGCAGGAGCTTGCAATGAACGAAATCAGCGGAGAGCTTGAAGGTAAGACCGTTCGCAAAGTAATCGCGGTTCCTGGTAAGCTTGTCAATATTGTAGCCAATTAAATTGAGTAGATCCTGGTAAAAAAACCGGGAATGTGGAAAAATTAGAATAGCATCCTCCGGGAAACCGGGGGATGTTTTTCCGAAAAAGGGGTGTATGTTAAATGGAAGAGATGAAAACAATCTCAACTGAAGAATTGCAAAAGAAGGTTGAAGCAGGGGAAAAGCTCGACATTATAGATGTAAGGGAAGATGAGGAAGTTGCTTACGGAATGATTCCAGGGGCCAAGCATATTAAAATGGGCGAAATTCCTGCACGAATGGATGAACTTGATAAAGACAAGGAGTATATATTCGTGTGCCGTTCTGGGGGCAGAAGCTTTAATGTATGCCACTACCTGCATGACCAGGGGTTTAAAGTGGTCAATATGGAAGGCGGCATGCTGGCCTGGGAAGGTGATGTCGAAGTTAATTTTTAAAGTATTTAGAGTGCTTTCCGTCTAAAATGGAAGGCACTCTTTTTGTGTCCTAAGCTGTTTAGTTAATTGGGTCTTAGTATATAAATTTATTTCGGTGGAAGCGGCTGTCCACTCCCACTCTAACTCATGAACATTACTGCTTTTTCATATTCTCCATTGCCATCCGCACCATTTCCTTGACCATGCTGCCGCCAAGCCTTCCGCCAACTTTGCCCGCGTCATGGGCAGCGATTTGGCCATTGTAGCCAGGCTGCAGCTGCACCCCAACTTCCTTGGCTGCCTCAAACTTTGCATCTTCAGGGCGTTTGGCACCGACTACTTTTGCCTTTAATTCATCAAGCCCATGTCTTGCTTCAGGAACTAAAATCTTATTGCGCCTGCTCATATTCTCGCCTCCTTGTTCTTATTTTGCAGCAAAAAATAAGAACTTATCCTGCATAGTTATAAACTGTTTGAATTTTGGGAAAAATGATTAACAATTTAAAGGAGGGGAAGAGGATGATTCAAGTTAAGCTTTTCGATAGGGAGCATGAAGCGGATTTAGAAAAGGAAATGAACCTTTTCCTGAAGGAATTGGATGAAAAGAGACTATACGATATTAAATATAATGTGGCCGCGATTCACGAGGATGAAGATGACCAGATTTATTGCTTTTCAGCGATGGTCATTTACAGGGCGTAAAAATCGACACGAATAAAAGAGGCTGTCCCAAAATACTGGGACAGCTTTTATGTTTTTAGCGAGAGGATCGGACATATTCGGCGGCACTGTTTCCAGCGAGCCTGCCGGTAACAAAGGCAGCCGTAATGTTGTAGCCGCCGGTATAGCCATGAATATCGAGGATTTCCCCGCAAAAATAGAGGCCTTCCTTCATTTTCGAAGCCATTGTCTTTGGTTCTATCTCCTTAACGGAGACCCCACCGCCTGTTACAAACGCCTTCTCTAAAGAGAGTGTCCCATTAACATGAAAAGTGAACTGCTTGCATAACGTGCAAAAGCTCCGGATTTTATCATGGGAAACTTCACCCGCCTGGGCAGATGGATCAATCCCGCTGCGTTCGAGCAGGAATAAGAGATATCTTTCCGGAAGGAGACCCTTTAACAGGTTCTTGACGCTTTTTTTCGGTTCTGCTTTTATGGATGCGACCGTTTCCTGGAATAATTCTTCTGCATTTTTATCAGGAAGTGCATCAATTGCCATTTGAACTTCCTTGAGATTCCACTTTTTCATCGCTTTAACGACAAACTGGCTGGAGCGGAGAACGGCAGGACCGCTGACTCCGAAATGGGTAAACAGCATGTCCATCCGGTGAGTGATGAGCGGCTTTCCTTTTGGATTCAGTACGCTGACCGCTGCTCCCCTGAGTGCAAGGCCCTGAAGTTCCTTTTTCTTAATAAAATCCTCAGAGGATGTCACAGGCACTTCTGTCGGGAAAAGCTCTGTTATTGTGTGCCCTGCTTTTTCGGCCCATGCATATCCGTCACCGGTTGAGCCAGTATGCGGGACAGACTTTCCGCCGACAGCAATAATGACTGCACCAGCGGTTATTTCGGTTCCATTGTCCAGCAATACGCCAGCTGCCCGATCATTTTCAATAAGCAAGTCCTTTACAGGTGAGTTTGTATAAATTTTCACCTTATATTCTTCAAGCTTGCGCAAAAGTGCATCAACGACTGATTGCGCTTTATCCGTAACCGGGAACATCCTACCGTGGTCTTCCTCTTTTAACTGGATGCCTAATCCTTCAAAAAAAGCAATAATATCCTCATTGCTGAATATCGAAAAACCGCTATATAAAAATCGTCCGTTGCCTGGGATATGCTTAATGATTTCATCAACAGGCAGCCTGTTCGTTACATTACAGCGCCCGCCGCCGGAAATGGCAAGTTTTCTGCCAAGCTTGTTTCCTTTATCAATCAGGAGCACTTTCGCACCTTTGGCTCCTGCCGCAGCAGCTGCCATCAGGCCGGAGGGTCCGCCGCCAATTACAATTACATCGTATTTCATCATTCACACCAACTTTGTTAAATATCCAGATTCAGTATCGACTGATTTTTAATTATTATAACCTACCAACCTTACCATGAAAATGTGGCCAAATGCGAAATTAATCGAAATATAAGGAATGGCAGTGGCACATTGGGGAAAAGAAAGGTACACTACTAATTAGCGTGCCGGTTCAAAAACATTGCATTCGGCACTTGCGGATTTTTAAGAGTAAGAAGGGATTTTATGTCATCAAAGCTTATTAGAGGAACGTTTATCCTGACTTTAGGGACGATTATATCAAAAGCGCTTGGATTGTTTTATGTTATCCCCTTCACACGTATTGTGGGAATAGAGGGAACAGAGCTTTACCAAATGTCGTATATTCCTTATACGATTTTTATAAGTATAGCGACAGCCGGGATTCCGCTGGCTGTTTCGAAATTTATAGCAAAATATAATGCACTCGAGGAATATGCGGTAGGCAGAAAGCTGTTTAAATCAAGCCTGGTCGTTATGTTGATAACAGGTATTTTGTCTTTCCTCGTTTTATATTTGTCTGCGCCTATTCTTGCGAGGGGTGAAGAGGATGCTGTTGCGGTCATAAGGGCAGTGTCATTTGCGCTGATTGTCGTACCTTTTATGAGTATGATTCGGGGATTCTTCCAGGGCCACCAATCGATGGGGCCTTCCGCAGTATCACAGGTTGTAGAACAAATTGTCAGAATTACATTTGTGCTGGCAGGAGCCTATATTATTCTTAAGGTACTTGATGGTAGCGTAGTGGACGCGGTTAAAGCAGCAACGTTTGCGGCTTTTGTAGGGGCAATTGGCGGCCTTGCCGTTCTTGGCTGGTACTGGATTAAGAGAAAGCCTGGCCTTGATGCGCTCCTTGAAAAGGATAAAGGGACGGCAGATATCTCGCTTAAGGAAATGTATAAAGAAATATTGGTTTATGCTACGCCCTTTGTCCTTGTTGGCATCGCGAATCCGCTTTTTCAATTTATCGACCAAATGACCTTTAAAGACGCGATGATGGCAATTGGATTTGATAATAAAGAAGCAGGTGCAGCCTTCTCCATCCTCAATTTTCAATCGCACAAGCTTGTTATTATTCCAGTTTCCCTTGCAACGGCATTTTCGTTAACACTGGTGCCAAGTGTGACAAAGGCGTTTGTTGAAGGCGATCGGAAAAGCCTTAACTTTCAGTTGAACCAGACATTTCAGGTGCTACTATTCCTTACCCTGCCGGCGGCGGCTGGATTGTCCTTGCTCGCTGAGCCGTTTTATACCGTATTTTATGGCCATATGGAGCTTGGCACTGAAGTGCTTAAAATGTATGCTCCGGTTGCCCTTTTCTTTGCGTTGTTTTCTGTAACAGCAGCTATTTTGCAGGGAATCAATCAACAGAAATGGACGATCTTAAGCTTGCTTACAGGGCTTTTAGTAAAACTAACTTTTAATATCCCATTCATAAAAATGTTTGAAACGGATGGTGCGATTGCTGCGACAGCCCTGGGCTATGGAGCAGCAATCCTGATCAATCTGATTGTGATTAAAAAATTCTCCGGTTATCGCTTCAGGCTCGTTTTCCGCCGCAGTTTATTAATTGTGATTTTTGGGGCGCTCATGCTTACGGCCGCAGCTATCACATACGGAATCATGTCGAGTTTCCTTTCTCCGGAGATCGAATGGCAAGCCCTTATTATCATTGCTGCAACAGCACTTATTGGAGGGGCAGTCTATTTTTATCTTTCCATTAAAACCCGCCTGATTTACTTCCTGTTTGGAGACAAGGTGGACCGGCTGCTGGGTAAACTGAGAATACGAGTCTAAAAAAGCACAAAAGATTACATTTGTAAGGAGTGATTTCCTTTGAGAATAGATAAAATGCTGGCCAATCTCGGATACGGCAGCAGAAAAGAAGTGAAGCAGCTCCTTAAAAGCGGTGCCGTGAAAGTGAACGGTACAGCAGCCAAGGATCCGAAGCAGCACATTGATCCTGAAAAGGACACCGTCACATTAAATGGGGCGCAGATTGAGTATAGGGAATTCATTTACTTGATGATGAATAAGCCTCCAGGCGTTATTTCTGCCACCGAGGATACCAGAGATGAAACGGTCATTGATTTGCTTGAAATGGACGATCAAGTATATGAGCCGTTCCCGGTTGGCAGGCTTGACAAGGATACCGAAGGGCTGCTGCTGATTACAAATGATGGACAATTGTCGCATCGCCTCCTTTCACCAAAAAAGCATGTACCGAAAACATACTTTGCAGTCATTGAAGGAGAAGTAACCGAAGCAGATGTCGAGGCTTTCTCCATCGGAGTCACGCTTGATGATGGCTACCATACAAAGCCTGGCGATTTGAAGATCCTAAAATCGGGGTTAATGTCTGATATCGAGCTGACCATTACAGAAGGGAAGTTCCATCAGGTTAAAAGGATGTTCCAATCTGTCGGCAAGCGCGTTGTCTATTTGAAACGCATTTCGATGGGACCGCTTGAGCTTGATGAAACACTTGAACTTGGCGAATATAGGGAACTGACAGATGAGGAACTCGACAGCTTGATGAACTATCAGCCTGAATGACAAGATATGGCCGGGGAAATCCCCGGCCATTTTTATTTCAATTATACAAAAAGAAAACCGCCAAATAGGCGGTTTTCATCTGAGGAGCGTTCAAACTACGCTTAAGTTTTTGAAGAGTATTGGTACTGTGTTAAGAGGACATTTTTACTTTCTTCTCGGTGGTTGTCCATTTGCCCCTGCTCGTGCTTTTGACGAGATCATTGTAGGCAAGGACATTTAAATCACGTTGAATGGTGCGAGGAGTGATGCCAAATTCGTCTACAAGATCCTGGGTCGAAACAGTCCCATTCTTGGAGATGAACATGTAGATGCACTTGATGCGGTTTAACATCCGGTTAGTCGAAGGTTTCAAAAAACCACTCCCTATCCATTTTTCAAACCCTGGGCATATTCCTGCTGACGGCCGACTGGTTAAGATTCAGATTAGGAATCTCTCCAAACAGCCACTCCCTTCCATTGCTTAGTGTTAATCATTTGTCCTTATTGTATCCCTTAATTCTGAAGATTTCCACCTTAAATATGAAATTTACAATATATTTATACTATTTTTGCACAAAACATTCGTGTTTACCTTTCTTTTACCCTTTTTACATACAATATGCACTTAATAATGCAGAATATGAGAGTTTAATGAAAATTTCGCAAATAAGCTGATTTTTCTTTTCTTTGTCCCGTTTTCACTTCGTTTTTTCTGTAAAGACTGGTAAGATTATTTTCATATCGATAGTCGTAGAATATGGGGAGGCACTGCCCATATATTTTTAGTGGGAGGATTTTTTGTGGAACAAATAAATTGGCTCGATGAAATCAGCAAAAGAAAAGAGGCATTCATTCAGGATACGCAGAAGCTTTTGCAGATTAAAAGTGTCCTTGATGAATCAAATCCGACAGAG
This sequence comes from Bacillus sp. FJAT-27225, assembly GCF_001685025.1. Lineage (GTDB taxonomy): Bacteria > Bacillota > Bacilli > Bacillales > Cytobacillaceae > Bacillus_D. The sequence continues at coordinate 1,226,078 of NZ_MAYU01000001.1, read as the reverse complement.
GACGCACCTCTGGGACAGGGGATTAAGGAAGCTCTTGATTTCATGCTTGACCTCGGAGAAAAAGACGGGTTTATAACAAAAAATACAGATAACCTGGCGGGGCATATCGAACTCGGTGAAGGAAAAGAGCTAGTCGGCATCCTTTGCCACCTCGATGTTGTGCCTGAAGGAGATGGATGGACAAGCGGACCATTTGACGCCGAAATCCGCGACGGGAAACTTTATGCGCGTGGTGTACTGGATGATAAGGGGCCGACAATGGCTGCTTATTATGCAATGAAAATTGTAAAGGAACTTGGACTTCCTTTGAAAAAACGAGTCCGGATGATTCTGGGCACCGATGAGGAAAGCGATTGGCGCTGTGTTTCGAGATATTTTGAGACTGAAGAGATGCCAGGTCTGGGCTTTGCACCAGATGCTGATTTTCCAATTATATACGCGGAAAAGGGGATTTCGGATTTTGACCTCGTGCAATCTCTTTCTGGAGATGAGTCGGATGAAACTCCTCAGGTTGAGGTGCTGGCATTCAAGTCTGGCCTCCGCTATAACATGGTTCCTGACTTCGCCGAAGCATCCCTGCATGTACATAAAGCGGATACGGAAATTATGCAAAGGTTTATCGAATTCATGGATCAATATGGATTGGATAGGAAAGTCAATGTAGATGCGGGTACAGTTGTTTTGGAAGTTACAGGAGTGTCTGCTCATGGGATGGAACCTGAAAATGGGAAAAATGCCGGACTGTATTTGGCGGAATTTCTGTCTACGCTAAATATTGATTCTCGGGCAGGGCGGTATTTTAGCTTTATTTCCCGTCATTTTTACAAAGATTCACGTGGAAGAAGCCTTGGGGTCTCCTATAGCGATGATATTACCGGGGACCTGACCATCAATGTTGGAAAACTCTCGTACACAAACGAAGGCGGAGGAATGCTCGGCTTAAATCTCCGTTATCCAGTAACCGCCCAAATGGAGGAAATAAAAAGCAAGCTTCAGGAGACAGCAGGGAAGGAAGGCTTCGAGATTGTGAACTTCAGCGATTCCAAGCCCCACCATGTAGATGAAAATGATTTTCTCATCCAAACCTTGAAAAAGGTTTATGAGGAGCAGACCGGAGAGCCAGCCCAATTAATAGCGATTGGCGGCGGCACGTATGCCAGATCTCTTGAATCTGGTGTCGCCTTTGGGCCCCTGTTTCCTGGAAGGCCTGACGTTGCCCACCAAAAAAATGAATATATGTTTATAGAAGATCTTGTTAAAGGGGCGGCCCTTTATGCCCAAGCGATCTGGGAGCTTGCCAGGGAAGAGTAAATAATAGGAGGGGAACTAAATGGAATATGTAGTTTTAAATGGGGAAATTATCTCGCGTGACCAAGTGTCCATTGATATAGAAGACCGCGGTTATCAGTTTGGTGATGGAGTTTATGAGGTTATCAGAGTCTATAACGGAAAAATGTTCACAGCGAGCGAACACCTTGAAAGGCTTGAAGCTAGTGCGAGGAAAATAGGCATTGATTTAGGTTGGACGGTTAGTAAACTTGGAACCATTTTTACTGAACTGATTGAAAAAAATCAGCTAAGTACAGGGATTGTCTACCTTCAAGTAACAAGGGGTGTTTCGCCACGCAACCACGCATTCCCGCCCGCTGGGACTGCGCAGACACTAGTGGCGTATACGAGGAAAATGGAACGGCCGCTGCAAACGATCAAAAACGGGGTGGGAGCTCTCGTTGATGACGATATTCGCTGGCTGCGCTGTGATATTAAGAGCCTCAATCTTCTCGGAAATATACTGGCGAAACAAAAAGCTGCCGATGCTGGTTGTTATGAGGCAATTCTTCACAGGAATGGCACAGTCACAGAGGGGAGTTCTTCAAATATTTTTATTGTGAAGAATGGGTCTATATACACTCATAAAGCGAATAATCTCATCCTAAATGGAATTACAAGACAGACTCTTGAAAAGCTATGCGCTGCCGCAGCAATTCCATTTGTCGAAAAGGAGTTTGCAGTTGAAGAACTGAAAAGCGCTGATGAGGCATTGCTCGGAAGTACTACTTCTGAATTGACCCCGATTGTAAAAATTGATGGCAATCCGGTTGGGAACGGAGAACCAGGTCCTGTCACAAAAAGGCTCCAGCTTTTGTTTGAACAGGAAATTGAAAGGCAATGCGGGGCGATTGCTATAAACTGAAACTTCCATCAGCGTTTTTTGCTGATGGTTAGTCCCGTTCTAGTGCCGATAATTCGCCAAAGAGCGGCGACTAAGCGGCACTACGAACCCGATTAGTTCAACTAAGCCGCTGAACTTCACAGCGGCAAGTTTCACTGTATTTCACCAATCGGGCTTTAAGGGTCAGTTGCCTCTGAAAGAGGCTTACTGACCCTTAATGCGGGATAAAAAATTAATTTGCACATTAGATGATAAAAGGCTGCCCGAATGGTATGGGCAGCCTTTGGTTTTGGGAATATAGGCATAACGGAAACTTTTTCCGGTTTCCCATTGATTTTTTGTTAATATAAATCTAAAGGAGTAGAAAAATGAGCCATTATTTTTTTGCAGCCAAATTGCCTTCAGCATTGAAAGAAACAATGAATGACGAGATGGCAGGGCTAAAGGATATCTATCCTTTCAAGCGCTGGGTACATCATGAAGATTTGCATATAACGCTGGCTTTTTTGGGCCATGCTCCGGAAGACAAGCTGGATCGTGCAAAGAAGCTTGTCAAACATGCGATTCAACATGTTGAATCTTTTCAGCTTACGGTAGGCGGGCTTGGTACATTTGGGCGGAAAGACCAGCCAAGGATTTTATGGGCCGGGGTTTCCGAGAGCAGCGAATTAAGAGAATTGCGTAAACGTGTCTTCAAAGCATGTGAAGAGGCAGGTTTTCAATTGGAAACAAGGCCTTTTTCCCCGCATGTGACGTTGGCCCGCAATTGGGAAGGAGAGCGCCCATTCCAAAAGGCGGATAGGTCCCTAAAATCTTATGACTTTATAGTAGAGGAAGCAGTTCTGTACAGAACAAATATGGAAAAAACGCCGAAGTACGAACCCGTTGAAATCTAATCTCTTACACAAACATAAATATAAATATAAATAACCTCGGGACCATGCTTCGGTTATGGATAGGGGAAATCTGAGTGGAGATAAGAAAATATTATTTTATCGTAAACCCGAAAGCGGGCAATGGAAAATGCATTAAAAAGTGGAGAAAACTTGAGGAGAGGCTATTATCCCTCCAAGTGCATTATAAAGTTTACTATAGTAAATGGCCCGGGCATGCTATGGAACTAGCAAAGAAGATTGCCGAAGATCATGCAGGTAAACCAATCGTACTAATTGCTGTTGGCGGTGACGGAACGGCACATGAGGTACTGAATGGGATAGGCACCCACCCATCGATTACTTTTAGCTTTATACCTGGAGGTTCAGGGAATGATTTTTCGCGTGGTTTTTCTCTCCCCCGTGAAGCTGGTGCTGCGCTTGACGACCTAATTGGCAAATCGGCTCAGGATGCAGAAGTATTCGATTGTGGAAGGGTGTCATTTCCTGATAGCAGGAATCGGCTGTTTATTAACAATATGGGAGTCGGCTTTGATGCGCTTGTGTCGCGAAAGGCAAATGAGTCACGCATGAAGGCATTGTTTAACCGCTTGTCACTAGGGAGGCTTGTTTATGTTTATATTCTTTTGAAAGAACTTACTTCCTATAAGCTGAAAACAATTGAATTAACAATAGACGGAAATAGGCATATATATGAACAAACATGGTTTGTTACTGTCTCAAACCAGCCTTTTTATGGCGGAGGGATGATTATTTCACCAGCAGCCGACACAAGTGATGGCATTCTTGATATTACAGTGGTCCATCGGCTTTCCCGGGCCAAGCTTTTGCTTGTGTTTATGAGTGTGTTCTGGGGGAAACATATATACTTTAAAGAAGTACATACCTTTAAGGGCAGGAATATTGCAATCTCCTCTTCTTCACCTGTTGATGTCCATACAGATGGAGAATATATCGGCAGGACCCAACTTGCGAATGCAAGGGTTTTGCCAGGGGCTTTCAAAATCCTGTCCAAGTTAAGAGAACAGTTAATTGGTGGTGAGGCAAATGGCTTTAGTTAATCGTGATTTTGAGGCATATCTGGACGCAATGAATGAAATAACCATCTTGCTTCCTATCGCCTTTCGTGAAGCAGTTTCTGACATATTCACCCTAACCAATGAAGTGGTTGATCTTCCTTTGGATGTAGTGAATACCGAGGAAATAGAAAGTGGTTTCAGGCTTGCATGTAAATTTGATGGAGAATATGAATTTGGTACCGATTATGTTGTAAGGGGCAGTAACGGGTTAAAAACAGATGTGCAAATGGGTGCTGTTGTCCGCACAGCTGAATTCGATGCGAAGTTTTTTTACGATGGCAATGATTTGGGTTCCTCTTGCAAGAATGGAAGTACAACCTTTAAAGTGTGGGCGCCAACTGCTGTCCAAGTGAAGGTTAAGCTTTTCCCCCCGGGTGGGAAGTATTTTGAGCTTATAAAGATGTCAAGGGGTGAAAAGGGTGTATGGTCAATTGAACTGGACCGGGACCTGGAACTATACCGATACACGTATATGATTCTAGTTGATCAAGTATGGAGGGAGGCGGTTGACCCGTATGCAGTCGCAGCCGCACCAAATACAACACATGGAGTTGTCGCCAAGCTTGAAAATACGATTGTTGATAGAGTTTCCCTTCCTCCATTCACCCATCCGGTTGACTCAATCATTTATGAAGCCCATGTGCGTGATTTTACAATCCATCCGGAAAGCGGTGCCGTTCATAAGGGTCTTTATATCGGTGCTTGCGAAGTGGATACAGCAGGTTCGGACGGAAAGCCGACCGGCCTGTCCTATTTAAAGGAATTGGGTATTACGCACGTCGAATTCCTCCCATTCAATGACTTTGCGGGGATAAATGAATTAGGGGAACAGAAGGAATATAATTGGGGCTACAATCCGCTCCTCTTTAATGTTCCGGAAGGCAGTTACTCAACAGATCCGTCAAATCCTTATAAACGAATAACAGAATTAAAGCAAATGATTGAAGGTTTTCACTCCGAGGGATTAAGGATCATCATGGATGTAGTATATAATCATGTCTATATCCGCGAACAATCGTCATTTGAGAAAATAGTGCCTGGTTATTATTTCAGGTACCATTCCGATGGAAAGCCATCTGACGGAACGGGTGTTGGCAATGATATCGCCTCTGAAAGACTAATGGCCAGGAAATACATCCATGACTCTGTCAGGTTTTGGGTCGAAGAATATAATATCGATGGAATCCGGATGGATTTGATGGGAATTCATGACGTTGAAACCGTGACTGGAATCCGCTCCCTATGTGAAACTCTTAAGCCAGGAATGGTCATTATCGGAGAAGGATGGGACCTGAATACCCCGCTTCCTGCCTCAGAAAAAGCTAACCAGCGCAATCAGCATAAATTGGCGAATATTGGACAATTCAATGACCAGTTCCGTGACTCGATAAAGGGCAGCACCTTTAATCTTTATGAACGCGGATATGCTCTTGGCAATGGAACGTATACTTACCAAGCCAAGGAGGTTCTTGCAGGAAGCATTGGCCATTTCAACGGCGGGAAAGGCCTTTTTACAGAGCCAATTCAATCTGTAAATTATGTTGAGGCCCATGACAATCATACACTTTGGGATAAGCTTGAAGCCTGCCTAGATGGCTCAGGGGAATTGTTAAAAATGAAGTGCCACAGGTTTGCAACAAGCCTGGTCCTGCTTGCCCAGGGAATACCATTCCTTCATAGCGGCCAGGAATTTTTCAGGACAAAGAATGGAATAGGGAACAGCTACAAGGAGCCTGACGAAGTGAATCAGCTCGACTGGGAACGAAAAGTTAGATATTCGGACAATATCCGTTATATTAAAGGGATTGTTGAAATCAGGAAGCAGCTGGACTGTTTTAGGCTGAGAAGCGCGGCTGAAATCAATGCAAACATGAAGGATTTAGGACTGCAGCATCCGCTAATTGGTTTTCGCTATTCTAGTGCGAAGGGCATGGATGCCATACTAATTATGAATCCTACAGTATTTATTCATCATATTCCGCTTCCAGATGGAGAATGGAATGTCCTTGCAGATGATCTTCAAGCCGGAATAGCCCCCTTGAGGACAATTGGACAAGGGGGAAACGCTGTTTTAGAGCCAGTCAGCTTGATGGTTTTAGTGAAAAAATAGCTTGGAAAGTGTTTTTCTGCTTTTTGCTCTTGACGAAAAATGGCGAATGGCGCTAAAATTTATAGGATAGCTATTGTAAGAAGCTTACAGTAGCTGTCTTTTTTACTTTAACAAATAAACGCACTCTTCTTTTTGAATGAGTGTTCTAGCTGTGCGTCACACATCCCATGCTACCTTAGGTTTCTGGCTGTGATAAGCCATATTGTTTTGCTTACCTAGCCCATTATTAAAAGAAACCACTAAGTACTTTGCGATGTATATCGGGACGCACATGCTTTTCAATCGACCTCCGATTTCCACTAGACCCGGGCACCGGCGTTAAGAACCAATTCGCGTACCCTGCCCATCAAATAAGGACTGCAATCGCGGACAGCGAAGACGTTACGGACATAGTGTAGGTGACCTGTTTTGGAATATATATTAGGGAATGAATGGGAAATAGTCCCGGCCGGGGGCGCAACAGGCAAAGCTTTTTATGCTGAACATAAAGAGCAAAAGCTTTTTTTGAAGCGCAATTCATCGCCATTTCTGGCCGTGTTATCCGCCGAGGGGATTGCACCCAAGCTGGTTTGGACAAAAAGGCTTGAAAACGGTGATGTGATAACGGCCCAGCAATGGAAGAATGGCAGGGAATTAAAGCCCGAAGAAATGGGGCAGGAACGTGTCGCTAAGCTGCTCAAGAAAATCCATAGCTCAGAGCCGCTGCTCTCAATGCTAGTCAGGCTGGGAAAAAAACCTGTAGTTCCGGAGAAATTGTTTGACAACCTATTGGCCAGCCTTGATCAGGATGTTGCCGACATACCTGAAGTGAAAGAAGGCTTGCTGTTTTTAAAAAGGGAAATTGGGAATATCCAATACTCTGAACATGTGGTTTGCCATAGTGATGTAAACCATAATAACTGGCTGCTGGGGGAAGACAGCCAGTTATACCTGATAGATTGGGACGGGGCGACAGTTGGCGACCCGGCAATTGATTTGGGGATGCTTCTTTATTCGTATGTGCCCAAGGAAGATTGGGAGTCCTGGCTTGGCCGCTATGGAATGGAGCTGACGTCCAGCCTGGCACTTCGGATGAAATGGTATGTTTGTGCCGAGGCAATTTCAACCGTTCAATGGCTCAAGGATAAGGAAGATCAGGACACTGAAAGGCAAAAGTGGCTCAAATTTTTAGATGAACAGCTAAAGCTGTCCTGAAATTTGGTCGATGTCATTCACCCAGTTTGAAAGCTGCCCCTGGTGGGACTGGATATGCGCATCGAGATTCGCGCTTTGGGCGCCATGCTGCCCATATTCATAAATGTCCTGCAATATCCCTTTTACATTCTTGTTAATTCCTGTATGGGCCATTAATGACTTGACCAGTCTTTCAACTTGCTCACACTCAGCGACGGAACCGCAGCAATCGGTTTGGTGATTGTTCAATATATCTTTGAGGACAGATGCCTGATCCTTGCTGTTCAATGGCATTTGAATCATCCTTTCGATTTAGGTGTGAATAATTGGGAATCCATAACTTAGGTTGTGGATTCCCATGTTTGTTTATTCAAGCCTGAATATGGCAGGCTGCTTGCTATGAACAGGCTGTTCATGATATCTTTTAAACCGAGTGAATTTTTTTGACCGTGAAACCTAGCCTTGGCAGGGCAACCGAAGTCCCTGCCTGCCATCAGTGGGGATGAACAGAACCCCACTGATAGAAGGTTCACTTTATGAGGAGTGCGACTATGAGATTTCGTAATAAACCGTGGGCCGGGGAGAAAATCCGGCAGTATCCCCAGTATGTTGTTCAGGAGCCGGAAGAACATAAGGGGAAATGGAATGAGTTATTTGGAAATGACAATCCATTGCATATTGAGGTCGGAACTGGAAAGGGCAGATTTATTACTGGCATGGCTAATGCGAACCCAAACATCAATTACCTCGGAATTGAGCTTCACGAGGGCGTAATTGTAACAGCTCTGGATCGGATTATTGAGGCAGAGCTGCCGAATGTAAAGCTTCTTAATGTCAATGCTGCTGATTTGCTTTCAATTTTTGCAAAAGGTGACGTCGATAGGCTCTATCTTAACTTTTCAGACCCATGGCCAAAAACCCGTCATGCAAAAAGACGGCTAACGTATAAAAGTTTCCTGTCACTTTATGAGCAAATTCTTGTTGATGGCGGTGAGATTCATTTTAAAACCGATAATCAGGGGCTTTTTGAATATTCGCTTGTGAGCTTTTCAGAATATGGCATGCTTTTGAAATTTGTCAGCCTTGATTTGCATAACAGTGATTTTGAAGGAAACATCATGACCGAGTATGAAGAAAAGTTTTCCGAAAAAGGAAGCAGGATATTCCGTTGCGAGGTCCAATATCGGAAATAATGTGTAAGGCATTCTCTCCAAGGGGAATGCCTTTTTAATGTTTCTAATCAGAAAAATTTGGTAGAATAGTGAAAGCACTAAATGGGCATAGCCCTGTTTTCGATACTCCGGGAAACAGCTGCATTTTCCCGGCAGTCCAATAAGGAGGGGAAACAATGGAGCGCTTGAAAATTGGTGAACTTGAACTTGCCTGGTTAAAAGGCGGGGTTACCCATATGGATGGCGGAGCAATGTTTGGGGTCGTTCCGAAACCGTTATGGGAAAAGAAATATCCATGCAATGAAAGGAACCAGATTGAACTGCGATCAGATCCAATCCTGATTCAATATGAAGGGAAAAACTACTTAATTGAATCCGGCATGGGTAATGGCAAACTGACGGATAAGCAAAAACGGAACTATGGCGCAACCGAGGAATCCCAGCTTGAATCAGACCTGGCTGAATTTGGGTTAGGTTTTGGCGATATCGACTATGTCCTTATGACACACCTTCATTTCGACCATGCGTGCGGGCTGACAAAGGTTGACGCTGATGGAACTTATTTATCCGCTTTCCCAAATGCAAAAATCATTACCTCGAAGGTTGAATGGAATGAAATGAAAGAGCCGAATGTCCGCTCAAGGAATACATACTGGAAAGAGAACTGGGAAGCAATCCAAGGCCAGGTTGAGACATTTGAGAAGGAATGGAAACATGGCCCGTTCACAATGGTCCATACTGGCGGACACAGTGATGGACATTCGATTATTCTGATAGAAAATGGAGGCGAACTCGCTATCCATATGGCCGATATCATGCCTACTCATGCCCATCTCAATCCACTCTGGGTTTTGGCATATGACGATTATCCAATGGATTCAATTCCAGCGAAGCAAAAATGGATTAAACATGGAAAGGAAAACGGAGCCTGGTTTACCTTCTACCATGACGCTTTTTATCGAGCGGTGAAATGGGATGCTGATGGAAATGCAGTCAGTGAAATTAAGAGGGAAAGATAAAGTGAAAGCTACCTGTGCTTCTACGATTCTTGAGGTGAGGGTCTTACAGCCCGTAAATGAGGGGTAAAAAGTGAGACTGGCTGCAGGGCCAGTCTCACTCTGTCTAAATTATAGTTTTACTACTTCAAGGATTGTTCCGGTAGTGGCGTCCGAAACAAATTCAAACTGTTCTCCTGTATCGCTGCTGTTGGGATTCTGCCTTGTAATGCCACCGCGGTAAACCCGGTATTCAATTCCATTTTTCTCAAAAGGCAGTGCTTCCATATGAATCCATGAACCGCTTATAGGGCCAGATGCCTTAAATTGGTTTCTCGCATGCGATAGAACCTTTTGTGCTGAAACATCCCTGTTTTCCAAAATAGCTTCGTTCACAGCATATGCCGCGGCAGCTCCAGCTGCAGCTCCCAACAAGAAAGCTTTCCAATTCATACGTATCGCCTCTCCTTGAAATAAAATTCGGGTCAATATCATTTCAAGTATATCGTAGAATGGTGAAAGAACCTAATGCGAAAATGCAGGATGTAGCATTTAGAGTTAAATTTCTGTACTATTACCTGTATACATATTTAAGAAGCAATCAGATTTTTAACTGGTAACACTATAGCTTGAAGGGAGTCGGACATTTATGAATGAAAAAACACTTGATCTTTTTAAAACATTGACAGAATTGCCAGGTGCCCCGGGGAACGAGCATGCAGTCCGCAAGTATATGAGGGAACGCCTTGCTCCTAACTCAGATGAAATCATTCAGGATAACCTTGGCAGCATTTTCGGAGTCAGAAAAGGCAAGGATGAAGACCCGAAAATTATGGTTGCCGGCCATATGGATGAAGTCGGCTTCATGGTCACGGCCATTACCCCAAATGGAATGCTGCGGTTCCAGCCGCTCGGGGGATGGTGGAGCCAGGTACTGCTTGCCCAGCGTGTCCAAATCATAACGGATAACGGCCCTGTCATCGGTGTAATTGGTTCAATCCCTCCACATCTGCTCGATGATGCAAAGCGAAATAAGCCGATGGAAATAAAAAACATGCTCATAGATATTGGTGCAGATGATAAAGCAGATGCCGAAAAGGCTGGAATCCGGCCTGGCCAGGCGATTTTGCCAATCTGCGAGTTTACTCCAATGGCAAATCCAAAGAAAATCATGGCCAAAGCTTGGGATAACCGCTACGGCTGCGGGCTGGCAATCGAATTACTGGAGGAAGTCAGCGGCGTGGAGCTTCCGAACACGCTTTATTCCGGGGCTACTGTTCAGGAAGAAGTCGGCCTTCGCGGTGCGCAGACGGCTGCGAACATGATTAAGCCGGATTTATTCCTTGCCCTTGATGCAAGCCCGGCCAATGATGCATCAGGCAACAAGGAAGAGTTTGGACAGCTTGGCAAGGGCACCCTTCTCAGGATTCTTGACAGGTCGATGGTTACCCACCGCGGGATGAGAGAGTTCATTCTCGATACTGCAGAAACTAACAATATCCCGTATCAATACTTCGTCTCCCCAGGAGGCACCGACGCTGGGCGGGTCCATACTTCCCTTGAAGGTATTCCGAGCGCCGTTATTGGGATTTGCGCGCGTTACATCCATACACACGCATCGATTATGCATGTGGATGATTATGCTGCCGCTAAAGAACTGCTTGTTCGGCTCGTCAAGGCATTCGACAAAACGACAGTAGAAACGATTAAATCAAATAGTTAATGATTTTTCCGGCTTTTAATTCAAGTCTAGCCTTCACCGCCTTTGGCCGTGAAGGCTTTTGGTATAGGTTTAAGGAAATGCAATAAAACCAAATTACATTAGGAACGTTTTGGCTTCTAAAAACATGTAAAACCTAGCCAATGAATCGTATTGGGAACATTTTGCCTGCAAACAGCATGTGAAATGTAACCAATAAAGCGTATTGATAACATTTTGGCTAAAAAGATCATGCGAAATGGAACCAATAGATGTTTTTTAACTTTAGTTAAAAGTGGAGGAGAGAATGTGAGAGTAATCATTGGATCAGAAAATCCCGCAAAGGTATCAGCGGTACAAAATGTGTTTCAAGAATTCGGAGATGTAGAATTTGTACAATTGAACGTCCCTTCCGGTGTTTCCCCCCAGCCTTTTTCGGATGAGGAAACAATTGAAGGTGCTATCAATAGAGCGACTCAAGCATTTGAGCAAGGCGACATAGGGATTGGGCTTGAGGGAGGGGTGCAGATGACAAAGTATGGACTTTTCCTTTGCAATTGGGGTGCCCTGGCAGAGCAAGGCCAGCCGCCTCTTGTTGCCGGGGGAGCGAGACTCCTGCTTCCCGACGAGGTGGCAGGAAAGCTGCTGGCAGGGAAAGAGCTAGGCCCTGTTATGGACGAGTATACGAAAAAGAGAAATATCCGGAAAAATGAAGGAGCGGTTGGAATTTTCAGTAATGGTCAAGTAGACAGGGCCGCTATGTTTACTCACATAGTCAAGCTGTTATACGGGCAATATTCTTATAGAAAGGGTAGTTACAAAACCTCTTAAAATTCCTGTGGATTGGACTTGTGTTCGCTTTTGGTTTTAGTATTAGTTTGTCCTGTTATTTTTCTGTATTACAGATTTAAGCGGATTTTGTCCCGATTAGTTGAAAAGTATCCGAATCCAAATGTCTAAAAAAGGTATTAAAGACATCGAAAAGGAAGGCTTGTCACTCAGAATCAATGGGAGTATGATAAAGAGGAATCATAATTTGTCGGCTGGAGTGCAAAATTCGACTTTTTCCTATTAAGGCAAAATCCGAATTGGCGGGTCCTGCCGGGAGGGAAAAAGAGATGAAAAGAATACTCAGTACGCTTTTACTCTTGACGGTGTCGTTGGTTCTAGGTGCCTGCGGAGGACCTTCCTTTGAAGAAGAAAGTAAGAAAGCCATTACGGAAGCGAAAACTTCTTTTGAGGAAAAAAAGGAAGAGACGAATCAGGAAACAGAAGAGATTGCATTTTATTTGCCTTTTGGGTTTGAAGTTGAGGACGTGAAGCCAAACAATATCATTTTAAAAAATGGCGCAAAGACGTATATCCTATTTTATAATCCGCATGAGAATAAAGAAAGTAGAGTCGTTTATGAAGCGACAACTGCCCAATACAATAATCCAGATGTCAATGAAGAGTTTAATGGCGAAGGAAAATTTGGATATCTTTTGATCAAACAGCTGGAAGAAGGGCTCAATTCACTGACAACCGGAATTGGTGGAGTGAAGGTGTCTACGGAAACAAAAACCGGAAGCTTGGATGATGAAGCCAGAGAGATGATGCGGATTGCTAATTCAGTCGAATTGAATAAAAAGTGAAACAGGGATGGCCTAAAACTTTGGGCCATTCTTTTTTATGGGAAATTTGGCCGGCTTTGCAAATTTCAATCATTCAGCAATGATGCCTCTTTCATGTTATGCCGGAAAAATCTAAGGTTTGCTGGCACTTATATTGGGGAAAAATATTGTTCAGTACATGGCGGGCGTTTAATTAGACCAACCAGCCCAGCCTTGTTATGATGGATGTAACGAAAGACATGTGGCAAACAGGAGGAATAATGATGATACACCTGGAATCTATGGAACAATTTGAAGAACTAAAGAACACAGGCAAACATGTTTTTATGTTTTCTGCTGACTGGTGCCCGGATTGCCGGGTAATCGAGCCGGTTATGCCTGATATTGAAGGGCAGTTTAAGGATTTTACATTTGTCCATGTTGATCGGGATAAATTCATTGATCTATGCCAACAGCTTGATGTATACGGTATCCCAAGCTTTATTGGATATGAAAACGGTAAGGAACTTGGACGTTTTGTGAGCAAGGACAGGAAAACCCCAGAGGAAATTACAGGTTTTATGACTGGCCTTCGTTAATGGACAATCTTCCATCTCTGCACGAGATGGATTTTTTTTCGTTAATTACCAGAATTATATACATTTAGTGGAATTTAATAGGAAAAGAATATTGGATGGAGGTTTTGTAAATTGAAGATGGACAGCAGGAAAATGCGCAAAATTTTTGAGGAAAGGCTCGCTAAGCCTGGCAGGAAGTTTATATACGACAGAGATAAAGAGGATTTGAGGATTGAGCATGAAGCGAGCGGTAAAGGGATTACCGTATCGATTGGCGGAATTGTGGCTAAATGGCATGAACGGAAAGAAGCGGCAATTGAAGAAGCGATTTATTACATAGAGGAAGGCCTGGAGGCAATGGCTGGAGAGAGGCCTATTGAGGGAGAGATGAAGAAGGTTTTTCCTATCATTCGATCGGCATCCTTCCCAACAGAGCCAGAGGAAGGAAACCCGTTCCTTTTCGATGAGCATACCGCGGAAACGAGAATTTATTATGCATACGATATGGGAAATACCTATAGGCTTATAGATAAAAGGCTTTTACAAAAAGAAGGATGGGATCCTGGCCAAATCAGGGAAGTGGCCATGTTCAATGTCCGCTCACTTCCGATACCTTTGAAGGAGGACAAAGTGGCAGGCAACATCTTTTATTTTATAAATACAAATGATGGATACGATGCCAGCCGAATCTTGAATAAGGGATTTCTCGTTGAAATGCAGACGAAAATTGCCGGAACAATGGCATTGGCGGTTCCGCATCAGGATGTACTTATAATTGCGGATATACGGAATGATACAGGCTATGATGTACTTGCACAAATGGCAATGGGCTTTTTTGCTGCAGGCAAGACTCCTGTCACTGCTCTTTCCTTTTTATTTGAGAACGGGGAACTTGAACCAATCTTTATCCTTGGAAAAAATCGGTCTCAAAAGTAGGGCCATGTGAATTTTACTGCCGAATTCTCTCAGGGCCACTGTAGGTCAAAAGTCTGAATCGGATTGTTTTTCGCTATAATTCGATAAATATTGTCGAACTTTTTCGGAATCCTGTTAAAATGATAAAGAAGAATGCCGAGAAAGAGTGATTGATTTGAGTTTATTAAAAAGTTTGTACAGCATGTTCCAGGGAAGCCAGGAAGAGGACGCTCAGGACGATACTATACATAAAAACCAGGACTCTTCCAATTATGGAAGGAATAAAGAAACTATCGCTCGAGTTGCGTATGAGTACCCAAAAGGGAACTTCCGTTTCCCATTGATACCAGACCAAAATTCAAGCAGAAAGACAGAACGGCCTGTCCAAAAACAACATCCAATTGTGCAAAAACCTGTCAAGGAAACGAAAATAGAGCCTGTCTCCAAGGAACGTCCCGCCAAAAAGGTTAGGCCGTTCACTCCTACGGAAATACCATCACCTGTGTTTGGATATTCACGTTCTAAAAAAGGAGAGCCGATTGAGTATGAACTGAACGGATTTCTTACGGCGGATGAAGTCGAATTCCTGGCTCAAGCTCATCATGATAGTACTGAAGTCGCTTTGGAAACTGTTTCTGTTATGGAGTCCCATTCAGAAAATGGGGAATCCGTTGTAGATGATGAAATGGATCAGTCGGTTGAGTTTGAAGCAGTTAAAGATCACATCTTTACAGAGGATCCGGTTAGTCATCCAGCCGTAAATGTTGTTGAAAAACTTGTTTCAAATGGTAGCAATGAGAACATTCACGATAATATCGAGGAACTAAAAATTGAGAACAGTGACGAAACCGAAAATCTAGATGCAGATGAGCCTGTTCAAACAGTAGAATTTGAAGAGGAAGCAGCCGCAGAGTGGGAGACTTCAGCAATAACAGTATATGATTTAGAATTGGTCCAGGAGGCAGAAGAGGTTCAAAGCCTGCCAACAGGCGCCTTCGCAGCCCTGGATACGGGGGCTCCAGAAGCAACCCCAACTGTTTTAGAAATGGTCCAGGAACCCGAAGAGGTTCAAAGCCTGTTAACAGGCGCCTCCTCAGTCCTGAAGAAGGAAGCTCCAGCAGCAACCGCAACTAATTTAGAAATGACCCAGGAAACAGAAGAGGTTCAAAGTCTGCCCACTGGTACTGACGCAGTCCAGGAGATAGAAGTTGAAGCTGTAACCCCAACTGTTTTAGAAATTGCTCAGGAAATAGAAGAGGTTCAAAGCCTGCCAAATGGCACAGACGAAGTTCAGGAGAAGGAAGCTGAATCCGTAACCCCAAATGTAATAGAAGCGGCCCAGAAGGCAGAATTGATAATTGAAGATGCCGAGCTGCCAGGGGAACGACAGTCTGGCTTCTTACCCCCACAAAATCAGGAACATGAACTGAAACCTATAGTAGTGGATTTACTTCCTGAAGAGAAACAAGAAGTAGCCAGCATTGAAACTGAGACTCAAAAGAAAGATACAGAACGCCCTAAAAGACGGTCCCATTTGCCATTTAATGTTTTGATGCTCAAGCAGGATAGAGAAAAACTGGGACAGCAGCAAAAACCAGTTTTTAATCCCCTTTTTAGAAAAGATCCTTCAAAACCGGCTCCTACTGAGAACCAAGTGAAACAAGAGAGTAAGAGTAGTGGTAGTACTCCGGTTAAACAAGAAGGTAAGATTCTGGCAGATACTTCCGTCAAACAGGCTGATAGCGCGCCGATAGCGGAGAGTAAACTTATATCAGATAACTCAGTCAAACAGGATTTACAAGAAGATGGAATGACAGAGATTTCGGACAATATGGCCTATCGTTTTCCAGACATTGATCTTCTCGACCCTCCCATCCATGAAGAGGAGGATCCGGCCTGGCTTGAATCACGAAGAGAAATGCTTGAGCAGACACTTCACAATTTCAATGTCGGAGCATCGGTTGTCAATGTAACGCAAGGACCGTCGGTGACTAGATTTGAAGTCCACCCAGACCCAGGGGTAAAAGTAAATAAAGTAACCAATCTATCGGATGATATTAAATTAAGCCTGGCTGCACGAGATATACGGATCGAGGCTCCAATCCCAGGCAAGCATACCATTGGGATTGAAGTGCCGAACCCAAAATCCCGGCCTGTCATGATCAGGGAAATTATCGACAGCAATACTTTTATGGAGAAAGACTCCCCGTTGACGGCAGTATTGGGTCTTGATATTTCCGGAAATCCGATTGTTACTGATTTGAAGAAAATGCCGCACGGATTAATAGCCGGAGCCACCGGATCAGGGAAAAGTGTCTGCATTAATTCACTTCTGGTCAGCCTTCTTTATAAGGCTAGCCCGGATGATTTGAAATTATTGCTGATTGACCCTAAGATGGTAGAATTGGCTCCTTACAATCGAATTCCCCATCTTGTCAGTCCCGTCATTACCGATGTTAAGGCTGCTACTGCAGCTCTAAAATGGGCTGTCGAAGAGATGGAAAGGCGCTATGAATTGTTTGCGCATGCTGGTGTCAGAGAAATCACTCGCTACAATGACCTTGCCATGCAAACAAAACGCTATGCTGAAAAGCTGCCATTCATTGTTATTGTCATTGATGAGTTGGCGGATTTGATGATGATGTCGCCAGCAGATGTCGAAGAGGCGATTTGCCGGATTGCCCAAAAGGCGAGGGCGTGCGGCATCCATTTAATCATAGCCACACAAAGGCCATCGGTCGATGTCATCACCGGCCTAATTAAGGCAAATGTCCCGACACGTATTGCTTTCTCCGTCTCTTCGCAAGTTGATTCGAGAACGATTATTGATATTGGCGGAGCTGAAAAGCTGCTTGGACGCGGGGATATGCTGTTCCTGGAAAATGGATCCTCAAAGCCAGTCCGGCTCCAAGGCACATTTGTTACGGATGATGAGATTGATAAGGTTGCTTCTTTTACTAGAGGGCAAAGGAGCCCGAATTATTTATTCGAACAGGAAGAATTATTAAAGAAGGCACAGGTTACCGAGGAAGAAGATGAATTGTTTCTTGAAGCATGTGAATTCGTGGTTGGGCAGGGAGGAGCATCAACATCCAGCCTGCAAAGAAGGTTCAAGGTTGGCTATAACCGGGCCGCCCGTTTGATTGATATGATGGAAGAGGCAGGATATATATCAGGGGCCAGAGGGTCCAAGCCAAGGGACGTACTGATTACGGAGACTGAACTTGAAACGCTCCATGACTTGGGGCGCCGCTAGGCAGAGGTGCTGGTTTAACAAAAATTGGTTTTTTTGTAGTATTGTTTACGGTTCTGGGTAAATACTTAGAGTACTAGATGGGATATAAAGAGTAAATATTGCTTGCATTGCTGTATTGCTTTAGAGCGTTCGTTCATTAGTGTTTACCCGTCAAACGTGTTATAATTCAAAAATACATTGTCATATGTGGAAGACAGTTGGATTTTTTTCCAATTAGCAATTAATTTTAGGTGTCATATACTGTGTAACAGAAGATGTTTGGTGGAGGTTCTTTATATGACTATTTACCATTTTGTAGGTATCAAGGGGTCCGGAATGAGTGCTCTTGCACAAGTTCTCCATGATATGAATTATGAAGTGCAGGGCTCTGATGTCGAAAAGAGGTTTTTTACTCAGCAGGCCCTTGAGGAATCAGGAATAAAGATCCTTCCTTTTCAAAAAGAAAATATTAAACCTGGAATGGTTGTCATTGCCGGGAATGCGTTTCCCGATACGCATGAAGAAATAATGGAAGCAGTGAGGCAGGGCAACGAGGTGATTCGCTATCACCGTTTCCTGGGTGAATTCATGAAGAAGTTCATCAGTGTTGGAGTCACCGGCGCCCATGGGAAAACATCAACAACCGGCCTGCTTGCTCACGTCATGAAAGGGGCAGAGCCTACTTCCTACCTGATTGGCGATGGTACAGGCAAGGGGGAACAGGATGCTTCTTATTTTGTTTTTGAAGCCTGTGAGTATAGAAGGCATTTTCTCTCGTACTATCCTGATTATGCAATCATGACCAATATTGATTTTGATCATCCTGATTATTTTGCAAATATTGAAGATGTTTTTTCTGCATTTCAGGAAATGGCTGTGCAGGTTAACAAAGGCATCATTGCCTGTGGCGATGATGAACAATTGCAAAAAATACAGGCGAAAGTACCGGTCGTCTTTTATGGTTTTGGGGAAGATAATGATTTCCAGGCTCGCAATATCGTAAAAAGCCCGGAGGGAACAACTTTCGATGTGTTTGTCCGTAACACCTTTTTTGAGACATTCTCAATTCCTTCGTACGGCGACCATAATATTTTGAACTCTCTTTCAGTTATTGCACTATGCCATTATGAGGGAATCGATGTCAATAAGGTCAAGGATCAGTTGAAAACGTTCGAAGGTGTTAAGCGAAGATTCACAGAGAAGAAGCTTGGCAGCCAGATTGTGATTGATGATTACGCTCATCATCCTACAGAAATAAGGGCAACCATTGATGCAGCCAGGCAAAAATTCCCTGACAGGGAAATAGTCGCTGTATTCCAGCCTCATACTTTTACTAGAACCCAGGCGTTTCTCCAGGAATTCGCAGACAGCCTGAGTCTGGCTGATAAAGTATATTTATGTGATATTTTCGGGTCTGCCCGGGAAAACCATGGCAAGCTTTCGATAAAAGACTTGGAAAATAAAATTGGCGGTGCCGAGGTACTGACTGAAGAACGAACTGAAGTCCTCCAGGGCCATGAAGACGGCGTGATTATCTTCATGGGTGCAGGAGATATCCAGAAATTCCAGGACGCCTATGAAAAAGCGTATACTGCCTAAAAGAACTTAAGTATTGAAAAAGCGAAAAAAGGATGCGGGCTTTCCCTGCATCCTTTTTGTATGCTTTATCCCGCATTAACGGGCAGTAAAATTCAGTGGGGGATAAAAATTCCCCACTGATAGCAGTTTCACTTTATTTTAGATTTTCCGGATTCAGAACCTCTAGTTCAGGCAGCACAAAGCGGCCATCCTTGCGAATCAGCACATCGTCAAAGTAGATTTCACCGCCGCCGTATTCCGGGCGCTGAATGTTTACCATGTCCCAATGGATATTGGAGTGATTTCCATTATAGGCGTCCTCATAGCTTTGTCCAGGTGTAAAATGGAAGCTTCCATCAATTTTTTCATCAAACAGGATATCCTGCATTGGATTTTGGATATACGGGTTAACGCCTATAGCGAATTCGCCAACATATCGTGCACCTTCATCCGTATCAAAAATCTTGTTGATGCGCTCGGTGTCGTTGGAAGCAGCTTCAACAATCTTGCCATCTTTAAACGTGAGTTTAACATTTTCAAACGTAAAGCCCTGATATGGAGATGGTGTATTATAAGTAATAACGCCATTTACCGAGTCACGTACCGGCGCGGTATAAACCTCGCCATCAGGAATATTCATCTGGCCAGCACACTTAATGGCAGGAATATCTTTAATTGAGAATGTCAGGTCTGTTCCAGGCCCCGTCAAACGGACTTTATCGGTTTTATTCATCAGCTCGACCAGACTGTCCATTGCTTTATCCATTTTGCTGTAATCCAGATTACATACGTTGAAATAGAAGTCCTCGAAAGCTTCTGTACTCATTTTTGCAAGCTGGGCCATGGAAGAAGTCGGATATCGAAGGACGACCCACTTTGTTTTCGGGACCCTGATTTCCCGATGGACTTTCTTGCCAATCGTATTGCCGTGAATTTTCATTTTTTCGTCCGGAACATCAGCGTGTTCACTAATGTTATCGCCCGAACGCAAGCCTATGTATGCATCCATTTCCTTCATGACCGCTGCTTCAAAGTCTGCAATCATACCGAAGTTTTCTTCCTGTGCGCCCATCAGCAGCGCGCGGTCAACCTGGTGATCCTTTAGAAGAACAAACGGGTATCCTCCCGCTGCATATGCTTCTTTTACAAGTGCTGTTACAAGCTCGCGTTGAAGGCCAAAGTTTTCAATCAATACCTTTTCACCTTTTTGCAGGCGGACGGAATAATTGATTAAGTTCCTGGCGAGTGTTTCAATTCTTGGGTCTTTCATTGTCTTTACCTCCAAATAATAAAAATAGAATAATTCCCTTGGACAGACCATTTTCGACCTGTGGCGCGGGCGCTTTTGCTTTTACTATTCCAAATTCTAGTTTAACCGAAAAGTGGTGGAAAGTTTAAAATTTGGTTTGAAGATTAAAAACTTTTGTTTCTTTGAAGGAAAAAAATTAGTTTTAGGGAAATAATAATATAACCAGCTGTTTATGGTTTTTTGGTATGGGTAAAAGTAATTGTAGATTAACGGAGGTGTGAAACAGATGGAAATTATCCTTTATTTGAGTGTAGCGGTTATCGCTATAGCATTTTTTGTCCTTGTAATCTATTTATCAAAGACATTAAAATCGCTCCAAATCACTCTTGAGAGTGTTTCAAAGACACTCGTGGGGCTTGAACGCCAGCTTGACGGAGTCACCAAGGAGACAGCAGTACTGCTGCATAAAACAAATGCGCTTGCGGATGATATCCATAAAAAGTCCGAAAGCCTCAATACTGTTGTTGAAGCAGTTAAAAACGTTGGGACATCCGTCAATAAATTCAATCAGTCGGTCCAGACCATTGTTGGATCGGTTGACAGGCAAATTGACCAAAATAAGGACAAGATTTCACAAGTGGTTCAGTGGAGCAATGTGCTTCTTGAATTAAAGGACAAATGGAAAGCCAGGAAACAGGCAGCAGCTACTACTTCAGTCCAGCGAGAGTTGCTTGAACCCCGCACAGACCGCGGGAATTAATAATAAGGGAGGATTTGTAAAATGGCAGGCAGGGAC
This sequence comes from Bacillus sp. FJAT-27225, assembly GCF_001685025.1. GTDB lineage: Bacteria > Bacillota > Bacilli > Bacillales > Cytobacillaceae > Bacillus_D. The sequence continues at coordinate 1,204,841 of NZ_MAYU01000001.1, read as the reverse complement.
AATGAATTGAAGGATTATGAAGAAAAGAACCTTACATCAAAGGATTTCATCACAGGTGCCGTAATCGGCGGACTGATTGGTGCGGCGGCAGCTTTATTCCTCGCACCAAAATCCGGGCGTGAACTTAGGGAAACAGTAACAGGCCAGGCTACCGCACTGAAAGACAGAACAGTCCAGATGAAAGATACAGTCGTGGAAAAGACCGGCGAATTAACCAACCTGACAAAGGAAAAAACCTCTTCCTTAACCCAGGCAGTCACTCAGCAATCAACCAATCTTATGGGTAAAATCAAGGGAAATGATTCAACTGGAGATTCTGTCAATGCAACTGAAGAACCAGCTGTAGAGACAGAGTATATTGCGCTTGAAACATCCAATAAGCCTTTTGAGGAATTGACCTTGGCAGATGATGCTGAAGTCCGTGAAAAACTGGAGGAAGTCAAGGAAGAGCTGGACGAAGAAGAAAACAAATACAACGGGTAACAGCTCAAAGCTGATCACTTGATAAGCAGGGCGGTGAAGTGATACTATTGCTTCACCGTTTTGCATGAAGGAAAACAAAGAGAAGGGGAATCTCATAATGATCAATACTCTTGAATCAATTGAACAATTTGAGGAAATCGTTCAAAAGGAACCAAAAGTCATGATACTGAAACATAGCAGTACTTGCCCGATTTCACATGAGGCTTTTGAGGAATACGGCGAGTTTGCAGGTGGCGAAAAAGTTCCGGCCTGGATGCTGATTGTCCAGGAAGCCCGTCCGCTATCCAATCACATTGCCGAAACTTACGGGATCAAGCATGAGTCCCCGCAAGCAATTCTTTTTTCAAATGGGCAGCCTGTCTGGAACGCTTCCCACTGGAAAATAACCAAAAAAAATCTGGATGAAGCACTATCTGAATAACCATTAAAAGCAGAACTCGCCGAATGGCGGGTTTTCTTTATATCCTGGCAAAAAGAAGTAAGCCAACAGGTTTAATCTCAATAACGCTTTTCCCCGTGATGTCAGGCACCGATTTTTTTAATCCCGTATATTAAATGTTTACGAAAACCAAGGAAAGAATAAGAGAAAAAGGCTAGAAGTTCAAACTACTGGTACTTTAGTGCTTAAAAGCGTTTAATCAATAAAGAAATAGTAGTGACAAAATTTTCGTAATAAAGTATAATATACCCTATTACCACTGAAACACAATATTTTAATATTGCCCAAATTATTGTTGACAGTCGGGCGACGAAAGGATGAAAACCGATATGAACGAATTGGATAAGTTGCGTTCGCGTATTGATGAACTAAACATGGACCTACTCAGAATTATTAGCGAGCGTGCCCAGCTGGCCCAGGAAATTGGCCGCGTAAAGGAAAATCAGGGAGTGTATCGGTTTGATCCTGTACGCGAACGAAAAATGCTTGATATCATTAAGCAAAAAAATGAAGGTCCTTTTGAAGATGCGACTATCGAGCATATCTTCAAGGAAATTTTCAAAGCAAGCTTGGAGCTGCAAAAGGATGACCATAGCAAAGACCTGCTCGTTTCAAGGAAAAAGCATCCTGAAAACACAATCGTTGAGGTAAATGGAGAACGAATTGGAGACGGTAAGCCTCACTTTGTTTTTGGTCCTTGTGCGGTCGAGTCTTATGAACAAGTTGCGGCAGTAGCGAAACATATGCAGCAAAAGGGACTGAAGCTTTTGCGCGGCGGTGCCTTTAAGCCGCGTACCTCTCCTTATGATTTCCAAGGCCTCGGCGTTGAAGGCCTAAAAATCCTGAAGCAGATTTCCAAGGAATACAATATGGCTGTCATCAGTGAAATTGTTAATCCTGCGGATATTGAAATGGCAGAAGAATATCTGGATGTCATTCAAATAGGCGCAAGGAATATGCAGAACTTTGAATTGCTTAAGGCAGCGGGTGCAGCAACAAAACCGATTTTACTAAAGCGTGGAATTTCAGCAACCATTGAGGAATTCATCAATGCTGCAGAATATATCATGTCACAGGGTAATGGCAATATTATTCTCTGCGAACGCGGCATCCGTACGTATGAAAAAGCAACAAGGAATACACTTGATATTACAGCTGTTCCAATTTTAAAACAGGAAACGCATCTTCCTGTCATGGTTGATGTGACCCATTCAACTGGCAGAAGGGATTTGCTGCTGCCAGCCGCCAAAGCTGCACTTGCGATAGGAGCAGATGGGGTAATGGCAGAAGTCCATCCGGACCCGGCTGTAGCCTTATCCGATTCCGCCCAGCAAATGAACCTCGAGCAGTTTGACAGTTTCCTATCAGAGATTATGGCTTCCAACCTTGTGCGCCAATAATCTTAAGAAATGCCTTCTGTCCCAGACAGAAGGCATTATTTTTGCAAAAAGTAAACAATGTTATTTGCAGCAATTCATCGGTTATCGTATGATTAGAAGCAACAAGTATGTATACTAACTCACATACATAAAAATGACTAGTGAAGCCAATTAGAGGCAAAATAAAAAAAAGGCCTGTTTTAAGGAGTGTTTACACGGATGAATATTACGATTTACGATGTTGCCCGCGAAGCGAATGTCTCGATGGCAACGGTTTCCAGGGTTGTGAACGGCAACCCGAATGTGAAACCAGCAACAAGAAAAAAGGTTATGGAAGTCATTGACAGGCTTGGCTATAGGCCAAATGCTGTAGCCAGGGGTCTTGCGAGCAAAAAGACAACAACGGTTGGAGTCATTATCCCGGACATTTCGAATATTTTTTATGCCGAGCTTGCCAGGGGTATTGAAGACATCGCAACTATGTACAAATACAATATTATTTTAAGTAACTCTGACCAGAATAAGGACAAGGAGCTTCACTTGCTGAATACGATGCTTGGAAAACAAGTGGATGGGATTGTTTTTATGGGCGGCAATATTACTGCTGAGCATGTGGAGGAATTCAAAAAATCCCCAGTGCCAATTGTACTGGCAGGATCATTGGAACAAACAAGGGAGATTCCTTCGGTTAATATTGATTATGAACAGGCCGTTTATGATGCTGTAACGGAATATATCGAGCGTGGGCATAAGCGGATTGGATTTGTCATTGGCCCTCTCCATGAGCCAAAGAACAGCGAGCTGAAGCTGAACGGATATAGGAGAGCTCTTGATGAAGCAGGCCTCCCATTTAACGAGGAGTATATTGTAGAAGGGGATTATACGTATGATTCCGGTGTTGAAGCCATCGAGAAGCTGATTGATGCTGATGAGAGGCCGACCGCGCTTCTTGTTGGTTCCGATGAAATGGCCCTCGGGGTTGTCCATGGCGCGCAGGATAAAGGCTTCAAGATACCTGAAGACTTTGAAGTCATTACTTCGGATAATACGAGACTGTCCCTGATGGTTCGCCCGCAGCTGACTACGCTAGTGCAGCCTTTATATGACATTGGTGCAGTAGCGATGCGCCTTTTGACTAAATATATGAATAAAGAAAAGGTCGATGAGCATATTGTCGTTCTTCCGCACCGCATCGAGGTAAGACATTCAACAAAATAATTGGAATTGAAATGCCCGGAGGCTGTACTCGCTCCGGGCATTTTAGTTTTTTACTTGAATTACTCGTTAAACTGACTCGGTCCTGGATGTATTTCTGATTGGATATAATGCCTTTTCAAGGGTCAGCCGATTCTTTTCGGTAATCTCGGCTTTTCTTGGAATCGGCTTATATAAATCAGGAGCATCTTCCCATGTTGACGGAAGCACCATCCCGGCTTTCTTCTCCCAAGCTTCAGTCCAGCCGGCAGGGAGATCCCCATCCGCAATTGAAGCTTTCCCGTTCATTTCAAGCCAAATAAGAGCCCAGGCCCGCGGGACGACTCTCCAGATATCATAGCCTCCGCCACCGACAGCGACCCATCTGCCATTGCAGTAACGATGTGCAATTTCATGGGCCAGCCTTGGGATTTCACGATAAATCTGCATCGTTCCGTATAAATGTGTTAATGGATCATAATAATGGGAATCTGCCCCATTCTGAGTCAGGATAATGTCGGGTTTAAAAAAATCCGCTACTTCTGTTAAAGCAGTTCTATAAACATGCAGCCAGGACTCGTCTTCAGTGAATGCATCTACGGGAATATTAAAAGAATAGCCATAGCCTTTTCCTTGTCCGCGTTCATTGATTGAGCCTGTACCAGGGAACAGGTATCTGCCGGTTTCATGTATGGATAGGGTGCAAACATTGGGATCATCATAGAATGACCATTGAACCCCGTCCCCGTGATGGGCGTCTGTATCAACATAAAGCACCCGTGCCTTATACTTTTCCTGCAAGTATTTGATTGCCACCGAGCTGTCATTATAAATGCAAAATCCCGAAGCCTTGCCCCTGAATCCATGATGGAGGCCTCCGCCAAGGTGTAATGCATGGGCGGCCTTCCCGGTCATAACCATATCCACTGCTTCAAGAGTACCTCCCACGATCATTGAGCTTGCTTCATGCATGCTTGGGAAGATGGGCGTATCCTCGGTTCCCAGTCCAAAATTCTCTGCCGTTTCTCCGCTAAGCAGGCCTTTTCCAGCCATTTTGACTGCATGGACATAGGATGGATCATGAATCAGGCATAACTCATCGTCTGTGGCCGGCCGGGGAGGGACGATTGAAGATTCATCCAAAGCACCGGCACGCCTTAACAAATCCATCGTTAATCGTATCCTGAACTGGTTGAAAGGGTGCTGGCCGCCAAAATTGTATTTCAGCAAATCATCCGAATAGATAAAGGCACAGGCGTCACTCATATCGGCATACCCGGAATGTTTGGCCATAAGACGTGATGTCCGGCGGCTTTCAGATCATGGATCAGGCCAACTGGATTCATCGTTTGGACTCGTATGACCAGTATTTTATAGGCTTCATCCTTTTTATCGGGGTACACTAGCACGCTTTGGATGTTTGCCTTCCGATTCCGGATCACATTGGCTACTTCCCAGAGAGTTCCTGATTTGTTTGGAACCTTTACTTCAATTTGAGAACCGGGTGTATGTGCTCCTGTCAGTTCCACAAGTGTATGGAGAAGATCCGTTTCAGTTACAATTCCGACAAGCCTGCTGTCCTGGATAACGGGCATGCAGCTAATATGATGCTCATAAAAGAGTGCGGCTGTCTCTTCAACAAAATCAAGGGGATGAGCCGTAATCACATTCTTTTTCATAATCGTTTCCAAAGGCTTTTGAAAATCTTCCGAATGCTCCTGCCTTCTAAAAATCGATGGAGTTGCATCGCGAATATCCCTGTCGGTCACAAGCCCGATTACATGCCTGTTCCCATCAACTATTGGAATATGGCGGATTTTGTAGTCTTCCATCAATTTGATGGCATCTGCAACTGTGTTAGCGGCCTGTAACGTGGCAACTTTTGTTTTCATGATTTCTTCGATAATCATCGTACTTCCCCCTTAGTACATAAAGCGGTTCATAAATCGAAGCTGATCGAATTTCTGGATCGATTCCGGCTTTACTCTTTTGCCGATTCTCGCCATAAGGCAATTGGCAGGATGGGAGCTGATTTCCGGATCATCGGTTGCGTACCACTCAAGACCCCCGGCATTCATCATCTTCTCCATGATCTTCCGGTACTCCCATACATTGAGGCCGGTTCCTTTTAGGTCCCAATGCCAGTAATATTCTGTCGTTATCGTAATGTAGTCCTCCATGGCATCATCCATCATTGATACTCTGAGAAGGTTTTTACCGACCGAATTCCCCCTGAAATCAGGGATAACTTCAATGGCTCCGAGCTCTATCAAATCCTCCATGTTTCCTTCTGACCATCGCTCGAGCGGGTCGGGATACAAATAGGTTACATACCCGACTATGGTATGGTTGTGCCTGGCAATGATAATACGCCCTTCTGGCAATGAAGCAATTTCTATCAGCGCCTTGTGCTGCTGGGCAGGCTGCCGAAAAGCTGTAAGATTTTCATGAAATTCATAGCCCGCTAGTTTCTCGGCAGAAATGGGCCCTTCAATGATGAGGTTTCCGTTTGCGGTTTTCAATTCTTTTGCATTATACGTTTTTACATGTTCCATTACGTCACCGCCTGCAAGCTTTGATAATAATTCTATTATACATAAAATCGTGATAGATAAAGCGCTTTCACTTAATTTTCTGTAAAAGGAGAGCTTATATAATATTTAAAAAATTGTGAATAGCATTCTTTTATACTATAATAATATAAACTCAATGAAGGGGGATAGTAATAAGTGAAAATGGAAGCGCTGCCAGTCATTCAAGGGGACTATAATCTGAAGGATTATCAGGAGGCCTATAAGAATTTTGACTGGAAAGAAACTGAAAAGGCATTTAGCTGGTATGAAACAGGCCTGGTGAATCTTGCACATGAAGCGATTGACCGCCATGCCGCCACTTTCCGCAAAAACAAAGTGGCCCTTTATTACAGGGACAATGAGCGGAATGAAAAGTACACCTTTAAGGAAATGAAGGACCTGTCCAACAAGGCTGCAAATGTATTGAAGACGTATGGGGATGTAGAAAAGGGGGACCGCGTCTTTATTTTCATGCCGCGCTCGCCTGAGCTGTATTTTGCAGTGCTTGGCGCAATCAAACTTGGGGCCATTGTCGGTCCGCTTTTTGAAGCGTTCATGGAGGGTGCTGTAAGGGATCGGCTTCAGGACAGCGAAGCAAAGGTGATTGTTACAACTCCAGAACTGCTAAACAGGGTTCCAGTCGATGAACTGCCTGCATTGAAGTACATATTTATTGTTGGGGACGGAGTTCAGGAAACCGATAAGGTTATTGATTTTAAAAAGAAATTTGCTGAAGCAGATAAAAATCTTAAGATTGAGTGGGTGGATAGGCAGGATGGGCTAATTCTCCATTATACTTCCGGCTCGACTGGAAAGCCGAAGGGAGTCCTGCATGTCCATAATGCGATGATCCAGCATTACCAGACCGGCCAATGGGTTCTTGACTTGAAAGAGGACGATGTATACTGGTGTACAGCCGACCCAGGCTGGGTAACCGGAACCTCCTATGGAATTTTCGGCCCTTGGCTTGCCGGGGTTTCAAATGTCATTGTTGGAGGCCGCTTCTCGCCGGATACCTGGTATAAGATGATTGAAGAGTTTGGAGTAACCGTTTGGTATAGCGCACCTACTGCGTTCAGGATGCTGATGGGGGCCGGGGATGAAATCGTCAAGAAGTATGACCTTTCAAGCCTTCGCCATGTGTTGAGTGTAGGTGAGCCGCTGAATCCCGAGGTCGTCAAATGGGGCATGAAGGTGTTCAACAAGCGTATCCATGATACATGGTGGATGACAGAGACTGGTGCCCAGCTGATTTGCAATTATCCATGTATGCCAATCAAACCAGGGTCAATGGGCAAGCCGCTGCCTGGCATCGAAGCAGCGATCATCGATGACCGGGGGGAAGAACTTCCTCCTTACCGAATGGGGAACCTGGCCATTAAAAGAGGCTGGCCATCAATGATGCATGCGATTTGGAACAATCCTCAAAAATACGAGTCGTATTTTATGCCGGGAGACTGGTATGTAACAGGCGACTCAGCCTATATGGATGAGGAAGGATATTTCTGGTTCCAGGGCCGTGTCGACGATGTGATTATGACATCAGGGGAAAGGGTTGGGCCTTTCGAAGTGGAAAGCAAACTCGTTGAACATCCAGCTGTAGCGGAGGCCGGGGTTATCGGGAAACCGGATCCTGTCCGGGGTGAAATCATCAAGGCGTTTGTTGCCCTCCGGGATGGCTATGAAGCAACGGAGGATTTAAAAGAAGAAATTCGCCAGTTTGTGAAAAAAGGGCTCGCTGCCCATGCAGCTCCAAGGGAAATCGATTTCCGCGACAAGCTTCCAAAAACTCGGAGCGGTAAAATCATGAGGCGCGTTCTAAAAGCCTGGGAGCTTGATCTTCCAACAGGCGACCTGTCAACAATGGAAGACTAATTAAAAGTTGAAGGTTTGAAAACTTGGCATTGCCAGAAAAAAAGAAACCGCATCGGATTCATCTCCAATGCGGTTTCTTTTTTGTTTACTGGCTTTATAGTGCCCAGCGGCAAGACGCCTGCAGGCCATACACGTTGAACAGGTGCTTGCGCTTATGTTCACGTCTAGCTCCAGCGCCTATCGCCTAGCAAACTTCAGGTCTCCTCCCTACGATAAGTCATCATCGAATCGCTATCGCTCTTCGTGATTCCTTTATCTCAGTCGAAGCCCCTCCAGTTTGTACGGCGATGACCAAGGCGTTTGCGCTTTTGTTGTTATTCGCCGCTTGGGGTTCCGCCGATTTCAATTGTATTGGATGGTGCGGATTCCTGGCCGGCAATATCGACTGCTGTGACATAATAAATACCTGGATTGGCAGGATACGATAATCCGGTACCAGCACGGATGCTGGCTACCCTATTCCCGTCAGCCGAATACACACGGTACCCGATAATGTCCTTCTCATTGACAGCACCCCATTTAAGGGTATTGCCTGATGCACTGAGGCCGACAGAGGCAGGGGTTTTCCCGTTTTCAGCCAGCTTTGCATCTGGAACAAGCAGGTTCGACCAGCGTTTCATTTTCGGAATAAGGGCCGATGCATTCTTGAAGTTCGTACCTGTCAAGGCAGATGCGTATTCCGGATTCAGGACAAGCCCTGTTTCGGCAAAGTCATCTGGAGTGGAATCAAGAGCCATGTAGTTTTTATCGCCAATCCTTACATACTTGCCCGAACTTAGGCTATCATCCGTTTTTGTTGGCACATACTTGGCGTTGAAAATATCAGTTTCGACCAGCCCGGCTCTTTTACAAGCCTCTGAAGGCAAGGTGCCGGAAATGGCACAGAATGACCTTGTGACAATTCCGTTAGGCCGTTTAAATTGTGCTTTAGGTGCGACCAGATTTGGATTTACATCATAGGCCGCATTAAGAAGGTCGGCCCATAGGTAGTTTGTCCGTTGGCTATAGGAAAGGCTGCCTTTAGTCTTCAATGATTTCTGCGTATCGTAACCAGTCCAAATTCCCATTGTAATATTTGGATTTGTTGCGACAATCCAGGAATCGTAGAATTGGTTTCCTGTTCCCGTTTTGCCGGCCCAGTCAGTACTGAATTTAAGTTTGTTCTTGACACTTGCTGCTGTACCATATTTAAACACGTCCCTCATGATATCTATTGTTAGATATGCAGTTTGCGGACTGAATACATCAGTCGGTTCTACTTTATGCTGATAAATCACATTACCGTCTTTATCAGTGATCTTCTCTATCATATACGCATCGATAAATTTCCCGCCATTAGCAAAAGTTGTGAAGGCATTGGTGTTTTCTTCAACCGTTACACCTTTTTGCATTGAACCGATTGCAGCTGCTCTATTCGTATAATCCTCTTTGCCCAGGGTTGTGATCCCCATTTTTTCAAGATACTGCCCCGGATTTTTTTTCTCAATTTGGCTATAAAGCTTCACGGCGGGAACGTTGTATGATTTGGCAAAAGCGTATCGGGCTGTTGCCATCCCGCTATAGCCGCCACCGTAGTTGCTTGGCCACGGTTTGTTTGGCTTATCGGGATCAAGGTGTAAAGGGACATCAGGAAGAATCGTGCCGGGTGAGGCTGCTCCCAATTCAAATGCAGGCGCATAAACGAGCAGCGGCTTCATGGTGGAACCGTTTTGCCTGATTGACCTTGTCGCATGGTTCAATTCCTGCTTCTTGAAATCCCTTCCCCCGACAAAACTGATAATCTTTCCAGTTTTGTTCTCGATCATAATGGCGCCGACCTCAACCGGTTCCATGACTGTCTTCTTTTCACCTGTTTCCGGATCTTCCTTTGTTTCCGGTTTATCCGGCCCGTAATAAGGGTATTGATTCTTGGCCTTCTCCATCGCATCATAGATTTTCTGGTCGATTGTCGTGTGAATGCGATAGCCGCTTTGCCTCAATTCTCGGCCTGCAAGCATATAATACTTATTATATAGCTTGTCATCTTCCTTTAGTTCCTTCTCAGTGACGCCTTCCTTCTCGGCAAGAACTTTTGTCAGAATTTCAGTGGCTCGCATTTCTGCTTCAACCATGACCCATGGATATTTTTCCAGAGGATCGGCCCCCGGTTCGACAAAGTCCTTTTTGATATCATAGGCGAGCGCGTCGCTGTATTCTTTATCTGTAATATATCCGCCATCATACATCCGTTTTAAGACAATCTTCATTCGGTTCAGGCCAGGTTCAAGATTTTCCTTGATCTTTTTGTCCTGGGTGAATGGCGTATAGCCAAAAGGACTTTGCGGCAAGCCAGCAATAAATGCAGCTTGGGCTAAGTTTAATTGTATTGCATCGACTCCAAAGATTCCTTTGGCGGCGGATTGGACACCTGCAATGTTACGGCCGGAAGAGTTACGGCCAAATGTTGCCATATTCAAGTATGCTTCGAGAATTTCATCCTTCTCAAAAAACTTTTCCAGTCTTAAAGCCAAAAGAATTTCCTTCGCTTTTCGTTCAAACGAGACTTCGTTAGTTAATATCTGGTTTTTAATCAGCTGCTGGGTGAGCGTACTTCCGCCAGATTGAACCGACGAATTGGTCACTTCCTGGACAAGAGCGCGAAGGATTGCCTTTGGAACGACTCCATCATGCTCATAGAAATATTCATCCTCAGTGGCAATCACGGCATTGATTACATGCGGGGATACATCCTTTAGCTTTATTTCCTCCCTGTAGAGGTCGGTGCGCAGCTTCCCAAGCGGGACATCGCCAGCAAAATAAACCTCGGAAGTTTCCGTATAATTATAAATGTCCTTCTTCATGCTTTCATAGCTTCGAATCGGCTCGTCTTTTACAAGCGATGCGAAATAACCAACGCCTGTTCCAGCGGCAAATGCACCGCCAGCCACGGAAACAACGAGAAAAATCAGGAATAGGTTCCAAAGGACCCCATACGAAATCCTGGCGTTTTTGACCGTCTTCTTATTTGTGAAAATGGACAAAGTTTTATCAAAAAATGAGTGCTTATTCTTCTCCATATCATCCCTCCAAAATCACATACATTATAGCATAAAGCGACGGCAAAAATGGAGATTGACTGGAATTTTCGGAAATTGTCAGGGGAATTGACATTTATCTTTCCCTATGGTAAAAAGAATTAACGTTTAATTTTCATAATTTAAACGGCTATGAAAGGGCGAAGTAGTTTTTCCATCCCTGGTAAGAGAGCTGCCGGTAGGTGCGAGGCAGTGCAAATGGAAAAAATGAATTACACCCCGGAGCCATTGCTTGCCCAGTTTTATGGGCGGCACGGTGTGAACCGTTATCCTAAGAGTTGGAGAAATGCAACCTTTTCTCAAGCTGGGTGGTACCGCGCGATTACGTTTTGCGTCCCTGCATTTATGCAGGGGCGTTTTTATTTTGTCAAAATTGGAGGAATTGTAGTGGATTTAATACAGGATTTACAATGGAGAGGCATCATTTACCAGCAAACCGATGAAGAAGGCATGAGGGAGACTCTCGCAAAAGAAAAAATATCCTTATACTGCGGGATGGATCCGACTGGCGACAGCATGCACATCGGACATTTGCTTCCATATCTAACCTTAAGGCGCTTCCAGCAGGCCGGCCATCGTCCAATTGTACTAGTTGGCGGTGCAACCGGGCTAATCGGAGACCCTAAACCAAACACCGAAAGGACGTTGCAGTCGATTGAAACTGTTCAGCATAATGTAGAGCGGTTGACAGAGCAGCTGAAAACCATATTTGATTTTGAAGGCGAAAACAGCGCACTTATGGTGAATAATTATGAGTGGACGAAGGATTTGGATATCATCACTTTTTTGAGGGATTACGGTAAGCATATCGGCATCAATTACATGCTTGCAAAAGATACGATTGCAAGCCGACTCGAAACAGGGATATCTTTTACCGAATTCACTTACACACTCCTGCAGGGGATGGACTTCAAGCATTTGTATGAGAAACACCAGTGCAGGCTGCAAATCGGCGGCAGTGACCAGTGGGGGAATATTACAACCGGGCTGGAATTGATCCGCAAAATGCTCCCTGATAGCGAAAAAGCCTTCGGAATGACCATTCCGCTCGTTACAAAGGCTGATGGTACAAAGTTTGGGAAAACTGAGGGCGGTGCAATTTGGCTTGATTCTGAAAAGACAACTCCGTACGAATTCTACCAGTTCTGGGTTAACGCAGCCGATGCCGATGTCGTCAAATACTTAAAATACTTTACCTTCCTGTCCCATGAAGAAATTGAAGCATTGGAAAAATCAGTCCAGGAAGAGCCGCATCTTCGAAAAGCACAAAAAGCGCTAGCTGAAGAAATGACCCGTCTGATCCACGGCCAGGAGTCGCTTGACCAGGCAATTAAAATCTCCGCCGCATTGTTCAGTGGGGACGTTAAAAGCCTGTCAGCTTCCGAAATCGAACAAGGATTTAAAGATGTTCCTTCCTACCAATTTGCCGGGGAAGAAACGTTGGTAGATTTGCTGGTTGCTGCGAAAATTTCTCCATCCAAGCGTCAGGCTCGTGAAGACATTACAACGGGTGCCGTTTCCGTTAACGGTGAAAAAGTTACTGATGCTGCGTATGTGTTGTCAGAAAGTGACCGGATTGAAGCAAAGTTTTCGATTATCAGAAGAGGAAAGAAGAAATACACTTTAATCAGGTATTAATATTGGATAGCCGCGGGTGTGCCTGCGGCTATTTATTTTTGCAAGAGTACTTCAGGAAGGAAACAGTGGACAGGCAGTCTTCGTCTACTATAGAAAGGAGTGATTATGGATGAAATGGCTGCTGCATCTAGTATTCCTGGTTTTGTTCGGCTTGCTGACATTCTTCGGGCTTGGCCCGGTGCTCATGGCGGATGGTGTTTGGACCGAGCGGCTCGTTACTGCCTTGATTGTGCTGGCTTTATACGTGCTGCTTGGTTTTTTATATAAACGATTTTCGAAATGACAAAAGACCCGGTCCATGTTGGACCGGGTCTTTTGGTAGAAGCCGCAATTATTAACGGCTGTAGAATTCAACGATAAGAGTTTCGTTGATTTCAGCTGGAAGTTCAGAACGCTCTGGTAGGCGTGTGAATGTTCCTTCAAGCTTATCTGCATCGAAAGTCAGGTAATCTGGAACGAAGCTGTTCACGTCAAGAGATTCCTTCACAACATCAAGGTTGCGGGACTTTTCGCGAAGGCTGATTGTTTGGCCAGGAGCTACGCGGTATGATGGAATATCTACGCGTGAACCATCAACAAGGATGTGGCCATGGTTTACCAACTGGCGTGCTGCACGGCGAGTGCGGGCAAGGCCAAGACGGTAAACAAGGTTATCAAGGCGAGATTCAAGAAGAATCATGAAGTTTTCGCCGTGAACGCCTGCCATTTTTCCTGCTCTAACAAACAGGTTGCGGAACTGGCGCTCAGTTACTCCGTACATGTGACGAAGCTTTTGCTTTTCTTGCAACTGCAATCCGTATTCGGAAATCTTCTTGCGTTGGTTTGGACCATGTTGTCCAGGAGCGTAAGGACGCTTTTCTACTTCTTTACCTGTTCCGGTTAGGGAAATTCCTAGACGGCGGGACAGTTTCCAGCTTGGGCCGGTATAACGAGCCATAATAGACTCCTCCTCGTGTTTTTATTTTGGTAAAATAAAAACCGTATGAATCAGCAATATGGGCCATTTTGTTTTCATGCATCCTCGCCCCAGCAGCATAGGGTTACAAGATACACCATCACTTTATGCCATGGGCGCATTGTGCGTCCGCTTTTCAAGTGAGGAACAAAATGAGATCCATAAAGGGTTCATTCAGGCTGCAATATTTTACACAAAGAGTATTATATAACTTTTTTAGGGGATAAGTCAAGGGCATAATTCGTTGACACCCAGGTTCCAGTTAGAGGCAGGCAGTTTTTTTAGAATATCTATTTATGAGGTTCTTGACGACCCTGTGAGCAAAAAAGTGTTGTTCGGTCGTTAATGGCCTTTTAACGACCCTGTAAGTAAAAAAAAGTGTTGTTCGGTCGTTAATAAGGCTTCTTGACGACCCTGTGAACAAAAAAAGCGGTGTCCGGTCGTCAATGGCCTCTTGACGACCCTGTGAGCAAAAAGAGAGTTGTGCGGTTGTTAATAAGGCTTCTTAACGACCCTGTGAGCAAAAAAAGAGTTGTGCGGTCGTTAATAAGGCTTCTTGACGACCCTGTGAGCAAAAAAAGAGTTGTGCGGTCGTTAACAAGACTTCTTAACGACTCTGTTAACCAAAAAGCCTTGATAGTGGCGTCAATATATTTAAAGAGGAACAAAAACTACTCAAAATAAGACCATCTACTTAATCTAACCATTTTAAAATTCTTTTCGAGAATGCTCTTAATCCATTTCATAGACACTATCCCGCACCAATTATGTATTAGGATAGTTTTTATTTGCTGATCGGGAAAGAGAAGCTTAAATTCTTCGACATGACGCATAACAGCTTCCTCCACTTTTTCGGTATGGGAGCAATTCTTGCAATTTAATTTCTTCCCCTCCACATACACGTCAAATGAATCACACCTTTGACATAGCATTCCGGGTCGAACGTGTTCAATCTCATAGGCAGGCAGCTGTTCAAAAGGTGAATTTTCCAAATGCATGGAGATTAGTTTATCTGCCAGTAATGTATGGTATCCCCTAAGCTTTCCTGTTTTTGTATTAAGTTTTTTAAAATAAGGGTTGAGATAGGTAGGAAGAATGATGGGTTTATCGAGAGGGGCATTGTATAAGGTGAATTCAGGGTTGATGAAGACAACAGAGCCTTCCACCTGGACGTTGAATCCAATACTTTTCAAGAGCTGGCGCAGTGACGTTTCGGTTCTGCTTAATTGAAGCAGGGGATCAGCCACTTCGGCCTGGGGCTTTTTAAATAACTTTCCGTCAGCATAAAAAAATTCCCCTTCAAAATTCTTAACCTCAAAAATGAAAATTTCATTTGGAAAGATAATCAACGTGTCAATCTGGAACGTCTTGCCGTTAATTTGCAGCAATAAATCGTTTAAAATGATGCAGTCAGATGTAAGCAGTTCGGTGCGCGCATCAAACAGCAATTCTCCTTCATACCCCTTTTTCAGGTTGCTATATTGCTGTTTAACGGCTTCCTCCAAATCCATCCTTCTGTCCAAAGAGCGGAGGACTCGTAGTTCTCTTGATTCAGTTCGCATCTTTTTTGGCATGGGACACTCCCTTTCTAAAATTAGTTCTTACACCTACTATTATAAACTACCTGTTCAAGTGTGAATAAGGTAACTTATGTGTTTTTACTTTCAAATTTTAAGGGGATATCATATGCTAGTATCAGGTTATGTGAACGTTTTCAATAGAACGAAGGGGGAGAAGGATGGACGGGAACAAATTGCAGCTTGAAACGAGGTTGATTCATTCGGGTTATGAGCCAAAGGAGCATAGTGGGAGCCTTGTACCACCGCTTTTTCAGACATCGACATTCGTATTTGAAAATGCCGCACAAGGAGAAAAGAGATTTGCAGGGGAAGAGGAAGGCTATATTTATACCAGATTGGGCAATCCAACAGTGAGCATTCTGGAAAGCAGGATAGCAGAACTTGAAGGAGCCGAGGCTGCCCTCGCGTTCTCATCGGGAATGGCGGCAGTGTCTGCCGTACTATTTTCACTGGTGAAATCTGGTGAACATATTTTGTGTTCCCCTGGAGTGTATGGCTGTACATTTGGCCTTTTGCAGCTCATGCAAGATCGATTTGGAGTTACACATAGTTTTTCGCCAATGGATAGTCCTGAGCAGGTAGCAGAGGCTATTCAGGAAAATACATGCTGCATTTTTATAGAGACTCCAATTAATCCGACGATGAAGCTTGTCGACCTTGAAATGGTATCAACCATTGTAAAAGGAAAAGGAATCCCGGTAGTGGTCGATAATACATTTTCATCCCCATATTTGCAAAACCCACTAGAGTTGGGGTGCGATGTCAGCCTGCACAGTGCGACGAAATACATTTGCGGCCATGGCGATGTAATCGCCGGGGTTGCTGCAGGCAGTGCGGATTTTATGAAAAAAGTAGCATTGTCCGCCCAGAAGGATATTGGCGGAGTCATATCGCCTTTTGATGCATGGCTTTTGCTCAGGGGAATTAAGACGCTTGCAGTCAGGATGGACCGGCATTGTGAAAATACAGAACAGATTTTTTCTTATTTAAAAAACCACCCAAAGGTGGCGAAGATTTTTTATCCAGGAGACCCGGAGCATCAAGATTACGATATTGCAAAGAAACAAATGAAGAAACCTGGAGCTCTCATCTCTTTTGAAATAGAAGGAACAAAGGATACAGCCCAAAAATTCCTTGACGAACTGAAGCTGATAAAAATTGCCGTCTCTTTAGGAGATGCCGAGACGCTGGCTCAGCACCCGGCCACGATGACCCATTCGGCAGTACCGGTAGAAGAACGGGCGAAGATGGGAATAAAGGATACACTGATCCGGTTATCTGTCGGGCTTGAGGCATGGGTGGATATTAAAAATGACCTTGAGCAAGCGCTCGAAAAAATTTAAAAGCGATCTAGAGGTAGTGCATGAAAAAACTTATAAATGAACTTGTGCAAACGTAAAAAAAACAAAAAAATGAGCCGGCAGCTGCCCGGCTCATTTTTGCTAATCAATTAGAGGGTGAAAAGCCAGCCTCCACTAGATAATTTATAGATAGTTAACCAATACAGCTACAAATTCCTCCAGCTTTTCCTGGTCGAGTTCGTCAAACCTATTTGTTTCAGGTGAGTCGATGTCGAGTACACCAAGTAGTTTTCCGTCCTTAATCAAGGGTACGACAATTTCAGATTGGGAAGCTGCATCACAGGCGATGTGCCCAGGGAATGCATGAACATCTTCTACCCTGATTGTTTCGAGTTTTGCAGCTGATGTGCCGCAAACTCCTTTTCCGAATGGAATTCTTACGCAGGCTGGAAGCCCCTGGAATGGCCCTAGGACAAGCTCGTTTTCCCCATCAACCAAGTAAAATCCTACCCAATTGATCCGGTCCAGGAATTGATTCAGGAGGGAGGAAGCATTGCTTAGATTGGCAATGACATTGTCTTCCCCTTCAAGCAAGGATTTCAGCTGTTTTATCACAAGGTTGTAATTCTCTTCACGTGTGCCTTTATACATTTCGACATTAAACATATTTATTCCCCTTTCTTCTCTATGTAATTTAACCTATTTTATCAGAAATTGTTTATCTTGGGGAGAAAGTGTCGACAGGTTTATAAAGGAGTTACAGAAGAAAGCTAGAAACAATACTAGAGTGGTCCTTGTCAATTTGGAGCACAAGGGAGGCTTGTTATGCGGAAAAATAAAAGGGAAGCCATTGTTCTAGCCGCCGTTTCACTTTTTAATACCCAAGGGTTTGCAGGTACCTCGATTCGCGATATTGCCTCAAAGGCTGGTGTGAATCCGGCAAATATTGCTTATTATTTTGAAAACAAGCACGGGCTGCTGGAATATTGCTTAACTACTTACTTCGAACAATACCTGGCTCAGATTGAAGCAGCGATACCTTTACTCGATATGGGGGCCCATGTGTGCCTCAAAAAAGTAATGGAAAACCTGATGTATTTCCAATGCGGAAATACTCAGATGTCCAGATTTATTGTAAGAGAGATGTCGCTTGATTCCCAGATGGTACGAGAGATTATGTCTACTTACTACCAAAAAGAAAAGTACTATTTCCAGGTCATTCTCGAACGGGGAATGAAAGAAGGGGTTTTCCGCAACCTATCGATTGCCTATGCGATCATTCAAATTAAAGGGCTGGTGACAATGCCGTTCCTGAATCCGCATTATATTACCGAAGTGCTTCATGTCTTCCCTCATGAACGCTATTTTGCTGATAAATACCTGAATCAGCTTTTTGATTGGGTTGATGGATCCCTGATTGCGCGCGATAAAGCCTCAATTGCTATATGAATAACAGCACCGGGGGAAACACCCGGGTGTCTTTTTTTTGCTTATGGAATATAAACAATCCAAGTGGTTTCTCCCGGTAAATCATTTGCAATTCATCCTCCAATGTAGTTGAATAAACATAGCTGTTTAAAGGCGCATTTTAAACCAATTCGGTGAAAATGCGTTTTTTCCGTTAGTTTTTCAAAAAAAAATGAAAAATCCCGTCAAAAAATGTCGCTTCCATGGTATCATAAAGGCATTAAATTAACTATAATAGCATTTTTATATAAAATTCAGTATCTGTCTTTCATTGAGGAAACAGGGGGATATTATGGAGATCATTATCGGAGTCATTTTCTTTGCGATTGCATTGTTTATAATAGGTTATTTTGTGAAACGGAAACATTATAAAGAAATTGACAG
This sequence comes from Bacillus sp. FJAT-27225, assembly GCF_001685025.1. Classification (GTDB taxonomy): domain Bacteria; phylum Bacillota; class Bacilli; order Bacillales; family Cytobacillaceae; genus Bacillus_D. The sequence continues at coordinate 1,186,499 of NZ_MAYU01000001.1, read as the reverse complement.
GCTTGAGGCATGGAAGCTCGATATAATGGACAGGCCTGTTCTCGTTGAGATGTCCAAAGTCAAGCAGTTGAATATGACAGGGCAGACAGAAGAACTATTCGAGCGCTGGCGCAATGAATGGGATGAAATTGTGACAGTTAAACTTCCTGAAGTAGAAGAAATGCTCTTCGATGGTGAGGAATACATAGATAAGTATCGATTTGGCAAAGCGAAGGAAGTAAAGCACAATATCATAGAGATCCTTGAATCAACCGAAGAAGAAATTAAGCGAATTCTCTCCGAGTTAAACGAGCTAGTTGGCAGTGAAGAGAAGAACCGGGGCGAAATAGAAGAATTGCGCGAAATTTACAGGGAATCGAAAAAAATACTGCTTGCGCACCGGCACAGCTTCGGCAGAGCCGAAAAAAGATTAGCGGAAATACTGGAAGAGGCATCTGTTAAATTTACCGAATTCGAAGAGAAAACAAACAATGGTGATTATCTTCAGGCTCGTGAGTTAGTCCTTGGCCTCAGACAGCTCCTTGAGGATATGATGCAGAGGATGGAGAAGACACCTCAGCTTCTGATAGAATGCCAATCCCTCCTGCCATCCCAGGTTAACGAACTGGCCGAAGGGTACCGTGATATGGCTTCAAATGGATACTATCTTGATCATCTCGAATTTGAATCCGAGCTTGCTAAAATGGGGCAGGAACTCGAAGGCTATCTGGCAATGCTTGAAAATGTGGAAATTGAGAAAGTCGAGCAAGGTATTGATGATTTAAAAAATCGAATCGACCAATTTATGGATCAGCTTGAAAATGAGGTAAAGGCGAAACAATACATTTTGCAGCATAAGGATCCATCCAATGATTCCCTTGACCGGGTAATTGAACATCATGAGGCAATCAAAGCAGAGGTCACCCATATACAGGAAACATACCATTTAACTGAAAAAGATTTCGCCTCACAGCGGAAGCTTGAGAAGAAGCTTGGAGACCTGGTCAAGCGGTACGATATACTGCTTGAAAAGATAAAGCTGAATGAAACAGCACAAACTGTTATCAGCTCCGAGCTGTCCGAAATAAAACAAGAACTTGAGGCATTTAGCGAAGAACAACAGGTTTTTGCAAAAAAGCTGAGTGATTTCAGGAAAGACGAAATAGAAGCAAGAGAAACTGTGCAAGAGCTTATTAAAAAAGTCTCCGAAATAACAAGAATGGTGGCAAGGAGCAATATTCCCGGGCTTCCGGAGCACTATATATACCTTCTTGAGGATGGGAACGAGTCAATCCGCAATGTCAGGCAAAAGCTGGAGGAGAAGCCTTTAGATATGGGTGCGGTCAAACAGCATCTTGAAATTGCCGAACTGACAATAGAAAAGCTTGCGACAACCACGAAGGAAATGCTGGAGAATGTTAGGCTTGCTGAAAAGGTCATTCAGTATGGCAACAGATACCGCAGCAAATACCCATCCGTTGCAAGAGGCCTTTCTGAGGCTGAGAAGTCATTCAGGAAGTTCGATTATCAAACGGCTCTGGAACAGGCAGCTACCTCAATTGAAGAAATTGATCCTGGTGCAATCAAAAAAATCGAAACGTTTGTTACTGTGGATTAAAATGAAAAAGGAACCGCGGTTTTGCCGCCTGGTTCCTTTTTTGTCTGCCATGCAGGCAGGATTTGTTCTGGTTAAGGAAATTATAAATTTCGCGACTGTGGATAACTTTTTTATTAAGCGTGTTTACGTCTAGCTCCAGCGCCTATCGCCTAGCAAACTTCAGGTCTCCTCCCTACGATAAGTCATCATCGAATCGCTATCGCTCTTCGTGATTCCTTTATCTCAGTCGAAGCCCCTCCAGTTTGTACGGCGATGACCACTAAGGAAAGCTCCTTAGAATAATCATCGCAGGGACAGGCGTTCTTTGCCTGTCACGAAGGCGCTTGCGCTTTTGCTACTTGCTCCCGCTAAATAATCATGCTACGTTTTTATCAAAAACAGAAGTTTATGGGAAACTAATACCGGAGGTTAACGCCAATGATTTATTTTGACAACAGTGCTACAACAAAACCATATCCGGAGGTTCTAGATTCCTATGTGAAGGTTGCTTCCGATTTCTTTGGAAATCCGTCTTCGCTTCATGGAATGGGAGCCAGGGTTGAGAAGCTTATGACCCAGGCGAGGTCCCAAATTGCAGGCTTGATTGGCTGTGAACCGGCTGAAGTATTTTTTACATCAGGCGGAACGGAAAGCAATAATCTCGCTATTAAAGGAACAGCTTATGGATACAGGAACAGGGGCCGGCACATTATTGCATCGTCCATTGAACATCCCTCGGTAAGGGAGCCTTTGCTCCAGCTCCAAAAGCAAGGATTTACTATTACTTTTCTACCAGTTGATCGTAACGGCAGGGTGAACCCTGTGGATATAGAGAAGGCGATCACGGATGAAACGATCCTAATTTCGATTATGCATGTGAATAATGAGGTAGGAATAATCCAACCGATTTATGAAATAGGCTCTTTGCTTAAAAACTACCCAAAAATTCTTTTTCATGTTGATGGTGTCCAGGGAGCAGGAAAAGTTCCTCTAGACCTAACTAGAGCAGGAGTCAGCCTTTATTCGTTTTCGGCTCATAAGTTTCACGGTTTAAAAGGCACTGGTGGATTGGTTGTTAAAAAGGGAGTAAAGCTTGAACCTCTTCTATCAGGGGGAAGCCAGGAACGAGGCCAGCGTGGAGGAACAGAAAATCCTGCTGGCATTGTAGCAATGGCAAAAGCACTCCGGATGTCTTCTGAAAAACAAAAGTCCAATTCGAAAACAATGGCTGACATCTTAAACAGATTAAGAAAAGGATTGGAAAAAATAGAAGGAATCACGATTCATACTCCAAACGAAGGGGCAGCTCCCCATATTTTGAACTTCTCGGTAGAGGGTATCAAGTCAGAAACGTTTGTGCATGCACTCGAAGAAAAAGGTGTTTTCATTTCGACAACGAGTGCTTGTTCTTCCAAGAAAAAAAGCGCGAGTAAGACGCTCCTCGAAATGGGCGTGCCTGAAAATTTGGCAGGCAGCGCAGCAAGGATTTCCCTTTCATATGAAAATTCGCCAGAGGAAGCGGATTTTGTGATTGAGGCAATTGAAAAAACAGTCAACGAGCTGGGAAAGGTTTTGAGATCATGTATTACGACAGAATTTTAATACGCTATGGAGAGATTTCAACAAAAGGGCGCAACCGCGGCAAATTTGTTGAGATGCTCAGAAAGAATATCTCACTTGCTCTTAATGAGTACCCGGGAATCAAAATTGAAGCGGACAGAGACAGAATGTATGTTGTTTTGAATGGGGAGGACAGCATTGAAGTGATGGCAAAGCTAAAGAAGGTGTTTGGGATCCAGTCGTTCAGCCCGGCGATTCGGGTCGAAAAGGAGATCCCCGCCATGAAGGATGCCGCCCTTTCCCTGCTTCAATCTGTCTATGAGGAAGGCCTTACTTTTAAAATAACCGCAAAGCGTTCCGATAAAAGCTTTGAACTTGATACAGATGGCATAAACCAGGAATTTGGCGCACATATGCTAAAGAACATACCTGGGCTTAAAGTCAAGGTGAAAAACCCTGATATTAACCTCGTGATTGAAATCAGGAGTGAAGCCGCCTATTTATCATGCGAAACGATACAGGGAGCTGGAGGGTTGCCGCTCGGTACAGGAGGGAAGGCGATGCTTATGCTTTCAGGTGGGATAGACAGCCCGGTCGCAGGTTTCCTGGCGATGAAGCGCGGGGTCCAAATTGAAGCTGTCCATTTTCACAGCCCTCCCTACACAAGTGAGCGCGCAAGGCAAAAGGTAATTGACCTTTCGGAAAAACTTGCAGAGGTAAGCGGGGAAGTCGTTCTTCATATCGTCCCGTTTACTGAGCTGCAGGAGGCTGTAAGGGCACAGATTCCGGAAAATTATTCAATGACAGCTACACGGAGGTTTATGCTTAGGATTGCCGATGCAATTCGCGAACGGAATGAGGGACTTGCCATTATTACAGGTGAAAGCCTTGGGCAAGTGGCTAGCCAGACGCTTGAGAGTATGTACGCCATTAATGAAGTGACGAATACCCCTATCCTCCGGCCGCTGATTACGGAGGATAAGCCGGAAATCATTAAAGTGGCCCAGGAAATTGGAACATATGACATTTCAATCCTGCCATTTGAGGACTGCTGTACGATCTTCGTCCCGGCCTCTCCTAAAACGAAACCAAAAAGGGACAAGGTTGCCTATTATGAAAGTTTTATCGACTTTGAACCTTTTGTGGAGCGGGCTGTAGAAGGAACAGAAACAATCCGGATAACCCCGGGGTACAGCAGGCAAAGCCCGGAAATCGAGGAGTTATTCTAATTGGGGGTAACTGGAAGATCCCAAAATATGCGATTAATGTTGTGAACAATTACCAATAAGCTGATTGAATGAAGCCATGTGATATGACACATTATATACTCACAAGGAGGTGAAATCACATGGCAAACAACAACAGCAACAATCTTCTAGTACCACAAGCTGAGCAAGCTCTTCAACAAATGAAAGTTGAAATCGCATCTGAATTCGGTGTAAACCTTGGTGCAGAAACTACTTCACGTGCTAACGGTTCTGTAGGTGGTGAAATCACTAAGCGCCTCGTTTCTATGGCTCAACAACAACTTGGCGGCGGTTTCTCTAGGTAAGTAAATTAAATACTATGGCTACAAGGAGCGGGTAAAACCGCTCCTTTTTCGTGTGGAATGCGAACAGTGCCAGGCACCACCCGAATTTTCTTGTTTCACAAAATGATGTTCCACAGTAGTCAATCACGCCTTCGCTAAAACGTTCCTAATTTTTAAAAAATTATATATAATAAGTGGGACAGGAATCATTAAGGGAGGGATAAACATGAACCGTGAAGAATTAATTGCACCCCTGAAATACAACCTTTTATCAGAATTTGAAGGATTTATAGAAAAAAACCCAAACCGAAAGGCTTTAATTTGGGAAAATGAAGAGGGTGACAGGAAGGAAGTTACATACGGACAATTGGCCGAACAAGTGAACAAAGCTGGAAATGTTTTTAAAGCGGCTGGACTCGATAAGGGAGATGTTGTACTGGTCGTCATTCCGAGGCTGATCGAGGCGTATATTGTTTATCTTGCCGCACTTAAGAACGGGCTAGCGGTGATACCAAGCTCTGAAATGCTTCGCGAAAAAGACCTTCAATACAGAATCACCCATGGGGATGTAAATGCAGTTGTCAGTTATTACCCATTCGCCAAGGAATTTAGCAATATCCAAAAAGAAGGGATGCTGAAATTCGTCGTCGGGCAGCAGGCGGAGGGATGGATATTCCTGGATGGGGAAATGGAGGAAGCCGCTTCCACTTTGGAACTGGCTGATACAATGAAAGATGATATGGCATTCCTGTCCTATACATCGGGTACGACCGGAAATCCAAAAGGTGTCGTCCATACCCACGGCTGGGCTTTTGCCCATTTAAGAACGGCAGCACCACATTGGCTGTGTATCCAGGAGTCTGATAAAGTATGGGCGACTGCAGGGCCAGGCTGGCAGAAATGGATTTGGAGTCCGTTCCTTTCCGTTCTCGGCTCGGGTGCAACAGGCTTTGTTTATCATGGTAAATTTGAGCCTGTAAAGTATTTACAGTTGCTTGAGCGCAATGAAATCAATGTTTTATGCTGTACACCAACAGAATACAGGCTGATGGCCAAGGCAGAGAATCTTTCTGATTACAAGCTATCCCATCTCCATAGTGCTGTGTCGGCAGGCGAGCCGTTAAACAGGGAAGTTATTGATACGTTTAAAAAGTACTTTAATGTTGATGTGCGTGATGGTTACGGACAGACTGAAAACACCCTTCTTGTCGGAATTACGAAAGAAATGGAACTGAGACCCGGCTCAATGGGTAAGCCAACACCGGGCAACAAAGTAGAAATCGTTGATGACTACGGCAAGCCATGCAAGCCCGGGGAGATTGGCGACATCGCGGTCCATGTAGAATCCCCTGCACTTTTTAAAAAATATTACAAAGATCCTGAACGCACTTCCATGCAATTCAGGGGTGATTATTACATTACCGGGGACAAGGCCAAAAAGGATGAAGACGGCTACTTTTGGTTTGAAGGCCGTGGAGATGATATTATTATCAGCTCAGGTTATACAATTGGGCCATTTGAGGTTGAGGACGCTCTTGTCAAGCATCCGCTAGTTAAAGAATGTGCTGTTGTAGCAAGCCCTGACGAGATACGGGGAAACATTGTAAAGGCATTTGTTGTTCTTAAGGAAGAGGCACAAGCGGAGAAGGAAAGCCTAGTTAAGGACCTCCAGGAACATGTAAAGGCGCTGACAGCTCCCTATAAATATCCTCGTAAGATTGAGTTTCTAGAAGAGCTCCCAAAAACAACTTCCGGAAAAATCCGCAGGATAGAGTTAAGGCAGAAGGAGATGGCACAGGCGGCAAGTAAGTAGATGTTCAGCCTATGTATATCCACGGCATGAATAGTAAAATGGAAAGCAGGCGGAGATCCGCCTGCTTTAGATATGAGTAGAGGAGAATGACACAAATGGCTACACTGCTATATGGAGGACCAATTTATACATTGATTGAGGAAGGGCATCAGGTTGAGGCCGTCCTTACAAAAGAAGGAAGAATTGTAGAAACAGGAACTGTTGCTCAGCTGGAAGCCGCCTTTTCTAACGAAATCGATAAAAGAATAGATTTGCAGGGCTGTACGATGATCCCGGGAATTGTGGACAGCCATATTCACTTGATAGGCCATGGGGAAAGGCTGATTCGCCTGGATTTGTCTTTGTGTAAAACAAGGCAGGAGGTGCTTGAAGCTGTTAAAGCCTATTCCCTTGGGTTAAAAGAAGGAGACTGGCTAGTCGGAGAGGGATGGAATGAAAACCTTTGGGAAGAGCCCCGGCCATTACATAAAGCTGAACTTGACGAAATTGCTCCCAATCATCCAGTTCTTTTAAAAAGAATCTGCAGACATGCGGTTGTTGCTAACTCATTGGCGCTCAAAGCGGCAGGTATCGATGAAAATTCAGTTGTTCCTGCCGGAGGGGTTATTTCCGCAGATGAATCCGGAAGTATTACCGGGGTATTAAAAGACAGTGCCCAGGATCTCCTGTACTCAGTGATTCCTCCCGCTTCCGAGGACTACTTGCTCCGCGCCATGAAGGCATCGATACATGATTTATACAAACTGGGGATCACCGGGGTCCACACAGAGGATTTGAATTATTACGGAGGCTTTGAAAAAACTTTCCGTGTGTTTAAAAGGGTGATTGAACAAGATGGGCTGAGGTTCAGGGCCCATCTGCTTGTCCATCATGGTGTTATTGACGATTTCGCAGAGTCGGGGCATTCTTTTCAATCGGGCAATGAATGGATCGAATTTGGCGCGATGAAAATTTTTTCAGATGGTGCCCTTGGCGGAAGGACTGCCTTGTTAAGTGAGCCATACGCTGACGAACCTTCCACGAGCGGAGTGGCGATTTTTTCAAGGGAAGAGCTGTCAGAGCTTGTCGGAAAGGCAAGAAAATACAATATGCCCGTCGCTATTCATGCAATCGGTGACTTGGCATTTGAATATTGCCTGGATGCCATTGAGGCTAATCCGTTAAATGGCCCTGGCCGGGATCGGCTGATTCATGCACAAATTCTTAGAGAGGATTTGATTGAACGGGCAGCACGGTTGCCAGTCGTTCTGGATCTCCAGCCGGCATTTCTGCAATCGGATTTCCCGTGGGTAATTGACAGGATTGGAAGCGAAAGGCTTGAGCATGCGTATGCATGGAAAACATTGCTTGATAAGGGAATTGCCTGCTCGGGAGGTTCAGACGCCCCAATCGAGTATCCAAATCCGTATCAGGCCATCGATGCAGCCGTCAACAGAATGGCTGGCGGAAAAGTGTATGGGCAAAACCAGGCATTGTCCGTATATGAAGCGGTGAGCCTCTTCACAAAGGGGAGTGCATATGCAGCAAGCCATGAACAGAACCGTGGCGAAATAAAGAAGGGAAACCTTGCTGATTTTACGATTTTAGACCGGAACCTGTTTTCCATACCTAAAGAGACACTTGGGGAAACCGAGGCAGTGATGACGATAATTGGCGGAGAAGTTGTCTTTGAAAAAAATAACGATCGTAAAATAACGCTTTTAGATTTTTGTTAAACCAGCTCTAACTATCGGATAAATTCACAAAAAGAAGCCCTAAGTGACTTTGCTGAGAAATATTGGAGAGCAAAGTCATTAAGAGGAGTTCTTAATGACTTTAAAGAGAAAAAACTTGTGACAAAGTCATTAATAGTGGCTCTTAGTGAATTTGCAGACAAAGTATTGAAAAAATTTTGTGTAAGTAATGAATTTAGTCAGATAGTGGACACTATAATTATTTTTTCCTGGCGGCTATTGGCGCCGTTTTAGGCCTGGCAAACGTCCAAAATGTCACCAATAGCTTGCATTGGCACCGTTTTAGGCCTGGCAAACGTTCAAAATGTCACCAATAGCTTGCATTGGTACTGTTTTGGACCGTGCAAACCTTCAAATTGTCAGCAATAGCATTGAAATGGTAAGAAGGCTTTGTATAAAAATAAAAAAATCCCCCCGCCCACACTCTTTTTGAGTTATAATATGAAATATTTCGATACTAGAAAGAACGGGGATACGCAATGGGGAACAATGAAATAAAGAGTGGAGTAATACAGGCTGGCTTTTCGTATCTGCTCTGGGGCCTGCTGCCGATCTACTGGAAGCTTCTCGGCCATGTCGACTCAAGTGAAATACTGGCCAATCGGATTTTTTGGTCATTTGTGTTTATGGTCGTCTTGTTGTTCCTGGCAAGGAAACAGACTTCCTTAACTGCCGTTTTAAAGGGGTTCAAGACACATCCAAAGCAAATGTATGCTCTTGCCTGTGCGTCTGTCCTGATTACGATAAACTGGTTTGTCTATATTTGGGCAGTTAATACAGGGCAGATGATAGAAACAAGCCTTGGTTATTATATAAACCCGCTTGTCAGTGTACTGCTCGGTGTAATTGTCTTAAAAGAAAGATTAAGCCTCGTTCAATATGCATCGTTTTTCATGGCTCTGACAGGGGTGTTAATTATTTCGTTTTCATATGGACGGTTCCCATGGATTGCCATGACGCTAGCGCTATCTTTTGGCATTTATGGGCTTGCGAAAAAGCTGATCAAGGTGGATGCGGCGATAGGGCTTACGCTTGAAACGATGGTTGTGACACCGGTTGCGGCGATTTATCTCGGATTTTTGCTAATGGAAGGTACATCAGCTTTCCTCCATAACGGATTAGGGACTAATATTCTGCTTGCTGCTGCTGGCCCTGCCACAGCGCTGCCGCTCCTGCTATTTGCTGCAGGGGCGCAAAAGATACCGCTGTCGATGCTTGGGTTTCTTCAATACATTGCACCGACACTTACGCTTATTCTCGGGGTATTTGTTTATGAAGAACATTTCAGCGGAACACAACTTTTAGCTTTTATGTTCATTTGGTCAGCTCTGACCCTATACTCCTTATCAAAATCAAAGCTGCTCAATTCTTTGCAGTTAAGGTTGAGGAAGCATCATTAAAAAAGGCATTCGCCAGATAAAAACTGGTGAATGCCTTTTGTTTTACTTAGGATTTTCCGCTCCAGGTGCTTCGCTTTCCGCGGGCGGCCTGGGAGCCTCCTCGGCGCGAGCGCCTGTGGGGTCTCCCACTGACCTTTTCTCCCGCAGGAGTCTTCGCACCTTCCGCTTCAATCCATTAGTTTCAAAGCCTTCTGTTCATTGAAGGATTACAAGAACGTCCGTTGTACTTTTTCCCAGAAGGAATTGTCCTTCAGTTTTACAGTTTTAATAATCTTATTGCTTAGCTTCACTTGAACCTTTTCAACATGCTGGACGCTTAACGCCTCGTTGTCCATTCCCATTGTTGGATAATCGTTGCCGTCTTTAACCACCTTAAGGGTAAGGGTGCGGTCCCCGCTCAGGATGAAGGAAGACCCTAGTGTCCTGAAACGGTTATTATTAAGGGAAGCGAGCTCGCTTACCTGAATGCAAGGCAGGAGTGGGTCAACAATAGCACCCTTAACCGATTTATTATAGCCTGTACTTCCTGTAGGGGTAGCAACAATCATTCCATCTCCGCGGAAAGTTTCAAAATAAAGGTCGTCGATAAAGACATCAAGCACGAATGTTTTAATGATGTTAGACTTGATACTGAACTCGTTCAGGCATTGAAACGTACTTTCATCGTCTATAGTTACCTCGATAGTAGGATAGCGGCGAACCTCAATCTGATCGTTCTGAGAAACAGCTTCAACCACGCCTCCGAGATTATCGATATGAAAATCGCAATACATGCTGAGACTCTCTGAGGTGGAAATGCCAACATATAGGGCATCATCCCTGAACCCTGTTTTCCTGACAGCCTGAAGGAATGTTCCCTCGTCACCAATACTGGTAATAATGTTTGCATCGTGATAATCCTTAACAAGCGTAAAACCATATTTTTCTGCCTGGTCATAAAGCGGTTTCACCTTCTGCAGCATTTCAGCATCCTTGGTATGATAAAGATAAAGATTTTTCCGATTCGACATTCGCATTTCCTCCTCAAACGGCTAGAGTTATTTGTACCAAATAAACAACCATTTTGTTAAAATAGTATTGTTTATTACCAAGTTTAGCATGTCCTGCCACATTTTAAAAACGAAACAGAAAATTTAGACGAAGGGGGACCTACATATGAATGGAAAACGCTGGGCAGCGATAGGGATTGCAGCAGCATTGTTTTTCTTTTCCGTAGTCATCAGTTTTTTATCTTCTTTTAATTCAGCGGGAATCGATAACGATTTTACCAACATGTTTGCTGGAGCCGGAGAAGGATTTGTTGAAGAAATAATTGAGGAAGGAAGCAGCCTTGATAAAATTGCAGTTCTTGAAGTAAATGGGACTATTCAGGATACTGGGGACGCAGTCTCTTTTTTTGAAAGCCCTGCTTATAATCACCGGATGTTCCTGGAACAGCTGGACAGTGCCGGGGAGGACGATGCTGTTAAAGGTATTATCATCAGGGTTAATTCGCCTGGAGGCGGAGTTGTTGAAAGTGCGGAAATTCATGACAGAATCGTTGAAATTCAAAAAGAAACGAAAAAACCTGTCTATATCTCAATGGGCTCGATGGCTGCTTCGGGAGGTTATTACATATCGGCGCCAGCTGATAAAATTTTTGCCAGCCGGGAAACGCTGACAGGCTCGCTTGGCGTCATCATGCAGGGAATCAATTATGAAGGGCTTGCTGAAAAATATGGGGTTGAATTTACCACTATCAAGAGCGGCCCATATAAAGATATCATGAGCCCGACTAGGGAAATGACCGATGCCGAACGTAAAATTCTTCAGGATATGATTGATAACTCCTATCAAGGCTTTGTCAAAGTCATATCAGAAGGTAGGAATATACCGGCTGAAGAGGTAAGGAAAATAGCAGATGGACGGATCTATGACGGGCGTCAGGCAAAAGAGCTTGACCTGATTGACGGGTTCGGCTATTTCGATGACGTCATTGAGGCAATGAAAAAGGATAAGAAACTGGGTGATGCCCAGGTTATCCGCTATGCAAATGGAATGGGCTTTGGCTCATTTTTTAGCATGGGAGCCCAAAAGATATTTGGCGGAGATATAGAAATACAGGGGCTTTTGGATATTATCTCCAGAACAAACTCCCCGCGCCTGATGTATTTGTATTCTGAATAAGGGAGGAAGCGTTATGGAGAGAAATGATAAACCAGAAGAAACCAGCTTCCGCGATCAGAATGCAGGTACGGGGGCGAATCAAACCAGCCAATCAACCGAAAGAGATGAGCTGAACCAGCCAATCTCAGGGAATGGCATTCTTTCTGATTCTTTAGAGGGGCAAAATGGTGATACTGTTCATGAAAAAATTAGCCATGGAAACAGGAATGAACAGGAGCAGGCATCTTTGAATCGTTTCCATCGGATTGAACAGGCGCCAAGATTCCCAGTTAGACGAGCGGGCTTTTGGATGAGATTTTGGGCATATTTGCTTGACCTGATTGTTGTTGGAAGCATAGGGCGAATTCTTCTATCACCACTATTCAATTTGATTGGTATTCCTTCGTCGGGAGGCATTTTTTCAGCGGAGAATATTGCTTCTGCAGCGCTCTTTTATTTGTACTTTGTCCTTATGACAAAATACCTTGGCCAGACATTGGGGAAAATGGCACTTGGCATTGCTGTCATCGAGTTGAAGGATGGAAAATTAAGCTGGCAGGATGTGTTAGTCAGGGAGTGGATTGGACGCTTCATATCCAAGACAATCTTCGTATTGTACTTAATTCCAGCCTTTCATCCACAAAAACAGGCCTTGCACGATATCTTTGCAGATACAGCTGTTATTCATGTTGAACGGTAAACCTTCTGGTTATGGTCGTTCAAAAATTAATCGAAGCTACTAAAAAATATCTGGATTTTAAACCTGTACCGGTGACGGTACAGGTTTATTTTTTTGTTATTGGCAGATACTAATAGGCTGAAAGGGCGGGGACGGACGTGTTTTGGTTGTTTTTCTCATTAACCGGAATAGTGTTGTTGATTGCACTAATTTGGGTAACCCGAATTACAGTACATACTGAATATAAAAATTATAGCGGCAACAATGAACTCCAAATACAGTTTCGGGCTTGGTTTGGGCTAATTCGCTATGCAATCACTATCCCCGTCCTTAATGTAGAATCCAATCCACCAGGCCTTGAAGCGGAAGGCTCCAAAGGAATAAATGGAGAAGAGGATACAGGAGGCAGGCTTTCCGCTGAAGAGCTTGTATCGATGCTCGAGGAAATCAAGGAAATCCTGGATCGTATAATCGGTGTACAGCCAATTATCAAGGACTTTCTGGCCCATGTGACAGTAAGGAAATTTGAGTGGAAAACAGCATTCGGGACAGGGGATGCTGCGATTACTGGTGTGCTTGCAGGGGCTATATGGGCAATAAAAGGAAGTGTTGCCGGTCTCGCCAGTGAATATATGAAACTAAAGGTAAAGCCGGATTTTATGGTGACGCCGTATTTCCAATTTAAAACAGCAGGTACTATGCTTACATGTATGTTTACGTTCAGGGCAGGGAAAGCTATTTCAGCAGGAATCAAGCTTTTTGCACACTGGAAAGGCAAAAAGACCGAGTTGCTATCAAAATCATTGAACGTTGTGCCGAACGAGGAATAATTACTTTATTATAAGGAGGAACCCAAATGTCCGATCATCCAATTCAGGGGTTGATGACAACCGCAATGGAAAGCCTGAAAGAAATGATTGATGTGAATACAATCATTGGCGATCCGGTTGAAACGCCGGATGGCAGTGTCATCCTCACTGTTTCAAAAGTAGGCTTCGGATTTGCCGCAGGCGGAACAGAGTTTGGCGAGGCTGGCCAGGAATCCGGCGGCAAACATCCTTTCGGCGGGGGAAGCGGCGGCGGAGTGTCGATTACACCTATCGCTTTTTTAATCGTAAATTCACAAGGAGTCAAGATGCTCCATCTCGACGAAAGTACCCACCTTTTTGAACGAATTCTTGAGACAGCTCCGCAGGCTGTTGATAAGATACAGCAAATGCTCTCAAAGAAAAGCCAATCAGGCTCAGATGAAAAAGAGGGCCAGGACAAGGAAAAGAGTAAGGAAAAGGATAAGGATAAGAATAAAGATAGCGGAAATAAAAAGAGTAAATCCGAGGACGAAGAGTTGGATTTTTAACAGGATAGGTGCTGCCCCAAAATCTATATATTTGGGGCATCCTCTTTTTTTATGAAAAAGAATAATTTGCTTTTCCTAATGTAAATGTTTTGCCCTTATATTCTGGATTATCTGTTCTGAATTGAAGCTCAGTGAGATGATTGGCCGTTCCTTTTTTAAAAAGGAAGGACTGGCTGCCAACGGTTAGAATTGATGTGTTAGTGTCCAGATGCTGAACAGGGAATCCGAAAAGCTTGCTCCAATGGCAGGAAACCTCATAAGGGTCGCCAACTTTAAAAATGGCTCGGGAGACATCGACAGAACCGCTCGGATGTGAATGGATAAATCCTGAAACTGTCAAATTTCTATGTCTCTCCTCGTCAGGCTGCTTCCATTTGATGAGAAAAGGGTAGGGAAGGCCATTGAAATTTCCTTTAATCATCAGCAGCTGCCACTCTATTAATTGACCTGCTGCGTTCACTCTTTTTCCATCCATAATTTCCGATACGTCCAGCCCTTCGTTCCTGAACCGAAAAGCCGCCTCTTCCATATCATCGGTCCTTAATGCAATCCTTCCGAAAACCTCTTCACCTGGAAGAAGATTTAGACAATCATGGACAAAAAGGATCGGCTCCTTTACCCCTTGGGCGATTTCCCTGTTTTCAACTGACAGAAATTCAATGTAGCAAAGGCCGAAATAACTGAGCGCATTGTACGTTCCCCAGTTTGTATGTGAGCCTCCCATGAACGCTTTCAGCCCGTTTTCAGCAAAACGTTCAATGCTTTTTTCAAGGCTGTTGACATGGTGTATCGTATGGTCCCATTTAAACTTCACTTGTAATCCACCACCTGTTAGTGTTCTTGAGTAAAACTATACAGTACTATACTGATTTGGGCATAATAGAACAATTTACGGTAAAACCGAAGTTCATTTTTTTGCAAATTGAAAGGTGAAAAGTTATAGTTACTCTGTACATAGTTGAACAAAGGAGGAAATGGGAATGGCATCTGTAACGTTTAAGGGAAATCCAGTAACGCTGGTTGGAAGTGAAGTAAAAGCAGGAGACAAAGCTCCTTCATTTACTGTTCTTGCCAATGATTTAACAGAGGTAACACTTGAGGATACAAAAGGACAAGTCAGGCTGATTTCTGTTGTGCCTTCACTTGATACAGGGGTATGCGATGCACAAACACGCCGCTTTAATGAAGAGGCCGGCAGCCTGGGCAATGTTAAGGTTCTGACAATAAGTGTGGACCTTCCATTTGCTCAAAAACGCTGGTGCGGAGCAGCAGGCGTTGAAAACGTCCAGACTCTTTCCGACCACCGCGATTTGTCTTTCGGCGAAGCTTATGGGGTTGTCATGAAGGAATTAAGGCTGCTTGCCCGTGCAGTGTTTGTTATTGACTCTTCAGATACTGTAACCTACGCTGAATATGTAAGCGAAGGAACAACTCATCCGGATTATGATGCAGCTTTGGCAGCAGCTAAAAACGCTCAATAATCAAAGAACCACAAAAATTCCCATATATACTGGGCCCCGATAACACGGGGCTTTTCATTTGCCTTGCTTCAGCGCTTTTCTTATTTGTGAATACAGAGAAAAGCTTGTAAAATGGGAAAAAATGAGTAACGGAGGCCATCATATGAAAATATCTCCGGTTGAACAATTGTTTGCCGTTTTTAATGAAACCACAACCATCCTCCAAGAGGAGCTTGCCTGTACCTATTTGGAGGCACTTGCCGAAACAGGAGAAAATTTGTTCCACGGATCTGTCCTCCAAGATGAGGTTAGCGAATTAAATGAAAAGAGGCTCAAAAAAAGCTATCAGACGATTCGGCTGGAATCTTACTCAAAGGAAGAGCGGAGGAAGGCGTTTCAGCTTGCCATCCTGAAAGGAATGAAAGAGAACGTCCAGCCCAATCACCAAATGACGCCAGATTCAGTCGGAATGCTCATGGGTTTTCTTGTCCAGAAATTTGTCAAGAATCCATCTTTCAGGATTTTGGATCCAGCGATTGGGACAGGGAACTTATTAACGACTGTAATCAATCAGCAAATACATAAACAGGTGGATGCCGTCGGTCTTGAAATTGACGACGTCCTTATCAAGCTTGCCTATGTAAATGCTAATCTCCAGCAGCATGAGGTCCAGCTATTTAATCAGGACAGTCTGCAGCAAATATTCAGCGACCCGGTGGATGTTGTCATCAGTGACCTTCCTGTTGGCTATTATCCCGATGATGACCGGGCATCCGAATATGAACTCTCAGCTTCGGAAGGACATTCGTATGCCCATCACCTGTTCATTGAACAAAGCATGAGACAAACGAAGCCAGGAGGGTATTTGTTTTTTGTTATCCCTAATGGATTATTTGAGAGCCCTGAAGCGCCCAAGTTGAATGACTACTTAAAACAAACCGCACATATTCAGGGTCTGCTTCAGCTCCCGCTCTCCATGTTTAAATCGAAGCAATCAGCCAAAAGCATCCTTATTTTACAAAAGTCAGGGCCTGGGACAAAACCGCCGAAGCAAGTGCTGCTTGCAGAGCTTCCAGCGCTTACAAACCAGACAGGGACAGAAGCGATCTTAAGCAAAATCAATCAATGGATAGCCGAAAATAAATAAACTTGCAGCATCTTCCAAGAGGGGATGCTGTTTTTTTACTTGTTTTCCCAAACTTGTGACTAATAAATGACAAAAAAAGACGAACAAAGAGTCAGAATATATTTATTTTTGTTCGGAACCGTTTTCATCAGACGAGCTTCTTGAAAATCGGTTTTGAGAGTGGGTACAATGGTTAATGGGTACATATACTATTGTCGTGCTATGGAACAATATTTCGAATCTGGACAGACAGAATGCCCCTTAAAGCAGGAGTCCTGTGCTGATTTGGAAGGGAATAAAAAAGGAGCGTTATTAAATATGTCAAAAATTATTGCAATTAATGCGGGCAGTTCTTCACTGAAGTTTCAACTGTTTGAAATGCCAAGCGAAAAGGTAATTACGAAAGGCCTGTTTGAACGGATCGGCCTAAATGATGCCATTTTCACTATCAGTGTAGGCGAAGAAAAGATTAAGGAAGTCACAGATGTTCCTGATCATGAAGTAGCTGTCAAAATTCTTTTGGACAAGCTTACATCAACAGGAATTATTGAATCATTGGATGAGATTACCGGAATCGGCCACCGTGTTGTTCATGGGGGCGAATCTTTTACCGATTCAGTCCTAATTACTGATGAAGTATTGAGCAAAATTGAACAGCTTTCCGAACTGGCACCATTGCATAACCCTGCCAACCTTACAGGAATCCGTGCATTCCAGCAAGTCCTTCCTAACGTGCCTGCTGTGGCTGTTTTTGATACAGCATTCCACCAGACAATGCCTGAAAGTTCATATTTATATAGCCTGCCATATGAATATTACGAAAAATACGGCATCAGGAAGTATGGCTTCCATGGGACTTCCCATAAATACGTTTCCCAGCGTGCTGCGGAATTGCTTGGACGCCCAATTGAACAACTAAGGCTGCTTTCCTGCCACCTTGGCAACGGTGCAAGCATCGCTGCTATTGAAGGCGGAAAATCAATTGACACTTCCATGGGCTTCACACCGCTTGCGGGAGTAACAATGGGAACTCGTTCCGGTAATATTGACCCTGCCCTTATTCCATATATTATGGAAAAAACAGGAAAGACTGCTGAGGAAGTTCTTGACGTTCTAAATAAGAAGAGTGGTATGCTGGCTGTTTCCGGATTCTCCAGCGACCTAAGGGATATCGAGCTCGAAGCTGAAAATGGTAATGAACGTGCTAAGCTTGCACTTGAAGTGTTTGCGAGCCGGATTCATAAGTACATCGGTTCTTATTCTGCACGTATGTATGGTGTTGATGCAATTATCTTTACGGCTGGTATCGGCGAGAATAGTGCGTCCATCCGTGCAAGGGTTCTTCGCGGCCTTGAATTCATGGGTGTATATTTTGATCCATCACTAAATGAAGTAAGAGGGGAAGAAGCATTTATCAACTACCCTCATTCCCCAGTAAAAGTAATTGTCATCCCTACAGACGAAGAAGTCATGATTGCCCGTGACGTTATGCGCCTTGGTAATATTCAATAAATAAAAGTTTGTATTAAAAAGCTGTGCCAGTTGACTGGCGCAGCTTTTTTCGTTACATTGGACGAACTTTGGGTTTTCTCTATTTTCTGCCATTTATGCTATACTTTATGAAAAGTCAGTATAAGGGGGGCAGGTCATGGCACTGTCAGATCGGGAAATGAGTGTCCTTGCCGAGATTAGAGACTGGGAAAAGCGCATGCGGGAATATGAGCCAAACGACATTCAGCTAACCTATGAAAAGTATTTGGAGGCTGGTTTTTCAATGCTTCCAGAAGAAGTTCAGAACAAATTTTTTTCGTTAGTCGATACGTGGATGTTCCATCTAAATGCGATGATCCAGGGCTCGCAATTTCAATTGGATGCAAAAGACAGGATCATGGCTTCTGCAAGGGTATTCAATAAACAGATACACACTATTGAGGACCTGCAGAAGCTGGATATTGACCAGTTAAATTATATTGCCCAACAGCAAATCGCGAAACACAGGCTGTATTCATTTGCGCAAGGGGCCATGGCCGGAACTGGCGGAACCTTGCTGCTTGGTATGGATATTCCCGCAATGGCCGTGATTAATCTCCGTGCAGTCCAGCTTTTGTCAATGACCTATGGGGTGGAAGGGAATACACCTTTTGAAATGATGACAGCTTTGAAAGTATTTCATACCGCGACACTACCGCCGCGCCTTCAGTCTGAAAGCTGGAATTCATTGCTCCAGGACTTGAAAGGGGAGGAAGAGCGTTATTTTTACCAGGGAAATGACAGGCTTACGGACGTGTCCTGGCTTGAACAACCAATCAGGCAGCTTCTCAAGGCGATGGTCATTGCGGCATTTAGGAAAAAACTGATTCAGGGTCTCCCCCTCGTCAGTGTGGCGGTTGGGGCGGCTTCGAATTATCAGTTGACCCGGAGAGTAACCGATTTTTCCCACAACTATTACCGGCTTCGGTATTTGATGAAAAAGGAGGATATCCTGTGAGTGTAAAAGACCATAAGAGAGAGGCACCCACTGCGGTTGCGTGTAAAATTATTACCGTTAGTGATACAAGAGATAAAGATTCCGATAAAAGCGGGAAACTGATGATTAGCATGCTTGAAGCAGAGGGGCATACAATAGTCGATCATGTCATTGTAAAAGATGAACAGGAAGCAATAAAGACAGAGGTTTTAAGCGGCTGTTCGAACCCGGAAATAGATGTTGTCCTAACAAATGGCGGGACTGGGATAGCGTTGCGGGATGTTACGATTGAAACAGTTACGAAGCTATTTGATAAAGAGATGCCGGGTTTTGGAGAATTGTTCAGGATGTTGAGCTATCAGGAGGATATTGGTTCTGCCGCATTACTTTCACGTGCGGCTGCAGGTGTCGTCAACAACAAGGCTGTCTTTTCTACCCCGGGCTCCAGCGGCGCAGTCAAGCTTGCTATGGAAAAATTGATCTTACCCGAGATTGGACATGTCGTCCGGGAACTCAAAAAGGATTTGAAATAGGCAGAAAGCTCCCGGAATTGGAGCTTTCTGCTCGATTGGATTTAAAATTATTAAGTATGGCTCTTATTTGTTTCTTCCAGTACAGCAGCTGATCTATACCAAAGCCATAAATCATTAATAATAGAAGCAAGTTCGGCGATTTCACTATTTAACTCACAGGATTTGGTGAAACTGCTTTCGTTTGAAAGAGCCGCCTGTTTTTCATTGATTTGATGCTCGAGCTCCTTGATTCTGTCAGGGATGGCACCACGTATTTGCTCCCAGGAAAAAAGAATTTTTTCCTGAATATCACGGTCAAATTGTTCAAAATCTCTCCCAACCCGCGGTACAGGAATACCCAGTCGGCGGTCATATGCAAAATAATGTTCCATTCTAATTCCTCCTATCATCCAGAATCTGTTATGCAAAGCCTTTTTCTGTTCTGACAACTAGAACGTCGCATGGTGCGTGAAGCGTAATATGCTCCGAAACACTTCCGATGAGAAACCGCTCCACAGAATTCATACCTGTTGCGCCACACACAATCAGGTCAACCTCATTATTTCTGGCAATATCCTTTGGAATTCTTAATTTAGGTGAGCCATATTCAATGAGAACGTCAACGTTATAAAGGCCGCTTGATAATGCCTCCTGTTTGTATTCTTCAAGCAGTTCTTTCGCAGTTTGGGAAGTGCGGTCCACCAGTCCCTGATCGTATGCCTCTACAATCGCGAACGTCCTTGTATCGATTACATGGACGATGAGCAGCTCTGCCTTGTTTCTGTTCGCAATACCAACAGCCTTCCTGAATGCCAATTTCGCCTCTTTGGATCCATCAACAGCCACTAGAATTTTTTCATAGTGGTTTGTCATTGGCCTTCCTCCCATAAATTTAGTTAAGACCATATACCGGGAGCGATGAATTGCTTGTATAACAAAATTATACATAAAAAAACTGTGTATAGGTGTAACGAAATATCGAAAAATAAAGGGGTAATGCACCGAAGTGTAATAAATCTCAAAGGAGGAAGCATTCGGTGAAAGATAACAGGCAGAATGAACGCAACCGGTTTACTTATGAAGACAATGGGTTGGAAGAGGTTAGTACCCAGATTATGGACTCCTATAATAGCGGCTTTATGGGGGAGCAGGAAGCAAAGGCAAGGACTCAGAAGAATTTGCAATCAAAAGGTGAATAAAGAAACATGAAAAAAGGCTGCCTTGGCGGCCTTTTTTCAGTCTGGTTCACCTTTCAAATAAATCAGGATAGCCCGGTCTTTTTTGTTAGAAAGGGCATATACCCAATACCTCCACATGGCATGTGCATATTCTTTAGTGTACCCAGAAAAAAATGAGGAGGAGTTACCTTGAATAATGAATATCAATTAATGCCTGCCCAGCCCCAAGTATTTGATGTACAAGGCCAGCCAGATATGAATGATACGAGAATAAGACCATTTGGCTTTGGCCGCCCGTTTGGCTTTGGCTTCGGTCGACCATTTGGCTTCGGTTTTGGCAGACCATGGGGCTTTGGTTTTGGTCGTCCATGGGGCTGGGGCTTTGGAGGTCCATTCTTTGGCGGGTTGCTTGGTGGATTGGCTGCTGGCGCTCTGCTTGCACCGGCATTCGGATATGGTTATGGATTTGGCTATCCATACTATGGATACGGCTATCCATACTATGGATTCCCTGGTTATGGATACGGATACCCTTACTACTGGTAATGTTGGATTTTGCGGAGTGTCCGGTTAAGACTGGCGCTCCGTTTGTTCTTAATTAAAATAATTCAGTGGTTTTTATTCGGAATAGTAAAAGTAGTGAAACTTAATCTTAATCTAGTAAATTCCAAAAAGTTTCCTCAGCATGCTATTCTTTTGATAGAATGTAAGTGCTTACAAATTCCAATAAAATGGTTTAGGAGGCAAAGGGATGAAAATCGGTGTGCCAGCTGAAATAAAAAACAATGAAAACCGGGTTGCGATGACACCGGCAGGAGTTGTTAACCTGCTGAAGTTCGGCCATGAGGTATACATAGAATCGGGTGCGGGCCACGGATCCGGCTTTACCGATCAGGACTACCTGTCCGCGGGGGCGCAAATCGTTCCGACAGCGGCAGATGCCTGGGAAAAAGAAATGGTTATGAAGGTAAAAGAACCGCTTCCTGAGGAATACAAGTATTTTTATGAAGGCTTGATTCTATTTACATATTTACACCTTGCACCTGAGCCAGAGCTGACAAAAGCCTTGATTGACAATAAAGTAGTCGGGATTGCGTATGAAACAGTCCAGCTTTCAAATGGGGCATTGCCCCTTCTGACACCGATGAGCGAAGTAGCAGGCAGGATGGCGGCTCAAATTGGAGCCCAGTTCCTTGAGAAATTCCATGGGGGAAGAGGAATTCTTCTATCCGGAGTACCTGGAGTACAACGCGGAACAGTATCGATAATTGGCGGCGGAGTTGCTGGCACCAATGCAGCCAAAATGGCGATCGGACTAGGTGCTAAGGTTACGATTATTGATGTGAATCCTGATCGCCTCCGCCAGTTGGATGATATTTTTGGTTCGGAAATAACCACCCTCATGTCAAATCCCTATAATATTGCGGAAGCCGTGAAAGAGTCCGACCTAGTAATCGGCGCTGTCCTGATTCCGGGAGCAAAGGCGCCCAAACTCGTTACGGAGGAAATGATCAAATCGATGAGGCCAGGAAGTGTGGTAGTCGATATTGCCATAGACCAGGGCGGCATTTTCGAAACAACCGACAGAATTACAACTCACGACAATCCAACATACATCAAACATGATGTCGTTCATTATGCTGTTGCAAACATGCCGGGCGCTGTCCCAAGAACATCAACAATTGCACTGACAAATGTGACTGTACCGTACGCACTGCAAATTGCCAATAAAGGCTACAGACAGGCGTGCCTGGAAAACGAGGCGGTTTTAAAGGGAATTAATACATTAAATGGCTTTGTCACGTATGAAGCTGTAGCCCAGGCGCATGGCCTGGAATTTAAGGGCAGCAGAAGGTTGCTGGAACAAAGCTAATCGAAAAAATAGCAGGATGCCATTCATAAAGGCATCCTGCTCTCTTTTACTTAATAATCTGCAATTCCTTCGGAAACTTTGTTAGAATTTCCAGACCGGATGCTGTCACGAGAACATCATCTTCAATCCGTACACCTGCTAATTCAGGAACATAAATGCCTGGTTCAATGGTGAAAACCATCCCTTCTTCCAGCGATAGCGGGTTGGTTGAGGTCAGGGAAGGATATTCATGTACGCTGATTCCAAGGCCATGACCAAGCCGGTGTGGGAAGAATTCACCGTAGCCTGCATCAGCGATTACATTCCGGGCAGCCACATCAACTTCTGAACATTTTACCCCAGGACGGGATGCTTCAATCGCTGCCAACTCTGCCTTCAACACTGTATCGTAGATTTCTTTTTGTTTATCATTTATATCGCCATATGCAACTGTCCTCGTAATATCGGAACAATATCGGTCGACAACAACTCCCAGGTCAAAAAGAACAAGGTCACCTTTTTGAATTTTTGTATGGCCTGGATTGCCGTGTGGGGAAGCTGCGTTTTTGCCTGTTAGCACCATTGTGCTGAATGACATTTCACTGACGCCCTTTTTCTTCATTTCAAATTCAATTGCAGCCAGAACCTCAAGTTCGGTTTTTCCTTCACGTATTTCATGTGTCCCAACTTGAATCGCAAAGTCGGCCAGTGAGCAAGCCTCACGAAGTGCCTTCAATTCCCGTTCGTCCTTTACAAGCCTAAGTGTCCTCATTTTCTCTTCGGCCGATACAAGGGCGCCTGCTTCCGGGAAGAGCCGCTGAATTTCTTCAAATCTTTCTACGTTCATATGCTCTTTTTCAATTGCGACTTTCCGGACTGAAGAGATTCCACGGGCAGCAATCGATTTTTTTATCATGACCCATGGATGATCCGTATCGGTGAAGCCGATGATTTCATTTTGCCATCCGGCATTCCTGGCATCGTTCTTTTCCATTGCGGGGCAGACGAGAAAAGGTTCTGCATCCTGAAATACAGCCAATGCCAATAATCGCTCATGTGGATCCGTAAAAAATCCAGACAAATAAAAAACATTATCTGGTGAAGTTAAAATGCAAACCTCGATTTCCTGTTCTTTCATCCAATTGGAAACCTTTGTCAAACGTTGATTCATAATAAAATCCTCCAAACTATTTCTCTCTATTCAAACCTATTATACCAAATACTTTGCGTCTCTAATTGGTATTAGGTATTTTAAATAATGGGTATTAGATAGTCGGAAGCAGGATTTAGACAAAATGAATGGAAAAGTATAAGTAAACAAGGTGAAAGGGGATTAGAACATGAAAGTTTCGTATCATGGCCATTCAGTAGTAAAAATTGAAACGGGTGGAAAAACAATCCTGATTGACCCGTTCATCACGTACAATAGCCTGACAGATTTGAAGGCTGAGGAGGAGAAGCCCGATTATATCATCCTGTCACATGGGCATAACGATCATGTCGGCGATACAGTCAGCCTGGCAAAACGGAATGATGCTCTTGTTATTGCGAATCACGAACTGTCAACCTACCTTGACTGGCAAGGAGTAAGGACTCATGGCATGCATATTGGGGGTTCGTACGAATTTGAGTTCGGGCGGGTTAAGCTTACCCAGGCTTTTCATGGTTCCAGTTATGAAACCGAGGATAAACAACTCGTTTATTGCGGAATGCCAGCGGGAATTTTATTGATGGCCGAAGGGAAGACCATTTATCACGCTGGGGATACTGGATTATTTTCCGATATGAAGCTGATTGGCGAACGCCATCCAATTGATTTGGCCTTTTTGCCGATTGGAGATAATTTCACAATGGGTCCGGATGATGCGGCGTATGCTGCTGAGTTATTAAATGCCAGCCAGGTTGTGCCAATACACTATAATACCTTCCCGCCAATTAAACAGGATCCGCATGCCTTCGCTAATTTGTTAAAAAAGAAAAACGGCCGGGTCATGAATCCGGGAGATTCACTGGAGTTATAAATCCATACCTTTAATGCCTCCCGTAATATTCCAAACGCATTCGAAAAATAAGCCTGAGGTGCATTGGCAACGTTTTGGGGTCTGGAAGGATGCAAAATGTAACCAATAGGCAGTATTGGAGGCGTTTCGGGTTCTTGAAACATGCGAAATGTAACCAATAGGCAAGATTGATAATGTTTTGGGCACTTGAGACATTCAAAATGCCAATGATAGATGGATAACCTTTTAGCAATCAATGGATAACCCGTCTTATTTCCTTCGCTATTGCATACTAATGAAACTAGAATAGGGAAGCGGAGGGAATAGAATGAGGAGAAATCGTTTGCTAATCTGTTTGCTTTTGGCCATACTGATGGTTTATTATGCAGTTCCGAGATTGTCTTTGGAGTTTAGCAGTGAAGCTGGAGCCTTTACCATTGCGTGGGCAATGGCGGCACTTCTTGTAATTGGCGGAAATATGGCGGGTCTGGTAAAAGAAGCAAAAGGGAAAACTACCCAGCAAACAAGAAGAAAAAAGCCTGTTCAGGCTCGAGGCCGAGGCCTGTAGCATTGTTTTTCAGCTATCCTTCATTGAATCGGGAAATTATTAACCTTATAATAAATAATAGGCAAATCCGCATGGATAGCGGAAACAAAAGCAGAGGGTGAAGGTCTTGGCAACTAAGCACGAACAAATTCTACAATATATAGATGGGCTTCCCATTGGAGAAAAGATATCAGTGCGCCAAATCGCCAAGGCGATGAATGTAAGTGAAGGGACCGCATACAGGGCGATAAAGGATGCTGAAAACAAAGGATATGTCAGTACGATTGAACGGGTAGGAACAATCCGGATCGAGCGGAAAAAGAAAGAAAATATTGAGAAATTGACGTACGCGGAAATCGTCAATATTGTCGAAGGACAAGTGTTGGGAGGGCGTGCAGGCCTTCATAAAACATTGAATAAATTCGTTATTGGCGCAATGAAGCTTGAAGCGATGATGCGCTATACGGGTGCCGGGAACCTTTTAATTGTCGGAAACCGGATACAGGCACATGAGCATGCCTTGAAGGCCGGAGCCGCGGTTTTGGTGACAGGCGGATTCGACACTGAGGAGCATGTCAAACGCCTTGCGGACAAGCTTCAAATGCCGGTTATCTCGACAAGCTACGATACGTTTACTGTTGCAACGATGATTAACAGGGCAATCTATGACCAGTTGATTAAAAAGGAAATTACCCTGGTCGAAGATATTCTGACGCCATTGTCGGACACCGTTTATTTGCGGACCACCGACAAAGCAAGCCAATGGCATACGTATAACAGAGAAACGAAACATGGGCGCTATCCTGTTGTCGACCATAGTATGAAAATCCAGGGAATGGTTACGGCAAAGGACGTGATGGGCCATAATCCTGATACGCTTATTGAAAAAGTGATGACCAAGAACCCGGTGACTGTCAGCGGCAAGACGAGTGTCGCGTCAGCATCCCATATGATGGTATGGGAAGGAATCGAGCTTCTTCCCGTTGTTGACGATTCAAATCGGCTCCAGGGAATCATCAGCCGCCAGGATGTCCTGAAAGCATTGCAAATGATTCAGCGCCAGCCGCAGGTCGGAGAAACACTTGATGATATCGTCACAAGCCAGATGGTCCTTTCAACTGGAAAAACCAAAGGTGAGGACTATTACCGGATTTCGGTAAGCCCGCAAATGACCAATCATCTTGGAACAATTTCGTACGGTGTATTTACCACTATTGTTACTGAAGCCGCCAGCAGAGTGCTGAGAGGCTATAAAAAAGGTGACCTTGTTGTCGAAAACATGACAATTTATTATTTAAAGCCAGTGCAGCTCGACAGCAACCTCGATATTTTTCCTAAGGTGCTTGAGGTAGGGCGGAAGTTTGGCAAGGTTGACATTGAGGTTTTTAATGAAGGGGTTCTGGTTGGGAAAGCGATGATGATGTGCCAGTTAATGGACAGGCATTAAGATTTATAACGGAAGGGAAGACATGAAAAATGCGCCGGCTGGCGCATTTTTCAGGTTAACTATTTTCTCCCTCTGCCTCCTTGATTGCATGTGGAAGATAGAATTTATAAGACTTAATTCCTGACCAAATATTAATGGCTCCCAAAAATATAAAAATCGCTGCGACAATGTATGTAACGGTTGTTTGGAATAAGAAAAGCTGATTTATGCCAAATGCCATAACAAACGTCCCGAGCGCGATTCCCGATTTTGAAGTAAGCCATAGCCTTTCAGCAGGGCGGCGGCTGCGTACATATTTAACCTTGAAATAAACATATAATGCAAGAGAGAAAATAATAATGAATACGAGGACCGGCATTGTAAGAACCTCCATATGTAGTTTAGCTAATACCCATTTTACCCGGAAATCCCGGCGAATGCTACCTTGCTCTTTTCGCCGCGAAGAGGGCAGCACCCGATGGAAAAGGAGTTTGTTATGAAGACGAAAATTTTTGATGCGATTGAAAAATACGAGACGATTATCATCCACAGACACGTCCGGCCTGATCCGGATGCATACGGGTCCCAGGGCGGATTGGCTGAAATCCTGAAAGAATCGTATCCGGACAAGTCAATTTATCTTGCTGGAAAAGGGGAAAGAACACTTTCCTTTTTATTTGAACCGGATGAAATTCCAGATAGCACCTACAAAGGGGCACTGGTCATCGTCTGTGATACTGCAAATACCGAACGGGTTTGCGATGGCAGATTTAACCTTGGCGAAATGCTGATTAAAATTGATCACCATCCTAATGAAGACCAGTACGGGGATGTCATGTGGGTTGATACAAATGCAAGTTCGACGAGTGAGATGATATATGAGCTTTATCTAGAAGGCAAAACCCGGGGGCTGAAAATGAATGACGAAGCAGCCCGGCTGCTTTACGCGGGAATCGTCGGAGATACAGGGAGATTTCTTTATCCTAGTACAACGAACAAAACATTTGCCTATGCAGGAGAATTAATCCGATATAATTTTTCAAGAAACGAACTATACGACAAATTGTATGAGCTCAGCCCCAATATCGTAAAGCTGAACGGATATGTACTCCAGCATTTTCACATGCACGGGAATGGTGTAGCTTCGGTAGACTTAACAAAAGAGCTTCTTAAAGAATTTGATGCGGTCCCTTCAGAGGCCTCTTTGCTAGTCAGTGCACTCGGCAATGTCGAAGGAATCAAGGCATGGGTCTTCTTTATAGAAGAAGAGGAACAGATAAGAGTCAGACTCCGCTCCAGAGGCCCGGTTATCAATGGTGTAGCAAGGAAATTTAATGGAGGAGGCCATCCTCTTGCTGCGGGTGCTTCGATTTATTCCTGGGATGAAAAGGACACTGTCCTTAAAGAGCTCCAGGACGCTTGTAAAAAAGCTTTATAAAGGCTGTTTTCGAAAGTCTTTTCTGAAAAAGAGAGAAATGTATGGTACTGAGGGTTGATTGGAGCGGAAGGTGCGAGCTCGTTCGAAAATGCATAAGACGCATTTTCTCCTGCGGTGCTTTTTCAGGGAAGATTATTCAACGTCCTGCGGGACAAGTGGGACAGGTGAGACCCCGCAGTTGCTTTAGCAACGAGGAGGCTCACCGCCCGCCCCGCGGAAAGCGAGCATCCCGGAGCGGTAATCAACTACTACATAAAACAACAATCTCTAATAAAAACCCAAACTTTAAGACGGCTCCGCAAATGGGAGCCGTCTTTATTCGTATAGACAAGCCAGATGGTTGTAACGTTACCGATCTAGATTAATATGGAGCTGAATAACGATTGTAGTATAGATAATCATTTCTTTTACTTCGAGCCGGTATTTTTTATCGTTAATCGTAAATTTTCTATTTTCAATTACCCGTTTTATTAATTCCCTGTTTTTAAAAGCAACTTCTAGATCTTTTGCTTTCAAGGTTTTTAAGTCCTCCATGACAGCGTCTTCTGTTTCATGGACACTGAGAAGGTCGAGGTCATATTTTTGATGATTGGTTATTTTAACCTGGATCGCCTGAATCAGAAGTTTTTCAATGTTTTGCTCGTTTAAATTCTTGTAATCTTCCTGCCAAATGATAATATCATCCTCAAGCTTTTTAATTTTGTCCTGCTGCTCTTGAACAAGGATCGATTGCTGTTCCTGGAATACCCCGTTTATATAGATGAAGATAGCCCAGCTGATAACAGCCCCAATCGCCATCCCGGCAAAGAACCTCTGCCAGGATCTGTCATTATATAACGGAGGGACTCTCATCGGGACATATGCTCCTGGGTAAACCATTCAATCAGGAGCGCTCCAGTTTGCGCCCCTCCGAGTGCAGAGAGAATGACCATGATTTGCTTAAAAACGTCACGGGTCTGCCCCTCAAATATCCCCCTCTCAAACTGGTAAACCGCATCAAAGGTTCCCCCAATTGCCGCAACGATTGCCCAAATTCTCAACATGGAAGAGAGTCTGGTAATCTCAGTGAGGGCAGGATGTCCAGTCAGGAAGGAAGCAATTCCACCGATGATGGAACCTCCGAGCAGAACCCCGAGTGCAATAAAGTAGCTTTCAATAAATGAGTGAAAAAATCCAGGCTGATTCATGGTATCCATCCTTTACGTATGCTTTTACACAATACGGATATCTTTTTGGAACAATCATATATGCTTCTTACTTCATCATATGGACAGGGCCTCCATATTATGAAGCAAACTATATAAGAGGAACTAAAGAATCTTAATTTAATTGAAGCGCCTCATGAAAGGCAAAGAACGCTCTCGACAGGCAAAGGCGCCTGGCTCTTCTGTGAAAATTCAAGGGAGCTTTCCTTTGTGTCCCTGCAATGATTATTCTAGGAAGCTTCCGTTCGTGCAGCGAAAATTAAAAGGATAACTTATAGGGTCCTCTTATATATTGGTTACAATTAAAACCATCTGATTGAGGATTCCATACAAAAGGGGAACATATTTTCTTTTTTAGCCTTAACATCTATAATAAAAGTAAGAAAAAAATTAGGGCGTGAATTCTATGTCGTTTATTCATCTTCAAACATATAGCGCATATAGCCTTCTCAGCAGTACCGCTTCCATATCGGGTCTCGTGGCAAATGCGAAGAAAAAAGGCTATCTTGCACTCGCCCTTACTGACCGGAATGTCCTGTATGGGGCGATCGAGTTTTATAAAGAATGTAAAAAAAATGGCCTGAAACCAATCCTCGGGCTTACTGTTGATGTTTTAAGCGGAAGGAGTGAGGGGGAAGCTTACCCGCTCGTGCTTCTCGCGAAGAATAAACATGGTTTTAGTAATCTTCTTAAAATATCCAGCGCGGTTCAAACTAAATCCGCTGATGGGCTGCCAATGAACTGGCTGAAATCTTACGCTTCGGGTCTCGTAGGGCTAACACCAGGTTTAAACGGAGAAATAGAATCGCTTATTCTTGACGGAAAGGATGAGGATGCAGCTTCGCTTGCCCGCTTGTTTGCCGAGATTTTTAAAGGGGAGTTTTATCTTTCCCTTCAGGACCATGGGCTTGATCAGGAGCTTGGCCTGAACAACAGGCTAGTCCAGCTCGCTGCCGAACTTTCTATACCGACAGTGGCAACCAATTCTGTTTATTATCTTGAAAAAGAGGACAGCCTCGCTCACGAATGTCTGCTTGCTATCAGGGATGGCGCGAAGCTGCAGGATGATGATCGAGCTACTTTGCAGGGGGAAGGCTACTATCTAAAAGATCCAGTGGAAATGGCAAAGCAGTTTTCTGATTTTCCTGAAGCACTGGAAAACACCATTGAAATTGCAGGAAAGTGCTCTGTTGAATTTGAATTCGGGAAATTCCACATGCCGAAATATCCC
This sequence comes from Bacillus sp. FJAT-27225, assembly GCF_001685025.1. Classification (GTDB taxonomy): domain Bacteria; phylum Bacillota; class Bacilli; order Bacillales; family Cytobacillaceae; genus Bacillus_D. Next base: position 1,156,263 of record NZ_MAYU01000001.1, on the reverse strand, counting down.
CTTCCCGAAGGCACCTCGCCGGACCAGGAACTGAAGAGGATTTGCTTAAAAGGATTAAAGGAGCGGCATTCAACCTTTGGCGGAGAATACCAGGAGAGGCTCCGTTATGAATTGGCCGTTATTAAAAACATGAATTTCAGCGATTATTTCCTGATTGTCTGGGACTTTATGAAATACGCGCGTGACAATGGCATTTTAACCGGACCTGGGCGGGGCTCGGCCGCAGGCTCATTAGTGGCATATTCCCTTTACATTACCGATGTTGACCCGCTCGAGCATGGGCTTCTGTTTGAGCGTTTCCTAAACCCGGAACGAATTACAATGCCAGATATTGATATTGACTTCCCCGATCACAGGCGTGATGAAGTGATTGCCTATGTGGCCGATAAATATGGAGAGCTTCATGTAGCGCAAATTGCAACCTTTGGGACGCTTGCGGCCAAAGCTGCTCTTCGCGACGTAGGCCGGGCGTTCGGACTGAATACAAAGGAATTGGATCAGTTATCCAAGGCGATACCGTCAAGAAATGGGATTACGCTCGAGGAAGCTTTTCGGGAATCGTCAAGGTTAAGGGAAATCGTGAATGAAAATCCGATGTATCAAAAGCTTTTTGACACTGCAAAAAAACTTGAGGGCCTTCCAAGGCATACATCCACACATGCTGCCGGTGTTGTGATTACTGGCAGCCAGCTTGTTGATCTTATCCCTATCCAGCACGGACACAATGGAGTTTACTTAACCCAATATTCAATGGAACACCTTGAAGAGATTGGCATGTTAAAAATGGACTTCCTTGGATTGCGGAATTTATCCCTATTGGAGACAATTGCCGCTTCAATTAGAAAAGATACAGGAAAACAGCTTGATATTAAGTCCCTCCCGCTTAATGATGGGAAAACGTTTGAATTGCTGGCGCAAGGAGAGACAACTGGAATTTTTCAGCTTGAATCTGAAGGAATGAGAAAGGTCCTTGTCCGCTTAAAGCCTACCCGGTTCGAAGATATTGTCGCTGTTAATGCGCTGTACCGTCCGGGGCCGATGGAAAATATCCCTCTGTTCATTGACAGGAAGCACGGCCGTGAGAAAACCACTTATCCCCATAAAGTGCTGGAACCCATTCTTGAGCCAACCTACGGGGTCATTGTGTACCAGGAACAAATCATGCAGATTGCGTCGGCAATGGCCGGCTTTTCGCTTGGGGAAGCCGACCTGCTCCGCAGGGCTGTCAGCAAAAAGAAAAAGGATGTTCTGGATAAGGAAAGGGAGCATTTTGTAGCAGGAGCCTTAAAAAAAGGCTACAATTCAGAAGCTGCCAATGAAGTATATGATTTAATAGTCCGGTTCGCGAATTATGGCTTTAATAAAAGCCATGCGGTAGCTTATAGTATCATCTCCTGCCAACTTGCATATTTGAAGGCACATTTCCCGACTCATTTTATGGCAGGCCTGCTCACGTCCGCGATTGGAAATGATGTGAAAATTGCCCAGTATATTAGGGAACTGAAAGGCTTGGGAATTGAGATTCTCCCTCCGTCTATAAACAAGAGCAGGTATTCATTCCATGTTGAATCAGGAAAAATCCGCTATGCACTTGGTGGCATTAAAGGTGTGGGAGGTACGGTGATAAAGGATATTGCCGAGGCGCGCAGGGCAAAACCATTTAGAGGGCTGTTTGATTTCTGTATCCGGCTTCCCAAAAAGTCGGCTTCACGCAAAACGCTAGAGGCGTTGGTTCATTCAGGCAGCTTTGATGAGTTTGGGGTTGACCGTGCATCTCTATTGGCCAGCATTGATATCGCTATAGAGCATGCCCAGCTCATGCGGCCTGAAGAAGACGGACAGGCCGGACTTTTTGGGTCAGAGGATTTTATGCCTGAGCCTAAATATATGGAAGTCGACCCGATTCGATTAGAAGACAAGCTGGCTTTTGAAAAGGAAGTGCTAGGCTTTTATTTATCAAGCCATCCTCTATCCATGCATGAGAAGGCCTTAAAAGAGAACGGGGCTAAATTCATTGCTGAATTGTCCAACCGGACTGGCTTTGCTTCTGTCGGTATTTATGTAACAAGCTCAAAGGTAATCCGGACAAAGAAAGGTGAACCAATGTCCTTTTTGACTATGAACGATTCAACGGGTGACCTTGAAGCTGTTGCATTTCCGGATGTGTATCGTAAATATTCAAAATTGTTGAATCAGGGACGGATGGCGGTTGTTGAAGGCAAAACGGAGGAACGGAATGGCAAGCTTCAATTCATGATTCGCAGCGCATTCGATATAGAGGAATGGGTAGCGGTCCATCAAAAGGAACGTTTATATCTTAGGCTGACAGCAGTTAACCAGGAAACAGGGCGGCTTACCGAACTTAAAGAACTCTTGTCTTCAAATAAAGGAACGGCCGAAGTAGTCCTTCATTATGATGGCGCTAATAAAACGATCAAGCTCGGAAGCGCACACCAAGTCATGCCAACAGAGTCACTCCTGCAGGAATTAAAGAGGTTTTTGGGCGAGGAAAATGTTGTCTTAAAATAACAAATATCCACTTTACATGGTTAAAGGATATGGTATAGTGGTTAAGAGGCAGTGTGGTCTGACCACTTTTAAATGGTAACAAATACAATTCCTGACATTTCTAAAGGAGTGAATGTCCTTGACATTGCGAGAAGAAGCCCTTCATATGCACCGTCTCCATAAGGGAAAACTTGAATCAAAATCAAAAGTAGAAGTAAGAAATGCCAGGGATTTAAGCCTTGCATACTCACCAGGAGTAGCAGAACCTTGCAAAGAAATCTATGACAAACCTGAAACAGTTTATGATTATACAATGAAGGGCAATATGGTTGCTGTTGTTTCTGACGGCACAGCTGTCCTTGGGCTTGGAAATATCGGCCCGGAAGCTGCCCTTCCTGTTATGGAAGGAAAGGCAGTACTTTTCAAGAGCTTTGCCGGAGTCGATGCATTTCCTATTTGCCTGAATACGACTGATGTTGAAAAAATCATTGAAACAGTCAAGCTATTGGAACCTACTTTTGGCGGCGTGAATCTTGAGGACATTGCAGCCCCAAACTGCTTTGAAATAGAGGAGCGGCTCAAAAAGGAAACAAATATCCCAATTTTCCATGATGACCAGCATGGTACTGCAATTGTGACTGCTGCTGGCCTTGTGAACGCATTGAAGCTGACAGGCAAAAAAATGACGGAAATCAAGGTTGTCGCCAACGGAGCCGGGGCAGCAGGGATTGCCATTATTAAACTTCTCTATCATTATGGTGTCCGTGATATCATTATGTGTGATACAAAAGGGGCCATCTATGAGGGACGCCCTTCTGGCATGAATAAAATCAAAGATCAAGTTGCAAAATTCACTAACCGTGACAGAATTCAAGGAGCTCTTCCAGATGTCATAAAAGGCGCAGACGTATTCATCGGGGTATCTGTAGCAGGTGCTTTAACAAAAGAAATGGTAGCGTCGATGAATGAGGGACCAATTATTTTTGCAATGGCCAACCCTGTGCCAGAAATTATGCCTGAAGAGGCTAAGGCTGCGGGAGCAAGAGTTGTCGGGACTGGCCGTTCTGACTTCCCTAATCAGGTGAACAATGTCCTTGCTTTTCCGGGTATATTCCGGGGTGCTCTTGATGCCAGGGCAACTCATATTAACGAAGCAATGAAAGTTGCTGCAGTAAATGCTATTGCAAGTTTAATCAGTGAGGATGAACTTAACGAAGATTATGTGATTCCGGGCCCGTTCGATCCAAGGGTGGCACCCGAGGTTGCCGCGGCAGTGGCGAAAGCTGCCATGGAAACAGGGGTTGCACGAATCAAGGTCGATCCTAACGAAGTAAAGGCACGGACAGAGCAGCTTTCGTTGATTAGCAAAGGACAGTGAAAATACTGGTGACAGATACAGGTCAAAAGTCAAAAGTATATATTGAAATTGTTAGGCAGCTAAGAGCAATGATCGCTGCCGATGGATTGAAAACTGGTGATAAAATTCCTTCTGAACGGGAACTGACGGAGCGCCTAAATGTAGGGCGCTCTTCTGTTCGAGAAGCACTTCGCGCATTGGAGCTTCTTGGATTGATCGAAACTAGAAGAGGTGAAGGGACCTTTATCCGCGATTTTAAAGGGAATCAGTTAGTCCAGCTGTTAAGTACGTTTGTCCTTCAAGATGACAAGGCGAAGAAGGATGTTAAGGAAACAAAATATTTTCTCGAAATGGATTGCTTAAGGATTATCCTTCAAAAAGGGGCCAATCAGCAGGTTGGACGGCTTGCCGCGCTGGCTAGTCATCATAATGTCAGTGATGATGAATTTTTCTATGAAGTTGTGCTTCTTGCCGATAACCACTTATTTCTGCGGATATGGGTCATCTTAAAAGACTATTACAATTCTCAGGATTTCACTGATGGATATCCAGCCTCTGAAGAATATGTTAAACTTATACAGGCAATTGAATCCGGGGATGAAGAAGCTGTACTTGGGCAATACAGAAAAATGAGAAAGATGTCTGTTTAATGCCGACAAAAACTGGCAATTTTTTAGAATCATATCGACTATAGTAGAGGTCAAACTAGCCTAGGTGTGACGGGCTTTTTTTAAAAATCAAGTGGTCTGGCCACTTTGGCCCGGCCTATTATGCCTATGGTTTGGACATGCATTTCGCATTAATGGGCTGTAAGTCCCTCGCTTAATGGCTTTAGAGGAATCAAAGAATCGCAGGCGGGGGTAACAGCAGTATGTGGCGGATTGGTGAGATACAGTGAATTTGCCGCTGTGTACTTCAGCGGCATAGTAGAACCAATCGGGTTCTTCTTCCCGCTTAGTCTCCTGGATACTCGGCGTATTAACGGCACTAGAACGGACTAACAATCAGGGGGTATGAAGCCCCCCACTAATCGAGGTTCACTTTATTTGGAATTAGGGAGGTACGAACTTGCTAAAAGGACTATTAACAAAATCCAAGAAAAGAAAGTATGCGGCCATACCTTCCGAAGCGGCAAAGCAGGATGTTCCGGAAGGCATTATGACGAAATGCCCTGGCTGCAAAAAAATCGTTTATACTCGTGAGCTTGCAAAGAATTTAAAGGTTTGCTTTCAATGTGGGCATCACTTTCCAATGAATGCCCGTGAAAGGATACAAAGCTTTCTTGATGAGGGCAGTTTTGAGGAACTTGATGCAGGCATGATTTCTGTGAACCCGCTAAATTTTCCGGATTACGTTGAAAAACTGGAAAAGGATAGAAAGAAAACAAACATGAATGAGGCGGTTGTAACAGGAACAGGGCTGGTTAACGGCCTGAATATTGTTGTAGCTGTAATGGATTCTACTTTTAGAATGGGCAGCATGGGGTCTGTAGTTGGCGAGAAAATCACCAGGGCAGTGGAAAAGGCAGCAGAACTGAAAGTGCCTTTTGTTATTTTTACTGCGTCCGGCGGTGCACGCATGCAGGAAGGCGTCCTCAGCCTTATGCAAATGGCCAAGACAAGCGTAGCCTTAAAAAGATTTAGCGACCAGGGGGGCCTGTTTATTTCAATCATGACCCACCCTACAACAGGCGGGGTTTCTGCAAGCTTTGCTTCTCTGGGAGACTATAATATTGCCGAGCCTGGCGCGTTAATTGGTTTCGCCGGCAGGAGGATTATTGAGCAAACAATCAGGGAGGAACTTCCCGAAGACTTCCAGACAGCAGAGTTCCTTTTGAAGCATGGACAGCTTGATGCTGTTATTGGAAGGCATGATTTGAAGGATAGAATCGGTGCAATCCTGGATATGCATCAGGATAGGGAGGATCTCGTATGGTAGGAGAACTTGAATTCGAGAAACCTATTATAGAACTTAGAAAAAAGATAAGTGAGTTAAAAGAGTACACAAAAAAGACTGATGTCGATTTAACTGCTGAAATAGACAAATTGTCTGCTCGGCTTGAGAAGCTTGAAAACGATGTTTATACAAATATCAAGCCATGGGACCGGGTGCAAATAGCTAGGCATTCCGCAAGGCCTACCACACTTGACTACATTGACCAGTTGTTTACCGACTTTTTTGAGTGCCATGGTGATCGTACTTTTGGCGATGATGAAGCAATTGTTGGGGGAATCGCCAAATTTAAAGGAAAACCTGTAACGGTTATTGGCCATCAGCGCGGCAAGGATACAAAAGAAAATATAAGGCGAAACTTTGGCATGCCTCATCCAGAGGGTTACAGGAAGGCCTTAAGGTTAATGAAGCAGGCTGAAAAATTCCGCCGGCCGATTATTTGCTTCATTGATACGAAGGGTGCATATCCTGGGAAAGCAGCTGAAGAACGTGGCCAAAGCGAAGCAATTGCCAGGAACCTTTTTGAAATGGCAAGCCTTGAGGTTCCGGTTGTATGCATCGTCATTGGTGAAGGCGGGAGCGGGGGAGCCCTTGCACTTGGAGTCGGCAACCATATTCTTATGCTTGAGAATTCCACCTATTCTGTTATCTCTCCTGAAGGAGCGGCATCGATTTTGTGGAAGGATGCTTCACAGGCAAGGCGCGCGGCAGAATCAATGAAAATAACAGCTCCAGATTTAAAGGGACTTGGCATTATTGATGGAATTATCCCCGAAGTAAAAGGTGGGGCCCATCGTGATTTACTAAGCCAGGCACATGAAATTGAGAAGTCGTTATACCGTTCCTTGAAGGAACTGTCTAAGCTTTCAGGATTGGAATTAGTTGACCAGCGTTATAGCAAATATAAGGCCATCGGTGAGTATTCGTTTTTAAATAGTTTTATCGGGGTAAATTAATGGCGTGCATCCCTGCACGCCTATTTCTTTGTTCTATGATTTTTTATCAATAAAGGTGATTTAAAACGCTTTCACTTTGCGGAGTATTCTGTGTTTTGTTAATTAAGTAGGATTAAGTTGTTAGACCTCTTCCTTAATGGTATTTTAGAGTTATTAGTGGATTTTTGAGAAATAATAACCAAGATAGCTTTTGCGTAAGACTGTACATACGGTTGAGCTATTGATAAGAGGTGATTTGGATGAAGAAAATTGGTGTCTTGACAAGTGGTGGGGATTCCCCGGGCATGAATGCCGCCATCCGAGCTGTTGTGAGAAAAGGCATTTACCATGACCTTGAAGTATACGGTGTTTATGGTGGATATGCCGGCTTGATGAATGGCAACATCCAAAGGCTTGAATTAGGTTCAGTTGGTGATATTATCCAGCGGGGAGGTACGATACTCCAATCTGCACGGGCATTGGAATTCAAAACGAAGGAAGGTCAGCAGCAGGGAATTGAACAAATGAAGAAGTTCGGCATAGAAGGCCTCGTTGTTATTGGGGGAGATGGTTCATATCGTGGGGCCAAAGCTCTTACTGAACAGGGTTTTCCTTGTGTCGGTATCCCAGGAACAATCGACAATGACATTGCCGGAACAGACTTTACAATAGGGTTTGATACAGCCCTAAATACAGTAATTGCTGCTATTGACAAAATCAGGGATACTGCAAGCTCCCATGAACGCACATTTATTATTGAGGTTATGGGAAGGGATGCAGGAGATATCGCTCTATGGTCAGGACTTGCCGGAGGAGCGGAAACCATCCTGATACCAGAGGAAACATATGACGTAAAGGAAATCGTCGATAAGCTTCGCAGGGGCAGTGAACGTGGAAAGAAACACAGTATCATCGTTATTGCCGAAGGGGTTGCCAGTGGTGTTGATCTGGCTCGCGAATTAGAGGAAATGACTGATTTTGATACTAGGGTTTCCGTCCTGGGCCATATCCAGCGAGGCGGATCACCTACAGTATATGACCGCGTACTTGCCAGCAGGCTTGGGGCACGGGCGGTAGAACTTCTAATAGAGGAAAAAGGCGGTAGGGCAGTCGGTATTGAAAAGAACCAACTGGTTGATTACGACATCATTGAAACTTTGGAACACAAGAAACATACGCTAGATTTAAGTTTATATAAATTGTCACAGGAATTGTCCATTTAAGGCTTTCTGACAGGAGGAACAAAAATGCGCAAAACGAAAATTGTTTGTACGATTGGCCCTGCAAGTGAAAGTATTGAGAAACTAACAGATTTGATGGAAGCGGGAATGAACGTAGCCCGTTTGAATTTTTCACATGGTGATTATGAAGAGCACGGTGCGAGAATTGCAAATATCCGTGAGGCTGCAGAAAAAACTGGAAAAAACGTTGCGATTCTTTTGGATACAAAGGGACCTGAAATCCGTACCCATACTATGAAGGATGGAGCGATTGAGCTCAATTCCGGCAATGAAGTGGTTGTATCAATGACTGAAGTCGAAGGTACAGCTGACATGTTTTCAATTACATATCCTGGCCTTATCGATGATGTCCATACAGGCTCAAGGATCCTTTTGGATGACGGGCTGATTGGCCTTGAAGTGTTGGAAATCAATAAGGAAAACCAAACAATCAGAACAAAAATCCTTAACAGTGGAACCCTTAAAAATAAAAAGGGTGTCAACGTTCCAGGTGTTTCTGTAAATCTTCCAGGCATAACTGAAAAAGACAGAAATGATATCCTATTCGGAATCGGACAAGGGATTGATTTTATCGCGGCTTCTTTCGTCAGAAGGGCAAAGGATGTCCTTGAGATCCGCCAGCTTCTTGAGGAAAATGATGCTGCACACATCCACATCATTCCTAAAATCGAAAACCAGGAAGGCGTCGATAACATTGACGAAATCCTGGAAGTTTCTGATGGTTTGATGGTAGCTCGCGGAGATCTTGGTGTTGAAATTCCAGCTGAAGAAGTTCCGCTCGTCCAAAAGCTGCTTATTAAAAAATGTAATGCAGAAGCAAAGCCAGTCATCACTGCTACACAAATGCTCGATTCCATGCAAAGAAACCCAAGGCCGACTCGCGCTGAAGCTAGTGACGTTGCCAACGCGATTTTTGATGGAACCGATGCAATTATGCTTTCAGGTGAAACTGCTGCAGGCTTGTACCCTGTTGAAGCGGTTCAGACTATGCATAACATCGCTTCAAGGGCTGAACAGGCACTAAATCATAAAGAAATCCTCACAGCAAGAAGCAAAGATACAGAACACAACACAACGGATGCGGTTGCACAATCAGTAGCACATACTGCCATGAATCTGGATGTTAGTGCGATCATTACTCCAACTGTCAGCGGGCATTCTGCCAGGATGGTATCAAAATACCGTCCGAAAGCTCCAATTGTCGCTGTAACATCGGATGCTGGTGTTCGCAGGCGCCTTGGCCTGGTTTGGGGTGTTTATCCTCAGCTTGGCAGGAAGGTGAAGGGCACTGATGAAATGCTCGATATTGCAGTGGGAGAAAGCTTGAACAGCGGGATTGTCAAGCATGGAGACCTTGTTGTCATTACCGCGGGTGTTCCTGTTGCTGAAGCTGGTTCAACCAATCTTATGAAAATCCATATCGTTGGTGATATCCTGGCAAAAGCGCAAGGCATCGGCAAAAAATCTGCATACGGCAAGGCTGTGATTGCCCGAAATGCTGAAGAAGCGAACGCGAAGGTACAGCCTGGCGATATACTTGTTACATTTGGTACAGACCGTGATATGATGCCTGCGATTGAAAAATGCGGAGCGTTGATTACGGAAGAAGGCGGACTGACAAGCCACGCGGCAGTTGTCGGTTTGAATGTTGGTATCCCAGTCATTGTTGGGGTTGAAGATGCAACCTCGATTTTCAAGGATGGCCAGGAATTGACTGTTGATGCTTCAACAGGATTTATCTATGACGGACACGCAAGCGTCCTTTAAGGATAGTTAAAACACAAAAAGAAGGGGAGAACCCTTCTTTTTGTTGTCTTTTCTGTATCCAGCCAATTTTGATATACTATTACTATGCATGAAAATAGATTTTAGGAGGTCCTCGCTTGTTCCGAACCTGGTTTTTTATTTTGCTTATCGTTGTTCCTGCTGCTGAAATGGGCATTTTGCTCTGGTCGGGCAAACAATTTGGAGTCCCTCTGACAGTGCTGCTCATACTTCTTACAGGTGTACTTGGTACGTATCTTGCCCGCAGCCAGGGCTTGAAAGTGATCAACCAGGCAAGGCAGCAGCTGCACTATGGACAGATGCCCGGAGAGGCAGTCCTTGACGGTATATGTATTCTCGTTGGCGGCACTCTATTGCTGGCGCCTGGATTTCTTACGGATGTGGTTGGAATCTTTTTGCTCCTTCCGCCGACCAGGAAATTTTTTAAACGTTGGCTGTCCCTCGCATTCAAGCGCTGGATGAATAGAGGAAATGTCAGGATTATTAGGTAACAAATAAGAATCCCTGCAATGTTCGGCTGGGTTTCGGTTTTTCGAAAATTAACGATTTACACTTATTAGCAGCCCAATTCATCAAAATCGAATTGGACTGCTTTATTTATTTGACTCTGTTCCCTTTATAAACATCCATAAATCTGTGAACACATTGGCCTTTTTTAATGTGTTGCCAATGACCAGTATAACAGGGCCAGCGATCAAACCTAGAAAGCCGAGCAGTTTAAAGCCAACAAATAAAGCAATCAATGTGGCAAGAGGATCAAGGCCGATATTGGTAGAAAGGATCTTTGGCTCCATCACCTGCCTTTGGACAAGGACGATGGTGTACAGGACCCCCAGCCCGATAGCAAGCCTGATATCGCCGGAGATGATTTCATATAAAATCCAAGGAACAAAAACCGCTCCCGTTCCGAGGTATGGAATAATATCGACGAGACCCGCAACTAATGCGATTGTAATAGCATAATCTACACGAAGGAAAAGCAGTCCGATTAAAATAATCACAGTTGTAATTGAGATAAGCGTTAGTTGTGCTTTAACAAAACCAAATAATGCTCTTTTTAAATCTGTAAAAACGGTTCTGCTGCTTGTCCATGCTTTGCCTGGGATGAAGCGGCCTCCGATTGCGGTAAGGCGATACCAATCTTTGCTGATAAAAAACGTCGCCAGAAAAGAAAATATTAAAACTGTAGCGGCATTTGGGAACCATCCGAGAATAGCGGGAATATTTCCAAAGAAACTTTGAAGGAAATCCCCCACAGTTGTGCCGAACTTTTGCCCTGCGCTTTGGATGTTTTTTAAAATCGTTTCTTGCTGTCCGGCATCCAGGTCATTAAACATTCCGGTTATTTGGTTATAAAGGGGAATCACCTGGGATGCAAACCAGTTCTCGCTGAACCGGAGAAGGGTATTTAAATGGGACGGCAAGACAGCAGCCAAATACGTTGCTCCGCTAACAATTTCGGCAACTAAAAGGGTCACTAGCCCTGCAAGCAATGCGAAAAGCAGCAGCAGTGTAAAAAGGACCGCCACAGCGCGAGGCATTCTTCCTTTTTTCTGCAAAAAGTTAACAGCAGGATTGATTAAAAACGCAATTGTGAAAGCAATAAGAAACGGATAAGCGACTGCCGATATATAATAAAAAGTTATAAGGGCCAGCACTATAAGGAACACTGTACATATGAACCTGGCGGCCCGGGCAATATAGATGGAGTTCAAAACACTTGCCTCCTTTGGTTATTCGATAATAGGCTCTAATAAAACTGTTCTCTTTATCAAGCTTACTAACGCTCTTTGACTAGTTTTAATAAGCTATTTGTTGCTATAGGAGAAAAGGAAAAGATTTGTAATTCAGTTGATTGGAGCGGAAGGTGCGAGACTCCTGCGGGACAAGCAGGGCAGGTGAGACCCCACAGTCGCTTTAGCGACGAGGAGTGTGAAATGCGTAAGTGCCTTGGTCAGCCCCGACAAGCGCTGGAGGGCCTGAAGGAGAAGTCGGTTTTTGACTTCACCTGAGGGACCGAAGCGACCTCGAGGGGCTAGGCGCTGAAGCAAGACTGGCTCACCGGACGCCCCGCGGAAAGCGAGCATCCTGGAGCGGAAATCAACTATTACTTAAAACTACAATCTAAGCCCAGAAAGGAAGACATCTAATGTATCAGGCATATTTATTTTTATTTTTGCTGCTGGGCATCGCGTTTGCTGCAAAGAATCAGTCGCTCATGATTGCGGTAACCGTATTGCTTTTATTAAAAATGATTGGCCTTGATAGTAAGGCTTTTTCATACTTGCAGACACGCGGAATTAATTGGGGTGTCACAATCATAACCATTGCTGTGCTGGCGCCAATTGCGAATGGAACGATTGGCTTTAAGGATTTGGCAGGAGCTTTTAAGTCTTCGTATGCCTGGATTGCCTTGCTTTCGGGACTGCTTGTCGCTTTGCTTGCGAAGGGCGGGGTGACGCTTCTCGCTGAGGATCCACACATCACCACAGCGCTAGTATTTGGCACCATTCTGGCGGTTTCTCTGTTTAATGGGGTTGCGGTAGGGCCATTAATAGGTGCGGGAATTGCATATGCAGCAATGAAGATGGTTGATTTCCTTAAATAAATCTCTTGCTAAATTTTGGAGCTCTTCTTGGCAGTTCGCCGGAGCATCAAGTTTGCAGAAGTGGTCTTTTACTAGTAAATTAAAAGAATAGCTATGTTCCCTTATATGCAACTTCCTTGCATAGTATGACAGGTTGTCCATTCCAGGTAATTGCAACGTTTATTTTGGCTTATGTGAAGCACCCGGTCGTCTGGCAGCAGAGTGACTGGGCCGAAGAACAGGAAAACAAAGAGAGAAATTCGTACTCTTTGTTTTCTACTAATATAGTATTTTTAATTTTTCCAATTCCTTTTCATTCACAAAAATCTGATAATTGTTTATAATAAGACGTGTAAGCGTAATCTTTTTTACATATATCCTATTGTTATGATTAAATAATTGTGTATAGTGTATAGTGGAAAAACAAATAAACGTGTGCACCCTATTTTTGGAAGGGCTGTCATTCGGATTGGCATGTGCCAAAACTGGCAGATGCTGATTTTTTAGAGTAATCCCGAGCGAGCGCTCAAGTTATTGCTTTTCACAACACTATAGAACAAAGGAATTGGGATACTATCAGAAGGTAAAGGAGAGATTTCGGATGTCAGTTACACGCGGTCTTGAAGGGGTTGTTGCTACAACTTCCTCAATCAGCTCAATCATTGATGATACATTAACGTATGTCGGCTATGATATCGATGATTTGGCAGAGAATGCTAGTTTTGAAGAAGTCATTTATTTGTTATGGCACCGCAGGCTTCCTACGGAGGCGGAACTTGATGAACTGAGAGGGCAGCTTGCTGCTGAAGCGGGACTCCCGCAGGAAGTGATAGATCATTTTAAAATGTATCCAATCAACTCAGTCCATCCTATGGCTGCCCTAAGATCCGCGGTTTCGCTGCTCGGTTTATATGACAGTGAGGCGGACGTGATGGACCAGGAAGCAAACTATCGAAAAGCTGTCAGAATCCAAGCGAAAATGCCGGCCCTTGTAACAGCTTTTGCAAGAATCCGGAAAGGGCTTGAGCCTGTATCGCCAAGAACTGATTTAGGCTTTGCGGCAAATTTCCTTTACATGCTGACCGGAAGCGAACCAGATGAGATTGCTGTAGAGGCACTTGATAAGGCCCTTGTCCTGCATGCCGACCACGAATTGAATGCTTCCACTTTCACAGCAAGGGTTTGCGTTGCAACCCTTTCCGATGTTTATTCGGGAATCACTGCTGCAATCGGAGCATTGAAAGGCCCGCTTCATGGCGGAGCAAACGAGGCGGTTATGAAGATGCTGACCGAGATTGGCACCCTTGAGAATGTGGAGCCATATGTCAGGGGCAAACTGGCGAACAAGGAGAAAATCATGGGCTTTGGCCATAGGGTTTATCGCCAGGGCGATCCGCGTGCGAAACATCTTCGAGCTATGTCGAAAAAGCTTACCGAGTTAACAGGAGAGCCACATTGGTATGAAATGAGTACACAAATCGAAGGGATTGTAACCAGCGAGAAGAATCTTCCGCCAAACGTCGATTTTTATTCGGCTTCTGTTTACCATAGCCTAGGTATCGATCACGATTTATTCACGCCGATTTTCGCGGTAAGCCGTGTTTCCGGCTGGCTTGCTCATATTCTGGAACAATATGAAAATAACAGGCTGATTCGCCCTCGTGCGGATTATAATGGCCCTGGAATGCAAAAGTATGTTCCAATCGGTCTCCGCTAAACAAGGAACCGTTCATTTTACTTTCGTGCCTGCAAATGATGTAATAGATTAGCAGGAACTATAGGCTTATGCCTGGTTCTTTTCGCAGCTAAAAAGGTTAGAAGCGAAGGCTTCTAACCTTTAAAGTGCGAATACTAACTGCTTAGCCAATTGAACAGTGGAGGGAGTTTTTAGAATGACAGGAGAAAAAATTACAGTACAAAACGGGGTATTGAATGTACCTAACAACCCGGTTGTCCCATTCATTGAAGGAGACGGAACAGGCCCGGACATTTGGGCAGCGTCTGTAAGAGTTCTGGATGCAGCGGTTGAAAAGGCATATAAAGGTGAAAAGAAAATTGTTTGGAAAGAAGTCCTTGCTGGAGAAAAGGCGTTCAATCAAACAGGAGAATGGCTGCCTCAGGAAACTCTGGATGCCATCAATGAATATTTAATTGCCATCAAAGGCCCTTTGACTACTCCAGTTGGAGGCGGAATTCGTTCTTTGAACGTTGCCCTTCGTCAAGTGCTTGACCTGTTTGTCTGCTTGCGCCCGGTCAGATGGTTTGAAGGAGTTCCTTCTCCAGTTAAGCGCCCGCAGGATACCGACATGGTGATTTTCCGTGAAAATACTGAAGATATTTATGCAGGTATTGAATATGCGAAAGGTTCGGATGAAGTTAAAAAGCTTATCAACTTCCTTCAGACTGAAATGGGCGTAAATAAAATCCGTTTCCCTGAAACCTCTGGTATCGGCATTAAGCCTGTTTCCGAGGAAGGCACTTCACGCCTCGTACGCGCGGCCCTGAATTATGCAATTAAAGAAGGCCGTAAGTCTCTAACGCTTGTACATAAAGGAAACATCATGAAGTACACTGAGGGAGCCTTTAAGAACTGGGGCTATGAATTGGCTGAAAAAGAATTTGGAGATAAAGTTTTCACTTGGGCTCAGTACGATCGCATCAAGGAAGAACAGGGAACTGAGGCAGCTAACAAGGCTCAGGCTGATGCGGAAGCAGAAGGCAAAATCATCGTAAAGGATGCAATTGCCGACATCTTCCTTCAGCAAATCCTTACTCGCCCTCGTGAATTCGATGTTGTTGCTACAATGAACCTGAACGGGGATTATATCTCTGATGCGCTTGCTGCTCAGGTTGGCGGAATTGGTATCGCGCCTGGAGCTAACATTAACTATGAAACTGGCCATGCTATTTTCGAAGCGACTCATGGAACGGCACCTAAGTATGCCGGACTGGACAAAGTAAACCCTTCTTCCGTTATTCTTTCAGGTGTCCTTATGCTGGAACACCTTGGCTGGAATGAAGCTGCAAACCTGATTGTAAAGTCTATGGAAAAGACAATCGCATCCAAGGTTGTAACCTATGACTTTGCACGCCTGATGGAAGGTGCAACCGAAGTCAAAACATCCCAATTTGGCGACGAACTCATTAAAAACATGGATTAAGGATAGACAGGCGGCGATTGCCGCCTGTTGGTCAATTTTTCCCCGCATTAACGGGCAGTAAGCTCCCCCAGCTCAGGATTCCATAAGTTAATGAGGAAAATTGGTGGGGGAACAACTGCCCGTAAAAGCCCGATTAGTGAGATAAGGTGAAACTTGCCGCTGTTTTTTAGCGGCTTAGTTGAACCAATCGGGTTCGTAGTGCCGCTTAATCGCCGTACTTTGGCGAATTAGCGGCAATAGAACGGGACTAACAATCAGTGGGGGATGGAGAATCCCCTCACTGATTGAAGTTTCACTTTATTAAATGAGGAAACAAGGGGGATATTTACATGTCACTGAAACGCAAAAAGATTTCGGTTATCGGCGGAGGATTCACAGGCGCCACAACAGCTTTCCTGCTGGCCCAGAAGGAGTTGGGGGATGTCGTGCTCGTTGACATTCCGCAAATGGAAAATCCAACAAAGGGGAAAGCACTTGATATGCTGCAGGCGGGCCCAGTCCAGGGCTTTGATGCAGCCATTACCGGAACATCAAGCTATGAAGACACGAAGGATTCAGATATTGTCGTCATTACAGCCGGAATTGCCCGAAAGCCAGGGATGAGCCGTGACGATCTCGTCCAAACCAACCAGAAAATCATGAAAAGCGTGGCACAGGAAATTGTAAAGCATTCTCCAAACAGTTTCATCGTAGTATTGACCAACCCTGTAGATGCAATGACTTATACTGTATTCAAGGAAACAGGATTCCCTAAAAACCGCGTAATCGGCCAGTCCGGCGTATTGGACACAGCCCGCTTCCGCACCTTCATTGCCCAGGAACTTAACTTATCGGTAAAAGACATTACCGGTTTTGTCCTTGGCGGCCATGGGGATGAAATGGTTCCGCTTGTCCGTTATTCCTATGCCGGGGGCATTCCGCTGGAGACGCTCATTCCAAAGGAACGCCTGGATAAAATTGTTGAACGTACCCGCAAAGGCGGCGGTGAAATCGTAAACCTATTAGGCAACGGCAGTGCATACTATGCCCCTGCTGCTTCCCTCGTTGAAATGTGTGAAGCAATCCTGAAAGACCAGCGGCGTGTACTCCCATCCATTGCCTACCTTGAAGGCGAGTATGGATATGAAGGCATTTATCTCGGGGTACCCACCATCCTGGGTGCGAACGGCATCGAAAAGGTTATTGAACTTGAGTTGACAGAAGAGGAAAAGGCGGCCCTTGATAAGTCCGCGGAAGCCGTCAGAAACGTCATGACCGTCCTCGCATAACGATAAACATAAAAATTCGGGGGAAATCCCCGGATTTTTTTCTAACCAAAGAATGGTATTTGTCTGTTGTCATAAGGGTATACTTGCTCAATGCCGTAGTTGTTGCCTGCAAAATGACTTTCTTTATTAAAGCCTCACTTTGTAGTATGGATGCTCTCTTAAACAAGAACTTTTTCAACAGTGTTTTTCTCATTTACCAAAATCCCCGGAGGTGCCGGCAGTGATTTTAGGAAAAAAGCGAAAGCTTGGCAGAGGAATTGAAGAAATTAAACGAGGTGAAAAACTGGCCCTCGCAGAAAAAATCCAGGACCGGGATTTGCTTCTCTACCTCGGCCTTACAAATGATGCAAATCCGCTTTATATCCAGCATGATTATGCTTCACAAACGCCGTTTGGAAAACCGGTTGTCCCGGCCGTTATGTTAATTGGAATTATCACCTCGGCTATTTCGAAATACCTTCCCGGGCCAGGAAGCCATATTCTCTCCCAGGAACTTGAATTTCCAAAACCGGTATACCATTATGGAACGGTAGATTTCCTCCTTGAGGTAACTGACGTGGATGAAACGAACCATGCCGTTACAATTGCCATTGAGGGGACGGATGAAAAAAACGAATCGGTCGTTACAGGCAAAATCAAAGTATGCCCTCCACATCGCCCTGTACAGATGGACGGCAGCGTATTGGAAAACTTTTAAGGACAGCTTAGTGGCTGTCCTTTTTATTTTTTTAATCTGAACTGCTAGTGGTCAACCGCCGCATTCCTTGAAGCTAAAATTTTTTTCCTATAGTATAGGAAATGAAAGAATATATAATAAAGAATTCTAAAGGACCGGGGGATCGTATGAAAAAAAAGGTGCTAGTTGTGGATGATGAACAGTCTATTGTCACGTTATTGAAGTACAACCTTGAACAAGGCGGCTATGAAGTGATCACTGCAATGGATGGAGAAGAAGGGCGGGAAACTGCAATCCGGGAGAATCCCGACATGATGATTCTTGACCTTATGCTTCCCGGGATGGATGGAATAGAAGTTTGCAAGCAGCTGCGCCAGCAGAAAATCATGATTCCAATCCTTATGCTGACCGCGAAAGATGATGAGCTTGACAGAATTCTCGGACTTGAACTTGGCGCTGATGATTATATGGTAAAACCATTCAGCCCGAGGGAGGTGCTGGCGAGAGTGAAAGCAATCCTCCGCAGGACTGCGCAATTCCAGGAAAAACAACAGGAGGAGCCATTGGAACAAGAGGCCATCCAGGTTGGTGACCTGACCGTACATCCTGACAGATTTGAAGCCTTTTTCAAGGAGGAGCCTCTAGAACTGACTCTAAAGGAATTCGAATTATTAAATTGCCTGGCGAAAAATAAAAATCGTGTGCTGACCAGAGATCAGCTTCTAAGCACAGTCTGGAACTATGATTTTGCGGGTGATACAAGGATTGTCGATGTCCATATATCCCATTTGAGGGAGAAAATAGAGAAGGATACGAAAAAACCGGAGTATATTAAAACGATCCGCGGACTTGGCTATAAACTTGAGGAGCCAAAAGGGGAATGACGAAATATAGGACAAGGCTTTTGATTGCCATTGTCTTTCTGATTGTCGGTGTCCTGCTTGGACTAGGTATTTTACTGGGGCAGCTATTCAAGGATTACTATCTTGATTCCTTCTATGAGAGGCTTGAAAAAGAGGGCAATCTTGTCAGCCGTTATATAGAAGACTATGGCGGGCTTGAGTATACTGACAAAAATGAATTGAGTAAATTCGGAACTGACTTGGGAGCAGGAATTATCCTGACAGACATGAAGGGCAGTATTTTATTCAACAGCCGGGTTACCGCTGGCAATGCAGCGGATATGGTTAAGAATGCCATAGCTGGAGGGGAAGAGCGGAAACGGTTTTTTAACCTGAAAGATGATCAAGACATTCATTACTACTGGACAGAAATAAAAAAAAATGGCAAGACGGAAGGGTATTTGTTTTTAAGCCTCGCATCAAGCGAATTGAAAGATGCTTATAAAAAAATTTGGTGGCTGCTTTCGGTAAGTCTGTTCCTCGCGCTAATTATTATCACTATAATTGGAATGAGGATTACAAGGCGTTATGCAAAACCGATCGAATCAGCTGCCAATGTAGCCATGGAGCTGGCAAAGGGGAATTATCGGGCCCGTACATATGTAGAGGATAAAGTTGATGAAACCGGGTTGTTAAGTTCATCGATTAATGTTCTGGCCAAGAATCTTCAAGAAATGGCCAAAGCACAAGAAATCCAACAGGAAAGACTGTCGACCTTGATTGAAAATATTGGGGTGGGCCTGCTCCTGATTGACAGCAAAGGATATATAAACCTTGTAAACCGGGGCTATCGGGAATTTTTTGATGTTGATCCTGATGACATCCTCTATAAGCAGTACTATGATGCGATTCCGTACGCGGAACTTAATGAAATGATAGAAACCATTTTTATAACTGAAAGAAGGCAGCAAGCCCAGGTTGTTCTTCCAGTCTCAATCGAACGCAGACATTTCGATGTATCCGTGCTGCCGATTATTAGCACGAATAGAGTCTGGAAAGGTGTTCTGCTCGTATTGCATGATATTACCGAGCTCAAGAAGCTTGAGCAGATACGGAAGGATTTTGTGGCCAATGTATCACATGAGTTAAAGACACCAATTACCTCAATTAAAGGATTTACTGAAACGTTGCTCGACGGGGCAATGAATGATGAAAAGACACTCCGTGATTTTCTGTCAATCATACAAAAGGAGAGCGACAGGATTCAGCATTTGATTCAGGACTTGCTTGAATTATCAAAAATTGAACAGCATAATTTTCGGCTCGAACTATCTAAGTTCGACCTTGTGTCCCTTGCCAGAGAAGTTGCGACACTGCTTGAAGGCAAGGCTTCCGCTAAAAATATTCCATTGCTTGTTGAAGCCGATGCTGAACCACTGGAAATGGAGGGCGATCCATTCAGGATTAAGCAAGTGATCATCAACTTAACATCCAATGCGATTGCTTATACTCCTCCTGGCGGGAAAGTTCAACTGTTTATCCAGGATGTTGGGAAAAGGGTAAGGCTGGTTGTAAAGGATAATGGAATGGGCTTTGATTCAGCTGAAATTCCGAGGATATTCGAACGATTTTATCGAATTGACAGGGCCAGGAGCAGGAACAATGGCGGGACAGGCCTCGGTCTGGCGATCGTTAAACATATAGTTGAAGCCCATCACGGGAAAATTGTTGTTAAAAGCAGTCCGGGTAAAGGTAGTGAATTCATACTTGAATTCAGGAAAGTATTTAAGGGAAAACCTAAAGGATAAACCTTCCATTGAAAACCGCAGTTTTGCAAATGAAGGAGGATTGGATATTGGAGAAGAAAAAGTTAGTTTTAATAGATGGAAATAGCATTGCTTACCGTGCTTTCTTTGCGTTACCGCTCCTGAACAATGATAAAGGGATCCATACAAATGCAGTGTACGGTTTTACGATGATGCTCAATAAAATTCTGGAGGATGAAAAACCGACCCATATGCTGGTCGCTTTTGATGCCGGGAAAACAACCTTTCGCCACAGCACGTTCAGTGAATACAAGGGAGGGAGGCAAAAAACCCCGCCCGAGCTGTCTGAACAATTTCCGTTTATTCGGGAGTTGCTCGATGCTTATCAAATTCCAAGGTATGAGCTTGAAAACTATGAAGCAGACGATATAATCGGGACTCTTTCCCTTAAGGCTGAACAGGAAGGGTTTGATGTAAGGGTCATTTCAGGAGATAAGGACTTGACGCAGCTTTCCTCAGATAAAACAACCGTTGGAATTACGAGGAAGGGCATTACCGATATTGAGGAGTACACCCCTGAACACATTAAGGAGAAATATGGCCTTGAGCCTTGGCAAATTATTGATATGAAAGGGCTCATGGGTGATTCATCCGATAATATCCCCGGTGTTCCGGGTGTAGGTGAAAAGACTGCGATCAAGCTGTTGAAGGAATTCGAAACGCTTGAAAAACTACTGGAATCCACCGATAAGGTGTCGGGGAAAAAGCTTCGTGAAAAGCTTGAGGAGTTCAGGCAACAGGCAATCATGAGCAAGGAATTGGCAACCATCACCAGGGAAGCTCCTGTTGAGGTTCAGCTCGATAACATCTCCTTTGAGGGATATGACCGGGAAAAGCTGATTTCGATTTATAAGGAGCTCGGCTTCAATTCGCTTCTTGATAAGCTTGGAGGAGACGAAGGTACTGGAACCGACGACGGCGAGCTTTCCGAGATCGAGTTTGAAACGCCATCGGAAATTAACCCGGATTTATTTGCGGATGATTCTGCCCTCTACGTAGAGATTCTCGACGACAATTATCATTATGCTGATATCATTGGTTTTTCAGTCGTTAATGAAAAGGGGAATTACTATTTTCCAACCAAACAGGCATTAGAGTCGAGCGCGTTTAAAGAATGGGCCGAGGACGAGTCGAAACATAAAACTGTTTATGACGCGAAGGCTTCCGAGGTTGCATTAAGAAGGCGCGGCATCCACTTAAAGGGTGTTGTGTTCGATGTTTTCATAGCATCTTACATTATCGACCCGACTGCCAACTTTGATGATCTGGCAGCGATTGAAAAGAAATATGGCTTAAGGAATGTACAGGGCGACGACAGCTTCTACGGGCGCGGGGCGAAGCGGAAGATTCCGGAAGAGACGGAACTGGCAGGCCATCTTGTCAGGAAAGGGATTTCCATCAACATTCTTAAGCCGCTTCTGGAAAAGGATTTACGCGGAAACAGCCAATATGAATTGTTTACTGAGCTTGAGATGCCTTTGTCACTCGTACTTGCCGATATGGAATCCTCGGGGGTCAAGGTTGACCTTGAACGCCTAAGAACGATGGGTAAAGAACTGCATGAAAAGCTGGCGGTAATTGAAGAAAAAATACATGAAATGGCCGGTGAGAAGTTTAATATCAATTCACCAAAACAACTTGGCACGATTCTGTTCGAAAAATTAGGTCTCCCACATGGCAAAAAGACTAAGACTGGTTATTCAACTTCGGCTGATGTACTCGAGAAGCTTTCCGCCGATCATGAAATTATCAGGCTTATTCTGGATTACAGGCAATTAGGGAAGCTTCAGTCGACCTATATTGACGGGCTTTTAAAGGTCGTTGACCAAAAAACGGATAAGGTCCATACCCGATTTAATCAGGCACTCACTGCCACAGGAAGGCTCAGCTCAACAGACCCCAACCTGCAGAACATTCCGATTCGCCTTGAAGAAGGCAGGAAAATCCGCCAGGCATTCGTTCCTTCTGAAGAGGGGTGGGTCATTTTCGCGGCTGATTATTCCCAGATTGAACTGCGGGTACTTGCCCATATTGCAAATGACGAAAAGCTGATTGAGGCATTCAAGTCGGGTGAGGATATCCATACGAAAACGGCAATGGCCGTTTTCCATGTCGAGGCGGACGAGGTTACTTCGAATATGCGCCGCCATGCAAAGGCAGTCAACTTTGGGATTGTTTACGGAATCAGTGATTTTGGTCTTTCGCAAAGCCTTGGAATCACAAGGAAAGAAGCAGGCCAGTTCATTGAACGATATTTGCATAGCTACCCAGGTGTCCAGGACTATATGGAGGATATCATTAAAGTAGCCAAGCAGCAGGGCTATGTCACAACTCTAATGAATAGAAGGCGCTATATTCCGGAAATCACTAGCCGGAATTTCAACCTGAGAAGCTTTGCAGAGCGGACAGCGATGAATACTCCGATCCAGGGAACAGCTGCCGATATTATTAAGAAAGCGATGGTTGATATGGCAGAAGCGCTAAGAAGGGAAGGGCTCAAAGCAAAGCTTCTCCTCTCTGTGCATGATGAATTGATTTTTGAAGCACCGAAGGAAGAAATTCCTGTACTTGAAAAGCTTGTTCCTGAAATTATGGAAAATGCAATTGAGCTAATGGTGCCTTTGAAGGTGGACTACTCGTATGGGCCAACATGGTACGATGCGAAGTAACTGGAACCGCGGCAAACACTATATAGAAAGGAGGAGTCTGAATGCCTGAGCTGCCAGAGGTGGAAACAGTCCGTAAAACACTTGAACAACTAATCCTTGGAAAAAAAATTAACCATGTGTCCGTGTTTTGGCCAAAAATGGTTAAAAACCCGGTGGATACAGAACAATTTACAGATGCGTTAAGAGGGCAGAGCTTTTTGAAGATTGGAAGGCGAGGCAAGTTCCTCCTTTTGTACACGGAGGAGTACACGCTCGTATCCCACCTCCGAATGGAGGGAAAATATTCCCTCGATTTGGCAGAGGAACCTGTAAATAAACATACACATGTTATCTTTCACTTTGAGGACGGCTACGAATTAAGGTACCGCGATGTCCGTAAATTCGGTACAATGCACTTATTCCTTAAAGGGACAGAGTTCGGCCAGGCTCCTCTATTTGGCCTTGGGCCGGAGCCTTTCTCAATAGAGTTTACGCCTGAATACCTGGCGGGCAGGCTTGCCAGGACCAATCGAAAGATAAAACCAGCCCTGCTTGATCAGACGATTCTTGTTGGACTTGGAAATATTTATGTTGATGAAGCCCTATTCAGGGCGAGAATACATCCTGAGCGCCTGGCTAGCTCCCTTTCGGAGGCAGAAATCGAAGTCCTCCACGAGCAAATTGTGTCCACGTTGGGTGAGGCAGTTGAAAAAGGAGGAAGCACGATCCGCTCTTATGTAAATTCCCAGGGGCAGATGGGGATGTTCCAGCAGGACCTGTTCGTATACGGACGGAAAGGCGAGGAATGCAAGAGCTGCGGCACTCCACTTTTAAAAAGTGTTGTTGGGGGACGGGGCACTCATTTTTGCCCTGCCTGCCAAAAGCTTGAGGAGAGCGGGGAAACAGTATGACACTGACAATCGGACTGACCGGCGGAATTGCAAGCGGCAAAAGTACAGTCTCGCAGATGTGCCTTGACTTGGGCCTGCCAGTCATTGATGCGGATGTTGAAGCCCGCCTGGCAGTTGAACCTGGGGAACCAGCATATGAAAAAATAGCCACAAGCTTCGGCGAAGGAATCCTTCTTCCGGATGGCAGGCTTGACCGCCCAGCACTGGGAGCAATTGTTTTTAATGATGAGGAAAAAAGGCTGCTATTAAATTCAATTGTCCATCCCGAGGTAAGGAAAAGGATGATTGCCAAAAAGGAAGCAGCAATAAACGCAGGAGCCTCCACCGTCATCCTTGATATCCCGCTCCTATTTGAAAGCAAACTTGAATACATGGCCGATAAAACGATTGTGGTATTTGTCGACCCTGAGGTGCAACTGGAGCGGCTCATGGAAAGAAATGCATTTTCACAAAAAGAGGCCGAAGTACGGATCGGTTCGCAAATGCCGCTTCAGGAAAAGGCAAAACGTGCCGATGCCGTCATAGATAATAACGGTGGACTTGACGAAACAAAACGCCAGCTATTGGACATACTTGAAAAGTGGCAGGCAGGAATATAAATTTAATGAGGCTGTCCCAACAAGTTCTGTCATAGGACTTCCCTGGGGAAGCCTTTTGTTTTTTTATGAACGTTTTAATTAGGTTTTGGTTTATGCTAATTAGCGTAGAAACTCTCCCGATTATCGAAAAATCTGCCTCGTGTTTCTTTATTTGTTACACTATTAATGGTATTCTCCGTAATAGAGTACCATTAATTAACGATATTTCTTTATTAAACTCAAAAACTTAGCGAAAACAGCACTTTAATTAGCACCATTATTCATAATTATGTTATACTAATTATATAAAAGACACTTAAAAGTATAACATATATTAGGAAGGGGCCGTTACATGAAGGCGAAAGTTGCTATTAATGGGTTTGGTAGAATCGGAAGAATGGTTTTCCGAAAAGCAATTCTTGAAGATGAAATTGAAATTGTTGCGGTAAATGCCAGTTATCCTGCGGAAACACTGGCACATCTGCTAAAATATGATACAAATCACGGTATATTTCAAGGGGATGTAATCCCTCTTGAAAATGAGTTAATTGTAAACGGCAAAAGGGTTAAGCTGCTATCCAACAGAAATCCGGAGCAGCTTCCATGGGCTGAATTGGATATAGATATTGTAATTGAGGCAACAGGCAAGTTTAATTCCCGCGAAAAAGCTTCACTACATTTAGATGCAGGAGCAAAAAAGGTGATCCTGACTGCTCCTGGAAAAAATGAGGATGTTACGATTGTCGTGGGGGTTAATGAAAATAGACTGGAGATCGACAAACATCATATTATCTCCAATGCCTCATGCACAACAAACTGCCTGGCTCCTGTTGCAAAAATCCTCGATGAGAAATTTGGTATTGAAAATGGATTAATGACGACAATACATTCTTATACAAATGACCAGAAAAATATTGATAACCCCCATAAAGATTTAAGAAGAGCACGGGCTTGCGGCCAATCAATCATTCCGACATCGACAGGTGCGGCTAAGGCGCTGGCTCTAGTCCTGCCACAACTAAAAGGCAAGCTTCATGGCATGGCTTTAAGGGTTCCTACACCAAATGTTTCGCTCGTTGACCTTGTGGTCGATTTGAAAAAGGATGTAACTGTGGAGGATGTGAATGCTGCATTCATCGAGGCTTCAAATAGAGAGTTAAAGGGAATTCTCTCCTTTACGGACGAGCCGCTTGTTTCGGTCGATTTTAACACGAATCCTCACTCTGCGATTATTGATGGCTTGTCCACCATGGTGATGGGAAGCAAAAAAGTGAAGGTTCTTGCCTGGTACGATAATGAATGGGGATACTCATCGAGAGTTGTTGACCTTGCAAAGTTTGTCGCCTCCCAAATATCTCAGCAGTCCAAGATGAAAGTCGGTTAATTATAGCTGTTAAAGAAAGCTGCCAAAACAGGCAGCTTTTTTGGGCTGAGATATAGAATAATGTTGATTTTTAAACGGAGATGATTTAAGCAGAAGGCGCGAGCTCGTTCGAAAATGCAAAAAACGCATTTTCTCCTGCGGTGCTTTTTCAGGGAAGATTATTCAACGTCCTACGGGAGAAAAGGTCAGTGGGAGACCCTGCAGGTGCTTGCGCCGAGGAGGCTCCCAGGCCGCCCGTGGAAAGCGAAGCGCCTGAAGTGGAAATCAACAGAATGGTTTAACAAAGCACTTTTGTTAAAAATACAGTCCGAGAAACAGGTTCTAAATTGAAATTTAATCGTACGCAGGATCAATCTTTTTGCCATGTTTTTTTCAAGATGAAATCTTTTTTAAGAGGTTGCAAAATCAATATAAACGAAGTATACTAGTCATCGTGAGCTTCTGGAACTGGGATTTATCCATTACTTAAAGGGTTAGGACCTCATTGGACTAACTTTCCCCCGTGGTAGTGGCCGAATGCCGTCAACATTGGGTTTCAGAAGAAAACAAACAGTTAGAGGGGGATAATGAATATGGAAACATTAGGAAGGCATGTGATCTCCGAGCTTTGGGGATGCGATTTTGAAAAATTGAACAACATGGACTACATTGAGCAAACGTTTGTTGAAGCCGCACTAAGATCTGGTGCCGAAATTCGCGAGGTAGCTTTTCACAAATTTGCTCCACAAGGTGTTAGTGGAGTCGTGATTATTTCCGAGTCTCATTTAACCATCCACAGTTTTCCTGAGCACGGTTATGCAAGCATCGATGTATACACATGTGGGGATTTGAATCCAAATGTAGCTGCTGATTATATCGCAGCAGCACTGAATGCGAAAACTCGTGAGAATATCGAGCTGCCACGTGGTATGGGACCTGTACAGGTCAAACAAGCTAAAGCTTTGTAATTTCATAATCTAAAAATACCCGGGGCGCGAAGGCGCCTCTTTTTATTTTAAAAGAAAAATACGTTACACTAATACATATAGATTGCTGCATACGTTAAAGATGCGTAACAGCGAGAGACATGGAGGTAGGAACCTTGAAATTGCTTACACGTTTTCGCAATAGCTGTGAAACAAGTGAAGGCCACCAGGATGCTGACTTAAGGACCCATTATTACAGGGCAAACAAGGATGCGCTTTTCCTGACAATTGAAGGAATTTTGAAGAAACGGAAGGGTACAGTTATTACCGACTCGTCGAAGGAACGTGGCGAAATTGCCGCAGATTTGTCTGAGCCTTTTAATTCCTTCCTCATCGCTACGATTGTAACAGTTAGGCCGTTTGAAACCGCGGTTGATTTTCATCTTTCGACAGAGCGTTTTATGCTACTTGGCAATTATCCCGCTTTAAAAAAGGAAATTCTTGATTTTTATAAGGAACTGGACAAGGCGCATACATATACTGGTGCCGGTAAAAACGCTGAATAGTCCTTGTGCATTCCGGAGGTTTTTTATAAGATTAAAGGTGATGGAATAATTAAATTTCACCGCCGGAATTCTCAGTTGGATTCCGGGAATGATGGAGCTGATTTAGTTTGAAATGCCCGGCATGCCAAAATAGCGGAACCCGAGTTCTTGACTCGAGGCCTGTTGATGACGGCCGATCGACAAGAAGACGTCGAGAGTGTGAGAAGTGCGGATATCGATTTACAACCTTTGAAAAGGTTGAAGAAATTCCACTTATTGTTGTAAAAAAAGAAGGAACCCGTGAAGAATTCAGCCGTGATAAAATATTGCGGGGTTTGATTAAAGCATGTGAAAAAAGGCCGGTTGCACTCAAGGAACTTGAGGAAATAACAGCTGATGTTGAAAAAGAGCTGCGCAGCCAGGGAACGTCGGAAATTAAGAGCGAAGCAATTGGGGAAATGGTGATGGACAGACTTGCCCTGGTTGATGAAGTAGCTTATGTCCGGTTTGCTTCAGTTTACCGCCAATTCAAAGATATAAATGTTTTTATCGAAGAGCTTAAGGAATTGCTTAAAAAAGAACAATCGTAACAATTCAGCGGGGAGTTTCCCGACGGACAGCAGGCATTCGCTACAAATGGGCGGATGCCTCGTTTTTCTAAAATAGGTTAGAGGTGAAGGAATATGGCTCAGCACTGGCAGGAATTGGTCCCGGTTGACAGATATGTTGTCTCCTCAAACGGACTGCTTCATGATTACGATAGAAAGATTCTTTCCTTCCTTTATCAGCCACTGATTGGGCCGGATTGCTTTAGTGTCTATTTAACGCTATGGGGAGAGCTTGAGGAAAACCGATTATGGGCTGACCCATCCTCCCACCATTTCCTGATGAACATGACAGGGATGAACCTAAAAGGAATTTATGAGGCAAGGTTAAAGCTCGAGGGCATTGGCCTGCTTAAGACATATGTAAAAAGCGAGGACGAAATCCGGTCATTTATTTATGAATTGCAGCCCCCTCTCAGTCCTGAACAGTTCTTTATGGATGGGATGCTGAATGTCTATCTATACCGTAAAATTGGAAAAAACAATTTCGCCAGACTGAAGAGGTTCTTTTGTGATGGGGCCTTGGATCCGAGTGGCGAATATCAAGATGTCACGAAGGCCTTTCAGGAAGTATATGCTTCAGCCCCTCTTGAAGGCATCCATTATCTGCAGGACAATGCTGCAGACCTGGAAGTTGAGGAAGGACAGCAATTCATTGGCAGGGACGATCCCCAGCCTATTCAAATACCTAACTCGACCTTTGACTTTGACTTGCTTGCATCCGGTTTAAGTGATTCGCTATTGCCAAAAAAGGCCCTTAACCAAAAGGTAAAGGATGCAATAAGCAATTTGGCATTTTTATATTCTATTGATGTCCTGCAAATGAAAAATATTGTTCTCGGTGCTATAAATGAAAACGATGAAATTGATCTGGAAGAGTTAAGGAAGGCTGCGCGTGATTGGTACCAATTTGTCCATTACGACAAGCTGCCAAGCCTTGTGGAGCGTGTTCAGCCTCCTCCATACAGGGAGCAGCTGGAAGAACCAAAAACGCAGGATGAAAAGCTGATTCACTATTTTGAAACTGCATCCCCACTTCAAGTATTAAGGGATTTATCAGGTGGGGCAGAGCCGTCAGCGGCAGATTTGCAAATCATTGAAGAGGTCATGTTTAACCAAAAGCTTATGCCAGGTGTTGTAAATGCTTTGATCCAGACGGTCATGATAAAAAGTGATATGAAAATGACCAAGGCCTATGTGGAGAGGATTGCCAGCCACTGGGCCAGGAAGCAGATAAAAACGGCGAAGCAAGCTGTAGACCTATCGAGGAAGGAACATAAAAAATATCTGGAGTGGAAAAACTCCGGTTCTTCCCCGGCTGCTACTGGTGGTAAACGCCAGACAAAGAAGAATGCAGTCCGGACGGAAATCCTTCCTGATTGGTTTGATGAGGAATCAAATAAGGCCCACCAAGAAGACAAGGGACAAACAGCAGAGCTGGAAGCCAGGAAAAAAGAAGTTGAGGAAAAGCTAAAGGCATTCAGGAATTAAAATGAGGACCGTTACTGAATTGTAAATCCTGTATGGAGCCCGCGAACGAAGGAGGGAGGGAAGAATATGGAACGCATAGACCGAACGCTGAGGCGGCTTGCCTCCAGTGAAAATTTTATGAAACGGTATGAACAAATGAAAGAACAGGTCATTTCCGACCCAGATGTCAAGGCGTTTTTTGAAAAAAATCGACAGGATATCACGGACGGGATGATTGAACGCAGCCTGGTTAAGCTTTATGAATATACGAGTCAAAGCAAGCAATGCAGAGGGTGCGAAAGCCTGGAGAAATGCGTGAATATAATGCAGGGCTTTCATCCCGAACTCGTCCTTACTCGCAATTCGATTGATGTACAGTATGAACGATGCCCGCGCAAAGTAATGGATGATGAAAAACGGAAAAATGAAAGGCTGATCCGCAGCCTCCATGTACCGAAGGATATTCTCCAGGCATCGTTTTCGTCACTGGACATTGATGGTTCACCAGGACGGCTTGACGCCGCAGAAAAAGCAGCCATGTTTGTGATGAATTATATTGATGGAAACAAACCGAAGGGTCTATATTTATACGGAAAATTTGGTGTGGGAAAGTCCTATCTTCTTGGTGCGTTAGCAAACGAGTTGGCTAAAAAGCAAATCTCTTCCATGATTGTCTATGTTCCGGAACTGTTACGTGAAATGAAAACGGCAATAGGGGACAACACGTTGAACGAGAAGATTGAAGCCTTGAAAAAGGAGCCTATCCTGATGCTCGATGATATCGGGGCAGAAGCAATGTCAAGCTGGACAAGGGACGAAGTGCTTGGTCCAATCCTTCAGTACCGGATGCTTGAAAAACTTCCTACGTTTTTCACTTCCAACTTTAATTTTGACCAGCTTGAGCATCATTTGACTTATAGCCAGCGCGGAGAAGAGGAAAAAATGAAAGCCCGCAGGATTATGGAACGGATTAAATATTTGAGTGAGCCGGTTATGCTTGATGGCCCCAACCGGAGAAATTAATTACAAAATCGCAAGCGCCTCGTGACAGACAAAGGAAGTCTCGCGACAGGCAAAATGCGCCTGTCCCTGCGATGATTATTCTTAGAAGCTTTCCTTTGTGGTCTCACCGTACAAACTGGAGGGGTTTCGACTGAGATAAAGGGATCTCTGAAGTTTGCGCATGTGTATGCGCTCCCTCAAAATCCTCATTACGCTGTCGCATAATTTCGTGCGATGTATTCTCAGGGAAGCTTTCCTTGTGCTATCGCTTTTTCTTCGTGCGACGCTTAGGCTGCCGAAGCCTTCCTTGTGGAGCTAGACGTAGACAAAACTCCAAAGTGGAGAAATCCATAAATTTTTTAACATAATGAAGCTGCCGGTCATCCGGCGGCTTTTTTCTGTTTTGGAGCATCTCGCAACGGTGCTGTCCCTCAAGAGTTTTCTTCAATTCCCCTTCTATTCATGGACAGCCTCCCATATATATAACAATAGAATTCTTGGGTACAGGGGGGATTTGGTTGGCGGAGATCCATTTCCGGAATATTCTCGATGCAAAGACTTTTCACCAGCTTCTGCAAAAACACCTGAAACAACGCGGGATTCACACAGATGTTCAGCTGTATGAAGAGCGTCCATATATAAAACTGAAGATCCATGCCCCTGAGGGGGAGTACCTTGATACATTAAAGTTCACATTTAATGAATTTATTTGGAAAGTAAAGTGGGATGAATGGTTCATGGAAATGATTAGAGATGCTTACTTATTTCAAGATTCTGCGGAAATTCAGCATATAACCGACATTATGTATTCCATCCTTGATGGGGAAAGGCAAGACTTGGCTTTGTTTATGGATTTGCCGTTTCCAGGAGAACAAGTAAGGGATTCAATTGAACAAGTCTTAAGTGAAGATGCTTCGCTATCCTTTGATTCTTATGCTAAGTTCAGGCTCCGCGCAGTCTTTGACTATATGAGTGAAATAGCGGCATTGTCCATTGATGAATACAAGATGGAGCAGGAATATCAGATCTTTATTGAATCGCTTAGATCGTTTTTATCAGGACGACCTCCAAAAATAGAAGAAATACACTTGCTTGCTGACGGAGAAGTTACATTTTATGATGGCAATATGCTGGAGGTGAAAAAGACGGAGCTCACAAAAATGATTGACCGGAAGCTTCTGATTAATCATCCTGTATATGTCGATTCTGTGTCAATCGCCCCGCTCCTGTCCATTGCCCCAAGGAGAATCGTTCTATATACTGATCATCATGATTCACCGCTGGTAAGGACAATTGTTAATATTTTTGAAGAAAGAGTACTTCTTCAAAAGAGGGAAAAACTTACGATTGAAGACGGACAATCGGGATAGCTGCTCATGAAAATAGAATGGTTTGTCCGCTGCTTGATTTTTGGCGAATGAATCATTATAATAACGTACATAGCAACTAAACCTAGCAAAAGTAATGATAAGGACATGGGTATTTCTGTACGGTTACCAGAGAGGGAGGGCTTGGTGAAAACCTCCTAACACGATAGAAATGCTTACCACCTTTAAACTCCGGCCGTGAAAATCCCATTTGGATGAGTAATTGCTGGCGGAAGCAGCCGTTATCTGTCCAAAGTCATATCCTGCCCATAGGCGGAGTATGAAAAATTGGGTGGAACCACGTGTGTAACAGCTCGTCCCTTTTCCAGGGACGGGCTTTTTTATTTTTTCAATAGGCTGTTTCACAAACCTTGTTGCTATAATAATCAACAATTTTTTAGAAAACAGCCTTCAATAACATTGTCAGGCGGAAAAGTTAGTAGAACTGCCGGCAGAAAAGGAGGAAAAGTTATGTCAGAGCTAAAAATTAAGTTCCCTGACGGGGCTGTAAAGGAGTTTCCGCAGGGTACCACAACTGAAGATATAGCCCAATCGATTAGCCCCGGCCTTAGGAAAAAAGCGATTGCCGGTAAAGTAAACGGACAAATGTTTGACCTTCGCAGGCCAATTGAAGAGGACGCATCCATTGAAATCGTAACGCCTGATTCACCAGAAGCACTCGAGATCCTTCGCCACAGTACAGCACACTTAATGGCACAGGCAATCAAACGTATTTACCCGGAAGTAAAATTGGGAATTGGGCCAGTTATTGAAGGCGGATTTTACTATGATATCGACCTTAACCAATCGTTGACTCCCGAAGACCTGCCAGCCATTGAGAAGGAAATGGCTAAAATCATTAATGAAAACCTTGATATCGAACGCAAGGAAGTAAGCAGGAAAGAAGCGGAAAGTATTTATAAAGAGATTGATGATGAATACAAGCTCGAGCTCCTTGAAGCAATTCCGGCTGACGAAAAAGTCACCATCTACTATCAGGGAGAATTCTTCGATCTTTGCCGCGGCGTCCATGTCCCGTCGACTGGCAAATTGAAGGAGTTCAAGCTGCTTTCTATCGCCGGTGCTTACTGGCGCGGCAATAGCGACAACAAAATGCTTCAGCGCATTTACGGTACTGCCTTTTTCAAAAAGGAAGACCTAAAAGAGCATCTTCGCTTGCTTGAAGAGGCAAAAGAGCGTGACCACAGAAAAATCGGCAAGGAGCTGGATTTGTTTACTACTTCTCAAAAAGTAGGCCAGGGGCTGCCAATCTGGCTTCCTAAAGGCGCAACAATCCGCCGCATCATCGAACGCTATATCGTTGATAAAGAAACAAAGCTCGGATACGATCACGTTTATACTCCAGTTATGGGAAGTGTCGATCTTTATAAGACTTCCGGGCACTGGGACCATTACCAGGAAGACATGTTCCCTGTGATGGAGATGGATAACGAACAGCTCGTTCTACGCCCGATGAACTGCCCGCACCATATGATGGTGTATAAGAATTCAATGCACAGCTACCGTGAGCTCCCAATTCGGATTGCTGAGCTTGGCCTGCAGCACCGTTATGAAATGTCCGGGGCATTATCCGGGCTTCAGCGCGTACGCGGGATGACATTGAATGATGCACATATTTTTGTAAGACCTGATCAAATAAAGGAAGAGTTTAAACGTGTTGTAAATCTTATTCTTAGTGTTTATAAAGATTTTGAACTGAATGACTACTCCTTCCGGCTATCTTACCGGGATCCGGAAAACACTGAAAAATATTTCGATGATGATGATATGTGGGAAAAGGCCCAGGCGATGCTGAAAGAAACAATGGATGATCTCGGCCTCGAGTATTTCGAGGCTGAAGGGGAAGCGGCATTCTATGGTCCAAAGCTAGACGTACAAGTTCGCACTGCTTTGGGCAAGGATGAAACATTGTCAACAGTCCAGTTGGATTTCTTGTTGCCTGAACGTTTCGACCTTACTTATGTTGGTGAGGATGGCAAGCAGCACCGTCCAGTTGTTATCCACCGCGGTGTCGTTTCCACTATGGAACGATTTGTCGCCTTCCTGATTGAAGAATATAAGGGTGCATTCCCGGCTTGGCTGGCCCCTGTCCAGGTTCAGGTTATCCCGGTCTCTCCATCAGTCCACTATGACTATGCCCGAAAAGTACAGGAACAGCTTCAAGAAGCAGGCTTCCGTGTCGAGCTAGACAGCAGGGATGAAAAAATTGGCTATAAAATCCGTGAAGCCCAAATGCAAAAGACTCCTTACATGCTTGTCGTCGGTGACAAAGAAGTTGAGGAGAATGCGGTCAATGTCCGGAAATATGGCGAGCAAAATTCTGAAACAATCGCCTTTGCCGACTTCGTGTCGCAATTGAAGAATGAAGTAAACAGATAAAGTTCCAACAATGAACAAATGGCTGCCGGTTGCCGGCAGCCATTTGCTATATTTACAGGCATCAGAACCTGTCTTTGCGTCTTTCACGAATATCAGTTTCGCCTTCAGACTCGATATGCGCTTCTTCACGCTTAACATTCTCAACAACTCGTTCGCTAGACTCGACTTCTTTTTTGCCAATGACAAGCTCTTCATTCACAACCGGTTTTTTCGTAACCTCAACCTTTTCTTCAACAATCGGGACGCGAATCGTTTCGTTCTCACCAATTGGTCCCGCATCCAGATTAGCTTCATTGCCATCAGCCGGGCGCCGTTCTACATATACCTCTTCATGTGTTACAGGAACATCAATCGTTTTTTGTTCCTCAACAACATCTTTATGAATCTCAACTTCGCCTGTTTGGACTCGATCCTTGTCCACTTTTAGCTGCTCTTCACGGAGCCTTAAAGTCCGCTCTTCGTCGGATTCAAGTGTATCGGATGTAGTAGTGGATGCAATATTGGTTCCGCTTTGCACAGGTGTATCATTAAAGAGACCGGTTGAGGCGGCTCCCGCATCTACTGCTTTCCCGCCATGGATCTCTTCAAATAAAATCAGTCTGCCTGACTCCAGGTCACCGGCATATTCCCTTGCTTCAGTTTCACTTACACCGGCTCCGACTAATCGATCATAATAGGAATTATCCATATCTTGGGACAAACCATCTAATTTTGAAACCATTTTATCTAAGAATCCTTTGTCCTCTTTTGTATCACCATGGTATATTTGTGCTTCGGACATGCCTGTTAAATTGCCAAGCCTGGACATAGAGTCCTCTGTGTTACCAAAAACAGATAGATTGGTTAGACTGTTTCCGTCCTTTTGATATCGTTCAACCGCTTCAATTAGTTCCTCTTGTGTGTTATAAACACCAACGACTCGTTTTCGCATATTTTACAACCTCCTGAATTGGTAATCGCCTCTTTCATATGGGCGTATTGAGGTAATTCCCGCCATTGGGGATATAGAAACAAACTTTAGTTGGAATCTTTACCATAATTTGGTATGAAGTTTTTCGGAAATAAACAGAATTACATATTGATTAAAAATTTGTGGTCTGATAAAATACTAAACGTTGCCGATAAAAAAACAGCATGTTTGACACAATGGTTCGTATGTGATATAGTTACAAAGGTGAAAAAGAATACGATTTGTTGGGAAGAAGAAGCACCCGCTTCTCACCTGGCTGACGCAGTGGCTGTTGGCAGGTTTTACGTTATGGTTTGTTTCAAACCTTATTTATGTACGTAAGTGTGGGTGTATGCATCCGCGCTTTTTTTATTGAAAAAAAACCTGTCCGGCACACCGGCGGCAGCGTATTCGTTATTAAACCCTGGAGGTGTCTAACTATTAGCAAAGAACAAATGTTGTTGAACGAAGGCATTCGCGCACGCGAAGTTCGCCTTATTGACCAAAATGGCGAGCAGCTGGGAATTAAATCGAAATTTGAAGCGCTCGAAATCGCAGGCCGCGCCAATCTTGACCTGGTGCTTGTAGCACCTAACGCCAAGCCACCTGTGGCCAGAATTATGGATTATGGCAAGTTCAAGTTCGAACAGCAAAAGAAAGACAAAGAAGCTCGAAAGAACCAAAAAGTCATTACGACTAAAGAGGTTCGCCTGAGCCCGTCCATTGATGAACATGACTTTAACACAAAGCTTCGCAATGCGATTAAGTTCCTTGAAAAAGGCGATAAGGTTAAAGCATCGATTCGCTTCAAGGGGCGTGCGATTACACATAAGGAAATCGGCCAGCGTGTACTGGACCGTTTTGCTCAAGAGTGCAAGGAAGTTGCGACGATCGAATCTCATCCTAAAATGGATGGCCGGAGCATGTTCCTGGTTTTAGCACCTAAAAACGACAAGTAACAAGGAGGACATCCCCATGCCAAAAATGAAAACTCACCGTGGAACTGCTAAGCGTTTCAAAAAAACCGGAACTGGTAAACTGAAGCGTTCCCACGCATATACTAGCCACTTGTTTGCAAACAAGTCAACAAAAGCAAAGCGCAAGCTTCGTAAATCTGCAATTGTTTCCAAAGGCGATTTTAGACGTATTCGCCAAATGCTTGACAATGTTAAGTAATCTCGAACGATCGATTCACATATAGGAGGGAAATTACATGCCACGTGTAAAAGGCGGTACTGTAACGCGTAAGCGTCGTAAAAAAGTTCTTAAATTAGCTAAAGGTTATTTTGGTTCTAAACATACATTATATAAAGTTGCTAACCAGCAGGTTATGAAATCCCTGCAATATGCTTACCGTGACCGTCGCCAGAAGAAGCGCGACTTCCGTAAGCTTTGGATCACTCGTATCAACGCTGCAGCACGCATCAACGGCCTTTCTTATAGCCGCCTGATGCATGGCTTGAAGCTTGCTGGTGTTGAAGTGAACCGCAAGATGCTTGCTGAGCTTGCAGTAAGCGATGCTCAAGCTTTCGCACAACTTGCTGATGTTGCTAAAGCACAGTACAATAAGTAATTTAAGATGATAAAGCCATTTCCGTAACTGGGAATGGCTTTTTCTTCATATCCCAAGGGGGAATTTCGATGGGAAAGACAATTTTTACATATTTGCTCCTTATAAATATCATTTCCTTTACGTTAATGGGGATTGATAAAAAAAGGGCGAGAAATGGACAATATAGGATTTCTGAACAGACGCTTTGGCTGTCAGCATTGGCTGGAGGAGCGATTGGAGCAACGGTCGGAATGAATTTTTTCCGGCATAAAACAAAGCATAGTGCATTTAAATATGGTTTTCCTTTACTTGCAGCCTTAGAAATCGTGGCTTTCTTATATGTATCAGCCAAATTTTATTAAAACAGCAGGTAAAGACCAATATTTCGTTTCTTTTTAAGGGGATTTGTAATCTTATATACGTAAACTAAAGAATTGCTGAAGTGAACATACTTTTATGATTGGATCGGAAGGAACGAAGACCCGTTCGCCAAAATGCACTTGCATTTTCTCCTTTGGTGCTTTTTGCGGGGAGGTTTATTCAACGTCCTGCGGGAAAAGCGGTACAGGGGTGCGTTATCTGCTCAAATTCCAACATGCCTGGAGGAGATTCAATATGCATTATACGTTAAAAGTTAAATTAGTACATAAGGATGCCAAATTGCCATTTAGGGCAAATCCAGGGGATGCTGGTCTCGATTTGTACTCGGTGGAAGAAAAGGTAATTAAGCCAGGAGAAGCTGCATTGGTTCGTACAGGGATCATTTTGGAACTTCCGGAGGGTACGGAAGCGCAGGTGAGGCCGAGAAGCGGTCTGGCTTTAAAGCATGCCGTGACGGTACTGAATAGTCCTGGAACAATTGATGAAGGGTATAGGGGAGAAATACAGGTTATTTTAATCAATCATGGAAAAGAAGAATTTCGGGTAGAAAAGCAAATGAGGATTGCACAAATCATCGTTGCCCCTGTCCCAAAGGTAGAAGTAATGGAAATAACCGAGCTTACCGAATCCGATAGAGGCAGGGGAGGATTTGGATCCTCGGGAATAAACTAGAGTTTAAAATAACAAATCATTATTGACTGGATTGAAAGAGGCTTCTCTTGAAGTGCTCTCCTATATAGGGAAAATTACAATTGTTGCTGTCACTGAACAAGAGTTAAATAACTTTATCGTAACAGTCTATGCTAATTCCGCTACCAAAGTTTTTGGTTGGCATTATTCTAGTTGAAGAGGAATATTTTACCGAAGGTGACTTAAACTAAAAAGCAAACAGGAAGTATGTATTAACAGAAAATTTTTACAAACAGCCAGGCTTTTTGTATAATGAACGGGCGAAGAGATGTACAGGCCTTAGTTACATACTGCCTGCATGGACCTATAAAAGAGGGGAGTCAATCGAATGGCACAACAATTAGATGAAACATTGCAAATGCTAAAAGCACTAACCGATGCAAAGGGCATCCCGGGAAATGAGAGGGAAGTCCGCGAGGTTATGAAAGAGTACATAGCGCCATATGCAGACGAAATCACAACTGATGGACTTGGCAGCTTGATTGCCATAAAGACAGGGAAGGAAGGCGGCCCAAAAATCATGGTAGCCGGACATCTTGATGAGGTCGGCTTCATGGTAACGCAAATTGATGAAAAAGGCTTTATCCACTTTCAGCCTGTTGGCGGCTGGTGGAACCAGGTCATGCTCGCCCAGCGTGTTACAATCGTTACCCGCAAAGGTGAGGTGACGGGTGTAATTGGGTCAAAGCCCCCTCATATCCTAACAGCCGAACAAAGGAAAAAGCCGGTTGAAATCAAGGATATGTTCATTGATATTGGTGCGGCAAGCAGGGATGAAGCTTCTGAATGGGGAGTACGCCCTGGTGATATGATCGTTCCTTACTTTGAATTCACTGTTATGAAAAATGAAAAGATGCTGCTTGCCAAAGCTTGGGATAACCGGATTGGCTGTGCGGTGGCAATTGATGTCCTGAAGCAGCTCAAAGATGTGGAGCATCCAAACGTAGTGTACGGAGTCGGAACGATTCAGGAAGAGGTCGGCCTGCGCGGTGCACGGACAGCCGCCGCTAAAATTGACCCTGATATCGGCTTTGGCGTCGATGTCGGTATCGCTGGTGACACACCGGGAGTTACCGAAAAGGAAGCGCTTGGAAAAATGGGTAAAGGCCCGCAAATTATTCTTTACGATGCTTCAATGGTCTCCCATAAAGGGCTTCGCGACTTCATTACGGATACAGCGGATGAATTGAATATCCCTTACCAATTCGACACTGTCCCGGGTGGCGGTACGGATGCAGGGGCCATTCACCTTTCCCATAACGGTGTGCCCGCATTGGCCATCACCATTGCGACAAGATATATTCACTCCCATGCCGCAATGCTTCACCGTGATGACTATGAGAACACAGTCAAACTGATTGTTGAGGTTATCAAACGCCTCGATGAACAAACTGTCCAAAACATTAAATTAGGGTAAGTAAACAGGGACGGTTCTCATCAGAGGAGAACCGTCCCTATTCGTTATCCCGCATTAAGGGGCAGTAAGCCTCTTTCAGAGACAACTGTCCCTAAATGCCCGATTGGTTCAACTAACAATCAGTGGGGATGAACCCCCCACTGATTGAAGTTTCACTTTATTGTTTTAACCCGCCTTCAAGGGCCTGGAGCATTTCTTTCTTTTCTTGTTCGGATGAGTTGTTCCAGATAATTTCAAAAAGGACGCCTAGGCCGGGAAGCATTTTCTCTTCACCTGTCTGGATTGCATCGACAATCGTATCCTCAAGCTCCTGCTGAGTGTTGTTTGCAATATTGTGGATAACGGCTGCACGTAAATCGAGATCCATTCTTTATTCCTCCTTTTTCAATGTTCCCTACTATCTTTTTCTTTCCATGGTTTTATTATGTATTTACAATAGGCTATAATGAGAAAATGAGTTCATAGAAAGGCGGAAAGAAAGTGAAGCACATCCAATCTGCCCAAAATCCACAAGTGAAACAATGGAAAAAACTCGCGATGAAAAAGGAGCGGGAGAGGACCGGACTGTTCTTGGCGGAGGGATTTCATCTTGTTGAGGAAGCACTAAAAAAACCGGGAACCGTTGTTGAACTGGTTATCGCGGAAGATACAGACATACCCCCTCGGATCGACTATAAAGATGTTTCCGTTACAACGATAACAAGAGAAATTTTTAAAAGCCTGTCTGAAACAGAGACACCTCAGGGAATACTGGCCATATGCCGGCAGGAATCTGGTGGAGGAGCACTTGACGACGCGAAGACATTTCTTCTATTGGATGCTGTCCAGGACCCAGGCAATCTTGGCACAATGATTCGGACGGCAGACGCTGCGGGAATCGATGCTGTTATTGCAGGGACAGGCACAGTCGATATATACAACCCTAAAGTACTTCGTTCAGCACAGGGAAGCCACTTTCATCTGCCTGTCACCACAGGCTCTCTTGATGAATGGATAGCCAAGATACAGGCTAAAGGCATTCCAGTTTACGGAACAGCTCTGGAAAACGCCCGGACCTATACAAAGGCAGCACCAGGAAGTGCATTTGCCCTCCTCGTCGGAAACGAAGGCAGCGGGGTTTCCAAACAACTTCTGGCACAAACAGACGACAATTTATATGTGCCCATTTTTGGAAAAAGTGAGTCTCTAAACGTAGCGGTTGCAGCAGGAATTCTTCTTTATTCTTTAAAAAATTCCGCAAACGTTTGAATCGCTCCGGAATTTGCGCTATAATAGCTACTAAATTCATAAAACAAAAACAATGACGGAGAAGAGTACCTTATCAACCGGCTTTAAAGGGAGAAAGTGCCTTGACTGAAAGCACTTTTAAAGCAGAGATAAGGGAAGTTCACCTCCCGAGTTGGCACCGGGACCATTCACCCTGAATGTAAAGGTGCACCGGCTACAAGCCGTTATCTTAATGAAGTGAACACGAATGTGTATACATACGTTGTTAACAAGGGTGGTACCGCGAACGCAAGCCTCGTCCCTTTTTTGGGATGGGGCTTTTTTGTGTGGAAAAGAGCTAATTAATATGCTTGCTGCCTACATTAATTTTGGCTGTATTAAAGGATAGTGGTGTTTTTTAAGGTAGTTGATTGCAGCAGCGGAAGGCACGTAGACTCGTTCGAAAATGCAAAAAACGCATTTTCTCCTGCGATGCTTTTTCAGGGATGTTATTTCAACGTCCTGGCGGGAGAAAAGGTCAGTGGGAGACCCCGCAGGCGATTGCGCCGAGGAGGCTCCCAGGCCGCCCGCGGAAAGCGAAGTGCCTGGAGCGGAAATCAACACATTTAACAGCCTGATTTTTTAAAATAAGGAGGAATATCACATGCAGGAAAGACTTGCAGAATTGCAAACTGAAGCGCTAGAAAAAGTAGCCCAGGCACAAAACCTGAAAGAATTGAATGATGTCCGTGTCGCTTATCTCGGCAAAAAAGGGCCAATCACCGAGGTGCTTCGGGGGATGGGCAAATTGTCCGCGGAAGAACGCCCAAAAATGGGGGCGCTTGTCAATGAAGTAAGGGGAGCAATCGAAGAAGCCATTTCCAATAAGCAAGTACAGCTTGAAGAAGCGGCAGTTAACGAACGCCTTGCTTCCGAAACAATTGATGTCACGCTTCCAGGTCGCCCAGTCAAAGCGGGAAGCCCTCATCCGCTTACTAAAATCATTGAGGAAATCGAGGACCTGTTCATCGGTATGGGCTATCAAATTGCTGAAGGCCCGGAAGTTGAAAAGGATTATTACAACTTTGAAGCACTGAATCTTCCAAAAGGCCACCCGGCCCGCGATATGCAGGATTCTTTTTATATTACAGAAGAGATTCTCATGCGTACCCATACTTCACCAGTACAGGCTCGCACAATGGAAAAACAGGGCGGCAAAGGGCCGATCAGAATCATTTGCCCTGGTAAGGTGTACCGCCGCGATAACGATGATGCAACTCATTCGCATCAATTTACCCAGGTGGAAGGGCTCGTTGTCGGTGAAAACATTCGTATGAGCGACCTGAAGGGAACACTTGCTGAATTTTCAAAGAAAATGTTCGGCGAGGATAGGAAAATCAGGCTGCGCCCAAGCTTTTTCCCATTCACTGAGCCTTCAGTTGAAATGGATATTTCCTGTAAAATATGTGGCGGCGATGGCTGCAGCGTATGTAAGGGTACAGGCTGGATCGAAATTCTTGGCGCAGGCATGGTGCATCCGAATGTACTGGAGATGGCTGGCTATGACTCTAAAAAATACACTGGTTTCGCGTTCGGCATGGGACCAGAGAGAATTGCGATGCTGAAGTACGGAATTGATGATATCCGCCATTTCTATACGAACGATATCCGGTTCCTAAAGCAATTTTCCAAGCAGGAATAGTTTAATTTAAAGGAGGTCCTACAAATGTTTGTTTCATATAAATGGCTTCAGGATTATGTGGATTTATCAGGAGTAACAGCTGAAGAGTTGGCTGAAAAGATTACAAAGAGCGGGATTGAAGTTGAGGGCGTTGAAACGCTGAACGAAGGAATCAAAGGTGTGGTCATCGGGCATGTGCTTGAGCGCGAACAGCATCCAAACGCTGATAAATTAAGCAAATGTCTTGTTGATATTGGCGAGGAAAACCCTGTCCAAATTATTTGCGGTGCTCCTAACGTGGCGGAAGGGCAAAAAGTGGCAGTTGCCAAAAACGGGGCGGTTTTGCCAGGCAACTTTAAAATTAAACGGGCAAAGCTCCGTGGTGAAGAATCAAACGGAATGATTTGCTCGCTTCAGGAACTTGGAATGGAAGGCAAAATCGTTCCAAAAGAGTACGCAGAGGGAATCTTTGTTTTCCCTAGTGATGCAGTTCCGGGTCATGACGCGATTGAGGCGCTGAACCGCGATGACAAGGTGCTTGAATTAGGCTTGACACCAAATAGGGCAGATGCCATGAGCATGCTCGGTGTTGCCTATGAAGTGGCTGCAATTTTAGGGAGAGAGGTTAAGCTCCCTGAAACGAAACTGGCTGAGTCGGATGAAAAAGCATCTGATTATATTAAAGTCACAGTGCAAGCTCCAGAAGACAATCCGCTTTATGCTGCGAAGGTAATAAAAAACGTCAAAATCGGCCCTTCGCCGCTTTGGATGCAAACTCGCCTGATGGCAGCCGGAATTCGCCCGCACAATAATGTTGTTGATATTACGAACTATATTTTGCTTGAATACGGCCAGCCGCTTCATGCTTTCGATTATGATAAACTCGGCTCAAAGGAAATTCTTGTCCGCCGTGCACGTGTTGATGAAAAAATCGTTACGCTTGATGATGTAGAACGGACACTTACACCTGACCATCTTGTTATCACAAATGGAACCGAACCAGTAGCGATTGCGGGAGTCATGGGCGGGGCAAATTCAGAAGTTTCTGCTGATACAACAACTGTCCTGCTTGAGGCGGCCTATTTCACGGGAGGTACAATCCGTAAGGCCTCAAAAGACCATGGCCTGCGAAGTGAGGCAAGTTCCCGTTATGAAAAAGGTGTCGATCCAAACCGTGTCCGTGCAGCTGGTGAGCGTGCAGCCGCTTTGATGGCACAATATGCAGGGGGTGAGGTTCTCGAAGGTTCTGTGGAAGCAGACACTCTGACTGTTGAGCCTGCAGTTGTCTCGCTTAATATGGAAAAATTGAATACCTTCCTTGGTATGGAATTGACATTGGACGATGTAACCGATATTTTTGCGAGGTTGGGCTTTGAAGCTTCCGTAGAAGGACGGGACGTCACCGTAGCTGTTCCAACCCGCCGTGGCGACATCACCATTCCGGAAGACCTGTACGAGGAAGTTTCCCGCCTTTATGGCTATGATAACATCCCGCAAACATTGCCTTCCGGTGAACAGTTGGCAGGAAAACTGACTTCTTACCAGGCA
Source organism: Bacillus sp. FJAT-27225 (assembly GCF_001685025.1). Classification (GTDB taxonomy): domain Bacteria; phylum Bacillota; class Bacilli; order Bacillales; family Cytobacillaceae; genus Bacillus_D. The sequence continues at coordinate 1,112,885 of NZ_MAYU01000001.1, read as the reverse complement.
AAACGAAGAATTGTCAGGAGATATCTTGAAGGCGCAGGCCTTTACCAGGCTGTAACTTACTCATTAACAAGCGAGGAAAAGGTTTCTCAATTCGCCCTTGAAAAAACAGAACCCATTAAGCTGGCAATGCCGATGAGCGAAGAGCGCAGCCAGCTTCGGCTAAGCGTTCTTCCTCAATTGCTGGAAGTACTGAAATACAACGGTGCCCGCCAGGCTGACAGCCTAGCAGTTTATGAAGTTGGAGCGGTATTCCTTTCAAAAGGAGAAGAACTGCCGGTCGAAGAGGAGCATCTTGCGGCTGCGGTCACAGGCTTATGGCAATCCCATCCTTGGCAGGGTGAGAAGAAACCTGTAGATTTCTTCGTGCTGAAAGGGATACTCGAAGGCCTTACCGAAAAACTGGGCCTATCAGAGCGGGTTACGTATGCTGCTGCCCAGCTTGAAAACATGCATCCGGGCCGTACAGCTGAAATCCGTTTGGACGGGGAACGAATTGGCTTTGTAGGCCAGGTTCATCCGACACTGCAAAAAGCGCTGGATTTAAAAGATACGTATGTATTTGAACTTAAGCTTAATGTGTTGCTTGAAGCAGAGACTGAACCACTGCACTATGAGCCAATTCCAAGATTCCCTTCCATTACAAGGGATATCGCGCTTGTAGTTGATCAATCAACTGCTGCCGGAGAACTGCGCGGCATCATCCTTGAAGCTGGCGCACCGCTTCTAAAGGGAGCCGAAGTGTTTGACCTTTATGAAGGCGAACATATGGAACCAGGCAAAAAGTCGATTGCCTTTTCACTGAAATACTTTAACCCTGAACGGACATTGACTGATGAGGAAGTCACCAAGGTCCATGATAAAGTACTTGAAGTACTCAAGGAAAAAGCAGGGGCTGTGCTGAGGGGATAACCTCTTACTCTTTGTAAGTAGAAGGAATCATCCGCGGCAAGAAAGTTTCTGTAACATGATTTAACGGACGAATCAACGTTGTTCTAGGTGTGTTTCGTCTGATAAATATGATTTATGGGACGGAACGGCGAATTCGAGGAGAGATTCGTCCGATAAGTATAATTTATGAGACGAAACAGCGAATTGCGAGGAGAGATTCGTCCGATAAGTATGATTTATGGGACGGAACGGCGACTCCAAGGTGTGATCCGTCCCATAAGATTATTTAAAAAGCGAGGATCAATTTTCCGCTAATGACCTAAATACAAAAAGAGTTGGGGCGAATTCGTCCCAACTCTTTTTTTACTATTAATGAGTGCTCTTCCGCATCTTGGAAATCCCCATTTTGCCATCATTTATACTGTAGTAAAAGGAAATTATGTAGTTATCGGTTGCTCCTTCTCCTTGAGACAAGGTTCATTGCTTTTTGAGTATTGGCGAAGTGGAGCTTTACGAACTTCGGAAGAACTTCTTGCCCCTTTGCCAAGATCAGTTTCGCAGCTGCTTCATCCACTTTCGGGCCAGCTCCCTTTGGGATTAGAAAACCAGCTGCCTCAGAAAGATTTTCAAAATGCCTTATAAACGCGTAGCGTGCAAGAATAGATGCTGCTGCTACAGATAAATGCAGACCTTCTGCTTTTGTACTAAAGTAGACGTTGTCACGAATTATCGCCTGCTGGCCCCGTAAATGATTGTAATAAACGCCTCGTTCTGCAAATTGATCAATCAGGATGGCATCGGGTGTTTCGGGCGCGATTTTTTTCAGGACATGCCCAATCGCCTGATTATGAAGGAGTGCCTTTAATTTCCCTTGAGACATTCCCGACTGCTGCAGCTTATTGTATTTTTCGTTATGGAGTGTCAGCAGGCTGTAAGGAATCACGTCCTTTATGTCCTTTGCAATCGCAATGATTTTTTCATCATTCAAATCCTTTGAATCTCGGACGCCGAGTTCCTTTAGGAGTGGGAAATCCTGTTTTCGCGCATAGGCAGCCACTACAGTAATGGGCCCAAAATAATCGCCTGTTCCTACTTCATCAGAGCCTATGACTGATAAAAGCCCGAAGCCTGCAGGCAAATGGGAGCCGGGAGCAGGCTTTTGGGAAGTTTTTTTGCCGGGGGACGCAGCAGCTGGACTGGAAGAGAGAGCAGCCCATTGGGCGGCTTCACTTTCGGCACCGGCACCCTGAAACAAGACTTTTCCGGATTTATAGGCAGTAACCATACAGACAGGTGTTTTGGCTGCAAAAACGCTGCCCTGCGGAAGTTTATCAATTATGTATCGTGAATAATGATCCCTGAGCTGATTTATTTTGTCAGTTGTTACGGTAATGACGGCAGTTCCCAATGATCTGCACTCCTTTAAGGTTTCTTGTCAGCCTATTGTAGCATAATTTTTTAACAGTATTAACCGGCTTAAAGCTGTATAGCCATATTCTTTAAGTTAGGTATGTTTATTTCTTCGATTAATTGAAGGATTAATCTGCGCAGCCACATTTCTTTCAAGATTAATCTCGGAAAAACCCGTGGATAAATCAAAAAATCATATGCTGAAAAAGCATCATAATCTGACAAAAAATTCTTAAGAAAACTCTTGATTTAACATGCTGTACAGTTACACTTTTCCTGAAAAGCGTGTTCATGGTATGATAGGGATTAGGATTCTTTGAATGGAGGCAATTACGTGTCGAATGTAAATAAAAATAGGACAACGGTCGATATTTATGGCCAGCAATATGTCATAATTGGCCCGGAAAGCTCGAGCCATGTCAGGCTGGTTGCATCGCTGGTCGATGACAAAATGCGGGAAATCAGTTCCAAGAATCCTTCGTTAGATGCGAATAAACTGGCTGTACTGACCGCGGTAAATGCTGTAAATGACCTTATTAAACTTAGAGACCAGCTGGAAAAGCTGAAAACAGAAACGGAAAGGGAAAAGGGATAAAGGGGAATGCTGGATTTAGCAATTATTCTTTTATTGATTATGGGGTTTTTTATTGGCCTGAAAAGGGGCTTCATCCTGCAATTGATTCATATCACGGGATTTATTGTTGCCTACATAGTAGCCTATAAGTATTATGATATCCTTGCTCCGAAGCTGAAGCTTTGGGTTCCGTATCCGAATCTTGGCGAAACGTCGCCGCTGTCAGTCCTGACATCCGCGACAGGGGCGGAGGATGCATTTTATCGGGCATTTGCGTTCATTGGGATTTTTATCGCTGTGAAGATTCTGATTCAAATTATTGGGTCAATGCTGGATTTCTTGTCCCACTTGCCTATCTTAAGGCACCTGAATATTTGGGCAGGCGGAGTGCTTGGTTTTTTGGAAGTCTACTTGATTCTGTTACTATTGTTGTATATCGGGGCGCTTGTCCCAATTGGATTGATTCAAGAGCAGCTTGAAAACTCTGTCCTGGCCGAAGCGATGATTAAACATACTCCGGTTCTTTCACAGCAGCTCAAGGAATGGTGGATAGACTATATAGCTGCTTGAACTTCTCTGACAGCAGAGGAGTTTTTCTTTCTTTAACGGAACTTTTCGGATTTTTAAACGTACTGAAAGGATGGTGGGTACAAACTATGGAAACGAATAAAAAAGATGTTATAGGATTACTGGAAACGATTGCTGTTTATATGGAACTTAAGGGAGAAAATCCGTTTAAGGTATCGGCTTTCAGAAAAGCGGCATTCGCGTTGGAAACAGATAACCGAAGCCTGTCTGGAATAACCGATTTTACGGCCATTCCCGGAATCGGCAAAGGGACGGCGGCCGTCATTGAGGAATATATCACCGAAGGCGGCTCTACGGTTCTTAAGGAGCTGCAAGAAGAAGTGCCTGCAGGACTGGTCCCGCTTTTAAAGCTGCCTGGCCTCGGCGGAAAGAAACTAGCCAAGCTTCATGACCTTCTCGGAATCGAGGACATTGCTGACCTTGAGGAAGCCTGCCGCTTACATAAAATTTCGGAGCTGCCTGGTTTTGGGAAGAAGTCCGAGGAAAAAATCCTCGCGGCGATTGAAAAAGCAGGCGAACGCCCAGAAAGGCTTCCGCTTGCCTATATGCTTCCAATCGCGGAAAAAATAGAAGCACAATTAGCCGCTATGAGTGATATTGAAAAATTTTCAAGAGCCGGGAGCATTCGCAGATGGGCTGAAACCGTTAAGGACCTCGATTTTATCATCGCGACCTCCAGCCCTGAATCTGTAAGGGAACAGCTGCTTGCTTTACCAGATGTTAAAGAGGTTATTGGTGCAGGCGATACAAAGGTATCCATTACGTTTGGATTTGAATATGACATATCTGCAGACTTCAGACTCGTTACCCTTGCTGAACATGCCACTGCACTCCATCATTTTACTGGATCAAAGGACCACAATGTCCGGATGAGGCAGCTTGCAAAGGAACGCGGGGAAAAAATTAGTGAATATGGAGTCGAATCGGAATCAGGCGTCAAGACGTTTGAAAGCGAAGAAGAATTTTATGCACATTTCGGCCTGCCGTTTATCCCTCCAGAAATTCGGGAGGATGGCACAGAAGTGGAGAAATATACACCAGAACTTGGACTTGTATCGCTTGACCAAATCCAGGGTGACCTCCATATGCACTCAACATGGAGTGATGGTGCCCATACAATTGAAGAAATGGCAGAAGCATGCAGGGAAAAGGGATATCGCTATATCGCAATTACCGACCATTCCCAGTATTTAAAGGTCGCAAACGGCCTGACTCCGGAACGGCTCAGGGAGCAGAATGAAGAAATTCGCCGCCTGAATGCCAAGTATACCGATTTCAAAATCTTATCCGGAGTCGAGATGGACATTCTTCCGGATGGCACTCTTGATTATGAAGATGAGCTGCTGGCGGAACTTGATATTGTCATTGCGTCGATTCATTCCTCTTTTTCACAGCCTAGGGAAAAAATAATGATGAGGCTGAAAACGGCCCTTGAAAACCCGCATGTGGATATCATTGCCCATCCGACTGGAAGGCTGATAGGGAGACGGGCAGGATATGATGTTGATATAGAGATGCTGATTTCGCTTGCAAAAGAAACGAATACAGCCCTGGAGCTAAATGCGAATCCGCATCGCCTCGACCTGTCTTACGAATACTTAAAGAAAGCGCAGGAAGTTGGGGTGAAGGTGGCAATTAATACGGATGCCCATAAAACCGGGATGCTGAACCATATGGGTATCGGGGTTGCCGCAGCAAGGAAGGGCTGGATTAAAAGCAGTTCAGTTCTCAATACGTATACATTGGACGAATTACTCCAATTTTTACACCATCGGAATATATAAAATAGCTGCTTAAATCATGGCAGCATAAAGATAAAGGAGAGCTTCTCCATGCAGGAAAGAACATTGAAAGTCCTTGAGTTTTTCAAAGTCCGGGAGCAGCTGGCGGAATTCGCTTCATCCCCGCTTGGGCGGGAAAAGCTGTCCAAGCTTGTTCCCTCTACTGAGTTTGAAGAAGTAGAAAGGCTCCAGGAAGAAACAGATGAAGCAGCGACGGCTCTCAGGCTGAAAGGGAATGTGCCGCTGTCAGGAATCCATGATATCAGAGCCCATCTCAAACGTTCAGTTATTGGCGGGACGCTGAGCCCGATGGAGCTTGTCCAGATTGCAAGTACAATTTCAGCCAGCAGGCAGATTAAACGGTTTATTGAAAATCTCCATGATGAGAACAGTAAAATCCCTCATTTGTTTGAGTATACGAGCCAGATTGCCCCGCTTGGAAATCTGGAGCAGGCTATCAAAATGGCGATTGACGAAGGCGGTGAGGTTCTTGATACAGCAAGCGAAACGCTAAGGGCGCTCAGGCAGCAGCTGCGTTCGAACGAAGCAAGGGTCCGGGAAAAGCTGGAGAGCATGATTCGCTCTTCAAATGCCCAGAAAATGCTCTCAGATGCCATCATTACCATCCGGAATGACAGGTTTGTCATCCCTGTTAAACAGGAATACCGCGGCCATTATGGAGGGATTATTCATGACCAAAGCTCATCCGGCCAAACGCTGTTCATTGAGCCCCAATCGGTTGTTCAGCTTAACAATCAGGTTCAGGACATCAGGGTCAAGGAATCTCTTGAGATCGAACGGATCCTGTCTGAATTGTCGTCACGTGTTGCCGAGCATAGTCCTGAACTGGAAGTGATGACGGATGTGCTTGGAGAGCTCGATTTTATTTTTTCAAAAGCACGTTATGGCCGTTCAATAAAAGGTTCGAGGCCCAAGATGAACAACGAAGGCAGAATAGCCCTGTACAAGGCCCGGCATCCATTAATACCGGCCGATGTTGTTGTACCGAATGACATCCTGCTTGGGAAGGATTATACAACAATTGTCATTACAGGACCGAATACAGGCGGTAAGACGGTAACCTTGAAAACGGTCGGGCTATGTACGCTGATGGCGCAGTCCGGTTTGCAGATACCAGCCCTCGATGGATCGGAGCTGGCTGTTTTCTCCGCAGTATATGCGGACATCGGCGATGAACAATCCATTGAGCAAAGCTTAAGTACGTTCTCATCTCATATGGTAAATATAGTCGACATCCTGAAAAAAGCGGACGGCAATAGTTTCGTTCTCTTTGATGAGCTTGGTGCAGGAACAGATCCACAGGAGGGAGCTGCCCTGGCGATTTCCATCCTCGATGAAGTACACAACCGAGGGGCCAGAGTCATTGCGACTACACATTATCCTGAATTGAAGGCCTATGGGTATAACCGGGGCGGAGTGATGAATGCGAGCGTCGAATTTGACATTGAAACACTGAGCCCGACTTATAGGCTGCTGCTTGGGGTACCAGGCCGAAGCAACGCGTTCGAGATTTCAAAACGCCTTGGCTTGGATGAAAATGTCATTACCAATGCGAGGTCTCATGTCGGCGAGGACAGTTCGCAAATCGACAAGATGATTTCGTCGCTTGAGACAAGCAGGCGCGAGGCCGAGGAAGAGCTTGCAGATGCACATGATCTCCGCCGCCAGGCCGAAAAACTGCACGCCGACCTTCAAAAACAAGTTATCGAGTATTATGAACAAAAGGATACCTTGATGGAGAAAGCGGCAGAGAAGGCGCGTAAAATTGTTGAAAACGCGACACGTGAAGCGGAAGACATTATTTCAGATCTTAGAAAAATGCGTCTCGAAAAGAATGCTGAAATCAAGGAGCACGAATTAATTGAAGCTAGGCAGCGATTAGCCGGAGCCGCTCCCGAAGTAAAGAAAACAGAGAAGCCGGGTGCAAGGAAGGCAGCGAAGCACACCTTCAAACCAGGGGATGAAGTAAAGGTTCTCACGTTCAATCAAAAAGGAACGCTGTTAGAAAAATCCTCCAATGATGAATGGCAGGTTCAGATTGGCATCCTCAAAATGAAGGTAGCAGAAAAGGACCTTGAATATATAAATGTGCCAAAACCTAAGGAAGTCAAGCCAATGGCGATTGTCAAAGGCCGCGATGCCCATGTCAGCCTCGAGCTCGACCTGCGCGGAGAGCGGTATGAAGACGCCTTAATGAAGGTGGAAAAGTACATTGATGACGCCCTTCTGGCAGGCTATCCACGTGTATCGATTATTCATGGCAAGGGGACTGGCGCGCTAAGGCAGGGAGTCCAGGAATATCTTCGCAACCACCGTTCAGTTAAAAAGATTCGATTTGGTGATGCCGGAGAAGGCGGAACCGGGGTAACGGTCGCGGAATTCAAATAAAATCGGGGAGAATAGCGGTATGGAACAATTCTGGCAAAATGAATATATTCAAATTGCAGCATATTACAGTGTCGTTGTCCTTTGCCTTGTGCTTTTCCTGGCAGTATTTGAATTGGTGACCAAATATGATAACTGGGAAGAAATCAAAAAGGGAAATATGGCTGTAGCCATGGCAACAGGCGGAAAGATACTGGGTATCGCAAACATATTCCGCTATACTATCCTTGAACATAGTTCGCTGCTTTCAATGATTGGCTGGGGTGTATACGGATTCGCCCTTCTGTTATGCGGATATTTTATTTTCGAGTTCCTTTCACCGAAATTCAATGTGGATGAGGAAATCGAAAAAGGCAATTGGGCTGTTGGTTTCATTTCAATGGTTATTTCAATTGGCCTGTCGTTCATCATTGGGTCCGGTATATAAGGTGGGGGTTCAATCAGTGGGGGATTTATCTGCCGCTGATTGTTAGTTGAGCCTCCAACCTAAACTTTTTTGATTCCTTTCAGGCCTTGAGGGAGGACTTACAGCCCGTTAATGCGGGATAAAGCGAGGGAAGTAAAATGGAAAGACTGGGGAAGATACTGCTGGCTCTGTGCGGCCTTTTTTTCCTGATAGGGGTTATTTATATGGTGTTTATTGCCTAAAAATGAAAGGGTGTCCCAAGGAGATAACTGGGACGCCCTTTCTGTCTTTATACCTAAGTAGTAAGTACATAGTAATGGAAGCAATCACAGTTTAATAGGAAAATGTATTCTGTTTGTCGTATGCAGGTGAATAGATTATAATGGAAAAAAGAAAATGAAAGAATTTTTAAAAAACTTAACAAAAGGAGGCGCTTATGAGCAAAACGAAGCCATGGCTAAAACATTATCCTGAAGAAATTCCGGCAATGCTTGAATATCCCACCGATCCACTGCAGGATTATCTTTCAAAGGCGGCTGAAGAATTCCCGGACAAAACGGCTATTCATTTCATGGGAAAGGATTTAACCTTTCAAGAGGTTAGAGAGTCGGCACAAAAACTGGCATCCTACCTGCAGTCCTTGGGAATTGGCAAAGGCGACCGTGTGGCAGTGATGCTGCCAAATAGCCCTCAGGCAGTAATCAGTTTCTTTGGAATTTTATTGGCTGGCGGAGTCGTTGTCCAGACGAACCCTTTGTACACGGAACGCGAGCTGGAGTATCAAATGAAGGATTCAGGAGCACTAGCCATCTTAACCCTCGACATATTGTACCCGCGTGTTTCAAAAGTCATGAAACAGACTGATTTAAAACACATAATTGTAACCGCTATCAAAGACTATCTCCCATTCCCGAAAAATTTAATTTACCCCTTCATCCAGAAAAAGCAATACGGGATAGTTGTGAAAGTAAAGCATGAAGGAAGTGACCACCTGTTTACGGAAATTATGAAAAAACCGGCAGGCCCACTTGAAGTTCACCCATTTGATTTTGAGGAGGATCTGGCACTTCTGCAATATACCGGCGGAACAACCGGATTTCCCAAGGGTGTCATGCTGACGCATAAAAACCTGATTTCCAATGTGATGATGTGTAAAACATGGATGTACAAATGTAAACGAGGCCAGGAAAAAATACTTGGTATCCTGCCGCTTTTTCATGTGTATGGAATGACGACTGTATTGCTTCAATCTATTATAGAAGGCCATGAAATGATTCTTATGCCGAAATTCGATGCAGGAAATACACTTAAAATGATCCAAAAAAAGCGTCCGACCCTCTTTCCAGGCGCTCCAACTATTTATATCGGGCTATTGAACCATCCGGATATTAAGAAATATGACCTTTCCTCTATCGATTCATGTATTAGCGGTTCTGCCCCGCTGCCTGTTGAAATTCAGGAAAAATTTGAAGAAGTTACAGGAGGAAAGCTTGTTGAAGGCTACGGACTCACAGAGTCATCTCCTGTAACACACGCCAACTTTCTTTGGAACCGCCCCAGGGTAAAGGGAAGTGTCGGTGTCCCTTGGCCTGATACGGATGCAGTCATTCTGTCATTTGAAAATGGCGAACCGCTTCCGCCAGGAGAAATTGGTGAGGTTGCCGTCAAAGGTCCTCAGGTAATGAAGGGATATTGGAAGCGGCCTGAGGATACAGCAATGACATTGAGGGATGGCTGGCTTTTGACTGGGGATCTTGGCTACATGGATGAGGACGGCTATTTTTATATTGTCGACCGGAAAAAGGATATGATTATAGCTGGCGGATTCAATATTTATCCTCGCGAAATTGAGGAGGTCCTTTATGAACACCCAGCAATCCAGGAAGTGGTCGCCGCGGGTATCCCGGATCCATATCGCGGCGAGACGGTGAAAGCATACGTAGTATTGAAGGAAGGGGAAACCCTTTCGGAAAAGGAGCTCGATGAATTTGCCCGGAAACATCTTGCTTCGTTCAAGGTTCCGCGCATCTATGAATTTAGGGATGAACTTCCTAAAACCGCTGTAGGTAAGATCCTCAGGCGTGCATTGATTGATGAGGAAAAAAGAAAGCTTGCCGAGGAAGAACAAAAGCATGCCTAATAGACGGGGCCGCCTAGGCGGCTTCTTGTTTTTGCTGTGGGAAGAACATACAGGTTAAAATTGTGGTATAGTAATTCGGTAAGCAATTTTGAAATGAAAAGGGTGCAGTAAGCTTGACAGTAAAAGCAGCGAAGACGTACAATAAAATTATGAATGAATGGTCATTCATTTTTCTTCGAAAGGAGGGATGAGGAAGTGAAGAAGAATAAGCCAAAATACATGCAAATCATTGATGCGGCTGTTGTAGTCATAGCGGAACACGGCTATCATCAGGCGCAGGTATCCAAGATTGCCAAACAAGCCGGTGTGGCAGATGGGACGATTTACTTGTATTTTAAAAACAAGGAAGATATCCTCATTTCTTTATTTGAAGAAAAAATGGGTACCTACATAGAAAAAATCGAAGCGATGATGGCAGGAAAAGGGACAGCCGCAGAGAAGTTATTACTATTGGTTTCATCCCACTTTAAAATGCTGTCGGAGGATCACCATTTAGCCATTGTTACCCAACTCGAGCTGAGGCAATCAAACAAGGAGCTTCGCCTTAGAATAAATGAAGTCCTTAAAGGGTATCTGAAGCTAATAGATAAAATCCTCAATGAGGGAAAGGCCAATCAGGAATTTTCTGATGGGCTGGACGTAAGGCTTGCAAGGCAAATGATATTTGGGACAATCGATGAAACGGTAACGTCCTGGGTTATGAATGAACAAAAGTATGACTTAAATGCATTAAGTGGTCCCGTGCACGGATTGTTGATGAATGGGATTAGCCGTTAAATTTTCACATAAGGGGGATTGGACGTTGGAACTTTTAAAATGGGCCGATGAAGGCGGAATCGCTAAGATTACAATTACCCGGCCGCCAGCAAATGCTCTTTCCTCGGAAGTGTTGAAGGAGCTTTCCGCGATACTCGATGAAATTGAACCAAGAACCGACATCAAGGTGCTGCTGATCCATGGTGAAGGCAGGTTCTTCTCGGCGGGCGCGGATATTAAAGAATTTACGAGCATTAAATCGGAAAGTGAATTTGCAGCGCATGGCAAGCTGGGGCAGGACCTTTTTGACAGGATGGAAAAATTCCCCAAACCAATCATTGCCGCTATCCATGGCGCTGCTTTGGGCGGCGGGCTTGAGTTGGCGATGGCCTGCCACATCCGCCTCGTCAGTGAGACAGCCAAGCTAGGCCTTCCTGAACTCCAGCTTGGGCTAGTTCCAGGTTTTGCAGGTTCCCAGAGGCTGCCGCGCTTCGTAGGCTTTGCTCGGGCAGCGGAAATGTTGTTTACATCCGAGCCAATTACAGGGCTTGAGGCAGTCCAATATGGGCTGGCCAATCATGCCTATCCAGAAGCGGAACTTTTGGAGCATGCTTTTACATTGGCAAAGAAAATAGCCAAGAAGAGCTCTGGCTCGTTAAAGGCTGCGATTGAACTTCTTAACTATTCAAAATCAGGCGAGTTTTACGAAGGTGTGAAACGCGAAGCTGAACTGTTCGGCGAAGTGTTCATATCAGAGGATGGCAAAGAAGGCATCCAGGCATTTATCGAAAAGCGCGAACCGAATTTTAAAGGATAATTGATAGATCTGTCAGGCTGGTTTCGTCCAGCCTGGCAGTGATATCCATACAGGGATTTTTTTGTCCCGATTTTTTTAAATCTTTCGAAGAAATGAAATCTTGAAACTTGGGAGGGAAATGGCATGAATATTTTTGTATTAATGAAAAGAACGTTCGATACTGAAGAAAAAATTTCGATTTCGGGCGGCAAAATCAATGAGGATGGCGCTGAATTCATCATTAACCCTTATGACGATTATGCAATCGAGGAGGCAATCCGTGTCAGGGATGCGCAGGGAGGCGAAGTGACAGTCGTCACGGTTGGCTCTGAAGAGGCAGAAAAACAGCTACGCACAGCGCTGGCAATGGGTGCTGATAAAGCTGTCCTGATTAATATCGAGGATGACGTCGAAAACAGCGACCAATTTACGACTGCAAAAGTCCTTGCCGAGTTCTTGAAGGATAAGGATGCGGATCTGATTCTTGGCGGGAATGTCGCAATCGATGGGGGTTCAGGACAGGTTGGCCCGCGAGTTGCTGAATTGCTTGGCATTCCGTATGTAACGACAATCACCAAGCTTGATATCAATGGGAGCACTGTTACTGTAACACGTGATGTCGAAGGTGACTCCGAAATCGTAGAAACGTCCTTGCCGCTGCTTGTGACTGCTCAGCAAGGGCTGAACGACCCTCGCTATCCTTCACTTCCAGGCATAATGAAGGCGAAAAAGAAGCCGCTTGAAGAGCTTGAATTGGATGATCTTGATCTCGAAGAAGATGATATCGAAGCAAAGACAAAGACAATCGAAATCTATCTGCCGCCAAAGAAGGAAGCAGGGCGCGTCCTGCAAGGAGAGATTGCCGACCAGGTAAAGGAACTAGTCCAGCTTTTGCACAGGGAAGCGAAAGTAGTTTAATAGATACAGAGACGGAGGGAATAATATGGCGAGAAAAGTATTGGTAGTAGGCGAAGTCCGCGACGGTTCGTTAAGAAATGTTTCGTTTGAAGCGATAGCTGCCGGTAAAACTGTTGCAGAAGGCGGCGAAGTGATCGGGCTTTTGATTGGCGAAAGTGTAAGCGCTTTAGGAGCGGAGCTTTTCCAGTATGGCGCTGACAGAGTAGTGGTTGTCGAGGATGCGAAGCTGGGGAATTATACTCCGGACGGATATTCACAGGCATTATTGACAGTCATTGAATCGGAGAATCCGGAAGGCATCATTCTTGGCCATACAGCACAAGGGAAGGACCTAGCACCTAAAGTAGCGGCGAAACTTGGCAGCGGACTAATATCCGACGTAACAGCTCTCGAATCCGCCGGCGGGAACCTTGTGTTCACGAGGCCGATTTATTCCGGCAAAGCATTTGAAAAGAAAATAAGCACAGACGGAGTTATTTTTGCGACAATCCGACCGAACAACATTGCCCCTCTTGAGAAAAATGAAGAAGCAAGCGGAAATGTTGAAACCGTTTCCGCCGAGATTAAAGATTTAAGGACGATCGTGAAGGACGTTATTCGGAAAGCAACCGATGGGGTTGACCTTTCTGAAGCGAAGGTAGTTGTCGCTGGCGGGCGCGGCGTCAAAAGTGCAGACGGTTTCGAGCCGTTGAAGGAACTGGCAGCGGTACTTGGTGGGGCAGTCGGCGCATCCCGTGGCGCCTGCGATGCCGACTATTGCGATTACTCGCTGCAAATCGGCCAGACTGGTAAGGTGGTTACACCTGACCTGTACATTGCATGCGGTATTTCCGGCGCCATCCAGCACTTGGCCGGAATGTCCAACTCCAAAGTAATTGTTGCGATCAACAAAGACCCGGAAGCGAATATTTTCAAGGTCGCGGATTACGGAATTGTCGGAGATTTATTTGAAGTAGTTCCGCTCCTGACAGAAGAATTCAAAAAGTTGAAGGTACATTCTTAATAAGTAATAGGCGGGTGGTGAAAACCACCCGTTTTTCCTTTATGAGGAATGTTTTGTGTTTCATGATTTTTAAAGTCGCTGAATAATTTCTAAACTCGCTGAATTAATTTCAAAAGCGCTGAATTAATTCAAAACTCGCTGAATTATTTTTTTGAAAGTGATGAGCCTTACAAAATTTGTAATATAATTGTCTGTTCGGTGAAAATAATCTACCTTGCAAGGATTCCTGTGTCATAGTGAAGAAATAGAGAGGAAGTGAATGAAAAGGAGTGATTTATCTGCAATTATTGAAACCGCGAGAAGTACCGGTAAAAATATTAATCCTTGAAGCTCTCCTGAGACTGCTCAGACCCAATCATCCCATTGTTCCTAGAGTAAAACAAGATTTGAAAAACCGTCAAAAGGGATATAAAGGTGAGCAGAACGCTGACTATTATGCCCAGTTACTCCCAGACGATTACTTTGTCCTCCATGACCTCCGGCTATCCTTTAAAGGACTTATCTTCCAGATTGATACCCTCATTCTCACCACTAAATTTTTCCTTGTAGCTGAAATAAAAGCTTTTTCAAACGAGTTATATTTTAACGGAGATACGGGTGTCCTAACCATTTCCAGGCACGAAACCATTACTAGCATCGATAATCCACTCGTTCAAGCGCTGAATCACTGCAACCAGCTAAAAAGTTGGTTAGCAAGTCACATGTTTGAAATACCTCCAATTGAACACCTTGCCATTATCAGTAACGATAAAGCGTTAATCCGCTGCAGCAGTGTTTCTATAGCGAGGCATGTTAGTACCGCAAAAAGTTTTCCCCTTAAGGTTTTGGAACTTGCTAAAAGGTATAGAAAAGAATTTGTTACAGTTGAGGAGATTAAAAAAATCGCCCAGACCCTAAATGAATCTCATATCCCTGAAACAATGGATGTTATGAAACAGTATAATCTTAGAAAAGTTGAGTTAATGGAAGGAGTACCCTGTCCGACGTGCTTAAGGCGGCCTATGGATCGTAAAGGTATAAAATGGAATTGTTCGTGGTGTCAGGTTTTATCAGAGGAAGCTCACATTTCTGTTATAAAAGACTATCTTTTAGTTGTAAATGGATCAATATCAAATCAGGAGTGCTGTGAGTTATTAAAACTATCTTCATCTCATGTTGCCAAACGGCTGCTTTCATCTATGGGTCTCGTGAAAACTGGAAAAACAAAAGGCCGGACGTATTCACTCCCGAATGCAAACCGCTAATAATGGGGACGATAGGTGTGAGACAGATTATTAGCGTGCATAGGTAAATGGTGGTATACTTTCGGTAGAATTTAGAACCTATTAGGAGGCTTAAACATGGCTATTTCAAATGTAACTGACCAAAACTTTGCCGGTGAGACCGGAAAAGGCCTTGTTCTTGTAGATTTTTGGGCACCTTGGTGCGGTCCTTGCAAAATGATTGCTCCTGTTCTTGAGGAAATCGATGGAGAAATCGGCGACAAAGTAAAAATCGTCAAACTCGATGTTGATGAAAACCCTGAAACAGCGTCCAAATACGGCGTGATGAGCATTCCAACACTGCTTCTTTTCAAAGATGGCGAGCAAGTTGACAAAGTTGTCGGCTTCCAGCCAAAAGAAAACCTGACAGCTGTTATCGAAAACCATCTATAATTGAGTCACCAGCAGCCCGGCGAATTTGCCGGGCTGTTTTTTTATATAAAAATTGCACCACACGGCACCTATGGTAGAATAGGTAAAAACGCGGTATAATAGTCTTTTGTACAAAGAAGAAGGCGGTGTCCGCAGATATGAATGAAATAATTAAGCAAAAGCTGGCGCTGCTGCCGGACCAGCCAGGCTGCTATTTAATGAAAGACCGGCAGGGAACGATTATATATGTCGGCAAGGCAAAGGTATTAAAAAACAGAGTAAGGTCCTATTTCACCGGATCACATGATGCAAAGACGCAGCGGCTTGTCGGTGAAATAGAGGACTTTGAATATATCGTGACTTCCTCAAATATCGAGGCTTTGATCCTCGAGCTGAACTTGATCAAGGTGCATGACCCGAAATATAACATTATGCTGAAGGATGATAAAACGTATCCGTTCATTAAGCTGACTGCGGAGCGGCATCCAAAGCTGATTATTACGAGGAAAGTAAAGCGGGATAAAGGGAAGTATTTTGGACCCTATCCGAACGTGTACTCGGCGAATGAAACGAAGAAGCTGCTTGACCGGATTTATCCGCTCAGGAAATGCGCGACATTGCCCGACCGGGTTTGTCTCTATTACCATCTTGGCCAGTGCTTGGCTCCTTGCGTAAAGGAAGTGCCGGAGTCGGAATACAAGAAGATGACCGACGAAATTACTCGGTTCCTGAACGGCGGTTATAAGGATATTAAGAAGGAACTGACCGAAAGGATGAATGAGGCTGCCGAACAGCTTGACTTTGAACGCGCCAAGGAATTCCGCGACAAGATCGCCCATATCGAAGCGACAATGGAGAAACAGAAAATCACGACAACCGATTTCACGGACCGCGATGTATTTGGCTATGCCGTTGATAAAGGCTGGATGTGTGTCCAGGTCTTCTTCGTCAGGCAGGGCAAGCTAATTGAACGAGATGTTTCCCTGTTCCCGATTTACGGGGAGCCGGAGGAGGAAATGCTGACGTTCCTTGGCCAATTTTACGAGCAAGCGAACCACTTCAAACCGAAGGAAATTCTTATTCAGGATAGTGTCGACTGCCAGATGGCTGAAACCCTTCTTGGTGTAAAAGTACTTCAGCCACAGCGAGGCTCGAAAAAGGATTTAGTTAAGATGGCTGTAAAAAATGCGCAAATTGCGCTGACCGAAAAGTTTTCGCTTATTGAGCGCGATGAACAGCGTACGATTAAAGCCGTTGAAAATCTGGGCGCGATCCTCCGCATCCATACACCAAACCGGATTGAGGCTTTTGACAATTCAAACATCCAGGGGTCTGACCCCGTATCGGCGATGGTTGTGTTTATGGATGGGAAGCCGTATAAAAAGGAATACAGGAAGTATAAAATCAAATCTGTAAAGGGCCCGGATGATTACGAATCGATGCGTGAGGTGGCGCGAAGGCGATATTCACGTGCTTTGAAGGAAGGGCTTCCGCTTCCAGACCTGATTATCATTGATGGTGGAAAAGGCCATGTCGAGGCAGTCAGGGATGTACTTGAGAATGAGCTTGGACTCGACATTCCGTTAGGCGGGCTCGTCAAGGATGAGAAGCATAAAACTTCCAATCTGCTGTTCGGGAATCCGCTTGAAATTGTCCCGCTTCCAAGAAATAGCCAGGAGTTTTACCTTCTGCAGCGAATTCAGGATGAGGTTCACCGTTTCGCTATTACATTCCACAGGCAGCTGCGCGGCAAAAGTGCATTTCAGTCAGTTTTGGATTCGATTCCAGGAGTGGGTGAAAAGCGAAAAAAACTATTGCTGAAAAACTTCGGCTCTGTCAAAAAAATGAAAGAAGCGACCCTTGAAGAATTCCAGGCGATCGGCATACCAGAGCCGGTTGCGGAGGAGCTTATCAAAAAGTTAAAGGATTAAGATTGTCAGAATTTATTATACTATGATATAATGATGGAAATTTTATAATACTATCACTTTAAACTTCTAAAGTGAAGGTAGAGGCGCGGGCTTCATGAGTAGGAATCCGGAGATGATGGGAATCTAAGAAGGATTTTGAAAGGGGATACCGCCGAAGCTGAGGATGGCCCATTCCATCTCATGCTGGTTCTGTATTGAATAAATGCAGGATTGTCAGGGTAACTCACCCTGGAGAGCTATCTCACATAGATGCGTAATTGTTTTTTTGCGTATTCTGGGCAATGAGATATATCTCATTGCCCTTTTTATGTTGAGATAACTATTGATTTCGCAATTGTGGATAACTCTTTTATTGAGATTGTCCACGTCTAGCTCCAGCGCCTATCGCCTAGCAAACTTCAGGTCTTCTCCCTACGATAAGTCATCATCGAATCGCTTAGGTGCTCCTGCGCCTTAGCCTATTCAGGGAAGCATATCTTCAGCTCGTCGCAAAGCCCACGTAGCTTTTTCGAAGATGCTTTTTCATGATGTAAGGCAGGTAGTAGCTTCGCTCTTCGTGATTCCTTTATCTCAGTCGAAGCCCCTCCAGTTTGTACGGCGATGTGCAAGGCGCTTGCGCTTTTGTACTTTGTTGAGATAATGAAAAGCGGATTGAAAGAAGGGGAAACAGTGGCAATTATTGTTCAGAAATTTGGAGGTACATCTGTCGGAACACCAGAACGGATTATGAATGTAGCAAAAAGAGTTATTGAGGAACGGGCAAATGGCAATGAGGTCGCAGTTGTTGTTTCAGCAATGGGCAAGACAACTGACGAATTGGTTGCTTTAGCGAAAGCAATCACGTCCTCCCCATCCAAACGCGAGATGGACATGCTCCTGACTACGGGCGAACAGGTAACGATTTCGCTATTAAGCATGGCACTGCAGGCACTGGGCCAGGAGGCAGTTTCTTTTACAGGCTGGCAGGCCGGCATCCAAACCGAAGCAGTCCATGGGAATGCAAGGATTTTGGGGATTGACCCATCTTCTGTGAAAAAAACGCTTGAAGCTGGGAAAGTCGCAGTTGTTGCAGGGTTTCAGGGGATAACAGAGGCCGGCGACATTACAACCCTCGGGCGGGGAGGTTCTGATACGACTGCGGTTGCACTCGCTTCAGCATTGAAAGCTGCGCGATGCGATATTTATACCGATGTAACCGGGGTATTTACAACCGATCCCCGCTTTGTAAAGAATGCACGAAAGCTATTGTCTATTTCATATGATGAAATGCTTGAATTGGCGAACCTCGGTGCAGGTGTTCTTCATCCGAGGGCAGTCGAATTTGCTAAAAATTATGGAATACCGCTAGTTGTCCGTTCTAGCATGTCGAAAGAAGCAGGAACGATCATTGAGGAGGAAGCATCGATGGAAGAAAATTTGATTGTGCGGGGAGTTGCTTTTGAAGATCGGATCACAAGAGTATCGGTTATGGGCTTGTCTGAATCCCTGACAGGACTCCCGTCCATTTTTGCGGCATTGGCAAAAAACAGCATAAACGTTGACATCATTATTCAGAATGTTACTGGGGAAGGAACAGCCAATCTTTCTTTTTCCATTAAAACAGAGGATCTTGAAAGGACGATTGAAGTCCTTGAAACAAGCCGGAATACTCTCGGCTATGACCGGATCGAAACGGAAACAGGCCTTTCGAAGGTTTCCATTGTGGGTTCTGGTATGGTTTCCAATCCAGGGGTAGCTGCACAAATGTTTAACGTGCTTGCTAACAACGGAATCCAGGTGAAAATGGTCAGCACTTCCGAAATTAAAGTATCGGTCGTCATTGATGACAAGTTCATGGTCCATGCGGTCGAGACGCTTCATGATGCGTTTTCATTAGCGGGCAGCAGTGTCCGTTCCTAACAAAGCAAAACCCCTTTCCGCCAATATGCGCGGAAAGGGGTTTTTGGGCTTCGGTCAAAAGCATTATCCAACGTGATCTTTGCTATCCCATTTCACCGTAAACGAGGCCAATTTTGATTTTTTGACAGGGTGCTCGAACGCCTCGGCAATGACGCCTTTTTGCAGTTCAATTTGCTGGGCGAGGAATCCTGCTTCCAACTGGAAATAGGTTTCTGCCTTGGATGTGACGCGTGAGGCCAGCAGGACTGTTGAAAGCTCGAATTCCATTTCGTGCTTTGTTTCCTTTGTAACAGACAGGTCTCCCCATGATGCACGGGCAAAAAAAGCCTTGATTTCATCAACTGAATTTAATGGGTACTTCCTGGCCAGCAGCTTGCCTGCCCAATACATAATTTCCGGTGCGTTTTTGCCGAGGAGTTCGGGAAGAAGCACTTCCCTGATCAATTCATATCCAAATTTACTTACAGTTTCAGTTTCCGTATGTTCGGATGTGCTATATTCGTTCAAAAAAATACCCCTCTCTCTAACAATCTATTATATACAAATTTTTCAGTCGAAAAAACCTAAAACAAAAAACTGCTGATGGAAGAATATTCTACTATAAAAAAACACAGATGTTCCGTAGCGTTTAACTTCAGTAATGTAAGAGTTTTGAGTTCCAGTTCCTATATTAATATATTTTCAAAATTTAGTTTTTAAGCTGAAAATCTGTATCCGTTTTCTTGACGACCCCCAAGACTGGGGGTAAAATGAACATGTCACAATAATGTAAAAAAAGATTCATAACTTTTTCACAATGATGATAGTTTTAAAGTTTTGAAGGGGAGCCATCATCATTGTAATTACTAGGGGGTATGTTTATGGCGGAGAACAGAGAGTTTTTGTACCGCAGGCTACACTCACTGCTTGGAATCATTCCAATTGGTGTATTCCTGCTCCAGCACTTGACGGTGAACCATTTTGCGGCATATGGTGCCGAATCCTTTAACAAGGCAGCCGAGTTTATGGGAAATCTCCCATTCAGGCTAGTTCTTGAAACAGTAGTAATCTACTTGCCGCTGCTTTACCATGCCATTTATGGGATTTACATAGCGTATACGGCAAGAAATAACCCTAAGCGGTACGGTTTTTTTAGAAACTGGATGTTCACGCTTCAGCGTGTGACCGGCATCATTACTCTCGTTTTTGTCGTCTGGCATGTATGGGAAACACGTGTAGCGGCTGCATTTGGCGCTGATGTGAACTTTAACATGATGGCTGATATTCTTGATAATCCATTCATGGTTGTTTTTTATGTTGTCGGCGTGATTTCGGCCATCTTCCACTTTTCCAATGGGCTTTGGTCGTTCTTGGTCACTTGGGGTATTACTGTGACTCCGCGTTCGCAGCAGCTTGCAACATATTTCACAATCGGCTTGTTTATTGCCCTTTCCTATGTTGGAATTCGTACCATATTTGCATTCACCATTTAACACATACCAGGTTTTGTACCTGACAGAATTGGAATTAGGATAGGGAGTGGATCTAGATGGCAAAAGGAAAAGTAATTATTGTCGGAGGCGGGCTTGCCGGGTTGATGGCCACAATCAAGGTGGCCGAAGCGGGAACACCGGTTGAATTGTTCTCACTCGTGCCTGTCAAGCGGTCGCACTCCGTTTGCGCACAGGGCGGCATTAATGGTGCCGTCAATACAAAAGGTGAAGGCGACTCTCCGTGGGAGCACTTTGATGACACAGTGTATGGAGGAGACTTCTTAGCGAATCAGCCTCCAGTAAAAGCAATGTGTGAAGCTGCACCTGGGATTATCCACCTGTTCGACAGGATGGGCGTTATGTTCAACAGGACGCCTGAAGGCCTGCTTGACTTCCGCCGCTTTGGCGGTACACAGTACCACCGCACAGCATTTGCTGGCGCGACTACAGGACAGCAGCTTTTATATGCATTGGATGAACAGGTTCGCCGCTATGAAGTAGCCGGTCTTGTCACCAAATACGAAGGCTGGGAATTCCTTGGCGCTGTTGTCGACGATGAAGGCGTATGCCGCGGAATCACTGCACAGCATCTGACATCGATGGAAATCCATTCATTCTCCGCCGATGCCGTCATCATGGCGACTGGCGGACCGGGGATTATTTTTGGGAAATCAACAAACTCCATCATCAACACTGGCTCGGCCGCCGCAATTGTCTACCAGCAGGGAGCCCATTATGCGAACGGTGAATTTATCCAGATTCACCCAACAGCGATCCCTGGGGATGACAAGCTTCGTTTGATGAGTGAATCCGCCCGTGGTGAGGGTGGCCGGATTTGGACCTATAAAGACGGGAAGCCATGGTATTTCCTTGAGGAAAAATATCCAGCATACGGAAACCTTGTGCCGAGGGATATTGCAACGCGTGAAATTTTTGATGTTTGCGTAAACCAAAAGCTTGGAATCAATGGGGAAAACATGGTCTACCTCGACCTTTCCCATAAGGACCCTCGCGAACTTGATATTAAGCTCGGCGGCATTATTGAAATCTATGAAAAATTCATGGGCGATGACCCGCGCAAGGTTCCTATGAAAATATTCCCCGCAGTCCACTATTCAATGGGCGGGCTTTGGGTTGATTATGATCAAATGACCAATATTCCTGGGCTTTTCGCTGCCGGGGAATGTGATTATTCACAGCACGGCGCGAACCGCCTCGGTGCCAACTCGCTTCTGTCCGCAGTATACGGCGGAATGGTTGCTGGACCGAATGCTGTAAGGTACATCAATGGCCTTGAGAAGAGCTCGGATGCTGTTGAATTGTCGGTTTATGAAAACCATGTCCGCGAGGAAGAAGCAAAATGGAACCATATTATGTCAATGAATGGAACTGAAAATGCGTACATTCTTCATAAGGAACTTGGCGAGTGGATGACCGATAACGTAACAGTTGTCCGCCATAATGACAGGCTGCGCAAGACAGATGCGAAGCTTGAAGAATTGCTGGAACGCTATGAAAATATCAACATAAATGATACTGCTCGCTGGAGCAACCAGGGAGCAGCATTTACCCGCCAGCTTCAAAACATGATTCAGCTTGCTCGCGTCATCACGTTGGGTGCATTGAACCGGAATGAAAGCCGCGGTGCCCACTATAAGCCGGAATTCCCTGACCGTAACGATGACGAGTTCCTGAAAACAACAATGGCCAAGTTTACCGGCTCTAAATCAGCTCCACATATCTATTACGAAGATGTAGATGTGTCCCTAATCAAGCCGCGTAAACGTGATTATACGAAAAAGAAAGGGGAGTAGATAGGAATGCCTGAAACAACAGTGACCGAAACACCTGTAAACGAGACAGCTGCAGCTGCAGCCAAAACAGTAGAGTTTATTATTTCACGCCAGGACACTCCTGATTCTGACCCTTACGAAGAAACGTTTGTCCTGCCATACCGCCCGAATATGAACGTTATTTCCGCCCTGATGGAAATCCGTAAAAACCCGGTAACAAAGGACGGGAAAAAAACATCTCCTGTTTCTTGGGAGATGAACTGCCTTGAGGAAGTGTGCGGAGCTTGTTCGATGATCATCAACGGGAAGCCGCGCCAATCCTGCTCGGCACTTGTTGATAAGCTGGAGCATCCAATCCGCCTGGCTCCGATGAAAACATTCCCAATTGTCCGTGACCTTCAGGTTGACCGGAGCAGAATGTTTGATTCACTTAAAAAAGTTAAGGCATGGATTCCGATCGATGGAACATACGACCTTGGCCCTGGCCCGCGTATGCCGGAATCAAAGCGCCAGTGGGCATACGAACTATCGAAATGTATGACATGCGGCGTTTGCCTGGAAGCCTGCCCGAACGTCAACGACAAATCCGATTTCATCGGACCAGCCCCATTGTCACAGGTCCGCCTGTTCAATGCTCATCCAACGGGTGAAATGAACAAAGCTGAACGCCTGAACGCAATCATGGGCGACGGTGGAATTACAAGCTGCGGCAACTCACAAAACTGTGTGCAATCGTGCCCGAAAGGCATCCCGCTCACAACCTCAATTGCCGCGCTCAACCGCGACACATCTTTACAGGCATTCCGGAATTTCTTCGGAAGCGATCACGCATAATTATCGAAGAAAGGCTGTCCTTTTGTAATAAGGGCAGTCTTTTTATTATGAAAATATCTTTTGATTCATATTTGATTTTGAAGATGGAAAAATGTCCGTACCCTCCTGCCTAATACTTTAGATGTCTCCGGGTTTCGTTTTTGATATAATGATGCTAATAACCCCGTGAAACGAGGTAAGCAAATGAAGTTTATACGGATTATTCCGCTCCTGCTGATACTGTCAGGAATTGCTGTCCTGGGCGTTGGAGGTTATCAGCTGGCGGAAACAAAGATAAAAGAAAATAAATCTCTCGAAGAGGCCAGAAATTTGATTGAGCCAAAGGCAAATGCCGCTGCCAAGGAAATTCCCAGGGATGAAAATGGGTTGTTAAAGCCGGAGTTTGGTGATGTTGTAGGGTTACTCGACATTCCTGCGATCGATTCGGAGCTTGCGATTGTTGAAGGTACTGATCCAAATGATTTAAAAAAAGGCGTCGGCCATTATAAAGGCTCCTACTACCCTGGTGAGAATGGACAAATTGTTCTCTCAGGCCACCGGGACACGGTTTTCCGCAGGCTGGGCGAGCTTGAAATCGGTGATATACTAAACATCAAAATGCCAGATGGCGACTTTGCTTATGAAATAACGAGGACAAAAATCGTTGATGCTGATGACACTTCCATCATCACCCTTCAAAACGAAGAGGAAGAGTTAATCGTTACAACCTGCTATCCGTTCCGATATGTCGGAAATGCACCGGACCGATACATCATCTACGCGAAACCAAAGAAAGAAAGTTGAGCCAGCGGAAACGCTGGCTTATTTATTTTCGAAGAGTCAATGAAAAGCCCGAAATCCACTAACGAACTTTTTAATTTTTATAAAATTGCAAATTGAAAAAACATTTTCTGGGTGCTATTCTAGTAGTGAAAGCGATTGCATTAATTCTTTGTTATGAGGGTGCGTGCAATCGTTTTCACTAAACCGATTAAATAGGAGGTATGCAGTTGAAAAGGTACATATCAAGCCTTTTGGCAGTCGTTCTATTGTTTTCGACATTTGTGGTACCGTTTGCACGATTTGTCGAAGCAGCTGAGAAAACGTATGATACTGTCGTTTTACGGGGGGATGCACCTTCCTTCAGTGAACACTGGAGCGGTGATAATGATCCACTTACCTGGTCTGCCGAAGAACAAGTATGGAAAAGCAGAGCCTATCAGCTTGAAGGCGGTAAAAAGGTAGAGTACAAGTTTGTTATGAATGGAAATTGGATGTCGGGAGACAATCTAGTATTTACACCGCCTCAGACAGGTAATTATGTATTCGTTTTTCATCCTGAACAAGAACGTACTGTTGATGTCCGAATTGACTTGTCAAACTTTACAGGATCAATGACTCTGGAAGTAACCCTTCCTGAAGGGACGCCGGAATGGGCAACTCCCACGCTTGGTTCATCCCTGAATGGTTTTAATTATTCGGTTACATCCCTGACAAAGGTAGACGGGCACAAGTGGAAAATCGATCTTGCCGGCAAAGAAGGTGATACAGTCGAGTATTTGTACGCGCTCGGAGATGCAAAGTATGTTGAAAAGCGTGAACAAAAACGGACTGCGACTTTTTCTGCAGGAGGAAAAGTTTATTCCGATACAGTTACTGAATGGAAGGCGGTACCTGTAGCAAAGGATGTAAATCATAACTTTGCGTTTTCACCGGCTTTGCCGACCAGTGAAGACAATGTAATTGTTAAAGTTTCAGTTAAACACTTTGGAAATGTGACAAAAGGAGCGCTATACTTCACAACCGACGGCACAAAGCCTCTTGGTGCGCTCGGAGTAGCAGAGAATGGGCAGACTGTCATCCTAACCGCAAGTGAGCCAATGGTTGAAAATGGTGTAACCACAACCGTTTTTACCGGTGTTATTCCTAAGAAGCACAATGAAACCCGCGTAAAATATATTGCTGATGTATGGGCAGATGGCGGGACAACCTCCCAGTTTGCAGATACAAACGGCCTCGTACCTCAAGACGCAACTGAATTTGCCTACTATGTCGACCAATTCGAATCTCCTGATTGGGCGAAAAAAGCAATCATTTATCATGTGTTTGTAGACCGCTTCAATAACGGGGATAGGACCAATGATGAACCAGGAACTCAAGATCTGCCGTATGACGAGCAGCTTAAAGGCTGGATGGGCGGGGACCTTAAAGGTGTTCTTGATAAGCTTGACTACATCAAGAGTACAGGTGTCAACACAATCTGGATTTCACCAGTATTTGAGGGACCTTATTCTCATGGTTACCATCCTGCTGATTTTAAAGCAATCGAGGACCATTTTGGCAATCGGGACCTGATGAAGCAAGTGATTGAAGCTGCTCACGCAAAAGGCATGAGAGTTGTCTATGATTTTGTACCAAACCATACCTCAATGCAGCATCCGTTTTTTCAGGACGCTCTGAAAAACGGTGAAAACAGCCAGTATTATGACTGGTACACATTTACTAAATGGCCTGAAAAATATAACTCGTTCTCGGGAATTGCAGAGCTTCCTGAATTAAACAACAACAACTATGAAGTTCGCGATTATATATTGGACGAGGTCATTCCTTATTGGCTGGAAGAGTTGAATTTTGACGGTTTCCGTCTTGATTATGCCAAAGGGCCAAGCTACAGCTATTGGGTTGATTTCCGCCATAAAGTGAAACAGCTTAAGCCAGAGGCATTCATTTATGGGGAAGTTTGGGATAGCCGTGAAAAAATCAATACCTATGCTGGCGAGCTTGACGGCGCCCTTGATTTTGGCATGAGAGATGCTCTTGTCAATACGTTTGCGAAAGACCAAAGCATGGTTGGTTTAAGCAATACGATCCTCGATAACATTAAAACTTATCCAAAAGAATTTGTTACGGCGTCATTCCTTGACAGCCATGACCAGCCACGTTTCCTTTTTGAAGCGGGCGGCGATAAAGACAAACTGAAGCTTGCGGTAGCAACACAATTTACCCTGCCAGGTGCGCCCGTTATTTATTATGGTGATGAAGTCGGCCTTTCACAAAGTAAGGACCATAATTCGGTTTCCGATTGGAAGGACCGCTATTATCGTGAAATGATGCCATGGGATGCTGATAAACAGGACCTGCAATTAAAGGAGTTTTATAGCAATCTCGCAGCCCTCAGGTCCAGCGAAACTGCATTAAGTACCGGCGCGTTCCAAAAGCTTTCCGCAGACCAGCATGTGTTTGCATTTGAACGTTCCGACGAAACAGGGCGATTCCTTGTTGTAGTTAACAAAGGGGCTCAGCCAAAAGAAGTGGATGTAAATTCACTTTACAATCAGCTGGAAATTACGAACGTAACTTTAACAGATTCTCTAAATAAAGACACTGTTTCAAGTGACAGTAATGGCAATCTGAAATTCACAGTAGCTGCCAAGTCTTTTGAAATCTATGAAATTGCTGGCGACTTAGTGTTCAGCGACAAGCCGCTGGATAGAAATAAAGTTTTCGAGAAAGTAATTTTAAGAGGATCAGAGCCGCTTTCATGGGATGGGGAGTCCAATCCACTAACTTATGATGCTGAATCCAAGCTATGGAAGAGTGAGCCGATTGCACTTGAGGCCGGAAAGGCAATTGAATTCAAGTACGTAATGGATGGCAATTGGCTTGATGGGGACAACTTAAGGTTTACACCTGAAGCGACAGATGAGTATATTTTCAGCTTTGATGCCTTGAATCCACGGACTATTGATGTGCAGGCTGCCCAGCAGCCAATTACGACTTCGATCAAAATTCATTATCAGCCGAAAGCAGGAGATACAAAGGACTGGAATCTGTGGGTATGGCCGGATGGAATGAGCGGCCAGGTTTACCAATTCACCGGAGAAGATAAATTTGGGAAAGTGGCAGAACTGAAGATTCCTGGCGATTATAATAAAATCGGCTTCATTGTCCGTACCGATAGCTGGGAAAAAGATGGCGGCGACCGCTTTATCGACGGCATTTGGGATGGCAATGACGAAGTATGGGTCAAGGCTGGCGATGATACAGTTTACACCAGCAATCCAGATGGAGCTGAGCCTCCAAAAACATATGACTCTATTGAAGTGAAATTTAATTATTACCGATATGATTTAAATTATGACAACTGGGATATTTGGGTTTGGACCGACAAAACCGACGGCCAGGCAGTCAAGCTTGATAAAACTACATCTTATGGCAAGCAAGCTGTGTTCAAGGCAGACAATCTTGGCGGTGCAACAAAGGTTGGATTTATTGTCAGGAAATCGGATTGGTCCGCCAAAGATCCAGGTGACGGCGACCGTTGGATTACTGATTTTAGTGAAGATGGCAAAGCAGAAGTCTGGCTTGTCCAAGGACAAAAGAGGATTTACGACAACCCTGCAAAAGTCGACAGGACACCAAGAATTACTAAAGCGACAATTGATGAAATGAATAAAATCACGCTTACTACCAATCTTCCATTTTCGGTTTCAAACCATGGCATTACCTTGAGGGGCGCAGAGATTGATAAAATCGAAGCTGCAGATTCCAATGCCGGGGATATGACAAACAAAGTCATCATCACAACAAAGGATGAGCTGGATTTTGCAAAAGTTTATAAAGTAGCCAAGGAAGGCTACGGTGAAGCAACCGTCCAACTTGGGAAGGTAATTGGGAGCAAATCCTTTGAAGAAAAGTTCTATTATCCTGGCAAAGATCTTGGAAACACCTATTCAAAAGAACAGACCAAATTCCGCCTCTGGGCTCCAACTGCAAGCGAAGCAATGCTTGTAACCTATGAAAATTGGGACAGTACTCAGGGTACAGAGCTTTCTATGATTCGGGCAGAAAACGGCACATGGACTGCTGTCCTTGATGGCGACAAGAACGGAACGCTCTATACGTACAAAGTTAAAATTGGCGATACATGGAATGAAGCGGTTGACCCTTATGTTCGTGCGGTTGCGGTAAATGGCGATAAAGGTGCTGTCATTGACCTGGATTCCACTGATCCAGCTAAATGGACAGAGGATAAGCCAATCTTCAAAAACCGGGAAGACGCGATTATCTATGAAGCACATATCAGAGACTTAACCATCCATCCTGAAAGTGGCGTTTCTAATGAACATAAAGGTAAATTCCTTGGTGTCGCAGAAACAGGTACAACAGGACCTGATGGTGTAAAAACCGGTCTTGGCCATATTAAGGACCTAGGTGTAACTCATGTCCAGTTCATCCCGATGTATGATTACAACACGGCAAGCGTCGATGAAACAAAACTTGATACACCTCAGTACAACTGGGGCTACGATCCAAAGAACTACAATGTACCCGAAGGCTCGTATTCTACTGATCCATATACACCTGCAGTCAGGATTACAGAAATGAAACAGATGATCCAAACATTGCACGACAATGACCTGCGCATTGTTATGGATGTTGTTTACAATCATATGTTTAGTGCGTTTGAATCGAATCTCCATAAGCTTGTGCCAGGCTACTACTATCGTTACAACGAAGATGGCAGCCTCTCCAACGGAACTGGTGTAGGAAATGATACTGCGTCTGAACATAAAATGATGCGTAAATTCATTGTTGACTCGGTGAAATATTGGGTTGAAGAGTACAATATCGACGGATTCCGTTTCGACTTGATGGGTATCCATGATGTTGAGACCATGAATGAAGTGCGCAAGGCGCTTGACGAAATTGATCCATCAATTATCGTGATCGGCGAAGGCTGGGATTTGGCGACTAACCTGCCTGCCGAGTTAAAGGCTAACCAGAAGAATGCATACAAAATGCCGGGAATCGCCCACTTCAATGACGATATCCGCGATGGTTTGAAGGGAAGTGTCTTCAATGACACTGACAACGGTTTTGTAAATGGCAAACAGGGTATGGAGCTTCGCATAAAGAAAGGCATTGTCGGCGGAATCCGATATTCAGATGAAATCAACACGTTTGCTGACGATCCGGAACAAACTGTAACCTATGTCGAGGCCCATGACAACCATACACTTTGGGATAAGCTTCTTTTGACCAATCCAAGGGAGTCCGAGGAAGCCAGAAAACAAATGCACAAGCTGGCAACCTCTATTGTCCTGACATCTCAGGGGGTTTCCTTTATTCATGCAGGCCAGGAATTCATGCGCACGAAAGGTGGAGACCATAACAGCTACAAATCCCCGGATTCAGTCAACCAGCTTGACTGGCAAAGGCGCAGTGAATTTGACGAAGAGGTTGAATATTTTAAAGGCCTCGTAGAGCTGAGGAATGAGCATCCAGCATTCAGGATGACGACTGCAGAAGAGATTAAAGAACATCTATCATTCCTTAAAACTCCTGCAGGCTCTGTTGCATATGTCATTGACGACAATGCAAATGGGGATAAGGCTGGAAAAATTGCAGTCGTTCATAATGCGAACAATAAACCGGTTGAAATTACTTTGCCTGCAAGCGGGAATTGGAATGTACTTGTAAATGGTATTAAGGCGGGTAAAGAGACACTCTCAATTCACAAAGGAAACAAACTAACAGTGCCTCCACTATCCACTTATGTAGTAACTTTAGGTGGAAACAATAAGGGCAAAAAGGAAGAGAAGAAACCTGTTAAAACTCCTGCCGTTTTGGAAAAAAGAAAGTCTGCATAAAATCAATGGAATCTGCCGCTTTTTCGGGCAGATTCTTTTTAGTTTCCATTCGTTTCATTCGATACTATAATAAAATGAATGGTTACTCATTCATAAGAAGGACAAGGAGGAACAAAATGAGCAGAATTGGATATATTGAAGACATCGAAGAGTGGAAGAATGGCTTTCATTTTTCCTATCCCGTAAAGGTCCGTTTTTCGGAAACAGATATGTTTGGACATTTAAACAATACGGTTCCGTTTACATACTTTGAACTAGCAAGGATTGAATTCTTTAAGAATATCGGTTTCATGCAGGACTGGGTAAGGCCCGGCAATGAAACGATACCTGTTGTCGCTGACCTTCAATGCGATTTTTTAAAGCAGGTTTATTTTGATGAACCCATCGATATTTTCGTAAAGGCAAACAAGATCGGGACATCTTCAGTTGATATCCATTATATGGGCAAAACAGGCAAAGGGGACATATGTTTTACCGGGCGGGGGACTATGGTTCAAATATCCAAGAAAACTGGCAAGGGAGTCCCTTGGACAGATGAAATGAAAAAACTTCTCGCAAATCCAGAGAATCCAGCAATAATCAAGTAAATTTAGTCACTCAAAAAGGATTGGTTACATACTATATTCTGACTAAATATATACCCATCCCACGATTCACAACTGGCGAAGGCAAGGAGGGTTACAATACTTGAAGGAAAACGGATTCAACCATAAACCATTGCTCACCAAACGGGAAAGAGAAGTATTCGAACTGTTGGTACAAGACAAAACAACAAAGGAAATCGCTGGTGATTTATATATAAGCGAAAAGACAGTCAGGAACCATATTTCGAAGGAGAACAGGTTTGAAAGCAGGAATAAGAAACAAGATAAAACCGCCCTTTTTCGGCGGTTTTATCTATAGTATTCAGGATGCCAAAATTAAGTTCATTTAGACTTTATCTTGTAAGTTGGCACGAACAAACCGATGAAGTACGTCCTTAGGTAGAGCAGCGATAAAACCTCTTACTAGTGAAAGGAATCTTGTCCTTAAACCAAAGAGGTGAAGGGTTAAAGCGGTACATTGTATTTAAGTCCTTATATTAAATATTGTAAATAACATAATTTACTAATACGATGGTCCCAAACAGGACTAACGCCTTTTTTGTTGAATTCGTTATTGCTCTTCGGGAGCTAATCTATCCTCTTTCAAAATGTATAAAAAAAATTAGTGATATATTACCCCAGGATAGTAAAATGAAGGTATAAGACTTTACAATTTTATCTTTAATTGAAAGCATATAGTAAAGGAACACTGGGAGGAAATACTTGTGATTACTGCAAATATTGGATTTGAAGAAAAATTATGGAGTATGGCAGATAAATTACGTGGATCAATAGATTCAGGTGAATATAAAAATGTCGTATTAGGGTTATTATTTTTAAAATATGTTTCTGATTCATTTGAGGAAAAATATGCTGAACTACAACAAGATGAATACGCAGATCCAGAAGATAAAGATGAATATTTGGCAGAGAATATCTTCTGGGTTCCAAAAGAAGCTCGATGGTCATTCATAAAAGATAATGCGAAAAAGCCTGAAATTGGACAAATAATTGATAAAGCGATGGTCGCAATTGAAAAAGAAAACCCATCACTACAAGGTGTATTACCGAAAGACTACGCCCGCCCTGCCTTAGATAAAGTCCGCTTAGGTGAAACTAT
This sequence comes from Bacillus sp. FJAT-27225, assembly GCF_001685025.1. Taxonomy (GTDB): domain Bacteria; phylum Bacillota; class Bacilli; order Bacillales; family Cytobacillaceae; genus Bacillus_D. The sequence continues at coordinate 1,081,320 of NZ_MAYU01000001.1, read as the reverse complement.
TGATTTATTCTCTTTTAAAGTAGGGGATTCAGAAAGTCGTTCAAAAGACGTGTTAGGTCGAGTGTATGAATACTTCCTAAGTAAATTTGCAAGTGCCGAGGGCAAAAATGGCGGAGAGTTCTACACTCCTTCATCTGTAGTGCGACTTTTAGTCGAAATGCTTGAACCATATAAAGGTAGAATATACGATCCTTGCTGTGGTTCAGGTGGAATGTTTGTACAAAGTGAAAAGTTTGTAGAGGAGCATCAAGGGAAACTTGGCGATATTGCCGTTTATGGGCAGGAGTCGAATCCAACAACATGGAAACTTTGCAAGATGAATTTAGCTATTCGTGGCATTGACGGCAACATTGGCTCTCATAATGCAGATACCTTTCACAATGACCTTCATAAAGGGTTAAAAGCGGATTATATCTTAGCGAATCCTCCTTTCAATATTAAAGATTGGGGTGGCGAAAAACTACGTGAAGACGTTCGTTGGGAATTTGGAGTTCCGCCTGTTGGAAATGCGAACTATGCATGGATTCAACATATGTATTCTAAACTGGCACCAGGCGGTACAGCAGGTTTTGTTTTAGCAAATGGTTCAATGTCTTCTAATACCAGCGGTGAGGGAGAAATCCGTAAAAACTTAATTGAAGCAGATAAAGTGGAATGTATCGTAACATTGCCTGGACAATTATTCTATTCAACACAAATTCCTGTATGTATTTGGTTTATTTCAAAAGATAAATCAAAAACAGGTAAAAGAAAACGTAACAATGAAATTCTTTTTATTGATGCACGTAAGCTCGGATTTATGGCAGATCGCACGCACAAAGAATTTTCTGATGAAGATATCAACAAGATTGCAGACACATTTCATAAATGGCGTGGAACAGTAGATGGAGAGTATGAAGATGTGCAAGGTTTCTGTAAATCTACTTCTATCGAAGATGTTCGAAATAACGATTATATCTTAACCCCAGGCCGATATGTTGGGTTAGAAGAAGTAGAAGATGATGGCGAATTATTTGAAGAAAAAATGGCTCGATTAACAAGCGAGTTATCGGAGCAATTTGCGAAATCAAAAAGGCTTGAAGAACAAATTCGGCAAGCACTTGGGGGTATTGGATATGAGCTATAATGAATTACCTCTGGGCGAAATAGCTAATGTAACAAAATTAGCAGGTTATGAATTTACAAAGTATATTGTTTACGATGAAAAGGCGGAAATCATTGCTATTAGAGGTTTAAATATAAAAAATGGAGTATTAGATTTAACCGATGTTAAAAAAATTTCTCGAAAAGTATCCGATGAATTAGTAAGGTCAAAATTATTTAAGGATGACATTGTATTAACTTATACAGGTACTATTGGAAATGTTGCTATTATAAAAGAGGATGATGCTTTTCATTTAGCACCAAATGTTGCAAAGATTACTTTTACTGAAAAAAAGTATAACCCTTATTTTTACTATAGTTATTTTAGAAGTGAAGATTTTTATAATAAATTAATGAATTATAGTGTTGGTAGTACACAAGCTACTATCCCAATGAAAACGATTAGGGAAATTACCGTTCCAGTTCCACCATTGGAGACACAAAATAAAGTTAGTAATTTTATTTCGAGTATTGATGAAAAAATTCGGATAAATAAGGAATTGATTGGTTCCTTAGAAGAAATGTCCCAAACGATTTTTAAACACTGGTTTATTGACTTTGAATTTCCCAACGAGGAAGGATTGTCGTATAAATCAAATGGTGGCAAGATGGTTGAAAGTGAGTTAGGGGAGATACCCGAAGGATGGATAGTAGGAGCTATAAAGGATTTGTGTTTAATATCGAGTGAGAAGATAAACCTCGATAAAGAGAAGCGTAATTTTCATTACATCGGTCTTGAACATATGCCACAAGGTAGTATTGCTCTTGGAAATTGGGAAAGCAGTAAAAAGGTGTCTGGAGTTAAAGGGGTATTTAATAAAGGTGATATTTTGTTCGGTAAGTTACGACCATATTTTAAAAAAGTAGGTATTACTTCGGTTGAAGGCGTTTGCTCAACAGATATTTTGGTATTTATACCAAAAAATGATTTTGGAAAAGCATATTTATTAATGAATTTAATTCAAGATAAATTTATTGAATATACAACAAGTACAGCTACTGGAACACGAATGCCAAGAACAGGTTGGAATCAGATTGGGCGATATAGTACAGTAATTCCCCCTACTAATTTGCTTATTAAATTTAGTGAAGTTCTTAGTCCAATGTTAGAACAAATCCAAGAGTTAATACATGAAAATATTTATTTAGGGCGAGTTCGGGATTCATTACTCCCCAAAATGCTCTCAGGAGAAATTGAAATCCCAGACGAAAGTGTGGTGGATTTAGTTGTTTAAGTACTTGGAATCGGACTTAGAAGAAGCAACGCTTGAATGGTTAGCTGAGATGGATTATTCCATCTTGGCTGGCCCCGATATTGCACATGAAGGGGATACTCCTGAAAGAGATAGTTACCAGGATGTAGTTTTAACAGAACGTTTGAGGGGTGCTTTATATCGTATTAATCCAACCGTTCCAACTGAGGCAATAGACCTTGCCATACAAAAAATCGAAGCGAACGAATCACCAAATTTAGTCATCAATAATCAAAAGTTTCATCGCATGGTAACAGATGGGTTGGATATTGAATTGCAAGGTACGGATGGATATAATCCAACGGTAAAAGTATGGCTTTTTGATTTTGAAAATTCAGCGAACAATGATTTTGTTGCAGTCAACCAGTTTACAATTATTGAAGGGAATCAAAACAAACGCCCTGATGTGCTTGTTTTCGTTAATGGGCTACCTTTAGTTGTCATTGAGCTGAAAAATGCTACAAATGAAGCAACTGGCATTTCAGAGGGGTATAATCAGCTACAAACCTATAAGCAAACAATCCCATCCCTTTTCCGCTACAATTCTTTTCTAATAACAAGTGATGGTGTAAATGCTCGTGTTGGTTCTCTAACAGCTAATGAAGAGCGTTTCATGAAGTGGCGTACCATTGATGGTATTGAACTTGCACCAAGATCACTTTCTCAATTAGAAGTATTACTAAAAGGTATGTTAGAGCCATCAAGGTTAATGGATATCATTCGAAATTTTATCTTATTTCAAACAGATGGAGAGAACACTTACAAAATTTTAGCGGCTTATCATCAATTTCATGCTGTAAATAAAGCGGTGGAAAAGGCAAAAATCGCTGTTCGGGGAGACCGTAAAATCGGTGTCGTTTGGCATACGCAAGGGTCTGGGAAGAGCTTATCTATGGTGTTCTATGCGGGGAAACTCATTCAAGCAATGAATAATCCAACCATAGTCGTGCTCACAGACCGAAATGATTTAGATGATCAATTATTTAATACATTCTCTATATCAAGTGACATCCTACGGCAAACGCCGAGCCAAGCGAACAGTCGTGATGAACTCCTTCAAATCTTGTCTGTTGAATCAGGAGGAATTATCTTTACAACCTTACAAAAGTTCGCACCTGATGAAGATACGGGAAAAATGCCATGTTTAACAAACCGTTCAAATGTTATTGTCATGGCAGACGAAGCTCACCGCAGTCAATACGGATTTGGGGCAACGGTTCGTGGAAATGAAGCGGAAACAAAATATGGCTTTGCAAAATATGTTCGTGATGCTTTACCAAATGCATCCTTCATTGGCTTTACAGGAACACCAGTCGAAGCAACAGACAAAAATACACCAGCAGTTTTTGGTGATTACATTGACATTTATGACATGACACAGGCTGTTGAAGATGGTGCAACAGTGAAAATCTTTTATGAAAGCCGCATCATCCCGTTAGATTTACCAAGTGATTTAAAATTAGATGATGAATACGAGGAAATAACAGAAGACCAAGAGCTTTCTGTGAAAGAAAAGCTCAAATCAAAGTGGTCTCGTTTAGAGGCATTAGCAGGTGCAGAATCCAGAGTAAAGAGATTAGCAGAAGATGTAGTGATGCATTTTGAAGAACGCCAAGATGCCATGTTTGGAAAGTCAATGGTCGTTGTAATGTCTCGCCGCATTGCCATCGATTTGTATAAAGAAATTGTGGAATTGCGACCAGAATGGCATTCCGATGACGATGATAAAGGGGTTATAAAAATCGTCATGACTGGTTCTTCAAGTGATCCTGCTGAATGGCAACCATACATCGGCAATAAGAAGAGACGTGAATACCTGGCAAAGCGAATGAAAGATATTGATGATCCTTTAAAAATTGTCATAGTTCGAGACATGTGGCTCACAGGTTTTGATGTTCCTTCAATGAATACGATGTATATTGATAAGCCGATGAAAGGGCATAATTTGATGCAGGCAATTGCAAGGGTCAACCGTGTATTTAAGGACAAGCCTGGTGGTTTAATTGTTGACTATATTGGTATTGCGGAAAACTTAAAGGAAGCACTTCATCAATACACTGAAAGTGACAAAGCAACAGCAGGTGTGGATACATCCGTAGCGGTTAATATTATGCTTGAAAAGCATGAAATCCTTGTTGAAATGCTCCATCAACATGATTATAGTGGCTATTTATCCAGTAAATCAACTGAACGGATGAATGCTATCATCTCAACAATGGATTATATTTTAGGTCTTGGTGAGGATGAAAAGAAGCGATTTCTCAACACTGTAACGGAACTATCAAAAGCATTTGCTCTATGTGCGACTACCGAAGAAGCACAAGAACTGAATGCGGAAATTGGCTTCTTTAAAGCGGTAAAAGCAAGCCTTGTAAAAAGTATAGGGGATGGCAGTAAAAAGAAAACGAACGCTCAAATGGAAGCACAATTGAATCAGCTAATTTCTAAGTCTGTGATTTCAGAAGAAGTAATCGATATTTATGAATCGTTAGGATTAGAGAATCCCGATATATCCATTTTATCTGACAAGTTCTTAGAAGATGTGAAGGCAATGCCACATAAAAATTTGGCAGTTGAATTATTAAATCGTTTGTTAAATGGCAAGGTGAAAAGTGTACAACGTGTAAATTTGATTCAAGCACGTAAATTTTCTGAGATGTTGTCAGGAGCATTAAATAAATATAATAAAAGAGCAATTGAAACGTCAAAAGTTATAGAGGAACTGATTGCGTTAGCAAAAGAGATGGATACAGCTTATAAACGTGGGGAACAGGCTGGACTGATCAAAGAGGAAATCGCATTTTACGATGCCTTAGCATCACATGAAACTGCTGAACAAGTATTGGGTGATGATACGCTTAAACTCATTGCACATGAACTTACAAAGTCAATTAAAGAAAATATGAGTATAGATTGGAACTTGCGAGAGTCTGCTCGTGCAAAGATGCGTGTTACAGTAAGAAGACTGCTTAAAAAGTATGGCTATCCACCAGATTTACAAAAGGAAGCTGTTGAAACTGTTATAAAACAAGCTGAATTAATGGCACAGTTAGAGTTTGATTTGAAATATTGATTTTTTGTATCAAAACAATATAGTAAACCTGAAATTTATGCTGCACAGAGGATGTAAACTATCCACTGTTTGAACTCCGTAGTGCTTTAGGGGATCCAAACCCAATGGTTTGGTTCTTTTTTTTGCCTAAACGTTCATAAAAATGAATATAATGTTCACGAAAGTGAATATCGTAAAATGAAACCGCATAGTATAAAGTGTGCCTATCCCCCCCTATCGCAGCAAAGACAAAAGGAGACTTTATAATGACAAAATCAAAGAGACCAAAAAACAAAATTACTTCAATTCAATACGTTCATGATCCTGAAGCTGCCAAAGAATGGATGAATGTATTTATGGATGTTACAATGAAGCATTTTTTAAGCAAAGGTAAGAATAAAGATTAATAAATAAATAATTTTCCAGTGAGGTGGTTATATGAAGCAAACAGCAGCCTATTATCGAAGTTCAACAAAACTTCAAGAGGATTCAGTACCTGCACAGCAATATAACATCAATCAATTTGCCTTGAAAAAAGGCATATTGATTGATGTTGAGTTTCCAGAGCCTTTCGTTTCTGCAAGAAAAAACAAGCTAACTGAAAGGCCTCAGATGAGTCAATTAATGACTGAAATACGCAAAGGCAAAATTGGAAGACTAATAGTCTATAAAAGGGATCGTTTGGCACGGAAGGTCGAGGAGCATCTGGAACTCTATAATCTATTTAAACGTTATAACGTCGAAGTTCTTTTTATCGCGGAGAATGAACCTCCGATGAGATTTGATGTATTTGGTGAACTAATTGAGTTATTCATAGGTGTTATGAATCAGCGTGATGGAGAACAAATTAACATGCGTATAATGGATACAAAATTGAGTAATTTTCTAAGTGGAAAGACGATAGGGTATGTACCTTATGGTTACTCAACAAATAAGGAGAAAACCAAAATCCTAAGAAATGAGAACGAACTGGTTACGGTTAAATCCATATTCAGTGAATGGAATACAGACAAGTATAAAAACTTTCAAAAGCTAGCCGAAAAATTAACAACTGATGGTATTAAAAGAGGAGAAAAAAACTGGACTCGAAACGAAGTTTCCGAGGTTCTTGCCAATCCGATTTATATGGGTTTAAGAATTGCCATGTTCCATAATCAGCCTGCTCAGAAATCGGTTGACGATTTAGCCATTATTAGTAAAGAAGATTTTGAACTTGCTCAAAATCTAATTAATAAGAGAAGAAAACCACAAAAAACAAAGGAACACTTCGATTACTTGCTGTCTGATTTACTCTTTTGCGAGTATTGTGATGCGGAAATTTTAGCAGAAAAGGAAAAGACGGGTGAGATTAAATTGCAAATGCCCTTAATTACAAGTCAACGAGTTAAAGACAAAAAGCCTTATCCGACCTACGAATGCAAAAATCACAATGTTGTAATAGTAACTCAAGAAATTGAACATGAGGTTTATTTAAGGTGCCAGGAGTTTTTCTCTGAATTGTTAAAGAAAGGCTTTGATAAATTGTACTCTAATCAGCTGAGGAAAAATATAAAGGAAATCACAAAATTAAAAACACAAATGGAAAGGGAATTACTCTCTGTTGAAGAAAAGTTAGTTCAGGTTACCAACAAATGGCTGGAAAAGAACAGTAATATTCACAGGGAGAGAGTTTTAGAGTATTCAAGACGTATGAAAGCAATTAAACAAGAAATTATTGAACTTGAAAGTAAAAAAGAATTGTTTATTGATGTGCCAAATCTAATTAAAGAAATTAGAGAGTACATTCTTAAAGATGCATTATGGAGTACCCTCTCGTTTTCTAAAAGACAGGAACTCATCCAAGATTTAGTGCACCACATTGTCATTAGCAAATACACTACACGTATTATCTTTAAACATCCTTTTTTAGAAACAAATGAGGTGAAATCATGAATTTGGCTGAATTTTTGAAGCAAGAAAATCTTAAAGGAGTTTTTTACGGCCGCCACTCAACAAAAGGTCAAAAGGTAGAAACCCAACGTCATGTTTGTTTTGAATTCGCCAAAAAACATGGGATTACGATGGTTGATGAGTACATTGACAAGAAGTCAGCCTTTAAGAAGAAGAATATGGACAATAGAACAGATCTTCAACGGCTACGTAAAGATGCGAAAGACCGTAAGTTTGATTGTGTGATCGTGTATAAAGCTGATCGATTAGCTAGAAAAATTGACCAGCATATGATTCTCTGGGGGGAGTTTCGGGAATTGGGTATTCCAATCATTTTGGCGGAATCTGAAAAACTTTACACCACAGACAGTCCAACGGAGATTATGGTGGAGATTGGGCTGAGTTCAATGGAATCAGAAAATACTCGGATAAGAACAAGTGACACCTACAAATCGAATACTGCAAAGGGTAAATGGCAAGGAGGCAATCTCCCTTATGGTTATAGATATGTTTTAGATGATGAAGAAAAAAGCATTATGGTTCAAATCCCTCTTCAAATTAAGAATGTAAAGCAAATCTTCAGCTTATACCGAAGAGGATATGGATTTAAACGTATAGCATCTTTAATGAACGAGGGATATCCTAAACATCCTGAAAAAGGGTCAGGTAAGTGGGTTGCAGGCAATATTAAAGCAATTATAACTAACCCTTACTATGCGGGGTATACCACAAGCCATAGGATAGTACCTGGTTCAGGTAACTCAATACAGGAAAGAAGTGAATGGACAAAGGGAAAGTGTGATGCAATTAATCCTGCCATATCCGAAGAAGTGTGGGACGCATGTATGGAAATTTATGAAAAGAAAAAAAGCAGAGAAGTTATGAAGAATAAGTATATCTCACCATACTTATTCATCGACATTCTTTTTTGCAAGGATTGCGACTCGAAAGTGAAAGGGAAAAATTACACCTCAGGAAAAGATAGTAAAGATTCTCGCCCCAACCGAAGAATGTATATTTGTACATCTTGCAAACAAAAATGGAGAGCATCAATTGTAGACGAGGAACTGTTTGAACAAATTATGAGTGGCTGGCACTATAATTATCACACTATCCCTAAGGATGACCTCCAAAAAAATATTATGGAGAAGATACAGGGGAAAATCGAAGAAATTGACAAGTCTGTGAGTTCCTATAAAGCTGAATTAGTTTTATGCTTGGATGAATTAAAGCAGGTCGAAAGCAAGCAATTAGAATTAATACAGAAACTTTCTGAACCAGATGAACTGCAACATGCACTAGTCCAATATAGAATCACTGTTAATAAGAAAATAGCATTGCTTGAAGACGAAATTGAAAAAGAACTCAGAGAAAAACAGCAACTTTATTTTTCTTACGGGGATGTGGGCAATTTTAAAGAAATCACGAAAGAATTAACTAGTTTTGAGTATGAACTAGATCAGCCAGAGATCAGAAAATTGTTTTTGTTTTTATTGAATAAAATTAGTATTAGAACCATTAGCGAGAAAAGTAATGAGTATGCGTATGACATAATTGCTAATGTTGATTTAAATCAAAGAGGACTAATTCAGCTGGGTGATTTGCAATGAATAATAAAATGGTGCTAAGACTTTCTGAGTCCTAGCATCCTTTTATTTTAGAATCAATATATGTGTTTTCAATATTAAGTATTAGCTATGGTGAATAATATTGTTGATAATGACCATAAAACAAGGGCCCTGAAATGACCCTTGTTTGAAATCTTATTGAAGATAAGCACCAGATACTTTAAGTACAATTCTTTACAAACTTGAAATTAAAAAGTTGTAATGAAAATTTCTTTAGCCTATTCATCGATAGGCTGGAAGTTTTACTTCGTAAGAGTCAACAGTGTAGATTAAATCAAATATTTGCTGTGCTCTGGTCTAGAGGTCACCTATGCTCATTTTGTTAAAATTCCCTTTATTTTCCAAACCTATTCATTTAATGCACTCTTAAATGTACTGTATGCAATTTTTGATAAGTAATTATATACATTATTTGTTATAATTTTACTGTAAAAATATATAATACTTGCAATTAGGGAAAGGATTGTAACGAATGCCTAAGATGAATAATGAAGCTTATGTAGTAAGAGGAGGGGTTTGTGCAGCAGAAACATTGATCAAAGCTCAAGAGAGAGACCCACAATATCACATATCAGTTAACTCTGCTAATGGTTACTCTGTTAAGGAATTATGCAAGTACGGACCCATAGAGGGATATAAAAAAGTCTCTGTAACTACAGTTGGAAATATACGTTTAAACAAATGGGAAGTAATTAGTTCTCCTATTGAAGACCCATTACCTAATCCCGTACATGCTTCAATAGAATGCTTTGGTCTTCTGGATAGTATAACTTCTCAAAAGCTATCAACTTTATTCGAGACAATTTTCAATCCTTTATTTGAGGTGAAGTAAATGAATAATAATCTTCCTTTACTAGTCGTTGATAGGAATTGGTTAAATAAAAATAATGATCCAATAATCACTAAACAACAAGTTAAGGATTTAAACTTAAATGAAGGGCAAAAGGTTATCGCAATTGAAGATGATAATCAATGGGAAGCTACTTTGATGTATGATAGTACCTTACCACATCAGGAACAATGGTATATTATTCTCGATTGGTCAACTTGGAATGAGTCTGACTTTAGAAATATAATTCCATTTGAAAAAATGTCAGAAAAAGAGGCAACTGAGCACCTTGATTGGTTTCTCAATAAGTATGAATCTTCGATGTTAACATTGAAAAACACATACAAATTTACTAATGGCTCAGGAGAATTAGACTTTTCTCCAAAGTCATTAATTAATTTATGGGATTGGACCCTTGAAATAAGCAAAATAAATGAAAAGAATAATTCATATATTAATCCTATTATCAAAAAACAAAACACTGACCTTATTACAAATTACACTGTTTGGGCTTATAAGCTAATTGGTGAAGATGACGTTTCTCTAAACGGAGGGATGATTGAAACCATTCGTCTTGTAGGCATGTATTTCGGAGAAGTGTGTACAAAGGATAATCCATCGGTAAAATGGGAAGTTGGTAATGATTCTAAACCAATATTATCAAGAAAACTATCAGGTGGGGTGGTAATGTTTTTAAATCCTTTTTCTATAATATATTCTGAACTCAAAAACAAGGTAGATTTAAATAAAAATAATCTATATGAAATTTACACAATGTTATTTGAAAAAAAACCTAACATTAATAATATTATTCGAAAATTTTGGTTAGAAGGTCCGTTAAGGTAAAAACGTTTCGAATACTATGGTATCGAGATGATTTCTTAAAATGGATATATAATTAAAATTTAGCTATTTCTTCGCTAAATTACTGCTTTTTAAACGTGAGTTTTAACACTTACTTTCACAAAAAAATGTTTATTTATAACACACATAGGTACTAAGCTTTAAGGAAAAGGGACAATTCCTCAGAAATAAGGGAATGTCCCTTTATAATTTCCATGTTTTTCAATAAACTGCCCCGTTTGTTCAATATGGAATTCAATAAAAAGGCGGCTAATCCTTCATGGATTAACGCACCAGTTTGTTCAAGTACAAATATTACAAAGTAAAAAAGTGAAGTGAATTTTTCCCCATTATAGAACAACATTACTTTCTAATGTCTTTTGCTTTTCTTCAAACAACTTCCATGTATATTCTAAGTATTTACTATTTAAAATATGTTCTTCTTTCATTGCCAACATCTCTAAATGGTACTGATCGTCTTCTCCAAATATACAATGTATCTTTTGAGTTACAGGATGAATCGCATAATATAAATCATCGAATTGAGTATGACAATTTGGACACAACACAATTAAATTATGGCTACTATCGTCTCCTCGATGAACCTTGTTGTACGGTTGAATATGATGAGCCTCAGAATAATACTCACCGTTAGATTTGCGTAATCTATAACCACACAATTGGCATTGATTGTCATACTGTTTCCGTAAATTTCGACTAATCTTACTATCTCGAACCAATCGTTGAATAGTTACTTTATTATTTTCAAGGTTTCTATTGTTATTCATGTCGTAATCTCCTATATCAATTTGGTTAACGTCATTCAATTCTGAATAGGAGCCAAAATTTACTGCTCTTTTTTTCTTAGCTAAGATTTCCTCAATGTTATAACGGTCGTACAATTCGTTCTTGTTTTCAGTACGAATAATCGACAAATATTCGTTAAACGCATGATCCAAGGCAGTATTCATATCTTGTTCTAATAAGATTTGATAAAGACCTTTTCCATTAGTGGAGATAAGTATGTAAAGCATCATACTGCGAGTAAGTAAACTTTGATGTAACTTCTTGTTCCCAAAGAGCACTTTATTATCTCTTCGCTCAAAGCAATTAAACAATTTGTTTATCTTGGTATTATCCAATGGTGCATTATCCATTACCAATAACGAATCATTTGGATAATGAAGCGTTTGGCGATAAGTCAAATATGTTTTTAAATACTTAACCGTTACATCGTTTAATGAAAGCCATTCAACTAAGTCGGAATTTTCTTCTGTTCGCCTAAAATTTCTTATTAGCTGTTTTTCTAAGTCTATATCTGATAATTTAAGTTTAATTACATCTTCTTGCTTAAACATATAAAAAAAAGAGAGAGAACAAATCAAAGGCAACATTTTTTCTTCATACTCATATCTAAAATTGATCACTAAACAAAGTACGTATCTCGTTAGGCGTCAAAAACTCAACACTATCTTCTCTCTCTTGTTCTTCAGAAACAAAAACCGATTTAACATTGTTTTGTAGCTGGAAATAGTCAAGTTCTTCGATAAATTTTTCCTCATACAAAAAATACAAAAATCGAAGCAAGCTGGGACGTACATTATTAGATTTCCTTCTTAATAAGGAAAGTCTTTTCTGACCAAAAATTGCACCATAGTTATTTTTTTCGACTTTATCAATTACGTTACTGTTAAAATAAGCGTCGAGAATCACTTTATAGCGTGAAAGTGTACTTGGTTGATACTGTGCCTTTTCAGTAGCAAATTCCATAAATCCTGACATGAGTATTTCATATTCTTCCGAATCAAACAATTTTGTCACCCCTTTATTAAATTTATGACTATTTGTCTAACAGGGAAAGTAATAATTCGGAAAAATTTTACATGAATTGGTACTTAAGAATAAATGGTAAATAATATTTTTTTCCTATCGGACAATTTTTAATTTATTAAATAATCCTCCCCCGTATGTTAAAAGACTTCTACAAAAGCGTTGATCCTCTTGAATGAACTCATTGGACAAGTTCTTTTCTTTCTTTATGTAAAAGAAGCGAAGCACTTAGTATATTATCGCTTGTAACATAATTGGTATAACATTATAAGGGTTCGTAAAAAAACACATGTTAGACAAGCTATAATGTTCCTGATATAAAGTTAGCCTTATTACATTATGATTTAAAAGTTATCACTCTACTAATAAATCGAGAATGAATTTAATGGACATGCAATAATGTTCGGCATGTGGGTAGAGGCTTGATTTATAGATGCTTTCTCGTTTCGGCAAAGGGATAGTTTTGGGATCCCTCAACTATCCCTTTGCCGATTTATAAAAGCTCTCTAAACGGCTTGTCCTATATACATCAAGGTCTTTTCCCCCCTTTTCCCACAAGGATTTTTGTTACTTAATTGCTTGGTTCGGCTTTTGGGTAGGATTACGATTTTGGTTTTCGGTAATGAGGTCATTTATTAAGTAATGTTACTAATACAAAGTAAAGCTATGAACCTTCAAAACCATTAAAATTAAAAAATTAGGTAAAATCGGAAATAAATCAACTTTAGTTCTTACTCATTAGTAACTTCATATATTTACTCTAGAGACTTTATAGGAGTGAGGTTATGAAGGAGTATAATGTTCATGAAGTTCTTGCAATTTTGAAGGAATATAATATTACCCATTCTCAACAAATGGTCACCAAATGGATAAGACAAGGGAAAATTAAGGGTACACGGAGTGAGAACCGTAAGGAAGGATACATGGTTTCAGGGAAGGATCTATTGGATTTTATTGAGGAACAACGGCCAGGATGGCCTAATGTTATGGAGGTGTATGATGATTATATAGAGGAGCTCAGACCCAAAGTCGTCCCAGAAATTGAAATTCATTTATCGAACAGAAATGAGTCTAGAGAGAACAATGTTAAGTACATGAGTGAGCGTATTAGTAGCTTAGAAACAAAACTATCTGAATTACAGGCAGAAAAGCAGTTGGTTGAAAAAAAATTAATCGAAATAATGGATGACAATATCCAACTTAGGCAGAAAGTTAATAATCTTCAGGAAGAAAGATTGAAAACATTCGAATCCCAAAAAGCTGCGACAAAAAACGTAAATAGTGCCAGGGTTGACAGAGTTAAACGTATGACTTTTGACCAATTCAAAGAAAATTCGGGCAATGTTGTTAAAGATTTAATGTTAGATGTGGAAGGGAAAGGGGTGTCAGACCATTTTGTTGTTTTATACCAAAAATTCTTTAATGAAGGTACATTAAGGTCCGAGTTAGTTAATGAAGACGGGCTTATAAAATGTCCATTTACAGGAGAGGAATCTAAACAATTCAAGCGAATATTGAAAAAGGCATGTAAGTTTTATTTTGAAAATCTAAAAGAGTCAAAGGAGCAGACAGAACAGGATAAAAATAATAAACAAAAAGGTCAAACTCAGAGAAATGATTTACTGAACAAGGAAGGTACAAACTATGAGCAGCAAAGTATGGATGTATAAAAATATGTTGTATTAGCCTTAATGAATCCTGCGATAAGTTCCATTCACCCTGGTACACCAAAGCGAAAAGAGCTTTCTTTTCGTTTTTTCTTTCCTCCATTCCTCCCAGAGCATCAAACAAAAAAAGACCGCCAATTAATAAATGACGGTCAAATAGTGGTAATGCACAGTAAGTCAAATTGTACTTTTCTAATAAACCATGGATAAATTTGTTCGACAGCAATCCAGTTTTATCCGTTTAACAATAAATTAGGACAATCAGTTTCGTATTAGCATAAATGCATATATTTATGTATTGGACAAAAGGAAGAGCTTATCGCTCTAATTTCTTATTCATTAGAAAAAATTGAATTCCATTTTCAAAAGTGGTTAGGAGATAATTAGCAGCCTCAGGATTTTTATTGAGTATTTTTTCATATTGGTAACGAATACTTAAGAACCTTTGCGAGATTTCGTCTGATTGTGATTCGATAGGCAATATACCTAGTTCGAGTTGGAGTTTATCAAGAATGTGCAATGGTATCGTATCGGTTTTCCCTGTCTCTAGCTGGCTCAAATAACCTGATGACACCCCTAATTCCTTTGCAAATGCGTTTAGTGAAATCCCCTTCTGTTCCCTTAAAAGTCGAATCCGTTGCCCCAAATTTCGCAACATAATATTTTACCTCCGTTCTCTCCATTCTATGCACAGTAAGGAGAAATTAAAGTGAATTTCTCCATTGATTGGGCGAAATCCTTCTTAACCAGCTTTATTACTCAATTACTTCATACCTAATAATCTCACAGAAAGGAATTTGTTTTATGTACAATTCATCAACTTGAAGGAAGATTTCTTTATGAGTTTCATCTAATCGGTTTACCCTGCCCTTGAATTCATAAAAAAACCTTCTCTCCATACTTTCACAGATACCTCATAGGAGAATTCCATCGCAAAATGGATACGCCCCTCAATATCCTCAATGAAAAGGAAGTGAAAAAAAGGTTAAGGACACATCCTCAATCAATTTTTTAATAGCTATTATGTATATTAATTCAGTGTACTGTTTTGGTATTGATCTGAGGCTCCTTTTAATGAACAACGGCTGCTTGGGTCCAGCAGGATTAACCGCCTTTTTTGTTGAATTACTTATTGAACAAACGGGGCAGATTAGTGAAATGAGGATGGTAAAATAAAGTGCAAATACAGAATGAGGGTGAGGAGTGAAAATGTCAACACCTGATTTAGCTGTACTTAATGAAATCAAAGCTTTAAAAGAGAGAAGGAAAAAACTCAGTAAAGAAATGATTAAAAAAAGAGATGAAATACTAATTAAGGTTTACAATGTCTTATAAAGAAATGGCAAAATTGTTTTCCTTAACTGATAGAGGAATACGTCTAATAGCTAATAAGTACAACTTGAAAATTAGAAATGGTAATGAACAATATAACGTAAACAAAGATTTCTTTAAGAGTTGGACTAATGAAATGGCATGGGTTTTAGCAATGATTTATACGGATGGGTGCATTCACGACACAGTTGGCAATCGTTCTTTTGATATAGCCCAAAAGGATACGAATATTTTGCATAAAATTAGAGATTTGCTTGGTTCAAATCATAAAATTATTGATGGATACAAGAACAGAAGTGCATGTCTTAATATTGGAAGCACAGAAATGGTAAATGACTTAAAATCATACGGAATGACTCCAAATAAATCTAGGTCCATTAAATTCCCTGATGTTCCTGAATTATATCTTCCCCATTTTATTAGGGGAGTGATAGATGGGGATGGATGGGTAAAGCCTAAAGGTTCCGTTTTAAATGTAACTAGTGCAAGCAAGGATTTTGCTGAATCCTTATGTAACGTGTTTAAAAGTTGGGGGCTAAATTCAGAAATAAGAACTCAGACTTCAGATGCAGGAACAACTATTTATAGAATTTGGGTTATTGGGATTTTTAGTGTTTGGAAACTTTCCTCAATTATATATCATAATTGTGGCGATTTATATATTGATTATAAACGGAAAAGAATGGAATATAATCAGTCAAGGATTAAACGTGTTTACGACCGAATTAAAGACGAAACTGATTTTGACAGAATATCAAATATAATTCGATATTATAGCTAACGTCCCTACTCGGATTTTACTTGTCAAACCAAATAAGTAAGAACAATGTGAAGTTCAAACAGCCCTTTTTGAAATTAATTAGGTTTGAACTAACATATGAGAGTTTTTGTTTCTAGGCTCAGATTGATTGTGAATTATTGTACTTAAATTAAAGGGTGCGAGAATCCCACATCACTATAGCTCAACTATCTTCAATTAGTAATTAAAACAAGGACCAATAATTAGGTGAAGTAAAACAGGCTTGTTACACAGCTTGATAGTAATAAAAAGGCTCGCCTTAATTAGGGCGAGCTTCTAATTATTCAACATACGCGTCAGTTTTTAATAACCCTTAATAGAGTCTTCAATCTTGGGAGTGTACTTTTCGTTCTTAATCCAATTTAGGTCTTGAGATGTTAGCTCGAACCACTCTCCTGAACAGCGTTTTTCTTTAAAGTGTTGGTGAAATAGATATTCGGTTTTATGATAGTTTTCACTTTTAATTATATGAACTGTATTAAATTCATAAGGCATGATTGTTCCAAAATCATTATTAATTCGTTTTTCAGGAACCTTAGCCTTCCCAATTTTAACTAACTTCTTACCAGATTCTTGAACAAAGTATACATACCCAGTATTAAAACTTACAGACTCAAACTGTTGACTTACTGGACTTAAATGATGCCATTCTTTTATACCAGTTTCGATATTTTTAGTAAGGTATGACCCTTTATATAATTTTACAATCAGTAAAATAAACAGAAAGATAAATCCTATAAACGTAAAAAAATCCATCTTAGCAGTCCTCCTTGTCATAAAGGATTCGTGGGGAATAAACCCTGTTTAACACACAAAAACCGCTGCGTTTTTTAAAGGTAACTAATAGTCGATGGCGTTGTAAGGTACGCTTGGGACATCTGTATTGTTGAAATTTCTTACGCTCAATAACAGAAGAAATAATGGGTTCAACATCATATCCATCTCCATAAACACCATTTATAAAAATAGTATGACAAGGTAAAACCGCAAGTAAGTCAATGATAACTTTGTTTAAGCAGCTATACACATACATCTCATACAATTCAATTCTTTTCATTTTTGGGAAAATGTGGTACCGAAGGTTTCCTCGTTTAGTTACTTTTTCGATTTGATAAGGAATAACATTTTCCAGGGTATGAAGATAGACATCACACTCTACTATATTAGAGTAGACATACAGACTATAAGCCTTGGCAAGGGAAGGATTTCTATGAAATTGACCATATTTCTTCACGGCCATTCTCCAAGCTTGTGGGTCACCTTCTAATACTTTTTTGACGAAAGGATACCTCTCTTCCCATTTTTCGTAGATACGCTGATCTACTGTTCGTCCTTTGTTTCTCTGGTATTTGTAGTAGTATGTAACGATTTTACTAAAACCAATCTTCTTTGAAAAGTGGGAAGGTTGGTATCTATCTTCTTTATCTGCCCATACTTCTTCGGCAGGACCCAACCTGTACTTGGGAAAAGGCTCAACGCTTTCCTTCAACCAGTCTATAGGCGAACATCCGTAAAGGTGATGAGCCTTTAACTCATCCAGCTGTACTTGTTGTCGGTTTGTTATTCTATACATTGAAATCACCAAATTTAGTATCTGCATGAGTGTTTCGAATTATGAGAGACATTCGAAACCTCTTTTGTAAAATCCTCGGAGTTATTTTTAAAGAACTTCTTGATATAAAGTAACTTTCCTGAAAAGATTCAGGAGACATATGTCTTAAGGGTGTAATTGGAATATCTTTAGAGGATTGCGTGTATCTCACCCTTGAGCCGACTGAGATGTATAAAGGCGGAAAAGATTAAAAACAAAAGGTGTTTATTGACCCAGAGAAAATTTAGCGTGTCAACACGAAAAGGTTGGGAGATGAAGGTAATCTAAGTAACAGTTAGCTTACTAACTTTTGTGATTTAAAATTATTTTGCTGCTGCAAAATTTTCTTGACAAAATTTGACAAGTTGCAATATGCTTGTACTAAGAATGCAAACACTTTTTTGGAAGGGGATCTTATGGATAAAGTACTTTCTTCAAATAGTTCCCAACTTGAAGATTTGCTACAGCGTGTAGGTATGAAATTGCAAATAAGTAAAACACAGCGAGAGTTGGCAGAAAGTAGATATAAAAGTGTAGGAGAATGGCTTTCTAAAGATGATACGCTCTTTAATGGAGTGGACATCGACATATACTCGCAAGGTTCATTACGTATTGGCACTACCGTCAAACCACTTACAAAACAGGAATATGACCTTGATTTAGTTTGTGAAATTAATCAGAACTGGCAAGGTAAAGACCCACTGAAATTATTAGACTCCATTGAAAGACGCCTCAAAGAAAACAAAATCTACGAAGGAATGGTTGAAAGAAAAAATCGTTGTATTCGGCTTAATTATGCTAACGAATTTCACTTGGATATTTTGCCTGCTCATCCCTTAAATCAATCAACAGACACCAATTTAAAAGTCCCTGACCGAAAGGCCGAGGATTGGAAGGACAGTAATCCAAAAGGATATGCTGATTGGTTCATAAACCGTTCTAATCAATATAAAATTCTTTTTGAAAAAAGTGCATCTATTGAACCCCTGCCAAGTGATGAACGTGTAGAAAAAAAGGCTCCTTTAAAAAGGGCAGTTCAGCTTATCAAACGGTACCGTGATGTTTATTTTAAAGATAATTGTGAGAATGCTCCTATCAGTATTGTTTTAACAACTTTGGCAGGAGATGTTTATAGTGGGCAACTTACAGTTAATGAATCCATTACTCACATTTTGGACAACATTATTGCTCATATTCCAAAAGACGGGGAAAGATTAGTTGTTTTAAACCCTGCTAATCGTAGGGAAGATTTAAGTGAGAAATGGGATCAGGATCAAAAATTATACCTATCCTTTATTAACTTTATGCTTGATTTTAAAGAGCATTGGGCCAAACTTAATAAATTACAAGGAATTCATGAAATTGCAGTGGAATTGAAAAACATGTTTGGCGAAAATATCATCAACGATGCCTTAAAGGAACAGGCAGAATTCATGGAAAAAGTAAGGAAGTCCAATAATCTTTCTATATTAGGCTCAGGATTATTGGTTGCTGCTTCTAAAGAAGAAAATAGGGTTAGTGTCAAACCGAACACGTTCTATGGTGAATAAAAGAATCCCGTTTAAAAAGTTTTCTGTTTCCATTTCCCAACAGGTCATTGCAATGGAAAAAGCATTTCCTAATTTTCAAACCGATTGGAAAAGGAACACAGTGATTTGGACGGGAACTTTAAAACCTACTCCTTTAAGCCGCTGCTATACTGTTCAAATTTTTTATTCTTTAACCATGGACCAACCAAAAATAATAGTTTTATCCCCCCCGTTAAGAAAAAGAGGAGATGCAAACATTCCACATACCTATCCTGGGAATAAACTTTGTTTATTTCGACCCAAGAAAAAAGAGTGGACCAAGGCAATGTTGATTTCGGAAACAATTATTCCTTGGACATCTCTATGGCTATATTATTATGAGATGTGGCAGGCCACTGGGGAATGGTTCGGGGGAGGAGAACACCCTCGACTTAGAAGGAAAAAAAGTAAATGAAAATGAGGGTTATAAACCATCGTTTTCTTTTTATAATGGTCCTTTTTAAAAAAATATAGGGGGTGGTATTCTTGTCAAAAACAAAAATTCCAGAAAAGGTCAAAATAAGATTATGGGGAAAGTCTGCAGGAAGGTGCCAATACGAAGGATGTAATGAACCACTATGGTTAGATTTACTTACCAAAGCTGAGTTTAATACTGCCTACGTGGCTCATATTATTGCTGATAGCCCAGATGGTCCACGAGGAGATAAAGTTCTTTCAGAACAACTGGCTATGGATATATCAAACCTAATGTTGATGTGTGATAAGCACCATAGGTTAATTGATAAAGAGGACGTAGAAGGGCATCCCGTAGAGCGTCTTATTGATATGAAAAAAAGGCATGAGAAGAGAATAGAAATTGTGACAGCCACTAAGGAGGAAATGAAAAGTCATGTCCTTTTATATGGTGCTAATATTGGTCAACATACCTCTTTAATCAACTATGCAAATACAACTCCAGCAATGATGCCACATAGGTATCCAGCAGAGACCCCTGCCATAGAGTTAAGTATGCAAGGTAGTTCTTTCCGTGATCACCAAGATTTATTTTGGACCATTGAGAGGCAACATTTAATAACGCAATTTGCTGATAAGGTGAAGCGGAGGCTCGAATTAAGAGATATTACCCATCTCTCGGTGTTTGCCATGGCACCTCAACCTTTACTCATTCAATTAGGAGCACTAATCAGTGATATTTGTTCTGCGGACGTATATCAGTTACACAGAGAACCAACCGATTGGTGTTGGCAGGACGACCCTGCAGATTTTGAATATATTGTTAAGGAACCTAGTAGCTGTTATAAGCAAGTTGCTATAAATCTATCCTTAAGTGCTAGTATTGATATTCATCGTATTTATAGTGTGCTTGGTGAGGAAACTTCAGTGTGGACATTAACCATTCCATCGCCCAATAATGATTACCTAAAGAGTAAAAATCAATTGAAGATGTTTCGTATCATAATTAGACGCCTGTTCGATAAGATAAAATTTGTTCATGGTCAAGATACCGTTATTAGTATTTTTCCTGCAGTACCACTTTCAATTGCCGTTGAATTAGGAAGAGTTTGGATGCCTAAAGCTGATTTGCCACTAGCTCTGTATGATGAAAACCGTGAGCTAGGTGGGTTTCAATATACTTTTGATTTGGGGGAAAGGACTGGTAAGGCAGCAACATAATCTCAAGTTAATAATGAATATGTAGACATTGGTTTCATAAGGTTTATTAAATTCGGAAAAAATTAACAGATAAGGAAAGTGGGCTTTTTATCCCAGGCATCGAGTAAACAGAATAGTGCTTCTCTCGGGCTATCCCTTGCCCAATGCTGTTTTTTTAGTTGTTGTGTTTTTTGGCTTGTTCTTTACTCAAACACAGATATCATAGGACAACTCCACTCCTACATAGCTTGATTGTAGGAGAGTGATAAATATGAGGGAACATCAAAAGACATTCATCTTTATATTTAAAAAGCCAGATAAGCCCTCTAAAACCCAGGAAGAAATATTGCTCGAACTCATCCAATCCGCAATCCGAAAGGCCGTAGCCAGATAAGCAGCTTAAGGTTATAATATAATATAAAGCAATTAAGCCCGACGCGTAAAAGCTAGGGCCTTTTTTATTACTGGGAGGTATATGATGAAGAACTCGATAACAGCGAGTTATGTTCGTGTCTCGTCAACTAAAGCCTCGCAGAAGGAATCACCTGAGCATCAACGAATGCTATGCGAGGAAAAGGCACTTAAAGAAGGCTTCGAAATTATTTACACATACGAAGATCGTTCTTCAGGAACGAGCATTAATGGCAGGGAAGATATAAAAAAAATGCTGGAAGATGCAAAAAAGGGATTGTTTAATACCCTTCTTTTTGCATCAATATCCCGTTTTAGCCGTGATCAGCTTGATGCCATCACCCTTAAACGAACATTGGTGGATGCACTTGGCATTAGACTTATATCAATAGAAGAAAATTATGATTCGGCTGTAGATAAAGATGAATTAAAATTTACGTTGTTCGCCATTATGGCTCAACAACAGGCAGAGCAAATAAGTTTAGCTTCGCGTCGAGGAAAGAGGCAGTCTGCAAGGAAAGGTAACTTTACTGGCTCCATCGCTCCATATGGTTATAGTAGGACAATCATCGCTAATCAAAAAACACTTGTTCCAAATAATGATGCTGAAGTTGTACGTAAGATATTTCATTTATATGTCCATGAAAATATGGGGGAAAAAAATATAGTTCATTACTTAAACAGTAAAGAAAACAACATACCATCTCCCAGAAAAGGTATTTGGGGACTCTCGACAGTGCAACGGATACTTCAAAATGAAGCCTACACTGGCAGAAATGTATTTAACAAGTATGAAGTTAAAAAAGTATATGAAGATTTGAATGATATGAGTGATCGAAAAAAGAGATTGGTACAAAGAGTTAAGGAAGAATGGTACCGCAATGAAAATAAAAATTGGGAAGCCATTATAGAAGATGAAACATTTGAAAAGGCACAAGAGTTGAGATTATTACGGGGAGGGGGCAAACGAGGCGGCCCTAGACAAAGAGTAAATGTTTTTGCAGGTTTTGTGCACTGCGGGCATTGTGGTAGCAGTATGGTGAGCATGAAATCAAAGAACGGGAAGAATTTGAATGATGGGCGAGAATATCGATACTTGATTTGTTCAAGAAGAAGGAGATTGGGTGAATTAGGATGCGACAACAGTAAGTACACCCCGTATTATGAATTTAGGGATTCGGTAATAGAAGAGGTATCCCAACGATTAAGACATCGGATTGACGTTGAAAAAGAAATTGTAAATTATCTGGATGAAAATAAGAATAAACATCAAAATAGAGGAAAGAAATTGGACAAAGAGAAGGCACAGCTTGAAAGGAACATGGAAATTAACAGGAAGTTGCTATTTGAATTAAGGAAGCAAAAAATGCTTGATACGAATATGGATGAAGACCAATATAGTTTTGAAAAAGAACAATATGAAAAAGAAATACAAACAAGCCAAAAACGCTTGAAAGATATTGAAGGTAAATTGACTAAAGAAGAAAATAAAGAGGAATATCATAAAGCAATAAAAGAAGCTCTTGAAGAGCTAGGTAACTTGTCATACGAAGATTTCGATGAGTTGCATATTACGTTAAAAAAATTGATTGATAAGCTAGTTATCTATCCTGACAATAAGGTGGAAATTTACACTGTATTAGATTCTGATTAATTACGACTTCAAAGCCTATCTCGAATGCAATGCAAAAGCTCGGAGTTAAGGGGCGTTCTCAGGCAGTAGTTGAACTCCTGCGAATGGGAGAACTAGAGCTATGATCAGGACCGGCATCCATGTGGAGGCCGGTCTCCATTTATGTGCCGGGATATTCTTTTGGTTGAAGGCTGCTGTGGCCTGTTATGTAGTTTCCCTTGAATTTTTGGCGAAAAAAGTAGAGAATGAATGTAACCAGAAGTAGGGGATTCAGCCTTTAAGGCTTTTTATGGGAGTGGTTAAAATATGGAACAGGTTAGAAGTGAAAAATTGGATCCAGTTATAGTTGGCCAAATTGAAAAAGATCTTCGCTACATAGCAGGTATTATAAAACAAAAAGGCAGGGAAATGCTTAGCAACTACACAATTACCCCGCCGCAATTTGTTGCGTTGCAGTGGCTCTTTGAAGATGGCGACATGACAATCGGGGAATTATCGAATAAAATGTATCTTGCGTTTAGTACGACGACCGACCTGGTCGACAGAATGGAAAAAAACCATCTGGTTGTTCGGGTTAAGGATCCGAAGGACAGGCGTGTTGTAAGAATCCATCTACTCGAAGAGGGAGAACGGATTATTGACGAAGTTATTAAAAAGCGGCAGGATTACCTGAACGATACATTAAAAAATTTCTCCTCTGAAGAAGTATCCGTTCTTCAGCACTATATGACAAAATTGCATCAGGAAATGCGGGAAAAATGAGGCGAGGCTCTTGAAACAGCCAATCGGAATAATAGACTCAGGTGTTGGCGGCTTAACAGTGGCAAGGGAAGTTATGCGCCAGCTTCCAAATGAACAAATTATTTATCTTGGCGATACAAAACGATGCCCATATGGGCCGCGTCCTGTCCGGGAGGTACGAAAGTTTACCTGGCAGCTGACGCGTTTTTTGCTTAATAAGAATATTAAAATGCTTGTGATTGCCTGTAATACAGCAACAGCGGCAGTCCTGGACGACATTCGCAGGGAACTCGATATCCCGGTTGTGGGGGTTATTTATCCCGGAGCCCGGGCGGCGATCAAAAATACTGAAAATTACCATGTCGGGGTAATCGGAACAATTGGCACAGTAAAAAGTGGTGCTTATGAAAAGGCGTTGAAATCTCTGGTCAGCAGGGTTTCCGTTGTAAGCCATGCATGTCCGAAGTTTGTTCCGCTCGTCGAATCCGGCGAGGTTGAAGGGGAATTGGCCGAGCGCATTGTAGCCGAGGCACTGGAGCCTATAAGGGGCAATAAACTCGACACCCTTATACTGGGCTGTACTCACTATCCATTGCTCGAGCCGCTCATCAAAAACTATATGGGCAAAGATGTCAAAGTCATCAGTTCCGGAGACGAAACAGCCCGGGAAGTCAGCACCATCCTCGATTACCGAGGATTGATTGAGCAGGACGCAGATGAACCGAAACACGAATTCTATACAACCGGTTCTGATATCCTCTTTACAAAAATTGCATCCCAATGGCTGGGCTATGATGTAAAAGGTGTAAAGACCGTTAAATTGGATTAACCTTTGGAGCTCCTTTTGGGGGCTTTTTTTGTGTTTTTGTCTATTTAAATGGGGATAGGCCAGTGAACTGCGGGAACTAAAAATGCGAACAGTGCCAGGTACGCCTCGGATTTTCTTGTTTCACGAGCGATGTTCCACGGGCTGAGTGTGCTATGGTTACTAGTTAACTTATTGGTAAACACAGTTCAGTTAGTAATAAAGAGTGATTTTCGGAAGTAGTTATTTGTAGTACTACTCAGAGTACTACTAGTTTTATCAGCAGATTGCCTAGTGATGCTCCGAGTACTACTAGTGAAAACTGACTATCTTTGTATCTAATCTAGCAATAAAGTGTGGTTCAAGAAGGTAGTCATTTGTAGTACTACTCAGAGTACTACTAGTGTTTTCATCAGATTGCCTAGTGATGCTCCGAGTACTGCTAGTGAAAACTAACTATCCGTTAACCTTGAATAGCAACAAAGTGTGGTTCAGGAAAGTAGTCATTTGTAGTACTACTCGGAGTACTACTAGTTTTTTCATCGGATTGCCTAGTGAACCTCGGAGTACCACTAGTGAAAACTGCCTATCGGCAAATCATAATTAGTAAAAAAGTGTACTTATTTTTCTGCTGCAAATCCGCTTTAATTAAATTCCGCAGGCGAAATTCACCTTCCTTTCCAACTTAATTTCTTATTACCAGTTTATTTTCAATGGCTTGGTCTAAATCTTCCAGGGGCTCGTATACATGTAGTACAAACTGTCTCAGGAGGGGTTTTCATGTCCAAAAATAAAATTAAGGTCCTGGCATCGGCTGTACTGCTATCTTCTGTTATGCTAACCGGATGCGGGCTATTCGGGGCGGAAACGGTCAAGAAGATCGACCCGCCAAAAAGTACTTCCTTTGAAAACAAAGAAGGGAAGAAAAACTCAACTACCAGTGGTGAAGCAGCCGAAACAACAGGCACCATTAAAACTGAATTGTATCTTATCGACAAGGATGGCTTTGTCGTTTCCCAGCCACTTGACCTTCCAAAAACAAATTCAGTCGCAAAACAGGCACTAGAGCATCTTGTCGTGAACGGCCCCGTTTCTGAAATGCTCCCAAATGGCTTTAGGGCAGTCCTTCCTGAAGACACCGATGTATCAGTCGATATCAAAGACGGAGTCGCAACTGTTAATTTTTCAAAGGAATTCAAAAATTACCAGCCTGAAGACGAGTTGAAAATCCTTCAATCCGTTACCTGGACATTGACTCAGTTTGACACGGTCGACAAAGTCAAGCTGAAGCTGAACGGCCATGAACTAAACGAAATGCCTGTCAATGGCACACCGATCAGTGACAGCCTGTCGAGGAGTTCTGGAATTAACCTCGATTCATCCAACACAGTCGATATTATGAACACAAGGCCGGTGACGGTTTACTACATTGGCGGTGAAGAAGGCTCCTACTATTATGTGCCTGTAACCAAGCGAGTGAGCAACACCATTTCCGACGACATTGTTGCTGCTGTTCAAGAACTTGCCAAAGGGCCGTCAACTACAAGCCTTGACAGCCTGTTCATGAGCCAGGTCAAATTGCTTGATAACCCGAAAGTCGAGGGCGGAAAAGTCACCCTCAATTTCAACGATGCGGTGTACCACAGCTTTGAAGAAAAAATCATTTCTGAACAGCTCGTTGATGCGCTTGTCCTTTCCTTGACTGAGCTTGAAGGAATTAAGGAAGTTTCGGTTCTGGTAAACGGCAAAGCTGAACTCGTCAAAGAAGATGGCAAAAAATTAACAGAGCCGGTAACGCGCCCTGAAAAAGTCAATACGGGTAGTTTCTAATAAACAATTTTTGTTATACTATATAATGAAATCAAAGAGGCAGCCGTTAAGCCGCCTCTTCTTTATTTTTTCCTAAATTAGAAAGTATGCCGCCATACTGGCGAATGCGATTTTTTGAAAAATGGGCCTACATCATAAAAACAGGTTATTCCAGGGAGGACTTTCTATGCGATTTGATGGCAGGGAACCGCTGCAACTAAGACCGATACATATTGAAACGAATTATTTAAAACACCCAGAAGGGTCAGTACTGATTTCAGTTGGAGACACGAAAGTGATTTGCTCCGCCAGCATTGAGGAACGAGTCCCTCCGTTCATGCGGGGAGAAGGAAAAGGCTGGATCACTGCTGAATATTCGATGCTGCCCAGAGCCACCGAGCAGCGCAATATCCGTGAATCTTCCAAAGGGAAGGTGACGGGCCGGACTATGGAAATCCAGCGCCTGATTGGGCGTGCGCTCAGGGCGGTTGTTGATTTGGAGGCTATTGGCGAAAGGACAGTCTGGATTGATTGCGATGTAATCCAGGCGGATGGCGGGACACGGACAGCTTCCATAACAGGAGCGTTCGTAGCGATGGCACTCGCACTGAACGGCCTCGCTCAAAAAAGAGTTCTGCCCCGCTTTCCTGTTGTGGATTTCCTTGCTGCGACAAGCGTTGGCATCCTTGGCAATGGACAGGCAGTACTTGATTTGAATTATGTTGAAGACTCCAAGGCGGCTGTCGATATGAATGTCGTTATGACAGGCAACGGTGAATTTGTTGAGCTTCAGGGAACAGGAGAGGAGTCAACTTTTTCCCGGGAGCAGCTGAATAAAATGCTCGAGGCTGCCGAAATAGGTCTGATTGATTTGTTTGAGCAGCAGCGAAACGCTCTAGGTGCTGACATTTCGGGTAAAATAGATTCTAGAATAAAAAAGTAACAAGGAGGACCAAGCCTTGAAAGAAGTAATTATTGCAACCAAGAATGCCGGAAAGGCAAAGGAATTTGAAGCCATTTTTGCAGAGAAGGGCATTAAAGTGATGACCTTGCTCGATTTCCCTGACGCTCCTGATGTAGAGGAAACAGGTTCAAGTTTTGTGGAAAATGCAACTCTGAAAGCCGAAACAATATCCCGGAAGCTCGGAAAGGCGGTCATCGGAGACGATTCCGGCCTTGCAATTGATGCACTGGAAGGCCGTCCCGGAATTTACTCAGCCCGCTATGCAGGCGAGGAAAAAAGCGACGATGCAAATATTGATAAGGTTCTAGAAGAACTTGATGGCATACAGGAAGAGCAGCGCACGGCCCGCTTCCATTGTGCGCTTGCATTTTCAGTTCCTGGCAACAAAACGATTACTGTTGAAGGGACATGCGAAGGGATGATCCTTCGGGAGCGCCGCGGCACAAACGGTTTTGGCTATGACCCAATTTTTTATGTGCCTACTCTTGGACGCACCATGGCCGAGCTGTCAAAGGACGAGAAAAACGCGATCAGCCATCGTGCCAACGCTTTGAAAAAGCTGAGAGAGGTACTAGATGGAGCTGGCCGTTCATGAAGAAAGTACTCGTTGTAAGTGATAGCCACGGTTTAGCCGATCCAATGAGAGTATTGAAAAAGAGGCATGAAGAAGTTGATGTGTTCATCCATTGCGGAGATTCGGAACTTGCCAGGGATGACGAAGCGCTAAAGGGTTTTGTAACGGTTGGAGGAAATTGCGACTTTCATCCTGGCTACCCGGATGAAGAAGTTGTTGATGTTTCTGGCAAAAAAATCTTTGTGACCCATGGCCATCTTTATTCAGTAAAATCCACGTTAATGAACATTCTCTACAAAGCTCGCGAAGCAGGTGCTGATATTGTCTGCTTTGGCCATTCGCACCTTTTAGGTGCAGAAATGTCAGGAGGAATCCTTTTCGTTAATCCAGGCAGCATCCGGCTGCCAAGGGGAATTAGTGAGAAAACGTACGTTATCCTGGGCATCGACGGAGATAAGGTAGAGGTCACTGTTTATGATTTGGAAAAAGGCGAATTGCCCGAATTAAAACAGCAGTTCCACCTAAACCAATGACCAACGGGAAAAACGGACGCCGTTTGGTTCCGTTTTTCCCATTAAAACTATTGTACAAAAACTTTTATAAATCTGGTTGACAACTCCTAACTTGCCTACTATAATAAAACATGTTCGTTAAAAACAATGATTCATTTTTACTTTGTCCCAGTAGCTCAGCAGGATAGAGCAACGGCCTTCTAAGCCGTCGGTCGGGAGTTCGAATCTCTCCTGGGACGCTCATACACTAGCCGGTAATCTCACAAATTGAGGTTACCGGCTTTTTCTATGCTGGAAAAAAGGGGAGCAGGCCATGCATATTATAAAGGCTCGAGAACTGGACTATCTTTATAAGTCTATAAAACCGATATTGGACACGGCGACTATCATTGAGATTGATGATAGGGAGACAGAGGAAACCCTACATCATTATTTGTTTTTGCACCAATATTACGACCGAATCGTTTCTTCCTCTTACTTTACAAAGGAAGAGGTGCTTCATAGCCAATATTATTGGTATCATCAATTCAAAGAAATGTATTTTGACAGGTTTGAGCATGATGGAGGTATGGAGCAGCAAGCTTTTAAGCTTCTGGAGCACCTGGACCGGGAACTGGAAGGGAATATCGATTGGCCGGTAATAGAAAAGATAGTAAACGGAGAGATATGAATCCTGTTTTCTCTATTTATTTCATAGATCGACCCTCTGTTTTAGGAAAGCTTCATATTGTAAGAAGATCTCTGTTTAAAATTGTTTTTTCTAGAATGCCATGCTAAACTTTTTTCAACTAAAGCTTGTATAACTTAAGGAATGATTTTTTATGAAAGAGGAAGATAGAGACAATATTGTCCTTTTTCCAAATGTGGAACGGCGTCTTGTAGAAAAGGGAATTGAAGCTCTGCAAAACAAACAATTAAGTGAAGCGATTTCCTTGCTTGAGCAGGGGTATGCACTTGATCCGGATAACGGCGATGTGATGGCGGCTCTCGTGCTGGCTTATTTTGAAGGCGGAGCACTGACCAGGGCCAAAGAGCTTTGCAAGGAAATGCTATTGGCGGGGCAAGGCGACTATTTCCAGATAGTCGAGATGTATATTACGATTTTGATTCAGCTGCATGAATACAAGGAAATAACAGAGGTACTAGAGGCATTACTTGATGAGCGGGAGGTGCCAGCCGAGAAGAGGGAACATTTCATGACGATTCTCCAGTTTTCTCAGAGGCTGGCGGATAATGAACCTGTGCCTGAGATGACTGAACAGGATTCCGAGCCGGCGAGACAGGAGACTGGGATTCAGCCCGAAGAGCTCGATCTACTCAAGATTACGGATTTGAATGAACAGGTCGCACTTGCAGGCAAATTAGCCAATCAGAATATCCGTCCTTTTGTAAACCGAATTGGAGAATATTTGAAATCAGCCGAGGGGCATCCTTTCATGAAGACGATGCTGTTAAATATTCTTCGTGAACAGGAAATGTTGAACGAAATGAATGTGGTAAAGTTTGGATTAATGGAGAATTTTATTCCAGCAGAGCTGCCAGCTCCCCATTCCCAGCCGCTGGAGAACGAGGTTGGGAGGCGGTTGGCCACAGAACTTGAACATCAAGACCCGTTTTTATTGGAGAGCACTTTAAGCCTGCTTGGAAGGCATGAGTTTGCCGTGTATCCATTTAAGCTTGAACCCGATGACCCTGCAGCCTGGGCTGCTGCCTTTGAGTATACCGCTCAAGTATACCTTGGCAATGAACCAAGCGTTGGTGAGCTAGCGGGTAGGTACAGTACGAATTTGGACGCTGTCAGCAAAGCTGCTGGCTGGATTGAAAAAGTGGAGGAAATTTCTTATCCCATTATTTAGCCGCCAGAGTTGAAAGAACAAATTCGTATGTGTATAATGTAGTGGTTGCAATGTGTAAACAGCTTATGGATTACATAGCGAGCGAATCTACCATTGGTAAATTAGGAAATAGATTGTTGGAGGGAACAAAATGTCTGCTACATGGGAAAAATTAGAAGGAAACCGCGGTGTTCTGACTGTAGAAGTTAGCGAAGAAAAAGTTGCGGAATCCCTTGATTTTGCTTTTAAAAAAGTTGTTAAGAATGTAAATGCCCCAGGCTTCCGTAAAGGAAAAATGCCTCGCCCAATTTTCGAAAAAATGTATGGTGTTGAAGCACTTTACCAGGATGCAATTGATCACCTACTTCCTGAAGCGTATTCTTCTGCCATTGATGAAACTGGTATCGAACCAATCGACCGCCCTGATGTTGATGTCGAGAAGTTTGAAAAAGGTTCAAGCGCAGTTTTTAAAATTACAGTAGAAGTTAAGCCTGAAGTCAAGCTTGGTGACTATAAGGGACTTGAAGTAACTGAGTTTGATACATCTGTAAGCGATGAAGATGTTGATGCTGAAATCAAAACTCTACAAAGCCGCCATGCCGAGCTTGTTGTAAAAGAAGAAGGCACTGCTGCAGAAGGCGACACAGTTGTTATCGACTTCAAAGGTTTCGTTGATGGCGAAGCTTTCGAAGGCGGAGAGTCTGAGAACTATTCTCTTGAACTTGGTTCTGGCTCATTCATTCCAGGCTTTGAAGAACAGCTTGTTGGCTTAGCTGCAGGCGAGTCCAAGGATGTTGAAGTAACTTTCCCTGAGGAATATCATGCTGCTGAATTGGCTGGCAAACTAGCTACTTTCAAAGTAACTCTTCATGAAATCAAGTCCAAGGAACTTCCTGAGCTTGATGATGAGTTTGCAAAGGATGCTGACGATGAAGTTGAAACTCTTGATGAGTTGAAAGCAAAAATCCGTTCACGCCTTGAGCATGACAAAGAGCATCAAAAAGAACACCATGTCCGTGACGGTGTTGTAGAAAAAGCTGCTGCAAATGCAGAAATCGAAGTCCCAGAAGCAATGGTTCGCAATGAAACAGACCGC
The DNA here is from genome assembly GCF_001685025.1 of Bacillus sp. FJAT-27225. Taxonomy (GTDB): domain Bacteria; phylum Bacillota; class Bacilli; order Bacillales; family Cytobacillaceae; genus Bacillus_D. The sequence continues at coordinate 1,049,862 of NZ_MAYU01000001.1, read as the reverse complement.
ATGCTTCAAGAGTTCGAACAGCGCCTGCAAATGCAAGGCATGAACATGGAGCTTTACTTCCAGTTCTCCGGACAGGATGAAGCAGCCCTTCGCGAGCAAATGAAGAGTGACGCTGAACAGCGCGTTCGCGTAAGCCTGGTTCTTGATGCAATCGCCGAAGCTGAAAACATTGAAGTATCTGATGAAGATGTGAATGCAGAACTAACTAAGATGTCCGAAATGTACAACATGACTCCAGAGAACATTACAATGGCTCTTGGAGGCACTGAAGGCATCAAGTCTGACCTTAAGAAAAATAAGGCAGTAGACTTCCTTGTCGAAAACAGCAAAACAGTTGCTGCTGAATAATATAAACATAAAAACAAGGCGCGATTTATCGTGCCTTGTTTTATACAATTAAGCAATTACATATTATAATAAGAGATAGATATACATATGAAAAGTTTTTAGGCAGTGGCTTAATTCCGTCAGGTTTTGGTTAAGCTTTAGGAAGTACATATAAAAGCGGAAGCACCCGGTTAGCGCCGTATGGCCTAGAGGGCCTCGACATGAGATAAAGGAAACACGATGAGCGAAGCGAATCGATGTTGACTTATCGTAGTGAGGGGACCGAAGGACACTAGGCGCTGGGTGCTGGAGCTGGATAAATAAAAGCGGGAGCACCCGTTATGGTGCTATAGTTGGACAATTATTTTTTTGACCGTTGCGCAGGCTTTAGGATTTTCGGGCTAAATTGGGCAAGAGTTATTATTTCCTGAAAGCATGTATCATGTGGTACAATGCAATACATAACGCCTTTTTGTTTCTGTAAGATTGTTCCCAATTTCCTAAATTAAGCCTGCACCTGTTGCAGCTAATAAATACGAAAACCGTTCTTAAGGGGTGAAAGATTTGTTCAAATTCAATGATGAAAAAGGTCAGTTGAAGTGTTCCTTCTGTGGAAAGACGCAGGACCAGGTACGCAAACTGGTTGCCGGGCCTGGTGTTTATATATGTGATGAGTGCATTGAATTATGTACTGAAATCGTCGAGGAGGAGCTTGGAACCGAAGAGGAAGTTGAGTTCAAGGATGTTCCGAAGCCAAAGGAAATCCGCGAAATCCTTGATGAATATGTGATTGGCCAGGACAATGCGAAAAAATCGCTCTCCGTTGCGGTTTATAACCATTATAAGCGAATCAACTCCAACAGCAAAATCGATGATGTCGAACTGTCGAAAAGTAATATTTGTATGATCGGACCTACAGGAAGCGGAAAAACCCTTCTTGCCCAGACGCTGGCCCGTATTTTGAATGTGCCATTCGCGATTGCTGATGCTACATCGCTTACTGAAGCCGGCTATGTGGGCGAGGATGTTGAGAACATCCTGCTCAAACTGATTCAGTCTGCTGACTATGATGTTGAAAAAGCAGAAAAAGGCATCATTTATATTGATGAAATCGATAAAATTGCCCGTAAATCCGAAAACCCTTCGATTACAAGGGATGTTTCCGGTGAGGGCGTACAGCAGGCGCTTTTGAAAATCCTTGAGGGCACTGTTGCCAGCGTTCCGCCTCAGGGGGGCAGGAAGCATCCTCATCAGGAATTCATCCAGATCGATACAACGAATATCCTGTTCATTTGTGGCGGGGCATTCGATGGAATCGAGCCTATCATCAAACGCCGCCTTGGCCAAAAGGTGATTGGTTTTGGATCCGATGTAAAGCAGACAGATATCAGCCAAAAGGAACTCCTTTCTAAGGTCCTTCCTGAAGACTTGCTGAAATTCGGCCTTATCCCAGAATTCATCGGCCGCCTTCCTGTTATCGCAAGCCTTGAGCAGCTTGACGAAGATGCGCTGATTGAAATCCTCACAAAACCAAAGAACGCTCTTGTGAAACAATATCAGAAAATGCTTGAGCTGGATGATGTTGAGCTTGAATTCGAAGAAGGAGCCCTGAATGAAATTGCCAAAAAGGCGATTGAACGCAAGACAGGGGCAAGGGGCTTACGCTCGATCATCGAAGGCATCATGCTTGATGTCATGTTTGACCTGCCTTCCCGTGATGACATTACAAAGTGTATCATAACGAAGGAAACAGTTGCCGAAAACAGTGAACCAAAGCTTGTTACAGAGGACGGCACTGTTATTAACGAAGAACGCACATCTGCATAAAACAATTTCTGCTGCCTGGCATTTAATGCCGGGCAGTTTTTTTGCCGAAACCAGATTTCAAAGTCGCGAATTAATTTCAAAACCGCTGAAATATTTATAAAATCGCTGAACTAGGTTCTTAAATCGCTGAATTATTTTTTACAGTTTTATTTCCCCCGGGAGTACCCCAACTGACTCTTGTAAAAGCAGAGGCTTTTAAACCACTCCATATTTTGGAATGTTCATTCTTTTCCATCTTACCATTCTTCACTTTTTTGTTTACTACGCCCCTTCAACGGAAATACTAACAAATAACGGAAAACGTATTGTTCAGGAGGGAAAAGGATGAGTTGGATGGGAATCGCCTTGGTAATACAGCTCTTCTTTGGAATTATCATCGGGCTGTATTTTTGGAACTTGCTAAAGAATCAACGGACACAAAAGGTAAGTATCGATAAAGAGTCAAAAAAGGAAATGGAACATCTTCGCAAAATGCGCTCGATTTCATTGACCGAGCCGCTTGCTGAAAGAGTGAGGCCAACTTCTTTTGATGATATTGTTGGCCAAAAGGACGGCATTAAAGCTTTAAAAGCAGCTTTATGCGGGCCGAATCCCCAGCATGTGATCATTTATGGGCCCCCGGGAGTTGGAAAGACCGCTGCTGCGAGACTCGTATTGGAAGAAGCGAAGAAAAATCATAAATCACCGTTCCAAAAATCCTCCGTTTTTATAGAGCTTGATGCCACGACAGCAAGATTTGATGAGCGGGGCATTGCGGATCCTTTGATTGGTTCAGTCCACGATCCGATTTATCAAGGGGCAGGTGCGATGGGGCAGGCAGGAATCCCACAGCCAAAGCAAGGTGCTGTGACCAACGCACATGGCGGGGTCTTGTTCATCGATGAGATTGGTGAACTGCATCATATCCAAATGAATAAGCTGTTAAAGGTATTAGAGGACAGAAAGGTTTTTCTCGAAAGTGCATATTACAATGAAGAAAACCAGTCCATTCCAACCCATATCCATGATATTTTTAAAAATGGCCTGCCAGCCGATTTCCGGTTGATTGGAGCAACAACGAGGACTCCGAATGAAATTCCGCCAGCAATCCGGTCTCGCTGTATGGAGGTATTTTTCAGGGAGCTCAGCCAGGATGAAATCATGACGGTTGCGAAAAAGGCTGCCGATAAGGTTGATATGGCGATTAGTGAAAACGGGCTGGAAATCCTTTCGAATTATGCCCGAAACGGGCGTGAAGCAGTCAATATGGTTCAAACCGCAGCCGGGCTGGCAATCACTCAGGATCGCAGTGAAATTAAGGATGAAGACATTGAATGGGTCATCCATTCCAGCCAGGCGACTCCGAGGATGGAACGCAAAATAAACGATCTTCCTGCGATTGGACTAGTAAATGGCCTTGCAGTATATGGACCTAATTCTGGTGCTCTGTTAGAAATAGAAGTAAGTGTCATCCCGGCAAAAGAAAAAGGCTCGATTAACATAACGGGCATCGTTGAAGAGGAAAGCATTGGAGGGCAAGGAAAATCGGTTCGCCGTAAAAGTATGGCACGCGGTTCGATAGAAAATGTTATTACTGTCCTGAGGACAATGGGCGTGCCTGCCGAAGCTTATGATATTCACGTCAACTTCCCGGGAGGCATTCCAATAGACGGTCCTTCTGCGGGAATTGCAATGGCAACCGGCATTTATTCAGCCATCTACAACATGCCTGTTGATAATCGGGTTGCGATGACTGGGGAAATTTCAATCCACGGGAATGTAAAGCCGATTGGCGGCGTTTATGCGAAGGTTTTGGCTGCAAAGAAAGCCGGCGCCAAAACCGTTATCGTCCCTGCCGAAAATATGCAGTCGATCCTGAACGAAATCGATGGAATTGAAATTATTCCGGTTACCCATTTTAATGAAGTAATTGGGCTTGCACTTAAAGAAAATGCTGCAAAGAATGTGGTACCGCAAAATGGCGGCACCCATGCAATGCCTGAGGGCGACGGTACAGTTATACCAGCTGCCGTACAAATGTCTAAAAAAGAATCAGTTTAATCCATTAAAACAGGATGGAACTTCGGAGTTGGATTGTCCGGAGTTCCTTTTTTATCCCGCATTAAGGGGAAGTCAAGCCTACTCAGAGTCAGCTGTCCCTAAATGCCCGATTGGTGAACAGTGAAACTTGCCGCTGTGGTGTTCCCAGCAGCTTAGTTGAACTAATCGGGTTCGTAGTGCCACTTAGTCGCCGCGAAATTTGGCGAGTTAGCGGCAATAGAACGGGACTAACCATCAGTGGAAGTTCACCACTGATGGAAGTTTCACTTTATATGAAACAAAGTAATTTTTCAAAAAGAATAACATAAATGCGCTTATAGAAAAGGATACTATGAAGGCGGGAAGCCCTGCTCAGCATAGATAATTAGACACGTTTTCTTAAATAAGATAGAATTGAACAAAGACAAATACCTTAAAAAGGGTAATGAATGCATTTTTGGAGGTGCATGGGTAATGGCGGAAACGAATGATAAACAAATCCCCCTCCTGCCGCTTAGAGGGCTGCTGGTCTATCCGACAATGGTGCTGCATCTGGACGTTGGCCGGGAAAAGTCCGTTCAGGCACTCGAACGGGCTATGGTCGATGACCATCTAATTTTTTTAACAACCCAAAAGGATATCTCGATAGATGAGCCGTCAGAAGACGACTTATACAGCATGGGTACATTGACAAAGGTAAAACAGATGCTGAAACTTCCAAATGGAACCATCCGTGTCCTTGTGGAGGGTCTTAAACGTGCCAAAATCGTTTCCTTCTATGATAGAGAAGAGTTTTTCTCTGTTACAGTGGAAGAGTATGAAGATAAAGAGACAAAGGATGTCGAAGATCAGGCTTTAATGAGAACGATGCTTGATTATTTTGAACAATACATAAAGATGTCCAAGAAAATTTCTGCAGAGACTTATTCATCGGTCGCAGATATTGAAGAGCCAGGCAGGATGGCGGATATTATCTCCAGCCACCTTCCGTTAAAGCTCAAGGATAAGCAGGAAATCCTTGAAACCATTGATGTCAAGGAACGGATGAGCAGTGTTATCAATATCATCCACAATGAAAAGGAAGTTCTTAACCTTGAAAAGAAAATCGGCCAGCGTGTCAAGCGGTCGATGGAACGCACACAGAAGGAATACTACCTCCGTGAGCAAATGAAGGCAATCCAAAAGGAGCTTGGCGAAAAAGAAGGCAAGACAGGAGAAATCGCCGAGCTTACCGAAAAGATTGAAATGGCAGGGATGCCCGAATCCGTGCAGGCTACTGCATACCGCGAGCTGGATCGCTATGAAAAAGTACCATCAAGCTCGGCGGAAAGTGCGGTCATCCGCAATTATATAGAATGGCTTGTGGCAATCCCATGGACAAAGAAGACAGAGGATGACTTGGATATTGCCAGGGCCGAAGATATCTTGAACGAAGACCATTACGGACTCGAAAAAGTAAAGGAACGCGTCCTTGAATATTTGGCAGTGCAAAAGCTAACCAACTCCCTGAAAGGGCCAATCCTTTGCTTGGCAGGGCCTCCGGGTGTCGGTAAAACGAGCCTTGCTAAGTCAATTGCCCGCTCGCTGAACAGAAATTTCATCCGTGTTTCACTTGGCGGTGTCCGGGATGAATCTGAGATCCGCGGCCATAGAAGGACATATGTCGGAGCAATGCCAGGCCGGATTATCCAGGGCATGAAAAAAGCCGGGACAATCAATCCGGTATTCCTTCTTGACGAAATCGACAAGATGTCGAGCGATTTCCGCGGCGATCCGTCGGCAGCGATGCTCGAGGTGCTTGACCCGGAACAAAACTTTAACTTTAGCGACCATTATATTGAAGAACCGTATGACCTTTCGAAAGTCATGTTTATCGCAACTGCGAATAACCTCGCAACCATTCCGGGGCCGCTGCGCGACAGGATGGAAATCATTACGATTGCTGGGTATACGGAAGTAGAAAAAGTCCATATTGCCAAAGACCATCTACTGCCAAAACAAATCAAGGAAAATGGTCTATCCAAGGGGACTCTTCAGATTCGCGAGGATGCGATTTTGAAGGTGGTCCGTTACTATACAAGGGAAGCCGGCGTCCGCAGCCTCGAACGCCAAATGGCAACCATTTGCCGGAAAACAGCCAAAATCATTGTTGCTGGTGAGAAGAAAAAAGTTGTTGTTACCGAGAAAAACATCGAGGACTTCCTTGGCAAACCAATTTTCCGTTACGGCCAGGCTGAACTTGAAGACCAGGTCGGAGTTGCAACCGGCCTTGCCTATACGACTGTAGGGGGCGACACGCTGCAAATCGAGGTGTCGATTTCTCCAGGAAAAGGCAAGCTTGTTCTGACCGGAAAGCTTGGCGATGTGATGAAGGAATCCGCCCAGGCGGCGTTCAGCTATGTCCGCTCCAAGGCGACAGAGCTTGGAATTGATCCTGATTTTCATGAAAAACATGATATTCACATCCACGTTCCAGAAGCAGCTGTTCCGAAAGACGGTCCTTCTGCGGGGATTACAATTGCGACCGCGCTCGTTTCAGCGTTATCGGGTAAACCGATTCGCCGTGAAGTCGGAATGACAGGCGAAATTACATTGAGGGGACGCGTTCTGCCAATCGGCGGCTTGAAGGAGAAAACCCTGAGCGCCCATCGCGCCGGGCTTACAAAGGTTATTTTGCCAAGAGACAATGAAAAAGACATTGATGATATTCCGGAAAGTGTCCGAAGTCAGATGGAATTTGTGCTCGTTTCCCATGTCGATGAGGTGCTGAAGCATGCGTTGTCGGATGGAGGAAAAGCATGAAGGTAACAAGTGCAGATATAGTAATTAGCGCGGTAAAGCCGGAGCAGTATCCTGATTCGGCTTTACCCGAATTTGCGCTTGCCGGCCGCTCAAATGTCGGCAAAAGCTCTTTTATTAACAAAATGCTGAACCGGAAAGCTCTGGCTCGGACTTCTTCAAAGCCGGGCAAGACGCAAACACTGAATTTCTTCCTTATTAATGAAATGATGTATTTCGTTGATGTACCTGGCTATGGCTATGCGAAGGTTTCAAAAAAGGAACGCGAGGCATGGGGAAAAATGATTGAAACATACATTACGACGCGCGAGCAGCTGAAGGCGGTTGTCCTAATTACGGACCTTCGCCATCCACCTTCAAACGATGACGTCATGATGTATGAATTCCTGAAGCACTACAACATTCGCTGCATCATCATTGCAACCAAAGCCGATAAAATTCCAAAAGGCAAATGGCAAAAGCATTTGAAGGTAACAAAGGAAACATTGGATGCTGACCCCAATGACCCAATTGTACTGTTCTCGTCCGAAACCGGATTGGGTAAGGATACAGCATGGGCTGTGCTCAAGCAGTATATGAATGAAGAAACTCGAGAAGAAGAACACGCGGAAGACGTGGAATAAGAAAAGCTGGGGGATGGCCTTGTATGGCCTGCCTCCAGCTTTTTTGTTTGTTTTTAGAATTTACGGTGAAGTTAATAGAGCTAGTAGTTTCAACGATTCAATTTCAATGTATTGGTTACATTTCAGGTCTATACGAGGGGTGAAACGTTGCCAATACGCTCTATTGGATACATTTCACCCATCTCGAAACACCAAAATGTGCCCAATAAAGGGTGTTGGGCACATTTTACAGGTTGCAGAATACCGAAACGTTGCCAATACGCTTTATTGGTTGCCAGGATATCTTTATTTTTTTCTGAAAAACAGCATCCATGCTCCAATAACAACCATCAGCACAGGCCAGAATTTCCAGATGAGCGAGACGCTGCTCTCAACGACGTTAAGCCAAATTCCAACTTTGTCGGTAAACAGGAGAAGGGTGGCGACGACCAAGAATAACAAGCCATTTAAAAGCCCTTTTCCGGTTTTTTGGTATTGAAGAAGGAATCCAAGTGCGATTATTGCTACGAACGTGCCGATATGATTCGGCCAAAAAGCGACTTTGCCGGCAACGTGGAAATGAAGGCCGAAACCGGCCAGGATGATTCCCGGCAGAATCGCATCATGGTCTCTTGCCATATAGCCTTGGCATAGAAAGGCGACGCCAACTATCACAAGCAGCGTCGGCCATGTATAGTATTGCTTTAAAGCTGTAAAGCCTGATTGCTCCAGAAAAAAATACAAACCGAAGCCGACCAGGATCACTCCGGGGAATAGTTGTTGGTTTCTCATTTGTTCTCTCCGCTTCCAGTAAGGTATCCTTGATATAACTAGTTATTTTTGCTAATGTATATATGAATGGACTTTTATTTTCGACACCATAAACCGGGTCGAAATACCAATTATTTTTACAATGCACTTTCCAGAACGGACCAAAAACCCGTTGCCGGAAGTTCAATATATTAATTTTTTCTTAATAATATCATAGAGTTTCGCTTTCTGTTCACATTTTTTCGGCAAGCTACCAAAATGACCGTGATATAATCTGAGTAGTTAGTTACGTGATTAAGTTGGGGGTGTTACTATTACATGCATATTTTAGTGGCAGGACTAAATTATAAAACCGCCCCTGTTGAAATTCGTGAGCGGCTGACGTTCAATCCGGCCGACCTTGGAAAGGCGACAGCCGACTTGAACGCCAAAAAAAGCATTCTCGAGAACGTCATCTTGTCAACTTGCAACAGGACAGAGATTTATGCAGTTGTAGATCAGATTCATACGGGACGGTACTATATAAAAGAATTCCTCGCTGATTGGTTCGGCTTGGAGCAGAGCGAATTTTCGCCCTATCTTTTCATATATGAAAGTGATGGAGCCATTGAGCATCTGTTCAATGTCTCATGCGGACTGAATTCTATGGTACTCGGTGAAACACAGATTCTTGGCCAGGTGCGGTCGAGCTTCCTGCTGTCACAGGAAATGAAGACGACTGGCACAGTGTTTAACCATTTGTTTAAACAAGCTATTACAGTTGCCAAACGTGGCCATGCTGAAACCGATATCGGTGCCAATGCAGTATCAGTTAGCTATGCTGCGGTGGAACTAGCCAAAAAGATATTTGGCTCGCTTCAAGATAAGCATGTCTTAATCTTTGGCGCCGGCAAGATGGGCGAGCTGGCTGCACAGAACCTTCATGGATCAGGTGTTGGCAGCGTGACAGTCATCAACAGGACTTATGAAAAAGCCCAGGACCTTGCACGGAAATTTGGCGGCCAGGCAAAGCAGCTGTTTGAATTGCAAAACTCACTCGCTGAGGCCGATATTTTAATCAGCTCGACAGGGGCAAGCAATTTTGTGATTACGAAGGAAATGATGGAGCAGGTTGAAAAGCGCCGCAAAGGAAAGCCATTGTTCATGGTCGACATTGCTGTGCCTCGCGATCTTGATCCGCGCATTTCCGAATTGAATAGTGTGTTTTTATATGATATTGATGACCTTGAAGGCATCGTAGAGGCGAATCTTCAGGAGCGGAAGAAAGCTGCTGCTCTTATCATGATGATGATTGAAAAGGAAATTGTCGATTTTAAGCAGTGGTTAAGTACGCTTGGTGTTGTGCCTGTCATTTCGGCGCTTAGGGAAAAAGCCCACCTCATCCAGTCAGAAACGATGATGAGCATCGAGCGCAAACTGCCACACCTTTCCGATAGGGATAAAAAGGTATTGAACAAGCATACGAAAAGCATAATCAATCAGCTGCTTAAAGATCCAATCCTCCAGGCAAAAGAACTGGCTGCCCGCCCAGATGCCGATGAGGCTCTCGATTTGTTCATGACAATTTTTAACATCAAAGAACTTGTCGAGGAGCAACAACAATCGAAAGCAGCCGAAACCGTGAAAGACATGGTTCATGCACCGCAGGCTTCCTTTCAGTCATAAGAGAGGTAATGTCTATGTTTGACATTCATATGACGCGACTGCACGAATTGACGGTTATAATTTATGCTTTAAGCGTGCTGTTATATTTCTTTGACTTTATCCATCATAACCGGAAGGCGAATAAGATTGCCTTCTGGTTACTTGCATTTGTATGGGTTTTGCAAACAGGCTTCCTCATTTTTTATATGGTCAGTACCGGACGGTTTCCAGTCCTGACGATATCGGAGGGCCTATATTTCTACTCATGGGTGCTCGTTACGATGTCACTCGGCATCAATCGGTTATTGAAAATGGATTTTATCGTATTTTTTACGAATATTCTCGGTTTCGTTGTTATGGTGATTCATATATTCACACCTGATCAATATGAATCCCACCTGATTAGCGAGCAGCTCATTTCCGAGTTGCTGCTAATCCATATAACGATGGCGATCCTGTCCTATGGGGCATTTTCAATGTCATTTGTTTTTTCCCTGTTATACATGATTCAGTATGATCTTTTAAAAAGAAAGAAATGGGGAGCCCGGCTTATCCGGATTGCCGACCTTTCAAAGCTCGAGCAGCTCAGCTACCTTCATGCCGTCATCGGAGTGCCGATGCTGCTGCTGAGCCTGATCCTTGGCCTCCATTGGGCTTATTGGAAAGTCCCGGAGATGCCCTGGTATGATGCGAAAGTAATAGGCTCCTTCATCCTGCTTGGAGCTTACAGCATTTATTTGTATTTAAGGATTGTAAAGGGGATTGCTGGCAAACAGCTTGCGGTTTGGAATATTGCTGCATTCCTGCTTGTATTAATTAACTTCTTCTTTTTTGGCCAGTTATCGTCATTCCACTTTTGGTATTCGTAGATTAGGAGGCTTTTTATGAGAAAAATTATTGTTGGTTCCAGACGCAGTAAATTAGCACTTACCCAAACAAATTGGGTTATCGAGCAATTGAAGAAAATTGCCGGCCCTTCATATGAATTTGAGGTAAAGGAAATCGTCACTAAAGGGGACCGAATCCTTGATGTTACGCTTTCAAAAGTAGGTGGCAAAGGCCTTTTTGTAAAAGAAATCGAGCAGGCCATGATGGATAAGGAAATTGATATGGCTGTCCACAGCATGAAAGATATGCCTGCAGTCCTTCCTGAAGGGCTTACGATTGGCTGCATCCCGTTCCGTGAGGATCACCGCGATGCACTTATTTCAAAAAATCATGTCAAACTGGATGATCTTCCTGCTGGTGCAGTTGTCGGAACAAGCAGTCTGCGCCGCAGTTCGCAATTGCTGGCAAAGCGGCCTGACCTTGAAATCAAATGGATCCGCGGCAATGTCGATACACGCCTCGAGAAGCTGAATAACGGCGAATACGACGCGATTATCCTTGCAGCTGCAGGGCTTTCCCGCCTTGGCTGGACAAAGGATGTTGTCACTGAATTCATCGATGATGAAGTGTGCATCCCGGCAGTTGGGCAGGGCGCGCTATCCATCGAGTGCCGTGAAGATGACAATGAACTGCTCGAGATTCTTGAAAAATTCACATGCAAAAAGACAGCTCTTGCCGTTCGGGCGGAGCGTTCCTATCTGCAAAAGATGGAAGGCGGCTGCCAGGTTCCAATCGCGGGCTTTGCCACTGCTGAAGAGGATGGCGACATTACCCTGAACGTTTTGGTTGCTTCCCCTGATGGGAAGGAAGTATACAAGGATACAGTGAAAGGCACCAATCCTGAAGAACTTGGCGAGAAAGCTGCTAGCCTTCTGATTGACAAAGGTGCGAAGGAACTGATTGATAAAGTGAAAGAGGAGCTGGACAGTGAATGATGTCCCAGGAGCCCCTGTCCGGTAAAAAGGTATTGATACCAAGAGGGGCCAACCAGGCAAAATCATTTTCGCGGCTCATAGAAAAGTACGGAGGGATTCCAGTCGAAATCCCTCTTCTTTCCTTTAAGCCTATCAGCTTGGATGACCACCTCAAACAAGTTTTGAATTCACTTGAATCCTATGACTGGATTGTTTTTACAAGCAATACGACAGTGGAAACGTTCCTGTCTTTTTTCCCTGAAGGGCTGCCTGACGCGATGCCAAAGGTCGCGGCAATCGGGGAAAGGACAGGAATTCTTTTGGAGAAAAAAGGTCTTGGGCCACATTTTGTCCCCACCAAATATGTCGCGGAGGTTTTTGCGGAGGAATTTATCACCCATATCCGTCCGGGCAGCCGGGTCCTGATTCCAAAAGGGAACCTGGCCAGGGAGCATATTGCCATGACGATAAGGGAAAACGGTTCTTTTGCCGATGAAATCGTTGTATATGAAACATACCTCCCTGAAGGCAGCAAGCTGAAGCTGAAGAATGCGCTTGCTGAAGACGGGCTCGACATCTTGATGTTCACAAGCCCATCAACAGTCAATCATTTTATGGAAGCGGTTGTAGAGTATGGCCTTAGAGAGCAGGCCGACCGCTGCATCGTTTCCTGTATCGGGCCGGTTACCCATGAGCGCCTGCTGGAATTTGGCTTTACCGTCCATGCCTCGCCCGAGCAGTATACGGTCGCGGATATGGTGGAAACTACAATCGATTATTTGGAAAGCGTACAATAAGCTTGTACAATAGAGAAGAATACGATCTGGCATTGCCAGAAATTGTCCGGAGGTAAGCAGTTATGGAACTTCAATTTTCACGTCACCGCCGTCTGCGCTCAAGCGCAAATATGAGAGCGCTTGTCAGGGAAACCCACCTTCATGTGGAAGACTTTATCTATCCGCTGTTCATCATTGAAGGCGAGAATATTAAAAATGAAATTTCGTCTATGCCAGGTGTTTTCCAGGTATCCATGGATTTGCTTGGAGCTGAAATCGATGAGGTTGTCGAGCTTGGAATCAAGTCGGTCATTTTGTTCGGTGTGCCACAGGACAAAGATGAATGCGGCACAGGCGCATTCCATGACCATGGAATTGTCCAGGAGGCTACCCGCTTCATTAAAGAACGCCACCCAGAGCTGATTGTTGTTGCCGATACATGCCTATGCGAATATACAAGCCACGGCCATTGCGGCGTTGTCGAAGGGAGCCGCGTCCTGAATGACGAGTCGCTTGAGCTGCTTGCCAAAACAGCTGTCAGCCAGGCAAAAGCAGGAGCCGATATCATTGCTCCATCCAACATGATGGACGGCTTTGTAGCAGCAATTCGCTCAGGCCTTGATGAGGCAGGTTTTGTTGATGTTCCGATTATGAGCTATGCGGTTAAATATTCGTCCGCATTCTACGGACCGTTCCGTGAAGCTGCCGAAAGCACTCCGCAATTCGGCGACAGGAAAACGTATCAAATGGATCCACCAAACCGGATCGAAGCAATGCGCGAGGCAGAATCCGATGTCCTTGAAGGAGCTGACTTCCTGATTGTCAAGCCTGCCCTATCTTATCTTGATATCGTCCGTGATGTAAAAAACAACTTCACTCTTCCGGTAGTAGCCTACAACGTCAGCGGCGAATACTCAATGGTCAAAGGCGCCGCCCAAAAAGGCTGGATCGACGAGAAAGCAATCGTGCTTGAACTGCTCACTGGCATGAAGCGTGCCGGCGCAGACTTGATCATTACCTACTTCGCCAAAGACGCAGCAAAGTGGCTGAGGGAAGAGCGTTAATATTGGTTTAGTGGTTAGGGCTGGTATCCCTTTTAGTATCGGTTTTTGCGGGAAACCGGTCCTTGTAAACCTCTAAGTTACTTTGATATGAAAAAATTGCTGTGCGAAAGTCATTAGGAAAGGTTCTAAGTGACTTTTCAGAGAAAAATTATGTGACAAGGTTACTTATAAAAGCTCTAAGTAACTTTGCAGCGAAAAATATTGTGACAAAGTCACTTATAAAAGTTCTGAGTGGCAATGCAGTCAACATCTGCTGGACAAATTTGCAGATGACCATATAAACACTATCCTAAATAGAGAAACGAGGGAACCGTCATGCGCTCATACGAAAAATCAATTGTAGCTTTCCAGGAAGCAAAGCAGCTAATGCCAGGCGGCGTAAACAGCCCTGTGCGCGCCTTCAAAGCGGTCAACATGGAGCCAATCTTCATGGAACGAGGCAAAGGCTCGAAAATTTATGATATCGATGGCAATGAATATATCGACTATGTATTATCGTGGGGACCGCTGATTCTCGGCCATACAAATGATAAAGTTGTCGAGGCAATCAAACATGTTGCTGAGCTCGGCACCAGCTTTGGTGCACCAACCTTGATGGAAAACGAACTGGCCAAACTGGTCATTGACCGTGTCCCTTCCGTTGAAGTTGTCAGGATGGTTTCATCCGGTACAGAAGCAACAATGAGTGCACTTCGTCTTGCCCGCGGATTTACAGGCCGGAACAAAATTCTAAAGTTTGAAGGCTGCTACCATGGCCATGGCGACTCGTTGCTGATTAAAGCAGGCTCCGGTGTCGCGACACTCGGTTTGCCTGACAGCCCGGGTGTACCTGAAGGCATTGCAAAAAATACAATTACAGTCCCGTACAATGACCTTGAAGCAGTTCGCTATGCGTTTGAACAATTCGGCGAGGACATTGCTGGCGTTATCGTTGAGCCAGTTGCAGGAAATATGGGTGTGGTACCACCGGTGCCGGGCTTCCTTGAAGGCTTGCGCGAAATAACTACTCAATATGGTTCATTGTTAATTTTCGATGAAGTTATGACTGGATTCCGTGTTGACTATAACTGTGCCCAAGGTTATTTCGGGATTACACCTGATTTGACTTGCCTTGGAAAAGTAATCGGCGGCGGCCTGCCAGTAGGCGCATTCGGCGGCCGTGCGGACATTATGCAGCAAATCGCACCGGCTGGCCCGATTTATCAGGCTGGAACCCTATCTGGCAACCCGCTTGCAATGTCCGCCGGCTATGCAACATTGAGCCAGCTGACACCGGAAACGTATACCGAGTTTGGTCGCAAGGCCGATATGCTTGAAAAAGGACTTAGCGAGGCAGCTGAAAAGTATGGCATTCCGTACTGCATCAACCGTGCGGGTTCAATGATCGGAATCTTCTTCACAAATGAAAAAGTCATCAACTATGAAAAAGCAAAGACCTCCAACCTCGAGTTCTTTGCCGAGTACTACGCAGAGATGGCCAACCAGGGTGTCTTCCTGCCGCCATCCCAGTTCGAAGGCCTGTTCCTGTCAACCGCACATAGCGACGAAGACATTGAAAAGACCATCAAGGCTGCGGAAGTTGCATTCTCCAAGTATAAAAAATAATGTGGTTTTGGCACCCTTCGCCCGGTTGTGGCGGGGGTGCTTTATTTTTGCGGGAATTTGAATGTGAGTGGCTGAAGATTAGTAAGGTATAGCCATTCAATTTGTCGTTGGAGAAGCTGCTCCAGTATCTCACAGCATTAATCAAGAGATTTTTAATGTTTATCGTGATATTCTGTGCTTTTATCAAGACATTCTCCACTCTTATCAAGACTATTTTCATTTTTATCAAGACTCTTCCAAATGTAACTCCATATAATTGAGTTGAAGAAAGGTAAATTGGAGTCCAAAGCTTTGAACTGCCGCTCGAGGTTTCGAAGTGTTTCTACGGTTACCCGGCAACAACTCGTTTTCAACCTTAACAATCATCCCCAAGATCAATCCACCCTACCACCTTTAAAAACGATTACAAACCCCAACTGTACACAGCGACTTCCCCGATATTTGATGGGCGAGACTCCTTGTTTTAATCATATTCATCAAAAAATTCTCATAGAGTGTAAGTGACATGGTGATTTTTTACGAAGGAGATGAAAGGAGGAGTCGCTTTGTCTCAGGAGAATCAATCGTCTTTGCGGTTTTCTTTAGAAGAATCGTTATGGTTTCGGAAAGGACAGGAAGTCGATGAGCTTGTCTCGATTTCGTTAAGCCCGGATATTACGATCCAGGAGACCGACGGATACATCAACATTCGTGGTGCGCTTGATTTGACAGGGGAATATGTTTGCAATGGAGATGGGTCAGTGGAGGCTGATGAAGCTGGGCCGGCTCTACGATATGTCCAGTCTGCAGTTTTGCGTGAGGAGGGGCTTTGGGATTTCGCGCACAGGTTTCCTGTTGACATTACCATTCCTGTGAACCGGATTGAAAGCATTTATGATATTGATGTGATTGTGGATTCATTTGATTATTCTTTTTCCGAAAGAAGCTGTATGAAGCTGACGGCCGACCTGATTATTAGCGGCCTGTATGCAGGAGAGCCGGAAGTGAAGGAGGAACCTGAGGAAATCTTTCTTGGGGTTCAGGAGCGTGAATACGAAGCAGAAGAAGAACTGGAAGAGGATTATGAGGAAGTGGAAATAGAGCAGCGGGAAGAGGAAGAGGAGCTCGTTTTTGAGGCCGAAGCGAGAAGGATGCCTGAAGACAACCCTGATGAATTGGCAACGTTCTCTGCTTTTCCGTTTAATCCATCATTTGCGTCGTATTGGAATCAGTCCCAGACCGTATCCAAAAGAGCTGAACAGCAGCCGCCAGTCCAGCAGTATCAGCAAGTCCGGCAGCAACAACCACAAGCTCAGGCACCTAACCAGTCTGAGGCCCAATATGAACAAGCAGAACAGCCGTATGCATCCGAACAGTATGGGGACGTCCAGGAGCTTGAAGCCGTGCAAACCCACCAGGTTGAGCTGGAATCAGCGGGTGAAGTAGAAACCATAGAGGTAGCAGCACAAGAACAAACGGAAGATCCTGTAGCCGAAGCAGAAGAAACGGTGGAAGTTGCTGCAGCTCCGGCGCAAAAGAAGAAAACGAAAAAGACCAGTATGTCGCTTACAGAATTCTTCGCACGCAGGGACGAACATGAAGAGCAGGCAAAACTGAAGGTATGCATCGTCCAGAAAGGCGAGTCGCTTGATAGCCTGTCAGACAGGTACAATGTGTCGGTTCAAAACATTCTTCGCTATAACAATCTTGAAATAAGCCAGGATGTGTACGAAGGACAGGTGCTCTATATTCCTGCCGCGTTTGCAAAAAAATAAAAGTGACTACGGGTGAGCGGGCTCATGCTCGCTCACTGTTTATTTATTTTAAAATTTCGGAAGTGAGCTGAATTCCGATGAATGAACAAAACCGGGTGAGGGAATTCGCGCCATTGCTGCAGCATTACGGCATCGAACCTTATTTTGTCGAGGATTTTGGAAACATTAAAAAAGTTTATAGCAATAAAGGGACGTTTGCCTTGAAGTCTATTGATGCCCATACAGGAATTGATTTTATCAGGCATGTCCAGCACTTGTATCAGCGGGGCTATAACCGGATTGTACCCATTTATCCGGCCCTTGATGGAAGGTACGGAATCCTGTCCGGGCAGAGGCTATATTATCTTATGCCCTGGCTGCCAAACGAGGCCCTCCAGGCATACAGGGAAAGAAGCCTGCAGATGATTCGTGAGCTGGCCCGCCTTCATACTCTTTCGGCAAAGGAAGTAAAGGTGGAGAAAGAGGAGCGTGCCGACCATTTTGAAAAAATGACCCTTCACTATGAAAAAAATCAGGAATTCCTCGATGGATTTATTGAGGGGTGTGAAAAAAAAATATACATGTCGCCGTTTGAGCTTCAGTTTTGCCTTTATTACACCGAAATTACCCAGGCAGTGAAATACTCGACGGAAAAGCTTAAGGAGTGGCATGAAAAAAGCAAGGAAGAAGAAAAAGCAAGGATGGTCATTGTCCATGGGAAGTTAAAACCGGAGCATTTTGTATATAATGAAAATGGGTATGGCTACTTTATAAATTTTGAAAGAGCGGGTTATGGTTCGCCTATCCATGATTTGCTGCCATTTATTTCAAAGATGCTTAGGACTCCTCCAAAGCAAAATGAGGAAGCCGTCGAAACAGCAACCCATTATTTTAAGTACTTTCCATTCAAGAAGGATGAAAAGCTTCTCTTTTATAGTTATCTCGCTCATCCTCTCCAGATTACAAGGACTGCCGAGGCTTATTTTTCAGAAGGAGCTGGAAGGAATGAATTCGCCTATTCCAAAAAGCTTCTAAAAGAATATTGGCATTTGAAAAATACAGAATATGTAGTCATGCGGCTTGTAGAAATGGATCGCCAGGTGGAAGCAGCAAAAGAAGGAGCCCAGTGATTTGTTCACTTGGGCTCCTTAAATAATTTCAAGGTATAAAGCCGTTGCCAGTAAAATTAAACATGCCAACAGAAGCACATCGAAAGTTGTAGGCAGCAGAATCGTCCGGATTCCCTGAAAGATGCAGAACGGAATACAGAATTGAGCCGCAACTGCTCTAATCGTCCGAACCCATGGAGGGTACGAGTACATATTGAACCGTTTCCTTTTCACTGCATTTCCCCCTTTTAATCCATCTATAAAAAGTGTATGCGGAGAAAGCTTGATAGGTGAACGCCCATTTTTGCAAAAAACGAATGAATTTGAAAAAAATTGGCCATCCTGATTGACGTCAGGAAGGTTTTTTGGATATGATATAAACTAAATTAATAATTAAAAGCAAAGACAGGGAAAAGTACAATGACCCGCCTGCTTTCCAGAGAGGGAGACTTACCAGCTGAAAGGTTTCCCAGGCAGCCCATTGGAATGTCACCCTTGAGCTTCTTCCGCCAAAGGCGTTTGCCGAGTAGTGGAAGACGGATCAACTCCGTTAAAGAATTTGAGCGCCGGCTGTTTTGCCGGAAAAAAGGTGGTACCGCGAGCCAACTCCATTCGTCCTTTTAATTTAGGATGAGTGGAGTTTTTTTATTTTTCTAGGATAACGGTCACACTGTCTATTGCAATTTAAGGAGGAATCACAATGGATCAAAAAGAAATCAGCATGCCGACGAAGTATGATCCGCAGTCGATCGAGCAAGGCCGCTACGAATGGTGGGTGAACGGCAAATTTTTCGAGGCGAAGGATGACGAATCGAAGCAGCCGTACACGGTTGTCATTCCGCCGCCGAACGTAACGGGCAAGCTGCATCTTGGCCATGCGTGGGATACGACGCTTCAGGATATCATTACCCGCATGAAGAGGATGCAGGGCTATGACGTTCTCTGGCTGCCTGGAATGGACCATGCCGGGATTGCGACCCAGGCAAAGGTTGAGCAGAAACTTCGCTCAGAAGGGAAGTCACGCTACGACCTCGGCCGCGAGAAGTTTGTTGAAGAAACGTGGAGATGGAAGGAAGAGTACGCAGGCCATATCCGCGAGCAGTGGGCAAAGCTTGGTCTTGGCCTTGATTACAGCCGCGAGCGGTTCACCCTTGATGAAGGGCTTTCAGATGCGGTTAAAAAAGTATTCGTGACCCTTTATGAAAAAGGATTGATTTACCGCGGCGAATATATTATTAACTGGGACCCGGCTACAAAGACAGCTCTTTCTGATATCGAAGTTATCCATAAAGATGTTCAGGGCGCATTTTACCATATGAAATATCCTTTGGCTGACGGCTCCGGCCACATTGAAATCGCAACAACTCGTCCGGAGACGATGCTCGGTGATACCGCGGTAGCTGTTCATCCTGAAGATGACCGCTATAAGCATCTGATCGGCAAAACAGTTATACTGCCAATCGTTGGCCGCGAGATTCCGATTGTGGGCGATGATTACGTTGACATGGAATTTGGCTCAGGTGCTGTTAAAATTACCCCGGCCCACGACCCGAACGACTTTGAAATTGGCAATAGGCACAACCTGGAGCGTGTTCTTGTTATGAACGAAGACGGCACCATGAATGCACGTGCTGGCAAATATCAAGGCATGGACCGTTTTGAGTGCCGCAAGCAGATTGTCAAAGACCTTGAGGAGCAGGGTGTCCTGTTCAAAATTGAAGACCACCTTCACTCTGTTGGCCACTCTGAGCGTAGCAACGCTGTTGTGGAGCCTTACCTGTCAACCCAATGGTTCGTTAAAATGCAGCCGCTTGCTGATGAAGCGATTGCCCTTCAGGAAAAGGAAAACAAGGTAAACTTTGTTCCAGACCGCTTTGAAACGAACTATTTGCGCTGGATGGAGAATACTCGTGACTGGTGTATTTCCCGCCAGCTTTGGTGGGGCCATCGGATTCCGGCCTGGTACCATAATGAAACAGGCGAATTGTACGTTGGTGTTGATGCACCTGAAGACATCGAAAACTGGACACAGGATAAAGATGTACTCGATACATGGTTCAGCTCGGCGCTATGGCCGTTTTCAACTATGGGCTGGCCTGATACGGAAGCAGCTGACTTTAAGCGTTACTTCCCGACTGATGTGCTCGTTACCGGTTATGACATCATCGGCTTCTGGGTATCCCGGATGATTTTCCAAAGCCTTGAGTTTACGGGAGAGCGTCCGTTTAAGGATGTTCTCATCCATGGCCTCGTTCGCGATGCGGAAGGACGCAAGATGAGTAAATCACTAGGTAACGGCGTTGATCCGATGGATGTAATCGCCCAGTACGGCGCCGATTCGCTCCGTTACTTCCTGTCAACCGGCAGCTCGCCTGGCCAGGACCTTCGCTACAGCACCGAGAAGGTTGAAGCAACCTGGAACTTTGCGAATAAGATTTGGAATGCATCACGTTTCGCATTGATGAACATGGCAGGGCTCACCTACGATGAGATTGACTTCAGCGGCGAAAAATCGACTGCTGATAAGTGGATTCTGACCAGGTTGAATGAAACAATCGAAACAGTTACCCGCCTGTCCGAGCGTTATGAATTTGGTGAAGTTGGCCGTGCACTGTACAACTTCATCTGGGATGACTTCTGTGACTGGTATATTGAAATGGCGAAGCTTCCGCTATACGGGGAAGACGAAGCTGCCAAGAAGACGACCCGTTCGATTTTGGCATACGTTCTCGATAACACAATGAGGCTGATGCATCCGTTTATGCCGTTTATCACAGAAGAAATCTGGCAGCACCTGCCGCACCAGGGCGAGTCAATTACGACCGCTGAATGGCCAAAGGTAAACCCGGAACTATCTGATGAGGCAGCGGCTGAAGAAATGAAGCTGCTTGTTGAAATCATCCGCTCAGTCCGGAATATTAGGGCGGAAGTGAACACACCATTAAGCAAAAAAATCAAGATGCTTGTTAAGGCGAAGGACGAAAGCTACCTGGCGATGGTTGACAAGAACCGTGCCTATATCGAGCGTTTCTGTAATCCAGAAGAGCTGCAAATTGGCACTGACCTAGCAACTCCTGACAAGGCAATGACAGCGGTTATCACAGGTGTTGAAATCATCCTTCCACTTGAAGGGCTGATTAACATCGAGGAGGAAATCGCCCGCCTTGAAAAAGAAAAGGCCCGCCTTGACAAGGAAGTTGAGCGTGTTCAGAAGAAGCTTGGCAACGAAGGCTTTGTGAAAAAAGCTCCTGCCCATGTTATCGAAGAAGAGCGCGCGAAGGAAGCCGATTACTCTGAAAAGAGGGCAATCGTTGAAGCGCGCATCAAAGAGCTTCGCGGGTAATAAGTACAGCTTAGACTAAATAAACAAAACTGAAGGCGGATTCCAAAACGGAATTCGTCTTCGGCATGTTTACAATTGGAGGCTTTCACATGTTTCAAACATATACTGAAGCGCTGGAATGGATCCATGGCAGGCTTAGGCTTGGTATGAAGCCTGGTTTGACAAGGATGGAATGGATGATGGACAAGCTCGGCAATCCCGAGAATCTTGTAAAGTCAGTCCATATCGGCGGGACGAACGGGAAGGGTTCGACCTTGACATTCCTGAGGTCGATTTACGAAGCGGCCGGCTATACGGTCGGAACGTTTACATCCCCATATATTGAATCCTTCAATGAAAGGATCAGCGTCAACGGCCAGCCGGTGTCCGATGAAGATATCGTTAAATTGGCGAACCGGATTAAGCCGCTTGCCGATGAACTTGACCAATCCGAGCTTGGCGGACCAACCGAGTTTGAAATTATTACGGCGATGGCGTTTGTCTATTTTGGAGAGACAGAAGGAATCGATGTAGCCATTTTTGAAGTCGGGCTTGGCGGCCGGTTTGATTCCACTAACATCCTGAAGCCGATGGTATCGGTGATTACGAATATCGGCCTGGACCATGTGGCGATCCTGGGCGATACGTATGAAGAGATTGCATTTGAAAAAGCAGGGATTATTAAGGAAGGGATTCCCGTAATTACCGGCACTCTCCAGCCTGGTGCTCTTAAAGTGCTTGAGGAGCAGGCGGATCAAAAAGGCTCCAGTCTGCTTCGTTTAGGAAAAGAAATCACCATCCTGGATCATGAAAAGGCAAAGCGTGGAGAACGGTTCTCGCTGGTAACTCCATTCGGCTTTCTCGGAAAATTGGAGGTTTCAATGATAGGTGAGCACCAAACTGCAAATGCTTCACTTGCAGTTGCAACGGCGCAACAATTGAATCAAGACGGCTTGATGAAGGCGGATGATACAGCAATCAGAAAAGGATTAAAGGAGGCTTTTTGGCCGGGCAGGCTTGAAATCGTCTCTGAAAATCCAATGATTATTCTGGACGGAGCCCATAATACAGAGGGAATCCAGGCACTTGTTGAAGAGCTGTCGGCCCGCTTTTCCAATGACAAGGTTAGAATCATTTTTGCAGCACTGAAAGACAAGCCGCTCGGCAGTATGATTAAAACCCTGGAGGAGGCGTCTTCAAGCCTGACTTTTGTATCATTCGACTTTCCCAGGGCAGCCAGTGCGAAGGAACTAGTAGCATTGGGTAATAATCCATTCAATTTGGCAGCAGATGATTGGAGAAGGGCCATCACGGACGAAATTGGTAAGCTTCGTGACGGGGAAGTGCTGGTGATTACCGGCTCGCTTTATTTCATATCAGAGGCAAGAAGGTACTTGCTCGAAAAAATCATTTAATCCAGTCCCATGGTGTGACAAGCTCCCTAAACTTTGGTAAAATGATTAAAAATATTAAGACTATTTTACCAAAGGGGGGCAGGCAATGAGTGTGGGACCGAAAACAAAGAGAATCATATTCCTTGTATGGCTTTTACTCGTTCCACCCGGTCTAGTGCTTACCTACATGATTTCGCCTCCTCCAGACCATTTGAACTTTATTGACATTTTAGGGTTCCTTTTGCTCGGCTCCATTGTGGCAGCAATGCCGATGATCATTAACAGTGTACCCGTTTTTTTGATCCAGTGGGTATCCATCGCGGTTTTTCTCCGCTACGGACTGTTCATTGAAATGATTACGGTCCAGGTTTCCGTGATTGTCCTATTGTTGAGCATCCGGATTCCAAAAGAAGGCATGTTCCGGCTGCCGCTGAACTCCATCATGTTTTTCATCGTATCCCTTCTAAGCGGGATGATTTATTTTGGACTTGGCGGCACCGTCATGCCGGACCTCCGCAGTGATGACGCCTCAAATTGGTACGCCGCCGCTTACGCCATTTTTTATTATGCCCTTAACCAAGTAATCATCATGTTTTTCCAAAAGGTTATTTACAAGAGCAATGAGTCGTTTTTCGGTAAAGATTTTGTTTGGGAATTGCTGACGACAGTCATGACCTTCCCGCTTGGCTTTGTTCTGTACATGCTCCACAAGGATATAGGGCCGATTGCGCTGCTGTTCATTGGAGGTCCCTTTGCTGGTGTCTCCCTTGTCCTGAGAGCGTACAACAAGACAGAGCATATCAATGAATACCTTCAAAAGGCAGCTGAAATCGGCCATCGGCTTGCCGAACGGGTCAATGTAAATGAGGTTACCGATTTATTTTTGCAAAAACTAGCCGGCATGCTTCCAGTTGACTATGCTTATGTCATTGAAATGGAGGAGCATAACCAGCTTGTCAGGTCACACCGGTATGAAAATGGAATCGCATACACAAATCAGGAGTTTGATTTTAATAGCAGCCGAGGAATCAGTGGTACAGTTTGGAGTACCGGGAAGCCAGTTCTATTCGGAACACGGAAAGAGTGGCGCCAAATTGGGAGCAGATCAATTCCTAAGGAAGCAGAAAGCGTCCTTGGCGTGCCAATGAAGAAAAATGGCAAAACAGTAGGGGTGCTTGTTCTTGCCTCGAAGCGGAAGCGGGCTTACGAAAAGTCGCAAGTAATCATTGTTGATATTTTATGCTCACATTATGCAATTGCCGTTGAAAACGCCCGCCACTACGAGCAGGCTAAAGAGGAAAGCGAGCGCTGCTCACTGACGAAGCTTCACAACTATCGTTACTTTGAAAAAGTGCTTACGAGGGAATTCACTATTCTGCAAAACCAGGGCCGGGAACGCCTTTCACTTATCATTCTCGATATTGACCATTTCAAATCGGTAAACGACACATACGGCCACCAAAGTGGAAATGAAGTATTGAGGGAACTGGCATCAAGAATTGAAAAGATAGTCGGGGAATCGGGAACTGTCGCCCGCTACGGCGGGGAGGAATTTGTCATCCTGCTGCCTGAAGCGACCAGCCGGGAAGCCTATAATCTTGCAGAATTGATCCGCCAGTCCATCGCCAACTGGCCGTTCCTGCTTAAAGAGAACATTGAAACCGACGGCTCTCAGCAACTGTCTATTAAAATAACCGCCTCATTTGGCATCGCCACCGCCCCGCAAGATGCAGACGACGCACTGGCACTCTTGAGGCACGCCGACCGCGCACTGTATGTGGGGGCGAAGAGGGCGGGGAGGAATCGGGTTGCGGCGTATGTTAAGTAAAAAAGAAGCGAGATTATCCCTAATAGTTAAAATGGGGATAATCTCGCTTTATTTTATTGAAGATAGTCTACTGTAACACCACTTGCTAAATTAATGGACCAATCAGTACTTCCTGAAAAAGAAGAGCATTTATTTCGCCCACCTAAATCATCATAAGGTTTTTTTATGCCATTTTCCAGATAATATGAATTACCCAAGACACAAATATCTAAAGAGTTACCATTAAGATCATTTGACTCTATCTTCTTTTTTAAGAGCAAATCTCCGAATACGAATATACTCACGTTTCCGTTCAATTTTAATTGTCCTATTGTTGCATCTCCACCAATAAATAAATCAGTGGTTCCTCCCATATCTAAAGCCCCGCCTAAATTCGTATGGTCTAAAATAACCAATTGTCTGTTTCCTTGCATGAGTAACTGTCCTGTAACATTTACCTCGTTACAAATTACAGGTGCTTTATTATCGATACCTTCTTTGCAAGTTGGATTAAGGGTATCACTCCCGTTGTTGCCATTTCCATTTTTAATAACCATTTCAGAACCGGCTGGTATTGAGGGAGTAGATATAGTCGATTCTGGTGATCTTTGTAACGGAATACTAGCTGACACCTTTTTCTGTTCTTTATTATTATCTCCTAAGCTATTAAAAGTCACCATATTGGTTGTATCTGTAATAGTTGCATTGAATGAGGAAACAATAAAATTACTGCCTGAACTATCAACTAGGACCTTATTAGTAAAAGCATCGTTATTAAAAAATTCCTTAATATTATTTTCTAAAAGAGAATTATAATAATTTATAATTCCTAATAAAGAGGGACCAACATTCGTCCCAAATTTTGTTGGGGCTTCTTTAATTAATTCTATCCTGGCATCATTCGCAATCTTGCTAATATTTGAATTTAATAGCTTGGTAGTATAAGTAACACCCATTTCAGCCAAATCAGTTGCATTGTTTATATCATCGACCTTATTTATTTGTACACGTGAGTTCATTGCCATGGTACTTAAAGAGAGAGCAAATACAAGGGTTATAGTAATAATAATTAGAACAACAATAAGTGTATAACCTCTTTGATTAATAATAACTATTCCTCCCTTAATAACGTTTTATTACTGTTTCAATTATGTAAGGTTTATTAACATTTTTGTCTCTTAACTCAAGATGTATGTATAACGGTTCCTTTGTATCTACTGTTAACGGGAAGGTGCCTTCAAAGCCGTTTGTTTTACCAACTTTAATTTTTATATTTAGGTTTTTTTTGGTTAGGTCAATATCCGGTGTTGAGGATCCAATATAGGCTCTTTTTTCTGTTGAGCTTACATCCTTATAATCCAATATATAGCTAGTTTTCTTTAAATGATAATCCTTAATGGTAGCTATTATTAAATTTGCTTCCCTGCTTAAATCGGTTTTTGCTGATAGTTTGGTGTAATTCTTATTTGAAGAAATGAGTACACCGAAAACTAGAGACGAGACAATTGAAAGTATAGCAATGGCAGCAAGCAATTCAATTAATGTTATTCCTTTTTCATTTTTCATAATATCACCTAACATACGTATAAGTTTCAGACTTTGAACCAGAACTGCTTACTACTATTTTGGCTTGATATAATATCGTTTTTTTCCCTTTAACATCTACTTCCTTTTTAACAAAATCCACTACGATATTAAATAATGTGTCATCCATCAACACACCATTATCTTTAAGATAATTAAGAATCTGTTCATTATTATAACTGTTTACTAGGACAAACTCGGCTTCATTGGGGGTAATATTTAATTCTATTCCATTAACGATTTTTTGAGCTTCTAGAGATGAATTAAGTTTTAGTTCGTTTTTGTTATTAAAAATAGCGGATTGAGTAAAAAAGCCTAGGAAGGAAGTAAGTATTATGGCTAGTAATACTATTGAGAGGAGAACTTCCAACAATGTGAATCCTTTCTGATTATGGAATTTTTTATCCACGTATGCCTCCACCCTCTTTTTAATTCTGTAAGTTTATTATACAATATTTAGAAAGCGAGAATTGTCATTTTTTATATCTTTCAGGCACTATTTGCAATTTTTTGAAAAAAATAGTGATAGATTAAGGGGAAAAGGGGTTTTTCTATGGATACATTGGTTTTGGGGCTAGGGTCTCTCATCCTGCTCGTTCCGATTCTTTATTTTCTTCCACTTGGGCTTTCAGCAAAAGGAAAAATAATTACACTATCTTTTGCTGCCATAGTGGCAATTATAGCAGCCTATGGAGTAAATATTTTTGGTCTATGGCAAATGGTTCTGGTAATTACAATGTTTTCCGCTGTTGGGGCTTATATCATGAATGGGAAACTTGAATCTAGTATATATACTGAGCAAGTAAGCAGCCATGATGATTATGAAGAAGATTTATTCCATGTAGCGCCTGATTTTTCCGAAAACCAGACAACTAGATCCGTCCATCAAGAAATAAATAGTGAAGAAATTGCAAAGCCAAAGATAGACGCTACAGAAGAAATAACCATAGATAGTATTTTAGATGAGATAATGGTTCCTATAGCTTCTGGTGAATCTCCAATTACCCCAACTAGCGAGAATGATAATCCTGAATCTTTATCCTTCCTAGATGAAATTGAGTTTGGCGTTTCTGAAGACAATAGTAAGCCATTAACCAACCCTGCCTCTGCATCCACTTCCCCTTTTGATGATGAAAGTGAATTGCAAGTTCTAATTTTTGAAGAAAATCAATCCGAGTTGCCAATACTGGAACTTAAACCTAGTAAACTTCAAGAATCATCTTTGGAGACTTTAAATGAGCAACAATTGGAGAATGAATACTTATCAGCGTTTCTTCAGGTTGCTGCTGGCAATGAGAAGGAAGAGCAAGAACCTTTGTTACAGGTTTCAAATCATCAGTAAACTTCGAGTTAAGTCGAGAGGGGCTTCGTTGTGAGAAAAAATCAACAGGTATTAAAACTTTTTATTGTCCTTTTCTTATGTACAGCATATATATTCAGTTTTTCACATTATGGAGCTAAAGCTTTTGACACTCTTTTTGCGGGTGAAGAAGGCTATCAGCCAGGAACCATGATTGGTTCAGTAAATCTGGAGGGTAAGTCTTCAACTGAAGCCCTTGCCCTATTAAAAACCTCTATCCAGGAATGGCAGAATAGTACTACTTATAAACTTGCTTATAAAGAAAAAACAATTGATCTGGAAATAGACCCGTTTGAATTTGCTCCTGAGGAGACAGTGTCGTCACTGGTTGATGGAAGGCAAAATGGAATCCATGTAACCTTGGATGAAACGATACTGGTTGAATGGATCAAACAAATCTCTCCACAATTAATCGGGATTGAAATCAATCTTAAGGACTTGAACGCAAAGCTCGTAGAACCTGCATCCACATTAACTGCAGGGGAAGTAGTTGTGAAGCTTTCTGATTTTATAGTCGATTCAAACAAGAAACCTGAAGTCATTGCTACAGGTACAGTAAAGGTGAAGGAAGCTTCGGATGAGATTGAAATGGCCCTGGACGGGTTCCCGGATATTAAAATTGAGGCATTATCGGATTTTTCATTTCAAGGATTTATTGAGCAGCAGAAAATAGAAGGTCTTTCAACTAGTACACTTAGCATGATGGCTTCGGCTGCTTATATTGCCGTGCTTCAAACCAATTTTGATATTGTTGAGCGGAATATTGGCAAGGAGCTTCCGGATTTTGCCGAGCTGGGATCTGAAGCGAGGATCGAGCCTGAGCTTGGCTTAGACTTCTCCTTCCGCAATCCAAATGATGCGGAGTTCGGATTGAAATTCGAATATGCAGGAGGAAAGCTGACTGCAACGATAATTGGAACGCCATTTCTTTATGAATATAAGGTCGTAGCAGACGGGGAAGACGTGTTTAAGCCAAAGACTATTATTCAGTTTAGTCCACTTCTGAAACCGGGACAAACAAACGTAAAAGAAGAAGGCAAAGAAGGAAAAATCATAAAAGTTTATCGTGAAGTATACAGCAATGGAACACTTATTGACATCGAAGCGATATCAGACGATTTTTATCCTCCTATTCATCGAATTGAGGTTAAGCCGCTGTCCGCAAGCCAGACTACTCCAACTAGCGAGACTCCAGGAACTAATACAGAAGCTCCTGTTTCGGAACCTGGAACCGTAGCTCCGGCTGGAGGGAATACTGAACCCGTCGTAACAGATCCTTCAACAGTTCCATCCGAGGCAGGAACGGGAAATGTCGATAATGGCAACGTTAAGAATCCTGGTAAAGATGATGGAGGCCTTTGGGGCAAACCGAATGAACAACCGAAATAAATGATAAGCAGGGATGTTATATGAGACAAACACGGAAGCGGCTCGGTGACTTGCTTCTGGAAGCCGGCCTCATTACGGGGGAACAGCTTAACACAGCCCTGAAGGAGAAGGCTCCAAAACAACGTCTGGGAGAAGCGTTAGTCCAAAGGGGTTATATTACCGAATTGCAGCTGATTGAAGTGTTGGAAATGCAGCTTGGCATTCCCCACATTAGCCTGTTCAGCTATCCGTTTGATAAAAACTTATTCAACTTAGTACCGAAAGATTTGGCGAGAAGGCATTTGCTAGTCCCACTGAAAAAAGAGGGAGACAAGCTGTTTATTGCAATTTCCGATCCACTTGACTTTTTGGCTGTCGATGACCTAAGGCTTCTTACTGGCTTTCAAATTGAAACTGCGATTGCAACGAGGGACGATATCCTCCGGACCATCAATAAATATTACAACACGGATGAAGGGCTTGAAGAACTTCTCGGTGAACTTCCTTCAGGAAACAACTCAAGTAGTGAGGATGTAACAGACCTAGATTCACCAATTGTCCGTCTGGTAAATCAGATTCTCGTCAACGCAGCTGTCCAGCGGGCGAGCGATATCCACATCGATCCTCATGAAACAAAAGTAGTGATTAGGTACCGTGTCGATGGGGTACTTCGGGTTGAACGAGTCCTGCCTAAGAGCATGCAAAATATTTTGTCTGCCCGGATTAAAATTATGTCGAACCTTGATATAACCGAATACCGGATTCCTCAGGATGGACGGATTAAGGTGAATCTCGATTTTCATCCGATCGACTTAAGGGTTTCCACTCTTCCGACTGTTTACGGGGAAAAAATTGTCCTTCGGATCCTTGATATGGGGAGTACGTTGAACGACCTTGCCAAACTTGGTTTCAATCAATTAAATTACAAACGTTTCCTGGACATGATCGAGCGTCCAACCGGAATTGTCCTTATCACTGGACCAACAGGTTCCGGAAAATCTTCTACACTTTATGCGGCACTAAACAAGCTAAATAGCGAAGAAGTAAACATAATCACTGTTGAGGACCCGGTTGAATATCAGTTGGAAGGCATAAACCAAATTCAGGTTAACCCGAATGTCGGGATGACTTTTGCAGCAGGTTTACGTTCGATTCTTCGTCAGGACCCCAATATCATTATGGTCGGGGAAATACGAGATAAAGAAACCGCGGACATTGCAGTCCGGGCTTCACTGACTGGACATCTTGTACTAAGTACGCTCCATACCAATGATGCACTTGGCACTGTTTCCAGGCTGATTGATATGGGCGTTGAGCCGTTCATGGTTGCTGCCTCCCTAGCTGGTGTTGTAGCCCAGAGGCTTGTACGCAAGGTGTGCCGGGATTGCATGGAGCTGGTTGAGCCATCAAAACGAGAACTTGAGATTTTCGCCCGGCGCGGTATTAAAATTGAAAAGGTTCCGCGCGGCAGGGGTTGTTCATCCTGTAGTATGAGTGGCTATAAAGGCAGAATTGCCCTCCACGAAGTTCTATCCATTACGGATGAAATCCGCAGGGTCATCATGGATGGGGAATCGTTCCAGCATCTTAAAGAAGTGGCCATTAGAAATAAAACGATCTTTTTGATTGATGATGGATTGCTAAAAATAAAACAAGGTCTCACCACAACCGAAGAAGTATTGAGAGTTGCGATTCTGGAGTAGGAGAGCACATATGAAAGAACAAATCGATATGATTTTAAGGGCCGCCTCTGAGCACAGGGCATCTGACATTCATTTGACTGTCGGTGTGCCTCCTATCATGAGGATTAATGGAGATTTAAAACGCTATGGCAAGGAGATGCTTAAGCCTGCCGATACGGATAGTATGGCTAGAGCCATTGTCCCGGAAGGTATGTGGGATGTTTTTAAGGAGAAAGGAGAGCTTGATTTCTCCTACAGCGTCCCTGGAGTATCACGATTTAGGGTGAACACATACCATCAAAGGAACTGTATAGCGATTGCGTTGAGGATAGTCTCCTCAAAGATTCCGACTATTGAAGAACTCAGCATGCCGGATACATTGAAGAAATTGATGGAAAAGCCACAGGGACTTGTCCTTGTTACCGGACCGACGGGGAGCGGGAAATCTACAACTCTCGCATCGATGATTCATTATATGAATCTGACGATGCGAAAGCACATCATTACGCTAGAAGACCCTATTGAATATTTGCATAAACATGGCAACTCGGTCATTGACCAGCGTGAGGTCGGCTATGACACCGGCAATTTCGCGAATGGCCTCCGGGCTGCACTCCGCCAGGACCCTGATGTTATTCTGGTCGGGGAGATGCGTGACCTTGAGACAATTGGGACAGCAATCACAGCTGCGGAAACAGGGCATCTTGTATTAGGTACATTGCATACATCAAGCGCCCCGGCAACTATCAACAGGATTATCGATGTCTTCCCGCCATCCCAACAGCCGCAAATCCGAGTCCAGCTTGCTTCGGTACTTGTTGGAATTATCTCACAGCGATTATTCCAGACCGCCGATAAAATGGGACGGAGGGCAGCAACCGAAATCATGATTAATAATCCAGCCATAGCCAACCTAATCCGAAATGAAAAGATCCACCAGATACCGAGCATTATGCAAACATCCCGGGCGCTTGGTATGCATACACTTGAGGCTAATATTAAGGAATTAATTGATAGAGGCATTATCCTTAAAGAGGTTGCTCAGCCATTTCTTGAGGAGATGATCGTATAATGGCACGATTTAAATATGAAGGACGTGACAGGCGGGGAACGAGGCAAGGGGTCATTAATGCAGTCTCTAAACGGGAGGCACTCCTAAAGCTAAAAGAAGATGGCGTGCGTGTAGTTGATATTAGTGAAATGCCTGAAACACTCTTGACAAAGGATATTTCTATAGGGAATCCGGTCAAGCTGGAGCATTTTGTTATTTACATTCGGCAGTTTGCAACATTGCTCAAAGCTGGAGTAACTGTTGTCGATGCAACGTCAATTTTGTCTGTACAAACCGAAAGCAAGGCTTTAAAAAAAGCTTTGATTTTAATTGAGTCTGAACTTCGTGAAGGCCGTCCGCTTTCACAAGCAGTAACAAAGCATAAAAAGATTTTTTCTCCTATGTTTGTAAATATGCTTCGTGCTGGAGAGGCAAGTGGTAATCTTGATGGAACATTGGAAAGGCTGGCAGACCATTTTGAAAAACAGCATCATACAAAGCAAAAAATTGTGTCTGCTTTAACGTATCCTGCCGTAATTGGTGTCTTAGCAATTGGAGTAGTTATTTTTCTATTAACATCAATTGTTCCTACCTTTGTCACTATGTTTGATGATATGGGAGGAGAATTACCGGCGATTACACAATTTGTTATGTCAGCCAGTGACTTTGTCCAAGTGTGGTGGTGGCTGCTCCTAATAATTTCGATAGGGATTGTAGCTGGGGTTATTGCACTAAGGAGAAATAAAGAGACTAAGTATTATTTGGATTATGCAATCTTAAGGATGCCGATTTTTGGCAATCTAATGCGCAAGGCAGTTTTAGCAAGAATGACTAGAACATTAAGTTCCTTATTTGCTAGCTCAGTTCCCATTCTTCAATCGATGTCGATTGTCGAAAATGTTGTTGAAAATGAAGTGATTGCCAGGGTAGTAAAAAAATCACGTGATTCTCTGGAAAAAGGACAATCTATGACTATTCCAATGGAATCTCATTGGGCATTTCCTCCCTTAGTCACTCAAATGGTTTCAATCGGTGAGCAAACTGGTTCCTTGGATGCCATGCTGGATAAAGTAGCAGAATTTTATGAAAAGGAAGTAGATATTGGAACAGACAAGTTAAAATCCCTTATAGAGCCATTAATGATAGTTGTTTTGGCGGTATTAGTAGGTACTATTGTTCTAAGTATTATGATTCCTATGTTTGAAATGTTTAACCAATTTGACAAAAAGTACTAAAATTAGTTTAAATTCTACAAATACCCTCTTTTTTACATGCCAAACTTGTTATATACTGTAAGAGTACTAATTTATTTGGGTTATAGACCTTAGAAGGAGCGGGGAAAATGTTCAAAAGTTTAAAGAAAAAAATAAAAGATCAGCGTGGTTTGACACTGATCGAGTTGCTTGCTGTTATTGTTATTCTGGGGATTATTGCTGCGATTGCCATTCCAGCAATTGGTGGACTAATCGACAATACTAAGAAAGATGCTCACATTGCAAATGCTCAGCAAATGATCAATTCTGCAAAATTGGCAATTACTTCAGATCCTGCCCTTCAGCCGAAAACTGATGGTGGGAAGAGTTATATATCATTAGCTTACTTAGAAGCACAAGGTTATATTGATGAAGTTAAGGACCCAGACGGTTCTAATTATGAGAAAGGTGATCCTGATTTAGTGGACGATGCAGATGCTACGAAATCATTAATAGGTACTGCTCCAGCTGATACTACCTCATATGTAGAAGTTACAAAGAGTGGAAAAGGTTACACATACGTTGTTAATCTGTATGGAAGTGAAAGAAAAATTCAAAAGGCTGCTCTTTCGGGATTGGTCAGAACAGCTGTAGTTAAAAGGTAATTAATGTTTATATTTCTTTTGTTTTTATACGGCATCACCTTCGGCTCCTTCTTCAACGTAGTCGGACTAAGGGTGCCAAATGGACAATCAATTGTCAGCCCAGGCTCTGCCTGTCCCAATTGCGGACACAAGCTTAAGGCTCATGAATTGATTCCAGTTTTCTCATATGTTTTTCAATGGGGGAAATGCCGCGGCTGTGGGTCGCGGATTTCCCCCATTTATCCAATCATGGAGTTTTTGACTGGAATCCTCTTTGTCCTTGCACCTGTCCTGCTTGGCTGGAGTTGGGAACTGATCATCGCCTGGACACTGATTTCGTTATTCATTATCATTACTGTATCTGACATCAACTATATGCTTATCCCTGATAAAATCTTGTTGGTGTTTGCAGGGATTTTTTTATTTGAACGCATCCTTTGGCCGCTTTCGCCCTGGTGGGATTCGCTGCTCGGTGCGGCTGCCGGCTTTCTGCTTCTGCTCTTGATTGCCTATGTCAGCAAAGGCGGCATGGGTGGAGGCGACATTAAGCTTTACGCCTTAATCGGTTTTGTTGTTGGAACGAAGCTGATGTTCCTTTCGTTCTTCCTTGCTACATTATTCGGGGCCGTTTTTGGAATTGTGGGTATACTGTCGAAAAAAATTAAAAAACGTGAGCCGATTCCATTTGGTCCGTTTATTGCACTTGCCACACTCGTTGCCTACTTTTTCGGAAATCAATTAATAGATTTATATTTAAGCTTTTTTTCATAGCATCCGCAGGCACGTATTCTGTGTCCTGATTTCTCTTAACTAAAGGGGTAGTTTGCATGGCCTTTTCCCTTTCACTTGGAAATAAACGACCAATTAATCTTATCTTTAATGACCATAGTATCCGCTATCTTGAGCTGAAGTCAGCGAATCCTCCTACTGCGCTAAGGTGGGGAGAGCGCAACATCCCGCCTGGCATCATTGAGGAGGGAAAGATTACTGACTTTCAGACTCTTTCTGTCATTCTTGAAGAATGTATCAATGAATGGAAGATTGCTAGAAGACCCATTCATTTCATCGTACCGGATCCCCTGGTGATTATCCGTAAAATTGCGATCCCTGCCGATGTCGAAGATGATGAAATCGATAGCCATCTTTATATGGAACTGGGCGCGAGCATCCATCTTCCGTTTGAGGACCCGGTATTTGACGTCTATCCTCTCGGCGAAAAAGACGGCAAAAAGGAGCTTCTTCTCTTCGCGTCTCCTGAAAAATTTGTTCAGGAGTATTCCGAACTTATAAGCGGAGCAAAGCTGGTTCCGGTTGCGGCAGACATATCTCCGCTTGCCCTTTACCGCCTTTATTACTCATTGGAAGCCCCGCAGCCGGATGAAAGCTTGTTTACTGTCCAAGTCAATTTGACCTCAGTCAATATGACCATTTTCGAGGAGCAGGTACCATACTTTATGAGGCAGTTCCCACTCGATTTCGAGGTGAACGACTGGGAGATTCGCCGGGACCGTTCCGGAACATGCGAATACCAGTACAAAGGTGACTCCTACAAGCTTGATGGCCAGTTTTCAATGATTTATTCGGAAATGAATAAATTAATGGACTTCTACCGCTATTCGGCCAATGTTGAGACCACTGGTGTAAACAAAATCCTGCTTGTCGGGGATCATCCGCTGCTTGACCGCATCCATGATGAAATGAAGGAACAGTTCGATTTGCCGATTTTCACTTTCCCGACAGAATCGATCCATAACAGCCGGAACAAATCGCTTCCGCAGACGCATGCGCTTGCGCTTGGGCTTTCTTTGAAAGAGGTGAGGTAATGCTGATTGATATTAACTTGCTTCCGAAAAAGAAAAGAAAAAGCGGCAGCCTGGTTGCTGTTTCTCTGATATTTACGGTGTTGTTTTTTGCAGCAGGCGGTTTCCTCTATTGGCAGTCCTCTTCCTTGAAGATTGATATTGCTGCGGTGGACAACCGGTTAGAAACCACCAAAAAGCTGCAGGAAATTGAAGAGAAGAAGGCAACCGAAGTCACTGCTGCTGATTCGGTTGCCAAGCTTGAACAATCGGTTACATGGGCTGAGGATTATGCGATTCCGTCTGTGCCGGTTATGAAGGAATTCACGTCTCTGCTGCCTGAACGCGGCTTTATCCAAACTTTTGCCTATCAGGAGACCGGCGTTGTCACGTTATCGGTCCAATTTGATACAACACGTGAGGCGGCTTATTTTCTGAACAGGCTGAATGGTTCGGGATGGGTTACCGAAGCTACATTGTCAAGCCTTGCTGCCACACAGACAGTCGGAGAGCAGCAAACTGCTGAATCTACAACAGTGAATGTAAACAATGAGAAAAAGAAAGACATTTTGCCTCGCTACCAGGGACAATTCGAAATCAAGCTAAATAAGGATTCGGTGAAAGCTGCAATCCTTGAGCAAGAGGAAGGGGAGAGCGGGCTATGAGGCTGGATCCTAAAAAACAAAAAATGGCCGTAATTAGTCTCGCATTCTTCCTCGTCTTGTTTGCTGCAGGAGGATATTTCTCCTGGGTCAGTCCGTTAAAAAGCGATCTTGAGATGAAGAAAGCTTCGCTTAAAACCGAAGAGCAGCTTCTCGCTGTCCTGCAAGGCAAAGAGAAGGAGACGGAGGAGTTTTCGACTGAAACAACAACTCAGCTACAGAATCGGATTCCGGTAAAGCCGCTCGTCGAACAGCTGATTCTTGATTTTGAAAAAGCGGAAGTGGTGTCAGGTTCAAAAGTTTTGTCCATGTCGTTTGCGAAAGATGGAACTGTAGAAAAGCCTGAAGCTGAAAATGGGGAAGCTGCTGCTGAGACAGCAACTGGAACTTCTGAAACGACGGAAACTCCTGCAGAAGGCCAACCCACTGAAGACGCGGCAACAGACGAAAATGGCCAGCCTCTACCGCCTAAATCCGTTATCCCTGTTCCAGAGGGTGTGAAAAAGGTGACCGTCCAGCTTTCTGTACAGGCACCTGGTTATCCGGAAATTGAAAAATTCATTGCAACATTGGAGAGCCTTAAGCGGATCGCTGTGGTTGAATCTATCAACTATACAGGTGGCCCAGAGGTGACTACAGTTGTTGCCGAGGAACCACCAATCGCCTTTACATTAACACTGTCGGCATTTTATATGCCTGGCTTGGCCGACCTCGCACAGCAGACTCCGAACATCGAAGCACCGGAGCCAGCGAAAAAGAAGAATCCATTGACAACCTTCTCGAATACAGTGAAGGAAGAAACAGACGATAAAAATGAAAATTAAATCAGGATTTGGCGAAAGCATCTTATAACAAGGCGACAAAAACCTTGTTATTTTTTTTTGCCTGTATGGTAGGATTATCAAAAAGCTGAAGCGGCTTGGTTAAACCCGACCAGCTTAAGACGGAACCCGCAGGAGGGGCCTGCCCTCCGAAGTGGGCCGGCTTAAGACCTCGAGGGTTTAGCCGCTGAAGCTGGATTAAACAAATCCGCCGTGGCAGAAGGGATGCGCTGATTGTGGACAAGCCGAAAAAAAATACGATTACGATAAAAATAAATGGTGACAGCCGGCCATATAAAGAAGAGTTGAAAAAGGAAATACCGAAGAAAGAAACCGTCCCGCTTGATAGTGCAACCTCTGCAGAGATTGAACAGGCAGCGGCGCTTGAAACAGGTGAGGAAAGCTTTGACTGGATATTACCGGAACTGGAGCCTGAAGCACCAAAGGAATACATAATTAAGGAAGCGACTGATACCGCCTCCATTTACCCCAAGCCAGCCAAGTCTTCAAAACCGTCCAGACAATCATTTAAATTTAATACAATCTCATTGAAACCGCTTGTCATTCCGATTATCTTCGCCATTCTAATCGGGGTTACGTTTGGTACCGGGATGCTGAAGATGCTCGGTTCAGGCGATGTGCTGGAAGAAGTCGGCTCTCCGATAAAGCCTGTTGCTGGTACAAGCAAGAAAGACCCTAAAACCTCTGATAAAAAAGCTGCCTTTACATTGTTGCCCCTTTCCACATTTGCTGTCCAGGAAGGTGTTTATACAAAAAAAGACTCGGCAGAATCGAAAAAAGATGAACTTGTCTCAAAAGGTATCCCGGCTGCAGTCCTCGACATGGATGGTAAAGCAATGATGCTGGTCGGCGTTGCTGACAGCCTGGAGAAGGCCAAGGAAGTTGGAGCCGCGATGAAGGCCAAAGGCATCGAGATATATGCAAAGGAAGTGGCACTTCCTGAAAAAGATGCAGGGAAACTGTCTGAGCAGGAAGCTGCTTTTTTAAAAGAATCCCCAGCGCTCTATAATTCATTAAGCGGAGCGGCTTCAGCGGGGATCAGTGGCGGCAGCCCTGACGAAACAGCCAAACAGGCCCTTGCACAACTGAAGAAAACAGATTCAAGTAAATTTAAGAACGAAAATGTAAAAAAGTTGTATAACGGCCTTTTAAGTGCTGCCACCCTTCTCTCATCAACTCCTGATGAAGCAGGAAGCATCAAAGCCCAGCAGCACCTTCTCGATTTCCTTGTATCCTATCAGTCTTTTTAAGCATACCTAACCCCGGGCAAACACCCGGGGTTGTTTTTTTTCGAATATATAAAACGAACAAGTGAATAGTGTTGATTGGAGTGGAAGGAGCGAAGACTCCTATGGGAGTAGCGGGGCAGGTGAGACCCCACAGGCGCTCGCGCCGAGGAGAAAGAAAAGCAGAGGCGACTGCCCAGCTCCGACGAGCGCTGGAGGGCCTGAGGCAGAAGTCGTACTTTGACTTCAGTTGAAGGACCGAAGCGACCTCGAGGAGCTAGGAGCCGCAGCTAGACAACTCACCGCCAGCCCCACGGAAAGCGAAGCGCCTCGCGACAGGCAAAAGCCGCCTGTCTCTGCGATGTGAATTCTTAGAAGCTTCCCTTTCTGGAACGGAAATTAACAGCAGTGTTGATTACAAAAGTTGGTTTTTAATAGAATAAAACCTGAAAAATTTCGACACTTTAATGATTAGAAATTGTTTGCAAGGGTGAAGTTTGATACGATTGAACTGTATCTCCCCAAACGAAGCAAAAAGAAAGGTGATTGTATGCCGAACCTCATTTTAGCCTCTTCTTCTCCGCGGCGGAAGGAACTTCTTGAAACTCTCCAGCTACATTTCCACATTTACAGCTCAGATGTTGACGAAAGCTTTGCTCCCGGTACGTCTCCTGAGGATATTGTCATGGGGCTTGCTGAACGGAAGGCGTCCATCGTTTTTGCCGAGCATCCGAATGATGTTGTCATTGGTGCCGACACAATTGTCGTGGCAGATGGCGAGGTGCTGGGCAAGCCTGCTGACCGTGAGGAAGCGATTGGGATGCTGAAGCGTTTGTCAGGCAGTGTCCATTATGTTTATACCGGGGTTGCGATTATTTCTCCGGATGCGGAAACCTGTTTTTATGAAAAAACTGAAGTCCATTTTTGGGAGCTGACGGACAGGGAAATTGACTATTATGTGGACAGCGGCGAGCCAATGGACAAGGCCGGCGGTTACGGTATTCAGGGGCTTGGCAGCATGCTTGTCAAAAAAATTGACGGCGACTATTTTGCGGTTGTCGGGCTTCCTGTGTCCCGGACAGTAAGGGAGCTTACCAGGGCTGGCTTTCCGCTTCCATACTAAATGTGGTTTTCGGACAATCTTTGTCCGGGCGCTCCCGCTTACAAGGGAGGAAAATTGGTTGACCAGTACGACATTAATGATCCGAGACTATCCCCAGGAAGAGAGGCCGCGTGAACGTTTTATTGCGGGCGGCCCCTCAAGTCTTTCCAACCATGAATTAATTGCACTGCTTTTAAGGACCGGAACAAAGGATGAATCGGTCCTTCAATTGGCTAACCGGCTTCTTTCGCATTTTGAAGGTCTCAGGCTTTTGAAAGCTGCCTCGCTTGAGGAAATTACCGCTATCAAGGGAATCGGCCAGGCAAAGGCGATTCAGCTGATGGCAGCGCTTGAATTGGGAGGCCGGGTCGCCAATCTTTCAAATCATGAACGCTATGTCATCCGTTCACCGGAAGATGGCGCAAACTATGTGATGAATGAAATGCGCTTCCTCAGCCAGGAACATTTTGTCTGCCTCTACCTCAATACGAAGAACCAGGTTCTCCACAAACAGACAATCTTCATCGGCAGTTTGAATGCCTCCATCGTTCATCCCCGCGAAGTTTTTAAAGAAGCCTTCCGCCGCTCTGCAGCTTCCATCATTTGCCTCCATAATCATCCCAGTGGCGACCCAACACCAAGCCGGGAAGATATCGAGGTCACGAAGAGGCTGTCGGAGTGCGGGAAGATAATAGGAATCGACGTACTTGACCATTTGATCATCGGGGAAAATAAATTTGTTTCACTTAAAGAAAAAGGGTACTTGTGAGACTATGTTTTTATTTGACGATACGATATAATAAAGCTTATGATTTTTTAGGGCCTGCCCATTAAAAATTACAAACAAATTGCTGAGTTTTTCAACAATTTCTGATATGAAGCCACCTTCAGTCAGGGTGGATTAATGACCGAATTTTTGCAACGGAAAGGGAGATACATTTATGTTTGGATTAGGGGCAAGAGATCTTGGCATAGATCTGGGGACTGCCAATACACTCGTTTATGTTAAAGGAAAAGGAATTGTTTTAAGGGAACCGTCTGTTGTTGCCTTTCAAACAGATACAAAGGATATTGTCGCTGTCGGGAATGACGCGAAGAATATGATAGGAAGGACTCCGGGCAATATTGTTGCCATGAGGCCGATGAAGGACGGAGTCATTGCTGATTATGATACAACCGCAACAATGATGAGGCATTATATTAAACAAGCTACGAAAAGCAAAGGCATTTTTAAAAGCAATAAGCCCTATATCATGGTTTGTGTTCCTTCGGGAATTACCGCTGTTGAGCGCCGTGCTGTAATCGACGCGACAAGACAGGCGGGGGCACGTGATGCTTTTCCAATAGAGGAACCTTTCGCAGCTGCAATTGGCGCAAACTTGCCAGTTTGGGAACCAACAGGCAGTATGGTCGTTGACATCGGCGGAGGTACAACTGAAGTCGCAATCATTTCGCTTGGAGGCATTGTGACTAGCCAGTCAATCCGGATTGCCGGCGATGAAATGGACGACGCAATCATTCAATATATCCGCAAAAACTATAACCTCATGATTGGGGACCGCACTGCCGAGACAATCAAGATGGAAATCGGTTCCGCCGGAAATGCGGAAGGCATAGAAAACATGGAAATCCGCGGCCGGGATCTGCTGACTGGCCTTCCTAAAACAATTGAAATTTCTGCTGAGGAAATTGCCGGCGCGCTTCGTGACACAGTCTATGCAATTGTTGAGGCGGTCAAGAGCACTTTAGAAAAAACACCGCCTGAGCTTGCTGCTGATATTATGGACAGGGGAATTGTCCTGACAGGCGGCGGGGCGCTGCTTCGCAATCTTGATAAAGTGATCGGCGAAGAAACAAACATGCCAGTCCTGATCGCGGAAAATCCGCTTGATTGTGTGGCAATTGGGACGGGCAAAGCGCTTGATCATATCGACTTGTTCAAGAACAAGGGCAGGGACTCCAAGTAATGGAATTAAAAACGAGGTGTAACTAATGCCACAATCTTTTTTTAACAAACGCCTCATTATTTTGCTTGTAACGGTTATTATCCTGGTAGCATTGATTGGATTTTCATTAAGGGAGCGCGACAGGCTGACGTGGCCGGAGCAGTTCGTCAAGGACTCCTCCGGCTGGCTTCAGTCGCTTGTCTCAACACCGGTCCAGTACGTTGCGGACTTTTTTGAAAATGTCTCAGACCTTCAGGATACATACAATGAAAATAAAAAGCTTAAATCTAGAGTAGTAGATGTTGCCCGGCTAGAATCCGAAGTCTATCAATTAAAAAAAGAGAATGAAGAGCTCCGGAAAACCCTCGATAAAACCGAATCTCTCAGCAAGTCGGATATCATTCAGGCCACCATTATCGGCCGAAATCCTGACCGCTGGAATGAACTGATTATCATTAATAAAGGATCTTCTGACGGCATCGAAAAGAATATGGCCGTGACCACTGCTGAAGGATTGATTGGAAAGGTTAAAAGTGTCAATGACTTCTCGTCAACCGTCCAGCTGTTGAGCGCGATGGATCCAAAAAACCGGATATCGGTCGTTACCCAGGGTGACGAGGCTATCTACGGTTTCGTTGAAGGCTACGATGAGGAAAGAAAGCTTCTTCAGGTAAAAAAGATTCCTCATGATGTTAAAGTGAAAAAGGGCCAGACTGTCGTGACATCCGGGTTAGGCGGTGTGTTTCCTAAAGGGCTTCTGGTAGGGAAAATCGAGGATGTCGAGCCGGATCAGTACGGGCTGAATCAGATTGCCTATGTGAAGCCTGGAGCAAACTTCTATGATATTAGTGAAGTTATGGTAATCAAGCGGCTTATGGACAAGCCAATGGCTTCTGAAATGGTGGATGACAAGGAGGAAGAGTTGTGAGGCGTATCTTCCTTCCTCTTTTATTGTTTCTATTCTTTACAATCGAAAGTATCTTTGTCCTGCTTTTGCCTTCGGAAACCTTCATGGATAAGTGGATTCTTGTCCCCAGATTTCTGATTGCGGTACTGATGCTGTTTGCGGTGTACGGGAAGCAAAAGCAGGCGATTATTTATGGGTTTGCGTTCGGGCTTTTATTTGATATGGTGTACACTGAAATTATCGGAGTCTATTTATTTCTTTTTCCATTGACCATAGCATTTGTTTCAAGGCTGATGAAGGTGTTCCATGCCAATGCGCTTGTTGTGATTGTGGCGATTCTTGCCGGCATATCGGCGCTTGAAATCGTGATTTATAAATTGAATCATTTTATCGGCATTACAGAAATGCCGTTTTCGGCTTTTGCTGAAGTGCGCCTTCTTCCGGTCATTGTCCTGAACCTTCTTTTCCTGGCGGTGGCCTTTTATCCATTAAGGCGCTTTTTTGAAAAATTGGCACAGGATGAAGGCCTATAAAAAGGATTTTTGGCACTGTATGTCGAATTGTATAGAAGGCAGCCTGTAACCTGGAGAACCAGGGAAGGCTGGGTGTTAGATGATCGGGGTGAAAGTAGGCGTGAGCAAACGGCAGCATGTGACGATTAAAGGGACGAAAGACGGCATCACGCTGTTCCTGGACGACCTTTGCTCGTATGAAGAACTAAAGAAAGACTTGGAGAGCAAGCTTTCAAGTCATAAGAATAGCAGCGGGGACAGCCAGCTTCTCCCGGTGAGGGTGAATGCCGGAAACCGTTATTTAACAGCCGGCCAGCAGGAAGAGCTGAAAGAGCTTATCAGGAGAAAAAAGCATCTTGTTGTTGAAACAATTGAATCCGAAGTCATTTCCAGGCAGGAAGCGAAAGAGCAGGCAGAAAAGTCAGCTGTTACGACAGTGGCAAAGATGATCCGTTCCGGGCAGGTTCTTGAAGTGCCAGGAGACCTGGTACTGATAGGCGATGTCAATCCGGGCGCGGTTGTCATGGCTGGGGGCAATATTTTTATCATGGGAATCCTTAAGGGGGTTGCCCACGCAGGCTGTTATGGCGATACACAGGCAGTAATTGCCGCTTCCGCGATGATGCCATCCCAGCTAAGAATCAGCCAGAACGTGCTTACCTTGCAGGGTAAGGCTGGCAATGACAATTTGCGGGATATGGAATGCGCGTACATAGATGAGGAGAACGAAATTACACTTGGCAGGCTTCAGTCATTGGCAAGTTTAAGGCCTGGATTAACTAGATTAGAAGGAGGGCGTTAATATGGGGGAAGCAATCGTAATTACATCCGGGAAGGGCGGCGTCGGCAAGACGACGACTTCCGCTAATTTAGGTACTGCCCTGGCCCTGCAGGGGAAAAAGGTCTGTCTGGTTGATACCGATATTGGCCTTAGGAATCTTGACGTTGTCATGGGGCTTGAAAATAGGATCATTTATGATCTGGTCGACGTGGCCCAGGGCCGCTGCAAAATGCATCAGGCGCTTGTTAAAGATAAACGCTTTGACGGGCTTCTGTTTTTGCTGCCTGCCGCTCAGACAGAGGATAAGACAGCTGTTACTCCAGAGCAGGTAAAGACTCTTGTCGAGCAGTTGAAGCAGGATTTTGATTATATTATCATCGACTGCCCCGCCGGAATCGAGCATGGCTATAGGAACGCCATCGCTGGTGCCGACAAGGCTGTTGTCGTCACCACTCCGGAGAAGTCGGCTGTCCGTGATGCAGACAGGATTATTGGCCTCCTTGAAAAAGAAGAAAACATTGAGTCGCCAAAATTGATTATCAACCGAATCCGGCCGCAAATGATGAAAAACGGTGAAACGATGGATGTCGAGGAAATCACCTACCATCTGTCGATTGAATTGCTTGGAATTGTCGCCGATGATGATGAAGTCATCAAGGCCTCGCATTACGGCGAGCCGATTGCAATGAATCCAAATAGCAAAGCATCAATCGCTTATCGCAACATCGCGCGCAGGATTCTCGGCGAATCGGTTCCGCTTCAGCAGCTCGAGGACAACAACCATGGTGTTTTTTCAAAAATCAAGCGGTTCTTTGGCGTAAAATCATAGATTGCTAGATAAGCAAACCCTTCCGTTCATGTAGACGGGAGGGTTTGTTTTTGTTAAGGATTTCGCCACTGAACGTCTCTTTCAGCCATGCTGAATATTTTATCGCCCGTTGCCACACTTTTATCACCTTGAATGAACTTTTTTTATCCCTCAACCACACTTTTATCACCCTGAACGAAGAGTATATCGCCCTTATCCATACTTTCGACACATAAAAAGATTAAAACTATAGTTCGAACAAAAGAAATCCACAATGTGCCCAACCTTTTACTGTCTCTCCTCCATTGAGTAGCATACACCGGACAACTCCTTCATAGACTTGTACAAAAACGTGTTTAAAAGGCTGGTGGAGATATGCAACCAAGCAAGGAGGAAATTCGCAGGCGGATTGCCAAGCGGAAGAAGGAACGGGGCCGGACAAGCAACAGGAGACCGGATAAGACAGTGAAAACACCGGTACCTGGCTGGCTCCAGGAAGA
The DNA here is from genome assembly GCF_001685025.1 of Bacillus sp. FJAT-27225. Lineage (GTDB taxonomy): Bacteria > Bacillota > Bacilli > Bacillales > Cytobacillaceae > Bacillus_D. Next base: position 1,005,294 of record NZ_MAYU01000001.1, on the reverse strand, counting down.
TGAGAAATACGGGTTTAATGAAATGATTTCCTATGAAAGCGGTCCGGACGAAGGCGGGCATCCGCTGTTCAAGAAGGAAGTTTTTTTCTTTAAATTACTGGCTGCAGCCGTGTTGTTTCTTGTTATTGCGATTATGTTCCGGAGCCAGTCCCCGACGGTGGAGCCGGTCAAGGAGGTAGTCCTGAAGGGGTTCACGGAGGATTTTCAGTTTGCCACAGTCAGTAAGTGGTATGAAGATAAATTTGGGAAGCCGCTTGCCCTGCTTCCGGACCCAAAGGAAAAAAAGCCGGTTCAGTCTGACCTTGCCTTGCCGGCGTCCGGTAAAATCCTTGAGAATTTCGCAAAAAACGGCCAGGGCATCATGATTGAAACTGAAAAGGATGCACCTGTTGAAGCAATTGACGAGGGTCTCGTTATATTTGCCTCAACCAAAGAGGGGCTTGGAAAAACCGTTGTGATTCAGCATGGCGACAAGAGCGAATCATGGTATGGCAACCTTGATAAAATTTCTGTCGGGCTTTATGACCATGTTGGAAAGGCTAAGGAAATTGGCCAGGTTGGGCCAGGTGCTGATGAAACAAAAGGGGAATTTTATTTTGCGATCAAAAAGAAAGAAGGTTTTATTGATCCAATCCAGGTGATTTCCTTTGAATAAAGCCGCTTCCTTGCTGAGGCTTGTCCATATCCATCCCCTGTTATGGCTCGCAGCAGCCCTGGCAGTCCTAACCGCCCACTTCCAAGAACTTTGTATGCTGCTTCTGATTATTTTCATTCATGAAATGGGCCATGCGCTGGCTGCCGCGTCATTTTCTTGGCGAATCAAGCGGATATCATTCCTTCCTTTTGGCGGGGTGGCGGAGATGGATGAGCACGGGAACCGCCCGTTAAAGGAAGAAGCAATTGTGATTCTGGCGGGGCCGATTCAGCACCTTTGGATGATGGCAGCAGCATATCTCTTGTACACGTATGGAGTAGTACCGGATGGTGCCTATGAATTATTTATTTCCTATAACTTAATGATTCTATTCTTTAATCTGCTTCCGGTGTGGCCGCTTGACGGAGGGAAGCTCGTTTTTCTTGGCTTATCCTTATTGAAGCCTTTTCCCGAAGCACACCGGTGGACGCTGATTGCTTCGTTCATCGTTCTAATCGCCTTCACCCTCGCAATTGTGGCGATTGCCCCGCTTCATTTGAATAGCTGGATTATCGCCGGCTTTCTCTATTTCACGCTGTTTTTTGAATGGAAACAGCGCCATTATGTGTTTATGCGCTTTTTGCTCGAGCGTTATTATGGGAAAAAGGACAGCGGGCTCTCTGGTTTAAGGATGATAAAAGCCGATGAAGGAGAGCCGATCGTAGAAGTGCTTGCGAAATTTCGGCGCGGCTTCAAACATTCAATCTTGATTGATAACAACAATGGCGAAAAAGCGATTCTGGATGAAAATGAAGTTCTTCATGCGTGTTTTTCCGAGCATCGGATCTCAGGAAAAATCGGTGATATAATCTTTATATATTAAATGCTCAAGAGGCGTTCACCGGCTTTGCATGGTGAATGCCTTTTTTTGCGTTATAATAATAAAAGAATGAAAAAAGCGGGGTTTCAACATGAATCGATTACTTATAAATTATGGCACGCGTGAAAAACGGGCCGCTCTCATAAAAGATGGAAAATTGCTAAGGATTGAAATAAGCCGAGAGGGAAACCAATCCAGTGAAGGAAGCATTTTTTTCGGTTTTGTTACAAAGGTGCTGCCAGGGATGAATGCTGCATTTGTCGATATCGGGACGGGAAAGAACGCATTTCTCCATCGTGATTCACTAGCCTCGTACATTCAGTCTGGCGAATCAAAGAAAAGCATTTCTTCCTATGTCAGCCAGGGTGAGCGCCTGCTTGTCCAGGTGGAAAAGGATCCGGTTGGAAATAAAGGAGCGAAGGTAACCGGCATCCTTGAATTTCCGGGCAAACACCTTGTATACATGCCGCAGGGAAAGCAAGTGGCTGTCTCAAAAAAGATGTCTTCCCCGGAACGGCGTGAACATATCAGGAACCTCGGGCGGGAAGCACTAATCGATTCTGAAGGCGTTCTTTTCAGGACCTCATCCGAAAATGTCCTGGACGAAGAACTGCTGGCTGAACTGGGAAGCCTTCGCCAGGAAGCGGGAGAGCTTTTACAAAAGGCTGTCTCACTAAAGAATCCTGGCCTGCTATCGTATAAAGAACAATTCCTTGAAAAGGTCCAGGAGCTTCTCGAATCAATTGAGGAAGCTGAAGTGATTGCCGATGATCTTGGACTCATTGAAAAATTGAAAACCTATTCCCCTGGCCATACATATTCCTACTATTCCGGCAAAGTGAATCTATTTGATTCTCAAGGGGCTGATAAGGAATTGGATAAGCTGCTCCGAAGGGTTGTATGGCTGGAGAACGGCGCCTATTTGCTTTTTGAGGAAACAGAAACACTGATAGCCATAGATGTGAATACCGGTAAGTTCTCCGGGAAAAACAACCTCCAGGAAACCGTATTGAAAACAAACCTGCTTGCTGCGGTTGAGATTGCAAATCAGATCAGGCTTCGAGACCTTGCCGGCACCATCTTGATCGATTTTATTGAAATGAAATCCGAAGCCGACCGGCAACAGGTTGAGAAGAGAATGGAGGCTGAACTGAAAAAGGATTGGCGCAGGACGAGGGTGGCAGGATTTACGTCGCTCGGGATCCTCGAGATTACCAGAAAGCGGGTAGGAGAGTCATTGGCGGAAAAACTGACGGTGAAATGCCCTGCATGTGAAGGGACAGGCAGGGTGGTTAGCCCGGAAACAGTAGCGTTCAGGCTTGAACGGGAATTGTGGGAATACCGGGGCACTCTTGAAGAGGCGGTCCTCGTCGAGGCGACCCATGAGGTAAAGTCGGTATTTGCCGGAGAAGGCGATATCCATCTGAAGCGGATCCAGCAGTCGCTGGGATTGGAAATCGTGTTTATCGGTAAGGATTCCCCGCTTCATTATTATAAAATTCTTCAGTTCGGTCCGATGAATGAATTGAAAGAGAAAGCCCGGAATTTAGGTTGACACTGAACGCGTATATGTGATAGTATTTTCATGTTATGTTTGTAGCGCACCCGTGCTACAACCGCTCAGAACAGGTCTTAAGCTTTTGCACCGTGCAAAACGCCTGGGTTGGCGAGTCTTAGACTATGAGGAGGTGCAAGTTCATGTACGCAATTATCGAAACTGGCGGTAAGCAAATCCGTGTAGAAGAAGGCCAAGCCATCTACATCGAGAAGCTGAACGCAGAAGCAGGCGAAACTGTTACTTTTGACAAAGTTCTTTTCGTTGGCGGTGAAGATGTGAAAGTTGGCAGCCCGGTTGTTGAAGGCGCAACTGTTACAGCTACTGTTGAAAAGCAGGGCCGTGCGAAAAAAATCACAGTATTCAAGTACAAAGCGAAGAAAAACTATCGTAAAAAGCAAGGTCATCGACAGCCATACACTAAAGTTGTAATCGGCAAAATCAACGCGTAAGGCGTGATTGGATGATAGACGCACTAATTTTCCGAAACGAAACCGGCTCAATCCAATCGTTTTCGATTTCTGGACACGCATTTTTTGCCCAGCGGGGCAAGGATATCGTCTGTGCAGGCGTATCTGCTGTCGCTGTCGGTGCAATCAATGCCATCCACGAAATCACAGGCGTCACACCCGAGCTTGAACATGGTGAAGGTTTGCTCCGCTGTGTGGTTCCGGAAAACCTTCCGGCGCAGGAGCAAAAGACTATCCAGGTTCTTCTTGAGGGCATGCTCGTCTCATTGAGGACAATTGAGGAAGAGTACGGACAGCACATACGGATTACCTTCAAAAAACAGGAGGTGGAATAAATGTTATTGAAATTGGATCTTCAATTGTTTGCTTCCAAAAAGGGAGTAGGTTCTACAAAGAACGGCCGTGATTCCATTGCGAAGCGCCTTGGCGCGAAGCGTGCGGATGGCCAGTTCGTAACTGGTGGTTCGATCCTTTACCGTCAACGCGGTACAAAGATCTATCCAGGTGAAAACGTAGGCCGCGGTGGAGACGACACTCTTTTTGCAAAAGTTGACGGCGTTGTTAAGTTCGAACGCATGGGCCGTGACCGCAAAAAAGTGAGCGTATACCCAGCAGCTCAAGAAGCTTAAGTTTAACTAACCGAAAACTCTAGCCTCCATGGCTGGAGTTTTCTTTTTGCCTGGAATTGTTCTGATTACATAATCCACCACAATTTTCCGATAATACCAAATTTGCTTACGGAATCCGCTTTTTTTGTTATACTATGAGCAAATGAGCATCAGGCATAAGGAGTAATTTATGGAAAAGAATTGGGATCTTGTTGAAGTTCTCAGGTATTCCCGCCACGACTGGCTCAACAGGCTGCAGCTGATAAAAGGGAATCTTGATTTGGACCGAATTGATTGTGCAAAAGCTGTTATTGATAAAATCATAATTGACACACAGCAGGAATCAAAGCTTTCGAATCTGAAAATACCCGGGCTCGCCTCTCAGCTGCTAAGGGCCAATTGGGAAGGACACCATTTTCAGCTGGAATATGAGGTCCTATGTGAGCATCAGGTGCAGTCTGTTGAAGAAAAAATGATGACAAATTGGTTGGACGGGCTCTTTTCCACACTTGATCAAGCTGTGGAACCGTTCCAGGAGAACAGCCTGTCAATATGCATCGATTTAGCAGAGAATGGGATAAGTTTCAATTTTGATTTTAGCGGAATAATAAAAGAGACAAAGCTGCTAGGCGACTTTCTGCAAAAAGGCAGCGGCTTAAACATTACCCTCGGGAAGCTCTCCGATCGGGAGCTTGACTTTGAGGTATTGGTGCCGTTCTGCTGATGGATACCCGCCGTGTTGGTCTTTGAGGAAAGCGATACAAGGTAATGGGCGAAAGTCAATCATGACAGCCTGCAGTAACCAAACCGGCACTACTGCTTTTCTAGACAGACGGGAGGATTTTGAAAAATGTTTGTTGATCAGGTGAAGGTGTATGTAAAAGGCGGTGACGGCGGCGATGGTATGGTCGCGTTCCGCCGTGAAAAATATGTTCCAAATGGAGGACCTGCCGGCGGCGACGGCGGCAAGGGAGCCAATGTAGTCTTCGAAGTAGAGGAAGGCCTCAGCACATTGATGGATTTCCGCTATAAGCGGCATTTTAAGGCAGACCGTGGTGAGCACGGAATGTCGAAAAACCAGCATGGACGGGGTGCCAAAGATATGATCGTCAAGGTTCCACCGGGTACTGTCGTCTATGATGAAGAGACGAATGCAATCCTTGCCGACCTTGTAGAGCATGGCCAAACGGCAATCATTGCCAAGGGCGGGCGAGGCGGACGAGGCAATTCACGATTTGCGACTCCTCAAAATCCAGCCCCCGAGCTTTCCGAAAAAGGCGAGCCAGGGCAGGAGAGGAACGTTATCCTCGAATTGAAGCTCCTTGCAGATTGCGGGCTTGTCGGTTTTCCAAGCGTTGGGAAATCCACGCTTCTTTCAGTTGTCTCCTCAGCTAAGCCGAAAATTGCCGAATACCATTTTACAACAATTGTCCCAAATCTGGGTGTTGTTGAAACAGAAGACGGCCGAAGTTTTGTTATGGCCGACCTGCCAGGGTTGATTGAAGGCGCCCATCAGGGTGTCGGGCTTGGCCACCAATTCCTCCGCCATATCGAGCGGACACGGGTTATTGTCCATGTCATTGACATGGCAGCTACCGAAGGCCGGGATCCATTTGAGGATTATACAAAAATCAACCAGGAGCTTCAGCAATACAACCTGAGGCTGACTGAGCGTCCTCAAGTCATCGTTGCAAACAAAATGGACATGCCGGAAGCAGAAGAAAACCTGAAAAAATTCAAGGAACAGCTTCAGGAGGATTATCCGATCTTCCCAATCTCTGCGGTTACAAGACAGGGACTAAGGGATTTGCTGTTTGCGATTGCCGATAAAATTGCCGAAACACCGGAGTTCCCAATCCATGAGGAAGTACTTGAGGACAACAGTGTAAACAGGGTTGTCTATAAGCATGAGAAGGAACCGGAACAATTCAAGATCACAAGAGACCCGGATGGCGCCTATGTCATTTCAGGCGACAGTATAGAGAGATTGTTCAAGATGACTGACTTTTCCCGGGACGAATCGGTACGCCGCTTCGCCCGTCAGCTTCGTGGAATGGGCGTGGATGATGCGCTTAGGGAACGTGGCGCCCAGGATGGGGACATCGTCAGACTGCTTGAATTTGAATTTGAATTTATTGAGTAATGGCTGAGTGGGGTGGTTGGTGTGAGATATAACAAAGCAGACAAGAAATTTTATCTGATAAGGGAAGATGTATTGCCGGAAGCGATGAAGAAGACCATTGAAGCGAAGGAATTGCTTGAGCGGGGCAAAGCCGAAAATGTTGGGGATGCCGTCCGAAAGGTTGACCTGAGCCGGAGTGCGTTTTACAAATACAAGGATACGGTCTATCCATTTTCGCAAATTGTAAAGGATCGTCTTGTTACGATGGTTTTTCATCTGGAAGATCGCTCCGGCACTCTTTCACAACTGCTTGGAATGGTCGCGAATGCCGGCTGTAACGTCTTGTCAATCAACCAGTCCATCCCTCTTCAAGGCATGGCTGTCGTTACGCTTTCCCTTAATATAAGGGAAATTAAGATGGATGTTGAAGTATTGCTTGATAGCCTTCGGGACCTAGAATTTGTTGAGCGTGTAGAAATTCTAGGGACCGGAGCATAAGTTTAAAAAGCCTGTTTCCAAAATTATGGAAACAGGCTTTTTGTTGGTTAGGCATTTGGAATGAGGAAGCCGGATTTTTGCAGCGTTTGTTCTGCCCTTTCAAGCGCTTCCTTTGAATTTGCGGTCAATGTATGTAAATGATAGCCGCCAGTCAACTCGGAAAGAAATGAAGCGTTTGTTTCTCTTATTTTTTTCATAAAATTCGCGACTTCTGGCCGATTGGAAACCATGATGGATGCTGTTAAGTCTCCATAGACAGGATGTTCAATTTTCACATCCTTAATGGTTACCCCTTCATCCACAATCGCAAGAAGTTCCTGTTCTGTTTTTTCAGGAGGATGGAAGCAGGCTACTGTTTTTTCATATACCGGCGATTGGGCATTTTGTTTTAAATACAAATACCCTTGGCTTGTCGCAATGATTGGTTCATTTTTTGCTTTCAGGAGAGTAATGTCCCCAACAATGATTTGCCTGCTGACATTCGCACGAGCTGCCAAATCACTTCCGGTGATTGGCTCGCTGCTTTCCTTTAGAAGCGACAGGATAATCGCTCTCCGCTCTTCCCCGAGCAATTTCTTTTGTTCACCCATAAATCAACACTCCCGGTAGGATGGTAATCTATATTTTAACATAACAACTATTCATTATCCTTCATTCAAAGCAACCTGAAAAAAATTGCGGCTTAATTCCACAAGCGAATCAGCCAGTTTTCTTACACCTTCCTTACTGGTCGAGGTACCGAAAGATATTCTGATAAATTCTTTAGCCGGCTTGCCATCTATCCCGATTGCCTGCATTGTTTTTGAAGGGCTTAGCATCCCGGAACAATGAACCGGATTGGCCTCCCGCATTGGTTATGGTGCCTTGAAACGATGGAAGAACCAGTTGTACACAATCTCAAAAAGGTGAGCGAAGACATTGCCAGGAATGCCAAACTGGCTTTGAACCGCATGCTTCAGCACGCATAGGACGGATGCCTGGCATCCGTCTTTTTTACATCATTTAAAAATAAATCAGCGATTTTAGAATTAATTCGAACAGTTTTAAAGATAATTCAGCGGTTTTCAAATTAATTCTATAAGTGCAGAATGTTCCGTCAAATCACCATCGTCAACTAGTAACATTTTTGCCCTCTTATCATATCGATTTCAAAGATTGCATAACTTTTTATGTAGATTGTTAGCATTTTGCCCACACCAACATACACTATATGGACTTATGCCATAGGAGGGAAATCAGAGTGAGAATCCATATCGTACAGAAAGGGGATACTCTTTGGAAGATCGCCAAGAAGTACGGCGTGAATTTTGAAGAGCTGAAGAAAATGAATTCGCAGCTCAGCAATCCTGATATGATTATGCCCGGTATGAAAATAAAGGTCCCGACCCCAGGCGGAACAATAAAAAAACAAGCGCCAACAAGCGGGTCAAACCAGGGAGCATCCATAAATTACGGGGTCGTCAAGGAAGCCCCGACTGCTGAGCATCCCTTTTCAAACCTTAAGACATTATCACAGGACGAAACACCGGATGTTCCGGTCCCAGCGGAACCAATCACGGAGGAAATGCCAGTCACGCCTTATCAGCCAAAGGCCCCGCAGGAAATGCAAGGGATGGACGTTGACAATTACTTCATGATGAACATGAGCAATCTATCTGTAAAGGAAATACCGGTCAAGCCAATCAAGGAGGCACCACTTCCTCCAAAAAAAGAAGTGCCATTAAAGCCTGTACCTGTCATACCGACTAAAAAGGAAGTACCTCTCCCACCTAAAAAAGAAGTACCCATTGCGCCAATAAAGGAAGTGCCACTTCCACCCAAGAAAGAAGTACCGATTGCGCCAATAAAGGAAGTGCCGCTCCCACCCAAAAAAGAAGTACCGATTGCGCCAATAAAGGAAGTGCCGCTCCCACCCAAAAAAGAAGTACCGATTGCGCCAATAAAAGAAGTGCCACTTCCACCTAAGAAAGAAGTACCAATTGCGCCAATAAAGGAAATGCCGCTTCCACCTAAGAAAGAAGTACCGATTGCGCCAATAAAAGAAATGCCGCTTCCTCCAAAAAAGGAAGTGCCAATTCCTCCACCTGTCCCAACACCTCCACTAGTCCAGCCGCAGCCACCAGTCGTAGAAGAATATTGCCCGCCGCCTGTTGAGGAGTATTGCTATTATGTCACCCCAGTGATGCCGGGAGTATGCACACCTTGTCCTGTGCCATATCCGCCTGAACCGATCTGCATGCCGGAACCAATCTGCATGCCTGAACCGATTTACATGCCTGAACCAGTATGTGCGCCTGAGCCAATATGCCCTCCATATCCTGAAGTAGCTGGACAAATGTATCAGACGTATCCTCAGGGTGTTGCAGGTGTCCATTACGAGGAAGAATCTTCTTCATCGTCATCACTCGGAATGGGGCAATACCCAGGTTTTGGATATACTCAACAACCAACCTTTGGTGGAGTTATTCCAGATTATAGCCAGCCGCAATACGGAGGACAGCCATATCCAGTAATGGGCAGCCAGCTGCCATATGGAGTTCAGGAATCTACAATGATGGGAAGTCAACCATTATACGGAGGACAGCCATACGCAGGAATGGGCAGCCAGCTCCCATACGGAGTCCAGGAATCTCCAATGATGGGAAGCCAGCCGTTATACGAAGGACAGCCATACGCAGGAATTGGCGGCCAACTGCCATATGGAGTTCAGGAATCTCCAATGATGGGAAGCCAGCCGTTATATGGAGGACAGCCATATGCAGGAATTGGCGGCCAGCTGCCATACGAAGGCGAGGAATCTCCAATGATGGGAAGCCAGCCGTTATACGGAGGACAGCCATATCCAGTAATGGGCAGCCAACAGGCATTTGGAGGTAAGGAATCTCCAATGATGGGAAGCCAGCCGTTATACGGAGGACAGCCATACGCAATGGGCGGCCAGCTGCCATACGGAGGCGAGGAATCTCCATTGATGGGAAGCCAGCCACCATACGGAGGACAGCCATACCCAATGATGGGCGGTCAACCGCAATACGGAGGCCAGCCATATCCAATGATGGGTGGCCAACCGGGATACGGAGGCCAGCCATACCCAATGATGGGCGGTCAACCGCAATACGGAGGCCAGCCATATGCAATGATGGGCGGTCAACCGCAATACGGAGGCCAGCCATACGCAGGAATGGGCGGCCTACCGCAATACGGAGGCCAGCCATACGCAGGAATGGGCGGCCAACCGGAATACGGAGGCCAGCCATACGCAGGAATGGGCGGCCTACCGCAATACGGAGGACAGCCATACCCAATGATGGGCGGTGAACCGCAATACGGAGGACAGCCATACCCAGGAATGAGCAGCCAACCGTTATATGAAGGTCAACAAAACCCAATGATGGGAGGCCAACCTCAATTCGATGGTCAGCAATATCCGATGATGGGGGGCCAGCCGCAATTCGGGGGTCAGCAGCTCCCAATGTATGGCGGCCAGCCACCCTACGGTGAACAACAAATGCCAGAGACAAGTCAAACTGGCCAGGCAAACATGGGCGGACAGGGAGAGATGCGGGAAAATGACTTTATCCCGGGCGTTCCAAGAATATTTGCCCCACCTATGCCTTTCTCACAGCCGCCACTTTTGAATCCATATGGAATTGGCCCGCTAAGCCCTGGCCAACATGGATACATTGATGAGAGCGAAGATTAATCATAACCAACCAGGGGACGAGGATTTTTTGAATCGTCTCCTCTCTTGTTTGAAAAAACAAGAGACTGCACCAATTGTTAAACTACAAAAAATCCGTCCCAGAGTTCTGTATGTTAAAACCTCGGAACGAGAGTATATTCTTAAAGGATATTCAACTGATGTAAAATTGAAGCTATTGACAGCATTTACGGATAGATTAAAAAAGGAAGGATTCCAAGAAACCTGTTCCTATCTTTTAGATGACAGTAAAGAGCCGCTGTTTCTGGATGGTCATTACTACGGCCGAATGGAATATATTGAACCGCATCACCATCCCTTTACTTATTACGAAGAAACCGATCGGGTCAGTGGCTTGAAAATCCTCAAAAGATTCCATCGGATTACTCAAAGGGTTAAAAGTGATTTTTATACTTCAATTCAGCCTGACTATCTTGTGGATAAGTGGGAGGAGCGGCTGGATCGGTTTATAGCCAACAAAAGTGATGTGAAACAGTTTCTCGGCCACGCAATGGTGGAGGAATGTATTGAGTGGGCAAAGGTGGGGCTTCAAGGAATGAATAGTTTCCGTGGTGCCCTTCAAGTTGAAAAGTCTGCTATATTACATGGAGATGTAGCCCATCATAATTTTATTCGAGCAAAGACCGGGAAGATCTATCTCATTGATTTTGATCTAATCGGTATAGGTGCCCCTGCGGTCGATTACCTGCAATATGCTAACCGAATCCTTCCGTTCATTGGGTGGTCATTGCAGCACCTTTCGATGTATAAACAAGTGTCGAGGTATATGAACGATAAAAGTTTTTTATTTGGTTTAATTTATCCAACTGATATTTTAAGGGAATGGAATCGAACATTGAAAGGACCTGTTTTGGACTGGAAACTGCAACAAGTAATAAATCAAACAGTTCATCAGTATCAAGCCCGAAGGAATTTTGTAAGGGATGTAATGGGAAAACTGGGAGTATAAAATGAGCGACGCTGAAAAGCGTTGCTTTTTGCATTGAAAAAAATAACTACAAACATAACGAACCTCAATTACTCCTAAAAAGGATAATTAGGCAATAAAGGGAAATGATAAGAACGGATTAAAAATACGACAGGAAGAGGTGGGCAATATGACGCGGAAAACAGTATTATTTGTGGCTGCATTTCTAATTCTTCTGTTTGGCGGGATCATTTGTCCGGAAATGAGGGCATTTGCAGATGAAAAAGCGATTCAGGAGCCTCTTCGTCTGAAAGTGACACTTGAAAAGCAGTATCTCGATGGTGAGATAAGCCAGGAACATCTAATTGAAACCGTTACCTCATGGGAGGATTTCTGGTCAAAATATGAAAATTGGGCAACGATTGATATAAGCAAACATTCTGTTACATTAAGGAAACGGGAAGAAGATATTTCTCCACTCTTAAAGTCCAATGGCTACTTTGGATTGGGACAGGGAGGGGTGCTGGCGATTTTTAACGGGAGGCCACCGTACTCCCAAATCATCCAGTCATTTTTTCAAATTGATGTAAAAAAACTTGAAAGTAAACGACACGAAGAACTTAAAGAAGGCATCCCGATCCTCACCAAGGACCGCTATGTAGAAGTTCTTGAAAGCTATGTGCCTTATTCATCCTGCGAAAGCCATTAATCTGCTGAAACGCATGCGACCACAGGACCTCAATTTATAAAAATCAAAAAGCCAGGCAAATGTGCCTGGCTTCTTAATTTTCGGTTTTATTGTTCAACCTTTGTCACTACATAACTGTTATCTTTTTGTTCAACAGTGTATGTAACGCCGTCTTTTGTTTTGACAGTGCCTTTCTTTGCGTCGCCTTCAATTGTTACGTCGTCTTGAGTTGTCTCAGTAATGGACTTTGAGAAGAAAGGTTCTTCCTTAACAATGATTTGGCCTTTATCTGTTTTTTGGCCAGTTGAGTAGTGTGTAGTGATTTGCTTTGCAACATCTTCACTGTAATACTTTGTCAGGAAGGTTTCAGCTGCTGCTTCATCAGCAAATGTTGCATTCAGGACAGGAGTTCCGTCCTCAGCAGCATCATGCGCGTATACAGTATCTACTTTGTTTTCACCTAACCGGACCGCATTGTACATTTTTCCTTTTGCTTGGTCAGTTAGCTCGGTGCTTTCTTTTTCGCTAGCGGCTTTATCTTCTTTTTCTGAGCAGCCGACAATAACAAATGCTAGTGTGAAAACTGCCAGAAATGCCATTAATTTCTTCATTCCATTTTCCCCCAATCTGAAAATTAAGACCTTTCTCATTATAAGGAATCAGAGGCCCATTTTGCAATAGTTTTTTCAAATAAACTTAAATAGTATGGTAGAATGGAGTACAGCAAGGAAGAGGAGAGGAAAAAGTGTTCGATTTTATAAAAGGGAATTTGGACTTTGTTGGTCCTGAATACATAGTAGTTGAAAATGCCGGGATTGGCTGGCAGATTTCCACACCGAATCCATTTGCCTATTCCGGAAAAATAGGAAGTGAAGTGACAGTATATACGTACCATTACGTTAGGGAAGATGTGATGGCGCTTTACGGATTTTCAAAGCGGGTGGAAAAAACACTTTTTACAAAGCTTTTAAGTGTTTCAGGAATAGGGCCAAAAGGGGCCCTGGCGATTCTCGCATACGGGCAGCCTGAACAGGTCGTCCATGCCATTGAGCAGGAGGACGAAGCGTTTCTAGTTAAATTCCCAGGAGTAGGAAAGAAGACAGCGCGGCAAATGATTCTTGATTTAAAAGGTAAGCTTAAATCTATTACCCCTGAGTTGTTTCCGGATCTTTTCAATCAGGAAGCAGGTTTCGTCCCAATTGCAGGAAACAGCCAGCTGGATGAAGCGATTCTTGCATTACGGGCATTGGGGTATACAGAAAAAGAAGTAAACAAGGCGACTAAAGAACTTCGAAAAGAAGACTTGTCGACGGACCAATATATTAAAAAAGCCCTGCAGCGGCTTATAAAGTAAGGTGATCGAGAGTGGAAGAACGAGTTATTTCAAGCGAGGCGGATAAGCAGGAAATCATCTTTGAAACCAGTCTCAGACCTCAGACTCTTAGGCAATATATTGGGCAGGATAAGGTTAAGGACAATCTTGAGGTTTTCATAAGCGCTGCGAGGATGAGGCGCGAGACACTGGACCATGTGCTTTTATACGGTCCTCCCGGGCTCGGGAAAACGACGCTTGCGGCTATCATTGCAAATGAGATGGGCGTGAATTTACGGACGACCGCGGGACCGGCAATTGAAAGGCCTGGCGATCTTGCTGCCATATTGGCTTCACTTGAACCGGGCGATGTATTGTTCATCGATGAAATTCACCGTTTACCAAGAGCGATTGAGGAAGTTCTTTATCCGGCAATGGAAGATTTCTGTCTCGACATTGTCATCGGAAAAGGTCCGGAAGCAAGGTCGGTACGAATTGATCTTCCTCCGTTCACATTGGTTGGTGCGACAACCCGAGCTGGAGCGATATCGGCGCCATTAAGGGATCGATTTGGAGTTTTGGCACGGCTCGAGTATTATAGGGAAGAACAGCTAAAGGAAATTGTCGAACGGACGGCAGCCATCCTGGATACAGTAATCAGCCCGACTGCTGCCTCGGAAATTGCCAGGCGGTCAAGAGGAACCCCGAGGATTGCAAACAGGCTGTTACGGAGGGTAAGGGATTTCGCCCAGGTACGCGGGAATGGAGAAATTAATGATATGGCGGCAACTGAGGCGCTCGAGCTCCTTCAAGTTGATAAGCTGGGCCTAGACCATATTGACCATAAGCTTTTAACCGGCATTATTGAAAAATTCCGGGGAGGCCCGGTTGGCCTTGAAACGATAGCAGCCTCGATCGGCGAGGAGGCGAATACGATTGAAGACGTATACGAGCCTTACTTACTGCAGATAGGCTTCCTCCAGCGTACCCCCAGAGGAAGGATTGTCACAGACCTTGTTTATCGCCATTTTCATATGGAGGTGCCTAAAAAATGACGGGTTTGTCAAAAATGCTGATGGCGATAGGAGCTATTATTTTTCTCATCGGCCTGCTGATGCCTGTTTTTAATCTTGGGAAGCTTCCGGGAGATATTTTTATAAAAAAGGGCAATACAACCTTTTATTTTCCTGTTGTCACATCAATTGTTATCAGTATTGTCCTGTCATTAATATTATTTGTAATCGGCAGGTTCAAATAACGCACTAAAAATGAACGTTACTATAGGTAGGGTGCAAACGAATGAAAGTAGATATATTTGATTTTCACCTGCCTGAGGAATTGATTGCCCAGACACCGCTTCTTGATCGCGCCGATAGCCGATTGATGGTGCTGGACAAGCAAACAGGCAGAATACAGCATGAAAAATTCAAAGCTATAAAAGAATACTTGAGAAAAGGCGATTGCCTCGTATTGAACGATACAAAGGTTCTACCTGCCAGGCTGTACGGCGCAAAGAAGGATACTGGGGCAAAGATTGAAATCCTGCTCCTTAAACAGCTTGACGGCGACAAGTGGGAAACGCTTGTAAAACCGGCAAAACGGGTAAAGGAAGGAACCGAAATTGTATTTGGCGATGGTGTACTGACTGCAGTTTGCACAGCTGAAGCCGACCATGGCGGAAGAATTCTCGAGTTCAAGTATGAGGGAATCTTCTACGAACTCCTTGAATCGCTTGGCGAAATGCCGCTTCCTCCTTATATAAAAGAACAGCTGGACGACAAGGATCGTTACCAAACTGTTTACGCAAAGGAAAGGGGATCGGCTGCAGCGCCGACCGCAGGGCTCCATTTTACTGAGGAGCTGCTTGGGGAAATTAAGGCTATAGGCGTAAGGATCGCTTTTATTACGCTTCATGTAGGCCTTGGTACGTTCAGGCCGGTAAGTGTCGAGGATATCGCTGAACACGATATGCATTCCGAATTTTATATCGTTCCCGAAGAAACAGCGAAAATCCTGAATGAGACGAGGGAAAACGGCGGGAGAATCATTACTGTCGGGACAACTTCGACCCGGACGCTCGAAACCGTTGCTACAGCCAACAATGGCAGCTTTGCTGCCGACAGCGGGTGGACGGATATATTTATTTACCCGGGTTATCAATTTAAAGCAATTGATGGAATGGTTACGAACTTCCATCTGCCAAAATCAACACTAATCATGCTTGTCAGTGCGCTAGCCGGCAGGGAAAACGTTCTTCACGCCTACGAAACCGCTGTAAAAGAACGGTATCGATTCTTTAGCTTTGGCGATGCAATGCTTATTGTATAGAGATAATCTCTGCTTTTAGTGCAAACATGCACATTTCTTCAAATGGAAGGAGTACGTTGCTTTGACAGCAATACGTTATGAATTAATTCACACATGTAAACAAACCGGAGCGAGACTTGGGAGAGTCCATACCCCGCACGGCAGCTTCGAAACACCAATGTTCATGCCAGTGGGGACGCTTGCGACAGTAAAGACAATGTCGCCGGAGGAACTAAAGGAAATGGGCGCAAAAATTATCCTCAGCAATACGTATCATCTTTGGCTTCGTCCAGGGCATGAGATTATTCGCGAAGCAGGCGGGCTCCATAAGTTTATGAATTGGGACAGACCCATTCTTACCGATTCAGGCGGCTTTCAGGTGTTTAGTTTGAGCGAATTTCGGAAAATTGAGGAAGAAGGGGTTCATTTCCGGAATCACCTCAACGGAGACAAGCTGTTCCTCTCTCCAGAGGGGGCTATGGAAATCCAAAATGCGCTGGGATCGGATATTATGATGGCGTTTGATGAATGCCCGCCATATCCGGCAACAGAGGAGTATATGAAAAAATCTGTTGAACGGACATCACGATGGGCGGAACGCTGCCTGACTGCCCACAAGCGGCCGGAGGATCAGGGACTTTTCGGGATTATCCAGGGCGGCGAATTTGAACATCTGCGTAAACAAAGCGCCAGTGACCTTACAAGCCTTGACTTCCCAGGATATGCTGTAGGGGGCTTATCAGTGGGTGAGCCGAAGGATGTTATGAATCGCGTCCTCGAGTTTACGACTCCTCTTTTACCGGCCAACAAACCAAGATACTTAATGGGTGTCGGCTCACCGGATTCCTTGATTGACGGGGCAATCCGCGGCATTGATATGTTCGACTGTGTCCTTCCAACAAGGATTGCGCGTAATGGAACTCTAATGACAAGCAACGGAAGGCTTGTCGTCAAGAATGCCAAATATGCCCGTGATTTTGGGCCGCTTGATGAAAATTGCAGCTGCTATACATGCCGGAATTACAGCCGGGCTTACATCCGCCACTTAATTCGCTGTGATGAAACATTCGGAATTCGGCTTACAACTTATCATAATCTACATTTTCTGTTAGAATTAATGGAGCAAGTCAGACAGGCTATTCGAGAAGATCGTCTGGGGGACTTCAGAGAAGAATTTTTTGAGCGTTACGGGTTCAATAAGCCGGATGCAAAAAATTTCTGATATAGATTGGTTTGAAAGGAGGGAATTCGATGGAAGGGAATTTACTAGGTACATTGGGACCATTAATCCTGATGTTTGTCCTGTTTTATTTTCTGTTAATCCGCCCGCAGCAAAAACGCCAAAAGGCAGTCCAACAAATGCAAAGCGACCTTAAAAAAGGTGACCGCGTTGTTACAATCGGCGGCCTTCATGGCTTTGTCGATTCACTGGATGAGGACAAGGTAGTTATTCGCTGTGGCGATGGCAGCCGTCTTACATACGACCGTGCGGCTATCCGCGATGTAGTTTCAACAGATTCTGCAAGCAGTTAAACAACATAAAAAGGCATTCCCTAGGGAGTGCCTTTTTCCTATTAGCCTCTAGTTCCAGCGCCTACGTGTGCGCTTTTATTGCTAGATTGCCGTCCGCTTTGGCCCCGCCAGATTGACACCCAGGATGCCGCCCATCATCGAAATGAGGATATAGCAGACATGATACACAATTTGCTCAACATCAAATAATTTGTCATGGCCCAGATATTGAAACAGGAAAATGATAAATGAATACAAGAGCCCAGTCAATCCGCCAAGCATCCAGCCCTTTTCTCCCACTTTCCCTCCCGATAGGAAGCCCCCGCCAAACAAGCCGATAAAGGACATGGCTGTTATGATATATTCAAGCGAAACTTCCTTTAACGATGTAAACCTTAACAACAACGAAAAGACAAGTGAGCTGATGAGCGCAAAAGCAAAAATGAATACCAGCCCGTATAAAATCCCTCTCCCCATACTTCTTGTTTCGATTTTCACCCTCTCCCTTCCTTGCTAAGACAATCGTTGCCTAGTACAAGCATATTCAATACAAGAAGGATTAGAAGTACCAATTAAAAGAAACTTGGCAATAAGTACCTTACTGAATGGATTGGAAATGCGAAAACTAAACATGTTCAAACCTCGGAGGTGCTAACAAGTGGAGCATTGGGAAATATTGTTTCGGACCCTATTATTGTACCTCCTCATTCTGGTAACCTTCAGGCTGATGGGGAAAAGGGAAATCGGCGAACTTAGTGTCCTCGATTTGGTCGTTTTTATTATGCTTGCGGAAATTGCTTCAATGGCAATCGAAAATACAAATGATTCGATCTTTCATTCGATTATCCCGATGATGGGGCTGGTCGGAATCCAGATTGTTTTTGCATATGTTTCTTTAAAAAGCAAATGGTTCCGGGATTTAATTGATGGCAGGCCAACAATCATCATTAACAAAGGAAAAATTGATGAAAAGGCAATGAAAAAGCAGCGCTATAATTTTGATGATCTTCTTGTCCAGTTGAGGGAGAAGGATATCCGAAATATTTCCGATGTTGAATTCGCAATCCTTGAGACAACCGGAAAGTTATCTGTTTTTAAAAAAGAGCCCAAAGGAAACGCAAAGCGGGATCATTCACAGGGCGACATTACCATGCCCCTGATCATAGATGGAAATGTTCAGGAAGAAAATCTGAAAAGGATTAAGAAAACAAAGGATTGGCTTTTAGATGAGCTTAAAAGAAAAGGTGGAATGGAGATAGGCAAAATTTCTTTTTGCAGTTATGATCGGGGGAAGCTATATGTGGATGAAAAGGATTCATAAAAAAAAGCTGACCCCCTTAAATCGGAAAGTCAGCTTTTTTTAACGCGGTGAAAGCCTGGAAAGGAAAGTACCAATAAAGGGAATCCTTCTAAGCTCTTCAGGACGGATTAATTTTAGGAATAACACTAGCAGTGAATAAATGCTTCCCATACAGATAATAGATATTAACACTTTGTAGAGTATGGAAAGTTCCAGCGATAGTCCAGTATAAATGACATACCCTGTATAGCCTGAAACTCCAATTGCCAAAAAAATTTTTAAATAGTCCATAATATAAAAAGAGAATGAAATTCGTTTAAGTACTGTAGCAAAATGCAGCAGTGTAACCAGGACAGTCCCTGTCATCAATCCAAGCGCGACACCATTGATTCCAAAGGCCGGTTGTGAGGCAAGAAGGAAGATAACTGCTGTTTTAATGACTGCCCCAATCAAGCTGTTAATCATTGCTGCCCTGGCGAGATTCAAAGCCTGCAGTGCAGCCTGCAGCGGCCCCTGATAATAATAAAATAAAAAGAATGGTGCCATGAGCCTGATGAAGACGGCCCCATTTGCCGACCCATACATCAATGTCATTAACGGGTCGGCTAGTACATAAAGAACGGCAACCGATATTCCGCCAGTTAAAATTGAAAAGCGCAGCGCTTGCTGGAGGCGATGTTCAATCAGCTTTCCATCATTCTTTGAATTTGCTTCGCTAATTGCCGGGACAAGCGAGGTTGCCAATGAATAGGTAATAAAAGAAGGAAGCAAAAGCAGGGGCATCGCAAAACCGGTTAATGCCCCATATTGTTTTGTTGCCAGCGAGGTTGCAACGCCTGCCATCCCAAGACTGAACGAGACAACAATCGGCTCAAAGAACCATGAAACAGAGCCAATCAGCCTGCTGCCCATCGTTGGGACAGCCACGCTCATCAGCTCCTTAAAAGGCTGCTTTCCTGTTTTAACAAACTTGTAGAAGTCAGTACGAAGCCTGAATTTTTTCTTTAATTTAAATGCAGTCACTAAATAAATGAGAGAAACAAGCTCCCCAATGACTGCTGAAAGCATGGCGCCTGCAGCGGCATATTCTACCCCGTACGGCATGAATGTTTTCGTCATGATGGCAATCAAGGCAATCCTGAAGGTCTGTTCGAGAATTTGTGAATAGGCGGACGGTTTCATCGTTTGTCGGCCCTGAAAATAGCCGCGCAGAACAGAGGAAACTGCAATAATTGGAACCACAGGTGCTATCGCGATTAATGGGTAATACGTTCTGTTGTCAGTGAAAAGCGTTTCCGCCAGCCATGGAGCAAATAAAATCATTGCAGGTGTAAAAATGGCCGATAACGTAAGTGTTGTTGCAAGGGAAACAACCAGGATCTTTTTAATTTTTCCATATTCCCCGCGGGCTTCCGCTTCGGCAATATTTTTTGATATGGCGACTGGCAGGCCAAACTGGGTAATGGTGATGACCAAAACGAGCGTCGGGTAAGCCATCATATAAAGGCCAACCCCTTCTTCACCAATAAAACGGGCAATTGCGATCCGGTTAATAAAACCTAGCATTCTAGTAATAAATCCTGCCAAAAGCAGGATGGCTGTCCCTTTTAAAAACTTCGACATTCGTTTCCCACCTTCTCAAAATAGTGGATATAATATACAATTAACTATATGCACCGGGGTGGACAAACAGACATAGAGCATGCCAGAAAACTATCTGAGTTTAAATTCCGAATCCATTCATGGGAAGGGACTGTATCATCAGAAACAAGCAAAGGCGATGAGGCGGGGCCGAATCGCGCACTTTCAGAAATATTTAATTTGAGCTGAACGATTTAGTGAAGCTCTGCCGCTTTTCCACACAAAAAGACTAACTGTTTCAGGAGGATCTTAATGGAGTACGGGCATATTTACGACCAATACCGGGATAAACTTTTTCCAGTCCTTGAAAGCAAGCTTGAGGAATTCCGGCTTCTTGGCAATGATTCGATCAGTGAAGAAGCACTATGGGGCTATCTTATTAAGAAAAAATGGAAAAAGGATAAAGGAGAAAAACTTCTTCATGAGCTTGTCCAGGACGTCCTGACAGTAAAGATAAGTGATTTTATCAGTTATGCCACAATGGAAACATACAAAGAGTCTCCTTTTTCCCTTGATAATGAGGAAGAATGGAAGGAGCTCTTAAAGTAATTTTCAAGATTAATAGATGCGAGAAATCACATTAGAGTGCGGGAAAGTTTGTAGTGGCTCTGCAGGTAAGCTGCAGAGCCGTACTATATTTGGTAAGTTTTAGTAATTGTCCGATTTTCACCAAAAAAGTCATCTACGTTGAATTGACAGGCTACCCATGATAAATCATAATGATTCTATGTATTTACAGGTTAGTTTTGCCAGGAATTTAAGGAGGTTCATCACATGGTTAAACGCAACAGGATCGTGGCTTTTATCCTCATTGTTCTAGTAATGGGGAGCGTCATTGGCGCCACGTCCAAAAACATCTTGGGTAACATCAAGCTTGGCCTAGACTTGCAGGGCGGGTTTGAAATTCTTTATGAAGTATCGCCTGCCAAGGAAGGGCAAAAAATTAACCAGGAAGCACTGGCCAGTACGGCTGAGGCACTCGACAGGCGGATAAACGTACTTGGTGTCAGTGAGCCGAATATCCAAATCGAAGGCGACGATCGGATCCGGGTACAGCTTGCCGGTGTAACGGACCAGGCGAAAGCCAGGGAAATCCTATCGACCGAAGCGAATCTCAGCTTTAGGGATGCAAACGACAAGCTGATGATGGATGGAACCGACCTTGCTGAAAACGGAGCAAAGCAAACCTTCGATGAACAAGGAAGGCCGAGCGTATCACTAAAATTAAAAAGTGCAGACAAGTTCCGTGAGGTAACACAGGAAATAGTGAACCAGGCACCAAACAACTATCTTGTCATTTGGCTCGACTTTGAAGAGGGGGTTGATTCCTTCAAGGAAGAAGTCGGGAAAGAAGATCCAAAATTCCTGTCTGCCCCTACCGTAAATCAGGTGTTTAATGAGAATACGGTGTCAATCGTTGGGCAATTCACTCCTGAAGAGGCCCAGACGCTTGCAAGCCTGCTGAATGCGGGTGCGCTGCCTGTTCAGCTCGATGAAATTTATTCAACATCCGTCGGGGCCCAGTTTGGTGAGAAGGCTCTTGATGAAACCGTTTTTGCAGGAATTCTCGGGGTTCTCGCAATTTTTATATTTATGATCGCTTACTACCGGTTCCCTGGATTTATTGCAACACTTACACTTACAATTTATCTATTTTTGACTCTTCTTATTTTTGATTGGATGAATGTCGTCCTGACTTTGCCAGGGATTGCGGCATTAATTTTAGGTGTCGGTATGGCGGTAGACGCCAATATCATTACCTATGAACGGATAAAGGAAGAAATCAAAGTTGGGAAATCGATAAAATCGGCTTTCAAGGCTGGAAACGAAAACTCATTCTCAACAGTTACAGATGCCAACCTGACTACATTGCTGGCTGGTGTCGTCCTGTTTTTCTACGGGACTAGCTCTGTCAAAGGGTTTGCGACAAGCTTAATCATCGGTATTCTTGGAAGTTTCTTTACGAACGTATACCTGTCAAGGTGGTTGCTTGGCCTTTGGGTTAACAGCGGATTCCTGAACAACAAGCCTGGCTGGTTCGGTGTTAAGAAAAAAGACATCCATAGCCTCGCTGAAGGTGTGGATACGCTTGACCTTAAAACGAAGTTTGACCGGATTGATTTTGTCCGGAACCGGAAAGCGTTCTTTATTGCTTCCGGAGCAATTGTTGTCGTGGGTATTGCGATTCTCCTGATTTTCAGGCTGAACCTTGGCATTGATTTTACTCAAGGTACCCGTGTAGAAGTTTTATCGGACAAGCCGTTAACGACTGAGCAATTTTCTAATGAATTGAAAAAAGCCGGTTTTGAAACAGACGATATCGTTATATCTGGATCTAATAAGGAAATCGGGGTTGCCAGATTCAAGGATGATATGTCCAAGGATGAGATTACTCAGCTAAAACAAGAACTTCATGATGTATACGGGTCTGATCCAACAGTAAATAGTGTGTCACCGACTGTCGGGAAGGAATTAGCTAAAAACGCAATGATTGCTATGGCGCTTGCTTCGCTGGGCTTGATTATTTTCGTTGCATTCCGTTTCGATCTTCCAATGGGGATATCAGCAATTATCGCCTTGCTGTTTGCGGCATTTTTCATCTTCCCGTTATTCAGCATAATACGTTGGGAAGTTGATATTAACTTCATCGCCGCGGTGCTGACGGTTATTGGTTACTCAATCAATGATACGATTGTTACGTTTGACCGGATGCGTGAAAACATGCAGAAACGGCGCCGCCTGAAAACGAAGGAAGAAATCGCTGATGTTGTAAATACTAGTATCAGGCAGACGCTTGGGCGATCGATCAATACAGTTGGAATGGTTGCCATGACGGTCATTGCCTTATTGTTCTTCGGCAGCGAATCGATTCGCAGCTTCTCTCTAGCGTTACTGGTCGGCCTTATCGTCGGAACGTATTCTTCAATTTATATTGCGGCTCAGCTCTGGGTGGAATGGAAGAACCGCGAACTGAAGAAGAAGGGTGTACTCATCACTTACAAAGAAAAACGCAAATACAATGACCAGCCACAAGTCTAACCGCAGATTTTCTGCGGTTTTTCTTTTTGGAAGGGTATTGGGTAAACCTGTACTTTATTGCTACATTCGACCAATAGATGGTGATTTTCACTAGTATCACTCAGAGAACTGCTAGTGAATCGGCAAGCAAAAACTAGTAATACTCTGAGTAGTAGAACGTGCAACACCGAAAAAACAGTGGTTGTTTATCACTAGTAATACTGCGAATAATCACTAGTGAAGTTCGGTGTAAAACTGTTTAGAGCAAAACTCCGAATAAAGAAAGCAATACATTGGTTGCATTTTATTGATTTAAAAGCCTTCAAATGTCATCAATACTCCGTATTGGTAACGTTTTTGAAGAATTTATAGGCTGAAATGTCATCAATACGAGTTATTGGCACCATTTTTAATAAATTCACATGCTGAAACGAAACCAATGAGTTAGCGAAGCCTTTTCCACTGTATGAATGCCGAACTGAAGCATCCTCTCCGCATACCCCATCTTCCAATTCTTCACAAAGATACCTTGTTTCATCATTGTGCAGATTTTTTTGCTCCTGTATAATAGAAAAGTTGAGGGGTGAACGTATGTTACAGTCGAAAACACGATGGATCGTCCGTGAATATGATCAGGACAAGGCTAAAAAACTAGCAGAAGAACTGAAAATATCTCCCCTTGTTTCTTCCATGCTGATAAACCGGGGAGTTGATACATCAGAATCTGCCCGGTCTTTTTTATTTGGCGGCGAGGATTTTCACGATCCGTTTCTGCTTGATGGCATGGACAGGGCTGTTGCCCGAATTAAGGAGGCAATCACCAGCCAGGAACCTATTTTAATATATGGGGATTATGATGCGGATGGAGTCAGCAGTACAGCCGTGCTGATGATGACCCTTAAGGAACTCGGTGCAAATGTCGGTTTTTACATACCAGACCGGTTTTCCGAAGGCTACGGCCCGAACGAACCGGCGTTCAGGCAGGCTGCTGAAAATGGAATTAAACTGATTATAACTGTGGATACAGGAATTGCCGCTATTCATGAAGCTGAAATAGCCAAGGAGCTCGGTCTCGATTTGATCATTACGGACCACCACGAGCCCGGACCTGTTTTGCCGGAAGCACTTGCAATCATTCATCCTAAGCTTCCGGACAGCAAGTATCCATTTCGTGACCTTGCCGGAGTTGGGGTTGCATTCAAGGTGGCGCATGCCCTTTACGGCGAGCTTCCCGAACATCTTTTGGAAATTGCCGTGATTGGTACAATTGCCGACCTTGTCTCGCTTAAAGGTGAAAACCGTCTGATTGCAAAAAGAGGAATTGAAAAGCTGAAAACTACCAAAAATATTGGCATAAAAGCTATTTTAAGAGCTGCCGGAGTCGAACTTCATACACTAAATGAAGAAACGATAGGGTTCTCGCTTGCGCCTAGAATCAATGCAGTAGGACGGCTTGAACATGCGAGTATGGCTGTTGAGCTGCTTTTGACCGAGAACCAGGAGGAAGCGATGCAGCTCGCTGTTGAAATGGACTCGTTAAATAAAGAGCGGCAAGCGATTGTGCAGTCCATTACCGTTGAAGCAATGGAACAGGTGGACAAGCACTTCCCGGCTGAAACAAACAACGTTTTGGTTATCGGCAATGAGGGCTGGCATGCTGGAGTCATCGGCATCGTCGCTTCTAAGCTTGTTGAAAAATATTATCGCCCGGTGATTGTCCTTAGCTTTGATAAGGAGAAGGGTCTTGCAAAGGGTTCGGCGCGAAGCATTCCCGGGTTTGACCTATTTAAGAATCTGTCTGTTTGCAGGGATATCCTTCCGCATTTCGGGGGACACCCGATGGCGGCTGGCATGACATTGAAGCTTAATGATGTCAATGACCTTCGATTTAGATTGAATGAGCTTGCAGCCCAGCAGATGAGCAAGGAAGATTTTATCCCGGTGCTGCAGCTGGATGCAGAGGTTTCCGTTTCCGATGTGACTTTGTCCATCCTTGAGGAAATGCAGCTTCTCGCTCCTTATGGTATGGATAATCCGAAGCCAAGGATTTCAATTGAAAATGCCGGGATTTCGTCAATCCGGAAAATTGGCAGTGACCACAGTCATTTAAAGTTGACATTGGCGAATGAAGGCCGGGCAGTCGATGCAATAGGATTTGGTTTCGGACAGCTGTCAGACCATATTTCTCCTGCATCCAGTCTTTCGATTGCGGGTGAGCTTTCAATCAATGAGTGGAATAATATCCGTAAACCACAAATTATGCTACAGGATCTTGCAGTCAGGGACTGGCAGTTGTTCGATATCCGCGGTATCCGTTCGCTCGGTTCGCTTAAATCAAAGCTGCCTGATATAAGGAAGATTTTGGTCCTTTTTGATCCGGTATATGTACAGGGTATCGTACAAGGGGAAAAAGACGAAATTATCATTGTGGAATCAATTGAAGCTGCTGAAGCGGTAAAGCTTGATCATGAAAATGTTGTCCTTATTGATATGCCGCCTTCGAAAGCTATTCTGGAATCACTGCTTTCTGGCAAAAAGCCGGGAAGAATATACGCTGGGTTCTTCAAGGAAAACAGCGAATTTTTCAGTACGATCCCAGGCAGGGACCATTTTAAATGGTATTATGCATTCTTATTAAAAAATTCGCCTTTTGATATCCATAAATATGGAAGCGTGCTTGCCAAGAGGCGGGGATGGACGAAGGAAACGATCGATTTCATGTCTGAGGTGTTTTTTGAGCTTGAGTTTGTTACAATAAACAATGGATTAATTTCCGTTAATAAGACTTCGAATAAACGAGACCTGGCTGAGTCGCGAGCTTACCAGGAAAAGCAAGCACATATTGCTCTAGAGCAGGATTTGTTATTTTCTTCCTACGGACAGCTAAAAAGTCTGTTTACCCAAATCCTTGCTGAGCCTGTTGAAAATGAGGAGGCAATAAAAGAATGGATTTAAAACAATATGTTACAATTGTGCCCGATTGGCCGAAAGAAGGCATTAAGTTTAAAGATATTACACCGCTAATGAATAATGGGGAAGCCTATAAATATGCGACTGACCAAATTGTTACCTATGCGAAAGAAAAGAAAATTGACGTTGTTGTCGGTCCGGAAGCACGCGGCTTCATCATCGGCTGCCCTGTTGCTTACTCACTAGGGGTTGGCTTCGCGCCGGTACGAAAAGAAGGTAAGCTTCCACGTGAAACAATTAAAAAAAGCTATGGCCTGGAATACGGAACAAATGTCCTTACAATCCATAAGGATGCAATCCAGCCTGGCCAGCGTGTCCTCATTACTGACGACCTTCTTGCAACAGGAGGAACAATTGAAGCAACGATCAAACTTGTTGAAGAGCTTGGCGGAATCGTCGCAGGGATAGCCTTCATTATTGAACTGACTTACCTAGAAGGACGGGACAAGCTTGAAGGCTACGATGTTTTGACTTTGATGGAGTACTAATCGAAGGGAGTGCCGGAAAGGTGCTCTCTTGAATTTATTATCTCCTGGTTTTAAATACGTGTGCCCAGTGCCTTGTCCAAAGCCTAGAGGCTCGCCAATCGGCGAGTTTTCTTTATATTTTAAAAGGGATAGTCGTATGCAGGGTGATAGGCCAATTTTTTGAAAAAAGGCCACGAAAACAAGTTTTTTCGACAAAATTCTTGCTTTCCAATAAAAATCCTATCCAATCACTTTACAACCTGGGGTTTTTTCTCGATAATAGTAACAATCCTCTTATATTTTTCATACATCTAGGGAACAAAGGGGCTGCTCGTTTGTGGTCCGTAACTATATTTTCTATTAGAAACAAAGGTGATTTCATGGCGAATGATCAAGTGCTGACCGCCGAACAAGTCATCGACATGACAAGGGCCTATTTGAATGATGAGCATGTGCAGCTTGTGCAGAAAGCGTACGAGTATGCCGAGATGGCTCATCGTGAACAAATAAGGAAGTCCGGAGAGCCGTATATTATTCATCCGGTCCAGGTTGCAGGCATTCTGGCTGACCTAGAAATGGACCCGGCTACGGTTGCGGCTGGATTTCTCCACGATGTCGTTGAAGACACAGCGATTACCTTACAGGATATTGAAGCTGAATTCAACGAAGAAGTGGCCATGCTTGTTGATGGCGTGACGAAGCTGGGCAAAATTAAATATAAATCGCATGAGGAACAGCAGGCGGAGAATCACCGGAAAATGTTTGTTGCGATGGCCCAGGATATCCGGGTCATTTTGATCAAGCTGGCGGATCGCCTGCATAATATGCGGACGCTGAAACATCTTCCTTTTGAAAAGCAGCAGCGGATTGCGAATGAAACGTTGGAGATATTCGCTCCGCTTGCGCATAGGCTGGGTATTTCGACAATTAAGTGGGAGCTCGAAGACACAGCGCTCCGCTATTTGAATCCGCAGCAATATTACCGGATTGTCAACCTCATGAAGAAGAAGCGCGCAGAGCGTGAGCAATATTTGGAAGACGTGATTGATGAAGTGCGCGAACGTGTCGGTGAGGTTTCAATAAAAGCCGAGATTTCCGGCCGGCCGAAGCACATTTATAGTATATATCGGAAGATGGTCCTGCAAAACAAGCAATTCAGTGAGATTTATGATTTGCTTGCTGTGAGGATTGTGGTTAACAGCATTAAGGATTGCTATGCCGTCCTCGGCATCATTCATACATGCTGGAAACCTATGCCTGGCCGCTTCAAGGATTATATAGCAATGCCAAAACCAAATATGTATCAATCCCTTCATACAACTGTAATTGGCCCCAAAGGAGATCCGCTGGAGGTGCAAATCAGGACGGCTGAAATGCACAGGATCGCTGAATTTGGGATTGCCGCCCACTGGGCATACAAAGAAGGAAAGAGTGTCAGTGAAAGTGCGTCGTTTGAGCAAAAACTGACATGGTTCAGAAATATTCTTGAATTCCAGAATGATACGGCGAATGCCGAAGAGTTTATGGAATCTCTCAAAATAGATTTGTTTTCGGATATGGTATTTCTGTTCACACCGAAGGGCGATGTCATCGAATTGCCTTCGGGTTCGGTGCCGATTGATTTTGCTTACCGGATTCACTCCGAAATCGGGAATAAGACAATTGGGGCCAAGGTAAATGGCAAAATGGTCACGCTTGATTATAAGCTGAAAACGGGCGACATCATCGAGATTTTGACGTCGAAGCATTCATACGGACCAAGCCAGGACTGGCTGAAGCTGGCCCAGACCTCCCAGGCGAAAAACAAAATCCGCCAATTTTTCAAAAAGCAGCGCCGCGAAGAAAATATCGATAAAGGCCGCGAAATGGTTGAGAAGGAAATTCGCAATATGAATTTCGACATTAAGGAAATCATGACGCCAGAAAACGCCCGCAAGGTAGCTGAGAAATTCAACTTCATGAATGAAGAGGATATGTACGCCGCGGTTGGGTATAATGGTATAACCGCCTTGCAGGTTGCGAACCGCTTGACTGAGAAATGGCGGAAAAAACGCGACCAGGAAGCAGTTACTAATATTACTGAGGCCCTTACGGAACTAAAGACTCCGGCAACAACGGTTGTGAAAAAACGCGATTCAGGTGTCCGGGTCGCCGGCATTGATAATTTGCTGATCCGGCTTTCAAAATGCTGCAATCCTGTCCCTGGTGATGAGATTATCGGCTTTATCACAAAGGGGCGCGGAGTATCCGTGCACCGTGCCGACTGCCCGAACATCGAGAATGAGGACCAATCCCGCCTGATTCCGGTTGAATGGGATTCTTCTTTCACCGATCGGAAGGAATACAATGTGGATATTGAAATCAGCGGCTATGACAGGCGCGGGCTCTTGAACGAGGTTCTGCAGGCTGTCAACGAAACGAAAACGAATATTACTGCGGTTTCAGGCAAATCTGACCGGAATAAAATGGCGACGATTATCATGTCGATCGCGATTCATAACGTTAGCCATTTGCAGAAGGTGGTCGACCGGATTAAGCAGATTCCTGATATATACGCAGTCCGGAGAATTATGAACTAACCATTATGGCCGCTATGCGGCTTCTTTTTTTAGCTGCAAACTAGCTTTACCCTGGCATCGACAAGTCGAACAGCTAAGCGAGATTGATGGATTCCTGATAAATCGATATTTAGTGGATTAACCTCGGACTAAGCCAAGGGAATTAATCTACGGAAACCGAACTTAGTGGATTAATCTTGGTCTAAGCGGAGGAGATTAATCTACGAAAACGAGCTTAGTGGATTAATCTCGGACCAAGAAAGGGAGATTAATCTACGAAACCGAGCTTAGTGGATTAATCTTGGACCAGGCAATGGAGATTAATCTACGAAACCGAGTTTAGTGGATTAATCTCGGACCAGGCAAAGGAGATTAATCTACGAAACCGAACTTAGTGGATTGAATAAAAACGAATTATTAAATGTATTAATACATTTTTTTCTAGAAGGCAGGTTTTTTGATGAGAGCGGTTGTCCAGCGCAGCAAACAGGCGAGTGTTAAGGTTGAGGGAGAGGTAGTGGGCAGCATACCAGGAGGGCTCGTTGTTCTTTTGGGTGTCACTCATGATGATACTGAAAAGGATGCGGCCTTTTTAGCCGATAAGATTGTCAATTTACGAATTTATGAGGATGAGGACGGAAAAATGAACTTGTCGCTTCTTGATGTTGGCGGTGATATTTTATCTGTTTCTCAATTCACACTTTATGGGGATTGCCGAAAGGGGCGGCGCCCGAACTTCATGGCCGCGGCCAAGCCTGATGTGGCGAATGGGCTTTATGAGACGTTCAATACACTGCTCCGTGATAAGGGGATTCGAGTTGAAACGGGGAAGTTCGGGGCGATGATGGATGTCAGCCTTGTGAATGATGGCCCGGTAACACTTATCATTGATAGTAAATCCTAAAGCAAACACCCGCCAAGTCAGCGGGTGTTTTTTAGTGTCCAGTGTGAGGATTCGAGACTAATTAAGCATTCAGAGTTAATCTGTGCTGTGCATATGTTATTGCTCCTTGAAGTAGCGGGCAAGTCCGTTAAGGATACCAGTTGATGCGGCTTCCTGGAACTGGCTGCTTAACACGCCCATTTCCTCTGATACATTACTCAAATAGCCAAGCTCAATCAGAGCGGCCGCCCGCTTGTTTTCACGGATGACATGGTAGTCTCCATAGCGCGCTCCGCGATTTTTGGACTTTGTTTCATTTACGGTTGCTGTGTGGACGGCTTCAGCAAGCTTCTTTTGATAGGGATGATAATAAAAGGTCGTCATCCCTCGAACTGTTTGATCGTAAATGGAATCATAATGAATGGAAATAAATGCATCTGCGCCATGAATATGAGCCGAGCTGACCCTTGATGGCAGGGAATAATAGGCATCCCGGTCCCGGGTCATGACAACCTTGGCCCCATGGCTTCGCAGCTTGCTGTAAAGCAGGTCGGCGGTCCTTAATGTCAAACCCTTTTCATATGTACCTCTTATTCCGATTGTCCCAGTATCGATTCCGCCGTGGCCGGGATCAATGACGATGACCTTGTTTTTTAAATAGGAATATCCGCTTTCTTTATTGATTTGCGGCGCATTTCCCGTAACCTGGACAATCCAGCCTGCAATATAGCCGCTGTTCCCATTTTTCAGCTCGATTTCGTACCAGCTTCCTGATACCTTTTTTACTTTGAATTGGGAGCCTTTGTTAGCTCGGGCGATTACCTTTGCACTCTGTTCAGGCTTTTGGCGGATATTGCTGCCATCGTGAAGGATAGTTACAGTGCTTTCCTTCACTTTCTGGCTTGTTTTACTGGATTCCGTGGCGTCTTTCTCAAGGTACCAGCCTGCAACCCAGCCAAGTTTGCCTTTCTCGTATTCAATTTTGGCCCAGTTGTTCTTTTCTTCAAGAATACTGAACGTTTGTCCTTTTTCGACAGTCGCAATGATTTTACCGTCCAGTGAACCAGTTTGCCTCACACTCAGTGCAGTCGCTGTAACTGTTCCAATAATCCCGGTCAAATTTTTTTCGGCTGGCTGGCTTGTCCCGGCCGCGGCCAAAAACTCGGATGTGACCCAGCCCTTATTCCCATTTGAAAAAGAAATCTGTGACCAGCCATTGGATTCTGCGAGTACGGTCACTTCTACGCCTTGCTTCAGCTTTGCAGTTACTTCCGCTGTAACAGACGGGGATGTCCGTACGTTTAGAATATCCGCATTGACAATTTGTACGTTTTTACCACTTTTGGTTGCAGCAGGTGTCTGTACGACAGGCGCAGATTCCTTAAGGAATTCTGTTGAAACCCATCCACTCCCGCTTTTGCTGTTAATTTTGCTCCAAAGCCCTGATTTCTCTATGATGGTTACCTGTGCCCCCATCGATAAGGACCCTGCAATCGCAAAGTTTGTTCCCGGACCCTTTCTAATACGAAGCTGGTCGGCTGTTGTAACGGCGGTTTGGGTAGTTGTGGCATTAACTGCAGTTGTCGGCTTGTCCAAGAGCCAATTTGCAGCCCATCCTTTTTTACCAGAGGAAAGCATTATCTCAGTCCAATCATCTTTCTCGGAAAGTACTGTTAAAACTGCTCCTTTTTTTACAGTAGCCACCAAACCATAGCTTAATCCGGGACCACTCCTGATGTTAAGGCCGTCTACCGCTGCGGTGACTGACTGACCAGCAGCGTATTCCTTTAATGGGAAGACAGCTCCGATCAACAGGATGCAGCAGGCTGCCAGTAATAAAAGTTTTCTTCCCATTGTTCACCTCCTAAACGTATCTTTATTGTAGCGGAAATATGTGCCAGTTTCATTCAAAATTTCATTTTTCCGTCTCTTTATCTGTCATGCTGGGTTGAAAAGCTTATAAGACAGCAGATGAATCAATAAAAATTTCATAAGAAAAACCGAAACTTTTTTTCTCGTTTGGGGAGACTAGAAGAATAATCGTGTGTGATGGAGGGTTTTGGAATGAGATTCAGTGATAAGGGGATGCATGCGCAAGCAGGCCAAAAAGGAGTATTCGGGGTAGACTTTCATGATTTCATCGAAAGAGAACAGAATTCAGGTACATTCGAGTTGGCAAGCGAATTCGGTTTAACGATCCGTGATGTCCGGAAGCTGAAAAAAAAGCTTGAACGCTCCTAATTAAAACTTCTGTACGTAAGGGCCTATCACTGATTGTTAGTTGAACCAACTGGTGTTAAACGTCTTGACAATCAGCCTTTGGGTCATTATCATAGAATAAATAAAGCAAGGCCAATGTACATAGCTATATGGAAAAAACCGATGATGGAGCATAGTAGTCAAGCCATAAACCATGGTCAGAGAGGGATGGTCCCGGGCTGAAAGCCGTCCCGCATGCAGGATTGATGAATGAACACTCCGTAGGTTTCCCCCTGAACTAACAGTAGGGGGAGAACGTTGCAGGCGTTAACTGTAAAGAGGAAGCCCGGATAATCGGGTTTCAAATTAGGGTGGCACCACGGGAATCCAAACTCTCGTCCCTTGTTTAGCAATAAACAGGGGAGGGGAGTTTTTTTATTTTCCAGTAAATTCGGCAGGACCGTTAAAACGTCTTGGTTTTCTGGTAAACCTTAAGTACAGCTAAAAGTGGTCCTTGTCTTTGATACATAATCCAATTTCTTCACCCCTGCCAAAAGGGTTTTTAGACACAAAATAGATTTTAAAGGAGGAATCCTCATGTCAATTACTATTCCAAGGGGAACCCAGGATATCCTGCCGGGACAGGTTGAAACATGGCAGCTAATTGAGGAAAAAGCACGGCAGCTTTGCAATGTCTATCAGTACCAGGAAATCAGGACACCTGTTTTCGAACATACTGATCTTTTCAGCCGTGGTGTTGGGGATACAACTGATATCGTAACGAAAGAAATGTACACATTTGAAGACCGGGGCGGCCGCAGCCTGACTTTAAGGCCTGAAGGAACAGCCTCCACCGTAAGAGCTTACGTAGAGAAAAAAATGTTCGGGAATGCCGACCAGCCCGTCAAACTTTTCTATATGGGACCGATGTTTCGCTATGAACGCCCACAGGCTGGCCGATACCGCCAGTTTGTACAGTTTGGCGTTGAAGCACTTGGCAGTAACGACCCGGCAATCGATGCGGAAGTTATTTCACTGGCAATGACATTATACCGTGAGATGGGCCTAAAGAAATTGAAGCTTATCCTTAACAGCCTTGGCGATAAGGAAAGCCGGAAGGACCACAGGGATGCGCTCATCAGCCACTTCAAGCCGCGGATAGGAGAGTTTTGCTCCGACTGCCAGACAAGGCTTGAGAAAAACCCATTAAGGATTCTTGACTGCAAAAAGGACCGGGACCACGAGCTGATGAAGTCGGCACCGTCCATAGTCGAGTATTTGAATGAAGAGTCACGAGCATACTTTGAAAAGGTTAAGGAATACCTTCGCCAGCTTGACATCCCTTTTGAAGTCGATCCAAATCTTGTCCGGGGCCTTGATTATTACAATCACACAGCATTTGAGATTATGAGTGATGCAGAAGGATTCGGGGCAATAACAACGCTATGTGGCGGCGGCCGCTATAATGGCTTAGTAGAGGAATTGGGAGGGCCTGAAACCCCTGGAATCGGCTTTGCGTTCAGTATTGAAAGGTTCATAGCCGCTCTTGAAGCGGAAAAAATCGAGCTTCCTGTCAAAAGGGAAATCGACATCTACCTCGTTTCTCTTGGTGACAAGGCAAAGGATTATACAGTTGGCATGCTTCAGCAGCTTCGCAAGGAAGGTATTTCAGCTGAACGTGATTATTTGAATAGGAAGTTAAAGGCCCAGTTCAAAGCAGCAGACAGGCTGAATACCAAATTTGTCGCTGTACTAGGTGAGGATGAGCTTGATAAAGGTGTAATTAATTTAAAAAATATGGCAACCGGCGATCAGAAAGAAGTGGAATTGGCTTCTTTTGTTAAAACGTTTAAGGAATTGCAGCGATAAGGAGGATATCACATGTACGGCAGAAGCTTTTTTTGCGGCGAAGTGCCAACGGATGCTGTTGGAGAAAAAATCACATTAAAAGGTTGGGTTCAGAAGCGCCGTGACCTTGGAGGGCTCATCTTTGTTGACTTGCGTGACAGGACGGGAATTGTCCAAGTGGTCTTCAATCCTGATCAGCATGGAGATGTCCATAAAATTGCCGAAACCATTCGAAGTGAATACGTGCTTGATATAGTCGGCACAGTAGTTGCCCGTGATGAAGGAACAATTAATGAAAACATCCCTACCGGAAAAATCGAGGTTCACGCTGAAAGTGTAACAATCATCAATGAAGCGAAGACGCCTCCGTTCGTTATTTCCGATAAAACAGACGCATCAGAGGATATCCGCCTGAAATACAGGTATCTCGATTTCCGTCGCCCTGTTATTTTTAATACATTGAAAATGCGCCACCAGGTGACCAAAGCAATCAGGGATTTTCTCGACAGCGAGGGGTTCCTTGACATCGAAACACCTATTTTGACAAAAAGCACGCCTGAAGGTGCCCGTGACTATCTTGTCCCAAGCAGGGTGCATCCAGGAGAGTTTTATGCGCTTCCGCAATCGCCACAATTGTTCAAGCAGCTGCTGATGGTCGGCGGCATCGAGCGGTACTATCAAATTGCCCGCTGTTTCCGTGATGAGGATCTTCGCGCTGACCGCCAGCCGGAATTCACGCAAATCGATATTGAAACGAGTTTCCTAAGCCAGGATGATATTATCGAGATGATGGAACGAATGATGGTGAAGCTGATGAAGGAAGTGAAAGGAATCGACCTTACAGTTCCTTTCCCGCGCATGAAGTATGCAGAAGCGATGTCCCGTTTTGGCTCCGATAAACCTGACACAAGGTTTGGGATGGAGTTGAAGGACTTGTCTGAAACCGTGGCTGGATCAGGCTTTAAAGTATTCGCCTCCGCAGTTGAAAACGGCGGCCAGGTAAAGGCAATTGCCGTAAAAGGCGGGGCAGACAAGTATTCGAGAAAAGATATCGATGCTCTTGGAGAGTTTGCCGGCGTTTACGGCGCCAAAGGCCTGGCCTGGCTTAAAGTCGAGGCCGATGGTCTTAAAGGCCCGATTGCAAAATTCTTCGATGAGGAACAAAGCGAAGCGATCAAATCGGTTGCCGAGGCCGAGGCTGGCGACCTGCTATTGTTCGTGGCTGACAAGAAATCTGTTGTCGCCGATGCACTTGGTGCCCTGAGGCTGAAACTGGGCCGCGAGCTTGGCTTGATTGACCAGAGCAAATTTAATTTCCTTTGGGTGACTGAATGGCCGCTGCTTGAATACTCCGAAGAGGATGGCCGCTATTATGCCGCACATCATCCGTTTACGATGCCATTCCGAGAGGATCTCGGCAAGCTTGAAGAGAATCCTGCTGAAGTCCGTGCTCAGGCATATGACCTTGTCTTGAATGGCTATGAACTTGGCGGCGGCTCGTTAAGGATATTCGAACGTGACATTCAGGAAAAGATGTTCCAGGTGCTTGGCTTCAGCCCGGAAGAAGCGAAAGAACAATTCGGTTTCCTACTTGATGCGTTCGAATATGGAACACCTCCGCATGGGGGGATTGCACTTGGGCTTGACAGGCTGGTCATGCTGCTAGCCGGCAGTACAAACTTGCGTGATACAATTGCATTCCCGAAAACTGCCTCCGCAAGCGACTTGCTGACAAATGCTCCAGGAGAAGTCAGCTCTGCGCAATTGGAAGAGCTTCATTTAGAATCGAAGGCAGGAAAGAACGAATAGTTCATGTTGGGAAAAAAAGAGAATAAGGCTTGTTCCTTGAATAAACTCACCTGATATGATAATATAAAAACAAGTTAGAAGAGTCCTGAAGTGTACGTTGCATTGCCTAAATGTTTTGACCGAACATATTTTCTTCGGGAGTCTGCGTTCCGCGGCCGCGTAAATGCCCTTTTTAGGGACTTACAGCGACAACGGACAGGACACCCACCTGCTTTATGCGGGCCAAAACGAAGGAAACAGGCAACGGCACAAGTTGGGACTCTTCGCCTTTTTATCTATTACATAATTCCCCTGGAGGATTAGTCCTCCGGGGTTTTTTGATTTTGTAAAAACTCGTAGAACGAGCGTTACAGCAATTTGGAAATGTCCTTGAGCAGTCGCTCGATCAGTTCGGAAAGCCATTGCCTATATTAGATTTTTGAAGGCCTTTTCTGGCTTTTTTGTTTGGAAATCTTCTTGCATTACAAAAAGGTATAGTATATATTTTATCGGGGTAAAGATACATGAAAGCAAATTTTCGCCAAGGCATGTGGCGAAACTAAAGCTATATGCCACACATTTAAATGGAGTGATCACCTATGCTGCATCAATTTTCACGAAACGAACTTGCAATTGGCCAGGAAGGCCTTGATATTTTGAAAAATAGCACAGTCCTGGTGCTAGGAATTGGCGGAGTTGGCTCGTTTTCCGCAGAAGCGCTGGCAAGGTCCGGTGTCGGGCGTTTGATTCTAATTGATAAAGATGTCGTTGATATTACAAACGTAAATCGCCAGGTCATTGCACTATTGTCTACAGTAGGTAAGCCAAAGGCGGATTTGATGAAGGAACGGATAGCTGACATCAATCCGGATTGCGAAGTCATTTCTCTTAAGATGTTCTACACGGAAGAAACATATGAAGAAGTGTTTGCTTATAAACCGGATTTTGTCATTGATGCTTCTGACACGATTATTTATAAAGTCCATTTAATAAAGGAATGCCTGAAGCGCGGTATCCCGATGATCTCAAGTATGGGCGCCGCCAATAAAATGGATCCGACCCGTTTTGAAATTGCTGATATATTCAAGACTCATACAGATCCGGTTGCAAAGGTAATGAGGACAAAGCTTCGCAAAGAGGGGATCAGGAAGGGAATACCGGTTGTTTTTTCAAGCGAAAGCCCGATTGTCATTCGGGAGGACGTACGGAAAGTAGTTGGGAACGACAAAGCTCAAATCAGGAAAGCACAGATGCCGCCTTCCTCGAACGCATTTGTTCCTTCAGTGGCTGGTCTTATTATGGCAAGCTATGTAGTAAGGGAACTTTTGAAAGATATTCACATCGAACGCGTTTCTGGTGTTCCGGAAAAATAAATGATTGATGGAATCCATGGCCTTCGGGCTATGGGTTTCTTTTTTGCAAAAAGGTGATGATAAAGAATCTAACAAATTCCGTTCTATAAATGGAAGCTCCCCGCAACCTTCATCTTATTGGTTACATTTCAACCTGCCGCCGAGCTCGAAACAGTTCCAATAGCTCTTATTGGTTACATTTTGACCTGTCACATAACTCGAAATGGAACCAATCAAGTCTGTCGGTGGAAATCGAAACAGTTGCCCAAAAAAAGGAGGCTTCCGCCAAAGGAAGCCTCTCCATTATTCTTTCGTCAATTTTTCGTATACGGCGGCATAAGCCTGTTCGAATTTGCTGTTCCTTTTTGGCTTATAATAGCGCTTGTTCTTAATCTTGTCGGGAAGATATTGCTGACGGACCCAGCCCGATTCAAAATCATGTGGATAAAGGTAGTCGACGCCCCGGCCAAGCTCCTTGGCTCCCTTGTAGTGGGCGTCACGGAGGTGGTCCGGGACTTCTCCAGCCAACCCCTTTCGAATATCCGCCAACGCAGCATCAATTGCCATATATGCAGAATTGGATTTAGGTGACAGGCACAACTCGATTACAGCATTGGCAAGCGGTATTCTTGCTTCGGGGAAGCCGATCCGCTCCGCAGTTTCTATAGCTGCGAGTGTCCTGGCTCCAACTTGCGGATTTGCAAGGCCGATATCTTCATAGGCAATGACCAGCAGCCTTCTAGCAATGCTGGGCAGGTCGCCTGCTTCAATCAGCCGGCCGAGATAATGGAGTGCTGCATTGGCGTCACTGCCGCGGATTGATTTTTGGAAACCGGACAGTACGTCATAATGGGCATCTCCATCCTTGTCGTGGACAAAGCTTTTCTTTTGCAGGCATTCTTCGGCAATTTTTACATCTATAATAATTTTGCTTGTTTCGTCGGATTCGGTTGATAGAGCGGCAAGTTCGACAGCATTCAGTGCACTTCTAACGTCTCCTCCTGATCCTTTGGAAAAATGCTCCATTGCTTCAGGAGTGATGGTAATATTAAACGCTCCCAGGCCGCGCTCCTGATCTTGAAGCGCTCTTTCAATCGCCTTTTTAATATCATCAGGCTCAAGCGGCTTAAGCTCGAAAATTTGGCAACGGCTCCTGATTGCGGGGTTAATGCTGTGAAATGGATTGCTCGTTGTAGCGCCTATCAGTGTAATCATTCCGTTTTCAAGGTAAGGCAACAGGAAATCCTGCTTTCCCTTATCGAGACGATGGACTTCATCAAGCAAAAGGATGACCTTGCCTGACATTTTTGCTTCGGCGGCGACGATTTCCATATCCTTTTTATTGTTTGTAACGGCATTTAACGTCCTGAAGGCATACCTGGTGCTCCCAGCGATCGCACTTGCAATCGATGTCTTTCCAATCCCAGGGGGACCATAGAGAATCATCGATGAAAGCTGTTTGGCTTTGACCATTCTGGCGATTATCTTTCCATCACCTACTAAATGCTCCTGGCCGCATACTTCATCGAGTGTTCTTGGCCGCATCCTGAAGGCGAGTGGTTTAGTCTGATTCATGTTTCATCTCTCCAAAGTCAATTCTATCCTATAAGTGTACCATGCCGTATGCCGTTCAGCTAATATGGCAATTTGTCCCGCATTAAGGGTTGGTAAGCCTCTTTCAGAGGCAACTGTCCCTTAATGCCCGATTGGTTCAACTAACAATCAGTGGAAAACCCCCACTGATTGAAGTTTCACTTTATCCGGACCGATGCATAGTGCATTTCTTTGTGCTATAATTTCTAAAGCCTATCACTTTACTCAGTATTGGTTAATAGAAATCAGCCTAATCCCGCATTAACGGATCGTAACCCCACTCGCAAGGCCTTAAAGACAAAAAGGCGTATTCGGGGATAACAGCCGGTAAAAGCCCGATTGGTTTAACTAAGCCGCTGAAGTGCACAGCGGCAAGTTTCACTTTATCCAGCAAAGGGGTCTTTTCATTGTTTAAAAAGAGGAAGGGGCAAATTGGAGCAAGGTTTACGATTTTTACAATCGGCCTGCTCGTCATGTCTCTTGGAATCGTTTTGCTTATTAGAAGCAATGCCGGAGCAACGCCATGGGATGTATTTCACGTAGGCCTTTATTACCAGATAGGTTTAACGGTCGGCAGCTGGTCAATCCTAGTAGGAGTCGTCATCCTTACAGCAGCCGCCATACTGGCAAAGGAAATCCCACATATAGGGGCCTTTCTCAATATGCTTTTAATTGGTGTATTCATTGATATGTATATGCTGATGCCATTTATAAAGGAGCCTTCGTCTGTTGTTGGCGAAGTCGCCATGTTTGTTCTTGGGTTACTTGTTTACGCATATGGAATGGGAATTTACATCTCAGCTGGGCTTGGGACAGGTCCACGGGATAGTTTGATGGCAGCTGTATATGAAAAAACAGGCTGGAAAATCAGGAATGTCCGTGGCTCAATGGAAGTGATTGTCCTGCTAATTGGCTGGTGGCTTGGAGGCCCGGTAAGCTGGGGCACCATCCTGTTCAGCTTCTTAATCGGCCCAATATTAGGGGGAGCCTTGCCGCAATGCAATACGATGACAGATACAATTTTAGAAAAGATTAAAAGAAAAGATGCATTTAACATCAGTAAGGGGGCCTAGTTGTGAAAATTTCTACTAAAGGTCGGTACGGATTGACAATTATGATTGAACTCGCTAAAAAACATGGGGAAGGCCCGATTTCTCTAAAATCAATTGCACAGGCAAACGATTTATCGGAGCATTACCTTGAACAGCTGATTGCTCCACTCAGGAACGCCGGGCTCGTAAAGAGCATCCGTGGTGCATATGGAGGCTATCTTCTTTCCAGAGAGCCTTCACAAATTACTGCCGGTGACATCATTAGAGTTCTTGAGGGGCCAATCACTCCTGTTGAAGGCATCGAAGACGAGGAGCCTGCGAAGCGGGAGCTCTGGATTCGAATCAGGGACGCCATAAAGGAAGTTCTGGACAGCACAACAATAGAGGATTTGGCCAACCATAGTGAAAACCAATATCCAGATTCTTATATGTTCTACATTTAATGGTTAAGATAGCGTTAGTTAACATAGAAATGAAGGTGATTCCATGGAGCGGATTTATTTGGACCATGCCGCAACATCCCCTATTCATCCCAGAGTGATTGAAAAAATGGCAAAAGCGATGGGGGATTTCTACGGCAACCCATCCAGCATCCATTCTTTCGGCAGGGAAGCCCGCCACTTGCTTGATGAAGCCCGCCATACTTTGGCAAAGGGAATAGGGGCAGGAGCAAATGAAATCATTTTTACAAGCGGCGGTACAGAAGCGGACAACCTCGCGATTTTGGGAGTCGCAGAATCGTACAATGAAAAGGGCAGGCATATAATCACAACTGAAATTGAACATCATGCCGTCCTGCACGCCTGCCAAAGGCTGGAAAAACAAGGTTTTACCGTGACCTATTTGCCAGTTGATGAAACAGGCAGGATTTCAATAAGCGAACTCGAGCAGGCGTTAACAGATGAGACCATTCTTGTGACCATCATGTATGGCAACAATGAAGTGGGGACTATCCAACCAATAGAAAAGATTGGCAAGCTCTTAAGCAGCCACCAGGCATTATTCCACACTGATGCAGTCCAGGCCTATGGGCTTATTGATATTGATGTAAATAAAGCAGGCATCGACTTGCTGTCTGTATCGGCCCACAAAATCAATGGACCCAAAGGAACGGGTTTTCTGTTTGCAAAGGACGGCATCAAATTGTCGCCACGTTCTTTTGGAGGCGAACAGGAACGAAAACGCAGGGCGGGAACCGAGAACCTCGTATCGATTCTTGGATTTATGGAAGCAGCGCAACTGGCTGCCGAATCGCGAGAAGAGAAGGCTAAACATCATTTTGCCTTAAAGAAACGGTTCATCGAGGTGCTGGAGGAAGAATCTTCCGTTTTTGAGCTGAACGGTTCTCTTGAAAATTCACTGCCACATATAGTAAACTTAAGCTTTCCTGGCACGAATGTCGAGGCAATGCTCGTCAACCTTGACCTTGCTGGAATTGCTGTTTCAAGCGGATCCGCGTGTACCGCAGGTTCCATTGAGCCGTCGCATGTTCTTGTTGCCATGTTTGGCCGTGAATCCGAGCGAATCGCCAATTCTATCAGATTCAGCTTCGGACTTGGCACAACGGAAGCAGATATTGTACGTGCCGCAAAGGAAACTGCGAAAATTACCAGGCGGCTGCGCGGATAGCAGCGTGCATTTTACTGATTAAAAAGCGGAAGTGCTTTTTTCATATACCTTTGCTTCAGTTTTTACCGAGGGCTCGCCAATCGGCGGGTTTTCTTTATCGTTTAGGAATTATAGATTTTGCGACAATGGATAGCTCGATTATATAGCTTGTTTACATCTAGCTCCAGCGCCTACGCGTGCGCAAACTTCAGGCCTCCTCCCTACGATAAGTCATCATCGAATCGCTTAGTGCTCCTGCGCCAAAGCCTATTCTTGGAAGCATATCTTCAGCTCGTCGCAAAGCCACGCAGCTATTCGAAGATGTTGCTTCATGATGCAATGCAGGTAGTAGCTTCGCTCTTCGTGATTCCTTTATCTCAGTCGAAGCCCCTCCAGTTTGTACGGCGATGACCAAGGCGCTTGCGCTTTTGCTTTTAACAATTTTTAGAAAAAGTGTGGTGAATAACATGGAAAAAAGAGAGCCAAAAGATATAAGGGTTGTTGTCGGCATGTCTGGAGGAGTAGATTCATCAGTTGCTGCTTTGCTGCTTAAGCAACAGGGCTATGATGTAATCGGGATTTTCATGAAGAACTGGGACGATACAGATGAGAACGGAGTATGTACGGCAACAGAGGATTACAACGATGTCATCCGTGTATGCAACCAGATCGGCATCCCGTATTATGCAGTCAATTTTGAAAAGCAATACTGGGACAAGGTGTTCACGTACTTCCTTGAAGAATACAAAGCGTACCGCACGCCGAACCCTGATGTCATGTGTAATAAGGAAATCAAATTTAAAGCGTTCCTTGACCATGCACTGCAGCTTGGGGCCGATTATCTGGCAACCGGCCATTATGCACAGGTAGAATATCGTGATGGCGAATACAAAATGCTGCGCGGCCTTGATGAG
The DNA here is from genome assembly GCF_001685025.1 of Bacillus sp. FJAT-27225. Classification (GTDB taxonomy): domain Bacteria; phylum Bacillota; class Bacilli; order Bacillales; family Cytobacillaceae; genus Bacillus_D. The sequence continues at coordinate 962,889 of NZ_MAYU01000001.1, read as the reverse complement.
AACAAGGACCAAACGTATTTCCTGAATCAATTGAATCAGGAGCAGCTGAGCAAGGTTATGTTCCCGATTGGCGGCTTGCAAAAATCAGATGTAAGGAAAATTGCAGCTGAAGCAGGGCTTGCAACAGCCGCCAAAAAGGACAGCACAGGCATCTGTTTCATCGGTGAACGCAACTTCAAGGAATTCCTTGGCCACTATTTGCCTGCACAGCCAGGCAATATGGAAACAATGGACGGAGAAATCAAAGGCCGACACGATGGCCTGATGTATTATACAATCGGGCAGCGCCACGGCCTCGGCATTGGCGGACAGGGCGACCCGTGGTTTGTGATTGGCAAGGATCTCAAGCGTAATGTCCTTTATGTTGGGCAAGGTTTTGACAATGAAAAGCTGTTTTCAACATCGATACTTGCTGACAATGTAAGCTGGACGTCCGATTCCGAGAAGCCTGCAGAATTTAAATGCACTGCAAAGTTCAGGTACCGCCAGGCGGACAATGGAGTGACCGTTAGACTTCTTGAAGGCAACAAAGCAGAAGTCATCTTTGATGAGCCAATCCGCGCTGTCACACCTGGACAGGCTGTCGTCTTTTATAATGGAGACGAATGCCTGGGCGGCGGAACCATTGATGAAATCTTCATGAACGGACAAAAACTTGATTATGTTGGTTAAAATATATCCCGATTCCCAGCGGCTGCTGGCAATCGGGATTTTTAATTTGATTGATTGAGGTTTGTGTCCAAAAAGTGTAAATCTCGGATATATTGATTTTTTCTCGGGTATATGACTTAAAGAAGTCTCGGATAAGTTGCGGTTTATCTCGGATATATGAGCTAAACTCTCGGATATCTGCCCAGTCGCCGATACTGGAAGGAGACATTGGGATGGTTGGTTTTCCAGATGATGTCTATATGCTCATATCAATGCGAAATAGGCTCATATGAGGCTCATATCCGGGTTAAATAGGCTCATATATTTTTCGTGTTCTTATGAGTACAACTTTCCCCCTGCTTCTCTCTACATCTGCCTAAAAAAGATACGATCAGTATGGTATACTTTTTTCTGACTGGAGTGTGATTTTTAATGGACAAAAATGTAAAAGGAATTGAACATATGCAAGCTGGAAGGCTTGAAGAAGCAGCAGTGGCTTTCAATGAAGCAATTGAACAGAACCCGGCGGACCCGGTTGGATATATTAATTTTGGCAACTTGCTCGCAGCAACGGGCGACAATGAGCGGGCCATGAAGTTTTTTCAAAAAGCGTTGGAGCTTGATGAGAATGCCGCAGCGGCCTACTACAGCATTGGAACCTTGCATTACAACAAAAAGGATTTTGAAAAGGCGACCGTCATGTTTGAAGCCGCAAGGAAAAAAGGCCTTGATTCCAGTGACAACTTTTTCATGTTGGGCATGTCGCTTAGCCAGGAAGGCAAGACGCGCCTTGCGCTTCCTTTTTTGCAAAGAAGCGTCGAGCTCATGCCTGAGGACGTTGATGCACGCTTCCACTATGGGCTTTGTCTTGCTCAAGAAAACCAACTCGATTTGGCGATTGGTCAGTTTGAAGAGTGCATCAAACATGACCCGAATCATGCAGATGCCTACTACAATCTTGGAGTGGCCTATGCCTTCAAAGAGGAAACAGCCAAAGCGCTTGATTATTTAAACGAATCCCTGCGCATTGAACCGGGACATACAATGGCCGCGAGCGTTAAGAATTTTATTGAAGAAACCCTCAGCAGCCAGCAATAATGATTATCAATGATTGAAAGGAGGGCTGTATATGGATCAACAGGATTCGCTTGACCTTTTTTCCGAACAGGGAAAGTATGTCAAGGGCAGGCCGATTGTGACGATCTTCCATAATGAAGCGAACCTTTACACTGTTGCAAAGATAAGGGTCGACGATACGAATGATACGTATGAAGACCGTGAAGCGGTCGTGACTGGCTACTTTCCCAAGCTGCATGACCAGGAAACTTACTTGTTTTATGGGGAATTCAAAGACCACCCAAGGTTTGGCCCGCAATTCCAGGTTACCCATTTCAGGAAGGATATGCCACAGTCGAAGCAGGGGGTTGTCGCCTATCTTTCAAGTGAAATGTTTAAGGGGATAGGAAAAAAGACTGCTGAAACAATCGTGGAAGTGCTAGGGGAGAACGCAATTTCCCGAATCCTGAATCAGCCTTCCCTTCTTGATTCCATACCCCGGCTCCCTCCGGAAACAGCTAAAATGCTCTATGACACACTTATGGAGCATCAGGGGCTTGAACAAGTGATGGTCGCGCTGAACCAGTATGGCTTTGGCCCTCAGCTTTCGATGAAAATTTATCAGGTGTATAAAGAAACAACACTTGAAGTAATTCAAAAAAACCCATACCAGCTTGTCGAGGACATTGAGGGGATAGGGTTTACACGTGCGGACGAGCTAGGGTACCAGCTTGGTATTTCAGGCAGCCATCCCGATAGGATTAAGGCGGCCTGTCTTTACACACTTGAAACGGAATGCATGCAGGCAGGGCATGTTTTCCTGGATGCCCGCGACCTGCTCATTAAGGTAAAGCAACTATTAGAGGAAAATAAACGGGATGTAATTGACTTTAAGGATATTACCGCGGAATTGATTAAACTTGAAGAAGAGGGGAAAATTGCGGGCGAGCAGCAGCGTGTCTATTTGCCGTCCCTTTATTTTTCAGAAAAAGGGCTGGTTACAAGCATAAAGAGAATTCTTGATCAAAAGGATATCGGGCAATTCCCTGAATCGGAGTTCCTTCTTGCACTCGGTGAACTTGAAGAAAGGCTTGGCGTGGAATATGCACCTTCCCAGAAAAAAGCGATTCAAACTGCAATTCATTCCCCGATGATGATCCTGACGGGAGGTCCTGGAACCGGGAAAACCACTGTCATCAAAGGGATTGTCGAGCTGTACGCCGAGCTTCATGGCTGTTCGCTTGAACCAAAGGATTATCATAAAAAGGATGAGACCTTTCCGATTCTGCTCGCTGCTCCCACTGGCCGGGCTGCAAAGCGGATGAGTGAATCAACCGGGCTTCCTGCTGTAACCATTCACAGGCTGCTCGGGCTTAATGGTTCGGAAACGTTCAGCCACGATGAAGAAGCCACACTCGAGGGGAAGCTATTAATAGTCGACGAGACATCAATGGTTGATATTTGGCTTGCCCATCAGCTTTTCAAGGCACTGCCAGAATCCATTCAGGTTATTCTTGTCGGTGATGAGGACCAGCTGCCGTCTGTCGGGCCAGGACAGGTACTTAAGGATCTGCTTCGCTCGGAACGGATCCCGACTGTAAGGCTGACAGATATTTATAGACAGGCAGAAGGTTCGTCCATCATCAGGCTTGCCCACGATATAAAAAATGGCGCCATTCCGGATGATCTAACCAATCAGCAGCCGGACCGCTCATTCATAAAATGCAATGGCCAGCAACTCGCCCAGGTTGTAGAGAAGGTGGCCGAAAATGCAAGGAAAAAGGGCTATCATGTCAGGGATATCCAGGTTCTTGCACCAATGTACAAGGGACCTGCCGGGATTGACAGGCTGAATGTCATTCTGCAGGAGCTGTTCAATCCAAATTCGGATGGAAAAAGAAAGGAACTCGCATTTGGCGATGTCAAATATAGAATCGGCGATAAGGTGCTTCAGCTTGTCAACCAGCCGGAACAAAATGTTTTTAACGGTGACATCGGTGAAATTGTCTCAATTTTTTATGCAAAGGAAAACACCGAAAAACAAGATATGGCCATCGTCTCCTTTGATGGGATCGAGGTTACGTATACACGCCAGGAATTGAACCAGATTACCCATGCTTACTGCACATCTGTCCATAAAGCACAAGGAAGCGAATTTCCGATTGTCATCCTGCCAATTGCCAGAAGCTACTACCGGATGCTGCGCCGGAACCTGATTTATACGGCAATTACCCGAAGCAGGCAGTTTTTAATACTTTGCGGTGAGGAAGAGGCGTTTAGGCTTGGAGTTGAACGAAATGATGAAATGACCCGCCAAACGACACTTACTCAAAAGCTTATTGAAACCTTGCCTGCTGCTGAAGAAAAAGAATCATCGGAAAATAACGGGATTCAGGAAATACAAAATAAAGTCAAAGGCAAGGTGGCAATTGCCGTGGGTGAAGGGCCTTCCTATGAAGAGATGCTGTTGAAAGTAAACCCAATGATCGGCATGGAAAACATTTCGCCTTATGATTTTATGGAATAGGCCGAAGACTAAATTCATAAGTCCCCCTGGATGGCGTGGAGTACAAGTACATCCAGCCGGGCAACCATGTTCGAAAAGGGCGTGAGGTATTGCGGACATTTGAGTTGATAAAGGGGTTGCCCGTCATAACGGGAACAAACGGGGAGAATCTCGGGACTGTAACGGATCTCTGTATTGCAGAAGGGAAGGTTACCGGGCTGATTGTCAGCAAACGAAATTTTCTCAAGCAAAAGCTTTACCTTGATTACAGCAAGGTGTTATCAATCGGGCCTGACGGAATTATTATTTCATCCCCGGAGGAACTTGAGAAAGGCATTACCAAATCCATTCATACGCTCTCACATCAAAGCCCAATTGCCGGAAAAATGGTCATGACAAGTGAAGGCAGAGCGCTGGGAGTCTTACATGATGTATATTTTAACGATGAAGTGGGCACAATCGTAGGGTACGAAATTTCGGATGGATTCTTTTCGGACCTGCAGGATGGGAAAAAAATTATTAAATCGGGCGGGGCCGCGAGCATAGGAAAGGATACCATCATCGTAACTCCTGAAATGACGTGAGGTGCCTTTTCATGTTAAGCTGCCCAAACTGCCAAAGCAAAGATATCGGTAAAATCGGCATCAACCAGTATTATTGCTGGAATTGCTTTATTGAGCTTTCTATTTCCAAGGGGCTGATCCATACCCATCAGGTGGAAGAGGATGGAACCTTAAGCTCTCTCGATGACTTGTTTGAAGAAAATGAGCGCCGATATTCAAGTTAAGTTGATACTTTAAAATGAAGCCGGGGAGGATTCTCCCTGGTATTTTTATTTTAGTTTGCTTTTATAAGCAAAAAGATAGCTGGGCTTTATACAACTTTGGAATAAACTGCACCCTCTTCTCGAAAACTAGCTTTGAGGGAGGTGCGGAATGAATATCCAATTAAAATGGTTCTACCGAATTGGCTTTTTCCTGCTGCTGCTTTCAACTGCATTCATTTTAATGAAATTGAAACCGTTCTGGATTCCCGCTGCCCGCCTAACAGGCTATTTGCTTACACCTTTTATCGCGGGAGGATTCATTGCCTATCTTCTCCATCCAATTGTTGAAAATCTGCATGGCAAAGGGCTTCATCGAGGGTTGGCAGTGCTGATCATCTATATTGTTTTTTTCGGAGGAGCGGGATTTGCCTTTTATAAAGGTGTACCTGCATTTATTAACCAGATTCAAGAGCTTTCTGCAAGCGCCCCAGACTTTGCGGACCAATACCGAGAGATACTTTCAGGTTTCGAAAAACGGACGGAAGGATGGCCGGACGGGATTAGGGATCGGGTTGATGGAGCCATTAATGCTGTGGAGAAACGGCTTGATAGTCTCTTCGACAGAGTGGCCGCAGGATTCGGAATACTGGCAGATTCGATTTTGACCCTTGCTGTCATTCCGTTTATAGCCTTTTACATCTTAAAAGATTATGAAGTGCTAAAGAGGGCTGTCTGGTATATGACCCCGAATAAATGGCGGCGGCAAGGAATTAAGTTTCTTCGGGATGTCGATGAATCTTTGGGAGGCTATATTCGGGGCCAGCTTCTTGTATGTACACTTATGGGCGTTATTTCTTCCATTCTGTTTTGGGTTGTGGGACTTCGCTTTCCACTGCTTTTGGGTCTGGCGGTCGCACTTACAAATGTTATCCCGTATTTTGGCCCTTTTATTGGAGCCATCCCTGCTGTCACGATAGCCGCTTCCACTTCTGCGAAAATGGTGTTTATCACAATCGTGATTGTCTTTTCCCTCCAGTTCCTTGAGGGAAATATTTTATCACCGTATATTGTAGGGAAAAGCCTGCATATGCATCCGCTGCTCATTATGCTATCGCTTTTGGCAGGAGGAGAAATAGGAGGAATACCAGGTTTAATCCTCGCTGTTCCGATTCTTGCAATCTTGAAAGTGGCCATCATACATGCAAAAGGTTTTATTGTGAGAACATTCTAATCGCCCTGATTGACAAACGAACTCTGCATCGCTATAATCCAGACATAGGAAAACAGTATCCGAGAACATGATGAAGGATCGAGTATGCTATTGGCAATCCAACCGCATTACATGCGGACAGAGAGGGCTTCCACTGGCTGGAAGAAGCCCGGATGAAAAATGGCAGAACGCTAATCCGGAGTGCAGCTAATCACTGCCGTATGCCGCGTTAAGGCATCAATGAGAGATGGGTAATAGAATTACTACCCATAATCAGGGTGGTACCGCGAGTCAAGCTCTCGTCCCTGTCCAGGGATGAGGGCTTTTTTGTGTTCTTTTTTTAAAAAATATGCTGCGCATTCCAGAAAAAAATAAGGAGGATTCAAAATGAAACAATTAACTGGCTCACAAATCAGGAAGATGTTCCTGGACTTTTTCCAGGAAAAAAATCACCAGGTTGAACCGAGCGCATCCCTCGTACCGCACGACGATCCATCATTGCTTTGGATCAACAGCGGGGTCGCAACCTTGAAAAAATATTTTGACGGCCGTGTCATTCCGGATAATCCGCGTATTACAAACGCACAAAAGTCGATCCGGACGAATGATATTGAAAATGTCGGAAAAACTGCGCGCCACCATACATTCTTTGAAATGCTCGGCAATTTTTCGATCGGTGAATACTTTAAGGAAGAAGCGATTGAATGGGCCTGGGAGTTCCTGACTTCACAAAAATGGATAGGGTTCGAACCTGAAAAGCTGTCTGTGACTGTTCATCCGGAAGACCAGGAAGCATATGAGTATTGGAACAAAAAAATTGGCATTCCAGAAGAAAGAATCATCCGCCTTGAAGGCAACTTCTGGGATATTGGCGAAGGTCCAAGCGGGCCAAACACTGAAATTTTCTACGATCGCGGCCCTGAGTATGGAGATGATCCAAATGATCCAGAACTATATCCTGGCGGTGAAAATGACCGGTATCTAGAAGTTTGGAATCTTGTCTTTTCCCAATTCAACCATAACCCTGATGGGACATATACACCGCTTCCAAAGAAGAATATTGATACCGGGATGGGTCTTGAACGGATGGCATCCGTTGTCCAGAATGTTCCAACCAACTTTGAAACCGACTTATTCATGCCAATCATTCGCGCAACAGAAGAAATCTCTGGCGTAAAATATGGTGAATCCAAAGAGTCGGACGTTGCTTTCAAAGTAATCGCGGATCATATTAGAACCGTAGCCTTCGCTGTGGGTGATGGGGCGCTTCCTTCGAATGAAGGGAGAGGCTATGTTCTGAGAAGATTGCTTCGCAGGGCTGTCCGGTATGCAAAGCAAATTGGCATCAACCGCCCATTTATGTTCGAGTTGGTCCCGGTTGTCGGCGAAATCATGCACGACTTCTATCCGGAAGTTAAGGATAAGCAGGAGTTTATTCAAAAGGTGATTAAAAACGAAGAAGAGCGATTCCATGAAACCCTGCATGAAGGGCTAGCCATTCTTGAAGGTATTCTGGAAAAAGCAAAAGAATCTGGCAGCAAGATGATTTCAGGTGCTGATGCTTTCCGACTATATGATACGTACGGATTCCCTGTCGAATTGACAGAAGAATATGCAGAAGAAAGCGGCCTTAAGATTGATTATGATGGCTTTGAAGCTGAAATGGCTGCACAGCGTGAGCGTGCCCGGGCAGCAAGGCAGGATGTCGATTCAATGCAGGTGCAGAGCGGAGTTCTCGGTGAAATCAAGGTTGACAGCAACTTTGTCGGCTATGACCAGCTTGAAACCAACTCAACAGTGCTCGTTATCGTAAAAAACGGTGAGATTGCCACGGAAGCAGCAACAGGCGAGGAAGTTCAATTAATTCTTGACCATACCCCGTTCTATGCTGAAAGCGGCGGCCAAATCGCGGACGAGGGCCTCCTAATTGGAGATGGAGTCAAAGCTTTTGTCAAAGACGTCAAGAAAGCTCCGAATGGACAGAACTTGCATCGCGTAGTAATTGAGAATGGCAGCTTAGAGACCGGAAAAAAGGTTGCCGCTGCTGTTAACCGGGAAAACAGAGTAAGAGTTATTAAAAACCATACAGCAACACATCTCCTGCATCAGGCATTGAAGGATGTGCTTGGAACACACGTCAACCAGGCTGGATCGCTTGTTGAAGCGGATAGGCTCCGATTTGACTTCTCGCATTTTGGCCAGGTAAAGCCGGAGGAACTCGAGGAAATTGAAAAAATAGTAAACGAGAAAATTTGGCAAAACATTGAAGTGGATATTTCCTTAAAACCAATTGCTGAAGCAAAGGCAATGGGTGCTATGGCGCTATTTGGAGAAAAGTATGGAGATATCGTCCGTGTCGTAAAAGTGGGTGACTACAGCCTTGAGCTTTGCGGAGGCTGCCATGTGCCAAATACTTCTGTTATCGGGCTGTTCAAAATTGTTGCTGAAAGCGGCATTGGGGCTGGTACCCGCAGGATTGAAGCGGTAACAGGTGAGGCAGCATACGAGTTAATGAACAGTCAGGTTGGTTTGCTGAAGGAAGCTTCTGAAAAATTGAAAGCAAATCCTAAAGACCTGCCTGCCAGAATAGAAGGCCTTCTTGCCGAACTCAAACAGGTTCAGCGCGAAAATGAATCGCTTTCCGCAAAACTTGGACACATTGAGGCATCAAATTTGACTGCGAAGGCTAAACAAGTAAATGGAATCACTTTGCTATCTGCAAATGTCCAAGGCCAGGATATACCGGGGCTTAGAGGAATGGCTGATGATTTGAAACAAAAATTGGAATCAGCCGTCATTGTTCTTGGCAGCGTGAACGAAGGAAAAGTAAACTTGATTGCTGCCGTAACCCAGGATTTAATTGGGAAAGGGTTCCATGCCGGGAAACTTGTCAAAGAGGTGGCAGTACGGTGCGGCGGCAGTGGCGGCGGGCGCCCAGATATGGCCCAGGCCGGCGGCAAGGAACCAGGCAAGCTTGATTCGGCGCTTCAGTTTGCCGAAGAATGGGTAAAATCAATTTGATAATCAGGACAAGTAGTGTAGAATGAATATATTACCAACGATTCTCTATGCTAACGAAAATGCGAGGTGCAGGCAATGAGCTCATTAGACAAAACAATGAGATTCAATTTTCCTGAAGAGCCATTTGAACATGATGTAGACGAAGTCCTTTTCCAGGTGCATGAAGCGCTTCAGGAAAAAGGGTACAACCCGATTAACCAGATTGTCGGCTACCTGCTTTCCGGTGACCCTGCCTATATACCGCGCCATCGGGATGCACGAAACATCATCAGGAAGCTTGAACGGGATGAAATCATCGAAGTTTTGGTGAAATTTTATCTTAAGCAGAAACGCGGAGGCTAAGTAATGCGGATATTGGGTCTTGACGTCGGCTCAAAAACGGTCGGCGTCGCCCTCAGCGATGAACTGGGCTGGACAGCTCAGGGTCTTGAGACAATTAAAATCGATGAGGAAAAGAACGAGTTTGGTTTTACCCGTTTGGGTAAAATTATAGAGGAGTATGGCGTCGGCCAAGTGGTGGTTGGTTTACCAAAGAACATGAATGGGACAATTGGGCCGCGTGCCGAGGCCAGCCAGCGTTTTGCTGATCAGGTGGAAAGCCTGTTCTCCGTCCCGGTTGTCCTATGGGATGAGCGGATGACCACCATGGCTGCTGAACGGGTCCTTCTCGAAGCAGATATGAGCAGGAAAAAACGGAAGAAGGTCATAGACAAAATGGCAGCCGTGATGATCCTGCAAGGGTATCTTGACAGTAAAAAATATTGAGGTGAAAACAATGGAACATGGAGATAACCAAATTACCGTTATAGATGAAGACGGCAAAGAGCAATTGTACACCATCCTGACCACTTTCGATCTGGAAGAGTTCGGGAAGTCCTATGTGCTATATTATCCTGCTGATGCGGATGAGAATGGTGACGATGAAATTGAAATCCACGCTTCAGCATTCGTGCCAGGTGCCGAGGGTGAAGAAGGGGATTTGATTCCAATCGAATCAGAAGAGGAATGGGACAGGATTGAAGAAATCCTTGGCGCCTTCCTCGATGAACAAGACGATTACGAGGATTAAGTAAGTAAGATAGGCTGGACCGGCGCTTTCGCCGGTCTTTTTTTTGTGCCGTATTTCCGGGGACAATTGGGAGGGTGAGAGAGGAGCTTTTCAAATAGATTAATCGTCCTGGGTAAAAGGATGATTAATCATACCTGCATGGGAGGAGTTTAATCTAAAATCACCTTTCCGAAAATGGATTTATTTTCCACATAGAGGCATTAAGACCCAGGAAGAAGCAGTCCATAAGGGCTGAACCAATTAATTCTTACTATCTCGATTAGAGGGCTAAATGAGGAATATCAAGGGATTTATCGACCCGGAATCATTGGAGACAGTTTTCTTCAAATTGACAAGAATCACTATATATGCTGAAATTATTACGGTAGTATTGAAAAAAATGCAGAATGTTGTTATATAATAGGCAAAAGAAACTAGATACCTTTACAGGATAAAGGACCTTTCACAGCCAGGAGGGGGAAAAGCAGAATGTCTGCTGACATGAAAAACAATAAGAAAGAGATGATTCGCCAAAAACTGATTGAGCAGCAGGGAGAGGCAAAAGTCGTAAGAAAAATCGTTTTACTCATAACGCTTGTAGCGATCGTGCTTGCTTTGGCATTAGGTGGAGGAGGATACCTTTATGTCAAATCCGCATTAAAACCTGTTGATCCCTCGAGCAAGGAAACGAAAAATGTCGTTATTCCTATTGGATCCTCGGTGACCGGAATCGCGAACGAGCTCGAGAAGAGTGGCGTTATTAAAGACGCCCGTGTATTTAAGTATTATGTCAAGTTTAAAAATGAGTCTGGTTTCATGGCAGGGGAGTACAAAATGAATCCTGCAATGACGATTCCTGATATAATCAAAAGCTTGAAAACAGGCAAGGTTGTCCAGCCGGAGAAGTTCCGGGTAACCGTCCCTGAAGGAAAGCAGCTTACTGAAATAGCGGAAATTATTTCTAAGGCGACTGGCGAAAACCAGGAGAATGTTTTTGCAACGTTAAATAATCGCGACTATATCAACAAGCTTATGGAGAAGTATCCTGACTTGTTAACGAAAGATATTCTTGGCGAAAATGTTAAATATCCGCTCGAGGGTTATTTATATCCTGCTACTTATCCAATTTATAAGGACAAACCAACAGTCGATGAACTTGTCACCATGATGCTCAATAAAACTCAGTCTGTTCTTGCTCAATACAGTGAAAGCAGCACAGAGAAAAATATGTCACCCCATCAGCTGCTGACAATGGCTTCATTGATTGAGGAAGAAGCAACAGAACAGGTTGACCGCCATAAGATTTCAAGTGTGTTTTATAATCGGATTGATGCCGGGATGCCGCTTCAGACGGACCCAACAGTTCTTTACGCACAAGGAAAACATAAAGAACGTGTTTTATACGAGGACCTGGAAGTGGATTCTCCGTATAATACTTATAAGCATCCGGGGCTTCCGCCTGGACCGATTGCCAATGCGGGTAAAATGTCGATTGAGGCGGCTTTGAATCCGGAGAAAACAGATTTTTATTATTTCCTTGCTGCAAAAGATGGAAAGGTTTATTTTTCCAAGACGCTTCAGGAGCATAACAAATTAAAGGCACAGCATATAACAAACAATAATTGATTATTGGCCGGGGAAGACATGGATTTTCCCCGGCTATTATGGTAAAATGATTCAGGTGTTTTAGAGAGAATAGTTTCCACTGGTATAACCCTAACTATAACTAAAAGGGGAATATGTTCCAGTTTATAGACTATAGCGTGAATTACAGCATCCAATGGATAAGCCTTTTGGCCTTCAAGGTTTGCTGTGAACGCTATTTTTTCGTGTTTAAGGCTACATAGCAAAGTTGAGGTGGAACGCTTGTTGGATGAAAAACTGCAAGCCTATATAGAGGGCCTTCTTCCTGAAAGAAATGGCTTATTTGCCGAAATGGAGGCTTTTGCAAGAGGTAATCATGTTCCGATCATGGAGCCTGCCGGAATGGAAGCATTGCTGCAGGTATTGAGGATTTTGAAACCCCTGCGTATTCTTGAGCTTGGTACCGCAATTGGTTATTCAGCGATGAGGATGGCCGAAGCAATTCCTGAAGCAACTGTAGTTACGATTGAACGAGATGAGGAAAGATATCGGCTTGCCAAGGAGTATTTCTCGAGAGGCGGGTTTGAGAATAAAATTCATCCGATTTTGGGTGATGCGCTTGAGGTTTCCGATAAAGTAAGCACGTTTGCTCCTTTTGACGCACTATTCATTGATGCTGCCAAGGGGCAATACCAGAAATTCTTTTCTTTATACGAGCCATATTTGACTGCAGGCGGAGTGCTTGTAACCGATAATGTTCTTTTTAAAGGGCTTGTTTATAATGAACAAACCGAAAATAAGAGGCTGGCAAAGCTGGCTGAAAAAATACATGGCTACAATGTTTGGCTTGCTGCCCAGGAAGCTTATACAACAACAATTCTCCCGATTGGCGATGGGGTTGCAATTAGTTATAAAAGAGGGTGAAGGAATTGAAAAAAACTGAATTGCTCGTAACACCAACTAGCGTGAATGATATCCTGCCTCTTGCCGAAGCAGGCGCGGATGCATTTGTAATAGGTGAACAACGTTTTGCCTTAAGGCTTGCTGGAGAGTTTAACCGGGAAGAGGTTAAGGAAGCAATTGAACTCGCCCATTCAAAAGGAAAAAAGGCATATGTATCCATGAATGCTATTTTTCATAATGAAAAAGTGGACGAGCTGGGTGAGTACCTTAAGTTCGCAAAAGAAGCTGGAGCGGACGCAGTATTGTTTGGTGACCCGGCGGTCCTAATGGCAGCGCGTGAAGTTGCCCCCGGCCTTACGTTGCATTGGAATACAGAAACGACGGCAACGAACTGGTACACCTGCAATTATTGGGGAAGGAAAGGTGCGAGCCGGGCCATATTGGCGAGGGAAATAAACATGGATTCCATCATTGAAATAAAAGAAAAGGCTGAGGTTGAGATTGAAGTTCAAGTCCACGGTATGAGCTGTATGTTCCAATCAAAGCGTTCGTTGCTAGGAAATTACTTTCAATACCAGGGCAAGACAATGGAGATTGAAAACAGCAGGCTGGACAAGGATATGTTCCTGCATGACAAAGAGCGGGGCACGAAATATCCTATTTTCGAGGATGCAAATGGAACTCACATAATGAGCCCGAATGATATCTGCGTTATCGATGAACTTCAGGAGATGCTTGAGGCAGGGGTCGATTCTTTTAAAATTGAAGGAATCCTTAAAACACCCGACTATATCATTAATGTGACCCGTCTTTACCGGAAGGCAATTGATCTTTATTTTGAAGATCCGGAATTATATGAGGATGCAAAGGATGGCCTTCTCGAAGAAATAGAAAAGATTCGGCTGCCATCAAGGCCTTTGGATACAGGATTTTTCTTTAAAGAAACGGTTTATTGATCTTTGTTTTAAATTAAGAGAAATGGAGGTATATGGCCTTGAGTGCAGTGAAAGACAGAGTCTCTGATATCATTGACGGAAAACGGGTAATTATAAAAAGACCCGAACTGCTTGCCCCGGCGGGAAATCTTGAAAAGCTTAAAATCGCTGTCCATTACGGGGCGGATGCTGTTTTTATTGGCGGCCAGGAATATGGCCTCCGTTCGAATGCTGATAACTTTACGTTTGAAGAAATGAAAGAAGGCGTCGAGTTTGCAAAGAAATATGGTGCGAAAATCTATGTTACAACGAATATTTTTGCACATAACGAAAACATCGATGGTCTTGAAGACTATATGCTAGGGTTAAAGGAAGCCGGTGTTGCGGGCATCATTGTTGCTGACCCGCTCATTATTGAAACTTGCCGCAGGATTGCCCCTGAAATTGAGGTGCATCTAAGTACACAGCAATCCCTCTCCAACTGGAAGGCGATCCAATTTTGGCAGGAAGAAGGATTGGAACGGGTTGTCCTTGCCCGTGAAACGAGTGCGGAAGAAATCAGAGAAATGAAGGAAAAAGTCGATATCGAAATCGAGACGTTCATTCATGGAGCAATGTGCATTGCCTATTCCGGCCGTTGCACGCTAAGCAACCATATGACTGCACGGGATTCAAACCGTGGCGGCTGCTGCCAGTCATGCCGTTGGGACTATGACCTGTACAGGCTGGAAGAGCACGGTGAAACACCATTGTTCCAAGAGGATGATGCTCCTTTTGCGATGAGTCCTAAAGATTTGAATCTTCTTCAATCGATTCCTCAAATGATTGAATTAGGTATCGATAGTTTGAAGATTGAAGGCAGGATGAAGTCGATCCATTACATCGCGACGGTCGTCAGTGTTTACCGGAAGCTGATTGACGCTTATTGTGAAGATCCGGATAACTTCACCATTAAGCAAGAATGGATCGATGAACTGGACAAGTGTGCCAACAGGGAAACGGCGCCCGCATTTTTTGAGGGAGTTCCTGGGTATAAAGAGCAAATGTTTGGCAATCATACCAAAAAGACAAGATTCGATTTTGTCGGGCTTGTACTGGATTATAACGAAGAGACTAAAATTGTTACACTTCAGCAAAGGAACTTTTTTAAGCCAGGTGATGAAGTCGAGTTTTTTGGTCCGGAAATCAATAATTTTAAAGCGGTTATTGAAAAGATATGGGATGAGGAAGGGCGCGAGCTTGCTGCTGCCCGCCATCCGCTGCAAATCGTGAAATTCAGACTCGACAAGCCGGTTTACCCAAACAACATGATGCGGAAGGAGAATTAATATGGATCGCAAACCAGTTGTAATCGGGGTTGCCGGGGGATCCGGTTCTGGAAAAACATCGGTCACAAAGGCAATTTTTGATAGCTTTAAGGGACATTCAATCCTCATGATTGAACAGGATTATTATTATAAAGATCAGAGCCACCTCCCCTTTGAGGAGCGGCTGAAAACGAACTATGACCATCCGCTAGCTTTTGATAACGACCTGCTGATTGAGCATGTTGAAACGTTGCTGGACCGCAAGCCTGTTGACAAGCCAGTATATGATTATTCGCTCCACACGAGGTCGAGCCAGGTGGTACATGTAGAGCCAAAAGATGTCATCATTCTTGAAGGAATCCTGATTCTAGAAGATGAACGGCTCCGTAATCTAATGGATATCAAACTATATGTCGATACTGATGCGGATATCCGAATCCTCCGAAGGCTTCAGCGTGATATTAAAGAGCGAGGCAGGACTGTCGAGTCGGTTATAGAACAGTATGTGAACGTCGTCAGGCCAATGCATAACCAGTTCGTAGAGCCGACAAAGCGCTATGCGGACGTTATTATCCCTGAAGGCGGCCATAACTACGTCGCCATCGACCTAATGGTTACTAAAATTCAAACAATTCTTGAACAAAAGTCTATTTTATGACACAATAGCATAAATAAAGAAGAAAAGCGGAAGCGCCTGGTTAGGGGCGACAAGCGCTGGAGGGCCTGAAGGTGAAGTCGTACTTTGACTTCGGCTGAAGGACCGAAGCGACCTCGAGCCCCTAGGCGCTGCAGCTGGACAAAAGAAAAGCGGAAGTGCCATGTGCCTTCCGCAACCCCTTAGTGCGCGCGCCCTGACAAGAGCGCGCTCGCTATCTATTTTACGGAAAAATAACTACATAGTAAGCGCGCACAACTCGATGTGCAGATAATATAAGGAGTGAATATTTTGGCAAAAGATAAAGTATTTCCAATGACACAGGCGGGCAAGGATAAGCTTGTACAGGAACTTGAACACCTTAAAACGGTTAAACGCAAAGAAGTAGTGGAAAGGATTAAAATCGCACGCAGCTTTGGTGATTTGTCCGAGAACTCTGAATACGACTCCGCGAAAGAAGAGCAAGCTTTTGTAGAAGGTCGTATTACCACTCTTGAAAATATGATCCGCAATGCAAAGATTATTGAAGAAAGTGAAATCGCTGGGGATGCCGTTGCATTGGGCCGCAGCGTTACATTCATGGAACTGCCGGATGGTGAGGAAGAAACTTACACAATCGTGGGCAGTGCCGAGGCTGATCCTTTCGAAGGTAAAATTTCAAATGATTCGCCAATCGCGAAAAGCCTGATGGGCAAGAAGGTTGGCGATCAAGTTGTTGTCCAGACTCCGGGCGGCGAAATGTCTGTCAAAATTACTTCAATTCACTAAGGTTTGAAATGGAAACATCTCGTCAAAGCTTTTGACGAGGTGTTTTTTATGTGGAAAAAGCGGGCAGTATCGATGCTGTATGTATATATGCTTTTATTTCTTGTTTTGTTGGCAAGGCTGATCCAAATTCAATTATGGGAGCCTGAAAGTTTTTCAGCCCACGACATTAATTTGGTAGAAGAAAGTGTTTTTCAACGGTCTCAGGAATTGATTATGGATGATGGGAGAGGGCGGTTCCTTGACAAAAATGGACAGTCCCTGACACATAAAGACGTATCCGTTCTAATTCTATTCCCATTTTTAAAAAATACCTCATGGCCGGTGGAACAGGTCGCGAGTATTGCCGGTGTCCAGGAAGGTAAGCTTCTTGAGGCTGTGAAGATGGCCAAAAAACCATTTGCTTATGGCGAACCAGAACCTCATTCATTGTCCGCCTCACAGGTTTCATCCCTTAATGCCCTTAAAATCCCGGGGGTATTTGCTGTCGAAAAGAAATTAAAAAAATCCGATGCTGTTGCTGGACAGCTTATTGGTTCGATCGGTGAAAACCAAGCTGCCTTGGAAAAAAGATATCCAGATAGAGCATTTCCACCGCGTACCCCCATTGGAATTTCGGGTCTGGAAAAAAGCTTTGATGAGTTTCTCGTAGCTGAGGGAAAGTCACGGCTCGTTTTTCATGTGGATGGCAGTGGAAGCCCTCTTTTTGGAACAAAGGTCAAGTATACTGGAATGGCTAACCCCTTTTATCCTGTAAGCATTAAAACTACGATTGATGCAGACATCCAACAACATGCAGAACAGATGGTTGATAACCATGGTATTTCCAAAGGCGGACTGCTGCTGCTTGATATTTCATCAAACAGCATTCTTGCGTCTGTTTCGAGGCCAGAAATAGATTCCAAGGATCCTTTTAAAGGGGATGGCATGACAAATTTAATGTTAAAAGAACAGATTATAGGTTCAGTTTTTAAGACAGTTGTAGCAGCGGCTGCGATTGACAATAGCCTTGCCAATGAAGATAGGCAATTTAATTGCAGCAGGACGATTGATGGAAAACCGGATCCTGTTTACCAGCACGGACTGCTTGGATTTTCGGATAGTTTTGCTGCAAGCTGCAATAATACGTTTGCTACGCTTGCAAAGGAACTAATGGAAATCGATCCGGGTATTCTCGAAAACTATGCTTCAAAACTTTCACTGACAGGAGGTGCGGGCTGGGAAGGGGATGTCTTTCAATTAGGTGGCTTTCATCAATTATCTGGGGAAGAAAAGGGAAGAGTATTTCTTTCGGATGAAGAGAGAACGGACCGTAACTTTGTAGCCCTGTCAGGAATCGGACAAAAGGAAGTGAGGGCAACCCCGCTTGCCGTTGCTAATATGATGGCAACAATAGCGAGAGGCGGTAAAAAGGAAATGGTCCGGGCTGTATTTGAAGTTGACTATAAAAATGGCACTACTATGTATGAATTCCCGCAAAAGGAATTGGAGGGGGAGCATCTTTCAACTAAGACAGCGAATGAGCTAGGCTTGCTGCTAAGAGAAGTTGTTATGAATGATAAAGGGACAGGCAGATGGTTTGCCGGCTTGCCATATGAAGTAGCGGGGAAATCAGGAACAGCTGAAACAGGCAGATATAGAAATGACAAGCAGCTCCACAATAAATGGTTCGCCGGCTTTTTCCCGTACAGCAATCCACAGTATGCACTGGTTACAGTCAATTTGGATGTATTTGATGACATGGGCGGTGTTAACCCTTTGTTTGCTGAAATGGTAACTTACCTGTATAACCGCGATCATGAAATTCAAGGGAATTAATGCGGCCTAAGATTTAATGATAAAAAGCAGTTTACCGGATTTATACCAGTGTGAGACCAAGGGATTAATCCACGAAAAGCAGTTTACCGGATTAATTTCAGTGTGTGACCAAGGGATTAATCCACAAAAATCAGTTTCCTGGATTAATCTTAGACTGTAACCAAGCGATTAATCTACGAAACAGGTGTATCAGCATCCGGCATTTTCCTTTTAACTTCAATAACAGTCATGGTAAAATAGTGACAACCTTTTTTGTAGGGAGGCTTTGTCAATAATGAATCAGGATTACACGGAAGGGACGCGTTCGCGCTACCGGGCAAAAAGAAAAAAGACCAATCTAATCTTAAATAGCTTAATTATTATTGTTATTCTTCTTATTTTAGCTGTTGGGTACTCAATCTTCGCAGGTGGAAATGATGCAGCTCCTAAGCCTGCAGATAATCCGGAAACCAGTGCCGCTGGGGGCTCCGGTAATAACCAGCAGAAAGACAATTCTGCAGGTGGAGATGTTTCTGAAGAAGCTTCCAAGGAACAGGACGAAAATGAACAAGAAGCCGATGAGCAGGAAGCTGACGAGAACGAAACAGACGAGTCAGAAGCAGCTGAACCTGTTGTGACCGAAGGCGGAAGTGATCAAAATGTAAGAAGGACAATTGAAAATCCGGCTTGGAAACCTGTAGGGACCCAGCAAACAGGTGAACATAAGGTCGTAACGGATCAAAGTTCTCAAGACTGGCAGGAAATGCTGGATGCACTGTCATATGCCATTGAAACTGATAAAAATTCGATGACGGTATGGTGGCTACAGCGAGACAGGGCCACCGAGGGTGGTGCAATTGGGACAGTAAGTGCCAAAGGAAACGACCAGGCCTATCGGGTTTATATCCAATGGGTAGATGGCGAGGGATACAAGCCGGTAAAGATTGAAGAATTAATTGAAAACGATAAGAAGTCATAGCGGGTGCTGGCAATTGCCAGTCCCGCTTTTTTTATTGTTTTTTCAGTTTGAAATGGACAGCTGCCGTGAAATACGTCTGGCCGTTTTCATTTACATGCATCTGGTAATTAACCGAATGGACATGAAGCATGATTGCTATGTTCACTTCGATTTGCGAAGCAATCTTCTTTTCCAATGTCTTTATGTCAGTTGCCTCAAAAAATTCAATTTTATCTTCAAGTAAGTCAAAATGCAGGTTCATTCTAATCCTCCCATAGATTTCTCGTCTCCATCCCGCATTAACGGGCTGTAGAACCCCACTAATTGAAGTTCACTTCATTGTAACCAGAACAGTTTATTTTTTGCAATCCGACTGTTGAAGGATAGCAATAGTTGTGATAAATTGGAACATAGTTACATCTAATTCATAGTATATCTATAGGTTTTTATAAGATTAAAAAATTCCGGAGAGTGATAATAGATGGGCAGGGAGTTTCTCGATTTATTTGAAGTTTGGGCGGATACGTATGATAAAACAGTTGACGGTCATGACAAAGAATATAAAGACGTATTCAGGCATTATGAGAACATTCTCGAGGCAGTTGCATCTAGATCAGTAGGTCATGTTGCTGAATTTGGAATTGGAACCGGAAATCTTACCAAAAAAATCCTTGCAAAAGGCTTAAAAGTGACTGGGATCGAACCCTCTCCGGCGATGAGGAAAATTGCCATGGAAAAGCTGACTGGACAAGCGGAAATACTGGATGGGGACTTTTTGCATTTTGAAGGTCTCGAAAATCCTGATACATTGGTTAGTACGTATGCCTTTCATCATCTCACAGATGATGAAAAAGCAACGGCAATAGCCCTTTATGGAAAGATATTACCCGTTGGTGGTAAAATAGTATTTGCTGACACCATGTATGAATCAATAGAAGCCTACGAAGCCGCGATAGCAGATGCAAAGGAAAAAGGGTATCAAAATCTTGCAGAAGATTTGCAGCGCGAGTATTACACAACGATTCCAGTATTGGAGAAAATACTGAAGGATAACGGATTCAGTACACACTTTTCCCGCTGCAATGAGTTTGTTTGGCTGATGGAAGGTGTAAAAAAATAATAAGCGAGGTTTATCCATGAAAATTGCCATAATTGGAGCAATGGAAGAAGAAGTCGTTTTATTGCGAGACAATATTGAAAATCAGAAACAGGAAACGATTGCGGGTTGTGAATTCACAATGGGTACTATGCACGGAGCGGAGGTTGTTTTGCTTCGCTCCGGGATTGGGAAAGTGAATGCTGCCATGTCTACAACAATCCTGCTGGAAAAATTCAAGCCTGACTCCGTCATTAATACAGGCTCGGCGGGCGGCTTGAATCCGGAACTGAATGTGGGCGATGCTGTCATTTCAACAGAAATACGCCACCATGATGTTGATGTTACGGCATTTGGTTATGAATATGGACAAGTTCCACAGCTGCCCGCAGCATTCACGGCGGATGATAGACTGGTTGCGGTTGCCGAAGCTGCGGCTTCTGAAATTGAAGATATTCAGATTGTCAAAGGCTTGATTACAACTGGTGATTCGTTTATGGACAATGCTGAAAGGGTAGAGGCTGTCCGAAAGAATTTTCCTGGAGTACAGGCTGTTGAAATGGAAGCGGCCGCAATAGCCCAGGTTGCCCATCAGTTCAAGGTACCTTTTGTGATAATCCGATCACTTTCGGATATTGCCGGCAAGGATTCCAGTGTTTCGTTTGATCAATTCCTTGACAAAGCTGGCCAAAATTCAGCAACGCTTGTAATGAAGATGGTTTCAGCTTTAAAAGACGGCCGTTAGATCGGAGGCTTATTATGAAAGTTTACGGAAGTGTCCATGAATTGATTGGCAATACACCAATTGTGGAGCTTAAAACATTTGAACAGCCGGGGCGAGTAAGAATTTTTGCCAAGCTTGAATTTCTTAACCCAGGAGGCAGTGTCAAGGATAGGCTCGGAGTGGAACTACTAAGAGAGGCACTGGATAGCGGCAAGCTTCATGCAGGAGGAACGATCATTGAGCCGACTGCAGGAAACACCGGGATCGGTCTTGCGTTGGCTGCGATCAAAAAAGACGTGAATGTTATTTTTTGTGTTCCTGAAAAATTCAGTCTCGAAAAACAAGATTTGATGAGGGCGCTTGGTGCAAGGGTCGTCAATACACCAACTGAAGAAGGAATGAAGGGTGCCATTAGGAAGGCTAACGAGCTATTGAATGAAATTCCTGGCTCTTATTGCCCCCAGCAGTTTGGAAATCCTGCAAATCCTGAAACATATTATAAAACTCTTGGACCAGAGCTTTGGGAACAAATGGATGGACAAATTGATATGTTTGTTGCAGGCGCAGGTACGGGCGGTACATTCATGGGGACGGCCAGATACTTAAAGGATCAAAATAAAAATGTAAAAACCGTCATTGTCGAGCCCGAAGGATCCATCCTGAACGGAGGCAAATCCGGCCCCCATAAAACGGAAGGGATCGGAATGGAGTTCCTTCCCGACTATATGGATCGAAGTTATTTCGATGCCATTCATACGGTATTGGATACGGATGCGTTCCGGCTGGTCAAGGAGCTTGCTGCACAAGAAGGCCTATTGGTTGGAAGCTCTTCAGGGGCGGCCATGCATGCCGCACTTCTTGAGGCGGAAAATGCTTCACCGGGTACAAATATCGTTGTTATTTTTCCTGATGGAAGCGAACGATATTTAAGCAAAAAGATATATGAAGGCGGGATATAAATGAAAAGAAAAACAAGACTTATACATGGCGGGATACCAAACGATCCTCATACAGGAGCCGTATCTATTCCAATTTACCAGGTTACCACATACTCCCAAGAAGGGGTAGGAGGCCATAAGGGCTTTGAATATTCCAGGACTGGAAATCCGACCAGGCATGCACTTGAAGAATTGATCAAGGATATTGAAGGCGGACATGCAGGGTTCGCATTTGGTTCTGGGATGGCTGCCATGACTGCCGTTATGATGCTGTTTAACTCTGGAGACCACGTCATTATGACTGATGATGTTTATGGCGGTTCTTTCCGTGTAATGACAAAGGTGCTGAATCGTGTCGGAATCGATTCTACATTTGTTGATACAAGCAACCTCGAAAACATTAAAGGAGAAATCAAGCCAAATACAAGGGCGATTTTCCTTGAAACACCAACCAATCCGCTTCTTAAAATCACTGATATTGAGGGCGTGGCTAAATTGGCGAAAGAGAATGGCCTTTTAACAATTGTCGATAACACATTTTCGACACCATATTGGCAGAACCCAATTGAGTTAGGTGCAGACATTGTCGTGCATAGCGCTTCAAAATACCTCGGCGGGCATAGTGATGTAATAGCAGGACTTGCAGTTGTGAATAGCCAGAAGCTGGCTGAAGATCTGCATTTTGTCCAAAACTCAACCGGAGGCGTCCTTGGGCCGCAGGACTCCTGGCTGCTAATCAGGGGAATTAAAACGCTGGGACTCCGTATGGAAGAAATGGAAGCTAATACAAAAGCAATCGTCGATTTCCTGATTAGCCATCCTGGAGTTAAAAAGGTTTTCTACCCAGGGCTTGAAAACCACCCGAACCATGAACTTGCCAAAAAGCAGGCACGTGGATTCGGAGGGATGGTTTCCTTTGATGTCGGCAGCGCCGAAAAAGCTGATCAAGTCTTGGGCAAAGTCCGTTACTTTACGCTTGCGGAAAGCCTTGGTGCAGTAGAAAGCCTAATCTCTGTGCCAGCCCGGATGACACATGCTTCAATTCCTGCGGAGCGCAGAGCTGAGCTTGGGATTACCGACGGGCTTGTCAGGATTTCAGTTGGAATTGAAGATGCGGAAGACTTAATCGAGGATTTAAAAAATGCATTAGAATAGAAGTGATGGCGCCGGATTCCTCCGGCGCTTTATTTTACAGGACTTTGTTTCCGCTTACTTTGGTAAAAGAAGCTAACAGGTAAACAATGTTCCCATAATGTTAATAATTACATCGTTCAAAACCTAATAAAATATGCTAAATTAGTTTAGTAGCATACTAGAAAAGCAGGTGAGAATGATGAATAAGGCAAGAGACCTTTTTGAAAAGATGAATGACACTAAATGGTTTGGAATTGTTCTATTAGCTGTCGGATCATTCTTCTATCTAGGCACAATCCTGCCTACTGAGCGAGTTTTGAGTGAATTTGATGTCGCTGGTATGTCAGTGGCTGCCCTTGTTTTTCTTGCGGCTTCCATTCTATTCTTTCTTAAATCCAAGGAATACAGGAATATGCTGATGGAGCATGAAGATGGAGAAGACTACTTTATATAGATACGATACAAACGTCCATAAGGACGTTTTTTTTGTATTCAAAACTCGTCCATAAAAAGGTAATAAAAGAATTTTTTACTAAATAGGGGTTTACAAACCTCTGATAGGTGGATATAATTACCGTAGTTAGTTAAAAATTCCTGAAAGGAGGCATTATCATGTTCATCAATTATGCATGGTTAAAAAATCAATACAAACTTAATACATGTTCTGCCTTCGGGGAATGGATTGCTTAAAAATTTTTAAGTTACAATTGCCATGTCTAAGCCGCAGGAGAACTATGCCTGCGGCTTTTTTATGCCTTAATAAGCCAACAGCTGTCATGGTTCCTTAATGGAGCCTTGAGTGGCTGTGGTAAGCCGCAGGAGATACCTTCTTGCGGCCTTTTTGTGCCTAATGAAGGATATCGATTTTTTTAAGGAGGTGATAAGTAATGACACTGAATATTTTCTTTATTACGGTTACGATCAAACGACGCCAAATGGACCCAGAAGAAATCATTAAACGGGAGCAGATATCGAAAATTACCGAGGAAAACAAAGATCGTCAATTTTCAATGTACCGCCCGTTTTAATTAAAGGTGGTGAAAGCAATGACTCTTCATATTTTCTTTTTGACAATTACAATCAAGCTCAGGGAATATAACCCGGAAGAATTAATTTCATTGGTGCAAACCAGGCAAATTACTGAAAAGGATAAAAACCTGAGGTTCAATTATTACAGGCCATTTTAATGTTTATTTTTTAAAAATAATGAAAGGTGGAGATTCACATGTGGTTATTGATTCAGAATAGTAGAGGTTGCCTTTGTATTAAGAAAGATACGACATAATCAGCCTCGGAAGGGAGGGGCAGCATGCCTTTGCATTGTTTCTTGTTAACGTTTTTCCCCGCATTAACGGGCAGTAAGATTCCCCATATCGAGACTAAAAAGTATAAGGAAAAAAGATAAGTCAGGAATAACTGCCCGTAAATGCCTGGTTGGTGAGATACAGTGAAACTTGCCACTGTGCTTTTCAGCGGCATAGTTGAACCAATCGGGTTCGTAGTGCCGCTTGGTCGCCGTAATTTGGCGAGTTAGCTGCAGTAGAACGGGACTAACAATCAGTGGAAAGTCGCTACTGTTTGAAGATTCTCTTTAAGTGAAGCGAACAAAATAGTCCATTCCAGTCATATGTATCCTTATTGAATGGTCGGCACCATTTATACTATAATAATTATTAGAATGTTAAGTACAAGGGGTGCTGGAAATGTTCTTAATGGTTATGGCGTTAATTGTTACGGGTGTTATTGGCTGCGTAATTGCAGCTGAAGTGAGCGTAGAAGATTAACTTGAAAAGCATCAACCCATTTGGGGCTGATGCTTTTTCTTGTTTATGGAAGGCTGTTTTCGCAAACTTTGTTGATATTAGAAAAACCATAGTATGATATCTAGTTGATTGGAGCGGAAGGTGCGAGACTCCTGCGGGACAAGCGGGACAGGTGAGACCCCACAGACGCTTTAGCGTCGAGGAGGCTCACCGCACGCCCCGCGGAAAGCGAGCAGCCTGGAGCGCAAATCAACTATTACAAAAAGCAACATTCTTTTAGAAAACAGCCTTATGGAGAAACTTTTAACTCCTTCTGTTTGGTTTAAACCAAAGAAGGACGATTAGTAAAATGGCTCCTGCCCCAGCCAAACCAGTCTTTGTGGATAAATCACCGAAGATGATTTGGGCAGCGAGGGCAAGGACAACCATAAAAAGAACAAGCACCAACACAACTTTTTCTGGCATTGAAATCCCCTTACGCTTCTTTTTCTCCTATTTTACCCCTCGTCTGCCTGAAAGTCTATTAGTCCGAAACGATGCATTCCCATGTATTCTCTATGGAGAATTTCCTGACAAAGTCCCTACTAACCTGGCTAGGTGACCTTCGCGTTTACAATTTTGTGCAAATTCGCTCTCCCCTCCAACTTTTATCCCTTTTAGCAAATAACGGAAATTTATATAGGACAGACACGAACGTTTCTTTTTATACATAGAGATTAGTTATAACACATGCTGAACAGAAAGCGGGGGTAAAATGTATGTCCAGTATATTGGCCGCACTTGGTTACATGGTAAAAGAAATCCTCTTTCTTGTTTCTTATGTTAAAAATAATGCTTTTCCTCAGCCCTTGTCATCCGCAGATGAAAAAAAGTACCTCAAGCTCATGGCTGCGGGCGATGCAAATGCCCGTAATCTTCTTATTGAACACAACCTCCGGCTTGTCGCCCACATTGTAAAGAAATTTGAAAATACCGGGGAGGATGCGGAAGATTTAATCAGCATTGGTACAATTGGCCTCATTAAGGCGATTGAAAGTTATTCGGATGGAAAGGGTACGAAGCTCGCTACCTATGCAGCACGTTGCATAGAAAATGAAATACTCATGCATTTAAGAGCTCTTAAAAAGACAAAAAAGGATGTTTCTCTTCATGATCCCATTGGCCAGGATAAGGAAGGCAATGAAATTTCCCTGATTGATGTTCTTAAATCTGAATCCGAGGATGTTATTGATACAATCCAATTAAATATGGAACTTGAAAAAATCAAGAAGTATATCGGGGTGCTGGATGCCCGGGAAAAAGAAGTGATCGTTGGCAGGTTTGGGCTTGACCTCCAAAAAGAAAAGACACAGCGGGAAATAGCAAAGGAGCTGGGGATTTCAAGAAGCTATGTATCAAGGATTGAAAAAAGAGCCTTAATGAAAATGTTCCATGAATTTTATCGCGCGGAAAAGGAGAAACGAAAAAAGGGAAAGAGCAGCTGACTAGGCAGCTGCTCTTTTCCTGTCCATTTATAATATAGCCGACTCCCCAAACGTTGATAAAGTGCTATAAAATGAATTTTCTAGAGAATCAAATTTATGCATAATTATTTTTTTATTCGCCCATGCACCTTTGAGATAGGTACATACCCTGTAGTAAGGGAAAGGGGTGAAAACATGTACGGTTATCCTTATCCGGGCCCGTATAGCTATGGCTATTCATATGGGGCAGGTGCTGGCGGCTTTGGCTTTTGGTATGCGCTCCTGATTATCCTGTTTATTATCATTCTGTTATTCGGGGGCTGGTGGTTTTTTAACTGCTATTACAGATGAAACAATGGGCCATCCTAATTGGAGGCCCTTTCAATTTTTCTTCCACCGTTAAAGAAGTGTTTTGCTGATTTATGGAAATCTTCTAATTACTTATCTATAATTAAAAGGTACATACTTTATCGGGTCTTACCTGAATGATAGAACAGGGGGAAATAGTTTGGCAGCAACAATATATTCAGACGTTTGGGACTTGGATGTATTTTTTCCAGGCGGAAGCGGCTCAAAGGAATTTGAACTGCATTTAACAGAAACAGAAGGTGCGATCAATCAATTTCATAGCCAGGTGAGTAACTGGCAACTTTCAGAGGTTGAAAAAGACGCCCCGGTACTTGCATCATTCATTACCTTATTTGAGGAAGCTTCAAAGAAAATTCGGCAGGCTGGTGCATTCATCAGTTGTTTAAAAGCCCAAAATACCGAAGATAAAAAAGCATATGAACTTCAGGCAAAGGTAACAGGTTTAAGTGCATCCTTCCAAACAGCACTTGGTGCTTTTGATGGGAAATTGGCAGATATTGCTGAAGAGGATTGGGAGAACTTAATGAAGGATGAAAGGCTTAAGGAATTGGCCTTTGTATTGACCGAACGGCGGACAAGGGCTGCCGAGAAACTGTCAAAAGAAGAAGAAGCGGTCGTCAATGCACTTGGAGTCGATGGCTATCACGCATGGAGCCAGATGTATGACATGGTAGTCGGTAAAACCAAAATCCCGTTTATCCAGGATGGCGAGGAAAAGCTTCTTTCAGTTGGACAGGCAGCCAACCAGTTTTCCAATCCTGATCGGGAAGTGCGAAAGGCAGTATTTAAGGAGTGGGAAGCCGCATGGTCAGCAAATGCTGATTATTTTGCTAAAATCCTGAATCATCTTGCCGGTTTTAGGCTAAACGTCTATAAATTGAGAGGTTGGGACGATTTCCTGAAGGAACCGCTTGATATAAACAGAATGAAAAAGGAAACTCTTGATGCAATGTGGGGAGCAATCGCCGAAACAAAGCAGCCGCTTAAGGACTATTTGGAGCGCCGGGCTGAACTTATGGGTGTGGAAAGGATAAGCTGGTACGATTTGGATGCCCCATTGGGAACGACTGAAACAAAAGTTTCATACCAGGAAGGAGCCGAATTCATCCTTGAACAGTTTGCCAAGTTTGGGGAAGAGATGACGTCATTTAGCAGACATGCTTTTGAAAATAATTGGATTGAAGCTGAAGACCGGCCGGGTAAAGCTCCAGGCGGCTTCCATACATACTTTCCGGAGGCTATGCAATCACGGATTTTCATGACCTATTCAGGCACACCGTCCAACATTTCAACACTTGCCCACGAACTGGGACATGGCTTCCATACGTATGCGATGCGCAATCTTCACCTGTTAAACAGGAATTACGCGATGAATGTGGCAGAAACAGCGTCTACCTTTGCGGAAATGATCGTCTCCGATGCTGCAGTGAAAAATGCGGCTTCTAAGGAAGAAAGACTTGCACTCCTTGACGATAAGATTCAACGATCCGTTGCTTTGCTTATGAACATCCATGCCCGCTTTATATTTGAGACCAGCTTTTATGAAGAAAGGAAAGCTGGCTTCGTAAGTGCAGCGCGCCTGAACGAGCTTATGGAAAAAGCGCAGGAAGAGGCTTATCTAGGTGCACTGGAATCCTATCATCCATCTTTCTGGGCTTCAAAGCTTCATTTCTTTATTACCGGTGTCCCATTCTATAACTTCCCATATACGTTTGGATTCCTATTCTCACTTGGAATCTATGCCCAGGCTTTAAAGGAAGGAAGCGGTTTTGAGGAAAAATACATTGCGCTCTTAAAGGACACTGCTTCGATGACAGTTGAAGACCTGGCGATGAAGCATCTTGGAGCGGACCTGACCAAAGCAGATTTCTGGTATGACGCACTGCAGCTATGTACGGACGATATAAATGAATTTCTTGAGCTGACAAAACAGTAACACCGAACAGCAAAAACCCCGGCAGTGACTTAGCTTGCCGGGGTTTTTGCACAAAATGAATGGTTAGATAAGTTAAACTTTTCGAAGTCTGAAGGTAGAAACCATAAGAAATGATAGAATCATAATCGTTATAATGAAAATTTGCGGCGGCAAGTACGGTATGGCTAGATAGCTCAAGGTCACAAGGCAGCCCGCAGCCGTAATCGGAAGTCCGGTAAAATAGCCATTGCCCTCAGTAATATTGAAACGGGCGAGCCGGAATGCGCCGCATGCTATGAAAAAGACAGTGAAAAAAGTTCCAGGCGCGCCAAGTTCAAACAAAATACCTTGATATAATAATAGTGCAGGAGCAACACCAAATGATATAATATCACTCATGGAATCCAATTGTTTACCAAGTTCTGATTCGATGTTGAATTTCCTTGCAACCATTCCGTCGAAGCGGTCGGCAAGGGCTGCTATGAAAATCAGCAGAAGGCTCAGTCTTAAGTTCCCATGTAGGGTAGAAATAATTGCGAAGCCGCCAAGCGATAAATTAATTAAGGTCAGAACGTTTGCTGTCTGGGTCTTAAGTTTTTTAACCGTAGGGACAACAACATCAAATAAAAACATTTCCTCACTCCTTTTACTTTCCGGCTGGGCATCGCAGTCCGGTATGAAAGAAACAAAGGCAAGGGCCCCGGGTTCTTGTCTGGCTAATCTTGAGAAACGGTTCATATCCTATCTTATTTAATTTTAAGCATTTTATGACGATTCGTAAAGAGTATATTTACACTTTTTGGAGGTTACTACATTGTTTCAGCCCATCTATAGGCTTATGATTGAATTGACAAATGGGAAGTGGTCATCCCAGCTTTTAAAAAAGTTTGCAAGGTCCAGGTACAGCAAGCATGTGGTGTCCCGCTTCGCAAAAGCTTATCGGCTTAACACAGAGGAAATGGAAACCGAGCTTAAGGATTTCCCTACCTTACATGAACTTTTCGTCCGGAAACTCAAGCCGGATTCCCGGCCAATCGATTTGGCGGATGACTCTGTTGTCAGCCCGGTTGATGCAGTTATCGAAGATATTGGCATCATCAAAGAGTCGAGTGAAATGGAAGTAAAGGGGAAAGTATATTCTGTTGAAGAGATGCTCGGAGACAGGGAAACCGTTGAAAAGTACTTGAACGGTGTATATATGATTTTTTATTTAAGCCCAAGCCATTACCACCGGATTCATAGCCCTGTGACAGGGGAGGTAAAGAGGCAATGGGCTTTGGGTACAAAATCTTACCCAGTTAACAAATGGGGTCTAAAATATGGTGTTAGCACCTTATCAAAAAATTATCGGATGATTTCCGAGGTCAAGACGGATTCCGGGATGGTTG
The DNA here is from genome assembly GCF_001685025.1 of Bacillus sp. FJAT-27225. GTDB lineage: Bacteria > Bacillota > Bacilli > Bacillales > Cytobacillaceae > Bacillus_D. The sequence continues at coordinate 932,937 of NZ_MAYU01000001.1, read as the reverse complement.
CCATTGTAAAGGTTGGCGCGATGTTCGTAAATTCAATTGAAACAACCCACACTGGCTCACATCTTCAAAAAGGTGAGGAAATTGCCTACTTTAGCTTTGGATCTACAATAGTCCTTCTTTTTGAAAAAGGTTGTTTTGAGCCGTCAGATACTCTTCATGTCCCTCATCATATTAAAGTTGGGGAAAGGGTTGGCCTTTTCAAAAACGAATAGAAGAAAGGCGGCCCATTCAATAATGGAGCCGCCTTTCTATTTTTACAATAATAAAAAAAGCCCCTCAGGGCAAATTCAAGAAGACACTCGGATACGGCGTGATAAAGAACGGCGATGTATTTCCTTTTCTATTAAACGAATAAAATCCGGGCTCAAATTAAGCTCCATTGCCTTGTAATACGATTCAATAAGCAGCTCATCAGACAATTTCCGCATATGTAACACTCCCCCCTCAAATTTATAGGCAAGTTTTATGTGAAAAAAGCATATACTTGTAAGTTCAAGATGTTTGTACCACTAATCTACCAAAAAAGTGTTGTGAGAACAATCGTTCTTATTATCCACAAACACCAGTGGATAACCTGTGATTAAATTGTTTATAAATGGGAAAAAAGTGATAATGACAAGCGGTATAATGTTAATAATTTTATTCACAAGCTAGTGAATGTTGAATTTTGTCGAAAACTTTTATTAATGATATCCCTTTTTCAGCTGATTAATGGCAACTTTAAACGATTTTCTTTCGAATCTGTCAATATCTGCAGTAAATGATGAACACGATAGTAAATTCCTTTGAAACCTGAGGCAAAATTCGTTATGATGAAAACATTGCCAATCAAGATGATTTGAAGTAAATGAGGTGTAATCATGTTAAAGCATTTTCTTCCGGATGAACATGTGAAGAATATATTCGCTATTACTCCTGAGCAGCTTAAAGAAAAGGGTATTAAGGGAATCATTACTGACCTCGATAATACACTTGTTGAGTGGGATCGCCCCTACGCGACTCCAAAGCTTATAGAATGGTTCGATGAAATGAGAAAGAACGAAATATTGGTAACGATTGTATCCAATAATAATGAGCAAAGGGTAAGGGCATTTTCCGACCCGTTAGGTATTCCATTCATTTTTCAGGCAAGGAAGCCGATGACACGAGCTTTTAAAAAAGCATTGGCACGGATGGGAATTAAACGGGAGGAAGCAGTGGTAATTGGAGACCAGCTTCTGACTGATGTCTTCGGCGGAAATCGCGGCGGATTCCATACAATCCTTGTTGTCCCAGTTGCTTCTACTGATGGATTAGTAACAAGATTTAACCGTAAAGTTGAACGAAGGATTTTGAGCTTCTTTCGAAAAAGAGGAATGATCAATTGGGAGGATTCAAAGTGAGTGATGATCGCTACATTTGTATGGGATGCGGTGTCGGGATCCAGACGGTAGAACCTGGAGAACTTGGATATGCTCCGCAATCATCGTTAGAAAAAGAACAAATCATATGCCAGCGCTGCTTCCGGCTAAAGCATTATAATGAAGTCCAGGATGTCAGCCTGACAGATGATGATTTCCTCAAAATATTAAACCGGATTGGTGAAACAGATGCATTGATCGTTAAAATCGTTGATATTTTCGACTTTAATGGCAGCTGGATTCCCGGGATGCACCGGTTTGCAGGGAAAAATAAAATTCTGCTGATTGGAAACAAAGCGGACCTTCTCCCAAAATCAGTCAAACACAATAAGCTAATCAATTGGATGAAACAGCAATCGAAAGAACTCGGGCTCCATCCAGAGGATATATTCTTGATTTCCGCGGCAAAGGGTAATTCCATTAGGGAAGCTGCTGAAGCAATTGATGCTTACCGGCGGGGGAAGGACGTATATGTTGTCGGTTGTACGAACGTGGGAAAATCCACGTTTATTAACAGGATTATTAAAGAAGTAGCCGGCGGCCAGGATGTTATCACAACTTCTCATTTTCCAGGGACAACGCTTGACATTATTAAGATTCCCCTTGATGATGGCAAGGCGCTCGTTGACACTCCAGGCATAATTAATCATCATCAGATGGCTCATTATGTTGGAAAAAAGGGTTTGAAAACAATCACTCCAAAGAAGGAAATAAAGCCTCGGGTTTTCCAGCTGAACGAAGGCCAAACCCTTTATTTCGGGGGATTGGGGCGGCTCGATTATGTTAGTGGCGGAAGAAGGGGACTTGTTTGCCACTTTTCCAATGAACTGGAAATACACCGTACGAAGACTGAAAACGCGGATGATTTATACGAGAAACATCTTGGAGGATTACTTACACCTCCTGACTCGAGTGAAGTGGACTTGCTCCCTGAACTAGGAAAACAGGAATACACCATTAAAGATGGGAAAACGGATATAGTTTTTTCAGGTCTTGGCTGGGTAACAATCAATGAGCCAGGAGCAAAAGTTGTTGCGCATGTTCCAAAGGGTGTTCAGACACTGCTTAGAAAATCACTTATTTAGAACGCTGTACTTTTTGGCTATTCATGCAAGACAGAAAGAATGTTGCTTTTGGGGGAATCGATTTGAAGCTGTATGGAGTTATTGGAAATCCGATTGCGCAGTCAAAATCACCGATCATGCACAATGATTTATTTGGCTATTACGGGATTGAAGCTTATTACCAGCCATTTCTTATCGAAAAAGGCGAGCTTGCCAAAGCGGTGGATGGGATAAGGGCTCTTGGAATAGCCGGCTTTAATGTGACTGTGCCTTTTAAGTCTGAAATTATTCCGCTACTGGATTATATTGATCCACTGGCCAAAGAAATTGGTGCTGTTAATACTGTCATTAATGAAGGTGGAAAGCTAACTGGATATAATACGGACGGTACTGGTTTTCTAAAGAGCCTTGAGGACGAAGGTTTTTCAACAAAGGGAGCAGATGTTCTTGTGATTGGTGCCGGCGGGGCTGCGAGGGCAATCAGTTTTGCGATTGCACAAACCAAACCGAAGCGAATTGATTTTTGCAATCGGAGTACGGAAAATGCAACTAGGCTTGCAGAGGAAATTGCTGCACATGTACCGTCTTCACCACTTACATTGCGAGAGGCTGAGCGGGAAATCAATAAATACGGCGTTGTCATTCAGACGACGCCTTCAGGCATGTTTCCAAAAGATAAGGAAATGCCTTTACATTTGGAAAATCTAAAAACTCCGCTGGTTGTGGCAGACATTATCTACAATCCAATGGAGACGAGGTTCCTTGAAACAGCAAGGAAAAGCGGGGCATTAACAATCAATGGATTAGGGATGTTCATCCATCAAGGTGCCCTTGCATTTGATATATGGACCGGGATTCGCCCGGATACCGAAAGAATGAGAAACTTGCTGGTAAACCAGCTGGGAGGTAAAAGAAATGCTGACTGGTAAACAAAAACGCTTCCTCCGCTCGAAGGCGCACCATCTGAATCCAATTTTTCAGGTGGGCAAAGGCGGGGTAAATGAAAATATGGTAACCCAAATTGCCGACGCGCTCGAGGCAAGAGAGTTACTGAAGGTAAGTGTGCTTCAAAATTGTGAGGAAGACAAGGAGAGCGTTGCCGCACAACTAGTAAAAGGAACTGGCGGGGAGCTCGTCCAGATTATCGGGAATACGATTGTCCTTTATAAAGAATCAGCTGAAAACAAGCAAATCCAGCTTCCATAACGTGCATAATAAGGAGGAGGGCCAATGAAAAAGATCGGCATATTGGGTGGGACATTTAATCCCCCGCATATTGGCCACTTGATTATTGCGAACGAAGTGGGTATGGCTGCCGGGCTTGATGAAGTTTGGTTTATGCCGAACCAGGAGCCGCCCCATAAGGAAAAGTCGGCAGGCGCGGAGGATAGGGACCGGCTTGCAATGCTTCAACTGGCCACAAAAGGGAATAGACTATTTAAGATTCAGTCCATTGAGCTTGAGCGACCCGGTCCTTCATACACTGCCGATACAATGGATATCATAAAAAAAGAATATCCAAAAGACCAATTTTATTTTATCATTGGTGCCGACATGGTTGAGTACTTGCCTAAATGGCACAGAATCGATGAGTTGCTTAAAAAGGTTACCTTTATCGGCGTGGAAAGGCCGGGTTACAGCATGGAAACCGAATATGAAATCATGTCTGTTGATGTTCCCGAAATCAACATTTCCTCAAGCATGGTCAGAAGCAGGCTGCGAAAAGGAGAAACCGTAAACTATTTAGTACCGGAAGAAGTGGTTCGGTATATTAGGGAGAACCAATTATATGGACCGTGAACAAGCGTTGGCGTTCGTCAAGGGCCACTTGACTGAACAGCGTTATATTCATACAATCGGCGTAATGGAAACCGCCATTATGCTTGCCAAGAAATACAATGCTGATACAAAAAAAGCTGAGTTGGCTGCAATTTTTCATGATTATGCAAAATTCCGCCCGAAGAATGAAATGGAAAAGATTATAGCTGAAAATGGATTTCCACAAGATTTGCTCGATTATAATCCTGAATTGTGGCATGCTCCTGTCGGGGCCTACCTGACAAGAAAAGAAGCAGGGATACACGATGAGGAAATATTGGCTGCAATTCGCTTTCATACGTCTGGAAGACCAGGAATGAGCCTGCTCGAGAAGATTATTTATTTGGCGGATTACATTGAACCTGGAAGGAAGTTTCCCGGAGTGGAAGAGACACGCATAATTGCAGAGGAAAATCTTGATTTAGCATTGATTCAAGCTGTACGGAATACAATTATTTTTTTAATGAACAGGAACCAAACAGTTTATCCCGAAACATTTTTAACATATAATGACCTCATCAAAAACAGGAGGATTGATGGATGAGCAAGCCAGAACTTTTACAGGTAGCGGTGAAGGCCGCGGATGACAAAAGGGCCGAGGATATAATGGCGCTGAATATGAAGGGTATTTCCTTAATCGCAGACTATTTCATCATCTGCCATGGGAATTCTGATAAACAAGTGCAGGCAATCGCTAGTGAAATCAGGGAAAAGGCTGAAGAACAAGGCTATGGTGTTCGAAGGATGGAAGGCTATGACGAAGCGAGATGGGTCTTAATTGATTTGGGAGATGTTGTTGCCCATGTATTCCATCGGGACGAGCGGTCCTACTACAATCTAGAACGGCTGTGGGGAGACGCGCCGCTTGAAAACTTATCAAGCGTCCTGAATCCATGAGTTACGGACGATTTGCCTATTATTATGATGCGTTAATGGAAGATGCGCCTTATTCCAGATGGGCGGAGTTTGCCATTAAAGCTATTGGGTTTTACGGTCCTAAACAGGAAAGAACCCTTCTTGACCTTGGATGCGGGACTGGAGAACTTTCAATCCGTTTTGCCAAGGACGGATTTTCTGTAACAGGAGTGGACCTTTCTCCCGAGATGCTTTCAGTAGCCAGCTCAAAGGCTGAAGAAGAGAGAGTGCGAATCCGATTTTTTGAGCAGGATATGTCTGAGCTTGATGTGCCTGGCCAATTTGGTCTTTGCGGCATTTTCTGTGATTCATTAAATTACCTTAGCTCAGAAGAGGATGTAACCAGCACCTTTAGGCGCATCTTGGACCACCTTGTCCCGGGTGGATTGCTTGTATTTGATGTCCATTCGATCCATAAGGTTGTGCAGGGTTTTTTGAACCACTCATTTTCTTTGAATGGTGATGAGGTAGCTTATATTTGGGATAGTTTTGAAGGTGAACATCCATACAGTGTTGAACATGAAATCAGTTTTTTTGTTCTGGACGAAAAATCCGGAAAATATGACAGATTTGATGAGGTTCATGCACAAAGGACTTTTCCCGTAGAGACATATACTGCCTGGCTTCAGGAGGCAGGTTTTGAAGTTCTTGACATTGGAGCCGATTTTGATTTCGCTCCCCCATCCTCCGAGTCGGAACGTATATTCTTTATAGCAAAAAAACCGCTGGAATAAAGTGAAACTTCCATCAGCGATTTTTGCTGATGGTTAGTTGAACCAATCGGGCATTTAGGGACAGTTGACTCTGCAAGAGGCTTACTGACCCTTAATGCGGGATAAAAAACAGCCATTTCAAATGAGAAATGGCTGTTTTTTTTCTGAGAGAAAAAGGATAAACTCATTTTATGTCGAAACATTAATGTGGTGTGTATTGTTTTACTGTCTTTTCAAGATCTTCATTAAATTTGGCGTTTGTTGTCCTGAATAATTCCCTGAATAACTCCTCAAGTTCCCCGCCCTCAAGAACCTTTATTCCTTCACCGGTGATGCCGCCTTTTACACAAACCTTTTCCTGCAATGTCGGCAGGGTGTAATGCCCCTGTCTTAATAGCTCACCCATACCGACAATCATTCCACTTGCCATGTCGGTGGCCATTTGACTGCTGATACCGGTTTCCTTTACTGCCGCAGAAATAAATTGCTGGAGAATGAAGCTGAAAAAGGCTGGCCCGCAGCTTACGATGTCCGATGCAACCCTGACCAAAGGCTGTTCAATCTTAATTGGAGATGAAATTTTTTGCATGATCGACTCAACAATTGATTTCCATTGGTTGTCGCAATTTGTCCCAAAGGTAAGTAGCGACACACCGGCAAATGCACGGTTTGTTATGCTGGGAATTGCCCTTATGACCGAGCAGCCAACAAGGGTTTCCAGTTGGTTGGTTGAAATCGGGCTAGTTATTGAAACAAGGCATTTATCCTTTGAAAGATAGGAGGCGATTTCTTTAAGCAGGTTTGCAATATCCAAAGGTTTTACACAAATAAACACAATATCAGATAAGCAGGCTGCCTCAACAGCTGACTCACACACCCGGATGCCTGGAAATTCCTTCTGCAGAGCCAATGCTTTTGATTTTGTTCTATTGAAGGCAATTAGGGATTCCTCCTTAACAACACCACTGCCGATAAAGGCTTCTGCAAGAATTCTCCCCATGTTCCCTATTCCGATTATGCCGATTCTCATATTCATCCCTCCATAGCCAAACGAATACCACTAACACAATATGAAATGGACAACTGAATTATACCTAAAGGAAGTGTTCTCATGAAAGAGTGGCTAAATGAGAAAAAATATGTTATTGGTGCAGTCCTTGCAGGAGCAGCACTATTCTTTTATTTTTTGTACCAAGACTCATTTTTTGATTCGCAGGCTGCAGATGGGATTATCGCTGAAGACGCTCACCTTAATCCCGAATTTGAGGGAGGGGCAGATGCAGGACATACACCGGCTGTAATAGTAGTTGATGTAAAGGGTGCTGTAAAAAAACCGGGTGTTTATGATGCGAATGATGATGAGCGGGTTATTGATATTATTGAACGAGCCGGCGGTCTTACTGAAAAAGCGGATACGTCGGCTGTGAATTTCGCTCAGAAACTTACAGATGAAATAATTGTTTCGATCCCTGAAATAGGAGAAGCGGATGATAATCCTCCCACAGGCGTTGCCGGTGCATCCGGCAATGGTAAGATAAATATAAATAAAGCGACCGAAGTTGAACTTCAGGAGATACCGGGGATTGGGCCATCAAAGGCAGCTGCCATCATTGAACATCGTGAAAAGAATGGGCCTTTCAGGAAGCCGGAAGATTTAAAGGATGTAAGCGGAATTGGGGAGAAGACGTATGAGAAACTGGAAGGGACGATTACTGTCCATTGACCTTTATCAATTTGAACCTGTAAACTAAACAAGACAACCATTTTGTATCGGGGGAGAGAATGTGGAACGAATTTCTTGGGATCAATATTTCATGGCCCAGAGCCATTTGCTGGCGTTGAGGAGCACTTGTACCCGACTTATGGTCGGTGCAACAATAGTCCGGGATAAACGAATTATAGCGGGCGGTTATAACGGCTCGATTGCGGGCGGAGATCACTGCAGTGACCATGGCTGTTATGTGATTGATAATCACTGTGTCCGGACCATTCATGCGGAGATGAATGCACTGCTTCAATGTGCAAAATTTGGAGTTACAACAGGCGAGGCAGAAATCTATGTTACCCATTTTCCTTGTCTGCAATGCTCCAAAGCGATTATCCAGGCAGGAATTAAGACAGTTTATTATGCTGTGGACTATAAAAATCATCCATATGCAATTGAACTTTTTAATCAAGCGGATGTAAAAGTTGAAAAAGTGCCATTAACTGAAACAATCCTTGATCTTGGCAGAATTAGTGAATACTCAACGCCAGGAACACCCAGTAAATAACTACGAACAGGCATCCTGTCCCATTAGTAGGATGCCTGCCTTTTTTGGAGGCTTTCATGAAAACAAAAGCCATACTCCTCTTACCTCCCGCAATCCTAGGTGTGCAAACAGCCTTCTCCTTAACACTGCCTTCCCTTGTCTTATTAAGTATTTATCTGCTTCTTTTAATCTGGTTTAAAAAAATTCAAAAGAAGGAAATTCTAGTGTTCTTTTTTGTATTTTCTGTATTTTTCGGTGTAGCAAGCCATGCCGAATTCCAAAACACCACATCATTAATAGAAGGGGAATCAAGGATTCCGATTGAATTTCGCTCTGGCGTGAAAATTGATGGGGATTCTTTTAGGGCAATAGGCATTGATACGAGAACTGGAGAAAAAATCCTTGTAACCTATATAATCCGCTCGGAAGCAGACAAGCAAAGGCTCCTTTCCGTTTCCTTCTTTGGGCTCGCGTCCATTCTTGAAGGAGAGCTTAAAACTCCTTCTGAATCACGTAATCCTGGAGGTTTTCATTATAGAGACTACTTGATCCGAAAAAAAGTGCATTGGATTTTCGAATCTGAAACCTTTCCGCTTGCTCAAGCAGGTTATAAATCACTATCTATTCGTGAGCGACTCGGAAAGCTGAGGGAAACGGAAATAAGAAAAATATATGAACGGCTGCCAAGAGAAACTGCAACACTTGTGTCGGCCCTGATTTTTGGCGACCAATCGACCATTCCCGAAAAAGTGGAGGACGCCTATGTTACGCTCGGCATAACCCATTTGCTGGCCATCTCCGGCATGCAGGTAAGTGTTCTCGCAGGAATCGCACTATTTGTTGGCATCCGCCTCGGTGTTGCAAGAGAAAAAATGTCGTTTGCGCTCATACTGCTTTTGCCGATGTATGCTGTTCTGGCGGGGGGAAGCCCTTCCGTGAATCGGGCGGTTATCATGGCCGTTATTTTGCTTATGGTCCCTTTAGGTGGAACCCGTAATGGGTTGGGGCCACTTGATGCTCTAGCGCTCTCCTTTAAACTATATCTTCTGGTGGATCCCTACACAGTATTTGATGCCGGTTTTCAGCTTTCCTACGCTGTAACCTTTGCACTTCTGGTTTCCTACAAAGGGCTCAAGGAAAAAGGTTTAACAGGAATCGCTTTATTATTGACAGCTACACTTATTTCTCAATTATCCGCATTGCCTATCCTGCTGGCACATTTCTATACTGTCCCTCTTATAGGCATAGTTGCCAATCTGCTGTTTATCCCACTCTATAGTTTCTTGTTTTCTCCTGCTGTATACAGCCTTTACTTGCTTCTTCTTATCTTTACTACCCTTCCTGCTTCCATAATTGGCCCCATCAATAAACTGATTCTCTTTTCGGAAAAAATCGCCCTATCCCTTTCTGCTATCCCAGCCCAATTTTATCCAGGCCAGATGGGTTTTTGGCTATTGGCATTTTATTCACTATTAGTAGTGATTATTTTTACCAACTGGGAAAGGCAAGATAAGCTGCTTAACAACTTGCTTTTTCTGCTGATTCCATTTGCCGTGTTGTTTTCACAAAGTATTGTGGAAGCCAATTTTGCCCGAACGGGGGAAATTACATTGATAGATGTTGGACAGGGAGACAGTCTGTTCATTACTCTTCCGGGTGGAGCAGGCAATTATTTGATTGATACGGGAGGAAGTATTGTTTTTGAAAAAAAGGACTGGCAGGAGCGGCATGGCTCTTTTGAGCCCGGAAAGGATATTGTTATTCCATTTCTAAAAGCAAGAGGAATTTCGACGCTAGATAAACTTATTTTGACCCACGGAGACCAGGACCATATCGGAGGGGCGGCTGCAATTATTGAACACCTTAAAGTAAAAGAAATTGTTTTACCGAAAGTGACCGAAAAATCTGGAACAGAGCAAGCGATTATTAAAATGGCTGCCCAAAAACATATAAAAGTCACCGAGGTTAACAGAGGCGATAAATGGCAAGCAGGGGGAGCGTATTTTTATGTTCTATCTCCTGAAAAACGAGATAGTGGGAAAAGAAATGACCAATCAATAGCGATTTATACAATTTTGGGTGGTAAGGGATGGCTTTTTACTGGCGATCTTGAGGAACGGGGGGAAGCTGCCTTAATGGAACAGTACCCCCGGTTAAAAATTGATGTACTAAAAGCCGGCCATCATGGGAGTAAAACCTCATCCGGAGAAAAGTTTGTCGGCCATTATCATCCAAAGACCGTTTGGATTTCGGCTGGGGTAAACAACAGGTTTGGCCATCCGCATACAGAAACAATCCGCCGTTTTGAAGAGCTGGGGATGGCCATTTACCGAACGGATTTACATGGTGCCATAACCTATACTTTTTATGGAGATAAAGGAACCTTTTCCACTCACCTGCCATACAATGCACTATCCAAGGCGAATTGAACTACTCCACTTTCTAACGAAAATTTGAAGATGGAGATTCCTGCGAACACCCAAGTATCCTGCGGTTTTTTAGCAGGCTATCCCCGTCGCACCGACGGTTAGCAGTACCAACGGCATGAGCCTCCTGCAAGTGTTGAAAACCTGTACGTTGAATACGCCACGCACCCTACTTTAGCTTGGTTTTCGCAACTTCGGTATGCGTAGAGGCGAATGGTGCTTGGATATTTTACAGTGCGAAGCCTTTCTCGCACTAACCCCATATATCCAGTTTTCAAAGAACAACTTACAGGAATATTATACCACGCAAACAAGTGTTTTGGGTTTCGCCAGCCGACATTCATCTCGCACTTATTTTTGGGCTACGCCCTGCTCAAAATTGAAGTGGGAGTCTTCTGCCGGAAAACGATAAAGGTTAGAGTTCGTTTATATAAAAAGTGAATAGCCTCGATGAATCAGGATTTACTTCAACAGTGCCTATCCTTTTTGTCTATTTGAAATCTTCGGCTAAACAGAAAAAGGGCCGCTGTATGCGGCCCTGGAATCCCTCTTTAGGATCCAATAATTTTGATTACTGTCGCGATAATAAACATAGTTGCGAAGAAGCCAAAAGAAACAATGAATCCTACCCCTGAATCAATCGCATCATTTCGTTTGTCCTGGACATTTTGTTCGAATTCGTTCACAAGTTTCCCCTCCCCATTTCCATTTTAGTATAAGCGAACCATTTTGAAAAATCCAGCCCTGTCTTTTGTCAGGAGTTTACACAAATACTTTGAAGGTACAGGGCAAAAATAAAACCACTAAGGCATTCCGCCGGCGGGATGGGCCCGGGACTTATCCTTGCTGGCGTTCATATAAAACGGGAATCGGGAAATGGATAACCGATTCCCTTTGAATGCTTGTAAAATTGGACGGGCTTCTTTACGATAGAGAGAGGAAAACACTTGCTCTGATATAACGGAAAGCATACTGCACGAGAGGCAAGCTGTATTTGCCTCTTGTCTGCTTTTTCACTATATCAGGCAGAACGGGGACAGGTATGCTTTAGGGAGAGATACTAAATGGTAATTGATTTATGGAAGAAGATAAAAAGGAAGGATATTGCGCCGATTTACCTCTTATATGGGTCTGAAGCCTTCTTGATGAAAGAAACAGGGAACCTCTTGCTTGAACATATTTTGGGCGATGAACGGGATTTTAATTTTTCTAATTATGACCTTGAGGAAACACCGATTGAAGATGTAATTGAAGATGCTGAAACATTGCCTTTTCTTGGTGAGAAAAAAGTAATCTTCGCACAGAATCCATTTTTCCTGTCTTCTGAAAAACAAAAGGAAAAAACAGCCCATACTTTATCAAGGCTTGAAGCTTACATAAAAGAGCCCGCTCCATATTCCATCCTGGTGTTCTTTGCACCATACGAAAAACTGGATGAACGAAAAAAAATCACAAAGGAATTAAAGCGTCTCGCTACGGTTGCTGAAATGAAACAACTTGGCGAGTCAGATCTTAAAGTCTGGATTGCCGACAAAGCTGACCAAAGAGGGATTACCATAAAGCCGGATGCAGTAGAGACCATTATGTCCTTGGCAGGCACCAACCTTTTTATGCTTTCAAATGAGTTGGATAAGCTCGCCCTTTATGCCGGAGACGGGGGTACGATTGATGCGGCCACTGCCGAGCGGATGATCCCAAAGTCACTGGAGCAAAATATTTTCAGTCTTACAGATAAGGTTGTCCAAAGGAATTCGGCTGATGCGCTGCGTATTTACTATGATTTACTTAAACAAAACGAGGAGCCTATCAAAATTCTCGCGCTACTTGCCGGACAATTCAGGCTGATTTATCAGATTAAGGAACTCAGTAAAAAGGGGTATGGCCAGCAGCAGATGGCCTCAGCTCTCAAGGTACATCCCTACAGGGTCAAGGTAGCTGCTGGACTTGCTTCCAGATTCAGTGATATGGAGCTGGCAAAGATTATGAATATGATTGCAGATGCGGATTACCAAATGAAAACCGGCGGTGCAGATAAATCGTTACTGGTCGAACTTTTCCTTATGAAGCTCGGGACAGCGATATAAAAGCGAAATTAATTAAACTAAACAGGTGTTCGTGACGTTTTAAGTGTCTAAGGCCGAGGAAACGTCCACCAACCAGTTGTTCGTGGACGTTTTAGGTGTCTGAGGTCAAGGAAACGTCCACCAACCAGTTGTTCGTGGACGTTTTGGGTGTCTGAGGTCAAGGGAAAGTCCACCAACTAGTTGTTCGTGGACGTTTTGGGTGTCTGAGGTCAAGGAAGTGTCTACGAAACAGTTATTAGGGACAAGCGGACCAGAGTAACTTCTAGTGACCGGGATGCTTACTTCCTTAGTAGAATATAAATCCAATACTAAATCAAATAAAAAAACAGCCTGCTTCCAAATCGGAGGCAGGCTGTTTAACTCTTAACATTGTCAAGCTTAAAGCAGTAAACGGCTGCTTTGCTCTTCTTATAGAGAGTTGACTTTCTTAGCCAGGCGCGCTTTTTTGCGGGCTGCAGCATTTTTATGGATAAGGCCTTTTGCAGCTGCTTTGTCCAGCTGGCTTACAGCTTCAGCATAAACTTCTTTTGCAGCATTGCTGTCGTTTACAGTAACAGCAGCTTCAACTTTTTTAACAGCAGTACGCATAGCAGATTTTACAGCGGTATTTTGAGCATTACGATCTTCGTTAGTCTTTACACGCTTAATAGCAGATTTAATGTTTGGCATTCCATTCACCTCCTAAAAAAGAACCGAGACATCTATGAACTCGACTTTCACTTCCATAAACAATTATAAGGAACAAAAGATATTCTATCAAACCGGTGCCCGGATTGCAATACTCAATTGAAAAATGTGTAAAACTCCGGCCTTGACAGACTGAATGGCCTGGGAAAAATAAGGCAAAGATATAAGATAGGCAGTTTAATGACATGAAATGGAGGAATCCGTTTAATGAATGAATCAATTGATTTAAGCCAATATACAGTCCGGACAGACCTGGCTGTTGAAGCCAGGGAAATGGTGATTGCGGGCAGGGAAGGTACGATTGGACAGGAAGAAGATCTCTCAAGGATTGAAGGAGTCATCATTAAAGAGAGAGAAGTAGATGGAATGAAGGTTTCACTTGTCGAGATCACACCTGAAGGAGAATCACAGCTTGGCAAGAAGCCAGGCAGCTATCTCACGATTGAAGTCCAGGGAATCCGCCAGCAGGATACCGAAGTTCAACAGAAGGTTGAAAAACTTTTTGCTAGGGAGTTCGCGGCTTTTCTTGAAAACGCAGGGATAAAAAAGGGCGACTCCTGTCTTGTTGTCGGCCTTGGCAATTGGAATGTAACCCCTGATGCCCTTGGGCCGATGGTATGTGAGAATCTTCTTGTGACCCGCCATTTGTTCCAGTTGCAGCCAGAAAGCGTCCAGGAGGGCTATCGTTCTGTTAGCGCGTTGGCTCCAGGAGTCATGGGGCTTACTGGAATTGAAACGAGCGATATTATTTACGGGGTGATCGAGGAGACCAAACCGGATTTTGTTATCGCAATTGATGCGCTCGCTTCGAGGTCTATTGAGAGGGTTAATTCAACAATCCAACTATCCGATACAGGCATTCATCCGGGATCGGGAGTGGGAAATAAACGAAAAGAGCTCAGCAGGGAGACCTTGGGCATTCCTGTTATAGCGATCGGGGTCCCAACCGTCGTGGATGCAGTCTCCATTACGAGTGATGCAATTGATTTTGTTTTAAAGCATTTTGGAAAAGAACTTAGAGAGGGAGATAAACCATCAAGATCGCTCATTCCAGCCGGGATGATGTTTGGTAAGAGGCGAGAGCTTACTGAGGAAGATCTTCCTGAAGAGGAGCATCGAAAGACATTTCTTGGAATTGTCGGCACGCTTGAAGATGAAGAAAAACGGCAGCTAATCCACGAGGTGCTGTCACCGCTTGGCCATAACTTGATGGTCACCCCCAAAGAAGTAGACGTATTCGTAGAAGACATGGCCAATTTGATAGCAAGCGGAATGAATTCAGCATTGCACAGTCAAGTAGACCAGGATAATGCTGGCTTTTACACACGTTAATAGAAGGAAAAGGTTCTACCAACTCTAGCATCTTCATATGATTTACTAGGATTGAGCTTGGAAAGAAGCTGAAGCTTGTCCGTATATCATTGCCAGACGGGGTGGAACCATGAAAAAAAGCAACGCGTTAATTGTATCGGGTATCAGCATCGCAAAGGGAGCGGCGTTGATGGCTCTTTTGATTATCAGCTCTTTCTCAGCCAGCGGACTGCTTGCTTCCTTTGAAACAGGTTCCAGAATGTCCATGCTTCCGGTAAATCGTTCAAATCAAGATCTAAAAGGGGACATTCTTTATCAATTCATGGGTTGGGAAAATCATTATTTTGCGGGGGCGGGAGGAAAGGACTCCAGCCCCAAGCTGACAAACCTCTTCCTTGGGCTTTCGGCAAATATCAATCTCGATGACCCGAGGAGCTTGCTTGGACGCGAATTGCCTGGCTTTGCCTCCTTCGACGGACGGATTATTGTAGCTGGAGAGGGCACAAACTATACAAATATGCCGATGGAATCTGCACCGCCGATTGAAATTATGAAAGCAGAACGGGAGGCGGCACTCCAGAATCTTGAAGATATCCCGGAACCGGAGGAAAACAATGGAGCACCTGCTGCAAGGTGGAAGGAAGGTGTATTTGTTTACTTTTCCCATAACCGGGAATCCTATTTGCCGTATCTAAAGGGAGAAACGAATCCTGACCGGGCTTATCATTCCCAAATCAATGTGATGAAGATTGGCGATCAGCTTAAGAAAAGCCTTGAAACGCGCGGGGTAGGGACTGTTGTTGATAAAACCGATATTAATAATGTCCTCCTCAAAAAAGGATTGAACTTTAACAGCTCTTACGCGGAATCCAGGAATGTTGTCAAGGAAGTGATGGCGGGCAACAAAGAAATCCAGTATTTCTTTGATATCCATAGAGATTCGAAAAGGAAAAAAGAAACGACGAAGGTGATTAACGGGAAAAGCTACGCGCGGCTCTTTTTTGTAATCGGAGGGGAACATCCAAACTACAAAGAGAATATGAAACTTGCCACGGAGCTTCATGAACTTCTTGAAAAAAATTATAAAGGACTAAGCCGGGGAGTTTATTTGAAGAAAGGAATCAATACGAACGGCAAGTTCAACCAGGATCTTTCAGGAAAGGCTATTTTGATTGAGTTTGGCGGGGTGGACAATACGTTCGAGGAATTGAACCTGTCCGCAGATGCACTTGCAGATGTATTCGCGGATTATTTCTGGGATGCGGAAAGCGTTTCAAATCCTGCAAATCAGCCGGCAGATAAGCAGTAAGGAGGGAACGGCTTGAAACTATTTATGGTAAAGAGTCTGCTTCTTGCGATGTTCATGTTTAGTGTTGCCCTTGCTGGGATGCAGGCGGCCAATAATGGAATTAGCCGTATGAAAGGGTATGAAGACCCCGATTTCAAACAGCCGGTGACCATACAGGAAGAAGATGGTGTAACACAAGTTACGATAATGGGAGGGGAAGTCACTCATGGCTCACTCGAGGAAAAGAAGGAACAGTTAGAGACAACAAAGGCTGTCAACTTTTTCTCAGCATTGGGCAAAGGATTGGCGAGTGCCCTATCAAGTATTGCCAAGGTTATTGTGAATTCGTTCTCGGGTTAATGAATACTTCATATTAAGAAAAAGGATTCAGGTGAAAAACCGGAATCCTTTTTGATTTCTAGCTCCAGCGCCTACGCGTGCGCAAACTTCAGGTCTCCTCCCTACGATAAGTCATCATCGAATCGCTATAGATCTTCATGATTCCTTTATCTCAGTCGAAGCCGTCCAGTTTATACGGCGATGATCAAGCCGCTTTCGCTTTTGTTAGTTGTCCAAGGTTTACTATTGATTTTTCAATTGTTATAATGAAAAATAGTCTACATGTGCGTAAAACAGGAGTGAACCCGATTGAATAGAGAACAGAGATTAAACAGGCAGTCGAAAATCAGGAACTTTTCGATCATTGCCCATATTGACCATGGAAAATCAACACTAGCCGACCGCATCCTTGAGAAGACAAATTCGTTGACCTCGCGCGAAATGAAGCAACAGCTTCTTGATTCAATGGACCTTGAACGCGAACGCGGCATTACAATTAAATTAAACGCAGTCCAGCTTAAATACAAAGCTAAAGACGGAGAAGAGTATACATTCCATCTGATTGATACCCCCGGACATGTCGACTTTACTTATGAAGTGTCACGAAGCCTGGCTGCTTGTGAAGGTGCGATTCTTGTAGTCGATGCCGCACAGGGAATTGAAGCACAGACATTGGCAAATGTTTATCTTGCACTTGATAATGATCTTGAAATTTTGCCTGTCATAAATAAAATCGACCTTCCAAGTGCGGAACCGGAAAGGGTGCGTAAGGAAATTGAAGATGTCATTGGTCTCGATGCATCTGAAGCTGTTCTTGCATCCGCCAAAGCAGGTATTGGAATTGAAGACATTCTTGAGCAGATTGTCAAGCAGGTACCCGCACCACAGGGAGATCCGGAAGGCCCGCTGAAGGCGTTGATTTTTGATTCCCTTTATGATCCATACCGCGGAGTCATTGCTTATATCCGGGTTGTCGAAGGGACAGTCAAGCCAGGCGATAAAATCAAAATGATGGCGACCGGCAAGGAATTTGAAGTAAATGAAGTAGGCGTTTTTACACCAAAAGAAACACCTCGTGATGAGCTTACAGTTGGTGACGTAGGTTTCCTGACAGCCTCCATTAAAAATGTAGGAGATACGAGGGTCGGTGACACCATTACCAACGCAAAGGGCGGTGTAACCGAACCGCTTCCTGGATACCGAAAGTTGAACCCAATGGTTTACTGCGGATTATATCCAATTGATTCTGCCAAATTCAATGATTTGCGGGAAGCGCTGGAAAAGCTTGAACTGAATGACGCAGCTCTTCAATTCGAACCGGAAACATCCCAGGCGCTTGGGTTTGGGTTCCGCTGTGGTTTCCTGGGGCTTCTTCATATGGAAATCATTCAGGAACGGATTGAACGCGAATTCAAGATTGACCTTATTACAACTGCACCAAGTGTTATTTATCACGTTCATATGACAGATGGTACTGAACTTAAGGTCGACAACCCTTCAGCTATGCCAGACCCGCAAAAAATTGACAGGGTTGAGGAACCGTATGTAAAAGCAACCATGATGGCCCCTAATGATTATGTAGGTGCAATTATGGAGCTATGCCAGCATAAGCGGGGGATTTTCATTGATATGCAGTATCAGTCGGAAAACCGTGTCAGCATTGTGTATGAAATACCTTTAGCCGAAATCGTTTATGACTTTTTCGACCAGTTGAAATCAAATACCCGGGGATATGCATCTTTTGATTATGAATTGATTGGCTACAAGCCTTCGAAGCTTGTTAAAATGGATATTCTCCTTAATACAGAGCAAGTGGACGCCCTTAGCTTTATTGTTCATAGGGATTTTGCATACGACCGCGGAAAAGCGATTGTAGAAAAGCTTAAAGAGTTAATTCCAAGGCAGCAATTCGAGGTGCCAATCCAGGCTGCGGTTGGAACGAAAATAGTGGCCCGTTCAACTATTAAGGCGATCCGGAAAAACGTCCTTGCAAAATGTTATGGTGGCGACATTTCCCGTAAACGGAAGCTTCTTGAGAAGCAAAAAGAAGGGAAAAAACGCATGAAGCAGGTCGGCTCCGTCGAAGTTCCGCAGGAAGCATTCATGGCTGTACTGAAGATGGATGACGACAGTCCGAAAAAATAATTCAAGGGGGTTGGATGAGCCTTTACAGGCAAGTCCTGCCTCTTTTTGATTTTAGGAAGTGAAGTAGATGACAATCTTACGAAACGCCGGCCCCCGCGCCGCGTACATCCATATTCCGTTTTGTGAGCACATTTGCCATTATTGTGATTTTAACAAGGTTTTCTTAAAAGGGCAGCCGGTTGATAAATATCTTGATATGCTTGAGCGCGAAGTTGAGTTAACACTTGAACTTCATCCGCCAGAGGAAATGGACAGTGTGTTTGTTGGTGGTGGAACGCCGACATCATTAAATGAAGGACAGCTTGAAAGACTGTGCCGGATTATTTCGAGCCATTTGCCGCTATCCAACCAAACTGAATATACATTTGAAGGCAACCCTGGGGACCTTTCCATTGATAAGCTTGAAGTTCTTAAAAATCATGGGGTTAATCGCCTGAGCCTGGGGGTCCAGACTTTCGATGACACGCTTCTTGAAAGGATAGGCAGAAGCCATCGGGCGAAGGATGTTTACAATACAATAGACAATGCCAGGAAAGCCGGATTCGACAATATTTCTTTGGACTTGATTTATGCCCTCCCCGGCCAGACCTTAGCTGATTTTAAAGATACGCTTAAACAAGCCTTTTCTTTTGGGCTTCCCCATTTCTCGGGGTATTCTCTCATAATAGAACCAAAAACAGTCTTTTATAATCTGATGAGGAAGGGGAAACTTCCGCTCCCAGGTGAAGATATTGAGGCGGCAATGTTTGAGACGCTGATGGAAGAGATGGAACAGCATGGTTTACACCAATATGAAATAAGCAACTTTGCAAAACCTGGATATGAAAGCACGCATAATCTCACATATTGGAGCAATGAACCGTATTATGGCTTTGGAGCCGGGGCGCATAGTTACCTCGGCGGCTGGAGGAGGTCGAACGCCGGGCCGCTTACTAAATATATGTCTCCGATTGAGAATGGGAGCCTGCCGGTGTTTGAGGAAAATGAAGTGACTAGGCAGGAAGCAATGGAAGAGGAGATGTTCCTCGGTTTAAGAAAAGTCGAAGGAGTTAGTAAAGGTCACTTTCAACGGAAATTTGGTGTGTCGCTCGACAGTATTTTTCCAGGCCAATTGGAGGAACTGTCGAAAAAAGGCCTTCTCGAAGCAGATGGTGATAGTGTCAGGTTAACAAGAATAGGAAGAATGCTGGGCAATGAAGTTTTTCAGGAATTTCTTGCAGGATAACCTTCTGTTTTTTGAACCGTACTAATTGACATGGATTTGTTGGTTTGATACTTTAGTAGTAGAATTAGCACTCGATATTGATGAGTGCTAACAGGGGTGATGAACGTTGCTGACAGATCGCCAATTATTGATACTTCAAGTTATAGTCGATGAATTCATCCGTTCTGCGCAACCTGTTGGATCGCGAAGCTTGTCTAAAAAGGAACAAATTTCGTTCAGTTCGGCAACGATCAGGAACGAAATGGCGGATCTAGAAGAACTTGGTTTTATTGAAAAAACCCATACTTCTTCAGGAAGAGTTCCTTCCGATAAGGGATATCGTTATTACGTGGACCATCTCCTGTCTCCGCAAAAGATTAATGAGCAGGAAGTGTCGAAAATTAAATCGGTTTTTGCCGAACGGATTTTTGAGTTTGAGAAAATCATTCAACGCTCGGCAATGATCTTGTCTGAAATGACTAGCTACACATCCATAATGCTTGGTCCTGCGGCAGAGGAAAACAGGCTGAAGAAAATTCAGATAGTCCCTTTGAACCAGGAAGCTGCCATTGCGATTATCGTAACCGATACTGGCCATGTCCAAAACAAAACGGTAAAGCTTCCCGCCGCAATGGATGCAAGTGACCTTGAAAAGATGGTTAATATACTGAATGAAAGGCTGACCGGTGTGCCGCTAGTTGACCTCCGGGATAAGCTTTATAAGGAAGTTGCAGTCCTGCTAAGCCAGCATATCAAGAATTATGACTTTATGCTTAAGATGATTACAGAAACGTTCAATATGCCAATTAACGAAAAGCTTTTCTTTGCAGGCAAAACAAACATCCTTAGCCAGCCGGAATTCAATGATATTTCAAAAATCCGCGATCTTATGACGATGATTGAGCAGGAAAGGCCAGTATACGACCTTATTAAAAACACTCCTGCTGGAATTACGATTAAAATCGGCCGGGAAAATGACAACAGCGCAATGGAAAATTGCAGTTTGATTACTGCGACTTATGCAATGGGGGATGAAAAGCTCGGTAGTATTGCGATTCTCGGTCCAACCCGTATGGAATATTCCAGAGTCGTCAGCCTGCTGAAAATCATGAGCCATGACCTGTCGTCGGTTTTAACCAAGTTGTATCAAACAAAGTAGCAGTGGAGATAGTTAGTAAGGGCGGAATCCCGTTTCCGCCCTTTTCCCAAGAGATGACACGCATCGTTCTCTATAGTAAATTATGTCCTTTGAGGGAGGTGAGCAAGATGACAGACGAAATGAAAAACAACGAAACCCAAAAGCCAGAACAACATGCAGCTGACCAGCAAGCTGAGGAAATCTTTGTAGAAAATGAGCAAAAGCCTATGGCTGAAGACTCTTCAAATATCGTTCCAGAGTTGGAGAAAAAGCTTGAAGAAGCTGAAAACCGTACTTTGCGGCTTCAGGCGGATTTTGATAATTATCGCCGCCGGGTTAGATTGGATGCTGAAGCTGCTGAAAAATATCGGGCGCAAAGCCTTATTTCGGACTTATTGCCAGTATTGGACAATTTCGAGCGGGCCCTCGCTGTGGAAATAGAAGGTGAGCAGGCACAATCGTTTAAACAAGGAATGGATATGGTTTACCGTGGGCTATTGGAAGCCTTGAAAAAGGAGGGCCTTGAGCCAATTGAGGCGAAGGGTAAGCCTTTTGATCCAAACTTCCACCAGGCAGTCATGCAGGTTGAAGACAATTCCATGGAACCAAATTCAGTGGTTGAAGAATTCCAGAAAGGGTATGTCCTTAAACATAGGGTCATCCGCCCGTCCATGGTAAAAGTAAATCAGTAGAGTTCTGAATCTACATATTGAATTGGAGGAAAAGGATTATGAGCAAAATCATTGGTATTGACCTTGGAACAACCAACTCTTGTGTGGCTGTTCTTGAAGGCGGCGAGCCTAAGGTAATCCCAAATCCTGAAGGCAACCGCACAACTCCTTCCGTCGTTGCATTTAAAAATGGCGAACGCCAGATAGGTGAAGTTGCCAAACGTCAGGCAGTTACAAATGCAAATACAATTATGTCCATCAAACGGCATATGGGAACAAGCCATACGGTTGAAATTGAAGGAAAAAAATATACGCCACAAGAGGTTTCTGCAATCGTTCTTCAGTATTTGAAATCCTACGCTGAAGATTATCTTGGTGAAGAAGTAACAAAAGCTGTTGTTACTGTACCTGCATACTTCAATGACGCTGAACGCCAGGCAACAAAAGATGCCGGCCGCATTGCGGGTCTTGAAGTAGAACGGATCATCAACGAGCCGACTGCAGCAGCTCTTGCATATGGCCTCGATAAAATGGAAGAAGACCAAACTATTCTTGTTTACGACCTTGGCGGAGGCACATTTGACGTGTCGATCCTTGAACTGGGCGATGGAGTCTTTGAAGTAAAGGCGACTGCCGGTGACAACCGACTTGGTGGAGACGATTTCGACCAGGTTGTCATTGATTACTTAGTTGAGCAGTTCAAGAAAGAGAATGGAATTGACCTTTCCCAGGACAAAATGGCAGTTCAACGTTTGAAGGATGCTGCTGAGAAGGCTAAAAAAGACCTTTCCGGTGTTACTTCAACCCAAATTTCACTGCCATTTATCACTGCCGGGGCTGCTGGTCCGCTTCACCTTGATATTACTCTGACAAGAGCGAAATTCGATGAACTGACTGCGCATCTTGTTGAGCGTACGATGGGTCCTGTCCGCCAGTCGCTAAGCGATGCCGGTCTTTCTGCAACTGAAATTGATAAAGTCATCCTCGTTGGTGGTTCGACAAGGATTCCTGCTGTCCAGGAAGCAATCAAGCGTGCAACTGGCAAAGAGCCTCATCGCGGTGTAAATCCTGATGAAGTTGTTGCAATGGGTGCAGCAATTCAGGGCGGTGTTATTTCCGGTGATGTAAAGGATATTGTATTGCTTGACGTCACACCTCTTTCCCTTGGTATCGAAACAATGGGTGGGGTATTCACGAAACTGATTGAGCGCAATACAACCATCCCAACATCTAAATCACAAATTTTCTCAACAGCTGCCGATAACCAGACTGCTGTTGATATCCATGTGCTTCAAGGGGAGCGTCCTATGGCTGCCCATAACAAAACACTTGGCCGTTTCCAGTTGGCAGATATTCCGCCAGCTCCACGGGGTGTACCTCAAATCGAAGTTACATTCGATATTGATAAAAACGGTATCGTAAACGTTCGTGCGAAAGACCTTGGCACGAACAAAGAACAGCAGATCACAATTAAGTCTTCTACTGGCCTGAGCGATGAAGAAATTCAGCGTATGGTCAAGGAAGCTGAACAGAACGCTGAGGCCGACAAGAAAGCGAAAGAGGAAGCAGACCTTCGCAACGAAGCGGACCAGCTTGTTTTCCAAACAGAAAAAACACTGAAAGACCTCGAAGGCAAAGTGGATGCTGCTGAGGTGCAAAAAGCAAACGAAGCAAAAGATGCTCTTAAAGCTGCCATTGAGAAAAACGATCTCGAAGAAATGCGCACTAAGAAAGACGCGCTTCAGGAAATCGTTCAAAATCTGTCAGTGAAGCTATATGAAGAGGCTGCGAAGCAAGCCCAGGCGCAACAAGGCCAGGGAGCAGGGCCTGAAGGCTCCGCACAAAGGGACGACAATGTTGTAGATGCAGAGTTCGAGGAAGTAAAAGACGACAAATAAGAGCATTTACCAACTAATTACCCTAGTCGACGTAAAATGAAATGAACTAGCTAATGCCAACAGGAAAGTCAAAGTCAGAACAACAGGCTTTGACTTTTCTTTTGGAAAAAGGCTGCCTAGAGAATTCTCCACTTTACTCATGGCAAAATAGATTATATAAAGACTGAGAAACAAAAACGGAGAATGAATTCTTTTATTGTTTAGCATCCGCCTGGATGGTACAATAATCTTTATGTGAGATTTCGGGAGTGGTTTTATGAGTAAGAGGGATTACTATGAAGTCCTTGGAATTGATAAAGGAGCTTCAAAGGACGAAATTAAAAAAGCTTACCGAAAACTGTCCAAAAAACTTCATCCTGACATAAACCAGGAACCGGATGCGGACGAGAAGTTTAAGGAAGTAAAAGAAGCTTATGAAACGCTGAGTGACGACCAGAAACGAGCCCACTATGACCAGTTCGGGCATACCGATCCAAACCAGGGATTTGGCGGTGGCGCTGATTTTGGCGGGGGATTCGGCGGATTTGAGGATATATTCAATACATTCTTTGGCGGCGGCGCAGCCAGAAGGCGAGATCCAAATGCCCCTAGGCAGGGAGCGGATCTCCAGTACACAATGACAGTTTCCTTCGAGGAAGCGGCATTCGGGAAGGAAACCGATATTGAAATTCCCCGCGATGAAACATGTACAACTTGCCATGGCTCAGGTGCAAAACCTGGTACCCACCCGGAAACCTGTAAGCATTGCCACGGAAGCGGCCAAATTAATGTTGAACAGAATACTCCGTTCGGCAGAATTGTAAATCGGAGAACTTGCCACGTTTGTAACGGTACTGGTAAAGAAATTAAACAAAAATGTACAACATGCGGCGGGGATGGAAAAGTCAGAAAACGCCGGAAAATACATGTCAAAATTCCAGCCGGAATTGATGATGGCCAACAGTTAAGGATGGCCGGCCAGGGCGAAGCTGGCATCAATGGCGGACCTCCAGGCGATTTGTACGTCGTTTTCCATGTACGTCCGCATGAGTTCTTTGAACGTGAAGGCGATGATGTATATTGCGAAATGCCACTCACCTTTGTCCAGGCTACTTTGGGAGCTGAGATTGAAGTGCCTACCATACATGGAAAGGTCAAGCTCAAAATACCGTCGGGTACACAGACAGGCACTAAATTCCGCTTGAGAGGGAAGGGAATCCCTAATGTCCGCGGCTATGGTACAGGAGACCAGCATGTGATTGTCCGCATCGTCACTCCGACTAAGCTGACCGATAAACAGAAGCAGCTTCTCCGGGAATTTGGAGAAATTAGCGGCACTGCACCTTTGGGTGAACATGAGGAAAGTTTTTTTTCAAAAGTAAAACGCGCCTTTAAAGGCGATTGAGAGCGGGGCATGCATGATGAAGTGGTCTGAAATCAGCATCCATACAGCAAACGAGGCAGTCGAGCCGATTTCAAATATCCTCCATGAAGCAGGGGCAAGCGGTGTAGTAATTGAGGACCCGTTTGAACTGATTAAGGAACGTGAAGACCAGTTCGGTGAAATCTATCAGTTAAACCCTAAGGATTATCCGGATGAAGGTGTCATCGTAAAGGCATATTTGCCAGTCAACAGTTTCCTTGGAGAAACTGTTGAGGCTATTAAAGACTCCATCAACAATTTAATTATTTATGATATTGACATTGGACTGAACCAGGTCACCATTTCAGAAGTGAATGAAGAAGAATGGGCTACAGCCTGGAAGAAGTACTACAATCCTGTGAAGATTTCCGAGCGATTTACGGTTGTTCCAACATGGGAAGAGTATACACCTGTTTCAAGTGATGAATTGATTATTGAACTTGATCCCGGGATGGCTTTTGGTACTGGGACACACCCGACCACAGTCATGTGCATCCAGGCACTTGAGCGTACTGTTAAAGAAGGCGATACGGTCATTGATGTCGGTACCGGCTCGGGGGTTTTAAGTGTTGCAGCTGCACTGCTTGGCTCAAGTTCAGTCCGTGCCTATGACCTTGATGAGGTTGCTGTCCGGTCGGCCAGGCTGAATATCAAGCTCAATAAGGTTCATGATAAGGTAACGGTGGCAAGGAATAACCTTCTGGATGGTATAGAGGACGCCTCTGCAGATGTAATTGTTGCCAACATCCTTGCGGAAGTTATTCTTCGTTTTACTGATGATGTTGTTCGCGTTTTAAAACCTGGTGGAACCTTCATTGCCTCGGGCATCATTCAACAGAAAAAGGACTTGGTCAAGGCAGCTCTGCTTGATACTGGTTTTACTATCTCTGAAACGATTGTAATGGAAGACTGGGTAGCAATTATCGCCAAAAAAGATTGATTATGAAGGTTGGCGTCCGTTTTAATAAGCGGATGCCTTTTTCATTTAATTTAAATTTACATGGCAGAAGTGACTTTAGAAGAATCTTTTAGTAAAATAGAAACAATGCTTACAGAGGGGTGCGTCTCGTGCAGCGATATTTTGTGGACAAATTCGATAATGGCCGCTTTTACCTTGGAGGGGATGACTGCCATCATATTGTAAAAGTCATGAGAATGGAGCCTGGTGATTCTATTATCTGTACAACTAATGGCAGGAGTGCAGTTTGCAAAATTGCAGAAATTACCGGTGAAACAGTCATCGCGGACGTTGTAGAATGGAAAGATAGAACATCGGAACTACCTGTTAAGGTGACCATTGCCAGCGGACTGCCAAAAGGGGACAAGCTGGAATGGGTCATTCAAAAGGGCACTGAAATGGGGGCTCATCAATTTATCCCATTCGCTGCCTCACGCTCCGTCGTTAAGCTGGATGAAAAAAAGCAGGGAAAGAAGGCCGAACGGTGGCAAAAGATAGCAAAGGAAGCAGCCGAGCAATCTCATCGTGGTATACTGCCTAAGGTTGAGAGCTCATTTACTTTCCAGGAGCTTTTACAAGTAAGCAAGAACTACGATTTTCGGCTTTGTGCCTATGAAGAGGAAAGCCGGGCAGGGGAAACCGCTGTCCTTTCATCAACACTTCAAGAAGTGAAAACCGGACATTCCATACTGTTTGTTTTTGGGCCGGAAGGGGGACTTTCCGAAGCGGAGGTCCAGCTTTTGAAGGAACATGATTTTAAGCTTTGCGGGCTTGGCCCGAGAATCTTAAGGACTGAAACTGCGCCATTATATGCACTAGCTGCAGTGTCCTACCATTTAGAACTAATGAGGTGAATTTTAATGCCTACAGTCGCGTTCCATACACTTGGATGTAAGGTAAACCACTATGAAACTGAAGCAATTTGGCAGTTGTTCAAACAGGAAGGCTATGAACGGGTTGAATTTGAGTTAACTTCGGACGTTTATATTATAAATACATGTACAGTAACGAATACTGGCGACAAAAAAAGCCGCCAGGTTATTCGGCGAGCCATCAGGAAGAATCCGGATGCGGTCATTTGCGTTACAGGCTGCTATGCGCAAACCTCCCCTGCTGAAATCATGGCGATCCCTGGTGTTGACATTGTTGTCGGTACACAAGACCGCGTGAAGATGCTAGACTATATCGCACAATATAAGGAAGAACGCCAGCCTATTAATGGTGTCCGAAACATTATGAAGAACCGGGTTTACGAAGAACTGGATGTTCCGGCTTTCACCGACAGAACCCGCGCATCCTTGAAAATTCAGGAAGGCTGCAATAACTTCTGTACATTCTGTATTATTCCGTGGGCACGTGGCCTGATGAGGTCCCGTGATCCGAAGGAAGTTATCCGCCAGGCACAGCAGCTTGTTGATGCTGGATACAAGGAAATAGTCTTAACAGGTATTCATACTGGCGGCTACGGGGAAGATTTGAAGGACTATAATCTTGCAGCACTTCTTCGCGACTTGGAGGCGGAGGTGAAGGGCCTTAAGCGCCTTCGCATTTCTTCCATTGAAGCAAGCCAGATTACCGATGAAGTCATTGAAGTAATTAATGACTCAAACTTGGTTGTCCGCCACCTCCACATACCGCTGCAATCAGGTTCCGATACGGTCCTGAAGCGGATGCGCCGCAAGTATACAATGGAATTTTTCGGGGAGCGCTTGGATCGTCTGAAGGAAGCTCTTCCAGGGCTTGCAGTTACTTCCGATGTCATTGTTGGATTCCCGGGAGAGACAGAAGAAGAGTTCATGGAAACATACAACTTTGTTAAAGAACATAAATTCTCCGAATTGCATGTATTCCCTTATTCCAAGCGGACAGGCACGCCTGCTGCACGCATGGAGGATCAGGTGGACGAAGATATTAAGAACGAGCGTGTCCATAGGCTGATTTCGCTGTCTGACCAGCTTGCCAAGGAGTATGCATCTCAATTTGAAAATGAAGTTCTTGAAGTTATCCCTGAAGAGGAATTCAAGGAGACAGATGGTTCGGGTCTTTTTGTCGGCTATACTGATAATTACTTGAAAGTTGTATTCCCAGGCTCAGAAGACATGATCGGCAATATCGTTAAGGTTAAAATTACGAAAGCAGGCTACCCATATAACGAAGGGCAATTTGTGCGTGTCATTGAAGACGGCACAATTGAATTGAAAGAAGCAATCGTATAGCAAAAATTTGTCTTTTGAAGTGCTAAAAAGGTTAAATCATATACGATAAAGCAAGGCGATTCCCAAAGGAATTCGCCTTGCTTTTTTTTTAGGCGGAGAATTTCCGTCTAATGTATAGAGAGAAGTTTAAAAGATAGATATAAGCGGAAAAATTCCGATTAACTTCCCTAAATAAGACAAGATCCAACGAGTTGGATTATATAAACGGAAAAACTCCGCTTATATTTTGGGAAATATGGGTATTTACCGGCTTAAGCGGAATTTTTCCGTTTGTTTTTCAACACAGGGGAACAACATTCAATGTTGATACAGCAATACAAATAGGGTGAGAAATCACTGCAATTTCGCACCCTATTTGTATTGCGATTTACTGTTTTGCATTTTTAAAGAGAACCGGTGAGTCATTCGGATGGATTCCAATTATCATGTTTTGCTACCATGCATAAAAACAATCATCCTTCCAAAGCGTTCCGCAAAAGGAAGTGCTGCCAATGAGACTGCAACATTGAAAATGACCGAGATATGGGCAAGCTGTGCATCTGGTGAAGACGCCATCCTTGGCCCCAGATCTGCCAATGGAGTGATGAGCGGAATGAATAGCATGACGCCCAAGACGTTTAACCACACATGGGTAAAGGCCGAAAGCCTGGCTTCTTCTCCGCCGCCAATTGAGGCAAAAAGGGCGGTTATGCATGTGCCGATATTTGCGCCGAGCACAATTGCGATTCCTGCTTCCAGCCCAAGGAGTCCGGACGTTAAAAAACCCATTGCAATCCCGGTCATCGCAGTACTTGACTGAATAATCGCTGTCATGATTGCCCCTGCTGCAATTCCAGCCAGGACTGTCTCATTGAGTGCAGCCAAAAGGCTATTAACAGCCGGAATGGATGTCATCGGGATGGCCAGGGCCTCAAAGCCTTTCATTGCCGTAAAAACGGCAGATATGCCGATAAGGACCATGCCTATGCTTTTAAGGACCTTGTGCTTCATAAAGAATAGAATCCCTCCAGCGACTGCAAAAGGTAGCAAGTAACCGCTTATATTGAAGGTTATCAGTTCTGTTTTAAAAGTTGTGCCAATATTAGTTCCCAAAATAATTCCTATTGATTGGGGAAATGTCATTATTTTGGCGGAAATTAATCCAATTGTTAATACCATTACCGTCGAACTGCTCTGTAAAATTGCTGTTATGAAGGTGCCAGTCAGCATCCCTTTTAAAGGGGTGTCCGTCAGAGTTTCAAGGAATCCTTTTAATTTATTCCCGGAAAGGCTGAACATACCTATCCTGATAACAGTCATCCCCAATATGAATAAGCCAATGCATAATAGAAATAATAGGCCAAATTTCATGATATCCACTCCCTTTTACAGTCTATTGCCTGTCCTCTTGGAACATGCCTTCAAATTCGGAGTGGTACTATTGGAGAATCATTGAAATAAAGATGGGAAAGTATCATGCATACTTTATTTACAGTTGACCTTATAGAAAGGTTGTATTATAATGGCAAAGTACATGGATTTCCATGTTTGATGTGAGTGTGTTGTGTTCGGAGGGAGGGAAAGTTAATGTCTAAAACCGTCGTTCGTAAAAACGAATCGCTTGAAGATGCTCTTCGACGCTTTAAACGTACTGTATCTAAGTCAGGTACTATCCAAGAAGCAAGAAAGCGCGAATTCTACGAAAAACCAAGTGTTAAGCGTAAGAAGAAATCTGAGGCTGCAAGGAAACGTAAGTTTTAATTTAGAGAGGGTGGACTAACCTGAGTCTTCTCGAACGTTTAAATAATGATATGAAACTAGCGATGAAAAGCAAAGACAAAGACAAGCTCACTGTAATCCGAATGATTAAAGCTTCCATGCAGAATGAAGCAATTAAGTTTGGCAAGGAACTATCGGAAGAGGAAGAGCTGACTGTCCTTTCTCGCGAAATGAAACAGCGTAAAGACTCCCTTCATGAGTTTGATAAAGCAGGTCGTTCAGATCTTGTTGAGAAATTGCAGCACGAAATCGAGGTCGTTGAGCTTTACATGCCAGTGCAGCTTTCTGAAGAGGAGCTTGCAGACATTGTGAAAGAAACGATTTCTGAGGTGGGTGCAACGTCCAAAGCTGATATGGGAAAAGTGATGGCTGCCATTATGCCAAAAGTAAAGGGCAAAGCAGACGGATCACTTGTTAATAAACTTGTGCAACAACACCTTTCATAATTCAACTGACATCAACGGCCGCAGGCGAAAGCCTGCGGCTTTTACTGTTGTTATAGGCAATTATAAAAGTAATTCATCACTGGAAAACTAGCCCCAGCGGCTTTTGTTCCGGGTGGGAGCGCTTTGCTGTAAAGCAAGATAAAATCCAGATTTCCTCTTTATGGTACTAGCATCTTATTTTGTAAAAACTGAAACCATAAGGCGTGATGAAACGTACACACTGTTATGGAAGGATCTAAAACTTCAAAAGGAGGTTTGTCATGGCCGAATTTATTACAGATCCTATTGTAGTCACAATCCTGTTGACTATAGCTGGTATGGCAATGGTGCTGGAACTATTTTCACCGAGAATTGGCCTTCCTGGCCTTATTGGCCTGTCCGCGCTGCTGCTGTTTTTCTATGGGCACTTCCTTGCCGGGCTTGCCGGTTTTGGAACTTTGGCATTATTTATCGCCGGTCTGATTCTTATTTTTTTAGAATTTTTTCTCCCTGGTGCGGTTGCGGGTACACTAGGAGTAGCTGCGCTTATCGGCAGCCTGTTTCTAGCAGGTGAAAGCACCCTGCAAATGGGAATATCGCTCGTCATTTCAATTTTTTTCTCCATTGTCTTTTTTATTATGCTTGTGAAGGTCTTCCATAAAAAAATGGCTTTATTTAATTCGATGGTTTTATTTGACACGGCCAGAAAAGAGGATGGCTACGTAACAAATGTAAACAGAACCGACTTGCTCGGGAGTGAAGGGACGGCATTAACTGTTTTGCGGCCATCCGGTACAGCGGTTATTAATAACGAGCGGGTGGACGTTGTAACGGAAGGCTCCTTCATCCCAAAGGGTGCAACAGTAAAAGTCATTGAAGTCGAAGGGCCGCGCGTTGTAGTCAGAGAAAGTAATAACTGAGGAGGTTATAAGAGAGTATGAATGAAGCTATATTTTTGGTCGTTGTAGTGGCAGTAGGATTGATCCTATTGGCAATCCTATTGTCGTTTGTACCGGTTATGCTGTGGATATCCGCTCTGGCAGCCGGTGTCAAAGTCAGCATATTTACGCTTATCGGAATGAGGCTCCGCCGGGTAACACCCCACAGAGTCATCAATCCGCTTATCAAAGCACATAAAGCTGGACTTGGTGTCACAACAAACCAGCTTGAAAGCCATTATCTTGCAGGCGGGAATGTTGACCGGGTTGTTAATGCTTTGATTGCTGCGCATAGGGCCAATATTGAGTTGTCCTTTGAGCGTTGTGCGGCAATTGATCTGGCTGGGCGCGATGTTCTTGAAGCTGTCCAAATGAGTGTAAATCCAAAGGTTATTGAAACTCCATTTATCGCGGGTGTCGCAATGAATGGGATTGAGGTTAAAGCAAAAGCAAGAATTACTGTCCGTGCCAACATTGACCGCCTTGTCGGAGGTGCTGGTGAAGAGACGATTGTAGCCAGGGTAGGTGAAGGGGTTGTCTCAACAATTGGTTCCTCGGAGAACCATAGCAAAGTTCTTGAAAACCCTGATCTAATTTCCCAGACAGTACTTGCCAAAGGACTGGATGCCGGAACAGCATTTGAAATCCTGTCCATTGATATTGCCGACGTTGATATCGGTAAAAACATTGGTGCCGAGCTCCAGACTGAACAGGCCGAGGCTGATAAAAAAATCGCCCAGGCCAAGGCGGAGGAACGCCGCGCGATGGCGGTAGCGTCCGAACAGGAAATGAAGGCGCGTGTTCAGGAAATGAGAGCGAAAGTTGTCCAGGCAGAGGCCGAAGTGCCGCTTGCCATGGCAGAGGCGTTGAAATCAGGAAATATCGGGGTAATGGATTATATGAACTTCAAGAACATTTCAGCAGATACAGATATGAGAGGTTCGATAGGCAAAATGGGTAATGACAAGAAGGAAGGCCAGTAAACCATAAAAAGGTGAGGAATTCCGGCCGATAAGGAAGGAGGCTGGCTTTGGAAACAATTATTCTTTTTATCATTATTGCAGCGATATCAGCTATTTTTAATAAAGCAAAAGAAAGACCTGCAGATTCGAAACGGAGGACAATTCCGGAGCTTAAAAAGGAATTCCAGGAGGTCTATAAAGAGATTTCGCAGTCCGAAATTCCAAAAAGTTTAAAGGAGCTTGAACAGCGGCGAAAACAGCAAGTGCAAATTCCTAACCGGGAGGCTGCCCATCCAGTTGAAGCTGCTCCGAAAATCTCTTCTGGTAAGCAATTGCTTAAAGAACAGCCCGTTATGGTAAACGAAGAGCGAAAACCCTCGCTGGAAAAATCCGAAAAGGACCTCGCGGATGCAGTCATTTGGGCTGAAATTCTAGGACCTCCCCGCTCCAAACGTCCTTACTATAGAAGATAACGATTTAGGAAACAAATTCGCATGCAAGTCCCTAAATAGGAAAAACAAGTGCTAGAATCCCCTTTCATTTCATAAAAATGATGTGAAAGGGGGTTCTTTTTTTATGGCGAAAAAATGGGGCTTATCGCTACGCAACTGGATTGCAGCCAAAATGGATCTTCCCCAGGATGTCATCATGGATTTGCCAAGGATTACAATGATTGGGCAAATCCATATTTATATAGAAAATCACAGAGGACTCCTTTCTTTCACTGATCGTGAAATAAGACTTGTCCTGAAAAAGGGACAGCTTTTAATAAAAGGGAAAGCATTTGTGATTAAAACAATCCTGCCAGAAGAAATCCTCCTCGAAGGGAAGATTGACCAGGTTGTATATATAAATGAAGAGGCTGGGGGTTGAAAATGAAAAATGCGTGGGCGGAATTTCTTACCGGAAAAGTGACTGTTAAACTTACGGGAAAAGGCTTGGAGAGATTCCTCAATACATTAACACGAAGCGGTGTGCTGATGTGGAATGTAAAAAGGCTAGGCCCGGAGACCATGATGTTTACAATCAGTCTGCAGGATGCTCTCAAAATCCACACACTATCAAGAGGCAGAGAATGTAAGGTTACGTTTATCAGAAGAAAGGGCGTTCCATTTCTCTTTAAACGTTTGCTGAAAAATTCAGGTTTTTTGATCGGTGGTTTTGTATTTTTCTTTATGGTCATGTTGTTATCCAATATGGTTTGGGGTATAGAAATAAAAGGTGCTCAGCCTGAAACTGAGCATATAATCCGCAAAGAATTGGACAAGATGGGAATAAAAATAGGCAAGCCCCAGTTCACCCTGGACAATGTTGAGGCAATTCAAAGGAAGCTGACAGACCGGGTAGGAGCGATTACTTGGGTTGGTGTGGAGCTGCACGGGACAACCTATCAGCTTCGAGTTGTGGAAAAAAATGAACCAAAAGAACCGGAGTATGTATCACCAAGGCACCTTGTAGCAAAAAAGGAAGCGATTATCGTCAATTATTTTATTGAGAAAGGCCAGAGGTTGTTTGAGGTAAATGACCATGTCGTGCCCGGCCAGCTGCTTGTATCCGGCTTATATGGCAAGGAGGGCGAGCAGGAACCTGTCGCATCAAGCGGTGAAATATGGGGTGAGACATTATATAAAGCTTATGTGGAGCTCCCCCTGAATGCTACTTTTAAGGTTTACAATGGTGAGGAAAAGGAGAAGCATTCCCTCCAGCTGGGAAAAGTAAAGGTGCCGATATGGGGATTTGGCAAGCCTGAATTCAGTGAGTATGAAAAGGAAACGACCGCTGTCCCAGTCAAATTTTTAAAGTGGGAAATGCCCATTTCCTATGTGAATACAACGTATCGGGAGAGCGAAATCGTAAAAAGGGAATATTCGAAAGATGAGGCAATGAATAATGCTCTGGATTCGGCAGAGAAGGAAATAAAAAAACGAATAGATGAAGATGCTATTATAAAAGGTGAAAAGATTTTACATCAGTCAATTGCGAATGGTAAAGTAAGACTGTCCATCCTATATACAGTTGTGGAAAATATTGCAATA
The DNA here is from genome assembly GCF_001685025.1 of Bacillus sp. FJAT-27225. Lineage (GTDB taxonomy): Bacteria > Bacillota > Bacilli > Bacillales > Cytobacillaceae > Bacillus_D. The sequence goes on along the minus strand of NZ_MAYU01000001.1, from coordinate 898,889 downwards.
GGACAACCCATTATTCGAGGAGACTAGTGAATGACAGAAGACCTTAAAAGTTATAAACTTCAACTTGAAAACCCTAACGAAGCCATCATGCTTTTTGGCAATTCAGACACCAATCTAAAGATGATTGAACAGGAATTAAATGTGTCAATTATTACGCGTGGTGAATTGATCAATATCACTGGCCCGGAGGAAAACGCAGGGCAGGCAACGGCGGTATTGGAGAAGCTGGTTGAGGTAATAAGGAAAGGAATAAGCATAAGCCAAAGAGACGTGCTTTATGCCGTTGAACTTGCAAGAAAAGGAACCCTTGATTATTTTGGGAATTTGTATGATGAAGAAATCGCGAAAAATTCCAAGGGAAAATCAATCAGGGTTAAAACGATTGGGCAGAGATACTATATCAATGCCATGAGAAAAAATGATATGGTATTTGGAATCGGTCCCGCAGGTACAGGGAAGACGTATTTGGCAGTGGTCATGGCGGTAACTGCTTTAAAAAATGGGACAGTCAATAAAATCATTCTGACCCGGCCGGCTGTTGAAGCAGGGGAGAGCCTGGGCTTTCTTCCCGGAGATTTGAAGGAAAAGGTTGACCCATATTTAAGGCCGCTATATGATGCCCTTCATGATGTGCTGGGAATGGAACATACATTAAGGCTTATTGAAAGGGGAACAATTGAAATTGCCCCTCTTGCCTATATGCGCGGAAGAACATTGGATGAGGCCTTCGTCATTCTCGATGAGGCTCAGAACACAACCTACGCACAAATGAAAATGTTTTTGACCCGTCTTGGGTTTGGCTCGAAAATGGTCATCACCGGGGACCAAACACAGGTTGATTTACCGAAAGGGGCAAAATCCGGTTTATTTGCTGCAGAGGAAATATTAAAAGGTGTAAGAGGGATTGAATTTATCCGGCTAGAACAAAGCGATGTTGTTCGCCACCCTCTCGTAGCAAGAATTATTGAGGCATACGGGAAACATGATTAAAAGCCGCCACTTGGCGGCTTTTTCCTGTTTTTCGGATTTTGTCCATTCCAATCATTTTCAGAGAGAAAACAAACCTTCCTGACTATTCGTACAAATATAAGTGAAAGTTTATGAAAAAACTGGTATGATTTTAGAAAACGGACAAACAGCTATGCCGTTTAGGGGATACCAGCCGGAAGGCGGGAGGGATCATACATGGATTTGCTTCAAAAACAATTTCAAAAGCTGAAGCGGCTGCTTGACCTTGCTTTCTTCCGTGTTTTATTTTTTGCTATGCTCGGTACGATCCTGTTTCTGGCCATGTACAATAACGTCAAGCCTGACAAATTGAATATCGGCCTCTTTCATGTCGCGGATAAGACAGTTGTATCTCCTGTCACAGTTGAAGATAAGGAAAGTACCGAGCGGAAACGGCAGGAGGAACTTGACCGGGTCCAGGGAATCTATACAGTTAAAAGTGAATATGCAAAGAATCAGGTAGACCTTGTTTCATCCATTTTTGACTCGGCAGTGGAGGTCAATGGGGATATTCAGCAGGAGTTAAAAAAAGAGCAGGAGTCAAGTGCTGATTCTGAACCTGTTCCTGTCCGAACGGAACCTTCGACTTCCGAAAAGGTGAAAATGCTCAAGGAAAAATTAACACAATCTGTCATTGATGATTTGCCGGAAGAGGTGTTTACGGGCCTTGTATCGGTAAACAATGGCCAGCTATCGATTGCCAAGGATTTAACGGTAACGGCCATTAACAATGTCATGGAACAAACGATTCCTGCTGATGAGGTCGAGAACGCAAAGAAAAAGGTTGAGGAAGAATTGAACTTTTCAAGCCTCGATCCGGCCTTGAAGAGGGCATCCATTTTATTGGGCCGTTTTGCTGTCATCCAGAATGAATTCTTTGATCCTCAGGCTACCGAAGAGGCGAGGAGGAAAACCGCTGAAAGTGTCGAGCCTGTAAAAATTCTTGAGGGGCAAATAATTGTTAGTGAAGGCGATCTCGTAAGCAGGGAGAAATTCCGCCAGCTTCAGCTCGCTGGTTTGCTTGAAAGTGAGGATTCGGTCCGTCCTTTCATCGGTCTGGTCCTGTTAATCGCCGTTATCCTTGGCACAATTTATTATTATTTTTCACAGCAGAAAAACCCCGCTGATAAGAGGCAGACAAATCTGCTTCTGTTCGGTATGATATTTTCCTTTTCCATTATCATTATGAAAATAGTCAGCTTATTCCAGGAGCTCAACTATGATGGTACATTTTATTTATTTCCAGCGGCACTGGCTGGTATCATCATTTGCATCCTGATAGATGAAAAGCTGGCTTGGATAATGGCAGTCATCCAGAGCATATGCGGAAGTATTATTTTTAACGAAGAAATGGCCGGGACCCTAAATATGTCGGCTGGAATTTATATTTTGTGCGGCGGGCTTGCAGCAACGCTGATTTTGAAAGACCACCAGGCCAGATCCAAAATAATGTCGGCCGGGATGTTTGTATCAGCAGTAAATCTCGCGTTGATCTTATCGTTAATATTTCTCCGTAACGCCCAATATAGCGGTACTGAATATGGGATGTTTATGTTATTCGGAATTGTTTCGGGTATTTTGTCTGCGATTTTGGCGCTGGGTATACTGCCGTTCTTTGAAACCAGTTTTGGTATACTATCAACAATGAAACTGATTGAACTATCCAACCCTAATCATCCGCTCCTAAAGAGAATTCTGACGGAAGCACCAGGTACTTATCACCACAGTGTAATGGTTGCCAATATGGCGGATGCTGCTTGTGAAGCAATTGGCGCAAATGGGCTGCTTGCCAGAGTCGGATGCTATTATCACGATATCGGCAAAACAAAGAGACCATTATTTTTCATTGAAAACCAAATGAACCGGGAAAATCCACATGACCGATTAACACCTGAAAAAAGTGCGCAAATTATTATTGCACACGCTACTGACGGTGCTGCTTTGTTAAGGAAACATAAAATGCCGAAAGAGATTGTTGATATTGCTGAACAGCATCATGGGACGTCCTTAATTAAGTTTTTCTATCATAAAGCAAAACAGGCAGGCCAAGTGAATGAAGAGGACTATCGATATCCAGGGCCGAAGCCGCAAACAAAAGAAACGGCGATTATTGGCATTGCGGACAGTGTTGAGGCAGCTGTTCGTTCGACCGGGCAGCCCACTCCTGAACAAATAGAGTCAATTGTAAAGTCCATTATTTCAGACAGGCTGCAGGATGGACAATTAAATGAATGTGATTTAACACTCAAAGAAGTGGAAATCGTCGCCCATACTCTTTGTGAGACTTTGAAAGGCTTTTTCCACTCCAGGATTGAATACCCTGCTGAAACGACAAAACAAAAGGTGAGGCAAGCATGACGATGATGATTGATTTTTTGGATGAAACGGGCAAAGTTGCACCCGGGGAAATTTCCCAGGTGGAACAATTGCTTCAATTTGCTGCTGGAAAGATGAAGGTAGAGGAAGGCAGCGAAGTGTCGGTTACTTTTGTGGATAATGAACGGATTCATGCAATCAATCTTGAATACAGGCAAAAAGATGCGCCTACAGATGTAATCTCTTTTCCAATGGAGGAACAAGGAGAAGGTGAAATTGAGATAAGCGGTGCCGACATGCCGCGTATTCTGGGGGACATTATCATCTCCATTGAGAGGGCGAAGGAACAAGCTGAAGAATATGGCCATACCTATGCCAGGGAGCTTGGATTCCTGGCTGTCCACGGCTTCCTCCATCTTCTCGGCTATGACCATGAATCGAAAGAGGAGGAAACGGAAATGTTCTCGCTCCAAAAGGAAATTTTGGAGGAATTCGGGCTTGCAAGGGAATAACCGATTAATCAAGTCTTTCGGATATGCACTGGCAGGGATAGGTAGTGCGATCAGGAAGGAAAAGAATCTCCAAATCCATCTTGCCATTTCATTCATAGTAGTGGTTCTGTCTTTTCTACTGTCTATCTCAAAGATAGAATGGTTATTTGTTCTTCTTGCAATTGGCGGAATGCTGTCACTTGAATTAATGAACACAGCTATTGAAAAGACTGTGGATTTGGTGACAAAGGAATTTCATCCACTCGCCAAGCAAGCGAAAGACATTGCTGCCGGTGCGGTATTCGTTTATGCCCTTCTTTCGGTTTTGATAGGGCTAATTATTTTTTTGCCAAAGATAGCAATATGGTTTTAAATGCCGGAGCCACTTCCGGCCTTTTCTTTTTTTCTATAGGCTGTGTTAAAGGATATTGTTGATTTTTTAAAGTGTTGATTGCAGCGGAAGGCGCGAAGACTCGTTCGAAAATGCAAAAGACGCATTTTCTCCTGCGGTGCTTTTTCAGGGAAGTAATTTCAATGTCCTGGCGGGAGAAAAGGTCAGTGGGAGACCCCACAGGCGCTCGCGCCGAGGAGGCTCCCAGACCGCCCGCGGAAAGCGAAGCGCCTGGAGCGATAATCAACATCCTTTTTAACAGAGCCTTTCTATAAAAGAGCTGCTTCTATAGAGCAATTTGATAACGAAGGGGCTATAGGCTAAAATAGCTAAAAGAAGATTAAAACGGTATTTATGAGAAAATTCTAAATTTTTTTATTACGATTCGTTTGCAAAGAGTGAATCGGCGACGTTTTTAGGGTAAAATAGAGTTATGTAGGGTAAATCCTGTTATGCAGAAGGTTACTCTGTCAAATATGTGGTTTTAATCTTCGGAGAACGAGGAAATAAAAGATTACACCAGGATGTTCGTCTCAAGGTGTCAACTATCGGAGGATATACAGGAATGATACACGCTAGTGGTGAAGGAAAAGGGCACAAATCAGGGTTTATTTCTATTATCGGCAGGCCAAACGTAGGCAAATCAACATTTTTGAACCGGGTGATTGGCCAAAAAATTGCCATCATGAGCGATAAGCCGCAAACGACAAGGAATAAGGTGCAGGGTGTATTGACACAAGAGGATGCTCAGCTTATTTTCATCGATACACCAGGAATCCATAAACCTAAGCATAAGTTGGGCGACTTTATGATGAAAGTGGCCCAGAATACATTGAAGGAAGTAGACGTAGTCTTGTTTATGGTCAGTGCGGAAGAAGGTTTTGGACGGGGAGAGGAATTTATTCTTGAAAAATTCCAATCCATTAAGACTCCAGTTTTCCTGATCATAAATAAGATTGATAAAGTACATCCTGACCAATTGTTAAAAATAATTGATGATTATAAGGAAAGGCATCCATTTAAAGAAATTGTCCCAATCTCTGCTCTTGAAGGCAATAATGTCGACAGGTTACTTGACCAAATCAAGAAGTATCTGCCGGAGGGCCCTCAGTTTTATCCAGCTGACCAGGTAACCGACCACCCGGAAAGGTTCATTGTTTCGGAACTGATCCGCGAGAAAGCACTTCATCTTACTCGCGAGGAAATTCCTCATTCTCTTGCGGTTGTGATCGAGAAAATGGAACGGGATTCCAGCAAGGATATGGTTCACGTCATGGCAACCGTAATTGTCGAGAGGGATTCCCAGAAAGGGATTATTATCGGCAAGCAGGGAAGTATGCTGAAGGAGATTGGCAAGCGTGCAAGAGTCGATATTGAAAATCTGCTCGGCTCGAAAGTATTTCTTGAATTATGGGTAAAGGTACAGAAGGACTGGCGCAATAAAATGTCCCAGCTCCGCGATTTCGGATTCCGTGAAGACGAGTATTAATCCGATAACAATTCAACAGATTATGCATGTCCATGTTTAACAATATTTTCGTCTTATTATTTTTGAATGGCAGGCTATGATAAGTTTAATCAGGAACGAAAAAGAGCTAGTCTATATTAAGAAAGGATGGGGTTTTTGATGTTGGATTTTACCTGGAAAGTCTTTAGCCAGACAGGTAACATTGACACATATCTTCTCTTTAAAGAAATGGAGAAAGACAATCAAGAAATTCCCGGCAATCTGGATGACGAGCTAGCGCAAGTAGATTTTCCTGTTTCATAAGTTTGTCCATAACCCTGGATGGTGAATGGGATGCTTGAAAAATGTGAAGGCATCATCATACGGACAACCGATTATGCTGAAACAAATAAGGTTGTTACAATGTATACCCGGGAGCGGGGGAAGATAGGAGTAATGGCGAGAGGAGCCAAAAAGCCCAACAGCCGGCTATCTGCCATTACTCAATTGTTGACGCATGGCTATTTCCTTGTACAAAAAGGCAGCGGCCTTGGTACCATGCAGCAAGGAGAAATTATCTCACCAATGAGGTCGATACGGGGGGATATTTTCTTGACTGCCTATGCGAGCTTTATTGCGGAATTGACTGATAAAGGGACGGATGATGGCAGGGCCAATCCGTTTCTTTTTGAACTTCTTCTGCAAACTCTTGTTTGCCTGGACGAAGGATATGACCCAGAAGTGATTACAATGATTTATGAGATGAAAATGCTTAATGTATTAGGCCATTATCCGGTTCTTGATCAATGTTCCGTGTGCGGAAGCACTGACGGAAAGTTTTCCTTTTCAATTCGTGAAGGTGGATTTATCTGCCACCGATGTCTTGAAAAGGATTCTTATCATTTTAAAATTTCCCCGGCGGCTGCCAGGCTGCTCCGGCTGTTTTATCATTTCGATCTTAACCGCTTAGGGAATATTTCAGTCAAGAAGGAAACAAAGGACGAGTTAAAAAAAATCATCTCGGCATATTATGATGAGTATTCCGGCTTAAGCCTTAAATCAAAGAAGTTTCTAAAATCAATGGATAGTTTTCGCGATATGGTTTAACTTCAGTTGACATTGGCTTTCTTTTTCGCTACTATTTCTTTAAGATTAGATTAAAAGAAACCATATAACCGCATTGATGGAAAGGAGTACCTGTGTACCCCTGCATTAAGCGAGCCCGGGACGGTGGAAGCCGGGTGGCAGTGAACCAGGGAAGGCAGTCCTGAGCGGGCTTTAGTAAAGTGGCTGCGTCAGTTTGCAGCAAATAGGGTGGAACCGCGGGTAACTCTCGTCCCTATGCCATAAAAAGGCATATGGACGGGAGTTTTTTATTTTTTTAAAGCGATTCTTCCTGGCGTACTAACAAACTACCCCCAAAAAAAGGAGAAATGAAAATGACAGCTACAATGGAGCAAATCGTTTCACATGCCAAACACAGGGGATTTGTCTTCCCTGGCTCAGAAATTTATGGCGGCCTCGCTAATACATGGGATTATGGCCCGCTTGGCGTCGAGTTGAAAAACAATATTAAAAAAGCATGGTGGAAAAGATTTGTTCAGGAATCCCCTTATAATGTTGGTGTTGATGCCGCAATCTTGATGAATCCGCGAACATGGGAAGCATCAGGCCATATCGGTAACTTCAATGACCCAATGATTGATTGTAAAAACTGTAAAGCACGGCATCGTGCAGATAAACTAATTGAAAACGCACTTGATGAAAAGGGGATGGAGCTGGTTGTTGATGGGCTTCCATTTGAAAAAATGGAAGAATTGATCAAGGAGCATGACATTGCCTGCCCAGACTGTGGCAGCAAGGACTTCACAGGCATCAGGCAGTTCAATCTTATGTTCAAGACCTTCCAAGGAGTGACCGAGTCGAGTACAAATGAACTATTCTTGCGCCCCGAAACGGCTCAAGGGATTTTCGTGAATTTCAAAAACGTGCAACGTACAATGAGGAAAAAACTTCCGTTTGGTATTGCTCAAATCGGTAAAAGTTTCAGAAATGAAATTACTCCAGGCAATTTTACCTTCCGTACAAGGGAATTTGAGCAAATGGAACTCGAATTCTTTTGTAAGCCTGGAACAGAGCTTGAGTGGTATAAATACTGGAAGGATTTTGCCGAGAATTGGCTTATTTCACTTGGAATGAAGAAAGAAAATTTAAGGCTCCGTGACCATTCAGAGGATGAACTATCCCATTACAGCAACGCGACAACTGATTTCGAATATAAATTCCCGTTCGGTTGGGGAGAGCTGTGGGGTGTTGCTTCACGGACAGATTACGATCTTAAGCAGCATATGCAATTTTCCGGAGAGGATTTTCACTACCTGGATCCAGAAACGAATGAAAAGTATATTCCATACTGTATCGAGCCTTCCCTCGGCGCTGACCGGGTAACCCTCGCTTATTTGATTGATGCTTATAAAGAGGAGCAGCTCGATGATGGTACGACAAGAACCGTTATGCATCTGCATCCGGCTCTGGCTCCGTATAAAGCAGCTGTCCTGCCATTGTCTAAGAAGCTCTCCGAGTCTGCACGTGAAATTTTTGCAGACCTTGCAAAGGATTTCATGGTTGATTTTGATGAAGCGGGATCAATCGGAAAACGGTACCGCAGGCATGATGAAATTGGTACGCCATTCTGCATTACAGTGGATTTTGATACAGCAGATGATAAAAAAGTAACGGTGCGGGATCGGGATACGATGGAACAGACTCGTGTGCCAATTTCCGAACTTTCGAGCTTCCTACAAGGTAAGATTCAATTTTAGGGAGCTAGTATATCAGAGAACGGTGGTGAGAAAACATAGAGCTAAATAAAAGGCAGGAGCAAATCGTGCAAATCGTAAAAGAAAATGGGCCAATTACCGGAGAGAATATTGCAGAGAAGCTCAACTTAACAAGAGCAACACTGAGACCGGACCTGGCGATATTGACCATGTCCGGCTTTCTGGATGCAAGACCCCGCGTTGGTTATTTTTATACCGGGAAATCAGGAGACGAACTGCTATCGGAAAAACTAAATAAGATTCTCGTTGGGAGTTATCAGTCAAGGCCTGTTGTCGTTAATGAGAGTATCTCTGTCTATGATGCGATTGTAACCATGTTCCTTGAAGATGTCGGTACGCTTTTCGTGGTCGATGATCAATCGCTGCTTGTCGGGGTTCTTTCCAGGAAAGATTTGCTGCGGGCAAGTATTGGCAAGCAAGAGCTTACCGCCCTGCCAGTAAACATCATAATGACGAGAATGCCAAACATTGCCTTATGCCGAAAAGATGACCTGCTAATCGACGTTGCGAAGAAATTGATTGACAGGCAAATTGACTCCCTTCCCGTAGTCAGGGAGAAGGAGGAAGGTTTTGAGGTCATCGGCAGGATTACCAAAACGAGCATAACCAGGGTGTTTGTGTCGCTGGGGGGCAAAGAGTGAACAATGAGCAGAGGGGAATGGAAACAGCTATGGAGCAACCAGTCATATATGTAGTGTCGGATTCAGTCGGCGAGACTGCTGAATTAGTAACAAAGGCGGCGATAACGCAATTTAATGGAAATGATATTAAGCTGAAGCGGTTTCCATACGTAGAAGATAAAATCCACATTGATGAAGTTGTTTCTCTGGCATCCTTTGATAAAGGCATGATTGCTTTTACATTAGTAAAGCCTGATATGAGGGCTTATATGAGTAAGAAAGCGGATGAAGCCTCGATATTGGCAGTTGACCTGTTAGGCCCGTTAATGGATCAGATTGGTCAGTTAACCGGGCTTGCTGCAAGGCATGAACCAGGATTGGTCAGGAAGCTGGATGAAGATTATTTCAAAAAAGTTGAAGCAATTGAATTTGCGGTTAAATACGATGATGGACGTGATCCAAGAGGGCTCATGAAAGCGGATATTGTTCTGATTGGAGTTTCCAGGACGTCCAAAACGCCGCTTTCCCAGTACTTAGCCCATAAAAGATTAAAGGTTGCAAATGTTCCGCTTGTGCCCGAAGTGGACCCGCCTGAAGAATTGTACCGGGTTCCTCTCGAGAAGTGCTTTGGCCTCAAAATCAGTCCGGAAAAGCTAAACAATATCCGTAAGGAACGCCTGAAATCACTCGGATTGAATGATAGTGCAAGCTATGCAAACATAGCCAGAATCAAAGAGGAATTGGACTTCTTTGAAACGGTTGTAAGTAAAATTGGCTGCCCAGTCATCGATGTCACCAATAAGGCAGTGGAAGAAACTGCTAATGTCATCTTGCGGACAATCAGGAACCGATAGACTTAAAAACTTCTGTTGGAAAAAACACATGCCCACACTGGACATGTGTTTTCCCTTTCATAGGCATGTTCATATTGTGATTTTTATTATAAATACAGTTATATTCAGGATATTGTATATGTTGAATTTGAAAATTTCTATATAAAATGAACTAAAGAATCGACAGTAGTGTTCAAAAATAGTTTGTTTTATATTTTTAGATTGAACCGAAGTGCCCGTAGCGGAAATCATAAAAAATGTAATTTCAACATAGATAGCTTATGTACGATCAAAAAAATATTTTTTTAAGATAAAACATTAGCAAAAAAGCCTTTCATGTTCTATAATAAAAAATTGTGATAAAAATATCCATAATAGGTTTAGACTTGCATGTGAACGAATAAACTATTTATTGTCAGATGTCAAGTAAACCAATAGTAAAAAATTCGACACAATCTCCGATAAACTTATTCGGGAAAGAAGGAATTGGCGGGGGGATGTAGAATTAATACAAAGGAGAATGGCCCAACTATTTTTGTGGATGCGGATTCGTGCCCTGTAAAAGAGGAAATCGCACAATTGGCATCCGATTTTTCAGTAAAGGCCATTTATGTGGCATCATATGCCCATGTGACCACCAATCCCTTATATGCGAACTGGGATTGGAGATACGTAGATTCGAGCCGGGAAGCCGCCGACCTTTACATTATGAACCACTCGGTCAAAGGAGATGCAGCCATTACCCAGGATATCGGCCTTGCTTCTACTCTCCTGCCAAAAGGGGTTTATGTCCTATCGCCCAAGGGAAACGTATTTGAGGAAAAGACGATTCAGACCGCGCTTGATTTACGTTACTTAAAATCTAAAGCACGGGCCAGGGGCAATTACGATAAAGGACCGCCGCCTTTTTTGCCGGAAGACCGGGAACGCTTTGTAATGGAGTTTGTTAAACTGCTTTGCAGGCTAACAGGGCGCCAATTCCCGTTTGACAGAGAATCATAACTGGAGTTGTTCGTATGGCAGAGCGCATACCTGAAGAAAAGGTCAATCAGATAAGGCAATCTGTTGATATTGTTGATGTAATCAGCGATTATGTTCAACTGAAGAAACAGGGCAGGAACTATTTTGGTTTATGCCCATTCCATGGGGAAAATTCACCATCATTTTCTGTCTCTCCCGACAAACAAATTTTTTATTGTTTTGGGTGCGGGGCTGGCGGAAATGTTTTTTCATTTTTAATGGAGCTTGAAGGTGCCACTTTTGCTGAAGCAGCTTTAAAGCTTGCAGACCGCTCCGGGATAGAACTGGAAATCGCCACACATACGTCCAAAGGGGACCTGGCCAGACAAGCAGAATTACAGCCCTATTTTGATGCTCATGATTTGTTAAGGAAATTTTACCATCATTTGCTTGTAAACACAAAAGAGGGTCAGGAGCCGCTTGAGTATTTGCTAGAGCGTGGCTTCACCAGGGAGTCAATCGACAAATTCCAGATTGGCTATGCGATGGATTCCTGGGAATTTACTGCTTCGTATCTGCAAAAAAGAGGATATAAACCCGACTTGATGGAAAAAGCGGGCCTGCTTGTAAAACGTGAGCGGGATGGTACATACCTGGATCGCTTCAGAAACAGGATCATGTTCCCGATAGTTGACCAAAGCGGAAAGACGATTGCTTTTTCGGGCAGGGCGCTTGGTGATGAAAAACCCAAGTACTTGAATAGCCCTGAAACGGCAATCTTCAATAAAAGCAAGACTCTTTATAACTTTCATCATGCCAAGCCTGTTATTCGCAGGCTTCACCAGGCGGTACTGTTTGAAGGATTTGCCGACGTGATATCCGCAGATCGCGCCGGGGTCGAAAATGGGATTGCGACAATGGGGACTTCGTTGACCGATGAGCATATCTCGATGATTCGGCGGAATACACAGGCGGTAACCATATGCTATGATTCAGACAATGCCGGGATTGAGGCAGCCTACCGTGCGGGTAACTTGCTTGCACAAGCAGGCATCGAAATAAAGGTCGCTATTATGCCAGATGGCCTTGATCCGGATGATTACATCAAGAAATTTGGTGCAGAGAGATTTCGGAATGAAATAATAGATTCCAGCCATACTTGGATGTCTTTCAAATTTCTTTATTTTAGAAGAGGAAAAAATCTTCAGAATGAAGGAGATAGGCTAGCCTATATCGAAAGGATAGTAAGCGAAATTAGCTTGCTGCCAAAGGTGATTGAAAAAGACCATTATCTTCGCCAGCTATCAAGCGAGTTTTCGCTTTCGCTGGATGCCTTAAAACAGCAAATGGCTGCCAGTACCCCAAAAAAGGGAAAACAAGTTACGGAGCGCGTTGCACCAGTACCAGCCAGGCAGGCTATCCGGCATATATCAGGTTTGAAGCCAGCGTACTACAATGCGGAGCGAAGACTTATTGCTCACATGCTTAGAAACAGGGATATTGCATATGAAATTCAGGAAATGCTAAACGGGAATACGATGAACGATGATTATCATCAAGCCATTATCACCTATCTTTTTGGCTATTATGAAAAGAGCGACCAGTTTGTGTTAAGTGAGTTCCTTGATTATTTAAAAGATGATAAGCTCAGGAGGCTGGTTGCCGACATAGAAATGATGACGCTCAATGAAGAACTGGGCGAGCAGGAATTGAAGGATTACATCCATCAGGTGTTGAAACATCAAAAGATGTTAAAAATAAATGAAAAACGTGCACAGTTGAAGGAGGCCGAAGCTCAAAAGGATTATCTCAGGGCAGGCCAACTAGGAAACGAAATCATTCAAATGCAAAAGTCATTATAAGCAGTATGAGGATGAATTTTTAAGGAGGGGGACCTATGGCTGAAAAATCAGCACGGTCACAAGAGGTCGAGAACGAATTGACCATTGAACAAGTAAAAGACCAGTTAACGGCGCAAGGCAAAAAAGCTGGCCATCTTGCCTATGACGATATAGCCGAAAGAATGGCCAATTTCGATATGGATTCAGATCAAATGGATGAATTCTACGAATCCCTGCAGGACCAAGGAATTGAATTGCTTGGCAGCAAGGATGAAGAAGACGAGGACGAAGATCCAAGCCTTCAGGAAATTTCCAAAGATGATGAAGAATTTGATCTGAACGACCTGAGTGTCCCCCCTGGCGTCAAAATCAATGACCCAGTCCGGATGTACCTGAAGGAGATTGGCAGGGTTGACCTGCTAACGGCAGAAGAGGAAATCCAATTGGCCAACAGGATTGAGAAGGGCGATGAGGAAGCAAAACGCCGTTTGGCTGAAGCTAACCTAAGGCTTGTCGTCAGCATTGCCAAGCGCTATGTCGGCCGTGGAATGCTATTCCTTGACCTCATTCAGGAAGGGAATATGGGATTAATCAAAGCTGTAGAAAAATTTGATTACCGCAAAGGTTTCAAATTCAGTACGTATGCCACTTGGTGGATTAGACAAGCGATTACACGTGCCATAGCAGACCAGGCCAGGACAATCAGGATCCCTGTCCATATGGTTGAAACAATCAATAAATTAATCAGAGTCCAGAGGCAGCTTCTTCAGGATCTTGGGCGCGAACCAACTCCAGAGGAAATAGCCGAAGATATGGACCTTACGCCGGATAAGGTTAGGGAAATCCTGAAAATAGCTCAGGAACCTGTATCACTTGAAACGCCTATCGGGGAAGAAGATGATTCCCATCTTGGCGATTTCATTGAGGATCAGGATGCAACATCACCATCTGAACATGCCGCTTATGAGTTGTTGAAAGAACAGCTAGAAGATGTTCTGGATACATTGACCGACAGGGAAGAAAATGTCCTGCGCCTCCGCTTTGGATTAGACGATGGCCGCACCCGGACGCTGGAAGAGGTCGGCAAGGTATTCGGTGTCACCCGTGAGCGTATCAGGCAGATTGAAGCAAAAGCATTGCGAAAGCTTCGCCATCCGAGCCGCAGTAAACGACTGAAAGATTTTCTTGAATAAAAGTACACAAGAGCTTGCCTTAACAGGCAGGCTTTTTTGTTTTTGTTATAATCTGTTTTCGCAAACTTTGATGCTATAAAAGACAGAAGTATGGTATACAGTTCATTTGATTGGAGCGGAAGGTGCCAGCTCGTTCGAAAATGCGTCTTTTGCATTTTCTACTGCGGTGCTTTTCAGGGAAGATCATTCGACGTCCTGCGGGACAAGCTGGACAGGTGAGGCCCCGCAGTCGCTTTAGCGACGAGAAGAATGAAATGCGTAAGCGCCTTGATCAGCCCCGACAAGCGCTGGAGGGCCTGAAGGAGAAGTCGTTCTTTGACTTCACCTGAGGGACCGAAGCGACCTCGAGGGGCTAGGCGCTGAAGCTAGCCTGGCTCACCGCCTGCCCCGCGGAAAGCGAGCACCTGGAGCGGAAATCAACTCACTTTATATTACTGCACCCTCGGATAACAAACATACTCTGTTTTGATTCATTTTACTGAATCGGGAAACGGAAAGCAACTTGATGAGACATAAAAGTATTAAAAATTCCACTCATTTTTCCAAAGGTTATAAATGTTGAGAAAATTCAAGTATCCCCATATAATGGTTTAGAAAGCGCATACATTTTGGAGGGGGATATATGAATTTCAACTTAACTGCGGAACAAGAAATGATTCGAAAAACAATCAGGGAATTTGCGGATGCGGAAGTAGCCCCGGGCGCCCTTGAAAGGGACCGTACCAAGGAGTTCCCTTTAGACATTTTCAAAAAGCTGGCCAGTATGGGAATCATGGGCCTCCCATTTCCTGAAGAATATGGTGGAGGGGGAGCAGATACTATCAGCTTTGCAATTGTAACGGAAGAGTTAAGCAGGGCATGCGGTTCGACAGGCATAACCTATTCCGCTCATATTTCGCTTGGCGGGGCTCCAATCAATATGTTCGGAACCGAAGAGCAAAAGCGGCAATACTTAACACCAATATGCACAGGTGAGTCGTTTGGAGCATTCGGGTTAACTGAGCCCAATGCCGGTTCAGATGCAGGCGGCACCAGAACGTCAGCCAAGATGGACAATGGGGAGTGGGTAATTAACGGAAGCAAATGTTTTATTACGAACGCCAGCTATGCAAAGTACCTTGCTCTGACTGCCGTAACCGGAGGCAGCGGTGATAATAATGAAATAAGCGCGATTATTGTACCAACAGAAGCCAAAGGATTCACCATAATCGACAATTATGAAAAAATGGGGCTCCATTCCTCAAATACAACTGAACTAGTCCTCGAGGATGTACGAGTACCGGAGGAAAATCTCCTTGGCAAAAAAGGTGAGGGATTTAAACAGTTTCTAATGACTCTTGACGGGGGCAGGATTGGGATAGGCGCCATGGCGGTCGGAATTGCCCAGGCAGCTTTCGATAAGGCGCTGCAGTATTCAAAGGAAAGAAAACAATTTGGGAGAAGCCTTTCCTCTTTCCAGGCTACACAGTTTAAATTGGCGGACATGGCCATGAAAATCGAGCTTGCCAGAACGATGGTCTACAAAGCTGCATGGCTAAAGGACCAAGGCAAAAAGTATTCAAAGGAAGCATCTATATGCAAGCTGTATGCTTCCGAGATTTGCATGGAAGTAACAGACCAAGCCGTACAGATTCATGGCGGCTATGGATACATGAAGGATTACCATGTAGAAAGATATATGAGAGATGCCAAGCTCCTCGAAATAGGAGAAGGTACATCGGAAATTCAGCGAATTGTCATTGCAAGAGAAATTGGGTGCATCTGACCGATTTAGGCTGGGTAAAGTAACTTGTCCAGCCTTTTCATTTTTAATTGTGACAAAAGTAACTTTATCCTTTTCCTTCTACTGTTTTTCATATACAATAATAGTTGTTTGAAATATTAATTTTGTTTTTGTACGTACATAAGGGAGGGTATTTCATGAAAAATCCAGTCGTTCCTTTTATTATGATCATGGTCATGGGGATTGGCCTGATGTTTGTGCTTTCCTTCAAGGGACTTGGAGATTCAAAAGATCTTGCCAAAGGGGAAAAAGGCGGCGAAAAGACGGAAGTTGCGGCAAATCCTGAAGAACTTTATGAAGCCAAAGGCTGTGTGACTTGCCATGGGAATCAGCTGGAAGGTAAGGGAAATGCGCCGAAGCTGGCTGATGTTGGTGCTAGGCTGTCTGAGGCGGAAATCAAGGATATTCTTATAAAAGGCACAACAGGCGGAATGCCAGGCGGACTCGTTCAGGGTGCAGAGGCTGACGCCGTAGCCAAGTGGCTTTCTGAAAAGAAATAATTGTATAGAGATTCCAGAACAACGCTGCCGCAAATGCTGGCGGCGTTGTTTTTTTGCATATGGAAACATTCTTTTTTATACTGATATAGAGATGAACGGAAAAGTGGTGCTTAACTTGAACGCAGGACAATTATCAAAAAGGCTGCAAACAGTAGCAAACTATATACCAAAAGGGGCGAAGCTGGCAGACATCGGTTCAGACCATGCCTATCTGCCAGTGTTTCTTGCCGGCAGGGGCTTAATTGAATCTGCCATCGCCGGGGAGGTCGTTGAAGGACCCTATCAGACAGCCAGCAGGCAAGTCAGAGCAGAGGGCCTAGAGGATGTCATAGCTGTTCGGCTTGGAGATGGCCTTGAAGTCGTAGCTCCAGGCGAAGTCGATTGTATTTCCATTGCTGGAATGGGAGGAGCGCTTATAACTGAAATCCTTGAGGAAGGGAAAAATAAGCTGGATAGTGTTAAGCGGCTCGTGCTTCAGCCTAATATTGCAGCCTGGGCCATCAGGAAATGGCTGGTTGAAAACGGTTGGGAACTTATTGATGAGGATATTCTTGAAGAGGATAGCAAAATTTATGAAATTCTTGTTGCCGAGAGAGGAAAACCCGAACGTCCTTATACGACAGGCTTAGAAACCGGCCTATTGTTTGGGCCGTTTTTGCAGCAGCGAAGGCAAGAGGCCTTTCTTAAGAAATGGAAGCTTGAAAAAGAAAATTGGCAAAAAGTATTGGGTAAACTGGGACAGGCAAAACCTTCTGATGAAGTGGAAGCAAAGAAGGCGGATCTTCAGAAAAAGATAGTGCTAGTAGAGGAGGTTTTAAATCTATGAAGAAAATCAATGGCCATGAGTTTATTACGCTGCTTGAACGTTTTTCTCCAAAGGAATATGCCGTGGAAGGGGATAGAGTCGGCCTCCAGATTGGCCAGTTGAATAGGCGGGTTGACAAGGTTCTGATTACACTGGATCTTACTGAGGAAGTTGTCGATGAAGCAATCGATAAAGGTGTTCAGTTAATCATTGCCCACCATCCGCCAATTTATCGGCCTTTGAAAAAACTGGCAACCGATACGGTGCCAGGCAGGATGATTGAAAAGCTTATCAAACATGACATTTCAGTCTATGCCGCTCACACCAATCTGGATGTTGCAAAAGGCGGCGTGAATGATATGCTGGCCGAAGCTCTTGGATTGGCAAATACGGAGGTTTTATCCCCAACGTACGAGGAAAATCTTCAAAAGCTGGTTGTTTACGTCCCTGCTGCAGATGCTGAATCGGTCAGGTCAGTGCTTGGAAAAGCGGGCGCTGGTGCTATCGGAAATTATAGCCATTGTTCATTTTCCTCAGAAGGTACCGGGCGTTTCCTTCCTGGAGGGAATACCAATCCTTACATAGGCGAACAGGGACGGCTCGAGGAAGTGGATGAAGTAAAAATCGAAACCATTGTCCCTTCCCGGCTTACTAACAAAGCCATTGCAGCAATGCTAAAATCCCACCCATACGAAGAGCCCGCCTATGATGTATACCCTCTTGAAAATAAAGGGGAGATCCTCGGGCTTGGCCGGATTGGAACAATCGAAGAGATGACTCTTGCAGAATTTGCCGAGAAGGTGAAGAAAGATTTTGAAGTCGACGCTGTTCGTGTTGTCGGAGATTTATCCTCAAAGGTTAAGAAGGTAGCAGTTCTTGGCGGGGACGGGAATAAATATTTCTCACAGGCAAAATTTAAGGGTGCTGACGTTTATGTAACCGGCGATATTTATTTTCATGTTGCACACGATGCATTAATGCTAGGATTGAATATGGTGGATCCTGGGCATATTGCGGAAAAAATCATGAAGAAAGGACTCGCATCTATCATGGGCAGGATGTGTGCGGAAGCCGGCTTTGATGCAGAAATCCTTTCTTCAGAAATTGACACCAATCCATTTAAGACATTATGAAAAATCCGGCCAAAAGTGGCCGGATTTTTACTGTTTATAACTGCGATGCTGCCTTTTTTACTTTAGGCAGGATTTTAGTTAGAGGAACATTCTTTTTGCGTTCCCATGTATCTGGATTTTCAGGGTCATATTGTTCCAGAAATGCAATCACTTCTTTTGTAATCGGGGTTGGTGTAGATGCACCAGCCGTAACGGCAACAGTTTCTGCACCTTTTAGCCAATCCAGGTCAAGCTCTTCAATATCGGCAATCCGATAGGCTTTGGTGCCGGCAATTTCTTGGGATACTTGGGCAAGCCTGTTGGAATTATTACTTTTTGGATCTCCAACAACAATCAGCACATCCGCCTCGCCGGCCTGCTGTGCAACAGCTTCCTGCCTTACCTGGGTTGCCATGCAGATTTCCCTATGGACTTCGGCATGAGGATATTTCTCTTTTACTTTATCCATGATGTCGGCTACGTCCCACTGGCTCATCGTAGTCTGGTTCGTCACAATAATTTTATCATGGTGTAAATCAAGTTTTTCCACATCTTCCACAGTTTCAACGAGATGGACAATCCCCGGAGCGGCAACACCAACTGCGCCTTCCGGCTCCGGATGGCCTTTTTTGCCGATATAAATAACTTTGAACCCTTCTGCCTCTTTTTCCCGAATTAAATCATGGGTCTTTGTCACATCCGGGCAAGTAGCATCCAAGGCTACCAGTCCTTTTTGTTTTGCAAGGTTCCGGACTTCCGGCGATATGCCATGGGCCGTGAAAATAACGGTTCCCCCGTCAACTTTTTCAAGAATTTCCTTCCGGTTATTCCCGTCGAGAGTAATGATGCCCTCCTCTGCAAACGCATCGGTGACATGTTTATTATGAACAATCATCCCAAGGATGTAGATAGGGCGTGGCAACGATTTATCGAGAGCCGCGTTCCGTGCGATGACCATTGCATCAACAACCCCGTAACAATAGCCTCGCGGCGATATTTTTATCACATTCATTAATAAAGCCCCTCCTGATTAAGGTTAGACTTGCTTATCCCTTCTCATTATATAGGTATTAACCAATATGTTCAAAGTTAAAAATCTTACAGCCAATATGGTTGCTGTTATAGAAGGTTGAATAGTCGTTTCATACAGTGAAAAAGGGGAGAATTTGTTGGAGAAATTGGTAACGAGGTCGCTGAAAAGGCAGTTCGGACTCGCTAATAGCTAGGGCTATCTTCCCGAACTACACTTTATTGCTATTCGAATATTATGGATAGTAAGTTATCACCCGTCCTACGCAGAGACTCACTAGCCACCTGGCCGAAAAAAACTACTCTAAATGGGTAACTCCGTAAATGTTTTCTACGATAAAGTAAAAAAGGTGCCACTCAGCACCTTTCTTCAGAAAAATAGCCTTGGCCTAGGCCGGTCATCATCATTCCTGTTTGATTGCACCCGATTATCCTCGTTCCTGATCGGCCGTCCAAGCCATGGGTCACGTTGTGGGGAAGAAGAATGGCCATCGCTGGATTCCTCTATATGTTTGGTATCCTTGGGTTCCTCATCTTCCCGGTGGGATTTCGTTTTAACGCTTTTGTTATGTGAGACGGGTTTCTTCTCTGAGGTTTCTTCTGTGTCAGTATTTTTTAATCCGCGGTAAAGCTTCCACATGGATGGGAGGTTTTTAACAATCGGACCGTATTGTTCGATTAGCGGGCTAAAGGATTGGACTGTCTGAATGACGTTCTGCGTATTGGCTAAAAAGGCATTGAGTGATTCCGGATTGCTAAGTGTATTTAGAATGGACCCAGATTGTCCTGCATCTCCGGCTCGGGAAGCAACTTCTCGTCCCGGGACCTGTCCTCTTCCTGATTTTCCAAGCAGCCTTGAAAGCAGTCCCCCTCCTCCTCCTCTTTGTCCCTGAGACCTTGGAGGCATAGGGCCCATAAAAGGCGATGGAGGACCGTTAAAGCCATTAGAGCGACCGAAAGGATGTCTGCCTGGCCCCATAGCTGGCCGGTTCATTCCTCCCTGCCTATACATTGGCGGGAATGGTGGCATAGTTTAATCTCCTCTCAAAAGTAATTTCTCTATTTAAAATATGCAGAAGTCCGATTTGTGTTATGCTTTATGGCTCCAATTCAATAATTGGTTCGCCATCATTTTTAATTACTTAAAGAGGGGCTCCCGTAACCGCAATATTATTCATCAAAGCAATAGGAGGAATAACCTTCATGAAAGCGGGACTTTAAGCAAATCATAATAATAAGTAGCTTTACAATCCAAACTTTACTATAATAACAGGATGGGCAGAGTTCCAAAACCGAAACTAAGGAGCCTGAAAATGAGCGGAAATCAATTTAATCAATTTAATTTAAAGCCATATTTATTAAAAGCGATAGAATCTTTAGGGTTCACAAAGCCAACAGAGATACAGGAGCAGATGATACCAACTGCCCTGAAAGGTGGAAGTGCAATCGGCCAATCGAGGACCGGAACAGGAAAAACCCATTCCTACTTGCTGCCTATTCTGGAGAGGCTTGAGCCAGGCCGCCAGGAGGTACAGGCTGTCATCACTGCACCGACGAGGGAGCTTGCCAGCCAGATTCACCAGCAATTTTTGAAGGCGGTGGAACATTACGAGGGTGACGAGACAATAGTTGTCCGTAATTATATTGGCGGGACGGACAAGCAAAAATCAATTGAAAAACTAAGGGTTCAGCCCCATATTGTTATCGGGACACCTTCCCGGATTTTTTCTCTAGTTGATGAACAGGCACTGTTTGTCCATACAGCCACTACATTGGTAGTGGACGAAGCAGATTTAATGCTAGATATGGGTTTTCTTGAAGATGTTGACAGGATTGCATCAAGGATGCCCGAGAAACTGCAAATGCTAGTGTTTTCGGCAACGATTCCTGAAAAGCTGAAACCTTTCCTGAAAAAATATATGGAGAATCCGAAATATATTCATATTGATCCAAGAAAAAAAGCCGCGGAAAACCTGGAGCATTTGCTATTGCCTTCAAGGCATAAGAGCAGAAAGGAAATTGTCTTCAATGTCCTCCAAGTTATTAATCCTTATCTTGCGATTGTTTTTACAAACACGAAAAAAATGGCTGATGAGGTTGCCGATTATTTAATTGAAAAAGGGATGAAGGTCGGCAGGGTACATGGGAATCTTAATCCGCGTGAACGCAAGAAGATGATGAAACAGATTCAGGATTTGGACTATCAATACATCGTTGCGACCGACCTGGCCGCTAGGGGCATTGATATTGAAGGGGTTAGCCATGTCATCAATTATGAGCTGCCAACAGACCTCGATTTCTATATCCATAGGGTTGGAAGGACAGCAAGGGCCAATCTTTCCGGAACAGCCTTGACTGTTTATGATACTTCCGATGAAGATGCCTTGAACCGTCTTGAGAAAATGGGTATTGTTTTCAAGCATGTTGACGTTAGCAAAGATGGACTTGTTGAAATTGGCGACCGCAATAAGCGAAAAACCCGCAAGAAGCAGGAAGATGAGACTGACAAAATTGCGAGGTCGATAGTCAAAACGCCGAGAAAAGTAAAGCCTGGGTACAAGAAAAAAATAAATGAAGAAATAGCCAAGGTAAGAAAGCGCCAAAATAGATTAAAGAGGAAATAACGGCACTAACTGCTGAATGAAGGAGAAGGGGAAAATGTTGAAAATTGGTTCTCACGTATCGATGAGCGGCAAGGAAATGCTGCTAGCGGCCAGTAAGGAAGCCGTTTCCTATGGCTCCAACACATTCATGATTTATACAGGGGCTCCCCAAAATACAAGAAGAAAAAAAATTGAGGATCTGAATATAGAGGCCGGCAGAAGGCATATGGAAGAGCATGGAATCGGTGATATTGTAGTTCATGCTCCATACATCATTAATATAGGAAATACCACAAATCCCGCAACATTTGAGCTAGGGGTTAATTTCCTTCGCTCTGAAATTGAAAGGACGGAAGCCATAGGCGCCAGACAAATTGTCCTTCATCCAGGAGCCCATGTTGGAGCTGGAACGGAGACAGGAATAAAAAAAATCGTCGAGGGCTTAAATGAAGTGTTGACTGGGAAAGAAAACGTTCAGGTAGCTCTGGAAACGATGGCCGGCAAAGGATCGGAGTGCGGGAAGAATTTCGAGGAGCTGGCCATGATTATTGACGGTGTAAATTACAGTGACAAGATTTCTGTTTGCTTTGACACATGCCATACCCATGACGCCGGATATGATATTGTCAATGATTTTGATGGTGTCCTAAATGATTTTGACAAAATTGTCGGGATCGACAGGCTAAAGGTGCTTCATATTAACGATAGTAAAAATTCTATCGGAATGAGAAAGGACCGCCACGAAAATATAGGTTTTGGGCATATCGGTTTTGATGCCCTCAGCTATATTGTCCACCATCCACAGCTTATGTCGGTGCCTAAAATCCTTGAAACTCCGTATGTGGGGGAAGATAAGAAAAGTCAGAAGCCTCCTTATAAGCATGAGATTGAAATGCTTCGCAATAAAATCTTTGATCCAAGCTTAAAACCGGTTGTTACCCTCGCTTAAAATGAATGCCTCCCTGCTATTGGAACAGGGAGGCTTTTTTACGACTTGGTAAATTGTAGGAAAAGCTTATTCACTTCTTTTGCTGTATCAGGGCCTGCAATTTTCGCAATTTCCTTGATAATAGCAGTTCGCTGTGCGCTGTCAAAAATATTTATCTGCCTGCCTCGTAAGTATTCGGCAATTTGGCCTGCCTGTTTTTGGTTAATCGCGATACCAAACTGATTGGCATAGTTCAACAATTCCTTGTCAGTTATTGTGTTTATTTTATGATTGATGATATTTTCGAACAGTTTCACTTTCATCACTCCCCTTTCTTACTGTATGAGGGGAAATCCCAAACAGTGCCAACAATTTCTTGGAAAAAGTTTAATCAAGGCCAGAGGCTTTACAATCCATTCGCGGTGGGGTATACTACAAAACGTAAATCGGAATGATTCTTAAAATTGATTTGTTAATAGGTGATAATATGGCAAATATGCCTGTAATTGATATAACCGGGCTTTCTTTTCGATATGAAAAAGAAAAAGTCCTTGAAAATATAAATCTCAGTGTTCCAAAAGGGGCCTTTCTGGCCATTGTTGGGCCTAACGGGTCAGGAAAATCAACTCTGCTTAAGCTGATCCTTGGGCTATTAAAACCCCAAACAGGAGAAATCCGGCTATTTGGAGAACCACTTCGATCATTTGATGGGTGGGAGAAGATTGGGTACGTATCTCAAAAAGCAAACTCCTTCAACACTGGCTTTCCGGCGACTGTTGAGGAAGTAGTCTCCAGTGGACTTGTTCGAAAAATCGGCCTGTTTCGTTTTATGAAGGCAAAAGAAAAACAGAAAGTCCGGGAGGCCCTCACCTCAGTTGGGATGGCTGACTTTGCCGATAAAAATATAGGTGAATTGTCCGGTGGGCAACAACAAAGGGTGTTTATTGCCAGAGCACTTGTCAGTGACCCTGAACTGCTTATCCTTGATGAGCCGACTGTCGGGGTCGATCAGAGGCAGCAGGACATTTTTTATAAAATGCTTGAAAAACTTAACAAAAAAGCGGGGATTACGCTTTTGCTTGTTACTCATGACATTGGGACGGTGTCACAGGCAGTCACCCATGTTGCGTGTTTGAATAAGTACCTCCATTTTCATGGTGAATCAAGTGAGTTTGAAAAAATAGCGAAGAATGGATTATCGGAATTTTACGGCTACGATGTCCATCAGCTCAGCCATCACCATCACGGGGAGGACGGCAAATGATCAGCAGTATATTTCAATATGAGTTCTTGCAAAACGCATTTATCTCAGGTGCCTTGATTGGCATAATTGCCCCGTTGCTTGGTGTCTTCATTGTTGTCAGAAGACTCTCGCTCATCTCCGATGCATTGAGCCATGTAACTCTTTCAGGAATAGCGGCAAGTCTTCTTCTTGAAAAAAAGTTCGGTCTTTCGGGTGCAATTAACCCTTTGTATATGGGGATGGCTTTTTCGGTAGGCGGGGCATTGTTTATCGAAAAATTGAGAGCCGTTTATAAGCATTATCAGGAGCTTGCCATACCGATTATTTTGTCGGGCGGTATTGGCATTGGTGTGATATTTATTTCACTGGCCGACGGGTTTAATGCTGATCTGTTTGGTTATTTATTTGGTAGTGTAACTGCTGTCAGCAGGGCGGATGTCATGATAATTGCAATTATTGCAGTTATCGTTGCGGTTGTGATTTTCCTTCTTTATAAAGAGCTGTTCCTGCTATCCTTTGATGAGGACCATGCAAGGGCTTCAGGAATACCTGCAAATGCGATTCATTTTGTTTTTATTGTCATGGTAGCCCTTGTCATTGCTGCTTCCATGCGCATTGTTGGTGTCCTGCTTGTATCGTCTTTGATGACATTGCCTGTTGCCGCAAGTATGAGGGTTGCTAAAGGTTTTAAGCAGGCGATTGTTTTATCTGTGGTTTTCGGGGAAATTTCGGTTATTGGCGGCTTGTTTGCGGCTTATTATCTGGACCTGGCTCCAGGTGGCACAATTGTGTTACTCGCTATTGGCATCCTTTTACTGGCCATTATGTATAAAAAGATGGGCCTTACCTTGCGGACAGGGCGGAAGGAGTGACTGAAATGAATGTAGATGAAGCTCTTGATTATTTAAAGGAAAAGGGTTATAAGCATACCGGAAAACGCGAGGATATGCTGCAGCTGTTTTCCGATAGTGATAAATACTTGACCGCAAAAGATGTCCTGGACCGTCTGAAACAAAATTATCCAGGCCTAAGCTTTGACACGATATACCGAAATTTGTCCTTGTTTGCGGAGCTTGGCATTTTGGAAACGACTGAGCTATCGGGTGAAAAGCATTTTCGCTTCACCTGTTCAAGGCATTCTCATCATCATCACTTCATTTGCCTTGATTGCGGAAAAACAAAAGAGCTGGGAACTTGTCCAATGAGCGAGTTGAGCGAGGATTTAAAAGGGTACGATGTTTCTGGCCATAAGTTTGAGATTTATGGCCGCTGCCCGGATTGTGTGCTATAAACCATAAAAAAACAGCCAACTTTGGCTGTTTTTTTATGTGGAAAATTTCTTATTAATCCACAAACTAAGCGTTGCTGAACTTTTTACCACCTGGCAACCGTCAATTCATCCACGAACTAAGCGTTAGTGAACTTTTTACCACCTGGCAACCGTCAATTCATCCACGAACTAAGCGTTAGTGGACTTTTTACCACCTGGCAACCGTCAATTCATCCACGAACTAAGCGTTAGTGGACTTTTTACCACCTGGCAACCGTCAATTCATCCACGAACTAAGCGTTAGTGGACTTTTTACCACCTGGCAACCGTCAATTCATCCACGAACTAAGCGTTAGTGGACTTTTTACCACCTGGCAACCGTCAATTCATCCACGAACTAAGCGTTAGTGGACTTTTTACCACCTGGCAACCGTCAATTCATCCACGAACTAAGCGTTAGTGGACTTTTTACCACCTGGCAACCGCCAATTCATCCACGAACTAAGCGTTAGTGGACTTTTTACCACCTGGCAAACGGTCAATTAATCCACAAACTAAGCGTTAGTGGACTTTTTACCACTGGCAACCGTCAATTAATCCACGAATAAGCGTTAGTAACTTTTTACCACCTGGCAACCGTCAATTCATCCACGAACTAAGCGTTAGTGGACTTTTTACCACCTGGCAACAGCCAACTGAACGGACCCTAAGATCAACTGCTGAGCCGGGCCTATTTTCTCCACTCTGCTACCCATCGTGCGGCTTCTTCCCAGTTCTTCACTCTTATGACTCCTTTTGGGATTGGATCCCGGTTATAGGGAGTATCAAATAAGAGGACGGGGATTCCGCATTCTTCATGGATGGCAACCGCATTATCATGTTTATCTTCAAGGAATAAGTCGACTTTATATTTTTTTGCCGTTGCAATTTTATTGTGGGTGCCAATCAATTCGATATGATGGTATTCCAATTCATTCCTGGTGAACCATTCTTCCGTAACATGAAGCAAGTGCGTGGCTCTAGCACTAATAAAGTATAATTCAAATTGCTCCTTCCATTTGGAAAGCACATGTTTCGCTCCCTCTGCAAGGGGAGAACCAGAGTATATTTCAGGCTCTGCTCCTTGAAACCACGTAGAAAATTGCTGCCTAGGCACATCGGGGACAAGATGCAGCAAATCATATTCTTTTACATCATCCAGTGTTACATTTACTTTAAAATCACGGTTAATATAGGGCAAAATACTCGAAGGACAGGTGACTGTCCCGTCAATATCAATTCCAAGTCTTTTCATATAAAAACTCCTTTTGTCTATGTAGAATACAATGTTTGTCCCGGGTGCTATTTTTTGGAAGCTTGCCGTAGTGCAAGCTGCCAGCAGAAGAGGGATGGCCCCGGGTGATAAACAACCCTAATTAGGGACGCTTTACTTTATTTTACCAGAAGGAGTATGAGAGGTACTCCTTGCAAAGATTGACATAGTAAAAAAAATTCAGCCGTAAACAATAAGAAGGCTCCTACTTTTGAAAGTGAGGGATTAAGGTGGCCGATCAATCCTATGGCAGAAACACGATGCAGCAAGAGGGCAGGAACGATTCCGAAAATCAGGGAAGCAGGAATTACCAATCACAGTCGGGATATAACTACAAAGAAGAAACGTCTTCAGAGCCGCTGCTTTTACCTTCACCGCAGGGTACCACAACCATGCAGACAGGTACGGGGTTAACAGCAACAGGCTCAACTGCAACTAACTCAACTGGAACTGGTTCAAATGAGACTGGTTCAACTGCATCTAGATCCGCGCTAACTGGCACTGCTGGGTCAAGCCCGGCAGAAAACACCAGGGAAGAAACAGCAGGCGAGATTGCTGCACCTGTCCAGGTAAGGCAGAATCGAAACAATAAAGAAGGGCAGCAGCGAAATCAGGCTGATGAAAATGCGGGTACTTCGATGCTCGGTTATATTGCTCTAGGCTTGGCGATTCTGTCGTTGTTCTTTCTTCCTGTGCTGCTAGGGGCAGCTGGTATTGTCCTTGGGTTTTTGGCAATGAGAAGAGGGCAATCCAAAGCTGGCGGTTGGGCAATTGGCATTGGCGCGGTTTCACTTATAATTGGAATGTTCATAGCACCATTCTTTTGATCATTTCTCAAAAAGGAGCAATCGAAAAGAGGACGGCATTTGCCGGCCTCTTTCGTATTGCCTACTTCACCCCTTGTTCTTCAAGGGCTTTCTTTTCAAAATATTCCGCAGCGATTGCGTCAATTTCTTTCTTTAACTCTTCAACCATCGTCTCTTCAGGAACTTTCCGGACAATTTCACCTTTCCTGAATAGAAGCCCTTCGCCTCGTGCGCCGGCTATGCCAATGTCAGCCTCGCGTGCTTCGCCAGGGCCGTTAACGGCACATCCAAGTACGGAAACTTTGATTGGAGCTTTAATGTTTTGAATATATTCCTCAACTTCATTGGCAATACTGATCAGATCGATTTCAATCCGTCCGCAGGTTGGGCAGGCTATTAAGGTTGCCGAGTTGGCCGATAAACCAAATACCTTTAACAGGTCACGGGCAACTTTAATCTCCTGGACAGGATCTGCACTTAAGGAAATCCTCATTGTGTTGCCTATTCCCATATTGAGAAGGACACCGAGGCCGGCAGAACTTTTGATCGTGCCAGAGAACAGGGTCCCGGATTCAGTGATGCCGAGATGAAGCGGATAATCAAAGGCACGGGCCGCCTTTTCATATGCTTCAATAGCAAGATTGACATCAGAAGCTTTCATGGACACGATAATATCATGGAAATCCAGGTCCTCAAGAATCTTGATATGGTGGAGAGCACTTTCTACCATTCCATCAGCGGTAGGATAACCGTATTTATCAAGAATCTTTTTCTCAAGAGAACCGGCATTGACTCCTATTCTGATCGGTATCCCTTTTTCTTTGGCCGCTTTGACAACAGCTTCCACTTTCTCGCGTCTGCCGATATTACCAGGGTTGATCCTGATTTTGTCAGCGCCGCCTTCAATTGCTTTGAGAGCAAGCTTGTAATCGAAATGGATATCGACGACAAGTGGTATGTTGATTCTTTTCTTTATTTCAGGAATTGCCTCGGCAGCCCGCATATCGGGGCAGGCAACCCGGACGATTTGGCAGCCGGCATCTTCAAGCCTTTTGATTTCAGCGACAGTTGCCTCAACGTCATGGGTTTTGGTTGTTGTCATACTTTGTATAATAATTTCGTTGTTTCCGCCAATGGTCAGGTTACCGACCCGGACCGGGCGGGTTTTAGTACGATGTGTAAGTTCATTCACGTAAGGTCCGCTCCTTTGGTACTAAATAATAATAGGTATATACAAATAACAGTACTAGACTATTTTATCAGTAGCCGGGCATTCTTACAAGGTGAAGAAACTACAGCTGGAATCAAACTCCCTTAATTGGAATAACTGGGGAAAAGATAGGTTTTCCCGGCTTGAAGTGATTCGGGTGTCGAACCCGGATTAAGTGTTTCGAAATCAGTTATAAGCTTACTAATGGGAACCCCCGGATTTCCTGCTCCATATTCCTCAACAATTGACAGCAGCGTTTGGCCAGGCTTTACGGTAGCTTTGAAATGTGGTGTGGCAGGAGAGCTTGTTTCC
Organism: Bacillus sp. FJAT-27225; assembly: GCF_001685025.1. Classification (GTDB taxonomy): domain Bacteria; phylum Bacillota; class Bacilli; order Bacillales; family Cytobacillaceae; genus Bacillus_D. The sequence continues at coordinate 870,036 of NZ_MAYU01000001.1, read as the reverse complement.
TTTTTTTGTTCCGGATGTTTTCCAATTGGCGCAGTTGCAGCTGGAAGTGTACCGCTGGTTAAGTCTACGTAAACAGAAGCGATCAATGCTATCGTAAAGAGAGTGGCAATTAATTTTTTCATTGGACATGCCTCCTGCGGCAATTTGTAACATACATATGCGCAATAAGGAGAATTTAGAACAAAAAAACCGTCCATTAAGGACGGAATAAAATGGTGCGTATTGAAAATTTACTTTAGACAGCTTCTTTTTCAGAACCAGGGGTCTCTTTGATTGCCAGGTAAAGAACAATTGAAGACACGAACCAGTTAATTAACATACCATTTGGCACTATAGTCTGAAGAGCCTCCATAATTGTAAAAAAGATAGTTGATAGTGTGACACTGTATGCAGCCATTCTCCATAAATGCCTATATTGTAACTGCCGCATCCCGATAGAGCTGAACATAATGCCGAATCCAGCCAGTACACTAACTTCAATAAACTTTAAGGCCGAAGACATTATGAAAATCACAGCAAATACAATTGGCATGATTACCCCTTTTATACCATTCATAGACGAAAAGAATTCAAGGAAATCATTCTTTGTAATTTCACTGCCCTCCAGCATTGCGTATGGATAGGATTGCGTTCTCCCGCCTGCGGAAAGGGTAAATTCATTTTTAAGGAAGCCAAAAGTATTGCCAGTATCAGCAAGGTCTTCCCCCGTTACAGCACCGGTTGGATCCAGTGTAATCGAAAAGCTGTCCCTCTGAATGGTAACGGGTTTATCGATATCGGCTTCAAGGGTACCATTTTTAATAGTGAAATCAGGAAGCTCCTCACTAGCAATTTGTTTAGCTGTTTCAATGCCGTTGACTATGGCATGATTAAGGTAGTAAAAGGTAGGCAATACAGAAATGAAAGTGAGCAGGAAAACATACAGGATGGTTTTGCCGATTCCCTGGTTTCGGAATGAAGCAATGTCTTTTGGTGAATAGATGCTTTTATACAGTTGTTTAAAAACGTTCATGATTACACTCCCTATAAAGTGAAACTTCAATCAGTGAGGATACTTCATTACCCACTGTTTGTTAGTTGAACCAATCGTACACATGCGGCTGTTATCCCTCATCTATGCTTTTTCGATGAGGTAGGGGTTTAACAGACCATTAATGCGGGAAAAAGTTTCAACCCATTTATTTTATCCCTTCAACGCATCCTGTACAAGCGGAAGAAACCAGAGGCAAATATGTTAGAATAATAAATATTTTAGAAACATAGAAACGAACAATAAAGGGATTTTAGAGCCACTTTAATAAATGTGTAAAGAAAGAGATACCTTTTGTGGCCCTGTTGATTTACGTTCCAGGCGTGAAGCTCGTTCGAAAATACAAAAAACGCATTTTCTCCTGCGGTGCTATTTCAGGAAGATTATTCAACGTCCTGCGGGAGCAGCGGGACAGGTAATATTTAGTTTCAATTTATAAAGATAAAGGAGACCGGTAAATGGAAACAGTTATATGGGGAATTGTCATCATTATGTTTATTGTTGCGTTTGCAGGAATTGTATTTCCTGTCATTCCAAGTGTCCTTTTTATTTTTGGAGGATTTCTCATTTATGGTTTTTTTATATCATTTGAACCTTTTAATTGGTTTTTCTGGGTTATTCAAGGCCTTTTCACATTGTTGTTATTCGGTGCGGATTACGTTGCAAATATCATCGGAGTGAAGAAATATGGCGGTTCAAAAGCTGCAGTATGGGGGAGCACAATCGGCCTTCTAGTCGGGCCATTTGTTTTGCCGTTTCTCGGCATTCTTGTCGGCCCGTTTATTGGTGCGGTGCTTGCAGAAATGATGGTCCACAGAAAAGGGTTATCCGAAAGTGCGAAGATCGGCTTTGGTTCTGTTATCGGTTTTATAAGTGGCGCAGCAGCGAAAACTGTCATCCAGGCCGCAATGATTGCATATTTTTTATTTATGGTATTTTGAAGGCATAGAAAAAAGCCGGATTGGGACTTCGAAGCCCAATCCGGCTTAGCATTGTGATAGGGAAAACCTACATGCTGCATCAATTTAACCCGCATATCTCAAAACCACAATTTTGGCAATCGACTTCATGTCGCAAGTACGCTAAATCTTTTATTGTAAATTTCTGTTGATCATAACCAATTACGTTTATATCTCTCAATTCCTTCAAGCTTCTTTGAATAACTTCCCTGGTTCCGTACGTCAGATTTGCAAGTTCCTGATGGGTTAGAGGCAAGTCAATCAAAATGCCGTCTTCGGTATCAACACCATATGAATTGGCGAGTCTGATTAAAATTGAATAAAGTCCGCCTTTCTTTCCGTTCATGATTAAATCCTGGCATTTCATTTGAGCCTTTAAATACCTCGTGCTCATCCACGAAACCAGGGCTGTCATTGCAAAAGGGTCATTCGTAATAAAGTCCTCGAATTGGATCCGCGGAATGACAAGCAGTTCACAGTCAGTTAAAGCTTTAGCTGAAAAATGATAGCAGGATGAAGGGTTAAAGAGCTGGTATTCCACGACAATTTCTTTCGGAGTAAGAATTTTAAGGATAAATTCCTTTCCCTTTACATGAACTCTTCCAATCGCAACGCTGCCTTTTTGAATGATATAAATATTTTCAACAGCATCCCGTTCACTAAATAGAATCGTCCCTGCATTGTATTTTTGAAGCGGTTCCTTCCTGCCGAAAAACTGGACGAGTAAATTATATAGAGAGTCTTTATTTTCTTGCATACTATGCCACTCCTTATGTCTCCTTAAATTGATTAAAAAGAATAATTGCCAACGTGTCAATGTCGTTTTTACAATTTGTGGAAGAGGTTTAGAGCTGGTATGACTTAAATCGTTGACAAATCTAGGGAAAGTTGAAAGTGACAAATTTCCGAATCTTGAATAATAAAGATTAAAAAAACAGGCATAAAATAATCGAAGAAAGGGAATAGTATCAAGGTGTGTTACAAAGCGTATCATTTGAATCATCTGATCAACTTTGATAAGCTGTAACTGCAAAGCTTTGGAAATTTTCTACTATTTTCCGAAGAAATCGAGATACATAGGAGGAATGGAGAATGGCATTTGAATTGCCTCAACTTCCATATGGATATGATGCGTTAGAGCCTCATATTGATAAGGAAACAATGAACATCCACCATACGAAACATCACAACACATATGTGACCAACTTAAACAATGCACTGGAAGGAAACGAAGAGCTTCTATCGAAACCAGTAGAAGAAGTTATCGCGAATCTCGATGCGGTGCCTGAAAGCGCAAGAACTGCTGTCCGCAATAACGGCGGCGGCCATGCTAACCACAGCCTTTTCTGGCAAATTATTTCACCAAACGGCGGTGGCGAGCCTTCCGGCGAGCTTGCTGATGCACTTAACAGCAAATTCGGCAGCCTCGAGAACTTCAAAGAAGAATTTGCCAAAGCCGCTACTACTCGCTTTGGATCGGGATGGGCATGGCTCGTTGTCAATAATGGCGAGCTCGAAGTGACAAGCACTCCAAACCAGGACTCTCCATTGATGGAAGGAAAGACACCAATCCTTGGCCTCGATGTTTGGGAGCATGCCTATTACCTGAAATATCAAAACCGTCGTCCAGAGTACATCAATTCCTTCTGGAATGTTGTGAATTGGGATGAAGTTTCAAAGCGCTACAGCTCAGCAAAATAATGTAAGCCAGCAGGCTGCCCCATTAGTCGTTAAGCTCTTGGGGGCAGCTTTTTTTTATGTTAGGGGAATTTCAAACGTAAATTATAGTTGGATATAAGCCTGCAGAAAGTGGAAACTATCCCAGCACCTACTGACCAAGCACTGGAGGCTTTTTATTCTTATTTAGAATAGAAACAAGAAGGCTGATGAAAACTACCTTTATGAAAAAAGGAGTTTTCATATGCTGAACAAATTAAAGTTATTTGGGGATTTAGAAGTAACAAAGGATCTTAAGCTCTTACTCATATTAGGCGGCCTTTACTCATTGAGCATAGCTCTATCCAACACATTCGTAAATATTTACTTATGGAAGCAATCAGGAAATTTTGCAACAATCTCGCTTTATAATCTGTCCATTGTTGTTCTACAGCCGCTTACTTTCATCCTGGCCGGTAGATGGGCAAAAAAAATAGACAGGGTCATCGTTCTTCGGATTGGGGTTATTTTTCTGGCACTGTTTTATTTGGCTGTCCTTACTGCAGGTTCTGGCGCCTCGAAATTCCTCATCCTCTTGGGGGGGCTTCTTGGCATAGGATATGGGTTTTATTGGCTTGCTTTTAATGTCCTTACTTTCGAAATAACTGAACCTGATACGAGAGATTTTTTTAATGGATTTCTTGGTATCCTTTCTTCAGCCGGCGGAATGGTCGGTCCGGTTACCTCAGGCTTTATTATTACAAGGGTAGACAGCTTTAACGGATATACAATTGTATTTGGCTTATCACTGGCCCTTTTTTCGCTGGCTGTCTTCCTAAGCTTTTTCCTAAAGCCACGTCCTTCTTCAGGCAAATATGCAGTTGCTGATATATTTAAGGAACGGAGGCGCAACCGTAATTGGAAGCTAGTTACAAACGCCCATTTCTTTCAGGGGATTCGGGAAGGGACGTTTGTATTTATCATTTCTGTCTATGTTTTCCTTTCAACAGGCAGCGAGCTTTCGTTAGGGACATTTGGCCTGCTGAACTCGGGTGTTTCATTTATTGCCTATTACTTTGCCTCCAGGATGATTAAGAAGCAAAGAAGAAAAAAAGCAATCTTACTTGGGGGCATCCTTTTATTTGCTGCAGTTTTTCTGCTTGTGTTTAATGTGAATTTCTACAAACTCCTGCTTTATGGCAGTATTATCGCCATAGCCTACCCAATCCTCCTTGTGCCATATATGTCCATTACATATGATGTTATCGGGAGGAGCTGGAAGGCTGCGGAAATGAGAATCGAGTATATTGTTGTCCGAGAGGTTTTTCTGAATTTCGGCAGGATTGTATCAATTCTTGTTTTCCTTTCTGGCATAACCCTTTTTGATTGGCGCGAAAGTATTCCCATCCTGCTAGTCATCCTCGGCTCCGGGCATGCCTTTGTCTATTTTTTTCTAAGAAATGTTCACCTTTCATCACCATAGGGCCTTTGCTTGCAAGGGTCTTTTTTCATTGGAAAATAAAGTTGCTTCTCGTTCTGAAGCCCTATTTCAAAAATGGCAGACGGTTACGGATAGAAATAATCGCTGTGTTCCATTACAATAAGGGATAGTGTAAATTTTTAAAAGAAAGTGTGAGTACATGGTTACAACGAAAAAAAAGAAAAAAAGGGCTTATGTGCCATTTAGGCTGAATATATTATTTTTTGCAGTGTTTGTGCTTTTTTCTTTGTTGATCTTAAGGTTGGGCATTGTCCAAATTGTATATGGAGATGATTTTAAGCGCGAAGTTGAACGGACTGAGGATGTAACGGTTAAAAATCCGGTTCCTAGAGGGAAGATGTATGATCGGAATGGCAATATTATTTTGGATAATGAGCCGCTTAATGCAATTACTTATACGAGATATCAAGGTACGACTCAGGAAGAAATGCTTGAGGTTGCTGAAAAGCTGGCAAAGATGATCGATAAGCCAACTGACCGGCTTCAGGAACGTGATAAAAAAGATTTTTGGCTTTTGAAGAATGAGGAAGAAGCCAAAAAACTAATAACAAAAAAAGAATGGGATCAATATTACGATAAAGAGATTACAAATAAAGAACTGTACGAAATGCAAGTCGACAGGGTGACAGAAGAGCACTTGAAGAGCCTTACACCTGCTGAGCTTGAAGTAGCGGCGATTTGGAGGGAATTCAATTCGGGTTATGCCCAAACTCCGCAAATCGTTAAAAATGAAGGAGTGACGGATGAAGAATTTGCGGTAGTCAGCGAAAACCTTGAAGCATTGCCGGGAGTAGATACAACAACTGACTGGAAGCGCAAATATGTTTATGGAGATACATTGAGAACGATACTTGGGAATGTGACGCCTTCTGATAAAGGAATTCCCAAGGAACAGCTCGATTATTATTTATCAAGGGATTACAGCCTTAACGACCGGGTTGGAATCAGCTATATCGAAAGGCAATATGAAGAGGTCCTCCAAGGGCAAAAGGCGAAAGTGAAAAATAAAACAGATAAAGGCGGAAACGTCCTCGGCACTGAAGTCGTGTCGGAAGGGAAACGCGGGAAAGACCTGGTTCTTACTATTGATATGGAGCTTCAGCGTGAAGTTGAAAAAATCCTTGAAAAAGAACTCTGGGCCGCAAAGCGAAAGCCGGGATCTGCCCTTCTTGACCGGGGATTTGTGGTCCTTATGGATCCTTATACCGGGGATATTCTTACCATGGCGGGTAAAAAGATAGAAAAAAACCCGAAAACCGGTAAATACGAAATGAGTGATTATGCATATGGAGCTTTTACTAGTTCCTATAATGTAGGATCCACCGTTAAAGGCGCAACAGTCTATACAGGCCTTAAACATGGGGTTATCACTCCATCGACAACATTTTATGACACACCAATGAATATAAAAGGTACCCCGAGAAAATCTTCCTGGAGGAGCGGGCTTGGATTTGTCAACGCCGCAAGTGCACTTGAAGTGTCATCGAACATTTATATGTTCCATGTTGCTATCAAACTGGGGAAAGGAACGTATATTCCTAATCAGCCGCTTCCTCTTGACTTGAAAGCCTTTGGTACCTTTAGGGAATCCTTTAGCCAGTTTGGGCTTGGTGTCAGGACTGGCATCGACCTCCCGAGTGAATCTGCAGGTTTTGCCGGACCGCTAGAGAGCGGGAAGCTGCTTGACCTTGCAATCGGCCAGTATGATACATATACAGCCATGCAGCTGGCCCAGTATGTATCGACAATCGCCAATGGGGGGACAAGGATACAGCCTCATATCGTAAAAGAAATTCGCGAGCCTGAAATGGAAAGCGATGAGCTTGGACCAATCATTCAGGAAATTCAGCCCAAAGTACTGAACAGGCTGGAGGGCGGTGACAAACACCTAAAGCCTGTAAAGGAAGGTTTTTGGCGGGTTATGCATGGATCACGTGGTACAGCCAGGGGTTACTTTAACAACGCACCATATAACCCTGCAGGAAAAACAGGAACAGCCGAAGCATTTTATGATGGTTTTGAAAGAAAGAAATTCGGGAAAATTCCTCCAGAAGTTATGAACTTGAGTCTTATAGCCTTTGCTCCTTACGAAAAGCCAGAAATAGCGATTTCCGTACTAATTCCATGGGCATATCAGGGGAACGGGGGTAGCTATAATAATATCATTGGACGTCAAGTACTTGATGCATATTTTGAGCTCAAGGAAAAGCGGGTTAGCGGCGAAACGAATGAGATTGAAGCAAATTCGGGAGAAAGCCAGGATGAAATGAACCAAACTGAATAAACAATATTTAAAGTCGCCTTTTGGGGCGGCTTTTTTGTATGAATAGTTCTAATAAGTTTTCTTTCCTAATGCTTACAACAACTAGAATTGATATACCTTTATTGGGGGAAACTCATTTATATGAAATGTTTACCCAGCCGTAATGGAGGTTAAATATTAACAATAGTCGGAAAAAATAGACATGATTAAACAAGATAAATTTACAAAAGCTTAACATTTGATTTAAACGGCTTTTACAGTATATCTGTAAGCTAAAACTTGTAGGGAAATAACCAAACTCTAGGGGGAACAAATAAATGAAACGATTCAAGAAACTCGGCCTGCTTACAATGCTTGCAGCAGTAATGGTATTTACAGCAGCTTGCGGCGGCAACTCAGGCGGCAATGGAGAAGGATTGGAAGGAAGCGTCGTTATCGACGGATCTGGAACTGTATTCCCATTCATGGCCAGAATGGCTGAGGATTATATGGTTAACGAACAAGAAGACGTTTCAGTGGAGGTCAGCCGTGCAGGTACTTCTGCTGGTTTCAAAAAATTCCTTGTTAAAGACGGAACAGACTTCAATAATGCATCCCGTACAATAAAAGAAGAAGAAAAAGCTGAAGCAAAAAAGCTTGGCATTGATGTACAAGAACTAAAGGTTGCTCTTGATGGTATTACAATCGTCATCAATAAAGACAATACTTGGGCAAAAGAACTTACCCAGCAGGAAGTTGTTGACATCTTTACCGCTGCGAAAAACAAGAAAAATTGGTCTGATGTACGCCCTGACTTCCCAAATGAGCCAATTAAGACATACGGACCAAATGAAAACCATGGAACATACGAATTCTTTTATGAAGAAATTTTAGGTGAGCAGGATTTACCAGAGAATATTAATCTACAGCAAGATTATTCAACTTTGGTTGATCTCGTATCCAAAGATAAGAACGCAATCGGATTCTTCGGTTTTGGGTATTATGATAGCAACAAAGACAAGCTCTCAGCTGTCAATGTTGACTTTGGCAACGGGCCTGTAGAGCCTTCCTTAGATACAATCAAGGAAGATGGCGCCTATGCACCTTTTACTCGCGCAGTTTTCACATACTTGAATGAAGGACATGCGAAGGAAAAGCCGCAAGTACTGGATTACGCGATTTATATGATGGAGAACGCTCAGGATGTTGCGTCTGAAACTGGTTTTGCTCCGATTTCTGATGCAGACAAGCAGGCAGCGCTTGATGCCCTGAATGCTCTGAAAAAATAAAGATAAAATCCATTCCCATGGAAGATGAGAAGCCTGCCTTCTCATCTTTTGTGCCGTTAATTATGTTTATGATATATTTTCCAAGGAAAATATAGGGGTGAAAGGGGCCTTGATATGGACAACACAAGCAAAGGCAAGAAGCTGAACATTAGTGGGCTTATACAAGAAAAGAAAAAGTCTGCAAGCCTAGGAAGATACACAGAAAAATTAATACCAAGCATCCTCTTTGCTATTGCAGCGATATCTGTTTTCACGACGATTGGTATTGTCGTCACACTTTTGACTGAAACATTGTTATTCTTTAGAGAGGTTTCATTTATCGAATTTTTCACAGGTACCGTACTTAAACCTTTAGGTGAAAATGCACAGTTTGGTGTACTGCCTTTGTTGAATGGGACACTTATTTCTACTGCAATTGCAATGGTTGTGGCAATTCCTGTAGGGTTAATGACAGCAATTTTTCTTAGCGAATATGCATCGGAACGGGTTAGGAGAGTTCTTAAACCAATTCTTGAAGTGCTTGCGGGAATTCCAACCATTGTTTATGGATTCTTTGCATTTACATTTGTAACACCTTTGTTGCGATCTTTTATACCGGGACTTGAGCCTACGAATATATTGAGCCCTGGGATTGTAATGGGGATTATGATTATTCCGATGGTGGCTTCCCTTTCAGAAGATGCGATGAGTGCAGTACCTAACGCGATGCGTGAAGGTGCGTTGGCTCTAGGGGCAACAAAGCTAGAAGTTACCTGGAGAGTTGTCATTCCCGCAGCCATTTCAGGGATTATCGCTTCTTTCGTTTTAGGAATTTCACGTGCAATTGGGGAAACTATGATTGTTGCAATCGCTAGTGGAAGTTCCAAGAACTTCACTTTTGATATAACACAATCCATGCAGACTATGACAGCTTATATAGTGGAAGTAACCGGTGGTGAGGCTGCAGCGGGAACAACATTATATTACAGCTTGTATGCAGTCGCCATGACACTTTTCGTATTTACATTAGTCATGAACCTGATTGCGCAATATATTTCACGTAAGTTCAGGGAGGAATACTAAAATGAAATATATTGACAAAGGCCAGGTTCAGAAGAAGATGGGCACAAGACTGACTATAAACAACATCGCAAAGGCCATTTTCTTACTTGCAGCATTGTTTGGAATTGCTGTTTTGGCTGTCTTAATATATAGAGTCGTTCGCGATGGTATCGGCTGGATTGATATGGATTTTCTCACAAATAAACTTTCTACTAACCCTGAAAGGGCAGGAATCATGGGAGCGATCCTCGGTACGCTTTGGCTTATGCTGGTTGTAGCTCCAGTTACAATGATTCTTGGGGTAGGTACGGCAATATACCTTGAAGAATATGCAAAAAAAGGAAAACTGCAATCATTTATTCAAACGAATCTTTCCAACCTTGCCGGTGTCCCTTCTGTTGTATTTGGGATTCTAGGACTGACCGTTTTTGCCCGTTGGATGGATCTTGGTTCCGTAGTATTAGCTGGGGGACTGACGATGTCACTCCTCGTGCTTCCGGTAGTTGTTGTTTCAAGCCAGGAAGCAATCCGCGCTGTTCCGCAATTTTTGCGTGAAGCATCTTACGGAATGGGAGCAACAAAGTGGCAGACAATTAAAAATGTAGTTTTGCCGGCATCCCTGCCAGGAATCCTTACCGGGGTAATTTTGGCCCTGTCACGGGCAATTGGTGAAACTGCACCACTTGTTGTATTGGGAATACCGGCACTATTAATTCCATTCCCTGACAACATCCTGGATAAATTCACAATTTTGCCTGTTCAAGTTTACTACTGGACAGTTGACTCGGCTCTTGTCGCTGAATACGCAAATCTTGCTGCCGCGACAATCATCATTTTGCTTCTTGTACTATTTATTATGAATTCAATAGCAGTCCTAATAAGAAATAAATTCCAAAAAAGATATTAAGGCGGGAGGCCATTACGATGGGGACTACATCAGGAAAATTAAATGCACAGGCTGATACTAACACGGCTGCGAAAGCCGTTTACGAAACGAATGATTTTAATTTATGGTATGGCGAAGGCCATGCACTGAAGAATATTAATTTAGACATAAATGAAAATGAAGTGACAGCAATTATTGGCCCTTCCGGATGCGGAAAATCAACGTATATTAAAGCGTTGAACAGAATGGTTGAGCTTGTCCCAGGTGTCAGGACATCGGGAGAGATTCTTTATAGAGGTAAGGACATCCATGATAAAGATTTCGAGGTTGAAGATTTGCGGACCCGTGTCGGCATGGTATTCCAAAAGCCAAATCCCTTTCCAAAATCAATCTATGAAAACATTGCCTATGGCCCAAAAATTCACGGTATCCGCAACAAAAAAGTATTGGATGAAATCGTGGAGCAGAGCTTGCGCGGTGCTGCCATTTGGGATGAAGTGAAGGACAGGCTGAACCAAAATGCTTATGGGCTTTCCGGAGGACAACAGCAGCGGATTTGTATTGCACGCTGCCTCGCAATTGAACCGGATGTCATTCTAATGGATGAACCGACTTCTGCCCTTGACCCAATCTCTACTCTAAAGGTTGAAGAGCTTGTGCAGGAATTGAAACAAAATTACAGTATTATCATTGTTACACACAACATGCAGCAGGCCGCCAGGATTTCTGATAAAACAGCGTTTTTCCTAAATGGAGAGGTAGTTGAATTTGCTGCAACAAACAAAATTTTCTCAAATCCATCTGATAAGCGGACAGAAGATTACATTTCTGGCCGATTCGGATAATATTATAGTTGGAACCGTGATAAAACATCCGGCTGCACATATTCAGAAAGAATAATGGGGTGAGATAGTGGTTACAAGGACAAATTTTGACAATAATTTAAACCAATTAAAGGAAATGCTTATGGAGATGGTGCGCCTTTCAACAGTTGCTGTAAGAGAAGCAACTGAAGCACTTGTGGCACAGGATCTTGAGAAAGCAAATGGAATTGTTAAAGGCGATACAAAAATTGATGAGCTTGAGGCCAAAATAAATGAAAAGGCAATCCTCTTGATTGCGACTGAATCTCCGGTTGCAACCGACCTTAGAAAAATTATTGCGGCGTTAAAGATATCATCTGAGGTAGAAAGGATTGCCGATAATGCAGTAAACATTGCAAAGGCTGCTTTGCATATTGGCAAGGAAAAGCATATTAAGGAAATCGTTGATATCCCTAAAATGATGATTCTGGTTATCGAGATGCTAGAATGTGCCCTAAAATCTTTCTATGAAAATGACACTGTCCTTGCAAGGGAATGTGCAAAAAAAGATGATAAGGTAGACGAAATGTACGGCCAGCTTGTTAGTGAATTGTTAAGCTTTATTCCAAAAAATCCAACTGCGACAAACCAAATCACCCAGCTTGCATACACATGCCGCTACCTTGAAAGAATTGGCGATCACTCCACCAATATTTCTGAACAGGTTATATATGTAGTAACAGGAAAACTCTATGATTTAAATACTTAAAAGACAAAGCATGCTGCCTCTTATTGGCAGCATGCTTTTTTAGTGGTTTTTATTAATAGTGTCGAATATACGCAAAAATACAGGCTTGGGCTTTGTTTATAAAATTTTTTTATGTATTGAGAAGAGGACTGGCTTGGCAAGGCAAATTCCGACAATTTGCGTTCATTGTACAAGGATAGTGAAGGTGCTACGATTATTTTTGAAAGCGGCATATATTTATAGCTAATACACTATACTGATACGTTACAATAAAGGCGGTTGAACTTATGATTAAGTTGGGACAGGAAAAGAGCAGGGTAAATAGCGGGGATTATTATGATGAAGCAGCAAGGAACCCTGCCATTGAAATAGGAACGGGCATTTGGGTTAATGGGAAAGTAAACTGGAATTTTGATAACAGGGAAACAATTCTGTATGAAGAAGAACTGACAATGCGAGTGACAGAAGAAAAGCCTCATTCAAAAATCACCATGATTACCTATCATATTGTGAATCATAGTTCAGACGAAAAGCGAATAAAGCTTCTTTCCATGAACTATTTAAAAACTGCCCAAAGTGACCATTTTGCTTTTATATCCCCCGCAGACAACACTATTTTCCATTTGGCAGGGGAGAAAATGTTCATGATTGATGGCTTAAATGAATCAAGAAACAAATGGGAAAGTACTGTAATTCCTTCCTGGATTATTCATTCCGAGGAAATCTGGGCTTCTTTAAAGAATGGACAGCTAAAGTACCAGCCAACAGCCAAGGGCAATCCTGCAAGCCTTCTCTCAAAAACCTTTATTATTCCTCCAGGAATGACCCAGAAAGCTAACTCATGGATTATATGCGGAAACGATAAAAATGAGCTTGTATTTCTAAACGATGCCCTTTTGAAAAACAGACTAGCATTCCAAAAGAAAAAATGATATTATAGAAAAGTCGTATGAACGAATAAGCTTTAAGTGTTTGGAGGGAAAAACATGCGCGTAAATATTACGTTGGCTTGCACTGAATGTGGGGAGCGTAACTATATTTCTAAAAAAAATAAACGCAACAATCCTGATCGCCTTGAGCTCAAAAAATACTGCTCAAGAGAGAAGCGCACAACAGTACATCGCGAAACAAAATAAGCAGTAGGGCTTCCTGCTGCTTTTTTTGTTGTCTTTAAAAGTACAAAGAGGAGGGGTACCGTGGAAGAAAAGCGCATATTGAGGAAAAATATGATGCAAGAACTAAAATCAATTTCGGAAGACGAGTATAGCCGGCTATCGGGCATGGTAGCTGAATCGTTATACAAACAGCCTGATTGGCGGATGGCTTCAACAATTGGAATAACGGTATCCCGTCCACCTGAAGTTGATACATACCAAATCATTAAACAAGCCTGGTCTGATGGCAAAAAGATCGCTGTACCAAAGTGCCTTCCTGAAACAAGGGAAATGGAATTCCGTTATATTACGGACTTTAAACAGTTGGAGAGTGTCTACTATGGCCTTTTTGAGCCGATAAGGGAAAAAACGGACCTGGCAGAGCCCGGGAAAATTGGGCTGTTGATCGTTCCTGGCCTCGCTTTCACATTGGATGGGTTTCGAATGGGTTTTGGCGGGGGCTATTATGATCGGTTTCTTTCTGGATTTCATGGTAAGACGTTAAGCTTGGCATTTGAAAAGCAAATAGTCGATTACCTTCCTCTGGAGCCGCATGATATGCCTGTTTCAAAAATCATTACGGATAAGAGGGTTATATCCAAGTGATGATAGGGAAGTTTATAAGTATCATATTGATTTTCCTGGCCTCTGTTTCGGGATGGTACCTTCGTGCTCTTACAACTTCAGGAGCTGTTGCTGCAATAGTTTGCGGCCTGTTGATTTTTGCTGGAACAGGTGCCGAAGGCCTGATTCTCCTGGGTGTTTTTTTTGTAAGCTCCAGTTTATGGTCGATGTTTAAAAGCAAATCAAAAGCTTTGCTGGAAGAAAAATTGGCTAAGGGGTCGAGAAGGGATTGGAGGCAGGTTGCTGCGAATGGGGGTCCCGCCACTTTATGCAGTTTGCTCTTCATCTTTACGGGGAACGATATTTGGGTAATCTGTTTTGCCAGCGCAATCGCGAGCTCGAATTCAGATACATGGGCATCCGAAATAGGCCCATTGAGCGGTAAGGAGCCCTTTAGTATATTAACCTGGAGAAGGGCGGAAAGAGGCACTTCAGGAGCTGTTAGTTTATTAGGAACGACTGCGGGGGTTGCAGGGTCGGCGGTTATTGCGATTGCGGCTGTCCTTTTTTTCGAGTTGGAGATTACTACTGGATTGTTAATCTTTATCTTTGGTTTTTTAGGAAATGTGATGGATACAGTACTTGGGGCGTATGCCCAGGCGATGTATAGTTGTTCGGTTTGTGGAATGGAGACGGAAAAGCGCTATCATTGTGGCCATAGGACTAGGAAGATAAAAGGGATTGGCTTTCTGGACAATGACCTTGTCAATTTTATGTCAGGAATTCTGGCAGCTTCGGGAACATTTATCTGGCTAATCACAGGTTAAGGAACGCTGCTCAGGGAATGCTTTACATTAAATCATTTTGAGCCCTTGGGAAGCAATTAAACAACAGCTGTGATTTCAGCTAATTTTGTTTAGAGGAGGATATAAATGGGACAGGTAAACAGGGTTGTTTTAATTGGAACAGGTTTTGTTGGATCTAGTTATGCATTTGCACTATTAAATCAGGGTGTAACAGAAGAACTTGTGTTGATTGACTTGAACAAGGAGAAGTCAGAGGGAGATGCAATGGATTTAAATCATGGACTTCCATTTGCACCATCCCGTACAAAAATCTGGTTTGGCGATTATTCAGATTGTAAGACAGCGGACCTTGTTGTGATCTCGGCAGGCGCCAATCAAAAACCAGGCGAGACAAGGCTGGATTTAGTCGAAAAAAACACAAAGATTTTTAAAGGTATTGTAGATAGTGTAATGGGCAGCGGATTTAACGGAATTTTCCTGGTTGCTACCAATCCTGTTGATATCCTCACCTATGCAGTATGGAAATTCTCCGGTTTGCCAAAGGAAAGGGTTATTGGATCGGGAACTATACTCGATACCGCCCGTTTCCGATTTTTGCTAGGGAACTATTTTGATGTTGATACACGGAATGTCCACGCCTATATCATTGGCGAGCATGGGGATACTGAGCTTCCGGTTTGGAGCAACGCTGATATTGCCAACATGAGTATAGCAGAATGGAGTAAAAAGAAAGCGGATTTCAAACAAGAAGATTTGGATGAAATATTCCTGAACGTCCGGGATGCGGCCTACCATATTATCGAAAGGAAAGGCGCTACTTATTACGGTATTGCTATGGGGCTTGTCAGGCTGACAAAAGCAATTCTGGGCGATGAGAACTCCGTGCTTACAGTTTCATGTTACCTTGACGGTGAATACGGTCATAACGATGTCTATATCGGGGTGCCGGCTGTCGTTAATCGAAATGGTATCAGAGAGGTTTTAGAAATGGAACTGAGCGAAGAGGAAAGGGAAAAGTTTTCCCATTCGGTAGATGTCCTTAAAAAATACCTTCAACCGGTCCTGAAGCAATAAATATTGGATGTATAGGCTCCTTCCCTTTAGAAAGACTATGGGAGGGAGGGATTGTTATGAAAAAGAGCTTTTCATCCATGGTGGTTTTGGGAACGGCCGGCTACCTTCTTTATCGGAACCGCTACAGAGTAATGAATAGTGTACTGGGTACGGGCTGGGTAAGAAAGGCAGCGGTCAGTACTTTTATGGGAATGCCCGGGATGAGGGACAAAGTGATGAATACTGTATTTGGAGGGCCGAACCGTTTTTAAAACGGGACGGCCTTTCCTATATTCAGGTATAATATGTAGAGTAGGATTTTTGGGCGGGCATCGGCCGCCTGAGGAAAGCAGGGGAAATTAGTGTACAGTAAGAGTGATCATCTTTTTTGGGTGCTGGCCGAAGCATTCATAATCAGATCTGGCTATAGAATAATTAAATTATTTCCAAATGAGCAGGAGTTGTGGCTTGAAAAAAAAGAAAATAAACAAGCCCCCATCCTCCGGCTGCTCCGTTACAATCTTGATTGGGGCAATTGGATGGAAAAAGATATACATATGACAGCATCAACTGGTGATAAAATTCGCGGACAGCTGAATAGCCGGAAGCTTACAGTCGTGAATATCTATGTAAGCGAATTTGCTCCTGTCGACTCTTACGAACATTTGCTAAACGAACCGTTTATGTATTCGAAGGCCTTTTCTGAAACTTCTGTTCACACTGTTTTATTTACAAATGATACTTATCACGAAGCCCAAACGAGGCTGACAGACTTAACAGGTGTGAATCCTCTACCAGATACTCCAGTTGAGAAAGAGGGAGCAGAAGAAGAGCTTGCAGATGTTAGAATGCGCACCCTTGAACATGCGAGGCGGGCAAGCCAGGAGGAGCAGGCGATTTTTAAAGCTGGTAAGCCCATCTTTACATACTTCTTTATGGTTTTGCAAATTGTCGTCTTTATCTTTCTTGAGCTATCAGGTGGCAGTACAAATCCATCAACATTGATTGAATTTGGAGCAAAATTTAACCCGTTAATTCTGCAGGGTGAGTGGTGGCGATTTTTTGCTCCGATTTTCCTTCATATCGGGTTTTTGCATTTGGCCATGAATACACTTGGGTTATACTTTGTGGGAACTGCAGTTGAAAGGATTCTTGGGTCGGCAAGGTTTTTGTTTGTCTATTTATTGGCTGGATTTGGCGGTTCATTGGCAAGCTTTTTATTCAGCCATGACTTATCGGCGGGAGCGAGCGGTGCTATTTTTGGTTTGCTTGGTGCACTCCTCTATTTTGGGGTGACTTTTCCCAACTTGTTTTTTAGGACAATGGGTCCGACCGTTTTCTTTATTATTATCTTTAACCTGGTGTTTGGATTTTCGGTCTCAATGGTCGATAATGCCGGCCATCTGGGTGGGCTTGTTGGCGGTTTCCTTGCGGCCGGAATCGTTCATTTTCCAAAGAAAAAAAAGCCTTTCCTTCAATTGGGGTTTGTTTTATTCTCCGTGCTTGCTATCGGAGGCGGCCTTTATTACGGCTTCAATACTGAATTGGGTTCAAAGGACGAACGTTCAATTGTTATGCTCGCGGAAGAATATGTATCAAATGAGAATTATGATGCTGCATATAACTTGTTGCATGATTTTGAGGAAGGGAACAAGGTTACTGAAAAAACATATTTCCTTCTGTCCTATACAGAAATAAAAAAGGGTATGCTGCCTGAAGCAAAAGAACACCTCCAAAAGGCAATCAGCTTCGATCAGGATTTTCATGAAGCCCATTTTAATCTTGCGCTTGTATATTTGGAAGAAGGCCAAATTGATGAAGCCCGTAAGCATGCAGCAGAGGCAGTGAAACTTAACCCTGAAAAGCAGGAATACAAAAACCTGCTTACAGAGCTTGATAGTTTGCCTTAGAGGTTCGGTGAAGGCGGGGGATTAGATAAAATATGTATATTGCAGGAAGTAAAACGGGCCAGAGGTGAAGAAAGCGTGAAGAGTGTATATGAAATCCAGCAATTTTTAAAAAGGTACGGCACGATTATTTATGTCGGAGACCGGCTTGCTGATATGGAACTCATGGAGGACGAACTAAAAGAAATGTTCAACTCGCAGTTAATCGAACGCAATGAATTTGAGAATGCGTTAATGCTTCTGCGCCATGAAATTCAGCTGGAGAAGGAAAAAAACAATCGGAAAGGTGACAGAAAATGACAGAAAAATGGCTAGCAGGTGTTGACCTCGGCGGAACGACAACAAAATTGGCATTTGTTTCAATCTATGGTGAAATCCTGCATAAGTGGGAGATTCCGACGGATAATTCAAATGAGGGGAAAAACATTGTCCTAAACATTGCAAAAGCTATTAATGAAAAACTTGAAGAACTTGGCGAAAGAAAAGATAAACTTGCTGGTGTAGGAATGGGGGCTCCCGGTCCGGTCAACTATGCAAGTGGCGTCCTTTATAATGCTGTGAACCTGGGACTGAGGGAAAACTATCCGTTGCAGGATGTACTGGAAATGGAAACTTCCCTTCCGGCAGCTATTGATAATGATGCGAATTGTGCTGCAATCGGCGAAATGTGGAAGGGTGCCGGAGAAGGGGCAAAGGATCTTGTTTGTGTAACGCTTGGAACAGGTGTAGGCGGCGGTGTCATTGCAAACGGACATATTGTTCAGGGTGCAAGTGGCGCGGCAGGGGAAATAGGCCATATTACTTCAATAGCGTCAGGCGGTGCGAGCTGTAATTGCGGGAAAACGGGCTGCCTTGAAACAATTGCTTCGGCAACCGGGATTGTAAGGCTTTCACTAAAAAAGTTGGAGGAGAGCTCGGAAATAGGAGCACTGAACGATATTTATACTGCTAAAGGCTTGATAACCGCTAAAGATGTTTTTGATTGCGCGCGTATAGGTGACAATTTGGCACTGGCAGTTATTGAAGAAGTTTCTTTCCATTTGGGATTTGCTTTGGCAAATATCGCAAATACACTGAATCCGGAAAAAATCGTTCTGGGCGGAGGTGTGTCAAGGGCAGGAGAGTTCCTCACAGGGAAAGTAGCAAGGCATTTTGAACAATACGCTTTTCCAAGAGTTCGTGAATCAACTCAAATTGCCCTAGCGACCCTAGGAAATGATGCAGGAGTAATCGGCGCTGCCTGGCTGGCGAAAAACAAATTATCCCTTTAGATTTTTAGAGGCCTCCAAGTTAGGGGCCTTTTGTTATTTCTTTTTTATCAGCGGGATTCATACATTTATAAAAGTTGATGAAAGGAGTAGCTGGGATGAAGATATTTTTGGAGCCTGGTGAGACAAAAGAATCTATTGGTAAGCTTTTTAACATTCCTGTGGACTTGCTCGAGACTGTCTCTGATCCTCAAATTCCTTGTGAAGAGTTGCCCTCTAAAAAAACCAATCGCATCGCTATTCCGGGCCTTTGTACTCTTCCTTATCATGTTCAAAAGGGAGATAATCTTAGGAAACTTGAGCAGGATTGGAATGTCCCTCTCACAGTTATCACAAGGATTAATAACCTAAAGCCAGATGAAGATTTGAGAGAAGGACAATTGATATGGCATCCGTTGAGAATCACCTCTCCTATCATACCATGCAAGATGCCATATCATTCAAAGGTGCTTGAGCAGGATATAGAGATATTAAAAAAGGCCTATCCATTTGTTAAAGTTAGGATAATTGGGAGAAGTGTTCTTCGCAAGCCCATATACGAACTAATAATTGGGAGCGGGAAACGAAAAATTCATTTTAATGCTTCTTTTCATGCAAATGAATGGATTACATCGGCGATCCTCATGGATTTGGCAAACCATTATTTATTGGGGCTAACCAATGGATTGTCCGGTTGGGACTTTGCACATGCATATATGGACAATGAACTTTCGATTGTACCTATGGTAAATCCTGATGGTGTTGATTTGGTTTTGCAAGGCCCTCCCCTAGGCTGCGAACTTGATATCGTACAGATAAATGATGGGAGGACAGATTTTACTGGATGGAAAGCGAATATCAGAGGGGTAGATTTGAATAATCAATTCCCTGCCAATTGGGCTATTGAAAAGGAACGAAAGGAGCCAAAATCACCATCATCGCGTGATTTTCCAGGTGAGGCTCCCTTAACAGAACCCGAAGCAATAGTAATGGCAGAATTGGCAAGATCAAGGGAATTTGATATGGTCTTTGCGTTTCATTCGCAGGGTGAAGAATTTTATTGGGGTTATAATAACCGGGAACCAGAGGAGGCCGGTAAGCTTGCGGGTATGATGGGAGCCATGAGTGGCTACAGGCCAGTCAGGACGATAGACAGCCATGCGGGCTTTAAAGATTGGTTTATCGAAGAGTTCCAAAAGCCTGGATTCACAATAGAGGTGGGAAAAGGAATAAACCCGCTTCCTCTTTCACACTATGATTCCATTTTCCAGTCGGTATCAAGCCTATTTTTTTCAGTAGTCGGATTGAAAAAAAATTAATCAAATTGCATATATATTGAAACTAACGACAATGTCAAACGTCTATTATGATATCGACTTTAAAGGAGGGAAAGGAATGGGGCTATATAGATTTAGGCGTTCCACTTTTACTGCAGCAAAGGCCCTGTTCATTTGCCTTGTATTCCTTTTCCTGACAGCATGCACAAAACCAGAAGCTTTGAAGGTCATGCCTCCATTACAGTCCGATGAGCCAAGTGAACAAACAGAAGAGGAGAATGGGGGAGCAAGTAACTGGAGGCTGCCAATACAAGTGCCGGAAGGGGAATTTTTTAAAACATTCGGCTGGTTAAATGAATCAGAATTAATTTATGCTTCCAATTTAGCCTCGGGTTCGAATTTATATTCCTATTCATTAGGGACTGGTGAAAGCAGGTTAATTCTCTCCAGTAATACGCCTATTGTTACAGCAGCTGTAAGTCCTGACATGAAAAAAATTCTTGTTCATACTTCGCCCTCATCATTTGAAGCGATTGTATCCATTTACGATTTGGAAGGAAATGAATTGATGACCCAATCCTTCCCTTCAGCTGAACTTCGCGCAGAATGGAATCCGTATGTTGAGGATCTTGCCTTAATAATTGCATTTAATGAGGATTGGACATATAGCAGCTATCAAATGGATACAAACGAGAACCATGTAGATGAACTGGATCTGCCAGACCCGTTTGCAAAATGGGCAGGTAAAGAATTGGTTGCATACTTGAAATGGGATGAAAACACACCATCGTTTTTTGCTCCACTGGTCATCAAGGATCTTAAAGGCGATATCACATCGAGCCTGGATGAGCAATATTATCATATCGAGGCATATGAAAATCTACTTGTTTCAATCAGCCGTGATAAGCTTAACGAGGACCAGGCCGTATATACGTTTTATACTCCACAATTAAAAGAATTGGGATCATTTGTGGTTCCCCATCTAACAAAATTTTCAGATTGGCTCGTTCCTTTTCAGGCTTATAGTCCGGGTTCAGAAACGTTTGCAGTATTTGAACCGATAAGAAGTGGAGAGGCTGATGCCTATACAGAAGGATTTACGCTTGCCTCTTATGAGATAGGGGGGAGCAGGGAAGTAATTCTTGAAGGGGTTGACAACCAGCCAATCGTTTACTCTCCGGATGGCAAAACGATACTATATGGCTATCGGTTAGAACGCCTCATCGATCCCCGTACAAAAAAAGTAATAAATCTCATTGAGGAATCAGGACAAAATTAAAAGGCTGCCTTTGCGGAATGCAAGGCAGCCTTTTCCTTCCAATTTTCTTAGAGGCCGGAAGGGTATCCGTCTTTCCAGACAGTCATGAATGTGAACCAACCAAAAACAAGAAAAGTCAGGAACGCAAAACCGACACCAAGAAAGTTCTTATTTTTGAGCGCAGTAAAAGTTGAATACCCTGCCAAAAGTGCAACAAGCGTGAAAATGATCATTAGTCCCATACAATAGCCCCCTTTGTACCGTAACGGCGGGCGAGAAGCCCGTTTAAATATGTAAAAAAATAACCGTTTTCATTCGATTTTTATTCTATAGGTTTTTATCTGATTTGTCGAGCATTATAGTGTACAATAAGGCTATCAATCATCTAGACTGGAGGCTTTGCCATGAAGTGGTTTCCGCTCCCGCTTGGAGGGATTCAAGCAAATTGTTATATTCTTCACCGCAATGACGGTACATGCCTGATTGTTGACCCTGGCGATGAGGCCAAAAAACTGATTAGGGTTATTACTGAAAAAAAGCTTACTCCTCTTGCCGTCATTTTGACCCATGCCCATTTTGACCATATTGGGGCAGTTGATACGGTTAGAGATCATTATAAAATTCCTGTTTACCTGCACAAAAAGGAAGAAAAGTGGCTGGGAGATCCAGCTTTGAACGGTTCAGCCTTTTTCCCTGTAGAACCTGTTAAGGTAAAGGATGCGGACCATCTATTCAAAGGGGAAGGGGAAATGGAGATTGCCGGGTTTCACTTTACACTATACGAGACACCTGGCCACTCACCTGGAGGTGTTTCTTTCTATTTTCCTGATGACGGGCTTGTTGTTGCTGGAGACTCGCTTTTTATGGGAAGCATTGGAAGAACAGACCTTCCGGGGGGGAATTCCAAAGAGCTGTTAAACAGTATACATACGAAACTTCTAACATTGCCTGAGGAAACAATTGTCCTGCCTGGCCATGGCCCTGCAACGACAATTGGCGATGAAATGGACTCCAACCCATTTCTGAATGGATTCGGCATATGATTGCTAAAGTATAGGTGAGAGTGATTGGAATGCTATCGCAGCTGGAACAAAAAATAAACAATGCCCCCGGAAGGCTAATTACTTATGCCGAATTCATTGAAATGGCCCTCTATTTTCCTGAGAATGGCTATTACATGCGAGAAGGAGAAAAGATAGGCCGCTCGGGGGATTTCATTACAACAAGCAATATTTCTGATATATATGGACGTACACTTGCAAAGTGGTACTTGCACCTTGCAACGAGATACAAACTGGCTCCAGAAGTATGTGAGATTGGGGGAGGGAACGGCAGATTTGCCAAGGCATTCCTTGACGAATGGCGTTTGCATTCGGATACCGATTTACAATACGCAATTGTTGAAACGAGCCCTTATCACAGGAAGCTGCAGGCAGAATTGCTCTCTGGCTTTCCGGGCTTTTCGCAGCATGAAACTCTTGCAGGAATCCGGATTCAAAATGGCCTTATTTTCTCCAATGAATTATTTGATGCCCTCCCTGTCCATGTGGTTGAAAAACAACGCGGACAACTCTTTGAAGTGAAAATAGGATTGAAAGAAGGCAGGTTTTATGAACAGCCAGTGCCGCTAACCGAATCGAATATCGCCTCCTATTTGGAACGAAGTGGACTGTCCCTGGCAGAGGGGCAGAGGATAGAAGTCCCCCTCGCAATGGAGAGCATGGTTAGAGATATATCTGAATCCCTTGAAAAAGGACTTGTCGTAACGGTTGATTATGGCTATACAAATGAAGAATGGCAGAGTCCTGCCCGAAGGCGTGGGAGTCTTCGGGGATACAAAGCACATAGAATGTATGACGATGTTTTGCAGGATCCGGGAAGCATGGATATCACCACCCACATTCATCTGGACGGGCTTATCGAGGCAGGGCAAAGGCACGGGCTCGGGCTGGCATCGCTTATGCGCCAGGATGAATTTTTGATTGCGGCCGGGATTCTGAAAGAGTTGGAGGAACACTATGATCCTGACCCTTTCTCGGAACGAAGCCGGCGGAACCGCGCAATTCGAAGCCTTGTTCTCCCATCGGGCATGAGTGCTTCGTTTCACGTCATCATCCAGCAGAAGGCAACCGAGATTGGCACCGCTGGCCTCTTTGAATAAGGAAAGGAGCAATACTAGCGTTGTTTACGCTCTTATTGCTCCTTTTTTTTGATTCTTAAATAGACTAAATACGGAAGTATTCCAAACCAGCGGTACCAGAAGGCAGCTTTTTCTTCTTTCCTGGCCGCGCGGAGCCGCTTTCGCTCTTCGCGAGGCTGGTCATAGTACTTTACGAAGGTTTGAGTCATATATTTCACATAGTCATTTGTTTTCAATCGACACACCTGCTTTCGTTAACGTCTAGCTCCAGCGCCTATCACCTATCAAACTTCAGGGCTCCTCCCTACGATAAGTCATCATCGAATCGCTCAGGTGCTCCTGCGCCATAGCATATTCAGGGAAGCATACCTTCAGCTCGTCGCAAAGCCCACGTAGCTTTTTCGAAGATGCTTCTTCATGATGTGAAGCAGGTAGTAGCTTCGCTCTTCGTGATTCCTTTGCCCCACCTTAAGGCACAGTAGGCCTCCTTCGTCGGCAACTGTCCCTAAAGGTCCGATTCATTCACCTAACCATCAGCCAAAAGCGCTGATGGAAGGTTCATTTTATCTCAGTCGAAGCCCCTCCAGTTTGTACGGCGATAACCACTAAGGAAAGCTCCCTAGAATAATCATCGCAGGGACAGGCGTTCTTTGCCTGTCACGAAGGCGCTTGCGCTTTTGTTTCGGTGCTACAAGTATGTCCGATTTAAGCCTCTTTTAACCTGGCTGCGATTTCTTCAGCAATTGTCTCCGGACTTTTTTCATCAGTCATGACGGTCAAGTCTGAAATGGCCGTGTATAATGGAAGACGATTATTGAGTCTTTTTGCTATTTCCTTCTTTTTATCGCCTTTCAATAGCGGACGGGTCTCATCTTCAACCAATCTTTTTGATATCTCCTCCGCACTCGCTTTCAAATAAATAACCAGACCAGACTGCTTTAATAGCCCGCGATTAACCTCACGAAGGACAGCACCTCCGCCAGTTGCGACAACAAGCTCCGAACCGGGAAAACTTGTTAAGAGGGCAGTCTCCAAGTCCCTGAAGCTTTCTTCTCCCTCTTCTTGAAAGATTGCCGATATGCTTTTCCTTGCAGTACGTTCTATTTCTTCATCCATATCAACAAAGCGAATGCCCAGTTTTTCGGCAAGGATTTTTCCGACAGTTGACTTGCCGCTGCCCATAAAACCAATCAAAAAAATAGTTTTCATAGAATATCTCCATTCATTTGTTCTTGAACCATTTTACCATCTTTTTTTGATTGATATTATAATAACTTTGAGCCTGAATGGGGGTGCCTTCAGTCAACAAAACAATGAATGTAACCAAATGCTGGCCATTAGTGGCTGGTGAAACGGTATATGTAACAGTTCCCTTATCAAAAATATATTCACCAGCCGTTATAATTCCTTTGCTTTGGAACTCTCGCTCAGTTTTCTTTAATGCTGTCAGGAAGTAATAATCCTGTTGCTGTATTGCAGCCAACTCGATTGCCACTTTTTTCTCGATTAAAAGAATTTCCGCTGTCATGATTAAGAATAGGCACATCGACAATAAAATGGAAAGAGTCACTGGATAGGTGAAGCCTTTTTGGTATAGTCTCATACTTGTTACTCCCAGGGGATAATCGAATAAATGATTCCTTCGTAAAGGTTTCCCTCGAAATCCGTGGTTTGCATAATAATTTGCTGGCCTTCTCGTTTGAAGGCGACTGTATCAATATTTTGAAGCAGGATTTCATGCCCTGTAAGATTGACCCGCCGCCTAATGGTATTTCCGTATTTCTCGTACATCACTGTATCTTTTTCCAGCTTAAAAACAAGCTTGCCGGAAAGTACTTGGATTGAGGCTGCAGAAAGAAGCTCATTTTTCGCTTGAGTGTAAAAAATCTCCCATTCCATTTCTTGCAATTTGCGGCTTGTATGTGATTTGCCGCTTTCCAAAACCGATATGGCAGGAGCTAACAGGAAAGCGATTATGGACAGGCAGGCGAGCGAGAGAAGCATCTCGCTCATGATCAATCCTTTATTATTCAATTTTTTGGCATACTTCCTGAAACTGTGGTGTTGGATTTGCATCGCCTACACATACCTCCTTGCTTCCACCGATTCTCGTTTGTATAGATACTTTAAATTGATTCCCGTTTGCTCTAACAAAACGGTCAATCGGGTATTTATCTTCTGAAGCATAAGCAGATAGCTCGTTGAATAGTATCTTGGTTGCGTTTTTGGATAGTGTTGCTTTGGCGCTTTGCTTCCAAAGAAAAACCGTTGATGGAATGAGGAACATTGCTGCAATTGACAATGCAGAGAGGGAAAGCAATAAGTCTGAAAGGAAGAAACCGTCACCCTTCCGCAACATAAAACCGCCCCTTTCCAAGTTGAAAAACAAGCCGGTAATAACGCCCGTCTTTACGGACCAGGATTGTCCCAAAGCGGTTCACATTTCCATCAGGAAGAAACTTAAAATTAAGAGGCATGGTCCCGGGGGTTATCTGAAAAGCGGCTGGATAAATACGTTTTATCAATAAATTTACAACATATGTGTTATCAACATAGTAAAGGTTTTTTTCTCCCATGATGATAAAGTTTTGATCCCGCTGATGTGAGATTGCATACAACTGGGTGTAATATAAGTCTGCTTTTAGAAGTGAGAAGAAATGCTGTCTTTCCGAAGCGGAATGCAATGGTTTCATAAGCGAGACACACAGGGAAATAATCATGATGAAGCCGGCGAGGGAGATTAAGGCTTCGGCCATTGTAAAGCCCGCTTGGTTTCTAATCATTGGACAGTGGAAATAGCGACTTCACTAACTGTACCATCTGAATTTACAATGATCTGTTTTTTGCCTCCAGGGCAGACACCGGCTTCGGGGTTCAAGTATTTGGCTTGGATTAACGTATTTAAATCCTGAGGATACGCACCTCTTTCAAGTTGGTAGGCCTGGACCTGAGCTTCGACAACTTTTACAAGTGCGCCGCAGCCTTTTTTATTGATTGCCTCATTGCGACTAGTCAAATTGGGAATCGTGATAGCCAATAAAACAGATATGACAAGCATGACAATCATCATTTCAATCAGGGTAAAACCGTTTTCGTTTTTAATTTTTTTCATCTAGTATTCCTCCTTAAATTAAATGGCACTGAGCATATGAAACATTGGAAGCAAAATTGCCAGATAGATAGAAATGACTAAAACAGCAATGATTAAAAAAATCGAAGGCTGAATAACCTTGATTAGTACCTTTACTTTCTTTTCAAGTATGGAGAGGCAGTTCTTGCTATAAAAACGCAGCTCTTCTGGGAGCCTTCCATTTTTCTGTCCATGCCGGACAGTTGAAGAAAAACCATTCTCAAAGAAAGGGAGAGAGGGAAGGATAGCCTCGAGTGACTCTCCGGCTATAAGCCCGGATTTTATATGCCTGGCTATTTCACTA
Organism: Bacillus sp. FJAT-27225; assembly: GCF_001685025.1. GTDB lineage: Bacteria > Bacillota > Bacilli > Bacillales > Cytobacillaceae > Bacillus_D. The sequence continues at coordinate 843,041 of NZ_MAYU01000001.1, read as the reverse complement.
TAAAAATCTTGTTTTTTATGGTTTTCAAAAAAAGTAAGGGCTTCCAGAAATGATAATCCTCCTGAAAGCAGGTAGCTTAATTGGATGGAAAAATAGTGGGTGTGGATCAGCCTGAAGGTTTGCCCTGCCAGTGGAACCTTCATGAGGAAACGTCTTTGGGTTAAGGCAGGCAGGCTTCTGTACCAAAATTGGTAGAGACATGCCAAGACTGTTAACAGGAAGGCTAGAATCAATGAGAACAAAGGCAAAAGTTGGCCAAACCGGATGACCCCTGCAGTGAAGCCGTGCTCCTCTAGCCCCATCGAATGGAACATTACTGTAAACCTGGGCAGAAGTGATTGCTGGACAAACGTAAACAGGAGTATGGTGGCAATAAGAAGCAGGGCGGGATAATACAAAAGGCTTCTTAGTTTTCTTGAATCCATATCCCTGTTCAATAGTACTGTGCTGCCTTCAAGAATTGCCTGCTCAAAGTTCCCATGCTGTTCAGCAAAATAGACGTAACCTGATAAATCCTTGTTAAAGCCCAGACCTTCAATAACGTCATGGAAGGGTGTCCCATTCTTCAAATCCTGCAAACAGGCAGAAAGTTCAAGCTTTCTTTTTGAAGGCAAGTGCAGGGAGATTGACTCGATTGCTTCAGACATGTGGTAGCCCCGCTGAAGCAGCTCTCCCATTTCTTTCAGGAATTCCGCCTGCTCCTTCAGCGGCCACTTATTACTCTTCATCAGAATATATCAGCCTTTCATATTCACACTTTTTAATATAGCCAAGTGCAATCCCTTTTTTAATAAAGTAGGCTAAAGTTTTGTATTCCGGCCGTACACTGTCGCCCTTGGATACCTTAATTGCTTCCCCAAGGCTTTTTCCTGACAATAATTCAAATATGCTTGCCCTTTTTCGGCCATTCACCGAGGGGCAGTACGGGGAACAATTTTCTCCGCAAAAAGGGCATACGAGTTCGACTATACGCTGGGCTGTAACCGCGAGTAAAGTTTGCTCAATTTCAAGCTGATTCACTCCAAACTCCTTCAATCTGAAAATAGCGCCCGGCGCATCCCGTGTGTGCATCGTACTTAACACCAGATGTCCCGTAAGTGCCGCCCGAATTGCTACTTTTGCTGTTTCACTGTCCCGGATTTCACCGACCATAATGATGTCTGGATCGTGCCGCAAAATGGCTCTTAGTCCAGCTGCATAGGTGACGCCAGCCTTTTCGTTTACCTGAACCTGCAGGACGGTTGAACATTCCTTTTCGATTGGATCTTCAAGAGTGATGATACTGCGCTGCTGCCGTTTGGCAGTTTCATTTAGAAGGGAATACAAGGTTGTGGTTTTTCCGGATCCGGTTGGACCTGTAAGGATAATCATCCCATTGGCGGCTTTCAGGAGATTGAACAGCTTCAGTGACATACTGGGAAATAGGGAGAGGTGCCTGAAGGAAAATGCTTCATGTTGGGGCAGGAGCCTGATGACCATGCTTTCCCTGTTATTCGAAGGCAACGTCGACAGCCTTAGGCCATATGTTCTGCCATCAATGCTGAAAATGACGGAACCGCTTTGCGGTTTTCTTTTTTCTCCAATATCCATATGAGCGGTAAATTTAAAATGAGAGATCAGCTTATCGCATTGGTCTATTGGGAGAGTCATTCGGGGAATAAGGCTGTTTGTGATGCGGAGCTGGACAAGGGTATCTGCCTTCCGTGGGAGAATGTGTATGTCCGTTGCCTGTTGCCTTACTGCATCGGCAATAATTCGTTCAGCAAGGGCTTGAATGATACTTGAAATCGTTAACACCACCTTTCCTCTTCATTATACATAAGTTTCCATAGAATGCTATTTTTCGACAGGTGTTTAAATGTGAATATTTTGTTAACACACCGGGTGTAGTCGTTTCTATAACGTCGTCACCTGTGAAAGGTAATTATGATTTTAGAGGTGAAAATAGAAAAATTGTTCAAGAAATTAGTGTTTGACAAAAACCTTGTATAAGATGAGTGGAATTAATGTATAAGTTTTAATGATAGACAACCGCCTAATTGTGAACACTTTCCAAACATATGGTGTTAACATTGTTAACCTCATTCCCATCATGAATTAGCTATATTATAATTGGATTAAATTGAAGGGGTCCGAGGTGAACCATGATGGAGCAAACGTTAAAAATTACAAATGTGCTGTCCGATCCAACCAGGTATTACATTTATCAATACATTACCAAACGCCACCAGGAAGTTACGGTTCAGGAAGTTGCAGATAATTTCAATATTCATCCAAATGTTGCACGTCTGCATTTGTCAAAGCTTGAGGATGTCAATATGCTCGCTTCTGAAACAAAGAAAACTGGAAAAGGCGGCAGGCCGAGCAGGCTTTATCGGCTTTCCGATGATGTCATTCAGCTTCACTTCCCATTCAGGGATTATATGCTTCTTTCGAAAGTAGCGATCCAGACAATGATGCTGCTTGGTGAAGAAGGGAAAAAAGCCCTTTATATCACCGGCAAACGGTTCGGCATGGAAGTGATTGAACAGGAACTGTCCAAAAAGCAGCAGTCAGGCCATGAGATGTCTTTTGAAGAAAAACTGTCAGTCCTAAAAAGTGCTGCCACTCTTGCTGGTTTCTATCCTGAAATTGATGTGAATGGGGACCAGACAAAGATTTATTTCCAAATCTTTAATTGCCCATTCAAGGAAGTAGCCCGCGACCATTCCGAAACGGTATGCAGCATGCATCATGAATTTCTTATCGGTATGTTTGAGGGGTTGTTTGATTCTGTGGAACTGGTTGAGAGCCATAACATGGCATCTGGGTGCGATACTTGTTCCTACCAGGCACTCGTAACCAATTAACTGAAGGTCAATAGTTTACATTTGTCTCTCTTTTACTTTATAATATTGTACGATGGTATTGCGGGTAAAAGGGAGGGATACATATGGAGCGGATGTACAGGGTACTTGGTTTCTGGACAGGAATTTTTACAGTGATGTTTTATGTGGGGGATATGAATAAAACAGCTCTGCTGTTCCTGGCTCAGACAGGATTCTTTGTTCTCTTGAGTTATCTTAAATTATCTGAACGCATGTATATGTATGTTTTTGGTGCGTATTTGACAGTTTTCTTTGCGGGTTTCACCTACTGGACCACCTTTATGATGCCGTTAGGCGGAGGACATTGATTTCGACTATTCGCCACAAACCGCCGGGATACTTTCCCGGCGGTTTGTTTTGTGGTTCCGTTGATAGGCTTACGGATTTAGGTGTGAGCCCCTGCCTGTTCCTGTGTTAAATTAACAGAGAAATAAACTAATACTAGACAGCATCCTCTTTAAGGTAGAATAACCCTCCATTAACCAGTGAAATTGAAACCTTTGGTTCGTATTGCTCCTGCAGTGCTTTTTTCTCAACAAGGTAGCTTTCTTCCCTGTCTTTATCCACATCCTCATAGAAATGATCAAGCAGGCGCTGATCCTTTTCCCATCTCTTGATTGCAGCATCTGCCCAGCTATGGTCCTCTGACTCAATTCGCGTTTTTAAATAATTTTCGATACGGATAAAGCCGCTTTTCGGCATAACTAAAGGTGAAAGTGTATATGAATAATCCGGTATTTTTGGTGTCAGTGGTATTGATAAAAGCTTTTCGTGAAATTCCTCAACCATTCTGCCATTGATCAAGTGCAAGCCGATTGATTTAAATACATCTCTTTTCCTGTCGCATTGGTAAGAAACCTTGACATTCATGCACAGCCATGGGAATAAAGGTGTCTGGTTTCCCGCCTGGTGGGAATGATAAAGCCTGGTATATCTGGCAAGGCTCCGGGCTGATTCAAATAGTTGGTGCAGCCTTGGTGAGCCGAAGTGGATTTGCTCTCCTTTCAGCCCCTCTGGTGCTTTTGCAGGATCGGTAATAAGTGTAATGGACATCGGGTTGGGAATTCCGCCTGTTTTCTCAAGATAATGCCAATAAAATGGCCGGTTCATTAATTCCTTGTCGATTTCGACTGTCAATTGCACGGTCATATGACCTGGTGACCTGTCAAGAACTTCACAGTCGTTTGAGCGGAAATACTCTTCAAGAAATTCATGAATGTCCTGCTGCTGCATGCTGTTCCCCCTTTGTATGGCCTTTGGCAAACTCGATCATTGAGGCCAGATTTTCCATTTTGATTTTCATTTCGCCTTCGGTAGCCGAGTGCCCGAAAATATCGGCCAGGTGCTCCTCAATATTGCCCAGCTCCAACCGAACAAGAATGTCATCCAGCTCACCTATAACCTTTTCAAACAGATTGATTTTCTCATAAAGAAGCTTGAGGACATGTTCCTCCATCGTATCTTTGACCGCTAAATTATAAATCCGTACATCCTTTTCCTGGCCAAGCCGGTGAATTCGTCCGATCCGTTGCTCTAGACGCATTGGGTTCCATGGCAGATCGAAATTAATGATATGGCTGCAAAATTGTAAATTGATTCCCTCACCGCCTGCCTCGGTGGCAATCAAAACCTGGGCTCGATGCTCGAATAACTCACGCATCCAATCCTTTTTCCCGCGTTTAAATCCTCCCCGGAATGGAACAGAACTGATACCGTGCTGCTGAAGATACCATTGGAGATAAAGCTGGGTTGCCCGATATTCTGTAAAAATAATCACCTTGTCATTAATTTTTTGAATGAGCTCCAGTGCCTTTTCTGCCTTGGAATTTCTCTCAACCTGATTAACCTTTTCTATCAATTCCTGTATTTTTGCCGTGTATTCAGAAGAAGGATTCTCCTTTTTGAACAGCATGTTTTTTAATGTATAATAAACGGCTTCCCGGCTGCTGCAAGCTTCCCGCTGCAGTGTCATAACCGAGAAAGCACTTGACTGTGCCCAGTCACCTGCGCTGCGAAGGCTTGAAATCGCATCATAAAGTGTTCGTTCTGTTTCAGAAAACTCAATTGGCATTGTTTCGACATGCCTTTTTGTCCACTCGATTCCGGTATCCCCGCGGCGGTTGCGGATCATCACCTTATTGACAAGTTCCTTCAGGCTGGCATCGTCATTTAAGGAACGGGAGTCCTTTTTATATTGATCATAGAAAGCAGATTCATTGCCAAGATGGCCGGGTTTAAGAAGGGAAACAAGATTGAAAATCTCGTCGATTTTATTTTGGATCGGTGTGGCTGTTAGAAGCAGGCAGAATTTCTTTTTTAAGCTCTGGACAAATTCATAGTTTTTCGTTTTGTTATTTTTAAGCTTATGTGCCTCGTCAATAATGACAAGGTCGTAATCCTGTTTATAGACGAGTTCCCGGTGCGGGCTTCGTTTTGCTGTATCAATGGAAGAAACTACGATATCGCATTGTTCCCACACATATGACTTCTTCTGTGTGACTGCGGGAATATAAAACTTCGAATTAAGTTCCATTGCCCACTGTGTAACCAAGGAAGCTGGAACGAGAATTAAAACCTTTTTAACCAGCCCTCTAATCATGTATTCCTTCAGAATTAAACCTGCTTCGATTGTTTTTCCAAGCCCGACTTCATCGGCCAGGATCGCCTTGCCATTCATATTTTCAACGACCTGTCTCGCAGCTTCTAATTGATGGGGAAGGATTGTCAGATCAGGAAGGTATTTGGGCGCCTGCAGTCCTTCAAACTCAGGGATGGCCAAATAACGTGATGTACCTGCGGCTAACTTGAAAAGATCCCAATTGCCCCATGGGCCATCGTTATCGATTCTTTGCAGAAAATCCTCCTGCCAGCTTGTATCGAATTCAATCTTTACCGACATGTGCCAACGCCCCCTTTCAAAAAGTGTTCATACCCGTATGTTTCGCCTGCCCCAAAGTTGTCCAGGCAGCTATAAAACGATTGCCCTGCCAAATGGTTTAATGGTAGGATGAAGGTAGTCTTGAAAGTTTCAAAAATTGCAATAATCTCCGGTTCAACATTGGCGTATTTCCATTGCTTCTTAGTATGGCCTGTTTTGAAAATATTATAATGGCGGATGATAACAAGGGGAGAGACTACACACGTAGCGCCGAAGGAGCAAGCAAGGAATTTGCGAATCTCTCAGGCAAAAGAACTCTTGTTGGACGCGGCTCTGGAGAGCGCTTTACATAGGTGAAGCCACCAAAGGGGAAAGCCTGGTTCAGGTAAACTTTCAGGTGCAAGGACAGAGACCTCCTGTTTATACCAAGGGAGGAATCTGTCCTTTTTTATGGCCAAAAATAGATGAATGGTCCAATGAGTAATGCTGGCTGGAGTATAAGCGAAACTATGATATGTAAAGGGGGATTTATTCATGACTGAGCTTAAGCGTACGCCTTTGTTCGAGACGTATAAGGAGTATGGCGGAAAGACGATTGACTTTGGCGGTTGGGAATTGCCTGTCCAATTTTCCGGCATTAAAGAAGAGCACGAGGCAGTCAGAACAAAAGCGGGCCTATTCGACGTTTCCCATATGGGGGAAATTGAGGTCAAAGGCGCGGACAGTCTTTCCTATTTGCAAAAAATGATGACCAATGATGTTTCAAAAATTGTGGACGGAGCGGCACAGTACACGGCCATGTGCTATGAAAATGGCGGGACAATCGATGACCTGCTCATCTATAAAAAGGGGATGGACCACTATTTGCTTGTGGTGAACGCTTCTAATATTGAAAAGGATTACAGCTGGCTTGAGGACCATCTGGAAGGAAATGTGACGATTGAAAACCTTTCAGACAGATTCGCCCTGCTAGCACTTCAAGGTCCTTTGGCAGGACAAGTCCTCCAAAAACTTGCAAGCCATGACAACCTTTCTGAAATCGGCTTTTTCAAGTTTAAGGAAGGGGTGGAACTGAACGGGACAAAAGCTTTAGTATCGCGGACAGGCTATACCGGTGAAGATGGCTTTGAAATCTATTGTGACCCACAGGATGCTATCAAGCTTTGGAAAGAAATCCTGGAGGCCGGGCAGGAAGAAGGGGTTCTTCCATGCGGCCTTGGGGCCCGCGATACACTTCGTTTCGAAGCTGGCCTTGCCCTTTATGGACAGGAGCTTTCTTCCGAAATTTCCCCATTGGAAGCAGGAATAGGCTTTGCGGTCAAGCTGAATAAGGAAAGTGACTTTATCGGAAAAGAAGCTTTGAAAGTACAAAAGGAAAATGGCATCCCAAGGAAACTTATTGGGATTGAAATGATTGACCGGGGCATTCCGCGCCATGGCTATCCTGTGTTCTCAGGAGATTCCAAAATAGGCGAGGTGACAACCGGAACACAGTCGCCCACGTTGAAACGCAATATTGGCCTTGTTTTGGTAGAAACAGAAAATGCAGAACTTGGCCAAGAGGTATTGGTTGAAATTCGTGGCAAAAAACTGAAAGCAAAAATTATTCCCGTTCCATTTTACAAACGGGCCAAGAAATAAGTAGGGGGGATCCTGATGAAGCACCGCTATTTACCGATGACAGAACAAGATAAAACAGACATGCTTGAGGCAATAGGCGTCGATTCCGTAGAAGAGTTATTCAATGATATCCCGGAACGAGTTCGTTTCAAGGGTGAGTATAACATCAAGCCGGCAAAGTCTGAAACTCAGCTTATGAAGGAGCTGGCCGGGCTTGCCGCAAAAAATGCAGATTTTAAAAGCCATGCATCGTTCCTTGGTGCAGGAGTTTATGACCACTACATGCCTGTCATTGTTGACCATGTACTTTCCAGGTCGGAATTTTACACGGCATATACACCATATCAGCCAGAAATTTCCCAGGGAGAACTGCAGGCTATTTTTGAATTCCAATCAATGATTTGCGAATTGACTGGGATGGATGTTGCCAACTCTTCCATGTATGATGGAGGAACTGCATTGGCGGAGGCAGCGATGCTGAGTGCAGCCCAGACGAGAAGGAAGAAAATCCTGATCTCGGAAGCTGTGCACCCGGAATCCCGCGAGGTTGTTAAAGCATACGCAAAGGGCCAATACATTGAAGTTGTTGAAGTTCCCGCTAAAGATGGCGTAACTGATTTAAATGCTTTAAAGGAGTTGGCTGCTTCAGATATTGCAGCAGTTATCGTCCAATACCCGAACTTTTTCGGAAGAATTGAATCTCTAAGAGAAATTGAAGAAATTGCCCACGCGCAAAAATCAATGTTTGTTGTATCCAGCAATCCACTGGCGCTGGGAATACTCACACCACCTGGCAAGTTAGGTGCCGATATTGTAGTCGGGGATGCCCAGCCGTTCGGCATACCTGCAGCTTTCGGCGGACCGCACTGCGGCTATTTTGCCGTAACGGAAAAGCTTATGAGGAAGGTACCAGGAAGACTTGTCGGCCAAACTCATGATGATCAGGGACGCAGAGGGTTTGTTTTAACCCTGCAGGCACGTGAGCAGCATATCCGCCGTGATAAGGCCACTTCCAACATTTGCTCGAATCAGGCGCTGAATGCATTGGCGGCATCTGTTGCGATGACAGCACTTGGCAAAAAGGGTGTCCGCGAAATGGCGGCAGCCAATATTCAAAAAGCTCATTATGCAAAGAAAGTTTTGCGTGAAAATGGAATGGAAGTCGCTATGGATGGCCCATCTTTTAATGAGTTTGTCGTTAAGTTGAATAAATCGGTCAAGGAAGTAAACCAGGCACTCCTCCGAAAAGGATTTATCGGGGGTTATGACCTGGGGCGCGATTACCAATCGCTTGAAGACCATATGTTAATCGCTGTAACTGAACTAAGGACGAAGGAAGAAATCGATACTTTTGCAAAGGAATTGGGGGATATACATGCATAACGAGGATCAGCCGCTAATTTTCGAGGTAAGCAAACCGGGACGTATCGGCTACAGCCTTCCGGAAATGGATGTGCCTGAACTTGATTTGAATGGCCTCCTTCCTGTCGGCTATGTAAGAGAAGAAGAACCGAATCTTCCTGAAGTTTCCGAACTGGATATTATGCGCCATTACACCGCTCTTTCCAAGCGTAACCATGGTGTGGATTCAGGATTTTATCCGCTCGGGTCTTGTACGATGAAATACAATCCAAAAATTAACGAAAACGTCGCAAGATACAGCGGATTTGCCCACATCCATCCGCTTCAGGATGAAAGCTCAGTTCAGGGTGCCCTGGAACTGATGTATGATTTACAGCAGCATCTCAAGGAAATTACCGGAATGGACGAAGTTACTCTTCAGCCTGCTGCAGGCGCCCACGGCGAATGGACAGGCTTGATGATGATTCGTGCCTTCCACGAGGCCAATGGCGATACCAAACGTACGAAGGTTATCGTACCGGACTCAGCCCACGGGACAAACCCTGCCTCAGCTACAGTTGCCGGGCTTGAGACAGTAACCGTAAAGTCCAATGAACACGGGCTAGTTGACCTGGATGATTTGCGCAGAGTTGTTGGTGAAGACACAGCTGCTCTCATGCTTACCAACCCGAACACTCTTGGCCTGTTTGAGGAAAATATCCTTGAAATGGCTGAAATCGTTCATGGGGCAGGCGGAAAGCTATATTATGACGGAGCCAACCTGAATGCCGTACTTTCAAAAGCACGCCCTGGAGACATGGGCTTCGATGTAGTCCACTTGAATCTCCATAAGACCTTCACTGGCCCTCACGGCGGCGGAGGCCCTGGTTCAGGCCCTGTAGGTGTAAAAGCCGATTTGATTCCGTTCCTGCCAAAGCCGGTCATCGCAAAACGTGAGGACAAGTATGTATTCGATTATGACAGGCCGCAATCAATCGGGCGGGTCAAGCCGTATTATGGAAACTTTGGCATTAATGTCCGTGCTTATACGTATATCCGCTCCATGGGTCCGGATGGCTTGAAGGCGGTAACCGAGTATGCTGTCCTGAACGCAAATTATATGATGAGAAGGCTTGAGCCTTATTTTGACCTGCCATTCGACAGGCACTGCAAGCATGAATTCGTGCTTAGCGGACGCAGGCAGAAGAAGCTTGGTGTCAGGACACTTGATATTGCCAAAAGGCTGCTAGATTTCGGTTATCATCCGCCGACCATCTACTTCCCGCTTAATGTCGAGGAGTGCATCATGATCGAGCCGACTGAAACCGAGTCCAAAGAAACACTGGATGGATTCATTGACACGATGATCCAGATTGCAAGGGAAGCCGAGGAAAATCCTGAAATCGTACAGGAAGCGCCGCACACAACAGTTGTTGGCCGCCTCGATGAAACGACTGCTGCAAGGAAACCGGTTCTAAGATATAAGAAAGACTAAATAGGGAAATGCCCGTACCGTATATGGTGCGGGCATTTTTAGATTTTACAGGCATGTTCATTGGAGTGGAGGGCGAAGCTCGTTTGAAAATGCAAAAATCGGCATTTTCTGCTGCGATATGGAGCTATCCTTTGTGGAAGAAAATCAACGAACGGTATTTAAATTTAAAAGTAACGAAATTTTTGAATATTCTTATGGTAAAATGTGCCTAAGACTGCTAATTTATAGTAAATAGGGAGTGGGTAAATGGAAAGAACCTTAGAATATCTTCAGACCGATATTATCCTAAGAGCGAAAAAGGGGTATCCAATATTATTGTCGGGATCAATCATTTTTTTGCTGTTTACTTTTTTGCCGCTTTTTTTTCCTATGAAGGTGATTTATTTAGTTTGGATTTTTGGCTTGGGCGTTATCTTTCCTCTCGGTTTGTTATTGGGGAAAGTGTTAAAAGTAGAAATTATGACAAAAGATAATCCAGTTGCTACTCTTGGTGGGATTGTTGCTGCCCCGCAGGCATTCTTTATTCCTGTCTTCATTCTTGTTTATCAAAATAACCCTGAATTTTTACCCTTTACGATTGGTTTGCTGGGGGGATCGCATTTTCTTCCCTATATGTGGATTTATAAAAGCAAAGCTTATTTGTTTGTTACTCTAGGGACTTGTCTGTCCTCTTTCCTTATTGGTTCAATCCTGGTAGAACAGGCATTTATATTCGTTCCACTGGCAATATCAATTGTTTATTTTCTGGGTGTTGTATTTATCTTGAGAGAGCTTAAATAATAAAGAATCGCTTTAAAAAAACAACGCACTGTTGAGTCACCATACTCAACAGTGCGTTTGTTTTTATTATTTCTTTGCTTTTATTTTACCGGACCACTTCTTAAAGCCGCCCTGGAGCTGGACAAGGTTACGATAGCCCCTCCTGTATAGGAACTGGGCGGCACGGCCGCTTCTCATTCCGCTTTGGCAATAAAGATAGACAGGTTGGTCAGGACGAATTTCCTTAATCCTTGTCTTCATTTGGGAAAGTGGGATGTTTCTGGCACCAAGGATATGGCCAGCATTGTATTCGTTTGGTTCACGGACATCAATGAGCTGGGCTTTCCGGTAGCCTGCACGGAATTCTTCTTCCGACACGGTTTTTACAATTCTGCGCTGGATCAGCCATGCTACGATGGAATAGACAAGGAAACCAGCAAGCAAAACGAGTATGAAATATAGTGTTTCCAAAATAGATAGAGCCCCTTTCAAGCTATACTGCAACAACATGTATAATTATATAAGCCAACTGTCGAATGAGTAAAGGGAATTGCCAAAATTCTTTTATCGAAGCAGAAATAGACGGTTCGTCTGGCTTTGAAAACAACTCTCTTTTTGCTAGACTTAACCTCATGATATGAAACGCATTAGCGAGCAGGGAGTTTTTCTTATGAAAGAACAATGGTATTTTATAGATTCGGGGAATTGTTCTCCTTCCTTTAACATGGCGCTTGATGAGGCTCTGCTTAATTGGCACAGTGAAGGCAAAATTCCTCCTGTCGTAAGATTTTACGGTTGGAATCCAGCTACATTGTCGATAGGTTACTTCCAAAAGGTCGAAAAAGAGATCAACTTGGAGGAAGTCAAAAACCTTGGCCTCGGCTTTGTTAGAAGACCCACTGGCGGGCGGGGTGTCCTGCATGAGCATGAACTTACATACAGTGTCATCGTTTCGGAGGAGCATCCAAAAATGCCGCAGTCGGTAACTGAAGCCTATAGGGTTATCTCAGAAGGAATTTTACAAGGATTTCAGAACCTTGGATTGGAAGCCTATTTTGCTGTGCCTAAAACAGATGAAGAAAAAAGTGCGCTAAAAAACCCTCGTTCCTCAGTATGCTTTGATGCTCCAAGCTGGTATGAGCTTGTAGTCGAAGGACGAAAGGTTGCTGGAAGTGCGCAGACGCGCCAAAAGGGTGTCATCCTCCAGCACGGCTCGATTCTGTTGGACCTTGATGAGGATAAGCTGTTCAGCCTGTTCAACTATTCAAGTGAGCGTGTAAAGGAACGAATGAAGGCTGCTTTCAAGGACAAGGCAGTCCCGATCAACGAAATCAGTCCGCGCAGAATAGACATTGACGAAGCGAAGGCTGCTTTTCATAAAGGTTTTGAAAAAGGGCTGGAAATCGATTTAGTTCCGTATCAACTGACTAGTGAGCAAGTAGACTATGTAAAAAAACTGGCAGCGGACGTTTATGAGAACGATAAATGGAACTATAAACGATAAAGAGCGGAACTCCCGCTCTTTTCTCTATTTTGGAAAATGATTCCTGTTCTTTATTGAATTACTTTATTTTCAAGCAACCTTCGAATTTTGTCAAAATTAATAATCTGCTGTAGAAATTCCTGCAATATCTCTTGTTTCCTCTATTTTTTAAGTGATTCTGTTTTTGACAAATTTTTTTCTTTTGCCTTTTACACAATATGTAGTAGTGTCGAAAAAATATTAAGCACAATATGTTGATTTTTTGGGTTTTAGATGATAGTTTTAGGGTATTCAAAAAATCAACTAGATATCTAGCATAACAACACAGATTTCGACAAAGCGGTTTTGTATCATTGGAGAAGGAGATGTGGTCATGTCTGTTGCACTAAGAAAAAAACTAAATATTGATTTTGATCGGCTCAATGAAGATATCCGGTTGTTCCCTCAGGTACATCCTGTTACCCCGGATATGCAAATTACTCACAAAGGTGTATCCCGGCTTGTCATGCTTGACCGATACACGTTTAAGGACACTGAAAAGCTTACTTTGACAAAAGGTGATTTCGTTGTATTGACGGTCAAGGAGGACCCGAAGTTCCCGGCCAGGGGGCTTGGCTACATTCTTGAGATTGACTGGGAAAAAAAGATGGCCCAGGTGCAGGTCGAGGAGGAGTTCAGGGGTGTGCTTGATACTCCGGAAGAAGTAAAGTCCGGTGTCATCATCCGTTCACTTGATGTGATTGAGAAGCCTCTTGAAATTTTCTACGAGCAGATTGCACTGAGAAATGCGACAGGCCTTGCACAGGCGGAGAAGACAGAGGAGAAAAGGCTTGAGTGGTTCAATAAGTTCTACGAAGAGCTTGTGAGCATGAACTTCATTCCGGCTGGACGAGTCCTATACGGTGCGGGTGCAGGAACAGATGTTACGTTCTTCAACTGCTACGTGATGCCATTTGTACAGGATTCGCGTGAAGGCATTTCCGACCATCGTAAAAAGGTGATGGAAATCATGAGCCGCGGCGGCGGTGTTGGAACGAATGGTTCAACATTGCGTCCTCGAGCAACACTTGCAAGAGGCGTAAATGGTAAATCGTCCGGTTCGGTATCGTGGCTGGATGACATCGCCAAGCTGACACATCTTGTTGAGCAGGGCGGTTCCCGTTAATATCCATGGCGGGAGTAAAATCTCGTGAATTGCTGGAACACCCTTAGAGCCTTATCAACCACAACGTGACTGGCGACGGTGAGCGTGATGGTTCGAAAATGATAAGGATTGGGCAATCAGCAGCGAAGCATCTCTGGAAACGGAGATGAACGTTCAACGACTATTGAAATCACCTAAAGATTCTACTGGAATATTGCCGAAAGGGTGTTAAGGATGGAATCCAAGGTGAAAGTAAACCATAAGCCACGGAGACGGGCCTATGGGGCGCGAGACAAAGAGATGATCTCTTTGATGATATAGTCTGGTCTCATATGAAAGTATGAGAGCCTGGCAGAAATGACCAGGCCCGCTTATGAAGCGAGTAACAAAAAAAGCGTGGAGCACAGATGATTATGTTGGCGGATTAACAGATGCACTAGTCCGCGTCGTTCAGAAAATGAACGGCTAGAAAATCGGGTGAATTGCAGGAAAATCCTTAGAGGCTGGCAAGCTACAACGTGGCTGGAAACGGCGAGCGTGAATGCTCTAAAAATTGCCAAGCATTGGACAATCTGCAGCCAAGCGTCATCGGGCATAGGTGATGGCGAAGGTCCAACGACTAGAGAGTGAGTCCCAACAATAAACTCTCATAAGCGCCCGGCCCCTAACAGATAAAGCTGAGGGTGATGATATAGTCTAGTCCGGCTGCAATGCAGCGAAATATTCCGAAAGGAACGGTATGCACGTGGCATCCTGATATTATTGAATTCATCATTTCAAAAATGCAGAACCCTCGAATCCTCAGGTTCCTCATTGAGAATACAAATGATGAATGGATTAAAAAGCAGGCAAAGAGCAAGTTGAAATTCACTCCGCTCACCGAGCAGGAAAAAGCAATGTACCAGGGGATTATTAATTACAAGCATATCCCTGGATACGGCGGATTCAGCGAGAAGATATTCGAAGATGCGGAGGAAAAGCTTGAAACCGGCGGTACATATACCGTCCATAACCCTGATTTCCTGACCGGGGCGAATATTTCCGTTACCCTGACAAAGGAATTCATGGAAGCAGTAGAAAATGACGAAGAGTATGAACTTCGTTTCCCTGCGACCGAAAGTTATGACGAAGAAATGATGAAGATTTACAACGAAGAGTGGCATAAAGTTGGCGATGTCCGTGAGTGGGAGAGAATGGGATACAAGGTTCGCACATACCGAAAAATCAAGGCAAAAGAACTTTGGAATCTGATTAACATTTGCGCCACATACTCGGCTGAGCCAGGCATCTTCTTTATCGATAATGCAAATGACATGACAAACGCCCAAGCGTATGGGCAAAAAGTAGTTGCAACCAACCCGTGTGGCGAGCAACCCCTCGCCCCATACAGTGTCTGTAACCTTGCTGCAGTCAACCTTGCAGCTATGGCAGACAAGGAAAACAAAACAGTCAATTTTGAAAAGCTTAAAAAGACAGTTGCTACAGGAGTAAGAATGCAGGATAACGTTATTGATTCAACACCTTACTTCCTGGAAGAAAATAAAAAGCAGGCACTCGGCGAACGCCGTGTCGGCCTTGGAGTAATGGGACTGCACGACCTGCTGATCTACTGTGAAACCGAGTACGGTTCTGAAGAAGGAAACAGGCTTGTTGATAAGGTGTTTGAAACAATTGCCGTGACTGCATATGAAACGTCCATTGAACTTGCCAAGGAGAAGGGAAGCTTCCCATTCTTATTGGGAGAAACTGACGAAGAAACAAATCGTTTAAGGAAAGCTTTTACCGAAACTGGATTTATGAAGAGAATGCCTGATCATGTAAGAACAGCGATTCTTAAAAATGGAATTCGCAACTCACACCTACTAACTGTTGCACCTAAATAATTTGGGCTTTTATGTGGTGACACATAATCGAAACCTCTTTAATTGCTGGGAAACCCTAAAGCTGTTTCAACCACAACGTAATTGGTGACAATAAGCGTGATGGTTTGAAAATGAAACAGATATTACAATGGGCAATCAGCAGGCAAGTTATCTTATTTAGCAGTAACAAGATAAAAGCTTCAACGACTAGAGCGGCAGCTCGTACCGCGCAAGCTATTGGCGTGGGAAATAGGAGGGCACTCACCCGAGTGTTTGATATAGTCTATCCTTGTGTGAAAGCACAAGCAGCTTATAAAGCGGTATAAAGAGTAGCGTCTTTATATGAATAAAAGAGACAGGATCCACAGGTACGATGGTAGGTGTATCAACAGGACTTGAACCATACTTCTCCTTCTCATATTTTAGAAGTGGACGTTTAGGGAAGTTTATTGAAGTAAAAGCAGATATTGTAGCCGAGTATTTGGAAAAGAATCCTGAAGCAGATCCGGACAACCTGCCAAGCTTTTTCGTGGCGGCGATGGAGCTTGCACCTGAAGCACATGCTGATGTGCAGTGCGTCATCCAGCGCTGGATCGACAGCTCAATTTCCAAGACGGTTAACGCGCCGAAAGGCTACAGTGTCGAGCAGGTCGAGAAAGTGTACGAGCGCCTTTACAAGGGTGGTGCCAAAGGCGGCACTGTCTACGTCGACGGCTCCCGTGATTCTCAGGTCTTGACACTCAAAGCGGAAGAAAATACTGTTGAAGATACACTTGATGTTAAACCTAAGCAAAAACAGCATGTTGTCCTTGTCGATACAATTAGCGACCTCCGTTCAACCGATGTTACAATAGGTTCGGAAATCGGCAACACATGTCCGGTCTGCCGCAAAGGAAAAGTTAAGGAAATCGGCGGCTGTAATACATGTACAAACTGCAATGCGCAATTAAAGTGTGGTCTATAAGGAAGAAATGTGGGATGGAAAAAATTTCCGTCCCTTTTTTTTGTCGCAAAAATTCAAGAGTCTAGAATTAGCAGTGAATTGTAGGTAATATCAAGGTTTTCTTGATTTTCTAGACTTGCAGGAGCAAAGGAACAATTGGTTTAATTTTCCGATAACTATAGAAATATTACGTATGTTCAAGATGCTGAACGATGGAAGAATTCAAGCGCTAAATAAAAAGCCTCGTTATTTAGAAAACCCGTGAAGAAAAAAATTCTCCACGGGTTTTTTCGTTTTTCTAACTTTGCATCTATCTTTTTACAAGTTCTATCTTTTTATCTCCCCTGTCGACGATGATCTTCCCGTCTTTCATTTCAATAATTACTTGGAGAGGGCTGCCGAATCCTGCATCTTCTGCTCGAATTACTGCCTTGTTGTTTTCGAATGTTGCGGCTACCGGTCCGATTGATACAATTTGGTTGCATTGGTTCATGCAGTGTTCATAGCTAACCGTCGCTTTGCCATTCTTAAAGTTTTGCAGTGTTACAAATGTTAGTTCACTCTGGTTCTCGTATTCGCCGTTAAACCCGCTTTTGTCTACAACAGGAGGCAGGGTGATAACTGGCGTCCCTTCCTCTTCCTCTTCATCTTCCTTTTCCCTGTTGTATTCCTCGTTGTAGGTGATAAGACCATTAGATGAATGTGCCTCAAGATATGGAAGACCCGGGAAAAGTTCATGCTCCTTTGTGACTTTGAATATATAGATGGTTTCATTGTTCTGTTTTTTTTCTTTTATCTCTTTTATATTAAGCCCCATGAGCTTTGCGTATTTTTCAACTTCTTCCCAAGTGAAATCAATCGTTCTTCCGTCAACAACATCATCTACGATTAGGTCGTCCAGCATCCATTGTCCAGACTTTTCATTGTATATCGCCGATAATTTCACATGTAATCCGGTTTTATAGCTTTCGTTCGCCAGTTCGATTGTCTCAATCGTTACGCTCTCCAGGCTATTGTCCAGAATTCTTAGCCGCACATCCGGAAGAAGCTCTGTCGGCGGTCCGTTTTCCCCCGATGTCTCTTCCTTCATTCTGAGAAATGGCTCGAGGCTTTCGTAAAAGTTCTCCGTCCCTTTTGAGTCATCGCGAACATCAATGATGGTTTTGTACAATTCAACCATTTCTTTCGGTGTTATCTTTTTGTGTTTTTCTTTCTTCTGGTACCATTCAACAACCTGCTTTGCATAGTTCCCATGTTTCGTTTGCGTTTCCTTACCCTTTAATATCTGATAGATGTCAAATGTGAGAAGCTGGATATCTTTCAGTCTTTCCTTTCCGTCAGTGCCAGGCTTAAAGGAAGCGTTATCAAACTGAAGGAACGCTGCGTCCGATGAAAACTCGAACCTTGGTAAATCTATTCCGGGAAGATAATTGTCATCGTATTTCAGGATGAGATTTCCGTTCGTGTCATAAAGTCTATTGTCCTTATACTTGCTTTTGGGATAGTAGCTGAAATAGATGATGTTAGCCAATATATATTTCGTTATCTCACTAAGTTCGAAATCAAGCGATATCAAATCATTGTAATAGTCCAACTCATCTTTTAATTTTTCCCTCATCTGATCAGGAGAAGCGAGCAGGTCTTTATTCAACTTTTCCTCTGCATTGCCCTGCAAACCCTCTTTTGCTTTATCCATAATAGCCATAACAATATTATTGTAAATATAGTTCTTAGCCAACTGAATGCTTCCTTCAAATCCGTCATCTCCGTTTTGAATCATGAACTGTTCATGGAAAACGAGATGTACAGGATGGTCATCGGGGAATTTCAGACCAGTCGTCCAGAATGACACCATGTCGAGGTCCCTAGTGATAATCGTATAAAAGTCCTGTGCGCGTCCCGAATCATGATACCCGATCGTCACGCCTGTCCTTCCCATCAATTCGATGTTGTCGATTTCCTCTACTTTGTACTCTGTATTGTTTTCTACAGGTTCCGCTTTCACGACTTCCGCTTCTTCCTTTTGTGAGCAGCCAGATGCAATTAACAGTATAGTTATAAATAAAGCCAAGAGCTGTTTCTCCAATACCTCTCCCCCTTAAACTTCGTATATAATAATACTGTGGTTTATGTGTTAATATTGTAAAAAGTTGTAATTTTATTTTTTCCTTAAAAGTACTTGATTTACAGGTGTTATTAGATTGTTTTTCGGATAAATAAACACGCCTTAAAATGCATTTAGATTGGGTTGAAACTTGATAAATGGATTCTGCTTATTTTGATTTGAGGGAAATTTATGGATAGAGACGAAGTTATACTTAAACTCGATAAATTAAGTTCTATACCTAGAAAGAAAAGAAGGAAGTATGAAGAGAATTATATTTTCGGATATTATTGAAGCATTTTTGGTATAACATAACCAAACTTTGACTTTTGCGTGACACCAACCACCTAATTTTATTGAAAGTGTTGTTGCCTAAGGGTTTATACAAAAACTATAATGGAAAAAATTTTCCGTCCCTTTTTCTGTTCATTATTTCTTTTTTGCTGATACTACTAGCAAGACTTTTTGCAAAAAGAGGGATGAACATGAAGCCATTTATGCCGCAAATAGTATATATCGAACCACAGGCGTTAGAATACCCGCTCGGCAGGGAGTTGAAAGAAAAGTTCGAAGCCATGGGGCTTGAAATCAAGGAAACAACATCACATAACCAGGTAAGGGGCATACCAGGTGAGAATGAACTCCAAAAGTACCGTAATGCTAAGTCAACATTGGTTGTCGGTGTGCGCAGGACTCTGAAATTCGACACATCCAAACCGTCTGCCGAATACGCAATCCCGCTGGCAACAGGCTGTATGGGCCATTGCCACTATTGTTACCTGCAAACCACCCTGGGTTCAAAGCCGTATATCCGAACGTATGTAAATATTGACGAGATTTTTGAACAAGCTCAAAAATACATGGATGAACGAGCCCCGGAAATTACCCGTTTTGAGGCTGCCTGTACATCTGATATTGTCGGTATTGACCATTTGACGCATTCATTAAAAAAAGCGATTGAATTCATTGGACAGTCAGAATACGGACAACTTAGATTCGTGACCAAGTATCAGCATGTCGACCATCTCCTGGATGCCAAGCATAATGGAAAAACCAGATTCAGATTTAGTGTCAATTCCCGGTATGTTATTAAAAACTTCGAACCAGGAACCTCTTCTTTCGATGAAAGGCTTGAAGCAGCAAGGAAGGTTGCCGGCGCCGGATATCCGCTCGGCTTTATCGTTGCTCCTATCTATATGCATGAGGACTGGGAGAAGGGCTACCATGAATTATTTGAAAGGTTGAAAGCTGCTCTAGACGGTGTTGAAATAAAAGACCTTTCATTTGAAATGATTCAGCATCGATTCACGAAGCCTGCCAAAAATGTCATCATGAAACGATATCCTAAAACAAAGCTTGAAATGAATGAAGAGAAACGGAAATACAAATGGGGCAGGTATGGGATCGGGAAATATGTCTACCCAACTGAGGAAGCCGCCAAACTGGAGTCAACCATCAGGGGCTATATCAGCGATTACTTCCCAAATGCAGAAATACAATATTTCACCTAAAAAAGGAAATTTTCAATTTGTCCACCGTACTATTTTGCAACGAAGCCGCTTAAAGATGTAGGAGTGAATACATCGACGGGAGTGGCTTCCATGCTAATAGACGGTGTTTTTTCCGGTGGTGGAATAAAAGGCTTCGCTCTGATTGGTGCATGTGAGGCAGTTGAAAGGCGGGGTTTCAGGTTCTGCCGGGTTGCGGGGACGAGCGCGGGCTCAATTGTTGCCAGCCTAATCGCGGCAGGTTATTCAAGCGTTGAAATGCGCGGCCTCCTCGATGAACTGAATTTAGAAAAGCTGCTCGATTCTCGAAAATTACTTATTCCCACCCCTGTTACGAAATGGCTGCTACTCTACTGGAAGATGGGTCTTTATAAAGGTGATGCGCTTGAAGCCTGGATTGCTGAAAAGCTTGCCCAAAAAGGTTTAAGGACGTTTGCCGATCTGCCTCCTGAATCATTAAGGATTGTCGCATCAGACCTATCCAACGGGAGGATGGTTATTTTGCCGGATGACCTTCCCAAATATGGCCTTTCCCCTGGTTCATTTTCTATTGCAAAAGCAGTCAGGATGAGCTGCAGTATCCCTTATTTCTTTGAACCTGTAAAGCTTGTTGATGCAAGCGGTACGAATATTTTAGTGGATGGCGGGGTTCTGAGTAATTTTCCGATGTGGCTGTTTGACAGGGAGAACGTGAAGAAGGTCAGGCCCGTACTTGGTATTAAACTTAGCCATGACCCTGAAAATCATCCAAAACACAAAATAAAAAATGCGATTCAATTGTTTGAAGCCCTTTTTGAAACGATGAAGGATGCCCATGATGCCCGCTATATTACCCGCAAACATGCAAGGAACATCATCTTCATACCTACTGCAGGAGTAGTGGCAACCGAGTTTCAACTGACTGAAGAAAAGAAAGAATTGCTAGTTAAACATGGAAGGGATTGTGCAGAGGCCTTTTTCAGGAAATGGAGCTACTGAATCCAATTATAAGGCTCTGTTATTGTTTGTTTTTTGTGGGTATGAGAATTCATAGGCGGAGAATTTCCGGCTAATGTATATGGAGGCAGCTTATGAAGCAGATATAAGCGGAGATTTTCCGATTAACTGCTCTTAATAAGACAAAATCTAATGAACTGAATCATAATAACCGGAAAAACATCCCTTATTTTTCAGGAAATACGGCTATTTCCCAATTTAGCTGGAATTTTTCCGTTTATTTTTCAAACAACGTGAAATCAACGTTCAGTTATAACAGAACCTATAAAAAAATAAAACCGGACTTCCCTAAAAGGTGGCCCGGTCTTTTTTCTTGCCTTTTTTTCCTTCAATTACTGTCAAATGTGCCTGTGCTTTCTTTTTGGGGCGTTTCAAGGATGCGAGCGTCCCATGGAATGCGTTTTTTCCTTGAGCATGGGTGGTGCGGTTCCCTTTTCGTTTCTTTGACTGTCTGGCAGCTTTGAGGAATGCCCGTTGCTCTTTTTTAGCAGGATTGGCGCTCGTGATTCGGCGGTAAATATAAAAAATAACCAAACCGATCAGGACTGCGATCACAATATTTTGTATGAAAGCGGCTGGGTCTTTAAGTAACGTCCCTATTAAGCCGATGACCGCGAAAAAGATAAGAAAGCCTATAAAGAATACTGATTTACGTTTGTGCAAGATAGCCACCTCCCTAAGAGCATCTTAAGCAAGTTTCCCCAATTTTAAACTTCTATACTTATTATTTTATACAATTTCGTCCTGAAGTGCCTTATCTTCTGTTTCTTTTTCCAGCTTAAGCAGTTCATTAAATGAAAGTATGGCAACTTCTACTTGGCTGTTGTCAGGTTCCTTGGTTGTCAGCAATTGGAGCCAGAGGCCTGGATAACCAAGAAAGCGAAGAACCGGGACATCCCGCAGTTTGTTAGTGAACTGAAGAACTTCAAAGGAAATGCCGAGTACAACTGGAATAAGCGCCAGCCTGTTCAGGACACGGACCCAGAGCGGATCGGTTGGAACAAGTAAATAGACGAATACTCCGACGACAACTGTAAACAGCATGAAGCTGGAGCCGCATCGGTAGTGAAGGCGTGAACTTGCCTGGACATTTTCGACAGTCAGCTCCTTGCCGCTCTCAAAGCAGTTGATTACTTTATGTTCCGCTCCGTGATATTGAAATACCCTCTTAATTAAAGGAGTAAGCGAGACAAAATATATATATGCAAGTAAAAGAATCAGTTTGATTAGCCCTTCGATTAATACCTGTGCCGTATCTCCCGGGAAGATTGGCTTGAATAGTTCTGCAAGGAAGACTGGTATCAGCGTGAACAGGAATTTGCCAAATAAAAACGAAATTACGCCGATGGCCGCAACGCCTAGCCATAAGGTGAGCTTCGAGGTTTCCTGCTCGGCAATCGTTTCATCTTCCTCCGGGTCAATATCGTATCGCTCTGTCGAAAAGTTGAGGTGCTTGGATCCATTCGCACTTGCTTCAATAATCGCAGCGATACCGCGGATAAATGGAATTTTTTTAAAAAAGGATACTAACGGACGGCTTGTCCGGGAAAGCCTGAAATACTCAATCGTATCATCTTTGCGCCTGACTGCTGTTACATAATGATGTTTTCCGCCAAACATGACGCCTTCAACAACTGCCTGGCCGCCATATATTGGTTTAGGTTCTTTCGTTGTCATTAGATCTCACACCAACCTACTCATAGAGTTGCACTCACAGTGGATACTGCCTGTACTTTCCTTTATTCTACTAGAAAAATACGAAAAGCTCTATACATTGGCCATTAACATTTTTGCTGGAAGGAGAAGACTGGGGATGTACATACTAAGAAAGAACGATTAATTACAAAGGAGAAGTAAAAATGGATTCCAATAAAATGAAAGACTTTCCTATGCTGGTTATATTAACAGGGTTCTGGGGAGGGCTGATCTGGAGCTTCATCGGCCAGATTGGGTACTATTTTAATTTTACTAAAATCCCGCCGAGAGTCATCCTCGAGCCCTGGGGGTTAGGGGATTGGAAGACGGGCTGGCTCGGGACACTTATATCAATCTTATTGATTGCTGTCATTTCAATTGGAGTGGCGTTTCTGTATTCAATGTTTTTGAAAAAGGCGAAGGGGCTTATTCCGGGAGCAATGTTTGGCCTTGGGATCTTCCTGTTGATTTTCCTGTTGCTGCATCCTATTTTCCCTGGCATTTCACCCCTTGGCGATCTTGATAAAAATACCCTTGTGACATCAGCGTGTCTGTTTCTTCTTTACGGAGTATTCATTGGTTATTCAATCTCCTGGGAATACTCGAATATTCAAACTAAACAGGAGGTATCCGGGTAGGAGAAAGAGAGGCGATATGATAAAATGATTTAGGTAAATAGTGCTGGCATTAGAGATTATAAAGATTTGGGGAATATCGATGAGTAAAAAAATTTTACTGCTTAATGGACCGAACTTGAATATGCTTGGTAAACGGGAACCTGGAATTTACGGAGCGGAAACACTCGCATCTGTTGAGGAAACAATCCGTAAGTTAGGGTTGGATAACGGCTGCGAAGTGGATTGCCGGCAATCCAATCATGAAGGGGTTTTGATTGACTGGATTCAGGATGCCGATGAAGAACGCTGCCAGGGAATCATATTCAATCCGGGAGCTTATACACATTATAGTTATGCCATCCGCGACGCAATTGCAGGGATTAGTGTACCGGTCATCGAAGTTCATATCTCGAATATTCATGCCCGTGAAAACTTCAGGCATACATCGGTTACAGCCGCAGCCTGCAAGGGCCAAATAAGCGGCCTTGGTACAAAAGGGTATGAACTGGCTTTTTACGCCCTAATGAACAGCTAAAAGGAGAGGAATTGGAATGAGTAAACTAGAAAAGTTAAGGAATGAGTTCTCGAAGCTCGGCATCGACGGGATGCTAATTACAAGCGATTTCAACCGAAGGTATATGTCCAATTTTACCGGAACAGCTGGAACAGTTCTAATTAGTGCGGACAAAGCGCTTTTCATTACTGATTTCAGGTACACGGAACAAGCAGCCAAGCAATGTGTCGGTTTCGAGATTATCCGTCATAATGGGACAATGCAGGAAGAAGTGGCGCTTCAGGCCAGGCAGCTTGGAATCAAAAGGCTCGGTTTTGAACAGGACCATGTTACATATGGAGTATATAAAACGTATGAGGCTAAATTTGAGGGCGAGCTCGTGCCAGTTGAAGGTGCAGTAGAAAAGTTGCGCTTGATAAAGACCGATGCAGAGATTAAGATATTAAAGGAAGCTGGGGCTATTGCGGATGCGGCCTTTACACATATCCTTGAATACATTCGCCCGGGCAGGACAGAATTGGAAGTTTCAAATGAGCTAGAATTCTTTATGCGCAAAGCGGGTGCAACATCTTCGTCTTTTGATACAATTGTTGCTTCAGGATACCGTTCTGCATTGCCGCACGGAGTGGCAAGTGAGAAAGTGATTGAAACCGGGGATTTTGTAACGTTGGATTTTGGTGCGTATTATAATGGGTATGTATCAGATATAACCAGGACTATTTCTGTCGGAACTCCAGACCAAAAGCTTAAGGAAATTTATGATATCGTCCTTGAAGCCCAGCTGCGCGGGCTTGCAGGAATTAAGCCAGGCATGACAGGGAAGGAAGCTGATGCACTTACCCGTAATTTCATAACTGAAAAAGGATACGGGGAGTATTTTGGCCATTCGACTGGACATGGCATTGGCCTTGAGATTCATGAAGGCCCAAGATTGTCGTCTCAATCTGATACTGTACTGGAGCCGGGCATGGTTGTAACAGTTGAGCCAGGCATTTATATCCCTGGGCTTGGCGGTGTCCGGATTGAAGATGATACCGTAATCACACTGGATAAAAACGAAAAGCTTACCCACTCAACAAAGGAACTGATTATTCTTTAAAAGGAAATAGGAGGAACACACATGATTTCAGTTAACGACTTCCGTACAGGACTTACCATTGAGGTAGACGGCGGCATTTGGCGTGTTATGGATTTCCAGCACGTTAAACCAGGAAAGGGAGCTGCGTTTGTCCGCTCGAAGCTCCGCAACCTTCGTACGGGTAATGTGAATGAAAAGACATTCCGTGCCGGTGAAAAAGTTGCAAAGGCCCAAATTGATAACCGCAGGATGCAATACCTTTATGCAAGCGGTGACCAGCATATCTTTATGGATAACGAATCCTATGAGCAAATTGAATTGCCTGCAAGTGTTATCGAGTATGAGCTGAAGTTCCTTAAGGAAAACATGGAAGTTTCAATAATGATGTATCAAGGTGAGACGCTTGGTGTCGACCTTCCAAATACAGTCGAGCTTGAAGTTACTGAAACGGAGCCAGGAATCAAAGGTGATACTGCATCAGGAGGTTCAAAGCCTGCAACACTTGAAACCGGACTAGTTGTACACGTTCCATTCTTTGTTAACCAGGGTGACCGCCTGATTATCAATACATCGGATGCTTCTTACGTTTCACGCGCATAATTTTTCTGATAACATTTTATTACAGAACCCGGATCTGCCATGCAGACCGGGTTTTTTCTATGTTAACAATTTCTACATGATTTCTGCTTAAATTCTGCACATTTATTTTTTACATAATAATCACCCCAACAAAAGGAGCAGATTATCATGAACATGACGCATTATATGGGTTTGCTGGCAGACAATCAGCCTTGGAACCTGATTATTTTTATGGCGGTGGTCGTAATAGCGGCTGAAACCATTGCTATTACAGAGCTGGGCATCTTATTTACACGTAACTTTAACGGGAAAATGCGGAAGGTGAACAAGATTACCAGCATTTTTGCAGGCATCTATTTTACAGGTATTTTCATTTATTTAATGCAGACAGCATGGATTCCGTTAACACTATCCGGCGGCTGGCACGGCTGGATTGATTTTACCGCAGTGACATTCTACCTCCTGGGGATTGTACCGCTTTTGGGAATGACCCTGATTGACATGGGGCTGGTAATGAAAAACAAGCCAGAGCAACAGAAAATGAAGGTTCATGTGTTTTATGTAGGCCTTTTCCTAGTAGTTGCCCATGTTGCCATGATTTTCGGCATGCCACAATATGCACGACATGAGTAATATGTAATGGCCAAAACAGCTGTCGGATAACCGGCAGCTGTTTTTTTAGGGGACAGAGATATTATAAATTTCGCGACTGTGGATAACTTTTTTTATTGGCCTACCTACGTCTAGGTCCGGTGCCTACGCGTGTGAAACCCTAAATGGAGCGGAAGCCAACAGAGTCATTTAACAAAGGAATTTACACTAATAAGCATAAACTTATGAAGATATTGTGAAGATAGCCTCCTTGAAATTTGAACGTTTTATTAACATCCTCCCAGGTAACTAGTCAGTAGGATATAAGGGGACTAAAATAAAGGTAATCACTAGTAATTAAGTGGGATATATCCTCAATATTACTATAAAAAAAGCCGTACGGTCGGTTACCGCTACGGGAGTTTGGGAGGCTTGAAGTCTAATGGAGAAAATTAATGTTTTGATTGTCGATGACCATTATATGTTTCTGAAAGGCCTTGAAAGTATTATAAGTGAAGACAGCTCTTTGAAAATCATCGGGGAGGCACGTGATGGCAAAGAGGCAGTGGAGCTGGCGAATGAAAAGAGGCCCGATGTCATTCTGATGGACGTAAATATGCCTACAGTAGGAGGTATAGACGCTCTTAAAACAATCATACAAGATCAACCGGAAATCAATGTTTTAATGATGGCCACCGACGATAATGAAGAAAGCTTGATGGAGGCCATGAAAAACGGTGCCAAAGGTTATTTATCAAAACATCTTCTCCCTGACGAGCTGCTTATGTTCATTCGCATGGTCCATAGAGGTGAGTATATAATTTCCGGCCCTCTTGCAAAAAAAATCATAGAGGCAAATACCAGTACTGAACAAAACACAACAGAACATGAAGCGGGGATGCAAAAGAAGGAAAATGTTTTGACCAAAAGAGAAAAGGAAATCCTCAGCCATGTGAGCAAAGGGATGACGAACCGCCAAATCGCCAATGCCCTGTTCATTTCAGAAAACACGGTTAAAAACCATATTAGAAATATTATGGAAAAGCTGCAAATGAACAACCGCCTTACAGCTGCAAATTATGCGAAGAATGAGGGCTGGCTGCAGCACATTTAATCCGAAAACCTTCACTGAATAGTTGAAAATACAGCATGGGAATATGAATTGAATTGTTACAATGAAGAAAGACCTGACAGTGCCAGCTGTAATTCAAAAATAAAAGGATTTTGGCAGGTTAAAGCCGAGGAAAAGGTGCAGATTATGAAGAAAAAATTATTAATCAGCAGTTATATACTTGTTGTCATAATTGGGATTTCAGCATTTGTATCGACAAATGGATTTAAAGGGAAAAATTATGAATCCGTTCAGGCTGGCGAGAAAATTTATCGGGCTGAATGTGCGCTTTGCCATGGAGACACTGGGAAAGGTGAAGGAGCAAAAATCGGGACTGCTCTTAATAGCGATGTTTTCCTAAGCTATGCTTCGGATAAGGATCTGTACAACTATGTTAAGTATGGCCGTCCTGACGCAGCCATGCCCGCATATGGTGAAAGGATGTCCGAGGAACAACTCCAGAACGTTGTTGATTTTATGAGAAGCTGGCAAAAGAAAGAAATGGATTTCGATGATGTCCCAAAGAAAATTGAGGGAAATCCAGTTGCCGGAGAAGAAATATATAATCGTTCGTGTTTGACATGCCACGGTGAAGCGGGAGCGGGCAAGAAGAAAATAGGTACAGTGCCAGTGCTCGCCAATCCTGAACACTTGAAGTATACATCCTACAGACAGCTGTGGATCGGAATCGCATATGGCCGGGAGGGTACCCGCATGGCTCCTTCTTTAAAAGGGCTGGAAGGTGTCCGGCAATTAAGTGAACAGCAAATTTCGGATGTAGTTGCCTATATCCGGTCCTTGGAGAAAACAGAATAAATACAAGAAACCCTGGATCGCCAATGCGGTGCCAGGGTTATTTTTTATCCAAAAAATCCTAAGTATTGGCGGTTGGGTAAGTTTAACAAAACGTTCATATCTGCATGAACTGGTAAAAAAGGATTGGCATTATAGTTAACATAGGAAATTAGGATTAGTTATTTTTCCATAATACATAAAGTTAACTAGTATTTAGAAATAGACTGATTGGCAGATTTCTAACATGATAGATTGTTAAAAACTTCACAAGAGGGATAAAAGATGAATATTTTTCCGCTATTTTCCTGTACATGCATAAACTCATTTCCTAGGAATGCAAGAAGGAGATTGTGAACAATTTATGTTCTTTTCATGTCAAAACCCCAACGTTTTTCTTCCTTTAACAAAATGTTCAAGAGTGATTAATCCAAAGGATAGTACTGTCGATTATATTTATTTCAAAGAGGACTATAGTGGAAAGTGGTACTGACTAGTTAATTGTTTTTCCACTATCCAAGGAGGATTATGATGATAAAAAAATTCTTGTCAGTAGTGCTTGCGGCTTCCTTTGCATTATCTGCGAATGGTACAGCTGCCAATGCGGAAGGGAATTTCACGACAGAGAAATTTCCTTATGAGGAGATGCAAATCCAGGTCATGCCTGAGTTCGATTATCCTGAAAACTGGCCAAAAGAGGAACCATCATTGTTAGTTGGCCAATACGGCACCATTACAAATAAAACTGGCGGGGACTTTACTGGGAAAGTAGAAATTCCAGTGCCCGTTAATGAAAAAGGCTTTCAAATTTACCTGGTGGCTGAGTTTCCCAGCCCTGAAAAACCCGAAGTCCAGCGCCCATTCGAAGTGGATAAAGAGAGAGGCGTTGTCGTCTTCCGGCCGCAGAAACCAATTAAAAAAGACGGAACCTATAGTTTCGTAGTTGAGTATTACTCAAACCCACTATCTGTGAAAGGTTCGGAAAAGAGCTTTAAGTATGAGTACAAGGCTCCATCTGCAATTGAAACGCTTGATGTTATTGTTTACGCACCGCTGAAGTCAACTGACATTGTTATGGATCCAAAACCAGCCAGTACCCAAAAGAGCGAATATGGAGAACAAATCGCTTTCTATCAGCAAAAAGGCGTAAAACAAGGTGATGCTATAAAATATGGCATTTTCTATAAGAAAGAAGGAAATGCTTCAACCCTATCAATGATTGATACTGCCAAAGCACCAAATGATGAGAACCATAGCGGACAAACGGCTACTGACCAGGTAGTTGGTGCCGCGGCTAATAATGGCGGCGGGAACGGGAATGGAGACCGTCCGATTATCGGTGCCGCAGGCGGAACCATCATTGGGGCTTCCATCATCATTGCGGGCATGTTCGTATTCTTTGGGTTAAAGAATAGAGCCGAAAACCGGAACCATCCAGCGCCAAAGAAAAAGACAAAAGATAAAAAGCCTGCTGAAACGCAGAAAAAGAAGAATGACTTGAATGTTGATGAAATCAAAGAGCTTCGCAAAAAACTGCTGAGTGGGAAAATTGATCAAGAGGCTTATGATGAGCAAGTCAAAAAATTGATTTAGGGGGATGGAACGAATGAAAAAGAACACGATTGTTATGCTGGGCGGATTCATCATTGCTGGCGCGATTGTCTTTTTGCTCATGGCAGCCACACCAGGTTCGAGTGGCATTGAATTAAAAATGAAAGACTTGCTGGCAAACCAGGAAAAACATAAGGACGATTTTGTGACAGTTGAAGGCCTGCTGATTGAAGATTCTATTAATTGGAATGCAGATAAAATCGAGTTGAAATTCGATGTTAAAGACAACGAAGGAAATATTATGCACGTTGTCCATAACGGTGTAAAGCCGGATAATTTCTCGGAAGGAGTTATTGTCATCCTTCAGGGGGCGCCTACTAAAAGGGATACATTTCAAGCCGAAACAGTTAAAACGCGCTGCCCTTCCAAATATGAAGGCGAGGACATGGAAAATTATGACCCGGAAGCACATAAAGAGAAGCTGAACAAAAAGCCTTCCACCGAAGAATAGAAGCCAAACTAAAGAAGGTGACGACATGTATTTATTCTCAAATGCGACAATCTTTGTAGGCCTGGCGCTGGCGATTTATTCATTGCTGGGGACCACCTACGGGATTGCAACAAAGAATCAAAAGCTTATCAATAGCGGCAAAGGTGCAGCATTCGGTTTGTTCATTAGTGCAACGCTAGCAATGCTTTCGTTATTTTACCTGCTCGGGACGTCGCAGTTCCAATTTGAATATGTCAATGACTATACAAGCAGCGAGCTGCCAGTCATTTATAAGCTGACTGCACTTTGGGCAGGGAATGCAGGTTCACTGCTTCTCTGGACGTTCTTCTTGACTCTCTATATCGTGATGATCGTTTTTTCAAGGAAGATGAAAGGAAACCCAATGGTTCCCTACATCATGTCGATCCTGATGGCCAATGCGGTTTTTTTCTTTCTGGTACTGGCTTTTGTAGCAAATCCGTTTGACATTTTGCCTGAAGTTCCTATCGAAGGAAAAGGCCTTAACCCGATGCTTCAAAACCCAGGCATGATTATTCACCCAGTAACCTTATACCTTGGTTACGTAGGGCTTGCCGTTCCATTCGCTTTTGCAATGGCGGCCTTAATCCTGAAGAACATGGATGACTTCTGGATTAAGATGACGCGAAGGTGGACGATTATCGCTTGGCTGTTTCTGAGCCTGGGCAATATTTTTGGCGGCCAGTGGGCCTACGTAGAACTAGGCTGGGGCGGATACTGGGCATGGGATCCGGTTGAAAATGCATCCTTCATGCCATGGCTGACAGCTACAGCATTCCTCCACTCCGTTATGATACAGGAACGCAAGAATATGCTGAAAGTCTGGAATATTAGCTTAATCATCATCTCGTATGCTCTGACTCTATTTGGTACATTCCTTGTACGAAGCGGGGTTCTCACATCTGTCCACGCTTTTGCGAATTCCAATCTCGGCTTGTACTTCTTAATCTTCATGGGTGTAGCTGTGATCGGTGCAATGTATGTTCTGATGAGCCGCTACAACCTGATTAAACGCAGTGCAGGGGAATTCAATTCCTATATCTCAAAAGAAAGCAGCTTTCTAATCAATAATTTGCTGCTAGTAGGTTCGGCCTTTGCGGTATTTTGGGGAACAATCTTCCCACTCGTGTCAGAGGCAGTCCGCGGCACGAAGGTTACAGTCGGGATTCCATTCTTTAATGCAACTCAGGCGCCAATCCTTCTTGGAATGATGTTTATAATGGCCGTTTGCCCATTGCTCGCTTGGCAAAGGTCATCGCTTAAAAATTTGAAAAAGAACTTCATGATTCCAGCCATTCTTGCAATCGCTGCGATGGCCCTGATGGTGATTCTCGGAATCTCCAAGGCGTGGGCTGTTATCGGCTATGGTGTTATCGTCCTTCTACTATGCACCCACTACCTGGAGTTCCACAGAGGCGTCAAGGCCAGAAGGAAAATGACTCGTGAAAGTATACCTGTGGCACTTTATAGGCTGATGACAAAGAACCGGCGCCGTTATGGAGGCTACATCGTTCATCTTGGAATTGCCTTCATAGCTATTGGGATTATCGGTTCACAAAACTATGACCATGAAACGATGAAAACTGTTGCAATAGGGGAATCAATCGAGATTGATGATTACAGGATAAATTACGACAAGCTCGATCAAAGGTCCGAGGGCATCAACGACATCGTTTATGCAGATCTGACTGTTTTCAAAAACGGTGAAAGACTTGGCAATTATGAGGTTGAAAAAGTATTTTACGGCAACTGGGACCAGCCATCATCCGAAGTGGCATTGATCTCAAACGCTGCGGAAGATTTATATATTATCCTCAGTGCTTGGGAAAATGACGGAAAGGCCACTTTCATTGTTAAGGTAATCCCAATGATGTCAGCGATGTGGTTTGGATCTTTCCTAATCGTAATAGGTTCCTTATTTGCAGTATGGAATGGAAAATATCAACATGTAACCCCTAGGTATACCGGAGCAACCAGGGAGGTAGTGTAGAATGCTTAAAAAGCTTTACGCCGGGCTTCTGATTGCTTTGGTCTTATTCCAGGCTGCCATTGCTCCCGCGGAAGCAAAGGATAAGGAATTTGATTATAAGTCACCTGAATTTAAAGCAGTGGCATCGCAGTTTGCCTGTACATGCGGATGTGGCCAGGATCATTATGAATGCGATCCAAATACGTGCAATCTCACAGTGGAGTTCAAGGCAGACCTCGTCGAAATGATGAACAAGGGTATGGATAAGGATGAAATCCGTAAGTATTATATCGGCATTTACGGGGAAGAAATCCTGACATCTCCGGAGAAAGAGGGCTTTAGCCTAACAGCCTGGGTCCTTCCATTTGTAGTATTAGGCGGAGCAGGAACAGCGGTATTCTTCATCATTAGAAAATGGGTTAGGAGAAAAAGTCCTCAAACTTCCATTGAAGAAGAATTTGTTGGGAATGACGAAGTAGAGGGTGAAATCCTTTCTTCAATCATTGATGAGGAACGAAAAAAGTATCTTTAGGATGTGAACAGAATGGAAGGAATTTCATTACTATCTATACTCTTTACTGCTTTGTTTGTACTCGGCTGCCTTTATCTTGTGCTAATGCCGTTGTTCAAAGAAGAGACCTTCCTTGACCATACAAGAAAAAGCCAAACGGATACAGCCACAAAGGAAGCATTGTTTACAACATTGAATGAAATTGAATTTGAATTCAAAATGAATAAATTATCTGAAAGTGATTACCGCCAGCTAAAAAGGCAGTATGAGATCCAAGTGGCAAAAATTATGAAGGATGAAGAAACTTCGGTAGAAAAAAATATCGATTTGGATCTCTTGGCAGAGGTCGAACGCGAAATTGAAGCATCCCTGAACAAGCAACAGAAAAAGGGGGAAGGAAAGTGATTAAAAAAATCACGATTTTCCTTCTCGGCCTAATGCTACTGGCCCCGGCAACCGGGGCCTATGCAGCCGAATCGAAAATCACCATCGATATGCTTTACCTTGTTGTCAGCCCTTCTGAAGACGGTTCAACAAACATGATGTACATGGTGAATTATACAAATACCGATTCGGAGGAATACAAAGGCGACGGTAAGAGTGAGGCTGTCTTAAATGTCACCTTGCCAGAGGGAGCAACCAATCTGAATTTTATGGATGCGAAAATAACATCAAAACAGACTGAGACTGGCTTCATTACAACTGATCCTATCCCGGCAAGCCAAACAATTGTACTTCCATACAGCTATAGAATGCCAGCAGGCAAGGAAATCAATCTGACATTTGACTATTCGACCCAGTTGATACAGGTGCTCGTGCCTGAGGGAATGGGGAGCATCGAATTTCAGGGAACGAAAGCGACAAATCAAGGAGTCTTTAATTTTGAGGACCAAAAATATGTAGGGTACAGTGTCGAAGGAATTCAGGCAAACCAAAAGCTGACCATGATTTATAACAAAGATCTACAGCCGAGCCAAAACGAAACCAGTCAAACAGGAGGAAATAACACAGAATCGGTTGTTTCAAAGCAATCACCTGCATTCCATAACCCTGGCCATCTTCGGATGTGGTACCAATCACCTTTGAAAAGCTTTAACCCACATATCCTAATGATTGTGCTGGCTGCTATTTTGATTGCGGGAATCAGCTATTACTCCTATTTTAGGGTAAAAACGAAAGCTGCTGCAGAAAAGCTGGAAAATGATACAGATGAAAAAGCATTTAAGCTGCTTATGGCCAAGCAAAAGACAATTATGGATAAGATTATTGAACTCGAAGAAAATCATGGCAATGGAGAGCTCTCCGAGAACGAGTATAATGCGAAGCTTGATGCCTATAAGCAGCACTTGGTCAAAGTCAAGCTTGGCCTCAGGAGATTTGTAGAGTAAGAGCGCAGTAGGAGGGTCTCTTATGATAGAAGTAAAAAAGATTACCAAACAGGCTGACAACAAACTCATACTGAGAGGAATCGACCTAACCATCAACAAAGGCGAAACGGTCGGGATACTTGGGCCGAATGGAGCGGGAAAAAGCACATTGTTGAAGGTGTTGGCAACGTTGATCAAACCATCCTCTGGCGAAGTGAAGATCGGCGGATTTGACCTGAAAAAGGAGCAATCGCAGATCAGGAAGCTTTTCGGCTACCTGCCCCACTCCAGTTTGCTCTATGACCACTATTCTCCTCGTGAAAACCTTGTATTCTTTGGAAACCTATATGGGGTGAAAGATGCTGAGCAAAGGGCCATAGAGTTAGTAAAAGAAGTAGGGCTATCGTTCTTTCTTAATGAGCCTGTCAAGAATTTTTCAAGAGGTATGACTCAGCGAATCGCAATAGCACGGGCCATTGTCCATGAACCGGATATCCTGTTCCTGGATGAGCCGCATACAGGCCTGGACCAGGGGGCGATTGCCATTCTCAACAATGTCATCCTGAGGATGAAGGACAAGGGGGCAACGACCCTGATGGTAACCCATGATTTCAAACAGGCAGCAGAAATCTGCGACAGAATCATAATCATTAAAAATGGGAAAATAGCGGATGATTTCTTACTTGAAGATAAAATGCTAGATTTATTATCCGAAAAATATAACAACCTGGTGGAGGGAGTATCATGAGCCATTTAAGGTCTGCCCTCCTGTTGGCAAAAAAAGATTTATACTCGGAGTTTAAGACGAAACAAGTCATGGTGACAATGGCTATATTTGCGGGGCTCGTCATCCTGGTGTTCAGTTTCGCTTTCGACCCGCAAAATAATACGACCAAAGCAGTCATTCCGGGAGTCATTTGGGTCATTATCGTATTCTCCGGAATCCTCGGCCTGAACAGATCATTTATATCAGAGCAGCGGAATGATACGATGCAGGGCCTTTTGATAGCGCCTATGGATGCTTCAAGCATCTATCTTGGCAAAATGATGGCTAACCTGGCCATGATGCTGATTGTAGAGCTAGTCTCCCTCCCGTTTTTGTTCTTGTTATTCGACTTTAAACATATGGGAAGCATGCCTTATTTTATCCTGGTGCTGTTTATAGGAACATTTGGATTCATCTCAATTGGCACATTCCTGGCGGCGCTTGCAGCTAATTCGAAAAGCAGTGAAATGCTTCTGCCCCTCCTGCTTTTTCCTATCACAAGTCCGATCCTAATCGGTGCGGTGCAGTCGACAAAAATCATTTTAACAAATATTGAACAGCTACCAAGTGCGATTGCCTGGATGCAGTTAATCGCGGCCTATGATGTAATCTTTTTTGTCCTATGTTTTTTATTAATCGAATATGTGTTGGAGGTATAGGAGATGAGCGTAAATCTCGAAACAGAACGTGCCGCACTCCCGCTGAAAGCTGCAGACCATTCCTTTGGGAACCCGATGGTATCCAAGGTACTGTTCGGCGGAACTATTGTTACGATGCTGGCAGCCATTTATTTAATATTCATGTATGCAGAAATTGAAAAAGTCATGGGTGTTGTCCAAAAGATATTTTTTATCCACGTACCATCAGCCTGGGTGGGATTCCTGGCGTTTTTTGTAACATTCGTATTCAGTATTCTTTATCTTTGGAAACGGAAACGCATTTATGATACCTATGCCTATATATCAGCTGAGATTGGCGTTTTGTTTACAACAATTGTTTTAACAACAGGGCCGATTTGGGCAAAGTCTTCCTGGAATACATGGTGGGCCTGGGAACCGCGCCTGACGACAACACTAATCCTCTGGTTCATTTATGTAGCCTATATCATGATTCGCCAAATGGATGGCGTTTGGGATAAGAAAGCCCGGCTTTGTGCTGTTTTTGGAATTATCGGCTTTGCTGATGTGCCAATTGTCTGGTTTGCAATCCGCTGGTGGAATACAAAATTCCATCCGGTTGTGTTCGGTGAAGGAAAAGACCAATCGGGAGGCGGCATCGATGATACAATGCTTGTGGCGCTGCTCGCGATGATTACGGCAATGACGTTCCTATATGCCTTGTTGCTTCATAAGGGCGTAACAGTTGAAAATATGAAAATCAAAGTCACTCAATACAAAGAAAAAATTCGCGAATCAATCGAAAACTAGGAGGATTACAAAATGGAATTTATGTATGGAGCATACTCGGTAGCCTGGATTTTAATTTTCGGATATATTGCGATACTTGGGAAAAGACAAACAAGCCTTAAAAAGGAAATTGAGTTTCTGAAACAATTGGATAAATAATACAATTGCAGGGCCTGGACGATTCGGGCCCTGCAATAATGGTGTCTTAGCCTAAAGTACGCGATGCCATTAATTTGAATCAGGAGGGTTACCATGAGTCAGGAAGAGATCAATGGTACAGCACAAGAGACCTCTATAGAAGAGCAGCCGAAACAGTTGTCCATGAAGCAGAAGATCATCAGGATGACAATTTTAGTCCTAATTGTAGGACTGTTTGGCATAATCGGCATGAGTATGGCCAAGAAGGCTGATGTTTCAACAATTGGCGACCCGGCCCCGGCATTTGAACTCGAAGATATAGACGGAAACATGAGGAATTTAGCTGAATTCAATACAGACCAGGTGGTTGTTCTCAACTATTTTGCAACCTGGTGTGGGCCGTGCGTGGATGAAGCACCTGAATTGGAAGCTTTTGAACAGGAATATGGTGACCGGTACAAGCTTCTTATCCTAGACCTTGGAGAAACAAGGGATCGTGTCAAGAAATTTATGAAAAAACATAATACAACATCTACTTATTTGTTCGATTATAATTCCAAGACCTCAAAATTATACGGTGTAACCGGCCAGCCTGAAACCTTTGTCATTGATAAAAAGGGCATCATCCGTGAGCATATTAAAGGGCCAATCACAAAAATGGAATTGTATAATCTGGCTAGCAAATATGAATGAGAAAAAGGATTGAGCACTTGGGGCTTAATCCTTAGGCTGTTGAGAACTCTCAACAGCCTTTATTATTTATTGCGTTATTAATCGAACGGATTCATTATTGAAATGCCATAAAAAATTGACTATTTGACATGTCTGTTGATTTGCGCTCCAGGCGCTTCGCTTTCCGTGGGGCAGGCGGTGAGCCTCCTCGTCGCCCTTGGCGACTGTGGGGTCTCACCTGTCCCGCTAATCCCACAGGAGTCTGCGCGCCTTCCGCGCAAATCAACAGGTGTTATTGATTGGACTTGCAACTCAATCAATCATTAATAGTAAGTGGTAAAAAATCAATGTTTAACCCAAAAGAATGTAGCCAAAGTGAAACATAGAGTAGTACAAGGACAAGGTAAGGTTAATTCACTTGTCAAAATGGGAGGTGGTTAAGAGTATAAAGGAAATATTGATTGAAGCTTTGCATACTCCAAGGAACTAAGCGCGACTACGATACTGACGGTTACGGGGCAGAAAAAGTGAGTAGGATTTACTTTTCAAGCTCCCAGAACTGAAAAAAGGATGCAAAACACTTCTTCATTCGGAAAAGGTGTGTTTCATTCTCTAGGTTATTATCTCCTGATGATTGGAGCATTTGGTGCCTAATCCTTTTTTTATTCAGTCCTTTTGAAGGTATATAAAGCAGTTACTGTTGCTTCAATAGTCAGCTGTCCTGATTTTATCGGGGTGCTGGTAGCCCCTTTGACCATCGGGACATGGTATTCCATAAGTGGCCTGACAGACCGGTTTACCTCCGTAACCATAACAGGAACAGGGTCAAGTGTGATCTTGATGGCCATGGCAATGGTTTGAGCCTTATTAAAGGCATTTTCAATGGCCAAAATAAGAGCTTCATTATAAAACTCTTCCTTCTTTTTCACCGAAAAAGTTATATCCGAAACAGTATTAGCTCCGCTTTGGACAGCTGTATCGACAACGATGCCAATCTTTTCCAAGTCAGTAATTGTAACCTGCAGCAGATGTGTGATTTTATAGCCTCGGAAGTGCTGGACACCATCCTTATAATCGTAAACAGATTCTATTCGGTAATCGAGTGTCCGAATCGTTTCTGCTGGAAGTCCAATTTGCAAAAGCGCCTGAATAACTGCTGAAATGATTCGGGCATTTTGCTGTTGGCCTTGGACGAGATCCTTAACCTCGGTAGAAACACCAACCGTGACGGTTGCTGTATCCGGTGTCGCTGCAACCGATCCTTCACCTGTTACCTCGATGGTATCCCTATTTTTTGTTGTTTCACTCACAATCCTTCCTCCTCTCTTTTTCCCTGCCTAATGAAGTGTACTCTGTAGCTGCTCAAACATTACAATCGTTTGCTGATTCTGATGAATGCCTGAGAACACAGTCATAATGATCTTGTACAGGCATACATTTTAACTATGGTACATGCAGCGGGAGGAGTATGCCAATGGACACAGTCGTTCATTTTTTGCCAAAAACAATTGCTGACGCGTTAAACGATATCCCTTCTGTATCAAGAGAAAATATTGAGGAAATCAGGATTCGAATTAACAGGCCAATTGAAGTAACTGTCCGGGGTGCACCGATTTTTCTTCCCTACAAAGCAAAACCGGAAGATGCCGTCCTGCTTTTGCAAAAGATCAGTAATCACTCGATTTATGCCATGGATGAGGAACTAATGAGGGGCTATATCACTGTTTCTGGCGGACACAGGGTTGGACTTGCCGGAAAAGTAATCCTTGAAGACGGAAAGGTAAGGGCTATTAGGGACGTTTCCTCATTTAATATCCGGATTGCCAGAGAACAAGTCGGTATCTCGAAGCAATTAGTGCCTTTAATTTATAGACAAAGCTGGCTTCATACGATGATTATCGGCCCTCCACAAACTGGAAAGACAACCCTTTTAAGAGATATAGCAAGGCTGGTTTCACTAGGAGATCAAGACTATCAGCTTAAACCGTCCAAAGCCGGAATTGTCGATGAACGATCTGAAATTGCTGGCTGTGTAAACGGAATTCCCCAGCTGACATTTGGGCCGAGAGTCGATGTTCTCGATGCCTGTCCCAAGGCGGAAGGAATCATGATGCTGATTCGTTCGATGAGTCCTGATGTCATTATAGCCGATGAAATTGGCAGAAAGGAAGATTCGGAGGCAATCATGGAGGCTGTTCATGCGGGGATCAAGATTATAACAACTGTCCATGGCCGTTCTTTTGATGAAGTAAGAAATAGGCCATCTTTAAAGGAACTTCTCAATTCACATATTTTTGAACGATTTATTGTTCTTGGCAGGTCAAAGGGGCCGGGGACGATTATAAGGATTCTTGACAGCGATGGGAATCCCGCAACTCCAATGGGGGGAGTGACGATGAATGATTAAATTGTTTGGAGCGATATTTATCCTCATCTCAACAACCTGGGCCGGGTTTGAACTGGCCAGGCATCTGAGCGAGCGGCCAAAACAGCTTCGCCAGCTTAAGTCTGCACTTCAGTCACTTGAAGCTGAAATTATGTATGGGCATACACCCCTCCATGAAGCATCGAGGAGGCTGGCCGCCCAGCTGCCGCACCCTTTATCCTGGCTGTTTGAATCCTTCGGGAATAGATTGGCAGCAACAGAAACGACAGTCAAGGAAGCCTGGGAAGAGAGTCTGCAGGAAGTTTGGAGACTGACTGCTCTTAAACAGGGTGAATTTGAGATTATGAGCCAATTTGGAGAAACGCTTGGCCGTCATGATCGGCTATCCCAGCAAAAACAAATTCAGCTGACATTGAATCACCTTGAAAGGGAAGAGGCGGAAGCAAGAGATATACAATCAAAATACGAAAAAATGATGAAGAGCCTCGGATTCCTCTCAGGCTTGCTCCTCATCATTGTCATGATATAGGGGGAATTTGAATGGGCTTGGATGTCGATATCATTTTTAAAATTGCCGGTGTAGGAATTGTTGTCGCCTTTTTACACACAGTTCTTGACCAGGTTGGAAAAAAAGAATATGCCCAGTGGGTAACCCTTTTTGGTTTCATTTATATCCTGTTCCAGGTAGCGACAATTGTAGACGGGCTTTTCCAAAAAATAAAATCGGTCTTTTTGTTCCAGTAGAGAGGAGGGCTCTAAAATTGAAATTCTAAAGATTGTTGGAGTTTCACTGATTGCTACATTCCTTGCCATGATTGTAAAGGAACAAAAACCAAACTTTGCATTTCTTCTTGTGTTATTTACAGGCTGTGCAATCTTTCTTTTCCTAATAGATAAAATTTACGAAATCATTTCCATGCTTGAACGCATTGCTTCAAACGCACATGTAAACCTGATTTATGTGGAAACGATCTTAAAAATTATCGGCATTGCCTATATTGCAGAATTTGCATCGCAAATAACCAAGGATGCAGGGCAGGGAGCGATTGCCTCCAAAATTGAATTAGGCGGAAAGATTCTAATCTTGACAATGGCGATCCCGATATTAACTGTCCTGATTGAAACAATTATTAAACTGATACCAAGCTGAAAGAGGGCAGTCTAAACTGAGGTGAAAATATGAAGTATATACTTTGCAAAGCTGTGATACCAATCCTATTCATTTTTTATTTAATGCCTGCACCAGTGCTAGCCTCAGCAGAAACAGTTTCAAAGGGAACAGAGGAGCTTGTTAATGCCCAGCTTGAAAGAATGGATTTATCCGAGGTCATGGAGTATTGGGAGGACATTACGAATGAATATGGGGGCTTCCTTCCCGAAAGTCAAAAGGGGAGCTTTTATGAATTCCTGAAAGGGGAAAAAAAGTTCTCTCTTGAGGAATGGGCAAAAGCCTTCATGAAGTTTGCCTTTCATGAATTTATTGCAAATGGGAAGCTGATGGGATCTATTATCCTATTAACTGTTTTTAGCATGTTTCTTCAATCCTTGCAAAATGCATTTGAGAAAAGCACGATCAGCAAGGTTGCATACTCGATTGTATTTATGGTTCTGGTTATTCTGGCGCTTAACAGCTTCCATATTGTAATAGATTACACAAATGAAGCGATTAGAACAATGTCTGCCTTCATCCTGGCATTGATCCCTTTGCTGCTTGGCTTGATTGCAGCTTCTGGAGGAATTGTTTCTGCGGCATTTTTTCACCCAGTTGTTCTTTTTCTAATGAATATTAGCGGAGTTCTGGTAGAAACCATAGTACTTCCTCTTTTATTCCTGTCCACTCTGCTCAGCATAGTCAGTATGATGTCAGAACACTACAAAGTCAGTCAGCTTGCTGGGATGCTAAAAAACTGGAGTATAGGCCTCCTTGGGATTTTTCTTACAATTTTTCTCGGCGTCCTCTCCGTTCAGGGGGCAACCTCCGCAGTTTCGGATGGGATAGCGATAAGGACAGCGAAGTTTATTACCGGAAACTTCATACCGGTGATTGGAAGAGTGTTTACGGATGCAGCGGATACTGTAATTGGGGCATCGGTATTATTAAAAAA
Organism: Bacillus sp. FJAT-27225; assembly: GCF_001685025.1. Taxonomy (GTDB): domain Bacteria; phylum Bacillota; class Bacilli; order Bacillales; family Cytobacillaceae; genus Bacillus_D. Next base: position 801,664 of record NZ_MAYU01000001.1, on the reverse strand, counting down.
TACAGTAGGGATATTCGGGGTGCTGCTGCTGCTGGTAATCGCTGCCTTCCCGGCGATAAAAATATTAATGATTGCCTTTATTTATAAATTTGCCGCTGCAATTCTTCAGCCCCTTGGCGGAGGGCCGATTATTTCATGCCTCGATATGATAGGCAAAAACATCATTTATGTATTTGCTTCTCTGGGAATTGTTTCGTTAATGTTCTTTCTGTGCATGGCGGTTATTGTTGCAGCTGGGAATATCACGATGATGATGCGGTAAAGGAGGCATAGACATGGATTTTTTAATAGAATGGGTCACCAATATCATCTTGTTCGTCCTTCTCGCCACAGTCATTGATATGCTAATGCCAAATTCCGCTATGCAAAAATACACAAAAATTGTGACCGGTCTTTTACTGATTGCAATCATCCTCAGTCCGATTTTGAAGCTAATTTCAAGCGATTTTGAAGAAGCTTTGGCCTCACTTCCAGCTCTCCAGGCATCAAGTTACGGCGAAAATAGCAAAAGTTTACTAGAATCTCAGAAAAAAGAAATACAAGAGGCACAACATGCATATATTTTAGAACAAATGGCTGTCCAACTTGAGGCGGACACGAAAGAGGAGTTGATGAATCAGTTCGGGTACCAGATTAAGGGGATAACCGTTGCTGCTGATAATGTGGACGGGCAGGGCTTGCCGGAGCAAATTGACCTAGTATCCCTGCGATTGGCCGAGCCGGAAGAGGAAGTCCATTCGGTTCGGGCAATCGAAGTAGTCAATATTCGGACGACCGAACCCTTGCCAGAGCGCATTGCAGATGAGCAAACTGAAGAGATCAGAGCATTCCTGGCGGATAAATGGCAGGTGCCTGCAGAAAAAATTGTAATCGCCATTGAAGGAGGGGTGAGCAAGGGTGGGCAATAAAAATGACGGCCCGTTTTCCTGGCTTAAAAACATGCTGAATGGAAATGGGCAAAACGATAAAAAAAAGATGAAATATCAGTATATGGCGCTTGTCCTTTGTATTGGGGCAGCATTTATGCTGGCAGGAAATGTCTTCCTCTCCAACAATCAGGCATTGGACGCAGCAGCCGGAGTAGCACAGCCAGACCTGGAAGATGATGTCGCTGTATTCGGACAGAAGAAATCAAAGAAAGAAACAGTCACTGATTATGAGAGGGCCTATGAGACCCAATTAAAGGATGCGCTTGAGGATATGCTTGGGGTCAATGATGTTACCGTAGTTGTTAATCTCGAATCAACAGAGTCACGTGTTCTCGAAAAAAACACCGTCACTAAAAGGCAGACAACCAATGAAACCGACCGTGAAGGCGGAAAGCGGGAGGTAGAGGACGCTTCAGTTGATGAACAGCTTGTCATTATTCGAAATGGCGAGAAAGAAGAGCCAATTGTTGTCGAGACAAAAAAACCTGAAATCCGCGGGGTCCTTGTTGTAGCCCGCGGAGCAGATAATATAGAAGTGAAAAAATGGATTATTGAAGCGGTTACCAGGGCCCTGGGGGTTCCAAGCCATCGGGTCGCTGTCATGCCGAAAAAAAATAAGGGGGACTCCTAATCATGCTTTTGAAAAAACAAACAGTCTGGTTACTGACAATGTTAAGTTTGGTTATCGTTCTTTCAGTCTATTATGTTACCTCTGATCCACAAAGCAGCAAAGATTTGGCATCAATCGGCGAGGAGGCAAAGGAACAGGCTGAAGCAGGCAAAGAAGCAGGCAAGGAAACAGCAACTTCTCAATCTGAAGACGGTAAAACAATCGTTACCGAGACAAAGAACGATGAAGCCTTTGAAACCATTCGCCTCAAAATTACCGATCAGCGCAATGCCATGAAGGAAGAATGGGAAACGGTCATGGCTTCGACCGATTTGCCGCCTGAAAAACGAAGCCAAGCGGCCGACAAAATTGAAGAATTGAATGAAATTAGCCGCCAGGAAGAGATGCTCGAAACCCTTCTCAAATCAACAATGGGTTATGAAGACGCCCTTGTACGGGCTGATGGCGAAAATATTCGGGTAACGGTTAAGTCCAAAAAAGAGCACTCCGCAAAGGCAGCCAATGACATAATCCAGCTCGTTCGTACAGAAATCGGCTCAAAATTCACTGCTGTTGAATTCAAGCCTTCAAAATAAAAATCGTAAGCACTGGAGCTAGACTTAGGAAGAAAGCCGGGCCGTTGAGCCTGGCTTTTAGTGTTTTGATTCTGTTAAAAGTGAATGTTGATTTCCCTGTGTTAAAAAAATAAACGGAAAAATTCCGCTTATATTAGGAAATACAGGTGTTTCCTAAAAAATAAGGGTAGATTTTCCGTTTATGTGATTCAAATCTATGGATTTTGTCTTATTTAGAGATGTTAAGCGGAGTATCTCCGCTTATGCCCGCTATTTAAGCCTCCCCTATAGACATTAACCGGAAATTCTCCGCCTAAAAATACGTGGCGAATTCCTTTACGAATAATCATGCTTTATCGTATAGTATCTAACCTTTATTTGCACTTCAATGGAGAACCAATATCTCTCCACAGCCTTTTAAATGGGAGGGGCTTCGCATTGTGATTTAGAGGAAACTAGGTTCGGAGTGTAAATTAGATTTTTTCATGAAAAGCAGTTTGGGTGAACTTCTTCCCACCACCTTATAAATTAGGCGGTTGACCTCAAATTTATTTATAGATTATATGTCTATACTTATAATGAGTGAGTTGAAAATTTCTTTTTTTCCCTAAAAGATTTAAAATTAAATTAGGGGGCTGGATGTAAAATCCTTTTCATATTGAACTTAGACAAGGTATTATCGTATAGTATTAGTAGTTAGTCTTAAATTTGAAGGAGTGCTGAAAGGTGTTAAAAGTACAAGAAATCCGTGAATTAATAAAATTAATTGATCAATCCAGCATCGATGAATTTACTTTTGAAAACGAAGGTTCAAAAATCAAAATGAAAAAACATGGCCAACAGGTTGCAGTCGCTGTCCAGCCACAGCCACTTGCACAAGTCCCTCAGGCTGCTGTACCGGCTGTATCGGTCCAGCAAACTGAAAATGTGCCTGCACCTGCCCAGGAAGCTGTTAAGCAGCAGGAAGCAGCACCTGTTGAGGAGCAAACTGATTTACATAAGATTGTTTCCCCAATGGTCGGTACTTTCTATCAATCCCCATCCCCTGATGCAGATAACTATGTAAAGCCAGGATCCCAGGTGAATCCTGATACAGTGGTCTGTATTGTCGAGGCAATGAAGCTGTTCAATGAAATTGAAGCAGAAGTCAGCGGCGAGATTGTTGAAGTACTCGTTAAGGATGGCCAGCTTGTGGAGTACGGCCAGCCGCTGTTTTTGGTAAAAACGCAAGGGGAGCGCTAAGCAGTATGATTAAAAAACTGTTAATCGCAAACAGGGGAGAAATTGCGGTAAGGGTTATTCGTGCCTGCCGTGACATGGGCATCGATTCAGTAGCCGTCTATTCCGAGGCAGACCGTGAATCGCTCCATGTTCAGCTGGCTGATGAAGCTTACTGCATTGGGCCAACCTCCTCAAAGGACAGCTACTTGAATTTTACCAATATCATTAGTGTTGCCAAGCTTACCGGCTGTGACGCCATCCATCCTGGCTACGGCTTCTTGGCAGAGAATGCGGCATTCGCGGAATTATGCAGGGAGTGCAATATCACGTTTGTTGGGCCAAGCCCGGAAGCGATAAATAAAATGGGGACTAAGGATATCGCCCGCCAGACAATGAAGGAAGCAGGTGTTCCGATTGTTCCCGGCTCCGAAGGAATTATTAAAGATACGGATGAAGCAATCGAACTTGCAGGGCAAATTGGCTATCCTGTCATTATTAAAGCAACGGCTGGCGGCGGCGGGAAAGGAATCCGTATCGCCAGGGATGAACAGGATTTGATTAAAGGTATTAATATTACACAGCAGGAAGCATTGACCGCATTTGGAAATCCTGGTGTCTATATCGAAAAGTATATAGAAGATTTCCGCCATGTTGAAATACAGGTTCTTGCGGATACCTATGGAAATACCATTCATTTAGGTGAAAGGGATTGTTCGATTCAAAGGCGCCTGCAAAAGCTTCTTGAAGAAACACCATCTCCTGCCCTTGATTCCGAGATGAGGGAAGAAATGGGCTCCGCTGCGGTAAAAGCTGCAAAAGCGGTTGATTATACAGGCGCTGGTACTGTAGAATTTATATATGATTACCGCAATCGAAAGTTTTACTTCATGGAAATGAATACGAGGATCCAGGTTGAGCATCCCGTTACTGAAATGGTAACCGGGGTTGATCTTATTAAAGAACAAATCAAGGTTGCATCTGGCGAAAAATTGCCGTTAACCCAGGAAGAAGTCACTTTTACTGGCTGGGCGATTGAATGCCGGATCAATGCCGAAAATCCTGAAAAGAACTTTATGCCTTCGGCCGGGAAAATTAAAATGTATCTGCCGCCTGGCGGGATTGGGGTAAGGGTTGATTCTGCAGCCTACCCAGGCTATACAATTCCTCCTTATTATGATTCAATGATTGCGAAGGTCATCACATACGGAAGTACCCGGGAAGAAGCGATTGCCAGGATGAAAAGAGCCCTTTCCGAATTTGCAGTGGAAGGAATCCATACAACGATTCCATTCCATCTCCGGCTGCTTGAGCACGGCAAATTCGTCGAAGGAGAATTCAACACAAAGTTTCTTGAGATGTATGATGTGATGAAATCCTAGAGATACGCGGAGGTGTCTGGAATGAATGAAAACAGTATTTTGGAAATGAGCGAAGGCATGAGTGGCCATGGCAAGGTGGAAATTGCCCCGGAGGTAATTGAAGTTATCGCTGGGATTGCGGCTTCCGAGGTTGAAGGAGTTGCATCAATGAGAGGCAACTTTGCCACTGGTGTTGTTGAAAAGCTGGGCAAGAAGAATCATGGCAAGGGAATCAAGGTTGAATTGACCGAATCCGGGATTAAGGTAGATGTTTTTTGCATGATGAAATTTGGAGTTTCCATTCCTTCTGTTGCACAAAAAGTGCAGGATAACATCCGCCAGACCCTGTTGAACATGACTGCCCTGACTGCGGAGGAAGTCAATGTCCACATCGTTGGTATCCAATTTGAGACGAGTAAGCAGGAAATACCTGAAGTAGAACAGGAAATGTAATTCCAGGCTTGCATCTGTTTAAAAAGGGAAAAATGAATAAAGGGGGGCCGAGGCTAAATGCTTCCGGCCCTTTTCTATTGTTTCAAACTAGTGTTTAACCATAAGTTATGTTCATTGGCCCTTGCAGTGCATTCGCCTTTTCTGTATGCTATTATTTTCAGTAGGGAAAAAATAACTTCAACTCTATCACGCAACTCGGGCAACGTTTCATTTTGTGGCTATTTACGCAATTTATTTGATTTGCGATTAATTTATAAAGGAGCTAATTGTATAATGAAGAGAAGGACAGCCAGGGAAAAGGCACTTCAAGCGCTTTTTCAGATTGATGTTAGCGATGCGGAACCATCATCTGCAATAGAACATGTACTCGAGGAAGAACAGGGGGATCCGTACCTGTCTAGGCTTGTCAATGGGGCGGTCGAGCATAAGCAGGAAATTGACAGTTTAATAAGCAGGAATTTGGAAAAGTGGTCAATGGACCGGCTTGCGGCTGTTGACAGGAACCTGCTTCGCCTTGGTGTCTATGAATTAAAGTACTGCTCACAGGAAGTACCAGCAAATGTTGTACTCGATGAGGCAGTCGAAATCGCCAAGTTATATGGAGACGACCAGTCAAGCAAATTCGTCAATGGTGTGCTTTCGAAGGTAAAGCAGCAATTGGTATAACAGATTTGCAGAGTATGGGGCCGATCCAACTATAAAGAAGGAGGAATCGGGATGGCAGCTGAATTGATTAATGGAAAAGAAATTGCCAAAAAGAAACGGCAGGAAATTGCCGAGAAGGTTAGCGAACTAAAGGAACGAGGTATTCACCCAGGGCTAGCTGTAATTCTTGTAGGTGAGGACCATGCTTCCCGCACCTACGTCAGGAATAAGGAAAAGGCCTGTGGGGAAGCTGGAATCAAATCATTATTATATGAGCTTCCCGCATCGATTTCTCAGGATCAGCTTCTGGAAAAAATAGAGGAGCTTAATACGAACGATGATGTCCACGGAATCCTTGTTCAGCTTCCGCTTCCAGCGCATATTGAAGAAAAAACGATTATTGAAGCGATATCTCCTGAAAAGGATGTAGATGGCTTTCATCCTATCAATATTGGCCGGATGATGACTGGTCAGGATGCGTTTCTTCCTTGCACACCATATGGAATTATGGTCATGCTGGACGAAATCGGACTTGAGTTGACAGGAAAGCATGTTGTTGTTGTTGGAAGGAGCAATATTGTCGGAAAACCTTCCGGACAGCTTTTCCTGAATAAAAATGCTACTGTTACATATTGCCATTCAAGGACGACGGATCTTGAATACCACACGCGCCAGGCAGATATTTTAGTTTCGGCGATTGGAAAACCGAACTTCATCCGCGGCAGCCACATCAAGGAAGGTGCAACGGTCATTGATGTTGGAATTAATAGAAATGAAGAGGGTAAGCTTTGCGGGGATGTCCATTTTGGGGAGGTTTCCGAAAAAGCTGCCTACATAACGCCTGTCCCAGGCGGTGTCGGGCCAATGACCATTACAATGCTTTTATTTAATACGTTGAAAGCTGCCAGCCAATCAAAGCCTGTTCTTTCAAAAGCGTAACAAATTGATTTGCCTCTTGCCTAGAGTTTACATGCCTAGTCCGTGACGGATTACAAATGTAAACTTATAATGGAAAGGGGCTGTTTTTTTACTTAAGCTCTCAATACATGAGGAGTATGTTCCATGCAGGATACTAACCGATATTTAACGATTACAGCACTGACAAAGTACATAAAGAGAAAATTTGATGCCGATCCGCATCTTCAGGATATTTTTATCAAAGGCGAAATTTCTAATCTGAAGCAGCATTCGAGCGGGCATATGTATTTAACATTGAAGGATGATCGCGCGAGGATTTTAGCTGTGATGTTCGCCAGTAATTCGCGGAGCCTAAAATTTGCCCCTGAAAACGGGATGAAAATTATTGCGCGAGGCGAAGTTTCCGTTTATGAAGCCAGCGGCCAGTACCAAATATATATTAAAGAAATGAAGCCCGATGGTATTGGTGAGCTGTTTCTTGCCTATGAACAGTTAAAAAAGAAGCTTAACGCCGAAGGTCTGTTCAGGACAGAAAGGAAAAGGAAACTTCCGTTGTTCCCACAAACGATTGGGATTATAACCTCCCCTACTGGTGCAGCGATCAGGGATATCATCACAACCATTAAGCGACGCTATCCAGTTGCTAGATTGCTTGTATATCCGGCTCTTGTTCAAGGAGACTATGCGGCAAATTCAATTGCAGAGGCGATTCATCAGGCAAATCAAGACCGGGAAGCAGATGTCCTGATTGTAGGCCGGGGCGGGGGATCCATTGAAGAGCTCTGGGCTTTTAATGAAGAAGTTGTCGCAAGGGCGATCTACTCTTCAACCGTACCAGTCATTTCTGCAGTTGGCCACGAGACGGACTTTACGATAGCGGATTATGTAGCGGACCTGAGGGCTCCGACTCCGACAGCTGCTGCCGAAATGGCAGTTCCCCATATTGATGAGCTTCTCGAGCGAGTCCTGCAGCGGCAAGGCAGGCTGATTAGAGCAATGAAGGAAAAATTCACTCTTCAAAAAAACAGGCTTGACCGTATTCAAAGGTCGTATGCATTCCGATATCCAAGGCGTTTGTATGAGCAAAAACTTGAACAACTGGACAGGCTTACCGAAAATTTGAATCGGGGAACATACCGGTTGGTCACCCTTAAGAGGGATTCCCATTCTCAGCTTACAAGGATGCTTGAACGAAATAATCCGCGCCAGCTGCTTGCAGAAGCCTCAAGCCGGCGTGACAGATCTGAGCGGGAGCTTTTACGTGCTATGAATGTCATTGTCGCTGGCAAAAAGGCGGAATTTGGAAAGACCATCGCATCACTTGAGGCGCTTAACCCTCTTAAAATTATGGAGCGAGGCTACAGTCTTGCTTATACCGAGGACAACAGATTAATTAAAACAATTGGACAAGCAGAAATAGACGATAAAGTCACAATCAAACTTACAGACGGAAGCCTGCTTTGCAGAGTCCAGGAGAAAGTGGAGGAATCGAATGATGAGCGGTGAGAAAGAACTGACATTTGAACAAGCAATGGAACAGTTGGAACAGATCGTTGCGAGGCTCGAAGAAGGTGATGTTCCCCTTGAGGAAGCAATCGGCTTTTATAAACAAGGAATGGAACTATCAAAATTATGCCATGATAAATTAAAAAATGTTGAAGAACAACTGACCCAAATTATTACTGAGGACGGGCGGAAAGAAAGTTTTACAATACAGGGGGAGGAATAATACATTGGAGAACGAGCTTATTACTGCTTTTATAAAAAAATATAAACAGCTTGTTGAAGAAGAGCTGAGGAATGTGGTGGATAAGCTTGATGCCCCCCAATCTTTAAAGGAATCGATGGCCTATTCTCTTAGTGCAGGAGGAAAACGGATTCGGCCGATGCTCACTTTCGCAACTATGGATGCATTTGGCAAAAATCCGGAACTAGGTGTAAAGGCTGCAGCTGCAATTGAGATGGTCCATACGTATTCCCTAATTCATGATGATCTTCCAAGTATGGACGATGATGACTTGAGAAGGGGAAAACCAACCAATCATAAGGTGTTTGGCGAAGCAATCGCTATTCTTGCCGGAGACGCGCTATTGACTCACAGCTTTGAGGTCATCGGGGAAATGCCCGCCGAAATTGCATCGCCAGAGGTTAAAATGGATCTCTTGATCGGCTTGGCAAAGGCTTCAGGTGGCGAGGGTATGGTAGGAGGACAGGTTGCCGACATGGAAGGGGAACGAAAGGAACTTTCACAAGAAGAGCTTGAATCGATTCACGTCCGAAAAACAGGCAGATTGTTTGCTTACAGCGTATACGCTGGGGCCGTTCTTTCAGGAGCCAACCAGAACCAGCTTGATTGCCTTTCCCGTTTTGCTTATCATCTCGGACTGGCGTTCCAAATCAGGGATGACATACTGGATTTAATTGGGGACGAAGCAACAATTGGAAAACGAGTCGGAAGTGATACTTTAAATGAGAAAAGCACCTATCCGAAGCTGCTGACACTTGAAGGTGCCAAACTGGCTTTAGAAACCCACCGGAATAAAGCAAATGAACAATTGGCGGGCACCGGGCTCCGTGCAGCCATGCTCGAGGAGATTGTCTCGCTCGTGGCAAGCCGGGACCACTAAATTTCAATGTTTGAGGCATGAAGGCAAGTATGTTAGAATTTCTAAGGTGAACACACTGACTGTGCCGTTATCACGCTAGTGCTAGCGGCTGTTTTTATAAAGACGGTTAAAGTTTTGTCACGACTTACGTGAAATAGAAAGTAAAATAACGAGATGTTCTTGAGGAATCTGCCCATTCCTTTATAATAAAAGAGTTAAAGCAACTTCGGGCAGAATAAGCATGAAAGCGAGTGATCCTATTTGGATCTAACATCGATAAAAGATCCTTCCTTTTTAAAAAGGATGACTAACCCGCAACTTGAAAAATTAAGCAAAGAAATTCGCCAGTTTCTGATTGAAAAGCTTTCAGTAACCGGTGGACATATTGGCCCCAACCTTGGTGTAGTCGAACTGACCATCGCCCTTCATAAATGCTTCGACAGCCCTAAGGATAAAATTCTATGGGATGTCGGACATCAATCATATGTCCATAAGATTTTAACAGGACGCGCCTGTGAGTTTGATACGTTGCGCCAATTCAAAGGATTATGCGGATTTCCAAAGCGGAATGAAAGTGAACATGATGTATGGGAAACCGGCCATAGTTCAACATCCCTTTCAGCTGCGATGGGGATGGCGATTGCCAGGGATATAAAGAAAGAGGACAGCTATATCCTCCCGGTAATCGGTGATGGTGCCTTGACTGGAGGTATGGCGCTTGAAGCATTAAACCATATCGGACATGAAAAGAAAAATATGATTGTCATTCTGAACGACAATGAAATGTCAATTGCCCCGAATGTAGGTGCACTGCATAATGTATTAGGACGACTGCGGACTTCTGGGAAGTATAATGGCGTTAAAGACGAGCTTGAACTTTTAATCAAAAAAATACCGGCTGTCGGCGGTGTTCTTGCATCAACCGCTGAAAGAGTCAAGGATAGCTTGAAGTATATGCTCGTTTCCGGGATGTTTTTTGAAGAGTTGGGCTTTACGTACTTAGGGCCGGTCGATGGCCATAATTTTGAGGATTTGTTTGAAAACCTTGCTTATGCAAAGAAAACTGAAGGGCCAGTCCTTATCCATGTGATTACAAAAAAGGGTAAAGGCTACTATCCCGCTGAGTCCGATAAAATTGGTACCTGGCATGGAACGGGTCCTTATAAGACAGAAACCGGTGATTTTGTAAAACCTGCTTTTTCACCTCCATCCTGGAGCGGCCTTGTTGCCGAGACTGTCCGGAAGATTGCCAGAGCGGATGAAAGGGTTGTCGCAATCACACCAGCTATGCCTGTCGGCTCAAAGCTTGAGGGCTTCGCCTCTGAATTCCCGGACAGGATGTTTGATGTGGGGATAGCCGAACAACACGCGGCAACTGTCGCGGCGGGCCTTGCTACTCAAAATATGAAACCCTTTTTGGCAATCTATTCAACCTTCTTGCAGCGAGCCTATGACCAGGTGGTACATGATATTTGCAGGCAAAATTTGAATGTGTTTATCGGGATTGACCGCGCCGGCCTTGTAGGAGCTGACGGGGAGACCCACCAGGGAGTCTTTGATATCGCGTTCTTGAGGCATGTTCCAAATCTTGTCCTGATGATGCCGAAGGATGAGAATGAAGGGCAGCATATGGTGAATACCGCGCTTACGTATGATGATGGCCCTATTGCAATGAGATTCCCACGCGGAAATGGAATTGGTGTACCGCTGGATGAAACATTAAAACAAATTCCAATTGGGACATGGGAAGTTTTGAAAGAAGGCCATGATGCTGCGATCTTGACGTTCGGTACGACTATATCAATGGCTATGGAAGCAGCAACAGCCCTCGAAAAGCGCGGGATTTCAGTTAGGGTAGTCAATGCACGGTTCATTAAACCTCTTGATGAAGCGATGCTTACTGAAATCCTTGAGGGAGGCATGCCAATCCTTACAATTGAAGAAGCAGTCCTTCAAGGCGGGTTTGGCAGCAGTGTACTTGAATTTGCCCATGACCATGGATTTTTCAATGCAGTTATTGACCGGATGGGGATTCCGGACCACTTTATTGAGCATGGCAGTGTGGATCGCCTCCTAGAGGAAATAGATTTCACAATTGATTCAGTAATAAGCCGGCTGTCCGTATTGGCTGCCAAGAAGCAGCAAAGGGCGTAATCAAATGAAGGCAAAAAAGGAAAGACTCGATGTTCTGCTAGTTGAGAGGGGTCTTGCAGAAACTCGGGAAAAAGCAAAACGCGCCATTATGGCGGGCTTGGTATATACGAATGAAGAACGGCTTGATAAGCCCGGTGAAAAAATCAGTTCAGACCTTCCGCTGACCATAAAGGGCAATGTCCTTCCTTATGTGAGCAGAGGGGGACTGAAGCTTGAAAAGGCATTAAAGGTTTTTAATGTGGATGTAAAGGGCAAAACGATGCTCGATATCGGTTCATCTACAGGCGGGTTTACTGACTGTGCGCTTCAGAACGGAGCAAAAATGTCCTATGCACTTGATGTTGGATATAATCAGCTTGCGTGGAAACTTCGCCAAGATGAACGTGTCGTCGTGATGGAACGGACGAACTTCAGGTATGTCACCCCAGCTGATTTAGTGAAGGGGATGCCTGATTTCGCAACAATTGATGTTTCGTTTATTTCGCTATCCTTGATACTGCCTGTACTTGCAACTTTGCTAGTACCAGGCAGTGATGTGGTTGCGCTTGTTAAGCCGCAATTCGAGGCGGGCCGTGAACAGGTAGGTAAAAAAGGAATAGTCCGGGACGAAAAAGTACATCTTATGGTTCTAGAGAAAACAATAGCGCTTGCTATTGGTGAAGCCTTTACTATTGCAGGGCTTTCCTATTCCCCTATAACAGGCGGGGATGGCAACATTGAATTCTTGCTTCACTTGAAATGGGACGGAAAGGAAAACGGTGGGAAGAACCTCCTCGAAATCTCCCCCGAACAGGTTGTCAAGGAAGCTCACTCGGTCCTGAAAACAAAACAAAATGCTGAAGGATAAGCAATCGCTGCTTATCCTTTTTCCTGTCGGAGGGCTTCAGTATGCAGCCGAAGAGACGTCGTTAGGCCATGGACACGAGATTGTTTACCACAAGGGTTATTTTTGGGAGCTTTCCTTTGTGCCCATGAGGTAATTATTCAAGGAGCTTTCCCTCGTGGAGCGGAAATAAAAGGAAAACAAATTGAAAGCCGGTATGGCTACTTTTTCACGGCTGTTTTCGTCTTCATAAACCGGATGAAGGACGGTATGAGTACCTTTTCACGGCTGTTCCCGTCTTCAAACCGTATGAAGGATGGTATGACTACATTTTTGGGCTTGTTCCCGTCTTAATAAACCGGATAAAGGATGGTACGACTCCTTTTTCACGGCTGTTCCTGCCTTCAAGCCGTATGAAGGAAGGTACAACCACTTTTTCGTAGCTGTACCCGTCTTTATGGAATTTATTTTTTCACACGAATGATTGCACAAAAGCGGCAAAATCGGCTAACATATGGGTAGAACCGACAAATTGCATATTCATGCAAATGTTTTGATTGTCTTATGGGGTGAATATAATGAACAAAGGCCAACGACATATTAAAATTAGGGAAATCATTACGAGTAGTGATATCGAGACTCAGGACGACCTGGTGGACGAGCTGAAAAATGCCGGCTTTAATGTTACTCAGGCAACTGTCTCAAGGGATATTAAGGAATTGCATCTGGTCAAGGTCCCACTGCAGGATGGCCGTTATAAATACAGCCTTCCAGCCGACCAGCGTTTTAACCCTCTCCAAAAATTGAAGCGTGCGATGATGGATGCGTTTGTCCGAATTGACTCTGCCGGCCATTTGCTCGTTATGAAAACACTTCCCGGCAATGCGATGGCGATTGGTGCCCTCTTAGATAATCTTGATTGGGAAGAGATTCTTGGAACGATTTGCGGAGATGATACAATCCTGATTATTTGCAGGTCGACTGAAGAAACCGAAGCAATTACGAATAGATTCCTGGAAATGCTCTAAGTTGGAGGAATGTTTTTTGTTAACGGAATTATCAATCAAGAATTTTGCGATAATAGAAGCGCTCTCTGTGTCATTTGAAAAAGGACTGACTGTTTTAACAGGTGAAACCGGCGCAGGAAAATCAATCATTATTGATGCCATTCACTTGCTTGTCGGAGGCAGGGGGTCAGCTGAATTCGTCCGGCATGGCGAGGATAAGGCGGAAATCGAAGGCCTGTTCCTGCTTGACGATCAGACCCATCCATGTCTGGAAAAAGCGTTAGAGTTTGGGATTGAGATTGAGGATTCCATGGTTGTACTAAGACGGGATATCCATCTAAGCGGGAAAAGCATCTGCAGGGTGAACGGCAAACTTGTTACCTTATCCGTTTTGCGGGAGATAGGCGGAACCCTTGTTGATATACATGGACAGCATGAGCACCAGGAACTGATGAATGAAGCGTTGCATCTGCCGCTTCTTGATCAGTTTGGCTCAGCGGATATTCAGCCTGCGCTAGACACTTATCAGGGAACTTACCGGCAATATGAAGACACTTTATCAAAGCTGCGGAAATTAAGTGAAAATGAACAGCAAATGGCCCACCGCCTCGATTTAATCCAATTTCAGCTTGAAGAAATAAGCAATGCCAATCTGAGGCCGAATGAAGATGAGGAATTGGCGGAAGAGAAACAGCGGCTTGGAAATTTCGAGAAAATTTATGAAGCGATTCAGTCAGGCTATACTGCTCTTAAAGGTGATTCCAGGGCGCTTGATTGGGCCGGGGAAGCTATGGCGCAGCTTGAGGACGCGGCAGCACTCGATCCGGAGTATAAAGACCTGTCGGAATCAGTTTCAAACAGCTATTACGTACTCGAGGATGCGGCGGCAACCCTCCGAAATTCGCTCGATACACTTGAATATGATCCGCAACGCTTAAGTGAAATAGAGGACAGGCTAACTGAGATCAACCAACTAAAACGGAAGTACGGAAGGACAATCGGGGAAATTCTCGCCTATGAGGAAAGAATAAAGGTCGAAATTGATGCTCTTCAAAACAAAGAAACACATATCGGTAAGCTTGAAAAGGAATTGTCAAAGTTTAGGCAGCAATTAACCAAAGAGGCGGCAAGGCTCACAGCTGCAAGGAGGAAATGGGCTGATAAGCTGACAAAACTGATTCATAAAGAACTGAAGGACCTCTATATGGCCAAAACGGTCTTTGAAATCCGCTTTGGAAAGGAAAGCCAGCAATTTACCCGGGCTGGTATAGACAAGGTGGAATTCTTTATTTCAACCAATCCTGGAGAACCGTTGAAGCCGCTGTCCAAAGTAGCTTCCGGAGGAGAACTATCCCGGATTATGCTTGCTTTAAAAAGTATATTTTCGAAGCATCAGGGCGTCACATCGATTATTTTTGATGAAGTGGACACCGGTGTTAGCGGCCGGGTTGCCCAGGCGATTGCCGAAAAGATTTCACGAGTAGCCTCTGGCTCCCAGGTCCTCTGTATTTCGCACTTGCCTCAGGTTGCTGCGATGGCAGATACCCATCTGTTCATTTCAAAGATAACAAAGGGCGGCCGAACAAAAACATCCGTCGTCCCACTTAACGAACAAGAAAAAATTGTCGAAATTGGCAGAATGATTTCCGGTGTCGAAATTACTGACTTGACAAAGGAACATGCCAGGGAACTCCTGACGATGGCCGCCGAAATAAAGAATTCATGAAAAGCTATCCAATATGGGTAGCTTTTTTATTTTTCCCTTGGTTATAAATGCTTCAGAACACGGCAAAATTATAGTTGTAGCCATTTTTAAAGAAAACAGACGTGAGCACTAAGAAGCGAGGAGAGTGATGAATTTGAATGTAGGATTAATCAGAAAGATAATCGGTGGAATTCTCCTTGTTTCAATTATTGCCTTATCAAGCTGGAAACCATTTCAAGACTATCTCCAAATACCAAATGAAATAACAGTATTTCAGGGCCAGGAGTTTTCATTTAATAAGGCATTGCCTGTAACGGCTGCGCTTGATTCAAAATCCGGAAACATTGTCCTGAATCAGACAGACCATCTTGTCTCCGTATCTGCAAAAGAATCCGGGGCGAGTTCGGTTGTTCTTGACCTCGCAGGCATTCCAATCAAAAAAGTCGATGTAAAAGTGCTTAAGGATTTTAAAGTCCATCCAGGTGGACAGTCAATTGGTGTTAAGTTAAATTCTGTAGGAGTACTGGTGGTTGGCCATCATCAGGTGGAAACGTCAGATGGCCGAAAGTCACCAGGAGAACTTTCGGGAATCAAAGTCGGAGACATTATTACAGAGATAAATGGAAAACGGATTGAAAAAATGGCCGATGTTGCACCACTCGTACAAGAAGCAGGTAAAACTGGAAAACCTCTCAACGTCTCCATTACCAGGGAGAGAGGAAAGCTTAAAACAAATCTAATGCCTTTAAAAGAAAAAGGTGCGGATCATTACAAGCTTGGGCTTTATATTCGGGATTCTGCAGCAGGAATCGGAACAATGACTTTTTATCATCCTGAGTCCAAAAAATATGGAGCGCTCGGCCATGTTATTTCGGATATGGATACAAAAAAGCCAATCGTTGTTGAGGATGGCCAAATTGTAAGGTCTACAGTTACTTCAATTGAAAAAGGATCAAATGGAAATCCTGGTGAAAAGCTGGCACGGTTCTCTGATGACAAAGAAATCATCGGGAATATAAAGCGAAATAGCCCATTCGGGATTTTCGGAAAGCTGACAAAGGATATTGAAAACGAAGTGATTGACAAGCCGATGCCAATCGCCTTGTCACATCAAGTAAAAGAAGGTCCTGCACAGATTCTTACTGTTGTTGATAACGACAAAGTGGAGATGTTTAACATTGAAATTGTAAGCACGATCCCGCAAAAATTTCCGGCAACAAAAGGAATGGTCATCAAAGTGACCGATCCGAAGCTGCTACAAAAAACAGGTGGCATCGTCCAGGGAATGAGCGGCAGTCCAATCATACAGGATGGAAAATTAATTGGTGCTGTCACACATGTCTTTGTAAACGACCCAACATCGGGTTATGGTGTCCATATAGAATGGATGCTTTCGGAAGCGGGAATTGACATATATGAAAAACCGGAATTAAAGGCTAGCTAAAGGCAGCTGTCTCATGAGTTGTTCGCTAAGAACTTCATGGGGCAGCTTTTTATTTGAGCTCTATTTTTCACTGCTGTTTTATACATAACTTTGAGGGAATATAGGTAAAAGCAGTAAAAATATTTCGACAAATTGGTGAAAATATACGAAAAACGTCGAAATAAAGAGAAAAATTAAGATAAAGGCATTTTTCATGTGTTTTTTGAGAAAATTTCAATTCTACGCAGGAATTATAGTTGCATTGTCGAATTTGTCCTTTAGAATAGAAAATAGATTGGCTGAGATTACTTGGAACTTGAGGAGGTAAATGGGAGTGAAGAAAATTAAAGTTTGCGTCGTTGACGATAATCGTGAATTGGTAGGCCTGCTTGATGATTACATATCATCACAGGATGATATGGAAGTTGCAGGGGTAGCTCACAATGGCCAGGAGTGCCTAGAAATGTTGGAGGAAATAAATCCGGATGTTCTTGTTCTGGATATAATTATGCCCCATCTTGACGGTCTAGCTGTTTTGGAAAGGATGCGCGAAATTAAAAACGGACCAATGCCGCATGTCATTATGCTGACTGCGTTTGGCCAGGAAGATGTGACAAAGAAGGCAGTTGAACTTGGAGCCTCATACTTTATTTTGAAGCCTTTTGACATGGAAATGCTTGGGAATCATATTCGTACCGTCAATGGCAAGTCAAGCTCTGTTACAAGAAAAGGCCATACCTCCAGTTTCCGCTCCCATTCCGAGCAAAAGCCAAGGAATCTTGACGCAAGCATTACGACAATCATCCATGAAATTGGAGTACCGGCCCATATTAAAGGATATCTGTACCTCCGTGAAGCAATTTCCATGGTTTACAATGATATTGAACTGCTCGGATCGATTACGAAAGTCCTTTATCCGGATATTGCGAAGAAATACAATACAACAGCAAGCCGTGTAGAAAGGGCAATCCGCCATGCGATCGAGGTTGCGTGGAGCAGGGGCAACATAGATTCGATATCATCCCTGTTTGGGTACACAGTCAGCATGACTAAGGCGAAACCAACAAACTCAGAGTTCATTGCGATGGTCGCTGACAAATTACGGCTTGAACATAGAGCGTCTTAATAGGTAAATTGCCATCATAGGTTTTTAATTAAGGTGATCCTCCTTCAGCATCATTGCTAAAGGGGGATTTTTCATTGGGATATCGTATAATCAATGAGGGTAAAAGAATTCGGAGGGTACTTGATAAGTGGGAGGAGATTATAATGACGTTAATTTACGCCCATCGGGGATATAGGGCATCATTCTCGGAAAACACGATGACTGCATTCATAGAAGCTGAACGGGCAGGGGCTGAAGGGATAGAGCTTGACGTCCAACTGACAAAGGATGGGATCCCCGTGATCATACATGATGAAAAGGTAGACAGGACAACGGGAATACCGGGGTATGTCAAAAATTTTACATATAAAGAAATAAGACAATTAAACGCAGATTTTAAGAAAACATCCGCTAAAGGGACCGAGCCAATCCCTTCACTAGAAGAAGTGCTGGAATGGCTGACAACGACTCCGCTTGATTGCAATATTGAGTTTAAGAACGGAGTTATCCCATATTCGGGACTGGAAGAAAAATCAATTTCCTTAGTAAGGAAATTCGGCCTTGAAGAAAGAGTAATCCTTTCTTCGTTCAATCATTATAGTGTTGTCCATTGTTATAGAATTGCTCCCGACCTTGAAACTGCTCCTCTCTTTGCAGAGTTAATTTATAAACCGTGGGTATATGCAAAGGCGTTGGGCTCCAAAGGAATTCATCCAAACCATCTCTATGTGTCGGATGAAATAATTAAAGATGCACTTTCCAATGGTTTTGCTGTAAGGCCGTACACGGTGAATCGGGAAAAGGACATGGAAAGGCTTTTTGAAGCCGGGTGTACTTCAATCATTACTGATAATCCTGCTCTTGCTCTTGAAATACGAAATAAAAAAGGAAAAAGGCACTAAGCCTCTTTCCTTTCTTTGTTTTTAAACCGATCCTGAACCTTATTCCGTTTACGGTCGCGATAAAGGATAAAGCCGGCAACGAAGCCAACCCCTGCGACAAATAAAATGAAACCTGCCAAAAATTGAAGCCATAGGAACGGAAAAGGCTCAAGCAATTTACCAAAAAGCATATCACGCATCAATTTTACCCCATAGGCTGCCAAAAAGCCTGGGACCAGCATGACAGATAGAGCAGCCAAACGCCTCATGTGTTTCCTTCTCCAATCTTTCCAAGATATCCTTAAAAAAATCATAAGCCAAGATTCAGATTTGTCAAGAAAGTGTGAAACGGCTAAAATGGATATGAAAAAGGTTGCAGATTATTTAGCTTAGTCACGTGAAAATGTTTGCGGAGTTGATTCCTATTTTCTGCAGAGGGGGCAGGGAGATTGCCGAGTGTGATGATTATAGGTGCCGGCAAGGGCGGTACCGCCATACTGAAAATGCTCAGGGAAACAGAAGTATTTGATGTAAAAGCTGTCATTGACCGTAATCTTGATGCGCCCGGTTTACAACTGGCGAAAAGCGAAGGGATTGCGACAGGAACCGATTGGAAGCCTTTCATGGATCAAAAGCTTGATATCATCATTGAGGTTACCGGGAATCCTGCTGTTTTTCCCGAACTAAGAAAGGCAGCCAGCGATGCGATTCTTATACCGGGGAGTGTGGCTTTCCTTATATCTACCCTAATGGAAGTAAAGGAAGATCTAATTGGGCGACTAAAAAGTGAATCGTACAAACAGGAGCTAATCTTCAATTCCACTAACGATGGTATGATAGTTATTGACCAGAAAGGAATTGTAACCTTATTTAACCGCAGGGCTTCAGAGATGGTAGGTATCCGGAGCGACCTTGCACTAAATAGGCATATTCACGAAATTATCCCATTAAGCAGGCTTCCATTCATCCTTGATTCGAAAAGAATTGAAGCAAATCAGGAAATGGATCTTGGCAATGGGGTTAAAATCATTACAACAAGGATTCCGATAATCGATGAACAAGGAGTGCCAATTGGGGCTTTCGCTGTCTTCAAGGATATTTCAGAGGTCCTTAGCCTTGCGGAGGAAATCACAAACTTAAAAGAAATTCAAACAATGCTTGAGGCTATTATTCAGTCAAGTGATGATGCAATCTCAGTAGTCGATGAAGAGGGAAAAGGCATTCTTGTGAATCCTGCCTATATAAGGATAACAGGGCTGTCACGCGAGCAAGTGATTGGCCAGCCGGCGACTGCAGATATTTCCGAAGGTGAAAGCATGCATATGAAGGTCCTTCAAACGAGGCGTGCTGTCCGCGGTGTGCCGATGAGAGTCGGCCCCAATAAGAAGGAAGTAATCGTTAATGTCGCACCCATCATTGTGGAAGGGAAATTGAAAGGCAGTGTTGGAGTAATCCACGACATGTCGGAAATCAAGACACTGAATCGGGAGCTTTCAAGAGCCAGGCAGATCATCCGGACGCTCGAAGCAAAATACTCCTTTGATGATATTATAGGTATGTCCGAGGAAATGCTCTTAGCGATTGAACAGGCCAAACTCGCCGCAAAAACACCGGCAACAGTCCTATTAAGAGGAGAGTCGGGAACAGGGAAAGAACTATTTGCGCATGCAATACATAATGCGAGTGACAGGAAATTCAATAAATTTATTCGTGTCAATTGTGCCTCCCTCTCTGAAAGCCTTCTTGAAAGTGAATTATTCGGTTATGAAGAAGGGGCGTTTTCAGGAGCAAAACGGGGCGGAAGACGCGGATTATTTGAAGAAGCAAATAACGGGAGCATCTTCTTGGATGAAATAGGTGAATTATCGGCAAATACTCAGGCGAAATTATTAAGGGTATTGCAGGAAAGAGAAATTGTCAGGGTCGGCGGCACAAAAGCAATCCCGATTAACGTCCGTATTATCGCGGCAACCAATGTCAACCTGGAAAAGGGGATTGCGAATGGTTCGTTCAGGGAGGATCTTTACTATAGGATTAACCGCCTGCCTATTCATATTCCTCCATTAAGGAATCGGCTTGAGGAAGTGCCTCTTTTATGCGAGAGACTAATCCAAAAAATCAATCAAGATTATGGCCGAAACGTAGAAGGTGTGACGGAGGCTGCGATTCTTCGTTTAATGGAGTATGATTGGCCGGGGAATGTCCGGGAACTGGAAAATGTCTTAGGAAGGGCGATTATATTTATGGGATATAACGAAACAACCATTGACGTTAATCATCTTCCGGACCTTAAAAAGAGTATTTCGCAAAGCAGGGAAGCCATGCCTGGGACGCCAAGCGCAGAATCGTTAAACCTTGCTGAAATGGTTGATCAGTATGAAGCCGCAATCATCAGGCGTACACTGCAGCAAACTAACGGTAATAAAACAAAAACGGCAAGAATTCTCGGATTATCGATACGGAATTTATATTATAAGCTTGAGAAATATAACCTTGAAAACTTAAGCATGCAATAAGTTGCGTACTATGCAAATTGTTTCAAGTTTGCATCTCATTAGGAAATGTACAGCATGAAAAAATAACGGTTTTTACTTTTTGGCACGCTTCTTGCATTATTAGTTAAGGGGATACCCGATAAAGGGGTTGATTGCAAATAATGTTTCTTGATGGACTACTCGAGAGAGCTGTAGTGGAGGCGCAAAGGACTGTGGCAGTGGCGGCGGCTGCAGATGAAGAAGTTCTTGAGTCAGTTGCCGATGCGATTCGTCATGGGCTGGCGAAATTCACCCTCTATGGCAGTAAGGAACAGATTGGTGTCATCCTTGAACATATCCGGCCCGGATTGTCAGAAGATCCTTCGATAACCATTATTGACATTAGCGGAATAACTGATTCAGCAATAGAAGCCGTAAAGGCAGTCAGCTCTGGATCAGCAAGTGTGTTAATGAAAGGGAATGTCCCGACATCGGCCATATTAAAAGCTGTGTTAAATAAGGAATATGGACTTCGGACGAGCGGGATATTATCCCATACTGCCGCATTCGATGTGCCTGGATATGGAAGGCCTATTTTTATAACAGATGCCGCGATGAACATAGCACCCAATCTCGAACAAAAAGCTGCCATTATTGAAAATGCGGTTGCACTTGCACTTGCCAGCGGAATTCACAATCCAAGAGTTGCCCCGGTTTGTGCTGTTGAGACTGTAAATCCAGCCATGCAGGCGACGCTGGATGCGGCAGCGCTCGCTTTGATGAACCGCAGAGGGCAAATTAAAGACTGTATTATTGATGGCCCTTTGGCGCTCGACAATGCGATTTCAGCTTTAGCTGCTGAACATAAAGGTATTACAGGTGAGGTGGCTGGCAGGGCAGACATTTTGCTTATGCCCGCTATTGAAGCAGGCAATATTTTGTATAAATCACTTGTATATTTTGCCAAGGCAAAAGTTGGTTCAGTTTTATGTGGTGCCAGGGCTCCAATTGTCCTGACTTCACGGTCAGATTCTTCAGAAAGTAAGCTGTATTCTCTTGCTTTGGCCCTATGCTCATCACCAAAATAAGTCTATAAACAGGGGGAACAACAAATGGAAATCTTCAAGTATATGGAAAAATATGATTATGAGCAATTGGTATTCTGTCAGGACAAGCAATCCGGATTAAAGGCAATTATTGCCATTCACGATACTACCTTGGGACCAGCCCTTGGCGGAACAAGGATGTGGACATACGATTCCGAGGAGGCTGCCATTGAAGACGCACTCAGGCTTGCGCGCGGAATGACCTACAAAAATGCAGCGGCTGGATTGAATCTTGGAGGCGGAAAAACGGTCATTATCGGTGATCCGCGCAAGGATAAAAACGAAGAAATGTTCCGTGCGTTCGGCAGGTTCATTCAAGGTTTGAACGGAAGATATATCACTGCGGAAGATGTGGGCACAACTGTGGCCGACATGGATTTAATTCATGAGGAAACCGACTATGTTACTGGGATTTCTCCGGCGTTCGGTTCCTCAGGCAATCCATCTCCGGTTACAGCCTATGGCGTATACAGAGGAATGAAGGCTGCTGCAAAAGAAGCGTTTGGCTCCGATTCCCTTGAGGGCAAAACCATTGCGATTCAGGGTGTGGGGAATGTAGCCTATAACCTGTGCAAACATCTTCATGAAGAAGGCGCCAACCTTATTGTCACAGATATCAATAAGGAAGCCGTTCAGAGAGCTGTTGAAGAATTTGGTGCAAAAGCGGTGGATCCTGACGATATTTACAGTGTTGAATGTGATATTTACGCACCATGTGCACTTGGGGCAGTCATCAATGATGATACAATTCCCCAGCTTCGTGCCAAAGTCATTGCCGGAGCCGCAAACAACCAGCTGAAGGATACCCGGCATGGTGATACGATTCACGAGATGGGAATTGTGTATGCGCCTGACTATGTCATCAACGCTGGCGGTGTCATTAACGTTGCTGATGAGCTTCATGGCTATAATAGGGAGCGCGCAATGAAGAGGGTCGAACAAATCTATACGAATATTGAAAAGGTAATGGAAATAAGCAAACGCGATGGGATACCAACGTATGTTGCAGCAGACCGGATGGTCGAAGAAAGAATCAACAAGCTTAGGAATTCAAGGAACCAATTTTTACAAAATGGCCACCATATTCTTAGCAGGCGTTAAGGAAAAATCGAAACTACAGTATTTTTGAAGGCAAAGCCGCATGTGCTTTATTGGCATGCGGCTTTGCACTAATCCAATAAGCTTCTATTTCCTGTTATAATGCTTTACTCCCCTACCCTATGGAGCCGGGCATTTTTCTGTTGGAAGAATTGCTTAACGGCCATATCATCAGATTTTTTGGAGGTCTACTATGATGCAACACACACACTATCGAATCCTGGTCATCAATCCGGGCTCTACCTCTACAAAAATTGGCATTTATGATAATGAGCGTCCGGTAATGGAAAAAACAATCCGCCATGATTCAGAAGATATTGCTGCTTATGATAGCATCATTGACCAATACAAATTCCGTAAAACCACCATTCTCGAGACTCTTCATGATGAAGGCATAAATATTTCAAAGTTAAGTGCCGTATGCGGAAGGGGCGGACTGCTTCGGCCGATAGAGGGCGGGACGTATGCTGTAAATAAGGCTATGCTTGAAGACTTAAGGGCTGGGTATGCAGGACAGCATGCCTCCAACCTAGGCGGCATCCTTGCATATGAAATCGCAACAGCCTTGAACATCCCTTCCTACATCGTCGATCCAGTCGTCGTCGACGAGCTTCAGGATATTGCGAGGATTTCCGGGGTTTCTCTATTTGAACGAAAAAGCATTTTTCATGCTCTGAATCAAAAAGCAGTTGCAAGGAGAATTGCAAAGGAAATTGGGAAGCCTTACGAAACCCTCAATATGATTGTCACTCATATGGGGGGCGGAATCACTGTCGGTGTTCATAAAGGCGGCCGAGTCATTGATGTGAATAACGGACTTCATGGCGAAGGCCCATTCAGTCCGGAAAGGGCGGGAACGGTCCCTATCGGGGATCTTGTCAGCCTTTGTTTTTCCGGAGAGTATTACCGGGAGGAAATAATGAAGAAGCTAGTCGGCCAGGGCGGGCTCTTCAGCTATCTTGGCACAAGTGATGCAGTCAAGGTAGAGAAAATGATAGAAAAAGGTGACAAAAAGGCAAGACTTGTATATGAAGCAATGGCTTATCAAGTTGCCAAGGAAATTGGATCTGCCAGTACCGTTCTTGCCGGCAAAGTGGATGCTATCATTCTTACAGGCGGGCTTGCTTATGGCAAGGAGTTCGTTAAACTCATAACAGACCGGATTAATTGGATTTCGGATTGTTTTGTTCATCCCGGTGAAAATGAACTTCAGGCACTTGCCGAAGGCGCACTCCGTGTCCTTCGCGGTGAGGAACGCGTTAAAGAATATCCTAATAAAGTGAAGTCAGCTATTAAATAGTGGGAGGATAAATTATGGCTCAGGAATATGATTTGGTCATATTGGGCGGAGGAACGGGCGGGTATGTTGCCGCAATTCGCGCCTCGCAATTAGGCCTGAAAACAGCAATCGTAGAGAAGGGAAAGCTTGGGGGCACATGCCTCCATAACGGCTGTATTCCCTCAAAGGCACTACTTCGGAGTGCAGAAGTATATGTAACAGCAAAAAAAAGCGAGCAATATGGAATACTGGCATCTGACGTAAGCTTCGATTTTGGTAAAGTGCAAGAGAGGAAAAATGCAATAGTTTCCCAATTACATAAAGGCGTACAGCATCTAATGAAACAAGGGAAAATTGATGTATACGAAGGCACCGGCAGAATTCTTGGCCCGTCGATTTTCTCGCCAATGCCAGGAACCATTTCGGTTGAAATGAATGATGGCAGCGAGAACGAAATGCTCCTGCCAAAGAATGTGATTGTCGCTACGGGATCAAGGCCGCGCTCACTCCCCGGGCTCGATATTGACGGGACCGATGTTCTTTCTTCCGATGAAGCACTGAAACTGGAAACATTGCCTCAATCCATTATCATAGTTGGGGGCGGAGTAATCGGAATCGAATGGGCATCGATGCTGTCTGATTTCGGAGTACAGGTTACTGTCCTTGAGTATGCTCCAAGAATTATTCCAACCGAGGACCATGAGATTTCGAAGGAAATGCAAAGGCTTTTGAAAAAGCGGGGCGTTAAAATTGTAACAAGTGCTAAAGTTCTTCCTGAAACACTTACCAGGGAGGAAGGCGTTACAATTTCAGCCGAAGTGAAAGGCCAAGTAAAGGAATACAAAGCGGAAAAAATTCTTGTATCGGTCGGCCGCCAGGCAAATGTCGAAGGAATCGGCCTTGAAAATACGGACATACAGGTGGAGAAAGGCTTTATTGCCACGAATGAATATTTCCAAACAAAAGAATCCCATATTTATGCGATTGGCGATGTAATTGGCGGATTGCAGCTAGCGCATGTTGCTTCACACGAGGGGATTACAGCGGTGGAGCATATCGCAGGGAAAAATCCAAGCCCAATCGACTATACATTAGTCTCCAAATGCATTTACAGCCATCCTGAAGCTGCGAGCGTCGGACTGACAGAAGAGGAAGCCAGGGAAAAAGGCTTCAAGGTTAAAACCGGAAAGTTTTCGTTCAGGGCAATAGGAAAAGCGCTTGTTTTTGGCGAATCTGATGGATTTGTAAAAATTATTGCTGATGAAGAAACAGATGATCTTCTTGGTGTCCACATGATCGGACCTCATGTAACAGATATGATATCTGAAGCAGGACTCGCGAAGGTGCTGGATGCGACTCCATGGGAGATAGCCCATACAATCCATCCTCATCCTACACTGTCAGAGGCGATTGGGGAAGCAGCACTGGCAGTGGATGGAATGGCTATTCATTCGTAAAAAATATGCTTTTTGCTCTTGTAACGGAGCAAGTCCACTAATCTGAACAAATGGAGGTACATACTATATGGCTGAAAACCGCCACCACACTTTAGGCTTAAGTGATGAAACTGTTCTTGAAATGTTTGAAATGATGCTTTTATCCCGCAGGCTTGATGAACGCATGTGGCTTTTGAACCGCTCTGGCAAAATACCGTTTGTCATTTCATGCCAGGGGCAGGAAGCGGCTCAAATTGGCGCTGCGTTTGCGCTGAATCGACAAAAGGATTATATTCTTCCTTACTACCGGGACCTTGGTGTCGTCCTGACATTTGGCATGACTCCAAAGGAATTAATGCTTTCCGCGTTTGCAAAAGCTGAGGATCCGAACTCTGGCGGCCGCCAGATGCCGAGCCACTTTGGACAAAAGAAAAACCGGATTGTCACCGGATCATCCCCTGTGACTACCCAGGTGCCACATGCGGTAGGAATTGCCTTAGCCGGGAAAATGGAAAAGAAAGATCTGGTTGCGTTTGTAACATTCGGGGAAGGCTCGTCCAACCAGGGAGATTTCCATGAGGGGGCAAACTTTGCCGGCGTCCATAAGCTGCCGGTTATCTTTATGTGTGAGAACAACAAGTATGCAATTTCTGTCCCGATTGAAAAGCAGCTTGCCTGTGGAAAAGTATCAGACAGAGCTATAGGCTATGGGATGCCGGGCTATACCATTGATGGGAATGATCCGCTCGAAGTCTATAAAGTTGTAAAAGAAGCGGCGGATAGAGGACGCCGAGGAGAAGGGCCTACGCTAGTTGAAACAATTTGCTACAGGCTTACTCCGCACTCATCTGATGATGATGACAGGGCTTATCGGGCACCTGATGAAGTTGCAGAAGCAAAGACAAAGGACCCGGTTATTACGTTTGGCGCTTATCTAAAGGAAACGGGCGTTATGAATGATGAAATAGAAAAACAAATCAATGAGCGCGTCATGAAGCAGGTCAACGAGGCAACTGAGTATGCCGAGAATGCACCTTATGCAAAACCGGAAGATGCTCTTAAATATGTTTATGCCGAAGAAGGGGGGAATGCATAATGGCAGTTATTTCTTATATTGATGCAGTAACGATGGCGATACGTGAAGAAATGGAGAGAGACCCTAAAGTTTTCGTCCTTGGCGAGGATGTTGGCCGAAAAGGCGGGGTTTTTAAAGCAACCGTTGGCTTATATGATAAATTTGGCGAAGAGCGTGTCATCGATACTCCGCTCGCAGAATCTGCGATTGCCGGTGTTGGGATTGGAGCTGCAATGTATGGGATGAGACCGATTGCTGAAATGCAATTCGCTGATTTCATTATGCCGGCTGTCAACCAGATCATATCCGAAGCAGCGAGAATTCGTTATCGCTCAAATAATGACTGGAACTGTCCGATAGTGATTCGTGCCCCATACGGAGGCGGAGTCCACGGAGCGCTATATCACTCCCAATCTGTGGAGGCTGTGTTTGCGAACCAGCCTGGATTGAAAATCGTTATGCCTTCAACCCCTTACGATGTAAAAGGCTTGCTGAAGGCTGCAATCCGTGATGAAGACCCTGTCCTGTTTTTCGAACATAAGCGAGCTTACCGCCTGATTAAGGGCGAAGTTCCTGATACAGATTATACATTGCCAATCGGAAAAGCCGACATAAAACGCGAAGGTGATGACATCACTGTAATCACCTATGGCCTATGCGTCCATTTTGCTTTGCAGGCTGCCGAGAAGCTGGCCAAAGACGGCATTTCCGCGCACATTCTTGATCTTCGGACAGTATATCCACTTGATAAGGAAGCAATCATTGAAGCGGCCTCAAAAACAGGGAAGGTTCTCCTTGTTACAGAAGATAACAAAGAAGGCAGCATTATGAGCGAAGTCTCGGCAATTATTGCGGAGAACTGCCTGTTTGATCTTGATGCTCCAATAAAGAGGCTTGCCGGCCCGGATATACCGGCCATGCCATACGCACCGACAATGGAAAAGTTCTTTATGATGAATCCGGAAAAGGTAGAAAAGGCGATGCGGGAGCTTGCGGAATTTTAAAAGCTGTTCCCTTGATTAAGGTTGAAGGAGTGACTTCATTTGGCAATTGAACAAATTAAGATGCCGCAGCTGGGTGAAAGCGTGACAGAAGGAACAATCAGTAAGTGGCTCGTTTCCCCTGGCGACAAAGTAAATAAATACGACCCGCTCGCAGAGGTCATGACGGATAAAGTTAATGCGGAGGTACCGTCTTCCTTCACAGGGACGGTTAAGGAATTGATTGCTGCAGAAGGAGAAACGCTCGCCGTTGGGGAGGTCATCTGTACAATTGACCTTGGCGGCGAGGATACCGCTGGAAGCCGTGATACTGTCGAAACAGTTGAAGCCGGTACAGCACATGCCGCTGAAAAGCAGGGCTCGGCTGCTGCAGTCGATTCCAGCGAATCGGTGGACACATCAAGCAAGGCCAGGTACTCCCCGGCAGTTCTGAAGCTTAGCCAGGAACACGGCATTGATCTTGCTCAAGTAACGGGTTCCGGAGCGGGGGGAAGAATCACCCGCAAGGACCTTCTGAAACTCATTGAATCAGGAAGCATTCCGAAGGAACAGGCAGAAGAAGTGCAAATTGCTGATGCAAAGCAGGAAAATACTGCCCAAGGCAAAATGCAGGTAACTTCCGCATCGGCATCAGTATCAATTCCTACCCTTCCTGGCGATATAGAGATACCGGTTACCGGAGTCCGGAAGGCAATCGCTTCAAACATGCTCCGCTCCAAGCATGAAGCACCGCATGCCTGGACAATGGTTGAAGTCGATGCAACTGCGCTTGTTGAATACAGAAATTCCATCAAGGATGAATTCAAGAAGAAAGAAGGCTTTAATCTTACATTCTTTGCCTTTTTTGTAAAAGCAGTCGCCCAGGCCCTGAAGGAATTCCCGCAAATCAATTCGATGTGGGCTGGAGATAAAATCATCCAGAAAAAAGATATTAATATCTCGATTGCGGTAGCAACGGAAGATGCCCTTTTTGTCCCTGTCATCAAGCATGCTGATGAAAAAACGATCAAAGGCATTGCCCGTGAAATTTCAGAGCTTGCACGTAAAGTTCGTGATGGGAAGCTGACGATGGACGAAATGCAAGGCGGGACATTCACTGTAAATAATACAGGTTCCTTCGGTTCCGTGCAGTCAATGGGTATTATCAATTATCCCCAGGCAGCCATTTTGCAGGTCGAATCAATCGTAAAACGTCCCGTTGTGATGAATAATGGCATGATTGCGGTACGCGATATGGTAAACCTTTGCCTCTCGCTTGACCATCGTGTCCTTGATGGCCTGGTCTGCGGACGATTCCTGCAGCGGGTTAAACAAATCATTGAAAACATGTCAAAGGAAAATACGTCAATTTATTAAAACACGAGGCTGGCCAAATTACAGATTTGGCCAGCCTTTTTAGATGGTGTAAAAAATTTCTATTACCGATAATCGTGTTATGTTAACATCTGAAAGTTTGTTCTTCCTGCCTAACATTCAGCGGAACTGTAATAACCGCTGAATTAATTTCAAAATCGCTGAATTAGTTTCCAAAACCGCTGAATTATGTCCTACAACCGCTGAATTAATTTTTATAGAGATAGTATCAAACCCACAAAAGGTGTTTTCAGCGGATAATTCTTCTTCGTTGCCTGCTGTGGGCGGGCTATACTACAATTAAGAGAGAAGTTTTTTGAATCTTTGAATTAGAATGGAAGGGGTGTGGCAGTTCTTATGGGGTTAGGGAGTGTAATGAATTATCAATTTAAAAACTATACACTGGATGAGTGGAAGGACAAAGCTGAACAAGCTTTGAAGGGCAACACAGCAGATTCACTTTCCAGTGTTACTTATGAAGACATTATTTTGAAACCGCTTTATACTGCCCATGATAAAAGAAATCCGGGGTTCTCAGGAAAGCCGGACTATCGAAGGGGCATTTATCCAAATGGCTATCAAGATCAGCCTTGGCTGATAGCCCAAAAAATTCAATCTGATTCCGCGGAGAAATTAAAAGAAAAGCTTGAAGAAGCACTTGGAAAAGGACAAACTGCGATTGCACTGGATTCAGACAGAATTACCCCGGCATACGCAGAAGTTCTGGCACCATATGCCAGAGCTTATCCCTTTGCAATAAAAACAAACATCCAGCTTGAATCTGTACTAGAAGAGTTCGAAAAGAGAGTCGGCCAAGGGGACCTCACTGGATACATAGCTTATGACCCTATCTCAGTTTTTGAAAAACCTGTCAAACTTGAGGCTTGGGCTGAAACGGTTAAGGAAGCAGCAATTCGGCAGCCGGGCTTAAGAACAGTTATGATTGACACCGGCATTTATCACATGAAGGGTGCCAATGCGGTTCAGGAGCTGGCAGCCGCAGCAGCATCCGGGGTTTTATATCTGGAAAGCTTGCTGGATGCAGGTATGGCACTAAACGATATAGTAGACAAATTTATTTTCACGTTTCAGATTGGGACTGAATTTTTTATGGAGATAGCCAAGCTCAGGGCGGCACGGATTATTTGGGACAGAATAACAGAGGAATACGGCACCAGCAGGGAAAAAAGAAAGATGGTCATTTCCTCCGAAACTTCCAAGTTCACGCAAACATTATTTGATCCGCACGTCAATCTACTGAGGACAGGCAACCAGGCTTTTGCTGCTGTTCTTGGCGGGATTCAATATCTTCATGTAGAACCTTATGACAGCTTGACGGGGATCACCAGTTTTTCTGAAAGAATTGCCAGGAATATGCCACTCATTCTCCGGGAAGAAGCTCACCTTGATAAGGTGGCTGACCCGGGCGGGGGCTCATGGTTTATTGAAGAGCTGACTGAACAGCTTGCCGAAAAGGCATGGGCACTTTTTCAGAAAATTGACCAGCAGGGAGGCATGCTGGCGTCCATTCAATCAGGCTGGTTCCTTGAAGAGGTTGAAAAAACACTAACGGAAAGACTCTCAGATATTAAGGCTCGCAAACGGAGCATAATTGGTACAAATGTTTATGCGAACCTCGCTGAGGATAAGCCAAAACCGGGAATCATCAAACAAGCCAGGCTTTCGGCACCTTATGAAGAGCTGCGGTTAAAGGCAATTGCACTTGAAGAATCAGGAGTTAAGACCGCAGTCGGGCTAATTTGTTTCGGCGGCATAAAGGATCATAAACCTCGTGCTGATTTTGTGGAGGGTTTCCTTTCTCCTGGCGGAATCCGGTCTGTTCGAAGCGATGTACTCTATACTTTGGAAGACGTGATTGAATTTGTTGAAGCCAGCGGACTCGACCGTTTTTGCGTTTGTTCAAGTAACGAATTATATAATGAGGCTGGCCTCGATATCGCTAAGCGTTTGAAAGAAAACTATCCCGGAGTTTCGTTATATCTCGCAGGACAACCAGAAAACAAACTCGATTGGGAAGAGGCAGGCATCAAAGGGTTTCTCCATGCAAAGGCGAATTGTTATCAATTCCTTTCAGACATACTAAGCGGATTGGAGGTGTCAGCAGATGCGTAACAAACCAAACTTTCAAGCTATCACACTTTTTAACAGAATAGAGAAAAACGAGCCTCATTTGAAGGATGAGAAACGGCCCGAACCTTTTAAAACAAACGAAGGGATCCCATTAAAAACGTTGTACACCGAGGCAGACGTCGATGGACTCGAACATCTCGATGATAAACCCGGCCTGCCGCCTTTTACCCGGGGACCTTATCCGACTATGTACGTTAATCGGCCATGGACTGTCCGGCAATACGCAGGCTTTTCGACTGCTGAAGAAAGCAATGCCTTTTACAGGCGCAATCTTGCCATGGGACAAAAAGGCTTATCCGTTGCATTTGATTTGGCCACCCATCGGGGCTATGACTCCGACCATCCGCGAGTTGTTGGTGACGTTGGCAAGGCGGGGGTAGCGATCGATTCAATTCTCGATATGAAGACGCTGTTTGATGGCATCCCTCTTGACCAAATGTCCGTTTCGATGACAATGAACGGGGCTGTTCTTCCGGTTCTCGCCTTTTACATTGTTACCGCCGAGGAGCAGGGGGTCGAGCAGGAGAAGCTTACAGGGACAATCCAAAATGACATTTTAAAAGAATATATGGTTCGTAACACGTATATATATCCCCCGGAGATGTCGATGAAAATCATTGCCGATATTTTTGCCTATACATCTGAAAATATGCCGAAGTTCAATTCTATCAGCATTTCAGGCTACCATATGCAAGAGGCGGGTGCGCCTGCAGATATTGAGCTTGCCTACACGCTTGCGGATGGTCTTGAGTATGTGAGGACTGGCCTCAAGGCAGGAATTGATATCGATTCATTTGCACCAAGGCTTAGTTTTTTCTGGGGAGTTGGCATGAATTATTTCATGGAAGTTGCTAAAATGAGGGCTGCCCGATTTATTTGGGCAAAAATGATGAAAAGCTTTAATCCTAAAAATGAAAAGTCACTCGCACTCAGAACCCATTCTCAAACTTCCGGTTGGAGCCTGACAGAGCAGGATCCTTTCAATAATGTGATGAGAACGCTGGTAGAAGCGCATGCTGCAGCAATGGGCCATACCCAGTCACTCCATACCAATGCCCTGGATGAAGCAATCGCACTCCCAACTGACTTTTCGGCAAGGATTGCCAGGAATACCCAGCTGTTTCTTCAGGAAGAAACCGGAATCACGAAGGTAATCGACCCATGGGGAGGGTCCTACTATGTTGAAGCATTAACAAATCAATTGATTGAGCGTGCTACTGAACATATAGAAGAAATAGAAAGCCTTGGGGGCATGGCGAAAGCGATTGAAACCGGCCTCCCCAAGATGAAAATAGAAGAAGCTGCTGCAAAAAGACAGGCTTTAATTGATTCCGGAACCGAAATTATTGTCGGAGTAAATAAATATAGAGTTGAGGAAAAAGAACCTCTCGAAATCCTCGATATTGACAATACAGCAGTAAGGAACCGCCAGATTGAAAAATTAAAAGAATTGAAGGCGAGCAGGGATAGCCAAGCTGTTGCTGCTGCATTGGGCAAGTTGGAAGAGGCGGCAGTTTCAGGTAAGGGGAACCTTTTGGAATTTGCCGTTAAAGCCGCACGGGCGAGGGCGACGTTGGGAGAAATATCAGACGCGATTGAACGTGCAGCTGGCCGCCACAAAGCGGCGATTCGTTCTATAAGCGGGGTTTACAGTTCTTCCTTTTCAAATGACGAAGAAATTGAAAATGTTAAGCAAATGGCTGAGGAGTTTCTTGAGAATGAAGGAAGACGGCCGAGAATTCTCATCGCAAAAATGGGCCAGGATGGACATGACCGTGGTGCAAAAGTCATTTCAACTGCTTTTGCCGACCTTGGCTTTGACGTGGATATAGGCCCGCTATTCCAAACACCAGCAGAGACTGCTTTGCAGGCAGTCGAAAATGATGTCCATGTAGTTGGCTTCAGCTCTCTTGCGGCAGGACATAAGACCTTGCTGCCCCAGCTCGTTGAGGAATTAAGGAAGCTTGGCCGCCCGGACATACTTGTTGTAGTTGGCGGTGTCATCCCTTCTAATGATTATCAATTTTTATATGACCATGGTGCTGCTGCTATTTTTGGGCCAGGAACAGTCATCCCGGTCGCAGCCCAGGATATTATCAGGAAAATATACCTATCGCTCGGTTACGAGGAACTATAAATGGACCGTCAAGCTATCAATGATGGAAAAGAGAAAAAAGGCAGGCCGATATTTAAAAAGAAAAGGAGCCAGGAAGTACAGGTTAATGACTTGGTGAATACTATCCCAAAGGGAAGCAGAAGTGCACTTGCCAGGGGAATTACACTCATTGAAAGCAATGCATCCCGCCATTTTGGCGATGCACAAGTGCTTTTGCAAAAATTGCTCCCTTATACCGGCAATTCAATCAGAATTGGAATTACGGGTGTGCCGGGAGCTGGAAAAAGTACGTTTATCGAGACATTCGGCCTGTACTTATGTGAAATCGGCTATAAAGTGGCCGTGCTGGCCATCGATCCAAGCTCTTCTGTAAATGGAGGCAGTATTCTTGGAGACAAGACCCGAATGGAACAACTCTCCCGCCATCCTTCTGCATTTATCCGGCCATCGCCTACTGCTGGAAAGCTGGGTGGCGTCCATAGGAAAACACGTGAATCGATGTTGCTGTGTGAAGCAGCGGGATATGATGTCATTCTTGTTGAAACGGTGGGGGTTGGCCAGAGTGAGGTATCAGTCAGGGATATGGTCGATTTTTTCATGCTGCTGGTCCTGACAGGTGCTGGAGACGAGCTGCAGGGTATGAAGAAAGGCATTATGGAGCTTGCCGATGGTATTGTTGTCAATAAAGCGGACGGGGAAAACCTAAAGCTTGCTGAAAAAACCGCTCATGAATACCGGAGGATCCTCCACTTCCTTCAGCCGGCAACGATTGGTTGGGAAACTAAGGCATATGCCTGTTCCGCACTTACGAAAAAGGGAATTCCTGAAATGTGGGAATCTATTAAAGAGTTTGAAAGAAAGGGTAAGCAATCTGGAATTTGGGAGGAAAGGCGTCGAATACAGCTGCGCGGTTGGTTCCATACGGTAATTTCCAATCAGCTTCATTACGACTTTTATCAAAATGAAAAAGTGAAAGGCCTTCTTCCTAGGCTGGAATCTGAAATTCTCGAAGGAAGTACTACTCCTGCCAAAGCAGCTGACATGCTGCTTGGTGAGTTTTATAAAAGCGGTGAATAGAAATAGGGGCATGGCATCATAAATGTTGCTGATAAAGTTTAAAAATATGTATTGTTATACGTCCTTTATACAAAAAAAAGGGGATAGCCCAAAGGCTATCCAAAAAATTAGGGAGTTTAGGGGTATGGATCTAGCTGTATTCTTTTCTTTCCCAGTATGGAAAAGAAGTAAACCTTTTCCATGAAAAAATTCTCTTTTCTTGGTAAACGAGTATTTTCCCTGTTATGATAAGGGTATAGGTTTATATGCTAAACAGGGAGTGATTCCATGACTATGAATTTTAATTTGTTCATGAATGATGTTGTCCGCCAGGCCAGGGATGAAATATCGGCTGCCGGTTATACACAATTAAAGACACCTGAAGAGGTGGAACAAGCTTTCGCACAAAAAGGGACGACTCTTGTAATGATTAACTCCGTATGCGGATGTGCAGGCGGGATTGCAAGGCCGGCTGCAGCCCATGCACTTCACTATGATAAGCGGCCGGATCATTTGGTGACTGTTTTTGCCGGGCAGGATAAGGAAGCAACCGAAAAAGCACGCAGCTTTTTTACAGGTTATCCGCCATCCTCTCCATCATTTGCCCTGTTAAAGGACGGAGAAATCTGCACCATGCTGGAAAGGCATGATATTGAAGGCCATGAGCCGATGGCTGTCATTCAAAAGCTACAAAACGCATTTGATAAATACTGCGAAGAATTATAAATAGTGGAAAACGCTACCCGTCATGCCGATTGCATGACGGGTTTTTCTATGCATTGGGAAGGCTGGAAAAAATCAGAAAATTAATTTTTAAAAATAGTATTGAATAATTATTGAAACGTGTTAAAATTCATTAATGTGAATAAAAATAAGTCTATTCTTACTTAATTGGAAAGGATTCGAGCTTGGCTGTAATGGGTAATAGTTTATCGATTATTCTGAATAATAAAGGGAGGAAATTATAATGAAAAAAGGTTTGGTTCTGTTTTTGACTATGGCTCTTGTTATGGTCATTTTATCGGCTTGTGGTTCGAGTGAAAATAACAGCAATGGAGGCGGAGCAGAGGAAAATAAGACACTTACGATGGCTACCTCAGCTGATTACCCGCCATTTGAATATATTGATACGAAAAAAAGTGATGAAATCATTGGATTCGATGTTGATTTGGCAAAAGCACTTGGTGAAAAGCTCGGTTATGAAATCGAAGTAAAGGATATGGATTTCAACAGCCTTGTCCAGGCGCTTAAATCAGGACAGGCAGACCTTGTCCTGGCAGGTATGACACCAACTGAAAAGCGGAAAAAGAATGTTGACTTTAGCGATATTTACTATACCGCATCCCATTTAATTGTGACCAAGGATAGCAGCATTACAAAACTTGAAGATCTTGAAGGCAAGACGGTCGGTGTCCAGCTCGGTTCAATCCAGAGCGATAAAGCAAAAGAACTTCAAAAAGAAGTAGATTTCAAAATCGAAGACCGCAATAGAATCCCTGATTTAATTCAAGAAATTAAATCAGGAAGGTTTGATGCAGCGATCATTGAGGATACAGTCGCGAAAGGCTTCATTGAAAACGAAGAAGGTTTCTCCGGATTTACAATTTCTGAAAACCCGGAAGAAGCAGGTTCGGCGATTGCATTTGCAAAGGACAGTGAGCTGACTGATAAGTTCAATGCTGAACTGAAAAAAATGAAGGAAAACGGCGAACTCGATCAATTGATTGTTAAATGGTTTGGCGGGGAAGAATAGAGGGGAAAATTGAAACGTTCAGAAGGCATTGCCTTTCTGGACGTTTTTACAGTTGATTATAGAGAGGAATGGTTTTAAGTGGGACTGGATTTCGCACAAATTGTCCCTTCCTTGCCATATATACTGGAAGGGATTTGGGTAACGTTAGGGATCGTTTTCGTTGCAGGTATTTTGGGATTTATTCTTGGCATTATCCTTTCAATTTTCAAAATTAGTAAGGTTAAACCACTTGCCTGGTTTGCGGATGCTTATACAAGTGTGTTCAGGGGAACGCCACTTGTATTGCAGCTAATGATTATTTATTTCGGTTCTCCGCAACTACTCGGCTATCAAATTGATATGCACGTTGCTGCCATCCTGTCTTTCGGATTGAACTCGGGTGCTTACATTTCCGAAATTATCAGGGCGGGTATTCTTGCGGTTGACAAAGGGCAGAGGGAAGCAGCTATGGCACTTGGTGTTCCTTCCCGCCCAATGATGCTTGATATCATCCTGCCGCAGGCTATGAAAAATATCCTCCCAGCTCTAATGAATGAATTCATTTCGCTGACAAAAGAATCAGCGATTGTCACTACCATTGGAGTCGCGGATATTATGCGGAGGTCTTACCAGGTAGGGGCCGAATATTACGCCTACCTTGAACCGCTTCTTTTTGCCGGCTTAATTTATTATCTGATGGTCATTACTTTGACCTTCCTTGGAAAGGTTGTTGAAAGGAGGATGAGGCGCAGTGATTAAAGTCAGTGAATTGCGTAAAAACTTTGGAAAGCTCGAAGTATTAAAGGGAATCACAACTACAATTGCAGAGGGCGAGGTAGTTGCTATCATTGGCCCATCGGGTTCCGGAAAATCCACGTTCCTTCGCTGCATGAACATGCTTGAAACTCCAACAAGCGGCCGCATCTGGATTGGCGAAAATGAAATTACAGATAAGAAAACAAATATTATGAAAGTTCGTGAGAATGTAGGAATGGTTTTTCAACATTTTCATCTGTTTCCGCATAAAACTGTCCTTCAAAATTTGACGTATGCACCAATGAAAGTGAAAGGTCTTTCAAAAGCAGAGGCAGAAAAAATCGGATATGAGCTATTAGAAAGAGTCGGCTTATCCGATAAGGCTAACGAGTATCCCGGCAGGCTGTCAGGCGGGCAAAAGCAGCGTGTTGCCATTGCCAGGGCGTTGGCGATGCAGCCTAATGTCATGCTGTTTGATGAGCCAACCTCTGCCCTTGACCCCGAGATGGTCAAGGAGGTTCTCGATGTTATGAAATCTCTCGCCTACACCGGGATGACGATGGCGATTGTTACACACGAGATGGGATTTGCACGCGAAGTAGCGGACCGGGTCTTGTTTTTGGATGGTGGTGTTCTTGTCGAAGACGCCGCTCCCGAACAATTTTTCTCTCAGCCAAAAAGCAGCCGGGCTCGGGAGTTTTTGGAGAAAATGTTATAGGTACAGGGGCGGAACTGCGTGATCTACAAAGAGTTTGATTAAGTTTCTTGTCCATAACTTTAAAAGTCTTAGTATAAAGTCTAATTCTTCTTCGATCCACCGCCTGTCCTGTTTGGTTAAGTGTATAGAATTATGTGCTTTTGTCTTAATATGAGGTTGATTAATAGGGTATCATGGAGAAGATGGTCTAAGGATCATCTTTTTCTTGTTGTAGTGCAGGGGCGGAGCTGCGTGTTTTAGTGAGTGTATGGATTGAATTTCTGCCGATAAACTTTAAAAGCTTAAGTATGAAGAGTAATTCTTCTTCGCTCCACCGCCTTACTTTTTAGAATATAGTTTGTAATAGGATTAGGTTTTAAACTTTTAAAAAGGTTGATGGAATTGGGGGCGAAGCTGCGTGAATTGGTTTGATTTTCTTCCCAAACTTAAAAAGTTATAGTATAACCGGCAATAGGGGGCGGTCTGGTTTGCAGATATCCGATTCTCTTATCGAGGTTTGCCCAAAAAATACTTCATGGACGGAACCGAATAGTCAGAGGTGCAGTTCGTCTAAAAAATTCGTTTAATGGACGGGGCTGCGTCTTCGGAGGAGAGATTCGTCTAATAAAATTCGTTTAATGGACGGGGCTGCGTCTTCGGAGGAGAGATTCGTCTAATAAAATTCGTTTAATGGACGGAACTGCATATCCTGCGGAGAAATTCCTGCCAATAATAATATCTTATGCTATAAATGGTTGTAAACACATGGAGTGTGAGTGTATGAGGTACAGGATTGGATACAGAACGATTAAGACCGCAGTCGGTACGGCGGCGGCTATTATTATTGCCCAACTGCTGGGGGTGGCGAATTATTCTTCTGCCGGCATTTTAACGATACTTTGCATCAAACCAACGAAGCGTAAGTCGCTGAGGGCTGCATGGGATCGTTTTATTGCTTGTATGCTTGCCATGCCAATTTCCGCGCTTTTTTTCGAATTCATTGCTTATCACCCTCTTGTCATTGGGTTGATGTTGTTCTTTTTTATACCGACTGTTGTAATGGTTAAGGCGAAGGACGGGATTGTGACATCGTCCGTAATCATATTGCATATTTATGCCGCTGGTGAGGTTTCAACAGGTCTTTTTCTTAATGAGTTTGTCGTTATCATTGTAGGTATAGGAGTAGCTTTATTAATGAACTGGTATATGCCTAGTCTTGAATCAAAACTGTATGAATATAGCGGGAAAATTGAAGAAAATTTCCGGAAGATATTTTTGGAGATGGCAAGATACTTGAGGACGAATGACAGCAATTGGGCAGGACAGGAATTGACTGATACATCTAAACTGCTCAATGAGGCAAAAACGCTTGCCTTTCGAGATGTGGAAAATCATCTGACCAGGGAAGAAGATATTTATTATCACTATTTTACAATGCGGGAAAAGCAATTTGAAATCATTGAACGGATTCTGCCTATTGCTTCGTCCCTTTCTCCAGAGGTAGAACAGGCAGGGATAATGGCAGATTTTATTGAAGAACTATGTGAGAATATCCATCCAGGCAACACAGCCTATATTTATCTTGATAAGATAAAGGTAATGAGGGAGGAGTTTGAGGAAATGGAGCTTCCGAGAACCCGCGAAGAGTTCGAAACGAGAGCAGGTTTATTTCAGATGCTCAATGAACTAGAACACTATTTAATCATAAAAAGTTCGTTCAGAGGCCTGGAAAAACCAAAGAAAAAAGTATCAGCACAGTAAGATTCGCACAAACTAGGGAAAAATCCAGAGGGTGGTATGAATGGCGCATTTCCTGGCTGCACTGCTTACCGTTCTATTTGTTTCCCCAATTTGGCCTCTTGGGCCGAATCCGCTTCCCGGCGATACGTTTATTATCGTCAATAAAAAAACGAATGAGATGGCGTTTATTGATGCAAACAGGGTGCAAACCGTTTTGTCAGTTGCAACTGGCAAAAGTGATGATTTAACACCCGAAGGTCTTTTTACTGTCACGGTTAAGGCCGAAAAGCCGTACTACAGGAAAAAGAACATTCAAGGCGGCCATCCTGACAATCCGCTAGGATCCAGGTGGATTGGCTTTGATGCGAAGGCGACGGATGGCAGGGTTTACGGGCTGCATGGGACCAATGAGCCTGTTTCCATCGGCAAGTATGTCTCTAACGGCTGTATCCGGCTTCAAAACGAAGGGATTGAATCACTCTATCCTTTTATTCCGCTAGGTACAAAAATATTAATTACATCGACTGACCGGCCTTTTACTGAACTGGGAATAGAATACGGAGCGATACAATGAGAAAAAGGGACTGTCTATACGGCAGTCCCTTTTACATATGATTAGGAAATAAAGTGTGTCCTTATTAAAGGAAAGATGCCAATCCCATCAGGAGGGTTGAGGCAAGCATTGCGAATAGCATTAAATATACGATTACCTTCCTGGCTTTACGGTTGTTCATTTATATTCTCCTCCCTGAATGTAATATGGGATATCTCTATTTTAACGGTAAATGGGACATCTAACAACCTTTCAAATTGGGAAGGATTTATGACACTTTTTAGAGAATACAATAATTGTCGAAATATTTGGGAGAAAACTGCTTAATTCGTAGGGGATGTGGATTTTGCAGTTTTTAAATAAAGGGGGGATACAGGATGATTGAAAAAGTGGATCATATTGGAATTGCCGTAAAGTCTCTGAAACAAGCTCTTCCTTTCTATACAGATATCTTAAAGCTTCCTTTGCTCGGAATAGAGGAAGTGGAAAGCCAAAAGGTTATTGTTGCGTTCCTGGATGCCGGCGGGACAAAGCTTGAGCTGCTTGAAGCAACGTCTCCTGAAAGCCCAATTGCCAAGCATATTGAAAAGCGTGGCGAAGGCATTCACCATGTTGCATTTGGAGTGAAGTCGATTCAGGATAGGATTAACAATCTGAAAAGCGAAGGCATCCGAATGCTCAGTGATGAACCGAAGCAGGGAGCACATGGAGCCTTGGTTGCTTTTATGCACCCTAAGGATTCAGGCGGGGTTTTATACGAGTTTTGTGAGAAGAAAGGGATGGAAAAGTAACATGGCGGATATATTTGAGAAAATAAATGAATTATATGATAAACGCCGTGAAATTGAAATGGGCGGCGGGGATGAAAAGATTGCACGGCAGCATGCAAGGGGGAAGCTGACTGCAAGGGAAAGGATTAATCTGTTAGTCGACAAAGATTCTTTTGTTGAATTGAATCCGTTTATTGAGCACAGGATTACATATTTCGGAATGGATCAGCAAAAAGGGCCAGGCGATGGAGTTGTGACAGGCTATGCAAAAATCAACGGCCGTGCAGTTTACGTGTTTTCCCAGGATTTTACCGTTTTCGGGGGAGCGCTGGGGGAGATGCATGCCCATAAGATTGCCACGCTGATGGATTTGGCTGCAAATAACGGGGCTCCTGTTATAGGCTTGAACGACTCGGGCGGGGCA
This sequence comes from Bacillus sp. FJAT-27225, assembly GCF_001685025.1. Classification (GTDB taxonomy): domain Bacteria; phylum Bacillota; class Bacilli; order Bacillales; family Cytobacillaceae; genus Bacillus_D. The sequence goes on along the minus strand of NZ_MAYU01000001.1, from coordinate 760,434 downwards.
AGAATTCAGGAAGGGGTCGTTTCACTGGATGGATACGGGCAGATTTTTTATCGGAATGCCATTTATTCTGGGGTCATTCCGCAAATTTCTGTCATTATGGGACCATGCGCGGGCGGAGCCGTTTATTCGCCGGCTATTACGGACTTTGTGTTCATGGTTGAAGGAACAAGCCAAATGTTCATTACTGGCCCTAAAGTCATTGAGACAGTAACAGGAGAAAAAATTTCGGCTGAGGATCTCGGCGGTGCAAAGGTCCATAATACCATTTCCGGGAATGCCCATTTTAGAGGGAAAACGGAAGAGGAAGTATTGGAATCTGTTAGAAAGCTATTAAGCTATCTTCCGCAAAATTCGAAGGAAAAGCCGCCTGTTGTTGCTTTTGAAGATGAAGATGATTATAGGCCAGACCTCGTTGACTGTATTCCGTTTGATCCAATCAGGCCATATGATGTCCGTGTCGTTATCGAGCAGGTTGTTGATCAGAATAGTTTTATGGAAATCCATAAAGATTTTGCCAGGAATATTGTTATTGGTCTGGCAAGGATCAAAGGTGAACCAGTCGGGCTTGTTGCCAATCAGCCCAAAGTGATGGCGGGGAGCCTTGATATTGACTCTTCCGATAAAGCTTCTCGGTTTATTCGTTTCTGTGACTCTTTTAATATCCCAATTATTACGTTTGAAGATGTAACAGGTTTCTTCCCGGGAATTAAGCAGGAGCATGGCGGCATTATCCGCCACGGCGCAAAAATCCTTTTTGCCTATTCAGAAGCGACGGTCCCCAAGCTAACCGTAATTTTACGGAAAGCATACGGCGGTGCTTATGTTGCCTTGAATAGTAAATCGATAGGCGCAGATCTGGTATTTTCTTGGCCCAATGCGGAAATCGCTGTCATGGGGCCGCAAGGGGCGGCAAACATTATCTTTGCAAAAGAAATTCAAAATTCGCCCGAGCCTGAAAAGCTTCGCCAGCAGAAAATCGAAGAGTACCGGCAGCAATTTGCCAATCCGTACGTTGCAGCGGCCAGGGGGATGGTCGATGATGTCATTGACCCGAGGGAAACGCGGATTAAGTTAATCCAGGCATTGGAAATGCTCAGGAACAAGCATGAAGACAGGCCCCGGAAAAAGCATGGCAATATCCCGCTCTAATCCCGTCGGTTGAAGCTCGAGTTTCACAAGAGTATACTGAAATGGTGAGTACATAACCAGACGGAGGTTTTACGGATGATTAACAGTGAACGTTTGCTGAATGAGTTTCTTGAACTCATTCAAATCGATTCTGAAACAAAATTTGAAGCAACCATTGCAGAAGTCTTAAAAAAGAAATTCACCGAGCTCGGCCTCGATGTATTTGAAGATGATACGACGGCTGTTACAGGCCATGGAGCCGGCAACCTAATCTGCACACTTCCGGCAACAAAGGATGGTGTTGATCCAATCTACTTTACTAGCCACATGGATACAGTCACACCGGGCCAGGGCGTTAAGCCTTCAATCCAGGATGGCTATGTCGTAACCGATGGTACAACCATACTTGGAGCTGATGACAAAGCGGGCCTGGCAGCGATGTTTGAGCTGATTCGTGTCTTGAAGGAGCAGAATATCCCTCATGGCGAAATCCAGTTCATCATTACAGTTGGGGAAGAATCAGGGCTTATGGGTGCAAAAGCTCTCGATCCTTCAAAAATTACTGCCAAATACGGCTATGCCCTTGATAGCGATGGCCTTGTCGGGAATGTTGTTGTGGCCGCGCCTACACAAGCCCGGATTGAAGCCGTTGTTTATGGGAAGACCGCCCATGCGGGTGTCGCGCCTGAAAAGGGAATTTCTGCAATTACGATTGCAGCGAAAGCAATTGCCAGAATGCCTCTGGGGAGAATTGACAATGAAACAACTGCCAATATTGGAAGGTTCGCTGGTGGGCAGGCTACAAATATCGTCGCCGACCGGGTTGATATTTTGGCAGAAGCAAGATCGCTTGTGGCTGAAAAAATGGAAGCGCAGGCAGCAAAAATGAAAGAAGCGTTTGAATCGGCCGCAGCCGAAATGGGCGGCAGGGCCGAAGTGAATATCACGGTCATGTATCCGGGCTTTAAATTCGGTGCAGGTGACCATGTTGTCGAAGTTGCCAGGAAGGCTGCTGCGAAAATCGGCCGCAGCTGTGAACTGCAGCAAAGCGGCGGTGGCAGTGATGCTAACGTGATTGCCGGCTTTGGCATCCCTACAGTGAACCTTGCAGTTGGTTATGAAGAAATTCATACGACGAATGAACGCATGCCAATCGAAGAATTAAACAAACTTACCGAAATGACGGTTGCGATTGTTGAGGAAGTAGCAAACCAATAAACTGATTCCGGTTACTTAACGAATACAATCCAAAGCCCTGACACCCTACTTAGTGTTAGGGTTTTTTAGGAAGAAAAGGCTAAAATAGCTCATGCTCAATGCGTTGTCCCGTCCACTTTCTCTGACCATTACAGGCTTTGGGTAAGCTAGAATCATCCCCAGTTAGTGTGATAAACTAGAGGGGGAAATGAGGTGATGGCTGTGAGGGAGATGTACCCGAAAAAGGGACGGGTTATTTTGCATGTGGACATGAATAGCTTCTATGCATCAGTGGAGATGGCGCATGATCCGTCACTGAAGGGCCGTCCGCTTGCGATCGCTGGAAACCCTGAAGAAAGGCGCGGGATTATTGTCACGTGCAGCTATGAGGCAAGAAAAATGGGAGTCAAGACGACGATGCCTCTTTGGGAAGCAAAAAAAATATGCCCGCACTTGATTGTGATGCGCCCAAACTTCGACCGCTATAGGGCGGCATCAACAGCCATGTTTGACATTCTCTCACAATTCACCGAACTGGTTGAACCAGTTTCAATAGATGAAGGCTATTTGGATATTACAGGCAGCCACGAACTCGGCAGCCCGATTGAAATTGCCCAAACGATCCAGAAAAGGATTATGGCGCAGCTCGACCTGCCTTGCAGCATTGGCATTGCTCCGAATAAATTCCTTGCTAAAACTGCTTCGGATATGAAAAAGCCACTTGGCATCACAGTTCTCAGGAAACGGGATATTCCTGCCATTCTATGGCCAAGGCCTGTTGGGGATATGCATGGTGTCGGTTCAAAAACAGCAGAAAAGCTGAACGGGATTGGCATCCATACAATCGGGGAATTGGCCGGCGGAAATGACATTCAATTGAAGATGCTGTTGGGTATCAATGGAATTCGCTTGAAAGAAAGAGCAAATGGAGTGGATCCGCGCTTGGTTGACCCAGATGCGGTTTCGGATTTTAAAAGCATTGGCAACTCCACGACGCTTCCGAGAGACATGACAAATCAGCATGAATTGTTCCAGGTTTTTGACGGGCTTGCCGACAAGGTGGCAACCCGTTTAAAACGAAAAAAAGTCGTTGCCAATTCCCTGGCAATTACGATTCGATACAAAGACCGAAAAACAATCAATCGGGGCAGGAAGCTAAGGAATCCTGTCAGCACGAAGGAAGATATTCTCGGGCTTGCCAAACAGCTTTTTATAAGCAATTGGAACGGAAACCCTGTCAGGTTGCTTGGGATAACCGGTTCCGACCTGGAAGCAGTCGAAGAAGCAGTAACCCAGCTTGACTTGTTTTCATACGAAAAGGTTGCAAAAAAGGAGCCGCTGTTCAAGACTCTTACTGAACTTAAAGAAAAGTATGGCAAACATATCATTACCAATGCAGGATCAAAAGCCGAACTTGATGCGAATAAAGGAACCCAGACCAGCTTCAATAAGGATTTTCTGCGCGAATTTAAGCCCGGACAAGGAGAGAATAAAAAATAAAAGATGCCGCCCTAAATATAGACAGGGCGGCATCTTTCTTTTTTCGTATCGAGAGGATTTTGATTTTAAAATTAATATGCTACGCATTCAAGAAGCAAGATACCGCGCCGGCGAGGACCAGTTCCAATGGTGCTGCAACCACATCAACTATCCCCGGTTCTTAACATTTCTCAACTTTCAAATCCCGGACCCGCCACCAGGAGAATCCGTCCTTTTCAAGCAGCTCCTCGGCAGCTTTTGGCCCCCTTGAGCCAGCTTCATAATTCGGGAAGCTTTCATCACGAGTCTTTTCCCAAGCCTCCGAAATTTTATCAACAAAAGCCCAGGAGAGTGCAACTTCATCCCAGTGTGTAAAGTTTGTGGCATCTCCCCGCAGGCAATCATATAGAAGCAGCTCGTATGCTTCCGGAGTGTTGATTTCGTTTACCCCGTTATTTGAAAAACTTAATTTTACTTCTGTTGCATCCATGCCCTGGCCTGCTTTTTTGGCATTTAGGTGAAGGGTAATGCCTTCCTCAGGCTGAATGTGGATGACAAGCAAATTCGGACTTAGGGGCTTATTCGGCTGATAATACAGATTCATCGGAATGTCTTTAAATTGGACAACAATCTTTGTCGATTTGGCGCCAAGCCTTTTTCCGGTGCGGATGTAAAATGGGACTCCCGCCCAGCGGAAGTTATCGATCATCACTTTGCCGGCAACATACGTTTCGGTATTGGATTGTTTGTCCACCATCGGTTCATCACGATAGGCCGGAACTTCCACATCGTTGATTATACCAGCGCCGTACTGGCCGCGGACGAAGTAATCATGTACTTCTTCGCCCTCAATTGTCCGTAGTGACCGAAAAACACGAATCTTTTCTGAACGAATTTCGTCTGTTGTAAGCTTAATTGGCGGCTCCATTGCCAGCAGCGCAACCATTTGCAGCATATGGTTCTGGACCATATCCCTTAACGCGCCGCTTGTTTCATAATAACGCCCGCGCTCCTCAACACCGAGAGTTTCACTCGATGTAATTTGGATGTTGGAAATATAGCGGTTGTTCCAGAGTGGTTCAAACATTGCGTTTGCGAACCTGATGACTTCGATGTTTTGGACCATCTGCTTGCCTAAATAATGGTCAATTCTGTAGATTTCATCCTCATCGAAAGCAGTCCGGATTTGTTCGTTAAGTTCTATTGCCGATTTTAAATCATGGCCGAATGGCTTTTCGATCACGAGCCGCTTAAAACCCGCTGTATCTGTCAGGCCGTCTGATTTAAGATGAAGAGCAATTGGTCCGAAGAACTCAGGTGCCATCGCCAAATAAAAAATTCTATTTCCCATAAGTCCATACTTTTGGTCAAGATCTTCTCCGATTTGCCTCAAAACTGCATAGGAACCTGAATCAGTTACATCATGGGAATGGTATGTAAAATGGGACGCAAATTCGTCAAGTTGGCCGTCTGCCTCCAATGCTTCGCGGACAGAATTCTTTACATTTTCCTGGAATTGTCCTTCCGTCAACGGTCTTCTCGCTACGCCAATTACTGCGAACCTCTCAGAGAGCCGCCCTTTTTTGAAAAGCCTGTAAAGAGAAGGGAAGAGCTTCCGTTTTGCAAGGTCTCCAGTTGCCCCGAATATTATAATCAATGATGCTTGTTCTTTTGTTTGTACCAAGGATAAGGACTCCTTTTCGTGAAAAATTTCCATGTTGGCAGCTAAGTCTTTTCAAATATCTAAGTTTATCCCTTTATGTTAGATTTCGCAAATATAACGCAATCCATGTAACAATCTAAAAAAGCTGTATTCTCTTGAAGCATGCTAGGGCGATAGCCCGTGATTATGGTATAGTAGAGTAAATTTTAAATTATTTTGTGGACGGTTTTTAAAGAGAGGTTGTTAGTATGGATTTGTTGTTTCTTGGAACAGGCGCAGGCCTTCCTGCAAAGTTAAGAAATGTTACCTCAATGGCCCTTAAGCTTTTGGAGGAACGCGGTACAGTTTGGCTGTTTGATTGTGGGGAAGCGACACAGCACCAAATTCTTCATACGTCCCTTAAACCAAGGCGAATCGAAAAAATTTTTATTACCCATTTACATGGTGACCATATATATGGACTCCCAGGTTTGTTGTCAAGCCGCTCTTTTCAGGGTGGTGAATCCGAGGTTGAGGTAATTGGGCCAAAGGGAATAGATGCGTTTATTCGCACCAGTCTGTCTATTAGCGGTACATACCTGAAATATCGTCTGAAAATTACAGAGCTGGAAGAGGGAATTGTTTTTGATGATGGCCAGTTTAGGGTTGAAGCGCGTCTTTTGGACCACGGCATTGCTTCATATGGCTATCGGATTATTGAAGCGGACCGTCCGGGTACATTACTTGCTGATAAACTTTCGGCTGCTGGAATTCCTCCTGGCCCTATTTATAAAAAAATTAAAGCTGGGGAGCGAACCTTATTAGCCGATGGAACGGTTTTGGATCCCAATGAATTTGTCGGACCGTCTCAGAAAGGAAGGGTTGTAACAATTCTCGGTGATACCCGCCGCTGTGAAAATGCAGTAAAACTGGCTGAACATGCAGATTTGCTTATCCATGAGGCAACCTATGCAGCTGGGGAAGAATCAATGGCTCGCGAGTATTTCCATTCCACAACCGCACAAGCCGCAGAAGTGGCATTACGTGCCAATGCAAAGAAGCTTTGCATTACGCATATCAGCTCACGCTATGACCGGTTGGCGTCCCAGGAGCTCCTAAACGAGACGCAACGTTATTTTGCAAATACAGAGATTGCAGAGGATTTTAAAGAAATCCATATCCCGCTGCCATAGAATCAATGCCCGGCATCCATTCGGAAAAGCCGGGTTCTTTTTTGGGGCAATAAAGCTATTTCCCTCGATAGGCTTTCCACGAAGTTTTTAAGGACGAATAACTGCCAATCGCGGCATATCCATAGAACCATCCCATAAAAACAGCTGACCAAAAACTATGGGTATGGGTAACTAGAATGGATAATGCCAGACCGGTTACAAGTGCAATTGTCGGGACAAAAGACTTTGGTATCCTGAAATAAAGCTTCACAATTTGTGTGAATATCATAACTGCCGGAACCGCTATGACGGCATCCCAAACGTTTGTGTATACGATAGGGAATTCCACGGTATGAGCGCTCCCTTCAATGGTGCTTGAATGTATTTATTTTTATCAAAATGCTCGTGTTTAGTCTTTTTTTCTTATTGCCAATTTTTTCGGAATAATTATTTTTAAGTAGGGTAGTAGTACTTTAAGAATACTTTTCTCCAGGGGGAATGAGCATGGAAGCACTTATCATCATTGGTGTATATTGTATGATTATGGGGTCGATTGTCCTCATCGGAAGCGGATTGATCTGTTATTTCTTTCCTGCAATACATATTTTGTTTATTTTAGCTGGCAGCGCACTATTTGGCATCGTTGGGGGTTATTTGTTTAATGTCAACATTCTTTTCGCAGTTGTTTTTAACGTAATCCTTTCCGCAGTAGCTGCTGGACTAGGCCGGTTCGGGCGTTATCTTAAAAATAAAACCGATGTTGAACCTGAAAGCATCCTTCATTCGTAACGAAAAAAGGCGCCGTCCGGGTAGTAACGGGTTCGGTTTTGAAGTACAAAACTTTAATTAGCAATAAAAAAGAGGTGCAATTCGCACCTCTTTTATTTACCATTTAGCATTAGAATGCAATGTCTTTGTAAACAAATTCTCGATATTTCACAAATTCATTCTTCTTATAAAAGTTCTTTGCTATTTCGTTATTGAACCAATAGTCTAATTCAATCCTATTAATGCCGTTTTCTTTTGCAATATCCGTAATTTCGTTCATCAATTCAGAACCGTATCCTTTTTTTCTTTGGCTCTCTGCGATACTTATTTGATGCACATATACCGATTTATATGATTTTTTAAAGGCATTATCGGGATAATTTCTTAACTCAATCCAAGCATAACCTAAAGATTGGTCATCGTCCTCCAACAGAAGGAAATAGAACTCCTCTTTATCAATAATCTTTTGAAAGAAAGACTTAATTTCCTCAAAATTATATTCTTTGAAATACTCAGGGTATAAATTTGCGTGTAAATCGTGAACATATTTATTCAATTTAGCCACTAATTCAAAATCGTTTGTTCGACTGATATTCATATTCGTTCCCCTTTGTAAGAAAATTCCTATTCTCATACTATCATAAAAGTGTATTTCCTAAATAAAAAACAACCTTTTTCAGGTCGTTTTGACATAAGTTGCTTTAAGCTTGATATTCGAAATATAATTAGTAATCAAATTGGCACTTATTTTGGCATACGTTTCAGGCGTATGACATTAGCTGTTGTCATCCTGTTAAAAAGCGTGCTAATTTCAGTGCTAATTGTCACGTCAAAATGTAAAAAAGCTTATTATATCAACAATAATAAGAGGTCCAAATCATATGCGATTTGGACCGAAATTGATGCTCTAAATGAGTTTTTGTACTCCTAATCCGAACCCGTTACCGGAAAGGAAGGCGCCTTTAATTCTGGTCAGAGTAAATTTGTTCTCGTGTTAAATAGTTTAGCTTTCTACAAACTTATCCTTGGACCTTGCCGCTGTTTTTAGACTATTTACTATTTCCAGCCCCGCTCATATTGCTTCGGCATTCCGATTTCAACACCGAGTTCCTTTGCCGCGGTTCTTGGCCAGTATGGATCGCGGAGCAATTCCCGTGCTATGAAAATTAGGTCGGCACGTTCATTCTGAAGAATTTCTTCAGCCTGTTTTCCGGTTGTAATCAAGCCGACTGCTCCTGTGGCAATTTCAGCCCCATTTCGGATCGTTTCCGAGAAACGAACCTGATAGCCGGGGTACACATTAATATGAGCCGGAGCGACACCGCCGGAGCTTGTGTCAATCAAGTCAACTCCCTGTTCCTTCATCCATTTCGCCATCGGGAGATAATCTTCAGGAGTCATTCCTTCTTCCCGGTAATCATGCGCGGATATTCTGACAAACAGAGGGCCATCCCAAACCGTATTGACTGCCTCGATGACCTCACGCAGGAAACGGTATCGGTTTTCAACTGTTCCGCTATATTCATCTTCGCGTTTATTGGTAAGGGGAGAAAGGAATTCATTAATCAAGTAGCCGTGGGCAGCGTGCAGCTCGATTACGTCAAATCCTGCCTGCTTGGCCCGCTCTGCTCCTTTTTTAAAGGCCTCAATTGTTTCCTTGATATCTTCCTTTGTCATTTCTTTCGGTGTTTTATGTTTTTCATTGAATGGAAGCGCTGATGGCGCGTATATGTCTCCTTCAAGGACTGCCTTTCTGCCTGCGTGGGCAAGCTGGATTCCCATTGCCGCCCCATGAGCTTTCGCAAGGGAAGTCAGCTCTTTAAGACCTTCTACATGGTCATCGCTCCAGATTCCCAGGTCATTTGGTGAAATCCTTCCCTGCGGCTGAACTGCTGTTGCCTCAATTACAATTAAGCCGACTTGACCGACAGCTCTGCTTGTATAGTGGGTCCGGTGCCAGTCTGTTACGATACCATCCTCTTTTTCACATGAATACATGCACATTGGTGCCATCACGATTCTGTTTTTCAATGTTACTCCTTTTACTGTAAACGGAGTGAAAAGTTTCGCTGTCAATAGAATGTAGCCTCCCTTACATCTTTTTACTAATTTAGTATAACAAAGCTAATCTATTATAGAAAAATTGATGCTTGATAATATATTCAGCCAATTGAGAGGCGAAAATAATGACAAGGTTTTCCTGAATCGGTAAACTAATCGTATAATATAGGAAAATAATGTTGTGAGGGACTTTTTAATGGCAGAGTGGAAAGGGAATCTAGCAAAAATTACGCTGCCGACACCGTTTGCGGTGGGTGACGTAAATGTTTATTTAATAAAAGGGGACAGGCTCACACTTGTAGACGCCGGTCCGAAAACGAATGAAGCGTGGGAAGCTCTGAAAGCCCAATTGGCAGGCCTAGGTGTTTCTCCAGAGGATATTGAACAAGTTGTCCTCACACACGATCACCCGGATCATGCCGGGCTTCTTGATTTTTTTCCAAAATCACTTGAGGTCTATGGACACTACTTGAATGAAAGATGGATTAATCGGACTGAAGAATTTCTGGCAGAGCACGATCGATTTTTTATCGGGCTTTTTACCGATTTTGGGATTCCTCAGCAGTATTTGCGATTGGCCGGCCAGCTAAAAAAGTCATTAAAATACTCTTGCCGGCGGGGATTGACAGGGATACTTTCTGAAGGAGACGAGCTACCGGGCCTCGCGGAATGGCGGGTAATTGAAACTCCCGGCCACGCACAGAGCCACATCTCACTGTTTTGTGAAAAGGATGGAATATTGCTTGCGGGCGACCATATTCTCGCCCATATATCCCCGAATCCTTTACTTGAGCCTCCGCTTACCCCGGGGGAAGAGCGTCCGAAGCCCCAGCTCCAGTACAATGCTGCACTTGCGAAACTCAGGAATTATCCAATAGATTTAGTGTATACAGGGCATGGAGCTGAAGTAAGGAAACTTCCGCAATTGATTGACAGAAGGCTCGGCCGGCAGCATGAAAGAGCACTTCTTGTAAAAGGAATGCTCAATGAGGGCCCAAAAACTGTTTTCGAGCTATGCCGTGAGCTTTTCCCAAAGGCATTTGAACGAGAGCTTGGCTTGACTATGTCCGAAACTGTCGGCCAGTTGGATTATTTAGGATCATTAGGTGCAATTGATTCCTATGTTAATGGGAATGTTACCTATTATGAAGTCAAGCGGGGTGAGGGACATGGGTAATCTTTCCGGGAAAAATGTTGTCATTACCGGGGCCTCGGGAGGAATTGGGGCTGAAATAGCGAGACAAGCGGCTAAGAGAGGCGCAAACCTTGCGCTGCTCGCAAGAAGTACCGATAAACTCGAGACTCTAAAGGCAGAGCTGGAAACGACTTACAAGAGTACGGTAATTGTCCACCGGCTTGACGTTTCAGATACCGATAAAGTCATTGAAGTGTTCGAATTAGTATATAAACAAATGGGCGATATTGATATTCTCGTAAATAACGCCGGATTTGGCGTGTTCCGGCACGCCCATGAAGCCGAACTTGATGAAGTCAAGGCTATGTTTGATGTTAACGTAATCGGCCTGATTGCCTGCACAAGTGCCGTTTTGAAAAACATGCGAAAGAAACGGTCGGGTCATATCATTAACATTGCTTCACAGGCCGGCAAAATTGCTACCCCGAAATCAAGTGTCTATTCAGCTACAAAGCACGCTGTCCTCGGATATTCAAACAGTCTGCGGATGGAGCTTTCCGATTTTAACGTCCATGTTACAACGGTAAACCCGGGGCCAATTGAAACAAATTTTTTCAACATTGCGGACGAAAGCGGAACCTATGTGAAAAATGTGAAGCGCTGGATGCTGAAGCCCGAATATGTAGCCAGTAAAGTGGTTGATGCGATGGAGTCGCCTGTCCGGGAAATCAATCTCCCAGGCTGGATGAATATGGGCAGCGTTTTTTATACCTTGTTTCCACGCCTGTTCGAGAAGGTTGGCAAAAAGGCATTTAATCAGAAATAAACTTTATGTAACACCACTCGGGATAAAGATAACCTGAGTGGTGTTTTTCTTTATGCTAGTCTCCAATCAAACCATCTTCCATGTCCATCCGTTTCTGCGACAAGTTTATGGTCGTTGACCCCATCAACAAAGGAATCGAGACGAAGATAGTGATCCCTGATATTGTTGTAAAGATGAAAAATGTCTCTCTCTACTGCAATCGTTTCTATTGTTTCGAGCAGTTTTAGTTTCGTATCATAAGGTATCTGGTTGGCGACGTGAGTATGAAAGACAACTACTGTAAACTCTTTCGGTATCCTCCCGGCGATGTTGGGAAGAAGTTCTACACCGTCACCTTCAATGAAAGTGATTTTTTCTTGATTCTTGTTCATGCAATGCACTGCTTTTTCAAATAACGCCCTGCGGTCATGATGTTCCGGCCAAATCAGTGCTTTCATCCATAGCGAGTTTTCTTGGTTTCCCATATCATTCATATGCAGGTCTACGCCATATCGGGCTTTGACTGGGGGAGCGCTATCAGGAAATAATAGCTGTCCCTTTCCCTTTATTTCTGACTGAATGAACACTCCTGACTCACTGCTTCCGTAAACTTCTCCGGTGCCATATGAATAAGAATAATGGTCCCAGAGCAGTTGAAAGCCGGCACTCGTTCCGATTTCGATCAGTGCCAAGGGTTTGTGCGTTATTTCGTATATATGGCTGAAAGCAGGGAAAAGGTAGCCGCACCTTCTAACTTCGTTGGTTTGGACCAGTTTTGTCTGCAAAAGCTCAATGATCTGCTCCTGATGAACAGAACAAAATTCCTTAAAAGATAGGAATGCTGCCTCTGGAGATCGTGGATTGGTATTTATACTGGCGTAAAACCTTGCCAGGGGATGGTCTGTTCCCTTCAGGAGAAGGTAATGGACTGCCCCAAAGAGCAGGTTTGGAACCGGCTGTCCCGGTGAGGCATAGGAACTTAGCTCAAGAATATGTGGGTCTTCTGATATTTTCATCGAAAGGCTTTCGTACAACTCGCTTGAATTATTGCACTCTCTTTCTGCGAATGTCTTAAATGTTTCTGCAAGCTTGTAGAATTTCATTTATCCACCTCGAATAATCAATTATACCTTCATAAAATTCCGTGAAAAAATACTCATGCAAATTAAGGCGCTGGCTATCCCAGCACCTCTTCATCTATTTTTCTATACTTGCAAGAAAATCTTTGACAACCTTCCGATATTCGTCTGGCTGCTCCCGGTAGGGTGAATGGGCGCTTTCCTCAAAGATGTGCAGCTTTGCTCCCGGGACGAGGCTAGAGAAATAGCTGGTCGATTCTGGTGTCGCCTCATCATAGCGGCCGCAAAGGAAAAGGGAAGGTACATCCAATTCATGCAGTTTCGGGGTACAGTCAAATTCCTTTAAATTGCCGGTTACACAAAACTCGGAAGGTCCCCACATTAGGTTGTATACCTCACGATTTCCAAGCCTTGAAACAGTCTCCCGCTCTTCCTTGCTTATATCAATTCTGCAAACGAAATTTTTCGCGAACACAACCATTGCCTGCTTATATTCTTCTGAGTCTATAGTGCCATCCGCCTCGCAGCGTGTGATTGCCTCCTGGGTTTCTTTTGGAAGCTGTTTTAACAGGGTTTCTGATCCTCTGCCCATTGCGGTGCACTAAGGCAGGGGCTTGAAAAAATCGCAGCTTTAACACCTTCAGGCTTAGTAAGCATATATGCCGCAAGTAAGGTTGTTCCCCATGAATGCCCAAGAATATGTACGTTATCCAATCCAAGCTGCTCTCGTACCTGGCCAAGTTCTTCAACATAGCGGTCGAGGTTCCATAATGTTTGATCTGTTGGCCCCTGGGACCGTCCTGCTCCGAGTTGGTCATAATACACAATGGTCCTCCCATTTGCCCCCTCTGCAAGCTCGTCCAATCTTTGCAATGGATACGTTGTAGAGCCCGGTCCGCCATGGAGCACCATCAATGGGACGGCAGGATTTTCACTTTTTACAATGCGGTAGTAAACTTTGCCGCCAGTTACATTCACAAAACCTTCTTCAATTTTCAAAATGTTCTCCCCCTTGTATAAGATCCTCTATGCTTGCCTTAATTCCTCAGTCATTTCTTCGACCAGCTCCGGGCGTCCGTGGAACTGCGCCGGTGTATTCTGGAATAGCTCAATTTTCCATAGATCTTTATGCATTTTTGCTACCAATGTTTGATGGGCGTTAAGTTCAGGTCTGAGATCCATTTCGCCGGTCGGAACCATTCCGGCAATTGCCCGGAGGATTGCTGTGTCGTCTCCCAGCATTCTCACTTCCTTTATTTTTACGGTGAAGGGAGAGGTGGGATGGCTTTCAAAGATTGGCCTTGTATGTAAAAGCACTTCTTGAGGGCCGATCACAAGGCTTCCATCGAAACCAATCATCGTACCACCTTCTGCGAATAGCCTTGCCATTCCTTCAGCATCTCGTCTATTCCAAGACTCGATTAATTCCTTGTACAAAGACTCTATCTTAGTTCCCATTGATGTCATTCCGTCCTTCCATTTAAATTGTTAAAAATTCATACACAACATCGTTGACGATATGATGCAGAGGAGACTCAGGCTCTGCTTCTTTTTGCCTATAAATTTGTTCGCACAATTGTGCTATATCGCGTTCGCCAAGAGGCTGTTCCTCATTTGCATAATATTGCTTCAGGCAGTTTTGAATCATTTTTACAACTAGTTTTTCTTCCATTTGAAGCACCTCTCTGACAAGTATAACCCACTCACCGAGAGAGACGAAATGGAAATGAACCCTATTTTTATACAACATGCCGGAAAATTTCCATTGAATACGAACGCATATTCGCTTAATATATGGGTATAATGGTACGGAACGGATGTTCTTGTTTTGGTGAGAGGAGGTAAAATTGTATGGTTGATTACAGTACAATGCCGCAGCATAAAATTCTTTGCGTCGATATGAAAAGCTTTTACGCCAGCTGTGCAGCGGTCATGGAAGGGCTCGACCCGCTCAGCTGCTACCTTGCTGTAGTCGGGGATAAAGAGCGGGAAGGGAGCGTTGTTCTTGCTGCTTCGCCACTTTTAAAAAAGGAATTCGGAATAAAGACGGGCTCACGGAAATTTGAGATCCCAAATGATCCGAGAATCTTGGTTGTTGAACCTAAAATGGGTTTGTTCCTGAGAATCTCTACTGAAATCACCCGTGTTTTCCATCGCTACGTTCCAAAAGAAGCAATTCACGTCTACAGCGTTGATGAGAGCTTCATTAAAGTGGACGGGGCTGCAAAGCTATGGGGGGATGCCAAGACGATTGCGAGAAAAATCAAAGATGACATCGAACGCGAATTTCAGCTTCCGTGCGCGATTGGCATTGGCCCGAACATGCTCATGGCCAAGCTTTGCCTCGACCTTGATGCGAAACAGCACGGGATTGCCGAGTGGACCTACGACGATGTCAAAACTAAACTATGGAACGTTTCACCTCTTCGAGAGATGTGGGGCATCGGCAGACGCGTTGAAAAAACACTGAACGGAATGGGAATCTTCACTGTCGGCCAGCTGGCCCGGTATGACCTTGAACTGCTTGAGAAAAAATTCGGCGTTATGGGCAATCAGCTGTATTACCATGCCTGGGGTATCGACCTTTCCGATATGGGGGCGCCAATCATGGAGGGACAGATCAGTTTTGGCAAAGGCCAAATCCTCCTTCGCGATTATAAGGATGAGGAGGAAATCAAGCATGTCATTCTTGAAATGTGCGAAGAGGTTGCACGCAGGGCCCGGACGCACCAGAAGGCAGGAAGGACGGTTACGCTTGGCATCGGCTACAGCAAGGACGAATTCGGAGGAGGTTTCCACAGGGCCAGGACGATTTCGGAGCCGACCAACGTCACCATGGATATATACCAGGTTTGCCTCGAACTGTTCTCCGAGAATTACTCCGGCAAGACGGTCCGCCAAATTAACATCACACTGGGGAATATCGTTGATGATACCGAACTCCAGATGAGCCTTTTTGACATGGGCGCCAGCAAACGAAGGAATCTGGGCTATGTGGTTGATCGGATTCGCCACAAGTATGGTTCCGGGGCGCTGCTGCGGGCTGTCTCCTATACGTCTGCAGGAACGGCTAAGCACCGGGCAACACTGCTCGGGGGCCATAAATCATAAAGAAAAGCAGGATTCACTCAACTAAGTGACTTTACAACTAAGAATTTTGTGACAAAGTCATTAACAGACGCTTTAAGCGGGAACTTCTTGCTGAGCAACCAGAAAAGAGGGATGAACATGATTCGCGACCGCGGCAGGATAAAATGGACATCAATGATGCTCCCCGAGCACGTCAAGATACTCCGTGATTGGGTGAAGGAAGATTCATATGAGCAACAAACCGAACTAGATGAGCAGCAGCTCGAATTGATGAACGAAGTGCTCGGGGAAGCAATGGAATTCAATCAGGCTGTCGTGATTACACATTATCGCCGCCACAATTATGAAATCTGCGTTGGGCACATCCATTATTGGGATGAACTTACCCAAAAACTCCACATTATCGATTCCTTCGGGGATGCGCACCTCATTTCTATTACAGCAATTGCTGATGTAAGGCTGGCTGATTGACAGCCGGCCGCCTTCATTGGATAAAACCAGAGCTTAACAATAAAAAAGGCTGGAAAAAGAGTATCACTTCCCCTTCTTTTAGTGTAAAATTACACTAAAGGAGATTGTTGGGAAGGCGATGAAATTAAAAACAAAGAGTATATTGTTGCTGGTTTCCCTAGCATTGCTTGCAGGGGGCTTATTTTTATATGGAAATCCTATTGGCCGGGCAGATAGTAAAAGAATTGCTGAAAAACACCTCCAGAAAAAGCACCCAAGCCACTCTATAGAAATAAACGATATCGGCTACTATCCGGGAGAAGGCACATATATAGTCCATTACAACCTAAATGATGGGGAACGAGAAGGAAATCTTGATATAAGGAAAGGGAAAGTAATCAATAATGAATAGAAAAACCCCTAGGAAAATTCAGAAAAATTTGATAGCATATGGAAAAGAATCAGACTAGGGGGATGGAGTATGGAAATCGAAGAAGTATACGGGGACTTGCCGGTCCTCGAAACAGAGAGACTGCTCCTCAGAAAAATAACGCCAGCAGATGCGGATGACATATTTGCCTACGGGTCTAAGGAAGAAGTCGCCGCGTATGTAACGTGGGATACACACCGGACCATCGAAGATACACAAACTTTCATCGGATATGTCCTCAATCAATACCACAACAAAAAGGTGGCTCCGTGGGGAATAGAACTCAAAGAAACAGGCCGGCTGATTGGGACGATAGATTTTGTCTGGTGGCAGCCAGCCCATAACAGCGCGGAAATCGGTTATGTAATCGCACCTCAGTATTGGGGAAAAGGCATATGCACAGAGGCTGCGAAAGTGATTATGCAATTTGGTTTCGAGCAGATGGAGCTTGTCAGGATACAGGCGAGATGCTTTGCTGAGAATATAGGTTCGGCAAGGGTGATGGAAAAGGCCGGGATGAGCTTTGAGGGTATTAACCGGAAGGCGATGTTTACCAAGGGGAAGCATCGGGACTTAAAAGTGTATTCCATCCTTCAGGAAGAATTTTCTCTTTTACAAAACAAGGCGGCAGCTGTCCAATAGGAGATTACCTTGATTAAAGAAATTGATATTATGAATAAACAAAATGCCCAAGAAGTGCTCGGCATCCAGCTGCCAGCCTATATGGCAGAAGCAAAGCTAATCAATTTTTATGAAATTCCGCCTTTGAATGATTCGGTTGAAGCACTGCGCCAGTGTGGTGAGACATTTTACGGTTACTATGAAAATGGCAGCCTTTGCGGGGCAATCTCATTTAAGTTAATGAACGAAACGGTAGATATCCACCGATTGATGGTCCATCCTGATCACTTTCGGAAAGGCATCGCCAATCGGCTTCTAGCGTACCTTGAGAAAGAGAATCCACATGCAGATTCAATCATTGTATCGACTGGATCAGGAAATGGGCCTGCAATCGAGTTTTATGAAAAACATGGGTTCCAAAAAACAGGGGAACGACAGGTTGCAGAGAACCTGAAAATCTGTGAGTTCAGAAAAGAATTTAGCGACATTCCACCCAACGTAAAACGGGTCGTCCATGAACACCTGGAATTGATTGATTTAAGGCTGAAGGGGTTTTTGGATTCTTACTATCTCACCGGCTCTATTTCCATGAATGCCTTTACGCCGGGGCAAAGTGACATTGACTTTTTTGCTGTTATTAATCGTGAAGCTACTAAGGATGAAATTATATCTTTGAAGGAGATCCATGCATCCATCCACACACAGTATTCCGATTTAGTACTGGATGGCTTTTATGTACAAAAGGCCGAAATTGAATCAAATGAAGATGAATGGAACTGTTTGCGTTTTAATGATGGAGAATTTCACGGGGAAGTGAAGTATGGCAGACATTCAATTGATGCCTATCAGCTAGCAGAATACGGAGTATCCATAAAGGGCAGGAATGTTTCCGAGCTTTGCATTTCTGTAGATTGGGATATTCTGCTGGCGAGGATGAAAAACAACCTGAATACGTACTGGGTGAATTGGATGAAAAGAAGCAAAACATTTCCATCCGCCAGCTATTTCGGGCTCTTTTTCAGTGTGAAGGAAGTTGAATGGGGCGTATTGGGAGTAACCCGCTTGTTTTATACATTCAAGGAAAAAGACATTGCATCGAAAGCAGAGGCGGGTGATTACGCCTTAAAGTCAGTGCCAAAGAGGTGGCATAAAATTCTCCATGAATCGCTGAGACTAAGGAAGGGGATTAAGCCTTCCTATTATAGGTCCGTGTTCCAAAGGAGAACGGATGCGCTAGAGTTTATGGAATACATGATTCAGGAAATCAATAAATTTACAAAGGACAGATAAGCATTCGCTTTTTCTGTCCTTTCCTTATTAATTGGCCGCATTTTTTGCAAGAAGCCCATTCCTTAACATGTAGGAAATCCCCCAGGAGAGAAGGCCGATAATCACAGAGACGTACCACGGAAAATCGATAGCCGGGCCAGAATCGGGAATAAAGCGGCCTGCCGCAAGATAAAGTCCCATTAAAACGGCGGCCGAACCTCCAATGACAATCATATTTTTAGTATGAGAGACATTTTCGACAAAGAGCGTTTTTTGAATAAGATTGAAAAATAACCATATGAGAAAAAAGATTGCAATCACAGAACCAAGAAAAATAGGAATATCCTTTAATGGAAAAAGACTATTAACGCCATTATTTAAGAGCAGGCCACCAAGAAAACCATGAATAACGAGCATATAGCTCAGCAGCTGAAGGATGAGAGAGGAGATGAAGCCGGCAGCATTTCTTTTGCTCTCCTTTGGGATATCAGCAATCAGTTCATCGGCAAATCCCTTTGGGTCATCCCCAAAGAGTGCCCGTGCAGACTTCCCATCTTTCTGTGCTTCAAGCAAGTGGTCAAGAATTTCCATCAGGACCTCTTCTGTTTGCTGTTCAGACAAGGTAAGCTGCAGCCTGATATAAATGAGAAAATCCGAGTAAATTTTTTCGTTTTCCGGAGAAAGTTCTTTTTGTTTTTGATTATTCAGCTCAATTAATTGCTCCGCATTCATTCCATCCCGCTCCCTTTTATTAAAATCCTGCCTACAGGCTGTGCGATTTGCTCCCATTCCTCTTTGATAAGAGCGAGGGCAACATGCCCCTCTTTCGTTAAATGATAGTACTTCCGGTTTGGCCCTGCTGGGGAAGGCTCCATCTTGCCCTCAATGAGCCCATTTTTTTGAAGGCGAAGCAAGACCGGGTAGATTGTCCCTTCGCTTACATCCATCAGCCCTTCTTCCCGAAGCTTTTGGGACAGCTCATAGCCGTATACCGGTTCAATCGAAATGATGGAGAGCACGCAGCCGTCCAAAATTCCTTTTAATAACTGGCTTCGAATTGACATAATGAATACCGCCTTTAGGTATATGGTAAAACAAGATAGCTGTTTGAAAAACAACTACCTTGCTTTGCAAAGTAGTTAAGTATAGCATAAAAGAACAGGATAATAATGTCAATACTAATATGTACAAAAAGAAAAAAACCCGCCGATTGGCGAGTCAAATGTTCGTATTAATTCTCTTCATGGACACGGACCTGTGACTCAAAATTCCCCTTATGTGTTCCATCGCAAAATGGCTTGTTTGATGACAACCCGCATCGGCACAGTGAAAAGGCTGGTTTTGTTTTATATGCATTCCCCTGGCCATCAAGCAATTCAACATCTCCACTGATCCTGATTGATCCGTTATCGTTTACTTTAATTTGAACTTTTGACATTCCGATTCCTCCTAATGGTTTTTCCCTTTTTCTATAGTTTTAGACTATTAATCAAGTCTGTTGATTTCCGCTCCAGGCGCTTCGCTTTCCATGGGCTCCCACTGACCTTTTCTCCCATAGGAGTCTTCGCGCCTTCCGCTTCAATCAACTCTGTCTAAATAACGAATAACATAGTCCAATGTTAAAGCAATTCTGTTTTTCAAATACATATGCTACTGCCGGGCAGTTGATGTCTTATTGACCAAAGCCACAGTTTTACGCGCTGGAACGATTCCAATGCTCAATAGAAATTCGTCAATTACTTGTTCATATTGTTTGCGGTTTTCGTTGAATGATTGGGCATGGACACCGTTTTCGGCCATAAAGAGCATTTTTGGGCCATTCTTTTTTTCATATAGTGCCTCTGTCATTGAAGGCAGGATGAAATCATCCTTTGAGCTGTGAATGAACAAAACCGGATTCTTAATATTGTCTATCACCGTGATTGGCGATACTTCGCGCAGTGAATATTTATCACGGAAGCGAAGAAAAAGTTCAGCCAGTGGAACGAGTATGCCCGCTGGAAGATGGACTTCCTCTTTAATACGATAGGCAAGCTGTTCACGGAAATCAGAAAACGGGCAATCGGCAATATAAAAGTCAGCACCATCCTCGAGCATCCCCGCATACAGGAGCATTGTCGCTGCGCCCATTGATTCGCCATGAATGCCTAGTTTAATCTCCTTGCCCTTTTCGTTTTTTAACCAATCGACAACCGCTTTCAGGTCGAATTTTTCATAATGGCCGTAGGACGTTGTTTTTCCCCCTGATTCGCCATGGCGGCGATGGTCGAAAATCAGTGCATTAAAGCCGCGCTCTAAAAAAAGGTTCATGTATTTGATGGAATTGAACTTGTTCTCAGTCACACCGTGGCTAATGATTATATAATAGTCAGTGTCGTGAGGCTCGGCCAAGACACCCTTAATGTCATAGCCGAAAGGGGAGGGAATGGATACATCCCTTTTATTCAGAGACTCATATTCTTCATCAATGATTCTTCCTGCTTCACGTTCACGTTTCAGGATGAATTCATCCTCTTTCTTTTTCATAAACATCAGCCGGTTTGTGAAATAGATTCCAACTGCTGTAATAGCAGCAAGTATTGACAACAAAATCCTTAGTGCTCTTCTCAAAAAAATCCCTCCGGCCACAAATTGCATTCCCTACATTATTTTACCATTAGCAGCTGGTTCAAACCCATTATCCTGATAAAAAAGAATACCGCCCTGAACAGGCGGTGGTTGGAAACTTATTTGGGGGCATTTTGCCGGTTTGTAGGATGAAGTTCCTTATCCAAATCCTCTTTTGCTATTTGAGGCTTAATGTCCTTTGCTGTCGGCTCGCCCGTTTGGCTATATCCTTTGTCTCGCTTTTGGCTCATTGTCAGATCTCCCTTCATCTCTTTATTATTAAGATGAGCTCCGGGCAGAGAGCTTATGCACCAGATGAAGCTTGAAGTTTGTATATGACACTATCGATCGGCCGGCTTAGATGGGGTTTGACTATGTCGACAGCCTCTATAATTTTTTTCGATGAAATTCCTGTCTCGATTCCCATTCTCTCCAGCATATAGACAACATCTTCGGTTGCGACATTTCCTGTTGCACCGGGAGCAAATGGGCAGCCGCCAAGGCCGCCTGCGGAAGCATCAAAACGGTCAATGCCAGCCTGCATGGAAGCAAGTATGTTCGCTAATGCAAGTTTTCGTGTATCGTGGAAATGGCCAGTTAGAAGGATGTTTGGCATCATTGTCTTTAGTTTTCTAAAAAGTGAATACGCTTCGTTTGGCACGGCCATGCCAATGGTATCGGCTACACTCAGTTCATCCACGCCTGCTTTGGCAAATTCACTGCAAAGTTTAATTGTGTCGTCTTCGTCAATTTTACCTTCGAAGGGGCAATGCCAGGCTGTAGAGATGCAAGCCCTTACAAAAAATCCGTTCGTTTTTAATTCGCCGATAAGAGGCCGCAATTCCTCCATGCTTTCTGCAGTGGTTTTGTTAATGTTCTTCTTATTGAAGGTATTGCTGACTCCAACAAAGACTGCGACTGCCTTGATGCCTGTTTCCTGAACCCGGTCAATTCCCTTCTTATTAGGGGCCAGGACTATGGAACGTGTATTGCTGTCAAGGCATCCGTCTACAATTTCCGCTGCATCAGCCATTTGCGGCACCCATTTTGGTGATACAAACGAAGTCAGCTCCATTTCGGTAATTCCAGCCAGGCGAAGCGCATGGATGAATTCCATTTTTGCTTCCGTTGGCACAAAGCCCTTTTCATTTTGAAGGCCATCCCTTGGGCCAACTTCAATAATCGTTACTTTGTTTGGCAGTTGCATGCCATGCTCCCCCTTTAGTTATATTTCTTTCATTGTAATTTGACTATTTTGATTTGTGCAACTTTATGGATAACCCAATATGAAATAGGGTATGTAAAAATGGGTCAAAGTCACTTTCGAAAGGGGAAAACAAATGGAGAATAAAGAAATTGTCATTGTTGCGGCAACAAGGACAGCGATTGGAAACTTTAATGGAAGCTTGAAAAGTGTACCGGCAACAGAACTGGGAGCAACAGTCATCAAAGCTGCACTTGAACAGGCAGGAATACAGCCGGACCAGGTGGATGAGGTCATTCTTGGGAATGTCCTTCAGGCTGGACTTGGACAAAATCCCGCCCGCCAGGCAGCCATCAAAGCGGGCATTCCAAATGCGGCATCCTCGATGACGATTAATAAAGTATGTGGATCGGGCTTGAAGGCAGTACATTTGGCAGCTCAGGCAATTTATGCAGGAGATGCGGAAGTAGTCGTGGCTGGCGGAATGGAGAACATGAGCCAGGCGCCATATCTAATGAAAAATGCGCGGGAAGGCTTCAGAATGGGTGACCAGAAAATAATCGACAGTATGATTTATGATGGGCTCTGGGATGCATTCAACAATTATCATATGGGAATCACAGCCGAAAACCTCGTCGAAAAATATGAAATCACAAGGCAGGACCAGGATGCGCTGGCAGTCGCAAGCCAGGAAAAAGCGGTCCGGGCAATTCAAGAAGGAAAGTTCAAGGACGAAATCGTTCCGGTAACGATCCCGCAGCGCAAAGGCGACCCAATTGTATTTGATACGGATGAATATCCGAAAAAAGGGACGTCCCCTGAAACTCTCGCGAAACTGCGTGCAGCGTTTAAGGCCGATGGCAGTGTCACTGCCGGAAACGCATCCGGGATTAATGACGGTGCTGCCGCAGTGATTGTGATGAGCAGAAAGAAAGCTGAAGAACTTGGCGTGAAGCCGCTTGTTGTATTGAAAGGGAACGGCAGTGCTGGTGTTGATCCAGCGATTATGGGTATTGGCCCAGTAGAGGCTGTCAGGAAAGCGCTTAGAAAAGCAGGTGAATCAATCGAAACAATTGACCTCATTGAAGCAAATGAAGCTTTTGCGGCACAGTCGCTTGCTGTAGCAAAAGAACTGGGCTTTGATATGAACAAGGTCAATGTGAACGGCGGTGCCATTGCCCTTGGCCATCCAATCGGAGCAAGTGGTGCAAGAATCTTTGTTACACTTATCCATGAAATGAGAAGGCGCAACGCAAAGAAAGGCCTCGCGACACTTTGCATTGGCGGCGGACAGGGTGTTGCTTCGGTAGTTGAACTTGCGGAGTAATGAGAATATGAAAAAATATAAAGAACGGAAGCGGATTGCTTCCGTTTTTGTGAATTTATGGGAATATATATCACTATAAGCGATTGTAATTAAGTTTCTCGGTCGTTGGGCCGTTATGTACCCTACAACTATCAACGCCTTAATTGTGTTTCTCAGTCGTTTCGGTCATTGATGCCCGCCTATCAACGCCCTTAATCGTGTATTTCAGACGTTTTGGTCGTTGATGCCCCTCTATCAACGCCCTTAATTGTGTTTCTCAGTCGTTTCGGTCATTGATACCCGCCTATCGACGCCCTTAATCGTGTTTTTCGGACGTTTTGGTCGTTGATGCCCCTCTATCAACGCCCTTAATTGTGTTTTTCGGACGTTTTGGTCGTTGATGCCCCTCTATCAACGCCCTTAATCGTGTATTTCGGACGTTTTGGTCGTTGATGCCCCTCTATCAACGCCTTTAATTGTGTTTCTCAGACATTAAGGTCGTTGATACATCTCTATACCAAAACAAACCTTTGCGCACTATAGGCGTCATTATCTACCATCGGGATAAACTTGCCTATCATTTCTACTGCTAATAGAATCGAGTATAATAGTCATATATTTATAAAAGGGAGCGGCAAGTATGGCAAAGAAAAAGCAGACAAAAAGACTAAACCAGCAATCAAAGAAGACGGAATCTCCGCTAACACTCGGGGATATGATTGATCAGGATTTATTTACTCAGCTAAAAAACCGACAGCAGGAGTTAAAGCAGGAGGAAGCTCGCAAAGCTGAAGAGGAAGAGCAGCGCAAGCGCGAGGAGCGCCGATTAAAGGAGAAAAACAAGAGTTTCGAAGAGCTGCTAAACGAAAGCGGCATGAGCTGGAAAGACTTCAAGTAATGACGCCGCGGAGAGTAGAGGTAATTCCATACTCAACTGACTGGCCTATTAAGTTTGAGACAGAAAAAAAGCTGCTATTGGAAGTGTTGGACGGTGAAGGGCTTATCCTTCACCATATTGGCAGTACGTCTGTACCGGGCTTAAGTGCCAAACCTATTATTGATATTTTGGCTGAAGCTGATTCGTTGGCCATTTTTGATAGGAATGAAGATAAGATGAGTGGTGCCGGCTATATCGCAAGAGGTGAAAATGGAATTCCGGGACGACGTTATTTTGTTAAGGCGAGTTCAACCGGAGACCGAATCGTTCACTTGCATGCATATCAGTTAGGCAGCCCTCACGCAGGCAGGCATCTTTACTTTCGAGATTATCTAATCGCTCATCCTAAAAGAGCGAGTTCTTATGGGAATATAAAGGAAGAAGCTGCGAAGAAATTTCCATATGATATTGATTCATACATACAGTACAAACATGGGATTGCTAGTGAAATAGAATGTGAAGCAATTCAATGGGCAAATAAAAAAGAATAGGGCAGCCAAACAATCGGCTGCCCTAAAGATTATTCCTACATAACAAACAGGTGTAAGATCCCCACGGGATTGAAGTTCCTACCCTATCTATGCTCCGCGTACTCATTTGATTTTGTAAGTTCTCGAATAATCGCGATTTCTTCCTCTGTAAGCGGATTGGCTCGGGCTGCCTGTGCATTCTTTTTAATCTGTTCTACACTGCTTGCGCCGGTAACTACGGAAGCAACAGCGGGGTGAGAGAGATTATATTGAAGCGCCGCTTCTGTTAGCGGGCGTGAGCCAAGTTTCTCCTTAAGTAATGGAAGGAAGCTCCCAAGCTCATCAAGGCTGTAATCGAGATAGCCAGAAGGGGATGCTTTCTCCAGCATTTTCTCGCTGAGCAGCCCCTTGGCGACCGGTCCCCTCGTAACCGCTGATATGCCATTAGCTTCGAGAATCGGCAGGATGTCTTCCTCAGGCCTTCGGTCAAGCATGCTGTACTGGACCATGACAGAGACTATCGAGGATTTTTTTACATATTCCCTTACAACATTCGGCCGGATTGATGAAATCCCATAATACCGGATTAACCCCTCGGATTTAAGTTCTTCAAACGCTTCAATGGTTTCATCAATTGGATCCTCAATCGTACCGCCATGGAGCTGGTACAAATCAATATAATCGGTTTGCAGCCGTTTCAGGCTATCCTTGACTGCCTGTTTAATATGATCCTTTGAAGGATCCCATGACCAGCCGGATTTATCTGATTTCCAGCGATTTCCCGCCTTTGTGGCGATAATTACTTTGTCACGGCGTCCTTTCAAGGCTTCGCCGACGATTCGTTCATTTTCCCCGAAATCATACAAATCAGCAGTATCAAAATAATTGATCCCCTCATCAAGCGCAGCATCAATGATCGACTTGGCTTTGTCCAAATCTGTCCCAAGCGACATGCAGCCAAGGCCGAGAACGCTGACTTCGAGATCGGAATTGCCTAACTTATTTCTATTCATAGCAATCACTCCTTATGGGTATCTTACCCAAATAGGAGGATCACCGGCAACTTGTCTGCCTTTCTGCTTCATATTGGAGCAGGTCTGAAACGGTTAGATGTGTTGAACTGAGTTCCCGGAGTAAATAGCGGATTTCCCATGCTTTGCCGGAGAGAGTGAACCCCTTCTTATGTACATACGCCTTCATGGTTAATAACCCCCAATTAAAGTATGATAGAATGTATGAACATAAGGATAGGAATAGAACAGGAGTGGACATGCATGGGAAATCTTGAAGAAAAAACAATCGGCAGCAAGGAAATATTTAGTGGAAGAATCATCACCGTAAAGCTTGATGAAGTGGAACTTCCAAACGGCAAAACTTCGACGAGAGAAATCGTTAAGCATCCTGGTGCAGTTGCGGTACTTGCAGTAACGGATGAACAAAAAATAGTCTTGGTTGAGCAGTACAGGAAACCGATGGAGAGAATTTTGGTTGAAATCCCTGCTGGCAAGCTTGAAAAAGGAGAAGATCCCGCAATTTGCGCACGCCGAGAGTTGGAGGAGGAAACAGGCTATGTGTGTGAGGAAATGGAACATCTGATTTCCTTCTATACATCACCTGGCTTTGCAGATGAACTGGTCCATCTCTACATAGCCAGAGGCCTTTCCGTAAAAGAGGATGCGGCAGGACTTGACGAGGATGAATTCGTCAACCTTATGGAGGTTACACTTGACGAAGCGCTCTCCTTAATTAAAGAAAAGCGGATTTATGACGCAAAGACTGCCTATGCTGTCCAGTATGTCCAGCTTCAGGAGGCACTTTTAAAATAATGGAACGGTATTATGCGGATTTACATATTCATATCGGCCGCACAAAGACAGGGAAGCCGGTCAAAATAACCGGGGCAAAGTCTCTTACTTTCAGCAATATTATTGAACATGCCCGCAATAAAAAAGGTCTTCATATGATTGGCATTATCGATTGCCATTCGCCGGAGGTCATATTGGAGATGGAAGAACTGATTGCGGCAGGTGAGATGGCAGAGCTTCGGGGCGGTGGATTAGTGTATGAAGGGATGGCTGTTATCCCTGGTTCGGAGCTTGAAATTTATGATGAGAATTGTAAAGGTCCAATCCATGTCCTTTGCTATATGCCTAACCTGAAAGCAATGAAAGGCTTTTCGGCATGGCTTTCAGGGAAACTAAAAAACATTACTCTCAGCTCGCAGCGAATTTATGCAACAGGGCTTGAACTGCAGACAAAAGTAAAAGAGCTTGGGGGACTGTTTATCCCAGCCCATGTTTTCACTCCATTCAAAAGCCTTTATGGAAAAGGCGTGACAAAGTCTCTTGCCGAAGTGCTGGATCCTGGTCTTATAGATGGGATTGAACTAGGCTTGAGTTCGGATACATCAATGGCGGATGGCTTGGAGGAGCTGCACCGCTATACTTTTTTAACAAATTCTGATGCCCACTCTCTTGGAAAAATTGCTCGTGAATATCAGGCAATTCAAATGGAGGAGCCTTCTTTTTCAGAGCTTTCGAACGTTTTGAAAAGAAAAGATGGAAGGGGAATCCATGCAAACTATGGGCTTGATCCCCTGCTTGGAAAATATCATGGGACTGTTTGTGCGGAGTGTATGAACCCAGTGGCTCAAATAGGTACGACTTGCAGCCATTGCGGTTCGATAAAGATAATTAGAGGCGTCGCAGACCGGATTGCCGATCTTTCGAGTGCAAATGCCCATCCGGCATGGCGGCCTCCATATATTCATCAGGTCCCACTTGATTTCATCCCCGGCCTTGGGCCAAAGCTGTTTGAAAAACTATTGTGGCATTTTGGAACGGAAATGGATATTCTTCATAATGTTCCAAGAGAAGCAATTGAACAGGTAATTCCAGGGAGGATTGCGGAACTCATCATTGAAGCAAGAGAAGGAAGGCTTCAGCTTTCAGCAGGCGGCGGAGGCAAATACGGAAAAGTAGACTATTCATAGAAACCTCCCTTAATTTAATAGAGAGAAATGGCTGTTTTATAACCCTTATTGCTGTGAGGAAAGAAAAAGTATTGCATCAAGTTGGATGGACGGAATGTGCGAGCTCGTTCGAAAATACAAAAGGCGCATTTTCTCCTGCGGTACTTTTTTAGGAAGATTATTCAACATCCAGCGGGGGCAGCAGGACAGGTGAGACCCACAGTCGCAGGAGGCTCACCGCACGCCCCTAAGGTCCGCGAGCATCCTCGAGACAGGCAAAATGCGCGTCGTGACAGACAAAGGGCGTCTGTCCCTGCGATGTTTATTCTGGGTAGCTTTCCTTTGTGTCTCTGCAATGATTATTCATGGTAGCTTTCCTTTGTGTCTCTGCAATGATTATTCATGGGAGCTTTCCTTTGTGTCTCTGCAATGATTATTCATGGGAGCTTTCCTTAGTGGAGTGGAAATCAACTACTTTTACATACACACTCTTTCAGAAAAGAGCTAACGAAATAGAAGGAGCAGTAATAACCTAATAGGACTGGCATACAATGTAGAAATAATCCTTTAGGAGGAGAGACCATGAAAAAACGTATGAACCAGTCCATTGCAGCAGCATATTTAGGCGAACACTCCTCAATCTTTCTATTTGTCTCCATCCTGTTTATGATGGGAGTCATTTTCGGGGCCATTATTGTCAACAGCATGAATATAGCCCAAAAGGAAGATTTGTTCTATTATTTAACACAATTTTTTGGGCAGATTGCCAAAGGGGAAACTGAATCTGCCAGGGATTTATTTTTTCAGAGTCTAGTGCATAATAGCAAATTCATCTCGCTGATGTGGGTGCTCGGAATATCCATTATTGGGCTCCCAATCATCCTGATTCTATTGTTTATAAAAGGGATGGTTGTTGGCTTTACGGTTGGATTTTTGGTCAGCCAAATGGGTTGGGATGGGTTTATATTTGCATTTGTCTCGATTTTGCCACAGAATGTGATTATCATTCCAGTGTTTATTATCATGTCTGCAGTGTCAATTGTATTCTCATTGAAAATGATAAGAAGACAGTTTTTTAAAAAAGTAGGCCAGCCAGTCATGCCGTTATTTGGAAGATATGTTGCTTTTCTTGCGATAGCACTCGTTCTTTTAGCGATAGGATCGGGAATTGAAGCCTATCTTTCACCAGGTTTCATGAAAATCATTGCTGGATCACTGTGATGATTATCACTTTCAGTTAATAATAATTTTAATCTGTTATTTATAATAATTTTAGTTTTCAACTTTATTTCAATCTGTTATAATGGGATGGACAGTTGCGAGGGAGGTCAACCCCATGGAAACAAGGATTGAAAGAATAAAAAAACATTTGCATTCATCGAGCTATAAGCTGACTCCGCAGCGAGAAGCCACCGTTCGGGTTTTATTGGAGAACGAAGAGGACCATCTAAGTGCCGAAGACGTATATCTCCTAGTCAAAGAGAAATCGCCCGAAATCGGCCTGGCAACTGTTTATCGGACACTGGAATTGCTAACTGAATTGAAAATAGTCGACAAGATTAATTTTGGAGATGGTGTTTCCAGGTATGACCTGCGCCAGGAAGGTGCCGCACATTTCCACCATCACCTTGTCTGCATCGAATGTGGTGCAGTTGATGAAATTCAGGAAGATCTTTTGGAAGATGTAGAAGAGATCGTTGAACGGCGCTGGAATTTCAAAATCAAAGACCATAGGCTCACATTCCATGGAATTTGCCACCGCTGCCAGGGCAAAAGTGAAGCCGATAAAGTGGAAAAAGAAATTACAAATAAATAGTAACGGGCCTTCCGCTTTAGGAGGGCTTTTTGTTTTTAAAGGAATTATTAAGAGTATATGATTGTGGATATCTGTATAGAGACAATGGAATCTAGCTCCACAAGGAAAGCTTCTTGGAATAATCATCGCAGAGACAGAAAGGAAAGCTACCCAGAATAAACATCGAAGGGACAGACGCCCTTTGTCTGTCACGAGGCGCATTTTGCCTGTCTCGAGGCGCTTGCGCTTTTTGTTCTTGCGCTGAGGTATAATATTCTGCAAATTTGGCATACCTTGTACTAAAACCTGAAACGTGGGGGAAGACAACGATGATGTCATTTTGCAGGGCTGTTTATCATACTTTAAAGGTATTTATCTTGTTTGTAACCTGCACGGTCCTTTTTTATTATGGTATGATATGGTTACACGAAGAGTATCAGAACTATCACCGGTATGATGAGCCGAAAGGGGCTGCTGTCAAAGTTTCGAGCAGTCCACAGGGAGCTAACCCTGAATGGCTTGACCGGTTGTTGCTGTTCTATTTGAACGGGGAGTAATTTGCATGATGGAAGATCACTTAAAGGATTTTATTCATTTTTTAATGGTTGAAAAGGGATTGTCCCAAAATACGGTCATTGCGTATGAACGGGATTTAAAAGGATATTTGAAACATGTGAAAAACAAGGATGGACTTTCCTCTATTAATGATATACAGAGGACGCATATTCTCCATTATCTTGGAAAATTGAAGGAGGATGGCAAGTCGTCTAAAACGATTGCCAGGAACGTCGCATCAATCCGCTCCTTCCATCAGTTTTTATTAAGGGACAAAGCTTCCGAACATGACCCGTCGGTCCATATTGAGACACCAACTCTAGAAAGGAATCTTCCGAAAGTATTAAGCATGGAAGAAGTAGAAACCTTGCTGGAAACTCCGGCACAGGAAGGACCCTATGGACTAAGGGATAAAGCAATGCTTGAAATCCTCTATGCAACGGGAATTCGGGTCAGCGAATTAATAGGCTTGAATATTGGCGACCTTCATTTACAAATGGGATTCGTCCGCTGCATTGGAAAAGGGAATAAGGAGCGAATTATTCCAGTTGGACGGACTGCTACCGAAGCATTGCAGCGGTATCTCGATGATGGACGTCCCGAACTTGTAACCAAAAAGTCTGCTCGGGAGGAGGCATTATTTCTGAATCACCTGGGACAAAGACTGACTAGACAGGGATTTTGGAAAATTCTTAAGAAGCTGGCCACCGAGGCAGGCATTGAAAAGGACCTGACACCACATACGCTCAGGCATTCTTTCGCAACCCATCTACTTGAGAACGGCGCAGACTTAAGGGCAGTACAGGAAATGCTTGGACATGCCGATATTTCAACAACCCAAATTTATACACACGTCACTAAAGTCAGGCTGCGTGATGTATATAGTAAATTCCATCCAAGAGCTTAAGAGATTAGTAGAAAAAGGTGTCCCCTTCAGTATCGGACACCTTTTTCTTTGCCCGCTCTTAACTTTGACAGGCAAGGGGCCAGAATACCCACTATACCGTTCCGCTGCAAACGAAATGGAAATAAATGTAGAAAGGGTCAATTGCACTGCGGAGGTCGGTACCATTTATATATACATCCCAAATAGAGGAGCTTCAAAAAGCCTGCTTTAATTTAAGCAGAAAAATATGAAGATAACCTGAGTTACTGCTTGTAATTTTTGAGCGGTTTAGTAAAATATAGATGTCAGACTTCTGACGTTTCTACTACCGATTAATGAGTTTTTGGAAAGGGTAGAATATCAAAGAGACTTTCAATGTAGTTTTATTATCGTATGGATACTTTCTTAACAAATATGAAAACGATGACATTGGCCGAAAATAAAGGCGAGTCCAGTATTTCAACAATTGTATTAATAATAAGGCGGTAGATATTGAAACTTTATTCTTGCCGAAAAAAAAGGAGGAAAAAGAGTGGGCCAAACTGGTACATTCAAGCGAATTTTTTTAATTGTAATGGATTCCGTCGGAATAGGTGAAGCACCTGACGCAGAAAGATTTGGAGATAAGGGTTCAGACACGCTGGGGCACATTGCAGAGGCAATGGACGGGCTCAATATGCCTGTCATGGGTAAGCTTGGGCTCAGCAATATAAAAGAAATTAAAGGAATACAAAAACAGGAGAAGCCACTAGCCTATTTTACAAAAATGCAGGAAGCTTCAAATGGAAAAGATACAATGACCGGCCATTGGGAAATAATGGGCCTTAATATACAGACACCGTTTCGCGTATTCCCTGAAGGGTTCCCGGATGAACTTCTTTCTGAGCTTGAATCCCGTACAGGCAGGAAAATTATCGGCAATAAACCCGCAAGTGGCACAGAAATCCTTGTTGAACTTGGCAAGGAACATATGGAAACGGGAGCGTTGATTGTCTATACATCCGCCGATTCCGTCCTTCAGATTGCAGCACATGAGGAGATTGTTCCTTTAGATGAATTGTATCAGATTTGCAAAATTGCGAGAGAATTGACTCTCGATGAAAAATATATGGTTGGCCGTGTGATTGCAAGGCCATATGTCGGTGAGCCAGGGAATTTCAAAAGAACTGCCAATCGCCATGACTATGCGTTGAAACCATTTGGCAGGACTGTTATGAATGAGCTTAAAGATGCCGGCCAAGATGTGATTGCAATTGGTAAAATTTCAGACATCTATGACGGTGAAGGGGTAACTCAATCACTTCGTACTGTGTCAAACATGGATGGAATGGATAAGCTGAATCAAACGCTTGACATGGATTTTACAGGCCTTAGCTTTTTGAATCTCGTAGATTTTGATGCGCTATATGGCCATCGCCGTGATCCTGAAGGATATGGAAAAGCGCTTGAAGAGTATGATGCACGGCTTCCAGAAGTCCTTGAAAAATTAAAAGAGGATGACTTGCTCATTATTACCGCTGACCATGGCAACGATCCTGTACATCCCGGAACAGACCACACCCGTGAATTTGTGCCCCTTTTGGTTTATTCGAAACGGTTTGCTGAAGGGAAAGAGCTTTCACTTAGGGAAACGTTTGCCGATATTGGTGCAACAGTTGCTGACAACTTCAATGTGACAATGCCAGAGCATGGAAAGAGCTTCCTAAGTGAATTAAAATAGATTTTTTTTTATTAGCTATGTGAATGAATTGTTGATAACCAATATTATGATTGAAGCGGAAGGCGCGAAGACTCGTTCGAAAATGCAAAGAGCGCATTTCTCCTGCGATGCTTTTTCTTGGAAGACGTCCTACGGGATATAAGGTTAGTGGGAGACCCCGCAGGCCGCCCGTGGAAAGCGAAGCGCCTCGCGACAGGCAAAAACGCCTCGTGACAGACAAAGGGCGTCTGTCCCTGCGATGTTTATTCTGGGTAGCTTTCCTTTGTGTCTCTGCGATCATTATTCATGGTAGTATTCCTTTGTGAAGCGGAAATCAACAACATTGTTTAACATAGCCTCTTATTAAGCTAATACCGAAAAATGAAAAGGTATGGTGATCACGATGAGAATGGTAGATTTAATTGAGAAAAAGCGTGATGGGCAAGAGTTGACTGCTGAAGAAATCAATTTCATTATTCAAGGCTATACAAAGGGTTCCATTCCCGATTATCAAATGAGTGCCTTTACGATGGCAATCTTCTTTAAGGGAATGACCGAATCCGAACGCGCGGAACTTACGATGGCAATGGTCCAATCTGGTGACCAAATTGATTTGTCCGGAATTGAAGGAGTCAAAGTCGACAAGCATTCCACAGGTGGTGTTGGAGATACAACAACCCTTGTTCTCGGTCCACTGGTTGCTTCCGTTGGCGTGCCTGTCGCAAAAATGTCCGGGAGAGGGCTTGGACATACAGGAGGAACCATTGATAAATTGGAAGCGGTTGAAGGCTTTCATGTCGAGATTAGCAATGATGAATTCCTGAACCTTGTAAATAAAAATAAAATTGCAGTTATTGGGCAGAGCGGAAACCTGACACCTGCAGATAAGAAACTATACTCACTTCGCGATGTCACAGCGACCGTTGACAGCATCCCGCTTATCGCAAGCTCGATTATGAGCAAGAAAATTGCTGCCGGTGCTGACGCAATTGTTTTGGATGTTAAAACAGGTGCTGGCGCATTCATGAAGACCCTGGATGATTCCAAAGAACTTGCAAAGGCAATGGTACGAATCGGAAACAACGTAGGCAGGAAGACAATGGCTGTTATTTCAGACATGAGCCAACCGCTTGGATATGCAATTGGAAATGCTCTCGAAGTAAAAGAAGCCATCGATACACTAAAGGGCGAAGGACCTAAAGACCTGGCGGAATTGAGCCTGACTTTGGGCAGCCACATGGTCTATCTTGCTGGAAAAGCTGAATCTCTTTCTGAAGCACGCCGGATGCTGGAAAATGCAATCGCGGACGGTTCTGCCCTTGAGAAAATGAAAGTATTCCTTAGCTCACAAGGAGGGGATGGTTCAGTTGTTGATGATCCATCCAAGCTGCCGCAGGCAACCTTTATTACTCCTCTAGAAGCAAAAGAAAGTGGTTATGTTTCAGAAATTATTGCGGATGAGGTCGGGACAGCTGCGATGCTGCTCGGTGCCGGACGGGCTACAAAGGAATCCGAGATTGACTTGGCAGTGGGACTTGTCCTGAAGAAGAAAATTGGTGATAAGGTCGAAAAGGGTGAGCCACTGGCGGAGATCCACAGTAATAGCGAGAATATCGCAGAAGTCACCGATAAGCTTTATGCCAGCATCAAACTATCCAACGAAAAAGTCGACGCACCAACCCTAATCTATGGAGAAATAACAGAATAGAATACAAAGCAATGACAGTGCCAGCTTTAAAATAGCTTGCACTGTCTTTTTTTCGTTGAAGTTAATTGTATAGAAAAACCATTTTTGGAAAAAATGGAGGCTATAAAGAATGGAGGGTTATGTACATGAAACGAGTAGGTTCACTAATGCTTGCAACATTGCTTTCTTTCACACTAGTTTTACCAGGAACGGTTTCTGCCGAAGAAAATAACTCCACCGATTTGGCGAAAGATGTGAAATCGGCCATTTTAATTGAGCGGGACACGGGTACAGTCCTCTATGAAAAAAACAGCAATGAGCAGCTGCCTCCTGCAAGCATGACGAAAATCATGACAATGCTCCTTATTATGGAAGCGCTGGACGAGGGCAAACTCGATATTAATGAAAAAGTCAGAGCAAGTGAATATGCAGCCTCGATGGGCGGCTCACAAATTTTCCTGGAAGTCGGGGAAGAAATGACAACGAAGGAACTTTTGAAAGGGATCGCAATTGGCTCGGGTAATGATGCATCTGTTGCAATGGCCGAACGGATTGGAGGTTCTGAAGAAGCGTTTGTTGGCATGATGAATAAAAAGGCCAAGGAACTGGGCTTGAAAAACACTGTATTTAAAAATACAACAGGCTTGCCTGCCCAAGGGCATACCAGTACTGCACACGACATGGGAATCATGGCAAAAGAACTTTTGAAATATGAAGATATTACAAAGTATACAGGGATGTACGAAGCATACCTTCGCGAAGATACAGACAAAAAATTCTGGCTTGTTAACACCAATAAGCTCGTAAGATTTTATCCTGGGGTCGATGGTTTAAAAACAGGCTTTACCTCTGAAGCAAAATACTGCCTTACAGCAACCGCACAAAAAAATGGCATGAGGGTCATAGCTGTTGTATTTGGCGCTCCAACCTCTAAAGCAAGGAATGCCCAGGTGTCAAAGATGCTGGACTATGCCTTCAGCCAGTATGAAACGCATCCGTTATATCAGCGGAATATTGCGATAGGTGAAGTGGAAGTAAGCAAAGGCAGCCGCAAGAAGCTGGAGGCTGTTACAAGCGAGCCCATCTCCCTTCTGACAAAAAAGGGAGAAAAAACCTCCGATGTCAAAAAGGTAATTAGTCTAAAGAAGGACCTTCATGCTCCAATCGAAAAGGGTGACAGGATTGGAACCCTTAAAATTATGAAGGGCGGAAAGGTTCTCCAGGAGAGTCCCCTTGTAGCAAATAAAAATGTAGGGGAAGCCAGCTGGTGGACAATGTATAAGCGGGCTTTGGGCATGTTTACAAAGTCAGGCGAATAGTCTGTCGAAACGGTAAAGAATGACACTTTCTTTAGCGAATGGACACTAGTTTTGTCCTGGTAGAAGGATTTGGACAATCAAGTATCGAATTGACTCACTGTAAGGCGGCCAGACTGCATCCGCAGCTGGCAATCATTGGCGTGTATGCCAATTGCCGGAGTACACATTAGGAGGCCGGAGATAGTGAGTCTGAACATCGCAATGGAAGTGAGAAACGAAGTATTGTGCATCCGTTTGAGCGGCGAGCTTGATCATCACACTGCTGACGGGCTGCGCCAGCAAGCAACACATGCAATTGAAGAATATGGAATCCGCCATATCGTCTTGAACCTCGAAGGTTTGTCCTTCATGGATAGCTCCGGGCTGGGGGTAATTTTAGGACGCTACAAACAATTAAAGCAGCTTCATGGCGAAATGGTTGTATGTTCGGTTTCCCCAGCGATTGAACGCTTGTTTGATATGTCGGGACTATTTAAAATTGTGAAAATGGAGCCAACAGAAGAATTTGCACTCCAGCGACTGGGGGTAGCGTGATGAAGAACGATATGACTCTTCAATTCAAGGCCCTCAGCCAAAATGAATCGTTCGCGCGGGTGACTGTGGCGGCGTTTGTCGCCCAGCTTGATCCAACGATGGACCAGCTGACCGAGATCAAAACGGTTGTCTCAGAGGCAGTTACAAATGCAATTATCCATGGATATGAGAATGATCCAGGGGGAATTGTTCATATCCGGGTTTCGATTGAAGGAGAGACTGTTGAAATTGTAATTAAAGATACTGGAAATGGAATTACTGATATTGACGAGGCGCGGCAGCCGTTGTTTACAACTAAACCAGACCTTGAGCGATCCGGGATGGGTTTCACCATCATGGAAAATTTTATGGACGAGGTTGAGGTATTATCCGAGCATGGCAGCGGCACCGAGATCAGGTTGCGAAAGAATCTATCCCGAAGCAAAATGCTTTGCAATTAAGGAGACGGGCTAATGGATGTGGAGGTCAAAAAAGAAAGTGCGCAGCCGTTTCTAAAGGACCATGAGGTTAAGGAACTAATAAAGAGAAGCCATGAAGGGGATCAGGATGCCCGGGATACCATTGTCGAAAAGAACATGAGGCTTGTCTGGTCAGTTGTCCAGCGTTTTTTAAACCGCGGCTATGACCCTGATGACTTGTTTCAAATCGGCTGCATCGGCCTTCTAAAATCGGTCGATAAGTTCGACCTTTCCTACGATGTTAAATTTTCAACATATGCAGTTCCGATGATTATTGGAGAAATCCAACGATTTATTAGAGATGACGGTACAGTTAAGGTGAGCAGGTCCCTGAAGGAGACCGGGAATAAAATCCGCCGGGCAAAAGATGAAATGTCAAAAACGCTGGGACGTGTACCGACAGTTAACGAATTGTCCGAGCACTTAGGCCTTGAGCCTGAGGAAATCATTCTCGCCCAAGAAGCGAGCCGGACGCCTGCATCCATTCATGAAACAGTCTATGAAAATGATGGAGACCCCATTACACTTTTGGATCAAATCGATGATGGAAACGACGGCAAATGGTTTGACAAAATTGCCTTAAAGGAAGCGATTGGTGAGCTTGATGAACGGGAGAAGCTGATTGTCTACCTCCGTTATTACAAGGACCAAACGCAATCCGAGGTTGCCCAGAGGCTCGGCATTTCCCAAGTACAGGTTTCAAGACTTGAAAAGAAAATATTGCAGCAAATGAAAAACCATATGGACCTTTGAGTCTATATGGTTTTTTTTGTTGAATTATTATTCCTGGGCGATGGTATTAATAATTAAAAGTCAGTGAACTTTCCTCGAAACTTCTTAGCAACCTCTTTTATCTCCCATAAATCCGATAGACAAGGCAATTATTGCCTTTCATGAAGAATTCCCAAAAAATCCATACTAGCAATACAAGGAAACCAATGATGGAAGTGAGTGTTTTGGACAAAACGGTCTACATCCGGATGAGGAATCGAATATTGGTCCAGCCAGGCCAGGAAATTATATTGGCGGATGTTGCACAGGTCCTTGCCCCAGATGGGCTTGACCACAGGATAAAAAATATTCCGATTTACAAAATCACCTCCCGCGACAGCAATTTTGTCGTCATGGATGCAATGAAAATAATTCGCCATATCACTACCCTGCTGCCTGGTGCTGATGTCCAAACGATTGGGCCTGCCCAGACATTGATTGAAGTGATCGTTAAGAAAAGAGGGGTTTCCCTGCCCTTATTCATTTTGATTTGGTTTTTACTTTTTTTTGGCTCAGCCATGGCCATTATGAATTTTCACGATGATGTGAGTATGCGCAGTGTTCAGGAAAAGCTCTATTCCATCGTTACCGGGAAGGAGTCCCATGAGCCGCTGATGTTTCAAATACCGTATTCGATAGGACTTGGGGCAGGAATGGTCCTATTTTTTAATCACATTTTCAAAAAACGAATTAACGAAGAGCCAAGCCCGCTCGAAGTGGAAATGTTCAATTACCAGCAGGATCTTGACAACTATGTGATGATCCATGAAAACAAGGAGAGCATGAAGCGCCTTGATGATTATTAGGGAAGTAACGGCAGTGTTCATCGCATTAAGCGGAGGGCTTGCAGTTGGTTCTGGCTTTGTTGCCTTTCTTACCGTATTGGGAATTATCCCGCGCCTGTCACAAATCTCGAAAACAGCTGATAAGGCAGTCTGGTACGAAGCCGCAATTATCCTTGGGACGGTAGCTGGTATATATGGGAGTTTAAGGGATCCGGTATTTGGCTTGCCTGCCTTTCTGCTTGTCTTCCTTGGACTCGCAGGAGGTGTTTTTGTTGGCATGATTGCCGGCGCTCTAGCTGAAGTCCTTAACGTTATCCCGATTCTTGCCAAGAGACTGAATTTGGATGGGGAAGTCATTATCCTGCTTATGGCTGTAGTTTTAGGGAAAATTGCTGGATCGCTCTTTCAATGGCTTTATTTTATCCATCGATGAAATTTGGAGGTGATTGCTGAATGCAAAGACGTGTCATCCTCGTTACAGATGGTGATGAATATGCAAGGCGTGCAGTAGAGTGTGTTGCGGCAGAGATTGGCGGACGGACCATCTCTCTTTCATCAGGTAATCCCTCTACGCTATCCGGGCCTGAAATCGTTGATCTCATTAAACTAGCCCCTCATGATCCGGTTCTTGTCATGTTTGATGACAGCGGACTGGTCGGGGAAGGTCCGGGAGAATCTGCGCTGAAATACGTTGCCTCACATCCAGACGTGCAGGTGCTAGGTATTATTGCTGTAGCCTCTAAAACTCACCAGGCCGAATGGTCGAGGGTGGACGTCTGTATTGATCGCGATGGGGAACTTACCCCCTATGGTGTAGATAAGCATGGTGTACAGGAATTGGATATAGGAAGAATTTACGGAGACACAGTTTACTGCCTGGATGGACTAGACGTTCCAATCATCGTAGGGATAGGGGATATAGGGAAAATGGCGAGAAGGGACCATTTTTCCGCAGGCTCCCCGATTACGAAAAAGGCTGTCGAGCTTATTCTTGAAAGGAGCGGTTATGATGGAAGGGAAACAAAAGGGAAAAGCACTGCTTCCGAAATCGTTGAATGAAATTGAAACATATATGAAGGACAATGTAGGACTAGGAAAGAGCTTTGATCTGGGGGTCCGAAAGCTTCGGGTACTGCGTAAGGATGTACATTTTTATTATGTGAATGGCTTGTGTGAGACGACCTTTATTATGGAGATAATGGAAGAGTTAGTCGAAAGTGATACGAAAGGAAAACTTTCATCAGGCATTTTCCCTTTTATTGAACAGCATCTTGTTCACCAGACAATCGAAAAAGTAACGACGCTCGAGGATTTTGTTACCGCTGTTCTTTCAGGGATGATAGTATTTGTCATTGAAGGCGAAGGTACAGGTCTGTCTGTAGATACAAGGGGATATCCAGGCCGTCAGCCCCAGGAGCCTGATACGGAAAAAGTGGTCAGGGGTTCGCGGGATGGGTTTGTTGAGAATATCATACTAAATACTGCTCTTACAAGAAGAAGGATACGCGATGAACGATTAAGATTTGAAATTCTAAAAGTCGGAGAGCGATCAAAAACCGATATTGCAATCGGTTATATTGAAAACGTGGCAGACCCTGGCCTCGTTGAAAAGATCAGGAAGGAGATAGAGAATATCAAGGTAGATGGTTTGCCAATGGCAGATAAAACGGTTGAGGAGTTCATTGTGAATCAAGGATATAATCCATATCCGCTCGTTAGGTATACGGAGAGGGCGGATGTAGCTTCAGTTCATCTTCTTGAGGGCCATGTCCTTATATATGTAGATACTTCACCGAGTGTTATTATTGCGCCTGCAACTTATTTTCACCATGTTCAGCACGCGGAGGAATACAGGCAATCTCCCGCCGTAGGTACTTTCGTAAGATGGGCCAGATTCCTAGGTATTTTCTCATCAATATTTCTCCTGCCGCTTTGGTTTCTGTTTGTAGTAGAACCAACCCTTTTGCCAGAGCATCTATCTTACATAGGGCCTAATGAAAAAAGCAGCATTCCTGTTATCATTCAGCTGCTCCTCGCAGACCTTGGAATTGAGTTTTTACGAATTGCGGCCATTCATACACCAACTCCACTTTCAACCGCGATGGGACTGGTAGCGGCAGTTTTAATCGGCCAAATTGCCGTTGACGTTGGGCTTTTTCTTCCTGAAGTGATCCTCTATGTAGCGGTTTCGGGTATAGGTACGTTTACAACACCTAGCTATGAGCTTAGTGTCGCCAATAAAATAGGGAGGTTTTTCCTGCTTATTATCACGGCTTTTTTTCATTTGCCGGGATTTGTTATTGCTATAACCATATATTTACTGTTTTTAATCAGAATTAAAACTTTTGAAATACCCTATTTTTGGCCTTTCATTCCGTTTGAACCGAAGGCAGCACTGCAAATTCTTATTCGCCGGGCGGTTCCTGGAGCACTTCTGAGACCAAGAATTATCCACGCAGAAAACCGGCAGCGGCAGCCCTCTAAATGAAGCGGGCATTGCAGAAAGCACTTTGATGTGCTAAAGTAAACTCTATCAATAATTAACCTAATGATGTAGTGGACAGTACCTGTTGCGGGCCTGTCTTTTTCTTTATTCCGCTTTACAATCGGATCAGCTTTCAATGAGTGTGAGGGAGGAAGAACCCCACTGATAAGATTTTTACTTTAGTAAGGCAAAGCCATTAACAGGGGAGATGGGACTTTATGCATTTTTATGGAACAACAGCAGTGAACCAGGCCGGAAACCTGGAAATTGGCGGGGTTGATACCATTGAACTAGCAAATACGTATGGTACACCTCTATATGTGTATGATGTTGCTTTAATCAGGGAGCGTGCAAGAGGCTTTAAAAAGGAATTCGAGGCACAGGGAGTCAAGGCTCAAGTAGCGTATGCCAGCAAAGCATTCTCAACGATAGCGATGATTCAGCTTGCGGAAGAAGAAGGCTTGTCCCTTGATGTTGTGTCAGGCGGCGAACTATTTACGGCAAAGGCGGCAGGTTTTCCAGTCGGCAAAATCCATTTTCATGGGAATAACAAGAGTCGGGAAGAGCTTGAGCTGGCAATTGAAATGGGAATTGGCTGCATTGTTGTAGATAATTTCCATGAGCTTGCCTTACTTAAGGACATTTGCATTGAAAAAAATACAAGAGTCTCCATTTTGTTAAGGGTGACTCCGGGAATTGAGGCCCATACGCATGACTACATCCTTACAGGGCAGGAGGACTCGAAATTTGGCTTTGACCTTCAAAATGGCCAGGCCGAGGAAGCGCTCCTGGAGGCATGCGGATTTAAATACTTTGATGTACTAGGGATTCATTGCCACATTGGTTCACAAATTTTTGAGACTACAGGGTTTCTTCTCGCAGCCAAAAAAATCTTTGAAAAATTGGCGGCATGGAATCAAAGCTTTGGATATGAAACAAAGGTTCTAAACCTTGGAGGAGGATTTGGGATCCGATACACGAAAGAGGACAACCCACTTGCCCCTTCTCATTATGTACGCGAAATTATTGCTGAGGTTAAAGAACAGGCTGCTCTCCATGAAATGAAAATGCCTGAAATTTGGATTGAGCCAGGCCGTTCGCTAGTCGGCGATGCCGGGATAACCCTGTATAAAACAGGTTCCCGG
Organism: Bacillus sp. FJAT-27225; assembly: GCF_001685025.1. GTDB lineage: Bacteria > Bacillota > Bacilli > Bacillales > Cytobacillaceae > Bacillus_D. The sequence goes on along the minus strand of NZ_MAYU01000001.1, from coordinate 718,494 downwards.
AAAGAGGTTCCGGGTGTCCGCAATTATTTGGCCGTAGACGGCGGAATGAGTGACAATATTCGCCCTGCTCTTTACCAGGCAAAATATGAAGCAGTCCTGGCAGGCAGGCCTCTGGCGGAACCGAAGGAAACCGTTTCGATTGCAGGAAAATGCTGCGAATCGGGAGATATGCTCATTTGGGACCTGCCTCTTCCGGATTCCGGCAAAGAAGAAATTCTTGCTGTTTTTTGTACAGGTGCTTATGGTTATTCTATGGCAAATAACTATAACCGGATTCCAAGGCCCGCTGTTGTGTTTGCTGAAAATGGACAGGCTTCCCTAGTCGTAAAACGGGAAACATACGAGGATATGATTAGCCATGATGTGCCATTAACTAAATCCAACAACAAGGAAGCTGCCAACAAGTAGCAGCTTCCAGGCTTGTTTCATACAAAAAGCCGGTCTATGGATAATTTATTAGAAATAGTGTAGAATGGTTGATATTGGCATCAAACCGCTGGAGGGCACGGATGTAATGGGGGAAAAGTCGAATAAGGTTCTGCTGGCAGTTCTTTTCATTTTATCAATTGTTTGGGGTTTGATATACTGGTTTTTCATTGCGTAGTTAATGGTGGGGAATCCAACTATCAGCTTATTGCTGATAAATTGCAATTGTTTAGGTAAGTTGGTATAGGCGCAACTTGCAAGCTTTTCTACATATACTGATTCTAGATCCGGATTTATTGTCCGGGATGATTTTACCCGCATCAATGGGGATGAAAAACTCCCCGCTGATTGAAGTTTCACTTTATTATCATAATGAGGGATCTTACATGTTAATCCGATACAAAAAACAGTTTGAAAAAATTGCTATGGGTCTATTGTCGTTCATGCCTGGCGAAAAGGATATAAAAAAGCTTCAGCAGACAATGAAACAATATGAATCTGGTGTAGGCTGGCAGTTGTTTCTTTGGAAAGAGGAAGAGGATATAATAGGTCTCATTGGGGTTTTCCATACAAGTGATGAAACCTCTGAAATCCACCATATCTCTGTCAATCCATCACACCGTTTCCAAGGAATAGGGCATAATATGGTAAAAGCTTTAAGTGAGCTTTTTCCTGCCAAAACAATTACCTCAAACCAGGTGACGGCAGCCTTTTTTGAAAAATGTAAAGATGGTTTAAGCGCAGAATGTGAGAATTAATCTCATTCTGCGCTTTTTTGATCCCTGTCTGCAGTTTTAAAATTCCGCCGAAGTAACGCTTGTTGCCTTTCATTTATGATTATTGTACGGTCACGTGTCTTATGCCGATGGATAATTGACTCATTCGGCATATACCCCGATTCAAGGATTTGAAGCCCTTTCTTTTTGCACACTGATACCCATAAATCTCGTAATATCTCATCTTCAATCGGGATGGAAAAACCTTTGTATGTTTTTCCGGTTATGGCTTCTTCAATTAGTGCTTCTATCTGAGTAAAAAGATCTTCTCGATTAATTCCAAAAGAAGAAATAAGGTTTTCGTTCGTTTTGAACAGCAATAATGATTTTCGTAAATTTTTAGCTGCTCCTTGTGTATTTCTCCTCCGAAAGTGGTAGCAGCCAACTGCCAGTTGAATAAAAGCAACCCAAATGGACTTTTTATTGCCTGGGTCTACCTCCTTCCAATACTCCTCCAATAGTTCATGGCACTCAAAAAAGTCATGGTCACCGTGAAAATGTGCCAGATATTCTATATATGGCTCTGGATACATTCAATTCCCCCCGCTTCAATGCATTTCTATGTTCAGTTTAGCATAAGGCAAGCTTTGAGGTTGAAGATGGCTTTATATAAGGATTTGGGAAGAATTTTTTGTTGGATAAGCCGATTTAATCCTCTATACTATATAAGATGGACTAAAGATTTAAATCTTACTTGTTTATTTGTACTTTACTCAGAACCCACCTGGAATTCGCCTGCAGGGGAAGGAAGTAAAGCTTTCGAATCCGGCTATATATTAACAGGGAGGAATTTGGTTTCACAGCCTAATTCTGTAGTTTAAAAATGAAAGTAACCACCTGTTGGAACCTCAGCCTTTTTAGATTAACCAGAAATAGAAATACATAGAATTTGGTGAATAAATCATGCAGTATAATGTGAAAATTGATTCATTTGAAGGGCCACTCGATTTGCTGCTCCATCTCATTAATACCCTTGAAATTGATATTTATGACATTCCGGTCGCGCAAATCACGGAGCAGTACCTTTTGTATATCCATACAATGAAAGAATTGAAACTGGACCTCGCCAGTGAATACCTGGTGATGGCGGCTACACTTCTGGCCATCAAGAGTAAAATGCTTCTGCCCAAACATGAGGAAGAACTGTTCGATGATGCTCTTGAACCGCTCAGTGAGGAAGATCCCAGAAATGAACTTGTCGAGAGGCTGATTGAATACCGAAAGTATAAGGAAGCTGCCGTTGAGTTGAAGGAACTGGAAGAAGAGCGCAGCCTTATTTATACAAAGGCCCCAAGCGACTTGACTGATTTTGCTAGAGAGGCTTTGCAACAAAAGGCTCCAACTCCTTCCGTATCGATTTACGATATGCTTGGCGCCTACCAAAAGCTAATGCGGCGAAAGAAACTTCAAAAACCGGTGGTTACAAAAATTACAAGACAGGATATATCCATTGAAAAACGGATGGATGAGGTTTTGGAAACTCTTAAGGATAAACCATTGGGAATTGACTTTTACGAGTTATTTCCTTCTCCTGAGAAGGGGTATGTAGTGGTTACCTTCCTTGCCATTCTCGAATTAATGAAAAGGGACGAAATCTTTGCGGAGCAATCCGAAAATTTTGGCGACATCAAAATTATTTCTGCAAGGGAAGGAGCGGCAGCAGTTGGATATAATTAAGTATCAAAGTATATTGGAAAGCCTTTTGTTTGCTGCAGGAGACGAAGGGCTTTCTATCAAGCAGATTGCTGCGGTCTTGGAGATTGACGAACAGCAGGCAGCCGACCTAGTCGATGAGATGAAACATAAATTGGAAACAGACGAGGACCGTGGCTTAATTATTGTTTTATTGGCTGGAACAGTCCAGCTGGGTACAAAAAAGGAAAATGCAGATTTTCTAAAGAAACTTGTGGAAACACCTGGTACAACCACACTTTCACAGGCGGCGCTAGAAACACTTGCGATCATTGCGTACAAACAACCGATTACCCGATCTGAAATTGAAGATATCCGAGGTGTTAAAACAGAACGCCCTCTGCATACATTGATGGCAAAGGCCTTAGTAAAGGAAGTAGGAAGAGCTGAAGGATCGGGCCGGGCAATCCTCTATGGAACAACCAAGGAATTTCTTGATTATTTTGGCTTGAAGAGCCTTGAGGAACTTCCTCCGTTGCCCGATAAAGGGGAGGAAGACTTCATTCAAGAGGAAGCGGATTTGTTTTTTGGAAAGTTCAAGGAGCTTTAGGTATTCCAATTTTGTTACAATGGGGAAAAGATGTCCAAATGAGGAGGAAAGCGGGATGTTGATTAAACAAAGCAGGGGATATGAATTAGAAAAGGAAAAATCAAATACCTCGGAAGACTTTTTTAACCGCAGTCAACTGACCTACGTTGAAGGTGGCGAGGAGAGGACTTTACATGTCTTATACCTTCGTTATTTTGATGAAAACTTCACTGAGTTTGTACCGTATAAGGAAGATCCTCTTTTTTCTGCAGGAGGGAAGGATATTTATTTCAAGGATATCGTTGCACTGGTTTGCATGATTAAGAATCCAGGGCTTCGGAACCGAAAGCGCCTTTATCTTCACACTCAAAAAGAATTCTCGGCATTTTTCACGGGGATTGACTTTGACAAGCTTCCAGAAATTTTTGATTCGCTCGGTTCAAAAGGCAGTTATGAAATAAAATCGCCTCTAGAATTTGTGCATGTTTCCTAATCCCTTTTAAAAAAGCTTACTGGATGGGCTTAATCGATTTTTGGTAATCAACTTGTATCGGTGGAGGGACGAAAATGGCGAATACGCCCGTTGAATCGCAGCTTAAGGAAGTCCATGCTTTCCTTAAAGATTCAAATAAACACCTGGAATCTTTCCTTAACGAAACCAGCCTTACTAGCTTGATAGAGGGCGTTGAGGATAACCTGGATTACTTTAGGACCATCCTTTCCCAGATGAGAAGACTGTTGGTTTTTAGTGAAGAAGGCTTGGATACTTGTTCAATCCTCCTCCAGGGTTCACCTTTCCGAAAAGCGGCTGCGGAAAAGACGCTTTACCGAATTTATCACCAATGCATTGATGAATTCTTTTCCCCGAAAAAACGGAGCATGGTATGAGGATAGCCGCAGTGCCTACACGGGCAGAAACTCAATTATTTTTCATAAGCCAGTGCCTGATTCTGTGAAAAACCTCATCCAGGAACTTGAGTCCGAGTTCCAGCGCATTCGCGAAGATCTGGAATACTACGAGACCGATTACCGTACAAAAATGATTCAGTCAAAATAATAATGTAAACAAAGCCGCGGGATATCCTGCGGCTTTTTTCTGTCTAACTGCCTGTCCTCTGTTTTTGGTCATATTGGACAAGACTCCGCATACACTTGTACAAACATTTAAATTCATGGTGCATCAACAGTTGCGCTGTATCCTATTTTCAGGAAGGGAACGGAGTCTGTAATGAAAAAAGTGAAACAATTCTTTTTATGCCTCCTTATTTCCGTGCTGATCACCGGCGGCCTCTTGCCCTCAGGAGCCTCTGCCTCTCTTTCTGTCAGCGCAAGTGCGGCCATCCTGATTGAACAGGAGACCGGCCGGATTTTATTTGAAAAAAATGCTCAAACACCGATGCGGATTGCAAGCATTACGAAAATCATGACCGCCATACTTGCGATTGAATCAGGAAAGATGAATCAATTGGCGACCGTAAGCGAAAAGGCTGTCAGGACTGAAGGTTCCTCCATTTACTTGAAACCGGGTGAAAAAATAAAGCTTGAAGACCTTGTTTATGGGCTAATGCTGCGTTCCGGTAATGATGCAGCAGCGGCTATTGCTGAATTCGTTGGAGGGAGCGAGGAGGGGTTCGCATTCCTTATGAACCAGAAGGCAGAAGAAATAGGGATGGAAAATACGTTTTTTTCAAATCCCCATGGACTCGATAACAAGGAAAAACACTATTCAACCGCATATGACATGGCATTATTGACAAGGTATGCCATGAAAAATAAAGTGTACAGAAAAATCTCGGGCACAAAAGTACATAGGGCGGAAAATCCGGGTGAACGGTGGGACAGGGAATGGAAAAATAAAAATCGGCTTCTTTCAATGTACAAATATAGCACCGGAGGCAAGACTGGTTACACCAAGCGGGCCAAGCGGACACTTGTTTCAACCGCCCAAAAAGGAGAAATGGAACTGATTGCCGTTACTCTTAATGCACCGGATGACTGGGATGACCACGTAAATTTGTTTGAATCGGGGTTTAAGAGCTTTGACCTGGCAGAGGTTATCCCAAAAGGAAAGATTTCTTTGGAAAAACAGCCATACAAAAACGGCTATATTTTCACAGCAAAAAGAGTGATTTATCCTGTCACGGAAGAAGAGATGGACAAGTTTGAAGTGAAATATAAACTGTTGAAACCAGAATCAGGGAAATTTCGTGATACACAGAGAGGAAAAGTAACTGTTGCCGGGAAGGCAGAGGTTTATTTAGATGGGTCGCTAATAAGAACCGTCCCTGTTTACTTCAAGGAGTCAAAGGATCGGAAAACTGGTTATTTGGATAGTTTCAAGAAGTTTTTTAGTTTAGCAGTAGGGATCGACAAAAATGGTTAATTATGTTTGGGTTTTAATAACTGTGGTTGGAATTGTTTTTGCGCTTTTCAATGGGACGATTCAGGAAGTGAACCAGGCTGTTTTTCAGGGAGCAAAGGATGCGGTCACGTTATGTATCGGATTGATCAGCATATTGGTTTTTTGGCTGGGGATGATGCGGATCGCCGAGGAAGCGGGTTTACTGAAAGCGATGGCTAAACTGTTTAAACCGATTGTCAAACCTTTATTCCCTGAAGTGCCGGCAAACCATCCTGCGATGGGGTATATCTTATCCAATATAATTGCGAATATGTTTGGGCTTGGGAATGCGGCAACCCCTCTTGGTCTGAAGGCAATGGAGCAGCTTCAGGATTTGAACGTTCAAAAGGATCATGCAAGCCGTTCAATGATTACTTTTTTGGCAATTAATACAGCATCCATTACAATTTTACCTACGACAGTCATTGCGATTCGAATGAATTATCATTCTGCAAACCCGGCGGAAATCGTCATCCCGACACTCATTACAACGGTCCTTTCAGCACTAGGCGCAATTTTGATAGACAGGTATTATTATTGGCGGCGGAGCCGAAGAAGGTGATAGCTTGCAAACTCTGGCAGCGGTTTCTCTCTGGTTTATTCCATTAATTATTGCTTTTATCTTGGTTATAGGAACAATCAAGAAGGTGCCAACCTATGAAAGCTTTGTAGAAGGCGGAAAGGAAGGCATCAAAATAGCAATATCGATTATTCCGTTCCTTGTTGGGATGCTTGTATCTGTTTCGATTTTTAGAGCGTCAGGCGCAATGGATGTAGTAACAGGATGGGTACGACCTTTACTATATGGGGCTGGCATCCCACCGGAAATTGTACCGCTAGCCTTAATCCGGCCGATTTCGGGAACAGCGGCCCTCGGAATGACGACCGACCTGATTGCGACGTATGGGCCAGACTCTTTTGCAGGCAGGCTCGCCTCGATTTTACAAGGAAGCACGGATACCACGTTTTATGTGTTAACTGTATATTTCGGATCGGTAGGAATCAGGAAAATGGGAGACGCTTTAAAGGTTGGTTTATTGGCAGACGTTGTAGGGATTGCGGCAGCTATTTTAGTAGCAATTCTCATTTTTTAGCCTGGGCAGCTTGTCCAGGCTTTTTTGTATTTTTCTGCTATAAATAGTATTCGTTTTTATGAATAATGAAACGTCCTTTTCATGAAACTTTTCCTATAAATGAAAATAATTATGACTATATTTGTTGAACTTGAAAAAATTCTTTTGCAGTCCTGTTGATTGTAGAGGAAGGCGCGAGCTCGTTCGAAAATGCAAAAAACGCATTTTCTCCTGCGGTGCTTTTTCTGGGAAGATTATGCAACGTCCTGCGGGAGCAGCGTGACAGGTGAGACCCCACAGACGCCCAGGAGCGGCGAGGAGAAAGAAAAGTGAGGCGACTGCCCAGCTCCGACAAGCGCTGGAGGGCCTGAAGCAGAAGTCGTCCATTGACTTCGGCTGAAGGACCGAAGCGACCTCGAGGAGCTAGGAGCCGCAGCTAGACAGGCTCACCGCACGCCCCTAAGGTCCGCGAAGCGCCTCGCGACAGGCAAAAAGCGCCTGTCTCTGCGATGTTAATTCTCAGAAGCTTCACTTTGTGGAACGGAAATCAACAGACCTATTGAGAAAATATTAAATTCAATCTATACAGTAATTTTTCACAATACCCATTCTTCTGCATCAATAATCTGATTCGCGGTTTTTCAAGCTTTGAATTCGTACAAAATTGTGTCATAATTCATTAGAATACAATTGCACGATAATAATGCTAGAAATAACAGAGGTGGCATAGATGGAACGTTTGCAAAAAGTAATTGCCAGGGCTGGAGTTGCTTCAAGAAGAAAAGCCGAAGATTTAATTAAAGAAGGTAAAGTCAAAGTCAATGGCAAGGTTGTTTCAGAGCTTGGTGTGAAGGTCTCCCCTTCGGATAAGGTTGAGGTAAATGAAATCCAGATACAAAGAGAGGAGCCGGTTTACTTCCTTTTTTATAAGCCGCGCGGGGTCATTTCTACTGTAAAGGATGATAAAGGGCGAAAGGCAGTAACTGATTTCTTTCCGGACTTGGAGGAGAGGATTTATCCAGTCGGAAGGCTGGATTATGATACATCCGGGCTGCTTTTACTTACGAATGATGGGGATTTTGCTAACCTGCTCATGCATCCGCGCAATGAAATTGAAAAGGTGTATGTAGCAAAAATAGAAGGCATTCCTCTTAGAGAAAAGATTAAAAAATTGGAAAAGGGAATTAAGCTGGAGGATGGAATGACAGCACCCGCCAGGGTGAAAATGCTGTCGCATGATAAAAAGAAAAATACATCCATACTTGAACTCTCAATTCATGAAGGACGTAACAGGCAGGTAAGACGAATGTTCGAGGCGATCGGTCATAAGGTTACCAAATTAAAGCGGGAAAGGTATGGATTTTTGACTTTGGCTGGCTTAAAGGCGGGGGAAGCAAGAGAGCTGACACCACATGAAGTGAAACAGATGAGAGCGCTTGCCATGCAGACAGAGAGGAAAAATTCATAATACTGTCACAATTGATAAAGCGTTAACACTGTTCGTGTAGTGAAAAATGATATAATTTAGACAAATTTATCAAACATGTTCGAATTTTGGAGGAAGAGAAATGAAGAAAAGGCGGTTGGCAATCAGGTCGGTGATTTTGGTGCTATTGGCTGGGGCCGTTGTGTATACGCTTTATGCAAACTTCACCAAGGAAGAACGCGCCATGGTTACACCAGGGGATACGGCGCCAGATTTTGTTCTAACTGACCTTGAAGGTAATAAGCATAAGCTGTCAGATTACAAAGGCCAGGGGGTATTCCTGAATTTTTGGGGAACATGGTGTAAGCCATGTGAAAAAGAAATGCCTTATATTAACAATCAATATGCCCAGTTCAAAGATCAAGGGGTTCAGGTGCTGGCCGTAAATATCGGCGAATCCAATTTGGCAGTCGGCAACTTTGCTGAAAAATATAGCCTCGATTTTCCGGTCATTCTCGACAAGAGCAGGCAAGTTATGAATGCCTATGGGGTTAATCCCCTTCCAGCAACGTTCCTGATTGATAAGGATGGCAAAGTTGTCCGCTACCATACGGGCCAGCTGACGGAAGCGACTGTCAAGCAATATATGGAAAGCATTAAGCCTTGAGCTGTATAGGGAGATTTTATAATGAATCAAATAAAGTGTGATTGTGGACATGTCAATCCTCACGGTACAGTCCTATGTGAGGCATGCGGGAAGGCTCTTTCCCAAAATGCCAAACAGGAAAAGCTGCATGATATGCGGTATGAGGGCAGTTCCCGCCGGTCGCAAACGTATAACAAAACGTTCGTCGACAAAATTTGGAACTTCTTCTCATCGGTTAAAGTCGGCGTATGGCTCATCATTATCACCTTGGTGGCATCCGCGGTTGGAACGATTTTTCCACAGGAAATGTATATCCCAAATGTAGTCACACCCGAACAATATTATGAGGATCAGTATGGCTGGATGGGGAAACTGTACTATTTGCTCGGTTTCCATAATTTATACAGTTCCTGGTGGTATTTAATATTAATTGCAATGATCGGGATTTCCCTTGTTATATGCAGCCTTGACAGGGTTGTTCCGCTGCACCGTGCCTTGAAGGCGCAGCGGGTGATCAGGAATGACGGTTTTTTGAAAAAGCAAAGAGTTTTCGGGATAACAGAAGGCGCAGCCACTAATGACGAAATTGCAAAGGTAAAGGCAAAGCTTATTGAGCGCCGCTACAATGTCCGGGAAGATAACGGCAACCTGCTTGCGGAAAAAGGCAGATTTTCCAGATGGGGTCCTTATGTAAACCATGTTGGGTTAATTATTTTCCTAATAGGCGGTATGCTTAGATTCGTACCTGGCATGTATGTCGATAAAGTGCTTTGGATTCGTGAAGGTGAAACGACGGAAATCCCTGGAACTGAAAGTGAATATTTTTTGACTAATAATCAATTTATCCTTGAAGTGTATGACAAGGAGACTGAGGACGAAGTATTTAGTGAGGCTCTGGAACGCGCTGGTACTGTGGCGAAGACATTTCAATCCAATGTCGTGTTATATAAAAAGTCAGCCGATTCACTTCCAGGGGAAGAACCTAAACTTGAGAAACTAAAAGAATCCGAGATTCGAGTCAATGAACCTTTGAAATTCGATGACTATGCGCTTTATCAAGTTGACTATAAACTAAATGAGTTGAGTTCAATGACGTTTTCGCTAACAGATAAAGCCTCTGGAGAGCAATTTGGGGACATTAAGGTTGATCTGGATGAGCCTGCAAAAACTTATGAACTTAGAGACGGATATTCTGTTAAACTTCTTGGATACTACCCTGATTTTGAATTTGGTGACGATGGTGAACCAATAACAAAATCACGTGTACCGAATAATCCTGCATTTGTATTTGACATGATTACACCAGATAAGCCTGAAGGCGAGGTCAGCTTTGTTGCAATCCAGCAGACGATTGAACCTGAAGGAAATAACAAATATAAAATGGAATTCAAAAATGTAGAGACTAGGAATGTTTCCGCACTTACAGTCCGAAAAGACCATACACTTTGGGTACTGGCTCTCGGTGGGCTAATTTTTATGATCGGGGTCATTCAAGGTTCCTACTGGAATCACCGCAGGATCTGGGTCCAAAAGAGAAGTAACGATATTTGGATTGCGGCACATACCAATAAAAACTGGCATGGTTTAAAGCGGGATATTGGACAAATTCTCGAAAATACTAAACTAGGAATACCTGAAGATCAGCTTCAGGATGAAAAGCCAGAAGGAGGGGCGAATAGTGGCGGAGCTAAGCAGTAATCTGTTATTTGTAGCATTTATCTTATATTTAATAGCCACCTTCCTGTTTGGAGGGGCAATTAAAACCGGCAAGACGAGCAATTGGGGAAAGGCTGCCATTACGGCTGCCATTGCGGGCTTTATCTCCCAGATGGGATATTTTATAACAAGATGGATTGCTGCGGGGCACGCACCGGTCAGCAATTTATTCGAATTTACAACATTTTTCGGAATGGCTCTTGTCGGCGCTTTCATTTTCATATATTTTATTTATAAATCGGCTTTGCTTGGATTATTCACAATGCCGGTTGCACTTCTTGTCATAGCATATGCGAGTATGTTCCCGCGTGAAATCAGCCCGCTGATTCCGGCACTGAAAAGCTATTGGCTGCAAATCCACGTTATTACCGCAGCGCTTGGTGAAGCAATCCTGGCAATCAGTTTTGCGGCTGGATTGATTTATTTAATAAAGGTTATTGACCAGTCAAAATCTACTAAAAAAACGTTTTGGCTAGAGTCGATTTTGTTCACAATGGTTTGTGTACTTGGTTTTATCGTGGCAGCGGTTGGTTTTTCCAGTGCCGGTTATAAAGCTGAGTTTAATTGGATTGACAAATCTGGGAACCCCACTCAGGTTGAGTTCCATATGCCGGCGCTTGTGGGGCCGCATCAAGGAGAACTCCTGACAGACGGGAAGTTCGAGCCGCTAGTAGAAATGCCGGCGATTATCAATTCGAAAAAGTTGAATACTGTAATATGGTCTTTAATCGGTGGCGCCGTCCTTTATGGACTCATAAGGCTTATTTTAAGAAAGAGGATTTCGGCGGCTCTTAAGCCGTTAGTGAAAAATGTTAATCTCGATCTTGTGGATGAAATTAGCTACAGATCTGTTTTAATTGGATTCCCGGTATTTACCCTTGGAGCGTTAATTTTTGCAATGATTTGGGCTCAAATAGCCTGGACACGTTTCTGGGGTTGGGACCCGAAAGAGGTTTGGGCCCTGATTACATGGCTGTTTTATGCAGCGTTCCTTCATCTCAGGCTCTCGAAAGGCTGGCATGGTGAAAAATCAGCATGGCTCGCCGTTATCGGGTTTGCCATCATCATGTTCAACCTGATTGCAGTCAACCTAGTAATTGCAGGTCTCCACTCCTACGCCGGGTCATAGAAAGGCGGAAACTCCCGTTTAGCGCCGTATGGCCTGGAGGGCCTCGACATGAGATAAAGGAAACACGATGAACGCAGTGAATCGATGTTGACTTATCGTAGTGAGGGGACCGAAGGACACTAGGCGTTGGGAGCTGCAGCTGGACAGAGAAAGGCGGAAACTCCCGTTTAGCGCCGTATGGCCTTGACATGTAGGAAGTAAACGCAATTCGAATGGTCTTGTTTCACAGTAAAAGCCCCGCATGCAAATGCTGTGCAGCGGCTTGTAATAACTGATTAAATTTGGCAATTTATCTTTCATTTTGTAAACTAATTGCATGGGGGGAATTAACTATGGAAAAAGACGTAAAAATTCTTGTTGTTGACGATGAGGAGCGTATTCGCAGACTTTTAAAAATGTATCTCGAGCGTGAAGACTTTTTTATCGAAGAGGCAGAGGACGGCAATGAAGCATTGACCAAAGCGCTTGCCACTGATTATGATGTCATTCTGCTTGATTTAATGATGCCAGGAAAGGATGGCATAGAAGTTTGCCGTGAATTAAGGGAAAAAAAGGCCACTCCTGTCATTATGCTTACAGCCAAAGGTGAAGAAGTAAACCGCGTACAGGGTTTTGAAGTAGGAACAGACGATTATATCGTAAAACCTTTTAGCCCAAGGGAAGTAGTCCTGCGCGTTAAAGCATTACTTCGCAGATCCTCACAAACGAGCTACCTGCAAACTGATACAACGACCAAGGATGTTATTGTGTTCCCTCATTTGACAATTGATAACGATGCCCACCGTGTCACTGCAGATGGAAAGGAAGTAAGCCTTACTCCAAAGGAATATGAATTGCTTTACTTTTTAGCGAAATCTCCTGACAAAGTTTTTGACAGGGAACAGCTTCTCAAAGAAGTATGGCATTATGAATTCTTTGGGGACCTCCGTACGGTTGATACTCATGTAAAGCGCCTAAGGGAGAAGCTGAATAAGGTTTCCGAGCAGGCTGCGCGAATGATTGTGACTGTATGGGGAGTCGGGTATAAGTTTGAGGTTGTGAATGAATGATCTTTCTACGAAGTGTCGTAGGTAAACTTTGGTTTACCATTCTTTTGCTTGTTTCTTTTGTGCTGTTCATTCTCACCGTTATGCTGCTTGAGTTTTTTGAAAATGACAGCATTATTAAAACAAGAGAGGCTTTAACGCATACAGCTGAGAAAATTGCAAATGTCCTAAAAAAGCATGAGAATGATGAAACTTCGCTAGGATTGGAGATTTCATGGGAAATTCTAGATAATGTAACAAGGGCAGTCATTATCAAAAATCCCAACGAAGTCTATTATTCACCTAATACTGATGATAAGGGCAAGCTTAGCATTACGGATATTTACAATGATCCCGTATTATCCAAGGTACTCAACGAGGGTGTGGCAGTAAACAAAGTGTCCACCCTTTCTTCGAATCCAGGCAAAGAGGGCCCTAATTATTCCATTATTGGAGTGCCTCTTGAAGGATCTGATGAAAATGGTGCGGTTTTCATATATCAGTCCATCTCTGTTGTACAAGATACAACGAGGGATACGACTAAATTTATTTTATTGGTGGCGGGGGTAGCAATTGTCCTCACCACAATATTTGCGTTTTTTCTTTCAACAAGAATTACCTCTCCCCTCAGGAAAATGAGGGAAGCTGCCTTCGAGGTTGCCAGAGGCAAGTTTGACACCAAGGTGCCAATCCTCACCAACGATGAAATTGGCGAGCTGGCCACCGCCTTTAACCAAATGGGAAGACAGCTTAAATTCAATATGAATGCACTTAACCAGGAGAAGGAGCAACTGGCTAGTATCCTTAGCTCAATGGCGGATGGAGTCATTACTTTTAATAGAGATGGGACAATACTCATTACCAATCCTCCAGCAGACAGATTCCTTCAGTATTGCTATTATGATAAAGACAGTGCTGAGAGTGGTTCTGAAGAAGTACCAGCTAAAGTTATGGAACTTTTCCAGCAAGCAGTTGATACTGAAAGAGAGCAGATGGGGGAAATTACTTTACTTGGCAGGAGCTGGGTCATCCTTGTGAGTCCGTTATACAGTTCTAAATTCATTCGCGGTGCAGTTGCAGTTATTCGCGACATGACAGAGGAACGGAAGCTGGATAAAATGAGGAAGGATTTTATTGCGAATGTCTCCCACGAGCTTCGGACCCCAATCTCCATGCTTCAGGGATACAGTGAGGCCATTGTTGATGATATAGCAGGATCGGATGAAGAGAAAAAGGAAATGGCTAAGGTCATTTATGATGAATCACTTCGAATGGGTCGGCTTGTCAATGAGCTGCTCGATATAGCAAGGATGGAATCAGGCAATATGCAATTGAATACCGGAGAGATTCCGGTAGGACCATATATTGGCCGCATCCTCCGGAAATTCCAGGGCTTAGCGAAAGATCATGACATTTCCTTGACTGCTGAAGTAGACAATCCCGATTATTATTGTACATTTGACGGTGACAGGATTGAACAAGTATTCACGAATCTGATTGATAATGCAATTAGGCATACTCCAAAGGACGGAACCGTTAAGGTAACTGTCAGGGTCGATGATAGGGGTATGGAAGTGGAAGTTGCGGATACCGGATCCGGAATACCTGAAGAAGATTTGCAGTTCGTTTTCGAACGTTTTTACAAAGCGGACAAGTCACGCACGAGAGGAAGGGCAGGGACAGGCTTGGGCCTGGCGATTGCCAAGAATATAATAGAAGCCCACAAGGGTTATATATCAGTAAAAAGCAAGCTTGGACACGGGACGACATTTTCCTTCTTTATTCCCCGAAAATAGATGGAATACTTGGAAACATGACGCAAAATCTTGATACACGGGAAACATTTAAACCTGCGCAACGAAGCGCAGGTTTTTTGTTGTTATATTTAATGCGTCTGTTAAGGAATTCATAAAAGGAGGCTTTTTTAGCAATTTTGTTGCCGCAAAGAACGCCTCGTGACAGGCAAAAAGCGCCTCGTGACAGGCCAAAAGCGCCTGTCTCTGCGATGATTATCCATTGGAGCTTTCCTATGTGTCTCTGCGATAATTCTCCATGGGAGCTTTCCTTTGTGTCCCTGCGATGATAATCAAAGCAGCTTCCCTTTATGGAGCGATCTTTTAGAAAACAGCCTAAAAGAAAGCAAGCTCTTCTTTATACAAAGGAATTTTCACTCAATATTTTTATGGCAAGGCAGTAACAATTATTGATAATTTAGATGGACAATGCTGTTATGGAATCGCAAAATGAATGACATAAATTTGTAATATTTTCCTTCCTTTTTGTAACAAAACAGACTATATTTAAAAGTGTAACTTTATTGGTTCGTTTACGTCTAAAATTACGAACGGGGAGGAATAGAGAATGGACTCCGTTTTTACTGACCTATATAACAAATATCACCAGGAGGTTTTCCAGTTCTTATTTTATATGGTCCGGTCAAAAGAACAGGCGGAAGATCTGGTACAGGAAGTATACATCAGAGTTTTAAGATCCTACTCACGTTTTGAGGGGAAAAGCAGTGAGAAAACATGGCTCTTTTCAATTGCCCGGAATGTTGCGATTGACCATTTTCGAAAACAAAAGGGCTGGAAGCAAAAGCTTTTGGAAAAATTTGATTGGTCTACGGCCCAAGTAAGGGACCATCAGCCTCTTCCGGAAGAAATAGCTCTCCAAAGGGAAGAGATTAAAGGTATGTTTAAAAGTCTTGATTTGTGCACTCACGACCAACGCGCTGTCATCATCATGAGGTATCTCAATGATTTATCGATAGCGGAGACAGCAAAAGTTTTGGGCTGGACCGAAAGTAAGGTCAAAACCACTCAGCACAGGGCGATAAAAGTGCTGAAAGCCCAAATGGAATCGCTTTTTGAAACGGAGGGATTTGTGGATGAACAAGCGAGGGTGGAGCGATAAAGAGGTTGAACAATTCATCAGAGTCATGCCTAAAGTGACCGATGATCGCGACCCGCGGGAGATCTATCAGAATATCTCAATGAAAGTAACGAAGAAACGCCGAATTACCTGGATTATGCCAGGGTTTGCTGCAGCCGCAGCCGCATGCCTGTTGTTTTTGCTCTTCTCGAACGGTTCCTTTAATTTTACAGGAGACAGGCAGAATGCTTCAACAGGGAACGGAGATCCAAATGTAGCATTGGTCGATACCGATAACAACAAGAAAA
The DNA here is from genome assembly GCF_001685025.1 of Bacillus sp. FJAT-27225. Classification (GTDB taxonomy): domain Bacteria; phylum Bacillota; class Bacilli; order Bacillales; family Cytobacillaceae; genus Bacillus_D. The sequence goes on along the minus strand of NZ_MAYU01000001.1, from coordinate 702,476 downwards.
CAGGAAATGACGAAAATAAGGCATTGACTATGGAAGCCATAGATTCTAAACTCTCTGGGACAGCGTTATATCAACAGGATGTACAGGAAAATGAAAAGGCCGTTACGTTGTTTGTGCCTGACAGCCAAGCTCAATTTCCTGTCCCTATAACAGTAAAGGTAACTCAGGCAGAAGGCAACTGGGTAGATTCTTTAAAGACCGCGATGGCGTCCCTAAAGGAAGAAGATTTGAGCTTGAGCGACTATTATCCGCTTGATGTTAAACTTGAAGAAGGGAATACCTTTGCCGTCAATGTATCTGAAAATCACCCATATTCGATATCTGGCGGAAGTGAAAGAATGTTTTTAAAAGTAGTGAATGATACTGTAGAGGCGAATGATGAAACTATCAATACAATTATTTACACCACTAATGGAGAACCGGGGATAACTTTAAAACATATAAATACTTTTGTATCTGAAGAAAAAGTTTTAGAAAAAAAGAACCGTGCATATTTGTTTTCAAAACAGGAAGGCAAGGATATTCCTTTCATGGTGCCTTCCGAAAAGCCATTCGATAATTTTGAGCAAGCTATAGCAGCAATGAAAAAAGAGGGCTTTCAGATTGGATTGCAGCCGTCACTCCCTCAAAACTTTACTATACAGAATGTCTCTGTAAAGGAAAATGTCCTTCATTTTTCTCTTGGAAAAGGGACGGACCTGAAGGATAATGCAGCCACACTGCAATCTTTTGAAGCGCTTTTACTGACTGCGAAAGATTTTGACTATTCCGCGGTTAAAGTGGAAAATCCACCAATCAATAAACTGGGGCCTTTCGATTTAACAGACAAAGTGAATGTCCCGATAGGCGCCAATAAGCTGAATATTGAACAATAAAGCTGAAACCAGGCCCGCCATTTAGGCGGGTTTTTCTCTTTGTTAGGGAAATACTTCTAACTTTTTCCCTAGTAGATGAATAACTGCAGCAAAGAGTCCAAATTATAACAAATGTGCCAATTCCCGTTCTAAACCCTGGCCAAACAGCATATGGTGGGTAGTGCGTGTAAAAAGGAGGAGGATATATTCGTGAAAGATTACATAGTCAGATTTTTAATTGCCGGTATTATGGCGGTTTGCGTATCATTGCTGATCATTGGAGGAAGCCAGGCTAGAGCTAGCGAGATGAATGATAATTCTGAATGGGTCCTGCCTACTGACGGGATTATTACTGATGTTTTTGGGACAAGAGGCGGCACCCATAAAGGGATAGATATAGCAGGGGAATTAGGAGTTCCTGTAATAGCTGTGAATGACGGAACAGTAACAAAATCATATTTATCTGTATCCTATGGAAATGTTATCCTAGTCAAGCATCAAAACGGATTTGAATCCGTTTATGCGCATTTAGACAAGCGGTTAGTGAATGAAGGGGCACCTGTAAAAAAGGGGCAAAAAATTGGGACAATGGGGAATACAGGGTATTCAACAGGTGTACATTTGCATTTTGAGCTCCATAAGAATGAATGGACTTTTAAAAAGGAAAATGCAATGAATCCTGAATCCATGTTAGGGAAAATTGAAATAGGTGAATACATGGCGGCAGTTCCAATAACGAATCACCATAAAGAAAGCATCGAGGCAGGAGCAAACCTGAATAGGTCAGATCAAGCTTTCCATGTAGTTGCTGCGGGTGAAACGCTTTGGAAAATAGCACACATGCATAATTTAAGCGTTAAACAGTTGATGAAACTCAATAAGTTGAATGAGACTGTTATCCATCCTGGCGATGAGCTGGTCATTAAGAATGATATCGAGCAAGCAGCAAAGGAACTTGCTATATCGGCAGCGAGCAAGTAACAGCGGAATGGCTAATTTCCGTTCATAAAAATAAAACTTTTCTACCGAAGCTCTTTCTCTTTTCAAGCTGCCGTTTTTTCAGTATAATAAACTCGTAATTAAATATTGTCTATCTTCGGGGCTGGGTGAAATTCCCGACCGGCGGTGATGAGCTTTTGCTCTAGCCCGCGAGCCGCAAGGCAGGATTTGGTGCGATTCCAAAGCCGACAGTATAGTCTGGATGGGAGAAGATGGAGGTTCAGCAGACGTTCGAAAATTTTTGACGAGTAGAACGTTTATTAAGCTTGCCTTTGCAAATTTCTCCCTCGAGTATTATTACTTGGGGGATTTTTATTTATAGGGCCTGCTTGTTGCGGAATCTTTCTTCTTTAGTGGATGGACTCAAAGGAGAGAGGAAGAAAATGAAGAAAATGAATGTCAAAACAATGGTGGTCATCGGGATGCTTAGCAGCTTATCCTATGTACTTATGCTGCTGAATTTCCCACTTCCGGTATTTCCGGCTTACCTAATGATTGATTTTAGTGACATCCCTGCACTAGTAGCAGCGTTGGCGTTTGGTCCGCTGGCTGGAGTGCTGGTGGAATTAATCAAGAACATACTGGACTGGTTTATGACTGGCAGCCAAACTGGTGTACCTGTAGGTCATATCGCTAACTTTGCTGCTGGTATTTTGTTCATTTTGCCAACCTATTATGTTTATAATAAAATTAAAACCAGGAGAGGTTTGTCCTTGGCACTTATTGCTGGCACCGTTACAATGGCGGTCCTGATGAGTGTTCTTAATTACTTCTTATTCCTTCCAGCTTACACCTGGTTTTTGAATGCTCCTGCAATGGCAGATTCCGAAGCGCTAAAAAGTGTTGTACTGTTCATTCTGCCATTTAATATATTAAAAGGGATTATTGTTTCTGTTCTGTTCATGCCACTTTATGTCAAAATGAGCTATTGGATTAACCGCCAGAGAACGTCTGTACAACTAAATGGATAATAGTCGAAAAAGCAGCGGGATTCCCCGTTGCTTTTTTTTCAAAAATTAATAAGAGGATAGCCTCCTCTTGGATAGAGATTCATGAAGATGGGGGGCAATCGATAAAAGGTATCACATTCGAGACCGGAAGAGACGGTTTTGGGAGAAGGGATTAAAGTGAATTTCTTGTGCACAGCAGTTCAAAGGCAAGTTCCCTAATGGTCACAGTGTTTTGTCCTTGAGAGAGCAGTTCAAAGACAGTTCACATATCTGTCACAGCGTTTTGTCTTTGAGAGAGCAGTTCAAGGACAAATTCACATATCTGTCACATAGTTTTGTGTATGAGAGGCAGTTCAAAGACAAGTTCATATATCTGTCACAGTGTTTTGTCCATTGATTTGAAGCGGACCGGGCGATACTCTTGGGAAATATCGCGGTTCTTCTTCCTCCATGGCTACAGAAAAGAGGCTGTCCCAAAAGGTTTCTTTTGGGACAGCCTCTTTATGTACACCCTTTATTACTCGAACTTGGTAGGATTGCCGTCAAAAGGCTCATCGGCCACTTTGATTGAGTCAGTTGGGCAGCCTTCAAAAGCGTCCATCATGTCATCAATCAAAACATCTGGAATTTCAACGATCCCTTCGTTGTCATCCAGTGTCACATAGGCGATGCCTTCATCATCATAATCATAGATGTCCGGTGCAGCAGCTCCGCATGCACCACAGGCAATACAAGTTTCTTTGTCTACAATCGTATACTTGGCCATGAAAAAACCCTCCCGTTGGTATGAACAATTATTTCCCCGCAAAACGATGGAAACGCATTCCACATCTCTATTGTAAAAAAGAAATCCCAACTTTTCAATAGATAATATACTGATAATCCTTATCACTACTGCATTCTTTCGTCAATTTTCCCGAAATAAAGCCATCTAAACCACTATATTCATGATAGAATGATGGTATGAACATTTTTAGGAGGATGGTATGCAACAATTGCGCTATACAAACCAGCTCTCTTATTTAGAAATGCTAATTTTATTTTGCCTAAAACAATTAAATGGTGAGCGGTCAATTTATTCTATTTATCACCTCCTTAATGGCAAGAAATCCGCTCAAACCATTCAAGATGCCCATTTATTTGAACTTACTCGTTTTTTTAGAGTATATGAATCTTTATCCAGGGAACTGCTGGAAGACATTGTGAAAATTCTTGCTTCCAAAGGGCTAATTGAGAGCGGTAATCCCGCTCATTATTTTGTGACTGTAAAAGGGAACGCGCTATTGACGGAGGCACTTGAGGTTCATCCTTTTCCTAATCATTTGTCAGGATTGAGGTTCAGCCAGCTTAGCCAGATTCTTTGGGAGAGGCTGTCCCTACTTGTCCAGGTTTGCTCTCATTTTACTTATAAAGAAAATTCCTATGTTCCAATCCAAAAGGGCAGGCAAACCCAACTTTGGGTAAAGGCCTTCTTTTCTAAAAGGGATTCAGCTGAAAAGACGAAAATTCCTTATCTGATTTATAGAGAATTAATGGAAGTCCTTGATAACAAAGGGATTCCGATTCCTGATATTCTCGTTTTAAGGCTGAGCGGTTACAAACATATAGGTATGACGACGGGCCAGGCAGCAAGCAGGCTTGGTATGGATGAGGTTCATTACCGCGTTGAATTCCAGGGAATTCTCCACTATATATGCGAAACTGTCATTACAAATGGAGCCAGATTTCCGATTCTGTATGAGCTGGTGCGGGATGGAAGTAAAAGCAGCGCACTGACATTAACTTCACGCCAAACAATGAAACTTTTACATCAAGGATATTCGATTGAGGACATTTCCATGTTTCGAAATTTAAAAATAAGTACAATTGAGGACCATATTGTCGAGATAGCCTTGAATTGCCCTGATTTCTCCATTGATCCATTTGTACGTGCGGAAGAGCAACAAATGATTGCTGAACTAGCAGAAAAAACATCTTCGAAACAACTGCGCCATCTAAGGGATCTTTTAGGCGGCATGGATTATTTTAAAATACGGCTTGTATTGGCAAAGCTTGGTGATAGTAATGTTGGAACAAAAATTATATAAATATTTTGGCTTTGCTACTTTCCGTCCGGGGCAAAAGGATGTTGTTTTATCACTGCTATCGGGTAAAGATACTCTCGCAATGCTTCCTACCGGAACAGGTAAATCGCTTTGTTTTCAGCTTCCGGGATATTTAATGGAGGGATCCGTCGTTATTGTTTCCCCTTTGCTATCGCTGATGCAGGATCAGGTTGAGCAATTAAAGAAGAGAGGGGAAAAACGGGTTGTCGCCATTAATTCCTTTTTGTCCCCAGCAGAAAAAAAAGAAGCACTCTTACGCCTCCAACAGTATAAGTTTATTTTCCTATCACCGGAAATGTTAACAATGCCCTATATAATTGATAGGCTTAATGAGATTGAGGTCTGCCTCCTGGCAATTGATGAAGCCCATTGCATATCACAGTGGGGTTATGATTTTAGGCCGGATTATTTAAAGCTTGGCGAGTTTAGGAGCAGGCTTGGCAATCCGCTCACACTCGCTTTAACGGCTACGGCTACAGCCGAGGTGAGAGAGGATATTGCCAATAAGCTTCGTTTGAACAACCATGCAAAAATAATTTCAAGTATTGACAGGCCAAACATTTCTTTTCACATTGAACGGCTGGTCGATTCTCCTCAAAAAGATCGAAGAATACTCGAACTTGTGAAAACACTTAAACGCCCGGGCATTATTTATTTTTCCAGTAAGAGGGCTGCGGAGCAAATTGCGGAGCTGCTAAGGATTAACGGACATTCCCGGACAATGCCCTACCATGGAGGTATGGAACAGGAGCAGCGAGTGTTAATCCAACAACAGTTCCTGAATGGCCAGCTTGATATCATTTGTGCGACAAGTGCTTTTGGAATGGGTGTGGATAAAGAAGACATCCGATTTGTCATTCACTACCATATGCCGATGCAAATTGAATCATACTTGCAGGAAATTGGCCGGGCTGGCCGGGATGGACGAGCATCACTTGCCATATTGTTATACGCGAATGGAGATGAAATCCTGCAATACAGTTTAGCCGAAGGGGAATTGCCTTCGGTTGAACAGGTGGATGCCTTCTTTTCCTTTCTAAACAGACATAAATTGAAAACCAATGATAGAGGTAGTTTAGAACAGGCACGGGAGGCGGGAGGATTTTCCGATAACCAATGGCGCTGGTTTTCTGATTATCTTAACGGTATGGGAAAAGAGCAGCTGCCAGCTAAAGGCGAGGAAATAAACCGGTATATTGCTGGCAGAAATAGGATTAAGATTAATCAAATTCGTAAGATGAAGAATATAATTGAACATGATGGATGCATTCGAAATGCGTTTCTCGATTATTTCGAAGAACCACACCTCGAAACTCGGCGAAAAACATGCTGTGATGCCTGTGGGCTCAGTTTAACAGATTTTCTTGTTGAACTTGGTCAAAAGGAAAAAGCAGAAGCCGGGCATGACTGGAAAAGGCACTTATCTTATTTACTTCTGGGTGAAGGCTATGAAAAATAAACAAGCAGAACTTATTGGACAACTTACGGACAAAGAATTGCTCATCCATCTTTACGCAACCCAGTTATTTCTGCTGGTCGTTTCATTTATATTGGGTGTTCTCCTTTTTGATTTAAGGTTCTTTGGGAATTTAGCCCAATGGAATGATCCGGCCATTTGGTTAATAGGGCTGCCAGCGGGAATCGCTGTTGTCTTACTGGATATAATTCTAATGAAACTGCTGCCATCTTCCTATTACGATGATGGCGGGTTAAATGAAAGGATATTCCGTTCAAGAGGCACCCTCCATATTGCTTTTATAGCAGCAATCGTTGCCATAAGTGAGGAAATACTTTTCAGGGGGATAATCCAGGAGAAAACTGGGCTGATCATAGCCAGTATCATTTTTGCAGTAATCCATTACCGGTACTTATTTAATTGGTTTTTATTTGTGAATATTGTAGCTCTTAGTTTCTTCATTGGGGCTATCTATAGCTGGACTGATAATCTTGCGGTTACGATTGTGATGCATTTTACTATAGACTTTCTATTAGGTTTGGTTATAAAGCTAAAAAACAGGAGTGGAGGGAAAGTCGATGAACAAGGAAGACCCATATAGGAAACAGGCAGAAAAAAACCGGAGGCGGATCGTGATAGCCAAGCCGGATCCAAACGATGTATCTTCCCTGCCTCCAAGATCTAGGGTGCACCAGGAAAAAAAGAAAAAAACGGTACTTAAATTAAAATATCCTGTCATTCGATTACTTGTTCTTTTTTTCATCTTGCTTCCGATTACTGTACTAAGTGTTATTTCCAATATGGAAGAAAACAAGTCTGAACTATCAGCAAGATCCGGCTATGAAGAAGTCAGCCTGGAGGAAAAGGACCGTGAAATCGCCAGTGGAGAAGAAAATGGAGCAGATAAGTCAATTGCCACTGCCACTAGGGAGGATGAAACTGCTGAACGATCCAATGGCGATGCAAAACAAACACTTCAATCCTCATCACCCGACAAGCCAGCTACTGAAGGTAAAGACAGCCAGGTGTCTCCGGTAATTAGCCCTGCAAACACTAAACAGCAACAGGGGAATTCAGCTGCTAAAACATCTGAAATGGCAAATAAACAGACTGGTCAGGAAACTACTGAGCCAGAAGGCACTCAAACTGAGAGCTCAGGGTCCGAAGAAAGCAAGCCTGTAACCAGCAATAAAATTCTGTACCATACGGTTAAGCCAGGAGAAACCCTGTTTCGGATTGCAATGACATATTATAAAAACCAAGCGGGCATAGATACGATCCGCAAAGCCAATGGTCTAGTTGGAAATGAAATTGAGACAGGACAAACATTAAAAATACCAGTCAATTAACCGGCCGCCCGCAGCGGCCGGTTTTTAGTTGGGAAGCTCTTCATAAACAAGTGGACAGGTTCATACATTTCTATAAGATAACCTTGAAGCTAGTTTGGAAGGGGAATCAGGTCTATGGAAACACCAATAAGCATGCTTGATAGCCGCACTGATCAGGCAACAAAAGAAATGCTCAATAATGTGGTGAAAAGAAAAAAGAAGTTTGACGATGCGAAGCGTAAACATTATGCATCCATTACTGCCCTGCTTGGCATAACAGCCATTTACTTGGCCTACTTGTATTTTACCGTTGTGGTTCCTTACTCGTATTCATTTTATGCGATGTTTTCAACCTTCGTCGGAAATGGCTTGAATTTCTTTTTCTTTATCCTAACAGGCTCACTTTATGGGCTAATGGTGCTTTTAAAACAGCAAAGCGATAAGAAGGAAAAAGAGTTTCATGAACTTAGATGTGAAATTGTTGATCGAAGTAAAGACTTGTGGAAAAAGGAAGATGAGTGGAAATCCAGGCACATTGTGTTTGAGATGATGAAAAAACAATATGATATAAATCTTTATCATGAGAAGAAATAGTGTTTCATGAATGCAGGGAAGTTTTAAAGCGCCCTCTCATAATAAAATTCTATAAAAGAAAGGATTTTTAATTTAGTTTGTTGAAATAGTACTATGAAGGATTTTTTATGCAGAGGTGATGGGAATGTTCGTAAAAAGCATTATGATTCCAAAATATAATTGCCATGTGGTCCAATCGGGTGAAACGGTGCGCAAAGCACTGGAATGTCTTGAAGAACATCAGATTGACGGTGTTCCGGTCCTGAATGGCGATAAATATGAAGGGATTCTTACCCTTCATCGTATTTTTGAACAATTTTTCAAATCAGGCAAATCGAAAGATGCGTTCCTTGATGAAACGGTTATATCCGATATTGCTACTCATCAGGAATCCTACTTGGATGGTGGGGAGATTTTTGAAAATACGCTAATGGAATTAAGAAATTTCCCGTTACTATCAGTTGTTGATAAAAAAGGGAACTTTCTGGGGGTTGTAACCCGCTATGATGTTTTAAATCAATTTCAAAGTGCGTTTGGCATGAACAGACCAGGTGTCAGGATTGCTTTCACTTCGGTCGAAACCGAAGGAAGGATCGCGCGTCTGGCAGAGATTGCTCACCAATTCCATGAACATATTATTTCACTTGTAACCTTTGATGAAACAGATAAACTGGTTAGAAGGATCGTATTGAAGGTTGAGCGTAATCAAAATCTCGACAAATTTATTAAAAAGCTTGAAGAACACGGATTCCGTATTCTTAATATTCATGAAGATGAATAAACGCACCTGCTAAAAAAATGGCAAGTAGCTTATTTCCCCCTCATATATAGTATATGGGGGGATTTTTCGTGCACATTTTTATCCTTATGATTACGATGCTCATTTGCGGCTATTTATTCAGCTCTTGGATGGTGATTTCAAACCCATTTTCACTCAATAGCTTTTTGCTCGATTTAGTCCTGAATCCGCTCAGCTTTTTTGCCGCTGCTGTAGCATATTTTTCGGGAGTAGGAATCAATGGGTATTTGATCCGTACATTTTCAGCTGCTCCTAAAAGAAAGGCTTTAAATAGGTTGTCGGCTTTCTTCATTTGCTTCGGTTCAATTTCTATTTTTTATTTTCTATATCAGGTTTCTCCTGTACATACACTCGTATTTTTCGGCTCAAGCCTTATTTATGGTATGATTTCCATATACTTTTAGTCTGGTGAAGGGTGCTGAATGAATGGGGTTCTTTTATTTTTTGATGGCTGCCGCAGTTTTGGGTGCCATTCTGTTGGGTTATATGATTTATCTTGCATTTGAAAATAATCTTATAGAGCAGGAACTGCTCTTTTCCGACTTTCCTGAATCGTTCGGTGAGCTAAGGGTGTTTTTCATTTCGGATATCCATAAGAGACTTGTGGATGAATCATTGGTTAACTCCGTAAAAGGAAGAGTTGACATTGTGATAATTGGCGGGGACTTGCGTGAGAAAGGAGTGCCTCTAAGCAATGTTGAAACGAATATCCTAAAGCTGAAATCATTAGGTCCGGTCTTTTTTGTTTGGGGCAATAATGACTATGAAGGAGAGTACCGTGCCCTTGATCATCTCTTGCTGAGCCATGGTGTTAAAATTCTCGACAATACAGCAACTTCTTTTGAGTCAGTGAATGGTGATAAATTAGTGCTGCTTGGTGTTGATGACCTCGGTTTGCAGAAGGATCGGCTTGACCTCGCACTACTTGATGCCGGAGAGGGGGATTTTAAGGTTCTTGTGAGCCATAATCCTGAGATTATTAAAAAAATTGAGCCTGAACAAGGTATTTCATTGGTTCTAAGCGGCCATACACATGGAGGCCAAATTCGCATCGCTGGATTCGGCCCTTATCAAAAGGGCGGAATTCGAAAAGTTGGAAATCTACTGTTGCTGACTAGCAATGGCTATGGAACAACCATGCTTCCGTTAAGATTAGGCGCTAAATCCGAATGCCATCTGCTGACAATAAGGAATGGATAATTGTTAAAAACTGGTTCGATAACAAAAGTGGTGGTGATTAGTAAGACAAATCACCAACCCGCTGCAATGACATAAACTATCAAAAAGAGTGAGTCATGGCAGGGGGCTTAACGCATGCGTCTTGAAAGGTTGACAGCAAATAAAATTAAAATATTTATAACCTCTGATGACTTATTTGACAGAGGTTTATCCAAGGAGGATATAGTAAAGGATTCGCTTAAATGGAGGCAGCTTTTTACCGATATGCTTGAGGAAGCAAGCGACACGCTCGATTTGGATATCCAAGGGTCTGTTGCAGTTGAAGTGTTTTCCCTTCAGGCACAAGGGATGGTTATGATTATTACTGTTGCCGAACAACCCGGAGAAGAAGAGCTTCTCTATGATGGCTTCATAGACATGCAAGTAACGGTTGAAGGTCTAGAAGATCTTTTGTTTAGATTTGAATCCATAGAAGATGTTATTCAGCTGGTTAAGCGTCTTTCGCAGCTTGGCACTAACGGCGGAAGCCTGTATTCAATGCAGGGGAGCTATTATCTCCTCTTTGATGCCTCTTCCAGGGATGTCGAGCTTAGTGCTTCCTTAATGGCTGAATATGGGGTGTCCTCCATATTGAGCGTGGCTTATCTCGAAGAGTATGGGAAATTAATAATAAAAGACCATGCAATTCAGACTCTCCTCCATTATTTTCAATAAGCGGATAGCCCCCCTGGCGGCAGCCGCTATTTTTTTGCCTATCGCTAACCCTGAGAGGTAAAGGGCCATAGCACTTGTGTCTGTAGTCAAATGACTCATTTAACAACGTTTACACAAATCTGTGCGAATAGACTGAATTGGCATTTTTATCTTTGCATTAACTTTTTTTAAGTGTATACTTATCTCTGAAAGCCACGAACTTTCGAGCAGTGATATCTTAGGAGGTTTATAAATGGCAACGGGGAAAGGTAATGAAAGTACGAATCTTGAAAAACATGATGTTCTTAAATCCACGCAAACTGTCATCCATAAAGCACTTGAGAAGCTTGGATATCCCGAAGAAGTGTACGAGCTTCTGAAAGAGCCTATCCGGATGATGACTGTAAAGATACCAGTGCGCATGGATGATGGATCGATCAGGATCTTTACCGGATACAGGGCCCAGCACAATGATGCAGTCGGACCGACGAAGGGCGGGATTCGCTTTCACCCGAATGTAACAGAAAAGGAAATTAAGGCACTTTCAATATGGATGAGCCTTAAATGCGGAATTGTAGACCTCCCATATGGAGGAGCAAAGGGCGGGATCATTTGTGATCCACGCGATATGTCATTCCGTGAACTGGAAAGGCTTAGCCGCGGATATGTCAGGGCAATAAGCCAGATTGTTGGCCCTACAAAAGATATTCCGGCACCGGATGTATTTACCAACTCTCAAATCATGGCTTGGATGATGGATGAATACAGCAGGATTGATGAATTCAATTCACCTGGATTCATTACAGGGAAACCGCTTGTCCTTGGAGGTTCCCACGGCCGTGAATCAGCAACTGCAAAAGGGGTAACCCTTTGCATTCGTGAGGCGGCAAAGAAGAAGGGCATCGAGCTTAAAGGAGCTCGGGTTGTTGTCCAGGGATTTGGGAACGCTGGAAGCTATCTATCAAAATTCATGCATGATGCGGGTGCGAAGGTGATTGGAATTTCCGATGCATATGGTGCTCTCTATGATCCGAATGGCCTCGACATAGATTACCTCCTTGACCGCAGGGATAGCTTTGGTACAGTTACAAAGTTATTTAATAATACAATCACAAATAAAGAATTGCTGGAACTTGATTGTGACATTCTTGTTCCTGCAGCAATTGAAAACCAGATTACTGAAGATAATGCCCACAATATAAGGGCAAGCATCGTTGTGGAAGCTGCCAACGGCCCGACAACTTTGGAAGCTACGGAAATCCTGACTGAGCGTGGAATCTTGCTGGTACCGGATGTTCTTGCATCTTCCGGAGGAGTAACCGTGTCCTATTTCGAATGGGTTCAAAACAACCAGGGCTATTATTGGTCCGAGGAAGAAATAGAAGAAAAGCTTGAAAAAGTGATGGTAAAGTCATTCAAGAACATTTATGAGACAGCCCAGAACCGCCGCGTCGATATGCGTTTGGCTGCTTATATGGTTGGGGTTCGCAAAATGGCTGAAGCCAGCCGTTTCAGGGGCTGGATTTAATCCAAACCATTCCTGTATAGGCTCAATTTGCTTTTGCATTGATACCTTGATGAAAATCTCCTATCATAACAGATAGGGGATTTTTTTTCGCGAAAGAACGACAGTGCGGAGCTTCCTGTTGTGGAACGGAAATCGACACCAGAGTATAGAACCTAAGTTAATCTAATAATAGTTTCAGGAGTGGCAACGATGCAAAAAGAAGATATCATTATTATTGGAGCTGGTCCATGTGGCCTAGCTGCTGCAATATCATTGAAGAATGCTGGCAAAAACCCGCTTATTATTGAAAAGGGAAATATCGTGAATGCAATTTATCACTATCCAACCCATCAGACATTTTTTAGCACTAGCGAGAAGCTTGAAATAGGCAATGTACCGTTCATCACGGAAAATTACAAGCCGGTCAGGCTCCAGGCGCTAGTTTACTACAGAGAAGTTGTAAAAAGGAAGCAATTGAGGATCAGTTCGTTCGAAAAAGTAACTTCTATTAATAAAAAAGACAGTCTTTTTACGGTTAAGACGGAAAAAGATATTTACGAAACACCGTATGTTATTATTGCGACTGGCTATTATGATAACCCAAATTATATGGGTGTTCCTGGAGAGAGCTTGCCTAAGGTATTCCATTATTTTAAGGAAGGCCACCCTTATTTTGATAAAGACGTATGCGTTATTGGAGGAAAAAATTCCAGTGTGGACGCAGCGATTGAATTAAATAAAGCTGGGGCAAGAGTAACCGTGCTTTATAGGGGAAGTGAATACTCTCAAAGCATTAAACCATGGATTCTTCCAGAATTTGATTCGCTTGTCCGAAACGGGGCAATCCGCCTTGAATTTAATGCTCATGTGAAGGAAATAACAGAGCAGGAGGTATTTTTTGAAAAGGATGGACGCATCCAGCGAATTCAGAATGATTTTGTGTTTGCGATGACCGGATATCATCCAGACCACAATTTCTTAAAGCAAATCGGTGTTGAAATTGATCGTAAAACAGGCAGGCCCAGCTATAATCCCGAAACAATGGAAACAAATGTACCAGGAATCTTTATTGCAGGTGTGATTGCTGCCGGAAATAATGCAAATGAAATTTTTATTGAAAATGGAAGATTCCATGGAGACGTGATTGCAAAAGCTCTAACAAATAAATAATAAAGCATTGGGCAGGCCTGATGCTTTTAACGAATCAGGGTGATTGAATGAGAAAAGTAGTATTGTTGACCACAGGCGGCACCATTGCCAGTAAACCAAACAAGGATTCTGGCAAACTGGCCTCAGGGGAAATGACGGGGGAAGAATTAGCAGAGCGCTGCAAGCTTCCGGATGATATAGAAGTAATAGTAGAATCCGTATTCCAAAAGGCCAGCATGCATATTACGTTTGATGATCTGATTTACTTGAAAGAAAGAATTGAGGAATATTTCAAGGATGATACGATTTGTGGGGCAGTTGTTACCCATGGTACCGACACAATGGAGGAAACTGCCTACTTTCTTGACCTGACTATTGATGATGAACGGCCTGTTGTTGTTACAGGGTCACAAAGATCGCCAGATGATTTGGGCAGCGATGTGTTTATTAACTTAAGGCATGCGATCTATTCAGCCTGCTCAAGCGATTTACGCGGCACCGGCACAGTCGTAGTCTTTAATGAACGGATTTTCGGTGCGCGTTATGTTAAAAAGGAGCATGCTTCCAATATACAAGGATTCAGTGTCTTTGGATTCGGTTATTTGGGCATTATCGACAATGATGAGGTATTTATCTACCAAAAGCCTATTAGGCGGGAAGTATTTAAGTTAAAATCCTCTATACCGCGTATTGAGATAGTCAAATGCTATATGGGCGGAGATGGAATATTTATTAAAGCTGCCAGAGAAAGCGGAGCGAAGGGAATTGTGCTTGAGGGAGTCGGCCGTGGCCAGGTAGCTCCATTAATGATGGATGAAATTGAAAAGGCTATCGCTGAAGGCATATTGATCGTTATAACAACCAGTGCTGAAGAAGGTACAGTTTATACGACTTATGACTATAAAGGGAGCGCTTATGACCTTTATAAAAAGGGCGCAATTCTTGGTAGTGATAATGATTCTAAAAAGGCAAGAATTAAACTTGGTGTTGCTCTTGCCAGCGGTGTCACAAAAATAATATTTTAAAAAACTCACCCGGCAGCAAATAGGCTACTCGTCACCTTGCACAGCGAAATGCATAGAAAAGGTAACGAGTAGCCTTTATTTGTGACCTGTACTTTGTTTTCTAAATAAAGATAAAAATTTCAGCTTGCCTCGTTGTTAGTAAAGACAAACATTTTTCACAAGAAAAGTTCCCATTTTCTTTCTGTTCCCACCGTGTTACCATAAAGGAAATGGAAATTCAGGATAAGATGTGTTCGCATCTTTAAAGAAAGGAGGCCGTGCATGCTGGGGGTCTTTTCTGCCGGGATTGCACCCGGCCTCGCATTGCTCAGTTATTTCTATTTGAAGGATGAAGTAGAAGCGGAACCGCTTTCAGTTGTATTAAGGGCTTTTTTAAATGGAGCCTTGCTCGTTTTTCCAATCATGTTTATACAGCACGTCCTCTCTGTCGAGAATGTGGTTAATTCAGGTTTGGCGGAAGCGTTCTTTTCAGCTGGCCTGTTAGAGGAATTCGTTAAGTGGTTCATTCTGTATTATGTGATTTACAGGCACATTGCTTTTGATGAGCCCTTTGATGGTATTGTGTATGGTGCGGCTGTTTCGCTTGGCTTTGCTACTGTGGAAAATATTTTGTATTTGATTGGAAATGGTGTAGAGCATGCATTAGGCCGTGCACTGCTTCCAGTTCCAAGCCATGCCTTATTTGGGGTGATTATGGGATTTTATCTCGGAAAAACAAAATTCAGTAAAACAAACCAAAAATGGTGGTTGTTTTTATCAATAACCTTGCCAGTCGTTCTTCATGGAATCTATGATTTTATCTTAATCACTCAGGAAAATTGGATATACATTATAACACCATTTATGGTTTTCCTTTGGTGGTTTGCATTCAGGAAAGTTAAAAAAGCGCGGATCTTAAGTGCTGCCCATCTCAAAAGCAAGTATCAACCTCAAAAACCCCTTCACTTGCAGTAATTCTCTGGAATATTTGAAGAGTATAAACTTCTCATCTTTGAGGGGTTTATACTCTTTTTTTATCGATAGGCTGTGTTAAAGGAATTGTTATATTCGAGCAGTTGATTTGAGCGGAAGGCACGAAGACTCCTCGGAAATGCATACGCATTTCCTTCGTGCGTGGGATTACTCGAGGAAGTTGTTCAATATCCTGCGGGAGAAAAGGTCATTGGGAGACCCCGGAGGCGCTAGCGCCGAGGAGGCTCCCAGACCGCCCGCGGAAAGCGAAGTGCCTCGTGACAGGCAAAAGGCGCCTGTCCCTGCGATGCTGATTCTTGGGAGCTTCCCTTGTGGAGCGAAAATCAACAGTTCCGTTTACTAAAGCTAACGATTAAACATTGGACGAGATGATAGATTCTCCTAAATTTCTTTACTTATGATTCTCCATGAATTTTATTGTATAAAATCGCCTGTCTTACAAAAAATACACTCAATATAGAATGAATGGAAATGGAGGTACCAAAAATGAAAAAGAAGTGGATGGCGGTCCGCATATGCACATTAGTTTTATTGCTATGCCTTCCCGTCCTTTCTGCGACAGGTGAAAAAGCAGAAGCGTTCAGCAATCAGGTCATCCAGCATGGCGCAGTAGGGGAAGATGTAATTGAGCTGCAATCAAGACTGAAATACATTGGCTTTTATACTGGGAAAATAGATGGAGTCTTTGGATGGAGAACGTACTGGGCGCTCAGGAATTTTCAATATGAGTTTGGAATGAAGGTTGATGGTCTCGCAGGTGAAAATACAAAATCAAAGCTTGTAAAGGCCACCAAGTATAACAAGCCTGGCGGAGGCACAACAAAAGCTGCCGGACAGGCAAAACCATCGGCAACGAATGTCCCAAATGGCTTTTCCCAGAATGATATAAAGCTTATGGCCAATGCGGTGTACGGAGAAGCAAGAGGTGAACCATACGAAGGGCAGGTTGCTGTTGCGGCTGTCATTTTGAACAGATTGGAAAGCTCTACATTTCCTGACACCATTTCTGGGGTCATTTTTGAACCCCTAGCGTTTACGGCTGTCGCTGACGGACAAATATGGCTCACTCCCAACGAGACTGCGAAAAAGGCTGTAATGGATGCGATAAATGGCTGGGATCCTACTGGAAACGCAACTTATTATTTCAATCCGGATACAGCAACAAGCAAGTGGATTTGGTCACGCCCCCAAATCAAAAGGATCGGAAGGCATATATTCTGTAAATAAAGCAGGTGAAGGAAATGATTAGAAACGTAATAATCGTTATCCTCGTGGTTGCCCTTGCAGGGACCGGTTACTGGGGATATCAGGAGCATAAAGAAAAGAATGCAGTTCTGATCAATGCAGAGAATACTTACCAAAAATCTTTTCACGAACTCACATATGAAATCGATTTGCTTCATGATGAATTAGGATCAACATTAGCTATGAATACACGCAAGTCACTGTCGCCTTCCCTTGCCGAGGTTTGGAGGATTACTGCGGAAGCACGCCAGGATGTTGGGCAGCTTCCTCTTTCCTTGCTCCCGTTTAATAAAACGGAAGAATTCCTAAGCAGTGTAGGTGACTTCAGCTACAGGACAGCGGTAAGGGACCTTGAAAAAGAACCGCTTACTGACCATGAATACAAAGCTTTGCAGTCGCTGTATAAAGAAGCCGGCGATGTTCAGGAGGATTTGAGAAAAGTACAGCATACGGTTCTTAAAAACAATCTTCGCTGGATGGATGTGGAACTCGCTCTGGCCTCTGGCCGGGAAAACAGTGACAATACAATTATTGATGGTTTTAAAACCGTAGAAAAAACGGTTTCAGGTTATGGAGAAACAGATTTCGGCCCTGGTTTCGTCGATATGAAAAAAAGTGATGCCAACTTCAATGATCTTCCTGGTAAAAAAATATCAAAAAAAGAGGCAGTAGCAACAGCCAGGAAATATATCGGTTTTGATGGAAATGCCAAAACAAAAGTCACTAAAAATGGAAAAGGATCAGACTACGGGTTTTATTCAGTATCAGTCAAGAATAACCAAACAGGTTTGGAAGCCATGATGGATATTACTCAAAAAGGCGGCTATCCCATTTGGTTTTTGAATAACCGGCCCGTTAATAAGGCATCCATTTCCTTAAATGAAGCCAGCAATCGTGCCCTTGCCTTCCTCAAGGAGAACGGCTTCTCCTCAATGGAATTATTTGAGAGTGCGCAATATGATTCGGTGGGCGTCTTTACATTTGTTACTAAAATAGGAGAGACGAGGATTTATCCTGATTCGGTGAAGGTAAAGATTGCCCTTGATAATGGAATGCCAGTTGGTCTTTCAGCAGAAGATTATTGGAAAAACCATAAAGACCGAAAGTTGGATAAACCTGCAATCACCAGTGAAGAAGCAAGAAAGAAAATTAATCCAAAAGTAAAAATAATGGAAGAACGCCAGGCGGTCATTGTCAATGATGTACGGGAGGAAGTCCTATGTTATGAATTCCTGGGAACTCTAGGTGATGATACGTACCGGATCTATATTAATGCAAAGAATGGCGATGAAGAGAAGGTTGATAAGCTAAAAGAAGCTGAAGCATTGTACGAGGGTGCATGATATAGGCCGTGTTTTCAATTGTAGGAACCGTTTAAAATGATCATCTTGGGCGATACTGTAGGCAAATCCAAGTGAAAAGAGAGCGGTTATGAAAAGAATTGAACGCATAATGATTAAAATTGCTGTCGCACAGCTGCTATTTTTAATCCTTGCACAGCTGATATTTCATCAATTTGGGTTGTTACAGGAAGTTCTACCAATTACAAAATATGAAGGAGGGAAGTCCGAATCGTACACGGATTTCCTCGAATCCTTCCAGGATAAGTAGGGGCAGGAGAAATCCTGTCCTTCTTTTACTGTTTAGAAAGTATAACTTTTCATTAATAATTATCTAGCTCCCGCGCCTTCAGTCCAATCTTTACGGCGATGACCAAGGCGCTTGCGCTCTCTTATGATATCGGCACGTTACTTGGGACCTTCCCTTTGTGGTGCAAAATTCTTAAGTTCGATTTATATAACATCCTATATCAAAAAATCATTTAATCTATGGTAAAATAAATAATTGGTAGCTATATATGTTGAATGAAAGAATACCTAATTGGATTGGCGCAAAAATCCAGTAGCTTAAGTTCACTCTATATAGAAAATGAATTCAGCAAAGATATGCAACGGTTATATACAGGAGGATTTATGGATAAGAAAATTTCAATTGCTATTGACGGCCCAGCAGCTGCCGGAAAAAGCACAGTGGCAAAAATAATCGCTGAAAGGCTTTCCTACATTTACATTGACACTGGTGCGATGTACAGGGCTCTCACCTATAAAGCTCTTAAAAACGGGGTTGACTTGGAGAATGAAGAGAACTTGATTGATATGCTGCTTGGTACCTCTATTGGCCTATATCCATCTGACAAAGGGCAGCTCGTATTTCTTGATGGCCAGGAAGTAACCGGGGACATACGTACTGCAGAAGTAACCAACTCTGTTTCGATTGTTTCAAGGCATCGGAAGGTAAGGGAAGAAATGGTGAAAAGGCAGCAAAAGTTTGCAGAACATGGAGGTGTGGTCATGGATGGCCGCGATATTGGTACCCATGTCCTGCCCGATGCTGAAGTAAAAGTATTCTTGCTTGCAAGTGTGGATGAACGGGCTGCTAGAAGGCATGCCGAAAATAGTGCCAAAGGTTTTGCTTCCGACCTGGATACGTTGAAGAAAGAAATAGCTGCCCGGGACAAACTTGATTCGGAGCGTGAAGTTGCTCCTTTGGTGAAAGCTAAAGATGCGGTTGAAATAGATACAACTGCCCTGTCAATCCAGCAGGTGGCTGATACAATCATGGCATTAGTTAAAGAGAGAGTGGGGAAACAATGACGTTTTATGATTTTGCCAGAACAGTTGTTAAAGTTGCTTTAAAGCCTGTCTATCAATATGAAGTGATTGGAAGGGAAAATTTCCCGAAGGAGGGCGGTGTCCTGCTTTGTTCCAATCATATAGATAATCTTGATCCGCCAATGGTCGGGATTACTGCACCACGCCCTGTTCATTTTATGGCCAAGGAAGAGATTTTTAAAGTGCCGGTTTTGGGGAATATTGTCAGGAAGTGCAACGCATTCCCTGTTAAAAGGGGCATGAGTGACCGGGAGGCCTTAAGAAAAGGATTGGGTGTTTTAAAGGAAGGAAAGGTTTTAGGATTGTTTCCAGAGGGAACAAGAAGCAGGACAGGGGAATTGGGTAAGGGTTTGGCAGGAGCCGGATTTTTTGCCCTTCGCTCGAATGCCCATGTAGTTCCGTGTGCGATAATTGGTCCATATAAAAAATTCGGGAAACTGAAAGTAGTCTACGGGAAACCGATTGATATGGAAAAGGCAAGACTAGAAAAGGCTTCTGCAGAAGCTGTCACTGAATTAATTATGTCGGAAATACGCAAACTTATTGAAGAACACAAAGGGGTTTCCGCTTGACAAAAAAGTCCTTTTGTAAGAAGTTAATAAAAAAGGATATTTTTTAGAATATTCTATAGACTTGCAGCCGCGGATGGGCATATAACTTTTATTTGTTAGCCCCATCGATTATGTTAAAAGGGCAGCCAATGGTTAAGGAGGAGTACATATGTCGGAAGATATGAACCAAATTGAAGTTGGAACTTTTGAAATCGGGGACAGGGTAACCGGACAAGTTACCAAGGTTGAGGAAAAGCAGGTCCTCGTCGACATCCAAAACAGCAAGCTTGACGGAATTATTCCAATCAGCGAATTGTCCAGCATCCATATTGAGAAAGCGTCGGATGCGGTTTCTGAAGGTGATACACTTGAGCTTGAGGTAATGAAGGTGGAAGAGGAAGCTCTTATTCTCTCAAAGCGCAAAGTGGACGCTGAAAAGGCCTGGGACGAGCTAGAGCAGAAATTTCAAAGCGGAGAAGTTTTTAACGCTGAGGTAAAGGATGTCGTGAAAGGCGGCCTTGTCGTCGATCTTGGCGTCCGTGGATTTGTGCCTGCATCCCTGGTTGAAGCTTACTTTGTGGAGGACTTCTCCGATTATAAAGGAAGAGAGCTGTCCTTTAAGATTGTTGAGCTGGATAAGGAAAAGAACAGGCTTATCCTATCTCACCGCGCAGTTGTTGAAGAGGAGAAAGGCAAGAAAAAACAAGATTTGCTCGAAACCCTGCAGCCTGGACAGGTTATTGAAGGAACCGTCCAACGGATTACCGACTTTGGTGCGTTTGTAGATATCGGGGGTGTTGATGGCCTCGTCCATATTTCACAATTATCTCATGAACATGTCGAAAAACCGGGTGATGTCGTAGAGGAAGGCCAAAAGGTTCAAGTGAAGGTTCTAAGTGTAGACCGTGACAATGAAAGAATTTCCTTGTCAATCAAGGAAACACTTCCTGGACCTTGGGCCAATATAGCCGATAGGGCTGCAAAAGGCAGCGTCCTTACCGGTACAGTGCGCCGAATCGTATCATATGGAGCATTTGTTGAAGTTTTTCCTGGTGTTGAAGGCCTTGTGCATATTTCCCAGATTGCCCACAAACATATCGCAACACCTCATGAGGCTCTAAGGGAAGGCCAGGAAGTGGAAGTGAAAGTTCTCGAAGTCAATGAGCATGAGCAGCGCCTCAGCTTAAGCATCAAGGATCTTCTTGAAAAAGACGTCGAGGAAAATGTTGATTATGAACTTCCGGAAGAATCAAAAGGCTTCCAGCTTGGTGAGCTTCTCGGAGATAAATTAAAAAACCTTAAAAAATAATAGTAAAGTTTCAGAGGCTCCCCAGTTTCAAACGGGAGCCTTTTTGTTATGGGTGATCAAGAAAACCGCGCAGGAATCCCTAATTGTACTAATCCTTATGTTTGTAATTCAACTTTCTCGCCTCTTCTGGGGTTTGAAGCCCTGTAGCACCCGGAAAGCCTAAATCCTGGTCACGGTCTGATTCCACTCTTCCACTTTTCCTCAATTTCTTTTCCTGTCTGTCTTTTCCCATTTGCACACACCTCCTCTCTTTTAAAATAAATCAATGAACAAAGATTATTCACTCGTGTATGAAATTACATAGCTCCTGCCGATAATGGAAATGATAGGAGGAGGGTATGTGTGGCTGGGCTGTTTTTTTATTTATTGGCATGGTTGTTTTGGATTTATCTCACTTTCATACTTGACCGGAAAAGTCCGCTAAGACGAAGAATGGCAGTCGGCGTACTGGCGGTTATTGGGCTTGCGCCTTATCATGTTCAAGTATTCAGTATCACTGTTTATTTAGGTGCGTTGTTTCTCTTTTTCTTCTCACTTTCTTTTTTGAGAGGGGAAAAAATAAAGCAGCTTGCATATTTTTATATTTGCTCGCTAATTTTAGCGATTGCTTATGGTGGTATTCAAATTTTTTACTTCTTTGATCCGGTCATCTTTTTTATTAACAAGGACCTGCTTTCAGCCTTTATTATTGGAGTCTTATCGATCATCCTTCAAAATTTGCTGGGAAAAAGATTTCTTTTAGTTTTATTTGCTACATTGCAGGGCGAGCTGCTGCTTTCCATTGTCCTCATCCAGCTGGGTTTCCCTTATGAAGCAGGCGGCTATGTTTTTTTAGACCACGCAGCTTTTTGCTCCGTTTTAATCTTACTATGGAGTGCCATTGAAAAATTAACTTCACTTGTTGGAACACTATTCAATTCCGTTGAAAGGGGGAAGAAACTTCCTCATGAATGAATACACCTATCCAATTCTGACAGGCCTCATTGTGGGTGTGTTAGCCCGTCTTTACATGCTGAGGACAGATTATCGCCAATATCCAACGTATCTTCATGGAAAAATTGTTCATGTGGCTGTAGGTTTTATAGCCTCGGGGCTTGGTGCAGTGGTTGTTCCATCTGTAATGAACAAAGAGTTTACAGCAGTGACCTTCCTGACAATCGCTGCCTCACAGTTTAGGGAAGTAAGGAATATGGAGCGCAACACGTTGAGCGTGCTGGATGAATATGAGTTGGTAAAGCGGGGAAGCACCTATATCGAAGGAATTGCGATTGCATTTGAAAGCCGTAATTATCTTGTTATCCTGACGTCTTTTGCAGTAACTCTTGCTTATTTGTGGATAAACATAGTGGCTGCGATTGTAGCGGCCATTTTGGCTTTGATAGCTGTAAAGCTATTGATGTCAGGAGGGACAGTAGGAGAGATAGCGGATATAGAATACGTGCAGCCTAGATTTGAAGGCCCGGGATTATATGTAGATACAGTTTATATTATGAATATTGGTCTGCCTGAGCGCAGGAAGGAAATCCTTGAAAATGGAATGGGTTTCATCCTGAAACCTAAAAACGCCAATTCAAAAATCACACTGGGGAATTTGGGGCAGCGTCAGGCAATTCTCCATGATGTCTCAACCGCGCTTGGTGTTTATAGGGATTCTGGTACACCTGCGCTTGTTCCATTAGCAAAAAGAGATTTACAGGATGGGCGTTTGGCCGTGTTTGTCCTTCCCCATGAGAAGGATCAACAAAAAGCACTTGGTATCATTGCTGCTGTGCCGACACTGGAAAATGCAATCCGAATGCCTTCAAAAAAATTAAAAGAGTAGTGAGGGATGAATCGTGAGCCTAGAAAAGTTCATATTGGCCGTTGTGACAACCAATTCTGCTAAAGTTTCCGGAGGAGCAAGTGTTTTCCATTGCTCTGATAAAAAGGAAATGGACGAACTCACCGCAAATCTGGAGGCAATTCTGGATGGAATAGCGCATGCGCTTGGAGATGAATTATATATAATAGTCAAGCATTGAACGGAAATAGTTTTATTTGCGTCAATGGACGAACATTGTTACTATTATGAAGAGTTAAGCCCTTCCTTAGAAGGGTTTATTTTCGCTAATAGGAAAATATATAGATTAACCGTTTTAACGCATAATAAAGAGCGAAAACAGTACGTAACAGGCTGGATGCCAAAAAGGTGAACGCCTGAATCTTAGATCGCAAATTAAGGGTGAATTGAATGGTAAAACCAACAGTAGCAATTGTCGGACGCCCAAACGTCGGCAAATCAACCATTTTTAATAGAATAGTCGGAGAAAGGGTTTCGATAGTCGAGGATATTCCTGGTGTGACTAGAGACCGTCTTTATAGCTCTGCAGAATGGCTGACTCATGATTTCAATATTATTGACACAGGTGGAATTGATATAGGGGATGAACCGTTCCTTGAGCAAATTCGCCAGCAGGCTGAAATTGCAATGGAGGAAGCGGATGTTATTATCTTTATAGTAAATGGACGTGAAGGTGTAACAGCAGCCGATGAAGAAGTGGCTAAGATTCTTTATAAAACAAAAAAGCCAGTCGTCCTTGCAGTCAACAAAATCGATAATCCTGAAATGCGCGCGGAGATTTACGATTTTTATGCACTGGGCTTTGGTGAGCCTTTCCCTATTTCAGGCGCTCATGGACTGGGTCTTGGGGATTTGCTTGACGAGGCAGCAAAGCATTTTCCAAAAACCGATGACAGAGAATATTCAGAAGATGCCATCAAGTTCTGCTTGATCGGCCGCCCAAATGTCGGTAAATCCTCACTTGTAAACGCGCTTCTTGGTGAAGAAAGGGTTATTGTCAGTGATATAGCGGGTACAACCCGAGATGCTATCGACTCAATGTATGAATTTGAGGGACAGGAATATGTCATCATTGATACCGCAGGCATGAGGAAAAGAGGAAAGGTTTACGAGAGCACAGAAAAATATAGTGTACTCCGGGCTTTGCGTGCGATTGAACGATCGGATGTGGTCCTCGTTGTTATAAATGCGGAGGAGGGAATCCTGGAACAGGATAAAAACATTGCCGGATATGCGCATGAGGCAGGAAGAGCCGTTGTCCTGGTCGTAAATAAATGGGATGCTATTGAAAAAGATGAAAAAACAATGAAAGAGTTTGAAACGAAAATCCGTGAACATTTCAAGTTCCTCGATTATGCTCCAATTGTCTTTTTGTCGGCAAAAACGAAGAAACGAGTCCAAACCTTGCTGCCGGTCATTAATATGGTGAGTGAAAACCATGCACTGAGGGTTCAAACGAACGTACTTAATGATGTGATAACCGATGCAGTCGCCATGAATCCGACTCCAACCGATAAAGGCCGAAGATTGAAGATCTATTACACGACCCAGGTCGCTGTGAAGCCGCCTACATTCGTCGTTTTTGTTAACGAGCCTGAACTGATGCACTTTTCTTATGAGCGTTTCCTGGAAAATCGAATCCGTGATGCTTTCGGATTTGAAGGGACTCCAATCAAAATATTTGCGAGAGAAAGAAAATAACGTAAAGGTTGTGATATAGAATGGAGAAGCACGCTGGGGAAATCGCTGTATTAGGCGCGGGAAGCTGGGGAACTGCACTTGCGTTGGTGCTTGCGGATAATGGGCATAAGGTAAAACTGTGGAGCCACAATCCCGGACAGGTGATGGAAATTAATGAATCAAGGGCCAATGCGAAATATCTGCCGGGAATTGAGATTCCGTCACTAATAGAGGCTGTTTCATCATTGAAAGAGGCCCTTCAGGCTACAGATACGGTTGTTTTAGCTGTACCGACGAAGGCAATCAGAGAAGTCATCGCCAAAATGAGGGAAATACAGACATCTCCGGTAACCATTGTCCATGTTAGCAAAGGAATAGAACCTGATTCATTACTGCGAATCTCGGAAATGATTCAAGAGGAAATGCCAGCAGAGCTTTTGAAAGCAATTGTAGTTCTCTCAGGCCCTAGCCATGCTGAAGAAGTAAGTCTCCGGCATCCGACTACGGTTACAGTTTCATCGGAAGATATGGACGAGGCTGGAAGGATCCAGGATCTTTTTATTAACCAAAACTTCAGAGTCTATACCAACCCCGATGTCATTGGGGTTGAAATTGGCGGGGCTTTAAAAAATATTATTGCCTTGGCTGCTGGAATAACCGATGGCCTTGGCTATGGGGATAATGCCAAAGCAGCCCTCATGACAAGAGGACTTGCCGAAATCGCCAGGCTTGGAACCAAGATGGGAGCCAACCCGCTCACCTTTGCCGGGCTTGCCGGTGTGGGTGATTTAATAGTTACCTGTACAAGTGTCCATTCAAGAAATTGGAGGGCAGGAAACTTGTTAGGCAAGGGGCAGAGTCTTGAGGAAGTCCTTGAAAACATGGGGATGGTTGTCGAAGGAGTCAGGACAACGAAAGCCGCACATCAGCTAGCTGCCAAATATAATGTTGAAATGCCAATTGCGGATACGTTATATAAGGTGCTGTTTGAAGAGATTCCTGCCAAGGATGGCGCTGATATTTTAATGGCACGGAATAAAACCCACGAGATGGAAGACCTGACGAACATCCTCAAAGAAAATTAATTTTTGACGGGTTAACACTTGGGGGTTATTGGATAAAGACCATCTCTGAGAATGGTACATCCAAGCCTTTGAGAAAACCGATTTACAATCATTGATACTGGTCCATCTTACACTGATGGACACGGCTGTCAGTAGAACGGAACTGACCATCAGCAGTAGGCACGACTGAAGGAAGGTCCGCATTTAAACCCACTCTTAAGGAAACAGTAAGCCCTAAAGGGCAATTGTCCTAAACATCCTTTACTTTATTATCCAAACTTGGGCTTTTTGGAGATGCATTTATTTTTCTGCCTGCATACAATGCAACGAAACATTTTGGTAAAGTGAATTGTTGTGAGGGTATATTAGTTGAGATTTGAGCAAGGACTCGCCCCCCTTGCTCTTTTTTTATGCCACATCACCGATAGCTTGGAGGTTGGTTGGACAAAGTTGGAATCAACTCTGGCCAAAGAGTTCAAGTAAGCTTGTTCCTGTGATATAATAATTTTTTGTAAAGGGGGTATTTGTTTGTCACCAGCATTGATGAAAATGTGGATTTCGTTTGTTGGTATGGGGTTAATGTTTGTTTCCATTCTTACAATTTACTTGAGCAGGTACAAATTAAAAGGGGTCCTTCGGCTTATTACCGCCATTTTAGCCTATGTAATGATGGCGCTATCAGGGCTGATTATTTTCCTTGTCGTCATGAGTGGGCCAACAAGTTAACCGGTATTACATAATCCAAAGGATGGATGTTATGTTTAAAAGAATTAAAATCATGTTTATTTTCATACTTATATCCATTCTCTCGGGCTGTTTGTATCCTGAAGGTGAAATGGCACAAAACCAGATTCCTTATCAGGATCAGCTTAGTGCAGTCCAAACGGCTGTCAACCAATTTCAAACCGATAACGGCGGCATTCTGCCGATTAAAACGAAGGAAATGGATACGCCGATTTATCAGAAATATCTGATTGATTTTAACAAAATTTCACCAAGATACATGGCTGAACCTCCAGGCAATGCTTTTGAAAGCGGCGGCATTTTCCAGTATGTGCTCATTGATGTAGAAACAAATCCGACAGTCAAGCTGCTCGATTTAAGGATTGCGGACCAGATTCGCGAGCTGAAAATCCGGATTAATGCCAATGGCTATCCTCCCTATAAAGAGAGGATCGGGCAGAATGTCTTTACGATGGACTATAAAAAGCTTGGCTACAAAGAGGAGCAATTTGCAGTCAGCCCATTCACCCAGCAAAACCTTCCGTTTGTCGTAACAGGGGAGGCCGAAGTGTATGTTGACTATCGAAGTGATTTATACCAGGCACTTAAAAAATCAGAGAAATCATATGCAAAGGGCGATGACATCCGCAGCGTTTTAACAGACAGTTCAATGTTCGTTCCGGCGTATTCTTTGCCATATACCATTGATGGCAATGGAGAGCCTGTCTTTATGGAAAACTAGTAATTTACCCTATATTAAAAAATTGATAATCGTATGGCATAACCCTTTTTCTGTGAAATATATTTACAGGAGAAGGGTTTTTTCTTTTCGCATGCTTCCCTGGCTGGGTTAAGACCGGTATATTCCGGAATAATGGGTTTTCCCGAACAGGAGGTAAAAAATAAATAGGCTTTTAATGCATAAATAGATAGGACAACATCATAAACATATACTGTCCAAAATTACCTAAATGGATAATATTATCCCACTAACTCTAGGATCGGGAGGGGATCTCTTGGAAAGGGTAGATATTTTTAAAGATATTGCTGAAAGAACTGGCGGCGATATTTATCTGGGGGTTGTTGGGGCTGTGCGCACCGGCAAATCCACCTTTATCAAAAAGTTTATGGAACTGGTTGTACTGCCAAATATGAGCAATGAGGCAGAACGGGCAAGGACGCAGGATGAATTGCCGCAAAGCGCCGCAGGCAAAACAATCATGACTACTGAGCCTAAATTCGTCCCTAATCAGGCAGCTACAGTCTTTGTCGACGAGGGGCTTGAGGTGAATATTCGCCTGGTGGATTGTGTTGGCTATACGGTCCCGGGTGCAAAAGGCTACGAAGATGAGAATGGCCCTCGGATGATTACGACACCTTGGTATGAAGAACCGATCCCATTCCATGAGGCAGCGGAAATTGGTACTCGAAAAGTCATCCAGGAGCATTCGACAATTGGCGTTGTCATCACAACAGACGGAACAATCGGTGAAATCCCCCGCAGCTCCTACTTGGAAGCGGAGGAACGCGTCATTAATGAGTTGAAGGAAGTTGGCAAGCCATTCATCATGGTTGTCAATAGTGCCCAGCCTTATCATCCAAATACGGAGTCACTCCGAGCAAGCCTGGCTGAAAAATACGATATACCAGTCATTGCGATGAGCGTTGAGGGAATGCGTGAAACAGATGTCCTTAATGTATTGAGAGAAGCATTATATGAATTCCCTGTTATTGAAGTAAATGTTAACCTGCCAAGCTGGGTAATGGTGCTTAGGGAAAATCACTGGCTTCGCCAAAGCTACCAGGAAGCTGTAAGAGAAACAGTTAAAGATATTAAGAGATTGCGAGATGTCGATCGCGTTGTCACTCAATTCAGCGATTTTGATTTCATTGAAAGAGCCGGACTGGCTGGCATAGAAATGGGCCAGGGTGTCGCAGAGATTGATCTTTATGCCCCTGACGAGTTATATGATGAAATTCTAAAGGAAATTGTTGGGGTGGAAATCAGGGGGAAGGATCACCTGCTCGAGCTTATGCAGGACTTCGCCCATGCGAAAGCTGAATATGACCATATCTCAGATGCTCTTAAAATGGTTAAACAAACAGGCTATGGAATTGCCTCGCCTTCATTGGCCGATATGAGTCTCGAAGAGCCGGAAATTATCAGGCAGGGTGCGAGGTTTGGAGTAAGGCTGAAAGCAGTTGCACCTTCCATTCACATGATTAAGGTCGATGTTGAATCTGAATTTGCTCCAATCATTGGTACAGAAAAGCAAAGCGAGGAGCTTGTACGCTATCTCATGCAGGATTTCGAAGACGATCCGCTATCCATCTGGAATTCGGATATTTTCGGAAGAAGCCTCAGTTCTATCGTCAGGGAAGGCATTCAGGCCAAGATTTCGCTGATGCCCGAGAATGCCCGCTATAAGCTGAAAGAAACACTTGAGCGGATTATCAATGAAGGATCAGGGGGCTTAATTGCTATCATTCTTTAACAGAATACATTGCAGAAAGAGAAGGCTCCCAGCGGGCCTTTTTCTTTTGTCTGCTAGGAGTAATTATAACGCATAAAGAACACCATTTGTCGAAAAATTGTCGAATGCAAGTTTTTTTAATTATGAAGTAAATTTCAGCTGCACCGGATGCTCTCCTTGTTTAGATTGTCCAATAAACGGGGAAAGAGTATTTATGGCCATGTGGGATAGGTAGCGAAAGAGGAATAAAAATCTTAGTAAAGGCCTTGTTTTTCCTATATTCGACAAAAAATTAGTTTTTTCGTCCAACTGATGAAAAGATTTCCGCTATTTAATGGATTAATCTTGATATACGAATTTTTATGTGATAATCTTTTAACAGAATTATCCTCAAGAAGCACAAAGCCTTAATTTCATTGGGTTTTCTTTTGTTTTTTAAGTAAAAATGATTGAAATCCAGCGAGGCTTCATTTATGATAAGCCTTGTCAATTAAATACGGTTATACGTATAGAATTGGTGAAATTTGTTTAGAAATGTAGATAAGTAATCTTATCTGCCTCACTGGGCAAATCATTTGGGAGGAGGTGAATGGCATGAACAAGACAGAACTAATCAATGCGGTAGCTGAGGCTAGTGAACTTTCTAGGAAGGAAGCAACCAAAGCTGTTGACGCTGTGTTTGATTCCATTTTGGATGCATTGAAAAATGGTGACAAGGTTTCCCTTATCGGTTTTGGTAACTTTGAAGTTCGTGAGCGTTCCGCTCGTAAAGGCCGCAACCCGCAAACTGGCGAAGAAATCGAAATTGCTGCCAGCAAAGTTCCAGCTTTCAAACCTGGTAAACAACTCAAAGACGCAGTGAAATAATTACATACAGACGTACTTTGGGAGAAAAAAGGCCATGGAGGATTCCATGGCCTTTTTCATGTAATAAAAGAAACTTAAGAACTCGTAATTGTCGATAGCTCTTTTATCGAGATTGTCCACGTCTAGCTCCACAAGGAAGGCTTCGGCAGCATAAGCGTCGTACGAAGAAAAAGCGATAGCTTTTTCGAGGAGCGCCTACGCGTGCGCAAACTTCAGGTCTCCTCCCTACGATAAGTCATCATCGAATCGCTTAGGTGCTCCTGCGCCATAGCCTATTCAGGGAAGCATATCTTCAGCTCGTTGCAAAGCCCAGGTAGCTTTTCAAAGTTGCTAATTCATGAAGTAACGCAGGTAGAAGCTTCGCTCTTCGTGATTCCTTTGCCCCACCTTTAGGGACAGTAGGCCTCCTTCGTCGGCAACTGTCCCTAAAGGTCCGATTCATTCACCTAACCATCAGCCAAAAGCGCTGATGGAAGGTTCATTTTATCTCAGTCGAAGCCCCTCCAGTTGTACGGCGATGACCACTAAGGAAAGCTTCTGAGAATAATCATCGCAGGGACGGGCGTTCTTTGCCTGTCACGAAGTCGCTTGCGCTTTTGAAATAAATGCTATCGTTTTGCCCGGGTTAAAAAGGATATGCTAATATGAAAGAGACTTGCCAGATTTCTTAGGGGGATAGACATATGCCAGAAGTAAATAAAGCCCGGATTGAAGAAGCGGTACGGATGATTCTTGAAGCGATAGGTGAGGATCCCGACCGGGAAGGGCTGCTGGATACGCCAAAGCGTGTAGCCAAAATGTATGAAGAAATTTTCAGCGGAATGAATCAGGATCCGCGTGAGTACTTTGAAACAATTTTCGGCGAAGAACATGAAGAATTGGTTCTCGTTAAGGATATACCATTTTACTCCATGTGCGAACATCATCTTGTTCCATTTTTCGGTACAGCCCATGTTGCTTATATTCCTCGGAACGGACGTGTTACCGGGCTAAGTAAACTTGCCAGAGCTGTGGAAGCAGTAGCAAAAAGGCCGCAGCTTCAGGAGCGGATCACATCAGAAGTTGCAAACAGTATTATGCAGACACTTAAGCCTTATGGTGTCATGGTTGTGGTTGAAGCCGAACATATGTGCATGACTATGCGGGGAGTAAAGAAGCCGGGATCAAAAACGGTAACATCAGCTGTTCGCGGTATTTTTAATGAAAATGCAATTGCCAGGTCGGAAGTCTTAGCGTTGATTAAAGAGTAACAAAAAACATGTGGAGGCGGAAACATGGATAAAAAAGAACAGCAAACTGGAGAATTTGTTGTCATTAAGGCGGTAGAAGACGGCGTAAGCGTGATCGGCTTAACGAGAGGGACAGATACGAGATTTCATCATTCTGAAAAGCTTGATAAAGGAGAAGTCCTGGTTGCCCAGTTTACAGAGCATACTTCGGCAATAAAAATAAGAGGCCATGCAAAAATTCTAACACGTGTTGGAGAAGTTGAAAGTGAGGCAAAAAAATAAGGATCCAATTGAACGGTTGCTGCCGTTCTTTTTGTTTGATGGAAAGTGAGAGAAGATTGTCAATTCGACAAATTTTTCGCCTTTCCTCTTATTAATTTTATAAAACATAGCCATAAGGAAAATAAATTGTGATATAATGATGACTGCTATGTTTACTGAAAAATAATAACTCCAAAGAAAGACGCCTTGAAACAATATGGGTGTGGCAAACCAAGATGTACCGGGGTGATAATCGTGCACGACATCAAAAGAATAGCCGGTGAGGTCAAGTCCCTTATCGAGCAGAAGGTTTTTCATCCTTATTTGCTTCAGCATATCAATGCTCCAGTTATTGACGAAGACAAGCTCCTGTTGCTTGTTTCAAGGATGGAAGGACTTAGCTTATCCAATCGTGAACAAAAGAATTACGCACTGACTGCCATGCTAGTACAAATCGCTCTGGATACTCATGAACATGTTACAAATAAAATAGTTCCTTCCGATTTAAAGGAGAGGCAGTTAACGGTCCTGGCCGGTGATTATTATAGCGGCCTTTATTATAAGCATTTGGCGGATACTGATGATATCCAAATGATACGAGCACTTGCCAAAGGCATTAGAGAAGTGAATGAAAACAAAACCTTGTTCTATCAAAAGCAATTTCCGGACAAGGAGAGCCTTTTGGAAAGTATAATGAATATTGAAGCATCATTGTTGGCAAGATTTTCGGATTATTTTGGAAGAACCCCCTGGACGACATTTGTTGAAGGGTTCCTTCTTTTAAAACGCCTTTTAAATGAACGAAAGTTATATAGTGAACAAGAGAAAAACGGATTTTATGAAGCTATGGAATTGCTTCCCCCGGACTTTGGGTTTTCCGGGCAGGCCGTGCCTTTGATTGAAACGCTGGATAGATGGATTGCTGCAGTTGTGGCAGAAGTTAAAACTCGGGCCGCCGCAATTCCTGATATGAACTCCGTCTTGAAAAATAGGCTGGACGAGATGACAGGCGAGATTGGCCGGTTGAAAATATTTGTGGAAGAAGGGTAACTGCATGGCACGCTCAAAAGAAGAACGAGTCCACTCCGTGTTTGAAAGCATATCCGATAATTACGATAAAATGAATTCCGTCATAAGCTTCAAAATGCACCTTGCCTGGAGAAAGGACACAATGAAGCGGATGAATGTACGCCCTGGCTCAAAGGCTCTTGATGTTTGCTGCGGCACTGCCGATTGGAGCATTGCTCTAGCCGAGGCTGTCGGGAAAGAAGGGCATGTTACAGGCCTTGATTTTAGTAAAAACATGCTGAAAATCGGGGAAAAAAAAGTGGCGGATTTAAATCTGGGCAATGTTGAACTCATTCATGGAAATGCGATGGAATTGCCTTTTCCGGATAACACCTTTGATTATGTAACGATTGGCTTTGGGCTTAGGAATGTTCCGGATTATTTGCAAGTGCTTAGGGAAATGCACAGAGTACTTAAGCCAGGTGGCCTAGCAGTATGCCTTGAAACTTCGCAGCCAACCCTGCCGGTGTACAGACAGCTTTATTTTATTTATTTTAAACATATTATGCCAGTCTTTGGGAAGCTGTTTGCGAAGAGTTATCAAGAGTACTCTTGGCTCCAGGAATCAGCGCGTGAATTTCCAGGCATGAAGGAATTGGCCAACATGTTTACAGAGGCTGGTTTTACTAAAGTTTCGTATAAAGCCTATAGTGGCGGGGCAGCGGCTGTCCATTTTGGCAATAAATAGGCATCAGTATTAGGAAAAGCAGGGTGAATGCAATGAAATTAAAAATGATGACCTCATTTTTAAATTCCGACCTTACATTAATAGAAAAAACACTTGAAGATACAATACAAGCGGAATCATTGCTATTAAGGCAGGCTTCGCTGCATACCCTGCAGGCGGGAGGAAAGAGAATCCGCCCTGTTTTTGTTTTGCTCGCTGCAAAGTTCGGCAATTATGATATCGAGCGGGTGAAACATGTTGCTGTTTCACTTGAGCTTATTCATATGGCCTCCCTTGTACATGATGATGTGATCGATGATGCTGAGTTGCGCAGGGGCCAGCCAACAATCAGGTCAAAATGGGATAACCGGATAGCAATGTATACCGGTGATTATATACTTGCTCTTTCGCTTGAAGTGATGACAAATATCGAAAATCCGGTTGCTCATCGAATACTTGCGAATACGATTGTCGAAGTTTGTATCGGAGAGATCCAGCAAATTAGAGATAAATATCGTTTTAATCAAACGATACGCGATTATTTTAGGCGAATTAAGCGAAAAACCGCGATCCTCATTGCAGTTAGCTGTGAGCTTGGTGCGGTTGCTGGAGGCGCCGACCGGGAAATCAGCAGGAAGCTGTACCGTTTTGGTTATTATGTAGGTATGTCCTATCAAATCATTGATGATATCCTTGATTTTACCGGTACGGAAAAGGAGCTAGGGAAACCAGCTGGAGGAGACCTCCTTCAAGGAAATATTACCGCGCCTGTTCTGTATGCAATGGAAGATCCTTTGTTACGGGAAAAAATTATGGCTGTAAGTGAGCACACGAGCCAGCAGGAAATGAATGAGATTATCGATTCTATTAAAAAATCAAGCGCTATTGACCAATCGATGGCTCTTAGTAACCGTTATCTAGAAAAAGCTCTCACTATACTTGAAACGCTGCCCCAGAACAAAGCGAAGAAAACATTAAACGACATTGCAAAATATATAGGAAAACGAAAATTTTAAAACGCGCCTTTAAGGGTGCGTTTTTTTCGGTTAAGGAAATTATAAATTTCGCGACTATGAATAATTTTTTTAAGTCTAGCTCTACATGGAAGGCCTCGCTTTCATTAAATCTTGCCAAATTTTCTAAACAATGATACTATTTTCGTGGATTGCTACTTCTGCAATCAGCACTATTTACATATTTGTTTAGGAGTGGAAATATGGAAAAGACATTTTTAATGGTCAAGCCGGATGGGGTTCAGCGTGGAGTAATCGGGGAAATTGTTTCCCGTTTTGAAAGAAAAGGCTTTCAGCTAGCTGGTGCCAAACTAATGAGTATTCCTCGTGAAACGGCGGAACAGCATTATGAAGAGCATAAAGAACGTCCGTTTTTCGGAGAACTGGTTGATTTCATCACTTCTGGTCCGGTTTTTGCGATGGTTTGGCAGGGCGAGAATGTAATTGCAACCGCTCGGCAAATGATGGGAGCTACAAATCCTAAGGATGCTGCCCCTGGGACAATCCGCGGTGATTTCGGTTTGACTGTGGGCAAGAATATCATTCACGGTTCAGATTCACCGGCAAGTGCTGAAAGAGAAATTGCTCTTTTCTTCAAAGAGGATGAACTTGTTGAGTACACCAAGTTGATAAATGAGTGGGTTTACTAAAATGGAAGGGCACTTTGCATAGCAGAGTGCCTTTTTGTATCCGCTTACTGGCGATTCATGTTCCATCCGCCAATTAGCTTCGCTTGGCGGGGTACTTCGGTACAGGTATAATAGCACTATTAGAATGTGAGGGGGATATAAATATGAGATACATAACATCAGGCGAATCACATGGTCCGCAATTAACAGTAATTATTGAGGGTGCACCAGCTGGAATGCCGTTAACTGCAAAGCAAATCAATACAGAGCTTGCACGAAGGCAAAAGGGACATGGCCGGGGCAGGCGCATGCAAATCGAAAAGGATACAGTTGAAATTGTTGGCGGAGTGCGGCATGGTAAAACGCTCGGCTCTCCAATTGCGCTGGTCATTAAAAATGATGATTGGAAGCACTGGACAGGAATCATGGGCATTGATCCGATTGATGAGGAAGCCGAAGCGGGGATGAAAAGAAAAATTTCAAGGCCGCGCCCGGGACACGCGGATCTTAATGGGGCAATCAAATATGGCCATAGGGATATCCGCAATGTTTTGGAGAGATCATCAGCGCGGGAAACAGCTGCGAGAGTAGCAGCTGGTGCAGTGGCGAAAGCTCTCCTTTCAGAGGCTGGCATTCAAATTGCTTCACATGTTGTAGAAATAGGTGGCGTAAAAGCGGCAGGCATCAATATGGCTGTGGCAGAAATACAGGTTAAGAGCGAAAACTCCCCGGTCCGCTGCCTGGATCCTGATGCAGAGACATTGATGATGGAGGCTATTGATAAAGCCAAGGAAAATGGCGATTCGATTGGGGGGATAGTCGAAGTGGCTGCAGAAGGAATGCCGCCGGGGGTCGGCAGCTATGTGCATTATGACAGAAAGCTGGATGCAAGGATTGCCGGGGCCGTTATGAGCATTAACGCCTTTAAAGGGGTTGAATTTGGTATAGGATTCAAGGCCGCCAGCATACCTGGCTCACAGGTTCATGATGAGATTATTTGGGATGAAGAGAACGGCTATACACGCAGAACCAATCGCCTTGGCGGCTTTGAAGGCGGAATGACAACGGGTATGCCAGTCGTTGTACGAGGTGTAATGAAGCCAATCCCAACTCTTTATAAGCCGCTCCAAAGTGTAGACATTGAAACAAAGGAGCCGTTTACAGCCAGCATCGAGCGATCAGACAGCTGTGCGGTGCCAGCAGCCGCTGTCGTGGCTGAGAATGTTGTTGCCTGGGAGCTTGCTTCTGCCCTTATCGAGCAGTTCCAATCCGACAGGTTTGATGTATTTTTAGAGAATCTTGCAGCCTACCGCGAAAATGCGAGGACGTTTTAATGGCAACTATCCAAATTAAAACGGGAAGCAAGGACTATCCGGTTGTTATTGGCCAAAACGCAATCCATGAAATAGATCCGTTCCTTCGCAGCGAATTTCCGGATTTGACCAAGCTTATGGTTATTACGGATGCTAATGTTGCGCCATTATATTTGGAAAAACTTCAAGCAAGCCTGCATGGTTTTCAAGTCGCTGTCTTTACGGCTCCCGGAGGAGAAGAAGCAAAGTCAATTGACACCTATTATCGTGGAATGACCGCGGCCTTTGAGGCGGGACTAGACAGAAAATCTCTTGTCCTTGCCCTTGGGGGCGGGGCTGTAGGGGATTTGGCAGGTTTTATGGCAGCAACCTTCATGCGCGGAATATCCTTCATCCAGGTTCCGACAACCATTTTGGCACATGACAGCTCTGTAGGAGGCAAAACAGGGATTAATCACCATCTTGGAAAGAATTTAATCGGCTCTTTCCATCAGCCTGAAGCTGTATTTTATGATATCTCCTTCCTCGGGAGCCTTCCTGTACACGAAATACGTTCTGGATTTGCAGAACTTATAAAGCATGCCCTAATTGGTGATCCGGAATTGTACAAATGGATGAAAACGAATATAAAGGACTTGGCACAAATTCCTGCTGTTCAGTATGAAACGATTCTTGCTAGAGGCATTAAAGTTAAAGCCGCTGTTGTCTCTGAAGATGAGCGTGAGCAAGGTGTCCGGGCACATCTCAATTTCGGGCATACTCTTGGCCATGCAATTGAGGCGGAATCCGGCTACGGTACAATCACACATGGGGAAGCTGTCATGCATGGAATGCTGTTCGCGTTACAAGTAAGTAAAGAAGAGGCGGGGTTAGAGTTTAATCTTGATGAGTTCATATCCTGGATCAAAAGTATCGGATATGAAACACGCCTTCCGGAAGGGTTTGCCGTTGATGGCCTCCTTTCAAGAATGAAAAAAGACAAAAAAGCGGTGGGTGGAAAGCTTAGGTTTATTGTTCTGGAAGAAATTGGGAAACCTATTGTTAAGGTGCTTGACTCTGAAATGCTTATGAGAAAATTAGCATCATTCATATAAAATCCTTTCACGGTTGCTTACATGGAATCAAAGCAGGCAACGGGAAAGGGTTTATGGAAACATTTCGACTCTTGGGCTTAAAACATATACTTGGACACACACCGAGATGGGCAAGCTTTATGCCTATATAGGAGAAACTAAAGAATCACATTTTAATTGGAGCGGAGGGCGCGAAGACTCGTTCGAAAATGCATTCGCATTTTTTTCCTACGGTGCTACTTCAAGGAAGATAACTCAACGTCTTTGCGATGATTATTCATTGGAGCTTTCCTTTGTGAAGTGGAAAACAACAACCTTGTTTAACATATCCTCTGCTTAAAAGAAATAAAAATTAAAAAATTCAATTAAAACAAAGACTTTCTAGTAATGCTATGTTAAAATAAATACAAATTAACACACTTTACTGTGGTAATGCGTCTAAGTATAAAAGAGGTGTCTGTATGCGTTGGAAAGATCAAGTACTTTCCTTAAAGCCTTATCAGCCTGGAAAGTCAATTAAATCAGTTAAAGAAGAATTCGGCTTGGAAAAGATTGTGAAACTTGCATCAAATGAAAATCCTTTAGGTTGTTCAAAGCAGGTTATAGAGGCAATAAAAACCAACCCAATTCCACTTGAAATTTATCCGGATGGCTATGCTGGTGAGCTCCGTTCTTCACTTGCTGAGAAACTTGGCATTAGGGAAACACAGCTTATTATCGGGAATGGTTCGGATGAAATTATTGAAATTATCTCAAGGTCCCTTCTATATCCAGGGGTAAATACGGTTATGGCTGCCCCTACCTTTTCGCAATACAGTCATAACGCTATCATCGAAGGTGCCGAAATACGAGAGGTTCCTCTCGTTGATGGCAACCATGACCTGGATGGTATGCTGCAATGCATCGACAATAAGACAACCGTAGTTTGGATTTGCAGCCCAAACAATCCGACAGGCACGTATATTCCTAACCATGACCTAATTCATTTTTTGGAAAAAGTCCCTTCAGATGTACTTGTTGTTATTGATGAAGCTTATTTTGAATATGTGGTGGCTGATGATTTTCATGACTCGGTCAGTATCGTCAACCGGTTTTCCAATGTTATTGCTCTAAGGACGTTTTCGAAAGCATATGGGCTGGCTGGATTGAGAATTGGGTACGGAATAGCGGATGAAGCCATCATTCGCGCCCTTGACCCTGCCCGTGAACCATTCAACGCTAATGCGCTCGGGCAGTTTGCAGCCAAAATTGCTTTGCAGGATCAGGAGTTTATCGCTACCTGCAGGGAAGAAAACAGACGTGGACTTGAAATGTTTTACCGCTTCTGTGAAAAGTGGGATTTGCCATATTATCCTTCACAGGGGAATTTCATTCTGGTGAATTTCCGTCAGGATGCAAATCAAGTTTTTCAATTTATGCTGGAACGGGGCTTTATCGTCCGCTCAGGTGCAGCACTTGGCTTCCCTGAAAGTGTTCGGATTACAGTTGGTACGAAAGAGCAAATAGAAGGAATTTTCAATGTTTCTGAAGCATTCCTTGAAAAGGAAAGCCAGGCTAGAGTATAGGGGAGTGCGAAAGTGACTGGTAAGGTATTCATCATAGGATTGGGATTAATCGGCGGTTCTTTGGGCCTTTGTATCAAAAAGGCCCACCCCGATTCAACAGTAATTGGTTATGATATTAGAGGCAGGCAGGCCAATCTTGCGGAAATGCTTGGCCCGATAGATAAAGCGGTCGGAACAATCCAGGAAGGCGCCGTGGAAGCAGATTTAATAATTATATCTGCTCCTGTAAGGGAAACCGAAAGAATTCTTCAGGAATTGGCTGGCTGCAGGCTGAAAAGTACGGCAATTGTAACGGATACAGGAAGCACAAAGGAGCAGATTAGTAAGCTTTCCGAATCGTTAAGGAAACAAGGCATATCCTTCATCGGCGGCCATCCAATGGCTGGGTCCCACAAGAGTGGCATTACTGCTGCAAAAGAGAACTTATTTGAAAATGCATTTTACATATTGTCGCCAATTGAGGGAGAGAAACCAGAAAATATATTAGCATTAAAAGAGTGGCTTGCAGGTACAAGAGCTAAATTTTTGGAGTTAAATCCAAGGGAGCATGACTTTCTTGCCGGAGTGATTAGCCACTTTCCGCATATTATTGCTGCTTCGATTGTCCATCAGACTGAAAAGCTTTCAAGCAATCACCCTTTATTGCCGAGGCTTGCCGCAGGCGGATTCAAGGACATAACCAGGATTGCCTCCAGCAGTCCGGAAATGTGGAGAGATATCCTTTTGCATAACAAGGAAACCCTCTTGGATTTGCTGGATATGTGGTCACAGGAAATGGAAAGGGTGAAATCCTTGCTAGTGGCATCAGATCAGGCAGCTATTACTTCTTACTTTGCCGATGCAAAACTTTTTAGGGACGGCTTGCCTGTTAAGGAAAAGGGTGCCATCCCTGCTTTTTACGATTTGTTTGTTGATATACCGGACGTTCCCGGTGTTGTAT
Organism: Bacillus sp. FJAT-27225; assembly: GCF_001685025.1. Lineage (GTDB taxonomy): Bacteria > Bacillota > Bacilli > Bacillales > Cytobacillaceae > Bacillus_D. The sequence goes on along the minus strand of NZ_MAYU01000001.1, from coordinate 662,704 downwards.
CCGAAATTACAGGCTATTTGGCAAAAGAGAACATTAGTATTACAAACATAAGAATTATTGAGATACGTGAGGAAATATACGGTGTGCTTGTTATCAGCTTCCAAACGGCCCGGGACAGGGAGAACGCTGTAAAATGCATTCAAACTTATACCTCCTATCCAATTGAATACGAAAACTAGCAAGCGAAGGAGGCCCCATGGAAACAATTAAACTTATTCCTGCTTCAGCAGGCTTAACAGGTGAGATCGCAATACCGGGAGATAAGTCAATATCACATCGGGCAATCATGTTTGGAGCGATTGCTTCCGGTACGACCGTGGTTAAAAATTTCCTTACAGGGAATGACTGCCTAAGCACTGTTTCCGCGTTCAGGAACCTGGGTGTAACGATTGATTTAAATGAAACAACTGTTACCATCCAAGGCAAGGGGCTGGATGGGCTGAAGGAATATAACGGAACCATTGACGTTGGAAATTCGGGGACAACCATCCGGTTAATGATGGGTCTCATGGCCGGGCGTCCTTTCCAATCAAAATTCACAGGCGATTCTTCCATAGCCAAAAGGCCAATGAACAGAGTAACCCTGCCGTTAAAGGAGATGGGCTGCTCAATTGACGGAAAAGAAAATGGCAATTACATCCCAATAACGATCAAGGGCGGTAATCTTAAGGGGATTCCCTATACATTACCTGTTGCCAGTGCACAGGTGAAATCGGCGCTCCTTCTTGCAGGGCTCCAGGCCGATGGGGAAACCTCAATCACTGAACCCTCTTCTACTAGGGACCATACTGAGAGAATGATTCGCCAATTCGGTGGAAGGGTCGATGTGTCGGGAAATACAATTCACGTCCAAGGCGGACAGCAGCTAAAGGCAGCTGACATTACGGTTCCAGGGGACATTTCTTCAGCTGCATTCTTCCTTGTCGCGGCTTCAATTGTACCTGGCAGTAAATTGCTACTCAAAAATGTGGGCTTAAATGAGACACGGACAGGAATCCTGACTGTTTTAGAGGAAATGGATGCATCCACTGAAATTAACAATTCTAACCCCGATGCTTATGAACCAGCAGGTGATATTACAGTTTCCTATTCACAACTCAAGGGTACCACTATTGGTGGCAGCCTGATCCCAAGACTGATTGATGAACTGCCTGTTATAGCTTTGCTTGCCACCCAAGCTGAAGGAGAAACAGTTATTCGTGACGCAGCAGAGCTTCGTGTTAAAGAGACTGATCGCATTGAAACCGTAGCAAGTGAGCTTCGGAAGCTTGGTGCAAAAATAGAAACTACAGAAGACGGCATGATTATTTCGGGAGGAACAAGGCTTACTGGCGGCAGGGTTTCATCTCATGGTGATCATCGTATAGGTATGATGCTCGCAATTGCCTCTTTAATTTGTGAGAATGAAGTGATACTTGAAGATGCCGAATCGATAGCTGTTTCCTATCCAACCTTTTTCAAGGATCTGGAAAAACTAAAAAAGTAAGGTTCTTTACCATTTGAGCTGGTTTGCACTAAGAGAATAGCTGATTGGAGCGGAAGATGCGAGCTCGTTCGAAAATGCAGAGAACGCATTTTCTCCTGCGGTGCTTTTTCTACTTCTTTTGTTGAAGAGCCAAAAGTAAAGAAACATAACAGGTGCAGGTAAATCTGCACCTGTTTTTTTGTGAAAAGGAACCTGCTTCTGTAACTCTCTTGGCTATGTCATAAATTTTGAAAGGATGCATAGCTTGTCTTAAGAGAAGCGATAGGGGTGGAGAAATGCCATATTTAATTGAGAATGCTGCGATTCTGAGGGAAAACAAGATTACAAGAGAATCAATCATGACAGAAGGGGATACAATCGATACCATCAGGCCAGATTTGACAAGATACACATTTAGAAAAATGAATGTGGAAGGTTTTCTAATGACACCATGTTTTACAGTTTTGGATGGAACACTTTTGGATAACAGCCCGTCGCAGTCTACGCAGATAGTGAAGGATTATGTAATGAATGGAGCCACTACTGTCATTACATATGTAAAACCTGCTTATGAACGTGAATTGGCTGGCAGATTGGAAAACGCCCAAAAACAACTTTCGGATTCACCGGCCGACTACGCTATCGCCGTAAAAATTCCGCTCACTTCCCTTACACCAACATTAATCAGGGATTGCAAAAGAAGAAAATTGCCGGCCATTTTTGTTGAGATTAACCACCTATCCGATTTTGCCAAAGTTCCTTGGGGCTGGGTAAGAGAAGCTGTGTTTCCTGGTAATTTTCCACTCATACCGATTTTTAATGGAACTGAAACTGACGTAGACAGACAACTGTTAGTTAAGTGGACAAAAACTATGGCCTCGGAAAAAATACAAACCATCCCACATGAAATAAAAGAGTCCATTCCTCTCTCCCCATATGAAATGAACAGGTTGGGTATATACCCAAACCGTTCGAGCCTGCTTCATAAGGCCGAGTTAAGTTATAATTTATATAGAAACGATGAGGAAGTTAAAAATGTTGATGAAGTTTCAATGTTTCTTTATCATAGGGAAAGGCTTGCTGTAACCGTCCTTAGAGGCTGCGTAATTCGGCCTGATGAAAAAGCAGGAGTTGGGATGGTTACTGGCGAAAATATAAAGATAAAGACACATTCATACTATTCATTTTGAAATCACAGGATAAGGCGGAATGATTCATGAACCGAGTCAATAAAATTATAAGCATGCTGGAAAATGGACAACATACGGAAGCTATCAATGAATATAATGAAGTATTACAAACAGGGACTGCTGATGAGAAATTTCTTCTCGGGGAAGAAATGCTTCAATATGGTTTCCTGGAAGAAGCTATCTCGCTATTTGAAAACCTTCTTCTGTATTATCCTGGGGAAGGCGAAATCATTGTTCTTCTCGCGGAAGCATATATTGACAATGACCATGAAGAAAAGGCAATCCTGCTTCTTGAAGATATTGAAGATGATGATCCTTCTTATGGAGAAGCTCTGCTGTTATTGGCAGACCTGTATCAAATGCAGGGCCTTTATGAGGTGAGTGAAAGGAAATTATTAGCTGCAAAGGTATCTCTGCCAGATGAACCTGTTGTTGATTTTGCGCTTGCGGAGCTATACAGTTCGATGGGAGAAGTAAAGAAATCGATCCTTTTCTATGAGGAAGCGTTAAAGGAAGGCGAAAATATTGCCGGTGCCAATATTCATGAAAGGCTTGCTGAAATTCTAAGCGCATCCGGTGCATTCGAAGATGCTCTTCCTCATTATGAGAAAGCTCTTGGAAATAAAGTTGAGATTAATACATTATTCGGCTTTGCTTTTACAGCCTTGCAAGCGGGTTTCAGCCGGATCGCCATTGAAAAGTTTACAGAATTGAAGAACCTTGACCCCGAATATCACTCACTTTATTTAAACCTTGCAAAAGCGTACGAGCAGGAAGATGAGACTCAAAATGCATTTGAAACGGTACAAGAAGGAATAGGCCGCGATCAATTTAATAAGGATTTGTTTTTTTATGGAGGTAAGCTAGCCTTAAAGCTTGGGCTGGAACGAGAAGCAGAGGGGATGCTTCGAGAAGCACTCGCTCTTGATCCAGGGTTCTCTGAGGCTGCCCTGACACTTAATAAGCTTTTCATTCATCAGGATCGATATTCAGATGTAATTGACCTAATTGAGAATTTGGATGTAAATGAACATGCCGAGCCCCAATTTCTATGGGATGCAGCTGTTAGCTATAACGAACTTGAAGAATTTGAAAAAGCATCGGAAAATTTTGAAACCGCATATAATTTCTTCAAGGAAAATGAAAGTTTTTTGAATGATTATGGATATTTTCTTATTGAAGAAGGAAAAACAGGCAAGGCTGCCGAAGTTTTTAATAGGTTATTAAAGAATGATCCTTCAAATGAGGAATATGCTGGGCTGGTTGAAAGGCTTTCACAAGAATAATCAAGTTAATTTCGCAGAGGAGGGAAACGATCATGGCAACCCCTGTATCTGTCAACGAGAAAAAGGACTTTATCCGATGGTTTTTGAACCATTATCAGTTAAAGAGAAGAGAATGCGTATGGATCCTCAATTATCTTATGAGCCATGACCAACTGATGGAAAAAGTGCATTTTGTTGACCAGGCTCAGTATTGCCCGAGGGGCCTGATTATGTCGACCCATTGCACAGATAAAGTGCCGTTCCGCTTTTATAAAGAAAATATCATGACAACCGATGCCGAAAAATCGTTTCATGATATCAGGCTTAATAGGGAAGAAGAAATTTACATCCAATTGAACTTTAATGCCTCCAATAAGGTGCATCAGTATGCCGCTGTCCTTGAAGATAATCCGTATATGCCAAGACATTTACAGGTTAATGAGAAGGATAGGGCAGTAGCCCAGCAATTTCTGGAATACAGCATTCAAAGATTCAATGAGGAAAAGCTGCTTAACTTGATCGATGAAGCACTCGATAAACAGGATAAGGAAGCATTTCTTCTTTTTACAGAACAATTGAATCGAATGAAAAAGCCGCACCGATATGAGAGCATGATTTAACTGATTCTCATCTCTGCCAATCGGTTATCACGTAAGTCCGGTGAATGAACTTTGCCTGCCGCACGCTCGCCAACTGGCGAGTTTTTTTGTGAGAATCGTGTCGTAAAGATTCACATTGCAACTTCAGGAATGATATGATTGAAAGAGTTAAGCACATAAAGGAGGGAAGTGAATGAAATGGCTTCCGGTGGACATCAGCCAATACATGAACGCAAAAGAATATATTGACACTGCAATTATACCTCTGATTCAGATTGGCCTGGGAGACAAGATGCCCCAATCAGCGACAATGTCTGAATTTATTGGTACCCTCTCGGCAGGCCTCGAGAGGCAATTTGCGGGGCGGACGTTGTTGCTGCCAGCTTTTACGTATTTACATAATGAAACGAAGGAAGAATTGGCTAATCGTCTAAAGGGTTGGGAAACAGCTCTTCAGGGAGAAGGAATCCGGCATATTTTTCTTGTTACTTCAGACCAGTCATGGCTTCAGAACAACGATTCGTTGTCTGGGTCCTTGCTCTGGCTCCCAGCATTGCCTCTTTCAAGCATGGATGACCAGCAGAAAAGGTCGCTCATTAATGAACAGGTGAAGCAGCTTGCTGAACTGTTCACAACAAAATGGCGGGAAGAAATATAATATTCTTTCCCTATTAAGAAAGTTAAATTGCATTTGTACATCTATAACAAAATCGCCATTAAGTTCAGAAAATCAAAAGTTCACAAAATAGTATAATATTGACCTTGAATTCAGATTGATATATCATAATAATGTCCTAGTTATTCATTGTAAGTGTACGGACTTAACGTGTGAACAGAGGGGGGAGAAGCATGAGTAAGCATCGAGTTTCAAGAAGGCAGTTCCTAAGCTATACCTTGACTGGTGTGGGGGGATTCATGGCGGCTGGGATGATTATGCCAATGGTCCGTTTTGCCGTTGATCCTATGCTCAAAGCTGACAATGCAGGTGATTTTATTCCGACACCTAAAAAGGTGGCCGACATAACTGAAGAACCTGAGCGTGTCGATTATTCGTTTAAGCAAAAGGATGCGTGGTACGAATCCGAGGTAACTCAAACTGCATGGGTTTATAAAGATGAGGATGGGAAAATTATTGCCCTGTCACCAGTTTGTAAACACCTTGGCTGTACAGTCGGCTGGGATAATAGCCCGGATCATCCAAACGAGTTCTACTGCCAATGCCATGGGGGGCGTTACAAAAAGAGCGGTAAACTCGTCCCAAAAACACCGCCAATCAGCTCTCTGGATATGTACCCTGTCCGGGAGAAAGACGGCTTGCTTTATTTGGGTAAGCCGCAGCCATGGAAGGAAGGGGGTCTCTAACCAATGTTAAATAAGATTTATGATTGGGTGGATGAGCGCCTCGATATTACGCCGCTTTGGCGCGATATTGCTGACCACGAAGTGCCTGAGCACGTAAATCCTGCCCATCACTTTTCGGCATTTGTATACTGTTTTGGCGGTCTGACATTCTTTATAACCGTCATACAAATCCTGTCTGGAATGTTTCTGACCATGTATTATGTTCCAGATATAAAAAATGCATGGCAATCCGTTTACTACCTTCAAAATGAAGTCGCTTTCGGCCAAATTGTCCGGGGTATGCACCACTGGGGCGCAAGCCTGGTCATTGTCATGATGTTCTTACATACACTGAGGGTATTTTTCCAGGGCGCATACAAAAAGCCACGTGAACTGAACTGGATTGTTGGGGTACTCATATTCTTCGTCATGCTTGGCCTTGGTCTTACAGGCTACTTGCTGCCTTGGGATATGAAAGCGCTATTTGCGACAAAAGTTACACTGCAGATTGTTGAATCAGTTCCGTTAATAGGTCCTTACTTGAAAGCATTGATGGCAGGACACCAGGAAATTGTTGGTGCGCAAACGATTACCCGTTTCTTTGCAATCCATGTTTTCTTCTTGCCTGCGGCGCTGTTGGGACTAATGGGGGCCCACTTCATTATGATCCGTAAGCAGGGTATCTCAGGACCGTTGTAAAAATTCGCGGCAGGACTATTTTGATTCCTGCACCATATGACGAAAAAGGAGGGGGATTTTTCGATGCATCGCGGAAAAGGTATGAAGTTTGTTGGCGATTCACGGGTACTGGCGCCGTCCGAGCGTAAACCTATGACTCCCAAAGACTATTCGGAATACCCTGGAAAAACCGAAGCCTTCTGGCCGAACTTCCTCTTGAAGGAATGGCTTGTTGGCGCAGTTTTTCTAGTAGGCTTTCTTTGTTTGACGGTAGCGCATCCGTCGCCGCTTGAAAGGATTGCAGATCCGACGGATGCGGGTTACATTCCGCTTCCTGACTGGTACTTTATGTTCTTGTATCAGCTGCTGAAATATACGTATGCATCCGGGCCTTATAATGCCGTTGGGTCAATGGTTATTCCGGGTCTTGCATTCGGTGCACTGTTGCTTGCTCCGTTCATTGATAGGGGACCTGAACGGAAGCCATCCAAGCGTCCAGCTGCCACTGCGTTTATGCTTTTGGCAGTAGCAGCCATTTTCTACCTGACATGGGAGGTTGTCGCTCACCATGACTGGGCAGCTGCTAAACGCCAGGGAGCGATTGTTGAATCCAATATTGATAAAAATGCAGACGGGTATAAGATTTACCAAGATCAGGGCTGTATCACCTGTCACGGAGCCGAACTCCAAGGTGGAGCCGGCGGTGTCAAACTGATTGACCGCGGGTTTGATCCCGAACATGTTGCCAAGGTTGCCGTTGAGGGGAAAGGCTCTATGCCAGCGGGAATGTTTAATGGCACCGATGAAGAATTGAAAGTCCTATCTGAATTTATCGCGAATTTAAAGAGCGAATAATAATTAGGCTGATGGCGAACCCATCAGCCTTTTGTACTTCTATTCTTTTGAAGTTGAATTTTTTGTGTTACCATCAACCCATACATATATTTAGTAAAAGGCGGATCAAAAGATGAAATGGATTTACCCACTTTTTGCCCAACGGCCGGTACTTTGGTTACTTCTGATCGTTAATATTCTGGGAACACTTTATGGCTATATTTGGTATAGCCCGCAATTAAAAGAAACTCCTGCAATCTTTCTTGCTTTTGTACCGGATAGTCCTACAGCCAGCCTGTTTTTTGTTTTGGTACTTATTGCGTTCCTGTTAAAACAAAATTGGCCTATCATAGAGGCGCTCGCTCTTGTTACTTTGGTGAAATACGGTATATGGGCAGTTGTCATGAATCTTCTTGTTTTTGTAGAGACCGGCGAGCTGGATGGGATAGCCTGGATGCTTATGCTGTCTCACTTTGCAATGGCTGTTGAAGGTGTGCTTTATGCCCCTTTTTACAGGATAAAGGCTTGGCATCTTGCCATTGCAGCAGTTTGGACCCTCCACAATGATGTAATTGATTATGTGTTTTTTATGCTTCCAACCTATCATGTTCTCGATGAATATACACCTCAAATAGGCTATTTTACTTTTTGGCTGTCCATCGCATCGATTTTCCTGACATGGTATTTGTGTGTACGCCCAAAGCGGTTCAAGCTTGACATGTAAACCCTTTAAACTCTATCTATTGAAATATTGGCGGGACAAGTTCTATACTTGTCCTTTTTTTCATACATTTTTACTAGTATGAGAGGGGTGCCAATATATGAAGATTAGATGCTTCCTTATAAGTCTTTTTTTAATCTCTTTCCCGCTTTCGGTTTTTGCGGCGGAAAACCTCGCGGATGTTGAAAAACTTGATGAGATTTCTGACGATGCATTCCAGATGGTTAAGAATCAGAGATATGAAGATGCTCAAAAATTACTGAGTTATTTTTCAGAAGAGTTTGAGCAGATGTATGATGGGACTGTTCCGATAACCCTTGATGAAATGAGGATCGTTTCTGTATCCAGGGATGAGGCTATGGAAGCCGCGGCAAGCCCCACAATGGAATATCAGGAAAGGCTGAATAAAGTTACCCGGTTTCGCTTAGTTATCGATGCACTATCAACCTCATCCGATCCGCTTTGGTCGGAAATGGAGGACGATGTAATGGGAGCGTTCAGCCAGGCAAAACAGGCCGCTCAAAAAGGTGAACCTACACTTTATCATGCCAATTTAAATTCTTTTCTGTCAATGTACGAGCTCATTTATCCAAGTATGAAGATAGATGTTCCAAAAGAACAGCTTCAACGGGTCGATGCGAGGGTAAGGTCAATGGAAAAGCTGAGTTCGTCGCTGCCAAAAAGCCAGGCCGAGCTAGAGGAACTTGATGCGCTCGGAACGAGTCTTCAGGATATTTTTAACGGAATAGAGGAAGATGAAGCAGATCCCTCGCTATGGTGGGTTATTATTTCAACTGGCAGTATTATTATCCTGACATTATCTTATGTGGGGTGGAGAAAGTACAAAGGAGATAGAGAAATTGCAAAGAAACGCCGCGAGCTAAAAGATTGACATATTTCTCCCCTTTTCGGTAAAGTTATGATAACTAGACTGGATAGGGGGTTCAACATGTTTTTAATCTATTTTGCGATAATAATCCTTATTCCGTTATGGGCTCAAATGCGGGTTAAGGGAGCATATAAGAAGTACTCACAGGTCGCCTCATCTTCCAGGAAGACAGGCGCAGAAGTTGCAAGAGAAATCCTTCATGCCAATGGGCTTTATGATGTAAGGGTTGAAGAAGGGCGCGGCTTCCTGAGTGACCATTATGACCCGAGGGCAAAGGCAATCAGGCTTTCACCCGACATCTACCATGGCCATTCTTTAGCTTCCACAGCTATTGCGGCCCATGAAGTCGGGCATGCCATCCAGGATGGCGAGAATTATGCATTTCTTAGGTTCAGGCATGCGCTTGTTCCTGTTGCCAATATTGGAAGCAACTTCTCCTGGATCCTGATCATAATTGGAATGCTTGCCTATATGAGTGAATTGCTTTTGTTGGGTATCATCTTCATGGCCGCAGCGGTTTTGTTCCAAATCGTCACACTTCCTGTTGAATTCAACGCTTCGAGCAGAGCACTGGATCAAGTGGTTTCGCTTGGGATAATCCGGAATGAGGAAGAGCGTCCTGCGAAGAAGGTCCTTGATGCGGCAGCTTTGACTTATGTGGCAGCGGCAGCAGTTGCGGTACTTGAATTGTTAAGGCTTGTTTTGATTTATACCGGCATGACTCGTAACGAATAGAAAGAGCGGGGGTTAATTCCCCGCTCTTTTTGTTGTCTATTTGAACTTATACTTCAAAAGGATTTTTATTTGCATCAAGCGTAAAACCTTCTCCAAGGACGTCGTGGACGGCTGTTACAGAGACAAATGCATGAGGATCCACTGCTGTGATGACATTTTTAAGTCTGATGATTTCACTTTTAGGAACAACGCAGTACAAAACTTCTCGTTCCTTCTTGCTATAATACCCATAACCTTTAAGAACAGTAACCCCTCTGTCCATTTCCTTCATGATCCGTTCAGCAATCTCATCATATTTTTCGGACATGATCATCGCGCCCCTAGCAGAGTAAGCACCCTCCGCCATCACATCAATTACTCTTGCACCAACAGCTACGGCAACGAGGGTGTACATTGCTTCCCGATAATCGAGATAGGTCAGGAAAGATGCGAGGATTACGAGTGCATCAAACATGAACATTGTCCTTCCCATGCTAATTCCCCAGTATTTTTGGGCAATCCTGGCAATAATATCAACACCACCTGAAGTGCCCCCAAATCTGAAAATGATACCAAGGCCAACCCCTATAAATAGACCGGCGAATAACGCTGCCAAAAACATATCATCCCGAAGCGGAATCTCAAGAGGGATTCTTTGAAAAATCCACAAGAAAACGGAAAGCCCAACGGTTCCAATGATTGTATAAATGAATGCTCTTCTTCCAAGCAATTTATAGCCTAAAAAGAAAATAGGGATGTTTATAATCAGGTTGGAATAGGCAGGGTCAAAGTTGAACAAGAAGTAGATAAGAATCGTAATCCCGGTCACTCCGCCCTCTGCCAGCTGATTTTGTATGTTAAAATTAATAACTCCGAATGCCATAATTGCCGTCCCTAGCAAAATGAGCAGGATATTTTTCACTTTCAGGCCTTTTATCATGTATGAAGCCTCCCTTTGCCATATTTTGACCGATAAAGACGGATATAATTATATCGGATACAAGTTATTCCGGCAATTTCCGCCACATTTTTATTTCGTGAAAAAATATTTGTAAATGGAATTTAATTTAGCTAACATGAGTTATAGCCTATTACATATAAAACTATTCTTAATCGGCCGGGGTGAACCAATGGAAGAGACGAAAACAGTGAAACAGCTACAAAAAGAAGTGGATGAATATATAGGGCAGTTCAAAGAGGGCTATTTCAGTCCGTTGGCTTTGACTGCGAGGCTAACTGAAGAATTAGGGGAGCTAGCGAGGGAAATTAATCATTATTATGGGGAAAAACCGAAAAAGGCTACTGAGGAGACGAAAACAGTCAACGAAGAAATAGGGGACTTGCTTTTCGTAATGATTTGCCTGGCAAATTCCCTGAATATTGACCTTCAGGAATCCCATGACATGGTTATGGAAAAGTTCAGGACGAGGGACAAGGACCGCTGGACAAGAAAGTAATGATGCATAGAGGAGTTGTTAATTTTATGGAGAAAAAAATAAAAATTGTCATCGCTGGCCCAAGGGGGCGAATGGGAAGTGAAGCAGTCAAATTGGCAGCTGATACTCCTCATTTTGACCTAGTTGCAGTATTAGACAGGAGCAATAACGGCTTAACTCTCGGGGAATTAGGAAACTTCCCACTTTCCGATGTACCCGTCTTTTCTGATATTGAGGAATGCCTGCAGGCTGTAAATGCAGATGTGTTAATTGACCTGACTGTTCCAGAGGCGGGCATGCATCACGCCCGAACAGCTTTAAATTATAATGTTCGGCCTGTAGTAGGAACAACCGGATTTTCACCTGAGGATTTGGAAGAGCTTGAAGGACTTTCCAAAGAAAAAAGCCTTGGCTGTATCATTGCTCCTAACTTCGCCATTGGTGCTGTTCTGATGATGAAATTTGCCAAAATGGCAGCAAAGTATTTCGATGATGTCGAAATCATTGAGATGCACCATGACAGGAAACTTGATGCTCCATCCGGCACTGCTGTTAAAACAGCCCAGATGATTTCCTCGGAGCGTACAGCCAAAAAACAGGGCCATCCTGATGAAAAGGAAACATTAAAGGGAGCCCGGGGCGCAGATTATGAAGGGATGAGGATACATTCTGTCCGTCTTCCTGGTCTTGTTGCCCATCAGGAAGTCTTATTCGGCTCAGAGGGCCAGACACTTACTATCCGCCATGATTCGTATAATCGGGCATCGTTTATGTCAGGGGTAAAAACAGCTGTTGACACTGTCATGAAGATCGACTCGTTTGTATACGGACTCGAAAATATATTGGAATAGCGGGGGAGAAAGATGAATATTGCATTGATTGCCCATGACAAAAAAAAGGATGATTTGGTCAATTTCGTGACAGCATATAAACCGATATTTGAAAGCCACTCTCTGTTTGCTACAGGTACGACTGGAAAACGAATTTCAGAAGCGACCGGGCTTGAAATCCATCGCTTCCAGTCAGGCCCGCTTGGCGGAGACCAGGAGATTGGTGCACTCGTCGCCAACAACAAAATGGACGCGATTTTCTTTTTCCGCGATCCGCTTACGGCCCAGCCGCACGAACCGGATGTTAATGCATTGCTGAGGCTTTGTGATGTTTATGCAATCCCATTGGCAACTAATATGGGAACAGCCGAGATTGTTGTCAAGGGGATTGAAGAAGGCCATCTTGATTGGCGGTCGGTTGAAAGGGAGAATAATCCAGAATGACCGTTTATTCCGAACCTGTACATATCCTCGCTTTTGGCGCCCATGCTGATGATGTTGAAATTGGCATGGGAGGCACAATTGCAAAATATGCCGCCCGTGGAAAGAGAACAGTCATTTGCGATTTGACCATGGCAGAATTGTCTTCCAACGGCGACGTAGAAACAAGAAAGAAAGAAGCGGCCAAGGCAGCGTCCATTCTTCAAGCTGAGCGGATAGGGCTGCAGATGCCAGACCGCGGGCTATTTATGAAGGAAGAGTACATAAAACAAATAACAGCTGTAATTAGGGCGTATCGGCCACAGCTCGTTTTTGCGCCTTATTGCGTGGACCGGCATCCTGACCACGGAAATTGCGCCCGCCTTGTAGAAGAGGCGGTTTTTTCAGCTGGAGTCCGCAAATTTGATGATGGTACCCATTTCCCGCCCCATAAGGCGGACAGGGTTTACTATTATATGATCAACGGCTTTCATCAGCCGGAATTTGTTATAGATATTACTGCTTTTTTTGAATCGAAAAAAGCGGCACTAAATGCGTATGAAAGCCAATTTGTAAAACAGGATGACAGCTTCGATACCCCGCTTGTAAACGGCTATATTGATTCAATTGAAGCGCGGGAATCTTTATTCGGCAAGCAAGTTGGTGTCCAATACGCTGAAGGATTTAAAACTGGCGGTCCACTATTGCTTGACGGTGACCTATTGGGAGAAAGGCAGCTATGAAACCATTAAAAATCGGGATTACATGTTACCCTACTGTAGGAGGTTCAGGTGTTATCGGAACCGAGTTGGGCAAACTTCTGGCAGAAAAGGGACATGAAATCCATTTTATCTCCTCCAGTTTGCCATTCAGGCTAAAGAGGATGTACCATAATATCCATTATCATGAGGTAGAGGTCAATCAGTATTCTGTCTTCCAATATCCGCCCTATGATATTGCGTTGGCGAGTAAAATGGCTGAGGTAGCCAACCAGGAAGGCCTTGATCTCCTTCATGTCCATTACGCAATTCCCCATGCTGTTTGCGCGATACTCGCAAGGCAGATGAGTGGAAGGGACTTGAAAGTCATGACGACCTTGCATGGCACAGATATTACTGTGCTTGGGAATGACCCGTCTCTGGCAGATGCGATAAAATTTGGGATCGAAAAATCCGACATTGTAACGGCTGTGTCAAATTCACTCGTCAGCCAAACGATGGAACTGATTCATCCCGATAAAGAGATTGAGACCGTATATAACTTCATAGATGAACGAGTATATTTAAGACGTGCTGACCTGGAATTAAAGAAAAAATTGAAGGTGGACGAGTCAGAGAAGGTTGTAATCCATGTTTCCAATTTCCGGACAGTGAAAAGGGTACCGGATGTGATTCGTACTTTTGCAAAGATTGCAGAAGCAATGCCCGCAAAACTGCTGTTGATTGGAGATGGACCGGAGAAGAGAAATGTGACCCGGCTTGTGGCGGAGCTGGGTTTGAGGGACAAAGTCCTGTTCCTCGGCAAGCAGGACAATGTGGAAGAACTTTACTCAATTAGTGATTTAATGCTTCTTTTATCAGAAAAAGAAAGCTTTGGCCTTGTCGCGCTGGAAGCAATGGCATGCGGTGTGCCCTGCATTGGGACAGATATTGGCGGAATACCGGAAGTAATCCGTGATGGCATAACTGGATTTATATGTCCGCTAGGGGACATTGAGGCTATTTCAGAAAACGCAATTGCCCTATTATCTGATCCAGAGCTTCATCAACGTTTTTCAAAAAAAGCTGCTTCGGATACAAAGGAAAGGTTCAATGCAGACCGGATTGTTGGTGAATATGAAACCCTCTATTACAAATTGCTAGGAAATTAGGTGGGAATCGTGCAAAAGCCATTTTTAGATGCATTGCCCGTTCTGAATGAAATAGAAGCCGCAGGGTTTGAGGCTTATTTTGTCGGCGGGTCGGTTCGTGACACTATTCTGGGAAGACCAATCGGCGATGTTGATATTGCAACTTCAGCCCTTCCCGAGCAAATCAAAAAAATTTTCTCCCGGACAGTTGATGTTGGGATTGAGCATGGAACGGTACTTGTCCTTTATAAGGGTGGGTCCTATGAAGTGACGACTTACAGGACTGAAACAGGCTATACGGACTTCCGGCGGCCTGATGAGGTAAGATTTGTTTCCTCCTTAAAAGAGGATTTAATGCGCCGTGACTTTACGATCAATGCAATGGCTATGGATCGGAACGGAACAGTCATCGATTATTTCGGAGGCCAGGAAGACATCGCCAATAAACTAATACGAACTGTAGGAAGCCCTTTTGAAAGGTTTAGCGAAGATGCTCTTAGAATTATGAGGGCGGTACGCTTCCTTAGCCAGCTAGGTTTTGACATTGAAGATAAAACCCTTTCCTCTATAGTTGAAACAGCCCATTTGCTATCGCATATTGCAGTTGAGCGTAAAAGGGCCGAGTTTGAGAAAATGATCCAAGGAATCGGCAGAGTTGAAGGTATTAAAATGGTTTCAGATACTGGAATTCTTGAATATCTGCCCGGCCTGGGTGGTAGGGCAAATGAACTTTCAAAGCTGGCAACCTTTTCGATATTATCTCTTCGCCTAAATGAAATGTGGGCGCTGCTCCTGCATTTCCTGGCAATTGAAGAAAAGACTGCGGAGGGGATTCTGCGGGAATGGAAGCTGCCAATTAAGCAAATAAAAGAAATTTTGAAAGTGCTCGACTATTTTAGGCAGAGGCTTGACAATGATTGGGATGTTCTCCTTCTTTATCAGGCAGGGTTGGATACTATTTCTTCTGTGGAAAACCTGCTGCATGCAATTGGGCGTAAGGCTAATAAAGAAAAATGGGTTAGAACGTATGAAACTCTGCCAATTAAGTCGAGCAAGGATATGGATATATCCGGGGGCGACCTGATTAGCTGGGCGGGACAGTCCGGCGGGCCATGGGTTAAAGAGCAATTGGCTTTGGTGGAAGAGGCCATTCTTCTGGGCCGCCTTATGAACCGAAAGGACAAGATAAAGGAGTGGCTTCTCAATTGCAATCAGAAATAAGAAAAAAGCTGCTTGATGCATTTGCAGAAGCAGAAGATGAATTCATATCTGGGCAGGCACTGGCGGAAGCAGCAGGATGTTCAAGAACCGCTGTCTGGAAGCATATCGAAGGACTCAGAGAGGAAGGGTTCAGACTTGAAGCTGTCAGGAAAAAAGGATATCGGCTTATCGAGGTTCCTTCAGCCTTGACAGCGGATGAAATAAGACTCGGTTTAAAAACCGAATTCATAGGTAAAACCATCCATTATTTTAATTCGGTTGATTCCACTCAGAAAATAGCACTGAAACTGGCTGCTGAAAAGACCCATGACGGCACCCTGGTCGTAGCCGACGAGCAGACAGAAGGCAGGGGAAGAATGGACCGTAAGTGGCATTCCCCAAGCGGGACGGGCATTTGGATGAGTTTGATTGTCCGCCCGGATATTCCACTTCAAAAGGCACCGCAACTTACTCTGTTAACAGCCGTGGCAGTTGTGAGGGGAGTAGAAGCCGCAACCGGCCTTGCTCCGGAAATCAAATGGCCAAATGATATTTTAGCCAATGGCAAGAAATTGACTGGAATTCTTACCGAACTTCAAGCTGAGGCAGATCGGATTCATTCTGTCATTATTGGGATAGGAATCAATGTCAACCAGAAAGGATCCGATTTCCCTTCCGAGTTACGGGACCTTGCAACATCGATTGCCGCTGAAACAGGGACGGAACATTCCCGTGCTGGCCTTATCCGGGAATTCTGCCTTCAATTTGAAAAGTTGTATTTGTTATACCTTGAGGAAGGCTTCCGGCCTATTAAGCTCCTCTGGGAAAGCAGTGCAAGTGGTATTGGCGGGCCAATCAGGGCCCGGACATACAATGGGACGATTGAAGGAACTGCTTGCGGAATAACCGAGGAGGGTGTTCTTGAGATAGAGGATGCTTCAGGCACCATTCATTCCATTTACTCTGCAGATATTGAGCTGCCCAATACGTAATAATCCGAGAATCATTAGATGATGATGCCCCCAACGTTAGCGTTTGGGGCATTTTTTTAGTTATTGCTAGTGAAAAGTGACTAACTCGGGAGTTGTCTAGCACTTAAGTGTAGTGGGAGGGTAGTCATTTGTAGTACTACTCGGAGTATTACTAGTTTTTTCAGAGAGATGGCTAGTGAACCTCTGAGTAATGCTAGTGAAAAGTGACTACTCACGCAAGTTGTCTAGCAATAAAGTGTGGTGCGGGGAGGTAGTTATCGTAGTACTACTCGGAGTATTACTAGTTTTTTCGGAGTGATGGCTAGTGAACTTCTGAGTAATGCTAGTGAAAAGTGACTACTCACGCAAGTTGTCTAGCAATAAAGTGTGGTGCGGGAGGGTAGTTATTGTAGTACTACTCGGAGTATTACTAGTTTTTTTAGCGAGGTGGCTAGTGAGTCTCTAGTAATGCTAGTGAAAAGTGACTACTCACGCAAGTTGTCTAGCAATAAAGTGTGGTGCGGGGAGGTAGTTATTGTAGTACTACTCGGAGTATTACTAGTTTTTTCGGAGTGATGGCTAGTGAGTCTCTGAGTAATGCTAGTGAAAAGTGACTACTGACGCAAGTTGTCTAGCACTTAAGTGTAGTGTGGGAGGGTAGTCATTTGTAGTACTACTCGGAGTATTACTAGTTTTTCAGCGAGATAACTAGTGAATCTCCGAGTATTGCTAGTGAGAAGTAACTATTCTCGCAACTTGCCTGACAACAAACAGTGAATCTCGATTAACGATTAAAAACCACGGTCTGCCTGTCATTCCGTCAATCTTGTCTATTGGAGGCAAATCCATACTCGAGATAGCATTCCAAAGCAAATAATCGTTGGCATCCTTCATGGGTTTTGCTATAATTCGATTGGGCGGTATCCAAAAGAACTGCACCTTATGCAAGTCCTAATTAAACATGGTTTCTGCCTAGATCCGTAAAGGACCGGGACAGAGGGATAAAAACGCAAAAAACAACGGGATCCTCTGCCTTCAGCAAGGATCTTTTTCTATGCTGCGGCAAATCCTTTTTATCCCCTCTTCCTAACAGAAGGAGGATATTGATGTGAAAAGTACAACAGATTTCTTGAAGATGAAACAAAATGGCGAAAAGATTGTCATGCTGACGGCTTATGACTATCCGGCTGCCAAAACTGCCGAACAAGCTGGGGTTGAGATGATCCTTGTCGGTGATTCTCTTGGAATGGTCGTACTTGGCTACGATTCGACGGTTCCTGTAACAGTGGATGATATGATCCATCATTCAAAGGCAGTTAAAAGAGGGGCACCAGGTACATTTATTGTCGTGGATATGCCTTTCATGAGCTATCATCTATCGGTTGAGGATACCCTCAGGAATGCTGCAAGGCTTATCCAGGAGACGGGCGCAAACGCAGTCAAGCTGGAAGGTGCGGATGATGTGCTTGAAAAAATCAAAGCGCTTACCCAGGCCGGCGTTCCGGTATGTGCGCATCTTGGGCTTACACCTCAATTGGTAGGTGTCCTGGGCGGCTTTAAAGTTCAGGGCAAGACCGCGTCGGCGGCGTCAAAATTGATTGAAGATGCCAAGAAATGTGAGGAAGCGGGTGCGTTTGCTGTCGTTCTTGAATGCATTCCGAGACAGCTTGCCCAAGAGGTTGCTAATACCGTTTCCATCCCTGTAATCGGAATTGGTGCAGGGGCAGAGGTGGATGGACAGGTTCTCGTCTACCATGACCTTGTTGGCTACGGAGTAGAACGGGTTCCGAAGTTTGTAAAACAATACGGCCATATTGGCAATGATATCGTGGATATGATTGGGCAGTACGTTTCAGATGTTAAGAGCAGTAGTTTCCCTGAGAATGTCCATACTTTTACAATGAAAGAAGAAGAGCTCCAGGCTTTATATGGTGGTAAATAATGAAAAAGATTGAGCAAATTGTCGAGCTCCGTAAGCAGTTGACTCAGCATAAAAGAGAAGGACGTTCAATTGGCTTTGTGCCAACTATGGGCTTCCTTCATGAGGGGCATCAAGCGCTCATCCAAAAAGCCAGGGCCGAAAATGATATTGTTGTGCTCAGCATTTTTGTCAATCCGCTCCAATTCGGGCCTAACGAAGATTTCGATGCGTATCCGAGGGATTTGGAACGTGATCTAACTGTCGCCCGAAATGCCGGGGTGGACTATGTATTTGCGCCCGCAGCGTCGGAAATTTATCCTTCAAGGCCGACTGTTAAAGTCGCTGTTGAAGCAAGGACAGATGTCCTGTGCGGCAAATCAAGGCCTGGCCACTTTGATGGAGTGGCAACCGTACTAACTAAACTATTTTCGATTGTTCAGCCTGATAAGGCATATTTTGGCTTGAAAGATGCACAGCAGGTTGCAGTTGTCGATGGATTAATAAATGATTTTAATTTCCCTGTCCAGCTTGTAGCGGTGGATACAGTCAGGGAAGAAGACGGGCTTGCAAAAAGTTCGCGAAATGTCTATTTGACTGAGGAAGAGCGCAAGGAGGCTCCTGCATTGTACAGGGCACTGAAAGAAGGGCGCGAGGCTTTTGAGAATGGCGAAAAGAATCCGGACAAAGTCATTGATATTATAAAAGGCATAATTGAAAGGGAGACAAACGGCCAGATTGATTATGTGGAAATCTACCGGTATCCATCTCTCGAACCTGTTGAAAAAATTGAAGGCAAGTGTATTATTGCTCTGGCTGTTCGGTTTTCCGGTGCAAGGCTTATCGACAATATTCTTTTGGATGCCTAATCGTGTACATTTTGATAAATATGGAGGAGTAGCAGTATGTTCCACACCATGATGAACGGAAAAATCCATCGCGCCCGAGTAACTGAAGCGAATCTCAATTATGTTGGGAGCATTACGATAGACGAAGATATCCTTGATGCAGTCGGGATGATTCCAAATGAGAAAGTCCAGATTGTCAACAATAACAATGGCGCCCGCCTTGAAACGTACATTATCCCCGGGGAACGAGGCAGTGGTGTTATTTGCTTGAATGGTGCGGCTGCCAGGCTGGTTCAGGAGGGGGATGTTGTGATCATAATTTCGTATGTCCTTGTTCCTGAAGAAAGGGTTGTCTACCATAAACCCAAGGTTGCAATTATGGATGAAAACAACAAGATTGTCGAACTTCTTAACGCTGAACCGGCAAATACAATTATATAAATCACGAAAGCGGAACTGCCCTTGGCGGCCTCCGCTTTTTATTTTCTGTATTTTATGGTAGGGTTTTGATTGAGAGAACCTAGTGGGAAGTGTAAGGATGCACAAGAAATACGTAGTAGTCGATCTTGAAACAACAGGCAATTCGCCAAAGAAAGGCGATAGAATTATTCAGTTTGCGGCTGTTGTCATAGAAGACGGCAAAATATCAGATCAATATACAACGCTATTAAATCCGGGAAAACCTATCCCTTTATTTATTGAAGAGCTGACAGGCCTCACCGATGAAGCTGTAAAGGAAGCTCCACAGTTTAGTGAAGTGGCCCCAAAAATCTCCTCCATTTTGGAAGACGCCTATTTTGTTGCGCATAATGTTCTATTTGATTTGGGTTTCCTTCAGGAGGAACTTCTTATGGCAGGTGAAGAAGGATTTTTCGGGCCAGTTCTTGATACAGTTGAAATGGCTCGGTTTCTTGAGCCAGAAGCTGACAGCTATAAGCTATCTGACCTTGCAGAAAAGGAGGGGCTTAACCATGACCGCCCTCATCAGGCAGATAGTGATGCATACGTAACAGCAGAGTTATTTCTATTATTTTTAAAAAAGCTGGAAGCATTGCCTATTAAGACATTGAATCAACTTACTGCTCTCTCTGAGGGACTAAAGAGTGATATCCACCTTCTTCTGGAAGAGTATACATCCCGCCGTGGTACGCTTTTTCAAGCTGAAACCAGCTCGATGGTAACGATTAATGGTATCAGTCTGAAACGTAGAACGTCTTCGAGTGGCATTGATTCAGAGAGTGGTGTCCAGTACCCCTTTAAGGATGAGGAAAAGCAGGAAATGATGCGCAATTCCATTGAAGAGTATGAGAAGCGGACAGGGCAATTTGAGATGATGGATGAAGTCTATCATGCTTTCAGCAATCAAACGCATGCTCTGATTGAAGCTGGAACAGGAATTGGCAAATCAATTGGCTATTTGCTTCCTGCCGCATATTTTTCCCGAAAAAGCGGTGCAAAAGTTGTAATCAGTACATATACAATCCAGCTTCAGGAGCAACTCATGAAAAAAGATATACCGCTCCTGAAAAGAACTATTCCGTTTCCAATCACGGCTTCACTTATGAAAGGCAGAAGTAATTACCTTTCCCTTCCAGCTTTCGCCAAAAGCCTTGAAGAGGAAAATGACAACTATGATACTTCGCTTGCGAAGATGCAAATCCTTGTCTGGCTAACCCGGACCGAAACTGGTGACAGGGATGAACTCAATCTTTCCAGCGGGGGTGCCTTGTATTGGAACGGGATTTCAGAGGATGGGAACAGCACTGGAAGAAGTAGTGCATGGCAAGGCTATAATTTTTATGAACAAGCCGTCCAACTCGCAAATGAGGCAGATTTAATTATTACAAATCACTCCCTTCTGCTGGCCGATGTTGAGGCAGGAGGAAGGATCCTGCCTTCCTATGAGTACGCCATTCTTGATGAGGGCCACCATTTTGAACATGCCGCCGCCGAGCATCTGGGCATACGCCTGGATTATATTGGCGCCAGGCTGATCCTCGGGCAATTCGGCTTATTTGAACAAAAACAATTATTTTACAAAGCTGACAGATTCGTTTCCCAACTTGAAGGCAGAGGAAAGGCAGGATCGAGGGCAGCTATCAATCAAATCGTTGCCGATACAGTTTACGAAATGGATGAATTTTTTGGATTGCTCTTTTCCTATGTTAAAAAAGCAGTAAAAAATCATGGCCAAAACCGGTTGAAAACGAGAATTGACGAAAATAAGCAGGTCCATGAATGGGAGACCTTGAAAAATGCAGCTGACAGATTTTCTTTTTTACTTAAGGATATAAGCGAAGCAGCTGCATCCTTGCGCGAGTCCATTGCTCCGCTCGGCACTGATGAGGGTTCAGCATTGGCGGTACAGCTTGCAGCTTTCATTTCAGATGCTGAAGAACTTAGACTAAAATTGAATGGTGTTTTCACACACGATACGGAATTTGTCAAATGGATTGAAACCGATACACGTTCACCTCAAAATGCAACATGTATTTATTCAATGCCTTTGTCGGTTGCAAAAAAATTGCATTCTATGTTTTTTTCTTCAAAAAAATCTGTGGTCCTTACATCAGCAACGTTGACAATTGACCATTCTTTTAAGTTTATTCTTTCTGGCCTTGGCCTGAATCAGAATCAAGTTAACACTGTTTCAATCCCATCTCCGTTCAATTATGAGCAAAATGTCAAATTGTTTATATCAACTGATTTGCCCGCAGTCAACACTGTGCCGCAGGATGAATATATAGCAGAAATAGCTGGAAGAATTATTTCGATTTGCGATGCAGCGAAAGGAAGGATGCTAATCCTGTTTACATCGCATGAGATGCTAAAGAAGACGTTTGAACTTGTAAAAGAAAGCGGTCTGTTGGAGGAGTATGCACTGATTGCACAAGGGATTACGGGGGGCAGCAGATCTAGGCTGACACGCAATTTCCTGAAATTTGAGAAAGCCGTCCTTTTTGGCACAAATAGCTTTTGGGAAGGAATTGATATTCCAGGGGAGGGACTATCGTGTCTTGTTGTCGTCAGGCTTCCTTTCAGTCCGCCCGATGAACCTTGGACCAAGGCAAAATGCGAAATGATTGAAAAGACGGGTGGAAAGCCCTTTTCGGACTATTCACTTCCGGAAGCTGTCCTGCGTTTTAAACAGGGTTTTGGCAGGCTTATCAGAACCGGAAAAGACAGGGGAGTCATTGTCGTCTTCGATAGGCGGCTTGGGGAAGCAACATACGGACATTCCTTCCTTCGCTCGATTCCCAGGGTGCCAATTCGTAAAGTTGGAATTGATAAACTTATTGAAGAAATAGAAAAATGGCTATAAGAGGCTAGTGATTATTATTGATAATCACTGCTAAAAAAAGCTTTTTAAAATCCTGCCAATTGTCTTCTTCCCTGCTATAATGAAGAAATATAGATTTAAAAACAAAACCTGTCGGTATTTACAATGGAGGAACATGCATGGAAAGTAAAATTGAAGTATTATCAACTGTAAAAATTCAACATGGCCCTGACTTATATAAAGTGGTCGATGCCTTGAACCGGACGCTTAAACATGAAAATCTTATGTTCGGACTGGCGCTAGATAGCGAGGATCAAAGCAAAGCGATCTTTACAATATACCGGACGTAAGGGGCGGTACTGTGAAAAAACTGATTTTATTCCTTTTCCTGATTATTGCCCTGTTATTAGGGGGGGCCGGATGGATATACGCAAAGGCTACCGAACCTGTCAGGGCCGCCGAGGAGAAAGCAATAGAAAGGGCCATTAAAGAGGCAGATCTGGATGAAGCTGCAAAGTTCACGCTCTTTAATGGCGAAGAAACAATCTATGTTGTAGAGGGGAAAAACAAAAAAGGTGAAAGTATCATTGTCTGGATGCCCGAAAAGGACGGCAAAACTGTGGTCCATAAAAAAGGAGACGGTTTGACGAGACAGGATGCCATAAATAAGGTATTTGAGGAAAAGAATCCGGAGGAAGTAATTTCAATACGGCCTGGCATGGAAGAAGGCATTCCCTTTTGGGAAGTGTACTATTCCACCGGCAATGGCCTTATCAACTATTATTACGTTCACTTTGAAACCGGTGAAATGTATAAGCTAATAGAGAATCTCTAATTTGTCTACTGTGGAGGTAACAGTATGGAAATAAAATTGGCCAATAGGGTGCTTTCCCTGACCCCTTCATCAACACTCGCCATTACAGCAAAGGCGAAGGAACTCCAGGCAGAAGGGCATAACGTTATCGGTCTAGGTGCTGGAGAGCCTGATTTTAATACTCCAGAACATATTCTTGATGCTGCCAAGAAGTCAATGGATGAAGGACACACAAAATATACCGCAACAGCCGGGCTCCCTCAGCTTAAAAAGGCAATTATTGCAAAATTTGCTGCTGACCAGGGCCTGGATTATAAAATGAACGAAATTATTGTTGGGAATGGCGCTAAGCATATCCTGTATACCCTTTTCCAGGTAATCCTTAATGATGGCGATGAAGTGATCATTCCTGCACCTTACTGGGTCAGTTACCCTGAACAGGTCAAGCTTGCTGGAGGAAAACCGATTTACATTTATGCGGCAGAAGAAAATGCCTTCAAAATTACTCCGGAGCAGCTGCGAGGAGCAATAACGGATAGAACCAAAGCAATCATTATCAATTCCCCAAGCAATCCAACAGGGACTCTCTACACTGCCGAAGAACTTGAAGCCCTTGGGAGAGTATGCCTGGAGAAGGACATTTTAATTGTTTCAGATGAAATTTATGAGAAACTCGTTTATGGGGAAAAGAAGCATGTTTCGATTGCCGAACTTTCACCCGAGTTTAAGGAACAAACTATTGTCGTGAACGGCGTATCAAAATCCCACTCCATGACAGGCTGGAGGATAGGATATGCAGCAGGGAACCGAGACATTATTGATGCGATGTCAAGCCTTGCCAGCCATAGTACATCAAATCCTACAACCACAGCCCAATATGCTGCAATAGCGGCATATGAAGGGCCGCAGGAACCAGTCGAGCAGATGAGGAAGGCTTTTGAAGAGAGGCTTGCAGCCATATATCCAAAGCTTGCCGCGATTCCTGGTGTTACTTGTATCAAGCCGGAGGGGGCTTTTTATCTGTTCCCGAATGTTCGTGGAGCAATGAAGAAAACAGGGTACAAGGATGTAGATGAATTTTCGGAAGCCCTTCTAACGGAGGCAAAGGTTGCTGTGATACCAGGCTCCGGATTTGGTGCCCCGGATAATATAAGGATATCCTATGCCATCTCATTCTCTCAGCTGGAAGAAGCGATAGAGCGGATCCGCAGGTTTGTTGAATCAAAAACTAAAAACTAGCTTTCAGAAACAGAATGACCAGGATAAGGAAGCGGCAAACACCACTAAGTGACTATATAAAAATATGTTGTATTTAATATTTATTTGATTGGATTGAAGCAGAAGGCACGAAAAATTCCGCTTATCCCTGCGATGATTTTTCTATGAAGCTTTCCTTTGTGTAGCGAAAATCCAAGTTCACCCTTTTTTAATAATTTTTAGATAAACTAAATCAAGAATAAAGCCACGAATCATGCCGCTCCCTTGCTTGGCCATTTTTACACCTGTATAATAGAATGGATACATAGAAACTGTTAGTGCAAGTCTTGGAGGGAATATATCAGTGATTAAAACAACGATAGCAGAAGTCCATAAATACGTTGGCGAAGAAGTTAAAATCGGCGCCTGGCTCGCCAACAAACGTT
This sequence comes from Bacillus sp. FJAT-27225, assembly GCF_001685025.1. Classification (GTDB taxonomy): domain Bacteria; phylum Bacillota; class Bacilli; order Bacillales; family Cytobacillaceae; genus Bacillus_D. The sequence continues at coordinate 637,799 of NZ_MAYU01000001.1, read as the reverse complement.
CCAGCGGAAAAATTGCCTTTTTACAACTACGGGACGGAACTGGTTTTATCCAGGGGGTAGTCGTAAAGAGTGAAGTGGAAGAGGAAGTCTTCCAGACTGCCAAATCAGTAACCCAGGAATCGTCGCTTTACGTTACTGGAATCGTACAAAAAGATGAGCGTTCGCCATTAGGGTTTGAATTGAATGTGCGGCAGGTCGAGATTCTGCAGCTTGCCACAGATTACCCAATAACCCCAAAAGAGCATGGGACCGAATTCCTTATGGATCATCGCCACCTTTGGCTGCGATCAAAACGCCAGCATGCCGTGATGAAAATCAGAAATGAAATCATCCGCGCAACTTACGAATTTTACAATAACAACGGTTTTGTTAAAGTAGATCCGCCTATTCTGACTGGCAGTTCCCCGGAGGGTACAACGGAGCTGTTCCACACGAAATATTTTGATGAAGATGCCTACTTGTCACAGAGCGGTCAGCTCTATATGGAAGCTGCTGCTATGGCTCTTGGAAAAGTATTCTCCTTTGGCCCGACATTCCGTGCCGAAAAATCGAAAACAAGGCGCCACTTGATTGAATTCTGGATGATTGAACCAGAAATGGCCTTTACCGAACATGAAGAAAGCCTGGTTGTCCAGGAAGAATATGTTGCCTATGTTGTTCAGTCCGTTTTGAAAAATTGCCAGCTTGAACTGAAAGCCCTTGGCCGTGATACATCGAAGCTGGAGCAAGTCAAAGCACCATTCCCAAGGATTACGTATGATGATGCGCTAAAGCTTCTCCATGAGAAAGGGTTTGATGATATCAAGTGGGGAGATGATTTCGGAGCGCCGCATGAGACGGCAATTGCTGAGAGCTATGATAAGCCAGTATTCATTATCCATTATCCAACATCTCTGAAACCTTTCTACATGCAGCCGCATCCTGAACGGGATGATGTTGTACTATGTGCGGATTTGATTGCCCCTGAAGGATATGGGGAGATTATTGGCGGTTCCGAGCGTATATATGATTATGATTTAATGAAGAAGCGTATTGAGGAACATGGGCTTCCCGAAGAAGCTTATAAATGGTATCTTGATCTGAGCCAGTATGGTGCAGTCCCTCATTCAGGTTTTGGGCTTGGACTTGAGAGGACTGTGGCCTGGATCAGCGGAGTCGAACACGTTAGGGAAACCATCCCGTTCCCTCGTCTTTTGAACCGGCTATATCCATAAGCCTCGGTTTTTGTCGAAAGACGTTTCTTTAAAAAACGATTATCGGATTACCTGCCAGGACTCCAGTTTTGGCAGGTTTTTCAATAAAACCCCTATTATTTCGCCTTTATTCGCCTATATAATGTAAAATTATCCCTTTATCATTTGTTTGCCTGTGTCCCTATGATTCATGTTATACTGAAAGGGAGGTGTCGAAATATGAAGTCTAGTATCCTTGCATGGATGCACGAAGGGAATTTGACCATACCTTCCTTGCTGTTTTCTGAATACAAAAACATGAATTTGAATGAATACGAACTCGTCCTTTTACTTAACATCTTAAATCATGCCCAAAAAGGCAATGAATTTCCTACACCGGAACAGCTTTCCTCTCAGATGACTCTTACCGTTACCCAGTGCACTGATACACTAAGAAAATTGATTCAACGGGGCTACATAGATATCATCGAAGAACATAATTCAGACGGCATTCGTTATGAAAAATATTTACTTGATCCATTATGGCAAAAGCTTATTGATCAATTCCTGCTCAATGAAAAAGCCGAAAAGGAACGGGACAGGAAAACGGAAGAGCAGGACTTGTATACGATTTTTGAAAAAGAATTTGGCAGGCCGCTATCTCCGTTTGAATGTGAGACATTGGCAATGTGGGTAGATGATGACAAGCATGAACCACAAATCATAAAAGCTGCACTTCGGGAAGCAGTCATGTCCGGAAAGCTGAATTTCAGGTATATTGACAGAATTCTTTTCGAATGGAAAAAGAACGGCATTAAAACAATCGAACAAGCCAAAAACCAGAGTATCAAATTCCGTCAGCGCCAGCAGGCGAGGACTGTCCCTCAGCAGCGGCAGGCACCCCCGGTTACAGCTGTACCATTTTACAATTGGCTGGAACAGTAATAAGATAGTGGGAAACGAGAGGAAGGGTTCTCTCGTTTTTATTTCGTCCTTCTTGATAAACTCCACCTCATGTGCTGAGTTTCAAGCCTCTTAACTTGGACATACTGTTTCGTTGAATATGTGCTATTAGGCACCGAGAATTTGCTTGAAAGTAGGTGACAAATCATGCTGAATAAATCGCAAATCAGGTTCTGTCTGGATGAAATGGGCAAGATGTTTCCTGATGCCCATTGTGAATTGAATCATTCAAATCCTTTTGAGCTTGTCATTGCTGTCGCATTATCCGCCCAGTGCACCGACGTGCTTGTCAATAAAGTAACTGAATCGCTTTTTAAAAAGTACAACACTCCCGAGGATTATGTAAGTGTTCCTTTGGAAGAGCTTGAGAACGACATCCGATCAATAGGTTTATTTCGAAATAAAGCAAAAAATATCCAAAAGCTAAGCAAGATGATTCTTGAGGAGTATGGCGGAAAGGTGCCAATGGACAGGGATGAACTGACAAAACTGCCAGGGGTTGGCCGGAAAACCGCTAATGTCGTCGTTTCTGTTGCGTTTGGTGTGCCCGCCATTGCTGTCGATACCCATGTAGAGAGGGTCAGTAAACGCCTTGGTATTTGCAGATGGAAAGACTCCGTTCTTGAAGTTGAAAAAACACTTTTGAAGAAGGTACCGATGGAGGAATGGTCGATTACTCACCATCGGATGATCTTTTTTGGCCGTTATCATTGCAAAGCGCAAAATCCTCAGTGCCCAACTTGCCCATTGCTGGAAGTTTGCAGGGAAGGCCAAAAACGAATGAAAGGGAAGCTCCTGCATGCGCAAGGATAATCGCTGCATTCCCAATGAGCTTGATCACCCTTTTTTTGAAGGTAAAGCGGTACTATATTTTCCGGAAGAAGCCACTTTCTATTGCGGGAAAGAAGGGGAAAGGCCCTGGCATGAATCCAAAACTTCGGTTATAAGCCTAGTGGAGCAATGGCCTCAAACCAGAGAATCTATTGAACTGGCCTTTAAGGAAAGAAACAAACCTATGATTAGGGAGAGTATGAAGGCAGGTCTTTCGATTCTATTGAAATGCCTATACTGGGGCAATAGTAAACCTGTACTATTAACAAAGCTTGACCAAGTGGAAGACTTGGCAATAAGGCCTATAAATTGCAAGGAGCGTATAGAATTTCTGTTCCAGAGGCCGGAGCTCTTTCATTCTTATATACAATTGAATCAGCTCTTGGATGAACAAAAGAAGCACTTCATGAAGAGCCTGGCTATAAAGAAAGGGAGTACCAGCTAGTGGTACTCCCTTTCATTTGTATTAGATTTTTTAATGATTGTTAATTGCCACGGCCGGTGCTGCTTCCGCCGCCAGTTCCGCCGGTACCACCAGTTCCACCGGTTCCGCCAGTTCCACCGGTTCCGCCAGTTCCACCGGTACCACCGCCGGTTTCGCCAGTACCACCGGTACCACCACCGGTTCCGCCAGTACCACCGGTTCCACCGGTACCACCCGTTCCGCCGGTACCACCAGTTCCACCGGTACCACCAGTTCCACCGGTACCACCAGTTCCTCCGGTTCCACCGGTACCACCAGTTCCGCCGGTATCACCATCACCGTCGCCATCACCATTGCCATCATCTTCCCCATCATCGTCATCGCCGTTGCCATTCCCGTTACCATTTCCATTTCCATTTCCATTTCCGTTTCCGTTACCATTTCCATTCCCGTTGCCGCCGCCGTTGTTACCTCCGTTTTCGTTGCTTGGAGGTGGAGTTTCGTTTTCAACGGCAACCGTTGTGGTAGCCGGATTGCTGCTGGTTCCATCCTTAACAGCAGTTACAGTGACTGTATAGGTTCCGCCGGATGTAATATTAGGCACATCATACGAAGTATTCGTCGTTGTGTTGGAATGGACATTGGTTCCGTCCTTGGTCACAGCAATAGTAAAGCTAATATTCTCTTTTTCCTTATGGTTCCAGGTTAATGAGATTGAATTGTTCTCTTTGTTATAGCTTGCATTCAACCCTGTAGGTGCATCAGGCTTTTCATACTTTTGGGATACTTGCTTAGGCTTTTTCCCTTTAACGGCATATTCGTTTAACACCATGCTGTCCGGAGTATAATCACTAGCCAATTTTGCAGGAACAGAACCTTTTTCAATCCTGACGCGTTCAACAGATTTAGGCATTTTGAAATCAGGTGTTTCTATTCCATCCGAAACATGCTTCATCAAATTTTTATATAGTTCTTTGGCAATTTGCTGATCTTTTCCAGGCATGATTGGTGTCATCCTGCTTTCATACCCAGTCCAGACTGCAATTGTATAGTTGGTTGTATAGCCAGCGAACCAGGCGTCAGGTACTGCGCTTTTTCTTACTTTAAGTTTACGCAATTCATCTTCCGTATAGTTGGTTGTTCCTGTTTTACCTGCTGCTGGAAGGCCAGGAATATGGGCCCCAGTCCCTGTGCCGCTAGTCAGGACGCTTTTGAGCATATCTGAAATCATAAATGCTGTATAGTCCTTCATGACAGCCTTTGATTCAGGAGCAGTATCAATTTCTGTTTTATCACGAAGTTCAATTTTCGTAACCGCATGAGGCTTCGTATAATAACCGTTATTGCCAAATGCGCTATAAGCGCCAGCAAGCTGCATAGGGGAGACCCCGACCGTTTTGTCGCCGAATCCGCCTAGAGCATACGATTCATAAATTTCCTTTAATGGAATCCCGAGCTTAATGGCAAAATCCATCGCCCGGTCGGTACCAACCTCCTGAAGAGCTTGGACGGCAATCGTGTTTTTGGACTTGGCAAGTGCCGTGCGGATTGTCATCCATCCATCATATTTATCATTCCAGTTCCCAAATTCAACACCGCTCGAGTATTTGGTCGGTTTATCCTCCATCATATGGTAGGTACCCCATTGGAGATGTTCAATTGCCGGACCATAGTCAAGGATAGGTTTAATGGTTGAGCCTGGCTGCCTCCTAATATCTGTCGCAAAGTTATAGCCACGCTGAATTTCTTTATTCCGGTTTCCGCCAATCGCCCGGATTTCACCAGTCTTTGTATCTAGCATTACAATGCCGGCTTGGAATTTGTCGTCAGGGAACTGAACAATGTCATTTGTAAACATCATCTGATCAACATATTTTTGTGCGTCCGGGTCCAGTGTTGTATGAATGGTCAGGCCATCGGAATAGATGTCAAAATCTCCAGCTTTCTTTACTTCATCTATAACCGCATCAACGAATGACTCATAAGGCTTTTCCTTCTTTTTGCGTTTTTCCTCTGGTACAAGGCTCTTCTCAACCGGAATCGATTGTGCTTCCTTCATTGTCTGTTCATCAATAAATCCATGCTGATTCATAAGTGAAAGAACAATGTTTCTTCTTTTCTCTGCTCTGTCAGGGTGCTCAAACGGATTATACCTGTTTGGGCTTTGCGGCAGCCCTGCAAGCAGAGCAGCTTCATGAAGTTCCAGTTCATCCAGGCTCTTACCGAAATACTCTTCGGCTGCTGTTGAAACCCCGTGGATGTCCCCGCCCATTAAGATTTTGTTGACATACATTTCGAAGATTTGCTGTTTTGTATACTTTCTCTCGAGCTGATAGGCAAGCCAGGCTTCCTGAACCTTCCGTTTAATGGTTTTTTCGTTCGTAAAGAAGGAGTTTTTTATAACCTGCTGAGTGATGGTTGAAGCACCCTCAGAACCAAAACCATTTGTCAGGTTGGCGATAACAGCCCCGCCCAGTCGGATAATATCAATACCATGGTGCTGATAAAAACGGACATCCTCAGTGGCTAGAAATGCATCTTCAACTAACTTTGGAATATCTTTATAATCGACATATTCTCTTCGGACAGTTCCGATTTCCCTAAAAACTTCCCCATTCTTATCCAGGAGTTTTGAAGGAATTGGATCTCTAAGAAGCTTTTCTTCGAGTTTAGGTGCATCCTGTACAAGATAGGCAAAAGTTGCTACACCTGAAAGCATCCCGACTATGCCAAGGGCAATTAGGATGAGAAAAATCTTTTTTACCATCCCGCCGCGAGCCGGTTTTTTTTGTTTCTTTTTTCCCTGGGATTCCAGCTGTTTCCTTTTTTCCTCCCTGGATTTATACGTACCTGCCATAAAAATTCCTTCCTTTCGTACAATACGAATCTATTCACTTAAATCGTAGAGTTCATCAACAGTTTTCAAATAATCAATTCGTGGCTGAAATCCAAATGGAATCGGTATTCCTGTTTCGAGGATTTCGTTCTTGGTAATCGACTTTCGGCCGCCAAGCTCCATTCTCTCCCAAAATTTGAGCAAAGGCCCGGCATCCAGTAAGAAATATTCATCCGTACTGGAAAAGCGCAAAATAACAAAAGCGATTCCGCCTTGTTTAAGGACGGCCTCCATGTGATGGATTTGATGGTCATGAAAATTTTTAAGTGGAAACGATGAGGTGTTTTGTGTTTCTTTAGCCTCAAAATCTATATATCTTCCTTTATAAACTCCATTGTAATCGGTAGTGGAAGCTTGTTTGAAATAGGCTTCCTTTATGACGGCCGCGCTCCTTTTCGGATAGTCTACCTGGACAATTTGGATCGGGACAGGTTTTTTATGAATGACTGCAATCCCTCGGGATAAATAATACAGGTTGGTTTCATTCAAGTCATCCTCGAGAGTCATACCCCGGTTGCCATAGGATTCAACTGTTCGCCTTGGACGCCCAAGCTGCTGGGGCAGGGGGGAAGTGGCAGTGTATTTTTTCCCATTAGGATAATTGAACATGATAAGCACCTCACAGACTATTACTTATCATACCAAAGTAGCTTCAATTTTGCTGTATAAATTATTCCTGGGGGAGCCATTCTAACTATATCCAAATCAATCCATTTTTAAAAAAGGGAAGAAAAACATGCTGCTGTCTGAACAAGAAATCATTCATGAGATCTGGCGTGAAACAGCAAGGCTTAATAAGGACAATATCACCAGGACGAATGCTTATTTTCACTATTTCAAGAAACATCCAGACATTATTTGGTCTTTCCTGGCAAGCATGGTATCCAGAAATGGCGGGTACAACATGTGTGACCTTCAAGGCACAATCTTCCCTCACTTCCTTACAGACAAAACGAGGAAGCAATTATTTTTAACATTTGAGCGGGCAAACTGGCTTATTTTCCATGATGCTTTTCCACAGCTGATGCTCTATTCATATTCGACGAAAACAAATAAGCCGTTGTTTCACCTTTTGAAACATTTAAAGGTCTCTTCCTTTATGCAAAAGGAATGGACTATCTATTGGGAAAAGCAGGATAAAAACAGGCTGACAACCGCCCTGATTATCAATGAACAAAATGTCATCCAGGAACCAATCATTGAACATCCCGTTTATAAAAGCAAAGTATTTCAATCAATCGAGTTTAATTTCCAGGAGTGGCTTCATTTTAGTTGTGTTTTATTCCCGACATGCGGTGGAGAATTATATGGTGCGAGTGTATCAGGATTTAAAAAAGTAGCGAACCGGATTGATCTTGGAAGGAGACTGGCAAAAATTCTGTTTCACCCGCGGCTATTCCCCCATTTCTATGATTTTGCCAAAAACACAGTACATACCGGATCCAGGCATGACTTTGAGCAGTATTTCAAACAAACCATTCCGCGTGATACTCCATTTCTGCGAACCACCTTCCCGGTGATAAAGCATAATCGCCATATTTACCGTGACTGGAGCTTAAGGAAAGCGGCGCCTGTTCATAAACTTTTTTTGCCAATCAAGCTTAAAAATAATCCGCACCTGACTGACTGGTACTTCCATAAGCGCTCCCAGCTCCGGTTGATGGCACAGCTAAAGAAGGATTTTTTTCCTGGGGATTGGAAGCTTTAATCTGTCCTGTTAAATGATCGTTACGAAAAAAAAGCAAGGGGGATGCCCTTGCTTTGTGCTCAGCCGAACCCTGATTTTTCAGGCTCATTGACTAAAAAACCGGACATCCTTCCAGCCCGCATTAAGGGATTCCCGATTATTCGGCAGGCCTGTTTTCGCCAACAAGCTTTTTATCCCCATAACCTGTCTTTTTAGGTTCTTGGCCATTATGGTTTTTCTTGTTTTCATTACCCTTTTTCGCCATAGATAAACACCTCCATTTGTATCGTTCCCGAAACGAAAGTGTTCATGCGGGGAACTTGTCGAAACAATAGTGGCAAAGCAATCGGAAAGCTGCCGAATTTCACTACTTTTGGCACGTAGCTTCTAGTTTTGTCACTGAGGAAGGAAACAGGCGGGCGAGGAAGAATAGAGGAGTAACAAATACATTTAAAAAGGGGAAACGAATATGAGAGGCCGTGTTAGTGAAAGGGAAGAGCTATTGTTGCGTTTAAACGGTATTAATGAACAGCTTCTATTATTAGAGGCTGAGATGGAAATCGCTTTTACCGGTTTATCAATGGAGTTGATTAGTGAGAGGGTCTTTAAACTTGAAGCAATCGAAGAAAAGCTGGATCTGATGGAAACTAAGCAGGCCAGGGAGGAAGTACAGCCAGCTGGGGGGATTCCTTCCATTCTAAACATGAAACTTGAACTTGGACTGAGCGGCAGATAAACTTAAAGTGATGTATGGAGCCATTTTTAAAAAATGGCTTCTTTTTATGGAGGACACTATGGAATCATTAAAAGCTTTGGAAAAAATGACGGAACGGCTGTTGGAGTATACTCTGCAGTTTCAGAAAACATTTGAATTAACTCGGGAGAAAAATGCCGATGGAGATTTTTATTCAGATATAAAACCTTTCGCAGATAAAGTAAAGGAAATAAACGACCAATGGAAGGAAGCTGCTTTGAGGGAGTCATCTTTTCTTGCCAGGAACGGAATCTCCATCCGTCAGATCGAAAACGCACATGAACATATTGACAAGCTGTCAATCCAGGCCTTCTTTGTCAAAACCAGCCGCTATACGTTTATAAACTCATGCCGAACGGTTGAGTATACACTAAAAACCATTTTGGATAAGCTTAAACCATAAATAAAGGTAATGGCGGTCTAAAATGTTTGGAATTCACTGTAAGAAGTGAGGGCTCGGATAAAAGACCAGTTGATTGGAGCGGAAGGTGCGATCTCATTCGAAAATGCAAAAAACGCATTTTCTCCTGCGGTGCTTTTTCAGGAAGACTATTCAACGTCCTGCGGGACAAGCGGGACAGGTGAGACCCCGCAGTCGCTTTAGCGACGAGGAGTGTGAAATGCGTAAGCGCCTTGGTCAGCCCCGACAAGCGCTCCTCGAAAAAGCTAAAGCTTTTTCTTCGTGCGATGCTTATGCTTCCGGAGCTTACTCTTGTGGGGGGCCTGAAGGAGAAGTCGGTTTTTGACTTCACCTGAGGGACCGAAGCGACCTCGAGGGGCTAGGCGCTGAAGCAAGACTAGCTCACCGCCTGCCCCGCGGAAAGAGAGCATCCTCGTGACAGGCAAAGAACGCCTCGCGACATGCAAAATTCGCATGTCTCTGCGATGTTTATTCCGAGGAGCTTCCCTTTGTGGAGCGGAAATCAACTACTACTTAGAATACAGCCTAAGAAATAATACACTAAGAAAAAACCCGCCATTTGGCGGGTCATGTCTTAATTATATTGCTTTTCACCGGTTAATTCCGGTGCAGTGGCGCCTTTGGCTTCAAGTTCCCGGATTAACTCGCGGAATGTGGAAGCCGAGATTTCATTTTGAATATACAATCTCCTTGCATAATCCCTTAATACATTTACATCTCCGGAATCTGTGTCACGATGCAGGATAAAGCTTGTCTTCAACGTTGAAATATCCATGAAAAGCGCCCCTTTCCCCATTTTTTATATCGTATCACATAGATTCGTAAATCCTAATTTTTCAAAAATTTAAACTTCCGACAAAATTTTCATCAATTAGGGGTTGCAATTTTCTAAAAAGTCACAAGGACCAATCCCTTACATATAGTATAAGGAAACTATGTACGGAAGTGAGGATAGCCCACATGCAAAATAACCCGTATCTAACCCCTCCTTATGGACAGGTACCAAATGTTCAGCGCTGGGGGCAGCAAGTGCCTTATGGATTTTTTCCGCAACAGGATATGTGGAATCCCAATCAACTGATGGCTGGATATCAAACTGGTTATCCGCCAGCAGGGGGCGCTTGGCCGCAACCTCCACTTGGGCATCAGGGACCTCAGAATAAGCCTGAAAGCCATTTTCTTTTTCAAAATCCGCTTGAAACCGGGGGATACACGAATGGGATGTATGGCCAAAGCCAGCAGTTTCAGCCGATGAACATGGCCCCTCAATTTAATCCATATCCAAAAGGGCAGTTTATGCAAAAACCGCCAGGAGCGATGCAGTCAATCCTTGGTTCGTTCAAATCTCAGGATGGAACATATGACATTAACAAGATGGTTAATACTGCAGGCCAAATGGTCAATACTGTAAGCCAGGCTTCAGCATTGATTAAAGGGCTTGGAGGCGTTTTGAAAGTTTAAGATTGAGATAGCACTGGTGTTGTTCCTGTTTATAATCTGCGAAGTTTTCAACGTTCCACGTTTCAGCGTGGAACGTTTCTTCTTGTCCATTCCCCTGCTAAGAAAAGAGTTGACAAGATTTGATTTTTGTAAAAATTCTTTAAAATTTATTTCGTTTATGTTACGTTGAAAAGTGCAAATTACATAAATTGTAGATTTTCTGTAACATTCTTACTAACCACTACGTCACAATTTAGGGGGACTGATTCATGATACGTATTATACAGCAGTTTGTTATTATTGTTTTTCTGATTCTATTTTTGGCAGCCTTGCCAGCTTTTGTTTTTATCAACCCGGCAACCCAGTCGATGGACTGGACATTTGAGAAGGCACCGGAAATGTTCTTGACTTTCTTTCATAACCTAAGCGATGGCGGCCTTGGCACATATGAACTAAATGGCCGGATGAGGATTATTTCTGAAGACATAGGCGATAATTTTACTACTAGCCTTTCTATCATTTTGGTTGGAGTTGGAGCTGGAGTCTTGCTAAGCTTAATTTTTGGAATTTTCATAAGCAGGTTTAGGCTTACAAGGGTCGTAAACGCGATTTTGACTTTTCTTGCAGCAATTCCGGATTTTATCCTAATCATCATGTCGCTGGTTCTGGCAGTAAAGTTCTACACCTGGACAGGTATTCGGGTTATTTCACTTATGCCTGGTTCTGGGGCACTGAATATCTGGTTTCCGATGCTGATGACGGGTATTGCACCAACGCTGTATCTTTTCAAGATTGTCGCTGTTAAATATTATCAAACTAGCGGTGAAGATTTTGTCCGGACGGCGGTAGCAAAAGGACTTGGACCTACTTACATAAATTTTCAGCATGTTTTTAAAAATATTGAGCCGTTTATAAAGGCTGAATTGACCAAGGTGATTTCACTGGCAGTTGGAAACTTGTTCATTATTGAATATCTTCTAAATGTACAGGGAATCACCAAATTCATTTTTCAGAACAGCGAAATGCAGCCAGTTGCCATTGGGCTGTTTTCAATGTTGATTATTTCATTTATTACGTATTCTGCTATACGTCTTGCACTCTATTTATTTAAACGAGGATTTATCTATGAATAAACTACTTAGGATTAATTATGCCCTGTATGCTGGTGTTTTTCTTGTCTCGATTTTGATTTTTTTAGCTATATTTGGGAGCATACTGGCTCCATACAATCTGACGGAACAAATGGAGGCAAGGTATGAGAACGGTACAATTATCGCACCACCCGTTGAGCCGTTTACCACTAAAGAGTATCCACTGGGGACAAATAGGTGGGGATATGATCTGCTCACGCTTGTCCTTCATGGTATTAAGTATACTGTACTCATTTCAATTGCCGTAACCGTCCTTAAGATGGCGGCAGGGACGTTAATAGGCTTATATGTTGGAACATGGAAAAGAGTCCCGGGATGGCTTGTTGCCTTTGAGAACGCCTGGAGCTATGTTCCACTGTTCATTATTGTTTATTTTTTCATGTTCCCGATTACGTTTAATCCAACCTTACAGCCTATAAAACTGATTTACTACTTTATTATGATTACAGCAGCCATCAGCACGCCGAGCATAATCTCTTCTGTCCGTAAAAAAACGGAGGAAATAAACAAATCAGTATTTATTGAAGCCTCAAAAACGCTCGGTGCCAAGAGGCACAGGATTATTTGGAGGCATATATTCCCACAAATGAAAGAAACGCTGTTAATTATGTTCATTCTTGAAATTGTTTACGTGATTACAATCATGGGACAGCTTGCCTTGATGAACATTTTTGTCGGGGGAACGACACAGACTTTCGATCCTGTTATCTATATTTCGGTAACGAACGAACTGGCTGGCCTTGTAGGCCAGGCAAGGGGCAATATTTTTGGAAATTCTCATGTGCTTCTTGTCCCGCTTGCGACTCTTCTGCTCACAACTCTTTCCTTCAGCATGCTCGCAAATGGCCTAAAGAATCGTTTTCAGTCGAATTATCAAAGGGCACCTTGGATAAAGACTGGATTTGAACCTATTTTGGTGCCAAAACGGAAGGAATATGGCACATCAGCCAAGTTTTGGCCGCTAAAAGGAGAGAGGCTGGCACTTGTTCTGTTAGTGCTGGTACTGGTGTTTTCGGGAACGTATGTGTATGCCACGAGAAATAATGATGTTGGTGTTAAAAACTTCAGCAAGGCTCAATATGACCTTGATGTAAAAATGGACGAAGATGGACAATTTACAATTAATGCCGATGTAAAAGCAAAGAACCTTTCGAAACAAGAGTGGAAGGAACTTGTTTTCTACTTTATTCCTAACTCATTCAAGGAAGGTCATCCCTATAAAACTGTTAAGGGGCATTCAGAGGTCGATTTTAACAGTATAAAAGTCGATGGAAAGAAAGCAGAGTATACCCTTGACAATGATTTGTTAATTGTAAGGCTGCCAGAAAAAATGGAAAAGGGTGACAAGGTGGACGTCACCTTCTCCTATACAATGGATTTGCCAGAGGAAGGCAGCCGCCTCTCCAAGGTGAATGGCAACTATTATTTGGCACAATGGTATCCGATGCTGGCCACCTTTAGGAATGGTAAATGGAACAAGGGTGAATTCTCCAATGGACTGGAAACCTTCCACACTGATTTTTCGGATTACAAGGTTTCATACGATTTGCCAAATGGCTATTCATTTGTTTCAACAGACGGGCTTGATCCAAAGCTTGGCTCAAGCAAAGGAGAGGCCGAAGCAGAAAAGGTAAGGGATTTTTTTATTGCTGTCATAAAGGACATGGATTTGTACGAGGCTGAATCTAATGGCGTCAAGATCAGGCTATTCTCGAGAAGTGACCATGCCCGTGATCCTGAAAAAGCTCTGTCTCTCGCTAAAAATGCTCTGTCCTTTTACCAAATGAAAATAGGGGAATACCCACACGAACAGCTTGACGTAATCCTTGATCTTGGACAGAATATGGAATATCCGGGTATTGTGACTGTCAATCCGTATCATGATTTTGATGACTTTTTCAATATCGCGATTGTACATGAAATCGCTCATCAATATTTTTATGGTGTTGTATCAAACGACCCATTCAATGAACCTTGGATAGATGAAGGGTTCACAGAATTTGCGACTAATATGTATTTCTATATCGCCGAGGATCGCCCGCTTGGGATGGCACAGGAGCTATCTGTCAACAGAATGGCGATGGTTGAAGAACAAAAATTAAAGAAACAGCATTCCAACACACCGGTTGATCAAATTACCCATACAGCTTTCGTATACGGGCAGCCAGCACTAGAAATTTATAATATGGCACAGCAAAACTTTTACGTGCGAAAAGACGGCGACGAAAAGACTGTTATAATGGACTTTCTCTCAGAGTATTACAATCATTTTAAATATAAGGAAGTAAACACCGAACAGTTCATTAAATTTTCCATGGAGTATTTCAAGGTGCCAAGAGGGTCTTTCTCACATTGGCTGAATACGGAGAAGGAATAATTACAGAGTTGTAATAAGAAGAGAGGGAGTCCCGAAAATGGGTCACCCTCTCTTTTTCCAAGTAAAATACCATCAATCTATTTCAAGTGTATGTCCTTTATCAATTGGCAAGGTAATAGTGAGGAGCCCATCTGCATAAGAAGCCTTGGCTTTATTGTCGAGAATTGGTTTTTGAAGGTAAACTGACCTTGATTCAAGCTGTTTTGAAAAACTTCTTTTATAGCTTCCGTGGAGCTCGTCAGTTTCCACCTGCTCAACCTTGTTTTCAAACGAAATGACTACCTGGTTTCTGTAAATTTCTATTTTTATCTGGTCCCGTTTTACTCCCGGAAGCTCAGCTGTAACGATATATTCCTTATCATTCTCTTCCAATTTTGTCCTGAAAGAAGATGAACGGGTGAATGGATTCTGAAAAAAATCATCTATTGTCTGCAGGAAGCCTTTAACGGGAGGATAATGAAATAAATCATTTATATAGGTTAGCCGGTGATCGTCAGCTTTTGGCTTTGCGCTTGCCAGTTCCTTGTTCTCATTTCGCCTTTTTTTATCTTCCATTCTTTCTCTCCCTCTCTTTAAAATATAAATTCCCGTAAGTAGGTTGAGTTCTTTTCCACTGATATCATATGAAGATTTTTTAAAAAAAGTGAACGAACAATAAATATGTGAATGTTTGAACAAATGGTGACGGTTTGTAAAACAGTGATATAACTCACAGGATTTTTTCAATTTCAATTATATTCTGTATGGGTAGGAAGAATGAAAGGTGAGGAATGTAAATGTTCTGTTATCAATGTGAACAAACCCCATCCGGCGGGTGTACAGTAGTGGGAGTATGCGGGAAGGATGAAACGATTGCCAGCCTTCAGGATACGATTATTTTCGGCCTGAAGGGGATTGCCGCTTACCGGACCCATGCGAATCAACTTGGATATACAGATTCTTTTGTTGATGCGACAACACATGAAGCTCTTTATATGACGTTAACGAATTCAAATTTTAATGTCCAGGAGCATATTGACATGGCAATGAAGGTCGGCCAATCCGCCGTAAGGATCATGGAAGTGCTCGACGAGGCTCATACGAAAAGGCTTGGAATACCTCAGCCTATCCGTGTAAGCCAAAACAAAATAGAAGGCAAGGCAATTGTCGTATCAGGCCATAACCTGTTTGCTCTAGAAGAGCTGCTGAAGCAAACAGAAGGTAAGGGTATCAATATTTATACCCACTCCGAAATGCTTCCAGCCCATGGCTACCCGGCCTTGAAAAAATATTCACATCTAATAGGAAATATCGGTAAAGCGTGGTATGACCAGCGCCGCCTGTTTGAAAAGTTTCCTGGGGCAATCCTGGCAACAACAAACTGTGTGATGCCGATTAAAGGTACATACGCAGACAGGATGTTCTCTTATGAAGTAGCTGGCCTGGAAAATGTACAAAAGATTGAAAACGATGATTTTGCTCCTTTAATTCAAAGAGCACTTGAATTGCCTGAAGCCAATATTGACTCTGATGAAACATTGCTGACAGGTTTTCACCATGAAACCGTCCTAGGTCTTGCTTTTGAAGCCATTGCAGCTGTCAAGGAAGGCAAAATCAAACGATTCTTCGTCATCGCTGGCTGTGATGCACCTGGCAAAGGCGGGGAGTACTATCGTGAGCTCGCAACATCACTTCCTCCTGAAACAGTCATTTTGACAACTTCATGCGGAAAATTCCGTTTTAATGATGTGGATTACGGAACAGTTCCTGGAACAGACATTCCTCGCTATATTGACCTAGGTCAGTGCAACAACTCGGGTTCGACCGTAAAGATTGCGATGGCGCTTGCCGATGCATTTGAATGTGAAATCAATGAGCTGCCGGTCAGTATTGTTCTCTCATGGTTTGAACAAAAGGCTGTAGCTATTCTTTTGGGACTTTTCAGCCTCGGCATCAAAGATATCCGAATTGGGCCAAAACCGCCTGAATTCATTTCCAGCGGCGTTCTGGAAGTGCTGCAAAATACATTTAACCTTAAATTGATCGGAAACGCTCAGGATGATATGAACGAGATGCTTCAGCTTTCTGAAGTGAAATAAGACTTTAAAAAGGGGTGTCCCGTTTTGTCAGATTGGGACACCCTTTTGTTGTTGGAGTACAAGTTGATGTTAAAATAATTGAAAACGTCCATGAAACACTGATGGAGGACATTTCACCCTTCCAAGAGAGTCAAAATGTCCATGAACCCCTATTTGGTAGACATTTCAACCTTCCAGGAATGCGAAAATGTCCTTGAACAGATTGGCTCGGAAACAATTTATGGTTCTGAGCAGTCAAATGACCGTTACTGTAATATCTGCTCCATAAGTTCGTTTGGATTGAACTTCATATTTCCATGGCTGTCTACTTCAATTAGCCCATCTTTCCTCATTTTTGTCAGTGTCCTGCTGACAGTTTCTCTTGTTGTACCGATCATATTCCCCAAGTCTTTATTGGTAAATTCGCCTTTTAGAAGAATTCGCCCGTCACGTACTTCAGTTCCATGTCGTTGCCCGAGCCGGACGAGCAGTTTGATGATTTGTTCGTTTGTATTATTCAGGATTTGTTCCTCGAGCCTGTTCTGAAGGTCGACAATCCTTTCACCGAGCACGCGGAAAAGTTTAATACACAATTCAGGATTGTACATTAGAACGCTTTCAAATCTGGCAATGGGAACAACGACCAAGGTAGCAGGCTCAATTGCCTCGGAATAGGCTGGGTAATCTCCTTTCCGGAAAAAGCCGACATGTGGAAACATCTCGCCCCTTTGAAGGATATTCACGATTTGCTCCTTGCCGTTTGCATCGGATTTGTAAATTTTTATTTTTCCTTTAAAGACGAAGTAAACATTTTCAAGCGGGTCGCCCTGCATGAAAATATGAGATCCTTTCTTGTATTCCCTTGCAATTGCAATTTCAGCTATTTTATCTATTTCATACCTCTCCAACTCCCGGAATATTGGAAACCAGGAAAGCACGGTCCTTATCTCTTCAGCAAGCACTATACACACTCCTAATCGTTAATGTCTACTTGTATTGTATCAAAACATTTGAATTCAGTAAGAAATTGTTCCGTGGCAATATCTTGACAATATCCTGGAATTATTTTCATTACATTTCATCTGCACGAAAAGAGATGTTTTTCTTTTTTAACGAACGTCTATTCGCTACAATAGAGAATAGGGGGTGATGTACATGAAATTGAGAAAAAACCTTCAGGAGATGCTGGAACGGATTAGGCTTGATGGACAATTCAAGAATAATATCGTTCATTGGCATACAATTGATGAAAAACCGGCCAGGACTGAACCAATGCCGGATGGACTAAATCCTTTATTAAAAACAGCTCTTCAGCAAAGAGGAGTTTCTGAATTATATACCCATCAAAAAAGCGCTTTTGAAACAGTTATGTCAGGCCAAAGTATAACGGCTGTCACACCAACTGCTTCCGGCAAAACTCTTTGCTATAACCTGCCTGTTCTTCAGACAATTTTAAATGACAGCAGTTCAAGGGCACTCTATATGTTTCCAACCAAAGCGCTCGCCCAGGATCAGAAAAGTGAAATAAACGAATTGATCCAGGAAGCCGGACTGGATATCAACAGCTATACGTATGATGGAGATACACCGGCCAATATTAGGCAAAGAGTCCGGAAAGCAGGGCACGTTGTTATCACGAATCCGGATATGCTGCATAGTGCAATCTTGCCGCACCATACAAAATGGGTTAGCTTATTTGAAAATTTAAAGTTTGTGGTCATTGATGAGCTGCATACATATAGGGGTGTGTTTGGAAGCCATGTTGCAAATGTTATTCGCAGGCTTAAGCGGATTTGCAGCTATTATGGAAGTAATCCTGTATTTATTTGTACATCCGCAACCATTGCGAATCCGCTCGAGCTTGCCGAGTCTCTGACTGAAACAAACATGGTTTTGGTCGACAATAATGGAGCTCCAACAGGAAAGAAGCATTTTGTTTTTTATAATCCGCCTGTTATCAATAAACCTTTGAACTTAAGGAGAAGTGCAACACTTGAAGTGAGGAGAATTGCGGGAGAACTGCTTCGCAATAAAATCCAGACGATTGTTTTTGCCAGGAGTCGGGTAAGGGTTGAAATTATCCTGACATATCTTCAAGAACTTGTTAAAAATCAGCTTGGGCCAAAGTCAATTATGGGTTACCGGGGCGGTTATTTGCCCGCCGAACGCCGCCAGATTGAAAAAGGACTTCGCAATGGGGATATATATGGGGTTGTGAGCACGAACGCACTTGAGCTCGGTGTGGATATCGGCCAGCTTCAGGTGTGCATTATGACCGGTTACCCGGGAACGATTTCAAGTGCATGGCAGCAGGCAGGGCGTGCTGGCAGAAGACATGGTGAAGCACTTGTCATCATGGTGGCCAGTTCAAGTCCCCTTGATCAATATGTGATCCAGAACCCAGAATATTTTTTCAATAAAAGTCCTGAAACAGCAAGAATCAATCCTGATAACTTAATTATCCTTATTGACCATCTAAAGTGCGCCGCCTATGAGCTTCCGTTTAAAAAAGGCGAACAGTTTGGAAAGCTCGAAACAGAGGAACTGCTTGAGTATTTGGTGGAAGAGCGTGTACTTTACCAAAACGGCGATAAATGGTACTGGATGAATGATTCCTTCCCTGCCCATAACATTAGTTTAAGGTCTGCTTCACAGGAAAATGTCATCATTATCGACCAATCCAATATCGCCAATGTTAAGGTAATCGGTGAAATGGATACATTTTCGGCAATGACATTGCTGCATGACGAGGCCATCTACCTCCATCAAGGAATACAGTATCAGGTTGAAAAACTTGATTGGGACGAAAAGAAGGCGTTTGTCAGAGAAGTTGATGTGGACTACTATACAGATGCGAATCTAGCGGTTCAATTGAAGGTTCTTGAGGTTGACAAGCTTGCTGAGCGAAATGGAGTGGAAATTGGCTATGGCGATGTAAGCGTCAGGGCTATGGCCACCATTTTCAAAAAAATTAAATTTGAATCACATGACAATATCGGCTCTGGCCCGATTTTCCTTCCTGAAATGGAGCTGCACACGAGCTCTGCCTGGGTATCGCTAGAAGATAACCTTGACGAGCTCAAACATGACCGCCTCGAACAAGGATTGATTGGTGCAGCCCATGCACTATCCCATATTGCGCCCTTATTCGTGATGGCAGACCCGCAGGATATTCATGTCGTTCCACAAGTTAAAGCAGACCACAATGAGAAGCCGACGATATTCTTTTATGATAGTTACCCCGGTGGAGTGGGATTGAGTGACAAGCTATATGCTGGAATGGAAACGGTCCTTGAAGAAGCGTCTGCAATGATTGACAGATGCCCATGTGAAGAGGGCTGTCCATCATGTATTGGAATGGACGCAACTTCGATAACTGCAAAGAAGGATGCTTTAAAAATAACTAAACATTTCCTGGCGGCTGCCAGGAGCGCACGGTCGTGATTATATGTCTCTGAAAAATAAATTGAATAGGTTGAAGCCCCATCTTTCAGCAAGCCATAAGAGTAGTGGTCATGAAACAGGTGAGCACCTTAACCAAAGACCAAAAGGAGAATGGGATGATAAGACCCGCCTTCAGGAAGTAACCGCAGAGATTCGTTACTGGGAGGAATGGAAAAAGGCTGGTGTAAAGGCCTTCCATTTCGACGGTAATTATTGTTTGGTTCGGGAAGTTTTTTATCCGCTTCACCACCAACATGGGCGATATCAATTCAGCGATTTCCATGAAGCTGTCTCGTTATGGGAGGAAACCGGCATTGACCACCCTCTTTCCGCAAAGGGCCATTCCGCCGAGGAGCTATTCTTTTTTGATACGGAAACAACCGGGCTTGGCGGGGGAACAGGCAATACCATCTTTCTTCTAGGACAGGCAAGGATTTCTGAAAAACATCTCCATTTAAAACAGCATATCCTTCCTCATCCAGGTGCTGAGGTTCCGCTTTATCAAAGTTTCCTTGAAAGTGTCGATTATAGGACACTTGTTACGTATAATGGAAAGTCATTTGACTGGCCACAGGTGAAGACGAGGCATACGCTTGTCCGCGAGCATGTACCAAAGCTTCCGGAGTTTGGCCATTTTGATCTGTATCATGCGGCAAGAAGACTATGGAAGCATAAGCTTGAACGGATGAAGCTTTCAATGGTCGAAAAAGATGTTCTTGGCGTGGAGAGGGAAGATGACATTCCAGGATTTTTGGCACCGATGATTTATTTTGATTTTGTCGAGACAGGCAGGCCAGACGGGATGCTCGGCATTATGAAGCACAATGAAATCGACATATTATCCCTGGTTACTCTTTATACACATCTTACGTTCCAGCTATGCGGCAGGGATAGGGACCGGACACGCCAGGAATCATTGGAGGTAGGGCAATGGTTTTCGGCGGTCGGAAACCATTCTGAAGCCTCAAAAACATACTCTGAACTTATCGATGGCAATGACCAGCAAGCGGCAATTGCCAGGCTGAGGCTCGCTTATTCATGCAAAAAGGAAAAGCAGTGGGCTGAAGCACTGGACCTTTTCAAAGCCGCATCCGAATCGCCAAGTAATGAAATTTCTCTAGAGGCTAGTATCGAATCTGCAAAAATCCTGGAACACCGTTTCAGGGACTATCGCAGCGCATATCATTATACAGATTTGGCTTTCGGGAAATGTGAAGGAGAAAAAGTTCGCGGGGTTAGTTGTACACTTCGTAAAACTGATATTTTGTCGAGGCTAGCAAGACTTCAAAAGAAGCTTGGGTCAGATAAGCAATAAGAGGTGGTTTTAAGGGACTGGATTATAAGCAGAAGCCGGTCTCAATAAGAATCGGACTGTTGCGTAACGGAATCCATAAGCGGAAAATTTCCTGTTAATGTATATAGTTGTAGCATTAGAAGCGGGTATAGGCGGAGATATTCCGGTTAAATACTCTAAATAAGACGAAATCCAAAGATTTGAATAAAATAAACGGAAAAACTCCCTTTATTTTATAGGAAATATGGGTATTTCCCAATATAGCCGGAATTTTTCCGCTTATTATTCATTCGCATTGAAATCAATCAAAATGCACTGTATTTTGGCGGGGTACACTGGCTATTGTACCCCGCATTTTCCTATACAAATTGCATTGCAAATTCATCCTTTAATCATTTTGCATTACTTTTTTAACGTTTGCGATAGTGAATGGGAACCCGGTAATTGTGGCGGTTTTTTTTTGTCACAAAGTGTTCATATTTTAATGATAAAATTCATTATTTCCTAGTTGTTAATAGTAGTAAAACCTATTAAAATGGGGACTTGGGTGTAATTATTTTTCGACAAATATCTTCAATAGCGGAGCGGATGTATTCATGTATAAAGCGGTCTTTTTTCTGTTCTTCCTAATTGTTTTTCTAACGGCATTCGTTTTTACAAATATGAAGAATAGTTTCTACACATTTTTATTTTAAAGTAGGCAATTCTCCTATTCATTTTTCGCTTATTTGGCATAGGCTACTACAGCCATTCTGAAAGGAGCATGCCTATGTTTGGAAGACCAATGATGCCGGGAGCCGGATTTCAAATGGTTCCAGTCCGTGTGCAGCACGTATACTCCACTGTTGTGATCCCTCATATCCACCCTGCACATACAGTAACGGTTAACCATCAAAGAATTATTCATAAGCATTATTTCCCGCATACAAATTCAACGGTCAATCACCTTACACATTCAAATCCAGCCGGTCCGGGACTAATGCCTTACTAATCCAAAATGACTCAATAAGGGCGATACTGGCCCTTTTTGTGTTTTTATTCCTGTTCAATGGTAATATGATAGAAAGAGAACAGCATCGGGGGCGATTCCGACGTATAAAGTCATTGCTATTTCAGGCTATAAGCCATTTGAATTGGGAATATTTCAGAAGGACCATCCGTCTGCTGCGTTTATAAAAGCAGCCTTTAAAAAAGAAATTCTTCCCTTGGCTGAGACTGGCCTTGAATGGATTTTAATTAGCGGCCAGCTGGGTGCAGAGCTTTGGGCAGCAGAAACGGTTTTTGAGCTGCAGGAGGATTTCCCGGAGCTTAAACTTGCTGTCATTACCCCCTTTTTAGAACAGGAAGAGAAGTGGAATGAAAAGAACAAAGAATGGTATGAATCCATTTTGATTAGCGCGGATTTTGTGGATTCGGTGACGAAGAAGAAATATGAAAATCCAGCCCAGTTCAAGCTGAAAAACCAATTTTTCATCCATAAAAGCGACGCGCTCCTGCTTTTATATGATCCCGAAAAAGAGGGCAGCCCCAGGTTTCTTTATGAAATGGCACAGCAGGTTGACGGATACCCAGTCACGCTCATTACGTTCTATGACCTCCAACAGATTGTAGAAGAAGAACAGTTGAAAAAATACGAATTTTAAACAAAGCCACGAGGTGGATTACGCTCAGAAAAAGGTACATTGACAAAAGTGTCTATTTTTGAAAAAATAATAGGTAATGATTGGCTTACTGTAGAGGTGAAAACGATGCTATCGGATAAAATTAAATTAACCGCAAAAGATATCCTTGAACAGGAATTTAAAACAGCAATGCGCGGTTATAAGCAAGAGGATGTTGATAAGTACCTTGATTTAATCATTAAGGACTATGAAACATTCCATCAGGAAATTGAGGAACTCCAGCAGGAAAACCTCCGTCTGAAAAAACAGCTTGAAGAGGCGACACGACGGTCGGCCCAGCAGCCTCCTCCACAGCCTGCCGGAACGACAAATTTCGACATCCTGAAGCGCCTTTCCAATTTGGAAAAGCATGTGTTCGGCAATAAGCTGTATGAGTAACTGGCAGGAAATCCCGCTTCTTCCTGCAAAATCCATTGATTTGGCGGCGGGATATACATATAATAGAGAGTGTTCATGAGATTAGCGTTCGGGTAATCGCTGCAGCTTTGCTGTAGAGGAAAGTCCATGCTCGCACAGGCTGAGATGCCTGTAGGGTTCGTGCCTGGCGAAAAAATAAGCC
The DNA here is from genome assembly GCF_001685025.1 of Bacillus sp. FJAT-27225. Lineage (GTDB taxonomy): Bacteria > Bacillota > Bacilli > Bacillales > Cytobacillaceae > Bacillus_D. Next base: position 614,647 of record NZ_MAYU01000001.1, on the reverse strand, counting down.
AGGGCAGCTCATTTTGGGCTGACGGCCGGGAAAATGCCTAAGTCCTTTTGGATATGGCATGACTACCTGTAAAAGTGCCACAGTGACGGAGCCTTGCTGGAAACAGGAAGGGTGGAACGAGGTAAACCCCACGAGCGAGAAACCCAAACTATGGTAGGGGAACTTTCTCCGCGGAATTCAACGCAGGAGAAGGACAGGCAATACAGCCTGGAGATAGATGATTACCACCGGAGTACGAGACAATAGTCGCTTGCAGTACAATGGTACAGAACATGGCTTACAGAACGCTATTTCAGGAAAAATGAACAGTATAATCTTATAAATCAGGGCCTTCCCTTTGGGGGAGGCTTTTTGTATGTTGACTAATAGAAGAATTGGACATTTCCTCCCGTTTATGTAATTCTGTTAACATGTATGAATAGAGCCTTGGAAATGATGGGGCTAATGAAAGTGCTTTAGCACATGATAAGGTAGATGGCGGTGTTTGGTAAGGGGAGTGGCACCGGCCGAATTTTATATAAAGTACATATAGGTAAGGTGGAAATAATGAGTAAATATGAATTAATTGCAACGGCGGCAATGGGGCTTGAATCCCTTGTGGCGAAGGAAGTCAAGGACCTCGGCTATGAGGGAAAAACCGAAAACGGCAGGGTGACTTTCGTTGGTGATGAGCTTGCGATTGCCAGAGCCAATCTTTGGCTAAGGACGGCTGACCGTGTAAAAATAAAAGTCGGAGAGTTTAAGGCCTATACGTTTGATGAACTGTTTGAAAAAACAAAGGCACTTCCGTGGGATAAATTTTTGCCTGAGGATGCCGAGTTTCCCGTCAGCGGGAAGTCAGTCAAGTCGAAATTATTCTCAGTATCCGATTGCCAGGCGATTGTGAAAAAGGCAATTGTAGAAAAGATGAAAATGCGCTACAAAAAGGTTTCCCGTTTTGAAGAGACAGGGGCCTTGTTCAAGATTGAGGTTTCTTTGCTGAAGGACGTAGCAACAATCAGCCTGGATACAAGTGGGGCTGGACTGCATAAACGCGGATACAGGACAGAGCAGGGGGAAGCGCCGCTAAAAGAAACATTGGCAGCTGCACTCATTATGCTGACAAATTGGTATCCAGATAAGCCATTCATTGACCCGTTCTGCGGGTCGGGTACTATTCCGATTGAAGCGGCTTTGATCGGCCAGAACATAGCGCCTGGATTCAATAGGGAATTCGTTTCCGAACAATGGACCTGGATTGGTGAGGATATTTGGGAGAAGGCCAGGGCTGAAGCGGACGATCTTGCAAAATATGATCAGGTCCTTGATATTCAAGGCTCAGACATTGACCACCGTATGGTCAAAATCGCACAAAGCAATGCGTTTGAAGCAGGGCTGGGTGATATGATTTCCTTCAAACAGATGCAGGTCCGCGATTTGACGTCCGATAAGGAGTATGGAGTGATCGTAGGAAACCCGCCATATGGTGAACGGCTCGGAGACCGGCCTGGCGTCGAGCAGATGTACAAGGAAATGGGCCAAGCATTTGAAAAGCTGGATACGTGGAGCAAATATATTTTAACGTCGCATGAGGGCTTCGAAAAATTCTACGGAAAGCCGGCAACGAAAAAACGCAAGCTTTTCAATGGATTCATCCGCACTGACTTTTATCAATATTGGGGGCCAAGACCGCCAAGGAAACAAGCCGGCATAGTTGATAGTAACTAGTTAAAGTGATCCCAACACTGAATCAATTCGTGTCACTCAGCAACTAAGCTTTAGAATTTAAAAATCCCCGGTATAATTCCTTTAACCCCGGAATAGGATAGAACATGTTACCTTTTTTCGGGAGGAATGAAAATTGAACCAGGGACCAAACTTTGCAAAGATTGCCGAAGCTATTTCAAAGAGCATGGAAATGGCCAGACAGGATACAATGCTTAAAGAACAATCGTTCCTTTTGCTAAAGGAAGCGGAACAAAATTGGAAACGAGCCCTGTCGGCGAGGAAGCTTGCGAAATTATAACCCAAAAACTGGGAGCAGCAAATAATGGCTGCTTCCGGTTTTTTTGTTTTTCAATTATCCCCTCAATTGCTTGATTGCATCGGGTGACATCAGCACGGGCGACCAGGCCGGCTGCCAGACAAGGTTGACATGAACAGTCCGAATATCAGGAAGTGACTCAATCCTATGTTTAACACCGCTTGTAATGCTATCATGAAGCGGGCAGCCAGGTGTTGTCAATGTCATCGTAATTTCAGCATCCGATTCGTTGACAAGTTGAATGTCATATATTAGTCCAAGGTCGACAACATTAATATTCAATTCGGGATCGTAAACTCTCTTCAGTTCCGTGCGGATTTTTTCAACTGTATTCATAGAGGACCACTCCTTTATTTTTTCAAAACCAGAACGATTGTTATGCTAATAATCACAAGCACGATTGACACAGTGGCCTGCCCAATAAGAAAGGCTGCAGCAGATTGAAACAGGATTGAAAAAAACACGACTATCGAGGCCAAAGCCAGGACAATAAACAGTGGCAATGCAGCTTTGTCATTGACCATATCCTTTAAAGCCGGCACAGTGGTTTTACCAATTTCTTGGCTATATTTATGTGTCCACCAAAGGAATGGAACGATTTTATAAAGATAGCCGAGAATGCTATAGGCGATCCAAAGCATGATATAGAGATAGACAAGCGGCCCAATTGTAATGGACAGGCTCCCTGCTGCGAAAGAAACAAGGGCTGCCAGATGGATAATCATTCCAAACAATATACCTAACAATGCAAACATGAAAGGCTTATCAAGTTTTTTCTTAATTCTTTTACCAACAATTTGGAGTATATGCCAGGCAAACATTAAAAAACCAATTGCCAACAATCCCAGGCCAAGGCCCAACAGGATAACATTATCAGTCCAGAAGCTGGCAGTCGTAACGACAACACCTGTAACATAAACTGCATATACCCAGACAGCCATTTTCATCCCATAGCCATGGGCAAGCGAAAACATCGGAACCATTTTGTATGAAAAACCAAAAATCAGCAATGAGAACCAGCCGGCTGTTCCGAGCAAAATATGGCTTTTGAATATTGGGTTATAAACACTTCCACCGGATCCCGTTTTCATCGTCCAGACCATGGAAATGCCTAATAGGATGGTAGCAAACAGGCAGAAGAGTGCTGTCCCGACAAAAAGGGTCAGGATAGTTGGTTTTGCCTGTTTTTTTAACGTCATTGCCATTTGCAGCAAAAACATGAGGATGCCAAGGAGCATCAGCACACCAGGCAGGAACGCGTTGCCAGGGCTTATATAAAGCATAATTGAAAAAAGTGTTATACCTGCTGCCGTAACGGCAAATTGGACGAAACCGAATCTTTCGCTCCAAATCGGAGTGAGAAACGCAACAGGCACCAGCTGGTACATGGCTCCCATAGCAGTCATAAGCGCCCATCCAAGCAATAAGAGATGAGCCGCCGACCAGATGGCCGGAATCCGGAATATTCCTTCGGACACCATATCCCCATTCACAATCAACAATAGTTGGGAGGCTGCAAGGCAAACAAGCGCGATCAGGATGAACGCAAACGGCAGCTTGATATTCGTTTCATTGCCTGAAGTTTGTTGAATCAATTTGAATCACACCTTTTATCCCGTATTAACGGGCTGTAAGACCCCAACCTCAAGGCTGGGGAATCGATGAAGCGTAGGTGGGGGATAACAGCCCGTAAAAACCCGATTGGTTGAACTAACAATCAGTGGGAGGATGAAGAACCCCCCACTGATTGAAGTTTCTCTTTATCGAAAAATCTCAATTTTGAAGCTGCCGTCTTCCTGTTCTTCTGTATGCTGCTGGTATCCGAGTTCCTGCAGCTGCTCATACAAAAACATCGGACGGCGGTCATTGATGATGGTCAGTTTTTCAGAATCACCAAGCTTCTCAAGCGCTGCCAGAGTGCGCATCATAGGTTGTGGCGGTTCGAGGCCCCGGTTATCGAGAATCATGAATGGATACCTCTCTTAGTAAATGTTACCTTCCAATGTTTCTTCTCCAGCTCCTCGAGTTCATGAGTAAACCCTTTCGCCTTCATGACTGCAAACAGGGGAACGGGCTTAAACGGCGCATGAAGGATGAAGCAATCATTTTCCTCCAGCTCCTTTATTGCCTCCATAATTTTCTGAAACGGTTCAATTTTGTTTTTTAAATCTTCCCGTACATCCAATTCAATTACTCTATTTTCCATCCTTATCTCTCCTATTAAAAAAGTTCTCCTTGCAATTCATCTGTGTTGATGATGTAGAAGCCGGACGAATCCTGGCCAATGTACTTTTTCTTTTTTAAGTGATTCACAGTCCGGGAAACTGTCTCTCTGGAAGTTCCAATCATATTGGCCAGCTCGCGGTTTGTGAACTGTGTTGTCAATCTATGGAGGTCTCCCTGTTCGACGCCGTTAGACTTAGTCAGCCTAAGCAAAAGAAGGATAATTTGCTCATAAGTGTTATGAAGAATCTGTGCTTCGAGCCTTGCCTGAAGATCGACAATCTTTTCGCCAAGTACTCTAAAAAGCTTGATGCTTAGCTCCGGATAGGCAATCAGTACTTTTTCAAATTCATTGATTGGAATAACGACCAATTGAGCTTCTTCAATGATTTCTGCATGAGCGGGGTAATTTCCTTTTCTAAAAAAACCTGCATGCGGGAACATTTCACCTGCTTCCAGTACGGAAATAATTTGTTCCTTGCCGGTAGAATCTGTTTTATAGATTTTGACCTTCCCGGAATGGATGAAGAACACTCGATCAAGCGGATCTTCTTGCATGAATACATACATCTTGTTTTTATAAGTGCGGGCCTGAGCAATTTTAACAAGTTCCTCCAATTCGCAAAAATTCAATTCCTTGAAAATGGGAACCTCAGAAAGCCGCTTAATGATGTCAGTCCGTTTCATCGGCATCACCTTTTACCCTGTATATTTGTTGTTAACTAAAGTTTAGCAGGGATGAAAACCCAGTAATGTGATGTTCATCACGTTGTTTCCAATTAAATTGCCATTGTGTGAAAAATCACAGGCAGGACATGAACTGCACCACTTATAACAGTTTTGTGAACAGGTACAATTCCATTTGTAAACAGAAAAGAAAGGAAGGATGGTACATGGAATGACAGAGAGGACACAAACTTCCTAAAGTCCTGGGCGCTGGCGGATTATCCATCTTTGAGTAGGTGGCATTTTTGAAGTATTCGCAGATGTTATCATTGGTTTTCTAATCGTTCAAATGAGCCTTTTCAGGATAGCATGAGGCCGGTTTGGATCCAGGGAAGCAGCGGTGCGTTGTTCCGGGCGATACAAGTTTCATTCGGGGTGATATATGTATCGTTCAGGGCGATAAAACGTTAGAACAGGGTGATAAAATTTTTTTGAAACTTAGAAATCTCACTTACTTGGTAGGCGGATGCCACCTTCTTGTAAATAGGAATAAACTGGTTTACTAAAACTCACTATTTATTACTATATATGTTGAACTTAAAAAAATCTTTTTGGCAGTCCTGTTGATTGGAGGGAAGGCGCGAAGCTCGTTCGAAAATGCAAAAAGCGCATTTTCTCCTGCGATGCTTTTTCAAGGAAGCTTATTCAACGTCCTGCGGGAGCAGCGTGACAGGTGAGACCCCACAAACGCCAAGGGCGGCGAGGAGAAAGAAATGCGGAGCCGCAGCTAGACAGGCTCATCGCACGCCCCGCGGAAAGCGAAGCGCCTCGTGACAGGCAAAGAACGCCTCGCGACAGACAAAAAACGTCTGTCTCTGCGATGTTTATTCACGGAAGCTTTCCTTTGTGTCCCTGCAATGAAAATTCTAAGAAGCTTCCCTTTGTGGAACGGAAATCAACAGACCTATTTAGAAAATATTAATTTCAATCTATATAGTTAAACAATTTGGATAGCAAATTTTTACTAGTAGTACTCACAGGCTCACTAGGTAACCATCAAAATAAACTAGTAGTACTCCGAGTAGTACTAAAGGGACTTATCCTGGAAGTAACACTTAATTACTAGCTGAAGGGAATAGATAGTCACTCATCACCAGTAGCACTCAGAGACTCATTAGATAGTAGGAAGCAAACTAGTAATACCCAGAAACCTTTTAAAGTAACCAGACAAACTGTTAGCCCTCAAAGATTCATCTAGTTTCGCCTAAGAAACCTTAACAGGAGTGATTTTTAATGCAAACATATGCAGCCGTCGTAAATGTTCCTGATTTCCCGCCACGCGAAAAACATCCAACCATTTTTAACACATTTGATCGCTTGAATCATGGAGAGAAGATGCAAATCATCAATGATCATGATCCACGTCTGCTCCTTTACCAATTCATGATGGAGCGCCCAGAACAATTTGAATGGCAATATCTTGAGGAAGGACCTGAAACCTGGAAGGTCTCTATCCTGCGAAAATAACATTGAAACCCCCGAGTGCAATTGCTCGGGGGTTTTCGTGTTGTTCGCTATAATAGTTTTGGAAAAGTATGATAAAATGGGCAAAAGAAGGGGGAATCCAAGTTGGAACATAAAGCACTAGAACAAGAATTTTTGGAATACATAAAGAAAATGACTGCCTATAAAGAGGCGCTGGGATTGATCTACTGGGATTTACGGACAGGCGCACCGAGGGCTGGTCATGACCAGCGCGCAGAAGTAATTGGCATGTTGTCTGCGGAAGTATTCGCTATGTCTGTTTCCGAACAGATGGCTGGATACATAGACAGATTGTCAGGTGCGGAAGTCAGTGAAATCACAGCAGCGTCTCTTAAAGAATGTAAAAAGACATATGACCTGAATAAGAAAATTCCCGAGGCGGAGTACCGGGAATACGTTGTCCTTCAATCAAAGGCAGAATCAATCTGGGAGGAAGCGAAGGCGGCGTCGGACTTTTCGATGTTCATTCCATACCTTGAAAAACTTGTTGAGACAACGAAGAGATTCATCGGTTATTGGGGCTACGAAGGTAATAAATACAATACGCTGCTTGACCAATATGAGCCTGGGGTGACTGTCGAGGTCCTCGACGATGTTTTTGCGAGGCTCCGTGATAAAATCGTTCCCCTTGTCAAAAAAATCGCTGATACAGCGAATAAACCTGAGACAAAATTCCTTTTTCACCACTTTCCAAAGGAGGCCCAGAAAGCCTTCAGCCTCGAGGCTCTCAAGCAGATTGGCTATAACTTTAATGCCGGCAGGCTTGACGAAACGGTTCACCCATTTGCAACGGGCCTAAACCCGGGTGATGTCCGAGTCACAACCAATTATGTCGAAAACGACTTCAGGGTCGCTGTGTTCGGCACTATCCATGAAGGCGGCCATGCCATCTATGAGCAAAATATTTCAAAAGAGCTGATTGGAACTCCGTTATGTGACGGAACCTCCATGGGCATCCATGAGTCACAGTCGCTTTTTTATGAAAACTTCGTCGGACGCAGCCTTGGTTTTTGGAAAAACAATTACAGCCTTCTAAAGCAATATGCCGAGGGGCAGTTTGACGATGTTAGTGTTGAGAGCTTTTACAAGGCGATTAATGAATCAAAGCCTTCCTTGATTCGAATTGAAGCGGATGAACTGACATATCCTCTGCATGTCATCATTCGATATGAAATTGAAAAGGCCCTGTTCAATGATGAAATACAGCCAGCCGAGCTTCCGGAGGTCTGGAACAGGAAATATGAGGAGTATCTTGGTATCCGCCCTGAAAATGACGCAAAAGGAGTTCTGCAGGATGTCCATTGGGCCGGAGGATCGTTCGGCTACTTCCCATCTTATGCGCTCGGATATATGTATGCAGCCCAATTTATGGACACGCTGAAAGCTGAGATGCCTAACTTCGATACGATGCTGGAGGAAGGGAACCTTCTGCCAATCAAGGAATGGTTCACGAAAAACGTCCATCAATTCGGAAAAATGAAGCAGCCTCTTGAAATCCTTCAGGACGTAACCGGGGAAGGGCTGAATCCGGACTACTTAGTCAAGTATTTATATGAAAAATATGGAAATCTGTACGAGCTTGCGGAATAAGGTGAGGTAATGTTTTTTAAAAACAAACTGCCCCTGATTCTTATTGCCCTTGGCGCTGGGCTATGGGGCGCCATCGTGATTTTCGTACGGGGGCTTGCCGAGCTCGGTTTAAGTTCAATGGAAATTGTCACGATAAGGGTGGCAATGGCTGCCATCCTTCTTGCGGCGATTGGCTTGCTCCGCTATCGCAAAGAGCTTACCATTCGCGTCAAGGATAGCTGGATGTTCATCGGAACAGGAATACTCAGTATAGTATTCTTTAATTGGTGTTACTTTACATCGCTGAACAATATGGACGTTTCAATTGCTGTTATCCTTTTATATACTGCACCGATTTTCGTATCAATCCTTTCCTATTTCATTTTTAAGGAAAAGTTTACTTTAATGAAAATGCTCGCCTTGGCCGGGACGTTCCTTGGAGTTATTTTTGTGTCAGGCAATAGCACTGGAAGCCATACTGACATTGGGATTGTGGGGTTGTTAATTGGAATAGGAGCGGGTTTTGGTTATGCGTTGTACAGCATTTTTGGGAAAATAGCCTTACGAACATACACAACCTTTACTGTTACGCTTTACACATTTTTGGCTGCATCCGTGTTCCTTGTCCCATACACACGAATTTGGGAGAAGGCCTCCCAGCTTTTAAAACCGGAGGTACTCGGTTACGGGCTTGGACTTGCTTTGTTCCCAACTGTACTGGCGTATTTTCTTTATACGAAAGGACTTGAAAAAACGGACAGCTCGCTCGCATCGATTATCGCAACGGTCGAGCCGATTGTTGCCACACTGCTTGGCGTTTTCATGTTTGCAGAAAGCACAAGCATCATGCAGCTAATAGGGTCAGTCGTTATCCTGCTTTCGGTGTCGGTTGCAAATATGGAAGGCAATCCGTTCAGACGCATAAGAAAAGGGTTCCAGTCGCAATGACCGGAGCCCTTTAATGTTTTGCACAAGCATACTATAAAGCTTACTTCCATTTCTCCCATGTTTCATAACCCTTCGAGCCTTCAGGAGCTTGTTCGATAATATCCATTAGCGGAATCGTATACGCGAACAAAATTAGGACAGCGGTAATGCCAAGCCATACTCTCCAATTTTCAAAAAGTGCAGGAGCCTTTTCGTTTGGATCGCCTGCTTCAGCCACAGGGAATTCCTCTTCACCCTTCGGAGCGAAGAACGCAAGGTTTACGAAAATAATTAACACAAGGATGATTCCAATGAATAGGATTGAGCCGCCAATTGCCTGGGCAACCTGGTAGGGTATCCATTCGGCAGCCTGAGCTGAACCGCCATAATCGGAAAACGCTGAGCGCCTTGGTGCACCGAGAAGTCCAGCGGCATGCATTGCCCCTGACATGAAGGTCATACCAACTACCCATACCCATGCCTGGATGAGTGCAAGTTTATTCATTGATTTCGTCAGCTTCCTGCCTGTCAGGTGAGGGACAAGCCAGTACGAAATCCCGAAGAACGTCAGGATAACCGTTGTTGCAAGCGTCAGGTGAAAGTGCCCTGTAACCCAGATTGTATTATGGACAACCTGATTCATCTGATGGGAAGCATTGATAATGCCGCCCGCACCAGCTGGAATGAAAGCAGCCATGCCGATGAAAGGAACTGTAAATCTTGCATCACCCCAGGGCAATGTCCTGAACCATCCGAACAGGCCGGTCGCCCCTTTTGCACGGCCAGTTTTTTCAAATGTAGCAAACATTGAGAATGCCGTCATCAAGGATGGGATAATAACCATAAAAGTAAGAATGACCTGAATAAACTTCCAGGTAGGATCTATCCCTGGTTCAGTCAACTGGTGGTGGAAGCCGACCGGGATCGAGAAAATCAAAAACAGCAGGAATGACAACCGTGCAAGTGAATCTGAAAAGATTTTCCCGCCGATGATTTTTGGAATGATTGCATACCATGCCATGTAGGCAGGAAGCAGCCAAAAGTAGACAAGCGGGTGGCCAAAATACCAGAACAATGTACGGCTGATCAGTACATCTACCGTATCAACAATTCCTAAAGACCAAGGCAGAAGCTGGAACAGAACAGTTGCAGCGACACCGATTGTAGCAACAATCCAGAGGACGGTATTGACTACTACCATGAACGTAAGCAGCGGCCCAGTCTTGCCGGGATTATTTCGTTTCCATCTGACATACGCCATAATATTGGACGCTCCGCAAATCCAGCTTCCGACGACAACGAGAGTCAGCCCGCCATAGAAAATTGGATGTGCCATAAGCGGTGCATAAAAAGTAAAAAGGACGGTTGCTTCTTTTAATAAGATCATCACAGCTGCCATGATTGTACCGACTGTCATCGTCCAAAAGCCAATCCAGCCAGTTAGGCGGGCTTTATGTGTGAGCGTGCCTGCCGTCCGGCTTACTGCGGCAGTCTGGAAGCCCATGATGAAAAACGTAGTCAAAACAAGGCCAAGCAGTACACCATGAACGGTAAGGACCTGATAGTAATCAATTCCCCATGGAAGCTTGAATTCACCCGAACGGACCAGAACCTGCAGTAACCCCATCAGCCCGCCGAGAGCCAGCGCGGTAAAAGCAACATAAAAGTGGGCCATCGATAGCTTGGCGTCACGAGGGTCGACTTTTGTTTGTACGTTATTTTCCTGCATTATTCAGTCACCTCGATTGTTGAATACATTAAATGGTGCCCGCTGCCGCAATATTCGTTGCAGACAATCAGGAACTCCCCGGTCTTATCAAATGTTGTGACGAACTCGCTGACATAGCCGGGTTCAAGCATCATGTTGATGTTTGTTCCGGCAACCTCAAAGCCATGAATAACATCTGTAGTCGTGGCGATGACCTTTACTTTCGCACCAAGCGGTACTTCTACTTTCATAGGATTATAGGAAAAGGCGGATGCGATATAGACAAGTTCGTAGTCCCATTCTTTGCCTTCAACCTTATTCAGGCCGGGCTTTGTGAACGGATCGGTTGTTGCGACTTCCTTTACATTAATCGTATGGATCGCGCTTGGGGGCTGGTGTCCCATATGGAAGGCGCTTACCCCGACGGTAGTCAGGAAGATGGCCAAAATTGAAATGCCAAAAATGAGCCAAAGTTTCTCAGATTTATGGATATGCATGAAAAATTTCCCCTCTCTTTCTTAAAAGCGGTCCAGGAATAAGAAGTAAACGCCTAACCAGGAAACGATAATAAACAAACCTAATAAAAAAACCGAAACCAGTGTTCCTTTCAAAGGCTGTTCAGTGTCCGCAGTTTTGTGTTTTACCTTCCTGGCGGTTTTTGCTAATTCTGTCTTTGCCATCCCCTTGCACTCCCTTCTAAATAGTAAAAAAAGTCAATAAGTTCTCCTTCATCATACAAAACTCTGAAAAAAGTAAAATATGGTTTTCTAAAGTTCACAAAGTATTCATATCTTGGTTTTAACTGTGGCAATAGTGAAAACCTTTCATATCAGTGATTTAAATCACGTTTTAAAAAATGGAAATGTGTCTAAAAATTGAACAGCAAATTACAACTATGTGAACTTTGACGATATCGAGTGACATTTCTAACAGTAAGGAAGCAAATTTTATAGGTGCCTACCCTTTTTATTCACCTCTTAGTCCGAATAAAAATAAGATGTAATAACACCATTTTGAAGCATCGAAAGTGGGGAAGGATGATGGAAAAATATTATTGCAAAAAATGCCGTCTCCTCTATAGTACAGTGACCACCTGCAAAATTTGCGGAGAGCAGGCAGTGAACAGAATCTGGATAGAGGTCCAGAAGCATAAGAAGAATTCCTAGGAGCACCGTCATATACACGGTGCTTTTTCTTCGTTTTTTCAGGAAATAATAGGCCCGCCTGTTCACAGAGATTGTTATTTTCAACGAATTATTAATGGCTCAATTCCTTTAAAATTCGTCCTGATATTTGCTGAATTGGCTCGGCTGGCTGCATTACACGGACTATCAATAAAAGGGAATTGAAAAATCCCCCACTAATTAAATTTTCACATTATAATGAAATAGAAACAGAGATACATAGGAAGGGTGAAGTTGCGTGTATTTACCATCATTTCGGCTTGACGGGAAAAGAGCAATTGTAACAGGAGCGGGAAGAGGGATCGGCAGGGCTCTCGCATCGGCGCTGGCAGAAGCTGGCGCTGACGTGGCAATTCTGTCCAGGACCGCAGCTGATCTGGAAGAAACTGCACAACTCATACATAAGCAGGGCAGAAATGCGCTAGTTATTCCGGGAGATGTGACCAAAAGGGAATCAGTTGTACAGGCGGTCCGCACTGTGAAGGAAGAATGGGGCGGCGTCGACATCCTTATCAATAACGCGGGCATGAACATTCGTTCAAAGGCTTTGGATGTAACAGACGATGAGTGGGAAACCATCATGAATACCAACCTGAAATCAGCGTTTATGTTTGCCCAAGAGACCGGGCGTGTCATGAAGGAGCAGGGCACAGGCGGCAGGATTATCTCCATTACCTCGGTTGGCGGACATGTTGCACTTCGGACAGGTGTTGTATATGCTGCTACAAAAGCGGCGATCATTCAAATGACAAAGGTGCTGGCTCTTGAATGGGGACAGTACAATATCAATGTTAACGCCATCGGGCCATGGTACTTTAAAACGCCATTGACGGAAAAGCTGCTCGCCGATCCGGACTATGTACAGGATATCCTTGACGTTACTCCACTGAAGAGAGTCGGTGAACTGCCTGAGCTGGCTGGCCCAACTATTTTCCTGGCCTCAGATGCAGGCAGCTATGTTCATGGCCAAACGTTATTTGTTGACGGCGGGATGACGATACAGGGTTTTTAAGCGATTTTAAATTGGACATGCTAAGTGAAGGTTTCCTGAAAGCATAAGGAAACCTTTACTATTTTTTATAAACAGAAAAAAGGCTTCCAAAAAGAGTTGTCATTCAACCTTTTGGGACAGCCTTTAAAATTTTCCGGTGAAAGTGTATTTAAAATCTCTCATCGATCTCGATATCGATATTACTTTCTTCAAATTCGAATTCGCGGATACGCTCTTCGAATTCCCGTCTCCTAAATTCAAATTCGCGCCTCCGAATTTCGAATTCCCGTCTTCTGTCCTCAAATTCCTGCCGTATATCTTCGAATTCCCGCCTTCTATCTTCGAAATCACGGCGCCTGTCCTCAAGGTCGCGACGTCTTCTCTCACGTTCAAATTCGCCTTCAAAATGAGACATATCAACACCTCCTTTAAAAGATCATGCGAAAAGGGTTTCCCGGTACATTGAGTTGAGGGACTAGATTACAACGATTACAAAGCTTCCAGGAAATATCTTTCTCTATGTATATATAGTTTTTAAGAAAAACATTGCTTGGACAAGTATCATAGCGTTGAGGTGAAAATCATAAAAAGTGTGAGGTTTTCCTTGTTTAACCAAGTGATTGTTTAGGCAGGCATGTATCGTCCAATACTAAAGATAAATCTTGGTTAAAGGGGTCACAAATGTGGAAACAATTTACCGAGCATTCCTGGTTTTCATGGTAGGATATTTGTTTTTAAGGATGACTGGTAAAAAAGCGGTCGCACAAATGCATTCTTTTGATTTATTGTATATTCTTGTACTTACTAATATTATTAGTACCCCGATCGAGGTTAACCATTTGGGAAAAGCGATTGTCTATTCGGGATTAACAGTGATCATCTATAAAATTTTTATAAAATTATCATTACAGAATAAATTAAGATGGCTCTTTTATGACAGCCCTACCGTCTTAATACAAAACGGGGATATTCATAGAAAAGGTTTACAAAAGGTGCATATGCCTCTGAATGAATTATTAGCCCACTTGAGAATAAAAGGGTATACAAATATTCAAACGATTGCCCTGGCAGTAATGGAGGAAACAGGAAGTATCAGCGTGATTCCTAAATCAAGTTATCGCCCAGTACAACCAAATGATTTAAATTTGGATGTGTCGAAAGAATTTATCCCCATTCCCCTGATTATGGACGGCCAAATTGTTTACCATAATTTAAACTATCTTCGTTTAGAACAACGGTGGCTAATGGACGAGCTCCAAAAGAGGGGAGAAAAAGTGGAAAACATTATTTTGGCTGCTTTTTTAGGAGATGGGAGATTGCATATTGATAATAATAATAGTAAAGATCATCAAAACAATCCTTTTTACTACAAGCCTGGGCGGGAAAAGTAAAATGGTAAATGGAAAAGTTTTTGTAATGAACAAAATGGGAAGACGGTTTATACTAAAAATGCACAACAACATACCTTCAAAACGTTTGCTTCCCCATCCCCGGGGAAGCATTTTTTCATACATAAGGATGCTGGTATAGTTTTTGCATTTATAGGGAATAGGCTTATATTCACCCGAAATAAATTACGGGGGGCAAGGTTAAGGGGAACTGGTAATTGTCATTTATAAGTGGCATAGTTTTTCTATTGCGTCAGGGAAGTATACATATATCCTTTCCTATTAGCCAAAAATACCCTTACCGCCCCTTAAGGAGAATGATATATGCCAGCAATCCTATCAGTAGCCGAGGCCATGCCACCATTCAAAGTTGAGCAGGAGACAGCAACCGAGTTTGCACGTGAAATGTTCTCTGAATCGTTTAAGGACATTGAGCGATTATTGAAGGCTTTTCAGAATGGTCAAATTGAAAGCAGGCGGTTTGCCAAAGGTATCGACTGGTTCAAGGAGGACCGCACGTTCGAGGAGCGGAACGATGCCTTTATTGAATCAGCGGTGGAGCTGGGAAGCGAAGCGATTGCCCGCTGTCTGGACAATTCCTCTTTTCTTAAAAGGCCAGTGGAATATAATGAAATTGAGGCGATCTTTTTTATAACGTCAACCGGGCTTGCAACCCCGAGCATAGAAGCGCGAATTATGAACAAACTGCCTTTTTCGCCTCATACAAAAAGAATCCCGATTTGGGGACTTGGATGCGCGGGCGGTGCTGCGGGACTGTCGAGGGCATATGAATATTGCCTTGCGTTTCCAAAATCAAAGATTCTCGTCCTAAGTGTCGAATTATGCAGCTTGACTTTTCAAAAAAATGACCGTACCAAAAGCAATCTGATCGGCACCTCTCTTTTTGCTGACGGGGTCAGCTGCGCGTTAATATGTGGAGATGAGGTTACGGATTTAAACAATGGAACTATTCCGGAAATCCTGGCTACCCATTCGACTCTCATGCCAGATTCATTAGATGTGATGGGCTGGGATATTAAAAACGAAGGGCTATATGTTATTTTTTCACGTGACATTCCAACAATCATTGAGGGCTGGCTTAAGCCGAATGTTACAAAGTTTTTGGATGGCCAGGGAGTAAGTCTGGAGGACTTAAATCATTTCATCGCCCATCCCGGCGGCAAAAAAGTCCTTGATGCATATGTTGCTTCATTAGGGCTAGACGCGTCAATGACGGAAATTTCGGCAGATGTCCTCCGGAAATATGGAAATATGTCATCAGCCACTATCCTCTATGTATTAAGAAGGCATATGGAATTGCAGCCAAAGGCAGGTGAGCTAGGACTTGCAGCCGCCCTTGGGCCGGGCTTTAGTTCTGAGCTTCTTTTGGTGAGGTGGAAAGAATGACGCTTTTTCTTGTCGTTATAGGAATCGTCATTGCCCAGCGTCTCCTTGAACTGACTGTCGCGCGACGGAATGAAAAGTGGATGAAGGAAAAAGGGGCGATTGAATTTGGCCAGGGCCACTATCCATGGATGGTAATGATGCATAGTGCATTTTTCCTTTCGCTAATAGCCGAAGTGTTAGTTTTTAAGAGGGAGCTGTCACCGCTTTGGCCGTTGTTCTTAGTCGTGTTTCTTTTAGCCCAGGCTGGCAGGATTTGGGCGCTTACTTCCCTAGGGAGGTATTGGAATACGAAAATTATCGTCCTTCCTGGGGCTGACGTTGTTCAAAAAGGGCCTTATCGGTTTATCCGCCACCCAAATTATGTGATTGTTGCGCTTGAGTTATTGACCTTGCCGCTCATCTTTCAGGCATATTATACGGCATTCGTATTTTCGGCATTAAACTTTATGATGATGCTAGTCAGGATTCCAGCGGAGGAAGAAGCTTTAAGGAAGCTGACTGAGTATGAACAGGCGAAGGGAGACATGAGCCGATTCGTGCCGAAAATGTTAAAGAAGTTTGACAATTAGCCTAGGTTTATTGAAAACGTCTCTCATTCATGATACACTTTCCTTAACATTGAAAATCATTCTCATTCAGGAAGGTGTTACATATGGCTCTTGTTTTCGTTGGAGGAACGGTTGTCATTTACGCCACAATTATGAAGTACGTGCTGGGCCATGTCGCCAGGCCGACAGTTAAATAGGTTCCTTATTTCGATCAAGCCAGGGGATTATCCTCTGGCTTTTTGCGTTTTAATGGGAATAGAATGAATTTTCGTTTAAAATAGCCGTAGGGGAAATGATTATTCTTAAATAAGGGGAAACAATTCATGGTCCAAACAAAAAACCAACAAGAATCAGCTTCTAAGCTTAAAGGGGTATTATCACAACTTTACCTTTATTTAAAAGAACATGGTGATATAGAAAATGCCCAAAAAATAAAGCAACTTTCAACCAAGTATGAAGCGAAGGAAAATGTAATTGCGTTTTGCGGACATTTCTCGGCAGGCAAGTCTTCGATGATCAACCGGCTTGCCGGAGCGGATATTTTGCCTTCAAGCCCGATACCGACCAGCGCAAACCTTGTCAAAATAAAAACCGGTGAAGATTATGCAAAGGTTTATTTTAAAACTGGCATGCCCTGGATGTATATGGCTCCGTATGACTATGATGTCGTAAAAAGCCATGCGATGGATGGAGATGAAATCGAACAGATTGAGATAAGCAGCTCGACAATTAATCTCCCAATTAATGGCGCCATTCTTGACACGCCAGGCATTGATTCTGCTGACGATGCCCACCGGATAGCGACTGAGTCGGCTCTTCATCTCGCAGACTTGATTTTCTATGTGATGGATTATAACCATGTTCAGTCCGAAGTGAATTTTCTTTTTACAAAAGAGCTGACCGATGCAGGGAAAGAGGTTTACCTGGTTGTTAACCAAATCGATAAGCACCGGAATCAAGAGTTGAGTTTTGAAGATTTTAAAGAAAGCGTCTTGACTTCGTTCCAGTCGTGGGGCGTGCAACCGGCGGGGATTTTTTATACGTCGTTAAAGAATGTGCTCCATCCAGGAAATGAGTATTCTCAAGTAAAGCAGCTTGCCCACAACAAGCTCCAGCTAAATGAACAAGCATTCGAAAAATCAACGCGTGCTTCTATTGAAAAGGTTGTCCGCCAGCATCTAGACAAGCTGTCCGAAAGCCAGGAAGAAGAACGTTCCAGGCTTGCTGAAATTCTCTCATCTGCTGCCGATAGTGACAGCATTGAAGAAGAATTTTCATTAGTCAAAGGCATGCTTGAAGCTAGTTCTGCTAAAACAGAGCAGACTTT
The DNA here is from genome assembly GCF_001685025.1 of Bacillus sp. FJAT-27225. Taxonomy (GTDB): domain Bacteria; phylum Bacillota; class Bacilli; order Bacillales; family Cytobacillaceae; genus Bacillus_D. Next base: position 597,141 of record NZ_MAYU01000001.1, on the reverse strand, counting down.
GAAAGAATTAGACCAAAAAATGAACAAGCTTCTGGAAAACGCCTATTTGATGCCGTTTGAAACGAGGGAACTGGCTCGTTCGTTTTTGGAATCAACCCAGCCTGGATTCAAAGTCGGACTGTTTTTTTCAACTGGAAAAACGATCGCCGAAAAGGCTGCAAGGCACGAAGCTTTTTTCAAGGAGATTTGCGAGAAGGCGAAAGAGCAAATTGACTGGCATGTGCGCGAATTGCTCCAGAACACCCTGAAGGAAAAAGAAATTCGCGATGAACATCTTTATTCGCTGGCACGGAATTTTTCGGTAGAGGTAACTGAAGACACTATTGAAAAACCGTTAAAGAGCGGGGCACTAGTTACTGGTGATTATTTGTTAAATTACACGGACGGGGTATCGTCCGAGATTAAGAAGGCGGCCAGGAATGCTGTTCATCGTTTTAAACAGGAATTCCGCGAAAACCTCGATAAACAAGTAAAAAAGGAAACTGCCGGCTTTGAATATGAGATGGCAAGGCTCTCCGAACTGATTAAGGCAAAGCAAAAGCTGGATTTGCTGGATCAAACGATAAAGGTATCCGAGTCGGAGCTGTCGGAGCTTCTGAGCAATCCTTCCAGATACGATGGGGCCGGTACAGTTTTTGAAAAACAAGATGAAGATGTCAGGATCATTCACTCGGATACGCCTGTAACGGCCGATACTGAGCATAACAGTAAACCTGCTGTCCAGTCTGAAGTAAAAAAGGCGGTCAAAGGGGGAGCAAATGCGGGTGCGGTTGCTTTGAAACTAAAAGAGGGGGCGGAGCTCGTGGCACCGCTGCCAGGCTTCGCGCATCTTGCGAAAGAGCTTGAAGACAGGGCTTCCCGCCTGGAAAGCAGGGCATATACGGTTGCATTATTCGGTGCTTTCAGCGCGGGCAAGTCTTCATTCGCAAATGCGCTGATCGGCGAGAACGGCCTGCCGGTTTCGCCAAATCCCACTACAGCAGCGATTTGCCGGATCAAACCTGTTTCTAAATACAATCCCCATGGATCCGTTGTCGTTCAGCTCAAAGAAAGTGCAAGTCTCCTTGATGATTTAAACCGTGCATTGAAATCATATGGAGGCAGTGTTGACAATCTGGAGGCAGCAGCGGCGAGAATAGATGAGTTGAAAAGTGTATCTTTTAACGGAGATGCTGCTGAAAAGGCAAATCTTGCGTTCCTGAATGCATTCCGGACTGGTTTTGCCGAAGTAAAGGATAAGCTCGGACAACAGCTTACAGCCGGGTACGAAGAGTTCACCGACTTTGTTGCCCGCGAGGAGAAGTCCTGCTTTGTTGAGTGGATTGATCTTTATTTTGATTGTGAACTGACCAGGAAAGGAATTAGCCTAGTCGATACTCCTGGAGCGGATTCAATTAATGCGAGACATACAGGGGTAGCTTTTGATTATATCAAAAACGCTGATGCAATCCTGTTTGTAACCTATTACAACCACGCTTTTTCAAAAGCTGACCGTGAATTCCTCATCCAGCTTGGCCGGGTAAAGGAAGTGTTCGAACTTGATAAAATGTTCTTCATTGTCAATGCCATCGACCTGGCAAAAGATGAAGAGGAAAAACAGCATGTTCTTTCCTATGTGGGCGGACAGCTTGAAAAATACGGTATCCGCAACCCTCACTTGAATCCTGTCTCCAGTCTGCTGGGCCTGAAAGAAAAACAGGAGAATTTGGATGGACGGATGTCCGGATTGCCGCAATTTGAAGAGGAATTTTACAAATTTATTTCTGAAGGGCTTTCCGGCATGGCCGCGGCTTCAGCTGCAAAAGAACTTCAGAGGATCAAGGGAATGGTCGTAAACCTTGTACAGTCGGCCAGACTTGATAAAACAGAGGCGAAAGAAAAAATCACGAAACTCCAAAATTCCAGGCAGGAACTTTCCAGGATGTTGGAAAAACAATCATCAGCCGGCCTGGAGCAAAGGGTGATTCAAGAGGCCGAGGAGCTCGTTTATTATGTAAAGCAACGAGTGTTCCTGCGCTTTAGTGATTTTTTCAGGGAATCGTTCAACCCATCAGTACTTAACGCTAACCGGAACATCAAACAGGCGCTTACCGCTTCACTGGAGGAACTGCTCGTAAGCCTTGGGCACGACCTTGCTCAGGAACTGCGCGCAACTGGACTGAGGATTGAAAAATTCACCGGCAGAGTGATTCGCGATTATTTGGCCGGCCTTGAAGAAGATTCGGCAGAGATATGCGAGGGGCTTACCTTTGCTGTGGTGAACCTGCCTGAGCCCGGCGGCATTGAGTTTTCGCGAGGGTTTGTTTCGACGGTCCCTTCCCAGTTCAGCCGTCAATTGGCGCTGTTTAAAAATCCAAAAGACTTTTTTGAGAAAAATGGCAAGCAAGTGATGCAGGATGAACTATATACAGTTTTGTCAGCAGAAGCGGATTCGTATCTACAAGTTGAATCAGAAAGGCTGAAGGAATATAGCAGCCAACTGGTTACAGAATGGTTTGGGGCAGCTATCAAGGAAGCATCGGCACAGGCCAACGATTATGTGAACAGTCTCCTCGAAGTATATGGAGGCGGATTAGATGCGGAGAAGCTGGAGTCGGTGTTAATAAAGCTTGAGGAAATTGCTTCTTAATCGCGAATTATCCCCCATATAAACTTTGTCTATGGTATAATTAAACTATGATTATGTTAGAAAAGGCGCTTGCTGCGCCTTTTTATTTTTCATTACATGAGTAGTGACTGAACTTATTATAACTTTGATGGAAAAATGGGGGAATTATTTTGCAAAAACAAGAATCGTTGATGCTTGTCGATGGGATGGCCCTCTTATTCAGGGCATTTTATGCGACTGCAGTTAGTGGCCAATTTATGATAAATTCAAAAGGGATGCCGACCAACGGGGTACAGGGCTTTTTGAAGCATATGCTTATGGCTGTTTCCGAGTTTAAGCCTACTCATTTGGCTGTTTGCTGGGACATGGGTTCAAAAACATTCCGCACTGAGCTGTTTGATGGCTACAAATCGAACAGGGGCGAGGCGCCAGTTGAACTTATTCCACAGTTTGACTTGGCTAAAGAGGTAGTTGACGCATTCGATATCCCTAATATTGGCCTGGCGGGCTACGAAGCGGACGACTGCATCGGAACGATTGCCCGACAGCTTAGCGGTACGATGCCGGTGTCAATCTTGACAGGCGACCGTGATATTTTGCAGTTATTGGATGAGCAAGTCTCGGTTATTTTGCTCAAAAAGGGCTATGGAAATTACCTTGTCCATACCCCTGAAACATTTTATGAAGAGTGTGGGCTGATTCCACGCCAGATGATTGACCTGAAGGCGCTGATGGGTGACCCAAGCGATAATTATCCAGGAGTTAAGGGAATCGGTGAAAAGACAGCTCTGAAGCTTCTACTCGAGCATGGCCATGTTGAAGGCATTCTTGAAAACCTGGATAAGCTGTCCAAGTCACATAAATCAAAAATCGAGCAGGATCTGGAGATGCTCCATCTTTCCAGAAGGCTCGCCGAGATTGACTGCAACGTCCCTGTCATGTGCGAAATCGACTCCGCTCAGTTTAAGCCAGACAGGGGGAAGGTTGAATCGATGCTGACTGAAACTGGCATTCGCGGCATCTCCAGGATGATTCCGTTTGATCCGGAACCAGTGTTTTAAAAAATTTGGAACTAAGGCCGTCCTTATAAATGAGGATGGTCTTTTTGGTGGCTATTTTTTGCTGTGGGGATTTAGGGAAAGCTTAAATTGAGGTCATTATAAATGATTTGCAGATGGCTCACGGCTTAGTCTTAATGACCCATGAGTAATAATAATGTCAATTACGACGTTTTTTGCCTCTCGCACGCTTTTCGGGCGTTGATGGCTATGTATCAACGACGTTTTTTGCCTCTCGCACGCTTTTCGGGCGTTGAAGACTTGTATCAAAAACGACACTCCGTGCACCTAAAATCGGTTTGTAGTGTCGTCAATGGTTCTTACCGACCCTGTACACCTAAAATTAGTTTGCACCGTTGTCAAAAGAGTTCTGACGACCCTGAGCAATAAGTATAATGTACCGTTGTCAAAAGTTGCCGGAAGCTAGGTCAATGATTCTTTCTTTGAAAGGAGCCCTATCCACGGGCTCCTTTTTTCATGAGCCTTACCGCTTTGTATTGCTTTTCTTAGCGTTGTTTTCCAATTGGCTTTTTGGCGCTGGCGTAAAGTCCGCATCCTGGCCAAAGCCCTGTGGATTTACGCCTGGGGCTTTAGTCCCGCGGTTAGAGTTATTCTTGCTCATTTTGTCACCTCCTGTTTTCTTAGTATCTCCGCGGGGAATAATAAAGTGAAACTTCAATTGGTGGGGGTTTTTTCCTTATCCCTCACTGATTATTAGTCCCGTTCTATTGCTGCTAATTCGCCAAAGAGTGCGGCGGCTAAGCGGCTAGGAGTCCGATTGGTTCAATTAAGCCGCATAATGGCGCAGCGGATAGTATTACTGGCTAATGCAGCTGTTGTCCCCCGCTTAATCTATTTCTGACTTTCCTCTAGGCAAGAGGTGGGGGTTTATAGCGCGTTATTCTGGGATAAACATGATTGCAAACAAGCAGAGAGGTGAAGTGAAATGAACAAAGGCGTAATTGTATCCCTGTTGAGCATTGGGATGGCACAGGGGTTGAAAATACCAATTCACTATGCAAAAACGAAAGAATGGCGGCCGGAATTATTTTTCCAGACAGGCGGGATGCCTAGTTCCCACTCTGCTGGAGTCTCATCCTTGACTACTTTCATCGCGCTAAAACGGGGGGTCCCAACCGTCGATTTTGCTCTATCGCTTGTCTACGGATTGATCGTTATGTACGATGCCCAGGGTATCAGGAGACAAACCGGGGAGCTGACCTTGAAGGTGAACTCGCTCGGGGAGCTTGTTGATAAAATTCATGATGATGAAGCGACGGTCGAATTTGAAGAAAAAACCCCGCAGAAGCTGAAGGAAATGCTTGGACACAAGCCGGGAGAAGTTCTGGGCGGTGCTGCTCTGGGAATCCTGATGGGGTACATCGGACATGTTTTGACAAAAAACGATAGAAAAATGTCTGATTTTACTTTACACTATAAGTAAGAAGTTCTTGTAATGACAGGAAGGATTGGGTGTAAAGGTGCAGACGCTTGATAGTTATCTGCAGCATTTGCAGGGGAAAGGCTTCCAGCTTCAGGAAGATGCAATCGGATTTATATACTTTGGCAAATTGTATACCAATGCGAGTGATGAAGTGGCTATTGCAGCTGTTGAAATTACGCTGAAGGCGCAGTTCAGTTTTGAGGGAAGCTTCTATGTGTCGCTTCTGGAAACACTTGTTGCCAATAATGTGAGAACCCGAAGAGGAGCGCTTAAATTTGTAAAGGACAGGCAGCTTTTGGCGATCTAATGCCCAACTTAATACCCGAAAAAGAGCCGGACGCAATTACGCGCCCGGCTCTTCTGTCCTATAATCCAAGCCTGTTTGAGGCTGAAGTTTGGCAGATGATCTGGATGGCAGCTCAGAGCAAATCATTCCCGCAAAGATCAGTGCACAACCGATAAATGCAGAAACAGTCAGCGTTTCATTGGCCCAAAAATAGCCTGCTCCTGCGGCAAATACCGGCTCCATCGCAAAAATCAGTGCAACCCTGGTCGGCGAAGTATGTTTTTGGAAGGCAGTCTGTACAAGGAAAGCAAAAGCAGTCGCGAATAAAGCGCAGATAACAAGGGCAAGCATGACTTCGGTGGAAAGCAGTATGTCTGGGTTAAAAGCATTTCCCCAGTCTTCAAAAAGGAAAGCAGCAAGAGATGAAAGAATGCCAACTGTTGCTATTTGGATGACTGTCAACAAAAGAGAAGGGAAGCTTTTGCTGTACTTTCCGGTAAGAATAATCTGCAGTGCAAATCCGATTGCGCAAATGAACACAAGAGCATCGCCTTTATTCAGTCCGGAAACCCCGCCCATTGTAAGCATGAACAGGCCAATTGTGGCTATAATGACACCAAGGACGGCATTCCGGCTTGGCTTCTGCTTCATTAAAAGAAACGAAAACAATGGGACCAGCACAACGCTCAGCCCGGTTATGAATCCAGCCTTTGACGAGGTTGTGTACAAAAGTCCTGCAGTTTGCGCGGCATAGCCAATAAACAAGAAGATACCCAGTAAAAATCCTGCAGCGAGTATCGTTTTGTTCAGCTGCTTAAGCTGGTGGCGTTCAAACAGAATTAGCCAAACCCCTAATACAAAAGCTGCTGCAAGGAAACGGATTCCGTTAAAAGAAAAAGGTTCGAGAAAACTAATTGCATTTTGGACGAGAACAAAGGTGGTTCCCCAAATAAACGCAACGAGCATTAAAACACCGTCAGCAAGGAGTTGTTTGTTCATCACGATTCCTCCCCATTGACCGGGCTGTTCTTCCTAATTGCCTGCCTTGCCAGTTCATCGGCTGTTTTGTTTTCGCTGCTCGGGATCCATTTCATAAAGAACAGGTCAAATTGGCGGCTCAGCTCGAGGGCGCGCTCGAGTAATGGAGCGTATGCCTTATTTTTAGCGAATTCCTTTTCAACTGCCCGATTGACAAGCTCGGAATCAGTACGGAACGAAACTGTCCTATATCCTTTTTGAAGACAGATTTCCAGCGCTTTAATAAACGCATGGTATTCCGCTTCATGATTGGACAAAGTTCCAAGCGGAAGTGAATATGTATCGGCTCCGCCATGCCCTTTTATAAAAATTCCAGCTCCGCTAGGTCCGGGATTGCCGGCACTGGCTCCATCGATGTATACTTCTATCAATCTCGATTCCCCCATTAATGTGCTAAAGTGATTTTATCATAAAGGGGCTAATAATATTACTGTAAATTGGTTTAGTCGTCTTTGTTTGTGTATAAACGTAATATTACTAGCCATGTAAACCTTGCCAATAAATGTTATTGATGACATTTCAGGCATGTTTTTGGAGTGAAACGATGCCAACACAAGCTATTGACGACACTTTTATTGGAATTTAAAGCAAAATGATACCAATAGGGTTCTGAAAAAGATCAATACATTTTTTCGTAACAGCGCCATATTTTTAAGGAATAGGCAAAAATAAAAGCATTACAAAAAAACCGGAGGCACTATCATGAAATATAGGTTAGAATGGGATTTTAAAATGAAAGGCAGCGACAATGTCCATTTCAGCTCTGACTGGCTGGAGGGGGAAGCAGCGCTTTCAGTCGGAGAAGAACTTGAGCGGACTGGAAAGGCAGTGGACATTTCCTTTGAAGACGAACTGGGCACTAGCTGGACGCTTAAAGAAATGCGGAAGCTTCTTGAAGAAACCGAAGAGGATCCACACGACGTGATTGTCTATTTTGATGGGGGCTTCCAAAAGGAAACGTATGAGGCGGGCCTTGGAGCGGTTGTCTTTTTTAAACAGGGCAAGAAAAAGTACCGGGTTCGGGCCAATGAGAAAATTGCAGAAATGGAAACCAACAATGAAGCAGAATACGCTTCAATGTACTTTGCGCTGTCGCTTCTGGAGGAATACGGAATTAGCAGCATGCCTTGCGAATTCCGGGGGGATTCCCAGGGCGTACTGAAACAGCTCGAAGGCGAATGGCCGTGTTATGAGGAAGTACTGAATAAATGGCTGGACCGGATTGAGAAAAAGTTGGAGGACTTAAAGATTAAGCCTTCGTATAAAGTACTATCCAGGAATGAAAACAAGGAAGCAGATAAGCTTGCAAGCCAGGCGCTGGATGGCAAAAAGATCATGGCAAAAACACAATTGCTGTAGGAGGTAGGGGATGGAAAAAAGGACAATCGACAGGAAACTGATATTCAATGAAATTAACGCTCTTTTGGCGGGCTATTGTGACGGCTGTTTTTTACAAAAACAGAACATGAATGATGCCGGGAGACGGAAGTCGCACAAGTTTTGCATCAGCCAGTGCACGGTGGGTGCACAGCTAAAGTCGCTTGGAAGCCAGCTGTCCGGGAAATAGGATGCAGCAAAAAAATGTATCGCGTGTAACTCTTCACCCACATGATAAACAAGAACTCGCCAATGGCATACAAAAAGGCTGGCATCTGCCAGCCTGAAACATCGACTTTGTAAACGCAATTATAGTTTTACTACGTTTGCAGCCTGTGGACCACGGTTTCCTTCGACGATTTCAAAAGAAACTTCCTGTCCTTCTTCAAGGGATTTGAAGCCGTCGCCCTGAATTGCTGAAAAATGAACGAATACGTCCTCGCCGCCTTCGACTTCAATGAATCCGTAGCCTTTTTCGTTGTTGAACCATTTAACTTTACCGTTTTGCATATTAACCTTTTCCTCCTAAAACCTTCGAGGCACCTGTGATGCCCAAGTTGAATATTATCATGAAGCAGATGAAGCAGGGTTGTCCTGATTTAGTCTGAACCATGATGCTATTACTATACCCCATAAAATCTGGTCAGTCAAGGAATGAAAGCGCTTTTGTTGGAAGTTTGTCCAATTTTCCCAAGTTTACAAATAATCTTCATAATTGCGGAATTTTAGCCATACCTTCTACTAACGGAGGTTGAGAATATGTATCGGATCGCCAAAAGGAATGAGGAACTAATTTTAAGATTTTTGCCGAAGTTGAACTTGTCATTGCCTGTGAAGGAGGAAATTTGCAAGGCGATTACAGCTGGCCAGCCAGATGTGAGTGAACTTGCCTCAACAGGAAATGCGCTGCTTTTCTTGAAAAATCTTGGAGCGGTGGCTATAGATGTGGAGCGGGTGCCATCCCTCGTTTTAACGGTGACAGCAGTGATACCAAAGGACAGATGGTTCACTTATGGTGAGGACTAGCCCAATCGCCGGAAGGCGTCTTTTTTTTTTGAAAAAATAACGCCTTTCACCAAAAAACAGCAGTTTTAGGCTAAAATGGAGGTATCTTGTTTAGATGGAATGGTGGGTAAAACGTGAAAAAAGTAATTATCTCCGAAAAGCCGTCGGTTGCAAAAAACATTGCCGATGCCCTGAAAATCAAAGGGAAGCAGGACGGTTTTTATGAAGGGGACGACTATATTATTACATGGGCGTTCGGGCATCTTCTTCAGCTCTGGGATGCGAAGGATTATGACACAAAGATGGCGAAGTGGAAAATGGACAACTTTCCGTTCATTCCCGAACAGTTTAAATATAAGGTGAAAAGCGATCCTAGAAACCGTGACAAAGAAGACCTTGGTGCAAAAAAGCAGCTGAAGATTATTCACAGTCTCATCAAGAGGGCCGATGTCGATGGGATTGTTTCGGCATGCGACTATGACCGTGAAGGGCAGTTGATTGGAGACAGTATCATTTACAATAGCAAAACGAAAAAGCCCGTATATCGGCTGCTCCTGAATGAATGGACACCTCAGGAAGTTTTGAACGGGCTCGCTTCCCTTCGGCTGAATACGGATTTACGGCCGCTGCAGGATGCCGGAGTCAGCCGCCAGTGGGCGGATTGGACAATTGGCATTAACTTGACGTCTGCGGCGACGCTAAAGTACCAGAAAGGTTCAGGGAAGGCTCTCAATATCGGGCGGGTATTGCTGCCAACATTGAAAATTATTTATGACAGGGATTTGGAGATCGAACGGTTCGTCCCGGAGACCTATTTTAAGCTGACAGCACTCTTCAAAACTTCAAAGAATGAAGAGTATGAAGGCACCTACAATGAAAAAGACGAAGACAAATTCAAGGACAAAGCCCAACTTGAGGCAGTGGTGGCGGCGCTGGCAGGGCACGAGGGCGTTGTGACAGATAAGAAGGTCGAGAAAAAGCAGGAGCTTCCTCCGTTCTTGTTTAATCTTTCCAACCTCCAGGGCTATATTACGAGTAAGTACAAGGGCTGGACTGCCGATAAAGTCCTGAAAGTTGCCCAATCGCTCTATGAAAAGAAATTCATTACGTACCCGAGGACTGCGAGCTCGGTGCTTGAAGAATCACTCGCGGGCAAGGCTGCCAAGGTGCTGGACAACTTAAAGAAAGACTTGCCTTATCGGGATGAAGTCGTTTTTAAAAAATCGAAGCGTGTCTTCGACTCATCAAGGGTTGAAAGCCATAGTGCAATCATGCCGACGTATATGCTTCCGAAATCGCTCACCTCTGATGAGGCGATTGTTTACAATGCAATCAAGAATCGGTTTATTATGCAATTCATGCCGGCTGCCGAATATGAGGAAACGAAAATTACGACGGAAGTTCCGGGTGCGGCTCTGGCCGGCGTATTTTTATCAAAAGGCCGGATTGAGCTTGTCGAGGGCTGGAAAAAGATTGAAAAAATCGAGTCGAAAGAGACGCTTCTGCCGAATATTGAGACCGGGGAGCAAGTCACCGTTGCCGGGACCGATTTGACCACGCACCAGACAAAGCCGCCTAAGCACCATACCGAGAAAACGCTGCTCCGGGTCATGGAGACATGCGGGAAGGGCCATGAGGAAGAAGATAGTACGGAAATGATGGAAGCAATATTGGCAGGCTACAGTATCGGGACACCGGCAACAAGGGCCGAGACAATTAAGAAGCTGAAGGATATTGGCTATATCGAGGCGCAGAACAAGAATTTAATCTGTACGGAGCTCGGCAGGAGGCTTGTTGAGACGTTCCCGATCCACGAGCTGTTTGACCTCGAATTTACTGGCAGGCTTGAAAAGACGCTTTCTGATATTGAAAAGCGCAGGGTCGCGAAGGATGAATTTTTACAAATAATTTTCGGATTCACATCTGAATCAGTTGAAAAAATCAAAGAGGGCGAGACGAAAATCCTTCAAGAAGTAAAGAGGGAGCGAAAAACGAAGGAAGTCCTTGGCAAGTGCCCGGAATGCGGCAAGGGGAGCATTATTGAAGGGCAGAAGGGATTCGGCTGCAGCAACTGGAAGAGCGGCTGCAAATTCACTGTCTGGAAGAATGACAAATTCCTTGCGGCTTTAAAAAAGAATCCCACTGTAACGATGGTAAAAAGCATTTTGAAAAATGGTTATGCTAACGTCAAAGGGCTGACGAGCAAGAAAGGCACAAAATTTGACGCCATCCTCCGTTACGAAAAGGACGAGGAAAAGGGCTATTATTCATGGAAAATGGAGTTTCCCGAAAAGCCGGCAAGAAAAGCTGCGCCGAGGAGTACAACGAAACAAAAGAAAACCTCAAATTCATAACATAATTTGGCAAGTGCTGAAGGAATCTATATGCACCTGCCTTTATTTTTTATGGAACTGATAAAAGTCACTCACAGGAGTAAAAGGATTTGTTACAATAGAACATGCAGGAAAAGTTTACACTAAATTCAGTCATGGATGCGGGGGATACTTTTGGAAAAAATCAAGCACAAGTCCGACATTGAAATTGCACAGGAAGCAAAAATGAAGCCAATCACTGAGATCGCTGCTACGGTCGGACTGGCTGAAGACGATTTGGAGCTGTATGGAAAGTACAAAGCAAAGCTCTCAACTGACACACTAAAGAAATTACAAACGAGGCCTAGCGGTAAGATTATTCTTGTAACTGCGATTAATCCTACTCCTGCCGGGGAAGGGAAGTCGACTGTTACTGTTGGCCTTGGTGATGCATTTAACAGGATAGGAAAAAAAGCGATGATTGCAATGCGCGAGCCTTCGCTTGGCCCAACTATGGGGATTAAAGGGGGCGCTGCTGGCGGAGGTTACTCACAGGTTCTTCCTATGGAGGATATTAACCTTCATTTCACGGGAGACCTGCACGCGATTACAACTGCCAACAATGCATTGGCAGCATTGATCGATAACCATCTGCAGCAAGGAAATGAGCTGCGCATTGATTCGAGGCGGATTGTCTGGAAGCGGGCAGTTGACCTTAACGACCGTGCACTAAGGAAGGTCGTGATCGGCCTGGGGGGCCCTATTCAGGGTGTTCCCCGTGAAGATGGATTTGATATAACGGTCGCTTCGGAAATAATGGCGGTTCTTTGCCTTGCCACCGATCTGGAAGATTTAAAACGACGGCTGGCCCGAATGGTCGTTGCCTACAATGATCAGAAGGAGCCTGTAACAGCGGGCGACCTTGGTGTTGAGGGCGCACTTACACTGCTCCTCAAGGAAGCCGTAAAACCAAATATTGTCCAAACAATTGAGCATACACCTGCAATGGTGCACGGCGGCCCGTTCGCCAATATTGCACACGGCTGTAATTCTGTTATCGCAACGACTGCAGCTGCCAAATTGGCCGATTATGTAGTAACGGAAGCAGGTTTCGGAGCCGATCTCGGTGCTGAGAAGTTTTTGCATATTAAATCACGCAGTGCCCAGATCAAGCCAGAGGCCGTCGTTATTGTCGCAACAATCAGGGCACTGAAAATGCATGGCGGGGTGCCAAAACAGGAGCTTTCAGCTGAGAATATTCCGGCTTTGACACTTGGCTTTGCCAATCTTAAAAAACATATTGAAACGATCAAGGCGTTTGGATTACCGGCTGTTGTTGCTGTTAACCGGTTTGTTACTGATTCACCAGAAGAAATTAAGACGCTGATTGATTGGTGTGAATCAGAGAACATTGAAGTTGCCTTGACAGAGGTATGGGAAAAGGGCGGCGAGGGCGGAATCGAGCTTGCCGAAAAAGTTTTGAAGGCGATCGAGGAAACACCAAATACATTCCAGCCTCTTTATGACCTTGCCGATCCAATCGATGTGAAGGTACGGACGATTGTCCAAAAGGTGTACGGAGGGCTTGATGTGGAATTCTCAGCTAAGGCGAAAAAGCAGCTTGTCGACTTTGACAGGCTAGGCTGGACCAACTTGCCAATTTGTATGGCAAAAACCCAGTATTCACTTTCAGACAATCCTTCTCTGCTTGGCAGCCCAACCGGATTTACTGTAACGGTCCGGGAATTCAAGCCTTCTATTGGCGCTGGATTTTTAGTTGCACTGACCGGAGATGTCATGACAATGCCTGGCCTGCCGAAAAAGCCGGCTGCAATGAATATGGATGTTGATGCAAACGGGAATGCGGTAGGGCTTTTTTAGTCATAAGGAGAAACAATCAAGGGAGGCTCTTTTAACAGAGCCTCTTTTTTAGCATGAACTTGAAACTGCCCATAAATTCGGAAAGTGCGCGTAAATTTTGAAAAATGCGCATATATGGGGGAAATTACGCATAAACCCGAAAAAGTGTGCATTAATCCAGAAAAGTACGAATAAAACGAGAAACTGAGGAATTCGTTACTATTATAGACTGTTAAGGGAGGCCAGAAATTGTTTGATCCAACAGCTTTTGATAATATGAAAGTAATCCTGGAAGGTTCACTTTACGATATGGATCTTGCCAAGGAGATTGCAATAATCGATCGCAAGGATATTGTCGATCTCGCATCTTTATCGAGGGAGTTTCTGGTTCGCTTCCATATGGTGGGGATTGCCGGGATAGAAGCAGAAGTAATACTTCGGGCAGGGCTGGTCAATTTAGCTGCGGAGCTTTTGCCAAGCGATACTCAAAAGAATAAAGCTGGCTGTGAGCTTCTGCTGCAATTCGATATGAAGCACAAAGACGACGAAACGATTTTTCTGGAAATCCAGTCAATCATCGAGTCGGTCTGGGGAGCGGAGCGAAAAATTACCCAGAAAGCTGCATTTGACCCGTTTGGCCAAGAGGACAGTATACATAATTGCATTACGGTTGAGTTTAATAGATTAATTACCGAGAGCCAGCTGAGCGACCTTCCCGATATGATTGCCTATACCTCAGAAACGCTCGTCCGCCTGTATACCTATCTTGAAAGCTTGAATTAGCGGAAAGTAACTGGAATGCAAGTGTGGCTGGCTATAATGCAAACATACATAGATTACGTGTGAAAAACGAAAAATATGAGAATGGTGGTGGACGACTTTGTCAGTATACGAATTTAAAGCACGGACAATCAAAGGTAAGGAAGTTTCATTACATGATTATGAAGGAAAGGTTCTTCTTATTGTCAATACTGCTAGTAAATGCGGATTCACCCCTCAATATGAGGACCTGCAGGAACTATATGCAGAATACGAGGGAAGAGGCTTTGCCGTACTGGGGTTCCCGAGCAACCAATTCGGCGGCCAGGAGCCTGGAACCGAAGAGCAAATTGAATCATTTTGCAGCTTGAATTACGGAGTTACCTTCCCTATTTTTGCGAAGGTCGATGTGAAGGGGGATAAGGCGCACCCTCTATTCGAATACTTATCAAAAGAAGCTCCAGGGATACTAGGCAGCAAGAGTATTAAGTGGAATTTTACCAAGTTTCTTGTTGACAGAAATGGAAAACCGATAGCTCGATACGCCTCAACCATAAAGCCGAATGATATAAAAAAGGATATTGAAAAGTTGCTTTAATACCTTTTTAAATGAGGACTAATTTAAGCCTGTACTACTTATATTTAGACTAAATACGAATTTATAACAATAAAGGGGGATTTTCTTTGAAAAAAACAGCCTGGGTAACGGATAGCACCGCATTTCTTGATGAGGAACTGCGGGGCAATCCGGACCTGTATTCCATCCCATTGACGGTAATCATGGATGGCCAGGAGTATGCGGACGGAATTGATTTGACTGCCGGTGAGCTTTTTTCCAAGCTGCGCGAATTAAAAACGCCTCCGAAGACTTCGCAGCCATCTGTTGGGGCGTTCAAGGATTTGTTTGAAAAACTGGCCGAAAACTACGACGAAATAATTACCGTACTTCTATCATCCAAACTAAGTGGAACGGTCTCTTCAAGTGAGCAAGCTGCCCAGTTGGTAGACATTCCTGTTACGACGATTGATTCCAAAATTCTTGCTTTCCCATTGTCGGCTCTTCTGAAAAAGGGAATTGCGCTGAGCAGGGAAGGGAAAGATGCAGCCGCAATCAAGGAGGAACTTGAACGATATCGTGATGAAAATGAGACATATGTATTGATTGGCAGCCTTGAACAATTGCACAGGAGCGGCCGGATGGGCGGCGTGCAATTTTTCCTCGGCAGCATGCTCAGCATCACACCGATTATTTCGATTGAAGATGGGAAGTTGGAAGTAAAAGAAAAAGCCAGGAGCAGCAGGAAAGCAAAAGATAAAATCGAAGGCTATCTGCGTTCTGCATACGAAAAGCACAAATTTAAAGAAGTGTATTTACTTTATGGCCTGCATGAGGACGCAGCGCTGGATTGGCAAACGGAATTGGAACCCCAATTCCCGGAACTCAAGTTTATCCGCTGCCCGCTTGGTGCTGTCATCGGGGTTCACGCCGGTGAAAATACACTTGGGATTAGCTGGTATCATAACATTGGTTAAGTATTAAGCAAATTTGCTGAAATCAGGCTGCCGAAGAAATATTCGGCAGCCGTTATTATTTTGAGCTTAAATACAGGATTTCACTGTAACCTTTAGGCAAAACCAAGGACAAAACCCAGTGACGGAAAGGTGAAAATGTCCTTGAGAAAGAGTTTCAAGGACAAAACCCCGTGTCGAAACTGTGAACATGTCCCTGAGCAAGGGTTTCAAAGACAAAACCCGGTGTCTAAAAGGTGAAAATGTCCTTGGGCAAGAGTTTCAGAGACTAATCAAAAGTTTGAAACCCCAGAAGTATCCCTTCTAGGCAGGTCCATATACCTCATGTTGATATGGAACCGAATTACATAAACCAGATTGTCTGTTTACAATAAGACTTGAAACACCTGTATCTTTAAGGCTAATGCCTTTCATGGTAAAATATCAGGATGAAAGGAAGTGCGCCTTTTGGAACAGACGATTGCCACAATAGAAGAATACGTGAAATCCGAGATGGGACAGGATTCAACCGGCCATGACTGGCACCATGTCAACCGGGTCAGGAAGAATGCCCTGCTGATTGCAAATTCGGAAGGCAAAGGTGATACCGCCATTATTGAAATGGCAGCCTTGCTTCACGATATACCTGATGAAAAGCTGAACCCTTCAGCAGAGGCGGGAAGGCAAAAGCTCGACGATTTTTTTATCCAAATAGGATTATCGGCTGCTGAGAAGAAGAAAATCGACGATATTGTTTACTCGATTTCATTTAAAGGCGGGAACGGCGGGCCGCTTCCTTCAATTGAAGCCGAAATAGTCCAGGATGCTGACCGCCTTGATGCAATTGGTGCCATCGGGATTGCCCGGACTTTTGCCTATGGCGGTAAGAAGGGCCAGCCTATATATGAGCCGGTACTTGAAGTTAGGGAAAACATGACGCTTGAGGAGTACCGGAACGGAAAGTCATCTACTATCAACCATTTTTACGAGAAGCTGTTGAAGCTCAAAGAATTACTCCATACAGACACTGCGAAAAGAATGGCCGAAAGCCGGCAAAGAGCGATGGAGGAGTTTCTTCAGCAATTTTATAGAGAGTGGGATTGCAAGCTATGAAAATGCTCACCGTTGAAAATCTATCAAAAACATACGGAGAGAAAAAACTTTTTAATACAATTTCGTTTACGATTACAGAAAAAGAAAAGATTGGCCTGATTGGTGTTAACGGGACAGGGAAATCTTCGCTTTTAAAAATCATTGCAGGTGTCGATGATTCGGACTCCGGAGAGATTATTGCAGCAAAGGACTACAGGATTGCTTATCTTGACCAGCAGCCGGACCTGGATCCTGACCTTACCGTCCTGGAGCAAGTGTTCCATGGTGACGCTCCAGTCGTTAGGGTAATGCGCAGGTATGAGCAATGCCTGGCTGAACTTGAATTATCACCGGGCAATGAGCAGGTTCAGGAGCAGCTTTTTTCCCTTCAAAAAGGAATGGATGCCGTAAATGGCTGGGATGCTAGCACGAACGCGAAGACAATTTTGACAAAGCTGGGTATTGACGGATATCAACGGAAAATCGGCGAGCTGTCGGGAGGCCAGAAAAAGCGGGTCGCGCTGGCAAGCGTACTGATAGAAGCACCCGATTTACTGATCCTGGATGAGCCGACAAACCACCTTGATTTCGACTCAGTCAAATGGCTCGAGGATTACTTGAAGAGTTATGCGGGTTCCGTTTTGCTTGTCACACACGACCGTTATTTCCTTGACAGGGTTACAAACAGGATTATGGAGCTTGATGGCGGAAATATCTATACGTATAAAGGAAACTATGGAAGCTTCCTTGAAGCCAAAGCTATCCGTGAGGAAAACGAAGCTGCAACTCTTGAGAAAAAGAAGAACTTGTTCAGGCGCGAACTTGAATGGATCCGCAGAGGCGCAAAGGCTCGTTCTACAAAGCAAAAGGCGAGAATAGACAGATTTGATAAGCTCGAAGAACAAGTTTCAAGTGGCAAAAGCCAGGAGAAAGTCGATATTTCACTTGCAGGCAGCAGGCTCGGAAAACAAGTTTTCGAATTGAAGGATGCAAGCAAGGCATACGGCGGAACGATGATTCTTGATCAGTTTAACCTGCTTGTTAAGCCGGGTGACCGAATTGGAATCATCGGAAAGAACGGGACAGGCAAATCGACACTGCTGAATATTCTTGCCAAACGGATTCCTTTGGATAACGGCGAATATGAAATGGGTCAAACCGTCAAAATCGGCTACTATACGCAAGAAAATGAAGATATGGATGAAAGCCTGCGGATGATTGAGTACATCAAAGAAACAGCACAGGTTATCAACACCACAGATGGGAAAACAATTTCAGCCTCGCAGATGCTTGAACGGTTTCTCTTCCCTCCCTCAACTCATGGAACACCGATCCGGAAGCTGTCCGGCGGGGAGAAGCGGAGATTGTATTTGCTCAAGATATTAATGGAAGCTCCAAATGTTCTGTTACTGGATGAGCCTACAAACGACCTTGATACCCAAACTCTGACAGTTCTGGAAGATTATCTTGACGATTTCCCTGGCGTTGTGATTACTGTTTCCCATGACCGTTATTTCCTTGATAAAACCGTAGAGCAGCTTATTATTCTAAAAGGCGGAGGAACTATTGGAACCCACTTTGGCAATTACTCTGAATACATGGAGAAACAAGCAGAGTCAGTCAATACATCCGCGGCTAAAACTCCTCCTGCACAGCCACAAAGGTTAAAGGAAAAAAAGAAAAGACTGTCTTACCACGAACAAAAGGAATGGGAATCCATTGACGGCGATATAGCCGCAGCAGAAGAGAGGCTTGCCGAAATTTCTGAGGAGCTGGCAAACACCGGGAGCAATTTCGAACTGGCAAGCAAGCTGATGCAAGAAGAAACCGAATTGAACGAAGAGCTTGAACGGTTAATTGAACGGTGGTCATATTTGTCTGAAATAGCAGAAGGCTAGCCAGATGCTAGCAGGTGCTAACGGTTTGGCAGCAACAGTTTTTTAAGGCATCCCGGTGCCCCGGGATGCCTATTTACATGCGTCTTTATAACTTCCCTAAAATAGCCACAGTCCTGCAGTCTTGTAAATTGGAAGAATCCCCGTAGTTTGTGATACAGTAAAAAATGAGGTGATACGAGTGAAAATCAAGTCGATCGAACCGACTCCGAGCCCGAATACGATGAAGATTAATCTTGACCAAGAGCTTCCAATGGGCAAGAGCCATAATTATAAAAAAGACAACCACGAAGGTGCTCCGGCAGTGATCCGCAGCATTCTTGACATTGAAGGCATAAAAGGTGTTTACCATGTAGCAGACTTTATTGCTGTAGAACGTAATGCAAAATATGACTGGAAGGAACTGCTGGCAAAAGTCAGAGGTGCATTTGGTGACGCAACTTCTGCTGTCGAACAGGCCCAGGAAGAAATTTCTCATTTTGGCGAAATCCAGGTACAAGTCCAAATGTTCAAGGATATTCCGCTTCAAGTCAAGCTTTTGGATGGAAATGAAGAAAAGCGCTATGGAATGCCTGACTATTTCCTTGAAGCGCGTGAACAGGCCCAGCTCGATGGAGACAATTATATTTTGCTAAGAAAATGGCAGGATTTTGGTGTACGCTACGGAGAATTTGATCAGATTGGCCATGAGGTCATTGAGGAACTGATTGCCGCCTATCCAAAGTCCAGACTTGATGAAATTATTAAGGCTGCCAAAGCTGCTGGCCCATCCGCGCCAATTAAGCCGACACGTGAAAGGCACCGGATTACCTCTGAAGACCTGGATCATCCAGAATGGCAGATTAGGTATCAGAAGTTGGAGCAAATTCCTGACCCTGAACTCGAGGACTTGCCTATGCTCGAGAAAGCCCTGCAGGACGAAAAGCCATCGATTCGAAGGCTGGCAACCGTCTATCTTGGGATGATAGAGGACAAAGCGGTATTACCGCTACTTTACAAAGCATTAAAGGATAAAAATGTTACAGTTAGGAGAACAGCTGGCGACTGCCTGTCCGACCTTGGATTCAGCGAAGCTGGTCCTGAAATGGCAAAGGCTTTAAAAGACGCTAGCAAACTTGTCCGTTGGCGTGCCGCAATGTTCCTTTTTGAAGTAGGTGATGAATCTGCCCTTCCAGCCCTAAAGGAAGCAGCCGATGATCCTGAGTTTGAAGTTGCATTGCAAGCCAAAATGGCAATGGCACGCATTGAAGGCGGAGAAGAGGCAAAAGGGTCCGTGTGGAAGCAGATGACCGAGGCGAGAAAGGCGAACCTGCAATAGCATTTCTTTAAACAAAAGGTTTCGAAGAATGGAATATGGAAATTATTTATAGTATCCTAATAATAATGAAACGGAGGGATTTTTGCTATGTCAATGGCATATGAAGAATATATGAGGCAAATGGTGAAGCCGATGCGCGATGAACTCGTAAACGCAGGCTTCAAAGAACTGACAACTCCTGAAGAAGTCGATTCATTCATGGGAGAAGAAAAAGGAACAGCAATTGTTGTAATCAACTCGGTTTGCGGCTGTGCAGCAGGCCTTGCCCGCCCGGCGATTACTCAAACGGTTTTGAACACTGACAAGAAACCTGATCATCTGGTAACTGTATTTGCAGGCCAGGATAAGGAAGCAACTGCCAAAATGCGTGAGTATTTCGGCGACATTCCACCATCTTCGCCTTCAGTTGCACTTCTGAAAGATGGCCAGGTTGTCGATTTTATTCCACGCCATGATATTGAAGGCAATACATTGGAAGGGCTTATGGAGCACCTTTCTACTGCAATGGAGAACAAATTTTAAGGGATGCCGTTTGGCGTCCTTTTTTCAACTCAAATTACCTGCATTACAAAACTGCTCGCCGATTGGCAAGTTTTCTACTAGTAGGAGAATACGTTATGTTTGTAACAACTGCTTACCGTGTGAATGAAAATATGTTGAATAGAGCAAAAAAGGCTGCCAGTGATCTATCTATTCCCCTTCTGCCTAGAGGAAAAAAATCGATTCCACAGATGCAAAAAGAAACAGGTTCTGCCTGCATCGTTGTAGGTAACGAATCCATCAAGCTTTATGGTATAGGAGAGGACAAGCCATTTTTCTTTCACCCGTCTTCAGCGATGTTCCGGGTCAAGCGGCTAATAGAGGGTGGCACCGATCCGCTGATTGAGGCAGCCGGGCTCCAAAAAGGAGGCTCTTTTCTCGACTGTACACTTGGCCTTGGCTCTGATTCGATTGCCGCAAGTTTCGCGTCAGGGATCGAGGGTACCATAAATGGCCTTGAGGGCAGCAAATATATTGCCTATTTAGTAAAACAGGGACTTTCCAGCTGGCCT
This sequence comes from Bacillus sp. FJAT-27225, assembly GCF_001685025.1. Taxonomy (GTDB): domain Bacteria; phylum Bacillota; class Bacilli; order Bacillales; family Cytobacillaceae; genus Bacillus_D. The sequence goes on along the minus strand of NZ_MAYU01000001.1, from coordinate 576,528 downwards.
ACGGGTATTGGGCTACTTGACGACGCTATGAAACGGGTTAACGTTATTCATTCTGATGCGTTGTCTTATTTAAAAAGCTTGCCTGACAAATCAGTTGACTGTGTTTATTGGGATCCGATGTTTGATGAAGGCATTGAGGAATCGGAAGGCATCCGCGCGCTTCGCCAGTTTGCCGAATACAGGGGCCTTGGCGGGGAAGAGATCGAAGAGTCATTAAGAGTCGCCCGCCAACGGGTTGTTCTGAAGGACCATTTCAGAAGCCCACGCTTTGAAGAGTTCGGTTTTACAAGGAAAATCCGGAAAAATGCAAAATTCCATTATGGATTTATTGAAAAATAAAAGCCGGCCCTAACAGCCGGCTCTATTCTCAATCAGCGATCGATAAATAAACAAAATAGCCAAGCATGACCAACCCGCCAGTCATAATCACCCAATCCATACTCTTCCCACCCCTAAAGAAAAATTTTCATTATAGTTATTATATCCATATTAAAAACTTTAAAACTCATACCACTCCATTAAAAAAAGAAGTATAATAGATTTATACATAAAAAAGGGGGGACTGGCATTGAAAAAGTGGATACGTAAATCATTCGTTGTCATGGTATCGATCCTGACATTCGGATTGGTTACACCAGCCCAAATAGACCTTTTACAACAAGCGAACGCGGATAACAAACCTTCAGGCCGTGATTCTGCAGAATATGGTCCATCGCTGGAAACACATGCCCCGCCAGTTTCTGAGATTACCCGTGAACAATTTGTCGAAGAGATGGTCAAGCTTGCAGAGGCGAGGTCATATGAGAAGTTCGGGACGAGAATCAAACCAGTGATTGAGAATGAATTCAAGGAAATTATCCTTCCTAATATTGAAAAAGCGATTTCTAATACAACTGCCCAGTTTCCTGAAGAAGATTTGAGTGAATTGGTGATTTCCGAACAGCCAGGCGCGGGTCTTTCCGAAAAAATCTTCCATATCAAAGACGTACGGACAGGCAAGGATGTCATCCGTTTCCATGTTCGGCGCGATAACCCGCCACAGGCAGGATACTGGTTTAATTTTCATTACCATACTGCCCATGACAGATTTCAGGAGCATCATGAACTAGGCAGTATATATTGGGATAAGAACACTCCGCCCAAGTGGATGGCCTAGTAGTTAATTATTTTCATAGATAAGAATTCAACCCGGCCATTGCCGGGTTTTCGCTTTTTAGCCACAATTTCCATCGTTTCCTTGTCTGGTTTCCACTGTCAAGATGGTATAATTTCAATAGATACTAAACTATAAAACTGGGGAAATGAGAATGAAGAAGTTTCTTTATTTGGCTGTTCCTGTTGTGTTGTTTTTTTTCCTGGTGTCGACTTCCGAAGCGTCTCCGGGCGGTGTCGCGCTTGCTCAATTCAGCGGTGAGTCCGAGCTTGGACAGCAGCTAGAAAACTCGGATCGGGACATCCTGGCAGAAACTATTTTGCTGCCCGAAGATTCCTTTGACACTGTCGAGGCAGCAGAAATGATCCGGCGCATTGCAAAACTGCCCCAGCCGCTGCTTAACAGAATAGACGAAGAGGGAATCAGAGTCCGGCTTTTTGAAGGAAATCTGACAGATAATCCGACCGCTAGCCACCTAAAGGGTAAAACCCCGAGGGGCTACACAAACGGTGCTACATGGGACTCAGTTCCGGGTATTGGCGGGGCAGAAATTGTCCTTGTAAAAATTGGTGCAAGTGAAAAAGGGAAAGGGCATGGATCGATTAATCTGGAGCTCCATGAGCTCGCCCACTCAATTGATCATTTAGTTTATAAAGATTTTTCTGACCAGGATTCTTTTCAAGCTATATGGAAAAAAGAGCGGACAGAGCTTTTTCCAGGCCGGGATTATTTTATCATCTATCCTGAGGAGTATTTTGCTGAAGCATTTGCTTATTATTATTTTTCAGCAGAAAGCAATGCCTTCCTTAAAAGTACGGCTCCGCTAACATATGAATTGATAAAAGGCCTGGATTAATAACCGGGCCTTTTTATTAACATAAAAGCATTGTTTCGTTGACCCCCCCTTACAAGATAATCTAAAATAAAAAGGACAAACATAGGGAGGGTCTCAACAAATGAAACAATATCTAGATCTTTGCCGTCATGTTCTTGAGAACGGGACAGAAAAGGGCGACAGGACCGGGACGGGTACAATCTCGACATTTGGCTACCAAATGCGATTCAACCTGCAGGAGGGCTTCCCGCTTATTACAACTAAAAAATTGCACTTAAGATCGATCATCCATGAATTGCTCTGGTTTTTGAACGGGGATACCAATATCCGTTACTTGCAGGAAAATGGGGTAAGGATTTGGAATGAATGGGCAGACGAAGCAGGCAATCTTGGACCGGTTTACGGAAAACAGTGGCGGTCTTGGGAAGGTGCTGACGGTACAACGGTTGACCAGATTAGTGAGCTGATTAGTCAAATCAAGACGAATCCGAATTCACGCCGGCTGTTAGTAAACGCATGGAATGTAGCAGAAATCGATAAAATGGCTCTTGCTCCTTGTCACTGCCTGTTCCAATTTTATGTAGCGGACGGGAAACTGTCATGCCAATTGTATCAGCGGTCGGCAGACGTATTCCTTGGCGTGCCGTTTAACATTGCTTCCTATGCACTGTTAACGATGATGATTGCACAGGTTTGTGATCTCGAGCCTGGTGAATTCGTCCACACGTTTGGCGATGTACATATTTATAAGAATCATATTGAGCAGGTGAAGGAGCAGCTTAGCCGTGAGCCGAGAAAGCTGCCTCAAATGAATATCAATCCTGATGTAAAAGATATATTCTCATTTAAGTACGAAGATTTTACACTAGAAGGCTATGATCCTCATCCTCACATTAAGGGAGTTGTCTCTGTATGATTTCGTTTATCTGGGCCATGGATGAAAACAGGGTAATCGGCAGAGACAATAAACTGCCTTGGTATCTCCCTGAGGATTTAAAGTTTTTTAAACGGACCACAATGGGGCATCCCATCGCGATGGGAAGGAAAACATTCCAATCGATCGGAAAGCCATTGCCTGGCCGTGAAAATATTATCATTACCCGGAATAAGGAGTTCACATGTGAAGGCTGTACTGTATTTTATTCAATGAAGGATTTTCTCGAGTATAGCAAAACAAAAGATGAAGAGATCTTTGTAATTGGCGGAGCCGAAATTTTCCGTGAACTTTTCCCATATGTGGATAAACTCTATTTAACACTGATTCATGAGCAATTTGAAGGAGATACCTTCTTTCCAGTATTCCTTCCGAATGAATGGGAATTGATTTCAAGAGAAATAGGCATCAAGAATGAGAAGAATCCGTATGACTATGAATATCTTATCTACAGCAGGAAAACTGGCGGAGGGAAATAATGATCCGGCTCATTGTATGTTTTGCCTATATTAGCGGCTATCTCCTCTATAGCACAATTGAACTGCGCCGCCTGAAAAAGCTGAATCCTCTTCTATCGGTAGCGGAGAAGGATAGAATCATCCATGCGACGCCTAAACGCTGGTCTCGTACAATCATGAAATTGACCGGGTCAAAGGTTGATGTAATTGGGGAAGAAAACATCCCCGAAGGAGCTGTCGTTTTCATCTCGAATCATGAAGGCGATTTTGATGTACCTGTCCTGCTCGGCTACTTGGCCAAACCGTTTGGTTTCATTTCCAAAATGGAAGTGAAAAAAGTGCCGGTCATGAGAACATGGATGGATTTGCTTAGCTGTGTATTCATCGATAGAAGAGACCGAAGACAGGCGATTACGTCAATACGTGAAGGGGCCGAAATCTTGAAAAAGGGCCATTCAATGGTGATTTTCCCTGAAGGAACGCGGAGCAAAGGAGGCGCTGTAGGCACATTCAAATCCGGAAGCTTTCGTCTTGCCAAGGATGGGGGAGTCCCGATTGTTCCTGTTTCCATCCAGGGGACCGCAGATGTTTTTGAAAAAAATGGCCGCCTGATCAGGCCTGCCGGGATTACCGTCACAATTGGGAATCCAATCATGCCGAAAATTTTTCTCGTGAAGGATTTGAAGCAGGTTGCCGAAGAAGTAAGACAGACAATTATAAGGAATATGGATACACCTCCTAATAAAAAACATCAGCCGGCCGGCTGATGTTTTTTGCCCGTTATTCCAGATTACCAGATTGTTCGTACTCGCTGAGCTTTCCCATCATGTTCCTGAAATCGTCAGGGCTTCTGAATTCATCTTCCTGAAAATGCGCTCGAATCCATTGAATCAATTCCGAAGGGCTGTTAAAGAAAACTCCGCTTGTATCGCTTTTGCGGATCATATAGCGGCCGTTGTCCTCATCAATCGTCACTTCAACTGGAAGTGCACATTCAAAGCTATCCAATGAAAACTCCATCCATCCCACTCCCTTCGGATCTTATTTGGTATAGTATATGTAGTTGCTTTCCGTATAATCAACTGAACACCGTCTTTTTTAGCAAACCAGAATTCAGTATCGATTGACTTAAGCCTGCGTTCTTGTTACATTTGTACAGCAGGGCATAGCTGGTAATTCATTGAAATGCAAAATATCACATTTGTGGAGAATCATTTGGATTTTGTGAACTTACTATGAATTTTAACTATATTTAAACCAAAATCGTTTATAAAGTACTATAATCATAGTAGATTTATCATTATGAAACGCTAAAGGGGTTGTACACTATGGGATTGAGTAATATTGGTGTTCCCGGATTAATTCTAATCCTTGTTCTTGCATTGATCATTTTTGGTCCTAAGAAGCTTCCTGAAATTGGACGCGCATTTGGCCAGACACTCCGTGAATTCAAAAAATCCACCCGCGAACTGACTAGCGATGTCATGGAAGATTTTGAAGAAGATAAGAAGAAGGCAGAGAAAAAAGCTTAATCTTATACATTCATTTATGTAAATCAGGGGGTTCACTTACCTTGCGAGCTTGAGGGCGGAGCTTGGGAAGGAACCCTTTTGTTTAAACTATAATTCAAAATTTTAACCCCCTTAACTTCGCCAAAAGGCTCGCAGTTGTGCGGGCTTTCTAATAAAGCTTTTAAACTGCTCCGAGGAAAAGGTAAAAAGTACATGGCAGGGAGAAAGATATGGAAGATAAAGAATTAAACTTAGTTGATCATCTTGACGAGCTCAGGAAAAGAATTATTATTACAGCAATTGCCTTTGTGGCTTTTTTCATTGCCGGGTTTATGTATGTGGAAGAGATTTATCAATGGTTTGTCCGCGACCTCGAAGTCAAGTTGATTGTGCTCGGGCCTAGCGATATTGTCTGGGTTTACTTTGCCCTGGCTTCGTTAATCGCCATTGCCGGCACAATTCCGATTTTGGCCATCCAAATCTGGCTGTTTGTAAAACCGGCGTTAAAGCCAGTTGAGCGGAAAATATCGCTTTCCTATATTCCAGCTCTGTTCATCCTGTTCATAGCTGGCTTGGCATTCGGTTATTTTGTTATTTTCCCGAACGTGTTGAAATTCCTGGTCAATCTGGGCGGCGACATGCTCGTCACCAACTTTACCGCTGATAAGTATTTCCGGTTCATTATGAATATGACCTTGCCATTCGGTGTATTGTTCGAGCTGCCGGCAGTTGTCATGTTCCTGACTTCACTCGGAATCCTTAATCCTTATGTGTTAACAAAAATTCGGAAATATGCTTATTTCATTTTAGTAGTAATCGCAGTTGTCATCACGCCGCCGGATCCAATGTCCGATTTTCTCGTGATCATCCCTTTGCTGCTTCTATACGAAATCTCTGTCAATCTATCAAAATTCGTCTTCAAGAAACGGCAAAAACGGCTTGAAGCAGAAGAAACCGAGCTGGCAGCTGAATAATTTACATTAACTAACCCTGGCCAAAACGGCTGGGGTTTTTTTGCGCAGCAAAGGGACATAGCGGCTAATCACTAATTTCTAACCTTGCTTGCAATTTGATTGCAATAGGTTTTTTTATTTGACTTAAAAACCACTATAAAGAACGAAATATTCTTAATAAAAAACGAAATAGTAAGAAAACTGAAGATAAAAGGAGGAAAATAACGAATTAAGTTAAAAAAACGGCAAAATATCGAATTTTCAGGGTTTTCTATCTCCTCCAATCTTTTTTATACTAAGAACGCTAGGTTCTTTAAAGAGAACGAATGAATTTTAATAGACTCACAATAGGAGTGAGAACAATGATAAGCCGTCGTGAACGCCACAGAAAAAATGCTGTATTTTCTAACCTGTTCAAGCCAATTGTTATCCTGTACATACTTATTTTCATCATTACAGCCATGACAGGAGGAACAAATGCTTCTTTCAATGATTTAGAAAATGTCAATGTATCTTTTAAGTATGGTGAAGAGGTTTGGGATAAAAGCTCTTTAAGTTTTGAGAATAAATTTGGACTTATATGTCAAAAGCCATCTTTAGTGCTTTTTACAGATATAAAAAATGTCGGAAGTACAATGCAAGGCACAACTAAATTTGAACTCCAATTTGACCCAACCCAAACACCTACACGTAAAAAGCCAGGAACTACTGTATTTTCAGGTGAAATTCCAGCATTAAGTTCGAACCAAACTTTCACTCTAAAGACACCGGCAGGCTTTGATGTTAAACCGGGGATATACAAATTCAGGGCCTACCAAAGACCTGGGCATTCCGGAAATCAAGTTATCTGGGGCGGGGAAATCAGGGTGACTGAAAAAGATATTAATTCATGTAAAACCGCCAACTAATACAGATAAAAGAGGTGATCGAAATGAAAAAGGACAAGAAGTCATCGAAAAAAATTTGGGATCTTCTTTATTATAGTGGATTCACAGTTCTTCTTGTTCTGATTGCTATTGTCTTGTGGGGGCGATTTACAGGAGGTGAACCTAATCTATTAGGCTATCAGCTGAAGAAGGTCATGTCTGGATCCATGGAGCCTACTTTTTCAACGGGTTCTTTAATACTCGTTAAAAAAATAGAGAATAGAAGTTCTTTGGAGAATGGGGATATTGTCAGTTTTATCGATAACAATAGCCTAACAACCCACCGAATCTTAAAGGTAACAAATGAAAATGGCCTGTTGGCATTTCAAACCAAGGGTGACAACAATGCTCATCCAGATATGAAACCTGTCTATGCTGGGAATGTGGTAGCAAAGTATACAGGGGTAACCATTCCATTTTTAGGATATGTATTAGATTTTCTCGGTTCCAATAAAGGAATAGGGTTATTAATGATTATCCCAGGAATACTACTCGTCGGTTATTCAATCTTGACAATAGGAAGTGCTATTAAGGATATCGATAGGCGGCTTAAACAGGCCAAGGGAGAATCAAAGGAAGCAGTCTAGATGGTGGCAGCTCCTTTACTAGAAGGAGTTTACATACATGCCTGGGAAGGGCGACTATAAATAAGGAGGTATTTAGAATGACCATTAAAAGAAAAATGAGTATGGGCATCCTTGCTGGGGCATTAGGATTATCACTAATTGGCGGAGGAACCTGGGCTGCGTTTAACGATGTGGAAGAAGTAAACAATAGTCTACTTGCAGGGACTCTGAATCTTGAGGTCGGTGAGGGTACGACTTTTGACTTTCCATTGAAAACCTTAAAGCCAGGAGACTCCATCACCAGCCAGCTGGTTCTTGAAAATGCTGGTTCGCTGGATATCAATGACATTCTTGTTGATGTTGAAAAGCTTGAAGGCTGGAAAGATAAGGATGAACTTGAATTAGGTATAACCAATACAGAGGATGAATTCCTTCAACAATTTTCAATCGTAGTAAAGAAGGGTGAAACAGCAGTCTACACAGGCACGCTTAAAGACCTTGTCTACGCTGACTTTGGAAAGGAACTAACTGGAACTAAGCATGATGAAGTTGGTATTGAAAAAGATGGATCTTTAACTTTAGACATTCTAGTTACTTTCGTGGATAATCCAGCGAGGATCGGGGATACGAGGCATTTTGTCCAAAACAAATACCAGGGTGAACAATCCAACCTTCGCTTTGTTTTCGAAGCAACCCAAATGCCAGGGGAAGAAAGGTAATAGAGTATGTATATCGGAAAAGGGAGGATATCTAATCCTCCCTTCTTTAAAACTAGCAAAATGTCCGCATAGCCATGCCGAAATAGATAAAAGCATGGACGAAAGCGAAAGAAAGGACATTGATGGAATGAAAAAACTTCTATTAACGATGGTTTGGGTAATACTCCTAGCAGCCTATCTTCCAATGGCAGCTCTGGCAGACCAAACCGAAGCTGGCAAGAACGTGAAAGAGATCGATATTACCACTGTCCCTGAAGAGTTTTTAGTCCAAGTGGAAAATTTTAAACCGGGTGACTGGGTAGTCCGAGAGTTGAAAGTATTAAACAGCGGAAAGATGGATTTTTATTATTCCTTTGAGAATTCGTTCTTGAAAGGCTCAGAAAAACTTTATAACGAGCTTTTACTCAAGGTGACAAGTGAAAAAACAACATTGTTTAACGGAAAACTCAAAGACTTTAAAGAGTTGAATCCTAACTTTTTAGCAAAGGGAAAAACAGAGATTCTAACAATGACTGTGGAAATGCCTTTTGAACTTGGCAATGAATATCAGGGACTTGGGACCGAATTTCTTTTTAAATTATATGCAACAGGTGAAGAGGATATAGTGATTCCACCTGGGGATAAACCAACAGGACCTTCCAAGCCAGTTGGGCCAGGGGGGAATTCCTTGCCCTTGCCAAATACAGCAACTGGCATGTTTAGCTTACTAGCTATAGGAATAGGGTTGGTAACAGCAGGGGGATACCTGTATATTCTTAGTAAAAAGAAAATGATGAAAACAGGTTTAAATCGACCTTGAATAGGATAAAGGCTATCAAGGTCTTTTTTTGTTATACCATCATATCCAAAGTGGTAGTTACGTAAAGTATAGTAATAGATAAGATTAGGGGAGCGAGAGGGATGTATAAAAAGGTATGTACTGAGTGTGATAAGCCATCGTTCAGCAGCGTTGATTCAGGAACGTGGCTTTGCCCGGTATGCGGGGCGGATATATCAAAAGTAACTATTCAGGCTTCTGAAAGCCACGATAGGCAAAAGAAGGTTGATCATTTATCAGTCCGATATGTCAAGCAACATAGTCAGAAGAAACTTTATCATGAATTGGTTTAATCCATCTTTTCAAAAATCTGCGCATAATCAGACACATTTCGAACTTTAAGTATTGTATACTATAATCAAACGGGTGAAAAAGAGGATTGATACTATTTTATTAGTGAAAAGCCTGGAGTTCACAAATGCAGTTGGACAGAAGGTAAAGATTGTGGAGATTCCTGTATTGGAGGAAGATAACCCAAATCAGTTTATGATCCGTTTCCGTTTGCAGAAGTTTATGTCAGGTCTAAACGAGGAACAGCGGCCGAAATCCAGCTATTCCTTTCGGGAGTACTTGAAGAGTAATTTGAGATGGCCTGATTATGAGCAGCTTTATAACAGTACTAAATTGAAGAACAATGCTTAATCAGTTGGGTGCCGGGCTGCCGGTGCCCTTTTTATTTGGTAACTTCGCAAGACAATCGGTATAATAAATAGCAAGTGTAAATTAGCAGGGAAGTGAATGTATTGGCTAAGATTAAGATTGTAACAGATTCTACACATGATTTGCCAAAGGAGACAATTGAACAATATGGTATAGAAGTCGTTCCTTTGACGATTTCAGTTGCTGGGAAAACGTACACTGATGGAGTAGATATCGAGCCGGAAGAATTTTTGGAACGAATGAAAAATTCACCGGAGCTGCCGAAAAGTTCACAGCCGTCCGCTGGTGCTTTTCTTGAGGTGTATGACCGGCTTGGAGCAGAAGGATATGAAGTCCTGTCTATACATATGACTGGTAAAATGAGCGGTACAGTCCGGTCAGCAGAAAGTGCTGCAGGGATGACTGAGACAAACGTGACGGTTGTTGATTCAAAGTTCATTTCAAAGGCCCTTGGTTTCCAGGTAAGGGAAGCCGCTATCATGGCGGCAGAAGGGAATACGATGGATGAAATCGTTGCCCGCCTTGATGAAATGATCGGAAATACGCGACTTTACATAATGGTTGATACGCTGGAGAACCTGGTGAAGGGCGGGCGGATTGGTAAAGGCCGTGCTTTCCTTGGCTCGCTCTTGAATATTAAACCGATTGCCTCTCTTGAAGGTGCCGAATACAATCCTGTCGCAAAGGTACGGAGCTACACTCAGGTTGTGAAGTTCTTGGCCAAGCAGTTTGCTGAGGATGTGAAAGGGAAAACGGTTAAAAGTGTCGGAATTGCCCACGCTGGAGCGGAAGATCTTGCCGGGAAAGTTGCTGACAGCATCCGTGAAGCAACAGGTTTTGATCAGGTAGAAATCGATTATACAAATTCAACGGTCAGCACCCACACAGGGCCTGGTGCGTTTGCATTGATGTATCATTTTGAATAATAATAAAGGGTCGGGCCATTGGGTTCCGGCTCTTTTTTAATTTTGGATGTGCTAAATGAAAATGTGATTTTTAAGTCGTTGATTGGAGCGAAAGACACGTNTAAGGCGCGAAGACTCGTTCGAAAATGCAAAGAGCGCATTTTCTCCTGCGATGCTTTTTCTTGGAAGCTTATTCAACGTCCTGCGGGAGAAAAGGTCAGTGGGAGACCCCACAGGCGCATGCGCCGAGGAGGCTCCCAGGCCGCCCGCGGAAAGCGAAGTGCCTGGAGCGTAAATCAACTTTCACCTTTACATTTAATTAAAACGATTTCCTTTTCAGGCCTGAAAAGGTTTGGTAAGATAGGGACGACTATAGAGAAAATGACGGCGGTGACTCCCTTGAAAACAAAAGCAATTCTCTTAATGGTGGCAGTATGTGCGATGCTGCTGTCAGCCTGTAGCAAGGAGCTGGATGGTGCCGAAAACTGGGACCTCCAGGAGTTTACGTTTACAAACCAGGAAAATGAGAAATTTGGAACGAAAGACCTCGAGGGTAAGGTGTGGATGACCAGCTTTATCTTCGCCAACTGCGAAACTGTCTGCCCACCTATGACGGCGAACATGGTCGAAATTCAGAAACAAGCCGAAGAAGAGGGCATCGAGAATATCCATTTTGTTTCCTTCACAGTTGACCCGGAGAATGATTCTCCCGAAGTTCTTAAGGAGTACAGTGAGAAGTTCGATGTTGACCTGAAAAACTGGGATTTCCTGACTGGCTATGAACAGGAAGAAATTGAACAGTTTGCCTTGGAAAACTTCCAGTTGCTTGTAAAAAAACCTGAGTCGGATGACCAGGTGATCCATGGTACTTCCTTTTACCTAATCGGTCCCGATGGAAAAGTGAAGAAATATTACTCTGGCGTGTCAGACGTACCAAAGGACCAAATAATCGAAGATATCAAGAAACTTCAATAAAGCCCAGTTTCGGGCTTTTTTGCTTTGCCTCTCTAAAAATCAAAGTAATTCAGCGGTTTTGATCCATAATTCAGCGATTTTTAGAATAATTCAGCGGTTCTGGCAATCGCTTCACCAACATTCGGGTTCTATAAACAGTTTCCCAGTTTGTCCCGGTGTTTTACAGGCATCCAAGCAATTTTCGCATGATATAATAAGATATAGAAAGGACGGTGAAGCGTGTGTGGAATAAAGCGGGATTAATTTTTGCTGCGGGTCTTATCGTAACGGCTTGTGCAGTCAACTTTGAGTGGCATACCCATAAGGAAAGAAAAACGGTGATTGAAGCTGAACGATCGATACCTGAAGATTTTATCCCACGCACGTTTAAGCTTGCAGCGATCGGGGATTCTCTTACACAAGGTGTCGGGGACAGCACGGATAGCGGCGGTTACCTTCCATACTTGAACGAAATGCTAGAGCAGGAAAAAGGGGTAAAAGAAGCAAGCTTCATAAATCTCGGTGTGCGTGGGACGAGAAGCGACCAGCTGCTAAGAAAGCTTGAAACGGATAAAATGCAAGAAGCCATAGCCGAATCCGATATTGTCATAGTCACGATTGGCGGAAATGACGTGATGAAAGTTGCGCGTGAGAACATTCTCAATTTACAATATGATGCATTTGAAGAAGAAATGGTTTCGTATACAGAGCGGGTCAATGAAATTTTTAAAAAAATTAGGTCTGAAAACCCTGAAGCAGCGATTGTCCTGGTTGGCATTTATAATCCGTTTGGAAAATGGTTTACGGAAGTAGATGAGCTGAACCAGATTGTCGACGATTGGAATGAAGCAGGTAAATCGGTTGTCTCGCAGTACCCAGATTCCTATTTCGTTGGGATTGATGACTTGTTTGTTACGACAGATGTGAATTTGCTTTTTGACGACCAGTTTCATCCGAATGATAAGGGGTATCAGTTAATTGCGGAGCGTGTGTATGAAACGCTTGGTGAAGAAGCGCTGCCTGTTCTGGCCCGAAAAGACGGGACTGCAGCGGATGAGGAGAATTCAGAATGAAAAATAGGTGGAAAACCGCCTTCTTTGTTTTGCTCGGATTGGTGCTAATTACCGTTGTTGGCCTTCTGGTTATGGCCATCCTTCCAGGTGAGAAACCCAAGCCTTCTGAGAAAATCGATGAAAGCGGCCATGTTGGGTTTTTGATCCGGACAAACAAAGAAGACGTCAATAAATTGGTCAATTATTATCTTGAAAAAGAAGTGGGCAACGCTCCGATTGACTACAAAGTACAAGTTGAGGACGAGGTTGCGCTTTACGGCAGTGTGCCATTTTTCAGCCAGGAACTGGACATGAAAATGGCATTTGAACCTGAGGCTCTCAAAAATGGAGATCTTCTCCTGAATCAAACAACTTTGCAGGTCGGCAGGCTGAAATTGCCTGTGCCTTATGTCCTGGATTATATCAGGAAAAATTATAAACTCCCAGCGGGGGTAGAAATTCTTCCAAATGATGAGTCAATTTATATCCATATGAAGGAATTAAAGCTAAAAAGTGATGCCAAGCTAAAGGCAAATACCTTTGATTTAAAGAAGGATGACATTTCGTTCACATTGCTTGTACCTGTTTCAGAATGAGTGCCGGAGATTTCCCGCACTCATTTTTCTATGATAAAAACAGCTTCGTCTTGCAAGATGCAAATAAGATACGCTTTGTTTTCTTCAAAAAAAGAATCATGCATTGGCAGGACTATGGTTTTGGTCCCGTTAAGCCTAGCTTCAAGATTATAGTGGGCTGGTGTGAGCCTAAGAACGTGAGTAACACCGAGATACTGGAGGCCGGGAAAGACAACATCGCCCTTATGGACAGAGATGTCAAGCGCTTGCTGCTGGGGCGCAAGGTGAAGAAATTTGACCACCGATTCACCTCTGGGCACACTATCATCAAAGCCGCATATAACGATTTCAGCCTTTCCTTCTGATACTGTTATAGCGATTAAATAGTTATGTTCCTTTTCGATTTGCAGCCATCTTGTACCAATCCATTCACCACCATCGTACACATCCACTTGGCACCCACCCTCGGGTAGCGCGACCATCCTGCTCAACTTTTTATAGTGAAGGCCTTCGACTAACGGAAGACCGTTGACATGGATCCCCACACCTTGCAGCATGCTTCCAAGAAAAAAGTAGCCGTACCCTCTTCCTTGCAAAGGCATTTCTTTGTAAAAATCCATACTCATCCTCCTTAAAATGGAAACATATGAATTAATTGTTTACAATTTACTTGAACTTGCATATACTAAGAATATCTTATGAGAGGCGGGTGAAGTGTTATGAGCAAATCTATTCTTTTTTCAGTTGTCATGAACTCTAACACAGCCCGTACGGCTATTTAGGCAAAAAGGGACAAATCTGTCCATTTCTCCTGAATTCAAGACCGCTGGCTGTGTATGCCAGTGGTCTATTTTATTTTTTCAGGAGGAACAAAACTTGAACTTACTTACAATTGGATTAAAAGAAACGATACAACAGGCAAGCATTGATTTTATGAGGCCGGATTGCATCCTTGGCAGGGTGGCACTCGAGCATAAACATATGTACCGGGTATGGACGGAAGAAGGCGAATTGCTTTGTGAGGTTTCTGGGAAAATGGCCTTTGAGGCAGCGGGCAGGGAGGACTATCCCGCTGTAGGCGACTGGGTGATGGTCGCTGCACGGAGCGGTGAAGGGGCTGGTACCATTCATGGGTTACTGCCACGCTTCAGCAAGTTTTCAAGGAAATCGGCGGGACGGACGGCTGAAGAACAAATTGTCGCCGCAAATGTGGATGTCGTGTTTCTTGTCAACAGCTTGAATGATGACCTGAATTTGCGGCGAATCGAACGGTATTTGCTGCTCGCCTGGGAGAGCGGAGCAAATCCGGTTATAGTCCTGAGCAAAGCTGATTTATGTGCAGATGTCGAAGAGAAGGTGGCTCTAGTGGAGGCGATCGCGTACGGAGTGCCGGTTATATCAGTGAGTGCCGAAATGAATGAAGGCCTTGATCAGCTGCTGCCTTACTTGGCCCCTGGTAAAACAGTTGCCTTGCTCGGCTCATCAGGTGTCGGGAAGTCGACATTGACGAACAAGCTGCTAGGCGAAGAAAAGCAGGCGGTCAAAGGGATCAGGGAGGCAGATGACAAAGGGCGCCATACGACGACACATCGAGAGCTCATTTTGCTGCCGAACGGGGCTGTTTTGATCGACACTCCCGGGATGAGGGAGCTGCAGCTTTGGGAAAGCCAGGATGGACTTTCAGAAGCATTTTCCGATATCGAGGAGATTGCCGACACATGCAAATTCCGCGATTGCCAGCATAATGATGAACCAGGATGCGCTGTCCAAGAGGCGATTTTCAGTGGAGTGCTGCCTGCCGAACGGCTTGCCAGCTACAACAAGCTGCAGAAAGAGCTTGCCTACATCGAGCGAAAAGCCGACAAACGGGCGCAAACCGAAGAAAAGAAACGCTGGAAAACCATTCATAAGCAAATTAAACACAAAAAACGCTAGGTAAAGGGGGCCTGTAAAAGGGTCCTCTTTTTCGATTTATAAAAAGTAAGCCGCGGGGTGCAGGTGTAACTCAGTGTTTTGTGGCAGCCGTGTCCGCAGGGTGTGAAGGAATTGTGAATAGGGGCGATAAATGATTCGTTCAGGGTGATAAAAAAGTGATTCAGGGATAAAAAAAGTTCATTCAGGGTGATAAAGTGAAAAGCGATTTGTGCTGATGGTTAGTCCCGTTCTAGTGCCGCTAATTCGCCGAAGAGCACGCCGATTAAGCGGTACTACGAACCGGATTGGTTCAACTATACCGCTAAATGGCACAGCGGCAAGTTTCACTGTATCTCACAAATCGGGCTTTTACGGGCTATTGTTCCCGCTAAGCTTCTTGTATTTCTCTAAAGCCGTGAGGAGGGAGCTTACAGCCCGTTGGTGCGGGATAAAGTTGTAAAAACGGCTGATAATTTTTCCGGTGAACGTGAACCTTCGATTACTGTTGTGGAACAAGAAAAATTCGAGGAGTGACAGGCACTGTTCGCATTTTTCGGCAAACGAGAACTGCCCCGTAAAAGCCGAGCTTTCTTCTTGGTTTTCAAAGAAGTTTGCCGTATAATCAATTTTCGTAGTTATTACGAGTTTATAAAGGGAATAGGTAAAGTGATGTATTTTAAAGGAAAGGATGAATGAATATGTTCAAAAATCTATTCGGTAAAAAACAAGAAGTTGTTACAGAAGTAGAGCTCGTGTCGCCGCTTACTGGTACGGCTGCTGCACTTGAGAGCGTGGACGATCCTGTATTTTCGCAAAAAATGATGGGTGATGGGCTAGCGGTTCAGCCGGCGGAAGGAACTGTCGTTGCACCGGTTGATGGAGAAATCGTTCAGGTGTTCCCTACTGGACATGCTGTTGGAATCAAGGCGGCTAACGGCGCCGAGATCTTGATTCATATTGGACTTGAAACCGTCTCCATGAAGGGGGAAGGCTTTACTGCCCATGTCCATGAAGGGGATAAGGTAAAAAAAGGGGACAAGCTGGTAAGCTTTGATATGTCCCTAGTTACCGAGCGTGCCAAAAGCACAGTCACTCCTCTGATTATTACGAACACCGATGCCATGACGATCGAACAGCTGGCAACTGGTGAAGTGGAAGCCGGGGTAACTCCTTTCCTGAAAGTAACGTCAAAATAATGAACAAAACCGCCTCCAAGGGCGGTTTTACTGTTTTCCGGGCAGCTTGCTTTTATTGGCCATGCCTCCAGAAAGGATGAATTTCATTGCATCCTCCGGTTTTACGTCGAGGATTTCAACCTGGTCCTTAGGAATCAGGAACGTAAATCCTGCAACCTGGAAGGTTTGCT
This sequence comes from Bacillus sp. FJAT-27225, assembly GCF_001685025.1. Classification (GTDB taxonomy): domain Bacteria; phylum Bacillota; class Bacilli; order Bacillales; family Cytobacillaceae; genus Bacillus_D. Next base: position 560,230 of record NZ_MAYU01000001.1, on the reverse strand, counting down.
GCACGTATACGGCTATATACTCTTTTAGCGGTTCATGAAGGCTTTCCAGTTCCTCGGAGGTAATAAAGCCGAGGCTCTTCATCTCTGTACCGGGAATGGTAATTAATGCGACCTTCGAAAAAGATTTCTTTTCACCAAGGAATGAATTTACAGTATCCTTGATGACTGAATAAATTGTTTTGACAAGCGGGATTTTTTCCAGCAGCCGATCAATTAGCCCAATCAGCTTTCCGGTAACAAACCTCGTCGACAGGAAGCCAAGAAAAGTAATCAGCGCCACTGTCAGCAGCAGGCCAATACCGGGAATGTACGATTCCGCCATATAGGGGCGCAAAAGGTTGCCGAGCAGCCCGTCCAAAAACAAAAAAGTTTTATATATTACCCAAACGACGATGATGATTGGGACAATCACGATAATCCCATTAATAAAATTTTTGGCTAGCGACTTCATAGTTTCATTTCCCCATTTTGTTTTTCTCTATTATAGCCGCGATACTCCTGTTTTGAAAACTGCCGGGATTGGTTTCGAACGGCAGTCCTACTGTTTTTCAACGACAATGGCGCTGATTTTTACCGAGGGGTTTCCATCCTTCGTATCCGAAGACAACCGATTTCCCGTAAAATTGAAGCGAATCGTATGAGACCCGTCCCCAAGGGAACTGGCTATATAATTGTAGCGGTTCTTTTCAAAAGGCCACCATGTAGATAGTGTCCCTGCGGGTTTACCGTCAATCGCTACTTCAACCATTCCGCCGTCCGGGCCGCGCTCAAGTATATAGCCTACCATTGTCCCTTCAAATTCGAACTCCAGATAGCTGTTATTGGTTTTACTGAAATAACCTTCCCTCACGTTAACAAAGCCTGACAGTTTCGAAGGGGTACGAATTAATTCGTACTCTTTGTCGAGGTTTTCGTTAAAGGGGGCGGGCAGTAATACTTCCTTTTTCAAGTTAGTATCAGCAGCTAATTCCTTTACCGTTTTCAGCAGTTCATTAGCATAGAGCTGATAGCCCTTGTCATTAGGATGGACAAGGTCTGTTGTCAGCTCATTTACGGAAAGCCCTGATAATTGAAAAGGGACACGCATATCGATGTTTCTTGCGCCGTATAAAGTTGAAAGCCTGCTGATTTCCTCGGCAAATTCTTCGTATGCAAGGCAGCTTTCCGTTAAAGTAATAATATGTGCAGAAGGATGTTCCACTTTAATTGTTCGCAGCAGCTTTTCATAAAAAAAAGAAAATTGTTTTTCGTTCATATATTTTCGGTCATTCTCACCGAAAACGAGAAAGACAAGATTAACTGGGGAAGAAGGTTTTTCGTTTTCATACTTCATTATGCCTTCGAAGGCCGTTGCACCACTTTGGACTATAGAAATCCTTTTTCCGCTAGAGCCGAACTCATCCTTAATTCCTTTTTCAAACAATGAGAACCAAGCGGAAGAAGAACTGGTTGCACCTGCTCCCCGTCCTATGCTGTCGCCGACGATTAAATAAGTGTACTCCTTCCCGAGAGTTATTTTTTCATAAAAACCCTCAGTCTCCGCCGGACCTTCTTTGGCGCCAGTACTTTCAAGGAATGCTAAAAACACTAATGTTACACCGCAAACTAGGGCAAGAACCCAGCCAATCCTCTTTCTTTTCATGTGTTCATACACCCCATCCTTGTCATCATACTGTCATTTTACCGTAACCAAAACGTAATAAATACGGAAGATAGGACTATTTTTCGAAATCTATCAAAATCTTATGCTGCCGAAATTTTGGCTTTGACAAATGGGCGTATGCACATTCAGGACACCAACCCATATCATATGATGAGTTGAAAAATAAAAAGCGGAGGGATGCATCTATGCATTACGGATATAATCCTTGTGGGTATGGATACGGATACGGAGATGGATATGTGGGCGGTTATGGGTTTGATGGTTGTCGGAATCCATTCGTTTTAATTGTTGTATTGTTCATTCTCCTCATCATCATTGGCGCATGCTATGTTTGGGAATAATAGAAATGGCACCTTTTCAAAGCTGAAAAGGTGTCTTTTTATTTGAGTAAATAAAAGACGACAGTGCTTGGATAAGCTGAAAACAGCCGCAGGTTTGGAGTGCCTGCGGCTTTTCCATGCACTTCCGGCTGCAAATCTATTGACGCTCATAAGATTTCTGGTATGATAAGAATATTTTCAGGCGCATCCTCCGTCATGATTATTATGACTTTAATAGCAGGAGTACTAGCGGACTTATAGGCAAGGAGGAGATTGTAATGAGGAAGTCATTCTACCATTTCCTTATGAAATATAGGCATCCAAAGCCAAATGATACTATTAGCGGGTTTGCAAACGCCGCTTTCAAGGACCACAGCTTTCCGAAAACATCTGAGGATTATGATGAACTGAGCCGTTACCTGGAAATGAACGGCCACTATTTACCTTCAATGGCTGTTTTTGATGAAGCGTGGGAGGAATACATTGAGACGGAGAAAAGGTAAACTTTAGTTTTATGAAATTTGTTTTTAGCGTCAAAAACGCTCGCAAATATGTTGTGATTGACGGGGTACTTCAGTTGGGTATCCTGTTTTTGTGTTTAGGCCTGGGGTTTTCCTCTTATGGCTTTTCCATACGCGGTCAGTCTGTCTGAATTGTGAGTTTCTCGGAAATATAGCGTAAACTCTCGGAAATATTAAAATTTTCTCGGATAAGCTATAAAACGTCCCGGATAAAATTCGAGAACTGCTTACAAGCTTAAACCATCTCTTTAAAAGCTTTTGGAAAGTTCTAACGCAATCCTCGATGGGAAATTTCACTAGGGTTCCAGTTAACTATAGCCATATAAACCACTCCAACATTTACCATCGCCTTCCTTGCCACGGAAGGCGATTTTTATGTATTCGCATCGTGTGCGATTAAACACCATGTGCATATACTATTGTAATCAAACGGAGCTCACAAGGGGGTGAATCAGATGGAGAAGGGGAAACAACCGAAGTTTAAGATTGGTGAAACAGTTGTGATCGTCATGTATGGTACAGTTGGAACGATTACAGATATAAAATGGGTCGGCGGGCAGTATGTGTATGAAGTGAACAAAAGTGATGGCCTCTACGTCGAATCCTCGCTCCAGCTGCTTTCGGAGTACGATGGCACCCCTATTGGGCAGGAGCATTTAGATATTGAATACAAATTTTTCTTTGGTGATATCGTCCAGGTAAAAGGCTATGGCAATGAACTGTTCCGGGTTGTCGGTGTTAGGACCGAAATTTGGCGGTACAAGGAAGATGCCTGGGAAGATATTATTTATGAGCTTGCCAGAGTAAAAGACGGGGAATGGCTTGAGGCCGGGGAAGAGGAATTGACCCTGCTTGCCGATGCGGAGCATGCCGAAACATTTATTAATAAACTGGGCTTTCTTCATATTGTTGGCAAGCAGGAAAAGGCCAGAAAGCAGCAGCGGTCAGAATTGTCCAACAAGGATGCTGAAGCTGAGGAGCTTGCCCGTAAAAAAGAAAGGCGCTTATTGATTGACCGCCTGCTCGACATCTATAATGATTATCGGATTTTACATCAACTGTTTGGAGACCACGAATACAGCCAGGTTATGGAAGTCATTATGAAGAAGCTGAAGAGCCTGCATCCTAAAGACGGGAAAAAACATGTCTGACCCGTCCTTCCCATAATGTCCCTCGATTTATGAAGCCGGTTCTATACCATCCCACGGCTTATTTTTCTCAAATCCAACGCATGAAAAACAGTGCTTGAACATACATTCTCTAAAAAGGAGGAGATGCAAATGGGAGAAATCGAAGTGATCATTGATACAGAAGAAATTGCTGAATTTTTCTTTCATGAGCTTGTAAAGAGAGGGTATACACCAACCGAAGAGGAACTTGAAGAGCTTGCGGACATCACATTTGAATTCCTCCTGGAAAAGAGTATCATTGACGAAGAGAATTAATTGGTTCAGAAAGCGGCCTGCCAAAGTGGAAGGCCGCATTATTATGGACGGAATTTTCTTTGTGGGCTGAAACCTTTTTATCCAGCCAGCGTATACATCACTATCCATAGTCAGGGAGGAAAATGAAATGCTGAAAAAACTGCTAAAAATGCTTCTCGGTTCGAAGAAGTATAAACCATATTACAGCTCCAGCGATGCCTGGAAGCATATGAAATATAAAAAACATGGCCATTACGGGCATGGATATTACAAGAAAAAGAAAAAATTCTCGAGTTTCTTCAGCAGCTGACTCTTGGTTGCCGGCATGCGAAAAGCCGGGGAGGAACTGCGTTAGTATGCTGAAAAGACTTGTACTTTTTCTATCTTATATACTCGAAAAGCCATTGCCTCCCGGTACGATTGTTAATGGGCGCTATAACGTGATCAGCCTGCTTGGGACCGGCGGCTACGGCCACACTTATCATGTTATTGACGAGGAAACCGGTAAGCATATGGCGTTGAAGGCTCTTCGTCTGCATAAACGAATATCCCGAAAAGGAAGAGCCGGCTTTGACAGGGAAAAGGAGTTTCTACAAGAACTCAATACTGAAGGAATACCGGATTACTTCGGCAGTGGTGAACATGAAGGCACCCCGTATTATGTAATGGAACTAGTAAAAGGGAAAAACTTTGAACAGGCCATTTTCGAAGATGGCAAATCCTTTCAAGAGGATGAGGCATTCAAAATTGCGTTTGAAGTTCTGACAATCCTGGATAGCCTTCATCAGCAAGGAATTGTCCATCGGGACGTAAGAATTCCAAATGTTATTTTGAGCGGGGAAAAAATCTATTTGCTTGATTTGGGACTGGCGGAAAGCGCTTCATATGGAAAGAAGAGGAACCTTTTTACGAGGATTCATCCGAGGAAGGAGCGGAATCAGCAGGCAGATTTTTATGGGCTTGGCCATTTTGTCCTTTTCCTGCTTTATTCCTCCTACAGCCCCATCCCTGGTCAAAAAGAGCGCAGTTGGGAGGAAGAGCTGAATCTGTCTCCTCTGGCTAAATCAATTTTAAAAAAGCTTTTAAAACTAGATGGCGAATATACTTCTTGCACCGAGGTTCAGTCAGAGATAAAACAATTATTGGTTGAGGGGGAGAAGAAGAATGTCAATATTTAATAAGATGCTTGCTTCGGTCGGAATTGGAGCCTCTAAAGTGGATACCAGGCTTGAACAGGATACGCTGACACCTGGTGAAACAGTAAAAGGTGTTGTTGTCATTACAGGAGGGAGCACAGAACAGAACATCGATTCCATTTATTTGTCATTGAATACTACATATCTAAAGGAATCAGATGACAAGAAATATAGTGTGAAAGCGTGTATAGACCGTTTTAAAGTAGCCGATCCATTTACGGTTAAATCGGGTGAAAAGAAAGAGTTTCCTTTCTCATTCAGGCTGCCTTTTGATACGCCTGTCACGATTGGCCGCACAAAAATTTGGCTTTCAACCGGCCTTGATATTAAAAACGCAATTGATCCGACAGATACTGACTATATCAGGGTTGCTCCCAACCCGACGATGTCCGCGATTCTTTCGGCCATAGAAGAGCTTGGGTTCAGGCTTAGGGAAGCGGATTGTGAACAGGCCCCATACAAAATGCGGGTAAGGCTTCCGTTCGTCCAGGAATTTGAATTTGTTCCGGTTGGCGGACAATTCAAGGGGCGGCTTGATGAATTGGAAGTCGTCCTACTGCCGAACAGCCAAGGTGATATTGAGGTGCTGATGCAGGTAGACCGCAGGGTACGGGGGCTGGGTAGTTTCCTTTCAGAAGCATTGTCAATGGATGAATCCAATGTTCGCTTTGTTGTTTCCCCGTCGGAAGTTCCGTATGTACGGCAAAAAATTAAATCGATTATTGAGCGTTATTCATAATTTTTTATGAAAGAGGAAGGGAGTAAATGTCCCTTCCTCTTTTATGTGTTTTTTCGCTTTTTGGCCGAATATTCCTTTGCATGTGCCTCATGTTCAGCTACAATTGCTTCCGGCGGAATATGATTGTTTTTCTTTGGAGAGTTGATGCGGTTTCTATGCTTTTTTCCCACTTTCATACCTCCTGATGTTTCAATTTGGGCATACCTGGATATTGTAGAATGCAGAGGATAACTTTTAACTCCAAGGCTATGCTAAAGAATAGTGTACCCCAACAGCCATACAAATCCACCTGCGTAAACGTTTTAAAAAAGTGGTTTGTATGGTATTATTGGGGAAGATGTTAGACATCATACGTTTCAATTTAGGAGGATAAATATGAGCATACATATTGGTGCAAAAGAAAATGAAATTGCAGAAATAGTCCTGCTTCCGGGAGACCCCCTAAGAGCGAAATATATCGCTGAAACCTTCCTTGAAGGAGCAACTTGCTACAATGAAGTAAGAAATATGTTAGGATTTACAGGTACATACAAAGGAAAACGCATTTCTGTTCAGGGAACTGGCATGGGTATTCCATCTATTTCAATTTATGCAAATGAGCTTATCGAAAGCTACAATGTGCAAACGCTAATCCGTGTTGGTACTTGCGGTGCAATTCAAAAGGATGTAAAGGTTAGGGACGTTATTCTTGCGATGACTTCTTCAACTGATTCACAAATCAACAAGCTGGAGTTTGGCGGAATCGACTTCGCACCTCATGCAAATTTCGAACTGCTAAGAGACGCCTATGACGCTGGTATTGAAAAAGGCCTTAACCTTCGTGTTGGAAACGTGTTCACAGCAGACTTGTTCTACAATGACCATTCTGACCTTGAAAAACTAGCTAAGTATCAAATTCTGGCTGTAGAAATGGAAACAACAGCGTTATACACACTTGCTGCCAAGTATGGCCGCAGGGCACTTTCTGTCCTGACTGTCAGTGACCATATCCTGACTGGTGAGGCCACAAGTGCAGAAGAGCGCCAGAAAACATTCAATGACATGATTGAAGTTGCGCTTGAAGCCGCTATTAAAGAATAATGATATTGAACTGAAGGCTCTCCATTCGAGGGAGTCTTTTTCTATTTTTTAAAGAATTTTCAATTGAGCCAGCCATGTATTTGCTTTTACTATTCCTTTATTGCTATAGTTTTGTAATGACAGTTGGCATCCATGTAAGACAATAGTGAATAATAGGCTTTCCGATTTAATAGCGACAGTCTCAATCATTAAAATCCCATGATATGAATCGGGTTGGGTTTCCAGCACGCACCATGAAAAAATAGTATGAGTTCCCTTGCCCTGTCCTAAAAAAGAGGATTATACTACAATAGATTAAACAGCTTTACGAAGGAATGCAGGTGATTTTTTGAAAAAGCTTACGATTCTGCTTTGCAGTGTTATATTCTTGGCAAGTTGCAGCCAAATCGAGTCAATTCTAAAGAAAAATCCGTTTACAGAAGATAAAGAGGTAGAAACGTCGGACAACCCGAATAATCAACGAGCTGTCAATGGTCCTGTTCTTGAAGCCGCTTATTTCAATCAAGTACAGGAAACGAGCGGAAAAAAGGAAATTATGAATCCTGAAAATATACTTGCGCTAGTAAATAAGGAATTTTCTTTGCCAGGCGAGTACAGGCCTAATGATCTAGTAAGGCCAAACGTCCCCTTTTCCTTCGGTGAATCGGATGCTGAAAAAAGTTTGATGCGCAAGGAAGCGGCCAAAGCACTTGAAAAACTTTTCGCACAGGCTAAAAAAGAAAACATAGAAATATTTGCTGTTTCGGGTTATCGTTCATACATACGCCAAAAAACTTTGTTTGATGTTGAGGTAGCAAACTCCGGTTTGGAAAAAGCCGAACAGGTTGTTGCCGTTCCTGGCCAGAGCGAGCACCAAACAGGATTGACAATGGACATAGCAAGCAGGGCAACTAATCTGGAATTGACAGAGGCGTTCGGGGAAACAAAGGAAGGGAAATGGCTGGCTGAAAATGCCCATAAATTTGGATTTATTCTTCGATATCCAAAAGGGAAGGAACACATAACAAACTATCAATATGAGCCATGGCATTTCCGCTATGTTGGTACCGAGGCTGCAAAGACGATGTATAAAAATGACTGGACTCTGGAGGAATTTTTCCAGGAAGTAGAGAAAATATAAAGGAACCTATCACAGGTTCCTTTTTTGTTCAATTGTATTGATAAAAACAAGAAGGCGTGCAGTAACTTTACTGTTTTTGATTAAAAACCATTTGTCTGGACAGGGGCTTTGGTAAGTTCAGTTGAATGAGGGGAGGGAAAGACATGATAGAACTTAGAGAGATAACGATGAAAGATGCACTAGAATTGCTTCAGTTCGAGCTGAAAAACAAACTGTTCTTTGAAAAATTCGTGCCTCCGAGGGCGGAAGATTATTTAACATTGGCAGGCATCCAAAAATCGATCTCATCCATGCTGGAAAGCAGGGAAACTGATGAATATTACCTCTTTTTAATAATAAATAATCAAGATAGAATAGTTGGCAGAGCGAAGGTATTTACTATTGATAGGGTAAAAGGAAGCGCTGAAATCGGTTTTAGGATTGCAGAAGACCAGGCCGGGAAAGGAATCATGTCACAGGCAGTCACCCAACTGGAAAAGATAGCTTCGATGAGATTGGGGCTTTGGATGCTCGAGGCTGTAGTTATGGAGGGGAATCTTGCTTCGAAGAGAGTTCTTGAGAAGTCTGGGTTCAGAAGTGAGCGATTCATGGAAAAGGCTCTATTGTTTAACGGAGAGAAGCGGGATGCCTTTTTATATAAAAAAGAGTTGCCTGTTTAAATCCGGAATCATCAGCATTAAGCCGATAAAACACACTCCTTCATGAATATTTCTTTGTTCTTTAACCGAAAAAGATGTTATTCTAAATGATAAGAGTTTCTTTTATTTTTACAGGAAAATGGAAGTGGTGAAAGCTGTGGATGAACAAAATCAAACCCAGGAGCAGGATCAGCCGCAAGAGCAAGTGAAGCAACCCGTAATCATTCGGATGAAGAGGTCCTACTTTTTCATGCTTCTTGTCTTCCTTGTTGTAGTAACAGCAGGAATTACAGCTTTTGCGACTTCATTAGGGAGTGATTCCCCCCATCCGGTAGTGATTGGCGGAAGCCAGGAGCGGGATGAATTTGCAAAGCTTTATAAAGCTTATGATATCCTTCAGGATGGGTATTTCGAGGATCTTGACGAAGACAAGCTCGTCAACGGTGCAATTAATGGCATGATTGAGTCGCTCGATGATCCCTATTCTTCTTATATGGATGAAGAAGCTGCGGAGCAATTCCATCATAGCGTCGATTCCTCCTTTGAAGGGATTGGGGCTGAGATACAGGAAAAAGATGGCCATATTATGATTGTTTCCCCATTGAAGGGATCGCCAGCTGAAAAAGCAGGACTCAAGCCTAAGGACATTGTCCTTGAGGTAGACGGAAAAAGCATTCAGGGCTACTCCTCAACAGAAGCGGTAGCGCTAATCAGAGGTGAAAAAGGCACAAAGGTCGAGTTAACCATTCAAAGGCCTGGTTCCGAAAGCACCATTAAAGTACCAATCATCCGTGACGAAATTCCGATTGAAACGGTATATGGAGAAATGGTTGGGGATGGGATCGCCAAGGTTCAGGTCACCACATTCTCCAAAAACACATTTGATGAATTGACAACCATGCTGAAGGATCTTAAAAAGCAAGGCATGAAGGGGCTTGTCCTTGATTTAAGGCAGAACCCTGGTGGCCTTCTGGACCAGGCGATTGCAATCTCAAGCCTGTTTGTCCCTGAAGGAGAAATCCTCTTCAAGGTTGAAGACAGGAATGGAAAAACGAAAGACTATAAATCCGATGGCGGCGACAAACCTGATTACCCAATGGTCGTCCTGATCGACGGAGGAAGTGCCAGTGCCTCGGAAATCCTTGCCGGTGCTGTAAAGGAATCGGCCGATGTTCCATTAGTTGGCCAAAAGTCGTTTGGAAAAGGGACTGTCCAAACTGCCCAGGATTTTCCGGATGGTTCAAATGTTAAATTTACAACAGCCAAATGGCTTACACCTAACGGGAATTGGATTCATAAAAAGGGAATAGAGCCTGACTATAAAGTAGATCTTCCTGCTTATTATAGCCTGCCTCTCCTTGATCCTAAGCTGAAGCTAAAACAAGGGGATTCTTCCGAGAATGTAAAGATTGCCCAGCAAATGTTAAAAGCGTTGGGATATGACCCAGGCAATGAAACTGGGTTCTTTGATGAGAAAACGCTAAAGGCCGTCAAGGAATTCCAGGCAGCCAATAAGCTTGAACAAACCGGCGTCGTGACTGATGAAACAACTATGAAAATGATTCAGCTTCTGCAGGAAAAAATTCAAAAGGAAGACCCTCAGCTGGATAAGGCTATTGAGGTATTGAAAAAGGAAATGAAATAAGTAAAGAGGCTGTCCTATAATGTCGTTGGCTGACGACTTTATAGGACAGTTTTTCTTATTTTTAGGCTGTGTTAAAGGATATTATTGATTTTTTAAAGCAGTTGATTGCAGCGTAAGGCGCGAAGATTCGTTCGAAAATGCAAAGAGCGCATTTTCTCCTGCGATGCTTTTTCTTGGAAGCTTATTCAACGTCCTGCGGGAGAAAAGGTCAGTGGGAGACCCCACAGGCGCTCGCGCCGAGGAGATAGAAAAGCGGAGGCGACTGCCCAGCTCCGACCAGCGCTCCTCGAAAAAGCTAAAGCTTTTTCTTCGTGCGATGCCTATGCTTCCGAAGCTTACTCTTGTGCAGGGCCTGAAGCAGAAGTCGTTCTTTGACTTCAGCTGAAGGACCGAAGCGACCTCGAGGAGCTGGGAGAGCAGCTAGACAGGCTCCCAGACCGCCCGCGGAAAGCGAAGCGCCTAGTGACAGGCAAAGTTCGCCTGTCCCTGCGATGATTATTCACAGAGGCTTTCCTTTGTGGAGCGAAAATCAACAACCTTGTTTGACAGAGCCTATTTTTAAAGAATAAATGGGATTTTACAGCTTCCGCCAGCTGGTTTTGTCCTTCATCGGCTTACTTTATAGAGAAGACTGCCCGGCTTGGGTAAGCCTCTTCAATTTGTTCAAACTTTCCTTTTCAGTAGCTTATTCCCTTCAAAACACGGCTTCCGTTTCTAACTGCGGGCATTTGGTTTGTAAGAGCCTAGAAAATACTATAAAATGACTGTTTAGATAGTATAACGGAAAAAGCCACGAGTGGTACAAAAGGGCAGGAATATCCTTGCCAATGATGGAATGAACGGGGTGAGAGAAATGAAACAAATCATCCATTTTGATAGACAGCTTAAAGAAGATATTGAGAATATTGAGAGTCTCTGCAATACAATCTGCATGACGGTAGCAACTGAATACCAGCCTCTTTTTTTTGAACGGGGCCAGCATTTGATTCTTGAATTGGTCAGAAAGCAAAAAGGAAATAAACAGGCTGACAAAGATTACTTTAATGATGATTATGAGTCTTTTATAGAAATCGGCATTGAGCAGGATGATGATTATTTTCCAAATGGCTATATTCCAATTTGGAAATGCAAGGAAGAATGGTTTCAGAAAACAGGTTATTTGACCAGCAAGAATGAATTGGAGCTTGAAAGAATCCTTCGGGCCATGGTAATTGAAATGCTGGAAGAATAGGCTTTTGACAGGAGAGGAAAAGGTGCCGATGAACAAAACAGAAATTTATATCCTATCGGGTTTCCTTGGAAGTGGGAAAACGACACTTTTAAAGAGGCTTCTCGAGGACGAAAAGAAACATGACCGGAAGGTAGCAGTCATGATGAACGAGCTTGGGGCAGTGTCAATTGATTCTGATGCGGTAGGGGAAGATGTCGCATTAAAAGAATTATTGGGCGGGTGCATCTGCTGTACGATGAGCGGACAGGTGGAGGGGCAGCTTCAAGGCTTGCTCCAGGTGGAGAAGCCAGATGCCATATATGTTGAAACAACTGGGGCTGCCCATCCTGTCGAAATCCTTGATGCACTTGTTTCACCATTATTCGCCGACCAAATTGAGCCGAAGGGGATTATTACAACCGTTGATGGCCAGAGATGGCTGGACCGTTCTAAACTCGGGCCCCAGCTTCAACGGCTTTTACTGGAACAGGTCCGTCATGCCGATTATGTAATCGTGAATAAAGCAGGAGTATTATCGGAAAAAGAACAGGCGGACGTTAGTATTAGCATCCAGGCACTCAATCCTCATGCCAAGTGTATTTTGACTGATTATTCCAAGACCCCTTTACAGGACATTAGAAAACTTTCCAGCGTGCCTGGCAAACAGGAACGGACTCATATTCATACAAAGGATTTGGGACTGGGGACATATGTCCATACCTTTTCAAAACCAGTCGATCGTGAGGCGTTTGAACAGTTTCTTCGTAGCCTTCCAGAAAATATGTACCGGATTAAAGGGTATGTGAAGTATAAGGGATCGGCTTATCCTGAGCTATTTCAATATTCATATGGAATGCCTTCCTATATGAAAGAATATATGAATATGCCCCTCAATATGGTTTTTATTGGAGAGGAAGTAAACTGGGAATCACTCAAGGAAACTCTTGTTGCGCTTGAAGACATCTGAACCCGGTAATCGGTTTGGAGCTTCGTAGAAGGGGTAATGTGTGGTAAATCCCGCTTTAAGGAGTTGTTAAAAATGCCTTGGTCAAAAGATGATTATCCTGCTTCAATGAAAAACCTCGACCCAGAAGTTCGAGAAAAAGCAATTGAAATTGCGAATGCAATTCTTGAAGAGGACAACGATGAAGGAAAGGCAATTGCGATCGGAATTGATAAAGCAAGGGAATATGTTGAAAACCACGGAAGAGATTAAATCAATTTGCCTCCATTTTTAAAGATGGAGGCATTTTCATGGAATGAACAGGGAGCCATCGTGGAAAACTTTCCATAGTAAATTTTAACCGAATGGGTGGACTTCCTGTGCTAAAACGTATGAGTATGCTGCTGGTTTCAATCATCCTTTTATTTCAATTTCCATCTGATCCCCTGGCCGGGCAGAGCGAAGCAACACTTCTTCCCTGGGAGGAAGTAAGACAACTTTTCCCGCGTTATAGCAAATTTACAGTCGTTGATGTCGAAACAGGCCTGGCATTTCGTGTCCAAAGGAGGGCTGGCAGCAGACATGCTGATGTACAGCCCCTGACAACCGAGGATACGAAAATAATGAAAAAAATTTACGGAGGTAAATGGAGCTGGAAAAGAAGGGCCATTTATGCCTTACATGGAAAAAAGAAAATTGCCGCTTCGATGAATGGCATGCCTCACGGAGCTGGGGCTCTCCAAAATAACTTTCGCGGCCATTTTTGTATTCATTTTTACAAAAGCTCCACACACAGCAAGCGGGAAATGGACCTTTCCCACAAACTGATGGTGTACAAAGCTGCTGGCCGGCTTGAGAAGCTTCTGGCAACAGATAATCCCTATGATACTGTTACATACTTTATTGCAGGGCTTAAAGAACAGGACAAAAAGATTGTTTCAGCCCTATCCATAAAAAGAACAGATTGGAAGCCGCTTTTTCATCATGTTGAGAATGTCAAAATATCGAAGATGCCCGAGCTTCCGGTTGAGAATTTTCAAGAAGAATTGACCATCAGTGTGCCAATCGTGCTTGAATGGCAAATAAACGGAGAAGGCCGGGTCGTAAAAGAAACTGAAGTCACTCTTTTCCGGGCATCTCCAGCAAATGCATGGAGGATTGACACACATTCCTTCATCGAAAATAATCCATTCTTATCAGGTTTGTAGAACAAAAAAGGCAGCATCCGGTAAGCCGGATGCTGCCTTTTTAAGTAAGGCGGCCAAATTGGGCAAACATTTTTTCATCCTCAATCAGCCCGCATACCCCACATTGAATTCTAGCTTCTGGACCATTGTACGCTAAATGGAAGGGCTCAAGTTCCCCTGGACCATATTCCCTGTCTATTTCACCAGTTGAAGGGTCCATTTTGACCGCACGCGGTACCTGTTCAATGATCGTAAATCTGCTGCGGTTTGTTTTGCAGTTTGGGCATCTGTATGGTGATGGCATGGCTTCCTCCTGTTATGTCAATTTGCTGCTTTTATTTTTTGCAAAGAGTAACGTGAATATGTAAAATGCTAGTGACATATAGAATGGGGTGCGAGGAGGTATAAGATGGATTACGATCGCCTATTGGAAGAATACAGGAAGGTCTGGAATAATCGCCGGTTAGAGTCAATTGACAATCAAAGTGAAATGGTATTGAAGGATGCGATAAGAAGAGAGCTGCTCGATGAAAATTCCCACCCCAGAGCACGCAAAGGTCTATTGGAGAAATATTATTCAGCGACAAAGAGGCTGCTTGCCTCAAGCCTGAATGATAGGGACAAAGTCAGCCTGCTTCAATTGCATGTCGATATAGTTTTAAATTTAGAAAAAAGATAACGACAAGCCAAATTACCTTTCAATCTGGATCTCGGAAAGATGGGTATGGAGGGATCTGAGAAATTTAATTTCCAGAATTCCGTCTACAGCAGCAGCTGTCACCCCTTTTTTCCGTACCGGTACAGGAAGTGTAAAAGATTCACTATTGCCTGCCTCAGGGATGTTTTCGATAATCAGCTCGGTTGACGTATGAAATATACGCATCTCATCCAGCCACTCAGGTTTTACTGGAAATCTTGCAAAGACAAATTCATGAGTTTCAAATATATTAACCTGAATATTCCTTCTAGATGACTGTTCCGGGGATTCTGACTGGTTGTTTGAGAAAATAGTGCCTGTTTCCCCGCCCTGGGGCATGTAGTTTTTAATGGCATCCATTACATATTGTTCAATCATTTCTGGTTTCATGTTTTTCATCATGTCTTTTGAAAAAGGGAAGCCCCCCCATGGAAACATTGCAATCACCCTCTCAACGCCATATAACTTTGTTTCATTTGGGCCGTTACCCCATTTTATGCCGATAGGGGGGCTAAGGTTCAATTGCGTCTTAACGGTTTGGGATTCTAGAGCAGCAATTAGGGGTGAAGACAATAGTTTTATTATGTAAACCAGGATAATAATATAATTATGTAAACTGGATACAAAAAATAAAACTGCGATTCATTCGCAGTTTTATTTTTTAACGATTAAGCTTCAAGCAGATGTGTTTCTTCCTGTATTTCGGCCTGCTTTCTCATGAAGTGAAACGTATAATGGTCTTTTGGAATCTCATAAAGGTCAAAGATATCGCCTTCTGCATTCAGTTCTGCATACAAAGCTTGCCTAGATTCATTTGCTCTCACAGAATAGGGTAATTTTTCAGCTGCTTTGATTGAGCGGAGATTTGCCTTTCTTATCCGCATGAAAACTGTATCGATGCCAAGTTCGTAAAATACTTCCTGAAAAAATGCTTCCTTGGCGGGGTTATTATAGCCCCGGCCATGATAAGGCTTGCCAAGCCAGGTCCCGAGGAAACCGGCATTGTCGGAAACATCAAATAGGGAAATAGTGCCGATTGGCGAACCCCATTCATCGGTAATTGTCCTGGAAATGACCTCACCGCGTTCCTCAGCTTCAATAACTTGCTTCGTCAAAAATAGGAATTCTTCATAGGAATTCGCTTTATGGCGGACAAACGGAAACACATCAGGATGTGTAATAAGGTCATAGAGGGCATGGCAATCGGTCAGATCGCGTTTTTTGAGCATAAAAATAGCCTCCAGTCAGGGCAGACCAGTCCTGTGGACAGGAACATTTCCACCCTCGAAATTTTTAAAATTGCGTAAAAAATTTCGGGGTGGGAATCGAACCCACTAAGACCAGTCTTGACTGGTGGCGCACCATTTGCCTTCCCAATGCACATATATGAATTTGTATTGTGTATCAACGTTGAGCAGCAGGATTACATTAAAAATAGTAATCACAAAAAGTATAATACAAGATTTTTCTTTAAAAATAAATAGGTTTTTATCATTAATTTTTGGTGTTTTTGTGAGCATTTTCTACAAAATTCGCTGATAGACAAATTTCCCATCAATCATTGTCCATAACGGCTTCGCCATAAAATGGAATGGATGGTTGCTCCAAAGGACAAGATCCGCGTCTTTCCCTGTTTCGATGCTGCCGACACGGTTGTCGACGCCAAGATTCCTTGCCGGAAGGATGGTAATCCCTTCAAGAGCTTTATGCTCCTGCAATCCCTCTCTTACAGCAATTGCGGCACAAACATTCAAATATTGAATCGGAGTATAAGGGTGGTCCGTTGTAATTGAAACTTCAATACCGGCATCCGACAATCTTTGGTATGTGGTCCAGCTTTTGTTTTTCAATTCAACCTTTCCCCTGCGCGTCAAGGTTGGCCCGACTGATACCTTAAGCCTTAGTCCGCTCAATTCGTCAGCAACAAGGTGCCCTTCAGTGCAATGTTCGATGCGAAGATCCAGATCAAACTCCTGTGCAAATCGTAATGCACTTAAAATATCATCGGCTCTATGGGCATGGATTCTTACAGGAATTTCTCGGTTTAATGCCTTTAACAATGGAGCAAACCGTAAATCATCCGAGTCCTCACAATTGCGCGCCTTGTAAAAGGCTTCCCTCAGCATTCCCATAAGGCCCATTCTTGTAATGGAATCATTCATGCCATTACTGTGAATTCGTTTCGGATTCTCACCGAGGGCTATTTTAAGTCCTGCCAGTGGATTGATAATCATATCCTGAACGTTTTTCCCTGTCGTTTTAATTACCGCGGTTGTACCGCCGATTACATTGGCGCTGCCTGGCATGACATGGACTGTTGTGATCCCGTGTTGGATAGCATCCGCAAAACCTGAATCAAAAGGGTAAACGCCATCAATCGCCCGGATATGCGGTGTCATTGGCTCAACTGTTTCATTCGCATCATTGCCGGCCCAGCCGGTACCCTCATCATAAAGGCCAAGGTGGGTATGGACATCAATAAACCCTGGAAGCAAAAAGTTTTGCCTGCAGTCAATAATCGCTGTTCCTTTTGAAGCCTTAAGATTCATGCCGATTTCAACAATCTTTCCTTTAGATACGAGTAAGTCGGCTCCTTCGAGCGGCTCAGTAGTAATAGGTACAATTGTCGCATTTTTTAAAAGTATTATATCCATTAAACTGCTACCCCGCAGACTTGTTGTTTTATTCATTTTACCAAGTGATGTACCGTTCAGGAAAGGGAAATAATTTGAGTTGGTATCTTTGTTTATGCCGGGTCATTCCTCTATAATTCTTCATATATGAAAAAGAAAGGGGAGTTTCAGTGTGTTGAATGGAGTTGGCCTCGTACTTGAAGGGGGAGGAATGAGAGGAGTCTATACGGCAGGGGTACTTGAATATTTCCTCGAGAGCGGACTCTCATTCCCTTATGTAATTGGAGTTTCAGCCGGCGCATGCAATGCAGCATCGTACTTGTCAGGACAAAGAGGCCGAAACAAGGTGGTCAATATTGAGTATGTTTCTGACCCCCGCTATTTGTCATGGCAAAATTTCAGGAAGAACAGACAGCTGTTCGGAATGGATTTTATCTTTGATGAAATCCCGAACAAACTAGTCCCCTTTGATTATCAAGCTTTTAATCAAAACCAATCCGAATTCGTGATCGGAACGACCGATTGTACTTCAGGTGAGCCGGTTTATTTCGGAAAAAACGACTATGGAACCGAATTGCTGACAGTATTGAAGGCGTCCAGCTCACTGCCGTTCGTCGCACCGGAAATTCAATTTAGCGGCAGAACGCTTCTGGATGGTGGTATCAGTGACCCTATTCCGATAAAAAAGGCTCAATCGGAAGGTTTTCATAAAAATGTCGTAATCCTGACACGCAACGAAGGATATATAAAAAAACCTTCCCGGTTTCATTTCATGGTTAATCGGAAGTATCCGCAGTACAAAGGGCTTCAAACAAGCCTTCGCAAACGATACCAGGTATACAATGATACTGTTTCGTATTTGGGGAGAGAAAGGCAGGAAGGCAAGGTTTTCATTATTCAGCCAACCCATCCATTAAAGGTGGGCAGAATGGAAAAAGACCCAGTCAAATTAGCAAGTCTATATGAGCAAGGGTACTCGGATGCAAAACGAGTTGCACGAGAACTGATAAGCTGGGCTCAAAGTTAAAAGGCCAAATCTTATTCATGATTTGGACAAGCAGGAAATAGAATAGAAGAAAAAAGGTATTTAGGAGCCAATTATGAACATATCCGATTATTATGGCGAAAGTGCAAAAGCATTATTAAACTCCAGCCTTCTTTTTCTTCTGCCTGCGTTTTTATTAGTGATTCTAAATATTGCCTATATAGGAAACAGTAAGATTATGCTGTTTTGTCTTCCCTTTATCGGTACAAGCTTGGTCTATTTTCAAATACATCTCATGAAAGCCAAGCACGCGGAAGCGGCCGGAACAGGATATCATGGTGTAAACGTACCGCTGCAAGAAGCAAGAAGCATGCTTGTCCTGTATAGCAATCATGTTTCTCCGACTATTCTCTTGTTTTCGCCAGCTGGAGTCAAAATTGGAGAGATAATGAAAAGGAAACGTACACTAAAGCATATATTAACCAGCCGCAAGGAGTTTGAGCTGTGCGATCAAGACAAACTGCCTTTAGCTGTTTACTCTGTATCCCGGGGTAAAATTGATAGCTTTGATGAAAAAGGTTTATACCTTGGAAGCCTGATTGACAGCAGGAATGAAGCAGCCCGCTTATTACAAGCTGGTATAGAGACAAGCAGCCCGCTGTATGTGTCTGGCTCGAGGTTTTTTATGGATGTCAAGGTGGAAGCAGGCACGGAGCAACATTGCGCAAGGCTAAGAAGAGGGATGATGCCTTTGGAGTGGGAAGCCCGTTTCCCTGACCCGAATACACCGGTTTTTACTTTGGATGATTCAGCGGCTCCAAATGAACGGCTCCTCTATTTTTCCGTGCTCGTACAAGAATTTTTCATAGAACGCTAATCTTGCAATAATATGACCCATATACCATTCTTACTATGAAAGACTGTATGGTGCTTCTCTGAGAGACATAGTGATTTTAGCTGGGGGTATACGTGTGAAGGTTGATTTTATTAAGGTGCATGGTTCTGGAAATGATTTTTTGCTTATTGATGAGTTTTCCAGTGGGGAACTTTTTACATATGAAGAACGGGGGCGGCTTGCCCGCTTGCTTTGCGATCGTGAAAATGGGCCTGGTGCGGATGGCATCCTGTATATTCAAAAAAGCGAAACAGCAGATGCGGCGATGCGGGTATTCAATGCAGATGGATCCGAGGCTTCGATGTGCGGAAATGGCCTGCGCTGCGCCGGCAGATTTATTTGTGAGCTGCTTGGCAAGGAAACGGCTATTGTTGAAACGATGAAGGTGAACCTCCTTGTCCAAAAATATCCCGATATCTATGAGGGTGTCTCCACTTTCAATGTGGAAATCTCCCTAGTTCTTTTTGCTTTGGAGGATCTCCCGCTCAACTTGGACAAAGAGACGCTTGTAAAAGGCAGAATTCCTGAATTAAGCAGATTTCTGGAGTTTACGGCTGTGGCTATGCCGAATCCCCACTTGGTTTCCATCGTCGGCCAGGCGGAGCTTGCCGGAAGTCTTCAAAGGTCAATTAGCGAAAAAGTAAATGGGCCCAATGAACTTTTTCCTGATGGAGTGAACGTCAGCTTCGTGCGAAACCTTGCTGAAGGGCATATTTTTGTCAGGACGTTTGAGAGAGGGGGCGGCTTCACCAATGCATGCGGTACGGCCATGTCGGCCTCCTCACTGGTTACATGTCTGTATGGATATAACCAGACCGAAAAACCGATAAGGGTGTACAATGATGGCGGCATGGTAGAGTGCATCGTCCGTGAACACGAGGGTATGTATAAAATTGAACTGATCGGAAATGGAACATTTGTGTATAAGGCAAAAGCTGAGTTTGACCTTGCGAGTTCTTCGGTTGAAGTGACTGATCAGGTTGACCTGGGCGAGCAGGATAGGTATTCATACTTGCAAAAAGAAGCAAGACGGATCCTTTCTAAATATAGCTAAATGGTCTAATAGCTCTCAAATAGGAATGTTACGAAAACAGTCAAAAGAGTTCCTACTTCAAGAGCCGGCGCAAAACCGGCTCTATTTTGTGTTCTTCAGGAAGTTCAAAACAGGTCCAAAAGGCTGATCTTCCCCGGCAATGAAGTAATCTTTGAACGGATCACCAATTTTCCTATACCTTTTCAACACATTTGGCAGATTGAATTCCTTTGGGTCCAATCTTTTGTCAACTTCTTCCCAAAAAAGCGGGGCGGCCACACCTGCGTGCGCGTTCCCCCTTGGGGAATATGGAGCAACGATCGTTTTGCCGTGGGCATGCTGAACATAATCGACATAAAGCCTGTTTCCGCGGTTTTTCTTCATCCGCTCAATAGTAAACAAGTCCGGCTCCTTGGAAACGAGATAGTTTGCTATGAACTCCGTAAACAGTCGCGTTTCATCGAAAGTATACGTATTCGCCGGGAGCGGAATGTAAACCTGAAGCCCTTTATTGCCTGACGTCTTTACAAAACCGGTCAAATTCAGGCCGTCTATTACTTCTTTAATATATAAAGCTGCTGTCACGGATAACTGAAACTCATCTATTGAAGGCGGATCAAGATCAAGGACAATTTCGGACGCTTTAGTTGGATGCGAGTCAATCGTTTGAAAAGGGATATGGAACTCAATCGCCAGCTGGTTTCCCAGCCAGACCAGAGTTTTCAATCCATTACAGACAATATATTGAATATCTTCATCCAAATGTGTTTCAACAAAATCCGGTGCATAATCCGGGCAATTTTTTTGATAAAATGCCTCGCCAAACATTCCATGCGGATAACGGATTACGGTCAGCAGCCGTTTTTGTAAAAACGGCAACATGGAAGGTGAAACTTCTCTTAAATAATGGATTAGATCTATTTTTCTAATAGGAGGGCTTTCCCATATTGGCTTGTCGGGATGGGTAATCTCCACATCTTCAGGTGCATTTTTCTGATTGAAAAGAAAATGATCATACGTACAGTCCGCCGGCTTCAAATCAAAGCGAAATCTATTAAAATGGGGCTCCCGCAATTCGCCATCATAGAGTTCCAGGTATTTTACTTCAAAGCAGATGCCTGGCTCCACATAGATGAATCGATGATCCTCGTTGGTGCTGTTTTGGCGAATCACAGCTGATAAAGCCTGCTTTTCCTCAGGCTGGAATCCGAATAAAATATGGCCGATTTTAAAAATTTTATCATCCTTATAAACTGCGCAATGATAGTAACCATTTGCTTTTTCATAAGCAATTAGAAAGCAATTTACAAGCTTGAAATTCTTATGCTTCACCCATGCATCAGTCCGTTTTCCTTCTTCCCAGCGGCCAAGCGGGTCCTTTGCAACAATGCCTTCCCCGTCATGAAGCACAACCTGTTCCCAAATCTCGTTAAAATGATAATAAGCTTCTACCAATTGCAGCAGTTCCGGGCTCGACAGACTTGCTTTTCCCGATAGCCCTGTGTTTCCAAACAAGTCTTTTAATTCTTTTTTTCGCTCGCGATAAGGGCTGTTTATAAGGCTCCTTCCGGCGAGCTTAAGCAAGTCAAATGCCATCAGCCGGGCAGGCGTTTTCATGGCAGATTCCTGAATTCTCTCTTCAGATTTCATCCTTCCTCTTACCTGGATTGCTGAAAAATTGGCTTTAAACTCGTTTTCGAGAATGACTAGCTCGCAATCAAGAACAAGCGGTAAATAAGTCCTGAAAACCTCTCTCCTGCTTGTAAGGAAATGTTCAAGTTCAGGAAACTGCGGAAGCAGAGGCTTGCCATTTCGGCTAATCAGTTCGATTCTTTCTTCTGTCCAGTCCAGCATCGCCCTGAATCCATCATATTTAACTTCATACGACCAGCCTGTTTTGGTTGGCTGTTTAAAACTAAGTATAGGAAGCATAGGCTTCATTTGTGCCGGCCCCCATTCTTTTTCGTTTAGTCTGTTAAAAATATGCTCGTTTTATCCAATTTCCATTACCTAATATGTGTGTTATTGGCGCAACTGTGCAAACTAAAAGAAAAAATGACTGGAGGACGTGGGATGCATACGATTTGGAAAGGAAGCATTAGTTTTGGGCTTGTTAATATTCCGATAAAGCTTCATGCAGCAACAGAGGACAGGGATATCAAACTTCGGACTTTGCATAAGGAATGCCATTCACCAATTAAATACGAAAAGGTTTGCCCCGTCTGTGACAGGGAAGTAAAAAATGAGGAAATCGTCAAAGCGTATGAGTATACAAAGGGTAAATTTGTGGTATTGGAAGATGAGGACCTAGAAAATCTAAAAAAGACGAAAGAAGATAAAGCCGTTGAAATTATCGATTTTGTAAAAATGGAGGAAATCGACCCGATCTATTTTAACAGAACGTACTTTATGTCCCCTCATGAGGGCGGCGGCAAGGCATATTCACTCTTAAGAAAAGCGCTCGAGGATTCGCAAAAGGTCGGACTGGCTAAAATTGTCATTCGCTCAAAGGAGCAACTTGCTGTCATTAGGGTATATGAAAATACACTTGTCATGGAAACCATTCATTATCCGGATGAGGTCAGAAAAGCTGGCGATGTTCCAAATGTACCGGAAGCTGAAAATGTTTCAGAGAAAGAAATCTCGACTGCGATTCTTCTTATTGACCAGCTGACAACTGAATTTGAGCCTGAGAAATACACCGATGAGTACCGGACAGCTTTGATGGAACTGATTGACGCGAAACGGGCAGGCCGGGAAGTCGTTGCACCAACCGCAAAAGAGCAGCCTGCCAATGTTACCGACCTGATGGCGGCGCTCCAGGCCTCGATTGACAAAACAAAACCGGCGAAGCCAGCAGCAGCACCGGCAACGGCAACGGGACCTGCACCGAAAAGAAAAGTCATGCCTAAAAAGAAAAAAGAAGCATAAGGGTATTCGTGTCAACGCCCTTATGGAAGGTTTGGAGTGAAAACGGTCGTTGATAGGATAGTGTCAACGCCCTTTTAGAGCATTGCGAGTGAAAACGGTCGTTGATAGGGTGGTGTCAACGACCTTATGGGAGGTTCGGAGAGAAAACGGTCGTTGATAAGTTTGTATCAACGCCCTTATGAAGCAATCCGAGAGAAAAACGTCGTTGATAGGATAGTGTCAACGCCCTTTTAGAGCAATGCGAGAGAAAACGGTCGTTGATGAGTTTGTATCAACGCCCTTATGAAGCAATCCGAGAGAAAAACGTCGTTGATAGGATAGTGTCAATGCCCTTTTAGAGCATTGCGAGTGAAAACGGTCGTTGATAAGTTTGTATCAACGCCCTTATGGAGCAATCCGAGAGAAAAACGTCGTTGATAGGATAGTGTCAACGCCCTTTTAGAGCATTGCGAGTGAAAACGGTCGTTGATAGAATGGTCTCAAACCAGGTGAAGCGTTCCCATCAGTTTCCGCCTGTCATACCCAACCGACAAGAAAAAACCGATGCGGGCAAAACTTTTAATATACTGCAAATCCACTAATCAGAATCAAGGGCCGTCCCCGTATTCGGCCCTTTTTATGTTAAGAAATTAACAGCAGAGGTTCGCCTTTAAGGAAAGCGCCCTTAATGGAGCATAGTTCTTTTACATCAGAAAGGGGAGGAATCATGGCTGGGAGACTCGTGAAATTTGCCTTTTCGTATATTGGGCTTTCGGTAGCCGTTTTTTTAGGATTCGTTTATATATTTTTGGAAACAGCAAGTGAGCTTAAAGAAAAAGATATTGAAATATTTGATGAAACCATCATCAACTTCGTACAAAGATTTATTTCATCCGAGTTAACGGAACTTATGCTAATGGTTACTTTTCTGGGATCCATTCCGTGGCTGACAGCTTCCGTCATTTGTTCCATGGTGTTTTGTCTTTTAAAAAAGAAATGGCGCTCAGGATTGTTCATTGCATTCTCTTCAGGAGTTGGGTCTCTGTTTAATCTGTATTTAAAAGAACTATTCCATAGGGAAAGACCCGACATTAAACCTTTAATAGAAGAAGAGGGTTATAGTTTCCCAAGCGGGCATTCAATGGGCTCTTTCATTTTTTACGGTGCAGCCGCCTTCCTTATCTTCCACTATGCAAAAAAGTGGAAAATGAAGTTAGCTGGCACTGGTGCCCTCCTTTTCATTATTCTTATGGTAGGACTTAGTAGGATTTATCTCGGTGTCCACTATCCGAGTGACATTATTGGCGGGTTTGCTGCAGGTGGAGCATGGCTTGCTGTTTGCGTCATTCTTTTCAAATTCTTTGAGAAAAAAGAGGATATTAGGAAATAGTCAAAAAAGGCAGAAACATCGCAGTTCATTTACAATGGGAGTAGGGAAGCCAGCCATTATAATTGACAGGAGGATCATATGGGAAACTATATTCTTGCATTGGATCAGGGGACGACAAGCTCGCGCGCGATCCTTTTTGATCGTGACGGACAAATTGTGCATATGGCGCAGAAAGAATTTACACAGCACTTTCCGAAGCCAGGATGGGTAGAACATAACGCTGAAGAAATTTGGGGATCGATTCTTTCTGTAATAGCGTCGTGCCTGACAGAATCAGGGGTAAAACCATCAGAAATAGCTGCGATCGGCATTACCAATCAGCGCGAAACGACAGTTGTATGGGATAAGGAAACTGGACGTCCGGTTTATCATGCGATCGTCTGGCAATCGAGGCAGACAAACGATATTTGCGAAGAGCTGAAAGCCGCGGGGTACAGTGATTTATTTAGGAATAAAACGGGCTTATTGATAGACGCTTACTTTTCAGGTACAAAAGTGAAATGGATTTTGGACCATGTGAGCGGTGCCCGGGAAAAGGCAAACGATGGGAAGCTGTTATTCGGAACCATTGATACTTGGCTGATCTGGAAGCTTTCAGGTGGCAGCGCCCATGTGACCGATTACTCTAATGCTTCGAGGACGCTGTTATACAATATTTATGACCTTAAATGGGATGAAGAGCTTTTGTCCGTTCTTGATATCCCTGAATCGATGCTTCCTGAAGTCCGTCCATCCTCGGAGGTTTATGCCAAAACAGCCCCGCACCATTTCTTTGGCCAGGAAATCCCGATTGCCGGAGCGGCCGGTGACCAGCAGGCTGCGTTGTTCGGACAGGCATGCTTCGCGGAGGGCATGGCGAAAAATACATATGGAACAGGCTGCTTTATGCTTATGAATACAGGGGAAAAGGCGGTTAAATCGAATCATGGGCTGCTGACGACGATCGCCTGGGGTATTGGCGGAAAGGTCGAATATGCGCTTGAAGGCAGTATTTTTGTTGCCGGCTCTGCAATCCAGTGGCTTCGTGATGGACTTCGGATGATCCGTTCTGCTAAGGACAGTGAGACATACGCATCAAGAGTCGGCTCTACCGATGGAGTATATGTCGTACCAGCTTTTGTTGGCCTCGGGACTCCATACTGGGACAGCGATGTACGGGGGGCTGTATTTGGGCTGACGAGAGGCTCAGCAAAAGAGCACTTTATCAGAGCTACCCTTGAATCGCTTGCATACCAGACGAAGGATGTCCTATCAGCGATGGAAGCGGACTCAGGTATCAGCCTGAAGACTTTACGGGCTGATGGCGGTGCTGTCAATAATAGCTTTTTGATGGAATTTCAGAGCAGCATTCTTAATGTGCCGGTTGAAAGGCCTGTTATAAATGAGACAACCGCCCTTGGTGCCGCTTACTTAGCTGGGCTGGCCACTGGTTTTTGGAAGGATAGGAAGGAAATTAGTGAACAGTGGGCAATTGGCGGCCGGTTTGAACCTGCAATGGAGGATAACGAGCGCGAACAGCTATATTCCGGCTGGAAAAAGGCTGTTCAAGCCGCAATGGCGTTTAAATAATTGAAGGAAAGGGGTATGCCAGCTTGAAGATTGTCGTCATTTCAGATACGCATATTCCAAAGCGGTCAAAACAGCTCCCCGATGAGCTGCTAGAGGAGGCCAGTTCTGCAGATCTGATTATTCATGCCGGTGACTGGCAGACTGCACAAGTCCTAGAGGAGCTTTCCACGTTTGCCAAAGTGGAAGGGGTAGTTGGCAATGTCGATGGCCCGGAGCTGACAGCCCTTTTGCCATTCAAAAAAGTTATTGAGGCCAATGGATACAGGATTGGCATTGTCCACGGCCATGGAAAGGGAAAGACAACCGAAAAGCGGGCAATCGATGCGTTTTGTGAAGAGGAAGTAGACTGTATCGTATTCGGCCACTCCCATATACCAGTCCTTCGATATGAACAGGACATCCTCCTTTTTAACCCGGGTTCACCAACTGATAAACGAAGGCAAAAATATTTTTCTTTTGGAATTATCCATGCAGGAGAAAGCCTTGTTGCCAGGCATATATTTTTCAGTGCAAAGGCTTAGCAGTTTCCGTATGACCTTTTTAAAGAAATGTGCTATAATGATAGACAGAAGGAAAAACAAAACAAATTTTCAGCATCACCGATTTTATAAAGAGCGGCACATATGTCCTTTTTATAATGCGGTGTTTTTTTCTTCAGGGCATCTAGCAGTAAAGGGATATGTCTGCCCGCTTCGGAATCGGAATCCACCGATTGAATAATGTTAATGGAGGTGCCTCGAATGGCGTTTGGAAGAAGAAATGTTGAAGAAGTTGTACTGGAAGCTACTGAAGTTTGGGAGTGCACTGCAGATGGCTGCAAAGCCTGGATCCGCGATAATTTTAAAAGTGAAGATGTACCCCAATGCCCAATCTGTAAAAGTGAGATGAGACGGGCAACAAGGGAGATTCAGGCAGTCGCAAACACTAGCAAGCGCTATATCTAGGTTCATCATTTTCAGTTATTTTTGGAAAAACAGGGGCGGAGCCTATGGAAATTGTCAAAGTAACGGCTCAACATGCCGACGCATTCATCCAATATTGCAAATCGCATCGGGATAGCCTGGACGATTCATACCTTGGCGATGACGAGCTGAAAGCACTTAAGCTTGAAAAAGATGACCCATCCTACATCGCTCTGGATCGAGATGAAGTGATTGGGGCCGTCAGCTTGAGGATGGATGATTATTTGCTTCGGGGAAAAAAGGCCCGGTTCCGGATCCTTCATAGTAAAGACAACTCCTCTATTGTGTACGACCAGCTTTTTAATGCAATTAAAACTGAAATGGCATCAATTGAAACAGCAGTCCTGTTTATTCCGGAGGGAATGGCTTCAGTTAGGGACCAGCTTATTAGGCTGGGTTTTCAGGTTGCCAGATTCTCCTATCTATTAACACGGAAACTACAGCAAGTCCCGGCCGTGCAGCTGACTGAAGGATATTCGGTAAAAATATTTGAACTTGGAAAAGATGAAGAAGCATATTGCCATATTCGCAATACAGCATTTTCGACACTGGCTGGATCTGAAACACCTATTACTCCTGAGGAAACAGCCAAACTGGCGGTGCGTAAAGATTCGGTTCCAAACGGAATTAGATTCATCCTGCACCATGGCAGGGCTATTGGCCTCGTCCGCGTAGCAAAGGATTTGTACAATGGTATTCCGTATGCTGTTATTGGTCCATTGGCACTTTTGCCTGATTACCAGAAGAAAGGCCTCGGCCGGCAGTTATTGCGGGCAGGCCTTACAGCCGGATTGGAATCAGGATTCGATCATGCCATCCTGAGTGTAAATGCCGAAAACGAACTGGCAGTCCGCCTATATACAAGTGAAGGCTTCACAACAGAAGAATCTTTTGTTTGCTATCATTATAAACCATAAATAAAAGGTGTCCGCTTACGATCGCGGACACCTTTTGTTATACGTATTCAAGCTTCATCGATATGATTGCTGCAATACTGAATCACCATTTCTTCTTCATCTTCTTCAAGAGCCAGGTCCAAAACTTTTCCAGACTCTTTTTCGAAGAAATTGTATTGGGCTATTTTCTTCTTGTCACCCTCGATTGCAAAAATAACCTTTAACCCAGTCCCAGCCTCAGAATAAAGCTCATCTTCTTCGTCAATTTCCAAATCAAGCAAAAATTCAAAGCGTTCACCTTTCAATAGGCCGAATGGATCCTCCAAATACTCTACTGAATGTCCAATTATCTCCATATGTGTCTACCCTCCAAGCTTCAGATCTTGTCTTTCCTTAAAATAACACAACAATGAGGTAAATCAAAACTTAATGTGAATGGCGAAAAAATAGTATACGGGACAGCCCATAAAAAAACTGTCCCAGTTAAGCCGTCAGGCAACGACTTTTTGGGACAGCATCTTTTTATGCGGATGAGAGGACTTGAACCTCCACGGGGTTGCCCCCACTAGAACCTGAATCTAGCGCGTCTGCCGATTCCGCCACACCCGCAAATATGAATACTTTTATACTATAACATATTTTTGAGCTATGTATATCATTTTTTTCTGAGTTCGAGGACAAACATAACTGAAAAGGCAGCTGTTCAGCTGCCTTTAAAAGTGTTTAGGATGTTTCTGGTTGGTAGGGCGGATTTGCCTGATTGTCACAAAAGCGCTCAGGATACAAACACCGCTAAGCAAGATGAATATCCAGACATCCGCTTTTTTCATCAGGAGAGCAATGACCGGCGGCCCAACCGCAACACCGATAAAACGCATCGAACTGTATATCGACGTGATTGTACCCCGTTCTTCTTTTTCGACTCCTTCAGTAATGAGGGAATCCAGGCAAGGCAAGCTTGTGCCGATGCCAATACCGGCAATCGTAAACATCAGGAGCAAGTACCATAGCTTATCGGAAAAATACAACGCAGCGATTGCTGCCCCAGCCATTACAATCCCAATTAAAATCAGCCATTTCATTAATACTTTATTTTTCTTGATCACCTTTCCCGTAATGAAGGAAGCGAGGCATAAAGCACCCAATGGCAACGCTAGGAATAACCCCTTTTTAATATCTTTAATCGCATACTGTTTTTCAAAAATATCGGATAGGTAAAAAAGTATTCCAAACAGCACAAACATCAAAATGCCGCCAATGAAAAAGATTGCATAGAGCCAGCGCCCTTTTTTCGTAAAGGTTTCTTTGACACCTTCGAAGAATTTTTTGAATGGAACAGGCTTGTTCGTAATCTTTGGGCATTTTACTAGAAAAATCATCATGATGATTGATACCGTACAAAATAGCGGGATTGAGATAAATGGCAAATACCAGAGAATTCCGGCCAAAAACGATCCAAGCACAGGGCTTAGTACCTTTCCAAGTGTGTTTGACGTTTCGATCATTCCAAGTGTACTGCTCACATCGTCATCATTCTTAAAAAGGTCTCCAACAAGGGGAAGGACAATTGGAAAAGCCCCAGCAGCACCGACTCCCTGAAGAGCCCTGCCTGCAAGGATAATCCAGTAGGCATCATCGGCTTTCCACGATGCCCAGCTTGAAATAATTCCGCCAACTGCTGCAATAATGAGGCTTGGAATAATCACTTTTTTCCTCCCAATATGGTCGGACAAATAGCCGGCAAAAGGAATCAAAACAATGGCCACTATCGAATAAACAGTAATAATCATGCTCGACTGAAACGGAGAAATAGCCAATTCTTTTTCCATCCTTGGCAGGACTGGAATCAGCATCGAATTTCCCAAAGTCATGACAAGCGGAATGGAAGAAAGGGAAAGGATTGCCCATTTCTGTTTGGAAAGCTCAGAAGACTTTCCTTTCTTTTGTTTATCTGTCCCTATGCACAGTTGATCAATGTGATCCATGTTCTACTGAACCGCCTTTGCTTCGTTTTTCTTTCCTTGCCGCAGCAATGGAAGTGTATACTGGTTGTAACCTTACTATTTGCTTATTTTAGAAAATGTAGTTAATCAAAACACATCCTTTTAATGGGATTGGAGGATCTGGAAATGAATGAAATGAACATTGTCCAATTTTCACTTGGAAAACCTAAAAAATTTTTGCATAATGGCAAAGCCTATCGTTCGGCAATTGGCAAAGAGCCAGTACTGGAAGCTTATCTCTACAAGGAGGGGCTTGCAGGCGATGGAGTGGCACATCCTGCCTTTCATGGAGGGCCTGACCGGGCACTTTGTTTATATCCGTATGAGCATTATGCAAAGTGGGAGGCTGAATTCGGAAAAAAGCTTGAGCCGCCTATTTTTGGAGAAAATATTACTGCAACCGGCATGCTTGAAAAAGATGTACATATAGGAGATATTTTTAAGATTGGCAATGCAACTGTACAGGTAACTCAAGGAAGAATCCCTTGTTCAAGCATCTCAAGATACAATGATATTGATGTGTTTCTTAAACGGGCGATGGAGACATGCCTGACGGGATATTTCTTTCGTGTGCTAGAAGAGGGATCGATTAACAGGGAAGCCAATATTGAATTAATCCAGAAGCATCCTAAAGGAATCTCAGTTCTAAGTGCCGCTGAAATCATTCTTCATAAAAAGCGGCATAATCAAGCACTCATTCTGGAAGTGATTGACATTCCCGAGCTTGCTGAGGAATGGAGAAGGAGTCTAAAAAAGCTGGTGAAAATGTAGTATATTTTAAAAATTTATAAAATTTAGTTGACTTTCGCGAATTACAGTATTAATATTAAACACAATATTAAGCGTTGACGAAGAGTAGTAACCATAGCAGAATCTTAAGAGAGCTGATGGATGGTGTGAATCAGTGATGAAGCTTTGGTGAATGGACTTCCGAGCACTTGACCGAAACCCGTTTAGGAAGTAGGCTCAGGCGGTTTGCCTTTCCGTTATAATAAGGCGCGTATTCGGCTTTTTAAGCCCGATACGGACTAAGCGGGCTGTTTTCAGCCAACAAAGGTGGCACCACGGGTTTCCCGTCCTTTATGGACTGGAGCCCTTTTTTGCGTTCAAAAATGTTGTTTAAAATTTCATAATGACAAATCGTTGAGCAAGGGGAGTACATTCTTTCAGATTGTCACAGAGAGCCGGGATGGTGGAAACCGGTACAGGAGAAGGGATGGAATGGGCTTGCGAGAGGCACTTTGAATGAAGTAGGGGTGCACGGGTTCTGCCGTTAAAAGGATAGGGTATCGGACTTTTCCTGTACCTGAAAGAGGAAGCAGATTTCTGCTTCAACTGAGGTGGCACCGCGGTTATTTAATCGTCCTCTATACACATTTCGTATGTGTATAGGGGACTTTTTTATTTACTGAAAAAGGAGGGACAGCACCAATGCTGAAACAATTAAAAACGCAGACAAAACCGCTAGTTATTGAATTGAACGGGGATACGTTGACCCCTGTATCCATATTTCAAAAGCTGTCCGGCACGAAAAAGTTTCTTCTCGAAAGCTCCCTGAAGCATCACCAAGCTGGACGATTTTCGTTTATCGGTGCTGACCCTGCTTTTGAACTTAAAACAAGTGGAGGGGTGACACGGCTAATTTCAAATGATGGAACAGAAACCTTTTTTGAAGAAAGCCCGTTTAATGTTATTCAAACTCTTCTGCGTGAACCGGACTCAAGCGGAGTGCCTTTTCCGTTTTTTGCAGGAGCAGTTGGATATGCGGGCTATGATATCGTTCGTTTTTACGAGAGAATCGGCCTTGAACTTCATGATGAAATCGGCATGCCCGATGCACATTTCATGTTTTACGAAGAGTTGGTCGTATTCGATCACCTGGAGCAAAAGGTGTTTCTGACCGGATACCCTCTCCTGGAAACAACGGATGATATGAGCCTGTCCATAAGGCTTGAAGGAAGGAAAAAGGAATTGGGAGCCAAACTTCCTGAACAGGAACCTGAAGCCTTTAAACTCGGGACCTTCCGGCACTCCCTATCAAAGCACGATTTTATTAAAAAGGTTGGCATTGTTAAAGAGCATATTGCAGAAGGTGATATTTTCCAGGCAGTCCTTTCACACCGACTTCAGGCTGATTTCACGGGAAATACGTTTTCCTGCTACAGAAAGCTAAGGACTCATAACCCTTCTCCATATATGTACTATTTTGAATTCGGCGAGTATACAGTAATTGGTTCATCACCGGAAAGCCTGGTCAAGGTTGATGGGAGGACAGCCTTCACAAATCCGATTGCCGGGACGAGGCCGAGGGGAGTGGACCCTGACATGGAAGCAATCCTCGAGAAAGAATTAAAGGAAGATGCGAAAGAACTAGCCGAACACAGGATGCTTGTTGACCTGGGCAGGAACGATCTCGGACGTATTTGCAAATTTGGTTCAGTACAGGTCAATAAATACCTGGAGATTGAAAAATACCGGCATGTCATGCATCTTGTTTCCAAGCTGAAAGGAGTGCTCCGTGAAGAATTCTCTTCTCTGGATGCATTAGCTTCCTGCCTGCCGGCTGGTACGGTCTCGGGTGCACCTAAAATACGGGCTATGGAGATTATCAACAATTTAGAAACCAAAAAGAGGGGGCTTTACTCAGGAGCAATCGGTTATGTTTCCCCGAATGGCAATATGGATTTTGCACTTGCCATCCGGACAATGATTGTTACAGCAGAAGGCCGGGCATTCATCCAGGCAGGGGCAGGTATTGTACACGATTCCAACCCTGAATCGGAGTACGAAGAGACGATGAATAAAATGAGAGCTTTCCTTGGAGGTTTAAAATGATTCTGCTACTTGATAATTACGATTCGTTTACATTCAATTTGTTTCAATACATTGGAGAACTTGGGGAGACCATCCTGGTTGTTCGAAATGACCGGTTTACCATTGAGGAAATACGGACCCTCCAGCCGAAAGCGATTGTTCTATCCCCAGGACCAGGTAAGCCCGAGGATGCGGGGATATGCATGGAGGTTGTTAAGGAATTGCATGCGGAGTATCCAATCCTTGGCATCTGCCTAGGCCATCAGGCGATTGCTCAAGCCTTTGGCGGCGTTGTCCGGAAGGCAAAGCGGGTGATGCATGGAAAGGTTTCTCTCATTAGCCATAAGAGCAACGGACTGTTTGTGGGTCTTCCAGAATCGATCGAAGTTATGAGGTATCACTCCCTTTCGGCTGATGAAGAAACATTGCCTTCTGAACTGATTGTAGATGCAACAGTGGTTGATGATGGGGAAATCATGGCCTTCCATCACATTGACTACCCGATTTACGGCTTGCAGTTCCATCCGGAATCAATCGGTACCCTACATGGGAAACATTTGCTAAAAAACTTTATTTTAAAAATAGCTGTGTTAGAGGATAGCGTTGCATTTTAAAAGTTATTGATTGAAGCGGAAGGCACGTAGACTCGTTCGAAAATGCATACGCATTTTCTCCTGCGATGCTTTTTCAGGGAAGTTATTCAACGTCCTGGCGGGAAGAAAGGTCAGTGGGAGACCCCGCAGGCGCTTGCCGCCGAGGAGGCTCCCAGGCCGCCCGCGGAAAGCGAAGTGCCTGGAGCGGAAATCAACATTCATGTTTAACAAAGTTTTTAGAAAAATTGGAAGGACGGATATACATGAAGGAATTTTTGCTCCGGTTATCTGAGGGCAAGTCCCTCTCTGAAGTTCAAATGAAGGATGCGGTCGGCATGATGCTTAATGATGAGGCAGAAGAAAGTGAGATTGCAGCATTTTTAATGGGATTGAAGATAAAGGGAGAAACACCTGATGAAATTGCCGGGATGGCAAAAGCAATGAGGGAGAATGCAGTTGGATTCGGTAAAACACAAGGTGCAATTGACAATTGTGGTACTGGCGGAGATGGGGCTTCGACGTTTAATGTCAGCAGTACATCTGCATTTGTGCTTGCCAGTGCGGGCATCAAGGTTGCAAAGCATGGAAACAGAAGTGTTTCCAGTAAAACTGGCAGCGCGGATGTTCTTGAATATTTGGGGATAAATTTGGCACTTTCCCCTTCAGAATCACAATCGCTGCTAGAGGAAATCGGAATTACCTTCTTATTTGCTCCACAAGTCCATCCAAAGCTGAAGCGAATTATGAAGGTAAGGAAACAGCTGAAAATCCCGACTGCGTTTAATCTTATTGGACCTTTGGCAAACCCAGTCGATCTTGATTATCAGCTTGTCGGTGTTTATAAACCAGAGTTTGTCCCGCTTTTTGCCAATACGCTTGCGGTACTTGGAAGGAAGCGTGCTGTGGTCATAAACGGAGCCGGATCGCTCGATGAGGCATCACTGGCCGGGGAGAACACGCTGGCTATCGTTGAAGGCGGGCAAGTCAACTACACAACAATCACCCCCGATAATGTTGGGCTTCCATACTATGCCAACACTTCTATCAAAGGTGGCGAAGCGAGTCAAAACGGGGAAATTCTTAAAGGTGTCCTTAAAGGAGAAAAAGGGGCTTATCGCGACACTGTCCTGTTAAATGCAGGAATCGGCCTTTATACAGCAGAGGCTGCCAGCTCGATCCCTGAAGGTGTCAAATTGGCTGTGGAAATGATTGATTCCGGAGCGGCCTATAAAAAACTGGAGGACTTGAGGGAGTACTCAAACAAGTTCAGGAAGGAGGCCATTTGATGGAAACAATTTTGACGAAAATTTTAAAAGAAAAAGAGATTGAAGTGATCAGACTAAAAGAGTCCAGGCCTGTTGTTAAAGAAGAACGGAACCAAAAGCGGTCATTCATTCAGCAACTGAGAAATTCCGAACAATTATTGATTATCGCAGAGTTTAAGAGGGCATCTCCATCAAAAGGGGTGATCAACATAGAACTTGATCCCGCCAAACAGGCGAGACAATACGAGCTTGAAGGGGCACAAGCGATTTCAGTATTAACAGATAGCCCGTTTTTCCAAGGTTCATTCGAGGATTTGAAGGCTGTAAGAGAGGCAGTCAATCTGCCTGTTTTATGTAAGGATTTCATTATTGATGAAGTGCAAATTGACTTTGCCTATGAAGCCGGAGCCAATCTTGTTCTGTTAATTGTAGCTGCACTTGAGGAATCAAGGCTTCGGGAACTCTATCATTATGCCCGCTCTCTGGGGCTTGAGGTGCTTGTGGAGGTTCATGATGAAACTGAACTTGCGGCCGCACTTCGATTAGGTGCTGATTTAATTGGTGTCAACAACAGAGATTTGCGAACGTTCGAGGTAAAGCTTGAAACAACAAAATCACTTGGGCCAATCGTAAAAGAAGCAGGTGCGTTCTTCATTAGTGAAAGTGGCATTAAAACAGCCGAGGATGCTGAACTTGCTGCGGCTTCGGGTGCGGATGGACTTTTAATAGGCGAATCTTTTATGAAAAGCCCAGCCCTATCCAATAGTTTTACAGCCTTCAAAGTGACGAGAAAGGAAGTGGCCAGGAAATGAAAGTCAAAATCTGCGGAATGAAAGATACAGCTGCGGCATTAAAAGCTGTTGAATACGGAGCCGATGCACTGGGATTTGTTTTTGCGGACAGCAAAAGGAAAATAACAAAAGAGGCTGCCAGGGAAATCATCGATAACCTCCCTAGCCATGTCATGAAAGTGGGCGTCTTTGTAAATGAAAAGAAGGAAAGAATTGAAGAAATCGCTGCTTTTTGCGGTCTTACTCATATACAGCTTCATGGCGAAGAATCACAGGAATTCATTGATGAACTTCGTTATCCTGCCATAAAGGCACTTAATATCAATGGGCGCAGGGACTTATTGAAAATCGGGGAGTACCGGACAGAGTATATTTTGCTGGATAGCCCAAAAGGCACGTATCGCGGCGGAAGTGGTTTATCCTTTGACTGGGAATTTCTAAAAGATTTCGAACTGAACGGGCAAAAGGTGATATTGGCCGGCGGGTTACGCCCGGAAAATGTTGCAGAAGCAATCATGACAGTAAAACCCTACATGGTGGATGTATCGAGCGGAGTCGAAACTGATGGACAAAAGGATTTAGGAAAAATAGAGGCATTTATCAAAGCTGCTAAAAAAGTGGGAGGGGTTACAGTATGACAACATATACATTGCCAGACGAAAGGGGACACTTCGGGATGTTTGGCGGAAGATTTGTACCTGAAACATTGATGCAAGCGATCCTTCAAATGGAAGAGGCTTATAAGGAGGCGAAGGAGGATCCGGACTTCCATCATGAAATCAATAGGCTCTTAAAGGAATATGTAGGAAGGGAAACGCCGCTTTATCTTGCAGAAAATCTTACAAGGCATGCTGGAGGAGCTAAAATTTATTTGAAGCGCGAGGATTTAAACCATACAGGCGCACACAAAATTAACAATACAATCGGCCAGGCACTGCTTGCGCTTCGAATGGGCAAACGAAAAATAGTCGCCGAAACCGGTGCGGGCCAGCACGGTGTTGCAACCGCGACAGTCTGCGCGTTGCTTAACCTGGAATGCGTTGTTTTCATGGGGGCGGAGGACGTCAAAAGACAGGCTCTTAATGTATTCAGGATGGAACTTCTCGGCGCAAAGGTAGTCAGCGTCGATTCCGGCAGCTCTACCTTGAAGGATGCCGTTAATGAAGCACTCAGATACTGGGTTGCCAATGTTGATGATACGCACTATCTCCTAGGCTCGGTTATGGGCCCGCATCCTTTCCCGGTAGTTGTCCGCGATTTTCAAAGTGTGATAGGAAAGGAAACGAAACAGCAATTTTTGAAAAAAGAAGGAAGGTTGCCAGAGGCTGTTGTGGCATGCATTGGCGGAGGCAGCAACGCAATCGGCATGTTCTACGAGTTTATACAAGAAGAGGGAGTTCGCCTATTTGGTGTTGAAGCTGCAGGTAGCGGAATTGATACACCTTTCCATGCGGCATCTATGGCAAAGGGGAAACCAGGTGTCCTGCATGGCGCCTTCATGTATCTTTTGCAAAATGAAGAAGGCCAAATCCAGGAAGCTCATTCGATTTCAGCTGGCCTTGATTACCCGGGGGTCGGCCCCGAGCACAGCTATCTAAAGGATTCGGGCAGGGTCACATATGATTCCATTACGGATGAAGAAGCGTTAGCCGCGTTTAAACTGCTATCCATCAAGGAAGGAATTATCCCAGCGCTTGAAAGTGCCCATGCAGTCGCATATGCTGTAAAACTTGCAGGGAGGATGTCCGCTGATGAATCAGTTGTTGTCTGTTTATCCGGCAGGGGTGACAAGGATATTGATACAGTACGGGCTAGATTGAAAGGAGGAAGTGGAGATGAATAGGTTGACACTCAAACTTAACCAGCTGTCGAGTAAAGGGGAAAAGGCTTTTGTCCCCTATATCATGGCAGGAGATGGCGGTATTGAAAAATTGGGTGAAACTATTAAACTGCTTGAGAGTTTCGGTAGCTCTGCAGTGGAAATTGGAATTCCATTTTCCGACCCTGTCGCTGATGGCCCAGTTATCCAGAAAGCCGGCATCAGAGCCTTGAAAAAAGGCACTTCTCTGAAAGAAACGTTGGTGCAAATCGGGCAAGCCAGACATCAAATCTCAATACCGATCATCATTATGACGTATGTCAATCCGATTTTGGCCTACGGAATTGAGAAATTTAGTCATGATTGCAGTGCCGCTGGTGTCGACGGCTGCATTATCCCCGACTTGCCAATTGAAGAAGAGTCCTTTATAGAACCCTATTTAACAGAAGCGGGAATTGAACTTATTCGGCTCGTTACTTTAACGACACCAATTGAACGAATTGAGGACATTTCAAGAAAAGGCAATGGCTTTCTGTACGCTGTCACAGTGAAGGGTGTTACAGGCGGCCGGACAAGCTTTCATGAGGAATTAAAAAGCTTTCTTTCAAAAGTGTCACAGGTTAGTAGAATCCCAGTCCTGGCTGGATTCGGAATTTCAACAGATGAACAGGCAAAAGAGCTTGCATCGTATTGTGATGGAGTCATTGTCGGAAGCAAAATCGTCGAGCTGCTGGATGAAGGGAACATGGAAGAATTGGAGAAGCTTGTTTCTTCTCTACAAAAAGTAGCCGCTCCTAACTAGCCTAGCATAGAGCACGCCCCTTTAATGGGGTGGCTTTTTCTTTTGATAGTCGTCTGGCTAGTGCCATTTGTTACAGAGTAAATAATTGCAATTTACTATACTAATGATGGGAGCAATTATAGAGAAAAGCTAGAGGTGTGAGAGAATGAAGCTATATGAAAGAATAGTGAACATCCTTGATGAAAAAGGACCGCTTCCATTCCCAGCCCTATATCATGAGGCAAGCAGCTTGTTAAGTGAAAAGGAGGGGCCTTTTGATCTTGGAGAGGTCCAAAACACCATTTTCCGTAAAAAAGATTTATTTTTCATTAATAACGAGATGGTATCGATTCACCCTGATAAAAAGCTGAGCCATCTTCATGTTTATTCTGAAATGCCGGGAAGGCCTGCATGCCAGGCAATCATTGATTTTGAAAAAGGGAAATTCATTTATACAGAATGGCGGGATAAAGGTTCACCATATCGCTCAATTCCCCGCCGGCCATTCGGGATTCCTGGGGATATGGCTATATTTAAGGCAGCTGTTTTCAGTTTGGCAGTTTGGGACTGGGAACAAAATTACATAGCAGACGAAGGAATTATCCTGAATGGAACTAGCTGGTATGTTATTCTTAAATCAAAAACAAAAGTGTATAAAAGTTCTGGTTTTGACCGTTTTCCGGAGAATTGGCAAACCTTCCGCAGTTCACTTCAGGAATTGACCGGCTCACCATATTGGTGAGCCGTTTTTATGTTAAAGGAACTTAAAAAAGTAAGTGATTGTAAATATATGTATATAGAAAGTGGGATTTAGATCCACAAGGAAAGCTTCGGCAGCATAAACATCGCAAGAAGAAAAAGCGATAGCACAGGATAGCGTTCCCTGAAATTGCTTCGCACGAAATTACGATCTAGCGTAATGAGGATTTTCGAGGAGGCCATACGGCGCTAACGCTTTTTGTTCTTAAAAGTTGGCCGGGTTGCATTTATGCTTAAATTCTTTAAAATAAAGGAAGGAAGTCTATAAATAGAGGTGCAAATATAACTTTGAGAGAACTTACAATAGAAGAACTGTTCAATATAAAAAACCCGGTTGTCATAGATGTTCGCTCGCCTATTGAATTTCAAGAAGGAGCCATCCCGGGAGCGGTAAATGTCCCTTTATTCACAAATGAAGAGCGTGCAGAGGTAGGAACAATTTATAAGAAGGAAGGATCCGATGCCGCGAAATGGCGTGCCATGCAAATTGTGGCACCAAA
This sequence comes from Bacillus sp. FJAT-27225, assembly GCF_001685025.1. Classification (GTDB taxonomy): domain Bacteria; phylum Bacillota; class Bacilli; order Bacillales; family Cytobacillaceae; genus Bacillus_D. Next base: position 521,249 of record NZ_MAYU01000001.1, on the reverse strand, counting down.
ACTGCCGGACATGCTCTCGGAGATTCGGAAGTATAGCGGCCCGGGAAACAATCTTGTCGTCCAGTGCTGGCGTGGAGGCTCAAGAAGCAAGGCAGTCACATCCTTCCTGGAATTCTCCGGTATTAGCGCGAAACGGCTGCAAGGCGGGTATAAGGCGTATCGGCAGTCAATTCTTAAAGAATTGCCGGACCTTATGCCAAAAAAAGCGGTTGTTCTTCATGGCATGACCGGAACAGGGAAGACGGAAATCCTGAAAATCCTTTCTGAAAAAGGATACCCTGTCCTTGATCTGGAACAGCTGGCGAACCATCGGGGATCAATTTTTGGGGCGATTGGCCTTGGACAGGGAAATAGCCAGAAGATGTTCGATGGCTTGCTCCATGACAGGCTCCTTGAGCTAAAAGGAACTCCTTATGTTATTATGGAAGCGGAAAGCAAGCGGATTGGCAAGGTTGTCCTTCCTGAGGAACTAATTGATATCAAGAAGAATGGTTTTCATATCCAGACTCATCTGCCAATGGAGCAGAGAATTCAGCATATCATCTCGGAATATATAACTCCATACCAACATGAGCCGTGGTACCATGAAAATGTCAAAACCGCTCTGGAAAGGATTCAAAAGAGGATTAAGGACCAGCAAGCAAAACTCCAGCTGTTTGAACGGATTGAGGATAGGGATTATGCCGGAATGGTACCGATCTTACTCGAATCGTATTATGACTCGATGTATGGACATAAACATCATGAATACAATGGCGATTTTATTAACATTTATGCAGAAAGCTTTGAAGATGCGGCTCAGCAAATTCAAGTGTACCTTGATGAATTGGAATCTATGCCGAAAATCAATGTAAAACAGTATTAAAATGATTTTTGCATACTTTCCTAAAACTCTCTATAAAACATAACTAGCCGCCGGCAATGTGCCGGCGGCTGTTTCACATGGCAAGGTAATGGGAAAAATTGTTTACTTTTTAAAAGGTCGTAATCCTCGTCGATGGATCTCATCTTTAAGGATTTTAATCCATTCTTTTTCCGTCCCAGATTTCATTGCATCACGATACGAAACGATAAGCTGCTCATTGCTCATAATTCTCATTGATAGCATTGCCTCCTCGGAAAATTTAATGGATAGAATATTCAGTTTTTAATATTGTAAAGCGAAAAACCATTTTTGAGAACCCCTTTTTTAAAATATTTTAAAAAAGGTACTTTCGGACGTGTTTCGCTGACTTTCCTCCTAGTATTCGACTAGGAAAGACGTCTTGTCGAATACTCTAAGTTTTCTGAGATGTTTTGGACATATTTCCAACGTGGTAAATATTTAATGTGACCTCTTGGAAAGTAGGCGAGTGTTATGGAACTATACGGTTTTGAGTATGAGAATAAGCAATTTAACAATCTCTGTTTTATTCGCAAAGATACAATTTGTAATGTAGTCTATTTAACCTTTAAAGATTATTTGACGGAGGAAGTATTCACGTTTGATTTGAGGAAGATGGAAAATCTCAGGTTTAGAACCGCCATCGATTCCCTTCAGGTACGGCGGGCAGAGGTACTTGCAGATACCCTCCAACATTCATTATACTAGTCATATACCAAAAATCAGGGGGAATTCACGTGCAACACCTTGACTGGCACAAGAAAGCCACGCTTAAAAAAGTGAAATGCGTTCATGCGGATGCTAAAAAATTTATTGTAAACAATGTCCTCACTCCGGGTAAGGAATATGAAGTGAAAAATGAAACAGACGAATTTTTGTTTATCGTCGACAATTCCGGTAAAGTGGGCGGATATTACAAGGAATACTTTGAGGAAGTGTAAGAATGGAACTGCCGGTGCTAACCGGTAGTTTTTTGATTTTAGGGGGAGAACAATGACAAACAAACCATTTAATCGGTTAGAGGGCCAGGAAGTTTTACTCATTCCAATGGAGCTGAGCCATTGGATCGGCTTATGGGAGGCAGGGAAACCCTCTGAAATATGGGAATTTACTTCTGCAAAAATCGGAAGCCATGAAGAAATGGAAAATGAGGTTGCAAAAGCTATTCAGGAAAGGGATAAGGGTAGCCAATTTCCATTCACGATATTTAGGAAAAGAGATGCAGCGATAATTGGAAGCACAAGATATATGGACATCTCATGGAAAAATGAAAGCCTTGAAATTGGCTGGACCTGGCTTCATCCATCGGCATGGAAAACCAGGGCCAATACTGAATGTAAATATTTACTTCTTAGGCATGCCTTTGAAGAACTAGGGATGAACCGTGTCCAGCTGAAGACAGATGGCCGGAACATAAGGTCGCAAACAGCAATTGAACGCATTGGTGCCACAAAGGAAGGGATACTTCGCCAAGATAGAAAGCTCGCTGATGGATACATCAGGGATACAGTTATGTACAGCATCCTCGCCTCTGAGTGGCCGGATGTTAAATTGAAGCTTGAGAAGCTGCTAGAGAATTAATCCGGTTTAGAGACTTTGGCCGCAATTCTTCATACGTAAGATCCTTGGAACTTCTATTCGTGACTTTGTGCTGCAATTTTTAACTGAAAGGTCACTTAGGAAGACTTTTATTTGTAACCTGATTCAAACACATTATGCTTATAAGCAGAAAGATAAGGTTAGAGGTGTTAAATTGGAGTATCTATTTGTAGGGATAGGTGGCGCAATCGGAAGTCTGCTTCGATACTTATTTTCCGGCTTACATTTACCTGGCGGTTCTTTCCCCTTCGGTACCCTTGCCGTGAACTTATTGGGATCCTACTTTCTTGGCTGGTTTACTTCTCGTTTTATCTCACAAAAGAAAATTCATCCAAATTGGTCGGTGTTTTTCACAACCGGCCTTACAGGTTCTTTTACTACATTCTCGGCTTTTTGCCTTGAAACAGTCATGCTGGTTGACCAGGGCCAATATATGGCTGCGAGTTTCTATTTCTTGTTTAGTCTGATTGGTGGCTTAGGCTTTGTATGGATTGGGACCTTTCAGGGAAAATCTCAGGTTAAAAAGGCGGGTTTGGAAAAATGACCTATCTTGCAGTTGCAGCCGGGGGATTTCTTGGCGCTATGGCCAGATTTTTTGTTTCAAAGCTTCTGAATTCCAAGGACACGAATCGAATCCCTTTTGGAACCATGCTTGTCAATTTAATCGGTTCGTTCCTGCTTGGTTACCTAATCGGTAAGGCAGTGGACGGAAATAGTTATGCATTTGCAGGCATTGGATTTACAGGAGCGTTTACTACTTTCTCTACATTCATGCTCGAGCTCCATGGAATGAAGAAAAGCCTGAACTCTTTTGTGTACGCAATTTTGAGTTTAGCGGCAGGCCTGGCATTGGTGCTAGCGGGAATGATAATCGGAAGAATATAAAAAGAAGCCCTTCAGGACACCTGAAGGGCTTCTTTGAAGCTAAGGAATAAATATTCCAGCCGCTAAAAAAACGATCGCATTGCCGATAAGACTGGCGACGGCCAGTTTTTCTAATTATTTTTGAATCGAAGGTGCCACTTTGGTTGTCTCCGTTTTCTGATAGAGTTTCCTGCTGATCCAAGATTGAATAATCAGGAACGTGCCACCCACAGCCCAATAAAGAGGCAGAGCGGCAGGAGCATTCATGGAAAACATCACGATCATAATTGGAGACATCAATCCCATCACCTTCATTTGCTTTTGCTGCTCTGCCGTCATTGTAGACTGAGAGACTTTGAATTGAAGGTAGTACACAATTCCAGCCAGGGCAGTTATGGCAATGTCCGGACTGCCAAGACTCAACCAGAGGAAGTCATGAGAAGCTATCTCGGGTGAGTTGCGGATAGCATAATAGAATCCAGTCAAAATTGGCATTTGTATTAAAATTGGCAAACAGCCCATACTCATGGGGTTAACGCCATGTTTTTGATAGATGCCCATCATCTGCATTTGCAATTCTTTTTGCTTTGCCGAGTCTTTCTCAGCCTTGATTTTTCTCTGCAGTTCATCGATTTCAGGCTTCATTTTTTCCATTTTGCCCTTCATTTCAAGCTGATTCTTGTATTGCTTGAGCATGAGTGGCATCAATGCCAGCCTGATTAAAAGGGTTACCACAATAATGGCAAGGCCATAATTTCCAGCAAACAATTCACCAAGGAAGTGAATCGCAGCTGTAAAAGGATTGACGAAGTAAGTGGTAAAAAAGCCTGTGTCGTCTGAACCTGTTGAGCATCCTGCAAGCCCAGAGATTGTTACCAAAATAATAGTTATTAATAATAGAAGCTTTGATTTCCCTTTCATAGTTCCTCCTGTTTGTTAAAAGTTTAGTGGGGAAGGAGGGAAAGGGAAGCCTCTGGATCATCGGTAGAGCAGTATTTTATTCGGATATATTTGCCAATCCATCTGACAATAATGTTCTGGTTTAGCCCGCTGTTCGAAATGGAATAGGAAGACAAGCGAAACCCTTCAGGCTGTTTGGGCCTGTCCATGATGGATACTGGATTTTCAATTGACCATAAAAGGAAATACTTTAGGGCAATTGCCAGGTAAAACCCGGTGTAAAGTGCAACCCAGGCATTAATGTCATATAATTCAGCGTTAAACTCCATACCTGGATAACACCTCCTCGTATGTTAAAAGTATACGTTAGAAACAAGCAAAGAGCAATGTAAAGCAGTGGTAAAGGTAGGTTTTAATTAATGAATCGTCTTATTAATAAAGATGCCGTTTTTTAAAGCGGTTACGGTCGTTTACAAAACTGTAAATGACCGTAAGCAAGGTTTTATGTCGACCTTATACAGAAAGATTAATTATTTATTCAAAAAATACAGGCAAGCGGGAACGGCCACTGCACCTGTTTGCCTTCTCGTTTTATGCACTTTGGTCCATTTTGTTGGACGGAATTGGAAAAAGATTAGCGGATACAAGCCTTTTTCTCACATTTACCCCTACAATGGAAGCTAGGTACGCCTTCAGTAATCCAAGCGGAATGAACGGATAAAAGCCTGCTTTCATTGCTGTCTCCCAGTCAAGGCCCGCTCCGATTTTCAGCCATACAGCGCCGAACGCGAGTGTGATGAACATACCAATCGTGTTGGCTATCAGGGCGTTTTTAACAGAGAGTTTTGTTTTTTCAATGATGAATCCAATTATGAACACTGTAGGAATAAAACCGACTAGGAATCCTCCCGTTGGGCCAACCAAAATGGCTACTCCGGATTTCATTTCTGCAAACACCGGGACACCAGCAGCACCAAGAGCTAGATATAAAAGAATGGATAAAGTACCATAGCGGGCTCCAAGAATGGTCGCTGCGAGTCCGATTGCCAATGTTTGCCCTGTAAAAGGAACAAGTGGCATCGGGATGCTGATTTGGGCAAATACTGCCGTTATGGCCGCAAATAAGGCTGCCAAAATCATCTTTCTTAGTTTTAATTGTTCAGTTGACATTTCATTCTCCCCCTGTCCGTTATGTTAACCAATAATGAAATTGAGTTAACATATATAAATTAAAGCAGAGGATGTTAAGTTGTCAACCTTGATTTGTATCTCCGTTGTCATATTGTTTTACTGCCAATATGTGATCGTATCGAAAACTCCAATTACGATTAAAAAAATGCCTGCAGCCTTCTGCACTGCACTGCCAATTTTTCGGCTTTTTCTAAGCAATGCCCCGTCCATTCCCAAAAACCAAACAATGCCCAGGAATATAATCAGCGGAAGGGAAGTTCCGATTGCGAAGATAGGAGGGAGGACGATTCCGTAGGATGTTCCGAGCACCAAGGGCATCAGTGTCATAAAAAACAATATAAACATCGTCGGGCAAAAGGAAATTGAAAAGGCAGCTCCCATTAAAAATTGTCCCCATCTGCCGGCTCCGTTACCTTTCGGTACATAGTTTAACAGTTTAGTTAGGATATTAAGTTTCAGGTATCCGGCCAAAAACAGCCCAAGCAATAGTATAAAAGGGCCAATTGCCTTCCTGGAAGCTGCAAAAAAGACAATGATGCTGTCCTGAAATTCCCGGCCGGCTAGCCAGACAAGAATGCCCAGTCCGGAGAAGACTGCAATTTTGCCGAGGATGAAGAAGAGCGCATCCACTAGATGGCCGGCAGACTGCATGCTCTTGTTCCCATAAAATGTGATTGCGCTTATATTCCCGGTTAATTGGCAAGGTGCAAGGGCGCCGACAATTCCCAGCAAGAGTGCAGCAATAAGCGGAACGGTTTCTGCACCAATGATCATTGCGTAAAAAGGGGCGCCCAGAAAATTGCTAATATCACTAAGTATTTGGTACATGGGTGCATTTCTCCTATCATTCAGTTGTATATGTTGACAGTAACATATAATTCTGAAGAAATTATGCAGAAATAGTGTCAGCAAAGGCAATTTTAAATTGTAAGCTAGTTTACTGAAACTATCAGCAGTCCAACAATTTGACTATGCCAGCGGCTATACAAAAAAAGCTGCCCATCAGGACAGCATTTGATTTTGGGCGTTTTGCACCTGCCAATGTTTTGTTATCAACTCATAAGCTTCCTGGACTTTTTCCTCGCTTGGCGGCTCGACATCCTTTAATTGATATTCGAGACCGAGAGTTTCCCATTTATAAACGCCGAGTTTATGGTAGGGAAGGATTTCAATCTTATCGACATTTTTCAACGTCCCAATAAATTCCCCAAGCTTAGCTAAATCAGCAGGGTCATCCGTTACTCCAGGAACAAGTACATGCCTAACCCAGATTGGTTTATTTTTTCCGGAAAGATACTTTGCGAAATCAAGAATATGGTCATTGGCCATTCCTGTCAGGCTGATATGCTTTTTACGGTCAATATGCTTTAGGTCTAGCAATATAAGATCGGTGTACTCCATCAACACATCAAGAGGGTCGAGAAAGTGTCGGGAGGTTGAGAAACAGCCGCCGGACGAATCAATTGTCGTATGGATGCCTTCAGCCTTGCACGCCTTGAACAGCTCGACAAGAAATGGGACTTGAAGGAGAGGTTCCCCGCCGCTGACGGTGATACCTCCGCCAGAGGATTCCATGAAAGGGAGGTATGAACGGAGATCATCCATTATTTCTTCAACAGTGATTTTTCGGCCTGTGCCAATTTCCCATGTATCGGCATTGTGGCAGAACTGGCAGCGCAACAGGCATCCTTGTGTAAAAATTACGTAGCGGATGCCCGGGCCGTCCACTGTTCCGAATGTTTCGATTGAATGTATGTTTCCGTTCATAACTATTACCCCTTTCGATTTAAAACAGGGGCCGGGTTTTAACACCCGGCTGCGCTTGTTTTAGTTGCAGCGCTAAACGTGCGCTTTCGCTCTTCTTATAATGATTCATGGAATGTCCGGTTGATGACATCCATTTGCTGTTCCCTTGTCAGTTTAATGAAGTTTACGGCATAACCAGATACACGGATGGTCAATTGCGGATACAATTCTGGGTGTTCCATTGCATCCATCAGTGTTTCTCGGTTAAAGACGTTGACATTCAAGTGGTGTCCGTCCTTCTTGGCATACCCGTCAAGAATGGATACAAGGTTGTCGATCCTTTGTTCTTCTTCTTTTCCAAGAGCTTTTGGTACGATTGAGAAGGTATTGGAGATACCGTCTAAAGAGTACTCGTATGGAAGCTTTGCAACGGAAGACAGGGAAGCAAGTGTTCCTTTTGTATCGCGTCCGTGCATTGGGTTTGCACCTGGTGCGAATGGTTCGCCAGCACGGCGGCCATCAGGAGTGTTACCTGTTTTCTTGCCATAAACTACGTTTGAAGTAATCGTCAACACAGACATTGTTGTCATTGAGTTCCGGTATGTCTGGTGCTTTTTCAGCTTGTTCATGAATGTTTTGACGAGTTTGACAGCAATGTCATCCACACGGTCGTCATTGTTGCCGTATTTAGGGAAGTCGCCGTTAATCTCAAAGTCAACAGCAAGGCCATTTTCATCACGGATGACTTTCACTTCGCCATACTTGATTGCGCTGAGTGAGTCAGCTGTAACACTTAGACCAGCAATGCCAGTAGCCATAGTACGCAGGATCTCAGAATCGTGAAGCGCCATTTCAATCCGCTCATAGCTGTATTTATCATGCATGTAATGAATAATGTTCAATGTGTTGATGTAGAGACCAGCGAGCCAATCCATCATGCCTTCAAACTTTTGAATAACTTCATTATAATCTAAAACATCTGCTGTAATTGGTGCGAATTCAGGGCCGACCTGGATTTTAAGCTTCTCATCGACACCGCCGTTGATTGCGTAAAGCAATGCTTTTGCAAGGTTGGCGCGGGCACCGAAGAATTGCATTTGCTTACCGATTGCCATCGCCGATACGCAGCATGCGATTCCGTAATCATCTCCCCATTCAGGGCGCATGATGTCATCATTTTCATACTGGATCGAGCTTGTTTTGATTGACATGTTCGCACAATACTTCTTGAAGTTTTCAGGAAGCTGAGTGGACCAAAGAACAGTCAGGTTTGGCTCTGGTGCAGGGCCGAGGTTATCAAGGGTATGCAGGAAGCGGAACGAGTTCTTTGTAACAAGAGGGCGTCCGTCCAAAGCCATGCCTCCGATTGATTCGGTTACCCAAGTTGGGTCTCCGCTGAACAATTCATTGTAGTCCGGTGTACGTGCGAATTTTACAAGGCGAAGCTTCATGACAAAGTGGTCAACCAATTCCTGGGCTTCAACCTCTGTCAACGTACCATTCTTAATATCACGTTCAATGTAAATATCAAGGAATGTAGATACTCGGCCAAGGCTCATCGCAGCGCCGTTCTGTTCTTTGATTGCAGCAAGGTAGCCGAAGTATAGCCATTGGAACGCTTCTGCAGCATTTGTAGCCGGGCCAGAGATATCATAACCGTAGCTCTTTGCAAGTTCTTTCAATTCGCCAAGCGCGCGGATTTGCTCAGAAAGCTCTTCACGATGGCGGATGTTGTCCTCGGTCATGACAGGGCTAGTGGTTTTCTTGTCATTTAATTTTTCTTCAATCAGGAAGTCAACACCATAAAGTGCTACCCTGCGGTAGTCGCCAATAATGCGGCCGCGGCCGTATGCGTCAGGAAGCCCAGTGATAATACCGGCTTTACGGGCAAGAAGCATTTCATCGGTATAGGCATCGAAAACACCAGCATTGTGTGTTTTGCGGAATTCAGTAAAAATGCGTTCTACTTCTTCGTTCAATTTGTAGCCATATGCTTCGCAGGAAGCTTTAGCCATGCGGATTCCGCCAAAAGGCTGCATCGAACGGTTGAATGGTTTGTCAGTTTGGACACCGACAACCTTTTCCAAATCCTCGATCAAGTACCCTGGGCCATGGGAAGTGATTGTGGAAACTGTTTCAGTATCCATATCAAGGACGCCGCCGTTCTCACGTTCCTGTGTTGTTAATTCCATTACCTGATCCCAAAGCTGGTTTGTTGCTTCAGTGGCACCTGCCAGGAAGGAGTTATCGCCTGAATACACTTTGAAGTTACTTAAAATAAAATCTCGAACATTTACTTCGTTGGACCATTTGCCTTTTACGAACCCTTTCCAAGGTTCTGACTTGGTTTTTTCAATTGTGGATTGTACCATTTTGGTCACCTCATCGAATATTTTATACAGTTAAACTGTTTCCTCTGTATATCATACTCCGAGTATAACAGGCAGCCAGTGACAAAAATCACTTTAATTAAGGCGATTTTGTTAACTTATTAGAATTTAAGGGTTTTTAGGATGAATTGTATTTTTTAATTGTGTTAAGAAAATTCAAAAAATATTAATCTGTACTATAATGATTTGCTTGGAAATGAAAACTGTTATATAAGAAAATACCAATATTATCAAGGTTTTTACTTTTTTCATAGTGATAACAGTATGCAATAGAAGATGACAACAAACAGCTGTGTACCTTTTGGCACACAGCTGTTTGTTATGGATTGCCTATAGCTAGTCAACAACAAGGTATGCGATCATTGGCCCGTTTTGTTCTTTAGTAGGATGAACCTCGCAAATAAGCCTGTAAACACCTTCTTTATCAAAAGAAACATCTACAGCAGTCTCTTCGCCCTTTTTTACAGTTCCTTTAATCGTTGTATTTTCTATTCGAAAAGGATGCTCTTGTCCGTTAACCCCATAAATGACGAGGCGAACTTTCTCACCTTTTTCTATGAAAATCGTTCCCGGATCCCAGCGGTAGGCTTCAATCTTTTTGCCATTCTTCATAGTGGAAGCGAATTCTCCCGTAACCATATGGATTTCCCTTATTCCTGTCTGCTGGTTAATGACAACTGTATCTCCCGCTTTTAACAACCACCAGGACGCTGCTGAAACCAAAGCCAAACCAGCTACCAGAATAAAAATGATTGTATTCTTCCTAATTGTCCAAAATTGCATACTTTCCCTCCTATAGTTTGTCCTTTTATAATTTATGCAGCCCATGGGAGGAAACTTGTCTTTTTTTTCAGAAAGTTCCATTATAATTATAGAGGAAGACTGTAAACCAAATACGGGATGGGGATGGTAATTTTGAAAGCGGATACAAAACTGGTTAAACGGTATAGGGGAACTGAACTTCATACGAAGGGGTGGGTTCAGGAGGCGGCACTTCGAATGCTTATGAATAATCTCGATGAAGACGTCGCGGAGAATCCTGCTGAACTTGTTGTTTATGGCGGGATAGGGAAAGCAGCCAGGAACTGGGACTGCTTTGAAGCCATTACAAAATGCTTGGAAAGACTCGAAAATGATGAAACACTCCTTATCCAATCGGGAAAACCGGTTGCTATTTTCAAGTCTCATCATGATGCTCCGAGGGTATTAATTGCCAACTCGAATCTTGTTCCGGCCTGGGCAAATTGGGATACTTTCCATGAACTGGACAAGAAGGGGCTGATGATGTACGGCCAAATGACAGCTGGAAGCTGGATTTACATAGGGAGCCAGGGTATCGTGCAAGGGACATACGAAACCTTCGCGGAGCTTGCAAGGCAGCATTTTTCCGGAAGCTTAAGGCATACCATTACGCTTACTGCAGGACTTGGAGGAATGGGAGGCGCACAGCCCCTGGCTGTAACAATGAATGGGGGAGTCTGCATTGCCATCGATGTTGACAGGCATCATATCGAACGAAGAATAGATACAAAGTATCTTGATATTATAGCGGATTCACTTGAAGATGCCATTGCTATAGCCAAACAAGCGAAAGCAGAAGGGAGAGCCTTGTCGATCGGACTTGAAGGAAATGCGGCGGGGCTTTTACCGGAAATGATAAGAATTGGGTTCATTCCGGACGTTCTTACAGATCAAACATCCGCCCACGACCCTCTAAACGGATACATACCTATGGGTCATTCTCTTACAGAAGCTGCCGAGCTAAGGAAAAACAACCCCGGTGTTTATGTGGAAAAATCGTGTGAAAGCATGGCTATCCATGTAAAAGCAATGCTTTCCATGCAGGAAAAAGGCGCAATTACCTTTGACTATGGCAACAACATAAGGCAGGTAGCCAAGGATAACGGAGTTGAAAATGCTTTTGATTTTCCAGGCTTTGTTCCGGCTTATATCCGGCCGCTCTTTTGCGAGGGGAAAGGCCCATTCCGCTGGGTGGCGCTTTCTGGAGACCCCAATGATATTTATAAAACCGACGAGGTCATCCTAAAGGAATTTGCCGATAATGAGCATTTATGCAACTGGATCAGGATGGCCCGGGAAAAGATTCAATTCCAGGGGCTTCCTTCCAGGATTTGCTGGCTCGGATATGGCGAAAGGGCCCGATTTGGCAAAATCATTAATGATATGGTGGCAAGCGGCGAGCTTTCAGCTCCAATTGTGATTGGCCGTGACCATCTTGATTCCGGTTCTGTTGCATCCCCAAACAGGGAAACGGAAAGTATGCTGGACGGAAGCGATGCGGTTGCTGACTGGCCGATTCTGAATGCGATGATCAATGCTGTTGGCGGAGCCAGCTGGGTGTCCGTCCACCACGGAGGCGGAGTCGGAATGGGCTATTCGCTGCATGCCGGCATGGTTATTGTAGCTGATGGGACCCACGAGGCGGAAAAAAGGCTGGAGCGCGTATTGACCTCTGATCCCGGGATGGGAATCGTCCGCCATGCGGATGCAGGATATAGCAAGGCAGTGGAGGCAGCCAGGAAAAATGAAATTGATATTCCAATGTTAAAAAGCACCGGAGGAAAAGATTCATGACTTCAGTAAAACCAATCCTGATTAAAAATGCTGAACAAATTATTACAGTAAAAGGGTTTTCTGGGCAGCCTGCTAAGGGTTCGCAAATGGGGAAGCTTTCTGTACTTGAGAATGGGGCATTGTTCATTCGTGAAGGCAGAATTGAGGCAGTCGGAGCCGGGCATGAGGTTGAGGCCCTCGCCAACTCTTATCCTGACAGGGATGAAATTGATGCTAGTGGAATGATTGTTCTTCCGGGCCTTGTTGATCCGCATACCCATCTTGTCCATGCTGGAACAAGAGAAGACGAATTTCGAATGAGGCTTGACGGGGCGACGTATATGGAAATCATGGAGGCGGGCGGAGGAATCCATGCAACTACAAGCAGAACAAGGGCCGCAACTTCTGAGCAGCTTTTCCGTGAAGGATGGGAGAAGCTTAACTTATTTCTTAAACACGGTGTCACGACCGTAGAAGCCAAAAGCGGTTATGGCCTCGATTGGGAGACTGAATACAAACAGTTGAAGGCGGCAAAAAGGTTAGATGAAGATCATTCAGTAGATGTGGTTAGTACGTTCATGGCAGCCCATGCTGTTCCGGCAGAGTACAAAAATAATCCAGACGAGTTTATTTCCCTTATTATTAATGAAATGCTCCCGCGTGTTGCAGAAGAGAAATTAGCTGAATTTAATGATGTATTTTGTGAGCGGGGTGTCTTTACTCCGGGGCAATCCCAGAGACTGCTTGAGGCCGGCAAAAAATATGGCTTAATTCCAAAAATCCATGCTGATGAAATAGAACCGTATGGCGGCGCTGAACTTGCAGCGGATGTAGGGGCAATCTCAGCGGACCATTTGCTGAAAGCATCCAGTTATGGAATTAAACGAATGGCGGAGGAAGGGGTAATTGGGGTGCTTTTGCCAGGGACAGCCTTTTTCCTAATGGCGGAGAGTGCCAATGGAAGGAAAATGATTGATGCGGGAATGGCTGTTGCTTTATCAACCGATTTCAATCCTGGCTCTTCCCCAACGGTTTCAATGCCGCTAATCATGAATCTTGCTTGTCTGAAAATGAGAATGATGCCGGAGGAGGCCATTGTGGCTGCAACCATTAATGCCGCTCACGCAATACGCAGGGCAGATAAAATTGGCAGCATTGAAAAAGGAAAGCAGGCAGATGTTTTAATCGCGGATGTGCCAAATTACAAGCAGCTTTTTTATCATTATGGGATGAACCATACCCATACGGTTATAAAAAAAGGCCGGCTTGTTGTCAGAGGTGGAGCCCTATGTTAAGTAAATTTGTCTCCACGTGCTCTTTTTACTGGAATCAGGATAAGTCAGCGAATGACCCAAAGTTGAAGGATTGGATTAGCCAGCGGCAGGAGGGAGACAGCCAGCCTGAAAAATCGGATGTAGTGATGCTTGGTGTTCCACTGTCAAGGTCATCGATTTCCGTATCAGGAGCATCCGAGTTTCCGGATGCTTTCAGAAAGGCGTGGGGTGGGTTTTCTACTTACAATCTTGATTATGGGGTTGAATTAAACGATTTGAGGATCCTTGACCTTGGAAATGTAAACATGCATTTTACCGATATTGGAATATCGCATCAGAACATTAGAAATGCGATAAAAGCGGTTCAAGGACAGTTCCCGGAATCGTTCCCGATTTCAATTGGCGGCGACCACTCTGTTACAGCGATGCTCATTTCCGGTTTGAAAGAAGTCCACGAAGAAAAAGAAATCGGGATTCTTCAATTTGATACGCATCTTGATCTTCGGGATCTTTCCGAGCACGGACCGACAAATGGAACACCAATCAGATATTTGATTGAAAATAACGTTGTTAAAGGAGAAAACGTCTACAATATCGGCCTTCACGGTTTCTTTAACGGACAGTCGCTTCTTGCCTACGCAAATGAACATAAAGTCAATATGATTTCCATGCGTAAGGCCAGGGAAACAGGTGTTGTGGAAACAGTACGCCGGGCTATTAAGGAACTATCATCCAAGGTTGATATCATCTATGTGACCGTAGACATGGACGTGCTTGATATTGCTTATGCCCAGGGAGTTCCGGCCTCAACGCCCGGCGGGATGATGTCCTTTGAATTATTCGAGGCTGTCCATGAGGCTGCCTTGGCGTCTAAAGTAATGGCAATGGATATTGTCTGCCTCGATCCAACGAAGGATACTCTTGCCCAGGCTACGGTAAAAACAGGTGTGTATACGTTCTTGAGCTTTCTCACTGGCTTGAAGCAGAGGCTGACTTAGTGGTTTTCTCGGTAACACCTAAAACAAATCCTTGTGATGATACAACTGCATAAGCCACGTTGTCGATATTATGGCCAAGGCTGTATAAATAACCTTCCAGCCATGAATATAATTCGGGCCTAGCGGTAAAAGTTGTTTGTCCATCTATAATAATTTCAGCTGGCACCATCAAACCATTCAAATAATCAGTAGGTAGTTGAACGTAGAAATCCCCCCCTTTTTGGGGGTCTTTTTTTTGAACCGAAAGCTTTCCGCTTGGTTCGAGCAGGGCCAGTTTAACATCAGTAATTGAGAAAATATCTTTTTCGCGAAGCTGTTGCTCCAACGTTGATTTCGTATATTTGGCCGAAACCAGGTTATCGGATTGGATGTGCCCATTTTTAATTAGCACAGTTGGCGAACCTGAAAGCCATTTCTCCAAAATACGTACCCGGAAACTCATATTTGCGGCTACATAATAAATGAAAACCATTGTAATGAATGACCAAATCATAGGCACAAATTTTAAATTAATATTAAATCCCATATTTGCAACCAGCGACCCAATTGTTATCGCCATTGCCATATTAAAATGATTCCTGTGAGAATTTATTTGCCTTCCAAAGAAGTAAGAAATAATCAATAAAAGAATAAATGACAGAGCGGTCCTTGATATAGAAGAGAATGATGCTTCCACGCCTGAAATCCCCCGCTTAAAGAAATCGTATTAAATTTTAGTGTGCCAAATAGGGAAGAATGCATTCAAAAAAAGAGTCTTGGGTTGTATCGGTGAGAGATAGGGGTACAGGGAAAAGGGATGTGTTGTTTCAAGTAGAACGGTTGCTGATAAAGCACATTTGGCTAGCAAAGCTTGTTGGTTACATTTTTACCTGTGAAAGACCTCAAAACGTGTCCAATAGAGGTTATTGGTTACATTTCGCCTTTAGAAAAGATCTAGAACGATGCCATAGGTCCTAATGGCTACACTTTACCTTTGGGAAGAGAACAAAAGAAAAGTCCAGAGAGTAATCTCTGGACGTTTGGAGATTAATTAGGACAGGCGATTTTCGACTAGCGAGCAAACTTCATCAGCAGATAGGCCGTTTGCTTCAATAACAGAAGCCTTTGTCACTGTATCCTGCATGCCCATCACATTTGAATCCAAGCCGGTAATAACGCAGCAAGCACAATCTGCTGCATCGGATTCCTGTTTTAATTCAACTACGTCATATCCGCGTTCTCTTAGTGCCTGCTGTACATTGGTTAGTGATTGTTCAACCCCTACTTTTGCCATTAAGCTACACCTCCTGTTGTTTATCATGCCTAGGGAAAATGAATTTATTCCTCATTGAATAAGTTAGCTTATAAGGAGGACGCTAAGGTCAGGAGGTGGATTGCGATGGGAAAACGAAAACATGATCCTTCAACAATTGGCCTGAATTCATCTCAAGTTGAGGGGCAGGGTACAACAAACCAGGAAACAGGGAAGATGAAAGCCCCATCCTCAAGAAATAAACAAAAACGGCATTAACCATCATAAAAAAAACACAGGGGCTCACTGCCCCTGTGTTTTTCTAATACATTTTAGCAACTTGCTCCTGAAGTTCCTTGTTTTCCAAATACTCGTCATAAGACATTTCTTTATCAACCAAGCCAGACGGTGTCAGTTCAAAAATCCTGTTTGCAATCGTCTGGATGAACTGATGGTCATGCGAGGAAAACAATAGCGAACCTTTAAAAGTAATCAGGCCGTTATTTAACGCTGTAATCGACTCCAGATCCAAGTGGTTGGTTGGTTCGTCAAGAAGGAGGACGTTCGCTCCGGACAGCATCATTTTTGACAGCATGCAGCGAACTTTTTCTCCTCCAGAAAGAACACTTGCTTTTTTCATTACTTCCTCGCCAGAGAACAGCATACGTCCAAGGAAACCGCGCAGGAAGCTTTCACTCTCATCCTTCGGTGAGAATTGGCGCAGCCAATCGACAAGGTTCAGCTCGCTATTTTCGAAGAATTGTGAGTTGTCTTTAGGGAAATAGGCTTGGGACGTTGTAATTCCCCATTTGTACGTTCCCTCGTCAGCCTCGAGTTCACCCATAAGGATTTTGAACAATGTTGTTTTGGCAATTTCATTTGTTCCGACTAGCGCGATTTTATCGCCCTTATTCATAACAAAGCTGATATTATCCAGTACTTTTACGCCGTCAATTGTCTTTGACAGGCCTTCAACACGAAGCAAGTCATTGCCGATTTCCCGTTCAGGAGTAAAACCTACATATGGATATTTACGGGAAGATGGCCTAATATCATCAAGAGTGATTTTATCTAGAAGCTTCTTCCTGGATGTCGCCTGTCTTGACTTTGATGCATTTGCACTAAAGCGGGCTATGAAGCTTTGTAACTCCTTGATTTTTTCTTCTTTTTTCTTGTTCGAATCCTGGGCCATCCTGACAGCCAATTGGCTGGATTCGTACCAGAAATCGTAGTTCCCGACATAAATTTGGATTTTTCCATAATCCAAATCAGCTATATGGGTACAGACCTTGTTTAGGAAGTGCCTGTCATGGGAAACGACGATAACAGTATTTTCAAAGTTGATCAGGAATTCTTCAAGCCATTGGATGGCCTTAATATCCAGATGGTTTGTAGGCTCATCGAGCAGGAGGACATCTGGCTGGCCGAATAAAGCCTGTGCAAGCAGCACCTTAACCTTTTCGGACCCATCAAGGTCAGCCATTTTCTTGTAATGCAGGTCCTCATCAATGCCAAGGCCTTTTAGGAGGATGGCAGCTTCGGATTCAGCCTCCCAGCCATTCAGCTCGGCAAACTCACCCTCAAGCTCAGCCGCCCTCATTCCATCTTCATCAGTGAAGTTTTCTTTCATATATATAGAATCTTTCTCTTGCTTAACTTCATAAAGCCTTGTGTGTCCCATAATAACTGTTTCAAGGACTTCGTGCTCTTCATATTCAAAATGGTTCTGCTTCAGGACAGCCATCCTTTCGCCAGGACCCAGTTGAACTGTACCAGTTTGTGCCTCTATTTCACCGGAAAGGATCTTTAAAAAGGTAGATTTTCCTGCACCATTGGCTCCAATTAGCCCGTAACAGTTACCCGGGGTGAATTTTATATTGACATCTTCAAACAGTTTGCGGTCTCCAAACCGTAAACTTACGTTGCTAACAGTTATCATTTTCTTCCTCCAAGTAAACATAATCTAAGAAATTATACCATGTTTACTTGTTCCAAGCTAATTTATCTGTTTCCAGTGGTTTTTCGCAACCTACCAAAGGGTAAAAAGGAAGGCAGAAAGATAAAATTTGATTTTTATATTTATCCCGTATTAACGGGCAGTAAGACCCTCACCTCAAGATTCCAAGTATATTAAGCAGATAGGTGGGGATCAACTTCCCATAAAAGCCCGATTGATGAGATACAGTGAAACTTGAAGCAAGGAACTTTAGCGGCATAGTTGAAACAATCGGATTCGTAGTGCTGCTTAGCTGCCGCGCTCTTTGGCGAATTAGCGGCAGTCGAATGGGGCTAATAATCATCGGGGGATGAAGGAAAACCCCCACTGATTGAAGTTTCACTTTATTTAAAATTTTTCGGAGAAAATTACAATTTTTTCACACTTTCTTCATATTTTTGTTGTAGAATTGGGTTAGGAAATGCCTAGAAGAGAAGGTGAACCATATGGCTAAACAAAAAATTGCAGAGCTGGTCAATAAGCTGAAGGAATCGGGAATCAATGCGAGCATTACGAAACCCAAAGCTGATTATCTTTCCAATTTGCAGCATCTGAATAATACTCCTTCGTCTGTTAACTAGATATTTTAAGAAAGCGGATACCCGAGTTTTTTGGGTATCCGCTTTTACTATGCGCTTAATCTACATTGCAATATTCGATTGGGCAGTTTTCACAATGATTTTCCTGTTTAAGATAGTGAATATCATGGATTATTATTTTCTTGGAGTTCATACTGATTATTTTGTTTCCTTTAAGTTCCGACAGGTGCCTGCTTACAATTTCTCGAGCTGTACCGCAAAAATTGGCAAGATCCTGGGTGGTGAGGGGAACCATGATATGGATTCCATCTGCTTCTTTCACACCATAACTGTTGCTCATTCGGATTAATGTGGAATATAATGCCCCTTTTTTTCCATATAAAACGAGATCCTTGAATTTGGTCATCGTCTTCCTCATATGGTCATTCATCCAAGCAAGAAACTCATAAGCGAGTTTACTATTATTGAAAAGAGCAGCCTCAAGCCCGTCAATCGTAAGGGCTGCTATTGTAGCATCTCCTATGGCCTTGGCATTGAAAATGTATTTTGGTTCCTGTGTAAAAAGGGTTAGCTCGCCGACAATATCATTAAGGCTGGCCAGCCGGAGAACAAGCTCCTGTCCTTCCGCATTCATTTTCGATATTTGGATTTTTCCGGAAAGAATAATATACACCTCGTGTGCATCCTGTCCTTCCCGAAACAAATATGTCCCTTTTTTGCATTCAAAAGTCCTGGAAGCAGAGCGTACGAGTTCCTTCATTTCATATGAAAGAGAGGGATTTTTAGTGAAATTTTCCAAGTGTATCACCCTGTTTCCATTTTATTATTCATTATCAATTTTATAATAAACAAAAGAAATAAAAGCCGCGCTTTTTTACAATAAAACGAAAGATTTGGCCAAGATGGGGAATTTAACAATAATTCCATTCGGATAGAGCATACTAGCTAATAAGAAGTTCGAAAAACGGAAAGGGAGGATGTTTATGTTTTTTGGAAAAAAACTTCCGCTCGAAAAAGAAGTGGAACCGTTCATCGCTACAGA
The DNA here is from genome assembly GCF_001685025.1 of Bacillus sp. FJAT-27225. GTDB lineage: Bacteria > Bacillota > Bacilli > Bacillales > Cytobacillaceae > Bacillus_D. The sequence goes on along the minus strand of NZ_MAYU01000001.1, from coordinate 502,022 downwards.
AATTTATTCTTGTGTTGCAGAGGCATGTAACGGATGGATGCGAAAGGCGTTTGTTTCAGAGGACCATATGTGCCCGATGTGCGGAAGTTCAATGGAGACAGGTGTACGGGACTTGCCAAAAATCTAAAGGACTATATGTGTTGAACAAAGCAATCACCTCTTCACACCCTGTTGATTAGAGTGGAAGGTGTGAAGACTAGTTCGAAAATACAACATTTTCTCCTGGGATGCTATTTCTGAGTAGTTCCTTTGATGAATATTCTAAGAAGCATTTCTTTGTGGAAACGGAGATCAACAGGCCATTAAGAAAATATTTTTTCAATCTATATAGCAAGAATGGATAAGTTTTCAATAAAAGAGAAGGCGATAGCTGATACAGCCTTCGCCTTCGTTCTATAGGTTTTCGTTTTGCTGTTTAATTTCGTCCCCTGTTATCATGATATTTCCTTCTTCCAGATGTTTATGTTCCTCTACAGAGTTTCCTGGTATGCTTTCAGGATTTGGAAAGGTATCACCTGTTTCTACAGTCATAACAGGATTCTTAATAGCGGGTGTAGTATAGTTTGTTTTTTTATCCATTTAGTTTCAACTCCTTAAGAAGAGCATGTGCGAACAGCTGTGTGTTTATTCCCTGCTTCCTTTTCCTTCAGCAGCATAGCCAAATGCTTTCCGCTGCTGATAATACTCTATGGTGCCCATTTCAACGTTCAATAAATATTCCATTTGCTCAAGGTTAGCCCGATTGACAGGGGGATCGGTTATATCCCATTTGACTGTATAAATAAAATAGTAATCTTTTATTTGCCTGAAAATGACCAGGGAGTTAGGATGTGTATCAAAAATTCCTTTGATGTTATATCTTTTTGTAAAGCTCCATTTCACCAGCCTCATCAACAGCACGTCCTTTAGAGGGATATTTACTATTTAAACATTCTTAATGCTTCTCAAACAATATAGATGTGCTGGCAGTTAAAGAATAAAGGCCAAAATAAAACCGGAACCCGCATATAAGGGTTCCGGTTTTATTTGTTTCGAAAAGATGGGTACGGCGCTATTCCTGACGTTTTGAAAGGCAGCGATCGCATTCATGCAAATAAGATTCGGCCATTTCCTGTACTTGCTCTCCGCATTCAGGGCATACCTTCTTAGGCAGGTTACTGAAAAACTCGACTGGACTCATCATCATACTTAATCCTCTCCTCTTATATAACAGTTTTTATTTAAATAACCTATTATAGTACAGTATAAACACTTTTCTTTTAATTGTGAATAGTTTTTTGAAAATTTTTAGAGTTTTTTCTTAAAAGAGGATTTACAATAGAAAATCAAACTTCAAATGTTGGAAAACGGGTATGTAACTATTAAGGAGGGAAGGTTTGTAGTTGGAAATGGAATTTGATAAGAAATGATTCATTAAAAAAGTTTTCCGCCAAATTTATAGTATAAAGTGGTTTTTACTAAAAAAGCAGTGATTAACCACTATTTATTTATTTTCATAGCTTTCTTAATTGTGAACTTTCTATTACAATTGTAATATATTCACAAAAATTTCAAGTGAAATTCAGGGGTTGATACTTGACAATGATAAATATGGCATATTCATTCAGTCCCGTATTGCTCATCATCGCCTTCGCTTTGTCTGTGATGGCTTCCTATACAGCACTGGATATGTTTACATTGATTCACTCATCTAAGAAAAACAAAGGCTTGTTATTTCTTGGCGGTACCCTTTCAATGGGTATCGGTATTTGGATCATGAATTTTTTGGGTTTGCTGGCTGAGGATTTAAGCCGTTTTGCTACCTACCACATTCCTTTGACGTTGTTATCAATCGTGATTGGAATTTCATTGACCGGAATGGCTTTTATTCCTGTGACAGGCAATAAAGTAAAGCTTGGAGGGCTTGGAATAGGCAGTCTATTCCTTACAATGGCCGTTTACTCGATTCATATTATCGGTATGTATTCAATGAATGTACGAATTGAATTTCATCCTCCAATCTTTATTATTTCTGGACTTTTAATATTTTTTTCGTTTTTATTAGCACTCTGGATGCTTTTTTACTCTAAAAGCTTTGACAGGAATACTCCGTGGCTGAAGCCTGTCAGTGCTGCCATCATAACGATTGCTGTGGCACAGGGCCATTTCCTGTTAAAAAGGGCCTCCAATGTTGGCAGGGAGGCAACTGATGGGAATCAAATGATTCCGGAAGATTCTTTTATCGTGTATCTTGTTTTGTTCGTCACATTCCTTATATTTGGCGGACTTATTATTTCCAGTACATTAATCAGCAAAAAACTTGCCTCAACAGATAATCATTTAAAGGACATCCTGGCCGCTCTGGATGCTGCTGCAATTGTCGGTATAACGGATCGGGATGGAAACCTGATTGAGGTGAATGACAAATTCCTTGAGGTTTCCAACTATACAAGGGAGGAAATCATAGGAAAGAATCATCGGCTTATGAATTCCGGATACCATTCCAAAGAGTTCTTTAGAATTTTATGGGAAACTGTCCAGTCGGGAAAAATATGGCAAGGTGAAATATGCAATCGAGCCAAGGATGGTTCGATATATTGGGTGGATACAACTATTGTTCCATTCCTTGATTCTAAAGGTGTGCCGTATCAGTATGTATCCATTCGCTCAAATATTACGAAACGGAAAAAAGCTGAAGCGGAACTGCTTGAAAGGCATAAAGAGGTAAGTGATATAACATTTGCGCTTGATCAATCTTCTATTGTTGCCATAACAAACGCAAAAGGGATTATTACAAGTGTCAATGATAAATTTTGTGAGATTTCAAAGTACTCAAAGGAAGAATTAATTGGTCAGGATCATAGAATTTTGAATTCCGGTACCCACGATAAGGAATTTTTCAAAAATCTATGGCGGACCATTGGCCGCGGCGATGTTTGGAAAGGGGAAATTTGCAACCGGGCCAAAGATGGCTCACTGTATTGGGTGGCTACAACCATTGTTCCTTTCCTGAATTATAAAGGTAAGCCTTATCAATATGTTGCGATAAGAACCGATATTACCAATCGGAAAATAGCCGAGGAAAATTTGAAGGATTCTTTAAAAGAAATAAGTGATTTTAAATTTGCGCTCGATCAGTCGTCCATTGTGGCGATTACGAATGCTCAAGGCATGATTGTAAGTGTAAACGATAACTTCTGCGAGATATCAAAGTATTCCAGGGAAGAGCTGATTGGCCAAGACCATCGGATCCTCAACTCAGGCCATCACTCAAAGCAATTTTTTAAAGATTTATGGCGGACGATTGGCCAGGGACATGTCTGGAAGGGTGAAATCAAAAACCGGGCCAAAGATGGATCCTATTATTGGGTGGACACAACGATTGTTCCGTTCTTGAATGAAAAAGGAAAACCATATCAGTATCTTGCAATCCGAAATGATATCACGGAAAGGAAGAAAACAGAAGAAATGCTGCACCGCCAGGATAAATTGGCTGCTGTTGGCCAGCTGGCAGCAGGTGTGGCGCATGAAATTCGAAATCCGCTCACTTCAATGAAAGGCTATGCGGAATTTCTGCAGCTGGACGAGAAGGACCCGGAACGAATGGAATTCCTCAATATTATTCTTGATGAAATTGACCGGGTGAACGGGATTGTTGAAGACTTTATGGTCCTTGCGAAACCAAAGGCGGTTGAACTTGAAGAGAAGAATGTTGTTCCGGTTTTGCGAAATGTTGTTTCGCTCCTTGAATTTGAAGCACGCAAGAAAAATGTTCGGTTGCATTTCGATTGCAACAGTGAAATCATCCAAATTGAATGTGATGAGAACAGATTGAAGCAAGTATTTCTGAATTTCATTAAAAATGGAATTGAGGCAATGCCGAATGGCGGGGACCTTCATGTGAAAACAATTATTTCTGGGGGGAATGTACACATTTCGATCCAGGATACAGGGGTCGGTATCCCTGAAGACAAGCTAAAAAAGCTTGGGGAACCTTTTTACACAACGAAGAAAAATGGAAACGGCCTGGGTCTCATGGTCAGCTTTAAAATAATTGAAAGTCACAATGGAAAGGTATTTGTCGAAAGTGAACCAAATAAAGGCACAACTTTCAATATCCTCCTTCCAGCAAAGTCAGCATAGCATTACAAACAGGGAATGGGCGGAGTATCCATTTCCTGTTTTTGTTTTATCCCGCATTAACGGGCAGTAAGACCCCCCACCACAAGATACTAAATAGACTAAGAAGATAGGTGGGGGATCAACTGCCCGTAAAAGCCCGATTGGTTCAACTAACAATCAGTGGGGGATGAAGAAAACCCCCACTGATTGAAGTTTCACTTTATAAATGCCCATAAGGGGAAATTGGGCCACCGAGTGACACGAATCACTGCATATTGCAAGATTGTTTGCCATACTTTGGAGCAAGGATAGTTTCATAAAAACGTCAAAAACATCCTGTAAATATGAGTCCCTTCCTAAATAGGATTCGATTATTATATTTATACAGGGTAAAAGTTTATTAATAGGGGTGAGATAAATGTCAGAATCAACTTTTGTCAAAACAGTATGCGGGTATTGCGGAACCGGGTGCGGACTTGTAGTAGAAGTCGTAAACAATAAAATTGTAAAAATCCGTGGAGATAAAGATGCGCCTGTCAATAAGGGTCAGACATGTGTGAAAGGATCTTTTGCGTATGAATATGTACATGCGCCAAACCGTTTGAAAGCCCCGCTCCTGCGCAAGGCAGGAGAGCTTGTCGAGGTTACCTGGAATGAAGCGCTGCAGTTTATTGCCGATAAACTGGGCCATATTAAATCCGAATGGGGACATGAAGCCATTTCCATGTTTGCCTGTGCCAGGACGACGAATGAGTCGAATTATATTACACAAAAATTCATGAGGACGGTAATAGGGTCTAATAATATTGACGGCTGTAACCGAACGTGACACGCCCCTAGTGTTGCCGGTCTGGCAACAGTGTTTGGAAGCGGGTTTCCTACCAATACTCTGGAGGATTTTGAAAAGGCTGAAGTGCTTCTGCTAATGGGTTCAAATACGACAGAGGCTCATCCTATCATTGCGAATCGTATAAAGAAGGCTGTAAAGTCAGGCTTAAAAATGATTGTAATAGATCCAAGAAAAATAGATATGGTGAAACAATCTCACCGTCATCTGCAGTTGAATGTCGGCTCTGATATCGCTTTAATCAATGCTTTTATACATGTCATCATTCATGAAGGGCTATACGATCCAGGCTTCATTTTAAAGCATACAGATGAGTTTGAAGCCCTTAAGGAACGTGTCAGCCTGTATACACCTGAATACGCTTCAAGCATTACTGTCGTCCCGGCAGAGGATATCCGGGAGACCGCCCGTGAATATGCCGGATCAAAGGGTTCGATGATTGCCTATACGCTAGGGATTACCGAGCATCATTGCGGTGTTAACAACGTTTTTGATATCGCCAATCTTGCTCTGTTGACAGGCAATATCGGCAAAGAGGGCACTGGCATTATGCCATTGCGCGGCCAGAATAATGTTCAGGGAGCAGGGGATATGGGCTGCCTTCCAAACCAGCTTCCGGGTGCGATGAGCCTTGCAAATGAAGAATACCGGACTCGTTATGAACAGGAATGGGGCATGGCAATCAATCCGGTGCCAGGGGATACCCAGACAAGGACCTTTGATCGAATTGAGGACGGCGGCCTGAAAGCGCTTTATGTAATAGGCGAAAATCCTTTATTGGCCGATGTCCATATGAACCATACACGGAAGCTGATCGAAAAGTTGGATTTGTTAATTGTTCAGGATATCTTTTTAACTGAAACTGCCCAAATGGCCGATGTTGTACTTCCCGCCCGTTCATGGGGAGAAGTTGATGGAACATTTACGAATACCGATAGACGTATTCAGCGTGTCCGTACGGCGGTTGAGGCCCATCCAAATACAAAAGAAGACTGGCAAATCCTTTGTGAATTGTCTGAACGAATGGGCTATCCAATGAACTATGAAAACAGTGAGGAAATTTGGAATGAGGTAAGGAAGCTCGCCTGGGAAATGTATGGCGGTATTTCTTATCGAAGGCTGGATGAAGGGTACTCCTTGCATTACCCTTGCCCAGATGAGTCTCACCCGGGAACGTTCGTTATGCATGAACGGTTCCACACGGAAGAAACGAATACCCGAAAATCGCCGTTTGTTCCTGTTGATTATACTGAACCGCTTGAATTGCCTGATGAGGACTATCCATTTACATTGACAACAGGCAGACGGTATGAGTCCTATAATACACATACCCAAACGCGTTACTATGCACCTGGAGTTAAAATCAAGCAGACGGAGGAGACCGTTGATATCCACCCATCAGATGCCGAGAAACTTGGCATCGAAAATGGCGACCTTGTATATGTTAGTTCAAGGCGGGGGGAGTTGACGGTTAAGTGTAAAGTAACCGAGCAGGTTGTGCCAGGGCTTGTGTTCATGAGTTTCCATTGGCATGAGACCCCGACGAATGTATTGACTCTGAATGAATTTGACCCTATTTCTGGGACAGCTGAATTTAAAGCCTGTGCTGTCGCCATTCGCCCGGTATAATAACAACATAATAGAAGGAGCAGGCTACATGCCAGCTCCTTTTTTGTGTCGGATTATAATGCAATTCGACCGCATTTTCTGCGTGTGAAGGTTACTAGGTTAAATGAAGGCGGGAACAGCCGAAAAAAAGTGATCTTCCCATCCTTCATCTATTTAAGGAGCCTTCAATGTTTGGTGAGAGCAGCGAGACAGGTGAGATCCTACAAGGCGTGTGCGCATTTTTATATAATTAAGCAAATCGATAGTAAATAAGCAAAAACGTTGAAAGAACGAAAATAAAGTTCAGGAAAACGAATATGACCCTATCGGCCACGGTCTTGTGAATTGCAATCGGTGGTTTATAAAATGAAACACCTTCAATTATAAAGATGACCAAAATTACATGGATCATAAAATGGCCCACTAACTCAAGCCAGCCGAACAAAGTAGTTGTCAGCACGAAAATAAGTGTAAGAACAAACGCCAGCAATCTGTTCAAAACACCTACAACTAACAAATATCCAACAACAAACTCAATGAAGGCACTTAGAACAATAAATACCTCTGGTGAAAAACCAAAAGTAGGCACATTGTGTCCGGAAATGATGTCGAGGGTCATACCCGGAAAGACCCACTTTTCGACTGCTACCCAACAGAGGGATAATCCAGTGCCCAGATAGAGGAAAGGAAATCCCCATTCCTCCCATTTTGTATTGCCAATCAGCAATACAAATATAATGGCAAGGTAAAATCCATAATCAAGCATATGAAAAATGCCATATTCCGGAGTAATATACATAAACAAACCCAGTAAAATAAGGGCACCGGCCTTTGTTGCATAGTGATGTGGGAATAGGAGAAAACCGATCGCCACCCATGCCGCAATCGTAATTGCCGTTGATTGAATGGTTATTTCAGGTGCAAAGATGGTTCCGAATGTTACTTGGATGATTAAAGCAATAGCGGTACCATACTTAAGAATTTTTCTTGAGTACTTTCTAAAACCTTCAAGATAGTTGTCAATTCTCGCTAAGGGCTCCCATTTCATAATCCAGGGCAGCAATTGGGGGAGGGCGGCTAGTCCGAGAGCGACAATGATAGTAACTGAAATGAATAACGGCGATAAAATTTCTTCAATTGGAACTTTTACTGGCTTCGTCTCCGTAAACCATTTGACATGGCCTAAAGCTGCCAATGGTGTAAGTAAAAGTATAAAAAATCCAAGGCTTACAGCCGAGATTCCTTTTTTCATAAACCATAAAACCTCCTTTTTCATCCTCTTTCTTATACCCTTTTAAATGGAATGATCATCCTTTTTCTATGAGAAATAAGCAGTAAATTTGTTAGAGTATTCTGACTATTAGTTATCGGATTGTAAACTTCCAGACATCCTTGTTACGCAATTATCATGTCCCTGTTCTTTGTATTTTATTTTTTCGTGCTACTATTAGTTTTGTTAGCCAAAAGAACTTTGGGAGGAATGAAGATGAAGAAGAAGCTTGGAAGTTTACTAGCAGCCGCTGCACTCTCTGGAACGATTGGCATCAATGTACAGGCTGAAGAAATTACTGTTCAAAAAGGTGATACTCTATGGGGACTGGCAAAAGTACATAATGCTTCAGTTGACGATATCATAGCTTGGAACGGACTTACATCGGATCGAATTTATGCAGGAGAGAGGCTTAATATTCATCCGGAAACTATGTATGTTGTACAAAAAGGCGACACTTTATGGAATATAGCAAAACAGCATTCTATTACTCTGCAGCAACTGGTTGATTGGAATGATTTAAAAGGAGACTTGATTGTACCAGGTATGAAGCTTGCGATTACAGGCCCAGCGAAAGCCGTTTCTCCAACAGCAAATCAATCCACACCTGTTAGCAAGCCGCAAATCAATACTCAATCAACACCAACTAAACAGGTAAGCCAGCCAAAAGTAAAGGCTGCGCCTGCTGCCAAACAGGAAGCTAAAACGAACGGAAAAGAACTTGCTGTTACAGCAACTGCATATACTGCTTATTGCGAAGGATGTTCAGGAATAACAGCAACCGGAATTAACCTTAAGAATAATCCCGGTGCAAAAGTCATTGCTGTTGATCCATCGGTTATTCCATTAGGAACGAAGGTCTTTGTTGAAGGATACGGCGAAGCAATAGCCGGAGATACCGGAGGGGCCATCAAAGGAAACAAAATCGATGTATTCATTCCATCTAGGGACGCCGCTTTAAAATGGGGAGTTAAAAAGGTAAAAGTAACGATACTGGAATAAATTTAACCGCCGAGATGGCGGTTTTTTCTTTGATTCATTATAATCGACCCCAAAATCTTATTATTCATGTCCATGCCAATCAGTGATATTGTTTTTAAATCTAGTGCAATGGGTAAACTACTATCAAAATGGAAGAAAGGAAGATTAGCATGCTTTGGACTATTGTAGGACTGCTCGTTCTTTTTTGGATTGTCGGGCTTCTATTTGACATAGCCGGCGGTTTGATTCATTTGCTTTTAGTTGCGGCAGTAGTTGTGTTCCTGTTTAATATGTTTAAAAACAGGGCAAATCGCTGACCTGAGGACGGATAAAGAGGGCTGCAGCCTAATAGGTGCAGCCCTTTCCTTATGTATTGATCTCCCTAAACATCGCAACATAATTTTTCGTTTCGCCAGTTTCATCTTTAATGGAATGAATCGTTAAGTATTCCTGATAAATGTCTCCGTTTTTTCGCCTGTTCCAAATATACCCTTCCCAATGGCCATGCGAAAGTAGGTTCTCCCACATTTTTCTGTAGAATTCGTTATCATGTTCACCGGACTGAAGAACACTGGGCGTTTTGCCGCGAACTTCCTCCAAGGTGTATCCGGTTATTCTCGTAAAAGCAGGATTGATATTCTGGATGATTCCTTGAGGATCTGTAACCGTTATACCATCCTGGCTTAGAGCAAAGATTTCATCAAAAATACTTTGCCTTTCATGATAAAACATCCATAAAACAAACAGTAAAGCTGCTAATGCGAGTTCTGATAAAGCCATAAATCCAATCGCATAATAACCAGTCAGACTGTACATGGCCCCTAAAATTATAGGAGGGAAGAAGCCGCCAAGCCCTCCCATCGCAGTAACTAAACCATTGACGATTCCTGCATGTTTATAAAAGTAGAGTGGAACAAGCTTGAAGATGGCTCCGTTGCCCAAACCAGAACAAATTGCTACCATCAGGCAGACGAATGAGAATATAGGCAGAGATGGTGTAAAAGAAAGGATCATCCCGGCACTCGACAACCCAATAAAACTGACCATCAGGATATATAAAGGATTCAGCTTATCAGCCAGCCAGCCGCCTGCTACCCTGGAAACAATACTTGTAAAAATAAACAGTGCTGTCCTGAATCCGGCATCAATTTCGAGTAAGCTAAAGTTTTTCACCATAAAAATGGGCAAATACATCGTAAAAGCCAAAAACACTCCAAAGGTAATGAAATAAAAGAAGCAAAGCAGCCAGAGCTTTTTGTTCTTGTAAACTTCAAAAAACTGCCCCTTTAATGGCTCTGCTTCTGTTTTTTCCTGTCTGTCACCGAATAGGAAGTTTACCAATGCAAAAAGAATAGCTAAGTACAGATACGCTTCAACTGTATCCCTCCAGCCGATTTGATTAGCCAGCAACGGAGCGAAGAACGCGGTCAGCGCGGTTCCAATTGTGCCGATTCCATATATTCCATTTATGAATCCATGGTTTGACTTAGGAAAATATTTAGGAAGGGATGTAGTTCCAACCGAGAAAACAGCTCCTCCAAACCCTAGGAAAATGCCTGCAGCCAGCAGTGAAACAACTGATTCTGAGTTTTGTATGAGCAAAATGGGAATAGTTAAGATGATAAAGCTTACACTAAATAAAATTCGTGCACCCAGCCTGCCTGTCAGGTAACCGGCTGGAACCCGGAAAATTGAACCGAGAAAAACAGGTATGGCAATAGCCCATGCAGTTTGAACAGAAGTGATATGTAAATCAACGACAATAAATGGCATCAATGAAGATATGATGACCCACACCATAAAACCCGCAATCAGGCTTGCGGTTTGCAGCAATAATTGTTTTGTTCCTTGTTTCATAATAATCCCCTTTTCATCTTTGGGAGAGGCCTTCGTTCCTTTTTAGGCGGTCACAACAATTTAAGTATATTAAATTGTCTATTAAAAAACCATTGTCTTTGGCGAAAATTAGCATTTTCCTTTGAGGTGGATCAATCTATCTGAAATTTAGCCATAGAAAAATTAGACTTGGCTTTTTACCAGGCTGGAATTATGATTATCAAGGAGCAAAGGGTGGTATATCGTTAGTTAGCTATCCGGATGGTTCTATCCACTATTACTACGAGTGATTAGCTGTACATAAAGGAGTGAAAGGTTTTGATTAATCAATATGCAGTCATTGGCCTTGGAAGATTTGGGATGGGTCTTGCTGAAAGCTTAATTGAAGCAGGGCAGGAGGTTCTCGGTGTTGATACGAATGCGGAGAGGGTTGAGGATGCCCAGGCCGTTCTAACGCATGCCGTTATTGCGGATTCAACCGATCCGGATGCACTAAAATCACTGGGAATCAGGAATTTTGATACCGTTGTGGTTGCCATTGGAAATGATATCCAAGCGAGTATTCTTACGGTCCTTTTATTAAAGGAAGAAGGCGTAAAAAAGGTGATTGCCAAGGCGATCAGCAAACCTCACGGCCAGGTGCTGGAGAAGGTAGGTGCCGATTGGGTCATTTTCCCGGAGCGGGATATGGGAGAACGGGTCGCCCATATGTTGATCTCTCCGAATGTGTTGAATTTTATCGAGTTGTCCAATGATTATAGCGTCGAGGAAATGAAAATTCCGCCATCGATGACCCAAAGAACGCTTAGAGACCTGGATCTTCGCGCAAGATACAATCTCAGTGTTATTGCCATTAAGCATGGAAAGAAAATCAATATATCCCCCGCACCCGACGAAACTATCCTTGAAGGGGATGTTCTTGTCGTTATAGGTGAAAATAGGGATTTGGAGCGGTTTGGAAATCTTAATTGAACGAGGAACGGGAGTTAAGTCCGTTCCTTTTTATTTTTCTCCCATTTCCACTTCAGGTGAGGTAGAATAGTAGAATAAAGGAAGGATTTAACACTTTTATAAAGGGGAGTGGGATGTGTGATAGATTTAAGAAGCGATACGGTTACAAAACCTACAGAGGAAATGCGTCTCGCTGCCTATCAGGCTGAGGTTGGGGATGATGTGTATGGAGAAGATCCGACTGTCAAAAAGCTAGAAGAAACAGCAGCAGAAATGCTTGGCAAGGAAGAAGCTTTATTTGTAACAAGCGGGACGCAGGGAAACCAGCTGGCCATCCTTGTCCATTGCAGATCTGGCCAGGAGATCATCCTTGAGGAAGAATCCCATATATTTTACTATGAGGCAGCGACTGCGTCGGCGTTTGCGGGTGTACAAACGAGGACAATCAAAGGAATTCGGGGTGCCATGGATCCCGGCCTTGTGGAATCGGCAATCAGGGAGGATGACATACATTTTCCTGAAACCGGATTAATTTGCCTTGAGAACACGCATAACCGGTCAGGGGGATCAGTCCTTTCCATGGAGCAAATGGAAGCGATACATACGGTTGGAAAACGATACCACGTTCCCGTTCATATTGATGGGGCAAGGCTCTTTAACGCTGCCGCAGCGCTAGGTGTCCCTGTTGCCAAACTTGCAGGCCATTCAGACACTGTGCAGGTCTGTTTATCGAAAGGACTTGGTGCACCGGTTGGTTCGTTGCTTGCCGGCAGTACCGACTTTATTCGAAAAGCCCGGAAGTGGAGAAAACGCCTGGGCGGCGGAATGCGCCAGGCTGGTGTCATCGCAGCGCCCGGCCTGGTGGCGTTAACCAAAATGACAGGCCGGTTGGCTGAGGATCACGAAAATGCGAGAATCCTAGCAGATGGAATTTTAAATATTTCCGGAATGGGCATCGCCAATAAAGTTGAAACCAATATTGTTGTCGCTGATGTTAGAGGGACAGGTTTAAATGAAAAGGTGTTTGTAGAAAGGCTGAAGGAAAAGGGAATCCTTTTAGGTTCAGTTGGACCCGGCTTCGTCAGGCTAGTCACAAACTATGATGTGAAAAAGGAAGATATCGATTCAGCTCTATTTTCAATACGTAAAGTTGTAGAGCAGGCTAAATAGGAATAAGGGGTAAAAGGGGGAAGTTCCGTGTTTGCAAATACAGGTGCAGCCGAAGATAAAAACGTAAAAATGGTTGCATACACGATTATATTATTTATAAGCAGCTTATTTGCTCCGTTTGTGATTGTCGCTTCCATTCAAAGTCTGTTCTTTTATAAAAGGGACTATTGGTTTTTTGAAACCCCAGCACCGGCTTATTTGATTTTTATGGCCGGAATGTTTTTGGCAGCGTTAGCAATGGCCGCCTATATTTTTGCCAATTGGAAATGGGAACATAAAAACTTGCCACATCTTTTGGCTGTGGGGATTTTGTTATGCATTCCATTCCTGGCTGCAGGGATTGATCACTATTATTACGCGGATGAAAAAGGGGTATATTTGAACGAAGCTGCGGGAATTGGGGTTAAGGATTACCAATGGACCGAATTTAAAGCTGTCAAAAAAGTATATGTGAAAAGTATTCAAGGGCAAGTTAGCCTTGATCGGTACACTTTTACCACCGTTGATGGGAAAAAAGTTGAACTTCGCAATACCAAAAAGTTTTACGAAGCAAAGCCGCGGATTGATGGAGTAATTGAAGATCTGGGACTGAAGGTAAAAGATAATTTTGATAATCCGATTGTACAAAAACAATAATAGGTGAAGCGCATTTGTTTTGAAATGCGCTTCTTTTTTTGTTCTACAGGATTTCTGGCCCTTTAAATATATCGAGCGGCTTTAAAGCAAATGATTCATCAACATAAATAAAGGCATCATATCTTTCCGAAATAATTGAAGGGACGTAATTTCCAAATTGTTCATATTCAGGATCATAAACAACTCCAATTGCTCGGTGGCCAATCTTTTGTGAGAACTCATTCCTGTTCTCATCAGTAAATAAAATCCATTTATTAAAGGAGCCTGCTTGATATAATGCATCTTCCCAGCTGAACGCTTGGGCGGCAGGTACGTCCATTTCTTCATGTTCTGCACCCCACGAACTGCCAGCAATGACAGTTCCTCGATGGGTGCCAAATCCTGTTATAAATATTTCTTTCTTTTTATATTGCTCTCTGACAATTTGGCCGACATTCAGCATACCAGCTTGCTTCATATCAGTTGCTCGCGCATCGCCAACATGGGTATTATGCTCCCAAATAATTGCTTTAGCGTCTGGTCCGTAGAACTTCAGTATCGCATTCAAAGCTTCGACCATATGCAAATCTCTTGTATTCCATGATTCGGAATCACTAAGAACCATCAAGCGGTAATATTGTTCAGCGTTGGCAGTAACCAGTGCATTAACTTCAAGATTCAGCTCCGCTTCAGGGTCGTTTGGATCCACAATCTTTGATTTTCTGATTTTTGATAACAGGTCAACCACTTCATCTGAACAGCCTTCTGAAAGATAGCCTGCGGAGATAGCATATGTTTCATTATTTCGGTTAAATGGCTCAAAACAAGAAAACGCCTTTAAAGCAGCAGATAGTTCTGGGGAATTTATTTTTTTTAGGTAGTTCATAATTTCGTCCATGGATTCCCACAGGCTGTAAACATCAAGGCCATAAAAGCCGGCTTGGGGTCCTTTATTGCTTTTGTTGTTATATTGTTTTAGCCATTTTATTAGAGAAACAATTTCTTTATTGGCCCACATCCATGTTGGCCATCTGTGAAAAGCCTTTAATACTTCTTCAGGACTTCTCTCATCATGATGGGATTTGATATAGGTATTAATCGATTGGCAAGAAGGCCAGTCCCCTTCAACTGCAATAAATGAGAAACCTTTTTCTTGAATAAGTTTTTTTGTTATCTCAGTACGAAGTGTGTAAAATTCGGATGTGCCGTGGGAAGCCTCACCAAGGAGGACGATTTTCGCTTCGCCCATTTTTTCAATAAGAGAATCCAAATCATCTGCATGTTCAAAAGAGTGGGACCACTTTTCGATAGAATCCTTTAGGTTTTTATCCATACATACACCTCTTATAAAAAGGAATCGAAGATGTTTGTTGAAAAACAGAATAGATTGTCTTTGTCTGGCGAAAGATCCTCTTGCATTCATCGCTTTTTGTCAGTACTTGCGCTTGCCTGGGAAATAGGTAAGGATATATTTCCTATACGATCTTATGATAATCATGCCGATTCAGTTGATTGGAGATTTATATAAGCTGTTCATAGACATTGTTTAAGTGGTTGGCCCGTAAGTCATCTTGTTCATCCCGGGCATAATTGATTTCTTCCGGTAAAATAGAATTTAAAAATTGAATATCTTTATCGGATAAACTTCGCACAAATTCCTCTTCAGAAGTAAAGTTTTTCTCAAGCATATCGTAAATCCGTTTTCCCTGTCCGTGTCCTTCAGTGTAATTTGAAATAATTTCCCTCAAGTATTGTAATGATTGATCCATTATTGTTTCCTCCTTTTAATATGGCTAGTTAACAATGTTGTTGATTTCCGCTTCTCAAAGGAAAGCTCCCATGAAATAATCATCGCAGAGACGACACAAAGGAAAGCTCCCATGAATAATCATCGGAGAGACAGGCGTTTTTGCCTGTCTCGAGGCACTTTTTGACTGTCACAAGGCGTACCGCTTTCCGAAGCCGTAAGCTATTACATGAACAGCTTCAAGAGAAACATATTTGAATAACGCCATGCAGCTTTGCGACGAGTTGCAGATAAGCTTCTCGAGTCCTCTATGGCGTAGGAGCACATTAGGAGCCTGTCTAGCTGCCGCTCCTAGCTAGTTTTCATCCAGAATAAGCATCCTGAGTATGTTGTAATAATCACGGCTTTTGAAAATTACATTTTCTAACGGGTCTTGACGCCTTCCACTCCAATCAACAATGAGAATAATCAACAATGCAATATTCATTAACATAGCTTTTAGAATAAATTATGCATCTTTCTTAAGCAGGTCCAGGATTGGCTGAATAGCGGAATATAATGTGGGTGCGCTTTCATCAGCAGTTGTTTCGCCCTCACCAATAAATACTGTTTTACATCCGGCTGCTTTTCCCGATTCAATGTCACGTTCGTGATCTCCCACCATGACAGACCCAGGCAAATCTAGTTGATGTTTTTTTGCTAAATGCTCAAGCATTCCTGGTTTTGGTTTTCGGCATAAGCACCCTTCAGTAGGTTTATGTGGACAATATGCAATATCGGTAATCATCCCGCCTTTTTCTTTAATTAACTCAATTAGCCGCTGGTGGACTTTTTGTAACTTGTGCTCTGTCATAAATCCCAAGCCAATTCCACCTTGATTTGTGACAATGAATACTGGGTAGCCTGCTTTTGTCAGTTCAGCAACCGCATCTGCGGCACCTTCGAGCATGAATAGTTGCTTTGGGGTATTTACAAATTTAACCCGTTTGGTGAGAACCTCATTCAAAACACCATCCCGGTCGAGAAAAACCGCTTTTTTCAACTGATTCACCTCCGGATAGCATCCTTTTATAAAATGCCCTGAAGTCTCCTTAATTATATGGAGGACATCCTTTATAAAAACTGTTCCTTTTCCTGCTTGCCGCTAAACAATAAAGGCAAGCTTCAACTCGAATAACCTATTAAAGACAAAGAAAAATTGAATGGAAAGAACAAACCCCATTACGAGTTTGCCATGGCCTGTACTACTTTTCATCCTTCTTGAATAAAATGGAACATCTAATCATTCGAGGAGAAACAAAATGAAAATGCGCAGATTTGCAAGGAAAGGTGGATTGGTTATGGCAGGAGGCGTCATCCAGGGGATGGGTATGGGCCTTTTCTTGTTTCCTCATAGCATTCCATCGGGGGGAGCGGGAGGCCTTGCCGTCTTGCTGCATTATTTTCTCCATCTTGATATGGGTTTGGCGCTTTGGGCTGTAAACTTTTCAATGCTTGTGCTCGCCATTAAATACCTTGGCAATGAGAGTACACTTTGGACAATGTTTGCTATTACGGTCACATCTGCTTCCATTTATGTTACCCAAAAAACAATAGACATCCCGTTTCGGAATGTCTGGATTGATTTACTCATCGGTTCACTTTTCCTTGGAGCAGGAGTAGGCCTGCTATTAAGGCAGGGTGTATCAAATGGTGGAGTAGGTGTTCTTGCCCTGATCATTTCAAATATAAAAGGAATTTTACCGGGAAAACCATTATTTTGGATCAATGGCTGCATTTTTATACTGACTGCCTCCATTATTGCATGGGAGATCATCATTCAGGCTTTAATAAGCCAGTGGATATCAGCACGGATTGTTGATATCGTCTTTAAAATCCGCCTCTATAGCGCGTATTCTCTAGCCTTTCGAAAAAAGTGACTGCTATACATAATTGTACCGGAATGAATACTTGCTCTTATCCTTTTTGTCTTCATTATTGGATTTCACGTGGATTAACAGTAAGCATAGCAGTGCTACCACAAGAGTTAAGGAAGCAATGGAAAGAAACATCCCCGTCCTTGACCATTCCATTAATCGCGTAAAGATTGGCGGCCCAATTGCAACCCCGATAAACCGGACAGAACCATACAAAGATGTGACAAAACCCCGCCGTTCTTTTCCTACAGATCCGGTGATCAAGCTATTTAAGCATGGCAGCACTAGTCCAGTTCCAACACTGCTTAGAACGAGGACAATTAGAAAAGGAATTAACTTTTCAAAGAAAACAAGCAACGCATAAGAGACAGTCATGAACGTTAACCCTAACACGATAAGCTTTTTCATAGCTGCAGTATTTTTGCCTATCTTGCTGCCAGTAATGTAAGACGTTATCCCCATAACCAATAAAGGGATAGCAAGAATAAGTCCTTTGATTACTCCGTCTATCTTGTATTGTTGTTCAAGAACATCCGATAAGTAAAAAAGGATACCGAATAGCGTGAAAAGACATGTAGCTCCTGCCAAATAGGTTGTGAAAAGCCAGCGGCCTTCAAACTTAAAAACGCTGCCGAGCCCCCGCATGTACTTACCAAATGGAGGTGGTGCCTGCTTATGGCTTTTTTCTTTTATAAAAAACAATGTAAGCAAAATCGAAATAGAACAAATTGCAGGGAAGGCGAAAAATACCGCAAACCATGTGATAAGGCCGAACAGTGAACCGAGAATAGGTGACAGCACTTTTCCAAGTCCATTTGAGGCCTCAACAATCCCTAGCACCCGGCTTTGCTCCCCGCCCTTAAAGAGATCACCTGTCAATGCCATTGCAATAGGAGCGGTTCCTGCTGCACCAATTCCCTGCAATATCCTGCCAGTAAGAATCAGCCAGTATGGATTGCTAATAGCGGAAGAAGCAAAGCCCGCCAAAAGCCCGCCAATCCCGTATAGGAGCAGTGCAGGTAAAATGATGATTTTTCTTGAATATCTGTCTGACAGGTATCCAAGGATGGGGATAAAAATAGCCGCTGCAATTGAAAAGACGGTTATGGTTAAGCTGGCCTGCAGCTGGGATAGCCCCAGCTCGGTCTTCATTTGGGGCAATATCGGAATTAGCATCGAATTTCCCAGTGTCATAATTAATGGGATTGAGCCAATGGCGGCAACTGTCATGCCGTTATTTTTTTTCGCCACCGGGATTCACTTCCTTTAAACATGGATAACATCAGTCATTTTAAGTTCAATGGAGGCAGGATGAGCCAGCCTTTTTGTTTCATAAGTTCAGCAAGCTTGTCTGCATACTCTGCCTTCTGTGTCAGAAAATCTCCAAACATGGAGCGGATATCCGCCCTGATTGCAATGCCCATGATGTAGCTTGCGAGTACATTGCTCCCGTTTATATCACGTGCCAATAAAGCCGCGATTTCAGGGTCATTGAATCGGGCTCCGGCAGGAATATCTTCAGTCGACACATTTGGCCGGTCAGGGGGTGCCGGCGGAAGCCTGATGCCATTTTCCTTCAAAACAGCTTCAACTTGCTGTTCCTCTTGTTTCACACAGTTCTCCATCAAGTCCTCAATGAATACCTTCAAATCATGATCACCTGAATGATTTGAGAACACCTGAAGGGCAACCAGATATGCTTTTGTCCCAAGAAGATGGGACCAGAGATGAAAGACTTCCCCAGCATGAATCGGTTCATCCTGAGGATTGCCGTTCATTATACCCATTTCATTCACTCCATTCTTTAAAACATGTAGTTAGTCTTGGTTTTAGTGGCAAAAAGTTTACATACCACATTTTGGATATTTGTTTTGTTCTTCACAGTAAATGCGGATTTGAAAAAGAAACCTGTAGATTGGATTCAAAGGTGAGAGATTTAAGTGAGCTGCCGGTGCTGTTGGGATCCTTCGTCCCTTGAGTCGGGGTTTCGAGGACAAAAAGGGCATGTCGAAAATGTGAACATGTCCTTGAGCAAGAGTTTCAAGGACAAAAGGGCATGTCGAAAATGTGAACATGTCCTTGAGCAAGCATCTCAAGGACAAAACCCCATGTCGAAAATGTGAATATGTCCTACAGCAAGTATCTCAAGGACGAAACGCCATGTCAGAAATGTGAACATGTCCTTGAATAGAATCCCCGTGTCAAAATGAGTTCAGGAATTGTGAGGTTAAATCAATTTATTAATTTTAATATATTTGGTCGAGACACAAAAAAAGAAGACATTCCTGCCTCCTTTTGACGAAACTATCCTTTAACCCCATACAATATACAGCCAACGCCGGCAAATACCCAAAACATTTTTATTAGTGAGACCTTCTCCACTATACCTATTAAGCCAATGGTAGTTGTGGACAAAAGGATAATTGGCCCTATTAGTGCGAGAGAACTATTAATAAGAAGTGCTTTTTCAATCGCATTGAATTTAATCATCAGGAGGGCTGCGAATATTTCAATCCCTCCTGATACGAGGCGCAGCAACGCCATGGCCAGAACTGTTTTTTCAATAACTGTAAACATAACGCCCTCCATCTTTTATGTCTCTACACTATATGCTGAAACGGTTGAGACAAGCACCAATTGAAGGATAAAAAAACATATTCAGGATACATTAGGAAAGATGAATTTTTCAGAAAACCGTACTTTCTACATACGTGGGGTTAAATAATGAAACTTAGAAGAAACAGGCCAATTAGTAAAAAGGAAATTTTAAATGAAAAAACGTCTAAGCACCTAAGCAAGATGTATCAGGAAAATATCGACACCCTTAAGCGTCTATTTAAAGATTGTTCCGATATCGTTTTTAGGGAATTTCGTACTGGAGATAGGCAATCGTGCTTAATCTTTGTTGATGGACTCATTGATTCACCAAGCATCCAGTTTCATGCTATTAAACAACTTCTGGATAGCAGTGATGTAAATGAACTGACAGCGAACTATGTGATGAATGAAATCGTGTCTATCAATGCGGTAAAGGAAACCGAGTCACTGGATGATTGTGTTAAGAAAGTGCTGGCCGGCAATACAATCCTGATTATTGATGGCTTGGAAAAAGCCCTCGCCTTCGATTCCAAGGGCGGTTCAAGGAGAAGTGTTGCCGAACCTGAAAGTGAAACTGCTGTAAGAGGGCCTCGTGAAGGTTTTACAGAAAGTCTAAGAGTAAACACGTCGCTAGTCAGGCATAAAATCCGTTCCAATCGCCTTAAAATTATTTCAAAGGAAATTGGCGAAGAAACGGCCACAGGCATTGCTGTGTTGTATATTGAAGGACTTGCTGCCCCAGAGCTTGTTGCGGAAGTAGAATCAAGGCTGGATCGCATTAAGATTGACGGAATTCTCGAAAGTGGGTATATAGAGGAGTTTATTGAAGATAATCCATGGAGTTTATTTCCACAAATTCAGAATACAGAAAGACCGGACACAGTAGCTGCTAATTTATTGGAAGGAAGAGTAGCGATAATAGTTGATGGAACACCATTTGCATTAATTCTTCCTGTTGTGTTCTGGCAGTTTCTGCAGGCTAGCGAAGACTACTACAATCGCTTCCATATTTCAGTCTTTCTGCGGATTATTCGAGTTATCTTTATTTTTATAGCTCTTCAGCTGCCTGCCTTGTATATTGCGGTTACAACCTTTCACCAGGAAATGATCCCTACCAATTTGCTATTTAGCTTTGCTGCCAGCAGGGAGGCGATTCCATTCCCTGCTTTTATTGAAGCCATGATCATGGAGTTATCCTTTGAAGCATTGCGCGAGGCTGGCATCCGCCTTCCCAAAATTGTTGGGCAGGCGGTCAGTATCCTGGGGGCACTTGTGATCGGCAGTGCGGCGGTTGAGGCAGGGATTGTGTCTGCTCCCATGGTAATCATCGTTTCCATTACGGGGATTGCTTCATTTACAATTCCTCGCTTTAACTTGGCAATCTCGATTCGGTTGTTAAGGTTTCCTTTAATGATTCTTGCCGGCATGTTTGGTTTGTTTGGCATTGTAATAGGTTCGATTGTTATCTTTACCCATCTCTGTAAACTTAGGTCATTTGGAGTACCCTATTTTTCACCATTGGCTCCATTGTCTTTCAAGGAATTAAAGGATGTCTTCGTTAGGGCTCCATGGTGGGCGAATGATTTGAGGCCTAAGCAATTAGTAAAGGAAAACCGGGTAAGGGAATCATCAAATTTAAAGCCTGAGCCTGGAAGGTTAGGAGAAGAAGGAGGGACTTCATGAGCAGGTTAGCACTCCTTTATTTCGTTATCTGTACAGTTTTTCTTACCGGTTGTTGGGACCGTACCGAAATAAATGATATGGCTTTTGTCGTTGCGACCGGTGTCGATAAGGGAAAGGAAGGTAAATACGTTTCCTCGGCACAAATCCCCCTTCCAAGTGCTATGGGCGGAGCAGGTTCAAGCGGCGGTGGCGGGGGAACCACAGAAGGCCCTTATTATGTAATTATGGGAAAAGGAAATAGCATTAGGGAGAGCTATGATGATATGCAAAACAGGATGTCAAGGAAGTTCTACCTTGCCCACCGCCGGGTAATCGTCATAGGGGAAGACTTGGCTCGGAAAGGGATACGGCAGCCGATTGAAACAGTCCTTATCCAGCCGCAATCCAGGCTTTCAACCTTCTTGGTGATTTCAGATGGAAAAGCGTCCGACATGTTGTCAACCCAACCTAAAATGGAGAAGCTTCCTGGTGAAGCGATCCGTGAAATGGCAAAAAATAATCTCGGGATGACAATTAAAGATGTTATTCTCGATATCGAACGCCCTGGAAAGGTAGCTGTTGTTCCAGTTATTCGAGCTGCTGATGAAAAAGATTCAGACAAAAAAGGCAAAGAAATTCTCATGCAGGAATATGCTGTTTTTTGGAAGGATAGACTGAAATTTATAACAAACAAAAAGGAATCACATGGAATCCTTTGGCTTTTTGAAAAGATGAATAAAAAAGCTATCACCTTTCCTGTTCAGCCTGGCCGCCATATGAGCCTTCAAATCATAGAAAGCAGATTCAGGCCATCGTATAGCTTAAAGAATGGAAAGCCAAGCTTTACAATTCGTATTGAGACTACTGGAATTTTAATGGGCAATGATTCAAATATGGAATTGGATGACCCTAAAACCTATGAACATGTTAAAAAAAACTTGGAAAAAGAAATAACAGGACAAGTCGAGGCAATACTTAAACATGCGCATAAAGAGAAACTGGATGTTGCAGGCCTGGGGTGGTACCTGTATAAAAACCACCATACTAAATGGGATAAAGAATTTAGAGAAAACTGGTATGAATCTCTGCCGGAATTGGACTATTCTATTCAGGTGGATGGCGACATCCAGAGGATGAGCAATTCAGGCCTTCAAGTAAAGGAATGACGGGATGGGAATAGGGTTGTCTTTATTAGTAACTGTATTATTTGTGTATTGTATTGTCATTGCCAGGTTGGGTTCGGTCAACAAAAACATAAAGAAATGGGCGTATTTTGCAGCAGTGCTTACAGCCGGCCTTTCTGTGTTTATATTTATGGACATATCATTTAACGGATTTACCGAATTTCTTAATGGAACAGTGGGTGATTTTACAAGGAGGGTGGTAAAAAAGTGAAACTTTCTATTTCTGTCCTTCAATTAACGTTGATCACCGCAAACTTTGTTTTTTCATCAACATTAATCAATATGTACCAAATTGCTATCGATATAGGAGGACAAAATACATGGATTATTCCGTTTATCATTTTTCCCGTCCAAGTTGTCCTTATATGGATTATCATTGGGAATAAAACTGGTTGGGAAAAATATTGCAAGGCCTTTGTAACCGCATCGGAACGGAAAACAATATGGCTGGAAAAACTCTTCGCTTTTGTATTCCTGTTATTTATTTCGTTTGTTTTTGTAAAGGACTTAAGGGCAGTAATTGATTATATGGCCACAAAACTGCTGCCAACCACACCGATAGAGATACTGATTTTCCTGTCTATCTTGACATTCATTTATATGGTCGCATCGGGATTTGAAGTTCTAGTTCGTGTTTCGTCAGTCAGTTTTGTTTTTTTATTCATAGTAGTCATTAGCCTTCCCTTTATGCTTTTAAACGAAATAGATATTGGGAATTTGCAGCCGATCCTTGCTATGGGAATGCTTCCGCCGATGGCAAAGTCGTTATATATTCATTTGGGTTGGACAATTGAATTTGTGTTTGTGCTTTTTGTTTTCTTATTTATACATCCAGTCAAAGAGGCAAGGAAAGGGCTAATCTCAGGGACTGCAATAGGCCTTGGTCTGATGTCCATTTTACTGATACTGGAATTGGCGGTGCTCGGAGTAAAACTCGTATCCATTTCCACCTATCCAACCATTACACTTATTCAACAAATTAACATAACTGATTTCCTTGATCGGCTTGATTTATTCCTTGTCACACTTTGGATGCCGACAATCCTTTCAAAAATAGCACTGTCACTATACTTGGTCAATAGGTGCTTTACAGTCTTAATCGGAAAAAGAACAGATGTGTTTATTGTTCCGTTATCCTTGATAATGGGCATGGTCACAATCCTGCTATTTAGTAACAATATTGAACACTTAAATTTCTCGTATTTCACTTGGCCAACACTTGGGCTTGGCCTTGAGTTATCTTTAATTATTCTGTTCGTACTTATTAAGAGACATGTGGTCAGAAAATGGAGCCAATTAGACAAGAAAACCTGAATGCCTGCGCAAGCAGGTTTTTTTGTTACAAAAGCATATAAAGGAATAGGCAATTTAATCAGGGACAGGAACCTATCGGCCATTTTTTCATAGGTTAAAACAGGTCGACATTTGCCTAAAACCTTCAGAAAAGGACGGATAGCCTATATGAAACCAAACATTCCAAAACTGTGGTTCCTGTTATTAATTTTGCTATTGGCAGTCTTTACAATGCTAGTTGGATGCTCTTCGAAAGAAAACAAAGACAATTCAGCCCAAGATTTAAAGACGGTCACTATCGGTTACCAGAAAAACGGACCACTTGTTATCCTTAAATCCCTTGGTACATTAGAAAAACGCCTATCTGCAAAGGGAGTTAAAGTTGAATGGAAAGAATTCCAGGCTGGACCAGCGTTGGTCGAGGCCCTGAATGCTGGAAACATCGATTTTGGACGGACTGGAGATTCCCCGCCAATCTTTGCCCAGGCTGCGGACGCTCCTTTTGTTTACATTGCTGCAGGTAAGCCGAAATTTAAAGGCAGTAAAATCCTCGTTCAGGAAAACTCAACGATTAAAACAATTGAAGATTTAAAAGGGAAGACGGTCGGTTTTGCAAAAGGTTCAAGTTCCCATTACTTATTGATTAAAGCGCTGGAAAAAGCAGGCTTGCAGTACTCTGATATTACTCCAGCGTTTCTGGCCCCAGGTGACGGCAGGGTAGCTTTTGAAAAAGGGAATATTGATGCATGGGTCGTCTGGGATCCTTTTACATCATCAGCAGAAGTAAATTCAAAGGCAAGGACATTAACCGACGGTGAAGGGTTGACAACAGACCGGGACTTCTTTCTTGCCAGCACGGAATTTGCAAAGCACAAGGACATCGTAAACGAGATAATTGATGAAATTAAAATTTCAAATGACTGGGCAAACGCAAATAAAGGAGAGCTTGTAAAAATGCTTTCTCCTATATTGAAAGTTGATGAAGCCTCACTGGATATGGCAGTAAATCGAAGGGTTTACGGAGTGGATGAAATGAGCAATTTGATAGTAGGCGAGCAGCAGGAAATTGCTGACACGTTTTACCGGCTAAAGATCATTCCCAAGAAGATAGACATAACCGAGGCACTGGAAAAATAGAGAGGGGGAATTCATATGAAGCCTTACGGATTAAGGTTTGTTGGCCAAATGATTCCCTGGCTCTTTCCGTTTCTCTTATTCATGCTATGGCAGGTTCTTTCCTGGCAAGGAATGATTCCTTCCCGTATCCTTCCTGCGCCTACTTCTGTATTGAAGGCGGGACTAGAGCTCTTTGAGTCTGGGGAACTTGGCAGCCACATTACAGTCAGCCTCGGGAGGGCAGTCACCGGGTTCATAATTGGAGGGACAATCGGGTTCCTGATGGGACTTTTCAATGGAATTTTTAAGCTGTCTGAACTCCTGTTTGATACATCCATCCAAATGTTGCGAACAATACCTCATTTGGCTATGATTCCGCTTGTGATCCTCTGGTTTGGAATTGATGAAACATCGAAAATTTTTCTGGTTTCACTCGGTGTCCTCTTTCCGGTCTACATTAATACGTATCATGGAATTAAATCCGTTGACAAGGGCTTAATTGAGATGGGGCGTGCCTACGGGTTAAGTGGAACCTCCTTATTTTTAAAAATTATCTTTCCAGGAGCTCTTTCCTCAATACTTGTCGGAATCAGGTTCTCCCTGGGGGTTATGTGGCTTACTCTTATTGTTGCGGAAACCATATCGGCGCATTCGGGTATTGGCTATATGGCAATGAATGCAAGGGAATTCATGCAAATGGATGTCATTGTGCTGAGTATCGTTCTGTATGCATTATTTGGAAAGCTATCTGATGTGATTGCAAGGGCGCTCGAAGGAAGATGGCTAAAATGGAATGCATAGATGTCCCGGAAGGAGTGTGGGAAAGTGTTGGACGAAAGTTTGCCTTATGTCAGTTTAAAGGGAGTCCGGAAATGTTACGGAAATCGTGTCGTTCTGGATGGAATTACGCTTGATGCAGCAAAGGGAGAATTTATTTCAATTGTTGGAAAAAGCGGCTGCGGCAAAAGCACGCTATTAAGGCTCATGGCTGGTCTTGAAGGGGTTGAGGAAGGCTCAATTTATAGTAAAGGCAAGAAATTAACCGGCCTAAATAAAGGTGCCAGAATGATGTTTCAAGACGGAAGGCTTCTGCCATGGAAAAATGTCCTGGATAATATAGGGCTCGGCTTATCAGGAGATTGGAGACCCAAAGCTATTGATGCACTAAGAAATGTCGGCCTTGAAGAAAGAATGGGTGATTGGCCATCTAAATTATCAGGCGGGCAGAAGCAGCGGGTTGCATTGGCCAGGGCACTTGTACATGAACCGGATATTCTTCTTCTTGACGAACCGCTGGGGGCACTCGATGCATTAACCAGACTGGAAATGCAAGACTTGATCGAAGCCCTCTGGAAAGAAAAAAAGTTTACGTCCATCTTGGTTACACATGATGTTGAAGAGGCAGTAGCAATTGCAGACAGAGTGATTCTAATTGAAGCCGGAAAAATCGTAATGAACCGGATAATTGATTTGCCCCGGCCAAGACAGCGTGCACATAAGGCATTCCAGAATCATGTTGAAGAAATATTGAGGAGAATTTTGGAACCGAACAACGAAAGCGGGCTTAAGCTTGTAAGTAAATAGAGTCAAATAAGCTGCGGTACAGGTGTACCGCCTTATTTGTGTTTAACTTGTCCTTCGGATGCGAAGAGGGGTATACTGATAGTAACGAAGTAACAATGTGCTATCAATTGCTAGCAGACGAGAAGAAAAAGGAGAAGGGTTATGGCAGGAGAGCGTATTCAGTTAAATGTACGAATTACAAAAGGAACATCGGATAAGCTCGATGAAATAGTTGAATACTACCAGGAGAACTTAAAGCTCGGCAGAATTTATAAAGGTGATGTATTAACCGACATTATCGAAAAATCCTATGAAGTCATGAACAAACAAAAAAGCAGGCAGCGGTAACCAAAAGGGCCGGTTCTCCTTGGCCAGGAGGAACGGCTCTTCGCTTTGTTACGCTTTCATTAACTTCTCTTATCGTTTGGGTCATGCTAAAGTTTTACTTGCTTAAAGGGGTCATATTATATATGCGGAGCCATGGTCACGGAAGCCCTTAGAATGGACTAGGGTAACTAGATTGTGTAACATGTTATCAGTATTAATAGTGATAACGTGTTGATGGGGTGTTTACTATATGAAAGAACAAAAGGCAGATTTGATTCTTCATCCAGTCAGAATGAGAATCATTCAATCATTACTGAATAGGGATTTAACAACTCAAGAAATGAAGGAGTATTTGCCTGAAGTTCCACAAGCAACACTATATCGACAGCTTAAAAAACTTGTGGATGGAAAGGTAATCAGAATTTCCGCTGAAAGGCCTATTCGGGGCACCGTTGAAAAGGTTTATTCTATGTCCGCTGGGCAAGGCACGATTGGTGGTAACAGCCAAGAAAACGAATCAACTGATGACTATTTAAGTTATTTCATTAAATTCACAGCCAATTTAATTGGTGAATTCGAATCCTATTTGCAAAAAGGCAATGTTGATTTATATAAGGATGGTGTGTCTTTCCGGCAAGCATCCCTGTATCTTGACGATGAAGAGTTTGCCAGGTTTGTTAAGGATTTAAGCGATGTATTTGTAAAGGTGATCTCTAACAAACCTGGAGAAGGTAAGAAACGGCGAACGGTGGCAACCATTATTATCCCAGAGGGGGATATTCATCCCGCTGAATAGACCTAACTGGCAAATATGGAATCGTATGATTTGGCGACTGCGGCAGGATACTATAAAAGGAATCCATGATTCCAATCCGCCGGAAGGAAGTGTCTGCGAATGATATTTCGTTTGGTTGGCTCACTATTAAGGAATATTGCCAGTGGGAGGCAAAACAAAAGAGTGCTCCTGGCTTCCCTTGTAGGCCTTGGAATGAGTACCGCGGCAATGGGTTTGAGAAGGACTCGTTTCCGGAACGTACTCCCAAAAATCCAGAATACTGCCAAGAGGTATTTACCAGCCTCGAGGAATACTATGGCCTTGGCAGAATTTTCATCTGAGCTATCAACAGGCAAGACTTCCAGCAAATTTAAGAACAGCAACACGAAGCTTTAAAGCCGCTTTTTGCGGCTTTTTTGAATGGGCTCTGTTCTGGACAATGGAATGTTTTTCTGTTCTCCATTAAAATAGTACATACAATTAGCGACAAAGTGTGGTGGGAAAGTTGGTACAAGACCATATAAAAAAAGACTTGGATATCCTGTTTATTGGTTTTAATCCCAGCCTCCGTTCCGGTGAAACAGGTCATCATTTCGCCAATCCGAATAACCGGTTCTGGAAAATTCTCTTTGAGGCTGGAATTACACCAAGGAAGTACAGTGCAAAGGAAGATATATTGCTTCCCGAAATAGGGCTTGGAATAACAAATATTGTAGCGCGGCCTACCAAGGCTGCTGACGAAATAACCCGGGATGAATATCAAGAAGGAAGGGAAATCCTGAGGGAAAAAATTAGAGCCTATAAACCCAGAATTGCGTGCTATGTAGGTAAAGGGGTTTACCAGGAATTTAGTCAAAGAAAGAACCTTCCCTGGGGAGTACAGCAAGAGAGTATTGTTCCTGGTACAATTGATTTTGTTGCGCCTTCATCGAGTGGGCTGGTCAGGATGAAACTAAATGAGATCGTGGATATTTATAAGGAGCTCCCATCATTAATGAATCAGCTGGAAAAATAAAAATGGCGCCCAACTAGCGGACGCCAGCCCCTTCCGTCCGAACTGGTTAAGTGTCCCGCAACAAGCGTTTATCGGAAGGGGCATTTATATTGTAGCATCATATCAAAACTTTTCAAAGCAGGTGAACCATTTTATTTATCCCGCATAAACGGGCTGTAAAACCTTTTCCTTGAATAACTGAGGATTAAATGTAGGACAACAGCCCGTAAATGCCCGATTGGTTCAACTAACCATCAGTGGGGATGTCCCCCTAATTGAAGGTTAACGTTATGTATCATTTCATTCTTTTGCAAAGAAATGGTATAGTAAATGGTATCCGAATAATAAGGAGTTGTAAATATGGCAAAAAAAGGCGTAATTACTATGCAAAATGGTGAGAAAATCGAATTTGATCTTTTCTCTAACGAAGCACCTGGAACAGTTGAAAATTTCGAATCACTTGCAAACAAAGGTTTTTATAACGGTCTTACCTTTCATCGGGTTATCCCTGGTTTTGTAAGCCAAGGAGGAGACCCAAACGGTAATGGGACCGGGGGACCTGGATATACAATCAAGTGTGAAACCGAAGGCAATCCGCACCGGCATACCGCTGGAGCCCTGTCGATGGCACATGCTGGCCGCAATACAGGTGGAAGCCAGTTCTTTATCGTTCACGACCCACAGCCCCATCTTGATGGAGTACATACTGTATTCGGGCAAGTCACTTCCGGCCTTGATGCAGTGAGGGCTATGAAGAATGGCGATGTAATGGAGAAAGTTGAAGTTTTTGAAGCGTAAGATAGTTTGAAGATTGGGGCTTGCTGCTAATTTTTTGCGGCAAGTCCTTTTTGGTAAAAAGCGTGACTATAAGTGAAAAAATGCATTAAATTGCTGATAAGCTCGCCAAGTGGCGAGTTTCTTTGCGGGGAGGAGATTGCAGTGAAATTGGTTTCATGGAATGTAAATGGCATTCGAGCATGCGTCAATAAAGGATTTGTCGATTATTTCAATGAAGTGGATGCTGATATTTTTTGCATTCAGGAAACAAAATGCCAAGAAGGACAAATTTCTTTGGATCTGGAAGGGTATTATCAATATTGGAACTATGCAGAGCGGAAGGGATATTCCGGAACCGCTGTTTTTACAAAAAAAGAACCTTTACTTGTTCGCTATGGATTGGAAGATGGCGAAAGAGAACCGGAAGGAAGAATTCTAACTCTTGAATTTGAAGATTTTTTCCTTGTTAATGTGTATACACCTAATTCACAAAGAGACCTTGCAAGGCTTCCTTTCAGGCTGGAGTGGGAAGAACGCATAAAGACCCATCTCCTTGCCCTCGAAGCTATAAAACCTGTGATTCTCTGCGGTGATTTAAATGTTGCCTTCTCCGAAATTGATCTGAGGAATCCAAAATCCAATTATGGAAATTCCGGTTTTACAATCGAAGAACGTGAAAAAATGAGGCAATTACTAGAGGCTGGCTTCCTTGACAGTTTTCGGTACTTTTATCCGAATGAAGAAGGAGCGTACACATGGTGGTCCTATATGAGCAAGGTACGTGAGCGAAATATCGGGTGGCGGATTGATTATTTTCTGGTTTCAAAAAAGCTTGAGAACAGGCTGAAAGATGCGAAGATTGATTGCTTCATTATGGGGAGTGACCATTGTCCGGTCATACTTGAATTAAAATAGGCATAAATTATTTTCGTTTTTTCATCGGCTGTTTACGCATTCTTTATTGCTATTAGAATAGGGATTGGTACCAGTTGTTTGGAGCGGAAATCAACGACTCCAAAAAAACAACTATATTTTAGGAAACAGCCTTTTGATTAATGCCTTGCGACAGCCAAGAGTATCAAAATGGTTTAAACTAACATAAAAAAAGTAATCCACAAGGGAGGGAGAGAAACGTGAATATAGTCTGGCTTCGGAAAGATCTGCGGTTAACAGACCATTTACCTTTTTTGATGGCTTCTACTAGAGGAGAAACCCTCCCTCTGTATATCATTGAACCTTCTTTATGGAAAAACAGTCCGCTGACGGCCAGGCATTTTTCATTTGTAAAAGAAAGCTTGCGGGACCTCTCAGATCACCTTCAGGAGATAGGCGGGAAATTGTATGTAGCAATAGGCGAGGCAGAAGAGATATTTGAGCTTCTTCTGGATGCTTACGGTCCATTCCGTGTTTATGTACATAAAGTTCAGGATCCTTTACTAGACCCTATTAGTAACTGGTTTATAGAAAAGGATATTGACTATATTGCTGTTTCTCCCTATCCGGAAAGCATTCTCCATGCTGCGTCAAAAAAAGCATGGTTATCTGGTTTTGAACGTCTCGAAGAAGCTACTCTCGAGAAGATAAATTTGCCACAGGAAATACCCGCCTGGCTTCTTCGGTCAACAGCGAAATATAGCTCATATTCAATAAAAGGAGAGCATATTCGCTTTGGGCAAGCCGGTGGTGAAACGAATGCCCTGGAAACATTGGACTCATTCCTTAGCGATCGAATTAGCAAATATAAGGAAGCTGCAAGCAACCCCTTGAAAGCGAGCCTTTATTCAAGCGGTTTATCAGCGTATTTAACATGGGGAAATATCTCTATGAAAACGGTTATGTTGAGGACGCTTGCTGCTTTTTCCCAGTCTTCCGAATCGGATCTACCCGAACTGAATTCTTTTATTGATAAGCTTTATAAGCGGTTCCGTCTAGTTGATAAAGCAGAGGGGATGGAAGCAGCCGGGGATCCTTTTTCAGAAAGAACAGTGGATGAAACTGCCCTCGGCCAAGTTTTCTCTGGTGAATCGGGAATACCCATTGTAGACGCATCCATTCTCTGTTTAATAAAAACAGGATGGCTTCCTGAAAGCCTTCGCATCCTCCTAGCCGGATTTCTTTGTAATACACTATTGCTTCGACCGGAATCAGTGAGGGACAGGCTAGCTGGCCTCATGCTGGATTTTGAACCTGTCCTGTTTACTTCGCTTTTTGACGGTTGTGTCGCCTCCCCGGGAAAGGTAAAAGGAAAAATTTTCGACCCGGTTAAGGCGGGTAAGAAAATCGACCCGGATGGACAATTTATTTCCAGGCATCTGCCACAGCTAGGGAAGCTTTCTTCTGAATACATACATGAGCCTTGGCTGTATCCCGGGTTTTATACGCTTGATTATGTTGTACCTATTATTGATACAAAAAAGGTTGCAAGGAAAAACAAAGCAATGTTTGTTAATGCCGAGGATAGCTATAGCAGCTCGGCAAATAAACAGCATATTAATGAACAACTTACTTTAGATCTATAATTAAAATATTTAGGCTGCCCTTAAAGAAGAAACTTTTTGGTGCAGCCTTTTTACATACTTATTATCAAACTATTGATATCCTCACGCGATTTGGTCGTTGATGGAAGCTTATCAACGCCCGTAACTGTTTCCCTCATGCCATCTGGTCATTGATGGGTACTTATTAACGCCCTTCATTAATTTTCTAATTCCTCTCGGTTGTTGGACAATCTTGTCGATCCTCCTCTGCTCTTCGATTACCTGGTCAGTTTCTATAATCACATTTAAAAAGAATCTACGAAATTATGAATTTTTCACAAATTAATGTATTAGTTTATTCACTTTCAACGCTTAATGTTATATACTAATTGAGAAAAAGTGTAACACATTTAAAGGAATAGCTAAAAAATGCTAGCTTTTAAAGGAGGGATGGTATATCAAACTGTCAAAACGGCAGATGGAAATTATTGGAATTGTGAGGGATTCCGGGCCAATTACCGGGAAACAAATTGCTGACAGACTATCTTTATCACGTGCGGCTTTGAGGCCGGACCTTGCGATATTAACGATGGCTGGCACGATTGAAGCTCGTCCCAGAGTCGGTTATTTTCTCAACAATGAAAAATCCGTAAAAGAACCACCTGTGAATCCTTTTAGCCAAACCGTTTCGGACTATAAAGCGCATCCGATCGTAATCCAAAATGCCGCTTCGGTCTATGAGGCAATTGTTCAATTGTTTCTTGAGGATGTAGGGACATTATATGTCGTTGATGAAAACAATCATCTTGCTGGTGTTATTTCCCGAAAGGATTTACTAAGGGCCTCGATTGGAAATCGAAATATGGAAGAACTGCCTGTCAGCATTATCATGACGAGGATGCCTAATGTGGTAACCATACATCCCGAAGCTACACTTATTGAAGCTGCAAGAAAAATGATTACCTACCAAATAGACTCCCTTCCAGTTGTAAAAGAATCCGAACAAGAAACAACTACATACACAGTTATTGGAAGGATTACGAAAACAACCATAACAAAAGCATTCCTGGAACTATCCGGGAAATAATTGCACAAGGAGTGAACGCTGATTTGTCAGAAAGGGAAGCAGTTTACGTTATTTCCGATTCCGTGGGAGAAACGGCCGAGTTCGTCGTCAAAGCGGTAGCAACCCAATTTAATGGGGGCTATGTCGATATCCGCAGACATTCTTTCGTGGAGGATACAGAGGACCTCGAAGATGTCATTATGCTTGCCAAAAAAGGAAGCTCCATTATTGCCTACACACTTGTGGTCGAGCATTTGAAAAGCTATCTTGACCGGAGGGCTGCAGAAGAAGGAATAATGGCCGTTGATTTGCTGAATCCGCTCATGGCGGCATTCACCAAGAAATTTAATAAGGAGCCCCAGCATCAGCCAAGGCTGATGAGAAAGCTCGACGATGATTACTTCCGCAAAGTGGAGGCTATAGAGTTCGCCGTAAAATACGATGATGGACGGGATTCCAGGGGAATAACAAAGGCGGATATCGTTCTGATAGGAGTTTCCAGGACTTCAAAAACCCCTTTGTCCATGTACCTTGCCCATCACAGATACAAAGTGGCAAATGTTCCGCTTGTACCGGAAGTGCCTCCTCCGGATGAAATTTACACACTGCCCAAAGGGAAATGTGTGGGCCTGATTATTACGCCAGACAAGCTAAATTCAATCAGGAAGGAACGCCTGAAAGCACTTGGCTTAACCTCGTCGGCGAACTACGCCAGCCTCGAAAGAATTCTTGAAGAGCTTGACTACGCGGAAAAAATCATGAAACGGGTAGGCTGCCCAATCATTAACGTTTCAAATAAGGCGATTGAAGAAACCGCAAGCTTGATACTGGATGTGTTGAAAAAAGAAAGGAGCACCAAACAATGACAAAGTATGTTTATCATTTTCACGAGGGCAATAGCCAAATGAAGGATCTACTCGGGGGGAAAGGGGCAAACCTGGCCGAAATGACGAATATCGGGCTTCCGGTTCCAGCTGGTTTTACTCTTTCCACAGAAGTCTGCAATTCCTATTACGAGGGAGGGAAGAAGATTCCTACTGAAGTGACGGCACAAGTGCTTGACGCTCTGCAACGCTTAGAAGAAAAAATGGGTAAAAAACTTGGGGATCCGTCCAACCCGCTGCTCGTTTCTGTACGCTCTGGTTCCGTTTTTTCCATGCCAGGGATGATGGATACCATTCTAAATTTAGGATTGAATGATGATACTGCGGAAGGTATGGCACAGCTTACCAACAACCCGCGTTTTGTATACGATTCATATAGAAGATTTATTCAAATGTTCAGCGATGTTGTCCTGGAAGTGGATGTATTTTTCTTTGAGCGTTTCCTTGAGGAAGTCAGGGAAAGCAAAGGGTATACTTCTGACCCTGAGATGAAAGCTGAAGACTGGCTTGAAGTAATTGAAGGCTATAAGTCCATTGTTGAAAAACACACTAGGAAGGCCTTTCCACAAGATCCGAAAGAACAGTTGTTTCTTTCAATTCATGCTGTTTTCAATTCATGGAATAATCAGCGTGCAATTGTGTATAGGCGCCTGAACAAAATTCCGGATCATCTTGGGACTGCAGTCAACATCCAGAGCATGGTTTTCGGAAATATGGGTGACGACTCTGGAACTGGTGTCGCATTCACAAGGAATCCATCGACTGGAGAATCCGTCCTCTACGGAGAATATCTGATCAACGCCCAGGGAGAGGATGTTGTTGCCGGCATCCGGACACCACAGCCAATCCGTACTTTGAAGGAAGAAATGCCGGCTGTTTACAGGCAGTTTACGGATACCTGTGAAAAGCTTGAAAAGCATTATCATGATATGCAGGATATTGAATTCACTGTCGAACGCGGCAAACTATACATTCTTCAAACGCGGACTGGAAAAAGGACAGCTCAGGCTGCAATCCGAATTGCTGTAGAAATGGTAGAAGAAGGCCTTATATCCAAGCAGGAAGCAATTATGCGTGTAGATCCTGATCAATTGAACCAGCTTCTTCACAGAAGGATTGACGATAAATTTGAACGTGTCCGCTTAGCCAAAGGCTTGCCGGCTTCACCAGGGGCCGCAACAGGGATAGTGGTCTTTGATGCAGATGAAGCTGAAAGCTATGCAAAAGAGGGAAAGAAAACGATTTTGGTCAGGCCTGAAACAACTCCGGATGATATCCATGGAATCATTGCCGCCCAGGCGGTTGTGACAAGCAGGGGCGGAATGACAAGCCATGCTGCTGTCGTGGCCAGAGGCATGGGTAAAGCATGTATTTGCGGCTGTGAGGCAATGAAGATTGACCTAAGAGAAAAGAAATTTTATGTCGGGGATAGTGTTGTCAACTATGGAGATACAATCACCATAGATGGCGGGACAGGTGAAATCATGCTCGGTGAAATCCCAATGATTGAGCCCGAACTGTCAAAAGAGTTCCAAACACTCCTGGCGTGGGCTGACGAAGAAAGGAAAATAGGGGTCAGGGCTAATGCTGATAACCCTGAAGACGCCCGTAAGTCACTTGAATTTGGAGCGGGAGGCATTGGCCTATGCCGTACTGAACATATGTTTATGGACACGAAAAGGCATCCAATTGTTCGAGAAATGATCCTGGCTGATGATTACGAGGGCCGTTCTGCGGCACTCGACAAACTGCTGCCGATGCAGCAGAGCGATTTTGAAGGCATCTTCGAGGTGATGAAGGATTTGCCTGTGACCATCAGGCTGCTTGACCCGCCGCTTCATGAATTCCTTCCTGACAAAGAAGAACTTCTAGTGGAAATAACAAAGCTTCAAATTTTAAGTCCGGAAGCACCGGAGCTAAAAGAAAAAGAACTTCTTTTAAAGAAAGTGCGCCAGCTGGATGAATTTAATCCAATGCTTGGCCATAGGGGCTGCCGGCTCGGGATGATTCACCCTGAGATTTACACAATGCAGGCGAAAGCTATTTTCTATGCAGCTGCGAAAGTTTCTCAAAAAGGAATTGATGTGAAGCCTGAAATCATGATTCCACTTGTAGGCCATGTAAATGAGCTGAAAGAAATGCGCAGTCTGGTTATTGAGGCTGCCGAACAAATTAAGCAGGAAACAGGCAGAGACTTCGATTATACAATTGGTACAATGATTGAAATTCCAAGGGCCGCGCTTACTGCTGACGAAATTGCCGAGGAGGCCGATTTCTTCTCATTTGGAACGAATGACCTTACCCAGACTACATTTGGCTATAGCCGTGATGATGCGGAAGGCAAGTTTCTTCAGGCATATATTGAGCAAAAAGTTCTTCCGGATAACCCTTTCGCAGTCCTGGATCAGGATGGTGTCGGAAAGCTTGTTGAAATGGGTGTCAAGCTTGGTCGCCAATCAAAGCCAACCCTTAAAACAGGCATCTGCGGGGAACACGGCGGTGAAAAGAATTCAATTGATTTCTGCTTCAGAACCGGCCTGGACTATGTTAGCTGTTCGCCATTCAGGGTTCCGTTGGCAAGGCTTGCGGCTGCCCAGGCAACAATCCGGCACAGTAAAACCAGCAAAGCAACCATTGTTAATGTTTAAAGTGAAACTTCCATCAGCGGATTTTTGCTGATGGTTAGTTGAACCAATCGGGCTTTTAGGGACAGTTGCCTCTGAAAGAGGCTTACTGTCCCTTAATGCGGGATAAAGTGAAACTTCCATCAGCTAATTTTTGCTGATGGTTAGTTCTAGTGCCGCTAAGTCACCAAAAACAAGCTGACTAAGCGGCACTACGAACCCGATTGGCTCAACTAAGCCGCTGAAATCCCGTGCTTCAAGTTTCACTGAATTTCACCGATCGGGATTTACTGGCAGTTGTCCCCACTGATTTGGGGAATAATAGCAGGTAAATGTAGGTGAAATGTAAAAATACTTTTTGCTTGTATTTTCCTGAAAGTTAGTATACTATTTTTCTATTCTTAGGATGAGTTTAAAGGGGAGTAGCTTTTACAGCAAAGTCGTCAATTCGAGGTTTTTGCCTCCGGCTTTGTTGGCAACAGTCATGTTGTTAGCAAGACCTTTACCTGTCAAAAGGTAAGGGTCTTTTTTGTGGAAAAAAGGGCCCTGACCGCTGGCAGGAGCCCTTTTTATCTGGGCAAAATAGTATCGGTTTAGTGAGAGGGCATACGGGAACATTAATATCATGGTTATCTCTCGCTAATAGTGTACAATTGATTTTTTAATTGCAAGGCATCAAAGGAGGAACTTGAATGGAAATTTTTTCAATGGAGTTTTTGACAGCACTGTTGTCAATCATCATGATTGACCTGGTGCTTGCTGGTGACAATGCGATTGTTATCGGGCTGGCGGCGCGAAATTTGCCGAAAAACCAGCAAAAGAAAGTGATCATCTGGGGAACTGTTGGTGCAATTGCGATTCGTGCGCTTGCCACTGTGATCGTTGTCTGGCTTCTACAGATCCCCGGACTTCTTCTTATCGGCGGAATCTTGCTCATATGGATCGCCTATAAGCTCCTTGTTGAGGAAAAAGGCCATGATGTACAAGCAGGAAACAGCTTTTGGGCAGCAATCCGGACGATCATTATTGCCGATGCATTGATGGGCCTTGACAATGTTCTAGCAGTAGCAGGGGCAGCACATGGTAATTATTTGCTTGTAATCCTTGGTTTACTTATCTCTGTACCAATCGTTGTTTGGGGTAGTACACTTATCCTTAAATGGGTTGACCGTTTTCCAATCATCATCACAATTGGTGCAGCCATCCTGGCATGGACAGCTTCGAAGATGATTGTTGATGAGCCATTCGTTGCAGACATCTTTGCCAACCCTGTTATTAAATACGGATTTGAGCTGCTTGTCGTCGTAGCAGTTGTAGCTGCTGGAACACTCAAAAAGAATAAACAGGAAAAATTGCACGAAACATCCTAATAACGTAAATCCTCTGGGACCGGACTTTTCCGGTCCTTTTGTTGTTAGAAGGGCGCCGTTTATTCGTTCATTATTCCCCAACTGGGGTAAACTTAAATAAAAGCAGACTTAAAGGAGTTACTGTTATGCAGGAAATTCTCAATGTACACCATGTTGCACTGGAACAAGCAAAAAGGAAAATTCGGGAGGATATCATAAAGTACCTGGAAACGAAGGATACCCTCCCTTCCTATAACGATTATATCAAAGACCGTATTCACTATATTGAACAGCTCTGGGTAAATGTTTGGCTAAATAAAGCAACGAACAGCGTTCCCAGGAATGCGAAAAAAGAGTATCTTTCAGAAAGAGGTTTTGAAACAGAAGGCGTAGACAGGAAGTTAATCAACCATTTGTTCCGTACTGAAATAAGGGGATTTGAACCATTTAACTCGAGGGCTTGGATTGAATCAGAATTTGGGAAGAGCCAGGAAACCTGGGAAAAAATGTACCTTCAAGCGCGGAAACAGTATAGCGAGAGACTTGAAATAGAGCAGGCTGAAAAAGAGCGTGAAAAGTACACGAATAAGATGATTGAACATGCAGATTCCATCCTCCGCGAAAATGAGGTTTTACTTTATTTGCTAACAAGATATATGGCAGCTGGAGCATTGGCAAAGGATCTATCGACCCAGAAACGATACAAAAGGATTGATGCGTTTAGGCTTGAAGAAAAACTAATTGAAAGTGGTCCTTTTTCGGCTTCAGATTACGCCCATGTTTATGAATTTTTTGATGAATTGACAGGCAGCATTCATAAGACTACTTACAGAGGCAGACATTTGTTTGAGTATGAAACCTACTATTATCCATATGAAAAACGTATTGGCAGCTTTGTATTGAGGGAGTCAGTCAGGATAATATCAGAGAACCTCCCAAGTGACTTGGCCAAGTTTTATATGAGCGGGGAGGAAAAGCTTCAAAGTGGTGACTATGCATCTTTTATTATCGCCGAAATGGCGGAGGAACTTGCTGAAGATTTCATTCAGAAAATAGCTGGTGAATACCTTGATGATTTGCTGAGACTTTCAAACATTCCGTTTGATGCTGAAAAACATCTGGCAATTTATGAAAAAGACCTTGAAGAAGCAGAGAGAAGGAAGGCCCAGGAGCAGGCAGAGGCTGAAAGAAGAGCAGCAGAAGAACAGCGAATGCTCGATGAGGTATTTGGAGCTGAATATAGAGCGTTAAGTGTACGGAATGTAAAGTACGTTCTCCATATTGGTGAGACAAATACAGGGAAGACCCATCATGCATTAGACAGTATGATGGCAGCCTCAAGCGGTCTTTATTTGGCACCGCTTCGACTGTTGGCGCTTGAGGTATACGACAGACTTAATTCCCAAGGCGTTCCATGCTCCCTTAAAACGGGTGAGGAGGAAAAGCTGCAACCAAATGCCAATCATTTTGCCTGCACGGTTGAAATGTTTCATGAAAAAGATTTTTATGAGGTGGTTGTCATTGATGAGTCCCAGATGATTGCAGACCGAGATCGGGGGTTTTCTTGGTATAAAGCGATTACAAAGACAAATGCGCATGAGGTCCACATCATAGGAAGCAGGAATATTAAACAAATGCTTCTACAATTACTGGGAGATGCGGATTATGAGCTGATCGAATACTCAAGGGATATTCCGTTGCAGGTGGAGGAAAAGGATTTCTCACTAAAGAATGCAAAGCAAGGGGATGCTCTCGTTTGCTTCTCCAGGAAACAAGTCCTTTCGACTGCGGCAACTCTGCAGGGAAATGGGCATAAGGTAAGTATGATTTACGGCAGCATGCCGCCAGAAACACGAAAAAAGCAAATGCAAAGGTTTATTGATAGGCAGACAACGGTCATCGTTTCAACAGATGCGATAGGAATGGGACTTAATCTGCCCATTCGCAGAATTGTTTTTCTGGAAAATGAAAAGTTCGATGGAACATCAAGGCGGAGGCTTACATCACAGGAAGTTAAGCAGATTGCTGGAAGGGCCGGAAGAAAAGGTATTTACAATGTTGGCAAGGTAGCTTTTGCCTCGGATATTCAAAAAATGAAGAGGCTGCTGGAGGAAGAGGATAAGCCTGTAACTGTGTTTGCGATTGCTCCTACAAATGCAGTCTTTGAGCGGTTCCAACGCTATAGCCGCAATCTTGGAGAATTTTTTGAACTTTGGGAAAGGTTCCAGAGCCCGCCTGGCACAAGGAAAGCAGAACTGACCGAAGAGCGGAGCCGTTATGAGCTAATTGAAGGAACAGCTATAGAAACAAAATTTCCAATGATGGAGCTGTATGGATTTCTCCATCTGCCTTTTTCCGCTAAGGAACCTCAACTTACTGAGCAGTGGCTTGAGACAATGGAGGCGATTGCCTTTGGAAGAGAGCTGCCCGAGCCGAAAATCAAGCGGCGCAATCTTGAAGATATGGAATTAACTTATAAAGCAATTGGCCTTCACCTTTTATTTTTATATAAACTTGGAATGAAGACAGAGGCAGTTTATTGGGAAAGGATCCGTGAACAAGTAAGCGATGGGGTTCATGAAGAGCTGAATGATGTTGGAAAAACTATACGGAAAAAATGTAAAGTGTGCGGTAAGCAGCTTCCAGCAGATTTCCACTATGGCATTTGCAATGAATGCCATTCCAACCAGAAGAAAAGAAAATTCGGTGGAAGAAGGTTTGGAAGAGCGAGAAGGAATACAAGGAGATAACTCAACGAAAAGCGAACTTATGTTCGTAATTTGTTGGATATTATGGTATAATTAACATAATCGATGGTTCATCAAGGGTGGACAAGCACTCCCGGCGAAGGGGGGTGATTTTATATGACAGTCTTTCAAGGTTTGATGCTCGCTATTTCGTTTGCAAGCCTTATCGTTGCTGTACTCTCCGTTAACCATAAAAAATAACCCACCCTTGAGCCGGCAAGCAAAAAGAGAGGGTTATTGTGTATATTGATTCCTCCACCGGGAACCATCGATGGGGCTATGCATGCTGCTGACATGCATGGCCTTTTTATTTTTGTACCTGCTTTAGTCCATTATACCCGAAATAACCAAAAAAGAAAATATTCGGACCAAATCGGAATAGGCGATTTTGGCCAAAAAGCAATACATGACTTCAATTTTTTATTTTTGCAGCTTACTATTTAGTATGGTTGCCATTTAACTTTTATAGCTTCATCGTATCTCCTCGAAACAGCTGGCCAGTTAATGACATTCCACCAATTGTCCACATATTTGCTGCGGTTGTTTTCATATTGAAGGTAATAGGCATGCTCCCAGACATCAAGCGGAAGTAGCGGAATTACATCCCACTGGCTTTGGTTCTGATGTTTTTCAGCCTGAAGGATTTCAGTCCGCTGAGCCCTCGGCGACCAGACTAGGATTGCCCAGCCCGAACCTTCAACTTTTTTGGCTGCTTCGCTGAAATGGACTTTAAATTTTTCAAAACCTCCAAAGGTCTTGTTTATTTCATTTAAAAGTGGACCCTGAGGCCTGCCACCGGCATTTGGAGCCATTGTTTCCCAAAAGAGCGTGTGCAAATAATGTCCCGCTCCATGAAAAGCAGCTTCCCGTTCCCAGTGCTTCAATAGATTGAAATCATTTGTTTCCCTTGCTCTTGCCATTTCGGTTTCGGCTTTGTTCAGGCCGTCAACATAAGATTGGTGGTGCTGGGTATGATGGAGAAGCATAATCCTTCTGCTAATATAAGGTTCAAGTGCACCATATTCGTATGGTAAAGGAGGAAGAGTATGCTTTCCTGCCGGTATTTGCCGTATAAATTGCCCGCCATATTCCTTCTCTTCATACTGAAGCCATTGCTCATATAAGTAATTGGCTTTTTTCTCTGCATTATTGGCATATTCTTCAGTTTGTAAAGCTCTATCTTCAAGTTTGTACTCTAATTCTTCTGAAAAATTGTCCAATGACTGTTTATATTCCTCAAGCAAACGGCTTGATTCTTGTTCCATTGAAAAAGTATTTGTTAGCCGCTTCATATCAGATACCCAACTTTTAAGTTGATGGATGTAATAAAATGTATCTGTACTCACTCTCGTCCCTCCTCATTGACCTCTCCATCCTATATAGTATGGTCTTCACCACCAAAATAGTCTGAATTATTAGTCGCTGAAAATATATTATATGAAAATAATAACTTTTATTGTGGAATAGGTTTCTAATTAAAGAACATGGGGAAAAGGTAAGTTTGGATATAAGCGTACTGGAAACGCTTTCTAAAAATATTATTAAAAAATAATAATTTTTCCGAATTTATTAAAAGGTTTTTACCATGGGGATGTCGAAAAGTAAAGGGAGGCATGAATAAGGTTTATGCCCGTCACTTTTTGGAAACTAGAATACTATTGAAAATGGCAGGTGAAAGGGATGGTATTTCATCCGACAGAATATCAGCTTCATTTATTCCATGAAGGAGCATTATACAAAAGCTACGAACTGTTTGGGGCGCATGTCCTGTATGATGGGGACCAGCCATACACCCGGTTTTGTGTGTGGGCTCCCAATGCCGCTGAAGTCAGGCTGGCTGGCGATTTTAATGGCTGGAACGGACATGGATACTCCTTTGAAAAAGTTAATAAGGAAGGCGTTTGGGTCTATTATGCCGAAGAAGATATGACCGGAGCCATTTACAAATATGAAATTATCTCTCCAATGGGAAAGCGCCACCTCAAAACAGATCCATACGGCGTCTTCTCCGAGCTGCGTCCCAACACAGCTTCGGTAGTCCAATCCATTGACGGTTATAAGTGGAATGACAAATCATGGCTGAAAAAACGAGCCAAAAAGGAGCCAATAACGGAACCAACATTGATTTATGAAGTCCATCTTGGCTCATGGAAGAAGAAGGAAGATGGCGAGTTCCTCTCCTATAGAGAATTGGCAGATGAATTAATTCCATATGTAGTGGAACATGGGTATACCCATATTGAAGTACTTCCGGTTACTGAGCACCCATTGGACATTTCCTGGGGATACCAAACAACAGGTTACTATGCCGTGACAAGCAGATACGGAAGCCCGCATGATTTTATGTACTTTGTAGATCAATGCCATCAGAACGGAATCGGAGTCATCCTTGATTGGGTTCCAGGGCATTTTTGCAAGGACGCCCATGGGTTATATCGATTTGATGGTGGCTATGCCTACGAATATAAACAGGAAAAGGACAGGGAAAACCACGTTTGGGGAACAGCAAATTTTGATCTAAGCAGGACAGAAGTGAACAGTTTTCTCATCTCTAGTGCAATTTTCTGGATAGA
Source organism: Bacillus sp. FJAT-27225 (assembly GCF_001685025.1). Lineage (GTDB taxonomy): Bacteria > Bacillota > Bacilli > Bacillales > Cytobacillaceae > Bacillus_D. The sequence continues at coordinate 458,971 of NZ_MAYU01000001.1, read as the reverse complement.
AAAATACCATATCGATGGATTTAGGGTCGACGCGGTCGCCAATATCATTTATTGGCCCAACTCTGAAAATGCGGTCAATCCGCATGGAGTAGCATTCCTGAAAAAACTAAACTCCGCAATAGCAGCCTTCACACCAAATATCCTTATGATTGCCGAGGACTCAACCGACTGGCCAAAAGTGACCGAAGCACCTGAGCATGGTGGGCTTGGATTTACATTTAAGTGGAACATGGGCTGGATGAATGACATGCTTACCTATATGGAAATCGATCCAAACCAGCGCAGGCATCATCACAATAAGGTGACCTTCTCCTTGATGTATGCTTTTTCCGAAAATTTTGTACTGCCTTTCTCACATGATGAAGTTGTCCACGGCAAAAAATCACTTCTTGATAAGATGCCTGGCGATTACTGGCAAAAGTTCGCACAGCTTAGACTGCTTCTTGGATACCAAATAACACATCCGGGCAAAAAGCTGACATTCATGGGAACGGAGCTTGGCCACTTCGCAGAATGGAAAGATAAAGAGGAACTCGATTGGCATCTGCTTGAGTTTGAAAAGCATTCACAAATGAATCACTTTGTAAAAGAACTTAATAAGCTATATAAACGGTCCAAGCCTCTATATGAACTGGATTCATCACCGGATGGCTTTGAATGGATTGATGCCAATAACAATCATCAGTCAATTTTCTCGTTTGTCCGAATCGGCAGTAACCTCGATGATTTTCTAATCGTTGTATGCAATTTCACCTGGCAGGCTTATTCCAAATTTAGAATAGGAGTACCTGCACCAGAAAGGTATAGAGAAATACTGAACAGCGACGATAGTGAATTTGGAGGTTCAGGCGTTATCAATAAAAAAGTAATTAAGGCTGAAGAAGTACCATATCATGGAATGCCTTTTTCAGTTGTCATGAATATACCGCCATACGGAATATCTATTTTAAGGCCTATAAAAAAGAGAAAGGGGATTAATGCTAATGTCAAAGAAGAAAATGGTAGCCATGCTGCTGGCGGGGGGCCAGGGAAGCAGGCTAAACTCACTAACAAAAGAATTGGCTAAGCCGGGTGTTCCGTTTGGGGGCAAATATAGAATCATTGATTTTCCGCTTAGCAATTGCACCAACTCCGGAGTCTATACAGTCGGAGTTCTTACCCAGTACCAGCCGCTTGTCCTGAACAGTTACATCGGCATCGGAAGCGCATGGGATCTGGACAGGATGGATGGCGGGGTGACCGTCCTTCCGCCGTACAGTGTCTCGTCGGAAGTAAAATGGTATGACGGAACCGCAAGTGCCATTTATCAGAACTTGAATTATTTGAGACAATATGATCCGGAATATGTCCTCATTTTATCAGGGGACCATATTTACAAAATGGATTATGAGTTAATGCTCGATCACCATATTGAAAATGGTGCCGATGTGACGATATCCGTTATTGAAGTCCCATGGGATGAGGCAAGCCGCTTCGGGATTATGAACACAAACGAAGATATGTCGATTGTCGAATTCGATGAAAAACCAAAGAATCCAAAGAGCAATCTTGCATCAATGGGAATTTATATTTTTAATTGGAAGGTTTTGGAGGAATATTTGATCCGTGATGATCAGAATCCTGAATCATCTCATGACTTTGGAAAAGATATCATACCTCTTCTGCTCGAGGACGAAAAGAAACTGGTTGCTTATCCTTTCAAGGGGTACTGGAAGGATGTAGGTACTGTTCAAAGTCTATGGGAAGCCAATATGGATCTCCTCGATGAAAGCTCTGAATTGAACTTGTTTGATCATTCCTGGAGAATTTATTCGGTTAACCCAAACCAGCCTCCGCAATATATTTGCCCGGAAGCGAGATTGACAGAGTCTCTTGTCAATGAAGGCTGTGTCATAGAAGGCGATGTCGAGAAAACTGTAGTCTTCCAGGGGGTTTCCATAAAGAAGGGCTCTACTATAAAACAATCCGTCATTATGCCAGATGCGGTAATCGGCTCTGGATGTGTTATTGAAAAAGCAATCATTTCACCGGGCATTACCATTCCGGAAGGGTCGGTCATTAAAAGTGCCGATGGAGAAGTAGTGCTTGTCTCTGAAGATACGTTAGACGAATTGCTAGCTAGTAATTAAATAGAAAAGGAGGGGCCAGTCTTGAACAAGGATATGCTTGGCATTATCGATGCGACAACTGTTCATAAAGGTCTTGAAGAGCTGACAATCCATCGCTCTGTAGCAGCCATACCATTTGGCGGAAGATACCGGTTAATTGATTTCATCCTTTCGAATATGGTGAATTCAGATATTCAGAGTGTCGGGATTTTTTCAAAATATCAATATAGGTCGCTGATGGACCATCTAGGGTCTGGGCGAAATTGGGATTTAAATAGAAAGAGGGATGGGTTGTTTTTCTTCCCGTCAACCAGTTTTGATAAGCCTGTCACAGGGATCGGTCCATTTGAAGATTTTGCTGCCAATATTGATTTCTTTAAGCGAAGCAGCCAAAAATATGCCCTGGTTGCAAATTCTTATACGGTTTTTAACATGGATTTCAGGACCGTTCTTGAAGAGCATATCAACAACGACCATGAAATTACCGAAGTAAGAAAAGATGGAGCTCCGCTTGGAATCTATCTTTTGAAAAAGGACCTGCTTATCGATCTCATTGAAACCAGGCAGGATACTGGCTATTTAAGCATGAAAGATGTTGTCAATGACCTAAATGCACCGTACAAAGTTGGTTATTTCTCATATGAAGGCTTTGCTATCATGATTGATTCAATAAACAGCTATTTTGAGGCAAGCAAACGCCTCCTTCAGCCTGAAATTTGGCAGCGCCTTTTTGTAAAAGGCAGGCCGATTCTCACAAAGGTCAAGGATGAGCCGCCTGCCCGCTACACCTCCTCTTCATCGGTCCATAACGCAATGATTGCAAACGGCTGCTATATAGAAGGCGTGGTCGAGAATAGCATTATCGCGAGAGGCGTCACAATCGGAAAAGGCTCTGTTGTAAAAAATAGCATCATAATGCAAAAGACAAAAATAGGCGAAAATTGCTACCTTGATCATGTCATTTTGGACAAAGATGTAAAAATTGCAGACGGTACCGAGCTAATGGGTGAAGAAGGGAATCCGTATGTAATCCGGAAGGGCAGAGTACAGGGAGTGTGGAAAAACTAGTGAAACTTCTTTTTGCTGTATCAGAGTGTGTACCGTTCATTAAATCTGGCGGTCTTGCAGATGTTGCCGGTTCACTTCCGAAAGAATTGAAGAAATTAGGTTTCGATGTCAGGGTCATGCTGCCCAAATATACGCTTATACCTGATGAATTCAAAAGAAAAATGAAAAAAATAACAGACTTTTCTGTCCGATTAGGCTGGAGGAACCAATACTGCGGAATTGAAGAGCTGGAATATGAAGGCATCACCTATTATTTCATCGATAATCAATATTATTTTTACAGAAGCCAAATGTACGGCGATTATGATGAAGGAGAAAAATTCTCCTTCTTTAATCGTGCTGTCCTTGAAAGCATAGAACAGCTTGGTTTTTATCCTGACATCATTCATTGCCATGATTGGCATACCGGGATGATCCCGTTCCTTCTTCAGGAGCAATACCGCCACCGGGAAGGCTATGAGTCAATTAGGACTGTCTTTACCATTCATAACCTTCAGTTCCAGGGGATTTTCCCCAAGGAAGTCATGAATGACCTTCTAGGCCTTGATGACAGGTATTTCAATTCAAGCCAGCTTGAATTTTACGGGAATATCAACTTTATGAAAGCAGCGCTGGTTTCAGCTGATAAGATTACAACGGTCAGCCCTACATATAGGGAAGAAATCAAGACGGCTTATTTCGGTGAACGGCTGGATGGTGTCCTGCGGATGAGGAGCAATGACCTCGAAGGAATTGTAAATGGTATTGATAACGACGTGTATAATCCAGAGAATGACCCGTTTTTGGCTGCTCCATTTTCATCAGGGGATGTTGAAGACAGGATTAGGAACAAGCGGGCCATTCAAGAACAGTTCGGCCTCCCTCAGGAAGATGGAGTACCACTTATTGCGATGGTCACACGCCTGACCAAGCAAAAGGGTCTTGAACTTGTCAGGGGGGTATTCCATGAAATTATGGCAACTGGGACACAATTGATTGTATTGGGAACAGGCGACCGAGAATTTGAATATTTCTTCAGTCAAATGAGCAGCCAGTATCCAAACCAATGCAAAGCATTCATAGGGTTTGATGAATCATTTGCCCATCGCATTTATGCCGGCGCTGACCTTTTCCTGATGCCATCGAAATTTGAGCCATGCGGCCTAAGCCAGCTCATTGCAATGCGCTATGGCGCTGTGCCAATTGTCAGGGAAACAGGCGGCCTGAATGACACGGTCAAATCATATAATGAGTTTACCGGTGAAGGGAATGGGTTTACATTTACTAATTTCAATGCTCACGATATGTTATATACAATTGAGCGGGCACTCTCCTTTTATCACCGTAAAAATGAGTGGGAAAACATTGTTAAGAAGATGATGGAGCTTGACTTCAGCTGGACACAGTCTGCCCGTGAATATGAAAAGCTCTACAGAAGTCTAGTGAAAAGGAGTGATTCGCATGTTTTCTAGTGTTCCGGAATTTAAAGCTGCGTATTTGAGGAAGCTGGAAATGTCCTATGGAACCCATTTTGAAGAAAGCACCAGAAGGGAACAATTCCAGACACTCGGGACAATGATCAGGGAGCATGTGAGCACAAACTGGATTAAAACGAATGAAGCATATCGGACATCAGGTAAAAAACAGGTATATTACCTGTCAATTGAGTTCTTGCTTGGCCGGCTTCTGCGCCATAACCTTTTGAATCTTGGGATTGAAGAGGTCGTAAGCGAGGGGCTAAAAGAGCTGGGTATCGACCTGGATGACCTTGAGGAGTACGAAGCAGATGCAGGGCTAGGCAATGGCGGCCTTGGCCGGCTCGCTGCATGTTTCCTTGATTCCCTTGCTTCGTTAAGCTTGCCGGGTCATGGCTGCGGGATCCGTTACCGTCATGGCCTTTTTGAACAGAAAATTGTTGATGGATATCAAGTCGAACTGCCTGAACAATGGCTGAAGCATGGCCATGTGTGGGAGGTTCGAAAGGGCGATGAAGCGGAGGAAATCCCGTTTTGGGGCAAAGTAGAAAGCTCAATGGAAAATGGCCGGCTTGTTTTCCGCCATACTAATGCCGAGGTTGTTATGGCAGTCCCTTACGATATGCCTGTGCTTGGGTATAACACGAACACAGTCAATACACTTCGGCTCTGGAGTGCCGAACCTTCCAAATTCAACGCTGGAACCGATATTCTGAAATATAAAAAGGACACGGAAGCAATATGTGAATTCCTATATCCTGATGATACGCATGACGAAGGGAAAATCCTACGCCTTAAACAGCAATACCTTTTAGTTGCTTCGTCTTTGAGAGCGATCATCAAGTCATTTAAAAAGAAAAACAAGAGTATTTTTGAGCTGCATGAGCATACGAGCATCCATATTAACGATACCCACCCCGCTCTTGCCGTTCCGGAACTGATGCGGATCTTAATGGATGATGAAGGGCTTGGCTGGGATGAAGCGTGGCATTTAACAGTCAATACTCTTTCCTATACGAACCATACAACTCTTTCAGAAGCACTTGAGCGTTGGCCTTTACGGATATTCCAGCCGCTGCTGCCGCGTATATATATGATTGTTGAGGAAATTAATGAGCGTTTTTGCCGCAGCCTCTGGGAAAGGTATCCTGGTGATTGGAAACGGATTGAGGATATGGCGATTATTGCCCATGACCAGGTACGCATGGCCCCGCTTTCGATTGTCGGCAGCCATAGTATCAATGGAGTTGCGAAACTTCATACAGATATTCTGAAAGAACGTGAAATGAACCTGTACTATCAGGTTTTTCCTGAACGATTTAATAACAAGACCAACGGTATCACTCATAGACGCTGGCTCATTAAGGCGAACCCTCGCCTTACCAATTTAATCACAGAATCAATTGGCGACGAATGGATTCACGACACAGTCCAGCTGGAAAGATTGATGGAGTTCAAAAACAGCAGCCCATTCCTTGAGAAGCTTGCTGATATTAAACTTGGCAACAAGGAAAGGCTTGCTTCCAGAATTCATGCACAAACAGGGATTACCGTCGACCCTCATTCGATTTTCGATATCCAGGTCAAGCGGCTGCATGCCTATAAACGCCAGCTCCTGAATGTCCTGCACATCATGTATTTATACAACCGGATTAAGGAAAATCCGAATTACGAGATGCATCCAAGGACATTCATTTTTGGTGCCAAAGCTTCGCCAGGCTACTATTTTGCAAAAAAAGTCATTAAACTGATAAACTCGGTTGCCGACAAGGTTAATAACGATCCGGCTGTAAACGGAAGGATCAAGGTCATTTTCCTTGAAAATTACCGGGTATCACTGGGTGAGGAAATTTTCCCAGCCGCGGATGTCAGCGAACAAATTTCAACAGCCAGCAAGGAAGCATCCGGCACAGGAAACATGAAATTTATGATGAACGGTGCCCTGACAGTCGGTACGCTTGATGGTGCCAATGTTGAGATTACCGAGCTTGTTGGCAGGGAAAACATTTTCTTGTTTGGCTTAAGCGCTGCGGAGGTCCTTGAATTCCAGAATAATGGCGGATATCACGCTCACGAATATTATCACTATGATAGAAGGATCCGTATGGTTGTCGATCAGCTTGTGAACGGTTTCTTCCCGGATACGTATGGTGAGTTTACAGAAATCTATGATTCCCTGCTCGCTTATAACGATCAATATTTTGTATTCCGGGACTTTGCATCATATGCTGACATCCAGGAGCAAATAGGCCGTGAGTTTGGGGACAAACAAAATTGGCAAAAGAAAAGCCTTGTCAACATAGCAAAATCAGGGTTCTTCTCTAGTGACCGGACCATTCAAGAATATGCTGAAGACATCTGGCATACTGAACCGGTTATCATAAAGTGAAACTGCAATCAGTGGGGTGTTCTTCCCCGCTGATTGCTAGTTGAACCAATCGGGCTTTTACGGGCTGTTGTCCCCACCCGGGCTTCTTCGAGTATCCTTAGGCCTTGAGGTGGGGATCTTACAGCCCGTTCATGCAAAATAAGATAAAAATAGGGGGCCCTACTTAGTAAGGCCCCCCATTCAGTGTTTAATATGGGAAAAGGGAGATTATATGGGGAAACCATTTCTATTTAAAAGAATAGGTTTGTTTATTCTTGTGGCGGGCCTGATTTATGTTGCCATCCTCCATTATTTGATGATCAAGCATGGAAATGAAACACCGGAAGCAGGTGCGGATTACATCATTATCCTCGGTGCGAGGGTCAAAGGGGACGTCCCGTCGCTTGCTCTGGATGCCAGGATTGAAGCTGCCGCTGGGTATTTACGCCAGAACCCAAAAACAGTTGCAATTGCATCGGGAGGACAGGGGAGAGGGGAAAATATTTCTGAAGCAGTATCCATTAGGGAAGAGTTGAGTAAAAGGGGCATTGAAAAAGAGCGGATTTTAATTGAAGACAAATCAACAAGTACATACGAGAATATAAATTTTTCAAAAAAACTTATACCTGAAGGTGCAACGAAAGGTCTTGTCGTAACAAACGACTTCCATGTCTATCGGGCAAAGATGATAGCCCGCGATTATGGACTTACCGTAGAAGGCCTTCCAGCAGAAACACCGGTCCAGGCACTAGTAAAATCGTATGCCCGCGAATATTTAGCGATTACGAAATACTATTTGACTAAGGTGTTTTAACTGCATTAAGGGGGTATTAAAGAATATAATTATTTACACAGCTCTCGAATCATTTGCCTAGGATAATCTTGAAATCCCAATTTACAGATACACATGGAACCCCAATTTAATAGTGCCGCGTTACTTTATTCCTCCACGCCCGAAACCGCCCGAAAGAAGGATTAAGGGCGTTGATAGAAGTGCGTCAACGCCCAAAACCGCTGGAAAGAGGAATTAAGGTCGTTGATAAAGGTTCATCAACACCCGAAACTGCTAGAAAAGAGGATTAAGGTCGTTGATAGCGGTGCATCAACGCCCAAAACTGCTGGAAAGAAGAATTAAGGTCGTTGATAAAGGTGCATCAACGCCCAAAACCGCTGGAAAGAAGAATAAAGGTCGTTGATAACGGTGCATCAACGCCCAAAACTGCTGGAAAGAAGAAATAAGGGCGTTGATAGAAGTGCGTCAACGATGAGTGGATTGACAAAATGGAGTTCAGTTGTTAATATAGGTGCCTTAATGATAGAGGTATTGCCGTTGACGGATCCAATCACTTTTTACATTGGAGGTAGAAGGAATGAATAGAAAATTAACGGCCATTTTCCTTGGCCTTACTCTAATCCTTTCAGGGTGTTCGTTCCTTGAAGAGGCAAACAATACACTATCCTATGCAAATGATGCAAAGGACTATGTCAATAAGGCAATCGCGTTTGCTGAGGAGGTACCGGCCAAAGCAGAAAAGGCCATGCAGGATGAACAGGCTGTTGATGAATTGAAACAAGAGCTGGAAACTATGAAAACTGAAATCAATGAGTTTTCCAAGCTTGAAGCACCTAGAATAGCCTCCGACCTGCATAATAAAATTGTTGAAAAAAATGAACAGTTGGAAGGGAAAATCGACGAATACTTGAAACATATTGAAAACGGAACTTTGGACGAAACCGTATTAAACCATGAGGAACTTGCAAAACCAATCGCCGACATTAAAAACCTGGTTGACCAGATAAAGGAACTGGGAAATTAATTACTATGAACACCTGAAGCAAAATACAGGTGTTCTTTTTTAGTGCAAAAAAAGTGCGCTTTCCGGAAAATTAAGCCAAAATGGAGTTGGAGTGATACATAATAAATGAGGTGATTTGTCGTGAAAGCACTTGTCCATGAAGTTAAAACCGGAATTGAAGGGTTGGCCGTAAGGGAGATGGAGCTTCCCGAACCAGGCAAAAATGAAGTAAGAATCAGACTGAAATCCGCCGGAATGAATCACCGTGACCTGATAACACTTGAGCGGCACAAGGAAACAGAGCCGCCTTTAGTAATCGGTTCTGATGGCGCAGGGATTATCGATGCGGTTGGACATGGCGTAAATGAACTTTCAGTGGGGCAAGAGGTTATCATCAATCCGGGGATTGGCTGGAAGAATAATAGTGACGCTCCGCCAGAGGGATTCGAAATTCTTGGACATCCATCCAATGGCACCTTCGCACAATATGTTATTGTCCCAGCGGAAAATGCACTTCCAAAACCCGGGTTCCTGACTTGGGAGGAGGCTGGCGTGCTTTCCCTCGCCGCCCTAACCGCTTTCCGGGTCCTGTTCACAAGGGCTAAAATCAGGGAAGGCATGAAAATCTTCATTCCCGGCATTGGAGGCGGAGTTGCGACTTTCATGCTGCAGATGGCCAAAGCAGTGGGTGCCACTGTCTATGTCAGCTCCCGCTCCGAACAAAAGTGTAAACGGGCGCTGGAGCTTGGGGCGGACAAGGCTTTTGACAGCAATAGTGATTGGGCTGAAGCCTTATCGGGAGAAAAGGTTGATGTTGTTATTGAATCAATCGGTGCAGCAACCTTTAATAAGTCTCTCGCCTGTTTGAGGCCAGGCGGAACGATCGTTACGTTCGGGGCATCAGCAGGTGATGTAGTCGACTTCAATTTACGAAGCTTTTTTTATGGGCAATTCAATATGCTTGGATCTACAATGGGCAGTGCCGAAGAATATCGGGAGATGCTCGCTTTTATTGAAAAGCACGGGGTACGGCCTGTTATTGAAGGGATGTTCCCTCTTGAGGAATACGGAAGAGCATTTGATTTACTGGAAAAAGCAGAGCAGCTAGGGAAAGTTGGCTTTGTTATCGATTAATCGCATTAGATGTACAGGGTCTGCGCAAAAGTGCAGGCCCAGTTTTTACAAAAAAGTCTATAAAACCCCATTCTTGTGCATGTTTGGTGTAGGGTTGCGCAAGTTAACAGAAACGGCTATGTTTGAGCCGAATTATGAAAGTGGGGTAGAAGAATGTATTTTTACAGGGAAGATTTGATTAATATTATTACGCCCGACAAACCGGATCCTGCTGCAGCGAAGGTAATGCAGGAAATCCTCGGCGGCCATTTTGGTGAAATGAGAACGATGATGCAATTCTTTTTCCAAAGCTCGAACTTTCGTGGGACCGATAAGAAGTTTCGCGATTTGCTGCGAGGAATTTTCCTCGAGGAAATTGCCCACGTCGAATTGGTTCAGACGACCATTAATCATTTGCTGAATGAATCAGGCGAGCCGGGTGCTGGATCAGCGAGTCCAAGCGGTGCTCCGCTGCAGGATCCCGTTATGCATGCGAACCCCCATCATTATATCATCGGGGCGCAAGCGTCGGTTCCGGAGGATGCGGCCGGAAACCCTTGGAATGGGTCATGGGTTTACGACCATGGCAATCTGGTTGGAAATTTATTATCGAACCTTACACTTGAGTCTACTGGTGTCTTACAGAAGTCACGTATTTATGAGATGAGTACGAATAAAACGTTCCGTGAGACGCTTGCATTCCTGATTGTGCGCGATAATGCACACCAGAATGCATTCGCAAAGGCTCTTGAGACGCTCGGGGTTGATTGGGGTAAATTGTTCCCTGTGCCGAATTATGATATTAACAAATATCCCGAGTGCAAAAAATATGTAGATATGGGCTTCCATAATGCTTTCTTTAACTTCAGGCTTGATGATACATTGGTGGCAGAAATCTTTAGTGGCAAGTCGCCGAGCAGGAACGATGGGGAGCTTCAGGTTGTAGCTCCGCCAGAAGGATTCCCTGTTCCGACGATGCCTGAGCTACCTAATGAGCATGCACCTGGGCTAAGTGATTTGAATAGATAGGAGGAATCCCCGCCTAATGATGGCGGGGATTCTTTTTAATAAAGTAATCACTTGTCCTTGGATTTTATAGAAACATAATTGGGAGAATCACTTCTCGGAAAATGGCGATTCGTTCATATATAATTTTTATGAGACGGAGCTCTACTCGCTTTATGCCGTTTCGTCCCATAAAAAAGATATATGGGACGCAACACCAGGTTGCAAGATGCCTTTCCGTCCAATAAAAAGATTTATGCGACGAAACCCTCCTTGCTAAAAGCAGGTTCCGTCCATTAAATAGTACAAAAGCGCCCCTCCAAAACCAGTTCGCTAAACTATACTATTCGCTCCTTAAAAGGACTTCAATACATATGTCCCAATAGCAGCAACTTGCCGCAAATTCACCTGGAATTTCTATTATTTACTGGTACTGAACATTTTAAGAGACCTACTTCATGTATACGTTTTAACCGATTTCATTTTAAAGAAGTTTTACCTCTCTGAAAGCCGATTGTTTTTCATATCTCAACACAAACTGCTACTATGAAAATAAGTTTTTAACAGAAAGGGTGAGCGATGTGAATCTGCTTGGACTCCATCATGTGTCACTGTTAACAGCAAAGGCTGAAAAGAATTTCGCCTTTTACACAAAGGTGCTGGGCCTGCGGCTTGTCAAAAAGACAGTGAATCAAGATAATACCGAATCGTACCATCTCTTTTATGGGGACGCTGTTGGCAGCCCAGGAACGGAAATAACTTTCTTTGATATTCCTTCACTTGGAAGGACTCATCCGGGAAGGTCAAGCATATCATCTACTTCTCTCCGTGTACGGGATGTAGAGTCACTTCATTACTGGAAAAATCGCTTTGAAGAGCTTGGTGTCTATCACAAAGAACGATCACAGCGAGCGGGACGGGATGTGCTTGAGTTCCAGGACCATGAGGGAACCAGGCTGTTTCTGGTTGCGGATAATCGAGAAGTCGGTGTAGCTCCGGGGCAGCCGTGGGCTGGGTCGGATGTTCCTGCTGAATATGCAATCGTCGGACTGGGCCCGGTTACATTGACAGTCGGCGACCCGGCACCAACAATGAATGTGTTGACTAGCATAATGGGTTTCCGATATGTCGGGTCGTACCCCTCCCCATCCGGTGAGTTTCCCGACATACAAGTATACGCTACAGGCGAGGGCGGTTCAGGAGCTGAAGTGCATCTCGAATCGCGTCCGGACCTTCCACGTGAACGGCTTGGACGTGGGGGCGTCCATCATGTTGCCTTTAGGGTGCCGAATGAACAGGAATTTGCACGATGGGTTGAAAAAATAAAGGCGAGCGGGCTAATGAACTCAGGTGAAGTGGAGCGTTATTATTTCAAGGCGCTCTATTTTAGGGAACCAAACCATATCCTATTTGAGCTATCGACGGATACGCCAGGATTTGCGGCTGATGAACCGGTCGATTCACTTGGGGAAAAGCTTGCTTTGCCTCCTTATCTCGAGCCAAAGCGGGCTGAAATAGAAGCGAGTCTTAGACCGCTGGAACTCGATTAATCGGAGCCGCGTGCATATGAATGTTTCAAAAGTAATTGGAATTGGCTGGGACGTCGGCGGCTGGCTAGGTAATAACCATGGCGTTGCGGTTTGTGTCTGGAAGGAAGGCAAGGATCAGGTGGAATGGGTTGGTACGCCATCTTCCATTTCCATCCCCGACGCCGGCATGCTGGAAATTAAAGATTTAATACATGCGGTTTCAGGAGGAACAGTTCTGCCTGACAACGAAGATACGAAAATTATAATTGGGGTGGATGCGCCACTCTGCTTTCCTGCCGCGTTTGTCGGGCTGCTTAAAGGTGCTGATGCCGGGATTCGAAAGCCGGCAAGGGAAATTGATAATATATTCGCATATCGGGATACAGATCGTCATATTCATAGCGTATTTGGAAAAAACCCACTTTCCGCTACTTTCGACAGGATTGGAAACAATGCAACCGTTGCAATGTCACATATCAGGAAGTGGGAAAAAAGGGAGAATTTCCTTACCTATCCCTTTCATCCTCAAAATCCAAGAAACAACAAGATTATTTTGGAGGTATACCCGGCTCTTGTTAAAGAAAGAAAGTCCTCAGAAGCTTTTCCAGGAATAAAAAAATATCTCCCTCCAACGGCAGAGCCGGGAACAGATGTATATGATGCAGCTATCTGCGCTCTCTATGCGGTTGCCTTTGGAATGGGCGGCACACTCCTTCCTCCTCTTGTAGAGCCAGTTAGAAACCTTGATGGATGGATTTATCATTTTTCAAAAGAAAATTTGGAAAGGTTAAAGTTTACATAAGCTGCAGCGTCTCCTTCGGTTACCAAGGAGACTTTTTTTGTTCCATTACTTATTGTCTGCAAAAAGTGCAGGCTGTTGAGTGGCCAAAATAAGTTGAATAGGTGCTGAAAATCCACAGCCAAACAGTAGTATGGACAATACAGGGTGCGACCGAAGCAAAATTCATCACAGGCAAATAATGCTACCTCCACTTCCAATTATTTATTTCCATCACTACTTATCTCTTCAAACGATTCATACCTATTAATAGTAAAAGCTGATTTAGGTGTGGAGGGGGAAGCGGATGCTAGCAGGGCATGAGGACTATGATGTGATCGTTGTAGGGGGCGGTTTTTCCGGGCTGACAGCGGCGAGGGAACTCCGTCTTTTAGGTTATAGAGTGCTAGTTTTAGAGGCGCGGGCCCGGCTTGGCGGAAGGACCTGGGTAGATTCCAGATTGGATTCGGACTTGGAAATGGGCGGGACATACGTCCATTGGCACCAGCCGCATGTTTGGGCTGAGATAACGAGATACGGGCTTGAGATTGTGTCAGGACCGAAGCCAAAGAAAGTGTATTGGATTTCGGCCGGGCAGGCGCGTTGCTCGACCGTAGCTGAATATAGGAAAAAAATAAGAGAGACTGCAGGAAAGCTAATGTGTGTAAGTTCAAACTATTTGCCTTTCCCATATTCACCACTTCATTCTCCTTTAATTAAGGAAGTCGACGGCATTTCTGCAGAGCAATTCATGAACGACTTTGGGCTAAATGAAGAAGAATACGATATTCTCCATGGCTGGATCGCTTCTGATTTCTGCGGGCCGCCGAGCGAAGGGGCGGCAAGCCAGATTTTTCGCTGGTGGGTCTTTTCCCAAGGGGACTGGTCAAATCATGGTTCAATGATTTCAACTTACAGGTTAAAGGATGGAACACAATCCCTTATTCAAGCAATTGCAGATGCTGCTGCCGCTGATATCAGACTGTCGACTATGGTCACACAAATCAGGCACAGCGCTGGATGTGCTGCTGTATCGACTGCTGATGGAACAACTTATAAGGCACGCGCAGTGATTGTAACAGTCCCTATGACAGTCCTAAAAGATATTCTGTTTGAACCGCCGCTTTCCACCGCAAAAATGAATGCGTCACAGGAAGGCCAAATGTCCAAAGGAGTTAAAGTCTGGGCAAGGCTGAGGGGAGAGTTGGAACCTTTCGATGCATTGGCACCAGGAGAGTATCCTCTTAATTCAGTCCATCTGGACCGGTATGTGGATGGAAACAGCATTATCGTTGGATTTGGCACTCGGGCTGACAGGCTCAATCCGAATGACCGTGAAGCGGTTGAAGCGGCATTGAAGTATTGGATTCCAGATGTTGAAGTGTTGGAAAGTACGGGGCATGACTGGGTAAATGACGATTTTTCAAAAGAGGCATGGCCAATGCTGAAACCGAACCAGCTAACCAATTACTTTGAGGAGTGGAACAGTCCGGAAAATTGCATTTATCTGGCAGGGACGACTTTTGCGAAGGGCTGGGCCAGCTTTATGGACGGAGCAATTGAATCCGGATTAACAACAGCCAGGAAGGTTCACAAAAGTATCCAATTAAAAGAGATTCCTTAATGGCAAGAAAATGCCCTCGGCGTGAGGATGTTTTTCGAAAACAAGAATTCGCGGTTGAAGGAATCACTACCTCATCCACCATGGCAGGGATTTTTATTGAAGGGATTGATGTGATTCGCATTACCCTGGATAAATTGAGGAGCAACACTAAAAGCAATTAATTTCTTTTAACTTTGTGCAAAGGGGGCGAAGGTATGTCTAAAAACATTCGAGCTAAAGAGCGAATTGCCCAACGAGTTGCTATGGAACTTAAAAAGGGTCAAATTGTAAATCTTGGTGTTGGGATTCCGACGCTCATTCCAAACTATTTAACAAAAGAACAAGGAGTCTATCTTCACTCGGAAAACGGAATCCTTGGCATGGGTCCTCCTCCATCTCCGGAAGGCACTGATATGGACTGTATTAGCGCGAGCAAGCATCCAGTCACGCTCGATCCAGGAGCATCGATTTTTTCAAGCGTGGATTCATTCGGGATGATACGCGGCGGTCATATTGATGTGGTTGTTCTCGGAGCCCTCCAGGTGAGTGAGAAAGGAGAGATTGCCAACTGGGCAGTACCTGGTTCCGATATCTTGGGAGTTGGCGGGGCAATGGATCTTGTACCAGGAGCAAAAAAAATAATTGTTGCGATGACACACCTCTCCAAGGAAGGAGCGCCTAAGCTTGTAAAAGAACTGGAGTATCCTATTACAGGCCTGAAACCCGCACAAATGGTCGTTACCGAACTAGCAGTGTTTACTATCCAGGATGGAGAAATGATACTGATAGAAGCAGCCGATGGTATTTCGATTGAAGACCTCAGGAAAAAAACAAGGGCAGCGTTCCGGGTCTCAAACAAGTTGAAGAAGTGGTAATTGTTAGAATAGATAATTTAGCGTGTATTGCCTAATGGATACGATTGAGATTCTGAGTACATCAGAAAGCAGGCCAGCAAAATATTCGGAAGAAACGATATCAGAGCAGCTGTCAAAAGGTTTAGGCAGCTGTCCCTTTACTTTCAGCTCAACCATGTGTTACGATTGCCATGAAATTGATTTTTTTACCAAGGGAGTATGTTTTATGTCGGGAGCCGTTCTTAACTAATCCAAACAATTGGATAACTCGTTTCAGGCCAAAATGCCTCATATAGCAGGCTTATTTTCTCATGGCCAGAAATGGAAGTTAAGAACAAATGGACATACAAGCATGCAATCCTTTAACCGACTGTGGCTGTGTACAATGTGCATCAGCTATTTATTTTGGTTTTTTAAGGGGTAGAAGCGGATTTTTTCCGTTACTTTAAGCCGCGCTGACTTGTTCAGTGCGGCTATTTTTATTTATTCCCGCATTAACTTTATAGGAGGATGGAAGATGAACAGTCACACCTTTCACGTTCTTGATTTTGAAAAAATTAAAGAAAAATTGGCTGCCTATGCATTAACTGCAGCAGGCAAAGAAAAAATCACAAACCTGCTGCCTTCGACGAATGTAAAGCAAATTGAAGCGTTGCTCGGGGAATTGTCCGAAGCCGTTGAAATTATGAAAATTAGTACCAGTGTCCCGGTGCACGGCCTCGAGGGAATTGACTCTCTTCTTAAAGGATTGAATAAAGGGGCAGCATTGAAGCCTGAGCAATTGAGCCGCCTATATGACTTTTTGGATTGCTGCTCTAAAATGAAACGATTTATGAAAGACAAGGAGTATGTTGCACCAAGGGTGACGAGCTATATTTACTCTATTGATGAACTCCCTGAATTGGCATCTGAAATCATCCGCTGTATCCGGCATGGCAATGTGGATGATTATGCGAGCAAGGAGCTTTTGAAAATGCGCAAGCAAATCGCAGTCCAGGAGGAGCGGCTTAAAGAGAAAGTCCAGCAGCTTGTACGATCAAGTAAATACAAAACCTACCTACAGGAAAATACAGTCAGCCAACGAGAAGGACGTTATGTTATCCCAATTAAAAAGGAATACAGAACGAAAGTAAAAGGCAAGGCTCTCGATACATCGGCATCCGGGTCAACCGTATATATTGAGCCTGAAGAGATTTCCTCGTATCAGGATGATCTTTTTTGGCTCAAATCTGATGAGGAAGCCGAGGTAGAGAAAGTCCTAACCTATTTGACCGGGCTGGTGGAAGCAAATGAGCAGCAATTGGGCTTCGCAGTAGAAACAATGGTTCATTACGATTTTCTGTTTGCAAAAGCCAAATATAGCAGGGCAATTGATGGGAGAAAGGTTTCTGTAAACGAATCACATATTATCAGGCTTATTGATGCTAGGCACCCCTTGCTTGGTGCGGGGGCAGTTCCATTAAACATTAAGCTGGGCGAACCTGAGAATGCACTCGTCATTACAGGGCCAAATACAGGAGGTAAGACCGTTTCTATTAAAACAGTAGGGCTCCTGGCATTAATGGCGCAGTCCGGGTTGTTTTTGCCAGTATCAGAAGGAAGTGAAATAGCCGTCTATCAGAATATCCTTGTTGATATCGGTGACGGCCAGAGCATTACCGAAAACCTGAGCACATTTAGCTCGAGGATCGTTAATATTATTGAGATTTTGAAGGAAACCAATGACAGGTCGCTCGTCCTGTTGGATGAGTTGGGTTCGGGAACGGACCCAGGTGAGGGTATGGGGCTTGCAACAGCAATCCTTGAACAGCTCTATGCAAAGGGTGCGACGCTTTTGGCAACTACCCATTATAGTGAAATAAAGGATTTTGCCGATCGGCATGAAGGATTTATCAACGGGTCGATGGAGTTTGATCTTGATACACTGAAACCGACATATCGGCTTACTATTGGCAAAGGCGGGGAAAGCCAGGCATTTGCGATTGCCCTTAAACTTGGAATTCATCCAAAGCTAATTGAAAGGGCTCACCAAATTACGTATAAAGAAATGAAGGTGTACTCCGAAGTCCCAATAGAAGAGTACAAAAAGAAAGACATGGAGAGGCAGATGATTGTTAACAAGCACCAGAAGCGTAAAAAGCCTGTTCTAAAAACGGATGCCCAAGTTGAGCGTTTCTCAATGGGAGACAATGTCACCATATCCCCCGCTGATGAACACGGTATTGTCTATAAAGGCCCGGATGAACAGGGAAATTATATTGTTCAGGTTAAGGGTGAAAAGCATACGATTAATCACAAACGATTAAAGCTGCACATACCGGCTAGGGAGCTATACCCAGAAGACTATGATTTTGATATTGTTTTTAAATCGAAACACTATCGAAAAACGAGCAAAATCCTTTCAAAGAGACACGAAGACATTGTGTTGAAGCACGAGGATTGAGGTACAGGTTCATGATTTGGCATCTCCACTAACTGGGGATGCCTGTTCTTATTTTTCTAAATTAGGGTGCAGGGAATAAATTATGGCATGTGCCGATCACTGTTTCTTTTTTGGGCAAACTAAAAGAAAGCCCGGCGGGACTCGAACCCGCAAAATGCACATCAGCCTAGTAAATAGGCTGGTGGCTGCTCTGACCATTGAGCTACAAGCTTTCATAACTAGTATAAGGTTGATATAGGTAATTTATTCACGAAGTCTACTTTTTTCTCTTACTGATTTCTTCCGATATAATAAAAGCAAGATCATCATTCCCAAACAGGGACAAAACGCCAAGAAGCGTCTGGTCAGGCACCTCACCGGCTTCCTCTTTTGGAACAGTTAATTCAAGTGCATCACTTAATGCCTGGTTGTTTCTCTGGTTAGGATAGGCTCTTAAATAGACCTCTTCCGGGTCAAGGCCATTATTAATACACCATTGAGCAAAAACAAGTATCATCATTTTTTCATCTGCTTGATAATTCTCAATGATTCTATCTTGAAGTTCTTTGTTATTCATCATAAAGACTCCTTCTACTTTGGTAGTTCAAGTATAAGCTATACACAAAAAGTTTTCACGTAAAGCAGGGAAATCACGGGAAATGTCGAATAGCAATTGTAAGGAGTGAAGCCAATTGGAGACAGTGATTTTAACAACTTATAAAATTCCAGGCATACCAATGCCGATTAAGATTGCTTCAACGATTGAGCCGAAAAAGGAACAAATCTATAATAAGTTGATTGACCTGCTCAATCAGTATAATATTGAAGGCGAGATTCAATTTCGAAAGCTGCTCGTCGAAAAAGAAAACTCGATGTACATTTATGAACTTGGCGATAAACGCTGCATGGTCCTTATCGAGAAACTTGAAAAGGTAAAGGAATTTGATGTGTGAAGGAAGGGCATAGATTTTTCTGTTTTTGGGAAAATAATGATTGTCCAAACCATCCGTAGAGAGGAGAAGTTTTATGGAAAAAATCGAAGTTGGTGAAATTTTTACAATTGCTGATGAAAACGATCAAGAACAACAGGTGGAAGTACTGGCTGTCATGGAGCTTGAGGGTACAGAATACGTTGCAGTAAGCTTCATTGAAGATCTAGAAGAGGATACAGAAGATGATATCGACATTTTCTTCTTAAAAGTAGATGATGAAGGCGACCTTGATGCCATCCAAACCGATGAGGAGTTTGAAAAGGTAGCAGCAGAATTCGAAAGAATAATGGATCAGGAAGAAGCTGACGAGTCATAAAGTGAAACTTAATCAGTGGGGGTTCTTCATCCTCCACTGATTGTTAGATTATCCCCCGCCTACTCTTACTTGTTTTTTCTTAAGCTTTGAGGTGGGGGGCTTACAGCCCTTTAATGCGGGATAACAGGGGAGAGCCTTTTAAAAGAGAGGCTCTCCCTTTTTCGATTTATAGAAATATACAAACCTCTTGTAAAATGTGTTTACAAGTCCAATGTCAGCACCTAGTTTTTCGTTAGCTTCCCGTCCTGTTTGATTACATCGTTAATAGTTCCGACCAGGCTTGTATCCCCTATGCTATCATGGCCGGCCTCCCAAATCATCATTCCGCCAAATCCTTCCTCTAGTGCCAGCTCGGTTTTTTTCGCCACAGTTGGCTTTCCGTTATAAAAATAAACAGTCCCGTTTGCAGAAAAAGAATCGCTTTGAGCGTTACCTGAATCCTTTTTTATGATTGAGGAGTAAGTAAGTTGTTTCTTACTTAGATTTTCGGGCTGCGCATAGGCAGGGATGCCAAGGACAAGCTTCTTCTTCTCAAGACCAAGACGTTCAAAATAATCTCCCCAAAAGTGTACAACCGATTCTGTAAATTTATATGGTGCAAGATTTGCTGCATGGTAGCCGCCATCCCATTGCCCATCATAAGCCATAATATTAACATAATCGGTGTGCAGGAATAGCTCTGGCTTAAAGATAACAGAATCAACCTCCTCACCGGTCACAGCATTGATTTTCGAATAAACCGCGACCGAGAGTTTTTTGTTTAAGGGTTCAAGTCTTAATTTTAAATCCTTTGCAAAAGCTGCCAAATTTATAGCGTCTGCTTCGGAACGCGGATGCTCAAAGTCGATATCAATTCCATCAAGCTTTTCATTTTCAACGATAGACATCAATTCATTCACAAGCCTTTTTCGTGAAGGTTCCCGGCTAATTGCCTGTTTAAAGTATGTATACGATTCACCGCCGGTTATGTGGTACCAACCGCCAACAGCAAGCATTACTTTTGTATTATGTTTTTTGGCGAGCATAACAGTCTTTCTTAAGTTGTCCCAGGCCATGTCACCGTTTAGCATAACCTTACCGTCTGCGGAAGGATGGGCAAATGAAAAAATGATATGGGTATACTCATTGTACATTGTTTTCTCTGGGTCGCGGAAGTCCTGGACATACCCTATGACGACTCTATCTTCTAAAAGATCCGGCATCGCTTTTATTGGAAGAGCCTTCATTGACCCTGTAGCCAGACTATATCCATACGGTTGATTAGATGGTGTGGAATACGAAATAAATAACGAGCCAGTAAGAAATCCGCCAATAAAGATAAGGCAAATGAGTAGTGAAATAGCAAGTTTACGTGAAAGCTTCAAAACCTTCCCTCCCGGTTAATACTCTACAATTCTATCAAAAATAGGGAGTTCCAGGTGTGGAAATATAAGGTGAAAAAGCCAGCATATAAATTGCTGGCTTTATCTAAGCTGTTTAATTGTAAAATTATCCTCGAGCAGCACCCAGTTTTGCGGATACGGATAACCTAGGACCCAATAACTAATGCCCCTAAGTTTATACTCCTTGACGAGGTCGAATTTCGCCTGTGCGCTTCTTGCATCCTCGAACCAAACGATATGGCGGCGCCCCTGCTCGTCTGTGTAATTAAAATAAGGGGAGGCTGCTGTCTGGTCATATTGGATTGTGGCCCCGTATCGAATCGCCCTGTTGACTGCTTCCTGCGGGCTGTATGTTTCGGCTTCCTGTCCCTTAACATGCGGCAGGATCCAATCTCTTGCATATAACTGGAACCCCATCAAAATTTTATCACGCGGCATAACGGTGACAGCATAATCGAGGACCCTGCGGATTTCATTCAGTGGCGATACAGCCATTGGAGGACCAAGCCGATAGCCCCATTCATACGTCATCAGTACCGAGAAGTCGGCAATCCTCCCGTGAGCTGGATAATCGTGTGCCTCATAAAGCAATCCCTTTTGTTCACCGCTTGTTTTTGGGGCTAATGAAGTGGAAACAAAATATCCTTCACGATGCAGTAAATCAACTGCTCGCTGCAGGAATTGATTATATAACTCCCTGTCTGCAGGCAAAACATTCTCAAAGTCGATATTCAAGCCGCGATAACCTTTTTCTCTCATAACGCCAAGAATGTTCCCAAGAAGTTTCTCCCGGTTTGCCGAGCTCGCCAGGACTTCATGAGCGATATTCTCACCCGCTTCGGTGGCCGTGAAATTGGTGATCGACATCATTGGCAGCGCCCCTTCTGCAAGCCCTGTCCGAATGGCGTCGGTATCGTCCTGCATATAAAGGACAAGTGAACCATCGGGCTGAATAACATACGCAAATGGAGCAATATACGTCATATCCTGTGCAACTTCACTTACAAGCTGCACAGCTTTTTCGTTTGAATGATACGTAAACGCATTGGTTTCAATAACCGGTTTCTGCCTTGGAATCACGAGTACTAAACCAGCCTGAATAACATTAGGATTGGCGATCGTGTTTGCACGGATTATTTCAGGCACAGTCGTTCCGTAGCGCTGTGCGATTTGCCAGAGGGTTTCACCAGCCCTTACTGTATGCCTGATTGGAGGAATTCTTATTACCATCCCGGGATAAAGAACATTAGGATCGGCAATCCGATTTGCCTGGATAATTTCGTTTACGCTTACTCCATATCGATGCGAGATTGACCAAAGAGCCTCTCCGCTCCGGACGGAATGCAGTACGTCGGGGACAGGTATTACAAGCGCCTGGCCGATTGCCAGCCGTGAAGGATTCTCAATCCCGTTTGTTTCCGTAATTTTTTCTATCGTTGTTTTGTAACGGCCAGCTATTTGCCATAATGCCTCGCCACGCTGGACAACATGGATAATCATAGGACACCTCCCTTATAAAAAAGACCTACAAATAGGATATGAGCCTAGTTCTAATAATGTGATGATTGAATTGATGGGGATTGTCTTCATAGAAGGCAGTGATGAAGGGTAGTCTATAGAGCGAGGTGCTGGCCATGATAGAGGAGAATAAAAGGAAAATTACACGGGCATTAAGTGATGAGCTTGAACGGGAAATCGAACAACTAATCAATGGGATAAAGTGTGTGAAAAACTTTAGATCCGCGACAGCTGAGGAATGGTATATATTTCTGCCAGGGTATAAAGATATACAAACAGGCGGAGCAGCCGGAAAAGTGATCATTCATTATAACCTTTATGGGAATCGGGATGTTTTTATTAATACAACGATTATTTTTGATGATCCCAAGCTTTATGCCCCATCGCAGCATCAGCATGTATATGCGGTTGCCGATGAACTTATAAACAGGCTTGTTGGCTATGCAGATACCCTGCTTTCCGTTCATGCAGGTGAAAATTCCTATCAAGCGGAGTATGTTTCCAAACAAACATAGTGAGGGGTTCTTATGGGTAGAAAAGAAGAAAAAGCGAATGAGACAGATATGCAAATTGATAACCGAAAAGACCAGTACGGCCTTGAAAAAGATGAAAGCCTATTGTCTGTAAAGTTTGCCACAACAGATAACCAGTATTTAACCGAGCCGGATGAAGATTGATGCTCAGCGGCGAGGCTGAACAAGTTAACTAAAAAGACCCTGCATAAGCTCAGGGTCTTTTGCTTTAACTTGGATCGTTTTCATCAAGAGAAGCTATTGTTACACTCGTTGTATTCCCGTTCTTTTTGTCCTGCTCGGAAGCCTCGATTCCAAGGCCTATATTGTTTTCCATACCAGGTGCAACAGTCGGTTCCTCAGACATTGTTTGATTGTCTTTTTTCAAAATGATACCTCCCTGAATCCATTCATTATTACATATCGTTTGTAAATGAGAGGAATTTTAGCCAAATTGACTTTGGAAGTTCTGCTAAAAATGTACATGATTTAAAAATGGAAACGAGAGGGACTCTAGTAACAAAGCAGGATAGGAGTGAACAGAATGGCAGCCAAAAACAAGCAGAACAAAGAAAGAAACCAAGGCCGTCAGGGAAAACAAATCACTATCAAAGGAAAAGGTGACGCTAATCTTTCCCCTGATGCAGGAAAGCCGTTACTTTAATTAGGAGGTACGATATGAAAACAAAGGACGATTTTTTAAAAGGGGCAAAAATTACCGATGATGCGCACCAATTAGGGCCCGCTAATGACGGCGGTGCAAGTCATCATTCTCCGCAAACCGCGAGGAACGGGGTTAAAGGAAGCAAGAAAAAATAAAGAAAGGCTTGAGACCATGATGAAAAAGAAGGATAAACCTCAATCCAAACCAGCAGAAATTGAACAAAGTACAACAGGGTATGGTTTTGCCCCAGTAGAGAAAAAAGGTAAAAGTCGGGGCAATAAGCTGTAATATACGGGAGTTGATGCTCGAATGGGCGCAATTGATAGAAACGGGTATCGCTTTGAGCCTGAATTTAGTGTGATAAACCAGGATGGGGCGATTCATGTTTATAAGAACGGGGAGTTTCTTGAAGAAATTAAATTCTCATTTGAAGGCAAGTATCCGGTATTAAACGATATTGAGCGAGTCGTTGATGAGTATTGCGATAAAAAAGGAATATAATTTCTGCTGCTTTTGCCTTTCCTGACGGAGAGGTTTTTCTTTTGGACAAATACGGATGGTTAGGTAGTATGAAAGAGGGAAGAGATTAGTGTACGTCTTTTACATCTAGCTCCAGCGCCTACGCGTGCGCAAACTTCAGGGCCCCTCCAGTTTGTACGGCGATAACCAAGGCGTTTATGCTTTTGAAATAGGTGAGTAGGTTGGTACAACAGGATTTTACAAAAGGGGATATTTATAGCCAGCTAGTACGTTTTTCAACGCCAATCATGCTGACAAATGTTCTTCAGGTTTCTTATCAGTTCATCGATAGCTTATGGGTGGGAAATCTGCTTGGTGCGAATGCGCTTGGAGCAATCGCAGTAGCCGGTACGGTCATTTTTACAGTGTTGTCGTTTATTATCGGAATCAATAATGCGTCCTTGACAATTCTTTCCCAGCAAAAGGGAATGGACAGCAATGAAGGCTTGAGAAGATATTTGAATGCTTTTACAGTGCTCCAGCTTTTCTTATCCATCCTTCTTGGAATAGGCGGATATTTTTTTGCAGAACCGATTTTGAAGCTGCTTGACACCCCGTCTGAAATGGTGGGAGAGGCGGCTGTTTATCTGCAAATTAACTTTGTCTGGATTTTATTTGTAGTAGGGTACAATTTTATCAGTACGATATTGCGTTCACTGGGCGATAGCAGGACACCCCTCTACATTGTGTTAGGTTCGGTTGTTTTGAATGCGGTACTTGACCCCCTTTTTATTAAGGGATTTGATTTGGGGTTGGCGGGTGCAGCGTATGCAACTGTACTTTCGCAGGGAGTAGCTTTCCTTGCAGGGCTTGGATACATACTTGTAAAAAAACTTGCGCCGTTTCCAGTTCCATACCTGCCAGACCAGAAAGAAGTTTCTGTCATTTTGAAACTTGGCATACCCGCCGGGCTTCAAATGGTCGTTATTTCAGCCGGAGTAATGGCAATCATGAGTGTGGTTAATTCACTCGGAGCCGCGGCGACTGCAGGGTTTGGCGCTGCGCAAAGGCTTGACAGCATCATTATGATACCGGCACAGGCCCTTGGTACAGCAGTAAATAGTATGGCGGGCCAAAATATTGGAGCAGGCAGGTGGGACAGGGTTCAAAAAATCGCTATATATGGGACAATATACAATCTTGCCGTCATGTTCCTAATTGCAGCAGCAACATTTCTGTTTGCAAGAAGCGGCATCCGGCTATTTATCGACGATCCCGATGCAGTTGATTTTGGGGAACAGTATTTAAAAATCATTGCCTTCACGTACCCGTTTCTCGGTATTAACTTTATTTTAAACGGAGTGGTCAGGGGTGCGGGTGCAATGATGCAGGTACTTGTCTTAAACATCATCTCCTTCTGGGTGCTAAGGTACCCGCTCACGGAATTGTTTACAGCCTTTCTGGGTGAAAAAGGGGTGGCGACCGGAATGGGGACGAGTTTCGCAATAAGCAGCGTGATTGCGTTTCTTTACTTTAAGTACGGAAAGTGGCGGAAAAAGGAACTTTTTAACGATTGATGTATGGACGAGCCCTAAAGGCTCTTTTTTTTTGCAATTTTTTCAAGCCTAAATGGCTGAATTGTAAATCCCAAAAATGGGGAAGGTAAGGTGGAATGAATTTCAGGATTCTGTTTTATCCATTACATGCATAGGAGGCAGCCATGACTGTATATGTTTATCAAACTTTTGAAATAAAGCAGGAAAAGTTCGCAGAAGCGTTTAAGACGCTGGAGGAAATCGTCAACTATCGCAATGAAAACTATTCCCACCATGTTGAACTATTGTCGCCTATTACAGGCCCTGATTTTGAATATGTGCTTTTATCCAAATATGAGGGACTTGCAGAAATGGAATTGCAGAATAAGAAAATGTTTGATGACGAGGAATATAAAAAGCTGTTTTCGCCATTCTTCCTGGAGAATGTTGCCCAGGGGACAATGGCAACATTCATGTATCGGACAGTGCAGCATATTCCAAAACCTGTCTCCAAAGAAGACAAAGGCAAGGAAGAAGAATGATAAGCTTTTCCTGGGAATTATACATGACTGCGCCTAAAGAGAGCCATAAACCTATAGGAGGCTGAGCCATGGATTTTTATATCCCTTCAGACAATCAGGGAAAAAAGGGCAGGACATCAGGAAAGGGAGATTTAAAATGGTGGCAATTGTCGATGATTGGGGTTGGGTGCACAATCGGCACCGGCTTTTTCCTTGGCTCGGCAATTGGAATTAAAACAACAGGGCCTTCTATCGTACTCTCGTTCATTCTAGCAGCCTTTGGAACCTATATCGTTTATAACTTGCTTGCAAAAATGACAGCACAGGACCCTCAGGAAGGGTCATTCTGTTACTACGCGGGAAAAGCTTATGGCCAATGGGCTGGTTTCAGCTGCGGCTGGAATTACTGGTGTTCGAACATACTCATCATGGGGAGCCAATTAACGGCCTTATCAATATTGTCTCAATTTTGGTTTCCAAACATCCCACTATGGCTTTTTGCAGCGGGCTATGCAATCCTTTCCATCCTTGTTGTCATTACTGGAAATAAAGGGTTTGATAAGGTTGAGAATCTGCTTGCAATTATAAAAACTGCGGCGATTGTTATGTTCATCATCCTGGCTGGCCTGGCTTTTTTCGGTGTATTCCATGCCGACGTTACTTATCCCGGTTTGCCTCGTTCCATGAACCAACTATTTCCGGATGGTTTTACCGGGTTTTGGTCCTCATTAATTTATGCCTATTATGCCTATGGCGGCATTGAGGTTATTGGACTGATGGCAACTAGGCTCAAAAAAATGGAAGATGCACCAAAGGCTGGATTAATTATGCTGATCCTGCTTGTTGTGATCTATGTTCTCTCACTCGGTTTGGCTGTTATTATGGCAGGACATGAGGAATTCACTGACAAGGAAAGCCCATTTGTAACAGCGCTGGAGCATATTCATATGCCGTTTTTCCCACATGTTTTCAATGCTGCGATTATTATGGCCGGCTTTTCCACCATGACCGCCTCTCTCTTTGGGGTCACAACACTTCTTGTAACTCTTTCGGAAAGCAATGATGCACCAAAAATTTTCGCCAAAAAAATCAAATGGAAAAAGGTACCGCTGCCCTCGCTCGGGTTAGCGACAATTGGTCTTCTGGCTTCGATTATTACAGCGCTGTTGTTACCAGGAACGATTTATGAATACATCACAACAGCTGCAGGCATCCTTATCTTATTTAATTGGGCTTTTATCATCATTTCTGGTTATAAATTACTCGAAATGAAAGCGGTAGGAAAATTTCTCGGTTTCCTCGGCCTTGCTTTGATACTGGCTGCTGTAAGCGGTACACTGCTCGAAAGCCACATACGGTATGGTTTTTTTGTAAGCATAGGATTTGTAGCAGCCATTGTTGTTGCGTCCTTTATTATGAACCATTTCGTTTGGAAAAAGGCAAACGGGCATTAATGAAAGAGAGCTCTCTTATAAAGGGGGCTTTTTGGCATTTTAAAAATGTGTGATTTCCTTCAAACTGGGTAGATTATATGTACAACACTTTTCGCATCGTTTTGACAAAATAAGCGAAAGAAAAGCGGGGAGGAAACCACTTGACTATAAACACCAAGTTCCCATTTTACGACCAAGTTCTTGGGCTGATAACGCCTTACCTGCCGATGATTGTAAATGACTTGTCCGGCAATTATTTTGACGGTGAAATTGCCCAGGAAGTTGATGTTGACGAAGAATATGCCGAGGAATTTTTACATGATCTTGAAGACGAAGAGTCAGAAGAAGAAATTGACACATTGAATTTTGCAATTTCATTTGAACGCGGATTTTTCCCGGATAGAGAGGTAAATGAAGTTGGGGAAAACTGCAATTTCGAGGTAATCATTAAACCGTTTTTCACGACCAGACCCTATATTTTGATTGGCCTCCATAATAATAGGACCCAACAATTTTTTGCTGAAATTATCGACTTTCCGGAATTTCAGCCTATCGATTTGTTGGAAAAATTTGCGGTGATGGTCAGGGGATTATTTAAAAATGAGTCTGTCCATAACAAGATATTTGTACTTTCCAGTATGTCCCAACTTGCAATCAGGGAGCTTATTTCCTTTGATGAACCAACCTATATCAAAGGGAAGAATGGAGACATCCAGTATGTTTCCAGCCCATATTTTGAGCTCGACAATCCCACGATCCAGGAGTACTTAATAACTCAAAAGCAATAGAAAGAAGGGGAGCTGCCAGTGCAGTTCCCCTTTAGTAGTTTATTTTGTCCATTCAGTATGGAAGATGCCTTCTTTATCCGTGCGCTGATACGTATGGGCACCAAAGTAATCACGCTGGGCCTGAAGAAGGTTGGCAGGAAGCGATTCAGTCCGGTAGCTGTCATAGTAAGCAAGAGCTGATGAGAAGCAAGGAACGGCTATTCCATTCATAACAGCTGCAGCAATCGTCTCCCTTAGTCCACCCTGGTAGCTTTCAACGATTTCCTTAAAGTATGGGTCAAGAAGGAGATTTTTCAAGCCAGGCTCGCGGTCATAAGCATCTTTGATTTTTTGAAGGAACTGAGCTCTAATAATACAGCCGCCGCGGAAAATCATTGCGATATCACCGTAACGAAGATCCCATCCATATTCTTCAGATGCGGCTCTCATTTGGGCAAAACCTTGCGCATAGGAGCAGATTTTGCTCATATATAGAGCTTTGCGAACCGATTCAATAAATGCGTCGCGATCACCAGTGAACGGTTTTGCTTCTGGGCCGCTCAAAATTTTACTTGCTTCAACACGTTCGGATTTCATGGATGAAATAGTCCGGGCAAATACTGATTCAGTAATAAGCGGAAGCGGTACGCCAAGGTCGAGAGCACTTTGGCTTGTCCATTTTCCTGTGCCTTTTTGGCCGGCCATATCGAGAATCAAGTCGACAAGAGGCTTGCCTGTTTCTTCATCGATTTTTGTAAAGATATCCGCTGTAATTTCAATAAGGTAGCTGTCAAGTTCACCTTTGTTCCACTCTGAGAATACTTCATGCAACTCTTGTGCGCTAAGGCCAAGAACATGTTTAAGCAGGAAGTAGGCTTCTGAAATAAGCTGCATGTCACCGTACTCAATGCCGTTGTGGACCATTTTAACATAATGTCCGGCGCCATCCGGGCCGATGTAGGTAGTACAAGGGTCGCCGTTCACTTTTGCGGAAATGTCTTTGAAGATTGGTGCGACAAGGTCATAGGCTTCTTTTTGGCCTCCTGGCATAATGGAAGGGCCCTTAAGCGCGCCTTCTTCGCCACCGGAAACACCAGTTCCGATAAAATGGAACCCGAGTTCGCTAAGTTCTTTGTTTCGCCTTTGTGTATCGGCAAAGTAGGTGTTCCCGCCATCGATAATAATATCGCCTTTATCAAGGAGCGGCTTTAATTGTTCAATGGTTGCATCAGTTGGAGCTCCTGCTTTTACCATCAACATGATTTTTCTTGGCTTTTCAAGGGAATTGACGAATTCCTCAAGGGAGTAGGCAGGGAAAATGTTTTTTCCTTCAGATTCTTTTTTCATTTCATCCGTTTTCTGGGAGGAACGGTTATACACGGCGACGCGGTAGCCCTTGCTTTCCATATTCCAGGCAAGGTTCTTACCCATTACAGCCAGGCCGATTACGCCAATTTGTTGCTTGGTCATGTTTGTTACTTCCTTTCCAACCTTAAATTCATTGCGTTCTTAAGCTAAGAAGGCATGCTATATCATAGTATACCAAAATTTGCTCAGATGTAATCTATTTGCACTCGGGGTAGGAGAGGGGGGAAGAGAGCGGGGGAATTTCGTAATCGAGATGGTTAGATTCTTGTCCTTTTTTGTGGAAAGAATTATAATATAGTTAGGAACAAGCGTTCGTTTTTAATTGTATAATATATATTCAAAGAAATAAGGAGTGGTCAATGTGTGGAAAAAAGTAAATGGCAGATTAGTTCAAGTTGTGGATGATTCCAGGGTGGAATTTAGGACTAATATTAGCAAGGAAATTCTAGATTCCTTATCACAACTTGCTAAAGAACATGAGACTAATGTTAATTATTTGCTTGAGACTGGTCTTGAATCCGTTTTAGACCAAGGGGTAATTACGTTTAACAAAGAAGCTCGCCCAAAGGACCGCGTTCAATATAAAACAACATACGACAAAGAATTATTGGAGCGCATAAAACATTTTGCTAAAAATCATAACTTATACATAAACGATGTTTTGGAGTACAGCGCAGGTTATATTAACTTAGATAAAGCCAAAAAAGAAGATTACCGGCACAGAATTGAAAAATAAATGGGGGTAAAAGTATGTCCAGAGAAGAACGAAACAAAGAAATCGCCCATTTATATAAGTCTGGGGTTAAAACCTCTGAAATCGCTAAAAAATTCGGCCTAAGTGACAGGGGAGTAACCTTAATTCTAAATAAGCTTGGCGTGACAATGCGTCCTACCGGGTACAGGAAGTACGAATTAAATGAGAGTTTCTTTAGGGAATGGTCGAATGAAATGGCTTGGGTACTGGGCCTAGTCGTTACGGATGGATGTGTTGATCCAAATAATCAATCTGTATCAATCAGCCAAAAAGATCCTTATCTTTTAGAAAAAATAAAAAAGCTAATGAATTACAGCGGTCCATTGAACAAAAGTAGAAATCAAGAGCTATATAGTTTAATCATCAATTCAAAAGTTATCAAAAGTGATTTAAACAAATTGGGTGTTACAGCAAGAAAATCATTGACTATTAAGTTCCCATCTTGTCCAGCAACTTATTTGCCTCATTTTGTCCGTGGTGTTATTGACGGTGATGGTCATGTGGATCAGCAAGGTTATATGGTTACTGTAACGAGTGGGAGCATTTTTTTCTCCGAAGGATTACTATCTGTTTTACAAACCTGGGGATTGCGCTCTAAAATTCATACAGTAAAAAGTAATAATAAGATTCCTATATACAGGATTATTGTTTCTGGAAAAGAAAGTGTTAAAAGTTTGTCTGAAATCATTTATATAAATGGTGACGATAACTGTGTACTTTCAAAAAGAGATAAAATGATGCGATACCCATATATTAATCCTGAAACTAAACGAGTGAAATTTAGGACTACTATAAGTTCCACTGTATTAGAAAGACTTAATATCATTGCTATGGAAAATAAGACATTTACTAATTATTTGCTGGAAACCGGAATAAAGCATATTTTAGCTAATCCAGGTATTTCATTCGGTAAGAAAAAACAAAGTGATAGGATTTTATACAAAACTTCTTATAATCGTGACTTACTGGAGAAAGCTAAAATTTTCGCAAAACTGAATTCAATTCATTTAAGTGATTTATTAGAATATGCTGCTGATTTCATTGATATAAACAAAGCTATAATAGAGGGGGATAGACAAAGGAAAGTTTAGTTTATAATCTTCTTCAACGCCGGGGCCATAATATATATTATAAGAAGTTAAATTTGAAGAGAGGTTTCATGTCTCAATTGTTAAGTAAACTCTTGATAGTGAGACAAAACAGAAAATATTTGTCTTGTTTCAAAAAATCTGTAACTGCTGTGTTTATCATTAATTAAATTTTTATAATCAAAATCAGCTCGACTCGGCTGATTCCGATCGTAAGCAGATTATATCGTTTTTACCGGTTGCAATATTCAAGTATCCAATCGCAACTTTGGATTTTGCAATTGAACCATATTTTTCCGATGCTTCGTTAAGAAACTCATATAATCATTTGTCCGAACACAAAATCTTCTTCAGTATGTTTTAGTATGTTTTACTTTTATCTCTCCTTTTTATAATTAATATCTCATATTCGAGATATGATTCCTAAAAAATAGAGTTCCTATAACTTCTTTATCTTTCCAACTCATATTGTTGAATCTTTTATATATCATTAAATGAATGTAACAAGGCCTCTTTTCACCTCCTTTCTGAACGGCATCGTATGTGTTTATTAATTCAAGGCTAATTTTTCATATTGCTTATATAAAGAATGGAATTTGCCGCTATAATGCTTCATCCACGGTTTTTTCTTCCCGCAAAAATGAAGAATAACCGTATTCTTGAAGATATAATCCATGTCGCATTCGCCATTGCTAATGATTCTGTAATAGTTGTAAAATCTTACATCATAATTGTATAACTTATCATCTAAGCATTTAATTTTGTTGGAATAAAGAGCGTTGAGAATATCCTGGTCAGGCATAATTAATTTGGAGCGATTCTTTTCAACAAATTCATAAATTACTTTCTCATCAATGAAATTTCGCTGAAGTGTCAAGTTCATCAATAGTAACCCGGAATTATAGTAAGCATCCATATTATAGGCATTTAATCTAAGTTTATTGATTTCTTTAAGGGCAATTCTATCGTGGTAGGCAGCGGCATATAAATACCCACTAATATCTGTATGATATAACTCACTAACGGGGTTGATTACTAATGTATCAGGATCAAGATATAAAATCCGATCCAGCTCTTTAGGTAAGAATTTGTATGCTAATAAACGATAATACATAGCTTTCGTATAGTGAAGAAGTGTAGGTGCATCCTTAAAATAATGATCATCTATATAGATAACTTTTAATTGATTTGCATGATTTTCAACAAATTGTCGTAAATCGTCCAGCTCCTGTTCATGAAGGCTGGAATGCATAAGATAAATTGTAAATGATTCTTTCTGGTTATTAAGAAAGAGTGATTTCAGCATAACTTTCAAGGGCTTTATGTAATTAGAATCCAAAGTAACAAGTATATTCATTAGCAAAAATCCCTCTTTCCTTCCTTGGTAATCTACCTGCATTTCCTTTTTGTTATGGTTAAAATTAGTGCCAATAACAGTGACACAATCCTTGTGATGTCAGCCGCTGAAGTCAAAGAATAGGAGATAAAAGACGGGAAATGGCTTCTTTCAGTCTGACAAAAAAAGAACGCCTTTCAAATACGTCCATCGTTAGCTCTGAACTGTTTTCGCTATCCTGGAAGAACAGTTGGGCAAGTTGCTGTGCTGTTCTTTTATCATACACAACGGCATTCACTTCGAAATTCAAATGAAAGCTCCGTGTGTCTATATTAGCAGTTCCCACCGTAGCAACTTCCTGATCCACAACAATCGTCTTTGCGTGCAAGAATCCTTTGTCATACAGGAGTATTTTGGCTCCATATTTCAAAAGTTCACCTGAATAATATCCGGAAGCCCATTTAACAAATGGATGATCTGGCTTATTCGGAAACATAATCCTCACATCAACCCCAGATAATAATGCAATTTTACAAGCATCCATAAAGCTTGTATCAGGAACAAAATAAGGTGTTTGGATGTAGACGCTTCGTTTTGCAGACATGATCAGTTTTATAAACATGTTTTTGATATGTTCTGTTCCGGAGTTCGGTCCGCTTGCTATTATTTGAATCGGAATATTCGTATCATCATTTTCTTTTTGTAATAAAAATCGCTTAAAATTGAGCTTATTTTTCGCCGTATAATTCCAATCAAGAATGAATCTCCCTTGAATCTGGTTAACTGCATCGCCTACAATTCTTAAATGTGTGTCACGCCAATAGCCAAACTTTTTAACAAGCCCGAGATACTCATTTCCTACATTAAACCCGCCGATATAAGCGATTCTGTTATCAATGATACAAAGTTTCCGGTGATTCCGATTATTAATACGGAAATTGATTATTTTTAAAATAGAGGGAAAGAATACCTCCACTTCCCCGCCGAATGAAATAAGCTCGTTAAAGAATGAACGGGAAATCTTTTTTGAACCTATTTCATCGTAGAGAATACGTACTTTTACCCCTTCCTTTGCCTTTTTGGTAAGCTCATCCCTCAGTTTTTTGCCAAGGGAATCTGGTTGAATAATGTAATATTGGAGATGAATCTCTTTTTTCGCATTTCCAATGTCTTTAAATAAAGATTCGAATTTGCCATGGCCATTGCTAAAGATCTCCAAATCATTCCCAAATGTGAGTAATGCATTTGAAGATTTGAGATTCATCTTCAGTAAATCGACGTGTTTTTTTAGGGTATCGTGATGATTCCATTCACTTCTCGTTAGTTCCCTCAGTTGCTCATCGACCTCTGATTGAAGATAACCCTTTTCTTCCGAAGACAATCGATAAAAATTTTTTTGTTTTAATTGGCGTCCGAGAAAAAGATAGACAAAAAAACCGAGGATTGGAATAAAAAAGAGAATCATCAGCCAAGCCCAGGTTGAGCCAATGTCTCTTCGTTCAATAAATACAACAACCCCGGCAAACACAATATTGCATACCATGATGAAAAGTACGATGAGTGTAGATAAATCGGTAACTTCCATATAGATAATCCTTTCTAAGACACCATTGAGGTTAATTCCGGTATAAAAACGGATAACAACTTAAACTCAGTTACCGTTCCAGCCCATTTTTCAATAACTTTATTTCATTCAAATAATGATTCACCGCTTCATCAATGGATAAGTCGTGCGCGAATTTTTCAACAAAGTTTCGCAAAGTTACGGCGATAATGATTTGCATGATATAAGTTAAGTCTTTATCATTTGAAATGTTTAAATGCGCGGTATTGATGAATGATCCAATTGCTTCAGTGAAGTTTCCGTCCTTATCCAATTCAA
The DNA here is from genome assembly GCF_001685025.1 of Bacillus sp. FJAT-27225. Classification (GTDB taxonomy): domain Bacteria; phylum Bacillota; class Bacilli; order Bacillales; family Cytobacillaceae; genus Bacillus_D. The sequence continues at coordinate 424,346 of NZ_MAYU01000001.1, read as the reverse complement.
TAAAGCTACTAGCATAGGTGCTTTCGATTTTATATGTCATGTTTAAGAAAATATTTTTCAAAAAATGAGGATTTTCCTCTCCTTCAGTGAGGATCAGGCGGTAAAATTCAATCATCGTATCAAATAAATCGCCATTATTTTCTCTCAAAATTGATATAAACTTATCTTTATTTTCTTTTACATGCTCATTTAACAGAAAGAAAAATGCATCCTCTTTATCTTCGAAGTATTGATAAAAGCTGCCGCGGGGAATGTTGGCGGATGTAATAATATTTGTAATCGAAGCTTTATACAATGGTACCCTTGAAAACTCCAGCTTAATTGCCTGAATTAATGTTTGTTTTTTATCATCGGGCAAGTTTAAAAAAGTCCCTTTTGGCAACTCACCCCCACCTCCTATCTAATGAATCGCCTCGTTTTCTTTCTTCAAAAATGTAATGAAATGCTGCATGGCCATTATAGGCTGGTCCTTTATAAGGGAGATATAGTGTTTTTTTAGAGGTTCAGGGGCTGCTTCACTTTTCTTAATTCTCTCAATCATATAGTTGGAACGAATGGTCTGAATCTCCATTCGCTGTATTTTTGCCTCTTTGGACAGTGCCAATCCGATTGCGCCCATTACTGCATATATGATAATCGGGATTGAAGCGTCTTGCTGCTGTGGAGAAAAGAATAAAAGAAGGGACAAATTCATAATTGAAAAAATAATTAAAGGGAACGAAAATAAGGCATATTGAGAAGCCTTTTTCAAAAATGGTGATACGAGTTCATCTATTTTTTCAATCTCTCTTTTAACAAAATTCGGTACATCGACCATGAATTGTATCAAAAAATCACTCCTTTTGGTAATCCATTATAAAAAGCCTTTTTAGCAAGATGGCAGCTTGAATCTTTCAAAAATGAATATAAATCCTGCTTTTCTCCGCAATATGACACATTGTCACCCTCTTATCTTTATGGTAAATGACACAGTGTCATATGTCAATTTTACAGCATCATCGCCTGAGGGCTTCCCTGTAATTTTGCCGCTTTTTTCCGAAAAAATAATAAGAAATTTTTTATGATGACAGAAAAGACAAAATGTGAGTTGGATCCTTATGTACTTCTTTTTTAATTCATTAAAAGAAATTTGAATCGGAGTTTCTGCCCTAGTGAATCACCATTCTAAGAATTTTAATATGTTTACATAATAAAGTTATCTGTAACACCTCATTTAGACAAAAAACAACAGCACATTGTTTTTCTGTGCTGTCAGGTTGCCGGGCTATTAGCGACTCCCGATAAATAGTGCCTTGGTGTTCCATAAAACAGAAGTTGATTGAATTCCGGATAAATCGATTCAAATTGTATATAAATTGGTGCATCAAGCAGCCAAGGAAAACATCCGTAGAAAGCCTGATCCCCAAATACAATGGCTTTTAGAGCCAACTCGAGCTCTTTTTTAAATATCATGAACCTGACCTTAGAATGTTGCTGGTCAAATTCACCGCTGCTAACATGCACTTTACCAACCAAAGTAGACTCTCCCATATTTTGAAGCCATTCTGCATACACTTCATCTTTTTGTTGACTAGAAGAAAACAGGAATTCGGGTCCGATTGTTAAAAAAAGCTTCCCCGTGGAATCTGAATGGGCTAGCGTGTATTTCCTCCCTTCGTAAGGCCTATATGGGGTAATGGGTGCAATAAACGTCACAGCCAGTTTGCCAGGATCAAATCTGTCCAAAATCAGCCTGCTCCTTTCAACGTGTTTTGCTATCATAGTATGCGCTTGCCCATATAACGTGACAAATGCCTCCCCCCTCCTTAACCAGAATGCCGGTTATTGATAATGCTGCTCAATCCAATAATTCCTGTTCATACGGTTCCCTTACACCTAAGGATTACGATAATTCATCGTAACTTCTGGTCTTTGAATAGGAACCCACTTACACCTATTTGCTTGGATAGAAAAAACCCTTCCCGTCTTAGCGGAAAAAGGGTTTCTAGTATTATTTGCTTTTAATAACATATGTTCCTGCTACAAAGTCATGCAGAGCCCTCTTCTCTTTTGTCCAAAGCACCATAAGGTAGCCGATGAAGAGGGTGAATATGTTCAGTACATTGGCGAAGTACCTGCCGATGGCACGGGCAAAGCTGATCTGTTCGCCGTTATTATCAGCAACTTTAAGTCCCATCGCCATTTTGCCAAGAGTAGCCTGCTTATTTGAACTCTCCAGGCCAGCCTTATAAGCGATGCCCAAAATAAAGCCCATTAAATTATACAAGCTTGAGCCTTCGATTGCACCAAATAGGAAACTGAGCAAAAATCCAACGATATAGAGAATCACATAGTCTATTAGTGAGGCAACAACACGCTCTCCAAAGTTCGCAAATCGGACGTTTTCAGGTGCATACACTGTATGTACGTGATTACTGTGTTCGGTTTCTCGGCCCCATGTGGAATCCTGCCTATTTACAGGCTCCGCACGATTCAAGACAGCTTGAATAGGTTGAGAAGTTTCGCTAAACTTATAGCCGCATGTTTGGCAAAATAAATCCCCGTTCATTCTGGGTGTACCGCAATCTGGGCAGGTTTCTTCCACATTCTTTTCCAAATACTCACCACATTTGATACAAAAGCGCGCCGACTCATCGTTAATAGTTTGGCAATTAGGACAATGCAATTAAATCCCCCTCATAAAAATATGTATATAGATTAGTATAATCTCCATAGTGGAATTATTCTAGTTTTATCCGGAGAAACATGCCAATAAATGTCGAAAAAAAGCTATCCGGATAAACGGATAGCCTGTTCAATACGTATTACTCTGTCGGTTGGGAAGCTGCCTTTTGGCGGGGCTCTTTCCAAAGAGCCGTTACCTTGCCGCTTTCAGTATCATCAACAAGGAATGAGCCATTTGAGTAGCGGTCACTGAATTTCAGTTCCTTTGTATGGATAGCGAAGCTTTGCCCTTTTTCTGTAAGGAGAGTGATGATATCTCCATCTTCTGCCGCTTCAAAACCGGAAACTTTGTGGGCATTGGATTTCAATTCCCGCAGAACGACAACACCGCGTTTCGCGCGTCCGGCTTTTTCGAATTCTTTCAGTTTCATTTTCTTCACAGCGCCACGGTGGGTTGCAAGAACAATATATTCCTTGCTGTCTGGTGTTGTCAGTTTGCCTCCGACCACATAGTCCCCGTCTTTAAGGTTCATTCCTTTAACCCCTGAAGCTCTGATTCCAATTGGGCTTACTTCTGTTTCATCAAACCATAAAGCATAACCATAGTGGGACACAAGGAATAGCTCCCGGCTGCCGTCAGTCACGTGGACATCGACTACCATATCATCACCTTTAAGATTGATCGCTGTAAGAGCTTTTGAATGCCTGGTTGCCTGGTACAATTTCATTTCTGTTTTCTTGACCATCCCGCCTTTGGTTACGAACAGAAGGTACAGATCATTTTCAAAGCTATTGACCGGCAGTACTTTGATAATTTCATCATCGCGGTCGATTGGAACAAGATTCGCAACATGCTGCCCCATATCCTTCCACCTTATATCTGGCAGGGTATGGACTGGAATATACAAATAATTGCCCTTGCTTGTAAAAAGGAGCAGGACGTCTTTTGTATTCATGTCCAGCTGTGCAAATAGCCGGTCAGAATCCTTCATTGCAAGGTCCTGGCCGTTCGAAGCCGAGAAAGAACGCAGGCTTGTCCGCTTTACATAGCCTTCTTTCGTAACTGTGACAATGACGTCCTCGCTTGGGATCAGTACATCGAGATTTATTTTAATTTCTTCTATTTCCGCTTCAATCTTGGAGCGGCGATTGTCGGCATAACGCTTTTTAACCTCTTTAAGATCTTTTTTAATGACAGACATCAATTTCTTTTCACTTTCAAGGATTGCTGTCAGTTCGTTAATTTTTTTCTCAAGTTCCTCTGCTTCCTTCATCAGGGCGGTAACATCCGTATTCGTCAAACGATAAAGCTGCAATGACACAATTGCCTCGGCCTGCGCTTCTGTAAAGGCGAACTTGGCCATCAAATTGTCCTTCGCATTTCGCTTGTCTTTTGAAGCGCGAATCGTGGCGATAACCTGGTCTAGGATTGAAAGAGCCTTAATCAGGCCCTCAACGATATGCTCCCGCTCCCTCGCTTTTTTCAGCTCATACTTTGATCTTCTTGTAATAACATCCTTTTGATGGCCGATATATGCATCAAGCATCTCCCTTACTCCCATTAGGACAGGGCGCTTATTGTAAATGGCCACCATATTGAAGTTATACGTAATCTGAAGATCTGTATTTTTGAACATATAAGCTAGGACACCATTGGCATCCGCATCTTTTTTAAGTTCAATGACAATTCTTAAACCGGTACGATCGGTTTCATCACGTACTTCCGATATTCCCTCAACTTTACGGTCAAATCGGAGTTCGTCCATTTTCTTTACGAGATTGGCTTTATTCACTTCGTAAGGAATTTCCGTAATAACAATTTGCTGCTTGCCGCCGCGGAGGTCCTCAATTTCAGTCTTTGAACGGACAATGATTTTACCCCGTCCGGTTTCATATGCTTTTCTGATACCATCAATACCTTGAATGATGCCTCCTGTAGGAAAATCCGGGCCTTTTATAACAGTCATCAATTCATCAACTGAAACTTCAGGATTATCAATCCTCATGATAACAGCATCAATTACTTCACCAAGATGATGCGGAGGAATATCTGTCGCATAACCGGCAGAAATCCCTGTAGATCCATTTACGAGCAAATTCGGGAACATCGCAGGCAGAACGGTTGGCTCGCTCGAGGTATCATCAAAATTCGGGATAAAGTCCACTGTTTGCTTTTCAATATCCCTTAATAATTCGGTTGATATTGCAGATAACCTTGCTTCTGTATAACGCATTGCCGCTGGAGGATCGCCATCAACACTCCCGTTGTTTCCGTGCATTTCAATCAGGACGTTTCGGACTTTCCAATCCTGGCTCATCCGTACCATCGCTTCATACACGGAAGAATCACCGTGCGGATGGTAGTTGCCGATCACGTTACCTACCGTCTTTGCTGATTTTCTGAACCCTTTATCATGGGTATTTCCTTCAGCATGCATGGCATACAAAATTCTCCGCTGGGATGGCTTTAATCCATCCCGGGCGTCCGGAAGCGCACGTTCCTGAATAATATATTTACTATATCTGCCGAAACGATCGCCAAGAATGTCTTCGAGTGGGAGGTCACGGAATTTTTCAACTGTACTCATAGGTTGATTCCCTCCTCTGTGACACTGATGTTTTCATTTTCGAGAATCGTATCCATATCATCCTCGTCGTCCATTCCAAAGGCAACGTTTGACTCAATCCATTTACGCCGGGGCTCTACCTTATCTCCCATAAGCGTAGTAATCCTCCGCTCGGCACGGGCGGCATCATCCACTTTAACCCGGATGAGTGTCCTTGTTTCCGGATCCATGGTCGTTTCCCATAACTGGTCTGCATTCATTTCTCCAAGGCCCTTATATCGCTGTATAATATAGCCCTTTCCGACCTTTTTTATTGCTCCCTGCAATTCATCTTCGTTCCAGGCATATTCGATGATTTCTTTCTTGCCTGTACCTTTACTCACTTTAAAAAGTGGCGGAAGCGCGATGAATACTTTGCCGGCTTCTACAAGCGGCTTCATATACCTGTAAAAGAACGTCAGCAAAAGCACCTGGATATGGGCGCCGTCAGTATCGGCATCGGTCATGATGATGACCTTGTCATAATTGATATCCTCGACACTGAAGTCGGAACCTACTCCGCCGCCGACAGTATGAATGATTGTATTAATTTCCTCGTTTTTGAAAATATCCTCAAGCTTGGCCTTCTCGGTATTAATAACCTTCCCCCTTAAAGGAAGAACGGCCTGGAAACGCCGGTCGCGCCCCTGTTTGGCTGACCCGCCAGCGGAGTCCCCTTCCACAAGATAAAGCTCGTTTTTTTGCGGATTACGGGATTGGGCAGGAGTAAGCTTCCCGGATAGGAGGGTTTCCCTCTTGCTCCTTTTTTTCCCGCTCCTTGCATCTTCCCTTGCCTTTCGGGCAGCTTCCCGCGCCTGGTATGCTTTTATGGACTTTTTAATAAGCAAAGTGCTTGTTTCGGGATTCTCTTCCAGAAGGTAAGAAAGAGAATTTGAAACAACCGAATCCACTGCTGAGCGGGCCTCGCTTGTCCCAAGTTTTCCTTTCGTCTGCCCTTCGAATTGAAGCAAATCTTCAGGAATTCGAACCGAGATAATTGCTGAAAGGCCTTCACGAATATCATTTCCCTCCAGGTTCTTATCCTTTTCCTTTAGGAGGCCAGTCTTCCTGGCGTATTCATTGAAAACCCTCGTCATCGCCGTCTTGGCGCCCACTTCATGTGTCCCGCCATCCTTTGTCCGGACGTTATTGACAAAGGAAAGTACGTTTTCGGAATAGCCGTCGTTAAATTGGAATGAAAATTCAACTTCAATGCCGTTCTGAGTTCCTTCCAGGCTGACAACTGGATGCAGTACTTCCTTTCCTTCATTCAAATACTCAACAAATGCTTCTATTCCGCTTTCGTATTGGAATGACTCTGAAACATTGTTTCGGTCATCTTGGATATCAATTCGTAGTCCCTTTAGCAGGAATGCGGATTCCCTAAGCCTTTCGCATAGAGTATCGAAGTTAAAAGTTGTTGTGGAAAATATGGAGGTATCCGGTTTGAAGTGGATAGTAGTCCCTGTTTGGTTAGTCTTGCCAATTTTTTCAAGAGTTGTGGCTGGCTTGCCACCGTCTTTAAACCGTTGTTCATAAATAACGCCATCACGTTTAATGGTAACGATAAGCCATTCGGATAATGCGTTAACAACGGATGCGCCAACACCATGAAGGCCGCCGCTTGTCTTGTATCCTCCCTGCCCAAACTTGCCGCCTGCATGGAGAACCGTAAGAATGACTTCTGTTGTTGGTTTTCCCATCTTATGCATCCCGGTCGGCATTCCGCGTCCTTTATCCGCTACACTGATCGAATTATCTTTATGGATTCTGACAATGATTTGATTTCCGAACCCTCCCAAAGCTTCATCGACAGAGTTATCTACAATTTCATATACAAGATGATGCAAACCTCTTGTATCAGTACTGCCGATATACATCCCCGGCCGCTTTCTTACAGCATCAAGCCCCTCAAGGACCTGGATAGCATCATCATTGTAGTTAAAAGCTTGTTGGTTACTTGCCACAAAAATACCCCTTTCTTACATGTAAAAAGGAACAACATCAATATCAAAATAATCCTTTTATAATAAAATAGTGCTAATTTAGAACGGTGGAACAAACGTTCGAGTTCCTGTAGTTAATTTTACCATAACTTATCCGCTGTCTATGCTTTATTGTATCGATTAATTTTGATTTGGCAAATGTGTAATGAAAAAAAACGTTTAATTTTTCGGCATTTAAGACAGATTTACTACAATTAATATACGAAAAACTGGAATCTCGGGTTGTAAGAGGGATGGCATCGTTTTTCTTATTAGTCAGGAGTGTAAACCATTATTCTTCTAATTAGCCAAAAAAAAGCTGCCTTTTGGCAGCTTCCAGAGCATTATCTTTTTCGAACAAACAGCGCATGATCAACTTTAATGCATCGATCCATCACTACAGTTGCATCTTTGTCCTTTAGAATCTCATAAACATCCTCATGGGCTAGGCCGAGCTGTGCCCAAAATACATCAAAGTCAACATCAACCGCTTCCCTTGCTACATCAGGCAATTGTTCAGAACGGCGGAAAACATTGATAATATCGATATGTCCCTCTATATCCTTCAATGATGGAACTGCCTTCACACCAAGAGCTTCGTCAATTGTCGGGTTGACTGGGATAATTTCATAGCCAGCATTTTGCATGGCTTCGGAAACCATATAAGAAGTTTTTTCTGGATTATTGCTTAAGCCTACCACAGCTATTCTCTTTGCTTTTAGGAGGATATCTTTAATTTCTTCAGTACCAGGATTTTGTACCAACACATTCACTCCTTTTCTCTTTTAGCTATAGTGTACATTTTCCAGGAAAAAATTCCATTATTATGCTTGATTCCACATGGAAAAAAGGGTATTCGTCTCTTTTAAAAGATGGCTGTGTTCTTAAAGATTGTTTTTTGGAACGGTTGATTTCCGCTCCACAAAGGGAAGCTCCTTAAAGTAATCATCGCAGGGACACAAAGGAAAGCTCCTCGGAATAAACATCGCAGAGACATGCGAATTTTGCATGTCCCGAGGCGCTTTTTGCCTGTCACGAGGATGCTCGCGGACCTTAGGGGCAGGCGGTGAGCCTGTCTAGCTGCGGCTCCTAGCTCCTAGCTCCTCGGGGTCGCTTCGATCCATCAGCTGAAGTCAAAAGCGACTTCTGCTTCAGGCCCCCACAAGAGTAAGCTTCGGCAGCATAAGCATCGCACGAAGAAAAAGCTTTAGCTTTTTCGAGGAGCGCTTGTCGGAGCTGGGCAGTCGCCTCCATTTCTTTCTCCTCGTCGCTAAAGCGACTGTGGGGTCTCACCTGTCCCGCTTGTCCCGCAGGACGTTGAATAATCTTCCCTGAGAAAGCATCGCAGGAGAAAATGCGTTTTTTGCATTTTCGAACGAGTTCGCACCTTCCGTCCAATCAACTGGATACGATCCTATTTCTTCTCTAATAGCAATAAAATTTGCGAAAACAGCCTAAAAGATTAACTGTCCGACACCTGCCCCCACTGCAACAACAAGCCATGGGGGCAGTTTCCACAATGATAACAAACAAAAGACGGCAGCGAGGAAAGCGACATCCGTTGCGGAAGAAATCGAGCTTGTTAGAACTGGGTCATAGAAAGCTGCTCCAAGCAAGCCAACTACTGCCGCATTCATGCCTGTGATAGTGGATTGGATTCCTGTTTTTATACGCAGTAATCCCCAGAATGGTATAATCGCCACCAATAATAGAAATCCGGGCAAAAAGATTGCCAATGTAGTTATAATTGCACCTTCCCACCCCGATATAGCTGTACCCAGGTAGGATGCAAACGTGAACAAGGGTCCTGGTATTGCTTGGGCCACACCGTATCCGGCCAAAAATTCCTCCTTTGGTACCTTCAGAAACAACCTCCTGATCAAGAAGTGGCAAAACAACATGCCCGCCACCAAAAACGAGAGAGCCGGTTCTATAAAAATCAGAAAACAAACCAAGTCCGAAATTCTCTTTGGCTATACCAGGCAAAAGGAGAAAAATGCTTAGAAAAAGTGCTGCTGCAATCCATCCAGTTTTCTTTGAGACCGAAATAAAACCGGTACCCGTTATGTCTGATCCCTGTTTCTTTAATAATGTATATCCTGCTGCGGCAGCTCCTATAATGACAGCTAGCTGGGTAAATGAAGATGGAAACAGCAATACAATAATTGCAGCAAGCAAGGCGATTGTTCCGGTCACTTTGCCTGAAGCAAAATTTTTCGCCATGGAAGATAATGCTTGATAGACAACCCCGGCTGCGACAATTTTCAACCCATGAATCCAGCCAGCTTCATCGGGAGAAAAGAGTCCGACTAAATGGACAAACAGCACCATAATGATGAATGAAGGCAAAGTGAAACCTAGAAATGATAGTATTCCTCCTAAAATGCCAGCACGTTTCATTCCTACTCCGAATCCTACCTGACTGCTTGCAGGTCCAGGCAAGGCTTGGCATAATGCAACAAGTTCAATAAACTCCTGTTCAGATAACCATTTTTGTTTTTCGACATATTCTTTATGAAAATAACCAATATGCGCGGTAGGACCTCCAAATGAGGTACAGCCCAGTTTGAATGTTACAAAAAACAGTTCAATCAAACGTTTATCCATTGTTTCTCCCCCCTTATTGCCATACTACCAAAAATGATTGCAGAGCGAGAAAAAATCACTTTTGCTTTTCCGCATCGTAATTTCGGTATAAAATAAATACATATTGCGAAAAATGGCATTTCGTAGGAAAATGGTACAAGAAAAGAGTACTTGTTTGTACTTCCCTTCAAATAGACTTTGAGCAGTCTTATAATAGCTTTTGAATGACATAATTTGTTGGGCAAAAAGGAGAAAAATGAATGGTTGAAATTATTTTATTTTGTTTACTTGCTTATTTACTAGGCTCAATTCCTTCAGGTTTAATTATCGGCAAAGTGTTCTATAAGACCGATATCCGCCAGCATGGCAGCGGCAATCTTGGCGGGACGAATACATTCAGGACCCTTGGGAAGAAGGCTGGTATAGTCGTTACACTTGCAGATATTTTAAAAGGAACTTTGGCAACGGCACTTCCCACACTGTTTGGTCTGGACATACATCCGCTCATACCAGGTATGCTGGCTGTCGTAGGACATATGTACCCAGTGTTTGCCGGCTTCCGGGGTGGAAAAGCTGTGGCCACTTCAGGCGGTGTTCTTCTTTTCTATGTACCACTAATGTTTCTTATAGTACTCGGTGTGTTTTTTATTACTCTTTATATAAGCAAGTATGTGTCATTGTCGTCCATGATGGGCGGGGTCGCGGCGATCCTCTATTCTTTAGTTGTCCAGCCTCGCGATGTTCCCCTGATTATAATTGTTCTCATCCTAACTTCATTTGTTTTTTACCGCCATCGGGCTAACATAGGCAGAATAGTAAATAAGACTGAACCTAAAGTTAAGTGGCTGTGAGGATATCTCACAGCTTTTTTATTTTCCAAAAGTTTGTCGGCTTTTGGTGAAAATTCTCATAATTTTAGGTAAGTTTTGTATGGATTCACAATTGTAGGCAAATGGATAATTCTGTATGATTAATTTGTGATGCAAAATATCTATAAATTTTACATTGTTCCCCATTTTTATAAAAGATAAACCTTTTTTGAAAAAACTTTTTCAACCTTGAAAAATAAGGATGGGCGGTAGTAGCATGTATAGAAAATTTGTTAGGAACATCCCTTTTCCTTGTTTTGTCCTGGATCCTGAATATCATATTTTAGCTTTTTCCGCTGGTGCGCGCTCTTTTTTTACGGCTGAATTTGCTGATTCTTTTTTAGACATGGTCGGCACGTCTTTTCGCAGGCAAGTTTTAGCGTTCCTTCAGGCAGCCGAGGAAGATAGCTTTATCGTAATTCCGTTAAGGGAAAAATGGGATCATTTATTTTATCAGCTGTACAAAACAAGAGATGAATCCGGTAATATTCATATTTTCTGTTTCCCAGTCTCTGAGGATGTGGCTCAATTGCGGACTGCAATGGACCAGATGGAAAAGAAAATGTCCGATTTTAATATGGAACTTATTCATCGAAAAGAGCATATTGAAAAACAGGTTAAGGAAATCCACCGGGCGGAAATCGGAGCGGGATACCGTGAAAATATTGGCAAGCTTGCCGCTGGTATTGCTCATGAAATCAGGAATCCGCTGACGACCGTAAAGGGATTTATCCAGCTGCTAAAACCACAGCTTAAGGAATTGGGCAAAGAGCAATATGCAAATATTGCTCTCGATGAATTGAACAGAGCCAATACAATTATTTATGAATTTTTGAATGCAGCTAAACCTGCTTCCTGTAAGGCTAAAGAAACGACCTACAACACATTGATCAAGGAAATTATCATGTTATTTGAAAGTGAATCTCTTCTTAGAAATATTGCACTGGTCCATTCCCTTGCCACTGATGATGCGGTTCCGGTTATTGAGCCGGGCCATTTAAAACAAGTGCTGGTCAATATGATTAAAAATTCAATGGAATCCCTGGAGGGGGTCGAAACAGGCGGGAGAAGAGAAATCAGGATTCAAACCAATACAGATGAACATCATTTCCATATTAACATTTGCGATAGTGGATGCGGGATGGACCAGGACACCTTATCGAGACTGTTTTCGCCCTTTTTTTCAACAAAAGAATATGGGACGGGGATTGGATTGAGTGTCTGTTTGAAAATCATTGAAGATGCTGGCGGGAACATTACGGTGGATAGTGCCCCTGGGAGAGGAACGTCTTTCTGTATTTCTTTGCCCCTTGAAAAAGATTAATTTTCATGAATCGTTCAAATCCTTTCCGGTGCTGACAAGAATCTTCCATTACAATGGTGGTATATACATCCTTAATTTGAGAGGGGAAAATGGATATGCAAGGGATTTATACGAAAAAAGGAGAGATCATTTTCTCGACAATAGTCCTGCCCACCAGCCCAAAAGAAGAATTCATAGTCGAATTTTTTAATACATCCAAATTGGAAAACTCCCCTGCACCAGTAAAGGTGACCAGGAATTTCGAGGAATTAATTCGTTTTTTTGAAAACCTGGAAGAAGAATGATTAGACAAAAATTCTCCATTAAGCTGGGGTTTTCGAAGACAGCGGCGTAATTGCAAGTATGAGCAAAAGGTCCTGTCCCTTGGCTAATAACGTGAAACTTCCGTCAGCGCTTTCTGCTGATTCGGCTGTTGTTCACCAGCTTTGCTTCTTTTTATTTCTCTTATGCCTTGGTGTACGGGTGTGTACAGTTCGTAATGCGGGATAAAAAGCGGTGTCCCCTCTCTTGGGACACCGCTTTATACTTTTAGGAGTTGGAACCTTCCTTTTCCAAGCACATCCATTACATAATCCAATTTTGTGTTTGAAAAGTACACAAAATCCTGCTCATGGATCACCATCTTCAGGTCCTTGTATTCAAATTCGAGGTCATTTGATAATTTCTGCTCTTCCAGAGACAGAGTAAGTTTCGGCCCTCCTCAGCCTATCCCCATGGCCAGACGGAGATAAAGCTGTTCGTCTTCTTTTGCTTCCTTTTGGACGGCATTTGCCAAATTTTGATAAGCGCTTTCTGTAATTGAAAACATTTAAACCACCCTTTGGGAAAATAATTCTATTTCACCTGGTAACGTTAGGATATAGGTGAGATAGGGAAATTATCTATTAATAATAAAGCACTCCGCAAGTCATTGAAAATGATTTGCCTGATTAGGAGGATACCTGTGAAAAAACCACCGGTAATAAAGCTATTCGCTACGATAGGAACTATCCTGTTATCCGCTTCCCTTATTAGCGGCTGTTCAAACGAACCTGAAGCATGGCCGGAACCTCAGCCACATCAAGAACGTCCATATGAAGTCCAGGCCAAGACCTTCCAATCAACAATGACCCTTGGTGCAATTGGCGACATTTTAATACATGATCGTGTATATGAAGATGCCAAAAAGGCAAATGGCTATGATTTCAAACCAATGTTTGAACCAGTAAAGGAGATTCTTCAATCTCCAGACATCCTGACTGCCAATCAGGAAAGTCTTGTTGGCGGTGAAGCGCTCGGCATTACAAGTTACCCTAGCTTCAACAGCCCATTTGAACTCTCAGAGGCGGTTATGGACGCCGGTGTGGACATTGTGTCAACCGCCAATAACCATTCCCTTGACAAGGGCTATCGCGGAGTTGAAGCGCAAATTGCTTATTTTAATAAAATCGGCCTGCCTTTTGTTGGGACAGCCACCAGCCAGGAAGCGCGGGATAAAATTATTACAATGGAGAAGAACGGCATTACACTCGCATTTTTATCATACACATACGGAACGAATGGCATCCCAATACCTAAGGGGAAAGAGTTTTCTGTCAACCTTATTGACCGGGAACTGATGAAAAATGATATTGCCAGAGCGAAAAAAGAAAGTGATGCAGTCGTTGTCAGCATCCACTGGGGAAATGAGTACCAGCGATATCCGTCCGATGAACAAAAGGATATCGCAAAGTTTCTTGCAGAATCTGGCGCCGATATTATCTTCGGCTCACACCCTCATGTCCTGCAGCCAATGGAGTGGATAGAAGGACAAAATGGGAAAAAGGCCTTTGTGATTTACTCGCTCGGTAACTTTATTTCAGCACAGATCGGTAATTATAAAGATATAGGCGGAATGGTTACCCTGCAAGTCACAAAGACGATTGATGAAAACGGCTCGCGAATTGAGCTTGCAAAGCCAGATTTTTATCCTACCTTTGTCTACCGTAAAAACAACCGCAATTTCCGGGTTGTGCCTATGGAGAAAACCGGGGCATACGGTATTGCCAATCCTGAAGAAATGACTGCTCAAACAATGGCTCATATGACACAATGGCTCCGGTAAAGTAAAACTTCAATCAGTGTGGGGGGTCTTAACCCACACTGATTGTTAGTTGAACCAATCGGGCACATTCGGCTGTTATCCCCCACTTACACGTTTTGCTTTACTCCGCTTCACAGCTTTTCTTTTCATCAGGCTTTATTGCTTATAGTTCATTTTTTTTATTAAATAAATGGTAAATAAAAATGGCGGAACAGTATCGTCCGCCAAAAAGTTAATCCAATAGTTGTGAAGCCAATCCTTCTGCTTCCAATATTTCCTTCTCCCGATGGCCAATCAGGTCAAAGTGGGAATAGCCATCATTCCTGTGATGGATCCACTCCCTTTTTAAACCGTATTTCCTTCCCCATTTTGCTAGTTTGTCAATATCAAGGCAGCCTGCCTTTGTGACAGTCTTACAGCCGGGGAACCGGTCATCAAGCCAATAATGAGTTAAGAATGCAATTTCCCCGTTATTGATTTTACTTTTCCATTCTTCAACATCTTTTCTTTTCAAACCGAATGCCACTCTTGCCTGCCTCCTTTCATTCCGCAGCAGGAACGGGCTTTTTGGCTGCTTCTTCGTATGCTTTATGCCAGTCTGGATATTTCTTTTTCAAGGAAATCGGTTTAAACGTATCCTTGTTGGCACAAATATGGACAGAATACCCTGTTACTGCCAGCTCTCCATCAGGAGTCGAAATTTCATAGCCGTATTTTACCCTGAAACCATTATAGTCTTCAACCCATGTTTTAATTTTTGCTGTCTGCCCATATCGGAGCGGTCTTTTATAGGATGCCTGAATATCGATAACAGGAGAGATGATTCCGTCTGCTTCCATCTCAGCATAACTGAAGCCAAGGTCTTTTATAAAGCTGGTTCGGCCAATCTCCATCCAAACTAGATAGTTGGCATGATAAACAACGCCCATTTGATCGGTTTCCGCATAACGGACCTCAACGCTCGTTTCACTGATCATCATACTTGTTCCCCATTTCGTATTTTCTCTAATGCTTTCCGTACGTCTTCAAGTCCGAGTTCAGATAAAACATCCGCTTCAACTGAAGACAAATCCCAATTCGAGGAAATCCTCAAGGATTGAGCCTGGATTGCCTCTTCAATCAGATTGGCGGCAAATCTCCCATTTCCTGAGACGGGCTTTTCTTTGAGGGATTCTAGGATGTAGCTGTTTGCATCTTCTGATAGTTTGTATTGGTATGTCCCGGCATAGTTTATCATAATTTCCAAAAGCTCTTCTGCACTGTAATCCGGAAAGTGGAAGAACTTCTTAAACCGGGATCTTAAACCGGGATTAAACTCAAGCAACGCATCCATTTGTTTCGGGTAGCCAGCCAGCACGATAACCAAATTCTCATTGTGCCTAGTCATTTCATCCACAAGCGTATCAATTGCTTCCCGTCCAAAATCTCCGCCGGATGGACTAAGCAAGGAATATGCTTCGTCAATAAATAATACTCCTCCCAGGGCGTCGCGTACTTTTTTTCTTGTTTTTTCGGCTGTTTGGCCGACATAGCTTGCTACAAGATCCGCCCTGCTCGCTATGACGAGATGCCCCCGTTTTAAAAACCCGTTCTCTTTAAGTATTTCTGCATAGATTTTCGCAACAGTTGTCTTTCCGGTCCCCGGGTTTCCCGTAAATACGGAGTGAAGCTGAATCGGGACTGCAGGCATGCCGCTATCTCTTCTTAATTGCTGGAGCTTTACAAAGGCAGCCTGGGTTTTCATATCGGTTTTTAATGTTGTCAGGCCTATTAGGCGGTCGAGTTTTTCCAAAGGTTTTGTACGGTTTTTCGGAACTGGCAGCTTAAAGTCTTTGCCGTCGAGAATGGAGAAACGCAAAATATCTAAATCTTCATCCTCTCTGTCTGTTCCTGTCCTGAATATTGCATCCAGCACTAGATTATGGACAGTTCTGGCATTACCAAACGTTTCATCAACTCTTTCGCGTTCAAGCCTTTCTTCCAGGGCAATTTTGGCCCTTTTGGTTAATAAATAATCATTGTCTTCCGCTATTTTTTCGGAAATTGACACCAGTTCTCTATTCGTATAATCCCTGAGGAAAATTTGATTGGATTGCGGGAACCTGCTCCGCAGGCCGGGGTTGGCATCGAGGAATGTCCTCATTTCCTCCGGATATCCGGCAAGGATCACTGCAAACTTGCCGCCATACTCTTCCCCGGTCATTAAGGAAACAAGTGTATCAATAGCAGCTTGTCCATAATCGTTTCCAGTCTGGCCTTCCCGTTTAAGGCTATAGGCTTCGTCGATGAACAAAACCCCGCCGACTGTACTGCTAACAATCGTACGGACGTTTTCCTCGGTTTGACCTACATAAGAACCCACTAGCTGGGATCTGTTTGTTTCAGTTACTTCTTCCCTTGGCAGAAATCCAAGTTCATGGAAAATCCTTGCCAACAAACGTGACAGGGTGGTTTTTCCGGTTCCTGGATTTCCGGTTAGAACAAAATTCAGGCTAAGTTCATCTTTCATTTGAAAGCCCATTTCTTTTCGCTTTTTTTGAAATTTAAGGAAGTCATAATAATCCTTGACCCGTTTTTTAACTGTTTCCAGGCCAATCATATTATTTAATTCATCTATCGGATTGGCTGATACGTCCTTTTCGGTTTCGGTATCTTCAACAAAAAGGCCGGCCCAATCACGTTTAATAGCCTTGACATTTTCAAGGCTTTTCGTCAATTCTTCGTAATAGGCTGAGGTATGAAAAACCCCTGTAATTGATTGTTCATATTCCTCGGCTGCTTTTAAAAGTTCACTTGTCAGTTTAATAGCAGAAAGCATCAAATCATTTAGTTTTCCCTGGATTGGGCTATTGGCACCTTTGCCTCCAGGATTCAATTTATCAAGATGGTCATCAGCAAACTCCAGGAAATTTCTGCAAATTGTAATATATTCTTCGGCAATTTTCTTTTTTGTGGTCCGATTATCTGTTTCCCGTATCGGCGGGAATTCCAATATATCCAAGAAAGGCTCAGCAGTCCGCCACGTTGACTGGCTCAGGTAATCTTGTGCATCACGATTGACAGGGTCAAGCTCAGCTGCCCGTTTCATCCACACACTTCCAAGCCTGTCCTTTTTATCCTTATAAAGTCTCGACTTTCCTGCCAAAACGAGCATCTCAGAAAGCTCTTGTTTGCTTAATGCTGAATGATGCTCTTTTATATAAGTGAGGATTTCCGCCTCGTCTTCTACATAGCCGTTTACTTCAAGCTCTTGTTCCCATTCTTTTCTTTGATTCATAATGCCTCACTTCTAAAACTTTAATTTTTTACTATCGTACCATATTGTTCTCCTGCCTGCGAAAAGTACCACTTAAAAAGAAAAGAAGACCTTGATAGGGTCTTCTTTTGAAACAGCTTTATTCCTGGTTTAGGCCGTTAGCCCGCGCTTCATCCCTTACCTCTGCCCTCAATGCTTCAAGGCTTTCGCGCCTGCGTTCGTTCTTTTCCTCTACTTGGCGCCTTGTTTCAGGGCTGTCGGTAAGCGTGAGGGTTTCTTCGGCTGCCTCCATGTTTTCAATCGTGTTATGAATCATTTCCTGAAGTTTTTCAACGTTATCACTACGGTCATCCGGCTTTGGCTTATTTTTAAATGGCACAATCCTTCCTCCTTATCTTCTTTGGAATCAACGTTATTTTTTACAGAATGGCTCCAAAATATCAGGGGTTTTTGGGAAAAAGAAAAAAGCCCGGCAATTTGCCTGGCTTCTTCTTCCTGATTATCGGTACCGCTTATTGGCGGAAATATACTCATTTATTCGCCTTTGGTTTGGATTACCTGGGCATGCTTTCCTGAGGTATCATTCATTTTTTTGCCTTTATTTCCGCTGAAGCCTCTTGGCTGTGTTCCAAGGTGGCTGGGTACGTAATGTTTGCTGTCACGCTTTGGGTTTCCCATCTTCATCCCTCCTGGATTTAGTTTAGCCCCGGAGTTAAAAAAGATGAGTGGAAAACAATGTGTTATTCTGCCTTTTCGAGACGTTTTGCTTCAAGGCGAAGTTCAATTTTCTCAATGGCTTCGTGATCTTTAAGCAATTGGTTTTTATTTTCCGATACAAGCTCCGCAAATGTCCGTTTCCTTGGTTTACGCATGCTATCACCTTCCTTACTACTATTCTAACAGTAAGTATGCCCGCAATTGCTTTCAATTATTACAACTTTTTGAAAATTTAATCGAAATGAATTAATTTTGTTAAAAACAAAACCGTCAGGCCTTTCCTGACGGTTTTGGGTTAATTCAAATCTTCAGTATACTGAACCATGGCATCGTAAGGCATCGTTCCAATAAATTTATCCTGTATAATTCCTTTGCTATCAATGAAATAGGTGGTAGGTATTGAGATGACTTGATACATTTGATTCACCTTATCCTTCTCATCAAGCAGGACAGGAAAGGTAATGCCGTATTCATCCACAAAGCCCTGGACGTCAAGCTGAGGATCAATATTGACCGCCAGAATGACAAGGTCATCGCTGGCTTCTACTGAAAGCTTTTGCATATCGGGCATTTCTTTCTTACATGGCCCGCACCAAGTTGCCCAGAAATTTAGCATGACCTTTTTTCCTTCAAGGTCTGAAAGTTTCATTGTCTCACCGGACAGTGTTTTAAGTTCAAAATCAGAAGCCTTTGAACCCGCTTCAAGAAATGTAGATGAAGCCTCGGTTGAAGGATCCTCTTTATTATTTCCAAGTGATACGACCATTGCAATGGCCATCAATGCAATTAACAGAACGCCGGCCAGCCATTTTTTTGCCATGCGCGCCCCTCCTTTTTTATGTTTAAGGAAATTATAAATTTCGCCACTGTGGACAACTTTTTTTATTGAGCGTGTCTACGTCCAGCTCCAGCGCCTATTNGTGATGCAAGTAGAAGCTTCGCTCTTCGTGATTCCTTTATCTCAGTCGAAGCCCCTCCAGTTTGTACGGCGATGACCACTAAGGAAAGCTCCCTAGAATATTCATCGCAGGGACAGGCGTTCTTTGCCTGTCACGAAGGCGCTTGCGCTTTTGTTCCTGCTATACCGATTTTACACTATATGAAGAAAGGAAATAAAGGTAATTGCCCGTGAGTTCGTGCCGATACTGTGACAATATCGTCTCCAGTCTTTGCGGTCAGAAGTCTCAACAAATCACGAACGAAACAAAAGGGCATCATACGATAATCGCATGATGCCCTAATTTTAATAAAAATATAAAAAATATTTATATGTGAGAACTGTCTAGCTCTAGCGCCTAACGCCTAGCAAACTTCAGGCCTCCTCCCTACGATAAGTCATGCACGAACACGCTTTCGCTCTTCGTGATTCCTTTATCTCAGTCGAAGCCCCTCCAGTTTGTACGGCGCTGGGCACAAAGGAAAGCTTCTAAGAATAATCACCGCAGAGACAGGCGATCTTTGCCTGTCTCGAGGCGCTTCCGCTTTTCTTTTATGCCTTCAATTTTTCACGAAGAACCATTGGCAAAATGCCGCCATGTCGATAGTAGTCAATTTCAACTTCGGAATCAAAGCGGACGAGAACTTCAAATTCCTTAACAGATCCATCTTCGGCAACTGCTGTAACTTTCAGAAGGTCACGAGGGCGGACATTTTCATCAACCTGAACAGTTAACGATTCTTTGCCTGTTAGCCCTAGAGATTCTGCATTTTCGCCTTCTTTAAATTGAAGAGGAAGCACGCCCATCATAACAAGGTTTGAACGGTGAATTCGCTCAAAGCTTTCAGCAATGACGGCCTTAATGCCAAGAAGGTTCGTTCCTTTTGCAGCCCAGTCACGTGAAGACCCCATTCCGTAGTCATTGCCTGCGATGACTACCAGGCCTGTGCCTTCTTCTTTATATTTCATGCACGCATCAAAGATGGTTGTGACTTCGCCAGTTGGCCAGTATGTTGTAAAGCCGCCTTCAGTGCCTGGAGCAATCTGGTTGCGGATGCGGATGTTTGCAAACGTCCCGCGCATCATGACCTCATGGTTGCCTCGGCGTGATCCATATGAGTTAAAGTCGCGTGGCTGTACGCCTTTTTCAAGCAAGTATTTACCTGCAGGAGTATTTCTGCCAATTGCGCCTGCTGGTGAAATATGGTCCGTTGTAACCGAATCGCCGAACTTCGCAACAACTCTCAAACCGGTAAGCGGTTCAACTTTGCCTGGTTCCGGGGACAGCCCATCAAAATAAGGCGGGTTCTGGATGTAGGTTGAATCTTCATCCCAGCTGTAAAGCGGTTCATTGCTCGTCTGGATTTCATTCCAGCGTTCATTGTCGCTGAATACATTTTCATATTCTCTTCTGAACAACTCAGGAGTAACTGTACGTTTAACTACTTCATTTACTTCTTCAGTTGTTGGCCAAATGTCTTTAAAGTAAACATCTTTGCCATCCCTGTCTTTGCCGATTGGCTCTGTTTGGAAGTCAACGTTTACGTTGCCTGCCAATGCGTATGCAACAACGAGCGGCGGGGAAGCCAAATAGTTCCCTTTTACAAGTGGGTGGATACGCCCTTCAAAGTTACGGTTACCGGAAAGGACTGATGTTACGAGCAAGTCATTGTCGGAGATTGCTTTTTCAATTTCCTCCCGTAATGGTCCGGAGTTTCCAATACACGTTGTACAGCCATACCCAACGAGGTTAAAGCCGAGTGATTCGAGGTATGGGAGTAAGCCGGAGTCACGCAGGTAGCCAGTAACGACTTTTGATCCCGGAGCCAGCGATGTTTTTACGAACTTTGGCACTTCCATTCCCAGCTCAACAGCTCTTTTGGCAACAAGGCCGGCGCCGACGAGTACATAAGGGTTGGATGTGTTCGTACAGCTGGTGATAGCGGCAATCGCAACTGCACCTGTCTTCATGGAAGTCTGGTCGCCGTTATGGAATGTAACGGTTACTTCCTTATCAAGCTCCTTATCCTTCAATCCGAAGCCCTGGTTGCCTTGAGGCGCACTGACTGCTTTAACAAACTCTTCCTTCATTTTAGAAAGAGGAATCAAATCCTGCGGGCGCTTCGGTCCGGAGAGATTCGCTTCGATAACAGAAAGGTCAATTTCGACAACGTCAGTATAAACAGGCTCAAGATTTGGATTGAAGAACAATCCGTTTGCTTTGCAGTATGCTTCAACAACTTTTACTTGTTCTTCCTCCCGGCCAGTCAGGCGAAGATACTCAAGCGATTCATCATCGATTGGGAAGAAGCCGCAAGTCGCTCCGTATTCAGGCGCCATATTGGCAATTGTGGCGCGGTCAGCAAGCGGCAGCTGCGATACGCCAGGCCCAAAGAATTCAACGAATTTACCAACAACGCCTTTGCTGCGCAGTACTTGTGTTACTTTCAGGGCCAGGTCAGTGGCAGTTGCACCATTCGGAAGCTCCCCTAAAAGCTTGACACCAACAACTTCAGGAACAGGGAAATAAGACGGTTGGCCAAGCATGCCTGCTTCTGCTTCAATACCGCCTACACCCCAGCCAAGAACGCCAAGGCCATTGATCATGGTTGTATGGGAGTCTGTACCAACGAGGGTATCAGGGTACGTTTCTAATTCACCATCAGCATTTTCCGATACATGG
This sequence comes from Bacillus sp. FJAT-27225, assembly GCF_001685025.1. GTDB lineage: Bacteria > Bacillota > Bacilli > Bacillales > Cytobacillaceae > Bacillus_D. Next base: position 402,657 of record NZ_MAYU01000001.1, on the reverse strand, counting down.
ACGACGTCAGCCAGGTATTCAAGGTTAACCTGGTGGACAATTCCCGTTGCCGGCGGAACAGCGCGATAGTTATCAAATGCCTTTTGTGCCCAGTTCAGGAACTGGTAACGCTCCGCGTTGCGTTCGAATTCAAGGACCATGTTAGCCTCAAGTGAGCCTGGGCCGCCATATTGGTCAACCTGAACCGAGTGGTCGATGACGAGGTCAACAGTTTTCTCAGGGTTGATTGTGTCAGGGTTGCCTCCAAGATCTGCAACAGCCTTCCTTAAGGACGCAAGGTCGACGACAACAGGAACGCCTGTAAAGTCCTGAAGGATAACACGGGATGGCTTAAATGGAACATCAACATCACGTACTTCGTTTGTGCCCCATTTTGCAAGGTTTTCAACATGCTCCTTTGTAATGACACGGCCGTCATTCTGGCGAAGCACCGATTCTAAAAGAACTTTGATTGAATATGGCAAGTTTTCCACTTTGCCAGCGCCTGCTTCTTCAAGTGCGGCAAGACGGTAATAATGGTAACGTTTACCGTTTACCTCAAATGAGGAGCGGGCATTAAATACATCATGGTTTGTCATATGTATTACCCCCTTCTTTCATCAATTACATGATATAGCAAAATATTCTAAAAGTCGAAAAGTTTGAACTACTCCCATCCTCTGCGACTTTTCGGACAATTATATCGTAATATAACGAGATTGGGTTGTAAATGATTAGAATGTTATTATCCTTCATAAGTTTTACTTATCATAAAATCAAAAATAAATTATTTTTTATCGTTTATTGGGGTATTCCTACTGAAATTGAAGGAAAAGCAGTCGTTACTCCTTGCGGAAAATTATCGTAAAAAAGTAAATCATTCTTTTTGAAAATAAGGTAAATATAAACTTCAGGGGGGTGAACAATTGTGGCTAGAAGAAGGGCTAACCATGTACGTCCAGGCATGAATGCAGCAAAAGCACAAGGAATGGGCGCGGGATATAATGAAGAGGCTGGGTCAGAGCAATTGACTGAAATGGAAAGGCAAAACAATAAAAAGAGGAAAAAGAATCAGTAATAGCTTTAAGCCACTAAAACAAGAGGAACAAGCGGCTGCTTGTTCCTTTTGTTTTTATTGGAAATTGTTGACGTCTTCAACAATTGCTTTCAGATCCTGGCGGAATTGATCCAGCTGGGCACGCTGATGCTCAGAGGCGACTTCCAGCGCATTTTCTATTTGCTGATAGGCTTCGTTTACTTCGTTTTTCAAATGCTTCAATTGATGGCCATAGCTTGCACTGTCCCTGACAATCTCCATATATAAGCCCTGTGCTTCCTCATATCCTTGCTGGGCAGCCTGGAATGCTTGCTGTTTATTTTTATGGTAAGGCATCTTGTTGTCCACTCCTTAAATAAGTTAAGCGTGTACCGTTAAAATGTGTACTTTGCTTCGAATTATACAAGCTGGACGAAAATGCTTGGCCTGTAATCTTTTACAACGCGGATAAAAAGGAATCCACTATCCATCCTAACTAGTAGGAGGGATGAAACATGGCAAAAAATAACCGAAGCAATCGGGAACTAGTCCAAAATACAAGCCAACCAAAGCCTCTAAGCGGATCGCATAAAGTGAAAAATCGCCAGCATTCTAGAGCAAAACATAATACGCACCACGATATGTAACCAACAAAAGCGCAAGCGCCTTCGTGACAGACAAAAAACGTTGGTTTCTGCGATGTTTATTAAGGAAGATTTCCTTTGTGTCCCTGCACGATTATGCTGCTAAAGCATTCCTTATGGAGCTAGACGTAGCCCGCTCAAAAAAACTAAAACGTCCGATAGGAAGACTACCGGACGTTTTAGTAAGACGTGCTTTTACCACTGACTTAGTGAATGGATGATGAGAGCCTCTTCCTCAACAGTGACCGTCCGTAAGTCAATTAGAACGGCTTCATTCTGAATTCGGCAGATGATCGGAAATGTTGATTCAAGCCTAAGCTTTTTTTCCAATTGGTCCGCAGACAGAGTATCGTGTTTAAGGGCAACTGAAAAGGAAGGTAATACGACATCCGGCATTGTTCCGCCCCCCACCTGCCCTTCCGTCGGCAAAATCGACATCGAATAGCACGAGGTCTTTTTTTCAAGCTGAGCGGCAAATTGCATTGAGCGGTCTTTTAGCTCTTCCTCGCCTGTTAAAAGAGCTCCAATGGTAGGAATTGATTTAATTCCATGCTCCCCTTTTAAATAAGCCAAAAGAGTGGCCTCAAGAGCAGCCAGCGTCATTTTATCGACCCGGACCACTCGTGCAAGCTGATGCTTTTTCAACTTTTCGATCAATTCTTTTTTTCCAGCGATAATGCCCGCCTGTGGCCCTCCAAGAAGCTTATCTCCACTGAAAGATACAATGTCTGCCCCTGCTTCAATAACTTCCTTCACATGAGGTTCCTCTCCCACCCCATGCTTCCTGAAATCATACAGAGCCCCGCTCCCGAGGTCTTCATAGAAAATAACCTGTTCATGCTTCGAAACGAGCCTAATTAAGTCTGTCGCTTCCACACTCTTTGTAAACCCGATTACTTTAAAGTTGCTCGTATGAACTTTCATAATCATTGCTGTCTGTTCAGTAATAGCTTGTTCGTAATCAGCAAGGTGCGTTTTATTCGTTGTACCAATCTCGGCCAGCCTCGCGCCGCTTTCTTCCATTATGGAAGAGATTCTGAAGGAGCCGCCGATTTCAACAAGCTGCCCTCTTGAAACGATCACCTCTTTATTTTTTGCCAATGCGCTTAAAATGAGGTAAACCGCTGCTGCATTATTATTCACAACCATTGCTGCGTCTGCACCTGTTATTTCCCGAAGAAGGTTCTCGATATGGCTATGGCGGGAACCTCTTGTACCTTCCTGAACCTTGTATTCCAGGTTTGAATAATTGCCTGCAGCTTCGGTTGCATGGCGGATCGCTTCCTCACTAAGCCTGGCCCTTCCGAGGTTTGTATGAAGAATTGTGCCGGTTGCATTAATGACTCTTCTGATGGTATATGAAAAATCCTGGCCGATCTTTTGTTGTAAACGATTAAAGAGTTCATCAATAAAGGCAGTTGTACCTGGTTCAGGACCAAGCCAATCCCCTTTTAAGATGTCATTTCTCGTTTCGTCAATGACGGCCCTCAACTGCAGGCTAAGCTGAGGAAAATCAATTGATGTTTTTTCAATCATATCGTGAAACCGGCTGTCCTGCTGCAGCTCATGGACAGGCGGGATGGAACGAAGCAATTGTTTCAAGTTGGAAAACCCCTTCTCTGAATAGTAGCTTTTCCCATTATACCATGTAGAAGGCGTGATTTTAGAACCAGGACGCGGAGAAAAACAAAACTCCCGCAAGCTGTACCGCTTGCGGGAGGTCTTGTTAAATCGATTCCATTTTCGATATTACTTCTGCCGCCTTTGGAAAGACACCAGTTTCGTCCTTGGAATATATTTTTTCGCCGTTTACTGTAACTTCAAAAATTCCACCCGATGCAGGTACCAATTCAAACTTGGAAATGCCCTGGCGGAAATGAGTAATAAGTTCCTCCGCGAAACTCGCGGCTTTTGGAGCGTAGTTTCACATCATGCAAAATTCGACTTTAACTTCAAACTTGCCCATTAAAAATAACCCCCATGTTGAAAATAGTAAAGCTACGGATATTTTAGTATGCCCATTACAAAGCGGCAAATGATATGCTTGTACACGTGCGGAAATTGCTTGTAAAAGGTATACTAATGATTGGAGGTGGACAAGTTGAGTGAACAGGATAAAATACGCCTGACCTCTTTATCAACAAAAGCAGGTTGAGGCTGTAAAATCGGTCCAGAGGACCTTGCGCAAGTTTTGCGCAACTTACCGAAACAAGAAACCGTTCCCGAATTGCTTGTCGGCAATGAAACATCGGATGATGCGGGTGTGTATAAAATTTCAGATTCACTGGCACTTATTCAGACTGTCGATTATTTTACGCCGGTGGTTGATGACCCGTATATGTTCGGGCAAATTGCTGCAGCCAATTCCCTCAGCGATGTGTATGCGATGGGCGGCGAGCCAAAAACCGTTATGAATATCGTTGGCTATCCTATCAAAAAACTTGGTTCAGAGATGCTATCTGAAATATTGCGCGGTGCAGCCGATAAAGTAAAGGAAGCGGGGGCTATTACGATTGGCGGCCATTCCGTTGATGACCAGGAGCCAAAATTCGGTCTATCCGTAACAGGTTTCGTTCATCCAGAAAAGTTTTGGAGGAATGTCGGCGCACGCCCAGGTGACGTTCTTGTCCTGACAAAGCCGATTGGGGTTGGAATCCTTACAACCGGAATTAAGCGGGGAGCTGTCACGCCCGAACAGGAAGAAAAGGTAACCGCCGCAATGGCGATGCTGAACAAAACAGCAGCGGAAGCCTTGCAGAACTACTCCCCTCATGCCGTTACGGATGTTACGGGCTTCGGTCTGGTTGGCCATGGAAGCGAAATGGCCAGGGGAAGCAATGTAAGCCTTGAATTGGATTTTAACTCAATCCCGTTTCTGGAAGGGTCTATCGAACTTGCCCGTGACGGCGTCGTTCCGGGTGGTTCAAAATCGAATCATGCGTGGCTGAAGGATGATATTGAGTACAGGGGATTAGCGCTTGACGAACAGCTTGTTGCCTGTGATGCGGTCACATCCGGCGGATTGCTGGCATCCCTTTCACCCGAGGAAGCTGAAAGCTATGTTTCCGATCTGCATGCTCTTGGAATAAAGGAAGCGGCCATTATTGGCCGGGTCATTGAAAAGAAAGAAAAGCTGATTTATATCGGGAAGTAACCTTCTTCTTAAAAATGGCAATGCAAGTTAAAACTACTCATGGAGGTTTCCGTGGGTAGTTTTTTATTTTCAGCTTAAAGTATGGTTTCTTGTAAAAAATAAGCATCCAACTTGGTAAGTAAACATGCGAAGAAAAATGCCTCGAGGAGTGATGGCTCGAGGCATTATATGTATGTAAACTATCTTATTGAAGAAAAAGCAATCCGTTAATGAATGGGCTTTCTGTTATTTCTCGCCAAAATGAAGAATTTAAATTGTATTTAATATAGGAACAATTAATAGTGTTAAGATTAAACTTATTACGAATGTTATGAGCCAATCTCTTTTTTGGGTCGTTTTTAGAAGTAAATTTACTACCGCACCAATACAAATACAGACAAAAAATATGAACAAAATCATAATAAATGAGCCCAAAAAAACACCTCCTTCATCTCGTTATCCCTTGCTTGAACTTCCTTGATATTTTAATAAGTTCATCTTTCATAGTAACATAAGAAACGAATAAACCCTTTTATAAATTTCAACTCATTAGGATACCAATTATAAGGCTCGCGAAAATGTATGGTGAATGAGAGTGCTAATGGATCTTTACTGTTTTAAAATTCTGCTAAACAGCAAAAAAGCAGTCCGATTCTAAAACGAATTTGACTGCTGAGGGGTGCTGAATTTAATTTTATCTAAAAAGGAATCCGTTTGGTTAAGAGCTAACTTTATAGTTTACGAGACAGTTTTTCAAGCATATTCTTGGTCATTGCTGCAAGGTCATACTTAACCTTGAAGCCCCACTCTTCTTTTGCGGCGGATGCATCAATTGAATTTGGCCAGCTGTCTGCAATCGCCTGTCGAACCGGGTCAACATCATAAGACAGTTCAAACTCAGGGATATGTTTCTTGATTTCGGCTGCAATTTCTTCAGGATCGAAGCTCATTGCCGTTACATTGAAAGCGTTCCTGTGCACAAGCGTTGCTGCATCAGCCTCCATTAGACTGATAATGGCATTCAAGGCATCGGGCATATACATCATGTCCATATACGTTCCTTTGTCTATATAGGAAGCGTATTTTTTGTTCTTGATTGCCTCGTAGTATATCTCGACAGCATAGTCAGTCGTGCCGCCGCCCGGAGGTGCAACATATGAAATCAGGCCCGGGAAGCGGACGCCTCTGGTGTCAACTCCGAATTTATGAAAATAGTAATCAGCGAGAAGCTCGCCAGCTACCTTATTGACCCCATACATTGTGGTCGGCCTCATAATCGTGTCCTGTGGTGTATCTTCTTTAGGTGTAGATGGGCCAAATGCTCCAATTGAACTTGGTGTAAAGAATTGCGCGCCAACTTCCCTTGCTGTTTCCAGTGCATTCATTAGCCCGCCCATATTCAGGTTCCAGGCAAATACCGGCTTTGCTTCGGCAGTGGCGGAAAGGAGAGCAGCCAGGTGCATCACCGTATCGACCTTGTATTTTTTTGCGAGTGCAACCATCGCTTTGCCATCATTTACATCAAGGATTTCATAAGGGCCGCTTGTTGCGGCCTCGCTAGTGTCATTTATTTTTATATCCGTGGCAATCACATGATCATTTCCATAGATTTCCCGGAGCTTGACTGTCAGTTCGGAACCAATCTGTCCAAGTGCGCCGGTGACCAAAATCTTCTTCATTTCTGGTTTTTCCTCCCCGTACTTACAGCCCGGACGTACCCGGGCTGTCCGAAACTTTAAAGATTTTTACTTGATGACACCCATTTCCCTGCCTACCTTTTCATATATGGAAATGGCTTTATCGAGCATTTCTTTTGTGTGCGCAGCAGTTGGCATATTGCGTACCCTTCCTGTGCCGGATGGGACGGTTGGGAATACGATTGACTTCGCATAAACTCCTTCTTCATTCAGGCGCTTGCTGAACTCCTGCGTCAGCTTCTCTTCCCCAATGATGCAAGGAGTGATGGGTGTTTCACTATTGCCGATATCAAATCCAAGCTCTTTCAGGCCTTTTTTCAAGTAATTGCCGTTTTCCCAAAGCCTTTCATTCAACTCTGTGCTTTCTGACAAAATCTCAATGGACTTGATGCAGGCAGCAACATCAGCAGGTGTTAGGGCTGTTGAAAACAGGAATGGGCGGCTGCGTACTTTTAGCCAGTCGATCAAATTCTGTTTACCGGCAACATATCCTCCAACAACGCCGATTGCTTTGGACAATGTCCCGATTTGAAAATCAATTTTGTCCTGAAGTCCGAAGTGTTTGACTGTTCCAGCGCCTTTCCCAAGAACTCCAGAACCGTGAGCATCATCAACATACGTAATAAGGTCAAATTCTTCTGCAATCTCAACAATTTCAGGCAACAAGGCAATGTCTCCATCCATCGAGAAAACACCATCCGTGATAACCATGAGTTTAGTATACTTTCCAGACTCGCGTGCTTCCTTCGCTTTTGCATGGAGGTCTTCCATATCGGAATGGTTGTAGCGGATAATTTTTGCCCTTGAAAGGCGGCAGCCATCAATAATCGATGCATGGTTCAGTTCATCAGAAAGAATCGCATCATTTTTATCCATAACAGCCGAAATAGCTGCCATATTGCAATTAAAACCGGATTGGTAGGCGATTGCCGCTTCTGTATGCTTAAACTCGGCCAGCTTTTTCTCGAGTTCCAGATGTATGTCAAGTGTGCCGTTAATGGTCCGGACAGCTCCCGCTCCGACGCCATACTGTTCGATTGCCTTTTCTGCGGCTTCCTTCAGGCGGCTGTCGGTTGCAAGCCCAAGATAGTTGTTTGAGGAAAGATTGATTAGTTCCCTGCCTTTAATTTTAATAACAGGGCCATTAGGGCTCTCCAACGGGTCAATGACATTGTATAGTCCCTTTCCCTTTAAATCTTCCAGGTTTTCATTCAAAAATTTCTCCAGTGTGATGCTGGACATGAACATCTCCCCTTTGCAAAAATTAACGGCAAGTGTAGCCGGTATGTAAACAGTTGTCCTCGTGGCGAGGACACAATTAAAACGCGGAAACGCACGGTATGCTTGCGTTTTCTTTCTATTCAACTATATCATAATTTTAATTTTGTTCATAATATGAGGACATTTTCCTTATAAATTGACAGTCTTCGCAAGAAAAAATGATGGAAAAACTCAAATAATGATTGAATACCTCTCCTATCGTGTTATAATAACCCCTATAATTTTATAAAACGCACTCGTATAATCGCAGGAATATGGCCTGCAAGTTTCTACCGGATAACCGTAAATTATTCGACTATGGGTGGCACGTGTGGATGGCGGAAATCGCCTATCCTTATTTTTCTTTTGGTTTTTAAAGCCCAAAAGCACTGCCCCCTGGTTTCCGGGGACATGCTTTTGGGCTTTTTGCGTTATACAGTGTCTGTCAGGAGGAATTATGGATAGTTTAAAGCAGAAAATTGTCTCGGATGGGATTGTCCTTTCAAAGGATGTATTGAAGGTCGATTCATTCTTAAACCATCAGATCGACCCAGAACTGATGAGCGCAATCGGCAAAGAATTTGCAAGCCGCTTCAGGTCTCTGGGCATCACAAAAATACTTACTATAGAATCTTCAGGAATTGCCCCAGCGGTTATGGCTGGTCTGCAATTGGGAGTACCTGTTGTTTTTGCAAGAAAAAGAAAGTCTCTTACTCTCATTGATGGTCTGCTTACAGCAAGTGTCTACTCTTTTACAAAAAAAGAAGAAACAGAAATCTCGGTTGCGTCGAAATATATAAGCCCGGATGACCGAGTGCTCATTATTGATGATTTTCTCGCCAATGGCCAGGCTGCCCTTGCTCTTGTAAAGATTGCGGAAGAGGCTGGCGCAACAGTCACTGGGATTGGGATTGTCATTGAAAAAGCATTCCAGAATGGCGGTAAACTACTGAGAGAAAAGGGAATCCGAGTTGAATCCCTTGCCAGAATCACTTCTTTGGAAAATAAAGAAGTCACCTTTGCTAATGAAATGGAGGAAATAATACTATGAAAACAGGGATTGCGAAAACGGCCTCATTAGGCATTCAGCATGTGCTTGCTATGTATGCGGGAGCTGTAATTGTTCCACTGATTGTTGGCGGTGCATTAGGGATGACTAGCGCCCAGCTGACTTATCTCGTCTCTATCGATATCATCATGTGTGGAATTGCTACAATTCTACAAGTTTGGCAAAACAGGTTCTTTGGCATTGGGCTGCCAATTGTGCTTGGCTGTACATTTACTGCAGTTGGACCGATGATTGCAATCGGCCATTCATACGGCCTAGGTTCGATTTACGGTGCCATTATCGCCGCAGGTTTATTCATATTGCTAACAGCAGGATTTTATAGCAAGATTTTAAAATTTTTCCCGCCGGTTGTTACGGGTTCAGTCGTTACGATTATCGGTATTACTCTTATACCTGTGGCAATGAACGATATGGCAGGCGGCCAGGGCAGTGCTGATTTTGGATCTTTTACAAATATTGCTCTATCTTTCGGGACTCTTCTCTTCATTCTCATGATGTATCGTTTTGCCAAGGGATTCTTTAAATCTATTTCGATTTTACTCGGCATTGTTGCTGGTACGATAGCCGCTTCTTTTTTAGGAAAGGTGGATTTCTCAGCAGTCGGTGAAGCTTCCTGGGTGAAATTGCCTGAACTGTTCTACTTTGCGGTACCGGAATTCCATGCTATTCCGATCTTGACGATGATTCTTGTAGCGATGGTTGGAATAGTTGAGGCTACAGGCGTCTATTTTGCCCTAGGTGATATTTGTGAAAGAAAACTAACTGAAAAGGATATGGCAAAGGGTTATCGTGCAGAAGGACTAGCGATTGTATTAGGCGGGCTTTTCAATGCCTTCCCGTATACTACGTATTCACAGAATGTCGGACTAGTTCAGTTGTCAGGTGTAAAAAGCAAGAAAGTTATATATACAGTAGGTGGAATGCTTGTTGTTCTTGGGCTTGTTCCTAAAATTGCTGCGTTGACAACAGTTATTCCTACCGCAGTCCTTGGCGGTGCGATGGTGGCAATGTTCGGAATGGTTATTGCCTACGGTATCAAGATGTTAAGCAAAGTTGAGTTTGCTTCACAGGAAAACCTGCTGATTATCGCCTGTTCAGTAGGCATCGGCCTTGGTGTCACAGTCGTACCTGATTTGTTTAGCCAGCTTCCTGAAGGAGTGAAAATCCTGACAAACAATGGCATTGTTGCTGGAAGCTTTACTGCAATTGTCCTAAACCTTGTATTCAATGTATTTAAGGCCAGCCCGAAGCAGGTTGAAGTAGCTAAAGCAGCATAATCGAAAGATGGACGCCGACTGACAGGCGTCCATCTTTTTTATATTTACTGAAAGGTTATTCACTCCTGATGAAATAATTTAATCCTGCTGAAATTTCATTCATGAATATCTGAACAAAAGTTCAGTCGTCATCGTACGTGCAAACAAGCTAGTTTTTCACCCCAAGGCGCGATACCTTCATCGACAAATCCTGCTGCGTTGTATAGCTTTTGTGCAACTGTGTTTTCAGGGTGGAATCCAACCATGATTTTGTGGCAGCCTTCCTTTTCTTTCAGCATATTCACTAATGTTTCTAAGCCTTTTTTTCCATATCCCTTCCCCTGGCAAGTGGAATCAATCATAAATCGATAAATCCAATAATTGTTATCATCCGGATCGAGGCCTGCCATTGCAAATCCAACCATTTTTCCCCCATTATCGATTCCAAAAGCCTCAAAGTTAGGCAGGAACTGAACTTCTGCAATTGAATAAAGATTAGATGCCATGAAACGCTTTTGTTCCTCATTGACAGTTAAATTTGCACAATCCTCCCAGTTATCCCTTGTTAAGGAAACTAGTTTCACACTCATACCCTATTCCCTTCTCCCTCCACATGATAAAGCCCTCTGTTTACTAAATTAGCGTTTATTGGTTTTTTTCCAACTTCCCGCGCCCATATCGAAAGCTGGCCCATGTGGTGGATTTCATGCGCAATAACATGACGGAGTATTTCTCCAAAGGCAAATGTGCTATAGCTGCCGTCTGAATTTGCGCATCTTATTGGCTGGTTATCCATCTGATATTTATAGTCGGAAAGAATAATTTCTGTTTCTGCAATAATCTCATCCGAGTAGTGGATTAAATCGTCCACAGTCCGAAAGTGATCATAGTTTAATTCAGTTATTTTCTCCCCCTTGACATCCTTCATCCAGTCTCCTTCAACCTCAATGATGTGCAGGAGGGTCCTGTAGATGGTACCTAGGCCGCCAGTTCTTTTTTTGTGAAGTTCTTCCTCAGGGACAGTTTTGCACCACTCAAGCCACTCCTTGCGTACCTCCCAATTGTATTCGAATAATTTTTTCATTAAATTCCTCCTTTTAATATGTAATTCTCTTCATTGGCAAACTATCCCTTTTTTTCGCTCTTTTTTTACTGTTATCTTAATTGAAAACAATGGCAGCCTGCATTGCCACAGAACCTATAGAAGTTTTACCGAAAATCTTGTATGATAGTAAAATGGGTAAAATTTTCGAATGAAGTGAGGATAACAAAGAAATGGCATTATTAACGGTAGAAAATCTTAGTCATACATTTGGGGATAGAACACTTTTTAAGGATGTGTCCTTCCGTTTGCTTGCTGAAGACCACGTCGGACTTGTTGGTGCAAATGGCGTCGGCAAATCGACTTTAATGAATATAATTACAAACCAGCTGATCCATGATAGCGGTAAGGTAGAATGGACTCCGGGTACAGAGTACGGGTACCTCGACCAGCATACGATCCTGACGCCTGGCCGGACGATGCGGGATGTGCTGCGCGATGCTTTCCTTCCTCTCTTTGAAAAAGAAAAAGAGCTGAACGAGGTTACAGCAAAAATGGCTGATGCTACTCCGGAAGAGCTTGAAGCACTTCTCGAGCAAATGGGTGAAATCCAGGATGCTCTTGAAGCAGGCGGATTCTATACGCTCGATATTAAAATAGAAGAAGCTGCCCGAGGACTTGGACTTGATGCAATCGGACTTGACCGTGATGTTGCAGCGTTGAGCGGCGGACAAAGGACCAAAGTTTTGCTCGCAAAGCTACTCCTTGAACAGCCAAAAGTGCTGCTCCTTGACGAACCGACCAACTATCTTGATGTAGAGCATATCCGCTGGCTTAGCGGTTATTTGAAAGAATATCCGTATGCGTTCCTATTAATCTCCCATGATACGGAGTTCATGAATTCCGTATCAAATACAATCTTCCATCTCGAGTTTTCGAAGCTGACCCGTTACACGGCATCGTATGAAAAGTTCCTCGAGCTGGCCGAAATTAATAAGAACCAGCATATTTATGCATATGAAAAGCAGAAGGAATTCATCAAAAAGCAAGAAGAATTCATAGCCAAGAACAAAGCGCGTTACTCAACAACCGGACGCGCGAAAAGCCGCCAAAAACAGCTTGATCGGATGGAGCGGATCGATCGCCCGGAAACGGCGATGAAACCTACCTTTGAATTCAAGGAAGCGAGAAGCAGCAGCCGCTTTGTTTTCGAAGCAAAGGATTTGGAAATTGGCTATAACCAGCCACTTTTGCCAAAAATGGATATGGTGATTGAAAAAGGTGAAAAAATTGCCATCGTTGGTTGCAATGGGGTTGGAAAATCGACATTGCTGAAGACGATGCTTGGAAAGATTCAGCCGCTGGGCGGGAAAATCGAACACGGTGACTTCCTCTTTCCTTCTTATTTCGAGCAGGAAGTAAAAGCAATGAATAGTACTCCGATTGAAGATGTGTGGAATGAGTTTCCATCGCTTGACCAGCATCAGGTGCGTGCCGCTCTTGCCCGCTGCGGACTAAAGAATGAACACATTTCCCGTCCGTTAAGCCAGTTAAGCGGTGGTGAACAGGCAAAGGTCCGGCTTTGCAAGTTGATGATGCATGAAAGCAACTGGATTCTCTTTGACGAGCCAACCAACCATCTTGATGTCACAGCAAAGGAAGAACTGCAGCGTGCCTTGAAAAATTACAAAGGGACTGTTGTTCTCGTCTGCCACGAGCCAGATTTTTATGAAGGCTGGGTTACTAGGGTTTGGGATGTTGAAGAATGGTCTCAAAAAGCTAATTAATAAAGTTTCACTGTCCCCGCGTAATAATCGATTACGCGGGTTTTTTGTGTCGATATGAGGTTCAATAAGATTGGTATCTATCGAAAAAACCGATATAATAGCAAACCACTTATCGTGAATTTGAATTGTGGCAATAGTGTTAATATGGCGTATTAAACAGCTTTATCATGTACAATAAACTTCGTTAACCAACGTTACAATAACGTTAAACAATCATTATCGGAGGAACCAACATGAAAAAATGGCTATCATTGATCCTCGCTTCCCTGTTTGTACTGACTTTAGCAGCATGCGGCGGAACTGATGAATCAAAAAACAATGCAAGCGGAAATAAAGAAGAAAAGAAAGAAGAACAAGTTATCAAGATTGGTGCGATTCCTGACCAAAGTGCAACCGAATTGAACAGCAACATGGAATCTGTAGCAAAAACCCTTTCAGAAAAAACTGGCATGAAGGTTGAATTTGTTCCATCAGTTGACTATGCGGCACTCGTGACGGCATTCCAGCGCGGTGAAATACATCTTGCCTGGTTTGGCGGACTTACTGGGGTTCAGGCAAGAAACCTGGTTCCAGAAGCAGAAGCAATTGCACAAAGGCCTCGCGATGCGGAGTTCAAATCTGTTTTCATTACAAATGATGCTAGCATCAATTCCCTTGCTGATTTGAAAGGAAAGACGTTCACATTCGGAAGCGAAAGCTCAACTTCTGGACATTTGATGCCTCGTTACTTTTTAATGGAAGAAGGCATTGATGCAGCAAAAGACTTTGATGGACAACCTAACTTCTCGGGTTCTCATGATACAACGTATAAATTGGTTGAATCCGGTGCGTTTAAGGCTGGTGCTCTGAATATAGCTGTGTGGGAAACGGCTGTAGCGGAGAAAAAGGTGGATACAAACAAAGTCCGCGTCTTCTATACAACCCCTCCTTACTATGATTATAATTGGACAATCAATAAAATGGATGGCGAAACAAAGAAAGCTCTTAAGGATGCACTCCTTTCTATGACTGCTGAAGAATTGGAAGGACTTGATATGTTCGCTACTGACAAATTCGTTGAGACAAATAACGAGAATTATCAAGCGATTGAAAAGGTTGCAAAGGAATTGAAGATCATTAAGTAAATGGTGTGATAGAAAATGGCGAAAGCCCCGATATTAGAAGCAAATAATATAACGAAAACATTTGGGCGGAAGATAGCATTATCTTCCCTTTCTTTTGTTATTGAGAAAGGTGAACGTGTTGCCTTGATTGGGCCAAGCGGTGCAGGGAAAACCACCCTCCTCAATACGATTGCCGGGACTGTGGAGCCCGATTCAGGCGAATGGATAATTGATGGCAAACCGAGATTTTCATTTAAAAGCGGTAAAGAGTTTGCGAGGAAGGTCGGCGTTATCCGCCAGCAATTCGACCTGGTTGGCCAGCTCCCAGTTATCCATAATGTCCTGGCTGGGAAATTGTCCGAATGGAGTGTTGCGAAATCTCTCCTTTCGCTTCTTTTTCCACAAGAAAAAGGGCTTGCATTGGAGGCACTTAAGCGAGTGGGATTGGAGGACAAGGCGCTTGAGGAAACATCAACACTATCCGGCGGCGAACAGCAGCGAGTGGCTCTTGCAAGACTTCTCGTCCAAAAACCCGAAATCGTCCTGGCCGATGAGCCGGTGGCATCGCTGGACCCGGCTCGTGCCGAGGATGTTCTAGCCATCCTGGCCTCCATTGTCTCGGATGAGAAACAAACACTGATTGCCAGCTTGCATTCTGTGGAATATGCCCGCAAATATTTCACCAGAATCATTGGTTTAAAAAATGGTGAAATATTCTTTGATCTGCCATCAGAACAGGTAACCGACTCTCTTCTTCAGGTTCTCTATCGGTTAAAGGAGCTGCCTGAAAATGAATAAAACAATCCACTCAACACCAATCCGCCATAAACGGCTTACATTGACGGCTGTTCTGGCTTTAGTTTTCATTTTGAGCCTATTTTCAGTTGAGTGGGGGTCTGATCTAATTCATGCCGGTGGCGGGGCCATGATTGTCCAGATTTTGGAGGGTCTCGTCTCTCCCTCCCTTTCCCCTGAAATACTGAAGCTTGGCGTTGAATCATCGTGGCTGACACTCGCATATGCAACTGCAGGAATGTCGCTTGCAATTGTATATGCATTTATTGCAGGAGTTCTAGCTTCAGGAGTTCTTACAAATGGAAAGGGGTCCCGGTTTTTCACCAAGCTCTTTTTTAGGGGGATTCTTGGCTTTACCCGTTCCATACATGAGCTCGTCTGGGCATGGCTCTTTGTAGCTGCTGTCGGTCTCTCGCCTTATGCGGCCATTTTCGCGCTTGCTATTCCGTATGGCGGGATTCTTGGAAGAATTTTTGCCGATATGCTCACCGACGTTCCTGCCCAGCCGATTGAGGCCTTGAAGACTGCGGGTGCATCGCGGCTGCAGCTGCTTTTTTATGGCTATTTGCCATTGGTCCGCGCCGATATCATAAGCTATACAATGTACCGTTTTGAATGTGCAATCCGGTCTTCTGCCATCATGAGCTTTATTGGGCTCGGAGGCCTCGGCTATCAAATTCAATTAGCCCTGGCTGACTTGAAATACGAGCAGGTATGGACATATGTTTACTTCCTGATTCTATTGGTAATTTTGGTAGACGTATGGAGCAGCCTTGTTCGAAGAGCGCTTCTAGAAAAGGGGAAAAAGAAGATCCTGGTAACCGGCCGGTCTTCTGCAATTTTTGCGGCCATGCTTATTGCCACTACATGGAGTTATATTTATGTTTCCGAAGATGCCAGCCTGTCTGCTCTTTTTACAAAAGAAAATGCAGCTTATGCATCAGCTTTCTTTGGCGGAATGCTTGGTGCCGGGGAGGAAACACCAGCTTTCGCTGATGCAGAGAGCTGGAAAAACGCATTAAAGCTAACGTGGGAAACGCTCGAGATGAGCATTATGGCAATTGGCTTTGCAACGATTGCTGCTTTCCTGACCGTCATACCAGCTGCGCGGAATATTGCTGACGGAAGCTTGACGACAACTAAGCGCTGGTACAATTGGATTTTGTATGGCCTTGTTCGTCTATCGTATATCTTTTCCAGAGCCGTTCCGGAACTGGTTTGGGCGATGATGATTGTGTTTATCTTTAAACCTGGGATACTGCCTGGAGCAATCGCTCTGGCTCTTCATAATTTCGGAATCCTGGGGAAACTATGGGCCGAGGTCATTGAAGATATGGACGGACGTCCTGTGCGAAACCTTGCCAGTGCGGGTGCTTCCAAATGGCAAAGTTTATTTTACGGAGTGATCCCTGCTGTCATGCCAAAGTTCCTGACGTATATTTTATACCGCTGGGAAGTGATTATGAGGACAACCATTGTTGTTGGCTTCGTAGGCGCAGGCGGCCTCGGCATGCAATTCAAGCTAAGCATGAGCTTCTTCCATTACTCTGAATTGACGCTGCTTTTGATCTGCTATATGATTCTAGTCATGATTGCCGATTTCGCTTCCGAAACTGCCAGAAAATCTGTGAAATAAATAGTATTCAATACTAAACGCTGTAGGCATGGCCTACAGCGTTCTTTTCTCATGATGGATTTCTTCCCATTCTTCTTTCAAAATGCCCATCTTTATCGAGTCGAAAAACTCCCCCTGATATATTCGCGCTTTTCGAATCCTGGCTTCCATGACCATTCCCAGCTTCTCGCCCACTTTCATCATCCGTTTATTTCCTGACCAGGTTGTAAATCCAATCCTATGTAGTTCCATTGTCTCAAAGAGATGGCTAATCCAAAGCTTAAAGGCCTCGGTTCCGTAGCCTCCATTCCAGTAGGCAGGATCGTAGATGACAATTCCCGCTTCAAGCCAGTGGGACGGCTTATGTTCCCAGTAATAGGAAACTGTCCCGATGATCTTTCCATCCGCCCATATCCCCCACCTTGTATCAAGGCCTTCTTCCATCAGGATGTTCATACTAATTATATATTCTTCTTTTTCAAATCTCTTTAATGGAAAGTATGGCGCATCCCATTTTTTCCATTCGGGCTCTTCTTCACCGTAAATCATCTCCCAAAGTACTGGCAGATCATCAGGCGATATAGGTTTTATCGTAACTAGTCGTCCCATCTTCACTTGATCATCCCATTTCTGGTGGATTCAGGCTGGTTGTCATAAACAGGGAGAAGTTCCAGTAATTCAATGATAATCTTCGCGCTGTCCTCACTTCCTGGTTTGTTTGCTGCAAACTCGGTGACCTCAATCCCTTTGACTCGATTATCAGCAAGCAATGCCGCCATCAACTCTTTTGTCCGTTCTAAATCCAGGCCTGATTTACTTGGAGAATAAGCGGCAGGCATGATGGATTCATGCATCACATCAACATCGAAATGAAGAAAGATCGATGAATGGACAGGGATGGTCTTAAGCAAAGTCTTAATCCGGTCCATACCAGAAGGTACAGTGAGCTGGTCATATGCAATCGATTCAATTCCAAGAGTTTCACCTGGTGTGTGAATCCCCACCACTTTGATTTTGTCAGAGGCAATTTTTCCCGCTGACCACATGGTGTCATCCTGTGTCAGGAACCAAAGCCCCATTCCAGCAGCCCCTATACACCTGTCTTCACTGGGCGCAACCGTATCATAATGGCCATCTACAACGAGAAGATAACTCTCCTCACCGTAAACCTTCTGAAAGGCCGAAAAGGTTCCAACCTCAATGCTGCAATCACCGCCAAGTATGATTGAAAATGTTCCGGGTACAAAAAGCTCCTCAGCTTTTTCCAATATAGCATCCCAGAGGGCCCTTGGTGCAGGCCAATTTCGGACTGGAGTGCTATTATGGCGCTGCAAGTTTTGATTAAAAAGTAAGTCTCCTTTATCAACAACCGTATGTCCATTTTCGCTAAGTTTCTGTTTAAGGCCAGCTTTCCTGATTATCCCAGGCGCCTGCTCTGTACCTTCGTATAATGCTCCCATAGAGCTTGGTATGCCAAATATACTGATATCCATTTCCATCCCCCCTGAAACCATCATAATAGAATTTTCCTGCGAGGTACAAATTTAGATGTGGTCGGACATTCACCTAAAATCCTGATATGTATAGAAACCTATTTCTCAAGCAATCCTTCAAATTGTTGTGCTTCTATCATGTTGCTATCACCTGCTATCTTTAAACTATCAGTATGATATGCAAGTAAAAACCTCTCATTCATTTCAATGGCAAAAAAATGTTTTTTTGTAAGATTTACATTCAATTCTCGCTAATAAGTTGACTTTTGACCTATAGAATATAAGATTAACTTATCTGTATTGTGTACGGATTAATTTTCTAAGGCAGGCTCCATTTTACATCGATAGTTCCTGCTGGCTTAGGGGTGATTTTGTGGTTGAAACAAAACGAGCACTGCCCATTTTGTTTCTGATTATGTTTTTGGTGATGGCTGGATTCGGGATCATAATCCCTGTCCTTCCGTTTTACGCAGAAGAGCTAGGCGGAAGCCCCGCTGAACTTGGGTTTCTTATGGCAGTTTATTCCTTAATGCAATTGGTTTTTTCGCCGGTTTGGGGAAGAATATCCGATAAGATCGGCAGAAAGCCAGTCATGCTTGCCGGAATAGCTGGGCTTGCGATTTCCTTTTTTATGATGGCCAGTGCCCAATCTTTATGGATGCTGTTTGCTGCCCGTATTATCGGGGGACTTCTTTCTTCGGCAAACATGCCAACAACAATGGCGTATGTTGCGGATGTTACTACGCCTGAAAATCGAAATAAAGGGATGGGAATCATTGGGGCTGCTGTAGGACTTGGTTTTGTATTCGGCCCCGCAATAGGCGGTATTTTTTCCAAAACAAGCTTGAGCCTTCCTTTTACGATTGCCGGAAGCTTATCCATCATAACGTTCATTCTGGTTGCTTTATTTTTAAAAGAGTCCTCAACGAAAGAATCGAGAGCAGCCCAGCCTATCAAAAAGGCGCCCTTTTATTCTGCTTTACAGGGCACATCCGGAATTTTGTATTTTCTTCAGTTTTTTATTTCAGTGTCCCTTGCCGGCCTTGAAGCAACATTTGCCTACTTTGCGGCAAAAAAAGCCGGGCTGGATACGATACACCTTGGCTACATATTCATGATCATGGGGTTAGCCGGGGCTGTTGTTCAGGGTGGATTAATTGGGACTTTGACAAAAAAGTTTGGAGAAGGAAGAGTCATTCAGGGCGGAATCATTGTATCTGCAATAGGATTCGCGCTGATCCTGCTGGTGAACAATTTCGTGACTGCAGCAATATTCTTAAGTATTTTTGGGATAGGAAATGGTGTTATAAGGCCTAGTGTTTCAACAATCCTGACAAAGACAGTGAAGTCAGGACATGGAAGTGTGACTGGGCTGTTGTCATCGTTTGATTCATTGGGGAGAATACTTGGTCCCCCGCTTGGCGGCCTGCTTTATTCTGTTTCCATCGGTTTGCCATACATTACAGGAGTGATACTTTCCGCGTTTGCCCTAGTACTATACCAGATTTATCATTCCAAACAAGCCGAAACATCACTATAAGCAACCAGGCAGCTCCCGAATTGGGGCTGCTTTTTCATTGTTAGAGGAGAATTATTTTAATAAAGCCATAAATTAAATTCTTGGGCATATAGTGGTACAAGGTTATCCAAGGAAGAGGTGGTATTATGGCGGCAGGAAAAAATCTCAGTTTAATAGGACTGGCTGTTGTATTGGCTTGTATGGCCTATTTGGAATCCCCCTACTCGTTTCTGAATGAAAATTACTATGTTGAAAAAGATACTCCCTCTGTCTCGCGAGTTGCCGTTTCCAAGCCGACTGTCCGAATGACTGAATTTGAATACAGACTAGTTGAAAAACTGGAAAGTGGCGGTTATTTAATAGAGCGGTATGAGGAATATGAAATTACAAAGGACTCAGCTGGAAACATCATCAACAGCCAGCCAGCTGGCACCTTCAAAGAAATTAAATATAAAGACTATACTTATCGCCAAGTTCCGTAGTTCCCTCTCAGTTGAGAGGGATTTTTAAATATTCAAACTTTCATAGATTCGGAACAATTTAATGGGTTTCTTGTAAAATGTTTTTGTATAATAAAGGAAGAATAGCAAGGAGGTGATAGATCAATGCGAATTGCCCTTTACATTGGACTACTTGTCTTAACTTTGATTTGCTCACTTATTCACGTGTTTAGACAAGCTAAGGCTGAAGAAAGACCTGGGGAAATAGTACTTCAAACGTTTTTTATCGCTTTCTTTATTCTTGGTTCTTCATGTCTTTGGTGGATCTTTACTGCTGACAATGAGGTAACCCAGGCGCTAGGGGTTTTAACCAATGGAGTATTCCTTGGCCTGGACATTTTCATTACGTTGCAATTGTCCTTTTATTTGGATTCACACAGGGAGCTGTTTGAGCCGAAAGCTAAGCAAAACCAAGAAAACCCGCGGTACATATAGTTCGCCTTTTAGGATGGATTACCTCGTTTAATAATGAATGGAACCCGGCAGCAGCCATTCTACACTGTTGGTTTTGTCATTCATAACATTATGGGCGGTTTCCCGGAGCTTTTCGGTTTAGTAATAGCTTGCGAGATGTGATTTTACAAGATTAGTTCTGCTAGAAACGCTTTTCGAAGCCGCTCCAAATTGCACGTCCCCTCCCTCCTTCTTTCTACTACAATTTCTCAGAAAAAGAAAATGACGACAGGTTGGGCCTGCCGCCTTCTTTTCTTTTAACCTTCAATCCTCTTTTTCAACACTCCGAGCAGGATGGCAGTAACGGCAGAGCCTGCAACGATTGCGAGTAAATACATCGGCCATGAACCATCGACGAGAGGAACAACGAACACTCCGCCGTGTGGTGCTTTGAGTCCAATCCCAAATGCCATCGACAGTGCTCCTGTCACTGCTGCCCCAGCCATCGATGCAGGAATTACCCTTAATGGATCTCCTGCGGCAAATGGAATTGCGCCTTCTGTAATAAAAGAAGCTCCCATAATATAGTTCGCCTTGCCTGCGTCCCTTTCCTGTGAAGTGAATTTCTTTTTAAAGAAAGTTGTCGCCAGTGCAATACCAAGAGGAGGGACCATTCCTGCTGCCATAATTGCTGCCATTGGCTCGAATACTCCGTTTGCAATCAATCCGGTTCCAAATAAGTAGGCTGCTTTGTTAACCGGCCCGCCCATATCAAAAGCCATCATTAATCCAACAACTGCCCCAAGCAGAACTGCATTCCCCGTACCAAGTCCGGAAAGCCATTCTGTTATCGCTGTGTTAAGGGCTCCAACTGGTTTATTAATTAGGAAAACCATCAGGAAGCCTGATAATCCAATACCAAATAACGGATAAAGCAAGATTGTTTTAATACCTTCAAGTGATCTTGGCAAATTTGCAAAAGCCTTTTTCAATCCGACTACCAAATATCCTGCAAGGAAACCGGCTACCAGGCCACCAAGGAAACCAGCACCACCGACGTTGGCTAGCACGCCAGCCACTGCGCCTGGCGCAAAACCTGGTCTGTCAGCAATGCTCATTGCGATAAATCCTGCAAGAATGGGAACGAGCAGGCTGAATGCCCCGTTTCCTCCTCCAATATCCATCAATGCTTTCGCAATAGGATGGTAGCTTGGGTCTTCAGGATTAAAAGCGTTATGGCCAAACATAAACGACAAAGCAATCAAAATTCCTCCGCCGACGACAAATGGAAGCATGTTGGAAACACCGTTCATGAGGTGCTTGTAAATGGTACCGCCAATCGATTTAGGCTTGTCATTCTTTGCATGAGAGCTTCCTGTGTTGCCGCTGCCTTTATAGATTGGAGCATCCTTCCTTACTGCCCTATCGATCAGCTCCTTCGGTTTGCGGATGCCGTCCGCAACCGGTGCTTCAATAACTGGCTTTCCAGAGAACCGGTCCATTTCAACCTTTGTATCAGCAGCAACAATAACAGCTGAGGCATTTTCAATATCCTCTTTCGTTAATACGTTTTTTGCTCCTCCTGAGCCATTTGTTTCGACCTTGATATCGATTCCTAGTTCAGCTGCTTTTGCCTTTAATGCATCTGCTGCCATATACGTATGAGCAATACCTGTTGGGCAGGCTGTAACGGCAACGACAAACTCCCTTTTCGATTCGTTTGGAGTTTCTTTCTCTTCTTCATCCTGGTCATAGCTGTCAATTACGCGAATCACATCTTCTTTTGTATTCGCTGCCATAATTTGCTCTCGAACTTCCGGGCGCATCAGAATGCCGGACAATCTTGCGAGTGCTTCAAGATGGGTATTGTTTGCCCCTTCTGGAGCTGCAATCATGAAGAACAAGTGAGCAGGCTGACCATCAAGCGATTGATAGTCAACTCCTGATTCAGATTTACCAAAAGCAATTGCAGCCTGTTTGACAGACGAGGTCTTGGCATGGGGAATGGCGATTCCGTCACCCACACCAGTCGTACTCTGTGCTTCCCTTTTTAAAATTGCCTCTCTGAAGCTGTCTTTATTATCAATTTTCTTCGCTTGGAACAAAACATCAACAAGTTGGTCGATCGCTTCGTTTTTTGCATTTCCGCTCAATGAGAGCACAATGGTCTCTTTTGTAAGCAATTCAGTGATTTTCACAGGTTTTCCTCCCCCGATTAGTTAGTTCATTTCTTTAATAGTGACTTGATTAAGCAATTCGTCTGCCTTTTCTTTCGACCCAAGCCCTATTGAAAAAGCTGTTGCACTTCCCGCTGCAACACTGTAACGGAATGCTTCCTTTACAGTGTCTGTCTCAATGAACTTTGCCAAAAATCCTGCCACCATTGAGTCTCCAGAGCCAACTGTGCTTTGTACATCTCCTTTTGGAGCCGCTGCGCTCAAAGCCATTCTTTCATTAATGAACACGGCGCCATCACCGCCAAGGGATACAATGACGTTCTGGGCACCTAACTCTACCAGCTTTTTTCCGAAAAGAATCGCATCTTCGCTAGAGTGAATTTCGGTATCGAAAAATTGCCCCAGTTCGTGATGATTTGGTTTTATCAAAAAGGGTTTATGGGGCAAAACTGTTTTCAAAAGTTCACCTTCTGCATCAACCACTGCCTCAGCACCTGATTCTTTGCATATAGAAATAAGCTCTTTATAGATGGACTTTGGCATCTTGCTTGGGATGCTGCCAGCAAGCAAGAGAATATCCCCGCTGGTAAGCCTCCTTGCCCTATTTTTAAGTGTTTCAAGGTCATTGGAGGTAATACTGGGACCTTGACCGTTTATTTCGGTTTCCTCCTGGGCCCTCAGCTTTACGTTTATTCTCGTTTCTCCGTCAACTTCAATAAATGAAGTTTTAATGCCTTTGGACTCGAGGGATTTTTTTACATAGTCTCCTGTAAAGCCTCCAATGAAGCCAGTTGCGATTGAGTCAATCCCCATCGATTTTAGAAGAAGGGAAACATTTATGCCCTTTCCTCCAGGAAATTTTGCTTCTGCTTGGATTCTGTTCAATCCGCCAAGTACGACTTCATCCAGGCCGACGATATAGTCCACTGATGGATTTAGCGTCAAAGTATAGATCATTCTGTCACAACCTTTATTTCAGTTTTGCTGCTGTAGAGCCTTTCCAGTTCTGGATCCAATAGGTTTGTAATAATGGATGCTTCATGGAGGTCTGCAACCCTTGCAAAAGCAATTTCAGAGAACTTTGTACTGTCAGCGAGAACAAACACTTCGCGGGACATATTCAATGCTTTTTGCTTTATCATGGCTTCCTCCTGATCTGGAGTTGTATAACCATACTGGTGGTGGATGCCATTTACTCCGAGGAAGCATTTATCAAATCGGTATTGGCCAAGGCTTTCAACTGCCCCCCGGCCAATGATGGCATTTGTCTTTTGTTTAACATATCCGCCAATTAAATAGGTTTGAATCCCTTTTTCCATTAATTGCTGTAAATGCATTAGCCCGTTCGTCACAACAACAATGTCCTCTTCAGGCAAAAATGGAATCATCTCACGTATTGTTGAACCTGCATCCAAATAGATACAGTCGCCTGTTTCTACCAGTCCGGCAGCACGTTTGGCAATTATAATTTTTTCATGAAGGTTTTTGGAAGCTTTTTCGGCCATGCTCGGTTCCTGGAGTTTTCCTTGCAGCCGTTCAGCTCCCCCATGGACCCGTTTCAGGAATTTTTCCTGCTCGAGCTGGGTCAGGTCGCGGCGCACCGTTGATTCCGAGGCTCCTGTAATATCACATATTTCCTGAATTTTAACATGAGGTTTTTCCTTAATAAGCCGCAAAATGATTTGGTGGCGTTCTGGCGTTAACATCTTCTTGCACCTCTTTCTAAGTACAGTTTCATTATAGTGAATCCGTTTACAAAAATCAATCATTATCTGTCATAAACAATCATAAACAATCAAACATTATGAGACTTTGAGTGATTTTGAGCGTTTTCTATACATCGTAAAGGAGTATACTCTTTACAATACCAACCCAAAATTCGTTCTAATCAAATCTTTTAACTTTAATAAAGTCAGAATGTCCTCAAAAAAAAAGGAACCCATTTAGTTGAAATGGGTTCCTGCCTCGTTATTTCTTATCCATATAATTATGCTGCTCTTCAATCCTGCCCTCATCATTGTGGATGTAGGCCATTGTGCCGGCTTCCTCGGCCAGCCGTTTTGCTTCCTCAACAGCCTCAGATTGTGAACTTGTTTTGAGCTCTATTGTATCCTCGCCTTCTCTTTTGACAGCCCATCCTTCTTCATCATGAGGTACCACATGGAATCGGGCTTCATCAGTGCCTGCACGGTCCTTGAAGTACTGTTTTTGTTCCTCGGTTTTTATGCGTCCGTGGTTGTCGTTCATGTGCTATTCCTCCTTGTTTCGTGATCTATTGAGTATTTACCCTAATTCCCCACCGTTAAAAACAGGAAGATTCTTCAACTGTTCCGAATCGAATTTTCTCTTCCAGGCAGTTTAATGTTTTGCTCACAAAAAAGCTTTGAAATTGAATGCCTTAGGTCGCTTTCAACTCGTTCTTTAATTTCGAAATTCAGGACGGGAAGTTCGATAATAAATTCCATTGCTTGGTCCCTAAAATCGATAAACCGGACTTCAGCGGGCGGGGTTTCAAGAATTCCCACTGTTTCCTTTTTGACCTCACTAACTGCCTCTTCCAGCAGCTGATGGACCAGCCTCGAATCAGTCCCATAAAGAACACTGACGTTTACCTGGGCAATCATTTTTGCATCTGTCCTGTTTTTAATGATTTGCTCAATAAAATACTGATTCGGTACGACCAGCGTCCCTTCCTTTCCGGTTCTCACAAGCGTTGACCGAAGGCGAATCTTTTCAACTCTGCCAATTTTTCCATCAATCTGGATGACTTCCCCAACTTCTATCGGACGTTCAAACAGTATAATAATACCTGAAACAAAGTTACCTGCCACGTTCCTCATCCCAAAACCAATTCCGATACCGAGAACACCGAGCACGGCTCCAAGCGCAGTAAGGTCAAGGCCTACACTCGTAAAACTAACCGCGAGAGCAGCAAACATGACAGTATAATAAATAATTTGATTAATAGTAAAACCCAGGCCTCTATCAACACCGTATTGTTCATACACATTCGACAGAACATATTTTGTGAACAATTTTACAAGCCGGTGTGCAAGTGAAACAATCATGAAAGCGACAATGATCAGGAAAAAGGTGACATCGACTCCGCCTTGTGAATAAAGCGGTTTAAACAGCCATTTTGTCTCGTAAAAATAAAAAAGGAATAGCAGGATAAGGCCGTAGAATGTAAACCAATTGATTAACGAAACGGCTGAGGCGAAAACTGGCCTTTCATGGTTCGTACTTTTTTTCGAAAATCTTGCAGCGGCTTTTCTTAAAATCCAGTTTATCACTAAAATTAACAAAGAAAGGGCAATGTAGGTGACTACACGCCCAGAAGTAATGTCTTTAAATAGTGAAAGTGTATTGTCCATAATGATCACCCGAAATCCTTATTACGGGACTATACCTGAGAAATCATCATGCTAAACATGAATGGGAGCTTAGTCTTCCTGGCAATTTGGGCAGACAAATGATTTTTTTGACGACACTTTAATTTTGGTAATCGCTGTCCCGCATCTTTTGCAGGGCTGATTCTCCCGATCGTAAACGAGGGTATGGTCATTATACTGGCCTGTTTTGGTGTCACCAGGAAATAGAGGGTCGTCCATGTAACCGCCAATTTCCAGTGCATTTAGCAAAACAGGTTTCATTGCCGAAAATAAAGAGGTGACTTGGGTTTCAGTTAAGCTGGCCGATTTTTTAGCTGTATTGAGACGAGCTTTAAAACAAATCTCATCCGAGTAACAGTTTCCAATTCCGGCAATGAAGCTTTGGTCCACAAATAGTGATTTCAACGTTCCTTTTTTCATCCTAATCCTTGCCTTGAATTCATCGAGGCCAATCGCCAATGGTTCCGGACCGTAGCCGGCCAGTTTCTCCTGTAGCTGACCGGGTTCAAGGAGATGAAGGTAACCAAGCCGCAAGCCAATAAAATACAAATTGACTTCCCCGAACGAAAGAATAACCTGTTTTGTCCGGTCAGGGCTTTCCTCCTCATTTCCGAGAAACATCCATCCGCCCAGCATTAAATGGAGGAGCAGGCTGTTCCCGGAGTCCAGTTCAAAAATCAGGTGCTTTGCACGCCTCTTCACTGCAACGACTGTCCGGTTTGCAACCTGATCGATAAACTCCTGAACTGGTATATTGATTGACTTCTCCCTGTTTACCTCGACCCCTGTAATGATTTTTCCTGTTAAGTTCTTTCCAAGTATGTTTCTGTAGCGCTCCATTTCAGGCAGTTCTGGCATACAATCCATCCTTATAAAAAAGCGGCCATGAACCATACGTTATGGGCCGTCTGGATATTTTAATGCGGTTTTAAAACAACTTTAATACAATCCTCTGTTTTTGTGTCAAAGATTTCATATCCGCGTTTTGCTTCGGACAGTGGAATCACATGGGTAACGACATCACCGGGGTCTACTTTTCCCTGTGCAACCAAATCATATAAATACGGCATGTATGGAATGACTGGGGCCTGTCCCATTTTAATATCAACATTCCGGTTAAAGAAATCACCCAGCGGGAAGGCGTTGTACCTCGCACCGTAAGCACCGGTAATCTGAACGGTACCTCCTTTGCGTACTGCCTGCGCAGACATCACAACCGGTCCGAGTGCCCCGCCCTGCAGCTTCAGGCCGGTCGCAAGAAATTCCATCGGCGTCATTTTACCATCCATACCAACTGCGTCAATGACAACATCTGCTCCGCCCTTGGTCAATTCCTTTAGGTACATGCCAGTGTGTTCATGCTGCTCGAAATTAACAATTTCTACGTTGTTGGTTCTCTTTGCGTGTTGAAGCCTGTAATCGATATAATCAACGGCAATCACCCGCTTTGCCCCTTTAAGCCAGGCAAACTTTTGAGCAAGAAGGCCGACTGGGCCGCATCCAAAGATTATAACTGTGTCACCGTCCCTGACTCCAGCATGGTCGACTGACCAATAGGCTGTCGACATTGCATCGGCAATCAGCACCAGTTTTTCATCCTCAACCTCACTGTTATCGGGTATCCTGAAAGGAGTGAAGTTTCCATAAGGGACCTTCATGTACTGTGCCTGCCCGCCAGGATGGCCGCCAAAGGTTTCAGAATAGCCAAAGAATCCTCCATTTTCCCCATGTGGGTTAGAATTATCGCATTGGCTCGTCAAGTCATGTTCACAAAACCAGCAATGCCCGCACGCAACGTTAAAAGGGATGATCACTCTATCCCCTTTCTTGACCTTCGTTACCTCGGGCCCTACTTCTTCTACAATGCCCAATGGTTCATGTCCAATGATAAAATCGGCGGGTGTATTTGGGATCATCCCATGAATGAGGTGTAAGTCGGATCCGCAAATGGCTGAAGTCGTTACTTTTATGATGATATCATCGCTCTTTTCGATTCTTGGATCCGCGACCTCCTTTACGGCAACATCTTTAATTCCTTGATATGTAACTGCCTTCATTAGATTTTGTCCCTCCTTCTCACTAATAATTTGGTGTAGCGAACGTTCCAAGTCTGTCTGTATCGTTCGGGAAAAGTTTCATATCGGCAATCGCTAAGGCCATATCCATTGATTTAATATCGAGTTCAATTTGCTTTCCGGGATCATGCGGATACAGCCAGCCTTTTTTTATCATTAGATTCACCAGTTTTTCATGCAAATCAATCGCTTCCATCATCTGCCGCTCCATCGCGTGTTTCAGCTCGGGAGTGGCTGCCTCTGTAATCGCAAAACCATAATTCCGAATTCCGTTTTTCACAGACAATAAAAAATCCATCGCGAATGAGGCGTCTGCCATTTTTGGCATTCCCTCAGCATACTTTGGATCCAAAAAGTCCTGATTCATTAATGAGTCACCTCTTTATCATCCGTCCTAGCCCTTCTGTACAAACTCTTAAGTTCATTCAGAGCCGTTATGGATTGCTGAACTTCCTTTTCCATTAACGCTTTTAGATCATTATCAAAACAAATCCCCTGCATTAGTTTCGCACGCACCAAGGATACTGTTTTGCAATTAATAAGTTCATGCGTTTCGAACGTTTCATGAAAAGCCAGGCTTTCATGTTCCATGTTTCCTACCTCCCAACATTCATTCAAACTTAATTTCTCAAATACTCTTTGCGATTATGCAGAAACTAAATGAATAAATGGATCAATAAAGTACAATATAAACCCGAATCAGTATAGGGAGTGATCACTTTTGACAAAACATCTCGGTATCCACGAGGCTCTTGAGTTACATGAGTATCTCGCCTTTAAGAATGTATGTCTGACAAAATCAGCATTGATGGGCAAACTTGCTGTTGATGAAGAACTTAAATTTATCCTTGAGACTGATGCCGAAACAGGGGCACGCCACATCCAGACCCTTCAGGCGTTTTTTACTGACAAGGGGACGAGCTCATGAATCATTTTATTCAAAATTTAATTGGTATGGGCGGCATGACGGACCAGGTCATTGCTATGGACTTTCTTATTACTGCAAAATCGGGAATCAGGAACCTTGCGGCTGTCATTACAGAAACAGCCACGCCCGAAGTCCGTGCTGCCCTTAAAGAACAGCTCCGGGAGGCAATTCAAACTCATACTGTAATCAGTGATTATATGACTGCCAAGGGTTACTATTATCCGACAGATTTAAGCAACCAATTCCAGCTTGATGTAAGCACTGCAGAGACCGCTCTGAAGCTTCAGGAAAAAATGCAATAATCCGTTTCACAAAAAACACGAAAAAGAGGCTGCATTGATTTGCAGCCTCTTCTAAAATTTTCTTATTTATTTTTGGCAAAGACAGTCTTCTTCTCCTCGACAGGCACCTGATAAAATTCAAACAGAATCCCATATAAAAAGGTTACAAGGAACATCGAACCAATCATGTCAGGAATGACATGCTGCTTAACAAAAAGAGTTGAGATAATAATTAGCGATCCCAGTATATGAATGACCATGATTGTTAGTGGATGTTTTTCCTTAATATGAAGAGATCCCATCATAATTGCGAATGTAGTCAGTACATGGATGCTCGGAAAGCAGTTGAATGGCTGATCATTTGCGTAAATGAAACGGACGAGATCGATTAGGACGCCATCACCTTGCAATTGCGGTCTCGGAACAGTTGTCTGGAAAAAGAAATAGATTGTGAAACAAATAAGTTCTCCCACTACGATTAGAATCAACGTCTTCAAGTATATTTTTGTATCTTTAAAACAAAAGTATACTAGATAAACAAATACATAGGCATACCAGAGGATATATGGGATGATGAATATTGGCATAAATGGTATATATCCATCAAGGGCGGTTGATATTTGGACAGCCTCGGTAGGATGTGTATTTAAAAACTGATAAATTAAACCTAAAACAGGTATGACGAGCAAAAATAGCAAATATGGAGTTTTTCTCAATACTGTCTTCATAAAAATCCTGCCTACTCCCTCCATTTTGATATTTGCTGCTTGTTTACCCATTTATTCAAACTAACGGAAACAAAGTAAGTATAACATAAATTATCCACAAATGTTGTAATTTTCCACTTTTTTGAGATTTTTTCCAAAATAAAAAACTCCGCCTATATAGGTAACGGGTTCGGTTTTGAAGTACAAAATTTGAATTAGCAGTGCTTTTCGCAGTTGAATTAGCAAGTACTTTAACAGTAAAATTAGCACACAAAAAATCTCGGAGCCAGTTGCTCCGAGCCTGTTTTATAGTAGCACATGGTTAAAAATCAGCAAACGTTTGTTGAATAGAGGGACATCTTTAATTTTTCATTATCCACTCTAAATCTTCATTCTTAATAACTTTTTCAAGCAAGTTTTCATCTGTGACTTTAAAAAAACTATTACCTATTTGTATATCACTATCCCCAAAAACAATACCATCAATTTTTGAGTCTGTATAAACCGTTAGCCAGTATTCAATGCCAGGAGTTTTATCGTGCTTTTTTAATTTCATCTCCGAAGGTACTTCCAATATTTTTCTAATAATATTTCCATCAGTTATAGTAGCTGTTTTCTGTATATACCGCTGATTATCGTCTCTTATTGTCCATAGGATTTCAATTTTTTTCACTTGTTCACCATCACTTAGCATATCAGAAACGGCTTCTTTATAATTAGCGTATTTCATTCTATCCAAGATGAATATGATTCCTGCTAAAATGACAACTCCACATATAACAGCAATAGTTAGTTTTCGGTTCAACCCGTTTCCTCCCCCTTTTATATAGATACTCTATAAATATTCTGAAATGTATTTATTGAACTATCCTGCCTTCGTTAATTGAATAAGCCTCTCTATCATTTTAACATAAATATCCAAAAACCCCACTTCCCATTTCGCCAATTCGCATAGTAATTTGCATACGAATTAACACACTGACAATAACTTCAGTCACTCTGCTAAAAGGGGTACGAATTTTAATGCTAAAACACCATTAAATGAACAGAAACCCCCGCTAAATCAATAAAAAGATACAGTCCAATTCAGTTGCGAATTGGACTGCTAATTTGAATGCGAATTACGTTTCTGTACTCGAAACCGAACCCGTTACTTAGGGTATGAAGTCAATTTTTATTGGTTTAAAAAAAGCATCCTGGCTGGCAGGATGCTTTCCTTCTTATTACGCTTCGAGGGACTCCCCTTCTTCGACAATGTGGTATAAGAGGTGGGCAAGATGGTGGATTGGGCCATATTCCTCTTCTTCTTCTTCTTCGTTTACTTCCTCATTAAACTCCAGGTCATTCAGATAGAGAGCCATGAACTCATAAAAATCCTTCATAGCAAAGGAATAACAAGCAGTTGGCTCTTCATTGTTTTCTTCATATTGAAGCAATAAGTGTGAAACAACGCCATCCGCGTCTTCTGCATCAAAAAAGACGAAAAAACCGATGTTTGTATCGAGTTCAAACAAATGCCGTGTTCCGCCTTCAGTGGCTTTATTATAGTCTTCCTCATTTAGTTTCTGGATTTGCATGGAATCAACTTTATCTTCCTGATGGAAGCCAACAACGAAAGATTGCATGTAAAACCCTCCTTTATTTTTCTCGTCCATAACAAAAACAATATACCCTTTAGAGCAACAAATTATCCGTATCGTGTTCAAAGACCGTTTTATAGTTACCCAACCGTCTTTTTTGGAGGTTCACGAGAAATTAGCGGTTTACGCATGAGCAACTTTACTGAAAACAGGACTGGGACTCCCAATAAAGAGATTCCCGCCAATAAACCGAAAATGGGCAAAGGCTCACCAAAACCGAAATAACCGAGCAGGAAGCCTCCAAGTGAAGGCCCTGCGATATTGCCTATTTGTGTAAAACCCATCGCCCCAAAGTATGTACCTCTTAATTCTGGTTTTGCAATTGAATCCAGAAAGGCATCTGTCATAGAAAACATCAATACCTCTCCAATTGTAAAAAGAAAAATGACCGCGCCCCAGGCAGGAACCGACTCCGAAAATGCAAAAAGAAAGACAGAAAAACCTGAAAGAAGATTGCCGGCCATAATGGAAAGAATGGGCGGAAATTTTTTCGCGAAGGCCAGCAATGGGTATTGAACAGTAATGACAGTGACTGCATTTAAGATTAATAGCCCTGAAAACAATGCCGCACCCTTCTCGCCGCCAAGTGAACCCGAAAGAAATTGCGGGAGAGTTGAATTAAATTGAGCATATGCAAGTACCGCCAGTATGTTTCCCACCAGGGTAAGCAGCAGAATTTTATCATTGACTGCAATTCGGGCTGCTGCCGAAAAACGAATAGGCTTTTGATTCACAGCTCCTTTCTGGATGCCGCTGTAACCTGTATGTTGATAGGTTATAACAAGAGAAATTCCATAAAGAACGTAAACACCTGCGGCGATAAAAAAAGCTGACGTGCTTTCCGAAGAACCAAAGTAAAACCCAAGTAACGGTCCAAAAATAACTCCGACATTTATGGCCGTATAACGGAAATTAAAAATCGCCAGCCTGTTCTTTGGCTCAGTAAGATCCGCAAGCAGGGCTCTTGAAGCAGGTTCAAATATTGATTTGCAGAAACCGTTCAATGCGTTTGCAGCAAAGAATCCTGCAATGGTCTCGGCCATTCCAAATAGGACAAACACTCCTGCCCATAGGAATATGGAGAGGAATAAGATAATTTTCCTCCCAAACCGATCAGACAAATAGCCGCCAGCAAAGCTTGTGCAAATTCCCACGAGTGAGCTTACAGCAATAATCAGTCCGGTCAAACCTGGAGAAACATGTTTTATCTGTGTGAGGTAAATGGCGAGGAACGGAATACTCATCGAAGTTGCCATCCTGCCGAACATCGTTCCAATTAATATATTTATGGTGAGCGGATGTAAATTCCTGAGTTGCGAAAGTATCTGAATCTCCCTCCCTTTTATTCACTTCAAAAACTTCAATCGCTAGCTTATTTTACCTTTTGGTATCCGAAACGGCAATGAAATGTTTACATTGCCTTGCTTTTAGGAAAAATAAAGACAGATTCATAAGTTTTATTTCTTATCTACTATTTAGATGATAAGATAGTAGATAAGTTTAATATGTTAAAATAAAGGATTTCTGCTTGGATTGAAGCATGAAGCAACATCCAAAAACCTAAAAATTTCGCCGTAAAGGAACATTTGACATGACGAAAAAAAAGATTGCCTGGATTACCGACAGTACAGTTTTTTTAACTGAAAAACTAAAAGCAAGCCCCGATGTTTATGTAGTGCCGCTTGAAATTATCTTCGGGAATGATGCGTATGAAGACGGAGTCGATCTTGATACAGAAACACTTTATCGCAGAATTAACAACGATAAAACAGTTCCGAAAACATCACAGCCTTCTTCCGGAAAGTTTTCTGCACTTTTTGAAAAACTGAAGGAAAATTATGAGAGCGCAATAGCTGTCCATATCTCCTCAAAACTAAGCGGAACGATGTCAAGTTGTATTGCCGGAGCGGAAATGGCTGGTTTCCGTGTTGAAGCAGTTGATTCAAAGTCGTTGTCCTATGCGATTACTGCCCTGATAGAAAAAGGCATGGAACTTGCGGAAACTGGCCTGGGTGTAACCGACATTGCCACCATCCTCCGTGAAGAAGCAGACAACGGCCAAAACTATATTTTGCTTGGAAACCTTGATCAATTTTATAAAGGCGGACGGATGTCAGGTACGCAATACCTGCTCGGAAGCATTCTTAAAATAAAGCCGATTATCAGAATCAATAACAATGGTGAGTTTGAATTGTATGAGAAAGTACGTTCAGAGAAGAAGGCCAGTGGAAGGCTTGTCGAGCTTTTCGGTGAAGCATACAGCGAGAACCGAGTAGAAGAGGTTTGGATTATGCATGGAAATGTCATCGATAAAGCAAAGGAAATGGAAGCAGCTCTAAAAGCAGCTTTTCCGGGGCTAAAAACATTCATCGGCGAAATTTCATCCACGATTGCCGCTCATGCTGGCGAAGGAACTGTAGCGATTATCTGGCATAATGAGCATAAATAAGGTTTGAACGGGCTGCCGAATGGCGGCCTCTTTTATTTCAAAATGAAAAAGGCTCTCCGCAGCTGTTTCGGAAAGCCAACAAATTATTATAGCCATGAATACATATAGTCTTGATCCTCGATCTCCCCTGCTTTTTTAAAAACCTTTAGAGGCCGGAATGTATCGATCATGACCGCAAGCTCAAGAGTTTCTTTTTTTCCAATGCTTGCCTCGGCCTTCCCAGGATGCGGACCGTGCGGGATTCCGCTTGGATGAAGGCTGATCGATCCTTGCTTTATGCCCTTTCTACTCATGAAGTTGCCTTCCACATAATACAGCATTTCGTCACTGTTTACATTGCTATGGAAGTATGGGGCGGGTATAGCATCGGGATGGTAATCATAAAGCCTTGGTACAAACGAACAAACAACAAAATTATGACCTTCAAATGTTTGATGGACTGGCGGCGGCTGATGGATCCTGCCAGTAATTGGCTCAAAATCCTCAATATTGAATGCCCACGGGTATAAGTAGCCATCCCATCCGACCACATCAAAAGGATGATGGCCGAGGATATGCTGGTGAAGATATCCTCTTGTTTTTGTCAGGACTTCAAATTCGCCTTTCTCATCGAAAGGTTGAAGCGTTTCAGGTCCCCTTATATCCCTTTCACAAAACGGGCTATGCTCAAGGAGCTGTCCATATTCGTTCCGATACCTCCGGGGGGTGGTGATTTGCGAATACGACTCGACGAACAGGATTTTTGTTTCTGAATCAGGGCGTAGACGGTATATCGTTCCGATTGGAATCACTAAATAGTCCCCTGGCCTGTAGGTAAGGGATCCAAACATTGTTTCCAGTTTTCCGGAGCCATGGTGGATGAAAAGCATTTCATCGCCATCACCGTTTCGGTAATAACTCTCCATCGCCGAACTTACATTGGCCGTGCCGATTAATAAGTCGCTATTACCCATCAAGTATTCCCTGGCATCAAGTGCATTGCCAGTTGTTTTCAGCTCAGGTGTATAAAAATGCCTATGCCTGAGAGGTCCTTGTTCTTCGTATTCCGGCAGAAAAGGAATCACTTTTTCTGCTTTTACTACCTCTGTCGGCATATGTGCATGATACAAAATCGATTGTGTTCCCGAAAATCCTTTTGTCCCCATTACCTGCTCCCTGTAAAGTGAGCCGTCTTCTTTTCTGAAAATCGTGTGCCGTTTGCGGGGGATTTTCCCCATTTGCCTATAAAACATTAATTCACCCCATTTCCCCTGCTATTACATTTTTTAAGGTTCCAAGTTTATCAATCTGGAGCTCTACTTCATCACCCGGCTCAAGCCAGCGGTGTACCTCTTCTCCAAGCTCAAGAATACAGCCGGTCCCGACTGTCCCGGATCCAATCAATTCTCCCGGATGAAGCGTTACGCCTTCGGAAGCACGCTTCAGCATCTCGGAAAATGAATAGTGGATGTCCTTCATATTCCCTTTTGAAAGGTGCTTGCCGTTAACAAGTGCCCTCATTTCCAAATCAAACCCTTTACCGGCCTTGAGGCTGCTTACTTCATCAGCCGTTACAATCCAAGGCCCAATTGAAGTAGCGAAATCCTTTCCTTTTGCAGGTCCGAGCCCGACTTTCATTTCCTTTTGCTGAAAATCGCGGGCGCTCCAGTCGTTGAGAATACAATATCCGAAAATATAATCATCCGCTTCGCCAACCTGAATGTTTTTCCCGCTTTTTCCGATTACACAAGCAATTTCGAGCTCGTAATCGAGCTTGGTACTGCCATAAGGTTTTTCGATTTCCTCATTGGGCCCTTTAATTGCCAAGTGATTTGAAAAATAAAACACTGGGATCTCATACCACTCCTGAATCATGCCAAGGCCCCTGTTTTCACGGGCAGTTTTAACATGCGCTTCAAATGCATAAAAGTCACGGAAGCTTCGCGGGTTTGGGAGCGGGGCAAGAAGGTTTGCTTCTTCCAGCGGATAGACCCCTGGTGAGCCTACAGTTAATTGACTGTTGATTGCGTTAGCCAATTGCAGGTTTGTTTTTGAATCGTTGAGAAATTCAAGCATTGTTCCGGGCAATCGGCCTGCAGATGCTTCTTTCATATCAACGGCATGCTTGTCATCCAACAGCCAGCCAGCCGTTTGTTCCCCACTTTTCTTTTCAAAGGTTATAAATCTCATTTTTTATCACCATCACTTACAATCCGTTCAAGTTCAAATGTCGAGGCTAGCGGCCGTGTATATGAATTGCCGGCAAGCCTGCCAATTGGTTCAAGAAATTCAGCAAGAATCCTCCCCTTGTCATGAAGCTGGTCATCCACATGAACATAAACAACCTTCCCAATCACAAGGCTTCCTGCACCAGCATGTTCCCCAAAATGCAGCACCTGTTCCAGTTCGCATTCAAAGTTCACCTTCGACTCTTTGATCCGGGGGGATGCGATTTTTTTGGAGGGTGCTTTCGAAAGGCCTGACGCTTCGAATTCATCAACATCTGAAGGAAATTCAGTAGCGCATATATTCATTTTTTCAGCCATTTGTTCGCTGACAATGTTAATGACAAACTGCCCTGTCTCTTCAATATTTGTTAATGTATCCTTCTTGGCTCCGTCCGTTCCGCGCCTCATCGGTGAAAAGCAGATAAGCATTGGGTCGGCACTGATTGCCGTAAAAAAGCTGAACGGAGCTGCATTGGCTACACCTTTTTTATTTATCGTGGAAACAAAAGCGATTGGCCTCGGAACAATCGCTCCTGTCAGCAATTTATAGCAGTCCCTCCACTGCATGGCTTCAGGTGTAAACTCCATCGTTAAATCACCCTTTCCGGGGCAATGGAACAAAGTTCAGCAAGGAAAACATCGTTCTCTTTCCTCGTTCCAAGCGAAATTCGGAGCCCTTCAGGGTATGAAGGCGAAGACAGTGCTTTTATAAAAATTCCTTTTTCCGCAAACTTTTTCTCGAGAAGAAGAGCTCGAAACGTGACCGGGATAAACAGAAAGTTGGCTTCAGAAGGAAGGGGCTTATACCCGAGTCTGGAAAGGCTCTTGGCCAGATACTCTCGTTCAGTTTGATTTTTTGAAGCCGATTCAATCACATGCTCTTGATCATTCAGGGAAGCTGCCGCTGCTGCAGCGCTAATTCGGTTAACCTGATAAACATCCTTCACTTTTTTCAACTCATTGGCTAGTCCAGGGTCCATCATCCCGTAACCAACACGCAGCCCGGCAAGTCCGTGCACTTTTGAAAAAGTCCTCAGGAATACGCAGTTTTTATAATTAACCAAAATGGATTCAGCATCAATCATACAACCGGGTGTCACATACTCCACATAAGCCTCATCAATCACAATCATGATATTAGGGGGTATACGGTCAATAAAACGAAGCAGTGCTTCTTTATCGACAATCGTCCCGGTTGGATTATTTGGGTTGCAGACAAAAATCATTTTTGTTTTCGGTGTCACTTGTTCGTACATGGCTTCGAGATTATGGACACCATCCTTAAGAGGAACGAGGACAGGCATCCCGCCTTCAATCAAAACATTTGTCCTGTAGCGCGGAAACGTGCAGTCCGCCATAATCGCTTCATCGCCTTTGCTAATATAGGCCCTTGTTAGCTGGCGGATGATTTCGTCTGATCCATTCCCGATAGCAAAATGATCATTCGAAAGATGATGGTGGCGGCTTAATGCCCCGAGTAGACTCGCATACGATCCATCAGGATAAATCGCTGTTCTTGCCAATTCCTGCTTTGCGGCTTCAAGTGCGAATGGAGATGGCCCGTAAGGATTCTCGTTATCAGCCATTCTGAAAATATGCTTAAAACCTGATGCTAGTTGGCGTTCTTCCGGGGAAGCTCCAACAGGGTATGGGACGACTGCAGCAAGCTCATCCCTCGGTTTTAGTACAGTCATTCCCTTTACCCACTCCAGTTCAATTATTTTTTATTTGGAACCTCAATGACCGTAACATCCAATTCAGATTGTCTCGGCCGCCGGTGTGGTTCCCTTCAATGCTCATAAGTGGCTAGCCTCACTTATACGGTCGGTGAACAGGTGCTATCAACGCCCTTAAATAGCAAGATTGAGAGATACGGTCGTTGATAGGGTGCTATCGACGCCCTTAAATGGCAAAATTGAGAGATACGGTCGTTGATAGGGTGCTATCGATGCCCTTAAATGGCAAAATTGAGAGATACGGTCGTTGACAAGGTCGTATCAACGCCCTTAAATGGCAAGATTGAGAGATACGGTCGTTGATAAGGTGCTATCAACGCCCGAAAAGTGCTAGGCTCGCAGATACGGTCGTCCATCAAGGACCCAAGCAGCTAAATACATTGGGTCCTCGATAAAAAAGCCGTAAAGGATTACAAATTCCCTCTTCGTGCCTGCTCGCGTTCGATTGATTCAAAGAGCGCCTTGAAATTGCCTTCCCCAAAGCCTCTTGCCCCTTTTCGCTGGATGACTTCAATAAACAACGTTGGGCGATCGACGATTGGTTTCGTGAAAATTTGAAGCAGGTAACCTTCATCATCCCTGTCAACGAGGATGCTCAATTCGCGAAGCTTCGAGATTTCCTCATCAATTTCTCCTACTCGTTCTGCAAGGTCATCGTAATAGGCGTCCGGTGTTGACAGAAATTCCACTCCATTGTCCTTAAGGGCAGAAACCGTTGAAACGATGTCCTCAGTCAGAATTGCCAAGTGCTGAACGCCAGGGCCGTTATAAAACTCAAGGTATTCCTCGATTTGCGATTTCCGTTTTCCTTCCGCCGGCTCGTTGATTGGGAACTTGATCCGGCCGCCATTGTGCATGACTTTTGACATGAGCGCGGAATATTCGGTCGAGATATCATCATCCGAGAAATGCTTCATCTCCTTGAAGCCCATTACCTTTTCGTAATACTCCACCCACTCCTCCATCGCCTCAACATTTCCGACAACATGGTCAACAGCAATTAAACCAGTGTCAGGAACGTGGACGGTATCCGTGTATCTCTCAAAACCAGGCATGAATGCCCCTTTATAATCCTGCCGTTCAATTAATGAGTGGATTGTATCGCCATACGTTCCAATGACGGCTTTTTTTACTGTTCCGTATTCGTCGTTGAGGACTATTGGCGCCTCCAATGCAATTGCCCCACGCTCTACTGCGGCAGAAAATGCTTTCTCAACATCATCAACCAGCAGAGCGATATCCTTTACTCCGTCACCATGTTTTTTTACAAAAGAAGCAACTTCGCCATCTTCGCCATACGAGCCGGTGATGACAAGGCGGATTTTTCTCTGCTGAAGCACATACGAAACTGTTTTGCGGTTTCCTGTTTCAAGGCCGGAATAAGCAACAGTCCGGAAACCAAATGCGCGGCAGAAATAATAAGCAGCCTGCTTGGCATTGCCTGTATAAATTTCCATATAATCAACGTCCCTCACCGGGAAAAAATCTTCTGTTACTTCATTCACTGACATTTTTTGCTCTTGCATATATGTAGCCTCCTTTGGTTTTTTTAATGATTAAAAATTCTCAGTTACTGGCTCCCGTTCAGCACGTTTTTGAGGCTTCAGGTGGACAGCTTTCCCAGCAATTCCTTCAGTTGCTTCAAGCAGCGCTTCGGAAAGACCGGGATGCGGGTAGACAGGAAATGTAAAATCTTCTTCCCGGGCCCCCATCTCAAGTCCTAACACCCCTCCAAACAACAAATCATGTGCTCCTTCACCAATGATATGAACTCCGAGAATAACATCAGTACCTTGTTCGGTAATAATTTTAACAAGACCATCGCGTTTCCCTGAAAGCCCGCTAAAACCATTTGATGAGAGCGGAAACTGGCTAACCTTGATTGAAAAGCCTTCAACCGCTGCTCTTTTTTCAGTCAGGCCTGCCGCAGCGATCGGCGGCCGGGTAAATGCAACCTTGGGAAGAAAACGGAAGTCTGTAATCGCCGTACTGCTTCCACAAGCAGCCTCCGCTGCAACCTTCCCCTGTTTAATCGCTTTTGAAGCAAGAAAAGGAGCTCCTGTACTATCCCCGATCGCATAAATCCTGCCTAAATTCGTTCTGCACCGCTCATCGACCTCTACAAAACCATCGTTGTCAAGACGTAGTCCTATTCGATTTAACCCAAGCTCATCACTGGCTGGCTGCTTCATTTCTTGATAAAAGAAATGTGAGGCAAAAACAGTTTCATCTGACGTTTCGACCGAAACTCCGTCTTCCTGTTCAACCACCTCCTTAATGGAACAATTTTTCATGACAG
Source organism: Bacillus sp. FJAT-27225 (assembly GCF_001685025.1). Lineage (GTDB taxonomy): Bacteria > Bacillota > Bacilli > Bacillales > Cytobacillaceae > Bacillus_D. The sequence continues at coordinate 362,445 of NZ_MAYU01000001.1, read as the reverse complement.
TAATTTTTTCTTTTTTAAAAATACGAAAAAGTTCCTTAGCGATCGATGAATCAAACGGAATGTCTTCCGTGCCTTCGGGTAAAAGCAAGGTTACATTCGAGCCGAGCCCCCGGTAAGCCATCGCCATCTCAAGTTGAATGATGTCTGAACCATATATAACAAGGTGCTCTGGAATATCGTCCAAAAACGAGATCGACCAGGAATCCACAACCCGTTTCCCATTCCTGAACCGGCTATCCTTCGCTGGGCGGACTCCTGCTGCAATGATTGCATGGTTAAAATCATAAAGTTCATAGTGGTCCCCGTCCTCAACACCGATCCGGTTTTCGGAAAGAAACACCGCTGTCCCCTTTGCAATTTGCACTTTATTGGCCTTGCAAAGGGCTTCAATTCCAGCTTGTAATCCCTGTATCGTCTTTTGCTGGTACTCTCTTAATTTTTCAAAGTTTAAACGTATGCTTTCAGCCTCAATGCCAAGGGCGGCATTTTTCTTGGAATCTTCCATTCTGGCAGAGGCTGTAGTCAATACTTTTGAAGGGATGCATCCTTTATTCAGGCAAATCCCGCCTAAATCAGCTTTTTCGATAAGCAATACATGGCGGCCAAGCTGTGCTGCCCGGATCGCTGCATGATACCCGCCGGGACCGCCGCCAATGACGATAAGATCTGCCTGGTTTGCCATTTCACCGACAACCATCTAAACCAACTCCAGTAATAGCAGCTGAGGGTTTGCGATATATGCTGCGAATTTATTTGTGAATTTCACCGCTGACGCCCCATCCGCCACTCTATGGTCAAACGACATGGAAAGGTTCATAATCGAGCGTATTTCAATTTCATCGCGCTCATTTACAACCGGCATCTTTTTCGTTTTATGGAAGGAGACTAGGGCAACCTGGGGGTGCTGAATAATCGGGGTAGCTCCTATGCTGCCGCCAAGCGGGCCCACGTTGCTGACTGTGAAGGTTCCACCCTGGATATCCTTAATAGTTAACTGATTTCTCAATGCTTTTTCTGTAAGCGCCTTCATTTCGGAATGGATTTCAGTTAACGATTTGGCTTGGACGTTCCGGATGACCGGGACAATCAATCCATCCTCAGTATCAACTGCTGTCCCGATATGATGATGGTCATTTAGATTGATAACCTCGTTTTCTTCATCCAGAATGGCGTTAAAAATCGGAAACTCTTTTAAGCAAACCGATAATGTTTTAATAAATATAGCCGTAGCAGATAGTTGTATGTTGGATGCCTTAAGTTCTTTTCTGAATTCTATGAGATTCGTAACATCGATTTCTTCAAAATGTGTACAATGAGGAATGGTCTGGATAGAATGAAGCATGTTTTTGGCAATTTGCCGGCGCCTTCCCCGGAACGGAACTGGCTTTACTGTTTGAGGTTGGTCTATTTTAGGCTCTGCTTCAGTTAAGCCTGTTTGTTGTTGAGAGTCGTTGGTTGTGAGGTTTTCTAAAAAATTGTAAACGTCAGTATCCATTATCCGGCCCGCTGGCCCTGTCCCGGTGACATCTTCAAGCCGAATGCCATGCTCTCTCGCAATTTTGCGGGTATAGGGCGAAGCAAGAATTCTTGGGAATATAGGTTTTACTTGTGAGGTTCCGTTAACGGAACTTGGCCCCTCAACTTCAGCGCCGCCTTTTTTATATTCAGGAATTGCGGCGACTTTCTCTGGTTGCCTCCCTAATGTTGCGGATGCTTCCAAAATGAGCAGGGTCGTCCCAACCGGAACTGTATCTCCGGGATTTACTTTGAATTCCTTGACAATTCCCGCAGCTGGAGATGGAATCTCCGCGGTCATTTTGTCTGTCTGTACTTCAAGCAAAGGGTCATCTGCCTTTACAAAGTCGCCGGGCTTGACGAGAAAGCAGTTAATGCCTGCCTCTGCCATACCTTCACCTATGTCGTGGAGTTTAACCTCCATTCTGCCACCTCCTAAAAACGCATGACTTTTTCAATTGCGGCTTCCACCCGCTTCGGTGTCGGCAAATAATGGTCTTCAAAACCGAAATAAGGGACGGGGCTGTCAAACCCGGTCACCCGTTCCACCGGGGCTTTTTGATAAAGGAAAGAAGTATCATTGATGATGGATAAAATATCATTGCCAACACCACCGGTAGCATGGGCTTCATGTACGATTACAGTTCTTCCGGTTTTTTGGACGGATTCGGCAATCAAGTCCTTATCTAGCGGGTATAATGTCCTCATATCCAGACAATCACAGCGAATCCCTTTTTTCGCCATATTTTTGGCGGCTTCCATCACAATCGGGACCATAGCTCCCCAACAAATGACCGTTACATCTTCCCCATCTTGAAGCTTCTTTCCTTTGCCAATCTCTACTTCGAAAATTCCTTCTGGCACTTCGTCCTTGACTGAGCGGTAAAGCCTCATCGGCTCAAGGTACAGGACAGGATCCGGATCAAGGATTGACGCAATGAGCAGCCCCTTTGCGTCGTAGGCAGACGAAGGACAAACAACCTTCAGGCCGGGCATATGCGTGAACAACGCTTCCGTGCTGTCACAATGAATTTCAGGGGCGCGTACACCTGCCCCATAAGGAGCCCGGATAACCATCGGTACGGTAAAGTGTCCATACGTTCTCATTCGTAGCCGTGAAGCATGTGTCATAATTTGTTCATAAGCTGGATAAATAAACCCAAGAAACTGGATTTCGGCCACTGGCCTGAAGCCGTTTGCTGCCATGCCAATTGCTGCACCAATGAAGCCGGCTTCAGATAACGGAGTATCGATTACCCGCATTTCTCCAAATTGTTCCTGCAGGCCATCCGTTACCCGGAACACCCCTCCATTTTTGCCAATATCCTCACCAAGGAGGATGACGTCGCTGCGGTTCTTTAGCATTTCAGAAAGGCCGTCATTTATCGCCTGAACCATTGTCATTGTCTTCGTCTTCGTGACAGTGTCCATCATTGCCCTCCTTTCATTAGCTGAAGGTATTCCTGTTTCTGTTTTTCAAGCGGCCAGACCGGCCTTTCAAAAACAAAGTCAAAAATGTCTGCCGGATTTGCGGGAGGAAATTGTTCCATTTCCATTACTCCGCGGTCGATTTCAGCTATTGCTTCCTCTTCAAAGGCATTAAGCTCCTCTTCATCATAAAAACCTTCATTTTTCAGGAATCTCTCAAGCCTTAAAATTGGATCAATTCTCTTCCTTCGCTCATGGCTTTCAGCCTGGTCCCTGTACTTGGATGGATCGTCCGCTGTTGTATGGGCGCCATAACGCCATGTAATGGCTTCAATGAGTGTCGGGCCTTCGCCTGCTCTCGCCCGCTCTAGTGCCTTCATCGTTTCGAAATAAACAGCAAACACATCATTTCCGTCAATCCGAACACCTGGAATTCCGTATGCGACCGCTTTTTGGGCAATTGTTTTAGAATTCATTTGCTTTTCAACCGGTACCGAGATGGCATAGCCATTGTTTTGATTAAAGAAGACAACCGGAGCTTTCATGACACTGGCGAAATTCAGCCCTTCATGAAAATCGCCTTCTGAGGTTGCCCCATCGCCAAAATAAGTTAATGCGGCACATGATGTTCCCTTCATTTTTTCAGCCAGGGCGGCACCTGCTGCATGGGGAATCTGGGTTGCAATCGGGATGCCAGGCGGGAAGATTTTTTTTCCGTCGGGCGGAATACAGCCTTCGTTCCTGCCATTCCAGAACAGCAGGATATTTCGAAGCGAATGGCCGAATACTAGTGCTGCGCCATGGTCCCGGTATGTGGGAAAAAACCAATCATCCGGGCGCAATGCAAGAGCGCTTCCGACCTGGGATGCTTCTTGCCCTTCAAATGGGGCGTACGTTCCAATCCTGCCCTGCCGCTGCAAACTGACAGCCTTCCTGTCAAGTGTTCTAATCCGTATCATTTGTTTATAAAATGTAATCGCAAGTTCCTTCGAAATTCTTTGTTTCCATGAAGGGTCTGTTACATTGCCTTGTTCATCCATGATGTGAAGTACCGGGAATGTTTCCTCCACGGCGTTCGCCCCCTTTTATATAAAATAATCGCCAACCGCTATGACCTGATTGCCCACTTTGGAGGCTTGGCATGGGTAAAAAAGCTGTTTCTCCTTGAGCGGGCCTCGATTCTTGCCTCACAGAAATGATTGGCCGCTTCCACGGTCGTAAGCCCATCCTGTTCTGCACGTTTATACACATCAAGCAGACAATCATAAATTGCCTTTGTTTTTTGAAGCACTCTTTCCGGATTTGGGGTATACAATTCATCGGCAACCTGAATAAGTCCGCCTGCATTTACAATATAATCAGGTGCATAGAGAATGCCTTTTTCTTGGAGAAGCTTTCCATGTCTGATCTCTGCCAGTTGATTATTTGCGGAACCTGCTACAGCATGGCATTTAAACAGCGGAATCGTATCATCATTAATAACTCCGCCAAGCGCGCAAGGGACAAAGACATCTGCAGGAACAGAATAAATTTCATTTGCCGCCACCGTTTTTATGGCCGACCCCATCGCCTTCGCCTGTTCAGCAAGGCGGTTGATCGCTTCCTCATTAATATCAGTTACATAAAGGTCTGCTCCTTCCTTGAGCAGATGTTCAGCGACTTTAAAACCTACCTTCCCCAGCCCTTGAATTGCATAACTTTTACCCGAAAGGTTATTGGTTCCCCATATCACATAATTCGTTGCCTGAATTCCATACAAAACTCCTTGAGCCGTTGGAATCGAAGAGTCGCCGCTTCCTCCATAGGCTTGGTCTACACCGACAATGCAATTTGTTTCCTTCATTGCATGGACAAAATCCTCCGGGGTAGTCCCCATATCTGTACCAGTATAAAACCGTCCATTTAATGACTCGACAAACTGGCCGAATGCTCTGAATAACTCTGGTGTCTTGTCTTTCATTGGATCTCCAATGATTACAGCCTTTCCTCCACCGAAATCCACATCGGCAGCGGCGCATTTATATGTCATTCCTTTTGAAAGGCGCAATACATCCTCGAGTGCTGCTTCTGTACTTTCATATGGCCGCATCCGGCAGCCGCCGAGTGCAGGGCCAAGCTTTGTACTGTGTATCGCAATGATTGCTCTCAATCCGGTCTGTTCATCGTTGCAAAAAACAACCTGTTCATGCCCGCTTATTTGAGTGAATATATCCATGGTGCCAATTCCTCCCGTATATGATAACGCTTTCATTTTGTCTCTCCTTTCAAAAGCCTGTGCCTGTCTGGATGACAATGGCTGTTTTGTTAAAAGTAACGTTCCATTTCTGCCCTAGATTAAACCGCTTCACCGCTTTAAAGCAAATTGAATCCCTATACAGCAACAAAGAAACATACCGTGAAAGGCTGTTTCTTTGTTATCGCAATCTGTAATTATATAAGAGGAACGAATAAGTTTAACCTTTTAATTTTCGCTACAGGCGCTTCGCTTTCCGTGGGGCGTGCGGTGAGCCTGTCTAGCTGCGGTTCCTAGCTCCTCGAGGTCGCTTCGGTCCTTCGGCTGAAGTCAAAGAACGACTTCCGCTTCAGGCCCTGCAGCGCTTGTCGGAGCTGGGCAGTCGCCTTCGCATTTCTTTCTCCTCGGCGCAAGCGCCTGTGGGGTCTCACCTGTCCCGCTGCTCCCACGGGACGTTGAATAATCTTCCTGAAAAAGCACCGCAGGAGAAAATGCGTTTTTTGCATTTTCGAACGAGCTCGCGCCTTCCACTTCAATTAAATTAAGATTCATTAGTTCCTCTTATATTCTATGTTTTTAGCAATTTATTAATCTTTAATTTAGGCAATATGACTTGTTTTACAGACCCTGCACCTATTAATTTTGAAGTGGTTCTTGCCTGTACATCTGTCCAGACAGCATTTCCCTCGAGCAAACTGACTGTGGCAGTCACTGTGATTTCATCTTGGTCTCTTGCCGGGGCGATATGTTTCAAAGAAACTTCTGCCCCCATCCCTTCTTCACCATCTTCAAGGTAAGGAAGGATAATCAAACGTGAGGCCCACTCCATATGGTAGACCATCCATGCTGTGGAATAGGCAGGATGGACAACCTGACCGCCAAATTCGGCGAACATGTCAGGAGTGACTTTCAGCTGAAGAGTTTCAGATTGGCCAATTGCCATTCCAGGCTTCATATTGCTGTCCCCCGTTTTTTCGTATATCCTCATTTGCCTTACGTTAGAAGAGCCCGGTCATTTGCCATTTGAGTTCCGCGAATCCGTTGGAATTCTTCCAGCAAGGTTTCAATTGTCAGTTTCTTTTTGTCCTCTTCATTGACTTCAAGAATGATTTGTCCCTTATCCATCATGATTAATCGATTTCCGAGGTCGATAGCCTGCTGCATATTGTGGGTGACCATCAGTGTAGTCAGCCCATATTGATCAATGACTTGTCTGGTCAGGTTTGAAATCAGTTCAGCCCTTGAAGGATCAAGCGCTGCTGTATGCTCATCCAGAAGAAGAACACATGGCTCTGTGAATGTTGCCATCAAAAGTGACAGCGCCTGCCGTTCCCCGCCGGAAAGAAGACCGACTTTTGCATTCAGCCTGTTTTCAAGTCCGAGGTGAAGTGTTTCAAGTACTTCTTTAAAAAGTTCTCTTCGTTTTTTGGTGACGCCCTGGCGCAACGTTCTGGTTTTGTTGCGAGAGTAGGCCATTGCCAGATTTTCTTCTATTGTCATGCTTGGTGCGGTACCGGCCATCGGATCCTGGAATACCCTGCCAATCAACTTCGAGCGGGTGTGTTCCAACATTCCGGTAACATTTTTACCGTCGAGGAAGATTTCCCCCACATCAGGCTGTAGGGCTCCCGAGATGATATTCATGAGTGTCGATTTGCCAGCTCCGTTACTTCCAATGACAGTAACGAAATCGCCTCTTTTCAGTTCAAGGTCAACATGGTCAATGGCTACTTTCTCATCAGGTGTACCTTCATTGAATACTTTATGAATCTGATTTAAGCGCAGCATGGCTCTCCCCCTTCCTTACACCCTGTGTCTGCAGAAGGGAAAGCCGTTCTGCACGCTTCTTAGCCTTTCTGTTTTTTTCCTTCATCCCTCGATAGAGATTCGGGCCAACAAGTGCTGTGATAACAATCAGCGCTGTAATCAATTTCATATCACCTGGATCCAGGAAATCCACTCTCAATGCCAGCGTGACGACGATTCTGTAGATGATGGCTCCCCCAATGACAGCAAGGGTTGTTCTGGCAATCGTCTTTGTTCCAAACAACGCTTCGCCTATAATAACAGAAGCAAGACCAATGACAATCATCCCAATCCCCATACCAACGTCAGCAAACCCGCCCTGCTGGGCAATCAATGCACCTGAGAAAGCAACCATGGCATTTGAGATCCCAAGGCCAAGGATAATAAGGATATTTGTATTTGCTGAAAAGCTGCTGATCATTTTTTTGTTATCGCCAGTTGCCCTGACCGCAAGCCCGACTTCAGTTTTCAGGAACCAGTCTGTAAAAAATTTAATTAAAAGCGTAACAACGATCATGAACAACAGGATACCCCATGAAGACGGCAAGTTCCCGCCAAGGCCTACTGCTGTCAATACATTATTAAAAAACGCATCAATCCCTGATTTTTCCGAAACCTCTTTTACTGTGGTCAAGGAAGTTTCCTGATTTAGGAGCGGAACATTCGGCCTGCCCATAATCCTCAGGTTGATTGAGTAAAGAGCGATCATCATCAATATTCCAGATAGTAATTCATTGATTTTGCCAACAGTATGAAGCAGCCCTGTCATACAGCCCGCCAAGAATCCTGCAACCAATGCCGTAATAGTCGCAATAAAAGGATTCTGACCGTTGACGATCATCGTTGCCGCCACGGCAGCTCCAATCACGAAGCTGCCGTCTACTGTCAGGTCTGGAAAGTCGAGGATCCTGAATGACAGGTATACACCGAGTGCCATGATTGCATAGATGATGCCTGACTCAAACGATGAAAATATTGCTGTAAACACTTCGAATCATCCTTCCTATGCCATGCCCGCATGGTTTTCTTTCCATAACGGGCATTTACTGCTTCCAGCTAAGAATGGAGCTTATTCACCTTCATAGAACTCGCCAATATTTTTCCATTCATCTTTTACAGTCAGTCCTTGGGCCTCGGCAGCCTTTTTGTTAATCATGAGAGCCAGACTTTGAGGCAAGGCTACGTGAATATCGGAAGGCTTTTTCTTGCCTGTCAAAATTTCAACTGCCATCAGGCCGGTTTCGTATCCCAAGTCATAATAGCTGAAACCGCTCGCTGCTACAGCGCCTTTTTTCATAGAATCAAGCTCGCCAACAAATAATGGGATTTTCTTGTCGTTCGCAACCGAGATTACCGACTCCAAAGCTGAAACCACCGTATTATCAGTAGGAATATAGAGAGCATCGACCCTGCCGACCAGTGACTCGGCAGCCTGCTTTACTTCTGCAGTGGTTGAAACAGAAACCTCTACGATTGAAGCTCCATTTGCCTTTGCCAGCTCCTCAACTGCATCAACCTGGACAACAGAATTTTGCTCGCCGGAATTGTAGACTATCCCGATTTTCTTTGCTCCTACTTCCTTAGTAATGAAATCAATTGTTTTCTTGGTCGCATCCGGATGGTTATCTGTCGTACCTGTAATATTTTCCCCTGGCTGATCAAAGGCTTTTACAAGTCCTGCACCAACGGGATCCGTAACGGATGTGAATAAGATTGGAATTTCTTTTGTTACGTTCAATGCCGCAATCGCACTAGGTGTTGCATTTGCAAAAATGAGGTCAACTTTATCACCCGCAAAGTTCTGGGCTATCACCTGAGCGTTCGGTTGGTCACCCTGGGCGTTTTGTTCAGCGAATTCTACCTTAATGCCCTTTTCTTCAAGCGCCTTCTTAAAACCTTCTGTTGCCGCATCAAGCGATGGGTGTGGTGCAAATTGAGATATGCCTACTTTGTAGGTTTTTTGTTCATTTTCACCCGATCCACCTGAGCTTCCTCCTGCAGATTCATTGTTTCCGCATCCTGCCAGCAGTAACATTGCTGCCAGTGAAACCCCAATCGTTTTTACATACTTCCTCATCCTATTTCCCCCCAAAACTTTTTGTGGCATCCAGGTTGGATGCTGTACTGTTCAACCTTATGTAAGTTTCTTGGTGGATGAAATCATATGATATTAACTATAGTCACCGTGTTTATATCGTTATACTATCATCCACCATAATTTACAGTCAAACAATATTCTAAAAATTTAGTAATTTTTTAAAATTATAGTGCAATAGAATACGAAAGGCAAGAAAAATTTTAGTATCTCGCAAAATTAACGCTTATACGCGTTTAAGCGCTAAAGGAAACGGGTAAGGCAGCTAAAATGTAAGCTGATTTATTGAGTGTTGCAGGGTAGTTTTTGAGTCCTCAAGCATTTGGGCAAACAAGTCTGAAACAGTCGGAATGTCCTTGATATATCCAGCAATTTGCCCAGCATTCAAGAACCCCTCCTCGATATCTCCATCGATTGCCCCTGTTTTATGATACTGTTCCGATGTTTTTTCCATGAATTCCGCAATTGTTAACGCCGGTTCCTGCTCAAGAAGCTTCCTCGTATACGGAGCATTGAGTACTCTTCTGATCCTTCCATGCTGCCTGCCTATTACAAGCGTTGAAGAGTCATCGGCGTCCACAATCATTTTTTTATAAATCGAATGAAAGGGAGCCTCCTTAACAGTAATAAATCGGGTCCCCATCTGTACACCTGAAGCACCTAAAGCAAGGACAGCAGCGAGCCCGCGGCCATCAGCAATTCCCCCGGCAGCTATAACGGGAACCCGGACTGCTTCCGCCAACTGGGGAATCAATGTCAATGTTGTTGTTTCAAATGGGGAATTGATGCCCGCGGCTTCGTAGCCTTCACCAACAATTGCATCAACACCCGCCTCTTCGGCCTTCCTTGCATGCTTAACTGAAGCTGTGACGGCTATAATTTTAATTCCTGCCTCATGGAGCTTTGTGATATGTGGGGCAGGGTTGCCGGCTGATAGGGAGACGACAGGTACCTTATGCTTGATGGCCAGGGCAAGGATTTCTTCAGAAAATGGTGATACCCCAAGCGCCACATTCACAGCAAAAGGTTTTGAAGTCCGGTTCTTTGTTTCGAGGATCAAACTTTCCACCTCATCAGCAGCCATTGTTCCGGCACCAATTGTTCCCAAACCGCCAGCTTCGGAAATCGCAGCCGCAAGGGTGGCATTGCTAATATTGCCCATCCCGCCCTGGATGATTGGGTAGCGGATATTCAGCAGTTTCGTCAATTTATTCACAAATTTACGCCCTCCGTTTAAAAAGCGTCATGTCTGAACCTGATACTAATCCAGGATCAATGGATGCACAGTAGCATCGTAATCTTCATCCCGTTCCTCCAGCTCATTCCCATCTTTAAAAACTTCTTCGAAGAAACGGGAAGACGGTTCGGCAAGTTCTTTATAATACTCTGCAAACAGAGATGCAGCATGCCCGCCCAGCCATTTTTCGGGGAGAAGCTCTTCGGGCAGCCCAGGGTCCACAAACAGGAACTTCCGATATTCATGGACTAACTTCGTCCTTTCAACAAAACACTCGGCATCTGTCATTTGGCCTTTCTGGATTTTGTTTTTTCCTATAATATACTTCTGGCTGTAAGTTTGAATAAATTCCTGATAACGGTTGTTTATTTCGTCGATGTCCCAGCATTTCTCAACCAGCCGGGCGTTTTCCTTCGGCCCATTATACTCGGCAATGAAAAAATCAACATACTCATAAATACCGTATTTATCAATTAAATCATATACTTCATTCTCGAGTGGATTGGCTGATATCCAAGAACTGTTGGAAAGCGAGCCAAAGCCGCTCCAGACAAGCTCTTTTCTTAACTCATCACGAATGGTTCGGATTTCCTCCGGAATGGTGTACATCAAAATACGCCATTTCCCGTCCCACGCTTCTGGCTTCAGCTTGAAAATTCTCTTTGCAGCTTCCTCTATACGGCGTACCCCTCGTGCAGATAAGGAGTAATAGCTTTTATTGCCTGCTTTTTCGGCCTGAACCCAACCCTGTTTATTCATCCTTGATATCGCAGCCCTGACTGATTGGCTATTATGCCCAAATTCTTCAAGGAGACGGATCAGGCTGCCAATCCAGATTTTATTTCCATAATGTGAAATGTAATCTCCATACAATGTGAAAATCATTGACCGTGTGTTCATGTAAGTCACCTTTTCTAGTTTTTCTCTTGGTGCAATTTTCCTCTCTTTTAAGACGGACGTCAATGTTCATTTGCGCAGTTCTCGATAATTGTCGCGATTCCCTGCCCGACACCAACGCACATCGTTGCCAGTCCATAGCGGGTTTTCCGCCGTTTCATTTCATGGACAAGTGTCGTTAAGATTCTTGCGCCGCTGGCCCCTAGCGGATGGCCAAAAGCAATCGCCCCGCCGTTTACGTTCGTCCGTTCCGGATCAAGGCCCAACTCCTTCATACATGCGAGTGACTGAGAGGCGAAGGCTTCGTTCAGTTCGCACAGCCCTATATCGTTTGAAGAAAGCCCTGCTCTCTCAAATGCTTTTTGGCTGGCAAAAACAGGCCCCATCCCCATAATGCTTGGCTCAAGACCGGCAACCGCCGATGTGACATATTTGGCAAGCGGGACAATACCCAATGAATGAGCCTTTTCTGCACTCATGAGCACCAGAGCAGATGCACCATCATTCACTCCTGAAGCATTGCCTGCCGTCACCGTTCCACCAGGAAACAACGGTTTCAATCGGCTTAATTTTTCAATGGTTGTATCCATACGCGGGTGTTCATCTTCTACTATAGTTATCTCGTTTCCTCTTTTATCACGATAGATAACAGGAATGATTTCATCCTTAAATCGTTCGTTTTCAATCGCGAGTTTTGCTTTCATTTGGCTTTCAAAAGCAAATTGATCCTGCTCCTGCCTGGTTACTCCGTATGCTTGTGCAACATTTTCCGCTGTTTCCGGCATGCTTTCCGTACCGTATTGATCCTGGAGGTTTCTATTAATAAATCGCCAGCCTATCGTTGTATCAAACAGCTCCATATTTCCACGCGGAAAACCGTCAGCCGGTTTTGCCATAACAAGTGGAGCCCGTGTCATACTCTCGGTTCCTCCTGCAATAAAAATATCGCCCTCTTCGGCAAGTATTGCCCGTGCTGCATAATTGACTGCATCGAGCCCTGACCCGCAAAGCCGGTTAATCGTTGTCCCGGCAACGCCAACCGGAAGGCCAGCCAGCAGAGCAGACATTCTCGCAACATTTCGGTTGTCCTCACCAGCCTGGTTTGCACAGCCGAAGATAACCTCCTCGATTTCTTCGGGCGGAATCTGGTGGTTTCTTTTTACTAGAGCTTTTATAACTAAGGCGCCGAGGTCATCCGGCCTGACTGATTTTAACGCGCCATTATACTTTCCGATAGGGGTTCGGACTGCATCCACTATAACTGCTTCCCGCTGCTTCAATTTGTATGTTCCTCCTGTTTTTTGCGATAGTCATAAACTCCCCGCCCGGTTTTTCTTCCAAGCCTCCCTGCTTTCACATACTGCTCGAGGAGCGGTGCAGGCCTGTATTTATCCCCAAGTTTTTCATGCAAATACTTCAGATTGTTCAGCCGAGTATCAAGTCCGACAAGGTCGCCAAGCTCAAATGGGCCCATTGGATAATTTAGGCCTAGCCTAATCGCTTTATCAATTTCCTCGGGAGTCCCGACACCCTCCTGAAGCATATAAAACGCTTCATTTCCAACGAGTGCGCTAATCCTGCTGGTGACAAAGCCGGGAAACTCATTTACCACTACAGTTTCCTTCCCCATCCTTTCTGCAGCAGCACGAATTGTTTCGGCTGTTTCATCACTCGTTTCCAGGCCTCGGACTATTTCAACAAGCTTCATTTTATGCACAGGATTGAAAAAATGCATGGCAATTACCTTGTCTGGCCTGTTTGTGAATGAACCGATTTCCGTCGGGCTCATCGTTGAAGTATTTGTCGCAAACAAGCAGGTTCTTGGAGCATGACGGTCTATCTTTTCAAAAATATCTTTCTTGATGGATAACACTTCAGGAACGGCTTCAATGACAAGGTCTGCATCCTTAACTGCCTCTTCGACACTGCTAGAGTAAGAGAGTCTTGAAATTCCATCTTGTGTATCGGCGTCCGTCAACTTTCCCCTTGCTTTTGCTCCTTCAAAAATGGAGTTAATTTCCGCTTCGGCAATCTGCAGCTGCTCCTGGCTTATATCAGCCAAGGTAACAATGAAGCCACCCGCCGCACTCACATAGGCAATCCCTCTGCCCATAACCCCCGAGCCAATCACAACAATCTTTTCCATAAATACATGTCGCCTTCTTTCTTTGCTTGAAAATGCGAACAGTGCCAGGCACGCCCCGGTTTTTCTTGTTTCACAGTTTTGTGTTCCACAGGTGAGTGCGCATAGCTTAAAAAGAAAATTTGCTGGTGAATAATGAAAAGCTGTCTTGATTGATAATGCGACCTGATGCACCAAATCACCTATAGAATTGGCACCAATTTGTCTTCTTAAGACATGTGCGATGAATCAATAAACGGTATTGGCACCGTTTTGCCTTCTGAAGACATGTGAAATGGTCCTAATAAGCTGTATTGGCATCGTTTTGGTTACCTAGAGACATGTGAAATGGTGCCAAGAGACTGTATTGGCATCGTTTCGGCTACTAGAGACATGTGAAATGGTACCAATAGACGGTATTGGCACCGTTTTGTCTTCTAAGAACATGCGAAATGTACCCAATAAGCTAATCGGCACTGTTTCCGGTTTAGGAGACGGGTTCAAAACAGAGACAAGCACCTCTTTCAAGGTGCCCGCCTGTTTTTTCTGTTCAAGTTACACTCCGAGCGGGTTCAATGGCTTTGGTCCGTAGTAGGAAATAATGCTTTTCGTTTCCGTATACAGGTCCAGCGTTTCAATTGAAAGCTCGCGGCCGAACCCGGATTGCTTATAGCCCCCAAACGGTGTACCAGGAAAAGCGGAGAATGGGCAATTAACCATAACAATTCCAGCTTGAATCTGTTTGGAAACCCGGGTCGCCCGCCCATAATCCTTCGTCCAGATTGCAGAGCCAAGGCCATAATCGCTATCGTTTGCGAGTTTAATAGCTTCTTTTTCATCGGAAAATTTCATCGCTACAACGACTGGGCCAAAAATTTCTTCACGGACAGCCTTCATATTATGGTTAACATTTGTAAGAATAGTAGGTTCATACCAATATCCATTTTCATAACCTTCAATTAACGCCGGCCCGCCTCCTGCTTCAACTGTGGCACCTTCCGCAACCGCTGATTGGACATAGCCATCGATTACTTCCATCTGGGAACGGCTGATGATTGCTCCAACATGGGTTTCTTTTTCAAAAGGGTTTCCAAGCTTGAGGCTCTTTGTTTTAGGAATGAATTTTTTCATGAATTGATCGTAAATGCTGTCATGAATATATAGGCGGGATCTTGCTTCACACGATTGGCCGCTGTTATAAAAAATCCCAAAGAGCGAGCCGTCGACGGCCGCGTCAATATCTGCGTCTTCAAATACGATATTCGGCGACTTTCCGCCTAGCTCCAATGTTACCCGCTTCAAAGTCTGTGAAGCCTTTGCCATAATGTCCTTGCCGATTGGCGTGGAACCAGTAAAGGCTACTTTATCGACTTGCGGATGTTCTACAAGGTAATTGCCTACCTCGGATCCTGCGCCTGGAATAATATTAACGACCCCGGCCGGGACCCCGGCTTCAATGCAAATTTCACCAAGCACAATTGCAGTCAACGGTGTTAGGGAAGCCGGCTTAACTACAACCGAACACCCAACCGCGATTGCCGGCGCGATTTTCCACGCTGCCATCATAAGCGGATAATTCCACGGAATGATTTGTGCGCATACACCGACCGGTTCTTTCTCAGTAATGTTCTGGAATGCACCTGGCATACTGTTGACCGCACCTCGGTGGCTGACAATCGCCCCTGCGTAAAACTCGAAATCTTCAATCGCTTGCATAACCTGTCCCTGGGCCGCGGCTAGTGATTTGCCAGTATCGAGAATCTCCAATTCTACTAGTTCATTGAATCTTGCCCTCATAATCGATGCGATTTTATTGAGTGTCCTCGACCGCTTGTTTACCGGAAAATGGCGCCACTTACCATAATCAAATGCATTCCTGGCAGCTTTGACAGCAAGCTCGGCATCCTCGATTGATGCTTTTGCTATAGTGGCAATTACCTCTCCAGTTGCAGGATTGATTGTTTCATAGGTTTGGCCGGATTGGCTATTTGCTCTTTCACCGTTTAGGATTAGCTGATAGTGGTCCCGCTTCATTTGCAATGGCTCAAGCTTCTGTTCTTTGACTGTCGACATGGTTTCAGCTCCTTTAATTAAAGAGTACTATCGGTAAGTCTTGATAAATTTTAAAATTGTCTTGATAAAATTAAGGGAAGTCTTGATAAAAGTGTTTAAAGTCTCGATACCTCACGAAACCGTTTTGATAAAATGAACAAATGTCTTGATGAACAACCCCGCATATATGCAGGGTTCAGCACCCTCTGAATTCCGGCTTCCTTTTTTCTAAAAAAGCCGTTACACCTTCTTGATGGTCTTCGGTCAGGGAGGCGATTCGCTGGCTTTGTGCATCCCTATCAAGAAAACTGTAGATACTGGCGTCCCAGCTGGCTTTCAAATTTCGTTTAATGAGGCCGATTGCTTTAGTTGGCATCGAAGCAAGCCTGTCAGCGAAAGCAGCAGTCTCGTCTAAAAAGGAGTCAGCAGGAACTAACTTGGTCACTAGCCCGAGCCGATTCGCTTCTTCCGCGCTGACCTTCTCACCCAGTACTGCAAGCTCTATGGCTTTGGCATGGCCAACAATCCGTGGCAGATAATATAGATTCCCAGCGTCCGGGACAAGGCCGACATGGATAAAGGCCTGAAGAAAGCTGGCCTTTTCCGAAACGATCCGGAAATCACAGGCCAGGGCAAGGCTCATGCCAGCCCCAGCGGCAACTCCATTTACTGCTGCAATTATTGGCTTTTCACATTTCTCAATTTCAAGAACCATCGGGTTATAATGGTTGCGTAGTATTTCAGCATAATTGGTTTCCGAATTTACATCGCTTAAATCCTGGCCGGAGCAAAAGGCTCTTCCGGCACCTGTTAGGACAATCGCCCGAACCACGTTGTCCCTGGATGCTTTCCGGACAGCTTCGCCAACTTCTTTATTGAGTTTGGCTGTAAATGCGTTCAGCTTATCCGGGCGGTTCAGGGTAATCCAGGCTGTCTTGCCGCGAACATCGTATTCCACTGTTTCAAACATCACTATGTAGCCCCCTATCGCCCTTTAAAATCAGCCTTCCTTTTCTCCAGAAATGCTTTCATGCCTTCCTTTTGGTCCTCTGACGAAAACAACATGGAAAAGTTTTTTCGCTCATATTTCATTCCTTCAAAAATCGATGAATCGATAGCGTGAAGGACAGATTCTTTTATAAACCTTATGGATAGCGGAGGCATTTTGGCAACTTCATTTGCATAGCGCGTTGCCTCCTCCATTAACGCCTCGCGGGCAAACACCTGGTTAACAAGGCCGAATTCCCGGGCTTCATTTGCAGAAATCCGCCTGCCGGTGAATAGCCATTCCATCGCTTTTGTTTTTCCAGCAAGCTTTGTAAGCCTGACAGTACCTCCTGCTCCTGGCATGACACCAAGCAATACCTCAGGAAAGCCGAATTCGGCATCTTCCGCGGCAAAAAGAATGTCGCAGCAAAGTGCAAGCTCGAATGCTCCTCCTAGCGCAAAACCATGAACTGCCCCAATGATTGGTTTTTTAATCCAGGCAAGCCGGTCCCAATCAGTGAATTGATTCAACAGTTCCATTTGGATCGAATTTGCATCTGCCATTTCATCAATGTCTGCCCCAGCCGCAAAGCAGCGTCCCTTACCGCTAAGGACAATTGCCCGGACTGTCTCGTCACGGTCAAAATCTTCGAGCGATTGAAGGATTTCGGCTACCATCCCTCTGTTCAAGGCATTCAGTACCTCTGGGCGGTTCAGTTCAATGAAGGCCACGGCACCTTCCCTTCTTGTTTCGATATAACGGAACTGGTTATTCATTGACTTCCTCGCCAATCATCAAAGTCAGAATATCGCCGGCAAATTTCATTGCATCCTTTCCAGATGCTTTTGCTTCATCCGTTTTCATGGCCGCCTTAAAGGAAGCCATGTCCTCATAATACATTTCGGCCATCATGTAATAAGGAGTTTCCCCTCCCATTGGGCTGCCTGTCATTCTCGTCGCAACACATTTCTTCAGGCCGGGAATTTTTTCAGTAAGCGGGATGTGTGTGTTAAAGTAGTACTCGTCAAATGCTTCCTTGTTTTCCGGATGCTTGTAAAGTGCGATCATTTTAATCATAGTTTTCTCTCCTTTTAAAGTAGTTGTGGGGCAACAAACGAGAGTTGCCCACTGATTGCCCATTTAAGAAAATATTCCAACTTCAATTAGTGAAAATCAATTTTCTGAAAGTGTTTTGTGGATTAATTGTTTGGGGCGAACCCCAGTTTAATCTACGAAACGTGGTTTCGAGGATTAATCGATGTAAGCGAACCCTAGATTAATCTACGAAAAGTGGTTTCGAGGATTAATCGATGCAAGTGAACCCCAGATTAATCTACGAAAGTGTTTCTTTATTAATCCTGCAAACCTTAATAAGGTTCGATTAATCATAATAGCGTCGAAACAGGTTTCATTGCTTCAAAAGGGTTTTTGCATGCTCGGCAATAGAGAATGCTCCTGCAGGCTGTTGGCCCAAAAATATTATCAACCGTTGTATACGTTGAGCCGCAATAAGGACAATCAGCTTCCCAGCCTCCCCCTTCTGGCAACTGCCTTGGAGGCGGTGCAATCCCATAATCCTTCAGGCGGGCTCTCCCTTCCAATGAAATTCGATCAGTCGTCCACGGAACCGAATAATTGAAAAGGACAGTTATTTTTTCAAACAATCCGAGTGCTTCAATTGCTTTGGTTACATTGGCCTTTATGATGTCCAGTGCCGGACACCCAAGAAAAGTTGGGATAAGTTCGACTTTTGCCATTGATTCAGTAATCACCAGATTTTCAAGCATGCCCAAATCAACAATCGAAACCGAGGGTATTTCCGGATCCTTCACGGAATAAAGCGCTTTCAATACTGCTTCTTTTGCTTGCATTTTATTTTTGTCCAAAGCAGTCATTCCTTTTTTAAAAAAATAAACCTACCAGCCAGCCGCAGGGTCAAACCTGTAAACCTCTCCGAGTACATTGAGAGCATCGTCGAGGTCCTTTGTGTGCTCTCCATTTCGCCCGCATGCCCTTTTTTGCCCAAAGGCATCGGGCATTTGAGCTTGAAGTGATTGGAAGACATCATTCATCTCGCTAGTCCATTGTTTTTCAAGCTCGGAGCTTGGCCGGCTTAATCCATGCTCGACAATTTTGTCTTCCATGGCTCCATACGAAAAAATGTCGCCAAAATCGGTACAAACCTTTAGGATGGCAGCCTCCATCCTCTGCCTCGCTTCCCCGCCTGCAGACATTAACTGGACAAACCATGTCTTCCAGTGCAGAAGGTGATAATAAAGTTCTACATTCACCCGTCTTGCAGCATCAGCCAAAGGCAAATAGGAGGAACGAAGCAGAGACGACATTTTGATTCTTTTTGCAGCAGTGTAAAAATAATAACGGACAACAGCGAAAGCCCAATCGTATTCAGGTTCAGTCAGGTAAGTTCCCGGGCCGTTAACCCGTTCCAGCAAGATTGAATTTTTTCGTTCGGAGGCTTCCCTCCCGTGGGCTAGTTCGTCGACATGCCCTGCACCCAGGTCTTCGAGCAGCTTGTAAAATATTGCGGCATGGCCCATCGTATCCTGGCTTATTGAGGCAAAAGCGATATCCGCCTCGATGTGCGGTGACAGCCCCAGCCATTCCGAGCCCCGGTAGGCTGCAATAAAATCGTCGTCGGCAAGTTGAAACAGAAGCTCAGTAAGCGAGTCCTTATAGGATTGGTTCTCAGCTGCCTGTTCCGGTGTTTGGATTTGCACCTTTTTCACCACCTCCCCAGGACATGATTTCTTTTTCATCGAGCATTTCCTGCTCATACTGGCGCCATTTCTTTTTTAAATATCCGTAGCCTTTTGTATTCCGATAGTCTTTATTATCGAGGCGTTTTAGTGATTCTCTTTCTTCGGGAGTCATTTTTCGGATATCACTCCGCTTGACGACCCACATATCGGCAACCGTCTCCCGCCTCATAAAGTTCTCCTGGGCCATAATCAGAGCGAGTTCCTTGTTTGGTGCAAGCAGTGAGAATTGGTATTGCATGGGTGCAGTATCAGATCGCTTGCTAAACACTTCGAATTCCTGGTAAAACTGTTCGTTGGCCAACTAATGATCCTCCTTTCCAGTGAGTTTGGTCACGTTTATCCTTTATAGCTCACCTTATATGTCACCGCTCCCGTGTTAAGAAACTGGTGCACCGAGTGCTTCTCTTACCCAGGCATTTGTTTCATAGGAGATTTTTCTCAAACGAAGCCTGGCTTCGGATTTCGGCCCCTTGTTTTTGATAATGTCCTTGAATCGGCTCCAATCCGGCTGGCGGTAGTACCATTGCCCCGTTTCCTTGTCGAATTTCATCGTTGGGTCAGGTACTTTTAGCCCCAGTGAAAGGAGGCGGGGAATATATTTTGTAAAAAAATCCTGCCGCAATTGTTCATTCGTTTTTGTACGTATCCTATATTTGATTGTAATGTCCTGCTTTGATGTACCGGTCGTCGAAGCATCTCCCGGACCAAAGAACATGAGCAGCGATTCCCACCAGCGGTCAATCGATTCCTGAATCATCGCACGCTGAGCAGGCGTCCCTTCAGCAAGTGCAATAATAATCGACTCCCCATGCTGGGCATGGAATACTTCCTCGGCGCAAATCCTTTTTAATGCACGTGCATACGGCCCATAGGAAGCATCAAGCATATTCGTCTGTGTAATAATCGCGGCCCCATCGACAAGCCATCCAATTAACCCTGCATCGGCCCAAGTCGGTGCCTCCATATGGAAGACATTATGAAATTTCAGGTCACCGGTAAAAAGATCTTGCATAATTGTATCTCGATTTTTACCGTAAGGCTTCATTAAATCCTCTGCCACTCTTAACAACAGTTGCCCATGGCCCATCTCATCCTGGACCTTGGCCATGATTCCCAGTTTCCTTTTAATTGACGGCGCTTTTGGAACCCACTCCTTTTCAGGCAAAGCACCCATTATTTCACTGATTCCATGCATGGATATCAGCTTGATGAGTGTTTTTCTGTATTCGTCCGGCATCCAATCATCAGCCTCAATTTTTTCGCCGGCTTCAATCCGCTTCATAAAATGCTCCATTAATTCCTGCTCTGAAGCTGACATAACCATCCCTCCCGCATCCAGTTATATGACGATAATTAATCGGAAACTAATTATCGTGTTATATATTTATTTCAAAAATAACGTCTTGATAGTGAAAAGTCAAATAATAATTCAGAAAATTAAAATTTTGTGAAAAATATACTAGAAGGATAGATACTGCGTGTTGATTCTGAGCGTTATTAAAGTTTAGTGAACAAACAGTAATCGGGTTTTTGGCTTTTTTATAAAAAAAACCCTCCACATTAATGTGAAGGGCAAAACATTCTATTTATAGAAAGAGGGTGAGAAACTAATAATACTTAATTCGATTCAAGAAAATGATCAAGTTCAACATGGATGATTTCATAGCATAGTGTATCATTTTCAAGCCCTGAGCTTTCCTCAAGCAATTGGTCAATATCGATAGTGGAATTTTCCATGTTGGCACCTCCGGTACGTGCTTTTGCCATATACTACGAATCGTACCTTGGCGTTTTTGGGGGCAGAAAATAAAAAAGCGGAATCTTTTTATCGATTCCGCAATTCCGAGTATAAACTTTTGTCCCACGGCTTAAAAAGTAAACGTTGAATGCAGTTTTTTCTTAATAGAATACCGCCCTTATCTAGTGCCTTGTCTGGCGTCCCATGTTCTTAATGCTGATGCTGTTGATGAAGCTTTTTTTGT
Organism: Bacillus sp. FJAT-27225; assembly: GCF_001685025.1. Taxonomy (GTDB): domain Bacteria; phylum Bacillota; class Bacilli; order Bacillales; family Cytobacillaceae; genus Bacillus_D. Next base: position 341,310 of record NZ_MAYU01000001.1, on the reverse strand, counting down.
TTCATTTTCCCAAAGAAAAGGACAGCTACAACCGCCAGCAGTTCAAGGCCATATTTTAGGGCAGGGTTTCCATGGAAGAAAGGTTCTATAAATGGCTCTTCCGTAATCATTTTTGCGGCTGTAAAGGCGAGCACCGCTGCCCCAATGGTAATGATAACCGGAAACCGCTCCATCCATTTGAGAATGATCGTACTTCCCCATACGACAATCGGTATAGAGATTAAGAGTCCAAGAATGACAAGCAGCGGATGTCCATTTGCAGCACCAGCTACAGCAAGGACGTTATCGAGACCCATTAATGCATCTGCAACAATAATTGTCCATATTGCTCCCCCAAATGTTGTTTGCGCTTTTACCTCATGACCGCTTTCCTCTGTCAGCAATTTATATGCTATTCCTAGCAGCAGAATACCTCCGATAAGGCGAAGGCCAGGAACTTTCAGCAGGTAAACAACCAGGATTGTTGCGGTAGCCCGGATGACGATGGCCCCTACTGTTCCCCAGATAATTGCCTTTTTCTGCTGGTTTTTTGGAAGATTCCGGGCAGCGAGGCCAATTACAATTGCATTATCCCCTGCCAGGACAAGGTCGATAATAATGAGGGAACCCAAAGCTGCCCAAAACTCAGGTGAAAATAATTCCATACTCAAATCACTCCATGATCTTAATGTTTACAGTGAGACTGAAAATCATTCAATCTCCATTCCATGTTTTTGCCTTAACGAAGCGGGCGCCAGCTTGATAATTTGCTGAAATACAAATAGAAATACTCCCACATCATCAATCAGCCCGAACATTGTCAGAAAATCAGGAATGATATCAAAAGGCAATAAAAAATAGCCAATGATTAATCCTGCCGACACTAGCTTCTTCTTTAATGAAACTTGTCTGGATCTGAAGAAGTCGACTAAAAAGGGACCAAACTTTCTCACTTTGAATACCATTCTGATTCTTTTCCAAAACTTTCTCATCTAAACACCCCGTTGAAAAACGATCATATGTACCAATTCCCTTAACCAGTTGCAAATAAAAGTGCATTTTTTACCAGAAAGCTTACAAGAAAAGCCAAAAACCGCACAGCGTAAAACCGATTATACAGAGGATCCAGAGCAGATTTAATGATTAGAGGATACACTTTGAAAACAAAAAGACCCTTACCGATTTAGCGGTAAAGGTCTCGCTTACAACAGTTGGTTGCCAGCAAAGCCGGGGATTTCCCCGTCATGACGACTTTGCTGTCTTAGCTACTCCCCTTTAAGGACTATCGTACTTATTTTAGAGTCACGAAGTTTTCCCGTCAAGACTTTTGCACAAACTTTCCATTTTCCATGAATATGGATGATTAATTCCATCCATTAAGTGTATTACGGATTCTCTGCTTCAGCCTTGCGCCAAGCGGTTCCCCGCCTGTATCTCCTCTTTGCTTGTTCCACTCATTATAGGAAGCAATGCCTATCAGCAACGTTCCCGCTGCCAGCAAATAACCCCACCATGGCAGGTTCCCCCAGTAAGGGCGCGTTTGAAGGAAAACGTTCAGCAAGAGTACCCCCGCGCCTGTAAAGAAGTATGATTTGATTCGAAGGAACATGCCGGCAAGCAACGACACAAGTGATAGTGTGCCTAAAATAAGGGCATCGTAGACGGTTGAACTAGCCAATCCATCCTGAATCAAAAGGATCGCGGAGAAAAGCAAGGCTGCCCATTGCAGATTGCTAGTTATATTCCGGTACCGGCCTTTCATCGCCTTCCGTAAAAAAATCGCAAGGGCAATGACAGGCAGTACCTGCACTTCTCTTTCAAATAAAGCTGGTATGGTCAGCTCTCCAAGCAAACCGTAGTAAGGTTGAAGTAAAATGATTCCTGCCGCCGCCGGTATGAAGAAGCCGATGCTTTTGTCAACGCGGTTTCTTTGCAGCCATACAGTAAGGGCAATAAGCAAACCGGGAATCGGAGCCATCCAGATTGAAAGTTCAGCGAACGAATACATATAGACAAAATATAGAAATGAAACAACAGTATATGAATCAAATTGTGTCTCTTTAATCCCTTTGCCGCCTCTGTAGAGCCTTGGATAAAGGAACTTGCCGAATGCAACATGGACAAGGCCAGCAGCGCCGGCAAAAAGGAAAATCATTGTATCGCCAAGGGCCGAAGCTGCAGTGTATTCCATTGCCGCGAAGAATATGAACAACAATGGCAAAAACGCAAGAACATCCCACCTGATTTTATGCAAGAAAAGAAGGGTCCCTAATCCATAAAGCAAGGTTACCGCGAACGGAAGAAGCGTAAACGGATACGTAAAGGACATAAACGCCAACCCTACCATGGAAAATCCAACAATATAATAGGCTGCCGATTCCTGCAGTTTCCCTTTTAACAAAAACCAAACGATAACCAACAACAAGCTTGTGGCTGGGAATTCATAACTTCCGGCATATCCGTCTCTAAACAGGTCAAACACTTTAGAAACCGAAACAAACAGTGTTGTAAATGCCGCGTACATAAAGACGATTTTTTTCAAAAGACTTATTGCAAGCCTGCTGCTACTAGCATAAATACCAATCGCAGCCAGGAAGCTGTACAGAGACCAATCAGGATCAATCGCCCAGGAAAAGGCCAATGCAGCGGGCAAGGTAATATGTCCAAGCCATGCAAATCCCCAGTAAAGCAATCTATCCTTATGCTTCAATCCTAATGCAAGCAAAAGCATGAAAGCTGCTCCACCAGGTGTAATCAGCGAGTATACTTCATGCGAAAACTCCAGCAGTTCGTCGAGCGAAGAAACAGCTGCAAAATAAAAACCAAACACGACAGTGCCAAGCAGAACCGAAGTCCACTGTAGTTGATGGCGTTTATATAAAATCCAATAACATACGATAGCTCCGATCATGACTAACGGCTGTACCCAAACAGGATCGCTTCCTCCTCCGATTAGCAGGAGTATCGCGGCAGTGTACATGCCCTGGCCAGTGTAAAAAAACGATTGTTCCAGTTCATTGTCGCGATTTTTCCAGACGAGAAAAGCCAAAACAAGGAGGATGCCAGCAGCTGAGGCAAAATAAACCGGGAAACCTAGTTCAGTGTGAATAAAGGAGTTTTTGATTCCAGCACTATGCCAAAATGCTAAAACAGAAAATCCAAATGAAATGGGCGCTGCCCACGCTGCCACGGTTTTTAGCTGGATCCTGCTATCAAGCTTCCTCATGGCGAGTATGGTTCCGCTAAAAATGAGCAGCATGATTCCAAGCTCAAACCATTCCTGGAATCCTTGTGAGATGATAATCGAAAGCAACATACCACCAAGGCCGAGCTCCCTTGCCGGAGAACGGAGTGATTCAACAGGCTGCTTCCTCCCTAGCCATCCAATAAGTACGAACAGCAACAAACCGGCTGCAAAAATCGCAGTCTGGAAGCTGAATTCAATTATATATTTACTGAAAAGCTGTGCCGCTTCATAAAAAGCAGAGCCCAGGAAGGCAGTGCTTAAATAAGGGAAAAGCGGCTGTTTTTCAATCCGGGTAAGAAGCAGGAAGTTGCCTGCGATAATTAAATAGGCGATAAAAAGAACGATAGAAGGTTCACCGGCCCTGATCAGGAAGCCTTCGATAGTAATATATAAAAATGCGAGTATCGATACGGCTGCACTTGTATACCTGAAAGCGCGATCAAGCAGGAAAGAACCTTGTAAACCTTTTGGTATAAAAACAAATCCCAAGGCGAGCAAAGCGTAAAAAATGGCATCTGCTGATTGAAGGAACGAATGTTCAATTAGCTGGTATGCGCCATAAACGAGCATAGCGCTGAAGATAAAATGATATTCCTTCTTGTTGCTGACATACATCATTGATAAATAGATGGCAGCTGTCAGGATTAGATTAAAGCTGTAGACAACTTCGCTATTATAGAAGAACAACATTAATAACGTTGACAGAATCAGGTTCGCCTGTATGTAAACCGGAAATTCCTTTACAAAAAGCTCGAGTGCCCCATGTTTTCGATACTTAAAATAAACAAATATAACAAGCGCATTATAAAGCATGATCCCCAGATAGAAATAATCGATTCCAAGTTTCATTGATGCCAGAAGGAAACCTGCCGCAAAGGAAATTCCAATATACGAAAACCAGACGAATAGCCGGGAGCCCAGTTTTTTCGCAAATAAAATATAAACGACTGAAGGCAATAAGCTTCCGAGAAATCCGAGAAGGAACCCTCCCTCACCTCCAACCGACAAATATGGCCCCAACAGCCCAAACCACCCTAACGATAAAACGAAAATCGGCAAAAACAAATTGCCCAGAACAAGAAAGGCAAACGCAGTCTTTTTAATTTTAAGGATTTTTGCAGACAGATAAGCAAATCCGAAAAATACAAACGAAACCAGCGCAATCGTCATGCTCTTCATAATCGAGCTCATTGATTCCCAATTGCTTGTGGCAACAAACAAGCCGCCAATTAAAAGAAAAATGACACCGATATTCAGCAGCCAACTAATATTGCGTTCCCGAATTTGTTCGGCAGTAAGCACATTTTTTGGCTTAGGTACATACGGCTTTGGAGCGGGCCGGACTGCCTCCGGGACGTTTTTTTCGGCGGCTGGCTGCACACCAGGTTTTTGAATATGCTGTGCAGGTGGGTTTGATGCAAGTTTTGCTCGTTCGGCTAATGCCTCGCTGCGTTCCCTATCCTGCTCCAGAAGGTCGAGATGATACTGCAAATGGGCCTTTCCAACGCCATTCGCAATATCTGGCTCAATATAGCCTTTGTCCCTCATCTCAAACAATATTTTTCTAAAAAGCTGTCTCTCTTCTTCCCTCACATGAGGCTTCATAATTCATCCCCCTGAAGACTTTTTAAGTTTATTTATATCCAAATTCTTCCCCTTAAGTGTAATTTTACACAATAAATCATAATTTTCAATCCTTTTTTTCACTGTCTAGTCAAAAGAGTTTTTCTTTCGGAACGAGAAGTTTAAAATGATAACAAAGGAGGAATGCAAAATGAATCAAAACCTAAAAGAGTATTTTATACATAACCGGGACAGGCATTTAGCAGAATTGGCAGAGTACCTAGCCATTCCGAGTATATCTGCCCTTCCCTCTCACCGCGATGACATGCTGAAAGCTGCCAATTGGACGGCTGAGATGCTAAAAAAGGTTGGCCTTGACCGGACAGAGGTGTTTACTGATATAGGCCATCCGATTGTTTACGGAGAGTGGCTCCGGGCCGAGGGTGCACCAACGGTTCTCGTGTACGGCCATTATGACGTTCAGCCGGTGGATCCTGTTGAGCTTTGGGAGAGCCCTCCGTTCGAGGCAACTATTCGAGACGGTAAACTATATGCCCGCGGCTCCAGCGATGATAAAGGCCAGGTTTTTATGCACATGAAAGCCGTTGAAGCCATATTCGAAACCTATGGGAACCTGCCTGTCAATATTAAGTTTCTAATTGAAGGTGAAGAGGAGATCGGCAGCCCTAACCTGCCTTCGTTTGTTGAGGAAAATAAAGACCTTCTTGCTGCCGATGTATTGGTCATTTCAGATACAACCCTACTCGAACGCGGCAAACCTGCAATTGTCTATGGTTTACGGGGTCTCGCCGGTATACAGATTGATGTCAAGGGAGCAGCCGGGGATCTTCACTCAGGATTGTACGGAGGAGCTGTACAAAACCCAATTCATGCACTAGTTGAAATCCTCTCTTCCCTGCGAGGTTCCAATGGTGTAATCAGTGTGGAAGGATTTTATGATAAGGTACGCCAGCTGAGTGATGAAGAGCGAGCAGAATTTGCAAGTCTGAACCAAAGCGAAGATGTATTGCGGGACCAGCTCGGTGTCCCTGAACTTTTCGGTGAAGAAGGCTTTACTGCGCTGGAAAGGATTTATGCACGGCCGACTCTTGAAGTGAACGGGATATACGGAGGATTCCAGGGGGATGGAATTAAGACAGTTATTCCATCCGAAGCGCATGCGAAAATTACCTGCCGGCTCGTCCCCGATCAGGATCCTCAGGAAATCGCTGATTTGCTTGAAGCCCACGTTAACAAAGTTGCCCCTAAAGGAGTGACTGTTTCAGTTTCGCAATTTGATAAAGGAGCCGCATTTATTACTCCTTTCGACCATCCTGTTATGCAGGCTGCAGGTGCAGCGTATGAGGAAGTTTACGATGTTCCTGCCGCGTATATCCGAGGCGGAGGTTCTATCCCAATCGTAGCGGCCTTCAGTGAAATCCTGCAAATACCTGTTGTAATGATGGGATTCGGGCTTGCTGATGAAAACTTCCATGCACCAAATGAACATTTTAATCTTGAGAACTTTGACAAAGGCCTCGAGGTTATCGGCCGGTATCTGTTTAAGCTGCCCGGCGTCCTGGCTGAATAAGTAAAAAACAAGGGCATCCGCTTATTGAAGCGGATGCCCTTGTTTTTTGACGGACTCATTGGCGACATTTTGCCTTCTGAAAAGTGCCAAAATGTCGCCAATACCGTTTATTGGCTACATTTCACCTTCTGAAATGCATTGAAATGTGTCCAATAAAGCCTATTGAACACATTTTGCTTTATAAATATGACAGAAACGTCGCCAATAAGCTTATTGGTTTTTCACACTAAACTGACTGATGCCTGCTGTTATATAATATTAGTCGTTTACTTCTCCATCGACATACTTCCCGTAGTCTGGTAAAGCAATTTCATCAAATCTGTCAACAAGGTTCCTTAACCCGTCATGCAGTTCCGCTCCGCTGACAGGCCGGCCATGTCCAGTTATGGCGATATCAGGGTTTAAGGAAGCCAATGCCGAAACAGATGCCTTTGCAGCTTCCCAGTCAATTGTCAGATAGCGTGGCGGTCCAGTGATTTCCACTTCCTGAGTGAATACTTTATATAGCGAGTCCTGCCTGACAGTCACAAACGCATCAGCAGCAATCAAGGCCCGGTCGGTTTCACGGAACAATGCCACTTGCCCTTGTGTGTGGCCTGGGACATGAATCCACTTCCAGCCATCCATAAACGGAACAGTCCCATCGGCTGGGAGTGTCTCAAGGTTTCGATCCAGTACGATTGCCTCATTCGGATAGTAGGGCGATATTTTAGCCAATAGGCCGCCTTCTACGGTCGGATCAGGCTCGGGATAGTCCTGCTCACCAGTCAAAAATGGCAATTCAAGAGGATGAGCAAACACCGGCATATTCCACTTATCAATCAGTTCAACAATGGCTCCAACATGGTCAAAATGGCCATGTGTCAAAATGAGCGCTTTTGGAGGATTGTTTTTTCCAAAACGTTCTTCGGCCTCATTTATAATGTTGTCCGCCGACCTTGGCATTCCGGCATCAATCAGGACCCAGTCGTTCCCTTCGCCAGGATGTCCGTAAAATATAACATTAACGATTTGAATAGGAAGATAGTAAAGATCGTTTGTTATTTGCTCCCCTATTCCACTATCGACACTCGTCATAGGGATGATTTTCTTTTCATAATTATTCTTCATAGCGCTGCCTCCTTTTGTTCGCTCTTTTGACATATTCCCCGCTTTCGCTAGATTTATTCTATATTTGCGGCACCCATCCAAGATTGGTATACTAAATGGACTAATGTATATGATGGAGGACTTATGTTAACGTTTGAAGAAAAACTAGCAGTAATTGAATCGTTTCCTGAGCTTACCCGTAAAAATGTTTCCCTTGGCCGTGTCAACTTCCAGTTCGAAGAAAGTGTTACCGACAAGAAGAACGTCGTTTACCACTTGCATCCGAATGGAAATGGTTATGTCTATGCTGCAGGTTTGCCAGGCTATGATACTGACCAAAAAGGTTTGGTCAATATAAGGGATTTCACAGAAAGTGAGTTGCGGGAACTGCTCGCAAAAACAATTGCGAGTATGTCGGGAGCAGAAGAAGTGACCGAGGCAGCTGCTGAAGGTCCTTATCAGGAAGTGTGGGTCAACAAAGAAAACCAAAAGCTCAATGTAGTCCATGAGGATGAACTTTGGAATGTATACTTTGGAGCAAATCTCGAAGAAAGTTTTGGAGATTATCGTGAAATTCAGGAGTATATGGCCGAAGAAGGTTTCAGCAGAAGATAAAATAGTAAAAAACTCGGATGCACAGCTTTCGCCTATCAATTGGAGTAAACTTACTATTCATTTTGGTAAGTGAATTAACAAATAAAGAAGCTTGGAGCATAATGACTCCAAGCTTCGATGTTTTTTAAGAAAGATGTTTCACAAGTCCCAATAAATCATCTAACTTTTTTAAGTAAATTTATACCCGTATTTCCTACCACTAAAGAAATAACCATAATTACATATATAGTTTCTTTGTTCCCACCTTGAGATTCTGAATCTATTAATAGCCAGAAAATCTCAATTATCATAATTAAAACCCAAGCTAAATATGCGCCTAATACCTTCACATAATCCCCCCCCTTTGGTTCATAAAGTGACATTATATATAGTTGGCATAAACCTGGAGTCCTCCATTCGTCAATATTCCTACTACCTATCGCCTTTGTTGTATCACCGAGGAACTTTCTTAGTGAACTGTTTTCAATAAAAATTTATTACCTGCCGTTAAATTAACGCACCCTTTAATTACCAACAATTCGTATGATTGCTATTCGGAGGATTATGTTTCTGTCATTCATCTTTTACTGCTTCTAGATCTTCCTTCGCTTTTTATTGAGTCTTTTATGTCTAAATGGTAACCAAATAACAACAACCCAACAACAAAAGGCAGGTGAAATCCTCAAAACCATAAAATTTCCTCCCTTTCCAATATTATACAATGGCATATTTAAATAAAGAAGAGTTTGTTGAGGGTCAGCTCAATAAAAAAGACTGCCTTGAATGGCAGCCTGATCACCGTTTATTCTGGTTAGCACATTAAGAAATTCCTACTTTCTAACATATAAAGAGTATTTTTGGGGGTTTCCAAACCCTAACTTTTCTGCAAGTTTTATTGAGGCAATGTTATCAATATCACAATCCCATCTAGGTTGGATTTTTTCTTCAATGCAATGGATGATGAATTTTTCTGCAACTTTTTGAGCTAAACCTATTCCCCTAAAATGGTCTTGAGTTACAATATCCATTTCAGCAAATTGTGACGAAGAAAAAATCGAAATGCATTCACTAGCTAGATTATTATTATGTGTAATACAGTACCCAACTCCATTTTTTAAGAAATTCGATACTGACCCCCAATATTCATTAATATATCGGACATTAAAATCTTGGCTATTATTAATGATATCTTTATCTATTTTCCTGAAATTCATTTCGTTAGGAATTTCCTCTTGGAATAACCTTGAATATTGATCTATGTTAAATTGAAAGGAATACCTTTCAATCTGCCTTACCTCTTCTTTAAACTGCTTTTTGATAACTTTATCCCAACTTTTTGATGGCGAAAACAATGTGAATCGCTTATTCTCTATTTTTCTGCTTTCAAAGATTTCTGTAATTAATTTAAGGAATCTATTGCTTTTTGGTTCTCCAACTCCAACAAAAATACCTGAATCTGTTCCAATTAATGCTGTTTTATTAGAATCATCCATATACAACTCGCCATGAACAACTTTCTCTAATACGGAGTAGGCGAATGTAGGATAAGTTCCTGTGTCATCATTTTCAATTAAGTTTATTACCTGTTTTATTTCATACAAGCGAGGTCCCTCCTTGTAATTAGGATATCTTGGAAATTACTCCCTCTGGTTCGATATACACCTAATTAGATATATATAAAATAACATCCAAATACCTGCATTTCAATTGTATTTTTTTCACAAGGTCAGTATTAAAAACATACGAATCTGTACGCTGGCTATAACTTCCATCCACCGATTACAGTGCGATTCCTACTGTTCACGTGATCATTCAACAAAAAGAAGCAGTCTAATTCAGTTTCGAATTGGACTGCTAATTTGGGCATGCTATTTAAGAATTTGTACTCGAGAACCAATTAAATAAGTGTATAATTCCTCCACTCATTCGGAAGCAGCTTTTGGTATTTGTTTTGCAAAAAACGGTCGTCGATCAGAACGATGGTCCCTGTATCCTGTTCTGAGCGGATCAGACGGCCGCCTGCCTGAAGAACTTTAACTAGCCCAGGGAATGTATAGGAATAATCATAGCCGTTTTTTCCAACTGAACTAAAATATTGTTTAATCAGGTCCCGTTTAAAGGATAGTTGTGGGAGGCCTACTCCGGTAAGAACTACGCCATTAAGCTTGTCCCCGGGAAGGTCGACACCCTCCGAAAAAATTCCTCCCATTACGGCGAAAGCAACGAGGCTTTTGCCCCTGCCCGCTTTAAAATTGCTGAGGAACACGTCACGCTCCTCCTCCGCCATTTGAGGTTGTTGAATGAGGACATCGATATCCTCCCCAGCCTCAAACCGTTCAGCTACCTCTTTCATATATGCATACGATGGGAAAAAGCAAAAATAGTTTCCGGGCCTTTCGTTGACAAGCATCCTGGTCATTTTGGCAATTGGAGTAAACGAAGCTTCCCTCGACTTGTAACGAGTTGAAATCGGGCTTACGAACACATCAACTTGCTCGCTGCTGAACGGCGATGGAATCGTTACTGCGTCGTCGTCCTCTTCTGCCCCTAGCATTTCCTTAAAATAGTCGCCAGGTACAAGAGTTGCTGAAAAGAATACCTTGCTCCTGAATGACTTGCCTGCCTTTTTCAATAGCTCCGATGGGTCAAGGCAAAATAGTTTTAAAGCTGTCTCTTTGCGATCATCGGTAAAATAGGTGCAGAATCTTTCATTGTAGAAACCGGCAGTCCGAATAAAGTTTTGAGCAGAAAAGAATGTCTCGAGGAATTCTTCTGAGAGTGTCTCACCTTTCTTCAATTCATTCTCGGCTTCCTCGGCAAAAGCTTCAATTGCAATCAGCAATTCTTCGGGAACTCCCTCCAATAAGAAAGAAGTCTTCCCAGCCAATTCTTTTTTTCTATCGATAAAATACTGGTTAACTCTTCCGGCAGCCTTTGATAATGCGGGATTTAAGGTTTTATACTCCCGTTTCGCCGCTAGAAACCCGGATTTAACAACAATGGCAGAAAACATTTCCCGTGCCCGGTCGGGAAGATTATGGGCCTCATCAACTAGCAGAGCTGTACGCTTTTTCTTTTCATCAAACAGCCTTTTCAAGGAAACACGCGGGTCATAGATGTAATTATAATCGCATATGACAGCATCGGCATGGTAAGCAACGTCCAGGGAAAATTCAAATGGGCAAAGCTGATGTTTTCTGGCATAGTGCTCAATTACTGTCCGATTCATATTTGTTTCATGTTGATAAATATCAAGAATGGCTTCGTTTATACGGTCATAGTATCCTTCAGCGAATGGGCATCCTTCACCGGGGCATCCTTCTGCTTCCTGGAAGCAAATTTTGTCTTTCGCCGTAATGGTGACGGATGTTAGTTGCAGGCCTTGCGAGGACATGAATGAAAATGCCTCTTCTGCCGCCTTTCTTGTCGTTGTCCTGGCAGTTATGTAAAAAATATGCTCGATGAACCCTTCCCCGATTGCTTTTATACTTGGAAATAACGTCGAAATCGTTTTTCCAATCCCGGTCGGTGCGTTGGCAATCAGGCTCTTCCCTTCCTGTATGCAACGATAAACGGTACCTGCAAGGTAGCGCTGCCCTTCCCTATAGGAAGAATATGGGAAAACCAGTCCTTTTGCGGATTCCTTTTTTCTCGCATAATGGGATAGCTTCATTTTTGCAAAAGGTGTATAAATCCTTAATGCAAAAAACACAAATTCCTTAAGTTCGGAAACCGTGAAGGAGGATGTAAATACCTTTGTCTCATTAGTCTCCCTTTGAACATAGGTCAGTTGGACATCTAAAGACTCCAGTCCTTTTTCGATAGCCACTATAAAGGCATAACATTTTGCCTGTGCCCAATGGACTGGGTAGGAATTTGCTTCAATAAAATCAAGGCTGCCGGACGTTGATTTAATTTCATCTATGACGAGGTGTCCATTCCTGGCAAGCAGGCCGTCACAGCGCCCCTCCAAAATAAATTCCAGTCCTTCTGCCTCTATTTCAACCCGGAGCGGCACCTCCTTTTGGTCTCCCTCCAGGTAACCTTTTTGGATCATTTGGTGAATCATCGTTCCTTCAACAAGGGCGGTTTTAGAACGGATTCCAAACTCGATGCTTCCGCTGCTATAGACATACTCCGCAAGCGACCTTGCCGAAATATGAACCTGTTCGATTGCAATCGCCCCTTTCTGGGGAATGTATGTTCCTTAATGGTACCATACTATCATCTTTAGGAAAATAAAGAACCCTGAACTGGCCAACGCAGCACATATAAATCAAAAGAAACGAAAAAGCGGAGAGGATTTCTCCTCTCCGCCTTCAAATTATTGATTTTTTCCGCCATTAACAGGTCCATCTTCTTTAATATACTCGTAATCTGCTGGGTCGATTGGCGTGAATCCATCAGGTTTATGGAATCTCAGCAAGTCTTTTAAGACAAGTTCATCAGACATCTGCAATTCGGTTTTCACCTTTTCTGAATACTCCGCACAAAGCTCTGTTTCGTCTTCAATGATTTCCCCAGTTGCCGTGTTATAGCAATTGTCACCGATTTGTGATACCTCAGGAGATGTGAAGTCTCCGTTTCTGAAGGAAACCACTTCTTGATGGTCAGGAGATAAAAGGTCGGAGCCGAATTCCATAAAGTCCTTTGTATCAATGCCGAGCAAATGAAGGACAGTTGGACGAACATCGATTTGGCCGCCAAACTTATCGATTTGCTTACCTTTTACACCCGGGATATGAATCATGACTGGTACCCGTTGAAGGTCCATGTTTTTCAATGGCGTAATTTCTTCACCGACTACCTGAGCCATCGCTTCATTATGGTTTTCAGAAATCCCATAATGGTCGCCATACAGTACGAACATTGTATTCTCGTAAAGTCCATTAGCCTTTAGGTCATTGAAAAATTGCTCAATAGCCTGGTCCATGTAATTGGCAGAGGTGAAGTAGTTATCCACAACATCATTTCCTGTCGTGCCAAGCGGGAAGTCGGTATCGCCCGGATCCATTTCAAAAGGGAAATGGTTGGACAATGTAATGAATTTTGTATAGAACGGCTGCTGCAGGCTTGCCAGCATCGGAATGGATTCTTTAAAGAATGGTTTATCCTTCAGGCCGTAGTTTTTAACTTCCTCATCTTTCATTGTGTAATACTCGGCATCAAAGAAATGATCATAACCCAGGGCCTTATACATGACATTCCGGTTCCAGAAAGTCTTATAGTTCCCATGGAAAACGGCTGATGTGTAGCCTTTGTTATGCAGAATAGCCGGCATGGCATGGAAGGTGTTTTGAGCCTTATTGATGAAAACCGCCCCCTGGGACATCGGGTATAGCGAGTTTTCCATCAGGAATTCAGCATCGGATGTTTTTCCCTGGCTGGTCTGGTGAAACACATTTGAAAAATTAAACGTATTCTCGTTACGGGCAAGCGAATTAAGGAATGGAGTAACTTCCTGGCCTTCCAGTTTGTAGTCAATGATGAAGCTTTGCAATGATTCAAGCGCAATATAGACTACATTCATGCCTTCTGCTTTACCGAATAGCTTCGGATCCGGTTCGGAATAATTGGCTTTTCTGTAGTTTTCAATTTCGGTAATATCACTGCTATCCGCGAGTGCCCGCTCACTGGATGAACGGATGTTTTGAATGGTGTCATAAATGGTGAAATTGTATGCTCCCAGATATTTTACAAGATACGCGCGGTCAAAAGACCTTGTCAACAGCTGTGGGCGATCCTTTTCTGCAAGTCCCAGATTGAAGAGGAATGTTGTTATCGCAAACAACATGGCAATCCTGAACGCACGTTTGCCTGGCTCCCGAAAATGGTTGATTGCTTTATGGGCAAGAATTGCCAGAATAATTGTGTCCGTAAAATAAAAAATATCAAACGGGCTCATAAGCGAAGCCGCACTGTCTCCCAATTGGCCGGCATTAACCTTTGCTTGCATGAGCACTGGCAACGTAATGAAATCGTCAAAGAATCTGTAGTACACAATATTTGCATAAAGCAGGAATGACAAGATCAAGTTAATTGTTGTCAAAAGCCAAAACTGGATTTTTTTACGGAATAGCAAAGCAAAGCTAAAAAAGAACAGAGCTGAGCTAAGCGGATTGATAAACAGCAGGAACTTTTGCAGCCCATTATCAATTCCAAGATTAAATTCATTTAGATAAGCAAAGTAGGTTTTTAGCCAAAAGAGGACAACGGCAAGGATAAAAAAGGAGTACTGCCTGTTTTTCCAATCCCCTGTTAGTTTTAGGTATTGCATGTTGATTCTCCTCTCACTTACCGAAAAATCTCAGGTAAACAAACCTCAATTACTATAACACATTATAGATAAAAGTAGAAACAATAATACAGCTTGTTCATACCTTGCTGGGCAAATATTTATTTGCCTTTTTCCCCTTTATCCAACAGGATGCGTGATAGTTCGAGGTCCCTTGCTGCCTGCTCTTCTTCGGTAATAAGATCATATTTCTTTAGAAGGTGAAATACTTCATTTAATTCCAACTGGGTGGGATGGCTGCTAAGCCAGTCCGCAAACGGTTCACGTATATTAGACGGAAGTAGGTGGCATTGGGTTTCATATTTTTTTTGGACATCCTCAGGTGAGTGGTCCAGTTTACACGTTCCCATCATGATTCCTCTTTTCTTTATTTGTAGTTTGGAGTTAACCAGCCAATTTATTTGCTTCTGCCTGGATATTCTTTTTATATAAGAAGAAAAGCAGGAATAAAATTGCGCTTGATAGGCGGATGGCTGTTGAAATGTACATAGATAGTTGGATATCCGTTGCCTCTAACAAAAATACCCCCATTTGCGGTGCAATGAAACCGATTACGGATAATAATACATTATAATTTGCGATATAGGCACTTCTGTTTTCATCTTTCGTTACCTCCAGAAGCTGGTTGAATAATAGCAAAATAGTACCTGATAAGAAAAAGCCGGAAAGGCCATTCGCAAATGTAATGTACACAAGATTTGTAGAGGCAATGAAGGAAACCGGGGCAATCGACATACCAAGAGCAACAAGAATCAGCATTTTGGCGTTCCCATGCTTGTCAGCCATTCTACCCCACCAATTAAAGCTTATGATTTGAGCAAGCTGGTTTGTTACTGTCAAAAGACTAATCCAGAAACCATCCGCATGTGCATACGATATTTGATAAATACTGAACAAAGGCCAGGCCATCTGCCAGCCAAAATTAAAATAAAGGCCGCAAACAAGGAAATAGAAATACGGCTTATATGTAAAAATCGAAAAATCAGGTTTAATCGAAAAAGGCTTTTTGTATCCTTTCCCCTTAGCTTCTTTATGTTTGAGCAAAAAATAAACTTCTAACAAGCTTACCAAAAACGCAATCAGGAATAGTGCCTGGTACGGATGAGGATCATGTTTATTAAACTGCTGGAGAGTCAGGCCGATTATGAAGGTCGCGATCATTCCTATTATAGTTAAAACCCTATTTCTTTCACTGAAAAAACCGCTCCGCCGATGTTCCGGGATAAGGTCGCCAATCAGTGACTGCCAGCTAAGTGTTGCGAACGAACCTGGCAGGTTCATAAAGCCGACCAGCAGGACAAATATCCAGCTTCTATATTCAACTGGAACATATATGACGAAAAACATGCCAAGCAGAAAAAGCCGTGTGAAAAAGGTTGAATAAGACGTAAAACGTTTCTTTTCAGCTTGTCTGCCCAAAGCAATCGACCCAATAAACATCGCAAAAATGCCGACAAATTGGGGCAGTGAACTGATAAGCCCAATTTGGTAGTTGGAAGCCCCTAAAACCCCAATGGCAAACAGTGAAAAGTAATTAGCAGTTAAATTAAGGGCGATTGTCGAAGCGATTCCGTTTTTGATACTATACGTTTCATTAAGTTTAACAATTTCTGGACGATGATTGGGATTCAATTCCACTCTTCCTTGTTGGGAAAAATTATCTTCTAACTTCCTTAGTAATCATAAACCCGGCACCTATTTTCTGCAATTACAATTTTAAGAAGTTTGCTTCATTTTTTAGAACAGGTAATTAGGCGCTTTTTGGCAAATCAACCCGTTGGGAAAACCCTTCCTATTATTAAACGATGAACGTGCGGTAAACCCTACAATAAAATGTAGGCGGGGTTTTATATAGAAGAAACTAGGCAAAAAAAATCAGGAAATGAGTATGCATTTCCTGTTGCCTGATATTTTGAACGATCTTTAAATTTAAAACCAGAAATTATCGCGGCAGCGACTATGGGACTGATTGCAAATACGGTATCCGCCTACATTGGAGCAGCGGTGTTCATTCCTGCCGGAGCAGCGTCCGCAGCGATGCGAATACCTTTCTCCAGCATAGTTATTTCTCGAATAGCCATCTTCCTGAGAATAATTGTTATTGTATCCGTCTTCGTATCGATCGCTTGCCCCAGCAACATTGGATCCTTGGGTATTGCCGTAATAATCTCCAGCCATATTTCCTCCATATTGGCCGTTGTGGTCATAAGCGCCTCCAACCATATTGTCTCCATATTGGCTGTTACCGCCATAAGCGCCTGCAACCCTATGACCGTCTCTTCCCCTGTTGCCTTCCGTTCCTAGTACTATGACCTCATTTGCACGGATTACCACTCGATCCGCAAACACATCAACATTCCTGACATTATTTCTATTCCTGTTCCTGTTCCTTCTTCTGTCCATTTCTCTTTTTCTGCCCATTTAACTTCCTCCTTTCACTTTGACTATTACAGAATATGAAGGGCACATCCGATTGATTGGACAAGAAACCCGCTTGTACAAAAAATGTGTAAATAACCATTCAATCGGGATAATTTCTTTCAATATGCCAAAGCTATTCTTGAATCAGGTTGAAAGGGGGATTTATGTTGGAAGCAAATCGGGTTAGGCAAATACTTTCCTCTTCTGCTGACATTGCCGTTTCATATAACGGTGCGGAAGTCTGGATAGACGAATTGCACGAGGACGGGGAAACAGCAACAGTACATTTAAGAGGCCCGCTTGAAGAAAGAACTGTTATTGAAATTAAAGAGTTGAAGGAAGACTAGACAAGGAGGCTGTTCCGAAAGGTCGTTAAATGACGACTCTTTTGGGACAGCTTTTATGTTTTATTGTGAATTTTTTTGATATAGATGAATTCCAAAACTTTCTGGCGTCTATTTCACTCTGTTTCAACCGCATTTTCTAGTTGTTTTTCAGTGTATGTTCCCTCTCTTTTTTAATTATGGGTGCAGAAAAGCAGACCCAGGTCTACTGTATTTTTGGATAGGCCCCGTAAGGACAGACGATTGAAACCGGCATTATGTTTGATTTGCCCAAATGGATTTAATCGCATTCGCCTTAAGCTTTGTGCCCTCAAGGAAGTAATTCTCAAGCGAACCACTATGGAGAAGAACGTTTCTTATATGATTCCTTTCACCCGTTCCGAACGGAAACGGTTGAAGTTCGGAAATGTGGTTTTTCGTTTCCTGCAAGCCAAATTAAAAAAATATCTTGGCCAAGCTGCTTTTCAAATTAATGGGAAGAGTAGATTTTCTGAGTTCTGGCAGGGAAGATAACTTTAAGCATCATGTAAGGATTGTAATAAGGTGGGCCTCTCCGGGATAGAGGTTTGCGAAGATGGTTATGTGGGATTAGGATCTCATATTCTTTATAAGAACCAGCTGGTCTTTGTAATTACGATACATAAGAAAGCACTCCTTAGGGTGAATTCGGTTGTGGTGACTAAATTATACCAAAAAGTAAATGTTTTCTTATTTTTTTATGCAGTGAAGTTGATTGAAGCGGAAGGCGCGCAGACTCCTGTGGGAGAAAAGGGACAGTGGGAGACCCCGCAGGCGCTTATAGCGCCGAGGAGGCTCCCCGCCCGCCCACGGAAAGCGAAGCGCCAGGAGCGGAAATCAACTGGTACTAGTAGATCTAAAAAAAGAGGCTCTCAAAAGGTTACTTTTGGGACAGCTTCTTGCAAGTGGACTAACTCCAATCCGCACTAAACGGCTTGATTGTCCTTGTAGGATGTTTACATATAATCAGCCCTTCTCAAGCTGCTCGTTCCGTATCGATGAGGGCTGTGGTTGAGTATCCCTGGCAACGCTTTTTAAGGACTGGCGCTCAAATGGGCCTCGATCCTTGCCGGCGCCGGGAGCAATCGTACTCATCGGCAGCTGTTGAAGTTCTTTTCCCCTTGGCAAAATCAACACTCCTTTCGCCTATAGTCTGGCAAAGAAAGATGCTATTATGCCCCAGTTACATTCAATTTCTCTCCAATGCGGATGCAGCCAGTATCTGAATCGTCATATCATCCATGGGTGGATTATGAATTCCCGCCCGGACATCCCGGTAATATCGTTGCATAGGATTTGTCCGTGATAAGCTTCCCGCCCCAACGATACGCATCGCCAAATCGACAATTTTCTGCGCGTCATTCACGACTGCCGTCTTGGCTGCATTCAACTCAGGCACCATATTATCCCTGGTTTCTGCATTGCTCGTATCCCATTTTCTTGCAACGCTATATAGGAAATGCCTGGACTGCAAGAGTAGGAGTTCCATCTCCCCGATCCGATGCCTTACAGCTGGAAGTTCACTTATCGTACCTTCTATGCTGTTGGGAGAATAGGTTTTTGAAAATGAAATGGCATAGTTTCGGGCTGCTGCGGCAATCCCTAAATAACAGGCAGGTATATGAAGAAGCCAGCCATTGGCACCTTTTTTTCCTGAGGAGGTTTCCACAAGGTGTTCATCGCTGACCATACAATCAGTCAGGATAAGGTCATGGCTCCCAGTTCCTCTCATTGAAATGCTATTCCATGTTTCCTCAATCGAAACTCCAGGTGTATCCATTTTGATCAGGAATGTTCCAATATTATCTCTTCCATTAAGACTGGCTGAAACAAGCACATAGTCAAGTACTGGGGATAGAGTCGTAAAGATTTTTCTTCCTGAAAGCCTCCAACCTTCACCGACTTTTACAGCAATTGTCTGTGGCTTGCCGCCTCGGGTTGGGCTTCCGGTTGCTTTTTCAGAGGCAGCACTATTAAGGAGGGCACCTTTATTGACTGTATCTTCACATAGTTTCCGGAAAACTTCTTCCTTCCAAGGCCTTTTTTCATCGAGATTTTTTATGATTCCCATATGCCAGCCTGCAGCCAGTGCTGTAGAACCATCGCCTTCAGCAAGTTTTTCTTGAAGCTGAAGCAATTCAAATAGGGAAATCCCCATTCCGCCATATTCTGTTGGGACTGTTAAAGCTGTGTAACCGGACTTCTTTAAAAGCGTAAAGTTTTCATAAGGAAACTCACCGTTTCGATCAATGCCATCTGCACGTTCGTTGAAAAAACGCGCAAGTTCTCCTGCTAGCTCCAGTCTCTCTTCAGGTGTATTCGTTTTTCTGAAATCCACTTTAACCACTCCAATTACTATGAAAAAATAATAGTCTTATGTAAACAGTCTTCTGCTGCCATTTAGCTGCCCCATGAATTGGTAGAGGAAGCCCCCTTATTTCCTGTACGCCAATTTCGATAGCCTGTCCGTGCACCTCCAGGTTCATACTTACGCATGGGCTTTTTGGACAATACTTCCCTTAAATATGGGTAGCCATCCTGATTTGGATGCTTTAACAAGGCCATCAACTGAACAATATCATCCATAGCCCGATGCTGCTGAGAGCCTGAAATTCCATGTGCTTTTAAAAGCGAAAGAAGACTGCCGCTCTGGAAACCGTATTGTTTCCACGGGATATTCCTCATTGTACAATACCAATTGCGCTCATTGACTTCAGGGTACATATGATAAAGGAAACTTCGGTCAAATGTTGCATTATGTGCCAAGACCGCTTCAGAGTATCCGAACAGCTTCATAATTTTTTCATCATCAAAAACTTTGCCTTTTACACTGTTGAATGGGATGCCATGCACCCTGAACGCACCGGGATAATTCCTGATTGCTGACGGTGATAAAGGTTCCCTTAAAAATTCTGCTTCTTCTAAAACATCGACAATTTCGCCTGTCTCTTCATCAAAAGAAAAGAGGATTAATCCGAGTTCAATAATTTCATCACTGCCAGGTTTTAAGCCTGTTGTTTCTGTATCTGCCAGCAAGCCGGTTTTTAGTTTTCGAGTCATCATACTTCTCCTCTATTGTTCATTCTTTTTATATACAACTATCCTATCATAATCAGATATAAACAGCTTTAATGGCTTTCTGATTTGTTTTTAAAGATGAAGGGATACTATAATGACAACCTTTTAAGGAGGAATATGAAATGAGTAACTCATTGAGGGATAAAATCCTTTCCATTTTAGAAAAAGAAAAAACAGGTACGCTTGCAACTGTCCGGAATGGCAAGCCCTATTCCAGATATATGGACTTTTACAACGAGGGGCTTATTTTGTATAGTGCATCTGATCTCAATACCCATAAGGTCGGCGATATGGAGCGGAACCCATATGTTCATATCCTGCTTGGATACCATGGACAAGGCCTTAAGGACAGTTTTCTGGAAGTCGAAGGAAAAGCCACCATTTTAGATTCGGCGGAAGAAAAACAGAGGCTCTGGAACCCGGACTTTGAAGGCTGGTTTGAGGGACCGAATGATCCAGCTTATATTGTTCTCAAAATTACCCCTGAACAAATCCGTCTGATGAACACGAAAAACGGGAAGCCAGAGGTGTATCAAGTCGGGAGTTCAGATCTAAATTAATTAAGCATTATATACCCAAATTAAGTATACTGGATGGGAGGGGTATTTTTACCAAAGGAGGAAAAAGAACATGAATAATCATGAAATCGACTACAAGATTTATGGGGATGACATGCAGTTTGTTGAAGTCGAGCTTGACCCGAATGAAACGGTCATTGCTGAAGCTGGGGCCTTGATGATGATGGAAGATGGCATCAAAATGGAAACGATATTTGGGGATGGGTCAAACGCTGGTGGAGGCGGCCTTATGGGTAAGCTGTTTTCAGCAGGTAAACGTGTCCTGACCGGGGAAAGCTTATTTATGACGACCTTCACAAATGCTGGTTCGGGCAAAAGCCATGTATCGTTTGCATCTCCCTATCCTGGAAAAATTATTCCAATGGATTTAAGTGAGATGGGTGGCCGCATTATTTGCCAGAAAGACTCATTTCTTGCTGCTGCTAAAGGGGTATCGGTTGGAATCGAGTTTCAGCGCAAAATTGGTGCGGGCTTTTTTGGCGGTGAAGGCTTTATCATGCAAAAGCTTGAAGGTGACGGAATGGCTTTTGTTCACGCTGGCGGAACCATACATAAAAAAGATCTTCAGCCTGGCGAAGTTCTGAGAGTTGACACTGGCTGTCTTGTCGCCATGACAAGCGGTGTAGATTATAACATTGAAATGGTTAAGGGAGTCAAGACAGCCTTATTTGGTGGGGAAGGTCTTTTCTTTGCCACATTGAGAGGTCCGGGCTCCGTCTGGATACAATCCTTGCCATTCAGCAGGCTTGCAAGCCGTGTATTTGCTGCGATGCCGGCAGCAGGTGGAAGCAAGGATGAAGGCAGTATCGCACGCGGATTATTTAATATGTTTGATGGAGATTAATCGTTTTCCGTCAATTGTTTAAATGATGGGACTTATTTCCTCTCAATTTGGGATTGTGTTTTATAACCAACCGTGGTAAGATGATTTAGCGATGAGCTGAACTGTGTAAGCCGGGGAACATTCCCTTTTGGGAACATGCGAATGTGGCGCGTGGTTCTCCGCCTCAGTACGCAGAAAGGCGCCTGTCTTCGGACAGGCGCCTTTCTTTTTGTTTTTTGAGAAAAAAAGTGAATGCTTACATCTGCAACGCGGCCAAAGCATCCTCAAGCAATCGCTCAGGACTAATCGAAGCTTGTCCGCCCCCCTGTGCGAACAATTCACTTCCCCCACCCTTACCGTTAATCAACGGAAGAATGCCTGCGAGCAGTTCCTTCATGTTGCCAGGAGCTTGTTTCCCCTTTGCACAAACGATTTGCAGCTTTCCATCCGTCTCCGATACTAGAATGGAGACGGTATCTTCCCGCTCAGTCACAATAGCCCTGCCTAGCTTTTGTAATTCCTGAATCGATCTTCCTGTAAATAAAGCGGTTAACGGCTTTCCATTTCTATCCGCCTTGGTAATAAGCTCGCGTGCTTCATATTCGAGCAGTTTGTCTTTTGCCTCCGAAAGCTCTTTTTCAAGCTGTGCCTTTGCCTGAAGGAGTTTCGAGACTGCAGATTCCATGCTTTCCTGTGGGGCATTCAATAAAGGTGCAAGCTTCTCAAGTACCTTCTGTTTTTTATCAAAGTGGAGATATGCCCTGTTACCGGCCACAAAACTGATCCTTGTTTTCTTTTTCTCTTTCTCGATTCCTACTATCTTGATCATTCCTGCCTCAGCGGTTGAAGCCGGATGGGTCCCGCCACAGCCATTGTAATCATAATCAGGTATGATGACGAGCCTAATATTCTCCTCAACGGATAGGGCCTTTCTAAGTGGAAATGCCGATGCTTCTTCAGGTGTAACCCACCTAAGTTCAATTGGCAGATTTTCCAGAACGATTTGATTGGCTAGTTCCTCCGCTCTTTGGACATGCTGCTCATTTACCCCTGCAATATCAAGGTCAATAGTCGACTCTTCTTTACCTAAATGAAAACTGACAGTTTTAAATCCAAATTCATTATCAAAAGCCGCTGATACTATATGCTGCGCCGTATGCTGCTGCATATGGTCGAACCGCCTTTCCCAATCAATTTGTCCCTCTATCTGTTCATCCTCTAGAGGACCGTCAATATAATGGCGGATTTCATCATCAATCTCAACGACATTTACTACCTTTACTCCGTTCAGTGTTCCTGTATCACACGGCTGTCCCCCGCCTTCAGGGTAAAAAGCGGTTTCTCTCAAAAGTACATACCACGCTCCAGATTTATCCTGTTTTTGTTCAATGAGCTCTGTTGCGAAAGTCTGAAGGTATTGATTTTGATAATATAGTTTTTTGGCCATCGAATTTTTCCCCTCTATGTATACAATTTAGTATTAGCTTGCTTCTAGCTGACGGTGTAGGTTTTCTTGTTTTTACAGACTGTTTTCTCAGTTTGATGCCATATTACCACACATTATCGGTAATAGTGTGTTGGAAAAGTAGTTTTCTTTGTTAAACATAATGGGTTCAGGTATAATTTTACCAAATTGAACAATGGGAGATTAACTATGCCGCACAGTTTTCTGAGTAAACTAAACATCCATCATCTTTTAAACAAAATTAAAGAAAATATTCTTATCGCAAACACCCAGTATGAAATAGTTTGGTTCAATGACAGTGCAAAAGAGCTTCTGTCAAAAATAGGACCTTTTGTCGGAATGGCCCAACCTGAGGATTTTATTGGCAGGAATCTATTTGATTTTCATGGCGACAAACAAAAGAATATTATTATAAATGGGCCCTTTCCCCATTCTGCTCATATTAATCTGTTTAAAACATTTTCGGCCAGGATCGTTGTTGATACTCTGGAAGATGATAGTGGAAATCAAGTGGGCCTTATCGTGACCTGGAAAGATGTAACGGACTATGAGGCTGCTATAATAGAGGGCAAACAAAGGCTCCGCGAATTGGATATACCGATTATCCCTATGTCAATTGACAATGTGATTATGGTTCCTATTCTTGGCAAATTGACGGATGAACGGCTTTCAAGGATGGAGGAAAAAATCCTTGCCTTTTGTGCTCAGAATGAAATAGAATACCTGCTCCTGGATTTTACAGGGACAACCTCAGAGTTTGATACTGAAATTGCCTACCGGCTTAAACAGCTGATCAGTGCCCTTAGATTGATGGGGGCCGAACCCATTTATATTGGAATTCGGCCTGATATGGCGAAAAATATTGTTCATGAACGGATTGTACTTGGCGTAAAAACGTTTCAGTCTTACAAACAGGGTATAAATTATTTATGGACCAAAAATGGCTATAAGCTGACAAAGATGGAAGAATAAATATGCCCCTGGCCCTTTTTTGGCCAGGGGCTTCTATTATTTCCTCAAATTCTCCTGATCTTTCATATGGTGCTGTTGATCCGGATTTCGTCCATCTGAATTTTTATACTCCGCTTTGTCAGGATTGTTTTGGAATTCCCTTTCAATTTTGCGCAGATTCTTTTTTTCATTCTTATTTTGTTCCATGAGAACATCCCTCCTATCTTTCTTTTTCCCCACAGCCAATTAGGTAAACAAGATCAACAGTATAGGAAGATTCACTATTTGTTCACTCCTGAACATAGTTAGTTTCTATATAATGAAAAGAGGAGAACAACTTAAGATTGGATGGATGAGCATGGCAAAATTACTATATATAACAGCTAACCCCAAGGGGCCAGAAAAATCAAAGGGATTAAAGATCGGTGAAGCATTCCTGGAATCGTTCCTGGAAGAAAGACCCGAGACCATTGTGAGGAGAATTGATCTTTTCGATTTTGATATGGCCTGGATGGACGCAGAATTAGTATCTGCACGTGGAAAGCTTGCGGGGTATGGATATACAATGGAACAACTTGAAGAAGGCGAGCGTGCAAAAATCAAGAAAATGCATTCACTTACAGATGAGTTCATCCAATACGACTATTATGTTTTTGTGACACCGTTATGGAATTTAAGCTCCCCTGCCGTTTTGAAGAATTTTCTCGACAATCTGTTCGTTTCGGGAAAAACATTCGTCTATACACCCAATGGCCCGAAAGGCTTACTCAATGGAAAAACAGCAATCCATATCCAGACGAGAGGCGGTATTTACTCAGGCACTCCTATGGAGGAGCTGGAAACAGGTGATCGTTATCTTAGGATCGCACTTCGCTTCCTTGGCATTCACCTTGAAGACTCTGTCATTATAGAAGGCTTTGATGTCTTCCCGAAAAAATGGCCTGAAATGATCGCGGATGGCCAATCGCGTGCCCGCTCCGCAGCCAAGAAAATGGCAGCAAGCACAATTGAAGTATAACTTTCTGATCTCCGTTCCTCTTTGGGGACGGTTTTTCTATGTAAACAAAAAGCCCGCACTTCGCGGACTTTGTATTTAATGGATGTCCCTTTTCTTAAATCGACCGCCCCGAACTTCGGAAATGTCTGCGATTGCAAGGAACGCCTTTTCATCATACCCAGCTACAATGTCTTTAAGCTTTGCCTCTTCCAACCGGGTAATAACGCAGAATATGACTCTCTTGCTGTCTCCTGAAAACGCCCCTTCTCCTTCCAAGTATGTTACTCCACGGCCAAGCCGGCTAAGAATGGCATCGCCAATTTCCTGGAACCTGTCACTGATAATCCACGCAGAGCGGGATTCTTCAAGTCCTTCAACTACTACATCTATTGACTTGAAAGCGATAACATAAGCAAGAATAGAATACATGGCCCGATCCCAGCTAAACACAAAACCGGCAGCTCCGAGTATAAAGACATTGAAGAACATGATAATTTCCCCAACGGAAAAAGGAGTCTTCTTGGTAATAAGAATGGCAAGAATTTCAGTTCCATCAAGTGCTCCGCCGTACCGGATGACCAGGCCGACACCAATGCCCAATACCATGCCGCCAAAAACAGTAGCTAGCAGGATATCATCCGTAAACGCTGGGACAGGGTGAAAGAGGGATGTAAATACGGAAAGGACCGCAATTCCAAAAAGCGTGGAAATGGCGAAGGTTTTTCCTATCTGTTTGTATCCTAAATAAAAGAATGGAATATTGAGGATAAAAATAAAAATTCCGAGGCCGATGCCAGTCAGATGGGAAAGAATAATGGAAATCCCAACTATACCGCCGTCGATAACGTTGTTCGGGACGAGGAAAATTTCAAGTCCCACTGCCATCATGACAGCCCCCACAAAGATTGCAATTGCCCTTTTAAGGATTTGTGTCTTTGGGAGGCGTTTATGCTCAAATTTCGTTTGTACTAAATCCACCATGGAAGTTCCCCCTTTTTATGCCTACTATCATTATATCGTAGAAAAGTAGTGACTTCCCCTAAAAAATATCAGTTTTTTACTTTTTTTGACTTAGGAGTGGTTTGTTTTGTGTGATAAGTCCCCCCTTGCTATTGCCTTTGCTGCTAATCATTCCCATTCAAATGTAGCCAATACAGCGAATTGTCGACAGTTTTAGGTGAAATCAAAATTCAGCTATAAGAGCTTTCTAGAAAGGCGCAAGCTCATTTATTACATGTTGTATATAAAGCTTCTTCACATAATCGGCAGGTTGGGTTTATCCTGAAAATCTTGTTTGAAAAATAAACGGAGAAATTCCGATTAAATCGGGCAATAGCCAAATTCCGCTAAAAATAAAGGGAGTTTTTCCGGTTATCTGATCCAAACCATTGGCTTTTGTCTTTTTTAGAGCAATTAAGCGGAACATCTCCGCTTAAAACTGCTTCTTAAGCCCCCACTATATACATTAGCCGGAAATTCTCCGCTTATGAATTCTCATACCTTTATGAACATATCCGCCTAAAAAGATGAACACAATTCAAATTTAAGGTTTAGTTTTACAAAAATGGGTCATAACAATAATGTGCAGGTATTTAAAAAGGAGGCGGGATCATGGAGAACCAGAAGGAATTCAGGTACTGCGAGAATTGCCAGCAGGAAACAGAGCATCTTGCCCTCGAAGACGCACTAGAAATTGAATATCACTGCGCGGTTTGCGGCCAAAACACTGAAGTGTACAAAAATTATTTTTAACAGGAATAAGAGGGCATCCCCTATCTGGATGCCCTTAAATTTTTTTATGTATTTTTTTAAAAATCCATTTGACCTTTTTCGTTTAAAGCGCTATAATAATTTTTGTGCCATAACAATTAGGTAAATAAATCATGTCCCGATAGCTCAGCACGCCCGAATAAGCTACTTAGAGAAACATCAGCGTACTGGCCGAGCATCATCCCTGCTTCACTTACTGAGGCCAGGACAGGATAGTGGAAAATTAGGTACGTGAAGCAAAACATTTATAATCTTATATGATGTCCCGATAGCTCAGCAGGATAGAGCAACAGTTTCCTAAACTGTAGGTCGGAGGTTCGAATCCTCTTCGGGACGCTCCCAAAACACTGATGAAAATCAGTGTTTTTTTATTGCGTTTTATAGTTACTTACCTCTCCTCTATCCTCTCACCTTTTTAATTTCAATAAATGCGAGGGTTATCGCCAATTAAATAAAAAAACGGAGTCTTAGACTCCGTCCACTGTTATGTTCGATCGTTTCCTTGCTTTCAGGAATTTGACGAGATTCAGGATAATCGTTTTTGTAACTGCGTATGTTGGTACCGCAAGCACCATGCCCAGCACCCCTGCCAGATTACCGGCTGCCAGCAAAATAATAATGATAGTGGCTGGGTGTGTATCAAGGCTTTTCCCTAGAATCAGCGGCGATAGGAAGTTCCCTTCGAGCTGTTGGGCAATCAGGATGACGACTACTACCAATAAGGCCTTTGTAGGAGAATCAAACAACCCAACGAGGACAGCTGGTGCTCCTCCTAATATCGGGCCAACGTACGGGATGATGTTCGTAAATGCAACAATTAAAGCCATGACAAGAGCAAACGGCAAGTCGATAATCCAGTAACCGATTAAGGTCAATATACCAACCGCAGACGCAACCATTACTTGGCCCTGAATATAGGCTGATAAGGTTTCCCCTGTTTCCTTAAGAATTTTTAAACCCTCACCCCTGTAGTCTGAAGGAATAAATTTGGAAACTGCATCAGGAAATCGATGGCCGTCCTTAAACATATAGAAAAGCAAAAATGGAACTGTGACGATAATGATTGCCACGTTTGTGACGGCCCCGAGAAATCCTATAATGCCGCCTGTTAATTTGTTCGGAAGCGTATTGGCAAATTCAATTAGTTTGTCTTGTACCGTTTTAATCATCTCGGATTGTTCATCCCTGAAATGCTTGAATTCGGATGATTGGACAACATCATCAAAGAATTCCATTGTCATCTTTGCATAGCGTGGTACTTCATTTGCCAGATCAGAGACCTGCTTGGATACTGCAGGAATAAGGTTTCCGATTGACAGCACTAGCAGCCCGGCAATAGCAATATAGATGAGAAGTATTGCTACTACTCGCTTTACCTTGTGTCGTTCCAAAAAATCAACAACCGGATTCAGCAGGAAATACAGGAAACCAGTAATGATGATTGGAAAGAAGATGGTTGAGAAAAAGATTCCCACCGGTTGAAATAAAAATGATAATTTCGAAGCAACAAAGATGATTGTTAAAATAAGTAGAATTTGAATGAGCCAGTACTGTAATTTTGATTTCGACAACGTATGTACCCCTAATCTCAATTTATTATGTTGGTAAAAGTATATCAAACTAGCGGAGGGATAGACAATAAATTAAAAAATTAAAAGGAGCTGCACCAGTTGGACAGCTCCTTTCGCTTTAATTGAAATGTAAATGAATGAGGACCGCCTCGGAGCGTGTCCCAATCCGAAGAGCTGGCCCCCACGTTCCAAAACCTGAGGTTACGATGGAAGACATATTGCCCTTTTGCAAGAACCCATAATCATTTTCATAAATCATATCCGTAATGAACTGAGCGGGTGCTACCTGCCCGCGGTGAGTATGGCCTGAAACTAGTAAGTCAACCCCCGACTGTTCGGCTTCTTCGAGGTCAATTGGCTGGTGGTCCATCATGATTACTGGACGCGATCCATCTGCATTGTCTAAAAAGCTGGAGATTGGTGATCTCGTACGATCGGTTGGGTCCTTTCTGCCAGCAATGGTTAGTTGATCCCGGATTGTAATGGTCTCATCCTCTAATACCGTAATTCCTGCCTTCTCCATTTCCTTTACAATTTTTTCTTTATCGCCGCCATAATAATCATGATTTCCCAGTACAGCAAAAACACCAAGTGGAGCATTCAATTTCTTTAAGCTCTCCCCCATGTTTTCTTCCAGGTAAGGTTCAATATAATCATCAATTAAATCGCCAGGAATGAGAATCATATCCGGCTTAACTCTTTCGGAAATCGCGATGAACCGGTCCAGGTGATCTTTATCTACAATCTCTCCAAGGTGAAAGTCAGAGGCCATCAAAAGTTTCAGGCTGTCTCTTTCATATGGTTTATCGATATCAACGCTGTAATTTCGGATTACCGGGCTCCAGGCATTGAATGTACCATAAATGAAAATGACGGCATAAAAAATCAGCACCCCTCCGCCTATCCATTCCATCCCTCTTTTCTTATTCAAAAAATATATGAGATTGAGGATGGGAAATAGCAAGAGACTATATCCAATAATGACCATCCAATACCCGCCAATAAGACTCAGGAACGGAATTGGGATAAATCGACCTGCGAACATGGAAATAGCTAGGAAGAAAATTAGCCCGAAATATAGATATTTAAACCTGACAAAGCGAGGAAACCTGCTTAGCCACGCCCAGCCGTTGAATCCAATATAAAAGCAAATCAGGCCGTAAAGTAAAATTGCGGTAGTGATTCCAAGTATAGCTGTAAAATTCATGTTTGTTTTTCCTTTTCAAAAAAGAAATAAGTAATAAATATTAATAACAGGTGAAGTAGGCATCGACATGCCCTTCTGACTACTTAATTTCAAACAGCTTTTTAAAAAATCTTTGCTTGTTTTCAATTCACTTCGTAAATAGTCCTTCACTGGGTCAATGAAGACGGGAACAGCCTGAAAAGAGCTCTACCCCACCTTCATAGGGTATGAAGACAGGAACAACCACGAAAAAATGGTCTTCCATCTTTCATCGAATGCTTGAAGACGGGAACAGCCTGAAAAAAGCAGTCTTTCCCTCCTTCATCGAGTCTATGAAAAAGGAAACAGCCAATAAAAGCAGTCATTGTCCGGCCTGTCTATGCCACTCCATGCCGCCACATGTTTTATCATTGTCCCTTAAGAATTGTCGCCTGGATTTTCCGAATGACGTCGCCCCTGCTGATGACCCCCACGACTTTTTGCTCGCTGTCAACGACAGGGAGTTTTTTGAAATGATGCTTTGCAAGCAGCTTGACAGCTGCATCCATATCATCTTCCGGAGTAACCGTGACAAGATTTTTGGTTTTGGAAATCGAAAGAATGTTGGCGCTGGCCGTATCCTCTATCCTTTTTTCCACATTTACTTCATCCAAGTAATCCAAGTACATCATGAAATAATAAATCATCCTGTCGATAGGTTGAATCGCCCGTAAGATATCGCCGTCGGTTACCATTCCCAGCAGCTTCCCATCCTCGCTGCAAACCGGGACGCCCCCAATTTTCTTTTCGACAAATACAGTCATGACTTCTGCGAGTGTCATATCAGGACTCACTGAAATCACATTTTCAATCATGAAATCCTTCACTTTCATGGCAAGTACACCGGCTTTCTGAATAGTTGAACGTTAAGTAAAGTATTTCAATTTTAAGTGTAAAAGTCAAACAAGCCATCTAGGAACGGCTGTCAAAATTATACGAAACACCGGTCATGTTTTCGGACATATCCCACAGCTTAAGAGCTGTTTCCTCTTGAAAAAGCGAATTGATAACTCCCTCTATCCGCGGATAGCCTTTATGTGCCTTTTTGCCGTCTGGGCCGATATATTCCCCACCTTCCAGGGAAGATTCAGTGGCTGCATACAGTGTTGGAAGAGCACCCATTTCAGCTGTTTGCAGGAAATAGTTTGATAGAAAAACAACGAATTTATTTGCAGGTTTTCCAGAGTTTCGTGACGAAAGGTTCGTGTTTGAAATTCCCGGATGGCAGACAATGCTTTTCACATCGATTCCGTTTTCCTTAAACCGGTTATTCAATTCCCTGCCAAACAGCATATTTGCCAGCTTGCTCTGGCCATAAAACTTAAATGCCCTGTAGCCTTTTGACCCGTCCAGATTGTCAAAGTCAATAGTAGCTTTGTGCGCAGCAAGGCTGCTGACTGTGATAACTCTTGAACCAGGTGTGGCCTTCAGTTTGTCCAATAGCAGTCCAGTCAGCGCAAAATGGCCAAGATGGTTGTTTCCGAATTGGGATTCAAATCCATTCTTTGTTTTACTTAACGGCGGGATCATGATCCCTGCATTGTTAATCAGGATATCGAGTTTTGGGTAACGTGAATTGAATTCAAGCGCGAACTGCCGGACAGACGCCAGATCGCTTAAATCGATTTTCAATATTCCGATGGATGCATCTGGATAAGCGGACTTTATTTTTTTGATGGCTGCCTCGCCTTTCTCAATGTTTCGAATGGCGAGGATAACCTCTGCCCCCTTTTCGGCAAGAACCTTGGCAGCTTCAAATCCAATCCCGCTGTTCCCCCCTGTAATAACGGCCACTTTCCCAGTTTGGTCGGGGATATTATTTTTGGTCCAACTCATTGCTTCACTTCCTTTAGAACTTTTCTTTAAGTATAGAGAAACATGGATAGGAAGCACAGTATGAGGTGTTCATTTAATTCTTAAAACTTTCTTAAATATGTGTTTCCCGATCTGCTTGACCTAAAGTGCGAAATCAATAGAAAAAGGCCCTGGTCATGGGCCCGCGCTGTAATGGAAAAAAGATAATAGCGTTATTTATGTATGCTGGCTTGGGTTGTTGACGCATTTTTCCTTTTTGCAAAAACATTCGCTGATGCCAGGCTGTGCAAAGCCATGCCAATCATAACAAGGAAAATTCCTGTCCAGGAAAGAGCCGACGGAAGTGGTGCGGCAAGGAACAGGATTTCTCCTGCAAGCGCGAAAAGGATTTCAACCGATTGTGTTGCCTCAACCGCGGCCATTTTCTTCATATTCCCGCTGACAAGGTCAGTAGCCATAAAAAATAATATCGTGGCAATTACACCTGAGGTTAAAGCGACAGCCGCTGACTGTGTGATTTGCCCGCCTGAAGGCAAATCCTGTGTCGCCATTCCGTAAAGAGAAAGAATAATCCAAAACGGCAAGCTAGCCAAAGTCATACCAAGCACACGCTGAAACGTATCAATCCTTCCACCCGTCAGCTCCATCATTTTTCGATTCCCTAATGGGTAGGCAAAAGATGCTAGAATGACCGGGATAATTCCCATCATGATATCGTTTCGGGAAAGGCCCTCTGCATTTTCAACTTGCAGCAGTGCTATACCGATAAGGATGACGACCGACATCGACAGACCCCTGAAAGGTATTTTCCCTCTTGAAATCATCCCTCCATTAGTTTCTAAAAACAAAGGCGCAAGCAGCGATCCAGAAATGATCGTAACCGACCATGTTCCAGCAATCAGCCAGCCCGGCGAGTAAGCAGCAGCCAGGCATATCGGTGCATAAAACAGGCCGAAACCTACTGTGCTCCATATGAGCCAGGAAAATGGATGTCTCCTCATTTCAAACCAAAGCGGCTGAAGGTTTTTTCTCCAGGCCACCAGGGCTAGCAGGAGAGGAACCATAAAGAAATAACGAAGGGATGCGCTCCAAATCCAGTGGCCTCCTGACATTTCCATTGAACGGTTTAAGATGAAGGTAAATGCGAAAAAGAAGGCAGAAGCAATTCCGAGTATAATTGGCTTCATTCCTATCCTCCCTATTTAATCGGCTTCTCTAACGCATATAGGTCTTCTTCAATTAGAAGGGCTCGATCCATGACAGTTCTTCTCGCTTGGGCAACTCCCTCATTAAAATAGTGGGGTCCAAGCTTCTCCTTGAAAAACTCAAGAAGCTCTTCTGCTTCCAGGTTACCAAGCTTTTCATCACGTTTTTGTAAAAAGAAACGCTGAATGTCATAAATAAGTTGTTCTTTTTGCTCTTTTGTAAAATTAAGCAGCAACTTTTTCATCCTCTCTTTATCCCACTGCCCCTCAAGGGTCCAGTTTTTAGGTGATTCATCAATCCAACAGTGGAAAAACAGACTCCTCCGATCGCTGGAAAATTGGATTTTATGTAAATCAGTTAATTCTGCACAAAAACTGAAATTCCTCTTTTCGCGAAAAGCTTCTATCAGTTCTTAGTGATTTTTTGGCCAGAATTCCAGGATAAAATTACATATAGCCTGTCTAAGATTTCAATCACAAAGTCCCAAATGAAAAAAGGCCGGACCTCTAGCGGCGCCGGCCTAGTCTTTAAGCTGATTGTTTATGGAATAGCCCCATTACTTCGACTGTTTTTGTAATATTCACGAAAGCCTGCGGGTCCACCTTCATAATTAGCGATTTAACTTCTGCCAGTTCATATCGAGTAATCACCGTCATCAGTATATTCCGCTGCTGATTGGAATATCCGCCCATCCCATCGAGGACGGTGAGTCCCCTGTAGACATTTTCGACTAGCTGCTCCCGCATCTCATCCCCTTTTGTAGTAATAATCATTAAGGTAAGTTTTACATGGTGGGTGTAAACTGCATCGATGACTTTCCCGGTTACAAAAATCGAAATTAGTGTATTAAGGGCTGTGTCCCAGTCAAAAAGAAAGCCGCTGATCACAATAATGACGCCGTTCATTGCTGATAGCAGGGTCCCAATCGGGAAATCTTTCTTTCTTGCGACAAGCATAGCAACAATATCAAGACCACCGGATGATGCAGATTGGCGAAGAATTACACCGATTCCCAATCCTACGATTGCACCACCGAAAATGGAAGCTAAAATACTGTTGTTAGCAAATTCATATACTGGTATGACATAAAGGCCTAAAGAAATAACAACGACAGAAATGATCGTGTTGAAAATAAATTTTCTGCCAAGTTTTTTGTAACCGAGGACAAGCAATGGAAAATTGAGTAAAAAATTTGCAAGCCCCGTATCGACAGGGGTCAGCATACCGAAAATCATAGAGACACCGCTCAAGCCGCTTGATAGCACTTCATGCGGAATTAAGAACAAATTAAAGGCAGCTGCAATGATGATGGAACCAGCAACGATAGCAAGTAGCTGCATCTTTAAACCCCCTCAACTGAAACATTCTTTTTATACAATAACAGTTGGGTGCAGGAGAAGTAAATTTGATAGTTAATTTGTATAATTAAAATAAATTTGGCAAAAGAAAAACAACCGCATATAGCGGTTGCAACTAGTTTTATTAACCGAGATTTTCCACCATGGCCAACATGATGATTAAACCGATAATAAATGAATATGTTGGAAAACGGACACTTTCCCCTTCCTGGCTTTCGGGGATAAGCTCTTTATAAATTATGAAGAGCATTGCTCCCGCTGCAATACTGAGGCCGAATGGGACGAGACCGCCAATTTTCGTTGCAAGGCCGTATCCAATCAGCGATGAAAGAAATTCAACAAATCCAGTGCCTGTTGCAATCAGTACTGCCCACCATTTCGTAATGTTCTCTTTTAGCAAATAAAGTGCTACCAGGAATCCTTCCGGCGCGTTTTGAAGTCCAATCGCGATGCAATCAAACCGCCGAGTGAAGCGTTGTCCGAGCCATAGCTGACCCCGACTGACAAACCTTCAGGAATGTTATGGACAGTCATTGCACATAAAACAACAAATGTACTTTTTGAAATGCTGATATTGAGCCGTGTCTGATCAATATCTATTTTGCAAAAAAATTGATCGAGCAGGTTTAACAAAAATGTTCCTGCAAGAAGCCCGATACCAAGAACCCATAAGTTTGATGTTTTTAAAGCTTCGGGAATCAGGCTGAATGCCGAAGCGGCAAGCATAATTCCGGAAGCCAGTGCCAGTAGATTATACCTGAACTTACTTGAAATACTTTTGACAAAAATGATAGGCA
The DNA here is from genome assembly GCF_001685025.1 of Bacillus sp. FJAT-27225. Lineage (GTDB taxonomy): Bacteria > Bacillota > Bacilli > Bacillales > Cytobacillaceae > Bacillus_D. The sequence goes on along the minus strand of NZ_MAYU01000001.1, from coordinate 306,535 downwards.
GAGCTCCGACTCCCGTCGCTAATGCTGAAATAAGACTACCAATAAAGACACTCTCCATACTATCCTCCGGCTGATGACTTAACTATTGTTCGTTACTTACTACCCAAGTGCCGGCAGGTCTAATCATTGGTAAATTCTTCTCTCCTTCTGGATAAAAACTCAATTGTTTCCCCTGATGGCCCCTCAAAGAAAACTGTTTCCCAGCCGTTTTCAAGCTTAAAGGGGCCTTCCGTAGGCATGAAACCCCATCCGCTCATCCTGTCTATGAAGGCTTTAAGGTCTGGAGTTTCAAAACAAAAATGAGTTTGGCTCGAGTCATTCCTTTCTTCTGAAATCTCACAAAGTTCAGAGGTAAATCCCTCCAAATCCAAGAAAAGGACTTCTGTTCCTTCAAATAGAACCTTTTCCTTTATCACGAATCCCAATTTATTTACATAAAAATCCGCAGTTTCTGTTAGGTTGTTAGTCTCAATTGCGAAGTGATGAAATTTTATCATATTGATCCCCTCATAGGATTAAATTCATGTCACCAAATTCGTGCCAGAGATATTTTTTCTCAACGGCTTCCAAATAAGCAGAACAGAGAAACTCTTTTTTTATAAAAGCAGATAGCATAGCTAAATGGCTTGCCTCTGGTTCATGAAGGCCGGTAATGATTCCATCGGCGACTTTCAATTGATAGCCAGGATGAATAAACAAATTCGTCCAGCAGGAAAGGCAAGAGGTTTCAATAGCCGTCTCTAGTGCCCGGACAACGGTTGTTCCGACTGCAATGACCTTATTCCCGGCAAGCTTTGCTGCGGAAATTTCAACCCAAGCCTGATCCGGAATGACATATTCCTCTTTGTTCGAGGAAGGGTGATGGTCAAATCGATCATCCAAAAAGTAGCTCAAGCCGGTATGAAGCTGGATATATACGATTTTGACACCTTTTTTTTGAAGCTTGAACAGCAGCTCCCAACTAAAAGCTCTGCCTGCAGATGGCATTTCTACCGAGCCAGGCTGTGAAGCGAAGACTGTCTGATAATAATCCAAATCCCATGGGTTTTGAATATACTCATACCGAACTGGTTCACCAAGTGAGTAGATTTCATCGAATAAATCAATGCCAGATTTAGAAAAATGTAATGTCGACAAGGGCATATCGGGAATTTCCACAATGGCTGAAAGATTGTTCGAAAAAACAATCCTTTCGCCGGTTAAAACTAGTCCTTTACTAACTAAAGCATCCCATCGATCGGAGTCGACCCTTCTCGCCAGTCTTACTTCCACTTCTTTCCCATCCTCAGATCTTCCCCTAAGAATTGCAGGTATTGTCCTGGAGCTGTTAAGAACCAGCACATCCCCCTTGTTCAGATAGTTTGCGAGATTGTAAAAATGGTCATGTTCTGTATGGCCAGTTTCCTTTGACAAAACCATCATCCTGACATGGTCTCTCCGGATACCGCGCCTTTCGGGAGGAGCTGAGGCATTTAAGGATTCCGGCAAATGAAAGCTCATGCTTCCTGTTATCATGCTTAAACCCTCCCTTCGTTAAATTCGCGGGCTGAAATGCGCTTGCCGGTTACTTCATTTGCTGCTTCAGATGCAAGGTAAAGGAAGACTGGAACAACATCGTCAGGGTTTAAGAGCTCATAATCACAATCGGGCACAGCAAGCCTGTGCATCTCAGTATCCATTTCACCGGGGTCAACCATATTTACACGAATTCCAGTTTCACTTAGCTCATCAGCCCATGTTTCAGTCAGACCTTCAACTGCGAATTTCGAAATTCCATAGGCACCCCAGCCTGCATAACCTACGTTTCCTGCTTCTGAGGTCACATTGATGATGCTTCCCTTGGCGTGCTGCAGCATTGCAGGCAGCACTCTTCTTGTTACCAGGAAGGTACTCATCGTATTGATTCTGATGACGTCTGCGAAATCCTCCTCAGGAAAATCAAGCAGCAATGGAATCGGACTCGGCCCAAGGATTGAAGCGTTGTTAATAAGTACATCAATTTTTCCAAATCGCTGCTCAGTCAATGCTACGAACCGCTCAACATCCCGGGAGTTAGAAATGTCGGCCCTGATTGCCAACACATCCGGAGAACCTGCTTTCTCAGCTTCCCTTTTAACGTTAAAAAGATCTTCTTCATTTCGGGCGCAGATTGAGAGCCTTGCCCCCTGTCTTGCAAAGGCAATTGCCAGTGAACGTCCCAATCCCCTTGATGCACCAGTAATCATTACTACCTTTTTATTCCTCATATTTTTAGTCCCCTTTCATCATGTCATCTAAGTTTTTTCCTTACTGTTATCATAGAAAAAGAAGCATTTTTCATCGTCGTAAAGAAGCTTGAGTTTTTCTACAACTTTAGTCTGAAAAAATAAAAAATAAAGGATTGTCAAATCAAGGAGGATTTTCGGATAATATGGCGAATCTTTTCTTTAGAATCAATGTTAGGGGGAAGACGGAATGGATAAGATTACCCATATTGCGTTTATTCTTTACCACTCATCTGAGGATCCTGACGTACGTTCGAATGCGATTGATTTATTAAATGGAGAAACATCACTGCATGCACTAAAGAAAAACCTTGCTTTGCTTCATCTGGTTAATACGGCTGAAACTATGGCGAAAAAGCAGCCATCTGACAAAGAAGAGCTCCAGCGCTTTGTTGAAGAACATCTTCTTGTTGAAGCGTAATCCACTCCCGTTATCGGGAGTTTTTTTATTTTGTAACACGACTAAAGGGTATACGAATTTTTAACAGGGTTTCTCAAAGTGGAAATGGTGGTATAATGAAAGACTTCCATTCTTTTGCAGCTATCCTTCGTTGCTCTTTTTCAAAAAAATGAATGATTCTTTTATTTCTGGAATACGATGTGTATATCGGAGGTTTAAGGTGGCTGAAAAGTTGGTATTAAGAGATTGAAAGTTATACTAATATAACATTGAAAGGATTGAAACATATGGTACAGGTAAATGTTAAAGTAGAATACCTGGGCCGCAAGTACATGACGAACGTGATCACGAATCCGCAGGCTAGTGATGAAGAAATCATGGAACTTGCGCTCGAGCAAGTCAAAAAACAGTGGAGATTATAAAATGGCGATAACCCTAGGGGACGCAAACTTACGATAGACGGAGAATTCCCGCTTTTGCAGAAAAATCGGAAATGCTCCGTCTATTTATTTAATCCAGGTCGTAACCAGTCATGGAATCCATATGGCTTGCAATCATGGCAATAATCGTACTCGCTTCCTCTTTTGTAAAAATAAAATTGGTTTCATCCTTAACCAACTCATCATCTTCTGTCCAAAGCCGGTTTATACGGCGAAGTACTCCATCACCGGTTTCTGGTACAACTCCAAATTGATACGTCACTTCTACTTCGTCTTCTTTTAAAAAGGCCGTTACCTCAGGGGTTTCCCATTCAACGTCGATTTCTTCATAAACATCATCATCTGAATAAGCAATGACAGTCATATCATCATCAATTAACTCAATCTCCTCAATAAGATCATCATCATCTAGGATATCAGTATAGTCATCCATATCCTCTCCATCCATGTATTCGTGAAAGCTTTCATGGACAGCATCAATGATATTATCTATGTCAGGCAGGATGGTCCTTGCCGGCTGTTCAAGTTCCGTATCAATCGTTTCTATATAGAACTCTTCATTGTGCGGGTCGAAGAAAAGCGTACAAAAATAATCGCGGCCATCGGTATCGCACTCTTCCTCTGTTTCCACAAAAAACTCGATTCTTGGGTGCCTGGAGCCCCGTTCAATGGCCATCTGGCCGGCCTGGTCATATTTTTCACAAATTGATTCCAAGTGGTCCTGCAGTTCAGCACTGACACGGTCAAACCATTCCATTGACATACTCATTCTTCCCTTCTTTTGGTTTCCTGATTAGTATGCCTCTTTTGTGTTCAAATTTGGCTTGGCACTTTTTTGCAAAAAACATCCAAGTTACCCGAATCCAGAGCGAAGTTATAGTTCTCGAGAAATTCTTCGGGTATAGAATGAAGAATACTGGAGAAAAATGACCATGGGCAAAGATTTAAGGACAAAATGAAGTATCGGTAATGTGAATATGTCCTTGAGCACGGATTTCAAGGACAAAACCCCATGTCTAGAATGTGAAAATGTCCTTGAACTAGAGATTTAAGGACAATGAATAGTTCATGGAATGCCAAAATGACCTTGAAATTGAACTTCAAGGTCATTTTAATAACGGCAATGATTTAATTAATTTTGAATTGAAGCAATTAACGCCTGCTCTGTAGTGTAATCGTACTCTGCAACAATTGTTTGAATAATGTCGCTTACAGGAAGGATACTCTCTATCTCCCCTACCCTTGCTCCAGCGAATACGAGTCCCATATCGACATCGCCATTCAGGGAACGTACGAGTGAGTCCATTGTACAAAAACGGTATGAGCAATTTTTCAGGCAGTCCTCGCACTTAGCCACCTTATATTTACCGTTATCTTTTATAATGTCGGTGAATGTATTTCTAATTGCCCTTCCTTGAAGGCCGACTGTGGTTTTTACAAGCATTAGATCTTCTTTTTTGGCATCGACGTATTTCTGCTTGAAGGCGAGAGGTGCATCACATTCTTCGCTTGCAACGAAACGGGTGCCCATTTGTACCCCGGAAGCACCCATCTGGATCGCTTTTGCAATATCCGCTCCTGTCAGGATTCCTCCTGCAGCAATAACAGGGATTTTCACTGCATCAACCACTTCTGGCAAAATATCAAACATTGGCCTGTCCGTCCCTAGATGCCCGCCTGCCTCGCAACCTTCAACGACGATTGCTGATGCACCGAGCCGTTCGGAGAGTTTAGCAAGTTTGGCAGTGGAGACGATTGAAAGGACTGGGATGCCTGCTTCCCTTCCCCATGCGTACATATCCCTGGAAATGCCAGCGCCTGAAATGATGAAGTCAACCTTTTCTTCAATTGCTGCCTTCATTTTTGCAGCAAAATCGTTCATCGCAAACAGAACGTTCACGCCTATGTATCCTTTTTCATCAGACAGCTCGCGTGCCTTGCGGATATGGTAACGCAACTCGTCAGTGGGTATGCCAGTTCCGGATATAATTCCAATACCGCCTGCCCGCGCAACTGCGGAAGCAAGGCCGCTCAAGGATATTCCTACACCCATTCCGCCTTGGATAATCGGGTACTTTGGTGTCATGTGGCCAATTGTTAATTGTGGAAGTATCAAATTGGTTCCTCTTTTCTTTTGGCTGTTTTCGCAAACTTTGTTGCTATTAGAAAGGACAAAGGTTTACTATCCTGTAGTTGATTGGAGCAGAAGGTGCGAGCTCGTTCGAAAATGCAAAAAAACGCATTTTCTCCTGCGGTGCTTTTTCAGGAAGATTATTCAACGTCCTGCGGGAGCAGCGGGACAGGTGAGACCCCACAGTCGCTTTAGCGACGAGGAGAAAGAAATGCGAAGGCGACTGCCCAGCTCCGACAAGCGCTGCAGGGCCTGAAGCGGAAGTCGTTCTTTGACTTCAGCTGAAGGACCGAAGCGACCTCGAGGAGCTAGGAGCCGCAGCTAGACAGGCTCACCGCCCGCCCCGCGGAAAGCGAGCATCCTGGAGTGGAAATCAACTACTACTAAAAACAACAATCTTTTAGAAAACAGCCTTTCTTTTTCTTAATACTTCCTATTGTATACAGGTATAGACAAAAAATCCGTGATATTTATCACCAGGTACTAATAACTGATAATATTTTTTTGCTGGTCCATGCTGGTATTCAAGGTTGATATTACCAGTATAAAAAAGGGGTTTAATTGTTTAAGGGTATTCATCACGAGGTAAATAGATAATGCAAGACCAAAACAAAACAGGAGGGACTGGTTCAAAATGCAATATGCAGGAGAAACAGCGACTCAAAGGTTAGTTCTTGGGCTTGCAAGTGGTGAAGGGACATTTGCAGAGCTGTCGAAAGGCACGCTCGTCTATAATCGATATATTTAATATCGATTCGACCCCGTGCAAATCGTTACCCTAGCTGCTTTGGAAGCAAGACCAAAAGCAAAACAGGAGGGACTGGTTCAAATTGCAATATGCAAGAGAAACAGCGACTCAAAGGTTAGTTCTTGGGCTTGCAAGTGGTGAAGGGACATTTGCAGAGCTGTCGAAAGGCACGCTCGTCTATAATCGATATATTTAATATCGATTCGACCCCGTGCAAATCGTTACCCTAGCTGCTTTGGAAGCAAGACCAAAAGCAAAACAGGAGGGACTGGTTCAAATTGCAATATGCAAGAGAAACAGCGACTCAAAGGTTAGTTCTTGGGCTTGCAAGTGGTGAAGGGACATTTGCAGAGCTGTCGAAAGGCACGCTCGTCTATAATCGATATATTTAATATCGATTCGACCCCGTGCAAATCGTTACCCTAGCTGCTTTGGAAGCAAGACCAAAAGCAAAACAGGAGGGACTGGTTCAAATTGCAATATGCAAGAGAAACAGCGACTCAAAGGTTAGTTCTTGGGCTTGCAAGTGGTGAAGGGACATTTGCAGAGCTGTCGAAAGGCACGCTCGTCTATAATCGATATATTTAATATCGACTCGACCTCGTGCAAATCGTTACCTTAGCTGATTGATGTAAGTCTTGGTCCTAAGTTTTTGGGACAAAGCAAACGGTTCTGTTGTAAACAGAATCAGAAGAAAGGTGCAGACCAATCGGTTTGCACCTTTTTTCGTGAAATACGAACAGTGCCTGGCACTGTTCGTATTTTTTTCGATTTACCTGGCCATCGGCGCAGGAGAACCCTTCCCCTTCCCCTCTGCCACTGGTAGGAAGTAGGATAGGTTATTAGTGATGGGCCCTCCTGCGCGGAACCCGATTGCAGCGGGCTTGCCTCCTATTAGGAAACATCCGGTCAGAATATGCCCATCCTGCTCGCCTTTTTCAGATTGGAAACGCATTTTAGGAAGTTCCGCAAATTCCTGGTAGAGAGAAACGTACTCAGAATAAGAGGTTTGCTCATCGGCCAGCTCGAGACTGCCGCCGGCTGAAAAGATTTCAACTGTATCTCCCTCTCTGCCGAACACAGGTTTCTTGACGAATTTTTTTCCCTGTTCAAGAAAAGGATCCGGTTCAAGGTATGACGGAAGAAAAAACTCGTCAATCCAGCCATGTTCTTGTTCTGTATAAAATGGGTTTCCTTCCATATGGAGGTTCCAGATAATCGCCAACACAGCTTTATTTTGTAAAAGAAAGGCTGATACGGGGTTAACGATGGCCAATTTGCCTTCTGCGACGAGTTCTAGCAGCCAGATACCGATTGGATTTCCTTGTTCATCCTGATCCTTCACCATATTCTCAATCGGATAGGTTTGCCGGTATAGGACATCAATTTTGATGCCATGGCTGTCGAACAATCCTTCCCCCTGCTCGATTGAAAGCTGATCCAGTGGCACGAATTTTGAGGGAACGCCGGAAATTTCCTTTAAATAGATGCTCGTTTCCCGATCTTCAATATTCTCTCCATGAGCTGTAAAAATGATATACGGATGACTAACCGAAACAGAGGCAGCGGCAGCGTGGACGCTTTTCCTGACTGCATCGGCAAGTACTCCTTCCAGACTGTAATTCGGGTTTTCCATTCCAAATTCAGCACACAGCCTTCCATTGACAGAGAAGCATTCCTTTATAAATGTAGGTGTGTCTGAATTGATTTCAAGCACCTTTATGCCAGAAGGAGTCAACGCCAGGTCAAGGCGCGCGATGGTTGTTTCAAAGAGAGCAGGCTTCTGTCCCAAGTAAGGAATCGTTTCGGCAGGGTAGCCCATTTCGGCAAGGCTCCCTTCATCAAGGTTCCGTAGCAATTCGTTTGTTTTAAAAAGAATATGGCCGATTTTGCCGCTGGCATCCCTGATTGCCTGGAATTCTGCACCCTCCAGAACCGCAATATCAAAAAGCGCATACTCTTCCCCATATAAATCAGGCCAAAAACCGGAAATACCCCTGTAAAATGCTTTTCTTTTTTCATGATAAAAAGAGGATGTCATGCCACATCCTCCTCCAATGGTTTTACATAAATTACGTATACGCCCCGGTCTTCATCAATTTCGGTCGAGGTCCGCTCCATCTGTCCTTGCCCGGGAACATCTACAATATCCTTCAGCAAATACCTGATGATTTCAAAATGGGTATTGACCGCGAGCAGGACGATTTTTTTGTAATTTTCGCGCTCATCATGGCTTCGAAACTCGATATAAAGCCCTCTTCCATGGAAGTTCTCCTCATCCATTGCCGGAAAATTCTTTCCGATTTCCTTTAAAACAAGGATGTCTTCGTCCCCTTCCATCTCATTTGCGAGCAGCTCGTACTGTGTTCCCCTCATAATAAAATACGTACAAAGCTGGCGGGCGTAAAATTCATCAATTTCCACTTCAGGAGCCTCGTACTCATAGAACGGCTTGTACGTACCGTTTCCCTGGTCAATATAATAGATTAGTTTTTTTAGCATCGCACACCTCTTAGTAAGAGAGACATCTAGCAACTATCCAGCCTATTGAGACTGAAAGTGAAAGCAACATAATTCCAACAGCACGGTTGTCCTCTTCAATAGCCTTGCTTATCGAATAACGAATGGTAATCAGTTCGGCAAGATTAAATGCTGCTATTTGCGCAAGAATCCCGATTGTTCCCCAAATCGCCATATCAACGAGTGAAACAGAATATTCCGCAGCGGCACCGAGGACAAATGCCAACCCTATAATTTTTCCCCCGAGCGACAGTGCGGCTGTCAGGTTTTTCTGGCTGATCAGGCTAAATTCCTTAATTTTTGGCGTACTCCATACAAATAATAAAATACCTGCGGTGAGGAGCGCCAATCCCACACCAAGATACGCAAAGAAATTTGCATACAATTCCATCAACAGTTCTCCCTTCAGCAATTAACCGCCGGTATTTGTTGTACCCCTCCCAAAACCAGGGCTTCCGTTACGCACCGAATCGCCTGTACCGGCTTTGCCTTTGAAACTCGGGCTATTCCGGTAATTCATGAACTCCCTGTTTTTATAAAGAGCCGACTTATTGGAGAAGAACATTCCGGCGAAAAACAAATGTCCGAAATAGCTTGAGTTCCGGTCCTTGCACTCCCAGACGCCGTCATCTTCATCCCAATCCCACTGCTTGCAATTCGTGTTTTCAGGCATTGGCGGGATGTCGCCTGATTGCCCAGCCGAGGACTCCCATTCATTCTGCCCGGATGTGCTGCAGCCGACAAGTCCAAGAGCCAGGGCCGTTGAGGAAACGGCTGCCATCAGCTTTGTTGTTTTCTTCATGTTATCCCCTCGTTTTTATGGTTAGGTTGTTTCTTGTTGTACGAATCGGTGTAAAAAAAGGTTTCAAATGCCAATGTTTTTATGCCAATGAACAAAGACATTTTTATTCATACACCCAAAAGCTTTATTCTGGCTTTTGTGAACTTTCCACCTTAGTATAGACCGATTCTGGAACTTTTTCCATTAACGGGCTGACTCCATCCGTACAGAATAGGAGAAGCTTGTGCATCGCACGTGTGCAGGCTGTGTAAAATAGCTTCCGTTCTCGTTCATGCCTGTATTGAGAGGCATCAAACATGATGACTGCATCAAACTCGATGCCTTTTGCCAAATAGGCTGGGATGACAAGGATACCTGGTTCAAACGATACGGTCCCTTTTTCAATCAGTCTTACCTGGATTGATTTCAGGAGCGAATAGGCTTCCATACTTTCCTTGGCAGTTCGGCAAATGACTGCAATGGTGCGGTGGCCTTCCTGCTGCAGCCCTTTGATCGTCGAAAGAATAGCTTCGCGAAGCTGTCCGTTTCCAGTGAGAAGTGTGACCACCGGCTTCTCTCCCTCTCTGGCAAACGCTTCAATGTCCTGGCCATCTTCAAGCAGTTCACTAGTAAACTCAACTATTTCCTTTGTTGACCTGTAGGTGCGGTTCAACGTAATTCGTTCAATTCCTTCCTCTTCAAGGTCTTCAGTCATGACAGTCAACGAGCCAGTTGCTCCGGAAAATATCGCCTGATTGAAGTCACCGAGGAGAGTCATTTTGCTGTAAGGAAACAGCATATTTAAAAATTCAAATTGAAAAGGTGTATAATCCTGTGCCTCATCAATGAAAATATGTTTTACACCAGTTCCGGACGCTCTTCCCTCTAAAAGATCCTGCAGATACACAAATGGAGCAGCATCTTCCCACTGAATACAGCCATCATCGAGTTTTCTCAATGTCTGCTTGCAAATTTGAGTCCATTCGGCCGGAAGTGTCCCATCCGAAATTTGTGAACGGAACAGTTGTTTATAGTTTGCCATTCTGTCAATAAACCGGAGTTTTTTTACTCCATTAAATAAGGGCTTGAATTTGTTCTTTACGACCATTTCAGCAAGCAGCTTTTGTTCGCGGTCAAAATCATCAAACGTATTTTCCTGGTATTGCTTTTTCTCCTCAAGCTTCTTGAATGCTTCGATATAATCCTCTTTTTCAAGGAACTGGATTTGTTCCTCGACCCAAGGCTTCCCTTGCTCAACTTTCATTTCTTTCCTTAATTGCTTGAACAACCAATCCCTGACCTGCTGGATTCGGTTTGGTATGGATATGTCCCTGGGAAGCGAGTAAAAGAAGCTGCCTATTTCGCCCCTGGAGACGAGAACTCTTTTTCTGAAGCGGATATCCTTAAAAGCGATACCGCCTTGCGAAAGCTTTTCTGAATAGTGATCTATTTGTTGTTTAAACTTGAGTCCTGATTTATATCGGATTCCGGCGACCCTAGCTTTGTACTCGGGGCTATCTTCATTAGATAGAAGATATTCCATTTGGTCAAAAGAATCCTCCAGCTTATAAGCCGATCCAATTCGGTGATTAAGATACTCCATAAACGTTGCCTGGCGCATATTCTCCTCGCCTAGTTCAGGAAGAACTGTGGCAACATAACTATTAAAAAGCGGATTCGGCGAGAATAGCATAATGTTTTCCGATGAAAGCGTCCCTCTATACCGATAAAGGAGATAGGCAACCCGTTGTAGCGCAGCGGACGTTTTGCCGCTTCCTGCCACTCCCTGTACGATCAGGTACCGGCTCTTTTCATTGCGGATGATTTTGTTCTGGTCACTCTGGATGGTGGCGACAATGCTTTTCATCTGAGTGCTTGCCTGGTTTCCTAAAACTTCCTGCAGCATTTCGTCCCCAATTGTAACACCGGTATCAAACATGCCGGTGATTTTTCCGCCCCTGATCAAATACTGGCGCTTGAGTTCCAGCTCGCCAGTAATCATTCCTTCTGGTGTCTCATAGACTGCTGGGCCAGGCGAATAGTCATAGTATACGCTTGAAATGGGTGCGCGCCAGTCATAGATGAGGAAGTTTTCTTTTTGCTCGTCCATTAAGGATGCAATGCCTATGTATATTTTATCCGAATGGCTCTCGCCTGCCTCGTGGAAATCTATCCTGCCAAAATACGGTGAATAGCGAAGCCGCTCAAGGATCCTCATTTGGCGGGTCATTTGGCCTCTTGTCCGTTCGCGCTCTCCGAGAAGTTCAGCTTGCTGCCGGAGGCTCGCAGCGGTTTCATTTATATCATCAGGATCGTCGAGATTGACCGTAACATCTTCCCAGAACGTTTGCCTTAGGGAAAGGACTTCTTCTCCTACCTGGCCACTTTCTTTAACAATCTTTTCTTTCTGGGAGTTTATTTCCTTTATGACTTCATTAACCCGTTTTTGTTCTGTTTGTAATTCTTTATCCATCCCGATCACTCCAATTGTTCTAGAGATGTGTAATCATTTCCAATTTAATACCGGATTATCATCGTACCACAACAACCCAGGCTAACCAACTAAAAACATAGTACTTTTCACATAGTATTAGTATATGAACTTTGCCTGCTTTTTTACCATGGCTCCTTAACGAATAACCTCCATCAAATTAATTTACCCATTCTTGAAGAGAACAATCTTGTACTCTCTTAAATTTTAATCTCTCACTGAAACTTTCGAGAGGCTAAAAAACTTTTCGACTTTTTTCGACAAAACTCTAAATATACTAGTCGTTAAGTCCTAGCTGTGGAAACGGATTATTGCCAAAAATATTCTATTTAGACTGATAATAGTACTAATATTCAGAATTTTATAGCCAAAACTCTTATAGACCCTCATTTTAATATAGGTAAAAAGCCGCGTTGTTGAATAACAAATTATTCTGATATATTCAAACTATCAAAATTATAGGAGTGGTGTTCTTGTTAAAGGTTCTTTCTAAAACCGGTTTAGTGCTGGCGCTTGCTGGAAGTATCGGACTGGCAGGTTTACAGCCTGCAGGTGATGCTCCTGCTGCCAAAGCAAAACCTACATATGACTTAAGTCTCGCCCAATATGTTGGCGCATCCCCGGAATTGGCGGATAGGGCAAAAAAAGAAGGTTTTGATATTTCAAAGGCTGATCCGGCCGAAAAAATCGCCAATCAAGGTACAAAGTTCCAGAAGCCTGGCAATAACCATGTTGCTTACAAAGAAGCAACTGGGGACATTCCAGTTCTAGCGATTCTTGCAAAATATCCAGATGGCGATGAGCCGGTTGGCGATATGCCTGGACAAGTACCAGCTCATTATTTTGAAGACTTAATTTTTGGTGACGAATACAACCCGTATGAGCTGGAGCAGTTCAAGCAATATGATGGTCCGGATGTACCAAAGAACCGCACGATGCAAAACGCATATAAAGAGGCTTCCTATGGAAAAACAAACCTTGTCCGCTATGAGGATACTGAATTCGTCTGGGTTGAAATGCCAAAAGGCGCTTCCTACTACCTTGACCAGGAAGGAAAATATGCGGAAAACGGTAAATATGTTTTGGGCAATGCCAATGGTGATGCTAAAACAGGTGAATTTATTCGAGACCTTTTAAAGGCTGCAGACGAGCAGGTTGACTTCTCGAAGTATGCCGTTGATGGCGAAGTGCCAAACATATTTGTTGTCCATGAAGGAACGGGTGCCGAATTCAGCCGTGACCCGGCACAGTGGTGGTCACATAAGTGGAATCTGCTAAGTGCACTTTACTATGGCAAATACTATGAAACTGGATATGTCGATGCTGATAAAAACCGTGATGGTGTTGTCTCTAACGCTGAATGGTCGGAATGGGCGGCTGACATTGAAGATGATTTAACGTATGACGGAGTAACGGTCAACGCTTACAACATTCAGCCAGGTATTGGCGGAAACGTTGCGGGTTATGACGCAGCAACAAACAGTTATAAGGAAGATCTGAAAACAGGTCCATTCCCTGCTCAAACTGGTGTGTACGCTCACGAATTCGGTCATGCTCTTGGCTTGCCTGACTTCTATGACACGGTTTACTCGTCTGAAGGTGTAGGTAACTACTCGATGATGGCAGGCGGTTCCTGGATGCGTTATCCGGATGCAGCTCCATATGCGGGTAACTCGCCTACTCACTTTGATCCATTCTCAAAAATCTTCCTTGGCTGGGCAAATCCAATTGAAGTGAAGCCAGAAGATGGAGTTCATGAAATTACTCTTCCATCCGTTGATAAAGCTGATGCGGATAACGGGATTGTGAAAATGGAAGTTCCAGGCTCAAACGGCACGGAATACTTCCTATTTGAAAATGTTCAGCAAAGTGGCTTCAACCAGGGCTTGATCCGCCAAGGTAAAGATTCTCATGGCCTACTTGCATGGCATGTTGACGAAAATGTCATCAGCCTTTACCAGACTGCAGGCTTCCGTCCGAACAACGTTGAAAACTGGATGAACAAGCGCTTCCAGTATAACCAGTACCAAACTGCTTCGAACGGCACAAAAGTAACTCACTATGGCCTATCTGTCCTTCAGGCTGATGGTAAATACGATTTGGAACGCAACAAGAATCGCGGCGATGCAGGTGACTTCTTCAAGACAGGTTCAAAAATTACTCCTGTTTCAGGAAATGTCCACACAGGTTCCTACTATTTCTGGAAGGGCCAAAATGCTACACCAGCTGATTCTGGAATTCATGTTACAGACATTAAAGAAAACGCGGATGGTTCAATTACCGCCAAGTTTTTCTATAACTCTGACAGCTCAAAAAAATAGTAAACTGGCAGAACCGGGTTCCCTCAAGTGGAATCCGGTTTGTTTTTTAGGTAAATAATAAAACGGGGCATTCGAAAATTATACAGGCGATTGGGAGTACTCCTTAGCAGGAACGAAAGCTTCTCCCCTTTTCGCCTTGTAACGGCATCGCTTGTTTTATATAATTAAAGGCGAGAATGCCGGGGAAAGTGGGAAAAAGATGCCAACACCTAGTATGGAAGATTATATTGAACAAATATATCTGCTTATCGAACAAAAAGGCTATGCACGGGTATCGGACATTGCGGACAACCTGTCTGTCCAGCCTTCTTCGGTTACGAAAATGGTTCAAAAGCTAGATAAAGATAATTACCTTGTATATGAAAAATACCGGGGGCTTGTCCTTACATCCAAAGGAAAGAAAATTGGGAAACGCCTTGTGGAAAGGCATGACCTCCTTGAGCAGTTTCTTACCCTAATTGGAGTTGAAGAGGAAAACATCTATAAGGATGTTGAAGGAATTGAGCATCATCTGAGCTGGAATGCCATCGACCGGATAGGCGATCTTGTTCAGCTTCTTCAGGAGGATGCGTCTATTGTTATCCGCCTAAAGGAGCTGCAGGAAAAAACTGAAGAGGAATGAAAAAACTAAGCTGCCGGTGACTTTGGGCAGCTTAGTTTTTTTCATTTTCATTGGCAAACCAACTCGTGATTCATTTTGTTGCAATGCACATTTGCCGACGGATTTGAGGCTTTTGGATAGTTAAACAATAAAAAACAAAAACATCGCATCGTGTTGCATAAACAAGCACTGCTCCGGCAATACTTTTAAAAACCCCGTCTTAAGCAAAAGCCCACCTCCCCCGGGCTGGCTTGGAGGCGGGCGTTTTTCTTTTCCAGAAGGGATAGTTATCGGAACGTTTGTGAGTCAACTTTCGCAAAAAAACCGTCCCTCCCCGGAACGGCATTTTACCCTATAAATTTACTGTCTTTTTTAAGAGCGGCTGGCCGATCGAGGGTAAAAGAATGACAATCGAAGTCCCTTCCCCTACTTTACTTGAAATGATTAACTTTCCGTTATGGCTTTCTATAATTTTAAAACAGGTCATAAGGCCAAGTCCCGTCCCTTTTTCTTTCGTCGTATAAAAAGGCTCCCCTAAGGTTTCCATTCGTTCCTCAGGTATGCCGATCCCAGCATCCTGGATTCTTACCATGATCTCGCCTTCATTCACTTTACGGGAACGGATGCGGATATGGCCGCCTTCAGGCATAGCTTCAATTGAATTTTTCAAGAGATTAATAAAGACCTGCTTTAATTGATTTTCCTCACAAATTACATGGGGGATATCCGTTTCGTATTCGGTTGAGATTTCAACATTGTTTAAAATCGACTGCGTATTAATCAACGTTACTACATCATTTAGGATCTGTGTAATATCCTTTTCTTTGAATACAGCCGCAGAAGGTTTGGCGAGGACGAGAAATTCGCTGACAATGTTATTTATCCTTTCGAGCTCTGACAATACAATGTCGTAATACTCTTTTTTATCATTGTCTGCTTTAAATAGTTGGATAAACCCTTTAATAGAAGTAAGCGGGTTCCTGATTTCATGCGCAATACCTGCCGCCATTTGGCCCAGTAATGCAAGTTTATCTGACTTTTGCAGCAGCCGCTCTGTTTCTTCCCGCTGATTCGTGATATCTTTTCCAATTGTCAACAGGCATTTTTTCCCCCCATACGAAATCGACATGCTGGAAACTTCATAGAAAATAGGTACCCCATCTAGTCTAATAACTTTATGTTCCAGCCTTGGAAGCGGCTTACCTTGCTGTTTTGCAATCCGCATCCTCTCTTTTGTGCGCTCAAAATACTCAGGGTCAATAAATTCAAACAGATTGTGCCCTACAAGTTCATCCCTGTCCTTCGCTTTCATCATTTTTAGCGTTGCTTCATTTACATATAGAACTTCATAGTTATGATGGATGACGACCGATTCTGGAAGCGAATCAATTAAAGAGCGGTAACTTTGTTCATTCTCACGCGACCTTTTAATGTAATATTGATAGCTGTCGTATTGCCAGCCAACGACTAAAGCGAGTAGAACGGGAAGGACTGTTTCAAATTTAATGGCTTGCTCTCCATAATATGTTATTTCATAGATTAGATAGATGAGTGATAAAGCCAAAAGTGACACTTGCCCTGTAATTTTCATGTCACACCCCGTCCATTGTAAGTAGATTGTCTGTAATCATTCGACAATTTCCAGCTTTATTCCTGCAAGATTAGCCATTTTTCATAGTTTTTTATTCCTTTATAGAAATTTCCCAATTCTTACTAGTATAAACTTCATCCTTACATCCGATGTTTAGATAATCTCAAAGGGCAAAAAAGAAAGCCCCCAAGATTTATCATCCCAGGGACACAAAGATAATCTTCCTATAAGTATAATCGCAGTACAGGTCCCAATTTGTTTGTCATGAAGCGCTCTGTAACTGTGTCACCTAGGCCGCTTGCGCTTTTGTTTTTAGGGGTGAATAACAACACGTGTTCCATTGGGGACCTTTGCAGCAAGTTCCAACACATCGTGGTTTTGCATGCGGATACACCCATGCGAAACTGCCTTGCCTATTGAGGCGGGATTGTTCGTACCGTGTATGCCATACCCTGCCTTTGATAGGGAAAGCCACATTACACCAAATGGCCCGCCTGGATTCGGTTCGCGATTCACGATGACATAGTCCCCCAGCGGAGTAGCTGTAAGCATCTTCCCGACTGCAATTGGATACGTTTTTTCTGCTCGGCCGTTCCTAAATAATGTAAGCTTTCTTCCCCTAACCGACACATCAATTCGAAACGGAACCGTTGAGGGATCAGGGAGTCCAGGAATGGTTATCCTTTGACCTGCATGGATCCTTTCCCCTAAACCCGGGTTTGCCTTCCGTAATCTTGAGAGGCTGACCCTGTAATTTACCGCGATGGTGGCAAGCTTTTCGCCTTTTTTAACAATATGGATCATTGGAATCACGCCTTTTAGACAGCATATTCAAGTCATGGTAACCAGTTGCATGGCAACTGAAAGGAAGCAGCTTCAAGGCGGTTTTTTAGAGAGGCTGTTGCAGGCTATGTCTGCCCTTAGAACAGATATCGACACTGCCTGGCATATTCCCTTCTCTGTTGGCTGTTTCTCTCCCATTCGTCCCAACACGGCGCGAAAACTACAAAATTTGTTTCTAATCAGCGCAAAACCACTAGTTTTGATAGCTTTTGTCAGCCTGCAGGAAAATTCACTATCTACGTCAAAACTTTATTTAAGTAAGTTATAAGTTTCCTCTGTGGTCTAATTTTCTGATTAGAAAGGATGCATCTATATGAAAGACGGACAGGTTATGAAAGCCTATACAATTCAGGAAGTATCAAAAATGATTAGTGTCCCCCCAGGAACTATCCGCCAATGGGAAAGGGACTTCAATGGTCTTCTTATAATTCCGAGGACAAGACAGGGATCCCGATTTTATAGTGAAACAGAAATCACACTTCTCGAAAAAATTAAGCAGATGCGTGAAAAGAATCTAGGCAAGGATATGATTAGAGAGCTGATTCAGCAGCACTTTCGCCAAATGTCGGAAGACGCTTCCGAATCACTCGGAACCCAAGTAAAGGTAGTCAAAGAGATGAAGCCCGCCCCTGTTAATCAGGCCGTTCCTGTTTCCACGACCCCCCCGGCTCCACCGGCATTGGATACAGAAGCATTTTTTGCTGCGATGGATGCTTATAAACAGGAATTCCTGGCAGGTGTTCGTGAAGAAATCAGAACGGCCGTAAAAAAGGAGATTATCGAAGAAGTTAAGAAGGAAGTTTCCAAAGGCTCATTTCATACTGTGAAAACATTATCAGATTCCATTTACAAGTCCAGTGAACGGACCCTCGCCGAAGTGGCTGAACTGGCAGATGTGGTTTCGAAATCTTCGGAACAAGCTTCCGAAACAGCCAGATTCCTTTCGAGCAGTATTTCCAATGTTTCAAAAAATACCGGAGAGCAAATCTCCAGTTTGAACAAGCGGATGGTCCATGCTTCAGAACGCTCGTCCAAAGAAATGAAAGCCTTAATAAAGTCAATGTCGGATGCAAATCTCATTGCTGAAAATGTTGTAGAAAGCTTCAATGACACCTTGATTAAGGATCGTGAATTTTATATGGAAACACTGAATATGGAACGTATGATCCATAGCCAGGAAATGGACCGCCGTGAAGAGCTCCTTCAGGAAATCGTCTCAAATTTCCGTGAAACGGCTGCAGCCAAAGAAAAGAAATGGTGGAGATTCTGGGGATGAGAACCTATAACTTTCATATATGAATTGGAATTGTATAGAGAGGGACTATTTTTACCGCCTGTAGAAAAAATAGTATGGGGGAATCAAAATGAATTCAAGCGAAGTTGCCAAACATCTTGGTGTATCGACAAGCACGGTACAACGCTGGGTTAAACAATTGAATTTGCCTATGGAACGGAATGAACGAGGCCATTACACCTTCAAGGAGGAAGATCTCCCGCTCCTGGAGGAAATCCGGGATAAAATCCAGAATGGCGCCCTTCTCCAGGACATTGCACCAATCAGGGAGAATAATCCGCGGAAAGGTGCTGTTAAAGCGGTGGAAATCCAACCTGAACTAGAGGAATTGTTCATGAAGTTCAGTGAAGTGGAGCGCCGCCTTGATGGAAAGGCCGATTCCGTAGCATCGTATCAGCTCCTCCAGCACCGCAGGGAAATCGAGGAATTGCAGAAAACCGTTTCAGAGCTTGCGGCAACTGTGGCGAGCCTGCAAAGGCAAGTCCCGCCCTCTGCCAATCAGGAGGCAGTACGAAAGGATGCTCCGCTTGTCTTCGATACCGGATTGCCGATTAAGCGAAAAAAGAAACGGAACTTCTTTACGGTATTTTTAGGATTTTAAAACAGTATGATATGTTGTGGTCAACTTCTTTTATGATCCATTATCACGAAAAGACCTGAGTGGCCGCCACCCAGGTCTTTTCATTTTAAAAACATCTTGATTTTTTTCAAACCGTCCTTCGTATTCTGGTACCGAAAAGGCAAATCGAATTTCGTTGACTGCTTCAAAATGCTCTTTTCATGTGAAAAGACATCGAAGCTTCCTTTGCCGTGATAGGCGCCGATTCCACTTTCCCCTACTCCACCGAATGGCAGGTACGGAGATGCCAAATGCATAACAGTGTCATTGATACAGCCTCCTCCGAAGGAAAAAGAACCGAGAATTTCTTGCTGGAATGATTCACTCTCCGAAAACACATAGAACGCCAGCGGTTTAGGGCGGTCAGTCACCTCTTCAACCACTTCGGACAAATCTTCATACTCGAGTATCGGTAAAATTGGTCCGAATATTTCATCCTGCATGACAGGTGAATCCCAATTCACTCCATCAAGAGCGGTTGGCTCAATTGAAAGCCTGTCCTTGTTGAACCGGCCGCCAACTAGCGGTTTTCCATCGCTAAGGAAACCAACAAGCCGATCGAAATGGCGTTCACTCACAATTCTTGTGAACGTTTCACTATCATGCGGAGCTTCGCCGTATATTTCCGTAATTGCATCTTTTAGAAGCTTCAGGAACTCCTTTTTAACTGATTTCTGTACATATAGATAGTCCGGCGCCACACACGTTTGGCCGGCATTGATGAATTTTCCCCAGGCAATCCGCTTTGCGGCGAGCGTAAGGTTTGCATCATGATGAACGATACAGGGGCTTTTTCCGCCAAGCTCTAGCGTGACAGGGGTCAGGTTTTTGGCCGCTGCTTCCATGATGATCCGTCCGACTGGAACACTTCCAGTGAAGAAAATATAATCGACTTTTTCTTTTAATAATCCCTGGCTCGCCTCTATACCGCCCTCGGCAATAGCAATATACTCATCCGGAAACGCTCTCCCTACTACTTCTGCAAGTAGCCTGGAAGTTGCAGGGGTAAGTTCGGAAGGTTTCAGGATGGCACAATTGCCGGCTGCTATTGCCCCAATTAACGGAGCAAATGCAAGCTGAAATGGGTAATTCCACGGAGAAATGATTAGTGAAACACCATATGGCTCTGGATAAATAAAGCTTTTTGAGCCTGCAAGTACGAGTGTTCCTTTCACCCGCCTTGGTTTGGACCATTTTTCAACATGTTTCTCGGTAAACTTCAACTCACTCAGGACAACGCCAACTTCTGTTAAATAGGACTCAAATTCACTTTTATTCAAATCTTGTTTTAATGCTTCGAGGAACTTTTCCTCATTGTCCTGGATCAGCTGGCGCAGCTTGGCAAGTGCCTGTTTCCGAAAATCAATATCCTTTGTTTTCCCTGTTGCAAAAAAAGCCCGTTGCTTTTGCACTAGCGAGGAATAAATATCCATTGGTTTCCCCCCATAAAAAAGAATAGTTTCGATTGGTATCTGTTTATCGAAACGTTCGCAGCTTCGTTTCGAATAGCTCGAAGCCGTATTAGTAAATGGGTCTAGATAGTGTACGACCTTGTTTGGATCATAACCTGGTTTTGAAACGTTCACACCCTGGTGCCGAAGCGTTCGCATGGTATTTAAAGGTTCCCATCCCGGTTCCGAGTCATTCGCAAGTCACATCCCGGTTCCGAGTCATTCGGATGTTCTCCAAGGCTCAAATCCCCTTTCCGAGGCGTTCGGAACCACGACGGGAAATGTTCTGGAATCAGTTGGAATCGTCTTCAGAATTTCAGCTCGTTCCGAAACATTCGGAACCTGAGGCAGCATGCTAATGTATTATCGGAAGCGCTCTTCCTTAAAAGGATTGGCAGTCATTGAATAACCCAACTCTTCCCAGAATCCGGCTTGGTCTTCTTTCATAAATTCAATTCCCGTCGCCCACTTTGTCCCTTTCCAAAGGTAAAACGATGCGGGAGGAATAAATCGTAATGGATATCCATGTTTGGGATCCACATCCTGCCATCCATGGTGCTTATCTTTCCAGCGGTAAACGAACAAGGAATCATCTCCCATTAATGGGGCGAGCGGCAAATTTGCAGAATAGCCTTGCGGGTCTCCGTCCAGGTATCCATAAATTTTTATGTACCTGGCCTCCTCCTTTACGTTTACGAGCTTAAGGAGATCCCTAAGGGCAACTCCCTCGAAAGTCGTCGCGAACTTGGACCAGGTCGTCACACAATGCATATCAATCGTCGATATTGTTTTGGGAAGCTCCATAATCTGTTTATAGGTAAGGGTCACTTCCTTTTCAACCTCTCCAAATAGCTGGAACTGCCAAGTGTCCTCGTTAAACTTGTACACGTCCCCTTGATGGAGGATTGGCCATTTTTCCGTTTCAAATTGACCTGGCGGCAGAACTTTTCCCATCATGCTCATCCTCCTTTTTCCTTTTTCTCCATAGTATTGATTCAAGGGCTTATATGCAAGAAACAGAACTCAAACACTTTCTTTCTTTTTAAAAATATGAGGAAAATAAGGCATTTGGGCAATCTGCTTTCAGTCCATTCATTTAGCTGATACAATCCGAGTAAAGAGACTTTTGAAAGAAGTGATAAGAATGCCCGCAGATAAAAAAACAGTCCGCTATTCAGTCCTTGACCTGTCACCTGTAACGGAAGGAAGCACACCTGCAGA
The DNA here is from genome assembly GCF_001685025.1 of Bacillus sp. FJAT-27225. GTDB lineage: Bacteria > Bacillota > Bacilli > Bacillales > Cytobacillaceae > Bacillus_D. The sequence continues at coordinate 284,819 of NZ_MAYU01000001.1, read as the reverse complement.
TTCGCTGAAAAACACGGTTGACCTTGCCCAGCATGCCGAAAAATGGGGGTATCATCGGTTTTGGCTAGCTGAGCACCACAATATGCCCGGAATCGCCAGTTCAGCAACGGCTGTTGTTATTGGCCAGGTAGCTGCACACACGAATTCTATCCGGGTCGGCTCTGGCGGGGTCATGCTGCCCAATCACTCCCCTCTTGTCATTGCCGAACAATTCGGTACGTTGGAATCTCTGTTTCCGAGCAGGATTGATCTCGGACTTGGCCGCGCACCCGGTACGGACCAGCTGACAGCCTCTGCACTGAGACGTGATTGGAGGACTAGTGCAGATGACTTTCCCAACCAGGTCGAGGAACTTCGCGCCTACTTTGACCCTTCGAGGCGGGAAGGAGTCATCCATGTCCGCGCCATCCCCGGTGAGGGGCTGAAAGTGCCTATTTGGCTGCTCGGTTCAAGCGGCTTCAGCGCACAGCTTGCAGGAAAACTCGGGCTGCCATTCGCATTTGCAAGCCATTTCGCTCCAGAAAACACGCTTGCTGCTCTCCAGGTATATCGGCAATTCTTCCAGCCTTCAGAAATATTGGCTGAACCATATGCAATGGTTGGCGTCAACATTATCGCTTCAGAAACGGATGAAAAAGCAAAGTGGCTGGCTACCTCAATGCAGCAGCAATTCCTCCAGCTCATCCGTAACCGCCCAGGCAAGCTCCGGCCGCCTGTTGAGAGCCTCGAGCATTTGGCGAGCGATTATGAATTGATGCTGCTTGAAGGCCGTGCACAGTCCACGTTTACAGGGACAAAGGAAACAGTAAAGATGCGTCTCAAGGAATTCATTGATGAAACATCAGCCGATGAAGTTATAATTAATGCTCAAATCTTTGACCCCCAGGACCGCCTCAAATCATTTGAGTATGCAGCTCAAATCATGAATGAACTGAACCAATAGGATACCGCCTTCCAAGCTGATTGGAAGGCGGCTTTTATTAGCAGCAACATTTACTTTGCTAGTTTTAGTCAGACGGGAAACTTCTTTCAATTTCTCAAAGCGATGCCCAGGATTAACCCCCTGTTCTTACCCCAAAGCTGTATTCACAAACTTTGTTGCAATTATAAAAACAAAGGCTTGGTATCCACATGGTTGATTGGAGTTGAAATCAACTAAACAAAAACCAATAACATATTACAATAGATACTTAAGAAAAAATTGCAGACAAAAACCGCAAAGTTTGCTATATACTAGAATGATAAACAAAAAGGGGGAAAAGAATTTGAGTATTAAAGAAATAAAAAAGGATGCGCTGGCTTCATTATCCGGCCGGTGGGGAATCGCAATCGTGCTGTCTATTGTCACATTTGCGTTTTTCACCTTCATTCCTATGATTATTGAAATCCTGGGAAGCGGCGGCTTTGAAGCCTGGTACTATGCGGAGGTTCCGCCAGTCGAGGCATCTACGCTGTCCTGGATAGCGACAATTGCCATAAGCCCTATTTTATACAGCTACTATTGGCTGTTCCTGGACCTGCAGCGGGGTAAATCTGTAAGTGTGGGAAAACTGTTTGGAAATGTGTCAAAAGCGGGAATCTATTTCAAGACAATTGGACTTTACCTTTTGACACTAATATATACAATCCTTTGGAGTCTCCTTTTGCTTGTCCCTGGCATTATAAAAGCCCTTGCCTATTCCCAGGCCTATTTCATTCTGAAGGACAATCCCGATATGGTTGTTAATGATGTTATTACTGAAAGCCGGAAGCTCATGGATGGGTACAAGTGGAAATACTTCCTGCTCACGCTAAGCTTTATTGGCTGGGCGCTGCTGTCAATCTTGACGCTGGGAATTGGACTAATTTGGCTCGTTCCTTACTTCACTTCAGCATTAGCGTCTTTTTATCAAAATCTAATTGAACATCGCCAACCGCAAAACGCGGCAATTTAGACAGCAAAGCGGCCTCCCTTACCGGAAGGCCGCTTATTTTTATTCATTTATCCCGCATTAACGGGCAGTAAGATTCCCCACCTCAAAATTCCAAATATACTAAGAAGATAGGTGGAGGGATCAACTGCCCGTAAATGCCCGATTGGTGAGATACAGTGAAACTTGCCGCTGTGATTTTCAGCCGCATAGTTGAACCAATTGGGTTCGTAGTGCCGCTTAGGTCGCCGCGCTCTTCGGCGAATTAGCGGCAGTAGAACGGGACTAACAATCAGAGGGGGAGGAAGAAAACCCCCACTGATTGAAGTTTCACTTTATATCCAATTCCATCAGCTTTTCTTTTGCGCGTTCACGCGTCAAATTAAACGACTGCCAATGGTCTTCCCCGTCACCCGCTGCCAATTTATCTTTCAAAACATCCTTCAAACGGGGCACTTCAGGATTTTTATGATACAAATCAATTAGAGCAATCAATCCCGTATCTGACATGTAGGCAAGGTATTCAACATCAATCTTTCCGGTCTGTTCATACCGGTCCAGGTTCCGGTCAACAACAATTTGGTCAATGCTGATCACATTCAGGACGGTATAAAAAATGAGAGCCGCAATGAAATAAAAGTGAATCAATGAAAGGCGGCTAAGCCAAATTTTCACAAGCGTATACGTGAAAATAACGAGCAGGAAAATCATAAACGAATGCACAAGTACCCTTAAGATTGTAAACCCATATGCCTCTTCATACATCAGCATTCTCATAAATGCGGAAGTGAGGATCACCCCGCTGGAGAGAACGAGTACAGACAAGCCGGACTGAATGATTCTCCACAGTCCCCCTTCTCTCTTTTTTGTAAAATAAAGCACAGTTACGGATACCGTTAAATTGATGAGCGATACAACGACTAATTCGAAGAAGCCCCGTCGCGCGTATTCTGCAAAGGTATAGCCTTCGCCGAGCGTTCCACTAAAGAAATAAGTGAACTGTACGCCAACAAACAGGACATAAACTGCGTCCAAAAGCAAAAGAACAGTCAATATAATAACAGGATCCAGTCCCAGGGGGGGTTCACCGAAGCGAATGGGGTTCAGTTCCACTCTCTTTTTCAGATGGACTTGCATAAATCCGAAGAAGGAGAATGTAAAAACTAAGACAGCGATGATCCGAAAAAGCGTTTCGCCGTTAAAACTGAACCAGTCAATGTTTGTTATGATCCGTTCGAACTGGCTGTCTGCCGAGATTAGCAAGTTCAGAACCACAAACAGAACTGGAATTGAAATTCCGATACCGATTAGTACCTTTGACAACACAGCTGAATTTCTTCCTTTTGCCCTCCGTTGTATGATTCGGCCCAATAACTGTACAACTCCAAGATTATAGACAATGCTCTCAATCATACGCATGATGATATGGGCAAGGAACGCTGGATTAGCCCAGTCGGCACTCTTTGGACCTGTTATCAAAGAAATGTGGAAGATTACCAATACGGGAATGGCAAGCAGGTTTAGGGCATAAAACACCCCGGTATCGTATAGGAAATAGGTTGCCGATAAAACCCAGATTGCACCTAAGACGAGCCAGCCAAGCCGCTGATTCCGGTATGGGAATTTCCTGAATCTCCAGAAGAACAGTCCATAAAAAGCAAAAATAAAGATAAAATAAGAAATTCCAAGCTGTGACCATAGGAACGCTTCTTCTGCGAGCACCCCAAGCGCAAGGCAAAGCACTAAAAACAGCCAATCCTCTTTTTTCATTCGCAGTTCCATGATTCTAAACCTCCCAATTCTATGTATATAGAATAACTATGTACCTGTGTAAAAAAAAGCTTATACCGAGGCACGCTTTCCCCAGTGATAGCCAAGTATTGAAACCGGATAAAGCATAGCTGTAAAACCGATACAAGCGGCAATGAACTGATTCGTCAAAAGTGGATCGAACCATTTATGAGGAATGATTCCAAACACAGTCAGCACCATCATTATTAGGTTGGGAACCAAAGCCAGTAGAAACGTTTTGCGGACAAGGCTTCTGCCTTTATGGCCGAAGCTTCGCCCGATTTCATAACCGAGCAGTGCCCAGAAGAATAGATAAATAAACGAAATAATAATCGGAATTGATATTACATAGTTCCAAATTGTCCGGATCCATCCCCACTCCAAAACATTATGGGCAGCCGTCAAACCTGCACCCCCGGCAAACAGAAAAACATTCAGAAGTACAAACAGCCATTTCATATTGCTTGGAGTAACGTTAACTTCATCCCGCCACAATGCCGCAATTTCACCGGGTGTGCCCAGCCTTATATAAATGGCGTCTTTCGCTTCGGCTACGCTTACGTCCATCATCTCAATCAGCATGTCATCAAGATGCGCATCATAATCAGTCAGGATGGATTCCTTTTCGTCAATTGAGCCGAGATGGAGCGATAACTCCTTCAAAAACTCGCTTTTAAGGCGTTTAAAATCAGCCCCATTCCCTTGTCTTTCACTGTTTACTTGTTCCATGCAGCCGTCTCCTGAAATTGAATATAGCTGGAAGCCGCCTTTATTCTTCGGCGGTTCCAATCATCTTGTTCATGACCTGGACAAAGCTTTGCCATTCCCGTGTTTTTTCTTTCAGCAACTCCCTGCCTGCGTCTGTAATCCGGTAATATTTTCGGGCTGGTCCCTTCTCCTGCTCCTGCCAGTAAAATTCTACATATTCCTGCTTTTCAAGCTTATGGAGTGCCGGGTACAGGGTTCCCTCCTTGACGGTAAACCCATTCTCACTGCGGGCTTCAAGCTCCTTTACGAGTTCATACCCATACATATCACGGTCATCAAGCAGCTGAAGCAAAAGCAAAGAGGTGCTCCCCTTAACTAGTTCACGATTAAACATTTTATCACCTACCTAGTTTTTTTAGGTATGTAGAAATTCTACAACTATTGAACCCCGAAGTAAAGTATTTTATGAAATTATTTGTATTTATTGAATGAGGGGTCTGACCCTTACCCTCAGGGGGTAAGGGTCAGACCCCTTTTCATTAGCAGGTAGCCGATAATTCCGCCGAGCGTGTTGAGGAGGAGGTCGTCTACGTCGAAAGCTCCGATGCGGAAGGTTATTTGCGCCAGTTCTGCGAGCATAGATAAACTGAATGAAAGGGCTGCTATCCGGAGCGTGTTGGCCCATTTTTGCAAAAGAAAAGACAGGAAGACACCGAACGGGATGAACGCAAGGATATTGCCGGCGAACTGGTCGGTTGGTGACATACGCTGGAAGCCTTTGAAGTAGCCTGCGATTGTCGCGAATGGGATCACGTTGTAATTGAGCTCTCCCCTTACGCCGTTTCGGTAAGCAGAGAAGAACAATAAATAAAACAATATGGATAGGTATCCAGCAAATGATATGTATATAAGTGTCCTGAAGAGACGCGTCATTTTGGCTCCCCCCTTCTTTTATTGTAATTGATTTCGGCAGGGTGGCACTAGCGTTAAATGGTTAAGCATCTCTTGAAAGTTTAATATAAATCTATTGGCAACATTTTGCGTTAGATTTAGGGCAAAACGATATCAATAGAGTCTATTGGTAACATTTTATGATAAATTTAGTGGTGAAACGGTATCAATAAAGGCTATTGGTAACATTTCATGCCAGATCAGAGGCCGAAATGTTATCAACATATTAGTGTAAATGGTACATAGTCAATAGTATCAAAAAATAGTTTGAAAGGATGGGAGACATGGCTTTGCGGTTTCGGAAAAGTTTCAAAATTGCTCCGGGGGTACGAATGACGGTCGGCAAGAAAGGTGTAGGTGTTAGTGTTGGCGGGAAGGGCCTTCGTTATTCGGTCCATAGCAGCGGCCGCCGGACGACGACAGTTGGAATCCCGGGAAGCGGGGTCTCCTACTCTACAACTTCGAGCGGAAAGCAATACAAGTCGGAGGCATACCGGAGACGCAGTGAACTGGCAAGACAAGAGCGTGATAACCGGAAACTGCAGGAGCAGGAAGCGGCTCGCCGCCAAGTAGAATGGTATGAAAACCGGCTCCTTCTTTTGAAGTCGATTCATCAGGAAAGTGACGATCCAGTTGATTGGGAGGAAGTTTCGAGACGAAAACCGCCTTTTCAACAGGGTGAAACTGGTCCTAATGAGCTTGAGGCCGCAAAAGCTGTCGCCGATTTCAAGCCTGGCTTTTTTGATAAGCTGTTTGGCCGTGTGGAAAAGAAACGTGCTTTGTTAGAAGCAAAAGTCACTCCTGCCAAGGAGCAGGATGAGGAGCTATACCAAGATTGGGCAAGGATGACGGAGATTGCAAAGCGGATATTCAAGGGGGACATTGATGCTTATTTTGAAGTGATAGATGAGTTTGGGCCGCTTGATGATTTGGTCGAGTTTGGGAGCGGGTTTGAGTTTGGCACGGATCATCCGCAGGAGATACACGTGTCTGTCGATGTGAATGCGGAAAAAATGATTCCCGATAAACAGCTTTCTTTAACAAAGACCGGCAAGCTTTCACAAAAGCAGATGACAAAGACTTTGTATTATGACCTTTGCCAGGATTATGTGTGCAGCTGTGCATTAAGGATTGCACGCGATATGTTTGCCTTGCTGCCGGTGAAGTATGTGTTTGTCCATGCTTATGAAGAGCAGCTAAATCCATCGACTGGACACATCGAAAAGCTGTTGGTTTTGTCTGTCCGCTATGACCGCGGCATGGTTGAAAAGCTGAACTTTGAAATGCTGGATCCATCTGATGCGCTCGTCAACTTCCCTCACCATATGAAATTCAAGAAAACAAGAGGTTTTGAGGAAGTCGGACCGGTTGATTATTAACGGGTGAAAATGACAAGCAAGAAGACGGGGAATGCGATTAAACCGATTAGGGCAGCTGTTTTTGTATATCGGATTGCCCCTTCACTTATTTCCGGTTCTTCTTTGTACATCCATCTTTTTCCGAGGAGCATGCTTTCTTCCGGATACCTATAAGTAAAGATTAAGCCTAGATAAGTAGGAACAAAAAATATCCAAAAAACTAAATACACGTCGGCAAATTCCATTAGCTTTCCTCCCTAATGTTCAGATAAAAAATTGTACGAAATGACAAAAGTAAAGTTTCATACACGAACAAAAAAGCAGTTACCTTTTTGATGGGTGACTGCTTTTTAAGTTTGGGGGATAATCTGGTTTTCGACAGGGCTCACCTGGCAAATAAAGGTAGATTAATAAGGCTTTATCGTATCAAGCGCCTGCGACAGCGATGGGAGGATGGCGACACCGTCAAAATTCAGTCCAAGCTGCACGGCAGTTTGTGCGATTTCCGGACGGATTCCGGAAAGTGTCGATTTTACTCCAATCAAACGGAGTGCCTTGATCAATCCAAACAGCTCGTTTGCGACCATCGTATCAATGATGGCAACCCCGGACAAATCGATGCACAGCGTTGAGATCCCCTGTTCCGAACATTGTGCGAGCGTGTTTTCAAGGATGATTTTCGCGCGGGCAGTATCGATATCCCCGATAAGCGGCAGGAGTGCGGAATCCCCTTGGAGTTTAATGACCGGCGAGCTGAGCTCGTTAATCAATTCATTTTGAGACGAAAGCCGGATCATCGTGTTTTTATGATAGGCTTCAACGAAAATTGAAACAGACAAATTGAAGATGTCAATCGTTTTTGTATACCAGGCAGCAGCCTGCTCATGGCTGACGCGGTCTTCGTTTTCCTGAATGAATTTCTTGATATACTTCAAAGCGATTTTCTGGCAATTCATAAACTCCCTGACTACATAATGCATCGGTGTATCAAGATGCTTCGAATCTTCGGCAAGCTCGAGAGACCACCTTCTGAATTCACCCTGAATGTATGTATCGTCCTCAATGAAAGCGTTGTAAAAATGCAAAAAGTAATCCTGGTTCTGCCTTTTCAATTCGGCAATAACGTCAGGATTCTTTGTCGAGTAAACAGAAGCCGGATCTTGATCGTTCACGAGGGAGTACCAGTCTTCGGTTAATTGCCATGTCTGTTTCATAAAAAAATCGAATAATTGCTGATTCAAGTTCATTAAACGTTCCCCCACTTATACACTTTTGCGTCCTATTTTATCTAAAAAAACCCGTAAAAGGAAACAATAACGTCAGTTCTTCTGTTTTTTAAACGAATCCGCATGAAATTTGGCTATGAATTCGAATAGAATCTGCGGGCTGGCAGAAGAGAAAACCCCCTGTTTTAGTTCGCGGTATAACGCAATATAGGGCTCGGGTACCCATTTATACTGGTGAATATAGCTCGTCCTGCTAAACCCGTTTTTTTCCCAAAAGGAAATGGTCCCTTCGTCATCCGCTACGACCTCAAGTACAATCCCGTCCACGTTTCCATCCTCTTCTGCAGCTTGGATGATCGACTGGATTAGTTCAGATCCGTAACCTTTCCCGCGAGCCTCCGAATGGACAGCCAAATAATCAATCAATAGCAGCTTTTGCTCCAACATGCCGGCAAGGCCAAAGGCCATAACCGCCCCATTCATTTCAAGAAGATACAAACTGCACATCTTTTTCCTAAACATATTTTGGATTACCGAGCGAGGTTTAGCAGTTGGCCCGAACGCCTCACTATAAAAAGCCTCTACTTGATCCCAGTATTTAAAATCTTCGGTTTTCCTAATCCTGTACACAAAACCACTGCCTTTGCCATAAAAAAAGCTCCTTTAGCGTCAAGGAGCTTGTTCCTGTTTAATGTGAAAAAACGTTCACGCCAGATATTCTGTTTGCCATGGCATAGAATTCATCCGCTTTGGAAGAAGGCTATTATGCTGGATTTGTACCCAGCCCTCTTCATCAGCCTGGATTCCAATTCTCGGGTCTTCCCTCGATGAAAAAGCGGCGATTTCAGCCATTAACGGCGGGTATGGGCTTTTTCTAATGTGATTGGCCAGATTTTTCATTACTAGATGATAATCAAGCTCTCGGCAAACGGAAAACCAGGTTTCTACTGTTTCATTCCTGATTGTAAACTCAGGGTAAACAGATTCAATCAGCACAAGAATCCTTGTCACTTCGTGCTTATCCATCCACACTTACCTCCCGTTGAATCATCATTGGGCTTCTGCCGTTGCCCTTTTGCCGAAAGGCTAGTTATTCACCTTGATTGACTGCATATGGGTTCTTGCCAATGTTCAGCTTTGCTTCATCAGTCAAGACAAAAGACTGGGAAAACACAGCATCGTCAGAAGCTGCCTCTGGATGGGCACTTCCATCAAAGTAAAGCGGTTTTGGATGTTCCATGATGAATACCTCCTGGTTTGGCTATTTTAGCACCGCTCCGCTTAAGGACTTGGCGCTATCCTATCTCATCTCCTATTTTCCCATAATCCAAATGTTTTCATTCCTATTGTTCACATACTTTAATTTCCAATATTCTTACTATTCAGCATACAATAAAAGACTATATTTTTCTATACCCCAAACTGAAAATTGTGAACAATTTTACATCCTAAACCGCCGGTCAATCCTTTGTTTGATATACTAGGTGAGTAAGCCTATTTAGTAAATTTTGGGGATGAGAACATGCTTATTAAAAATGCGGTATACCTTACAAAAAACATGAAATTTGAGCAAGGAGCTTTGCTAATTAAGAACGGCAAACTATCAATTGTCAAACCAGATATGGCTATCGAAGGTATTGATGAATTTGATGCAAGCGGTTATATCGTTCTTCCCGGCTTAATCAACAGCCACTTTCATAGTTATTCTCCCCTGGCCAAAGGACTGGTCAATGAAGTTCCAATTCAGGATTGGCTGGATGGTTCAGAGCGGGGCCGGCTCATCGCTACATTTTTTGAAAATCCGGATGACATTATTACCGAAGAGGATTTTTTGGCAATCGGCCTTTATAGCTATGTTGAAATGCTAAAGCAAGGAATAACCTTCGTCAGCGAAGCCGATCCGGGTTTTTCAGAACAGAGCATGGCTGAGACACTCGCAAAGCTTGGTCTGCGAGGAATGATAGACACACATTCAAATTACCCTTCCTACCATGGAACCAAGGTGGGCAATATAAACTTTGCCACTCACCTGCTTGAGGAGGAAGACATCACCGAGGAAACACTTCAGGAATGCGTCCGGATGAAAGAAGAGTATAATCCTCTGATGATGACCCATTGCATGGAAAACAGCTGGCGCCGCGACCTTATCCATGAGTCGTTTGGTAAATCCAGCGTGGAGCTTTACGCGGAAAAAGGGCTGCTTGACGATAAGACAGTCCTCTATCACGGCGTCCACCTTTCAGATCGGGATATTAAACTGATTAAACACAATGGAGCAAATGTTGTGCACTGCCCAGTCTCCAATTTATGGAGCGGAGCGGGAGCCGCAAACGTGAAAGGAATGCTTGAAGCAGGAGTCAATGTCTGCATCGGCACCGATTATGCCAGCACGGATATTTGGGAAGAGATGCGGACGGCCTACTTGTTACTGAAGTTGAATTCAGATGTAGGACAATTTTCTGCAGAAGATATATGGCGGATGGCGACGGTTAACGGTGCAAAAGCATTCCAGCTTGAAAATGAAATTGGGGAAATCTCTGACGGCTTTAGGGCAGATCTTATTTTTATAAAAAAAGACCCTAGCCTACACCCATTGATTAACACAAGCACCTTTTCCACCTATGCCCACAATTTGCTGATGCATGGCAAGAACGGCCATGTCCGCCATGTCATGGTAGATGGAATGTGGATTATGAAAGATGGGGCCATTCTTACAGTCGATGAAGAAAAAGTTCAGCGCGAATACATGAGAGTGGCCAGAAAGCTGTTTAATGTTGACCGGTAAAAAACAGGAACCAAGCCCAGTTTTTATCTGCTGGCTTGGTTCTCTTTTTAAATCGTCTGGGTGGTCGATTTGTTTCTGGCAAAACCTAAATACCGTGTACCCTGGAAGCTCAGCTCGCCCAGGTCCCCTTCAGCCAGCAGCCCGTATTCCTGGCCGTTTACATGCATTTCCATTCGGTCACCGCTTTCCACTTCGAAGGTCACGTAATAAGCTGTGTGAGCAGAAGTGTCATTTTGGCCTCCCCGAACCTGCGTCCTTTTGGAAACAACCATTGCCGGCACAGTCAAGCGGGGCTGTTTGTTATTATGATTCCATTCATTGATGTTCTTTCCAATTGAAAAGATAATAAGGCCAAAAACAAACACGAAGAACAACGGAACAATGATAGATAATAAATCAAACATAAAAAACTCCTGCTCAAAACCACCCATGTCTCTCTCCCCTTTATCGGTATTTCAGTTCGCTCCGGAAATGGACGGCTGAAAGAAGTTTCGTGCCGCGAAGCTTGGCTATATGCGCTTCAAGAATTCCACCTGCCTCTGTCTTTTTGCCTGCACGCACCAATTCCTCAATCTCCAGCCACTTTCTGTAATCCTGATCTTTTACTCTATTTTTATATGATTGGTAGTCTTCAAACTTGCCTTCCCCCTGCGCGGACGCCGCCAGATAATAATACTTGAAGGTACTATCCTTCATTGGCTCAAGCAATTCACGGGCCTTGCTGAATTGTTCATTTTTAATCAGGAGCATAACTCGGGCAATGTCTCTCATCTTGCCTTTCTTCATCGATGAGGCAATCGTTTCTGCTTCATTCAGATCACCATTTAAAAACCGGTAAAGGAATTTAAAATATTCGTTATGAGATTTTTTTATATACTTCATCATTTTGTTCGTGTCTTTACTCCAGAACAAAGGCGTGACCAAAGGAAATGTTAAAACGATGTACACCGCTATGACCATAAAAGAAAGAAAAACTGAAACCTGAAAAAAGCCCAATACTAATGCAATAAAAAATAAAGCTACATACCAAAGAAGCATTCATGTTCCCCCTATTACCATTTCTATCCTTTACTTTACCATATCGAGGGAAGGATGGAATCCTCAATTTTTCAGTACTGATAACATCATAGGTGTTAACCATAGCAACATTATGTAAACTTCTTATTTTTTGCTTGTCTGGTTTCCTCTTTTCGTATATCATTTACTTTTGAGTGAAATTTGTTAGAATTGGAGTTTTGAAATGAGTTTATGGGAATTTTTAGTCGCGCTTATCCTTGGTATTGTTGAGGGGCTTACTGAGTTCGCCCCAGTTTCTTCTACCGGCCACATGATTATAGTCGATGATTTGTGGCTCCACTCAAAGGAGCTCTATAATGAGCAAGTTGCCAATACCTTTAAAGTAGTCATTCAATTGGGATCCATATTAGCTGTAGTCGTGGTATTTAGGGAACGGATTCTTAATTTGCTCGGTCTCTCGAAAAAAACGACTGACGTTGAAAAGAAGGATCAGTTAGGCCTTAAAAAACTGTTCGTTGGTATTCTGCCAGCCGGTATAATGGGCTTAATATTTGATGACTATATCGATGAGCATCTTTTCTCAGTTAATACCGTTATCATTGGCCTTGTACTTGGTGCAATCTTAATGATTATCGCTGATTTTCTCCGTCCGAAGACACCGAAGGCAAATTCGGTTGATGACGTTACGTACCTTCAGGCTTTAGCGATTGGATCATTCCAGTGCCTTGGTTTGTGGCCTGGCTTCTCCCGTTCCGGTTCGACCATAGCGGGCGGCGTCCTCCTTGGCATGAGCCACCGAGCCGCTTCCGACTTCACCTTCATCATGGCGATTCCAATCATGGCCGGTGCAAGCGGAATTTCACTATTGAATAACTGGGAATACTTTACCATCAATGCCCTTCCATTTATGGCAGTTGGTTTTATCGCTGCATTTATTGTTGCGTTAATTTCAATCCGGTTCTTCCTTAAGTTAATTAACCGCATTAAACTTGTACCATTTGCAATTTACCGAATTGTCCTGGCCGGACTTATTTATGTGCTTTATTTTTAAGTGAATAGTTATGGAAAAAAGGACCTGGTAAGGGTCCTTTTTTTTGCAGAGATTTTAGTTTGATAACGGCGTTCTAGGAATTATGCGCACTCTTTGGGATTTATGCGCACTTTCAGAAATTTACGCGTACTTCCCGAATTTTGTACACTTCACTTTAACAATTCTCTATCGATCGCTGACATTATTAGAAGGGTCCCTGCTCTTTTTTAAGCGAATCCGCTGTGGGCCCTTGTCTTCCAACCGTTCAAGCAGTCCTCTCGATTCTAAATCAAGCTTTACCGCAGTGCAGTACCAGGATGGAGAGCCATCGAAGCTATCCTTCAGTCTTCCTTTTTTCAAAGGATCGGGATTTAAAAGTTAAATCCTGGTAATATGCATCCCTCTCAAATTGCCTTTTTACCAAGATAAGCGACTCTTATTCAATTTTCAATTTATCCCTATCTTAGTAAATATAATAATTCCTCGAATCATGATTTCACAACATACTTTATTAGAAACGTCGTTGATACATAGCCATCAACGCCCGAAAAGCGTTCCAGAGTCAAAAAAGGTCGTTGATACACAGTCATCAACGCCCGAAAAGCGTTCCAGAGTCAAAAAAGGTCGTTGATACACAGTCATCAACGCCCGAAAAGCGTTCCAGAGTCAAAAAAGGTCGTTGATACACAGTCATCAACGCCCGAAAAGCGTTCCAGAGTCAAAAAAGGTCGTTGATACACAGTCATCAACGCCCGAAAAGCGTTCCAGAGTCAAAAAAGGTCGTTGATACACAGTCATCAACGCCCGAAAAGCGTTCCAGAGTCAAAAAAGGTCGTTGATACACAGTCATCAACGCCCGAAAAGCGTTCCAGAGTCAAAAAAGGTCGTTGATACACAGTCATCAACGCCCGAAAAGCGTTCCAGAGTCAAAAAAGGTCGTTGATACACAGTCATCAACGCCCGAAAAGCGTTCCAGAGTCAAAAAAGGTCGTTGATACACAGTCATCAACGCCCGAAAAGCGTTCCAGAGTCAAAAAAGGTCGTTGATACACAGTCATCAACGCCCGAAAAGCGTTCCAGAGTCAAAAAAGGTCGTTGATACACAGTCATCAACGCCCGAAAAGCGTTCCAGAGTCAAAAAAGGTCGTTGATACACAGTCATCAACGCCCGAAAAGCGTTCCAGAGTCAAAAAAGGTCGTTGATACACAGTCATCAACGCCCGAAAAGCGTTCCAGAGTCAAAAAAGGTCGTTGATACACAGTCATCAACGCCCGAAAAGTGTGTCAGAGTCAAAAAAGGTCGTTGATACATAGCCATCAACGCCCGAAAAGCGTTCCAGAGTCAAAAAAGGTCCTTGATACATAACGATCAATGCCCGAAAAGAGTGCCAGAGTCAAAAAAGGTCGTTGATACATAGCCATCAACGCCCGAAAAGTGTTCGAGAGTCAAAAAAGGTCGTTGATAGTAAGTTATGAAAGAAAGACATATAAACTTGTCATTGAAATTCATATACATCTTCTTTATTTTGACGAAATATGGTATATTTTAGCTAAAAACTGAGATTGGTGGATAAGAATGGCAGTTTATATTTTTGGGGTATTGGTATTCTTGAGTACGTTTATACTTAAATGGAATGAACCACACATAAAAGGCTGGCTTGGCGAACGGAAGGTCAGCGCTCTTCTCCATTCGCTTGATTCCAATACATATACTGTTTTAAACGACCTCTACATACCAACCGAAAATGGACAAACAACTCAAATCGACCATATTCTGATTAGCAGAAAAGGAATTTTTGTTATTGAAATGAAAAATTATACTGGCTGGATTTTTGGCACAGAAAAAAGCCCCAGCTGGACGAAGGTAAGAAATAAACATAAACAGCCATTTCAAAATCCAATTCGGCAAAACTACGGCCATATTAAAGCGTTGCAAAATCTCCTTGGGGATTCAGCTGCTGATGTTCCAGTTTACTCCATCATTGTTTTTGGCCGGAATGCTGCCCTAAAGTTCAAAGAACCCTTTCATTCAGCGGCAGTTATCGGTATAGGCAACTTGTTAAAAACGATCGAGATGACTGGTGAAAAAGATAGCGTCTCACATTTTCGCTGTGAAAAGATATCTCAGTCTCTGCAAAAGCTTTACATAAATGACAAACATGCACGGAAACAGCAGCGAAAAAATCATATCCGAGCCATAAAAGGCACTCTTGCTGAGCGCAAAGTCCAAGTGGCTGCAGGAATTTGTCCTACATGTGGCGGCCATTTGATAAAAAGGCAAGGACAATATGGGTCCTTTCGCGGTTGTTCCAACTATCCGCGTTGCCATTTCATTGCTTAAAAAGAAAAGCAACCTATCCCGGTTGCTTTTGCTGTTTCTTTTAAAAAGGGTCATTGTTAGGATCCACGTATGATTCGATTGCCTGATCAAGTGCATTAAACGCTTCGCCAAATGCACCTGCAGAAGAAATGGTACCCGCATGTTCAAGTTCAGGAACAGAGTTTCTCGCCTGTTGAAGCGCAGTAATGCAATCTTTAATCATTGTTCCCTTATCACCGTATTGTTCAAGTGCTGATTGGAGCTTTGCGATGTTTTCATCCAAGTTATGGCGTTCCGGGTGATCAAACGCTTTTTCCAATTCTTCTTTTACCTGCTGAAGGACTTCCTTCATCCATTCCCACTCCTTTGCAAATGTCAATCCCAACGTATTTTGTCCGTTCCCTATGGCTGTTATTCCTTTTAACGAATAAGAAAGGAGTTTACTACAGAGTATAAACACAGCGCATAATTCCCCTTTTGTATCTACTAATTTTAATCTAATCCCATTTGGAAATAACCAAGGAGTTTTAGCGATGAAATTCGGCTGCCATGTTAGCATCCGCGGAGGGTATACAGCCGCTGCACAACATGCTTTAAAAATAGGTGCGGAAACATATCAGTTTTTTCCCAAGAATCCACGCAGTCTCTCGGTGAAGGAATTCGATGTTGCTGATGCAAATCAATGCAGGGATTTTTGCAGGGAAAATGGTCTATTTTCGATTGCCCACACCCCCTATCCAACGAGCATAACCCCTTCTGCTGATAAAAAAGAGCTGAATATCTCTTCCCTTCTCAATGACCTTGAGATTGCGGCTGCATGCGGCTCCGCCGGAGTCGTCGTTCATTTTGGCAATAAAATTAATGAAGAGGATCCACTTGCCAGCTACCACCTAATGCTTGATATGCTCAACCGGGTCCTTTCCCAGTGGGATGGAGAATGTAAGGTCCTGCTTGAAAACAATGCTGGCAAACAAGCTGCATTGGGAACCACACTTGAAGAGCTCGTCCAGATCCGGAATCTTTCAGACTTTCCAGATAAAATCGGTTTTTGCCTCGATACATGCCATGCTTTCGCTAGCGGGCTTTGGAATGGTGATGATACTGATGAGTTGCGTGCCAAAGCGGATAAATTGGGCTATAGCGAACATCTTGTGGCAATTCACCTGAATAATTCCATGCACCCTCATGGTTCAAGAAAAGACCGGCATGCCAATATTTATAAAGGCGGTCTCATAAAGCCGGAACAAATGGAATCGATTATAAAAGCTTTTGAGGAGACTCCCTTTGTACTTGAAACACCTTATGAATTTGGCATCTCCCATGAAGAAGAAATAGCTCAGCTGAAAAGGTTAAATCAGTGACACTTGCAGAAACTAACATGGAGGCAGCTTAAAGGAAGGTGAGACTTGATGAGAAATGTACGCTACCTAATCAGTGATGAATACGAAGCAGAAGAAATTGCCGAAGCACTAAGGCTTCAATTGGATATTAACCGTTACAACAATGTCCAGATTACTGCCGTCGACCGTCGCAACGAACTGATTGTCCAGGTTCCGGAAGCAAATGATGGCCTTGAAGAGGCACTTGGCAGTTTCATGGCGGGTTACCAGCATGGAGTTATCCTTGAATAACAAGAATTTGCATGGCTCCCCGCCATGCTTTTTAGTGTCTATCATTTGGTACCCTATCCTGGACAGGAGACGTTCTGTCTTCGCTCACGTTTTTGGTGATATTCAGAAAGGATAACAGATTATTAATCTCCACGGTTAAGAATTAATCCTGCGAACGATGTATTAATCAAAAACGCTTTTTTCGAACCGACAATTAATACCAAAAGTTTTGTAAAAAAGTTTTCTTCACCCAAATCACCCAGTTTTTGAGCAGAAATCCTTCGCTTGAAACAGAAAACGTGTATACTTGTAGCATTGAAAAGGAGTGTGCACAATGAAGGCGGCGTATTTAGGACCCCATGGGAGTTTTTCAGAAGAAGCAGCGTTAAAGACATTTACTAGTAAAAAGGTAGACTGGCAACTGTGTGATTCCATACTTGAAGTTTTGGAGGCTGTTGGAGACCAGGAGGTTGACCGGGGAATTGTACCGATTGAAAATTCGATTGAGGGAACGATTAATATAACAGCAGACGGGCTCCTCTCAAACGGATTGTTCATAGAGTCGGAAATCATTTTTCCAGTATCCTTGCATCTTTTAACAAATGAAGGAGCGGTTCAATTCGATATTCAGGAGGTTTGGTCCATTCCCCCCGCTCTTGCCCAATGCAAAAAATACATACGGGAAACAAAGGTAAAAACACGTGATTTTGACAGTACTTCTTCAGCCGCAAAAGCTGTAAAGGAAAGCGGCCGGACAGATGTTGCAGCGATTGGATCCAGGTCCGCGGCAAGCTTGTTTGGGCTTCAAGTCGTTGAGGAAACTGTTCAGGACCATTTACAAAATCACACGAGGTTTGTGGTTGTCCGAAAAAAGGAAAATATCAACACGTCACAATGCCATATGAACTCAAAGATGATGCTTTTGATTGAACCATCACTGGATCAGTCTGGTGTTTTATCTGCGATACTGAATGTTTTTTCGGCATTGTCAATCAACCTTACATGGATCGAGTCCCGTCCGACAAAAAAGAAATTGGGAACCTATCACTTTTTTATTGAAGCCGAAACCGGTTTTGACGAAACCCGTGTGGCGAAAGCGCTGACCATCCTGCGTGCATTTGGCCATGAAGTTGAAGTGCTTGGCAGCTACAATACTGTTAAGCTTTAAGGAATTTCCAAAAGGGCCGGGCAACGGCCCTTTTGTCTTTGCCAAAATCAGTCTGAATGAGGGCTGATTTGACAGAATCATGATAAGACCCGCTTTGTACGGGCTTTTCGTTTCTGCGTGATGGTTTAAAAAAACCTCTTTACGGAAAGATAAAAGGGTAAATACTGTTTGGAGTGGTTATTTGTGGAAGTCATGTCTATTGAAAAAGAAATTGGTGGTTTTATCGGGCGGTTGCTGCGTGATGATTTCGGCCGCGGGCCAGGCTCTGTTCATTGTGTTGTGGCAGATCCTTTTATAACCGTTCATGTTACAAACTTTATGTCACCTATGGAAAAATCATTGATGGAACGCGAATACACTGTTTATGTTCAAAAAACACGCGATTTGCTAATGGAAAAGCTAATGAATGAGATAAACGTATACATTGAACAGAATATAGGTAAGCGTGTTCATGATTTTTATTATGATTGGAATCTTGAGGCACAATCCGGGGCCTTTCTCTTCCTGCTATCCCCATTCAAACCTTCCTTGCTTTCTAGGCAATATCGGAATAAAGATAAGGTTCATTCCCATATGAATCAATTTAGTTCGGACGTCCAAAAACAACCCCAGGCTGTGTTTTCAGAGATGTTGTCTCCCAAAACCCTGCTTGTAGCAAGGGTGGGGATTCTGGTTCCTATAGAAAAAGAGCTGGTTCAATTTGATTTTGAGGAAACCCTTCGGATTGCAAAGAGAAGCCTTGAGAAAAGAGCCCTGGAAAAGCATCAGCCTATATTGGAATCGTTATTAGGCACACCTATTAATGATTACTTTGTTGATTGGGATTATCAAAAGGATATTGGATATACCCTTGTTTTTCTTAGTTAAACCATTTATGTAAATTCCCATTGTATTTCAGCCCTTTTCAATGCTACAATAAGTTCAGGTTGTGACAAAAATCATAACTCCCTTATTACCAGATAAACTATTTACTACAAGTTTATATACTTCTGATAGCAATGAATGGATGTTAACGCCGGACATAAGTCAGAAAGAGTGAAGCGAAAGGCTTCTCTTTTTCTGGCTTTTTATTTTTGGTGAGTTTACTAAAAAGAAAGGGTGGTTTTACAAGGACATGGGTAATAACCTATATTCACAAACCGAGCAAGACATAATAAATTGCATTAACAAGATCATTAAGGCAAAACAACAGGATCCTCACAACCAATCTACAGCACCCCATCCCCTCAAAAAAATGGATTTAGAGTCATATCTCGAGACGGTTGCGGCACAACAGTCCATTCCATTTGAAAAACAAAGCACTCCGCTTGAAACGGTTTATAAAGTGAGGCATGAAGGGATCACAGTTAGATGTAAATTTTATTATAGGTATACTACCTACTACACACGGCATCAAGTTACTTTTTCCTAAGACTGACCCTAGCAAATTATATTTCTATACTATTACACGCAGTAGGAGAATGACTGATCACTCCAATCCCTTGACAAGCAACACGGGGCCAGGATCTTTTTTTGCCCTTAACCACTACTGCGTGTCTATGTACATTTCCGATGGAATGTAACCACCCCCCACCTTCCAATAAAGACACTATTCGCAATACTTATGAATAATTTATTCCTTTTAAATCGGCTTTCCACCTTTTGAATTCGCGATAACTTTTTTATCCACCATTAATTAATGCTATTTTAAAAGAGGACTTTCACTTAAAAAGGCGAAACTAAATAGGAGAAGTATTTGGTTTGGAGTCAGGCATTCCCACCTGGTGTTCACCAAGAGTCGGAGTTTAAAGGGGGATTATTCTATGGAACAAGCAAAAAAGTTAAAAGTTGATATTACAAAGACAGTGAATTTACAGTATTTGGTGAATCTGCCAAAAGGGTTTGATTCGGCCAGCCCAGCAAAATATCCGTTACTTCTGTTCCTTCATGGATCAGGTGAACGAGGGACGGAAATTGAGCAAGTGAAAAAGCATGGCTTAAAGGATATCCTATCACATAACCTTCCTTTCATTATTGTTAGCCCGCAATGTCCTGAAAAAACGAAATGGTCCATGGAACTTGATAGTCTGAATGCACTTCTTGATGAGGTCTTGAACAATTACCCTATTGATGAAAACAGAATATATCTGACCGGATTAAGCATGGGCGGATATGGGACATGGGATTGGGCAATGACACGGTTTGATACGTTCGCAGCGATTGCACCCGTTTGCGGTGGAGCAGTTCTTCCCGATCGTATTGAAAATCTGAAGGATATTCCAGTATGGGCTTTCCATGGTGAATATGACAATGTCGTGGTTATCGAGGAAACCAAGAAACTCGTTAATCGATTGGCGTCCATTGGCGGGAATGTCAAAGCAACGTATTATCCTAAAATAGGCCATGACTCCTGGGTACAGGCCTATCAGAATGCTGATTTGTATGTTTGGATGCTGAGCCACTCAAAATAATGAAACCGTCCGCCCCAACATTTGGGGCGGTTTTGTTATGTAACGGACAGTAGGTTTTCGGCTATTTTGTTTTTCGTTCAAGCAAGTGTCTGTGTGGGCTTGTGAATACTTACTTCGCATGACTCCATCAGGGAAAGAAGACGGGAACCGCTTAAAAAACGATGGCTATCAATCCTTCATGTGTGCTTATGAAGACGGGAACAGCCTGAAAAAAGTGGTCTTTCCATCCTTCACTTCTAGCCCTAATTAGGATGCAAAAAAGCCGCTCCGATACCAATCTCAGAGCGGCTTCCACATTATTTAAACCAGCCCTTTTCTTTTGACTGGGTTATGGCCTCAATCCTGTTTGTAACATGCAGCTTGTCGAGAATTGCCGAGATGTAATTCCGGACTGTTCCATGCGAAAGTGTCAGTTCGCTGGCAATTTCCTTTGTATTTTTGCCATCTGCGATTAATCCCAAAACATCCATTTCGCGATCAGTAAGCGGATTGTCTTCACTGTACAAATCATCCATCAGCTCAGGGGCATATATCCTCTTCCCGGAAACAACACTGCGGATGGAGCCGGCAAGCTCTTCACTTGGGCTGTCCTTTAATAAATACGCGCTTACACCGGCTTTAATAGCTCGTTTAAAATATCCCGGCCGTGCAAATGTAGTCAGAATGATAATTTTGCAGCCGGTATCCTTCAATTCCTCTGCTGCTTCAAGCCCATTTTTTCCTGGCATTTCGATATCCATGATGCATACATCTGGGGAGTGTTGCCGGACCAGCTGGACAGCCTCTTCCCCATTGGCCGCCATTCCGACGACTTCCATATCTTCTTCCAGATTCAAAAGCGACCCGAAGGCTCCAAGCAGCATTCGCTGGTCCTCAGCAATGACGATCCGGATCATCTCAATCCCTCCTCTTTTACTATCTTCACTTTTGGTACCTTAATAATCAACTTGGTACCTTGGCCATTTTGAATTTCCAACGTTCCATTAAGGAAATCGAGGCGTTCCTTCATTCCTGACAGGCCGCTTCCTTTTGAAAAATCTTCCTGGTTCACCTTGCCAACTCCATTGTCACTGACAATAAGCGTAATTTCACTTTGAGTATGCTCGAGGCTGATATCGCAATGGGAGGCATTGCTATGGCGAACGACATTTGTTACTGCCTCTTTCAAACACATGCTTAAAATGTTTTCCACTAGAAGCGGAACATTGGGCAGTGACCAGTTTTCGCTGCCTGAAAATTCAATTTCTGCAGCTTTTAACAATTCTTTAACACGGATTATTTCTTCACTCAGGCGGATACCCCGCATCTGGGCTACCATGTTCCGCACTTCATTCAACGCAGTCCGTGCTGTTTGCTGGACGTCCTGCATCTCAACGATTGCCCGTTCGCTATCCTTATGAATAAGCCTTCTGGCGAGGTCGCTTTTCAATCCGATAAGAGACAATTTTTGCCCCAATGTATCATGAAGATCGCGCGCAATCCGCTGGCGTTCCTCAATTTTGATTAATTCTGCAATCCTCTGGTTTGCGACTTCTAGCTTTTCTTCCAATTTTTCTTTTTCATTCCGATATCTGAGGCTGAAGGGCAAGAGAATGAGACTTATGACCACAATAGCCACAAGTGGCAGCTGCTTTTGAAAAAAAGGATCCTGTAAGATGATTTTTGTCGTTACTGCGGTAATCATGCCAACAACGTGAATCGAATAGAGTGTAAAAAAAGGAATCCTGCTTTTAAGTTTGCCAATAAAATATGCAATAAAAAATGCGAAATACACATAACTGAATAAAGTTGTCAATGAAATGGATATGCCGATCAGTATAAGTGTCCATAAATAGACGGTCCACCCTTTTGCCAGGAACGCCAGCCGGTATATAACAAAAAATGACAGAATCAGGATGACTCCCTTAATGATATTTACAGTTGAAGGTGTTAGTGAAATAAAATAAAATGGCAGTATCCCAAGAATTGTCCATATATAAGGAGATATTCCTGTCCTCCCTAATAAATTCCAATATCGTTTAAACATTTTCCGGCCCCATTCCCCCTTGTTTTGCTAACATGCTCCCGCATTTAATGGCTGTATTGACTCCGACTAATTGAAGTTTCACATAACTTTATTTTACCATACAGAAATAGAAGACTCCCCTTCTTATTAAGGAAGGGGAGCGTTTAGACTATTCGGTTTTTGGATTCATCGAGACACCCGCATTGTTTTTAAGGTAAGCCTTTGCTTCTGAATACGTAACAAACCGTTTCTTCTTTTCATCCCAGAGACGGAATTTGAGAGATTCAAGGCTGGTGGACAATGTAACCGTTGGAACATGCTGCAACGGCTGGGTGTTTTTGTGAACTTCTTCGAGCTTGTAGTTCGGTACCCTCGGCGCCAAATGATGAACGTGGTGGAAACCGATGTTTCCAGTCACCCATTGAAGGACCTTTGGCAGTTTGTAATATGAGCTGCCTTCAACCGCAGCTTGAACGTATTCCCATTCAGGATCATGCTCGAAATAGGAATCTTCGAACGTATGCTGGATATAAAACAGCCAAATGCCAAGTGAGCCTGCAATGAATAGGGTCGGTAATTCTACCATCAAGAAAGCCTGCCATCCGATTGCCCAAATCAACAAAGCGGAAATGGCAACAATCCCTGCATTTGTTATCCAGGTGTTCATTTTTTCTGGAAGCCTTGCTCCCTTTCGGTTAAAGCGGCTTTTAATCATGACGAGCCAGATTGGTCCCAACCCAAACATGATGAGTGGGTTACGGTACAACCTGTATTTA
The DNA here is from genome assembly GCF_001685025.1 of Bacillus sp. FJAT-27225. Lineage (GTDB taxonomy): Bacteria > Bacillota > Bacilli > Bacillales > Cytobacillaceae > Bacillus_D. The sequence goes on along the minus strand of NZ_MAYU01000001.1, from coordinate 261,714 downwards.
AGTTTTTCCAAAGAGGAAGCTTTTGCATACTCTTCAACGGTCATTACCCAAATATCACCTGTCCCGCGCTTGTCCAGGTTTCCGCTGGATGCGTGATGGATATTGTGATCCCGTCCCCATTGCGAATAAGGGAACATCGTCAAGATTCCGGTAAAGGTGCCGACAATTTTATTCCACTTCCTGTTTTTGAAAAAGGAGTGATGGGTGCAGTCATGGAAAATAATAAACGTCCTGACCATGAAGCCTGCTGTAACAAGACATAAGACGAGCGTAAGCAAGTAGCTTACAGATAGTGCCTTGTAGGCAAGATACCATGTGATGAAATACGGAATAATGGTATTTGCAAGTTGAATGATACTTTTGGTTGTCTCAGATTTTTCATAAGGAGCAACTTGTTTTTTGAGCTCTTTTAGTTGGATTTTAACAGACATGTTTAGAAAAAGCCCCTTTCATTCCAATCTTAGTACTTTGATTATAGGAGAAATGAAAAGTGTTGTGCAGTAGCAGCTGTCATGTGACTTACATGACAAATGTCATATTTAGACGATTTTTTTTAAAAAAAGGCCATTTTCTTAAAAAAATTAAAGCAATCGGTCAATTTCCTTTAGGGTTTTGCCAATTGAATCATGAATGGACACTGTATTCTCCTCATTGTCGTAAGGTGTTTTTTCCAAGTTGATGATAAGTAGTGGAACATCCCCTCCCCTGTATTGCGGGAAAGAAGCAAATGGAACAACTTTTAAGCTCGACCCAAGCACAAGGATACAATCGGCGGATCCGAGAAAACCGAGAATCGTTTGAAATCCTTGCTGTGTGAACCATTCGCCCGCATCACCGAACAATACAACATCCGGCTTGATATAGCGGTCCCGCTCATTTTTCGTGTTACAGCGGCTGCACACATAAAAATCTTCCACAGTTTTATATCGATGAAACATTTGCTCTGCCGTGTAGGTTTCCCCGCAGTTCTGACAGGTTGCGGTATTCATGGTGCCGTGGAATTCGATGACATTTTGGCTGCCGGCCTTCTGGTGGAGGCCATCGATATTTTGAGTAATAATTTGAGAAACGCGCCCCTCACTTTCCCATTTCGCCAGGATTTCGTGGCCTTTGTTTGGCTTTGCATCGGGATGATATAGATTTTCCAATGCAAATTGATAAAATCGGCGAGGCTCGTCAAAAAAGTAGCCTAACGACAGGATGTATTCCGGCGCCTCCTGATAAATCCCAGTTCGAGATCTGAAATCCTTTATACCTGATTCCGTACTGATGCCAGCCCCTGTTAAAACAACAATATTATTCGATGCTTTTATAATCTCAACAGCATCCATAAGTTTTTGGTCCGCCATTTTTCACCCTCCCAAATACAGCTTTTCCCATTAACATACCACATAAATAAAGACCTCTATCACAATCCGATGAGGCCTTTTACGGATATTTGAAATTTACCTCTTAACTCGCTGGCTCACTTCATCGAATACCTCAAGCACTTTGTGTGGAGTGCTTGCCCTATAAAAATCATCCAGGAATTTGGTGCCATTCCGGAGGCCTAGAACTGCAGCAGAAATATCGTCTGCGATATCGTGATCAACTTCACCAGCACGAATCATATTTTCAAGCTCCAATGCCATTTCTTTAGAAAAATCCATGCGGATACCTCGCTTTTATTAAAATGCCCGTTCCTCATTTATACAGGTTGCCCAATTATTACCCTGTTATTTATAGTTTCCGGAGAGGTGAGTGACTTTTTTGGAGGAAAGAAGAAGGAGTATGGAGTTTGAGTATGGACCCTGATTACATAAGACGAGGTTTACATTATTAAGACGAAATTCCTCTGAAACTCCTTTTCATTCAGAGATAGTCTAAAAGATAAATCTTTAGAACGTAAAACAAATTCCTTAACTCCGATAAATTCTGATTCTGCAATTAAGTAAAAGTGTGTTCCTTTTTTTATGCCTTGAAAATCTTTCTTAAGCTTATAAATCTTCATTCCATTCGCTGCTCCTTGAATAGTTAAACACCGTAGCGGGTGACCTGTTTACCACATTTAGTACAAATTAGGTTGGAATCATATCGGCAATCAGGAGAGAAGAACCCTGAAGTTTCTATATAATAATGTTTGCAAAATAACTGCTTTATTTTTCTAAACAAGGTCTTCCCTCCCGCTTTCTGTACAAAATCACACCAGTTCTACTTTACCTCTGCTTCGAGAGGCTGTACCTCAATTTCTTCCTGCCACCCTTTGCAGACGTCTACCCAGCCTGTCGCAAAAGAATAGTTCTGGAGCTCATCGAGGGTAACTTCAATAGCCGAGTTGCTGCTTCCACAGGCCGGGAAAAGAGTTGTAAAACGTTTCATTGATTCATCTAGAAAAACATTCAGTTCATTTTTTAACCCGAATGGGCAGACACCGCCAATGGCATGCCCAGTCTGCTCAAGCACTTCCTCAGCCGTAAGCATCCGAGCTTTGAATCCAAACGTATGGCGGAACTTTTTATTATCAATTTTTGCATCACCTGCTGCTACAATCAGAATCGCTGAATCTCCCTCACCTCTGAATGAAAGAGTTTTAGCAATCCTTGCAGGAATCACTCCGATTGCTTCCGCAGCAAGCTCCACCGTTGCACTTGACGTTTCAAACTCCATTATGTCCTGGTCCCGATTCCATTGTTTTAAATGTTCTTTAACGCTTTGCAGTGACACTTAAACACAGCCCCCTTTTCTTTAAAAAGTATCTTATCATATTTTTTTAAAAAGGGAAGCCTGCAGTGTTCAGTTGTCAGAAAATTATGCAATTGAAGAATGACTTTCAAAACCGCTGAATTATTTATTTTAGCAAATAAAAAAGCTGGTGCACTAGTGCACCAACCTTATTTAGACTTCCTGTCCTTCTGGAGCGCTTTGTTTAAGCGTTCCTCATTGTCGAGGCCATGATCGCTGAAAGCATTATCACTAGTAAATTCATTCCCGACAGGAGCACCGCTCATCTTATCGGTACCAATTTTTCGATCCGTTCGTTTGGCTGCCATGAAAATCCCCCTTCTCCGGTTATGCACTTATTATTTCCTTTAATCATCGCACTAATCCGGACATTCACCCATTTATAAGTACATGCCTCACCATCTATTTGCATCTTACATATAGTGATAATGAGAGGGGGGAACACGAATGTATTATCTCGTCGTAATGTTGCTTTCTATGATCGTGGCTGGCTTTTCACTGCTGCATGTTAAATTAACAGGGCCAATTTTTTACCCAATTCATTCTATCATTCACTTTATCGCGGTACTTGCCATTTTGATAGCCGCACTTTATTTGATTTTCTTGGCAATTAAAGCAATATTTCGTAAAAAATGATTAAAAAAGGCCTGGCTGATGCCGGGCCTTTGTTTATGATTTAATTCAGCAGTTCCAGCCACCATGGATAATCATACTGACCATCTGAAACTTGATAAAACCTCCCCAATACCCCAAGGTGAACCATTCCATATTCGTCAGTCGCAACAATTTTTGGAGCGTATGTTGAAAAAAGAAAGAAATTAGTCCGATCAATTTTCACTCTTAATTCAAGGTTTTTGGGCTGATTACCACTAAACGCGACATATTCCTTCGTACTGGGATTTGTTAAAATACATAAAAGCAAAAGAATAGCAGCCCCGATTTTCCATTTCCTTTTCACCTGCATCCACTCCCCTTTTAGAGCAAGTGCACCTGACTGTTCAACATCCTGACGACTTTGTTCCCATTCCTCTCCTCCAGCCTGTGGAAACCAGTGTCTCCAGTTGGAAAAATAAATTCATTTACGGCGGGAAGTTTCAAATACGCCTGAATTAAATTGGATATCATTCCTCCGTGTGATACGATCGCAACCCTTTCAGCATCCGCATGTTCATGAATGACTTTTTGCAAAAACGCTTCTGCCCGGAAACGGAATTCAAGATCCGATTCCCCGCCTTCAATCGGCACATAAGGAGGCCGACCTTCTTTTGGCAAGGGATAGCGCGTTGCAGCGACTTCATATGGAAGGCCAGCGAGCACACCATTGTTCCATTCCATTAAAGTTTCATCGACATGGAGCTTGCAGCCAATAGCCTCCTGAAGGATTGCTGCAGTTTGTAATGCCCGCTTCAGAGGACTGGCTACGATGATATCCGGTTTTAAATTGGAAGAGACATAGTCTGCCAGTTTAGCAGCTTGTTCAAGACCAAGTTCCGTAAGCGGAAAATCAGCCCGGCCTTCATGGACACCCAACAGATCGGCTTCTGATTGGCCGTGGCGGATAAGCAATAGTTCCAAATTAACTCTCTCCCTTGCAAACTGAATAAATCAATGTTTCCCTGTCTTTAACACTCGTCCTTTTCTCAAGGACCATGCCGATCCGTTCCGCAACACGAATCGAAGGTTGATTTTTATAAAATATCATCGAAATAAGCCTGTTCAGGCCTAGCTGCCCAAAACCGTAATTTTTCACCGCTAGCGCAGCTTCAGTTGCATATCCTTTGCCCCAATGTTCCCGAGCAAACAAATAACCGATTTCCAATTCATTTACATCGTCCACGACCTGTGGGACAATCCCGCACTGCCCTGTAAATGTGCCATCATCCTTCCGCTCGCAAATCCAAAGGCCCGCTCCGTAATTCTTGTAAAGATCCAGATTCCAAGTAATCCATTTATCGGCTTCTTCCATAGTCTTTGTTGCGGGGTAAAATTGCATGGCAATAGAATCTGAAAAGATAGACATGAGGTGATTCGTATCCTGACTGTTCATTTCCCTCATACGTAAACGATCCGTCTCCAAAAAATATAATTCTTTATCGATAATATCCACTATATGCCCTCCCCCACTGAGTTAAAGCGAGAATAAAGGATGCAATCCCACCTGTGATAAAGCCTCCTGCATAATAGCGAATGTCTTCATATTTAACAGAGTCGGATACTTCAAGACCAAGAAATGAAACTCCTATCCCGTCTCCATCAATTGTCGCAATGCTATCCCAAAGCTGTAATCCCTTTCGGAACAATAATGCACCTATTACTATAAGAAGTATGATCCATGTTAACCGTACGATAGAACCCATACAGTCTCCCCCCTTTGTCTTCCTCTATTTACAGAATATAACAAAAGGTTCAACCTTAAAAGGGGGTTTGAAGAAAAAAGAATGGCAAAAGGGACGGTTCCGGTTTACCGATGCAAACGCAGAACCGTCCCTCATTCCTCACTTGTCCTGCTTAGTTTTTTGGGCTTTTAGTGCAATTCGCTCCAATCCGTTATTGGCAAATTCCACATCGGTTTTCGGCATCGCACGCTTACTTTTCTTATTATTGTTCTTAGCCATGTAGACACTCCCTTCGAAGTTTCCTGCAAATATAGTTTCCGCAGTAAGAAGGATTTTTATTTTTCATATCGAAAAGTATTTGATTAACAATAGAGATAGGATGATGCTAATGATTAGGTACCCATTTTTAAAAGAAAAAGCTACAATCGGGGTTACCGCGCCATCTTCGGGTGTCCCAGAAGAATTGCATGAAATCATGAGGCAAGCAATTACCCGGATGGAGCAAAAGGGATATCAAGTTATCACTGGGGAAACGGTTTGGACGGACTTTAAAGCAAAATCCTCGCCGGCGAAAACACGGGCCGAGGAATTGGACCGCATGTTTGCGGACCCGGAAATAGATATCATCATCCCGCCTTGGGGAGGCGAGCTCCTTATTGAAACATTGGACCTGATCGATTATGGCACGATTCCTCCCAAGTGGATATTAGGTTATTCAGATACAAGCCTGCTCCTTTTCGCAATCACCTTGAAAACAGGGATAGCAACGGCACATGGCACCAATATCATCGATTTGCGTGGCAATTATTCGGACCAAACAACCGCTATGTGGGAAGAAGTCCTGAAAACAAAAACAGGTGGCTCTGTTACACAGACATCATCGGAAAAATATCAGCTGAAATGGTCACACGATACCCCTTCCCCATGTGTATTCCATTTAACCGAGCAAACCGAATGGAAATCGGTATCTGGCAAAAGTGAGCATATGGAAGGCCGGCTGTTGGGAGGTTGTATTGATATTATCCACCATGCAGCTGGAACTCCGTTCGGCAACGTCAGTGCCTTTAGGGAAACCTATATTCCTGGTGAACCAATAATCTGGTATTTTGAAAACTGCGACTTGTCTGCAACTGATCTCCGCAGGTCGCTCGTTCAATTGAAACTCGCCGGATGGTTTGAAAATTGCGGTGGGCTTTTGTTTGGGAGAAGCGATGCTAATCATCCGGTAGACGGATATACTGCCGAGGATGTTTACAGCGATTTAGCTGATGAACTAGGCATTCCGGTCTTATATGACATCGACTGTGGACACATGCCGCCGCAAATGACATTTATAAACGGTGCGTTTGCAAAAGTAACTTTTGCAGATGGCAAAGGAAAGGTTGTTCAATATTTTAAATGAGTTTTTACTTGCCAAAAAAGTACAAGTAAGTTAAATTAGTTTTAATATTTCAAACAATTTCATATCTGTTCTTATCCAGAGAGGCAGAGGGACTGGCCCTATGAAGCCTCAGCAACCGGCTGATTTTTTCAGCAAAGGTGCTAATTCCAGCAGGTTAAATGCCTGGCAGATAAGAGGAAAACGAATGGCGATTCGGGACTTCTTCTTATGGAAGTCCCTTTTATTTTTGCCCATACTTCTCCTCTTACTAGATTATAAGGAGGAACTCCCATGAAAAATCACCATATCCAGACAAACTTAGTTCAAATCGGAAACCGCAGCGAAACAACTACAGGTGCTGTCAATCCACCCATTTACCTCTCAACCGCATACCGACATGAAGGGCTTGGATTATCGACAGGCTTCGATTATACAAGGACCAAGAATCCTACCCGCGCCTTGCTGGAAGACAATGCAGCGGCACTTGAAAAAGGTGACCAGTGTTTTGCGTGCAGTTCGGGAATGGCTGCCATCCAGCTTATTCTTTCGCTTTTTAAAACTGGCGATGAACTCATTGCCTCAACTGACTTATATGGAGGTACCTTCCGCCTCTTTGCAAGCTATTCAGAATCATACGGAGTGAGATCCCATTATGTTGACTGCAACGATAGCGCAGAAGTTGAGAAGGCCATCAATGAAAATACGAAAGCGATTTTTATCGAGACGCCAACAAATCCGCTTATGCAGGAGATTGATATTGAAAGGATTTCGAAAGTTGCCAGAAGCCATCAGCTTTTGCTGATAGTGGACAACACCTTCCTCACTCCTTTTCTGCAAAAGCCGATAGAACAAGGTGCCGATATTGTTATACATAGTGCAACAAAATACATTGGCGGCCATAATGATGTTCTTGCTGGTCTGGTGATTTCCAAAGGAGCAGAGCTTTGTGAAAAACTGGCCGCCAATCACAATAGCACTGGGGCTGTATTATCTCCCTTCGATAGCTGGCTTTTAATTCGAGGCCTGAAAACGCTCGGTTTACGGATGGAACGCCATCAGGAAAATGCGGCCGCTCTGGTGAACTATTTAAACGAGCGCGATGAAGTAACGGAGGTGCTTTATCCAGGCAAGGGCGGAATGGTGTCGTTTCGTGTGAAAAAAGAGGAATGGGTCGCACCTCTTCTTCGAAATTTGCGGCTTATCTCATTTGCCGAAAGCCTTGGCGGTGTTGAAAGTTTCATTACCTATCCCGCGACGCAAACTCACGCAGACATCCCCGAGGAAATCCGCTTGCAAAATGGCATTGATAACTGCCTGCTCCGTTTTTCGGTCGGGGTTGAGCATATCGATGACTTGAAGGCTGATCTGGATCAGGCATTTGCACAAATAGCTGAGGAGGAAAAGACCGATGACAACGCAAACATACTCATTTAACACGAAAGTGGTTAATCAGCAAACGTTCAGGAAAGAGAAAAATGGTTCTGCCAACCCGCCTCTTTACTATTCATCAACATTTCACCAAAACCAATTTGATTCGTTTGGTGACTTTGATTACTCAAGGTCTGGGAATCCAACGCGCCAGGTGCTTGAGGAAACCATTGCAGACCTGGAAGGTGGAGTGAAGGGTTTTGCGTTTTCGTCCGGAATGGCAGCCATTTCATCTGCATTCATGCTTTTATCTGCAGGCGACCATGTCTTGATTTCAAAAGACGTGTACGGCGGTACTTTCAGGATGGTGACCCAAGTTTTATCCCGCTTCAAGATTGAACATACATTTGTCGATATGACTGATTTAATTGAGGTTGCCAGGTCATTCAGGCGAAATACAAAGGTAGTCTATGTTGAAACGCCGTCCAATCCGCTTTTGCAGATTACCAATATCAAAAAAGTAGCAGAGCTTTCGAAGCTGCACGGATGTCGACTTTATGTAGATAACACATTCCTTACCCCCCTTTACCAAAAACCATTGGAGCTTGGAGCCGATCTCGTCCTGCACAGTGCCACTAAGTTCCTTTCCGGCCATAGTGATGTAGTTGCTGGACTTGCAGTTGTTAAGGATGAGGAACTTGCGAATGAGTTATATTTTATCCAAAATTCTTTTGGGGCTGTTTTAGGTGTTCCTGATTGCTACGAACTTCTAAAAGGAATGAAGACATTGAGTGTAAGGATTCAATCTTCCTCGGAGTCTGCAGAACGTATTGCGAATTTCCTGAAGCGGCATCCATTGGTCGAGGAAGTATTTTATCCAGGGCTTTCTGATCATCCTGGCCATTCTGTCCATTTCAGCCAAGCAACAGGCGCAGGAGCCGTTCTTTCCTTCAGACTTCCGAACCGGGATGTTGCCAAATCGCTAGTTGAAAATCTGCAATTACCTGTATTTGCAGTCAGCCTAGGTGCGGTCGAATCCATTCTCTCCTATCCCGCGACGATGTCCCACGCGGCCCTCCCAAGTTATGAGCGCGAAAAACGAGGCATAACTGACGGACTGCTCCGTCTTTCTGTCGGGCTTGAGGATTGTAGCGATATCCTAAACGATTTTGAAAACGCCTTAAGCATAGCATCAAAGGCTTGCGAAAGCAGCTTGAATATAAAAACTGGCTGAACTTCCTATCCCAAAGTAAAAGGGCCTTCACATTGGAGGCCCAATTTCAACTGGTTTTGTAGATTAATCGGGGTTCGGCTGGTGGAGATTAATCCGGTAAACTCGGTTTCGTAGATTAATCGCCGTTCGGCTGGTGGAGATTAATCCGGTAAACTCGGTTTCGTAGATTAATCGCCGTTCGGATGGTAGAGATTAATCCAGTAAACTGGTTTTCGTAGATTAACCGCGGTTCGGATGGTGGAGATTAATCAAGTAAACTCGGTTTCGTAGATTAATCGCGGTTCGGCTGGTGGAGATTAATCCGATAAACTCGGTTTCGTAGATTAATCGCGGTTTGGATGGTGGAGATTAATCCGGTAAACTCGGTTTCGTAGATTAATCGCGGTTTGGATGGTGGAGATTAATCCAGTAAACTGGTTTTCGTAGATTAATCGCGGTTTGGATGGTGGAGATTAATCCGGTAACTCGGTTTCGTAGATTAATCGCGGTTCGGATGGTGGAAATTAATCCGATAAACTCGTCTTGCTATATCAATACGGAAATTACAATGATGCAGCTCTCCTTTTAAAAATGCATTGAACATTAACAAAAGCCCTTCAATAAAGGACGTGATGATGTCTGCTAGCAAATTGATATCACATCTCTATCAATCGCTAACACTGGTTAAAACGCTAGGACAATTAAGAAGGATTCTGCGTATTATCTTGACTGAAACTGTTTTCCAAAGTTTTGTTCTAGAAACAAATCTACACCATTTAATTGTGTCTTTATTTGAGGAGTAAATTTGTCCACTTTGTGAAATTATCGGATATATTCCTAAAATCTCGGATATATCCTTAAAATCTGGGATATATTCCAGAATTCTCGGATATATACTCAAAGAAACCTCGGATAAAATAAGCCCCACTCTTATTCCGCTCCCTCGCGAATCAACTTCGGAAATTCTAGTTTTATGAACCACCCCTTTTTCCCTACCGATCGACTTCTCGGATATTTCGGTATAGTGACCAACTATTGCTCTGCGTTAGATTACTTTTGTAAATCTCGGTTGCGCTCCCCCTTTTAGAAGTCCAACAAAAACCGCCTAGTAGCGGCGGCAAACAAGCTATCTGATATTACTCTTTTTCATTCCAACAGTAAACGTATCAAATCCCTGCTTTTCATAGTATGGGACCAGGCTGTCGACGCACATCAGCTGAGGAATGACTTGGTTCTGTTCGCAATGGCTAACAAGCATCTGAAGCAACGCGCTCCCGATTCCTTGTGACTGATACTGAGGATGGACACAAAGACCGCAAATGACACCAGTGATGATTCCGTCAGATATCACCCTGCCCATGCCGACAAGCTTATCTCTGTCATAGGCATACAGGGCATACCAGCTTCCTTTGCACATCCGTTCCAGTTTATCAACGGTGAAACCGAGCGAGTTCCAGCTCAATGCATCATAAATTTCGAGCAGCTGAGTGAAATCTAATGGCGGAATGGTCGTATAGCGGATAGAATTACCCATATTCGTATAGCCCCTTTTGTTAAAGTTCAGCCGGTACAGCCTGTCGGTCCTTTATGACTGATAGCCAGATGATAAATGTGAGCATAAGGAATGCTCCGAACAGCTGGATTTCCTGGAGGACCGTTCCAAACCAGATGACCGATATGACCATTGCGGTTAACGGCTCAACACTGCCAAGGATGCTGTTTTCAACTGGGGTAATGTATTGCAGGCTGCCGAGTGTCAGTACAAAGGCCATTGTCCCAAAACCGATTAGGATAACAAACATCCCAACTGTTTCCCAATTGGCAATTGCGGACCATCCATTTGAGCTCCAGACACGCGTTGTCAAAGACAAGGTACAGCCAGCGATGAACATCGACCAGCCAACGATATTCAGAACCCCCCACTCGTTCATAAGCCTTAGTGGATAAAGTGCGTAAAAAGCAAACGAAAGGCCAAGCAGCAACCCCCATATCAGTGCCTCTCGGCTGACGACCAGATTGTCGAGCGATCCGTTGGTGAGGAGGAAGAACAAGCCGGCCAATGTTCCCGTTACACCAATTAGCTGCTTGTTCCGCGGCAGCTTTCTGGCTTTGAGTGAAACAAAGATGATAATAAAGATTGGAGCTGAAAATTGGAGGAGTGTTGCCATAACTGCGTTACTAGCTGCAATGGCGGCGACGAACGTATATTGCAGGCCGAGCATGCCAATCATGCTAAAAATAATAAGCCTTAATCGCCAGAAACCGCTCTTCCAAACTTCAAAAATAGGAGTTTTTGAAAAAGCGACAACGGTTAAAAGCAGGCAACCGGAAATCAACAGACGGATCGAGAGCAGGAATGCGACAGTCACACCTGTGTCATTCAATAACCATTCCATCATCGGGCCGGTCATTCCCCATAACGCCGAACCGATAATAATCATGATTAGCCCTTTTAGACGCATATGGCGAAACCTCCTTTCCTTTTAAAAAAACATATGCGTTTTTTCGACAAAAACCCAGTTAATCATCTAGCCCAAAGGGTATAAGTGTAAAAAAGCAAGACATTACAGCAGGAGGACACCATATGCCGCAATATGTTATTACCTTTATTAAAGATAATGAAAGCAGGCCGAGAACGAAGAAAATCCTTGGAGATCGCGTGTCAGATATATTTAAACAAGTGTTTGAAATAGAAAAACACCACACAATCATTTCGATTGAAAACGAGTCTTTGAGAGAGTAGTTATAGAAGGCTGGCTGTTGGGCCAGCCTTCTCCATTTTATCGGATTTTCGAAAGATTCGTTTCAAGAATTCCTTCCAGCTCATCAAGATACGTAATCTCATAGGTTGGCAGAATGCCAGTTTCGTTGGCTTTCCGATGAGGGTTAAACCAGCAGGTATCGATTCCTGCCTGGTTGCCGCCCCTGATATCAGCGGTCAGCGAATCGCCAATGATGAGTGCGGTTTCTGCCGAGAAACCCGGGATCCGTTCAATCACGTAATCAAAGTATTCCTTCATCGGCTTTTGGTAGCCAGTATCCTCCGATACGAAAACATTCTTAAAATACGGCAGCAAGCCGGCAGCGGTCAGGCGGCGGTGCTGGGTAAGAGAAAGGCCGTTGGTGACGATATACAGGTCAAAATTCCCATGCAGCCTGGTGATCAAATCCTTTGCCCCTTCAATCATGTCGTGGCCCTCATCGAGAAAACTGCGGTATTTATGCTCGAGCCAAACGCCATCTCTCTCTTTGCCTAGCTCGCTGAAAAACCTGGAGAATCGAGTATAGAAGAGTTCATCACGTGTAACAGCCCCTGCCTCGAAGGCTGCCCAAAGGCCTTGGTTGATCTTTCGGTAGGATTGAAGCAATTCGGTTGTAACGGCAAGCCCCTCTGATTCAAACAGCTTGCGGAGCGCACCTTGTTCGGTAGCGCCAAAATCAAGCAATGTGTCATCGATATCAAATAGCAGTGTCCGATAATGTGTCAAAAGTAACGCCTCTTTTACAATTTTATAGATATTCGTAAAATACAATAATCATCTTACCATAGAAAAAAGCCTCCCGGTTAAGGAGGCTAATGATTATTCTCAATTTTTATCTGTTAAATGTACTTTAAACTTTTCTTCCTTCCCGTCCCAGCGAACTGAAACCTCATATTCTTTATTCTCCATGTGTTTTCCAGTTATGCCTGTCATAGTGCTTAATATAGACGCTTCTTTTTGGTTATCCAACGTTAGTCCGATAGTGCCCCACGTTGAGGTCTCCGTATTTAAATCCATTTCAAACTCACCTTTTGGTTCAGCGTTTCTTCCCTTATACTTTATGACAGTCTCCATCATTGATTGGCCTAAAGTATCCTTAGTGGTAATTCTTACTTCCCAATTGTCTGATTCACCCTTAAATACACTTGTCGTTTCTTTCGTGAGAAATGCAGTGAGCTCAATAAAATCTTCAGTCTGGAACATAATCGTGTCATTCTGGAAAACAAAGAATACCGGCAGCATGTCTAGGGGTAGATCTTGATAATTAGATCGGAGCTCCTCAGCAGTCCCCTTAACTTCGCGTTTTATATACGTTTCATACGGGCTTGAAGGAATCGTATAGTCATACTCAGGTTCGAAAAATCCAAGAACAGTTAGACGGTCTGTGTCAGGAGCAAGCAGATGCTGATAGGACGATAACCGCTTGACATTGATTTTTGACAGGTAGATCCCTTTCTTCCCGTCAGGCCATTCAGCACTCAGTATAATTACTTTTTCACCAGGTTCACGGGGAGCCAGATGAAATTCTACTCCAACTGGCTGACTAAGAAGCTCTGAATCTGCCTGCCATTCGTAAAAAACAACACTGCTTGGAGTTGCAGGAAAGTTCGGCATCAACTGGTCAAAGGGATTGGCATCAACTGCTTTTGCCTTTTTAATGGCATCCTTAATGGTTTTTGCTTTTAATCCCGAAGGGTCAGCTATCTCATCGTTCAACAGCACCATTGGTTTTGAATCTTTTGGTGAGGACAGCCGAACTGCAGGCTGGGTACTTGCTGCCGCTTCAGTTTTTTCAGCAGGCTTCTCCTCTTCTTCCGGCTTGTCAATGACTGTATTCAAAAAGAAAATGGATATAATCATGATAAGGCCTGGCAGGATGTATTTTTTCAATCGGTTACCCCCTCTTGGGCAGATATCTCTATACACCATTAAGTATATGGACATTTTAATGATTTTTGCTTGTTGAGGATGTTCCTTTTAAAATCAATGGAATGGTTTCTTCTTGGCCATCCCATCTCACTATGTAAGTTACTTTTTCTTCCTCCGTTATTGGCCATGTAATCATGTTGCCAGCGATAGACTGGTTATTCCCATCCAGCTGGTGGCCGCCTTCTTCTAGTGACCATGATTCACCATTAACTGTCGTTCCAATTTGTCCAATTTGATCGCCATTTTTTCCTTTGTAGGTTAATAGAGTTTTGAATGTTCCGTTCCCAATTTTCTGTTCAGCAGTTAGTGTGATCATCCAATTTTCTGTTTCCCCCTCATAAACGTATCGCTCATTTTTTGTGACAAAAGAAATCAACTGGTCGACTTCGACTGTCTGCATAATCATATTGTTCGTTTGAAAAACAAAAAATGCGGGAAGTTCCGATAGTCGCAGCTCTGGAAATTTTCTTTTCAGCTCATCCCGGTTCCCATGAACTGTTTGGACAATGTATGTCTCATCCTTGCTTTCTGGGATGTCCAGTACTGTGTCCTTTTCTGAAAAAGCGAGAACCGTAAAAGTCTCAGGATTAGGTGATATCATCTCTTGATAAGAATAAACTTTTTGCACATCGATTTTGGCAAAGTAAGTTGATTTCCCACCTATTTCCCATTCAACTGTGATGATTAGCCCTTTTACTCCTGGAGCAGCTGGTGCCTGATACAAATCCCCTTCATGTACGGTCCCGAATATTCCTTCATCCGGATCATATTCAGTAAATGTCACTTTGCTTGGAAGAATCCGATGCGAAATCAACAGCCTTTCCCAAGGAGAAACAGGAAAGGTTTCAGCCTTCTCCATTGCCTTCGCAAGCTTCTGCTTGGAAATGTGACTGGGGTCGACACCTGTCTTTTCTAGTAAAATGAGTTCCTTTCCTCCATAGCGCGCACTGAAGGCTGAACTGATTGTAGGCACCGAATCGGACGAAATTTCCTCTTCCTTCTCAGGCAGCTCAGTCACATTGTTCAAAAATAAAATCGAGATAACGAGAATGATAGCAGGCAAAATGTATTTTTTCATAACCTATCCTTTTTCCCTTCTTGCCACGTGTCTATTAAAGTTCGCCATTATCCTGCTTTTTCCCTGCGAAACTTGCTTTATCCGGAAGAAAAACTTCTCGGGAGATACATAGGACCCAGGAACTTAAGTAGTTTCGATACAAGAAAGAGCGCCATCCCGGCTAGGATGGCGCTTAAAAATGCGAACAGTGCCTGTCACTCCCCGGTTTTTCTTGTTTCACAAACGATGTTTCACAGGGGAGGTTCAGGCTATATATGTCGGAATGCCTGGCTATAGAGGCTCCTATTTTGCAAAACGGTGGTTGCCGATTGTAATCGTTGTTTCTCGGGAGAAGACCCATTTAGAGACTGCTGTTTTCGGGTTGAAGAAGAATAAGCTGCCATTGCCCTGTCCCTGGAATGCAAGGGCTTCGTTGACTGCACGCTTGGCTTCAGCGTCGGCAGGTTTGTTGATTGAACCGTCTTGCACGGGAGAGAACGCGTAATATCCATTGGCGACTTCATGAATGACATCTTTAATTGTGTCAGGGAAGTCAGGGCTCGCTACCCTGTTCAGGACAACAGTTGCAACTGCGACTTTACCTGAATACGGCTCGCCTTTCGCTTCGGCATGGACAAGTCGTGCTAGCAGGTCTTTTTCAGCAGCTGTAATTATAGAGTTTGGAATTGTCAGAGTCTTACCGATATGAAGGTCTGAACTCGTTGCCTTATTAACATCCATTAATTTTTTCACTGGTACACCAAATCTAGTGGCGATCTCCCAATAGGAATCGCCTTGTTTGACCTGATGTGTTGTTGCTGCATTTGCAGATGCAGTGTTTGTAAATGCCGAAATCGATAGAATGAGCCCGGCTGCGATTACTAGTTTTGTAAGCTTGTTCATTTCCTTTACCTCCTAGTAGTTCAGTTTCGCTCTCTGCTAAAAGGGTACATGCTGTAACAGTCCGTTTCATGCCCCAAAATCAGGAAGTTTCCCTTGAGGTTTCTACAGACTAGTAATGGCGCGGTTTTCATTATCTCAAGCCAAAACTTTCCTCAGTGGGCAGCTCAACCGGTTTCGGCCTGTATTTGAAAAAATTGGATGGTTTATGACAGGATTTTTCAGTCGCGTTACACAGGGTTTTTTAGTTAAATAAGATAGTAAAGTGGGTACGGATAAAGAAATTAGCAAAACAGTTGATTATACCTCTTTATTAAAGGATAGAATTTTAACAGATATGGAGGCCGATTCGATTGAGCCGATTATTAATGTTGATAGGACTTGTCTTTCTCATAAATTATTCATGGCCTGCTATTGAAGGCGGGTTCAAGAATCCGGGTGATATGCTTACCCGCGTCGAAGCAGAGGCGTCGACGCTCGCGGATAACCCTGAAGTCCGGGATGCAGCAGAAAAATTTACTGATGCAATTAAACAGTTTTTTGAACAAGCCGGCGTTCTTTTTGGAAAAATAACAGACGATGTTCGCAGAGAGGCTCAGCCAGCCCCTCTTGAGGAAGTTGATCTGCAGCAGCCCGAGCAATTGTTTTCCGTCTACAACATTGAGCTTGGCGACTCGAAAGCAGATGTTGAAAAAAGGCTCGGCAGCGAAAAACGGTCGACAATGAATGAGTATGGCTTGAATTGGAATGCCTACCATCAGGATTACCGGCAGTTTATCATGGTTATGTACGATCAGGATAATAAGGTTGCAGGTTTGTATACGAGCCAGGATTTAATCGCCTCGACGAATGGAATCGAACGCGGCACAGCAAAGGACTTAGTCCGGGAAAAGCTTGGCGCTCCGCTGACTACGATTCAAAAAGGCGGCGTCTTTTACCGCCTCCAGCAAGACCAGGATTATGATGCATACTTCAAGGATGGAACGTACATTACGGTTTTTTATGATAAGCATGAGGGCAATACTGTTACAGCATTACAGCTTATAAGGCAGGATGTCGAGGAAAAGAAAACGAATTTGTATGGAGATGCGAGTGGCTCATTGAAAGAAGGCTTTGAATACCAGATGTTTGATTTGACAAATGCAACCCGCGTCAATCACCAGCTGCCAATCCTTGAGTGGGATGACCATGTTCGTGAGACAGCAAGGAAACATAGCGATGATATGGCGGAAAACAATTATTTCAGCCATACGAATCTTGATGGCCAATCCCCTTTTGATCGGATGGAAGAAGACAAACTTCGGTTCGTGCTCGCCGGTGAAAACCTGGCGTACGGCCAGTTTAGCAGTATTTTTGCCCATGAAGGCCTGATGAACTCGAAAGGCCATAGAGATAATATTTTGAAACGCGATTATGAGTATCTTGGTGTCGGTGTAGCA
Organism: Bacillus sp. FJAT-27225; assembly: GCF_001685025.1. GTDB lineage: Bacteria > Bacillota > Bacilli > Bacillales > Cytobacillaceae > Bacillus_D. Next base: position 244,608 of record NZ_MAYU01000001.1, on the reverse strand, counting down.
TTTAACGAACAATCGCAGCCTTATTTCACCCAGAACTATTATAGGAATTAACTTCTTCGCTCGGCGAAGACGAATCAGAACAGTACGACTGGATAGACTAAGATTGGGCGGCCTTCGCGGCTTGCCCAATTTTTTCGTGGGGAGTGATCATCATGGCTAGAAACAAACTTTTGGTTCCTGGTTCGGAAAACGCGCTGAATCAGATGAAAGAGGAAATCGCCAACGAGTTTGGAGTACAACTTGGTGCAGATACGACCGCACGAGCAAACGGTTCTGTCGGTGGCGAAATGACGAAACGTCTCGTCGCCATGGGCGAACAAGCCATGCGGAATCAGCGGGGCCAATAACCTACGCTGATTCTGCTGGCAAGAGCTGCCTGGCCCATGTGGCTGGGCGGCTTTTTTGTTTTTTTTGTCGGCTGAAATTGTTTCACATTTTGAATAATAGATATAAATTAGCTCGACAAAAGGTTTGAAAGTCACAAGAAATTGTCTGGCATTCGCCTGCTCCAAATGAAAACCGGGCATCAACCCATGCCCGGCCACACATCACAATTTCATTTGATACGCTTTAACAATGATTCCATCATTTGCGGGTTCAAAATCTAACTCGGGCTGCCGCTCGAAGCCCAGGCCCTCGTACAATTTCATTGCATCATCCATAAACGAACCGGTATGAAGACCAACTGCACGATACCCTTTCGCCCTGGCCCGTTTAATGCACTCACCGACAAGTGCCTTTCCGACACCCTTTCCCCTATAGTCCGGTTCTACTGCGAGGACACGTATTTCAGGGTGCTCCAGTTCATCAAGATGCCCTTCATATGCATCACTGTTTGCCGGGAACATTGCCACACTACCGGCTATCTTCCCTTCCAATTCTGCGACAATCAGTTCCACGCCTGGCTGCTGGTCGGCTTCAGATGAAATTGCCTTTTTCAGCTCATTCCAATGGCCATCTTGGATTTTCCCGGCATGCTCCATATACGCAGCCAGCCGCTGGGCCCGAATCAAAGCAAGTTCACTCTTTTTAGCATCACGGATCATCATTATTCTTCGCTCCCTGGAATAAGGAATTTCTGACGCTTCCCACTGATTGCTTCCCGGCCATGCTTGCTTGTCAGCCCGCTCAAATCCGGTCCTTTTGGTAAGATACCCTTCGATTTTTGATCGTCTGCAGCAATGTGGTTCGACAGATGGTAATGCACTTTAATGGCATGGAAATCAGTCGTATCTCCAAACCCCGGTGTCTGATACAGATCGCGCAAGTATCCCCATAGATTCGGGAAATCAACAATCCGGTTCCGGTTTGTTTTAAAAGCAGCATAATACGCTGCATCGAAACGGATTAGCGTTGCATACAGCCGGACATCAGAATCAGTAATATAATCACCAAACAGGAACCGCTTCGAGCTCAGACTCTCCTCCAGCTCATCAAGGCGGGCAAATAGAGTGTCAAACGCCTGCTCATAAGCTTCCTGTGACTTGGCAAAGCCGCACTTATACACACCATTGTTGACATCATGAAAGATGGCATCATTAAGAGTGTCAATTTCCTTGCGCAAACTTACCGGATACAAATCCGGCGCATTCTCCTTATGAAATGGTGTCCATGCAGTCTCGAAATAGTTCGTGAGCCGGAAATAATCATTGTTGACTACCTTCCGTTCTTTCACATCAACAATAACCGGAACAGTCGGGCGCCCGCTATAGCCGGGATCTGTCTCCAAATAAATCTCGCTCATGTATCGAATCCCAAGAACCGGGTCCACACCCTCCTCGTCCAATGAAAACTCCCAGTCAACATGAGGAAGCCGAGGCCTCATAGGACTTGCCGTTCCAAGGCTGATGGCATCTTCAAGCCCGAGTATCCGGCGGACAATGACAGACCGATGAGCCCAAGGGCATACAGCTGACCAGAGCATTCGGTACCTGCCAGCCTCGACTGGCAATTCACCAGCCTCATTCCCAAATGGAGTTGTAAATCGATTCCCTTGTCGCTTAAACGATCCATCCTTACTGATTTCTGCTGCGACACCTGTCTTTTGTTCCATACAATATCCCCCTTGGTAAAACTATGTAGTAGTTTCATATTATATTAATCCGATAGGAATTTAAAATGAAAGGTTTTTACACCTGTGACCTGCTCTTTTTAAAATAGGTATGTTATATTCTTCATTATAAGGAGGAAAAATATGGTTGGATTACTTATTATGGTATGTGAAATTATGTTTTGGATTATGATTGTTGCAGGCCTCTTTGCACGTTACATAGTTAAGAAAAAGAAGCTTGGTGCTGTCCTACTGCTGTCGACTCCGGTAATTGATTTTGTTTTGCTTGTTGCAACAGTCATTGACTTGCAAAGCGGCAGCGAAGCTTCTTTTATACATGGCCTGGCAGCTTATTACATCGGAATGACGATTGCTTTTGGGGAAAAAATGATTCAATGGGCCGACGAACGGTTTGCTTATCGGTTCGCGGGCGGCCCCAAGCCTGCGCAGAAGCCTAAAATCGGCAGTGAACACGCAAAGCTGCAACGCCATGGTTTCCACAGGCATCTCCTCGGCTGGGTGATCGGAAATGCCTTACTCGGTGCGATGATTCTGTTAATCGGGATTGGAGAGCAAACAGCTGCCTTAAAAAATGTCATGTTTATTTGGGGCGTTGTTTTAGCTGTTGATTTTCTTATTTCCTATAGCCACACCGTTTTCCCGCGCAAAAATGAAAAACAAGTCTCCGGACAGAATGAAGTGTAAATATGCTTTCCTATTTAAATGAGAATGTTAGTGTAATAACGTTGATTTGGCTCTATCCAGCCATATTTATGATTCACGATTTTGAGGAAATTATTCTTTTAGAAGCGTGGTTTAAGAAAAACTATAATAAGGTGCGGCCCCGTGTCCCGAAACGTATGCTGAAAACCTTTGATAGCATGTCCAAAGTCACCACAGCCAGATTCTCCATTCCGGTCCTATTTCAACTTTTGATCTACATACCTGCATGTTACCTTGCCACAGAAAACGGGATATTCGGCATGTTCATTGGCTTTTCCCTCTTGTTTTTTCTTCATCTGTTCAGCCATATCGGGCAATGGGCATACGTAAAAACCTATACACTTGGAGCTGGGACAGCGCTGGCTGTAGTCCCGTACTTCTTATACTTATTTTATAGATTACTCACTGAAAACCTAGTTTCATTCTCAGACCTGTTTCTTTCTATTCCGTTCGGGCTCCTGCAGGCTGCTGCGCTATTTGGAGGTCACGCGATTGCCCCAAAGATTTTGCCCGATAAATAAAAATCCTCCAGGCACTCCTGAAGGATTTTTTTATCGTTTAGGAAATTATAAATTTCGCGACTTTGGATAACTTTTTTATTGAGCATGTCTACGTCTAGCTCCAGCGCCTATCGCCTAGCAAACTTCAGGTCTCCTCCCTACGATAAGTCATCATCGAATCGCTTCGCTCTTCGTGATTCCTTTATCTCAGTCGAAGCCCCTCCAGTTTGTACGGCGATGAGCAAGGCGCTTGCGCTTTTGTACGTTAAGCTTTTGCAAAGTCAATAAACCGCTCTACTACATCATCAATGAATGCCAATGTTGCTTCATCAATTAGCCTGCCGTTCTGGAATTTGTTCAGTGCCTGAGTGACCAAAATTTCATTTCCGGCCGGCTGAAGCACGCGTGCCTGAAGGCCCGGGCTGGACAGAATTTGTCTTAAATGCTGCTGGGCACGGATAGTTCCCAATACACCTGGTGTTGCTCCAACAATTAGCACCGGTTTATTTTTCAAAACAAAATCAACTCGTGACAACCAGTCCAGCGCATTTTTCAGTACTCCTGGAACGGACCAGTTATATTCCGGCGTCGCAATAAGAACTGCATCTGCGTTATGTATTTCCTGCTTAAAGCGTTTCACCTCTTCACTTGGATCCAATTCCTCGTCCTGATTGAAAAATGGCAGCCCGCAAATCTCAACAACGGATAGCTCGAACTTCTCGCTATACCGCTCGCGAAGCGTTTCAACGAGCTGTAAATTCAAAGAATCTTTTCTAACACTGCCTACAAGTGCTGCTACTTTCATGGTCATCCCCCATTACAGTTATAAGTCTAAACAAAGCAATTCTACTCCAACAAATTTCTGTCTTCAAATGTTCTGTTTTGAAAAAATGAAAAATTAAGAAACTTCGCGTTGCGAAAAACCGTCAAACATTATAGAGTTGTAAAGCAAAATACAGTAGCAAAAGGGGAAATTATGAACCGAAAATTTTATCTATATGTAAAAGCCTTTTCTGATTTAGGCTCATACATGGACATGATTGCCATCAACATAATGATATATGTCGCTACCGGAAGTGCCGGCTGGCTTGCTGCGACGATGGCCTTTAAAACATTGGGTGGTGTTTTATCAAGCTTGTTTTCTGGGGTACTTGCGGACAGGTATGACCGAAAGAAACTTATGATTTACTGTGATATTTTTCGTGCGTTCATTATTTTAAGTCTTCTTTTTTTCCCACACCCAATCGTGATAGTTGCTGTATGTTTCCTGATAGGAATGTCTAGCAGCTTTTTCTCAGTCAGCTACAGCGCGGAAATTCCGCGGATATTTGGTGAGGATAAAGTACTCGAGACGAATGCGCTCATATCGAGGCTAACCTCGATCAGCCTTGTATTCGGGTTCATTGGAGCCGGGGTTATCACGAATTTCCTTGGTTACAAAATCACACTCATCATTGACGCAGTTACATACGCCCTCTCTGCGTTGGTCCTTTTAAAAATGAATTGGCAGACAAGCGCTTCAAAGAAGGCCGCCGCCCTTTCAAGCGGGCTAAAGCATCAACTTCAATCCGTTGGACGTGATTTAAAAGAAGTATATTCGTTTATCCTGGTCGTCCCAATGCTGCTTATCCTCAATATTGTCAGCCTCGTTGCAGCGTTTGCCGGGGCTTCTCATAACCTCGGCATCCCAATCCTTGCAGAAATGATTGATGTAAACAAGCAGAGCTTTTACTATGGCTTGATTTGGGGTGTTTGGGGCGCAGGCTCCGTGTTGGCAACGCTACTGATGCCAAGATTGAAGTTTTTACAGGGGCATGCAACTTATTACGCTTGCTATCTTTCAGCAGTCCTAATGTCGACTGGTTTTATCATCTTCTTGTCAAATACAAATGTATGGATGGTATTGATATTTGCCTTCGTCACCGGAGTTTTTGACGCCGGGTTTATTACCCTGTATGCGACCATCTTGCAAAAAACCGACAATACTATCAGAGGACGGATTTTTGGAGTTGGCATGCTTCTTAAGTCACTTGGCTTTGCCCTGGGATTTGTGGTTGCTCCAATTCTGCTCAAAGCATTATCACTTGAAAAAATGGTTTGGATTTTTCATGGAAGCTTCATTACCATCACCCTGATTTTTATGTTCTATTCAATCAGCCTTCAGAAAAAAGCCGCCCATATTAATCAGGGTGCATGATACAATTTTTGGGTGAACAAGACAGTTTAATTATTGATTACAGTACCTTTCCAGATCCATAGTTTTGCGTGGAAGTTTAGATTCACGGATGACAGTAACTAGTGAATTTTTAATATAGCGCCTTCCACGGCAGTAATTAGTACTGGCCTGTTAGGGACTAGTTCATAATTGTTATAGTTTTACAAGGAAGAGTGATATCTCTTCCTAGTAATCACTAGTGATCTCGCATGGCAAGCAGTTGCTATAAGTACAAGAAACGTTTGGGAAGTATTTTCAGAATACAGCAAAAAATGTTAAGAGTGTTTTTTAAGTTATTGATATAGTTAAGTCAAGGCAGGTGAAAGTTGAGTGGGATACGAACCAATTTTGCAGCGGACCCTGGATTATATTGAGAAAAATATGCATGATCAAGTTTCGCTAACGAAACTTGCTGAAATAGCTTGTTTCTCACCTTTTCATTTTCATCGTGTATTTCAGGCAGTAGTTGGCGATTCTGTGATGGATTACGTCCGAAAAAGGCGTCTGACCACTGCTGCAGAACGGTTGTATTATACCGATGATAAGGTGATCGAAATCGCGTTTGATGTCGGTTTCCAGTACACGGAATCATTTAACCGTGCATTTAAAAAGTTCTACGGAGTAACGCCAGTTCAATACCGCGATGCGGGAAGGTTGTCTGGACCCTTAATCGGAAAAGCCTGCTTGCGTTCATATCAATTTCCAGGAGGTTTTCAAATGGATGTAAAAATTGTCACTAAACCAGCTTTCCACATCATTGGCTATGAACTCAAAACGAGAAACGTCGACGGCCAAAATAACAAGGACATCCCCGAATTTTGGCAGCAGTACATGCAAAACAAGCTTGGTTGTACAATCCCGGATCCTATCAACAAGTATGAGGAATTGGGCATTTGTACTAATTTCAATCCTGACACAGGCGAATTTGTTTATGTGATTGGTATGGAAGTCAAAGAAGGTACTCAAGCTCCAGAAGGCATGGTTTACATGAGTTTTCCGGAAATGGAGTATGCTGTCTTCACGACACCGGAAGCCGATGAAAAATCATTCACCTCTTCGATCCAATCAACCTGGAATCATATCTTTTCAGACTGGTTTCCGAACTCGGGCTACGAACATGGCGGACATGTGGAATTTGAACTTTATGATGAACGGTGCCACGGTCCTGAGAACAAGGTAATGGATATTTACATCCCGGTTAAAAAACAAGAAGCAGCGGTGGGAAGTTAGTTTTCCCTGAGTAAAAAGCAGCACAGTTTTGGCTGTGCCGCTTTTAATTTTTATGAAAAAACACCTTACCCTTCCATTAATGGGTTTACTTGAGAAGTGCAAAACAATAAATCACAGTCCTAATCGCACGGCAAATAACAAAAATTTCACAACACAAATCACAGTATATTTCACAGGCAAAAAGGCTTAGAGTTTCAACCCTAAGCCTTTTTCGTATTATCGTATTTAACAAACGCACCCTATAGTTTAGTTTAAGAACAATTATTCACAAACTAGATTAAATACAGAAATGTTGCCCTTTTTTACTCGTCATAAATAACTTATCTAGTTCAAAAATTTCTACGCATTTCTCAAATTTCTTTATCAAAATTTGGAACAGTTTCTTTTATATTTCTTAAACTTCTATCTAACATTCTCGATATCTCAGCCGATTCCCTAAATTCTCCCTAAAGCAATTCATTACCTTTCAGTTTCTCTGCTTAAATAAAAAATTCATTGTATTATTTAAGTAATAGTAATTTAAAAGATGCCTTAAAAATTTAAATAACAAATTTTTAAGGCATCTCCTAATCAATTCCTTTAATATGAAGTTTTCAATGATTAATCGTCTACCATCAATAAAAACAACTCACTAATTTGGGGATAATCATTTTGTTCTTATTTTTTATTTGTTTCCACATTGGCTTATTTCTATTGTTCGAATTAATAAGTATCTAATCAACTAATGCGACTAAACGTCCTTTTACTTCTCCACGCTTTAAACGTTCTAAGCCTTCTGGAATTTCTTCAAATGAAATCGTTGAATACTGTGGGTTTAATTTTCCTGTTGCAAACAGTTTATACATTTCTGCTATATCTTGATGTGTCCCACCGTTACTACCAATAATTTTTGCTTGTTTTAAAATTAAATTATAAGTATTAATATTGGATTCTAACTTCCCCATCCCAACAACTACTATTGTCCCAAACTTCCTAATGACATCTAGAGCTTGGCTAGTTGTTTCGCCAAATCCAGCGAAGTCCACAATCAACTCACATTCTATTGGCTCTAAATCTGAAATATTTTCAAAGGCTTCTTTTACCCCAAGTGTTTTCGCTAATGCTCGTGCTTCTGGATTGACATCCACTGCATATACTTCACAACCTTTTAAAACTGCAGCTCTCGTAGCAAGTTGACCTAAACCACCGATGCCAATAATACCAACCTTCATCCCTTCTTTCGCACCACCAACACGAATCGATTGATAAGAAGTCATACCAGCATCAGTTGCCATCGCACCTAGATCAAAGCCAACTGAATCAGGAATTGGTACTAGTGTATCTGCCGGCACCATTATTTTTGTTGCATATCCCCCGTCACGTTGGAAACCAATATATTCTCCTGCTTTTGTAATTGGGTGAACACCAACACGATCACCAACTTTAAACCCTGTAACATTTTCTCCAATTGCTGAAATGATTCCTGCACATTCATGACCAAATATAACCGGAAGTTCACCAAATAATGCTTTCCAACCTGGATCTTCTAATGCAGATACGTCTGTATGACATAAACCTGCAGCCTTCACATCCACTACTACTTCTCCAGGAAGTACAATTGGATCTGGTTTTTCAACTAATTTAAGGGAAACGTTTGTATCTGTAAATTCCCAACCTTTCATTTTAAGACCTTCTTTCTAGTTTTTTTAAATTAAATTTTCATTATTTCCCATATATTTACATTACGTAAAAATAGTTTTTAGATTCAACTCTAATTCTAATATAAAAGAAAACTATTATACGAAATAGCCACCGTCAATAAGCAGTTCCCCTCCTGTTGTAAATTTAGATTCATCAGACGCCAAATATAATACACCATATGCAATGTCAAGTGTCTCCCCAAAGTGTGGAGCAAGCTTTACTCTATCTAATACTGCTTTTGCCTCTGGTCTTTTAAATGATTCTTCTGTCATAGGTGTACTAATAGGACCTGGAAATACGGTGTTTACCCGAATATTATCTTGAGCAAGTACGTTAGCTGCATGCTTAGTCATTGAACGGATTGCACCTTTAGATGCGCTATACGATATATCAAAACCATCTGCAACTCCACCTGCAAGTGCACCCATAGAAGAAATATTAATAATTGATCCTTTCCCATTCTTCGCCATTTCTGGGGCTACATACTTCATTCCTAAAAATGTTCCCGTTGCATTTACTCCCATAATTTTGTTCCAATCACTTAATTCAGCATCTTTAATACTTTTCCCGAAAAATATGGCTGCATTGTTAACTAGCACATCTATCTTCCCATACTTTTCAATGGCCTTAGCTATTACTTCTTTCCAATTTTCCTCGGACCAGACATCAAGTTTTAAAGCGATTGCATCTCCTCCATCAGCAATAATTTTATTTGCTTCTTCTTGTAATACGTCAATTTTCAAATCTAGTGCAACAACTTTAGCCCCTTCTTTAGCAAACAATTGTGCCTCTGTTAAACCTTGTCCTTGTGCCGCTCCGGTAATTAAAGCTACTTTCCCTTCTAGTCTCCCCATTCCACTTCTCTCCTTTTAATGTAAATATTTTAAAATAATATATAATATATTATTTTTAACGCTTACATTATATATTATATATAATATATAAATTATTTGAAATATTTTGCTTGGAAGGAACATTCACAAAAATTATCATATTACCAGAGAGGTTTTTTTACAGGCCTTGATATTTACTGCTTATAAAAATAAAGGGCATGAAAGAATTATCAAAAATGACTCTTTCATGCCCTGTTTTAGATTATTAACTGAAAAAATTTTAATCGAATATAGCTAATTTAGCCTGTAACTCAAATTGAGATTTTGCTTTTTCAAAATCAGAATGAATGATTGCATTTACCATTCCTTCTATATAAGAATGATAATTTTTCATTTTTTTCTCAAAATCATTCCATCTAGTTTGGCAATAAGCATTAGTAATATATGTTACTTCAGAGTAAAACCTTAAGAATGCCTGGTTTCCTGCTACTATGAAAATATATCTGCAAACTTGATCAGCCTTTAAAATATACTCTAATACATCATTTTCCTCTAATTTCAAGCTTGCTTCCTTTAAATACTGTCGAAGTTGATTATATTTCTCTTCATCCCACTTTAACGCTGAATAATTTACTCCTAATCTAAATAGTTCAATTAGAGCATTCATATAATCTCCTATTTCTTTTGAGGAAATTGACTTTACTCGTACACCTTTTCTTGGTAACCTTTCGATTACTCCGGTGCTTTGTAAGATATAAAAAGCTTCTCTAACAGGTATATTGCTAACATTTAGTTCTCTCGCAATTTCAGATTCAATCAAGCGAGTGCCCTGTGATAAATCACCTGTAAATATTTTCTTTAAAATATGATTTGCTATTTGTTCTGGTAGTGAATTTTTATTACCATCTATTAATGTATATAAACCAAAACTTTCCAACCCGTCCCCCCCTTATATATAACAACTGATTTTAAACATTTATTAAGCTTCATTTCTTAAAAATATGACAATGAACAATTAAAAATAAATGAAAGGCTAATGATTAGCTTAACATAGACTTTAAATGTAATTTTAATTTTTATTATTATCTAATGGAACCTTTTTAATTATACTATCTGTTAAATTAAGTGCACCTTTCACTCTCCCTATTGAAGTGAACGAGTATTATGAGTAGATGCTATTCTTTTTAGTCCATTTGTGTTCCTTTAACAATTAGCTTCCAATCTATTGTATTATTCTTTCTTATTGAACTAAACTGCCCCGTTCGCGTAAGTACATGTTTTCATAAACTATTTAATATCCATACTATCAATTTAACGTAAATATCCAAAAACCTTCGAGATTGTAACTTAATTCACTCGCTAAATCACATATAAATTCACACACTTTCCAATAATTATTTCATACCCTGTGATTTAGTATGTGTTTTAATACGGAATGAGCAATTTAATACGTCAAAAACGTTGATAAATCCATAAAAAACGCACTGTGAATTATGCTGCGAATTCAAGTGCGTTTTTCATTATGTTTGCACCTCTGAAGTAATCCGTTACCCTTTCACTAACGGGTTTACTTGTGAGGTGTAAAACTTTAAATCACAGACCTAATCACACGGTAATCGTCAATCTATTAGAAGCAGAAGATTTTTGAATTTCTCGTTGTCAATGCTCAGCACAAGAAGTCCCTCCCCGGCCGGAAAACCGACGTCAAGAAAGCACCACAATCGTGACAATGTAGTTGCCTACTCTTTGTATTGAAAACCAATCTCCCAATGGAAACCAAATGGATCAACCAAGCGTCCCACCCGCCAACCGTGTGCATCTTGCACAGGAAAAACCTCTGATGCACCAGCAGCTAAAGCTTGCTGGAATACCAAATCTGGGCTTTGCACTTTCAAGATCATTCGAACTGCATTGCAGTTTTCAGCGCCAGTATCATCACTTACCCAGAATTCCGCCCCGCCTATTGTAAGCCTTGACACTATAGCACCACTTTGGTCTTCTATATAATAGACTTCCTTTGCTTGAAAAGCACTTTTGTAAAATTCGACTGCTCGTGCTCCATTACGTACCGACAGCCAAGGAGTTATAGTACATACTATCGAAGAAATATCTGTCTCCTTCACGTCAATCAACCTACTTTCCCAGCTTTCAATAGCCAAACAAATTGAAACTTAAAACACCGTAAATGCAGTATTTTTTTGTTATTTAAATAAAGTACGCGTAACAGAAATGCCAGATTACTAACTTTTCTAATCAACCTTTTTATTTCTCATTACGCCCCAAATCACTAAACCAATGAGAAAAGTAAATAGTATTGTAAATATAATGCCGTGACCTATTTCTTGGTTAGAATAACTTCTATAAGCATACAAAACCATTGTTATTGAGCTTATAGTTAATCCTACGAGTATTAATGGGTTAATTTTAACTTTAGGCAACTACACCACTAACCTTTCCCTTCTGCTAATCTGCCGGTTTGTTCACAAATACTTAGACTATTTTAACATAAATGTTCAAATGATTTGGAAACTTCACACGAGAAATTATAAGAACCCCCCAAGAAATATTCCCACCCCTGTAAATTGACTGTAATTTGATATGAGAAACGCATATTAAAAGGTAAATATCCTTGATATAACAATAAAAATCGTCAGTGATTGCCTAGTGGGATACTGTGCGTTTGTCTTGATATTGACGTGTTTGGTAAACCCCGTTACCCTTCTGCACTGGCAATCTATTATATTTAAAAAAAACGCGGCTTCCTCTGACTGCCATTGATTTGCCTCCTTAAGAAAACTCTTTGCGCGATGTTTTCTCTCGTTAGTCATTGATCGACATATTGAGTTTCACTTTGCCTGTAGGCGGATACCCTGAAAATATAGGAATTCAATGCTACTCTACTAGTGTAAAGACAAGAATAATCCAACCTTTTAAAGAAAAGTAAGGAGGAGTAAAATGAAAGCGATCACTGTAAAACAACCAGGCGGTGCGGAACAATTACAACTTGTGAAATATGAAAAACCAATCCCAAAAGACGGTGAGCTATTAATTAAAGTAAAAGCTGCAGCAGTGAATCGAACAGATATTGTTACCCGACAAAGCAAATCGGGATATATGCACAATCCAATTTTAGGTGTGGAAGTTGCCGGGACGGTTGAACAAGCTGGCCCTGATACAAATATAGCTGTAGGTACAAACGTTATGGGGCTTGTGAATGGGGGTGGCTATGCCGAATATGCCATCATGCCGGCCGACAGGGCAATCCTGATTCCGGAGAACCTTTCTTTTGAAGAAGCTGCAGCAATTCCAGAGGTATTTTTGACTGCTTATCAAACATTATTTTGGATAGGTCAGCTACGTGCCGGTGAAACGGTGTTGATACATGCTGGCGGCAGTGGCGTCGGAACAGCTGCGATTCAGCTTGCAAAACAACTTGGACAGGCAAATATAATTACAACAGCCGGCTCAAAAGAGAAACTGGATTTTTGCCGATCATTAGGAGCGGATGTTCGTATAAATTACAAAGAACAGAATTTTGATGAGGAAGTACTGAAGGCGACCAATAAACAAGGGGTCGATTTAATTCTTGATTTCATTGGTGCCTCCTATTGGAAGAAAAACCTGGCCAGTATAAAAGTCGACGGGCGATGGGTGTTGATTGGAATTTTAGGTGGTGCAGAAATAGAAAAACTTAATCTAATGGATTTGATGTCAAAACGGATTCAGTTGACTGGAACGCTTCTCACACCTAGAAGCGATGAATATAAGGCGGAACTTACATCTGAGTTCGCCTCCAAAACGATGGAGCTTTTCCGAAATAATAAGCTTCGTCCAATCGTTGATCAAGTATTTCCTTTAGACCAAGTTCAACAAGCGCACACACATATGGAGAACAACAAAAATATCGGGAAAATAATTTTAAAGATAAATGAATAGCTAGGTAGTTCTTTAAATCTAAGTTTCTCTCTAGAAAAAAATACGCACTTTTTATAAGGGGAAGTTCAGCAATCGCTGATACTACCCCTTATTTGTTTTAACTGTCTTTTAAAGATACTCGAATTGGAAAGTCCTCTCTTTGAACTACATTTGATTTATGTTTTCAAAATTATTGTGATTTTTCAATTAACACCTCGTATACAACGGCAAAAACATGGAAAAAACTGTAGTGAGAACGGAGGGAATTGCAATGATTCGATTATTTATGACGGTTTCATTTATCGTTTTCCTTTTTATTTCGTGGCCGGCAATTAAGGAACAGCTTGATAACCCGGAAGTAGCTGTTGAAAGGGTCCAAACCGAACTGAACTCCCTGAAAAACAATCCGGAAGTGATGGACGCAGCCTTTGCTCTAATTGACAGCTTTCAGGATCTCTTAAAACAAACATGGGTACTGATCAGGGAAATCAATGAAGACCATTCTGATTCCAAGCCTCATGATGCAGAAAGTGTCCATGGTACCGATTCAGTCGTACCGCTTACAGTGGACACCCAGAATGATTGGCACTAGAGGCAACTACATACATTCAATTACGTCAATATCGGCAAAACGCGTGCAAGTATAAGATCTTCATGCGTTTTTATTTTGTTTTAAAACGACAACCGCACTTCTTCCTTCATATGGTAAAATATACGAAGATAGTGTAAAGGGGTGAATTGCCTTGCCGGATTGGTCGTATCACCCGATATTCAAACCGATTTTAATGAGGCTCCAACCAAGGATTGGCCGGGAGTTTATTCATCGTGGAATGAGCATAATATCTTCGACCTCCGTTGGTGAAAGATTTATAGAGTTCCTAGGGCATATGGCTCCATCAAAGACATTGGAAAAACAATTATTTGCTGCTAATTTCGCAACGCCAATTGGCTTGTCTTGCCATATTGACCCAGAATTATCAGGACTAAAAGCGTTCCAAAACCTTGGCTTCGGTTTTCTCGAAATTGGCCCTGTTTCGCTTCAGGGTGCTACTTCCGAAAAACCCCTTGTTTTTGATATAAAAAGCAAACAAATTAACGGACTCAAAGAGAACGCCATCGATTTGGAGAGTGCGATCACCAAATTAAAATCGTTAAAGAGAAAGAAAGTTCCCCTTTTTATTCGAGTCCGGGGCACTTATTCCGAACTATTCAAGATTTGTAACAGCCTTCTCCCTTATAGTGATGCGTTCATCCTCGATAGCATTGAATTGGATTCGAAGGACAGTTTTTTAAAACTAAAAGAAAATATAAACAAACCATTTATTTTGTCGGCTGCATCGGAAAGGGTTAATGGTTTGGCAAACTATTTGCCAGATGGAATTCTGGTTGAAGGAGATTCTCCTGAAGAACTTTGCGAAGCGATGGGCAATAGTCATGGCATCCCTATCATCACCTCAGGCGGAATAAAAGAACCAGCTGACGCCATCACCCTGCTTGAAAACGGGGCTTCCCTTGTGCTGCTGGGCCAGGAGTACGTTTTTACCGGCCCCGGCCTGCCAAAACGGATAAATGAAGCGTACAGTTTTAGAAGCCATGCGGTACCTTCAATACTTACAGGCTGGATATGGTATTGGCTGTTTGGGCTTGCGATCCTGATTGGCGGCTTTATTGCACTGTATTTTAGCATGACAGATGTGATTCTTCCATATGACGAGTCTTTTCTAGGCATAGTAAGGCAGGATATTCTAGGCTTTAACTCTTCCATTCTTTACTTTATGGCTCATGACAGGATGACTTTGGCAGGAACGATGATATCAGGCGGGATCCTTTATATGCAGCTTGCCAGGCATGGGATCAGGTACGGACTCCATTGGGCTCGGAAAGCAGTCAATATCGCTGCCATAATCGGCTTTCTGGGAATCTTGTTATTCATTGGCTATGGCTATTTTGACTGGCTGCACGGATTGTTTTGGCTTATTTTATTGCCTTTGTTCATTACCGGTTTTTTAAAAACAAAAACCGCTACTGAAGCTCCTTCAGGCACAAATCTTTATAACACAAAAGCTTGGAAGCTTAGCCACGTTGGTCAGCTATGTTTTGTCCTATTGGGTGGCGCTTTGGCCATCGGAGGAATAGTCATTTCGTTCATCGGCGCCTCCACTGTCTTTGTTCCATCTGACATATCGTATTTATGTATTTCTCCAGAGATTTTGAATGACTTTAATGAAAAGTTAATTCCGGTGATTGCGCATGACCGTGCCGGGTTTGGGAGCGCCCTATTAAGCGTGGGCCTTCTTGTTTTGATGCTTGCCTTATGGGGAATCCGCGAGGGCGAACGCTGGGTGTGGTGGACTTTTACAATTGGCGCTATTCCAGCTTTTATTGCGGGGATTGCAACTCATTTTATTATCGGGTACACGGATTTCCTCCATCTCCTGCCCGCTTACTTTGCCATTCTTCTTTATGGTATTGGAGTTGTTTGTACTAGGCCGTTTTTAATGCAAAGCACAAGCAATAATCAAACGATGAAAACTGGGGTTCATTTTCGGGATGAGAAACTGGACAGCTAGTATTATGGCGGAAAAAGAGGGAAATCGAAATTCATCGGAAGACCCAAATTACATGTGTGAAAAGCGCTCACAAAATCTGAGCGCTTCTTCTCGGTTGATGCCGCGGTTTCTCAAGTTAATTTGGCGGGATTTACGATTTTAATAGATTGTACTTCTCCGCAGCTAACACAAAAGGTATAAATTTTCTCGGAACCAATTGATATTTTTTTATCCAAAGGCCTAACGTTTATGTAATCAGTTCCCTGGGCAAAAGAGGAACCTCCGCATTCCCTGCACGTCTTCTTTTCCAATCCTTCACTTCCTTTTTCCTAAATAAAATGGCTATCCCAGTATCTCTGCCAAGTGCAAGTGGACTGGTTTTATTAAATAGCTCACCTTTGGCGATCATGATCTAACGCCTGAAGGAGCTCGCCTATTTCCATATTTAGTACCAGGTCGGCCCTATTATCAAGCTCTGTGTTTTCCAAATTGACAATCACAAGCTTTGCGCCGGCCATTTTGGCGATTTCCGGGAACACATTGGCAGGATACACACTGAGTGATGAACCCATTACAATGAACAAATCTGCCCGCCGTGATTCCAGTTCTGCCTGCTGGACGGCCTTTTCCGGAAGCATTTCCCCAAACAGGACTACAGATGGACGAAGAAAACCGCTGCAATTTTCGCAAGAAACATTGTCCTCCATGAACATTTCAATCGGATAAATGCTGCCACAGTCATTGCAGTGGCAAGTCCTTAACGTACCATGCAGCTCCGTAACCTGTTTATTGCCGGCCCGATGGTGATAGCCATCGACATTTTGGGTAATAATCGATTGAATGCGCCCTTCACGCTCCCATTTGGCGAGGATTTTGTGGCCTCTATGAGGTTCATGCCCGTGAAGATTTTCAACCCTTTGCCTGTAAAATTGAATAAATTCTTCTGTATTCTCATTCATTGCCCGTGTACTTGCGAGCATCATCGGATCGGCGCCATGCCAAATTCCGCCGCTTCCGCGGAAATCCGGGAGACCCGCCTCAGTACTCATTCCAGCCCCTGTGAACACTACCGTATAAGACGCTTTCTCCAGATACTTCTTCAATTCCTCCATTTTATAACACCTCAAATAGTTGGTTTTTCTGCTATTCAGGATATAGGGTGAACTGCACTAATGTGCCCAGCCAGCGTTTTATGAAAGGACCTGACAATTGTCAAACTTCCATTGTGCTCAAAAGTTAACCATTGTAAAATAAACGCCAAAAAACACCGCAATCAGGATAACAAAAATCCCCAACCCTATAATTGACCATTTGGAAGTCCGGAATGTTTGATTATTGATACTATCGATTTTTCGAATATAAGCAGAAGTTGCCATCACAACAACAATAATGCCTAGCAGGACAGACGCGATTCCAATTAGATTCGCAAAAAAATCCCCGGCGGGTGTAAGGCTTGTTTTCATTGTAAAATGCAGGTTCGTAACGAGAAAGCCGACCCCAATAATCGCAATCGCCGTCCGGATCCAGGCAAGGTATGTCCGTTCATTGGCAAGGTGCTGCTGGATATATTTCGATTCAATTGTTTCTGTTTTGGCATTATGTTTAGCGTCATTCATTTTTTAAATCACTCGCAATCGGGTAGTTTATTTTATTATTGTATACCCGACATTCCTGCAAAAACCCCTATAACAGTTTGTACATATAGTACTCGTTCACATATTCTCCGTTTATTTTAAGAGAATGGACCTTTTCTCCCTCAATCACAAAACCCATTTTCCTGTACAAGTTGAATGCATGAATGTTTGTTTTGATTACAGTAAGTTCCAATCTGGTAATCTCTTTTTCATTTGCCCAATCAAAAACCCGATGGAATAATTGGGTTGCAACGCCCTGTCCGCGGAACTTCTCGTCAACGCCAAGAACAAGGTAAGCAGAATGGCTCTTCCGTCTAACAGTTCCGCCAAATGCCGCGATAAAACCGGCAAGTTCCCCTTCCCTTTCAGCAACAAAGAAAATCGTGCGTTCCTCTGCCGACACTCTTTCAATCATTTTTCTTTGCTGTTCAACTGTTGTTTGCTTCTCGCCAGGCTCATAAAGCATAAACCCGGATTCTTCCACTCTTTTGTTTAACGCAAGGAATTTTTCTGCATCTGAGATTTCTAGTGAACGGATGATCAATTTTATTCCCCCTTTTCCTTTGGAAGGACAACATCCCCGCTACGGAGAATTAGTCCTGAATACCGGCCTGACAATTTTATCGCGGTGACCCTTCTGCCTTCTTGGTTATCTATTGTCCTGGTCTCAATTAAATCTTCCCAGAATGTCAATCTTCGTGATAACCTGCTGATTGTCTGGCGAATGCAGTCGTAGCTAATCGCAAAAGACCAGGAAGAAACTCGTTCCTGTAAATCCCGGTATGTTAAGAACCCTGGTGCAGTGAATTAGGCATACATATTGCCGAATCAATCAACTGTTTATCCCTTTTCGTTCTCGCGATTGCCCATATTTTCTAACCGGTTTGATTCGGTCGACGGATGCAACTCTTTCCTTCCACAGTTTTTTTATTCACCTTACAATTACAATTCCATACTGCATTGCACTTTTCCTGCCTGGGATAGCCGTTCATCCGTATCTGTACTTCCCTCGCCAGTGCTAGAAAAGGAAATGGCACTTGCCAGGGTGAAGGGCTATAAACTTGCGTTTGATTTGTGAAGCATCAAGGATCCAAACCGCCAAGCTGAAATTATTATTTCAACGAGCAGGAGATAGATTGAAAGCAACAGTCCATCCTATTGGTTACATTTTGCCCGTTTTTAGAACCCGAAACGTCATCAATAAAGCCTATTGGATACGTTTTGCCTGTTTTAAAATCCAAAACGTTATCAATAAGCCTCGACGGGTTGCTTACTACGCCACGAATAGTGGAAAGCGTTAATGTTCCCCATTTACGACTCGGCTTACCTCTTCCATTCGGATAGAAGCAGCCTGGTTGCAGGGCGTATGCTCTTGGCTTAGGTACAAAGCCCCTTATTCAAAAATTAGGGGCTTTCCCTATTTTTTCCGATAACTGAATCAGGAATTTTGAATAGGATAGAATAAGCCTGAGCAATCCATTAGTGCTTAATCCTTCGTAAGGAGTGATAAGTGAATGGCGGATAAAAAACCAACTATTCCTGGATCCAAGGGTATTAATCGCCTTAAGGAAGAGATCGCCAGGGAACTGGGTGTCCATCTGAATATTACCACCAAACCCAGACGCAGCAATAAATCGAAGTGAATGGCTCACTGGCGCACCAGGCGAATACGTCCAAAGGAATTTTGTAAAAAGCTGTCTTATATGACGGCTTTTTACTTTTTAAAAAAGGGTAATATCCGTTCATGGCGAATATATATAAACGGGTATGCAACCTATAGGGAGATGGAGGAGATAAAGAGATGAAGATTCAACAATTTATGGTAAGCAGGGAGGAAGTCAGGTACCTGACAGAGAATGCGACCATTAAAGAAGCGCTGGCGTTTCTTGATGAGTCGGGGTTCCGCCGCGTCCCGGTGCTGGATACTGCAGGGAAACGGTTCCTCGGAAATGTGGAGAAGATTGACATTTATGAATACAGTGGGGATCATCAGGACAGTATCATGAAGATTGTAAAAGAATCGGATGGCTTAGCTCCTGCTGGCGGTTCATTCAGGCAAATTTTTAAAAGTATCAAGCGGCTCCCCTACCTTGCAATTGTTAACCAAGCTGGTGAATTTGTCGGTATCCTGACCCATGCGCAAATTATGAATCTCCTCGAGGATACATACAGTGACGGTGTCTCGCTTACGATTGGCCTTTTTGAACAAAGCCATGCCATCGAACGGATTTCTTCAATTGTTGGGCGGCATACAAGCATTTTGTCGATGTTCACTCTCGGCAGCAACAAAGCGGTTCGCCAAATTCATCTCTCTATTCCGAAAGATACAGCAAGAGAAACCGTGAATATAATTGTCAATGAACTAAATGATTCAGGTGTGCGCGTTACCAATATCGAATAACATTCCAAGGATGGGACCCAAACATGTGGTTCCATTCTTTTTTATTCGGAAATAGCGTTCCCTTCCTATAATGAAACAACACAGGTGATTCTTACCGTGAAATACTTCAGGCCTTCTGCGCAAACTAACAGAGGTACCACGTACCACATCCCACATCCATCCTAAGGGGGCATCCGAATGCATACACCACAACATGGTCTTCAGCAGGCACGCCAACTTGTACAGCAGCTAATTACTGAAACGCAGCAAAGCAATCATCAATATAGGATGATGCTGCAGCAGGAACAGCAAAATGTCAACATGCTTGAACAAATGCTTCAACGTGAAAAACAAGCTGTTCAAGTCATTCAGCAAAGCCTGCAAAAGCATGATGTTGCCATTCAGCAATGCCAGCAGCTCATGAATGCTATGAACCAGATGCAACAGGAAGTTTCATTCATGCAGCAAAACATGAATACAGTTGGACAACCGTACCAACAAAATCAATACCAGTCCCCTTATCGATTCGGTACCCAATACCAGCAATAACAGCAAAAGGGAAAGGATTCGTCCTTTCCCTTACTTTGACATTTTTTTATAGTTTAAAATGACTGAATCTTGCATATCGATACTCACTTTAGACAAAATGATTTCCCCAGGCTGGGGGACAGTGGGGTTTGACTGGACCTTAAAGTTTTCATTCAGTCCGATCGTCCAGACCGCTTCATGTCCTCTTGTTAAGACAACCGCCAATGTTCCAAACTGCTCGATGTTTTTCCAATCGAAGGTTTCGGTCTGCCCGTTATAGGTCACTGAAATTCCATCCGTATTGCTAATAACCTCAATTCCTTTGCCTTCCCAGACTCCAAATATTTCGGCACCCACATAGTAATACGAGATTCCTCCTCCCCGATCCCCGTAAGTGGCAACGAACTGCTGCAGAATTCCATCTACGTTCAGATACGTAACTGCAGCAATATCATCCGCGAGCCATTCGGCTTTGACACCTTTTGAAGGATCAAGCTGGAAGCTGTCTTTTGGCCTTGCAAAAATACCATACAACGGCCTGTAGTATATAGCTTCCCCTCTCTGTGCGTTCACTTTAAGTGAAAGAACGTTGTCCATATCAGGGGAAATGGCGGTAATATTTTTAACTTCTTTGTTATTTGATAAGCAGGACTGCGTTTACGATGGTAAAAAGGATCACAATCCCTCCACCGATCCACATCCATTTTTTTGCGGGAGAAAGGGTAAGCCACAATGACAGGGCAAGGAAAAATGCGCAAGAAACATTAATTACATAAAACAACCGGTTGTCGATAAATTCAATCCCCAAGCGCTTATTGGCATAAAAATATACCAGCTGCAAAATGAAGATGCCAAGTGAAACGAGGAACAGCATAACGCCACTAATGGTTCTCCCCTTATTCATCCGGTTCAGCCTCTTCCGCGAATTCCCATGTGAGACCGTTATCGTTTGAGATGAATTTCCCCTTTACCCGTCCGCCAAGGTAATCGCCATTTGGCCCCTGATTGACAAGCATCACTAATTCATAGCCATCTTTAACTGGAATTTCAGCTGACACAAAGATTTCTTTGTATTTCGCCGGAACATGGACATCGGCTTTTTGCCAGGAAGCACCGTCATCCTGAGTCACATGAAAATCCGGCTCGGTAGGATTGATGGTTCCATATGATAAAAATCCGGTCTTTTCATCAATAAACCCGCCATCGTACAGGAGCCTCGTCTGGCCAGAACTTTCTGTTTCGTTCCATGTCTTCCCACCGTCATCTGACAAAAAGACACTAGAGCCTTCCTGTGACATTGTCCGCCCACCGGATAGAATGATATACCCGAAATTTTCGTTCAGGAAGTTGACTTTCCGGAAACGAACCCCCTGAAACAACTCGGTTACAACTGAATGCTGCCAGGTTTCGCCCAAGTCATTCGAGTACACAAGCATGACACCTTCCGATTCCCAATTACCGCCTTCGGTATGGATGAACGCAGCCTTGTCATCCGTTAAAATAAAGCTATTCGGAATCAGCTCATGCTGATTTCCGTTGTATTCTCCTCCAAAGAGCAATTTTTTTTCAACAGGAACCGTCACCCATGTCTTGCCGCTATCAAACGTTATGTTCAGCTCGTTGTTTTGGAGCGTATAACTGATTTGCTGGTTAGCGACTACCGGACGGAGCTCTTCAACCCCTGGATCCTGTTTGCCAGTTGGGGGTTTTGGCAGCTTTTCGCCAAGCTGTGGCTGCATGTTTTTAAATGAAAGCTGATACCAAATAATTGAGGCAAACAGGCCAATCATTATAATCGCAGCCCCGCCAATCATGATTTTTTTCAAAAAACCACCTGACTTTAAAAATGAATTACATTATTCTCTTCCGGTATGTTCCGTAATGAACTTTATGCATTCCTCAGCAATCCGCTCTTTATCATTGTCCAGCGTTGCCACATGATAGCTGTTCTCGAGATAAACGATATCCTTATCTTTTGAAGAAACCTTTTCATAGATCTCTTTGGAATTTTCCGGCGGCACTACATGGTCTACAGTAGAGGAGAGAACGAGAACCGGCACATTCACTTTATGTAAATTCGATTTGACAATCTTCATCAATGCGATAATGTCTCCCATTGATTTTACTGGAGTCTGCGGATAAGCAAGTTCTTTAACCCCATCCTGCTTGATGTCTGAGCCAATGCCATCGACGAAGCGAACGTCTTTCGCTTTTAACTGTTCATAGTTGCCTGCCAACTCTGGCATGTCGATTGCTGCATTGATTGGCATAATCCCCGCAAGCTCTGGGTGGTTTTCTGCCAAGTACAACGTTAAAGTACCACCCATGGACAAACCGGCGACAAACACAGTTGAACACGTTTCTTTTACTTTTTCCAGTCCAGCCTCCACATCGCGGATCCAATCCTCAAAAGAGGCTTGCTCCATATCCTCCGGGTGAGTCCCGTGTCCAGTAAGCCTTGGCCCAAAAACGGTAAAGCCCTGCTCGGCAATTTTTTCGCCCAAAAACCGCATACTTTGAGTAGACCCTGTAAATCCGTGGCTAATGAGGACACCGACTTCGCTGCCTGGAAAAAAGAATTCTTCTGCTTCCTTCATAACAGGATACTTTTCTTGCATATTTAACCCCTCCCGAAAGATTATTCAGACAACTTTATTGTCCACCAGGAGGAAAATAATTGCAATTATGAACTCTTATTCGGCCATTGATACTTCGGTTATGTCCAAAAAACCAATCCTATTCATCCTTAAATCGTCCGTTTGCAAATACACTATTTTCCTGAGTTCATCAATTCGGTGCAGCATGCCTTGGTACTCTTTAAAAAATCCGTCTTGCCAAGTCTTGATCTTAACCTTATTTGAAAATTCCATTGCAAGCAGGATAGTCTGCTCAATTTCCTCCCACTCCTGTTCATCAAGAATAGGCTTTACTACTTTCGAATCTTCAAGCCTGGCCTCCTTCATCAGTTTTGATTGTTCAGGCATAAAGAAAGCGGATCGCCATTTCATCTTGCCGCGGTCTCGAATTCCCATTTGATCACTCCCCCTTTCAGCCTCATTTCTATTATAGAACATTTGTTCGTAAAAAATGCAAAAAAAGAAGCCTTTCATAAAAATTATTCATTCCAATCTACGGGTGATTTCTTCCGGAAAATGTCTGAAAGCTCAAATCGCCTCAAATGAGGCTCATAAGTATGGTGAAATGGCTCATAAAAACGTTAATTAAAAAAGGCTGCCACAACGGCAACCTAAAAGTTTTATAGCTCTATATGCTTAATTACTCTGGCAGGATTGCCGCCAGCCACGACGTTTGCGGGTACATCTTTCGTTACAACGGCACCTGACGCAATGACGGCATTGTCTCCAATGGTTACGCCTGGATTTATAATCGCACTGCCGCCAATCCATACATTGTTTCCAATCGTAATCGGCTTTGCATATTCTCTGCCTGAATTCCGCTCATCTGGATGAAGTGGGTGTGTTGCTGTATAGATTTGGACGCTGGGAGCAATCATACAATTATCGCCAATCCGTACCTCACAAACATCGAGGATGGTACAGTCGAAGTTTGCGTAAAAGTTTTCCCCGACGTATGTATTATAGCCGTAATCAAACCGGATATTTGGTTCCATACAAATGTTCTCGCCGGTTGAACCGAGCAGCTCTTTTAGCAATTTTGTTCTTAGTTCTCCATCTGTTTCTGTCGTTTGATTATAAACTCTTACTTTCCGTCTTGCTTCTTCACGATCCTTAAGTAATTCAGGGTCAGCAGGATTGTACATTTCTCCTGCCAGCATTTTTTCTTTTTCAGTGCTGCTCATGATAAGACCTGCTTTCCAACTTAATTAAAATATGCATTTCGAATAACTCTCTTTTTCCTAAGTACGTTATTTAAAGTCTCGGAGCTTAGGAACATCGCGCCTATGAGTGAAACAACAAAAAAAGGGAAAATTCCAATCGTCGATTGGGAGGCGGCGAAACCTACTAAAGGCGGCATAAAAGTTGTCCCGGTATAGGCGACTGCCATCTGATAGCCCATAATCGTCTGGGAATGCTTCTTCCCAAACCGTGCAGGCGTTTCGTGTAGCATACAAGGAAAGATTGGCGCCAATCCCAATCCAACCATAATAAAGCCTGCAAGGGAGAATGCGGGCGGGAATGGCAGCAAAAGAAGTGCGGCCCCTGTCAATGCGATCATCTGCCCCATCCGAATCAAAGTCCGGTTATTCATTTTAAACGTAATAAATCCTGTAATGAACCTTCCAATTGTGATTCCGAGGTAATAGAAGGAAACCCATTTTGCAGCAACATCCACTGGCAGCTCCTTACTATTCACCAAAAAGCTGCTTCCCCAAAGGCCCATTGTGGCTTCAACGCTGCAATAGAACAAGAACGATGCCAACGCTAGCTTAACTCCTTTAATTTGTAAAGGTTTTGGATGTTCGGCATCCCCTTCAATCAATTCGTCGGGTGTATCGCTTATTCCTTTTTTGTTGTTTTTTACCCGGTTCCATAACGGCAATGACAACAAGAGAACGAACGCTAACAAGAATTGAATGCCCGAAATGGTTAAATACCCATTATCCCACCCATGCCCGGTGATATACTGGGCCATAATTACGGGGCCAAGAGTCGCCCCAACTCCCCAAAAACTATGCAGCCAACTCATATGATGCGCTTTATAGTGGGTTGCGACGTAATCATTTAATCCTGAATCTATAGCTCCTGCACCTAATCCAAGGGGGATGGCACATAAAAACAGCCAAGTAACCGATGGAGAAAAAGTAAACCCAAGTAAAGCACCAGCAGTGAGCAAGGTGCTGACAACTGTTACCTTCCAAGTTCCAAATCGTTTCAGAAGTCTGCCGCTAAACAGACTGGAGACAATTGTCCCGCCGGCAATCGTCATAAATAGCAATCCGGCAGTTTCAAACGGTGCACCAAAGTCTGTTTGCATGACCGGCCACGCTACACCGAGCAATGAGTCTGGTAATCCAAGGCTTATAAATGCCAAAAAAATGATGACTAGAAGGAAAGTTGCCATAATGAAACCCCGCCTGTTTTAATTTTTTCATTTTGCCGTTTCCAGCATAAGATGAAGCCCCAGACTT
Organism: Bacillus sp. FJAT-27225; assembly: GCF_001685025.1. Taxonomy (GTDB): domain Bacteria; phylum Bacillota; class Bacilli; order Bacillales; family Cytobacillaceae; genus Bacillus_D. The sequence continues at coordinate 219,261 of NZ_MAYU01000001.1, read as the reverse complement.
TGCAATCCATATAAATAATCCTGTTTCCAATCACTAATGGTTAGGTGTGGAAGATGTTCTGCCGGAATATAGGCAGCACTTGACCTGGCGATTCTTTCTATCATTGCTTCATCAACATCCTCCTTGGAAAAAACAACCGTATGAGGATTGATAATTGCCGCAAACGAGACTAGCAAACGGCTGATGGCATCGCCCTGATCAACCGGGAAGAGCGGTCCCGCTTTCTGTCCATCTCTGTTTTCGGTTGCGTCCCGGAAGTTGCGGTCACTATAAAGCGGGACAAATGAGATCTCTCCGGCGAAGAATGTATTTCCACGTACAACATCTCCATTGACGATAAATCCTGCGCCGGGGCCATTTTGCCCGGAATACAAATAAACCAGTGATTGATGGTTTTTAAACTTATTCATTTGGTGATATCCAAGAACAGCCGCATTCATATCATTTTCAACGACAACGGGTATAGAAAAATGGGTTTCATAGTAGCTTTTCATATTAAAATTTTGATAGGCTTCATAACCTGGTATGTAAAAAACCGTGCCATTTTTAACAGAACCGGGAACTCCGACTGCGATTGAGCTGATTTTTGGATGGTTAGCAATTAATTGTTCAATGCTGGCTGTTAGAGCATCTAAACCGTCGTCAACTAATACACTGGGGACTTGCCCCTGTTTCTTTACTTCTCCAGCACAATTGAAAATGACATAATTCGTCTCTGTTTTTTCCAAAAAAATAGCGAGGCCAAGCATATATTCACGATTATATTTATACCTATTCGCTCTTCTTCCTCCGCTGGATTCGTCCAAACCGATTGAGAAAATCTCCCCTTCCTTCTCCATTTGTGCCAGGAACTTGCTGATAGTCGGAAAACTAATTTTGAGTTTCTCACTCAATTCAACTTTTGTGGCACTTTCCAGCTCTAAAAGAGTTGTCCGAATTCCCATCAGAATTTCGTTCCCGCCCGTTTTTACCTTTGCCTGCACACCTTTCACCACCTTTTATGAAAACTTATTAAAGTCATTAAATAAGTTAGGTTTAAAAAACTTATTAAATCTCTTTAATAAGTATGGTTCCACTGTAGCATATAGGATTCGGGAAGACAATCGGCAAACTTATAATGATTTTAAAAAGAAAAGAAGCAGCCATTTTGTGATTTAACGGGTTCGTTTTGAAGTACAAAATTTGAATTAGCAGTGCTTTTCGCAGTGTAATTAGCAGTTGAATTAACATACACTTTAGCAGTGAAATTAGCACAAAAAAAGCTCGGAGCCAGTATGCTTCGAGCTTTTTTTACGGTAGCACGTTGTTTAAAATAAGCACCCGTATCTTTAAGTACACTTTTTCACAAATTACAGGAATGTCGCCTCTTTGCTTAATAAGAAGTTCAACAAAAAGGACAAGGTATTCTTACTGGTTCAATACACCAGGAAGAGATAATGCCTTCTTCCTATTTCATCATAAAATAAAAACGAAGAAGTAAATTATAACAAAAAGCCATAATAAAAGTGTTATGATAAATTCTTTCGTATTCTTTAAGTATTTCCACTCGATAATAAATTGAAAGGCAGCAAATATTGTATAAAAAATAATTAAAAACCATTTAATAGTTGTTTCGTCTGATGAATCTTTGACAAAAAAGAGACTTATAAAAAATGCAATTGCTAGTACTATTCTTCCCCAAAAATCGATACGCCTTCCTTCAGTTTCAGTAATAAATCTATCATATTCAACAATCCACTTCCTTAATAATGGGGCTAAAACAACAACTAGAACAACCAATATTGAAACTGAAATACCCATATAATCCTCCCCTGTATGATAAGAATATCCTTCTAACTCGCATATTTACTATTTTGTTAGGGGTTCTTATTCAACAAACCTCCCTTATGTTGAATAAGCTCTTCTTTAATTTTACATAAATAACTAAAAAACTGCTTTCTATTTTTAACAAATCAATTCACATAGCAATTAGCATACGAATTTTTACGTTGACAATAACTTTAGTCACTCTGCCAAAAGGGGTGCGAATTCGAGTGCTAAAACGCCATAAAACGCACAGAAATCCCTGATATATCAATAAAAAGATGCAGTCCAATTCAGTTGCGAATTGGACTGCTTAAAGATTGTTGTGAATTGGTTGCGAAACCTTAAAACCTCATTCTACTTTTCCTTGATCACTTGGTATCCTTACTTCAAACTCACCCGAATTGCCAAGCGCCTCAATTGTATACGATCCACTTTTTAAAAAGGTCATGCTTCCGGAGTAGCTTGTTATTACTTTACCGTCTGTCGCCCGAATGGATTCGGCTTTATTGCCAAAACTGAACTCCTGACTAAAATTTTCCTTAATATTATGGATTTTAACGACTATCTCGGATGGCAAACCTTCACCTTCCACTTCGAGTGCCAAATCATTGTATTCACCTGCAAAAATATATGTTTGGGATAATAGGAGTGTTGCCTTTTCGAATTCAATATATGGTTCGTTCACAAGTATGGAATAGGAAGCAAAAGGTTTATCAGCGACTTCATAATTCAACTCCCATAATCCATGAGTCGGGAACTCAGGAAAGCTAGTAAGAATGTGTGCATCTGCATCAAAATGCTTGCCAGCTAATGGCATATCAGCGAGGACTAATTCTTTCCCGGACTTCTTGTGGATCGCTGTTAATTTCAGCTGTTTCCCAACCAGTTCCCTGGAATCTCCCCATGCAAAAACCATCACTTTGCCGCCTCCCCTGTAATCCTTTGCCACCCATTCCGTCGGCCCCATAATACTTGCCTTTCCAGGAAGACCGTAATTCGTATCAAGGCCATATACATCTATTTTTCCATCCCTTAGGGAAAAATAATCTGGTTCACCACTGGCTCCAACTTGTTCATTTGGTCTAGCAGCCCCATGCTGTCCTTGTTCCGGGACAACTTCATTCATATACAAGATAGGCAAAATGAGCAAAACGGCTGCGAGTGCTGCGCCAATACCTGCCTTTTGTAAAAACATCCCCCATTTTGGCTTGGCTGGCTGTGCAGTTCTCAATTTTCGAATCGTCTCCTGCCTGTTGCTTTCATTCATTTCAAATGCCGGTAATTCTCTCATTTTTTCAAGAAGATCTTTGCCCGTTAAGTGTTCCATTTGGCTTCTCCTCCTTCATCAGTTCATTGAGTTTCTTTACCGCCCTGCTGAATGTCACATTTACTTTGTTTTCATTCCAGCCAAGCACACTTGCCGCTTCCTTCGTGGAAAGCTCTGCAATCCCTTTTAAAAGCACGACTTCTTTGTAGCTTTGTTTCAGTTTGGAAATCGATTCGTATAAAAAGGCATGCTCCTCTTTGCGAAGATATAAATGATCGGTCAGATTCGTTTTAGTTTCTTCCTGGGCAGAAAGAAATGTTCCTTTGACTTTGTCCCAGAGTCTTTTTCTGCGGAATGTATCGATTGCCGTATTTCTGGCAATCGAGATGAGCCATGTTCTTGGATTTGCATCGCTTCTGAACGATTTAAATGCAGATGAAAGCCCGTAAAAAGGTATCCTGAACCAAGTCCTCTACATCCCTGGTCCCTGTATAGTAAACAAGATAATTGAAAATATCTTTTTCATATTGATAAAACCATTGTTCAATTTGCTGGCCAGCGTCCATTCTTTCCCCTCCCCCTTTCGACAATATGACGAACTGCTTTGTTTAATCTTACAGTTTTTTTAAAAAAATGGATGTAAATTTTAAAAAGAAAAGCTGTCCTAAGAATAGGACAGCAAAATGGATATAACCTTTAGCTAGGCTTGGTTTTCCCTAGTTATCATTTGATACGATTATTCTGCCTCATTGTTCCAATTGAAAAGAGGGACGGTTCCAGTTTACTGAAGTAAACTGGAACCGCCCCTTTTGCTCTATTTTGACCGGATTAGCTGGACAATTGCGAGCATCATGAATGATATTACCATCATGCTGATTACCCATAACCAGGCCAGATCCATCCGGCCTCCATCGATGGCCATATAGATGGCCGTTGGGACTGTTTGTGTTTTTCCCGGGATATTCCCGGCAAACATCAAGGTAGCGCCAAATTCCCCTAAAGCTCTTGCAAAACTCAAAATCGCCCCCGCTACAATCGCTTTGTAGGCGAGTGGAATCGTAACAAACAAAAAAAGCTTCCATTCACTTGCGCCGTCGACGCGTGCGGCATGTTCAATATCCTCATCTATCGACTCGAAACCTGTTTTTGCAGATTGATACATGAGAGGAAATGCTACAACGGTTGCAGCTATGACAGCTGCCCACCAGGTAAACATAATTGGCTGGTGAAAGATCCATTCTACAAATTTCCCAATGCCGCTATTCCTGCCAAATAAAACTATGAGCAAAAAGCCAACCACGGAAGGCGGCAAGACTAAAGGCAGTAAAAAGAACGTCTCGACTAAGGCTATCCCTTTGAATTTCCTATTTGCCATTAACCTTCCAAAAAACAACCCAAACAAAACCACCAACACACCCGAAATGGATGCAACTTGTAAGGAAAGTTTGATTGGCGACCAAAACTCCGCCGACATTTAATCACCTAAATCTAGAAATCCATATTTTTGAAAAATCTTCTTGGATGCATCCGTTTGGATAAAATCAAAGAATAACTTGGCCTCTTTCAGTTGGGGGCTATCTTTTATTATCCCCATTGGGTAAACAATTGGCTGATGGGTACTTCTATCGGCTATAGCGGCAATACTCACCTTGTCCGAGCCGAGCGCATCTGTCTTGTAAACAATTCCCGCCTCTACATTATTCGTCTCAACATACGTCAGGACTTGCCGAACATCCTTAGCCGGTACCACTTTCTCCTCAACTTTATTCCAGATTCCCATGTATTCAAGTGCTTCCTTTGCATATTGCCCTGCAGGCACTGATTCCGGTGTTCCGATAGAAATCAGGTCTGCATTGCTTAATGTCTCAAACGAATCAATTATTTTGTTTGAATTTTTGGGGACGATTAACGCAAGTTCATTCCCAACTAAATCGACCCGGTGCATTTCTGCGATCCGCCCTTCTTTCTCGAGTTTAGCGAATTTGTCTTCTGCAGCCGAGAAAAACAGGTCGACTGGTGCACCGTGCGAAATTTGCTGCTGAAGGGACCCCGAAGCCCCAAAATTGTAGTTAATCTTTATATTCGGATGTTCTTTTTCAAAGCTAGCTTTTATATCATTTAAAGCATTTTGGAGACTTGCGGCAGCTGATACTGTTAATTCTACTTCATGATCAGCATCATTTTGTTTGGTGGTTGAGCACCCTGTTAAAGCCAAAACTAAAATAAACAATAGAAAAGGTTGAATTTTCATAGATAACTTCCTCCAGCTAGTTATAACCAATTATACAAGATTATGAGTAGTTATCACTTATTTTACTATTAGTTTTTAGAGCAGAATCAGTAAACATTGTCACAAAGCGGACCCTATTTCTGCCTGGACATGACCAAATCAATTGGTTTTTCCAATAAAATTAAGGGTAAATAACTCACGATATACGCTATACGATAAGGTCAGGGGTAGATGATTAATGCGGACAAAGATTATTAACATTTTAAACGAGAATCGTAACGAGTTGTTTTCTGATTGGAAGAAAGAATTACATGATAGCATTCCAGAATCTCAGTATACAGAGGAAGTATTTGCGAGTGAGTTATTTAAGATGATTTTTGACAGCATTAAAAGAGTAGATACGGAATCATCAACTGAACTCAGCCAGTTTTATTCAAAGCTTATGAATTCGAATGGTTCACTGAATTTTATTACCTATGGCTGTCAGGCCTTCCGAAGGATTGCTTTAAAGACATTGCTCCATAATGACTTGACAAAGGATGACGTTCTTGAGGTTTACAATGAGATTGACCGATGGTTTGATCCGATATTTTTACAGGTCGTCAACGACTGCACAAACAATTGGGAAGAAGCCTTGGCGAAGCAGCGGGAAGAAATTAATGAGGTGTCTGCACCCGTTATCCAGCTTTTCGATAGAATTGTCATTATGCCTTTAGTTGGGACGATTGATGAGAAGCGAGCGATGACGATTATGGAAAACCTTTTGCAGGGCATTGAAAAACAAAAAGCTGAAATTGTTTTTTTGGACATAAGCGGTGTTCCAACAATTGATACCTTTGTGGCTCAAACGCTTATTAGTACGACAAGGGCAGCCAAACTGTTAGGAACGGAATCAATCATTGTCGGGATGAGGCCAGAAATCGCCCAAACCATCATTGGCCTTGGAATCAATTTGAATGAAATACGGACATTCGGTTCCCTTAACACCGGGCTGTCCTATGCTTTAAATAGAAAGAAAAAATAACTAAGGGACGGTACTCATCTGCTTTTGGCAGACGAGAACCGTCCCTATTGGCTTTCCTCTGTTAGTTGGGTGATGGCTGCCATGATGTCGTCTATGGCGATTGCTTTTTTGGGGTTTGCCATGCCATACAAGCCCCTGATTTGGTTTTGTCCATCGACAAGAACCATCGTTGTTGTATGGGCGATAAATCCTCCGCTCACTTTTTGAAAGGTCATATGAAACGAGTTTGCGATGGTTTGAATGTCATCGTTTGTGCCAGTAAGGAACTTCCATCCTTCTTGATTAGCATTGAATCCCTCGGCATATGCTTTTAGAACCTCTTGGGTATCCACTTCAGGATCGAGTGTAATGGCAATCAGTTCAACTTTTTCCCCAAAAAAGCCTCTTTCAGTTAATTGTCCTTGAAGCTTGGCAAAATCCATCAACGTTAGCGGGCATATATCGGGGCAATTCGTGTAGAAAAATGTGACCAGCTTTATTTTTCCATTATCGGACTGATAGGCCTCTCCACTGGCGGTTTCCAAAGTAAAGCCGGAGGTTTTTTCTAAAATGGGAAGTTCAGGATTTGATATATACTGTGCAAACAAATACATACCTGCAATCAAAAGGATTACCATCATACAAATTGCTGCGAAAAACGTTTTTGTCATATCCATCTACTCCGCTAGGGCATCCAAAGAACCCGTATTTTACTATAGTATTCTGGCGTTCCCAACCATGTGAAAAAAGAAGCAGCTTTTGGGACAGCTGTTTAATCCATTTTTCCAAAAAGACATACTCTATTAAAAAGGAAGTGGAAATGCAGACGTACGATTGCAGTACAAAGAAAGTTTTATACAAACCTTATTAATGATGACGACACCTGAGGAGAAATGCTACTCATTAAGAAAGAGGTGTGCGTTGTTGAATAAAAAACGTTGTAGCTGCGGCCAACATCGGGACCACCAGTATAATCAGTTAAACAGAGATTTCCATAGCGAGTATAAGAATCAGCACCATTACCTTCCGTTTCCGATTCTTTACGGTTTTGGCTCTCTGGGAGGTTCGTTTTCTTCGTTATACCCACCGTTCAGTTATTTCGCCCATTTTCAGGATTTTTTAACGAAATGGTATGGCGTCCATCACCATTGCAGCTGTTCCAGCCACAGCTGCGAACATTGCCATCACCATTGCCCCTGCCACCACCGGCACGAACATCATCATTGCTGCTGCGGCCAACACGACTTATGCGGCAGACATTTCCGAATTAAGCTTGGAGGGCTTCATAGGGGCATGGCATTCAGGTTTCACCAACTCCTCGATTGCCGTGTGAAAATCGGCATTTCCGGAAGCGGTGGTAAAATCAAAGGAAAAGTATTCTTTGTAGGATCCGATTTTGTAGAAATCAAAGAAAAGGATAAAGAGAATAAATTTCGAATCGTCCCGTTTAATACCATTGATTGGATTAAAGTATATGACAATGACTGTGAATGCCATAAAGGGTCCGGTCATAGCAATCATCATGGTCACAAGCATTGCGGCGGCCATAGCCATCACCATAGTCATCAGCATTGTTGCTGCGACAGAGAGTTCCATGAAAAAGAATAATGGTTTCTGGTCCATGAATCCTCCTCTTTGATAAAATCAGCCCCCTCTTTCACTGGAGGGGGTATTGCTATGTTTTAATGTAACAAATGTCGTTTATATTCAAGAACAATTCCTTCTCTTCAGTTTGTTTAAGCACAAGCATTCCATCCTCAATCCCACAAACAACTCCGCTTAATAATTCTCCGTTACTGTGAACGGTTATCATTTCTCCCTCAAATAACAACAAGTATAGTTTCAAGGGCAAGCGATAAAAGATTTGGATTAGCTCCGGTGAGGCTGAGACAACCTCACCGAAATGAAAGGTCAATTCCCTTTTGAAGCATGGGTCACTGTCGATAAACGCAGGCTCCCGGCTTACGTGGGCTGTCTGGTTAGTTGCTGTAATGGATGATATAGCTAAAAGGCGGATAATCGTTTCCTTTCCATCATGAAGAAGGGACACGAAATTGAATCCAACTAGATTAACCTTGCCTTCAAGCATTACTGTTCCCTGCTTCTCGTTGAGACGTTCCCCATTCAATTCGTTCTCAGCCTGATTCGTACTGCTTGAAGTCCCGTTCCCGTCCAACAATATATCTTCATTAATCGCTTCGGATTCTGCTTCATCGCAATTGACTGTTATTCGGACATAGTGGCCTTCAAGGCCATCCAAAGCTCTTCTCCTACCTTCCTCGTCAAGTTTTCCTGATAATCCAAGGTCCAGCAAGAGCCGATTAGCTAGACGGATTGATTCTTCAAGCTCTTCTGTCTCTTCGGATGTCAGGCACGATGTTGGCGAAGGGTACAAGGTAGTAGGAATTCTTTCTGGACAACAGCAATCCGGTATGCAAAAACCATCATCTTCTTCCAGAGTCATTACATCCGGGTCATCAAAATGGTCCGGATTTTCGATGTCTGAATTTCGGTGCATGTGTGCACGTCCTTTTCTGAAAACTGGGGCATACCTCTCTCTTTAGGAGTCATTTAATTTTGGCAAATGCGGTTGAAGACGGTCATGGACCCTCATAATTCCCCACATACCCAGCTCAATATCCCATTTAACATTGCCAGATCGATACAGATAATCACCAGGAAAGCTGAACGTACCGCCTGCCCCGCCAATCAACCGCAAGTTGTGGGTATGGCCGGCTATAATCGGGCCATCGAAGGACTGGGTCCTGGAATTTAGGTCCTTTTCGTCACTCTTCCAATAATGTCCGTGAAGATGGAACGAGTGCGCTCTCCTTCGCTCCGATGGATTCGTTAACCGGATAATAACAGGTTCCCCGGGATATGCCTCAAACACAGGCGTTGCCGGATCGCCGAACACTTCTGAATTGAATAATTTCTCGAGCTTCGGGTGCTCCCGATATCGGTTGATGAGCCGTTCACTTCGATAATTAAATCCTCTTGACCCATAATCATACGTATCAACCTCATCCTCATCCTCAGGGTTCCGGAGCAGGATTCCATCGACCGGATCAATAATTAAGCGTCCATGTTGATCTTCAAGGCGGACTCCATCGTGCATAATCAAGACAAACTCCCTGATATCAGGCAATAAAGGATTTCTTACAACTACACTGGTACCGGTTTTCACCGGTTCAAGAGTATGAGGGTCGTGGTAGGTTGAGAAGCGTGGTTCTGCGATAAAAGCACCAAATGCTCCAAATGACCGGTGGTTTCTTAAATCCGCCATATCCCACAATGCGCATGTACCATGCTGGGCATCTATATACCAGCGATACGTTATGGTGTCTCCCGGTCCAACAGTCTGATCAAGGTTGTAGCCTACGGTATCGCCGCTCGAGGTTTTTACATCATACGAAAGGATGCTTGGATGAAGTGATATCCTAAGTGATGGCGGATAAAATGCCGGTTCTTTCACCGGAGGATATGGATGGATTCCGTCATTGTACGGAAATAATTCCCGTTTCAGCAAACTTGTCAAGGAGACTTCAATCAATTCACCCATATTGCCCCTAAGGACAAGCGGTTCCGGGTTCTTTTTTCCACAAACGATATCGTCCATATCTTCTGCCAGCGCGAAAATGATACCATAAGGATCGTTGTCACCATATTTGTTATAAACTATAGGTGTTTGAAAACAGACCACATCATATCTGCGGACCGGTAAAGTTTCATCGGCTTCCGGCGGAAAACTTGTAAGCGGATCGGCAAGAGGCGGCGGCTCACCTGTTGGGCATGGCAAGGGCCCGATGAGCGGAAGCAGGGGCTCACGGTCATTAAGCGGAATCAAATCCGGCACCAATCCGGGGTATGCCCTGATTAACCCCCATGTTCCAAGCCAGATATCTTCTTCATCCTCAAAGGCCCACAAATAATCCCCCGAGACCGGGATTTCCATTTCCAGTGTAAATGATTCAGATATCCCAATATGCTGCTGGGATCTGAAGGCAGAATCGAGGTCAGGCCGTTCCTGTTTCCATTTCAATCCGTGGATATTGAAGCTGTGCGATTCTTCATGCGCCCCCTGAATTATACGAATGCGGATTGGATCTCCTTCATACGTACGGAGGATTGGCGTTACTGGGTCACCATGGACAAAGGAACTAAAGCTGTAAGCAGGGTCGCAGTCTTTTCTAAGCCTGAATTGCAAAGGTTCATTCTTATAGTTGACCCCGAAAACACCTGGGTCATCTTCTGAGCCTGGAAAACTTGGCGGTTCAATCGGACAGCCGTCTTTATCAAAAAGCATCGTAAAATCATGGACGAATAAGGATTGATCTCTGTAATTAGGTATTAAAGGATGGGCAACTGTAATTTGGGTTCCATGATCGACTTCCTCTCCTGTCTTTGAATCATGGAAAGTGGAGAATCTTGGCTGAATGACACCGCAGCCAAACACTCCGTGCTGCTGATGCGAATTCGCAAAAAGGTGGTCGTGCAGGAAGAAGGCTTTCAACTCTGTATCAGCGAACCATTCATACCGGATCGTCTCACCTGGCAAAATCGAACTGTCATAATTCCAGCCAACATTCGATCCGTCCGTAACAAGGACATCGAATTTGACAAAGTGGATATGGAAACCATTTTCATAGGTCCTCGTGACAAGCTGGAAGGCATCCCCATCAAGAATATGAGGCAATCGATTTGTATAATTGATTCGGATTGCTGTACCCGCCGGAACATGGAAGACAAGCGGCTCAGGCTCCTTTTTTCCTGATAAAATATCATCAAGGTCTTCATCAAACACATAAAACCTGCCCTTTGGGTCATGCCAGCCCTGCCTGTTATAGACGAGGTTCCGTTCAATAAGTGAGATATTAAATTCGACGACATGAGGATTATGAAGAGTTGGATCGACAAAAACTGCACCCGGGCGGGCATTTGGTATGGCTGCGTTTCTCTCCAGCTCGGTCATATCCCGGCCCCCGACAATGCCAAGCGGCGGCCTTGGTGCTTTATGTCCGACTTTACCTGGTATAAAGTTTGGAAAGCCTGGCCTCTCAGTAGTCGGTGCAGGCGGGCGAGGACGGTCTGGAAGCGGCTGCAGCGCGGCAATGGGCACCCCGTTCGGATAGCATTGGCTGCCATCCTGAAGTGTATCGAATATCCTGTTAATCCCCCACATTCCTGCTCCAAAATGCGGATAAAGATGACAGTGAATGATTGCATCCCCGATTGCCCCGTGAAGACTGCCCAATCCATATAAAGGCTGGATATCATAATGAGTTTGCGGGCTGATTGACTGTGTGTCAACGATTTCGGACAATGTATTGGTCGGATCATTTAGCCACTGGTGTACATGGTAATGGAATACATGTGTTTCTTTTACACCGGCATGGATAAGTCTGATTATTGCGGGATCTCCGACGTATCCTCGAAGGATTGGGGTTGCAGGGTCACCAAAAACCCACGAATCGTGATGGACTTCTTCCCCATCCGCATCAGGGGCGACGACTCCCTCTTCAATTAATCTCTTTCGGTTTGTCATAGGTTCATAGCGGAGATTCACACCATGAAATGATTCTGCTTCCTGATTTGTCATAGGATTTAAAGGGCGATTCCCTGTCAGGTCATTGATTTCCATTTGATCACTGAAATACCAGGCATATTCACGGAACGATGGCAGAAATGGATGATGAATGTCTGCATATCCCCCACACTTTAAGGGTTCCCCGGTAACAGGGTCCGTCCAGCTTGACCCCCTTCTTTCAACAATCAATGCCCCAAACAATCCCTGTACACTTGATCCTTCCTCCGTGCTCGAAACATTTCCGAGATCTGTAAAAAAATACGTTCCTTCCCTGGTCGCAAAAATTCGGTACATAATCTTTCCGCCAGGTGCAACTGTTGTATCCCGGTTATATCCGGCTTCGGCGCCATCAGAGTCATAGACATTGTAATCTGCTTCTTGAAAATGCATTCCTGCGTCAAAGTTCAGCTTGTTTTCAAACAGAATCTCAATCGTGTCCTCCGCGTTGGCACGGATTGTCAGCGGCTGAACAAGCTCCACTGGTGTGAAAGGCTTTTTCCTGACTAACTCCTTAACACGCTCCTCGTTTTCTTTTAACACATAGATTTTTCCGTCTGGATTATGGTCACCAAAGTTATTCACTACAATTCGGATCGGAATGGCAACTATATGGTATTTCCGCAGCATTTGTTTCCCACCTTCTCCATTCAGCTCATATCATTTAGTTTCGGTATCTCAATTTCTCCGGGATACTCGATATAGAATACTTCGATATTATGGATATGAATAAACCAGGACCGGTTTTCCAGCTGCGCAAAATGGGTCGTCTCGACAAAGACTTCGACTGTATCCTCCACTACATCTTTAATTTCTCCGATGAACATAAAAGGATAAGAAGGAGTAAGTATAAATACCCTTCTGTCGATAGACCGTTCAAATACAGCAGTAAGCGCTGCATCATGAGTTACATTGTGGTCAATTCTGCCTACCATTCGTTTCATAGTCCAGCCTCCCCTTTACTCAATTGGATTTTGTATTAAACAAGCGGAAAACGCATATTACAATCGAATTCGGGTGTGAAGTGAGCTATTTTTTCAAAGGGAATCATCAAAGGAAGAGGACATCTGTGAAAAGGTGCATTTAGTAATTTAATAGTCGCCGGGTATAAAGTGAGATAACCCTGATCAACCTCTACTACTTTTCCGCAAAAAATCGGCCGGAAGGTTTGCCCGAGCAGGTTAAGCTGTTGGGATTCGGTAACAATCAAAATTTGTTCTCCAATCAACCCCCTGAATCGATCATATTCTGTTTCTTCATCCTCAAAGCTTTCGTCCATCCCGTTTTCGAATGGGCCAATTAGATCTTCCAAATGTTTTTTTAATTGATTTAACAAGTGCTTTTTCTGGGCCTTCTTTCTTCTCCTTCTAGACATACCGATCACCCTTTCTTTTCACCAGTATTACAAATTATTCCTTTTTTGATTTTTTGGTCCCCATAAATAACAGCTGTTTAGGAATTTTTTGAATTGTAATAACAATCCACGGAATAACCGGATTGAAGAAATATAAAGAATTTGATCCTGAGTCACGTGAAGTTGCTTGAAAAAAACCTTTAATACCACAAGATGAGTTGTTGCCGACTCTAGTCTTCCAACCGAATTCCCGCCTTCTTTCAAGTGTACATTCACCATTGATCCCTTCCAGGACAAAAGGTTCGTACGTAATGTTTCTTCAAAGAATTGCTGTTTGAGCGCTTCCCTAGAGGAAATTGTCTCACCGAAGTTTTCAAGTAACTTTTTCCGCAAATTGTTGTCGTATATAAAATATTGATGCGAGTCGGAATAGTTTGGGACGCCTTCCGGAATTTTTGCGGCTTCGATGGAGTGATACGGAATCCATAGCCTGTTTGTCAAAGTGCTCAGAACAACAAAATCCCGCCCTATAGCGATCACCTTTCCCGCCTTTTTTGACGCAGCCTCCCCATCAAGCACGTAAACATCAACCTGCTGGTTCCGTTTCATTTTAAAAAATTTCTTTAAAAATAATGGTTTTTTCTGTTCAGGCCGTGCTTCTGCCAATTTACGCAGGTTTACCTGTTCAATATAGTCCATAAGAATCCTGTTTTCCTCAAGAGATGTAGCACTCGGAGGCGATGTAAACTGGTCGCCTGCCTCATGGATTGGATGGCGTTTCTTTACTTCGTTTTTGGTTTTTTCAAGAAGTGACTGAACGTATTCAGTATGACGCTTGCCAGTTTTCACGTGTATCCATCTCCCTAAAAGAACTCCAATCCCTTCATCTTATGCTGCAGCTCACAAATGAGCGAATCAAAGTTTGTACGATAAGGGGAATCACCCATTCCTCAAGAAAGCATAGGCTGTCATGGGGAGTGATTTTAATGGCACTATGGATACCCTGGCTGCTGCCAGTCCAAATTGTGGCGGCGGTTGCATGTTTTATCTTTATCTATCCAAAAAGGAAATTAATTGGTTTTCATTTGGGGATGAATATTTCGATGGTTACGGGTGGAGGAATGGCACTTGGGGCTGGAATAATTATGATTAATTTATTCCCTCTTCACTATAAAGAAGTAACAATCATGGCGATTCTTGTGGGGATGGCTGCTGGGACATTGTTCGGTGCGCTTTTTGATTATCAGACTGTCCTCTCTGGTTTTTTTAATGGACTAATGATGGGAGTAATGGCTCCCATGGTAGGAACAGCTGCAGCTGAAGGACCGTTATTCATCCTGTTCATACAAATTTTTCTAATAGGCAGCTTTGTCCTGCTAATCCTATCTGTCAACAGTTCATAAAAAACAATTATTCGGAGGTCTCCTGTGCAACCTGTTCTGATTTCCGCAACAATACTTAATTTTTTTATTGGTTCCGCCATCTTTCGGATTTTTTTCAAAAGAAGATATTTGTTCAGTGACCGCTTTGGATACACACTCACCTCTATAGCGAGTGCCATAACCTCTCTCTCACTTGGTGTGAGTATTTATCTATTAAACCCGGAAAATATCGTGATTCAAGGAATTGTTCTTATTTGCTCTGTAGGAATCGGAATCCTTTTCGGTTTGATGGTAAACACACAAACTGTTATTGCGGGTGTTTTTAATGGAGGAGTTGGCGGAATCATGGGAGTCATGCTTGGTGCGGTAGGACTTAATCCTGCCCTATGCGGTTTGCCAATGACTATTTTTACAGAGCAAGCCATGGTCCTTTTTTTTACTTTTATAGGGCTGGTTCTTCATTTAGTTACAGCCGGCCTTCTATTCCTGGCCTTAAAATCTTAACAATACAATAGAAGGCCTCAAAGGGAGATTTGAGATTCAATGAAGCAGCAGTGTGCCTCCTTGCCCTTGTAAAGGGTCTGCCATTTAACAATAGTGACGATTAGAAAATTCACTATTTTATTACTTTTTATAAAGCTATTGTTTATTGGCAAAACGTCTGGTAGAATTCAAAAATCAACTTCATACAATCCTTATATATATATGGAAATATGGTCCATAAGTCTCTACCCGGCAGCCGTAAAGTGCCGGACTATAAGGAAAGCTTGAGCATTTGTTACAGGTGATACCCTGGTGCATTCTCTTCTTTCTTTATAGATTGAAGAGTATGCACCTTTTTTATTTTCCATATAAGAAGTCAGACATCTTACTTCAATAAGGGCTGCCTATGAAGCTAGTACAAGGAGGTTCATCATGAAGTTTTTATTTGGTTTTCTTTCCCTAGTCGGGTTATTGTTTTTAGCTTGGCTTTTAAGTAAACATAAAAAGGCTATCAAATGGCGTACGATTCTAATTGCAGTGGCGTTAGAAGGAGTTTTTGTTTACTTTATGCTCAATGTTCCCCTTGGCCGATGGATTCTTACAAGTGCTGCTCAGGGCGTACAACATGTTCTGAATTATAGCCAGGCAGGCATCGATTTCTTATTTGGCGGTTTTTTTGCGGAAGGTACGAATGTAGGATTTGTTTTCGCAATTCAAGTTCTATCTGTCATCATCTTTATCTCTGCCTTGGTCTCAGCGCTGTATTATCTTCGGATCATCCCACTGGTTGTCAGAGGACTCGGCTGGTTCGTTGGAAAAGTGTTTAGTACCACCCGTGTTGAATCGTTTAACACAGTTGCCAATACGATGCTCGGCGTAGTAGAATCCCCATTGCTGATCAAGCCTTATCTGGCAAAACTAACACGTTCTGAACTGTTTACTGTTATGGTTGGGGGCACCGCTTCCGCAAGTGGTGCAATCCTTTTGTCATATGCACAAATGGGGATTGATATTAAGTATTTGCTGATTTCTGTTTTCTCCGTCCCATTTGTCGCAATTGTAATGTCCAAAATTATGGAGCCTGAAACAGAAGTGTCCATAACGAATGAAGATATCCAAATGGAAAAGGCAGGACACTCTAATATTTTTGAAGCCATTTCTGAAGGAGCTGTAAGCGGAGTGAAGCTTGCCGCTAATATTGGTGGCTTGCTTATAGCATTTATTAGTATTTTGGCACTTACAGACGGCATATTGGGCATAATCGGAACAGATTTAGCTACCATATTCGGTTATATTTTCTTCCCTTTCGCTTTACTTGTCGGGGTGCCTTTAGAAGATGCTTTCCGTGCAGCATCCATTATCGGAACGAAGCTTGCAGCCAATGAGCTGATTGCATTCCAGGAAGTACTAAAATTACAAGAGGAACTAAAGCCGCAGACCGTTGCGATTTTGTCTGTTGCACTTTGTAACTTTGCAAATCTGTCTTCAATTGGCCAATTAATTGTAGGCCTTGGTTCCTTGGCACCATCAAAGAAGAAAATTATTGCATCCATGAGTTTTAAAGCGATTATCGCTGGTACGATGGCAAGCTTTATTACTGCGATTTTTGTCAATATGTTTATTTAAACGTAAAAAACTATCCTCAATTTTTATTGAAGGATAGTTTTTTGCTTTTAAGTAGTAAAGTCGCTATTTTTGAGAACTCACGAAAATCTTTCCCATTTATTCTAGATAGCACAAAATGGACTTTTCAATCCAATAGCTGAATTTGGAGTTTCGACAGGCAGCCTCGTACTTTTTCATCTTGATGTACATGTCGAGTCCGTCTGAAACATCGTGCCATAAATCCGTAAACACAAAGTCATAATTAACAGCAGGCATTTGTTTCTCGGCATAGTCAAATGCTTCGGATTTAATAATCTTCACTTTGTTAGCATGTTTAAATTGCGGCAGAATATAGGTCGTAAACAGTTGAATAACATCTTCGTTCATTTCAACTACTGTTACACTTTCTACCTGTTCTTTTTCTGAAACCATGTAGGTAAAATAGCCAAGGCCGAGACCATAGGTTAGCACATGCCCGGAAGCCTCATCGATTGGCTCTTTCATCGTCTCGATTTCATTTGGGGTCACCGTCATCCAAATCCGGCCATTTTCCAAAACGGCTGGAAACTCGAAATCCGTATCAAAAAACCCTATTTGCGGAATCTGTCTTCCTTCTTTTGTTAAGACTATATCATCGCATACAAATCCTTCAAAGGCTTTAAATTTGTCATATTTAAGCTCACTCGTACCGAGTTTAATTGTTGGGATTTGAATATTTTTATAATACGGATTCGTGTAAAAATCATGAGTGTCCAGTCTATGAAACATTTCCCTGAAATAAGCGTTAAATAAATCCTTATCGTCATTGTTATCGATAATATCAAGGCCAAATCCAGCTGCGAGTATGACAGCAAACGCGTATTCATAGGTCAGCCCGCCTTGAACAATCTCTTCGACCTCTACCTTTCTCACAAAGTCAGGTACATGATTCAAATAGTTGCTCAGCAAAGCAAACACCTTATAATTATCGTCTTTTACTTTTTCATTCCATTTCATTTTCATCACCTAATCTAAAGAAATCCCCGAATAGTACATTTTAACTTATTCAGGCTAATCAGGTAAGTAAAAAGCAAAAGACCTTTCTTGTGAACCTAGCAATATGGATACTATAAGTTGCCTGACCATTGTCATCCAACCCATTGGTTTTATGATTTTTGTTAACAAAAAACTAATTTTAACATCTTACATACTTTCGTTTAAAACCTACCCTGCCTTTATCGACTTCTTTTTGAATACTTTCATAGGCATTTAGGAAACTGCTTTTTTTCTTGCCGCGTTTGACTTCTACTATACCTATCGCTAACGCTGTCTCGACCGCCTTTTCATGTAGCGGCAAATAGGATATCCCTACAGTGTAAATAAAGTTATTCATCGCTGATTTTGTTCGTTCCGGCGATTCGTGTATCGTCTCTTTGACCTGATCAAGCATAGAGGAAATCCTCTCTTCCGAAAATTCAACGTCCGGCCGATTCCCAAGGAGCCAGCAGTAGCAGCTCCAGCCTGCTGACATTCTTAGCTCCTCACCACTTCCGATCCATTTATCGGCTACTTTCTGAGCAATATCTGACTCTGATAATGTTACAGCCACAACATAATCGGACAGCATATAAAAGTACGCCCCATCCATCCAACGGTCATAATCCTGCTCAGTCATGGCGTTTGGATCCGCAATGATGCCAGCAAAGTACATTGCATCATAGTTCCCTGTGGCATAAAGCTCCTCAGCTAAAGGTTGATTTATTTTTATCTTCTTTGCGATTGGTTTCATAGCACCTGTTGCTACGCCAAAAAGCGGCTCTTGTGCACCATTGGATATGTATATTTTTTTCGTTCGTTCCTTGCCAAGGGCTTCAAGTTCCTGCATAACCATTTCAAGATTCATCTTATAGCACGTCCTTCTTTATGAGTTTTACCTTTATTGTTTTCGCAACAAATACATACCCATTATCCTAAAGAACCTGAAATTTGTCACTGCTACTCCAACGTGTGCACCTGTGAGATTCTGATTTCATTGTTTTCTTCCCTCGCTGTGTGCTCAGATCCGGATCATTAAGGCCGGTGTATTTATGGTCGGGATACAAGGACAAGTATCTCTTCAGGACTTTCGGGATTTGGCCCTCTTTTTGGAAAAAACCAGGAAGTTCATTCTTATATTGAGCCTCTGCTTTTAAGCAAAGTGCATACCAAGCCTAAGGTTAAAATAAAGATTAATAGATGGGTGGTTAAACTTGGAGGTTCCGATGAAGAAAAAAATATTATTATTTTGTGACCCTGGAATTGATGATTCAATTGCCATCATTTATATCCTTCTGAATCCAAATCTGGAACTGGTCGGAATTGTAACAAGCTATGGAAATGTGACGAAACAAAAAGCAACGGCGAATGCCTATTATTTGCTTCAGATTGCCAATCAAACACATATCCCTGTTATCTCAGGGGCTGCTACTTCAGTTGAACCGGATCAAGACGTATATTATCCAGAGATTCATGGAAGTGAAGGACTCGGCCCAATCTTGCCGCCATTCGGACTGGCCTTTCAAACTCATCACTTCGATACTGTAAGGCAAATCATCAATCGATATCAAGGGGACTTGAACATCGTCGACACGGGGAGATCCACCGCTTTGGCCACTGCTTTTACATTGTTTGATGAAGATATTAAGAAGGTAGGGGCTTTTTATGTAATGGGTGGAGCTTTCTTTGTGCCAGGCAATGTTACCCCGCTGGTAAAAGCAAACTTTTTTGGTGACCCAACATCGAGCAATTATGTAGTGAGGAGTGCTCATAATCTGACCATAACTCCCCTCAATGTGACGCAGACTGCTTTCATTACAAGGGAGATGGTGCAATACATTTTACAAAACTCAAAATCTCCATTTACATTTTTAGTTCAACCAATCTACGAATATTATCGGGAAGCATATAAAAAGAATATTCCAAGTGGCCGCGGCGCTCCTGTACATGACCTGCTGACTGTTATGATTGTTAATGACCCTTCATTATGTGAATATATTAGTTCCGATGTAAAGGTAATTGATGACGCAGGAGAAGCACATGGCTTATCCTATATTGATATAAGGCCGACAAGC
This sequence comes from Bacillus sp. FJAT-27225, assembly GCF_001685025.1. Taxonomy (GTDB): domain Bacteria; phylum Bacillota; class Bacilli; order Bacillales; family Cytobacillaceae; genus Bacillus_D. The sequence goes on along the minus strand of NZ_MAYU01000001.1, from coordinate 199,458 downwards.
CAAGGCGGTAAAACAAAAATAGCCATAAAGCTCGATTACACGAGGTTTGTACAAGATTTTTTAAAAATAATGGTACGTCCATTATGATAGCAAAACATGATCTTATAGCAATTGGGACTGCAGCGGCGTGACTAAGGACAAATTCACATATTTGCCATGAGGTTTTGTCCTTGAAATTCTGGCTCAAGGACAAGTTCACATTTTCGCACTGCCCTTTTGTCTTTGAACTGTGTGATCTAGTCAAGGACATTTTCCCCTTCCTGTTCCAGCACCTCACTATTTCCATACTTGCATTAAAAAAGGTGTGCATCTCTCAAGCACACCTTCTCTTTAATCCTCAAATACTTCCTTCAAAACGTTCATATCAATCTTTTTCATTTGAAGCAATGCCTTCATCACTTTTTCTGACTTAACCGGATCTGTTAACATTTCGTTCAGGCTAGAAGGAACGATTTGCCAAGAAACTCCATATTTATCCTTAAGCCAGCCACACACCTGAGCCTTCTCATCTCCGCCTTCTGAGAGCTTTTCCCAGTAAAAATCAATCTCATCTTGAGAATCACAATTCACGATAAAAGAAATGGCTTCAGTAAACTTGAATTGGGGTCCTCCATTTAACGCAACAAATTCATGTCCATCTAGGATAAAGTGAACAGTCATAATATCACCTTCGGTAAGCGGTTCTATTTCGTGCCGTTCTTTTCCATATCGTATAACTTTGCCTATGCTGGAATTAGGGAATATAGAGGTATAATGCCTTGCCGCCTCTTCAGCTTCAGTGTTAAACCAGAGGTTTGTGGTAATTTTGTTTAACTTTTTCTCCACTTTTTCTGCCCCTTTAGTATTTTATATAAAAGGCTGTTTTCTAAAAGAAAGTTGTTTTTTGGAATGGTTGATTTCCGCTACAGGATGCTCGCTTTCCGCGGGGCGTGCGGTGAGCCTCCTCGTCGCTAAAGCGACTGTGGGGTCTCACCTGTCCCGCTTGTCCCGCAGGAGTCTCGCACCTTCCGCTCCAATCAACTGGATACCAGTCCTATGTCTTTTCTAATAGCAACAAAGTTTGTGAAAACAGCCATATAGGAAACTGCTATTAAATGACTTTAGGTTGATTATAGACGCTTTTGATATTCTTCCAATTCTTTTTCAATCTCTTCATTGCTGACTTTTTCAGCTTTAGATTCTTTTACATTTAGATGTTTCATAATCAAGTTTAATTGATATTGTATTGTTGCTAGGCTGTAAAGAACAAAAACAATAAATAAGATCCAGACGATTGTCCAGAACATCCGCCTCAATCCCCCCGAAATCAAAATAGAAGTGTCAACAGTTTTAGATCAATTCATAGGTAAGAGCTGCTACCATTTTAAGTAACAGCTCTTAAAATGCGGAAGTATATTTTCCAAGGGGGTGCCCCCACTTGCCTGGGAAAGGCAAGGATATGGTTTAATACACTCTCCTAGAGATTCTTTTCCATAACCGCGAAATAATTTTCTTCGCGATCTGCAAAGTTAAACAATCTTCCAGACGGCATTGTAACTACTTGCCCAACAGTAACATGATGGTCTACTAATCTTTTACGCAGCTCGTCGAGGTCCTTCGTAAAGAACATTAATGACGGTGTCCCAAGATTCATGTCGGGTTCCATTTTTGCAATGAATTCTTTGTCATGGAGAACGATGGTTGTTTGCGCATCCTCTGCTGGAGCGATTTCAATCCATCGCATCCCGCCGTTATTCTCTTCAGCAATGACAAAAAAGCCCACGACATCTGTCCAAAATTGGACCGATTCATCTTGATTATTAACATACAACATGATTTGCCCTACTCTGCTAATCATACTTACACTCCTTTTTAAGTAGTTTTTTTTGTCATCCTTGTCTCAAGGGCTAGAACAATCGGGAATAAAACCATTAAAAATAATGTCAGGTAAGCAGAACCCTCAAAATAGTGTTTAAACATTGATTGAGACCATTGATTTTCGCCAATAATTGCATAAGCAAATGAATTTGAAATTGAGATTCCATCATTGGCTTCAGGGATTAGCGATTGTGTATAGTTCTGGGCAAGACATACAAGGGCCAGAATGGATAGAGCAATAGCCAGACAAAGTGATTTCGAAAAAGGATTTTTAATATCAAACTTTTTAAAAATGAAAATAGTGAAAATAATTGCTGCAATGCTTCCAACTACGAACAACCACTCACGTCCTTTACTTACTTCATCATTACTTCCTATTCGGAAAAAGGAATACCAAATCGAGATCAAACTACTTAACAATTTTGTTCGACTTATTTTCGATTTCGTGGATAGCAGCTTGTTTTTTCTCTCCGCTAATAATTAGTTTTAGTCGTGTCCACATCCTTTCCTCTGTTAATAAACGCTGTACCTTGTTAAATTCAACTTTGTGGAAACAAATTCCTTTATCTACCTCAGGTTTTCATAAAAAAAAGCTGCCAGTCGGTCAGGTTACACTGACTTTCTTGGCAGCTCATCATTACATATTAATAAGGATCAGCCTCATGGCTTTTCTTCACAGCATCTTCAACCGCTTTATTTGCAGCAGCTGAACCTTGGCCATACTTTGTTTTTCCTGACTCACGGCCCGGAACAGAAGATTCGTTGTTCATTTCCGCAAATTCCTTCATTTTCTTCTCAATGCCTTCCTGGACGCGGCGGCCATAGTCTTCATCCGCCTGGGTGAAGTGGTAAACCATTGCTTCCTGGATCCGCTTGTCACAAACAGCAAGTGCATTGGAAAGGTTCTTAATCAATTCATCGCGCTCCCAATCCTCGAAGGAACGGTAGGTTTCGCCAGCCTGTCCGTAGTCATTAGGACGATCAATTGGCTCGCTCATAACTGCCGCATTGTAGGAAGGACGGTGCTGCGGACGCTCTTCAAAACCAGTTTCCTCATATCCGCCAAGCATCGATGGCTCGTAGTTGATATGCGGATTTTCACCAGATTCTTTCGGATCGCGGAAATCCATCTGTCCTCTTTGCTGGTTCGTGCGCACAGGTGCTTTTGGTGCATTGACAGGCAGCTTCAGATAGTTCGCGCCAACACGATAACGCTGAGTATCAGAGTAGGAGAACGTACGGCCTTGAAGCATTTTGTCGTCGGAGAAGTCCATTCCATCGACAAGAACGCCAGTACCAAAGGCAGCCTGTTCAATTTCAGCATGGAAGTCAACCGGATTGCGGTCAAGTACCATACGGCCAACTGGGAGCCACGGGAACTTGTCTTCCGGCCAAAGCTTAGTATCATCTAGCGGATCAAAATCAAGTTCAGGATGGTAATCATCAGACATGATTTGGACAAAGAGTTCCCACTCTGGATAATCTCCCCGCTCGATTGCTTCGTAAAGATCCTGTGTGGCATGGCCTACGTTTTTACCCTGAATTTCATCCGCCTCTTCCTGAGTCAGGTTGCGGATCCCCTGCTTCGGCTCCCAATGGTATTTTACCAGGACAGCCTCGCCTTTGTCGTTTACCCATTTATATGTGTTGACACCAGAACCTTGCATATGTCGATATGTAGCTGGAATTCCCCAAGGTGAGAACAAGAAGGTGATCATATGAGTAGCTTCAGGTGAACGTGAAACGAAATCGAACATGCGCTGTGGATGAGGTACATTGGAGGCAGGATCATTTTTAAACGCATGAATCATATCAGGAAATTTCATTGCATCACGGATGAAGAAGATTTTCAGGTTGTTACCTACCAAATCCCAGTTTCCTTCTTCTGTATACATTTTAACAGCGAAGCCGCGTGGATCGCGTGCAGTTTCTGGTGAATCTTTGGCACCTGCAACAGTAGAGAAACGGACCATAAGCGGAGTTCTCTTACCAGCTCCCTGGAAAACTTTCGCACGGGTATACTTTTCTACCGGCTCATCGCCAACCTTGCCATATGTTTCGAAATAACCGAATGCTCCTGTACCACGGGCGTGAACAACCCTCTCTGGCACCTCTTCCCTATCAAAATGGGAAATTTTCTCGATGAAATGATAGTTCTCAAGTGTTGCTGGCCCACGATTGCCAACGGTTCGGATGTTTTGGTTATCCGGAACTGGATGGCCCTGGCGAGTTGTCAATTTCTCGCGCTTTACATCGTTTTCGTGCGGAATATTCCTGTCTTTGTTCCTTGCCAAAATGAAAACCTCCTTCAATAATAATGGTAACCCCTACCATCATACCTAAAATTAGTAAAAACATACAACGAAAAGGGTCAGACTGTTTAGAAAATACCGTTATCTAGAATGATTCTAAACAACCTATTTTTAGTTTAATTTTTAAGCCAGTAGAAATCAAATAATATGATTTAGAAAGATTTTATTTTAATACTTTTGGAGAAACAATCAGGCAAACTCAATCCGAACCCATTTTTGAACAATATGAAAAACAGCCCATTTCATCAGAATTGGGCTGCAGTTCTTACACGCTTAGTTTTAATAGTTCATCTTTCGTTTCTACTTTACCTGATTTTACAGGAACGACATCAAGATACTGATTTGTATTGGTGATGACTACAGGGGTTTTAACATCATAGCCATGGCCTTTAATGTTTTCAATGTCAAACTCTATCAGCAAATCTCCCTTTTTCACTCGATCCCATTGCTTTACATGTGGAGTGAAGAATTTGCCTGTTAGCTTGATTGTATCTATACCAACGTAAATTAGGATTTCCGCTCCATCATCTGAAGTAACCCCAATTGCATGTCCGGATGCGAATAAAGTGGTTACTGTACCATCGACTGGAGAAATGACTCTTCCTTCAGAAGGTTCGATCGCGATCCCCTTCCCTACAGTTTCTGTTGAAAATAGAGGATCATTAATTGTACTCAACGGGAGAATTTCCCCATTCAACGGACTCGAAATGGTTTCATTTCTAACAGTATGAAGGCCAAATTCTTTGACTGCTTTTTTGGCAACTGCATCATTTTTCCCTTCATATCCGAACACAATAGTGAGAATAGCTGCGATTGCTAATGCGCCCAATACACCAATTAAAAAGGATCCAATTGGAGTAAAGACCGGAATGGATAGAAAGCTTGGAAGTGCAAATCCGGTACCCTCAACCCCGAGAGCCCCAATAATGGCACCGCCAATCGCCCCGGCGATGGCAACAATCGCCATTGTTCGTTTATAGCGGATTAGCAGGCCGTACGTGATAATTTCTGTTGTACCGGCCATAGCGCTTGGCAGAAGACCCGAACCAGCGAGTGTTTTCAAATCCTTATCCTTTGTTTTAAAAAATACGCCTATTGCCATCCCCATTTGCGCAAATGGAGCTGCCGCAATCATCGCTATAAGTGGGTCTCCCCCCCACTTGGCAAGGTTCGCAATAAAAATTGGGATAACTGCCCAATGAAGGCCGACGATAGTTAAAAATGACCAAGCGGCTCCCATGACAGCTCCAGTTAATATAGAACTGGTCGAAATCAAGAATTTAATAGCAACTGCTAGTCCCTCACCCACATATGTGCCAAAAGGACCGAAGATCAGGACTGTTAAAGGCACAATAACGATAAGTGAAATGAGTGGGTTAATAAACATTTGAAGCTCTTTATGAATGACCTTTTTCAAAAATTTGTCCAAAACCGCATATATGGATACGGCAATCAGGATTGGAAATACAGTTGAAGAATAACTTGCCAGAAATACTGGGATTCCCAGGAAAGAAACGTCCTGTGCGCCGGATTCGACTAATTTCGTATAATTCGGCTCAAGCAATGCACCGCCAATTGCTCCGCCAACAAATCCGTTCGCTCCCAGTTTGTTTGCCATTGTAATACCCAAGAATACTGGGAAAAAATAAAATACTGCATGGCCGGCTGCTGCCAAGATTGCGTATGTACCGCTTTCAGTAGAGATCCATCCTAACGTTTTAAAAATCGATAACATCGCCGTAATCAAACCGGAACCAGCAAGCAATCCTAAAATTGGAGCGAATGCCCCGCTAATCGTATCAAGAACTTTATTCATGACATTGTTCTTATTCTCTTTTTCTGTTTTAGCCTGTTGAATTGCTTCCATCACTGTACTCCTCATTATATAGATTCTTTGAAGAATGACTTTTTACTAAAAAGAACTTTTTTCCCTACTTTTCCCTTTTATGCTCTAAATCATACTTCGCACAGTATACTAGTATACCAGTGAAATCTATTGTGTGCCTACTTTAAATAAAATTTCCTGATTTTCCAGTGGGAGGATTCACTACTTTCACTTTGACCTGGCTTTCTAGCCCAGAATTCTAACAAAAAGTTACCTGTTCAGTAGTGCGGGCATAGGATAGTAAACCACGCTTAAAAAGGAGGAGGTGCCAAGCATGGGGCTATTCGTCAACAAACATATTCGTAACCTCTTTAAAACTAATCGCGATTTGCCCGCGAATAATCAGGAAGAAGCCCGGTCAAGCCGATTAAGCGAGCTGATTGAAGAGCAGCAAAAAACAAACAAACAGTTGCTTGAATCGATTTCCGAGATAAAACCGCGTTATGATCAGCTTCAGGAAAGCCAGACAGCGCAATGGAATGATGTTAAAGAGAAAATTGGCAATCTGGAAATACAAGGACAAAAACGTGAGAAATTCGAACATACAATCCTGGCACGTGTTAACCAGCTGGATCACACATCTCTTCAGAACCAAAATTCCTTATTGGCGAATGAACGGCTGATAAAATCTGTCGTGGAACAAGTCCATACAATTAAAGAAGCAAAACACGACTTTGCCAATCGCTTGGAGCGGACAGAAGCATCACAGAATCAATTAATTGTTCAGATGGATGAACAAATGCAGATTCAAAAGGATATGGCTGGGAGATTGGCAAACAATGAGGGTTTCCAGGCAGAGGTGTTGGAACGGATTGATAAACAAGAGGCCCTGACCGACAAAATCTTTCACCAGCTTAATCATATTCGTTCGATTGTTTTCGAGAGGACCAATTATTTGGCGACAAAAATTGAAGAAGGTTACTCTTTAACCTCGAGCTATGTTTATAAGCTGATGACTGGCTCAGATCAGCCGCTTACCTTTTCCGCGTTTAACAATAAACAGAAAAAAGAATCTACGAACAACGATCACTAAACACCGCCACTCTCAAAAAGCCGCGCTATGTCCTCTTCTCTTCCCCTTCTCAATTTAACTTTCCAAAAAGCAAACTCACCACTTTGGCAAGTTTGCTTTTGTTTTGACAATTCATATTTCGTAAAACGGTACCAGAGAATTTTCAAGTCAAAATCAAATCTAGCAGTCGATGTAATTTGTTCAATTGAATAAATCACGATAATGGATTTTAAGAGTAAATAAGGATATTCTAATACAATGAGAACTTAAAGCATTGGTGGGAATACAAATGATAGCAAAGACAGAAGAAGATTTTAGCGGATTGAAGGAGATTGGCAAGATCGTTTCACTCATTCGCAATGAACTAGTTGAAAAAACGGTACCAGGAATAACAACGAAAGAACTGGATGAGCTTGCTGGCCGTCGGTTTGAAGAGCATGGTGCATTGTCTGCTCCGAAGGGAGAATACAATTTTCCCGGATATACGTGCATAAGCGTCAATGAAGAGGTCGCTCATGGGATACCTGGCAGCCGTGTGATTAAGGAAGGCGACCTTGTGAACATAGACGTTTCTGCTTCAAAAAATGGATACTTTGCCGACACAGGGATTTCGTTTGTGGTTGGAAATGGTGATCCTCTTTTGACCAAGTTATGTGAAACAGCTGTTGAAGCATTTGAAGCCGGCCTTAAACGAGCCAAACCAGGCTCCAAGAAAAGCGGCCTGGGTAAAGCGGTTATGAATACTGCCAAAAAGAATGGATTTACGGTTATTATGAATTTGACCGGCCATGGAATTGGGCGTCGCATTCATGAAGCTCCAAACCATATTTATAATTTCTATGAACCATATGATGATGAACTCCTAAAAGAAGGAATGGTTATCGCGTTCGAGCCGTTCATCTCCACTCGTGAAGAGGAAGTGTTTCAGTACGAACATGATGAATGGACGTATGTTACAGAAAACAGCTTCGTCGCACAATGCGAGCATACATTAATTCTGACCAAAGACGGTCCGATTATTATTACATTATAAAGAGAAAAACAGCGGCAGATTGATTGCCGCTGTTTTCATTATGGTAAATTCAATTGCCAAGAGACCCCGAATTGATCATTCACCCAGCCGAATTTTTTGCTAAAACCGTAGTTCCCAATTGGCATGAGCACGCCTCCCCCTTCACTTAATTTCGCATAAAGTTCGTCTATCTCGCTTTCTGAATCGCAAGTTAAGAAGATTGAAAAGGAAGGTGTAAAGTCGAAAGCATGTTTGATATTACTGTCGATACACATAAATTCCTGTCCCTTTAAAGAAAAAACAGCTTGCATAACACTCCCCTCTTCTCCACCCCCATTCTTACCATATCGAGTTATCCTTTTTATTTCTGAATCCTCTATTAAAGAAGTATAGAGTGTGATTGCTTCTTCCGCTTTTCCTTGAAACATTAAAAACGGTGTTACCTTTTCCATTTGCCTCAACTCCTGTAGTGTATTTTTCACTGAAAGGGCCTTTGCTTAACTTGCGCCGATAATATCCCTCCTTTTTCATTTTAACAAAAACCAAGATTCCATAACCCGTTCAGTTAAGAGTTTGAAGCTAGATCTTATTCACATTGGTAATGTTAATAAACGGGGAAAGTGTCCGAATTGGGAATACTGTCGATATATGGTTCGTTAAGGGTGAAATAAATTGGGTTAAGGGATAAAAAAAGATTATTCAAGGAGATACAGTTGTAAAAACGGACAATATAATTTCGCGAAGGTTCAGCTCTATCTTACAAAAATTCCAAATATAAATAGGTGTTTACGACTAAACTAAAAAAACATGTTTTAAAGCACTCTTAAAAAGGAATAGAGTCTGTTAGGGTCCAAAATTATTATTTTAGAAAAAGGAGTACGGTATGGAATTGAATAACACAAGAGCACTAAGTTCAAATGCTATAAACACAAAGGTGTTGAACGCGAATGCCATTAAAGTCATCGCTATAATCGCCATGATTGTGGACCATGCAGCGATATGGCTAGTGCCAGCCGGTACAACAATGGATACGATTATACATACGTTTGGAAGACTCGCTGCCCCTATCATGTGCTACTTGATTGCTGAAGGATTTAATTACACATCAAATTTACAGAACTACATAAAGCGATTATTTATTTTTGCATTAATTTCGCACTTTCCTTTTGTATTGTATCTCGGGCTTGAATGGTGGCAGGCGACAAGTGTCATCTGGTCGCTGCTAATGGGGCTGGTTGCTTTGGCTATTAGCCAAAAAACGGACCTGCATCTGGCCTTAAAGGCAGCTCTCATCGGACTTTGCTGCGTGCTAGCCTGGACAGCGGACTGGAATTATATTGGGGTACTTTGGGTTCTGTTCTTTGGAATATTTAGAGGTAACTTCAAGATGCAAATGCTAAGCTATGTTACCATTGGTACGGTGTTTTATATCATTCCAGGAATTGTTTCAATGGGATTCGATTCCATTTTCAGGTTTGGGATTTTCCTTGTCATTCCTTTGCTGGCATTATACAATGGTGAGCGCGGCAAAAAATCCAATTTAATCAAATGGACTTTTTACGTCTTCTACCCAGCCCATCTATTCATATTGTATATTTTTAGGTATGTCATTTTTGGCTAGGAATATTTTGAGGAGTAGATTCATAATGAGAAGGCTGATTTTGGCTTTTTTATTACTGTTTACCTTGCTTGTTAGTGGATGTGTAAATGGTGATGAGAAACAAACGGTAAAGAAGGAAACACCCGCTGCAACAACTGAAGAAGAAAACAAACCTGACCCTCCACAAGAGGAAGCTGTACAAATACAAGCCCACCCATACAAGGGTGAATTGGAACTGCCTGTTGCTGGTGCTACTGGTTATACCTCTGTAGATTTATATGTAAAGGCATCAGCCAATCACAATTCAGAAAACATTGAGCAAATGAAGGCCGGGACTGGTTTTGTCATTTTAAGGGAAGAAGGAGATTGGTGGTTTATCCAGCGTGGCGAAGTAACTGGCTGGCTGCCACATACATTTTGCTTTATAAACCTTCCCGATGTGATTCCGTCCATTATCTACGACAATACCAATACTTATTCATCTAGATTCGCATCTTCAGGCAAGGATATTCCTAATATATCAAAACGTCCCTTGTATTCCGGAAAAGCATTTAACGAACGGCTTGGGAAAGAAGAATATATCATGCCGGTCCTTTATACAATGTCCAAAAAAATCTTTTTGGCACAGCAAAAGGCTTTGTCAGATGGCGACTCTCTAAAAATCTATGAAGCTTTCAGGCCCTATTCTGTCCAGATAGGAGTCGTTAAGGGTTTGAGCGATTTGGCAACTAAAGACGCAGAAGTCATGGCAGGTATTAATACGCCGCCATGGGGAATAAGCTGGTTCATAACAAACGGCGTTTCCAATCACCAAATGGGGTACGCCATTGATGTTAGTTTAGTTAAGGTAAATGCAAAAAATGAAGTTTCGGTTGGAGACTATACCGTCACGCAGATTACGGAGTATACAGAATATGAAATGCCAACCCCCATACATGAACTAAGTGGCGCATCTGCAATTTATACAGCTCCGGTAACATCAAGATCGCCCACTGCCTGGAAGAACATGACGTATACCAAATCGATGAATGATGCGGCGAAAAAGCTGCAGATTTATTGTACTTCGGCAGGCCTCATCCCACTTGCTTCGGAATGGTGGCATTTCAACGACCTTGAGGCGATGAATGAAATCGCAAATAACAAAGGTGAAGGAAAATTTGTTTTAACTGAGGTCTATAGTGTAGCACCTAAATTGGAGGTTGCCAGCTAGTTGAGCAACCTGCTGACCCTTCCTTCAAATAAAAGTGCGTTAATCCTAAAATGGGTCAACGCACTTTTTCTGTTAAACGCTTTATACTAAAAATTTTCTAATAAAGTCACTTAGAGCCTCTATTAATGACTTTATCCTTCAAAATCTTTGCACAAAGTCACTTAGAACCTTTCTCAATTACTTTATCCTTCAAATTTTCTACACATACTTACTTAGGATCCCATTCCACTACCTCCATACTAACGGTTTCATCGATTTTCCATTGTCCATCTTCTTTTATCACCAAATACTTTGTAACGGCTGTCGTTGCTGGGCCTCGGGTTGAGAGAGGAGTATAAATTGTAGCCGCGACCAAGGTTCGCCCGTCGCTTTCAATTCCAAGTTTTTCAACCTTTTTTACTTCAACTGATTGAACATTCACATTTTTCTGGGCCTGTATAAACTCTTCCCTAGTCAGTCCTGTTTCTTTCAACATAAATTTTTTTAAGCTTTCACTTTGCAAATCATAGAAGGTTTCAAAATCTCTACTATTCAAAGCTTCATAAACTTTTTCAACCGCTTGCTCAGGTGTCCGGGCTCCTCCGGTATTCTTTTCGATGATGCCGTTTAAGAGCGTAGGAATAAAAAGCAAAATGAAAAGTAAAGCAGCACCTGGCAAAGCTAAACGGTATTTCCAGTTTGACCGTTTTAAACTCTTTGGTTTGTGAGCATCAATTCTATGATTTATAGACTCAAGAAGTTGAGTTTCTTCCCTTTCAGTGAGAATCATTTTCTTTTTCATTGAGGCGAAGCTCCTATTAAACTCACTTGCTTCAGCGTAATTCTGCTTCATTGGCAAAACCCTCCTTTTCCAGTTCTTTTTTAAGCTCCTTCATTGCTCTGAACAATGTTACCTTCACTTTGTTTTCGGACCAACCTAAAACCTGTGAAGTCTCAAGAACGGACAATTCTTTTATTTTTCGTAAAACAATGACCTCCCTGTATGAATGTTTTAACCGGTGCATTGCCTTATACAAATGCCTTTCTGTTTCATTAAACATTACAATTTGTTCAGGACCTCTTTCATTGGATGGTATTACAGGAATAAAATCGAAATAATAACGGAATGGTTTTTTTCTCCGAATGTGATCAATGGCCAGGTTCCGAGCAATTCGATAAAGCCAGCTTTTAGGATTATCCCCATTAAACGATTCATATTTCTCAAAGGCGCGGGCAAACGCATCATGTACTATATCCTTCGCCTGCTCCCGGTTCCCTATCATAAAAAACAGATAGTTAAAAAGGTCTTGATTGTATTCATGGTACAAATTATGTATTTTTATCCTGATGTGCTCTTTCTCCAAATGCTCATCACCTTTCGGGAGATTTGATACTATAACAACGAATAATAACGATGAAAAGTTACACAATTCGCAAAATTTTAAGCAAAGGCGACGGTTCTGGTTTGCTGCGGAAGTAATAGCGCTCCCTGTAATCAGAAAGAATTAATACGGCCAATTTCAATTATAAAAAATAAAACGACAGGAAACCCTGCCGTCTCAAAAATTCTATTGAATTTTACTAACAAACTTAGAATCATATCACTCCATTTTCATTAGGAGAATCCTCGGGTATAGCCTGGCCTACATCCCAGAGTTCGACAATTAGATTGTTTTCGAACCGGAAGATATGAACTACAGTCCCTCCACGGTCTTCTTGATTTTGTTTTACCAGGGAATGAACGGCAACAAGGTTACCCTCTGCAATGACACGTTTTACCTCAAAAACTTTATTTGGATTCGTGTTGGCACTCTCTTCCATACCCAGTATAAGTGACTCAGCATCTCCGCGAAAATATGGATTATGATGACGGAAGTCTGGCCCAACGTACCTTTTGTAGGCTTCGCGCACTTCACCTGACGAGACCATTTCTAAAAACGACACCGCATACTCTTTTAGAGAATTGTTCAATACTAACATCCTTTCTTAATGGGGTGATATGTATTATCAACTATCGAAAATTTAACCATTTTCCCTAACTACGTGACAAATATAATGATAACTAACTTAACCATTTCATTCACTTTAGCAGCTGTTAGCGCCTAGGAAAAGTCAAAAAAAAACCCTTATTTATAAAAGGGTATCAGAAATAACCGTACGTAAAAAAGTTATGTCTTCACGTATTTGTTCTTTGCATATGGGGTCACTGCATTTACTCAAGTCCATTAGAAGCCTTCCGAGTTCTCTTTTTATAAGAAATTGTTCGTGTTCTTCCATAGGATCTCCTTAACAATAGCACGCTGGGATTCATTGCCTTTTACCCTATTAGAATTCCCATAAACCTCTGAACAAACCCTTGTTGATTTATTTAACAGTTATACTCAAATAATTGCCCTTTTTTAGATACTTGCCTTCTATTACTCCAATCTCTTCAATTGTTATGTAGTAATTGCTTTCAATAGGGGGCTCCTTTAGAATAAGATGTATTTTTTCTACACTTTTATTTTCTTTATTAAAGTAAGCAACGACAGGCTGCTTGATTAGATAATCCTTCTCGTTGATCCTAACCCTTAAAAAAGTTTTGTATAACCGCTTTTCATCCAGTGAGATGGTGTTCATTGGGTCGAAACTTTTGATGGTGATTGTTCCTTCGATGTGAAGATGTATACCTGGTTCCATATTGAACTGTTCAAAGGGCTTTCTCGTGCTTTCCATGACAACATCGAATATTTCTTCTGATTTTTTAGTTATTGGGACGTCACCAATTAAAGCCTTTTGAAAATCTCCAACCTGTTGTTTTAAAAAATCAAATAAACTGTTTTTCGAATCAAAAAATGATCTTTTCCAATCAGGCACAATTTTATCAAGCAATAAACACATAAATAATCCGGAACCATAGCAACTTTTTCTTAAATGGAGTGAAGACTCTAGATTGTCAGTTAAGATTGGAGCAAATTTATTTAGTACCGAATTGTAAGGGAGAGAACTTTTTTGATTATATGCTTTATATTCTATGTACCAAGCGGGGCCTTCCACTGTTTCTATTAGGGATTCATAAATAAGATATTCGCTGATGATTGATTCTCTTTTTTCCCTAATAGCAATAAAAGCCTGAATATATTGGTCTCTTACATCGCTGTTATTTGCGTTAAAGGCACTAAACAGGTTTGTTCTTTCCAAATTCCTAAGTTGAATGTTTTCCACTAAGAGCGGGTACGTTATGCCCATAACTTCATTCGGAAATCGGCTTTCCCCCTTTAAGTACTGATAGCCGTGAAATAGCTCGTGAACGAGAGTAGCATAAAGACTTTCGTAATCTTTAACCAAATTCATATCAACGATGGCAGTTGGATAATTTTCATATAGAATTAACGTACAAGCTGCAAATTGATTATCCCTTTTTACTGTTGCATATGGTTGTTCCAAGTCACTTTTGAATTTTGGATGGTTAAATAAATAAACAGTAGAATCATCATAAATTGCATAGGCAACCAATTCAAAACCCGGCCAATACAATCCCATTTGGTCTGTGGTTAAATCGGTAGAAATTTTTTGAAGGTATTGATGCACACTTCATCATCTCCAGTTTTTTTATAATTTATTTTAAAGGTGAAGATGCTTCTCCCGTGCATTAAACCGAAAGTTTGCTTGGTGCTTTCTAAGTGAATTACATAGTTATAATAATGAAACCCCTGCTTCTATATAACTTCTTACCAGCTTCCACTCATCCAATCCCACTCTTTTAAAGGTTTGAAAAAATAGATTGGCTGTATTTAGGTCCTTACCTTCTATAGTTAGGGTAGCAGAAAGGATAACAATTGTTTCATCAGCTCTTAATGGAATGACAGACAGTTCATTTACTTTCCATTGAGCAGCGTTTTCTTTAGCAAACTTAAATCCTTCCTCCCAGCCGAATATTGATTCTTCATACCCAAAATCAATAATCTTACCTTCAGAGATCTCTCTTGCCTGGTAGTCCCTGCAGATTATTTCTTTTAGTTCATTTATTGAGGAATTTCGCCAAATATCTAAATACGTATCAAGAAATGTTCGAAATGATTTATCCATGTTCGCCTCCAATTTTAATTATTTTCTAACCAAATAATGCAATTCAGCAAATTGGTTAAAGGTTCTGATTCCCTTTAAATGCAGGTCTAGCTGATATTTACCTTCTTTAAATAACGGTATCCCTTCCCCAATGACAACCGGCGCAATCGTTACAATCATTTCATCAATTAAATGTTTTGTGAAAAACGTATGTAAAATGTCGCTGCCGCCGACTACCCATATATTTCTGCCTTCTTTATTCTTCAACTGATCGATTAGAGCCTTTATATCCCCATTAAAAAATGTAACATTGTCGGTGTCTTCTATCTTCGATCTGGTAAAAACATAGCACTCTTTTGGATGATAAGGAAAATTCCCCTTTTCTTGTTCCATGATCCAATCGTACGTTCTTTTACCCATTAAAACTGTATCGACAGTCTCATAAAACTCGGAATAGCCGTTATCCCCCTCACCTTCGACCAGAAACAGCCATTCCAGTGAGTCATCCTTTGTCGCAATATAACCATCCAGGCTTTGGGCAATAAATACAACAACTTTCCGTTCGCTCGCCATAGTTAACCTCCTCGTATTTTACACAAAGAATACCTTCTATAAAAAAAGCGTCAATCCTGCCTGGATTAACGCTTTTCGTTAACTATACAATTTAAATACTGACATCTCTTTTTTGGAAAAAGCTAAAAGTCAATGCGATGAAAATAACATAGTAAACTGCCAATATCATGAGTGATTGTGATAGTGTGACATCTTGTAAAATATTATCCTGCAATGCATATACAGATAAATCCATATGCGGGAAAATCAAAAATTTCGCCCATGTGTACTTCTCAGCGAGTAATATAATGAGTCCGCCAAGGGTAGCAGAAATAAACAATACAAATATCCCAACTCCTACTGCCAATGACTGGCTTCTAAACAATGTGGACAGCATGAACGAAATCGTAATGACAATTAAAAGGCTTGGCAGAGTATACAATACTTTCAAGAAAAATTGAGGTCCAATCTCGGCAATCTTTTGTCCTTCCATTGCCATTTCAACAAACCTGGCATTGAAATCACCATTTCCGAACAGGATAGTCCCGGTCAGATAGCCAGAAACAATCAAAACCAATAATAACAAAATTGAGTAGAGAATGACTGAAATATACTTGGATAAAAGAATGACCCATCTTTCATAAGGTCTTATTAGTAGTTGCTTGATTGTACCGTCGGAGAATTCCGAGGATACACTTGCACTGGCGACAATGACTGCAAACAATGTGACGAGAATTGAGGTACCCACTACGACCTCATTCATAAAATGCCAATTGCTCGTTGCATTTGGATTAATGTTCTCATCAAGAAAGCTTTGCTCACGTTGGATTACGTCAGCCATCCATTCTTTCTCTTCTGCCGGAGCTGTTTCTAAATCCTTCTGTAGCTGGTCTACCCTAGCCTGTGTTTCCTCACGCCAATTTTCGTTCGGTTCGCCGCTCATTTTTTGCTGGAGAATTCCCCCCAGGATCACTGCAGCTACGATAATCAAAATATAAATCCAACTGGCCTTTTTACCAAAGATTTTACCCATTTCATTTTTAATTAGCAAGGACACGTGTTTTTACCTCCTGCTTCTCTTTGCTTGTGAGTTCCAGGAACCGGTCTTCAAGCGAAGCGGATACTGGGGTGATTGAATATACACGAATATCATTCTTTACCAATACTTGATTGGCCGCAGCGATACCTTCCCTATCGAGAATGATAGAAAACTGATCTTTTTCCAACCTCTCCGGACCTTCACCAATATTGTTTTCGCTTAACAACCGGATTGCCTCTTCATGGTCACTCACTTCAAATATAACTGTCTGAACATCTTGGTTTTCATCATGCAGCTGTTTAATATGCGAAATATGTATCAATTTTCCCTTTTCAATAATCGCAAAGCGGTCGCACATGAGCTCCATCTCAGATAATAAATGGGACGATACAAGAACCGAAATCCCTTCCTTCGTTACAGACCTTAAATAATCCCTGAATTCCCGGATTCCTTGTGGATCGAGTCCGTTTGTTGGCTCATCAAGAATTAATAACGACGGTGAATGGAGAAGTGCCTGGGCTACCCCAAGCCGCTGCCTCATGCCAAGAGAATACGTTTTTACCTTTTGGTGGATGGCTTGTTCAATCCCGGCCAGCCGGACCACTTCCTGAATTCGCTCCTCGCTGATTTTCGTTTTCGCCATATTGGCATAGTGCTTTAAATTCTTATAACCGCTCAAGTACTTGTAAAATTCCGGATTCTCAACGATTGCACCAATTTCACTCATCGATTCCTTAAACTGAGAATCCAAATTATAGCCATTTACACTAACAGTTCCTTTTGTCCGGCCGATCAGACTGACGATCATCCGGATAATCGTAGTCTTCCCGGCACCATTTGGGCCAAGCAGTCCGAAAATTTCTCCTTTTTCAACCGAGAAGCTAACATCATCAACAATCACTTTATCCCTGATTGTTTTTGTTAAGGATTGGACTTCAAGTGCTTTTTCTACCATGTATTCTCCCTCTTTCCATATATAGAAAACTCCTATATAAACATAGTAAACTAGTTATAACCAAGATTTGGTGTGCTGGATGTAAAAGTATTGTAAATATTAATCCCAATAGTCTGTATCTTTTAAATGCTTTATTTAAAGGAAATATGGAACACCGATTCTTTTAAAGGATTTCCATTCTACCAATTTTCTGGTAACAATCAAGGTCATTAGTGTAAATATACACTATAAAAGAGGAGCTGTCACCATGATTTTCCAAAAAAACATCACTCAAGATTTTTGAGTGATGTAAAATTAATATCTCCCTAACCTTCTCTATCTAAAGCCTACTCAGTATTTCATATAAATCCTTAAAACCATTCCCTGTTATTTTTGTGTATTGATTTTGTGCAGGAAAGATAATCTGGATATTGTTTGTATTAACCCAAATTAAATACTTATCAACAATCTTAAAATCTGGGAGGTCCGCCATTTGTACCTTTGCATTTTCCCATGCAGCGTCACCAAGAATGTTTCGAATTTTATCCCGATCCAATAGTGAAGTTAGTTCCACTTCTTCATATGTGTCCGCAGTACCTATTCGTCGTTGAATTAACATCCGATCTTCTTCCAATGTGCTTCTTATTCCTTTAATATGGTTTTGAATGTTTACTATAGAATTATTGGAAACCCTGAATGTGTAGTACTCTCCTGAGACTTCTAAAACCCCTGTTGATTCCCCTTCGTTCACCGGAACCCAAACAAGTGAGTTAGGATAATCAATTCGAACATAGTTCCTGAGTTCTTTATTTTCCGTTTTTTCAAGTATTTCAATTGCGCTTAACAAGTCATCCGACAACTCTTTAATTCTATCGAAGGAACCCCATTCTATAATAGAGGTGCTTGGTTGATAATCTAAAGGAACCTTTCCGATGTTCAGTGTTAGCTCACTTACAATATCAGCATAAGGGGCAGCCGTTATAATTTTTTGCAAACTGGATGTTTTAGTTGCCTTTACATCCTCTGTAACTCCAAACGAGTTGCATGCTGAGAGCAGGGCAATTGAGAAACATATGAGAAGCCTTTTCACACTTTTCCTCCTTATAAAAGGATTACTCCTGAAAATCCTCCTAGTACGACTTCCTTGTCATCTTGATTTTTACACAAAAAGGATGAAGCAATAGCAATTCTGCCTTTTTCAATCCGTTCATATTGTTTAATTGTAACTTCACAGGTAATGGTATCCCCCGTGAAGACAGGCCTTAAAAATTCGAAATCCATTTTCCTTGCGAGTACGTTATGGTCACCGCCAATCTTGGTTGGCAAAGTGGCTGTTAACAAGCCCTGTATGACAGATCGTCCCTGTCATCAGGAGTTATATGGTGTGAGCCCTCATCACCCGAAACTTTAATAAACAAGTCAACATCTTCTTTTGTGAAGGTCCGTTCAAACATCAAAACATCGCCTGCTTTTAAAGCCATTTCAGTCCCCTTTCTTTATGAAAAAAACAACTCGAAACAAATCGGATCCTTCCCTCCAAAATTAAGCGATTAGCTATTAATAGAGAATGGTTTGTACCAATCCTTTTGAATAGCTGTGTGATCAAGGCTTTCAGGTGTACTACTGGATTTCCTTTTAAACGAAATTAAATCAATGCCGATACCGAGTAAAACGATCGCTCCCAATAAAATCATAGGTAAATAGAACACTTTCTCATCCCTTCCCACTTACTATTTTTTTTAGGATGAATCTTTAATTCTAATTTCCGAGTCTTATAATTTCTTTCCCGATATTCGTCATGTTTTTCGCATCTTTTCCCTTATCACAGTCTCCCCATTTATACTCTCTTTTGGCTCCATTTATCCATACAGTCAGTTCATAGCCCGATCCATCTGAACATGTTTCCAACTTTTTTTCATTCAAATACGAGTGCAATACCATTGTTTTATAAATTTCCTTTAGAGCGTCTGGTGAATACATGTCACTCTTTGCGATTTTTTCAAGGTCCTCACCATGCTTAAGCTCAAACTCGAATTTATCTTGTTTTTGGACATCATAGTCTATGTCGAGGATGACATAACTCGCCTCTGAGAGTCCTTCGCATTGATTAAGGAGATATTTCATAGAAGTGTCTGTTTCTGCCTTTGAGATTGTTTTACATGTATTTGTATCAACAATACCGCTTCCATACTGGTCGTGTGTCGTATCGAACACAAAGGTTATCTCATTTCTTTCATAGGTAAGATCGTGTATGATAGGATCGCCTTCGATAGTATAGCGAATAACCGTTACCTTACTGTTTACATCTTTATTAACGTCGTCAATGAATTGATCAAGACTTTCCCTGTTTTCAACCTGGCCATGCATATCCACTACATCTGTTTTTGCGGGCTTAAAATTGTCTGTCTCTCCATTTGCAGTATTGTTGCAGCCAGCAAGAATTACTATCAGGAACACGGCCAGAATTTTTGTATACATACCTTACCCCCTGCGGATCCGTTCTGTTTGCTTCTATCTTCCATTTTATAGTAAAAGCGAAAGCGATGATAGCAATTTTTCTGAAAATGAATGGTTTCATTCTTGTATTAAAGCATCAAAAAAATGCGTTGATCCTTTTGGACCAACGCATTTTCCTAATTTCTTTAATTCCGCTTCCACGGTTCCTCTGTTATCTGCATCCAGGAACACCATGCACTAAAGCTTCCATCGAATTGAATATAAACTTGCTTTACCTCAGGGAATGTTTGGAAAATTGCCTTATCCAGCGCCTGTGAGATTTCCCCGATTTGGTAGCTCGAAGGACTTCCGGCATGAAATTCCCTTAAATCAATGACTGCTGTCCCGGATTCATCAATCGCTACGCCATTGACGCTTCCTTCATCCCCATACTCTGAGAAAATGGCTCCACTGGCGAATAACTTTTTGATTTCTGCTTCCAGCGCCGGGAACGGTTTGCCAAATGTTTTAATGTCGTAACCAATTTTCACTTGTTCAACTTGTTCCTGAAGATGGCTTTCAAAGTTTTTACCCAGGGTTAATTCATAAATAACGATATGTTCCTTCTCGGGGGACAAGAGATATAAGCCATTTTTATCAGATTTGATGTAAGTCTGAATGGTTTGAGGAACTTCTATGAATTTTTCAGTTGGAATTCGGATTCCGCCCAATGTTTCTCCCTGTTTGTCATATGCATACACATGCGTTTCAGACACTGAAGCAAATACTGCAGGCGCTTCGGTTTTGGTAAACAAGATTTGTTCGCCACGAAGAGATACAAGAGAACTTGGCCCTCTTCCTTCCTCATACCGTAAATCTATTTTTGTATTCACCCCATTTTCATTTAAGGATAAAACAGCTTCCTTTCGATTGACCGGATTCATCTGATATGGAAGGGAATCTGCTTTGATTATTTCCCCTGAGTCAAGACTTAAAAACTGTTCCTGGTTTTGGCTGGCCACAACTCCTATGTCCTCTATAAGCCGTAATTCATTTGGGAAAAACAAATGATGATCGCTTAGTTGAAAAGTATTAACTAGCTTTCCTTTCTCAGTATATTGGTAGACAACAAAAGGATTAGCTGTATTCAAAATATAAATCTGTTTATCAGGTGTCACTAGAATATCCTTGAGGGTTCCGGTTGTATTGCTTTCCGCCTTGAGCGGGAATGACTTTGTGTTTCCATCGCCATTCACAACCAGCACCTGTCTCTTTGCTTCATCCAAAAGATAATAGGTGCCGTCCTCTATATCAAAAGCTGTTACAGTGACTGGCAATGTTTCATCCTGGCCCAAGAAATATAAGCCAGCCTTACCCTTTTCTTCTCCATACTCAATTGCATGTACTTGTTTTAGATTTGAAACCGATTCAATTGGCAATGGCTTTTCTGGTACCGCAGCCAACTGTTGATCTCTATCAAGTGTCGATAACAATAAAATAGTAATCAGTACTGCAATCATCCCGAATGAAAAAATCGGTCTAAGTTGAAATTTTCTATTTCTCCTTGGCTCGGTTTTAACAATTTTACGGTGTAACTCGTTTACAAATTCCTGCCGAGGTTCAAGCGAAGAACGATATGATAGTGGTTTTAGCAGTTGTTTAGCTTCGAGAGCCAGTTCTTCGTTCTTTTCCATCTGTTAACACCATCCTTTCCGATACATTCATGTGTTTCTTAAGTTCCTTTACGGCCCTGTGAAAATCAACGCGGACTTTTAATTCTGTTTGTTGCAGGACTTCTGATGTTTCTTTAATTGTCAGCTCTTGTAATCCACGCAAAATAAGAATCGTGCGGTAATCAGGTTTTAATTTTAAAAGAGCTGCTTGTACTTCTCCCCATTCCTCCATCTTCAGAACATGTTCATCCAGTGATTTCTCCATTGAATTAGACATTTTCAGTTTTTCAATTAATAAGGGTACTATCGTTTTTAATTTTCTTTTTCGAATATGGTCAATCGCGCTATGCCGGGCAATTGATAAAAGCCAATATTTGGCCCGGTCCTGTTTCTCCAGGGACTTTAAATTTTTGATTGCCTTTATAAAGGTCTCTTGAGTTAAATCCTCCGCATCTTGTACGGAATTCGTGAAATATAAGCAAAATTGGTAAATATCCCGATGATATTCCCTGTATAAGCTTTCAATATCCAACTGACCCTCCACCCTCATCCCTCCTTACTAACAAGTCGATTCCAAAGTCCATTTGTTTCAATTATAATGAAAAAATTTTTTTAAGGAGAAGAAAAATATTATTCTTTGTCGAATTCTGTAACAAAAAAAGCAAACCACCAGGATAAGAGGTTTGCTTCCCATATGTACTAAACAGTTTTATCAGACCAACATTTTCTGACCGAGTCCATAATCTTATCTACTGCATCCTCAATCCTTATCATCTCCTCCTCGGAATAAAGACCAAGTGTAGAATATGCAGCCGCATATAAGTCTACGAACAGATTCGCTGCTTTCTTTGGAATAGACTCGGATTCCGCCCATTCCTCGGAGAGATGATCTATAACTTCAATAATTTGAGACACCTTAACCTGTTGCACACCATCTCCCATCCTAAGGGATATGAGTAGGCCAGTGTTTCCTAAAAGTAATTCTTCCAATGTTTCTATATCCATTGGACCTCCCCCTAATGATTAGCGCAATCCATTATTTAAAAATCCCTTCCACTTGTTCATTCAATTCATTTAGGATATCTAGTAAATCTTGAACCCCTTCCTCCGAGTTAAGCCCGTCTACCCCAACTTCACCGTAAACAAAATTGGAGATTTGTTTATTTTGGGTACCAATAATTTGACTGGCTGAATGAATGCTATTTTGATTTGTTATGGAACCATTTTTAATATTTGCAAGGTATTCCTCCAATGGATAAATATAATCTTCATAAAGAAGAATATCCTTCAAATCACTTGCTTGAACTAAAAAGGTGAAATCCGTTCCTATTGAATTTAAGCTTCTAATATGCTGGTCAATTGAATTAAAATACAAGTCTCTTTCTCTTTGGGAATAGGTACTGTCATACCCTTCAAGTGTTTTTGAGATAGCATCATATTCATCACTTAAACGGGCAAAATTAGAAAATAGTAATGATTCCACTATACTCTCTGAAGACTCTAACTGATCTTTTTCTTTATCCCATTGGTAATATACGAAGAAAAAAAGAGCAAGCAAAATACCAATTCTCACATAACTGGCCCGCTGAAACATATCCAACCATCCCTTCTCCAAAAAAAGGCGCCAATTCCCCTATAAAAATCTTATTTGCATATTAATTCGAGCAGCTGCCTGATAATCTGCTCTCCTTTATACTGTTTCGTGTTAAACATGTACTGAAGGTTCCCAGCTGCAGTGTTAATATGCAACTCAGTACCATTACTTAATAATGAGACTTTTTGAATTTTGTTTAAGGGAATAGAAGCAATATTATCTCTTCTATGAGGGACAACTTCGATTTTAAATACTCTTCGATTGCTTATAAAGATACCCTGCCGCTTATCAAATTCAAATTCTAAAACCTCTTCACCTGATAAAAGATGCTTTTGATATTCCATTTCCCCACTCCTCATTTACGGCTCAGGCAATCCGGAGCTAAGCTGTATTTTTTGAAAAATTACCAGAATTGTACATATTAATGTATTCGCTTTCGCATTTCTCTTTCCTTCCTGTGGCAAAAAATAACTCCCACCTAATTTGTATATTAATTCTAAATAATGTGGTATATTTCCATTATGCCAATAATGAAAAGAACTGCTATTTCTTGGTCTAACGGTACCAACTTTCAACAGAAAGCAGGCTTACTATGAAAACAATTGTTACATCTGAAAGGTACAAAAAGCTGGCTCGATTTCTTCAGGAAAATCAGCAACTATTTTTGGATGATTGGGAAGAACAAATTGTCGTAAATGAAATCGAGGACGACCGGGACCTTATACGGAAAAATGGGAATTTAATGTACGAATTAACAATAAAGACAATTTCAGCCCCATTTCCGGATAGCGATTTAAAATTTCTGGCCTGTAAGGTCGCTCAGGAACGCCTAAATGCAAATATTAATATTGGCGAGTTCGTATACAATGTCAATCTTGGCCGTAGTCTAATCGTCAAACATGTTTATTGTTCCGGAATTGACCCTATCGATCTTCAGCCCATCATCGACATTATAAATAGACAGTTTGATTTGTTCTGTTATTATGCGGTTAGCCGCTACACTGAATTAAAGGACCAAAAACTTCAGGAAATAAACTATTATATTTCTCAAACCCATAAGGATCGGCTGGCCATCCTTGGTCAAATGTCATCAAGCTTTGTTCATGAATTCCGAAACCCGTTAACATCTGTGATGGGTTTCATTCGCCTTTTAAAAAGTGATTACCCTGACCTGCCTTATTTGGATGTAGTTAGTACCGAACTGGACCAGCTTAAATTCAGAATCACCCAGTTCCTCCATACATCCAAACTGAATATTGTTTACGATAACAAATGCGAGAACATTCCAATTAAAGACCTATTAACCGAAGTAATTGATTTTCTTTACCCGAGTATTGCAGATGGAAATATTCAAGTTGTCTCCCATATAGACGCTCGTACGACTGTTTATGGTGACCGTAATGAATTAAAGCAGGTTTTTCTAAATGTGTTAATGAACGCGATTGACGCTGTCATTGAGAATGAAAGAAAAAGATGTATTGCGATTGATACACTTTTAGGGAAAGAAGATATTAAAATTAGGATTTCTAACAATGGAATGCCAATTAATGAAGAAGCCGTAAAGATTATCTTTGAACCTTTTTATACTACAAAAAAACTGGGTACCGGTATTGGTTTATATGTTTGCAAAAACATTATTGAAAAACACAATGGAAGCATTCGGTGCATGTCGGACGAAGATGTAACAACGTTTGAAATAACCTTGCCTGCAAACTAGCCTGTTTTTAGCCTTTATTAACGGTAACTTGAATGAACAAGCTTTGAATACAGAGTCCTAAAGGGGCTCTTTTTTCGTTTAAAACTATTCTCGCTGTTAATGATTGGATATACTTCGGGTTAGCACTATAATAGTATAGAAAAAACTAGGAAAGAGGAATATACATGGACGAACATACAAAGTCGTGCTCGGCATCAAAAGTCATCAAGACAAGCCGGGTATTGCCTCCTGATACGAATAACCATGGTACTTTATTTGGCGGGAAGTTGATGAGCATGATAGACGATGTTGCCTCGATTTCCGCATCTCGGCATGCGCGAACAGATATTGTAACGGCTTCAATGGACTCTGTTGACTTTCTAACTCCCATTCAGAAGGATGATTCAGTTTGCCTGGAGTCATTTGTCACCTGGGTAGGTACATCATCGATGGAGGTCTTTGTAAAAATCATTTCTGAGAATTTAAAAACAGGAGAACGTAAATTGGCAGCTACCTCCTTCCTCACCTTCGTGGCATTATCACAGGACGGAAAGCCTGTTACAGTACCGAAAGTCATCCCGCATACACAAGAAGAAATCATGCTTCATGAAAGCGGGGCTGAACGCGCCAAAGCCCGGAAAAAGCGCCGTGAAAACAGCAAACAGCTCGCCAAGAAATTGGACACCGGCATGCCATGGGGGTAAACAAAAAATACGTCAACACCGTCAATATTTTGTGTTTACTATGAAAAAGGCAGCCTAGTCGCTTAACGGGTTCCGTTTTCTATCGTAAAAGATGAAATTACAGCTAAATATGTAAAGTAAAATGTAGTTCTATTTGCACCGTATTTTGCGGTGCTTTTTGTTTTATAAATAGCCTAGCTCCGCAAGGGACTAAGCTATCTTTGAATTAATTTAGTGTTGTTTAACTAAAGCACCCGATAGTTTAAGTGCATTTATTCACATACTTTTCTTTGTTACAAGAATACTCCCCTTTTGTTCAATAACGACCACCGTAAAAAGATGCCTCAATCCTTCTTGGATTAAAGCACCCTTTGAACAAGAACATCTTATCTTTCTTTCACATTTACAACAACATTCCCAAACAACTTGTCGCCGAAATAGGCTTCTAATCGCCATAAGCCTGGGCTTGGCAACATTATTGACGAAGGAATGTGGTGGTCAGCTCCAGTATTAGGAGCAAGACTATTACTACCTGGTAATTGGAAAACAGTTATTTCCTCACCTGTTTCTTTGTTCACTCCGATTACTTTAAATGGTTTTTTTAGGACTTTTTCATCTCCCCAAAAATGCCACATATATTTTTGGGATTGACCTGCAATGAAAGGACCGTACTCTCCAAATCCAAGTTTTCCGTTATTTCCGATACGAAAAACAAAGTCTCCTTTTTGTCCATCGTCAGTAACAACAACTTCTCTAACCAATGTTGCACTTTCTACCCAGTTTTCTTCCTTGATGGTTTGTTTTGTATTTGAACAACCAATTAGTGACAAACAAAGAATTAAAACCATTAATTTTCTCAAATGTTCCTCCTCCAAGTATTTTCTCCTCAATAAAATTACACATATAATTCCATATTCCTTATTGTGCTAACCTGCCCCTTTAGCCCCATAAGGATATAACCAAAAGTAAAAGAAATGCTGTACTACAATGAATAACATCATTCTTCCTCTTTAATTAAAACGGCAATAGCATATGTGGCAAAAGTAAAATATCCTATAACAGTAAAAATAAAAGATATAAAACTATCTCCAAAAATAAGTTTCATTACTAAACAAATACATATAATGGTCCAGCATACTTTAATGACCGTTTTTTTCATTGTGGTCCCCCTTTTTTCTCAGTTCCTAGAACTGAGAAATATCACTATTTAAAAGTTTAACTGCATATTTTTATTTTCATTCTTAAGCTAACCTGCCCCGTTACTTCAATAAAAAAAATGCGTCTCCACTTATTGTAGAAACGCACCCGTTAACGGAACTAAAACGGCAGGCTTTGAAAAAGCGAAATGGTTATAACAAATGCCGATAAAGTTCCCGCAAAGATTAAGGTTATCATTTTTCGCCAATTTATCTCTTTTGAAGGTTTTACAGCTTCTCTGGAAACCGCAATCCATACTGCAAAAGAAACTATGGCGACTATGGCAATAACTTCTTTAGACATATTTAACACCCCTTGATTTATATTTTGTTTAAATCTTAAAAAGTATTATTCGTTAAATGCCCTTTAGCACAATCACTTTAACCAAATAATAACACAAGAACTAAAACTTTAATTTTAAATTTCTGATTTTAATAACAAAAGAAACAGAACATCAATTGATATTCTTATTCAACTCTTCTGCCCTTTTGCTGAATAACAAAAGTGCTGCCCTATATTGGCAGCACGTTGAGCTGGGTTTACCCCTAGTATTGGTAATTAATATTGAAACTTTGTTTTAAAAAATGAGTCCCGTATATAAACGGTATAAGCTAACACAATGATTGACCATATAAAGTTCCCTAAGTATGGTTGTTGTTGTTGGTTAGTAAAAAGTAAGGAACTCAATAATCCAAAAATCACTGAGTAGAGGTCCATTAGCCAAAAGCCCCATTTTTTCAATCTAAAATAGCCGTAAACCATTCCCAATGAGAATAAGGCAACAATTACTCTTACCAGTTGTTCTGGTAATGCAGAAAGCCCAAACCTTTCAGCTATACCAATAACGTTTGAATTAGGATTATAAAATATAGTGGTAACCAATAAAATAAATGCACCAAAGATATAAAAAAAACTAATCAATGAAACACCTAAAGGTCTTCTCATTTTTGCCTCCCAGGTTATTTATTCGGTTATACTATACCAAGAATTACAAATTTTAGGCAATTTTGCTTATTCAAATAACCTGCCACGTTTGCTTAATAAGGGATTCAACAAGGCACTAATCCTTCCTGGATCAACTCACACGTTAGTTGAAGTAGGGAGCTAAAAGTAGCATTATTACGGAGAAAAAAATCAAAGAAAGGCTAAATTTTTTCGAGAGTTTTACCTTACCTGCTCCATTGTAAAATCCAGAAAATTGAAGTTTATTTCTATACAAAACAAAAAGTAAAATCAGGGTTGATATTCCAACTAACCGAGCACCATTGGTATTATCTAAATTTATTCCAAAACTCGCATATATTAACTTTAAGAACGCTCCCATTAAAACACCCAAAATGAGAAGTATTACTATAACTCGAATAAGTTCCAAGATTACTCTCAATTGCGTTCATTCCCTTCCGAAATACAAAAATAATTTCTCGAAAGTCAAAATTGTACTTCCTCATTCCTAACTGTTCTTTAAATTCTTGTTGAACTAATGCTGCCCCGTTAGTTAAACAAGAAGGGTATTCAGCCCTACCCTTTAACTTCATTCTCTCAACTTCAAAATTCGTTATAAAGTAGCCATCAATCGAAAATGGTCGGTAGTACAATATCTCGTTGTTCGGCGCGCTTAAGGTAAAACCATAAAAACGAAAGATTACCAAAAAAGAATAGTATTTACCTGAGATTTTACCGGGTTTACCTATATTTATTAACAAAATAAAGCCGCCCGAGGGTGGCTATATGATATTAAAAACCCATTACTGTTTGACGCTATATGAAGAAATTGTCCCATCCGGTCGTAAGGTATATGATATATGCTTGCTATCGAAAACCCGGATTAATTCCTGGTTTTGTGAGACTTTATTGTTGTTCAGATCAAAAATCAGTTGATTTATTGTATCCGTATTTTTTATGCCGCTTTGTTTGTTCAATCTGTACTGGTGCAAAATCAGACTAATATCAAGAAGGGTATGAGTTGCTAACTGATGGTATTGTTCGAATCCTTTTGGTACCTTCATTTTCGATAAATCGTTGGAAAGACTTTGTTGAAAAGAAGCATCTTTCTGGTCTAAATCCTGCAGAAATGAATTAGTTTCTTGAAGGGTATAATTCCGCTGAACTTCGTTTAAGGATGTGTATGCCTGGTTTTGCAGAGTGAAAATTTTATTGAGATATCCAGTGACATCAGCGGCGGAAACATCATTCAACCCAAATTTTAAAACAAAAAAAATGATAGCAATGGCGACTATTATTCCGCTGCCTAATCCACTAGCTATTGTTTTTCCTTTTGATATTGGTTTAAGGGTTGATTGGCGCTGATAATGATTCGTTTTGGGAGAAGATATGTCTTTTAAATCCCAATCTCCCTGTCCATAATCAAAATTCATGCTTTCTAAACCAGTAAGTTTTCTTTTTTTCAATTTTTAGCCTCTCTTCCCAATCAAGAATGGTGAAGCCTCAAACTTAATCTATGCCGGTTGTCAAAGACTTTTCCTTCAGACTCTCCATTTTGTGCTTCACAGCTTCCGGATGGGTTGTAAAAAAGTATGTAGCCCCATTCCCAGCGTATGGTTCATCGAACTATATCCCATTGTTTATTGCTGACCAATTGAACCGTTTTGCGTTTGTTTCTTTTTTAAAGAACCTTGCCGCATCCTGGATGCTTTTGCATTCATCAATCAAATCCTCGCCCTTATAGATGTTAACCGGAATTTCCAATTTATTTTGTAATGTTGGTCTCTTTCTTTTCATACGATTCCCACTCCTTTTCTTTATTTTACCAAATGAGGGAATCACCTTGTTGAATTCGAAAATTATTTTTATGCTAGCGAGAGGTGGTTTCTTTAACTAAACTGCACCTTTAGCTCGATAAGGAATTCAACAAAAAGATGCCTTAATCCTTCTTGGATCAAAGCACCCGTTACTTTAAGTACAAATGTTCACAAAGTTGCATTCGTAATTTTATAATTTTTATGATTGACTATGGTTGTAATAGGTTCATCTTTTTCTTTGTTGTATCCGTACTCAACAATAACAGAATTTTCTCTTACAACCGTAACAGTTCCTTCATACCTTTCCCCATCACGCTTAAATAAAATATTGTCCCCGATTTTAGCAGTTGCCATTTTATCACCCCCGAACTTATTATTTTCAGCAAAGATAATAAAATACAGGAACAATTAAGATACAAGCTTTATTTATTGCTTAAAGGAAAGCACCCTTTAGCCATCCATGAATCGCAAAAACGGCGATTCACCACAGAGAATGTAACAACCTTCATTCATTTTTGTAGTAATCTTCTTAAGGCATTTTTTCTAAACTTCCATTTTCTCGCTTTACGATAATTACCTTACTATCTTCGTTAGAAGAGTATATCTCTCCGCCTACTTCTAAAAAGTTTACAGATAAATTCTCATTAGGCTTAACCTCCAAATTGAGATGCTGGATCAAAAGGTGGCGGCAAGAGTCAGTTCCCACCAAGAAGATA
The DNA here is from genome assembly GCF_001685025.1 of Bacillus sp. FJAT-27225. GTDB lineage: Bacteria > Bacillota > Bacilli > Bacillales > Cytobacillaceae > Bacillus_D. Next base: position 169,265 of record NZ_MAYU01000001.1, on the reverse strand, counting down.
TAGAGCGCCTGGATTCCATTCCTGGTTTAGCCACCGGAATGGCCGAGCAAATCTTATCCGAAATTGGGACCCATGTTAAGAATCGTTTCCTTCTGCAGCCCACATGTGTTCATGGGCTGGCCTTGTTCCTGGACAAAACGAAAGTGCAGGGAAAAGAAAATCGGCCAAAACAAAAAACAGGAAACAAGTATTTGAGATCAGCATTAACGGAGGCAGCTTATTCTGTAAGAGGATCCAAAAACTATCTAGGAGCACTGTATAGACGTACAGCTTCTCGAAAAGGCAAGAAACGTGCAGGAATTGTAGGTGCTCATGCCATGTTGCGCATCGCTTATTATCTCTTAACCCCGGAAAGAAATGTATGTAGACTTAGGTGAAGACTACTTTGATAAACAACGGCCACATTCGATTGTTCGGCATTCCCTTAGACGACTCGAAAGCTTAGGATACACTGTAACATTAGAAGAACCTAAAGCATCTTAATATAAATTTGTATGTTAAAATGATGGGGTACAACAGCCATTGTACTCTTAAAAATTGGGGTGCATTTTCGCAGACAAATTTTATTGAATTTTCTGCTTAAATCGCTTTATATCAATAAAAAATGAGTGACAAATTAGCATACAATTTGTCACTCATTTTACTATACATTTTCTTATGTTTGCGATAGGAAACGGAACCCGTTTCTAGTCGCTGACTTCTTCTTTAATTGGGAACAAGGTAAAGTCTTAACCCTCCTGCTGGGCTATTTGAATAAGGTTTCCACATGTATCGTCGAAAACAGCTATTGTGACTTCCCCCATTTTTGTCGGTTCCATGGTGAACTTTACTCCGGATTCTACCAATCGATTGTACTCTGTACGTATATCTGCAACGCCAAACATTGTTGCTGGGATGCCATCGCCAAATATCTTCTTTTGATATTCCTTTGCAGCAGGATGCACATTCGGTTCGAGCAAAAGCTCGGTACCGTCCTGAGCATCAGGAGAAACAAGCGTGATCCACCTGAATTCCCCCATAGGTACGTCATGCTTTTTTACAAAGCCTAGCTTTTCTGTATAGAATTCCAATGCTTTGTCTTGGTCTTCTACAAATAGGCTGGTAACAATGATTTTCATAGTATTTTGCCTCCATTGATGTCAGTGTTCTACAAAAGGTTGCTCCAAATAGAAAAATCTTTAATTCGGTAAGGATATGATATCACAACATTTTCTCTTTAGTGTAATCCCCACTCTTCTTTTAAATTCCTCTTCCTAAGAACCATACAGTTCTTTTAATAAAATCATTTATGCGCGCTGGAAAGTAAAAGATTCACTTAGCACAATAAAGAGGTTTCTTGATCACGCATGGCCAAAAGATAGCCGCCTCGTTTGTCCAATCAGAAATTTTGAAAATAATCTGATGAGCCTTTCCGAATCAACAAACCATTATGGCATTGAAGTAACAGCCCAGTATATTAACCCAGTTACTATAAGTAAAAACACCATAAAGGAAGTTGAATACAACATAAGTTTTCTTATATTGTTTTGATCACTTATTTGTTTATAAACGATAACCCCTAAGACTATGGAAATATACCATATAATTAAACCCCATATTGAAAATAAATAGGGTGAATTGCCTATCCAAAATACAGTAACAAGTAAATAAAAAGACAACAAAGTGCAAGCTATTCCTTTCATAACTCTCTCCCATTTCAATAAAGTAATTAATTTAATTTTTCCACATTGCATAGCTATGTTATGTATATAGAATTTCTATGTATAAATAAATGATAATAGTATAACTGTAAAAAATCAACTTTTACTTAGCCCGCCTCCATATGTTCCATAAGGATTTCTATAAAAAAGCATGTAATTACTCTGTAATGAAACCATCATTAGCCACTTATGCAGAGCAAAATCGTTGCTGAGAAATAGATAATGAATAAGCATGCAATTTACGAATAAGAATTCATTATGGAAAAACAGTATAATTTAATTTATCACCTCTCTACAGAACACCTGTTTTGGTGTAAAATAGAATTTGTTGTTTTTCTACGATAAATTTTTTGAGGAGAAATGAATATGAATGGCACATCGCACGCAGCAATAGGATCAGCAACAGGGTTTGTTGTTGCCAATTCATTTGCAGCCTCTCCATCCGCAACTCTGTTGCTTGTTGGATTAGGTTGTATTTCAGGGCTGCTTCCGGATCTAGATATTGATGGGAAGCTCCGAGGCAAAATCACATTATCGCATAAGGTGATCAGTTTATCTGCCCAAGCAATTGGAATGCTCATGATTTTGTACAGCTTTATTGAGAAAACAGAGAATGAAAGGTGGCTGGGACTCGGAATCGGTGCAATGATTATGGTGGTAGCATCGTTGATTAAGCAAAAACATATGCTTACGATTACCGGAGTTGCAGTTATTGCCGGAGGTTTGTCTTTGGACGAGCAATGGTTAATTCTTCTGGGAGTCTATATTATAATCGCGTCATTTTCAGCGCACCGCAGTTACACCCATTCGCTCCTGGGGGTTGTTTTTTTCGGGCTTATTGCTTTAAAGTTAGAGGCCTCCCTCGGAATCCAGGGTGTCTTCTATGCTTGTTTAGGGGGCTATATCAGTCATCTTATAGCGGATTTAAAAATCATGCCAATGAATAAACGGGGAATTAAGCTTTTCCTGCCAGTGTCATCGAAGGAACTATAATTCTTTATATATCCCTAGTCCGAAAAGAAAAATAAAAGTGTAAAGTAAATGCCTATCAATTTGCACCGTATTTTTGCGGTGCTTTTTGTTTATCGAAAATAAAATAGACCTAGCTCCGTTAGGAACTAAGCTTTTTCTTGAATTTAATTAAAGTGTTTAACCGGCCAATAGTTTAAGATGGTTGATTTTCTATAATCCTGATTATTTTTACTTTGGTTGACCAACCTTAAAAAAGGGTGAAACGAAAACGACATCCTGTCTGCCTTCACCATCTAATTCATTATAATCAATCACCTTATAGCCAAGACCTTTATATTCTTTTGTTCCTCCATCCTTATACATAGCAGTCGTAATAACAAAAAGTGGAGGTTTGTTTACTTTGGCAAGATTTAAATCTACGGCAAAAAATAATCCTGGTAGTAATAATAAAATAATATAAGATACTTTTCTTTTCATACCGATCCCCTTTCTTCCAAAAAAAGACAAAAAACTAGTTGAATATTAACAAGCCTTGTAAATTGTGGGGGTACAACAGCCATTGTACACCTACAAATTGTGGTGCATTTTCCTATACAAGTTGGAAATGGTTAAACCTGACTTCCCTGTCAGCACGTTTTGAGTTGATCCTCCATACACACCCCAACCTTTGATTGAAAGTAGTCCAATTAATTTAAATATGCCTTAATGATTAGGAATTGAGGTTTTTTCATAAGACTTTCATATTTATCCGGTGCTCGTTTTTTGAATGCCATTGTGGGTTTGGGCTCAATGATTTTTTCAATCGAAAAATAGGTAATTGTTTCATTTAAAATTTTGTGAAGGGGCCTGCGGTAAAATGGGACCTCAAAGTATTTACCTTCTTTATACCACTTGTCCAAAATCAATTCAGTAGAGAAATAGTTGGCATCTTTGAGTAGATGAATATCGGTAAAAGGATGGTGAATCGAAAACAAAAAGACACCATTTGGCTTTAATATTCGTTGGAATTCACTAAATGTATCGTTCCAGTCCCTTATATAATGAAGGGTTAATGAACTTATGATCAAATCAAATGAGTTCTCTTCGAAAGGCAGTTTTCCTTCTAAATCCAAACAAAGAACATCCGCCTTGTCTCCGACGCGCCTTCTGGTTGAGCTAACCATTTCAGGACTAATATCAGTTGCAACTACATTGGCTCCTCGGTTGACTAATTGGAGTGTATACCATCCAGCCGCACAGCCAGCATCAAGGACCTTCATAGTTTTTAAGTCTTGCGGTAACTGCTCTAACATTGAAGGCCTTTCGTATTCAGTATTATACAAACTCGTTGTATCGACTGTATTCTCGTAAATCCTAGCAAGTTGATTAAAGGTATCCTTAACTTTGTCCTTCATATTTCACCTCTTTCTAATCCATGTTTTTTACAAATCCAATACTTCTTTCCTCATAACCTCTATTTTTATAAAATGTATGTGCGCTTTTTCTTTCAGCCCGGTTTCCGCTATTTAAAGTGATTCCCGAAGCTCCAATTTTTCTTGCCCAGCTCTCTGCTTCTTCTATCAATTTGTTTCCAATACCTTTGTTGCGAAAATTCGGGTCTACAACGAGAGCCGCAATTCGTATATAGACTCCATCCCTCTCAAAATAATGCACTTTCATTAGTCCAATCATTCCAACTACTCTACCTTCATAAGAAGCTACTAAAGTTTTATAATCTGGATGGGTTTTAATTTTGCTAAATCGGATTTTCATATTTTCAACTGTGGTGGGATAACCAAGATGGACCATTAAGGAAGTTAATTCGTTAGCATCATTAAGATGAGCTTCTCTGATTTCCATTTTAGAATTCTCCTTATCTTTCCTTTGCTGACATTTCATTTATCTCTTTCGAGGTGGAAATGGCTTTATAGATCTTTTACTATAAAATATAGTATATTTATTATTTCTTCTGTTGTTTATTCTGCATTATCGAACCTGTGAATGCAGTAATTATAAAGTTAATAGCGTATTCATAACTATAAGGGCTTAATACATATTTCTATATCTCCTGTACAAAATAAATGGTATCCAAGTAATAGGAGGAGGATAATGATGAAGCAGAATCAACAGCAAAAAACCAACACCAACAAAACAGCCGGTACCAGTCCACAAAAAGTAAAACAGGATATTCAAAGAGATGTAAACGCAGGACAAGGAGCGATGACTTCCCGGGAAGCTGGCGCAATGAGGGATTAGAGCATTTTTAGACCTTTTGAAAAAAATAAATAATCACTTCAGACTAAGGATTAAATAGAAATACTATTTAGTCCTTTTAGTTTGAATCGGCCATACGCGATTTTATGTAAACTTTCTTTAAAAACGTGATTGAAAGCTATCTGACTGTCTATTTCTACTGTCAGCATGCTTTTATATGAAGTTAAGAAATATATCCATAATCCTCTTCATACATTTCCGGAAATCACTATCTCGAATACCATTACACCCTCCCCTTTCAAATCCTTAGTAATAATCCGATTCGTTAGTTTGTTAAGGAATTCGATAAGAATATGCAGCAATCCTCTTTTTAACGAACTTCGGTATAGACATTTATGCTGAAATAAAAACGGCAGCGTATGGTGCTGCCGATTCTAATCCGTTTAATTATGACAATTGTTTCTTGCAATACTGACCCGCTTGCCAATATGGCATCCATCAGAGTTCTCTTTTAATAGTAAAAATACGTACTTTCAGGCAGTCTGTGATGTTGTTGTTCCGCGGCCATCGCATCCGCTTTTGTTTGATGGACAGTTCCGAATGGATGCTGCGGAGGCGCATAAATGGAATATAGCTTTATCGGCACCCTTCCAGTATTGGTCACATTATGCCACGTTCCAGCCGGTATAAAGATTGCTGAATCATCTTCAACATTGCGGACAAAATTTAAATTATTTTGGCTTCTTCCCATCCGGACGACTCCCTGGCCTTGTTCAACACGTAGGAATTGATCAAGGTTCGGATGAATTTCCAAGCCGATATCTTCGCCAACCTTTATACTCATTAAGGTTACCTGTAAATGAGTTCCTGTCCAAAGCGCTGTACGGAATGTATTGTTTTGCCGTGCTGCTTCATTAATATTTATTACAAATGGAGATGGGCCATAGTCCTTTATTGTTTGACCGGTAGGCATCCTGTAACCTTGGCTATGGTTTGCCCAATAACCTGGCTGATTTGCATAATAGTAGTTGGGGCTAACTGAATAATACGGATTTTGATAAGGAAATCCGTTTGGAGAATTGTACATCTTTTATCCCCTCCACAGATGTTTGGGTTATCTTATGCAAAAATATGGAAGAAGGTACATCTGCCTAGATGCCTGGAGGGCAGAATTTAAATTGCTGGCTGACGAGGGGGATTTTAAAGAGCTCAGCTGTAGAGCTCTTGTGTTTAAGGCTTATTTATTTTTTCATAAAATTATCTCCTTTAAGTTTCTACAACCCGTGTCCCTAACCACTTATCAGTTAGAGTTTCTGATCCCCCACTTCTCTTTAACACCAATAAATCAACCATCGTATAAATCACATAAGGACCAAATATGAAAAAGAAAAACTCCCCAACAAAACTGGCAAATATCCACCACGTTGTTATTCCAATTGGAATATATCCATATCGTATAATCCACCGTATAGTCAATTGTGTCTTCGTTCCGATTGCTTTCAAGTTTTGTTTCTTTTGCCCGGTTGTTTGGTCAAATCTTGCAGGTATTCCCAGTGTCCCTTTAACGGACACTGTTACCATTAGTATGCCTAATATAAATCCCAGTAGTGCTCCCGCCGTATTTCCACTGTTGACTCCCCAACCAGATTGTACAAATAATATTATGAAACCAATGATCGCATACCCGCCAATTGCAAGTATTAGTGTGTTTCCTAACGTAAATCCTACATCTCGGATATAAGAATGAACTCGCTTTTTTATCATTTCTGGCACTCCATTTCCCCTTAAAACTGGGCTTTATATCCGGAAAGAACCTCCTAGGCTATAAAAAACTGCCCTTGAGGAAGATTAAGAAGTGGTTCCGTATGTACGTAACCACTATAAGTTCCTATATAAAAATTCTTTCGGAGAAAGCTCACCTGTTATCTAATCAGTAAGTATGTTAACTTACAGAAAAACAGCCTTATTCCAATATGTTCTGTGTAGTTGGCGGCTGATCTTAAAAAATCAGTTTCCCCTACTCCTCTCAATCCCCACAGGCAGCAATTGCTCATTTTTATGTATGTTATTTTTTATAAGCCACTTGTCAGGCTAACTAACGAGAATCTTGTAATATTGAATTCTCATTGAGAAATAAACTTATCTTTAAAACTTGGGCTTAATTCACTCCAAACGTCGAATTTGTTGCCGTCTGGGTCATGGAATACAAAGTTCCTTCCAGAGTGTCCTCTGTCCTCAATTTCGCCAACTTTCATTTTTTTGTTGACGAAATCATCATGTATCGATTCCAACGCAGGTAATCCATTCACTTCAAATGTCATCGAGAATCGTTCCTGGCCATAACAGTCATAAAAATTTGCCGTTTGTCCCTTATTCGATTTAACGAGAAAAAAGCTTTGGTTTGCCAGGTTAATAATGGCCTTATCTTCATCCTTATAACTTACCTCTGCATCTAAATTTAATACATACCATTCCGTCGAAACCTCAACATTGGTAACTGGGATATACGTTGTTCCTACCCTTACTAGTTTTTCTCTCACATTCTTTCCCCCTTAAAGTTAGCATAGTAAGGAATTCAACAAAAACGCGATGAATCCTTCCTGGATAACCGCGTATTTTTTAGAGCATCTTTATGTTAAATGTCAAAAAGCTGTTCATTCTGATGGTGGATGGAAGCAGTTTGCTTTTTATCCTTCATACTTACAAGCCTATATGCAAAACTGTAATTATAAATAATGCAAATTCCAATGAATATATAGATACAAGTAATTCCAAACTCAGGGATATGCTCCATCCCCCAAATAAATAAACTGGCTAACATGCCACCTAATGCGCCCATAAAACCCAATATGGATAAATGGGAGCCTCGAGATTCCTCAGGAATGGTTTTAGCGATAATCGATTGCAGCGTTGGCACGTAAATTAAGCTTCCAATCGATATAAACATCATCCCAAGGAATAAGAAAACGGGTTGGATAAAATAACTTAGAGAAACATATCCGGCGACAAACAGAATGAGTCCGGTCAGCAAAGCAGCTTTCTCAGAAAATTTGGATGTGGCTTTAATGATAATTCCCGCTACAAAAGCTGTTATCAATGTATCTTCCAGATTCAAATAACCAACCATATTATAGCCTGTAATAATTCCAATTGGATAATTTGAAACAATTCGGATTGTCAGGTAGTTAGGAAATTGTTCAGTCAATATAGTAAGTAAAAGCTTTCCGGTACATAGCAAAATGAGAATTTGCGAGGCACCTATACCTATCCATCCAACCTGTCTTTTGTTAATTTGGCCATGTATTTTTGGCCTTAATACATTTGTCTCTTCAATAAAAAAATGAGTACAAAAAGCAGAAGTTAGAGATAATGCACCTACTATAAAGAATAAAAGAACAGAATAGTTTTCAAAAAAGAACCCTCCCAACACGCTTCCCATCGCAAACGCGACCGTTGAGATCCACATAAAATATGTATAAACTGCCCTTCTATCATGTTCTTCACTAGCATCTATGATTAATGCAGAATAGGCTGGATTAGCAGCACTTTCACAAAAATAAATGATGCAAAATAAAACGATTATTGGAACAGCAGAGAAATGATTTAAAGAATTAAAATAACTAATAAATAAAAAGCCCAGTCCTGCAACGATTTCGCTAAACAGGATCACACTCTTCCTTCCGACGCTGTCAGTCACTCTTCCCCCAATCAGATAACCCAGCAAACTGAAAATACCCACTAATAGAATGGTTGCCGTAGTCATGGCAGTACCGATTTTATTTGAAAAATAAACAACAGTATAAGGCATGACCATAGCGGAACCTGTGTTGGAAACAAAGTTTAAAAGCATTCTCGTACGGATTGTCCTATTAAAAGTAAAAAGTAGTTTCATAGAAAGCCTCCTTTTGATTGATTAATCAATCAATTTGAATTGAAATAAAAGGACCGATTATTTCGGTCCAAATAAGCGCAAGGCAATTTCCACAAATTCTCGCCAATCTTCTGTTGTTGGATCATCAGCATAAGATAACCGCAGCCCAAACAGCAAACTAATATAGGCAATAGCAATGTTTTCAGCATCACCGGAAATTAATTGCTCCGCTGATTGCCCATTGCGAACGAATGATGCGATTTTTTTATTTAGTTTTTCAGTATATGTATTTGCTATTTCAAATGCTTTTGGAAACCTCTCGTGATGGCCATTTACCTGCACCAGCAAGCGCAAATAGTCTTTCTGGATGGAAAAAAGTTCAATATGTTTTTTAATCATTTGGGTTAGTTCTTCTTTGAATGAATAAGGGTGTGTATTAAACATAAGCATCTCTTCCAAAAGAGTTTCGGCAGGTTTGGATATACAGGCTATGAAAAGTTCTTCCTTGTTCCCATAATAGGTGGAAACACTACCGAAACTTACATTTGAAGCTTTGGCAATTTCTCCTATCGTCGTGGCATCATACCCCTTCTCCGAAAAAAGTTTAATGGCAGACTGTAATACTGTATCTTTTTTTAGTTCAATTGTTCTTTTTTGGTCATCACTGGACATGGATAATTCTCCCTTCACTTTTGATTGATTAATCAATCATTTTTTTACATTGTATACTAAATTTATGAAGAAGGGAATATCAAATTATCTCTTTTAAATTTAAGGGAACTGTTTTGGGGTCTGAAGACAAGTAAAAACCGGACATATTGCTATTTGACGGGATCTAATGGGGTGATCTCAATTGAAAAAGCATCTAGTCATAACCCTTCTTATTGCTCCCAGGGTCTTCAAGAAATCATATTGACGACCGCACTTCCGATTTTTAACGCACAAAGTCGTCAAGAAGCTCTATTGACGACCGTACTTCCGATTTTTAACTCCCAGAGTTGTCAAGAAGCTCTATAGACGACCGCACTTCCGATTTTTAACCCACAGAGTCGTCAAGAAGCTCTATAGACTACCGTGCTTCCCATTTTTAACGCACAAAGTCGTCAAGAACCTATTGATGACCTTGTACCACTCTTTTTGCAAACAGGGTCTTCGAGAAAGCATATTACGACTTTAGATCAATTATCTTATCGCTTTATTTCAGTGTATTGAATTTGCAATCTGAACCAATGTTTCAGGCGTTATCTTATTAGAAATCTTTTTGTTCACACCGAAAATATATTGCCATTTTCCCTTTTCTAAAACAAGAAAATTATGATGAACCGAATTAACATAAACCGCCTTCTCACCATTTTGAAGTGTATACTCCTTTTGGTTTTTGCTATTTTTGAAATCGATTTTGTTTTTCAAAGATCGTATATTAATTTTGTAAAAATTATCTCCGGACTTTTCATTCAAATACTCTACCTCAAGGGAGTCGTTGATATGATAAACTTTGTCTTCAGAAAATCTTCCAAACTGATGGGTGAATGGTATCGACGGTATCATGAGGGGAAGTTTTACATCTTCTTTATAATACGTTTCAAAATCGTGGACAGCTTCCTCCACTGTTTTATAGCCTATTTCCATATATAACTTCTCAATTGAAGCTGGTGAGTCTTTAGAGTATGCATTGACTGTATCTCTGCTAGTACCGCAAAAAATAAAAATAATTAAGATTCCTAAATAAATCAGCTGAAATTTCAATTTCTTCATCGCCCTAATGGTTTTAGGCATATTTTTCCCAGATAAAAGGGTACTATTCCTTTCAACTCTATCCAATGGCTGCCTCGTTTTACTCTTTTTCATCTACAAAAATAACTGTTGTTCCCAGTAGTTTATCGGCTACAAACGTGTCTACTTTCCATTTACCTGATATGATTGGCTTAATCTCAACATCAAATTTCAGGCATTGTTCCCTAAGAGGATACTGAGGGTCGTCTTGGTCCAGCTCTCTAATCATTCCAAATCCTATTTCTTTTCCTTTTGGAAACTTATCGTGTGTGCCGTAGACCTTTACCTGTTTCCCCAATAGTTGTGCTTTATTTGAAGACCAAATTACCCAAGTGTAGGTATCATTTTTTTCTACTTTAAACGGTTTGCTTAGGTCTTTTAATAGTGCATACTCACCAATTTTTCCTAATACGCTAAAATCGCCATTGGGAGTTGAAAATGCTTCTGATTTTGTCATAGACATATGGCTTATATTTGGCACAGTTATTCCTTCAGTTGTTGGTATTTCCTTTTCTGAACATCCGACAATAGCTAGAAACATAACTATGGCTAAGAATCCCTTCCTCAAAAAAAACCCCGTAAATCGGCTAGTATAATTCCATTTTATTACAATAACAAACGAGTAACAATCTATTAAGAATGCAATTTACTAATATTTTTTATATTCATTTCTGCAGGTAGAGTAGTCGGAATAATTTTCTCTTCGCTGAAGCTCCCGATACGATGAATAGCGGTTCATCACAGACAAGGATAGTTCTTTTATAACGACTCTATTAGAGTGTTTTCTAATGAATTTAGAATGTCCGACGCTCAGATGGCATTACCATTTTGAGAACTTTTTACAACTTTTGTTTCCCATACAAAACACCCGATAAAGAAAAACTCACTCCTGCTCAACGACTTGGAATTACTAAAAGGGTATTTAAGATAAATGATAGAATCTATTTATGATAGGAAAATTAAGGAGGTACGATATGACAAATATCAAGGGATACACTTGTAGTTGTTGCGGAGAGTACCGCGACGAGCTTCCAACCAGTTACGGAACTTTCGCACCTGCCTACTACGAATTCGCCCCAGCTGAAGAACGGAAAAGTAGGTTCGAACTTAGTGAAGACTTATGTGTGATGGACAATGAACATTTCTTTATTCGAGGATGTGTTGAAATTCCCATAATTGGTACTGAGGAAGAATTCATATGGGGAGCTTGGGTTTCACTCAGTGAAGCTAATTATAAGAGGGTAAAAGAACATTGGAATAATCCAGAACTATTAGAGCCAATGCTTGGTTGGTTTTCTACTGCATTGCCTTGTTATCCTGATACGATTAACTTGAAGGCAAAGGTTCACCACAGAGCAGATGGTATCAGACCTTATATTGAACTCGAACCAACAGACCATCCTTTGGCAGTGGAATTTAGAAACGGAATGACAATTGAACGGGTACAAGAAATAGCTGAAGAACTTTGTGTGAATAACGAGAACGCAGAAAAAGAGCATTGATTTTACATCAAAGCTCTTTTTTCTGTGATTTAATGTGTTAATTTTATGCTGATTGTCTTGATATTTAACTCGATTTTTTTGTCTTTCCCTCCGAAAAGAGAACCCTTTAGCCAATTTGGCAGCTTCTCCTTTTCCAATTAGTTCCCTAGCGGAATTTTTATATCCTGACCGACCTCTAGAACAACATTTGTACGATCCTTTACAGGGGCGAAGACCATAATATAATCGTCCCCCTCATACATCTCGCCTTTTACAAAGTTCGGATCGACGCGCTCTCCGCCCGATTTCAAAAATACTCCTTCGTTTACTTTTGATTCATTGACAAGGTAGCCCGATTTTTTGTCGATTTTTCTCGCATTGAGGAGCTGCAGTTCAAGCTTGCTCTTTGTGGTGTACACGTTGCCATCTTTGTCTACCTGTGGTTTCGTGTCTGCACCTGTGACAACTATCCTTGTCTCTATCCCGGTGTATTCAACCTGTTTAATGGTATAGGTGATCCCTTCAAACGTAAACTCCTTGTTCAAGGCAACAATTTCCCTTTCGGAAACAGCAGATTGATCCAGTTTAAAACCGAGTGGCCAAACTGTTGCAAATGCTTTCCCATAGTTTTTGTGCGTTGTGTCCTCGCCCCAGATAGTCAGGTTTTCAATCATCAAGCGGACTTCCTGCCCTTGATAATGCTTTAGCGACTCAATGGACAATGCCACTGCCCTTTTGTTCTCTTTTTTGTCGTAATAGCTGCTGCCCCAGCCCACATTCTTCAGCAGCTTCGCCTGATTGTTTTTACCAACCAAATAAATCTTACTTTTTCCTTCAAAAAGGTCAACATAAAGGTTCTCCAGATTCGTTTTTCCACTTTGATACGTCAATAGCAGCATCGTTTCTTTATCATCTGTCATGACTTTATCTAAATGTACAGTTATGTCGTTTGCTTCATCATAATAAGTTTGATCTGCATCTTGGCCGAGTCCCTGCTCAAGTGCTGCTTTGACCCCAATATCATCTACATTGGAAAACAGTTTGTCGTAAATATCCTGGATGGCTGCCATTGCCGGAGTAAAGGTAAAGGCTGAAACAGCAATCAGGCAAACTGCGGCCGCAATGGAAAGCCGTTTATACAAAGTTCGTTTTTGGGATTGAGGCTTGAAGTTACCCTCGATGAGAACTTTCTTCCCTTTCGAATCTTCTTCTTGTGATAGCTTTTTTTGAATTTGATTCCAGGCATCAGGGGTATGTTCTTCAATGGCATTGTTTAAATGGTTCAGTATCGTTTCTTTGTCCATCTGTAATCCTCCCTATGATAAGCTTTTTCGAAGTTTCTTAAGAGCCACATTGTATTTCCAAAGTACCGTTCCAAGCGGTAAATCAATGATCTTCGCTATTTCTCTATGCTTTAAACCTGAAATATCTTTCATAATTACAATTTGCCGTTCCTCACTATCAAGTATGGAAAGGTACTTTGATAAAACCAATTTGTCTACAGGGTCACCTGAAGGATCTGACATTCGTTCAAAATAATTATTGTCAAAACCGGTAAGCTCCCGCTTTTTCTTTCTGTACACATCGAGTGCATGGTTACGAGTAACACTAATTAGCCACGCCTTTACATTTGTAATGTCACTATGTTTCTGGTGCTGGAATAGCTTAATGAAAACCTCCTGCATCACATCTTCAGACAATTCAAAGTCCCTGAGTATTGATAAAGCAACTGCAAAACATGTTTCTTATGATCGCTAAATAATTGCTTGAAATCTGTCAATCCAGGTTGCGGATTCTCTATTTTTCTTAAACTTGATTGGCCCATTTTCCCCCTCCTTATACCTATTAGACGGAACAGGGATGTTTTTTATTGGAAAAAACGCAAAAAAATTTTAATAAAATGCTTACATACCACAGCATGATTATAAGGAGAAATTTTCTCATATAAATGAAAAAACTCGCACGATGGCGAGTTTAACAGTAAACCAGTTTATTGTTTATCAAAGATTAAAGGCCAGCTGAATGGGATCGGCTGGCCAGTATACCGAAATGGGGTTCCACAACGGTCATCTTTCTTACTATGCAGTTACCATAGGCTGGATGACATAATTCGAGTGTTTGACCACTGTTCTCGGTGTTTCATAATCTAATTTTGCTTTATCCTCATCTGACACTTTTACAATCACACTATTGTCCCTAACAATTACAACTTCCCCTTCAATTAATAGGTCTTTTCTTTGAAAGGAAATGAGGTCGCCAACTTTGGCGTTCTTTTTTGCCATGCATTTTCTCCCCCTAAATAAAAGTTGAATTTTGGTCCAAATAGGGCCAACCAAGAAGTTTCTTTCTCTTTTTGGTTTTTAACTTGCTACTATCCTATGTTACTACCCTTCAACTATAGACTCAAACATGGGAAAATGTGAAAAGGCTGCTCATGCAGCCTTTTCCCCTGATACTAAATGGCGAATGAATGGTTCCCGATTTGCTTTATTACCTGACGGGTGAAAATCCAGCTATCAGTCGCGAGCTTGGGGTTATAATAATAAATCGCACCGCCGCTCGGATCCCAACCTAGTAATGCATCTCTTGCTGCCTGGTATGCTGATGAATTAGGAATTAAATAGTACTGGCCATCGTGTATTGCAGTGAAGGCATTCCTTTGAAAAATAACCTCGGATATTGTTTGTGGAAATTCATTAGCTTGCAATCGGTTCAGGATGACAGCTGCTACTGCAACCTGCCCTTCGTAGCTTTCCCCGCGTGCTTCGCCATGGACGACATGTGCCATCAATTCGATTTCCTTCAGTTTCTGTGATGTTTGTGGCCCTATTATTCCAAGAGGGTCAATGTTGAAATCCCGTTGAAACCTTTTTACCGCATTTTCGGTGATTGGGCCATAATAGCCTGTAACATGTGTATTAAAATAACCCATTTCCTTTAAAATTGTCTGAGTATGTATAACCTGCTCTCCTGTAGATCCGAATGATAACTGTGATGCTTCCACTTTTTTGGACGATATGCCAAAACATAGAGCAAACACACCAAGACAAATCAAACTTTTAACAAACTTCATACAGTCCTCCATGATCTATGTAATTTTCCTGGTTTTACTATACGCTCCTCCTTTCCTCGGGTTAGATTCCCTATACTCACCGATTTAAACAAATAATTTAAAAAGCAGGTATAATATACCCCGTTTACTCCATTGTTTTACAATCAACCTCACCAAGCTCCCGCCTTTTGTTATAGTCTGAATGTACTTAGTACCTCGTTGTACTTTCTTCAACTCCTTATCATCGGACTCAAGGTATCTCTGCATTCTCATATAGAGGTTGGACTTTTTTGTTAAAGCATCAGTTTTAACTACCGGTCATTTGAATTTTTCCTTTAAACATAAAGTGAGTTGGATTGATTATTTTAAGAATGAGGGATGAGGGAAATGACAAACAAGACCAAGAATGGATATCAGTAGGGTTTATTTTTATAAAATCAAATATCATACCATCCTCTACTGGCGAAGGGGCTTTATTGTTTAAGCTTTGCAATAGATTGCAACATACATAATATAAATGATAACAAACTGTATAAATCAACAACGCACCAATGTGATAATCTTATAAATACCTGCTATTGGCCTTCATCTTTAGCACCAAAAATATAAAATAGTTTCTATTCAGTGGAGATTTTATGTGTAGATTCAATAATAATTCAGCAGAAATACCCCAAAATCCGTTAAATGACTTACAAAAGGAAATATCAGCGTTTACCGTATTGTTAAAAGACTATAATATTACTTTTAATGATTTAACTAACTCAAATCCAGCTAAACCAGAAATACGTCAGGAAGCAAAAAGAGTGGCGGAAATAATTAATAAGAATAATGATTTGAAAATTTCATTCCAAGAAAAAAAGAAACTCCCTATCAAGCAGCTCCAAAAGATGGATGCATCGTGCAAAACAACTTTAAACAAATACAATAAGTATATTACGGCTCTGACTTTGATGTATTCAGGGAAGTTTACTTTATTGCAAGAGTACATATCTAAGCGCTAAATTAAAAAAATTACTTGTTTTTACAAGGAACAGGTTTACAAAGCTATTATGGCTATCTCGCTTTAAAAAAGATGAAATGGATTTCTACAATAATACTTTTCTGCAATTCATTAATACATCCTGGAAGGTGTCAAAAAATCTATGTCTTTGGGACACACTCACATAATGTTGAAAACCTTGGAACAATGCCACGAAAGTGAAATAAAACTAACATTTAGTAACGACGAAGGGGTGCCTTTGTTTGTAGTAGGCTTTGTTAACAGACAATATCAAATCATCCATTTAAGCACTAATGCAAGCGATCACTACGATGATATAGACTCTACGCTAGCTGCAATTAAAAAAGTTCTTAAGAAATAGGCTTTGTTAATTAGTATTGTTGTTTTTCAGGCAAAAAATATGGGAACGTCTGATTTGGACGTTCCCGTTCTTATTCCGTTAAAGCACCCGTTAATGAGGCAATTTATTTATTATAATCTTACCAGTGTACTTGAAGTTTATTACCATTGGGGTCATAAAAGTGGAAAAAGGCATGACCATTATCTTCTCTTATTTCCTCGACCTTAACTTGATTATCAATTAAGTGTTGATGAAATTTAGATAATTCTGGACTTGTAAAGCCAATGCTAAATTCTTGTTCATTATCAATTGTAAAATGTGCAAATGTTTCATCTTCGGTAGGAACTAAGATAAGTAAGAAAGGCCCTTCATTTACTTTTAAAATTGCAAGTTCCTCAGTATTGTTCAGTAACTGGAGCCCTAATACATCTCTATACCATTGTGCAGACAGTTCTAAATCTTTTACAGGAATTCTAATATAATGTACTTGTTCAATAAATGATTTACTCATAGCCTTCTCTCCTTTATTTAATCCGCTATATCAAATAGGACCGATACGTCGCTATATGTACCTATTAATTATTCAAACTTAATCTTTTCACGTAGCAAAAACATTCGTGTGTTCGTTTAAACTTCGTCTTTATCTCATCCTGGTCCCCACCTACATAATGCCCAAAGGTAAAAACAGGATACAATTTTGGAATGTTACTTTTTATAACTTCAGTCATTTCTTCTCCATCTATATATACCTGCAGATATGACTCTTGCTCTACAAACCCATTAGACTGGTACCAACGGTTTACCCAATTATCGTCTCTTGTCCAAGCCTCGAGATAATTTAACCCAATTTCTTTCGATATTTCTTCAGCTTTTAAAAGGAGTTTTTTAGCGATTCCCATTCTACGAAAGTCGGGATGGACGGCAAGATGCCAAATCATACCGCAAATTCCCTTTCCTCTCGTACAAACGGTTCCCTCTTTACTTTCGCACTCAATATCCAGCAAACCGACAACCTTATTTTCAACAACTGCCACAAGCTCAATAGCAGGGTTCCTATACATTTCTTTTTCCTTTAAAACGTTATCATAATAAGCTGTATCCAAAAAAGAAAGTACTCTGCAACGAACCCAACCCAATTCATCCTCATTCCGATACTTTCTAATCTCCAAATATAATTCCCCTTTATAAATCTGATTTTACTGTAGCAAGTGTGTTTTTCTTACTCAATTATTGCTCCGTATCGATCATCCATTATAGTTAGCTAAATCAAAAAGCATGGAATTGATACCCCAAGCTCCCTAACGATCAGTTTTTATTTAGAATAATGGCTCTTGTTGTTATTCGTCTTCACGAAGTTAGGTACTTTATTGGAAAAATAAATGCTGCATCCTTTAAAGTCTCTAAGGCTAGTAGCTTGAAAATAATCTAAATTAATTTTTTATTATTTTAATTTCATTTATTGGATAGTAAACAATATTCGTTGTTCCAACTACTTCTTCTAACGGAATAGCTCCAATATGGCGGCTATCCGTACTTTTCCTCCTGTTGTCACCCAGGACGAAAAGATGACCTTTAGGCACGGTGTCACTGCCTACTGGTGTTTCCTTTAAAGTAAACGACTCCGTAAGTGTGCCTTGAATAATTTTTCCTTTATCATATTCTAAATAAGGCTCATCATATACTTTTCCATTTATATATAAGACATCATTTTTATACTCAATCTTGTCGCCTGGAAGTCCAATTACGCGCTTGATATAATCCCTGCCATCCGGAGCGTGAAACACAACAATGTCGAATCTTTTTGGTTCACCAATTTTTGTTACAATCATCCGTTCCTCGTCCTGGAGAGTAGGGTTCATTGAAGCACCATCAACCATAATCGGCGTAAAGAAAAAAGTTCGAATAATGACTACTAATACAAGCGCACCTACTATGGCTTTAATCCATTCATACGTTTCACTTTTCTTCTTTACCATTTCTCAGCCTCCATTACAAATCTTCACAATACTATTAACATAATTTTACCATATCCAAGCAAAATAATTTTAATAAGGACATACTCCAGTTAGTTCAGGACAAAATAATCGTTTAATATGTAAATGCAAATACAGTCTCTATACCTTAACCTGCCTCGATAGCGCTGCCGTTTCTTTAGGCATACTGCCTCACAATTCCTTTTTGTATTGAACAACATAAGGAGCGAACAATATAATAACCATGGCTATAAGAAGTGCTATACCAATGTTTATATTGTCGTTATTGTAGCTAGAAAAGAAATAAACAAATATGAGAATCGGGAAAGAAGAAAGGGCTACTACCAGACATCTACTAAATAAGGTAATCTTATGTTTAGTACCACAGTTGTCACAGGCAATTGGCTTATATAACCATCCAATTGATCTGCTGATTTTGCTCCAGGAAAATCGTGAATTGCAGTTTTCACAATTTGGCATAATCCCCCTCCTAAAATCTCCAATTTGTTCAAAAGTGCGATTAACAAATATTTAACTCAATTTATTAACAGATTAGTTGCGCTATCTATTTTTTGATAGACCGTCCAGTTTTGCCTCTATACGATTTAATTGCTCCTTGTTTCCTTTTATGAAGAAGTATATGTAAAATAACAAGGCTATAAAGATAATTGGAATTAGCAAGGTAAATAGTTGAAAGGCCACATCACCCAAATATAGATCCATTTATATTTCCTCCTTAAATAGCATCGTTCCATTTACTGTAATTGTAACCTAATAATTGTCAATACTAAAGGCTGTTTTCGAAAACTATAGCTAAAATGTAATGAAAAATCAGTAAATTCAGTTGGATGGAACAGAAAATGCTTACTTATAAAGAAGTGAATCACCGTAAGACGCTTTGTGTTGAGGAAGCCAAGTCTGCTTTGAGGAAGGGTTTTATAAATTTAAGAAAGGTCAATATCCCCAGCCATCGACACGCCAATCTCCAGTTTTACTATTTCTGATTAAAATCCACTGCCAGTCCGATTGAGTAGAGTTTGGCTCAAAACTGCCATCGCCACCCGATGAATCGACCTTAAAAGTAGACAGCAAAACTATAACGTTACCTGACTTCACACCATTTTCAGAACCGCGGCCATGATTTAAATAAGCTTCAATGGCTTGATTTGAACTTTCTTCGGAGTACCATAACTCGGTAAGTTCGCACCCTTTAAAAACCTTGAATTTTTTCTTTACTTTAGCAATAGCCTCGTATACTTCCTCTTCGGAGAATTTACTAGAGGCGTCCACACTCACCACAACATTATTGGTTTTACCCGCTGAAATAAAGGACATTAGGAAAAAAATGGATACAATAGAGCATAGAAAAAATACGATTCTTACTATTTTCATATTGGTCTCCTTTTATTAAGGTTTTTTCTTAAAGGGCTGGTTCGAGTTAGCCATTTCACTGCTTCAGAAAAATCTTCAGCAATAAAATCGGGTTTTACTTGACCCCAACGGCCATAAAATTCATTGTTCATGTATTTCCTTAAGGTCTCCATCCCGCTACCTGTTTTTACTAGTATTTTTCGACATCCAACTTCATCTGCAGCTAATAAATCCGTCCATCGATCTCCAATTACTGCACATCGATCCAACTCCAGATTATTCTCTTTAGCTGCCTTTTTTAACAAGAATGAAGATGGTTTTCTGCATTGGCAGTCTTGATTCAGTTGATGAGGGCAAAGATAAATTTTGTTAAATCCGAAATCGAGCAACTCCTTTTCAAAACTTTGAAGAGTACATTCCCCTCTTGAAATGCCAGGCTGATTCGTGAAGGCAAAAATGAATATACCTAGCTGCTTCAATTTTGCCAAAGACTCTTTAACATTGGGGAAAAGCTCGAATTCACCTGGGTAAATAACAGTATCGCCTCCCCCAATAGTTCCATCTCTATCTAAAAAAACAGCCTGAACGTACATAATTTGTTCCTCCACCATTTTTTACTTAGACGACTTGCACAAGTAAAGGTTACAAAAAAGGTGCTAATCCTTCGTGGGTCAACGCACCAGTAAAAATGTATAGCCGAATGTAATATAATCTGGCTGTTTATTTGTGAGTATTCATTCTTTTTCTCATCTGTTCCGCGATTTGTTCTGAGTTTGGATCTTGTTCATTTTTTAATTCTTCAATAATGCTGATATAATCCGTTTGATTTCGATTTTGGCTTAATTTATAGGCAGCTTGTATGTCTTCTACCCTAAGTTTAAAACCAACAATGCCTTTAAGTTGATTTTCTAATAGCCCATGTGAAAGGGTATCCCATAGTACTGAATTTTCACGGTGTTGTTCATACTTTTCTAATAGACTAGTTAAATCTTTTATTAGTTCATCTTTTTCAAGAATGCTTGCTTTTCCATACATATGGACAGCCTGGTAATTCCAAGTCGGAACATTTTTGTGCGAATACCAGGAAGAGGAGATATAAGCATGTGGCCCCTGAAAAATAACAAGAGAATTTTCACTTGTTTCAAATGTCCGCCATTGAGGATTTCCGTATGCCACATGCCCAGTTATAAAGTAACTGTCTCCTTGTTTACTGAACTGCAGTGGCAAATGAGTCGCGATTGGTTTACCTTGGTCGGATGTTATAAGCGTCCCAAAGGAGTTGTTTTGGACAAAATCCCATATATCATCCTCATTTGTAACCTTGAATAACTTTGGAATATACATCGTTCGCCACCTATTCAAGTGTTTTTGCCATTATGAAATCTGTCTGTTCTTCATCGCCCATATAAAATGAGTGGGCACCAGTTTGAACAAACCCCAGTTTTTTATAAAAAGCAATGGCTTTCTCATTTCTTTCCCATACACCAAGCCAAATTGTCTTCTTATTAAGTTCCGCAGCAATTTCCAAAGCTCGATTAAACAGATATTTTCCGAGGCCGTGTTTTTGAAATGCATTTTTTATGTAAATCCTTTCGATTTCAAGTGATTCACTGCCCATATCTTCAGATTGAGCTTCATCCGTATTAACTTTCAAATAGCCAGCAAGTTCGTTGTTAAAATAAATAAAAAAGAACTGCGAAAAATCGTTGGATAATTCTTTCTCTACTTGATTTAAGTTAAACGCTTTTTCCAAATAAGTGTTCATATTCTCGGGTGAATTCTGATACTTAAATGTCTCGTTGAAAGTTTCATAACCGATTTCCTGAAGTTTAGTTAAATCGTTTAAGGTACACTTTGTTATATGTATTGTAGTCATTTGAATAGGTTACTCCTTTATTTTGCTGCTTCTGTAAGTGATTATTTTACGAACCAGACCTTAAGTATTTCCTCTTCGTTAACCTCATATATCGCAATCGCTTCTACATTCTCTCCATTTGCTCTGCCGGTGACAAATTCGTGATCAATGACAATGTTTCCTTTTACTGTTCTGGATTTCAATTCAGCATGTTGATTAGGGTTACCTTCAAATAGCTTAGCATACCTTTCCTTGAAATCCTCGATACCGGAAAGGGAGATCTGGTTTGAAGGGAAATCTCTAACAACGACATCTTTGCTGTAAACAGCAACAAAGGCATCTAAATCCTGCTTATTATATGCATCCAATTGCTTTTGGGCTAACTCTTCGGGACGTGCCATATATATAACCTCATTTCTATTTAAAAAATTGTAAACAGACCTTCAGACAACACATATTCCAATACTCACAAACATTGAAAATGCGACAGGCGATTCTTCTAATAAATCCTTAAAATAAAATCGTCCTGATCAACTCTTCTATAAAATTGCTTTTAAAAGAAGGATTACCTTTCATCGGCCAAAACTTCTTCTAAATAACCTTGGAGAATGCTGCATAGTTCTTCTGGAACTAATCTTAATTCACTTTTTATAAAATCACCATATGGTTTCCAGAGCAGTTTAAATGTTGAGCCATTGTCTTCTTTTCCAAGAAAAGCAGTTTTTTCATAAAAGGACGTGTCAACGAATTCTGCATCATAGACAAAAACTACTTCATGTCCTAAATCTCCGTTAAAGGTAAATATGTTCTCTATTGTTCCGAGATAATTTAAGTTTTTAATTTCAGCTCCGATCTCTTCAAGCACTTCTCTTTTTATTGCGTCGGCACTTGTTTCACCATACTCAATCCCCCCGCCAATCGGCCGATAAAAATAGTCCTGTTTTACTTCATCGAACCCTTCACAAACAAGTATAGAATCGTTCTTGCTGAATAAACAAATAGAGATGGGTCGTATTTGTCCTTTTCTCATCTTAATCCTCCATTTCTAATACGTGTGAGAAATATCTATAATTCTTTTGATAACAGATTCTATTTCTTCATTGTTTTTAATCACAAAAAGATGGTCTGCCTCTTCTTCTACTGGATCGGAAATATCTTCATGTAACGACTCGGCTTGCTGCCGGATAAGGACTTCGTTAAAAGAGGAATAAGCCCCCCTGAATATAGTTGTACTGCGTTGTGTAATTGAAACCCGTTCTTGAAGGACTATATCAGGAATATCAAAATGAACGAGGATCCGAACGAATTGATCTTTATTAAATATTTCTTCAAGCAAATAATGCCGTCCTTTTCGACTCCGATTTGAGTTACTCACAATGATGTGAAAATGAGTGTTTTCAATCGCATAATCGACAATAAGCTTCGAGATGCTATGTTTCAATGTATTAGGTCCGTATTCTGGCTGTAACTTACTATAATATGAATTAATAAATTCAGCTTGATTGTCCTGGTCCATTACAAAAGAGTTGTTTAGTTTTTCTTCTAAAGCTCTTGCGAATGTACTTTTTCCGCTATGTGTTTTACCGACTGTAATTATCACTAATCTTTTCATGGTAAAACCCCATTTTTAGAAATTATCTTTTAAAAGAAGTTCTTCACAAAATGTCTTAATCCTTTAAAATTTATTAAAGGATTTGGGCTTGGTATCACCGAAGTTAATAGAAAGCCATTCATATATAGTAAGGTGGAGACGGATGAATAGACGTAAGGGAATCATTCTTGTTATATCGGGAGCCGTTTTTTGGGGCATTGGCGGCACAGCTGCCAAAAAGCTTTTTCAAGAGTATGGGATTGAAGTGGATTGGCTCGTTACAATGCGATTGCTTATAGCAGGTTTTTTGCTGTTATCCGTTCAGTATTTCGGACGAAATCGTGCCCAAATCCTTGGTGTATGGAAAAGCCGCTGGACAGCTATCCGAATGATTATTTATGGATTACTTGGTATGTTGGCAGTCCAATATACCTATATGGCTTCCATTGATCATGGCAATGCAGCGGTTGCAACGCTGCTGCAATATTTAGCACCTGCCATGATAATCGTATACTTAATTTTACGGAGGCAAACCACTTTAACACGAAGAGATATAGTTACTGTTTCTTTGGCATTAGCCGGCTGTTTTTTCTTATTAACAAACGGCTCAGTCTCCCAGCTTTCTGTGCCAAAAGCGGCGATCATTTGGGGTGTTTTATCAGGAGTCGCTTTAGCATTTTATACTTTATATGCCATTCCATTATTACAAAAATTTGATTCTCTGGTCATCGTTGGCTGGGCGATGATAATCGGCGGAATTGCATTAAGTTTTGTCCATCCGCCCTGGCAAATGAATTTTAAAGGTTTACCTTTGGAGGCTTATTTATATTTAATCTTCGTAATCCTTTTTGGTACAATGATTGCCTTTTGGTTTTATATTGAAAGCCTGCAAAGCCTGTCCGCTAAAGAAACAAGTCTGCTAAGCAGCATTGAACCATTGGCTGCCGTTTTAACAACGGTCCTTTGGTTAAAAGAGCCCTTTGGTTTTTTTCAATGGATTGGAACAGCTTGTATAATAGGAATGATTATAGTTTTGGCGCTGAGTAAACAGTCGTCCACTAACAGCAGCCGATCTCCTAAAAATGAAACACCTCTCAAAGTTGGTTGAGGGATTCTGATTTTGGCAGTTCTTTTTTCAATAACTTACCTAAAATAAAAAAGGCCGGTAGCAGGAACCGGCCTTCTATGTATTGTCTGCGGGTTAGGTTTAATGATAAAACTTGTTTATTTTATTTTATGATTGCAAATCCAGTTCCGCTGGAAACACTACCACCGCTGTACTGAAAGCTTTCAACTGATACACCTGCTACAGTTCCAGTAGCAAGGACGTTCCTGTATTCTTTATTGGTACCTTTATAAAGCTTCAAATATTCTTCATAGTCAATTTCAACGTTTCTTTCAGTAAAAGAATAGGTTGAATATGATTTAGAATTGAAACTCCAGGTTAGATTTACAGACTGCTTTCCGACATAAACTTCTGTATACGTCCAGGATTTTGTTTTCCTGTCGTATTTTTCAACAAATTTATAGACGTCAACTGCCTTATTTACTGCGACTGTTCCCTTGGTTGTATTGAATACAACCTCGGAGGCAGGAATCTCAGTACTGGCATATTGATATTCATTTGTATCGAAATTATATGTTTCATAATACAAAATATACGCGTCTTTGTTCTCGGAATAAATAGAAACATAGGTATCTGTATTTTCCGTTCCACCGTAAAAACTTGCATGACTATAAGATACCTTCTGAGTAGTAGCACCGCTTTTTGTTCCTTGTGCCATGGCCGGCAGAGCCATCGTCAGTAAAAATACGACCGTCAACATCAATACTCTGAATCTTTTCACTATCCCCCACCCCCAAATAATAGAACCTAACCGCATAATTCTATTTTACAGTATATGGTAGAATAATAGAGCGATAAAAAACCGACACTTTCCTTGTTATTTCGAGTTGCTTTTCCCTTTCAAAATAAAAAAATAAAATCCGGCCATAACATTACCATTTACCTCGTCTAATAGCAAAGGGGTGTTTAAAATGAAAAAAGTGAAAGTGCTTTTGGCGATCTTTTTAGTTGCCACTATTTCTTTTTATGTAAAACCTGCTTATGTATCAGCTTGTTCCTGTGCGGTTCCAGAATCAGTCGAAACAGAGTTAAAAAACAAAACTGCAATTTTTTCAGGGAAAGTAATAAGGTTTGAAGATCCAAGAGCAAATAGCTTTATACAATCTTCTGCTGACCCTATTTCTGTCGTTTTTGAGGTGAAGTCTTCGTGGAAAGGTGTCAAGGAAAGTCAGGTTATTGTTAACACTGCCAAAAGTTCAGCCAGCTGTGGATATGAATTTAGTGTAGGAAATGACTATTTGGTTTATGCCTATGGGGATAAAAATCAATTGGAGACAGGCATGTGCGAACGGACGGACCTATTGCAACAAGCGAGTGGAGATTTACAGATCCTCGGAGTTGGAAAGCCACCAACTATCAAGGTAGACTTGGCTTCCTCTGAGAGCCCACCTTTCATGATGATAGGAAGTGGGGTAGGAATAGGGCTATTCCTTGCAGCTATTATATTTATCAGGTGGTATCGATCTAAACAAAACTGAACTTCATCATGAAATATGGGGAGTATTTTACTAGGGGGGCTCTCTTTTCCCCCCTTAGACACACTTTCCCGAATAAACGTTGTCACTGCCTATTTGTATCACCTTTGTAAAAGATGAGATCGATTATGATAGCAGTAATGAAAGACAAGAAGGAAAGGATCAGCAAGAAGGTACTGACAACAGCCGTTAATAATCCCCCTGCTAACCTGAGCAAAATGAACGCCCATCCGGCCAAACCGATAAACCCGATAAATAATGATAAATAATACTTCAGCTTCCGTTTCTTAGGTAAAAATAAATTACCTGCATAATAAGCCAACGCCACTACAAACACCGCAACAATTAAAACGTACCATAAAAACATGTGGGTCCCTCTTCCGTTTATAAAATTCATTATATAACTATTTTTACCATGGCAGATAAGGGACGATGAGAATTTTTTAGAATCGAAGCAATTCATTTCAGGTGCTTCAAACCAAGCCTTAATCCCAAAAACCGATATAAAAGTGGGGCAACTTTTGCTCTTGTAGAACTGCCCTAAACCATAAAATATGTAAAAACCATTGACCTTCCCCCTTCCCCCTTCCCCCTTTCCCTCATTCACTTAATCCAGCTAAAAAAATAATTTTTCATTTCCTTCAAAACAGTATACTAGTTCCTACAGAAGCACAAAAATGGCATTCTAAATCGAAAAAAAGAGCCTTGAACCGTTTAAAGGCTCTTTTTTGACCTTTCTTTTATTCTAATAATAGGGTCTTGGTCGTGAAAAGCGATACACACAGCGATCGAACTTTCATCGGAGAGTAATGTATAAGCTCTTGCGAATGCTGTAACTGTCCTGGCCACTAAGTAGATAGTTGAGCCAATTGCAGCGTCATTTCCATCGAAACCATCTAATTCATAAATGCTGCCAAACTGCTCTAAACTTGGGCCATCAAAATCCTCTGTCCATTCACTGGCCCAGTCATCGTCTTCGTATTCTAGTTGATTATATTTCTCACAAATAAAAAATGCGCTTTCCCAGTCATTATCCAAATCATATTCAAAGTAAATTGCTCTAATTGTTTGTTCTCGTGCTATTTTTATAGATTTCTCAAGTCCTGCCTTTAGTTCATTTACATATTCATTTAAATCTACTTGTTTAATTGTATTGGCTTTCTCCGTTCCGGCTAATTCGGAACAAATAGTATAATATTTTTCTTCAATTTCATTTGAATTTTTTTCTCTTAAGTCAGCTTGCAATTCACCTAAATATTCAAATATGTCCATAGTTTTGTCTCCTATACGATTTATCTTGGATAGATTTAGAACCTTGTGAGTTCTATATAACGATTAATTAAAAGTAGTTTTATATTTCAAAAATTTAGGTGCGAACTTTTGCTATTCAAAATCGCCACTAAAATTACCTTATATCTAAGACAATCTCCTGGATATCTTAATTGCCTGTTTCCTGCAATTTTCATTTAAATTTTATACTAAACTCTATATTAAGATATAGTAGACAGACCTAAAGGTTTTCTCGCCCATTGGGAAACCCGTTAACCATTTATCAGTTTTTTATTTTTGAACCCTTTTTTGAATAAATAACGTCTATATGTCAGCAAGTTTTTAGGGGGATACAAACATGTACCAAATCCGGCCGGATGATTACAGCTCAGATGAAGAACTTCTTGAAGACTTGATTGAGCTTCATGCAGAAAGCTTAAAGAAATTGTTGTTTACGTATGTGAAAAATTGGACGATCGCGGAGGACTTAACACAGGAAGCCTTTATTTCCTGTTACAAAAAGCTAAAAGATTTCCGCGGCGAAAGTTCGTATAAGACCTGGCTTTACAAAATCGCCATCAATAAATGCAAGGATTATATGAGAAGCAAATGGTATAAATTTGCTGTTCCATTGGATTTTTTCTCATACAAAGCAACGGTTGGGACACAATCCATTGAGGATAATCTCATCGGAAAAGAAGAAGATTTTTTTCTATCACGGAACGTCTTATCTCTTCCACCATTGTACCGGGAAGTGATTATTCTTCATTATTATGAAGACTTAAAAATCTCGGAAATTGAAAAATTGACAGGAATAAAGCAGGAAACGATTAAAACAAGGCTCCGCCGTGCGAAGGACCAGCTTCGAAAAAAGATGGGAGGAGATCAATCGTGGAAACGAAATTAAAGTATCTTAGGAAAAGTATGAACCAAACCGTACTCAAGCCTGGAAACATGAATTCGGACCAAAAAAGCAAATTGTTTCATGCTGTACTAGATACTCAGGAGTACAAGAGATCGAATTATTTTGCCCCTGTATTATCAACTGTCCTTGTTGTGAGCTTTACCTTGTTTTTTGGAGCCTTCATTCTGCAAAACATGCTTGGGGAGACTAACCATACTGAAAAGGAAAACGCAGCAAATCTTCTAGCTTCTGAAGGAAGTAAGGACATTCCTTTACTAACAGAAGAACAAACTGAGGCAAAGGATGAAGGACAGCCCGATTTCCCTTACATTATCAAGGATGGCTACTATTTTAAAAAGATTGAAAAAGAGGCAATGCTTAAACATATAGGCCTCCAGGCGGGAACAATACAAGAAGGCGATTCTAACGTGGTTCCGCCAGGTCCCATCTATCATTTAAGGGGAACGACTGATAACCACATTGCTGCCAAAGGAATTTCCTATAAGAACGGAACGAAACAAGAAGCCTATCTTGTTTTTAAAAAATATAAAAAAGTAACTGAAGTTAACATGGAGCAGTAAAAAACCAACATCCAGGGGTTGAAAGGCTTCGGTTTTAAAGTAGAAATTAGTATGAAAGAGCTTTTCACTTATAAATTTGCAAGAAAAAAATTAGCACATGAAAGCTTGGGGACCTACTTTGCCCCAAGCTTTCATGATTTTCAGTTCTTGCTAAAATACCCTTAGTTAAAGTACATATGTTCACAACTTTTTCGTTCATAGGGTTACTTTAAAGGGTGATATTCTTATCTTTAATTCAATTAGAACGCTTTTCGCTGATAAATAACATGTGTAATCCCCCATGAAAGTACATAGGCTGCCATCACGCATAGTGCCGCTCCTGTATATAAAGCGGGGGCAGAGAGGCTAACAATAATATCCGTTAAGGCAGTTAAATGTTCAGCAAAAAAAGACAATATAGAAGGCCCTATACCAGCCAATACAAGAAAGCTAATGAGTACGACAGAAAAAATGTAACCTGGCTTAAATAGATAGAATAACGGAAAGGTGAACGCAGCGAATAATAAGAATAAGCTGCTGCTAACCGCAATGTCCCTTAAAGAAAAAGGTT
Organism: Bacillus sp. FJAT-27225; assembly: GCF_001685025.1. Taxonomy (GTDB): domain Bacteria; phylum Bacillota; class Bacilli; order Bacillales; family Cytobacillaceae; genus Bacillus_D. The sequence continues at coordinate 140,188 of NZ_MAYU01000001.1, read as the reverse complement.
TATCTAGAAAGAATAATGCGAGACTTGTCACCCCAATGGCAATAACCATATAAACAATTGCACCAATATACCTTGAAGCGATAATTTCTGTCCGGGTATAAGGCAATGAATTTAATAATATATTTGTCTCTGCTTTTTCATCGTATGCATAGGTGTTAAAGGGAATGAAGATACTAGCAACCAGAAAAGTCAAAACCGGATGAGAATTCGTTATGATAAAGAACAAAATAAAAGGAATAAAGAATAGCAGCTGCCATTTCTGAATAATCACATCACGTCGTATTAAATTAAACATGGTGGGTCTCCCCTTTCAAATAATACATAATATCTTCTAAAGAGGCAGGTTCAATGATCACGGTGTCTCCGAATGTTTTCCTTACTGCACGAACATTATCAGTCACAGCTTCAAATCCTGTTGATGCACGGTGAACATGAACAAAGTCCTTTACAGTATCTTTATCCAGAAGGTCCAAGCCACCTTTTACGAGTGCGTAGTTATCCGCTATGTCATGAATGGACTGATTAAATACTAATTCTCCTCTACGTATAAACGCTATGTAATCTGCTATGCGATCCAGGTCTGTAGTAATATGTGTTGAGAAAAAAATAGTCCGATTGCCATCTATCATTAATTCTTGCAAAAGATTCAGCAATTCCCGCCTAAAAATCGGATCCAGTCCAGCTGTGGGCTCATCCATAATAATCAGTTCTGCATGATGCGAAAGTGCGATGGCTAAAGAAGCCTTCATTTGCATTCCTTTTGAAAAGGTTTTTATCGCTTTATTAAGCGGTAAGTCGAATTGTTCAATATATTTATGAAATAATCTATCATCCCAGCGTTTATAGGCAGGTCCAACAATCCGTTTTATATCTTTTAAGTTCAGCCCCTCAAAAAATACATTGCCATCATAAACGAATCCAATTCGCTCCTTGATTTCTTTTTCATGCGTTTTATAGTCCAATCCGAAAACTCTAACATCCCCACTATCAGGCTTTAATAAATTCATGATTATTTTAATCATCGTGGATTTGCCAGCTCCATTTGCACCAATGAATCCAGTTACAAAGCCTTGATTAACCTCTAAATCTATATTGTTCAAAGAAAAACCTTTGAAATTCTTCGATACATTACTCAATTCAACAACATGTTCCATTCCTTTCACTCCTCATATAAAAGGTTCAAAAGTTGCTGCAGTTCCTCGAGTGACAGCCCAATTTCCCTGCTATTCGTTATAACCGCATTGAGCTGTTCCTCTATGACTTTTAACTTCTTTTCCCTAATTACCTCTAAATTTTGCTCTGCGACGAAAGAGCCTTTTCCAACAATGGAGTAAATAAACCCAGCCTTCTCCAATTCTTCATAAGCGCGTTTCGTCGTTATAACACTAATCTGTAAATCCTTTGCGAGCTGGCGGATTGAAGGTAATGCCGTTCCCTCCTGCAGGTCACCTGCTAAAATTGACGATTTAATTTGTTTTGTAATTTGTTCATATATCGGCTCCTTTGAACTATTGGAAATAATGATTTGCATGCGAATCCCTCTTCTTTTTGAAATAGTGTATATATACTTTATACACATTATATACACCAGTAATATATCTTGCAACCATTTATTTGAAAATGCATATAAAATATTCTTTCTTTAAAATGTCATAACCACCACAAACGAAAGAACTCATATATGGCGCGGACTATCATTGAATAAAAAAAAGAAGATGACCACTCCATGTTAGGAGGTTCATCTTCTTTTCCGCTTAAAGGGGCCATATGTCAACAGACCCTTGAGCTATTGGATTTGGTGTGTAACAACTTATATCTTTATATCAATCTTGGCATTCTTCTTTAAATCATCAACAAGCTGAGCGAGTTTTTCCTGCTGTTTTTGCTGTTGAAGAGATTGTTCAATTTGCGGTTTTATTTCTTCTAGCTTTGGAACTTCTTGTCCAGCACTCTTTCCTTGATCTGCAAATTGATCATACGCTTTTTTAATTTCATCATCGGATATTTTCGCAACCGGCAGTTCTTTCTCAACATACTGTCTGAATTTAATATCGTCAGCTATTTGAGTTTCGAGGGTTTTCATATCCATGCCGGATTTTTTTAGAGCGTCTTCGAATTCTTTTTCTGTTTTAAACTGCTTTTTTAATTCGTCCAGCTGCTTATTAACATCCGCCTCTGGAGCTTTGTAGCCTTTATCATTTACGTCTTGAAGAAGAAGAGTTTGTCTGACTAAGCTGTCAATGGCTTGGTCTTTCACTTGTTCCGCAGCTTCTTTAGAAGTCGGATCTTGTCCCATTTGCTGCATTTGTCCTTGTATATAGGCTAAAGCACTATTATAGTCGCTTCCTAAAATTTCTTTATCATTGACTACGGCAACAGTTTTCTTTTCATCTACTTGCTGTGCTTCTAATTTCTTTTGCATTTCTTCCATTTGCTTCTGTTGTTCTTTTTGCTCAGCGGTTTGCTCTGTTTTTGCTTTATCATCATTTTTAGCTTCTTTACTTTCTTCATTTCCTCCACATGCTGCTAAAACAACGGCCAATAGACCGGTTATTAATGTTAACTTCATTTTTTTCATTATCGATTTCCTTCCTATAAAACGAGAAGTATGATTTTCCTCTAAAAAAATCATCTAGTGGGCATTATAAAGCTAATCCTGTAAAAAAGAAACAGTATCCCCTCCTTTTTAATATTTATTACACGAATGAAACATTTTTAATGTTAATAGATTACACGTTGAAAAAGCAAATTTTTCCTATTAATCTTACATTTATTTTACTTCTACATCAAATATATAAGAAGCTGTTCCATCAGGCCATTTCCCTACCACTTCGTATATGTAATACCCACTCTTTGACGGAACAGTGACGATATTATCAGTTAAAGTAAGTTCTTTAGATACCCCGTCTTCAGTCCATTGGTAAACAGTTAAGTTCGGATTATCGTCAATGACGATTTCGATTTTCTTATTCTTGCCCACTTTCAAAGTATCAAAATCCTTGGCGGACTCTATTGGTGAGACAGGGTCAATTCTCTTTATCTTAGTTTTTCCGCCCTCCCACTCATATTCTCCTGCGATCATTTCATATTCAGATTGATCCACAACAATTTTCCCGCTTCCGGGTATTTGATTATACTTTGAAGCGTTAAGGAAACTACATCCAGAAAGAAGTACAACTAGGAATAATACGATTATTTTTTTCAAATCCATTTCCCCCTAAATCTCATACAAAGCCACAAAAGGCAGGACAATTCCCCAAATCGGCAATCATGTCTTATTCTTCTGGTTATTCATAATGCACTTTTAGAATACCAATATAATCTGGTGCAAGAGCTAGATTGATTCGCCGGCCATTCTTTTCATAAACAACATTATGACCGTCTAGTTCTACTTCTTTCCAGCCATTCTTCTTAATGACTAAACGATAACTGATTGGGACCCCTGTGCCTGATGATTTATCCCAAATATAATTTTTTCCCTTTTCACTTTCACTTTCTAAATTTGCATCATTTGGAACTGGGAAATCATAAAAGTCTTGGAGAGTTTGATAATTGTTATCTATATTTTCATAATAATACACACCAACTCCAACGAAAATCGCAATAACAATGAACAGTGTGACCAAACGTTTCAAAAAATCGCCCCCAACCAATTAATAATCCCCCCTTGCTCTCATCCTGCTGTTCGTTCAATAAGTTATTAAGTTAATCCTTCTTCAATCAACGCTTCGGTTAAAAAATGCGGCTAATGACAGGAGTATTCACAAAATTTCCTTTTGCCTAAAAGAAATTCAACAAAAAGTGCCTTAATCCTTCTTGGATCAAAGCACGAATTAGTTTATGGGAATGTTATTTAATTTGTTTGTGATATAAATGAATAGAGTAGTAATTTTTACTTAAAAGGCTATTTGTTATTTGTTTTATAACGTATGGATTGCGAAGTTCCTCACCGTTGAATTTTGCCAAATCACTCAGCTCGACCCAATTACTGTCTATAATTCCATCTTCTCCAAGGTATATTGAACCCCCGGTAACTTGACCTACAAAATGAAACATAATCACTTGGTCTTGAGAACTGCTAATGAAGTTGTAAATACCCGTTGTATATATGAGCTCCACATCTAATCCCGTTTCTTCTTTAACTTCCCTTTTTGCTGCAGAAGGAATGTCTTCCCCCTTTTCAATTCGGCCACTTGGGAAGTTCCATTTATTTGGTGCACTGGGTTTGGTTTCTTTAATCATTAAAACCTTTTCATCTTTAATTATAGAAACACTAACCACTAAAACAATCGGTTTTTCAGTCATTTGTTCTCCTATGTGAATATATTATGGTTCCCATTAGCATTTTGCTTCCGATAAACCATCCTTCCTTTTCATTCAGGCGAAACGATTTCAATATGCAATGCATCAGCCTGGGCTGGGTGTGACTCCCTGATTCCTCCTTCAATCCAAACAACAATTTCTTGGCCAACCTGATAGGCTTCCATTGAAATCTCATCCTTAACCGTTACCCATACTAGCCCTACCTTATTGGCTTTGTCATCCATTAGGATTTGATTGCCATTAATTTCAGTGATGACCCCTTTCAAATCAAAGGCACCTTTTTCATCTGATCCTGTTTGATCTCCATTTGTTTGACAACCCGTACTTATTAAAAGCACAACGAGAAGCATCCAAATTAATTTTCTCATCTTAGTCCGCCCCTTAAGATGCTGTTATGGTGTTGTATTTACCCTCTCGAAAAAAATAAAGCTCGTTGCCCTTATCAAGGTTTGGATTCCTTACAAATCCCAGTTTTTTTAAAAGATTAATTGATTTTTCATTATTAGCATCTACCGTAGCATCGATGATATCTACATCCATTTCACTAAAACCAAATGCTATCGCGGCCTTCATCGATTCCAGCATAAATCCTCTGCCCCAATACCTTTTGGCTAAATCGTATCCGACCTCAGCTTTAACAATTCCCTCATCGTTTCTAATATAGTGAAAGCCTATCGTTCCGATAAACGCATTTCCACTTTTTACAAAAATACCCCATCTGCATCCAGCGTCCTGCAAATGATAGTTAATGATCTCCTCGGCTTCCTTTACATCCTTGCAAGGTTCAATATCCATAAAACGAGTAATCTCTATATCTGAGAAATGATCATAAACCAACTGGGTTTCATCCAAGGTTAAAATCCTTAGATTCAGCCTCTCCGTTTCCAATCCCGGATACTGAATATCCTTCTTAAGAGCCATAATTCATCCCCCTGCTCCATTGTTAAGAGCCCTTTGCCTGGTTTACACAGATCCTAACCCAAATTTGTCCTTTGCAATTTCTTTGAACTGTTTTTCTTCTATTACTTTCTTCTCAAGCCTGCCATTTGTCCAAGTCGTAAATGTGTCTTCCGTTAACGTCATGCTTCCGGAGTTCGTTAATTTCGTAATCAGCCGTTTCTTGTTAAATGCTGATGCAGGGTTCTCGACAATCACTTTCTGTACTGAATTGAGATTTTTTACATCATCAAACTGTTCCCTGGTGTTAAACGCATAACCAATTTTCCAGTCAGGATCCTTGCTGAGTTTCATATGAAAGATATAGTCACCATAATCGGTTTCGGTGCGTGCCACCCGAAATTCTCCATTGAATGAAGACACGATTTCCCCATTTAACGGCACTGGCCGCAATGGCAGATTGCCTCCAAAGCCAGTATCCACTAAATAGCGCTCGCCATCCCGGTTCAGAATGATGGCCACATGCGTCATCCCAGTCTCACTCCATTGCTTTCTTGAATGGTCATAGACGACACCACGAACCATCTCAACATCAAAACCATTATCTTTTAGAATTAAAAACAAAAGGGGATTCAACTCATAACAAAGCCCGCCTTCATGCTGCACCAAAATCTTCTCTATGAGGTTTTCCTCTGATAATTCCTTTGCGGCACCTTCCATAATCCGCAAATTTTCAAACGGAATCGCCATTGCCGTCTTCTCTAGCAGGACATCTAAATCATTGAAACCAATCTTTCCTTTACCTGTGTATCCAATTCTTTTGTGAAAAAGACTGATTAAGTTAACCATGCAAAACACCTTTCTAACCTTCCAAATCAGTATCCATAACTGCTGTAAATGATTCTTTTATAGACTATCAACATAGGAAAGTATCTTTTACAAGTTGTTCGACTTCCGTTAATCCCTGCAAGACGGGATTCGTTTCCAAGAAACTTGAATTCAGTGTATCCGTTTCAATAGCATCCAAATAGACGTTGATCATTTCCAGGGCTTCAGAGTTTGAAGCTAAAAGCATGGCATGGAGATTTTTAAACTTCACCGGAGCGGGAAGCTTATTAAACGCTTCTATCTCGGACTTCATAGAGCGTAACTGTCCTTCAAAATCTGTTTTTGCCTGCTCATCAGATACAGCGTTAATGCCAAGCAGAGGAGCCGTTTCAGTGAAAGATTTAACTTTCTCAGCATACATATTAGCTTCTTTCACAAAGTTCAACGGTTTCGCATTGTCTGCTTCAGAAGCACAGGCTGAAACCGAACCAATCAACATAAGAAATATAATCACTGTACATATCTTCTTCATTCCAATCCCCCTCGCGTTTCTCCTTCTTCTTAAGACGACTCACAAACTCAGAAGGATTCAAAACGATTAGGGACGGTTCCTTTACACCTAATGACTTAATCGAATCGAAAAAAATCCTATTTTTGAACAACCATCAATCGATTCGGTAAAGAACCTTCGAAAAACGCTTCTAAAATCTCCGTTGTAAAATACCGAGCCTGAACCCTAGTTTCTGGAATGCCTGAACTATCCATCGTATAATCGTCTTCGTGGACCCGCCACAGTTCGAGCTCTTTCATTGTGCCTATATATTTACCAAGATAAAATGCGAGATGTAAGACTGCTATTTCCGCACCCTCTAGTTTATATATATACCTTTTTTCGGTTAAATAACGAGCATAATGATTATGGAAATCCTCCTCGATTCGCAACGGGCTGTCATGAAGTTCATCAGGAAGCCGAATCAAAAACACCTTTTTATCACGATCAATCTTAGTCAAATCAATCCCGCGAATCTGTATTTGATCATCAGTGAATCCCATCTTGAGCAATTCATTATAAGACTTTATCTCTTCATCTTCCAATGCGTCCTCAAATGACAGAAGCCTCTGGTCGCATGCCATAAATACGAATAGGGACGATTCTGTTTTGCCATTCTCAGCAGGCATAAATTATTATTTCACCTCTATTAGCGAATAGTTTAGTTTTTCCTTTTAACCCAAGTTCCCCTTTCGTTCAATAACAACACATTGATTTTGAACTAGCTGGTTTCCTCGCAAAGCTCGCTGAAGAACTCATGTTTAAGAATACTCATCCTTAAACGATCTACAAATTCACCGTTTCTTAATCTGTCTTGCCTTAATATGCCTTCTTCGATATATCCCATTTTCCTATATGATTTAATTGCTTTTTCATTATCAATTTATACTCTAAGCCAAATCTTGTTTAGCCCTAATTCTTTAAATCCCCAGAGAAGCATTTCGTTCATTGCAGATAACCCGTATCCTTTGCCCCAGTAGCTTTTGTCTCCAATGGCTATTCCTAATTCTGCATGCTTGTTTAACTTGTCGATATTTTTTAAATCAACCCATCCTATATGTTTACCTTCTTCTGTTATGATTGCTTTTTGTTCATACCCGTTTTTCTTTTGTATGCACAAGTTAATCCAATCCCGGGTCTCTTCTCTACTGAAGGGAGGGTATTTCTCCGGCAAATTTAAATACTTCGTTACTTCTTTGTCAAGACACCATTTGTAACGATCCTCTGTATCATTTAATGTTATTTCCCTCAAATAAACCCTTGGTAATAATTTCGTCTTCATTTTATCTCCCTGTAAGTATTTTTACTTCCCGTTTTTTGCTTGAATGTTTTCACAGGAGTCTACTTTCATTAATATTATTATGGGAAGAACAATATTTTCCGTTTTAGACTGGTAAAGAGAAATTGTTCGCCTTGGGAAGAGCAACAATTTCCTTTATGTATGAATTTCTTTCTGCCCAATATACAAAAGATGCTGGCTTGTACCTAGCAGAGATTCATCAGTGCTCAACTGATATCCTATTTCGAGCCACTTCCTGTATTCATTATCGTCCAACTTATTTATTTCATTTTCCTTACTGCCCAAGATATTCTCAACCCCTGCGAATACCATTTCCTCCGGCCCAAAGCTATTCATAAGTTCTCTTGCTTCTTTAGGAGTGGAGAAATAGGCGGTTGTAAAGCCAGTTCCAGCGTTATTTTCTCCGTTTTGCAAATAACCAAGTAACCGTTGTACAGATTCAATCGGATACAAGTGCGATAATGAATCCTGAATTGGAGCATAGACGGAAATAAACGAGGCAATAATCATCCCATTGGGCTTCAATAGTTTTAATGCCCCTTCAACCGCTTTTCTCCTATCGGCTTCCTCTATCAAATGATACAGCGGTCCCATTAAAAGAATAACGTCGAATTGTTGCTGCACTCCTCCCAATTCCAATGCATTTCCATGTATGTAATCCTTTAGGTGGATACCCTTTTCAAAAGATTTTCTTTTTGCAAGTTCTATATTTTCTGGATAAATCCAAAAGCGTGACATTATGGCCTTTTTCAGCTAAATACAAGGCATATCTGCCTGGACCGCCGCCTATATCAAAAATCTCCAACGCTTCCCCGGTAATAAAATCATCAAGGAAACGTTTCGTTATATCAAATTCGATTTTATGATGCTCCAACCGCTGCCATTCGTCGTATGCAGTATTGTACCAAGCCTCTATTTCATTCATTTTTTTGCCCCCGTTGTAAAAGTTCTAATGCGCCACAATCTCCTTGATCGGCAAATAGATTTCTACCTCTTCCCCGCCTTCTCCAATAGGATGATAAGTCTCCACGATATATGCGTCCAGGTCTCGTTGATAACCTTGTTCTTCTGCCCAAATCAATAAGTTCGAATGAAGGCTTCCCACATTGGATATATTTCCTCTGGTTGTTATGTAATTTTTATTCGTTTCTATATAATCCATTCCGGCTGGTACTTCATTTACTTCATCATTGACAATGAACCCAACAAAATATTGGCCAATTCTGTGCTGCTCATCCTTTTTCGGCTCAAATAATGCAATTTCAGTCCCGGTCGAATTGGGTACTTCGTTCGCTCGATTTAAAAATTGCTTTGCAAGGAAGGGAACTTCTTTCCCGAAATTGCCATATTCCCCATTGCCTTTTAATCCAACCAGCTTAAATTGTTTTTTTACGATTTTATATGGCATATAATCTCTCCTAACGTAAATAATTAAGTAAATTTTCGACAAAAAATCCCTACTTCCTGCATGAAGTAAGGATTTCATCATGTTACGCCATATTGGCTTGAATTTTAAGATACAGATAGTTTGGCGCTGTTAATCTGAGTTTCTGCCAACTGCAATGCTTCCTGGAGTGATTTAATTTCCTTTTGTAATTTAGAGAAGCCTTCTATCTCAGGGACTTCCATTTTCGTTATCATTTCGTGTTCTTCAGCTGATTTTGCCATTGATTCAAAAACAAGAAGGAAATTTGCGAGAATTTCATCAGAGAGAATGGGCCGTTTTGATTCATTTGAGCTCGATTCAAGCAAATATCCCAGCTGTTCCATTGAAAATATTGCCGGTGACAAGTACTCCAAAATCATTCTATTTCTCGGTATTTCACCTAATGCGGTATTGTATAACGTCCTCAAATTGATTAGATTCGTACGCATCTTACTGCGTTTTCTGCTCTCATTTAATGAAGAGCCACTTGGTTCTCCCGAAAACAATTTGAAAAAAAGCTGAGCCTGGCTGCGAATTGTTTTTGCGATTAAGTGAGGAAGCCGGCTTGACGCAGATCGTCTGCCTATCAACATGACACCGATTAGGCCAAGCGCGGCTCCAATAAGAATATCGATAATTCTCACTGTAGCAAAATAAGACAGATTATGAATCTGAGTGGTACTTTCAGCAATCAACAAAGAGTTAGGTGTAATAAATAGGACCGCCAAAGCATAATTCCGTACCATAAGAAGCTCTATCAAACCACCGAGAACCATAATAGTGAGAGCGACCATTACCCCTGTTGGATGGGTCGAGAGGATAATAGTGGCGATTATTATCCCCAGCGTTGTCCCAATCGCCCTTTGAATCGCCCGATGAAAAGTACTGATTACAGTAGAGCCCAGCATCACAGCACCACAAGACACCGGAATCCAAAAGGAACGTTGAAAATCGAATGAGAAAGCAATCATCCCTGCCGCCATAAGGACTAGTCCATACTTTAAGGAAGAGAGAAACACAATTGAATTTTTATCAAATGCATCCAATAAGATGCTCGTCATAGGCGGTTTCGATAATTTCAAATCCTGATTAACCCTTGAAACCGGCTCATTCATGATTGCTTCGGCATCATAGATTTTAGAAAACAACCGATCCAAAGCTTGGTCGGTTTCATCCGGCTGTGGAATTTTATTTGGTTCACTCCGCATATGATCGATAGACTGGGCCAGAACCTTTATCGATTCCCCTACAGCTGCTGGCAGACTTGTCCTGCCCTTTGCAGTCATTTCAAGGATATCCAAAAATATAGAATTCGCCTGGTCTTTTAATAAATAAAGGCGTTTGAAAAGCGTTGAACTTTTCCATGAAACATAACCAGCCAATAAAGCTGACTCTGCATTGGTCAACGCTGAAACTGTCCTTTCTCTAGCAGCGGTAAACTTGTCTGTTCCAACCGAATCAACGAGTGACGCCAATTCCGAATACACCCTTTTTACTGACTTTGTTTCAGGGCGATGTGGATAAAAGAACCAGCCCACCATTGCTACTAGCCATGCAAACATACCTCCGAGAAAAACAAGGCCGGCACGCAATGGTGCCATTGCTGGATCAACAGCTGATGCTGAAGTCATAGCAAATACGATAACAAAAAAGATGGATGCAGGCCCCGGGATACGTAACGCGCCAAAAATAAACGTCCCGACTGCTCCAATCAAACCTAGTATGACGGCAAAAACGAACGGTGATGGAGCAGTAAGGATGCCCAAGCCATGCGAAACAGCAAGCCCAAGTGCCACTAAAAAGATTTTCTTGGCACGCTGTGGATACGGTTCATTCCAGACATACAGGTAAGAAAATCCTCCTATCCCTGCAAAAAGCCCATATTGAAAATTTCCAAGAAGTATTCCAATCAGAACCGGCACTCCGGAACAGATTCCCGCAGAAATTCCCCGCTCCCATGGAAACGGAGTCTTCTTAATGGTTAAAGCACCTTTTATAATATTTTTCATTGAATCTCTCCTAAACAGGGACCATTTCTCCTTTTTTAAAAAAACCTGCCCTGTACGTAAAACGCGGTAAGTTACGAACAACCCGGTTCTATTATTATGTACTAAAAAGCACTCATCCTTACTAAAGATGAGTGCAAGATTGTTCTATTATGATAATAAAAACGTAACCAATCTTCTTTACAAATTGGTTCAACCACCAAAACTCCTCTTATTTTCATAAGGAATATGGTGCGGCAAGTTCCAATTATAACGGACGGATATAATCCTTAAGGATACAATAAGAATCAACAGGAGCGCTGTCATGTAAGGCCCGCGAATCAACCCTAAACCAATCGCGAAACCGGCAAGTGCTGCCCATAAAGCATAAATTTCAGAGTGAAAAATCATCGGTTTTCGGCCGGCGAAAAGATCGCGAATCATTCCGCCGCCTGATCCTGTTATCGTCGCTGCGATGATGACGGCAATAAGGGGCGCACCAATTGAAGCAGCATAATTTGCTCCCTGGATGGCAAATGCAGCCAAACCAATCGCATCGAAAATCACAATCCACTTTTTAATTTGGTCAAGCCACTTATTCGGCAACAGAAAAACAAGAGTAATCGCAACCAAGGCTACTTTAAATAAGTTCCCTTGCATCCAGGTGTCTTCAATTGGGACTCCAATTAACAGGTTTCGCACGAGGCCTCCACCAAAGGCGGTCGTAAATCCAAGAACGTAAATACCAAGGATATCATAATCCTCTTCTCTGGCTATTAGAGCACCACTAATTGCGAAAGCAAGAGTACCAATGATATTAAGAATGTCCCATGTCATAGGGCACCCCTCCTTTCACTATTCGTAAAAAATCAGTGGAGGAAAAACCCCTCCACTGATTCTATCTTTCATCGACAATTCATTATAACTCAAGGAGCATCAGGCTATCCAGACCCATTTCACAACCTATTTTGCTATTTTTTTCTAATCCAGCCCATAAAACCCACATACTACATGTCCAACTGCTTTGGCTGCAACAAGCAGCGCATCTTCATCGATATCAAATTTAGGATTATGGTTAAAATAAGGCTTCTCCACCCCTTTAGGAGTACAAGCAATGAAAAAGAAGCAGGAAGGGAATTTTTCGGCATAGTATGCAAAGTCTTCTGACGGCGGCATTGCTGGAAATTCTTTGACTTCCTTAATATGTTTATCATTGGCATTGTTGAGATACTCCGCAACCTTGGCTGTTAGCTCAGGGTCATTGTATAAAGGCGGGTAATCATTCTCATACGTCAAATCACAAGTCACACCAAATTCTGCTTCAAGCCCTTTAGAAAGACGCTTAATCTCTTTTTCAATCGTTTCTCTTGTTTTAACCTCCATGTAACGGATATCGCCTTCAAGCTCGACGCTGTCTTTAATGACATTGAATGTTCCCTTTCCATCAAAAGAACCAATCGTAATGACTCCAATTTCAAATGGATTGAGACGGCGGCTGATAATCGTTTGGACAGCTGTGACAAAATGGGCGCCTGCTACAATTGCATCATTCGCAAGATGCGGGGATGAACCATGGCCGCCTTTACCTTGAATCTTTAATTTCATATACGCCCTGCCGTTAAACGAATATCCAGCGTGATAGCCAACTAGGCCGGCTGGACCCATTGGCAGCAAATGAATGCCGAAAACATGGTCCAAATCATCAAGTACCCCGGACTCTACAATGCTCTTTGCCCCGCCTGGAGGAACTTCCTCGGCATGCTGATGGATGATTTTAATCGTACCAGGAATTTCATCCTTCAACTGAATCAGGCAATCAGCGAGAACGAGCAAGTACGCTGTATGGCCATCATGGCCGCACGCATGCATGACACCTTCGTTCTTCGACTTAAAAGGTACATCTGCCTCTTCAACAATCGGCAGCGCATCAAAATCCGCGCGGAGGCCAATGTTTTTTCCAGGCTTGCCACCCTTAATGGTCACAACAATTCCATAGCCATTTCCAACATTCGATTGAACTTCTACGTCCTTGCCTTTATAAAAATCAAGGATATATTGAGCTGTTTTTTCTTCCTCAAAGGAAAGTTCAGGATTTTCATGTAAATGCCTGCGAATTTTAATGATTTCATCCTCGCGGGATTCCAGCATTTGCATTAATTTTTCTTTCATGATGTTTCCTTCCCTTCTATATTCTGTATATTTTTAAAAACGCCACTTAATGTGGCGTTTTATTTCTTTACCTCTAGCTCCAGCGCCTATCGCCTAGCAAACTTCAGTCCTCCTCCCTACGATAAGTCATCATCGAATCGCTAGCGCTCTTCGTGATTCCTTTATCTCAGTCGAAGCCCCTCCATTTTGTACGGCGATGACCAAGGCGCTTCCGCCTTTGTGTTCACTCAGTAACCGGCTTCCTGCTGCCAGACTGTGTTTTACTCGAATCAGCAGACGTTTTACCAGCATCTGCAGGAACCAGGAAGATGATTGATAATAGTGACAGGATACCGAATAGGACATTTACGATAATCCCTGTTGTTGCAGCTGTTTCAAGGCTTCCATTCGCCGAGATTGCAGCATAGACTGCCGCTGAAATCGCGACACCAAATGCACTTCCAAGTGAGCTGGCCATTTTATACACCCCGGCTGCTTCACCGACTTTGTCAGCAGGTGCGTTTGATACAGACGTATCCGTTGACGGAGTGGCGTAAATGCCAAGCCCAAGGCCAAATAGTGCGAAACCAATGAAGACGATAATTGTGTATGGAAGGTCAGGCAGGAACGTCAAGCCCATCATTGCCACACCGATCGTCGTAATAATCGTTCCCCAAACCATAGGGGATTTCGCGCCAACTTTTTGTAAAATTTTCTCCCCGACCCGGATCATTGAAAGTACGGCAACCAAATAGCCAAGGGAAAGCATACCTGACTGGAATGAATTAAATCCACGCCCCATTTGTACATACGTATTCGCTACAACGAGTGTACCCGCAATCGCATTCAGCAAAAAGTTGGAAATAGTTGCACCGGTATATGGCATGTTTTTAAAAACGGCAAAATCGATTAAAACGACCTCTTTACTCTTTTCCACTCTAATAAAGACAATTAAACCTACAACCGTAATCGCTAATAAGGCGAGGGTAAGCGGGCTTGTCCAGCCAAGGTCAGAACCGTAGTTAATAAATACATTCAACGCAAGCATGGTAATGATGAAAATAACTAAACCAGTGTAATCAAATCTGAATTTGCCTGCAGATTCTTGTTTGCTCTCTGGTGTATCTTTCAATAAAAACATCCCAATAATGGCGAAAATGATGGAAAAAATAAAAATCCATCTCCACCCCAAATAGGTCGCAATAGCACCACCCGCAAAAGAAGCAACCCCTGAGCCGCCCCATGAACCGATTGACCAATAACTTAGGGCACGCTGCCGGTCTTTCCCTTCAAAATATGCTTTCATTAATGCAATTGTCGAAGGCATGATAAATGCAGCTGAAAGCCCCTGGATGATACGGCCGATAACCAACAATGCAGCACCTTGTGCAAATACGAGACAAAGTGAACCGATAATACTTAAAATAAAACCAATATTAGCTATTTTTTTACGGCCAATTTTATCGGCAAGTCCACCAGCCGCAACGATAAACATACCCGAGAACAAAGCGGTCACGCTAATTGCAATGTTCACCGTTTCTATTGGTATTCCTAAATCTTTTTGTACAGCCGGTACCACATTCACCATTGCCTGGGCGAACAGCCAGAATGTAATGACCCCAAACACAATACCGATAATCATTTTATCTGTACCTTTGTAACTTGTTTCCACGATAAAACCTCCTAATTCTGTCGAAAAAACTAAGATGTAAGATTGTTGATAGTATTTCCGTTTTTTGCTGAATCATTTATCCCATAACCAATGGCCCGAATAATTATGGCGTACCTTCCTTCGTCACTCTTCCCTTTTCTATTGTAAAATAACATTCGAATTTAAATTAGGTCGTAAATTGCCCCTCTCTCGGCAATAAAAGTTAATTATTTTACTCGCAGCCACTCATCATAAAAAGAAGGCCGTTATTATACCTCTTTCGAAAAAAGGTTTATATAGCGGCGGCATGGGAATAGAAAATGGTTTATTAGTAAAAATTTTATCCCTTTATAAAATCGCAAAAAAGCCATTGCTGGCTTTGCGCAACAAGGGCTTTATCAACGTATCGCTTTTTGAATATCAAAAAAATGAATTACCTTAATGCTCGATGGCCTTTTGCCTGAAAAAGCTGGTTCCGATTGAGGACGAGCAATTCCTGTTCCTTCAATATATAAAACTGGATATCAATCTCAATCGTTATTTCCCGCTAACGACAAAGACGAATTGAAATCCTTGATTAATTCACGGGGAAAGAAATTGAATAGTCTTCAATGAAATTTGAAACTGTTCGTCCATTTGCGCACACGCACTTTTGCTGAAAAAAATACTCGTCCTTATGATGTAGTCATATTAACAGCAGGGCTATCCATTTGCAATTGGACTGTATTGCTCAACCTATTTGGCGTGAATATCTTTTTCAAGACACATAAAAGAATTAATATCCACTTGCTGCACAAACTAAGATTGGAAATTCATCTTCGGCCAGGGAGTGACCATGATGCCAGAAAACAACAACCGCGAGCTAGAAAAAAGGGTTAATGAAAAATTCAATCGAATCCGGGAGGAAGTGGCGAAGGAGCTTGGCGTTTTTCCGGAAGCAAAGGCTACATCCGGCTACAATTTTGCCAGGGAAGAAAAAGAATAAGGCCGTTATAAGACTTTCCCTTTTGAATCATAAAGGGTAAAAAAAGCATGATCACAATCGTTCATGCTTTTCTTCATTTATCGAAATTGAAAAATTAATAAACCTAACTAACGAAGCATCATTGGTTTTAGTATTTTGAGAGTTGCCGATACACTAAATTTTCTAACGCTTTATTAACTGATTCAATTGCATGTATTTTAGTTGTATCGAATAGAGGAACTTCTACATCCTCTTGTTTTACTAATAATCCAATTTCCGTACAGCCTAAAATGATTCCTTCAGCACCGTTTGAAACTAAGTTTTGGATAACTTCCTTATAACAATCCTTTGATGATTGTTTAATGTTACCTAAACATAACTCTTCATATATAACCTTGTTAATTAGTTCTCTTTCATAATCATTTGGAATTAAAACTTTTATTCCTTCTGATTCTATTCTGGATTTATAGAAATTTTGTTCCATAGTATACTTTGTACCTAATAATCCAACCGTTGTAATCGTTTGTTTTTTTATTTGATTGGCAGTTGCATCAGCTATGTGTAAAACAGGAATGGTTATCTTTGCTTCTATATAATCAATTACTTTATGCATTGTATTTGTGCAAATTACTATAAATTCTGCACCTGCTTTTTCTAAAGATGATGCAGCTTCTCCTAATTTTTCACCTGCACTGTACCAATTACCTTCCGCTTGATAGCGTTCAATCTCGGCAAAATCAACACTATATAAAAGACATTTTGCTGAATGTAATCCACCTAACCTGTTTTTTACCTCTTCATTTATGATTCGATAATATTCGACCGAAGACTCCCAGCTCATTCCACCAATTAGTCCTATCGTTTTCATAAACGCTCCCCCAAATCCATATAGTCATATATACAAAAGGTCAGTCCATTTTAAGAAAACATTAACCCAGAATTTCTTTGGCAATCAATTTGTATGAATTGATCCGGTCCTCTGGAGAATGTGTGATAGTCACAATCACCAGTTCATCTGCCAGGTAGCTAGCCTGCAGCTGTTTAAGGGATTCACTAACCTGCTTCGGATTCCCGATTATCATATTTTGTTTAGCCTTGACCAGATAGTCTTGGTCTTTTTCGTTCAATTGAAAGGCTTTCGCATCCTCGATTGAAGGAACACCCTTCGCTTCACCTGTACCCCGGAGCAGCCCCCATATAATGTTGCTCAACGCAATCTCTTCTGCCAGTTCAGTTGTCTCCGCACAAACCACGGAAACCGTCAGAATCACTTTGGGAACATCGCCCTTGTTCCTTGGCTGAAAAGCGCTCCGATAGTGATCGATAATCTCTTTCCCATCGTTTTCACTCATAAACTGGCCAAAAGCATAGGACAACCCATATTGAGCAGCGAGAATTGCGCTTTTCTTCCCTGTCCCCAACAACCACGGTATGGGAGGAACATCTGGGAGCGGTGAGGCCGTTACCTTTGCAAGCTCGTGTCCATCAGGAAAATCATTGTAGAGAAAATGTAGCAGTTCCTCTACTTTCTCCGGCATCTTATACACCTGCTGCAGAAAGTTATCTGACAGTGCATTGGCAGCTTCCGCCGACCCGCCGGGTGCCCTGCCGATTCCAATATCAATCCGGCCTGGGAAAAGAGTCGCCAACATATTATAGACCTCCGCCACTTTATACGGTTTATAATGCGGCAGGAGCACAGCACCTGAGCCGACGCGGATCCGTTTCGTATTGGAAGCAATAAACGGTATCATCACTTCCGGTGCCGGACATGCGAGGCCTGGCATATCATGATGTTCCGCAATCCAGTATCGCGTATACCCCAAATCATCCCCTGCTTGAGCAAGCCGCAGAGAATGATTCAGGGCTTCTTTCGCAGATTGCCCGGAAGAAACCGGTGACTGATCTAAAATACTTAATTTCATAATTAACTACCCTTCCTGGGCCTTAATTCTTTGAGTACTAAATGATATTGCCCCACTTGCCCTCTCTCATACAAATTTGTAATCGAAGTGGAATATTCCTGAATCGTTCCCCTAAATGCCAGGCCTCTTTCAGGGACCTTCACATCGAAAGTAGCCTCGTACAAAAGTGTTGCAATATCATGATACTGTTCATTCGTAACGTTGAAATCAATAATTATATTATGTAAACCGTTCTTAATTTCTTCTTTATATTTGTCTACCTGAATAACCGTTTCATTTAAAACTATTTCCTTTATCAAAACATCACCTGCTTTATTAAACTTTAAAGGGATTTTACCATCTGTGAAAGATATGAGCAATTTCGATAACACCAAAAATATACCCCCCTGCCATGTTTTTTACCAGCAGTTGCTTATGGAATATTTAGCTTGCCTCCAATGGTTACAAGTATAAAGCCTCATCCCTCCATATATTTTACGAGGAATGAGGGAAAAGACTCTTTAAACTAATTGTTGGTATTGCTTCTTATATAATTTTTTTCAGCCATTGAATAAGTAGCGTCTTTCAGATTTCCCCATAAGTAACCAAGAAAAGCACCAAGGATTGCAGGTATAATCCATCCAAGCCCCTCACTATACAAAGGAATGTAACTAAAAACGTTTGTAATAAAGTCCAACTGGAAATTAGCTTGCTTCAGACTATCAACAATGCTAATTAACGCTGTCCCACTCAAAGCACTTATATATACAGAAGAATATCCTTTAAAGTTTTTATGGAAAAACGATAAAATGATTAAAACGATTGTCAGTGGATAAATGGCTGTTAAAATTGGAACGGAAATTAAGATAATTTGGTTCAATCCTAAATTAGAGATTCCCAGACTAACTAAGCATAAAAGAGCAATCCAACTCTTATAAGAATATTGCGGTATTAATTTTGAGAAATATTGGCCGCAAGATGTAATAAGGCCTACAGATGTAGTTAAACAGGCAAGTGTAAAGATAACCCCAAGCAGCAGTGCTCCAGAGTTTCCAAATAAATGTGCAGTGACAACGGTTAATACGGCTCCCCCATTTTCCGGTGATTCAAGTAACGCGACGCTGGCTGCTCCCAAATGGCCTAACATAATATAAATAAACGCTAGACAAAATCCTGCAATGATCCCAGCTTTTACAGTAATTGCCGTCATCTTTTTTGAACCACGAATGCCGTTTTTTTCGATTGATTTAATGACAACACTCCCAAATAAAAGTGCGGCCATTGCGTCCATTGTGGAATAGCCATCAATTATACCTTTAAATGCTGCTCCATTCTGATAGGCTTCGGCAGGTGTTCCATAGTTTCCTGTTGGGTGAAAAAGACTTTGAACAAATATTATTGAAATAAGAATGATCATAATTGGTGTCAAGATCTTGCCTATTCTTCCAAAAAGTTTTGAAGGGTTTAGACATAACCAATAGTTAATAGAAAAAAATACAATAGAATAGAGAAAAAGAGTCAGCCAATGGTCGTTTAGTCCTTCTGGAAGAAACGGAGCGGCCCCCATTTCAAAAGCAACATTACTCGCACGAGGAATTACCAGGAAAGGACCAAGACATAAGTAAGTCATTAAGGTGAAAAGAACAGAAAAGATCGGATGTACACGGTTCGTTAATGTTTGTAAATCTCCGGTTTTAGCTATTGCTGTTACACCTAATACAGGCAGACCAACTGATGTAATTAGGAATCCTGCCATTGCTCCCCAAAAATTAACCCCTGCTTCATGACCAAGAGATGGCGGGAAAATTAGGTTTCCGGCCCCGAAAAACAAAGCAAATAACATTAATCCCGTATATAAAGTGTCTTTCATTGAATGGTTTTTCATTATTTATTCCTCCTAATGTAAGTAACGGTTCAAACCTTTTACTTTTATTCAATACTCTCTTCGATTTCTAGCACCCCATTAATCTTACAAAGTTGCTTTTCCAAATGTTTAAATGTCAATTCATTTGAAAATATAGAGACGGTAATTAATAACCCTCCACCTTCATCCGCTGTACTAGAGGAAAAATTATTAATTGAACTACATTTTTTAAAAGCGAGTCGGTTATTTGAATTAAAATATTCGATTGGGTATCAGCTAAAATAATGATAGACTTCTTCATTTTTCCTCCTATGAAAAATGCGATTTTTCCAATAAAAAAACTCCCACCTCACAATCAATTAAACAGTACATGTTTGTTTGATTGCCGAGGCGAGAGTATCGCGGTACCACCCAGCTTTCCCATCTTCCTCACGGAAAACAGGCTCAATAAGTCTAACCTTTAGACTTCGGTCTGTTAACGGGACCAACCGTCACTCACTACTCTGGTAATGGCTTAACCATTTGGCAAGCAAAGCTCCAAGGCGACTTTTAAAAAGAATTAACGACCGTTCTCTCAGCCAATGAAACGGATCTCTGACGTCAGGGTTCTCTTTTACTACTCCTCTTCAACACTTTGGTATTCATTTATTTAAAAATAAAAACGCCCCAGCAATGATCCGGTTTTGCTTTACGCAAAAACGGACAATTGCTGAGGCGAAAAATCACGTTACCACTCAACTTTCCTATCTTCCTCACGGAAAACAGGCTCAATAAGTCTAACCTTTAGACTTCAGTCTATTAACGGGACCAACCGTCACTCACTACTCTGGTAATGGCTTAACCATTTGGCAAGCAAAGCTCCAAGGCGACTTTCAAAAAGAATTAACGACCGTTCTCTCAGCTAATGAAACGGATCTCTGACGTCAGGGTTCTCTTTTACTACTCCTTTTCAACGCTATATAAAAAATTTATAAAATGTTCTTTCAACTTCTATAGTTAACGATTATATTAGTATATTAATTTTATGTCAACACTAAAAATTAGGATTTTTGTAACGAGACTTCTTCTTTTAGGAAAGGGGGAGGTTTCCCCATAAACAAGCATGGGTCTATTTTACTCAAAACCAGCCTTCATTGGAATCGAAGGCAGAAGCAGATTAGTTTGAGCACGCTCTTACAAATAGAATAATGCCTATAACGATTATGATTGAAAGTAAGTTAACTAAACAACCACTACTTGGTGCTCCTGTAATTGCTTGGGCTAATGCATTATTGAGAGTGCCGCCTGGGTTTTTTTTGTTGTTCCTTTGCCTTCAATCTTTCTCTTTCCTTTTCAGACATATCCACCCCGCCTTTTAAAAATAACTCCCCTATTATTTTTTTCTAACCAAGTCGTTTCACTTTCCTTTACACACCCCTTAGAAACAAAGCTCTGTTATAATTGAACGTTGATTATCCTTTGTTTGAAAAATAAAAGGAGAAATTCCTGCTAAATTGGGAAATACGGATATTTCCATAAAAATAAGGGGAGTTTTTCCTGTTATACATCCAAATCAATGGGTTTCGACCTATGTAGAGTAGCTTAAGGGGAATATCTCCCCTTATATGTGCATCTTAAGCTATCTCTATATTCAATAGAGGGAAATTCTCCCCCTATGTAAAATTCAAACCTACACGCAAATCAATAATCAAATTAAGCTTACTACTATATCGCTGATTTGCCATTTTCATATCAGGTTCAGAGACGAAGCCGTTATCTAAACGCTAAGAGTTGCTCGCCAGTTAAGCAAGAAAAAAGGATACATCCCAAGATATTTCCTTTTGTACTTTTAATTGCTCAACAAGTTTACTTCATTGCCTTTTTCGAGCCTCTGAATCTGTTTTTCGCCTGTTTCAGCATGTTCTTTGAATTGGTTATTGGTTTCACGCATTTTCGGGAGTGCTTGCTGTTTGTACGTACGGATCGAGTCCATCGCCTCTATCACGTCAGCAAATGCTACTTTTAGCGTCTCAACAGAAACACTTGATTCCATCGCCTGCTTTTGAATTTCGACGCTTGCCCCTTCAGCATTTTGCTTGTTCCTGCAATTATGACATCGAATACAGCCTTTCAAAAAAAGACACTGGGAAGGCCCAGTGTATAATTTAGCTATTGGATTTTGTCGGTTTATGATTGACTGTCCGTGTTGGCCTGGGGTTGTTTCTGGCTTTTAAATTGGATGCCCAGCCGATTTTCGATTCATATTTCTGTGTGTATTCCTTTTGGACAAGCTCATGGAGCCGGTCCCTATTTTTGATCAACATATCTTCCATCACTTGAAGCCGACGTGTTGGGAAGCTTAGTCCGGCAAGAATGGTGGTGATGGACGGGTCTGTTTCGGAGATATAGGTTCCTTCGTACAGTTCGAGGGGTTCCCCGACCCTCTCGAAAATTGATGGGATGTTAATCAGTTTTGAAACATTCTCAGGTCCTTCATAAATCAATCCGGCACGGATGACACCAGGCGATTCAACCGGGCAGAAAACCGAGTTTGCCCATGATTGCTGGATTTTGAGGGATACATCAGAAGTCGTTTTGGCATCTGTCACTGTACTGGTTGAGATGACTGTTACGCCTCGTGTGCAAAGGATATTCATGAGGTCTGTTTCATCAAAATTCCCGTAAAGAGAGCTTTTCTGAGTTATTTGTAGGACATGGTTGATTGCTCCCATCACCTTCTGGTTAGAAGCCAGATAAATTTGCTGTTTGCTTGATTGGGGATTGATCCGGCGCAACTGGTCGTTATCGACCAGGAAGGTGGATGAAATCCCGTCAATTTTGGACAATTCCTCAAGGCATTCCGCTGCATTGATACGGTTTCCTGCCAGGACATTCCGTTCAGGCACGACAGCAATGGCTCCTACCTTCAGCCCTGGCAGCTGGTTCAGCAGGATTTCAATCAGGAGCGGGCTCATCCCCGAGCCGGTCCCACCGTCAGTGGAGAATGCCACTAATAGAAACTTTACTTTTTTGAATGACTTCTTAACGAATTCCACTATCTCCCTATAATTATCGTTTACTGCTCGGGCACCGATCGACCGAT
Organism: Bacillus sp. FJAT-27225; assembly: GCF_001685025.1. GTDB lineage: Bacteria > Bacillota > Bacilli > Bacillales > Cytobacillaceae > Bacillus_D. Next base: position 117,266 of record NZ_MAYU01000001.1, on the reverse strand, counting down.
CCTGTCCGGCCCCGTTATACCCCGGAACAAAAAACTTGTTTTCAACCCTCGTATTGACGAGCCCGTCACGCTGGTTCGTGTTGATAAGGGCGGTTGGAAAGCCCAAGGCCGATGCTGCCTCCGCAATATTGCCACCTGCCTGACCTACGCCCAAGATTCCAATTGGTTTCACCAAATCCCCCTCCTTATCCTAATAAGATATTACTCAATAGTTCAAAATTTAGACTAATCTTCTGGAAAGGAGCACCGTTTTTTCTATACAGATAGGCCTTTATTGTTGCTACTTTTACTCCAGAAATGTTTTTAGGGAGCCTAAATAAAATTTCCATACAAACAAACCAGATGATCACATTTCATCTGGTTTGTTTTAAATGATTCAAAATATATCCTTAATTATTTCTAATTGGTTAAGAGGTTTACTTCATTGCCTTTTTCGAGACGCAGAATCTCTTTTTCTCCTGTTTCAGCCAATTCTTTGAATTGGTTGATTGTTTCACGCATTTTTGGCAGTGCTTGCTGTTTGTACGTGCTAATCGAGTCCATCGCCTCTATAACATCAGCAAAAGCTGTTTTCAGTGTCTCAACAGAAACACTTGATTCCATCGCCTGCTTTTGAATTTCCACACCTTGTTCTTTTAGCATTTTGCTTGTTCCTGCAATCAAATCGTTCGTTGTTGCGTTAAGGGCTTCGATCTTTTTTAAGACGATCTTCTGGTTATACAATGCACTTGCTACTGTAACAGCAATTTTCAATGCGGAAATGGTAACGGTTTTTGCCCGTTCAACACCACGGATCAACTCCCTGTTGTTACGGATGACCACTTCATATGCAATAATGCCTTGCTGGTTAACGGTGAGCATTTGCTGCAAATCCATCACTCGCTGACGCAGGGGATACAACACTTCTTCGGTGATGAATCGAATTTTATCCGGGTGTTCACCTTTTGCTTTAGCCTGTTCGATTTGAACTTCAATCGCGTCATCCATTAAAGTTCCAAGCTCAATCTCTTTTCTAAGGATTTTCGTCAAATCCCGAAGACCCTGTTGTTCAATTTCAAGCGTTGTATTGTCATTTTTTAAGGTCATTTTCCCTTTTTCAAGGCTTGTAACGATATCGGAAATGACACTGTCTGCTTTTTCGTATTTTTGAAAGTATGCCCGAAGCGGGTTGAACAACTTCCCAAGAAACCCTGTTTTTGCAAAATCAATGATACTTGGATCGAGATCCTTCAAATGGGTTTGAAGTTCAGAAAGGCCTTTTGCGACACGGCTTCCTTCATCACCCTGTTTTGCTAAGTTCCCCACCGACACTTGAAGAAGTGAGTTCTTGTTTGAGGAAGCCCTCATTGTGCTTAATCCGAAACTCTCGATACTTTTTAGAATTTCCTTTCGCTTTTCAAGAGATTCGACATCCAATCCCATTATGGTTGAAACATTTTGATCGGCTGCTTCTTTCAGCTCTGAAATTTCTTCTGGAACAGGTTCAACCTGGACTTCGACAAGTGCTTTCACTTCTTCCGGACTTGCAACATTCATTGAAAATGACATACATTTTTACCTCCGTTTTTAGAGTGTTCTAGAGTTTTAGCTTCTGCCAAGGATCAGAGCATGGTCATTACAATTGTACGTTAAATAGGTTTTTAATCTTATAGACTACGTCATCTGAATCAGCATTGATACTAGCTGCTTCGTTTATAGATGAAATGGTCTGAAGAGCCTTCAGGTTGGCGTTATATCCAATCGTATAGACTGGAACCTTGTAAGCCTGAATTAACCCGCGGATCTCATCCAATGAGTGCCCTTGATTGGTATCGCCGTCGCTCAAGACAAAAATGAGAGGTCTCACATCAGGATTCTTCTTCATTTCATCCTTGAGCATCTTCATCGCAACGACAATACCATCATACGTTGCTGTTCCCCCATTTGCCTGCAAGCCTTCGACAGCTCCGACAAACATGGATTGCTGGTTGGTATCGAATGTAGCAATTGGCAGATTGATTGTTACATCATCAGAATAAGTAACCAATCCTATGCTGTTATCTTTTCCAAGATATTTCTGGCCTTTTAACAAACTTTCTTTCATTCGGTTCAATGGTTCTCCATCCATACTTCCAGAGACATCTGCAACAAAAACAGCCATAATCGGTTTATTGCCGTTTTTCTTTTCTTTCCATAGCTTTTGAGCAGCAGAAAGAGTAGCACCGTCAATCGCTTTCAGTTCGGAAGTATAATTGTCTAGACCGTTAAATCCATTTTTCTTTGCCAGCTCCTGATACTTTTTCCCTTGAGCGAAGTCAGCAAATGTTTTAATGATTTGCTTTTTCTCATCTGTGATATCGCCAATTGCATACAATGGACTATCATGGCGAACGCCGAACGGAGTGAATACATAAGAATCTTTCAAATCAGGTGAGTTAATGAATGTTTGATACTCAAGTACGAACCCATCCAATGCACCCGATTTTGCAGCTTCTCGCATCTGCAATGTCGTAGAAGCAGTGAATGGCACATTCGATTGGAATTCTTCAAAACCCTGTACGGCTTTTTCTCCCAAAAGGTTGGATTTGTCAAATGTGTTTAGAGCGGTTAGAAGGAAGTTAAGTCCTGTCGAACTTGCGAACGGATCGGTATATCCCATTGCAAATTCATTTTTCGCCATTGCATCCGTTAGAGTTTTCACGTTTACAGATCCGTATTTTTCTACTAACTGGTCATGTTTCTTTTTCGTGATGACGATGCCAGGTACGTTGCCGACCATTCTTTTTGAAATAAGTTCGGTTGTTACCCCGCTTTCTTTCACCATCTCTCCCCAAAATTCATTAGATGGAGTAAATGCCTCTGGAACGTATTTTCCTGATTTGATATAGTCTGTTGCTGTACCCGACGCAATGCTTCGTATCTTGACACTGACGGCCTTTCCATTCACTTCGAACTTTGAATCGTTGTAGTCTTTTGCTACTTCGTTAATCCAGGAATCATTCCCTTTTCCCGACTTTTCAGGTGAAGAGAAGATTTCTACAAATAAATCGGTAGAGTTTTCAACAGTAACGGGAAACTTATTGATATCAGGCAATTCTTCTGCCAGATCTGCGGGATTCAGATCGATTTGTCCTTTCACAGGCTTTCCCTTTGTCACATCAATGTCTGCATACATATCAGCCAGCTGTTCGTCCGCATTTTCCGCGGTAATCTGTTTTTTTGACTTTCCCAGATTCGAAGTAAGTGAGATTCCCAGATAGACGATTCCAAAGAATAAAACAGTGGCAATTAGTGATACGATTATGAATTTACCTTTATTCATTAGCCGATGCCCCTTTAGTTTTTATAGTGTTTTGTTTGTTTGATTAAAGCATCCAGTTCCTGTATAGCTGCCATATTGTCAATATCATCGATATCGATGGTGTTTAGCCGGGATATTTCCAAAATTAGTTTATCGATATCCAAGAGGATCTCCTCATTTATATTCACCGCGTTTTTAACAAAAGAGAGATAATCATTATAAAGCTCCTGTTTTTCTCGAAGAATTTCTTTAGAGAAGCGGCTCTTATTGTTTCCAATGACACTCTCGTACTCTTTTTCGTCAAACGTACTGACTTTGTTCAGGATGTTTCGAATATTCAGATAAAAAAGCTTTTCAACTTCCGAAACAACAGAGGCGAACTTTTGATAACTTAGTTCGGTTTTGTCGAATCGTTCATTCAGAAGGGTCAGCAAGCCTTCCTTTTTCTTTTTCAACCGAATTTCCTGACCTATAGTGAACACTATATCTTCCCTCAGGACTTTAATATCCTGATAAGCTTCAAGGGCTTTTACATAATCATCATTAGTTTTTAGGTCTTTTAAATGTACTGCAGGGATCTTTTTGACTAGGACCCCATAAAGGCCGTAAAGAATAACGATGAGGCTGACAAAAAGGACCGTCAACCCAAAGGATGTCTCAAGAGCACTTCCGCCGACAATCTTCACACCAAGTAAACCAGGAGAAAGCAGAACCACATTAGCAAGGGTAACCCCGAATATAAGCCCAATCAATTTCAATTTTTTCGACATTGTTCACTTCCCCCATCACTATTTTTAATATATACAATACCATAATAGTGGTAATTTTTCCTTTTGTGTAAAAAAATAGAAACTTTTGTCGAGAAAAAATCTCAAATCATTAATCTGAGATTTTAGGTTATCTTGGATAGTTACAGCCTAATACCTGGGGGATTATGTTAACCTTCCATATTCTTCACAGATTTGCAGATACATTCCACTATATGCTGGTGCGTCTATCCTGACCCTTAGGAGACTAAGCTTAGGAACCCTTTGAGGAACTAAAAATGAAAACAAAAACCTATTCGTATTGATCTGCATAGTTGTCTGTGATTTTCACGTTATTTGCTTTGAGTTTTTGAAGAATCCTGGCTTCGTTATTCTTAAAATCTCCTTCATAAGGAATAATGAGTTCAAAATCATCTTTGGTTATGAATTTATATTCCATAAGATACGTAGTATTTTGTTTGCCATAAATCACGTTAACTTCTTTCATACTTGCCCAATCATAATCAGAAATTTTATTGAATGATTCCAAATGGTTATAATGCAGCCCTTTATCATCAAAATAATAGTAATGTGCCGTAGCATACATAAAAACAGGGATACATAAGGCGGCGAGGAATAGGGACGTAACCTTTAAATATTTGAACTCATATTTATAGTTTAGGATTAAATAAACAATCATTACTGTTGGAATCCAAGCCATCCCTATCATAAAGGTAATATAAGCAGCCGGAGGAGTTACATAAAACCAGGGCGACTTAAAATGAATCAGTGTATCCTGTATCAAGTAAACAATTACAAAAGGCATAAAGAAGCTGCAAATAAAAAGGATGATTGACCCCACTAGAATGATGGGTCCTTTTTCTGTTTTAGTTGCCAATGTACTCATTGTTACACCCCTTTTCTCTAAAAGAATCCTTTTTTAGCGGAAGTGAATTTGGACATTTATTTATACGGTTATATTTTCAATTGGTTTCTGTTTTTTGTAAAATCCTTGTAATATTTACAAAATATATAATATTTCGATTGTTTATTAAGGAATTAAATGAAAATCTCAACCGATACCCTAAACGATTAAACGGCCTTAGCCCCTTGGAAGACAGGGTCAAGGCCGCTTAAAAAGATTTCATTATATCCACGGTCTCCTTTACCGGAAGCCAAATCCAAACATTTTAACCATAAACAATAACGTTTGGAGTCTTTATTACAATCTATTTCCTTAAACTTTGTTTAAAGGAAATGAGAGCATTTCTACCTTCTGTTGATTCTGGGTACCTTTTTAATATATTTACTATAAGGTGAATTTTATTGGTATCTGTTAGGGTGTCTTCATTCTTAATAAAGCTCAAGTAACCTTCTAACGGTTTACCCTTGGTAACACTTTCTTTTAATCTATTCAGGTTAATCGCATATTCCTGATAGAAATTTACAGATTCCTGGTCTGCCAATTTCACCGAAAGTTTTGATGCTCCAATTGCCTGATCCAAGTCTCTGAATAAAAGTGCATTAGCTAATTGGTGATAATAAGCACTAGTCGGAAAGAGTTTTACAAGACTTTTATAATGATCGATAGCTTTCTCGTAATTTCCCATTTCCAAATATGTAATTGAAAGCATCGTCATGACTTGATTAACATTGGGTATTGTTTCATTAATATTCAATACAAGTTCTAAAGCGGATTCTGGATCTTTTTCTTGATATAAATGCCTGCTTACATTGTTTAATTTTAGTGGCAAATCCTTTAGTATGGATAATGTTTCAGTTTCATAGGAGGTTACCGCTTTTCCCATGGTTTGCTCAAAAACAAGATTAAACTGGTTGGTTTGACTTCCTTGAAGGATACTTTGGATGATCGAATTGCCTTCTTTTTTAATAATAGTTCCAACAAGCATCTGGCTTTGAATATAGGGATTATACGGAGAACGTAAATGTTTGTTCCATTGCTTATGAGTTTCAAGTTCTTCGAAGCTGACGGTTTTAAGGCTTTCTATCTCATCCATATTAATACCAAGGTCCTTCCTCTCAATATAGGCCGCCAATCCCTCGTGGAACCATACAGGTATTTCACTAATTTTAATTCCTAAGTCATCCAGAGTGCTAGTTAGCAGATGATGAGTATATTCGTGTACAATCGTTCGTTTGTATTCGCTTATGTCTTTTTCATCCTTTGGTACAGCTGTATAGATGGATTTTCTTTTATAAAGATAAATCCCGTCTATATAACCATCTTCAGCCTTACCGAATAACTTCTGTAAATCAGAGGGATTCTCAACTAGCACAATGGATATCGGGGCTTCCAATGCTGCTTCTCCGAAAAGGTTATTGAAGAGGCTTTCATTTTGGTTTAAGGCATTCAGAGCTTCATCGATTGCTTTTATACTTTCTTGGTTTTCACTATATTTGAAGGTAATAGCACCTATTTCTTTTCTATGGCCATTCTCCTCTTTAACAACTGATTTTGAGCTAAAAAAAGCGATATCTTCTTTGACTTTCTTGAAATCTATAAAATTCAACAAAAATAGTAATCCGATGGATATTGCAGTAGCAAAAATACAAATTTTTATTTTTTTTGTCATCTTATGACTCCTGGTATAGTATAAAACGCATTGGCATCATCCAATCTTTATTTTAACAGAAAAGTCTAAATATGCCATAAAAACCCACCTCTTTTAAAAAGTGGTGTAGCCCAGTAAACTCAATTTTTCCTTATATAAAAAAGCATCGGCTTTTAGACCGAAGCTTTAATCTTGATTTTATTGAAGCTGCTTTGACAATCACTGTAGACCCAATAATCTCACAAACTCATTCCGGTCCATTGCCAATAAGAAAAGTAAAACAACATCATGGTTAGTATATAAATCGGCATTAGGATCATGCTGATTTTTACCAAATCGCTTGCCTTATACGAAATCTCTCCCTCTTCATAAAAGAGAAGCAAGGCTTTGGAGCTTACAGGAACGGTTACGCAATAATTCATTCCTATCAGACTTAAAAATACTACTGTCGCGGGATTCAACCCTATCGCTTCACTGAATACCAATAAACCTGGAATCAAGACGATGGCACGAGTAGTATGCGACGTAATATACAAGTGGCTAGTGACGGTTACAAGCAGAATCATCAAGACAAGAACCCATTCCGGTGCGCCTTTGAATAAATTCAGTACATGCAATGTTTCCGTTTGAATCCATTTGACGATACCGGTATCAACCAAAACCTTTCCAAGTGCCGCTGCTGCTGCAACAAAGAGAATCAAATTCCATGACACCGAATTGATTCCTTGTTTCCAGCTTATCACTCCATAATTAGGCAGCATGATGAAGAGTGCTCCTACCATTGTAATAAACGCTATATCCAAGCCATGGATGTGTTCTGTCACCCAGCCAATAATCAAACACAAAATGAAGACTAGTGTCTTTTCTTCTTTTTTATTCATCTTTTTACCGAGTACGTGTTTCTCTTCTGTTAAAACCCCTTCAAAAATCTTCTCCCCATCTTTTGGCCATAAAAACAATTTAATTACAATCATAGAACAAAGTGTAACAACCCCCGCAAATGGCACTCCCCATATCAACCATTTCAGGTAGGATATCGATTGACCTGCCGAGCTTTCCAATAAACCGATTCCAATTAAATGAGACCCAGCCCCGATTATAGTAGCTGACGTGCTCATTAATATAACAACAGGAGCGATGATGGCTAAAACTTTTTGCTCTTTATGAGTAAATCCTCGGGCAAGCTGTTTAATAATTGGCATGGATAAAGCAACTCGTCCTGATGTTGATGGAATAAAGAAAGCTGACGAAAAGAGAACCGAACTTAATGCAAGTAGCACACTGCTTTTTTCTTTGGATTTGCTTACTATGAAAAGAGTTAACCGTTCCGCCAATCCAGATTGTTTAACTGCCTCACCGATTATAAATGAACCAATCATCAGCCAAACGACTTCCTCGGAAAGTGATTGGTACAACAACTCCGGTTCTGCTGCATTGAGCAGTACGATGAAGACAATGAGCGATATTGCTATGAACCCAGCTGGAATCTTCGTCGCCATCCAGAACGTCAAAGCTGATAAAAACGCTAATAAGGATACTCTTGCACTATAGTCGAGGCCATCTATTAAGAAAATAACGAGTAAAAATAGAATGTGCATCCCAATAATCGCGTTTGATTTCGTGGACAATTGAGGGTTCCAGGTTACCGTCCGATTATATTTATGACTATGTCTCTCAATTCGTGTCATCATTTTTGAAGGACACTCTCTTTTAGCAGCTTCCTTTCAGCAATTCCCAATCCAATTGCAATTTGCCGCAATACAGATTCTGTCGTCTTTTCAATCCATTGTGGTGCTTTTTTAATGGCCTTTTCCAGGGATGTTGGTTTTGGGATGATGCTGCTATAGGCATCAATTCCAGCATGATAATTCAGCTCAGCCCCTTTTCCAATCGTTCCTGTAATCGCAACAACCGGGATGCTATGTTCTTTTGCAATTCTTGCTACTTCCGCCGGAATTTTACCATTCGGTGTTTGAAAATCAAGGCTCCCTTCTGCTGTAAAAACAACATCTGCACTCGAGATCCTTTCTTCTATGTTAATGTACTGCTTAATAATATCGAATCGTGGATGCAATGTCGCACCTGCGAAGGCAATCAATCCGGCACCCAGTCCGCCAGATGCCCCGCTGCCTGGCAAGCATCGAACATCCAATCCAACTGCTTCCTCTATTAAAACGGCATAGTGTTCCAGTGCTGAAGATAGTTTTTCAACTTGTTCGGGTGTGGCACCTTTTTGCGGCCCAAAAACACGAGCCACTCCTTTCTCCCCGCATAAAATGTTTTTCCAGTTGCATGCAACATCAATTGATACTTCCTGCAGTCTATTGTCTAAATTAGTAGTATCGATTGACTGTACATGTAACAGGTCTTCCCCGCCATTGATGGAAACAAGCCGTCCCGCTTTGTCCAAAAACCGGGCTCCCAGGGCACTTGCCATTCCTGCTCCGCCATCTGATGTACCTGAATCACCACATCCTATTAAAATATTATCAACCCCACAATCAAGTGCGGCTACAATTAACTCCCCTACACCAAAGGTCGTTGTTTTCAATGGGTTTCGTTGATCACGAGGCACCAGCTTCAAACCAGCCACAGCCGCCATTTCAATGACAGCGGTCCGCTTGCCATTCTCTGCAAAAATTCCAAAATAACTTTCTATCTTCTCACCAACGGGTCCTGTCACCTTCATAAATATAAGTTCCCCGCCTTTTAAGTTAACGATAGTTTTTGCAAATCCCTCACCGCCATCAATCATCGGGATCACTTCCATCTCTACCGATTCATCAAACCTCCTTACGCCACGCTCCATCGCCAAAGCAACTTCCTCAGCATCCAAACATTCCTTAAATCCAGACGGAACAATTACAATTTTCATCTCTACTTCCTCCAATACTCATTTAATTACTTTTAAATCTACCTTCCATAAATGAGAAAATTAGGAGAAGTTCATTAGGATTTAAGGAAAATTAGATTAAAATTCTTGGAGAATGATGTCGAAGCCCCAACCAAAACAGAAAAAAGGATGAAATCAAAACTGATTTCACCCTCATGTCTTCTTATCTATTTGCCTGTTGAATTATATTTTTCTACGAACAGTACCGTTATGCAAGATTTGCAGTCGGAATAAGTGTGTTCTCTTTCTCTAATTCACGATGCAGTACTTTTCCTATACGCTTTATTCCCTCATTGATTTTGTCTAGTGGCATATTCGAATAATTTAAACGTAATGCATTTTTCTTTGTTCCATTCGCATAGAATGCACCACCGGGAACAAACGCAACATTATTTTCCAAGCATTCGGCAAATAATTTCCCAGCATCTACAGACTCTGGAAGCTCAACCCAAATAAACAGCCCGCCTTCTGGTTTACTGTAAGCCAAATTCTTCGGGAAAAACTCTTCAATAGAAGCTAACATAGCGGTACATCTTTCTCTATAAACAGCTTTGATTTGCTGAATGTGTTCTTCAATATCATAGAGCTCCAAATATTTAGCTGTGATCCTTTGAGCAAAACTATCAGTATGCAAGTCTGCTGTTTGCTTAAAGGCAATATACTGTTCAATGAACGTTGCATCTGCACAAATCCAGCCAAGCCGAAGACCCGGAGCAAAAATTTTCGAGAAAGTACTCAAATAAATGACTCTTCCCTCTGTGTCAAAGTGTTTCACTGGCGGGAGAGCTTCTCCAGCGAATCGAATAGCCCCATAGGGATTATCCTCGACAATGAGTACATCATACTGATTGGCCAGCTCAACCATTTTCTTTCGCCTTTCGAGCTTTAATGTGCGGCCTGTAGGATTATGGAAATCTGGAATCGTGTAGATAAATTTAGCGTTAGGATGCTGCTGCAGCGTTTTCTCCAGCTCCTCCATAATCATGCCTTCATCATCCATAGCAACTTCCACAAATTCGGGGTTGTATGACTTGAATGCATTAATTGCAGCGAGATAAGTTGGGCTTTCACAAATAATAGTATCTCCCTCATTGATGAACAATCTTCCGGTAAGGTCAATTGCTTGCTGGGACCCTGATGTGATGATTATATTTTCAAGAGGAGTGTTGACCCCAATACGTTTCATTCTTTGGCCGATCGCTTCTCTTAATGGGATGTAACCTTCAGTCGTACTATATTGAAGTGAAGCTGCACCTTCCTCAATCAAAACAGCATTGCATACATCTCTTATCGCTTCTACAGGAAACAACTCGGGAGCTGGCAGGCCTCCTGCGAAAGAAATAACTTCTGGCCTAGCCGTTACTTTTAGGATTTCTCGTGTTTCAGTAGGTTTAACTAGATGAGTTCTGTCAGCAAATTTGTTCTCCATTTAAAAACATCTCTTTTCTTGTTTGTAATCTTGTTGTTAAAATAGTCCGTCTATTTACAATTGTTATATTACCATACTATTATAACTTTTTCATTAAAATGGATTATTTTTTATTAAAACCTTGCTTTGTTTATAAATAACTAGCGCTTCGCTTCAATAGTGAAACCCCGACACATCCTGCCCGCACTTTAACACCACCAAGCGAATGAAAACCACGTTTATAAAAATATATCTTCTATCCAGGGATCTAGTGGAGCACTCTTTTACCTTCGAAAATTTTATCGCCCTGAATAAACTTTTTTTATCCCTCAATCAAAATTATTTCACCCTCAACGAACCATATATCGCCCCTATTCACAATTCCGACACATCTGCCCGCCCGTTAACACCACCAAGCCAATGAAAACCACGTTTATAAAAATCTATCTTCTATCCAGGGATCTAGTGGAGTACTCTTTTACCTTCGAAAAATTTATCGCCCGTTTCTACAACTTTATCGCCCCGAATGAACTTTTTTTATCCCTCAATCAAAATTATTTCACCCTCAACTAACCATTTATCGCCCCTATTGATGGTTTTCACCTATATAAACGAAAAACAATCTTTTTGGAAAAAAACCTTTAAAACTAGCAAAAAAATAGGATTGCCCCGTTTTCTGGGCAACCCTATTTTAGTGGCATGTACGTTTATTTTCCGCCTTTACTTGCATAAATGACTTTCACTTGTTTCCATGTTTCATTTCCAAATGTATCTTTTGACCAAATCTGAATGATATTTTCACCGGATGCTAACGTTACATTTGTACTGAATACACCGTTTTTAACACCGATTTCTTTTCCATTTACCCTGACAAAGGCAAGGTTTGCATCAACAGCCTGGCCTTGGACTGTTACTGATTTCTTGTGGGTCGTTTCTCCTTCAATTGGTGATTGAATGATAATATCCGGAGCAATTGAATCCACTTTTACCATTACCTTCGCTGTTGTTTCATTACCAGCCAAATCTTTTGCCAGAACGGAAATCGTATTTTCACCCTGCTCCAGCGTAAGTCCAGCTTCAAATACTCCATCAGTAACTGTTGCATCAACTCCATTTACTGCAACAGAATCAAGGTATTTATCCTGCACCTTACCTTTTACAGTAACGGTTGTTGTATTGAATTGAGCTCCTTCAGCTGGTGAATCGATTGAAACAACCGGTTTAGTCTTATCAACGATCACTGTTACCGGATTTGAAGCCCTGGTCAGACCTGAACCCTGGACTGCTTTAGCTGTTAAAACATTTTCGCTATCTACCAAGGTAATATCTGCAGCAAAACGTCCATCCTCTGTTGAAGTTACAACCGCTGCTTCCACTCCATTGTTGAAGAGATGAACTGTCGCATTTGGCTGAGCTTCACCTTCTACCTTTACGGCACCATTTGCCGTAAATGAGCGGTCTGCCGGAGAAGTAATTTCCGGTACGGCTTCATCGTACGATACCTCTGCGCGAATCATGTAGTTCCCATCTGATTTAACGGTCGGTTTCCAGACTCCATCAATATACGAATAGCTCCTGCCTGACCATGCCCCATTCGTATCTCTATTAATAGCAGGAATGAACGGAAATGGATTCTTCTGAACATACGCTAGGTAAAAATCTCGTGGAACGACAACTTCCTCGCCGCTTAAGTCCACGTGTGTCCACTCCGTATGTGAGCGAATAGCCTTTGCTTCAAATGGACCGGCCAGCTTTTTGCCTGGCGTCCCATTTGGACCAGACGCATCATATACTTCGACAAGGAATTCCGTGCCGCCTGGGTCAGGTCGGCTGCCACCGTCAAATTTGTATAAACCGCCTGTTAAGACACCCCTCGTTTCACCTTCAGCGAGCGACATTTTGACAGCCCAGCCATTGCCTTTTGTGTGCATATAGTTCAGTGATTCCGCTGTTCCATCATCATATGCAATCGTTTCGGAATAGCCCACTATCGGATCCATCGAAAGATTTTGAGCAGTTTCGCCATTTGGCGCTAATGTAATTGCTGCATTGTTCGGATAATGCATTGGATGAGATACCTTCAGGGTGTAGCTGCCTTCAAGGGCTGTGAATTGGTAGGATCCATCCGCAGCTGATACAGCTGGCTCGATATTCGCATCCTCTACCAAATAAATTTTTGCTCCTTGAATTGGCTCGCCTGTGAGCTTATTTGTAACCATACCGGATATAACGCCTGTCTGTTTTTCTTCAAGCGTGAAATCAGCGATGGTATCCTGGTCACCCGCAACTTGAACTTTCTGTGAGTTTGGATGATATCCATATGATTCCGCGACAACTGTGAATTCCCCTGCAGGATGGCTTAAGGTATAGCCTCCATTTTGCGGATTGGACGCAGCAGACCTTCCCGTTTCTGCAACACTGACATAAGCCTGCAGCGGCAATAAGGTTGGAGGATTTTCTGCTTCTTCCTCTGTATCTGCACTCATTGATACCGTTTGTTCCAAAGCCAAATTGGAAGCGCTGCTAATGCCTGTTCCAATGGAATCGGCTGATAAAGCAACATCATCAATATACCAGCCAGGTCTTGTCGTACTGGAGTCGGAATATGCATAAAAGGCAATATAAACTCCTTGTCCTGCATATGCCGATAAATCAACTTGGGCATCCACCCATTTAGTCGAATCTCCTTTGACCATTAAAAGCGGCTTCCAATCCTGACCATTTTGTGAGGCCATGACATATCCATAGTCATAGGCAGTGCCAGTAGAGGCGGAAACTTCAAAGCTATGCCATTGCTTGAACTGCAAATACGTTTTCCCTTCCGGAACAGCGATGGACGGCATGACAATCATTTCACGCATTCCATTCGTATAGTTGCCGGCCAATTTAGTGGCATAAACTTTCTGTCCGGATGCTGCACTGTTAGGGCCGGATGTAGGAATTCCCCATTCCCAGTTCGTTGTTGAACTTGAAGCGACAAGCTCCCAGCCGACAGGCTCTGTCTCGAAGTCTTCAAAGTAGCCGATTGTCAGACCTTCCGACACAGATACGCTATACTCTTCGGTTGTAACAGCATTTCCAACGAAGTCAGTAATCACCCATTGATACGTCAAGGTCCCCGCCTCTGTCACACCTGCAGGAATACTTGCAAAATAATCACCTGATAAATGATTTCCTGAAATCCGTTCAGCTTGAATTGTCTTCCATTCGCCATTGTTCACCTTATACTTTAAGGCTACGGACTCAACGCTGACATTGTCACGTGCGAGAATGGACAAATCGATCTGCATTCCTTCATCCGCCGCAGTAACTGGCGTATGTTCGAATACCGGATTCTCCGAGTCTTCACCTTCAATCGTTACATTCCCTTTGATAGTTCCCATTCCGACAGTAACGGAAAGTACCGCATCATATACGTTCAGAAGCCCGTGGCCATATCCGTTATTTGGAGATTTCGGATAAACAGCATCTGTTAAAGGAGTCGCTGTCTCCGTCAAAATTTTCTCTATTTCGTCCACTGTCAAGCTCGCATTTCCCTGCCTGAGCAAGGCTGCAGCTGCAGACACATGAGGGGAAGCCATCGAGGTGCCATTCCATCCGCCTTCATAACCGCTGCCTGGAACTGCAGAGCGGATTTTTACTCCAGGGGCTGTAACGTCAGGTTTAATTTCACCATATGGCGATGGGCCCTGGAATGAAAAATCCCCCATTTTGTTTTCTTTATCGGTTGCACCGACTGCAAATGACTCGGGATAATTAGCAGGGGTTGCAATCGTTCCTGGTCCATTCGGTCTCAGGAATGATGCATTTCCCGCAGCAAAAACAGGGAAAATATCATAAGCTCTCCATGTGCGCACAATTTCGATAAACCATTCATCAATGCCAGGACCGCCGCTCCATGAATTGTTGACAACATCCGGAGCCATATCGACCCGGCCGCCAGGAGCCAAAATCCATTGGGCAGCCGCCAATATAGTGGAATCTGGTCCTTGTCCTTGTGCATTAAACGCTTTGGCCGCAATCCATTTTGCTCCCGGTGCTACGCCAATTTGGTTCTTTCCATTCGGCTCGCTGCCGACCATCGTTCCAGTTACATGAGTGCCGTGGCCATTGTCATCATAGCCGGCTGTTTGTCCACTTACAGCATCAAAGAAACTATATTGATGATCGACAGTTCCGTCAGCTGAATTATAACCCCGATATTTTTCCTTTAAGGCTGGATGATCCCATTGAACACCGGAATCGATGCTCGCGACCACAGTCCCGGTTCCATCAATTCCTAACTTCCAGGCATCAGGAGCACCAACCTGGCTCACATTCCACTCAATATTAGCGTCAGCTTCGGCTTGAGTAGCCTCTACTTCAGGCCCCAATTGCCTGACTTCATCCACATATATCTTCTCTACTTCATTCATAGAAGCAATTTTCTCGACAACTTCCTTTGTGCCTGTAAAGGAAACCGCGTTAATAATATAATAGGATTTGAACTTTTTAACCTTGCCCTTCTGTTTTTCCTGCCCTAGAACATCCAGCAGCTTACTTTGCTTTTGATGGGCATTCGCTTTGAGCTCTGTTAGCACCTCAGACCGGACAATATGCTTTTTTTGCTGAGCAGCAGCACTTTTTCCCTTTGCCTTTTTGTTGGCTTCCTTTGCTACAGTTGCGGTATCAACCTGGTCTCGCAGTGTGACGATAAACGATACCTCGTCCGTTTTTTCAAGCTGTTCATACACCTTGCTATCAATTTTGTTTACTGGAGAAACTGGTAGTACTTGGCCCAAACTTCCTTCTCCACTTGCTGCCAAAGCAGCAGGAGGTAAAAATGTACTGATTACCATGACAATTGCCGACAACAAGAATCCTAACCGTTTAACCCTACTTTTCAACACATGGCCCCCTCATTCAATTTTCATAAAACTATGTAACTATGTAAAACTTACCAATTAGTACTAGAGTAAATGAATTGCAGCAAATTAGCATGCCTTAATAGTCCTAATTTTCTGAGTATTTTGTCCTGTTTTTACTAAAAAATAATATTTAAGGTGTTTTTGCTAGACAAAACTATTAATAGCCTCAAGGTCTTTTTATGAACGAGGAGGTGGAGGAAAATATATTATACAGTGTTGCCAACATCCGAAATTTGTCGGATAATGCAACTAATACGGGTGAAGGGAGTTTCGATTGTGAGAGAGTACGAGTTGGATATTATGGTAGAAATGCTGATGGATACATTTGTTTTCAACACGTGGGAGACCGATTTTTTTAAGATGAATACAATGAAAAATCTGGTTGAATTTGGCCTGGTTGAAAACATACCCGAATTGGCCAAAGAACTCAAGCATCAAGGGGCAGAAGTCCTTGTGGAACCATTGAAAGCCGTTCATCCAGAAGCCGGAAAGCAAGTGGAACTTTGGCTCCAGTTTATTTAATTTAATACATAGAGAAAACCTGGAGTACTATTAAGGACTTCAGGTTTTTTAATTTTGTTGGTTCCTTTCTCTTTAGGTTTATTAAGATATGGAAGTTGTATAATGTAAACAACTATTGTTTAATTGATTTCCTACAACTGGTTTTCACTTTTTAATTTGATTAATAATAAAAGGGGCAAGAAAACTAATTTGTTAGCCTCCCACCCCTTTTCTCACATGCTATCTAGTTGTAAAGAATATATAACGTCCTGCTTATCAATATCTCCCCTAACCGCTGTTGTAAGGGTTGAGGAGCCGTGTTTTTTAACACCTCTTACAGCCATGCACATATGCTCGGCTTGGACCATAACCAAAACTCCGCGTGCATCCAATTCTTTCATTAGAAAATCCGCAATCTGCCCGGTAAGCCTTTCTTGTACCTGCGGGCGGGCAGAAAAGTAATCCACAACTCTTGCAGCTTTGGATAGCCCCATGATTTTATCATTTGGCAGGTAAGCTACTGTTGCCGTACCTATAAATGGCTGGAAATGGTGTTCACACAATGAATTGAATGGGATGTTTCGAATAATGACCAAATCCCTGGTTGTACTTTCGTCCAGAGGAAAAGTGGTGATTTTAGGCGGTTCCGAGAACAGTTATGGAGGAATTGGGACTGAATTTGTCTGATCCTTCCCTTGAGGAAACCCCTGGAAGGGTAGCGAAGATGTTGGTGGAAGAAACGTGCCAAGCTTTTCGAAATGGTAGGCAATTGAGGCCTTCTTACGTTCGAACACGTCTGCATTCAATTTTGTTTTTTCGGTTTCATATGATAATGTCACTGCTAAACCCCCCGCTTGTTCGACCAAACTAAGGCATGAAGTTGTGGCAAAGGACGGACGTTGTTCATGTTGGAGTCCTCCAGTACCTTTCCCCATAGCCAGTCCAGCGAATGAAGTAATCGGCTTGAGATATCACCATCTTCCCCAGGATTACTATTACCTACCGAAAGGAAGAAGGGAATGTGATAGTTGATATACCGGTTATTCAGCATTTTTGCAAATTCAAAATCCCTGTCATCAAAGACAACAATCTTTAATGAAAAATTTGAATTGGAGTTAATTAACTTGAGTACAATACCATCTAAAAGCTCTAGGTCCGGTTTCATACCGCTGCTTGGTGGTTTCGGAGAAAGGGTCAGGTCGTCGACAAGATAAAACCAATCCTGCCACTTGCTTCCCTGCGTCTCTAACCCCACTTCAATAGTGGATTGATGAAGAAGCTCAATAAATTCGTTCATCCCCTCTCCAATCAAAGCAGGGTTCCCGCCTGTAACCGTCACATGGTTGAAGTTCTCTCCGCCAAGTTCCTTAAGCTCTTGAAAGACCTCTTTAGGAGCCATCATTCGGATGTTTTCTTTTTCGGACCCATCCCATGTAAAAGCTGAGTCGCACCAGGAGCATCTGTAATCACAACCTGCAGTACGTACGAACATACTTTTTCGTCCCATGACCATCCCTTCTCCTTGTATGGTCGGTCCGAATATCTCCATAACTGGAATCTTACTCACTCTCCATCCACTCCCTTCTTGCTTCCGCAAAACTTGTAGGAGTTTCATATAGGCGGACGAATTCAACGCGAGCTCCCTTGTATTGTTCGGGACGGTTTTTAAGCGATTCGGCCATCTTTTCATAAATCCAGACAACCATATTTTCTGCGGTTGTATTCATAGGCGGCAGTGTTTCATTCAAGTACCGATGATCAAGGAAAACCTCAATTTCTGATTTCCAAATTTCTTTGATATCACCAAAGTCAATCATCAGCCCACGCTCATCCACATACCCGCTAATTCCAAAAATCACTTTGTACGTATGGCCATGGAGGTTTTTGCATTTTCCTTCATAGTCATGTAAATGATGTGCTGCATCAAACGTAAATTCCTTGCTGACAAGCACCCTTTTTGAATGGTACTTCAATTGGTCCCTTTTTATATCTTCATCAATCTTTTGCAGTTTATCTACAATCCTGAATCCGTACATGATTACAACCCATTCCGTTCCGCCAGATATTCATCCAGCCCTTTTTTCCTTAGCTTGCACGCCGGGCATTCACCACACCCGTCTGCAATGATTCCGTTATAGCACGTCAGTGTCTTTTCCCTTACAAAATCAAAAGCACCCAGCTCATCTGCCAGTTTCCATGTTTCAGCTTTATTAAGCCACATCAATGGAGTATGAATGACAAAATTCTGGTCCATTGATAGATTAAGAGTCACATTGAGCGATTTTACAAATACGTCCCGGCAGTCCGGATAACCGCTGAAATCCGTTTCGCATACTCCGGTTATGATGTGCTTCGCCCCGATTTGGCTAGCCAGCACACCTGCGAAAGACATAAATAGTAAATTCCTTCCCGGTACAAACGTGGAAGGCAGCCCGCCGTCTTCCCCATCTTTCACTTCGATATCTTCGCGGGTCAATGCATTAGGAGCAAGCTGGTTAAGCAGGCTCATATCGAGAATATGATGCTTAATTCCAAGCTCTTTCGTAATATTTTTGGCACTTTCAATTTCTGTGATGTGCCTTTGATTGTAATCAAACGTAACAGCGGTCACCTCTGCAAATTGTTCCTTTGCCCAAAATAGACAGGTGGTACTGTCCTGGCCTCCACTAAACACAACGACTGCTTTTTCATCTTTCAGCATAAAAACGTTCCTTTCCAACAAAAAAACAGCACAACTAAGATAGCAGTGCTGTTTTTTTCTTAGTTTTTTAAAGAGGGTAGCTAGAACCTCTGTATAAAATTATATGGTGATAATAACACAATTTCAGATTAAATTATACAATAATCCCAAAAACCGTAGCGCAGATTTTAAATATCTCATTCAATACGGCCTTAAAATCATGAGGAAAAGGCTTTAATCCTTATAATTTCTATATTTTAAAAATGGATAAGATTTTTATCTTAAAGATATATCGGCCCGTCTGGTCCAACTGGAATCCCTAACAAGTACCAGACAATAACAAGAATGATCCAGAAAATGCCGAAGAAAATGGTATAAGGGAATAATGCGGAAATTAATGTACCCAAGCCAATATTTTTATCATATTTCTTCGCAAAAGATAACAGCAGAACAAGATAAGGAAGCATGGGAGTAATAGGATTTGTAATCGAATCTCCTACCCGATAAAGCGCCTGTGTAAAGGCGGGGTGATAATCCAACAGCATAAACATTGGAATAAAAATAGGTGCTAATATTGCCCATTTTGCTGAGGCGCTTCCTATTAATAAGTTAAGAAGTGCTGTAAAAATAATAAACCCTATGAACAATGGAATTCCGGTAAATCCGACTTCATTTAAAAAGTCGGCACCCTTAATTGCTATAATAGGCCCAATGTTACTATTTGCAAAAAAAGCGAGCATTTGAGAAGCAGCGAACACAAGCACAATGTAAGGTCCCATCGTACTCATCGCCTTGCCTAGCATTTCACCAAAATCTTTGGAGTTTTGTACTGATTTCGCTCCAATTCCGTAAAATAAACCAGGGATAAAGAAAAGGATCGTTAAAATCGGTACAATGGCCGTCATAAACGGTGAATCTTCAATGATTGAGCCTGTCTCAGGATTACGGAGGATTCCGTTTTCAGGTATGACCATTGCCAATAGAACAATGATAAAGATTAATGCAGAAATTCCGGCCCAATTCAGGCCCCGTTTTTCTAAAGACGTGATTTTTTCCATTTGCTGAAGTTCACCAGAGTAAGTTCCAAAGCGCGGAATCGTAAATTTATGGGTTACCCAAAGTGCGACTAATAATAAAAAGATTGTTGAGACTGCCAGGAAATAGTAGTTCATGGCAGGGTTGGCCGTAAATTCCGGATCAAGGGACTGCGCTCCAATTTCCGTGAAACCGGCTGTAAGCGTATCTGTTAATCCTAGAATCAAGTTAGCGGAAAATGCCCCCAGTGTTGAGGCATAAGCAACCACGAGGCCTACAAGAGGATGATAACCAAAAGACATCAGGACGGTCGCTGCTAAAGGCGGCAAAACGATTGGCCCGGCGTCCCCAGCAGCATTTGCAAGAATAGCGATAAAAATAACACTTGGAATGATAATTTTTTTAGGTGTGGCAACTACGGCACGTTTCAGCAAAGCTGAAAAGAATCCGCTTTGCTCGGCAATCCCCACCCCTATCATCATGACTAAAACCATTCCAAGCGGCGGGAAACCACTGAAATTTGTAACCATATTCGTCAGGAAATTAACAATTCCCTCACCATCCAGGAGATTATTGGCCACAATCGTTTCGCCTGTTCCAGGATGGACAGCTGATACCTTAAACAACCCCATTATAAAAGAGGCGATTAAAACAATGCCTGATAGCGCAAAAAATAGAACAATTGGATCGGGCAGTTTATTTCCTGCTTTCTCAATACCATCAAGCATTCGATTGAAAAATGACTTCTTTTTCTTTGCTGTGTTTTGTTGAACCATAAGAATCATACTCCTTCAGGCAGTTTAAATCTAAGAGGATACTAAAAAAAATGCAATAAAAAGAGTATATATATTTAATCTTCGGATATCAACAAAAAAAGTCAATCTTCAGGTTGGTAATTCTCACATAGTAACATCAAACCCTTAAGTCTACTATGTTTTTCGTGTATCTCATAGAAACAATTACCTTAGAATTACCTCCGATTTATTGTCGATTTTAGAATTAAAATACATAGAGTTGAATATATAAACAGGCACCATGACCATACTAAATTCAAAAGGTCGCTGCCCCATAGGATATTTCTCCCTCTTCATTTAAATAGAATCGACGCTTTGGAGCTTACAGGAACAGTTACACAGCAATTCATCCATAAAAGACTTAAAAAATACCCCTATTAAAGGATTCACCCCATTTGCCTCATCTGGGCTCAGGACTATAACGCGAGTAGTTTCTTGTTAACAGCTGTTTCGGCTTAGAAAAATTAAATTGACGATAAACCCGGTTAAACAGTGCTAATCATAAAAAGAGGATAATCCAATATACATGGATCATCCTCTTCCGATAATACTATTCAATTCTCCTGCTTTACAAAACCAGAGGTGGCTTGTAGGCAAGCCGCCCAATACATTTTGCAGGTTCGCTTAACGGTTTAGCAAAGTCCCTGAATACATTGCATTTGTTCTTACCCCGGGTTTTATTTCTCCATTTATCGAAAAAATTTGCTTATCCATTAACACTAAGCCTTGTCCACATGGGGCATCAAATGGAACCTTTCCGATTGATCTCCACGTGTCCTTTTTGGCATTATAGATTAGAATATCTTTATTCCAATTAAACTCATAAGGATCCGCAGTGAAGTACTTTGTTCTAAATGCTTCTAACTCTTCTCCCTGTAATGTATTTAAATTTTTCACTGCATGATCGTATACTTCTTTATTAAATCCTCCGATTACCAGCATTTCATCTTTGTTTAGTTTGACAGAGTTTGCTCCCAGCAGGGATATTTCTTGATCATCGACTTTTACTGAAGAAACGTTTGACCAGGTGTTCTTCTCGATATCATATTTATAGCCATCTGTATACGCAATCGATCCTCCACCACTAAATACATATAGATTTCCATTTAACAGCTGTGCGACACTTTGGTTTCTGACACTTTCTCCTGGTATAGGTGCCAATTCTCTAGTCTTGCCAGTTTTTAAATCATATTCATATAATTTATTGCTGTCCTTCCCATTTTGCTGGCCAAGTCCAATATACAATTTTCCATCCTTCTCAACTGCTATACCATTGCTTATGGTAAATGGCAGATCTCCTACTTTTTCAACGTTCAGTTTTTGGTTTTTATCAATCGTCAGGAGCAGGATGTCGTCTGCATGTTCAGTATCTGGGCTTCCTCCGATATAATAGACACCTTTATCTGTCGTGATGGATGAACCATATCCGATCTTATGATCAAGATTTGTGTGTTCTACCAACGTTAAACCACTTTTCTCTTTTTTATAAACATAAATATCTGAGTAAGTTTCCCTGGCCCCTCCGTTCAAGACCGATTCATAAGGAAAATTCGCTCCACCGCCAACGATCAAATAATCTTTATAAGATCCTGATAGCACTCCCGCGGCACCGATGTTCTTATCAAAACCCTTTGGTGCCTCAAGCTGTCCTGCATGTTCCCAAGTGATTCTTTCTACCGCTCTCACCTGTTTAGAAGCGTTTGCTTTGGCTTCTGCATTTGCGTTTCCGGAAGCGTCAGCATTCGTCCCGATATAACTCCCAATAACAAGCATTGATGCAATCGCCGCTATCCAAACCTTTTTCAAGACATTCCCTCCCCCGTTTGTCAGTACCTCATAATGTAGATAATTCTAGTAAAGCTTGCTTGATAGATTCTTGGATGTTTTCATGCTAATCTCTTTTGCATTTTCTACATTTTTCATCGCAATTCCCGTACATAGAAGGTCAATCAGATACAACTGAGAGATTTTAGATACTAAGGATCCACTTTCTAATGGATTCTCCTTCGAGGATGATAATAATACTAAATCAGCAAACCGTGTTAACGGAGATTTAACATAACTCGTTAAAGCAATCACCTTAGCATTATTTCCCTTAGCTATTTCCACAGCATCTACAATGTCTTTTGTACTTCCAGTAAGGCTAATCGCAATGACGACAGTTTTCTCAGTCATACATGATGCTCTCATAATTTGAAAATGCGAGTCCGTAACAACATCTGCATGTTTTCCAATTCTCATTAAGCGATTCTGCATATCTAACCCGGCTATGCCTGAAGCGCCAATCCCAAAAATGACAACATCATTGGAATGATTAACCATGTCGATTCCAGTTTGCAATTCTTCCAATTTGATCACTTCAGATGATTCGTTTATAGCCTGGATCATCGTGTTCCGGACCTTTTTAATGATCGTTTCATGGTCGTCTTGTTGTGCAGACAATGAGACTTCCTGTGCCAACAAAAATTTGAAATCCTGAAATCCTTTGAACCCCAATTTCCTGAAAAACCGTAAGACGGTTGCTTCGGCTGCTCCACTAGCCTCGGATAACTCGGTTAAAGAATGGTAGAGTACCCATTGGGTATGAGCCCGAATGTATTCGTATATTTTAACTTCTGATTTCGTAAATGTATGCTTATTTTGCTCCATTACAATGGACGGTTTAATACCTTTCATTTTTTCCATAGAGTTCGCTGTCATTTCATCCACCTCCAAAATTGAAAAGCCACCAATGCTTCTATTATAAACAAAGAAGCAGATGTGAGGAGTATAGGGTGGATAAAAATGTAGTGTACAAAATTATATGGAATTTGGAAGGAACTGCTGCGAAAAGTCCGTAATGATGGCTTCGCAACAGCTCCCATTCCTTAGTTATTCAGCTCTTATGATCACCTTGTCGGTGAAAGTGGCCGCTTCTGGATTCGGCTCAAATAATTCGCCGTAAACATTATAAATAGATAGATTCGGGTCCAATTTAAACTCTGCGTCATAAGCTCTTGGTTTTAAATCCGGAACAATTCCTTCAAAAATGTATCTGGTATTGTTTATTTTCTCAACCAAGTCGAATTGGATTTCTTGTCCGTCAATTGTGCCGTGAATCTGTTTATTGCCCATCAACACAACAAAGTCATCGAATGCAATCTCTACTTTAATCTTCTCACCCGGGCGATAAGGCCTTGGAGTTTCGGTTAGCACATTGAATGATTCGATTACTGGCTTTGGTGCCGGATTATACTTCTGCCAATCCAATTTTAGATAATCGACGTCCAGCTTGATATAGTCCATGACAGTATTGGCCGTTCCTTCATAAAACAGGCCAATTTCACCGTTCGGCAAGTTTGTAAGGCTCGAATATCCATAGTGGCCTTCTTTCACCAGTTTGCTATATTTCCAGTTAAACGAATATTTGGTCCGGCCATTCTCATAGGTTCCATCTTCCTCAATTAACCCGGCCTTCACCGTTCCATTAATTCTGCTTCTAGAATCACTTGCACTTGAAAAAATAACAGCTTCCATCCCATCGATCTGGCCATCATAACGAATCGCTGACATTTGACTGTATGGTGCGGTCAAAGCCTTTTCCGTAACGACTTCAGGTTCCCATGTTTCCCCTCCGTCAAAGCTTGTCGCGATTTGTGCATATCCCGAGTAATTCCTCATGAATAGCTTCAGCTGGCCATCCGGCATTTCGACAACCTGTGATTCAGTAATTTCATGACTGGAATTCGTGAAATACCGTTCATTGATCGTCTGTCCGTCGACAATTCTGCCTTCGTTCGGGGACTCCCCGCGGTGCCATGTTTCACCATTGTCATCACTATAAATAACCGCACTGGCCTGGCGATTATATTCATTCAAGAAATACACAGGGAATACGAGTCTTCCTTCGTTCGGGCCTTCAGTAAGCTGGATGCCGTTTCCTGGACCCGTTCCCAAGAAGATCATCCATTCTTCTTTTACTTCATCATTTAAATCAATTGGCCCTGTCCATGTTTCTCCTTCATCATCGCTATAATACAACTCAAGATACGATGTTTTAAACGGTTTTAGTGGTGAAGTCTCGCTAAAATAGTTATCTATCTTTTCGCCATTCAAATATAAATTACGATCTTCATCCACCGAATAGTCAGTAGCTGTTCCACTTTCGTCATAGACGATTCCATTTTCTCTAATCGTGTATTCGTTGTTATGTTCATCCGTTAAATACAGATATTGTTTACCATCTACAGTTTTAAAACCAGTTCCTTTATACGCATTGTTGCCAAAGCCTCCCATAAGTCCCGCTCCATGAGGAAACCCGTCAACAAGCGCAAAAATCCGTTCATTGGATTGATCCTGTACGAAAGACAGGTCAATATTGGATGCCTGGTCCGGATAATCATTGATGACAATTCCATCTTCTTCCCATGTTTGTCCCTGGTCAAAGCTCCGTCGGATAACAGCGTCGATATTGTTTGGAGAATCCCCTCCATGAACAACACGGCGGTCAATTCCCGCAATTAGTGTCCCTTTTTCAGTATGGAGCAATGCTGGAATCCGATAATTATTCGAATCCATGAAGCCTGGATAAAAAACGCTTACTGGTTTTGGTGCCGATTCTGGCAGAGGATTTTCCAATGATGCAGCTTTTGTTTCGCCGGTAATCGATGCTAGGACATCATCAGCAAGCGGCTCATCAAAGACTTTCGCAAAATCAATATTGCCCTTGAACGGATACTGGTTACCACCTGCTGCCCTTTCCGTCCTTCCTAGTTGTGCGCTGTTTGGCTCATAAATGTTGCTTAGGAATTTCCTCGGAGACTGTGAATCTTCCTTGATTAATTCACCATCCAAAAAGTACTTATAACCTTTATCCTTGTCTACAACCATAGCCAACGTATATACTTCATTTTCTTTCAAATTCACATCAGTGCGAATATGTATATTCGTCTTTGCTTCTTCTGGTTTCTCTAACCGATTTTCACTTCCGATTGCGGAAGGTGAAATATAAAGATTAAAATGGCCATCCCGCACTCTATTATTACTTAAAGAAAAAAGTGACATGATAGACGAGCCAGTATATTGGAATCGAACAATAATGGTTCCTTCATCCAATTCCTTCAGTTGATCAACGTGATCATTTAAGTTAGTGAAATATCCGTCTTTAATGATTTGGTTTTCCACCTGTAAAACCGGCTCTGGTTTATCAGCAGTTGATGCTGCGGAAACAAATGTACCCTGTCCAAAGACTAAAGTGGTTATTAGCAACAACACTATAAACCTTGAAATTTTCTTCACCAGCAAAATCTCCCCTTCCGTAAATCATTGTGCTTCCCATCTTCCCAACACATGGCAAAATCAACATTTCCAATGACAACGCTTCCAAAAAACTTCACAAAAACAGTAAACTACTCACCTCGCCTCCATTACTTTTTAACTTGTTGTTAGGTTTCTATGATGTTATCGAAATGGTAACATAACGAAAGTTTATTGTCTAATAATTATAAAAAATGACAATTGATTGTCATTTAAGTAGGTCCAGGACTAGTAAGGTTAAGGCTCGTTACAAGAGTCCTAGCATGCTAACGATTATGAAAAACTCGTTTTTTATTCTGTCTTCATCCCCTTTTCTCTGCCGTGTATTCTATGAAAATATGGCCTATTCAAATGCAGTACTACATTAAATAGGACTGCCCATTATGGACAGCCCTCTTCAAGATACAATTAAAAGCTATTTAATATTTTGCTTCAATGTTTTTTGTGCTTTTCTTTCATCAAACAAAGTATCCATATACTGAGTGAATTCAGATTGACCAGAATAGGACAAGCACAGATACTCTTTCGCCCTCGTCATTCCAATATACAGCAAAGACACTTCTCTTTCCTTATCCTCTTCTAGAGGGAATGGCATAGAATCCGTATTAACAATGAAGACGGCCCTGAAATCCAAGCCTTTGCTGCTGTCGATGGTACTTATCTTAATTTTGCCATCTTCTTTTTCAAAGGAGCGCTTTGAATTCTCATTCTCGGTTATCCAATAATACGGCAGGCCGGCTTCTTTAAGGGTTCGCTGAATGATGTCAATGACGGGAAATTGGATTGTCCGCTTCACCCGATACAGAATAAGCATCTCTTCATATGAGACTTTCCGTTCGTCATGGAGTTTCTTCATTTGCCGGGCAACTAGCCGGATTTCCTCGTAAAAATTGCTGGCACGGATGATTCCGGGCTCTGGCCCTTTCCGTTTTGTACTTTGAGGAGCAATAATTTCTCCCTCTAGCTCTCTATTTACAACCTTGTTCTTTAGCATTGAATGTTTACGGTAAAAATCCCAGGCAAACTTCACGATTTGCGCAGTATTTCTGTAATTAATCGAAAGGATTTTCGATCTTCCCTGGAAGCTCAAACCAGTGTCCTGCACATACGATCGTTTCCGCTTGTATATATCTTGTGCCCTATCCTCAACCAGTAATAGCGATTGTGTCTCTTCGTTAAGAAGCGAGCTTACCAGTGCCAGCCATTCAGCTTCAAAGTCCTGGCCCTCATCAATTAGGATCGCATCGTAAACTGGTAAGATGGTTTCTTTTCTTTTTATCTTTTCTACAATCACTGGAATTTGCTGCTCTTTAATCCGTAAATCCTTCTTAAGCCAGGCATGGAAATTCCGAACTGTAATGTTGTGATGGTTTACGGGATTTTCTACTCCACCCTTGGAAAAATTAAAGTCAAACAAATCTTCTGGTTCGTTGAGCATATGGCGAATCATCTGCTCTATGGAATTGGCCAGTGAGATATTGTAGCAAAGAATCAATATCTTCCAATCAGGGTTCTGTTTTGACAACATCTTTGCCCTGCTAGCCAGGATGATTGTCTTGCCGCTCCCCGCAACACCACGGATAAGTCTGTTTTTATCACCTAACTGCTTGGCCAGATTCTCTTGATGCAAATCCATCGTTTTAATATCATGCAGCGACAACAACAGTTGATCCCGATATGGAACCGGCGGCTTGAACTCCGCACTTATTCTCACCTCTGGGAAAAGGTGATAGCGAATCGCGTTAATATCTTCAAAAGACAATGGCTCTCTTAACCGATACGGAACCACAAACATATTCAGGATTTTTTCCATTAATACCTCTTCGGAAAAATCCTCCTTATCGGGGTCGATTTCATCTCGGTTCAAACATAGCTGCGGATCTATGATACTATACAGCCCTTCCTGAATGAAATCCTTCGCATAAAGCCTTGTAAAAACGACTCCATAGCCATACGGAAACTTCAAATTGAATTGATGCTTCCCTTCCGTTTGTATCAGGTTCTTATCCTTCTTCAGAACGTCAACTACTTTAAATACATTGTCCCTCGCCTGCTTTAAAGGGCTCTTTATGATAGCCTGATCTCCAGAAGACGTGAGGATATGCCATTCATCAGGATTGAGCTGATAAAGAGTGTTTTTTGTGTAATCTTTCACTTCCAGCACAAGCAAACCCAAGTCGGGCCCGATTATCACAAAATCCGGCCTTCTACCATGTATCTCTGGTTCATAATAAACAATATAATCGTCAGGCAAGAATGTTTTCAACGTCCGGAAAACAAGCCGCTCCCCAGCGGTCGCACTGCTCCGAATCGTTTCAGGAACCGTAATCGCCATCATACCAGCTCCAAATATGTATTTTTCTACATTATACTACAATTATGATACAATCCACCTAAATATTTACAGAATTAAACCTATTTAACAACTTTTCTCACTATTTTCTGAAAATCCATTGTAATTTCTTGGGGGAAATTTAAAATAGAGGTAAGGATTATAAATCAGGATGTGAAACCATGCTCAAAACATTAATTAATAAATTATTATCAAATACAGCTCCGCCTCAAGAGAAGCAGAAACCAATCAGTACAAACGAAATCGAGGCAATAGTCGAAGCGAAAATTAAGGAACATGCAGAAACTAACGCGACTGGACAGCAAAACCCGGTAAACTCAGAGGATTATTCGTTGACAGACAAACAGATTCAATACTTTATCTCGCTAACTACCAAATTTAACTGCGAACTCACAACTGACCCGGCAAACCTGACATTGAAAGATTTAAACAAGATGATAGCTTACAACAGGTTCAAAAATAAGGGGATATTAATAAACCTTGAGAAAAAGGGAGTAATTAAAACCAAGAAGTAAAATATAAGTGCCTGCCCACAGAAAGAAGTTTTATATAAAACAATGGCCTCCTTAAAACTGTAAAAGATCTTCCATCAATTGAAAAAGCCCTTCGCCCACCCTCGAAGGGTCTTTCCCTAGCTTAATATCAATATCACACCAACAACCAACTTTATCTTGATTAAATGTAGTATTTGTTGGACATTTTTCTATTGCATAGTAAGAGTCTGGTAGAAATGCATGGAAACATTTATTCACAACACGTGGGAGTCCGATTATATCTGAATGAATACAATGCAAAACCTGATAGAATTCGGTCTGATCGAGAACCTGCCCGAATTAGCGAAAGAACTCAAGCATTAGAGGGCAAGATTCCTGGTAGAGCCGTAAGCCGTCCATCCCGAAGCCGGCAAGCAAGTGGAACTTTGGCTCCAGTTGTTTAGTACAATACATAATGAAACCTGGAGACATGTTAGGGTCTTCAAGTTTTTTGATTTTGTACAGTTTTTTTCTCTATTGGTATATTAAGATATGGAAGTTGTTATAGATGGTTAACTTGAAGGATAATATGAGAAAGAGTAGTCACTTTTCTGACTACTCTTCTATATTATTATTTCAATATTCTAATGTAACGGTTCGAATAATATACACGCGTTAACTTACAAATATTATTATATTAAAAATTTTTGGTTCACTAAATCGTAAATCAAATCTGCTATTTTAGAAGATCGATCTAATATAGCCTTCTTACTGAAATGTCCTTTATTGTTAACGGAGTATTTACTTTCTCGCTCATTTATCATAGCAGCTAATTTTGCGTTTTTTCCTCCTTTTGTTGTTGAAACAAGATTTTTTGCAATTCTTTGAGTAATTATAAAATCTTGTTCAGAATAAAGGTTAAGCTTATCTTTAAATCTTTTATTTCCCACACTTGAATTTTCATTGTTATAAAGAAGAGTTAAGTTTCCTATGAGATTAATATGATCTTTAAGATCTCCTTCAGACGTAAAACCAGCATCTGAGCTATCCTTATCAAAAGAAACTTCTTTTGACAGAATATGCTCTACAGTGATTTTTTGTTTTTTAGAAGGAACTATTACAGAGCTATTCCCATGAAAATATAATTCAATAAACTTTAAAATTACCGCTGCCTTATTAGACAAACTTCCATTAGTATTTACTAATTTTCTCACGGGAAGCATTTGTTTAATATCAGTAGATTTTATTAAAATAATTTTATTTGCTTCCTCATTCATTTTTTTAAATGCTTCATCAGATTTCCTGCCATTATTAATTTCTTCATAATATTTTTCAATGATGGATGGTAGGTTGCTCTCGATAAAATTCATTTGAGTAAAGGAAAATAATACGGATGCTCCAAGTCTTACTCCAACATCCAGTACATCTTGTTTTAATTGTTGATTTTCTTTGTAAAAAGGAATCAATAAAGAATGCAATTGTTTAATATTAAATAGCTTAAATATAATAAACATATTATTATCATTTACAAATGCATTATAATTTCCTTTTTCAATCTCGGCATAGATTTTGCTAACGTCTTTAAGATCTTTAACTAATTGAAAAATCTCATTTGTTTTATACTTTTTCTCCTCAAAGTATTCATATACTTGCTCTTTTTTGATGTTTTCAGCGTATTGCCCAATTATATAGTGTTTTAAAAAAGTAGATGATGAGATCTTTTTCTTTGGGTTAATCTGGAGATTTGAAATAAATTCATTCCAGTCGTTATTAAAATCATCAATCTCGTCTTGAGATTTACTATCTTTTGTAATTATCTTAAGAAATAAATTCTTAACTAAATCAAGTGGTTCTAAACTTCTTCCCCTATCATTAAGAACCTCAAATAATTGAAAGGCTTTATTATAGCTTGTAGAAACAGTTACTATAAAATAAACTCGACTCTTAAAATAGGAAATAAAGTTTTTTAATTGATCATCATTAAGTGCTTCTAAAAATTCTTTAGCTGTTTTATAAACTTCCTCTATTCTTGAATCAGATTCCAGTTTTATTTCATAGTCCTTGTTGTAGAGAATATTTTTATACACCTTCCCGAAATTCAATGCAGGATCATGTATCAACTTACAATCCTTTATATCATCATTATTGTCTAAAATTGCATATGATTGAACAATATCATTTAATTTCATTTGCCACTTTTTTATCTCTTTTAAATCTTGGGAAGCAGTTATTTTAGCTTCTACTATTTCTTCCAATGACTTGCAAATTAAAGTAGTAGTTGTGAGTCGTTGTTGCCCATCAACTACGAGATATCTTTCACTTTCCTTAGGTTTAATTAAAACAATATTCCCCAAAAGATACCCTTCTAAGTCATCTTCTTTCATAGTGAAATTATTAGAATCCTCCGACAGGTCATTCATTAACTGTAGAACATCTTCTTCCCCCCATACAAAATCTCTTTGAAAATCGGGAATCAGAAATTTATAAGAGTCATCTGTTAAGAAAGATTTAATATTTAGTAATTCAGAACTTATTCCATTTTTAATCATTATTGGATGGTCCTCTCTGTTGCACTTTTATTTCCAATTTATCAAACTAATGATTCAACCTGAGATATATCATAATAGTAACTCAAGAATTTAATAAAATACTCTTTTAAATCCTCTTTTTTCATCATAGGTGCCATAACTACAGGATAGCTCTTATTAAATTCAAAAATTACTCTCCGTCCAACACGTTCATCTTTGCCTAGATGATCAAAGCCCACCAATTTTGCTTTCATTATCTTAGAAAGGTTTAGTTCATCTATTAGATCTAAAATATTTAATAAAAAATGATCATTACGGAAGATTTCATATTTAATAATGTAGTTGTACATATCTAAATTGTCGATCAACAATTCATAATAGCGTATCCGTTCCTCATAGCCACTAACCCTATCATTAATATATTGGGCACCAATAATACATTTATAAATGTAGTTTTCCCAGTCGAACTTCTTAATAACTATATTGTTGAAATGAGAAATATTTTCAGCTATTTGAGGATAATTATCCAGCAAGTAATCCCGCTTATGAACAGTTAATAAAGAATGCCAAAATAACTCTTCAAAATGTATATCTCTATCAGTATTAAGATAGGAACCTGAAATGACATTAAAAGCTTCCTTAAACATTTCTTTTCTCTCCGTTTCTGTTCCCTTTGCCATATAAATTGGGAAATCCGGAGCCTCATTAATAAAAACTATCTTATCAGAAAAGTATTCTTCCTTAAATCTAATTTGATCATCAAGAAAGTCTTTATAAAACTGCTCGTTGTTTTTATAATCTTTATTTAATAGCCTAATTTCCATTTGAACTTAGCCCCTTTATTGCAGCAGCAAATCTTTCAATAATCTTGTCAGAGATAGTGTAAATTACTTTATCAATTGTTTCGATGGTCAATTCCTCGATCATTTTTTTAGTCATAAGATTATATAGTTTGAGATCCAACTGATCAGTTGGCATTTCCATTTCATTTAAATCAACTTGTTCTCCATCTTCACCGTATCTACTTAAAAAACGTTGAAGTGCTTTTTGAAGACCCATATAGATATATAAGTTGTTTAAAGAATTGCTCATTGGCATATTGCTAAATTGCAATTGCTCATTCTTGTAATGAATAATAATCGTTTCTGTACCAAGTTCTATTCTAACCTCACTAGACAAACCTGGATCAACTTTTTTCTCAAAAAGTTCAAGAGGTTTATTTATGCTGCCGTCGAAAATTACGACATTTGAAAAACCAAGTAAGGAATTCATAGGAACAACGATGTCCTCTTTAAACGACTTGTAAAATTCGCTTAAGTCTTCATTATCATAAAAGTTAATTTCTTCTTTTGAAATAAGGTGAAGTTGGATTGAAGTTCTCCCCTTACTTACCGAAATCCGTTTTTTTGGAATTTCAACAGATCTTTGATTTTTTCTCAAGAAATAAAATTTATTATCTTTTGATTGTATTACGAGAATAAGTTGTGCTTTTCCACTAGCCAGCAATTTAGAAATAAATTCTGAATCAATTGTATAGTCCAAATCAAAACGATAGTTTTCCACATTTTCGTTTAGGTTCACATCAAAAGTAAATTCGCTGCTTTCATAACTTGTCGAAGTGTTAGTAAGTATTGGGTATGGGAAATTTGCATCCTTTTTATATATCATGTTAAACCTCTACGTAATAAACAAATTTTAATGCTTTATTAAAGGTGCTTTTTAAATCTAATCGGAGTCTAGCCTCTCCATTTCTTATTGCAACATTTTTAATGATATTGTTTTCAACTTTACATTCCTTTCCTGTAGAGAATTCAATTACTCGGTTGTAGTTTTCTAGAAGGTTAAATTCATCCTTATATTCAACACCCATACCATCAATAATTGATAGAGAAATATTACATGCTGATTCTTTAGATAGCTCTTTACTATCTTTAAAGTTAAACTTAACCATCTCATAGCTGCCAAGAATAATTCTTTCTACAATATCTGGATTTGCAATATATTTGTCTCGAACTTGATCCTGCTCTGAGCCATCACCAGGCGGTTTTTCCTGTTTAACTTTCTTAACAGGATTAGATGGCTTCGGCTTCGGATCACCAGGCTTTGAATCTGTCTTAGATTTTTTCTTCTTCTTTGGAACATTTGTAGACATTTTAACTAGTGATTTGCCCTTATTAATTTTAACTGTGGATGTTATATCTGATAATTCCCTCTTAAACTCATTCTCTACTACGTATAATATATCCTTGGTATTCATAGTACCGTCGGTAGGATTGTTTTGCCTTATTGCTTCTTCAATAATTTTGGAGATTTCTTTAGAGAGATTATTTATAAACTTTTTTGCTCTCTTTTGCAGAAGAGGATCCTTTATATGTTCATAAGAAAGTTCCGTATGAGATTCATTTTCCAAAGACTTCAAATAGGCATCCTCTGGTGCTCCACCAATTAACACAGCATTATATGGCTTATTTACATTTCCTTTTATTTTTTTATCCTCTATTTTCATTCCGATTGTTCTGACAATAGCAACCCTGCCTTTAGGAATTGCTTCGTCATATCGGAAATATAGATTGAACTCATAATTATTAAAACCGTCCCCTACGTTTAGTTTTCTGGGTTCAATGTTTAAATAAGTATCAACATAGAGTGGAGTAAATTCTTCCTTGATCTCTGCAATTTCTTGAGTATAATAATCTGGATTTGTAACATATTCTCTTAATGTTTCTTTTGTAATTTTTTTGTCGTTTACAATAACCTCAAGCTTTTTCTCAAGAAGTGATACAAAAAAACTATCAAGAACACTTTTTATTATTCCTTTTTCATCATTATACTCTTCACGTAAGAACGGAATAATAATCTTTAATCCACGTGTTTTCTTTTCAAACACTTCATGAAAATTATTTTCAAAAGGATAAAATTTTGTCTTATTTCCACTTAAAGTATCAAGTTTGGCAAAATATCCGGAAGAACGGTAGCATTGGTCCTCATACATATGTTCAATTAATTGAACGGTACCTCCTAGGTGCTGGTTACCCTCTGCATCGCAATTAGCAAAATACATCAAATTCAAGTCAGAGGCAGCATTTGATGCAATCTTACCGACTCCATGTGAGCCCCCTCGGGAAATTTCTACAGCTTCATCCTCTTCTTCGGAATGAACACCTTTGTTATATGCATAAATCGCCCACGTATCTTCTTTGGAATTAGTTTGGCCGTTTTTTGCACCTTTCAATCCCCTTGTATTACTATCCTCAAATGAAATATAAGCGACTTTACTCTGATTTAATTTATTTTGCATATGATCAATTGCTTCTTTTGTATAGCTGTTACGTCCTTTTAAACAATTAATACGGTCTATTACTTCCTGAATTCCAGGCACTTCTTCTCTATTAATCATTCCTGTCTTGATTGTTAGAAGGACGGGATCTTTACTACCAAGCAAACGTGCATCCAGGGCATTTTGGGTATTTTCTCTCGTTAACCCGGGAATTCTCATGTTAAAAAATCTTTCTAAAATTTTATTGAAGTTTGATTCTTCTATATTTGGTATAGGTGAAAATTGCCAAAACTGATTGTTTACTGTTGTCATAGCTGCTCCTTTTCTTATATTGGTATGTATGTATTTTCTGTTTTTTGGATAAAATAAACTTTTTCGTCAAAATTCTACTTTATATTACTATTATTCCTGTATTTATTCTATTTTTCAATATTTTCAAGTAAAGATTTGGATCAAGAGTGTTCTATTTTCTGGAATAAGAGTACTTACCCCTTTATTCTAAGCTGATATGCAGGTTTACAAACAAACCATGAGCTGTTATAAACGCCTAGCGCTAATATGATAGTAGTAAACCTTCAATAATGAGTAGTTTTTTGGGAGCTTGAGTGCCCTTTAGGAGAAAAAAGATACGCTGTAGCAGGTATAGTATGAAATAAGTTGAACCTTACTGGCTATGGTTTAAAATTCTGTCCTTCAGTTTTCTATTGAAGGAATAAAATACTAGGAATACTTTGATAGGCTCCATAAGGCAGATAGATCATATAAAAATAAAAATCTGTTTATTTGAAAGGGATTATTATTTGTCTTAAAAATTTTTGAGGAGATCGAAAGGAGGTAAAATAAAGACGAATCTGATATGAAGATAGGAATGTTACAATTCTAGAACTCTTTAGAGAACCTGGCAATCTCCCATTTGTAAATATCTGGTATTTCACGAACTGCTTACTATAAGTGGGGCAAACAGAACCGTCTTCCAAGGATCATTTAATGAAAAATTTAAATGAGATGAAAGCCCTGTATATAAAAGTTGACAGTTTCTTTAGTTATTGTCAAAAGAGTCACTAAATGAACCGAAAGTTCAATGTGACTCTTAATCATAAAGGGATGAATCGGTTAAAAGTGGCTCATTAACGCTCTGTTATTTAGATTAGGAAGAAACAATATATACATTTCTATCCCCCAACATGTTTAAATTGGAACATAGCTATTAAACCTAGCGTTGGCTCTACCATTAAAAGCTTTATAAAGTAAAGTTCCGATAACCATAAGCTTGTGTTTAATAAAACTTTACCAAGTAATAAAGTTCCTATATGATGAACATCCTCTCATACATCCTGATCGTGGCTTTAATACATCACTTGGATTTAAATGGAGGATTGATAAAGCAAAATTGATTAAAAGTATTTTATGAATAGGACAATGTATTGATAATGGATCGATGGAATTCTTTTGGGGAAAATATAAATCTGACAAATAGTTGTTTACATAAAAATGCTAACTTGGAAATACTTTTTTTATAAAAACTATAGATCATTATATTATTTATATAATCATGTATGTTACAAAAAGTTAAACGGCCTAGCCTCTTGGAATGCAGGGCTAAAGCCGCTTGAAAAGTTTATATCATTACCACTGTCCACTTGACGAGTGCATGTTTAGAACCTTAATGAGAAAAAAAGCCCTAAACCTCATAGATAAATATCGGTATTCAAGATCCTAAAGCAATTATTTATATGATTAATTTCTTCGTTCAAAATGATAATGCAACCTATAATTGCACACTTCTCTAGTCCAGTTGAACACTAAATGCCGATTTTCAGGAACTATTTCAAAGTTAATCTTAAAAACTCCATTTTCAAAAGATGTCAACCCTTCAGGCCCTCTATCCCACATCGTCATTGGCATTCTTGCTATAAGACTACTAATGGCTCTTTCATCATATTCCCATAGTTTTCGGGATGATTTATCACTGAAGTCTATCCTTTTCCTATATTCAGTTTCAGTCAGGTATCTGTGAAAAAACGGCGCTACTTCCATAGGAGTGATTGGTTCATACCAATCCGAAGGTCCCCTTTCTAACATTGCAAGAAGAAGAACCATTTTATAGCTTTTTGACATAGACGTTTTTTCTACTTCCTCAAGCCAGTCCCTGTGTCGCTGGTAAACTTCAATTTCATGATCCGACAACTCACCTGCCCAGTTTAGGAAACCAACATAGGATCCGAACTCCTGTCTGTATTGTTTAGATTCCGATGCTCCGGAAAGATGAAGCTCTACATAGGATGGCCGTCTTCCCAATGATTGCTTCAAAACCAGGTAATCATTAAGCAGTTTTTCTTTCCTCGGCTCCCGTTTCCTTTTCATTTCCTTCAACAGATCGATTACCCTGACATCCAGGTTAATTTCACAAAATTCTGGTACAACGGGTAGTGCCTTGTTTTCTTTTGTAGTTTCGGGCTTCGTGTCAAAAATGCTTAGTTTGATATCGGCATTGCGGTAATTACCGATTAAATCAATAATTACACAATGTTCCTTGCCTTCACGCAACCTCAGGCCACGGCCAATTTGCTGGGTGAATACGGTAAGAGATTCTGTTGGCCTTACAAATAGCAGAGTATCAACAGATGGGATGTCGAGCCCTTCGTTAAACAGATCCACGGTAAAAATGACATCGATCTCCCCTGCTGTCAGCAACTGAATAGCAGTTCCTCTGTCAATTTGGCCCTGCTGTGAGTGGAGGCTTACAGTTCTGTATCCATTCTTGTTGAAAAAACCTGAAAGAAAGTCAGCTTGTTTAATGGAAGAACAAAACCCTATTGTCCTGGTCTGCTTTTTCTCCTCCCAAGCTTTCAAAATATTATTTGCAAGATTGTCCCTCATCTGTACTCGCAAAAGTTCCTCTTCATCGTATCTTGTACCAAGCCAGGTGATTTGATTATAATCTGTATCGTCATAGACACCATAATACTTGAAAGGTGATAACCACTTCCGGTTTATCGCCTCCAGGAAGTCGAGGCGAAACGCAACGTTTCCATCGCAGAGCGCATATACATCTTTATTGTCATGCCGGTCCGGGGTGGCTGTAATTCCAAGTAAGAATTTAGGTTTAAAATACTCGAGTACCTTTTTATAGGAATCAGCTGCTGCGTGGTGAAATTCATCAACAATAATTAAATCAAATTCCTCCTGGCCAAATTTCTCCAAATGTGCCTTTATGCTCAAGGTATAGATAGATGCAAAAATAGCATCGGCATTTGGCTCTTTAATTTTTCCATTATAAATGCCATAAGTTTTATTAGGATTAATGGTATGGAACGAGTTTCTTGCTTGATGGAGAATTTCCTCCCTATGGGCGATAAAAAGGACCTTTTGAAATTTTTGAGCAAAAAAACCTGCCAGATAGGTTTTTCCAAGACCTGTTGCCATGACAACAAGCGCTTTGTCATATTCCTCTTCCAATGTCTTTTCTAATTCCTCAAGTGCTTCAGGTTGTGCAAACCTGGGCTGGATTTTACCGTATGGAGCCGTTTCTTCTATAATCATTTCCGGCTGTACAGTCGACTCTTCCATAACGGGAAGCATCAGTTCTTTTTCTTCTGCTTCAGACCAAGTCTTTCCTAAGTGACTGTTCTTTCTATGAAACTCATCATAATCCTTTTTGTAAACTTTCAATGTTTCTGGATTTAAAGGGAAAGTCTTACCCGCATAAAAAATCATAAGAAAGTGAGATAAAGCATCTTCATATATCTCCTTGTCTTGTGTAACCTCAACATTCCATTCTACACCATTTTCGAGAGCCGACTTTGAAAGATTAGAAGACCCGATAAACATGCATTCGTTATTATCGGACTGAAACAGGTATGCCTTTGGGTGAAACGATTTCCCGTTACTTGGCCAGAGCCTGATTTGAATGGTATCGTTTATTGCCAGTAAATCTTCCAGTGCCTCCGGCTGAGTAATGAAAAGATAGTCACCTGTACAGATCTTAATATCTGCACCTCTGGCGGCAGCTTTGCCAAGAGCATCCCTGAGGTAACTTACGCCAGACTTCATAATGAATGATGCCAGAATGCAGATTGTAGATGCCCTTTCGATTTCCTCTAGTAAATGGTCACCTAGATGTCCCGTAATCAGCTTTACGTTACTCATCT
Source organism: Bacillus sp. FJAT-27225 (assembly GCF_001685025.1). Classification (GTDB taxonomy): domain Bacteria; phylum Bacillota; class Bacilli; order Bacillales; family Cytobacillaceae; genus Bacillus_D. Next base: position 78,372 of record NZ_MAYU01000001.1, on the reverse strand, counting down.
TCAACCTCTATTAAGTAAATCCGTTCTTTAAAGCCGCCCCTCTTCTCTGCTTTACTTTTCCTAACAGCCTCGATTTGATCAAAAGATACATTGTGATAATCACCAAGGGCATGAATGATTTCCAGAAGATCAGCAAGCTCCTCTACTGCGTCGGCATCATTAGTAGTACTCATGTACTCTTCCAGTTCTTCGAATGCTTTTTTTCTTAACTCAACTATGTATTCTTCCTTCTCCAAGATTCTTGTAGTGAATGTTTTTCCTGTTTTTTCGATTACTTCAGGTATACGGTCTCGAACCAATTTGTTATGTATCGGCATGGGATTACCACCTTTACTATTTATAGTTTTGAATACACATGAATAGGCTTTCTTACTATTCAGCACACTCTGTGCTAACTTAAACATGTCATAAAAACTTGTAGTATAATAATACATGATTCATACAACTACCACTCACCTTTCCTCCTTAGGTTCCCATTGAAATAAATATTAAATTACAATGAAACATCAACATAAGAAACAAGATGATTCGAGCGGAGCCAAGACAATTAACACGATTTTTTATAGTTCTAAATTCATTTTTTTCTTCGTAATCTCGATTGAATTCCCCTCTTTATTCACTGTAGTATAGAAATGGATAGCTTTAGTGTTATTTGAGCCAGTTGACACAATGGTGATCTCGATATTATTAATACCAGATACTATATAGTCACCTAAGTCTACACTATAAACCTGAGAATATTCTGATTTTGGAATATTCATCCTATCATTTTCTTCACTTAGATTTTTAACAAAGTGTTCAATATCATTAGATTTCAGCTCTTCACTTTTTTCTAAAACCTCAACGTAACTTTCCGAAATTGTTAATTCAGAATCACTAATAAAAAATTCTTCTTCAGAATTTTTTATTTTTAGAAAGACCTTTGAATTTAAGTTATTTTTTAATTCTATCTCAACCGGAACATTATTAGAATCTTCGATTAATATTCTTGCTGTTTGATTTGAGTTTAATGAAAGTATAGTAATAGTTAATCCTGAGATGAAAATTATAAATGCAACATATACAAATGGAAGATAAATACCTATTTTCGATTCAATTCTTGCTGTGAACTTAACGGCCTTCTTTAGTTTTTCTTTGTTTATAAAGAATAGACCTAAAATAGATATACCAATTATTAAGATACCTATTAAGATGTATTTCCAAGAATAATTATTTTCAAATACCTTAGGAAGAGTTGTAACTGCCAAAAATGCAAAAACCACATTAAAACAATTTTTAATTGTCTTAAATATATTTAGATAAGCATTATCCGAAGCTTCATATGCCAATTGTTGCTCACTAATATTTTCATAGTAGATAAAAGTCTTTAATTCAAAGAAGAGATATCTACCAATAGAAAAGGCACATAGAATAGTAACGGTAAGAAATAAAACCGAAAACATGTAATCAAAATTAAGGAAGTTTTGGATATATGCAGTTGTTGAAAATGTTTTAAACCATGCACTAAATGCCCCTTTAACTATAATGGCTGTACCACTGGCAATAGTTAAAGTAACAATTAACCTAGTAGCTCTATCAATAGAATTTTTCCTGCGTTTTTGGCTCAAAATAATACCCCATTCTATTAAACCAAGTTTTTATCGATATATTAATCATATTTATATGTACATATTCTTTCTTTTTCTTTCCTTAAACAATACGAAACATATTTAATTACTCAAAAATATCGACCTTTTTCCGGTTTAAATAATTATTTCCAATATTAATAATAACATCCAAATATATAAATAAACTTACTAATTATACTACAAAAGAAAAGTGTGGTATTAAATATTCCATACACCTTGGTTATCTAATGGCACAGGTTAAACAGGGGGCAAAAAGCTAAAACGGTTCATGGTAGATACTGTTTCCGTTCGGCGTTAATAGGATTGGGTTCCTCAAGTGATAAATTTCTTTGTAAAAGGTGTTTTAATTGCTGAGGAAAGTATAGATCTCTCCTTCCTATGCAGTTAAAAATATTCCAACTTCTTCATCCGTCAAACACATTAATTTATTGGGCTGCACCAAACGTTTAGCGGTTTCTTCCAGCAAAGCAAGCAAATAAACGTAATCAAACACAACTGAGTAAGCGTCCCAGTCTTCCAGTTCTATCGTTTCAAATACTAATTGTTTATTTTTTCCGATGAATTTAACCATTGATTCAGTTGGCGTCACTCGGGATAGGTGTATACTATATGGAACTGCAGGCTCATCAAAAAAGCTATTGTTTATATGACCGATAGGAAGCGAACGTAGAGCTTTTGTAAATCCTCAAATGTAAAGCTTGGGCCGCCAACTCTTAATGGAAAAATATATTTCGAAAAAAAACTTGATTGTAATGTGTCTAGAAGAAAATAAACAGAAGCCTCTGCTTCAGATTGGAAGGTTTTGAGAGTTGTTTCCTTTCCGGTCCCTCTTTCGTTTTGGATAAATAAATAGTTCCACTGATCTCCCCTCTTCTCCATCTTGTATATGTTTTCGTCTTGGAAAGAGGGAATCACATGAATAAAATCATCTGTTGCCTTCGTTTTAATTCCAACCTGCCCCAATAAATCAGCTGCCTGCTTAATATTCATAGTCTCCTAATCTCCTATGCTTTTATGGTTTTATTCATAATAGAATTGAGGACTTTGCAGCATTTAAGATACCAAAGTTTATAATTCATGCGGATTTATTGAGATCTTTTCTTCTATTACTTTTACCTCGCTTTTGGGGACCCACCCAAGCCTAGTATCGCGGTCAACTCTCGGTAAGTTTATTTTATCCCCAATTAACATAGAACCTGTACCTACTTGGTATTCATTGTTATTAGCTTGTAAAATTCGTAGTTTCTCTCCCTGAATGATTCCAAAAGGCGTTATATTTACGCAGTCCACTAATTCACTGGAATTAACTATTTTTGTGTAAACTCCACTATTATATTTATCCTCAAAAGTTTGATCTATTTTTCTTTTATCTTCAGTCATTATCATGATGTTATTTTCCATGTCAACTGTTATTTCATATTCTATTCCATGATATTTACCATAAATACCTGATTTCAGCATTGAGCTCACCTCAGTATCTATTTAAGCTGACTAAACCTTTTCAATCTTTAATAGCTAGCCGTTTAGGCTCAGTACTCCTGTCTTCTTTGACAGTGAGGACCTGAGCATCCGCTTCATATTCCTCTCCTATTTTGTTCCTGAAATCAATTGGTGTCCTGGCTGTTACATTTCAACCTCCATTAAGTAAATCCTTTCTTTAAAGCCGCCCCTCTTCTCTGCCTTACAGCCTCGATTTGATCAAAGGATACATTGTGGTAATCAGCAAGGGAATGAATGATTTCCAAGAGGTCAGCAAGCTCCTCCACTGCATCGGCATCGTTATTTGCGCTCATATACTCTTCCAGTTCTTCAAAAGCTTTATTTCGTAATTCAATTATGTATTCATCCTTTTCCATTACTCTTGTGGTGAACGTCTTCCCCGTTTTTTCAATCACTTCAGGAATACGGTCTCGGACGAGTTTATTGTGTATAGGCATAATTTAAACCACCTTTGTGTGTTATAGATTAGTAGGTTTGTAATGATATTGCTCCAGCCTATATTTTGCTTCATTAATTTCCGCCTCAGTGAAAAGTGGCTGAAACTTCTCATTTAGTACCAGAGCTTCTACAGTTAAATCGAGTCGGTTGTGTTCGAGCAAATTCATGAAACCGTCACTAACTTTATTGGTCTCACTTAGGAGTTTCTTGGCGGTTTTCAATCCACCTTCGTTTGATACCATCTGTAGGAACCTGGTGGCTTTGTAATTACACTGCTTTAACGCTTCCGTATAAACTCCAATCATCGCTTGATGGAATCGCCTTTCTAACGACATTCCTTTCACCTCATTCTAATAAAGTTCTCTCTACATATTCATAGCACAATTCCTATTTATTTTACAGAATTTTCATTTTAATACCAAAAGCCCTTTTGATTTTCAAAAGAAGTATCAAAAGGGCTTATCTTGTTCCATTGAAGATAATAGAACAAGTTCATATTTCTACTTTTTGTTCGTTTGCAGCGTGTTTAATATTATTTCTGCCGCCCTTAGCCTAACCCATGGATCTTCATGGTTTATTTCGGTTTGGAGGACAAGCTTTGCTTTTTCGATCAGTTGGGTATCCTCGGATTGATTTGACGGTGGCTGAGGTTTCACTTCCGGTTCTTCAACTTCATAATCCCAATAGTCGTCATCCATATACTCATCATCCATATAGTAGTCATCGAGATTATCGTCGTCTGTTAATTTCATCATTAGTTCAAAGGCTTTTTTCCTCTCCTTGAACTCTTTTTCAAGAAGGCCTTCGATGATATCAACGTGCTGCGTCAGTTCCGCAGCGGTCCGGACAACACGCAGCGATTTTTGAAGCGGCTCTGGGAGTTCCGTCCTTTCGAGGATTGTTTTAAACCACTCAACTTCCCGGGCATGCGGGTAGCCTGTTTCCTGAGTGTCACGGTTCGGGAAATACAGATACTCACTTTTGATACGGCCAAAATAGACCGTTTTCTCATACGGGACGACAACATAGTCCCCTTCTTTCATTCGATACACAACCATTTTTAGAGTAGCCAGTGCTGAATTGTTTTCCCCGTACTTTGCCTGGAGTCTTTCCCTTATATCGTGTTCACGCAGGTCTCGCAGGCTTCCGAGACCCGGCCATCCAACTGCAATGAAATCCTCTTCCATAAATTCATTAATCCGTACCTGGTCGTTCGGTTTCGGGCGAATCAACCATGCTTGTTTTCCCATCCTCTCACTCCATCCCTTTTTTGATAGTTTTATCGTATGAAACCATAGATATTAAGTCAAATATTAGCTAATATATTAACGAATATTAAACCTCAAAACTGATGGTTACGTTAGGACCATGTTTTTTATCACTTTTTCAGTAATGGAATAAGTTTTTATAAAAGTGGATGTTAAAAAGGTGACCAAAAAAGGAATATAAGGAATAAACAGATCAATCTCTAGTAACCCTCAGGGAATCGGTCAGCATTTTTTTATTTTTTTACTATGTATGATAAGATTGAATCTAATTTACATTAATAGTAGAAGTATCCAACTCATATCAGGTCAGTACCCTGACCTAAAAGAAACACCTTACTAATGTGTGATACAACCAAATTTACAATATCAATCCTGATTGTAATTGGTGTATGATAATCAGCATGTGGATGAAGGAGGAGACATTATGTTTACTGAAGAATATGAACACCTGTTAAAGAGGTCTGTTGAGGTTGCACCAGACTGGTTAAGAGAAGATGTTGAGAATATTGTAAGCAAGGAACCAACTGCTGGAATAAGCTATTTGATTGCGGAATTGCATCACACGTATACTTTCAGCATCAGACATATCCTATCAGCAAGGCATCTATCCAGCGAATGGGCACAGATTTCAAGAGAACGTTTGAATGTAATTGATAATAACATTGATATTATTGTTGCTCTATACGAGGAAGTAAAGGCAAAATTAAAAAACGCATAAGTTCCGAAAACGCAAGGTATTAACAGGCCTTGCGTTTTCTTATGTTTTTTTTTCTGCTATTTCCGCTTTTTAGAATGCAAAACCAACTGGAGTCGATACCATGTTGTATTAACATACTTTATTTCATTATGCTGCGGATGGATTTTCCTTTTAACTTCCTCCACATCGGTATTACTAAAGGCAGCGGTTCCCTTTCCGCCGGTGCTCGCGAGCATCTCCTTTACCTCGTTATACGATAAACCAGACTGGGCATTCAATCTTTTTGCTTCTTCAATATCAGTTCCTGCTGAAGTTAACGTTTTTTTAGTATGGTCCATACTGCCACCTCCGCTTATTTGGCATTATGTTTCTTCATGTCCTCTTTTTTTATCCAAAAAAACAGAAAATTTGTAAAAATGTTGTATCAAAACCGGATGATATACGTCTAATGATTTAACAATACATAATTGGTTTGGGAGGTACATGAATGAAAACTTTTTTTCGTTTTGCTCTTCTATTTCTTTTTGTTCTGCTAATTACTGCTTGCTCCGAAAAAGAGGGACAACTAACAATGGTCGATGTTAAAAAGCTGAATGATAAAGGCGTATATGAAGATGTTGCGCTGATTTTTGAGGAAGAAAAACTTGAAACGGTACTAAATTCTTTTGCTGAGGTAAAATGGAGTCCAAATACAAAAGCCCAAATGGCGTCAGAAGCAGAGTATTTAGTAACTTTGTTTTATACAGAGGATAAGAATATGCCTGAAAGACTCTATGATTACAAGGTATGGTTAAATAAAAACGGCTCAGTAACATTGATTAGCAGCGAGGAATCAGAAGGTTACGGCTCATTAGATCAAGAACATGCTGAAAGTCTCAAACCATTTTTGCAATAAGTGTTCCTTTATGAAGCTTTATTTTCGAAAAAATAAAAGCCAGGAGCCCCACAGTGGGATTCCTGGCTTCTTTGATTATTATTTAATTGCCTGCTCGTGGTAAAGGTGTTGCATTTTCTTTTCTTTGCCTTGCTTAGCTTTTGGCCCCTGATTGTCCGGCCTTACGATGTCATACACCGCGGTGCCAATAATTTCTGCTACATCTTGAAGTTTTTCTTTGCTAATTTTATCAATTGTATCTTCCGGAGTGTGGTACCATGGCTCAAGCGGACGGTGGATGAATGATGCTGATGCAATACCCACCTCAGAGAAAGAAACATGGTCACTGCTTCCTCCCAGCTCCAATGGGGTTGGTGCCCCATTCAGGCGTGCACTTGATGCCTGGGCATGGTCCGACACTATGTTCGGTACGCCATCAGCTACGTTGATGACGAGGTGACCAGCATCACGGCTTCCAACCATATCCATGTTGAAGTAGCCAGTAAAGCGTGCTTTTTCATCAGCTGACAGCTGGCTTGCATAATAGCGGGAACCAATCAGGCCAAGTTCTTCCGCACCAAATGTAATGAAACGCATTTCCCTGTCGGTTGGCAGGTCCTTCATTACACGGGCCAGTTCAAGTACCATTGAAGTTCCAGATGCATCGTCATTGGCACCAGGTGCTCCCGCGACTGAATCATGATGTGCGCCAAGTGCAATTATTTCGTTCACGGCTTTATTTTTATTCGTAGGCGCCTTCGTGGCTATTACGTTATGGGAAGTGCGCATTCCACCCTCGGCCCCTACAATGTTAATGGTTGCGTTAGGTTTCGACCCGCTATTAACGGCAGCCAGTAAAGCTTGTCCATCTGCTTGTGTGAGTGCTACTGCAGGAACATAGTTGTCATTTGGAGCACCAAAAGTTCCATTCAATGTCCCAGGTGCATTGTTAAAGATAATAACACCGGCTGCACCTTTGGCTGCTGCATTCAAAACTTTATCAGCAAACGAAATGCTGCCTCGCTGAATCAAGGCAATTTTTCCAGTCAGATCAAGATTGGCAAGCTCCGAGACTTGTCCTAATCCTGCATAAACTATTTCACCGGTGGCCTTGCCGTCCATACCGTATGTAAAGGACAACGGTTTCAGGTCCGAGAAGCCATCAACTTGCAACTGCACAGTATGAGGAGCTGTGTATCCATAGAAGTTAAATTCCTGAAGTTCTGTCTTGTAGCCATAAGACTCGAATTGCTGTTTTACGTACTGGATCGCTTTTTGTTCTGCCTCAGTACCGGCAACGCGTGGTGTTCTGGATAAATACTCGATATTGTTGTAAATATTATCGACATTGATGTTGTTCAGAACCTTGTTGTCGAGATGGAATGACTGAACTTGCTGCGAATCTGCAGGTTTGGCATCGACCGGGATGACCGCAAAAGTACTGAATGCAAGACCTGCTGCTAAAGCAAAGGGAATCAAAGGCTTTTTCTTCATAGAATTCCTCCTAGACTAGTAAATTGGTCCAACACTAAAATTATAAATTATTCAAAATTTATAGAATAGTGAAAAAACTACTATATGCTCATAGGACTAATTCCTTATTTTTTGCCGCTCAACAAAATATTATATTGTTGCTCTATTAGACTGTAGGAAGGTACAGTCTTCTTATCCTATAAAAAAAACCTTTCTTTAATCATCATGGCTGTTTCTTCGGCACTTAAGTTCGAATTGTCAATTCTCATATAGTTTGGAAATGTTATTTCGCCTTCAAATGAATTTAATCGGTGTTTTTCCATTGTCCTTCTTAGGTCGTTTTCAGACCATTCAAGGTCTCTTTTCTTCGGTTTATGTTCAAGTCGATTTGGAGTTTTATTCCGTTCAAGCCTCTCGTGGAGGTCGGCTTCCAACTCCACATAGTAAACAGTTCCTCCTCTGGACTCGAAAAGCTCGGAAACTCGCTTGATATACTTCCAATCATATTCAAGATCAAACATCCACACGAAAGTAAAAATCATTCCATATAAGTCGCTTTTTGAAACTTCTTCAAAGATTTCTTCCCGGAATAAATTAACGAGCCTCTTCCCTTCTTTTGTACTGTAATCAAAAAAGTGGCTGACCAAATCAATCGTCATATGGTTATGAAAAAGCTTCAAATCGGTTATTTTCACGAGTTCCTGCCCCACTGTCATTTTCCCAACCGCTTGAGGCCCAAATAGTAGTACGAGTTTCATAGACTTCCCCCTGATTTCTCTAGTTTTTTAAAGTTGTAGTATGGTAAATTGTTCCTATCTTAGCATAAATAAAAGGAAGTCTACAATAGTAAATCCAGAAATAGTTAGGATTTACAAACAGCAAAAAGGACCAAATAGGCTGCTATTTAGTCCTTTAAAATATGATTTTGAATTTTTTATTTAAAGGAGGCACTTTTCGAGGAGACAACCTCCTCTGCCATCTTCCTCAATTTATACTTTTGAATTTTCCCGGACGCGGTTGTTGGGAACGAATCACAGAATTCAATGTACCTCGGGACTTTGAACCTGGCGATTTTTCCAAGGCAGAAGTTTCGTATATCTTCAGCTGTTGCTGTTTGCCCCTCCTTCAACTGAATCCAGGCCATTACTTCCTCGCCGAACTTCTCATCTGGTATTCCGACAATTTGAACATCAAGCACGGCTGGATGCTGGTAGAGGAATTCTTCGATTTCACGCGGGTAAATGTTTTCGCCGCCCCGAATTATCATATCTTTTAGCCGGCCGGTGATCCGGCAGTAGCCGTTTTCGTCCATGATGGCGAGATCGCCAGTATGAAGCCACCCGTCCTTGTCGATTGCGTCCCTGGTCGCATCCGGGTTTTTATAATATCCTTTCATTACTTGGTAGCCGCGTGTACACAGTTCACCCTGCTGTCCATATGGCAGCTCTTCATTTGTAACAGGATCGATGATTTTGACTTCGACATTCGGCAAGGCTTTTCCGACAGTGGCAACCCGCAGCTCGATTGGATCGTCAGTCCGGGTTTGGGTTATGACCGGGGAGGCTTCCGTCTGGCCGTAGCAAATCGTAATCTCCTTCGCTCCCATCTTCTCAATGACGGCTTTCATGACTTCAATCGGACAATTGGATCCTGCCATGACGCCTGTTCTTAATGAAGACAAATCATATTTTTCAAAATCGGGGTGATTCAACTCTGCGATGAACATCGTTGGCACACCATGAAGTGCTGTGCATCTTTCCTTCTCAACCGCTTCCAACACCTTTTTCGGGTCGAATTCCTGGACGGGCACCATGGTCGCCCCGACGGATACGCAGGCAAGCGTGCCAATTACACAGCCGAAGCAATGGAAGAATGGGACTGGAATACAAAGCCGGTCTTGATCCGTGAGCTTCATGCATTCCGCTATGTTTAAGGCATTGTTGACGAGATTGTTATGGGTAAGCATGACGCCCTTCGGAAAACCGGTCGTTCCTGAGGTGTATTGCATATTAATTGGGTCTACAGGGTCAAGCGAAGCCATCCTCTTGTCGAGTTCCTCATCAGAAACCCCGTCTTTCAAAGCAAGCACGTCATCCCAATGCATCATGCCAGGATAACGGTTTTCCCCGAGAACAATGACATTTTTCAAATATGGGAGTTTCTTCGACTTCAGCTTGCCTGGTTCGGCTGTCTTTAGTTCCGGTACGATTTCATAGAGCATGTCAATATAGGAGGTATCTTTGAATTGTTCCATCAAAATCAATGTGGTTGAATCGGATTGCTTCAGCAGGTACTCGAGTTCGGCAGTCCTGTAGCTCGTATTGACGGTTACCAAAACCGCTCCCATCTTGCCTGTCGCGAATTGGGCCGTTACCCATTCAGGACGGTTCGTTGACCAAATCGCAATATGCTCGCCTGCTTCAATGCCAAGCTTCATCAATCCTTTTGCCGTATCTCGGCAAAGAGCCTCGAATTGGCTGTACGTATAGCGCAAACCTCGGTCCGGATAGACAACTGCATCCTTTTCAGGCAGCCTTGCCGCTGTTTCCTGAAGCAGCTTTCCTACTGTACTGTTCATTAATTCTGCCATTCACAAAAACCTCCTTCTGCTTTTGTAAAAACGAGAAGCTCTGTTATATGTAATCGCTGTCATTAATTATAGTATGAATTTTCAAACTTTTCTATCGATAACTAGATTACGGTTGTAGTTTTTTGAAAGCTATATAAACTATTGACTTCCATTGGCAGGATCCAAACTCCATAAATATAGGCTCTATTGAATAATAATCTTGATTTTAGTAATTTTTTAAGGACCCATTTAGAGGTCCTTTTGTTGTTAAGGTTAAGCATTAACAAATTATTAAAAGGTCCATTTACCCTCGTTTCTTTTTAGAATCTTATCGGTAAGAAGATATTCTCCATTTTCCCAAACATTAGATATTACATTTTTTAATTTTTGAATACCTTTATTCGAATTTAGATTGCAAAAAGCAAGAACATCTCTTGAAGGAATAGCTACCGCAAAGCCGTCAGGTGCGTATTGATTTAATGTATTATCCCACAAATCATCTAATAGAACTAGAGTTGCTTCAAAGTTCCCATCAAGTAATAATGCAGAACAATCATCGTCCAATTCTTGTATTCTCAATCCATTTTCTTCAGCTAAACTATAAAGGTTATTTATCCCAATATCTAATAGCGTTTTACTATTTATCTGCTCTAATTGCAAATCTCTAAATTGGACATATTTGAATAACTCGGTATCGGAATCGTTTACGAGAAATGTAATAGTCAAATCTTCATTAAAGTTTATATCAACCAACCTATCCTCATTCGATAGGATAGGTTGTTCGTATTCAATATTTTCTCTTATTATCTGCTTTAAGTATGGTATAGCTTCATTACATAATCGTTGTTGCATTATAATCCCCCCTAGCTTCAAAAAATGATAGTCGGAGCCTTTCATAAGACACATCTGTTGAGAGTGAGTCTCCAATGAAGGGTAACAAAATAAACTCCAATCATTTGTAATGCCTTGCGTAACGAATATCCTTTAAACATACACTGAATCAAATCTAACCACTTATGTGAGGCATGTGTGTCCGATGTTATGGTGTGTTGGTGCAACCCGCCTCTAAAAGGTATTGTTTTGTTATTCGTTTCGATCTTGATTCACTAGTCCAGCTTCTATTTTTATCATTTCCAAATCCAGCTTTTTTTCTTCCAACTCGATTTGTTTCAGTTTAATATCATATTTCTTTTTGTTTTCGTACCCATAATACAGGAGACTAAGCCCAACAATAATAGTTATGTAAAACCACAAATCCATTCATTCCACCTCATTTCTAGTCAATTAACTAAAGGCTATGCCATTCCAAAGTTATGAGGCGCCAGCGGGAAGGATGACCCCAGAAATAAGCAGTATAAATAGTATAAGACCAACTAGCAGGAATAGAGCTGAACCTATAAAAATGGGGCCTTTTTTAAAGACAAATGGTTCTTTTTTCTGAATAAGGCCTGTCTGTCCGCTTATTTGGGAAGAATGAAGTTCAGAAATTTTCCCCCCACTACTGGAAAAATAAAAAGTCACCACTGAAAATAGTAACCCCGCGAAAAACATTAGTTCAATAAAACGAACTGAAAATTTTGTTGCAGCGAAGTATGTGATGGCAGTCTCAACCGCTAATGTTAAGAGAACAATTATGGGATTTTTTATATTAAACGACCTCCTCATCGACAATAGTAAGTTGTTCTGCGTCGATCCTATTTAATTTTTCCAAACAAATGACATCCAAAATTTAGTAGAACTCTAGTTTATAATTCGACATAATGCTTCAGAATCCTTCCAAAAGGGCTAGGGCATTATCCCAAAAAAAGACTTCAAAAAGCAGCCAGATCTAATAAACTCACTTATTTAATATTTTTCATAATGAGTTCTTCCGTTTCTACAATAATCATATGAAGATTATTTATTGCTCTTGTTAATTGGCCTTGTTCTGTTGTGATTAGGTTAAAAACCTCATGGATTCTTCCCTTATAGTTTTCAGGTACAATACTAAAGGAACTAATCAGGTCAACAGCACCCTTTTCATTTGTACAATAGTGTTCATTTAGTGAGAATAGCACTTGATTTAAGCAAGAGACACTGCGAAAACAGCATCCAGCAGCATAAGATACATCTTCCCTAGTGAGAACCTTTTTTGCTCCATCCAGAGAAAAGGATGCCTCCCAAAGAAATTTTTGTATTATGGCTTTTTTAAATGTTTCAGAAAAGGGTTTTGTTCTTGATTTTAAATGAGCAACCCTTCTCTCCGGGTCCCAAAGGATCTTACAGACAGCTGTTTCTGCTAAATATATGCTGTTAAGGAACCCGTGAGGATGTCCTGGATAATAGTCGATTGTTATTTTTCCTGCTAAACAGTCATCTATCGTTTCCGAGACCAAGTTTAAATCACGGTAAATGAAATCAACAGAATAATTTTGAACTTTTAGCCAACCTCCGCCATTTACCCACCTTCCCCACTCATTAACCGGTGTTATTATATTTTCCCGATGGGCATCGTCAAGATCTGCAGCCAATCGTTGAAGAGACTGGATGTCTAGATTTTCAGGAGAATCATAATAAATGCCAATATCAATATCCGATTCTGGGGTATGGGTTCCTTTAGCCCTGGAGCCCCCAAGCACAATGGCCGAAATACCTTGAATATCTTTTAAGCGATCTGTTATAGCAATGATTATATCTTGGACTTCCATAAACTGACCTCTATTCTTTAATAATGACTCAACCTACCATTAGAGTAACAACCTTCAGTCAAAAGTCCAAGTTAAACCAAATAAAACATTTGTTCCCTATACTTCTCAGAAAATCCTCAAAACAGCTATCCAAACCTGCAACAAAAGAGAAAGCCTACTTCACGTCTTCAAAATCAGGCGGTAAAGTAGGCTTTTTAATAGTAGAAAACATTGTAGGTAATGGGGTTCTGACAGGTGTACTATTAAATAACTGATACTTTTGTTGTATCTTGAATAACCTCTTTGTCATTACTAATAAATTGATTACTAAACATGTTCCAATTTGAAACCTGGGGAAAGCCGTACTCATTTAATTGTGCTGAGAATTGTGATATTATTGGCGGCTTTAATTTTAACGAATGCAGTTTTTGATAGTTTCTAAAAAAGACTTCATTTGGGCTTCCGTCCAGAACAATTCTGCCTGCATCTAAGACTACGACTCTGCTGGCATATTGGGCCACGACTTCCATATCATGAGTAATCATTACAATTGTTGCTTCTTTTTCCTTAATTAGATCTTCCATTAAGGTTAAAAGTGCTTTTAAGCTTTGCTCATCCTGGCCTGTGGTTGGTTCATCCAATAGTATAATCTTCGGATTTGAAACTAACATCGTAGCCACGGCTAATCTTTGCCGTTCTCCTCTGCTCAAAGAAAAAGGATGGTCCTTTCTTTTTTTCTGTAATCCCACAGTATTGAGGGCTAATTCAACACGTTCGTTGATTATCTCTTTGCTGTAGCCTCTATTTATTAAACCAAATTGCACTTCCTCTTCAACAGAATTACAGAAGAGTTGATTATCCGGATTTTGAAAGACATACCCAATGTCTAATATTATGTCTTGGACCTTGTAATCCTTGGTATTTTTGTTATTGATTTCGACCGAGCCTTGAGAAGGCTTTAATAATCCAATGAGATTTTTCATTAATGTGGATTTACCGCAGCCATTATGTCCGACTATTGCCAAAAGCTCTCCTTGATAAATATCCAAATTTATATCAAACAAAATTTGCTTGCCTTTTTGATAACTAAAGTTTACATCCTTTAGTTTAGCAACCCTTTCCTGTTTCTTACTGGTTAATTGAGATTCAGCCATGGGGAGCTTTAACTTTTGAGAAGTTAGCAGGTGTTTTGCCCATTCTGAAACTTCCTTTTTTGATATCGGAAAGGACCCGTATTTAAAACCTTTATCAAAAAGATATTTCCCTAGCCTTATATGGTCTGGGATTCGAATTCCCAAATCATCCAACTCTCTAAAATGCTTATAAAATATTTCACTTGGACTTCCGTTATAAAGAATTTCCCCTTCATGCATGATAATCACTCTATCAATGAACTCGATCAAATCATTCAAATCATGCTCGATAATAAGGAAGGTTGTATCTATTTCTTCTTTTAATTCTGAAAGTATATCCATTACTTCTTGTTTGCTAATTGGGTCCAGATCCGTTGTTGGATCATCAAGTATCAGAATCGAGGGCAACATTGCTAAGTTACTTGCAATTGACACCTTTTGCTTTTGCCCTCCTGATAAAGAAAATGTAATGTGCTTTTTAATGTCTTCCAATCTTAATTTTTGAAGGCCATACTGAACACGTTTTTGTATTTCTTCTTTCGTGTACCCTTGGCATTCCACTCCGAAAGCGACTTCATCTTCTACCCGTATAGAAAAAATCTGATCTTCAGGATTTTGGAACACCATTCCGATTTCGGAGGAAAGTTCATGCATTGGAACTCCTTGGGTATCCAATCCATTAATAAATATGTCTCCAGTCAGGTCCCCTTCGGAGAGGTGGGGAATGATCCCATTAAGGCATTTTGCAAGAGTTGTCTTTCCACTTCCACTGGTGCCGGAAATGAGGACAAATTCCCCCTTCTTGATTTCTAAGTTAATGTTATTCAAAGCTTTTGCTTCTACACCCGGGTATGAAAAACTAAACTCTCTTACCTCAATAATATTGTTATGATCCATAAGCTCCCTCCTTTTTTTGAAGAGTCTCAATCTATACTATAGATTAAGCGACTATTGAATTGTTTCCGCCTAGTCCCAGTACATATCTTACATAGAATGCAGCAACAAAGAATAGAATCGCTAATACGATAATAGTAATATCCACTTTTGTGAGTTTCATATCTTGATAGTATTCACGCCAAGCCATTTTACTAAATCCTTTGCTTTCAACAGCAAGACCCATTGTCCTGCTCCTTCTTAACGAGTTTACTAAAAGCGGAAAAGCAGCCAATCTAAAACTGTTCCAACTGCCCTTTATTCCCTTCTTATTTACACCTCGAATCGTTTGAGCATTGGAAATATTCGTGAGCTCTTCGAATACTAAAGGGAAAAAACGCAATGTTCCTAAAAACATGAAGGCAATACTCATAGGAACTTTCATTTTCATTAACCCTTTTGCCAGTAAGGCAGGGTCTGTAGTTGAAATGATGACTATTGTCATAAAACATGGAATCGCAATCCTGTAACCAAGTACTAACCCGGATAATAGCCCAATATCAGTAGCTTGAAGAGATCCGATAGAAAAAAGAACTACTGCATCGGCATGGTTGTAATTATAGAATGTTGAAAAAATCACTGCAGATAGAGCGAGTATAACGATTGTCCCCAGCAAGGGCGCTATAGACTTAATTTTAATCTTGGCAGAAAACCACACCAGCAGACCCAACAGTAAGACCGCTGATAAGTAAAGAGGATCCATAAACAGAAGAGGAATAATAACGAATGCTAATATTAAAATTAGTTTTGTTCTTGGATCTAGCCTATGAACCCAAGTATCTGTATCAAGATTAGAAACAAAATCTATCGCTGCCATATTTCCTGCACACCTCCAAGTAAATCATCAGGTTTCTAACCTATGAGAGCTTTTAATTTTAGTCCAAGCGGTTTCGCAATGACAGCACCGATAATCATTCCAATAATAGAAATTCCAAAAACAATTGCAATTAAGTTAAAAGGAACAGGAATCTGATAAGGATAAAGAATACTCCACCAAACAAAAGCCTCGTAAACAACGTTGTAAATCACTGCAGCTACAACTAAATCTTTTGTGCTGGAATATACATCATCAGGCTTGCTAAAGGATTTACTTCTATTCTTTAAATAGAGTTCAGGTATAATTGGAGCAGCTACGACAAGAATCCAATAAATTGGGAGTTCTCCTTGAAGAAAAAAGTTTATCGCACACCAGGCTGCAGTAAAATACACTGAAGCATAAGGCCTTCTTACAACAACCCAGCATAAAACCAAACAAAATGCACAAAAAAGATAGACAAAAGTATGGTTGAAAGGGAAAACAACTCCTGCAAATTTGAAGAAATACCAAAGAACACGATACAAAACGGCAAAAATAACAATCGTAATTAAATCAACCGCAGTTACCTTTTTATTTAAGACATTAATTCTATTTCCTATCTGTAGTTCGGCCATTTCCTTACCTCCTATTTTTTAAATAACTTGTGTAAGCCCTCTTAAACTAACTATATCTTCTTTCGTTAGGCCTTCAAAATTGACTCCTTCTTTCCTGAAATCTTTATTCATAAGTAATGAGGCTGTATGAATGATTGAATCTGTATAAGGGGTTTCTATCCCCATTTTTCTTCCTAGTTCAGATATAGGAACAAGGCCAAAAGGAATATCTTCAGTCATATACCTGTGATCTAAAGTAGCTGGTGCGCTTGCTTCTGGAAATAATCCCGGTAAAGCTTCATAAAGGGTGGAATAGTCTGTTTCATAAAACTCATTTAACAAGGATAAAACATCTTTTGTTTCTACTAAAAGCAAGTCTGCTAGTCTTCTCCTTTCCTCATCAAGTTTTTCAACATAGGATACTGTTAAAGGAGAAACACCATTTGTATAAAATTTAAACTCCTCCGAAGCATCAATCCTGCTGGCATTAAATAACGTAATTGGGGTATGTATAACAACGTTTGTATTGTTCAATGAAGTTTCAAAAATATTATTGGCTGGTATTAATTGTGGAAATGCTTCTAACAATGATGTCGATATGGAACGATTCTTTGACGTAGGGATAGAGCTGACTTGAACATTATTCTTAATTTTATTGATATAAACTGATCCCTCATTATCAGCTTTACTAACAAATGGCATTGCACTCGTTTCTGCAATCGTAATACTTCTTTCTTCCATGACAGAACCAAGAACTTCTTTACATTCCGCTGCCCCCCAATAACCTGGGAAGATGACAATTGTCTGATTATTTTTTAAGAATGGTTTGAGTTGTCTAAAGATTGGTTTGTGCCCCGAAGAAGTAGTTGTGACAATAATAAATTCTGCATCCTCGATAACCTCATCAATATTGGCAGAAGCTTCAATAGAAACCTTAGCAGAGTACATCCCCTTAAGATTAAGGCCTTGCTGTGTTAGCTTTTCCGCTTTTAAAGGACTTCGACTGTATAGTTTTACCTTCTTTCCATTTAGAGAGAGGTAGCTTGTGATTGCTTGTCCTGTGTTACCAGCTCCAATTACTGCATAAGACATATAATCCCCCCTAGCCTACACATTTTTAATAGCATCTTCATACACTTTTACAATTTTTAAGGCTTGCTCCTTCGAATCCAAAACATGTCTTTTTATTATTAATTCAGCTTTTTCTTTATCTTTTTTAATGATGTAATCAAGAATAATTTCATGCTCATCTGATGTTTTTTTGGTATCAATAAAATGGGCTAATCTTTTATATCTAGTGATACGATCATGGAGCTGGTACAAAATTTTAACAACGGTTTTGTTGTCGCAAAGGTTATATAGAAAAGTGTGGAATTGACTGCCGAAAGGGTTAACATCTTCATGGTTTCCTTCTCTCGATGTTTTCTTTAGCATTGTGACTAAATAGGAAAGATGCATTATTTCTTGCTCTGTAATCTTCTCAATTGCGTTTACAATCACAACTCTTTCTAACATACTACGAACTAAAAATAATTCTTTTACTTCTTGTATTGATACTGGTGCGATTTTCAATCGTCCATTAGATTGCCGGACAACAAATTCCTCTAACTCCAACCTCTGCAGCGCCTCTCTTAGAGGAGTTCGGCTAATCTCCAATTGACTTGCTAATTCATCCTCTATAATAGGTTGACCTGGTTTAAACGAACAATTTATGATTCTTTTTTTTAACTCGGTATAAGCAATATCTTTTGCAGAGATTCTAGCTATCTTTTTTTCCGTAAGCACCCTTTTTCCCTCCTTCCTGTATAATTGAATAATTGTATACAATACTAATTCAGAATATTTACAATGTAAAGAATTTTTTGTCAAATAATTAATCATTTTATTAAAACTTTTGTTTAGTTTTGTAAAACGTTGCATATCCTTAGGGCTCTTAAAAGTAAGGAGAATTACTGAGTATATCTCTAAAACCTTTAAAATTAAATGTTTTCCCTTACTGTTTTAGAAGAATTGTACCTGTTTGTTCCATAAGAAAAAGGAGTGCCTAATGCAACTCCTCTAATTCACTCTAATTCCAGTCTATTCAAATGCTTCCCCGGTTAATAGCTTCTTCTATAGTCTCTAGGTATTCTTCTTCTATTATCTGAATAGTTTTAAATGCTTCTTTTGCTTTTACTTTATCAGTGTTTTTTTGAGCATCATACGTTATCAACGCCTTCCATAGAGCCCATCCTCGTGCCCTATTCCAGGTTCCCTCGTCTAAATTTAGTTCATTCTTAAACACTTTTCTACTCTCATCATCAAAGAAAGTCCAAGCCATTGCTGCATCGCAAGAAGGGTCGCCTACTCCCAGAATGCCAAAATCAATAACAGCAAAGAGCTTTCCATCTTTAACTAGCAAATTCCCAGGTGCTATATCACCGTGTATCCAGACAGGCTTTTGTTGCCATTCAGAATCTAAAGCTAACTGCCATATTTTAATCAACAAATCCTTATTAAAATCCCCCTTGTTGTTCTCAATAGCATTATGGGATTCTTCATTGTAAACAAATAATGAACCACCTCTATAAAAATTATGCTCACCAGCTAAGGGTCCCTCGCTGGAATCGATGGATTGTAATTCTTTTAAAAATACTGCCAAGTCTTTTGCAACATCATTAAGGTTGTCGATAATGTTATAAGAAAGGGGTTCGCCCTCAAGCCACTTATAAATGGACCAGGACCAGGGATATTCTTCGTTCGGATTGCCTTTCGCTATTGGAATCGGAATTGGTAATGAAAGTTTTTCAGCTAAAATCGGAAGCCATTTTTGTTCTTTTTCAACTTGTGGTGCATAACCTGCTGCACTTGGTAACCTAACACTCATATATTCGCCAAGATGAAAAGTTCTATTATCATTTCCACCATTTTTGACGGGCGTAATATTTAAATCAGACCATTCTGGATACTGTTCGTTTATTAATTTTGATACTAAATCTGTATTAATAATCATTAAATAACTCACCCATCCTTTTTCTTATCCTCCGTAAGCTCTGGCACGTCAAATACTTGACGCAATTCTATTTGACCTTCCCCATGTCCTTGCGGGTCCGGCATTCGCATGGCCCACTCGATGGCATCTTCCCTCGACTTCACATCAATTAGAATGAACCCGGCAATCAATTCATCCGATTCCGTAAATGGGCCATGGGTAACCACGGGCTTTTCCTCTGGTTTCGGAAACGAAATGCGAATCCCATTTGAACTTGGATGAAGCCCTTTTGCCATAACCCGCACGCAGCCTCAACTAATTCCTCATTGTACCTCGTCATGGCTTCAATAAGCTCAGAGCTTGGGAGATTTCCAGCTTCTGAATTTTCCGAGGCTTTGACAATCAGCATAAACAGCATATATATTCCTCCTTCTTTATTAGAGGTGCATTAATAACCATATGATGAAATCCCAATTGTTGCACAAACTCTTTCCCGTTCTCTTATTGTTCAATTAGGATTTCAACAAAAAAGTGCTGAATCCTTCTTGGACCCAGCACCATTACGTTACCTGCATTTCTTCACAATTTAAAATGCTATTTTTTAGTTATATCTTAGCATATGGCTGTTTTCTTAAGTATTGTTGTTTTTTGTAGTAGTTGATTTCCGCTCCAGGATTCTCGCTTTCCGCGGGGCAGGCGGTGAGCCTCCTCGTCGCTAAAGCGACTGCGGGGTCTCACTGGCCCGCTTGTCCCGCAGGACGTTGAATAATCTTCTCTGAAAAAGCACCGCAGGAGAAAATGCGTTTTTTGCATTTTCGAACGAGCTCGCACCTTCTGCTCCAATCAACTGAATACTAAACCTTTATCTCTTCTATTAGCAACAAAGTTTGCGAAAACAGACTAGTATATAACCAAGGAATTCCATAAAAGATGATAATTCCTGAAAGAAACGATAGGAATGTGAATTGGCTTATGACATTCGTCAAGAAAAGTACCACTAACGCCACAATGACAAATATCCTCCAATAGAGAATGAATTTTTTCAAAAAACTCTCCCCCTTTTAGTGGAATCGTCCAAGCAGTTCGGTTTATACACTCAAAGGATTTGAATGTTAAACCTCTATTTTACCTAGAATGGTTTCAATTCTTTTATTTTCTTCCTTCTTATCTATGTATTCGAATAAACCAATTCGATTTCCCCAAGGATCAGAAAAAGTGCACCACTTTACTGGGACTTCCTCGCGGGAGAATACTTTAAAATCCTCAACCTTTAAATCACGACCCAGCCTTGACTTTTCCGCTTCTACATCTTTTACAGCCAAGCGAAGAGGTCCGCTGCCTGAGGAAGGTGTTCCTTCAGCTACCTGTAACCAGCATCCAGGTACCACCTCCCATTCCACAAAGCCATCATGCGGAATAAAATCTGGTGCCTTTTTCAAGAATGATTGATACCATTTTTGACCTTCAGTAATATCAGTAACGCGAATTTGATACGTCATTTCAAAAAACAACAAAACCCCTCCCATATAATCATTTTTCTTTTTAACATGATAGATCGTTTAGACATTACAAATTCAACAAAAGGCCGATCCGGGGTTTTATGTAATCAAGAAAGAAACGAAACAGAGTATAATCCTATCTGAATCAACAGGCTGTTATAAAAATACTTTTTAAATCAACCATGTCTTAGGTTTATATGTAAATCGCACACTTTCTTTATGAATAGATTCTTTTGTCCTTTTTCTTCCCTATTGTTCAATTAATTCTTATGAAATAAACTATACTACCTCCTCAATTAACATAAATGGGTCAAACCTCTTTATACATAAGAATGTCATCGGCATAAAATTCCTCATTAAACTTTACTTCTTTTATTTTTCGCCCTTCCTCAACAAATCCCATACTTTTGTAAAGTGAAATCGCCCGTTGATTTGTTGATAATACACCTAAGCTTACTTTTTCAATCAAGGGGTTTTGCTCCGCCCAGTTTAACAGTTCTTTAATTAGCAGTTTGCCAATGCCCTGGTTCCTGTATTCTTTCTTAACCATTGCAGAAAAGGAACCCGTATGAGAAAGTCTTTTCGTATTTTTGGAACGAAAGACAATAAACCCGACAACTTTCTGTTTCATTTCAGCTACAATTAGAGTTTCCCTATCATTCTCTAAGATTTTCTGGAACCAGCTCCTCATTTGCGCAGTGGTTTCTTCGAACTCTTCTATAACCGAAATCATAAATTCGCTTTCTAAAAGAACTTCCCTTTCAAGTTCCAAAAGGGCTTCCGCATCTTTACTATTCCCCGTTCTTAAGGAAACTTGGGGTTTACTTTGCTGCATCAGCATTAGCCTCCCTCTATCAAAAACTTGCGATTCAAATAGGCACCTTGGTTCTTCTTGAATAAGAGTGCCAAATACAGCTGTTTACTTTACAAGCATTTGCTGGCACTTGATCACTCTCAGTATATTGCTTTAACAGTTTCACTCATTAGTAGCATGCTCCAATTGCCTTATAATTGCAGCCAATTGTTTGGTTAGATAAGGTGATACGTTGCCAATTCTAGCTACTTCTTCTAATAGCGGAAAGGTGAGTCCTCCCCATGGACCTAGTGGATCGAATACTTGCCTGCCTATTCGCAAGCCTGCTTTTTCGATATGGTTATTTAATCTTTGCAACCCTTCATTTAGTAGGCTGACTGGGAGCGGTTTGTTCCTACGCTGTGACCACTCTACCAAAAAAAACATTCCCCGCAAGATATCATATTCAAAAAACCTTGGAAAACAAGGATTCAGCCACTCCATATTGACGACGTGTCCACTTTCTTTGGAACATACAAGACTATGTTCTATCAAGTAACGTGCACCTTCATCCAAGAAAACGGATTCCTGCTCTGTGAATGGTCTGTTTGTATACCAAAGGATAGCCTCAAGCGGAGGTAGTGTTGAAACAAAAGAGCTCTTATGAGAATGAGTATAAGCTGTAGGCTCACAGTTCAGTCCTCCATCAGGCAGCTGATGCTTCAGGAACCATTCTCGAATCCAAGGTAGATCCTTATCCAAATCACAGCCATATGCCATCAAAACCATATAATATACGGCAAGCTCACAATGGCAACAGTCCATCTTCATTCTATCGGCTTCACTTGTTGGATAATCATCGGCGTTTATGACGAAGGTTGGCCAAGTTTGAACCTCAAGCAAATATTTTGCTCTGGCAATAGCGGAAGCAGGAATTTGTTTAACCTCCCCCATTTCATAAAGAGTAGCCATATGCCACCACGCCCCATTCCATTTCCTACGTCCGTTTTCGCCACGTTCAATATCAAATTCTGCATTAGATTCAAGAAATCGTATAGATACTTCGATTGCATCATGAATACTTTGATTTGTTTTCATCTTGAAATTCCCCTTATATTTACTATTACAAAATTACTGCTAGTATCAGATTTACATTGTATCAATTACATATAAAAGAACTTTGCCACTTACATAAATGGAATCTATATTTATAAACAATTGCATGAAAGCCTGTATATTGATTAAGTCTGTACCAAATGAGGTTTCGATTGAACAAAGCCATCCGCCTTGTAAATTTTTCTAAAACAAATAGGTTGACCTTATATTCACAGAATATTCCGTTTTATGTTTATCGGCATTAAGTAGCGTTTAGGGGATAAATAATATGCAGTATCTTTGGAAATCCTCAAATTAAAAACTATATTCTTCTTCCACTAACCCGTTTGTTCAATAAGGAGTTCAACAAAAAAGTGCGGTAATCCTTCCTGGATCATCGCACCCACCCGTATATATAAGTACGTTTGTTCACAACCTTTGCTTTGAATAAGAAAAAAGTTGCCACATGACAGCCAGTCCTATATTATGGAGTTTAATTCTAATTAGATGAAATGCCCTTCCCACCTTTTGTTATTAAGGTGCTGATTCTTTCCATACCAGTAATAATTGGTTTCGCACGACTTATTAATGTCTGGGTAGCTTCGAGACTTAGTGACGCTTGATGGGCATCTTCATTAGCCCACACTTCATAAACATAAACAGAACTTGGCTCATTCTCAGAAATATTCACAAGATATATTTCACATTCATCCAGGTTCTTCATTGATTCTCCCGCTTCCAACAGAATATCAACCATTTTTTCTTTTTCGCCTTCTTGTACCATAAACTTGTTAAATAGACTAAATTTGCTCATACCATCCTCCTTAATTATGTCACCTGTTAAGTATTTCTATATCTAAACACGCTTCTCCTATTATTCCCATAAATAAAACTAATCAAATCTTCTTGAGCTAACCTGCCCCGTTCGTTTAATAAGGAATTCAACAAAAAGGTGCTTTAATCCTCCTGGACCATCGCACCCGTTAGCTGAATATATAACTACTTAACTTGCTGTTGTGTTACCTCTTAACTTTAAAAAAGTTTTTACAATAAGTGCAAGGGAAATGAACAAAGTAATAAAACTTGCAACAAAGAAACCAATTGCATATGAAGGAATATTCGCTTCTGGTACTCGGTCATTTATTTCTAATCCTAAAAAGTATACTCCAATGCCATCACCATCCACATTTGTTCCAAGAGACCATAAATCTACTCCTTTGTTGACCATTAGAACAGTAATGAAAGCAAGAAAAATAAAGACTATCCAACTATTAATAGTATTCATTTATACCCCTCTTCACATAAAATATTAGAATATTTTCTCTTTTACCTCAACTACTCGTTGCACGAACCTGTTAGTCATAACTACATTGACCGCAGTGAATGATTATCGATTTAATTATCTTGACGAATGGCAATCCTTGTACTTAAAAAAATAGATATGCCACCCACTAAAAACGCAATTAAGTAAAAAATTCCGAATCCCAAATCGACTCCTTGTGGAACTGAACGATCGACTGATATTCCAAAAATAACTGTTCCTGCAATAATAACTAATCCGATAATTAACAATGCTCCTTTTAAAAACCTTTTCATATTTCTCTTCTCCCCTTTAATCGAACCTTTATAAAATAATACCATAAATAACCAAATGTTTAGTTTAAAAGTTACCGTCGTGTTTCAAAACTAAACTCCCCCGTTTTGTTCAATAAGAAATTCAACTACATTTTATTATTCGTTTGGGAATTCCGACCAGAAAGCCCTCGAAGGAACTTTTCTTTGGCCGTTCTTTATATAGCCCCATCGCCTTATTATTCTCTGTGATAGCAGTTGTATTAGGCATACTTTCTCGGTATTAAGGAATTATTGATTAATGGTAAACTGAGGAACTAGCAATCTGGAATTAACGAAGAAAAGCAATGCGTTTTCATGGATAGAAGGTGTCCTGAATTTTCAGGACACTTTTTTTGAAGAAACTCCGTACCTGGTGATAAAAAGTATGGCGCTAGCAAGCTCTCCTATTATTTTTCACTAAAATCGGACCACCTTTCTATTGTAATACCTCTCATGTCGTTATTTGCCGAACAGAACATGGTGACAAGGAATCATCCTCATCATAAAATTTAATTAACTCCAGTTAATTAATTTACTTGGGTAAAAATATGTTGAGGAGGTACTTCCTTGATCCGTAAACTCGAAGGCGTAACTATTAAGATGTGGCTTATGTTTTTAATTAGTTCACAAGCCATTTACCTGTTCATGCAGACGTATTCCATCCCTAGGATTGTTAAGGAAGCTGGCGGCTTAATGATATTTGATGTTAAGCCGTTGGGCTATAGTTTTACGTATGCGGTTAAATTTCTATCCCGGCTGTCTGAGGAAGGGTATAACGTGTATACGCATGTGCAATTACCGCTGGATTTTTTCTTTCCGTTGCTAAACTGCCTGGCCGGATTGTGTTTGTTCGGTTTGCTTATCCGCTTTTCCCATAAGTTGACCGGGAAATCAGCTCCAACGAGCCATTCCTCTTTTTCAAAAATTGTATTGTCCCTCCCATTGATTGCCATGATCTGTGATTACCTGGAAAACATCTTGATATTCGTAATGCTT
This sequence comes from Bacillus sp. FJAT-27225, assembly GCF_001685025.1. Classification (GTDB taxonomy): domain Bacteria; phylum Bacillota; class Bacilli; order Bacillales; family Cytobacillaceae; genus Bacillus_D. The sequence goes on along the minus strand of NZ_MAYU01000001.1, from coordinate 52,815 downwards.
ACCTATCAATCGGCGGTTCCCAGAGGTATTGTAAATGCGGGAAGTGCTTTTACGATTACAAAGAGCATGGCTACTTCACTTTTTTATAGTCTGGCCATCATAATTTTTATCTTAAGCTGTGTGTCCTGGATAAGAAAACAGAGAAAGAAGGAATCTATTCGTGGAACATTTTGGGGTTAGGGAAAAAAAGGCTGCACTTTTGAAAGTATCGATACTTGAAGAAATGATAAAGCTTCTGGAATTTAAAAATCTAAATGACATTACCGTTGATGAATTGTGTACGAACGTCAATACGACCAAAGTAACGTTTTTTAACTACTTCCATTACAAGGAACAAGTGCTGGACTATTTTGTACGAAAATGGCTTTATGACAGAAGCTTTGACACCCACTGCAAACGTTATTCGGGAGAGGAAGGTTTGTATCACGTTTTTCAAACGATTTGCGAAGATTTTATACCTGGCAAAAAAATCATGGTTTCCCTCATCCATTATTATAGTAAGCTCACTGAGAAACCTGCCGCCATCGAGCTTTCATCTTATGAATATTACTTATTTAATGCAAAAGCATTCGAGCAAAAGGTCAAGCCCCTGAACTTGCAAGAGGTATTTATCTACTATCTCTCGGAGATACCGTCCATCCACTCCTCCAGATACACTGACGTTGTCGTTCAATTACTTGCTTTAATGTATGGTGTCCCAATTCAAACTCATATTATGGAGCTGAATGATATGTATCCTTTCTATCAGAGAGGCCTCTATAGCATTTTACGTGGAAATTGCACGTAGGTCTCAAGGTACACAGAAACTTAATCTAGATTCCGTTCGAGTAAGAAAAAGTGGATTTTATCCTTATTGGATAAGCCCACTGATTATTGCAATAAGGAAAACGTTATGCGGACTTGTAGTATTGGATTTCAATACACCTAGTATTCCTTCACTTTACAACATCTTGGTATTCAACTATTCTCCGTCGAATAAGAACTTTTAATTCATTATTTGGTTTAGAACATCTCCTTCACCATTCTTGTCCACAGATTCCAAAACTATTTTGTTTTGACCGTTCAAGAAGTAATAGTATGTATAGGAATCTCCTTTAATCGTAACAGAAACCATCCAATTTTTATCACCTGATAAATTCGCTATAAAAGGTTGTATCGTTATGGTTTCCTCTGGAAGGTTTTTGTTAACCGTTAAATATTCAAAAACTGCCTTTTCGGTAGAAATCAATTTATATTGAACATAACCAATAACGATAACTATCACACCTACTAAACCCAATAAAATCGTTAAGAATTTTTTCAATTTATCACCCCCAAAAATGAATTTATAGTGTAATTTTACACCTTATACAACTTTTTGTCACCATGATTTTCCAATAACATTGCAAAAAAAGCAGCTCAGTTTTTAGATTTTGAGCTGCTCTATATATAATTTATCTCTAACATTATATTCAACTAAACTAAACGGTTTGTTTAAGCACATTCACTACAAGCATTTTTCAATAATGTGCTTTTCCACGTTTGTTCAATAAGGAGTTCAACAAAAAATGCGTTAATCCTGCTTGATCAACGCACCTGTTTGTTTAAGTATAATTTTTTACAATCGATATTCTAATTTAAGTTTTGTAAAAAAGGAGAATAAAACTTATTTTGGAATTACGGGCACCCAAAGTTCGTTTCTTGGTTTATGCTTGGGTGGATAATAACATTCGATACAAGGTATATCCGCCAGTTCATATCCAGAAGTCGGAACCCATTCTGTGTATAATCGTTTCCAAGCATTCACTATACCTGGAAATACAGCCCAGGTCCTGTGAGTTATAGAGAGTATTTCCATATCACTTGGAATCTCTTTATTATATCTGACACCCATAAAATATGTAAATTCTTCATCCATAATGGCTGCCTCTTTTCCACAAACGCCCAAAAGACTTTCAAGTGTGCATTTTGGTTCTTCCCAGGACATATCAATCAATTGTTGCATAAATCCATCTTTTTTGGCACTACTCCAAAGCGTGGGAATTGTTTTAAAGGCTCTACTCGTTTTGACTGCCTTACCTTTACCTGCAACTTTTAGATCAAAATCAAGATTCTCAATTCGATACTCCATTTCGGTATCCCCTTTTATCGAAATTTGAAAGGAAATTCTAGGAAAGGCTTTTAATTTTACCCCTTGGTTACGAGCTTCGGAAGGTTTAACTCCATGCGTCTTTTGAAAAGCACGGGAAAAAGAATCAGGGGACTCATAGCCATATTTTAAGGCTACGTCTATAATTCGGATGTCACTTTTTTGAATATCAAATGCAGCAAGGGTTAAGCGTCTCCGTCTGATATATTCAGATAGGGATATTCCAGAAATAGATGAAAACATCCTTGAAAAATGATACTCGGAACTATGAGCTACTTGTGCAATTTTTTTATAATTTATATCCTCCTCCAGATTGTTTTCAATGTAATCCAAAGCACTATTCATTCTATCTATCCAATCCATTACTCCTCTCCTTCTACTTATTAAATTTTACAAGAAAAGGTATTTGTTTACCCGACATTTCCTGCACAAATATGTCGGATTATTTCAATACCACTGACTTAATTCTATTTCCTTCAGAAATTTCCTTGTTATGCCAACCTGCATCATAAATGATGAGGAATTCAACAAAAGGCGTTAATCCTTCCTGGACAACGCAAAAGAAAACTGCCCTGTTAATACGATTTTTCTAACGAGCCATTTGTTCTAAATATGGTTGTAAATATTCTTCGCAATACCTTTTGCCGTCAAAAAAATTGGATACTGAATCTATATTATTCTCCAAATAAACCACACTTTGAAATTCAGGTTTTTCACCTTTTAGCAGAAGTTCTTCTGTAAAATGTTTATAGCTTTCAATTAATTCATAGGAGGTTATTTTTAATTTAATGTGATACAGAACTACTATGAAATCAAATGTTCCACCTGTTTTAATAAAAACTGGTGTACACTTTTCAATCTTATTAGCTTCATAAATCCCTAACTCTTCAGCAAGTTCACGTAAAACATTTTCTTTAAGATCGAAATAATCATCTTTCTTATCATTCCAACTCAACCCACCACCCACACACTGAAACCTTCCAGGGTACGCCGTATGATTACCCATTTCACCAAAGACAAATTTTGAATCATTTGTTTCAACTAATCCAGCTCCAAATACAACTTTACACCCTTCATCATCTGTAATACGGTTTCTAACAGTATGTAAATAGTGAGCATAATCGGTACAGTTAATCACTATCTTGTACGAGTTCTGCTCTTCAATAATACTTTGAACATTAAAAACTTCTCCCCTATGAAATGCGTTTTGTTGGTTAATTTCTTCCCAAAAATCTTCTACTTCTTTCCTTCGTTTTGAGGATAATTCGACAATCGTATTAGAATAAAGAATTTCTACATCCTTTGTTAGTTCTATCAATTGAATCGGTTTCATTTTTGCCCCCGAAAATAAATTTTGAATCAGAAATTCATTAATTATCCGGTACCGTTTGTTTAATAAGGACTTCAACAAAAAGGCGGTTAATCCTTCTTGATCCAATGCACTCGTTCGATTAAGTACACTTTTTTCACAAACTAAAGTTTATTACAGGAATACCGCCCCTATACTTGAACAAAATAAAAGCTTTACTCCATTATTGAAGTAAAGCACCCGATAGTTTAAGTGTACCACTTCGCAAAGTTACATCGATTTTAACATATATACATTGAAACTTTTCTTACTCACACATTTCATTTTATATCATATAGAGCACCTCCCAGAAAAAAAGGTACTCTATACACACGATTCATTGAACTCCTTGTTATTCTTTTCCGCTAAACTCTAAAATATTTAAACCCTCGGATGCCTCTGGTGCTTCAAAAAATTTAGTAACATGTATAAACACCGCTTCCGTGTCAAAAGCTGCTCTTTCAGGTTGTTCTTTACGCCTTTGTGCAATTTGACGTAAGCATTGCTCGTTATTTAAATTAAGGAAAATTAGTTGATGGCTTGCATTGACCTCTGACGCGATATCCAAAAACCACTTTCGCAGTTTCTGAGTGTTAGCTGGAAAATCCATCACTACATCTGTACCGACACTTAATATGTTTTGGACATGCTTTTTCACCAATGGTTTAAGCTGAACAGAGAATTTTAGATAGTCATCAAATGAAACAATTTGATTGGGATAAAGAGATGAAAGCCATTCATCCTCAGACAACAGTACCGCATGTTTATCTATCGCCAATTGTTTTGATTTAGTTGATTTTCCAGCTCCCATTTTTCCACAGAAAAAGTATAGCGTCCCTAATTGTTTCATATTTTTGACCCCCGAGCTTATTTTAGTTTAAACTTTTTACTTCGTTAGTTCCCATAGACATTCTCCTCTTATTAATATTTAGACGTTAAGATTTATATCGAATTTACTTACTTATTGTACTAATTTTCTTTACTTTGGCTCTTACAAATCATTGATTCGAAATAACTATCTTTTATTAATGAGAAAAAACTCTTCGCTTATTATTGAATACATTTTTAAATCTTGATGTTTTCCTTTGGCGAGCAGTCCTTTTCTAATGACTCCTTCAAAGGACATCTTTGCCTTTTCCATCACGCGTGCCGAACCGATATTTTCTAAGTAACATCTTGCTTGAATACGAACTAAGTTCATATTGTTAAAGCCGAACTTTATTACTTCACTTGCGGCTTCTGTGGCAAATCCCATTCCCCAATAATCCTTGGATAGAGCATATCCGATTTCAGCTACTTTATGTTGTGTATCCCATATGACAAATTCAATCGTACCAATCAATTTTCTGTTTTCTTTATATTCGATACCCCAATGAACCAAATTCTTATTTTCCCATTGATTTATTACCCGTTCAATTGTCTCCTTTGTTTCTTCTAAAGAATTGTGAGCGTTCCAAGAAGCGTACTTTGGCACTTCCTCATTAGAACAGTATGAATACATATCTTCTATATCATCTAAAGTTATCTTTCTAAGTTTAAGTCTTTCGGTTTCTAAGTTCGGAAAATCGCTAAATATTTTATCAATCATTAAAAACCATCCTCCGATTTGTACTATATTTCTCTTCGAAAGGTACAATTTCCTTCTTTCACTAAACTGCCCCTAGTTCAATAAGATAAAAGAGTTCCCTAACCGGCCCATGTTCATAAGCTAAAGGATCTTTAGTTTAAGTAAACATTTAACAAAATAAATTAGTTGTGCGGAGAAAGATAAATAGTATTTATGATTAATCATCTAATGGTTTTCAAATCAAAGTGAATTCAGTTATTTCCGTTATTGTGTGAGTTCCGGACTTTTATATAATTCCAAAATTTTAATCTTTATTTTAAAACTTCTTAAATACTAATACAGCGTTATGACCTCCAAAACCAAAACCATTTGAAAGGGCATAATTTATCTTACAATCCACTGAGTGGTTTGGTACATAATCTAAATCACATTCTTCATCGAAATGTTCATAATTAATTGTAGGAGGTGCAATATTTTCCAAGATACTTTTTATAGTAATGATTGCTTCCACCCCACCAGCAGCACCAAATAGATGACCTGTCATTGATTTTGTCGAACTAACCTTTAGAGCATATGCATGGTCACCGAATACACTTTTTATTGCTTTCGTTTCCGATTTATCACCTTCTGGAGTGCTGGTTCCATGAGCATTTATATAATCAACATCACCATGATTAATTTCAGCCATTTCTATTGCGAGATTCATTGCTCTAAATGCACCCTGAAAATCTGGTGAAGTAATATGATAAGCATCAGTTGTTGACCCATATCCGATAATTTCTCCAAGAATAGTTGCCCCTCTATTTTTTGCATGCTCATATTCTTCAAGTAGTAAAATTCCAGCTCCTTCAGACATTACGAAACCATCACGATTTTTATCAAAAGGTCTACTAGCTGCTGTTGGAAAATCATTATTTGTTGACATCGCTTGCATTCTTGAAAAACCTGAATAGGCTAATGGATTAATTGGTGCTTCTGCCCCACCTGCTAAAATGGCATCTGAATAACCATGACGTATGTTCAAAAACGCCTCTCCAATTGCATGATTTCCAGTTGCACATGCAGAAACAGGAGCAAAACTAGTTCCTTTGAATCCTGTTTTTATTGAAATGATTCCAACCGCCATATTACTAATCATCATAGGTACCATAAAAGGAGAAACTTTTCTCGGTCCTTTTTCTAGAAGTGTTTTATGATTCTCTAGTACAGTGTCTATACCACCAATACCCGAACCAATGAAAACTCCACATCGATTAGCATCGAAATCCCCAATTGTTAATTTTGATTGATCCAATGCTTGTTTTGATGCTGCATATGCATATTGAACAAATTTGTCATACTTTCCTAACTCTTTTTTATCAAAATAATTTTCAGGAAAAAATCCTTCGACATAACCACCTATTTTAGTACTAATACCTTCATAGCTCTCAAATTCAACCTTTTTAATTCCTGATTTCGAAGCCTTTATATTATTCCATAAAGTTTCTACATCACTACCTAAACATGAAACGGCACCATATCCAGTTATCACAACTCTACGAGTCATTGAAATCCCTCCTAAAATAAAGCTAAAGATTATCTGTTCTTTGCATTTCTCCCTTTTAAAGTCATACAAGTAGAACTTGCTTTAGCAACCAATGACATATCTTCATCATAAATTGAGCATTCAATAAGACCTATGGTACTTCCTTTTTTCACTACAACAGCATGGGCTTTTATGGTTGTCTTCCATATGGGTTTTAAGTAGTTGATTTTCAATTCGACTGTTGTGAAAGTTTCATGTTCATTCAACAATGTAGCATATGCAACTCCCATTGCTGCATCTGCCAAATCACATAGAATACCTCCATGTACAGTTCCCATCGGATTGAAATGAACTTCCTCTGTCGTTAATTTAAATACGGACTCTCCATTCTTAACTTCTACTGGCTCAAATCCAATTAATTTTGCCACAGGAGGGACTGAAATTTCCATATTGGCATTTAATTTAATCGTGTTCTCCATCATCTATCTCCCTTTACTAATTTGTGCATTCTACGTTTCAAGTACAACCTTAAACACTAACTACTGGAGAAATGCCAGAAAACCCAAGCGGCATCGTTATTGCTAATAGTCCTGCTTTTTTTAATTCAATATAAGTCGGTTTGCATAAAAGGTGTTAACACACCATAAGCCATTTGCTAAGCCAGTATTCGATATAACCAATAAGAAACCCACCATTAGCTGAGCCTATACATCCCTTCTTTTGCTTGCTAAACATTTCACCAAAGAGACCAAACGGTCTTTTGTTTTTCAAAAAAAATAATATAAATAAAAGAATTAGAAAAGAATTGCTTTTATCAGAATGATTACCATGTCTAAATATCGCTTATCCTTATAGAATCTGCTGAGGGCCAATGTTCCTTCCATGGAAGTAAGAAAACACTGCCATCTGTTCAGTTTCAACATGTTTTTCAATCATTTTGACTCATTCCAAACTCCCAATCCATTGTTAAATGTTACACTTCAACTTCCAATGAAGGTTAGTTGAAGTGTGTTGTTTAAATTGTGTTCAACAATCGGGACGGATTGCAAAAGATTGTACTTAAATGAGTTAGGCTGGATTAACGGGAATTATTAAGATTCGACTATGCAAGCACTTACATTATCCGTATGAATAACTCCGTACACGTATACTGTAAAGGTCCTTCACAATCAAATTAAACAAGTCTAACTATAAAACTGCCAAACGATCAACAGGAAGATGAGAATAAGGAACATGACCATTGATAATTTATAATAGAATTTTTGTGATTTAGTTATCTCTGTTTTTCGTCCTTTTACCAGCATTAAGACAATCGATACGACACCTAAAGCAGTTAATCCATAATTTATCATAATATGTCCTACAATTTCTGAATAACCCCGTAAACTTACCATAAGCATTCTAGCTACCAATATGAAATTGTTTATGACGATTGCTGTCCCTGTTAAAATTAAAATGCTATTCCACCTTTGCAGAGGTGATGCAGGATGTTTCTTTCTTCTCCGCCGGATTCCCTGGAAAAGTAAAATAAAAGGCGAAATGATTAAATACAAAACACAAAGGATCGCTAATATTAAATGAATAATCAGAAATGGCGTCGATTTCCATGTGGATACCGGCAAATAATCTGAAGTGGAGGCGGAAATTTGCGTTACTTTCCCATTTTTCACATGAAAGTAAATGGGCCCTATAGTAGAAAATATCGTATCACCTTTTATTTTTTTATATACATAAGGACTTGTTTGAATGTAATTGGCGTTTAAGCCCAACGCGTTCAATTGGATTTCACGATCACTAACAGCGGTAATTTTTAATGAAAGCAATTCGTAATAGAAGTTTAGAAAACCATGATACGTTCTTTGGGCAGGCGTATACGTTCCCTCAAGTTCTGAGGCATCTGGCATGTTTTCATTTGAAACTGCAACAGATACAGGCTCCTCCCCGACCAATTCCTTCGTTAAGCCGTAGCGAATATCCACTTCTCCTGATTGATTTGTCAGTATAATAACAGCAAAGTTATCCTCCGGAACAATATGGAAGTTACTAGAGAAAGCCTCCGTATTCCCTCTGTGTGTAAGGCCTCTCTTTTGACCCGCGTATTCCCAAAATCCATGGGCATTTCCGGGTATGTTATCATTAGCACTGTAGCTTTGAGTTAGGAATTCATCCAACGTCTCCTTTTTTTGAAACAGTGGGGATGACTCCCCTTCCTTCAGCATTAACGCTGATGCAAATTTAGCTAAATCTTCAGCATTTCCATTTATTGCACCACTCGGATACATTGATATATATAACGCATTGGATTCGTTAAATTGTGATGGCCCCCCCGGTTTATACCCTGTAGCCTTGTTCTCTAACAGCTTCTTATTGTCACTAAGCTTCGGATGTATTGAGGCATTTTGGCTGCCTATTTTTGAAAAAATATGTTCCGAAACATATTGATAAAAGTCCTGTCCGGTGAGACGCTCAATTATATATGCTGCAAGAGAGGCACTGAAGTTAGAATACGCTACAACTTCACCAGGTTTATACACCTGTATTGGTTCTGCCAGCTTTAATCCTTCTTCTAAGGACTTGACCTTATCCGGTGATGAATAGCCTAACTCAAAGATATAATCTTCGAATCCAGCAGTATGGTGCATCAAGTCTAACATTGTAATAGGAGAATCATATTTCAACTTTGTCAAAAATCCCTCTGGCAAATATTTGCGAATATCTTCATTTAAGTCGATTTTCCCTTGCTCCACCATCTGCATGACAGATGTCCAGACAAATAGTTTACTAATTGACCCCCATTCAAACACAGTTTTCTGGGGATCAACAGGGATATTTTTTTCAATATCAGCATCCCCATACCCCTTAGACAAAACAATTTGATTATCTTTTAAAATGACAATTGCTGCCCCTGATGTTGTTTTTCCAATATAGTCTTTCATATAATTGTCAACAAAACCTTCCAGGTCAGAGATCGGAATTCCTGAAGGGGTCGTATTTTCCGATTTAGAGATTGGTGCCTTCGCAGCCCATGAAGTTACGGGCCATGAAAAAAAAATAGAACCCAATACAATCATACTCAAAACAATAGAAACAATCTTTTTTCTCACAAGTGTGCGCAAGCTAATAATCCCCCTAAATCTACTATCTAGATTTCCCCTGCCAATGAACAGCCATAGACAAAGTTATTCACAAATTTGAGCCTTCTTAATTTAGAAAAAATGCTTTTTTACTCTCTTCATCAAGGGAATAGTGAAAATATATTTATTTATTAATGACCATCCATCAAATTTTTGTACATTTGTCCGAAGGGTTCCAGAGGCATTTTCATTTGTACATAATTAACTATTTCTACGTTATTTTCTTTTTATCTCCAATTCGAGCAATGAGTTTTAACCTCTATCTCTAATATAAAACATAAACCATCTTTCTCTTTATATTGATAGTTCATACCTTAAACCTCCCTCCAAATTGATTGTTATTATCCTTATCTTAGGTTCTCTTTGAAAATGATTCAGTCCCTTGACTTTAATACGGTTGCAAAAAATATAAGTTTCAAATTTTAGGAAAATTTTCTAGAATATTACAATTCGACAAGTATTTTCGTACTTAGAATCCTCCGAAGATACTTACAAGAATCCTTTTTTTTAACTATGACGCGATAACATGAAAGAACTTTTGACGTACTTTTGTAACTGACTACCCTTTTTGAGACAGGAAACCCCTTTTATGCAGCCAATTTACGGTATTTAACCGGTGATTGGCTGTATAGTTTCGTTTGAAGGATTTTATCATAATAAGTAATGTTTTCTTCGGAGATTTGTATCACACATGCATACGTTGTGCGATTTCCCGCTAAAGATAATGACTTGCCTATTATTACATCATGCATATAAATTGTATTCATCGCGGCCACAAAAAAGAATTTTCCATTGAATTGATGAAGGGACCGATGATTAATAGCCATACTTTTTTCTGTATCCTTTGTTCCTCTAAATAACCTGCACTTCCAATAGTTAACTGTTCTAATAATAGAAGTGCAGGATAGAATGACTGCATTTGAAGTGTCTTTTGTCGACAATCTGAAACAGGTAAGAATGTCTTGTCTTACGAAAAATGTATACTGTATTGCACGGATAGCAGCGACATAGCCTCCTGGACCTGCACCAATAACCAATGTATCTACTTTGTTCCCCTTTCATGAACTAATCCCGTATCTTGGTGTTAAATGATTAAAAATGATTTATAAAAATCATAGGCTTTTTTTCAATCTTGTTGAGCCGTAAAATTCTTCTGAAAGAAAGGTAGTACCTGCTTCCAATATTGTGGATCTGTTTCTGAGTTTCGATGACCTTGACTTTCCACATAAATATGCGGAACATCTACATTTCTCACAATATAATCTAATTCAGAAGAAGGAATAAAGTCATCCTTATTCGAGTGAATCAAAAGAACAGCTGATTTTGTATTTTTGAGAGCTTGAGGTACATCAAACTCCTTTATCTCTTTTCTTGTTATTCCCGCTCTTATAAACATTAATTTAGCTATCATTGGTCCTAATGGGTAATAGGGCAGCTTATAGCTCTTTAATGCTGCCTTTATGATCGTACTGATTTGGACAGGAATAGAATCAGCAACCACTGCTTTTATTCCAATGTCCTCTTTTATTGCTAATACACTACCAAAACCACCAAGCGAATGAGCTAAAATGCCAATCCGAGTTGGATCAATTTCATTTCTTGATTTAGCATAATGGATCGCAGCGATGACGTCATCCCGGAAAATTTTCACTGTAGGAGCCTTAACATTATCGCTTTCTCCATGACTTCTTACATCAAATAGCAATAAGGCGTATCCCTGTTCGTAAAGAGGCTTTACATATCGTTTCATTTTTGCCCGGTTAGACCCCCAACCATGAACCAAAATAATTAGAGGGCTTTTTTGTTCACTCGAATTTGCTGGGATAAACCACCCGGTTACTTGATCCTTACCACTTTTAAAACTTACATTCTCATAAGGGAAATCTGGTGTGATATCCACTGGATATTTTCTAGGAGTTTGGCTTTTTGTAGTGAGTTTCCAAACAATTGCAACTAACGAAACTAAGAAGATGAAACAGGCCCAAAATATTATAAGCACGTAATTCACTCCTTTGTAAATTCAGCATTTTAAAATAAGAAACCAAACGGTCTCTTTTTATCCAAAAAAATTTATGAACAAAATAGTTATCAATACGTTCTATATAATTTTTTAATCACTTATTTGATTATACTTTTATCATTGTAAATAACTTACCCAACATAAAGGTTCCTTGAATAGTGGAATTAACATGGCACAATTAAAATTATCCTGAATTGGAAATGAAACTTTCCAGTATGTTCGTTACGTGGATTAAGTTAATCTTTCTATAATAGTTGCGTTAGCCATTCCATTTGCTTCACACATAGTTTGTAAACCGTAGCGTCCTCCGGTTCTTTCCAACTCATTCATCATCGTAATCATTAATCTTGTGCCACTTTCTCCAAGCGGATGGCCTAATGAAATTGCACCGCCGTTTGGATTCAGTTTATCAGTGTCGACACTGAATTCTTTAAGCCATGCAAGCGGAACAGAAGCAAATGCTTCACTAACCTCAAAGATATCTATATCTTGAATGGAGAGACCTGCTTTTTTCAATACTTTCTTTGTTGCCGGTATTACTCCAGTAAGCATTAAAGTAGGATCAGATCCAATAACGGAACGGCCAATTATGCGAAACCTTGGTTTTAATCCAAGTTCCACTGCTTTTTCTCTTGACATTAACAATACAGCAGCTGCACCATCAGATATTTGGCTAGAGCTTCCAGCTGTAATTTTTCCATCCTCTTTAAATGCCGGTTTTAATAAACTAAGTTTTTCAAGGCTTGTTTTTTCTCTTGGGCCTTCATCTTGCATCATCACGATCTTTGTTCCATCTGGCAAATATACTTCTACAGGCATGATTTCTCTATCAAATCGTCCCTCATTTCTGGCATTAATAGCTTTTTGATGGCTTTTCAGTGAATATTCATCCATTTCCTGTCGGCTGATTTCCCATTTTTCTGCAATTCTTTCAGCTGATAATCCTTGACTGATGATTTCATATTTAGAAGTAAGTACCTCATTTGGTGTAACACCTATTCGATTTGACCACATGGGTACGCGTGACATGCTTTCAACTCCTGCTGCAACGACAATATCCATGTCACCACTGATAATTGCCTGAGCAGCAAAATGAATAGCTTGTTGACTCGATCCGCACTGACGGTCTATCGTTGCTCCAGGGACTTCAATTGGGTAGTCAGCAATTAATAATGCCATTCTGGCAATGTTAGAAGCTTGCTCCCCAACCTGGTCAACACATCCCATTATGACGTCCTCAACCAGTTCAGGTGAAATTCCTGCTCTTCTTACCACTTCCCTTAAAGGTTTTGCAGCTAATTCCTCTGCTCGAATTCCACTTAATAAACCATCTTTTTTGCCTATTGGAGTTCTAACACCTTCTATAATAACCGCTTCACGCATAAACAACTTCCTTTCTACCTAATAAATTTTCATCCAATTTAATAATTGAAAAAATTCGATAATCATAAAAAGAAACCAAGCAGTCTCTTTTTTAAGTAAAAAATGCCAAGCAACAATAATTGTTGCTTGTTGATAATCCCTTAAATAGAAAAGGAACGGATATAATTTTGCAAATGAACCACGGCATTATCCAAGTAAGTGGAATCCTGATACAGCCGACTTAAAGCCAAGCTTCCTTCCAAAGTAGAAATTATAATAATTGAGGCTTGTTTCGCATTAACATCGACGGTGAATTCATTAATTTCTTGCCCACTAACAATTAACCCTTCCACGAACTCTAATAAATCTTTCATTGCAGATCGTACGAGGGAAGCTAATTCAGAGGAAGTGTCGTCAAATTCAATTGCACCGTTCATTAGCGGGCAGCCTCCAGGTAATGGAAAGCCTTTTTCTAAATCCTGAAAAACACTTAGTACAGCAAATAAACGATTTTGCATGCTTTTTTTATCTTTTATTGCTTGCCTATAATGCTCAGTCATAATTTGAACAGAATACTCAAATGCTTCAATGGTTAGTTCTTTTTTGCTGTCAAAGTGCCGGTATATCCCCCCTTTTTTCAATCCAGTCTCTTCCATAATGTCACTAATTGAAGAAGATGCATAACCTTTTTGGTTAAAATGATTTGAAGATTTAGAGATGATCATTTGCCGAGTCTCTTGACCTTTTCGCAATTTCCAGTTCACTCCTTTTGCAAAATGAAATATTTGAAATTACATAAGATCTACCACTAGATGGAGATTTTCACAATTAAAAGAGACCGAATGGTTTCATTTGATTAAAGTATACATCAATTTGAATTCATTATCAACAAGTGGATTAAAATACAATTCATAAAATTTTGAGGATGTCTGTATTGTTTTCATTCCCAGTGCTCCTTGCAAACAACTTATAGACAACAAAGAGAACACCTTTTACGACTACTTAAGTCACTCCATCCAATCGATACCCCACGGCGGAACCATACTGATTAAATCATAGCGCCTTGTGCCCTAATGAGCAGATGCGGTAAGCATTTGGCTAAATCTTCCCCAGTTCCATTTATTGCACCACTCGGGTATATATGTCACGGATTGGATTCAGCAAATTGTGATGGCCCCCTCGATTTATTGTGTATTAAGATTGTTGTTTTGCCCCAAATTTTATGACTACATTTCCCCTCTTATGCCCCTTCTCAACATATCTATGGGCTTCAACTATCTCCTCAAACTGAAAGTATCTATCAATGACCACTTTTAACTTACCAGTTTCTACAAGTTCTTTTAGGTATTCCAGTGCTTCTGGGGTTTCAGGTGAATTTTGACCCAAAATGAATTTCTTACTGCTTGTCAATTTAGTCCAAAGCATTCGAACATTTGGTAATACTACAGCAATATTTATATAGGTTCCATCCTTTTTTAGCGATCTCATACAAGCTGAAAACGAACTCTTACCTACTGTGTCAAAGATAACATCGTAACTCTCACCTTTAACTGAAAAGTCTTCCTTCGTGTAATCAATTACCTTGTCGGCTCCTAGAGATTTTACCAATGCCGTATTCGTGGTACTGCAAACCCCTGTAACTTTTGCTCCGAGATGTTTGGCAATCTGTACAGCATAACCTCCTACACTTCCTGAAGCACCATAGATAAGAACTTTTTGACCACTCTCAATGTTCGCTTTTCTAAGATGAAATAATGCTGCTCGTGCCCCAATTGGGATAGCAGCGGCTTCCTCATAAGATATATTAGAAGGTATAAGAGTTACTGGCCCTTCTTCAGGCAGACACTTATACTCGGCATAAGCACCAAAACCCACTAGGGATGCTGCAAAAACATGATCACCTTTCTTAAACAGTTTGACAGCTTTTCCTACTGACTCGACTACACCTGCTAATTCCATCCCCAAAATTTCTTTTTTCGGTTTTCTAAAACCTAATGCGATTCGGGCAGGTAGCCAAAATTCTCGTGGAACTACAAAAGCACGTGTTCGAATATCTGCTACTGAAACTGTTGTCGCCTTTACCTTAACAAGTATTTCATTTTCTGCAGGAGTAGGTTTTTCAACTTCTTTTAGTTGAAGAACCTCGGGGGGACCATACTTTGTGTACACAATCGCTTTCATCAATATTATTCCTCCAATTCGTGATTTCCCATTAGTTTCATGCGAATAAATTGAATAAATTGGAAACAACTCACTCTTTAGCAGCTTCCTTCAGGTTTTTTACTGATAGGAAGAATCGGTTGATGTCGTGCGAGCTCGAGGGCTGACCTCTTGCGGATTGCCCATTCGGCAACGATGAGGTTAATTACCCATCCTGCCCCCATCAGTAGGGCTTCGCTGAGCTCACTTGGCGGGCCAGCAATTATTTCCCCAGCCAATAGTGTCAACATCTGTGTACCCGCACCAAGCCCGATCGCATAGCCACGTATCATCCATGCGCCGTGCTGGCCCACCTGTCCTCGCCGGATTGCGGCAAAGCCGAGAAGGATAGACACGACCATGGCCGACCCAAACATGAGCCGGAAAATATAAAGCAGCAGCTCACCAGTACCGTCCACACGGGGATGGAACAGGGTCATCCACAGTCCTGAAATCCCAACCATTAGTCCGCATAAAACCAAGAGCAAACCAGTAGCACGATGCCAACCAGGCCTACGTCGCCTGAAACCAGTTGCGAATTGGAATGCACCCAATATCGCATACACGATGGAGCATAAGATATGCAGCACTACCGGTAAAGTCACCGCAAAGAACCGTTCGTTGGTCAGCGTTATTTCAGCTCCACTAGCCAGCACTGATAGGCGGAATATTCCAGCAGCGAGCGGAGGTGCACTCAGAAAGAGGAGTGCAGCGACGAGCCACTTTGCCGAAACTTCTTTTGCAGGTGCTTTTATTTTCTGAGATGTAGGTTTCCCTAGCTCATTGCGCTCAGGCACATTGGGGGCTTGATCTTTATCGTAGACACTCACTATTAAATTCAACTCCTTGAAAGAATTTGCGTGGTGGTTTGTTTAAGATAACGGGTTACATTGTTTATTGATAGAGTGCTATCTAGAAGCAATGAGCGGCGGTATAGCCACTTGTTCAATTCTTCCACTATCCAACGAACTTAATTTAACTTCTGTTTGGCGTGACTGGATGGAAGCCTAGACTTTCTTTCGCTTTTCAAACAGGAGCGCATATCCTAGAAAAATTAGAGCCAGTCCCATCGGCACCGCCAATATCCGATCAAGCGGGTGTCCGAGTAACGATGCTGCCAATGGCGCTAAGGCCCCGAAGGCAAGCACGCCAGCCGCCCATCGAGGTAGGATGCCGGCGCGGAGCGTAGCAATACTAAACAGTATGCCGCCAAGAATATACAGTAGAGCTCCTAACCGCCCAAATGCTGGGAGGAATCCAAGGTTAACCTCGCTTGCGTACCCACTGAAAATCCCCAAGAAGCCCTCCACAAACTTAGGTACGTCTGCTGCCACCAAAGGTAAGATAAAGGCTTCGGCGAATGTAAAGACTGTCGTGGCTATCCAAAAAAGACTAAACAGGAAGTAGCCAATTAAACCAATCCAACCCGCTTCGCTCACTTGCCTTGCGTAGATTCCCAGAGTACCGATAAGAGCCAAGAGGGCCATGGCGATGGTCAAGTACGATGCCATTGCCCCAGCCCCCGTAATCACTGAAGAAAGATTGTCAGGTGGATGGATCAGCTGAATGCCAATATAAAGGATACCTGCCACCATAGCTGCTAAGCCTGACCAGCGGATAAGATTCGCCGATGTTACCTTGATTTTGTTCTCCAACCTGGCCTCGAAGCCCTGGTTGGTGTAATTGTGCTCGTTCCCTTCAATGATTGATGTCCTGGGATCTGTTTTCATCTGTTTCTCTCCTTTTTTAAACAATTTGTTTTGCCTGTGTTACCATCTGACGGGTTCGGCTGATTGGGATCAATTACGATTGATTGAAATTAATGTCAGGCCGAGATCACGCACTTTCCTCAATAAGCCATATAATTCAGCCTGATCGGCCACTGGGCCAGAGAGGATGGTTGTTCCGTCGGTTTTGTGGGTAAAGGCCATGTTCGCAAACTTGTCGGCCCACCGGGAATCAAGGTATCCCTTGAGACGAATTTCGTACATTCCAGGCTCATGATGGTCTGCTGTTAATGCACGTGTTTCACTCATTTCATTCCTCCTTTATTTCACTTCTGTGGATGTATTCCATTACTTTCCTAACCAAAAGATACATGTTGATGTGGTGAGAAAGCATCACTACATGTGGTGATTTATGTGGTGATTTTTCACCAGGAGGCTGTTAGAAAAGAAAAAGCCCTATCACGTGGTTCATGATAGGGCCAGGGTGCAATATTTGAGCTTACTAGAACAAATCGAGTTTCTCAGCCAGGCGGACTGCCGCCCGCCTGTTATTCACCTCAAGCTTGCTATATATGTTCTTAGTGTGGGTTCGTAAAGTATTGAGAGACACTATGAGTTCACGGGCAATCTCTGGACCACTCAGGTCGGTTCTGAGTAGCCTAAGCACTTCAAGTTCACGATCACTCAGAGGCTCTTTCATAATCTGTTCGGCATGCGTTTTACTCTCATCCCCGGCAAAGGTTGTTAGGAGGCTACGGACATAGTTCAGAGCGATCCCATGTTTCGCTGCAGCTTCCAGCAATGCGGCCATCGGTTCACCTTCATCCAAAAAGATGCGGACGTAGCCCTCCGGCTCAGCCAGGGTCAGTACCCGTTCCAGTGGTACAAGCGCTGCAGGGAGATTGCCTTTTAAATACAGCGTGAGTGCCTGCAAAATCAGAATTTCAATGGCGCTTCCCATCCTCCCATCCTCTTCCGCTGCTTGGAGGAGGCGTTCCAGGAGTCCTTTGGCCTGAAGTATGGAAGGCTCTTGCCTGTCGTTCTTATATTTTGCCAAGAGCACTCTAACCAAAGTGATATGCTCGAATTCACGTAGGTAGTAAAGGTCATCCTCTACGGTCAGGCCCTGTTCCCGCGCCCAGTCTAGGGCTTTATCCAATCTACCCTGCGCCACCCACACCCGTGCTTTCAACGCTGCTACGGGACGTACATTTGGAAAAAAATCACTAATATACAGGTTCTCTGCCTTATGGAGCAGATCGAGCGCATCGTCCAGATCTCCTTGTGCTTCCCGTATTCGAGCCATTGCGACGCGCCAGCGAAACCCGTTTTGCTGGAACCCAGTCTGCTCGCCCTGCTCCTTACTTTTAAGTAGATACTGCGTAGCTTCATGTAAATCGTTATGCTCATAGTAGAGCTCACTCATTCCCACGTACATGTCTGCCATTCCCCGAAGTACGGGATTGCCCTGTTTCATGGCGAGTTGCAAGCCCTGCTCATAGATCCGCATCGCCTGACGGGGTCTACCTTGTGCGATCCGTATATCAGCCAGAGCGATTGTGCCCCCGATAACGTCAGAGATATTTCCGCTCTGCTGTACTCTTACCATCCCACCAGCAAACATCCGGTACGCTGTTTCGAGATCCCCGTTCGTCCAAGAGGTGAGTCCCAGGATCGCAGTTGCCGCACCACGTCGAAGTTGGTCATCCTCCGGTACTAGGTCGAGCACCTGTTGGGCGTATTTTATAGCGCCGGTTACATCACCCAACACCTGAGCAAGTCCTGCACGCAGCACGGCAATTGTACCTGGCAGACCACGAAATTCCTCTTCGTCCATGAAGACCACCTCTGCCAATGAGGCTTCCCTTCCCTCAAGGATGTCCGTTGTCGTTTCCAACCAGAGTTCTGCAGATTGGAGCCGCCCTTCAACGGCCTCTAACTCACCGCAAGCCAGTAACGCCCATGCATATGCAACACTGAGTACAGGCCTGAAGCGGAACAGATCTTCGGGTAATGCCTTCATCCAGCTTCGCACCGTTCCAATCTGTTTACTCCTGCGCATATCTGGCCATGCTAGCTCGACTAGGTCCGCCGCTCGAGCGAAATCCTCAGCGGCCAGTGCGTGGCGGATTGCATCGGCTGCCGAGCCGTGTTGCTCATACCACGAACTTGCGCGCCGATGCAGCGTAGCTACTATATCAGGCTGCTCCTCTCTCAAATGTGTAATGAGAACTTCGGCAAAGAGATGATGATAGCGATACCAGTGACGACTGTCATCCAGAGGAACGACAAAAAAATTACCTCTTAGCAGAGTCTCCAACATTGTGTTACCTTCTTTTTGCCCAGTGACGGCATCGCACAAAGGACCATTTAACCGGTTAAGAATGGAGGTCTGTAGTAAAAAGCTCCGAACATGATTAGGCTGCCGTTGTAGAACCTCTTCGACTAAATAGTCCAAAATAAAACGATTGTCTCCAGCGAATGCCCATATGAATGCTGGTATGTCCTTGCGCCCCTGCATCGAGAGTGCTGCCAACTGAAGACCAGTAATCCAGCCTTCTGTACGGGTTTCCAGCGCAGTAATTTCGTCGGTTGAAAGTTTTAGGTCCATCAACTGATTGAGGAACGTGGCCGCTTCATTGGGAGTAAAGCGTAAATCGGTTGCACGCAACTCGGTTAAGTGACCCCGGGCACGTAACCGGCCTAGGTGAAACTGCGGATCCTCACGGGTAGCGATGACCAGGTGCATCTGTGGCGGGAGATGCTCAATTAGGAAGTGAAGGCAATCGTCTATTCGTTTGGAATCAATGACATGATAGTCGTCAAGAACAAGCACAAATTTGAACGGGATGGTTGTCATTTCATTAAGCAGTGCCGTCAGAATCGATTCCGTTGACGGTTGCTGTGTCGAGTTGAGCGAACTAACTACGCTCTCTCCAATATTCTCCGCGATCGTCTGCAATGCAGCGACAATGTGAGTTAAGAAGCGCGTATAGTCTTCATCCCCTTCGTCAAGCGACAGCCATGCAACAGTTCGCTCACAACCGGTGACCCATTGACTGACCAACGTAGTCTTGCCAAAGCCAGCGGAGGCAGAGATGAGGGTCAGCTTGCGGTTCAGACCCTCATTCAATCGCTCGATCAGGCGCGGTCTGAGGATAACATTAGTCCTTGGCATAGGGATATAAAGTTTGGTGGATAAAATTGGAATATTCATAGATTAATAATAACACGAAAATCGGCTTCCGCAACAAATTGCAAAATAATTGATTGACCGATCCTATGACTCCACAAAAAGCCTTTTGTTTGGCATATAACACCTCTTAGCATAGCTTTATCATGATTTTTATCATAATAATGATAACGAAACAAATTTCTTTCACATAATCGAATCACTGTAAAGGAAAAAAGTGGGTGGTATATAAAACCTATAAAGAGCAAGTGTCGTCAAATTCAATGCACCGTACGACTACTTAAGTTACTCTATCCAATCATGAAATTAAATCCATTGAGGATGAAATCCTGCAAATAAGCGAGTATTGGTGAGAAAATTGAATTAAACTGAGGGAGTTTAAGTAAGATACAATGAAATAAAAGAGAATATTTATATATTCTTATAAAAAATTTTCGAAAGAAGGCATAAAATACCTACTATTGCAAAGTTTATGGAAAATTATTGCTATAGTTCTTACTTAGTGTTTAACTAACGTATGACGAAAGTTCAATCAGCACTGATTGAGTACTTCATACAACTTGCAATTTTTGATGCTAAGATAAATTTATGAAAATGGGTGAGTGTATTGGCAATTTTTCAGTATGAAGTTTTTTTAGCAGTGGTTGACAATGGTAGTTTCACTAAAGCAGGGGAGAAACTCGGGTTGTCTCAATCAGGAGTAAGTCATAATATTTCAACGCTTGAAGCGGAACTAGGAATGGTATTACTTCATCGCAATCGTAATGGGATTTCTTTAACTGACGCTGGAGTAAGAGTCATATCGCATATACGCCAGATTGTTCGTCATGCAAATTTGCTGGAGCAAGAAGCAGCGCTTATTAAAGGATTTGAGATAGGAAGCATTAAAATTGGTAGCTTCCCTAGTTTTTCTTCAAAAATCTTTCCTAGTATTATTAGAACCTATGTAAAAATGTATCCTCATATTCAGATAGAACTTTATGAGGGCGGCTATGACGATATAAAAAATTGGCTAACAACAGGAACTATTGATATAGGTTTTCTTCCGCTTCCAGCAAATGGATTTGAAACCATTCATTTATTTACAGATAAATTAGCCCTTTTAGTTCATAGGGATCATCGTTTGAGTACACAAAAACAAGTTCATATAAAATCACTACATAATGAACCATTTATCATGCCTAAAGCTGGATGTGATTTTTTAATAAAGGATTTTCTCAAAAAAAGCAACGTACAACCTACTGTTCTTTTTGAAGTTATAGATAACAACACTATAATATCTATGGTTCAAGAAAAGCTAGGAATAACCATTATCTCAGAAATGATTTTATCTGAAAAAATTTCAAACACAAAAGTTATTCCCTTAGAACATGACTTGGTTCGTGAAATAGGCATGGCGCTAAAATCAATTAAGCAAGCTTCACCCGCTGTCAAGAGATTTATTGAGATTACAAGAGGATTATTTTAAAGAAACGGCTCGAATTTGAAGTATCTGGGAAATCTTCCGATTCAAGCCGTTTGCATTTATATGGTTAAGATTCCACGAATAGTTGTAATTGCTGCACCAGCCACTTTAATGGCTGGGTTTGTTTTATTAGGAATTACCGTCACATTAAGCAAACCAGGTCTTCCCACTGCATCACCTTGGGCAATCTTTAAATTTGTTGTTTTTGTTTGGGAAATGAGACCTTCTAAATAAAGAAAACCAGCTAATGCCCCATTTGCAGCACCTGTTACCGGATCCTCAGAAATACCAACACCCGGGGCAAAATCTCTCGTATATATATCAACATCTTTCTTCGTGTTAAACGTATATAGATGTGTAGTACTAATCGTATGTTCTTTATTATGTTTTCCTAGAGCTGCTAAATCAGGCATTGCTTCATCGATGGCCTCTTGATCTTTAATCGGCACGAGTAGATGCCAGTTACCTGTATTAGCTAGTTTTATGGGATATTCCAAATCTATACTATTAGATTTAACACCAATCATTTGACTAAGGATGTTGTAATCAATTGCAATTTCTTTCGTTTGTGGGGTAACTTGTGTCATCTCCACAACAGTTAATTCACCACCTTCTTTGTGCCACATAACAGGTATATTCCCAATATTCGTTTCTAACACAATGCCGTCTTTATGTTTAGCTAAACCAAATTCCGTCGCCAGCAACCATGTTAACCCGACCGTTGCATGACCGCAAAAATTGATTTCTTCAGTGGGAGTAAAAAATTTCACTTTATAATCTGCGTTATTATTTTGTGAAGGCAGTAAAAAGACAGATTCAGGTAAATTTAACTCTTTAGCAATGCTTTGCATTTCACTTTCTGTTAGCTTTTCTGCATCTAATACGACTCCCGCAGTATTTCCTCCAAACTTTTGTGTAGTAAAGGCATCTACATGAAAAACCCTAATTTCTCTCATCTTTATTATCCCCTTTCATATCGTGCTAACTTGATTGTATGCCTTCTTATTGAAGCAGTAAAATGAATGTTTTTTATGCAATAAATCAGAAATACGAATGGATTCTGGAGTTCAGCAATAATTAAAGTTCCTAACAGGTTTTTCATTATTTACAAATTGAAGATATATTTGACTATGTATCAGTTGAAGAAGAATAAAAAAAACGGCTTGATTTTCCTTAAACAGGAACCTAGCCGATTACATAAACTCACCAGGACCCATTAATTTCTGATCCTGGATTAACGCCCCCATTAGTTGAAGAAGAAGCTATCTTCCATAAAAATCCTCGATGTATGAGTGAATATAGTATTCGGACACATTAACCCATACTATTGCCAGCCCTTGAGCTGCTTATTTTCTGACGATTTTTCATGTAACTAAATATCAATGACTTTAAAGTATTCGTTATCCTTTAAAGAAAAAAACCTAAAATTTAGGACCTTAGGCAACTTTATTGGTTTATGTAAAACTCTCGGCAAGGATATGGTTCCAGACATTATATCCCTCCTTTACGTGACTTCTTATTGAACATAAGCACTCGTATGTTTAAGTACATTTTTCACAAAATTAACTTTGAAAAAAAGTGGGACTGGCGAAATTGTTAAACAACTAGGAACCAATACGCATATTTTACAAACCGATGGTCGGTATGTTAAGCTGAATGTATTCAAAATAAGACTGATTCTACTACTCCGGAGGGTTGACATTGAAACAAGATGAACGAAGATTGCAAACAACTAGGCTTCTACTTGAAACGACTAAAGAGCTGATACGGGAAAAAGGATGCCATTCGATTACGATGAAGGACATCATGAACAGATCGGGCTTGTCAAAGGGGGCTATTTTCCATTATGTGAAGAGCAAAGACGAACTTTTTGTGTGGGTATTGCAGGAGCGCTTGGAAGAGACTAACCACCTTTTTATGAACGAAGTGGAGCAAGGACGCCGATCATTTGATGAGCCATATCAAAAAATATTTGAAAGTATTTCGGCTTATGCAAATGCGGACGTGACGAACAAAGCGCTGATGTATTTACTTGGAAAGGAGGACCAGCCGGTTATTGCGGAAGCACTCAAGCAGTATTATGAACGTGCTGTATTCTTATCCAGACAGTGGATCGAGACCGGTCAAAGGCATGGTGTTATTTCAGAATTGGTCGATGCAGGCAAAACAGCAGAAATGTTCGTTCTTCTAACAATCGGTTTGCGTGTCCAATCCACGATTCCATCTGTTACTTCTGTTTTTAGGGCCCAAGAATTCTCGTCGTTTATTATCGATATCTTAAAATCCCGGTAAAGGGAACAGAAGTGATGATAGTATGAGCTTGTGGTTAACATTGCATCTGATTGGAGTCGTATTATTCGTTGGTAAAAATATTACAGCAGCCTTTGGAAGATAAGGGCGCATTTGACGAAAAACGTCCTGCTGGCCGATTATATATTTACGATTCCGGGTCATGCCCTCAGCATCGTCTCGGGCAGTATAATGGCTGCACAGGCGGGAATGCCAATGGCGGGGTTTAACTGGCTTAAGTTGTCGCTCATATTATTAGCCATAACCGGGATCATCTGGGCCGTTATTCTTATACCGATGCAGCTTAGAATGATACGATACAGTGCGGAATGCATCGAAAGCGGCACTATCTCCAAGGATTATCAGGATGCTTCTCGCTCGTGGGCTGTCTTCGGCGTCGCTGCTACGCTATTGCGCGTTCGTCATATTATACTTTATGGTAACAAAAGGTTTCTAAAAGGGAGGGATTAAGGTGGTACCATTTTATGTGCTTGTCACCGCTTTTCTTCTGTTCAAGGCCATTGGCTTGATTGGAGTACCCTATTTCGAAGGCTGGCATACCTCGCTTCAAGGAGCAGTAGCCTTCATGCTGCTGCTTACCGCATCCGCTCATTGGGGGACAAGGCGCTATGATTTAATCAGTATGGTTCCGTCGGCTTTTCCTAGACCGGATTGGATAGTTACAGCTACAGGAATATTTGAAATTGCCGGAGCTATCGGTATAATGTTTCAGCCTACCTCTAAGGTAGCGTCTTTAGGATTGGCGGTGTTGCTAATAGTAATGTTTCCAGCAAATATACGGGCGGCCAGAGAAAAATTAACGATCGGAGGGCGGCCTGTACCTAAGCTGATTCCCCGAACCTTACTTCAAATCGTTTTTATTACAGCCGTCCTTTTGGCAGGTTGAACCTACGGTTTCATTCGGAAACCCATTATTTCCTGATATTGGCTTTTTTTAGTTACCAACTACATTGTTCGTAAACAAATAAAACGATTGTTCAAGAAGCGGCTCTTGATCAAGCAGTTGCAAAAATGTTTGACTAAGCACATCTCTTTATATTCACATTAGATTCGAACTGCGACATATTATTTTAAAAAGGGTTTTCTTTTAATTTATTGAATAAGTAAGTAAAGCTGAATCAAAGGGTGGGATGTTTATGAATTCACTTGGTTCTCCAATCGCTTGTAAGGTAAATAATGTTTTTATTCATGTCAGTGACCTAGAAAGATCAGCAGAATGGTACAGCAATCTACTTGGAATACCCTTTAATCTAGATAATGTTGCATCTCCTGTTTACAATATTCCAGTTACAGGAGAGACTGGACTTACTTTAGATGACCACACTTTTGATCCAAGCTTTAAGCTGAAACCTTCGGATCATGTTTTATTTAATTTTTTCGTCAAAGATATTGATGTAGCATACAAATTTATTAAAAGCAAAGGAATAATAGTTGTTAAAGAAATAGAGCGTATTGGTGATTTTGCCTATTTTAATTTTGAAGATTTAGACGGAAATGTATTAATGATTTGCAATTGCTAAATATGTTGATCAAGGTTTATATTTCTATTCAATAGCTCTTTTTACTTATGCACAATTAAAGTTCAATGTGACTTAATGCTTAAAAAGTCGTATTAATGTTTTTTTGATTTGGGTATCTATGAGACGGTTAAATTACGGTCTAGATACCTTTACCCTAAAGGATACCCGAGCAAGGTTAACAATTGAAACCCTGGGAACCTTGCTCCACCTCCTCTGTTACCAATTATGCATATCAGCCACCTTCTACATGCCCCGTTTGCTTAATAAGGATTTCAACAAAAAGGGCGATGATTCCTCTTGGAACATTGCTCCGGTTAGCTAAAAAGAAAGTTATTTTTTCCTACCGATGTAAAGCAAGTGAGTTGAAATTCCCAGAATATATGGGTCTGTGGCAATCTCTTTCATTAAATCAACGATTTTTTTAACTTCCTGTTCACCTTTGCCCCTCCAGTAATTCCAACTCTCATTGTTTAAAATAGCACCCGCATTTGAACCTATTAAGTCTAAAGTTTCAAAACCATGCGGTTCTTGGATTCCGCTCTCCGCCCCGGTGTGACGGCAGGTTATTTGTAGGTAATTAACGAATATCCCTTAATTTGAGTGTTAAAGAAGTTTTCGGACATTTTGATGATTTGTGTGAGTGATATTCATGTTACACTAATTAATATAGTTCTGAATTATCAATAAATTTACGTTGAGGGTGAGATACATTGAAGGGTAAATATGGATTTTTATCTGTTATTTTTACCATATCAGGACTTGTACTATTTTACTTGAGTTCTCTAGGAAGTAACGGAATTTTCAACCCTTTTCTTTACACCGGGCTTGCTTCTTGGATAACGAGTTTTGTGTTAGGGGTAAAAGGAGTCAAAACAAATGAAAGTGGTTCTTTAAAATATGTTGGTATGGGTATGATTTCGCTAATTATTATAGGCTATGGATTATTAATCGTTATATCTGGCATTCGTGGGTTCGGAGCCTAAAAAGTATTATTGTAAACAACATCATGGGTCAACCGGATTCAATTAAACAGACATCGCTAAACGAGTAGCGAAAATGGATTCGTTTTAGATAAAAGGCACGATTTTACTTAACTTCTTGATGGGTTAAGAGAAAAGGATAAAAAACCTCCTCTACAATCATGATTGTGAGGAGGTTTTCCATTTACAAGGTACTTTATCAACTTAATCCTAACTATTCGTTTGAAAGAATTGCTTTTCTTGCAGTTTCAGGGCTGTCTTCCCCGCTTTTATTTTTAACAGGTGCAAATTCCTTTTCTCTTGGGACCTGCAGGACGGCAATCGATTCAGCTTCTGGGAATAAGTCAAAATAAAATTGCTCCAGTTTATAGCCATTTGGTTCAGTTGGTTTAAATTCATTGCCGCTTTCGTCCACGGTCGGAATGGATTTATGGGCAAAATGATATGGTAGGGGCTTGTTTGCTATTTCCTTGATAAAATCCAGCTTGAATAAATGAATGCTAATATGGGCATTCGTCATATCCGGATCTTCACTTTCTTCTTGGGTCATTTCCGAGTACTCAATTACAGACGGTTTTCCGTCCATCAGACAGAAAACTCCTACCTTCTCTTGCGGATTTCGTTTGGCCGCTGATTTGCTGGCTATCGGCGAATCTTTTTCATCAGCAAATCCGACAAAAACCGGATCGGCAATTTTAATAATCGCATTATCCACATTATACATAAAGATCCATTTAACGCCCCGCTTTTCCATATCCGCTAGTGCACCGCTCGATTTCAGAGCTGAGAATACTCCCCCGTTTCCGTTCGGAGAAAGAGAAAGGCTCGACTTTGTTTTTAACATCAATTTGCCATCAGGCGTTAATGTCGGTGCGGTTGGCTGAACGAAAAAAGTGATGAAATCTGGATTGTATCCAAAGTAATTGTGCTGTTGAAAGAAATCCCTTGTTTCCTCATCATTAATTGGGCTTGTCATGATATACCAAGGGATCATATTATCCGTTTGTTTGTAGAGCTGAAGCAACCGTTTTGCCTGAAGTTCAAATAATGATTCATGCCCAGGTAGTCCAATGTCATATGTTCCTTTTGGTCCGTCATGCCCAAGCCTGGTTCCCTGCCCTCCCGCAAGAAGAACAGCCGCTACTTTCCCGTTTTCGATCATATCCATACCATCTTGTTTATATTCTAGTATCTTTCTCTCCGATAGATTCTCTAATACTTCGTAAGGGACAGGTCCGATACTCTTTCTTTCGGGGTTGTAAGATGAAGTCAGTTTTTCAGCTGCAGAGCTGATTTCTGTTAAGTTTACCTTCTCTATGTCCGCCAACAGCTGATCTTGTTGGCTTTCCGATAGTTCATCCCAAAAGGCTAGAAGATGTGACTGATTAAATTCTTTTAATGTTTCCTGTATCTCTGAAAAACGATTCATAAAAATAACCTCTCCATTTTAAAAAGATTTTTCTTTAAACCTGCATCCTTAGTGTAACAAAAAAAGGAGCTGCAATTAAAACTCCTTGTTTCGCAACAATA
The DNA here is from genome assembly GCF_001685025.1 of Bacillus sp. FJAT-27225. Taxonomy (GTDB): domain Bacteria; phylum Bacillota; class Bacilli; order Bacillales; family Cytobacillaceae; genus Bacillus_D. The sequence goes on along the minus strand of NZ_MAYU01000001.1, from coordinate 24,807 downwards.
TTATTTTAATTACAACCTTATTTCTCCCATAGCTCAACCAGTCTGCCTTCAGGATCTTTAATCCAAATGAACTTACCAAATTCACTAACCTCTTTTTCCTTAACGAGAGGTACACCAAGTTGCTCAAGATGGTTAATAGTCTCGTCTAGATTATAAACTTCAAAATTCAACATTACTTGCTGTTCTGGTGGGAAATAAGGGTCATCTTCAGTAAAGAAAGAAAATATCGTTTCATTTCCTGACTGAGGTTTAATAATAGTTCCATTCCAATTATCTATATCGATCTTCAGCACGTCACTGTACCACTTTTTTGTTACTTCCAGATTTTTCGTCCTCCAAAATACTCCCCCAAAACCTTTTATCATCATAAAAAATAGCTCCCCTCTCTCCATCATTATTTATTGGAAAGACTTTTCATCAATCATGAAACTTTTTAGATGTCCTCAATTTCCGATTCAAAAGGATTAGAGTGACACAAGCAGCCGCCAGTATTGCAACCGTACCATAAAGTACATAGACTAGATTGTTATTCCCAGATTCGGCCTGTGCTAAGCGTCCGCCGCTCAAACCATCTTGGCCAGTATCTTCGCCTATGAGTCCTTCATGCATTTCGACAATGATAGTCTGAAAATCTTCAATCGATTTTTCTTCGGCTTTAAGAAGATCCTTCGCTTCCTTATTTATGGCCTTTACTTGTTTCCCGTTATAAACGAACCATACGTCGTGTTGCATACTATGAAGGAGACTTTCGCCTTCCTTAATTTCCGACAATGCCTTTACCTCTTCATAAGAATATCCGAATATGGCAAGGTCATAAGCTCCTGACTCAGTTTGATATGTCGAGATTGCATTCACAGGCTTTCCATCCTGAAAAACAACAGAAATATATTCCCTGGGATCGATGATGCCTTCACTACCTATTTTCTTCTTAACATAGAAATCCTTGCCCATTATATAGATTTTCAGCAGTGGCCCGAACGTGATATTTTCGGATGAAGTAAAATTGAAACTTCCAGGATCAGTGCCTTTAACGGTATCCAAAACAATTCTCTTAAAAAATGTGTCGGCATACTCTTGGGCACCCTTAGGAATTTCTGTTTCTGCTGAGATTGCTGGAAAAGAACCCAATAGAATACTGAATAATAAAGTGCAAATTCCCATCAGTTTTTTCATATGAACCCCCTTTATTTTTAGTAGTATATTCCTACCCTGTTGTTATTCAATTGTCGATGTTTCTTTCATTTCCATAAAGTCTTCTTCACATATTTCACTTTTGCCGGTAACCAAGAGAGTTTGGAATTCTAGAAAAAGTCCTTGTATTTCTTTTTGTTGGTTAATCAAATCCATACATTTTTGATACTCGTTTTCATCTTTATATCTTGATATTTCTATCCATTGCGTGGCATCAATCTTACTGTTGAGATACATTGTATGAAACTCTAAATATCTCCCGTAAATTTCTGATACTTTTTCTTGAATGGCTAAATATTCGTCTATCTTATCTTTTAGGATGTGGTACTGATAAACTTTAACAAACATCATTTCCCCCCAAATCTTAGAAAATAGTAATTAAACAAAACTTATCTTTCAATTTTCATCCTTTAAAGATCAAAGCAGTGTAAAAGATACACCCCTAGATACTGGGAAGATATCCTCGCCATTGGTTCCAGGCTTCCATATACTCACTTAAGTCGTGGGGATGAACTTTGATACATACACCAATACGTGTATACAACTGAAAAACAACTTCCTCCAAAAGCCTGTCCTTGGTAAAAGAAGAATCATTGTTCCACAGAGAAAACGATGAATAAAGTGTGCTTAAATCGAGACTATCTGGAGAAGAACAAAAAGCATAAGTAAAATCATATATTTTTGGACCGATTTAAGGCGATGGGTCAATAACTCCGTTTAATTTGTTATCCGAGTATACAAAATTATGAACACCAGTATCTCCATGAAGATAATATTTATCCTCGTAACTGTGGTAAAAGTTTAATTTCTTTACTAAAATCTCAACCCTTTTATGATCCTCGTTTGGTAAAAAGTCGCCAATGTTTTCCCTGGCAGACTCCGAACTTGCATGATTAAAGTCTGACCACGATTTTCTTTGAATTCCGTTAACTCTACCCCAGGGAATGCCTTTGTCCAACCTTTGATATTTATTGAATAACTCTTTTATTAAAATCGTCATCCATTCTAACTTTGGCCCCCGGTTATAATGGGTCTCTCCTGGAATATAAGAGTAGACAATAAACTCGTTTTTATCGTCTGTATAAAGAACATCAGGCAACAATTTGACATCTTGATAAGCGAGAAGAAAATCATGAGTTGGAATAATAATCTTAGAGCTGTCTACTTTTATAACATAGGTTGGGATCTTCTTGATTAAAAGGGTATATAAATCTCCATTGGTAGTCCCCTTTTTTAATCTCTTTAATTCCAGATTATTATTCACTATCAAACCGCTATTAACCAGTAAATCAATAATTTCATTTATCTTTTGCACCTTTTTGTCCTCATTAGACTATTTTGTAAACTGCATATCCTTATAAGTTCGCTACTTTCTTCAAGTATCCTGCGCCGTTTGTTATATATGTACTCAGTACTGCAATATTTCAAATGAATCACAGCAAAATTTTTCGCGTAAGATTTTTTAAAAAACAGCCATCCCAATGAAGGTGGCTGCATTCTGTAAAGTACTATTTACTTTTTTAACTCTTGGTAATACAACTCAAGTAGTTTTTCTACAGGAATATTATCTATTGTCATTCCTGTAATGTCACTTTCTGTAATTTGTAAGTTTCTAAGGTTACTTTTACTAATCTTTGTCCCTTGAAGGTCACATCTTTCAAAAGAAAGTGGTTCACTGTCATCTCCAAGGTTTGTATCTATAAAGCGAACCCCTCCGAGAGTAACTAACCGCATTTTGCTATAAGAAAGGTTTAAATCTGCAAAAAATGAATGCTTGAAATTAATGTTTTGGAATTTTGAATGACTAAGGTTACAGTTGCTTAGTTGAGTATTCATTAGGTTACTGTTACTAAAAGTACTCCCTTCTAAATCCACTGCATAACATTCGGTTTTTTCCATATTGCAATTTTCATATTGAGTATTGGAAATATCTTTGTTTTCCACTAAGTTCTCTTTGCCTAATGAACTTACTTTTCTCTTAATGTAACCATATTCATCTTCTGTTTCATAGGTGGTTCTATAACCCATTTTCTCGTAAAAATGGTGGTTATTCACTTGTCTACTTGATGTCTCAAGGTCCCAAGTTCTTAGGGTCGGAAATTCCTCCTCAATTAATTCTATTACTCTAGAACCGATTTTTCTCCCTTGATAATCTGGGTCAACGAAAATACGGTCTATTCTTCCAAAAGACTTGCCCGTTATGGTCACTATAATACCGCCAACAATGTCTTCGTCATATATTATTTTGTAGTAATTTAATTCTTCAATCATATATTTAGTCATTTCCACTGAAGAATAACCAGGAGGTTGGATATTGTAATCCAAAATATCAGGATTTAGAAGCCATTTTCTTGCTTCTTCATCAAATGTTTTTATCATTAATTCTGTTAGCTTCTCGGCATCCGAAATAATTGCTTTTTCAATAGTTATCAACATTTACCCCCCTTTTACCTTAATAAATTCTATAAATAGGTGGTAGATACCTTGTTTCACTAAACTTTGAGCACATTTTGCCAAGTTAGCAAAATAGGGACAATAATTTTACCGCAACTTCTTTTGGCCTAACATCTATCGTTTTGATTTCCACCCAAAGCGGCAGCTTCCAATTCTTCTTTAAAACATTGTAGAAAATTTGTTGATTTTCCCTGAAGAATACTACATCTATATCTTTATGCTCCCTATTCACTTTTCCAATATGCAAATCTATCGCCCAGCCACCCGCAATTCCCCATAACGAAGGAATACTTGAGAAAATTTCATTTAGTTCAATAACGGTTAAAGACATCCAATTATCTAAATCTGATCTCAAAAAATCCTCCTCCAGCGTTAGTCAGTAAGAGTTTTTAAAAAGCCCGTTATTTCTTCCTTAATAAATCCACCTGTTACTACTGATTAAGCTAAGCATTTATTGATTGAGTCCATTATCTAATCAACCGCGTCCTCAATCTTTAAACCTACTTCGTCATTATATAAACCAAGTGTAGAATAAGCAGCGACATAAAAGTTAGCAAACATTTCAGCCGCTTTTTTTGGAATATATTCAGATTCGGCCCATTCTTCAGAAAGATGATCGAGCACTTTAATAATTTCGGAAACTTTTTCGGAATTTAACCCATATCCTAATCGAAGAGGTATTATAAGTCCGTTGTCTCCTAATATTAATTCTTCTAAAGTATCTACATCCATTGCTCCTCACCTCTTTATTTGTGTCATCATATAAACCCAAGACTTTACCGCTTCTAGAACAATCCAAGAGTCTTATTTTATGTATTTCTAATTTTGACTTTCGCTTCTTTATTTTCCTTATGGTCCCATTCTACCTGGATTTCGAAAGTGCCTTCCTGGAAGAAATATGGAAACCTTCTTCGAATGGATTCCTGCATAGGTAACCTATATGCATCCTCTATATTTACCCAAACTGCTTTTCCTTCTGGAGAATTCTCCAGTAGTTCTCCTTTGAAATCAGTTGTTATGTAATTGAATATCATATATCGATCATTTGCGGCAGGGTTAACATATTCATAAAGCCCTTTATATAGTAGGTTTCTTACTTCCAACCCTGTTTCTTCCTTTACTTCTCTAATTGCACTCTCTACAAAACTTTCAGGGAATTCAACTTTGCCTCCTGGCGGGATAAAGCCTCTAAAATCATCATGTTGTCTATCCAGAAGTAAAACCTTGTCTTCATCTTGAATCATACAAACAGTCCAGAATTTATAATTTATGGAATTAGCCATCACAATCTCCCTAACTCATGTAAATTCGCCTTAATTCCCTTACGATTAAATTCTCCGCAATTTTCAATCTAACAGCAGGGTTCCGTTTTTCTCACAACAAAAGTTATGGCGTCAGTACTAAGCAATACAGGTTTTTCATTTCTTACAATCTGATATTCAAGTGGCTTAACAGTTTCGTTTATTACTTCCCATCCATCCCCATATATACGATATAATTTTGCCAACATTTCTTCTGTTGTTAGATTTATTTCCAATAGTGCTTCTAATTCTTCATTCGTTTCAAGCGACGTTTCGTTAAAATTGGTGTTTATGATTAAGCAATTGATTCCATTAACCTTTGTTCCTGTTGCCATCCGTTGAATTACTTTTTCAAACTTCTCTATTGAAGCGAGATGCTCTAGACTCGATACAGCAACGATATAATCAAACTCCTCTTTTTGAATGGTATAATCGCTAATGTCTGATTTAACAATTTGTATAATTTCACTTACTCCGAACTCCGTGCTATATTGTTTGAGTTTTTCTACCGCAGAGTCGAGTAAATCAACACACACAACTTTCCCCTTATTAATAGTTTGCGCAATTGGAATACTGTTTCTCCCTACGCCAGATCCCAAGTCTAAAACACTAAGATTATCCCTATCCTTAAAAAGACCCAATTGATCCATTACCGTCTTGACTGGTTTATATAACCAAGACCCCTTTTCAAAAAGCCGATAATGATCATAGCAAAAATCGTGATATTCCTTTTCTGCATTTCTTATAAGCTCAATTCTGTTCATACTTTTTTTCTCCATATTATTTTTAATAAATCCAACCCCGATTATTTAATAAAGAATTAACAAAAATGCGGAGGTAAATACCCCTTTTCCCTAACCAAACATTCTGATTAACATACCATTAAAGAAAAACATCCAATTAAAAGTTCCAACTCATCGTTATGATAGTTATCTCTTATTCAATAAATAAACGATTGGACCTGCTTTTTTTTAAGAGAATCTGATATACTGTAAAAATAATTCATTGGGTAGTCATTATAAAACTGGAAGGGGGAAATAAAATGGATAGCCTGCTAACATACATTTCAATAGCTGCAATGATGGTTGTTATACCTGGGGCAGATACTATGCTACTAGTAAGAAACACACTCAGCTACGGGCCCCGAGCCGGAATTTTTACAGTTGTGGGAATGGCAACAGGGCTATCCTTTTGGACGCTTATTGCTATTCTCGGGTTATCTGTTGTCATTGCAAAGTCTGTCTTTTTATTCAGTACGATCAAATACTTAGGAGCGGCATACTTAATTTATTTAGGCATAAAGAGCTTTTTTGCTAAAAGTGCATTTTCTTTAAAGGAAATACAAGAACAGTCCAATGTACCTTCCAAATCCTCTAGCCGGCATAACAAAGAGTCATTTATGCAAGCAATGCTTAATAATGTTCTTAATCCAAAGACTGTTTTGGTTTATATTACGGTCATGCCGCAATTTATTAATTTGAATGGGAACATCAATCAGCAACTGATAGTATTAGCGGCAATCCTTACTTTACTTGCAGTATTGTGGTTCCTTACTCTTGTTTATGTAATTGATTACGCAAAAAAATGGTTGAATAACTCTAAATTCCAGAAAGCCTTTCAAAAATCAACAGGTTTGGTTTTAATAGGTTTTGGTGTTAAAACAGGATTATAATAAAAATTTTCTCCGTTCAGGCAACTGAACGGTTTTTCATTTTGTACTAACTTCCACTTTCGTCTCCCTACTATTTTCTAAAAATACATATCGGGATAGCGCTTAGTTGCCTTATATCCTCTTCCTAAAAATTTCTTTTACGAATTGTTCCTTAAAGTCGGTATAATCATCAATTCCGCCATTATGTTGTTCTATAAATCTCATTTTAAGATTTTGGTATTCTTCCCTGGCTGCTTGATTCGAAATCAAGTAATCCCTAAAAAAGATTAAATTTTGCCAAAGGTCTTTCTCATATTCGACCATATGGATAAAGTGGGTCTTTTCTTCGTATGTATCATCCGTAAACTTGGCAAGTACGATTTCTTTCGGACGCTGTACCCTCAATCTTAAAAAACCAATACTGGCTAGGCCCTTAAAAATATATTTATCGACATTTTCAATATCATCTACTCCCACCAATACATCCAAGATTGGCTTCGCAACCATATCCTTGATGGCTGTGCTCCCAATATGTTCAATTCGGTGTTCCTCAATTCCGGTTGCTTGAATAATATCTTGTTTCACCCTACCAAACTCTTTCTGCCACTCAACCGTAGGTGCTGCCAATCTTACTTCATCCCTTTTTAATCCTAGTTTCATTAGTCCACCCCACTTATAGGTTAAAAATTAATTCGACTGTTTTTTCCAAATTCCTTCTTTCAATCACCCTAAAATTGCTGAAAAAACCTACTTACTAAAACGAAAAGCAGTACGATTTCGAAATCCACTGCTTTAGAAATGATTTGGTATTTGATTTTTCCCAAACCTGCTACTCCAAATGTTTGCTCCATTAAAATTTATTCAGTTTACCCTTTTTAATCTGTTGAATAGTGATAATCAAACCAGTAAGCCCCGCAGAAAAGGATGGCAATAAACTCTAAAGGAAAAAATTCCATTCGTCAGTTGTCAAAGAGGTAATAAGAAAAATAAGTGGTAAGCCCAATGCAATTAACGATACTATAAGTCCAATGGTAGGATTATTTTTCAATGTATCACCCTCTTCTAACATATTTAACTGAATTATATACCATAAATGGAAATTTACCTCTCCTGCATTACCTGTCTAAGGATGTGTTAATCTTGTCGGTCTGCTCTTGTTGGATAAGCCTATTTACACTGCTTAATATGATTGCTCAAAACACTCGGGCCCAATTTTTCTGTTTTTGAATTGGATAGCCTCACCTGAACTTGAACATTTTCCATCTCGGCTGTGATTAAATCAAATCGTCCTCCCCAAGTTGGACTATCTTCTTCCTGAGTAGGATATAATCTAAAACGCCAGCTAATTTCATTTGGTTTAAATGCAAACCCTTCATACCCATCATAATTCCCATATTGTGTTGGCACTGGTAGATGGACTGCAATAATACTAATGTTCGTTCGAGCAAAACTTGGCGGATTCAGTTGGACCTTGTAAACCAATGCAGCTCCCATCGCATTTGGAGGATGCTGATCAGTTGGGGTTAAAACCATACTACAAGGCACTGTAATGGCCTTAGCTTGCATAGGATACAATGAAGTAATGATGCTAAATAAACTAACCAATAGTAACTTTTTCATAAAGCACCTCTTCCCATTCTTTTGGTTAGTTTATCCGATTCAGTTTAATAAACATCCTTTTACCTGTATACAACGTTTAATTTTGATATAATCATTAACTATATGTACCTTTATAAAGATAGAAAGAAGGAAATTTGATGTCAGAAAGAAGTAATGGGGATTTGGTGAAAAGCCCTAGATTGTTAATTGCGGCTATTGTGTTGGGGGTTGTTTTAAACCCTTTAAATACAACGATGATTACAGTGGCATTGCCAGCCATACAAACGGAGTTTCAACTTACATCCAGGGATATATCCTGGTTAATTTCTTCCTATTTCATTATAAGCGCTATTTTCATGCCATTAGCCGGAAAATTAAGCGATCATTACGGCAGGAAGAAAATCTATCTGCTAGGGTTGGTCCTAGTGTCTATTTCTTCGTTTTTGGCGCCCTTATCCCCAAATATGATGTTTTTGCTTGGAATGAGAGGCATCCAAGCGATTGGGACTTCCGCTCTTTTTCCCGCTGGAATCGGAATTGTCCGAACCACTATCACTAAAAACCAAAATAGGGTAATTGCTACACTGGCAGTATTTGCAACAGTTACGGCAGCACTTGGACCAACAATAAGCGGACTATTAATTCAGTTTGCCGGATGGCCGGTTATTTTTTATGTAAATTTCCCTTTCATCATTATTTCAGCAATACTAACTTTGGTTTATATACCGAATGATGTAAAGGCTGCGGTTAAGCCATACAAATGGGATTTCATTGGTATTATTCTATTCAGCATCCTTATGTCGTCCTGGGTGACCTTTTTCCAATCATTAGAAAGCGGCTTTAATAGTTGGACGTTCGGCTTGTCGTTATTAGTTTCGATTTTCTTTTACTTCTACGAAAAAAAGAGAAAAGAGCCATTTTTAAATGTCGTATTTTTAAGGAAAAACCCGAAAATATCACTTATTTATTTTCAATTTATCTTAGTCACACTTGTATTCTTCGCCTTAATTTTATCTATGCCGACCTATTTGCAAAAGGTGATCATGCTTGACTCAAAAACGGCGGGTATGATGATGCTATCTATTTCGATCTTTGCAATGGTGATGACACCTATAGCGACACGTTGGACAGAAAAGGTCGGATTTAGAATTCCATTATTATTTGGAGCTGCGGTGGGAATCGTAGGGGTTGGGTTACTGGTTGCATTTAATCAACAATCCAGTCTGCTGTGGATTTTTATAGTGTTGGCAATCACAGGTATAAGCAATGGTGCATTAACGATTGGCACACAAAATTCACTCTATTCGATTGTCCCAAAAGAACAAAGCGGAATAGCTTCCGGTTTACTGCAGACTTCACGATTTATCGGGAACATCCTTGCATCAAGCTTATATGGCGTTATGTTTGCTGCTGGGGTAAATGATCACAATAAAAACTCAATTGCCTTCGTTTTAATGATCGTATCTATTTTGATCATACCTGTCATTTTTTATATTACACAAAAAGAAAGAGTTAGCCATGGTGAAAGATAAATCCGGGTGGAAAATTCAAGAGCCTTTTAAGCCAAATTTCAGCATTTGGCTTTTTTTCTTGCTTTGAAGCAAATTTTACATTGAACAAAGACGAACCCGCACAATATCTGGTGTGTGGTTCGTCTTTAAGTGTCAGCTAAAATTATTGCTCCATCATCTTTATATATTTCGATTTTTGCTATCCATTAACCTTTTGTATCCTTCTAAATATCCTTTCTCTGCAGCCGAAGCTCGATCAAATGAATTCATAGCGCGGTGCCATAATGGGTAAATAGGTTCAGGTGTTGTTAAATCAGTAATTTGCGAAATATCTTCGTCCGTTAACTTTAAATTATAGGATGCAATGTTTTCGTGCAACTGTTCTTTATTTCTTGCAGCCAAGACGATTGAATCGACATTTGGTCTGTCACGCAGCCATGCAAGGACGACTTGGGGGACTGTCGCTTTATGTTTTGATGCCACATCCTTCAACAAATCGACTAGATTATAAAATAAATCGATATCCTTAATATATGGTTCGGACCAGCCATCCCCTTGTCTTGTACCTGGTTCGGCTTTCTTGTTTCTCGTAATTTTACCTGTGAGAAGCCCCTCACCCAGCGGAGACCAAATACTATTAGCAATCCCGAGTTCTTTGCCTGCTGGTAAAAGTTCATACTCTGCCTCACGTGATTCCGGGGTGTAATATATTTGCTGTGCAATTGGCGGCGTCATATTGTTTTCTACTGCCAGTGTATGCGTCTTGGCAAGCGCCCAACCACTGTAATTGGATACTCCCCAATAGCGAATCTTCCCTTTTTTAATGAGGTCATTCATTACCTGGACAGTCTCGTAGACAGGTACTTGGCCATCCCAAAGGTGGACATAGTATAAATCTATGTAGTCGGTACCGAGCCTTTTTAATGAAGCGTCTATTGACGATTCAATATTGATTCTAGTCGCGCCAACATCATTCGGATTATCTGTCAGCTGAAATCCCGTTTTACTGCTAATAACCATTTCATGCCGCTTGCCTCTAATCGCCTTGCCTAAAACAATTTCTGCATCCCCTTTCGCGTACATATTCGCAGTATCAAATTGATTAATGCCTTGATCCAGCGCATAATCCACCATATAATTTGCCGTTTCTTGGTCCATGTCACCGGCATTTTCAAAGCCTTTCGTACCACTGAACGGTATCGTGCCCAAAGCATATTTTGAAACATTCAACCCCGACTTACCAAATAGATTATTATCCATCATCATTCCTCCCATGCATTGTTTTCCCACCAACTTTGAAATGAAACATTGGTGGTTCAGAGGAATCTGGGTTCATTAAAACAGCCTGCCTCATACTTTCCAGTGATTTTTTTGGATGCTCTTTTCTATATAAGGACAGATAATTATTGTTTCTGCATCTTAACATGATAAATAAAAATGAGAATACGATAGATATGAATGCAGATGAAAAGTCGTAGAGGAATGGGGGATTGTATGATCCAACTATCAGGGGTCCCGTTTCAACAGAGTGAAAATTGGCAATTTGGAAGTATTGAGAAAACAATTATTAACCAGATGCAGAATTCTCCGGTCTTGTATTCTTATTATTCCGAGCCTGAATTGTTGTTTGAACTTAAAGTCCGTAAGAACATTATCCAAAGTGCGAAAGAAATGAACAATAGTCAAGCAGCGTTTACTACGTTTGCATATGCCCGCTGCAACCCAAGGTACTGGCAATTAACCACGGAAGGCGGGTTCCTTTTAAGACCCGATGTACAACCGGCTGATGCGATTCTGGATATTTTTCGGAACAGTTCCCTCTATGCATTTGAATGTGCAACCGCTATTCCAATCATCTATTACCACGCCATATTGAAAAGTATGGGTACCAATATATTTAATTCACTGTTTCAAGATTTATATCTATACAGCTGGCATACAGATACTGACGTGGGTATCATCACTTTTTATTCCAATCATTTTCTCCCTGGAGATGTTTTGTACTTTAATAATCCTGACTTTGATCGAAGAAAACCACAGTTCAGAGGTATTAATGCTGTTGCCCTTGATGATGGCAGATTTTTTGGACATGGATTTAATATAAGGCCATCACAAGAAATGATTCAAATTCTAAATGAAAAAAGAAAACCGTATAGTGATCAACCAGCTTATTTAACAAAATTGGTGACAAGGCCTTCTTTTAAGTATTTATTTGGAATGGCAAGCTGGTTTAGAAACGGTAATGCATACAAAATGCAGCGTCCAATTGTGCACCATGGCAAAAGCTCGATTTCATATGCTCACTATCTTTATTATTTACTATAATATCTGGTCATTTCACACCCCTGACATTTACCCATTTTTTAATAGACGGGCTCAAAACCCAGCTCTGGGAGTACTATATAGGGAAATTCCTTACATGAATGGAAGTGTGATAATGTATCCAAACCTTAACGCATCACCGTATCTTGGTGCTAATGTTCCTCCGAATATTGCACCAAACATTGCTCCAAATATTTCCCCAAATGTAGCTCCAAACATTGCTTCAAACATTGCTCCAATGCCTGCTTATACAGCTCCTGTTTATGATTATGGATGTCCAACTCCGGTTTATGGTTATGAATGTGCATCTCCTGTTTATGGTTATGGCTGTCCTAGTTATCGGAATAATTTTGCCTTAATTGTAGTATTGTTTATTTTGCTTATCATTATAGGTGCAAGTTGTTTCGGCTTTAGCAAGTGATAACTGAAATGCTTAAATGCGGAAAAATTATGTAAAAATAATTAATATGGCTTGAGGAGCTTTCCTCAAGCCGCATTTTTTTTAAAAAACTTAATAGTATGATTTGGCCTTAAAAATGCCAATTCCTCTCAAACTACTCAACTCAAAAAAAGCCCCTTATTGAGCATACCTGTACGGTTTGTTCATTAGCGGAATCACGCATTAAAACAATCAATGTTATTTTTACTGTAATTGCTTCCTAGCTTTTTCGATTGTTGCTTTTATAAACGGTTCTTTATTCTTCGTATAGGTCGGTCTATCAAACTTGTGTTTAGAAGCAAGTTCCTTTTTTAATGCAGCATACTCTTCGGCTACTTGAGGGTGTATCCTAAGATAATCACGAAATACTATTTTTTCAATCCATTCACGGCTATTATATTCGCAAATATGAAGATGACACGTGCCTTCTCCCCATAATCCCTTCCTAAAAAACATTCTTTCTTTAAACTCAGGTTTAGGAACATATTCATATTCTATTTCACTAAGAAAACTAACAAAATTTTTTACATCATCTAGGTCTTGTACACCTAAAATAATATCAATGATTGGTTTTGCTGCTAATCCCTTTATAGAGGTGCTTCCAATATGTTCAATTCCGATTATCTTTTCAGCTAAAACGTTAAGGATTCTTATTTTCTCATATTCATATTGTTTTTCCCAATTTGAACTATAATCACTAAGAGTTACTGTTGGTTTCGTCATATTTGTCCCACTTGGAAGAATAGCTATCCTTTTATTGACTTCATTATCATCGTAGTCGGAAACTTCCTTGCCTTGTATAAAGAATAGTAGCGATCAGATATCTCCTCACTAACTGTATCAAATTCAGATGACACGACACTTTCAATAACAGCGCCTATTGTAAAACCCGCTCTAATTAATTCATTTATGTACGTTGCCATCTTTCTTTTAGGAATGACAACTGGTGCTTCTTCACCTTTAAATCTCGGATATTTTGTTACCCCTTCATCTTGATATGAGCCATCAAGGTAGATTTGTCCTTCATGGCTTTTCAAATGTGGGTACAGAGGATGATCCCAACTAAATATAAAGTATCCACCGGGCTTTAAATAGGAATGAATCAAATCAAATGTAGCGGAAAGATTTGTTGTCCATCCAATTGCATATATCGAATAAACCACATCGAAATATTCCTTAGGTATACCAACGTCATTTTCCATTGGTGAACAAATTAAATTGGCTTTAACATCCTTAAGAGTTTCGCTTGCTGTTTTTATTTGAGCCTCTGATAAATCAATACTAGTTCGGCAGCACCTTTTTCTGCCATATACTTCAATGAATGACCGCTGCCACAACCAATATCAAGAACTTTTTTATTCGCAATTTCATCAAATAGTCCTAACTCATCTTCTGTTTGTGCAAAAGGGCCATAACTTGGCAATGCGTCCACACCATTAAAATGATGTGCTACTTTATCCCAGCTTTTTCGGTTTTGTTTAAGAATATCAGTGGACAATTCTTCACCCCATAATAAATTTCGAACTACTACACAGCCGTTATTTAATAAGAAAGGACTTTCCCCCTCGCGAAGATAAAGCCCTGTTTCTTAACAAAAGATTTCATGTATGTTGCCGTCAGGGTCAGCAAAGAAAGCAGTTGTCTGGCCCCAGGGCATTTGTGAAGGTTCTTTAATTGGGGTAGCTCCCTTTTCTATTATTTCTTTAAAGGATTGCTCCACTTCCTCTTGTGTTTCACATGGGAATGCCAATTCAAAAGACTGGCCATTCTTCTCCTCACTAAAGGAGCTGTGTCCGTCAGTGATATCGGACATTATTTCCCTCGAACAAATAGAAAATCTTACCCCCTCATTATGAAACTCAACATAATTCGGAGATTCACTTTTGATTGTAAACCCTAGGACATCTCGGTAGAAATTAGTCATTCCTTCCACGTTATCGGTAACTAGTGTGATCAGGTTTATTTGTGCTTTCAATTCATCTTCTCCTCCCATTCTTTTTCAATCATACCGTGATGGTACAGAACCTTTAAAACATCCATTGTCCATATACTTTTCCAAACTTTTGCTGATTCTTCATCACAATTCCAGTTTAAAATGAAATGTCCATCTTCTGCTTGGGTTTTAATTTCATTTTCCAAACTACTGATAACAAACTCTTTAATTGGCAAATACAATGGACTTTCAGGTGAATGGGCAAAGAAAAACGGTTTCGCGCAATAAGTAGTGGCCCATTTATCGGAGTCAGTTTCAATAATTTCGTCAATATCTTTTTCTAATTGATTTAGAATGATCGACTGGTATGGTTCTTCTGTTCTTATGGCCAATCGAAGCAAACTGAGCGCTTCCAAAAAGTAAAATTGCCTTGGTTCATCAGAAGTATGAATGCTACTCATTTTCGCTATGGCATTTTCGGTTACTTCTCTTTGAAAATCGCCTGGAACTAATTCACTATATTCATATAAATAACCCACCAATTCAGCACAGGGATTATCGGTCCAATCCTCGCTTCTTTGATTAGGCCTCGGGTGCCAACATTTCAGTTCGTAATCATATGAATCTAGTATGTATTGGATGCCTTTTTGTACTACAACGTCGTCTGATGAAGCACCAACTTCACTAAGCTACTGAAAAGCCATACAGGTATCCATTCCATTTGGAATAACTGTATGTCCTTCCCCCATGTTTCTAAATCCGCCATTTTCCCCTTGATACTGTTGTAATAAAGAAATAACGTTTTGAGGGTTTCCATTTTCAAAATGAAAACAAAACAATTCTTGTTCCAAGTCCCTTCCGTTATCCATTAAATAATGTCGTGCTTTTTGGAAATTTTCAAAAGATAATGTTCGAACCGTAAACACTTCCTTAAGATTAACTTATTTAAAACTAATAAACTACTCTCTTTAGAACCTTAGAAAGATGAAGGATCAGCTGGATTAGAATAAAAACTTAAAACTCCCATAATAATCAGGACAATAATAATTAAAAGTAGGCTCAACACTAAAACAGTTATATTCCGGCGATTTTTAATGTTCTTCGCCCTGTTTAGATATGAAATTACAAAATAAACAAGAAGGCTTACTATAATCAGCAGAATGACTGGAGGCAGAAACATCCCCATATAATTCCCCCTTGGCTTTCTCGAATCACTATTAAGAATTCAATAAAATAGTGCGAAAAACCTTCTTGATCTTCGTACCGTGCACTTTTAATAAATTCATCTGGTATTGGAGAATATGTATTAAGGTTCAGCTATGCATAAGATACTGACTGTTTGTGGCGCATTTGGTTGAGCTAATTTAATACAGCACTTTCTGTTAACTTTTCGAATTTAAACAAAATCAGTTTTGGTGAAAGCTGCACTTCTTTAGTCTTTTTGTAACCTAATTTTTCATAAAGTTGATGATTGCGAAAACTTAACGAGGGTGTGTAGAGAGTCCATAATTTCACATTTGGAAATTCCCTTTCGATAAAATGGATGGCGGAAGTGCCGATTCCTTTATTTTGAATGGAAGGATCTATAAAAATTTTATCGATATGCATTCGGTTATCATTTCCTCTTACGTCGAACGCTCCTATAATTTTTTCCCCGTCTAAAATTGTATAATGATAGAATTTTTTAATATTCTCTGCCAACTTTTCAGGCGTTTCACAGGCTGGATTGGTATCATAGTCTTGGTACTTTTCCAGATCCTCTTGAAATGCAGCCTTTTGTATAGAAAGTAAATGAATAATATCCCCCAACACAGATTTTCTAAAAACGATTGTCATATCAAAACCCTCTCTTATTTTATCTCCCAGGCCAGATACTAACTCAATAAGAAGAGCTCGACGTATTGCCCTGTTTCTTCAAATCAATCAACGCAACTCACTAAGAGTTAATTAAACAGTTGCTCGAACTATATAACGGGAATGTGTTACAGGTAAGCCCTCTTCTGTACTGTTTTGTTCAAAAACCTTGGATATTTCTAATAAGTATTTTTCTTTCAGCGTTTCAAAGATAAAAGGTTGTTGACCAAAACAGCGCAATTTTAATACATCCATTGGAGAACCAATGTATTCAATACTATTCTTTACTTCAATTGTTGAATAAGAGAAATTACTCAATTCTAGTTTTTTATAAAGAGTATCCAAGATTGGAGTTCCATTTGAAGTCTCAAAAAGGTTTGGGAATAGAAGCGGCAATTCTTTGGCTAACTCATCACCAGGATGGAGACCCATTATTTTCCCACCTTGTGTAACGACTTTATTAAGGTAAGGGTAGGATGAGGTAGGCCCCTTTCTCACATATGCACAATCAAATTCGTTTGGTTTAAAAGGTAATCCATCCTTTGTATTACCAACAACAAACGAAACATTAGAATTGTTATTCTGCAATCCAGTATTTATAAAATTATCTGTTGCATCAAATCCTACTATTGTTCTTGCTGCCAAACTACATTTAAGCGTAAACTCACCGTGCCCACATCCCACGTCCAATACTTTCTTATTTACTATAAGTTGAGTCACTTCTTCATCAAAAACAGATTCCCCATTTGGTTCTGTCAGGGTTGAATTCCAAGTGTATGTATATTTTCCCTGGAGGTTGCTAAGCTGCTTGTACCATTCGATTGAATGTGGCTGCAGCCAACCTTCAAGAGTAGCCGGGTTCATGATATTCATAGATTATCCTCCACGAAGAGCTTATCCATTACATTTTCTTCACGGCAATTAAAAGTCCTTCTTGATAATCTAACACTGATCCAGCTATTTCCATAAAAAAAGCTATCTGTACGACAGTCCTTCTATGCAGCACACTATGTTATTGTAAAAAATCTTTTAATCTTTTTACATTTTCCTTTAGAAATAAAGCATTTTTCTCAATACCACGGCGTTTACACCAGCCAATACTATTAAAAGCATCTGTAAATCGGTAAAATGGCAACACAATTTCTAAATCAATTAACGGCCTGACACTCTTATATCCTTCTTGAAAAGCCTTATACAAGGTGGGATCGAAGCATAAGAAATCTCGATACAGTTTAGTAAAATCGATTTCTGTTGAACCAAACCGAACGCTCTCAAAATCTATAATTCCTGAAACTTTATTATCATCAACAATAATATTTGCCGGGCGAAAATCCATATGTACAAAACTTGGACCATCAGGTGATGGTAGTTGGTTTCTCATTTTCTCGAATCTTTCAATTGCCTGTTTATATAATTGTGGGGCCAAAACGAACTTTACATCTTCAGCGAAACTATAAAATTGCTCCTCAATGAAACTGGACCAGTTCGCAAATTCATTTCGTATGCCAGTTAACTCTTTTCCGGCAGGCGGATGAATAGTATGCATCTTGGCTTGGAGAACCCCAACTTGAAATGCTACGGTTGGCGAATCATTGGCTGTTAAAGGTGTTCCTTTTAACTCCGATAATAAAAAGGCGCCGGGGCACTCCTCATCTCCGGACCAGTAATCCAACAGGTCAGGAATTGAGACACTTCCTGTTAATATTTCGTACGCTTCTATTTCCCGCTGGTACTTTAATTTTGTAAATGGAATTTTTATAAAAATATTTTCACCATTAGCCAAGTTGCATTTATACACAGTAGAACTATGTGAATCCTCTACCTCGTTTATTGATTGAACCTTCAATTCAAATTGTTTGATGATGCGATTTAACATTAAACTCCCACCCTTTAATTTAAAAATGCGTCAATCCTTTTGAATCAACGCAAACATTATAATTTTTTTATTCATACTATCTACTCTTCTGGCGGCAGCTTATAAAGTACTTTTCCTTCTCCATCAAGGAACTCCATTCTAGGAATATCATTTTGATCGACAACCATACGAATTCTTGGTTGGCCTTTACTATCAGTAAGTTGGACAATTACATCTCCATCCTCATTTTTCCCCATAAATGCACGACGGACATTTCCTGCCCACAACTTATTTAATTCCTCATTTTTTTCTTCCTCAGATTTTGTTGAATTACGAATTTCCCTATCTTTTTTAACATCTTCTCTTAAGTTTGTATTTGGCCTGTCAAAAATAGAAAAGCCATAATTCTTTTTACCGTTTTCCTCATGGTGCAACACCTGAACAACTTGGTCCTGTTTATATTGGTCAAACGTCAAACTGCCATACGATACATGATTGCCGTCATTGTCTTTTTGGCTTCCATAAATTAAACCACCCGACTCATCACCTTCTGAATTATAAAACATCAATCCAGCAACTGGATCACTTTGGCGATGCCCAGGAAGGATATCTTCCCCATCCATCATTGCAGGAGGGATATTCTGGTTGTTAAATAATCTTAGTCTAACCGTTCCATTTTCATCGACAATATTAAGCTGTTCCACATCAAGCCTTTTTAATTTCTCCACCTAAACACCCCCAAAAATTTACTGCAACTCTATTTTATATTTCGACATAATTTTCCATACTCCTTCTTAACTTTCGTAGACAATAAAACACAAAAAATAGGCAATCATTTATGAAATACGTTCCGCTTATACTTAATGAGATATCAAAAATTTATGTTATTTGTAATAAAGCCGCCCAAAAACGAAACTCTTTTCCTCTCGGGGGCAGAGGCTTAGCTTACAGATTAAGTATTTTTGTCACGTATTCGCCTGTATCAAAATTGACTAAATAATAATTTAATTGGTCGTTGCCGATTGAATATGAGACCTCCCAAATAGGGATATTTTTGTACATACCCAGCTTAATTGAATGAATCTCTGAAGGTTTCATTTCTTCGGTTACAATTCGGATTGCTTCTTTTTCTGATACCCCATCACTTATTTTTCGGACAGTAACCTTTTCGCTGTTTTCGGGAAACCAGGCGATAATCTCTTCACCCTTATTGTTTTTTCCCTCAATTACATATGTTGTTTTATCAAATCCATTGTATAGTTGAAAACGCGAATGCCTTTCTATTCCGGCTTTTTCTTTTGCTAAAGGTACCACCTTTTTTTCTACAGCCTTGACAGATTCAATTGCATTTGAATATATCCAGGCTGAAAGCCCAATTGCCACTAATAAGAATAGCAACAGGAATAATATTATTTTTTTCACGATTATCCCCTCTCATATTATGATTTTTTAAGGTATTTAACTAAACTTCCGTTTGTATAATAAAGAATATGAAAATGTTTAATTAACTGAATTCAAAGGGAAAAAGATCGTTGTTAAATTGAGCGCTATAACGCGAACCCTCGCAATTATTTGTTCAACAACGAGAAAAAATCTACCTGGATATACCTATTTGGTGTTTGATTACAAATTCGGGATTCGTTACATATTCCATATAATTCACTCCTCCGTTAAACTCCAAATACGCCTGAAAGCGAGTCCGAATGGCTGGATGTGTGATGAAATCGAGCACCATATCTTTAGGAACCCAGCGGCTCTCGGTTGTTTCTTCGGAAACAGCTAGCTCCCCGCCAATTGGTTTACAAACAAAATCAAACATTACTTGTGTAGGAACTTCGGTCACACCATCATACCATTTAAAAATCCCAGTATTTGAATAAACACCAATTAAGTAGCTAACCGTAGTGTCGATCCCACTTTCCTCTTTGATTTCACGAACTAAAGCATTAATGAGATTTTCTCCAACTTCCACTTGTCCGCCTGGGTATACCCAACCGCCATCTCGAGTTTTGACTAAAAGAACATTTCCTTCACCATCCTCAACGAATCCACCTGCGGCTACAATGTGCGTGGGAAATGGCATATTTTGAACCTCCTTGTACGGCAACTTTTGAATTATAAAGAGAACCGGCCAGGCATGACCTGATTAGAATCTTCTGACCTATATGTATCTATTAAAGTTTGTTATAATTTTGGACATTTTGATTAATTAATTTAAGAATACTATCTATTACAATCTTAGGGTTTTCAAGATGAACTGAGTGACCAGTATCCGCTTCAATATGTTCTGTATTGTTTGTTAAATCGGTTAATAGCAACTGATTTTTCTTCCAACCTTCAGTTTGTTTTTTTGCACTGATTACTACAACCGGCAAATCCATTCGCAAAGGTTTGGATGTTAGTAGTTGTTGAGCGGAAATTACACTGTCCAGATATTCTTGGTATACTGATTTATATGCACCAAGTGTATATCCGATATAGTTTAGTGACTTATCGTATTCCGTTGCAAGAAACTTCCTGCCTATCTTCTGTTTAAACAATCTGGGTATACCTATTAATGAAGTGATATAGCCAATTGTTACAAGCCTTCTAAAGTTCATAATTCTTTTACTATTCTCCGTGGAAAGAAAATATTGATTCTCATGTGCAGCATCTTCCAAAACCAGGCCGATCACGTCATCGGGATACATACTTGCAAACAGCCTCATCGAGAGGCCGCCAAATGAATGGCCGACTAGTATATAAGGTGGTTTTATATTCAGATGACTAAGGATATCCCTCATTTCCTCGACACTATCCAATGAGGTCATACTTTTCCTCTTTGTCTTGCTCCATCCGTAGTTTCCTCGATCATAAGATATGACACGGGCAACCTTTGAAATCTCAGGCTGAATATAGCACCAATCAATCGATATGGAACTAAATCCCGCTTCCAAGATTACAGTGACAGGTCCTTCCCCAGTAGCGATTGCGTGTACCTCTGACATTCTGGTTTTAATTATCTGTCCCGGCGGATTGACCTTGTTTTTTCTATCCAAAGCTAAGTTCCAAAGCGTCAAAGGAAATCCCATAATGCCCAACGTGTTTCTTGCGATAGTCGGTAAAATCATCATTACCTCCAAAATATAACAATTTTTTCATTGAAGATTATAATTCGATAACGCTTAGATTAATCCTTCTTTTTCATTAACCTCCACTTTTAGTCTTTTAAGATATCTATCCAGGAATAGGGCTATATTGACAATGCCCAAAAAGTTATATTCCCTTCGCAGTATGTTGGAGTTCAGCTCTTTTACTAATTTAGAACACCTCCCGCAAATCATTTGTCACCATGAGGGGTTCTTAATCATAAAATGAGATTGGTCTTTAGATTAATAAAGATGGATTTCTCTTTGCACTTAATTGGGAACCAATGGGTAATGTTTATTGATTTAAGTGATTCTAGATGCCATTCGAAAGGATTGATTACATGGCAAGATTAAAGCCGTTTGACTATATTGTGATTGGGGCCGGGACAGCGGGGGGCGTCATTGCAAAAAAGTTATCCGATAATCGAAGAACCACTGTTCTTGTGCTTGAGCCTGGTACGAATATGACAGAAGAACTAAGTAGTCCCTCCGGAGCAGTTGCGGCAGCCTTAGCTAGTGATAATCGGCATTCTTTTAACATCCTTTCGAGACTTGAACCAACAATCGGTGGCCGCCAGTTGTTATTATCAGGCGGAAGAGCAATTGGCGGAAGTTCAGAGCATAACGCCATGTTAGCTGTACGCTGCAGCAGCAACCTTTATAATGAGTGGGCAAAGCTTGTCGGTTCTCAGTGGAGTTATCAAAATGTACGACCATTATTTATAGAAAATGAGACATACACAGGGGAAACACAAGAACCCGAAGAACGGGGTACCAAAGGCCCAATTTTTATTAGGCAGCAGATTGTTCCAGAAAACGGGCTTACGACAATTTTAGCAAAAGCTACGTCAGATGTTCTAAATATACCTATTGTTGAAGACTATAATACTGGAATTAGAGACTGTACCTTTTTCCGATCTCAATTCACCCAGGAGGAAGTCGATGGCGGATTCATCCGTTCGTCAACTGCAACAGGATATTTGAATGAAAATATTGTAACTCAAGGGGATGAATTTGATCCTGATGAAATTGGAGTTGGTTCAAGGAAACTGGCCATTTTAGCTAAATCTACAGTTAATAAGATTATTTTTTCAGAAGATGAAGATGTTCCTGTTGCCAGGAGTGTTGAGTTTGTAAAAGACGGCAAATCACATAGAGCTTCTGCAAGAAAAGGAATATTTGTTTGTGCTGGAAATTTATCATCGGTAATCCTTCAGCGTTCAGGGGTTGGGAGAACAGAAGATTTAACTAGAGCAGGTATAGTAACGGTTGTAGAGAGTCCAAATGTCGGATATAACCTTCAAACTCATTATGCTGTCGGAATCGGAATAGAGGTAGAAACGTCAAGGCTACAGCGGGTAATGTCACGTGATCCTGACCAACCTATTCCTATAGGCGCCTTTAAACAAGCAGATGGGGCAGGACGACGCCTACAGTTATTAGGAAATATAGGTCCAAGATTTGTACCTTCCCCTGATGTTACAATAAATAATTGGGAGTTCAATCCTGATAACCCAACTAATGTAATGAGTATTGGCATCGTAGACCTAAATCCAAAAAGCAAGGGTACAATTATGGCAGCACATAGCGATCCAGAAGCTTACCCATCCGTAGATTTTAACCCACTCGCTAACCAGGATGACTTGGACTATATGGTTGATCAATATATAGAGACTTTTAAGATTATAAGAAGAGCCCGTCAGTTAGATCCAGATGGTGTTTATAAGGTCGTTTATCCTCCTGAAAATATATTCAATATAAAAAATGAGCAGGAAAAAAGAAGTGTATTATCAGACTTTGTAAGAGCATCTTATACCGCTCTAAATCATTACGGAGGCCAATGCAGAATGGGTAGGAATATTGAAGAAGGTGTGGTCGATGGTTTCCTGAATGTCTTTGGAACGAAAAATCTTAAAGTAGCAGATCTTTCTATAGCTCCTATTATGCCAGATGGCAACACTGTATTGCCGTGTCAGATGATCGGCCTTAATGCGGCCAAATTTGCTCAAAATGATTTATAAATAAACAGAAGCACTGTCTGAGAGGATAGTGCTTTTTTAATTCTTAATTACACTTTTCCTTCAAGTGATATTTTCAATTCCTGCAGAGTATGGTACATTATTATTTTGTTCTTGAGAAAACTTTCATTAAGGGGAAGTATTCCACTTGGGGGAATTAGGAAGGAAGTTAATATGGATAAACGTATATATTTTTTAATGGTCATTGCCTTTGTAATCGGTATGGTTGAACTGATCATTAGTGGCATATTAGATTTAATTGCTGAGGATTTAAATGTAAGCATTGGACAAGCAGGTTTGCTGATCACGGTTTTCGCATTAATTTTTGCAGTTGCATCACCGATTTTGCTTGTCATGACTGCTAAAATTGAAAGAAAGCGTCTCATGTTAGCGTGTTTATACATATTTTTTGTTGGTTGCATCGTGACGGTATTTGCACCTACTTTTTCAATTTTATTTATAGGAAGAATTATTTTAGCATTGAGCGGGGCGCTCTTAATCATCCTATGTTTGGTCATGGCCCCCAGCTTGGCAGGAGAACAGTATAAAGGCCGGGCAATTGGGATTGTCTCCATGGGAGTAAGTGCTTCATTAGTATTAGGAGTTCCAATCGGGCTTATAATGGGAAATAGTTTTGGATGGAGAGCACCATTCGTACTTATAACGGTATTGACAGGATTATCAATAGTTGGCGTACATTTATTAATGGGTCGTATAGAACCAAAACCTCAAATTCCTTTAAGGCAACAGCTTGCAGCATTTAAAAATCACAAGATCACATTAGGACTGACAACGACATTCCTGTATATGACGGGTCATTCCATTATGTATTCGTACTTCAAGCCATATTTAGAAGTAACCACCGGTCTTAATGCAAATTGGGTTAGTGCTATCTATTTAATATTTGGTTTTGCTGCTGTATGCGGCGGTGGGATTGGCGGTATACTAGCCGATTCATTCGGTTCAAGAAAAACAATGGTTATCGCTCTGGCAGTTTTTAGTGCTATCTTCTTTGTATTTCCAAAAACAACAGATATCCTTCCAGTATTTTTGATTATTATTATCATATGGGGGATTCTCAGCTGGGCGATTTCACCGGCTATGCAATCTTATTTGATTGAAAACGCACCAGAATCATCGGAAATTCAGCAAAGCTTGAATAATTCCTCTCTTCATTTGGGTATTGCAGTTGGTTCAGTTATTGGGGCTGGAATAGTCGATACCCTTTCAATCACAGTAAACCCATATGCAGCCGGGATCTTCATCTTCTTCTCATTCATTACTGTAGTCCTTTCTGTTTCCAGTAAGAAAAAGACTTCATACAAAACAAAGAGCGCAATTTGAGTAATGTCAAATTGCGCTTTTTTTATCGTTTTACGACAGAAGACTCCCTCTTCAATCGTGTGAAGGGCAAAGCCAAACGATAAGGGGGAGATGAATGGCGGTTGGCTTTAGCCAAAGTCTTCCTTGTTTGATATAATAAGAACATACATTCGACTCAAGGTGGTGATGAAGCACCATGTTAGTCAACAAGGCATATAAATTCCGTAT